>CP022737.1:0-5030541 GCA_002257525.1 Halomonas ventosae
AACTTTACACAGTGCTGGATACGGTGAGTGGTACCTAAGCGATGCATCATCGCTATCGTTATTTGTCATTTAACCGAGCGTGCACAATCGGTTGTGCAATATGTAGGATTGATCTATTCCTTCATCACGTCAATGCTACTTTTATCTAATCGCAAGGAGCTGCCCCGTGGTTAGCGACTCTTCATCCAAGCGGCTGACTATTTACGACTTAGCGAGGTTGGCAGAAACGTCGCCTAGTACCGTCAGTGCCGTGCTCAACGGCACTTGGCAGCGCCGTCGCATCAGCAAAAAACTGGCTAGCAAAATTCTTTCCTCGCCCAAGCGGAAGGCTATTCAGCCAACATGCAGGCCCGTGCGCTGCGCCGGGAGCGTTCGGGGATTATTGGCATGATTCTGCCGCTCTACGACAACCGCTATTTCAGCTCGATTGCCAACATTTCGAAGCCCAGGCGAGGCGCCGTGGGCTGTTTGCGATTGTCGCTTGTACCAACGCGACCCGACCCAAGAGCGCGAGGCGGCGCGCATGATGCTCGCCTACCGGGTCGAATGTTTAGTCAGTACCGGGGCCACTGATCCCGACACGATTTCAGCGATGTGCGATGAGAGCGGAGTGGCGAGTATTAACCTGGATTTGCCCGGCGGTAAGGCCCCCTCGATTATTTCSAATAACAGGSAKGGCGCGCAACAGCTGACCCACSCATTCTCGATCAGCTAGCCAGCCAAGCGCCAAGTGACAACGCCATCCTGTTTATTGGTGGCCGTGCGGAGGATCACAATACCCGCGAGCGGATTGCCGGATTTACCCAGGCTCGCGCTGAACGCGGGCTTTCCACCTCGGAGGCAGACATCATTCCCTGCGACTATGCCGCCGATAAGGCCCAGGTCGCGCTAGAGGCGTATATGCGCCACCGCGCTACGCTTCCCAGCGCGATGTTCGTCAACTCAACGATTTCGCTTGAGGGAATCGTGCGCTGGCTACAGCGGGGCGGCTATCAGCTTGACGATATGATTGTTGGCTGCTTTGACTGGGACCCGCTGGCCGCTGCGTTTCACCCTCACCTGATCATGGCACGACAAAACGTGGGCGAGATGATCGACCGCGTCTTCGAGGTGATGGWACGCCATCGCCGGATGCCAGTCTGCTTATTGAGGTGCAGCCAGACATCATGGGTGTTTGATTTCCGTACTTTGGCTCAGTATTCAACGTATCGAATAAATAGACGCGTCAATTCAAAAAGAGTGTTAGCGAATGCTCTACACTTCCAACACGCTAATCTCTCTACAGGTTTTTCCATGACGCACAGCATGACTGCCTTCGCCCGCACCGAGCAGGCCGCCCCCTTTGGCACCCTGCAGGTCGAAATTCGCTCGGTGAATCAGCGTTACTTAGAGCCACATTTTCGCCTACATGAAAGCCTACGGGATTTAGAACCGGTGCTGCGCGAAGCACTGCGTACTCGCCTGGCCCGTGGCAAAGTGGAGTGCAGCGTGCGGTTCGAGAGCGCCGACACCGCTCAAGCGCCGGCGGTGAACGTCCAGCGGTTAAAAGAGATTGCCGACGCCCTAGCCGCCATTCAGCAGCAGGTGCCCAGCGCCGTGCCCACCACGCTCGCGCTTCTCAATCAGCCGGCGTAATGGAAACCCAGCACCTGGATCAAGACG
This sequence comes from Halomonas ventosae, assembly GCA_002257525.1. Taxonomy (GTDB): domain Bacteria; phylum Pseudomonadota; class Gammaproteobacteria; order Pseudomonadales; family Halomonadaceae; genus Vreelandella; species Vreelandella ventosae_B. Next base: position 1,663 of record CP022737.1, read on the forward strand.
CCATCAAAGCCGCCGCCAAAGCGCTGTTTGACCAAGCGCTGGATGAGCTGATTGACGCCCGCGCCCGTGAAGGCGACAAGCTGGCCGAAATGATCACCACCCGCCTGGCGGCGGCAAGTGAGCAGGTAGCCACAGTGCGCAGCCTGTTACCGCAGATCCTGGAACGCCAACGCGCCCAACTGCTGGAACGCTTGGAGGTTGCCAAAACTGAACTCGATCCCCAACGCCTGGAGGCCGAACTGGTGCTGGTGGCACAAAAAGCTGATGTGGATGAAGAACTAGACCGCCTGACCGCGCATATAGAAGAAGTGAGCCACCAGCTCGCCCAGAAAGGCCCCAAAGGTCGCCGCCTGGATTTCCTGATGCAGGAACTCAACCGCGAAGCCAACACGCTCTCGTCAAAATCCGTGGTGGCAGAGACGACCCGCTGTGCGGTGGAGTTGAAGGTGTTGATCGAGCAGATGAGGGAGCAAATCCAGAATATTGAGTGATGTTTTCAGCTACTAAAAACCGCTGTTAACCGCCAAGCAGACGAAAATCAGTATGGAGACGCTGCCAATGTTCACGCAGTGCCTGCTTATGAGGTTCATGCATTGGTAGCTCCGCCAGTGCTTGAGGCCACAAGGAGCGGGCTTTATCAAGCGTGTCATCTAGGTGGGGCTTGATTAAACGCCAAGGAATGTCGGCTTTTTTAGCCCACTGCTGATAGCTTTCCATGGAGGTTTGATACCACGCTTTTTGGCCAGCCAAATTAAGCGCAGTAGTACGTTCGTTGTCCATATATACGCTGGTGGTCACAATATCGTAAGCGGGTGATAGCCGTGGCGTGTAGCGATCAGAGTACAAAAGGCTCCAATTTTTTAAGTGAGCATCGCCGTTGGCAAGCAAAATGTTTACCAGCAGGCGTCGGGCAAACTGCTGGGCATCCGCAATGGCATCACCGGAAAACTGGTACAGAATACGGCCGATTTGATCATAGCTAGCCGAGCCATACTTTTCATGGGGATATTTCGCCAAGACTTGAGCAAAATCCTCCATGTGAACGCGCTCGGTACCCTGCAAGCCGCGCTGGCGATCAAAACGCTTGATACCAAACGCCATGGGCTCTTCTGGCAATCGGATAGCAGGCAGATTGTCTAACGTATCGAGTGCGACCAAGCGAGTTTCCGGCATATCGATGCCAGCAAGGGCCGCCAGTTGCATTGCCGAAAATTCGTTTAAGGGAACGTAAGCATGCTGGGTGGAGGGCGTTTTGATGATCCACTCACCCAACTCCTCATTGCCATCACTAACGGCGCTATGGATCAGGTTATAACGGCCATCTTTCTCCTTCATAGAGAACTTCATCTGTACGCCAGCCAACGAGAACTTATTACCGGACGCTAGTACCGGTGGATACTCAATTGTTTCAGGTCGTGCGTGTGGCAACCGAGACAGTACCTTCGCCGGGATGTTGTCTGGTGAGAGTGGGCGTGCGATGAGAGCGCCGGAAGGTCAAGACCAAGCCATGCTAGAAGAGAGAACTCATGGTCAATATGGGTTTTCAAACTATGCGCGAGCAGTTCACGCAGCGCACCTTCAGGCAGCAGATTAGATAACAGAGGATGCAACCGTTGGTGCCTCGACCAGTCTCTCGCTAAAATCTCTTCAGATTTAGGGAAATTAGGGTGCGTAATCAGACTAAGCGTTGGCCGCTCAGGGTTGTGGCGAAACTCATCATCGAACAGCAGGATATTCTTGCCATGGGAATAACCCGCAAGATGACCCACCACGCTCCCATGCAAAGAGAGCTGCAGAATGCTCAATCGATCCATTTAGCCCCCTTTGTACGGTTAATCATCCTCTAGTAAGCCTTTCCACGGGTCATCAATGACGCTATCGCCGTTATCCTCCATATCAGAGGAAGGTGTGCCCACCGTATGACCTGCGAGCAGGGCCAACACCGCGTCGCGCTTCTCTTGGGGGATCAACATAATCTCGCTGTTCAACCCCTTAGCCACCAGTTCTAACGTGTTAAGGCGCGGGTTGCCACTGGCTTCAAGCCGTTGATACTGCTGGCGCGACATTCCCACCCGCATCTGCATGTCACTTTGTTTGAAGCCTAGCGCAACACGGCGCTTTTTGATCTGATCCAGTAACGGCATGGCGGTGTCATCAAATAAGTTGCTTTTTAGTTTACAGCAACACATTAGTTGCTATTTTTATTAAAAGCAATTTATAAGACGACAAGCTCTGTGTGTCAGGTAGGGAAGGTCAAAGGGCTGGCCAGAGACGAGAGTAGATTCAGTTTGGACACAGAAATTGAGCAAAGCGCTCTATTTTACTAGGTTTGACCCCGCCTAGCAGGTCGCTCGCTTCGCGTAACATCAACTGACCACTCAGTGCTTCACTGACCACCGCCCTAGAAAATGATTGGCTGATTTGGGATTTCTTAGTCTGGTAGTAGGTTGGCCCGCCACTGCTCTCATTTGCTTTGTGCTGCGCCTGCTGTTCAGCAATATAATGGCCGTATTGCGCTTGAGAAATAAAATTGAGCGTCAACGCACGGCGCGCCAATGCCCAGGTGCTGACGTGAAAGTGGGCTTCCAACGTCGGTAAGTTATCTTGCCAGTGCACTAAATCGTGTTGCCAAAGAGAGCTGAATTCTTGTTCTGGTACTAAAAACTCTGCCGCGACGGCATTACAAAGCACTTCTTGTTGGCGGTGCGTATTAGCGTTTCCATCGGAAATGCCAGACTGCCCAATCCAAATATGACAAAGCTCATGGATCAGAGTAAATAAGCGCGCACCTAGCGCATCGCCATGATTGACGAAAATGATAGGCGCATAGTCATCTACAATGGCAAACCCGCGGAACTCTTCAACTCGCAAAGGGCGTGTGTAGTGGCCCATATCGCCTTGGCGCATCACCAGGATTCCCTGTGCTTCGATTCGCTGGGTTAAATCGCGGTAATAGTCATCCCATTTACCGCGCTTAGGGTGATCCTCAACGCCTAACTGGGAGCGCATGTCGGCGACGATTTCAGCGACAGAGTGATTGGCAGAAAAGCGGCCAACATTTGGATTGGGCTCGGCAAAGTGCTGCTTTAAATAGTCCCGGTACCACTCCTGGCGCTGAAGCATTAGCTTGATCAGATCAAGAAGCTCAGCGCTCGGCCGAGTAACACCTTGGCCTTCCAGCGTTCGAAGATCGGGAATGGGCAACACTTCTTCGGGCGGCTCTGTAAGAAACAGGTACCCAAAAGGGACGTAGGCTTTTTCGGCAAACTGCATCGCTTGGCGGAAGGTGATGGGCTTTTCACCCGCTTCCCATGCCAGCAGTTTTTCTTCATTCACCCCGCACTTATGTGCAAATTCAGGCACCGGGATGCCGGAGCGCTCGCGCGCCCAGGTCAGCATCTGGGTGTTGATATTTGCCTTGGTCATACGGGGGCTTTCCTAGTAACGATTTGCGTAGATCAAGTGAGTCTAGCAGCACCGTGCACAGCACCCAATATGTTATAGGCCGATCAATCGGCTATAGGATCGGGTTGCTTGCTAAACTGAACGGTGGGTAAAACCACTCGCGGTAAGCGCAAGCGTTCGCATTGTGAGCTCAAGAATTCGCGCCAATAGGGCCAAACGTGATAACTGGCGTTTTTAAGCGCGTACTCATCTATTGCTTCTTGCTCTATTGAGTCGGTTACTAGGTACTCTGCAATAAACTCCCCTTCTATAAGCGCTTTAATATCAGGCTCTTCATCCTCTTGTTGTTGTGAAACCCAACGAGCCCCAAGGCGAATATAGATGCGTACCAGTTGGCCGTCGCCATCCACTTGTATCACTTCACTTTTACGCACAATGTGCATTTGCTGCACCGACAGCACTTCTAAACTATCGGCTGACTTGGGATCAAAATCGTCTTCGCACTCAGCTTGCGCGGACTTGAGATAAACGTCGTTGATGACCAAGCTGTCAATCGCTTGTTGCAGCTTTTTGCTGACTTTAGCTTTAGCCATAACAGACCTCGCGCTCGATCTCATGAGACTGGATCACCTTAGTATTTACCTTGCGTGGGAGTGAGCGTAGCCCAACGATAGAGGTCGTTTTCCAAAGGCGAGTTTCTCTGTTTGTTACTCCAGCATCGGCTTTCAGCTTCTCCAGCGCGGCTGGCACCTGATCGGCGACGCGTAACAGCTTATCCATAGCATCAGATTGCATGACATCATCTGATTCGTACTTAGAGAACGCCACAGGGCCACCGCCAAAGATGCGAGCAGCGTCTTGTTGATTTAATTGCCAATGCTTACGTAATGCGAGCACTTCTGCGCCAGTGAGTAGCCCCTGCGCTTGTTTCTTAAAAGCAGTCATTGCGCGCTTATTATCACGTGCTTCTTTTGTTCCTGCCTGCTCGCTACCACAGCCATCACAAGCCAAAAAGTGGCTTTCAATGCGGCTATGTTTGCCCATGTGCTCAACGTCTATCCATTCGCTACGGGCATGAAGCTGCCCAGATTCGCAGATCGGACAAATGTGATTAGCCATGACACTCCTCGGTACTAAGTATGGCAAGAAACCAGCAGCAGTAGCTTGCCTGTTTTACCAATCGCAAATTTTACGTAGTATTCTATGTGCATTTCTTTGTGTGCATGCTCTATCCACTCGATTCGCTGCAAGCGGTAGCTATCGCATGCAGCCCATGGGCCTGTTGGCTTCTGCACACACCATTCAGATTTTAAATACTGACCACCGGTAAGCGCTTGTTTCAGCAATGCGCGGACGTCTGATATTTCATAAGCAAGCTGTTGAACATCTGCTATGCACTTGCGTGTCCATAGCACCGTCTGTTCGTCACCTGCGTCCAGCAGCGCTAGTACGTCAGTTACGGCGTACAGCGGCTCGTCTTCAATGTGAATTCGTTTGCTACCGGCCTCGCTAGGCGGTTGCCCTGAATAGACGCTAACGTTGGTTGTATTGTTTACCATAATGGTAATTTTTTCCAATCAATTTGATGTGCCCACCGCTTAAAAGTTCATGTTTCGCTTTCTTGCCTAACCTTTGTCACTTCTAATTGATAATGGAGTCAGCCGCTTATGCACTACGTTTGCGGCGTTTTGCTGGCGCTTTCACCGCCCGTTCTGCTTTGATCCTTTCCAGCAGCGCCTCTGCGCTGTTCTCGCCGGTGATCAGGTCAGGGTTGTCTTTACGCCACTGCTCGGTGAGTTCGCCTCGGAAAGCTTTGGCGAGAATGGATTGGGTGAGGTTGTTCACCCGCGCCAGCGATTGATTCACCTGATGCTCGATACGGTCGGCGTGGGCAAAGAGTCGATCCACGCGGCGGACGATTTCGATTTGTTCTTTGAGTGGCGGCAAGTATATTTCGTGGTCAATTATATTACTTTTCGTCAAGCCAGGGATTAACCCCTTAGCTTTTAAAACAACATCTGCGGCGGAAGCCTGAATGGCAAAAAGAATGTAGGTGTAGTTCATCTTTTCGTTAGGGACAAACGCATACACATCACGACCGATCGCTGCATAACAGCCCGGAAAAGTAGTTCCCACACCAGCACCTTTTACTGTGACAAATATCGAGCCATCCGGGGCCATACGTTTAGGGTACTCTGTCCACTTATTATGTAATATTTTTCTTCCATCCCATTGTTCAGGACCGGTTACATACGGTTCGCCTTTCCCATCAAAGTTAACCTCTGATCTACTGGGAGATTGTCCTGCAATTATTTTTCCTGCTACAGATAATGGCTTCACATCTCCAATGTTTTGGTGATTAGTGGCTCGCCACTCTTTCGTCAACCGCCCACTCATCGCCCCTGCCAGTACGGATTGACGAAAGCGCTTGAGGATCTTGGGAATAGGCTCAAGGCGGGCTTTGGTGTTGTCCACCTGCGCCAGCAGGGTGTCGAGTTTGTCGGCGATGATTTTTTGTTCGGCAAGGGGGGGAAGCGGAACCTTAAACCTAGACAGCTTCTTCTGATTTATGGACGATTGATTTACTGCATGCTGAGCATTTTGTGAGAAGATGCCAGCCTTCCTCGAAAACTTGCAATGATAATTAAAAAAGCGCGCAATCATACACTTTTTATTCACAACTAACCGAAGTAAGTTTATTCCATGATAAAGTTCGCGATTCTTATCGAAAATGGCAGTCTTTCCAAGGTGGGTCGGGCTGTTTATATGGCTAAATAAGATGTCGCCCTTATTAATTTTATATTTTTCAACTTTATTAGTATCGTATATCTCTATGAAACCAACCCGACTAAAGTTGATTGTTTCATGAGCAATAGTTTCAATACGACTAACAGGAATACCTGAGCCATCTTTGTTTTGTTTTCCTCCTATACCATTTGATACGGAGGTCAACACATCACCATATTCGATGACAGCCCATTCATCGGGGATCGATACTTCCATCATTTATTTATCCCCACCCATCATTTCCTTCAACAATACCCGTTGCCCATCGGCCTCTTCCTCAGCTCCTAGTTCACGCATCAGCCCGTCCAGCTCGCCCAGAGCTTGCACCAGCTCGCTCATGGCCTCGCCGGCCAGCACCTCGGGGTCAGGCATGTCAGCAGCATCCACGCTGTCCTTGTCCTTGAGCCAGCTGATATCAAGCGAGTCGCCCTTGGTGTCGCGAATCCACTCGCGGGAGAAGCAGCGCCAGCGGGATTTGGCGAGTCGGTCATCGATCACGCCCTGGTTTTCGTCCGTGGCGTCAGGATCAACGGCGATCTCGTCAGCGTTGAACGACCACTCGCCTTCCTGCCGCGGGCTTTGACCGTTGGGGTCGTCACCAAATACGGTCTCGAATGGTTCAAGGTATTTGTCAGTAAAGGGCGTGCGCTTGCCGAAGCTCGGCATGTTGGTGCGCAGGTCATAGACCCAGACGTTTTGCGTGTTGCCCTTGTCCTGGGTGGGGTCTTCAGGCTTGGAGAAAAACAAAACGTTGGTTTTAACACCCGCGGCATAAAAAATGCCGGTGGGCAGGCGGAGAATGGTGTGCAGGTTGCACTTCTCCATCAGGTCGTGGCGTMCCTGGGCACCCTGGCCGGCCTCGAACAGCACGTTGTCCGGCAGCACCACCGCGGCGCGGCCGCCGGGTTTGAGCATCACGTGATACATCAAATGCAGGAAGGCCTGCTGCTTGTTACTGCTGTAAAACAGCAGATCATCCCGGGTCGGGATACCGCCGCCTTGTTTGGTGCCAAAGGGAGGGTTGGCGAGCAACAGCGACGCTCTGGGGAGCTGCTTACCTTCATTACTAAGGGTGTCGCCAAACAGGATGCCAGCGTGATGATCATCGATGGCGATGTCGTGCAGCATCAGGTTCATCAATGCCAGACGGCGGGTATCCGGCACAAATTCCATGCCATAAAAGGTCTTGTGTTGGTAACGATCATAGGCCGCTTCATCCAATGCCTCGACATCGTTATTGGCACCAATATGATGGTGGGCGCTGATCAGAAACCCACCAGTACCGGCCGTCGGGTCCACAATCACGTCGTCCAGGGTCGGCTTCATCAGCTTGACCATGGCATTGATCAGTACACGCGGAGTGAAGTACTGACCTGCGCCGGATTTCTTCTCGCTGGCATTGATTTCCAGTAGCCCTTCATACATATCGCCTAGGCCTTCCTGGCGGGCGCTGTACCAATCGAGCTTGTCGATTTCAGTGATCAGTTTATCCAGCGTCGCTGGCTTGCGGATTACGGTGTGGGCATTGTTATAGATCGCCTGCGTGATCCTTGAGCCGTGGCCGCCAAGATCGACCAGCATTTTCTTGTAGAACTCCAGCCGGCTGGCCGAGTTCTGGTTCTCCAGATCCGTCCAGGTATTATTGGCCGGCAACAGTTCATCCTGCCCGGTCTCTTCCACCATCTTGAGAAAGACAAGATACGTCAGTTCGGTAATGTATTCGTGATAGGTCACGCCATCGTCACGCAACAGATTACAAAGGTTCCAGAGTTTAGCGACGAGGTTCGGGGTGTTCATGGTTGGTGTCTACTTCATGTGGTTGGCGCTCTGGGTCATGCCCAGAGCGCTTGGTTAAACTGTGTGAGGATATCGGTAACGGGCTGATCAAAGAGCTTGTTAGCGCGTTTGATACCGCCCTGGGCCTTGAACGGCCCCTGATTCAGCGCGGCCTCATCCACAATGATGGTGGCCTTCATCTGCTTGGCGATCAGCTTAAGCCAATCACGCTGGGGGGTCTTCCAAGGCTGGCTCTGGAGAATCGTTTCCAGCGCATTATCAACTCGTTGATCCCAAGGGACCAGAGGCTCGCCTAGCGCTGCTTGCCGAATAAACCCAATGATCTTGGCAGCGATCTCTTCCTGCGTCAGTTCACGCCAAGCGACCTGAAGGTCCTGCTCACGAAACTGATTGCGCTCAAGTTCGACGGCGAGCTCTCTCAGACTTTGACGGGTGAGCTCCCACGGGCGGTTGATCACGGTCTGAAGCGCCGCCAGACGGTTACTGTTGGCGTTGATATAGGCTTTGAAGGCTTTCAGATAATCTTCCGGTTTTTGCCCCTCGCCATAGCCCGTAGTGATACCCGCTATCTTATCACTGCCATCATGAATCACTACATTAGGTCTCCAGCCCCCACCACCATTGGTAACGGTGGTATCAAGCAATTCACCGAGTCCAGGATTGTTAGTAAACCATTCGGCGAGTTGCGAGACAGGCATGTTCTTGAGCTCACGAGCGAACTCACCGGGAGACTTGCCTGCAATGATTTCAAATTTGTCAGCCTGCTCTGGCAGCAGGTAGTTCTTTTTGACCTGAAGCTTTGAAATAAACTGCTTCCTGGCAAGGTCCTGGAGCTCTGGAGCGCTCTCTTGCTTCATGTCGTCTTCAAGACCCTTGAAGGCAAGGTCAACCTTGGTGACCACCGGTTTCATGGTGTTCACGTGTTCCAGCTGCGTGTAGATATCTACGGCGTCATAGATTCGGAATGGCCCCTTGCCGATATCAGGGCATAGCCGAGTGGCGCGCCCCAGCATCTGTTCAAATAGAATTCGACTGTTCACTCGACGTAGAAACACCAGATTACAGATGGCGGGAACATCTATTCCTGTCGTCATCAAATCAACGGTGACGGCAATGTTAGGCAGTCGATCGTTTTTATAGCTGCGAATCTTTTCCAGCGGCTTGTCACTGGCACCAGTGATCTTTTGTACGGCGTCGTCTTCAACTTCACCATGATAATGCTCAATGGCGGTCTTGAACGCTTCAACTACATCATCGGCGTGCTTGTCTGTTACGCAAAAGACCAGTGTTTTCGCCGGTGAATAGGGATTGATCGAATCGCTTTCGATCAACCATCGGGTGACAACGCTCGTGAACTCAGGAGCAATCACCTTGCGGTTGAAATCGCTAACATCAAAGTTCAATTCATCGGGCGTGTTATAGGTATCGATCGTGTTATTGGCGACGTCGTAAACCGTTACCTGTTCATTTACCTTGTAGGAGATACCCTCTTCAGAGAGCTTTGTACGTATCCGAATGGGTGGAAGATGGTCATTGAGATAGCCGTCCAGCACGGCTTCTGTGTAGCTGTAGGTAAAAACAGGGGCGCCAAAAATCTCGGTCGTGTGCAGGGCGGGCGTAGCGGTCAGTCCGATCTTGAAAGCATCGAAGTAGTCGATGACGCTGCGATACTTTGACTGGTAGTCCTTCTGGTCACGAAACATTTGCTCGGTATCGCTAAGCTCACGATCCAGCAGATAGCCCCGGTGGCATTCATCGACAATGATGCAGTCATACTGGCCAACGCCGGGCCGCGCCGTGCCATCAGTCGGGTAAAGGATTCGCTTGACCAGACCCTGCACGGTGGCAACGTGAACCTTGGTGGCATCATCCGGTGTCGCCTTGGGAGTCTTGTTTGGCGCCATACCGATGACATCAAAGGTTTCTGCAAAGGTATTGAGGTTTTCCAGCCGAACCTCACCGAAATCATCGGTTGCCTGTACGCCCAGTGCAGAGCGATCCACCAGAAACAGGATGCGGCGAAAACGCTCAGCCTTGAGAAATCGATAGACCATGGCGATGGCTGTTTTGGTCTTGCCTGTCCCGGTTGCCATGGCTATCAGGGCCGCGGTTTCTCCTTGCTTGATACGGGTTTCAGTCGCTCGAATGGCCTCGATCTGGTAGTCGCGCAAGGCAAGATGATAATCAAACCCCATGGCCTCCAGCTCATCTTCAGCTTGCTGAGGGGTTTGCCGGAGATAGGTTTTTATTTCCTGTGGCGAATACCAACCGTTTAGCGCTCGACGTCGGTTGGTATCGTCGCGCACGTCCAAAAACCAGATACCACTTTCCTGCTCCAGCTGTTTCAGGTAAGGACGGCCATTGGTTGCGAAGGCCAGCGGCACACGAAACTCTCCATAAAGCTCTTCAACGGTAAACGCACCTTTCTCCTGTAGACCCTTGGCATAACGCTTGGCCTGATCGATGCTGCCATAAACGTTTCTGGCGCTCTTTTTGGCCTCTACAACGGCTACAGGCATCAGGCCAATGAACAGGACATAGTCGGCGGGGCCGGAAGCTGTTGGCCATTCAGCAATAGCCCGGTTTTGATTGGGAATTGGCCGTGCGCCAGCGGAATATTTGAGATTGACGCTATCAGCTTCCCAGCCTGCCTCAATGAGTTGCTCGTCGATTAGGACACGTGTTTCCGCTTCGTTGAGCTGCAGTGTGGACTTTTCAACGTTACTGATTTGTACTGCCTGCGCTTCAGGGGCCTGCTGAGTAAATGATTGAAAATATAGAACGTTTGCTTCATTCATTTTGGCCCGATATTTCTCAAGGGTCGCTTCATGCTCGGTTGCCAACTCTTCCCACACCTTGCTTTCGGTCGACATACGCTCAGCACGCTGTCTTTCCGCTTCGGCTTTCAGAGCTTCGGCTTCTTTCAATGCTTCAGTCTTGGTAAGACGGTCTGTCGTTGAATGGTGCTGTTTGTGCAGCTCCAGAATCTTTTCTTCAAGATCACGGACTCTGGAAGAGGGATCTTCGGGCTTTATGAAAGCCTTGGTTTTAAAGCCCAGGGCCTTTGCACCGCCAAATTGGAGATGAAACCACATGGCCAGCGCATGTCCCAACTGAAGCGCTTTCAGCGCATCCCGGTGATTAGACGAGGTCAAATCGTGGGCAGCGCAATTACCCAGCTTTCTCAAACTGTGAAAAGCATCTTTTATCTGCTGATCCAGACGGAGAGTATTATCGAGCTCTCGCAGTAAATCGATCTGTTTCACATCACTTCCTGATGCTACCCCCAGACGTGAAGCGATGGTTCTCGCCAATTCTTCACCAAGCTGGCGCATTTTAATCAGCGTGGTGTTGGGATCAGAAACAAAGCAGGCTTCAGCGGTCTGTGCCAAACGCACCAGAAGCTCATCGTGATGTTTCAGGAAATCGAAGTTACTGCTGGCCACGTGTAATTACCTTTTGTCATTAAACAGTGTGACGCATGTTTCCGCTAGGCTACCTGAAATGACGAAGGGTAACTAATATTAGAACTCGTCATAAACTGTTTTCTAAAACTGCATATCTAGCGGCTTATAACACTTTATGGATCGCCGCACTGATGCCACTTAGCCTTCTCGCTTTTCCCTTCAGCATCCGGGGCTTCATCGCCTCCGCCACAGCCTGAAACACTGGCACGATCACCGAGCTGCCGAACTGGCCATAGGTTTGAGTGTCGCGAAGCGTCTTTCACCAAGGGCGTCAAAGTCCATCAAAGGTGGTGTCATCTGAACCTCACGGCCATAGCGCTCGGACTTGAACGTCAAGTTGACGTCCTCTTTTTGGCTTCCACCACGGCGATAGGCGTCAGGCCAATAAACAGCACGTAATCGGCATGCTCTTTTTTGCCCACGGGCTTGGTGCCGGGCGGTACAAAAGGGCCGGGGTTGAAGGCGGTGCCTGCCTTGCCAAACGAGCTGTGAAACCAGATAGTCAGTTCGCGGGCCAGCTTTATGCCATCCAAGGCTTCTTTGTCGCGAATGCTTTATTACCACCCATACTAATGAAATAGGGTGTGCTTAGCTAAGTCTACTTTTGGGTTGTGGCCTCGGTCACTCATTGCCCAGTGCTTGCTGCTGAAGCTGTTCCACTGCTTGAGCTCGCTCACGCTCTAGCTCGCGCTTGAGTTCATCCTCTGAGGGCAAATAAGGCAGATACTTCGCCGCAAACAGCTGCTTTTGTTCGGCCAGTACCGAGTACTTCACTACGGCCTCGCTTTTTTCACTGCACAGAACCAAGCCGATGGTGGGGTTATCGTCGCTGCCTCTGCGCTGTTCATCGTATAAGCGCACGTAGGTATCCATCTGGCCAATATCCTGATGCCTGAGCTTGCCGAGTTTTAGATCCACCAGCAAAAAGCACTTCAGTTTGAAGTTGTAGAACACCAAGTCGATGTAGAAATCTTCGTCGTCAAAGCGAATACGCTGCTGGCGCTCAACGAAGGCAAAGCCTTTGCCCAGTTCTAGCAGAAACTGCTGCAGGTTGCTGATAATGGCCTGCTCTAACTGGCTTTCTTGATAGGTTTTGTCTTGTAGATTTAGAAAATCCAGAATGTAGGGATCACGCAGATAGTCTTTGGCGGTTTCCGCCAACGGCTGAGTGTTTTCTTTTGCTTCCTGTTCAACCGGCGTTTTGTTTTGGCTAGCCAGCAGGCGCTCGTAGTAGAGGGTGCTAATCTGGCGCTCTAGAGCGCGAACACTCCAGCTGTGCTGTTCCGCCTCTTGTTGATACCAAGCTCGCGCACTTGGGTTTTCTACCTTAGCTAGCAGGTTGTAATGCGACCAACTCAATTCGAGAGACACTGTCTCCCGAATTGGAAAGGCTTGATAAAAGCGGCGCATATTGCGCAAGTTGGTGACATCAAAGCCCTTTCCCAGCCGCTCGGTAAGCTGTTTTGAGAGTTGCTGTAGCTGCTGCTTACCATACTCAGCACGACGATTGCCTTGCTGTTCGTGCTCGACAATTAAACGGCCTATTTCCCAGTAACTTTGTACCATGGCCGTATTCACGGCTTGGCGAACCTGCCCGCGTGCCTACTCTATCTGTTGGGTAATCGCGCTAACAAGGCTGCTAAAGGCGATTGGGTTTTGCTCCGTCATCGGCTTAACCCCTGGTGTCATAGAGTAGTAATGGCAGTTGGCTTAGGCCTAACGAAAGCAAATTTTGCCGATTTAAGGACGCCTCCCCATGCCCACCCTACGCCACATCACCTTAACCCTACTGCTCGCTGTGCTGAGCAGCCTGCCCATCAGCACCCAGGCAAACGAAACAACCTGGCAAGCACTGCAAGAAGGCAGCTTGGTAATTTTCATGCGCCACTCCCTGGCCCCTGGCATTGGTGACCCGCCGGGCTTTGAACGTGGCCGCTGCGAGACTCAGCGCAATCTTTCTGCGAGTGGCCGTGCTCAGGCGCAAGCCGTTGGTCGTGCATTTCGGGAGAGGGAGATCCCCATTGCGGCGGTGTATTCATCAAGCTGGTGCCGGGCAATGGATACCGCTGAACTGATGGCGCTGGGGCCTGTAGAGCCTACACCCTGGTTAGACTCCTTCTTTCGCGGGCGCGGTGATCAAGCGTCAATCACCCAAACCGCCCAGCAGCAGATCGCCGCATGGAAAGGGCCGGGCAATTTGCTGCTGGTTACCCATCAGGTGAATATCACCGCGTTGGTTGGCAGCGGCGTAGGCTCTGGCGAGATGATTGTGGTGCGTCCCACGGATAATTCGTTTCAAGTAGTGGGGCGGTTAAATGTTAGCGGTGACTAATTCGCTTCTTAACCCTTTAAACAGTTATAAAGTAAAAACAGCAATACGGTTTAGGAGACCTTGATGAAGGCCGTTGTTTTTGAGCAGTTTTCCGCCCCGCCGAGTATCCAGCAGTTGCCCGATCCGACGCCTGAACCTCACGGTGTGGTGGTGAAAGTGATGGCTAATGGGGTGTGCCGTAGCGATTGGCATGGCTGGGTGGGGCMTGATACCGATATCCAGCTTCCCCATGTGCCGGGCCATGAGCTGGCAGGCGTAGTCGAAGCCGTTGGTAAAGATGTAACGCAATGGCGCATTGGCGACCGCGTTACGGTGCCGTTCGTGGGTGGCTGTGGCACTTGCCCAGAGTGKCACTCGGGCAACCATCAGGTGTGCGATAGCCAGTTTCAGCCCGGCTTCACGCACTGGGGCTCATTTGCTGAGTATGTGAGTATTCACTATGCCGATGTGAACTTGGTTGCGCTGCCAGAGACACTCGACTTCGCGACGGCGGCCAGCCTGGGGTGTCGGTTTGTCACTTCCTTTCGGGCGGTCGTCGATCAGGGCCAAACATCGGCTGGGCRGKGGGTGGCCATTCACGGCTGCGGAGGTGTTGGTCTATCCGCCGTAATGATTGCCAACGCCATCGGTGCCAACGTCGTTGCCATCGATATTTCGGAGGAGGCGCTTACTCTGGCCCGTCAACTGGGCGCCGTTGCCACTGTGAATGCCGCCAAGGTGGCCAATGTGGTTGAAGCAGTTGCGGAAATAACCCGAGGTGGTGCTCACGTGTCGTTGGATGCGCTAGGGCACCCGACGACCTGCTTTAACTCGATCAGCAATCTGCGTAAACGCGGCAAGCATATTCAGGTCGGGTTGATGTTGGCTGAGAACAGCACACCAGCTATTCCCATGAGTAAGGTTATTGCCAACGAGCTTGAAATACTCGGCAGCCATGGCATGCAGGCGCATCGTTATGACGCCATGCTGGCGATGATTCAGTCTGGAAAGCTGGCGCCTGAGCAGCTTATCGGCAAACGAATCACCCTTGAGCAGTCGATTGATGCGCTGATGAACATGGATAAATTTGAAGGGGCGGGTGTGACTGTGGTGACCAAATTTTAAGGAAACCGCTGAGCCGTTTAATAACAATTTCCTGCAATGAAACGTGGCAAATTATTCGCTCCTTATCCGCGGCTGTAGGTTTTACGCTATACATTATTGATAAGGAGTAAATGATGACAATAGACACTACCCAGKCAGTGCGCCGCGTGATCGCCCAGCACCCGGCCAAGCGCGATGATATCGGTGATTTAACTACTCGTCGGCCGCTGCCAGGGCCTGGTTTGGATCAGCTCGACCCGTTTCTGTTTTTGAATCACCACGGCCCGCAAACGTACCCGGCCAACAACCGTGGCCTGCCGTTTGGCCCGCACCCGCATCGCGGGTTTGAAACGGTGACGTTTATCCTGGAAGGGTCGCTTGCCCACGCTGATAGCGCTAGCCATCAAAGCATCATCCACAAAGGTGGCGTGCAGTGGATGACCGCGGGCAGTGGCATTGTGCATGCGGAAATTTCGCCGCCGGAGTTTCTGCGCGACGGTGGCCCGCTGGAGATTCTTCAACTGTGGGTCAATCTACCGGCGCGTTTGAAGATGAGTGAGCCGCGCTACGTGGGACTACAGGAAGCGTCCATCCCCGCTATTGCACTACCGGGCGGCGGTGAGCTGAACCTGATCGCCGGGCAGTGGCAGGGTAGCGTTGGGCCAATTGACACGCTAACCGGCGTATTTATGTCGACCCTGCAGCTGCCTGCGGGCGCGTACGCGCATCTGCCCGTCTCACCTGGGCGGCAGGTGTTTCTTTACGTAGTGAGTGGTGACGTCGAGATAGGCGGTGAACCCGTTCAGCCTCACCATTTGATCGAAGTAGACCGTGATGGCGAGAGCCTCGAAATCGAAGCCAGCAGCGACGCACGCCTGCTGTTTGGCCATGGGGAAGTAATAGACGAACCTGTGTATTCCCACGGTCCCTTTGTGATGACTACCCGCGAAGAGATTGTCCAGGCGGTTGATGACTATCAGAACGGCAAATTTGGCGGGCTCGACGCCTAAGATTATTTAAAGACAGGGGTTGTTTAAAGACAGGGCTTGGGTAAAGAGAGTTGCTATAACGGCTCGCCGCGGTAGTAGTGCCACAAAAACAGTGACCCCACCGTGCGCCAGGGAGCCCAGGCTTCCACCAACTGACGGGCTTGCTTGGGCGTGGGCTTGTCGTCCATGCCTTTTAAACGGCCCAAGGCTACCCGTAGGGCAAGATCGTCGGCGGGAAAGATATCCGGGCGTTTCAGCGAGAACATCAGGTAGATTTCGGCGCTCCAGCGGCCAAAGCCGCGCAGCTCAGTAATCGCGGCAATCGCCTCGTCGTCGCTTAGCTGCTCAAGCCCATCAGCGCTAAATGTGCCTGCCAGCTCCGCTTCTGCTAGGCCCTTGGCGTACTCAATTTTACGCCAGGAGAGCCCAGCATCGCGCAGCGCTTGGCCCTCTATCTCCATGACCGCTTTAGCGTGCAGCTCGGGCAGCAACGTATTGACGCGGCCCATAATCGCACGAGCGGCCTCGGTGGAAAGTTGCTGGCTGACGATAGTGCTGAAGAACGTCGCAAAGCCCGGGTCACGTTCCCGGGGCTGGGGGGCGCCCACCAATGGGTATGCGCGCGCGATATCCGGGTCTGCCTTAGCCAACGCTTGCATGGCTTGGTCGATTGTTTCGGGCGTCATTATTGCCTCACGTGTCTTGGTAAAAGCGCCACACTAGCAAAGCGCGAGTGAAAGCGTGAAACCTTGACGACTAACTACTCGGGTGCCTTCTCAATTATCTTCTTTGCCCGCTAACTTTTTAAACACAGCTGGTTTCTACTTTCGTCTAATCCTGCGATCATTTAGCGCTAATCGAGATACCAACAGGGCGGTATCCCAAGGAGATAAGCATGCAGGATTCGACAGCACCGTCGTCTCAAGGGCTAGCGCGCAACCCGCGTTTGGCCGAATTTGTGTTGGCGCTGGGTGGCTTTGGGATTGGCACCAGCGAGTTCGTCATTATGGGCTTGATGAACCGTGTCGCGGGTGATTTAGACGTGACGGTGCCTCAAGTGGGTTATGCCATTAGCAGCTACGCCTTGGGTGTCGTGGTCGGCGCGCCGCTGATTTCAGCGCTGGCCGCGCGGGCGCCCAGGCGGATGCTGTTGATTATTCTGATGCTGGTGTTTGCCGTGGGTAATATCGCCAGTGCTATGGCGCCGGGTTTTTGGTCATTTGTGGGCCTGCGTTTTCTGGCGGGTCTGCCCCATGGCGCCTATTTTGGCATCGCGGCGCTAGTGGCGGCGGGGGCGGTACCGGTTGACCAAAGGGCGCGGGCTATTTCTCGGGTGATGATGGGTTTAACCGTGGCGATTTTGATTGGCGCACCGCTAGGCACCTGGACGGGCAATCTGTTTGGCTGGCAGATCGCCTTTGCCGGCGTTGGGGGCATTGCGTTGCTTACCGCCGCGTTGATTCGCCTATATGTACCGGTGCAGCCCGTTGATGACCTCGCAAGCCCAGTACGTGAGCTAACAGCGCTGCTTAAGCAGCGCGTCTTGGTCACGCTGGCGCTCGCCTGCATCGGCTGCGGCGGCATGTTCGCTATTTTTAGCTATGTGATGCCGACATTGACCCAGCAAGCCGGTATGAGCGAAGCCCTGGGGCCTTTGGTACTGGTGATCTTCGGCCTGGGCTCGATTGCCGGTAATTTAATCGGTGGGCGCATGGCTGATAAAAACCTGATGCGCGCGATTCCGACCATCCTGCTCTGGTGTGGGGTAGTTCAGGGGCTGTTTTACTTTGCCGCTAATAACGTTTGGACAGGGCTGCTGTTTGTTGGCTTGGTGGGCACCAGCATGGCGCTGGCGCCTTCGCTACAAACACGCTTAATGGATGTGGCAGAGGATGCTCAAACCATGGCGGCCTCACTGAACCACGCGGCCTTTAACGGTGCCAATGCGCTAGGGGCGTGGCTTGCAGGCCTGGCAATCAGCGCAGGCTTCAGCTGGTCGAGCACGGGCTTGGTCGGTGCTGGGTTGGCGCTCTGTGGCTTGGTGATTTTTGCCGCTGGGCGCTGGTTGGAAAAGCGCACCTATGGCGCCGTGGCCCAGCGCGCCTAGCGCTGTATCGCTATTGATCAGTTKCCTAGTTATCGAACAGTGATAATTAACATAGCTAAAAAGTCGAATTCTCTCTACTGTGTAAGAGTAGTAACCCATAAGGAGATGACCATGCACATTCAGGTATTGAATTCGACACGTATATTGACCCTCGGCGCGGTGGTGGCATTAACCATTGGCTTGGCGGGCTGCGGTACTTCCACGGGCGAGCGCGCTACTAGCGGCGCGGGTGTCGGGGCTGCCATTGGCGCGGGTGCCGCRGCCGTAACCGGTGGTAGCGTCGTTCAAGGCGCCGTCATCGGCGGTGGCGTTGGTGCTGCCACCGGTGCCGCCACGGATGCAGATGACATCAACCTCGAATAAGTAATGGTTGATCTCTTAGCGGCACAGCCTAAATCCGCGCATGCCCATATGAAAGTGATCGGCATGCGCGGCGTTGTAATCGGGGCCCAATACATTTCCGAAGGTGTCGCAGGCGCCATCCCGCGCAGCGCGTAAAAACTCCCTAGCCTTGCCTTCATCATCCCAATCATTGATTAGCGTGATGCGCTGGCCATTATCAAACTGAAACCCCACCACATCCAGCGCTTCGGCGGTGGCGTGTTCGCTGCGTCTGCCGGTTTCTCGGCCGTAAACGTTACGGCAGGCAAAGCTACCCACATGGTTAACCTGGCTTACCCGGCTGCCCATAATCTCCTCGGCGGCAGGCTGTAACGTATGCCGCTCATACATGACCCAGGCCAGCGCCATGGGGCAGGAAGCCACGAAGCTTTGGTTAAACGCGACGTCGCTTGATTGCATGCGCACGACATTGGAAAGTGGACAACTCGCCGTGGGGCTGTAATCGGCTAGTGGCGTGTAGCGTAATTCGCCTTCGGCAGCGGTATCTAACGCAGCTAAACAGCCTGCTCGGTCATCCGCCAAGCGGCTTAACTTAAGTTGCGTGACTGGCGTGATGGGGTCATCAATATGCAGCGGTGCCCAGGGCGCCCAGTGGCGGGGAATCTCTATAAGGCCTTTTTGCAGGGCTACGCCCAGTGCGATCAGGGCTAAAATAAATAGCGTACTGCGCATGTCTACCTCCCTGTATGTCACCGCCAACGCTACAGTCGTCGCGCTGGGTGTGCGATACTGCGCAGCCTTGCTGCTCTGCTGCAGTCACTTTACTAGCGTTTACTACGTTTTCCGCTGCTTATTTTCGCTAACTGAAGGGAAAGTACTTCATGTCCCAAGGTACGCTGTTTATCGTTTCTGCCCCGTCGGGTGCTGGCAAGACTAGCTTGGTGCGTGAGCTAATCGAAAGCCTGGATGGGATTCAAGTGTCGGTGTCGCACACTACGCGTGCCAAGCGCGAGGGTGAGGTGGATGGCGTGAATTACCATTTCACCAATGTGGCCGAGTTTGAAGCGATGATCGCGCGGGGTGAGTTCTTTGAGTATGCCAAAGTATTTGATAATTACTACGGCACCTCACGCCAGGCGGTAGAGGTATTGCTGGCGGCAGGGCAGGACGTGATTCTGGAAATCGACTGGCAGGGCGCTCATCAGGTGCGCGAGCAAATGCCGGATGCGGTATCGATTTTTATTCTGCCGCCGTCGCGCAACGAGCTTGAGCGACGCCTTGCTAGCCGCGGTACCGATGAGCATGCAGTGATTGCTCGTCGCATGCGCGATGCGGTTAGTGAAATGTCCCATTACCACGAATATGATTACCTCGTTGTTAACGATGACTTCACCACGGCGCTGCAGGAGKTACAGTCGCTGGTGATCAGTCGCCGTTTGAGTCGACCGGTAATGAGCGAGCGCCATGCGCCGCTGTTGGCTGCGCTCTTGTCACAGGCGCCTACGGTCGAGTAATCTATCTGGTTCTACATCTTTTTTTCACTGGGTCGRCGCCGTTTTCAACGTTTAAACGGCGTCGGCCCGGTTCCGTCATAACAGGAAGGCTCCCATGGCTCGCGTAACCGTTGAAGATTGTCTTGAAAATGTTGAAAACCGTTTCAAGCTGGTAATGATTTCCMCCCAGCGTGCTCGCCAGCTGGCGCGCGGCTCCCGCGATGCCCTGCTACCTTGGGAAAACGATAAACCCACAGTGATGGCGCTGCGTGAAATTGCCGCAGGTCTGGTCGATCACACCGTGCTCGACGAACCCGTTGAAGCCGCTGTCCGTCCGCGCCCGGCTATGGCGCCTACTCATATCGACGACTAACGTTTTCAACGAAACCGATAGAGGCGCGGTAGATGTTCACCATTGATGACCTGGCCGATAGACTCGGCGGCTATTTACCCTCGGATGAAATCCAGCAGGTCAAACGCGCCTTTTACTACGCTGAGCAGGCTCACGACGGCCAGCGGCGCCGTTCCGGTGAGCCTTATGTTACCCACCCGCTGGCGGTGGCGAATATTCTTGCCAATATGCACATGGATCATCAAAGCCTGATGGCCGCCATGCTGCACGATGTTATCGAAGACACCGGCGTTTCCAAAAAAGCCCTGGAGTCACAGTTTGGCAAACCGGTAGCCGAATTGGTGGATGGGGTATCTAAACTTACCCAAATCACCTTTGAAGACAAAGCCGTTGCTCAGGCGGAAAACTTCCAAAAGATGGTGCTGGCGATGTCGCGGGATATTCGCGTCATCATCGTTAAGCTGGCCGACCGGCTGCACAATATGCGCACCCTGGGCGCCCTACGCCCGGATAAGAAGCGCCGAATTGCCCGTGAAACCCTGGAAATATATGCCCGTATTGCCGGGCGGCTGGGTATTAACACTATTCGCGTTGAGCTTGAGGATCTCTCCTTTCAAGCGATCCACCCCATGCGTTCCGAGCGCATTAAGCGCGCTGTCGCAAAAGCGCGGGGGAACCGGCGCAGTGCCATGCGTGAGATTCAGTCGTCGCTGCAAAAAAGCCTCGACGACGACGCGCTTAATGGCACGGTAATTGGGCGCCAGAAGCATCTGCTGTCGATCTATAAAAAGATGCGCGACCAGCGTAAGCCCTTTACGGAAATAATGGACGTGTTTGGGTTTCGCATCATTACCGAAGATGTGGCCAGCTGCTACCGTATTTTGGGCGTGGTGCATAACCTTTATAAGCCAGTGCCCGGGCGCTTTAAAGACTATATCGCGATTCCCAAAGCCAACGGCTACCAGAGCCTGCACACCACCCTCTTTGGCTCCCGCGGTATGCCCATTGAAGTGCAGATACGTACCCGCGAAATGGAAGCCATGGCCAATAACGGCATCGCCGCCCACTGGCTTTACAAGGCGGGTCAGACCTCGCATCCGATTGCCGAAGGCAGCCACGCCCGGGCCCGCGCTTGGGTAAAAGGTCTGCTGGAAATGCAGCGCCACGCCGGGGATTCATTGGAATTTATCGAACACGTCAAAAACGACCTGTTCCCCGATGATATCTACGTGTTCACGCCTAAAGGCGACATTATGGAGTTGCCACAAGGCGCGACCGTGATCGACTTCGCCTACACGGTGCACACGGATATTGGTAATAACTGCATCGCTTGCCGTATTGACCGCCATTTGGCGCCGCTCTCGACGCGCTTAGAGAGCGGCCAGACGTTGGAAATTATCACCGCCCCCGGTGCCAAGCCCAATCTTGCCTGGTTGAACTTTGTGACCACCGCAAAGGCGCGTTCGGCGATACGCCACGCGCTGAAGTATCAGCAGCAGACCGAAGCGGTCATGTTAGGGCGGCGCTTGCTCAACAAAGCCCTGGCACCGTTTGATACCAGCCTGGAAGAGCTGGATGAGAGCGCCCTTAAACGGGCCTTCAAAGAGCTGGATGTCTCTTCCGAAGAGTCACTCTTGGAGTCGCTGGGGCTAGGTAACCGCATGACCCATGTGGTGGCACGGCGGCTAGTGGCTGCCGCTCACGGCGATACTTACGAGCATTCAGTGGACGTTGAAGGCAGCAAAGCCGTGATGATCAGCGGCAGTGAAGGCATGGTGGTCAACTTTGCTCGCTGCTGCCATCCGCTGCCGGGCGACCCGGTGGTCGGCCATCTCTCTACGGGTAAAGGCTTGGTGGTGCATCGCGCCGAGTGTAAAAACGTGATTGATAAGAACTTTGCCGATAAAAACGACCCCGATAAGCTGTTCGCGCTGGAGTGGTCGGATACCATTGATGAAGACTTCCCGGTTGCGCTGCGCATAGAAATTGAGAGCCGGAGAGGGCTGGTCGCAGAGCTTGCCGGGCTGGTTACCGATGCCGATGCCAACATTGAACGGATTGGCATTGAAGAACGCGATGCCCACCTTTCCACCGTTAACCTGACGCTTTCGGTGAAAGGCCGCGTGCACTTGGCACGCATCATTAAACGCATCCGTAATCTTCCCAACGTTGGCAAGATAACCCGACTCGCCAATTAACGGCGACTATCACGATATGCCGATAAAAATCGGCAGCGATCGCTATTTTTCAGTATCAAATAATTAAGTGTTACCTACTACAGGAGCGAACCAACGTATGAGCAATAAGGCTGTTATCAACACCAGCAAAGCCCCTGCGGCTATCGGCCCATACTCCCAGGCCATTAAAGCGGGCAACACGGTGTATCTTTCCGGCCAAATTCCGCTGGATCCCGCCACCATGGCGATTGTCTCTGAGGATTTTGAAGCCCAGGCGCGCCAAGTCTTCACCAACCTGCAAGCGGTATGTGAAGAAGCGGCGGGCTCACTCAGCGATATCGTCAAGCTGAACCTGTATCTGGTGGACTTGGATAACTTTGCAATTGTTAACCAAGTGATGGAAGAGTTCTTCACCTCTCCTTTCCCCGCCCGGGCCGCGGTCGGCGTGAAAGCGCTGCCCAAAGGCAGCCAGGTGGAAGCAGAAGCGGTCATGGTCATCGGTGATTAAGGTTGTTTCTTAAACCTTATTGAGCTCTAGAAAACCACCCTCTTTCAGCACCTGGGCATAACCTTCGCGGTAGCTGGGGAAGCGGAACTGATAGCCAGTGCTCAATATGCGCTGGTTATCGCAGCGCTTGCTAGTTCGCCGGCGTAAAGGTGACTGCATGGTCTCAGTAGCCTCTACTTTAAGCTGCTCGGCCAGCCACATCATGACGTTATGCATGGTGACCGGTTCGCAGTCGCTACCCAGGTAGATATCTGCCAGCGTTTCACCACTCTCCTGAT
The DNA here is from genome assembly GCA_002257525.1 of Halomonas ventosae. Lineage (GTDB taxonomy): Bacteria > Pseudomonadota > Gammaproteobacteria > Pseudomonadales > Halomonadaceae > Vreelandella > Vreelandella ventosae_B. Next base: position 24,780 of record CP022737.1, read on the forward strand.
AGCGAATCAGGTGGGCAAGAATGCCGGTGCAATCGTCGCGGTGGATGCGGTTGGAGTAGACCMCAGGCGTGATTGCAGCCACACGACCTTCAGCCACCTGATGAATCAGCCGGTCGCGGCCTGGGCCGTAAATGCCGGAAAAGCGCACCACTGTACCGGGTAGCGCATGATTGATCAGCGCCTGTTCGGCTTCGCACATTAGGGTGCCAGAGAAGCTGGTCGAATCGGGCGGGGTCTCTTCGTTGACCACTTCGCCTTCCTGCTGGCCGTGTACGCTGGTTGATGAGACAAAAAACACCCGACGCGGCGGCGTTTTGTGCTGCTCCATCACGCTCAACACGCGCTTTAAGCCGTCAGGATAAGCGCTTTGATAGGCGCTCTCTTCGAAACGGTCAGCGCTGACGGTATACACCACATAATCAGCTTGGGGCAAGCTTTTGGCATCGGCGTCTTCAAGGCTCTCCAGGTCTAACGCTAGCGGTTTAATCCCGGTGCCTTGTAAAGCTTCTACGTTGCGACGTAAGCCAATCACCTGGTGTCCTTCCTCAAGCAGTTCGCGCCCAAGGTTGATCCCAATATCGCCACAGCCGATAATCAGTACGGTTAGCTTCACCGTGCTTACTCCTCTTGATTAATATTCCCTATTAGATACAAAGTCTCTACCAAATATGAGATTGTCGATGAGAAGACCGACGGCAGAGCTTGCTTGTCCTTTTCCATCCCGCTGACGGTCATGATGCTAGGTCTTGCATACACATCCTATTTTATACAAACCCTAGTCACGAGCTGCTACGAGAGGATGCCACTGGCACCGCTATGACTTTAACAGAACTTCGCTACATCGTAACCCTTGCCCAGGAGCGTCACTTTGGCCGGGCGGCAGAACGCTGCCATGTTTCGCAGCCCACGCTCTCGGTGGCGGTGAAAAAGCTGGAAGAAGAGCTCGAAACGCCGCTATTTGAGCGCTCCAAGTCCACTGTACAGGTTACCCCGCTGGGTGAAAAAATCGTTGCCCAGGCCCAGCGTGTGCTGGAGCAGAGCAGCCTGATTTTTGAGCTCGCAAGCGCAGGTAAAGATCAGCTGGCCAACCCGCTGCGCATTGGCGCGATTTACACCATTGGGCCCTATCTGTTTCCCCATCTGGTGCCAGCCCTGGCTAACGCAGCACCGCAAATGCCGCTGTATATTGAAGAGGGTATGACCGGTACGCTGCGCGCCAAGCTGAGAAGCGGCGAGCTGGATGTGATTATTGTCGCGCTGCCGTTTACCGAAACCGATGTGGTAACCAAACCGATCTACGACGAAGCCTTTGAAGTATTAATTCCCGCCAACCACCCCTGGGTCGAGCGGGAAGCGATTAACAAAGAGGACTTGCTTGAAGAACGGCTGCTGCTGCTTGGCGAAGGTCACTGCTTCCGCGATCAAATTTTGGAAGCCTGCCCGGCGATTACCCAAAAGCTCAATAGTCCCAACAATACGCTGATCGCCGAAGGCGGCTCGCTGGAAACTATTCGCCATATGGTGGCCTCTCGTTTGGGTATCACGGTGCTGCCGCAGTCAGCGCTGGGCACCGACCAGTATGAAAATGCCATGCTGGTCAGTCGACCGTTTGTTGACCCAGCGCCGTCACGTACCGTGGCGATCGCCTGGCGGGCGAGCTTTCCCCGGCCCAAAGCCATTGAAGCGCTGATTCAGGCGATCAGCCATTGCCGCCAACCTACCAAAGCCGTGAAAAGCGCCCCATGAGCGATCTCTCCGCGCCAATAACCGCGCTGAAGGGCGTGGGCGAAGCGCTGGCGCTGAAACTTGGCCGGTTGGGGATCGAGCGGGTGAGCGATCTGCTGTTTCACCTGCCGCTACGCTATCAGGATCGTACCCGGCTGACGCCCATAGGCCTCCTTCGTGCGGGGCAGGAGGCGGTGATAGAGGGCGAAGTGACCGCTTGCGACGTGGTCAAAGGTCGACGCCGCAGCCTGCTGGTGCGCCTGCGCGATGCCAGCGGTATCTTAAGCCTGCGCTTTTTTCACTTCTCACCGGCCCAGCAGCAACAGATGCGCCCTGGCGCCACGGTGCGGGCTTTTGGCGAAGCGCGGGCTGGGGCGACCGGTTTAGAGATCTACCACCCGGAATACCGGCTCATTGGCGGTAGTGAAACCCCGGTGGAGGAGTACTTCACGCCCATTTACCCCACCACCGAAGGCTTGAACCAGCCGCGGCTACGCGCCCTGGCGCAGCAGGCGCTGGGTTTACTGGACGACGCCCCCGAGGCCTTGCCCGATGTAATACCCGATGCCCTACTTCAGCGCTTTCAGCTACCGGGCCTCCACGCCAGCCTGCATTTACTGCACCAGCCACCGCCCGATGTGAATATCGAGCAGTTAACCTTCGGTCAGCACCCGGCCACTCGGCGGCTGGCGCTGGAAGAGCTGCTCGCCCATCAATTAAGCCTGCGCGAAGTGCGCCTGCGTATCCAGGCGGATGGCGCGCCAACGCTGCCCTCTGGGCGCAGCCTGCAGGCGCGCTTCTTGGCCCAATTGCCGTTTGCCTTAACCGGTGCCCAGCGCCGCGTGTTGGAGGAGATCGGCCACGATTTAAGCCGCCCGGCGCCTATGCTGCGGCTGATTCAAGGCGATGTCGGCTCGGGCAAGACCGTGGTGGCCGCCATGGCCGCGCTGAGCGCCCTGGCGGGCAACTGCCAGGCGGCAATCATGGCGCCGACGGAAATCCTCGCAGAGCAGCATTACCGCTCGTTTAAAGCCTGGTTTGAGCCACTGGGCATCGAAGTGGCGTGGCTGGCGGGCAAGCTCAAAGGCAAAGCGCGGCTGGATGCCAAGGCGGCGATCGCCGATGGCCGCGCGCGCATGGTGGTGGGTACCCACGCGCTGTTTCAAGACGATGTGCACTTCCAGTGTTTGGGGCTGGCGATTATTGACGAGCAGCACCGCTTTGGCGTGCATCAACGCTTGGCGCTACGCGAGAAGGGCGAGGCGGGTGGGCTGACGCCGCACCAGTTGATTATGACCGCCACGCCGATCCCCCGCACTCTGGCCATGAGTGCCTACGCGGATCTGGATGTTTCAGTGATCGATGAGCTACCCCCCGGCCGTACGCCGGTAAAAACCGTGGTAGTGCCCGACGAGCGCCGCCCTGAAGTCGTGAAACGCATACAGTTAGCCTGCAGCGAAGGCCGCCAGGCCTACTGGGTATGTACCTTGATTGATGAATCCGAGGTGTTGCAGTGCCAGGCCGCCGAGGTCACCCGCGACGAGCTAACTGTTGCCTTGCCTGAGCTGGCGGTGGGGTTGGTTCACGGGCGGATGAAATCAAGCGAGAAAGCCGAAGTCATGACCGCCTTCAAAGCGGGCGAGCTAGACTTATTGGTGGCCACTACGGTGATCGAGGTAGGGGTGGATGTCCCCAACGCCAGCCTGATGATTATCGAAAACCCCGAGCGGCTGGGGCTTTCCCAGCTGCACCAGCTACGTGGCCGGGTAGGGCGTGGCAGCACAGAGAGCTTCTGCGTACTGCTCTACCATCCACCGCTGTCGAAAAGCTCCCGCCAGCGCTTAGCGGTCATGCGCGAAACCACCGACGGCTTCCGCATTGCCGAAAAAGACCTGGAAATTCGCGGCCCCGGCGAAGTCCTCGGCACTCGACAAACTGGCTTGGCGCAGATGAAAATTGCCGATTTGGAGCGCGATGCCGATTTGTTAGAGCGAGTCACAGCGCTCGCTCAAACGCTACAGGGCAACGCAGACATCACCGCTGTGCTGGTGCGTCGTTGGCTGGGCGAAGCGGCAGGGCGTTATGGGCAGGTTTAGGCGTTAGCGGTGGCACTGTTTGGCGTGTGATCTTCATTGCCGCTTCCCACCAATCGATTAGCGGCTTCGCCCAGCGGGGCCAATTGCTCGGTAATCAAACGTAGCTGGCTCTGGATAGGKCGGTAGAGAGTGACCGCTTGTTCGTCTGCTGCTACCGCATTCTGCTCTTCTAACTGGGCTAACAGTTCAGCGGCTTGATCCGTTAGCGCCTCAACCGGCTGGCGCTGGCGTAATCGTTCCGCAATCTGACCCAACAGCTCACCGATACGTTTTGCTACCGGCACCAGTGTGGCGTCGTCTTCATCGTCTGCTAACTGGTGGCGATGGGCGCCCAGGGCAGAGAGGTGGCTAAGCAGGGTGTTGGAGAGCACCAGAAAGCGTAGGCCGTTGTCTGCATCCAGCTTTCGGTAGTGTCCTGGTTCGTGGAGCATATTAGTGAGCAAGGTGGAGAGCGCCGCGTCGGCGTTATGGGCATTGCGCCGCGCTAGGCGATAGGCCAAGTCATCCTGCTTGCCCTCCTCGTACTGGTGGATGATCTCGTCCAGGTAGCGGCGGTGATTGGTCAGCGCGTTGGCGGCCTCCCGGTAAAGTCTCCGGCCCTGCCAGTCGGGTAGGATAAAAAACACCGCCAAGCCCGCAATCAGCGAGCCCAGCAGGGTATCGAGTAGGCGCGGCAGGATTAGGTTATAGCCGTCGCCCACTTGGTTGAAGCTGCACAGCACCAGCAGGGTGATGGACGCCGTGGCGATCACGTAGTGTTTTTCGCGGTTGGCGAAAAACGAAACCCCGGCGGCCACGGCGATTATGCTTTGCACTAGCGGATGCGGAAAGAGACTGATCGACGCCCAGCCCACCACCAGGCCTAATACCGTGCCAATAATCCGCTGTGACAAAAATCGTCGCGTGGTAGCAAAGTTGGGCCGACAGACAAACAGCGTGGTGAGCAGAATCCAAAAGCCCTGCGCCGGGTCGATCCACTGCATGATCCCGTAGCCGGTCATTAGCGCGATGGAGAGCCGCACCGCGTGACGAAAGGKGGGCGAGCCTAGGGTAAAGTTCAAGCGCACCCGCTTCCACGCTTCCAGCAAGCTCGACGGCGAGCGATCAAACAGCGAACTGTCACGCCGCTCATCGCTGACGCCAGGGTTGTGGGCGCTGGCGAGCTGGTTTTCCAGCGTGGCCAGGTTGTCAGCTAGGGCGCTTAAGGGGTATAGCAGCGGGCGCCATTCGGGCTTGCCCCGGTCGCGCAAGTTCTCAATTGAAGCGTGTAAATCAGCCAGCGCCTCTTCGCTCTGCTGGTGGTCGAACGGCCTATTGAGTAGCAGCGATTTGGCCAACTGACGGCATGAGCGACCCTGCTGATCCAGCAGCCGCTGACAGCGAAACAGTACATCGTGGTGAAAGAATGCTTTGCTGAGCGCGCTGTAGGGGTAGTGGGTGGAGCTGGCGCGTTCGTGAATATCTTGGGCGATAAAGTAGATGCGCAGGTAGCGGTTGAGTTTTTGGTCGCCGCGCTGGCCCTCTAAGCGTCTGAAAATCATCTCTTTAGCTTGGTTGAGCGCATCGACGACTTTGCCGTTCTGGCGCGCCAGGGCCACCCGGCGGGCTTCCACATCCACACCGCGTACCGGTTCAAATAGCGCTGATTTGAGTATCAGAAACTCGCCCAGCGCTTTGTACACCCGCGCCATGCTCTGCTTGACCGGCTGGCGGGAGAACAGCGCGCACCACACCACCGAAATTAACCCGTACCACACCGCACCCGCCAATAGCAGCAGTTGGCGTGCCGCCACGTCTTCATCGACCCCGCCGTGCTGCTCGATATTGATCATCGAGTAGATCGACAGTATCAGCGTGCCAGAGGCAATAGTGGCGTACCGTTGGCCGATGGCGCCGAGCATAATCAGGGTAAAGGTCGAAAGGCCCAGCCCGACTACAAACAGCCACGGCCAGGGAAACAGCCACTGGACAATAAATGATGCCGAGGTAAAACATACCAGCGTTACCAACAGGGCTTGCAAGCGGCCTTGCCAGCTGTCGTCAGTTTCAGACAGCGCGCAGGCAATAATGCCCAGGAAAAGKGGAATCACTAGCGCTACATCGCCCATCAAGCCGCTGAACAACAGAGCTCCGCTGAACGCTATAAAAACGCGCAGGCTATAGGCGAATTTATCCAGCGTCCAAAGGCGCCGTAGCGGCAAAGTAATCGGCATAGAGGCTCTTATGAATGGTTATTAGACTTTAGTATATAGGCGTAGGCGTTGGATGTCGCTACTCGGCTATCAACGCTTGACCACTTTGGCGGTGCTGCACAGATTCCTCTATAACCTACAACGTTTAAGTGTTCTAAAAAATAGCGCACTAAAGCCCTATGATTGAAACAGTAACCTTTCGATACTCAGAGTGACTCTAAAAAAAACAGGGACACTCCTATGGATCTCAAACTGCTGCTGGACTGGCGTCTTCATCTCACGGTGATTGTGACGTCAATGTTTGCCGAGTGGATCGGCATCGTGCGCATCCCCCTCGGGCCTGGAACACTACTGTTACTACCGCTGCTCTACGCCTTTGTGATTGGCGTTTTGTTTAACCCTCACCTTTTTTCGGCCATGGGTAAGGTCATTCCCAAACCGGTCAGCAATGCCGCAGGGCCTATCATTCTGATCGCTATCCTGCCGTTTATTGCCAAGTTCGGCTCCACCATTGGCCCCGCCATTGAGCAAATTATCGCCGCTGGCCCAGCGCTGATACTCCAGGAATTGGGTAATTTGGGCACCATGCTGATCGCGCTACCCTTTGCGGTATTAGTGCTCAAAATGGGCAGGGAAGCGATTGGTGCTACCTACTCTATCGCCCGCGAACCCAATATTGCCATTATTTCAGACCGTTATGGCCTCAGAAGCCCTGAAGGTATCGGCATTATGGGCGTTTACGTCGTGGGCACCATGTTCGGTACGCTCTACTTTGCCTTAATGGCGGGCTATATCGCCTCGCTGGATATTCTCGATATTCGTGCTCTGGCCATGGCCTGCGGCGTGGGCAGCGGCAGCATGGTGGCGGCGTGTTCGGCAGCCTTAGCCGAAGCGGTACCGGCTTCCAAAGATGAACTGCTCGCCTTCGCCGGGGCTAGCAACCTGCTTACCTATGCCACCGGCCTGTATATCTCGCTGTTTATCGCGCTGCCGGTCACTGAGTGGATGTACAAGCGCTTAAAAGGCTCACGTCAGGAGGTTAGCCATGAAAACTCATGAGAGCACGGTCGATCAGTTTGATGCCGAAGCGCTGAAAGAGCTGCGCCCGGAAAACCAACTCGGTAAAACAGCTTTAGTTCTGGCAGCGGTATGTATCGCTGCGTGGTTTAGCAATATCGTCAACGGTTCGCCGCTGCTAGACGCGCTGCCCGGCATGCTGATTTTGTATGTGATGGTCATCATCGGCTTGGTGATCGGGCGTTTTTGCCCCTTTTATTTGCCCAGCGTGGCGTGGGTGTCGCTGATTAGCATTATCGCCACGCTGCCGTTTTTTCCTGGCAACGGCTGGATCATTGCGCGATTAGCCGAGGTGGATTTCCTGGCAGTGGTAACCCCCGTGTTGGCCTATGCAGGGCTAGCGCTTACCGGGCGCGAGTTTGCTATGTTCAAGCAAACCGGCTGGAAGCTGGTGATTGTTGCCCTGCTGGTCTTCACCGGTACCTTTATCGGCTCTGCCGTTGTCGCCCATGTAATGCTTTAAGGATAGGCCGATGGCTACCCCAGTTCATTTACCGGATAGTTCAGAATTAACCGCGTGGCGCCACGATTTTCACCAACACCCGGAAACCGCGTTTGAGGAGCACCGCACCAGCGCGCGCATTGCCACGCTGCTCAATGAGTGGGGCTTTGAGGTGGCTAGCGGGATTGCCGGTACCGGCGTAGTGGCGACCTTGGATGGCCGCTTGGGGGAAGGCAAAACTATCGGCCTGCGGGCTGATATCGATGCCCTGGATATCCGCGAGGAGACCCAGCTGGCGTACGCCTCGCAAACGCCCGGCAAGATGCACGCCTGCGGCCACGATGGCCATACCACCATGCTATTGGGCGCCGCCTGGGCGTTAAAGCAGCAGCCGGATTTCAAAGGCCGGGTGGTGTTTATCTTTCAACCTGCCGAAGAGAACGCCGGTGGCGGGCGGGTGATGGTCGAAGAGGGCCTGTTCGAACGCTTCCCCATGGATGCGGTTTACGGGCTGCACAACTGGCCGGGCCTGCCCGTCGGTGTCGCAGCCGTGCACGATACCGACGTAATGGCTGCCTTTGATATCTTTAGCCTGACGCTGACCGGTAAAGGCTGCCACGCGGCGATGCCGCACTTAGGGACTGATACGGTATTGGCGAGCTGCCAACTGATCAGCCAACTGCAAGGATTGGTGAGCCGCGAAACGCCGCCGGATAAATCCGCGGTGTTGAGTATTACCAGCATTAATGCGGGGGATACGTTCAATGTGATTCCCGAACAGGTAGCGCTGCGTGGCACGCTGCGTTGCTTCGATATGGCGCTTAAAGAGCACTTAGAGGCACGCTTTAAGCAGGCGATTGCCAGCTTAGCTGAGTTCCACGGTTTAACTGTTGAGTTGGACTACCAGCGCTGCTACCCCGCCACTATCAATACGCCGGAACATGCTCAGCACTGCGCCACGGTGCTGGAAGACTTACTCGGTAGCGATAACGTGCGGCGTAACCCACCGCCGAGTATGGCCTCAGAAGATTTCTCGTTTCTACTTGCCGAGCGCCCAGGTGCTTATATCTGGATGGGCAACGGCGAGGAGTCCGCTTCGTTGCACAACCCGCGCTATGACTTCAACGACGCGCTGCTGCCACTAGGGGCGCGCTATTGGGTGGAGCTGGTAAGGGCGCTGCTCGCCTAAATCGAACGTTAAACCTAAACAACCAGCGTTATTCGCTCTCTGATGCCCAACGGGTAGGGGAGCGTCTACGCCAAATATCTATACCAAACATAGCGTCTCGTTATCAAAAAGGCGCTTAGGGAGTTTTAGGATGTCTTTAATAACTGAGCCTTTAACCATTACCGTCATCGGGCTGGGGCAGATGGGTGGCAATATGGCGCTCACCCTTAAAGCAGCAGGGTTTGAAGTAACGGGTAGCGATCTATTTGAGCCAGCGCGTTTGCGGCTTGCTGCCCAAGGCTTAGCCGTAGTGGCACCCGAAGAACTGCCTGCAAGCGATGTGTACCTGCTGTCGCTGCCTACTTCCGCCCATGTGCGCGAAGTGATTGAGAAATCACCGGGCTTACTTACGCTGGCGCCAAAAAGCAGCGTGATTGTTGATACGTCGACAAGTGATCCTCAGGTTAGTCGAGAACTGGCCGAAAAAGTAACCGCAGCGGGCCTTCAATGGCTAGACGCGCCGGTAAGCGGCGGCCCGAAAGGTGCTGCCAGCGGCAAGCTGGGCATGCTGTTAGGGGGCGATGAGGCCACTATTGATCGGGTGATGCCGATGCTAGAGGCGATGTCAGCCAAGCGCACCCATGTGGGTGGCCCAGGCAGTGGCCATGTGGTCAAGCTCGCCAATAATTACCTGTGTGCGGCGCACTTGCTGACCACCGCCGAAGCCGTTGCTATGGCAGCCAAGGCGGGCGTTGATCCCACTGCCTGTTTGGCGGGCATCAATAGCGGCTCGGGGCGCAGCGCGATAAGCGAGGTGAATTTCCCCGAGTGGATAGTGAACGAGCGTTTTGATTCAGGTTTTACCACCGGCTTGATGCGAAAAGACCTGCGCTTAGCGCGCGATGCCGCCGAGCAGTTGGGAATTCCGGCGATCCTGTTGCAAGCCGTAGTTGATGCCTGGCACGCCAACGCCGATAACCCCGCCGATAGCGACGACTTTAACCATATCACCACGCCGATTTTAGCGCGCGCCACTCAAGCGGAGGGCAACCAATGAACGCACTCAGCCAACACGCTAGTGATCATCTTACCGAACTGCTCGAAGGTTTCGGATTAGCCGCTGCCACGCCACTGAGTAATTGGGTTAACGGTGAATTAGTCGCGGGAGAAGGGGAATCGATCACCCTGACTAACCCGGCCACAGGCGAAACGCTGGTGAGCTACCGCGATGCGGGGGCTGCGTTGATTGAGCGAGCTACTCACGCTGCCCAGCGAGGCCAGCGTGAATGGATGACATTAACCGCCAGCGAGCGAGGGCGACGCATGAATGCGGCACTTCGCGGCCTTGAGGGCCATGAAGAGGCGCTGGCGCAGCTGGAAAGTGTCGTTGCCGGTAAGCCGGTTCGCGACTGTCGGGCCGAAGTTGGCAAAGTGCGCGAGATGTTTGAATACTATGCAGGCTGGTGCGACAAGCAGCACGGCGAAGTGATTCCAGTGCCCMCTTCGCATCTTAACTATGTGCGCCACGTGCCCTATGGCGTGGTGGGGCAAATTACCCCCTGGAACGCGCCGATGTTTACCTGTGCCTGGCAGCTGGCCCCGSCCATTGCCGCAGGTAACGCAGCCGTATTGAAGCCCTCTGAGTTAACCCCGTTCTCATCAGTGGTGATTGCCAAGTTACTTGAAAGCGGCGGGCTCCCTAAAGGGCTKATCAATATCGTCAACGGGCTGGGCAAAACGACTGGTGCGGCGCTGACCGATCACTCCACCATCAGCAAGCTGGTGTTTGTCGGCTCGCCCCAAAGTGGCCGCCTGATTGCCGAGGCGGGTGCACGACGGTTGGTGCCCAGCGTGTTAGAACTGGGGGGCAAATCAGCCAACATCGTATTTGCCGATGCCAAGCTGGATGAGGCCGTGGCAGGAGCCCAGGCGGCGATTTTTGCCGCGGCCGGCCAGAGCTGTGTGGCGGGTTCGCGGCTGCTGATTGAGCGCGCGGTATTTGAGCAGGTTACCACCCGCCTAGCGCGCGCAGCAGAACAGATTCCGGTCGGCCTGCCCAGCGATGAAGCGACGCGTATGGGCCCTCTGCAGAATCGCCGTCAGTTTGAGCAGGTAACGCGCATGATTGACGCGGCGGTAGCCGCTGGAGCGCGGCTATTGACCGGCGGCAAGCGCCCGGTAGGACTGCCTGACGAGGCCCAAGGCTACTTTATCGCCCCTMCCGTACTGGTCGATGTCACCGCAGATATGGAAATTGCCCAGCAAGAGGTGTTTGGCCCGGTGCTGGTAGCCATGGCCTTTGACGATGAAGCTGAGGCTATTCAACTCGCTAACGAAACACGCTTTGGTTTGGCCGGTGCGGTATGGAGCCAGGATGTGGCCCGGGCTCATCGTGTCGCCGGGCAACTGCGTGCGGGTACCGTGTGGATCAATAGCTATAAAGCAATCAGCGTCATGTCACCGTTTGGTGGCTTTGGCGATAGCGGCTTTGGTCGCTCCAGCGGCTTGGATGGCCTGCGCGAATATACTGTGCCACAAAGCGTCTGGGTGGAAACGGCGCCAGAGGCCAGCGTGGCGTTTGGTTACGGTAGCGGCGTTGGTTGATCGCTTACCGAACCGGGTTCTCGGAAGGCCTGCATCCAGCGCTGCAAGTGGCGTAGCAACAGTATGCAGGCCTTGGGCTGCTGGCGGCCTACGCGGGTGACCATATGCGCATGGGAACGCTGAAAGAGCGGGTTGTCCACCGGGCGTGCTACCAGTGTGCCGAGCTCTAAATCATGGGCGACGGCAAAGGCGGGGAGCAGCGTGATGCCCATCCCGCTGCGCACATACTGCGCCAACACCACCATGGAATTGGTGTTCATTGCCAGACGTGGGGCAATTCGAGCCTGCTGAAACGCTTGATCGACCATTTGGCGCACCCCGTGGCTGGGATCCCACATGGCCATCGGCTCGGCGCTCAGTTGGGTAAGCGTAAGTGGCGTGGCGTGGTTAGCCAAGGGGTGGTCGGGTGCCAAGATCGCCATCAGCGGCTGGGGGGCTGGAGGCCCAGAAGCGAAGCTGAGGGTGGGTTCGTTCGTGGAACATTAAGCCGATATGGCTGTGATCATCAACCACGGCTTCAATAATGCCCGAGGTGCCAGCGATATGAATATTGAGCTGGATGCCCGCATAAAGKTGGGTAAATTCGTGCAGCGGGGAAGCCACTAAATCACTGACAAAACCCTCACCTACGGTGAGTGATATTCTGCCGGTTTCCAGGCGTTGGTAGGATTCAAGCGAGGCGATAAAGCCTTCATCAAGGGCACCGCGCCGTTCGCAGTACTCAAGCAGCATTTCGCCTACAGGGGTAGGCGAAATGCCATCGCGCTGACGCTCCATGAGGGTGGCTCCCAAGGCTTCTTCCAGCAGCGCAATTTGCCTGCTCACTGCCGAGGGAGCAATGTCCAAGCGCGCCGCTGCGCGGCGCACTGAGCCAGACTCCAGGGTAACGCGGAAGTACACTAAGCGTTGATGAGGTATGTCCATCGATAGTGAGGCGCTACAAATACTTGAGCAGTTTTTGCAGCTTATTCATATCGGCGGAATCACCCACCAAGCGCACGCTGCCATTCATCATACCGTCGAGAAAGGCCTGCTGAGTTGGCTTTTTKAGCACTTTCAAGGCGGTATCCTGATCACGGAAACGTAGCTCTAGATCTAAGTCGACGGGCAGCCCTTTACCGGTACTGACACTTTTCGGTGTCATCCGGTAGTGGCGGGCAATACTTAGATCTTCCGTGGCMATCCCCCAGTCCAAGCCGCGCATGCGCTCTAACTGTTCACGAAAGCGCGGCTTKCGGCGCAGGGCACGTTTGAGCATTACGCCCAGCAGCCACAGCGTCAGCTTGAGCTTCATTAGGAAACGGCGTCCTTAAGTGCTTTGCCAGGCTTAAAGGCAACGTTTTTGCTGGCCGGAATTTGCAGTGGTGCACCGGTCTGCGGGTTTTTGCCGGTACGCGCTGCGCGCGCGCGAACGGTAAAGGTACCAAAGCCAATCAGAGCGACATCTTCGCCCTTAGCACAACTGTTGGTGATCTCATCCAGAATCACGTTCAGCACTTGGCCAGCTTTATCTTTAGAAAGGTCGGCATTTTCAGCGATGGCTGCAGCGAGTTCAGGTTTGCGCATAAAGGAATCTCCCCTTTTGAAAAGAAATCAAACATCAAATAAATGCATGTTGTTGAGTGCGTAGCCGATTAGGTTAGCTTTTCTAGCCTAGTCGTGAACGCGACGAAAATCAGCCTAGCAGCGTAGGGGCTGCTCTGGAAAGCTCCMCTTTCCTTCTCACGCAGCCCCCTGTCAACGCAAAACCAATCAAACGACCGTATTTATTTTCAGCCAAGGCACTGATATCACCGCCTTCGCCTTCAATTCGCCAACGCTCGGGGGTGGTCGCCGGTGGGTAGGCAACCACTGGCAGCAGCGGCGTTTTAACCACCACCGGCCAAGCGCCAAAGCTAACCGGGGTGTGGGTGCCTGAAAGGGTTGCCGCCAGCGCTTTAGCGCTGGCTTGCAGCGGCTGAACGTACATGGCATTAACGCCGTCTACGCAGGCTACATCGCCCAGGGCGTAGATATTGGAGTGCGAAGTCCGCAACTGACGATCAACCGCTATGCCGCTAGGCGACACGCTTAAACCAGCAGCTTCGGCGAGCGCTGTGCGGGGTGCGAGGCCGGTGGCCATTAGCACGAGATCAGCGTTGACGGCCTCGCCGCTATCCAACCGCAGAACAGTATTTTCACCGCTGCTGAGCGCTATAGACTCAATTGAGCGGCCAAGGTGAAGATGGATACCCGCTTCGCTAAAGGCATCACCCAGGGCGTTCCCTAAGGGTGGTGGCAGCAAGCGAGGAAGTAGGGATCCCTCGGGGGCGACGATGCTGACTTGATGACCGCCAGCGTGAAGATCATTGGCAAATTCACAGCCCACTAGTCCCCCGCCAATAATCGCTACCTGTGCGGGGCCGTGGCCTAACGCGGTATAAAAGCGGCGGTAGTCGTCTAGGTCGTTGATCGTAAAGCAACGTGGGGCCACGCTGGCGTCGATGCTGAAGGGCACCCGTGGCGCGGCGCCAGTGGCTAATACCAGTGTGTCGTAGCCGAGCACCTGGCCTTCTTTGAGCAGTATTGATTGGTTATCCACATCCAGAGCGCTTACCTGGGTGTGGATAACCACCTGGGCGTTGAGCTCTTCGCCAAGCTGCGCTGCGCTGCGCTGGGCTAATTGATCCGGCTTCAGGCCCTTGGCGAAGCCGGTGGAGAGCAACGGCTTGCTATAGTCATCGCCGCTGTCMGCGCTTACCAGCGKAATCGAGCGTTGGTCGCCCAGGCGGCGCAAGGCGCGGGCAAGGCCAACCCCTGCCATGCCAGTGCCAATAATCACCAGCGCAGCGTGTGAAGATGTTTTTTGTGCTTGGGTGGCGGGCATGCAGACACCAAAAAGTTGCTAAGAAAGAGGCGCTAAACTAGAGCTGCTAAAAAAGGTGTTGAAACAAAAGCCTTTCATTGCCCCATGTTACACTAGCTGACCCGTTTATTGCCCTGGAGAACTTGGTGACGCCTGCTGCTTTTCGGCAAACCCCTCTATTTTCGCGCTGGCGCCAGATTGATGCGGCCCGCCCGGCGATGAGTGCCCCCTGGTGGCAGTGGGTTGCCTCTACCGACTCATTAACCGCCCGTTTAATGGCCGCGGGGGGCGATAAGCCTTTTCGAGTACGGCTGCTACGCCAGGGCGTCGGTTGGCCGCGACAGGATGAGGCTCAGGCGCTGGGCATTGGTGCTAAGCGTTACGCTTGGCTGCGGGAAGTGGCGCTGTGTTTAGATGAAACGCCGTGGGTGGTGGCGCGCTCGGTCGCCCCGCTCACGCAGGTAAAGGGCCAACGGCTAGAGAGCTTGGGCGAGCGCTCGCTAGGTAGTTGGCTATTTCGCCAGCCGGGTTTAGTGCGTGGGCCATTGGAAGTAACGACGCATTCCCCCCAGTTTGCTAGCGTCAACGGCATACGGGAAGGCTGTGCCTGGGGAAGGCGCTCCGTTTTTTATCACGGCTGCAAGCACGGCAGTCTGTCGTTATTAGTGCAAGAGTATTTTTTGACGGCGATGGCGGATGATCTTGGCCTGCCTTCGCGCTAGGCTAGCGCCTGCATCTTATTCTTCGTGAGGTAAGCATGGATCGTTCACTGTTGCGGCCGAAGGGATGGGCTCGCGTGGCAGATTTTTTACAGCTGATGCGCTTGAATCGGCCGATAGGCACATGGCTTTTGATGTGGCCGACGCTGTGGGCACTTTGGGTCGCTGCAGAAGGCGTGCCCGGGCGAAATGTGCTGCTGATTTTCGTGGCCGGTGTTTACGTGATGCGTGCCGCGGGCTGCGTGGTCAATGACTATGCGGATCGCCMCTTTGACGGCCATGTGAAACGTACCAAAAACCGTCCATTAGCCACGGGCCGGATCAGCGAAACCGAGGCGCAGCTGCTGTTTATTGCCCTGGTGGCCGCGGCGTTTATTCTGGTACTACTAACCAACTGGTTTACGGTGCTGCTCTCGCTGGGCGGGGTGCTGCTGGCGATTATTTATCCGTTTATGAAGCGCTATACCCACTTTCCCCAGGTGGTGCTGGGCGCGGCTTTTTCCTGGGCAATTCCGATGGCTTTTGGCGCCGTGCTTGGCCACGTGCCGCTGGAAGCATGGCTGCTATTCTGCGCTAATGTGTGCTGGACAGTGGCCTATGATACCCAGTACGCCATGGTCGATCGCGACGACGATTTAAAAATTGGCATTAAATCGACGGCCGTGCTGTTTGGAAACGCGGATCGTTTGATTATCGGCCTGCTCCAGTTAGCCACTCTGGGGTTGTTGGCCTGGGTAGGCTGGCGGGTTGGTTTAGGTGGATTCTTCTGGTTAGGGCTTGCGGCCATGGCGGCGACTTTCCTGCATCAGCAGCGCTTAATTCGCTATCAGGAGCGGGATCCCTGCTTCCAGGCGTTTCTCAATAATCACTGGTCGGGGCTACTGATTTTTGCCGGTATCGCGCTAAGTTGGTGGCCTATCACTGGGTAATCTCGGCGGTTGKCATGTAACTGTCATCAAGTCATGGTGTTATCGTCATTGACATGTCATTKAACTGTTTTTCTTTGAATTCGCTTTCTTTGAACTAGTTTTTTCGAACACCGTGAGGCTCTGGTATGACCGCCAAGACCGTTCTGATTGTCGATGATGAAGCGTCGATTCGCGAGATGATCGCGGTAGCGCTGGAAATGGCTGACTATCGCGTGCTCGAAGCGGATAATGCCCAAGATGCTCATGCTATGGTGGTTGACCACCAACCCGATCTACTGCTGCTGGACTGGATGATGCCGGGCACTAGCGGAATTGAGCTGGCAAGGCGCTTAAAGCGTGAAGAAGCTACCGCCGAAATTCCTATTATTATGCTCACCGCTAAAGGCGAAGAGGATAATAAAATTCAAGGGCTTGAAGCCGGTGCCGATGACTATATCACCAAGCCCTTTTCACCCCGGGAATTGGTGGCTCGGTTAAAGGCGGTGCTGCGCCGTGCGACCCCGCGTGGGGTTGAAGACCCGATAGAGATTAACGGTCTGCTACTTGATCCGGTAAGCCACCGGGTCAGCGCCCACGGCAAAGCGCTGGAAATGGGGCCTACCGAGTACCGTTTGCTGCAGTTTTTTATGACCCATCAAGAGCGCGCTTACACGCGTAGCCAACTGCTTGACCAAGTGTGGGGCGGCAACGTCTACGTCGAAGAACGCACGGTCGATGTGCATATTCGCCGCTTGCGCAAAGCGCTGGGCGACGTGCATCAAAACCTGATTCAAACGGTTCGGGGTACCGGTTACCGTTTCTCTGCACGGGTGTAAATGTGCGTTTATGGAGTCGTGAGCTGTGGCGAATAGCGTGGCTGTCCACGCTGGGTACTTGCTTAGGTTGGCTATTGGGCTCGGCTGGGCTAGGGCTTTCGGCAGGGCTAGCGGTATGCCTGTTTTACCATTTACGTCAGTTGCGCGAGCTCTACCAGTGGCTCACCCTTCACCCACACGATGAGCCGCCTGCTGCTCGCGGAATGTGGGGCGAGKTATTTGACCGCTTATACCGCTATCAAAAAAGCCAGCGTATTACCCAAAGCCGTCTGCGCGCTACCTTAGCGCGTATTCAAGAGTCGTCTGAAGCGATGCGCGACAGCGTGGTCATGCTTGACCGTCACGGTGATCTGGAGTGGTGGAACAGCGCTGCCACCGCCATGCTAGGGCTACAAACCGCCCATGACCGTGGTCAGCACATTACCAATCTGCTGCGCGATCCAAGCTTTATCAGTTACTTTAATGCGCGTAACTACAGTGAGCCATTAACGCTAACCTCGCCGATTGATGAACGGCGAATTCTGCAGTATCAAATTACCCTGTACGGTGACGATGAACGCTTGGTGATGGCGCGCGATATCACCCGCTTGCATCGCCTTGAGCAGATGCGGCGCGACTTTGTTGCCAATGTCTCCCACGAGCTGCGCACTCCTTTGACCGTGCTCTCCGGCTATTTGGAAACCTACAGTGATATTGCCGATCAGTTGCCGCCGCGATTAGGTCGTAGTATCCAGCAAATGCAGGAACAGACCCAGCGGATGCAGAATTTGGTCAATGACTTATTGCTGCTTTCGCGTCTGGAGATTGATCAGGGCGGTAAAGATCATCACCCGCTGCCACTTGGGCCTTTACTACAAAGCGTTTGTGATGATGCGCTGGCCCTGTCGCATCAGCGGCATACCATCACAGTGGCGCTTGAAAGCGATGCGCGGCTGTTAGGTAGCGAACAGGAAATTCGCAGCGCCGTCTCTAATCTGGCCTTTAATGCGGTGCGCTACACGCCAGCAGGCAGCCAAATCACACTGCGCTGGAAAGCTAGCGCTACTGGCGGGGGCTATATAGATGTTGAAGACAATGGTGAAGGGATTGATCCCGTTCATATTCCCCGCTTAACCGAACGCTTTTACCGAGTCGATAAGGGGCGCAGCACTGCGACCGGTGGTACAGGCTTAGGCTTGGCGATCGTTAAGCACGTGCTATTGCGTCACGATGCACAGCTGCAAATTGAATCTCATCCCGGCAAGGGCGCGCTGTTTCGCTGCTCCTTCCCCTCCTCGCGTCTGGKTTAATTAAGCAAAGGATCCAACGCACAACATTTGTAGAAGTGTGCAATATTGGCATGCAAGGTTGGTAAAACTTACTCATGTGTCATTTTTATACAGCTTTAAGCGCCAATTGATGGCTTGGGTAGTATTTCTTTGGTATAGCGGTTATTTGTTAAGTCATTGATTTTATTTGTTTTATATTTTTATTGTGACTTTTGGCATGCCAGCTGCACTTTATTAAGTAAGGAAGATGACCGCAGGAATTGCTGGCTACTGGTTAGCCTTTCTTTCTTAACCAAGCGGTAACAAACAGCGATCGGAGGTGGAATATGATGTCCAAGGATTTTCTCAAGAAAGCTGGTATTTTAGGTGTATCTTTTGGCCTGATGGCAAGCCCATTGGCGTTTGCACAAACAGATGAAAACACTGCAATTGATGAGAACCAAGGCATCACGGCTGATGAGCAGCCAATGGATGCACAGGGTACTGGTAGCTCTAGCAGTGATAGCATGAGTAACGATTTAACCCATGACGAAGGCGATGATGCCAGCGACATGGAGCCTCAATCAAGCAGTCACTCAGATGACGCTGAATATGACGAAGATGAACTTGTTGAAGAAAATGGCGGTAGCTAATTATTGATGATTTTTTAGATATCATTGAATGCTTTTTCATAGGATGAGGAAGCGATCAACAGGATGTTATACAGACAAGGATGTGCTTCGGATTCAAGGATGAATCAATAGGAAATCAAAACGTTAGTCAGGGTAAATTCCAGGGTTGGAATCCCGCACAAGGAGTGGAAGCTAGCGTTAGTCATTACCTATAACCTATTCTGATATCGGGCCCCGCTGTGCGGGGCCTAATTTTTTGCTGTCTGCTTTTTCGCCTCCTGCTTTTTCCTTATTACTTCTGCCCACCCGCCTTCGCTGCCACTCCCTTTACAGTACTTTTTTCGTTTTTCTATAAACGCTAGCGTCTAGCGGCCTATTAGCTGTGCCTGGGTTGCTTTGCTGAGTGTGTCATAAAGGCACAGACAATTTTGCGCATGTGTCATTAGTGCACATGTAATTAGCGTGCTTTTGTTTTTATCGGCATATGATTGCGCGCAATTTAAATTGTTTAAGTATTTGATTTTTGGTTATTAACTTTTTAATTTTTGTTTTTGGCATTGCATATGCAATCTCAAGGCAGTGAAGCTAACCGCAGTGAGATATCAGCCACAGTGCCCCTCTCACTTCACTTCAGCGGTATCAAACAGTCGCCAGGAGTAAATAGTATGTTTAACGCATTTGTGAAAAAAGCAGCCGTTGTAGGTCTTTCATTTGGTTTGCTGGCCAGCCCGCTAGCCTTTGCCCATATCTCCATCGATGCCAATCAAGACTTCACGGTTGATGACGAGCCCATCCAGGCGCAGTCTCATCACACATCCGGCCAAGCAGATTTTAGCCCATCTGATCTAATGTATGACGAAGGCGACCGCCCTAATGTCGTCAAGGCAGAGTCTCATCGCACTAGTGGTCAAGCGGACTACACCGCTAAAGATTTGACCCAAGACGTAGGTGATGGAAACGTTTGGTAACAAAAGTTTGCAATTTCGAGAAAATATATTACGATTAGGTTGTGAGCTAAAAGCGTAAAAACGTGTCACACCGATAGGGATGCACGTCGATTCAAGGAATGAATCAAACGACAATCAGAGCGCTGGTCAGGGTTAAATTCCAAGGTTGGAGTCCCGCAAACGGAAAGGAAGCTAGCGCTAGTCATTGTCATAATCTTGTGTCCTTAGACCCTGCTGATGCGGGGTCTGATTTTTTGTGACACTTAAAACGCTCTTAAGCTACTATCCTCTTCGTTTGGGTGCTGTTTTCTAACGGCTCCTATCTCCATCAGCGCCGCTATTTTTCCATCAGCTCTCCGGAAGGCATGTCTGAACCAGCCGTATTGGCTATAAATAAATCGTCACATGTGTAATTGTTGCACAATTATATTTTGCAAAATAAGCTAGTGCTGCTTTTTTTTGTGCGCAATTTTATTTTTTATGTGACTGATTTGTAAGTTCTTATTGTTTATATATGAGCTTTGGCATTCAGTATGCCTTGTTAAAGCAGTAATGACCGTTCTTATTGTTATTGAGCGGTATCCAAAAATATTGAGGAGCACGTCATGTTATTGAAAGAAACGAGCAAGAAGGTTGCTATCGTAGCGACTGCTTTTGGTCTAGTCGCGAGCCCGCTGGCAATGGCGAACTCGTCCATTGAATTGAACCAAGACCGTTCCGCTGGTCAAGGKGTCATCGACAAGCCTGAAACGCATGCAACGTCACATGCAGCTCACGTATCGGCTGACGATTTGAACCGTGATGATGGCGATAGCCTGGATTTCTCGCCATCTAGCAGTGCTTCTGATAAAGGGGAAAGAGKGCAGCGTGGTGCTAATATCAGCCCAGAAGATCTGACCCGAGATGAAGGCGATAGCACTGACTGGTAACCGATAAAATAAGTGTAACTGCTAATTTAGCCGTTTCTCGTTGAAACCCCCGCTTCGGCGGGGGTTTTTGCTTTGCGTTAAAAGCAACGGTCATCAGTGGTGGTGCCCATCAGCGGCTTCACTGCCTTCTTGAGCGTTTTKGATCCAGACCTCAATCTCCACATCGCCTTGTTCAGCAAAGGTTAGCGTGAGGGGAAACTGCTCGCCCTCTTTTAGCGGTTCGGTTAAACCAAGCAGCATTAAGTGAAAGCCGCCGCCAGGACGCATGCTATAGGTTTCCTCAGCCTCGACACGAATCTCATCCMCATGCCGCATCTGCATCATATCGCCGTCCATTTGCATGTCGTGCAACTCAACGTTGCTGCTTGCCGGGCTACTGGCGCCAATCAGGGTAACGGAGTCTGAAAAGGCGGTGATATCTACATAGGCAGCGCCGTTTTCAGCACCCGGTGGGGTGGGTGTGGCGAAAGGGTGCGCAATGCGCAGAGCGTCTGTTTTTACGTCGTGGGCGAGKGCCCCAGACGCCATTGAAATAGACATGGCGCCAATCACGAGCACGCCACCCAGCCAAGCCATCGGTTTTAACATGCGTTTATTCCTTATTGTTTATTGAATGAAGGGAAATATAGCTAAAACGTAAAGGTAGCAAAGCGGCATAGCCTGGGTAATAAGCGTCTACTGCGGCGTGATGCCACGTGCCTCATTACATGCGTCATTACATGCCGTCCCTATAGTGGTCATCCCAAAGCAGCACGGCACCCGCTACAGCGCCGGGAATCAGAAATAGATTGGCGAGCGGAATCCAGGTGATTAGCGTGACCAGCCCCCCAAAACTGAGGCTTTGCCACCAGCGCTTAGCGAGTCGTTGCCGCATATCAACAAACGTTACCTTGTTGTTATCCATGGGGTAATCCAAATAGGTGATGGCCATCACCCAGGCAGAAAACAGCGCCCAGAGTAGTGGGGCAACGATATTGACGCCTGGAATCCAGCTGATCACAAACAGGCCAGCGGCACGCGGCAGAATATAGGCGAGCTTAACAAACTCTCGACCCAGGGCATCAATGGCTGTTTTAGCCAGATTTCGGTCATCAATAGGCTCACGGCCAGTAGCTTGGATTTCAACTTTGGCGGCCAAAAAGCCGTAAAAAGGGGCTGCAATCAAGCTGGTCACCAGCGTGAAGGTAAAAAACACTACTACCAACAAGCTAATCACAAACAGCGGCCAGATAAGCCAGGATAGCCAATCCAGCCAGGCGGGTACCATKCTCATCCAATGAGCTAACCAGCCATCGAAGCGGKTGAGCACAAAGCTGAACATACTCACGTAGACAATCAGGTTGACTAAAATCGGCAGGAAAATATAGCGGCGCATACCCGGCTGATACACACAGCGTGTACCTCGGCTAAGCGCAGTGACAGCATCCAGCATGTGGGGTGAACTCCTTGTGATTCAAACGTCCAGGCCGCTTGGCAGCCTGGACGTATTGCAGGAGGAAACCCTTACCAGGTCAAGACTTTTTTAGCACCTTCGGATCGAGGTCGTCGGTGTCGCTGTGGCGAATATCCAGGCCTTTGACGAGATAAACCACATACTCGGCGAGATTGTCGGCGTGGTCGCCAACCCGCTCCAGCGCGCGCAGTACCCACATAATGCTGAGTACTGAGGTAATAGAGCGCGAGTCTTCCATCATAAAGGTCATTAACGAGCGCATCGCGCTGCTGTACTCGTCGTCTACCAGCTCGTCTTCGCGCMCAACCTGCATGGCAAGGTCGGTATCGAAGCGGGCAAAGGCGGTTAGCGCATCGCGGAGCATTTTACGCACGTGCTCGCTGATGTGGCGCACCTCTACCAAGCCGCGAATAGTGCTGGAATTTTCGCTGAGTAGCAGCGCGTTGCGGGCAATTTTGCTGGCTTCATCGCCAATCCGCTCGAGGTCTGAGGTGGCGCGGATAACGGCCAGCACCAGACGTAAATCGGACGCTGCAGGCTGACGGCGCGCCAGTACCCGGGTGCATTCGTCGTCGATTTGCAGCTGCAGATCGTTGACCTGACGGTCATTATCACGCACCTGTTCGGCCAACCGGGTGTCGCCTTCCAGTAGGGCAAAGACGGCGTCCTGCACTTGCTTCTCCACCAGACCGCCCATGGCCATCAGGTGGGTTTTCAGCTCTTCCAGCTCCTGGTTGAACTGGCGAGAGATATGCTGGCTGTGGGTATCGCTCGTAATATCCATGGAGCACTCCTGACGTTTCAGTCGCTAAGGCCTAGGTGATGCGGCCGGTGATGTAGTTTTCGGTGCGTTGCAAACGGGGATTGGTGAAGACCTGATCGGTAGGCCCGTATTCAACCAGCTCACCTTGATGCAAAAAGGCGGTGTAATCCGATACACGCGCCGCCTGCTGCATATTGTGGGTGACCAGTACCAGCGTCAGCTCTGACTTGAGGTTACGGATCAACTCCTCAATTTTGAGTGTTGATATGGGGTCGAGCGCTGACGCAGGTTCATCCAGCAGCAGCACATCGGGCTGTACGGCTAAGGTGCGGGCAATTACCAGGCGCTGCTGCTGGCCACCAGAAAGCTGCCAGGCGGAGCGGTGCAGGCGATCTTTTACTTCATCCCACAGCGCGGCGGAGGTTAATGCCCACTCAATAATGTCGTCCCTTTTGCGCTTGGGCAGGCGCTGCTGCAGTCGCAGGCCAAAGGCCACGTTTTCATAGATCGACATGGGGAAGGGGTTAGGCGTTTGAAACACCATCCCGACACGTCGCCGCAGCTCAGTGACATTCATTTTCGGATCATGAATATCCTGCCCTTCCAGGGTGATTTGACCGCTGTGGGTCGCCGACTCATTGAGGTCGTGCAGCCGGTTAATCGCCCGTAATAGCGTCGACTTACCGCATCCCGACGGACCAATGAAAGCGGTTACACGATGACGCGGAACGCTGAGGGTTAAGTCGCGCAACGCCTCTTTCCCCGCGTAGGCGAGGCTAAAGTGATCGATACTCAGGCAGCTGTGCTCGGACGAAAAGTGCGCCACTGGTGCCTGAGAGGTATTGGCTGAATGTAATGACGCTAGCATTCGTTTCCCCGTTGACGCCTAAGATAATGACGCAGAAATATGGCAGTTAGGTTAAGCACCAGCACAATTAACACTAAAAGTAGCGCCGTAGCGTAAACCAGTGGAATGGCGGCCTGCACATCTTCGCCGTGAAAGGCGGTATCAAATAAATGATAGCCAAGGTGCATAAACTTGCGCTCTAAATGTAGGTAAGGAAACTCACCATCAATGGGCATCTGGGGCGCTAGTTTGGCGACACCCACGAGCATCAACGGCGCCACTTCCCCGGCCGCGCGGGCGACCGCTAAAATCACCCCTGTCAGCATGGCGGGGGCAGCCATGGGTAGTACGATGCGGGTGAGCATCTCTAAGCGCGTAGCGCCAAGGGCCACGGCACCTTCCCGTTGAGCATCGGGAAKGCGCGCTAGGCCCTCCTCGGTTGCCACAATCACCACCGGTAGGGTCAGCAGCGCGAGGGTGAGTGACGCCCATAGCAGGCCGCCGGTGCCAAAGGTGGGCGAGGGTAGCGTATCGTTAAAAAACCACTCATCCAGCGAGCCGCCAATGCCGTAAACAAACACCCCCAAGCCAAATACCCCATACACAATCGACGGCACGCCCGCCAGATTACGCACGCCGATGCGCACGAGGCGAGTCAGTCTTCCCTGGTGGGCGATTTCATTAAGATAAATGGCCGCCAGCACCCCAAACGGAGTGACGATCACCGACATTAAAATCACCATCAGAACGGTGCCAAAAATAGCGGGCCATACGCCGCCACCGGTATTGGCCGCCCGTGGGCCTTCGCTTAAAAATAGCCAAACACCCTCGCCCCAGGCGCGGGTTTTCTGCCATCCGCTCATGGCATTGGGTGCTTGAGCGCTAATCACGCTGGCGAGTGGTTGTCGCAGGGTTTGGCCGTCCACGGTACTAAGCAGCAGTTGTCCCGTCTGGCGCTGGTTAGCGGGAAGTGCCAAGAGAGCCGTCAGCTGCTGCCAGGCCGCATCTCCCGTCCAGCGCTGGTCGCCTTGCTCAATGGCCACCAAGCGGCCGATAAAATCCCCCCAGGGGCTGCGCTCGATGCGGATCAGGTCCTTGGGTTGGGTGCGCTCGACAATTTGCTCAATGGCCACCCAGTGCCAGCGAGCGCCATCGATATCCTGATTGCCGGTGAAGTAGAGGCGCTCATCTCCCGCCTGCTGTGGCAGTGCGACCTCGCGTACGGCTTGGCCTGCAAAGGTTTCACCCGAGCTAAGGGTGATCTCTTCCAGCGTGGCGGGCCAGAAGTGCCCTAGGCCGCGCACCAGCAGCAGCGTCAGTAGGGCGCCCAGCATCAGCAGGGAAAGCGCTACGCTGGCCGCACAGAGCCAAGGCCATAGCTCATTGAGCCGGCTAAAACGAGGGCGGCGAGAGGCGGCGTTGTGCAAGGCAGAGGTCATCCTGTACCCCCTATCTGGTGGTAACGGCGGCGCAAACGCTGGCGGACGACCTCGGCGAGGGTATTGACCAGAAATGTAAATATAAATAACACTAGCGCGGCCAAAATCAGCAGATGGTAGGTTTGTCCACCGGGTGACGCTTCAGGTAGCTCAATGGCGATAGCCGCGGCCATGGAGCGCATCCCCTCAAAGGGGCTGGCGCTAAACAGGGCGGTATTGCCGCTGGCCATCAGCACAATCATGGTTTCGCCCACTGCCCGACCGGCACCAATCATTACCGCCGAGAAAATACCTGGGCCCGCCGCCGCCAGTGCCMCTCTCCACAGTGCCTGCCAGCGGCTGGCTCCCAGCGCCTGGGCGCCCTCTATCAGGGTCGGGGGCACATCGGCCAGTGCGTCTTCTGCCAGTGAGTAGATACTGGGGATAACCGCAAACCCCATGGCAATGCCAACAATCAGCGCGTTACGGGTGGCGTAATCCATGCCAAAACGTTGGTCGAGCAATTGGCGCAGGTCACCCCCTAGCCACTGCTGCTCTATCCATGGCGCGAGCCATAGCGCTATCGCCACCATGAAGACAAGCCAGGGCACTAACCACAGGCCCGCCCAGGAAAGCGGTAAACGGCGACGAAGGTGTGTTTGAGCCCGCTGCCAGAGTAAGCCGGCAAGCGCGGCACTAAGCGGCAGCCAAATGATCAGCACTAAAGCGCTGGCGAGATGACGCTCTACCCAGGGTGCCAAAATAAGCCCGGCAATAAAGCCCACCACCACCCCGGGAATAGCCTCCATCATTTCGAGCGCGGGCTTGATACGCGAGCGCAGGCGCGCAGACATAAACAGCGCTGAGTAAATGGCGGCCCCCAAAGCAACGGGAATGGCGAACAGCAACGCGGCTAACGCGGCTTTGAGGGTGCCCCACGCCAGAGGAGAGAGTTTAGCCAGGGCAAAGGTATCGCCAATCGCCAGCAACGGGAGCGTTTCCCACACCAAAAAGATGCCGATAGCCAAAATTGCCAGCAGTACACCCACGCCGCCCGCGGTAATTAACCCGGTGGCCACGCGATCCTGCAGCAGCCGCAGCGGCTGTCGAGAAGAGGTTAAACGAGGTGGGATCATGTCGCTATCATGACAAAAATAGGCATGGCAAAACCGAGGTGATCATAGCGCTGACCGATAAGTAGTGAAAAACAGTGCATAGATAGGTTCCCTACCCTAAGACAATTATGTGTCAGTTAGATGACAGTGATTGACCACCTTTATTGAGCGTTAAGGGCGCTTTTGCTGCTCGCGAAGAACCTTCTGAGTTAACGGAACAAAGCCGGACGCACGAGCAATCTGTTGACCTTCCGCGGATAGAATCAGCGTTAAGAGTGCCTGCTCAGGTGGTGGCAACGCCTCGCCCGGCGGCAGGTTTACGTAGAGATAAAGGTAGCGCGACAGTGGGTAATCACCGCTTTGAATCGCCGCTTCATCGGGCGGTATGGCGGTGCCGTCATCGTTATAGAGGCTCACTGCGTGCACGGCTGGGGTGAGGTGGTTAAACCCGGCGTAGCCCATCGCATTGGCGGACTCCCCTACCGCGGCGACCACCGCCGATGAGCCTGGGTGTTCGCTGATATCGTTGCGAAATTGACCGCCGCATAATGCCCGCTCTTGAAATAGTCCGTGGGTACCCGAGGCAAGGTTACGCCCATGCAGCGCGATACCGCCAAATGACCAGTCACGGGTTGCTGGCAGTTGCTCCCAGCGCCTGATCGGTGCTTCGCCACCGCAGGCACGAGAGGTGGAGAAGATCGCGTCGACCTGCTGGCGGGTTAGTGCACGCAGTGGGTTATGGCGGTGTACGACAACGATAAGCGCGTCACGGGCGACCTTTAATTCCAGCGGCGGATAGCCATAGCGCTCAATAAAGTTATCACGCTCGTCAGCCGTCATTGGGCGAGACATTGGGCCAAGCCGTGTGGTGCCTGCTACCAGGGCGGTTGGCGCACTGGCCGAGCCGCTGGCTTGAAATTGCAGCTTTACATCAGGATAACGGGTGGKGAGGGTTTCGCCCCAGCGTAACATTAGCCCCGCCATGGTGTCTGAGCCCACAGCGCCCAAGGTGCCACTAATCGCGGCAGGTTGCCCCCAGGCCTGGGGCGCTATCAGCACCATAAGCAGCATTACCAAGCGTAATAAGAGGCGCTGTAGAGGTAAAGAGGCGCCCCTGTGAGTTGAAAGAGTATGCAAATGAGTATTCAAACAAGCGTCCTCTTATGGTTAACTGAATCCATTCTCTGGTGTTGCGATGCAGCAACAGCCATTAACAACGCAGGCGCCCTGCAACGTTTACAACAATAAACTGACTAAGCGACGAACTCATGACTCTTCTGGAAACCGATTTGGACGACGCTCCCGCCCCACAAGGGCAGCTTACTTTAAAATTACTGGCTTCCCGCCAAGATACCAATTTTTATGGCGATATACCCGGGGGGTGGCTGGTCAATCAAATGGATCAAGCGGCTGAGCTTGCTGCCGGGCGTGAAGCGGGTGGCCGCACGGCGACGGTGGCCATTGAGGCCATGGACTTCCTAAGCCCGGTGCGCGTGGGCTCGATGGTCAGTGTTTACACCCAGGTACAAGAGATTGGCCATAGCTCAATCAAAATTGATGTAGAGGTCTGGGTGCGCCCGCCCCATGGGCAGCGCATAGAGGAGCGCCAAAAAGTGACTGAAGCACGCTTTGTGATGGTCGCCCTGGACGATAACGGACGCATTCGCGCGGTGCATAGCGACTAGTTCATCCATCCAGATCCTGCCTCAAATAGCAAAAGGGCGCATAGTGCGCCCTTTTGCTGTGCTTGTCGTTTAGCCTAGCGCTTTAGCCATCGACGTTATCGCGGTTCTTGAGATAGGCGAATTCACCCACATCGCTGAACGGGCGCAGCAGCTTCTGGAAGGCCGAGTAAGACTCATACACGCGGCGAGACTCCTCGTCGCTGTCGACCTGGCGCTGGATGGCTTCCAGGGAAGAGGTGTAAAGCGCTGCCATGACGTCTTCGGGGAAAGTACGCAGTTGAACGCCATGCTCATCGACTAATGCTTCCAGTGCCTGGGCATTACGGAAGGCGAATTCGCTGATCATGGCAAGGTTAGACGCCCGTGCGGCCTCGCGGATCACGTCCTGCAGGTCTTCCGGTAGCTCATTCCAGGCATCCAGATTGATCGTGCCTTCCAGTACCGCCGAGGGCTCGTTCCACGCCGAGGTGTAGTAATAGTCAGCCACCTGATGCAAACCAAACGCCAAATCGTTATACGGCCCCACCCAGTCAGCGGCATCCAGTGCGCCGGTTTGCAGCGAGGTGAAAATTTCCGAGCCCGGCATATTCACGGTGCTGACGCCAATGCCGTTCATCGCCTCGCCGGCTAGGCCTGGCAGGCGAAGTTTTAGCCCCTGCATATCGTCTAGCGAGTTGATCTCTTTCTTGAACCAGCCTGCCATCTGGGTGCCGGTGTTGCCGACGGCAAACGGTTTCAGGTTGTGATTGGCGTAGATCTCATCCCACAGCTCCTGGCCACCGCCATGGTACAACCAGGCGTTCATTTCGGTGGTGGTCATGCCGAACGGCACGGCGGTAAAGAACTGCGAGGCAGCCACTTTGCCGCGCCAGTAGTAAGAGGCAGAGTGGCCCATTTCAGCGGTGCCAGCAGCCACCGCGTCGAACACTTCCAGGGCGGGAACCAATTCACCCGCACCGTGGACGCGAATCTGCATGCGGCCATTGGAAAGCTGCTCTACCCGGCGGGCGAAATCATTCGCACCGGTGCCCAGGGCGGGAAAGTTTTTTGGCCACGAGGTGACCATGTCCCAGGTATAGGTCTCTTGAGCGCGCGCGCTAGAGGTTGTGACAAAAGGGGCAGCAGCGACACCGGCGGCACCCAGGCCGACGGATTTGAGAAAGTTACGGCGTTGCATAGTGAGCGAAACTCCAGAGTTAAACGTACTGTTGTTATAAGGCGCTGAGTGCGCGGTATTCGCTAGTTAGTATGCTGTATAGCGAATTTAGCCCGCAAGCTTGATTAATCATCTGCTGCGTCTTTCATGCTGTTGCCATGGCGTACCAGCCAATAGCAGCCGCCTAACGCTAAGACCGCCATCGAAAGCGCGCCAATTTGCCAGGGGTCGATGACTTCCATATCCAACACCATAAACTTACGCACCAGCGCCATAATGGCAATGAGTACGACGATCTCAACGTGAATGAAACCTTTACCACTGGTCATCGTGCGGATGATGGAGTTGTTGAACTCCATGGCAATCAAGACGGTAAGAATCATGTCGAATAAAGCTTGAAACACCCGGTAGTCAAACGGGTCGCGGCTTTGAATAAACAGCAGTTGCACCACATGAATGACCAGATAATACATGGCGACGAGCACAGCGCCGCCAATGGCGAGCGTCAGAACCATCGATACCAAGCGTTCAAAACGCTGGTAACCGCTGAGTGTCTGCCAGCCGTTACTAACTTCGGGGAATAGGCGTTTTAAGCGTTGTTTCATGATCGTCTACCTGTTGAGTGACAGCGTTGGGCTTAAAGCGGCGTCAACTTGGCAAAGCCGAGGACTAGCCATTTGACGCCTTCGCCTTCAAAGCTGACCTGAACCCGGGCACGCGCGCCTTCGCCTTCCGCGTTAAGGATAATCCCTTCGCCGAATACCGGGTGCTCAACCCCCTGGCCGACGTGCAGGCTGGGTATGTCGCCGTCGCTTTCGACGCTTTGCTGAGCAAAGGAAGTGCGCGATGCCGTCACCGGGCGGGAAATATGCCCGCGCAGGCGGACTTCTTCCAGCAGGTGCGGGGGCAGCTCGCGCAGAAAGCGCGAGGGGCGTGGAAACACCTCTTTGCCGTGTAGGCGGCGGGTTTCGGCGTGGGTCAGGTAGAGCTTCTGCATGGCGCGGGTGACACCGACGTAACACAGTCTGCGTTCCTCTTCGAGCCTGCCCGGTTCCTCAAGGGACATCTTATGCGGAAACAGCCCCTCTTCGACACCGGCAATAAACACCACGGGGAATTCCAGGCCTTTGGCGGAGTGCAGCGTCATCAGCTGTACGCTGTCCTCAAACTCTTCGGCTTCATGGTCGCCAGCATTAAGCGCGGCTTCTGAGAGAAACGCTTCCAGTGCGGCCATGCCTTCGCCCGCTTCAGGGGCTTCAAAAACGTCGCCTTGGGTAAAGGCGCGGGCAGCAGTGACGAGCTCTTCCAAGTTTTCGACCCGCGCCTGGCCTTTCTCGCCGCGCTCACTCTTGTGATGTTCGATCAAACCGGTATGAACCGTGACGTGATCGATAATCTCGTGCAGCGCCATGCCGGAAGCATCGTTATCGAGCTGCTCAATCAGGTTGGCGAAGGTTTGCACTGCATTGGCCGCTCGGCCTTTCAAGGTGCCGTCGTTAATTGAATCGTGGAGCGCCTGCCACAGCTGAATGCCTTGTTCACGGGCGCGCAGGCGGACAATCTCCACGGTGCGGGTGCCGATGCCGCGGGTGGGCACGTTAATCACCCGTTCTAGCGAGGCGTCGTCATCGCGGTTAAGCATCAGGCGTAGATAGGCCAGGGCATTTTTGATTTCCAGGCGCTCATAAAAGCGGTGACCGCCGTAAATACGGTAAGGCATGCCTTGGCGAATCAGCGTCTCTTCCAGCAGCCGCGATTGGGCGTTGGAGCGGTAGAGAATGGCGACATCGCGGCGGTTGAAGCCTTCGTCGACCTTCTCCTTGATGGTATCGACGATATAGCGCGCTTCTTCCAGGTCGTTAAACCCGGCGTAAATCGAGATCGGTTCGCCTTCGATGCCGTCGGTCCAGAGGTTTTTACCCATCCGCTCGCTGTTGTGGCTGATCAGCGTATTGGCAGCTTCAAGAATCGCGCTGGTGGAGCGATAGTTCTGCTCAAGCCGCACGGTATGGGTTTGCGGAAACTCCTGCTCAAAGCGGCTGATATTCTCCACTTTGGCGCCGCGCCAGCCGTAGATCGACTGGTCATCATCGCCTACTGCCGTCATCGGCGTCTGCATGCCGGTCAGCAGTTTTAGCCATGCATACTGCAGGGTGTTGGTATCCTGAAACTCATCCACCAGTACGTGACCAAAGCGCTCCTGATAGTGTTTCAGCAGCGCGGGGTTATCGCGCAGTAGCTCCAGGCTTCTCAACAGCAGCTCGCCGAAATCGACCAGTCCGCCCCGCTCGCAGGTGAGCTGGTAGCGTTCGTAGAGCTCGACCATCTGGCCCATGTAGGCATCGCCATCCACATTGACCTGATGCGGACGCAGTCCCTCTTCTTTACAGCCGGAAATAAAGTGCTGCACTTGGCGCGGCGGGTAGCGTTCGTCGTCGATGGAGTAATCTTTCAGCAGCCGTTTGACCAGGCGTAGCTGATCGTCAGAATCGATAATCTGGAAGTGTTGCGGCAGCTTGGCATCCTGCCAGTGGGTGCGCAGCAGGCGGTGGGCGATGGAGTGAAAGGTGCCTACCCACACATGGCGCATCGAGATGCTAAGCAGTGCCTCAAGGCGGGTGCGCATCTCTTTGGCGGCTTTGTTGGTAAAGGTAACCGCCAGCAGAGCGTAGGGAGACAACCCTTCGGCCTGCATCAGCCAGGCGATGCGATGCACCAGCACGCGGGTTTTACCGGAGCCTGCGCCTGCGAGCACCAACAGATTACCTTGAGGGGCGCTCACTGCTTCGCGCTGGGCGGAGTTGAGCTGATCGAGAATCGCCGTGACGTCGTCCATAATAGCCGCTGCCGGATCAAAAAATAGGCGGCTAGTCTAGCACAGCCAGCGAACTGGCTGTGTATACAGGTGTAGTGATTGCAGTTATTCGCAACTGCTACCTTTAAAAACTTTCTAACAGGGGACGAGGGCAGGCTGAAGCGAGGGTCTTTTGCCATGGATGGCAAAAGTAGCGCCCAAGGACGGGTTTACAGCGCCCTCGCGTAAGCCTGTCCTCGGCACCGAGGCTTATAGCTATGGCAGCGCTAAGAAGCTAATTATTCTTCAGGAAAGCGCAGCGTATTAAGGCTCTTTTTAACCGCTTTGAGCTGTTCGGCGAGTTTCGGCCCGCGGGTTTTGGCCACGCCGACGGCAAGTACGT
The DNA here is from genome assembly GCA_002257525.1 of Halomonas ventosae. Classification (GTDB taxonomy): domain Bacteria; phylum Pseudomonadota; class Gammaproteobacteria; order Pseudomonadales; family Halomonadaceae; genus Vreelandella; species Vreelandella ventosae_B. The sequence goes on from CP022737.1 coordinate 56,781, forward strand.
CAATCAACACTAGATGGGCAATCCGCGAGCTAAGCGGGGTGTAAATCTCGGTGTCTTCATGGACATCGATATACAGCGGCAGGCTAACCTCTTCGGCGAGCGGCGAGCCGCTGGGGCACAGGCCAATGACTGTCGCGCCCGCTTCACGAGCCAGGCGCACACTGGCGACTAACGCTTTGGTACGGCCTGTTTGTGAAATTGCCACCACCACGTCGCCATCATTCAACGTCACTGCCGACATATTCTGCATATGTGGGTCGGCGTAGGCAGAAGTGGAGATCTGCAGGCGGAAAAACTTGTGCTGGGCATCAAAGGCCACGGCACCGGAAGCCCCAAAGCCATAGAACTCGACCCGGTTGGCCATCGCCAGGGCGTTAACTGCACGGCCCAGGGCGTCGTTATCAAGCCGGTCGCGCACTGAGAGCAGCGTGCCCACGGTCGAGTCAAAAATACTGTGGGAAAMCTCAGCGACCGAGTCGCTATCATTCATGGAAAACTGCGCGAACTGACTGCCGCTGGCCAGCATTTGCGCCAGCTGTAACTTGAAGTCCTGAAAGCCATTGCACCCCAGTGCACGGCAAAAGCGCACCACGGTGGGTTCGCTCACGGTGGCTTCGGTGGCTAAATCCACAATACGCATGTGGATAACCTCTTCTGGGTTGCGCAGTACAAACCGCGCCACTTTTTGCTCGGAGCGTCGAAAGTGCTCCATGCGGCGTCTCATTTCATCGAACAGGGCGCGACTCACGTTCAGCTCCTTGGGTGCTCAGCCAGCAGGTAGTCAACAGTACGCCAATATACGATCGTTTTAAACGACCGTTTCTGCCTATCTGCTCACTGTAATGCTTCGTAGTGCTTCAATGTGGTATTTACAGTATGCCTCAATGAGTCCATAGGGCCACGAACTATTAGGCAGCGTTCCAACAGCGTTTAAAGGTCGTTAGTCAGTTTTTTTAAGATTGGTCATCATTTTGTCAAGTAGGGTATAGTAATAATTGAAGTGCCGCACTGCATCATAACAGTCGTCACGGATGCAGGTGGACGAAGGCATATTCATCTGGAGGAACGTCGATTATGAGAAACGTCGAACGAATCACCTCGGTTAAAAGCGAATTGCTCGACATCTTTATGAGTATGGAAGTCGATGAGCACGCTCAACGCCAGCGCAGCGCTGCCCAACGCAGCTTAAGAGCGCGGCGAGGTATTGAGCTTCATCGTGAGTTTCAAAAGTTATCGCGGGATATCGCCCCCTTGCCCGATGAAGATCGGCAAGAGAGCGAATTGCACTAAGTTTTAGGATGCCAAGAGGTTAGGGGCGCAACTATTATCTGCGCAGAACCACGCTGCCCTGCCGGTTAGTTAGCAGGGCCTTGGTGGCTTAGATTAGCCCTGTTACGAACACAGCAATAACGCCAGCGGGCGCTACATAGCGTGCGATGATGTTCCATACACTCTTGCCGGTCGCTGAAAGGCCCAGCTCGTCTTCCACGCTGTTGCGCTCCAAGCACCAAGCGGTGAACAGAATCGCCCCCAGCCCCGTTAGCGGCAGCATAATTTTKCTGGTCAGCGTATCCAGTAGGKCAAACACACCTAATCCAAACAGCAGCGGTTCGCTCCACACGTTAAACGATAGCAGCGCCGCAATACCCAATAACCAAGCACCCACACCGGCCACAATGGTTGCGGTGACACGGCTTAGCGGCGTACGCTCTTCAATAAACTCCACCACTGGCTCCAGCAGTGAAATCGCCGACGTTAATGCCGCAAACGTCAGCAGTAAAAAGAACATCAATCCCAGCAGTAAACCTCCATCTATATTGCCAAAGGCCAGCGGCAGGGTCACAAAAATCAGCCCAGGGCCCGAAGCGACATCCAAATTATTAGCAAATACAATCGGGAAGATGGCTAAACCAGCGCCTAATGCGATCACGGTATCCATAATGATGACCGTGCGGGCGGTTTGTAGCAGGTTGATATCTTTGCCCAGGTAAGAGCCGTAAGCCATCATGATGCCCATGCCCAGCGAGAGCGTGAAAAAGGCATGGCCCAAGGCGGCTAGCACGGTTTCTGCTGTGAGCTTGCTCCAGTCCGGGTTGAACATATACGTCAACGCCTCGCCAAAGTGGCCGGTTGTCATGCCGTAACCGATCAGCACGACCAACAGCAGTGCGAGGACTGGCATCAGAATGCGTACAGCGCCTTCAAGGCCTTTGGTAACGCCGCGGGCGACAATGCCAATGACCAGCAGCATAAACACGGAGTGACCCAGCAGTAGCAACCCAGGGTTACTCAACATGCCATTAAACAGCGCACCAATGCCATCGGCATCTTGACCGCTAAAAGCGCCACTCACCGAGTTAACGGTGTAATAGAGCGACCAGCCACCAATTACGCTGTAAAACGACAGGATCAAAAAGGCCCCAACAATCCCGCTGATGCCCACGATGGCCCATGCTTTAGGCTTTTTCGCCGCGCGTGCCAGTTCAGACATGGTGCTGGCGGGGTTCTTCTGGCCGCGACGACCCAATAGCCACTCGGAGACGAGAATGGGCAAGCCAATCAGCGCGATACAGAGTAAATATACAAATACGAAAGCAGCKCCGCCGCTTTCACCCACCATATAGGGAAACTTCCAGATATTCCCCAGACCCACCGCTGAACCAGCGGCGGCCAGCACAAAGGTCATCCGCGATGACCACTGCGCATGTGCAAGCTTCGCCATACATCACCCATTAAGTCGATTGTTGTGTAAGTCACTGCGTGCGGTGCACGCTAGTTTTCGGAAAGAAGCGTTATTGCCAGCGTACTTTTCCGAAAGTAAGCGCAATTTATCCGATCAAAAGCCTGCATGCCAGTTAGCTGACCTAAAAAGGTGGGTTAAAACAGCTGGCTTTGCTTTTCTTCGGCGAAGGGGCCAAGTGGGGGTAAAGGCGTCACTTCTCCGAGCGCGTTATAGAGTAAACGGGCCAAGTGGGGAGACTCGCGATTATCCGCAGTATGCACAAATAAGAAAGGGGTTTTCCCCTGATTTATCCACAGCTTTAGGCGGGCTTTCCAAGCAGTGAAGTAGCTGCTATTAATCGTTTTGTCAATATGGCCAATAAAGCGAATCACCGGATAATTTGCCGTGGAAAGCACGTGTAGCGGGAGTTTCGGCTTTTCTTGCTGAGCGTGGGCCAGGCCCATATGACTATTGGCCGGGGTTGAGAAGAGCGGGCGCACGTCGAGCATTACGCGGTTGGCCGAATAAGTTATCAACAGGCGGTTAAGGGCTGTTTCGGCGGCTCCTTTGTGGAAAAACTCAGGGTGGCGAACCTCGACTGCACAAGGTAGATGGGCAGGCCAAGCCGCGAGCAGCGCTTCAAGCTGAGGAAGCTCTTGGGGGCCGAAATCCCGCGGTAGCTGCACCATGGTTGGCCCCAGGCGATCATGAAGCGGTTCAAGCGCGGCTAAAAATGCCCAGGCATCCGCTAATCGCGTTAGCCGTTGATCGTGGGTTACGCTGGCCGGTAATTTAAAACAGAAACGAAAGTGGGGTGGAGCCTGGCGCGCCCAGGCGGCAATGGTCTCCGGCTTTGGGGTGCCGCTATAAAAGGTTGTATTGCCCTCAACGCTGGAAAACACAGCCGCGTAATCGCTTAACAGCTCGGTTTTGGCATGGCGTGGGKAAAGGTTGCCCAGCCAGTCTTGATTGGCCCACATGGGCAAGCCTAGGTAAAGTGGAAGCGTCATGGGAGCCAGCCTACGTCAACAAAATCAAGCACTAATGTAACAGGTTCAGAAGCTTGCCCGCTAAGCGCAGAGGGGGCTTTTGAGCAGTTAAAGATGCGCCAGTAAGCCTTGCGTGAACAAGCGCTGGCGCACTAGGCGAGTTAGCAGCTAATAGTGGTGCGGATAAGACGTGCTTTGGACTGAAGCAGCGGTAAGTACTCTTTGAGCAGCGTGTCTAAATCGATACGTGCCGCATTGGTACTAATGTTGATGGCGCCCAACAGTTTGCCGTTGGCATCAAACGCCGGTACCGCCAGTGAGCGCAAGCCGGAATCAAGCTCTTGATCGGCAATGGCGTAGCCTTGCTGGCGCGCCTTGTGAATACACTTTTTAAGCTCGATTTTAGAGGTAAACGTTTTACTGGTATAGCGTTCTAACGTTAGACGCTCTAAGTAGGCATCCAGTTCTGCTTCTGGAAGCTGAGCGAGCAGAACGCGGCCCATTGAGGTATGTGCTGCTGGCAAGCGCGTCCCTACCGATAGCGTAATGGCCATCAGTCTATGGCGCGCCGCTGAACGGGCTACATAGATAACTTCATCGCCATCCAGTACGCCTAAGGAAGATGACTCACCACACTCGTTGGTGATCTCCTCCAGATACTGCTGAATAGCGCTGCGGTAATTATTAGCAGACAAAAATGAGTAACCCAGTTGAAGCACCCGCGGCGCTAGCTCAAAGTAGCGCTGCTGTTTGCGTACATAGCCTAACGCGTGCAGCGTGAGCAGAAAGCGCCGGGCCTTGGSCCTGTTCATGCCAGTGCGCGCGGCCACTTCGCTAAGCGTCATGCGTGGATGGCTTTCATCAAAGGCTAAAATCMCTTCCAAACCGCTTGCCAGCGCTGTCACGAAGKCGCGGTCATCGGGGGTTAACATTTCATCCAGAAGCTGCTCTTCCATCGGTGTCCACTCATCGGAATAGGCGTAAATTTAAAAGACCAATATAGCATATTGTTCGAATAGCGAACATATATGCGCTGATCGCTATAGTAGGTTGAGAGCTTGAACCAATGTGCAGAGGTCTTTAATCGTGACAACATCGTTTGGGAAGGGAGATTGAGCGGGATTCGCCGTGACACCAACAAACAGCGTTCCATTTGATCGTGCGGCGCGATAGTCATTATACGAATCGCCAATCATTACGGCGGCTTTCGGTGCCAGTTGGTGCCGGGTTAGTAAGTTGCGCAAGCCTGTGGCCTTGTCCGGGGGCGCCCCCACTACCTCTTTAAAGTAAGGCGCCAGCTGACGCTGCTCCACAATGGCCGTGAGTTCCTGCTCGGGTGTGGCAGAGAGTAGATATAGCAATCGGCGGTGGTGCCAATCGCTTAAAAATTCTAGCGCTCCAGGAATGGGCGGTGCGGCCAGTAAGCGCTCTTCGACACTATCTTTAAATTGCCTGCAAAGCGCCTGAATACGCGCGTCACTGGCTCGTTTGCCCAGGATGTGCTCTTCAATATGGCGAAACTTGACCTCTCTAGGCTGGCCGCCGCGACGGCTAAGGTAGGCCACGATGGCACGGTAATCAGCTTCCGGCGCTTGACAGTATACGTCGGCAAACGCCTGGCGTTTTAGGGTTGCTGAGTCGAGAACAACACCATCGAAGTCAAACACCAATGCATAAGAAGGGATCGTATTGTCATCACTCACGGAACTACTCCGCTGGCTCGGTTCCAAGCAAAAAACGGCACTATACCCAGGCGGTAAGTACCGTTATACGAACGTTAGCTACGTTTGAAGCGTGAATATAACCAACTTTTGAGGGGAGTATTACCTAGTAAAACCAGCACAATAACGGAGGTAAGTACCAACGAAAGCGGATTGATCACCAGCGCGAGTAGGAAGTCTGCACTGCTGTCACCGACCGATGACATGGCCTGCCGGTAAGACTCATCCAGCAGCGGGCCAAGGATGACGCCTAGAATAATCGGGCCCATCTGAAAGCCAAACATCTTCAGCCAGTAGCCCAATATGCCAAAGCCTAGCATCCAATAAACTTCTGTCATGCTGCTGTTAAGCGAGTAGGTACCTACCACACACAGCACCAATATCAGCGGGATCATAATCGCTTTGGGCACTTCAACAATCTTTGAAAAAAGCTTAATACCGGTTAGTCCAAAGATGAGCAAAAAGATATTGGCCAATGCCAAATTGCCGACGGTAAACCAAAAGATATAGGGTGTTTCGATCATCAGCATCGGACCTGGATTCAGGCCATGAATAACCAGGGCACCGATAATCACGGCGGTGACCGCGTCACCCGGCATGCCGAGGGTAAGCATAGGTACGTAAGCGCCACCCACTGCGGCGTTATTGGCGGTTTCAGGTGCCACAAGCCCTTCATAGGCGCCTTCGCCAAAAGGCACTTCAGGGTTTTTAACGGTGCGCTTGGCGTGATCATAAGCAAACAGTGACGCAATATCGCCACCGGTACCGGGGAGCGCGCCAACCACGACGCCGATAATAGAGGTACGTAAAGAGAGCGGTAAGAACTTGAGCACCATATTAAGAGGCGGAACGATCTTATCGACGTTCTGTTTAACGGGCACTTTGGCCATATTGTGCAGCTGGTAAAACGCTTCCGCGACGCCAAACAGGCCAATCATGACCACCACGTAATGAATCCCGCCCAGCAGTTCCATACTGCCCATGGTGAGGCGTGGCTGGGCGGTTACCATGTCCATCCCGACCAACCCAATAGTGGCACCCAGGGCGACAGAGAAAATACCCCGTGCGAGCGATTTACCTGATAGCGAGCTGACCAGTAGCAAGCCCATGACGGCGATTAAAAAGTAGTCGCGGGGGGCAAATTTAAGCGCAAGGTCGGCAAGGTGTGGGGCCGTGGCTGCGAGTACGGCAACACCAATCAAGCCACCGATCACCGACATTACGGTACTCAGGCCGATTGCTTTGCCCGCTTCACCTTTTTGGGCTAGCGGGTAGCCGTCGAAAGCAGTGGTGACCGCTGATGGGGCACCAGGAATATTGAGCAGGATGGCCGTGCGCGAACCGCCGTAAACGCCGCCGACGTAAATGCCCACCATCAGCGCTAGCGCGTTATTAATGTCCCAGGAAAACGTAAATGAAATCAGAATGGAGACGGCCATCGTAACCGAGAGGCCGGGAATAGCGCCGATGTAAATACCGGCGATAACGCCCAGGGCAGTTAAGCCCAATAGACCTGGATCAAGCCAAGCCATGAGCAGATAGGAGAAGGTATCACTCATTGGATGCCTCGGGGTTCATTATCAAGGAAGATAGACACGAAACACTATCGTGAAAAGTACATAAATTACCGCAATGGCAAGCGAAGCAATCACTAAAGAACTAATGATTTTTCCTTGACGATAATAAATGAACATAGCGGCTAAAAAGATAAAGGTGCTGACATAGAAGCTTGTCCATACGATAGCTACCAAATAGAGCATCGATACTATCGAGAACACCACAATATGAGTTTTAAAATGCTCATGTAAAAACACTTTAAACTCTTGGCTAGCGCTGTGAATTTGGGGATCTCGCTGCTTGCGCCGATGGCTGAAGAGAATGGCTATTGAGGAAGCGAGCATTATCAAGGCGAGCCCGACAGGAAATGAGCCAGCGGAGTTCAGCTGCACCCCATTATCGATACGATAAGCCTCGTAGAGGACGCCGACACTAAACAGCAGAAGCAACCAGTCAAAGACCTTTTCTCCCGCCCGAACGCGCTCAATTTTTTTAGTCATACAGAGACTCCAAGGGGACAGGTGGTAATCCTGTCCCCTAAGTCATAGGAAGATAGCGTTAGGGGCGTGGAATACCTAACTCTTCTGGAGATTTTTCGACCGCATCCGCTTCGAACATTGACCACGCTGTGACGGATTGCCAGTTATCCAGGTATTGCTGCGCTTCTTCGCCGTTGAGGTTGAGCGATTCGCCACCAAAATTAGCCAAGAACTCTTGGAAACCATCGCTGGCAACGGCCTGCTCGTAAGCATCTTCCAAGGTAGCTTTTACGTCATCGGGTGTATCTTCACGCACAAAGACACCCCAGAACGGGCCCCAAGGCAAGAATGAATCAAGCTCTGGGATAGCATCGGTGATCGGCGGAACGTCCGGCAGATCCTCCAGTTCTTCACTACCCAGCACGGCCAGGCCCTTCAGGCGGCCCGCGCGGATTTGTTCGGCCACAGCAGAAAGACTTAGCGGCATAAAGTCGATATGTTCACCCAGCAGTGCCGTAACACCAGGTCCATCTCCACCGAAGGTCACTGTGCGAACATTAAGTTCGTCGACAGAGTTGATCATTGCGTGAATCGTACTGGGCAAGCCACCGGCACCGGTACCGCCCATTTTGAGCTCGTCGGGGTTTTCGTGGGCGTACTCAAGCAGCTCAGCGAAAGTATCGAATGGGCTATTAGGATGGGTAGCGATGACAACCCGGCCCTGGCCGATAATGTTGATAGGGTACATATCATCGTAGGTGAAATCGGCTAAGCCCATCAGTGGGTAGAGCTGGGGGTTCTCCGCACCAAAAAGGAGGTTATAGCCGTCAGGGCGCTGGCGCATGACATGGTTCATGCCAATCACGCCGGTACCACCAGGGCGGTTGGTGAGAACAATAGTGGTATCCAGAACCTCTTCAACATGGGGTGTCAGGCTGCGTACCACGTTATCGGTGGCGCCCCCGGCTCCCCACTGAATCGTGCCTTGAATGTTACGATCAGGGKAATCGGCGAGGGCTCCACTAGCGACTGCCAAAGAGCCGATAGCGATGGCCAACTGGGTGAAAAGTGGCTTAGTCATTATGTTTATCCTCCAACAAATTATTATATTAGTGCTGCTATTGGCGATATTAGTTCGCCTTACGAACTTAAGTGCTTAGGGCGAACACTAGAGGTCGGTATGGCGGCTGTCAATCAACAAGCCTTCGTATAAGACCAAGGTTGAATAGTGTGCGATGGCTGATACAAAGCAATGTGAAGCGTGCTTATTTAGCCGGTGGCAATAGCAGTATGAATGCATTAGCCGTTGTGTCTATTCACAATAAACCCCTCTAGCATTCGCATAGTAAAGGAGTGCGCTAGGCGTATTATTAGTAGTATAGCGAACAGGTTGCCACACACCCTACGTTATCGTGCATAATGCGAACTAAAGAACGCTATGCGAACAATTGGCACCTGCACTGAAAGCCATTGGCTCAGTTATAGCGACACATAATATCGTCGTAGTGCTAGAGCGCATTTGCTTGAGAGCACTACCTGGGAGGATGCTATGCGCGCAATTGCTACTGTTTGTCTAAGCGGGGACCTGCGGACGAAGCTGGAAGCCATTGCCCGTGCCGGTTTTGATGGCGTAGAAATATTTGAAAATGATCTGCTCTCCTTCGATGGCTCACCGCAAGAAGTACGTGCGCTATGTGAGCGTCTTGGGCTGGCGATTGTTGCCTTTCAACCGTTTCGCGATTTTGAGGCAATGCCAGAACCTCAGCGCAGCCGTAATTTGAAGCGCGCCGAGCGTAAGTTTGAACTGATGGAGCAGCTAGGCACGGATTTTTTGCTGGTGTGTAGCAATGTATCCCCCCAGGCCATGGACGATATGGATCGCGTAGTGGCCGATTTGCGCGAACTTGCTGAACTGGCAGCAAAGCGTAATATTCGGGTGGGGTTTGAAGCGTTGGCCTGGGGGCGCCACATCTCGGACTATCGCGATGCGTGGGAAGCCGKGCGCCGCGTTGATCACCCTAATTTGGGCATAGTGCTCGATAGCTTTCATATTCTCTCCCGTGGTCACGATCTCTCAGCCATCGGCAAAATCCCTAAACAAAAAATCTTCTTCGTCCAGGTGGCCGATGCGCCGCTACTGGATATGGATGTACTCCAGTGGAGTCGCCACTTCCGCTGCTTCCCCGGMCAGGGGCGCCTGCCGCTGAAAGCCTTTATGGCTGAGCTTGCCAAAACCGGTTACGACGGCCCGCTGTCGCTGGAAATTTTTAGCGACGCCTTCCGCGCAGCGCCAACTGAAATCACTGCTCTAGATGGTCTTCGCTCGCTAATTTTGCTCGATAACCTTATTGAGGATGGCCCCTGGGCAAGCCCTATTCCCCCGGCACCCAGCTATAACGGCATCCATTTTATTGAGTTTACCCTTGATGAAGAGAGCGCCGCGCCGCTGGGCGAGTTTATCGATGCACTGGGCTTTCGCCATGTGGGCCGCCATCGCTCCAAAAATGTCGAACTCTGGAAGCAGGGCGAAATTCACTTAGTGCTCAATTTTGAAACGGACAGCTTTGCCCATACTTTCCGGCTGCTTCACGGTACCTCGGTGTGTGCGGTAGGTTTCCGTGTTGATGACGTTGAGCGCGGGCTGGCCCGTGCCAAAGCCTTTAAGGCACAGACATTCCGTGGCCAGGTGGGCGAAGGCGAGATGGAAATCTCAGCGCTTCGGGGTATCGAAGGCAGCCTTGTGTACCTAGTGGATGACCAGGCCGCTGAAGACTTGCAGTGGCGAACCGATTTTGAACTGTTTGACCAAGAGAGCCGCAATGAGGCTGGTCTTGCCCGGGTCGATCACCTCTCTTACGTACTCCCCGCGACGCAGCTACTCAGTTGGCAGCTCTTTCACCGCACTGTGTTTGGTTTCAATGCGGCCACGGAGAACGAGATTATCGACCCAAGGGGCATGATGATCAGCCAAGCGGTGATTAGCCCAGAGCAGAGTATTCGCATCCCGTTGACGGTTTCACAGGCCCAGGATACCCAGCCAGGGCGTTTTCTGAGCGAGTTTCGCGGTGGCGTGCAGCAGATCGCCTTTGAGAGCCACGATATCTTCGCCACGGTGGATGAACTCCAAGCGCGGGGTTTGCCGCTGCTGAAGATTCCGCAGAATTACTACGACGATCTTGAAGCGCGTTACGGGCTGGAAGAAGAGCTGTTAGAGGCAATGCGTAAACGCAATATTCTGTTTGACCGCAACGACGAAGGCGACTTCTTCCACGCCTATACGGAAACTTTCTCGGGCCGATTTTTCTTCGAAATCGTTGAGCGGCGTGGCGCCTATCAGCAGTTTGGCGCCGCTAACGCGGGCATTCGCTTGGCCGCTCAGGCCGCCCAGCGCTAATTAGCAACACGAAATCATCGTGGAGAACAGTGACCGAATTTATTTGCGCGGTAAAGCAAGCGGGCACTACGGCGGTTAGCGGTGTTAGCCTATTTGTGTTTCAAGGCGTCGACGCCTCCAAGCGCGCAGCGGCTGATCAGCAGTCCGCTACGCTATTTGCCCACTACCATCGTGAACTGCTCAAGGAAAACGATACATGAGCCAAGGTAAAGTGTTAGTGCTGCACGGCCCTAATTTGAATCTGCTCGGCACTCGCCAGCCGGAAATCTATGGCTACGAGACCCTGGAAGACGTCAATAACGCGCTGCGGGAAAAAGCCGTTATGGCTGACTGGGAGCTTAACTGCCTGCAGAGCAACCATGAAGGCGCGCTGATTGACGCTATTCATGCGGCACGGCTGGATGGCACTCAGGCGATTATCATCAATCCCGCTGCCTATACCCACACCTCGGTGGCTATTCTGGATGCGCTTAACGCTTTTGAGGGCCAGGTTATCGAAGTGCATATTTCTAATGTGCACAAGCGCGAAAGCTTCCGCCACCACTCCTATGTATCGCTGCGCGCCGATGGCGTTATCGCTGGGCTGGGAACACAGGGATATCAGGCGGCTTTAGACGCCCTTATGAAGTCGGCAAGCACTTCATAAGGTGAGACTTCAATAACGGGGAAAGTTGTTATGGCGTAGCCGGAAGCTGTCAGCGATGAGAATCCTGCTGCGCCCTATGAACATCTGCCAACTCTAATATATAAAGCAGTGTCTGTTGATTAGCCTATTAAGTTAAATACACTTTAGTTTCAGTTATTTATACTAAAGTCGTGTTTTTTATGACTAAAGTAAAAGAGTAATCTCGTTGTATGTAGCGCGAATAGATGTACGAAATGCGAACATAAAAACAAAGCAATAATAGGAAGTTAAAATGAAAAAAATCTTTGCCGCAMCCTGTCTCGCCGTTTGCAGCAGCGCCTTGGCTCTCGGTCTCACTGTTTCCTCCGCTAGCGCCAATGAGTGGCCGACTAGCGATATTCGCCTGGTCGTTCCTTATGCGCCGGGTGGCACTACCGACGTCTTGTCCCGTCGTGTTGCTGATCTCCTTCAGCAAGAACTCGATGCCAATGTCATTGTAGAAAATCGCCCAGGCGCGGGCTCCACTGTCGGCACTGGCAGGCTGGCCCGCGGTGGCCGTGATGCTGACCACACCATCCTGATGGCATCCCCAGGACACACGATTGGTGCCGCGATTTACCCAGACCTGGCCTATGACCCCGTTGAAGATTTTGTCTTTCTACAAAATATGATCGATATCCCCAATGTCATGGTGGTGCCCGCAGACAGCCCCTATGAGAATGTTATTGAGTTTATCGAAGCTGCGAAAGAAGACAACATGACCTTCAGCCACAGCGGTGTAGGTAGCTCCATTCATATGTCGGGTGAGTTATTCAAAACGCTGACCGAAACGAATATGACGGCAGTGCCTTTTGCGGGTAGCGGCGCGGCGCTTCCTGCGTTGCTGAGCGGCGATGTGGATGTTTCGTTTGAGAACATGCCAGCGGTGCTCTCGCACATACGTTCAGGTGATCTACGTGCGCTGGCGGTTACTTCTGCCGAGCGTTCCGAGTACCTTCCCGATGTCCCGACGTTGTCAGAAATCGGTGAATATAACCTCGACCAGTTCATCACGACTGCCTGGTTCGGCCTGATTGCGCACAGCTCCTTCCCTGAAGAGGCCCAGAGCACAATGCGAGAAGCGCTAGCCAATGTCATGGAGCGCGAAGAGTTTCTGGATTTCGCCGAACAGCTGGGTGCTGAGCCGGGCCAAGTGGCCGGTGATGAGTTCAAACAGTTTATCGCCGATGACCTGCAGCGCTGGGAAGAGGTTGCCGAGCAGGCTGGTATCAGTCAATAAGTTCAGTAACCCCCAATAAGTTAAGGCGAGGGCTATGTCCTCGCCTCTCTTATTTGTTAGGAGAAGGCAGCGATGACGACATCGGATTCCCATCGCAGGGTGAAGATAAAGGACATCGGCGATGTTATAGCAGGCGTTGTCCTGCTGGGATTTGCCCTTGTGCTGGTCTTTTACCTGGTACCCAACTACATCAATGAGCCGCCCATTCTGCAAAACCCGATGATGTCGCCCCGCTGGCTGCCTACGATCGTGGGTTGGTTGATTTTGCTGTTTTCCATTCTGCTCATCCTCCAAGGCTTACTGGTAACAGGTGCTCGCGAGGAAGATGAGCGAGCGATTGAAAAGGGCTCGCCGCGGCGTTTCTTTATGATGGTCGTTGCGTTAGTGATCTACGTTGCCCTGTTTGAAACGATGGGCGCGGTGTTCTGTGGCATCCTTGCAACGCTCGTCTTGTTTGTGGCCCACCCTGTGCGCACATGGTGGGTGTATAGCTTGGCCTTCCTGTTTCCCATCGTCGTTACATTCTTATTTGTTGAAGTGATGAATGTACCGCTTCCGATAATGCCGTTTTGGCTCTGATTGACTGATTCTCGTACTAGGTGAGCTATGGAAAATTTTTCGGAAGTCATACACCTATTCTTTACCCTGGAGAACTTCCTGGCGATCGCCGTGGGGGTTGTCATCGGTGTGGTGGTGGGTTCGATCCCAGGATTAACCGCGACAATGGCGGTGGCATTAGCGCTGCCCTTTACCTTCTCAATGCAGCCGATTGCCGCCATCTTGCTGCTGGTGGGGATTTACAAAGGGGGGATGTACGGTGGTTCGATTACGGCGATCTTGATACGCACGCCAGGCTCTCCTGCTTCTGCCTGTACGCTGCTTGACGGCTATCCCATGGCCCAGCAGGGGCATGCGAAGAAAGCCCTCAAGGCGGCGCTATACTCTTCGGTTATCGCCGATTTTATCTCCAACATCGCGCTTATCTTCTTTGCCGCTTATCTGGCTAAGATCGCGCTTAATTTCGGCGCCCCGGAATTTTTCTGGCTGATCTGCTTCTCGCTGACCATTATTATTTCCTTGGCCAGTGGCTCGATGATTAAAGGCTTAATGGCGGCTTTGCTGKGCATTCTGCTTTCCATGGTAGGGCTTGACGATGTCTTTGGCTCTCAGCGGTTGACCTTTGGCAGCTACAACTTAATGGATAGCATCTCCTTTATTCCTTTGTTGATTGGCCTGTTCGCCATACCGGAGATTATTGAGTTTTATCGCAAAAAAGCGGTGCCGCATATTAAAGCTAAGGCCAGTGGTGCTGGCTTGGCGTTTTCCGAACTGAAGCGCTGCATGTCGAGCATCGTACGGGGCAGTTTAATTGGGGTCATCATCGGCGCGATACCGGGTACTGGCGCCACCGCGGCGGCGTTTATTTCTTACAGCGATGCGCGTAGGCGCTCGCCTAATAAGGCTAATTTCGGTAAAGGTGAAGTCGAGGGTGTTGCGGCCGCGGAGGCGGGCAATAATGGCGTCGCGGGCGCTMCCATGATCCCTCTGCTCTCGTTAGGTATTCCTGGTGATGTGATTACCGCGATTATCCTCGGCGCCTTTATGGTGCATGGTTTGACGCCTGGCCCGCTGATGTTCCAAGAGAACCTATCACTGATCTATGCGCTGTTTATGGGCATCATGCTCAGCTCCGTTATTTTGCTGGTGGTGGGTAATGTGGCAATTAAGTACTTCTCATTAATTGCTGATATTCCAAAGCCGATTCTGTTTCCCATCGTCCTGATGTTTTGCGTATACGGCGCCTATGCGGTCAATAACGATACCTTCGATGTTGGGTTGATGTTGGCCTTCGGTGTGCTGGGATATATCTTCAATCGGGCGGCGATACCCGCAGCCCCTTTTCTGATCGGTTTTATCCTGGGTCCGATGTTTGAAGATAACCTGCGCCGCTCCCTTTTAATCGGCTCCAATGACCTATCAATTTTTGTACGTGGCCCGATTACTTGGTTCTTTATCGCCCTGACAGTGGGCTCGATTGGCTTGGCGTTTTATCGCTTTTGGGAGGCGCGCAGGAAGCGCCCTATAACGTCTAAGACCTCCTAAACCGCTAAGGCTTTACAAACATTTGAATGTGACAAGAGAACAAGTCAATGAGTGACCACTTTTATAGTGCCGATCGTATCCGTGACCGCTTTTCCCAAGCGATGTCCGATATGTATCAGCAAGAGGTACCCCAGTACGGCACGCTGCTCTCGCTGGTGGCGGACGTTAATCGAGAGGTCATTGAGCGCGATGTCAGGCTAGCGGACACGCTCACTGCAAACGGTGAGATGGAGCGGTTGCACGTTGAGCGACACGGCGCTATCCGGGTGGGCAGCCCCGAAGAATTGGCGCTGTTGCGCCGCATGTTTGCCGTTATGGGCATGTTCCCGGTGGGTTACTATGACCTTTCAGTCGCTGGCGTGCCTGTTCATGCAACGGCGTTTCGTCCCATTGACGATGAAGCCCTGAAGTTAAACCCTTTCCGTTTGTTCACGTCGTTACTCCGGCTTGAGCTCATTGCGGATGCCGAGCTGCGCGATCGGGCGGCGGCGATTATAGCGTCGCGAGAGATCGTCACCCCGCAGGCCGTCGCCCTGATCGAACGCTTTGAGGCTCAGGGTGGGCTCAACGAAGCCGAGGCCGAAACCTTTGTGGTTGAGGCGCTGGAAACCTTCCGCTGGCACCGCGATGCCACTGTCGATTTAGCGACGTATCAAGCGCTACACCAAGAGCATCGCCTGATCGCGGATGTGGTCTGCTTCCGCGGGCCGCATATCAACCACTTGACCCCGCGAACCCTGGACATAGACGCGGTGCAGCAGCGTATGCCGACAAAAGGTATTACCCCGAAGGCGATTATTGAAGGGCCGCCTAGGCGCCACTGCCCGATTCTATTACGGCAAACCAGTTTTAAAGCACTGGAGGAGTCCATCTACTTTGCGGATGAGGCAGAAGGCCAGCATACGGCGCGCTTTGGTGAAATCGAGCAGCGCGGGGTTGCCTTGACCCGTAAAGGGCGAATGCTTTACGACCAGTTGCTGGCTGCCTCACGTCAGGGCGAGCCAGCCGTTTCTAATGCTGACCATCAAGCTCATTTAGCCCAAGCGTTTGTTGAGTTTCCTGATGATCAAGACGCGCTGCGCCGCCAAGAGCTGGCCTTTTTCCATTACCGTGCAGTGCCGGGGGCTACCACGGCAGAGGACGCCACTAGCGATAACATCGAACGGCTTTTAGCAACGGGTGCGCTGGTGGCAACGCCCATGATCTACGAAGATTTTCTACCGGTGAGTGCGGCGGGCATCTTCCAGTCTAACCTGGGCGATGGGACGCGCGATGAGTACAGCAGCCATTCCAGCCAGCAGACGTTTGAGCAGGCCCTGGGCACCGCCGTGACGGATGAAATTGCGCTGTATGAGCGTCGCCAAGCCAACTCGCTGGCCCAGGCGCTTGCCGAGCTGGGCGGCGCATAAGGGGGAGTATTCCTGCGCTGAGCGCGCAGCCCTTGGTTGGCCTATCCGACCGTAACACCGCCGCAAACAAACAGCGTTTGGCCGGTCATAAAGCCGCTTCGGTCGTCGCAAAAGAAGCTGACGGCCTGGGCTACGTCTTCGGGCTGGCCCATACGCTTTAACGGAATATTATCGATGATGCGACGGGCGCGCTCAGAATCGGGAGGATTATTCTCCCAAAAGGCACTGGTAGCGATGGGCCCTGGGGCAACGCAGTTAACCGTAATGCCGTGTTCCGCCAGCTCCAACGCCCAGGTTCTCGCCATAGACTGCAGCGCTCCTTTCGTGGCGCTGTAAATGGTGCGCGCCTCTTTGCCGAGCACCACGCGGCTGGCATTGATGACGATGCGCCCCATACCGGCTGCTTTCATGGAAGGCAGCAGTGCCTGTGTGCATATCMGCGCCGAGCGGACGTTCAGGTGCATTAATGTGTCGAAGTCTTCAAGCCGCGTCTCTTCAAGCAGCGCGGGGGCGACAATGCCTACGTTATTGATCAACCGGGTCACCGTATGGCGCTCGGCTATTTTCGCCATCACCCGGCGAGAGGCATCGGCATCGGCAAGGTCGACCAGGACGGCATCAGCTTGCAAAGACGCTGCTTCCGGCTCAACAATATCCACCACGATAACCTGGTAACCCTCCTGCTGGAGACGCAGGGCAATGGCTTKGCCGATGTTTCTAGCCCCGCCGGTCACCACGGCGCAGTGATGCTGAGATGTTCTGCTTTGATCAGAGTGTGGATGCATTTTTGTTATCCTTGGCGGTCATCAATCTTTGTTTTTGTATAAACCCAAACGTTAAAACGTCATCAGTCCCGACATCGTCATCAACCAAATTATTAGGCTAAGCGTAAAGAAGGAGGCGATAGTCGCCACCAGCAGAGCCGCCGCGCTCACCCCGGCTAAGCCATAGCGCTGGCCGAGTAGGGGGTAAATGCTGATCAACGGTGCGGCAGCAAACAGCAGCGCACCGGCCATATAAAGTGGGTCGATACCTGGGACAAGATAAAAGGCGATGAATATAGCCAGCGGGTGAAAGAGGAGTTTGCCGGCCACTATTTGGCCAACGTCCCTGGCCATTCCTTTTACCTGCAGGCCAAATAGCGCCCCGCCAATGACGAAAAGCGCCGCAGGGCCAGCTGCATCGGCTAGCATATCAATGGCTTTAAACAGCGGGCCAGGTATCTGTACGTGGGATACCGCGAGACTAATGCCGACCAGTAAACCAATCAGCACCGGATTTTTGATTAGGCTAAGCGCTGTGTGTTTGACCGTCTTCCATACGCTGGAACCTTGATGGCTGCCCATTTCAGCTAAAATCAGCGCGGCGGGAATAATAAGCAGGTTTTCAATGACCATATTCAGCGCCAAGAGTACCGCCGCTGGGGAGCCAATGACCATGGCCGCCACCGGGTAGCCGACAAAGCCACTGTTGGACGCAGCCATACCTAGGGCCTGCATGGCACTGGCGTTAAGGGGCTGGCGCTGTCGTTTTAAGCAGAGCAGCAATCCCCCACTGAACACGGCGATAGAGCCCAGGCCGTAAGCCACCAGGTAGTTGAGCTTGAAAATCTCTTCCAGTGATTGCTGGTTTAACGCACGAATCACTAGCGCAGGCAGTGCGCAGTAGAGCACGAATACGCCGACTCCCTGCATCTGCTCACGCTGGATAATGCCGCTCCATCTCGCTATATACCCTAAACCAATCAGTAGGAATATGGGGGTGGTAATACTAAGAATAGCGAGCATCTGTGCCTCTTCAGCGCATGAAGACAAATAGTTATGTTCGAATGGCGAATAACTGTACGTTATTTTGCCAGAACTTTACGATAAGAGCTTCACGATCAGAACTTCACGACAAGCGCTTCGAGGCCCGAACGTTATGATACGGAGCGAGCAGAAGGCGTGACGAGCTGTTCTATGTAGTGTGTACGTAGCGGTATCACATGCGGGTCGATCTGTTCGGGGGCGATACAATCCGCGGTGAAAAAGCGAAATGCATCCACGCCCTGAAACACAAACAGATCAACACCCGAAAGCGTTTTGGCGCCCGCCTGGTGGGCGGCGTTTAACAGCTCGGTGKGAGCGGGGATGTAAACCGCATCAAAGACCCAGTGCTGATCGCTAAGCCCGCTGGTATCAATGGGGCAGCCAGGGTGGTTGATGTGGCCAATGGGTGAGCAGTTGACCACGCCCTGCCAATGCGGCAGTTCTCGCTGTGCCTGTTCAGCCGTTACGCATGCCGCGTTAATACCCATGGCGTTAAGGTCATGGCAAAGGCTTTCTGCTCGCGAGGCATCGTGTTCGAGAATGTGGATATGACTCACGACAAGCTCCCCCAGCGCACACGCCACTGCGCGGCCCACGCCCCCGGCGCCGATCAACAGCACATCGCCTGCGGACTGACTGCCGAAGGAGTGACGGTAGGCGCTGATGAAACCGGTGTAATCGGTGTTTTCAGCGCGCAGACCGTCAGCGTCAAACAGCAGTGTGTTGGCGGTGCCTACCCGTCGTACGCCTTCGCCGCGAATATCAGCCAACTGCGCGGCTTGTTCCTTGAAGGGAAACGTAACGTTGGTTCCCCGGTAGCCCTCGGTACGCAGCTTTTGTATGGCGTTGGGAAAGTCAAAATCTGCTACCCCCAGGCTATCAACTAAATCGTAGCGTACTGGCTCGCCTAACGAGGCACCCAGGCGTTCGTGTAAATCCGGGGATTGCGATTTGGCAATKCCTTCCCCTACCAGKCCGAGTTTGATCATGCTTGGCTCTCTCCTGTGTCATGGTTTGGCGTTTTTTGAGCAATGCCATCAATTTCTGCTTCTAGACGCTGCTGCGCGGTGACGCGCACAAAGGCATTTGGCGCGCCAAGCCCTTGGTAGCCATCACGCTGCACTAGCTCAAAGAAGAACGCCTGGCGGCCGGGCTGGGTATATAACTGATAGAAGTCGCCGTTGCTGTCTTGATCAAAGAGTATGTGGTGCGCCTGCATCCATGCTTGGGTTTGCGCAGGAAGGTCAACGCGTGCGGCCAGGTCGCGGTAGTAGTTACCGGGAATCGGCAGCACCGGAGTGCCCGCCTGCTGAAGCGCTGCACTGGTGTCGCGCATGGAGTTGGTGCGCAGGGCGACATGGTGAATCCCCGAGCCGCCGTACTGGCGCACGAAACGGTTACTGGCAGTATCCGGCGAGGCACTGGCGTTAAGTGCCAAGCAAAAGCGGCCATTGTAGTTTTGCAGCACCTGGCTCTGGATCAACCCGCGGGGGTCGGTGACATCGAAGGAGGGCGTTGGCGCCAGCTGAAAAATAGCGCGGTACTGCAGCATCAGCGAGAGGTAGTCGTGGTAAGAGAGCGCTACGCTGATATGGTCGATATCCACCAACGCCCCCTGGGGGACGGGCTGAACATCGACAGTGAACTCACGATCCCAGGTACGGCTTATTTGTGAGTCGTCAATAATATAGGAGAGGCTGCCATCCACATTGCGCAGTGCACTCATACGGTGGCTGGCACCCACCTCTTCGGGCTCGACAATATCGTAGCCCAGCTTGTCTGCCCGCTTAAACGCTTCATAGGCGTTGCCCACACGCAGGCCAATGGCGGTGATGGCAGTGGCATCGCGACCCGGTACTCGGCCAGTGAAGTTCGACTCGGTGTTGAGCACCAGATTAACGTCGCCCGCGGCCCAACGCTCGGCGTTGAGCGTATGGTGGCGCCCCACGCAGGCCATACCCAGTGCGCTGAGCAACTCGCGCAGCGGTGCTAAATCGGCAGGCTCAACGGCGATTTCCAGAAAGGCGACCGACTCAATCGGCTGGGGCGCGGGAATGCCGCTTTCACTCTGCATGCTGCGCAGCAAATTGTACGAGCGCAGACCGTCGCGGGCGGTCTGGTCGCTGTGGCCCATGCGGAAGACATCGTTAAAGATTTCGTGGGAGAGCGGGCCGTCGTAACGGGTCTCCTCCAGCATGGCCATAAACTTATCCATCTGCAGCTCGCCCTGGCCGGGGAAGCAGCGGTAATGGCGGCTCCACGACAGGTGATCCATAGAGAGACGCGGCGCATCAGCGGTCTGAACTAGAAAGATGCGATCCCCGGGGATGCGGCCAATGGTGCCCAGCTCCGTCTGGCGGGAGAAAATATGGAAAGTATCCAGTACCAGCCCCACATTGGGGTGTGCAGCGCGGCGCACCACTTCCCAGCTGTCGCGGTAGTCGTGAATGTGGCGGCCCCAGGCCAGCGCCTCATAGGCCACGCGCAGGTTACGCCGCGCGGCACGCTCGCCGAGCTCATAGTAGTCATCGGCGGCGCGGCTTAAACCCGGGAGTGAATCAGGGTGGACGGTACTGCACGCCATAAGTAGATCTGTGCCGAGCTCCTCCATCAGGTCAAACTTATGCTCGGCTCGGTCGAGSGCCCGCTCCCGGGCGCGCCCCTGCAGGCCTTCAAAGTCCCGAAACGGCTGTAGGGTGACCAGCTTAAGGCCGCGGGAGCGAATCAGCTCGCCGGCCTCCCGTGGAGTGCCAGTAAATGCCGTTAGGTCGTTTTCAAATAGCTCAAGCCCCTCAAAACCAGCCTGGGCGATGGCGTCTACCTTCTCTTCCAGCGAGCCGCTTAGGCAAACCGTAGCAATGGATGAGTACATGGCATCACGCTCCTTGCATTGAGGAATATCAGTARCCCGCCAGACGCGGCAGGAAGGTGACCAGCGCGGGGACGAAGGTAATCAGCAGCAGGATCAAAAACTGCACGCCCAGCATCGGCAGAATGCGGCGGATAATCGGCCCCATACCCACGCCGGAGACGGAGTCGGCGACAAATAGGCAGAGTCCCATGGGCGGCGTGATCAGCCCCATCATCAGATTGAAGATCACCACGATGCCGAAGTGCAGCGGGTCGATACCCAGCGCCATGGCAATGGGGTGGAGGATCGGCACGAGCACCAAGATGGCCGCTATACCCTCTAAAAACAGTCCCACCACCAGCAGGAGCAGAATCACGGCGATCAGGAAGGTCCACTGGGTATCGATGCTCATCAGCGCCCACTCGGTGAGCATGTTGGGTACGCGCTCGAACGTTAACACCCAGTTGGCCGCAGCGACCGCGCCCATGATGACCATAATCACCGCGCTATCGCGCATGGCGCGGGCGAAGATAGCGGGCAGATTAACCAGTTTGATATTGCGGTAGAGCACCACACCCAGAAGCAGCGCGTAGACTACGGCAAAGGCCGCCGCTTCAGTAGGCGTGACAATACCAGCAAGAATCGCCCCGACCACAAATACCGGCATGAGGGCCGGCAGCAAACCATGCAAAAGGGCATGGCGGCGTGACTGTTTCTTGGTTTGTGCAGCGCCAAGGTCACCGGCAAAAAAGTAGACGTAGATGGAAAGCCCCAATGCCAGCAAAAAGCCCGGCACGATACCAGCCAAAAACAGCCCCGGTACCGACACCCCCGACACCGTCAGCGCGTAGATAATCACCGGAATACTGGGTGGAATAATCGGGCCAATGACCGAAGAGGCAGCGGTGAGCGCAGCAGCAAAATCCCGGGGATAGCCCTCTTTCTCCATTGACGGTATAAACACCCGCCCAAGCGCGGAGGTGTCGGCAATCGCCGAGCCGGAAAGGCCAGCAAAAATCACCGAGGCCCAGATATTCACGTGTGCCAGTCCGGCTTTAAGACGGCCGACAATGGCGGTGGCCAAGTTAATAATCCGGTGCGTGATACCCGCCTCGTTCATCAGCTCGCCAGCCAAAATAAACAGCGGTATGGCCAGCAGCGGGAAAGACTCCATCCCGCCGAAAAACTGCTGAGAGACGATACGGATGTGGTAGGGCAAATCGCCGGTGCTCATCAGCACCGTTAGCGAACCGAGGATGGCAAAGGCAAACGGCACACCAAGCAGAATAAGGGCTAGAAGCAGTATAAAGATCATGCGGATGTCTCCTCGTCCTGTTGATTGCTCAGACGCAGGCCCGCCATCACCAGTGCAGAGAGGCTGAGCAACCCGCCGCCAATTAGCATGGAGGCTTGAAACAGCCACATCGGCATCCCCGTGCTTGATGAGGTGCGGCCTCCGCGGGAGGCGAGGAATTCAACGGCTGACCACATCAAGCCAATGCCCACCACAAGCACTACTAGGTCAACGGCCACGGCCTGCCAACGCACCCAGCGCGGCGGCAGTAGACGACGAATAAGGTCAAAGCCGATATGTTTGTCCTGCAAGTACGCCCAGGACATGCCAAACATTAGGCCGTAAATCATCAAATAGATGGCGGTATCTTCTCCCCAGGTAATGGAGCCGCCATAGGTGTAGCGCGCAAAGGCATTGCCCGCGACCAGCAGGAAAATAAGCACCATGGCAAGCCCTGCCAAGCTGCCATTGAACAGGATCAGGCCGCGGTGTAGCCGGGCGAGAAGATGAGACATAAGAGCACCTTCGATCGATAGTCAGGCACGCAGGGTCGCGAGTGGGCCACCTAAGGCCCACTCGCAACGCGCTTTGTTTAGGCAGGGGTTAGAAGCGCGCGGACGCCTCTTCCACAGCGGAAGAGAGACGCTCGATCCACTCTGCATCATCGCCAAGCTCTTCGGTCAGGTACGCCTGCACCGGCGGCTGGGCGGCTTCGCGGAAGGCCTCCATCTGCTCAGCGGTGGGCTGGGTGATCTCCATGCCCTCTGCTTCCAGTTTGGTGATCCCCTCAGCCGAGTTGAACTGCTGAATGGCACGGCCGGTGGTACCCGCAACCACGGCGGCACGCTTAACGGCAGCTTGCTCTTCCTCGCTTAGCGACTGAAAGATCTCATCGTTAATCAGCAGGTGATCGACGCCGTAAACGTGGCGATCCAGGGTCAAATAATCCTGAAACTCATAGAAATTATTGCCGTAGATCACGGAGATCGGGTTCTCCTGGCCATCGACTACGCCGGTAGCCAGCGCTGTGGGTACTTCACCCCAGGCAATACCCTGGGGCTCGCCACCCAAAGCGCTAACCATTTCCAGGTAGAGCGGAATGGTTTGAACGCGGAACTTCAGGCCTTCCATATCCTCAGGCGAGTTGATCGGGCGCACGGAGTTGGTGAAGTGGCGGAAGCCCGTTTCGCCGTAAGCCAGCGTGCGTAGGCCGGTTTCCTGCAAGCAGTGTTCGGCGAGTGCGGTACCGAACTCGCCGTCCATTACTTGCCAAGCAACGGGCGCTGACGGAAAGGTGTACGGGATATCCGTGACAGCGACCGCCGGGCAGAAGTTGGCGTAGGCACCGGAGACCATCGCAATGCTGATGGTGCCATCCTGAGCACCTTCAATAAGCTCGGTTTCACCGCCGAGCGAGCCAGCGGGGTAGAGCTCTACGGTGAGATCCGTTTCGGCTTCCACCAGATTTTTAAACACCTGACCCGCTGCGCCTTTTTTGGAGGTGGTCCAGTCATCGGGGTCGACGTGGGCAAAGCGTAGCGTTTGGGCAGAAGCATTCGCTGCGGCAACCAGCGTAGCCGTCGCGAGGGCCGCCGTCAGCGCGCGTTTCAAAGGCAGTTGCTTCAATGTAAACCTTGGGGTCATAAACTTGGGGTTGGTAAACATAGGGCTTGTAAACATAGGGCTTGTAAACATAGGGGTCAGAGACATTGTTGTTGTCCTCTTGTCGGGCCGTTGTTATAAGGTTTGGAAAAGCCTAAAGCAGTGGCGTGTTTAGCCGTTCCATCCTGTCACAATCAACAATGTACGAAATGGTACGTTCAGTCAAGCTATGGCATACTAGACCAAAGACGACCACGACAATAAAAGGCATGCTCTATGACAGCTCCTTCTACCAAGGCCAGTCCCCCTGCCGCAGGGCGACGGCGTAAAAATGACCCCGAATCCGTACGCGCCGATATTCTTGCGGTGGCCACTCGCGAGTTTTCCGAAAAAGGCCTCTCAGGGGCCCGGATTGATGAGATCGCCGAAAAAACACGCGCCTCCAAGCGCATGATTTACTAC
Source organism: Halomonas ventosae (assembly GCA_002257525.1). Taxonomy (GTDB): domain Bacteria; phylum Pseudomonadota; class Gammaproteobacteria; order Pseudomonadales; family Halomonadaceae; genus Vreelandella; species Vreelandella ventosae_B. The sequence goes on from CP022737.1 coordinate 81,076, forward strand.
TACTTTAATGATAAAGAGACGCTCTATCTGCACACCCTGGAAGCCGCCTATCAGAAAGTGCGCCTTCAGGAAGCCGAGCTTGATCTTGACCACTTAGCCCCCCTTGAGGCGCTTAGCCGACTAGTGCGGTTTACCTTCTGCCATCACGCCAAAAACCCCGATTTTATTCGCCTGGTAATGATCGAAAATATTCATCATGGCCGCTTTTTGGCGCAGTCAGAGTTGATTCAATCACTCAACGCCGGGGTGATTGATGCGCTCACCAACGTCTATGCTCGCGGTTTAGAGGTGGGCTGTTTTCGCGAAGGCTTGGATCCACGGGAACTGCACTGGCTGATTAGCGCGCTGTCGTTTTTCAATGTCTCAAACCAGCACACCTTTTCGCGGATTTTTGATTGGCAACAAGCCGCGCCTGAGAACCAGCGCAAACTAGAAGATCACGTTACCGAGATGGTACTGCGCTACGTGGGCACTGACGCTACGCTGTCGCAATCGTAAGTACCGGCCTATTTAGCGTATGGTTCGAATGACGAACATATGTACAATTCTGTTCTGAGTCGTGCCTTTATGAACTGTTTTGCTGGTTCTGAACAACGTTAATAGGAGGCGTAACGCCCATGCCTGCTGGATTTTTAAAGCATCCTTTTATGAGCCAGCGCGCCGTCGCTGAGTGTGACGATGACGCCATGGTGAATGCCATGCTGGCCTTTGAATTAGCCCTGGCCGAGGTACAGGAAACCAGCGGCGCGGTACCTGCTGGGGTTAGCCAGCAAATGCACGAACAGTTGGAAAATGCGGCTTTCAATAACGAAGAGATCGCGGCGGGCATTGCCAGCGGTGGCAATGTGGCGATTCCGTTTGTAAAGCAGAGCCGCTCGCTGCTTTCCGATGACATCAAGCGTTACTGGCATCAAGGGGCGACCAGCCAGGATGTCGTCGACTCCGCGCTGATGCTCCTACTTAAACCACGCTTGGCAGCGCTGGATGAACTGTTGGTGCGCTGCCGTTCAGCGGCGCTCACGTTGATGAACGCTCACGCTGATACGCCCATGGTGGGTCGAACGTTAATGCAGCAGGCACTCCCCATTACTTTTGGGGTGAAGGTGGCCCACTGGGCAATCGGCTTGGAGCAGAGCCGCCGCCGTTTGGGTGAGGTGGAACTGCCCGTTCAGTTTGGTGGCGCGGTGGGCGTGCACTCGGGCTGGGACACTCTAGGGCTTGAGTGGATGGACGCCTTGGCTGCGCGGCTAGGATTGGCGGTGCCAGTGCTGCCCTGGCATACCGACCGCTACCCCATTCATGCCCTTGGCACGGCGTTAGATGCCGTCGCGGGGGCCGCTGAAAAAATCGCCCTGGATGTGTCGCTGCTCACCCAAACCGAAGTCGGCGAAGTGGCGGAACCCTCGGCGCCGGGAATGGGCGAGTCTTCCTCCATGCCGCATAAGCGTAACCCGGTGCGCTGCGCGCTGATTCGCGGCGCCGCTCGGCAAGTGCATGGGCATGCGAGCGTGTTGATCAACGCTGCCGCCCAGCCCCTTGAGCGCGGGTTAGGTGAGTGGCATGCGGAGTGGGCACCGCTAATGGAGAGTGCTCTGCTGGTGGAGGGTGCCTTGGAGCAAGTGGCCGTGCTGCTCGAAGGGCTTGAGGTCTATCCCGAAAAAATGCAGCGCAACTTAGCCGCTACCGGCGGTGGCATTATGGCCGAGCCTGTCGCACGTTTGCTGGCGCCTAAACTAGGCGTTGAGAGAGCCAAAGCGATTAGCGCGGAAGCGGCAGAGACCGCACGCCGGGAAGCACGCCCCTATTCAGAGGTGCTTGCCGAGCATCCTGATGTGAAAGGAACCGTAGACCCTGATGCGCTGTGTAATGCCTGTGACCCTGCTTTATACCTTGGTAGCAGCGCAGCCCAGGTAACGCGTGGCAAAAAATGGCTGGAAGCGCAGTAACCCTATTTAAAAACAAAACGTTATGTTCAGCTTTGGAGTGGGTAGTGGGCTCGGCAGGGGCGTTTGGTGGTCGTCGATGCGTTTGACCCCAATAACGTTCAGCAGTAGATTGTTCGTATAGAGGATCTATGTTCGCTTAACGAACATCCTGCTAACCGTTAAGAGGCACCCATCATGGCCGAGTTTCTCAGCTTGCATGACGCGGTAGCGCGCTACGTCGAAGACGGCGCCACCGTGGCCATGGAAGGTTTTACCCACCTGATTCCGTTTGCTGCTGGTCACGAAGTGATCCGCCAGAAAAAGCGCGACCTGACCCTGATCCGCATGACCCCCGATATCATCTACGATCAAATGATTGGTGCAGGCTGCGCGAAAAAAGTCATCTTCTCTTGGGGCGGTAACCCCGGAGTGGGCTCGCTGCACCGCCTGCGCGATGCGGTTGAGAAGGGCTGGCCGCGCCAGATCGAGATTCTTGAGCATAGCCACGCGGCGATGGCCTGCGCCTTTGAAGCGGGCGCCGCGGGGTTACCGCTGGCGGTTTTTCGCGGCTACATCGGTAGCGAACTGCCCAGCGTTAACGATCAAATCAAATTCATCGAGTGCCCCTTTACCGGCGAGCGCTTAGCCGCAGTGCCCTCAGTGCGCCCGGATGTCTCGATCATTCACGCCCAGCGCGCGGATCGCCAAGGCAATGTACTGGTAGAAGGCATTGTTGGCGTACAGAAGGAAGCCGTACTCGCCGCCAAGCATAGTATTGTCACGGTGGAAGAGATTGTTGATGACCTGGGGGCTACCCCCAACGCCTGCGTGATTCCTAGCTGGGCCATCAGCGCCGTTGCGGTAGCGGAGAAAGGCGCGCTGCCTTCCTACACCCACGGCTACTACGGCCGCAGCAACCGCTTTTATAAAGAGTGGGATGCGATTGCTCGCGACCGCGACACCTTCACCCAGTGGCTCGATGACAACGTCTTTAACGTTGCCCAACATCATGCAGGGGAGAAAGCCTAATGAATCTGGAATATACCTCTTCTGAAATGATGTCGGTGACCGCTGCGCGGGCACTTGAAAATGGCATGACCTGCTTTGTGGGCATCGGCCTGCCCTCGGAAGCCGCCAACCTGGCGCGGCTGACTCACGCCCCTGATGTGGTGCTGATTTATGAGTCCGGCACGCTGCAAACCAAGCCCGATACGCTGCCGCTCTCCATCGGCGATGGTGAGCTGTGTGAGTCAGCGCTGACCACCGTGGCAGTGCCCGAAATGTTCCGCTACTGGCTACAGGGCGGCAAAGTGAGCGTGGGCTTTTTAGGCACCGCGCAAATCGACCGCTTTGCTAACCTTAACACCACGCTGATCGGCGATTACAAAGCGCCTAAGGTGCGCCTACCGGGCGGCGGCGGCGCGCCGGAAATTGCCACCAATGCCGGTGAAGTGTTTATCACCTTGAAGCACTCCAAGCGGGCCTTTGTGAAAGATGTCGACTTTGTCACCACGCTAGGCTTTGGCCGCGACGGCAAAGGCCGCGACAACGTGCCCAATATCGGCAAAGGCCCCACCCGGGTGATTACCGACCTGTGCGTGATGAAGCCTGATCCGGAGACTAAAGAGCTGGTGGTGGTATCGCTGCACCCTGGCGTTACCCGCGAAGACGTTATTGACGCGACCGGCTGGGAAATCCGCTTTGCCGAGCAGCTTGAGAGCACCCCAGAGCCCAGCGAAAACGAGCTGACGATTTTGCGCGAGCTCAAAGCCCGCACCGAGCGGGCCCACGCGGGCGAATAAGGAGTTTGCTATGAGTGACGTTTATTTATGTCATCCCCGCCGCACCGCAGTAGGCCGCTTTGGCGGCACCCTGGCCAGCGTGCGCCCGGATGATTTCGCCGCGACAATCTTTAAAGCCGTATTAGCCGAAGTGCCGAATCTTGACCCAGCCGCCATCGAAGAGGTGTTTATGGGCTGCGCCAACCAGGCCGGTGAAGATAACCGCAACGTGGCGCGTATGTCGTCGCTGCTGGCGGGCATCCCGMCCTCGGTACCTGGCACCACCATGAACCGCCTCTGCGGCTCAGGTATGGACGCCGTCGGCACGGCGTTTCGCGCCATTAAAGCCGGTGAGATGGAGCTGGCACTGGCAGGTGGCGTGGAGTCCATGTCACGTGCGCCCTATGTGATGGGCAAGGCCGACAGCGCCTTCGCCCGCGGGCAAAAAATTGAAGACACCACCATTGGTTGGCGCTTGGTCAACCCGCTGATGAAGAAAACCTACGGCATTGATTCCATGCCGGAAACGGCAGAAAACGTCGCCGAGCAGTTCGCTATCTCGCGGGAAGATCAGGACGCTTTTGCCCTGCGCTCCCAGCAGAAAGCCGCGGCCGCTCAAAAGGCTGGGCGCTTTGCCCAAGAGATCACTGCCATTGAGATTCCCCGCCGCAAACAGGATCCACTAATCTTTGATCAGGATGAGCATTTACGGGAGACCACTCTCGATAAACTGGCAGGTTTGCCTACGCCCTTCCGTGAAGGCGGCAGCGTGACCGCAGGCAACGCCTCGGGCGTTAACGACGGCGCGGCGGCGATGTTGGTGGCCAGCGAAGCGGCGGTTAAACAGCACGGTCTTAAACCGATGGCGAAAATCATCGGCATGGCGACCGCAGGCGTAGAGCCGCGCATTATGGGCTATGGCCCGGTACCGGCGGTGCAGAAACTGCTTAAGCGCACCGGTATCGCCATGGACGATATCGATGTGTTTGAGTTTAACGAGGCCTTTGCCGCCCAGGCGCTGGCCTGTATGCGCGACCTCGGCCTTAAAGACGACGACCCCCGAGTGAATCCTAACGGCGGCGCGATTGCCCTGGGTCACCCGCTGGGCATGTCCGGTGCGCGTCTGTTAATGACCGCTGCTCATGAGCTGCAAAACAGCGGCAAGCGCTACGCGCTGTGCACCATGTGTGTAGGTGTTGGCCAAGGTATCGCAACGCTGATTGAGCGGGTTTAACGGAGGCTTTATGGCATTTCACACAATCAATGGCCGCAGCGTGGCCTACCGGCTGCTCGGCGCTGAAAGCAATCCTCTGGTGGTGCTGGCGCACCCCCTGGGCATGAGCCAAGCGGTGTGGGATGACGTGATTCCCGCGCTGCTGTCTCGTTACCGGGTATTGACCTGGGATCTGCCTGGCCACGGTGCCAGTCAAGCGGTAAGCGGTGAACAAATCACTCCCCCAGACCTAGCCGCCGAGGCCTTGGCATTGGTGGAACTTGCGGGCGCACAGCGCTTCCACTTTGCCGGGACTTCAATCGGTGGCGTTGTAGGCCAGCAGTTGATAGCCGAGCATAGCGAACGCCTACTCTCAGTCACGTTGACCAACACTGGCGCGGTGATCGGCAACCCGGATCTCTGGAACACTCGCGCAGGGCGGGTGCGTCAAGAAGGCTTGGCGGCGATGTCCCAAGAGATCGTGCCGCGCTGGTTTGCTCCCGCGGCCTTTGAGGCAAGCCCCGCGCTGAAAGCAGGCTGGTGCACCCAGATGGGCCGTGGTGACGATGAGTCCTACGCCCAACTGTGCGAAATGCTTGGCCGAGATACCTTCACTGGCAAATTAGCTGCTAAGCAGGCCAAAGTGCAGCTATTTGGCGGCAGTGAGGATATGGCCACGCCGCCCGCAACGTTGGAAGCCCTGTCTGCGGAACTCGACGGCGCACCTTTGGAGATATTTGACGGTGTGGGTCATGTGCCTGCGGTAGAAGCCCCAGGGCTATTTGCTGAAAAACTACTCGCCGTATTGGCGGCTGATTTAGGCGATGTGGCGAACCACGGTGTGGCTTACGCCACCGGTCTTGAGACCCGCAAACAAGTATTGGGCGAGGAGCATGTGGCGCGCTCCACCGCCAACGCCAACAGCCTGGATGCTCCCTTCCAGCAGATGATTACCCGCTTAGCCTGGGGCGAGCTGTGGAGCAATGATGATCTCACGCGGCGTGAGCGCAGCATGATCACCACCGGCATTCTCGCCGCGCTTGGCCGTGAAGAGCTAACGCTGCACTTGAAAACCGCCAAGCGGATTGGCCTAACCCAGGCTGAGCTGCGCCAAGTGCTGATGCATGTGGCGATTTACGGCGGCGTTCCGGCTGCCAATCACGCCTTTGCCCTCGCCAAAGAGCTTGGCTGGGGCGAGTAGCGAATCAACATAATTGATAAGAGGTAAGGGCGATGACCCACGATAAMAAACGCTTTGTGGCACGCGACCGCAACTGGCATCCGCCCGCCTATGCGCCGGGCTATAAAACCTCGGTAGCGCGTTCCCCCCAGCAGGCGCTGGTAAGTATGCAGCAACCGACAGTGTCTGAACTGACCGGCCCGGATTTTAGCCACCTGCGCATGGGCCCCCACGATAATGACCTGCTGCTAAACTTCCGCCAGGATGCGAGCCTGGGCGGGTTACCCCAGGGCGAGCGGATTATGATGTTTGGCCGAGTCGTCGACCAGTTTGGCAAGCCAATACCGCACACCCTGGTAGAAATGTGGCAGGCCAATGCGGGCGGGCGCTACCGGCATAAAAAMGACAAGTACCTAGCACCGTTAGATCCCAACTTCGGTGGCGTTGGCCGCTGCTTGACCGATGACCAGGGCTTTTACCGCTTCCGTACTATCAAGCCTGGCCCTTATCCCTGGCCGAATGATATGAATAGCTGGCGGCCTGCGCATATTCACGTCTCGGTAACTGGTCCTTCAATCTCCACCCGGTTAATCACTCAGATGTACTTTGAAGGCGACCCGCTGATCCCGCTTTGCCCGATCGTGCATACACTGAAAGACCCGCTCGCGGTTGAGACGATGATTGGACGGCTGGATATGGCCCACAGTAAGCCGATGGACTTCCTTGCCTATCGTTTTGATGTGGTGGTGCGCGGTGAGCTGCAAACCTTCTTCGAAAACCAATAAGGGCAGGGGATAAATCATGAATCAGCCTAATAGCCAGCCGACCAGCGACCTGATGCTGCGGGAAACCGCCTCGCAAACCGCGGGCCCCTACGTGCATATTGGTCTTGCCCTGGCCGCTGCCGGTAATCCCGTGCGGGACGAAGAGATCTGGAATGAGATGGCCAAGCCTGACGCCGAGGGTGAGCATATCGAAGTGGTCGGCATTGTCATCGACGGCAACGGCGATCTGGTGCGCGATGCCTTTATTGAGGCGTGGCAGGCCGATGCTAACGGTGACTACCAAGCCGATTACGACCTTAGCAAACCGTTCAATAGCTTTGGCCGCACCGCGACGACGTTTGATCACGGCAGCGAGTGGTCGTTGACCACCCTCAAGCCCGGTGCGGTGAAGCACCCCAGCGGGCATTTAATGGCGCCGCATATTAACCTGACGCTGTTTGCCCGGGGTGTGAATATCCACCTGCAAACGCGGCTCTATTTTGACGACGAGACAGAAGCGAACGCCCAGTGCCCGGTGCTCACGCGCATCGAATCACCGGCACGCCGCCAGACCCTGATCGCCAAGCGCGAAGAGGTCGATGGTAAGGTGCGTTATCGCTTTGATATCCGCCTGCAGGGCGAAGGCGAGACGGTGTTTTTTGATTTTTGATCTGAGCATGCAGGGKTTTTAACACAGCTATAAAGGCAGCCAATCGGTTGCCTTTATAGTATGTCGATAGCGATGGTTACTTCTATTTCTTAACCTAAGCCGAGCAGCTTTGCTGTAAATCCATCGCGGCTTTGTAGATGTCGTTGGCAGAGCCGCCAATGTCATCTAAGTAATCATCAATGGTTTGCTGCAACACAGGGCCCCATTCAGGATCTTCGAGCGCGTCTTCGATGACGACGAACTCATGTCCGGCTTCGACGGCTTCTTCACGGCCTTGGCGTATCATCTCGTCGTAAACCTCCGCCGCGCGAAGCGACCACTCCAAGCCGCTGTGGTCATCAATCMCCTGCTGCAAATCGGCTGGCAGGCTGTCGTAGCTGCGCTGGCTCATGGTGGCGAACAGGGAAAGGTCATACAGGGGGACTTCGGTGTGGTACTGCGCCAGTTCATTCAGCCGGAAGGTCTTCATGCCTTCCCAGTTGAAACTGAGACCGTCGACGACACCACGCTGCATGGAGGTAAACACATCCGGCGCTGGCATACCCACCGCTTGTGCGCCAAGGCGCTCGAACATATCGCCCACCACCGGCGTGGGGCGGCGTAGGCGAAGGCCCTCAAGATCAGCTGGTGTTTCAATCAGCTGATCTTTGGTATGCAGATAACCTGGGCCGGTAGTGAACAAGAACAGAGGGCGCGTGTCGGCGTACTCCTGTTCAAAGTATCCCTGATCGTAAAGCGACTGGAGTATGCAGGCTCCTTGGCGGGCGCTGGATGACACSCCCGGTAGCTCGACGACTTGCGTGAGGGGAAAGCGGCCCGCCGTATAACCTTGGGCAGAGGCGCCAATATCGGCGATACCGCTGACAGCMCTTTCGTAGGTTTGAGCCGATTTCGCTAGCGTCTGGCTGGGAAAAACTTCTACTGTCAGCTGCCCATCTGACGCCTTCTCGACGCTTTCAGCCCAGGCTTGAAACAGCTCACGATCTATCATTGAGCCACCCGGCCAAACGTGCGCCACTCGAAGTGTGGTACTGGCTTCCACGGCGGGGGCCGCGAATGAAACGGCGAACACGCCAAATAGAGTCGCCTTGGCTAGATGTGTGGGTATTTTATTCATTGTCGTTATCCTGATGGCTAGTCAACGGGGTACGTTTTTGTAACTGTTTTTATGTTTATTTAAAGATCCAACACAAGGGTTTTGCTCTTGGCTCTGGAGCAGCAGGGCGTGAACTGGTCGTTGGCCGCGTGCTCATCGTCATCCAGGTATAAATCCCGATGGTCGGGTTCGCCTTCGAGCACACGGGTGAGGCAGGTGCCACAGACCCCCTGCTCGCAGGACACCATGATGTCGATGCCGTTTTCAGCCAGCACTTGGTAAACCGTTTTGTCGGCGGGCACGGTAAAGGCAGCGCCGCTGCTGGCGATACGCACCTCGAAACTGCCGTCGTCTTCGCTGGCTGTTTCCGCGCCTGCAAAGTACTCGGTGTGAAGTTGGTTGGCTGACCAGCCACACTGCTTGCCGGTGGAAAGGACGGCGTTAATAAATCCGCTAGGGCCGCAGACGTAGACCAGGGCGTCAGCCTCTGGCTCACTAAGCAATTCTTCCAGGTCGAGAGTTGGGGCCGCGGTGTCGTCGTCCAGGTAGAAGTGCGCTCTATCGGCAAAACTTGATGTCTTGATACGTTCGCGAAAGGCCATGCGCTCGGCGGAGCGCGCACAGTAGTGCAGCTCGAAGTCTGCCTCAGTGCGCGCTAAACGCTCTGCCATGCACAGCAATGGGGTTATACCMATCCCACCCGCCAGCAGATAAGTTCGTTTAGCTGGCTTGAGCGGGAAGTGATTTTTAGGGGCGCTAATGAGTAAGAGGTCACCCTCTTGAACCTCATCGTGCATGGCGATGGAGCCTCCTCTGGAGGCCTCATCACGCAAAACGCCGATCAAGTAGCGATCCCGCTCTTCAGAGTGGTTGCACAGCGAGTATTGCCGGATTACCCCCTCTTTCACCTGCACGTCAATGTGGGCGCCAGCGCTAAAGGGGGGCAGCGGTCGACCATGCGGGTCGGCAAGTTCAAAGGTGGCAATGCCAAGCGCCTCCTCATGGCGAGCTTTTACCTCGACAATAAGCGATAGAGAGGGGTGGCTCATGCCGTTGCCTCCTGGGGTTGCTCGGCCTGCTCCTCTTTTAAGATGCGATCAATAATGCGGCGCGCTTGTACGCCGCCGCCGTCGATATTGAGCTTCAACAGTTGGCGGTCGGGATAGCGAAGTAGGTTACGCTGCTGTGCCTCGAGCATCTCAAGGTCTTCTTCGAAGATCTTTCCCTGGCCCTCGCGGATCTTGTCGGTGAGCGCCTGGTCTTCTGGCTTGAAGTTGCGGGCCATTCCCCAGAAGTACCAGATAGAGGTGTCGCTCTCAGGAGKGATAAAGTCGACCACGATGCTGGACGCTCTCACATCCGCCGGTGCTTTAGCGCCGCCATTGCCCGCGTGGGCCACGCCGACTTCGATTAAGACATGGCTGGGRGGGGTAAAGCGGCAGATCTGCCAGCGGTCTACAGGGACGTCGTCGGCAAGCCCGTTCCCCCTAAGGGCGGCCTGCCAGAAAGGCGGTGCAGAGATATTCTCCATCTCGCGGCTGGTGATCACTTCGCTACCGTTAACCGCCGTTTCCGGTGCGGCTTCCTCTATTTCTGGCTGGCCAATGCTGGAGGCATGCACATAGGTCTCATGGGTAAGATCCATGAGGTTGTCGATCATCAGGCGATATTCACACTGAATATGGTAGAGGCCGCCGCCATAAGCCCAATCGGGGTTGTTGGCCCAGTGCAGCTCGGGAATCAGGTCGGCGTCAGCTTTATCGGGGTCTCCGGGCCAGATCCAGATAAAGCCGTGGCGTTCTTCAACGGGGTAGGCGCGATTGCTTGGAAAACCTCGAACCCGCTGGCCGGGCATGCTGTCGCATTTGCCGCTGCAGTTCATTTCAAGGCCGTGGTAGCCGCAAACCAGCTTGCCATCACGTACAAAGCCCAGGGAAAGTGGCGCGCCACGGTGGGGGCAGAAATCCTCCACGGCGGCCACGCGGTTTTCGTCACCACGGAAGAAAACTAGTTGCTTGTTGCAAATAGTTCGCCCGAGTGGCTTTTCGGTAAGCTCATCAGGGGTGCAGGCGACGTACCAAGTGTTCATTGGAAAGGGTGTTTGTTGAGTCACGGTTAACTCCTTTTTGGTTTAGTGTTGTAATTATGATTATTGGATCCAAAGTAAAGGCTAGGAAGGKTTTTGCAGTCAACCTATACTTTCGTAGAGCTCGTCAATGAATAGCAACACAGTGTTGATATGAGAGAAAAATAAATGAGTAACAACGATAAAAGTGTCGTCAGTAGGCTGCGTAAATTGATCAGTGAGGGTGCATACGCTCCAGGGGAGCGGCTTGGTGAAGTCGCGGTTGCGGAGCAGTTGAGTGTGTCGCGRACGCCGGTAAGGCTGGCTTTTCGCACTCTGGAGCAGGAGGGGTTGCTGCAGCAGGCGGGCAAACGCGGGTTTATGGTGCGTGAATTTACCCAAGCAGACGTGCACTGCGCGGTTGAGGTTCGTGGGGTGCTGGAGGGGCTGGCCGCTCGGCATCTGGCGGAGCAAGGGCTGCCGTTTAGTGTCGATAAGGAATTGATGTTTTGGATCCAAAAAGGGAAAAAGCTAATCGCCAAAGGATATCTTGTAGAGTCCGATATCAATCAATGGAGTGAGCTTAATGCTCATTTCCACGGCATTATTATTCATTCTATCGGTAGCGGTGTCGTGGCGGATGCTATTGCAAGAAATAATCACCTGCCCTTCGCTKCCGCCGACTCAATCATTATTGATAGCGATGATTTAGAGCGAGAGTTTAAAAAGCTGCAGATAGCACAGTTTCATCATGAGCTTATATTTCAGTCACTTAAACGGGGAGAGGGGGCGAGGGCAGAAATGCTGATGCGCGAGCATGCTCTGATCGGGCTGCGATACCCTGAGCTCCTGGCCGATTCGGAATAAAAATACCTGATAATTTAGTTATATTGTGTAATTAAACCAAAGTATTAACTTAATAAAATTGTTTATATTCAGTATCTTGTATTATTAGTGCGATGCATATCCTCCAATGTAATTGACAGATGGAGGTTTTTTTTGCAGCTTTAGTACGTAGTGCGGATCAGAGTTCGCATTGAGAACAATTACAACTAGCCACTACGACCAAAAGCAGAGACAAACAATGAAAATTAACCACTTTGTTGCATGCGCCCTTCTCGCTCCCTGTGCGCTTGCTGCCCAGGCCCATGCGTTTGATGTTGTAGAAGCCGGACAGCCTGTCGTGACCGGTGAGCCAAGCCGAGTCGGCCCACCCTGGAATCATCGCTCAACGATTAATATTCCAGGCACCAAAACCGATATCGCTTTTGGTGGGTACGTTAAGCTCGATGCGTTTTACGACTTCGACTACGACCTGGGCACATCAACGGATCCTTATGCCGTTATGAACCCAGGCAATCGAACCGATGGTCGAACCAGCTTTACGGCCTATGAGTCCCGCCTGAATTTCCGCACCCACACCGCCACTGACTATGGGCGTTTAACCACTTACTTCGAAGGGCATTTTGTGCCCGATGGTAAGTTCGGGCTGCGCCATGCGTATGGCGAACTGAACGGTTTTCTCGCTGGGCAAACGTGGTCAAATTTTATGAGCTTCGTGGGCGGCACACGCACCCTGGCACTAGGGGATCCTAAGGGCTACGCCTTCGAGCGGCAGGCTCAGTTGCGCTATACGCAGCCTGTTGGGGAAGGGAGTTTCTCGGTTGCATTGGAAAACCCCACTACGGTTATTGCCCGCAATGATGCTTCAGTGGCCGATGGGGAGAGTCAGCTTCCAGATTTGACGCTGCGCTACGAATATAAGCGTTTATTTGCGCTATCGGGGATAGCGCGTCAACTTTCGACCAATAACATCACCAATACCATTGATGACGAAGTCACTGGCTATGGGGTGCAGGCGCAGTTTAATTTGCCCTTTAATGCCTCCACCAGTTTGCGCGGCAGTGCCACCTTCGGTGAGGGTATCGGTAACTATATGGGTAACCCTGGCAACGTAGGTCACCGTAACGCACCTGACGTCTATGTGCAGGGTAACAGTCTTGAAGCTATTGAAACCCGGGCGTTTGGTCTCTCGCTGAATCMCTACTGGACGGATAGCTGGTTCAGCTCTGTGGGCGTTTCGCGTCTTGAGCAAGACCTACCCGCAGGCTATGGCGACCATTTCGAAACGCTCGACTATGGGTTTGCCAATGTGATTTGGGATGTTACCGAGCGCATGTCAGTCGGTCTTGAGTACCAGCATGCGGATATCGAACAGGTGAATGGGGTCTCCAATGATGCGAGTCGCCTCCAGGCGAGTGCCACCTTCCAGTTCTAGCGTTCTACGTTTTGCAGTGATGTGGATGTGTAAGTGATTTACCGCTGTTTCGATCACGTTTTAGGCTGGCGCTTTGCCAGCCTTTTTTGGGTCACGTATGGAAGAGAGTGCTTCCTCAGGCAGGCACAAAAGGGAGTAGATTAAAGACGTGAACGAGCGGTTTATTCGGCTGAGTGCTCAAGCAGAATGGCCATGCCTTGACCGCCGCCAATGCAAGCTGCTGCTATGCCATAGCGCAAGCCATCTCGCTTGAGTTGTCGGGCCAAGGACATTGCTAGCCGCAAACCCGTTGCGGCCAATGGGTGGCCAATGGCGATAGCTCCGCCATGAACGTTGAGCTTGGTTAGGTCGAGATCCAGCTCACGGGCGACTGCGAGCACCTGTGCACCCTGAGCCTCGTTGATTTCGAGGCGGTCGATATCATTGAGAGTGAGGCCGCTGCATTCTAGCAGTAGCCGAATGGCGGGGGCGGGCCCGATACCCATGATTTCGGGCGCTACGCCAACCACGGCCGTGGCGCAGAGGCGCGCCAGAGATGACTTGGCTGCGTGCGAACCTGCCATCACCAGCGCTGCTGCTGCGCCGTCGACAACGGCGGCGCTGTTACCTGCCGTTTGAAGGCCCCCATCGTATACCGGCGATAATTGACTCAACACCTGCCGAGGCGAAGGCCGAATATGGGTATCCTGGTCTACGCGGATGATTTTACGCGGTAGCTGAATGCGCCTATCGCTATAGCCGGCGAGGGAGAAGGTTTCGTTTCCAACCGCAATGATATCCGCAGAGAGGACACCTTGCGATTGGGCTTCGACCGCTAGGGAGAAGCTGCGCTCGGCGTAGGCATCTACCTGCTCGCGAGTGATGACGTAGCGCTGCGCTAAGGTTTCGGCGGTCTGAATCATCGATACATTGGGTGCCGGATCCATTAGCGCCTCCCATAGGAAGTCTTTGAAGGCCACCGGTGCGCCAAGCCTGAATCCGCCGCGATGCGTGTAGGCTGCAATCGGGTTGCGGGTCATGGATTCCGTGCCGACACACAGCACGCACCTGGCTTGTCCGAGCGCAATCTGTTCCGCGGCTTGTTTCAACAGTTCAAAGCCGGTGCCGCAGACGCGCTGCGCGTGCAGGGCAGGAACCTCCTGGGGGACGCCCGCATACAACCCAATATGACGAGGAAGTAAATAGGCATCGAAACTCGCTTGGGCCACGGATCCAGCGATCACTGAATCAACGTCTGTCGGTGCCACACCGCTCACGTTGAGCACTTCCTTGGCGACCTTGATGCCCAGGTCAGTGGGCGAGATCGCCCCCAGCGCACCGTTCAGGTCGGTGAACGGTGTGCGTACAGCGGCAACTAAATGGGTATCCTCAAATGCCGTGTAGTGCCCGCGTGTCATAGTTATTCTCCCAGAATAGCGTAGCGAGCGGCATAGGGCCGCCCATGCGCTCCAGTGGTAATGGCTGCTGTCTTGATGTTAAAAAGTCCCGCTATTAAGACGCTGAGTTAGTCGAGGGTAGGATGATGCGTGGATCGTGGGGTGGCTCAGCATAGAGACAAGCCACGAGATCCGAGTAGCGCTCGCGAACTAGGCGCTGATTCACCGAGCCCTTATCGGTCAGTTCGCCACGATCAACGGAAAGTGGTTGATCGAGCAGTAATAGGTGCTCTAAACGCATGGAGCTTGACTGGCCGCGGCAGTGGGTCGCCAGGCGTTGGGCGAACCACTGATGCAGGCTGGCGTCTGTGGCCAGAGCGTCAAGGGTGGGCTTCGCTTTGCCAAACTGATGTTCACAGGCAGGCAGGTTCAACACGACGATGCCCGTCAGGTAGTCGCGCCCTTCGCCGACTACCACGATGTCCTGTACCAGCGGGGCGAAGTGTTCCACAAGTTGCAGGCGCAGGGTGCCCACATTGACCCAGGTGCCGGTCACCAGCTTGAAGTTCTCGCTTAGTCGGCCATCAAAGATTAGCCCACGCTCGGGGTGGTCGGGGTCAATTAGGCGCATAGCATCCCCGGTGCGGTAGTAGCCTTCGTGGTCAAACGCCTCACTGGTTCGCTGTGTGTCGCGCCAGTAGCCTGGTGTGATATTGAGGCCCTTAAGGCGCGCCTCCCATTTATCGTCCGTCGCCACTAGCTTCAGCGTCATGCCTGGCACGGGCTTCCCGATCAGTCCCGGTGTATCGCTGGGTTCTTCGGTGCAAAATGCCAGGCATGCTTCGGTGGAGCCCAGGCCCGTTAACATGGGAACGGGGGTGCCGCGAGTCTGTTCGCCTAACGCTTCCAGAGCAGCGCGTACATGGGCGGGTAGCACGGCACCACCGAAGTGCAGCATTTCCAGATCGCGGAAAAAGGCCTCGCGCAGGGAGTCATCGTTGCGCAAATGCTCGACCAGCGCCTCGAACCCCTTGGGGACATTGCAGTAAAACGTGGGCGACACTTCGCGTAGGTTCTCGATGGTTCGCTGCACCCCTTGAGCGGTGGGGTTGCCATCATCAATATATAAAGCGCCCCCGTTGTGGATCGCCATCCCCAAAATGGTATTGCCACCGAAGGTGTGGTGCCAGGGTAGCCAGTCGACTAACACCGGGGTGTGCTGCTCTAGAAAGCTTAGCCGTTTCGCTAGCATGGCTTGATTGCTACACAGCATGCGGTGGGTATTGATCACTGCCTTGGGCAGCCCTGTCGACCCTGAGGTAAAGAGTAGTTTGGCGATAGTGTCAGGCGTTACGCGGGCGTGGGCACTCTCCACATCGGCAGTCGCTGGCGCCGCGGCGAGTGAATCAAAGGCCAGGGCTCGCTGCGCGGGTATCTTGGCTACACAGGTAACGCCATCATCGCAAACGGCCGTCAGTGCCCGGATAAAGCGCGCCTCCTCATCGACAAATAGCATCCCTGGGGTCACCAGTTCCACCACATGCTGCAGCTTAACGAAATCTTCCGACAGCAGGGCGTAAGAGGGCGACACCGGCACGTAAGGAATACCCACATGCATGGCGGCACAGGCAAGGAGAGCATGTTCGATGCTATTTCCCGACAGCACCATCAGCGGTCGCTCCGTCGACAGACCATGATCAATCAGTGCTTGTGCCAGGCGGATCACTTGTGGCATTGCTTCGCCGAAGGTTAGCGTTCGCCACCTGTGTCGGCCCTCTTCTCGCTCAGCTAAAAAGGGGCTCAGTGGTGTTTCGCTTGCCCAATGGGTTAGGCGCTGGGTCATGCTGCTGGGATAACTGGGAACATCGCCCCCGTGTAGCCGGTACTCATGGAAGGTGGTGTTAGTCAGCGGAGGGGGGAGTGACATGAATAGCTCCATAGCGAAAAATCTTGGATTTGTTGTGTGCTGTCATCTTGGCGAATATAGTTATAGTTGTTAACTAGATGATTGGCTAGGATGCTGATTTAAGACCATAGTTGTAATTATTTAAATGAGATAGGAATTAACGCATGGCCATATCTAAAAAGGGTACGTCTATTCAGCAAGTTGAGCCTGACGAAAAAGAGCCGACTTCTGTCGCCGGTCTGGTGCTTGAAAATCGCCTTGGTTACGCCTTGAGAAGGGCTCAGCTTGCTGTTTTTAAACATTTTAATGAGGCCATGCAGGAGCATGAGATACGCCCTGCCCAGTTCTCTTCGCTCGTGGTGATTGAAGGCTATCCTGGCATCACTCAAACCAATTTAGCCAAGGTGCTGGACATTGATCCGCCCAGAATCGTTAGCTTAATTAATAATCTAGAGGAAAGAGGGCTGGCTTTGCGGGTGCGCTGTAAGCGAGATAAGCGCTCCCACGGGATTTTTCTTAGCAAAAAAGGCGAAGCCTTAACCGAACAGCTAAAGGAGCTGGCTGAGCAGAGCGATATCAATGCAACTCAAGCACTTAGTGAGATTGAACGGCGTCAGCTGCTATCTCTGTTAGTGAAAATATACGCAGCGGACACCATCGAGGAATAAAACTTTAGGCGTATTTTTGTCGGCAACGCTTGCATGCTCTCTCAAAGACAATTACTTATATTAAGTAACTAGTTTGGTTGTGACGGTCTCGCGGTGTATAGCGCAAGGTAGGTTTCAGCCATACAGCGAACTCCAAAAACAAGAGACGAAACGATGAGCAGCTTAGCGACGGTACCGACAATCGGCACTGCATTGATGCGCCGTAGCCTTGAGATACCCTGTAGGGTTGCCGCGATAAGCGGCGGATTATTGATCACAGCACTCGCTATCATCACCGTCGTTAGCATTCTTGGCCGGTGGGTAGCCAGTGCACCAGKGTTAAGCGATACAACCATGCTGGCGTGGGTGGGCCCCATCACTGGCGATTATGAGCTGGTGGAAATGGGGACTGCCATTGCCGTTTTTCTGTTTTTACCTTACTGCCATCTTCGCGGTGGGCATGTCACGGTGGATTTACTGGTCATGCACGCGCCGGCCATGGTTCAACGCCTGCTCGCCGTTGTCGCCGAAACGCTCTTTTTGGTAGTCGCAGGGTTAATGACCTGGCGCCTCTATCACGGCTTGCTCGATAAACGACGCTATATGGAAACCAGCATGCTGCTGGATATACCGCTCTGGTGGGGGTATGTCGGCGGCCTGGTGGGTTTCGCGCTGTTGACGCTTGTCTGCTTGTATCGCACCTGCGATGCGTTTACTTACAACCCGCAACAGCCCGATTCGACTCAAGCTCAAGTTAAAGAAAATTCCGCCCAAGGAGACCTGTGATGACACCTCTCACTTTGGGCGCTAGCGGCTTTGTGGTGCTGCTGTTCATGATGGCGACGCGTATTCCTATCGGCCTGGCCATGCTGGTGGTGGGTGCCGTAGGGATGATGCTGATCACCGGCCCGATGGGCATTTTAAATGGCTTAAAGTCACTTCCTTACGAGCACTTTTCCAGCCATACGCTATCCATCATTCCGCTGTTCCTGCTTATGGGGCAGTTCGCGGCGAGAGCGGGGCTCTCCCGAGCCATGTTCCAGGCGGCCAACGATTGGCTGGGCCACCGTCGTGGTGGGCTGGCGATGTCCACGATTGGCGCCTGTGGTGCGTTTGGGGCCATTTGTGGTTCTTCGCTGGCGACCGCCGCGACCATGACCCAGGTAGCGCTGCCCGAGATGGAACGCCAGGGCTACCGCGGCAGCCTGGCGACCGGTGCCTTGGCAGCTGGCGGCACCCTGGGTATTTTGATTCCCCCCTCTGTGGTGCTGGTTATCTACGCCATCCTGGCCGAACAGAACATTAACGAAATGTTTGCCGCCGCCCTGGTGCCGGGGTTGTTAGCGGTGTTCAGTTATATGCTGGCCATCTCGCTTTACGTGCGATTTTTTCCTGACAGTGCGCCGAGTAAGGCAAAAGCATCTCGCGGTGAGCGCTGGCGTTCGCTGCTGGAGGTGTGGCCAGGAGCGGCGATCTTTATCGTGGTGATTGGGGGCATCTATACCGGCATCTTTACGCCTACCGAAGCCGCCGCCGTCGGTGCGGCCTCCACCGGTGCCCTGGCAATAACGCGAGGCGGGCTGCGTTGGAACGGCCTGCGGGACTGCGTCCTTGAAACCGCTGTGACCTCGGCGATGATCTTCTTCATCGTGCTCGGCGCTAGTGTTTTCAATAGCTTCCTTGCTCTGACTCAGCTACCCCAGATTACCGCTGGTTGGATTGTGGGGCTTGAGATCAGTCCCTGGGTGGTTCTGGCGGGCATTCTGTTCTGTTATTTGGTGCTTGGCTGCTTTATGGACAGCCTCTCGATGATCCTGCTTACCGTGCCTATCTTTCTGCCCATCGTCACCGGGATGGACTTCGGCATGCCCGCCACCGATGTGGCGATATGGTTCGGCATCTTAGCGCTGGTGGTCGYCGAGGTCGGCATGATCACGCCGCCGGTAGGGCTGAACATTTTCATTATCCACTCCATGGCTCCCCGCATTCCCTTAACGGAAACCTTTAAAGGCATTCTGCCTTTTTTAGCGGCCGATCTTATTCGCATTATTTTGCTGGTGCTCTTCCCCGCCATCTCGCTTGGCTTCGTTTACTTAATCAATTGACCAAGGGAGTTGGACATGTCCCAAGACGCGACTCAACGAATGCCGACAGCAGCTTTTATCGCGCGCTTAACGGTTGACGTCGATGCCCCGCTGGAGCTGGGTGAAAACGCTCAAGGCAAGCGTCGCTTCATTGCCATCACCGGCGGCCAAGTGTGTGGTGAACGGTTGAAGGGCGTGGTACTGCCTGGCGGTGGCGATTGGCAGACCCTGCGTACCGATGGGGTGGCCGAACTGCATGCCCGCTACTTTCTAGAAACCGATAGTGGCGAGCGCATCGAAGTGGAGAACACCGGATTTCGGCATGGTTCGGCTGAGGTTATGCAGCGCCTTCAGCGCGGGGAGCCCGTTGCTCCTAATGAGTATTACTTTCACACCACGCCGCGCTTTTATACCTCCAGCCCGGACTACGCCTGGCTAACACGCACGATCTTTATCGGCGCTGCCGAGCGTACCCGTGAGAACGTTTTGATTGATTTATTCGCGGKGAATTAAGGCTCCGTGCTCAGTCGTTTAGCCATTGGCCACAGCAAACATAACAAACACAACGAGGTACTTTTTATGACACAGCAAGCAACCCCAAAGCTACGCCAGCGTTTACTCGCCCTTGCCATCTCCATACCTCTTGTCTTGGGCGTTGGGCAGGCCAGCGCCCAGGAGGCCGAGTATACGCTTAGGCTGCATCATTTCTTCCCATCTTCAGCGCCCGTTCACCAGGAGTATTTTATTCCCTGGAAAGAGGCCATTGAGGAGGAGTCCAACGGGCGCTTGGAGGTTGAGCTCTACCCCTCAATGCAGCTGGGCGGTACGCCCCCGTCGCTCTATGACCAAGCGAAAGATGGTCAGGTGGATATTATCTGGACGGTGCTGGGCTATAACGCTGGTCGCTTCCCTAGGGCAGAGGTCTTCGACTTGCCGTTTATACCCACCACCGGTGCGGCAACAAGCCAGGCCGCCCATGAGTATGCAATGACGTACATGCAGGATGAGTTAGCCGGTGTCTACCCCATCGCCGTCCATACCCATAGTCCTGGCGCACTGCACACCAAAGAGACACGTATTGAATCACTCGACGACATAGAGGGGCTCAAGATGCGTGGCCCTAGCCGGTTGGTGAATCGCTATCTAGCCAAGTTGGGTGCTGAGCCTATTGGTATGCCCGTTGCCCAGGCACTGGAGGCGTTATCACGGGGAGTGCTGGATGGAACGGTAATCCCTTTTGAAGCGATTACCGCCATGGGGTTAGCTGATATTACGACAGAACATACGGTCTTCAGCGGTGATCATGCGCTCTATACCACGATGATGATCGTCGCCATGAACCAGCGTAAATATGACGCGCTGCCCGCCGATCTACAAGCGATTATCGACGCTCACTCCGGCATCCAAGAGGCCCGCAAAATAGGTCAAATCATGGATGACGCTGACCAGGTGCAGATCCAGGCCATTCAGGATGGCGAACAGCCCGGCACGATTACCCAGCTGGATAGTGAAGAGACAGCCCGTTGGCAAGCCGTGGGTCAGGAAGTGGCTGATGAGTGGATCGCCGATGCCGAAGAGAAAGGGCTCGATGGTGAAGCGCTATATAACGACGCCCGACAGTTAATCGACAAGTTCACCGCCGAGTAGGCGTTTAAACATTAACGTTTGAATAAGCCGTTTGATAAACCCAAGGAGCAAGAGATGAGTAACTACCAAGATCGCTGGCAAACCGTAAAAGTTAACGTCGAAGAGGGCGTTGCCTGGGTGACGTTGAATCGCCCTGAAAAGCGCAACGCCATGAGCCCAACGCTTAACCGTGAAATGATCGATGTGCTGGAGACTATTGAGCTGGATCAAGAGGCTCATGTACTAGTGTTGACCGGCGAAGGCGAATCCTTTTCGGCCGGTATGGATCTCAAAGAGTACTTCCGCGAGATCGATGCCAGCCCCGAGATTGTGCAGGTCAAGGTGCGCCGCGACGCCTCTACCTGGCAGTGGAAGCTACTGCGCCACTACGCCAAGCCCACCATCGCCATGGTCAATGGCTGGTGCTTTGGCGGGGCTTTCTCGCCSCTGGTGGCCTGTGATTTGGCGATTGCCGCCGATGAGTCGGTTTTCGGTCTCTCCGAAATCAACTGGGGTATCCCTCCCGGCAACCTGGTGAGTAAAGCCATGGCCGATACCGTGGGCCACCGGGAAGCGCTCTACTACATCATGACCGGGGAAACATTTACCGGCCCCCAGGCAGCCAAAATGGGGCTGGTTAATAAAAGTGTACCGCTGACCGAGCTACGCGAAGCCACCCGCGAGTTGGCCGCTACGCTGCGTGACAAGAACCCCGTTGTGCTGCGTGCTGCCAAGATCGGCTTCAAAATGTGCCGCGMACTGACCTGGGAGCAGAACGAAGAGTACCTCTACGCCAAGCTCGATCAGGCGCAGCAGCTTGATCCTGAGCAGGGTCGCGCCCAAGGGCTTAAACAGTTCCTCGATGAAAAGAGCATCAAGCCGGGGKTGGAGAGCTACCAGCGGTAAGGGCTTTATACCAATATTCGACCMCCCTTTTGAGGAGAGTCAGATCATGGATCTTAATCTTTTAATTGGTAGTGAGCAGTGTGCTGCTCACCAAGGCGCGACCTTTACTCGAACTAACCCTCTCACCGGTGATGTTGTCACCCAGGCCGCGGCGGCATCCGCTGGCGATGCGGTTCGGGCGGTTGAGGCGGCTGCACAGGCATTCCCTGCCTGGTCAGCGACGGGCCCCGGCGAAAAGCGCGCCAAGCTGCTCAAGGCGGCAGAGATTATGGAGGCGCGGCAAGCCGACTTTATCGAACGCATGGTAGATGAAACCGGCGCTACGCCAGGCTGGGCAGGCTTTAACGTCATGGTCGCTGCCAGCATTCTGCGCGAGGCGGCGTCGTTGACTACGCAGGTAGGCGGCGAAGTAATTCCCTCTAACGTGCCCGGCAGTTTAGCGATGGGKGTGCGGGTTCCCTGCGGCGTGGTGGTGGGGATAGCTCCCTGGAACGCGCCGATTATTCTGGGCACGCGTGCCATTGCGACGCCGCTGGCGTGTGGTAATACGGTGATTCTTAAGGCCTCTGAACAGTGTCCCGCGACGCATCACCTGATTGGGGAGGTACTGATTGAGGCGGGCCTGGGCGATGGCATCGTTAACGTGGTGACCAATGCGCCCCCG
Source organism: Halomonas ventosae (assembly GCA_002257525.1). Classification (GTDB taxonomy): domain Bacteria; phylum Pseudomonadota; class Gammaproteobacteria; order Pseudomonadales; family Halomonadaceae; genus Vreelandella; species Vreelandella ventosae_B. The sequence goes on from CP022737.1 coordinate 103,257, forward strand.
CAGGCCGCCGAGGTCGTCGAGGCCTTGATTGAGCACCAAGCCGTGCGCCGTATTAATTTCACTGGCTCGACTCCGGTGGGGCGCATTATTGCCGAAAAAGCGGCGCGCCATCTTAAGCCGGTTTTGCTGGAACTTGGCGGCAAGGCGCCGTTCGTGGTGCTTGAAGATGCCGACCTGGATGCTGCCGTAGAGGCCGCTGCCTTTGGCGCCTTCTTCAATCAGGGTCAGATCTGTATGTCCACCGAGCGACTGATTGTGGTGGATGCGGTCGCCGATGCCTTCGTCGAAAAACTGGCCCGCAAGGCGGAAACGCTGCGCGCGGGCGATCCACGTGGTGAAGGTAACGCGCTGGGTACGCTGATCAACCGCGAATCGGGCGAGAAGCTCAACACCCTGCTTGACGACGCTCAACAGCATGGCGCTCGCTTAGCCTGTGGCGGCAAGGCCGAAGGCGTCATTATGCAGCCTACCGTGGTGGATGGTGTTACTAAGGCGATGCGTTTGTATGGCGAAGAGTCGTTTGGCCCGGTAGTCGCGATGATGCGTGTTAAGGATGAAGAGGAAGCGCTGCGCGTGGCAAACGATAGCGAATATGGTCTTTCGGCCGCCGTCTTCAGCCGCGACACCGCCCGCGCAATGCAGTTTGCACAGCGCATTGAGTCGGGTATTTGCCACATTAACGCCCCCACTGTGCACGATGAGCCACAGATGCCCTTTGGCGGCGTTAAATCAAGCGGCTATGGACGCTTTGGCGGTAAGGCCGGGATTGAGGAATTCACCGACCTACGCTGGATGACCATGCAGCTTGGCCCGCGCCATTACCCTATTTAGATAAGCGCCTGACACTATTTCTTTTAATAAGGCTATAAGTAAGGAGGTTACTACAATGACAATAAAACCCMCACTCGCCAGCCTCACGTTGTTAACTGGCATGCTCCTCAGCAGTAGTGGCTACGCCCAGGACACGGTGACCCTGCGTTTGCACCATTTTGCTGCCCCGGCCACGCCTGTGCAGACCGAGTATTTGGAACCTTGGGCTAAGCGTATTGAAGAGCAGTCCGAGGGGGCTATCAAGGTGGAAATATTCCCTGCCATGCAACTAGGGGGCTCAGCACCATCGCTCTATGATCAAGCCAAGGACGGGGTGGTGGATATTGCCTGGACCTTGCTCAGCTATACGCCTAATCSCTTCCCGGAATCCGAGGCATTCGATCAACCCTTCCTGCCCACAACGGGGGAAGCCACCAGCATGGCAGCCCATGAGTTTGCGACAACGCATATGCAAGACGCCTTCGAGGGTGTTTACCCCATCGCCGTATTCGCGCATACGCCGGGTAAAATCCATACCCGAGACGTGGCGATTGAGAGTGCTGATGAGCTGGATGGGCTGGCTATTCGTGCCCCTTCGAAAACCATGAATCGATATCTGGGGCTTCTGGGGGCGCAAGCGGTGGGTATGCCGATGCCGCAAATTCCAGAAGCAATTTCGCGCGGGGTAATCGATGGCCTGACATTGCCCTTTGAAAGCGCTGCGGCTTTGGGCGTGCTGGATGTTGCCCAGAACCACACCTTTTTCGAGGGCGATCATGGTTTATATACGGCAATGATGGTGCTGGCCTTAAACCAAGCTAGTTACGATGCGCTTTCACCAGAGCTGAAACAGGTAATCGACGATAATGCGGGGCTTCAAGAGGCGCAACGAATCGGCCAGGTCATGGATCAAGCGGAAGTAGCCGCGATTGAAGCTATTGAAGCGACGGGTGAGGGTGAAATGTTCTACATCGCTCAAGATTCACTGGCACCCTGGCAGGCAGCAGCTGAGACGGCCACGGCTCAGTGGATTGACGACATGGGTAACCGAGGCTTTGATGGTCAACTGCTTTATGACGATGCGACTCGATTGGTAGAGAAGTATACCGAGCAGACAAAGTAATCGTATTTTTCACTCTGAAGCCGCCTGGGTGTATTTGAAGGCGGCTTTTTTCTGGGTGCTTCAGACGGTCGTTGATTGCCCTATTGGTCGCCGATTCGACCATAGTGGCGAGTGAATATTGGAAAAGTCCAATTTTTTAATGCCATTGTACCTTTTTGAGAATGCCTTCTAGCCTGCAATACTGGAGACTCTAAGCATGGGGTTAGAATGTCGCGTTGCTATGCTTAAACATAGACGAATGTCGATTAGCTCTACGCCTGATAGTGGACTAATGTGGTGACTTAGAGCGAACTAGTATTCGCTATACGAACTTATAATAATCCAAGAAAGTCCTGGAGACTCCTATGAAAATGTCCCTATCCCGGTGCGTGTTGGCAGCTGCTATTGCAGGCCTTGCCGTTAGCTCGGCTCAGGCAGAGACCACCCTACGCATGGCCCACTTTTGGCCTGGCCCTTCAGGCGTTAATGAGGATGTTTTGCAGGCATGGGCCGACACTATTGCCGAAGAGTCCAATGGCGATTTAACCATTCAAATGTTTCCCGCGGGTACCTTAGCCAAACCAGATTCCATTTATGAGGCCGCCGCCAACGGTATTGCCGATATTGGCGCCACTGCGCAGGGGTATACGGCAGGCCGGTTCCCGCTCTCACAGATCGTTGAACTACCCGGGGTCGCGGGCACGGCAACGCAAGGTGCTTGCGTACTTCAGACGCTTTTTGATGATGGACATTTAGATAGCGAATACGAAGATACTCGCCCGCTATTTATGTTCACCACTGGGCCTGGCGGTATTCATACCATCGACACCGATGTGCAAACGCCTGCTGATCTCGAAGGGCTGCGCATTCGTCGTCCCACTGCGGTCGCGGGTGAAATGCTGGAAAATATGGGCGCAAGCCCCGTGGGTATGCCTGCGCCCGATATTTATACCTCCATGCAGCGCGGCGTTATTGATGGCCTGAGTTTCCCCTGGGAAGGCCTAAAAGGCTTCCGTATCAACGAACTCGTCAACTATCACACCGAAGTACCGTTCTACACGTTGATCTTTGTCGCCACCATGAATCAGCGTAGCTATGACAGCCTGTCCCCTGAACAGCAGGCGGTGATCGATAATAACTCCGGTATGAAATGGGCTGAAAACGCCGGTGCGGTGTTTGATCGGCTTGATGTGGAAGGTAAACAAGAGGCGGCCGACGCYGGCCATACCATTCGTGAAATTGCCAATCCGTTAGAGCATCCTGACTGGCAGGAGCCGCTGGAAACGGGCATTGAGAACTACCTAACGCAGTTGGAAGAGCGCGGTCTGGATCAGGCGCGCGACGTCTATCAGGCGGCGTTGGCGGCTAGCGAGTCTTGTGGCGCCCAATAGGGGTAATGTGTCATGCAGTCTACTTTTTACCGGGCCAGCCATTGGTTGGCCCTTGTTTGTCGCTTGGTGGCCGGGGTCGCTTTGATTGGCCTGCTGGCGGTTACCATTGCGGATGTCAGCACTCGCTATCTTTCCCGGGTAACGGAGGGCGCAATTGCTCTGCGCGTGTCAGGAAGCGTGGAATTGGTTAGCTATTTGATGCTGTTCGCGCTACTGGCGGCGATGGCGGCGAATGTCGAAAAAAGCCAAGTGGTGGTAGAGGCGTTCTCTCACGGCTTGCCGCAATCGATTAAGAACCGTTTACAGGGTCTCTTTTTCCTCGGTTTTACGGCGCTGGGGCTGATTCTATTTGTGGGCTTGCTGGATTCGGCCGCAGCGGCCAGTCGGCACGGCGAAATAACCCAAGATCTGCGACTGCCCATGGGGCCGATTTACCAGTTGGCAGCGGTGCTCAGTTTGCTATTGGGAATACGCAGCTTTATTCACGCCTTGTTAGGCGTTATTTATGCGGCGGGTGAGGAGGCGACTCATGGGGAGTGAAGTAATCGGTGCCATGGGGCTAGGGCTTTTATTGGTACTGATGATTCTGCGTGTACCGGTCGCCTTAACCATGCTCATTGTAGGGGTGGTGGGATTTGCTCAAATCATCAGTTGGGACGCGGCTGTAGCACAGTTAAAAACCGTTCCGGTCGAAGTGCTTTCCAATTACAGCTTCAGCGCCGTGCCCATGTTTATTTTAATGGGCGTACTGGCTGCCCACTCGGGGATGGCGGGTAAGCTATTTGATTCCACGCGTATTATTTGCGGGGGCTGGAAGGGCGGCCTGGCGATTGCCGCGGTGGGCTCATGCGGCATTTTCTCCGCGATCTCCGGTTCATCGCTGGCGACGGCGAGCACCATGACCCGCGTGGCGTTACCAGAGATGGAGCGTTACGGCTATAACCGTGGCTTAGCCACCGGCGCGCTGGCTGCTGGCGGCACACTGGGTATTATGATTCCGCCCAGTATCGCACTGCTTATCTACGCCATTCTTACCGAACAGTCCGTTGGCGATATGTTTATGGCGGGGCTGATTCCTGGCTTGCTAGGGTTGGTAATGTACTCTCTGACCATTACGGTAGTGATGTACCTACGCCCCTCCCTGGCGGTAGCGGGCGAACCTACTGCCTGGAAAGAGAAGCTGCTCTCGTTGACCGGCTTAGTGCCGTTCTTTGGCGTTTTTCTGGTGATGATTTTAGGTATCTATTTTGGTGCCTTTACACCCACAGAGGGGGCAAGTGTCGGGGCATTCGCCACCCTGATTTACGCCCTGGTAAAAGGCATGCGTGGTGCCCAGCTATGGCACAGCGTACAGGAGACGTTGGCGCTGTCTGCGGTAGTCTTCTTTATGCTGGTAGGGGCAGAAACGCTGGGGTATTTCATCTCGGTGTCGCGCATTTCGTTCTCTATCACTGACCTGCTTTACGGCATGGATCTCACTCCTATTGTCGTGGTGCTGTGCATTCTGGCGCTCTACTTTGTGCTGGGAATGTTTATGGACTCCATCGCCATGCTGGTAATCACCGTACCGGTGGTTTATCCGATTATTCAGGCGATGGGTATCGACCCGGTATGGTTCGGTATTTTGACCGTACTGACCGTTGAGCTGGGACTGATGACCCCGCCGGTGGGGATGAACGTGTTTGTGATTAAAGCGATGGCGCCGCATGTCGGGCTGGGGGAGATTTTTAAAGGGGTAACTCCCTTTGTGGTGTCTGACTTAATACGTCTGGCGCTGTTAATTCTCTTTCCGGTGCTCTCGACTTTTTTCCTGTTATAAGTAGATAAGATGTCGACATTACCAATGCTGATTGTTGGAGCGGCTAGCGCTGCCGTCTAGGCAGCGGTTCAGGCCTTTGCCGCATGGCCACTATGGCGCGCTAAATCGCTCAAAGCTGCTGAGTTGATGGACGCGCGTCAGTACGAATGCATCAGTCTGGACAGAGGTCGTAAGTTATATTTTAAATCAATATTTTTTGGATGTTGGTTCTAGAGGGCGTTTGTCTGAACAAGAAAGGAACTGTTAAGATTGATATTGGTGATATTTTTAACATGAGGAAAATGATTTAGGTGCAATCGCCTTATTAGTAACTTTCTAAGTTTAAGTAGAAGAAGACTTGAAAAAATGATGCATTCGATTAATTTTAATATTAGCAGTAATTATGTCGCGTATTAAAATATAAGTCGTTAAGTAAAGAGAATTTTTATGGTTTTGTTAAAGTTTTTTATGTTGGTTGTAGTTGTTCTTTCTATTAGCTTTTTCTTAGAGTTTGCAAGGGTTGAGTATGGGGTGCCAGTTACTTTAATGGATTTAATTTTTTTAGTGGCCATTTTTTTGATGTGCTTTTATATTTTAAGAAGTTTTTTTCCGAAAAGTGATAAAGAAAATTATGCTGTGGGGATATCGACAAAAAAACTGCTGAAATACCTATTTTTTTTCTCGTTTATAGCTATCCCATTCGGTTTTTGGAGTGTTTGGGGGGGTATTTGGGCAGGAAAAGTGGGGCCTTTCGATTATTTTTCTGGGGGAAGTAGGGGCGCTGTTCATGGTTATACTCTCATATCTTTGGGACTTTTGTTTTTAATAATGTGGGCGTGTGTTTTTTTTAAAATAATAAGAAAATTGCTCATCAAAAAAGGAGTATAAAAAATCATCACGTTTAATGTTTATAACACTCCATTCTTTGTTAATTCACAACTATTTTCTTATGTCTTTAGGATTTTGGCTTCAGTGTTGGTTATCTCTCATCGCTGCTATGATTGCTTTTGTTGTTTCCTATATATGCAGTAAAACAGTTTCCTCCTATGACTGAGCATGTTGGCGAACCCGAAACTCCCGCGGCGGAAACGTGGTATTACGCTTAAAAAAGCGCGTGAAGTAAGCCGGTTCAGAAAACCCTAAGCTGTCGGAGATCTGGCCAATGGTCATATTGGTATAGGTGAGCTGGCGCTTGGCTTCCAGCAGCAAACGTTCATGCAGCAATTGCAGGGCGCTGCGCCCGGCGAGCTGTCGGCAGAGCAGGTTCAAGTGCGCGCTACTCACCCCGATCTGCTCGGCTAACTGCTCAATACTCGGCTGTTCGCGGTAGTGCGTCTCGATCAGCGCTTGATAGTGTTCTAAATGCTGCCGCCCTTTGTCGCTTTGGTGGGGGCCATAGCGTTTTGCCATGCTGCCTGTATAAGCATAAAGACGTGATAGCTCTACCACCAAGGCTTGGATAAGCGCTTCGAGCAGGCTGTTGCGTCCGGGGGCGGGTTGGCGGTACTCCTGGTCGATCTGAGCCACCAGCGTGGCAATTCGTTCAGCCTGATTTGCCTGGGATAGAGAGTAGAAGTCGGCTTTTTTTAGCGTACTGCTCTCACCCATTAGTGCATGTAAGTGGTCGGCCAGCGGCTTKGCCAGAGTAATAATGTGTCCTTCCACATCCGGTGAAAAGAGAAAGCCGTGAATAGCCATTGCGGGCACAACGATAGCGCTAGCGCTTTGCAGCCGGTGGCTTGTTCCCTCCAGCTCTAACTCAACGCTACCGTGAGAAATAAACAGAATATGCACGAGGTCGGCATGGCGGTGCGGCCGGATACGCCAGTCGTGCAGACGACTGCGCTCGGGGATGGACTCACAGTGGAGCAAGTCGGGCGTGGGCCAGTGCTGTGTCTCGCCATAGAGCTTAAATACCGGAACGGAGGTTGCCGACGAGGCTGTCATCACCTATATCTCCTCTACGACTAAGGTTGGGTAATAAAACGCTAAATGTCCAATAATTGATCTAGATCATGCCTTATTATGCGGCGTGTTTCATTGAAAAATACAAGTCATAAGTTTTAGATAATGACAATGATGAGGCATCCCCTATGAAGACACAGGTCGCGATTATTGGCGCAGGGCCTTCAGGCCTATTGCTGGGGCAGCTACTCCATCGCCAAGGCATTGATAATGTGATTGTTGAGCGGCGTAGCGGTGAGTATGTATTGAGTCGTATCCGCGCCGGTGTGCTTGAGCAAGGCATGGTGGATTTGCTGCGCGAAGCGGGTGTTGACCAGCGCATGGATGAAGAGGGCCTACCCCATGACGGTTTTGAGCTTGTTTTCGACAACCGTCGTGTGCGGGTCGCACTGGATGAGCTGACCGGTGGCAGCAAAGTGATGGTATACGGCCAAACCGAGGTGACGCGGGATCTGATGGAGGCCCGCGCTGCCGCTGGCGCGACAACGCTCTACGAGGCAGAAAACGTTCAGCCCCACGACCTGGATAGTGACCACCCCTATCTAACCTTTGAGCACATCGGCGAAACGGTCAGGCTGGAGTGTGACTACATCGCTGGGTGCGATGGCTATCATGGTGTCTCCCGCCAATCGATCCCTCAAGAGCGCATTAAAGAGTTTGAAAAGGTTTACCCGTTTGGCTGGTTGGGGGTGCTCTCGGACACGCCCCCGGTCTCTGATGAGTTGATTTACGCAAGCCACGAGCGTGGTTTCAGTCTGTGTAGCATGCGCTCCGCCACCCGCAGCCGTTACTACCTTCAAGTACCCTTGGATGAAAAGGTAGAAGATTGGTCGGACGAGCGTTTTTGGGAAGAGCTCAAACGCCGCCTGCCAGACGAGGTGGCCGCCAAGCTTGTCACCGGGCCTTCCATCGAGAAGAGCATCGCACCGCTGCGCAGCTATGTGGTCGAACCAATGCAGTACGGGCGGCTGTTCCTGGTCGGCGATGCGGCGCATATTGTACCGCCCACCGGTGCCAAAGGGCTTAACCTGGCCGCCAGCGATGTGAACACGCTCTATCGGCTAATGGTGAAGGTTTACCAAGAAGGCCGCACGGATTTGATCGAGCGCTATTCGCAAACGTGCCTGAAGCGTATCTGGAAGGCGGAGCGCTTCTCCTGGTGGATGACCTCCATGCTGCACAATTTCTCTGATGAGGAAGATTTCAACAGCCGCATGCAGTTGGCCGAGCTGGACTACGTAACCAGCTCAAAAGCGGGGCTGACGACCATTGCGGAAAACTATGTGGGTTTGCCCTACGAACCGTTGGAATAGCCTCTACCCTTTGTCCATTTATCCTCCTTGCCCMGGCTGACGCTTGGGCTTTTTTTATTGTTTGCCATGCCTGAGCAGGCTCTCGTGAAGTTCTGTCAGGGAGTAAGTGGGTAGATCCAAATGCAGATTGGGTATTTTTATTTGAAATTTCATGTGATATTGATAGTAGATGGTCGCTTGTGTCATACCGGTTGAGCGGAAACCGCCGCTTTATCTCTGTGTTTTACCGCAACCATGCTGTTGGACAAATAAAAATTAAACCCCTGCTCAGGTTGATAATATGAAATTCAAATCCCTCCGTACATTTGTCACGTTGCTGGCTGGCATCTCAACAATATTGGCGGTGTTTTCTTTGTCTGCCTACTTCGTAATGGCAAATACAAGGTCGCAGGAAGCCACTCAGGTGGGAGCACAGCACATACTGCTGGACGAGACTGAAGGCCGTTTACATGCCATTGCGTCCTATCAAGCCGAGAGCATACAGGTTCAATTTACTCAGGCACTTGAGATGGCCAAGGGGTTGGCAGCTGTCAATTCCATGCAGGGTGACGTGGCTTATAAAGGTGGGCCCACTCTTGATTTTAATCGCCAGGAGATAATCGGTGCCATTCGAAAGTACCTGGAAGTCAATCAGGATGTTTCTGTCGCTTATGTTGCCTGGGAGCCTAATGCCTTCGATCAGGATGACGTTTACTCGGGCAGTGGCCTGCCGGGACATAGCCCGCAGGGGCGCTTCATGCCCCTGTGGTATCGAGGAGAGAACGGAGATCTCGACATCATGGCTCAGGAAGCAGCCATCATGGAGAGCGAGGTTATTCAGCCCAATGGGGTGCGCGAGGGCGAGTATTACCTCTGCCCACGAGAAACGTTGAGGCCATGTATTACAGACCCTGACGTTTATCAGGTGGGGGAGGAGGAAGTGATGTTGACTTCTTTCGTCGCCCCGATCGTTGTCGACGGCGGGTTTCGCGGTATTGCCGGCGTTGATCTGACGGTAGATTTTATCCAGTCCATGCTTTTGGAGGAAAATAGAGAACTCTATGAGGGATCGGGAGACATGGCCTTGGTGGCGCCGAGAGGGGGGCTGGTAGCGTATACGCATGAGGGAGCCACGCTGGGGGTGCCTTTTAATGAGGCTTTTGATGCCACCTTGCAGCAGCGCATACAGCAGGCTCAAGGAGGCCAGCCTATGTATATCCATGATGCCGAGCGGGGCGTAATCGAATTGTACTGGCCGTTCACTATTGGAGGGGGCGGCGACAACACTTGGGTGCTGATGATCCGACAGCCTGAAGATGCGGTGCTTGCTGGTATGCATGGACTGCAGCGGCAAACAGAGGAACAGCTTGATAGAGACATTCTAGGCATGACGCTGATCGGGCTTTTCATTGCAGGCCTGGGGTTATTGGCAGCATGGTTGGTGGGGGAGAGTATTGCTCGTCCGTTGCGTCGGTTGGCTGAGCGCATGCATGACATCGCTGTCGGCAATGGCGACTTGACCCGCCGCCTGCCCGCCAATGGCCGCGATGAAAGTGCCAGGTTGGCGATCCAGTTCAATGCCTTTGTAGATAAAATAAACGATGTACTGCTCGATGTGCGTGACAGCAGCGACTCAGTGCGTGCCGCGGCGAGTGAAATTGCCGTGGGAAGTCAGGATCTGTCGGCCCGAACTGAGGTGGCGGCTTCCCMCCTGCAGGAGACGTCGGCTTCCATGGAGCAGCTGACCCATTCCGTTGAGCATACCGCTGCAGCGTCTCGGCAGGCAGAGGAGCTCTCCCACTCTGCTTCGCAAGTCGCCTCCCAGGGCGGTAACGTGGTGTCGCAAGCTGTGCGAACCATGAATGACATTGATAGCGCGTCGCAGCGGATTGCAGAGATCGTCTCAGTGATGGATAGCATTGCCTTTCAAACCAACCTACTGGCGCTCAACGCCTCGGTTGAGGCGGCTAGCGCTGGAGAGCATGGTCGAGGCTTCGCGGTAGTCGCAGACGAAGTGCGTCAATTGGCTGGTCGCAGCGCCGCCGCTGCTCGGCAGATTAAGGAACTGATTGAGGATGCCAACGCCAAGACCCAGGCGGGTTCAGAGCTCGTGCGCGCAGCCGGTGCTACCATGAGCGAAATCGTTGCCAGTGTATCGAGGGTCTCCGATGTGCTTGGCGAAATTAGTGCGGCAACCAGCGAGCAGAGCCAGGGTATCGGTCAAGTCAATCAAGCAGTGGCTGGGCTCGACCAAATGACCCAGCAGAACGCCGCACTGGTCGAAGAGTCCGCAACGGCGGCTGATAGGCTCGAGAGTCAGTCACTGCGTCTGGCTGAGACGGTAGGTTCGTTCGTGTTGCTCGAACGGCAGCAGCGATTGGTGACGCTGGATCCTGTGCAGTAAGCCATCTCTCGCGGTGAGTTCTCATTGTGACTAATGAGGCTGTTGCATTGCTTGAATTTTCATGTGATATTGAATGTATTAGGTGATGAGAAGCACCTAACAACAACGATAAAGAGAGACAAGACCCATGACGACGAAGAAAAAAGTGTCAAGCATTCGGCGCTTGGCGGGTGCCATTGGGCTAGCAGGCATGCTGATTAGTCCGCTCGTATCTGCCAGCGATATCACCCTTAGTTATGCGTTCATTTCGCCTGCCAGCACCTTCCCAGGTGTGCAGATGGAGCGTTGGGCGGAAGAGCTCCATCGCCGCACTGATGGACGAGTGACCGTCAACACCTTCCCCGGCGGTACGCTTCTGACGGCAAACAATATGTATGACGGCGTGCTGAGCGGCGTTGCGGATATCGGACTCTCGATCACTTCCTATGAGCCGGGCCGTTTCCCGCTGCTCAATCTGGCCGGTAGCCTGACTGGGATGGACGTCAATTCGACCGTCGCAAGCCAGTCACTCTATGACTTGATTCAAGAGTTTCCCCCCGAGCAACTGGGCCTTGAGAATTTTAAGGTCATCACCGCGTTTACTTCTGAGCCCGGTTATTTACAGACCAAGCAGCCAGTTACTTCACTGGAAGAACTGGAAGGCCAGGAGATTCGTGTGCCTGGTGACAGTACCGAGGTGATGGCAGCGCTGGGCGGGGTGCCTATAGCGCTCTCCCAGGCGGATACGGGCGAGGCACTGCAGGCGGGAGTCGTTGATGGCTACGTGAGTTCCCGGGAAGTGCTGATGGATCTGGGCTATGCGCGCACCGTTAAGTCCATCACTGACTATCCATTGACCAATGCGGTGCTGGTGGCGGTTATGAATCGTCAGCGCTGGGAGTCGCTGCCCGAAGACGTTCAGCAGATTATCGATGAGTTGGGTGCTGAAATGGCCTTTTTCGCCGGTGACTATCTCGATTCTCACGTTGAGGAGTCTATGAAGTGGGCGCATGAGCAAGAGGGGGTGGAGGTCGTAGCGCTGAGCGACGAGGAAGCAGCGCGTTGGACCGAACGCCTGATGCCGCTTAATGAGGGGCGTCTGGCCCGCGCTGCCGAGCTAGGTCTTCCCGCCTACGAGTTTAATGAACGAATGCATGAGCTTTTCGAGCATTACCAACAGCCGTAATAGCTGTTGGTAATTAGGGAATTGGGTCGGGCAGGTATTCGGCATTAAAGAGAGAGCATCCATGAATAGATTCACACTCCTAATCAGTCGGCTGTTGCTTGTACTCGCTGGTATGAGTTTGCTGGCGATGATGTTCTTGGTGGTGTCCAACATCATTATGCGCCAGGTGGCGTCTTCGTTCGGTGGAACTACCGAGGTGGTAGGTTGGCTGACGGCGGTGATGGTGTCATCTTCTTTGGCCTATGCCCAGTTGTCCAAGGCGCACATTGAGTTAGATATGCTGGTAGCTCGCCTGCCTCAGAGGCTCCAGCGTCTCATTCAACTGCTGGTCGCGGTGGCGAGCCTGCTTTTCTTTACCATGGTGGCTTTCAAGCTTTGGGAGTATGGCACTTTTGCCATGCAGCGAGGCACGCTATCGCAATCCCTTCGCCTGACCATTTATCCAATTATCTATCTGGTCGCCTTCGACTTCTCCGCATTCTGCCTCGTGTTGTTGATGGATGTGCGGGATTGCTTGACGCAGGGGAGAGAGACATGAGCTTCACACTGGTGGCCATGATTGGCGTATTGGCGCTCTTTCTGCTGATTATCCTGAAGGTGCCGATCAGTTTTGCCATGTTCATTGTCGGCTTCTTTGGGATGCTGCATATCACCAGCCCCATGGCGGCCTATAACATCATCAGCTCTGGTATTTGGGAGCAGCTCTCCTCCTACTCTTTGAGTGTCATACCGCTGTTCGTCTTTATGGGCGAGCTGCTATTCCGATCTGGGATTACCGAGAAGCTGTTTGCGGCTGCCTATGCCTGGACGGGGCACCGCCGGGGCTCCATGGCCACGACAACGATATTAAGCAGTGCTGGTTTCGCCGCCGTTTGCGGCTCCAATACGGCGACAGCCGCCACGGTAGGGACTATTGCTCTACCGGAAATGAAGAAATTCGGTTATCACAAGGCGCTGAGTGCTGGCAGTGTGGCGGCTGGGGGCACCCTAGGGGTCATCATTCCACCCAGCGCGGTACTGATCGTGATCGCTTTGCAGGCCGAGCTCGCCATCCGTGATCTCTTTATCGCCAGCATCCTGCCCGGCTTGATCCTGATGACGCTGTTCGTGCTGACCATTGCCTACCTTTGCTGGCGAAACCCGGCCATGGCGCCAGCTGGCGAACGCTCCTCCTGGGGAGTGCGCCTGGCCTCTCTCAAAGGGGTGGTGGAGATATTCGTCCTCTTTATCCTGGTGCTGGGCGGCCTGTTCGCCGGTTGGTTCACCTCTACCGAGGCGGCGGCGGTTGGTTGTGTTGGGGCCATCACCCTTATCGCTCTGCGTAGAAAGCTATCATGGGAGATGCTTCGGGAATCATTAAGCAACACTCTTAGAACGTCCGCGATGATTCTGATGCTGGTGGCGGGCGCGGTGGTATTTGGCCGCTTCCTGACAGTGACACGACTGCCTTACATAGTCGGCGAGTGGGCCGCTGCGCTGCCCTTACCTGCGGTGCTGGTCATGGCTTGCGTGCTGCTTATCTATGTCATCGGCGGGGCGCTGATGGATGCCATGGGCTTTTTAATTATCTCGATCCCCATTTTCTTTCCGGTAGCGCTGGTGCTGGGCTATGACCCGATCTGGTTCGGTATCATGGTCTGCATCGTTACCAGCATGGGAGCGATCACGCCGCCGGTGGGGGTTAACGCTTTCATCGTCAAGAGCCTCGACCCTGAGCTTAGTTTTGGCGATATCTTTCTTGGCGTAGGCTACTTCATGACGCCTTACTTATTGTGTATCGCGTTGCTACTGCTAGTGCCCGACATCGTGCTATTCGTCCTTTAGTTTGAAGAAAATCTAAGTAATAAAGCACCATCAAATACTTGAAATTTCATGTGATAAGTGGATAAAAATGCCATGCCATCTCTCATCCAGCATCTCGGCTTAGGCACAGGCTCCAAGCGAGTCGTGGTTAAGGACAGCATCGATATCGCCGGCTACCCGACCCGTGCAGGTTCTGCGGCGCTGGCCGATGCGCCGGCGGCAGAGAGGCATGCCGAGATCGTCGAGCGCACGCTGGCGGCCGGTTATCGCATCGTCGGCAAAGCCAATCTGCATGAACTGGCGTTTGGCATGACCGGGCTCAATGCCTTGACGGGCACCCCTGAGAACCCGCGCTTTCCGGCGTTGATTCCCGGCGGGTCGTCCAGCGGTTCGGCAGCGGCGGTGGCAGCGGGGCTGGCGGAGATAGGCATCGGTACCGATACCGGCGGCTCGATTCGGGTGCCCGCGGCCTGCTGCGGGGTGGTCGGCTTGAAGCCTACGTTCGGTCGGCTTAGTCGGCGCGGCGTTATGCCCGCCTACAGCAGCCTGGACTGCGTAGGGCCGCTGAGTGCCAATCTCGAGGATTTGATCGACTTCATGTCAGCCGTGGATGCGGAGTTTACGGTCGTAAGCGGCGCAGCGATGCCACGCCTAGGCAGGCTAGACGTCGAGGCCGATGGCGCAATTCTCGGCACGCTGGAAGCGTATCTCGAAGGTACTGGGCTGGCCACTGAAAAGTGCGCCTTGCCAATGATGAGTGAGGCTTTTGATGCCGCCATGGCGCTGATCAACCGTGAAACCTATAGCGCTTGTGGTGCCTGGCTCGATAGCGGCCGCTTAGGGAGTGACGTGGAGCGCCGCCTGCGCGCGGCCGCCAAGATTTCCGACGCCGAGCTGCACGAGGCCGAAGCGGTGCGCCAGGCATTCACTGCCGAGGTGGATCGGCTGCTCGAGACGTGCGATGTGCTGGTGTTGCCGACGTTGCCGCACTTTCCACTGAGCCGCGCGGCAGCCGAGGAGGGACAGCAGGATCTGACCATCTCCTCCCTTGTACGACCTTTTAATCTTTCGGGACACCCGGCCTTGAGCTTGCCACTGCCTCCGAGCCGGGGCCAGCCAGTGAGCCTGCAACTCATTGGCAGGCGAGGCGACGACGCCGGTGTCTGCCGAGCCGCGCGCTATCTGGTCGAGGCTCTGCATGACAAGACCATACAAAAATAGGAGATATTTATGCACAGCCAGGTCGATAAATCCCAATGGGGCGGAGAGGAGCGCTTCGATGCGTTGCTCGATAGTATCTGTCAACGGCGTGATGAGTTCGAAGCGCAGCGACACCTCTCGGCAGATATTGTCGAGGAGTTCAAGGCGATCGGCGTCTATCGCGCCATGGTGCCAGCCAGATACGGCGGTGATGAGAAGTCTCCTGCCGAGTTCCTGAAAATGGTCGAGGCTATCTCGGCGGCCGATGGCTCCGCCGGCTGGGTGGCCAGCTTCGGCATGAACCCCGCTTATCTGGCGGCGCTGCCTGAAGCGACTATTACGCAAATCTGGAAAGACTCTCCCGATGTCGTGTTCGCGGGAGGCATCTTTCCGCCCCATCCCGCCGAGCGCGTCGATCGTGGCTTTCGCATCAATGGCCGCTGGAAATTCGCCAGCGGCTGCATGGGCGCCTCGCTGTGTGGCGTCGGTATCCAGCCGGATGAGCCTGGCGCCTTGCCGCGCATGGCGGTGTTGCCACGTGAGCAGGTTCGCATCGACCCCACCTGGGACATGGTCGGCATGGTCGCCACCGGCAGCCACGACCTGGTGGTGGAGGATGCCTATGTCGCTGAGGAGTGGACGTTTGTGCGTGGTGCCAAGGCCAACGTCGATGCGCCCTTCTTCCGCTACCCAGCACTGTCTTTCGCTGCCCAGGTGCTGGCGGTGACTACCCTGGGGCTGGCTCGGGAAGCACTGGATGTTATGCGTGCCATGGCGGGAGGGCGCAAGTCGGTCACCGGCGCGCCCAATCTGGGCGAGCGCGAGTACGCCCAGATTGCCCTGGCGAAGGCCGAGGCCAAGGTTCGCGCTGCCCGTGCTTTCTTTTATGAGTGCACCGACTCCGCCTGGAATGCTGTCGAGGCGGGAGGGGAACCGAGCCGCGATCAGACTAATCTGCTGCGCCTCTCCACCACCCATCTGACCCAGGAGTGCGCCGCGGCCATTCGCAACGTTTACCAAATCAGCGGCATGACAGGCGCCGAAAACCGACATCCCCTATCACGCATTCTGCGCGACTCTATGTTGTGCACTCAACACGCCTTTATGGGCGAAATCACCTGGAAGAACGCCGGCGCCATCTTCTTTAACCACGACCCTCTGCCGGGCTACTTGTGAACTGGCGACACCATCTAACAAACGGAGACCATCACTATGCATCGCGTACTTTTTTGCTGCGGCATTAACCAGAGCTTCATGAACGCTACCGCGGAGGAGGCCAAGCAGGTGTGGGAGGCCACCCGCGAAATGCTGCAGGGCATTGACGGCCTGCCCGGCCTCACGATCCTGGGCATCATGGATGACGACTGTATTCAGGTAGGCCCCTCCATCGCTGCTCCCTGGACTTTCTACATTATGGCGGATGTAGAGAACTACGCTTCTGTCGCCGAAGCTTGCAACTTCTTTCGCACCACACCGGTAGGGGATGGCACCTACAAGCTCTGGAAATACTGTCGTGTCGAGGCGCGAGTTGGGCGTGAGCTCGTCGTGCCCGAGTGATGAATAAGTCATCAATAATCCATTAAGAACAAGGAAGACAACAGAGATTTAGAGGTCATCATGAATATCGAAAACAAAATCGACATCACCCCTCACGAGCTCGKATTCAGGGATCATATTCAGACCCCCATGTACGAGGATCCTCAGTTATTCAAGGAGGAGATGCAGAAGATCTTTAGGAAAACCTGGGTCTGGGTCGCTCACGAAAGCGAGTTTCCCGACAAGGGCTCGTTCAAGCTCTCCCAGGTGGGCCTTGAGCCGGTGATCGTGGTACGCGACAGGAAGGGGGTGATCCACGTCATGGTGAACCGCTGCCGCCATCGCGCCGCCACCGTGTGTGAAGTGCAAAAGGGCAAAACTTCCTCGTTTCAATGCCCTTACCACGGCTGGGGCTACGGACTCGATGGCTCGCTGCGGGCGCTGCCCTACCCCGAGCAATATGGTGACGACTTCGACAAGGCGCAGCATGGCCTGCTCAAGCTGCGTACCGAGTCCTATGCAGGCATGGTTTTCGCCACCTTCAACGAAGAGGCCGAACCGCTGGTCGATTTTCTCGGCCCGGTCACTAAGTGGATCGACCTGTTTATGAAGCAGGGAGCGGGGTATCCCGTCAAGGTGTTGGGCGAACACCAGTTCAGCGTACCGATGAACTGGAAAGTCCAGCTTGAGAACACCACCGACGCTTACCACTTTCCCGTCGTCCATAAATCCTTTCTGCAGTCGTTGGATGGCGAGACCGAGGCGGCCTTCTCCTTCCTGGAACAGGGCAAAGGCTACGTCGAGGATCTCGGCAACGGACACTCGGTGATGGTCATGATTCCCGAGCTGGTGGATCTTGACGACAACCTTGAAGCACCCATCCCGGAGCGCTTTGAAGAACTTGCTCAACAGCTGCGCGGCGAAGGCTATCCCGAGGATCAAGTAAAACGGATCGTGCGGGCCGTGGGTGGCGCGGGCTTCAACCTCAACCTGTTTCCCAATGTGTCGTTCTCGCTGGCTTTCTTCCGAGTATTGACGCCGGTGAGCGTCGAGCAAACCGACATTCGTCATATTGCTATCGGTATGGAGGGTGGCCCCGAGGCAGCCAACCAGGTACGCCTACGGCTGCACGAGCACTTTCAGGGGCCGATGGGTTTCGGCTCGCCCGATGATGCCGAGGTCTGGGAGCGGATCCAGCGCGGCGTCAAAGGGGGCGCGGAGCTACCCATTCTGCTCAATCGTGGCCTTAACGACGAGCAGCCGGGKGAAGTGGGGCCACGCGGTCATGTGAGTGCTGAAACCGGGATGCGGGCGGCGTACGACATGTGGAAAAGGATGATGCAGGCATGAACGAGATGATCAAAAAGGAAAAAGAACTTCTCCTGCGCGATGCGGAAGCTTTCATCTGGGCCGAGGCAGACATGCTGGATCGCCAGGAGTACGACGCCTGGCTCGCCCTGTGGAGCGACGAAGGCTTCTATACATTACCCATTGGTGATGGCGATGACTTCGRCAACGCGCTCAACCTCTGCCACGACGATGCCAAGATGCGCCGTGATCGCATCACGCGCTTTCAGCAAGGCTTTTCGATTTCATCGGCCCCCCCTGCGCAGACGGTGAGAACGGTGTCGCGCTTTGTCATTGATAAGGTCGAAGGGGATGGCGTGACTGTTCGCTGCGCCGAGCACCTGATCGAAGACAAGTTCGGGCGGCAGCGGATCTGGGCCGCGAACTTGACCTACACCCTCGTCGTCACGCCCAGCGGCTTCATGATCCGCCATAAGGTGGTACGTCTGCTCAACTCCGATGGAATGCTGAACTCGTTCAGCTATTTGTTCTGATGAATATGCCTGCACCCGACAAAATCCAAACGGCCGTGGTGACTGGCGGAGCGCGTGGCTTCGGCGCCGAAGCCGTGCGTGCCCTGCATCGAGCCGGTTTCCGAGTAGTGATCTCGGACATTGAACCCGAACCGGCCGCAGCGCTGGCCGCAGAACTCGATCTGGCGGGGGACACCGCCGTGTCCGCCACCCTCGACGTAACCAACCATGACGACTTCCAGAGCGTGCTCGGTAAGTGCATTGAGCGGTGGGGATCGGTCGAGGTACTGGTCAATAACGCCGCGCGCACTGCCGTCCAGGGCGKGCTGGATATCGACCCCGCAGATTTCAATGCCGTGTTGGCCACCAACGCCGGTGGCACCTTCGCGGGCAGTCAGGTATTCGGCCGCCACTTCAAGGCGCGTGGCTATGGCCGAATCGTCAATCTCGCTTCCCTGGCGGGGCAGAATGGTGGCACTGCAACGGGGGCCCACTATGCCGCCTCCAAGGGCGCCATCCTGACGCTGACGAAAATTTTCGCACGGGATCTGGCCCCCTTTGGGGTGACCTGCAATGCCATCGCGCCTGGGCCCATGGATACCCCCATGGTGCGTTCCGTGCTGGGCAATGACGCCGAGAAAGCCATTGCCAATATCCCGGTAGGCCACCTGGGTGACCCGTACTTCGTTGCCGATCTAGTGGCACTGCTGGCGAGCCCACGGGCAGCGTTCGTCAACGGCGCCTGCTGGGACGTCAACGGTGGAATCTACATGAGGTGATGCCGATATGACTGCCGATAATCAAACCTACCCATTAGTCATTGATCAGCGAATCGATGAGCCAGGCGGTATCGCCCGGCTGCGGCTGCGCTCGCCCGACGGAAGCCCCCTGCCGCCTTTCACTGCCGGGGCACATCTGGACGTGCATATATGTGATGGCGAGATCGACCTGTGGCGTCAGTACTCGCTCTGCTCAGACCCGGCGTGCAATGCGTTCTACGAGATCGGTGTACTGCGCGACCCCAATAGCCGAGGAGGATCAGAGACCCTACACAGAATCGCCAGGGAGGGGGGAACGCTCGAGATCGAAGGGCCGCGAAACCACTTTCCGCTCCACGAAGAGGCACCGCAGAGCCTGCTGTTCGGCGGCGGCATCGGCGTGACGCCGATGATAGCCATGGCGCGGCGCCTGCAAGCGCTGGGCAAGGAGTTCACGCTGCACTACTGCACGCGCTCACGCAGCTTAACGGCCTTCCAGAGCGAGGTGGAGGCGGCTGGTCTGTCCGACGTTGTCGTCTATCACTATGACGACGACGTCGGGACAACACTGGATCTGCATGCCGAGCTCGCCGGGGCCAGGGAGGAACCACACATTTACGTATGTGGCCCACAGGGGTTCATGGATTGGGTGATATCACATGCCCAGGCGTTTGGTATCAGCGATGACCGCATTCATCGCGAATTCTTCTCCGCGAGCGTCGATGTGTCTGGTGACGTATTCGAGGTGGTCGCCGAGAAGTCTGGCGTCAGCGTTTCCGTGAGCGCTGGGGATACCATCGCGAAAGCACTCTCAAGAGCTGGCGTAAAAGTGGAGGTGAAATGTGAGGAGGGCGTGTGCGGTACCTGTGTGGCCGACGTCCTCGAAGGCGAGATAGATCATCGCGATCACTTTCTGACCGAAGACGAAAAACAGGAAGGCGACATGATGTGCGTCTGTTGCTCCCGGGCCAAGGGTAAGCGGCTCGTTCTAGATCTCTAACGATAAGAAAAGGACAAAACAATGCCAACAGTTCACGTCTACATGATGGAGGGCCGCAGGCAGGCCCAAAAAGAGTCACTGATCCGCAAGGTCACCGATGCCGTCGTGTCGTCGGTCGATGCGCCCGAAGCGAATGTCCGGGTCATCATCAGTGAGATACCCAAGAGCGACTACGGTATCGCCGGTACGACCGGTGAGAAATTAGGGCGCTGAAAACGACCCCGTTTTGGGGATGGAGATTCGCTTATGAGCTTCGATACGAGAGATTTCCGTAGCGCGCTGGGCAAGTTCGCCACCGGCGTAACGGTGGTCACCACGCGCAGCGGTGAAGAGAACCACGGCGTCACCGCCAGCAGCTTCAATTCGGTGTCGATGGATCCGCCGCTGATCCTGTGGAGCATCGACAAGGGGGCCTACAGCCTGAGTGCTTACCGCCATGCCGAGCACTTCGTGGTCAACGTGCTCAGCAATGAGCAGGTCGATATCTCCAATTGCTTTGCACGGCGGGGGGAGGACAAGTTCGCTGGCATTGCCATTGAGGAGGGCCTTGGCGGTGTTGCCAAAGTGAAGGGGGCCGCGGCGCATTTCGAATGCCGCACGTGGAATGTCTACGAGGGCGGTGATCACCTGATCATCGTTGGCGAAGTGGTGCGCTACGCCTATCGCAACGAGGGCAGTGCCCTGGTGTTCCACAACGGGCGCTATGCCGTACCCGAGCCTCATCCCATGGTGTTGAACGTTGACGAGCAAACGGCACTGGATGGTCGCTTGGGCAAGCACTTGCTTTACCTGATGCGTCAGGCGCTAGCCGCCTATCGAAGCGATTTCTATCCGCGGCTCGGCAGCCTCGGAGTCAACGACAACGAGTGGCGAATTCTTACCCTGCTGGCGGATCGTGGCCCGTTGTCTGCGGAGGCCCTGGCCCAGCGTGTGGCTCAACCCCAGGCAGACCTTGAGGATACCCTTGCTGGGCTCCGTGAACGCGCACTGGTGGGTCTAGACGACAATGGTCGCGTTCAGCTCAGCGAGCAAGGGCAGGTATTGGCACGGCGTCTGCTGTCCATGGCTGACGACTACGAACAGCGCCTGTTTGAGAACCTGGAGCCGTCCGAAGTCGGGGCGATCAAGTCAGGGTTGGGGCGCGTGATCGAGCGTCTTGGTGCTTCGCTTTAAAAAGCTAAGTAAGTGCTGAAGATGGTCTTAAGTGCCCTACGCCTCTGTGAGCAAAAGGGCAAACCTAACGTCGGTGTTGTCCCTCCGGCAAACAAGAAAAGGAGKGAAAAATGTCAGAAGTCACAAATAGCGAACTGAAAGCGTTGGTGACACGCATCGAAACGTTGGAGGCCGAGGCCGAAATACGCCGTCTTCAGGCACGCTACATGTTTCTGTGCGACACGCCAATTCCCGAATATGGTGTGACGAGCGATGAAGAGCGTATCGATTTGATCATGGAGCTATATACGGAAGACGCCGTCTGGGAAGGCGTGGGCGRGTACTACGACAACCAGTTCGGCCGCGCCGAAGGGGCGGCGGCCATCCGGCGCCATTTCCAAGGGTTCTGGAAGAAGGATCAGGATCCCAAGCTACTGCTCAACGTCCACTACCTGACCTCGGAGCAGATCAACGTTAATGGCGACATTGCGGAGGGGCAGTGGGTGCACTGCCAGCCCTGGATCTTCTCCAATGGCAAGGCGCTGCTGCGTTCGTCGCGACTCAACAACGCCTTCCGCAAGGAGCCTGATGGTAAGTGGAAAATCACCAGAACGCGTACGGAGAATGTCTTCGTTGCTCCTCTACAGGAGGGGTGGGCAACGGATTACCCCTCGCAATCGGTATTGCTCAAACCCTGAGGGAGAAAAAGTATGCCACACGCTTTTCTCTATACGGCCAACCCTGCACGGGTTGTGTTTGGCCCGGGTAGCCAGGCCAGGATTGCCGACGAGGTGCGCCAATTGGGGCGCACCAGAGCCCTGGTATTATCGACGCCCTCCCGCCGAGAGGATGCTGAACATCTCAACGTGCAGCTTGGTGAGCTGGGTGCCGGCGTCTTCAGCGAGGCGGCCATGCACACGCCTGTGAAGGTAACCGAACAGGCCATGACGGCTTTTGATAAAGCAGGCGCCGACTGCATCGTCGCACTGGGTGGCGGCTCGACCATCGGACTGGGCAAGGCGATCGCCTATCGCAACGATGCGCCGCAGGTGGTGGTAGCGACAACGTATGCGGGTTCCGAGGTCACGCCGATTTTAGGGCAAACTGAAAACGGCCTAAAAACCACCGTCAAGGATCCCTCCATTCTTCCCGAAGTGGTGATTTACGACCCAGAACTCACCATTGGGCTACCGGTGGCAGTGAGTGTAACCAGCGCTCTTAACGCCATGGCGCATGCCGTGGAAGGCCTCTATGCCAAGGATCGTAACCCCATCAGCAGCCTTATGGCCCTTGAGGGTATTCGCAGTCTCAAGCAGGCGTTACCGGCCATCGTTGAACATCCGCACAATCTACAGGCGCGCAGTGACGCGCTCTATGGTGCTTGGCTGTGCGGCACTGTGTTGGGCAGCGTAGGCATGGCTTTACACCACAAGCTCTGCCACACCCTGGGAGGCAGCTTCGACCTGCCTCATGCCGATACCCACGCCATCCTGCTGCCGCATACCGCGGCTTACAACGCTCGATCAGCCGCGGAGGCTCTGGCCCCTGCAGCGGCGCTCTTCGGCGGTGAGCTGGGTGGTGGCCTCTACGACTTTGCGGTCTCGCTCGGCGCCCCTCTTGCCCTCAAAACTTTAGGGCTGAGCGAGTCGGCGCTGGACAGCGTTGCCGATCAGGCGGTGCTGAACCCGTACTGGAACCCACGGCCGGTGGAGCGCGACGCCATCCGCGAGCTGCTCCAGCGTGCCTGGAACGGTGACCGCCCAGACTAATCCATCATGGCCCTGGCGACAGGGCCCTCACCCAGGAATTAACCATGTCCCAGATTGATTACTTCACTGAAGAGCGCTCCGTTGAGTCGGTCAATAGGCGTATGGGGGGGGATATCGACCCCCGGCTACGTGATGTCATCGGCTCGCTGGTCAAGCACTTGCATGGTTTCGTCAAGGAGGTCGAGCTCACCCAGGCTGAATGGGAGTTGGCAATCGATTTCCTGACCAGTACGGGACAACTGTGCGATGACAAGCGGCAGGAGTTCATCTTGCTCTCCGATACTCTCGGGGTCTCCATGCTCGTGGATGCCATTCAGCATCGACGGCCGGCGGGCGCGACCAAGAATACGGTGTTTGGTCCCTTTCATGTGGATGGGGCGCCGACGCTGCCCATGGGCGCTTCCATCTCGTTAGATGGCAAAGGCGAGCCGTGCCGTTATCAGGGCCGAGTGCTTGATCTGGAGGGCCATCCCATCGAAGGCGTAAGCATTGATGTGTGGTCAGACAACAGTGACGGATTTTACGACATTCAGCAGCCCAATCAGCAGCCAGAGTGGAACAATCGCGGCGTTTTCGTTACGGCAGCCGATGGTCACTACGAATTTATTGGCATTAAGCCAGTTTCTTATCCGATCCCAGATGACGGCCCGGTAGGCAAAATGCTGGAAAGTCTCGGGCGTCATCCGTGGCGGCCAGCACATATGCACTTTTTGCTTACTCATCCTGACTATGAACGGATTGTCACCCACACCTTCGTAGCCGGTGACACTTACCTGACATCAGATGCGGTCTTCGGCGTTAAAGACTCCCTTATTGTGGATTATGTTCCGGTTAATACCGGAAAGGTGAAGTGGCAGACAAGTTTTGACTTTGTCATGGCACCGAAATAAGGGCTCCCTTGTTAGTTACGATAGTGGCTTTTTTATTGCTGGATTTTGCTTAGGCATGTTTGCTTTTCCAGCCATGAATAATGCTGACAAGTTAGTTGGTCGATATCTTTGGTTTTTTATAAGATATTGTTTTTAAAAAACTTATTGATGCCGATTTGGGATAACGGTCAAGGAGAGATGGGCATAGTATGTAGGTTGTAACTCTGTTAATTCCAATAAGCATAATGAAAAGGGCTGAAACAATGAGCGTTATTTCCTCCCCGACTGTTAGTTCGACAGAACTACGAAACGGTGCCTTAGGTGTTGGTTTTATTATTTTCTTCGTGGTATCCGCTGCCAGTCCCTTCAGTGTTCTGGCTGGTGGCTTTCCGATTGGCATGATGCTGGGAAATGGTGCGGGAACACCTGCACTAATTGGTTGCGCACTGTTGATTATTTTGATGTTTTCGGTGGGCTACACCACTATCGCCCGCTATGTGACGAACGCCGGGGGCTTCTATGCTTTCTCAGCGCGMGGGCTGGGCGGAGTGGCTGGCGGTGCAGCCGGTGGACTGGCTCTATTTGCGTATAACATCCTGCAAATAGGGTTGTACGGGATGTTTGGTGGTGTTGCGGCAGGCACCATGAGTCAAGTTTTTGGCCTGGATCACCCATGGTGGATCTACTCGCTGCTGGCGATGGGAAGTATCGCATTGCTAGGGTATCGAAAAATTGATCTTTCTGCCCGCGTGCTTTGCTTCGTTGTCACGGCAGAGTATCTGGTTATCCTAATATTGGACATTGCTATCCTGTCGAGTGGCGGGGACAGCGGCGTGAACCTCGACGCGTTCAATGCTGAGCATGTCTTCAGCGGTGCCCCGGCCATAGGCCTACTGTTCTGCTTTGCGGCTTTCATTGGTTTTGAAGCGACGACCATCTATGGGGAGGAGGCCAAAAAACCCAAGCGAGATATTCCTCTAGCAACTTATGCATCCATACTTCTAATTGGCTGCTTTTATGCCCTGTCCACATGGTCGATGGTGGTGGGTACAGGAGCGGATAAAATTGTTGCCGTGCTTCAAGGCCTCGACGACCCAACCACATTGATTTATGGCCTGTCCGATCATTATGTTGGCCCTGAGTTGACACGCGTTATTCGCGTGATGTTTCTGGTCAGTATCTATGCTGGTTTGCTCGCCTTTCATAACTCCGCCGCTCGCTATTTCTTCGCCATAGGCCGTGATGGTCTGCTGCCAAGCGTATTGGGAACGACCCACCCGGTTCATCAGAGCCCTCACATCGGATCGCTACTCCAAACGTTGATAGCGGCCAGTGCGGTGTCGATTTTTGCAGCTTTCGGTGGCGATCCCATTCTGCAGCTCTTCGCTTGGTTCTCCAGTTTGGCGACCCTTTCCTTAATCCTATTGATGGCCATTACCTCTTTGGCGGTGCTGTTCTTTTTTATCCGTCACCCCGAGTTAAAAGAGGCCATGTGGCGAACACGCCTGTTCCCGGCACTATCCTGTGTGGCCCTGCTATTCATACTCGTGATTGCGGTGATGCATTTTGACGTCCTGACGGGCTCAAGCAAGGTTCTTTCGTATGGTCTCTGCATGCTCATTCCCCTGTTTCTCATGGTCGGCGTCACTCGGGCATTACGCCTGCGTCGATCTTCGCCCGAAAGATATCAATTGCTTGGTTTTCATAAGCTTTAAGTTCACTAAAGCGTTCATCAAAACGTTCATTACAACACTAAATATGTGGATGAGAGTTAAAAGGAATCGTTATGGAAAATTACCMCCTGGTTATAAATGGCGAAGATGTGGCCGGGGAAAACGACAGCTTCATGGTTGTTAACCCTGCCAGCGAGATCGCGTTTGCGCAGTGCTCGACTGCTTCAGCCGATCAGTTGGATCAAGCCGTCAAGGCTGCTCGGGAGGCTTTCACTCAATGGGGTATCAGCTCCCATGAGCAACGTTGTGAGCTTTTGCATCGTATTGCCAATGATATGGAGCGAGAGGCAGATGAGCTGGCGAGGCTGATTGTCCAGGAGCAAGGAAAACCGCTGGCGTTGGCTTACGCCGAAGKGGGAGGTGGAGTGGCCTGGACACGTTATGCTGCCAACCAGGAAATCCCGGTCAAGCTGATCGAAGAGACACCCACTCAACGCATTGAAATGCATCACAAACCCTTGGGGGTGGTGGCCTCTATCACCCCTTGGAACTGGCCCTTCATGATTGCTGTATGGCATATCATGCCCGCTTTGCGTGCCGGAAACTGTGTCATCAGTAAGCCCTCCAGTCTCACGCCCCTGAGTACGATTCGCTTGATACAGATAATTGCCCGTCATGTGCCCAAGGGGGTCGCCAATGTCGTTATTGGGGAGCATGGCTTTGGACACGCTATTACCTCTCACCCGGGTATCAACAAGATCGTCTTCACCGGCTCCACTGAAACTGGCCAGCGCGTCATGCAAGCCGCTGCCGGCAACCTTAAGCGGCTGACTCTGGAGCTCGGTGGCAACGATGCCGCTATCGTCTTGCCCGGCACGCCGGTCGAGGCAGTCGCCGAGGATATCTTTCAGGCGGCCTTCCTCAACATGGGGCAGACCTGTGCCGCGCTCAAGCGACTCTACGTGCACGAATCACAGTGTCAGGCACTCGCCGAGGCCTTGACGGTTATTGCTCAGAGACAAGTCATCGGTAACGGCCTTGAGGACGGTGTGACCTTTGGGCCGATACAGAACCTGGCGCAACTGACGTTGGTGGGCGAGCTTGTTGATGATGCTCGTGCCCAGGGTGCACGGGTGGTGTGCGGAGGCGAACGTCTAAGCCAACCAGGTTTCTTTTATCCCCCCACTATTGTCACGGGGGCCACAGATGGTCACCGTCTGGTAGACGAAGAGCAGTTCGGCCCGGTGCTGCCGTTGATCGCTTACCACGACGTAGAAGACGCATTGCGCCGAGCCAACGCCAGCACCATGGGCCTGGGTGGCTCGGTGTGGGGCCCTGATACGGCCGAGGCCCMGGCTATCGCAGCGCGCCTGGAAAGCGGCGTGGCCTGGGTCAACTGCCATGCCCAGATTCAACCTAACACCCCCTTTGGAGGCTGCAAGATGTCCGGTTTTGGCGTCGAGTTTGGCCTGGAAGGGCTGCTGGAGTTCACCACCCAGCAGTTGCTGTTCGTTCGTAAGCCCACCGCTCAGCCGTGAGGATGACCACCATGTCGACCCATACCGTGCTCAAGCACATCGAAACCCCAGAAGCAGCCCAGGGCGAAGCCATGTACGCAAAATACAAGACAACGGAAAAGAAATTCTGGCACCCAATGAGCGCCTCGGCGCCAGCCAACCGTGCTAACACCCTGATCATCGCCCGCGGTGACGGTAATTACATCACCGACATCGACGGCAACCGCCTGCTCGATGGCGTCGGCGGCCTGTGGAACGTCAATGTCGGCCACAACCGCCCCGAAGTGAAAGACGCCATTGCCGCGCAGCTCGACGAGCTGGCCTATTACCAGACCTTTGACGGCATCGCTCACCCGCGCGTGTTCGATCTGGCCGAGCGGCTGACCTCAATGTTCGCTCAGGAGAAAATGGCCCGCGTGCTGTTCAACTCCGGCGGCTCCGATGCGGTGGAAACCGCACTGAAAATGGCGCGCCAATACTGGATCGCGGCCGGTCAGCCCGGGCGTACCCGCTTCCTCTCGCTACGCAATGGCTACCATGGTGTGCACATTGGCGGCACCTCGATTGGCGGCAACGGCGTCTATCACTACAACCATGGTCAACTGCTTGCCGGTTGCCACCTGCTCGACACCCCCTGGCTGTATCGCAMCCCCTGGGATTGCCGCGATCCAGAGGAGCTGGTCGAGCATTGCATTCGTCAACTCGAGGAGCAGATCGACTTCCTCGGTGCTGGCTCAATCGCTGCCTTTGTTGCCGAGCCGGTGCAGGGCGCTGGCGGCGTGATCGTGCCGCCGTCCGCGTATTGGCCGCGCCTGCGTGAAGTTTGCGACCGGCACGACATCCTGCTGATCGCCGATGAAGTGGTTACCGGCTTCGGTCGCAGCGGCTGCATGCTCGGCAGCCGTGGCTGGGGCGTGGCGCCAGMCATTCTGTGTCTGGCCAAGGGGATTTCTGCTGGCTATATCCCGCTGGGTGCCACGGTATTCAATCAGCGCATCGTCGATGCCATCGAAAACGCCCCCAGCTTCGCCAACGTGATCATGCACGGCTACACCTACAGCGGCCATCCGGTTGCTTGTGCTGCAGCACTGGCAGTGTTGGACATTGTTGAGAAGGAAGACCTGCCAGGCAACGCGGCAAAGGTGGGCGCGCACCTGATCGAGGGCTTGAAGCCTCTGAGCGAGCGTTTCGACGTGGTTGGCGAAGTGCGTGGCAAGGGCCTGATGGTCGCACTTGACCTGGTCGCCGACAAACGCACCCGTCAGCCGCTGAATCCTGCCGAGGGGCATGCCACTCGTATTGCTGAGGAGGCCCGCCAGCAAGGAGTACTTGTGCGCCCGGTGGGCAGCAAGATCATCCTCTCCCCGCCGTTGACCTTGACGAACGATGAGGCCGATATGATCGTTCAGGCGCTTGAGACGGCCCTTTCGCGCCAGGGCTAGGTGCTTTAAACGAGCGCGTTCCATCTTCATAAGGATGACGCATGCTCTAATCGAACAGCTCGTGAGTTCACAMCAAGCGAGCCAATAAGAAAAAGATTATCAAGGTGCAGATATGAACTCCTTTAAGACAACCTGGGTTACAAGTAGTGCTTTGGCGCTGGCAATCGCCATTGGTCAGGTAGGTCAGGCTCAAGCCTACGAACTGTTTACGAGTACTGATGGGGAAGTGAATGCCGATCTGTTAGCCGTCCATGGCTGGATGAACAGCCGCAAGAACTACGACGGCAGGGAAGATGGCTCGAATTGGCGCGAGGGTTTCATTAAGTACGGTTTCAGCGGTTATCAGGGGTTGGCAGGATCTGGCACCTTGTATGGTGGCCTCAACTGGGTCAGCTCCGCCACTTGGGGGGATGGTGATGCCGGTGGTAACAGTGACGGCACAGAGCGCAGAACGTCGCTTGAGGATGCCTATCTGGGGTGGCGCTCTGCGGATATTTTCCCCGCTCTTGGGCAGGATGGGCTGGATTTCTCGTTTGGCCGACAGGTCGTCCAACTCGGCAAGGGGTTCATCATTAATGACGATGGTTTGAATCTAGGCAGGGGACCGGCCGACGGTGCACTCAATCGAGGCGGCGCCTATTATTTGGCGGCCAGACATGCCTTTGATCGCACCGCAGTGGTGCGCATCGGAGGTGAACAGGGCCTGCACGGGACGGCTGCCTGGCTAAAGTCCGATAATCTTGCTCAAGCAGAAACTGAGCTCGCCGCTACCACCATCGACTACGCCAGTGATGCCGGTAATGTCGGCCTGACCTGGGTACATGGTCTTGATGTCAACCGCGAGTGGGCCAGCGATTTTCTTCAGCAGCGTGATGGAATGGATGTCTACAGCGTACGGGGTGGCAGTGATGCCGGTATTGAGAACGCCAACGTCGAGTTCGAATATGCCTGGCAGGACAAAGATTCTGGCACAGAAAATGCTTGGTATATCGAGGCTGGCTACACTTTCATGGAAGCCCCTTGGACCCCGAGCCTAACGTACCGCTATACACGCTACTCGAGGGACTGGGACTCGCTGTTCACGGGCTTGAACAGTCCTGCTCTGGGTACTTGGTTCCAAGGCGAAGTCGCGGCCAACTATGCGGGGCCCTATGCGCGCAATAACGATGTCCACCATCTCGCCTTGAGAGCTAGCCCTATGGAGAATCTTACTCTTGGTGCACTGTTCTTTGACTTTAGCACCTTGGGAGGGCGCAATACGTTGAACCTGGATGGCCGAGAACTGGATCTGTATGCGGAGTGGGCCGTGAACGACAACATTGTCATCACTCCCTTGCTGGGCTTTTACAAGCCAGAGAGAAGTGAGAACGATGGAGGGACCCAAGTGGATGGCAATGGGACCAATGTGTACGCGCAGCTCGTCTTGGCGGCGTTCTTTTGACTATTTGACCCATGGGGGTGGTCGGCGCTGTGAAGTGAACCATGCTGCTGAGCGATGGGCGATGCAGTATTTTCAGAGGGCCGATTATGCGATACGAAGTTCGTTCTTTTCATGACTCTCAACAGCATGCTGCTGCTATCCAGGGATGGCAGCAGGTTTATGACCAACTGGGCTCAGGGCGCCTTTCGAGTGAGCTTTTTCAGGTCTCAGGAGAGCGTTTTCAAGTTTTTCATGAAGTGCTGGATAAGCGAGTCGTCCAGCATGGAAACGCACCTAAACAACGCTTCTGCATGGCCTTTGCTACCGGAAAGTCACCCATTATCCAGAGGGGCAAAGTAGGATCTAATAGCGTTCTACTACTCCGCGACGGAGAAGAGTTCCTGCTACATGCTCCGGAACGAACGGCGTTCTTGTCGTTGAGTGTCGATCTCGAAAGATTAACCCGATTGGCGGACATTGAGCTGGGATCAGCTCGGTTTTCCCAGTTCGTCTCGCTGCCGGGCATGCATGTCCCGATGCGGCTGCTGAAAGAAATAAAAGCTCAGGTGTGTCGGAGTTTCGATGGCTCCATCAGGCAGGGGGAGCACGAAGCTCCCGCCCTTGAGAAGGACGTCGAAGATACCTTGATGTCTGTGCTGCTCGATATTTTCTTGCAGTCGCATGCCGAGGAGAAACGCAGCGAGCTTGCTGTGAGTGCCTATATCGTCAAGAAAAGCCAGGAGTTAGCCCTGGCCGATCCGGGCGGCCCGCTTAGTGTGCTTGATCTCTGTGAGGGCTTACGCGTCAGTCGTAGGACATTACAAAATAGTTTTCAGCGAGTCGTGGGGATGCGCCCGATCGAGTTTTTAAGATGTATTAGGTTGAATGCCGTACGACGAAAGTTAGCAAATTCTACCTTAATGGAAAGTACGGTGGGTGATGTCGCGTATGAAATGGGATTTCGTCATTTGAGCCATTTTTCGGCAAGTTACTACAAATTGTTTGGTGAGTACCCTTCTGAGACACAGCGACTTGAGTGAGGTAGTGAAGCATTCGTTGAGCGCTTTCGTTATAGAGAATACATGCTAGAATATTCTACTATTTTCGTAGCGCTGGGAGCGCCTCCCATTATGGTCGACAAGGATGAACTTGCCTCCTCCTTCTTCCCTCTTTCTGATGAGTATCGGGCACAAGACTTTCCCCTCTACTGGGTAGCTCGATTGAATGCTAAATACAGTGCCGATGTGGATTCTCTACTCAAGCCTCATGGGTTGAGTTCTTCCAAATGGCGGGTGCTCATGATCCTGCGTGAGCAAGGCCGCCTGAGTATGTCGGATATTGCCACTCATGCGGCGGCGAAGCTCTCCACCATCACTAAAATCGTCTATAAAATGCAAGAGATAGGATTGCTCAAAACCTCTCCTTCTCCCCAGGATGGCCGTGTCACTGAGGTGGAGTTGACTGAGAGTGGTGAAGCCAAGTTGACTGTGGTCAGAGAGCTTATGGGACGTGTGGTAGAAAAGGCTTTTACCGACTTGCATAAGGATGAAATCATTTATATTAACCGATGCCTAAGCAAGATGTTCCGCAACTTAAACTCGTTGTAATACTTCCAGATGGCAGCGGAATATTGATGATTAAAGAAGACTACCTCACGGAGAAGACACTGGCATCCGGCGACTGATCCAAGGTGCGCTATGATCGATTCTCTTTCTCTGTTCAAGAGAGCTTTAGTAACTGTATATAGTTGACGACCGCATCAGTTGAATGGCGGGGCTGACCACCATCGCGGAAAACGAGGCTTGGTTGCCCTATGCGTCGCTGGAATAGGCCCTCACTTTTCTCAACTGGCCTCCTTATCCAAGCTGATATTTGGGTTTTTTTGCTTTCCTACCAAAGCTCTCTGCGCTTTCTCGCTCGGTAGTAAAGGTGTGATCCTCGTATCCCAGCACTATACCGCAGTCCAGAAAACTGCCGGCATGTGAGCACCCCTTAACAGAATCGTACGGTGCTTTTCCTTGCGACTACTCATACGTAGCTGACACTGGTGAAAGAGCCAGTTCATCTATTAGTCGTAAGCTATACGTCGTAACTAAGGCGGATATTCCGTATTCCTTGTGGCTATTACCATACCGCCACCGCAGTGATTATGGTGCCCATTGGAGGCTCGATCATTGCGCTAGTGAAGTCACTGGGTAACGGTGATGACACGCCCAAGTGTGCTACTGGGCATTGCCTATGCCATCACCATCGGCTCCATGGCCACATTGATCGGCCAGCCGCCGATGGCGCTAATGCGCGCCTACATGGAAGACACCCACGGGCTTAGCATCGGATTTTGCCACTGGATGCTGGTGGGTGTGCCTTTCTCATTCACCATGCTGATATTGGCTTGGCTGGTTCTCAACAAGCTGGTGTTCCGCTCGGAAGTTGAGAACATCCAGGGTGGCCGGGCTATGATCGAGACAGAGCTCAAGGGGATGGGCCGACTGTCGCCTGAAGAGTCGCGTGTATTGATGGTCTTTGCCGGGGCGGTGTTCTGCTGGGTTTTCGTGCCGTTAATCGCGAGAATTCCTGTAGTGCAGAGTGCGCTGCCTTGGTTGGGTAACATCAACGATACCAGTGTGGCGATTCTGATGTTTGTGATTCCCGCCTCTAAAGGAAAAGGGGCGTTGCTGGATTGGTCGGCTACCCGAGACGTGCCCTGGGGGGGCTGATTTTGTTTGGCGGTGGCCTAACACTCTCAGCCCAGTTCACCGCCTCTGGCTTGAGTGCCTGCCCTACGAGTCGCTTGAGTAGCGCTTAAGTGTTGCAACCTTTCCTCCCTTGCCCAAGCGGATACTTGGGCTTTTTTTTCGCCTTTTCGCGATGATTTGAATTTGACGCTGGTAAATATCTGGCCTATCTTGTTCGTATTACAAATTAGTATTCGTTATGCGAACAAAAAGAGGTTTCCATGTCCCAGCCCTGCATTATTTGTGTCGCCATTACCGGCAGCCTGCCACGCAAAGAGAACAATCCTGCCGTGCCCATCACGGTTGAAGAGCAGGTGGAAAGCACTCAGGCTGCGTTTGAGGCGGGAGCTAGCATTGCCCACTGCCATGTGCGCAACGATGACCAAACGCCTTCCTCTGACCCAGAGAAGTTTGGTCGCCTAATGGAAGGGCTTAAGAAGCACTGCCCTGGCATGATTATTCAGCTCTCTACCGGTGGGCGTTCCGGCGCTGGTGAGGCACGCGGTGGCATGCTGCCGCTGAAGCCTGATATGGCTAGTCTCTCGGTGGGCTCCAATAACTTCCCCAATCGTGTTTACGAGAATCCGCCGCAGTTGGTGGAGTGGCTTGCAGAGGAAATGCTCAAGTACGATATAAAACCCGAAATCGAGGCCTTCGATTTGTCGCMTATCCATCAAGCGGTGGCACTTTCCAAGCAGGGCAAGCTTAAAACTCCGCTGTATGTTCAGTTCGTCATGGGCGTTAAAAACTCCATGCCAGCGGACAAGCCCACCTTTGATTTCTATATTGAGACGCTCAAGCGGCTGGCGCCGGAAGCCCAATGGTGTGGCGCAGGTATTGGTGCCAATCAATATCTGCTTAATGAATGGTCGATTGCGGCAGGCGGCCATACCCGCACTGGGTTAGAAGATAACGTGCGCTTGGACAGTAATACGCTGGCGCCTTCTAACGCAGCGTTGGTCGAGCGTACTGTCGCACTGTGTGAAAAGTACCAGCGCCCTGTGGCGACGTGGCAGCAGGCCCGTGAGATGCTTGGGTTATAGAGTGGATTTAAGCCTTGGTGGCCAGCCCTCAACCTGAATAAATTTACTTGCCGCCTAACGTACCGTCGCCCATGCTCTTAATTGAATGAAGTGGCGCTGGGTATTGGCTAAAACGCAACGTTAGGACATTGGGAAATGGCAAAGTTCTTTCAGGAATTCCGTGAGTTTGCGGTAAAAGGCAACGTCGTCGATATGGCGGTGGGGATTATTATCGGCGGGGCGTTTACGCTGATTGTGCAGAGCCTGGTGGCGGATGTAATGAATCCGCTGATTGGCTTGCTGGTTGGCGGGGTCGACTTTTCCAATCTGTTTGTGGTGTTGCGGCCAGGAAGTGTGGCTGGCCCCTATGCAACGCTGGCGGATGCCCAGGCGGCAGGGGCGGTAACGCTAAATGTGGGGCTGTTTATCAATGCGGTGGTCAGCTTTACGATCGTTGCCTTTGTGGTCTTCTTATTGGTACGCACCATTAACCGGTTAAAACGCGAAGAGGCGGTAGCGCCTGCAAGCCCAGCAGAGCAGCCATGCCCTTACTGCTTAATGGTGGTGCCGATCAAAGCCACCCGCTGTGGTCACTGCACAGCAACACTTCCTTCGCCAGCAGTGGCTGAAGCGGCGGATGAGGCCATCACCCCGCCGCACATGCCGCCAGCCAAACCTTGAACCACTAAAAAGGGCGCCTATAAAGGCGCCCTGAAAAGTAATACCAGAAGCGCCACTAGGCGCTTTTCTTAATGGTTTTGCTATCTTTTTGCTTACTTTCGGGCTTTTTGCTGTCGCTAGCATCGCTGGGTTGGGGCAACGAAGGTAGCGACTTGGCCAGCATTTCGACGCTGTGACGGTAGTAGAGTTGGCTCTTGTTATGCTCGCCAAGGCTTGCATAGAGACGGGCAAGTTCTGCACAGACTTCGCCATTGGGGCGCTGGCGCTGGCTGGCTTCGAAGKACTCCAGCGCTTTATCCCATTTGCCGGTACGCAGTGAAAGGCGGCCACAGGCGAGCAGTAGCTCGGGGTCGTTGGGGCGCTCTTGTAACCACTTTTCGGCTTTTACCAGTTGGCGACCCGCGTCCACGTTCAGCAGGCCGTAGCGTTTTACTAAACGTGCGTCCCAATGGTTATCCAGCGAATGGTTGAGCAGTCGCTCGGCGATCGGTTCTTCGTTGGCTTGAATCAGCGCCTCGGTATAGAGCACGATCAGCTCGGTATTACCGCGAAGGTAGTCGGGCATATCGGCCCAAAGACCGCGCACTCGCTCAATGTTAGTGGGGKTTTGCGCCTCGAATACGATGAGCTCGCGGTAGGCTTTAAACTCCAGCTGTTCACGCTCTTGCTGAGTGATGAGCTTCTGCGCCGCGAGGCGTGGAATCAAGCGCCGTAAACCTTCCCAATCATTGACGCTCAAGTGCACCTGTTTGAGTAGCTTGAGCACCTGCGGGTGGTTGGAGAGCTTCTTATCCAGGCGATTAAGAATCGCCAGCGCTTCTTCCGGCTGCTGACGCTCAATCATCATTTGCGCCTGCATCAAGCCAACGGCCGTATCGGCTCCATCGGTGGTTAGCTGCGCCTGGTTCAGATGCTCCTGGGATTTGGTGTGGTGGCCCTGATAATGGGCGGCCAGCGCTGCCGATAAGTAGTTGACCAGCGGTGTGCTGGAGTCATCAGCGGCGTTAAGCAGGCTCTTTTCCGCTTTTTTCCAGCGCCCTTCGGTCAGCGCTACCAGGCCACGCACGGTGCGCTGCATGGCGCGACGGTTGCGGGCGCGGCTGTTCCAACTACGAAAGCGCCCCATGGGACGAATAATGCCGCTGAGCAAACGCAGTACAAAGTGTAGAACGATAAAGGCGGCAAACAGCAGCACCAGACCAAACCAGAACGAGGTTTGGATGGAGGAGTCGCCCACGCGGATCAACCAGTAGCCGGGCACAGACATCATCAGGTGCCCAAATAGGGCCCCGACGGCGAGGCCTGCGACAATCAGGAGAACAAGCTTTCTCATGATTCACCTCCGCTTTGGCCACGCGTCTCGTAGCGGTTCTCGATAAAGCGTGCAAGTTCCTGCTGTGAAGCGCTGATGTCCGGCAGCTCTGGTTTTACCTCTGCTTCCTTGAGCTCTTGAAGGCGCGTAATAACGCTTTGGGTCTCTTCACGAGCGGTGTCGTAGTAGTCGTTCAGCAGCTGTAGCGCTTTGTCGATACTCGCGTCGTAAAGCTCTTTCTCTTCGTTGAGCAGAGCTAACTGCGTCTGCTCCAGTACCAGGCGCAGGCTCTGGCGCAGGTAGGACTCTTGCTCTGGGGTGATCAGCGCTTCCAGGGCTTCGTCGTGATGACGAACCACCACCAGGTCTTTGAGCTCTTCACCGAAGCGTGCCAGCTGGCGTTGGAAAGTGCCGGTGGGCGGCTCTTCGATGCTAGAAGTGACCGCCTGCGCTTCGATTTCTTGGGAAAGACGTAGGCTGGAAATGCGCTCCTGTTGGGCATTGAGTGCTAAGTAGAGGCCGGTGCGGTCAATCTGGGGTACGGCGTCAAGGGCGGCTAGCTCGTTGGCAATCGCTTCGCGTACAGGGGTCAACGCAGGATTATCAGCATCAACCAGACGGGCGTCGGCAGTACGCAGCAGTGCCGACGCGCCGTCTACGTCGCCTTCAAGCTGTAGGCGCTGATTGGCCAGACGCAGCAGGTAAGCCGCTTCAGCATGCAGCCACTCGCGTTCGTCGGTGTCCTGCTCTTGAGAGAGCTGATCCAGCACTTGCCCCAGGGTCTCATCGACATCGCTGCGGTAGCTATCAAATTCGTCGCGCAGTTCGCCCATGGTGTTTTGCAGGGCCTCATCGCGCTCGGCTTCGCCGCTATCCAGGCGTGACTCAAGGTCGCTGACCGCCTGTTGCGAGGCGCTACCTTCAGCCTGTTGCGCCAGTTCGTCGAGGCGCTGCTGCTGACTATCCAGGCGTTGCCAACCTTGCCAAGCGACGAACGCCAAGGCAACCGCCAGGATAATCACCAGGGCAATTGCGAGGCCGCCACTTTTGCCGCCACCACCGGTACTCTTGCCGTTGCCGCTATCTTTGTGACCGGTGGGCGGCGGTGTGCCAGCCGATGACTTGTCGCTGGACGGCTTGGACGAGGTGGCGTTTGAAGTGGATGAGCTTGAGGCTGACCCGCTTGAGGAAGAAGGGCTTGAAGAGGCGGCAGCGCTCGGTGAGCCTGCACTAGTTGCACTCTCTTTAGGTTTAGACGTGCTGGAGCTGCTAGACGGCGTATCTGCCGATTGAGCCGTAGGAGGACTGCTGGCAGCGGTTGAACTTGCAGCAGAAGAGCCCTTTCCACGCCGGCGCGACCGACTATTTTTAGCACCGCTTTGAGCGGGTGCTGTTGAGCTCGGCGTGCTGGGCTCAGTCGCGTCGGTCGTGGAAGCTGCTTTGTCGGTCGTTTTAGAGACGCCTTGGGAGGCATCGGCGGACGTCGGTTGTACGTCATCCTGATCGTTTACTTGTTTGCTCATCTGTCGCTAGCCCTTAGTAAGTTCCTTGATCGACATCGGCACCCTGTGGGTCGCAGGTCTCCAACGCCGCTATCAACGCAGCTGGCGTTGCTCCGGACGCCACCTTGAGGTCACAAAAACCTAGTATGCCAGCCAGTGTAGCCAAACGGCGACTGGAAACGATTAGCGGTTGGTTCAAGGCCGCCTGATTACACCATTTTGCCAGATGTTCCAGCAGTTCGCTGCTGGTGACGATCAACGCCCGATAATTAGCTGAAGAAAGGCGCGCTTGCAGGGCGGGTGTAAGTGGGTGAAACATGCGTCGATAGACGGCAACACGGGTCACCGTTGCCCCCCGCTCGGCAAGCGTATCTGCAAGCAGTGGGCGGCCACCTTCCCCCGCCACCAGTAGAATGCGCTGGTGCTTTAACTGCTGTAGCGAGGCAAGCGCAAGCAGCGCTTCACTGGTATCTTCGCCTGCGCTGGGCGAAGGGACATGCACGCGTACCCCCAACTGATCATAAAGCGTCGCCGCGGTGGCACTGCCAACGCTGTAGTAATCAATGCCAATGGGCAGTTGCGGCCAGAAGCGATCCAGCGCCTCGCTTAAACAAGTGGCGGCAAAGGGGCTGATGACGATTATCTTGTGGTACTGATCAATATCCAGCCAGATTTGCCGCATCGCGGGATCCTCTGGCAAGGCTTCAAGTTGCATCACGTTCAGCGATTCAACGCTCTCGCCCCGTTCGCGTAGCGCAGCGGCGAGCGCCTCTCCGCGCYCGCCGGGGCGACAGATCAGTACCGGTTGGCTCATATGGCGCGGCCGTAAACCTCAGCCAGAATATCGCCAGCGCCCTGGTCGAGCAGTTCTTCAGCAATGCGAATTCCCAGCGCTTCGGGCTCATGCATCGAKCCGCTGCCTTCAGCACGCAGCACTTCAGTGCCTTCAGGGTTGCCAACCAAGCCGCGTAGCCACAGGGTTTCATTGGCGGTGTCCAGCACCGCGTGGCCTGCAATGGGCACTTGGCAGCCGCCTTCTAAACGGGTATTCATGGCCCGTTCGGCGCGTACTCGGGTTGCGGTGTCTGCGTCGTCAAGCGGGGCTAGCAAGGCAATCAGCTCGGGATCATGCAGGCGGCACTCAATGCCTAGAGCACCTTGGCCGCAGGCGGGCAAGCACACTTCCGGCGGCAGTGCCTGGGCAATCCGCTCATCCAAGCCTAAACGCTTAAGGCCTGAGGTCGCCAGGATGATGGCGTCGAATTCGCCTGCATCTAATTTGCCTAGCCGGGTTTGTACGTTGCCGCGCAGATTAAGAATCTGTAGGTCGGGGCGGGCTTCACGCATCTGCAGCCCGCGGCGTAGGCTGGCGGTGCCAATACGCGCCCCTTCGGGAAGCTCATCAATGCTAGAGTAGTGGTTAGACACAAACGCATCGGTGGGGTCAGCGCCCTCTAAAATGACCGAAAGGCCCAACCCTTCAGGGAAGTGCATCGGCACATCCTTCATCGAGTGAACGGCAATATCGGCGCGACCATCCAGCATGGCGTCTTCCAGCTCTTTTACGAACAGGCCTTTGCCGCCAATTTTCGACAGCGGCGTATCGAGAATTTTGTCGCCCTTGGTAGACAGCGCCACAAGCTCGACCTCAAGGCCGTCGTGGGCCGCCATTAAGCGGTCGCGAACGTACTCAGCCTGCCACATGGCCAATTGGCTTTTACGCGTGGCAATGCGCAGTTTGGTGATTGATAGCACGTTATTCTCCCTATACCGCAGACACGGCGAGTCAAGCTATGATAAGTGTCATCATAAAGCACCGAACGCCACAGTAAAAATAACGGAACTAATTATGCTCACGTAACGTGTTTTATTCGTTCCCTAGGAAATCTTATGTCTTTAGTGTTACCCCACGGCCAGCTTGACCAGTTTTTCCTGCTCTCACGGGACCTGTTCTGCTGTATCGACTTTGAAGGCACGCTACTGCAAGTCAATCCAGCCTTCGAGACGCTGCTGGGGTACTCGCCCGAAAAATTAATTGGTCGCGCCTGTGGCGTCGTTGTGGATCCCCTTGATCATCCCGTCATCGAGGGGGCGTTACAGCGACTGAATCAAGGCCAAAAGATCGCTCCCTTCGAGGTGCGCGCCGTTTCAGTAACCGGCAAACAGCACTGGCTAGAAGTGACTGCTTCATTTGGCGAGGGGGTGATTTACGTAATCGCCCGGGTGATTACGCGCCGTAAGGCAGCCGATGAGCAGTTGCTGCGCAACCAACGGCTATTCAAAATTGCCGGTGAAACTGCGCTGATTGGTGGTTGGTATGTCGACATGGCGGATGGCAAGCCCATTTGGTCGGATGAACTCAKCCATATCCACGGTATGCCAGCTGGGTTTCAACCCAGCGTTGACGAGGCGTTCGCTTTCTATGCGCCTGAGTCGCAGGAACGCCTGCTGGCGGCATTCAATGCCTGCTGTGAACACGGCGTAAGTTTTGATAGTGAGTATGAGGTGATTACCCGCCAAGGTAAGCATCTTTGGGTGCGGGCGATTGGCAAAGCGGTACGCGATGACGAGGGCCGCATCATTCAGGTGCAGGGAGCGTCGCAGGATATTACCGAACAAAAGCAGCTGCGCGAAAACCTCACTCAGCTTGCGCACCGGCTTACCATGACCCTTGATAGCATTACCGACAGTTTTTTTACCCTGGATAACGATTGGCGTTTTAGCTACGTTAATCGCGAGGCTGAGCGTATTTTGAGGCGCCGCGAGGGTGAATTGCTAGGCCAGCATATTTGGCAGAGCTTTCCTGATGCCGTGGGTAGCCGCTTTGAAAAAGAGTATCAGCGCGCCGCGAGCGAACAGATAGCGGTACATTTTGAAGCATTCAATCCCCGGCTCAATAGTTGGCTTGAAGTGCACGTCTACCCTTCGCCCGAAGGGCTAGCGGTCTATTTCCGCGATATTAACGAGCGCAAAGCGACCGAGCATCAGCTAAAACTGCTGGAGCGTAGCGTTGAGTCAAGCACCAATGGCGTCATCATTGTCGATGCGCAGCGTGCTGATTGGCCTATTGTGTATGTCAATGCCGCTTTTGAGCGAATTACCGGCTATTCGCGTAGCCAGGCACTGGGGCGCAACTGTCGTTTTCTGCAGGGKGAAGAGACAGATCCCGCGACTATCAAGCAGCTAAAAGTGGGGGTTGTCGAACAGCGCGAAGTGCACGTGGTTATCCGCAACTATCGGCGTGATGGCACGGTTTTTTGGAACGACCTGTATATTTCACCTGTTCTCGATGAGAGCGGCCACGTGACCCACTTTATTGGCGTCCAGAAC
The DNA here is from genome assembly GCA_002257525.1 of Halomonas ventosae. Taxonomy (GTDB): domain Bacteria; phylum Pseudomonadota; class Gammaproteobacteria; order Pseudomonadales; family Halomonadaceae; genus Vreelandella; species Vreelandella ventosae_B. Next base: position 143,725 of record CP022737.1, read on the forward strand.
GATATCTCTGAACAGCGCGAATATCAGGCCCAGCTCGCCCATAACGCCCACCATGACGCCCTTACGGGATTGCCCAATCGCCTGCTGCTAGGTCAACGTTTAGAGCAAGGGTGCGTGGTGGCGCGCCGCTACCAGCGCTACATAGCCGTGCTGTTTATTGATTTGGACGATTTCAAACCGATCAACGATACGCTTGGCCATGAGGTGGGTGATTTTATTCTGGTCGAGGTTGCCAAGCGGCTGGAAAATGAACTGCGCCCCTGGGATACCGTTGCGCGATTTGGCAGCGACGAATTCGTCGTGCTACTGCCGGACCTGGCCCACCAAGATGATGTGATACAGGTGGTCGAGCGGGTTCTCCAGGGGCTTTCGCCACCTTACTGGTATCGTGGCAGCGAACTGCGCATCACCGCCAGTATCGGCATTGCCATCAACGATGGCAGCATGAAAAACCCTCGCCAGCTTATCCAGCAGGCCGATTTGGCGATGTACAAGGCCAAACGGAGGGGGCGGAATACCTACCATTGGTATACCGAAGACTTGAATCGCAAGGTTAGCGAACGGGTCAGCTTACGCAGCGCTCTACAGCAAGCCATTGAGCAGCAGCAGTTCGCGCTTCATTACCAGCCGCAAATCCACGCGCCAAGTGGGCGCGTGGTGGGGGTCGAAGCGCTGATCCGCTGGCAGCATCCTGAGCGTGGTAATATCCCGCCGTGTGATTTTATTAGCCTTGCCGAGGATACTGGCCAGATCATTCCCATCAGCGAGTGGGTGTTGGCCACCGCCTGTCGCGATGCTCAGCAGCTCAATGGACTGGGATTGGGTGAAATCACCATGGCGGTCAATATCTCGCCTATGCAGTTTCAACGCCCTGGTTTTTTAGCCTCAATTGAGCAGGTGCTGACTAGCAGTGGCCTAACGTCCTCGCTGTTAGAGCTGGAACTGACCGAGAGTGTTCTGATGGACAGCGCCGAGCAAGCGATCCAGGCGTTAAAGAGTTTGCGAGCGCTGGGAGTTCTGATTGCACTAGACGACTTTGGCACCGGCTTTTCTAGTTTGAGCTACTTAAAGCGCCTGCCGATTAATCGCATCAAGATTGACCGCTCCTTTGTGCGCGACGTAATCTCCGACCGCCGCGACGCTGCCATTATCGACGGCGTGGTCGCCATGGCAGGCAAAATGGGGCTGGAGGTGCTGGTCGAGGGCGTAGAAGAAGCCGAGCAGTTTAACTACCTTCAGCAGCGCGGCTGTGACTATTTCCAGGGCTACTACTTTGCCCGCCCCATGCCCCTCGACGCCCTGCGTGAATTTTTGCACAAACCGCCTGCCGTCATAACGTCGTGCTCTTAGCCCGCGCATAAATAAAAACGGCGTGCCGCTGACCGGGGCGACTCTGGTACACTTTCTGCTAACGACTCCATTGTTTTGTCAGCAGGATATATCTTCGATGAGCCAAGCCACGAATCAGTCTTGGGGCGGTCGCTTTAGCGAGCCCACCGATGCCTTTGTTGCACGCTTCACCGCGTCTGTTAATTTCGACCAGCGCCTGGCCCCCCAGGACATCCGGGGCTCCATCGCCCACGCCACTATGCTGGCCAGAGTGGGCGTGCTGACCGATGACGAACGTGATGCGATTATTAACGGTCTGAACGAGATTCAGGGCGAAATCGAGCGCGGCGAATTTAACTGGTCGGTGCCGCTGGAAGATGTGCACATGAACATCGAAGCGCGGCTGACCGAAAAGATCGGCATTACCGGTAAAAAACTCCACACCGGGCGTTCGCGTAACGATCAGGTAGCCACCGATATCCGTCTGTTTATGCGCGATGAAATCGACGTTATCGAAGTGGAATTGAAGCGCCTGCGTGAAGGCATGATCGAACTGGCTGACCGKGAAGCCGAGACGATTATGCCCGGTTTTACCCACCTGCAAACTGCCCAGCCGGTCACCTTTGGCCACCATATTCTAGCTTGGCAAGAGATGTTGGCTCGCGACCACGAGCGCCTGTTGGACTGCCGCAAGCGCGTCAACGTCATGCCGCTGGGCGCCGCCGCCCTGGCCGGCACTACCTATCCCATCGACCGCCACGTGACCGCAGAACTGTTAGGCTTTGACCGCCCCACGGAGAACTCCCTGGACGCGGTCTCCGATCGTGACTTCGCCATCGAATTCACCAGCTTTGCCAGCATCCTGTTGATGCACCTGTCGCGTATGAGCGAAGAGCTGGTGCTGTGGACCAGCGCCCAGTTCAACTTTATCGATCTGCCCGACCGCTTCTGCACCGGCTCATCCATCATGCCGCAGAAGAAAAACCCCGACGTACCGGAACTGGTGCGCGGCAAAACCGGTCGTGTTTATGGCCACCTGATGTCGTTGTTAACGCTGATGAAGTCGCAGCCGTTGGCCTACAACAAAGACAATCAGGAAGATAAAGAGCCGCTGTTCGATGCAGTGGATACCGTGCGCGACTGCCTAAAAGCCTTCGCCGATATGGTGCCCGCTATTGAGCCCAAAAAAGCCAGCATGTATGAAGCGGCGCGGCGTGGTTTCTCCACCGCGACGGACTTGGCCGACTACCTGGTGCGCAAAGGCGTGGCTTTCCGCGATGCCCACGAAATCGTCGGGCAGTCGGTGGCCTATGGCCTTAAAACCGAAAAAGACCTGTCCGAGATGAGCCTGGATGAGCTCAAACAGTTCTCCGATACCATTGAGCAGGATGTGTTCGAGGTGTTAACCCTGGAAGGCTCGGTCGCTGCCCGTAATCACATTGGTGGTACCGCGCCGAATCAGGTGCGGGCAGCCGCCCAGCGAGCGCGCGAGGCGCTGAGTGCGCTCAAGGCGGGCGCATGAAAACGCTGGCAATCATGGCCCTTTCGGCGCTGCTGTTAACTGCGGTTGTTGGCTGTGGGCAAAAAGGGCCGCTTTATCTGCCGGAAGATGCGCCCGCTGACGAGCAATCTGCCCAGGCGTCTGAATAGATAGCTGCAGGCCCAGGAGAAGGGGAGAGCACCATGGATTATTTTAACTACCGGGATGGCGTGCTATACGCCGAAGACGTGCCGCTGTCACGGATTGCCGACGAGTACGGCACGCCCTGCTACGTCTACTCAAAAGCCACCTTTGAGCGCCACTTTCGCGCCTATACTGAAGCGCTGGGTGGCCACCCGCACCTGATTTGTTACGCGGTGAAGGCCAACTCCAATCTGGCCGTGCTGGGCCTGTTGGCCACGCTTGGCGCCGGGTTCGATATTGTCTCCATCGGCGAGCTTGAGCGGGTGCTTAAAGCGGGCGGCGATCCGGCCAAGGTAGTGTTTTCCGGGGTTGCCAAGCAGCCCCATGAAATGGCCCGCGCGCTGGACGTGGGTATTAAGTGCTTTAACGTTGAGTCGCGCCCCGAGCTTGAGCGTTTGAATCGCGTTGCCGGTGAGCTGGGCAAAATGGCCCCGGTCTCGTTGCGGGTCAATCCGGATGTGGACGCGGGCACCCACCCGTATATCTCCACCGGCTTGAAGGACAACAAGTTCGGCATCCCGGKGGATGAAGCGCTGGCGGTTTACGAACTGGCCGCAAGCCTGCCAAATGTGCAGGTGAAAGGGCTTGATTGCCACATTGGTTCGCAGCTCACCGAAACGGCACCGTTTTTGGATGCGTTAGACCGCTTGTTGATGCTTATGGAGCGGCTGCGTGAGCGCGGTATCGAAATCGAGCACCTCGATTTAGGTGGCGGTTTGGGCGTGCCTTACCGCGATGAAAAGCCGCCACAGCCGTTTGATTACGCTAGCCAGCTGCTGGCGCGGCTTTCCCGCTGGGAGGGTGGCGAAGCGCTTACGCTGCTGTTTGAACCGGGCCGTTCGATCGCTGCCAATGCGGGCGTCATGCTTACTCGGGTAGAGTTTCTCAAGCCCGGCGAGACCAAGAACTTTGCCATTGTCGATGCGGCCATGAACGACTTGATTCGCCCTGCGCTGTACCAAGCCTGGCAGGCGATTGTGCCGGTGGATACTCGCCAAGTTCGGGATAGCGCCTTCTACGATGTGGTCGGTCCGGTTTGTGAAACCGGCGACTTTCTGGGTAAAGAGCGCGAACTGGCGATTGCCGAAGGCGATCTTCTGGCGGTGCGCTCGGCAGGTGCCTACGGTTTTGTTATGGCGTCAAACTACAACAGCCGCCCGCGTGCCGCCGAGTTAATGGTCGATGGCGACAGCTGCCACGTGGTGCGCGCGCGGGAAACCGTTGCTAGCCTATGGGCGGGTGAAGCGCTGCTGCCCGAAGGAGGGAGCTGATGCTGTTACACTTCACCAAAATGCATGGCCTGGGCAACGACTTTGTCATGGTGGACCTGGTTACTCAGCGCGCCCGGCTGGACGAAGCACAAATCCGCGCGCTGGCTGACCGGCGTTTCGGTATTGGCTTTGATCAGCTGTTGGTTGTCGAACCGCCTCGCGATCCCGAGATGGATTTTCGCTACCGCATTTACAATGCCGACGGCAGTGAAGTGGAAAACTGCGGCAACGGCGCGCGCTGTTTTGCCCGCTTCGTGCGTGATCAGCGGCTAACCCATAAGCATGAAATTCATGTGGAAACCGCCGGTGGCCCTTTGGTACTCACCGTTCAGCACGATGGTATGGTGCGGGTGGATATGGGCCGCCCGCGGTTTAGCCCTGTGGTGCTGCCGTTCGATGCGCCTGGGGATCAACCTCTGCATCAGCTAGCCGTGGGCGACGAAACGCTGCAGATCGGTGTGGTCTCCATGGGCAACCCTCATGCGGTGATTCAGGTCGACAATGTGGATGATGCCCCGGTCGAACGCCTCGGGCCATTAGTAGAGGCGCACCCGCGCTTTCCCAAGCGTGTTAACGTGGGCTTTATGCAGGTACTCTCGCCCAGTGAAATTCGCTTGCGCGTGTATGAACGTGGTAGCGGCGAAACGCTGGCTTGCGGTACCGGTGCCTGCGCCGCGGTGGCCAGCGGCATTCGCCAAGGACTGCTGAAAAGCCCGGTAAAAGTCCATTTGCCTGGTGGCGAGCTCAGCATTGAATGGCCTGACCCTGAAGGGGCGCTAACGATGGTGGGACCGGCTACGCGCGTTTTTGATGGCCGCGTAGCACTCAATTAATTCGAGGAGAACGGCGATGTCTCAAGCCCCCGAACCCCGCAAAACGCTCGATCCTGATCAAGTGGCGTTCTGGCTGGCGCGTCATCCCGATTTTTTCGTCGGCCGCGAAGGACTGCTCCAGCAACTGCAGGTGCCCCACCCGCATATCGACGGGGCGGTGTCATTGCTCGAGCGCTTGGTGCTAGACCTGCGCAAGCGCGCTGAAACCGCTGAAGGCCGCCTGGAGCACCTGCTGGAGACCGCCCGCCATAACGAGTCCCAGTACCGCCGGCTGCGCGAAACGCTAATCGCGCTGGTGGAAGCGCAAGACCGCGATGCGCTGGCGCAAGCATTGGCCACCCAGTTGAGCGAACGCTTTGAAACCCCTGCCATGGCGCTGTGGTGTCCGGCCACGTTAAGCGATAGTGAGCCGACGCCGCCCCAGCCGCCCCGGCATGTGCTGGATCAGTACGCCAGCACACGGCTGTCGGCGCTGTTAGATGGCCGCACCAGCCGCTGCGTGAAACTTAGCGTCAGCGACTGGAAGTGCCTGCTACCCCATGTCAAAGCGCCCCGCAAAGCGGGCTCCTGCGCTATTTCGCGCCTCTCGGCGGGCGACCCCTTAGGCTATTTGCTGCTAGCCAGCCCCAGCCCTGACGCTTACCGGGCCAGTATGGATACGCTATTTACCGAGTACTTGGGTGATATCGTCGCGCGCTTGCTGGTGCGCCTGGGCGATCATGGCTGAACCCTTCTTGGCGGAATCGSCCTTAGCCCAGCGCGTTGAGGCATTTTTGAGCGCCTTGGCGAGCCACGCAAGCCCGGCCACCGTTGAGGCTTACCGGCATGATTTGGCGGCGCTCTGTGCCTTTACCCAGCGCCGCGAGGTGACGGATCCGGCGGCGTTAGATACCGCGCTCCTGCGGGCGTTTTTGGGCTCGGAGCGCAGCCGTGGCTTGGCGCCTAGAAGCTTGGCCAGGCGTCGGGCGGCCCTCTCACGCTTTGCCGATTACTTGGTCAAGCAGGGTGTGCTGGTGGATAACCCGGTGGGTTTACTGCGCACCCCCAAGCAGCCCAGCCACCTGCCGCGCCCGGTGGATGTCGACGCCCTGGCGCGCTTTCTTGATACTCCCCATGACGGTTCACCCCTGGGCGTGCGGGATCAGGCGATTCTTGAACTGTTTTACTCCAGCGGCTTGCGCTTGGCGGAGCTGGCGGCGCTTGATTTGGGCGATTTACAAAACAGCCGGGTAAGGGTGATCGGCAAAGGCGGCAAGCCGCGTCAGGTGCCGGTAGGGCGCCGTGCCCAGCAAGCGCTGGCCGAGTGGCTGGGGTGTCGCTCCGCGCTCGCACCCATTAATGAGCAGGCGCTATTTGTAGGGCAGCGTGGTACGCGCTTGGGCCATCGCGCCATCCAAAAGCGCTTAGCCCAGCTGTCGCTTGCCCGGGGCCTGCCTGAACATTTGCATCCCCACCGTTTACGCCACTCCTTTGCCAGCCACCTGTTGGAATCAAGCCAGGATCTGCGCGCCGTGCAGGAGTTGCTGGGGCACGCCAATCTGTCGACCACGCAAATCTACACCCGGCTTGACTGGCAGCATCTGGCCACCAGCTACGATGCCGCGCACCCCCGGGCCAAGCGAAGCCCCGACGACCGTACGAAAAGCCCCAGGAGCACACCATGACGATGCTGAAGGCGATTACCTTTGATTTGGATGACACGCTTTGGGATAACCACGGGGTGATGGCGCGTACCGAAGAGGGGCACTATCGCTGGCTGTTAGAAGCCCTTGAAGCATGGCGAGCGGCACGCCAGGAGCCTACCTTTGGGTTGTCCTACGAGGGCGGCGGGCTAGATTACCTTCAGCGTCGCCAACAGTTAGCCAAACAAGTGCCAGAACGGCGCGGTGACTTCACCTGGCTGCGTTTGCGTGCCCTGGAGGCGCAGCTAGAAGCCGAAGGCCTGCCCCGCAGTGCAGCGATGATGTGGGCGGCAGCGGCGATGAATGAGTTTCACCGTCTGCGCGTGCAGGTAACCCCCCACCCGGAAGCGGCCGGTTTGCTGGCTGCCTTGGCGGAGCGCTATCAGTTGGCGGCGATCACCAACGGCAATATTCATCTTCAACGTCAGCCGCTGGCCAGCTACTTTCCAGTGGCCATTGCCGCGGGGGAGTTGCTGGCGCCCAAGCCGGACCCCACGCCGTTTCTCACCGCGCTCTCGCGCTTAAACGTGGCCCCTGAATGCGCCATGCACGTGGGTGACTCTTGGCAGGRGGACGTGTTGCCCGCCCAGCAGTTGGGCATGCACGCGGTATGGGTTTCCGCGACGGAGGATCATGCGCTACCACAGCGGGTGCACCGCATCGCGCATATTAAAGAGCTGCCCAGGGTGCTAGAGAAGTTAGAACTGCTTTATTCAGGCGGTGTATACAGCCACTGATTGAGCTTCTGTGACAGCGTATCGACACCGTCGCGCTTGAGTGAAGAGAACAGCTGAACGGAGACCAGATCTTCCCACTCCTTTAACCGCGAGCGTACTGTTTGCAACGCCGCGCTGGCAGGCCCTTTTTTCAGCTTGTCGGCTTTGGTGAGCAAAATATGCACCGGCATTCCGCGCTGGTCGGCATAGTCGAGCATCATTTGGTCGAACTCGGTGAGCGGGTGGCGCACGTCCATTAGCAGTACTAAGCCGCGCAGACTAAAACGATTGCGCAGGTACTCGGCAAGGTGCTTTTGCCACTCTAGTTTGACCGCCTCAGGTACCTTGGCGTAGCCGTAGCCCGGCAGGTCGACCAAACGCCGCGCCTCGTCGTTCATAACGCTGAAAAAGTTGATCAGTTGGGTGCGCCCTGGCGTGCGCGAGGTGCGCGCTAACGCATTTTGTTGCGTTAAGGCGTTGATAGCACTTGATTTGCCCGCGTTCGAGCGACCGGCAAAGGCTACTTCTGCGCCGGTATCATCCGGGCACAGGGCCAGGGTAGGGGCGCTGATAAGAAAACTTGCCGTCGGGTAGTTCAGCCGAGGGACTGGGCTATCATGGGGGGTAGTCATGGAGTTGATCCTGAAAAACGAACATAAAAAACGGCCTACTCTGCGCACTATCACCTCTTTATCGCCTCACCATCAGGTAAAGTAGAGCGCATGATAGCGACTCATGATAGAGAATTGAGAGCAGTACCGCGACGAATTACCCCTAAAGCAGTCCAGCACTTGCATTCCCGCCGCTGGGGTGATTCGTTATAATGCAAGCGGTTTATATCTGCGACCTGGGGCGCTAGTGTACCATTGAGATACGTTGTTGGTATTGGCGGAGCTAACCCTGGTAACTTGTGAAACCTGGGAAGCGCCCAGGGTGCGTACCAGTCAAACATAAAACGGCATAGTGGAATAGCAATGAGAAAGTTACTGGCAAGCCTAGCAATTACCATGGGCGCCGTTGGCACCGCCCACGCTCAAACGGACTACCAAGCCGATGCAGACGCATCCGCTGGCCAGGAAATGGCCCAAACCTGCGCCGCCTGCCATGGGCAGCAGGGCATTAGTCCATCGGGCGCTTTTCCTAACCTAGCGGGCCAGCAGATGTCCTATCTGGCGAAACAGATTATGGATATCCGCGACGGCAACCGGGTGGTTGCTCAAATGGCTGGCCAGGTGGATGACTATTCTGACCAAGACGCCTGGGATGTGGCGGCCCACTTTGCCCGCCAGGACGCCAACCTGGGGCAAACCAGCGACGAAGAMGCTGAATTACTGGCTCGCGGTGAAGAGCTGTACCGCGCTGGCGATATGTCTAAAGGCATCCCCGCCTGTGCTGCCTGCCACACGCCAACGGGCGTTGGTATCGGTAGCGCCGTATACCCGGGCCTTTCTGGTCAGCACGCCGAGTACACGGTTTCAACGCTGCAGGATTTCGCGGCAGGCGAGCGTAATAACAGCCCCAACAACATTATGGGCGACATCGCTTCAAAAATGAGCGACAACGATATGGAAGCAGTGGCTAACTATGTGTTGGGTTTAAACTAAGTGTTGGGCTTGAACTAACATTTTAACCCCTAGCGTTTAAAACCACACATAGACAGCCTAAATACTTCCTTATGCCGTTTGCGGGTTCTCACTAGGMAACGTTCTTGGCAACGTTTGCTAGCTGAGGGAACCCGCTAATGTATCCACGGTCTCACTTTTCGCTTACCCATGGAGAAGCTTTTACAATGTCTAAAACGCGAGCGATGTTTAAAACGGTAATGGTCGCACTGGCCGGTTTGGGGCTTTCTGCGGCAGTGAGTGCCCAGGAAGTGGTGGAAGGTCAGCACTATGAGGTGCTTGAATCGCCAGTAGAAACACAGGTTGACGACGGGCAAATTGAAGTCACAGAAATATTTTGGTTTGGCTGCCCGCACTGCTACCGCCTGCAAACGCCGATTAACGAGTGGTACGAGACCCTGGACGATGACGTTAGTGTCGTCAAAATGCCTGCCACCATGGGCGGGGATTGGAATACCCACGCTACAGCATTCTATGCAGCTGAGTCGCTGGGCATCGAAGAGGAGTTACACGCTGACTTCTTTAACGCCATCCATCAGGAAAATCAGTCGCTCACAGAGCCCGATGAGATTGCAGCTTTCTTTGCCAACTACGGCGTCAGCGAAGAAGAAGCTAAGCAAGCGCTGACTGACTTTAGTGTGCGCAGCGAAGTGAATGATGCCAATAACCGTATGCGCAAAATGAAGTTAATGGGTGTGCCTGCCCTGGTGATTGATGGTCGTTTTCTGGTGACGCCGAGCTCAGCGGGTAGCCTTGAAAACATGCCGAAAATCGCTGAAGCGTTGGTTGAGCAGGTGCGTGAAGAGCGCGCAGAATAATCGTGTTACGCGAAGCCAGAGAGCGTGATGAGGCAGCGTTAAGCGGCACTTGCACGAGGTTGTTGGAAGATGGGCATCTGCGTTTGCTAACCTTTAATTTGCAGGTTGGCATCCAGACCTCGGCGTACCATCACTACCTCACTCGTAGCTGGCAGCACCTACTGCCTCACCCACGTCGCCAGAAGCGGCTGGATGTAATGGGTGAAGTGCTAAGCCAGTTTGACGTGGTGGGGCTGCAAGAGGTCGATGGKGGCAGTTTTCGCTCAAGCCGCGTCAACCAAGTGGAGTATCTCGCTGCCAAAGCGGGATTTCCCCACCACGTTCAGCAGCTCAACCGCAATCTGGGGCGTATTGCTCAACACAGTAACGGTTTGCTCTCGCGTTTGGTGCCTAGCCAAGTAGAAGAGCACCGTCTGCCAGGTGCCATGCCAGGCCGCGGCGCGATTCACGCACGCTTTGGTGAAGGGCCGGATGCGCTGCATATATTTGTTGCCCATTTAGCGCTTAGTCATCGTGGTCGGGTGCGTCAGCTCAACTATTTAAGCGAGATTATTCAGCCGCTGCGCCATGTGGTGGTCATGGGGGATCTCAACTGCACCCCTGACCAGTTGCATGCCCATGAGCGTTTCAGTGCGTCGCTACCGCTGCATCCGGTTAAACCCCTACTCAGCTACCCCTCCTGGCAGCCGCGCCATGCACTGGATCATATCCTGTTGTCGCAATCATTGGAGGTCGCCGAAGTGCGGGTGTTAGACCACCTGTTTTCGGATCACCTGCCCATCGCCGTTGATCTACCCCTCCCAGAAGCCTGTTTGGCGGCTATTCGTTCAAGCGTTTAAGAATTAGCTTGTCTTGCCGTGAGAGGGCGCTGCATTGTCCGCGTATATGCGCTATTGTCTGGGGCGCTGATTCCCCCTTAGCCGTTTTACGCGAGACACTTCCATGTCGGATACAACACAACTACCCGCCTTTATAGGTGCGCTGGACCGCGCTTCAGAGTGGTTCGGGCGTACCCTTGCGTGGCTGATCATCATTATGATGTTGATTCAGTTCGCGATTGTACTGCTTCGTTATGCCTTCAGTGTGAACAGCATTTTTATGCAAGAGCTCGTGATGTATATGCACGCCAGCGTGTTTATGCTGGCGGCCGCCTATACCTTTCGCCACGACGGCCATGTGCGGGTGGATATCTTCTACCGAGGCATGACCCCGCGCCGCCAAGCGTTAATCAATGTGGTGGGTATTATCACGCTATTGATTCCAGTGATGCTCTTTATCATTGCTTCCAGCCTGGGCTACGTTGTCAACTCCTGGCGTATTCTGGAAACCTCCCCTGATTACGGCGGTATTCCGGCCGTCTATGCACTGAAAACCTTAATACCGCTGTTTGCCGTGCTGATGATCGTGCAAGGCGTGATTGAGCTTGTGCGCAATGGCTACGTGATGGCCGGGCGGATAGTGCCTTCTGCTGCCGGTGGCAATCATCTTGAGGAGCGTGTTTGATGCTGGAATTTATGCCGATTATTTTATTTGCCGTTATCTGTATTGTGTTGATGTTCGGCTTTCCCGTGGCGCTCTCGCTGGCGGGCACGGCGCTGCTGTTTGCTGGAATGGGGCTGGGTCTGGAAGCCATCGGTATCGACGCCAACTTTGATAGTGGCTATCTCGCCGCCTTGCCCAATCGGCTCTACGGCATAATGACCAACCAAACGCTGTTGGCGGTACCGCTGTTTGTGTTGATGGGCGTGTTGCTGGAAAAATCCAAAGTGGCTGAGACGCTGCTGGACGCCATGGCCCTGCTGTTTGGCGCTATGCGCGGTGGGTTGGGTATTTCGGTGACGCTGGTGGGTATGTTGATGGCGGCCTCAACCGGTATTGTGGGGGCCACCGTGGTCACCATGGGGCTGATGTCGCTGCCGACGATGCTCAAGCGTGGCTATAGCACATCGTTGGCCACCGGCACCATTTGCGCTACCGGCACCCTAGGCCAAATCATTCCCCCTTCCATTGCCCTGGTACTGCTGGGTGACGTGCTGTCATCGGCGTATCAGCAAGCGCAGCTGGATATGGGCATTTTTAGCCCTAAAACGGTTTCCGTGGGCGACCTGTTTATGGGCGCGCTAGTGCCTGGCTTGCTGCTGGTAGTGATGTATATGATTTACGTCGCCTTGGTGGCGTGGTTGCGCCCGCATATGGCGCCTGCTGCCGACCGTGAAGAGTTAATGGCCGAGCTTGGCCATACCTCAGGGATTGGCATGCTGCTGCTCAAAGGGCTCGTGCCCCCTGTGGTGTTGATTGTAGCGGTATTAGGCTCAATCTTAAGCGGTTTTGCCACGCCCACAGAGGCCTCTGCGGTAGGTGCCTTCGGTGCTCTGGTGTTGGCGCTGGCTTATCGTCAGCTCGACATGAAGACGCTGAAAGACGTGCTGCGCTCGACCACGCACGTGACCACCATGGTGTTTTTGATCCTGATTGGCGCGGCGCTGTTTTCGCTGGTGTTTCGTGCTTATGGCGGCGAACATATGGTCACCGAACTGTTCGAGGGTATGCCCGGCGGCGTGGTTGGCGCGACGCTCATTGTCATGCTGGTGATTTTCCTGCTCGGCTTTATTCTCGACTTTATCGAAATCACCTTTGTGGTGGTGCCGATTGTCGGCCCGATTCTGCTCGCCATGGGGCTCGACCCGATTTGGCTGGGCATTATGATCGCGATCAACCTACAAACCTCGTTCTTAACGCCACCGTTTGGCTTCGCGCTGTTCTACTTGCGCGGTGTGGCGCCGCCTTCTGTGTCCACGTCGGCGATTTACCGTGGGGTTATTCCGTTTATCCTGATGCAGCTGGGTATGTTGCTCATGCTGACGTTTTTCCCACAGTTGGCCACATGGCTGCCCGCGCAGTTTGGCTAATAAAGGGTTAGTTGAAAAACATCGCTGCTATCAACGTTAAGAAGTGGCAACCTAACTAAAAAGCAGTCAAGAGCCATTCATGGCCTGCAGCAAACCGCCTAGTGTTCTACGCTAGGCGGAGTATTCCCTACTCAATAATAGTAATAATAGAAAGTAAGAGGATTATGGTATGAAAGCCAAGACACTCCCCGTTGCCATCGCTATGGTGACCGCTCTCTCCGCCAGTTTGCTGGTGGTATCAAGCTTTGATAACCACGCCCAGGCTCAAGAGGAGGAGTTCCGTTGGAAAATGGTGACCTCCTGGCCGAAGAATTTCCCAGGGGTTGGCCAAGGCCCCGAGCGCCTGTCGCAGTTGGTCGATGAAATGTCAGATGGCCGCCTCACCATTGAGGTCTTTGGGGCTGGCCAATTGGTACCAGGGTTTGAGGTATTTGACGCCGTTTCCGATGGCACCGCTGAACTCGGCCACTCTGCCTCCTACTACTGGAAGGGCAAAGCCCCCGCTGCACAGTTCTTCGCCGCCGTGCCGTTTGGGATGAATGCTCAAGAGATGAATGCCTGGCTAAGCTATGGCGGCGGTATGGAGCTGTGGAACGAGCTTTACGATGACTTCGGCGTTGACGTAATGGTCGCCGGTGCCTCAGGCGTGCAGATGGGCGGTTGGTACAACAAAGAGATCAACTCCGTTGACGATCTGAACGGCCTGAAAATGCGCATGCCGGGCCTGGGCGGCGAAGTAATGAGCCGCATGGGTGTCGCCATTGTGAATATGCCCGGCGGTGAGATCTTTACCTCGCTGCAATCGGGCGCGATTGACGCAACCGAGTGGATTGGCCCCTATAATGACCTAGCATTCGGCCTGCATCAAGCCGCTGATTATTACTACTATCCTGGCTGGCACGAACCGACGGTCATGTTCGAGGCGATCGTTAACGAAGAAGCCTTCGCAGAGCTGCCCGCGGATCTGCAGGCGATCCTGCGTACTGCTATTAGCGACATTAACCAGAGCGTACTGGATGAGTACACCGCACGTAACAACGATGCGTTGGAAACTCTGGTCAACGAGCACGATGTTGAGCTACGCCGCATCCCCGACGACGTACTGGCCCAGGCCCGTGAGCACTCCCAGGATGTAGTCGCCGAGTTGGCGGAATCGAGCGAATTAGCCACGCGTATCTATGACTCCTATCAAGCGTTCCAGGAAAAAGTCGAGGATTACCACGCCATCTCCGAGCAGGCGTACTACAACGCCCGCAACCCGGAAGGTGACACTGCTCAATAGTTTGTCATGCTTGACGCACACGAACGCAATGGCCGCCTGCGGGCGGCTTTTGTGTGTCTGGTGTGTACGTTTTCAGCAGCATAAGGCGCTCAGCTTGGGTATCCTAGGCACACAGTAGCGTTTGTTGCCGATTTTGCCGTGAAGGAGCCCCATGTCTACCCATCCCCGTCTTCGCAATGTGCTTACCATCGCAGGTTCCGACCCTTCTGGCGGTGCTGGTCTGCAGGGCGATTTGAAAACCTTCTCAGCCCTTGGCGTTTTTGGCACCAACGTGATTACCGCGGTGATTGCCCAAAACACCTGCGGGGTGGCCTCGGTGTATCCTGTCGCTCCCCAGGCTATTCGCGAGCAGCTGGAACACCTGCTGGATGATGTAGCGATAGAGGCGGTCAAAATTGGCATGGTGGCCAGCCGCGAGGTTGCTGAGGTGATCGCCGACGTGCTGCGCCAGCGCAGGCCACGCTGGATTGTGCTCGACCCTGTGATGGTCGCTAAGAGCGGCGATATTCTGGTTGACGATGACGGCATTCGCGCCGTACGCGATATTCTCGTGCCGCTGGCCGATGTGATTACCCCTAATCTGCCGGAAGCCGCGGTGCTGCTCGACATGCCGTCGCCCACCAGTTTAGACGCCATGGAGGCGATGCTGCCGGGCTTAACGCAGTTGGGCGCTCCCTATGTGGTGTTGAAAGGCGGCCATTTGCGTGGGGCGACCTGCCCGGATTTGCTGGCAACCCCCAATGGCCATGAGTGGTTGCCCGCCTCGCGTATCGATACCGACAATTTGCACGGTACCGGCTGTGCGCTCTCTTCGGCGATTGCCGCCTGCCTAGCGAAGCTACCCGTAAATGCCGACACGGATGCCCCGGTAGCCGCCATCAGCGATGCCAAGCAGTGGCTGCATGCAGCGCTGGAGGCGAGCGTGCGCTTAAACGTGGGTAAAGGGCGCGGCCCGGTGCACCATTTTCACGCCTGGTGGTGATTGGGTGTAGTGCTTTAATCGATTTTGGTCATCGGTCGCTTGCGAGAAAGCGCATTGCACACCATGCTAAGGAGTGTTTGCTTAACGGCTTGTAAGGCTGGGCTGCTCAGCCGAGGAGCGTTTCGCCATGCCTCGTACGATCTTGTTTGCCACCGATCTTTCTGCTGACAATCGCGCTGCGTTTGCCCGGGCGTTACGCTTGGCCTACGCCCGAGGTGTTCAGCTGGACATACTGCACGTGTTGGATGCTTACCTGCCGCGGCGTGTTCTGCGTGATGTCGAAAGCGCGGTGGTAGAAGACATCACCACCATGTTGACGGATCTACGCGAAGACTACGCCCTAGAGGCGCCTAAAACGCTGATTCAGACCGTGACAGGCTCACCTCACGTTGAAATTGTCCGCGAAGCCCACGAGCGCAACGCCGAGCTGATTGTGCTGGGCATGCATCGCAAGCGTGGGCAAAAAGACCTGCTGGCGGGTACCACCGTCATGCGTGTGCTACGCAGTGCGCCTTGCCCGGTGGTGGTCTCTTCTCMCCAGCCCACTCAGCCCTGGCAGCACATCCTGGTACCTATCGATTTTTCGCTGACGGCGCGACACACCCTGAAAGAGGCGCTGATTCGCTTTCCCGAAGCCACGCTCACCCTACTACACGCCTGGACACTGCCCGGCGAACGCGAATTGGGATCGCAGGCCTATTACGCCCACTGGCGGGAGCATGAGGTGCTGCGGCTGCGCGAGCAGTTGAATAACGAAATTGATAGCCTGATGGGAGAGCTTGAAGGCGTTCCCGATGTTGAATTAGTGCTAGAGCAAGGCGCGCCCTGCGACGTACTGCAGGCGTATCTGAAGCGCCACTCGCCTGATCTGGTGATGATCGGCAGCCGTGGACAACCCCATCACACCAGCCAGCTAACCGAGATGCTGCTATGTGAACCTCACTGCGATCTGATGCTCTGTCGAGCCTGGTAAGCGAGTGCTATTAGAAAAAGTGCTGTGCTGATAATAATAAATATTGTACGGAACCTTTATTTGGCGTATCGGTATGTATAGATATCTGCCATAAGGAGGTTCTATGTACACATGCTTATTGGGTGCTAGGCGCACCGTCCAGTTGTCATTGCTGTTAGCTGGCCTATTGCTCATGCCTTGGGTGATGGCCAGCAGCGTGACCGAAAAAGGCGAAGCATTTGAGCGCACAGTCGAGGAGCACGGCCAACGCTATCGCCTTATTGGGAGCGGCGTGTTTCGTTACATGATCTGGACGGCCTACGCCGGCGCCTATTATCAGCTTGAGGGAGAAACCCAGCCGCAACCGTTGGGCGACGTACCACGGCGCCTGGAGCTCGCTTATTTTCATGCCMTCGACGCCCCCGACTTCGCTGAAGCCACCACAGAAACGCTGCAAAAGAGTCTTACCGCCTACGAGTTTTCCCAGTTGGAAGCAGACATTAACGCCTTTAATCAAAGCTATCAGGATGTCGAGCCGCAGGATCGCTATGTGCTGAGTTGGGACGGTGACACACTGCGCCTGGCACTCAACGGCGACACGCTATTTGAGGGTGGTAACGCAGATCTGGCCAGCGCCATGTTCGGCATTTGGCTAGGCGAGCGGCCGCTGGGTGAAGATTTTCGCGATGCGCTATTAGGGGGAAGTTAACTCAGGAAAAATTAACAGACGGTGGTTACAATGACCGTTTGTTAGTTCGGGAGAGGCTGAGTGAAGGCACTAATTCAGCGTGTGAGGCGCGCTAGCGTAGAGGKGGAAGGCGAGGTGATTGGCAGTATTGATCACGGGCTGCTGGCGCTGGTGGGCGTGGAGAAGCATGATAACGCCGCTGGTGTAGAAAAGCTGCTGCATAAACTGCTCCACTACCGGGTCTTCAGCGACGCCGAGGGCAAAATGAATCGCAACCTTCAGCAGGTGAACGGCGGTTTGCTGCTCGTTTCCCAGTTCACCCTGGCGGCAGATACCCACAAAGGGCTGCGCCCCAGTTTCTCCAGCGCTGCGCCACCAGCCAAAGGCGAAGAGCTGTTTGACTTGCTGGTTAGCCAAGCGAAAACTGCCTGGCCGCATGTTGCTACCGGAGAATTTGGCGCCGATATGCAGGTAGCGCTAATCAACGATGGCCCGGTAACGTTCTTGCTGGAAAGCTAGCCCTGTTTTCGAGAATGAGCTTTCGAGGACTAGCTTTCTACACCTTCACTGGCGAGCAGTTCTGCTTCCATTGCCTCTAGTGACTCTTCGGCGCTCAGCCACTGCCGTTCCGACTCATCTAAACGCGCTTTAATTTCCGCTTGTTGGCTAAGCGTCTTGGTCAGTTCGGCTTTGCGGGCGCTGTCGGTGTAGAGCTCTGGGTCTGCCAACACTTGCTCTACCTTATCGAGTTCCTGCTGGGCCTTTTCCATGGCTTTTTCGGCTTGATCACGCTGTTTTTTCAGCGGGCGCAGCTTTTCGCGCAGCTCGGCGGCTGCTTTGCGTGACGCTTTGCGTGCTTCACGGCTGTCGCCGCTGGGTTGCTGGTTCTGGCGCTCGGCTTTTTCGCCACGGGAATCCCGGCGACTCTCTTCCAAGCGCGCTTTGAGCCAAACCCGGTAGTCTTCCAAATCGCCATCGAAGGGCTCGACGCGGTTATCCGCCACTTTCCAGAACTCGTCGACTGTGGCGCGCAGCAGGTGACGGTCGTGGGAGACCAGAATAACCGTACCCTCGAAACTGGCCAGCGCTTGGGTCAGCGCTTCGCGCATCTCTAAGTCCAGGTGGTTGGTGGGCTCATCGAGCAGCAGCAGGTTGGGTTTCTGCCAAGCGACGAGCGCCAGCGCCAGCCGCGCTTTCTCTCCCCCGGAGTAGTTGGCAACTTTGCCGAAGGCGTCGTCGCCCTTAAAGCCAAAGCCGCCCAGGAAGTTGCGGATATCTTGGTCGCTGGCGGTGGGCGAAAGGCGTTGCACGTGCACAAAAGGCGTCGAGGTGACATCCAGCCCTTCAAGCTGATGCTGAGCGAAGTAACCAATCGCCAAGTGCTCACCGGGTACGCGCTTGCCATTAAGCAGCGCCAGTTCCCCGGTGAGCGACTTAATCAGCGTCGATTTACCCGCCCCGTTGGGGCCTAACAGGCCAATGCGACTGCCGGGTAGTAACGTAACGTTGACCTTATCCAACTGCACATTGTCATCACCCCCATTTTCGCCCGGATAGCCTAGCTGCGCCTGATCCAGCACCAGCAGTGGGTGCGAGGTTTTGTCGGCGGCGGGTAGCGTAAAGTGAAAAGGGGAGTCCACGTGGGCGACGGCGATATCTTCCATCCGTTCAAGCATTTTGACCCGGCTTTGCGCCTGCTTCGCCTTGGTTGCCTGGGCACGGAAGCGGGCGATAAAACGCTCGATCTCTTCCCGGCGCGCTTGCTGTTTGGCGGCTTCCGCTTGCTGCAGGGCCAGCTTTTCAGCGCGGGTGCGCTCAAACTGGGAGTAATTACCGCGGTAAAGCTCCAGGGTTTGGTGATGCATATGCACGATGTGGTCGCACACCGCATCCAGGAAGTCGCGGTCGTGGGAAATCAGCAGCAGGGTGCCCGGGTAGCGGGTCAGCCACTGCTCCAGCCACAGTAAGGCGTCCAGATCCAGGTGGTTGGTGGGCTCATCCAACAGCAGTAGATCAGAAGGCATAAACAGCGTGCGGGCCAGATTAACCCGCATCCGCCAGCCGCCGGAAAACGCCGAGAGTGGTCGAGTAAGGTCAGACTGAACGAAGCCCAGCCCCACCAGTAGCTGCGCCGCACGTGATTCTGCGCGGTAGCCATCCAGGGKTTCAATTAAACCGTGCAGTTCGGCTTCTCGGTGGGCTTCACCGGCTTCCCTGGCAACCAACAAGTCGGCTTCAGCCTTGCGTAGCGCCAAGTCGCCATCGAGTACATACTCAATAATCGGGCGGTCGAGGGCGTCAACTTCCTGGGCCATATGCGCAATGCGCTGGCCGCCGCTCATCTCGACATCCCCCTGGTCGGGGGCAAGCTCGCCGAGCAAGAGTTTGAATAGGCTCGATTTACCGGCGCCGTTTGCCCCGATAATCCCSGCCTTTACCCCGTTATTAAGGGTAACGTCCGCGTTGTCGAGTAGCGTTTGCGTGCCGCGTTGCAGGGCGACTTGGCGCAGTGCGATCATGCCTTCTCCCGAAGAAAGTGGGTCATTTGATGCGAAACTCTATTGCGCTTGATTCTACCCGATTGCAGCGCCTACAGCAGACACCGTTATGGGATTTTGCCCTGGCGCTCTATACCAAGCCCGGCGTTGAGGCCGCCTGCCTAACGCTGCAAGACGATGCCGGGCTTGACGTTTGCGAGGTGCTGCTGCATTGCTGGCTCTATTCGTGCGGTTTAGAAGCCATGCCTGCTGCACTCGAACGTGAGCGAGAGCAGCGCCGCTTGTGGCAGTGCCAAGTGACGGAGGTTTTGCGTGGATTACGCCGCGATTTAAAAGCTATGGCGGCGACAAGTGAGTCCGTAACAGCGCTGCGCGAAACCATCAAACAGGCAGAGTTGATGGCTGAGCGTGAGAACCTTCAACGTTGGCAAACGTGGGTTTGTGAGGCGCCAAGCGATGAAAAACGTGTGAGAAATATTGCCGAAATGCCGCCAGATGCGGCGAATTGGCTACGAAAACAGCTGCTCTATAGCCAAAGTGATCATGCCTCCGGCGGCAGTATAAAGACCCAAAATGCATGGCTTTATTCGCTACAAACGCTTACTTACCAGCTTGACCCTCACCAAGGAGCGCGCTAGCCTGAATTTAAGCTGTTTTTGAAATACCTAGCGTTATTCGCCTGCTAGCATGCAGTATGAACACCATCACTGCCTGTTAGTGGATATCGGAATATGGGTTAGTTAACCCCGGTTGGCGAACAACAGCGTCGTGTTGAGAAGCGCGAGGCTACCCTACTTTTAAAGCATTGAATTTTAACCGTAGGGTTTTAAAAACTAGGTTGTTGCGCATTCGTACAGCGCGCTTACCACTGCAAGGGGAACACCGCATGAAGGCAAGCAAATCCGTTTCTACTCGTTCTGTAACCTCTAAATTAATGACAACGGCCAGTGTGGGTGCACTGCTGTTCGGTCTCAGCGCCGCTGCTCAAGCAGACAACTGGCGCTACGCTCACGAAGAGTATGAAGGCGACGTTCAAGACGTCTTCGCCTATGCTTTCAAAGAGTATATTGAAGACAACTCAGACCACMCCGTACAAGTTTACCGCTTTGGTGAGCTGGGTGAGTCTGACGACATTATGGAGCAGACTCAGAACGGCATTCTGCAGTTCGTTAACCAGTCGCCTGGCTTCACTGGTGCGCTGATCCCTGAAGCGCAAATCTTCTTCATTCCCTACCTACTGCCTACCGACGAAGAAACCGTACTGACCTTCTTTGACGAAAGTAAGGCGATCAACGAAATGTTTCCTGAGCTTTACGCCGAGCAAGGCCTAGAGCTATTGAAGATGTATCCAGAAGGCGAAATGGTCGTGACCACCGACGAGCCGATCAGCTCGCCGGAAGATATGGATAATAAGAAAATCCGTACCATGACCAACCCGCTGTTGTCGGAAACTTATGAAGCCTTTGGTGCGACGCCGACGCCGCTGCCTTGGGGCGAAGTTTACGGTGGCCTGCAGACCGGCATCATTGACGGGCAAGAGAATCCGATTTTCTGGATCGAGTCCGGCGGTCTGTATGAGGTGTCTCCGCACCTGACGTTTACCGGCCACGGCTGGTTCACCACCGCGATGATGGCCAACCAGGACTTCTACGAAGGCCTGTCTGAAGAAGATCAAACGTTGGTGAATGAAGCCTCACAAGCGGCTTACGACCATACCATCGAGCATATCCAAGGCTTGGCCGAAGAGTCGTTAGAGAAGATTCAGGAAGCATCTGATGAAGTGACCGTGACACGTCTCGACGAAGAGCAAATTCAAGCCTTCCGTGACCGCGCCCCGCAAGTCGAAGAAGCCTTCCTGGAAATGACCGGTGAAGGTGGTGAAGAGCTACTTGAGCAGTTTAAAGCTGACCTTGAAGCCGTAACCAACGAGTAATCACCCTCCAAGCCACACTGGCGCACGAGTGATTATCAAGGGGCAGCAAAGGCTGCCCCTTTTTATTTTGTGTTGGTAAGGCGTAGGCCCTTCGGGGCTGTTTTAACGTCGTTACTGTTGGGTTACGTACATCTAGCGTTGAATCACCGGCAGCTGCATGCCGTTACGCTAGATTTCACTCCTCGCCAGTGGTACGAAGTAGATGTGGGCTAGACAGGTGTGCATTAGATAGGCCTGGAATAACGCTGTGTTTATTGTGCCAACGGCACTTAACGGGTGCCGTTAGAGCCGTTCAAAAGGAGTCCGGCCATGACCGATGATGAGATGGAAAAGAGTTACCGCTCCGGTTTGCCGGGGGTACTGGGCGTGATCGACACTGCAATTAGCAAAATAGAAGCCGTGATTCTCGCGATGGGTGTTTTGCTAATGGCGCTGAATACGGTCACCAATGTGGTAGCTCGTTTTGTATTTGGCAACAGCATTATGTTTTCCGGTGAGTTAAACCGCATTTTGATTATTATGATCACCTTTGCGGGGGTTGGCTATGCCGCCCGCCATGGCCGCCATATACGCATGTCGGCTATTTATGATGCGTTGCCGGTAGGCGGGCGCAAAGTGCTGATGATCTGCATTGCGCTGTTTACCTCGCTGGTGATGTTTTTCCTCCTCTACTATTCAGTTGTTTATATCCTTGATCTGCAGAGCAAAGGCCGCGTGTTGCCCTCCTTGGGCTTACCGGTGTGGATCATCTACCTATGGGTGCCGATGGGCTTTTTCATCACCGGTATTCAATACTTGCTAACCGCCGTTAAAAACTTAACGTCCCGCGATGTCTATCTCTCGACGGGCGTGGTGGATGGTTATAAAGATACGGAAACTGAAGTTTAACGCGGGGCACTGCACCCTAGGGGAACAGCTATGACGACAATAATGGTCACCACCATGATTGCCCTGCTGCTGCTGGGCTTTCCAATGATGATTCCGCTGATTACCGCTGCGGTAATCGGCTTCTATATGATGTTTAACGGCTTCGGCCAGATGGATACGCTGATCCAGCAGATGATGGCGGGCATACGGCCAGCTTCGCTCATTGCCGTACCCATGTTTATTCTTGCTGCTGATATTATGACGCGTGGTCAGTCCGCTAACCGCTTGATCGATATGGTTATGGCGTTTATCGGTCATATTAAAGGCGGCTTAGCGGTAAGCACGGCAGCTTCGTGCACACTATTTGGTGCTGTATCCGGTTCTACCCAGGCGACCGTGGTGGCCGTTGGTTCGCCGCTGCGGCCCAAGATGCTTAAAGCGGGCTACTCGGACTCTTTCACGCTGGCGTTGATCATCAATGCCAGCGATATTGCGTTCTTGATCCCCCCCAGTATCGGCATGATTATTTACGGGGTGATCTCGGGTACTTCCATCGGTGAGCTATTTATTGCCGGGATTGGGCCAGGGTTAATGATCCTGCTTATGTTCTCGACTTACTGCATTATCTACGCCATCGTTAAAGATGTACCTACTGAAGCAAAATCGAGCTGGAAAGAGCGCGCAGTAGCGGTTCAGCAGGCGCTTTGGCCGCTTGGTTTTCCGGTGATTATTGTCGGTGGTATTTACGGCGGTATCTTCAGTCCGACTGAAGCAGCAGCGGCTTGTGTGCTGTATGCCATTTTGCTTGAGTTCGTGGTTTTCCGCTCACTTAAGATGAATGACATTTATGCCATCGCCAAATCTACCGGTTTAATTACCGCCGTGGTGTTTATCCTGGTGGCGGTGGGTAATGGCTTCTCGTGGATCATTTCGTTTGCACAAATACCACAAATGATTCTGGAGGCGGTGGGGGKTAATGAAGCAGGTCCCACGGGCGTGCTGATTGCTATCTGTATCGCCTTCTTCGTTGCCTGTATGTTTGTCGATCCGATTGTGGTCATTCTGGTATTGACGCCTATCTTTACCCCTGCCATTGAGGCCACTGGGCTCGACCCGGTACTGGTGGGTATTTTGATCACCTTGCAGGTGGCGATAGGCTCGGCAACCCCGCCCTTCGGGTGCGATATTTTCACGGCGATTGCGATTTTCAAGCGCCCCTATTGGGATGTGATCAAAGGCACTCCGCCGTTTATTTTCATGCTGATTTTAGCCGCCGCTCTGCTGATCATGTTCCCGCAAATTGCGCTGTTCCTGCGCGATGTTGCCTTCCGCTAAMCAGCCACAAGGAGTACGCGAATGTTTAATCGCATTTTAGTCCCGGTGGATGGTTCTAAAGGCGCCTTAAGGGCGCTGGAAAAAGCGGTGGGCTTGCATATGCTGACCGGCGCTGAGCTTTATCTGCTGTGCGTGTTTAAACACCACAGTTTGCTGGAAGCCTCACTCTCGATGGTGCGGCCCAACCAGCTGGATATCCCGGATGATGCGCTAAAAGAGTACGCCACCGAGATCGCCGTGCATGCCAAATCCCACGCTATTGAGCTGGGCGCGGACAGCGCGCTCGTACGCGCTTTTGTAAAAGGCGGCCGACCATCGCGTATCATCGTCCGCTTCGCCCGTAAGCGAGAGTGCGACCTTATTGTGATTGGTGCTCAGGGTACCAATGGTGAGAAGAACCCGTTGCTGGGAAGCGTTTCTCAGCGTGTGGCGGGAGCCGCCCACTGCCCCACGCTGGTCGTCTAAATCCGCTAAACCTCTCGCTCATGTTGTGGTCTTACTAACACCCACCGTCCCGAAGATGCAGCTCGGGGCGGTGGGTGTTAGTCTTTGCATAACACTATTGGCGCTCGACGCCGCTATATACAAGATAAAAGGATCTTTCATGAAACGACTGCTCTCTACCACGGCTCTGACAGGTTTGCTTTTGGTCGCCCCGTTTGCCGCAGCAGCGCCAGAAACCGATGAACAGCGCTTGGCTTATAGCTTGGGTGTCACCCTGGGTGAAAGTATGCAGGCAGACATCGAAGACCTAGACCTGGATGCGTTCACAGATGGCATGCGCGATGTGTTTGAAGGCAATGACTTAGCGCTCAGTGAAGAAGAGATGACCGAGGCGTTGATGGCGTTCCAAGAGCAGTCAATGCAAGCGCGTGAAGCCGAAGCTGAAGAGATGGCACAAATGAGTCTCGAAGAGGGCGAAGCCTTCCTGGCTGAAAACGCTGAGCGCGATGAAGTGACCGTGACCGACTCTGGCCTTCAGTATGAAGTGCTTGAATCTGGCGATGGTGCCACGCCTGGCCCTGAAGATACCGTCGAAGTGAACTATGAAGGCATGCTGCTGGACGGCACCGTTTTCGATAGCTCTTTTGAGCGCGGTGAATCCGTCAGCTTCCAGACCAATCAGGTGATCGAAGGCTGGCAGGAAGCGCTGCAGATGATGAGCGTTGGCGATAGCTGGATGCTCTATATCCCCGCGGATATTGCTTACGGCGAGAATGGCCAAGGGCCGATTGGGCCTAACGAAGTACTGACCTTCCGCGTTGAACTGTTAGGCGTCGAATAAGCGATGCGCTCAGCCCCCCACTTCACTGTGCACCCCATCGCTTACGCGCTGCTTTGCGTTGGTGTATGTGTCCCGCTGATGGCTCAAGCGGAGACGACCGACGAGCCTGAGGATTTACCTGCCTTAAGTGCTGCCAGTGAGCAGGCCAGCGTGGTGGGGGTATCGTCGGGCGGTTATATGGCGACCCAGCTTGCGGTGGCCTGGCCCGAGCGGTTTAGTGGCTTGGGCGTTCTAGCGGCGGGGCCTTGGAGCTGTGCGCAGGGTTCGCTGAGTTTGGCGCTTAATCAGTGCATGATGACCCGCCGGGGGGAACCTTCATTAGATGAGCTGGAGGCTCGTTACCAGCGCTATAGGGAGCTTGAACAGATAGGTAGTAAACAAGCGCTTAGCCAGCTCAGGGCCTATTTGTGGCACGGCGAAGAGGATGAAGTAGTGAAGCCACTGCTCGGCGACCTGCTTGCAGAGCAGTGGCAGCAGTGGCTAGCCTCGCCTGATCAACTGCGCGTTGCGCGCAGTGAAAATGCAGGGCATGGCTGGCCGGTACGGTTACCCAGTGAAGCTGCCCCAGGCCCTCAGGAGTGGGGCGATTGTCGTCAGGGTGGCGGTAGTTTCCTATTATCCTGCGACGACGATATTGCCGGAGAAATGCTGGATTGGCTCTACCCCGAACGCGATGTCTCGGCCGCTGGCGAGCCTGGTAGTGAGCAAGAGGGTGAGCAAGATGGCGAACTAATCGCATTTGATCAGTCAGAGTTTGCGGTAAAAGGCCTAGCCGATACGGGCTATGTGTTTATACCCAAAGGTTGCGAAGCGGGCGAGTGCCCGGTCACGTTGGCACTGCACGGTTGCCAAATGACCGCAGAGGCCATTGGCGATACGTTTATACGCTACACCGGGTTAAATGCCTGGGCGTCGGCGCATCAGCAAATCGTGCTCTATCCTCAGGCAGAAAGCAGTATGGCGAACCCGCAGGGCTGCTGGGACTGGTGGGGGTTTGCTGAAAGTACCTGGCAGTTAAGCCCGCAGCACGATACCCGTAGCGGCACTCAAATTAGCGCGTTAATGGCCATGTTGGATCGTTTACAATCCGCACCTGAATCCGATTAAGAAGCGCCGATTAACTGCCTAGTTCGCTCTCTAATGCGGAAACTAAACCATGCGGGGKCGGTGAGTAGAGCACTCGCTGAAGAATATCGCCCTCGTGATTAACCAAAAAGAGCGAGGCGCTGTGATCAATGGTGTAGTCCATTGCTGAATCTGGCGCTTCGACTTTTCGCCATATCACCCCATAGCGTGAGGCGACATCCTCAAGCTGTTCCTGGCTGCCCACCGCGCCGATAAACGCCTCGCCGAAAAAGCCCATGTACTCCTGCATGCGCGCGATGGTGTCGCGTTCGGGATCAACGGTGATCATCACCGGCACCACACGTTCGCGCTGCTCCTCAGAGAGTTGGGCCAGGGCTTGGCGCTTTACCGATTGGGTCATCGGGCAAATATCGGGGCAATACGTATAGCCGAACGAAACAATCGCAACTTGATCGTCGTCCAGTTGGGTCAACGAAAAATCACCCTGGGTAGAGGGCAGTTCGATTGGGCCGCCTACAGGCTCCCCCTCTTTGGGGGCGAAAGCATACTGATAGAGGCCAATCCCGCTGGCCACCAGCAAAAGCGCCACCAACCCCGCGCCTAGCCATAACGGTTTTCTTGCCATGTGAGTTAACTCCGAATCACGTCAAAATCGAACCAGCTGCCTACCTTGCCTTCTGCGGTTTCCAGTATGACACGTGCCCGCCAGGGCATAACGCTTTGCGTACAAATTCCCACTTGGCCTTGACCTTGAAAGTGGCCGGGCGCACCGGCGCTAAGGGCAAAACGGTGTAGCCCCAAATCCATATCTCGACCAATAAAATCTACCTCGACCTGCGTGGCCGTTACACCCTCGACTTCTACTTCCAGTGGTAATATCTCCAGTGCATCAATCCGTCCAATGGACGCAATGTGAAGCGTGATACGGCCTATATCGCCCAGGGTGGCGGAGCAGGGCGCGGCATGCAAGTCGCAGTTTGAAGTGGGTGGAAACCATGTCACATCACTGTCGCGGTGCAGCCAATGGGCAAAGGCATACCACGCGCAGGCCGCCAGCGCCAAGCCAGTGACCAGTATCAGTACCCTTAAGACGGGGAAGCCCGCCGGGTGTGCAGGTTTTGATATCATCTTCATGGCAGAATA
Source organism: Halomonas ventosae (assembly GCA_002257525.1). Taxonomy (GTDB): domain Bacteria; phylum Pseudomonadota; class Gammaproteobacteria; order Pseudomonadales; family Halomonadaceae; genus Vreelandella; species Vreelandella ventosae_B. The sequence continues at coordinate 170,640 of CP022737.1, forward strand.
ATCGCTACGCGAGCCGTGAGGCGGGAAGTTTGATCATGGTAACAGTAATCGCGCCGATATCGCTGTGCTGGGATGTCGCAGGCAAAAGGGACATAAATGGAGAGTATCACTGGCGCTTTAGGCCCACTATTTCTGTTGATCTTACTGGGCGCCGTGCTGGGCTATTGGCGTTGGCCTAGCGACACTTTTTGGCCGCAGATGGAGCGGCTGATCTACTTTGTGCTGTTTCCCGCCATGCTGGTGGGCACCTTGGCGACTGCCGATGTGAGCCAAGTTCCGGTCGGCCGCCTTGCAATGGTGTTACTCGGCGCGATGGTGCTGTTTGGCCTGCTGCTCTGGCGTTTACGCGGCTGGCTAAAGCTAACACCTGCGGCGTTTACGTCGGTATTTCAAGGCGCGGTACGTTTTAATACCTATGTAGGCGTTGCTGGCGCCGCCGCGCTACACGGCAGCCTAGGAGCGACCACCGCAGCCGTCGCCGTGGCACTAATGGTGCCAGTGGTTAACGTGATGTGTGTGGCCAGCTTTGTCGCGGCTGGCACTCTAGGCGGTGCTAGCGTAGGTAAAAGTGCCATGGCGTTGATTAAAAATCCGCTGATTCTGGCCTGCTTGGCGGGTATTGGCCTGAACCTGTCGGGCGTTGGTTTGCCTGGCTGGAGTCAAGATACGGTTGAGCTACTGGGGCGTGCGGCGCTGCCATTGGGTTTGGTGGCCGTCGGGGTGGCGCTGCGTCCTGCGGCGCTGCTGCGTATTGATCGCGGAGTGCTGGCCACCAATGGCGTTAAACTGCTGCTCATGCCCGCGCTGGTATTGGCATTAACCTGGATACTACAGCTGGATCCGGTAAGCCGCGACGTAGCGCTACTGTTTGCAGCACTCCCTACGGCTACCTCTGCGTATATCTTAGCCCGTCAGTTGGGGGGCGATGCCGAGCTCATGGCCGCGATCATTACCGGCCAAACCCTGTTGGCMATGCTTACCCTGCCGTTTTGGCTGCAGTTGGTTAGCTGACGGCGAGGCTGGAATGCTAAATAAAAAATATTCGTATTTGTGTTGACGAGGTAAATGAGAACTATTACAGTGTAATTGTCAGCGTTTGATGAGACGCTGGCAACCACGACAGCTGCTTGGATAACATTCATCGCCAGTTTTCTGTCATGGTTTCTCCCTCTCATTGCTAGTCACGGTCTTTTTGCCGCTCCTCTGGAGCGGCTTTCTTTTTTTATGCGTGCCAATTTTTTATTTATCTCCTGTGTAGGCGATTGTGATCTTTGCCTTCGACAAGCGGTAATAAAAAATATTCGTATTTGTATTGACGGGGTAAATGAGAACTATTACAATGTGGTTGTCAGCGTTTAATGAGACGCTGGCAACCACGACAGAAACCGCCAGTTTCCTGTCATGGTTTCTCCCTCTCATTGCTAGTCACGGTCTTTTTTGCCGCTCCATTGGAGCGGCTTTCTTTTTTTAGCCCCTGCTACCCTCTCGCTTCCTATACTGCCTTTCGACTCCCGCTCCTCGCTTTCCGTCTCTTGTTTTAAAAACATGAATTTAAAAACGATGATTGCTGGCACGATGAGCCGGCTGACATAGCGTTATTGCTGTGGTGCGTTTTGGCGTCTACGTTTTATAAGTAGCCCCTAAAAGCGTTACTTGACATGGATACTAACGGAGGAGTTTGCCATGAACGATACACAAGACTTATTCCCTACTCGCTTGGAACGAAAGTTGGGAATGTTTGAACGCATCGATCCAGTGGTATACGGCGATGAGTCACAGCTTGCGAATGGCCCCTTAAGCAAATCAGAAATTGATGAGTACGAAAGAAAAGGATTTCTGTCGTTTGAAGGATTTTTTGACGCTGATGACATGCAGGTTTTTCTTAAAGAACTGCGCGAGTATGAAGACGATGCTGATCTGAAACTTTCAGAAGGCACTATTCTTGAACCTGGGCGTGAAGAGATTCGTACTATTTTCGGCATCCACGATGTTTCAAAACGCTTTCAGCGCTTGACCCAGGATCCCAAGCTATTGGCGATTGTTAAGCAACTGCTGGGCAGCGATGTATATATTCATCAGTCACGGATTAACTATAAACCAGGTTTTAAAGGCAAAGGGTTTGAGTGGCACTCCGACTTTGAAACATGGCATAGCGAAGACGGCATGCCACGTATGCGTGGGTTAAGTTGCTCCATCGTACTCACTGACAACGGTGAATTTAACGGCCCATTAATGTTGATCCCTGGCTCGCATCATTATTTTGTTCCGTGTGTCGGACGAACGCCGGAAAATAACTATAAAGAGYCGCTGAAAAGCCAAGAGGTGGGCGTGCCCCCAGCCAGTAGCCTTCGCGAGATAATGCTAGAAAACGATATCGAAGCTCCCAAGGGGCCTGCCGGTTCGCTGGTGATCTTTGAATGCAATACCATGCACGGCTCGAACATAAATATGTCTTGCTGGCCGAGAAGTAATCTGTTCTTTGTTTACAACAGTGTTGAAAACACGCTGCACGACCCTTACTGCGGTAACCGGCCCAGGCCGGAATTTCTAGCTAATCGTTCGGATTGGGAGCCGCTAAAACCGCTCAACGAGTAAAGCCCATGCGCATCGCCGTGTTTAGTGCTAAACCCTACGACCGCACTTTTCTTACACGCGCCAACTCGGGGCAACGCCACCACTTAAGCTTTTTTGAGGCGCGTTTAACTGAAGACACGGCGACCTTAGCCAACGGTTTTGACGCGATTTGCGCCTTCGTGAATGACTGCCTTGATGCCGCCGTGTTAGAGCAACTGCATAACGGTGGCACAAGATTAGTGGCGCTGCGTTCGGCGGGCTTCAACCATGTTGATTTGGCTGCCGCCGAACGGTTAGGCATCACAGTGGTACGGGTGCCTGCCTACTCCCCCCACGCAGTGGCAGAACACGCGGTCGCCCTAGTGCTGAGCCTTAATCGCATGACTTATCGCGCTTACAACCGTGTGCGGGAGGGTAATTTTGCCCTGGATGGCCTGCTGGGGTTCGACCTGCACGGTAAAACGGTAGGCATTATTGGAACTGGGCATATTGGGCTGATTTTTGCCGATATTATGCACGGCTTTGGTTGCCGGGTAGTGGCCAGCGACCCGTTTCCCAGCCCGGATGCTAAATCCTTTGTTGAGTACGTGCCGCTAGCAACGCTGTTTGCCAGCGCCGACATTATCTCGCTGCACTGCCCGTTGACGCCTGAGACTCACCATTTGATTGATGCCGATGCCATCGCGCAAATGAAGGAAGGCGTCATGCTGATCAATACCGGCCGCGGAAGGGTGGTCGATACCCAAGCCGTCATAGCAGGCCTGAAAAGCGGCAAAATCGGCCGCTTAGGGCTGGATGTCTATGAAGAGGAAGAGCAGCTGTTCTTCGAAGACCTCTCTCAAGGCGTGATTAACGATGACCAGTTTATGCGCCTGACGACCTTCCATAATGTACTGATCACCGGACACCAAGCCTTCTTCACCGCCGAAGCGCTAACCAATATCGCCGAGACGACGTTGGCTAATATTGACGCTTTTGAAAGTGGGATGGGAGAGATTTATCGGGTCGTTTTAGCGAAATAACACTGCTCTAAATCTACTCAGCGACGGATTGATGAAGACCGTCGCGAGCATTGTGATGAGAGTGCTATAGCTAACTAGCACCAATTGGCAGAACGGTTCAGCCTTCCCGCTGATAAATCAAATCCCAAACCCCATGGCCGAGTTTCTCGCCGCGGGCTTCAAACTTGGTCAATGGGCGGAACGCCGGGCGCGGCACATACGGGGCGGTTTCCGCGCTGGCGGTATTGGCATAGCCGGGGGCCGCTTCCATTACCTCGGCCATCCACTCTGCGTAGGCTTCCCAGTCGGTGGCCATATGGAAGGTGCCGCCAGGCATCAGGCGAGTGCGGATCAACTCAACAAAGGCAGGCTGTACGATGCGCCGTTTGTGGTGCTTCTTCTTCGGCCAGGGGTCGGGGAAGAATAGCTGTAGCGTGGTTAGCGAGCCTTCGGGCAGGCACTGCTCAAGCACTGCCAGGGCGTCCTCGCGGTAAACGCGCAGGTTAGTCAGGCCGCGCTTATCAACTTCATCGAGCAGTTTGCCAACGCCAGGAGCGTGGACTTCGATGCCGATAAAGTCGGTGTCTGGGTGAGTCTCGGCCTGTTCTATCAGCGAGKTGCCCATGCCAAAACCGATTTCCACTACCCGCGGTGCCTGACGGCCAAACAGCGCGTCCAAATCTTGGCGGCCGTCTGCGATGGTCAGGCCAAAACGCGGCCAAATATCTTCTAAGCCACGGTTTTGCGCCTGGGTCATACGGCCCGCGCGGATCACATAGCTTTTAATGCCGCGGCGATGCAGCGGTGCATCCGTACCTTCCGGCCCTGTGGTGGCGTTGCTTTCGGGCGCGGCGTGACGTTCGGGTACGCTATCGTTGGGTTCAGTCATGGGGTCTCGAATCAATTAACCGTTAATACGGCCAGCGAAAGGTGAAGAAGGATCGGCGGATTGGCGGCGCGGCATACGGCCGGCTAGAAACGCATCGCGGCCGGCTTCCACGGCCAGCTTCATGGCGTTGGCCATGCGCAGCGGCTCGCGGGCGTGGGCAATGGCTGTATTGAGCAGTACACCGTCACAGCCTAGCTCCATCGCCATGGCAGCGTCTGACGCCGTACCAATGCCCGCATCCACTAGTACCGGTACCTTGCTCTGTTCAACAATCAAGCGCACGTTGTGTGGGTTTTGAATGCCGTGGCCAGAMCCGATCAGCGAGCCCAGCGGCATGATGGCGCAGCAGCCCATGGCTTCCAGCTCGCGTGCCACAATGGGATCGTCGCTGGTGTACACCATGACGTCAAAACCGTCAGCCAGCAGCGTTTCCGCAGCTTTGAGCGTCTCAACCACATTGGGGTAGAGCGTGTGGTCGTCGCCGAGGACTTCCAGCTTGACCAGGTTGTGGCCGTCGAGCAGCTCGCGGGCCAAACGGCAGGTGCGCACGGCATCTTTAGCGGTGTAGCACCCGGCGGTATTGGGCAGCAGGGTGTAGCGCTCGGGGGAGATGGCGTCTAATAGGTTGGGCGCGTCGGCGTCCTGACCTAAATTAGTGCGGCGTACGGCAAACGTGACGATTTCAGCGCCGCTTTGGGCAATGGCGGCGCCGGTTTCGGTAAAGTCTTTGTACTTGCCTGTGCCAACCAGCAGGCGCGAGTGAAAATCGCGCCCAGCAATGGTTAACGGTGTATCAGTTAGTTGGGTCATAGTATTTCCTTTAGCCGCCGCCAATCGCGTGGACAACCTCTACGTGGTCGCCATCGACCAAGCGGGTGTCGGCGTGTTGGCTGCGGGGGACGATCTCTTCGTTAATTTCGACGGCGATACGACGACCACTAAGGCCCAGCTGTTCAACTAAGTCAGCGGCGGTGAGGCCGGTGGACAGCGTATGGGGTTCACCGTTTAGACGTATCTGGATAGACATAAATAGGCGCGTCTCATTCGTCGTGGCAGTTCGTGCTCTCAGGTATTCTCTATTGTAGCGGTTTCGCGCCGCGCAAGGTAAGCCGTAGCAGCAATCAGCGTGATGGGTATCAACCATAATCGGAGCAGGAGAGCAGCGTGCAGCGGACAGATAAAGTGTGGTGGTGCGTAGCGGCGCTGTCTGGCGCCATAATGGTGATGCTGGGTGCCTACGCGGCCCACGGCTTAGCCGCGCACACGACTGAGGCGATGGTAAGTGCCGTGGAAACCGGCGTGCGTTACCAAGCGTGGCACACGCTAGCCATGATGATCGTACTGGTGTGGCGTCAAGTAAATCCGCTAGCGGGTCAGCGTTGGGTGTTGGCGCTGTGGACGCTGGGGGTTGTGGGCTTTTCCGGCTCGCTCTACTTAATGGCCTTGGCGGGGCTAAGTCTGGGTATTGTGACGCCGATTGGCGGCGTGTTGCTTATGGCCGGGTGGCTGGCGCTAGCTGTCGTAGTACTCATAGCCAAGGAATAAGCACCATCCCCTAGGCCGAAAATACGCGTGGCTGTGCCGCGGTTCTCCCATTTTACGAGCATCTCTATGTTTCATTTTGTCGTTGCAATACCCTGCCTAATTGTCATTTTCCGCTATTTAATACCCCTTAAGTGGCCGCTCTGGTTTAAGTTCCTGCTCAGCGCTGTGCTGCTGTTTGTTGCTCAGCACCATTTGTTGACGTTACTGGCATTTGGCTCGATGTTTTCTCCCGAGGTGCCAAGAGTCATCGTGCTGGCCGTTAATTGGATTTTCGGCACGATGCTGTTTCTAGCGGTACTCCAGATAGCCGTTGATCTGATAGTGCTTATGTTGATGGTGTTTAAGCGGCGGCGTATCGCCATCCCTCCTGTGCTGCGTTACAGCATGGGAGCATTGGCGTTAGGCGTGGCTGCTTTCGCTGTCAGCCAAGCAGCGCGGGTTCCTGCGGTTAAGGATATCGAGGTGGCCATTCAAGGGCTTCCAGCGGAGTTTGATGGGTATGAGATTGTGCAGTTAACCGATCTGCACATCAGCCGGCTGTTTGAAGCTCCTTGGGTTGAAGCGGTGGTAGCGCAGGCCAATGCGCTTGAGCCAAATTTAATTGTCATCACCGGCGACCTGATCGATGGCGACCTTGATGTGCGTCGCACAGATGTGGCGCCGCTTCAAGCGCTCTCAGCGCCAGACGGTGTCTACACCATTCCGGGTAATCATGAGTACTATTTTGGTTACCCGCAGTGGATAGAGCATTACCAGACGCTCGGCATGCAGGTATTGGCGAATCAACACGTGGCAATTGAAAACGAGGGGGCGAATTTAGTTCTGGCGGGGGTTACAGACTTTACAGCAGGCAGGCACGCTTTTCCTGCGCCAAATGTAGAGGAGGCGATAGCAGGGGCGCCGGATGACGCACCGATTATTATGTTGGATCATCAGCCCCGAAACGCAGCTGTTGCGGCCGCCGCCGGGGTGGATCTTCAGCTTTCCGGGCATACCCACGGGGGGATGATCGTGGGCTTTGATCGGCTCGTTGCCCGTGCCAATAATGGGTTTGTGTCTGGTTTTTATGATGTCCAGGAAATGGCGCTTTACGTGAATAACGGCACAGGATTATGGCCAGGGTTTGCGCTACGCCTCGGCAAACCATCAGAGTTAACCCGCATTACGCTTCGTCAGGGGTAGCGTTGGGTGCCGCCTCGGCGAGGCTTGCCCCCAGCCCAAGATGCGCCTGATGAAGCCGAATCAGGGGCGTGTTGTCTGCAAGGCCTAGCAACGTCGCATCATCCTCTTCACGTATCGCCACGCGCAGTAACGGAAAGGCTTGCTCCGCATTCGCGACAGAGGCGGCCAACAGCGAGCGTCCGTCGACTAAGGGGGCGCAGCGCTTGTCACTTTCGCCAAAGCGGCGTGAGTAGCCAGCGGCCATCACCAAGGCGACGACATTACTAGAGCTCATGGAGTGCTTTTCCGTGCTGCACCCGTACGATATCCGCCATGATCGAGAGGGCAATTTCCGCTGGGGTCTTGCTTCCTAATGCTAGACCAATCGGCATATGCAGTCGGTCGACTTGCTCTTCGGTCAGCCCCCCTGAGCGAATCAGCCGCTCTACCCGTTCCGCTGAGGTGCGTCTTGATCCCATCACGCCTATATAAAACGCGGGCGTGCGCACCGCTTCCATCATGGCTAAGTCATCAATACGCGGGTCATGGCTGAGCGCAACAATGGCGGTGGCGCCGTGGCAGCCGTTGGCAGTTAGATATAGGGAAGGAAGTTGCGTCTTGACCGTAACCCCCGCAACGCCAAACGCTTGGCAGGCGGCCTCGTCGGGGTCGCAGACAATCACCTCAAACCCTAACGTGGCGGCAAACGAGGCGCAGGCGCTGGAAACGGGCGAAATGCCGGCGATGATTAGCCGCCGCGCGGGCGCAAGCCGCATGCTTACCCGATCTGGTGTGCCCTCTTCACGGGGCCAGATCACGCGAGGCCCCAGCGTGGCATCGTCGGTAAAGTAGCGGGTGCCCGTCTGAATATCGACATGGCGCATCAGCTGGTGATGGCCTTCAAGCGTCGCCTTCAGCGTGCCAAGGTGCTCCCGTATCTCCTGCGTGGCGGGTAGGCGCTCAACCAGCACCTCAAGAATGCCGCCGCAGGGCAGCGTGATATGCCCGGCCTGCGTATTGTCTGCATCGCCGTAGCGTATAACGACCATTGGGTTTTCAAACTGCCCCTCTGCTAGGCGCTTGATGAAATCATCCYCCACACAGCCGCCAGAAAGCGACCCCAGGTGGCTGCCGTCCCTGATTACCGCCATCCAGGCGCCGGGGGCGCGGGGCGATGAGCCAAACGTGGCGAGCACGGTGCACAGCCAGACCGTTTCGCCCTCCCGGGACCAGGTAAGCGCTTGATCGATAACCTGCAAGTCCAAATGCTGCATTTCAAACGATTCCAGTAGTGAGCAAGCGGCATCCATTGCCTCGCTTGCATGGATAGACGTGTCATAGCGTAGCGCACCTGAGGTATGTAGAGGCTTTGTTTTACAGGGGTTGGTCAGAGATTTGGGCTGCCTGGGGTAATCGTGACTATGCTAAAGGTCTTATGGCACTAAATAAGCGATAGCAACGCGCAAGGAAGGCATATAGCAATGAACTCCTCTAATAATGTCGAAAGACACCCCAAGACCGAGAACCCTGATAGCAGCACCTTTACACTGACCGTCAATGGTGAACACCATCCGTTAACGCTGGATAACCGCACAACGCTTTTGGATGCCCTGCGTGAGCACCTGCAACTTACAGGCTCCAAGAAAGGCTGTGACCACGGTCAATGTGGTGCCTGCACGGTGCTGGTGAACGGCGAACGCATCAACGCCTGCTTGTCTCTTGCGGTGATGCATGAAGGCGATGATATTGCGACTATCGAAGGGGTGGCTGAGGKCGACCATCTTGATCCCATGCAGCAAGCCTTTGTCGATCATGACGCTTTCCAGTGCGGCTACTGCACGCCGGGGCAAATCTGCTCGGCCAAGGCAGTGCTTGACGAGATCCAGGCGGGGCTGCCAAGCCACGTTACCAACGATCTGAATGCGCCTATTGAGATAAGCGATGCGGAAATTCGCGAGCGGATGTCGGGCAACCTTTGCCGCTGCGGCGCCTACGCCAACATTCTCAAGGCCATTAACCAGGTGGCGGAGGCGCGCTCATGAAAGCTTTTTCTTATGAACGCGTCAGCGACCCGGCCCAGGCGGCAGCGCGTGCGGCGGAAGTGCCGGGCGCCAAGTTTATTGCGGGCGGTACTAACCTGCTGGATCTGATGAAGCATGAGATCGAAACCCCCGGGCACCTGATCGACGTATCGGGCACGGGTCTTGACGATATTACCCCGACGGATGAGGGCGGCCTGCGCATTGGTGCGCTGGTCAGCAACACCGCGCTCTCGGCGGATGCCCGGATCCGCAAGGATTACGCGGTGTTGAGTCGGGCGCTTGTCTCGGGTGCTTCGGGCCAGCTGCGCAATAAAGCCACGACCGGCGGCAATCTTTTACAGCGCACGCGCTGCCCCTATTTTTATGACACTGGTATGCCCTGCAACAAACGTTCGCCTGGGGCTGGCTGTGCAGCACTGGGTGATGGCGCAACGTCGCGTCAACTGGGCGTCATCGGCACGTCAGACGCGTGCATTGCCACGCACCCTTCGGATATGGCCGTTGCCCTGCGCGTGCTGGATGCCGAAGTGGAAACCGTGACGTCATCGGGTGAAACGCGCCGCCTGACGCTGGATGAGTTTTACCAGTTGCCCGGAGATACCCCGGAGATAGAGAACGCGCTGCAAGCAGGTGAAATGATCACCGCCGTGCGGCTACCGCCCCCTGTTAAAGGTCGCCATGCCTACTACAAGGTGCGCGACCGGGCTTCTTACGCCTTTGCGCTGGTATCCGTTGCGCTGATTCAAGCCCCCGATGGCACCGGGCGTGTGGCACTGGGGGGCGTGGCGCCCAAGCCTTGGCGCCGTGCTGAAGCCGATGCGCTGTTACCCCAGGGCGCATCCGCCGTCATGGCCCGCTTACTGGACGGGGCTCGTCCAACGCATGAGAACGCCTACAAGCTTACCCTCGCAGAGCGAACGCTCGCCGCGCTGCTGGCTCAGGAGTGACCCATGGATTTTAATCAATCAACGGAAGATAACCTGTTCGACCGTGCCCGTATTATCGGCAAGCCGCATGTACGAATCGACGGGCTCCTTAAGGTAACCGGCAGCGCGCCCTACGCTTACGAGCGGCATGCCGTCGTGGCCAACCAGCTGGTGGGTTATCCCGTGGGCGCAACAACTGCCCGGGGAAAAATCACCCATATGGACGCCTCGGCCGCCCGCGCCGCTCCCGGCGTAGCCGCCGTTATCACCACTCTGGAGTTTGAGCCGCTGGCGCGTGCCGACAGCAATGTGGCCCACCTGTTCGGGGGGGCCACCGTTGAGCACTACCACCAAGCGATTGCTGTAGTGGTCGCCGACACCTTGGAGCAGGCGCGTGGTGCGGCGTCATTGATCGACGTGCGCTACGAAGAGGCGCCGGGGGTGTTCGATCTTGAAGATGCCTGGACGCGTCTGCAAAACACTGGTGAGCCGATCGCCAACGTAGGCGATGTGGATGGTGCGTTTGACGCCGCACCGGTGACGCTGGATGAAACCTACCGCACTGCTTCGCAAAGCCACGCCATGATGGAGCCTCACTCTTCCATTGTTGACTGGTCAGACGGCGGGCAGATGACGGTATGGACCTCGAACCAGATGATCGAATGGACGCGCCAGGCGCTCGCTACCMCCTTTGATATCGACGCCGACAGAATCCGCCTGGAAAGCCCTTACGTGGGCGGTGGCTTTGGCGGCAAGCTGTGGCTACGCGCCGATGCGGTGCTGGCGGCGCTTGGCTCGCGCGCGACCGGCCAGCCGGTCAAGGTGGCTCTGCCGCGGCCAATGATCTTCAACAACGCCACGCACCGCTCCGGCACCATTCAGCGCCTGCGCATCGCGGCCGGGTCAGATGGCAAGATTACCGCCTTCGACCATGCCGCCGTTTCCCATACGCTGCCCGGCGGCAGCGGTGAAGATGCGGTCAATCAGACTCGTTGCTTCTACGCGGGCGAAAATCGTCGCATGGCCCACCATCCTATCGATATGGGCCTTCCTGAATCGGCGGATATGCGTGCCCCTGGCGAAGCCTCGGGGCTCGCGGTGCTGGAGATCGCCATGGACGAGATGGCGGAGAAGCTCGGCATGGACCCGGTGGAGTTCAGAGTTCTCAACGACACCCAGGTCAATCCCGAAGAGCCATCAAAGCCCTTCAGCGAACGCCACTTTGTGGAGTGCCTGCGAAAGGGCGCCGACACCTTCGGCTGGGCTGAACGTAATCATAAACCGGGCGGCCAGCGCGAAGGCCAGTGGTTGATTGGCCACGGTATGGCCGGTGCCTMCCGCGGTGCGCCCMCCCTGACCTCGGGCGCGCGGGTGCGCTTGCAGAATGGGCGACTGATTGTAGAAACCGATATGACCGATATCGGCACCGGTTCCTACACCATCCTGACCCAGACAGCCGCAGAAACCATGGGCATGGAGATGCAGGACGTAGAGGTACGCCTTGGCAATAGCGCCTACCCGACCTCCTCCGGCTCAGGCGGGCAGTTTGGAGCAGCGAGCTCTACCGCTGGCGTTTACGCCGCCTGTGTAGCGCTTCAGGCGAAGATCGCCAAGCACCTGAACGTTGACGAGGCGCGCTTTGAAAATGGCCGCGTTGCCGCCGGGCAGATAGATCTGGCGCTGGCCGACGTGGCCGATGGCGAAGAGATTATGGCTGAAGATTCGATCAACTTTGGCGACTTTAAGGACAAGCTGGAGATTGGCACCTTCGCGGCACACTTTGTTGAGGTGGCCGTGCATGCCTATACCGGGGAAACCCGCGTGCGGCGTATGCTGGCCGTGTGCGATGCAGGGCGCATCCTCAACCCCATCACGGCGCGCAGCCAGGTGATTGGCGGTATGACCATGGGCGTGGGGGCTGCCTTGACCGAGGGCATGAGCGTGGATACCGAGCGCGGTTTCTTCGTTAACCACGACTTGGCAGGCTACGAAGTGGCGGTGCATGCGGATATCCCCGAGCAGGAGGTCATCTTTTTAGACACCACCGATGCTGCTTCATCGCCGCTAAAAGCAAAAGGTGTTGGGGAACTGGGCATCTGTGGCGTAGCCGCCGCGATTGCCAACGCGATCTACAATGCTACTGGTGTTCGGGTGCGCGAATACCCGATGACATTGGATCGAATAATTGCCCAGTTACCTGCCGCGTAAAACCTCAGGGATGTGGCTGCTAGTCTGAACTCTATGCCGAGGGTCGGAAGCATTTGGATCCTCGGCACGATCCTAAGACCTTTTTATGCCACGCGTTGCTCTGCCATTTTGCTATTTATGACAACAACATCCGTAGCGGCATCCACAGCCCCATGGCGATCATTACCAGGTTTTCGGTTAGCGACACAAAACCCAACGGCACATTGCTGTTACCGCCGACGCAGGCGCATTTAAGCTCACGCTTGTCGATATACACGGCTTTAAACACGGAGACCGCCCCCACCGTACCGACAAACAGCGCCAGCGGCGCGGCCAGCCACATCAACGCCCCGGCCAGCATTAAAATACCTGCAAGCGTCTCGGCGTAGGGGTAAAAATAGCTATAGGGGACGTAGCGTTGAGCTAACAGGTCGTAATTCAAAAACATACTGCTAAAACTTTCGACATCTTGCAGTTTCTGCAATCCCAGCAGCACCATGGCCGTAGCAACGGCATACTCCGGCATGCGTGCAGTGAACAGTGTGCCCTGGGACGCCCAACTAATCGCCAAACCGATCAGTAGCGCAGTAGCAAAAATGGCAATTACCGGCCGATAAGTGGTTTCTTTTGCATTGGGAMCACTCATTCCCAGATGCTCACGCAGCTCTTCGTAGCCGCCGATGCGTTGGTCACCGATGAACACCTGAGGCGTAGTGTCGACATTTTCCTGTTGCTTGAACGCGTCGATCTCATCGCGGGACGTTAAGGTGTGGTCGTCGACCTTAAAGCCCTTGCGTTTGAGTAGATCAACCGTCTTCAGGCCAAACGGGCACAGATGCTCGGCGGKTTTCATCCGGTAAACCCGCGCGCTTTGCTGTGTTGATGATGCCATGGCAACCTCCCTTTTTTGCCTTATCAAGGCTAACAGCGTAGTACCTGGGGTCGCCTATAGGTCAAGTGTTGGTATATTTTCCATAGCCGAATAAATCAGGTAGTGGCCTTCGCAACGAGCGATTAGGCTAAAAGATATAAAACAACCAAAGTCCCCACGCCTGCCATACCTATCGCGTCCAGCGTATCTAAAACCTCGCGCTCTTCAGGATGAAGGAGGTGACACATAGCGGTTCTTGCACTGCTTAACCTTAATAGTTGAGAGGTACTGCTGATCCCCATGCTGAAAGTAGCGATAATGATTTCGATGGTCTCTAACCCAAATAGCACAAGGAAAATGGTTAACAAGGTAGTTAAAAATAGGCATAGCCGAAAAGAAAACCATTGCCAGTCAATGAGACTCTTATTACCAAGCGGCATCCAACTATCAGAAGCGATCTTTTTTGTTGATAAGAGCGATATGCACATTCCGATGCACCCGAATCGTGATGAGGTTGAACCTATCTTGTCACCGAATACTTAACGAACAGTTATGTGCTTTCATTCATTAGCTGGCGTACGTATGGGTTGTATTAGGGGAAGGTGTTAGGCACTGTTTTGGTTGGCCTGCTGCCGAGTTCGCATGAACGGGTGTCGTTGAGGCTCGACCCTCAAGATTAGCTTGTATGGCTTCTACTATGGTGCTGATCTCTGGACGCCACAGGATCGTGTCATAGGGTTCTCGTGGTACGAAGGCGAGTGATTTTTTCTGACGTACCAGGGAAATGGTGGCGACATCGAGTGCTGCTGCTAAGTGCATCGGCCCTGAGTCGGGTGTCACGAGTAAACTCGCACGCTCTAAAACCGCAGCAAAGTGACGGATAGGAAGCGGTGGGCATAAGCTGCCATACTGCGATGACATCAAGCGCTGCTCAATCGGTGCTAGAAGCCTAAACTCCTCCGGCCCAAGGAAAACGACATAACGTATTTTGCAGGCTTCCATGGCATCGATGAGCATTAGCCAAAATGCCAACGGCCAACGTTTGTTTTGATGCCCGCCTACGAAGATCGCAATAAAGTCTGTATCTGATGAGTGGTCGCTATGCAGACTGAATAGCTGTCGTATCTTCGTGATGGCTTGATAGCGTTCCTGCTCCGTTAGCTGGAGCAGTGGCCGATTACGGCAAGTAACGCCAAGCGGGCGTGTCAAATTGACGATGGCATCATAGGCGTGTGATGACTTACCTTCAGCCTCAATGCTGTACCACCGCTGGTGACCTTTGCGCGACCCCATGCTGTACCGCGCCCCTATTAACCGGGTCACTATAAAGCCGCTCGTTGATCCTCCGCTCACTTGTACCGCCAGGTCATAGCGTTGTGCTCGTAAGCGGCGTAATAGTGTCACACACTGCCAGGGACGGAGAATGGCGGCTCTCGACAGTAAATGGAAATGATCAACAGGACGTTGCTGCAATAGTGGCCATGTTTTATCAGTTGCTAAATAGTCTATGCGCGCGGAAGGAAAGCGTTTACGAAAAGCATCGATGACCGGGGTGCTGATTAGTGCGTTGCCCAGACGAAAATTGGGGCGAATAATTAAAATTTTCTCTATGCCCACAAGGCTATCGATGGTTTCTGGTGCCGGTGCTTTGAGGATATAGCGTATGCCCCCCAGTAAATATCGCTTCATTCTTTTTTCTAAAAAACGGGCCATTATTTTTAAATAATAGTTTGTTCTAATAAGTGTTAGTAAGTGCATACTATGGCGCTCTGTTCAATTAATAGACAATGTTCTGCCCATGGCAGCGACAAGGCAGATTCAAAATGACCGCCATTGAAGGCGCTGCTTTGGCTTTGCCCATGGCGAAAGAGGCAGCTTGAGCCTAAATAACTTAAAGAAGAGTTAAGCTGCGTAAGAGGTTTGCAAAAAAGGTGGCTGGCTTACTGGTTGAGTTCAGATGCGTATGCTTTTTGGGGAATAAGTTGCCGTATTTAAGAAAAGCTTAAGTTTTGGTAGCGAAGATAGCGGTTTGTAGTTTGAGGGAGCAGCATGCGCGCACTGCTGATAGAAGATGATCCCCTGCTTGGGGATGGCATTAAAACGGCACTGGAACGCGAGGGGTACACGGTCGATTGGTTTATGCTTGGCCGCGAGGCAATCCGCGCTATCGGAAGCGAGACCTTCAGTGTGATTATTTTGGATCTTGGTCTGCCTGATATGGACGGCATGCGGGTACTGCAGTTACTCCGTCAGCAATCCACTCTACCTATTCTGATTTTGACGGCCCGCGATGCGATGGAAGACCGTATTGGTGGTTTAGATGCGGGGGCGGATGACTATGTACTCAAGCCATTTAATTTGCAGGAGTTACTTGCCCGTTTGCGTGTCGTAATGCGACGCGCTGAGGGACGCGCCTCGCAGATATTGACGCTGGGGGCACTGAGTATTGATGAGGCTCGTCATGTGGTGAGTTGGCGAGGCAAAGACGTAAAGTTGGGCCGACGGGAGTATGCCTTGTTGTTAGAGCTAGCTAGGCATCCCGACAGAGTGCTATCTCGTCCACGTTTAGAAAGTTTGCTTTACGGCTGGGGCGATGAGATAGAGTCCAATGCGGTGGAAGTTCACATTCATCATCTGCGTAAAAAACTTGAAAAACATGTGATCATTAATGTGCGCGGAATTGGCTACCGGCTGGATAGCCAAGCACGATGATATCGATACGGCGTTATCTACTTCGTACCCTGGCCATTACCATGGTTGTCGCCGGGGGAGTCGCGGTTACCGCGGCCTACTTAATTACGGATCACGAGCTAGAAGAAATTCTCGATACACAGCTTAGTCTGCATAGCCGGATTGTGGCTGGCCAACTCGATCCCAACGCGACCATTGACGACTATGCTCGACTGGCTTCGCGTATGGGCCTTCCAGAACATCCGGCTCAGCTATATCGCGACGGTAGCACAGTGCCCGACAGCAGCTTTGAATCAGGTATCAAGCTTTACCACGAGGAAGAGCTTAAATTAGTACTGGGTTTTTGGAATGCCGATGGCTCACCCAGGCTTCTAGGGGGCAAATGGAATGATGCCGGGCCTTTCCCCGCGCCTTTAGAAGAGGGGTTTCGCTGGGAAAGCTACGATGGTCATCGTTGGCGAGTGTTCAGCATGTTCGATGTTGCCAGCGATACCTGGATCAGCATGGGGCTGCGAGGTTCGTTTCATGATGAAGTGGTGGAGCGCATCACCTGGAACAATTTATTGCCGATGCTCTTTTTGCTGCCACTCCTCCTTTGGCTGATGAGTCGTATTATTCGGCGAGGTATTGCGCCCATTCAAGCGCTTTCCAACCAGGTACAAGGCCGCTCCGCCCACGACCTGCGTAAAATTGATGACCCGGTTCCTCAAGAGCTTAATGAATTACGCCAATCGCTAAACGACTTTATCGCCCGGTTGAAAGCAACGTTAGAGCGCGAGAGGCGCTTTACAGCAGATGCGGCCCATGAGTTACGCACGCCCTTAGCAGCGCTAAGAATTCACCTAGATAACGCGCAGGCGGGGGGAGAGCAATCACTACAAAAGGCTTATGTCGGGGTGGAACGGCTTCAGCGTGTGGTAGAACAGCTGCTTATTTTAGCGCGTTTGGATCAAGTGGCCACAACCTCACCAGCGACAATCGATCTTTACCCGATTATTGCTGAATTGGTAGCCGAGCTGTGGCCCCTCGCTGAAGAGCGAGATCAGCACCTGAGGCTAACAGGGTTAACCCGGCTGGAGGTTCGCGCCGACGAAGTCGAAGTGGGGATTCTCTTTCGTAACCTACTGGATAACGCCTTGCGCTATACCCCGGAAGGCGGTCATGTAGAGGTAGAGTTGGCACTTTGGGAGGGAGCGCCTCAACTTATTGTGAGAGACACTGGCCCTGGACTGCCTGAGACACTACTGGATAAAGTCACTGAACGCTTTAGGCGCGCGTCTGGTCAGGGCACTACTGGCAGCGGATTGGGTTTGTCGATTGTTTCGGAGTTGGCTCAGCGCCAGGATGCACGCCTTACACTTAGTAACCGCATGCCCAATGGGCTAGCGGTAAGCGTTACGTGGGAACAAAACCAGCAACAAGCTCACTGATTAGCTTGCTTGGCTTGTCTTCGGATCAAGACCTCGAATCTAACAGCACTTCCACCGTTAGATGCACCAGAGAACCGCACTGTTGTTGAATGCTCTGCCGGTAAATGTCAGGCGATTCTGGGGTGCCCGGCAACAGTGCGGCAATCGCTGCATTGAGGTTGGGCCAATCGATCCAATGTGTAAGCTCGCCCCTGCGCAGACTGCGAAGGGGCAGTCGCACTTATCTTCGTTAAAACATCAGCTTCACACCAGCAACGACCCCCGCGTCTTCCGTGTTATCGCCGCTAGCGCGGGAGAGATCCGCCGTGTCGCCATACTCTTTCTCCCAATAAGCACCGACGTAGGGGGCGAAGCGGCGGGTGMCTTCATAGCCTAGCCGCAGGCCAGCACGAACCGAGTTAAGCCCTTCACCGACGCCAAATTCTTCCACTTCACTGGCGGCCACGGCGATTTCGGTGCGCGGCTGTAGGTAGAGCCGCTGTGTGAGTCGCAGATCGTATTCGCCCTCAAAACTGGCAGCCACGTCGCCATCTTCACTCACTTGCATGGCAACGTCGGTTTCAATGCCGTAGGGCATCACACCTTGCAGGCCGACCACCCCATAGGTGCGTTCGGCGTGGTCATCGGAGAACACACCGCCTTGATAACCGATACCCCCTTGTAACTCCCAAAAATCTGCCACTAGGCGGCTATAGAGTAGTTCCAGGGACTCGAACTCAGCATCTTCACCGTCGCCCTGGACGTTTTCGCCCTCTGACTTCAGGTAAACGCGGTTGATATCACCGCCGTACCAGCCTTGAAAGTCCCATACCACAGCGTCTTGGCCTTTGTCGGGCACGGTGTATTCAAGCCGGTCGAACAGCCCCATGCCCATGTTGTGTTCCATCGTGGGCGCTGGCCAGTTGTCTGGAGCCGCATAGCCATCGTCGGCCTGAGCGGTAGTAGCGGCGGCCACGCCGAGGGCCACGCTGGCGAGGGTTAAGTAGTGCTTGGTTTTCATACTGCCTCCTTAAGAAACCTGAACAACGCGGAACATGCCGGCATCCATGTGATAGAGAAGGTGGCAGTGGAACGCCCAACTGCCCTCGGCGTCTGCGGTGATCAGCGCAGACACGCGCTCGCCGGGCTTCACATTCAGGGTGTGTTTGCGCGGAATCAATTCACCCTGGCCGTTTTCCAGCTCCATCCACATGCCGTGGAGATGAATGGGGTGCTCCATCATGGTGTCGTTGACGAGGATGAGGCGCAGCCGCTCATCTTTCACAAAGTGAATAGGGCCGGTCACTTCGCTAAACTTCTTACCGTCGAACGACCACATGTAGCGTTCCATGTTGCCGGTCAGGTGCAGTTCAAGCTCACGGCCTGGTTCGCGGCGGTCAGGCCATGGCGTGAAGGCTTTAAGATCGCGGTAGACGAGTACTCGACGTTCGTTGGGGTCGATGCCTATGCCTGCCTGGTCGTAGCGAGAACCGGGCTGGGCTTCACCGGCAACGAGCAAGCCATTTTCGCCGATTTTCGCCTGCTCGCCCGACATGCCGCCCATATTAGAGTGATCCATACCCGCCATGTTGGAGTGATCCATGCCTTGCATATTCGACATGCCAGAATGATCCATCCCCGCCATATTGGAGTGATCCATACCTTCCATATTKGACATGCCTGAGTGGTCCATCCCTGCCATATTGGAGTGATCCATACCGCCCATACCGTGGGCAGCCATGGCTTCCATRCCGCGGTCKGCAATTTGACGGCGTTCAGGAATSTCSGCCTGCATGCCTTCACGYGGWGCYAGSGTRGCGCGKGCRTAGCCGCTGCGATCCATGGACTCGGCGAAGATGGTGTATGCCCGGTCGTCTTCAGGTGAAACAAGCACATCGTAGGTTTCCGCCACGCCAATGCGGAATTCATCAACGGGAACGGGTTGCACCGGCTGGCCATCAGCGGCTACCACGGTCATCTTCAGGCCGGGTATACGGACATCGAAGAATGACATGGCTGAGCCATTAATCACGCGTAGCCGTATCCGCTCTCCTGCCTTGAACAGCGCGTTCCAGTTTTCCTGGGGGGRGTGGCCGTTGAGCAGGTAGGTATAAGTGCTGCCAGTGACATCGGCGATATCCCGGGAGCTCATACGCATTTGGGCCCACATGCCGCGCATTTCGGCGGTTTGTGCGAAACCTTTTTCGCGAACATCGGCGAAGAAGTCAGCAATCGTGCGCTCTTGGAGGTTGTAGTAGCCTTCCATGGTTTTCAGATTACGGAACACCGACATGGGGTCTTCAAAGGTCCAGTCGGTGAGCAGTAGCACGTGCTCTCGGTCGTAGCGGAATGGCTCGCGTTCGGCGGCGTCAATAATTAACGGCCCCGCATGGCCAAGCTGTTCCTGCATACCTGAGTGGCTGTGGTACCAGTAGGTACCGTTCTGACGAACAGGAAAGCGATAGGTAAAGGTTTCACCAGGGGCGATACCTGCAAAGCTAACCCCAGGCACGCCATCCATTTCCGGCGGTAGGATGAGGCCATGCCAGTGGATAGAGGTGGGCTCATCCAGCAGGTTAGTGACGCGAAGCACTGCGTCCTGCCCCTCTTGCAAGCGAATCATCGGGCCTGGGCTGGTGCCATTGATGGTGATGGGGGTCGCATCTTGACCATCAATAGGGTGTGACTCGCGGCGAATGGCTAGCGATACCTCGGGGCCTTCTTCGACGCCCTGCGCATAGACATTGGTGCGGCCCCAGGGGGTTGCCCAGGCGGGGGTTAGTCCCATTGCGGCAGCGGAACCTAAGCCTAAGGCAGCGCCGCCTTTTAGGATCTGTCGGCGAGAGAGCGGGTGAGAAATGATGCTTGAGCGTGCCATGTGGAACTCCCATCAATGATGAATGGCACCATCTTGATGGAAGAAGCTGAAACAAAGCTGAATAGTGATTAATTAGCCATTTCACCCGCCAGTGGCAGGATAATCGTAACGCGCAAGCCTCCCAGTGGGCTGCGTTCAAAATGCGAGTGTCCTGAGTAGCGGGCAATTAGCTGCGCAAGAATCGAAAGGCCTAAGCCATAGCCGGGACGGMGTTCATCCAGCCGTGTGCCMCGCTCACCCAAACGCGAAAGATCCTCTTCTGCAACGCCGAGTCCGTCATCATCAATGGTGAGCGTGAGTGTGGTAGCGGAGACGGCAATATCGCAATGAACGCGCCTACTCGCCCATTTGCCAGCGTTATCGAGCACGATGCCTACTATTTCAGAAAAGTCGTGAGCCTCAATAGGCACTTGGTCTTTCTCGTGTGCCGAGTGGGTGAGGTTGAACATACGCTCAGGGTAAAGGCTGCGGAACATCTCGATGAGTCGTGAACTATCTCGCGTGACGTTGGCCATTCGACCCGCGTTAGGGCCTGCAATACGCGAACGACGCAGCTCCGCATCTAACTGGGCGTTAATAGCCTCAATACGGCTGAGCAGTTTCTGTCGTCGGTTTTCATCAATAGGCCGGTTGCCGCGCAGTACTTGGGTAACCGCTGCCAACGGAGTTTTTAAGGCATGGGAAAGGTTGGCGAATGACTCTCGAGAGCGCTGTAGACGCAGGTCGATGTCATCCATGAAGCGGTTAAGCTGTGCGACCAGGGCGTCCAGCTCGGCTGGCGCGGTTAGCGAAAGGCGCTCGCGCTCCCCCGCTTGCAGTTCGGCCAATTGCCCACGCAGTTGCCATAAAGGCGTCAGGCTACGGTTAACGGCCAGCATGTTGAGCGTGATTAGCATTACTAAAAGCCCTGCGGCAATGCCGCCTACCCACCAGTGCAGTGTAGCCAGGCCTGCTTCAACCTGGGAAAAATCCTCCCCCACCAGTAATACGCCGTTAGAACCCTGCCACTCAAAATGGCGGCGGTAGACCAGCAAGTGCTGATCGCCCTGTTTAACATCTAAAAGAGCATCGCCGTTTTCTTCCAGCAGCGGCGCCAACTGTTGCTGCCATTGGGGATTAGAGGCGCTCACCGAGCCGTTAAGGCGCAGCACGTATAAATGGTGAAAGACTTGATAGCCACGGCTAACCGAGTCAAGCGCGGCAGGCATGGCGGCTTCMCCTTGCTCAAGCTGGGTGACGGCATGGTCGGCTTCGCGCTGGAGACGCTCACTCAAGAAATCCCGAGCAAGGTTCTGCAGCAATATTCCATGTAGTAGCCAGGTCGTCATCACCACGAATAGCGCCACGCCACCTAGCCAGGCGAGTAGTCGAAAACGTAAGCTGCGCCGATCAATGTGAAGCAAAGTAATACCCCTGACCGCGGCGAGTTTGGATAATTGATTTGCCTAGATAACGGCGCAGACGAGCGACATAGACTTCGACCAGGTTGGGCGCGGCAGCATCCTGCTCCAAGGCATACAGCTGCTCTAGTAGCTGCTCTTTAGAATGAATGCGATCCGGATGCAGCATTAAATAGCGCAGTAGTCGAAACTCAGTCGCCGTGAGCGAGCGCCACGCTTCCCCTTCTTTGAAAACCCGTTGGCCTCCCCCATCCAACGATACGCCGTTAAGCGTGACCACCTGCGATAACTGACCAGACTGCCTACGCAGTAGGGCCTTCAAGCGGGCCATGAGCTCGGCTTCATGGAAGGGTTTGGTCAGATAATCATCGGCTCCTGTTTCAAGACCAATGACTTTATCTTCCCAGGTGTCGCGGGCCGTCAGAATCAAAATAGGGGTGGCGCGTTTTTGCTTGCGCCACTGGGCGAGCAGATCCAGCCCCGAGCCATCGGGCAAGCCGATATCCAAGATAGCCAGCTCGTAATGCTCGGTTGCCATAAGCGACTTGGCCGCTTTCAATGAAGCGGCCAAATCAACCAGGTAACCGTTGTCTTTAAGACTCTCTGCCAAGCTTTCTGCTAGCAGGTCATCATCTTCGAGTAGCAACAGTTTCATGGGTAAACATCAGGTTAGAAAGAAAAATTGCCGTACATGCCGGATTCGTAATGGCCGGGGATGTTACAGGCATACTCTAGCTGGTTAGCATTATCAGGAACACTCCATAGTAGAGTCCCTGTCTCACCAGGCGCAATGGTGACGCCTGCCATGCTCATGTTGGCCATATCGTGGCTTTCACCGTGTGCCATATTAGACATATCGTGGTCACCATTGGCCATATCTAGCATCATTTGACGATGCTCTTCCTGGGCTTCTTTACTGCCAATCACAAATTCATGCTCTAAATTACCGGTGTTGGTGATTTCAAATCTAACCACCTCCCCAGCAGCCAGCTCTAGCTCTTCAGGGTCGAACCACATATCGCCAGCCTCAAGGCTGATCGTGCGGTCGACGTCAGCCTCGGTTAGGTTATTGCCACCACCGCCGTGGCCGGGTGCAGCCAGCGCCGCGCCCGTGATCAGACTTAATGAAAGGGCAAACAAAGACGTTGTTAAAAGAGTGTAGCGCATGGTCATTTACCTCAGAGGTTATTGTCACCCGTTCTTTATACGGTGTTAACCTGAAACGAGCCTGAMCCCAGCGGTCAAAACATGATCTGTAGCAACCTTACTGTTGTCCGCAAGGTTGCAAGGCTTGACCTGAGGGTAGCCCCAGAGTTGTAAGCTTAAAGCGTTATTGCTAGCTGACTTGGTAGGAGGCTTACCATGATGAACGCAGATTGTTTTGCTTTTATGAGTTCGATGGGTTGGTTGGCTTGGTTAATGCCGCTAACTTTTTTACTGTTGATAGGGCTGGTTATTGCCTCGCTGGGCAAGTATTTGTTTAGCCACACACCTCAAGGAGACCGCTCATGAAGCGTTTTACCGCTACGGTTTTATCTAGTGCTTTACTCCTAGGAGCCGCCTCGGCTCAGGCTGCGTTGCCGGATGAAGCCACGCTGTACAAGAATCCGCAGTGCGGCTGCTGTGACGAGTACGCCCGCCACCTTGAAGAGCAGGGTGTGGATGTAACGATCGTTGATGACGTTGAGCTAAGTGAGATCAAACAGCAGGCAGGCGTCCCCTATGGTTTAGGGTCGTGCCATACCATCGAAATAGGCGACTACTGGATTGAAGGCCATGTGCCGATGGAAGCGGTTACCAAGCTGTTTGAAGAGCAGCCTGACATAGATGGCATTGGCCTGGCGGGGATGCCCATCGGTACGCCGGGTATGCCGGGGCCTCAGAGTGAGCCCTATAACGTTTACGCCTTTAGCGACCAGCAAGATGAGCCGTTTATGACGTTGGCACCGTAAGTGGCGTTCGCTTCAAGTCTTATCCGGCAGCGCATAGCTGGCGGTGACGTGCACCACGGGGCGCGTTTCATCGCTGGCTGAGAATAGCTGTACTTCGCCCACCGCTAAGCGGCGGCCGAGTTTGATCAGCTTGGCGTGGGCGATAATGTCGTGATCGCCGGAGGCTGCGCGGAGGAAGTGGCAGTTTAAATCGCTGGTCACCGCCATCGGCTCTGGGCCAATTTGCGCTAAAATAGCCACGTACATAGCCACATCCGCAAAGCCCATCATGGTGGGCCCGGAAACCCGCGGGCCGGGTCGCAGGTGCTCGTTGCCTATCTTCAAGCGCAGGGTGGCCGTCATTTCACCCACGCTCTCTATCTTACCCATCCGCTGTGGAAACACTTCGTCTAAAAAGTGTTCGATTTGCTCGGCAGTCATGACGGTCATTGTTTTTTTCCTTTCATAAAAAAGCCCCGAGGCATAAGCCTCGAGGCTGATTACACCGTAAAACGATCTTACTTCGCTTTATGCACCTGGCGCCACTCGTGCAGTAGCGGCTCGGTGTAGCCGGAAGGCTGGACGCGGCCTTTGAAGATCAGGTCGGAGGCGGCTTTGAAAGCGGTGGAGCCTTCAAAATCGGCGCTCATGGCGGTGTAGGTGGGGTCGCCTGCGTTCTGCTCATCCACTACCTTGGCCATGCGCTTGAGGGTCTCTTCCACCCGCGGTGCATCGACAATGCCGTGGAGCAGCCAGTTAGCAATGTGCTGGCTGGAGATACGCAGCGTGGCGCGGTCTTCCATCAAGCCCACATTGTGGATATCCGGCACTTTCGAACAGCCCACGCCGTGCTCTACCCAGCGTACTACGTAGCCGAGAATACCCTGGCAGTTGTTATCCAGCTCCTGCTGCTTCTCTTCATCGGACCAGTTGGCGTTTTCCGCCACCGGCACGGTGAGTAGGTCATCCAGGTAGTCAGGTTCACCTAAACCTTCCAGCTCGCGCTGAACGTCGGTGACGTTGACCTGATGGTAGTGCAGTGCGTGCAGCGCCGCCGCCGTAGGAGAGGGCACCCAAGCAGTGTTGGCACCCGCTTTCGGGTGGCCAATTTTCTGCTCCAGCATATTGTGCATCAGGTCAGGCATGGCCCACATGCCTTTACCGATCTGAGCGCGTCCACGTAGGCCGCAAGCAAGACCCACTTGCACGTTGCTCTTCTCGTAGGCCTGAATCCACGCGGCGCCTTTCATATCGCCCTTGCGTACCATGGGCCCGGCTTCCATGGCGGTATGCATTTCGTCGCCGGTACGGTCGAGGAAGCCGGTATTGATAAACGCCACCCGTGAAGCGGCCTCGGCAATACACGCCTTGAGGTTAACCGTGGTGCGGCGCTCTTCGTCCATGATGCCCATTTTCAGGGTATCGCGGCTCATGCCTAGAATATCTTCGACGCGTCCAAACAGTTCGTTGGCGAAGGCGACTTCTTTAGGGCCGTGCATCTTCGGCTTGACGATATACACAGAGCCGGTGCGCGAATTGCGCGGCTGGTCMGCGTCTTTCTTGAGGTCGTGCAGCGCGAGCAGCGAGGTGRCCACCGCATCCAGGATACCTTCCGGTAACTCGTTGCCTTTCTCATCCAAAATCGCTGGTGTGGTCATTAAGTGACCCACATTACGCACGAACATCAGCGAACGGCCGGGTAGCGTGACGCTGCTGCCATCGGTGGTTTGCCAGGTGCGGTCGGCGTTAAGTTTACGAGTAAACGTCTTGCCGCCTTTTTCGATTTTCTCTTCCAGATCGCCCTTCATTAGACCCAGCCAGTTGCTGTAAACACCGACCTTGTCTTCTGAGTCCACGGCGGCAACGGAGTCTTCGCAATCCATGATCGCGGTTAGAGCTGCTTCTACCACGACATCTTTAACGCCTGCCGGGTCGGTTTTGCCGATGGAGTCGCTGGGGTCAATCTGAATTTCCAGGTGCAGACCGTTGTTACCCAGCAGAATCGCGTCGGGTTTGGCCGCTTCGCCGCTAAAACCAATCAACTTGCCGGAATCCTTAAGGCCGGTTTCACGACCGCCTTCCAGCGTCACTACCAAGTGCTCGTCACGAATGGCGTAGTTCACCGCATCACGGTGCGAACCAGTCGCCAGCGGTGCCGCGCGGTCAAGCACGCCCCGGGCGTAGGCAATCACTTTGGCGCCGCGCTTCGGGTTGAAACTGGTGCCTTTTTCGGCGCCGTCGTCTTCGGAAATGGCATCGGTACCGTACAGGGCGTCGTAAAGGCTGCCCCAGCGGGCGTTCGCCGCATTCAGCGCATAGCGTGCGTTGCTAACCGGTACGACCAACTGCGGGCCTGCCTGAACGGCGACTTCCCGGTCAACGTTGGCGGTGGTCGCTTTGACGTTAGCCGGCGCTTCTGCCAAGTAGCCAACCTCTTTTAAGAAGCGGCGGTATCCCGGCATATCGGTCACCGGGCCGGGGTTTTCCCGGTGCCATACGTCGAGTTTCTCTTGCAGCGTGTCGCGCTCTTCAAGTAATTGACGGTTTTTCGGGGTCAAATCATGAAACAGGGCATCCACACCGGCCCAAAAGGCATTTTCATCAACGCCTGTTCCCGGTAGCGCCTGCTCATTGATAAAACGATCTAAATCGGCTGCCACCTGTAAACGGTGGCGCGTGATACGCTCGCTCATGGGGTTTCTCCTGTGAGGATGCCCGTGGGCACTCTGTTCTTTAGAACATGGTTGGCCACGGGCAGATTAAAATGCATTTATGGAAAATAATTCCACACCTGCTCGGGCATGTAAACAGCGTAGACCCTAATGCGCTAAAATGCTCGACCAAATGACTAGGCATTAGGTGTTGGGAGCGCGACCCAT
Source organism: Halomonas ventosae (assembly GCA_002257525.1). Lineage (GTDB taxonomy): Bacteria > Pseudomonadota > Gammaproteobacteria > Pseudomonadales > Halomonadaceae > Vreelandella > Vreelandella ventosae_B. Next base: position 197,024 of record CP022737.1, read on the forward strand.
CTGCCGCGCCTAGGCCAACGGACAATGGCGTTATGGAGAAACAACGATGCGTGATTTCCAACATCTGGAAGGCTTGTTTCGCCACGCCTCGGGCGATACCGCCCTTAGCCGCTTGTTGCCAGGGGAAATATTGGCAGACGCCMTGCAAGGCTATTTCCACCACTATGGCTTAGAAGCACTGCTGTTAGATACCAGTGAAGTGCACGCAGGCTTTATCGATACGGGACGCTTTGCGCTGTGGTGCCAGGTGTGGAGCCCCTCGCAGCCAGTGGGTACTGCCTTTGTGGTGCACGGCTATTTTGATCATATGGGGTTATATCGCCATTTGCTTGAACGCCTGCTGGCTAAGGGCTGGCGGGTGGTGCTGTGGGATCTTCCCGGTCACGGCCTTTCCAGCGGGGCGCGGGCGGAAATAGAAGACTTCGATGATTATCAACACTGTCTGGCCCATCTGCAGACGACCCTAAAGAGCCAAGGCATGGCGCCTGAGCCGTGGTTAGGCGTGGGCCAGAGTACCGGTGGGGCGATTCTGGCCACCGATGCGCTCACTCGCCGTGAGGCTTCCGGCTGGTCAGGTTTGGTGCTGCTGGCGCCCCTGGTGCGGCCTTGGGGATGGAGCCAAACAAGCTGGTTGCACTTGATTGCCAGCCCGTTCTTAAAAGAGTTGCCGCGCAAATATCGACCTAACTCCACCGACGAGCAGTTCACCGAGTTTCTACGCGAAGGTGACCCGCTGCAGCCCGAGCGATTAAGCGTTGCCTGGGTAAGTGCGATGCGCCGCTGGATGCCCCGGCTGCTGGCGCAGGAGCCCAACCCACTGCCTACCCTGATACTCCAGGGCGAGCAGGATTTGACCGTCGATTGGGAGTGGAATTTAGCGATTCTGGCGAAGAAGTTTCCCAATGCCGAAATTCATCGCCACCCGGAAGCTCGCCACCACTTGGTGAATGAGGCAGACCCCATCCGTGAAGTGCTGTTTGAAGCGCTGGATGCGTTTGTAGACAGCTTTTGTAAGTAGTTTTTGTAAGTAGTTTTTGTAATTCGTTTTTGTGAGGGATTGTTGCCAAAAGGGGGTATAAAACACATTGGTGAGATGAATTCCTAGACGTCACGAGCACTGAATAAATTCCGCTATGGATTTATTCAGTGCTTTCACCTTCCGATGTGCACGTTTCCCCGTATATTACTGAGCGTTCAAGAATGCCTCCACATCGAGCAGTATCAGCTCATTATCATCGGCGCGCCCCTGCTGGCGGCCAATAGAAAACGGGTAGTTATTGTCGTTGGCGACCACGATGGTGCGCTCATCGACACGATCCACGTTCTCAATGGTCACAAAGGGAAAGTTAAAGGTGCCGTTGATCGTGCCCCGCGGTGCAAGGCCCTCTGGATCCTGGATGTCCATCAAGTCGATATAGGCGATTTTCTCAAGCACACCCTGCTCGTCCGTACGTTCGAGATCGACGAGATAGATGCGTTTGAATTCGGCAGGATTGTCTGCCCACTCTTCTCGCGGGTCGCCCTGGSGGCTATCACGCTCGATGATTAAGCCGCGAGTTCCGCCAATGAGGTTGAAATCGCCGATGGCGTGATCCGCTGATTCCAAGGGGTAGTAGCGGGTTGTGTCGCCCCATTCGCCGGTTTTAGTGTTGAGCTCGAACATTCTTAATACGGGGGTGCCATCAATCGTTTCCGGGGCGTTGGCGTTGCTATCCCAGATGGGCTTTTCCAGTAAGGGGTAGAGGGTTGTTTGGTCTTCGGAGAGCGCCATGCCCTCATAACCACCGGAGCGAAACACTCTCACATCATCAGCGAGAGGCGCGCCAGGGTTCGGGGTGAGGGCAAAGGCATTGTCGGGGGAGCGCATCAGCGTCCCACCAGGATTGGTGGCCAGCACTTGCAGCACTTCGCCCTGATTATCGACCTGGATAATCCACGGGCCAAACTCATCGCCAATCCAGTAGCTATCGCCCACCGGCTGTATCGATTCAATATCGAAATCAGCCCCGGTTAAAAAACGACCAGGAGTGGCTTCATTCATAATCGGGAAGGGCACCTTGCGGTTTGGATCCGAGAGTTGAACGGTTTCCTCAATGATGACACGCCCAGTGTCCCAGTCGGTCTTTATGATGTTAAACATCAGAATGACGTCGGAGGAGTTCGCCTTGGAGCCAAAGCCGTTATCGGTCAACACCAGGAAACGGTCATCGCCAAGCGAGCGAATACCAGAAAAACCCTGCAGAGGCTGGCTGGGGAAGGGTAGCGCTAAGCCGGTGGCTTGCATATTCGTATATAACTGCTCAACACGGCCCTCTTGGCCAGTAAAACGGCCGGAGACGTTGTAATGCTCAGCGGCGCCGGAAGGAGCCGCCACAAAGGTGCTGCCGGGTAGCTGGGCATGGCCGGACAATGTGGCGGGAAAGCTCTGCTGGGCGTGTGCCGCACTGGTAAACGCAAAGGCGAGTAGAGCAGTCGCTAGTAACGGCTTTGTCATCACTATTTCACCATTTAGGAAGAAAAATTAGAGCAGGTGCAGCTTTTGCTAATTTTCATCCGTAATAGTGATAGTTGAATGACAAAGAGCAGACGTTTTAATGGCAGCAGGGTTTCACGTCGAGTCTGGCCCTGAGTCGTAAAATACGTCTTGCTCAACAGGCGTAAATATTAATAAATAGTGTGGCTTTCAAATACATTATTCAAAGAGGAAATGACAATGGGATCATCGGTCAAAAAGGTACTGGTCTTTGCAGGCAGTGCCCGAGAAGCGTCACTGAACAAGCAGCTAGCCAAGCTGGCCGCCAAGCGTATTGAGGCGCTTGGCGGGGAAGCAACCTTTATCGATTTAAAAGATTACCCCTGCCCACTGTTTGATGAGGATATCGAAGCCCAGGGCGTGCCGGAGAATGTGCTGAAGCTGCGTGAGATTCTGGCGGATCACCAAGCGGTGATGATCGCTTCGCCGGAGTACAACGGCTTTATCACGCCGCTGCTGAAAAACACGCTGGACTGGCTATCACGTCCCTATCAGGATACGCCGGGGCTCAAGTTATTTGCCGGTAAGTGGGCAGCGCTGGTATCGGCTTCCCCTGGTGGGCTAGGSGGCATCCGTGCGCTGCCCCTTGGTCAGCAACTGTTAGCCAATCTGGGGCTGATCGTGCTGCCACAGCCATTGTCGCTGGCGAAAGCGGGCAGCGCCTTCAATGATAGTGGCGCGTTACACGATGAAACCACGGGGCAGAAGCTGGATGCGCTGTGTCAGCGCCTAGTGAACTCATTGGCCTCCACCCACTAACCGTCCAGTGGCTTTCGGGGGCTTACGCCCCCTTTAGCATCCGATCCAGCTGTCGGTAGCCAATTGCTTCAATCAGGTGCGGTTGGGTGGGCTTGGGTTCGCCCTGAAGGTCGGCAAGGGTAAGGGCTACGCGCAGTACGCGATGATAGGCGCGGGCGGAGAGCTTGAGCTTTTCCAGCACGCCCGCCAGCCAAGCGCGCTCTTCATCGTTAAGCGCGCAGGCGGCTTCCAGGGCTTTGCCGCTTAGCTGGCTATTCAGCGCGCCACGGGCCATTTGGCGTTCTCGGGCGGCCATCACCCGCTCGCGCACTGCTTCTGACGACTCGCCTTGGGTTTGTGCGGTGAGCTGCTCTGGCGGCAGCGCGGGCACTTCCACTTGTAGATCGATACGGTCTAGCAATGGCCCGGAAAGCCGTGCTTGATAACGCTGGATTTGGCTGGCGGTACACTGACAGCGCTGGCGTGGGTCGCCCAAGTGGCCGCAGGGGCAGGGATTCATTGCGGCTACCAATTGAAACTGAGCTGGGTATCGGCGTTCATGGCTGGCGCGAGCTAAATGAATTTCTCCAGTTTCTAGCGGTTGCCGAAGTACCTCTAGCACGTGGCGGGAAAACTCCGGCAGTTCGTCCAAGAACAGTACGCCGTGGTGAGCAAGGGATATCTCGCCGGGTTTGGGTTTTGAACCGCTGTCATTTTCAGCAATTAGTGCGACCCTCAGGGCGTAATATCGGGCTATTATGGTAGTCTGTACAGGATTGAGTGCGACAGAATTAATAGCAATTGATGCGACAGGTCTTGTTTTATTCAACATTTGGTGCGACTGCCCATGCCACTGCCTACATCCGTTCGTAAAATCGGCCCTACCCGACGAAGTGTGTCTGGCTACTATGCCTTTCGCGGGGAGGAGTCTATTGCGTTCGAGTCGACGCTCGAACGTGATTTCCTCATCAAGGCTGACTTTGATGTGAGCGTCCTTGGTGTGATATCCCAGCCGTGCGAGATCCCGTTTCATCATCCCGTGACCGGTAGGCGCTACACCTACACACCTGACTATTTGGTTTATTACCGTCTCGGTAACCGTCATTACAGGGATTACCCAAAACCTCTCCTGGTGGAGGKCAAACCACGGGAAAAGTGGCAAGCACATTGGCGTGAATGGTCGCCTAAATGGAAGGCGGCGATACGGCATGCCAACAATGAGGGCTGGGCGTTTCGCATTCATGATGAAAGCCGCATTCGTGATAAGACCTTGGACAACATTACCTTCCTAGCGCGCTACAAGCGGATGGTGTTTCCCTCTGTCGAAAGCCAGGCAGTCCTCAACACGGTGAGGGAAATGGGGGTGGCGACCTTGGATTACCTGCTTTCTCGGCACTTTATGGGCGATATTTACCGGGCAGAGGGGATTGCGCATTTATGGCATCTACTGGCGACTCGGCAGTTAGATTGCGATATGGCCCAATCCTTCAGTCCTCTATCGGAGGTATGGGTACCCGATTATGAATAACCATCGTGGCAGCGCAACTGAACCCAATAACGGCGTCGCCCAAACACGCCAACACTTGCAGATTATGGTGGGTGAGCAGGTTCAGAAAGATGGCACCGTTTACCGAATTTCCCAGGTGCTCGATTTTGAGACAGTCATTGGCATTGCCGTTGAGTCCGGGCGTAGTTGCCCGCTTCGCATCAAAGAACTAGCGCCTCTCAATAGCGGGTCCGTATCCCCTGAGCAGGATATGTCCGAGATTGGGGATGCCGATTGGCGGGAGGCCGAGCATCGCTTTTCCATCATTAAGCCCTTGGTGGATCGCCATACGGTGGGGCGGGATGCAGCGGAGGAGCGTGCGAAACAAACGGGGGTTGATACGGCTACGATCTACCGTTGGTTGAAGCGGTATAAAGCGACGGGCTCGGTGCTCGCATTGATTCCTCAAAAGCCAGGGTGGAAGAAGGGAAAGTCGCGTATTCCCGCGCATGCCGAGGCAGTGATTCAGGAAGTCATCAAAGAGGTGTATTTGACGCTGCAGCGTCCGTCCGCACAAAAAGCGGTACAGGAAGTCATGCGGCGCTGCCATGAACGGCGCATCGACCCGCCGAGCCCTGGTACCGTTCGTGCTCGTCTGCGTGATATCCCAGAGCGTGACCGGTTGCGTGGCCATGGTTTTAGAGACAAAGCCATTAACAAGTTCCAGCCGGCTGCCGGAAAATTTCCCAATGCGGACTATCCGTTAGCCGTTATGCAGATTGACCACACGCCTGCCGATATTATTTTGGTCGATGACGTGTATCGCAAGCCGATTGGTCGCCCATGGATTACGTTGGCCATGGACGTGTTTACTCGCATGGTCACGGGGTATTACTTGTCGTTTGACCCGCCCTCTGAAACATCTGTCGGCATGTGTGTGGCGCACTCCATGCTTCCTAAAGATGAGTGGTTGCTMCTGCATAATGTGGAGGCTGAGTGGCCGGTATGGGGCACACCCGCCACGATTCATGTCGATAACGGCCCAGATTTTCGCTCTGAGACGTTTCGGCGCTCATGCCTAGCCTATGGGGTCAACCTTGAGTTTCGGCCTGTTAAGCAGCCTCGTTATGGTGGCCACATTGAGCGGGTACTGGGCTCTCTTCTAAAGGAAATCCATAACCTGCCTGGGACGACCTTCTCCTCCATTAAAGAGAAAGAGGGATACGATCCAGAGAAGCACGCGGCCATGACGAAAAGCGAGTTTGAAGAGTGGCTGGTGACGTTGATTTGCAAGGTTTACCACCAGCGCCTTCATTCTGGGATTGGTATGTCGCCGATGAAAAAGTGGGAAATTGGTGTGTTTGGCAATGCGGATGTGCAGGGAGTGGGATTAGCGCCGAGGCCTGCTGACAGGCTCTCTGTATTGCTCGATTTTTTGCCCAGCTTTCAGCGTACGATCCAGACCTTTGGTGTGACCATCGATGGCATAAACTATTACGATGAAGCGCTAAGACCTTGGATCAATGCCAAAGATCCAGACATGCCAGACAAGAAACGCACCTTTGTTTTCCGGCGCGACCCTCGCGACATTAGTGTCATTTGGTTCAAAGACCCGGAGCTCGGGCACTATTTTCGCGTGCCCTTTGCCAATCTTGCCCTCCCCYCGATGAGTGTTTGGGAGTATGCCCAAGCTAAAGCGCGCCTTCGGCAGGAAGGAAGAAACTCGGTCAATGAGACTGAAATTCTACGCGCTATTAGTGAGCTGCGAACCCATGTGGAGGAGTCGCAAGCACGTACTAAGCGAAGKCGCCGTCAGGCACAACGACGTAAAGAGCATGAGAAGAAGGTGACGCCTGCAGATCCCCTTTTACATGCGCCCTCAACTGCGGCCCCTAAAGAGACACCCGCTCAAGGGGACGGTCTTTTAACGGGTGATATCGATGTGAACTGGGACATAGCATGAGCACACACCTTCATCCTGATCTTCGTCACGTCTTGGGGCTGTCCGCTAAAGAGCGAATGGAGTTTATGGATCAACCGCGCTGGTTGGGCTATCCATTGGCCAATCGTGTCATTGAGGTCATGCGTGGGTTGATGGAGAAGCCCAGTCGTCCTCGTATGCCTAACCTCTTGCTCGTGGGTGACTCCAACAACGGAAAGACAACCATCGTTCAACGGTTTCGTAAGCAGTACGGTGAAGGCTACGTGAATGAAGACGTAGAGCCCGTGAAGCCTGTTGTTGTCACTCAGGCTCCCCCGAGTGCCGATGAGAAAAGTCTGTATATCGCAGTGCTAGAGAGKTTCTGGGCTCCCTACCGGCCTACAGATCCTGTTCCCAAGCTGCGCTACCAGGTGATTCATCAACTGCGTGCTTGCCATACGCGCTTACTGATCATCGATGAGTTTCACTCTCTGTTAACCGGTGGTGCTGTTAAGCAGCGCGAAACGATGAATGCCATTAAGCTTTTATGCAATGAGCTAATGATTCCCATCGTTGGTGTGGGGACGCAAGATGCTGTGCGTGTGCTGCATTCAGACCCACAGCATGCGAGTCGCTTTGATGTGGTCGCGTTACCAAAGTGGGAGCTCAATCAGGAGTTTCAGAAGCTGCTCGCTGGCTTTGAGAAGATATTACCTCTCAAACATCCTTCCCAACTGCATGAGCCCCAATTGGCGACCCAGCTCCACGCGATTTCTGGCGGTAATTTGGGTGACCTGCACCGGCTGCTGATTGAGTGTGCAAATGCCGCTATTTTGTCTGGAGCTGAGTGCATCGATGAGAAAATTATTCAGAGTAAATCATGGGTGCGGCCCACCCGTGGCATTAGGGAAGTGATGCTGTAATGACCTGGGCGCTGAGTGTGCCCCTGCTGCCTGAGGAGTCCCTTTCATCATGGCTCGTTCGGGCGGCGTTGCGACAGGGGTGTGATCCTTTGKCGCTCACCGGGGCTATTTGGCCAACATGGCGTATATGGACGAGGGACATTGATAGGGAAATACCCCTCGCAAGAATGCGCCCATTAGTGAATGCCTCGGGGATATCTTCCGCTAAGTTTCAGAAAGCGGGGATGCGGGACGATTGTGAGAAAGTGGTCGGTTACTCGTTACCGGAAACCCGGACTTGGCCCTGGTTGTTGGCACTCGGCAGCCGAAATCGAACCCGCCATGGAGGACAACAGGTATGCACGTTGTGCTTGGCAGAGGACTCAACCCCCTACTTGCGCCGGCACTGGCGATTCGCTTGGCACACTGGGTGCCGCTTTCATGGGGTGCAGCTGGTAGATGAGTGCCCAGCATGCAAGGCCCCTATAGAGCCCCATCGCCTGACAGCGGAAGATCAACATTTAGCTCAATGCAGCCGGTGTCATAACGATTTTAGAAAGGCGGTATGCACGTCGCCTTTACCTGAAGCGTTCAGTGTTCAAGTGATGGCTGATCGTGTGTTAGAAMAGGATAAGGTGACGTTTAGGCAGGCCTCTATCGCACCCGCCGATTGGKTTTCTATGGTGGCCTTTTTTATTGGCGTTATACGGCGTGCAAGTCGGCGGCCTGTGTCACCCCTGGCCGATGCGCTTCTTTCATTGGGCATTTCGGTTACGGATTGCCGAATGCCTGTGTCTGGCCTGGCGTTTGAGCTGCTGGCTGTCAGCGAGCGTAGTGCCTTATTGGTAGCGTTGGAACGCTTGCTCAGTATGGGCCTTGAAGAAACGTTCAGCGTTCTGGTCGCGTGCAATGTCAAAACGAGCGCGCTTCATGATCCCCGAAGGTCGCCCCCCGTTGTGTTGTTGCCGCTGCTATCACGGTTATCTCACCACCCTCATGGGCCGCATCGCCGCCGTGTTCCCCCGGCTTGTCGCCCCATGTCGGAACGCGCTGTTAGAGCCTCATGGGCGCGTTTAAAACGCAGAATGAAAGCGGAGCCAACCTCTTGAATCAACACCAAACGGTCGACTGCGATGAGTGTGGCCGAGAAGTCTCCAAATTGTGGCGACGCCATAAAGGGCACGGCTACTAACTTGCTATGCTCGTGTGTTTAAGCGGCGGATGTGCCCACGATGTGGTGAGTTAGCCCGTCTGCCTAAGAATGACCCAGACGCCGTCTGTCGTCAGTGCAACGTTGACAAACCGTGTGCACGATGTGGAAAAGCCAGTTCAGACTACAACATCGGCAAGGTCACTCCCTACGGCCCTGTCTGTATCGCCTGCGCTCCCTATTTCAAAGAACCAGAGCCCTGCGAGGCGTGTGGGAAAGCATCTCAACGTCTTACCCGAGTGGCGCGTATGGGGCATGATCATCGCTTATGTCCACGCTGTTCGACAGCAGACCACGGTACCTGTTCTGCATGTCGTCGACATCGTTTATTGGTGGTGGCACCCAACGGGGATGCGTTGTGCAAAGCCTGTAATGAGCAAGGGGAAATTGCCTGCCCATCGTGTGGTAATCCCATGCCAGCGGGTCGAGGTGATGCCTGTGAGCCCTGCTATTGGACGCGAACATGCCGTAAACGCATCACCATTGGCCAAGCCGGTATCACTACCAAAGCGTTAAGTGAGGCCTTTGGGGAATTTGGTGAATGGCTGATTCGTATCACTGGGCCGCATAAGGCTGCCCTCAAGATCAATCATTTCTTCTCGTTCTTCCTTGAGCTCGACCAGGCATGGTCACGGATACCGAGCTATTCGGAGCTACTTCATCACTTCGGGGCGGAGGGCTTGCGGCGTGTGAGGCTTCCCATGCGATGGTTGCATGAAGAGCAAGGGGTAGAGCCGGATCACCAAGCAAAGCGGATCGACTCAGAGAAAAGACGTATTCAAGCGTGTCTCAGTTCTATGCCGTTCGCTTCGCTATCAGACCAAGTGCTGCAAGCCTATTGGCTGCAATTGGAAACCCGTATAGAGGCGGGCAAAACGTCCCACACCTCCGCACGACTTGCACTAAGAGCGGCAGCCGCATTGCTMCTCGCTACTGACCGGGAGGGGCAGCGACTGCCTCAACAGGGCGATGTGGACAACTATTTGCATGCGGTGCCCGGACAAGCAGCCTCGGTCACGGGGTTTACTAATTTCTTAAATCGCCAACATGCCACCACGTTGGCTCCTCGGGTGGATGTAAAACGGGCAAGAAAGCGGCGAAAAGAAACACTAGCCCGCACCCTGATGACGATGGCCCGGTGTGCTGATCAAGGAGAGGCCTGGAGGGAGGCATGGATCGTTGCTGCCATGGAGTATTTCCATGACACAAAATTAACGCAGAAAATGCTTCGACAACAGACCGTAGAGCGGACGACAGACGGGATACAGGTGGTAGTGGGTGGCGTTACCTACTGGCTGCCTCTGGATATTGAGTGCTAAGACACTGATAGCGCGCAGTCACTTGGAGGGCCCCGCGACTCTGTAGGCGAATGTCGCCCCGCCGTTTGGACGGGGCTATGGCTCTCTACCTATATGCCAGGGCTCAACGGGGTGCCAAAAGGCGTGTCATGACCGTTGAGATGACGTCAAAACCAGGTCTTCATAAATGCCCTTGATAGCCTTCTCTTCTGGGCTGTGGCGCTGTGGCTCCTGTTCCTGCTTTGGATGTAGTGGGGTTATAAGCCCGTTAGAGAGTGACAGGACATCGCTGAGCTGCTCGTAATCGAGGTTTACGTTATCGACATTGTATTGGTTAAGGCGTGTCATGGTCTCTGTGAGTGCGGTCATACTGTGCTCTTCTTCTCCAAGCGGCGGAAAGGCTTGAATCAGCGGCTGACCGCCTTCCCAACCTATCTTGATCGGCTGATTGATGATGTTGACTTGGGTGCCGGGTGGAATGCGGTCAAATATAGATTCGATGTCTTTGGGTAACATGCGGATACAACCTCGGCTTGCGCGCATGCCAATGCCATCGGGCTGGTTGGTGCCGTGAATCAAATAGCCATCGAAGCCTAGGATGATGGCATGGTCTCCTAGCGGGTTATCGGGGCCGGGCGGTACAACGCTTGGTGCGGTTTCGCCGCGTGCTTCCGCTTCACGTTTTACCGACTCAGGCGGGTACCATGCGGGGTTTTTAATGTTCATGGTGGTCTCGGTCACACCAAGGGGTGTATCAAACCCTTCGCGACCGATGCCGATAGGATAGGTCTCAACGCGCGGTGTCTCACCGGTTTTGACATCTGGGTAGTAGTAAAGCCGCAGCTCGGCGATATTGATGACGACCCCAGTACGCTCGACATTCGGCAGGATGAAGCGTCCTGGAATGGTTACTTCAGTACCCACTCCGGGCACCCAAATACTGACCTCTGGGTTAGCACGTACAATCTCCTGGTAGCCAAGGTTGTGACGTCTGGCAATATCAATCAGAGTATCCTCGTAATTCTTCACGATGAAGGTGTCAGCCTCTCCGATAATATTGCCTTCCTCAGGTAGCGGGTAATGCCCCTTGGGCCATTCCGTCTCCTGGGCAGTGGAAGGTTGTGCCGCCATGGCGACAGGGAGCCATGCCAGAAACGAAACCATCACACTCACGATGAAGCCGATCTGCATTGGCCATGGGAGGAATCTCTTAAGTATTGCTGCGTTCTTTGCCAAGAGCATCGCTAGGTTCCTTTTTCATCTAATGCGTCGTTTTTTGATCGAGATAAGTTCAGTTGTAACCCGAGCAGTGTCAGCACCGCAGCGAGTATCCAAGCGGGGCCACTACCGGTGCGTGTGAAAGGAGTTAGGCCCTGCATCGGGGTCACCTCGCCCGTTAAACTGGCCTGTTCAAACTGTGGGGCACGGGCTGTGACGTGACCTTGTGAATCGATGATGGCCGTCACGCCATTACTGGTAGCTCGAAGTAGGTGACGACCATTTTCTAAGGCACGTAGACGCGCCATTTGAAGATGTTGGTGTGGGCCAATGGAGCGCCCAAACCACGTATCGTTGGAAACCGTTAATAGCAGCTCGGCATTACGCGCCTGTTGGGCGACATGGTCGGCAAAAATGATTTCGTAACAAATGGCATTGCCAATGGKGGCTCCAGCCACGTGTAACGGAGCCTGTTCGCCTGACCCTGGGGTCAGGCGAGGTACTGGCAAGTCGAAAAAAGCAAGGGTGCCAGCGAGGAGACTTTGGAATGGCAAATACTCGCCAAAGGGCACCAAGTGCGCCTTCTGGTATTCGCCCTGCACATCATTTAGCCCTATGACGCTGTTATAAGAGCGCCCTTCACTGTCGCGTTGCAAAATGCCGGTCAACAAGGCGGTGTCAGGCCCCAGGTCGGACGCTACTTGCTCAAGTATTTGCTGTGCTTCCTGCTCAAGCATGGGAAGGGCTGCCTCAGGCCAAACGATGAGATCGATATCCCTTGCTTGCTCCCGTGTCATCGTCGTGTAGATACTGATCGCTTCGCGCTGCCCTTGGGCAGTCCACTTAATGCGCTGGTCAAGATTCCCTTGCAGCAATGCCACCCGGATGGGCTTGCCAGCCGGGGTTGTCCATTGGGCGGGCAATAGGAATGGAACGATCCACAAGGCGGCCATTGGGACAAGGAAACTCCAGCGGCGACGCAGTACCTCTACCCCTAACGTACCTGTCAGCGCGGTCATGAGTGACAGCAAGTACACACCACCAACGGGCGCCCATGGGGCTAGTGGAGAATCAATCTGAGAGGTGCCCAGCAATAACCAGGGAAAGCCGGTGAGCATCCAAGTGCGTAGCCATTCGCTCACCACCCACATACCGGCAAAGCTAAGAAAGGCGAACCGTGGCCCCGTGATGCGTCGATAGAGCCCAAAGGGGACTGCAAAGAAGAGCGCCAGGACGCTGACAAAAAGAGTGGTGAGGAGCATCGCCACCAAGGCCCCGGTGCCACTGAAATCGTGAATAGCAACGAAGACCCACGACGTGCCTGAACCGAACAGGCCTACCCCATAGCACCACCCACGCAGGGTGGCCATGGCGGGCGTTAGCGACGCTATTCTCCAATAGACCAGTGCCACGCTCACTGGGCCAAGCCACCATAGGGAAAAGGGGGCGGCACTCAAGGTGGTCAGCACCCCAGCGGCGAGCGCTACAACGCAATCGACTATTGGTGAGGAGCGCCCAGCAAAAAGCGTATATTCTTTATCTTTATCGACCACATCCATAGCGTTACTCAGAGCGCTTAAAAGCAGGACTTTCACGCCATAACGCCACCGCGAACATCAATACACCGGCAAATAGCGCGATATCGGCCATGTTAAAGGCGGGCCAATGCCATTCGCCCCAGTAAATGTCCAGATAGTCGACGACGTACCCTCGCGCTAAGCGATCAACAGTATTACCGAGCGCGCCGCCAAGAATCAGGCTGTACGCACAGGCCTCCAAGCGCGACAGGGGTTTGCATAGCTGCACAACCAATACGACGACCACCACCAACGCTAAACCAAGAAAGAGGTAGCGCTGCCAACCCCCTGCTTCTGCGAGAAAGCTGAAAGCGGCTCCTGTGTTCCCGGTATAAACCCAGTTAAAAAACGGCGTTAGCGGAATGACTTGGCCAAACGACATCTGGGCATGCACAATTTCCTTGACCAGTTGATCGGCTAGAGCCATCACGCAAGCTAATGTGAACCATGGCCAGCGACGTGAAGGGCTATCGTTTGGCGCTGTTCTCATGACGTTGTTTTTCCTTGTGACAGGCCTGTCATTGCGGTACTGGGCGAAAAGCGGKAACCCAGCAGTCGCATGGCGTTCAACGTCACCAGGACGGTAGCACCGGTATCGGCCATCACCGCAATCCACATGCCGGTAATACCCAGCGCCGTTGTAACTAGGAAAATGGCTTTTAAGCCAAGGGCGAGAACAACGTTGGTTTTCACATTGCGCAGCGTGGCACGAGAGAGGTCTATCAGCTCAGCGATGCCGGTAACGCGGTTCTTGAGCAAGGCTGCATCGGCGGTTTCCAACGCCACATCCGTGCCACCCCCCATCGCGATACCCACATCTGCTGCCGCGAGTGCCGGTGCATCGTTGATGCCATCGCCTACTTTACCGATGGGGCCACGGCCTGCCGCTTGCCAGTCTCGAACATACGCTGCCTTGTCTTCAGGCATTAGTTCGCCGTACGCTTCAATGCCTAAGCGACCCCCCGTGGCAGCGACGGTGCGGGCATTATCACCGCTGAGCATGACCGCCTGTACGCCTAAACGGGATAGCGCCGCTAGGCCTTCCATGGCATCTTCGCGTGGCTCATCGCGAACCGCGATCAAGCCCAGTAAACGCTCGCCTTCGACGAGGAGAGCGAGGCTCTTACCGGCTTCTTCTAACGCGACAATCCGAGCACTGAGACTTTCCTCAAGGATGACTTTCTCGTGAAGGTGACGAGGCGTCATTAAGCTCAGCTCGCGACCCTCCACCTGGCCGGAAACACCGCGCCCCGCCAGAGCGCGGCCGCCGGTGACGGTGGGGAGGTTGATGCCCGACTGTCGGGCATGCTCAACGATAGCCGTGGCGATAGGGTGACTGGAATCCCGCTCTATTGCGGCGGCGAGCCGCAATACGCTGTTATCGTCTTCCTCAGCAATCCAAGACTCCACATCTGTGACTCTTGGGGTACCCGCAGTGAGGGTGCCCGTTTTATCTAATGCCACCAAGCGAAGCTTACCTAACTGTTCAAGAACGGCTCCCCCTTTGATCAGTAGTCCGCGCCGAGCTCCCGCCGAGAGACCGGCGGCGATGGCGGCAGGGGTGGAAATGACTAACGCGCAGGGGCATGCGATTAACAGCAATGCTAACGCACGGTAAATCGACTCCGACCATGCCATGGTCGATACCAGCGGTGGCACTATCGCCATCAGTAGGGCGAGTAAGACGACGGCGGGCATATAGTAATACGCAAAACGATCAATAAAGCGTGCTATCGGTGCCTTGGCGGCCTGTGCTTCTTCAACCAGACGAATAACGCGTGCGATCGTATTGTCATCAGCGCCTCGTGTTACCTCCACCTCCAGGGCGGCATCAAGATTCACTGTGCCAGCAAAAATGTCATCACCAGGCGCTCGCGAACGAGGTATGGACTCGCCGTTTACCGGCGACTCGTCAATGTCGGAGGTGCCCACCAGGATGCGTCCATCGCAGGGTACGCGATCACCGGGCCGCACCAGCACACGCTGACCGGGTTTAAGTGACTCCGCCGAGACATCACGCAGATGGCCGTTGTCCATCAGCCTCGCCGTTGAGGGTGTTAAGTTTGCCAAGGCTGAGATACTGCGGCGCGCCCGTGACGCAGCTACCCCTTCGAGTAGCTCACCTACGGCGAACAAGAACACGACCATCGCAGCTTCAGCAGCAGCATTGATGGCCAATGCGCCAACCGCAGCGATGCACATCAGCATCTCGATGGTAAAGGGGTTGCGCATTTTGAGGGCGCCCCAGGCACTCTGCGCAATGGGCATTAAGCCGACCAGCGTGGCCAGAATGAACGGCACATTACCCAGCGCAGGCCATGCTAAACGAAGCGCGAAGGCTACGATCAGCAGATTTCCCGTGATAATGACCAAGCGCCCTTTAGCGGTTTGCCACCAAGAGGATGAAGCACCAGATGCGCGTGTTTGGCCAGCAGGGGAAGTCACTTGATAGCCTAGTTCGTTCAGGATGCCCTCAATGGTCTGTTGCGAGGGGCCTCCATGATCGCGCTGGTGAATCTTCACCGATCCTGTGACGGAGCTTGCCGTGACTTCCTCAATGCCGTCCAGCCGCTCTAGCGCCGACACAACCTTGCGCTCACAACCGCCGCAGTCCATGCCTTCAACACGCAGTGTCAAGACGGTAGGCGCTGTCGCCTGCGTTGATGTTTTCATGGTGCCTCTTCTCCCAATGAGCTATGGTTTTGAAGTGTAAACCTTGTAGCAACTACAGCTTCAAGCCCTGCGTAAGGAGTTTTACCATGTCGATGATGGGGCAAAGTATCAGCATTGGTGAGTTAGCACGACGAGCCGATTGCAAACCTGAAACGGTTCGCTATTACGAGCGTATTGGGCTGTTGCGCGATGCGACACGAACCGGCGGAGGACAGCGCCGCTATGGAGACGACGCTGTGCGGCGCTTGACCTTTATTCGTCATGCCCGTGACTTTGGCTTTTCGGTGGAGTCAGTGCGAGAGCTTTTGGCCATGTCAGATCAACCTGATATGCCTTGCCAAGAAGTCGATGCCATCGCCACGCATCACCTAAAGAAAGTGGAGTCCCGCCTTCAACGACTGTCCATACTGCGTGAGGAGCTTCAACGGATGGTCACACAGTGTGCCGGTGGTAAAGKGGAAAGCTGCCGAATCATTGAGGTCATCAGTGATCATCAGCTCTGTATCACTGAAAAATCGCACGGAGGGGCTCACGACTTGGGTTAGCACTAACGCTACGCCCCACGCCCAATGGTTAGCCCAGCGAAACATCCAAAAACAGCATGAGTACCAATCCGATGGAGAGGCCCAGCGTGGCCTTTTTTTGGTGCCCGCTCCGATGAGTTTCGGGAATAATCTCATGACTGATCACATACAACATCGCCCCCGCTGCAAAGGCCAACCCCCAGGGCAGTAGCGCTTGTGACATGCTGATGACTCCAGCGCCTAATAAGCCACCCAACGGCTCAACAAGCCCCGTAAGGGCGGCAATCGTCCATGACCGCCAACGTGAATAGCCCACGCTTAGCAGTGATACTGCTACGGCCAGTCCTTCTGGGGCATTCTGAAGTCCAATGCCAATCGCTAGCGGCATGCCTCCTTCGCTTCCCCCTGCGCCAAAGGCCACGCCAACGGCCAGCCCTTCTGGCAGGTTGTGTATCGTAATGGCAATAATAAACAACCAGATACGGCGTAGTGAGGCAGCCTCTGGCCCTTCTCGCCCCTGTTCGAAGTGCTCATGAGGTAAGAGCTCGTTCAGTAGTGCGACCATTCCAATCCCTAGCAAAATGGCCGCACAAGCAATGGCAGCAGGTACCACGCTACCGCCATAACGCAGCTCCGAGGCTTCTAAGGAGGGTATGATCAGTGAGAAGAAAGAGGCCGCTAGCATGACACCAGCGGCGAACCCCAACGCTAAATCGCGAACACCACGATTCGGTGTTTTGGTAAACAAGACAGGAAGCGCCCCTACAGCCGTCATCAAGCCCGCCGCAAGGCTTGCCAATACCCCCATGGTGACGGGAGAAACCTCTTCCATACCGATTACCTGTGTTGTGATAGATGAGTGATTACACGGCTTGGGTTCCATAACGAGACAAGCGCACGTTCACGTTACTAACCCCCATGCAACGTTGTTAAGCACGAGTGGTTACGGCTCGTTAAACGAGATCAAGTCATAAAGTGACGCCGTACCGATAGCTTKTTCTAAGCGATCTCTTGCCTCGTAAAGTGACGCTTGATATTCACTTTGAGTCGGCTGTTCGCCTAGCATGATGCGTTGACCTTGACCAAGGGGGTCAACAGGCTGGTTATTGACTCTCACTTCGTAATGTAGGTTGGGCCCCGTGGCGACCCCAGAGGCACCTACCTCTCCGAGCGACTCTCCCGCATTGACTAAATCCCCAACCACTAGCTGTGGGGAAAATCGGCTAAGGTGTGTGTAGCGACTGATTGCCCCTGTGTCGTGCTCCACCTCGATCACCTGCCCATATCCCCCTTGGCGACCCATAAAGGATACGCGCCCAGGTGCGGTGGCAATGACCGGCGTTCCTGTCGGCGCAGCCAAGTCAATTCCATTATGAGGACGCATCCCTCCATACACAGGATGTCGCCGATTCCCAAAGCGAGACGTTAAGCGGGCACTAAGCACGGGCAACCGCAACGTGCCTAGCAGGGTGTCGCTTTTGAAAAGAGCTACGTCCCCCTTTTGGGTGACCGGCCATATGACCTCCAAGGGCTCTGCCTGATCAGGCAGAGCGGCATAACTGAGGCGTGGTGGCCCAACACGGGCGCCGTCCTGGCGTCGATCTTCCTCCCACACTAATTGAATACGTTCACTGCCAGAAAACTCCAGCGGCGCTGCGATAAACTCGCTGAGCAGTGTTTCCAGTTTAGTGGCGAAACGCGTTGGGACACCTTCTGCTGCCAAGGCCTCGTAGAGGGTGGTATCAATGACGACATCACGCCCAAAGGTTAGGKTATCAACGCTATCGAGCGGTAATGTGCCTTCTTGCTCGCTAGCCGCCTGTAACTTGACAGGGCTAAGTTCAGACGGAGGCAATGACAGATGCGTTTGCCAATTGGCTTCGGCTAGCAAGGGGTAAAAGCCCACCAAGCCTAGTAACCACCAGCGCTGCATCACTGGCCATCCTCTTCCCCAGAGATCTCCGCTACTTCACTCTCGACGGCATCAATCAGCTCTTGCATACCAAAGGGGTCTAAAGGCTCGCCATTGACAAAAAAGGTAGGTGTTTGGCGAATCTGATTGGCTCTGACATCCGCCATGTCTTGGTCAATCACCGCCTGCACCTCAGCAGAAGTCAGTTGCTCTTCGGCAGCCGCTAAATCAAGGCCTCCTTGGCTCGCGATATCGAGGATAGCGGATTCATCAAAACTGCCATGTGAAGCCCATTGATCCTGGCGAGCCAGCAGCCTCTCCAGTACCGGTTCAAAGACGCCCTGACGACGAGCAACTTCTAATACCCGAATGGCCTTGTCCGATACGTCGCCGTGGAAAGGAGTGTAGCGCACGATGAGCCGCACTTTTTCTGGGTAGGTTTCCAGAATACTTTTTGTCAGGGGATAGAAAGCACGGCAGGCTTCGCAAGCCGGATCGAAGAATTCCACAATCGTCACCGGCGCGTCTTCTCGTCCCAAGATGGGGGAGTGTGAACGCACCAAGGAGTCCTCGGCCTGGACACCGCTCTCTTTTGCTGCCTGAGCTTGCATGTCTAAGAGGGCAGGCTTCGATACGGCGACGATCGCAGCGGTCAGCATTAACGTACCGGCCAATATAAAAGACGCTTTTTTGAACATGTTTCTCTCTCTGTCTCAACGATGGGGTGGAAAAGTAGGGTTGAAAAATAAGCCAATCGCTATGGGAGTAAGCTGCTCGCTATCTACCTGAGCTGGGAGCCGGCCTCGGTCTGTCACTCATGCCCATATAGATTGGCATTTTGATGCGCGTGGTCACTATGCTCAAACTCTAGGCTGGAATGAGCAATACTGAAGCGCATTTTAAGCTGCTCCTTGATCTCTGCTTTGACGGATTCAAGCKGCTGCCAGCCGGTTTCTGTCAGAACCACGTGGCAGTCAAGGGCTGCCATGTTTTCCTGCATCTGCCATAGATGCACATGGTGAATATCCTGGACTCCCTCGATATCTCGTACGGTCTCAACGACTGCCTGCCCGTCAATGTCCGGGGGAGATCCCAGCATTAGCGTACGGATAGGGCCGCCAATTTCAGAGAAGGCTAGGTAAAGAATATATAGCGCAATCCCTATCGTGATCGCGGGGTCTACCCAGCGCATGTCGTACAGTAAAATAAGCGAACCACCGATAATCACGGCGATGGAGGCAAACGCATCCGATAAGTTATGCAGAAAAAGGGCGCGGATATTGACACTCTCTTTTTGCATTGACCACGTGAGCATGGCGGTAAGGGCATCGACGACGAGCGCGACGCCACCAATAATCACGATCGTCCATCCCTCTATCTCAGGGGGATCGACCATCCGCATAGCGCCTTCGTAAATCAGGTAGACACCGACAATAATGAGGGKGGTGTAATTGATGAGTGCTGCCACTATCTCGATGCGGCCATAGCCAAAGGTCATATGCACATCGGCAGGCCGYCTGGCGATTTTACGAGCAGCAAAGGCAATGACTAATGCTGCCATGTCAGAAAAGTTATGTAACGCATCAGCGATCAGCGATAGGCTCCCCGCCATAATGCCACCGACGATTTGAGCGATGGTTAAGAGCCCATTGGCCCAAATGGAGATGCTGACGCGCCGGTCGCCAGAGGCAGGATCAATGTGGGGATGATCATGATGATGTCCCATCTGTTACCTTCTCTCGAATTATCTGTTCTTGGTACTATAAAACCTCTAGCAACTAAAGCTTCAACCCTTGAGCATTATCTATTTGCATCGCTGGATTGGGAAGCACGTCCCTAGCTACCAAGCGAGCCATGGCGCGCTGGGCCGAAGGTGATCATGTTTTAGGTGCGGGGCTCAATCCACTTCAACCGGTAACGTCTAATCCACCATGGGTAGATTCATTTATTTTGTCGAGGCGCACCTTGTCTGGTTTGTAATCGTCGTCGCGGGGGGAGGCTTACTCTTTCCGGCCACCGGAATAATGCTTAAGTTCGCGATTGGGCCATTACTGGCATTACTGATGTTGATTATCAGCCTCACATTCGATGCGCATGCAGTGCGCATCGTGTTCCGAAAGCCGTCACGGCAGTTGTTGGCATTGGGGCTGGTCTATGGGCCTATGTCGATTGCCGGGTGGCTAACGGGCCGTCTATTTTTTGGAAGCGGCCCGCTGGCTGCTGGCCAAACCTTGCTCGGCACGCTGCCGACAGATGTGTCCTCTCCTCTTTTGGTACTGATGGCAAAAGGCAATGTGGCGCTTGCCGCTGTTTTCAACGCAGTCAATACCGCGTTATGTCCGTTTATTGTTCCCTTCCTGTTTTTATGGCTCACCGGCCTTCAGTTAGACGTGCCGCTTGGATCAATTATTCTTGAATTAACACTAATCGTGCTTCTTCCTACCGTGATTGGGGTCAGCTTGCGTACAAAGTTCTCGGCTTTCTTTGCACGGCATGATTCAGCGTATGCAGGGATAGGGTCGATTCTGTATCTGCTGATCCTACTCGCCGTGGTCGGGCCGAATGCCACCACGATCATTGGCTATGGCTGGTATGCGTTTGTGATTGCGGGCGCGGCCCTGTGCCTCAATTTKATTGGGTACCTGGTAGGTATGTCCTCACGGTTACTCACCTCTGATCGCAAAGAGGTGATTACCTATCTTTTCACGGTCAGTAAAAAGGAATTCAGCATCGCTGCAGCGTTTGTCGCTGTTTCCGGCTTGCCATCAGAGATCGCGATTCCAGCCGCTTTTTTTGCCGTGATTCAAATGATCACTTCGCCCATCGCAGCGAAGATCCTCGCCCGCCACTGAAGGGATGGCCGTATCGGCTCTTCGTCAGAAGAGCAACCTGCACACGGGGTGTACAGGTTGCTCTTAGCGACAAAACAGACACCGCTACTCATAAAGGTGGCAAATAGTACCTATGCTAAGTCACTGCGACCAATACTGACCTTGCTAAAAGCATTTAACACAGAGGCTTCGCAGGGTATCTGTTCCTTTTTGGATTTAGGGTGCTTGAACGTATCGGCGAATCCTGGGCAGTGACCAACTAGTTTTTGGACAACACCTTCTACGTGCCGCACGTTAGACAGCACTTGGCGTAACCACTGCTCGAAGCTGCCTTGGTGGCTCAGCGTGAAGACTAAACCTTTATAGGAAGGAGGCTTGGATGCCTCCTCGCTACCGCCAGCTCTGGGTTTTGGAGGGCGTCGTTGGATCTCCATGAGATAGAGCGTTTGATCTAACACATGCACCCGAACGACGAGCACCCCGCGAGGTACCTTGGTCTGAGTATCAATGTAAACCCAATTAGCGACTGACGTTTCCACCTCCTCGTCTATTTCGAAAGGTTCGAGGCTGATCAACCGAGGGTCGGGGGAAGTGCTAAAGCCGTCTTCAAAGGTAAACCAGCTAACGCCACGAATCGTTTCGGGATAGGCCGATTGCAAATAGAGAAGCGCATTCCACATATCACGTAGAAAGCCCTGTGATTCCAGTGTAATAGGAGCATGAATAGAGGCCTGTCCGACCCCTTTTCCTGATCCATGCGGCTCCCCAGTGGAGAAAATAGTTTCGTCACCCGGAACGGGGACGCCTCGTGTATCGGGCACATTTTTTCGAGTATATCGTTTATCCAAGACGGCGCGAGGCTTACCTAAAATAACGAATTCGTCCTCAGGAAGGTCTAGCCAAGAAGAGCCATGGTCGGGCTCTTCATCATCCGTCAGGTCAATGACATCGGGGATGTCTTGAAGCTGATGATAGGGAAATTGAGTGGGAGCATCATCGCCATCGGTGGCTGGTACTGTCGTTGACTTCTCTCTTTCGCGGTGGATCGTGGCACCATCGGGCTGCGTACAGCCTAATATCTGCAAGCCTAGGAATGTGTTGCCACCATCAATTGGAACGCCAGAAACAGAGATTTCCCCGCTGCCTTGAAACCATGGGGTGGCTTTTAAAAGCATCTCATCTGGCGTGGAGCTGGTTTCAAATTGTGAATATATATATTTTGCAGCGCGCTTGGCATACGGATCGTACAACATATGCGCGAGCAAAATGGCATCGTGTTTATGAACATGATAGGTAAATTTGACAGGCCACGTACCTGGGGATGCAGGCGCATCAAGCGGTCGATAAAGACGTTTTTTGACTTCTTCCCAAGGGTAAGTGGCGAGCACTCGCTTGATTTCAGAAGATCGGCCGTAAACGCGAATAAAAAATTCTGTGCAAGGGATGAGCAAGTGTTTGCCATCTGGAAGGTCAAATTCAATCAGGTATGTTTTGTGCTGATTTTTCTGGGGTAAGTAGTTCGAGTCATGAAAAGCGGTATAGAGGCTTCGTCCTGATTGTCGTAAATCATCTAAGGTGACAATTCGCCAGCCGCCTGGAGAAAAAGAAACGGAGAATTTTCTTTCCTCGTAGGCAATACGCGAGCTACTCACGCCCTTTTCCCATACTGACCCTATTCTCAATAGCCCAAGATGCGTTAAGACAGTCTCACGTCTCATCACGCCTCCTAAGTTATTTTCATGGTCGATGGTTCTTAAGAAGATATGGATTTTAGGGACGCTTCGTAAGCGATTGTTCTTAAATATAGGCCCGTACCACCAAACGACCAAGCGCTCTGCCTCGTTTTTTAGGGTGCCATCATGGAAGCTAAAGGTTCTGGATTGTTTAAGAGAAACGGTCACAAAGGCGCACTCTATGTAAACTCAACATAGAGATTGTCGCAGCAATTATTGTTTAGTCGCAACAATTGTTGGAAATGACAACCGCCACCGACTAAGGCCGCAGCGCTGGCGCTGTGATGGGGTTGCCTAAACGGCCTTTTACCCCAGTCCGCTTCCAGCGGTAATCCGCAAACCGAGCGCACGGCGGCGACTTCCAAAGCATCCTCCTCAGAAAGCGGCGGCAGAATSCCCGGCAGGCGGCTGGCCAGCATGGTTTTGCCGGTGCCCGGCGGGCCGGCAAATAACAGGTTGTGTTATTGAAGACCCACAAGCTATGCTGACGCTTCTAAACGGATACAGACAGTGAGAGCCAGAGACATGGAGAACCAGCAGCAAAGGCCAAAGGCGTACAGCTACCTTCGTTTCTCTACCCCTGAGCAGAGGCAGGGAGACAGCACTAGGAGGCAAGCACAGCTAGCACGAGATTACGCCGAGAACCATGGACTGGAGCTGGACGAACACAGCTTTGACGACTTCGGGCTGTCTGCGTACCAAGGCCGGAACCAAGAGACAGGCAAGCTACGCCTATTCCTCCGTGCTGTGGAAGATGGGAATATAGCATCGGGCTCTTATCTGCTGGTTGAGTCGCTGGACAGGATTTCCCGGCAGTCTGCTAGGAAGGCATCAAACTTGCTGGGTGAAATCTGCGACATGGGCATAACGGTAGTCACCCTGTTCGATGGCAAGGCTTATGATGCCGACAGCCTAGACAGTGACCCGGTGGCCTTCATTATGGCTATCCTGATCTTTCAGCGCGCTCATGAGGAGTCGGCAACCAAGGCTTACCGCCTTCGCTCGGTCTGGCAAGAGAAGCGAAAGAAGATAGCATCTGGAGAGCCTGTCCGGCTGACATCTCGCGGCCCTCAATGGCTTCGGCCTGCTGGCGATGGAGTCTCCTTCGAGATCATTCCAGAAAGGGGGGAGGTAGTCCGACGTATCTTCAAGGCAGCTTTGGAAGGAGTAGGTAAGAAGGCCATTGCTGAAAGGCTGAACTCCGAAGGCGTACCTGTATTTGGTCGCGGTAAGTACTGGCACTCTAGTTATGTTGCCAAGATACTAAGTAACCCTGCTACTTATGGCACCCTTACACCTTTTACCAGTAGACCAGAGAGAAAGTCTGACAGAGAAGCCTGTGATCCTATAGAGGGTTATTATCCTCCTGTCATCGACAAAGAGACCTTCGCGAACTTCCAGTCTTTACTGAGCAGCAAGTCACCAAGGAGAGGAAGGCACTCCGATAGTCAGGTGCAGAACATATTAGGAGGACTGGCTACCTGTCCTCTATGTGACAGCACTATGGCTAGGGTATCCAAGAATAAGGCGAAGGGCTGGGTCTACCTTGCATGTCAGAGAGCAAGGCAGGGGGCAGGCTGTAAGTACAATTCTGTTCGCTATGACAGTGTTGAGCCAGTGATCCACAGTAAGATAAATAGACTCATAGATGCCTGCCCTTCTGGCGATGATTCATTAGATGAAAAGATCACTGAAGCCAAGCAACAACTTGAGTCCAATGAACASAGTGTTGAAAGAATAATGCTTACAATAGAGCAAGGCATGCTCACTGAGGACACACCTTTCGTAAAGAAACAGCTTTACAAGCACAAGAGCGAAGAGGACAAAGCAAAGGCTAGGCTTACCGAGCTGTACCAGCAACGGAACATGCTAAGCACTGAGTTAGCTAGGCATCGTGCAGAGAGTCTAAGAACTGCTGTGCTTGAGCATCCAGAAGACAAGACACTGATTAACACAAAGATGCGCGAATGCTTCTCCAAGGTGGTTGTAGATTTCGAGTCTGCTAAGCTGGTATTCCACTGGAAGCAAGGAGGCTGGACTTCCTTAAGGTACAAGGCTAGTAAATGACAGCAAGGCTGGGCTGGCTAGGACAGATACCAAGGGATGCAAGCCAGCTAGCAAGACCGACTAGTCATACCCCCCTTTGCTTTCATCGAGCCTAGGGCAACGGGGAAGAGAGCACCTTCAGGAAGCGAAGATACCTACACAGGATTTCTTACAGGATTTTGCATCTGGTATCTTTAACTGCAAGTCCTTGCGTCCCTGCTGGCGCAACTGCTAGGCCTGCACAGCCTCTCTGCTGGACGATCTACCCTTTATGCGCCCATCTATACTGCTATGTTCTGTACAGGCTGAGGAGGGTGCACAGGGCATATAGTGCTTGTAGCCTACTTCCTGTATTCCTTTTGAGTTGTTGATAGGCATTATCATCTAAGCGCCAGCATACCTAGCCTGTGCTTGAAATCCACAGGGCATAGCCCCTGCAAGTGCTGTACTTTTCAAGGAGAGCCGCCTTCCTGAGCTACCGGATAGGGTTACTGAGTCCTGATAGGGCTATTCCACATGTCGATAATAATTCTCATCTAGGCAAAAGGAAGCCCCACCAATTAAGGCAGGGCTGAGAGATTCTGTGCCAGTCGGTACAAGCGCTTGCAGGCTTTTATAGGTCGGTACACACTGGCAGGCCTACTAGGCCGGGGTAATGTCACTTGTACTGTCACCGCCAGCTAATACCCATGTATCCGTACTTGCTGAGCCAGTAGCGATGTACAGGGCGTAGTCGTCACCAACGACACCAGCACCGTCTTGCTTGCCAGACAGGTAAGCCTGATTGACCGGATGGCTTGAATCACTGAGGTCTACTATAGCTATCTTGGTGTACGGGAAGGCAGTAGCAGTAGTATCGAATGACTTGTTCTTAGTTAGATCACCAGTTAATGGCATGGTTATTCCTCCTTGGTTGATGCAAAGCTATTCAAAGCTGTTAAGGCTGACACGACCTGACAACCAGAAGGAAAGGGCTACCTTCGACATATAGCCCATTTCTTACCTTTGGTTATACCAAAGTGGCAAGACTAGAACTTCCTTGGACGTTACAGGACATCCCTTTTCTAAGGAGAGAAAAGGTAAAGGTTCCTATAATTCTATAATGAGTTGCATCAGGATGGATTTTATGGTAATTGCAAAAGCACCCCCTGTGACGTCCTAGTATTCCTGTGACGTCCTAGTAATCCTAGGACACCCTATGTTGTCTACCGGAGGTAGGAAGTAGGGCTGGCATCGCTCCAATGATCTAGGGACAAGCCCCTGAGTCATCATCGCTTCTATAGTCCGGGTTAACCCTGCATCGCCCAGAGCGCCTGCACAGGCTCCCTAAGGGACTGCACTGCCATAAGTGCTACCCGTGCTGCATCAAGGCTTGCAATGCTCTGAGAGGCGCACAGAGCTTTATGAGAAGGGTGAGGGCTACTAGGACTATACCCTGCCCTCGATAGCTTATGCTCTTAGCTGGCCTCCTTCACTGCCTGACAGGCTCGTTTKACCGATGCCGGGGAGATACCGAAGTGCAGGGCTGTAGCCTTGATGCTGGCGCTGTTCTCCTGACGCCACAGAGCTACATCGCTGTCATTGATGATCTTCTCTCTTCCTAGAGCCTTGCCCTCTGCCTTGGCTCTTTTGATGCCCTGCATCTGACGTTCCTTGATGTTGGAACGCTCTAGCTCTGCCATAGCAGACAGCATAGTTAGCATGGCCTTGCCCATCGGTGTACTCATGTCGAAGCCTTCACGGAGAGACAGGACAGCCACTCCCTTAGAACCAAGAGCCTCGACAGTCTCCAGAACGTCAATGGTGTTACGGCCTAGTCGGTCGATGGCGTACACGATGACGGTATCCCCCTCTCTGACATAGCCCAGTAGCTCACTGAGGCCTTTCCTACCCTTGGCCTTGATGGCCCCTGAGGKGGCTTCATCGCAGAACCAACGGTCTACCTTATGACGTTCCTCGATACAGGCACGCTGGGTACCAGTTGACTGGTCTTCTGTGCTGACCCTGACATAAGCAATGCAAGCCATGATTTCTTTCTCCTAGGTGGCTCAATAAGCATGGCTCATAATATGAGGGGTGGCTCAAAGCAAGTCAACAGTAATGATCCACTCTGAGCGCCAGCCACTTGCATAGCTCACAGGGTACACCTTGCGAGCTGCCCAACACTCTAGAACTGAAAGCTATATGCATCCTTTTTATCTATCAGCTTCAATAGGAATATCCAATGCCATCATCACGACCGAACTCATCCATAAGCCTACAATCGTTCCAGTTATGACTCCCACTGCCCACAAGCTTATCATCATAAAAGTCAGCTGTAGTTTCTTCTAGAGTTGGTGCACCTCCCTCTTCCGCAACAATTTTCCAAGACCCGTGAGTAAAGAAATCACCAACAAATCTAAGCAGACCGCTTTCTTTAGTAGCATCTACATCTATATCAATGTTGAGAACTTCTAAGTCTTCGTTTCTCATAGCAGAAACACTTATGACACTATCCCCACCTTGAGACTCATCCATCAGAGATAGTCTACTTTCATCGTCGTGCCAATGGTGAGGCTCATCAGTAGTAGCCGAGTAACGGAGGTGACTTAACTCATAACCATCCCACTTCAAATAAATAAATTCATTCCACTCGCTTTCAATACTACCCAAAGATCTTTTAAATGGGCCCTCAGAGCACCTAATAGAAAAATAGGGATATTCCACCACCTTCCAAGAGTCGTCTTCATTTGCAACTACACTGCTCGCCACCAGGAAAAGCTGAAAAAGACAAACAGCCATTAATAAATGTAGAAATCTATGCACCTCAAACCCTCCTCACTCACTTTCCTTAAATTTCTTAATTTTAGCTTTCTCTTCCAATGCCTTTCTTTGCATATATAAGGTAAAAATATTGTCTCTTTTATACTTAGCCTTATCTTCTTTACTCCTCACTTTTGAAGAAGCTAAAGCAGCGATACTCAAGACTGGAAGAAGGAGAAGCAAGGCCATAAACACTTGGTTTTCTATACTCCTACCAAACCCACGATCAACTAATTCAATTAAGACAAACCCTAGGAGTGCGAAGTTTGCAATAAAAGCCATCCCTCTAATAATTACCATTTCTGGCTTCCCTTTCCGTATATTTTTGCATGTTCGTTGTGAGCGCCTTCAGTATGGCACCGACTGTACTAGCATACCAATAGACCACGTATCTCTTTGATTCTTATATAGGTCTCTAAATCCATGACGTTAACAGGTTATGGCCACCGGCCGCTGCGACTTCCAGCGCCCGGCGGGCCTGCTGCTGGCCGCGCACATCGGCGAGGTCTTCCACTGGGGCGGTGGTTTTCACCGAGGCGCTGAGCTTGTGTGGGGGTATCTTCTCTTGGTCGAGTAAGTGAGCCACTACCTGCCAGAGAGTATCGGCAGGCAGCACCGGCAAATCGCCTGCCAGGGCGGCCTCATCTGCGCAGTCGCGGGGAATGATCAGTGCTTTTTTCGCCCGCCGGGTGGCTAGAGCAAAAGGCAGTATGCCCGGCACCGCGCGCAGCTTGCCATCCAGGGCCAGCTCACCAGCACACTCCATGCCCTCTAGCGCTTCCACGGGAATTTGCCCGGAGGCGGCGAGGATGCCCAGGGCAATGGGCAGATCAAAACGGCCACCCTCTTTAGGCAGGTCAGCGGGGGCGAGGTTTAAGGTAATTCGGCGGGTATTGGGAAAATCAAAGCCCGCATTCACTAGCGCACTGCGCACCCGTTCGCGGCTCTCTTTTACTGCCGTTTCCGGCAAGCCCACTAGCGTTAGGCCCGGCAAACCGTTGGCCAGATGCACCTCAACATGCACCGCCGGTGCATCTAAACCTACGCCTGCACGCGTGGATACGATGGCTAGCGTCATTGCACTCCCTCGCTGTTGTTTGCTAAGAGCTCTAACCCCAATGTAAGCGAACTCTACTTTACCTTAAGTGCCTAACCTATCGTAATTAAGAACGCTTTGGTAGCTTCACGCTCTTCTACTCATTGCCTTCGATGGGTAACCGCTGGCGCTGCCTCTAGCGCCATCGTCAGCTCACGGGCAAAGCGCTGGGCGGAGGGAAGTGCGCCGAAGCTCCACACCGGCGGCAGGCGAACTCCCCTGTCGTGCCTGACGCTGGGGAGCTGCTGCCATAGGCCGCTTTTTGCCAACTGCTCTTCGACCCCAGCGGGCAGTGGGTCGATGATCACCAGCGTTGCTTCTGGGTAGCGTGCCAGCGCTTCAATCCCTACCAGCGCAAATCCCCAGGCATTCGTGGATTGATCCCAGGCATTGGGGAGGTCGAGCTGCTCCAGCACGGCGTTATATAAGCTGTTCTCCCCAAACACGCGCACGTGGCGGGCATCCATAAACTGCACCATCAGCAGCGGTGAGATTTCGGATTGTGAGAGGGGCCGGGATTCACGCAGTGTGGTCATCAAGGCTTGGGTGTCTTCAATAAGCTGCTCGGCCTGGGACTGGTGCTCGGTTAGCTCACCCAGCTCACGGGTCAGGGTTTGCATCTCCTGCCAGGTATCGGCGCCAGGGGAGTAGAGCGAGAACAAAGTGACCGGCGCAATTTTCTCCAAGCGTGGCGTTAAACCCGCGAACATGGGCGAAATCAGCGTCTGCTCTGGTGGCACCTGGGCTAGCAGCTCCAGGTTGGGCTGGGTGCGCAGCCCCATATCGCTAACATTATCAGGAATGCGCGGTTCGCCTACCCAGGCACGGTAGTCACTCTGCTGGGCGACGCTGCTTACAGGCGCGTCAATAGCCAGCAAGGTTTCGGCGATCGTCCAGTCGACCGTGGCCCACTGGGCCTGGGCGTTAGAAATGCTCAGCAGGCAGGCGGCAAACAGCCCGCAGCGCGCGAGCAAACAGAACAGGGAGGTGTGGCGCATGGTGGTGAGAGGCCATCCGGAAAAATAAGAGATACATTTAAACGATAATATTTATTGTTTGCAAACGGGCATTTAAGTAAAAAATGCCCAGGCGTAGTGGCCTGGGCAGGTGAGATCACGATTACTTAACGATGCTTAGCATAAGGACTTGTAAAGAGCCTTAGAATCGGCGCTTAGAAACGGTAGTGAACGCTGGCGGKTACGCCGCGCTCGGCACCGAAGTAGCAGTACTCCAGGGAGTTGCAGGAGGCCACGTACTCTTTGTCCAACAGGTTGTTCACGTTTAAGCGTGTTTCGACGCCTTCAACGCCGAGTTGGGTTAGGTCGTAGCCAATGGTGGCATCCACCAGGGTATAGTCGGGCACGGTTTCGGTGTTGGCCCGGTCTGCGGCGATATCTGCGTAGTGGCGTACGCCCACACCCATATCTACGCCGTTTAGCCAGCCCTTGTTGGCCTGGTAGTGGCCCCATAGCTGCACTTGATGGCGAGGGGCGTAAATCGCGTTGTTGCCCTGGTTACCATCATCGCTTTTGGCGTAGGTGATGTCGGTGAAGCTATAGCCTGCCTGAAGCGAGAGGGTATCCGTTAGCTGGGTTTGCGCTTCCAGCTCCAGCCCTTGGGATTCGATCTCCCCCACGGCGCGGTAAGGATCGGTGGGCTGCTCTTTGGTCGCCACATTCTCCTGGCTGATATGGAAAAGTGCCGCGCTGTACTGGCTGGCGCTGCCGTGAGGCTGAACCTTCAAGCCCGCTTCCCACTGTTCACCTTCCATTGGGGATAGCAAATCGCCGCTTTCATCCACGAAGCTGGTGGGGGTGAAGGCGGTGGAGTAGCTCAGGKAGGGAGCAACGCCGTTATCAAACAGGTAGACCACCCCGGCGCGGCTACTGAACTGGGTATCGCTGAGGGAGCTGATGTCACCGCTATCGCGGTTGGCGTTGTCGATATTGACCCAGTCGTAACGGCCGCCCAGGGTGAAGCGCCAGTTATCCATGGCTATCTGGTCCTGCAGGTAGACACCGGTCTGGTCGATCTCATGGCGTTCGCGCACGGGGGCGTAAAACTCGATGGGGTCGCTGCCATAAACCGGGTCAAACGCATTGAGCGGCTGGAAATACCCCGTGGGCCACGACACGTCGTTTTTCCGCTGCTGGTAATCTGCCCCGAACAGTAGGGTGTGATCCATAAAGCCACTGCTGATGTTCGCTTCCAGCTGGTTGTCGAGGGTCCAGGCCTCCAGCGATTCATTGCTGCCGGAGTAGTAGCGGGTGAGTTCGTCAGAGTCCGGTGATACCCAGCCATAGCCGTAGACCTGATTGAGCACTACGTCTGAATTGAGATAGCGCATCAATTGACGGCCGGTCACCTGGTCGTTGAAGCGGTGTTCCAGGCTGTAGCCGAACATGCGCTGGGTGCGCTCGTAGGTGTCGTAATCCTCTTCACCATCAAAGAAGTTGTTGCTGATCTTGCGGCCATTATGGGCGACCACGGCCCCCTCATAGGGTACGCCGGAGTGGTAACCGCCTTCGGGTTCATCCTGTAGGTAGGCTTCTAAGGTGAGGCTGGTGTCATCGGTGATATCCCAGGTGAGCCGGGGCGCAATGGCATAGCGTTCCTCTTCTGCCGGGCCAAACTGGGTATCCGCGGCGCTGGCAATACCGGTCAGGCGAAAGGCCACCCGTTGCTCTTCGCCAATAGGCCCGGTGAGGTCAAAAGCGGCGCTGCGTTGGTTGTTATTACCCACTCGAAAGCGCAGTTCCCCGCCCTGTTCAAATTCCGGACGCTTACTGTTTAAGGCGACCACACCGCCAGGGGAGGCGCGCCCATAGAGCACCGAGGCGGGCCCGCGGACGACTTCTATGCTGTCCAAAAACCACGGATCGATGCGCATACTGCTATGGGAGTTGGCATCGCCCATGACTTTCAGGCCATCCAGGAAGGTATTGCTCAAGCTACCGTCAGAAAAACCGCGCAGTACCAGGTAGTCGAAGCGATTGGAGGCGCCTACCTGATTGCTGTAAACACCGGGCGTGTAGTCGGTGGCGCGCTGCACGGTACTTACGCCGCGGTTATCCATCTGTTCGCGGGTAATGGTGGATACGCTCTGGGGGATTTCGATCGTCGGCGTTTCTACCTTGGTGGCAGCCTGCTGGGCGGTGACGGTGACCGTTTCCAGTTCGGTACTTTCCTGAGCGTACAGCGGGGAAACGGCCAGTGAGGCGATAATGGCGGCTCTGATTGGAGAGCGTAAAAAGTGTGGCGAGCGTAGCAAGCGATGATGGGGGATGAGCATGGGGAGCACCTGCAATAAGAATCAATTAACCAAAGTGTTAATGAGAATTATTGCGCTTATTCGCCTGTGAAAGGTATGTGCAATGATAAAAGGCGTATGCGCGCTGCCAAAAAGCGTCAATCAAAGGAACTTACCGCTGCTACAGCAGCGACCTTAGTGGCGGTTGTGCACCTCATGGGGCGCGATACCAAAGGCGCGCTTAAAAGCGGTGGCAAAGTTGGTGGCGTGGCGATAACCGCAGGCGTGAGCGGTTTGCTGCACGCTGTAACCTTTGCGCAAGTACGCCTGCGCTTGGGCCAGACGGCAACGGCGTAGATAGTCGAATATTGAGCAGCCGTAACAGCGCTGAAACTTGCTGCGTAGGCTACTAGGGCTCATGGCGGCGTTGCTGGCCAACTGCTCCAGCCGATACGCCTGGTTGGGGTACTCTTCGAGCTGCTGGCGCAAGCGTTCCAGGCATTGTTGGTCGCGATGGGAGAGACCCGATGGGAAGCTGACTGCTTGCTCTTCGTCGTTGGGCGAAAGGCAAGCGGCAGGCAGCCCATGTGCTAACAACTGTAGCGCTAGACCCTGCCATAACAGGCGCTGCCGCTCTGCAGGCCAGTTCGAAGCCAGTGCCGTCTCCAGGCTATGGTGAAGGAGCTGCGGTACTTTCCAGATATGCAGCATGGGGGCTGCTGGAGGCGCAACGTTGATGGGCAAGGAAGAGAGAGGCCCGGTGGAAGCGAGTATCGATATATTCAGGATGCGCAAACGCTGTGGTGCGGGCTGGAAGACCTCAAGCCCGGTCTGCTCGTTGAAATGCGCGCTGAAGGCGTCGCCAGCCTGCAACTGAAACGACTGGTGACCGAGTCCCACTTGGATACGGCCCTCAAGGATGACACTGAGAAACCACGCAGCGGAACGCCGGGAGGTGGAGGCGTAGGCGTGCAGGACGTCAAGGTCCGAGTGGGTCACCCGCAGCGAGGGGTTTATCTCGACATCCATCACCCGACCGCGGGCCACGCACGGCGCTGGCTGGGCGCGGTCGGGCGCTTCGGGAAAGCGGTAGTCAATCCCGAAGCGCTGACCAAGCGCCAGCAGGTCATGGGTGGTGAGTGGCGCGCCATAGGACGTTATCGAGTCTGGTGCTGCCATTCCCACTTCCATTACCATTATCTCGCCCTTGCTCGGTTATCAGCGGTTAGTGAACCAGTGCTCAGTAAGCCATCGACCAGTTCAGGGTGTAAGTACGCCCGCGGCCCTGGTAGTCGTAGAGGTATTCTGGGCCGTAGTAGGGTGAATAAAACATCGCGGCTCGCTGGCCCCAAACGGTGGAGTACTGATCATCCAGCAGGTTCTGCACGCCCAGGCTTAGGGTGCCGAAGTCTGTGTCTTGACTGAGCGATAAATCGAGGGTGGTATTGCCATCGATCTCGCGGTCGGCATCGTCTTTCAGGTCGAAGTTATGGTTGGCCTGCAAGCGCGCCGAGCGAACATAATCTGTCCAGCCGATAAAGGCGGTGGCAGAAGAGAGCGATGCATAGCGGGCGTCACGCTTCTCCCAGTCACCCTGATCGTTTTCTTGCTCAGAACGCACCAAGTGCAGCGTGCCCCCGGCCTCCAGGCCATTATCGAAGTAACGGGTCACGGCGGTTTCCAGGCCGAAGTCGCGTTTCTTTTCGTCCACTACGCTAACGCTTAGATCCTCGGCGTTCTCAACTGCTTTGTCCGACCAAGCGTAGTAAAGCGCCGTTTGGGCCGTCCAATTGCCCCCTTGGTAGCGCCAGCCGAGCTCTACCTGGTCCGTCTCGATGGCAGACAGGGGGTTATTGTCGACACTCACCTCAGGGCTCTTGCCGTAGTACTTGGCGGGATCTGGCAGTTCGAAGCCCTGACTAAACTGCAGCCAGTTCTGGTGACCGTTGCGGTGATCATAGAGGGCGCTGGCATTGAAGAGGGTTGCTTCGTAGTCATTTTCGCCGCCAGGGATCCCCTGGAACTCATCCACTTGGACATCCATGTGCTGCTGACGTACACCGGCAGAGAGTTTGAGTCCCTGAGTGGCTTGCCAGTCGCTCTKCACAAAGCCTGACAGCCCGTCCACCTGATAACCGGGGTAGCGAGGCTCAACTCCCGATGCCTGCTGAACCAGGCCGCCGGAGGCGTCCGAGATGTCGGTATCGAACAGCATCTGGCTGGCATCGAAGGTTTCTCGATCCATATCGAGGCCGTAGGTTAGCGAAACGTCGTCACCCAGGCGCGACTCGAAGAGCGCTTTAATGCCACTTAAATCGGTGTTTTGTTGCGATGCGCGAAATTGCAGGCCGTCGTCGACAGGGTAGGGAAAGGCCTGGAAGCTGGATTCCTCCTCGCGGTGAAACGCCTGTAAGTAGAAATTTTGCCCCCATAGGTTGGCGTGATGATAGTTGACGTTGACCAACTTGCGGTCGGTTTCTGGGTCGCGTTCTGAACGGTAACCGTCGCGAATCTCGGCATTGTTCAAGTTGGGAGTCGCCGCGTCGAGGTTGGGAAAGKAAACGCCGCGATCMCCCTCGTAGCCGGAACGATACAGCTGGGCGCCCAGCTCCAGGCTCTGTTCATCGCTCAATTGGAAGGAGAGGTTGCCCAGTACATCAATGCTGCGATTATCCTGCAGGTCGGTTTGGGCGATATCGGGGAAGATCTCTTGGCCGCTGCCGTCATACTGGCGGCCATTATCCCCAATGGCAGTGCCCAGGTAGCCTTGAACCCGCTCGTTGCCGCCGCTGATCGATTGCGACAGGCGCCGATCCATATCATCGCTGTTGTTGAAGCCGGTGGTGATGCCGGCTTCGGTGCGCCAGTTAAGGCCTTCTTCGCCCTTGCGGGTAATGATATTGATCAACCCCCCGGTAGCGCCGCCGCCATAAAGACTGCTGGCGCCGGAGAGGACTTCCACCCGCTCAATGTTAAAGGGGTCGATGGCGTCGAATTGGCGTGAAAGCCCGCGGGAACTGTTCAGCGACACACCGTCGATAAGCACCTGCACACCACGACCGCGCATATTTTGCCCATAATTGGTGCGCCCTTGCGGTGCCAGATCTAGCCCCGGAACCAGACGCCCCAATGCCGTCTTGAGGTCTGCACCATTGCGGGTCTGTTGTTGCAGCATCTCTTTGTCAATTACCCATACCGCACCGGGGATTTGGCTGATCTGGGTGGGCGTACGAGACCCCACGACCACCATGGTGTCGCCTGCGCCCGCCCCAGAGGAGGCGTTTTGGGCGAAAATGCTGTTGGAGAAACCCAGTAACAGGCCGGTGCCAATAAGCGCAGCAGTTGAAGACGGTGACTTGGGAAAAGGCGATGTTGAAAAGGGCAGCGCGTACATGGTGAACAATCCGCGAACAGTGAGGAGKTAGGAGGCGGAGAGTATCACCAGGAAACACAAAGTCAACGATAGTGATTCGTGTTTATGCGGAGGTCAATGTTTGCTGATAATTGCAGCAATAGGCCATTGCCCTATTGCTGCTTATGAAGCCAAAACGTTAAGCAGGCTTATTCTTTTTGCTCTGTACCTGTATCTGGTTCGGGAGTAGACACCGGCGGCACTTCTGCTTCTACCGGTGTGGCAGTGGAGGTCGTTGACGCTTCAACGGCGGCTTCAAGGTTGGCGACCTGGCGCTCTAATGCCTCTACCCGAGACCGAGTGCGCTGCAGTACGTCCATTAAAATGTCGAAATCTTCCCGTGAGACA
Organism: Halomonas ventosae; assembly: GCA_002257525.1. GTDB lineage: Bacteria > Pseudomonadota > Gammaproteobacteria > Pseudomonadales > Halomonadaceae > Vreelandella > Vreelandella ventosae_B. The sequence goes on from CP022737.1 coordinate 232,534, forward strand.
AGCTCCAGGCGATCAAATGCGCCGCGCACGACTTGCTGCACGCCCTTTTGAATATCTTCCGGTGCCTGGGAGGCGTTTTGTAAACGGTCGCCAATCTGCTGGGCCAGTCGGCTAATGCGGTCTTGAGGCGCCATCGCTGCTCTCTCCTTAATAACTCGCTAAATGAACATCTATAAAAATTGCTTACCGGTAAGGATACGCAACAGTTGGCGAATTCGCATGCGCCGCGTGCATTTCCTGTTAAGCGCGTGGTTTGCATCGAAATAGAGCAGGCGACTTTTGCTTACGCTCTTTTTTGGTGCAATAGCCGTGCTGAGAGAATGAGTTTGCCCAGATTTAGCGCTGTAGTGCGCTTCAATTGTTGGCTAATAAGCTGACTTATAAGAAAAAAAAGTCAGCTGGCACAGTATGCGCATTATCGGTTCAGGTGCTTATTCTGGCGGCTGTGCCGCTACCAATCTAGCAGGACTTATCCAGCAGGGGAGATCCGGGATGAAACTCATCACCGCTATCATCAAGCCATTTAAGCTCGACGACGTCCGTGAGGCATTAGCCGACAACGGCGTTCAGGGCATTACGGTCACTGAAGTTAAAGGTTTTGGCCGTCAGAAAGGGCATACCGAGTTGTATCGTGGCGCGGAATACGTCGTCGACTTTCTACCCAAGGTAAAAGTGGAAGTGGCCGTGGACGATGCTCGCCTAGAGAGCGKGCTAGATGCTATTTGCAGTGCGGCTAATAGCGGCAAGATCGGTGACGGCAAGGTGTTTGTGACACCGCTTGAAGACGTTATTCGGATTCGGACAGGCGAACGCGGTGCAGACGCCGTTTAAAGCTGTTTTTTCGGATCATTTCTATAGTTCAACGGGGAACTTACAATGAATGAGTTGACTGATCTGAGCTACGCGCTCGATACGTTCTACTTTCTAATATGTGGTGTGCTCGTCATGTGGATGGCCGCTGGCTTCTCCATGCTAGAAGCGGGCTTAGTACGCTCCAAGAACACCGCTGAAATCCTCACTAAAAACATCGCGCTGTTTGCGATTGCCTGCACCATGTATCTATTGGTGGGCTACTACATCATGTACTCCAGCAGCGCGGGCGGCTTCCTACCCAACCTGGGTTTCCTGATTGGCGCTGAAAACAGCGTGGATGCGGTGACCGCAGGTGGCGACGACGCACCTTACTACTCCATGCGTTCCGACTTCTTCTTCCAGGTAGTTTTCGTTGCGACCGCTATGTCGATTGTGTCGGGCGCGGTTGCCGAGCGTATGAAACTTTGGGCGTTTCTKGCCTTTGCTGTGGTCATGACCGCGGTTATCTACCCGGTGTCTGGCTACTGGACCTGGGGCGGCGGTTGGTTGTCTGAAGTGGGCTACTCTGACTACGCGGGTTCAGGCATTGTGCACCTTGCCGGTGCGGCTGCAGCGCTAGCAGGTGTGATTGTGCTGGGCCCACGTAAAGGTAAATACGGTAAAGATGGCTCAATCCACGCTATTCCAGGCGCCAACATGCCGTTGGCAACGCTGGGTACTTTCATCCTGTGGATGGGGTGGTTCGGTTTCAACGGCGGTTCTGAGCTCAAGCTGGCGGCGGTTGATTCTGCTAACAATGTGGCGCAAGTGTTTGTGAATACCAACGCTGCGGCGGCAGGTGGTGTGATTGCCGCACTGATTCTGGCCAAACTGTGGTTCCGTAAAGCCGACCTGACCATGGCGTTGAACGGTGCACTTGCTGGTCTTGTAGCGATTACGGCTGATCCGCTCTCTCCGACCGCACTGGGTGCCACTATTATTGGCGCGGTTGGCGGCATCATCGTAGTGGCTGCCATCGTGACGCTGGATAAAGTGAAACTGGATGACCCGGTCGGTGCGATCTCAGTACACGGTGTTGTGGGTATCTGGGGTGTGCTGGCGGTGCCATTGACCAACGACGGTGCATCATTTGGTGCTCAGATCATCGGTATCGTAGGTATCTTCGCTTGGGTTTTCCTGGCAAGCCTGGTGGTATGGCTGATCTTGAAAGCCATCATGGGCATCCGGGTTAGCGAAGAAGAAGAGTACGAAGGCGTGGATATCGCCGAGTGCGGTCTTGAAGCCTATCCCGAATTCGGCATTAAGAAATAAACAGCGGTATGAAGAAATAACTTAATGCTGATCAAGTGAGCTGGCGTGCTCCTTACGGCCTCCCCTTAGTGGGAGGCTTTTTTATTCTCTGCCAATAGCGGTGTATGCTGGTAGTTAGCGGTCATCGGTTGCGACACGCGCAGCCATGCAACCCGACCCCATCATGGCCACCCAGTTAGAGGATATGGTAATGAAATTGATCACAGCTATTATCAAGCCGTTTAAGCTCGACGATGTGCGCGAGTCGCTCTCTGATATCGGTGTACAGGGTATTACGGTGACGGAAGTGAAGGGCTTTGGGCGCCAGAAAGGGCATACCGAGCTGTATCGCGGTGCTGAGTATGTGGTGGACTTCCTGCCTAAAGTGAAGCTGGAAGTTGCTGTGGACGACGATATGGCCGAGCAGGTGATTGATGCCATCACCCAGGTAGCTAACACCGGTAAAATCGGCGACGGCAAAATCTTTGTGATGCCGCTAGAGCAGGTGATCCGTATCCGTACCGGCGAAACGGGCAAAGATGCGGTTTAGGTTTGTGAATTGTGAATTGTAAGGCGTAAGTCGCACAAAGCCCCTGTGGATCATCTCCAGCAGGGGCTTTGTATTAGTGATACATCACTATAGCGGCTAAAATTTTTCCACTCACCACTCACCACTCACCACTCACCACTCACCACTCACCACTCACTTCTCGACAAACGCACGCTCGATGACGTAGTCGCCTGGCTCGCCCATGCGCGGCGAGATGTTCAGGCCCAGCTCGTCGAGCAGTGCGCTGGTATCGTCCAGCATGGCGGGGCTGCCGCAGATCATCGCACGGTCTTGGCGCGGGTCGATGGGCGGCAGGCCAGTGTCTTCAAACAGCTTGCCCGTACGAATATGGTCGGTCAGGCGCCCCATGGTATGGAACTCTTCCCGGGTAACGGTCGGGTAGTAGACCAGCTTTTCAGCGATGTCTTCACCCAGGTACTCATGGGCTGGCAGCTCTTTGGTGATAAAGTCGGCGTAGGCTAATTCAGAGACTTCGCGCACACCGTGAACCAGCACGATTTTCTCAAAGCGCTCGTAGACTTCCGGGTCTTGGATCAAGCTCATAAACGGTGCCAGGCCGGTGCCGGTTGAAAGCATGTAAAGGTTACGACCCGGCAGTAGATCATCGCATACCAGCGTGCCAGTGGGCTTGCGGCTAACCATAATCTGGTCGCCCACTTTCAGGTGCTGAAGGCGCGAAGTGAGCGGGCCATCGGGCACTTTAATGCTGAAGAACTCCAGGTGGTCTTCGTAGTTGGGACTGGCAATAGAGTAAGCGCGCATCAGCGGTTTGCCATTCACTTCCAAACCAATCATCACAAACTGGCCGGTTTTGAAGCGCAGGCTACGCTCGCGGGTAGTGCGGAAGCTAAACAGGGTCTCGTTCCAGTGATGAACGCTAAGCACTTCTTCCAGAGCAAACTTACTCATGCCATTGTCTCCATTAGCCGATGCTGGCGCTGATCGCATCGGTCATATTCTTAAAAAGAATAAAAATGATTAAATCTGTTGCCAGCAAGTCTAAGCAAAGGGTGGTATATCTGTTAAGCGAATTATATTGATAACGGTTATCTGAAAAATAGATATAGATCAAATAAAGGTCAGACGCTATGCACTATACTCTGCGGCAGTTGGAAGTCTTTGTGGCGGTCGCCCAGCACGAGAGCGTCTCCCATGCGGCGCGGGCGTTGGCCATGTCGCAATCAGCGACCAGCACGGCGCTTGCGGAGCTTGAGCGGCAGTTCGACTGCCAACTGCTGGACCGCATCGGCAAGCGCTTAAAACTCAACGCCTTGGGTTTTCAGCTGTTGCCCAAAGCGGTCGCGTTGCTTGACCGTGGTGAAGAGATCGAAGAGCTTCTACGTGGGCAGAAAGGGGTGGGGTCGCTGGATGTCGGCGCCACGCTGACCATCGGTAACTATTTGGCCACACTGCTTATCAGCGACTTTATGCAGCGCCACCCCGGTAGCCGGGTGCGCTTGGCAGTGCGCAATACGCGCCATATTATCGAAGGCGTGCGCCAGCACTCGCTGGATCTGGGGTTGATTGAAGGGCAGTGCGACGATGACATGATCATCAGCCAGCCCTGGGTGGAAGATGAGCTGTGCGTGTTTTGCTCGCCACGCCATCCGCTGGCGGGCCGTGAGCATCTTGAGTTAGAACAGTTGCTGCGTGAGGATTGGATTATGCGCGAAGAGGGCTCTGGCACGCGCATGACCCTGGAGCACGCCGCCCGCCACCGCCGAAGCCGGTTTAACACCCTGCTGGAACTAGAGCATACGGAAGGTATTAAGCGTGCTGTGGAGTCAGGGCTTGGGATTGGCTGTGTCTCGCGTTTGGCGCTGCGTGATGCCTTCCGGCGCGGCAGCTTGGTGCCGCTGCCCACGCCGGAGTTGGATCTAAAGCGTCAGTTCACGTTTATCTGGCACCGGCATAAATACCTCACCACTGGCGTGCGCGAGTTCCTGCGGCTGTGCCGTGAAATGACCGCAGGAGCCAAGCGCAGCGACGATATTGCGCTGCCGCCAATTCCTTAAGCGGTTAAAATGATGGTAACGCCTTGGCCGATTTTGAGGTTAGAGGCGCGGGCGGATGTTGAGACAGCTTGAAGCTGCTAATCGTGCCTGCCAGGTGGTCGGCCTGCTCTTTTAGCTGCTCGGCAGCGGTTGTGGACTCTTCGACCATGGCCGCGTTTTCCTGGGTCATGCGATCCAGTTCTGCGACGGCAATATTGACCTGATTAATGCCATCACTCTGCTCGCTGGTGGCCGCATTGATTTCTTCCAGCACGTCGGTCACACGGGTAATGTGCGCCACGATATCCTGCATAGTGTTTCCGGCATTACGCACCAAGTTGGTGCCGTTATTCACTTTGCTTTGTGAGTCTTCAATCAGTTTTTGAATATCGTTGGCGGCATCACTGCTACGCCCAGCCAGCTTGCGTACCTCATCGGCCACCACGGCAAAACCACGGCCATGCTCGCCAGCCCGAGCGGCTTCCACTGAGGCGTTAAGCGCCAGCAGGTTGGTCTGAAACGAAATACTGTTCATCAAGGTGACAATCTCACCGATCTTATCCGAAGCGTGGGTAATGTCTTCCATGGTGGTCACCACATTTGCGACAACCTTCCCACCTTCGTTGGCTACCTCTGAGGCGGTTTGGGAGAGCTTGTTGGCTTCTTTTGCGGAGGCCGCCGTGTGTTGAACCGTGCTGGTGATTTCCTCGATCGATGCAGAGGTCTGCTGCAGGCTAGCGGCAGCGTTATCGGTACGACGAGACAAATCCTGACCACCCATGGCGATCTCGTTGGCCGCGTGGTGAACCGACTCGCTGCTGGTGCGTACATCGATTAATACGGCCTCCATTTTACCTACGAAACGGTTGAAGGCCTTGGCAATTTGAGTGACTTCATCATTACCCTCTTCGGGCAAGCGTCGGGTTAAATCGCCCTCTCCCGAGGCGATATCATCCATCGCATTACGAACTCCCAGCAAGCGGCGTAGCAGCAGAGAAAGCAGCAAACCGAAGACCACTGCCGTGATTGCGGCCACAATCAGTAGCGTGACTATCGATGTAGTGGCGATGGCGCGCAGGCCCGCTGTTGCCTCGTGTTCGTCCAGTGCCACAATCAACTGCCAGCCACTGCTACCACCCACGTTATTGCCCATTAGCAACGTATCGCTGTTTTGCAGTGAAAGTGATTGGGGTTCATCGGCTTGGGCGATTTCGCTAAGTCGGGTGTTGGTCAGTTCATCGCTCAAACGTGTGGAAGGTTCGAGCGTCATGTCAGCGTCAGGATGCGCGATCAGGGTGCCGTCTTCTGTGGTTAAAAAACCAAAACTGGAAGGCGTAGGGGCAATGCCGGTAACAATTTCGATCACATCCTCGATGGTAATATCCGCACCAATGACTGCGGCCAGCTGCCCATTACGGTAGAAAGGGCGTGCAAAGGTAACGATTAAGCCCCCCGTTTGGGCATCCGTGTAAGGTGCCGTAATAATGGTCTCTTGCGCTTCGGCTGCGCCTTGGTACCAGGGCCGCTGACGCGGGTCGTAATCGCTGGGGGGCTGCCATCCATCGGAAAAAATAGCGTCTGGTGTGGAAGGGTAAGCAATGTAGGCTGTCATAAAGCTGCCTGAGCCAGCCAGTTGGCGTAGTGCGGCAAGTGGGTCATCGCTATTGGCTGCATCATCCATGCTGGAAAGCATGGTATAGCGTGCGTTAAACCACTCGTTGATAGCTTGCGTATTACCGTTAACCACGGCGCTAAGATTGCGCGTTATTTGCTGGCTATTATGGTGTTTTACGGTGGTGTAACTGGCAATGCCGTTAATCACTAGGGCGAGGGTAATCGCCACTAGAGCGGCTAATAGTATGCGTGCTCGGAGGGAAGATAACATGGTCGCTCTCGACGTCGAAGTGCATGTCGGTACTCAGGGGGAAGTACCGTTTATAATAGCTTCTAAATTATCGGCGAGAGCGACCATTACTTTAGGATAATTAATAGGTTATAAGGTTAAAACGACTAGCGTAAATCGCTCACGGCAGTTTGAATATCTGCCAGCGAGGCTTTACTTAGGTCTTTCGAAAGGGAGTGAATGACTAGTTTTTGCGTGGGGCCATCGAGTTTGTCACGTAGCAGGCCCAAAAATTTGGGTGGCGCTACCATGATTAGCTTCTCCATGCTGTTACCTACTCGCGCGCTATAAAGACGCTGAGCGACTTCTTTCGCGAACAGCTCGTTTTCATGTTTAGTGGCAGTTCCCTCTTCGCCTGCCGAGCGTGCCGTGCTGGACATCGACTCGTGCACATCGCCTCGGCCGTCGGTGATCAAGTCACCTTCATGCAGTCGCCCTTCTGCGTGAACCAGACTCTCCTGCTCCGCCAGCGTTAAGGCATCACGAGTAAAGATACGTGCGCGAGCGGCGTCGGCTACCACGATATAGGTTGTCATCGCTGTGCATACTCCATGTCGTTGATGGTTCATTAACCATGGCAAGCGTTTGGCGTTAGGTCAAACACTTGCCACGGTTTAAGCCACGGGGTTAAAGCACCTTACTGCGCAGCAGGCTGGTAATGGCTTCGCCGATCAATACCAACACAATGATAGCGATCAAAATGGTCGCCACGGTTGGCCAGGCGAAGGTATCAATCGCACCCTGTAGGATGACCCCAATACCCCCGGCGCCCACTAAACCAAGCACGGTCGATTCGCGGATATTGATATCCCAGCGTAGGATGACAATGGCAAAAAAGGCCGGCATCACTTGCGGCACAATCGCGTAGGCGACCMCCTTGGCCTTGGAGGCCCCGGTGGCTTCCATCGCTTCCACTGGGTTACGGTCAATCTCTTCAATCGCCTCTCCCATCAGCTTGCCGATAAAGCCAATCGAGCGAAATACGATGGCGAGGATACCCGCTAGTACCCCAGGGCCGAAAATCGCCACGAACAGTAGCGCCCAAATAATCGTGTTGACTGAACGGCTGGAGACCAGAATGAAGCGCCCCAACCATAGGCAAGCACGGTTAGGCGTGGTGTTCTGAGCCGCAATATAGGCTACCGGTAGCGCCAAAAATATCGTCAGAAAGGTGGCTAGAGTGGCGATATGCACGGTCTCAATCAGTGCGGCGATAATACCGTTAAGCCCCGCTGCACTGGGTGGCCACATGCGAGCCCCAAGCCCGGAGATCTGATTCGGTGCATCCCATACCCAGGGCCAGAAGATATCAATGTCGCGCACCGCCCATACCACCACGATCAATGTGACTAAAAGTACGGCATAACGGATCAGGCGCTGTGTGCGGTCGTAGCGTTGCCAGACCCGGTCGGCGAGTTGCTGTGCGTGATCTACCATATTTTTTTCCTTACCCAACCGCTGATACCTTCGCTGAGCAAAATGACCGCGATGATAATAAGTAGAATCGCAAAGGCGAAGTCGTAGTCGTAGCGGCCAAAGGCGTTCATCAGCGTGCCGCCAATGCCGCCCGCCCCAACAATCCCGACCACTGCGGAAGCGCGCAGGTTGCTGTCCAGTTGGTACATGGAAAGCCCGACCTGGCGAGGCAATATCTGTGGAAATACAGCGTAATACAGAATTGCCACATAACCCGCGCCAGCGGCTTTCATCGCTTCCACTTGCCCCCAGTTAATCTCTTCGATTTCTTCGGCAAGCAGTTTGCCGACGAAGCCGATTGAGTAGAGCGTTAGGGTAAGAATACCCGCTAAGGGGCCAAAGCCCACGGCGGCCACAAACAGAATCGCCACAATCACCGGGTGGAAACTGCGCGATATGATAATCACCGCCCGGCCAATAATATAAATTGGCATGGGAGCAATATTACGCGCAGCCATCACAGCAAATGGAATCGACAGAAAGACCCCCAGTAGCGTCGCCAAAATGGCGATTTGGAAGCTCTCTTTAAAGCCTGTTAACAGTAGCTCGTAGCGCTCCAGATTGGGCGGGAAGCCGCCGCTAAAAATACGTGCGGCGCGGGGCAAACCTTCAGAGATACGCGCCCAGTTGAACGGCAGTGATCCGAACGCCCAGACCAAATAGGCCCCTGCGACGATAATCAGCCCGTAGCGCAGTAGCGGGTTGGCAATAAACGGCGGCTTTTTCCAAGTACGGAGTGCTGTGGAATGAGCGTCAGGTGGAGTCATGGGTGTGCTCCTCCGCTGGTGTATCCGTGATTGCATCGTCCGGTGCGTCAATCCCCCCGTAGATGGCATCCAGCGCGTCTTTATTGAAGTCCTTGGGTAGGCCATCAAAGATCATCTTGCCGTGGCGTAGGCCTACAATGCGCTCGGTATAGGTTTTGGCCTGAGCGACGTTGTGGATATTAATCAGCACCGGCAGCGAGAGCTCGCTGGCCAGGCTTTGCAGCAGAATCATGATCTGCTCAGAGGTGCGAGGGTCAAGCGAGGCGGTGGGCTCATCGGCAAGCAGCACCTCAGGCTCTTGCATCAAGGCGCGCACCACACCTACCCTCTGGCGCTCGCCACCGGAAAGCTCATCAGCGCGCTTGTTGGCGTAGTGAGCGATGCCCACGCGCTCCATCAGCACGAACGCACGCTCAATATCAGCCTGGGGGTAGCGGCGTGAAATCGCCTGATACAGGTTTACGTAGCCTAGCCGCCCGGCGAGCACGTTCTCCATGACGGTTAAGCGATCCAGCAGGTTAAAACCTTGGAATACCATGCCGATTTTGCGTCGCGCGCGGCGTAATTCAGCGCCTTTAAGGTTAACCAGCTCATTGCCATTGAGTTTGATAGAGCCGGACGTTGGTTCTACCAAGCGGTTAATGCACCTCAGCATGGTGCTTTTACCAGCGCCTGAAGCGCCTACGATAGAAACAACGCTGTTTCCCTCTACCCTGAGGTCGAGCCCTTTCAGCACGGCTTCATCGTGGCCATAGCGTTTGACCAGATTGGTAATTTCCAGCATGTGTTCGCTTCCATCGTCGAGAAAATAATCGCACCGCCGAAAGCGGTGCGCTACGTTTTACTCTTCCAAGTTTTCGGGCGTATAGCTCACGTCATTGGCTGCTTGGATGGTGCGAATCACCTGCCAGTTATCTTGGTAGTTGATGGGTATGAATTTTTCGACGCCTTCAAACTCTTCACCTAGCTCGGTGCCAACAAAATCAAAGCTGAAAAAGGCCTCTTCGATTTTTTCGACCAGATCTGGGTGTAAGTTGTGCGCGTAGTTATACGAGGTAGTCGGGAAACGGTCTGATTCGTAGATCAGGCGCACGTCTTCTTCATCGTAAAGACCGCGTGCCGCCATCCGTTCGACCACTTCGGAAGCGACCGGAGCAGCATCGTAATCTTGGGCCACGACGCCCAGCATGGATTGGTCGTGGCTACCTGAGTAGACCACTTCGTAATCCTCGTCGGGGGTAATGCCGAGTTCAGGCAGCAATGCGCGGGGGGCTAAGTTGCCCGAGTTAGAGGTGGGTGAGGTGTGAGCAACGCGTTTGCCTTTGAGATCCTCAACCTCATGAATGTCAGAGTCAACGTGGGTAAACAGTTGCAGTGTATAGCCAAATTGACCGTCATCAGAACCCATTAACGCAAACGGCACTGCACCGGCCAAGTTCACCGCAAACGGCGTGGGGCCAGTGGAGAAACCGGCGATATGCAGCCGCCCGCTGCGCATCGCTTCTACTTGGGCAGCGTTAGACTGCACTGCAAAGAAGCGCACATCGCGCTCGGTAACTTCAGACAAATGATCGATAAAGGGCTGCCAGATATCTGAATAGATCGCCGGGTCTTCGACCGGGGTGTAAGCAAAGATAAGGGTGTCGGGGTTGTCCCACTCGGATTCATCGGCGGGGCGGTCAGCGACCATGTCACCGTTTTCATCGCAATAAATGGTATCTAAGTCACCACGTTCACATTCCGCATAAGCGTGGGAAGAGAGCAGAGCGAGCGGTAGCAGAGATGCAGCGGTAAGCATCGCAAGCGGGCGCTTGCGGAAGAGCGAAGTTGCCATGGTAAGCCTCGTTTGTGCGTTATTGTTGTGTTCTTTCTATGCATCGAGCTGTGTTGCCTTTGCTGCGTTTTGCCACTACTGAAAACAAAAAATGTTTCGTAAGTGGACATTCCGCGTCCAGGATGGTTATTTTCGAAAGCAGACACCTTCAATCTAGGGTTTGTGACAAACTTATGTCAAATACTTTACGGCCACTCTCCGACCATTGGCGCAACCGCTATTTACTAATGCGCCACGGCCATAGCCAAGCCAATCAGCAGGGCGTGATTGTTAGCTCGCCGGAGCGCGGTGTGGCGGACTTCGGCCTTTCCGAGCTGGGCGAGCAACAGCTTGTCCAGAGGGTGGCCGACTGGCAGTGGCCGACACCAACGCTTGTCGTACACTCGGATTTTCTGCGCACGACGCAAACGGCTGCCCACATCGCCGCCGCGTTTGGACTCACCCCAAGCGTAGAGACGCGCTTGCGAGAGCGTTATTTTGGCGAGTTTGAGGGGCAGAGTGATGATCGCTACTCCAGCATATGGGCGTTAGACGCTGAAGATGCCGAGCACACTCACCATCGGGTAGAAGCAGTAAGCGCGGTAGCCACGCGTATGCAGGCAGTGATTGATGGGTGGGAGCAAAAGGCCAGCGGTGAAACCATTGTGCTGGTCAGCCACGGCGATCCGCTACAGATTCTGCTTACCGCGCTGGCGGGGAAGTCGCTGGCGACCCATCGTGAGCAAACCCCGTTAGCGCCCGCGAGCATCACGCTTTATGGGAGTAGCGTGTAATCCCCTAAGGAGACTGTGTGGTAACCTCAAAGAAAAAGTAAAGGGACCCTACTATGCCTGCTCCTTTCTCGCCGGATGCGCCGAGCCTGCTAAAAGCCCTCTCTATAGGCAGCAGTGCCCTAATTGACGAGCATTTTTGGAGCGATGGCGTCGATCAACTACTGGCAGCGCTAGGKGAAGCGTCGGGTGTCAATCGCGTGTGGATATTTCAAACCATAGAACGCAACCCAAGCGGTGTCCTGCAGGATTTTGTTTTTGAGTGGGCATCCTCATCGCACTATCGTGAGCGAACGCAAAAACGCTTTCGCTTTTTTACCACGCTGATCGATGATGACGAATATGAGGAAATGGTCAATCGTCGCGAGCGAGGTGAGTCGCACACCTGTATTACCTCGCGGGTGGCTCTTGGTACGCTGCGCGACAATTTAGAAAGCCAGTCGATTCAGTCGATGGTCACCGTGCCCATTATGGTGGATGGCCAGTGGTGGGGCACGCTGGGCTTTGACGACTGTGAGCGAGAAGTCGATTGGGAAGGTGCTGGGCTGCAAGCGCTAGTGATCGGCGCTGAGCTGATCGCCTCGGCTATTTATCGTCAGCAGCTTACCCGCAGGCAGCGTCAGGTTGATCTACTGCAGCAGGTCGCCGCCTGTGGTACCTGGGAGATCAATGCGCGCAGCGGTGCTACCTGGTGCTCTTCGGCGTTGCTGCTCTCGCTGGGTTATCCTGGCGATTACGCTAGGCTCCCGTTGCGTCGCTTGCTGGCGCATGCCATGCCCGCCGACCGGTTACGCGTGTTTGGATTGATACGCGAGTGCCAGCAGCGCCTGCAAACCCAATGCCGTATTGATGTGCAGCTCAGGGTAGCGTCGGGTCATTGGCGCTGGCATGAACTGGTGATGGAGRGCTACTACACCGCTGATGGGTATTTGGCGCGGATCGGCGGCTTGGTCATCGACATTAGCCAACGCAAAAAAATCGAAGAGCAGGCCTGGGTGGCCGCGGAGTTCGATGCCCTGACCGGCACGCGTAACCGGCGTGGTTTGGCTAATCACTTAGCGCAACTCCATGAGTGTCAGGCAGAGGCTACCCATTATGTACTGATGATTGATATTGATTACTTCAAGCATATCAATGATCGCTACGGCCACCCTGCGGGGGACGCCCTGTTAGTGGAAATGGCTAAGCGTGTCCATGAGGTTCTGCGTCCTGAGGATTGCTTAGCGAGACTAGGCGGAGAAGAGTTTGCCGTTACGGCGGGTGAGTTATCCCACCAGCAGGTGGTGCAACTGGGTGAGCGTATTCGCGAACGCATCGCCCAGCAGCCGTTTTACCTGACGGCGGGGGATTTGCAAACGCCGACGATAGTGACGCTCACTGTGAGCATTGGCATTGCGCCGCTGACGCTCTCCAGTGATTTAGACCACAGTCAGGCAGTGGCTGTCGCCCAGGCCGACCAAGCCCTCTATGCGGCCAAAGAAGCGGGGCGCAATCGCGTCGTGGCGTACTGGTAAGCTTGAAAACAACGACTGGTAAGCGCTATCTATGTCTGAGACGGCGGAATCCAGGCGATCATATCGACTTCCACATCGGCGCCGCCCGCTAAGCCGGTCACCCCAATGCAGGTGCGGGTAGGTAACGGCTGTGGGAAGTAGCTGGCGTAGACCTTATTCACCTCCTCAAAGTGGCCCATATTGGTAATAAATACCCGAGACTGAACCACATATTCGAAGGCGCTGCCGACTTCTTCCAACACAATCGCCAGATTCTGCATCACCCGGTGGGTCTGTTCGGTGAAGGTACCCAAGAGCATCTCGTTAGTTTCTGGCACCGTCGGCATTTGCCCGGTGATAAACACCAAGTCGCCTACGCGACAGGCGTGGGAAAACGGGGCGATGGGCTGGGGTGCGCGGTCAATAAACAGCTTTTCAATCATACGTTTATCCTTTTTTGGCTGTTTTTAATAGCTGTTATTTTTAAAGCCTATTCAACATCATGGGCCTCAAGTGAGGCCCATGATGACGTACTTATCCACAGCTACTTTTCTGCTGGGGCTGTGTATTAATGCCCCAGAATCTGGCTTAGGAACAGCTGAGTACGCTCGGATTGTGGGTTATTGAAGAAGGGCTCCGGTGCGTTCTCTTCAATGATCTGCCCCTGATCCATAAAGATCACCCGGTCAGCCACTTTCTTGGCGAAGCCCATTTCGTGGGTGACACAGATCATGGTCATGCCTTCTTCCGCTAGCTCGACCATAACGTCGAGTACTTCCTTGATCATCTCGGGGTCGAGTGCGGAGGTGGGCTCATCGAACAGCATGACGTCGGGGTGCATGCAGAGTGAGCGGGCAATGGCCACGCGCTGTTGCTGACCGCCTGAGAGCTGCCCTGGGTACTTGGTCGCCTGTTCGGCAATGCGTACGCGCTCCAGATACTCCATGGCCAGGGCTTCGGCCTCTTTGCGGGGCTTCTTTTGCACCCACATTGGCGCGATACAGCAGTTCTCCAGCACCGTTAAGTGAGGGAATAGGTTGAAGTGTTGAAACACCATGCCAACGCTGCGACGAATCTGCTCAATGCGCTTAACGTCTTGGGTCAGCGGTACACCGCCCACCACGATTTCACCTTTTTGGTGCTCTTCAAGGTGGTTAATGCAGCGAATCAGCGTTGATTTACCCGAACCCGAAGGGCCACAAACCACGATCCTCTCGCCGCGTTTTACCTCCAGGTAAATATCACGCAGTACGTGAAAGTCGCCGTACCACTTGTTTACGTTGCGCATCTCGACCATCAGGTCAGAAGTACTGGTGCCAGCGGTGTTGGTGGCTGCTTGTGTCATGTTGAAGTCCTACTCAAAACGTAAAGAGATTCGGCAATCGTACATAAGCGAGTACTTGAACTAGTGCTTATGGCCGGTATTTAACTTGCGTTCCAGGTACTGGCTGTAGCGCGACATGCTGAAACAGAAAATCCAGAATATGAACGCGGCAAATACATACCCCTCAATAGAGAAGCCCAGCCAGCGCGAGTCGGAAAGCGCCGCTTGCACAATGCCCAACAGGTCAAACAGCCCGATGATCATCACCAGGGTGGTGTCTTTAAATAGCGAGATAAACGTATTGACGATACCCGGAATCATCATTTTCAGCGCCTGGGGCATCACGATTAATCCCATACGCTTCCAGTACGTCATACCCAGCGCCGCAGCGGCTTCGTCCTGACCTTTGGGAATGGCCTGTAAGCCACCGCGAATAACCTCGGCCATATAGGCACTCTGGAACAGTGTGAGGCCGATCAAGGCGCGTACCAGGCGATCCACGCTGAGTTCTGAAGGCAGGAACAGCGGCAACATCACCGAGGCCATAAACAGAATGGTGATGAGTGGCACGCCACGCCAGAACTCTATAAAAATCACGCAGAAGGTTTTGACGATGGGCATGTTCGAACGACGCCCAAGGGCGAGCACGATGCMAATCGGCAGTGCGCMAATCATGCCCACGCTGGCCAGTAGCAGGGTCAGCATTAAGCCGCCCCAGCGGTGGGTGGAAACCCGCGGCAAATCAAAGTAGCCGCCGTGTAGTAGCACGTAGGCGATCACCGGGAATATCAGTAAGGCAAACACCACTACCCACCGCTTGAAGGGTAGGCGGGGAATCACCATCCAAGCGATAATCGCTGCAAACATGCCAAACACGATATTGGCGCGCCAATACTCCTCACTGGGGTAAAGGCCGTACATAAACTGGGAAAACCGCGCGTTGACGAATACCCAGCAGGCACCCACTCGTGAGCAATCTTCACGGCTATCGCCCACCCAGTCGGCATCAATAAATGCCCACTGAACCGTTGGCACCACCAGCAGGTACAGTACATACAGGCCCAACAACGTGAAGATGCTGTTGATTGGGCCGTTAAACAGATTGCCGCGCAGCCAGGCAACCGGGCCAATGGTGCCTTTAGGGGCCGGGCGCTGAGGTATGGTTTCTTTGTTGTGAATCATGGGGTCGCCTCCGGCCTAGCGTTCGACCAGCGCAACGCGAGCGTTGAACCAGTTCATAAACATGGACACCAGCAAGCTGATGATCAGATATACCGCCATGGTCATGGCAATCACTTCGATTGCCTGACCGGTCTGGTTGAGCGTGGTGCCGGCAAAAACCGAGACTAAGTCGGGGTAGCCGATGGCGGTGGCCAGTGACGAGTTTTTAATCAGGTTAAGATATTGGCTGGTGAGCGGCGGAATGATGACGCGCATGGCCTGGGGGATGACCACCAAACGTAGGACTAATTTGCGCGGCAAGCTCAATGCCTGGGCAGCTTCCGTTTGGCCATGGGGAATAGCCTGGATGCCCGAGCGCACAATTTCCGCAATGAAAGAAGCAGTATAGATAGACAGCGCCAGCCACAGGGCCAAAAATTCGGGGATGATGGTAATACCACCGCCGAAGTTAAAGCCGCGCAGTACCGGCATCTCCCAGGTGACCGGGACTCCAGTGGCCACCAATATCAGCAGCGGCAGGCCAAAAATAATCACTAGCGACATCCAGAAAACCGGTAGACGTTTACCGGTGGCCTCGTGGCGACGCTTATTCCAGATAACCAGTGCAATGCTGGCAATGATTGCCACCACAAAGGTGAGAGGGATCAATCCAAACCCTGACTCGAAAAGCGGTTGAGGTAAGTACAGCCCGCGAACATTGAGGAAAATGGCTTCGCCAAACGCCATACTTTCCCTGGCACTGGGTAAGGTACGCAGCACAGCGAAGTACCAGAAGAAGATTTGCAGCAGCAGCGGGATATTGCGAAACGTTTCGATATAGGCGTTGGCAAGACGAGCGATCAGCCAATTGGGCGATAGCCGCGCGATACCGACGATAAAACCAATAATCGAGGCAGCTAACACCCCCAATCCACCGACGAGCAGTGTATTGAGCAAGCCAATTACAAAGGTGCGGCCGTAGGTACTTTGGGAGGAGTACTCGATTAAGCTTTGTCCAATACCAAAGCCGGCTGTGTTGCCCAGGAAGCCGAAGCCTGTGGTGATGCCGCGGGCGTTCAGGTTGGCTTGGGTATTGCCGATAATATAGATCAGGAAAGCCGCTACAACGGCGACTAAAATGAGCTGGAAAATAAGTGCGCGCTTAGCGCGGTCTCGCCAAAACGGCGGCTTGTGGCCGGCGGGGCGAACGTTAGGTCTTACAGACATGGATGGCGTCTCCGCTATACGGAAGGTCAATCAGATGGCCCGCCATCCCCTGAAAACAGGGTGGCGGGCCGGGGTCAAGCGAGACGCTTAGCGAATCGGCGGTGCGTACTGAATGCCACCTTCGGTCCAGAGCTCGTTAATACCGCGCTCAATTTCCAGCGGTGAATCCATACCTACGTTACGGTCAAACGTTTGGCCGTAGTTACCAACTTGGCTGATGATGTTGTAAGCCCAGTCAGCTTCTAAGCCCATCTCTTCGCCATAGTTGCCGTCTTGACCCAGCAAACGAGCGATATTGGGATCTTCTGACTCAAGCATGTCGTCGACGTTATCGCTGTCTACGCCGTACTCTTCAGCGTTGATCATGGCGAACAGCGACCATTTCACAATGTTGAACCAGGTGTCGTCGCCTTGACGAACCACAGGGCCTAGTGGCTCTTTGGAAATAACGTCAGACAGAATCATCGATGCTTCAGGATCATCTAGCTGAATACGTAGCGCTGCCAGCTGAGAGGTATCAGACGTTAGCACGTCACAGCGGCCGGCTTGATAGCCACCCACGGTTTGCTCAGAGGTATCAAATACGATCGGGTTGAATTCCATGTCGTTAGCACGGAAGTAGTCAGCCAGGTTCAGCTCGGTAGTGGTGCCAGACTGAATGCAGATGGAGGCGCCGTCGAGTTCATCAGCACCGGTAATACCCAGGTCACGGGATACCATGAAGCCCTGGCCGTCGTAAAAAGTAACCCCGGTGAAGTTCAGGCCCAGAGTAGTATCGCGGGTAGTGGTCCAAGTGGTATTACGTGATAGAACGTCGACTTCACCTGATTGCAGGGCGGTGAAGCGCTCCACGGCGTTGAGTGAAATATAGTTGACGGCTTCTGAGTCGCCGAGTACCGCTGCCGCTACAGCGCGGCATACATCAACGTCGATACCTTGCCAGTTACCGTCGTCGTCCGGAGCTGAGAAGCCCGGCAAACCATCGCTCACACCACACTGAACGGCGCCACGCTCAATGGTATCTTCCAGGGTGTCGGCTTGAGCAGTCGCCATTCCCGCCAGGCTAAGTGAGCCAGCGGACGCTAGAAGCGCTAGGTGTTTTTTATTGAACATTTAGTTTCCCTCGAAGTTCTTGAAATTGGTTATTGAAATCAGTGATTGAAATCTTTGTGCATGCCGTAGCATGTAACTAAACCTAGCAAGGAAGATGCCAACAAGGGTACAGGCGTTAATTCAGCGCTTTTCAACGCTACTCAACGAATTCGAGACGAAGGTATAGGTGCAAGAATGGTAATTGCCCACCCCGCTTTGCACCTTTATAGGGCAAGCTGAGGTGGGCGGTGACTAAAGGCGGGCAAAGCGATAGTGCGTTTACTCGGTCGCAAAGGCCTTGCGCATAAACGGCGGTAGGGCGAGAGCGCCACGATGGGCTTCAACGCTGTAGTACTCAAGCGGCAGGTCGTGGCCGGCGGCTGCCTGCTCGCGGAAGGTATTCACGTCGGTGGCTTTACCCGCCAATGTCACGCTCCACCAGCCTGAGGGATAAACCGGCTGCGGGAAGGGTAGCGTTGCAACGCTGTCAAAACCGGCTTTCAACATGTCGTTGCGCAGCTCACGGATGATTGTGCCGCTGTGGTAAAGCGGTGATTCGCTCTGCTGCACCATGACGCCGCCGCTTTTCAAAATACGGTGGCAGCGCTTTAAAAAGTCGGTTTTAAATAGTCCTTCAGCAGGCCCAACCGGGTCGGTGGAATCGATAATCAGCACATCGATGCTCTCATCAGGTGCATCGTCCACCCACTTGACGCCATCGGCGAACAGCAACTCGGCGCGCGGGTCGTGATTCGATTCTACCAACGACGGGAAGAAACGCTCAGACGCCTTGGTAACTTCTTCATCGATATCAATCTGAGTAACTTTCTCAACGCCTGGGTGGCGCAGCACCTCTTTTAAGGTGCCGCAGTCGCCGCCGCCGATGATCACTACCCGCTTGGGGTCTTGATGGGKGAACAGCGCCGGATGGGCGATCATCTCGTGGTAGAGAAAATTATCGCGATCGGTCAGCATCACGCAGCCATCCAGCACCATTAAGTTGCCGTAGGTCTCAGTGGCGTAGACCTCCAAATGCTGGTATTGGCTCTGTACATCCAGCAGCTTTGCAGAGATTTTCAGTGAGAAAGCGCTGCCGTGGCTATCAAAGACTTCGGTAAACCACTGGTCGTCGCGTAATTCGCTCATCAATTGGCTCCTGAATGCGGTGTATGGGTGTGCGTCGGTATATCCCGGTGATACTGCGGGCTTAGCTCGTGCAGCGCCTCCATAAAGGCGGTGACGTTATCGGGATTGGTAAACTGGCTGATACCGTGGCCTAGGTTAAACACGTGACCAGAGCCGTGGCCGTAGCTTTCCAGCACCCGGGCCACTTCGGCGCGGATGGCGGAGGGGCGGGCAAACAGCACATTAGGGTCCAGGTTACCCTGTAGCGCTACTTTATGGCCGACTCGGGCGCGAGCGTCTGAAAGCTCGGTGGACCAGTCGATACCCAGCGCATCGGCACCAGCGCAGGCAATATGCTCAAGCCACTGGCCGCCATTCTTGGTGAACAAAATCACAGGTACCCGACGACCATCGTGCTCGCGAATCAGCCCGGAAACGATCTGCTCCATATAGCGCAGCGAGAACTCAAGGTAAGCCGGGGTAGAAAGCGCGCCGCCCCAGGTATCGAAAATTTGCACCGCCTGGGCGCCGGCACGAATCTGCGCGTTCAGGTAGTCGGTTACCGCATGCGCCAGCGTATCCAGCAACTGGTGCATGGTGTCCGGCGTATCGTAAAGCATGGTTTTCAGATGGCGGAAGTCTTTGCTGGAGCTGCCTTCGACCATATACGTCGCTAGCGTCCAGGGGCTGCCGGAGAAACCAATCAGCGGCATACGGCCATTCAACTCCCGGCGAATGGTCGACACTGCGCGCATCACGTAATCCAGGTCGCGCTCGGCGTCGGGGACGCTGAGTGCGGCGACCTCTTCTGGGGTGCGCACGGTTTTGCGGAATTTAGGGCCTTCGCCGGTTTCAAAATAGAGACCCAAGCCCATGGCATCAGGGATAGTTAAAATATCTGAAAACAGAATCGCCGCATCTAGCGGGTAGCGCTCTAGAGGCTGCAGGGTAACTTCGCAGGCCAGGTCATGGTTGCGGCACAAATCCATAAAGCTGCCTGCATCGGCCCGTCTGGCGCGGTATTCCGGCAGGTAGCGGCCCGCTTGACGCATCATCCACACCGGGGTGCGGTCGACGGGCTGGCGCGCTAGCGCACGAAGGAATCGATCATTTTGCAAAGGTGTAGTGGTCATAGGCACTTGCTCTTAAGAAATTTGCCCGCATCGTACTTAAAGCCGTATCGGGTATCGTATGTGCGCAATTGTACTTGAAGATAGCCGCTAGGGCGGCGTACTGGATGGCAAAAATCGTCGCACCCAGTCAATTTTTCTCGCCTAATTAGCCGATTTTAGCTTCTTTGCCAACGTGAGGCGTGCGCCGCTTCCTGTTAGAATACTGGCCCACTTTGCCAACACTGGTGTGGTTAACTGGTTTGGTCAATCAGCGAGGTAACCTGTGACCATTCGCTTCATTGCCGCTTCCCGGCTGCCCACGCCCTGGGCAACATTTACTATGCATGGCTTCGAAGATGAGGCCACCGGCAAGGATCATATCGCCCTAACGCTGGGTGATGTGACCGGCGACGAGCCTGTGTTGGGGCGGGTGCACTCCGAGTGTTTGACCGGCGATGCGCTGTTTTCCATGCGCTGCGACTGCGGCTACCAACTGCAGGAAGCGCTTAAACGTATCGCTGAAGAGGGCCGCGGCGTGCTGTTTTACCTGCGCCAAGAAGGACGCGGTATTGGTCTGTTAAACAAAATTCGCGCTTATCACCTGCAGGATCAAGGCGCCGACACGGTCGAGGCTAACGAGCAGCTCGGTTTTGGCGCCGACATGCGCCGCTACGATCTGTGCGTGCCAATGCTCAACCATCTGGGGGTGACATCGCTTAGGTTAATGACCAATAMCCCGCGCAAGGTGGATGCCCTCACCCGCGATGGCGTGAATGTGGTCGAGCGCCTACCGATCACCACCGGCCTGAATCCCCATAACGAGCAGTATCTGTCTACCAAAGCAGGCAAGCTCGGCCATATGATGGCGTTGGATGATTTCACCCACGCCAGCGATGTGGATATTGAGCGTAAGGGGTGATAGAAGGAGTGCTATTAGGAGGAGTTCGTAAGGAGCGCTCTAAAATGAAAACCGCATGTGAAGAGCAGGGCGAATTTAGCGTTGTCGAAGAGTGGCTGCACAGTATCACCCACGGTATCGGTGCTGTGCTCAGTCTGGTGGGGATGGTGGTACTGCTGGTGGCCGCGAGCTACGCCGCCCATGTAGACCCTTGGAAAATTGTTAGCCTGAGCCTTTACGGCACCACGCTCGTCCTGCTTTATACCGCCTCGACCCTTTACCACGGCATCCCTCATCGGCGCTGGAAGCAGCGTTTTCAGCTACTCGATCACTGTGCGATTTATTTACTCATCGCGGGTACTTACACACCTTTCTTACTCGTCAATATGCGCGGCACTACAGGCTGGGTTTTGTTTGCCGCCGTGTGGTCGCTGGCGTTGGTGGGGATCGCCTGCATACTGCTATGGCCCCAGCGCTTTTCGGTATTACGCGTGGCGATTTATCTGCTTATGGGCTGGATGATCGTGCTGGCGTCAGGAGAGATGGCGGCGAGTTTATCGAAAACTGGCATCATCCTACTGGCCGCAGGGGGCATCACTTATACGCTAGGGGTGATCTTCTACGCCGTGCGTGCTATTCCCTACAACCATGCGATCTGGCACCTGTTTGTGGTTGCCGGCAGCATCTGTCACTACTTTGCCGTTTATAGTGCCGTTTTGCCCCATGCTTCGCCTGTGTAGTCGCTAAGCCCCCTTGGGAACGCTATCAGTGACAGAAACGTAAGCGATCTCTTACAAAATTGAGTGAGTAACATGAATTGGTGGTTAATAGCTTGCCTTTACCGCTAATCGACACTTGAACAAGCAGGCATAATGTTGGCTTTATACGTTTGTATATGTATAGATAGCGACTGTAAAAAGTAAACAAGCCACATTCAATAAGATTTTCCAACAAGAGGATTGTCATGAGCACTGTTAACAACGCCCACGACACGACCATGCCGTCGGTACTGGGCAAAAAAGACAGTACTGATGAGATGGTGCATCGCATTGGCCACTTAACGCGCCTGCTGCGGGACAGCATGAAAGAGCTGGGCTTAGATCAGCAGATTACCCAGGCGGCGCAAGCGATACCGGATGCCAATGACCGGCTTAACTACGTTGCCTCAATGACGGAGCAGGCCGCAGAACGGGCATTGAACGCCGTTGAGCGGGCGCAGCCGGTGCAAGATAGCCTTGAAGAAGAAGGCGCGGCTCTTAATAAGCGCTGGCAGGCAGCGGCAGCTAAGCTCGCCGCGGTAGAGGGTGATCCTCAGCTTGTCGAGGATACGCAGCGCTTTTTGAGCGATAAGCTGCCCACAGCAACCGGGGCGACGCAAAAAGAACTGCTTGAAATTATGATGGCTCAGGACTTCCAGGATCTCACTGGCCAGGTGATCAAGAAAATGATCGAAGTCATCAAGCTAATCGAAGAGCAGCTTGTTCAGGTGTTAGTGGATAATGTGCCTAACGTCMCCGATGGCGTTAAGCTTGAAGATGACCGCGATGAGCATGCCAAACTGCGTAATGGGCCACAGGTGGGCAAAGACAAAACAGATGTGGCAACAGGGCAGGATCAAGTAGACGATCTACTTGATGAGCTTGGTTTTTAAGGGCGCTTAGCCTGGAACAGCAAGGAACCGTTGCCTCGCATAACTAGCAACGGTCTTGCAGGCGCTTAGGTGCCGTTTGTTTTGATTAGCCCTTCGCTGCCGCCTGCTCTTTTTCCATTGCCTTTGCCATCGCGGCACGCTGAATATGGCGTGCGCGATAGGCCATCAGCGGTTCGGGTAAGCGGTGCTTCATGCCAATCGCCCAAGACAAGGTATGGGTTAAAAACAGATCCACGAGAGTAAAGGTATTCCCCACCAAGGTTTCTTGACCGTTATAGCGGCGCTCCAGGGCACTTAACGCACGCTGAAACTCCCAGGCACAAACCGGTAGCACAGCGGGAACGCGCTTATCTGCAGGTAGGGCAAATTTATGCTTGGCCTGGTTCCATAACGGCTGTTCAACTTCGGTGACGATAAAGCTGAGCCACTGGTCAACCTGAGCGCGGGCGGCAGGGTCGCTGGGGAGTAACGTGCCATCACCGTACTGCTCCGCTAGGTAACGGCAAATCGGCGCCGACTCAAATAGCGTTAGTGCTCCATCTTCAAGAACTGGCACCTTGCCATCCGGGTGACGCGCCAAATGCGCGGCTGTTTGCCCCTCGCCTGTATCCAGCGCCACATGCTGGCACTGATACTCTAGGCCTAACTCTTCAAGCGTCCATGCCGCTCGCAGCGATCGGGATTGGGGGAAAGTGTACAGCGTGATCATGGCATGCTCCCTCTTGTCAGCAACAATTGCAGCGTCAATCTAGCGGGGCGTTAGCGACGCTGTCGATTTTTATATGCACCATTCTTAAGTGCTACCCCGCGCCTCACGAATCCGCTCGTAAGCGTTGCCGATTTCGCTGGTGCGCGCCTGGGCGACGTCGCGCATGCTTTCGGGCAGGCCTTTGCCAGCCAGTTTGTCGGGGTGGTTTTGGCTCATCAGGCGGCGGTAGGCTTTTTTGATCTCGCTGTCGCTGGCATCTTCAGAAACCCCTAGCACGCGGTAAGCGTCTTTAAGCGCTTCTTCGCTGGCGCCTTGGGAGTTGGCGGCGGCGCCGTGCAGCATCGCTTCGATCTGCTGCACTTCAGCGTCGCTGCAGCCTACACCGCGGGCAACGCGCAAAATCATCTCGTGCTCGGCGGGGTGAAGCACGCCATCAGCAGCGATAGCCGTGAGCTGAACCTGGATAAATACCTGGCGCAGAACCGGCTGGCGCTGAGTGAGGCGGTTAACGTTGGCCAGCTCCGCCTCCAGATTAAAGTCATCGGCGCGGCCACGCTCGAAGGCGGCGCGAGCCTTGGCGCGCTGTTCGCCCTGGAGGTGCATTTGATCAAACAGCTTTTCGGCAACGTCCAACTCGCCGTCGGTCACTTTACCGTCGGCTTGGCATAAGCAGCCCATCACCGAGAAAATCGACTCCAGAAAGCCTTCCTGGATGCGCATCCGCGCGATATTCAGGCGGCGGCTAAGCCGTTTACCTAGCCACCAGCCCAGGCCACCGCCAATCAGGAGGCCCACAGGGCCGCCAAATGCAAGCCCGATCAGGCCGAAAATAACAATAAGCAATAGCATAGCAATCTCAAAGTAGTTTAAAAGTAATGGCTTATGGCAGCCGGGCACGAATGGCGCGCTCGATGCCTTCGATGTCCAATTGGCAGTCGGTAAGCAGCTGTGCAGGCGTGCCGTGCTCTACAAAGGCGTCCGGCAGGCCGAGGTTAAGGACCTCTACCTGAACGCCTTCGGCGTGGAGCAGCTCATTCACGGCGCTACCTGCGCCACCGGCAACCACGTTCTCTTCCAGGGTCACCAATAGTTCGTGCTCGTCGGCAGCGTGCAGCACCGCATCGCGATCCAACGGCTTAATGGAGCGCATATTGATGTGGGTCGCATTGAGTCGTTCGGCGACTTCAGCGGCGGCACTGTTGAGACTGCCAAAGGCGAGTAGCGCAATACGCACGCCGTCGTTGGCGGCATGGCGGCGTACCTCCGCTTTACCTATGGTCAGCGGCTCAAGGTGTGTGGGAATGTCTACGCCTGGGCCAGTACCGCGGGGGTAGCGCACCGCGGCGGGGCCGGGGTGATGATAGGCCGCACTCAGCATGGCGCGGCACTCGGCTTCATCCGCCGGGGCCAGAATCACCATGCCGGGCACGCAACGCAGAAAGGAGAGATCCATGCTGCCGTGGTGCGTGGGGCCGTCTTCGCCCACTAAACCCGCGCGATCAATCGCAAAAGTGACGTCCAGATTCTGCACGGCGACGTCATGAATAAGCTGGTCGTAGCCGCGCTGCAAAAAGGTGGAGTAAATCGCCACCACCGGCTTCATGTCTTCGCAGGCCATCCCCGCTGCCAATGTCACCGCATGCTGCTCGGCGATTGCCACATCAAAATAGCGTTGCGGGTACTCTTTAGAGAAGCGAATCAGGTCGGAGCCTTCGCGCATGGCGGGGGTGATGCCCATTAGGCGCGGGKCGGTGGCCGCCATGTCGCMCAGCCAGTCGCCAAACACGTTGCAGTATTTTTTCTTGGCGGCAGCTGCTTTGATGATGGGCTTTTTGGCGCCGCCGGTGKGGGCAACAGCGCTGGGTTTTTCCAGCTTGGTGATGGCGTGGTAGCCAATCTGATCCGCCTCGGCGGGTAGGAAGCCTTTGCCTTTCACCGTTTTGATATGCAGAAACTGCGGGCCGTCGAGGTCACGTAGGTTCTCCAGCGTCTCGGTCAGTGCATCGAGATCGTGGCCATCAATGGGGCCTACGTAGTTAAAGCCCATCTCTTCAAACAGTGTGGCGGGGCTGACCATGCCTTTCATATGCTCTTCGGTGCGCCGAGCAAGCTCTAACGCGCCAGGCAGATGCGAAAGCACTTTTTTGCCCTCTTCGCGTATTTTGAGGTAGGGCTTGCTGGAGAGCACCCGGGCAAGGTAGGTCGCCATGCCGCCGACGTTTTCGGAAATCGACATTTCATTGTCGTTGAGCACTACCAGTAGGTTGGCATCTACGTGGCCCGCGTGGGCGAGGGCTTCAAAGGCCATGCCGGCGGTGAGTGCACCGTCGCCAATAATCGCGCAAACGCGGCGCTTATTGCCCTGTGCCTTGGCTGCCAGTGCCATCCCTAGCGCCGCCGAAATCGAGGTGCTGGAGTGACCGACGCCGAAGGTGTCGTACTCGGACTCGGCACGGCGGGGAAACGCCGCCAAGCCGCCATGCTGGCGAATACTCAACATCGTTTCGCGGCGGCCGGTAAGAATCTTGTGTGGATACGCTTGATGGCCAACGTCCCAGACTAAACGGTCGTGGGGCGTATTAAAGGCATGGTGCAGGGCAACGCTCAACTCGACCACGCCGAGCCCGGCGCCAAAGTGGCCGCCGGAAACGCCCACGCTATACAGCAGGTAGGCGCGCAGCTCGTCGGCCAGTTGGTCGAGCTGTTGGGTATTCATGGCCCGCAGGGCGGCGGGGTGATCAAAAGAGKCAAGCAGCGGCGTCGCTGGGCGCTCGCGGGGAATCTCGTCGAACAGCTTCATGGGCATCTTTAGTGGTCGCGCTCGATCATATAGTGGGCTAAGTCGGCCAGCGGTGCGGCACGTTCGCCCAGTGGGGCGAGCGCGGCAATGGCCTCGTCAATCAGGCTGTGCGCTTTGCGTTGAGCGCCCTCTAATCCCAGCAGGCTGGGGTAGGTAGGCTTCGCGCGTGCGGCATCGGCGCCTGACGTTTTGCCTAGGGTAACGGTATCGCCGGTCACATCCAGGATGTCGTCGTGAATCTGAAAGGCTAGTCCAATGGCGCGAGCGTAGCGAGTAAGCGCATTTAAACGGGGGTCATCGTCGGCGACCGCAACCAGGCCACCCAGACGCACGGCGGCGACAATCAGAGCGCCGGTTTTATGAGCGTGCATGTGTGCAAGAGCGTCGACATCCGGGTGGCCGCCGACGGCGTCTAAATCCAGCGCTTGCCCGGCCACCATGCCATCCCGGCCAGAAGCCGCCGCCAAGGTGTGCACCAAATGGCCCAGCCGTGGATGAGCGTTGCTGGCCAGCACTTCAAACGCCAGTGCCTGCAGGGCATCGCCGGCGAGAATCGCGCTCGCTTCATCAAAGGCTTTATGCACCGTGGGCTGACCACGGCGCAGGTCGTCGTCATCCATAGCGGGTAAATCATCATGGATCAACGAATAGGCGTGGATTAACTCAATGGCGGCGGCGGGGGCGTCCAGGGCGTCGTCGTTAGCCCCTAGCGCGTGCCCAGCCATATACACCAGCAGCGGGCGCAGGCGTTTGCCACCGGCCAGCAGGCCATGGCGCATGGCGGCTTCAAGCCTGGGCGCTACCGCTGGGCGGCTATCAAACAGTGCCGCTAGCGTAGCGTCCACGCGGGCATTGCTGGTCTGGCGCAGGGTGGCAAGCTGGCTAGGCTGCATGGCTACCATGGGGGCGTCTCCTTGCTTTCATCCTCGGCCGCATCCTTGGGGTCGTCGGGGCCAGCGAAGGGCGCTACATTTAAACGCCCTTCGCTGTCTTCACTCAGCGCCCGCACCTTAAGTTCGGCGCTATCCAGACGCTGCTGGGCATCGCGGGTTAGCCGCACGCCCTGTTCAAACGCGGTCAGTGCATCTTCCAATGAGAGCTCGCCTGACTCAAGACGTTCAACGATGGATTCAAGTTGCTCAACCGTCGCGGCAAAGTCCTGCGGGGGTGGTGTCGTGTCGCTCATTGGGGGTGCCTACAAACCGGTATTTTTTAAAATAAGCCCACAGTATACACCGAGGCTGGGGGGCGGCGTCTGCCCTCTTCAATACAGCTTGTTGCGCGACTTGCGGTTCATTCATCGTCAGCACGCAGACTTTTCATCATTCACACCCGGCCTGAACGACGCGGGCTGTGCTACGATATGCGCCTCCCGTGAACCGATACACGGCGCATGCCGCCGACCATAGAGGTTGATTCAGCCATGGCCAAAACGTCCCTGGACAAGAGCAAGATCAAGATCCTGCTACTCGAGGGCGTCCACCAAAGTGCGGTGGACAATTTTCACAACGCCGGTTATGAAAATATCGAGCACCTGCCCACATCGCTTGATGAAGAGGCGCTGATCGACAAGATCCGCGATGTTCACTTCATCGGTATTCGTTCCCGCACCCAGTTGACGGAGCGCGTGTTCGAGGCGGCGGAGAAGCTGGTAGGCGTTGGCTGTTTCTGTATCGGCACCAATCAGGTCGATTTAACCGCTGCGCTTACCCGCGGCATCGCGGTATTTAACGCGCCGTACTCTAATACTCGCTCAGTGGCCGAGCTGGTGCTGGCAGAAGCGATTATGCTGCTGCGCGGTATCCCTGAGAAAAACGCCCGCGCCCATCAGGGCGGCTGGCTGAAGTCCGCGAAAAACTCTCATGAAGCGCGCGGTAAAACCCTGGGTATCGTTGGCTACGGCAGCATCGGTGCGCAGCTTTCGGTACTGGCCGAATCGCTGGGCTTTAACGTCATTTACTATGATGTCATCGCCAAGCTGGGCATGGGTAATGCTAACCAGGTGGGAAGCCTTGAAGAGCTGCTGGGCCGCGCTGATGTCGTCAGCCTGCACGTGCCCGATCTTGCCTCTACCCGCTGGATGATCGGTGCCAAACAGATTGCCGCCATGAAGCCCGGCGCGATCTTTATCAATGCCTCCCGCGGTAGCGTCGTTGAAATCGAACCGCTGGCCGAAGCGCTTAAAGCGGGCAATCTCAACGGCGCGGCGGTAGMCGTCTTCCCGGTCGAGCCGAAAGGCAACGACGAAGAGTTTGAGAGCCCGCTACGCGGCCTGGAGAACGTGATTCTGACGCCGCATATCGGTGGCTCTACCCTGGAAGCCCAGGAGAACATCGGTATCGAAGTGTCAGAAAAACTGATCACTTACTCCGACAACGGCACCACCGTGACCTCGGTCAACTTCCCCGAGGTGGCGCTGCCCGCTCACCCGGACAAGCATCGTTTGCTGCATATTCACGACAACGTGCCGGGGGTGCTGTCGCAGATTAACCGTGTGCTGTCTGAAAACGGCATTAACATCTCTGGTCAGTACCTGCAGACCAACGAGAAAGTCGGCTATGTGGTCATCGATGTGGATAAAGCCTACGGCCCTCAGGCGCTGGAAGCGTTGAAGCAGGTCGAGCACACGCTGAAAATTCGTGCGCTCTATTCGGCGCAGAATAGCTAAAACGCTGTTAGCAACAAAAGCGGTAAAAAACGGCGCCTCTTAGGAGGCGCCGTTTTAGTGAGTGCAGGTGATCAAGCAAGGTCAAACAGCAGCACTTCGCCGGCTTCTTTACCCGTCAGATTGAAGGCCTCTTCCGGCTGAAACGCTGCGGCATCGCCTGCGCTCAGTGTCTCGCCGTTAACCTCCATTTCGCCGTTCACTACATGCAGCCAGGCGTAGCGCGAAGGGGGTGGTGCTATCTGTTCGCCCGCGCTAAACAGGCCTGAGTACAGGTTTAGGTCCTGGTTAATACTCACAGACCCATCGCGCCCTTCTTGAGAAGCCACCAGCCGCCACTGGCCTTGACGCTCGGCGGTAGGAAACGCTTTCTGCTCATAGCTGGGCGTGATACCGAGCTGCTTGGGTTCAATCCAGATCTGCAGGAAGTGCAGCCCGTTCTCCTTCGAGTGATTGAACTCGCTGTGCAGCACGCCGGTGCCCGCCGACATGCGCTGCACATCGCCTGGGCGCATCACTTCGCCGTTGCCCATGTTGTCTTTGTGCTCCATTTCACCTTCAAGCACATAGGAGATAATCTCCATATCCCGGTGAGGGTGGGCGCCGAAGCCGTGGCCACCCGCCACGCGGTCTTCATTGATGACGCGCAGGGCGCGGAATCCCATATGCTTGGGATCCATATAGTTGGCAAATGAAAAGGTATGAAAAGAGCGTAGCCAGCCGTGGTCAGCAAAGCCCCGCTCATTAGAACGACGAATAATCATGGTGTTCTCCGCGAGTTGCGTGAGTGAATAGTGACAATATACGCCTCACAGCGGCTGCGTGGGGTGAAGCTTTCAGTACGGTTCTGTCGAATAAATCGACGTTTTCCGGCGCGGATTGCGCTAAAATGTGCGCGTCTTTTAACCCGGTCCGCCCTTTACGAGGGTGACTACCAGGAGCTTTACATGTCAGTACCCACTGCTATGCCTAACCCAGTGCCACCCATCGTGGTCGCAGCGCTGTACAAATTTGTCACCTTGAACGACTTCGAAGCGCTGCGCGAGCCGCTGCGCCAAACCATGCTGGATAACGGCGTGAAAGGCACCTTGCTGCTCGCCAAAGAGGGTATCAATGGCACGGTGGCGGGCAGCCGCGAGGGCATTGACGGATTATTGGCATGGCTCACCGCCGACCCGCGTCTCGCTGATATTGACCATAAAGAGTCCTACTGCGAAGAAACGCCGTTCTACCGCACCAAGGTCAAACTCAAAAAAGAGATCGTCACCCTCGGCGTGCCCGATATCGACCCCAACGACACCGTAGGCACCTACGTTGAGCCGGAAAATTGGAACGACATCATTGCCGACCCGGAAGTGCTGGTGATCGATACCCGCAACGATTACGAAGTGGCGATTGGCAGCTTCGAGCGGGCGATCGATCCTAAAACCACCACTTTCCGTGAGTTTCCCGAGTACGTGCGCGAGCACTACGACCCGGAAAAACATAAAAAAGTGGCGATGTTCTGCACCGGCGGCATCCGCTGTGAAAAAGCCTCCAGCTTTATGCTTAAAGAGGGCTTTGAAGAGGTCTACCACCTGAAAGGCGGCGTGCTGAACTACCTGGAAAAAGTACCGGAAGAGCAGTCGCTATGGAAAGGTGAGTGTTTTGTGTTCGATAACCGGGTCACGGTGCGCCACGATTTGAGCAAAGGTGAGTTCGAACAGTGCCACGCTTGCCGCATGCCCATCTCCGCAGAAGATATGCAGTCTTCTGCGTACGAACCGGGCATTAGCTGCCCCCACTGCATCGATTCGCTGCCGGAGAAGACTCGCGCGGCGGCCCGCGAACGCCAACGTCAAATTGATCTAGCGAAACAGCGCGGCGAACCGCATCCGCTAGGCCGCGATACCCGGCTAATGAAAAAATGAGACAGCACATTGTAAGTTGATCGTGTGCGCTAGACTGATGGGCAACGTGTTACTCACCCAGGAGTTCACCATGCCCATTACACCTGAAAGCCTATCTACACCTTCCACTATCCTGCAGCGTCTTGMCCACCAAGGCGTTGTGACGCTGACGATGAACACTCCAGAGCGCTTTAACGCGCTCTCGGAAGCCATGCTGGAAGCGCTTCACGATGCGTTAGCCGATATTGCCGACGATAGCAGTGTGCGCTGTGTGATCATTGCCGCCGAAGGGAAAGCCTTCTGCGCCGGGCATGACCTGAAGCAGATGCGCGCCCACCCCGATAAAGCCTACTACCAAGCGCTGTTTACCCGCTGTAGCGAAGTGATGCAGGCCATTGTGCATTTGCCGGTGCCAGTGATTGCCAAAGTGCAAGGTATCGCCACCGCCGCGGGCTGCCAACTCGTCGCGAGCTGTGATCTTGCCGTCGCCGCGCGCAGCGCCCGCTTTGCTGTTTCGGGTATCAATGTTGGCCTGTTTTGCTCCACCCCGGCGGTAGCGCTCTCTCGCAACGTTGCCCGTAAGCGTGCCATGGAGATGCTGCTTACCGGCGAATTTGTCAGCGCCGAGCTGGCCGCCGAGTGGGGCTTGGTTAACCGCGTGGCAGAAGACGATGCACTGGATGAGGCAATTCAAGAGCTGACGGCCAGTATTTGCGCTAAAAGCGCCGTTGCGGTGCGTACCGGAAAAGCCATGTTTGCCCACCAGCTTTCCATGCCGCTCGACGAAGCCTACGCCTTTGCCGGGGAAACCATGGCCTGCAATATGTTAGCCGAGGATGTGAGCGAGGGGATTGATGCGTTTATCGCCAAGCGGCCACCGCACTGGCGGCATCGCTGACGTACCATCGCTGAATGAATGGAATTCGTTTCCGTAAACGCGACAATCGCCGTGCTGTCACGTTATCCTGACGCCCTTTGTGTTTTAGGGAAGGCGCCGTCAGCAAGGGCGCTTTCAGTAAGTAGTAGGAGCGCTTTTGGGAGCGTCTTTTAGGAGAAAGCCAGGTGAGTGAAGCCAAACGCAGGACGGTCGGTCGTCCGGCGAGTACCGCCAAAGCTAGCGGAGGCCATAGCCAGTCGCTGGTACGTGGCTTAACGCTGTTGGAGTACCTAGCGGCCAGCCCGCTTGGGTTAGCCCTTTCAGAAGTGGCAGAGATGGCCGAATTGGCGCCGTCGACCACCCATCGGCTGTTGCAAGCCTTGCAGAGCCAGGGATTTGTGACCCAGGAGAACGAGCAGGGTCTGTGGCGTATTGATGTCAAAACCTTCCGTATCGGCAATAGCTTTCTTGAAGCCCGCGACGTGGTGGCCACTAGCCGTCCCTTTCTGCGCCGTTTAACCGCGGAAACCGGCGAGACCGCTAATTTAGGTATTCGCGATGGGGCGACCGCGGTGTTTCTCGCTCAGCACGAATCCCCGCAAATGATGCGCATGATTACTCGCCTAGGCTCCCGCGCGCCGCTGCATGCCTCTGGGGTAGGTAAAGCGCTGCTGGCGTGGATGCCCGATGACCAGCGCGCTCAATTGCTGGATGGCCAAGCGCTTGCCAGAGTGACAGAAAATACGCTCTATCAACCCGATACCTTACAAGAGGAAACGGAGCAGATTCGCGTCCAAGGCTTTGCCTGCGATCGGGAAGAGCATGCCGTTGGCCTGCACTGCGTGGCCGCCTGTGTGTTCGATGAGCACGGCGCGCCGCTGGCGGCGATTTCGGTTTCAGGGCCCGTAGCGCGAATTCCGGAAGCGCGTTTACTAACCCTGGGGGCGCTGGTGCGCCAAATGGCCGATGAAATAACCCAGCAGTTGGGTGGGCAGGTGCCACGTTAACGTGGGTCGCTGAGGTTATGGTAAGCCTGTTTTTTGTCGCCCTGGTCAGCGCAACGCTGCTACCCGGCGGGTCGGAAGTGTGGCTCGCTCGGCTGTGGTGTCTCGGCGAGCCGCCCTTGGGGCTGTGGTTGGTGGCCACGGCGGGCAACACCCTCGGCAGCATGATCAACGTCGCCATGGGGCGCTACGCACGCCAGTTTCAAGGCCGCCGCTGGTTCCCCGCATCGCCACGCAGCTTGGCGCGCGCAGAGGGCTGGTATCACCGCTTTGGCGAACTGAGCCTGCTGATTTCCTGGGCACCGATTATTGGTGACCCGCTTACCGTGCTGGCCGGTGTATTCCGGCTGCCCTGGTGGCGGGCGCTGGCTTGGATCGTAGTCGCCAAAGGCGCGCGTTACGCAGTAGTTATACTGCTGGCACAGCAGTGGCTATTGCCGCTGTGCCAGTAAAACGCCTTATGAATCAAGTCATGTTAACCTGTACAACTTTTTAACAAGCTGCCTTGTTAGTATAAAGTGTCCGTGTAAAGTGTAAGCAATATCGGGAGCCTAATGTTAGCTTGCGTAAAATCAGGCAGCCGTTAGATTGAACACAACACTCACCAAAAAGGAGGTTGAGGTGTGAAGCCACTTCGTTTATTACCCTGGCTAGGTGTCTGGCTGTTGGCAATGATTGCCATCATGGCCACGCCAGCAATGGCGCAGAGCACGCCGAGTGAATCGGCTAGCGCGGAAAGCTCAGAAACAACAACAGAGGCGGCGCCTACTTCTTACGAGGCCTTGGCAAACCTGTTGGCAGATGAGCAGTCACGACAAGAATTGATTGAGATATTGCGTAATCAGGCCTCGGCGCTACCCGACGGCGTCGCCAGCGACCTCTCGCCAGAAGCCGCCGCTCAGGGCAGTGAGATAGCGCCTGAAGATGTCTCATTGCCGCGCCAGTTAGCTGAACTCACCAGTCGTGTAGTCAGCGATGTGGGGGGGCAGTTTGAGCAAGTGGTTAGCATCGTGGGTGGTCTGTTCTCTGGTGGGGAGGCAGACAGTGTCTTTGATATGGCAGCGTTCATCAGTGCGGCGATCAATCTGGGTATCGTCATTGTCGCCACCTTTGCGATGTTTATGCTTTTCCGGCGCGTCGCCAAGCCGCTGTTTACCAAAATCAGTGGCTGGTCCCTACATGGCAATAATTTAACACCTGTCCTGCGCTTKATTGCCTGCGTAGCGATTGCGGCGGTCATCGATATACTGCTCGTCGGTTTGGCCTATGTGGGCGGTAATTTGGTGGCAACGTTTGCGGTTGGGGAAACCGGCGAGCTTTCGACCCGCGCCTCGCTGTTTCTAAATGCGTTCTTAATTATTGAACTGCTTAAAGCCGCTGTGCGGATGCTGTTCTCGTCGCGCTACGAAGGGCTGCGTCTACTGCCTATTTCTGCTCAAGAAGCGTCTTACTGGAACCGCTGGTTAGCGCGTTTGATCGGCATGGTCGGTTACGGCTTGATGGTGGTCGTACCGCTGGTCAACTTCTATGTGGCGGCCTCGCTGGGTCAAGCCGTTGGCACGCTGATTATGCTGTTGGCGTTTATCTACGCGGTGGTTGTGGTGCTGAGAAACCGCACCCGCCTGCGCGATAACCTGAACGAAATGGCGGCAAAAACAACCTTAACCGCCAGCCGCGTCTCGCTGCAGCTGTTTGCGCGCACCTGGCATTTGTTTGCGCTGCTGTATTTCTTGATCGTGTTTGTACTGACGCTAACCCGCCCCGGCGATGCGTTGCCGTTTGTGATGTACGCCACCCTCAAGTCGCTGGCCGCGATTGTGGTTGGGCTGTTGGTATCGTCTTTTCTTACCCAGACGATTGGTCGCCGTATCACGCTGTCGGACGACCTGCGGCGCAAGCTGCCCCTGCTTGAGAAGCGCTTGAACAGCTATGTGCCTAATGCGCTACGCGTGCTGCGTACGATCATTCTGATTGTCGTTATCATGGTGGTGCTGAACGCTTGGGGCGCCTTTGATCTCGCTGCCTGGTACGCCTCTGAAGGCGGTGCCACGCTGGTTGGTAATCTCTCCAGCGTTACGGTGATTTTGATTGTGGCGCTAGCCGTTTGGCTGGGTCTGGCGAGCCTGATTGAGCACAAGCTCAACCCGGAGACCGGCTACGGCGAACCGTCGGCACGAGCGAAAACCTTGCTCAGCCTGTTCCGCAATGCGCTGGCAATCGCCATGGTGACCATTACCGGCATGATCGTGCTGTCGGAAATTGGCATCAATATTGGCCCGCTGATTGCCGGTGCCGGTGTGTTGGGTCTGGCGATTGGTTTTGGCGCCCAGAAGCTGGTGCAGGATGTGATCACTGGGGTGTTTATTCAGGTAGAAAATGCCATGAACACCGGCGATGTAGTCACCGTAGGCGGCGTGACGGGAACCGCCGAACGGCTCAGTATCCGCTCGGTGGGGATTCGCGATCTATCCGGCACCTACCACATCGTACCGTTCTCGAGTGTCGACACGGTGTCTAACTACATGCGCGAGTACGGCAACCATGTGGGCGAGTACGGCATTGGCTACAGCGAAAGCATCGATGAAGCCATTGAGCAGCTCAAGCTGGCCTTTGAGGACCTCAAAGCGAGCGAAGAACATGGTACCAAGCTGCTAGCCGACCTGACCGTGGCGGGTGTGACCGCACTGGCGGATAGCTCTGTGAATATCCGGGTGGTCATCAAAACCACGCCCGGTGACCAGTGGGCCGTTGGCCGTGCCTACAACCGCTTGGTGAAACTGCGCTTTGATGAGGCGGGTATCGAAATCCCCTTCCCGCACACGACGCTCTACTTTGGCGATAATAAAAATGGTAATCCMCCGCCTGCCCATGTGCGGGTACTGGAATCGACCGCTAAAGAGAAGAAAGTGGAGGAGTCCGCGGTAGTGACACCGGCGGCTAAGAGCGACACCCCGCAAGGGGTGCAGCAAACCAGCGAGCCGGATCACCTGAAGCCCGACCACGATGATGTCGATGAAACCTAATATATCGACGTCATGATGTGGTTGTTATCAAAAGCTGCAGCGGGGCCGCCTTCGGGCGGCCCCGCTGCGTTTCAAGAGGGTTGTTTTATTTAATGGCTATAGTTTTCTGAGTGCCGACCTTCCAGATTGATGGACTCACCGCCATCCACAAACAGAATTTGCCCCGCCACAAAGGGGTTGTCCAATAAATAGTGCAAAGCTTGTACAAGATGCTCGGGAGCGCCCTGGCGCTTTAGCGGAATGCCATCAATACGCCACTCAATATAGTCGCTGGTGCGCTGGGAGGCAGGCAGCACAACGCCAGGGGCGATGCCATTAATGCGAATGCGCGGGGCGAACTCCAGTGCTGCCATGCGGGTCATCTCCGCCAGGCTGTTTTTCGACAGCAGATACGCTGCGTAGGGGTACTGGTGATAGGCCACCTTGTTATCGATGATATTGATCACCTGACCCTCTTGTACCGCCTCGGCAAAGTGGCGTGTGAGCAGCAGTGGGGKAAACATATTGACCCGAAACTGAGTCTCCAACATCGTCAGTTCGGTCGCCGCAATCGGCGCTGGCTCATAGGCGGAAGCGCTGTTTAGCAGCAGGCTAAGCCCAGGAAAACGGCGCTTCGCTGACTGAATAAAGCCGTTTAAGTCGTCGTGTAAAAAGTCGCAGGAAAATATTTCACACTCCCGCCCTTTGACGCGGATACCGCTGGCGACCTCTTCAGCCTCCTCCCGCGAGCGATTAACGTGTAGAGCAATGTCGTAACCCGCATCGGCCAGGGCTTCGGAAAAGTAGCGTCCCAAACGGGTGGCACCGCCGGTTATCAGAGCAGCTTGTTGGTGCATACAGCGTTCCCTATTATTTTATTGGTATAGGAAGACTTTCTGCGTGAGTGCAGCGTTTGTCAATAACTTATACAGAGCTTACGCAAAGCGCTAGATTAGAGAGGTTAAAAGAAGTGTCCTATGCCAGGGCGGTTCTAAAGACGTCACTTTGAACAGGATGTCGCTATGCCACCACCGACGTTGTCTGCCCCATACTCTGCCGCGCTCCATGAGTGCTTAATCTCTCTAGGTTCTAACATCGATCCCGACCACTATGTGGTTCAAGCGCTTGATATTATTAGTCGAGAGTGCAATTTATTAGCCCGTTCCAAAACGATTCGCACCAGTCCGGTGGGGTATCAGCAGCAGCCCGACTTTCTAAATGCCGCCCTGTTGGTGAGCACACCGCTTGAGCGTGAAGCGTTTCGCACTTACCTCAAAGGGGTGGAAGATCGTCTGGGGCGTGTTCGGGGGGCGATTAAATCGGGACCGCGTACGATGGATCTGGACATTGTGGCCTGGGATGGGGAGGTCGTTGATGACGGCTACTTTAAGCACGACTATGTGAAAAAGCCCGTCGACGAAGTGCTGGCGAGCAGTGGTCGCCGTCTTGAACTTCAAAAGTATTCATGATTTTGGCGTTTAGGCCGATAGTAACGTTGTAGCCGCCGTCCATCGGCGCGCTAACTTCCCTGGAGGCGTGCGTTGCTCAGCCTAAATACCAATTTAATGTCGCTAACCGTGCAGAACAATCTGCGTGGCAGTCAGCAGGCCATGCAGACCGCGATGCAGCGCCTCTCTTCTGGGCTGCGCATTAATAGTGCCAAAGATGACGCCGCTGGTCAGGCGATAGCCAATCGCATGACGTCACAAATTAAAGGCATGACCCAGGCGATCCGCAACACCAATGATGGCATCTCCATGGTGCAGACGGCGGAAGGCTCACTCAATCAGATTAACGATAACCTCCAGCGCATCCGTGAGCTGAGCGTACAAGCGGCTAACGGCACCAACTCTTCTAATGATCTTGCTTCGATCCAAGCCGAGATTGGCCAGCGCATGGAAGAGATTGACCGCGTTGCCGGGCAGAGTAAGTTCAACGGTATTGGGCTGTTGAACGACACTCAGTCATTGAATATCCAGGTGGGCGCGAACGCGGGTGATAGCATTGCCGTTCGCTTTGATGCCATGAATTTACAGGGGTTGGGGCTGGAAGGCCTAACTGTATTGGACGATGGCACTGGGACTGGCAACCCTATCGATATGGTGGATGACGCGATCAAACGGTTAGATCAACAGCGCAGCTATTTGGGCGCCGTGCAGAACCGCTTTGAAAGTGTGATTGATGGGCTTAATAACAGCATTGTTAATACCTCCGATGCCCGGTCGCGTATCCAGGATGCCGATTACGCTAAGGAAGTTTCCAACCTTATTCGCGCGCAGATCCTTCAGCAGGCAGGCATTGCTATGTTGGCCCAGGCCAACCAGCAGCCGCAAATGATTTTGCGCCTGCTGGAAAGTCTATAGGGTAGGCAGAAGCTATAGCGCACCGCGTTTAATCAATAATGCCCTGTTCCCGGGCCATGGCGTAGGCCGCTTTAGGGCCATCCCACAGTGAGGGCAATAGAATAAACGACACCGGGATGGCGGTTATCACAATAAATTGTTGAAGGGCCGAAATTTGGCCAGCGCCCATATATAACAGCACCGCCGCCATAATCGCCATGGCGATTCCCCAGAAGGCGCGAATATAAGGGCTTGGATCGTCGTGGCCCGCCCCCACAACCGCAATGGCGTAGCTCATCGAGTCACCGGTGGTAGCGACGAATATCGTTGTCAGCACTAAAATGGCTAGCGCATCCAGGCGCCGCCCGGCAATGCCTGGGCCACCGTCAGGGTTGCGACATCAAACTGGAAGTTATTAAGCGCCTCGGTTAGCTCAATGGCGCCCGTCATTTGGTAGTAAATACCTGAGCCACCGAGCAGGGTAAACCACACGGTGGTGGCAATGGGAGCGAGAACCGCTACTGCGACGATCATCTCGCGGATGCTGCGGCCGCGGGAAATMCGCGCCACAAAGATCGCCACCAGTGGGCCAAATCCGATAAACCACGCAAAGAAGAATACCGTCCACCACTGCATCCACCAGGCGGGAGCGGTTTCTGCTGTGATGGTCGCCATGGGGAAGAAATCGTTAATATAGACGCCCATACTGGCTACGTAGCTGTTGAATAAAAACAGCGTCGGGCCAAACACCATAATCACGGCACCCACGGCGAGGGCCAGGAATACATTGAAACGGCTAAGTATCTGCATACCTTTATGTACGCCGCTCATCGCTGATAGCACGTACATACTGGCTAACACGGCCAAGATGACCAATTTACTGGTGTAGCTGTTGGGCAGGCCGAACMCTTCATGCAGGCCAAAACTGACCTGAGTCGCTAAAAAACCAATCGGGCCCACGGTACCGGCCACGACGGCGATGACACAGCACGCATCAATGATCCCACCCAAGGGCCCACGCATTAGTCGCTCTCCCAATAGTGGATAGAGCAGGGTGCGTGGTTTCAACGGCTGGCCTTTCTCATAGTGAGCATGGGCAAGCACGATAGCGGTTAACGATCCTAATACCGCCCAGCCAATAAACCCCCAGTGCATAAACGACTGCCCCAAGGCGTTGGAAACGGCTTCTGGCGTGCCTGCTTCGCTATTAAAAGCAGGCGGCGTTACGAGGAAATGGTAGACCGGTTCCCCGGCGGCAAAAAACACCCCGCCTCCCGCCAGCAGCGTGCACAGAATGATCGACAGCCATTTAAATGTGCTCATTTCTGGTGCATCTAAATTGCCGATTTTGGCTTTTGCAGCCGGTGTGACCGCCAAACCCATCGCGATAAAGAAGGTAAGTAGCAGCAGCAGTTGGAAGTAACTACCCAAGGCTAATGCCGTCCAAGCAAAGCCTTTACTGATCGATTCAGCGACCAGCGTTACGTCGTAAAGCGATAGCGCCAAAAAGGCAACGATAAAGCCGATGCTCAAGATTAAAACAATAGGATCGCCGAGCGAAAGCCGCCCAGAACTGTAAGTGTCAGGGGCTTCGCCGGTAGAGGCGGGGTGATTCATGTTGAATACCTTGTAGGGGCAGGGCTGGCTAAAACAGCAGCCTATCAACGCCTTGTGTTAAGCGGCGATGTGCTGATTAATGTGCCAAATAACGGATAAAAAAAAGCGCCATTCAATGAATGGCGCAAGGACAGGAAACTGAGCATAGTATACCGCCAATTTAGACTAACGTCTAACATGATTTATCTTGGTGCGTTGGCAGGGTGCAAATGCACCATTTTGGATAAATTAAGTTACGAGTGGCAGCCGAAAAAATTGTCTAACAGTTTGATAAACCATTAAAAAACTCAAAATGGCAGCATTGCTGCAAAGCTAAAGCATATTTTGTATACAAGGTATGCTCACAATGACGACGCCCGCTTCAAGACTAAATTTTTCGACTGCAATGCCCGTTTTTTCGACTCTGCGCTGGCTAACGGGCTGCGCTGTCGCGTTGGTTTTAATACCGGCTGTCAGCCATGCCGATGACACTCCAATACGTTTCCAGTTGGACTGGCGCTTTGAAGGGCCTTCCGCGCCGTTTTTAATGGCCGCTGAAAAAGGCTACTTCGCCGAAGAGGGGCTGGACGTTCAGATCGATTCGGGCAGCGGCTCAGCGGGCGCGATTAACCGCGTGGCGTCCGGGGCCTACGAAATGGGCTTTGGCGATCTTAATGCGCTGGTCGAATTTCTCGCCGAAAACCCCGATGGCCCCGGCATTCAGGGCGTCTATATCGTCTACGACGGCACCCCAGCGGCGGTGTTCGCCCGTAAAGAGAGCGGTATCGAAAGCCCGGCTGATTTAGCCGGTAAAACCATCGCGGCGCCCGCCTTTGACACCGGTTACCGCGCCTGGGGCGTGTTTGCCGCCGCTAATGACATGGAAGCCGACGCAGTAGAGTGGCAGAACGTCGACCCCACGCTGCGTGAAACGCTGCTCACTCGTGGCGATGTGGACGCGATCACCGGCTTTTACTTTACTAGCCTGCTCAATCTTGAAGAGCGCGGTATGAGTGAAGATGAACTGACGATTATGCCGTTCCCCGACTATGGCGTGCCGCTCTACGGTAACGCGATTATTGCCAGCGAATCCTTCGCCGAATCTAATCCAGACGCCGTGCAGGGCTTTCTGCGCGCCTTCAATAGGGCCCTGGGCGAGACCATTGCCGACCCAGAAGCTGCCATTGAGTACGTCAAAAACCGTGACGGTTTGATCGACGTAGAGATGGAAACCCGGCGTTTGAAGCTCGCTCTGGAGAGCGTCGTGGATACCCCTGATGCCCGTGAGAATGGCGTAGGCGGGGTGGATGAAACGCGCCTGCAGGAAGCCATTCAGCTTGTTGCCGACGCCTATGACTTACCCTCTGTGCCGTCTCCAGACCAGGTGTTTAATGCAAACTACTTACCACCCCAGGAAGAGCGCATGCTGTTTTCGGCAGAGGACGAATAAGCATGTCGGCAGCGTTCGTCACCTTCGATGACGTTAGCCTTGCCTACGATGGATCAGGCAACGCCATTGAAGATATCAACCTGAGCATCCACGAAGGCGAGTTTGTCGCCTTCGTGGGGCCTTCAGGGTGCGGAAAGTCGACCTTTATGAAACTCTGCACCGGTTTGCATGCGCCCACGACCGGGGCTGTTCAGGTGGATGGAGAGCCGGTCACCGGGCCGCTGAAGATCTCTGGCATGGCGTTTCAAAACGCCAACCTGCTGCCCTGGCGCACTACCTTGGATAACGTCTTGCTGCCGCTGGAAATCGTCAAACCTTACCGCCATCAGTTTCGTAAGCGGCGCGCAGAGTTTGTCGGCTGGGCGCGCAAGCTGCTCAAGACCGTTGGGCTTGAAGGCTACGAAGAGCAGTACCCGTGGCAGCTTTCCGGCGGCATGCAGCAGCGGGCGTCGATCTGCCGGGCGCTGATTCMCCAGCCGCGTTTACTAATGCTGGATGAACCCTTCGGTGCGCTGGATGCCTTTACCCGCGAAGAGCTGTGGTGTGTGCTGCGTGACCTGTGGGAGGCGCAGCGTTTTACGGTAGTGCTGGTGACCCACGACCTGCGCGAGGCAGCGTTTCTGGCCGATACCGTCTACATCATGAGCCGCCGCCCAGGCCGAGTAATCGAGCGCCGCCAAATCGAGCTGCCGCGACCCCGCGCACTGGAAACCACCTACCAAAAMCCCTTTATAGATTTGGTTCAGGAGCTACGGGCACAAATTGGCGAAGTACGTAGTACTTGATAAGAGTCCGGGGCACTTGATACCTGCACTTAATAAAAGCTCTCAGCACCTGATTAAAGGCGCTTACATGATTAAAAATAGCAAACTGATTGAAAGGCTCGCGCCGTGGATCGCGGTGGTGGCACTGGTCATCATCTGGGAAGTCACGGTGCGGGTGTTTGATGTGCCCAGCTTTATCTTCCCGAGTGCATTGGAAACCGCCCAGGCGCTGGTAACGTATTCCGGGCCTATCGCTATGCACTCCTGGCAAACCTTCTGGACCACGCTGATTGGCTTTGGCCTGGGTGTGGCCGTGGGGCTGGTGTTGGGCTTTATTATCGGCTCGTCACGCTTTCTGTATAACGCCTGCTACCCGCTGCTGGTGGGCTTTAATGCTATTCCTAAGGTCGCCTTTGTACCCATTCTAGTGGTCTGGTTTGGGATTGGCTCGGTACCGGCGATTCTCACCGCCTTTTTAATCTGCTTCTTCCCGATTGTGGTCAACGTGGCCACCGGTTTGGCCACGCTAGAGCCTGAAATGGAGGATGTGCTGCGGGTGCTGGGCGCGCGGCGTATGGATGTGTTGCTGAAAGTCGGCCTGCCGCGCTCGCTGCCCTACTTCTTTGCTTCACTGAAAGTCGCCATTACCCTGGCGTTTGTAGGCACGGTGGTGTCAGAAACCGTCGCTTCGAACCAGGGCATTGGCTATCTGATGATGAGCGCTGGCTCGCAAATGCGCATGGGGCTGGTCTTTGCCGGGCTGCTGGTGATCAGCGCCATGGCCATGGTGATGTACGAGCTGTTTGCGCAGTTGGAAAAGCGTATGACCGGATGGGCGCACCGGGGGCAGAATCGCTAAGCCAGTATTGGACTTACCAACGATAGAGCAGCGAAGCGCTAGTGGTGCTGTCGGTGCGCGCACTGGTGTCATCGGGCGGCTGGGAATTGTGCTTTATTTCGTGGGATAAGCGCAGCGACAGCTTCGAGTTAAGCCGGGCAGTAAGCGCCGTTAGCGAGCGGGAGGTGGTGTTCTGGTTGGTATACTCTACCGACATTTCCTGCTGAATATCGGCGTAGCTGGAAAACCCCCAGCGATAATCCAGCGCGGTGTAGGTCACCATCAAGCGTTCATCGTCGTACTCGCGTAGCCGGTCATGACGATAGCCAGGGCCCGCTTCTAACGACAGGGTGTGGGTGTCGTTCTCCAGAATCTGGCGCCCGTACCCCCCAATCGCGGACAGCTGCTGGTCATAACCGGCAAAACGATCCTTCTCCCAGCGAGCAAAGCCAAATAGATAGTGTGGGCCGTCTAGCTCATAGCGCTCGCGTCCGGCGACCAGGTACTGCTCGGCGCTGGTTTCGTTATCTTTACTCACCGTGCGCACTTCACCGCGCAGTGAGTAGGTAAAATTACCGGTTAACCATGTCAGCAGCGTTTTGCCGATCAGCGTTTGGCTATTGGTATTGCCCGAAAGGTGAGTAAAGCCCAGCTCGGCATCGCCACTGAACACCGGCGCATCTTCCTGGGGAGGCGGTGGGGCGTAAAACGGGTTGGCATAGGCAGCGCTTAACCACAGCGGCCAGCAGGCCAGCATAATAATCCATCTAACGATTGCCACTACATCCCTCCTTGGTTTAGGCCGAGGACTATTATATCAGCGAACGATCACATGAGTGATGGCAATTAACGTCGTTTGCTGGCGCGTGCCATAATGGTGCGGTCACGCATTTTGAGTCTACCTATGAGCGTTTCTCGCCCCCGAACATTAGCCGATCTGCAGCGCTGGCGTCGAACCCGCGCAAGGCGCAGTTGGTATAAGCGCAGCTTTCGCCTGCAGGTGATGCTGTTGGTCGGGCTGCTATTAGCGGGCATGCTACTGGCACAGGGCACCTATCTCAATCACCGCAAGGCGGAAATTATTAGCCAGCAGATGGGCGAACGAGCGCTGGCGGTGGCCAAAACGGTGGCCTCGATGCCGCAAATTATTAATGCCTTTGCGATCCCCGACCCCGCTTTCATTATTCAGCCCCTAGCGGAGCGAATTCGCCATGAAACCGGTGCTCGCTACGTCGTTGTGGGCAATGCCCGAAGTATTCGCTACTCTCACCCGGTGCCCGAGCGGATAGGTAAGCCAATGGKAGGCGGGGATAATGATCAGGCGCTGATTCATGGTCAATTTTATGTCTCAGAAGCAACCGGCTCATTGGGTACTGCCATTCGTGGCAAAGCGCCCATTTGGGACGAAGAGGGCAATATCATTGGCTTGGTCTCCGTCGGTTTTATGATGGATCGCGTGGCCATGGACGTAGCCCGCTACAACAGCTTTGGCTGGGCGCTGGTGGCGCTGATGATTTGTCTCGGCTTTGCCGGTGCCTACTGGCTATCGCAGCACCTCAAGAAGGTTATTCTAGGCTTGGAGCCCTACGAAATTGCCCGCTTGGCCATGGAGAAAGAGGCCATTTTGCAGTCGATCCACGAGGGCATTCTGGCGGTTAATCGTGAAGGGCATATTACCCTGGTGAATCAGCAGGCGCGGCGCTTTCTCAACTTAGACGATGAGCATGTGCTGCTGGGGCAGCCCATCCGTGAGGTGGTGCCCAATTCGCGGCTACTGGAGGTGCTCCGGCGCGGCGAACAGGAGTTCGACCAGGAGATGTGGCTGGGCGATCACCCGGTGGTGGTCAACCGCGTGCCGATTCTGCACGAGGGAGAAATTGAGGGCGCCGTGGCGACCTTCCGCAGCCGCCG
The DNA here is from genome assembly GCA_002257525.1 of Halomonas ventosae. Classification (GTDB taxonomy): domain Bacteria; phylum Pseudomonadota; class Gammaproteobacteria; order Pseudomonadales; family Halomonadaceae; genus Vreelandella; species Vreelandella ventosae_B. The sequence goes on from CP022737.1 coordinate 276,882, forward strand.
CGAGATCGTTGATCTCTCCCACGCGCTAACCCAGGCCAGCCGCGACGTGGATATGCTGCGCGCTCAGGCCCATGAGTTTTCCAATAAGCTCTACACCATCTCTGGGTTACTGCAATTAGAGCGCATCGAGGAAGCCTTGGCGCTGATCCATCAGGAAACCGAGCGTGCCCAGGCGCAGATGAGCTTTTTAATGCGCAATGTAGCCGACGCCGTGCTTAGCGGCACCCTGCTGGGTAAACTCACCCGCGCCCGGGAACTGGGCGTGACGCTGGAAATCGATGAGCAAAGCTCGCTCTCCTGCCCGCTAACACCCACCGGGCAAGAGGTGATGATGAGCGTGGTGGGTAACCTGCTGGACAACGCCTGCCACGCAGCGCTGAATGGGCCGACTAACGAGCCCAAAGTACGTCTGTTTTTTACTGATTTGGGCGAGCAGCTGTTGATCGAAGTGGAGGRCAACGGGCCCGGAGTGCCTGCCCAGTTCGCTGAGTCGATTTTCCAGGAAGGCTTTTCGACCAAAACGGGCAAGCACCAGGGCATTGGCCTGGCGCTGGTGGCCAGGCTCTGCCGTCAGCACGGCGGCGCCGTGACTCTGGAAGAGAGTGAACTAGGCGGGGCGTGCTTTATCGCGGTGCTCGATCGCTCGCTCTGCGCGCAGCCAGACCAGCATCAGTCTCAACAACGCTATCAACAGCGCTCTCAACAACAATTCCAAAGCAGTACCAAAAACAGTGACCACGACAGCTAGGGAGGCAGGCAATGTCTGATGGGCAGTACGGTATTTTGGTCGTTGAAGACGATTTTCGCATTGCCGATATTCACAGGGCCTTTATTGAACAGAGCGATGGCTTTTATGTGGTTGGCATGGCGCGCAATGGCAGTGAGGCCAAGGCCATCATGGCCGAGCAGGCCGCTAGCATCCATTTGATTTTGCTCGATGCCTACCTGCCTGATGTTGAAGGCTTGGAGCTGCTATGGGCGATTCGCCGCGACTATGTGCATGTGGATATCGTCATGGTTACCGCCGCACGAGAAGTGGAAACCATCAGCGAGGCGCTGCGTGGTGGGGTGTTTGACTMCCTTATTAAGCCCATTGAAGCCACACGCATGACCCAAATGCTGACCCGCTTTCGTCGCGAGCGTGAAGCCTTGGCCAACCGTGCCGAGATGAACCAAGACGAACTGGATACCGTGCTGGCGCGCTTACAGCCCGGCGATCCGTCGCGGGCTAAATCGCATGCTCAGTCTCAAGCCCTGCCCAAGGGCATTGATCGGCTGACGTTGCGCCGGGTAATTGATGCCCTGGCAGACGCCTCTGACTCCCTTACCGCCATGCAGATGGCGCGCACCATGGGTGCCAGCCGCTCTACCGCGCGACGCTATTTAGAGTTTTTGGTCGCCGAGCAGGCAGTCAGTGCCGAGCTGGGCTATGGTGATGTAGGGCGGCCCGAGCGTCGCTATCGGCTGTKGGRGGCGGCACACAAGTGGCTAGACTCTCTATAAGTGCATGCTATAAGTAGCCAGTGTGAACAAAATGAACAAAATGCCCATAAAGAACTTTTTGTCTTTTATGCGCACAAGCTTGTCGGTCAGGGGCATGGTCTTCTAACGTTCGCGGCGTGCAGTCTCACAATAAGAAGCTCTACATAGCAACATCATCACACAACAACACTGATACGTGGAGAACGCCATCATGACCTCGCTTACCCTCAAGCGTTTATCTGTAGTTGCGCTACCCCTCGCCGCTTTTGCCGCCATGACGACCGCCGCACAGGCGCAAGAGTGGACGCCGAGCCGCTCCATCGAATTCGTCGCACCGGCTAACCCCGGCGGTGGTTGGGACACCCTCGTGCGCACCATGTCACGGGTGATTCAGCAAGAAGAAATGGCCGATGAGAGCTTTGCTGCGATCAACGTTCCCGGTGGCGGTGGTGCCGTGGCCTGGGCGCAAGTGGCGCGCGATGAAGGCAACCCGCACAAGCTATTTGCCACCAGCCCGCCGATGATTCTGGTGCCGCTGGCAGGCGCCTCGCGCTATGACCACACCGACTTTACCCCGGTCGCGCGGATTAACACCGACTACTCAATCATTCTGGTCGCGGCGGACTCCGAGTATCAAGATCTTGAAGATCTGCTCACCGCGCTGAAAGAAGACCCCAGCCTGAGCGTGGGTGGCGGCAGTGCCCCAGGCTCCATGGATCATATCGCCATTGCAGGCCTTGCCTCGGCGGCGGGTATGGAAGCCTCAGCAGTCAACTACATCCCGTTCTCGGGTGGCGGCGACGCCATGACTAACCTGATGGGCGGCCACATCGAAGCCGTTGTCGGCGGTGCCGGTGAAGCGGTTGGCCAATTAGGCGAAGGCAGCCAGCTGCGTGCGCTAGGCGTCTCTTCTGAAGAGCGTTTGGGTGGCGGTTTGAGCGAAGTGCCGACGTATCAAGAGCAGGGCTTCGACTACACCTTCGATATCTGGCGCGGCGTGATGGGCGCTCCCGGTATGCCTGAAGAAGCAGTCACCTACTACGAAGATCTGTTCGCCGAAATGTTGGAAACTGACGCATGGCGCGAAGCAAGCGACCAGCTGGGCTGGATCGACGCCTATCAAAACAGCGAAGAATTTGGCGCCTTTCTGGATCAGCAGCAAGAGCAGTTCAGCGATGTGCTGAGCGAGCTTGKCCTACTGCGCCAGTAATCCCACTCCTGTATCACCCAGCCGCCCAAGCGCGGCTGGGAGTCTCCGGTCGTTAACCACGTGTTGTTAACCGCTGGAGGCGTGTTGGCTCCTTCGGAGAGACTCCTATGACTCGTTTAAATACCAATCAGTGGTTAGCACTGGTATTTGCGGTATTCGCTACTGGCTATATCGCGATGGCGTGGCAAATCCCTACTTTCCCCCTGCCGCGTCCGGTCGACTCTGACCTTTTTCCTAAAGTATTAGGCTTCGCGCTACTGATCCTGTCGGTGTTTCTGTTTTTCGAGAAACCTACTCCGATAGCCGGTGCCGATGAGATAGATCATGAGGCCACCCAAGGCCCAAGGCTGTTTACGCCATGGGCGCGGGTCATCGTGACCTCGCTAGCGATTGCCGCCTATGCGTTTTTGCTGGTACCGCTAGGGTTTGTACTCGCTTCAACGCTGCTCTGCGTTGGTCTGACGGCCTACTACGGTTATCGCCGCCATGGGGTCAACCTCGCTACGTCGCTGGGGGTAGTGCTGGCGCTCTACCTGACCATGACGAAGGTGATGGATGTTTACCTGCCCACTGGCGTGCTGCCCTTCTAAACAAAGCCTTGTTAGCAGGTCTTTCCGCTAGCAGTTCTTGAGAGAGTAATTCCCATGGATGCCTTCAATAATTTGATGTACGGCTTTGGCATCGCGCTTGAGCCAATCAATATTGCCTACGTATTTGCCGGCGTATTTGCTGGCACCATTATCGGCATGCTGCCGGGTCTGGGCCCTATCAGTGCACTTGCCTTGATGATTCCTATCACCTTTGCCATGGAGCCTTCATCGGGCTTGATCCTGATGGCCGGGGTTTACTACGGCGCCATCTTTGGTGGCTCCACGTCGTCGATCCTGCTTAACGCCCCTGGCGTGGCGGGTACCGTGGCGACCTCCTTTGACGGCTACCCGATGGCTAAAAAAGGTCAGGCGGGTAAAGCGCTGGCGATTGCCGCCTACGCTTCCTTTATCGGTGGTACCATTTCCGTTATTTTCTTGATGCTGATTGCCCCGCTGCTGTCGAAAGTAGCCGTGAGCTTTGGCCCTTCTGAGTATTTCGCCTTAATGGTGCTGGGCTTAACCGCTGTCGTTTCGCTGTCGGATAAGTCCCTGGTTAAAGGGCTAATTGCCGCCGTGGTGGGGGTGATTATTTCTATTATCGGTATCGACATGCAGACCGGTACTGAGCGCTTTACTTTCGGTTCAGTGCAGTTGCTGGATGGCATCGACTTCCTGGTCGTAGCCCTGGGTATTTTCGCCCTTGCCGAAGTCTTTTACATGCTGCTGCGTGGCGGCGGTGGCAAAGAAATGCCGCGCAATGAGATTGGCTCGCTGAAATTGTCACGTAGCGAAGTGAAAGAAATCGCTGGCCCTATTGGTCGTAGTTCGATATTGGGTTTCTTCACCGGGGTACTGCCAGGCGCGGGCGCGACCATCGGTTCGTTCCTGGGTTACAGCATGGAAAAGCGCATTGCCAAAGATGGTCACACCTTTGGGCAGGGCAATATCAAAGGCGTGGCGGCGCCGGAAGCAGCCAACAACGCTGCCTGTACGGGCTCCTTTGTACCGCTGCTGACGTTGGGTGTGCCGGGTTCAGGCACTACCGCTGTCCTGCTAGGCGCGTTGCTTGTCATGGGGGTTAACCCCGGCCCGATGATGCTAACTGAGCGCCCGGACGTGTTTTGGGGCGTGGTTGCCAGTATGTATATCGGCAATATCTTCCTGCTGGCACTTAACCTGCCGCTGATTCCCTATATCGCTAAAATTCTCGATATGCCTCGCCCATTGCTGCTATCGCTGATTCTGATCTTCTGCATGATCGGTGTTTACGGCATGAGCTTCAGCGTATTTGATCTGCTGCTACTGCTTGGCTTCGGCTTKGTGGGCCTGGGCATGCGCCTGTTTGGCTTCCCCGCGGCGCCGCTGATTCTAGCGCTGATTCTGGGCAACATCATGGAAGAGTCCATGCGCCGCGCACTGCAGATTTCCGGTGGTGACTGGATGACCTTTATCGACAAGCCCATCTCCCTTGGTTTGCTGGTCGTCGCTCTGCTGTCGCTTGGTCTGCCGTTGCTGAAAAAACGTCGTAAGAAAGTCCCACCCGACGTGGCTGTTTAACGCCTCGATTTGAAGGGTGAATAGCGAGGAGCCTTGGTGATGCCAAGGCTCCTTTTTTAACTGCTTTTTAACTGACAACAAAGAGTGAGGTTGTAACTAATAAGTAAGTGTTACGTTACTGATCTGTATTCAAAAAGCTCAAGTACTTAGTTGGTGCACTGTATCTTGTTGGTGCATTGTGAGGGTGCCTTAGCCGCGTTCTTGCGCTTTATTTTGGTGCATTCGGTGAATGTTGAGATTTTCTGATGATTATTAAGTGGCTGATTAAAGAGCTATAAGACAACTTTGTGTCAATCTGGCGCATCCCTTGCAGGTGTTAATGGCTAGTGGACGTATTGGGGASCTAACACAACAACCCCAAGTGCGAAGCCAATCATCAAGCCTCGGTCATAACAAACCMCAGCCATAAGGGGTGCAAGGAGATTAACAATGAACACACTCAAACGCTCGACACACTCCCGCCCATTCCTATCACGTGGCCGTTTCGCGACCGCTTTACTCACCGCTGCCATCATGAGTGCTAGCACCCAGGCCGCCGCCCAGGACGATGACCCGATCAAAGTCGGTATCCTGCACTCTCTCTCCGGCACCATGGCGATTAGTGAGACCGTCCTCAAAGACACCGTCGAAATGCTTATCGAGCAGCAGAACGAAGCCGGTGGTTTGCTGGGCCGTCAGTTAGAGGCCGTGGTGGTCGACCCGGCGTCTAACTGGCCGCTGTTTGCTGAACGCGCCCGGGAGCTACTAGACCAGGAAGAAGTGGACGTTATTTTCGGCAACTGGACGTCGGTTTCGCGTAAATCCGTTCTGCCCGTCGTAGAAGAACTCAACGGCCTGCTGTTCTACCCGGTGCAGTATGAAGGCGAAGAGTCTTCTGAAAACGTCTTCTACACCGGCGCAGCGCCTAACCAGCAGGCGATCCCTGCGGTTGAATACCTTATCAACGAAGTCGGTATCGAGCGCTTTGCGCTGGTGGGTACCGACTATGTCTACCCGCGTACCACCAACCGTATCCTTGAAGCCTTCCTCAAGGACGAACACGGCATCGCGGAAGAGGACATCATGGTTAACTACACGCCGTTCGGTCACTCCGATTGGCAAAACATCGTGGCGGAAATTCGCCGCTTCGGTGAAGAGGKTAAACCGACCGCCGTAATCTCGACGGTTAACGGCGACGCTAACGTGCCGTTCTATACCGAGCTCTCCAACCAGGGTATCGACGCTGCCGATATTCCGGTCATCGCCTTCTCCGTGGGCGAGCAGGAGCTTACCGGTATTGATACCGGGCCGCTGGTAGGCCACTTGGCGGCATGGAACTACTTCATGAGCGTCGATAACGATGACAACTACGACTTTATCGATGCCTGGATTGAGTACACCGGCGACGATATGGCGGTGACCAACGACCCAATGGAAGCGCACTACATTGGTTTCAACATGTGGGCCGAAGCGGTTCGCAAGGCGGGCACGACAGACGTCGATACGGTGAAAGACGCCATTATCGGTGTGACCGTACCTAACCTCTCCGGCGGTTATGCGGCGATGATGCCCAACCACCACATCACCAAGCCGGTGCTGATCGGTGAGATTCAGGACAACGGTCAGTTCGATATCGTTTGGCAGACGCCGTCTACCGTGGCCGGCGACGCCTGGTCTGACTACCTGCCTGGCTCCCGTGACCTGATTGCCGATTGGCGCAAGCCGATGGAGTGCGGCAACTTCAACGTCGTGAACGGCTCGTGCGGTGGCAGCACCGCAGCAGAAGAAGCCGAAGCGGCGCTCGCTGAGTAAAAGCTCCTGTAGTGAGTAATACTGATCCCTCGTCCCTAGGCTGAAGCCCAAGTGGCGAGGGAGCACGCTAACTCCCCCTCTTTAGATAACCAAAGGAAGAACCCCATGAGGCGTTTCCTTTCCTTAGGGCTGCTGTGCCTACTGTTGTTAAGCATCACAGTGACCGCCCAAGCACAAACGAGCTCCACGAATACTGCCGACGATGACGCCGCGCTCGAGTTGTTAGAGGCGCTGGACGTTGAGTCTTACGCTGACAAAGGCGACGCGATCACCGCCATTTTGCAAAGCGATGACGAACGCGCCCGAGACTGGCTGCAGGCTTTGCTGGATGGCCGCTTGCAGCGTACCGAAGATGGCCGGTTCGTGCTGGTGCTCGAGAACCGCGGCCGCGACTGGCCGGTGGCCGATGTACTGACCGGCGAAGCGCTGGGCGAGATGTCCCGTCGTGATCTGGAGCGTATCGGCATCAACAACAACCTGCGTAATCAACTGCGTAGTGCCATCGCGGTAGTTGMCCTCTACTCGCCTAACGTTGAACGCCGCCGCACCTCGGCCGAGCGCCTGTTAGGTGAAGTAGATGGTGAGCTGGTGCCCACCCTTGACGACCTGATCGAACAGGAAGAGGACGAGCAGGTGCGCTACCGGCTGACTCAGGCCGTGGCGATCTACCGTGCCGAAGCGGGCGAAATGGCTGGGGTCGAAGCGCTGGACGGCAGCCTTCACCCCCGCTCCCGCGTGGCGTTGAGCCGGGCAGCCACTGGGGATGATCCCGTCGTCGCCAACGCCGCTGCCGCTTCCCTGTTGGGTATCGAGCAGCAGCTCAAAATCAATCGTGGTCTGGAAACGCTCTATTTCGGCTTGAGCCTCGGCTCAGTGCTGGTGCTAGCGGCCATTGGCCTGGCGATCACCTTCGGGGTCATGGGCGTGATCAACATGGCCCATGGCGAGCTGATGATGCTGGGCGCCTACACCACCTGGGCGATGCAGCAGCTGCTGCCCGGCCAGCCTGGGCTGGCGTTGATTCTATCGATTCCCGCGGGCTTTATGGTCGCCGCTTTGGCTGGTGTGGCGATCGAGCGCGGCGTGATCCAGTTCCTCAAAGGCCGCCCGCTTGAGACGCTGCTGGCGACCTTTGGTATCAGCCTGATTCTTCAGCAACTGGTGCGCACGGTGATTTCACCGCTTAACCGTACCGTCATCACGCCTGAGTGGATGAGTGGCTCATTGGTGGTGAACGATGCGCTGTCGCTAACGCTCAACCGCATGTACGTACTCGGCTTTGCGCTGGTGGTGTTTGCCGGGCTGATGCTGATCATGCGTCGCACGCGGCTGGGGCTTGAGGTGCGCGCCGTGACCCAAAACCGCGCCATGGCACGCTCCATGGGCATTCGTGCCACTCGTGTGGATATCATGACCTTTGCGCTGGGCTCCGGTGTGGCCGGGCTTGCAGGTGTCGCGCTCTCCCAGCTCACCAACGTCGGCCCTAACCTGGGGCAGAACTACATCATCGACTCCTTCATGGTGGTGGTGTTCGGCGGCGTGGGCAACCTGTGGGGCACGCTGGTTGCTGGCCTATCGCTGGGGGTGATCAACCAGGTGCTGGAACCCTGGGCAGGCGCGGTATTGGCCAAAATTATCGTGCTGGTGTTTATCATCCTATTCATTCAGAAACGCCCGCGTGGACTCTTCCCGCAGAAGGGCCGGGCTGCGGAGGGCTAAGCGATGTCTTTAACGACCGAATCATCGACGAATTTTTGGCTAACACGACCCTTCAGCGAGCGCTCCACGCAGATTTTTCTCGGCGTGCTACTGGCCGCGCTGGTACTGGTCACCATCTTGCACGTAGCGGTGCCGCCGGAGAACCCGCTACATGTGGGGGCTTACACGGTCAATCTGTTTGGTAAGTACTTAAGCTACGCGCTGCTGGCCGTGGCGGTGGATCTAGTGTGGGGCTATCTGGGTATTTTAAGCCTCGGCCACGGCGCCTTCTTCGCCATCGGCGGCTACGCCATGGGCATGTACCTGATGCGCCAGATTGGCGATCGCGGTACCTACGGCCATCCGGTACTGCCCGACTTTATGGTGTTCCTCAACTGGGACAGCTTGCCGTGGTTCTGGCACGGCTTCGATATGGCCTGGTTTGCCTTCGCCATGGTGCTGCTGGCGCCGGGGCTGCTGGCGCTGGTGTTCGGCTTTTTKGCCTTCCGCTCACGGGTCACCGGTGTATATCTGTCGATTATCACTCAGGCACTGACCTTTGCCTTGATGCTGGCTTTCTTCCGCAACGAGATGGGCTTCGGCGGTAATAACGGCCTGACTGACTTCCGCGAGATCGTCGGTTTTGACCTGCGCAGCGATGCCACGCGCCTAGGGTTGTTCCTGGCCACCGGCGTTGCGCTGGCGCTGGGATATATCCTGTGCCGTGCGATTGTGACCAGCAAGTTGGGGCGGGTGAGCGTGGCCACCCGCGACGCCGAAGCGCGTACGCGCTTTCTCGGCTACCGGGTCGAGCGCTTTCAGCTGTTTGTGTTTGTGGTCTCGGCGATGCTCGCAGGCCTGGCGGGCGCGCTCTACGTGCCGCAAGTGGGGATTATCAACCCCAGTGAATTCTCGCCGATTTTCTCCATCGAGATTGTGCTGTGGGTAGCGTTGGGCGGTCGCGCCACGCTATATGGCGCGGTGATAGGCGCCATTTTAGTTAACTACGCCAAAACCATCTTTACCGGCGTAATGCCCGATGCCTGGCTGTTTGCCCTGGGCGCGATGTTCGTACTGGTCACGGTGTTTCTGCCCAAAGGGGTGGCGGGGCTGTTTCGCTACCTCAAGCGTCGCAAGCGCGAGGAACAAACGACGGATCCTGACCATCAACAGACGTCCAAGGAGGCCTCCGCATGAGCTTTCTGCAATCGCTGACACAGCGTGACCGGGTGTTCGATTTTATGGCGCCCCAAGCCTCGCCGGTGGACGTTCGCCATGGGCCGATTCTTTACATGGAAGATGTCACCGTGAGCTTCGATGGTTTTAAAGCCATCAATAACCTCAACCTAACCATCAACGACGGTGAGCTGCGCTGCATTATCGGCCCCAACGGGGCGGGTAAAACCACCATGATGGATATTATTACCGGTAAAACCCGGCCCACCAGCGGCAGTGTATGGTTCGGGAGCCGCCATAACCTGCTGCACATGAACGAGCCCGATATTGCCAGCCTGGGCATTGGCCGCAAGTTTCAAAAGCCCACGGTTTTCGAAGCGTTGTCGGTATTTGAAAACCTGGAGCTGGCCATGGCGGCGGACAAGCGGATTTTTCCTACCCTGACTGCCCGCATGACCGGCGAGATCAAAGACCGCATCGATGAAGTACTGGAAACCATTGGCCTGACAGCACTGCGCCATCAACCTGCAGGCATTCTTTCCCACGGCCAAAAGCAGTGGCTGGAGATCGGCATGCTGCTAATGCAGCGCCCGCGTCTACTGCTGGTGGATGAACCGGTGGCGGGCATGACCGAGCAGGAGATGGAGCGCACGGCCGAGTTGCTCACCGGGCTGGCCGGTAAACAGTCCGTGGTGGTGGTCGAGCACGATATGGGTTTCGTGCGTTCGATTGCCCGCCAGGTGACGGTCTTGCACCAGGGCAGCGTGCTGGCGGAAGGCACCATGGATCAAGTCTCCAGCGACCCTAAAGTAATCGAGGTCTACCTGGGTGCCGATGACGAGGAGGCTGCCTGATGCTAGCCATTGAAAAGCTCAACCAGTTCTACGGCGAAAGCCACACCCTCTGGGATCTGGATCTTGAGGTGCCCGCCGGTCAGTGTACCTGCGTGATGGGACGCAACGGCGTGGGTAAAMCCACGCTGCTGAAAGCCGTGATGGGTGAAGTGGCCGTCAAAAGTGGCGAGCTGCGCTACACCGCCGAGACCGGCGAGATCGAGCTGACTAAAAAAGCCGTTGAGGCGCGCTCGCGGTTGGGAATTGGCTACGTGCCCCAAGGGCGGCAGATATTTCCGCTGCTGACCGTAGAGGAGAACCTGCGCACCGGCCTTGCCGCCCGCAGTGACGGGCTAAAAAAGATTCCCGAGCGGGTCTATGAACTGTTCCCCGTGCTCAAGGAGATGAAACACCGCCGTGGCGGCGACCTTTCCGGTGGGCAACAGCAGCAGCTGGCGATTGGCCGTGCGCTGGTCATCGAACCCAAACTGCTCATTTTGGACGAACCGGGGGAGGGCATTCAGCCCAATATCGTCGCTCAAATCGGCCAGGTGATTCGTCAGTTGATCAACGAGGATGGCCTTACGGTACTACTGGTGGAGCAGAAGCTGCCCTTTGCCCGCAAGTACGCCGACCGCTTTGTGATCATGGATCGCGGCCGCCCGGTGGCCAAAGGGAAGATCAGCGAGCTCTCCAATGAGCTGATCAAGCAGCATCTGACGGTGTAAGTTATCCACACCCGGTTACCGCCTGCCCGGCCAAGCGGTTGTCGAAAGGCGGTCGCTTTTTTGCGCGCGGATGAGCGGTGTTTCCAAAAGCTGGGCTTCAAACGCTGGGCGGCGGTTCCACCGGCGCCCAGCGTGCCCGTTGGCGTTTGACCAGTTGGGTAATCACGCCGTAGCGTGGCCCTGCCAGAAAGGCGAGCATCAGGAATACGCCGGTCATGACGGCCATCATGCCGCCAATGGAGACGTTGAGATACACTGCGAGGTAGTAGCCAGAAATACTCGAGGCGATAGAAATTAGCGCACCGATGATAAACATCATCCACAGCCGGTCGGTCAGCAAATAGGCGGCGGAGGCGGRAACAATGGCAAAGGCGATAAACAGCACCGCGCCTACCGCATCAAAGGCCGCCACGGCAGTAGAGCTTGTTAGCATTAGCAGCACATAGAAAAGAATCGAGGGCATAAAACCGAACGTTTTGGCCAGCGCCGGATCGAAGGTGGCCAGCTTCAGCTCCTTATAAAAGAGTCCGATAAACGCGTAGTTGAGCACCGTCATCACGCTCATCGATACCAGCGCCTGGGGGATGGGCAGGCCGAAGATGTCGAGTGTATCCAGCCAGACAAAACCGATCTCCCCGAGCAGCACGGTATGTGTGTCGATATGCACATCATTGGCATAAATATTMAACAGCAGCACGCCGATAGAAAACAGCGCAGGGAAGACCAAGCCGATAGCGGTATCCTGCTTGACCCGTTTGGTGCTCGCTAAGGCTTCGGTGAGCAGGACGGTTAACAGCCCGGTGAAGGCGGCCCCGATCAGTTGTACCGGCCCGCTCTGTTGCTTGGTCAGCAGCCAGACGATGACGATGCCAAACACAATCGAATGGCTGATTGCGTCGGATAACATGCTGTTGCCGCGCAGCACTAAAAAGGTACCCACCGCCGAGGAGGCGATGCCTACCATCGCGCCCACTAGCATAATGGGCAGGGCAGTTGTGGTCAGTAGCTCTGCCATCATGATGCTAATTCCTCAAAAGCCGCGATCACTCTTCTAGCCTCCGCCTGGCCCTGTGCCGTTAGCCCCCAGCCGTCGTCGCTTGGGGTGGCACCGCGTGGAGAGCGGGTTAGGTAGCCTTGCTGCTTAAGCTTGTTGAGCATCCTGCGTGAACCGAGCGTTGAAGGGGCGCATGAGGGGTCACCCGAGTGTTTATATAGCGTATAAAGTAGCTGCTGTTTCTGCAGCGCTGACTTCTGGCGATAGTGCTTTATCACGCCCCACAGCAGGCCACGGCCGGGCGCCAAGGCCAACGATATAAGCACAATGACGGTTGCGGTAAGGACAATCAGCGGGCCGGTTGCCAGGCCACGCGATAGGGTGCTGATGGTCGCCCCTGAAACACCACTGACAATACCGACGCCTGCGGCGATGGTGAGCATGCCGCCTAGGTGGCGGCTCCACTGTCGCGCGGCGGCCGCGGGTGCCACGATCATGGCGGCCATCAAAATCACACCGACCATCTGCAGGCCGACGACGACCGCTAGCGCAACCATAGCGGTGAGCGATGCTTCAATCACGGTGATAGGCATGCCGAGTGTGCGGGCGTACTCCGCATCAAAGGTGACCAGCTTGGCCTGTTTCCAGAAGACGGCAAGCAGTAGCAGCGTGACCAGCGTAATGCTGCCCATCACCCATAAATCGGAGCGCAGCGTCGCGGCGGCCTGGCCGAAAAGAAAGGCCTCAAGACCGCCCTGGGAGGCGTTATTGGTACTCTGGATATAGGTGAGCAGAACGATGCCCACGGCAAAAAAGATACTGAGGCAGGCGCCCAGGGCTGCGTCCGTTTTCAGGCGACTTAAGCGCGTCAGCATCAGCATAATCAGCGCGGCGGCGGAGCCGGTGATCAGTGAACCAATAATAATTCCGCCAATATCCCGGCTGCCGGTGATGATAAAGCTTAAACAGATGCCGGGAAGGGCTGCGTGGGAAATCGCGTCTCCCAGCAGGCTTTGGCGACGCAGCACCGCAAAACAGCCCAGCGGGCCGCTGATCAGCCCCAGCAGCGAGGCGCCAATGACTACATTCTGAAAGGTGTAGTCAGATAAAAGCTCAAGCCACACCATGGGTTACTTCACCTTTGAGGCGGCGAACATTAACGATTCATTGTCGTTAAKTAGCGCGATTTGGCCGCCGTAAGCCTGGCGCAGGKGATCGATCTTGAACACCTCCTCGGCCTTGCCGCTGGCGATGACTCGCACGTTGAGTAGCAGTAGCCAGTCAAAGTAGGTGCGAACCGTTTGCAGATCGTGGTGTACCACAATCAGCGTCTTACCCGCGTCGCGCAGGCGGCGCAGGATATCGATAATGGCCCGCTCGGTGGTGGCATCGACGCCAGCCATGGGTTCATCAAGAAAATACACATCGGCTTGCTGCACCAGCGCACGGGCCAAAAATACGCGCTGCTGCTGGCCACCTGAGAGCTGGCTAATCTGGCGCTCAGCCAAGGCACTCATACCGACCATTTCAAGTGCTTCCTGCGCCTCGTGGCGCTCTTTTCGTCCCGGTCTTTTGAGCCAACCTAAACGCCCGTAAAGCCCCATGGTGACCACATCCAGTGCAGTGGTGGGGAAATCCCAGTCAACGCTTGAGCGCTGGGGCACGTAGCCCACTCGTTTACGCTGCGTGGCGTAAGGTCGCCCATGCACCATCACCTCTCCTGACAGCGACGGCACCAGCCCCAGGAGGCTTTTGATCAACGTGCTCTTGCCCGCCCCGTTAGGGCCGACAATGCCCGCCATGACACCGGCGGGGATATCCAGATCGATATCCCAAAGCACGGGCTGGTTATGGTAGCTCACCGKCAGGTTTTTAATGCTCAGTGCGGTGTCTGTAAGGTTGGATGTCGCCATGGATCACTGCCTTATCGAATGCTTATTGAGCGAGTTGCCACTCGCTGGCCCAGTCATCTAGTGCCTTTGGCAGCGGGGCCAAGGAACCGCCTAGCGCCTCGACAATGTGCTGGGTGTTACGGTAGATCATGCCCATATAGGTACCATCTACCGTGCCTTCATCGCCCATGGCGTCGGAATAAAGCTGGCCGCCGATGGTCACATCATGGCCGCGCTGCCTTGCAGCATCGATCACTGCCTGAATGGTGCGTGGGTTGATGGTGCTCTCGACAAATATGGCGGGCACGTTACGGGCAACAACGCTATCCGCCATGCTGCGAATATCGGCGATCCCGGTTTCGGTTTCGGTACTGATGCCCTGAATCCCTTCCACCTCAATGTCATAGGCACGGCCAAAGTAGCTGAACGCGTCGTGGGCGGTGACGAGAATACGCTGCTCTTCGGGGATGCTGGCAATGCTCTCTTTAACCCACTCATGCAAGGCTAGCAACTGAGCCTGATAACGCTCGGTATTGGTTTCAATCGTCGTGGCGCACTCAGGGCGTGCTTCGCTCAATGCATCGCTCAGGGTGGGCAGTGTTTGGGCCCATAAAGAGACATCCATCCACAGGTGAGGGTCGACTCCGTAGACATCCTGAGCGGTGATCAACGACGCCGGATCAATGGAAGCGGGCGCCACGGCAAGCGTGGGTGTTCGTGCCGAGAAATTCTCCAGCACACTCCCCAGCTGCCCTTCCAATGAGTAGCCTGAATAGAGAATGTGTTCGGCGCCCCGCAGCAAGGCCACGTCGCTAGCGCTTGCCTGATACAGATGGGGGTCTACGCCGGGGCCCATCATGGCTTCCACATTAACGCATTCGCCGCCTACCTCCTGCGCTACATCGGCAATCATCCCAATCGTTGCCACCACGTTTAAGGGCGTTTCATCGGCAGTTGCCAACGCACTAAAAGGCAGCGTTCCCAATAGAATCACGGCATATTTTGTTGCCATTATTTAGCTCCAGACTCGTCATGAGGTAGATGGGTTGAAGTTGCTTTGTGTAAACTGGTTGTCCTAGGGAAAGAAGTATAGCCTTGGCTAAGTTTGTGGCGCTATTGATGAAATGTCAAGTGGATAAAAGACGCTGAGGTGGGCTGAAAGGGGAACCTGAGTTATGGCGGAAGTAAGCTGTAAGGCATCAACAGGCCTTGGTTATGTTTTGGAGCGTCACTCGCTTACCGATTGGCCCTATAGTATGGCGAGGCACCGCTGCCGCGCCGCCATGCGAGCCGCTTGTGGGTTTATTCGCTAAAACCCTGTTCTGTGTTCGGTTGAAGGCGATTTTTTGCCTGTAACATTGATTGTTTTAGCAATAAGAAGCAGGTGGGGTATGCGCTATAAAGATAAACATCAGCTCGCCGCCGAGTGGCAGACGTTATTAGAGCGCACGCCTAGGCCACTGCGCCAGGCGGTGGAAACACTGGTAACGCAGCATTGTGGCTACTTTGCCGACCACTTTTACAGCGTAATGCTGGAAGACCCGCATGCCTCGCTGTTTCTCTCCAACGAACAAGTGGAGCAGCGTTTAAACCCCTCAATGCGGCGTTGGCTGAAGGCCATGTTTGCCGTTGAGCATGTCGATTTTGAAGCCTTGGTTGAGCAGCAGGAGAAAGTAGGGCAGGTGCATGCTCGCATCGATATTCCGGTCAATCTGGTGCTTAGCGGGGCGCGACAGCTTAAGCAGGCGTTGTATCGGCAGCTTAGTGCTTCGTTCAAAAGCCCGCTCTCCCCGGGGGAKGCCTCGGTGTATGTCTCCGAGCATATTGATATGGCCATGGAAATCATGAGCCACGCTTACTCAGTGGCCAGTGACCGTAATGCGCGCACCGAAGAGGCGTACAAGCTATTTTCCCTTACTCAAAGCATTGGTGATGAGCGTGAGCGCCAGCGTTCGGCGCTGCTGAACTGGGAAAACGCACTGATGTTTGCCGTCGCCGCCCAGCAGGATATCGCCACGCTGCCGAAGTTAGCCAATTCCGACTTTGGTTTGTGGTACTTCCATAAAGCGTGCCATGCGTTTGAGGGTGCGCCAGAGATTGCCACTATTTCACGGCATATTCAGCAGGTGGATCGTGAGTGGCTGGAGGTCCTGCTACATGAAGAGGCTAGCCAACGGCTTAAGGCGCTGGGCGAGATTCGAGACGCCGCCCGCACGGTGTTGATGCTGCTTGACGATGTGTTGGAGCGCGCCTCTGGTTTAGATGCTGGTCGCGATAGCCTAACCCGGTTGCTTAACCGTAAGTTTCTATCGGTGGTGCTTAGCCGTGAAATCGATATTGCCCGCCACTCGGAGCACTGCTTTGCGCTGTTGATGGTAGACATCGACCACTTTAAATCGATCAACGATACCCATGGCCACGACGCCGGCGACACCGTGCTGCAGCAGGTGGCAAGCATCCTTGACCGCTCCACTCGCGGGGGTGATTACGTGTTCCGCATGGGGGGGGAAGAGTTTTTAATCGTGCTAGTGGATACCGATCATGACGGCAGCCGCTTATTTGCTGAGCGTTTGCGTCAGGCGGTGGCTAAAGAGCCGATGCTCGCGGGCGCCGATACGTTGCTTAATGTGACGATTAGCGTGGGCGTTACGCTCCACGATGGCCACCCCGACTATAATCACTCTTTACAGCGGGCTGACCAAGCGCTTTATCAAGCAAAGCGCGGCGGGCGGAATCGAGTTGTGGTGCATGAGGGTGTGGAGAGTGAGCATAAGTTGGGTTGAGTTTAAATCAGGAGTGACTGCATTTATTTGGTGCATTCAGGGTCTGGCGTGGTTCTATTTTGGTGCGAATGGGCGTGTGGCGCTGCAAGCTACTTGCGTTAATCCCTACCATTGATCGCCCTGTAGGGTTTTTCACCATTTTGGCGCATTAATTGCTTCTAGTAAGTTAACGGCTTAGTGAAAAGGAAGCGATAGCGACCCATGATTCTGTGCGATCTCGCAAAACCGCAAGTTGCCTCTGGCCACCGCTTCGATGCAGGCCGCCACTGGGCGGCTTCGTTGGCGCTACGCTTTGCCAACCGCGACGGCGCCACCCGCATGGTGCAGGCGCGCCACTCGGGGCCACTACGGGTGCAGCGCCCGTTTTATCCGGAAGGCCGCGGTGAGGCCTGCCATGTCTATGTGCTTCACCCGCCGGGCGGCCTAGTCAGTGGCGATGCGCTCTCCATTAGCGCCCATGTCGAGAGTGGTGCCCATGTGCTGCTCACCACCCCCGCCGCTAATAAACTCTATAAAGCCGACAGCCAGGGCGTTGCCTGGACCCAGCATACCCGGTTGAGCGTTGAAGATGGCGCGGTCCTGGAATGGCTGCCTCAGGAGACCATCGCCTTTGATGGCTCCAAAGGCGAGCAGCGCACCCAGATTGACCTTCACGGCAGCTCCCGCTGCCTGGGTTGGGAAGTGATGGCATTGGGCCGCCCAGCCAGCGAGTTACCTTACATCTCTGGGCGTATTGAGCAGCACTTTCGCTTAACCCTGGACGGCAAGCCGCTGTGGCTAGAGCGCCAGCCGCTGGATCCGCTTCACCCACGTTTCGCGGGTCGCTGGGGCCAAGGCGGCGCCACGGTGCAAGCCACGCTGTGGGCGGTGGGCATTAGCGACGCACCTGCGGCTATTGAGGCCCTGCGTGAAGCGCTGCCGGATAACCCGCGCTGGGCGGTCACCGTTCGCCATGGCGTAGTGTTGCTGCGCTATCTGGGTAACTCGCGTAACGAAGCCTGGGCGCTGTGTGAACAGGCCTGGCACCTGCTGCGCCCTCGTTGGATCGACCGCGCCGCGCATACACCAAGAATTTGGCTAACCTAATAGGCATCACTGTGATGCACTGCTGGAGACACGTTCCATGGAATTAACCCCGAGAGACAAAGACAAGCTACTGCTGTTCTCCGCCGCCCAACTGGCGGAGCGCCGCAAGKCGCGTGGTTTAAAGCTCAACTACCCGGAAGCGGTGGCGCTGATCAGCTTCGAGATTATGGAAGGCGCCCGGGATGGCCGCAGCGTGGCGGAATTAATGAGCTATGGCCGCGAGATCCTGAGCCGTGAGGATGTGATGGACGGCGTCGCCGAAATGGTCGACGAAGTGCAGGTGGAAGCCACTTTCCCCGACGGCACCAAGCTGGTCACTGTGCATACGCCTATTGTGTGAGGGGTTAAGTGTGAGGAGTGAGGGGTGAGGAGTGAGGGGTGAGGAGTGAATAGTTAGGGGTGAGTAGTAGTGGGTTACGCACCCCTCACACCTCTCTCTTTACACCTCACACCTCTCGGCTAACACCTCACAAAAAAACAAAGGAGCAACCAAATGATTCCTGGTGAATATCAGTTAAAACAAGGKGATATCGAGCTTTGTGTGGGGCGGGAGCGCATCACGGTTGAGGTGGGCAATACCGGCGACCGGCCGATACAAATTGGCTCCCACTACCACTTTGCCGAAGCCAACCCCGCACTGACCTTTGACCGCGCCAAGGCGCGGGGTTACCGCTTAGATGTGGCCGCAGGCACGGCGATTCGCTTTGAGCCCGGCCAGACCCGCGAAGTCACGTTGATTCCCTTTGTCGGCAAGCGCGAAATTTACGGCTTTCGCGGCGATGTGATGGGCGCGCTGGATGGAGGTAAACAATGAAACCCGTTAACAAGATCAGTCGGCAAGCCTATGCCGATATGTACGGCCCCACGGTGGGCGACCGCGTGCGCCTGGGCGATACCGAGCTTTGGATTGAAGTCGAAAAAGACGCCACCCACTACGGCGATGAAGTGAAATTCGGCGGCGGCAAAGTCATACGGGATGGCATGGGCCAAAGCCAGCGCGCTGACGACACGGTCATGGATACGGTGATTACCAACGCACTGATTTTAGACTGGKGGGGTATCGTCAAAGCCGACGTGGGCATTCAAAACGGCCGCATCGCCGCGATTGGCAAAGCGGGCAATCCTGACGTACAGCCCGATGTTGAGATCGTGATTGGCCCCGGCACCGAAATTATCTCCGGCGAAGGCAAGATATTGACCGCGGGCGGCATTGATTCTCACATTCACTTTATCTGCCCCCAGCAGGTCGAAGAAGCGCTGATGAGCGGCGTCACCACCATGCTCGGCGGCGGCACCGGCCCGGCCACCGGTACCAACGCAACCACCTGTACCCCCGGCGCTTGGCACATCGGTAAGATGCTGCAAGCGGTGGACGATATGCCCATGAATATCGGCTTTCTAGGCAAAGGCAACGCCAGCCTGCCCGAGTCTCTGGAGCTCCAGCTCCAAGCAGGCGCCATGGGCCTCAAATTGCACGAAGATTGGGGCACCACGCCTGCCTCGATCAATAACTGCCTTAACGTCGCCGATGCCTATGATGTGCAGGTGGCGATCCACACCGACACCCTAAACGAATCGGGCTTTGTGGAAGACACCCTGGCCGCGTTCAAAGAGCGCTGCATTCATACCTACCACACCGAGGGGGCAGGCGGCGGCCACGCGCCGGATATCCTAACCGCCTGTGCCAAACCGTACGTGCTGCCGTCGTCCACCAACCCAACGCGGCCCTACACGGTCAACACCATCGACGAACACCTCGATATGCTGATGGTGTGTCATCACCTCGACCCCAATATTCCCGAAGACGTGGCCTTCGCCGACTCGCGCATTCGCCGCGAAACCATCGCCGCGGAAGATATTCTCCACGACCTGGGCGTGATCTCGATGATCGCTTCAGACTCCCAAGCCATGGGGCGGGTAGGTGAAGTGGTCTGCCGTACTTGGCAAACCGCGCATAAAATGAAGGTGCAGCGCGGCCTGCTGCCGGAAGATGAAGCCCTGGGCGCCGATAACTTCCGCGCCAAGCGCTATATCGCCAAGTACACCATCAACCCGGCGATCACCCACGGGATCGCTCATGAAGTGGGTTCGATAGAAGTCGGTAAGCTGGCGGATCTGGTGCTGTGGAAACCGGCTTTCTTTGGCGTAAAACCAGCCATGATGATCAAAGGCGGCATGATTGCGGCGGCCCCCATGGGCGATCCTAATGCCTCGATTCCGACTCCCCAGCCCGTGCACTACCGCTATATGTTTGGTGCTTTCGGCCGTGCGGCCAGCCAAACCCGGCTCAGCTTTGTCAGCCAGGCCGCGCTGGATGCGGGCATCAAAGAGAAACTGGGGCTAAATAGCGAACTCGCGGCGTGCAAAAACGTGCGCCAAGTGCGCAAGCAGGATATGAAGCTGAACGATGCCTGCCCCGATTTGACCGTCGACCCGCAGACTTATGAAGTGCGCTGCGATGGCGAAATTTTAACCTGCGAGCCTGCTACCGAGCTGCCACTGGCCCAGCGTTATCATTTGTTTTAATTGAGCTATTTCATTTAGGTAGAGGTGACGGGGGTAGGTCGTAGAGAGGGTCTTTTGCCATGGATGGCAAAAGTAGCGTACAGGGAGGTATTCACAGCGCCCTCTCGTAGACCTACCCTCGGCACAGCCTCCTAGATAGCGAAAGGACGGTAGAGATGCTGAAACTGATAGAACGTTTAGGGCCAGTGGAGGAAAGCGCGGCGAGCGACACACTCACGCTGCCCTTTGAGCTACGTATTCGCGGGCGCTTAAAAGCCCAAAGCGATAGCGGTCGCGAGTTGGGGTTGTTTCTGGATCGCGGCCCGGTGCTGCGCAGCGGCGAAGGCCTTAAGGCCGAAAGTGGTGAGATAGTACGCGTCTGCGCCGCAGTAGAACCGGTGGTTACCGCGCGAGTAAGTACTGGCTTACCGCTGGCGCGGCTGGCCTACCACCTGGGCAATCGCCACGTGCAGCTGGCGCTGGGTGAAGACGAAAAGGGCGCCTGGGTGCGCTTCCCGCCGGATCACGTGCTAGAAGAACTCGCCGAACTGCTGGGGGCCAAACTGGAGCACCACAACGCCACCTTCGACCCCGAGCCGGGCGCCTATAACCAAGTAGGTGGCGGGCACTCTCATTCACACGGTCATGGCCATTCGCACGATCATTCACACGACCACGACCACTCACATGAGCATCACCATGCCCACTGAGGTAACTGCGCAAAACAGCCAAAGCGATGAACTGGCGCTGCTAGGCTTGATGCAACTGGTCAGCCCTGCGCTGCCCATCGGCGCTTTTGCGTTTTCCCAAGGCTTGGAAAGCGCTTTTGAACTTGACTGGGTACGCGATGAAGCAAGCCTTGCCGAGTGGCTAAGCGGTGTATTGGAGGATGGCTTAACCCGTTGCGAGTTACCCGTGTTGGCGCGGCTGCATCAAGCCATTGGCGAAGGCGACATCGATACGATTGCCCAGTGGGACGAGTGGCTGGCCGCCACCCGGGAAACCGCCGAGCTGGCCGCGGAAGATAGCCGCCTGGGCGCCTCGCTTAAGCGCCTGTTGAAAAGCCTAGACTTGATGCCAAGTGAGGACTTACTACTGCCCTTGCTTCCGCCTCATGCTGGCTATGTGACACTCTTTGCCTATACGGCGCACACTCGCGGCGTATCCGTTAGACAAACCTTGCTGGGCTTTGCCTGGGCGTGGCTGGAGAACCAGCTGGCGGTGGCCTGCAAGGCCCTGCCGCTAGGCCACACCGCCGCCCAGCGCGTTATAGAACAGCTGCGGCCAGCGTTAGTGGCTGCCGTTGACCAAGCGCTGACATTAGATGACGACGAGCTAGGGCCCGTGCTGCCCGGCTTAGCCCTGGCAAGCGCCCTACACGAAACCCAGTATTCACGACTGTTTAGAAGTTAGGAGATATTCATCATGACGCACTGTTTACGTATTGGCGTGGGCGGCCCGGTGGGTTCCGGCAAAACCGCGCTACTCAAGCAGCTCTGTTCAGCACTGCGGGATTACTACGATATCGCTGTGGTCACCAACGACATCTACACCCGCGAAGACGCCGACTTTTTGCTCAAGCACGATGCGCTGCCGGCGGATCGTATTCTAGGCGTAGAGACCGGCGGCTGCCCGCATACGGCGATTCGCGAAGACGCCTCGATGAACCTGGCGGCCATCGACGAGCTACAGGCGCGACATCCCAAGCTGGAACTGGTCATGGTGGAGTCCGGCGGCGATAACCTCTCGGCAACCTTTAGCCCTGAACTTTCCGACCTAACCCTCTACGTCATCGACGTTTCTGCCGGGGACAAAATTCCCCGCAAAGGCGGCCCCGGTATCACCAAGTCAGACCTGCTGATTATCAATAAGATGGATATCGCCGAGCAGGTGCATGCGTCGTTAGACATCATGGCGCGGGACTCCAAAAAGATGCGCGGCGAACGGCCCTTTGTGTTTGCCAATCTTTATGACGGCGTGGGGCTCGAGGAGATCATCCGCTTTATTCTCGATAAAGGCATGCTAGAGGAGCGGCGCCCACAGGCTGATACCGTGGCTTCCGCGGATACAAGTGCCATCTAGGAAGTTCTCGGTGTACAAAGGCCGCCAAATGTTGGGCGGCCTTTTAGTGGTAGCTGGCTGACTGATGCACTAAGCGCCGTGGCGTTAAATAACGGCCAACATGCCGCCGTCGACATAAATGATCTGTCCATTAACGTAGCTTGACGCCGGAGAGGCGAGGTAAACCACGGTGCCGACAAGGKCTTCAGGCACTCCCCAGCGTTTGGAAGGGGTGCGATTAATCAGCCAGTCATTGAATTTTGGGTCATCGGCCAGCGGCTTGGTCATTTCCGTGATCATGTAACCTGGGCCGATAGCGTTGGTCTGAATGTCATGCTCGGCCCATTCTGCTGCCATGGATTGGGTCAATAAACGCACCCCGCCTTTGGAAGCTGTATAAGCCCCCACGGTTGACCGCGCGACAGAGCTCATCAGTGACCCAATGTTAATGATTTTGCCGCCCTTGCCGCGTTCAATCATTTGCCTGGCAACATTACGTCCCAGTAGAAACGTGCTGGTCAAGTTAGTGTTAATGACTTTATCCCATTGGTCGAGTTCGACCTCAAGCAGAGGGCGACGGAGCTGCATGCCAGCATTATTGACCAGTATATCGATACTGATCCCATCGTCTTTCAGCGCTTTAAGTGCCTGCTCAATGGCGGCTTCGTCGGCAACATCAAACGATGTCGTAAGCACTTGATGGCCCTCCTCGGAGAGCGCGTGCCGTGCGGCTTCTAGTTTGTCATGATTGCGCCCATGGATAATGATTTGAGCGCCTGACTGCGCCAGCCCGCGCGCCATCGCAAGCCCTAACCCGCCAGATGAACCGGTAATTAGCGCCGTGCGGCCTGTTAGATCGAACAACGTCATCGTTCTCACCCCCTATATCATGGTTTTGCGATAAGCGTCTAAAGACTAGCTCAGCCACGCTCGGGTTGCTCAATCCACCCGCGTAATCGGCTGACGATTGGGGTCGACGTACCATGGAAGGCCAAGGCGGGTATTGCGCTCCAGCTCGGCAATCACCTGGGCGCCCAGCAGTAAAATGACGGCCCCCACTTCCAGGCTGATCAGTACGATCACCAGCGCCGCCAGCGAACCGTAGACGGCGTTCACGAACGACAGGTTGGCGAAATAGTAGACCAGTAACAGCCGAACCCCCTCCCACATGAGTGCCGCAACGAAACCGCCTACGATTGCCCGGCGTAAAGCGATGCGCACCACCGGCAGCACTTTGTAGATAGCGCTGAAGAGCAGAAATACGCCGATAAAGCTGGCGAGGTTAAGCACCGGTTCTGACAACCCAGCCAATGGCAGCTCTCGGTCGAAAATGGCCATGACCAGCGCATTCAGCGAACTGGCCAGGGTCACCACCAGTGTGAGCACCATCAGCGCCGCCCCGAGTACCACCATAAAGGCGTAGGGCAGCATCACCGATACCCAGGCGCTGCGCTTGATGTGCGGGCTATCCGGGGCATGGAATATGATCGCTAAAGCATCTTCCAGCATACGAAAGGCGAATGAGCTGAACAGTAACAGAATGGGGAAACTCAGAATGCCGATGACATCCCGGGAGTCCAGGAGGCTGCGCACGGCCTCAACCAAGACTTCGGCGTGGGCGGGTGCCATATGGCGTGCTTGTATCGACAGCACATTGAGAAGGTGCTGCTGATCCACCACCTGGGTTAATAGCACAACCAGCACGGCAAAAAGCGGCACAATAGAGAGCAGAATATTGTAGCCCACGCCACCTGCAAGCAGGATGCCGTGATTTTTCAGGAAATTGCGTAATACACGCCAGGCAAAATGAGCCAACCGGGGGAGCAGGAGCAAGACAGCGCTAAAAAATGAGTGGTTTCGAACCATGCTTGCCGTCCTCCTTGTACMCTAGCGACATGATACGCCCAAGGAGACGGCAAATAACAATCGGCAAGAACGATTACAAAGTACGAGGAAGGCACATAAAACAAAAAGGTCGCCCTGACCAGGCGGTAGGGAGGTCAGGGCAACCGAAGATTGTGGTTTAGCATCGTGCTAAAACGGGCCATCCCTGGCCACCACATCCCCACCTTGGACGTTTATTTCATGCATAACCTTAACTTAGGTTATGAACCTAACTATTAATTGCTAATTATTTGAATATTAAGTTAAAAAAACCAAAAGCTGGTTAAAGTTTGCTCATTTTAGGTCGATAAGCCCCTTATAACTATTAAAAACTTTTCCCTCAAGACAGACTCTGGAACTTGCTCACAAATGACTACTTCTTCTCCCAAACGAGCCCTGGGTTTACAGACCAAGGTGCTGATGCTTGTACTGCTCCCCCTTCTGTTAGTAACGGTTACGCTGGTTGGCTTTAAAGCCTATAGCAACATCCAAGACACCCGTAACGTACTGGCAGAACAGCGTGAAATGCTTATTGAAGAGCGCCGCCATGGGGTACGCAACATTGTCCAGATGGCGACTTCTGCCATCGAGCCCATTTACGAACAAGCCGGTGCCAACGATGAGGCCGCCAAGCAGCAGGTAGCTGAGCTGGTGCGTTCGATGCGCTTTGAAGACAACAACTACATATTCATCTACGACTATGACGGTAACAATATCGTCACGGCGCCTGCACCGGAGCGTGAAGGCACCAACATGATCGACGCGCAAACCCCCGATGGCACCTACCTGATTCGCGAGATCATTAAGGTCGCCCAGAGTGGCGGTGGCTTCTACAGCTATATGTGGGATTACCCAGGTACCGACAGAATAGAACCCAAGCACTCCTTCGTTGACCGCCTTGAAAAATGGGACTGGCTCATTGGTGCTGGCGTTTACGTTACCGATGCTGACGATGCCATTGCCGAACTTGAAGCCGCGGCTGCCGCCGATTTGCGCCAGGGCATTATATTTGCCTCCTTGTTGGGTCTGGGTCTATTTGTTGTGATTGCACTGATCGCGTATGGCCTGGTGCGTCGCACGCTGGGGCCGATCAAGCGCACTACCGCGGCGATGCAAGACATCGCTCAGGGCCGCGGTGATTTAACCCGTCGCTTGGCCGTTGAAAGCGGTGACGAAATTGGCGAGCTTAGCGTTCAATTCAACGCCTTTGTAGCGCGCATGCAGAACACTCTGCGCGATGTGCGCAGCAGCACAATGAGCGTGCACCAGGCGGCGGGAGAGATCTCACAAAGCTCTGATGAGCTTGCCACCCGTACCGAGCAGGCGGCGGCCAATCTCCAGGAAACCTCGGCTTCCATGGAAGAGATCACTTCGACTGTCAACCACAGCGCCGACAACGCCCAGCAGGCCAATACGCTGGTGCTTTCCACCGCCGACGTAGCCCGTGAAGGCGAGACCTCAATGGGGCAGGTCGAAAGCACCATGCGCGATATCAACGACTCCGCATCGCGCATCAGCGACATCATCACCATGATCGACGCGATTGCCTTCCAGACCAATATTCTGGCGCTTAACGCCTCGGTGGAAGCCGCACGGGCGGGCGAGCATGGCCGCGGCTTTGCCGTGGTGGCGCAAGAGGTACGGGTGCTGGCCAGCCGTTCGAGCGATGCTTCCAAAGAGATTCGTGCGCTTATCGATACGTCCGTTCAGCACACTGAATCGGGCGCGAAGCTGGTGCGTAGCGCGGGCGACACCATGCGCGAGATTGTCTCCAGCGTGGCGAAAGTCACCGATGTGATCGGTGAGATCACCGCGGGCGCTAAAGAGCAGAGCAGCGGTAKCGGCCAGATCAACACCGCCGTGGCCGAAATGGACACCATGACCCAGCAGAACGCTGCCATGGTGCAAGAATCGACCACCGCCGCTGCCAATATGCGCCGCCATGCAGAGCATCTTAATCAGCTAATCAACTCCTTTGTACTCGGCGAAGATGAGCCCACGCAGCAGCAGGCGCTGGCCTCTCCGGCCCCTCAGCAGCGTGGTGGTGATAAAGGCCTGAAACGCCCCGCGCTTTCATCGCAAGCCTCGTCACAGCCATCATCCAAGCCTTCACCGGCAACGGCAAAGCACGCTGCAGATGAGTGGGAAGAGTTCTAACGTTGATGAACAGTGTTGGTGATACCTGCAGTTATGAGCGATGGGTATAAAAACGGGGCTTGCCAGATGGCAAGCCCCGTTGCGTTAACACCTGTGATGTTTATCCGCTATGGCGCCTGGCCAATCTTTCCGCCAGCAAGGTGACGGCTCGCTTTGCCAGTGGTGAAAGCGCGGTATCCTCGCGCTCCAGCGTGGCTATTAGGCGATGCTTCATAGACCGTGCCCAGAAGGTCTCCAAGTGGCGGCAGGTGGCCGCGGCTGCCGTGTCCTCATCGCGACCGCCACCTAGGTTAGCGGCGATCTGGTTGGTCATGTGAATCAGGTGAGTATCTTGGCTCAACGACATTGCGTGCCTCCTTAGCCATGGGCCATCGCCGCCGACGTGGGGCGATGGTAAATCAAGTGGCGGCCGGGCCGCGCAAAGCCTGCCAGTAGCAGTCCCGATGTCTGGGCCTGCTCTAGTGCAAGCGCTGTGGCCGCCGAGACCGCCACCAGGGCGCCAATGCCGACACTGGCACATTTGTGCACCATTTCGTAGCTGGCGCGACTGGTGACCAGCGCAAATCCTTCTCCGAGTGGCAGGGCCTCGCGGGCAAGGGCACCAATCAATTTGTCCAGAGCGTTATGGCGTCCAACATCCTCGCGGAGCCGTTGGATGCGCCCCTGGGCATCGCACCAAGCGGCACCGTGGCTAGCGCCAGTGGCTGCCAGCAGTGGCTGGTGGGCGGCCAGTTCCTGCAGGGAGCGCTGAATGGCGGCATCGCTAAGCGAAGGTGCCACGACAGAGGGGATCGGACGAATGGCCTGTTCCAGGGCTTCGGTGCCGCACAGGCCGCAGCCGGTTCGCCCCGTCAGGCTGCGCCGCCGTTGTTTGAGCTCAGCCATCCGCTGGCTGGCAATGGTGAGGTGAACGGTGAGGCCTTGGGGCGCTTCGTGGATATCGAGGTCATAGCACTCATCGGTATTTGCCAGAATGCCTTCGGAAAGGCTGAAGCCGAGGGCAAAATCCTCAAGGTCGGCGGGGCTTGCCATCATCACTGCATGGGAGATGCCGTTGTAGACCAGTGCCACCGGCTTTTCCAAGGCCAGTAGATCCTCTTGGGTATCGGTGTGCCAGCCGTTAGCGCCACGGCGCACCTCCACCGGCTGGCGCGCTACCGCGTCGCGCGTGTGGTGGGTGCTCATGGCGCCTCCTGATGAGCGTTGGCCMGGTGGTCACGCTGGACGAGGTCGAAAGTGCTAAAGCGCTGCTGCCAGGCAGAGGGTTGGCTGACTTTTTCCACCTGTACCGCCGTGACCTTATACTCTGGACAGTTGGTGGCCCAGTCCGAGTTGTCCGTCGTGATGACGTTGGCGCCGCTGCCAGGATGGTGGAAGGTGGTGTAAACCACCCCCGGCTGCATACGCTCGCTGAGCCGGGCGCGTAGTACTGTCTGGCCCGAGCGACTGGTGATGCCTAGCCAGTCGCCGTCGCGGATGCCGCGCAGCTCGGCGTCAGAAGGGTGTAGCTCCAGCACGTCCTCGTCGTGCCAGCGCTGGTTGTCGGTGCGCCGGGTCTGAGCTCCCACATTGTACTGACTAAGGATCCGTCCGGTGGTGAGCAGTAGTGGGAAGCGGCGGTTAGCGCGCTCTTCAGTGGCCACGTACTCGGTAATCGCAAAGCGGCCCAGGCCAATGGGGAAGTCAACCTCGTGCATGGTCGGCATGCCCAGCGGGTACTCGGCGTTGCAGGGCCACTGCAGGCTGCCGCGCTCCTCCAGCTTGGCGTAGCTGACGCCCGCGAAGCTTGGCGTCAACTGGGCGATCTCGTCCATGATCTCGGAGGGATGGGTATAGTGCATCGGGTAGCCCAGCGCATTGGCCAGATCCTGGGTGACTTCCCAGTCTTCCTTGCCGGCTACTGGTGGTGTCACCTTGCGTACCCGGTTGATGCGCCGCTCGGCGTTGGTGAAGGTGCCGTTCTTCTCCAGGAAGCTTGAACCCGGCAGCAGCACGTGGGCGAACTTGGCCGTTTCGTTGAGGAATATATCCTGCACGATCAGGCAGTCCAGCGACGTGAGCGCCGCCTCAACGTGCTGGGTGTTGGGGTCGGATTGGGCGATATCTTCGCCTTGCACGTAAAGCGCTTTAAAGGTGCCTTCGATGGCGGCATCGAACATGTTGGGAATACGTAGCCCCGGCTCGTCATCGAGCTTCACGCCCCACACGGCCTCGAAGCGGCCACGGGCAATCGGGTCGGCCACGTGCTGGTAGCCCGGCAGCTCGTGGGGGAAGGAGCCCATGTCGCAGGAGCCCTGGACGTTGTTCTGGCCGCGCAGCGGGTTCACGCCCACGCCTTCGCGGCCAATGTTGCCGGTGGCCAGGGCCAGATTGGCAATCCCCATCACCATGGTGGAGCCCTGGCTGTGCTCGGTCACCCCCAGCCCGTAGTAGATCGCGCCGTTGCCCGCCGTGGCGTAGGTGCGCGCCGCCTGGCGCACGGCCTCGGCGGGTACGCCGGTAATCGCTTCGGTGGCTTCCGGGGAGTGGCGTGCTTCGCCGATAAAGTTGCGCCAGGCTTGGTACGCCTCACTGTCGCAGCGCTTGGCGACGAACGCCTTGTCTTCCAAACCTTCCGTCACCACCACGTGCCCCAGCGCGTTGACCAGCGCCACGTTGGTGCCCGGGCGCAGCGGCAGATGTTGGGCCTCGCTCATGTGCGGGGTCTTTAAAAGGTCGATGCGGCGAGGGTCGGCGACGATCAGTTTCGCCCCCTGGCGCAGGCGCTTGCGCATCAGCGAACCAAACACCGGGTGAGCGTCAGTAGGGTTGGCGCCGATCACGATAATGGCGTCCGCCTTCATCACCGAATCAAACGTCTGGGTACCGGCGGATTCGCCCAGCGTGGTTTTCAGGCCGTAGCCGGTGGGCGAGTGGCAGACCCGCGCGCAGGTGTCGGTGTTGTTATTGCCGAACGCCGCGCGAATCAGCTTCTGCACCAGATAGGTCTCTTCGTTGGTGCAGCGCGATGAGGTAATACCGCCGATGCTCTCGCGGCCGTGCTCGGCCTGAATCGCCTTGAGACGGTTCGCGGCAAAGCCGATCGCCTCCTCCCAGCTGACTTCGCGCCAGGGCTGGTCGATGCTGTCGCGAATCATCGGCGTGGTCAGGCGATCCGGGTGGGTGGCGTAGCCGAAGGCAAAGCGCCCCTTTACGCAGGAGTGGCCGTGGTTAGCATCGCCGCCCTTGTAGGGCACCATGCGCACCAGCTGGTCGCCCTTCATCTGGGCTTCAAACGAGCAGCCCACGCCACAGTAGGCGCAGGTGGTGACCACGCTATGATCCGGCACGCCGTGGTCGATCACGCTTTTTTCCATCAGCGTGGCCGTGGGGCAGGCCTGCACGCAGGCCCCGCAGGAGACACAGTCCGAGTCCATGAAGGCGTCGTTCTGGCCCGCCGACACCTTGGAGTCGAACCCGCGGCCATCGATGGTTAGCGCGAAAGTACCCTGGACTTCGTCGCAGGCGCGCACGCAGCGTGAACAGAGGATGCACTTGCTGGGATCGAAGCTGAAGTAGGGGTTAGAGTCGTCCTTGACGGATTTCAGGTGGTTCTCGCCCTCAAAACCGTAGCGTACTTCGCGCAGGCCCACGCTACCGGCCATGTCCTGCAGTTCGCAGTCGCCGTTGGCGGGGCAGGTCAGGCAGTCCAGTGGGTGGTCGGAGATGTAGAGCTCCATCACGTTGCGGCGCAGCTTGGCCAGCCGCTCGTTCTGGGTGGTCACCTTCATGCCTTCCACGACCGGTGTGGKGCAAGCCGCAGGCAGACCCCGGCGCCCCTCCACCTGCACCGCGCACAGTCGGCAGGAGCCGAAGGGCTCCAGGCTGTCGGTGGCGCACAGCTTGGGAATGTTGATATCCGCCAGCGCCGCCGCGCGCAGTACCGAGGTGCCTTCCGGCACGCTGATCGTCACGCCGTCGATATCAAGGCTCACCGAGGCAGTGCCGACGGTCTGAGCAGGGAAGGGCGTGCCGAGGTCTTTGCTATGCCCGGCGTTGCTGGCATGCTGGCTGGGGTCGAAGTGCTGAATCATGATCTGTCTCCGTTCGCCGCTCGCTGGAAATCGTCGGGGAAGTGTTTCAGGGCGCTCTGCACCGGGAAGGGGGTCATGCCGCCCATGGCGCAGAGCGAACCGTCGACCATCGTTTCGCAAAGATCGCTCAGCAGGGCGAGGTTGGCCTCGCGATTGTCGTTGGCGCGAATGCGGTCAATCACCTCCACGCCACGGGTCGAGCCGATACGACAGGGCGTGCACTTGCCGCAGGACTCCACCTTGCAGAACTCCATCGAAAAGCGCGCCTGCTCGGCCATATCGACGCTGTCGTCGAACATCACTACGCCGCCGTGGCCCACCCCTGCGCCGACCTCGGCGAAGGTTTCGTAATCCAGCGGCATGTCCCATTGGCTTTCGGGCAGGTAGGCGCATAGTGGCCCGCCCACCTGCACGGCACGTAGCGGGCGGCCGCTGGCCGTGCCGCCGCCGAAGTCTTCCATCAGCGTGCGCAGCGTAGTGCCAAAGGCGAGCTCCACCAGACCGCCACGCTTGACGTTGCCCGCCAGCTGCAGCGCCAGGGTGCCCCGGGAGCGGCCCATGCCGTGGTTGGCGTAGGCCTCGGCTCCTTCGGCCAGAATGAACGGTACGGCGGCCAGGGAGAGCACGTTATTGACTACGGTGGGGCGGCCAAACAGCCCCTCGATGGCAGGCAGCGGCGGCTTGAAGCGCACCAAGCCCCGCTTGCCCTCCAGGCTTTCCAGAAGCGACGTCTCTTCGCCGCAAATGTACGCTCCGGCGCCCAGACGCACTTCCAGATGAAAGGTTCTGCCGCTGCCGCGGAGGTCGTCGCCGAGATACCCGGCCTGTTCGGCGCGGCGGATGGCCTCGTCGAGGATCTCTTTCGCTAGCGGATACTCCGAGCGCAGGKAGATATAGCCTTGGGTGGCGCCCACCGCGAGGCCGGCAATCGCCATGCCCTCGATCAGCATGTAGGGGTCGCACTCCATCMCCAGACGGTCGGCGAAGGTGCCGGAGTCGCCCTCATCGGCATTGCAGACGATGTACTTCTGTTCTGCTGGCGTATCGAGCACCGTCTGCCACTTGATGCCGGTAGGGAATGCCGCCCCGCCGCGTCCGCGAAGCCCCGAGGCTTTGACTTCCTCGACGATATCCTGGGGCTCGCGTTGCAAGGCAGCCTCCAAGCCGCAAAAACCGTTATGGGCGCGATAATCCTCAATCGATAACGGGTCAGTGATGCCGATACGCGCGAAGGTGAGGCGCTGCTGGCGGGCGAGGTAGTCAATCTCTTCCGTGGGGCCCAGTGCCAGTGGGTGGCTGACGCTGCCTTCCAGCAGGCCGCTATCGAGCAGCGCGGTGACATCGCTGGGGGCTACCGGGCCGTAGGCGAACCGGCCGATGGGGGTGTCGACTTCCACCAGCGGCTCAAGCCAGCTCAGCCCGCGGGAGCCGTTGCGTACCAGGGTGATTGACTGGCCGCTTGCGGCTGCCTCCCTCTCCAGTCGGCTGGCGATCGTATCAGCGCCCAGCGAGAGCGCGGTAGTATCGCGAGGCACATAAACGCGAATGCTCATCCCACCACCTCCAGCGGCCGGGTTTGTAGCTCATCCATCAATTCATCGAAGGCTTCCAGAGTGACGCGGCCGCGTATGCTGTCGTCCACGCGAATCGACGGGCCACAGGCGCAGTTGCCCAGGCAGTAAACGGCTTCGAGGGTGATTTCGCGATCCGGCGTGGTTTGGTGGTAGTCGACCCCCAAACGCGCTTTTGCGTGGGCTTCGAGCTGGCGCGCCCCTACCGACTGACACGCCTCGGCGCGGCAGATCTGCACGACGTGGCGCCCCGGCGGCGTGGTGCGAAAGTGGTGGTAGAAACTGATGACGCCATGCACCTCGGCACGTGTTTGGTGGAGGGCATCGGCGATGATGGGTACCGCTGCCTCTGGGATGAAGCCGATGCGATCCTGAAGGGCGTGGAGGATCGGCAGTAGGGCGCCGGGCTTGTGCTTCAGGGCGTCGMCCTCGGTTTGAATAGCCTGCGGCGCCCACTCCTGGGAATGGTTCATGGTGCCTTCCTCACGACTGCTTATTATGTTTTAAATATGCACTACTTTTCATATTTAAAAAGTCGTGCATCACGGTTAAGACAAAGCTAGCATCAAGTTATCGACTTAAAAATATGAAATAGTGTGCCTATGAAACGAATCAAGGTAACGCCCACCTGGTGCTTTAGCGATGAAGAGGGGCACCGTCTCGATACCAACCTTCTGCGCCTGCTGGGGGCGGTTCATCGCCATGGAAAGTTGACCCATGCCGCCCAGGAAGCGGGGATTTCCTATCGTCACGCGTGGAATTTACTGCGCCAGGGCGGGGAGTTTTTTGGTGTCACTTTGGTAGCAATGGCGCGTGGGCGAGGGGCGCGGTTATCGCCGCTGGGTGAGAAGCTGCTGTGGGCTGAACAGCGCGCCACCGCTCGGTTAAGCCCGCAGCTTGATAGCCTGAGCTCCGAGCTGAATCTTGCCATTCAGCAGCACCAGGAAGGCGTGCACCCCGTTCTTCGCCTCCACGCCAGCCACGGGTTTGCGATAGAGCTGCTGCCACAGCATTTGGGCGAGCTGCAGCTTGACCTGCAGTACTGCAGCCCGCTGGAAGCACTGGCGGCCCTTAACCGCAATGGCTGCGACCTGGCGGGCTGCCATCTGCCCAGGGGGGCAGTGGGTGAAAAGGCACGGCGCAAATACCGCCGCCTGCTCAAACCCCGCTATCATCGGCTGATAGGATTTATCGCCCGCCAGCAGGGGCTAATGGTGGCGCCGGGTAACCCGCTGGGCATTGATGGCGTTGCCGCACTGGCTGACAGGCCGGTCACGTTTATCAACCGGCAGGCGTCGTCGGGAACCCGGGAACTGCTGGATAGCTTGCTGGCCGAGGCAAGCATTGCTACATCCAAAGTGAACGGTTACGAGATTGAGGAGTACACCCACTCAGCGGTAGCGGCCTATGTGGCAGCGGGAATGGCGGATGCAGGTTTTGGTGTCGAGGCCGCTGCGCAGCGGTTTGGGCTTGATTTTGTGCCGCTGGCCACCGAAGACTATCTGTTGGCCTGCCACAGCCGCTCCCTGAAAGAGCCTAAATTTGCCGACTTTTTGCAAGCGCTGCGCAGCAACTCATTCCAGGAGGCGGTTCAGCGCCTGCCGGGTTATAGCCCCAGCCAGTGTGGCAGCGTGATCGAGATTGGCAGTTTTTTATAAGGTCGGCGCTGGTTGGAAGAGCGCCTCCCACTAACCATCCGATCAGCTCAGCCACCGCGGGACGCAAACGACCAATAGCAGCACGCCGATCAAGCCCAGTAATACGGCGCGGGTCTGGGTGATGCGCGCCAGGAGTAGCTACGTCGGTAGGGGGCTCATGAGTATGGCATTTAAACTACTATAGGCTCTCTCTTTAGCTAGAGAGGGCCTATAGTTCAGCAATATCATTTAGTGGGTTGAGGTTGTTCTAAAAGGTAGTGACCCACAAAATGATATTAGGGAATAGCGTAAAGACTCCTATGGCGCCCAGTAAAATAAGCCAGTAAGGAAAGGAGGCCTTTGCGGCAGATGTTAAATTAACTTCATTTTTAGAAATGGATGATAGAACAAAGAGGTTGAGTCCTACGGGCGGCGTTATCATACCGATCTCTATAAGTAGCGTGACAATAATACCGAACCAGATGGGGTCGAACCCTAAGCTTGTGATCATCGGGAAGGTGATAGGAAGTGTCATGAGTAGCAGTGATATTCCATCAAAGAAACACCCTAGCACGATATAGACGATGACGATCATCAGCAGTATGCCATACGGGCCTAGCCCAAAGTTGCCAATCGTTTCGACTGCAGTGCGGGGAATGCCTAGTAGGCTGACGGCTTGAGAAAGGATCACTGTACCAATCAAAATCATACCGATAGCGGTAAACATGATCGAGGCGTGCTTAAACGCCTGCCATAGTCTTTTGAAGGTTAAATCGCCCCATGTTAAACCTAAAACGATACTGGCCACTACGCCCAAAGCCGCCGACTCCGTAGGCGTCGCGATCCCCAGGTAAATGGTTCCCAGCACGAAGAAAATAAGTACGGGAAGAGGCCATATCTCCTTGAGCCCCGTTATTACGTGCTTGAAGGTCACTTTCTCTTTAAACGTAGGGGTTACTGATTCGCCAATTTTAGAACGGATCATAATCCATGTGGAAAAGGCGGCAGCAATGAGTAAGCCTGGCAGCATGCCAGCGATAAAGAGTTGGCCGATAGAGACGTTTTGAGTCGCTCCGTAGATGATTAATGCCAAACTGGGGGGAATGAGAAGCCCAAGGGTGCCCCCTGCAGCTAACGTGCCCACCACTACACTTGGTTTATACCCACGTTTTGTCAGTTCAGGATAGCCAACTGCGCCTATGGCGGCTGCGGTAGAGGTGCTTGACCCGCTAACTGCACCAAACAGCGTGCAGACGGCGATGTTGGTATGGAGTAATTGCCCTGGAACACGCGCGAACAGAGGGGTTAGGCCGTTATAGACGCGTTTTGACACGCCGCTTGCGAGAAGTATTTCACCTAAAAATATGAAAAGAGGAACAGCGCTTAGCGTAAAATCCGTTAGCATGTTCCAAGTTGCGTTAATCGCCAAGGGGGTGGCTCCGTTAGCTTGAAAGTGAAGCAGGAGTAAACCCGTAAGCCCCAGCGCCGCCCCTAGGATTGCGCCACTGGTTAAAAATAGAACTAACGCTCCGCTCAAGAATAACCAGCTCATATCGCATCCTCCACTGAAGCAACATCTGTCGTGGGCTGTCTAAAACCATGGCTGAGCTGAACCAAGATGCACAGCAACATGGAAAAAGGCATGATGGCCATCCACGGCCATAAGAGAATGCTACTGATATCCGTACGCGAATTGAGCGAGAACGAGAAGTTCATGAAATTCCAGGACTCAAAGGCGAAGATGACGCAGAACGTGAGTAATACGACGACGCCTATAAAGTCCATTATCCTCGCGATACCTGCTGGCATCAGGTTGACGAGTATCTCTATGCGTATGTGGCGGCCCTTATTGAGCACATAAGGTAGACAAAGAAAGGTCAATGTTAAGAACAGCAGCCCCGCCAACTCATCGGAAAAACGCAAAGGATGACCGCCCAGATAACGCATCAAGGTGCTGACGAATATCAGTGCCGTCATTGCGATACCGCTCATGACGCCCAATAGAAAGAAGGCGTAGGCGGTATGGTTCAGTACAGTGTTGATTTTTCTCATCATCACGACTAGCTCCAAAAAGAAAGAGCCAATATGTATTGGCTCTCGATTGGKTTATGTACCTATTACTCTTCGGAGATCGCTTGAGTGACTGTTTCGTAGTAGCGTGTGCCGTCCTCGCCTGCGTTTTCCGCCATGGCTTGCCACGCCTGCCAAGCGGCGTCTACAAAGGTTTCAACGTCATCATCTGAGAAGTCGGGAAGCATGGTGATTCCCAACTCTTTACGCTCTTGACGCGCCTGCGCTTCGCGCTCTGGATCAACAGCAGTGGCGCGGGTCTCGTTCCAAATCTCTTCACCGGCTTCTTCCAGAGCCTGAAGTTGGTTGTCGTTGAGGCGGGATAGCGCTCGTTCACTGATACCAAAGAGCCATGGGGAGGCTGCCCAAGGGTGTAAGTAAGACTCGTACTCGGTGACTTCTTGAAGCGAAACGGTGGGGGCTACGGTAGATAAGTAATAGGCACAATCTACAACGCCTGTTTGAAGTGCCATATACATATCGTTTTGCGGAATGACTTGAGCTGAAATGCCCAATAATTCAAAAGTATCCACAAGGTGTCTGGACCAGACGCGGACTTTTTTATCCTCTAGGTCTGCCAAGGAGTTTACCGGCTCTTTGCAGTGCAAACCTACATCGAAAATAGGAGCAACGACGCCACCAACGATTTGAATATCCCAATCTGAAAAGCCGTCTTCATAGAGTTCCCTGATTACATCAAGAATTTCGTCATGTTGGGAAGATTCCGTAATGGCGCCCTGAGCATATACAGATGCCAAGGCTGGCGCATCACGCGTGTAATATTCACCATACAGTAGTGCCATATCTACCATGCCCTGCTGCAATACTCTCAGCATGTCGGCTTCTTTAAGGCCTAAGGCGCCTGCATGGTAGACTTCGATATCAAGCTCGCCATCTGACTTTTCACTCACTAAGCTAGCGAATCTGTTGATCTGCTCTGCTTCAGGGCGAGATTGTGAAAGCCCGCTATGGAATTTCAACGAGATGTTTTCTGCCTGGACACTCCCCATGGTTGTTAAGGACAAAAGAGTCGCAGCGCCCAAAGTAACTTTTTTGCTTTTAGGATTATTCATAAGTTTATTTCTCAGAGGAGGGGAAGTGGATTTTCATCTTGAATCAGTTACTACTTTCGAAAAGGTATTTTTTGCGACACTAAGGGCCTAAATAGCGACATTTGATGAACTTTTAAAAAGTACGTGGCGGTGGGTATGTTTTTGTTATCTGGCGAAGTAAGGCGAGAGGAAGGTTCGCGCCGCGGGACGCTAGAGGCTAAGGTTGTGTTAGTAGTAGGCTCATGAGTGAAAATGACAAAGCCATCTCTACTCAGTGCGATATCGAAAAGTCCAGTGAAAGCCGACTGATGTAATACTCCATTGGCTAGTAAGGCTGAAATTCGTACTTTTACTATAAGGTTTTTAAATAATATAACTATTTTTTTCTCTTTAACCAGTCATGTAGGGTTTGTGTAAGTTGTTCAACTTGACACAAGGTCGGGCAGGTTTTACATGATTGAGTTTGAGGTCTTGTGGTGTTGGTGAGTTTTAATAATACTGATTTTAATGTCTTGTTTTTAAAATGGCGCGATTTTTGCTTAAAATAACTATAGTTCAAAAAATTGAGGTTCATCATGAAGGATAGATTCTCAAGCATATTGAAAAATAAAAACATGGCTTATATTTCTTCGACTGACTCTTCAGGGAAGCCTAAGATAACAAAAAAAGTAGCTTTTATACTGCTAGAGAATTTTTCAATGATGGCTTTCACTGGCGCTGTGGATGCACTTGTTACAACGAATTTAATGCAATCTACTACGATGTATGAGGTCTTGGTGGTGGGTAGCGAGGCACCTGCAACGGTTTCTGACTTAGGTATTGAGGTGGCCACGGATTATTCGTTAGACAAATTCGATGCTACAAGCCTCAATATTGATGTGTTGATTGTATGCGGTGGCCTGCGTGTACTTCCTAAAACAACCCTCCTACTGCGCAGCAAACTGAGGCATGCTGACAACAAAGACGTGATGTTAGGAGGATTATGGAACGGTGCCTATTTCCTTGCAGAGGCGGGATTATTGAACGGCTACCAGTGTGCTTATCATCCTGATGGCCGCGCGATGATGGCAGAGCAGTTCTGGGATGTATCGGTATCTAGCCGTAGCTTTATTGTGGATCGTAATCGTATCAGCTGTGCCGGGGCGAGTAGCTCATTGAGCATGATGCTTGAAGTAGTCAGAACTGATTGTGGCAATGAGGTGGTCAGTGCAGTTGAAGAGATGCTTAGCTGTGATAAGGGCTTAGACTCCCCAGATATTTCAACGATAGGTGTCGATCAAAACCTCACTCTGCCAGAAAAATTGAAAATATCGCTGCAATTGATGAAAAATAATATTGAAGAGCCTTTATCCATATCCGAAATAGCTAATTGGGTTAATATTTCGAGACGTCAGTTAGAACGTATGTTTGGTAATTACGTTAATGCTAGCCCTTCTCGATACTATATGGAACTTCGTCTAACGCGTGCGCGACAGCTTCTTCAGCAAACTAACAAGCCCGTTGCCGAAGTGGCAGTTGCCACCGGTTTTGTGAGTATCTCTCATTTTCGCAGCTGTTTTTTCCAGCTCTTTGAAGTAACACCGGGACAGTTTCGAAAGTCGTGCCAAGCTGGCGAACATTCAATGTGAACTTCTTATTTGAATTCACGATGAATGCACTGAGACTAGATAAGCGCCACCTTAAAAAGAGAGCCAATAAGGCTCTCTTTAAAAAGTGCAAACGCTGGTTTAACCACCTGACCAACCCAACATAATCGGCACGTAAACCACTAACAGCAGCACCCCGATCAGCCCCAGCAGGTAAGGGATGATCGCGCGGGTAATGCGCTCCAGCGGCAGCTGGGTGATTGATGAAGCCACATAGAGGTTGATCGCCACCGGCGGGGTAATCATGCCGATGGAGAGCCCCACCACGATAATCAAACCAAAGTGAATCGGATCAATCTCCAACTGCAGCACCAGCGGTAGCAGCACCGGTGTGAGGATAATCAGCGCACTGGCGGTTTCGATAAACACTCCGGTGAGCAAAATAATCCCCACGATCAGCAGCATGATCACGTAAGGGTTGGTAGAGAGCGACAGCACTGCCTGGGCAATCGCCCCCGGCACCTGCCAGCTTGAGAGCGTCCAGCTCAACACCGCCGACATGGCAATCACCAGCATAATCACCGCGGTGGTCATCGCTGAACGGATCAGCAGCTTATAAACCTGCGGCAGCGTCAGGTCACGATACACAAACAGCGACACCAGCATGGCGTAGTTCACCGCCACCACGGCGGCCTCTGAAGGCGTGAAGATCCCCGAGAAAATACCCCCAAGGATAATCACCGGCGTCATCAGCCCCCAGCTGGCATCTTTAAAGGTCGCCCAGATGGTCGCCAGCGACAGCGGCGTGCCCTTGGGGTACTGGCGCTTATACGCCTGAGCAATGGCAATGGCCATTAACCCTAGCCCCATCGCTAAGCCCGGCAAAAAGCCGTTTAAAAACAGCTTGGAAACCGACTGCTGGGCGATCACCGCGTAGATGATCATCGGCACCGAGGGCGGAATCACCACACCGATGGTGCCGCTGGCGGCGATCAAGCTGGCTGCCGATGCCGGGTCATAGCCTTTACGCTTGAGCTCCGGCACCAGACTGGAACCCACCGCTGCGGTGGTCGCGGCGCCAGAGCCGGAGATTGCCGCAAAGAACATGCCCGCCATCACCGAGACCACCGATAGCCCGCCGCGCATAAAGCCGACTAACGAATCGGCAAAGCTGACCAGCTTTTCGCTCACCTTACCCTGGGCCATTAAATCCCCAGCGAGGATAAACATCGGGATCGCGCCCAGGGCAAAGGAGTTAATGCCTTGGAACATCTGCTGGGTGACCACCATCAGCGGCACGCCGGATTGATAGAGCGCATAGAGCGTGCTGGCGCCAATCGCAAAGGCAATCGGCACGCCCAGCAGCATAAACAGGAAGAACAGCCCAAACAGCAGCAGCGTCATAGCGACTCCTCCTGGGGCTGGGAGGTTTCGCCGTTAATCAGCAGTTCGATGATATCGACCAGCGCGTACCAGGCCATAATCGCCGCACAGATCGGCATCACCGCGTAGACGTAGGTCATTGAAAGCCGCAGCGAGGCGGATTTCTGAAAGCTCTGTACCTGCATATAGCGGTAGCCGATAACGATCAGCGCGATCATAAACGCCAGCACGATCAGCAGGGCGGCAATGCGGGCGATTTGGCGCAGGCGGCCGGGCAGGGCATCCACCACAAAGGTCACGGCAATGTGCCGCCCGCGCTGAAACGCCAGCGTGCCGGCCAAAAAGGTGATCCACACCAGCAGAAAGCGGGCGACCTCCTCAGTCCAGCCCACCGCGCTGAACAGCACCCGGGAGACGATCTGCAGGGTAATCACCCCAATCAGCGCCGCCATGCCCGCAAAGACCACGGGCTGGATGATCGCATCCAGCCCGCGCTCAATTCGCCGCAGCAGCCTTAACAGCGGTTGAGTCAGTGTGGTCACTTACTTAAGCGCCTCCTGAATACGCGGCAGGTAATCACCGAACTGTTCGCCGTACTTCTCATACACCGGCGCAACGGCAGATTGGAAGGCTTCCATATCTGGATCGTCGTTGATCTCCATGCCCGCATCGCGCAGGGCCTGCAACTGTTCGCTTTCCATCTCTGCGTTCACCTGGCGCTCATGCTCCGCTGCTTCCTGGGCTGCCGCTAGGAGTACCTCTTGGGCGTTTTCAGGCAGCTGGTTCCAGGCGGGCATACCCATCACAAAAATTGCTGGGGCGTAGGTGTGGCGGGAGAGGGTCATGTAGTTCTGGGTTTCATCCAGGTTGAACGAGTGAATCACGTTCACCGGGTTCTCCTGGCCGTCGATAGTGCCCTGCTGCATGGCGGTGAGCGCTTCAGTCCACGCCATGGGAATCGCGTTGGCGCCCAGCTCGCGGAAGGTGTCGGTGTAGACCGGGTTCTCCATTACGCGGATGCGTAGGCCGTCCAGATCTTCCGGCGAGTTTACGGCACGCTCGCTGTTGGTCAGGTTGCGGAAACCGCGCTCGGCGTAGGCCATGCCTTTTAGGTTCACCTCAGAAAGCTTATCGAGCAACTCCTGGCCGATCGGGCCATCGAGCACTTCGTAAGCGGCTTCCGGGGAGGGGAACAGGAACGGCAGTTCAAATACCGCCATCTCTTCGACAAAGTTGGCGACTGGCCCGKTGGTGATCACGCCCATATCCACGGTGCCGATCTGCATGCCTTCCAGCAGCGTGCGTTCGTCACCCAAGGTGGCGTTGGGGTAAATTTCGATATCCACCTTGCCGTCGGTGCGCTCTTCTACCAGCTCTTCAAATTTGGTGGCGGCAATGTGGAAACCATCCTGCTCGTTGACCACGTGGGCCAAGCGCAGAGTAACCGGATCCATATCAGCAAAATCAGCGGCGTTCGCGGCGCTTACCAGCGCCAGTGAGATGCCCAGTGCCAGCGTGCTACGTGCAAATGTTTTCATATTATTGTGTTCCCAATGGACTAAGGTGCAGAAGTGCTCCCAAAGCATGCACCACACCAGGGAAAACGGTCAATTGACTAAAGGTACTCAAGCGCCATACGGCTGGACACAGCGCCCCTGCACAGTTACGATACGCACACACAAGCGCCCGTAGCTCAGTTGGATAGAGTATCGGCCTCCGAAGCCGAGGGTCGCAGGKTCAAATCCTGCCGGGCGCGCCATAATTTCAAGGGCTTACGTTAATGCGTAGGCCCTTATTTTTTGTCTGTGACCACCCTGTGACCAAATCGTGGCCACAATCTCTTAATTACCTTATTAATACACTTATTCAGTTATGACCTTTGGCTTTTACTTGTCACAAGAGTGGTCACACGCTTTATTGGCGCATCCCAACCCATTTCGCTAATGTTGATTGGCCTTTATTCGTTGGACTTGCAATAAGGCGCTATCAAATAGCATATCCACGGAGGCTGAAGAGGTGGCTAGTGAAATCGCGACGGCAGCTTCGTCACGAAACTGATGACAGACCGAGCTATTGTCATCGAGATATTGCCACCAGTGCAAAATGTCATGTTTAGCCTTTTGCATTACCT
The DNA here is from genome assembly GCA_002257525.1 of Halomonas ventosae. Classification (GTDB taxonomy): domain Bacteria; phylum Pseudomonadota; class Gammaproteobacteria; order Pseudomonadales; family Halomonadaceae; genus Vreelandella; species Vreelandella ventosae_B. The sequence goes on from CP022737.1 coordinate 318,812, forward strand.
GAGCGGCAGGCGGTCGATCCGATTTGGATTGATTGGCTTTTTCAATGGCAGGTATGTCTGGCGCTGACTCACCAGTTGGCGAACCTGCTGTTTATCACTATGACTTTCCTGTCACTGCTAGGCAAGATGCAATGTACAGGTATCGTAGGAGTACGCCGTCGCAGTTGGAAATTGAGCAGCCGTTATGCCAAAGCTTTGGTAAGCAATAATCAGCCAATATTTTTACCATACCAGTTTCCTGCACGTTTGGTGTTGGGTGGAACTGAAAACTTCATCTATCGGCCAATAGCGGAAATTTAGTAAGTTTTGATATAATGGGTAGTTTGAGCGGTTTGGCTACTCCGCGCCTTCTGTAATATTTAGTTAGGCAAATATCAAATAAGCCAAGAAAAAACTCGTTACCTTTCTCTGTTCACCCTTCGCAAGTCGTCAATACCTACAGATAGCTGTAATCACAGCGTTGGATCCTAGATCAGAACGATAACCAGCTAGTGATTCTATCCGGAGGGTGGCCGTCCAGAGCTTGAAAAGACGCTCAGCGCGGTCACTGTGACTAATATCAGTCCCATACCCAGAATTTGCGGCCCTACCAGGGTTTCGCTTAACACCACGACGCCGAACAGCGTCGCGGTGACCGGTTCGACCATTGCGACAACGGAGGCCACGGCCGGGGCAGTATGKTTCAAACCAATGATATAAAGAACAAAAGACAAACCTGCGCCGAGTACACCGAGTACTGCGAATAGCGGCCAATCCGGCGTGCTCAGGACAGCAACCGTCTGGCCAACATCACTCGGCCAGATAAGAATACTGGCAAGTACCATAAGCGCGATAGAGAGAATAGCCTGCGGGCTACCGTGTGGCGCCGCATACTTGAAGCCGAAAATGAATATTGCGTAGGACAGTCCGGCAAGCAGACCAGCACCTACACCCATCGCCGTAACGCCACTCGCACCGACGTCATAAATCAGTGTAAGCAATACGACACCAAGAATCACTACTGCGATCGCGGCCCACTTCAGCGGCGTGGGACTTTCGAGCCTTAGAGCGAAGGATACGAGATATACGAAGACTGGGGCGCTGTACATCAATGTAGCCGCAACAGCAACGCTACCGTGCGCAATGCTTAAGAAATAGAACGAGAAGTTACCCCCTACGCCGACACCGGCGATGACTGACCAGAACCATAACCGGCGTTTTGTCAGGCCACTACTGTGTGGACGCAGTATTAGCCAGATGAGGACGCACAGTAGTCCGATCGCACCCGGTAGAAGGAAACCACGAACGCGTCCCAACCGTCGGCTATAAGGATTCCGCCGATCCCGCCAGATAACCCCCAGAAAAGCGCCGCCAGCACCACAAAAATTGTACTCGCACCCATCCTGTAACCTCGCTTCTCGTGTTGAACTAACATCGTTGACGGCGGGGAAGGGCGTCATGGGACCCTGCTCCGGGCCGCTGAAAGCAGTGCGTCGGTCACTGCCCGAGTATCAGGTAGGGCCGTCTGTACGCCAGCCAAGCCACTAGGCAGGAAAACCTTCATTTTCAGTTAATCCCCATAAGCCATCCTATCCAGCATCGAATCAGGAGTGCTGGAAATGCGAGCTATGAACAGGCCGATACAAGAGGCCATGTGCTTTAGGCTGGTGCAGTGGGTACTATTACTGGGGTTGCTAAGCGTTACCACAGTAGCCACTGCACAATCTTTTTTTGGCCAGCAGGAGAGCGTTCTTCCTCCAGAGCAAGTCTTCAAGCCAACACTTAGCCATGATGGCGAATCTCTGGAGATTGATTGGCAAATCGAGCCCGACTACTACCTTTACCGCCACCGTTTTTCTGCCGAAGCCGAAGGGCGTGAGCTATCGCTGAATATCCCTGACGGGGAAACTATTGAGGACGAGTATTTTGGTCGCTCTGAGGTCTATCGTCATTCGTTGAGTATGACTACTCAGCCTGGCAACGTTGAGACGATCACTCTTCGCTGGCAGGGCTGCGCCGATGCGGGCCTTTGCTATCCACCTCAGGAACAGACCTTTGACTTAGCGTCTGCTGGCCAGGACATATCCAAAACCGACGAACCATCGGATGCCACGAACGAATCCTCATTTGAAGAAAACCCTACTTCTGACCCAGAAATTACGATGGCAGAAGACCAGCAACTGGCGGCGCAACTGGCCGGAGGTAATTGGTTCTGGACGCTGGCGGCATTCTTCGGCATGGGGCTGTTACTGACGTTCACGCCTTGTGTGTTGCCGATGATACCGATCCTTTCGAGCTTGATCGCGGGGCGACGAGAGGTGGGCGAGAGCCACCGAGCGGCAGGCTTCGTGATGTCTACTGCCTTCGTCCTGCCCATGGCGGCCACCTATGCGTTACTCGGCGTGGCCGCTGCCATGGCAGGCGCCAATCTACAGATGCTGTTTCAGAACGTCTGGTTTATCGGCCTGTTCTCGCTACTGTTTATCGTTCTCGCCTTGGCCATGTTCGGCTTATTCGAATTAGAGCTGCCGAGAGCGCTTCGCCAGCGGCTTGATTCAGGCATGTCGCGTCAACGTGGTGGTCGCTTGAAAGGGGTTGCCATCATGGGCGTGCTCTCTGCACTGCTGGTGGGTCCCTGCATGACCGCGCCGTTAGCGGGAGCGCTACTGTTCATCGCTGATAGTGGCAACCCCTGGTTGGGCGGCGCAGCCCTGTTATCGCTTGGACTCGGAATGGGCCTACCACTAATCCTGATCGGCACCGTGGGTAGCCAGCTTCTACCTAAGCCGGGTGCCTGGATGATTCGCATCAGAGCGCTTTTCGGCTTTGTATTACTGGGGATGGCGATTTGGTTTGTGGCTCGCGTAATACCTGATGCCATCGTTCTCGGCCTTTGGGGCGCCCTAGCACTTAGCTTTGCGATATCCCTCATGACGCTTGCTCGTAACAACGGCCATAGTAGCATCACGCCTCAAATCTTGACCGCCAGTGCAGCGAGCATAGCCATATGGAGCGCGCTAATGTTAATCGGTGCTGCCGGCGGTGCCTCTGATCCCTGGCGTCCGCTAGCGATTTTTACATCCACTAATGGAGGTTCAAACACAGCAGATTCGGTGTTAAACGATGAACAACCGCTTACCTTTGATGAGGTTGAAGATCTAGCCACGCTAGACGCCCGTATTGCCCAGACCGGGGTTAGCGGCCAGATGACGCTCGTCGAATTTACGGCCGACTGGTGCATCTCTTGTAAGGTGATCGAACAGGAAGTTTTCGCTGACCCCACTGTTCAAGCCGAACTGGAGAATGKGCAACGATTGAGCATCGACGTAACTAACTACGACGCATCTGACAAGGAGATCATGGAGCACTTTGGCATCGTTGGGCCGCCAACGCTAATGTGGTTCGGCTCTGACGGCCACGAGCGGCGCAGTGCGCGCATTATCGGCGAGCTAGACGCTGACACATTTCTGGAGCGCTTCGATCAAGCCAAACAAACCGGCAGTAGTACCACTGGAGGTGGTTCATGAGTCCCCTGGATCGCMGCCTCGCCATCGGCCCGTTAGGCCTAAGCGTGGGGCAACTTTTGCTATTGCTTTCGATAGTTGTCGCACTGATCGTCGGAGGTTTGATAGGCCGCCGTCGAAATGTCAGCGTGGGCGATGGCATCTTCAATGCCGTGTTCTTCGGTGTAATCGGGGCGCGACTCATTTTTATCGTCCAATATGGTGAAAGCTACGACACGTTCTGGTCGTGGCTCGACATACGCGATCGCGGTTTCGAGCCGCTAGCGGGCCTTGTCGTCGCCTTGGTTTATCTTGTCTGGCGGCTATGGCGCCAACCTCGTGAGCGTAGACCGCTCGGGATAGCCGTAATATCAGGGGCGCTGACCTGGTCGCTGACGGCGGGGGCACTGGCACTCATGGTATCTCAAGGTGCTAGCATTCCTCCGACGCCGTTAACCACGCTTGAGAATGACGAAGTGACACTTCCCACTATGCTAAGCGAAGCTGATCGCCCCATGGTGGTCAATCTTTGGGCCAGCTGGTGCCCGCCGTGTCGTCGCGAAATGCCTGTATTTGAGCAGGCTCAACAAGAGCGAGACGACGTGACGTTCGTGTTCGTCAATCAGGGCGAGAACCTCAGCACCGTTAACGCCTTTTTACAGCAAGAGTCACTCGCGCTCGATAATGTCTACCTTGATCGGAACAATGCGCTCGGCCACGAAGTGGGCGCTATGGCCATGCCCACAACGCTTTATTACAACGCCGATGGCACGCTTATAGATACTCACTTTGGTGAGCTCTCTCGCGCCACCCTCAACCGCAGCCTTGAGCGTTTCAGCCCCTAACTGACTCACTACGGAGATGACACACATGTTCGCTTTCTACCCCTGTATGACAACGCTACGCCTTACACTAACTCTTGGGGCTAGCGTCGCTCTGGCAACAAGCCTGCATGCGACTGCGGATGAGTGGCCTGCCCCTATTCAAGAGCTCGAACAGCAAGGCCTTACGATTCATGGTGAATTCGATGCACCTGACGGACTTACTGGGTATGCCGGTAGTGCTCGTGGTCAGACTGTCGCAGCATACCTCMCCTCAGGAGGCGAGCATGCTGTAATAGGTACGCTGATTAATGCCGAGGGTCAGGACGTATCAGCTGAGCGGCTAGAGCAGCTCGTCAACGGCCCAAGAAACGCCGAGCTATGGCAAGAAATGGCTGATCAACACTGGGTGCGCGATGGCGATAAAGAGGCACCCCGCATCGTATATACATTTAGTGACCCCAACTGTCCTTACTGCCGACAACTGTGGGAAGACGCCCAACCCTGGGTAGAAAGTGGCGAAGTTCAGATTCGTCATTTGATGGTAGGTATTCTCAAAGCAGACAGCCCTGAAAAGGCAGCCGCGATACTCAATGCGGATAATCCTGGCGAAGCGCTGGCTGAGCATTACCGCAACGGTGCCATGCCCGAAAATCAAGGTGATGACCAAAGCGAGCAGTGGGTTAGTGAAAACACCCAGCTAATGCGCGATGGCCAACTCTTCGCAACGCCAGCGACCTTTTATCAGGATGATAACGGTGACGTGCACAGTGTGATGGGTGCTCCCTCGCCAGAAAAGCTTCGAGCCATTATGGGGAGTGACACACCTTGACCTAAACGGTTCAACCCGAAGGCAATTGAAGCGTCACCTTTAGCCCAACACCATTGCCAGACGCGAACGTCACCCGGCCTCCTGCCCGGGTGACAATCGCCTCGACGATCGAAAGACCCAAACCACTGCCTTTAGGATGATCTCCCCGGTGAAAGCGCTCCGTCAGTCGAGAGAGGTGTTCGGAAGCAATGGTTTCACCTTGACTAGTAATATCGATGACTGCCATTCCCTCTGATTCCTGTACGGAAATCTCTATCGGCGCACCGAGTGCGCCGTGACGCATCGCATTTTCGAGCAGGTTGCGTAGAACCGTCACTAGAAGCGACTCAGTTAGGGCGACATGTACTTGGTTAACGCCTTGGGGATAATGACAATGATCGCGGCTACCGGTTTCAGTCATCGCAGTCACCAGTGCCCCCCCAAGAGGAGTAGGGTCAGGACGACGGGCAAGTGTGATGTCCTCMCTTTCCATTCTCGCCAATAGCAAAAGCTGACCAAGCGTTTTCGTTAGTCGATCTACCCCAGCTTCAGCTTGCTGCATCGCTTCGTACTGCTGGTGACCGTCAACACGCCTCGCGATTTGCAGATGTGTGCGAATGGCAGTTAACGGTGTTCGAAGTTCGTGGGCGGCATCGTCGGTAAAGCGCTGCTCCAATTCGAGCATACGACGCGTTCGTGCCAGTAGCGTATTGAAACTATCGATCAGCGGGCGGATTTCACCAGGCAACCCATGAAGAGGTAGTGCCGAAAGGTCATTGTGTTCGCGCAGGATAAGTCGTTGTTGTAACTTGGCAAGCGGCGAAAGTCCTCGTGTTACCCCCCACCATAGCGCAACAAGACTGCCCACCAGCGCCAGTAGAAATGGGTAAAGCGCGGCCCGGCGAACCTGCTGCAGCAGTGCTTCTCTCTCTTTCAGACGATCTGCCACCGTAATACGCTTGTCGTTATCAACTAACGTGTAAACTCGCCAGCGCTGCCCGTTGTGCTCGCGATAACGATACCCCTCAGCCTCGACAGCAAGTACATCGTTCATCTCAGGGTGCGTACCCGCCACCACTTGGCCACGAAGTGACGATACCCGACAAGCAAGACCATCGAGTGAGGGAATAGCTGACGTTCCATCTTCTTCACTGTTCCAAGACGTTGTAGGCACGCGATCCAACAAACCAGCCACCATTCGCGCCGATTGCGCCAGACGCTGGTCAAGTGAATGCTCAAGCTGGGTCGACAGGTCGCGCATTGACCATGCTGCCGTAATACCCCACAGCAGCGTTAACGTAATTCCAAGTGTAGCAACCAGACGTAAGCGCAGATTCATGAGGTCGCATCACTGTTGTATTTGCCAAGTCGATAACCCACACCTCGCACGGTTTCGATCACGTTGCGCCCCAGCTTGCGACGCAGTTGGTAGATGTGCACATTAAGCGCATTGCTTTCGATCTCATCATCAATACCGTAAAGGCAGTCCTTCAATTGATCGGCGCTCAGAATTCGCCCGCGAGCTCGAATCAGTGCTTCCAGCAGCATTAACTCGCGTCGTAATAGGACGACGGGTTCTCCATCAAGCGTGACGCTACGTGTAACGGGGTCTAATGCCAGGCTACCGTGACGAATGGCGTGATCCACTTGCCCTGCCGAACGGCGTAAAAGCGATTGGAGCCGGGCCGTTAACTCGTCAAGATCAAACGGCTTGATCAAATAGTCGTCTGCGCCTCCCTGAAGGCCCTCGACGCGGTTCGCTACCGCATCTCGAGCCGTTAGCATCAGCACTGGCGTCGCCACGCTCGCATGACGCCAATGCTTCAATAACGTCAAGCCATCTCCATCGGGCAACCGACGGTCGAGAATAACAGCATCGTAGTTAATTGTGGCTAGCGCACCTTTCGCAGCATCCAGGGTGGTGACGGTATCAACCACAAAGCCGCTCAGCGCCAATCCTGCTTCGACGCCAGCCGCTACCGGGGCATCATCTTCGACCAGTAATACCCGCATACTTACTCCGCAAAGGCATAGAAAGTGTTTTCTATCAGCAGTATGCCATTCGGGGATGAAGTTAATATGAGGCAGCCTCCATTTTACAGCCGACAGATCGAAACTGTTCAAACCATCAACTAGACGGCATCACTCAACGCGAACAGCCGCCATTATCAGCGCTTCATTTACAGTTAATGTTCATCATGCCTAATGAGTTTTTAGTCGTATAGTGAGTAACGTTTCTTATGAGCTCTTGCTTTGTAAAAACTACATGCGGTGGTCGTCTGCTTCGCTGCGCATTCATGATGGCATTGTGGCTTATTTCATTATCGGCTGTAGCCGAGACATCACGACCACTAGGGCATTMCCCTTTGCCTGAAGCCGGTAACATCGTGGGTGAGACCTACACTGTCAGTGTAGAGGACGAGGCGGATATCCTGCTCGATATTGCTCACACACACGGTGTCGGCTACGAAGAAATTCGAAGGGCCAATCCTGACATCAGTCTTTGGGTTCCTGGGAAAGGAACGCAGGTTCAGATTCCGGCGCAGCACATACTGCCAGATGTGGAGCGTAAGGGAGTGGTTATCAATATCGCGGAGCTGCGGCTTTACTACTATCCCGAGGTGCAAGATGGAGAAACACCTCGCGTCGAGACCTACCCCATTGGCATTGGCCGCGATGGATTCGATACACCATTGGGGATTACTAAAACCACTATGCGCCTTGAGGATCCCGCTTGGTATCCACCCGAATCCGTTCGTCAGGAAGCGGCTGAACGCGGCGACCCACCGCCTGACGKTGTTCCGCCAGGGCCCGACAATCCCCTCGGTCAGCACGCCATCTTATTGGATATTCCTGGTTATTTAATTCATGGCACGAACCAACCAGATGGCATTGGCATGCGCGCCAGTCGAGGTTGTATCCGTATGCACCCCGACGATATTAAAGCCGTATTTGAGCAAATACCCAACGGTACCCAGGTCAATATTATCGATGAGCCGATCAAGCTTGGCTGGGACGCCGACCACTTGCCGTACTTGCAGGCATTTACTTCGCGTAATGAACAAGAAACGAGCATAAGCGACTTGCTGAATATCGTTAACAAAGCTGACGAACTGCCGGAACAAAAGCGCTCAAACATTGATTATGAAGTGATGCAGAAAGCGCTTAAAAGAGGTAGTGGACGTATAGAGCCGCTAATTTAACCCACTTTTTAGTAAATTTTAGCGGTTGTTATGGGTTCAATGTGGCCAAGGGCTTTCATAAGTGATGCCGTCACGTCCGTCGCAGGGTTTACTGTATCCTGGGATTCCCCTGCCATCCATACAAGGCATCATTTACAGCGTTCTTCAGGAATAAATGGGGCATTCAAAGGGAATAAAGTATGGTGGTAAGCAGCGAGAAACTCTTTGCAGAGTGTTAGTTAAAATTAGGCTTTAAGACAGATCATCGCGTGTAATTTCAACTTTGCTAAATGCATTAAGCACGGAGGCCTCACAAGGTACACTCTCATTGTTTGATTTAGGATGTTTGAAAGGATCGGCAAGCTCTAGGCTATGGCTAGTCAATTTTTGAACGACMCCTTGGACGAGCCGAACGCTCCAAAGCCCTAGAGAAGTCACAGTAGCCAGCCCAGCACTGTAACCAGCTCGCTGACTATTCGTGCTGGCTGCTTATGGGAGTCTGGGCTGGATGAGCCGTGTACTTAAAGATGGTTCCCTATCTAGCCCGGATGTTGCATCGGGTTGGTCAGCAGCACCCAAATGCCAGGTTTGGTGGCGATGATGCCGCCCAGAGCTGGAAGTTGGCTATATATTGATCAATTTCCTGAGCTCAAGGCGCATTTCCCCCTACCCCCATGTGTTTTCTGTGCCGGGGACAGCACGCCGCGGCGCTATCCCGGCACCAGCTTGCTGGCCAGCTTCAGGAAGAGGTCCTGCTCCGGGTACTGGCTGCTCAACATCAGCCGAATCGTGCGCGTGTTGCGGGTGATGACAGCGCCGATCTTCAGCAGCTTCAGGCGGAGGGTGTTGACCTGGGCCTGGGCGAAGGCGGTGCGCTTGAGGTAGACCCGGCGCAGCCGCTCCAGCAGCAGGTAGGCCAACCCCGACAGCAGCAGTCGGTACTGGTTGGGCCACCATTCGTGGCAGCTGGTGCGGTCGGAGAACAGGAACTGCTGCTCCTTGATACGGTTCTCCATCTCGCCCCGAGCACAGTAGCGGTGGTCATAGAGCCACTCGGCGCTGCAGCCGCGCAGGCTGGTGACCACATAGCGGGTGTTGAAGCCACGCCGGCTGGTCTCGGACTTGACGATGACCTTTCGTCGACGCTCCTTCCAGCTCTTGGCAGCGTACTCGATGAAGCCGAAGACACGCTCCTTCTCCCAGGTCTTCTCGAAGCGGATGGCCGACGCGTAGTCGATGTTCAGAGCCAGCTTGGCCAAGCGCTTGTTGCCGGCGAGGCCGATGATGTAATCGACGCCGTGGCGGTCACACCAGTTGAGGATCAGTGGACGGCAGAAGCCGCTGTCGCCTCGGAAGACGATCTTCACCTCAGGCCACGCCTGGCGCAGCCGCCGGACCAACAGGGCGAGGATGGCACCGGCGTGGTGAGCGGCATCCAGCGAGGCCGGACGCAGATAGCTGACCAGCAGCTGGTCGCCACAGAATACGAACAGCGGCAGGAAGATGTAGTGGTTGTAGTAGCCGTTGAAGTGCCGCCCGAGCTGCTGGCCATGCACCCGATCGTCGGTGGCATCGAAGTCGAGGTAGAGCGGTTTCTTGGGTGGCCGCCGGAACGAGCGGATGAACTGCTCGATCATCTCTTCGTGGATGGTGATCGCCCAGTCCCGGTCGGCTTGCTGCTCGAAGCGGCACAAGGTGGACTGACTGGCCAGCACGCCATCGGTATCGACGGCGGTCTGCAGGGCGATATCGTGACGCAGGGCCTGGTGGTCATTGAGATCCTCATAGCCCAGCGCCAGGCCGAACACGCGCTGCCGGACCAGGGTTTCGGTGCGATGCAGGCAGCGCTGAGCGTCGCGCTCGTCGCTGAGCCGGCGAGCGACGGCGCGGGTCAGGCCCATCTCGCGATCGAGCTGCCGCAGCAGCAGGATACCGCCGTCGGAAGKGAGATCACCGCCATCGAAACGGGCGATGACCTGACGGCCTTTGCAGCGTGGAAAGGAAGCGGACGGCGTGGTACATTTTGTCATGGCGGCTGAGGCGGTTGGTTCTTGTGTAGGAGCTTGAATTATAACCGATTTTCAGCCGCCTTTTTCATGTCTTATGCAATATCCAGGCTAGCGCGCATAGCTCAATACCGTTGTGGGTGCCGTCAGTAATAATAATTTGGTCAGTATCGCAGGCTAGGCGGCGCCAGCGCCACAGGAAATCCCGAATAGCGCGCTTGAGTGGTCCATACCCCCCGCCGGAGTATGACAGTAGCAATACGTTGCGCGGTACGGTGACACTGGCGTATAGCTCTCGCCATTTGGCCATGGGGAACTGTGTGATATCTGGAATGCCGGGCATAAAAGCGCCGCTTTGAATGGTGCTGGCGCTGTGCGCTTTAAGAATTTTATTTGCCCGTAACGATAGCTGCGCGGTATCTAACGAACGAGTAGGGCGGGTTGAAGCGGGGCGCCGCGTCCAGGTGCCTTGGCCCTGACCTGTGATGACGAAGCCCTCTTCGATGAGTACCCGCATGGCTTGCGCCAAGGTGTCTCGTGCGACGCCCAAGTAGCTGCATAGGATACGGTGGGCCGGAAGTCTGCTGCCTTCTGGCCAGTCATTAAGTATCGCCAGCCGGAGCGCCTGTTCGATTCGTACACTTTTACCCAGCCGCTCCGGTTGAAGGCTGAAATACTCCAGCAAGGGAGCAAGAGGCAGCGTATCAGGCATGGTTTGCCCCTTTCAAAAGAAAAAGATTATGCCGTGGACCGAACACATTGGTCCAATCGGCCTGAAAATTGGTCCATAGGGCGTCACCACAAGTGATGCTAGCGTGCCCGCTGATAATAATATCAGGAGGCCGCCATGACACTGTTCAACGCATTATTGACTGAGGGGACTGCCGCTGCGCTGATAGGCGGACGCTGGCACATCGGTACGACGCATTTTCCGGTCACCAATCCAGCAACCGGTGAGCTGCTGGCTCACGTGGCCGACTTGGGGGAGCAAGAAGCGCGTGACGCTGTTGCCGCCGCCCACGCTGCGTGGAGTGGCTGGAAAACGATGCCCGCCAAACAGCGCGCATCCATCATGCGGGCTTGGTTTGAACGTGTCCATGACCATGCCGAAGAACTCGCTGAGCTGATGACCCTAGAGCAGGGTAAACCGCTGACTGAAGCTCGGGGTGAGGTGGTTTACGGCGCCAGCTTTATCGAGTTCTTCGCGGAAGAGGCCAAGCGCATGTCCGGTGAAACGCTGCCGACACACGCCGCTGACAAACGCCTGTTGGTGCTACGTGAACCGGTTGGGGTTGTGGCAGCCATCACGCCCTGGAACTTCCCTATGGCGATGATCACACGTAAGTGTGCCCCCGCCATTGCTGCTGGCTGCAGCGTGGTGATTAAACCCGCCGAGGCGACACCGCTAACGGCCCTTGCTCTGGCTAAGCTGGCAGAAGACGCCGGTATGCCCGCAGGCGTTATCAACGTGGTGACCGCGTCGACACCTGCCGCTATAGGCGAAGTGCTAACTACTGACCCACGCGTTCGTAAGGTGTCGTTCACTGGTTCCACCCCCGTGGGTAAGATGCTGCTCGCGCAGTGCGCCAGCACGGTTAAAAAAGTCTCCATGGAGCTTGGCGGTAACGCACCCTTTATTGTGTTTGACGATGCCGATATAGACGCAGCGGTTGCAGGGGCAATTGCCTCTAAGTACCGCAACGCGGGACAAACCTGTGTATGTACTAACCGCTTCTTGGTTCAGGACGGTATTTATGACGCCTTTGTTGACGCGCTAGCTGAGAAAGKGAAGGTATTAACCGTGGGTGACGGGCGCGAGCCAGGCACGCTGATTGGACCACTGATTAATCAGGCGGCAGTCGACAAAGTGCAGCGCCATGTGGATGACGCGATTGCCAAAGGAGGCCGCTTAGTCTGTGGTGGCCATGCCCATGAACTGGGCCATAGTTTCTATGCCCCTACGCTGATTGCCGAGGCGACGCCTGATATGTGTGTCGCAAGCGAGGAAACCTTTGGCCCCTTAGCACCGGTGTTCCGCTTTAAAGATGAACATGAAGCGATCGCCATGGCTAACGACACGCCCTTTGGCTTGGCAGCCTATTTCTACGCCCGCGATTACCGCCGCATTTGGCGAGTGATGGAAGGCCTTGAGTACGGCATGGTGGGCGTTAATGAGGGGCTGATCTCAACAGAAGTCGCACCGTTTGGCGGCGTTAAAGAGTCGGGTCTTGGACGTGAGGGCTCTCACTACGGCCTGGAAGACTTTACCGAGCTTAAATACGTTTGCATGGGTGGGCTCTAATGTAGCGCGCTGCACCTACTCGTTTTCATTCTTTTTTCACGCTGTTAACGCGCTATGCCATTAGCCCGAGTTAGCAGCCTGTTTCTTAGCTTATAACATCAGCTAGTTAGGATTTTGTCATGACCCATAACTTCACCAATGCTGAGCTAAATGCGCTCAAACAACGTTATGTTGCCAACGGTGCGGCAACCCCAACCGAGCAGTTTGTCGCTCGCGCCGAAAATGCCGAGCTGTGGGATGAGGATGGCCGCCGCTGGATTGATTTTGCGGGGGGCATTGGTGTTTTAAACCTTGGACATCGCCATCCTCGTATCGTCAAGGCCGTACAGGAGCAGTTAGAGCGCGTAATGCACACGTGTTCGGMGGTAATTTCATATGCACCGTATGTTCAGCTGTGCCAGCGGCTATGCGAGAAAGCGCCGGTGAAAGGGCCCGATCGTAAAGCGATGCTTGTTAACACAGGCGCCGAAGCTTTAGAAAACGCAGTTAAAATTGCGCGTGCAGCGACCGGCCGTTCAGGGGTTATCACTTTTGACGGCGCCTTCCATGGCCGTACTATGCTCACGCTTGCAATGACCGGCAAAGTGTTGCCGTATAAAAACGATTTTGGCCCCATGCCGGGCGACGTTTACCGTGCTCCTTACCCTAATCCCTTGCACGGAATTAGCGACGAAATGGCGCTTGACGCAATAGAAAAGCTGTTCAAAACGGATATTCCCGCGCACCGAGTAGCGGCAATTGTCATTGAGCCAGTTCAAGGTGAAGGTGGTTTTTATATTGCCTCTCCCAGCTACTTAAAAGCATTACGTGAACTGTGCGACCGCCATGGCATCTTGTTAATTATTGATGAAGTTCAGTCGGGTTTTGCTCTAGGGCAAACTGTTTGCCCTAGAGCATAGTGGTATCGAAGCGGATCTGTTGACTACCGCTAAGTCGTTGGCGAACGGCATGCCGCTCTCCGCGATTGTTGGTACCGCCAAGGTCATGGATGCTTCTGGCCCCGGCTCGCTGGGCGGTACCTATAGCGGTAATCCGCTTTCCTGCGCCGCAGCGCTAGCGGTGTTGGATACGATTGAGGAGGAAAATATCCTGGCTCGTAGCACCCAAATGGGCCGTCTACTCGCTGAGCGCTTTGCTGTCTGGCAGCAGCGCTTTGAGATGGTGAGCCACCCGCGTAACCTTGGCGCCATGGCCGCCTTCGAGCTGCTGGACGCACATGGCAAACCGGATGCCGCCATGGCTCAGGCTCTGTGTGCTAAGGCGCGCGAGCAAGGTCTTATCCTGCTCTCCTGCGGTTTTTACAGCAACACCATTCGCGTTTTAGTGCCGATCACCGCCCCTTCTGATGTGCTGAAAGAGGGGCTTTCCATTATCGAGCGCTCGCTTGAGATGCTGGTCAGCCAATAAATAACGTTTAAACGTTGTGCTCTTTTGCGGGCGGAGCGCTGCTAAATAGGTGGCGCTAGCAGCGAACCCAGTAGCACAATGAACGCCGGGGCCTTGCTTAATAACGGTTAAGTAAGGCCTTTTTTTATTGGGTGATACTGCCCTATTCGCCCTATTCGCCCTATTCGCCCTATTCGCCCTATTCGCCCTATTCGCCCTATTCGCCCTGTAAGCCCTTTGCCTGAGGCGTGTTATAAACTGTAGTCAGGGCGCTCCCTGCTTTTTGTTAGTATAAATCGCTTAGACTTGACGAATAAGCTGCTCAAACTCAACGGCAATATCGGTATCGTAGGTGAGCGTTAGGCCCAGGCGCTCGCATCCCATGCGTAACTGGKCGCGAATACGCACCTCCAGCTCTTGGCGACTCTGCAGCACACTGTTGCCAAAGCTATACCCGCATACCATGCAACCTATTATATCCCTGTAGGATTTTGAGTCTTATTAACTGGTGAGAGTTGCCATGCACGCATCACGTATCGTTATTGTAGGCGCTGGGTTGGCGGGGCTGTATGCCGCGACTTTGTTGGAACAGCGGGGCATCACGGATTATGTGGTGCTGGAAGCGCGGGAGCGGGCGGGAGGGCGTATTGCGTCGTTAGTGCCTGATGAGGCGCGCACGATGGAGGCGTTTGATTTGGGGCCTTCGTGGTATTGGCCGGGGTTTCAGCACGCGCTAGGAGCGCTGGTGGCGTCGCTGGGGCTTACGTCGTTTGCCCAGTATGAAACGGGCGATATGGTGGTAGAGCGCTCCCAGCAGCTTCGGCCTGTGCGCATGCAGGGTTTTGTGAATCAACCGCCGTCTATGCGGCTGCGAGGCGGTATGCAGGCATTGATTGACGCGTTGCGCCAGCGCATCGATGCTGCACGACTTCACACCGGGCAGGCGGTTCAGTCGATGTCGCTCACCGCCAACGCCAGCGTAGTACTTAAGTGCGCTAGTGGGCAGCGTTACAGTGCGCAGCATGTGCTGCTGGCGGTGCCGCCCAGGTTAGCCGCGCAGGCGGTGACGTTTTCGCCGCCGCTACCGGAGCAGCTGAGCCATCACTGGGCAAATACCGCTACCTGGATGGCGCCTCACGGTAAATATGTCGCCCTGTATCCCACCCCGTTTTGGCGAAAGGCGCAGCTTTCGGGCGAGGCGCGCAGCTTGATCGGCCCGCTGGGTGAAATTCATGATGCGTCCCATCCGGATGGCGTCGGGGCGCTGTTTGGCTTTTTTAGTTTGCCTGCCAGCGCACGGGCGCAGATCGACGATGAGACGCTGCGCCAGCACTGCCGTGCGCAGTTGGCCAGGCTGTTTGGCCCGGAAGCGGCGAACCCAAAGCGGGATGTGATTAAAGACTGGGCGCTGGAGCCGTTCACGTCCACCCACGCGGATCAACTGCCCAGCGAGCATCATGGCATGGCACCGCCCGTTCACGCTGCCGATGGCCCTTGGCAGCCCTGCTTAACCGGGATTGGTAGCGAGTGGGGTAAGCAGTATGCCGGTTATTTAGCAGGGGCCATTGAAGCGGCCGAGCGCGGCGTGGCAGCGGTGTTAGCACGGTAAGGCGTTTGCTTGTCTTGGCGCTAATCCAATAGCGATTCGCCTGTTCGCGTTAGCAGCGCTTTTAGGCTGGGGGATTCAAACCGCCGTTGCAGGGTAATGGCATAAAACTCCTCCCATACGCCGGGCAGTGCACCGTAATCTTTTAGCGTGCCATTGTTCAGCTCGTCACGCACAACCACCGGCGGCATCACGGCAATGTGCTGAGTGTCCCTGGCCAGTAGGCGCATCATGGCCATGTCGTCTACCTCGGCGGCCAGTTTAGGGGTCAAGCGGTAGTGGCTACAAAGCTGGTCGAAGGCGTGGCGGGTGGCGTTTTCAGCGCCCGGTAGAATAAAGGCGTGGCCGCTTAGCCCGTGCGGAAATGCCGGGGGTGGTGAGAGGCGGGGGGATGCAATCAAGCTCACCGGCTGGCGCGCTAATCGCTGAGAGCGCCAGGGGTGCTCACTATCGCCGCGCACGGGCTGGTTCGAGAGCACCACGTCCAGCTTGTGGGCAGAAAGTCGTCGMAAGAGGTCATCTAGCCCGCCGCTTTGCAGTATCAAATCCAGGTCGTCTCTGCCCAGCAGCGGCCTTACAAAGCCTTCCTGAAAATTACGCGATAGCGTGGCCACTGCCCCTACGCGCACCACCTCCCGGTGAGCGTGGCCGCCTTCAGCAAACAGCGCGCTCAGCTCCTCGCCTTGGGTGAAGATGGTTTCCGCATAGTCAAACGCCAGCCTGCCCGCTTCAGAAAGGTGGAGTTGACGCCCCTCACGGATAAAAAGCGCTTGGCCCAAGCGCTCCTCTAACTGACGAATTTGCTGCGAAAGCGACGATTGAGAGACGTGCAGCGCTTCGGCTGTGCGAGTTAGGTGGCCCGCTTTTGCCACTTGCCAAAAATAGTAAAGGTGGTGGTAGTTGAGCTTCATAGCGGCGGAACCTCAGGCAGCGTGTTGGCTATACGTTCTGTTTTAAAGAACGTTTTATAAAAAATAAACTATTTTTTATATCGTAATGAGCGCGGCATAGTCGTTTACACACGACAAAGGGGAAGGGCTATGCCAAATTTTGTTGATATAACGGTGTTGTCTCTACTGGCGCTTTGGTTATTGGTTCCGGTATCGCTGCTGGT
Source organism: Halomonas ventosae (assembly GCA_002257525.1). Lineage (GTDB taxonomy): Bacteria > Pseudomonadota > Gammaproteobacteria > Pseudomonadales > Halomonadaceae > Vreelandella > Vreelandella ventosae_B. Next base: position 335,522 of record CP022737.1, read on the forward strand.
GATGGCGGGCGTTAGCGCGCGGGCCAGCGCGCCCGCATCGCTGCAGCGCGCTTGGAAAATAGGCCGTTGGTTAACGGCAAGCGCGCTGGTAGCAAGTCTAGCGGTGGGCGGGCTGCTGGTGCTGGATGCGTTGGGTGTACCCACCGGCCTACCGGAAGCCGCTCAGCCGCTGGGCTTATATCCAGATGGTTTGGCCGTGTGGATGGCGCTACTCATCAGCTTGTTAGGAACGGTGCTGCTGCGCTTTGCGGAAGGTTACCTAAAAGGTGACCGTGGTGAGCGCCGATTTTTACCCTGGTGCTTGGTTGTGCTGGCTAGCGTGATGCTGCTGGTCTTTACCCACCATTTGGTTGTGATGCTGATTGCCTGGGTCGGCGTGAGCGTGGCGCTTCACCATCTGCTCACGCTTTATCCTGAGCGTGTAGAAGCCCAGCGAGCAGCGTGGCAAAAATTTGTGGTAAGCCGTATTGGAGATGCCGCGCTAATCGCGGCAGTGGCGCTGCTTTATGCTCGTTTCGGCACCTTTCAATTACCCGAGCTGTTTGCCGCAGCCGCCGCTACCTCCGGCAACTGGCAGGTGGAGGCCGCCTCAGTGGCGCTGGCCATCGCTGCGCTGTGTAAGTGTGCCCAAGTGCCGATGCATGGCTGGCTGATCAAAGTCATGGAAGCCCCCACGCCGGTCTCCGCACTGCTGCACGCGGGGGTGATTAACCTGGGGGGCTTTGTGTGGCTGCGTCTGTTTCCGGTGTTTGATGGCGTAACGCTGGGGCACTACCTACTGATAGTGGTGGGTGGCTTCACTGCGCTGGTAGCGGTGATGACGATGCTGACGCAAACCTCCGTCAAGCATGCCCTGGCATGGTCTACCTGCGCACAAATGGGCTTTATGCTGTTCGAGATTGGCGTAGGGGCGTACACCCTGGCGCTGGCCCACCTGCTGGCGCACTCGCTCTACAAAGCCCACTCCTTCTTAGCGTCTGGCCGAACCGTGCGGGCCTCGCGCTGTGAACGCTTGCCGCTTGCGCCACTGCGTCAACGTCTCTCCCTTGCGCTGCCTGCAGCGGCCCTTGCTGCCGCCGTGCTGGCGCTATGGCCTGCATTGGTCAGCCACAACCCGCTGCTGGGCGCACTGCTGAGCTTAGCGGTGGGCAGCACGCTGTTAGGTATGCCGGTGGGCATGGCCAAACCCAAGCGTTTAGCGCTGGTAGGAATGGCGCTGGCACTGGTGCCGCTCTATGCCTTGCTGCACAGCGTGCTGGCACCGGCACTGCCCAGCGCCTACACGCCCTTAACCCTTACGGCAGGCTTACTGGGTGCGCTGATGCTAGCAAGCCTGGTGCTGGCCGCTGGCGCCGTTACGCTATTTCCCCAGGCCGCTTGGGTAGCGCGCTGGCGCGTGCACTTTAGCCAAGGGCTTTACTTGGCACTGCCGTTTCAGCGCGCGGTGGATGCCGTGGCTCCCATCCGTGCCTGGTCGCGTCGCTCATCGCTGGCCCCCGGTTTAAAAGGAGAGTGGTCATGAGTCAGCCCGCTGCACTGGAAACATCGACATCTTCACCTCTTTCATCAGAGCCGTCGCCAAAGCACTACCGCGATGCGCTGAAACGCGCGACCGACGCCATCGCACCGGTGTGGCCGCTGGATCAGTGGATTGCGGTGAACCCCTGGKGGGGCCTGAAGCACCAGCCTATTGAGCAAGTGAGCTATGCGCTAAGCCGTCGTGCTGGGCAACCGATGACGATGCCCGCTGAGTTTTATCGCAACGCATGGGAAGAGGGACGGATTACTTCGCAAGACCTGCAGCAGGCGCTGCGCCAAGGTAGCTACGCTTATAGCGAGCAGAGCCTTCTGGGCTACTTGGCATCACCCCTAAAGCCTGTAGCGCCGCTACGTAGCGCCTGGGACATGCTCGAAGAGCATGTGGGGTTTGATCCGCTCGCGGAGAGCTGTGCGAGCTACTTCGACCACCACCAGCAGCGCTGGGMAAGCCGTTCTGTGCCTTCGCTTTATCACTTCTGGAAAACGACGGCACAGCACGATCTGCGCTGGTCTAAAGCGCAGCGCCAGGCGCTACAAACTCTGCCAGATGACCCCGCCGCAGCGGTTGAGCAAATAGCCGCAGATTGGGCGCTCACCCCAGAAGTGTTTGAGGTGCTGGCCCATACGTTGTTACTGCGCGTTAATGGGTGGGCCTCTTGGTGCCAAGGCATTGGCTGGCATACCGCCCACCAGCAGGCAGAAGCGGGTATTACCCAGCTTGCAGCGATGGTGCTGGCCTGGGAGTGGTTAGGAATGAACCAGCTAACCCGCCTCCAACAGAGCGAGTGGTTTGCCCAATGGGAAACCGCCGATGCCGCCGCCGATTCTACTCAGAATGAGGCGCTATGGTGCTGGCAGCACGCCTATGAGCTGGGCTATCAGCGGGCGCTAGCCACGACGTTAGCCACACCTAATACCGAGCATTTCTCTGCTCCCAAGGTGCAGGCCGCGTTTTGTATTGATGTGCGCTCCGAGCGGTTTCGTCGTCACTTAGAGGGCGCCGCGCCCACGGTAGCCACGCTGGGCGTGGCGGGATTCTTCGCCATGCCGGTGACCGATGCGGCTACGGGGCCTGAACGTGCCCAGCCCCGCGTGCCTGGATTGTTGAAACCCACGTATCGGGTGGGCAGCGCAGAGCCTCAAAAACGGGGCGTGCAGCGTTACCAGAAAGAGAGCCAGCGCCAAAGCGTTCGGCACGCAAAGTACGCTCCGCTGTCGACCTTCACCCTGGTGGAGACCACCGGGATTGCCTGGGGCTGGAAGCTGATCAAGGACAGCCTGCGCAAGCAGGCGGCGGTGCCCCAGTGTGATGCGCCTGCTGGGCTTTTTCACACCTACGACGGCGAACCCATTACGCGCCATGAAAAAATTACGCTAGCGAAAAACTTGCTAACCCTGCTGGGCAACCCAGCCGCGTCGCTGCTGGTGCTGGTGGGCCACGATTCGCAAAGCGAAAATAATCCACACCACGCTGGGCTAACCTGCGGCGCTTGTGGCGGGCAGGGCGGTGGCATGAATGCGCGGGTGGCCGCTGCGCTGCTGAACGATCTGGAGGTTCAGCAGGCCGTTCGACAGGCGGGTATCGCCTTACCCAGCCCCTTTTATGTGCTGGCAGCGACCCACTGTACGCTCACCGACCGGGTGCATGTGTACCGGGATGAGCAGATGCCCAAAACGCTGGAAGGCGCGTTGGCTGAATTTGAAAACGGCACCCAGCGAGCGGGTGAAGCCACCCGGCAAGAGCGTGCTCCTGCCCTAGGGGTGAACGACACCGACCACATCAAGCGCCTGCAAACCCTAGCGATGCGCGGAGCCGACTGGGCTCAGCCCCGGCCTGAGTGGGGACTGGTGAATAACGCCGCGCTGATTATAGCGCCACGGGCGTGCACCCAAGGGAAAGCGCTGGAAGGGCGCGCATTCTTGCACGACTACCACCCCGATCAAGACCCGGATGGCAGCGTATTGGAAGGGCTAATGATGGCACCGATGCTGGTCGCCAGCTGGATCAACCTGCAGTATTACGCGTCTACCGTGGTGCCAGAGCTATATGGAGCGGGCAACAAGCTGCTGCATTCAGTGGTGGGTGGTCATATAGGCGTCATTGAGGGTAATTCGCCTCAGTTGCGAATTGGCCTACCGGAGCAGTCGCTGCGTGATGGCGAGAAACTCCACCACGAACCGCTGCGCTTAACGGTGGTGATCGACGCGCCCAAAGCGCGCATCGAGGCGATTATTGAACGCCAGCCGGTGATCGCAGATTTAATCAATCACCGCTGGCTGTGGCTCACCCGCATGGGAGAAGGAGGCTTAGAGCGCTACTCGCCGGAAGGCTGGCAGCCAGTCATCGCGTGCTGTTGAGGAGCCGCTGCCTGTGTATGAGTAGCGTAGTGGTCGCTTGTTCAGGATACTTTGTAAACGCGATTGAGACCGCCGAACACTGCGTGGCGGCTGGTGGCAACCTGGGTTATGAATGGCCGAATAGAGCGAGCTGCCAACGGCCTTTCTAACCTTCTAATGTCTCATCGTTGCTTTTAAAGCAACAAACTCACCATTTTAAGCACTCGTTCCTGCCTGCTAAGTCGCTTAGCGTTACCTACGCCCATAACGACACTGACAATGGCAAGGACAGGATATGTTTTCATCTCCCTTTTTCATCCCAAAGCAAATCGGCGATGCGGTCGCCATACGCCACCAGTTACACCAGAACCCGGAGCTGAAATTTGAGGAAACCGATACGGCTATGCTGGTGGCCAAGCGGCTAAAGGCGCTGGGCTATCAGGTCACAGAAGGCATTGCTACGACCGGTKTACTTGCCGAGTTAGACACCGGTCGCGAAGGCCCAGTGGTAGCGTTTCGGGCCGATATGGATGCTCTCCCCATCAAAGAAACCAACGATTTTGAGCACCGCTCCCAACGGGAAGGTTTGATGCATGCCTGCGGCCACGATGGCCATACCGCGACGCTACTGCTTGCCGCTGAAGCCATTATGGCTAAGCGCGACCAGCTCTGCGGTTATATCAAACTGCTGTTTCAGCCTGGTGAAGAAGGCGGTAACGGTGCCGATAAGATGGTGAAAGCGGGTGTGCTCCAAAACCCGCAGGTAGACGCCATTTTTGGCTACCACAATCGCCCCGGCTTTCCCGAAGGGCAGCTTTTCGTCAAACCTGGCCCTGCCATGGGCGGTAACGACACGTTCAAAATCACTATTGAAGGAGTCTCCGGCCATGCGGCTATGCCACATTTAGCAGTCGATCCTATCTATGTGGGAGCTTCGCTCGTTCAACAGCTGCAAGGGCTGGTAGGCCGCCATAAATCACCGCTGGAAGCAGGAGTGATTACTGTGGCGGCCTTTCATGCGGGCGACGCCGCCAATGTGATCCCTGGTCAAGCGGAACTGCTAGTGAATATTCGCAGCGACCGGGAAAGCTCCCGCGCCGCGTTGGTTGGCAAGCTGGAGCAAGTCGTTAACGGGGTTTGCACAGCCCACGGTGCTTGTTTCCATTTAGAGCATCAGCACCAAATTCCTCCGCTCGTCAACGACGCCGCTTGGTCAGAACGTGTGTTGGCGATTGCGACAGAGCAAGGCGTCAGCGCTGATATTCAGCAGCTAGACTACATGCCCACCATGGGCGCGGAGGATTTTTCGTTCTACCTGCAAGAAGTACCGGGGTGTTTCTTCTTTGTGGGTAACGGCGACAGCGCCTATCTGCATAACGAACGTTACGACTTTAACGATGCCGTTCTGCCCGTCGCAGGCGGCATGTTTGTGGCGCTCGCCACGTCACTGCTGAAGCGCGGTCAACAGCGCTAGCCGCCACGCTAAGTGGCATAAAAACACAACCTTTAACAATAAAGCTTCTTACTAAGGAAACTGTCATGCAAGGTGTACTCGCATCCATCGAGCGGGTAGGCAACAAGCTGCCTCACCCGTTTATCCTATTCGCTATTTTGGCCGCCCTGGTGGTGGTTATTTCCGCTATTTTAGCCACGCTAGGCGTCTCGGCGATCAACCCACAAACCGAGGCCGAAGTGACCGTTCGCAGCCTGCTCTCGGCGGATGGCGTCGAGTTTATGCTGACCAGCGTGGTCAGTAACTTCGTCAACTTCCCGCCTCTTGGGCTGATTTTAGTGGTGATGTTTGGTATTGGGCTTGCTGATAAGGTGGGGCTAATGTCCACGCTGATGCAGGTTAGCGTCGCAAAAGCCCCCCCCCTCCATGCTGACATTTTGCGTTTTCATGGCCGGTATTTGCGGCAGCATCGCCTCCGATGCCAACTACCTCATCCTGATCCCGCTGGCGGCGATGGTGTACTACTCGGTGGGCAGGCACCCCGTGGCCGGGGCCGCTGCTGCGTACGCAGCAGCTGGCGCAGGGTTTGATGCCAGCTTGTTTATCACCGTCGGCGATGCACTGTTTGCCGGTATTACGACCGATGCCGCTCGCCTAGTGGACCCGGATGCTTATATCTCGCCGGTAGATAACTACTACTTTGTGGCCTGCTCGGTATTTGTGCTTGCCACAGTTGGTACATTAGTTGTCGATAAGTTAGTAGAGCCAAGGCTGCAGCGCACACTCCCCATGGGCAAAGATTTCAAAACCGAGGTCGTCACGCCAACGCTGACGGAAGCCGAAAAACGTGGCCTTAAGCGTGTAGGGTTGGCAACGCTGGCCTATATTGCCTTGATCCTGCTGGTGGTGATCCCCGAAGCCTCGCCACTGCGCAACGAAGATGGCGGTTTGATTCCTTCGCCGTTTCTGCGCTCGCTCGTGCCGCTGATGTTTATCTACTTCGTCACCATTGGGTTGGTGTACGGCATCACCACCGGCAAGATTACTAGCAGCCGCGATGTGCCCCAGCGTATGGCGGAATCTGCCAGCGACCTTGCGCCTACCTTGGTGCTGTTCTTCGCGATCTCACAGTTTATTGCTTACTTCCGCTGGTCGGAGCTTGGCCAGTTTATCGCTATCGAAGGCTCGAACGTTCTGCAAAGCACTGGCTTTACCGGGCTTCCCCTCGTCGGGGCGTTTATCGCTATGAGTGCGGTGCTGAACGTCTTTATGACCAGCGGCTCGGCGCAGTGGGCGCTGATGGCTCCGGTGTTTKKCCCCATGCTGATGATGATCGACTTCGATCCCGCCTTCGTGCTGGCGATGTTCCGCATTGGAGATTCCAGCACCAACATCATCTCTCCCATGAGCCCCTACTTCTCGTTGGCTCTGGTCTACATGCAGCGCTACAAACCGGATATGGGGCTGGGCACACTGATTGCCACCATGCTGCCTCTGGCTATGGGCTTCTTGCTGGCTTGGTCGGCGTTTCTGATGTTCTGGCTGATGATGGGTTGGCCCATTGGCCCCGGCGTTTACATGATGGCGAACTAGCGCTACTGCATCGCCATCATTAACTTCCATAAATAGTCGGCAGCGGGCGACAGCCTTCTGCCGACGCGCCGTACCAAGTTGCCCTGGCTGGTGGCCGCCATGGGATGGCTGATCGGAATAGCTCTTAACAGGCCCGCCTCTATTTCACTGCGTGCAGCGGCTGCTGTCATAAACGACACACCAATGCCCGCACTCGCCATACGCCGCGAGACGGAGTGCAAATTACAGCGGTACGCCGGTGTGGCAGGCTGCCCCGCTGCGCCAAATAACGCATTCACAAACTGCTGAGAGCCCGACACATCGGGCAGAAAGATCAACTTATGCTTCAGTAGTTCAGCCACGCTCACGCACTTATGCCCTGCCAACGCATGGAAAGGAGCGACTAGCGCACACAACGGCCCTCGTTCAAACGAGTGCACCACCAAGCGCGGATCGGAGATCGGCCCATAGGTAATGGCAATATCTACCTCGTCGTTAGCCACCATCTCATGGGGTTCACGGGGGTAGTAAATGCCAGTTTTGATTTCGATGAGTACATCTGGGTAGTGTTCAGAAACCCGCTTCATCACATGGTTAATAAAGCTATCCACAAATCCATCACCCACCGATACCACCACCTTTCCAGCCTGCAAGTTACGCAGCCGCGACAGCGTATCGCCTAGCTCAGAGCTCAGCCGCCGCTGGGCTAGAAAGCCATCCACCACCAACTGCCCCGCCTCTGTGAGCATGACATGCCGTCCCTGACGCTCCAGAAGCGCCATACCCAGCGCCTGTTCCAACGAGCGGATCTGGCGGCTCACCACCGACGGATTAGTATGCAAATGCTCCGCCGCTGCGCGAATACCGCCGCAACTGCTGACTTCGAATAGGTAGAAAGCACGTTTGTCTAATAAAGTCATTGATCGATGGCCACAAGCAAAATGCACGTTAAGCGTGCTAACGAGTACGTGTTGGCTATCGTAGCGCTGCCAAACTTGGCTGGTCGAGAGCTCAGCGCTGTGGTGGGAGATAGCAACTTGATGATTAACCAGAGCAAAGCCACTAGACCTCTGGTTTGTCTGCCTCTTTATGCTCTAAGCGATAGCCGTACTTATAGACGCTTTTGAGCTGCAGCCCATAAGTGCCGTCAAACGATAACTTCTTCCGCAGGCGGCTAATATGCGTGTCGATTGTGCGCGTGGCGAGGTCTGCGCGCACCCCCCACACCATTTCAAGTATGTTTTGCCGGGAAAAGAGCTGACCAGCGTGGGATAGAAAGAGCGCGGCAAGTTCATACTCTCGTGCGGTAAGTTCGACCGGTGTGCCGTTAACGGCAATGCTGTGATGGCCAGGCGTTAGTGTGTAAGCGCCAAACGCCTGGGTGTTGCTGCCGACATCTTTGTTAAGCCCTGTACGGCGTGCCAGCGCAAAGATACGGGCGCGCAATTCAGCCGGGCGAATTGGCTTGGTGAGAAAGTCGTCGGCGCCGCTTTCAAGGGCAACAACCACGTCATTTTCACCTTGGCTTGCGGTGATAAAAAGCACCGGGCCAGGCCAGCCAAAATCCTGTCGCAAGCGCTTCACGAGTTGCATTCCGTCGGCATCGGGTAGGTACCAGTCAATGATCAGCAGGTCAAAGGTCTGCTTGCTCATTGCTTTCAAAAACTCGCTAGCCCGTTCAAAGCTAACGCACTGGGATCGTGGCCCGTCCCAGTCGTTAAGTGCAGAGACCAAGAAGCGTCGCTGAATGGGATCGTCTTCTAATATGCCGATATGCATTGCAATACCTTTAATCGCAGGCAGCGTGAAAAGCACCGCCGGGCTGGTTAGCGTGAGCCTAGGGTTATAAGGCGCGATTAAGCGCCTGAACCGCTGCGATTATGGCGCTGTTGAGCTTTTCCAGCAGGGTGGCATCAATAGCGGAGGCTTCCTCTTTGATGCGCTGGTCTATCGTGTTTGCCGCCGCCTCGATCTGCTTGGCGCCTACAGAGCTAGCAGACCCCTTTAGCGTGTGAACCTGACGTGCCGTCTCGTCGGTGATAGGAGCAGACAACTGCTGGGGTAGATTCGCAAACTCTGTCACTAGCTGCTCATGAAACATCGCCAGCACCTCAAGATAAAGCTCTTGATCGCCATCGGCGTACATAAGGCCGGTGTCGATATCAAATTCTTGCAAGGATTCTAGTAGTAGCGTCACAAGGGCAGCTCTTTTCTCGACGGTGTTAGGAGGAGCCGGTCAAAAAGTATTAACCGCGATAGCCCGGATGTTGCATCGGGTTGGKCAGCAGCACCCAAATGCCAGGTTTGGTGGCGATGATGCCGCCCAGAGCTGGAAGTTGGCTATATATTGATCAATTTCCTGAGCTCAAGGCGCATTTCCCCCTACCCCCATGTGTTTTCTGTGCCGGGGACAGCACGCCGCGGCGCTATCCCGGCACCAGCTTGCTGGCCAGCTTCAGGAAGAGGTCCTGCTCCGGGTACTGGCTGCTCAACATCAGCCGAATCGTGCGCGTGTTGCGGGTGATGACAGCGCCGATCTTCAGCAGCTTCAGGCGGAGGGTGTTGACCTGGGCCTGGGCGAAGGCGGTGCGCTTGAGGTAGACCCGGCGCAGCCGCTCCAGCAGCAGGTAGGCCAACCCCGACAGCAGCAGTCGGTACTGGTTGGGCCACCATTCGTGGCAGCTGGTGCGGTCGGAGAACAGGAACTGCTGCTCCTTGATACGGTTCTCCATCTCGCCCCGAGCACAGTAGCGGTGGTCATAGAGCCACTCGGCGCTGCAGCCGCGCAGGCTGGTGACCACATAGCGGGTGTTGAAGCCACGCCGGCTGGTCTCGGACTTGACGATGRCCTTTCGTCGACGCTCCTTCCAGCTCTTGGCAGCGTACTCGATGAAGCCGAAGACACGCTCCTTCTCCCAGGTCTTCTCGAAGCGGATGGCCGACGCGTAGTCGATGTTCAGAGCCAGCTTGGCCAAGCGCTTGTTGCCGGCGAGGCCGATGATGTAATCGACGCCGTGGCGGTCACACCAGTTGAGGATCAGTGGACGGCAGAAGCCGCTGTCGCCTCGGAAGACGATCTTCMCCTCAGGCCACGCCTGGCGCAGCCGCCGGACCAACAGGGCGAGGATGGCACCGGCGTGGTGAGCGGCATCCAGCGAGGCCGGACGCAGATAGCTGACCAGCAGCTGGTCGCCACAGAATACGAACAGCGGCAGGAAGATGTAGTGGTTGTAGTAGCCGTTKAAGTGCCGCCCGAGCTGCTGGCCATGCACCCGATCGTCGGTGGCATCGAAGTCGAGGTAGAGCGGTTTCTTGGGTGGCCGCCGGAACGAGCGGATGAACTGCTCGATCATCTCTTCGTGGATGGTGATCGCCCAGTCCCGGTCGGCTTGCTGCTCGAAGCGGCACAAGGTGGACTGACTGGCCAGCACGCCATCGGTATCGACGGCGGTCTGCAGGGCGATATCGTGACGCAGGGCCTGGTGGTCATTGAGATCCTCATAGCCCAGCGCCAGGCCGAACACGCGCTGCCGGACCAGGGTTTCGGTGCGATGCAGGCAGCGCTGAGCGTCGCGCTCGTCGCTGAGCCGGCGAGCGACGGCGCGGGTCAGGCCCATCTCGCGATCGAGCTGCCGCAGCAGCAGGATACCGCCGTCGGAAGTGAGATCACCGCCATCGAAACGGGCGATGACCTGACGGCCTTTGCAGCGTGGAAAGGAAGCGGACGGCGTGGTACATTTTGTCATGGCGGCTGAGGCGGTTGGTTCTTGTGTAGGAGCTTGAATTATAACCGATTTTCAGCCGCCTTTTTCATGTCTTATGCAATATCCAGGCTAGGGCATTTAGGCTCCACCACTTTTGGACCTTTGAACCTCGTCATCTGATGACACAAGATCATGCCTGTGGCTACGGCCTAATAGGCCAACAATTCCTCCGAGCACCCACTCATGAATGAATATAACGACCATATCGCCAGCAATTAGCAGATAAGTGACAGTTAAAATGTTGCGTTTCTAGTCAAGTTGATAAGTGTCCGAACCAGGCAGAGAAAAAATACTGAGTTAACTATAAACCGTTGGCCAGTTTTAATTGACCACTACAGCCTTAGCGGACACCCTTAGAAGCTCATGAGGGCGTCCTTGTTTTTTTCATTCCAAATTTGTAAAGCTAGCTGTATATATTCTATTGCTCTGCATTGGTTAGACTCGTCTAACTTTTACTGGTAAGCCTTGGCGCACGCTGGCCCCACTGATTGGCTCTAGCCAAGTGCCATCTACTTTCCGTGTGGGGTCTTGAAAGCCTAGGTCATTAATATTGATACCTGCACGCATCCAGGGCATATCCGGCTGGGATACCCCGTCGATGACATGTGGCGTGGCACCTAAATCCTTGTGGCCATAGCCGTGCTCAATGCCCAGGGCGCCAGGTATTACGCTTTCACTGACTAGTGCCAATCCCACAACGCTTCCGCCAGGGCTTTCTATGCGAATGGTATCACCGTGCTGGATACCAAAGCGCTCGGCGTCTTGGCGGTGCATTTGTATCGGGTTATAAGGCTTGATCATACGTAGCCGCTCACTCCCAATGGCGTAAGAGTTCATCAGATTGGATTTGAACGAGAAGGCTAGCAGCGGCCACTCCTGCTCAGAAAATATCTCGCGCATAGGTTGCTTGTTCGCCATCTGAGGCAGCTTATGGCAGGGGACGCCGCTATTGGGCAGGCCATTAGTGGTATCAATACTGGTGCCTACCGATTCGTTGTAAACACACAGCGTTTGCTTCCACTGGTATTTCAATTTTTCACCGATGAAGTGCTCGCTGGCATCTTCAAAGCGTCCACCCCGGGCATAGAGATAGGCAACTCTAGCGCGTTCATCAGATTTTAGCGTTCTTGCGATTTTAGGCAGCAGTGGGGCAATGCCTCCATGAGCAATATCAGCGTCATCTGCTTCTGGCAGTGGCTCTTCTTGAAAAGCGATATTGGCCGCGGCTCGCAGGTAGTAATCCTCAGCGCGATTGAGCGGGTGCAGATTTCCTTGGGCATCGGGAATTGCGTTGTCGCCAAAGCCGGGCAGACCCAGGCGCTTGGCCACGGCAATAAAGAAGCTGTCCATTGACACCGGTTCTCCCTCGGCGGTTTTTTGCTGGCGTGGCTCAACTACGGGCCAGCAGGCGGTGGTTAGTTTGCCGAGGGTGCCTTTCCACGCGCCAGTAAACCCCCACACCTCGTACATCACGGAATCAGGCACGATGTAGTCGGCGTAGCGGTTGGTTTCATTGATAAAGCCATCCACGGCGACAAAGAGCCCTAGACGCTTAGGGTCCTTCAGCTTGTCGACAATGACGCTTTTCAGACCGGCCTGACCATAAATCGGGTTGGCCATACAGCCAATCACCGCTTTGATGGGGTAAGGATAGCTATCTAGTGCAGAGGGTAGGTGCTCTGTGAGTGTCGGCGGTGCCAACGAGCGCCACGGCGCTCTAGCCGGGTAAGGATTTTCGCCTGCGGCGACTTTGCGCTGATACTCGGAAGACTTTTCGTAGGGGAAGCGCGAGCGGGATAGAAATACCCCCTGAGGTGCGCGCTTACCAGGAAAGTTGGCTAAGTCGTAGCGTGGGCCCTCGCCGGTACCGCTGTAAGTGCCGCCGCCCACGGCGCTGCCACCCTTCATGTTGTAGTTGCCCGCCAGTAAGTTCAGCATTTGCACGCTGAACGCGGCGTAGAAACCGTTACCCGACATCATGCCGCCGTGACAGTTAACAGCGGCTTTTCTGCCATGGCTGGCATAGCGGCTGGCCAATTCAATAATCGTCGCCTTKGGAATGCCACAATGCTCGGCATAGGTGTCTAGGTCGKACTCGTGGGCAGATTCGCTTAGCAACGTCAGGCTGCTTTTGACGGTCACGGTGGTGCCATCGGCAAGCTCAACCGGACGTTCGGCAAAGAGCTCGGCGGTCATCACCTCTTCGCTTAGCGCGAGTTCGCCATTGGCGACTACCATCGGCGAGTCAGCATCGTTATCCGCTTCCGCTAGGCCCAGGTCGCTGGCGCGAAGAAAATAACCTCTGCGGGGGTGTTCATAGGTGTCAATCACCAAATGAGTGGCGTTGGAGTGGGTGGTTTCGCCCGCTGCATTGGCGGCGGCTTGGCCGGGCAGAGCTAGGAAGTCACTAGCATAGCCTTGGTTGTCGAGTAGCCACTGGATGATTGCCATGGCAAAAGCGCTGTCTGTCCCAGGACGAATAGGCACCCAGCGGTTGTTGTCGGCTGCGTGGGAGGTGGCGGCATTGAGCGCTGGGTCGACCACCACGTACTCCAACGTACCGGCTGCACGGGCTTGGGCAATCAAGCGGCCTTGGCGTTTAAACGGGTTGCCCGCTTGGCTGGGCGCACAGCCGATATACATGATGAAGCGTGCGTTTTGGATATCTGGCTTAACGTGGGCGTTGGTGACAATATTGTTCATCACCGCGCCAGATCCCATGCGGAAAGCCAAACCACAGTAAGCGCCATGGTGACCATAATTGCGGGTAGCAAAGGCATTGAGGGTAAAGCGCTTGAGTAGGTCTGAACGCCCGTAGTCAGTGGCTTCCATCACCATTAATTGGTTGGCCTTGGGGCCATATTCAGGGTTGTCAGGGTCAATCAGGGTGTCGTGATCGCGAATATCGCGCAGTCCATCAACGTGGCCTTCGTTAAACAGGTCGCCGCCTTCGCAGATTTCTTCAATTAGCTGCTCAAAGGAGATTTTCTGCCATTGACGGCTACCACGTTCACCTACTCGTTTCAGGCAGTTGTCGACTCGGAAAGGGTTGGTAATTTGGCTCATCATGGCGTTGCCACGGGCGCAGGCGGTGGAGCGGTTTATCTGACCCTGTTCACCATAGGCGCTAACACTACGCAGTGCATCCGCCACCGGTGTACGCATAGGTAAATGGTCGTCGGCGGACAGCGGGTGGTAGGGATTGCCTGATACCCGCAGTACTTCGCCAAGGGTGTCATCGACCCTCACTCTCACGCCGCATCGAGTAGTACAGCCGTAACAAATAGTGAAGGCGACTCGCTGGCCGGGGGTTAAGGTGAGTTCGCCAGTGTCTAAATCGACGCGGTATTCTGGGGTCAGCGAGTTGCCATGAATATTGTGCCTGGGTTTTTCACCCGCGCTACCGGTAATGCCCTTGGCCATTTTTGCCAGTGGGTCGGCATAGCCCACGGCAAAGGTGGCTGCACCACCAGCGGCGGCAGCGCCTTTTAGAAAACGGCGGCGTGACGGGTCTTGAGCAGACTTAGACATGACTAGACGCTCCTTTTTTAGCGGTGAGAGGATGAGTAGAAGCATCTTGGGCAGCGTGGGTTGGCATTGCTATAAGGCCGCCTTGTTGGGCCTGTCGCCAGGGAATAAACAGTTCAATCAGGAGAATAACGGCGAGCCAGAGACCGAAGGTGCCAACAATGCCTAAAATGCCGGAAGAGCCGGCGGGAATACCATAGTGGTGAAATCCGGCACTATTGCGCGCCACATGCTGAACATCCATCAGTACCACCCAGCGAAACATCCAGCCCATGTGTATGGCGACGAGGCCTAGCAACCATGCCCAGGCAAACAGTGCTGGCTGGCTAGAGGTTGGAGCGCCGCTCGGCCCGGGCTGGCGCAGGGTAGGGCGAGTCAATAAATACAACACGGCGGCAAACAGCGCGATGCCGGTAATGCCTCCCCAGAGGGCAGTGTTGCGCCACGAGGCGCTATGGCGCACGGATTCCAGCGCGGTGGCGACTGAGCCTACGTGGGCATTTACGCCATCTAAAAACCAGCTAAGCGCGATCAATCCTGCTAGCGCACAGGCCACTAGCAGCACATACAGCATCTGTCGTATAGCGGTTTGCGAACAAAGCCCACTAACCCTGTTCAGCACTAACACCAGACCGGAGGCGGCGATAAATCCGGTGGTCGCCAGCATGGGCGGTAGCCACACGGTGTTCCAAAGCGGACGGGCCTTTACGATTGCTAGTTCCGCACCGGTGTAAAGCATAATGCCGCTGGAAAGCCCCAGCGCAGCCAGACCTACCACCGCGACTATTGCTCGTGGCGTTGTGCCACTGCCCAGTGAAAGCCAGGTGGCTAGCATGCCACCGAGTCCTGGAGTGCCGCACTGTGCCTGCAGCGCGGGCCGCCATGCCAACCAAGCAAGGCCAAGCACGCTAACCAAATAAAGCGGCAGAACAACGCTGCCAATCGACATCCACGAGTGGCTATTGGCGTAAGCGTAGAAGTGCCAGAACCGCAGTGGCTGGTGCAAATCCGCGAGTAACGCAACGGGCGCCACTAGCGTAGTGCTAACGCAAGCGATTAGCGCCAGACGTGCGGTAGGCAGCCAGGTTTTTTTACCGAATACCAGTGCTGGGGCGGCTAGCCATAGGCTGGCGTAGGAAACCGCAATCATAAAAAAGTACTGAACCGCCCACGGGTACCAGGCGATGTCATAGCGCGGTGCCAGTAGCTCAATGGTGGAATTCATAGCCCATCTCCTGACCGTGGGGGTCGAGTACTTCGAGCGCAACGGGCTCGGCCTTAGGACGCGTGGTGAAGCGCTCATCCATGCCTAGGTAGAACACCTGAGGAAGGGTGTTTTTTTCTGGTTGTAGCACCATCAATGCATCGCGATGTTCATGAATCATGCGGCTGATTTGGCTTTGAGGATCGCGCATATCTCCAATCACGCGGGCACCGCCTACGCAGCTCTCAACGCAAGCGGGCAATAGTCCGGCTTCTAGACGATGGGCACAGAAGGTGCACTTGTCGGCGGTTTGAGTGCGTTGGTTAATAAAGCGAGCATCGTAGGGGCAAGCATTGACGCAATAGGCACACCCTACGCAGCGGTCGCTATCGACCACCACAATGCCATCCTGCTGCTGGTAAGTGGCTTCTACAGGGCAGACCGGGACGCAGGGTGGGTTTTCACAGTGGTTACACAGCCGGGGCAGCATAAAGGTGGCTAATTCGCCGCTTTCCTGATGCTGTACTTCATACTGGGAGACCGTGGTGCGAAACTGTCCCAGCGGTGCAGCGTTTTCGATATGACACGACACCGTACAGGCTTGGCAGCCGATGCACTGGCGTAAGTCGATAAGCATACCGTAGCGTTTAGTTGGGTCGCCTTCGCGGCGGGCAGGTTGCTGATTAATGCCAGCTTGGGCAAGGCTTGAAAACGGCATCAGCGCAGCGCCTGCACTTAAGCGTGCCATTTGACCCAAGAGCGAGCGACGTATTGCGTCCATAGCGCCTCCTTGGCGAATTAAACGGCATTCGCAGGGCGAATGTCGGAATACCCTTAGATTACGCCTTTGCTCAAGGTAGAAAGTTGATACGTGTCAATGTGTTATGATATATCGCTTAATGCTCTCTTAATGTTAAATGACTAAGTAGCTGTTCTGTATATGGAATTTCATCTAGCATTAAGTAATTAGCTTGTTACATGGGAATTTTTTAGCGCGCATATGTAAAAAAGCGCTTGCCCCAATAAACATGGCAAGCGCTTTTTCTATGGTTTTGTTTGCTTAATAGGCACTATTAAATTTTACATGTATTAATGCCTATTAATTTATAAGCTGGGCAGAAGTTAAATAGCCCGGTGGCTAGCGGCAATCATCTCCAGTAGCGACTCAGTGAAAAGCTTCTTTAATCTTGTCTTCGCGACTTCGAGTTCGTTGAGTCGCTTGGAATCTGGCTAGCTCATTCCACCCAATTCGCTGCACCATAAGTAATAACTTGCTTCCGAGAAACCATGCCGACGGTATGGCTCATTAATAGGCAGCCCCGCATCTGCTTCACCCAAGAGACCTATGAACTGTTGTGTGCTAACGCTCATGCATGTCCGTGCTCCTTGCTAGTAGGATCGAAATCTAAAGTGTAGCGCAACCCAATCAGAGGGGGAGATGTCACTTTTACTTGATGTTTGTATAAACATGTTTCATTGTTTTCTTGTTATTCCAATATGGTCTAGGCTTGTAACTAAAATGGAGAATGAGGAAGAATATGCGTAATTTCCGACMCTCACCAGGCAGGCCGGACGTGGCCGGCTTTTACGATCAAAGAACCTCAAGCGTTCAATATATTATCAGTGMCCCTGCGACACGGCGCTGTGCCATCCTTGACCCTGTCCTGGACTTTGATGAGAAGTCAGGGACCACTGCAACCCACCATGCTGATGAGTTACTAGATTACGTCGCACGGGAGGGGCTCATCGTTGACTGGATACTCGATACGCATCCACACGCCGACCATTTTTCGGCAGCACAGTATCTTAAGGAAAAGACAGGGGCACCAACGGCTATAGGAGCTTACGTTACGCAAGTGCAAGCGCTATGGAAGGATATATACAACTGGCCCGACTTTCCGGATGACGGCCGACAGTGGGACCACCTTTTTGTAGAGGGCGATACTTTCCACGTGGGCGAGATAGAAGGCCGGATTATGTTCTCGCCCGGCCATACCAAGGCGTCGATCACCTACGTCATCGGCGATGCGGCGTTCGTGCACGACACGCTGTTTCAGCCGGATGGTGGTACGGCCCGTGCCGATTTCCCTGGGGGCAATGCTCACAAACTGTGGGATTCCATTCAGGCCATCCTGGCACTGCCGGACGACACTCGGCTCTTTACCGGTCACGACTACATGCCCGGCGATCGCGAGCCAGAGTGGGAAAGCACGGTGAGTGTCCAGCGCGAAACCAATATTCATCTCCAAGACAGCCCGACAGCGGAAAGCTTCATCGCTTTGCGTAACGAACGTGACGCCAAGCTGCCCATGCCGAAACTGATCCTGCACGCTTTGCAAGTCAATATCCGGGGCGGCGACCTGCCAGAGCCAGAGGATAATGGTCGTCGTTACCTGAAGATTCCCCTCGATGCTCTACCGGGGGCCGCCTGGGATGATGAGGCGCGTTCCTAAAGCGACCAAGGAGGTAACCTATGGATATCAAACCACTCGATGATCGCCTTTACGTGGCAGCACAACCTCGCCTCGACGAACTTGAACAGCTTGCCGAACAAGGGTTCCGCACCATTATCTCCAATCGCCCGCGCGGGGAAAGTGATGACCAGCCGGATCCCGATGCCCTCAAGGCTAAGGCCAAATCACTGGGCATGGCCTGGCATGAAGTTCCCGTAAAGCCTGGGGAATACGCAAAGGCGGACATCGACGCCTATTCAGATGTGCTGCATTCTGCAAAGGCCCCCGTGCTCGGCTTCTGCCGAACGGGAAAACGCGTGGCCCATTTGTGGGCATTATCACTCGCCCCGCAGCGTCCGGTATCCGAGCTGATCGGATCAGCCAATGCGGCTGGCTATGACTTGGAGCCCTTGCGCGACAGGCTTGAACAACAAGCCCATCAGGCAAAGGGTGATTCTGGGTCGTGAGCGTGCTATGGCCAACCTGAAGCATTATCTGCCCATCCTCCAGTGGCTACCCGGCTATAGACGCGATACGTTGGCCAGTGACCTGTTGGCAGCGGTAATCGTGACCGTCATGCTGATCCCGCAGTCGCTAGCATACGCCATGCTGGCGGGCCTTCCCCCCGAGGKGGGGCTTTATGCAAGCATCGCTCCGCTGTTCGTTTATGCTATTTTCGGGACCAGCCGCACCCTTGCCGTAGGGCCAGTGGCAGTAGTCTCACTGATGACAGCGGTGGCCATCGGTCGCGTCGCCCCGCAAGGGTCGCCGGAATACTTGGGTGCTGCACTGGTACTGGCACTGATGTCTGGTTTGCTTCTCATCCTCATGGGGGTGGCGCGACTGGGCTTCTTGGCCAATTTTCTCAGTCATCCCGTGATATCCGGATTCATCACCGCCTCGGGGCTGCTCATCGCGATCGGTCAGGCCCGACACTTACTGGGGGTGGAAGCCTCGGGTCACAACATGATCGAATTGCTGGGCGATCTGTGGGGAAACGTAGGAAGCCTCCATGGCATTACTCTTGCCATCGGTTTAGGTGTGCTGGCCTTTCTTTATGCTGCCCGGCGTTGGTTAAAGCTAGGGCTCCTGTCGCTAGGCCTGCCGTCACGCTCAGCGGATATGCTGTCCAAGGCAACACCGATTCTTGCCGTGGCGCTGACCACCCTAGCGAGTTGGGCCTGGCAGCTCGACCAGCACGGCGTAGCCGTCGTGGGCGAAGTACCGGCCGGTCTACCTCCGCTTACCTTACCAGGTATGGACCTTGGGCTATGGCGTGAACTGTTAGTAGCTGCCTTGCTGATAAGCGTGGTCGGTTTCGTAGAGTCAGTATCGGTAGGTCAGACCTTGGCCGCCAAGCGTCGGCAACGCATCGAGCCAAACCAGGAACTGATCGGTCTTGGCACTTCGAATATTGCGTCTTCCTTCTCTGGCGGCATGCCGGTGACGGGTGGCTTTGCCCGTTCGGTGGTCAATTTCGATGCCGGCGCTCAGACTCCGGCGGCAGGTGCGTTCACGGCCATAGGCATCACACTGGCCGCGTTGCTGCTGACACCGTTGATCGCCTATCTCCCCATCGCCACGCTCGCCGCAACCATTATCGTCGCCGTCCTATCATTGGTGGATTTGGGCGCGGTGCAAAAAAACTGGACCTATTCCCGCAGTGATGGCGTAGCCATGTTGGCAACCATCATCGCCACCCTGGGCCATGGAGTGGAAAGCGGTATCCTGGCCGGCGTAGGGCTGTCGCTCGCCTTGCATCTCTACCGTACCAGCCGCCCCCATAGCGCCGTGATCGGCCGAGTCCCGGGCAGCGAGCATTTCCGAAATGTCCTGCGCCACGACGTTGAGACCGATAAGCGTCTGGTCATACTCCGCATCGACGAAAGCCTTTATTTCGCCAACGCCCGTTACCTTGAGGATACCGTGATGGCCTTGATTTCCCGGGACTTCGAATTGCAGCATATCGTGCTGGCGTGTCAGGCAGTTAATACCATCGACGCCTCGGCCTTGGAAAGCCTAGAGGAGATCAACGCTCGGTTGAAGGATGCCGACGTGGCGCTGCATCTGGCCGAGGTCAAGGGGCCGGTTATGGACAAGCTTCGTGGCTCCGATTTCATGAAAGCGCTCGGCGGCGAGGTCTTCCTCAGTACCTACGATGCTTGGCGCAGCCTGCATCAAGAGAAAACGTCGTTGGCTCAGGCAACCAACACCCAACGGGTTCAGCAAACTAAGGAGTAAACGAAGTGGATTGGACTTCAAATCTGCAAGGACTGGCCGGCGGTATACTCATCGGCATTTCCGCTACCTGGTTGATGGCCACGCTAGGACGTATCACCGGTATCAGCGGCATCGCCGGCACGCTGGTGACGACGCGTCCAAAGGGCGACAGTGCTTGGCGGGCCGCGTTCTTGGTTGGCCTGGTCACCGGGCCTGTTGTGCTCGTTCTGGTGGGAGGCGGTCTGGGAAACGTGGTGGGACAGCCCAATGAGGTTATTGGTGATCCCGCCGGTGGCGTGATGCTGATGTTGATTGCGGGGCTGTTGGTGGGTGTCGGGACAGGGCTCGGCAGCGGCTGTACCAGTGGTCATGGGGTATGTGGCCTGTCACGTCTATCGCCGCGTTCGATGGCGGCTACCGTCACGTTTTTGCTGAGTGCCATGGCAACCGTCTATATCACCCGACATGTGATAGGAGGTGGGGCATGAGAACCTTAATGGCTTACGCCGCAGGGCTCTTGTTCGGACTCGGCCTCGCCATTTCAGGCATGACCGATCCGGCGCGTGTTCTCGGCTTTCTGGATATCGCCGGCGAATGGGACCCTACCTTGGCCTTCGTACTGGGCGGGGCCGTCATCACTACCTTCATCGGCTACCGGTTGGTATTGCGTCGGAGCAGCCCTTTTTTTGGTGATAAATTCCACCTACCAACCAAGCGTGAACTCGATAGCCGCTTGCTCGGTGGGGCGGCGCTCTTTGGCATTGGCTGGGGGCTTTCGGGCTACTGTCCAGGTCCTGCCATCGCCTCGGTCGTCGGACTGAGCACGCCTCTCGTCGCGATGCTTGTGGCAATGATTGGCGGGTGGTGGTTAGCAAAGCGGTTCTCAGGCAGCCGCTGACCAGCGCTTGAGCTTAAACCACCGCTTGCTAAGAGTGAATTATAGAACTAAAAGTGTAGATCTAGATTAGCGTTAAGATTGTTAGCTCTTGGTTAAAGATATCTTTGGACATGTTAACTTAAGGATAAGGAGGTCACATGCTGCCTTCAACGACTTCACGCGTTGAGCAGAATACTGCCGAAAGCATCAACCAGCATATTCGGCGGCGCACCGAAGACAACATCGCGTACTTTGCCCAACATCGCCATGAAATTGAACAGCGTCTGAACGAGCTCGACCATGAGTGGGATATTGAACGCACTCTGGAAGCGAACGCGGCTACCCTGAGCTTGGCTGGAGTGGCCCTTGGGGCGTTAGTCGATAAGCGATGGCTCCTGTTGCCTGCGGCGGTAACCGGCTTTCTGCTGCAACACGCATTGCAAGGATGGTGTCCACCCATTGTTATCTTCCGTAAACGTGACGTACGCACTTCAAAAGAAATTGACCAAGAACGCTATGCGCTTAAAGCCTTACGTGGAGATTTTTCCCAATTAGAAAGCGTTTCGCCGGCAAGCCCGCATGACCGCATGCATGAAGTGCTGGACAGAGTAGAACGTTAAGAGCGCTCCCGCTTATCCAAGCGAATGCTCGTCAGGCCAAGCAAGTCCGACCCTTAGCGGCAGGACCAAAATGTACATGCCAAATCACCGCTCTGCTCTCCTTTATTAAGAGAGCAGAGCTTATTTCTGCACGCTACACCTCCCCCCAGTGTCTTTCAGTCCGCTGAGTAATGTACTTACCCTGCTCAAGGTTTATGTTTACGTGCTAAAACAGCTGTTCCTGGCACAACTAGAAAGTGGAATACTGCGCAATCATGCCAAACAACGTAGCGCTGTTTGGGCAGAGTTGTATGAGTGGTAATATCCACGAACAATTATTCCACAGTGTTTGAGACTGTCTCGAAACGTTGCTTGGTTGCTTGGATTGCTTCGTTTGAAATACCTAGAACACTAAAATTCTGATAGCCAAGTTTGAGAAGATCATCGGCTAACGCAAATTAACCGCCGCCCACGTCGATAAATAGCCGCACTGCGATCTGGTGCAGCTTGTTGAACGAAATGCAATGACTGTGCAAGGTGTGAACAATGCCAGCTGACTTTTCAACGCCCTCTCAAGATTCATAGTGTCGTATGCTTAACAGGTATAAGACTGCCAACTCATTTATTGAGTTGACCCGCTGGCACGTTCATTTGGGTTATACCGCATTTC
Source organism: Halomonas ventosae (assembly GCA_002257525.1). GTDB lineage: Bacteria > Pseudomonadota > Gammaproteobacteria > Pseudomonadales > Halomonadaceae > Vreelandella > Vreelandella ventosae_B. The sequence goes on from CP022737.1 coordinate 357,738, forward strand.
ATTCACGATCTATACCCTTGAAATCACGTGAAACTAAATACAGCTCGGCAGCAAAGCATCAATATCGTACCGGCTGCATAACACTGTCGAACCAACATGCCTAATTGGCCGCAACTTCCGCTTTGGGTCGTCAGCTGTCCCTTTGCAACAATGCATGATGCGATTATCTATCTGCTGTCTTGCTATCTTGATCACGGAAATAGTCATCGGTAGCCACTAAACCCAAGTTGCCATCCGCTTTCACTACCTCAGCACAGCCATCTTCGCTGAATAAGTTTTGCACACGGCGTTCCTGCTTAAAGTAAGCCAAGGTGCTGAAGAAACAGCTTTCACACAGATGCAATTCGTAACGCTCTCCATCGTGTTGAGACCCGTAGCCCCACTGTGCTTGAAGCGTGGCAAATTCAAGCCCTTCATCCGCTACGCGGGTTGAGGAAAGGCATACATCACAGACCACATCGGTGACGGCATCCACTTCTACTTTTTCGATAACTTTCATTTTTCCCTCCCAAGGCCCATCACCTTAGTTTACGTCAGCCTAGCACGGGATGCTTAAGTCGGCTGAGTATCGTAAGCTTGAGTTTTCAACGCCCAACCCGCGAGACGAGCAGGATCTGCTATGGATAAGAAGGCCCTCAGTGAGCGCGATATTTGCACCAAGTTTATTACCCCTGCACTAGAGCAGACTGGGTGGGACATCCAAACGCAGATTCGCGAAGAGGTGACCTTCACTGCCGGGCGGATTATCGTTCGTGGTCGGATGCATACGCGGGGTAAAAAGCGCCGGGCGGATTACCTGCTGAGCTATCAGAAAAATCAGCCTATCGCGGTCATCGAGGCAAAAGACAACCGCCATCGCGTGGGTGATGGCATGCAGCAAGCGCTAGCTTATAGCGACGCGCTAGACGTGCCCTTTGTGTTCTCCAGCAACGGCGATGGCTTTCTTTTTCATGACCGGACTGGGTTGAGCGAGCAAACCGAAACCACGCTCACCATGGCTGAGTTTCCTTCACCGGAAACGCTCTGGGAACGTTATTGCCAGTACAAAGGCATTCAGCCAAACGCTCGCCCTATTATTGAGCAGCCTTACTATGATGACGGCAGCGGGCGAACACCGCGCTACTACCAGCGCGTAGCAATTAACCGTACCGTCGAAGCCGTAGCACGCGGTCAAAATCGTATTCTACTTGTCATGGCAACAGGCACCGGCAAAACGTTTACCGCTTTTCAGATCATTTGGCGACTATGGAAGTCGCGCCAGAAGAAGCGAATTCTGTTTCTCGCCGACCGTAATATTCTGGTCGACCAAACCAAGAACAATGACTTTAAGCCCTTTGGCCAGGCGATGACCAAGGTCACCAATCGCACAGTTGATTCGTCGTATGAAATTTATCTTTCGCTCTACCAAGCCGTGACTGGTAGTGAGGAAGAGCAAAACATCTACAAACAATTCTCACCGGACTTCTTTGATCTGATTGTTATTGATGAGTGCCACCGGGGTAGCGCGGCGGAAGATTCCGCTTGGCGCAAGATTCTGGACTATTTCAGTGCGGCGACCCATATCGGCCTTACCGCCACGCCTAAGGAGACCAAAGAGGTCTCCAATATCGACTACTTCGGTGCGCCGCTATATACCTACTCGCTCAAACAGGGTATCGAAGACGGCTTTCTCGCACCTTACAAAGTAGTACGGGTAGATATCGATAAAGATCTGCAAGGCTGGCGCCCCAGCAAGGGTCAGCGGGACAAGCTTGGCCAAGAGATTGAAGACCGCATCTATAACCAGAAGGATTTTGATAAACAGCTAGTACTGGGAAAACGCACCGCCTTGGTGGCCGCCAAAATTACCGAGTTGCTGGAAAGTACTGACCCGTATCAAAAAACCATCGTGTTCTGCGAAGATATCGACCACGCCGAGCGGATGCGCCAAGCACTGGTAAACCTAAACCCCAGACGCGTGGCCGAAAATCGCAAGTATATAATGCGCATAACCGGCGACGAGCAGGAAGGCAARGCCGAGCTGGATAACTTYATCAAYCCGGAAGARCGCTACCCGGTSATTGCCACCACCAGCAAGCTGATGACCACMGGSGTRGATGCCCAGACCTGCAAGTTGATCGTGCTCGATCAGCGCATTCAATCAATGACCGAGTTCAAACAAATTATTGGTCGTGGCACGCGTATTAACGACGACTATCMCAAGCACTGGTTCACCATTCTCGACTTCAAAAAAGCCACCGAGCTGTTCGCCGACCCCGACTTCGACGGCGAGCCCGTTCAGGTGTATCAGCCCCACTCGGATGACGCGCCGATCGTGCCTGAAGACGAGCAAACCGATGTGTATGGGGTTGAAGAAGAAAGCACTGAGGATGAGACAAACACCGAAGGCGTAGAAGCGGGCTGGGCAGAGTACGAGGTGGACGACAACGCTATCTGGGAATCGGATGACGGTGACGGTCGCGGTACAACCGAGAAGCCAGAGCCACGGCGTAAATATGTGGTAGATGACGTAGAAGTCAGCATTGTTGCCGAGCGAGTCCAGTACCTGGGGCCAGATGGCAAACTGATCACAGAAAGTTTGCGCGACTATACCCGTCAACAGGTGCAAGCGCAGTACGCCACGCTCAATGATTTTTTACGCCGTTGGCAGCAAGCGGAACGCAAGCAGGCCATTCTTGATGAACTGGCAGAACAGGGTGTTTTCTGGGAAGAGCTGACGGCCGAGCTAGGCAAAGCCTGGGGCGCTGAGCCAGATCCCTTCGATGTTATTTGCCATATTGCCTTTGATCGCCCCCCGCTTACTCGTCGCGAGAGGGCCAACGAAGTCAAGAAGCGCGATATCTTCACCCGCTATGAAGGCCAAGCACGCGAAGTGCTTGAGTCGCTGGTAGAAAAATATGCCGATGCGGGCATTGCACCCATTGAAGACCCAAAAGTGTTAACGCTGGCGCCCTTTAGCCGTATCGGCGCTCCGATGGAGCTAGTGCAAGCCTTTGGCGGTAAACTAGGTTACGACCAGGCACTGTTTGAATTAGAAAACGCCCTTTATCGGCCAATTGCCTAGTCTGGACTGGTATCCTTCCCATTTTCCCGACCTGCGCCGTTCGCCGCGCAGGTATGCTTGTGTCACTTTAATAATAGGTAACGATTCACCATGGCCATTAGCACCACGATTAAATCCATCCAAGACATTATGCGCAAAGACGTTGGCGTGGACGGTGACGCTCAGCGTATTGGTCAGTTGGTGTGGCTGCTGTTTCTGAAGATTTTTGACGACCGCGAGCAAGAGTGGGAAATGTTCGATGCCGCCTATCGCTCGCCCATTCCTGAGCCGCTGCGCTGGCGTAATTGGGCTGCCAACCCGGAAGGCATGACCGGCATTGAGCTGAAAGACTTTATCGATAATATGCTCTTTCCTGGCCTGCAGCAGTTACAGCCCAGAGGAGATGACTACCGTGGCGTGGTAGTACGCAACGTGTTTGAAGACGCTTACAACTATATGAAATCTGGCCATTTACTGCGCCAAGTGATCAACAAATTACAGGACGGCATCGACTTCAATAAATCCACCGAGCGCCACGAACTCGGCGGGATGTACGAGCAAATTCTCAAAGACCTGCAAAGCGCCGGCAACGCCGGCGAGTTCTATACACCACGTGCGGTGACCGAATTTATGGTCAACCGAGTAGACCCGAAACTGTATGAAAAAGTGATGGATCCGGCCTGTGGCACCGGAGGCTTCCTCACCTGCACTATCGAGCACAAGCGCAAGCATTACGTGGAGACGACGCAGGACGAACAGACCCTGCAGAAGAGCATTCATGGGGTCGAGAAAAAGCCCCTCCCGCACCTGTTGGCCACTACCAACATGATTCTGCATGGCATCGAAGTGCCGGATCAGATTAAGCACGACAACACCTTGGCCCGCCCGTTGATTAGCTGGGGGCCAAAAGAGCGGGTGGATGTCATCGTTGCCAACCCGCCTTTTGGTGGCATGGAAGAAGATGGCATTGAAACCAATTTCCCCAGCGCCTTTCGCACCCGGGAAACTGCTGATCTGTTTATGACTCTGTTCATTCATCTACTCAGGGACGGAGGCCGCGCAGCCGTGGTGTTGCCGGATGGCTTTTTATTTGGCGAAGGCATGAAAACCCGCCTCAAAGAAAAGCTGCTGGAAGAGTGCAACCTGCACACTATCGTGCGCCTGCCCAACGGCGTGTTTAATCCTTATACCGGCATCAAGACCAACCTGCTGTTCTTCACTAAGGGTAAGCCTACGGAAAGCGTGTGGTATTACGAACMCCCCTACCCGGAAGGCGTGAAGAACTACAGTAAAACCCGGCCCATGCGCTTTGCCGAGTTCCAGTCCGAAATCGACTGGTGGGGCACCGAGGATAATGGCTTCGTCAGCCGCGAGGAAACCCACCAGGCTTGGAAGGTCTCTATCGAGGAGATCAAGACTCGTAACTACAACCTGGATATCAAGAACCCCCACAAAGGCGAACAGGYCAGCCACGACCCAGACGAACTGCTGGCTAAGTACGAACAGCAACAGGCCGAAATCCAGGAAATCCGCCACCAGCTTCGGGACATCCTGGCCGATGCGCTCTCTCACAACAGCGATGAGAACACCGGCGGAGGTGCGGCGTGAGTGCTCGGGAGCTGATTACCGAGCATCTGGATTTGTGGACCGGGGCGGTTWCTAAGAAGTCCAGCAGTGGCCGGGGGAATAATGGTAAGGTTGAGCTGACTGGGATTAAGAGACTCCGAGCCTTGATTCTAGAGCTCGCTGTGAGAGGGCAACTTGTGCCTCAATCTCCCGAGGACACTTTGTTCAGAGAACTTCTGCTGCAGCTGCGAGGAAACCATGCGCCCATCAAAACACGGAGCCGGAGAACGATATCGGGCGAAGTGGAAGAAGATGAGAAACCTTTCAGCATCCCGAAAACTTGGGCATGGACAAGACTCGGAGAAATCGTTGATGTCCTAGACAGCCAGCGGAAGCCAATAACAAAGACTGCTCGGAAGGCAGGCCCCTTCCCATATTATGGTGCCTCCGGAATCGTTGATTATGTTGACGGCTATCTATTTGACGAGTCATTGGTGTTGGTTGGAGAGGATGGTGCAAAATGGGACAAGGGCGAAGCGACTGCCTTCTCTATTTCAGGTAAGAGCTGGGTTAATAATCATGCCCATGTTTTAAGGCCAATAAGAGAAGCTGTTACCGATGAGTATTTGGTGTACTTCTTAACTGCAGCGGACTTGAACCGGTTTATCACAGGGATGACTGTTCCGAAGCTTAATCAAGCACGACTGTCATCGATACCTGTCGCGACTCCTTGTCTTGAGGAACAACACCGCATCGTCCAAAAAGTCGATGAATTGATGGCCCTCTGCGACCGGCTTGAGCAGCMCACCAGCGACCAACTCGACGCCCAAGAAACCCTCGTGGACACACTGCTTGGCACCTTAACCCAATCCGCAAATGCTACCGAACTGGCCGACAACTGGGCCTGCCTCGCCGCCCATTTCGATACCCTGTTCACCACCGAACAGAGCATCGACAAGCTCAAGCAGACCATCCTTCAACTGGCCGTGATGGGGCGGTTGGTCGAGCAGGATGAGAGGGATGGGTCTGCCATCGACTTACTAACTCAAATTCATACAAGAAAAACTAAACTAGCTGGCAACAAAATAATCAAGCGGCCTAGACCCCTGACTCTACTGGGCGATGCTCAGCACAGTTACATAGCGCCTTCACACTGGGCTTGGGCTTCATTTCAGGATGTTGCTGACGAGATATCGACAGGGCCGTTTGGCTCCATGATTCACAAGCATGACTATGTTGAAGGTGGAATTCCTTTAATTAATCCGTCGCATATGATCAAGGGCCACATCAAAGAAGACTCATCAGTGAGTGTCTCCATGGCCAAAGCCGACGAACTATCTAGCTATAGACTAGCCACTGGCGACATTGTGATGGCTAGACGGGGTGAAGTTGGGCGTTGCGCAGTAGTGACAGAAAAAGAGGCTGGGTGGTTATGTGGCACTGGCAGCTTCGTACTCCGGTTTCACCCCTCTATGAACAGACAGTTCATTCTGCTGTTGTTTTTAACGGACACGGTTAGAGAGTACCTAACTGGCAACTCCGTCGGCACGACCATGACAAACTTAAATCACGGCATCTTAAAGAAAATGCCGGTTGCCCTGCCGTCTCCAGAAGAACAACAGCGCATCGTTCAAAAAGTCGATGAATTCATAGCCATCTGCGACCAAATTAAAGAACGCCTGAACCAAGCTAGCAAAACCCGCTGCCAATTGGCCGAAGCGGTGGTAGAGAATGCGGTGGCAGAATGACCGATTACTCCAAGCCTTGGCTCAGCCATCTTGAGCAATTGCAGCAGCTCAAAGATCGTGGCCTTACGGTCACAGATGACCAGCGTGGGTTGGCTCACCTCCAACGAATTGGTTACTACCGGCTAAGCGGGTACTGGTTCACTTTCCGGCAGCGTTCAGGTGCCTGCACGCCTTTAAATAAACACGGCAAGCCGCTGCTTAAAAAGGGCAAAACGGATCACCTAGCATTAGATACGTTTAAACACGGCACGACTTTTCAGCAGGCTGTTGACCTTTATGTGTTTGATAAACGGCTGCGTCTTCTCGCGCTGGATGGCCTTGAGCGTATCGAAGTTGCGCTGAGGGTAGATATTGCCCATACGCTGGGGCGATTAGATCCGTATGTTTATTTGAACCCTGCACTGCTGCACGATGAGTTTGCCTATAAAATCGATCAGAAAACAGGCGTAACACGTCTGCACAAGTGGCAAGAAAGTCACGCGCGTTTAATTAACCGTTCTCGGGAAACGTTTATTGAACACCATAAAAAGAAGTATGGCTTACCGTTACCGATCTGGATTGCCAGTGAAGTATGGGATTTTGGCACGCTTTCGCATCTGTTCGGTGGAATGAGAGAGGAAGAGCAGGATGCCATTTCCGTCCGTTATGGTATTAGCAATGGCCGCGTATTCGCTTCTTGGCTGCGCAGCTTGAATTATTTACGCAATGTCTGCGCCCATCACAGTCGATTGTGGAATCGCAATATGACTGACCAACCACGAAAACCCGGCAATAACGAAGCCACCTTGTTTTTCCAGGGCTGGCAAGATTCGCACGTTCAGGCACGCCCATTCTTACTGCTATGCATTGTTCAGTATCTATTGATGACGATTAACCCGACGAGCACTTGGTGGGCTCGCTTATCAGGCTTGTTAGGCAGTTTCCCCGATTTACGCGAAGCAAGCCTGGATTTAAAAGGTATGGGAATTATAGAAGGTTGGGAGCAGTGGGAGTGGGAAGCAAGGCAATAAAAAACCCCTAAGCAATGCTACTGCGTGGCAGTCTCACCGATAGGGGCCGTGTTGCAGTAAATACTAGGCCCCCACGTTTCGAAATACAACACTTTTTAACACCTGTAAGATAGCGAATTAACATGGCCATCGAACAAGGCATCTGGAAACTCGCGAGCACTCCTGGCGCGTTGCTGCAAAAGCTGCGCCCAGCGGGGCTGGCGGATGAAAGCCTGCTGGAAGAGCGGTTATGCAGGATGTCTCGATTCTAAATCAGGACTGGCTGCTGATTGGCCGCCAGGTGCGCACTGGCTTCGACAAGTTGATTGATCTTCTTACTGTGGACGCCAATGGCTCTGTCATCGTGATTGAGCTCAAGCGCGATAAGACACCGCGTGATGTGGTGGCTCAGGCTATCGACTACGCCCCCTGGATCGTGACACTAACGGATTACCAGTTAATCGATATTTACCAACAGTTCGCTGAGCGCTATGCGCGCCCTTACGCCACGCTGGAAGAAGCCTTTGAGGCCAAATTCGGTATATCACTAGACGGTGTCACGCTCAATGAAAACCATCAGTTGGTGGTGGGCGCCACGCAGCTAGATGCCAGCAGCGAACGGATTATCAACTACCTCAACGAGCATGCTCAGCTACCGATTAACGCCATGTTCTTTAATGCGTTTGAGGATAACGGCAATCGTTATCTCAGTCGCGCTTGGATGATCGACCCGGACGAGCCGACTAACCCCATAGACAGAAAAACCAATAAAGACCCTGGAACGGGGAGTTTTACGCCTCCTTTGGCGATGAAAGACCATGGGAGCAAGCGCGGCGTTTGGGCTTTATTGCAGGCGGTGGCGCCGCGTGGTATTCCAAAACTCTCTCAATGCTCTCAGAGGGCGACCGTGTGTGGGTCAATATTCAGAAAACGGGCTATGTGGGGGTCGGTGAGGTAATTGGCGAGCGCTTCCGTGCTACGGAGTATCACTTCGACACAGAAAACGGTGCTAAAACGCTGTTAGAGCTTGCTTCGGCTAGCGAGTACCCACACCTTTATCGAGAGTGTGATGATGAAGAAGAGAGCGCCGAGTACTTGGTACCAGTGCGCTGGCTTTATACGGTAGAGCGCACCGATGCATTCAGCGAGGTAGGCTTGTTCGGCAACCAGAACACGGTCTGCAAACCCACCACGCCAAAGTGGTCGCATACCGTGGAGCGCCTGAGACAGGTCTGGCTACTGAAATGCTAAAGCAGGTCTTATTCTTTAGGGGCGGTTGTGTCGCTGCCTTATTAATATGGAAATAAATCCTCACCTAGTATCATAAAATCTGTGGAACCCTATCAAACTTCAATTCCTAAGCGGTTTACCTCTTCCTAGTATTACCCCTTGATAGTCTCTCAATTGTTATCGGTTTCACGAGCGTCGTTATAATATTTAGGCTTCTTTTCTTCCATGAGTCGAGATAAGTGGCATCTGAGTATTAGCCACTCCATCGGTTATGCTGTTGGTTCAGACTTATCAGGTATTGGGACGTGCTCGATGATGTCTTCGACCTTGCATTTAAAATAATCACATAGTCGATCAACATTTTCCGTTCCCGTGTTGTAACCACGCTGATTAGCGATTTTTGACAGCGTTGTGCGATGGATGCCTGTGGCCTGAGATACTTCATCAATAGTAACCCGCCTATTTTCTTGAAACCCTTTCTCAGCAAGTAGCTCTTTTAAGCGAAATCGAATCATGAAAGTAGCCTTTATCAATTGGCTGCATCCTATCAAATATTTTAACTTCCCGCATCTTATGTTGAGCAAAAGCTACAAAATGCGCTTGACAGCATCTTTTTAATGCCTATTATGTAGCGTGTAAGCTACATAAATCCACTAAAGAGCACATATGATGTCTATCCACTACTTAACTACGGGTGAGCTTGCAGAGCGCATCAAATACGATGCACGCACTATCCGTGAACGTTTAAAAGATGACGTTTTTATTGAAGGTATTCATTACATCCGCCCGTTTGGCGGCCGGAAGATTTTGTACCTTTGGGAGCCCATCGAGCGCGATATGCAGCTTCACTCGAAAGAGGAAAGTATTGGCGTACCAATGGCAGGGGGAGGTGTGTGCCATGGGTAAAATTGTTGCACGCCAGGAAACAGGAAAGCTGTACTTTGACTTCCGTTATTTAGGCAAACGCTGCCGAGAACAAACGTCACTAGATAACACGGCGGCTAACCGGAAAAAGCTAGAGCGGATTCTGGAGAAAATTGAAGCGGAGATTACGCTGGGCTCGTTTGATTATGGGCGCTACTTCCCGGATAGCCCACGAGCAAAGACGTTAAGCAAGCGGGCACTGACTACCTTAGGAGGTTATCAAGCGACGCCATTACTGCGCGGCTTTGCTGAGACTTGGTTTGCGGAGAAAGAAATCGAATGGCGCGAGTCACAGATCATCACCGTGCAAGGATGTCTGGATCGACATATTTTGCCAGCGTTAGGGCATAAGGAAGTCGGCAGCATCACCCGTGCAGAGATTCTTGAGTTCCGGGCCTCACTCGCCAAAGTAAACACCCGGAGCGGCAAGAAACTCTCTGCTAGCCGTATCAACCACATCATGACGCCATTGCGCATGATGTTGAATGAAGCCGCCGACCGCTATGAGTTTAGCTCACCGTACCGCGGGATTAAATCGCTCAATGTGCCACGTACCGATGTGGAACCGTTTTCCCTATATGAGGTGCAGCGGATCATCAGTAACGTCCGCGACGACTTTCGTCAGTACTACACCGTGCGCTTCTTCACGGGCATGCGAACGGGCGAGATTGACGGCTTAACCTGGGAGCATGTGGATTTCTCCCGACGTCAGATTCTAGTGCATCAAGCGATGGTGAACGGCAAGGTTGTGCCCACTAAGAACGATGGGTCCTTTCGTGCGATTGATATGTCGCAGCCGGTCTTTGATGCCTTGAAAGCTCAGTTTGAAGTCACTGGGAAGACAGGTCTGGTCTTCACGACGCGTAAAGGCACCGCGCTATCGCATCATAACGTCACTAAGCGCGTCTGGTATCCGTTGCTAGAAGAGCTTGGGATGAATAAGCGACGGCCTTATCAGACACGCCATACCGCGGCGACATTATGGTTGGCGGCAGGCGAGAGCCCCGAGTGGATTGCACGCCAGATGGGCCATACCACAACGGAAATGCTTTTCCGTGTTTACTCACGCTTTGTGCCCAACCTAACGCGCCAAGACGGCTCTGCGTTTGAGCGCATGCTTAACCAGAAACGCGCCTAGGAGAAGACGATGAAACAGCTCAATACTCTAAAATTGAACCGCGACGCTATCGAACACTCCATGCGCGTTACGGCAGCTATCCAATCTCAGCGACGCCTTGAACGGCGTTTGGCGGAGTCCTTGGCCGCCGCCACCAGCTTAGCTTCTGGCTGCGCGCTCGTAATGTGGCTTGGTGATGGGCAAGAGAACAGCAACCTTGATGCGCTAACGACCTGGGTAGGGCGCACCCTTCAACAACTTGGCCTTGACGCTAATCGCCAAGCGATCCCGCGTCTTCTTGCGGAATTAGAGCGCACATTGTGGGCCTGGGAGGATCAAGCATGGCAGTAACATCGCAGATAACTACTCAGAAGGCAGGACGTCAGTTTGAAGGTGAGGTTTACGTTGCTGGGGTCGAGGGGCCTGAATGGTTGATGCAGCATCAGGTTTGGTCGCTTTATTTGATTTGTGAAAAGGGGAACTGCCGTTTTTATCTCACAGATCGCCATATTACAGAGCAAGGTGTACCGCTAATGGGCCAGCGCATTCAGGTGACCGTTAAGTGGGCGAATTTCGCTAGTCAGAAGCTTTGTTTCATCACCTGTTATGAGGTGTTGGTCGGTTAGGGTTGGTACGGCTTTCACCATCCATTATTTAACTTATCCCCACCCCCTATTAGCAAAGGCGGTGGGGATAGTATTCTAATAAATATCTAGACATTAAACACTCTGAAACCACCCACCAGCATCATCATAAACACAGCAAATCTAAAGGCTTCCCATAGCGGCTGTTGACGATCTGAGTAATGACCGCGCGTGATTTTTAGATTGACATTGCCGTACCAGTACCTTGTGCGGCCGGAGGATGAAGATGTCGGTACAAGCTCGATACGTTTGTGAGGAATGTCAGTGGCATTAGACCAATAATTTTTTACCGGTTTATCTTTGGCCCCTTCTCCGGTTTCAACGATTAGGTAAGTGTGTTTCACACAGCGCAACGGCCGAAGAAGTTCCAGTACAGCGTTTATAGACTCCGCATCTGGGAGGGTGATATGTCCAGTACTTCGCTGCATACAATGGAACAGGTGAGTTGAGCCTACTTCAGCAATTGCTATGTTCTGTGGACACCAATCCATCAATTTGTGAAAAAACTGCCCAGCTTCTCGTAACACATGAGGTTTTATGGGCGGGGCCATGCAGCTGTTCAGTTCAGGCATATAGATGTTTTGGGATGCGATTAACTCACCTCGTTTAACGTTTTTATTGCGGCTGAATTTAGGATTACTTCGGCGAGTTGTTTGGGCCATAAGGTACTCCCCGCTTGCTATCCAACTTTGGAATTCTACAGGGTCGAGTACGAAACGTTTTGTAACTTGTGTTATTGCATCGCCCATGGACATCCCATGATGCTCTAGCTGTTCGAAGAGTCGTAGGCTCTGATAAATCGCGGTGACTTCAGGAAAATTACTACTTGTTTTCAGTACAATGTTCAATGGATTCTGGCTAGGTGCATGGTAGGGCTTCCACGCTGTCTTACTAAGAGAATCGGCCATAAAGTCATGCCATTGATCTTGTAGGTGCTGTAGTAACTCACTCCCGAGGGTGGGGTCTTTAAGCCCCCGCCGATGACGCCAACTTGTAAGCGCTGTTTTGGAGGGCAGGTTGAGTAGTGTGAGTTGCTGATCAATGCTTAGGGCTAGATCAAATTGTTGGTTTAGGGTTTTTCCTAGCGCCCAATCTAGTAAATGGCTATACGAACTGAGTGTTTCGTCGGGGCTGGCATGCCCCGCCCATAGTGCAAGTTGCCATAAGCGCTTACGGGAGGTTCGGTGCAAGGGCGGTAACCCTGCTAGGTCAGATATATCAACGCTGACATTGGGCAAAGCAATTTGGCCGTTATCATCGGTAGTCCACTCGCTGCTCAGCAGTTCGTCTGGTCTTCGTTCAAGCAATCGCAGTAGCGTAAAGGTGACGAAGCTGTGGCGAAGGTGGTGATAACGAAGATTCTTATCACCACTAACGGCTTTGAGGGCGATCTGAATCGGCCTGAAAAGCACGTTGTCTTCTAGCAATGAGTTACCGTCTCCACTACGGCAAAACAGTAGCTGCTTTTCGACGGAACGTGTCGTAACTTCGCCACGGCGCTGTTGTACCCAGTCGGTTAGCAGCGCTCGTTCTTCCGGCATCAATAACCATAGTGGTAGTCGTCGTGTTGCTGAGTAGCTTTTGCCGTTGTGAAATTTGTTCGCGCGTACGATGACGTCCCCTGACATTTCAGGTCTGTCCGGCAGATAGGCTATGTCATGTAAAAGCAGTGAGGCGCATTCATTGCGGCGAAGTCCTAGTCGATAACCAAGTATCAACGCAAGTTGTTGCATGGTTTTGAAACGTTGAGTCTGTTTAGACGATTCAATCATAGCGATCGCCCGACGGTATTCGGCGGGCGTAATAACATTCACATCTACGCGACGTTGTTGCTGGCCAGCTGCCTCAAACGCCATGGGCGGAACAGCATAGGCGTTGGATAAATAATGATGAAAATCGCGTAAACGACTTTGCGTTCTGATGCGGCTGGCCGATGTTTTAGCGTCATTAAGCACAGTCTCGTAAAGCTTTTCCCATTCATCGGTGGTGGCGATTTCCAACTCGTCAATCGTGTGTTCGTGAGTAATCAGCGGACGTGCAATAATAGAAAGGTAGGTGGCAACTGTACTGATGGTTAATGTAGATTTAACTCGACCTCCTTTACGGATCAGCGTTTTACACCAAGCCGCTAATAGCGTCATCATGACGCCGTTTTGCTCGGGTGTGGCTAAGAACGTGTTGATGTTGGCAATGGCCTTGGTTTTTCCTGTTTTTCGAGATGAGGAGGCTGCAAAACAGGCCTGTAGCTGTCTGTATCTCTTAAGCTGATCAGGGTACGAGCGACCACGCGCCGGGAATACAGTAAAGGCTGGATGAGTGTCTTCCTCGTCTTCGGTTACTTCATCTGTAGTAACGGACACTACCTGTCGGCTGACAAGTCGACGCCATGCGCTCGGTCGTAGCGATGAAGATGCGTCTGCGTGGCTAGCGTAGTGGGTTAAGAGAGGCGGCATTTCCATCGATGCCGATGTTTTTGCGRCGGAAAGAAGCGCTGTTAGCCTCACTCTAGCCAGTTCGCTGGAGAGGCGTTTTGCGTAATAAAGTAGACACGCTTCGGCGCTGTCAGACGGCGGCCAGCTGCGACCACGTTGCTGGTAGTAATTCAGTAGCAAAAGCTGACTCATAGGGCTCAGAAAGAGGCGTCTGTATTGGTAGTGTTGTTCATACTCCAAAATATTATCAGGTGACTCGTCAAGACAGGCTTTAGCCGAGTTGGTTTCCTTTTTGCTACCGGATCTTCCGGCTTGAAGTTCTTTTTTCAGCGTTAGATAGGCCATGTTCTTCTCAAACGCGATACCGTCAACGACGGCTGTAGGAACCTGTTTTAACCCCTCTTTATTGAGTAACGCGCCTTCGCGAACCAGCTGAAATAAAAAACGCCCCGCCAGCCATTTTTTTAATTCATCCTGCCGAAGGTTAGTGGGTGGCAATAATTGATCGTGCTTGTTTACAGCGGTATCCCAGCCGTGTAGCTGACTAAAAGAGTCCGTCGTGACTGGTGGCGATTTGCGTGGCAGCGTGACCATAGGGCTTGGAATACTCACTCGCCAATCCAGTTCTCGCGTGCCGCGCTCCAATCCTTTCACTAAAAAATTATGCTGTTGGCGTAGCTTTTGTGGGCTTGTGATCGTGTGAAGCGACTCAAACGCATCGCTGGTAGCTCGTTCAGGAAAGTCCAATCCAAGGCGTCCTTCCATGGCCCCCGGCACTCGAGCCTCTAGCTGATTTAGCGCTGAGGACAGCTCTTTGTATTTTTCGCGTGCGCGTTGATAGCGCCGCGACGCTTCGCCGTCAGTACTTGCTTGTATCGGAGGCGTTAATTTCCAGCCGGCCCAAATCGATTGTTCGCTCATAGCACCGCCCCCTCGATGGCTTTCCATCCCTGGTGCTGCATGATTGACTCGATGGCTGAGCTAATGTGCTCACGATACTCGAGTGGGCAAAATGTTGAATATTTTGCCCACGGCTCTTGGCCGGCATCCCAGTGGCCCATATAAGCATCGACTAGCTCGGATGAGCAGCCGCTTTCTTTAAGCTGTGTATGAAGAAAGTGGCGGTTGATGTTAAGTGGTGGAGAGCCTGGCCAGTCCAAGTGTTCCTGAAGTCTTTTAGGTGTGACCTGTTTGGGATGGCCGTATGTATCTAAAAATAGAAAAGGACTTTCCCACGCCTGCTGCAGATATAGCTGTAGGCGACTTACAATTGCTTCACGATGACGCAGGTAGTGTTGGAGTTGTTGCACCATGATACTTGGCAGCGGCAAAAAGCGAGCGTGGCTCTGTGCATCATCGGTTTTATCAGCGATGACCATCATGCGGCGTGACAACGATAGTTGGTTCCATTTCGGCAATGGGTCGCGAATGCTGCGATAACCGGTGCAGAACATCAGCATTGCCAAGGTGTAGGCCGTATAGCTGTTATGTACACTCACCGTCCGCTGAAACAGTGAACCGCTCTGATCGGCTGTCATTAACTGTTGTTGCATATGAGTTATCAGCTTCTCAACATACGCCGAGGTGGGAACTAACTGAGAGCCTACGTAGTGAGCTGTTTGCTGTTGTGAATCTGAAGCCACTGCTGTGTACTTAGAGTCAGCGGTTGTTTGCCCCTTTTCGGTTTTAGGTTTTGGCCACTGTTGCTGGATTACCCGCATGGCATCCTGGTAACGCTTTATCAGGTAGTGATTGCTAGGGGCGAAATAATACAATGATGCCTGCTGGCCAAAAGAGGGTACCCGGGCGGTTATCAAACAGGCCGCAGTTAGATCTGCATCACCGCTGTTCAACGTATTGAAGAGATGCATGCCAAGACGGTGTACCGTCAGTCGGGAACCTGTTTTCTTATTAGTGTTGGCAAGCAGTTTTTTAAGCTCGCTCGTGAATTGCTGTTTAAATTGGTCGGGAAATAAGGTAACTGCCCGCTTCCTTACTCGGTGTCCTCTGTGTCTAGTCAGTAAGTCTACGAGCGGTTGCAAAAATGCTGGAATCGGTAACACGAGATGCGCTTGTGTATTACGCATGGCGTGGCGCCACTGGCTGCTCAATTGGCGGCTATCCGGAGGTCTTATAACCCCAGTTATCCAGCTAGTCGAGTCAGACAATAAATAGAGTGACTGAGCATGAAGTGATGTTTTGGGTACTTGGTCAACGCGCTTTATGACATGCGCATCGAGTACGCTTTCCAAGCTTCGGCCGGTCATCAACATTAGACCAAGAATACATTTTAAGAAATCGTGGTTTTGCTCTGTACGATTTAGCTCAGCGTGTAGATGATGTAAATCGTATGCAGTGAGCTGCTCCCATCGGCCGGGTAAAAGCTGTGCCGATTTATCTAGATGCAGTTGCTGGGATCTGGCGCGAAAAACAGATTGAAGCGACGAATCGCCCTTCGCTAACGCTAATGGCTTGTCGCTCTGTATCAGTTCAATCGATGAGCGCTCTTCAATGGCAGAGAGGCCCGCTTTGCGTATGGTGCTGTAGTCTGCTGTTTGAGACGGGAAAGTGATTACTGAACTCGATAATGCTAACCATGGCTCATCGGGGTCTACGTCAAGGGGTCGAGTACGTTGAGGTAGTAAATAGTTATCGTTATCTGCTTGCTCAGCCCGGTAATTTTTTCGTGGCTGCCGATCATTGAGAGCGTACGCAAAAAAGCGCTCTAATTCTTGTACATAAACTTCACCGCCATCTGCCGTTCTTCCGGCAAGCGTTTGGCAGGATTTTAATAATTCATGAGTGGATTGATCCCATGGAGCAAACCGGGCCAACCTATCAGCATCCATACGTCGAGCAACTTTACAGGCTGCTTCAAGGTTTTTTTGATAAGTGGCCATGTTGAGACGTTTCTTATCATCGGCTGATAGCGATTGATGTTCGGCTAATGCCTCAATCTCTTTTCGCCATTGAAAAGCCGCGTTGATAATATGAGCGAGAAGCTGTAATCGATCTTCAGTGTCGATATGCTTAGATATATTATAGAGCGCGCCGTGGATCGGGTTAGTGCCGTAAATGCCTTTTTCGCCCTTACCTGACTCTACTTGAAACTCGATATTTTGGTTCTCAAGGGCGGAGATCAAATCTCTGATCGTTGTTAAATCCCAGCAGTCATCTCCAACAATAATAAGATGCTGAAGCGTGGCAATCAGAGCGGGAGAGAACTGTGAAAACGAGAAGTAGTCAGCGCGAGGCTGTATCGCATCTTCAAGAAGCAATGTTAGAGATACATTTAGTGTCACCTTAAAGGCCCTTATCTAGGTCAGTATTTTCTTCGGTTGAGGCCAATTGCTTCTAAAAACGATTTTTTAAATTGACACTTAGTCGATATTAACTCTAATACATCCGGAAAGTTGTCTTTCGTATGAGTTCGTAACTCTGAAAAATATGCACCTGCTTTAACTGGATCTAAAGATAAAGCCAAGTCGCTACTCATGTTTAAGGTTAGTGCAACTTTATTTATGTCGCTTTGCAACGGTGGCGCAATCAGGTTGATTCTGATTTTTGAAGAAGCAGGGAGACGTCTGGCAAGTTCAAGCGAACGAAAGTTACCAACACATATGTATTTCTTCCCTCTATTATCATTGTTCTTTTCATAAATTATAGGTGGTGAGTGAAGAACCGCTAGTTTGATGGCTTCCTCAGTCAGATCTCGCGCGTCTCTCAATAGCGGAGGGCGTAGCATAAGTGTTTTTAAAATATCGTGAGTGATATGCTCAGAGATTTCTATCTGAGACGCTGTCACAAGCTTTGAACCTAAGGGATTTATCATCAGTTTTAAGGTGCTTTGGCTTCAGGTTTTTATTTAATCTAACTGTGTTTTTGGTGAAAATCAAGACTATTTTTACATATAAAATTCACCTGTTAAGTTTGAATTTAGAAGTATCGGTATAAACTATATACGTAGTGAAATAGGAGTGCTTAATGAGTAGGTGTAATATACGTATTACTGATATTACACCTAAAAGAAGAGTGCTTAAGCCGGTTGGTAGTTCTTCTGGCTGCTAATCCGTCCATCCTCATGCGGAGTTAAATGAAGGTCCTACCGCCATGCTCAGCATGATTTGAAACAAAGATAGCTTCGCTCTATCTCAAGGAGGCTAGTGTCAGCGATTGATCGATCGCGATTGATTCATTGTGGAGGAGGGGGGCAAGTCTGTATTTGTAAGCTCAAATTTGCCGGTGGTGCGTATGCTGCAGGTGTGTGGGAGATTTGTGAGAAGGGAAGCGGTCGGCGCAAGAAGCGCACTATAATGTATGCTTAATGACGAATTCTGTTGAGAAGGAGAGCAGAGATGCCGGACGATCCTGTACTTAGCGTTTTTGCTTACCGGGCATTTGATCTGCGTGATCATTTTCCACAGCCATTAGAGACTTTCCGTGATGCGTTGGAATGTCTTCAAAGCGAAGATGCCTATTTGCCTGATATGACGGGTGAAATCGTAGCGTATCTGCGAGGCGGTAAAGCACTAACGATTCCAGATGAATTCTTTCTGCGCCGTTTGGACGGTGACGCATCCCTGGTTCACCCAGAAGAAAACGATGTTGTTTGTGATTCAGTGGAAAAATGGCTTCAGGAGACATTGAGTCAGACACAGCCCATTACAGAAGCGTATACCGCTTCATCGGCCTATCCAAGGCGGTTTGAGTTGACGAGCTGATGAGAACGTTGGGTCTCGCTCCAGAAAATGAATGGGCGTATCGTTTGATGAAGCTTTACTTGCCGTCAGTTTGAATGATGCTGCCTATTCACAACTGATAGCGGGCGTCGCCGCCTAATACCGCTGAGGCACAGAAGGTCAAATGAAACCCTATCCAGACAAGTTAATGCGTAAACTCAACCTTCCGCATACTGAGTCGGCGTTGGTTCAGCGCATGACGCCGTGTAGTGCTCATGCGGACGACCTCGCCCAGCTATCCACGAATGAACTGGTCCCAGAAAAAAATGACAGTATCTCTTCCCTGCACGACATGCATCATCATCGGAGAGAAAATTAATCATTACGCTTCAAATGGCTGTAGATGCGTTGATGAGTGTCATTATTAGCTACTACTGCGCGGGACATGTGCTTCGGCCCATCAAATAGGACAGCACATTGGGCTAGGTGGCGAGGCAAGTTTGTTTTGTCCTTTGTCAGTGGGAGTGACTATGGCCTGTACTTGTGGTGGAGAACTTATCAGACTTAATGGCACAAAGCCCGATTGCCATGCAGAGATAGTGTTCAAGAAATGTTTACGTTGTGGTTCAACTTGTTGTGCCGTGCTGTCCATCTATGGCAAAGCAGTGTCTTGGGATTATCAAGACCACTTGGTGGCGCAATGCTGGTTCAATTCATTGACGCTAAACCGCGCTGATGAGCTATATCGGTCTGTCACGGCACTACAGTCAGTCTTAGAGGTGCCTCCCGAGAGCTAGACACGGGGCTTATGAAAGCGTTGAAACCTCACTGTGAGTATCAATCTCTAAGATATATTGGTTCTTTCTAATAAGGCGGTATGCTATGAAAAGTCCTTTAGACACATTGCGAGGCAGTGTTAACACGCAAGGGAATGTTGTTGCTTTTGATAATGAAAATGATTGGGAAGCCTTAGGCGATTCACCCAGGTATACGCTCGAAGAGCTGCTTCATCAGTGTGATCCGTCAGCGCCTGAGGCTGCTGATATGATTGCTTGGCAGAATCTTAAAAAAGTAGGTCGAGAAGAGTGAGCCACTGTTGCTGATGGTATCGGCGCAAAGCGGAGAAGCTCGAGAAGCTGCGTACTAGGATTGAAGCGGATCGTGATTGTGCGGGTTCTGGATAGATACACGTTTGGCATGTGCATAGCACTCGTGTATTTTCTGCTATTATCTTAATCATGCGCGGCATTATTAGAGGTGAAATCATGAATGATGCGTCTCAATTTTGGATAGGTATATCGCCGATTTTGTTTATCATGATCGCTACATTAATTGCTGGCGGCTATACGGTATACAAGAATATTAAGCGCTCTAAGGGTAAATAAACGACTTTGTGCCTATGGTAAAACCTTATGAGCCCTGTGAACTTATTCCCTCAGTTAATGCTGTACTGAACTCATAAATTGAAGTTTCAATATGCCATATCCATCCTTGTTCACTTCTCACCTGTCTTTGTATCAAATGATATGGAGTCTTGTGGGCATTGGCTAAATTGGCAGAAATAGATTAGCCAGCTAGTTATAATTTCTACTGGTGAATGCAGGATCACTATTGATTAGATAGAGTGCATCATAAAAATTTAATTGCTTTAATTAAATTATATTTGTTCTACTCCTATAATGCTGAAAGCGAAAGCAAGCTTTCTTAAAAATTTAGTAGTTAATGTTGGACGAGGAGGGCTCTATGCAATCTAATAAAGAAGAGTATGGAAACCATGCCTGAACAATCAAGCACACCAGATGAAAACGATCAGACAGCCAAACTGGATTATCAGCTTGAGCGACTTATTAGAGTCGCAACTGTCAGCATGTTAGCTGCAGATGTGTGGGAGGACAAAGATGCCGCTGTTGCTTGGCTTTCTCGACCAAACGAATCGTTAAGCGGCAAAATTCCTATAGTGCTCTGTGAAACTGAAACTGGAGCGAAACAGGTTCAGCGTGTGTTAAATGCTTTGGAGTGGGGCGGCTCCGCATGAAGTGTTTTACATATGATGAATATCGTGTATGTCAGCTGACGGCCGAGGCTGTGTAAAAACGCTTGAAGAGTCTCGACCGGCCAAAAAATGATCAAAAATCTCGCTTCCTCGTTAAATTTGAGTCATCTTCATTGCGAAATTTCTCCAGATTTCGCGTACGGACGCTAACTTCTGGACGGCTTAACAGTTTTCACACAACCTCGGCCATGAGCTTACTTTAAGTGGATACTTGATGATGCACTGAATCGCCTCGAGTATTCTAGACACCCGTTAGGCTCTTCAAGTAACGCCTTTCATACTCAACGCATCGAATGGCCATGAAAAGGTTTGGGTTGTTGGACTGGATCCAGAAGGTTCTCCAAGGCGACGGCAATGGCTAATAGCCTCGAATCAGAGTTTCCTGGGCCATTTAATTGCAAGCCCAGTGGCAAGCCATCCGAGTTTGTTCCCATTGGTAGGGTAACGGCGCACCAATCAAAATAATTGCTGCTTTACACCACTCGCTTCAAACCCTGAAAGGGCATGTTCAAATGCGTTTTTCATTTCCGCATCGATGCCATCGAGGAAGTAATTGTCTGGCACGCCCAACGTGAGCTGACCAGGCGTTATCGAAGCATGATGAGTTTGTGATGACGGATTGATTCTGGCATTCAACGCATCGAAGGCAATGGCAGCATCCTGAGCAGTTCGAGTAAGTAAGCCGATGGAGTCGGTATTGGGCTCAAGGGGAAAGGCACCCTCAGTGGGCCATAGGCCTACCGTGGTCTTTAAGCCGAACAAGCCGCACATCGCTGCCGGCACCCTGACGGATCCTCCTGTATCGCTACCGATAGATAAGCCACATAAACCCGAAGCGAGCGCGACCCCGGCGCCTGAGCTTGAACCCCCAGGCAGCCGATGTTGCTGATCATCCCACGGATTCCAGGGCGTGCCACGAGAGACGGAGTGCCCCGTTATCCCAAGTGCAAACTCGACCATCCGAGTGGTTCCCAGAATTACGCAACCCGACGACTTCAACGCACGGATGAAGGTTCCTTCCTGCGTGCCCAGTTTGTCCTGAATAGGCAGATTGGAGCCCGCATGCGGGGTCATCCCATCGATAACAAATAGATCCTTAACTGAGACCGGCAGCCCCATCAGCGGACCTAAGTCGACTCCATTGGCCAACAGCGTATCCATGGCGCGTGCTGTGGCTAGGGCACGGCGGGCATCCACTGTTTCATAGGCACAGAGCAACGGATCCAATATGCCGATACGGGCTAAATACGCGCTCACCGCTTGCTCCGAAGTGATTTCACCTCTGCGCAGCGCGGCGGCAAAGCCAGCGATTCCGAGTGACGCTACTGGATCCGAAGGGATGGTCATGAAAACTCCTTAATTAATAAATGAGCGACCAGATTGGTACATGGCAGTGTAAGGGTGCGTACCGTTTAAAGATTTTGTCTTGCAGCCGTTAGCAAGCTTGGTCTATACATAATTAGTCGTGAATAATCGAAATGCCACTAAAAAATCGACATAAATGGTTTTTATAGATATTGATGGGAGACAAACAATGAAGAAATTGATCGCTGCCGCTTCCGTGGCCCCCTGGCTTCTGGCGGCCCCCGCTGTATTAGCTGATATCGAAGTTGGTGTCATTAATAGCTTGTCGGGTCCCTTCGCCGCCTTTGGTGAGCGCTATCAGGCAGGAATGGAAGTCGCGTTGGAGGAAATCAACGAAGGCGGTGGGGTGAGGGGAGAACCTCTGGAGCTGGTCGTGCAAGATGACCGCTCTGAAGCTACCAGTGCGTTGGCAGCGATCGAGTCACTTAATCGACAGGATGTTCCTTTGATTATGGGCTCCTATGCATCAAGCATTACTGGGCCGATGGCACAGMTAATGACCCGCCAAGAGATTCCGCTCATTGTACTCGGCAGCGCAGACAACAGTATTACCAAACCTGGCTCGCCCTGGGTATTTCGTGCCAAGCACAACTCAACGATTGTGGCTGAAAGCTATTTCGACTATTTCGATTTCCTACGTGAACAAGACGATAGCTTGGAAACCGTCGCCATGCTGTATGGCAATGGGGCTTGGCCGGAGTCTTTGGCCGAAGAGGGCGCACGTTTAGCCGAAGAACGGGGCTATGAAATCGTAGGAGACCAATCTTATGATCAAGGCACCTCTGATTTTCGCCCCATCCTCAACCGTTTCCGCTCCGAGGAGCCCGACCTGCTCTATGTGGTTGCCTACGCTGAAGATGGGGTCGCTATTGCGCGTCAAATGCGCGAGGTAAACCTCAATCCCAAGGCTGTGGCGATCGACACTGGCGCCGCCTTGCCTAGCTTCGTCGATCAGGTGGGTGATCTTGCCGAGTATGTGGCCACTGTGGTGAGTTGGAGCAAGGACGTTCAGTACGAGGGCGTGGAAGATCTCTATGAACGCCTTAAGGCCAAGACGGGCGAAGAGCCTACCTTCTACGAAGCAGAGGGTTATCTGGCACTTCGTGTTGCAGCCGATGCGCTTGAACGTGCCGACTCCCTTGAGCGTAGTGACGTCAGAGATGCGCTAGCCGAAACCGATCTGGATACACCGGTCACTCATGTTGTGTTTGAAAGCTTCGATGGCTTTCAAGGACAGAACCCGATTCGCAGCCTTGTATTACAGATCCAGGACGGTGAGCACGTCACCGTATTTCCAGCCGACCTGGCTGCTGAAGAAGTTCGGTACCCAACACCGGTATGGGACGAGCGCTAATCGGGACGCCTGCATGGCACAACTTGAGAGATCATGATGTTTGACTATGTATCCTTCCTGCAAAATCTGTCTAATGGGGTGTTGATCGGTGGGGTCTATGCGCTGATTGGGGTAGGCCTAACGCTGGTGTTCGGGGTAATGAAGATAATCAACTTCGCCCACGGGGACTTCGTTATTCTGGGCATGTATTGCGCCGTATTGCTCAACTCCCTACTTGGCTGGGATCCTTACCTTTCTCTACTTGTTGCCATGCCTCTTGGGTTTATGGCCGGGGCATTACTACAGCGATTAGTGCTCTCCCGATTAATGGAAGCACCGCCAGAAAGTTCGCTCCTGGTCACCCTGGGGCTAGCCTTGGTTATTGGCAATATATTGTTATTGACCTTTGGCGCCGAGCCCAAGTCCGTCAATGTGTCGTATGCTTCTAGTACGGTTTCCCTGGGGGATGTCAGCTTTTCATTGATCCTGCTGCTCGCGGGTCTGGCAACGATGGTGGTGATTGCCGGACTCTATACGGTACTCAACCATACGGAACTGGGCCGTGCCATTCGTGCCACTGCTGACAATCGATTAGGTGCCGAACTCGTTGGTATCAATACCCGTTGGATCGAAGCCGTGGTCTTCGGTATTGGCATGGCCCTGGCCGTTACAGCAGGCGTTGTACTGATTCCGCTGCTGTTTGCCACGCCGACATTTTCGGGCGCCATCTTCACGCTTAAGGCTTTTGTGGTCACTGTGCTAGGCGGGCTTGGGAACATCGGGGCTGCTATCGCTGGCGGGCTCCTGCTGGGGGTGGTAGAGGTGATGGGGGCTTCATATCTTACATCGGACTACCGAGACGCCTACGGTCTACTGGTCTTCCTGTTGATATTGTTGCTAAGACCTGAGGGCCTATTCGGGAAGACGGTGAAACGCGTATGAAAAAGCACTACATCATTTTTGCCGGATTAGTTCTGATGGGTATTTTTTATCCACAGATGTTCCCGGGCTATCTATCGGTGGCCATTACCTTGCTGTTATATGCTGGCTGGGCCMCCGCCTGGGACATTCTGGGAGGGTGGGCCGGTCAGGTGAGCTTAGGCCATGCGAGCTTCGTAGGACTTGGTGCCTACTTCGTTGCAGTGGGGACATCCCATTACGAAATTGCTCCTTGGTGGACGGTCCTGATGGTACTGTTCGCTGCCTCTCTGGTGGCCTACCTATGGGGTCGCCTGACTTTTAAGCTCAAGGGGCCTTACTTCACACTATCCACCATCGCCATCGCTGAGATCTTTCGACTGATCGCCATTAATGAAGGCTGGTTGACCGGCGGCGCGACGGGGGTCTTTATTATGACACTGCCGGAGCCCTTTGGGCTGGATCTCTTCTCTCGCCAGGTCAACTACTATCTGGCGCTGGCATTCGCGGCGATAACCGTCTTGGTAGTGATGCTTATATCGCGCAGCAAGTTCGGCTACCAGCTTCGCGCCGTGCGAGAAGATGAAGACTCCGCCATGGCGTCGGGCATAAATCCCACTACCGTCAAGCTGAAAGCGTTTATGCTCTCGGGGGCATTAACGGCACTGGGAGGAGGTATCTATGCGATTTTTCTCTCCTTTATCGAACCTCACATCATTTTTTACCTGCTGCTGTCGGTACAGATCGCTTTAACGGCCATCATCGGTGGGCGGGGTACCATCTGGGGGCCATGCATAGGGGCATTGCTGGTCGTGGGGTCGGGTGAGATATTCCGGACGACGTTCGCCGAGGCCAATATGTTGATTTACGGCTTGTTAATCATGGTCGTGGTTATCTTTATGYCTCGTGGCATTGTTGGCGAGCCAGCGCGTTATTTGATCAGGAGGGTTTATGCCAAGCGCGCTCAGAGCTGATGGTATCACCGTCAAATTCGGTGGTGTCGTCGCGGTAAATGATGTTTCGCTGGATGTCGAGCAAGGCAAAATCCTTGGATTGATCGGACCGAACGGAGCGGGCAAGACCACATTATTTAATGCCCTAACGGGCTTCGTTACTCCCCAGGCAGGCCGCATTTACTTACACGGGAAGGAGATCACCCGACTTCCCCCGTATATGCGCACACGTGTTGGTATTGGGCGTACATTTCAGACGGAAAGACCCTTCGAAGAACTGACATTGCTAGAGAATGTCCTGGTGGCGGCCTTCCTTAAGGAGCCCAAGCGCAAGAAAGCCGAACGATTGGCCATGGACGTCCTAGAAAAGGTGGGCTTAGCCGACCGATATGACCAACCCGCCTTGGATCTGAACTTGGCCAGACGTCGACGCCTCGAGCTCGCCAAAGCGCTGGCCGTCCAACCCAGTGTTTTGTTCCTTGATGAGATGATGGCCGGTCTCAATCCCCCCGCACTTAAAGGCATGATCGGTTTTGTGCGTCAATTGACTGACCAGAACCTGACCATCGTGATGGTGGAGCACATCATGGAGGCCATCATTGCCTTATCGGATCATGTGATTGTTATGGCAAACGGCAGTGTGATTACCGAGGGTTTACCAGGCGATGTGATCGAAGATCCACGCGTCATTACCGCCTATCTGGGAGAGGACTGATGTCAGATCAAGCGGATAATGTACTGAGTGTCCAGAATGTGGATCTCGGTTATGGTTCATTAAAGGTGGTCTTCGACGCCTCGCTGACGGTCAAAAGTGGTGAACTGGTGGGATTGATTGGCGGCAATGGCAGTGGCAAGTCGACCATCCTGCGAGCAGKGTCAGGGATGATTAAACCCTGGAAAGGAACCATTCACTTTGATGGACAAGAAGTTTCTGGGCGTAAACCGCATGAGATGGCGCGCTTGGGGCTCGCTCATGTACCGATGGGGCGTCAACTGTTCGGCAATATGACAGTACACGATAACCTGTTGTTGGGGGCCTCACTGCCCTCAGCACGTGAGCGTCGTGACGAAAATCTGGAGAAAGTTCTAACGCTCTTTCCTGATCTTAAAAAGTACGCCCGTGAAAAAGCAGTGCAACTTTCGGGGGGGCAACAGCAGATGGTGGCGATTGCTCGGGGGTTGATGCTTGGTCCTAAGATGCTCCTGCTGGATGAACCTAGCCTGGGATTGTCGCCCCTATTGGTCAAGGATGTGATGGCGGCAATACGCCGAGTAGCCGATACCGGCATGCCTATTTTGTTGGTCGAACAGAATGTTAAGCAGGTGTTACAGGTTAGTGATCGCGCATATGTGCTTGAAAATGGTTATCAAGTCTTAGATGGGCCTTCCAGAGTGTTGCAGGGAAATGAGATGATTAAGAAGGCCTACCTGGGGCTTTGAAAGGCAGTAACTAATCCCATTGGATATACTCAAAGAGCGGGCTAATGAGGATTTCATTGAGTCAGTGGCATTAATCTACGAGAACGGTCACGAGGCCCAGAGAGAAATTAAACGCTCGATATTTGCGTGGTCGTACTGCAAAAAGCTTTTTCTGGTGCTTAAAGTCTACAATACTATTGCACTTGAAATGTGAGGCAGCCACTTCACAATGGGTTAGATACTTTTTGAACATTATTTAACGTATAGAAACTCATATGGTGTCGACGAGATCTGGGAGCAAAGCTGCAGAAAAGAATTATTTCTCGTCGAGGATCGATAAATCGCAAGACATCGTCAATAGGCTGTTTGACACTAAGAGAGCGCCCTTTTCGGGATAGACCGCATGGTTTGCCGGCAAAGTAGGAGTTAACAACTGTCGAGAAGCGAAAAAAGCGCAGCGTTTAATTTGCCTACGGCAACGACCTATCCAGGACGCCTGCTTAGGAGAGGCCATGCAGGACGCTATGGCAGGCGAAGGGCAGTTGCAATTGGCGAGAGTAAAGCGGAATCTGATTAATATTTATTCACTAAMAATTGCTAAATTGCTAATGATTTTAAGGAGAGTTCGACGCGTAACTCTTAAATCTTCACACTCTACCCCCTCCACAGCAATATCGTTAACTTCCTCAGCAAGCGGTATCAAAGTTTTCTTGAGATCTCTTCCTTTCTGCGTCAGATAGATATGAATGTTTTTCCGGTTTCCATTCAGTTGCCGACGTTCGATTAGTCCATTAGCTTCCATCGCTTTTAAAGCGGTAAAAGTTGTAGGCTCCATAAGCCCTGCTTGTTCGCTAAGCTCCCGTTGAGTCAAGCCTTCAGTAACCCATAAAACACGTAAGAAAGACCAGTGGCCGAAGCTTACTGAATGCTCCGCCAAACGTGCCTGAAGACTTTTTGTCAACACTCGGCCAGCATCACGTATCAAGTGTGCCAGTCGATCATCTGGCACATCTTCTTGCCAATGAAGTAGAACGGATCGGGTTTCTTGGTTTTGAGTACGAGGCATCCTGGAATACTCCAAAGAATCTAAATCCTGCCAGCTATTATAACACACCAGTTAAGGCATAATTGCCTGGTGGGAAAGCATGATTTCGTGCCCATTCTGGGCTGAGTCTAAAATTGCCAAACAGACTTCCATCGTTGCCATTCCCCATTCCCCTGTGTGAATGGGTTGATGATTATTGCGTATGGCACCAATCAGTTCGTCCAAGACCTCACGCCGCGGGATCACAGGTGCTGGCAATGGTTCCAAATAGCGTCTTGTATGAGCATATACTTGCACCCCCTGCGGCATGGGACGAATATCAGCGTTATCACATGAAACAAGAACAAAGCCGAAATGATTATGCGCGCTGTCCTGTGGTCGGCTATTAGACAAACATAAACCTGAGCCATAGGTACGGGCATTTTTGAGGTCAGCCTCCTGTTCCGGACTGTCAACTTCCGCCAGCTTTGCCCTGGCAAAACCATACTGATCGGGGTCTCGAGGCTGCCCAAGCTCACCTGACCAACCACAGAGTTCATCGCTGTCAAAGTGAGCGAAGCCGCTATAGGTTATGTTAGCAAAGGCATCATTATTAAAGGTGAGCAGCGCACTGTAAGCGCCTTCTGTGGGGCGTGCAGGATCCCAACTTCCAGTGACGGCTCGAACGCTCTTGACGCTATCTCCGCCAAGAAGACGTACAATATCGACCTGATGGGCGGCCTGACTGAACACCACACCACCGCCCTGTATCGTGTCTAGCTCTTCAGGACGGCGAGGTCGGTAGAGAAAATCGGTGTAATTGAAGGCGCTAATCATACGTACCTTCCCGAAAGCTTGGCTGTCGATCATCTCGCGAGCCTTTAGATAGGGTGCGTCAAAGCTATGACTATGCCCAACAATTAACCATCGATTAGCACGTCGCATGGCATTGATCATAGCTTGGCAATCCTCAAGGGAGAGTGCCATTGKCTTCTCGACAAGGACATGCTTGCCATGTGCCGCCGCTAATTCAACATGCTTACGATGAAACTGATGGGGAGTAGCAATATATACCACTTCAACTTCGGGGTCGGCGCAAAGATCGGCGACCTCAGCGTAAGTGGAGGCATCGAAATCTTCACGAAACTGTTGGCGAGCCTCTGAGCGGGGGTCGGCAGCAGCCACTAAGCTAATGCCTGGATGGGCCGCAAGAGTGGGTAGCAGCAACATGAAACCGCGGCCCAATCCTGCGACGCCTAGTTTTAATTGAGGGTCTGTCACTGAGCACACTCCATATTAGCGTAAAGAATCATTTGGAAGGTCAATTACCAATTCTTCCGAACACGCACGTGAGACACAGACCATGATGTGATTCTGACGATCGGCTTCCGATAAGACTAAATCTCGGTGCTCCGCTTCCCCTTCCAATAGCTGTGTGCGACAGGAGCCGCAGGTTCCGCTTTCACAGGAATAAGGAACATGATGACCATTAGCTCTTAATGCCTCAAGAATTGAGACACCTACCGGAACCGGGATCGCCTCTCCAGTCTTGTGAAGGCGTACCGTGAAAGGGGTGTCATCTGCCGTGTTAACTGTTTGACTCGTACCAAAGTCCTCAAACCTCACACTCGATGGAGACCAGTGACCAGTCATGTCTTTAACCGCTTCCATTAGACCTCGGGGGCCGCAACAGTAGATATGAGCTCCCTTGGGTTGCTCAAGGATTGGCCATAAGTCATAAGCGTTTTCGGGGTCTCCATGATCATGATGGATCACTATCTTGCCCCGATATTCTGGAGCGCTGAGTTCTTTCAAAAAAGCGGTTTGAGACGGCTCACGTGTTAAGTAATAGAGCTTAAAGGGTTTGCCACTCGTAGCCCTGAGATGGTGAATCATAGAGAGAATAGGAGTGATGCCGATACCTCCAGCTATGAAGATATAGCGGGCTGGGTTGCCTTCAAGCTCGAAGTCGTTTTGAGGCACTGATACCTTGAGTCGGTCACCAAGCTGAGCCTCGTCCACCAAGCTCTTGGATCCGCCTTTGCCAGTATCTTCACGTTTAACGGCAATGACATACCTATCGTGCTCATCAGGAGCATTGCATAACGAATAGAAACGCTCTTGCCCGTTAGGAGTCTCAAGTCTTATATGAGAACCGGGGGTAAATTCGGGAAGTTCGCCACCATCAGGATCAACTAATTCAAAGCGGTGGATGCCGTCAGCGATCTCGTCCCGAGCGGAAACGATTAGCTCATGCATAAGAAGTTTGTCTGAGGGGGTAGACATAACATACTCACTATTGTTGTGGTGTTTTCGAAAAATAATTATATATCTAAGTATTTTGGCAGTGTAAATACAAGTAGGTGGCGTTCTACTTTAGTCGCATTTGGCGCTAATGAATTTTTTGCTTGCCGTTAGACCGTTCTGACTGATGCCAGATTATGCACTGTAGAAAGAGAGATATTTCAAACAGCCTCCCAACTTACTGAAGGGGAATACAGGTTCTAAGTGAGTATAAACGGTGGCAAAACCATCGTATGAATAGCAAGGCCGATACTTACAGAAAAGGATCAGCAACTCCGAAGAGGGATTGTAGTTGACACGGGGTTGGCTGAACGATGGGGTGAAAGTCGTTTTTGCCGCAGTGAACGGACTGACGTTGTTGGCATGCAMCACTAGAGACTAATCGACAACTAACTAACTCAGTCAGGAAGGCTTCCCAGCCGATAATAGACCGTCTGTAAATATCGAGCATCATCACTCGATAGTTAGTAGCACTCGCTCGTATCTAACGGCTAGGAGTCATGGCTTGGCAATTCGCATCTCGCGATTTCTGGTGCCCTAGATGCATGCCTTCATGTCGGGTATATGCTACTAGGCCACAACGAATCTTACTGGTCGATTCGTCGTTGCTCAGTCACTGAATCAGCCCTTCCTTATGTTCGCCAACGGGCAAGGGTTAGATGGCGCTAGAGACTCTCTCGTGACAGATACAAGCATCTGCAAAGCTGGCCATTATCATACTTAGCTTGCTCACGATTTGATCTGAAGACAAGTGTTCACTGCCCAACAGCAGCTTCCATTTGGAGCGACAGACAGCGCTTTGAGCGCAGTGTTGCGTCTGCACACGAACACAATAGGTACTCGATAGATTTTGGTTGCGTCGTTCTTCCCGGCTGAGAGTAGAGACGTAGAACGCCACAGCATATGAATAACCTAGCAGAAGCTCTTACGTGCAGGGTGATGCGCTCTTCGATACTGCATTCTCAATACAGCATAAATCCGTCACCTCCCTTAAATTTACAAGTGTTTCGCCCAGCTAAGTGTCTGAACCGCCCCGGTTATTCCGGAGACCGGTTTGTTTGAGTCAGGCAGCTTCACCCGACTCCTCCAATTGACGATAATACGTCCTTTCTCGTTCTGCTGGTGGAACGTTTCCTATGGGTTCCAGCAGTCGGCGATTGTTAAACCAGTCAACCCATCCCAGCGTGGCATACTCAACGGCATCTCGCCCTTTCCATGGTCCACGATGGTGAATCACCTCCGTTTTGAATAAGCCGATGATGGTCTCGGCCAGCGCATTGTCGTAGGAGTCACCGGTGGTGCCGACTGAGGCATCGATACCCTCATCAGCCATACGCTCTGTGTAGCGGATCGAGAGATATTGGCTTCCTCTATCACTATGGTGGATTAACCCTTGCCTGTGCTTTCGTGCCCACAGGGCTTGCTCCAGAGCGTCCAGTACCAATCCCGTTTTCATCGACGTTGCTACACGCCAACCCACGATACAGCGTGCATAAACATCGATAACGAACGCAACGTAAACGAAGCCAGACCAGGTAGCGACATACGTGAAATCGGCCACCCAAAGCTGATTAGGACGCATGKCCGTAAAGTCACGTTTCACTAAATCAGGTGCTCGTTTCTGGCCGGGATCACTGATCGTCGTGAAGGGGCGTTGGCCTCGCACCACGCCGCGAATTCCCAGGCGTCGCATGAGTCGCTCTACGGTGCAACGAGCAACATTAACGCCCTCACGGCGGAGTTGCCGCCAGACCTTACGAGCACCGTAGACGCAGAAGTTTTCTTCCCACACTCGCTGAATCTCAGCGGKAAGAAACGCATCCTGCCGATATCGATCTGCCCGCCGCTCAGGATCAGTCTCAAGTGCCTTGTGGTGGTAATACGTCGATGGGGCGATTGGCAGCTGGCTACAAATCGACTCGACCCCGAACTGAGCACGATGCTCGTCGATAAATGACACCATCAATTGGGTTTGCGGTCGAGCTCCGCCTGGGCGAAAAAAGCAGCCGCCTTGCGGAGAATTTCATTAGCGCGCTTCAATTCGACGTTTTCACGCTCTAGCTGCTTGAGTCGTTCATTTTCAGGCAGGTTAGCCGAGCTATCTTCCTGCGTGAGTTCTGAGCGTTTGCACCAGGCTCTTAAGGTCTCTGGTGTACAGCCAAACTTGCTGGCAATGGAGCAGATCGCCGCCCACTTGGACGGGTATTCGCCTTGCTGTTCAAGGACTAATCGAACAGCTCGCTCTCGGACTTCTGGGGAATATCGTTTTGGTGAGTTCATAACTCCATCCTCTCAAGATATGGAGTCTCCGGTAAAGCCGGGGCGGTTCAGTCTACGGCTAAGATCATTTTCGTTAAATATACAAATATTAGCTGTCACTAAAAAATATCTTTATCGCACTCAAACATAAAAAAACATGCGACTTTGGTCTGTTTGACATAGTGATGAAAGGCTCTATGGTTAGATATGTAAGTTAGATATCTAATTATATTCACAGAGCCATAAGTTCAGCTTGAAACTTATAAATCCAAACAAAAATGGAGACCGGGTCTTATGTTGACACAAGAAGAGAATGATTTACTTTGCCGTGTTGAAGGTGATGCGCCTATGGGTGAGATCATGCGCCGACACTGGCTGCCGGCCTGCCTATCCGAGGAAGKCGAAGAGCCGGACGGTGATCCGGTGCGGGTACGTTTGCTTGGTGAAGATCTAGTCGCGTTCCGCGATACAGAAGGAAGAGTAGGGATACTGGACGAGATGTGCCCGCATAGGCGTGCTTCGCTGGTGCTGGGTCGTAACGAAGAATGTGGATTACGGTGCCTTTATCATGGCTGGAAAATGGATGTCGATGGCAATGTTTTGGAAATGTCGTCTGAGCCACCAGAATCGAAGATGACAGAAAAGGTAAAACATAAGGCTTACCCAACCCATGAAGCAGCGGGTTTTATCTGGGTCTACATGGGGCCATCCGAGGAACAACCGGAGTTCATACCACCAGTTTTCCAGCCTAGCCCCGAAACCAAAGTGTCCATCTCCAAGGTGATCATTGACTGTAATTGGGCTCAGATTCTTGAGGGCGCAATAGATTCGGCACACTCTTCAAGCCTACATTCCACGGACATGGTTCCTGCCCGTAAGGATGGTGCCGAAGCGACTGATAAACTCTGGCTACGCCCCTCCACTGATAAAGCACCACGCTTGGAAGTGCAACAAACACCATTCGGCTTCAGATACGTAGCGCTTCGCCGGCCGATTAAAGATGCCAAGACGCATAATTATGTACGTACTACGCTCTTTATTGCTCCTTTTACCGTACAGATCCCTCCTAATAATCTCTACGATATCGCGATATTGCATGTGCCAATTGATGATACCCATACAGCATTTCACTTTATTGCCTGGGGTGATGCGAACACGACTCCAGATACAGAGTCTTGGCGTAAATTTCTCCACACGCAAGTTGGGCTCGACGTGGATAAGCACTTCCGTAAGTTTCGCACACGAGAAAACAACTACTGGCAGGATCGCCGAATAATGCAACTCGGCACCAGCTTTACTGGGATTGCGGGCATCCCTAACCAAGATATCGCGATGTGGGAAACCATGGGTCCTATCGCCGACCGTAGTCATGATCGTCTCGGAGCAAGCGACTTGGCTATTGTCGAGTTCCGTCGACAGATGGTTCAAGCCGCTAAAACCATGCAACAAGATGGAAAGGCTATCGGCGCTGAAGAGCCAAGAATTCCACACTACAAGCTCAAGTCGTTTCAAGGCATTGTCCCGAAAGAAGAAGACTGGCGTCAATTGGGTACTGCACCTGAAGAAGAGGAGTTATATGAGAGCTTACAGTAACCATCAAACTCTTAAACGATGATACCCATGAGTGCATGAGCGCATCTTTTCATGGTGATGAGCATTCCATTTTAGATAACCACGCAGGAACCCTGATGAACAAGTTGGAACTTTCGGTTGCGATTGGCAATTATGATCGTGTGAGGCCATTGATCGATGGGGAGGTTCAGATCGATGGTGTGGACTCTATATATATGTTGCATGACCCCGAAGAAATTTTCTTTCGTGCTTTCCGTCATGCCGACTTTGATATCACAGAGCTTTCGCTAAGCAGTTACACTGTGAAAACAGCTGCAGGTGATTGCCCTTATATTGGAGTTCCCGTCTTTCCCTCACGTGCCTTTAGGCATACCTCCATTTATATACGGACCGATCGAGGAATCCAAACACCTACGGATCTTCGGGGCAAGCGTATTGGGGTGCCCGAATATCAGTTGACTGCCAATGTTTGGGCGCGCTTATTCCTCGAAGAGGATCATGGCATTCGTCCACAAGACATGACATGGCTGCGTGGTGGTTATGAGGAGCCAGGTCGGGTCGAGAAAATCAACCTCAATCTTCCCGAGGGTGTTCATGTAGAAAATATTCCCGAAGGAGAAACACTCTCGGGAATGCTGGCTTCCGGAGAGCTTGATGCCGTAATGGGCCCTCGTGCTCCTTCTTGTTTTATGCAGGGACATCCACATGTCAGTTACCTCTATAGTGATCCTCAACAAGCAGCCTCGGATTGGTACCAGCGAACTGGCATTTTTCCAATTATGCATTTACTAGGTATTCGGAAAACACTGGTGGATCGCCATCCATGGTTACCGTTCTCGGTTTACAAGGCTTTTGAGCAGTCAAAGGCTAAAGCACTTGCAAAACTTAGTGACACTTCGGCGACCAAGGTAACTCTCCCGTTTGTTGAAGMCCAGCTGCTGGCGGCACGCCGCCTAATGGGTGAAGATTTTTGGTCCTACGGCTTTGCACCTAACCGAAACACATTGGAGCGCTTTTTAGTGCAACACCATGCGGAAGGATTATCTCAACGTCTCCTGAAACCCGAGGAGCTTTTCCACCCCGCAACACTGGAAAGTTTCAAAATATAATAGTGTTCGGTAGCAATAAGAGCACTCAACATCAAAGATACTTATAAAATAAACTAATCGTATTTTAACCAATAACAAAACTAGTAAAAAGGCTAAAAAATGAAAATTTCAATTAAAAAAACCGTGATTGCTATAGCCATTGTTGTTCCTAGCGTGATGAATGTCGCATCGGCTCAGGAATACAAACTCACCGTTGCTGGCGCCTCGCCAGGAGGATTATGGTCCCTGCTAGGTGCTGGTCTAGATAGCGCTTTAAAGGAGGAATATCCTGGATCAACAGTGACTTACCAAACATCAGGAGGTGGTATAGCGAATGTGGCAGTATTACAGCGTGGCGACGCTAACCTAGGACTTGTCGAGGATGCGGTTCTGCAGTTGGCTCGGGATGGAGAAGCTCCCTTCCGAGAGGCTGTTAATGATGACATTAGAGTGCTCTCTTATCTTTATACTTGGGCGCCGATGCAAGCCGTAATACGGAAGGAGTTTGCGGAGGAGCATGGCATAACTAGTTTCTCGGATATCGCTGATATTAAGCCGCCAATCACCATCGCCATCAATAAGCGAGGCAATATCGCGTCAGGTGTTGCCGAAGCTATGTTGGACTCTATAGGAGCAACCTCAGAAGAGGTCAAAAGCTGGGGTGGTAACATCATCTATGCCGCTTCTAGTGAGCAGTCAGGCTTAATCCAAGATCGACGCGTCGACATGTTATTAAATAGCTTATTTGTGGGGCAGAGTTCGATCATGCAAGCGGCCTCTAGTGTTGATTTGGATTTATTACCCCTTTCTGAGCAAACCATCCAAGAGGTTTCTGAAAATACAGGGACCAATCCTTTTACAATTCCTGCAGGTGCCTACGAATGGGAGCAGGAAGAAACACCCACCGTATCCATCAGCGCTACCTTAGCCGTGAATAGTTCCATGGATGATGAAATGGCTTATAACTTGACCAAAGCCTTCTATGAAAACTATGAAAAAATTGCCGGTGTTCACCCAGCTATGGAAAGTCTGACGCCAGAAGTCATGGCGGGTGTCGAAGTGGTTCCATACCATGATGGTGCTGAACGTTACCTCAAGGAAGTTGGCCTTCGCTAAGCGTTAAGGACAATATCAATACTGAGAGGTTTCTAGATGAATCACTTACTTCCGATTATAACAGGGACCGGCGCCAAGAGGTCGTTGACAGGCAAGCTAGGGAAGACTGTCCATGGAAGTGCAGCAATTGTGGCGCTTGGAGTTATTTACACTACGACGGTCGTGTATGTAGATCTTTATGCCATGATGGTTGTATTTCTATCTGCCATGCTGGCTTTGCTATTCCTTACTGTGAGCGCAGGACCAAATGGGCGAGTAGAACGTCCCAGCTTTGTAGACTGGTGCTTGGTAATAGCCAGTCTTGTTGTCGGTATCTATTTTTTGGCGGAAAATCAGCGGATTGTTGAGCGCATTACATTGCTGTATCCATTGGAAATGCCTGATTTGGTGGCAGCCAGCGTGCTTTTGGTGCTAACGATTGAGGCGACGCGTCGTACGGTCGGTTTTGGGCTGACTAGCGTTGTTCTGGCCTTTGTCTTTTACAATCTATGGGGGCACGGTCTACCCGGAACACTCGGTTTCAGGGAAGTTAGTTATAACCACTTCCTTGATATCATGATGTTTACGTCGGATGGATTGTTTGGAGTGCCCCTTCGAGTGGCTGCCACTTATGCCTTTCTTTTTGTAATGTTTGGTACCTTCCTTTCTAAAGCCGGAGGTGCTGAGTTTTTCTATAACCTAGCGTCCGCAGTGGCTGGCCGTAGAACGGGCGGCCCTGCTAAGATTGCCGTTATTTCCTCAGCGCTCTACGGTACCATGTCGGGAAGCCCAACCTCAGATGTTGTCACAACGGGTTCCGTCACTATCCCTATCATGCAACGCCTTGGCTACAGTAAAGCGCTTTCAGGTAGCGTAGAAGTAGCTGCTTCAACGGGCGGGAGCCTGTTGCCTCCAGTAATGGGTTCTGCAGCCTTCATCATGGCGGAGTATACGGGAATCGAATACCGCGATATCGCCATTGCAGGCATCATTCCTGCTTTACTCTATTTTTTGTGTGTTTACGCACAGGTGCATTTGCGCTCCCAGAAGCTTGGTCTGAGAGGATTAACGAAAGAAGAGACTCCGCCGTTAAAAGGTACTCTTAAGAACGGTGGCCTGTTCATACTTCCCTTGATTGCATTGTCATCTGCTTTGCTGATGGGCTATTCGCCCACTTATGTTGCAGCGGTATCAACTGTCGTAGTTCTGATGGTGTCTATGGKGCGTCGTTCAACACGAATGGGACCCATGGCAATATGGAATGCCTTGGCCGTAACTACGCTACGAATGGTATCCGTTGTTGCCGCTTGTGCAGCTGCTGGCTTGGTCATAGGGGGAATATCAATGACGGGGTTGGGCGGAAAATTTGCCGATCTTGTTTACTTGATGGCTGGCGATACCGCCTTTCTGGCCCTAATTATTTCCGCCGTGTTGGCCATTATCCTAGGGATGGGTATGCCAACACCCTCAGCTTTCATCCTGGCTGCTGTTCTGGTCGGGCCCACCTTGCTAGGACTTAATTTTAGTGTCCTTCAGACCAACATGTTCATCCTTTACTTCGCTGTGCTATCAGCTATGACGCCACCGGTCGCAGTAGCCGCGTTTGCCGCTTCGGCAATTGCGGATGCTAAGCCGCTGGAAATTGCCACCGGCGCGGTCAGATTAGCCATTACGGCTTTCATCGTTCCGTTTGCATTTGTATATGGCGAGGGACTTTTGATGGTAGGCGATCCTATCGAGATTATAGTTACCTGTGCTAGCGCAGTGATCGGTGTTTTGCTATTGAGCATCGCCGTGGAAGGGTACTGGCGAGGTCGAGTCAACGTGCTCCCAAGACTTGGTTTTGGAGTGGCAGGACTACTCTTTATTACACCAAACAGTTGGGCAGTTGCACTGGCTGTGATTATTGTCGCCATGGCAATTATCGGTACACCACATCTACGGTTACATAGCCAAAAATTGCCTGCATAAGGTAGATCACTTTTCTTCGTCATCTATGGAGGCAGAGTTATGGTAAAGACTCTGCCTCTATTCTTATTATAGCGGGAGAACATAGTGACAAGCTTGCAAGCAGTACCGATCTTGCTATCGCTTGCCTCTGCATTAATGTTTGCTGTCACATTTGTTCTCGTCAAAATAACTGGGCAAAACGTATCATCTCTTGCTGCTCTTTGTGTAACTCTCACTACTAATGTGGTAACTCTTTGGGGCTGGAGCTTGCTTAGTGCGCAGGAGAGTATTTCGATTTCGATTGAATGGGGCTACTTTGCAATAGCTGGTATTTTCGCACCTTTGATGGGGCGTTTTTTTCAGTTCCAAGGCATGGCTAAATTGGGCGCAAATATTACTACACCACTAACCTTGACTCACCCAGTTGTTACTGTACTTTTCGCGGTTATATTTCTAGGTGAAACCCTTAGAATTGAGATAATTGTCGGTGTATTAATGGTTTTGTTTGGAAGCTTACTTCTTGGTGCACAGAACGGAAACCATCCCAAGAATGTTTCTGAAGTCTCGAAAAAGTATTTACTATTTCCGTTAGCTGCTTCGTTTACTTATGGCGTTTCAGTGGTTTTCAGGAAAGCAGGTATTGATATCGGCACCGATGCAGTAACTGCCGCTGCAGTCACTACTACATCCTCCTGGCTCGTTTTGAGTATATACCTTGTGGCATTCAGACCTGCGCATGCGTTGATTCTTTGCCATACTGAGTTTGTAACACTTGTGATTGCCGGTATTTTCTCGAGTATTGGCCCCGTATTGCTTTATATGGCACTGCAGAAAGGTCATATTGCGATTATTGCGCCATTAGCAGCGACCACGCCATTCTTTGTACTACTTATTACTTTTTTGTTTATGCGTGATAATGAAACTTTCAGCGTGTGGATTATAATCGGAACTTTGTTTACTGTTTTAGGTTCAAGTTTTATGGCATATATTGGAATGTCTTGAAGTAATTTTAAAATACATCAAAAATAGTTGCTTATGCATAAGCCGGACGCTGAAAAGCTCAGCTCGAACTTAACGAAAAGTGTTTCATTTGCATTAATGAGATGTTAGAGCTGGTTATATAACTGACTGTCCCCTGGATTAGCACCACTCTCTCATGTGTCTCCACATATGCCGTTCGTTGAGCAAACTCAACGAACGGCAGGTAATTGAGTGAGCTGTGGGGGGGGGGGCGAACGTGATTGTAGTGGTCTCGCCCCGCATCAATTTCCGCTCTCGCCTCATTCATTGTTCTAAACCAGTGGCGGTTCAGGGATTTGTTTCGGAACTTACTGTTCAAGCTTTTCACCGAGGCATTCTGAGTAGGCTTKCCCGGCTAAATAAAGMCTAGTGTCACCGCCGTTTCTTTACTCCAGAAGAACATCGCTTTGCTCGTAAACTCTGTAATATAATCGCAAATAATTCTGTGAAGTTTACTTCTTGCTTCGCAAAGCTGCCCCATAAACTGAGCCACCTGACGTCCGTTAATCGATTCGGATACTAACTGGCCTACCATCTCCCGTGAAAAGTCGTCCACCACATTCAGCTCCCGAAGGCGCTAGCTGATCGGACACGAAGTCCATCGACCTACGCTCATTGGCCCTCGTTGGCACATTCAGCGGCTGCCGTGGCCGGTGGAGCTTCTGGCGCCGTTTGGTACGTACCTGCAGGCCTTCTTCGGTATAAATCCGATACGATCGCTTTCGGTTAGTGACCAGGCCTTCAGCTATTAACAGCGCATATAATAGCAGATAGCCATAGGCAGATTTCTGAGCGGCAAGCCCTTTAAGACGCGCTCTTAAGGCACCGTCTTGTTTATCCTACGCTTGATACCGATACGCTGTTCGAGGAGAAATGCCTACAAGTTGGCAGGCGGAACGCTCGTTAAACTGGTGATCATAAACCAGATGCCGAGCAGCCGCTTTTTGGGCTGTAGGCGTTACCACTTTTTTGACAGCACATCCTTCATGGCCTCGACTTCCAGGAGCTTGTCAGCCAGAAGCTTTTTGAGCCTATTGTTCTCTGTTTCAAGCTCCCGCAAGCGCTTCGCTTCATTCACTTCAAGGCCAGTGTACTTACTACGCCAGTTATAGAAGGTGCCGCTGGAAATACCCAGCTTGAGGCAGACAGAGGACGTCCACTTTGGCGCCTGCCTCATATTCCAGGATGGCGCCAATGATCTGATCTTCGGTATAGTGTGTCCCTTACATGTTGAGATCTCCGTCAAATAAGGGTTAGCGTGAAATCTCCTTATGTTCATAGCGATAGTTTTGGGAGACAGGTCACCCCTAAAAACGATTTTCCAAGTATGAATTAATTATTTGAGCTTCAACCCCCTTTATAGACCATCACCGCAACTTGAGTCACGAAAATTAATTGTCACTATAATTAAGGGCAAAACTAAGCTAGGGGAAGGACAGACGTTTTTTTACACAAATATTTATAAGCTATGCAAAAGCCAAAAACAGCTAAGCCTATAATATCGGTATAGAATCCACCAGAAAAAAGATCCGCTGGAATGAGTAGGAAAAGCCCTCCAAAAAGTAGTAAACAGCGAAACCATGTGCTCACTATACCGTTCATGTATCCAACGATTCCCGCCGTAACCATGTATATGCCTAATATTGCCGATCCTAACGCCAAAACTACCTCTATAAGACTGCCCTCTAATATAAGAGATGGGGCAAATAGAAATAGAAACGGTACGACATAGGCTGGCCAGGCCAGGCGCATTGCAGCAATACTCGTACTCCACGCTCCAGCACCAGCAATGTTAGCGGCCGCGAATGAAGCGAGGGCCACGGGTGGAGTCACCATAGAAAGAAGACCGAAGTAAAAGACGAAAAGGTGTGCCGAAATCACAGGTATACCGACCTCAACAAGTGCTGGCGCCACTAGCGTTGCGAGTAAGATATATACCCCTACAGTGGGCATTCCCATACCTAGCACAATACTAATTAGCGCGGTAATGAGAGCTAGCAGGAAAACATTCTCTCCACTTGCGTTGATAATATGAAGCGTGAGATTAAAGGCAAGGCCTGAAATATTGAGTACACCAATGATTAAACCAGCTGCAGCACAAACAATAACGAGCCCACACGCGGCTCCCCCTGCTGAAGACACAACCGGCCAAATATCACTAAGCGCAATGCGGCGTCCACGATACCCAAAAATTAAGCTTACAATTAACAGGGTGAGCACCGCCAAAACGGCCGCTCGTTCGGGGCGCATATTTAAAGCAAACAGTGCATAAAAGAGGATTAAAAAAGGAATTAGAAAATGCCAGCCTTGTTTTAACGAATGCCAGCCTGAGGGGATCTGGGAGGCTTCGACCGAGCGAATATTGCGCTTGGCGGCATAAAGATCAACGTTGATAAAAATGGCAAGGTAGTACAGCAGKGCAGAAGGCAGCGCTGCCATCATGA
Organism: Halomonas ventosae; assembly: GCA_002257525.1. Taxonomy (GTDB): domain Bacteria; phylum Pseudomonadota; class Gammaproteobacteria; order Pseudomonadales; family Halomonadaceae; genus Vreelandella; species Vreelandella ventosae_B. The sequence goes on from CP022737.1 coordinate 398,907, forward strand.
CCGTTGAGTAGTCGACACCTATGAAGTCTGCCATGATAAATGCAGCCGCCCCCATTACAGGAGGTACTAGTTGGCCACCTGTAGAAGCCACTGCCTCTACCGAGGCTGCATAAGAAGGGGTGAAGCCTGCCCTTTTCATCATTGGGATCGTAACAACGCCAGTGCCAACCACGTTACCCACGGCACTGCCCGATATTGAGCCGAAGAGCCCCGAGGCGGTGACGGCAACTTTGGCTGGCCCCCCTCGAAATCGCCCCATGCCCGCTAAAGCGATGTCATTGAAAAAATCAGCTGCCCCGCAACGCGCCAGGAGCTGGCCGAAAAGCAAAAAAGGAATGACGATTATCACTGCGACTTTTAGTGCAGTCCCAAGCATCCCATTTGCATCGATCGCGAGATAGACCACCAGTTCCGATAACGTTGTCTCCCTGCTCTGAAGCTCCCCTGGGACGAGATGTCCAAATAGCCCGTAGGCTAGAAATATCAGAACAACCGATAGGATGCCAATACCGGCAGAGCTTGGCAGGTTAAATATAAGTGCGCTGAACAGGACTACGCTAGTCGCAATAAGCCAGCCCGGAAGATAGGGAGCCTCCATCGATATCATTGGATAGTAGAGGGAGACATACAGCCCAACACAAAATGTTAAAGCCGCACAGACAAAATCGGTTATTTTAAGAAGTCTTTTTTGAGAGTGCTCCGCCATGATCAAAAAACCAGCAGAGAGAGCAAGTGTTAGAACTAAGGCCAAGAGCTGTACATCGTAAACTGAAATGTTCAGCAGTTGATGCATGTTGCCGGCATAAGCGACCGGCAGCAGTACCATTAGTCCTCCTGCGAGCCTCTTCAACTGCTTGATCACACTAGTAGACATGTCAGGAACCATGGTGTCATCTTTGGACTCTAGCATGACGTTACTCCATCATCCCTACTTCATTATAAAAGCTAATCGCACCTGGGTGATAGCTTAACCCATTGAATTCAGGCGCCATTCTTTCAGGATCAAATTCCGCAAAGGTTCTGAGAATTCCACGCACTTTTTCAGGATTATCATGTAAAAGCTTCACAATTTCATAAACAGTTTCTTCAGGAACATGTGTTCCCGCCGTTAGCACGTAGTCGTAACCCATCATTGGTGTAGGCTCATCCACGCCTACACTGTCACTGCCCGGTTCGACCGTCTTAATATAAGAGGTGGGTACGAATTCCTGCATCGCTGCTTCGGCCTCGGGTGTATCGTTGACCGCAAGCCAGCGGATGCCTAGGGAAGCATCTGCCTCGCGTGTTTTACCCCCTTGTAATGCGAAGAAAGCTACATCTACGTTGCCCGTAATAAAGTCATCGACGCCATTTGGCACAGAAGGAACCATGTGCGCTTCCATATCATCAATAGACAGCCCCCCAGCAGCGAGAATGCCATCGACCTGAAATTTTAAGGTCGGCTGAGCTGTGTACCCATAGGTGATACTCGTGCCTTCAATATCGGAGACTTTGTAATAATCTGAATCTTCACGCACCATGAAGCCATAAGCTGAGGAGCTCAGCGAGGCAACAACTCGAAGGTTTTCCAGGGGCCTACCCTCGAATGGCTCCTGTCCCTGTACAGCAGCCGAAATATCGGGACTTGGTATTAATTGCAGGTCTAGACGCCCTGTATCAATCATTGGCATCGACTGTCCCGTTCCGCCATAGGCCTGAACACGCACATCTATACCCGCTTCATCAGATAGAAACTTCGCCATACCGGCATTGACGGCGTAGTTTTGTGAGCCTTGAGTTCCTGCGCCAATACCAAGCGACTGTGCGTTTGCACCGTTAGCCATAAAGAGTGTTGTACCGAGGAAAATTGCGCCCAGCATTGTTTTTTTCATGGTAATACTCCGTTGTTAATTTTATTTTTATCGATGATAAATAGCTTGTTTTTGTTGGGGKCAATCGCTTCCGTGCTTATATTCCACTATATCCAGCACGTGCCACCCAATAATCCCACGCACGTGCTAATGGCATAGGACTTAGGAGCATGGCGCTGGTTTTTTCTATCTCTCCGTCGGTCAAGTAGCTCAGTTCTCCGATCTGTAACGTGTCATGAATGAGCTTGGCATTATCCTTCAATCCTATAGAGACCATGCAAACCGCCTTAAGATTGTCAGCAGCACAGACACACCCATGCCCACGCAATAGAGCAACACGGCTTTCACCAAGTACCTTAGAAAGCGAGTGGCCCATCTCCATTGAATCTACAAGCATATTGGTATCGCCGAATTCGTCTTGGCTGTCCCAAGTTTCTATTGTTGAGCCTATTACGGCTGACATATGAAAGATCGGACGCAATGAAATGGCGTTCATGGTAAACGGCAGGATTGAGCGCGCATGATGATGCGTGACCGCGTTCACGTCGGGTCGATCCTTATAAATTGCGCCATGAATATGTCGCTCAGCATAAGGCCGACGATGGTCACTGCCGACCAACTCGCCATCCAACGTAAACTCCATGATATCGCCACGGGTCACTACCTCGGGACTGCGCGAGCGCGATAAGAAATAGCGATCAGGGTTCAGTGGGTTTCGTACGCTCACATGCCCAAAGTCATCTATTACGTCTTCACGAGCAAGAATGCGATTGGCAATGACTAGGTTGGTAATTGTCGTCTCAAGGATATCGTGCTCGAAACGTACGCTCATATTTTCAGACATTTGTTGGCTACTCCGCCGGAAGGGATTGGGAATGACTTCCTTCAGACTAGTTGTGTATTGTCACTTGAACTAATATATATTTATATGCTTCTTTATACTCTTAAAGGTATAGATTACTATGCGATCCTTTGTCTCCCAGCTCTCCATTCATAAGCTCGAGGTCTTTTGCATGGTCGCCGAGCTGAAGAGCATTTCTCGTGCTGCAGAGCGCCTTAACATTGCTCAGCCTGTCGTCTCAGCACATCTTAAATCGCTTGCGGACAAATTAGGGGTATCACTAACTGAACGAAGTGGACGTCGAATAGCATTAACCGAAGAAGGGGAACGTGTTTATCAATGGGCTCACGATGTTGTCATTCGCACTCATGAGCTTGAACGTGAAATAGCTGATACTCAGCGTGGACTGGCAGGGAAGGCTAAGGTGGGTGCTTCGATGACTCTGGGCTCTTACGTTCTGCCTAGTATTATCGCATCGATAAGGCAGCGTTATCCCCAAGGGGAAATATCAGTACAAGTAACTACCCCAATATTAGCGACGGATGCGGTGCTGCAAGGTGAATGCGACTTTGCTTTTACTATTCTAGACCCACGTCATGAAATCGCAGGTTTGGAAGTGCAGCGTGTGCGGGATGAGCAGTTAATCCTCGTTGCTTCTAATAATTCGGGGCTCAAGACAAAAAGCGTATCGCTTGAGGAGCTTGCTGAACTGCCTTTCGTCACTGCTCAGTTACGCACTCCTCGTCGCGAGATCGAGGAGCACTTGTTAATGGAATTTGGCGTGTCGCGCAACCAAATTGTAATGGAATTTGGACATGCCGAAGCAATTAAACAGGCAGTACGCGCCGGTGCAGGGGTTGCCTTCTTGTTCCAATCTTCGGTCAACGACGAACTTGCCTCGGGACTACTAAGAAGGCTCGATACATCAGGTATGGAATTACGTGTTCCGGTTTATCTGGTGCGTAGGAAACACAAGAAATTGGCCAAATTCCAGTCCATGATGCTGGATGAAATAACCCAAGCGCTAAGCAATTAGCCTGGCGATCTCATCGCMTTTTCCATCGAAGGTGCGTACCCCTTAGCGGCCTCAATCTCAACTACCGCTACACCGCCACTATCAAACACATCCAGAGCACCAATCATAGCTTTTTTCACTTCATCAGGTGAGTTTAACAGACCATAACTTACCGCCCCGAAGCCTTGAGCTATGGAACTGACATCAATATCTGGCCCGTTCATAACGATGCCAACATGCTTGTTTTCGACTGGGCGATTCCGCTCTCTAGCAACCGACTCCTGGTGTACTTCATCGTTGTAGAATGAATGGTTATTCACGACGACAATCAGCAAGGGGATGCTCTGGTTTACCGCAGTCCAAATAGCTGAAGCATTCATCAGAAAGTCTCCATCGCCCAGTACTGCCAGCGCGAGGAGCTTAGACTTCTCGTCACGTAGCGCTAAGGCTGCACCCACCGCCATACCGGGGCCAGATCCTATGCCGCCGCCTCCATCATAGCCCAGCGAGCCATAAGGATTGTCCACGGGCCAATCCGCACCTGTCCAACTGAGCGGGGCGCGGATTAGGCATGCAGAGCGCTTMCCAAGAGCGCTGCGCACTATTGCCGCTATATCTTGCGGAGTCATCGGTCCGTTCGCGATTTCTGCTGGTATGGGAAGCACAGGAACTGGATCTGGATCTCTTGCCTCTAGTGCTTCTACTAGTGCGGCTACTACTTGGTCAGGCTCATTAAGGAAGGCTACATCGGCCGGAGCGGGCGCCCCTCCATCCTTCACCCAGCCGCGATGGTTATGAACATCCAGCGTCGCTGAGATGATTTTCGCTGGAACCGGACGATCTCCAAAAACTGAACGCAGTGTGCCTCCGAAGTCCAGCCAGTCGAAATTGACTATAACGTCAGCTTCGGCGATGGCGGTTTTAGCTTGAGTGTCTGGAAAGTAACCTGCGCGTCCTACATTCGCGACATGAGTGCTGGGAAATGTCGCGCCGGTCTTAAAGTCAGTCACTACTTGCGCTCCCAGGCGCTCTATTAACGCAATGCGCAGCTTCCAATCCGTTGCAGAGCGCGACATACGGCCCATTAGAACGACAACTTTTTCTGCACCTGACAACAGCTTCGCTGCTACCGTTACTAAGTCGGGCGCGGGGGCGCCGGCCCTCGGTGCTCCTCGGCGGGCTATATCTATGTCAGGTAGCGGAGCATCTAGAGCCTTCTCTTGAAGTGCTGAATCGATATTTATATAGACTGGGCCGCGTGGCGCGGTTCCCGCATGAGAAACCCCTTCGACCAACGCGTGAAGAGTGGCCGTGACACCGCCAGGTTGATCGTCCCACTTTACAAAGTCTCGAATCAGTGAGCCTTGGTCTTGTGAGGTATGGATCCAGTCTATCCAGGAGCGTCTATGTGTGGCATCAACCGGCCCTGTAGCTCCAAGAACCAACATTGGCACCCGGTCGCACCATGCGTTATAAATGCCCATAGAACCATGCATTAAGCCCACATTAGAATGTAGTGCTACGCCCATGGCGCGCCCAGTTACTTTGGCATAGCCATGCGCAATGGCAACCGCCGCCTCTTCATGTACGCATAGCAACAGTTGAGGGTCATTGTGGGTGAAGTTTACTAAACTATCGTGAAGCCCTCGATAACTCGCTCCGGGATTGAGAGCGATATAACGAAGATCCAGTTCATTTAATGTTTTGGCGATCGCATCCGAGCCCCAGCAGGGGGTATTGTTTTGGGTCTTATGGCTCATGATTTCCTCTCAAGACAGCATGATGTTAATAGTTTTTGATTCGGTGTAGCTAAGCAGCTCTTCACGACCTTCCTCGCGGCCCMCGCCGCTTGACTTCATCCCGCCAAAAGGTACTCCCAGGAAGTGCATGCTTGAGCCGTTGATCCATATATGCCCCGACCGGATCTGCTTCGCCATCTTCAGAGCTGCGTTAATGTCATGCGTCCAAACGGCAGCGGTTAAGCCGTATTCTGTGCTATTAGCCATAGCTACTGCTTCATCAAAGTCTTTCCAGCGTCCAATCGCCATAACAGGCCCAAATACTTCCTGTTGCCATAAGCGCATGTCGGGCGACACATCAGCGTAGACTGTTGGCGCTACCCAGAACCCCTTAAGAAACTGTTTCCCTTCGGGCCGCGCGCCCCCTAGCATTCGACGCGCGCCATCAGCATCGGCATTGCCGCAATGAGCCAGGATACGCTGCATGTGCAGTTCAGAATTGACCGGTCCCACATCGGTTGCGTCACTCAAGGGGTCGCCAATGCGCAACGCGGCGACACGCTCAACAACCGCATTAAGTACGTGATCGTAGATATCTTCATGCACTAGCAAACGACTGAGCGAACCACAGGATTGGCCCTGCCATGAAAAGTTCATCCCAAACACGGCGGCGTCAGCGATCTTTTCAGGGTCGCAATCGGGGAACACGATCATCGGATTCTTGCCGCCCAGTTCCAGCGTTATATGCTTGACCCCGACTTCGGCCGCCGATCTTTGGATAGCCCGTCCGGTTTCGGGCGAACCGATGAAAGCGATCCGCTTGATCCCTGGGTGTCGAACGATTGCGTTTCCAACAACGTCACCTTCACCAGTTACGATATTAAACACACCCGGAGGTAAGGTATCGCGAGCGATCTCGGCGAGTACCATCGACGATAGTGGAGATGTTTCAGGGGGTTTTACGATCACGGCATTACCTGCCGCCAGCGCCGCGGCGGTACGTGCGACGGCGAACATGATCGGGTGGTTAAAAGGKGCAATTCGCGCCACTACCCCATAGGGTTCATGCAGCGTCAGGTGTAGATTCTGAGATGTCGCCGGAATGGTGTCGCCCCGCAGATCGGGGCCAAGTCCGGCGTAGTAGCGCAAACTCTCCACGGCGGTTGGCACGTCGATCATTCGCATTGGCCGAATCGTGTTTCCAGTATCGCTGACCTCGATTCGCAGTATTTCATCCGCACGGGCAGCAATAGCGTCAGCGAATCGGTTCATAGCTGCGGCCCGTTCCATCGGTGTTAACGCCGCCCAGGCGGGCCAAGCTTTTTCTGCAGCTTGTACCGCTCGATCCACATCTTCTGACGAACCTGCTGGTACACGACCAATAGGCTCTTCCGTTGCGGGATTTATAGATGTCGACCATTTGCCAGTAACGCTTTCAACCAGTTCACCACCGATCAGCATTCGCTCTGCTTCGCAGACACGTTCCATTTTGTTCTCCTTATTCGGATCTCAAGAAGTAAACAGTAATGAAGGCATCGGCAGCCTTCGGTCAAATATATAAACGATGCGACATCTATAGCTGATTAGATATATTTGGATTCTTTTTAACCATGTGGGCTATGAAAAATTTCTTAGGCATCGTGAGGGCACAAGGATATTCATCAGAGATTAAAAGTATTCAGACGGACATACCGTCAATCGTTTTCGTTGTTTTTTACTTAGGCTGAAGGTCAATTACCAAAAAGTATAATTGCAATCTCACCAATCAGTCACAACACTGATGATCACAATGCTGATCAATATTAATAATATTTATGATGAGGAATCGCCATGCAGTTTCATCTCAACGGCTTTCAGACAGGCGACCCAAAGCGCTATACCTCTGACAAGGCAATTGCCAATTCAGACCAATTACCTAAAGAGGTCGATGTACTTATCGTCGGCTGCGGCCCAGCAGGTTTAACGCTTGCCGCCCAGCTTTCACGCTTTCCTGAGATCCGTACACGTATCGTTGAGCAGAAAGACGGGCCCATCAAGCTCGGTCAGGCCGACGGCATCGCCTGCCGCAGCATGGAAATGTTTAACGCCTTTGGTTTCGTCGACAAAGTGATGAACGAGGCGTGTTGGATCAACGAGACGGTATTTTGGAAGCCAGATGAGACAACTCCTAAAAATATAGTGCGCCACGGGCGCGTACAGGATACTGAGGACGGACTTTCCGAATTCCCTCACACGGTACTCAACCAAGCTCGTGTACATGACTTTTTTCTTGAAGTGATGCGTAACTCACCGAGCCAGCTGGAGCCAAACTACTCACGCCGGGTGGTCGATGTAAAGATTGATTCTACGCAGGCCGATGTGGTCACATTGGGCACTGAAGCGTATCCGGTAACGGTCAAGCTAGAGCGCATAGATGATGCACACCAAGGCGAGACAGAAACAGTGCGTGCCCGCTACGTGGTCGGCTGCGATGGGGCGCGCAGTGCAGTGCGTCAGTCACTTGGTCGCGCACTAGTTGGTGATTCTGCGAACCAAGCCTGGGGTGTGATGGACGTGCTAGCGGTTACGGATTTCCCCGATATTCGCATGAAGGCGACTATTCACTCTGCTAACGAAGGCAATATTTTAGTAATTCCGCGAGAAGGCGGTTACTTAACGCGCCTTTACATAGAGTTGGATAAACTCAGCGAGAACGAGCGTGTTTCGAGCCGGAATATCACCTCTGATCAACTCGTGGCTGCAGCGCAACGTATTCTCCMCCCCTACAAGCTGGATGTGAAAGAAATTGCTTGGTGGTCCGTGTACGATATTGGCCAGCGCTTGTGCGATAAGTTTGACGATGTGCCCGTAGAAGCAGTTGGCAGCCGTATCCCCCACGTGTTCATAGCAGGTGATGCCTGCCATACACACAGCCCAAAAGCGGGGCAAGGCATGAATGTTTCCATGCGCGACACCTTCAATCTAGGCTGGAAGCTAGCCGCGGTGTTGCAGGGCAAAAGCTCTCCAGCAATATTGGATACCTATACTACCGAGCGCCAGACAGTGGCGAGAGAACTAATTGATTTTGATCGTAAGTTTTCTAAGATGTTCAGTGCCCCACCCAAAGGTTCGCCTGAAGATAAAGGCGACGGCGTGGATCCTAAAGAATTTCAAGATTACTTCATCAAGMAAGGGCGCTTTACTGCAGGCACGGCAATTCAGTACTACCCTTCGCTAATCTCAGCTGAACCGCTCCATCAGCACTTAGCTAAAGGGTTTGAAGTGGGCAAGCGCTTTCACTCTGCCCCGGTGGTGCGCCTGTCAGATGCTAAACCTATGCACCTGGGCCACACTATCGAAGCCGATGGCCGTTGGCGATTGTTTGCGTTTGCCGGTGCGGGCGACCCCACAGCGGCAGGCTCAGATATTGGCCGTCTATGCCGTTTTCTAGACGAGTCGCCGGACTCTCCAGTACGTAAGCATACGCCGAAAGATGAAGATATTGATGCTGTGTTTGATCTGCGCGCTGTTTGCCAGCAGGGCTTCCGCGAGCTTTCACTGGATGCTTTTCCAAAATTTCTGTGGCCGCACAAGGGAAAGTATGGTCTGCATGACTATGAGAAAGTATTCTGCCCAGACCTAAAAAATGCGGAAAATATTTATGATTTGCGTAGAGTTAACCGAGAGCAGGGGTGCCTAGTAATTGTCCGCCCTGATCAACATGTCGCCAACGTACTGCCGCTTAATGCGCACGATGAACTCGCTGCATACTTTGACCGCTTCATGCTGGTTGCCACCTGACTTACACTACGCTGACGGGCTCGCTAAAGTCGAGAACGCTGTTATACCGTGCATATATCTCACTGGATAGAATGTACAACTGACAATTCCATTGAATAGCAGCCGTGCCTCATTAACGGTCATGGCTTTTTTCATTCACTACTGAGTAAAAGCGAGAACATGGCCGGAACCCCGCTCTCCGATGCAAACGTGCTGCCAGGTAACCTACTTCGGCGCTGCCACCAGATCAGTGTTGCAATATTTCTGCGCAAGTGCGAGGCAAGCAACCTTACTCAATTGCAGTACATTATACTCTGTGCGCTCGAGGAAATGGGCCCGGTCGACCAGATCACCCTGGGCGGTTACACCGCCTTAGATCGCAATACTATAGCTGTGGTGGTTCGTAAGCTGGAAGAGCGCGGCCTTGTCAATCGACGCCGAAATCCAGAGGATCGGCGATCAATGTTTGTCAGTCTCACCGAACAGGGAGAGCAACTTCGCAACGACTCTGAATCAGCAGTTGCCGAGGKGCAGAAGGAGATTCTTGCCCCTTTGAACGAGAACGAACAGGAAGTGCTTTGCTCGCTGCTGAAGCGTATTGCTGACAGCAACAACCACTTGAGTCGTGTACCTATACGTCTTGGAGGTTTGCCCAGGTTACCAGCCAATCCAGATAAGTAATCTGCTTAAAAGCCATTGGCCTTAACTGAGCTGAGTGCAATACTTAGAATTTTTGATTTTTTGTCGGCTCATCAGTCCCCAATAACATCAGTTCATGAAAAAAATTTCCGTAACGAAGCTAAAAACCGAATTAGACGCTTTTATTATTTTATATCTGTACTAGGTAATATAGGATTAGGGCCAAAGAATTTTAAACATTTCATATTGGTTCACAGTGTGAGGAAATTGGTGCTGAAAATATAAATAGCAATACTGTGTATGAAACACCATGTCTCTCCCGTACCTGTCGAGTGATATAAAGTTGCTGTGGTAATTTAATAAAGCGAGAATTTTATAATTTATAAAAATGTAGGTTATACCATACTAATCCTATCTTAATTTTAATTTTTAACGGTTATCCAAGGAGCATTTCCGCTAAATTGCAAAACACTTTAGCAGGTGTGCTTAGTGGCCTATTTTTAGGCCACGAAATTCCTATTTCCATCGAGGGAATTGCACTGCTGAGTTCGATATGCTCGATCCTTTTACCATCAAGCGACCATGGCCGATAGACCATGTCGGAGAGGATAGTAATCCCTGTTCCATTAGCTACCATGCTTCGAACTGCTTCCACTGAGGATGTTTGAAACATTATATTTGGGGAGACTCCCTCAGGTTTCCAGTATTTGAGAGCTGTTTGATCCGCTTCGTCCACAGTCAACATGATATAGGGATGGTGGGCGATATCTTTCAGAGAAAGTTTTCCCTTGTTCAGTAGTTCATGATGACTGGCAACCCAGAGCCGTCGACGAGATTTGGTCAACGTCATCTTTTCTAACCAATGATGATGTTCAATATTGGATGTTAAAAAAATTGCCAGATCATACTCTCCTGACTTTAAACCTTGTTCAATTTCGGGTCTTGATACCTCGCTTAACTGAAGCTTTATCCCTGGGTAACGGCGTTGGAATTGCGCTAACAGTGGCGGAAGAAAATAGCCTGCCMCGGTGTAGGTCATAGCTAACCGCAAGTTGCCTTCCAACTTGGTGTGAGTATCTTGCAAGCTATCAAAGGCATCATCAAGCGCTTGGAAAGCATAGTTGACACGCTGCAAAAAACGCGTGCCTTCGCGAGTGAGTAGCATTCCACGGCTAGTGCGTCGAAACAGTGCTACACCTACCTGATCTTCAATTTCCCTTACCCCAGTAGTGATCGAGGACTGGGAGACATTCAAATCAATGGCAGCCTGGGTGACACGACCACTCTTAGCAACGGCTAAAAAGTAACGAAGTTTACGGAGCGAAAGATCTCGAGACATATCGAACTACCTACAGCATTCGGATTTTTTGATAACACTCTACAAAAATTAATATTATCAATATCTCTGCTTAGCTGCCATTAATGAAAGGAAGTCCTAAGGAGAGACTACATGACAACGACGATTGATCTGAATGCAGATATGGGAGAGAGCTTTGGTGCATGGACAATTGGTGACGGGGTTGACCCTGACATTATGCCATTGATCAGTTCTGCCAATATCGCGGCAGGCTTTCATGCTGGTGACCCCTCCMCCATGGTAGAAACGCTTCGCCTAGCATCTCGTCATGGGGTAAGCGTAGGAGTTCACCCAGGATTTCGTGATCTGGTCGGTTTTGGACGACGCCCCATCTTGGCATCAGCCGATGAACTAGTGAATGACGCGATTTACCAGTTGGGTGCATTTCGAGAGCTTGCCTGCCTGGAAGGCTTGGAGGTGAATCACTTCAAACTTCACGGCGCGCTATTTATGCATGCAGCGCAAGATGTGGAGTTTGCCGAAAAACTGAGTGCTGCGCTCGTAACAGTCGCTCCCACTCTGCCTGTTTATTGTCTGGCGGGCTCCGCCATTGATAAAGCGGCTGAAAGTGCTGGCCTGCCGAGAGTGCATGAGTTCTATGCAGATCGTGGCTACAACGATGAGGGCAGTATTGTTTTCGTGCGCAAGGTGCAGCGCCTAGACCCGCAGCAGGTGGCGCAAAAGGTACTACGCGCCTGCCAGGAGGGAAAGGTTGAAGCGGACAGCGGTCAGCAGGTAGCCGTTAAGTTCCAGTCCGTCTGTATTCACAGTGATACCCCAGGAGCCTTCTCACTGGTTAAGGCCGTGCGCGAGGTGCTTGACGACGCAGGAATTACGGTAGCTAAACCTTAAGTAAATTAGCATCACGTCCATGTGCTCACTTTGGGCGTACTTAAATTACGATAATTCACAGGAGTTGAATAATGMCAAAACCAGAGATTCAAGCCCCTTTCCCCGGTGTGTTCTACCGCAAATCTTCTCCAGATGCCCCCGTCTATGTTGAGGAAGGTCAAGTGGTTCAAGTGGGCGATGTTATTGGCTTAATTGAGGTCATGAAACAGTTTGTGGAGCTCAAGGCAGAAGTTTCTGGAACGCTGCTACATTTTTCAGTCGACAACGAAACAGTTCTTGAGGCTGGTGATGTAATTGCAACCATGGAGATGAACGAATGATTCGTCGACTGCTGATCGTTAATCGTGGCGAGATAGCATTAAGAATTGTTCGAGCGGCACAAGAGTCTGGTCTTGTCAGTATTATTGCTCATAGCGAGGCAGACACGGACACACTTGCCGTTCAGCGGGCAGATGAAGCTGTCTGCATTGGCCCAGCGCAGGCCTCCAAAAGCTATCTCAATATTCCCGCCATCATCGAAGCGGCAAAGGCCTGTCAGGCGGATGCCGTACATCCTGGCTACGGTTTTCTATCTGAAAGTGCTGATTTTGCTCGAGCGGTCAAAGAGGCTGGCATGGTCTTTATTGGCCCTGATGCTGAAATCATTGCACGCATGGGCGACAAGGCAATGGCTCGCCAGACGGCGATTGAAGCGGGTGTTCCTGTGGTGCCGGGTTCCCCCCATGCGGTCAAGGGTCTGGACGACGCATTAGCGGTTGTCGAGAGCGTCGGCTTTCCGCTGCTGATCAAGGCTGCCGCAGGCGGCGGTGGGCGTGGTATTCGCATTGCCGAAGATAGGGATGCCTTGGGCAAGCAGTTGCCACTGGCACAGGCCGAAGCACAGGCGTCCTTCGGTGATGGGCGTGTATATTTGGAGCGTTTTATTTCTAGCGCACGACATATTGAGGTTCAGGTATTAGGTGATGGAAAGCGTGCCGTCCACTTTTTCGAACGCGAGTGCTCATTGCAACGCCGCCGCCAGAAAGTATTTGAAGAGGCTCCATCCTCAGCGCTCGATAGCGCCACTCGCAAAGCGCTTTGTGAATCTGCCGTAGCGCTTACCGAACATGTGGGCTACGTAGGGGCCGGTACGTTGGAGTACCTTTTTGATGACACCACAGGKGAATTCTTTTTCATCGAGATGAATACGCGAATCCAGGTCGAGCATCCAGTCACGGAGATGATAACCGGCGTTGACCTGGTCAGGGAAATGATCCGTCTGGCCTGTGGCCAGGCACTGCGAATGACGCAATCGGACATTAGTCTGAAGGGGTGGGCCATCGAAATGCGTATTAATGCAGAAGATCCTGAGCGGGACTTTTTCCCCTCTCCAGGTACGGTAAAAAGGCTAATTTGGCCAGCTGGGCCGGGTATCCGTATCGATAGCGGCCTGTACGAAGGCTACAAAATGCCTCCATTTTATGACTCCCTAGTGGCCAAGCTCATTGTTTGGGATGAAGATCGCGAATGCGCATTGAAGCGTGCTGGCCGTGCGCTAGATGAGTTCCAGCTTGAAGGATTTTCCACCACTGCAAGCCTGCATCGCCGCCTAGTCGAAGACCCCCAGGTTAAGGAAGGGGCTATAGATACGACCTTTCTGGAGCGTTGGCTTGCCGAGCCAGCGTCAAGTCACGTCCATGCGAAGGAGGTCATCGATGAGCAATGAGATGACAACCACAGCCCGTTATAGTCAGGCGGGTGATGAGTTCTTGTTTGTTGAGCTGAATGAAGAAATGACCCTTGAGGCATTCTTTCGCTCAATTTCAATCACCCAGCGGCTACGTGACATGGCCCTGCCGGGAATCGTTGAGATCTGCCCGGCAAACGCGTCCTATCAAGTACGCTATAACCCTGATGTCATATCTGCAGGCCAGTTGCAGGAAACGTTGGAGTCGTTGGATCGTGAGGTGTCGACCCAGCAAGTGCGTACCCTTGAAACCCGAGTGATAGAAGTGCCCGTGCTGTACAACGACCCCTGGACCTATGAAACCCTGATGCGTTTTCGTGACCATCATCAGGACCCTTCCAGTACAGACCTGGAATACGCAGCCCGTATCAACGGCTACGACAGTGTCGACGCTTTCATTGAAGCACATAGCTCAACGTCCTGGTTTGTTTCTATGGTGGGGTTTGTTGCAGGCTTGCCCTTTATGTATCAGATGGTACCGCGAGAGCGCCAAATCCAGGTGCCTAAATACCTGCGCCCTCGTACAGATACACCCAAGCAGACGGTGGGTATCGGCGGGTGCTTCAGTGTGATTTATTCGGTGCGTGGCGCCGGTGGCTATCAGATGTTTGGGGTCACCCCTATGCCTATCTACGACCCCGCAGGCGATCAGCCGCATATTGATGATTCGATGATTTATTTCCGGCCGGGCGACATCGTAAAGCATCGTGCTATAGACCGTGAGGAATACGACGCCCTGTTGTCTGCAGCAGAAAAGGGGGMTTTCAAGCCACGGGTAGCATCGTTCACCTTTGATCTTGATGCTTTTTCACAAGATCCAGATGGCTACGCACGTCGTGTTAAGGAGGTACTGTATGAGCATTGAAGTCATTAAGCCTGGTCTGGCTTCGTCGATTCAGGATAAAGGGCGCGAAGGGAAGTACCACTTGGGTATCCCTCCGTCAGGCGGCATGGATCAGCGCTCCTTGATTGCCGCCAACCTGCTGCTCGGTAATCCGGAAGGTGCCGCCGTGATCGAATGTGCGCTGATGGGCCCAGAATTGCGCTTTAACGAGGCGCGTAAGGTTGTCGCCTGTGGCGCTGAGATGACGCCCCGCGTTAACGGCGAGGCCAGGCCCTTGAATGAGGTCTTCGAGGTACCAGCGGACGCAACGCTGAGCTTTGATTTCGTCAAGGCCGGAGCGCGCCTGTATCTGGCGATTGAAGGTGGCATTGATGTGCCAGAGCGGTTAGGGAGCCGGAGCACTTACACCCTGGGCTCGCTTGGAGGATTGAACGGCCGTAATCTGCAAGCAGGCGATGTATTGCACATTCTGCCTGCCCATGGTTATGCAACGCTAGGGCGTTGTCTTCCCGGTACATTACTTCCTGAGTTTTCCAAGCACTATCAATTACGGGTGATACCAGGCCTATATGCTCATCGCTTGATGCCGGAAAGCCATGCGCTTTTTTATGAGGAGGACTGGTCAGTAGCTTCGGAAGCCGATCGTATTGGCTATCGAATGAAAGGCGGCAGCCCGCTTAACTTTGTCGAGCGGGAGCCTCCTTTTGGAGCGGGTGATGACCCATCTAATATTGTTGATGCATGCTATCCAATTGGTTCTATTCAGGTTCCTAGTGGAAGCGAACCGATCATTTTGCACCGCGATGCGGTATCAGGTGGTGGTTACGCGATGATTGGTACGGTGATCAGCGCCGATATGGATACCGTGGGACAGATTCAACCTCACCAAAAGGTTAGGTTTGTCGAAGTGAGCCTCGAAGAAGCGTTAGCAGCACGTGTTAGCTATCAGCAAGAACTAGAGCGCTTAAGACAAATGCCATGATTCGCTAAAAAAGGGGTTCGGTGCACTTGACGTAAAGTGACAGTGCACCATACGCCAAACATTTACCCGATACACAGTCTATTGTGGATATGTATCTTTTTAGCTTTCAACAGAATAAAAAATAAGAAAATTACTATAAATATAATATTTAAGTTCGTCAGTTCACGTTTCAAAAAATGCGCCAAGCGCAAGCTTTTCGGCTGCCGGGCCTAAAACTAACTATTAAAGGAAAGTGATATGACACACCAAAACCAAAAAGAGGCAAAAGACCTCGATTATTCCGAACAGCCGGTCCCTCCTGAAGGACGTATGCCACGTATTAACTTAATGATGGCATGGTGGGCTGTTTGTAGCGCCATTTTTTACATGGTGGTAGCGGCCGCGATGGCACGTGCTTACGGTACAACCAATGCACTTATTGGTATTGTGCTAACCGTGATTGCTTATGGAATAATTAACGGCGTAATTAGTCGCTATTCAATGAAAACGGGTTTAACCGTTGCGCTTTTTTCGAAGATTTTATTTGGCCACTTTGGTGCAGTGGTTGCCACCCTAATATTTTTTGCAACAGCCCTCTATTATGCTGTTTTTGAAGGATATGTTATGGCATTAGTGCTCTCTGAATGGAGTGGCAATATGTCGATGGCGGTAGCAACAGGCATTGTGGTTATCTTTGGCATAGCACTTATTTTTGGCAGTGTTCAACATTGGCTCGRCAAGTTTAATGGTGTGCTACTACCTGTATATGTGATTGGTATGTTWATTGCTGTTGGTATGGCGATTAACGAGTTTGGTTACCCTTCCGGTTGGATCACACGTGTCCCTGAGGGCGGAGCTTCGCCTTGGGGGTGGTTGCATACCTTTGCCTWCTATATGGGTGTTTGGGTATTGATGATGTTTACCTTTGATTACGCTCGATTTGGACATGAAAAGGATACATCCTTCCACGCTCGTATTACTTTCGGTATACCATTCTATGCCATGACCTTTCTTTTTAGTGGCATCGTAGGGATATTGCTAGATTCAATGATACCTACTGATGGCCTATCGGAAGCCTCTATAGTGCTAGGTCTGCTTGAATTAATGGGGGTCGGTGGGCTGCTGTTGGTATGGGTAACCCAGAGCCGCATAAATACTGCTAACTTCTATCTGGCTACTGTTAATTTTGAGTCATTCATTCGTAAGGTTACGGGCATAAAAATGTCCAAGGTCGTTGCCGGTTGTTTAATTGGTGTGATCGCATATGTACTCATGATGGCGGRTGTATTTTCCTACATTCTTCAAGCGTTAGCTTATCAAGGTGTCTTCGTGGTTGCTTGGGTCGGTGTTGCGTTAGCTCATATTTTATCTAAAACCTATCAAGATCGTTTTAAAGGTCACGTTGAACTTGATAACTCCAATATTCCCGCTTTTAATCCTTGCGGTTTACTGGCGTGGTTCAGTGCAGCAATGACCGGAATTATTATAATGAACATTCCTGGTATTGCTGGATTTTCAGCGCCTGCAACATTTTTATGCGCGTATATTGTTTATGAACTAGGGCTTAGGTTTGCTAAAGATGAGTGGTATGTTGCCGGCCTTAGGTAAATTTAATTAGTTTTTTGGGTGCGAATTTATATCATGACTTTCTTTAAATAATATTAATAGCTGATAGTTGCGTTTTATTATTTGATAAATAATTATTTATGACCACAGCTTAATATTTTTTTGAATTAAGTCATGTTGATTATCATCCGAGGATTGTTATAAGTGCCTGCAAAATATTTATAAAGCTATTATTAAAAAGTTAGCTAAATAGTTGATGCGCTACTTCCGCGAGCTAGGTGCTATCTAAGTAAACAATGAGGAATACATATGCCTGATCTTCGAGTCGCCGTCGACGCTGGCGGAACATTTACAGACGTTTGTATTTACAATTCGTCTACTCAAGAGTTTCGCGTCACAAAAGTTCCTTCTACACCAAATAACCCCATGCAGGCTGTACTTGATGGTGTCAAGCGAGGCGAGATTGAACTTGCGGATGTCGACCTGTTTTTCCATGGAACAACAGTTGCCACAAATGCGCTGATCACGCGACGTTTTCCAAAAGCATCTCTTGTGACCACCAAAGGTTTTCGTGATGTGATAGAGATCCGTGATGGCACAAAAGACAATCTTTGGGACGCATACGCGGATGTTAGTGGCCCTTACATTCGCCGTCGCGACCGTTTTGAGGTCACGGAGCGGGTGGATTATGCAGGTCAAGTAGTAACTCCGCTTAACGAAGAGGAAGCTCGTGAACTCGCCCGTAAGCTAAAGCGACGGGGTACTACCACCATCGCTGTATGCTTCATTAACTCGTATGCCAATATGCAGAATGAGCAGCGCATGCGTGAAATTCTTGAAGAAGAAATTCCAGAGGCTAATGTTTCAACTTCTTCAGAAATTCTTCCAGAAATTTTTGAACATGATCGATTCAATACGGCAGTCGCTAATACGGTGCTCGGGCCATTAGTTTATGAATATGTCAAACAGCTAGATGACGAGTTGAGCGCTGGTGGCTATACCAACGACCTTTTACTTCTGCATTCAGGGGGCGGCTCAATGACCCCTGCGATGGCGAAACACTATCCTGTTCGTCTTGCGGCGTCGGGTATTGCCGCGGGCGCAATTGCAGCTAAACACATCGCAGAACAGTGTGGCTATCAAAATGCCGTGGGGCTGGATATGGGTGGCACCTCTACCGATATTTCTCTTATCCATGACGGTGAGCTACGGGTCACGAAACAGTGGGGCGTGGAGTACGGACATCCAATTGTCTTTCCAAGCATAGAGGTACTGACTATTGGAGCTGGTGGCGGTTCGCTTGCCCATATTGATATTGCAGGAGCGTTACGTAATGGTCCGCAATCAGCTGGCGCTGATCCTGGGCCGGCGTGCTATGAACGAGGAGGCGTCGAGCCAACCAATACTGATGCAAACCTGGCTCTCAATAGGCTTGGTAGAAGCCTAGCAGGCGGCGCGCTTGAGCTGAGCAGAGAAAAGGCAGAACATGCGATTAATGAAAAAATTGGACATTCGTTGGCATTGAATACTGCTGAGGCGGCGGAAGCTATTCTCAAAGTGGCCAACGCCAATATGGCGGATGCTGTGCGGTTGGTATCTATCCGGCGTGGCCTCGATCCACGCGATTTTGCATTAATTGCTTTCGGGGGCGCAGGGGSTTTACATGGCGCGGAAGTTGCTAAAGAGCTAGGTATACCTGCAGTTATCGTACCCCCTAATCCCGGCGTTACATCTGCATTGGGGTGTCTGCTTGTCGATATTCAGCATGATTTATCGATGATGTACACCGCCGAGGCTGGCAGTGCGGATATTGAAGACCTCAACCAACGATTTCGCTCTCTTGAAGATGAGGCGGCAGATCGACTTCGCCATGAAGGTGTTGCCGATAAAGATGTAGTGCTTCAGCGTGGCATCTCGATGCGCTACCAAGGCCAGTGGCGCTCATTGCAGGTGCCGATGGGCAGTGGGGTGAACTCTCTGCAAGATGCAATAGGTACTTTCCACCAAGAGCATGAACGCCAGTTTTCCTTCAGTCAGCATGATCAGCCTGTTGAAATCTATCAGCTACACCTACGTGCAGTAGGTAAAACACCTAAACCATCGTTTACTCCCTTTGATTTGGTGTCTGACGCGAAGGTAGAACCCCATGCTCGACGTGAAGTCTTCTTTGACGGTGATTGGTACGATACTCCGATTTTCGAAAGAGCTGCTTTGCCGCCCGGTTTTGAGCTAACGGGGCCTGCGATTATTGACCAACTAGATTCCACTACTGTTGTACCACCAAAGACAGTTGCATCCATTGATGAATGGAAAAATATCAAGATTCGGATCGTGCAGACAGGAGAGCAAGCATGAAAAGGGCACACGATATGAAGGATGGCGTTCTCGATCCCGTAACTTTCGAAGTGTTGAAAAATGCGTTTGCCACCAGTGTTGACTTGATGAGTGAGCAAATATTGCGCACGTGTTATTCATTCGTAATTTATTCGCGTGACTTCTCTTCTGCGCTGTGTGATGCAAAAGGCAATACAGTTATGCAGGGTAGCGGTGATATTGCAGTACATGTCGGCACGCTGCACTTTCAATGTAAAGCTGTACTGGAAGAGTTCGAAGGGGATATTCAAGCAGGCGATGTGTTTGCCATTAACGACCCTTACAGAGGCGGGACACACTTAAATGATGTAAGTTTTATTCGCCCTATCTTCGTCGATGATGAAATTATCGGCTTCGCTCAGAATAAAGGCCATTGGGCGGATATAGGCGGTAACGTTCCTGGGTCGTTTGATGTTAATGCTAGCACTCATTTTAGCGAAGGTCTGCGTATTACGCCGATACGGGTCTGGCGGTCGGGCMCCTTCCTACATGATGTAGCTCAACTTTTGGTCTCCAATACCCGTGCGCCTAGTCAAGCTATGGGGGACCTGCATGCGCAAGCCGAAGCTACTGCTGTCTGTGAACGTGAAATATTACGTTTAGTCGATAAATACTCGAAAGAGACTGTTGTTGCCGCTATGCAAGAAACTCAAGATTACGTTGAGCGTATTGTATTAAAGAGTTTGGCCGGTATGCCAACAGGTGAGTGGCAAACAGTTGATTATCTTGATGCCGACCCTGCGCTGGGAGAAGGGATGGTGCCTATTAAGATCAAGTTGAAGCTTGATGGCAACGGTATTCACTATGATTTAACCGGCTCGGCACCTGCTGTATCTACTTTTTTAAACTCTGGATATGGAACGACCCACTCAGCTATTTACGCTGGCACCAAAACTTTCTTCCCCGATGTGCCGCTTAACTCAGGTTTCTATCGAGCCGTAACGGCGAATATTGGTGAGGAGGGGACCGTTGTAAACGCAGGCTGGCCGCATGCAGTAACAGGATTCTGCTCGGGCCCTTACGAAAAAATCATGAATGGAATTTTTGAACTTTGGAGCGGCATAATGCCAGAACGTGCTATGGCATGTGCGTTTAATCTGGAGTACCTGCTCATCGGAGGCAACGATGTGCGTACCGAAAAGACTTCTTATTTCATGTGGTACGACTGGATGGCAGGTGGCTGGGGTGGGCGTCAAACAAAAGATGGCTCGTCAGCAACCTCTCCTGTCTTTGGCACGGGTTTAGCCGTTCAGCCTGTAGAAGGTCAAGAACGTTTAAATCCCGTGTTGACGATGTGTCATGAAATAAGCACTGATTCCGGCGGCCCGGGCCGCTTCCGGGGCGGCTGTGGCGTTGAGAAAGGGGGAGTCCTCACAGATGTTGACAAGACAGTGATGAGCTATTGCTGCGACCGCGGACGTTCAGTGACCTGGGGAATCGAAGGTGGTCTACCATCTGTGCCGCATGGCGTTTGGATTAACAAAGGAACAACTGAAGAGAAATACTTAGGCGCTACGTTCTCAAATGTTTCTGTGCATGCAGGAGATACTTTTACCCGTCCTTCAGCTGGCGGCGGCGGTTTTGGTGATCCACTTGAGCGTCCCGCTGAAGAAGTGCTGGAAGATGTGATAGATGGGTATGTCTCTGTGAAGAGAGCAGAGAGTGACTATGGTGTTGTCATCAATATAAATGATCCCGACGTGGATGATTATGACATTGATGTTGAGCATACCAAAAATGCTCGAGAGTGGATTCGCGCCCATCGTAAAGAGTGGCTTGAAGTGGCACCGCAAGAAGTAGCTGAGCAATACCGTGATGGCACGCTGGATGTACTAGATATTATTCGTCGCTACGCAGTGATACTTGATTGGGGAACAGGCGAGTTGTTAGAGAAATCGACTCAGCAATTCCGTGAATCCGTACGTCGACGGTCTTCGCATTATTGGACATGATCTCGATAACACTCTTATAACGATGATAACCCTCTGAAATTTCTGTTTCAGAGGGACTCTGCCATTTGGCATTACGCCATCCCAAACGTTGCGAATATCGTGGGGCAGATAACATGAATAAAGCTAATTTAATGTTAACGTCTAATTCACAGGGTCGCTGGACACAGCTCATTTCTCAAACGTATTTTCCGTTAACTCTCAATTACGGGAATCAGGAGGCTAAGTTTCAAGGATCCCTAAAAGTGTGGAAAGCGGAGGGAAGCGACTTTTCCTTATCGCGCCTTTGCTCCTATCAGGCTGAGTATTCAAGGTGTCAATCGCAGATTGCCCATGATGATCACGCGTCGTTCCTGGTTACCATTCCACTACGAACAAATGTATTTTTCTCTCAGCATGGCCGTAGCTTGGATTGCCCACCAGGGCACTTCATTGTCGAGCAGGGAGATGCCCCCTATCGTTTTGGTTATGAATCTCCGAATGATATGTGGGTTTTTAAAATCCCAAGTCAATCAATGAAGTACCGCATCCGACGGCCTGAACGATATTCCCAACACTGCTTTTCTGCTAAAAAAGGGATTGGCTGTGCCTTTGTTGAGTTCCTAATGATTTGCTCACAGCGTGTCAATGAGTGCAGCATTGATGATCAGAATTGTTTGTTTGAGCAGGCGCTAAATATGTTATCTCTTGTTCTAGAGCAGGATGAGAGAGTGCTGAGTAGCGACCAATCACATTTGAAAACCGCTCATTTGATGCGTATCGAGCGGTACATATCTGCCAATCTTGGTAATCCTGAATTAACCCCAGCTCGCATTGCAGGCTTTTGCGGAATTTCATTGCGCTATCTTCATAAGCTATTTTCCGGGTCTGGATATACTGTACGCGAGTGGGTGCGGGTACAGCGACTTGAGGCAGCTCATCGTGATCTGGAGGCATCGCCCAGTGGTATTAATATTGGTGAAATTGCCTACCGCTGGGGATTCACCGATCAAGCCCAGTTCTGTCGAGCGTTTCGGCAGCACTTTGGATACTCTGCGAGCGAACTACGCAGTAACTCTGCTAATACTAAATCCCCTGGAGAAAAAGCAATTGGCGTTTGGCATTAAAGCCAAACCAACATGAAAAGGTATTACCATGAAAAGAATGCAAGCCAGTAGCCATTTACAAATCGAAAACAGCCAAGTGATTGTGACACGCTGGGATTTTCCTCCCGGTTCTGAAACAGGCTGGCATCGCCATGAGCATAACTATGTCATTGTGCCGATCATAGGTGGCAAAATGCTGCTAGAAACCGAAGAGGGAAATCGTGAAGTTATACTAGAAGCAGGGGTTTGCTATAACCGCGAAGAAGGTACTGAACATAACGTGATCAATAATGGAAAATCGCCTTTTTCTTTTGTGGAAGTTGAGATTAAAAAATAGAGACGTATTGAAAGCTGATTTTTTTAAAGTCTTGGCGGATGCAGGCTCTGAGTGCAGCATACTCATTGGATGGTTGATGGGCTTTCATGGTATTTGCCCATCAGATTGCTCATCMCTTTTATCGGACATTTAAAACCTGAATTTAACTAATAAGTGCAGCACCTGCGGTTTCTAGTACTCCTGAGTATTCACCTAAGAACCCCTGTGCTGGGGTTCGGTATCCCAGTCGCTTTCTTGGTCTATCGTTTAGCTTAGTGATGACACTCCGTAGCTCGGTATTGATCACTTTTCGGAAGTCAGTACCTTTAGGAAAATACTGTCTAATCATGCCATTGGTGTTTTCATTGGTGCCACGCTGGGATTAGCGATACCCATTCAGCCATTGTGGCAGTTTATTACGCTGATAGGCGGGGGGATTAGGTGCTTATGCCAAGGTGGTCATCATGGTGAGTTAAGCAGTAAAGGTAAGGCGCTACCGCCAAAGGTCAAAACCGTCCGAAAATCGGACATCTTAAAATCACGCTATGTGTCCGCTTTGATGGTGACGATGGGCAGCGGTCGGTGTCAATCGGGATAAAGCGGAAAGAGTTATAATCCTTTATTTTGTAATAACTTATTGTTTTTAATAAAATAAATTGATATTTTTCGATAGGTGATTTTGGTGGGTAAACTCATCTATGATGCTTGGGATTAGCCTCCGAAGCCGAGGGTCGCAGGTTCAAATCCTGCCGGGCGCGCCAAAATTTCAAGGGCTTACGTTAACGCGTAGGCCCTTATTTATTTGCCTGTAACCACCATGTGACCAAATCCTGGCCACAATCTCTTAATTACATGCCTTGTATGTCTATTCGTTTAGGACCTTTGGCTTTTTCTTGCCACTAGCATGGTCACATGTGTACGTTCTCTTAGATTCACTAAAATTAAGCGCTGTGATAGCCTGAAATGACCTTCAGCCTGTGAGGTATGTTGGGCGTAGCGACATTCACTGTGATCGTCAAACTAGGGATGAGAAAACAACGTGCAGTTCAAACGATTACTAGACACTCTTGCTAGGGCGGCTAATTAAATAACGTATGTTAAAAATTTTAATGGATATTAATTCTTAAAGATAATATCCCCAAAGCAAATTTTATATCTGTAGTTTTGTAAGTTTTTGGCACGCCTTTCTTTGGAAAGTTGAGTCTCGGTTTGAAAACCGTATGTAATACCTTTTCTAGTTTTCGTATATTTTTTTTGCCCAATTTATTTGCATCAATTACCAATAGAGAGTATTCACCTATCTTTGATATAGCCTCTACATAACTACAGTATTCTTTAGAATCTAGTCCTAAATCATTAACTGCTCATCGTAGAAAAGTGTTCATTCCATATTTTGGTGACATGCCAAAATGGCTGCCTAGGCGATGCACAAAGTGGCTTGAACTACACATTCCAATATACATACATTCTCCTTTATCATCAAAAAATATATATACGCCGTGCCTAAGAGCAGTTTCTTTATCATTACTCAATAGTAGGTCGAAAAGCCGAAGATTTTTCAACGGCATCCTTATAGCAGAATTAATCGTGTCTATTGCATCTTCGACAGTCAAAACTGCTAAATCATCAATTCTTATAGCGAGTGTCATATATGTTATCCTTTTGTTCCGCTACACACTGCCAGATTAAAAGCGTATGAAAAAAACGGCGTGATTCATCGGAAAGACGAGCACTGTAGATCGGGCTGAAAAAGAGATGCCGCCTTTCGGTGCTCGCGCAATCAAACGAAGGTGCTACGACCGTTTTCAGTAAATGTACAATCCATTGATTATCAATTTTATGAAAACCAAAATTTTATTTGGTTCTACCAATGATGTAATCGTTAAGTGACTTTGCGATTTGCTTTGGCTGTGTACCTGGCGAAGTCTGGTAGATTAAACCACTGGTATCCTGCCAAATAATTACGCCATCGATTCCAGTACTCTCAACAACATACATTGTGTGGGGAACATTATTATTTAGGTCCCATTCTTGTTTAGTTACTGGAACTACATTTCGATGCTCTGATTTTGCAACTCCTGTCAGCTCAATGCCGTCTGCAATGATAGCCCCAAAAGTAGATAAGTATGCTTTGTACTCATCGGAGAAACGAATCCTAAGCTGTAGCTCAGCATCTGTTATTTCAGTGTTAGAAGCCGCTTTTAATGGCAGTAAATTAGGCAAGTTCTGAATTGTATATACGATTGAAGCCATTACTCATTTCCTCCTGAGCTTTGTTCTGAACGCGATTTCCAATGTGCTTTTCGCTCTTGATCCCATGTGCTTCCTTCGCCATGTACCTCTGTTTCAAGGGTGTTATCGTGCCACAGGCTTTGGTTCTTTTTTCCGCCTTCGTATTCACCAGTTCGGTGTTCTTCCGCTGTTAACTCAACTAGAGGTGAATCAGCCTTTTGTCCAAGGTGATGCAACTCAAGCGGCTTACCGGTTTTGCTATCCAATGGGGCAAGCCCGCGTATGATGCGGTCACGGTTGGAAATGCCATCGGCGTCGGTTTTATCAAGTTCTATCTTCACCTTAATAAGGCATTTCCGATCATTAATTTCTACTTCTTTCAAAGCACCGTTCTTGAGAATATCGTATTGCTTCATGTTTTGAATATTCTCAATGATATCATCAGACCAGTTGGTTTCTTCCTTTATTATTGCCTTTTCCTCATCACTTAATCTTTCTTTTGCAGTCACATCAGACTCAGAGATTTCCTCGTGACTGCTTATGCTGAATTCTAATCGACTAATCGCATGCTGCTCTATTAAAGCCGCTCGAGAAGTACATTCGATAAACTGAATGTCTGGTTTTTCGATTGTTTGATTAACAACATTTTCTAAGGAATTGGAAAAATTTTCAATAGAGGAGAACTCATCCTTTTTCGTAGTGTAAGCGCAGTGCTCGATGTTATCAAAAGCAATTTTTTTAATAATTTCTATCATGTTGAAGGTTCTCCTTTCACCAAAGAAACAATTTCACTGAGTGTGCTGGGAGAGACCTTTATAAAATAACCACTAATTGATGCACTAATATTAGAGCTGCTTTTAAGTGAACGCTCCGCTAGTAGTGCTACATTTTGTTTGGCAAATTTTGCTATATCTTGATTGTATAATTTTGCCAATCCGCCTTTTACTTTATAGATCTTATCTGGTGTAGGTAAAGATAACGCATTTTTCAGTTCGGAAAAAAATTCATCCGCGGGTAGTTCCTTTGCACAATAAACGCCTTGAACTAACATACCCAAAAGAACTTCAGTCATGTATTCAGCAACTATTGACCAGGTATCGCGGCACAGAATAAGTGAGATACCTCTTTGACGGAGCAAACTGGATAGTTGATTAAGAACCTCATTACATGAAACAGCAACATCTTCGGGTGATTCGACGAATAAAGTATTCAACAAAGCAAATATTTTACGCTTTGCTATATCATCCTCGCCAAGTACGCTGCGAATTGTCCCAATATTAATTTTGTAGAAACGATCACTATTGTGATTGTATAAACCCTCATCGCTCACAAAAACATCCAATTCTTTCTCGACACCATCATCATCTATAAAGGTTTCAGAAATTTTAACATTAGTTGGTAGTGACATGCCTTCTTTATGACAAAAAGCATAGCCTGCCTCAAGAGTGCCAAGTTGTAACGCATCTTTCGCAGATATACCAATTGTATTTGCTATAATTTGCTGATCATCGGCAGAGACAATACGTTGAACGATTTTTGTTGAGGAATTTTTAATCACATCAGGGGCAAGCTTAGTGGGGATTTGTTCAGAAACAATAACACCTTGTCCATAAGATCTCATTTCTGCAATCATATTGGTAAAATGTTCTACTGCTTTTCCTTTAGGGTTGCCCGCTGATTCAGTAGAGCGATCAGTATTAATATTCTTCAACAATCGGTGAGCCTCTTCAATAACGAGAAGATGTTTTAGCTCTGTTTTTTTGTAACCGCTTATCTCTTTAGCAATTTGCCTATATTCATTAATGAAGATAACCAAAAGACCCACGCTAAATGCTTTGTCTGAATCATCAGCTAAGCCTTCTAATTCAAAAACCACGTTTTTTTCTAGTAATTCCGAGAAGTCAAGATGTTCACAAGTGTTGAATGTAAAGCCTTTTGCACCCACACATAAGTTTTCGAGACGAACTTTTATTGCCGTCTTAACATTCCCTGCGACCTCTCCATCATATTTCAATTCTTTTTCAATATAACGAGCTATTTCATTCTTTAATTCCTGCATTGTGGGAAAAAGATATTTATGCGAGGCAAGAGCGTACTTTCGCTTCGTGTATTTTATGTTAAAAAAATTGGCTACGCTTTGGCTATTAGCCAGCATGGGATGATATCCAAGGGTTAGATCCCACCCTTTGTTTTTATATATAGTATGCAGACATTTTTCTAGTATATATGGCATAGGTCCATAAAAAGAAAATGAGGCATTAAAAAGATCTTTCAAATAGTCGATGTGCGTTTGTGGACTTACACCTGGCATTATATAGAATGGATTGATTTGTGGGCAGTTAAGCTCTGGCTTGCCGAGCGTGTAAACTGTAGTATCGATCGCCAAGTTACGATATTCTTTCTTAGCGGATTCAATTACTAAAAATGGTTTTTTAGCTTCTACGAGAATCTTTTTGACTGTTGTTGTTTTGCCACTACCTGTAATTCCGCAGACAAATGTATGTTTGTTAAGATCAGAAGGGCTTAGTGCGAAAGGCATGTTCTGTATGGCTTTTTTTCCATCAGCTACATAGCCAACTGTTACTGAGTCGGAGCCAATATAACTTCGAGATAAAGGGTAAGTTTTTTCAATACGCAGCTCAAAATCTGGTACGCTTTCAGTGGGCATTGTACACAATAAGCCAAGCTCAGAAGAGTTCATATATGAGCATAGAGGATTCTCATTATCGCGGCCTAAAAACTCAGGAATACGCAATATTTCCTCTTGAGATGAGGTGGGTTCAAATGATAATAGTGGCAATTTGTCAGGATCGGGTTTTGATAATTCACCACACAAGCAAGCCTTTATAATATTTCTTGAAACATCTGAATCAGCTGAGTATGAGATCGCTGTTTGCCAAAGACCACTATTCTGTCCAATTTTAAGTCGTTCTATTGCTTTGTCGGCGTAATTCATCAGTTCAAGCGCAAATCCATTTTGAATATCACCTGATATGGTATTTCCATCAGTTATGGCTTTAGAGACAGAGTCACTATAACCTTCCGAATGTGTTTTTCCGCCACCAACAACACTTCCGAGTAAAGTACCAAGGCCACCACCAACAAGAGCACCAGCTGAAGTGCCAATTCCAGGAAGAAATATTGTTCCTATAGCTCCGCCAGCAGTCGCACCGATACCTGCACCGACTTGCCCTGCAACACTGTTTTTTCCATCGTTCACATTTTTCGTATGTGTAGTCGTCTCAGAATAACTGTCTGAACGTGCCACATTCCGCTTACTTACGGCAAATGCTTTGTCTCTCACGGAAATTAAATCAGAGATATTTTGCGTTACACTTTGTGTGGTTATCGGTTTTGCAATAAACAATACGGTATAATCTTGCCCGTTTAGGCTTCGCATAATAGAGGAAAGACTGAAAGTTTGTTTTTGCTCTCGAAGATAAAGAGTAGGAACGCCCGAAAGAATGCCACAGCTCATATCTGAAATTTTGTTCTCAGAAAAATCAGGCGTATAGCTCTCCATTTCAATACCGGAAAGCATTCCTTGCGTAATTTTTTTTACACTTTCAACATCGCTACTCGAATATATACCAAGAACAAGATTAGTCACACCTTTACGACTGACTAACCCATAGCTAATGGGAATACCAATTGAATGCAAAGCGGTAAATAGCTTTTCGATTTTTGCATTCACGGTTTCAAACGCTTTCTCCACAGTATCTGCCGTACAGCAACTTATACGAAAATATGTCATCCCATCAAGCTGGAGACTACTTTCGTCATCCAATAGATTTTCTATATTATCTCGATCAACAAGATATGAAGGATAAACAAGTCGCAAAAATTCTTCAGTCTGTTTGCCAATGATGGCACTGTCATTATTAAATTCATTCTTCATAGAGAATTGCTGAGCTACTAAGGTATTGTTTTCCATTCTATCAACTCATATGCTGTTTGATTTCACCGGCGCGCCTGTCGAAATAATTTTCAACTTCATTAAACCAATTGTGGATTTGTTGTTGTGCTTCGCTGAGATATTTTTCTATAGCTAAATATAAATTTTTTTTGTTTCGATTTGGCTCAACGATAAGATAATTCGTCATCGCTGCTCCAAATGCCGCCGCAAAAAGTAAACCGACGGGCACTGGCACAAGGTTTGAAACCGAAAGTCCTGTCGCTAGTACAGCCCCTATTGTGCTAATGCCCCCAATAGCGAGAACTCCACCGCCAACTTTGGCAGCTTGCATAATACGAGGTGCTTCCTGATAGTCGACGGTAGTGTTTAATGTAAACTGGTATTTATTGAGAATTTCTTGACGTAAATTTAGTGCTAAAAACTCATTTTGCCGAGTTATGTGAGTAGCAAAAAACGGGGTTTCAAAAAGCGCATCATCCAACTCGAAAAGCATATCGCTCAATATATTTTTACTACGTGAAACCATTTCTGAACTAACGCGCTGGCTAATCCTATGCACCGAATCGTTAAATGAATTTGTCTCATCAAGGATTTTCGTCACTTCTGTTCTAAGATCGTTAAACATTTTATCGACTTTGGTTTTGATTTTTTTATTGTGCATTTTTTGCAATGCCTCCCTGTATTTTTGCCGCATCTGAATTCGCAGATGAAATACATTTAATTAAGATCGTTAGCTCTTTGATTATTTTTTTATTTTGTTCGGCTGTAATCTTTGCTTCCATAATGATATCCAACTCTTTTTTCTTGTTATCAGCATTTTCCGAAAGCTCTTGAATATATCGTGACCTGATGTTTTCTGTAAACTCGCCTAAGTTGTCGATTAAGGCATTCCTGATCTCATCGAGGCGAGATATAATGTTTTCCTTAATGATAGTATAGTGTCTTTTCTTTGAATATTCCGAATAATATTTAGTTTTTTTAAACGTCACGCCATCTTCATATGACTTTGTTTCTTCAGCTTTTGATTTGGTTGACTCGCGAATTTCGTCAAAAGTTTTTTCTGTAAAATCTGGCATCAATAACTCAAAAGGAATGGTGCTATTATCGCTAAGAGAAATTAATTCTTTGTCGAATTCAGAAACTACATCTTCTTGAAGTGACTTCGTTAATTGCTTAAATTCATCTATCTTTTCGATTGCTTTACGTTCCAATTCACTAAATGATTCGCTCGAATCCTCACTAATTGAAGACACTTGAGTCTTAAAATCTAATACGGCTTGATTGGCAGTTTTGTAAATTACTCCTTCGTCGCCTCGAAATCGACGCACCMCCGCATCGACGCCTTTGTACATTTTATTGTTGATAACATCCAGTTCTCCTTTAATGTTTGCAATCTTTTTTGCCAATTCATTAGGATCTTCACCTTTTTGACGAAACATATCCACTTGTAAATTTAAATCATTCCAAAGCTTCGTATAAATTTTGCAAATTGAATCAAGTAATGAACCAAGTAGAATATAATGTGCTTTTCTTCCAAAAACTTCTAGGGAATTGTAGATTTGCTCAAATCTAGACATTTCTTGGAGTTTTGTTATTAAATCACCCTTACCAAAAATACCATTTGTTTCGGTATAAGCTTTTACAACAAAATCATCTAGTGTTTCAGTCTCATTTAATCGACGTAGTTCGGCTTCGATATCATCAATTGCAGAGAACTTTTTGGCGTAAAGCTCTGCTTTACTGTCAACCAGAATAATATTTCTATGATCTAAACTGTTGAATTGTTTGTGTGCTTCTGATTCTAAACGACGCAAATCGTTGGGTGTCACATTTGTAGCGCGTGTCAGGACAAGAAAAAGCGCATTCTTATTGCGAGCTACGCTCGTATTACGCATGAATTGGTTAAACTGAGTGGACTCTAAAGCCTGGCCTGACACAGGCTTCAAGAAAATAATAGCATCGGCACTTTCGATATACTTTGATGTGATCTCGGCAACTCCTCCATGAGCACACACCCCTGGACTGTCAATAATTTCAATTCCACGCATTTCATCGCCAAAAGGAAACATTACTTCGATCTTGGTCACAATATTTTGCCAATTATTCTTCTTTTCTTGAATGTAATCCCATATTTTCTTTTTATATTCGTCAGTTGGTATATTATGAATATTAGCCTCTTGAACCTCAGGTGCGTTCAGCAGATCCTCCACCTCTCGTTTAGAGACGCTAATATTTGCACCCTTTGCGTGCGCTCTTAATCCGGATTTAACGAGAATTTCGCTGTTTATTGTAGGTACTGGAATGTCCCGATATTTATCATCTAAAGCGGCATTGTCTTTTAGAAATTGTTTTGCCGAAGAATTCTCTTTGATTTCTTCTTTACGCCCGTTCGCATAGGTTGCTCGAACATAAAACTCTTCTCCATTTTTTATTTCTATTATGGCACTCGTGCATTGTTTAACATCCGTTGGCAAGAGTTCAATACCAAGGTATGCATTGATAAAAGTTGATTTACCACTCTTTGACTCCCCGGCAATCATAAGATTGAAGCGGTCATCACGCACTTTTTCTGCCTTATTACGGATATCAAGCAGCAGTGATCCCAAGCGCTCTAAGGGATTTGGCATTCCTGCCCGTTCAGCATTCACGCTAATATCCTCTAACAACTGCTCGAGCTTTTCATACGAGTTCAATACCTCGTTCTTCCGTGACTTGTAGTCAGTTATCATTTTTTATGCCCTCTTTTGATTTTTGAGAATTTATTTTTCAAACGTATATTATATAAATATTATATTAAAGCTCTTTAATAACTCCTTGAAGGCCAGCGTTGCCCTTTAAATCGAGGCTCAGCTGGATTAATGACCTGCTTCATGTAGTAGCTCTAACCAGAAATGTGAGAGTGCCCAGATATCTTCAAGTCGACGCACTTTATGAGCATGGTTTGCCCCAATAAAACGTGATTAAACGTTCATCATTTGTTCATTCTTCCCCCGCACTGACAGTTCAGTGTGACCATGCAGGCACGATATCGCACTTGCCCAAGCCGCCCCCGCTACTCTGATGAAGCGCTAACCAAAACGCATGTAACAAGGCGGTGGTCACAAAGCGTGCCGGAATCCGCGCGGCTAAGCGCTGCGTCGACATATCAGATCCAAAAGCAAAGTAGAGCATGGCGATTTCCTTAACGTGAGTGTCTATCGGTAGCCAGTTTTTAGTTCGTATCGCTGGTGCCCGGAGTGTTCTGGTAATTCGCGAGTACCTGGGCTGCATTTGCCTTAAGGGTTTCACGCCACGTACTGGGCGCGAGCACTTTAACATTGGTGCTCATACCCATTAGCCACCATAGAGTTTGCTGATCATCGGGCACTAGGGCGGTCAGGCGATACCACCCGCTGTCAGGCAGGGCCTCTATCGTTTGCTGGTCAGACAACGGTGTTTCTTGCAGTAGCCAAGCGACCGGACGTGCGATTTCAGCCTCTAACACCACATCTTCGGGGCCTTGGCGATAGCCAAACGCACCGCTTTGGATATAGTGATCAATATCGAAATCGTCACGGGCTTGCCAGGTGCGCTGACTGAACGTCGCGTGTTTTATACGGTGAAGTGCAAACTGGCGTAAATCCTCAAACCCATCGACATGAGCGAGTAGATAAGTAGCGCTATGTCGGCTGACAATCCCTTGGGGATGAAGTGTTAGGGGCTTTTTTGTTCCAGACGTACGTGACAAATACGTAACATCAATTGCCTTTTGTTCTAGTAGTGCCTCCGCCACCGTCTGCCATGTCTCCTCATTTAGCTCTGCGGGTATTAACGCTTTGCCATTAGGAATAGCGCGGACGCAGCGGGCCCACTTGCTAAGACCGTTAGACGTCAGCCCATCGAGCAGCTGCCGAGCATCATTAAAATGGGCCGATAGCTGACCTACCACTACGGGGGGGAGAAGCCCTTTAAGGTACTCTTCAGCAAGAACAAGCGTTAACGCACTCGGAACATCCAGTGCGGGTAAATGACATTGGAAATCGCGATCAAAATACCAGCGGTAAGGTTTTTGGCTGTCGTCGCAGCCAATCGGAAATTGTGTCGAGAGTTTTTGACCTAAATCGCGCTGTAATGACCGCGTATCGATATGAAAACCACGATCAGCGAGTTTCTCTTTCAGCACGGGGGTGGAGATGCGCCCAGGGGAGCGCGGAATGAGCTGCAGTAGCGTCAAATAGCGGAAAAGCGTATCGCGCGCATCGGACATAGTGACGCCACCCCTGATAGTAATGATGAAAACGAAGAGTTTACCGTGCCTCACAAAACTTAGCGACTCTCTCGGGCAGCGCATCGGCTTCCCGTGAGACTAAATGGGCACGGTGACGCCATAGCGACACGGTGCTCTGTTCAGGTGCCGCATTAGGTATGTGCGCCCAGAGCGCGGCGGGATGTATGTCGACCGTTTTCTCTAAAGATGTATTGGGGTGTCCTTCAAGCCACCGATATACCTCCAGCGCGCTTCGCCCAACGCAGACGGGAAACAGCAGCGCATCAAAGGGGAGTGTAATTCCCAGCTCAAGCAACAGTGCGTTCACTTCATGATCACAGGCGAGGTGCCAGCGATGATGGTTAGCGACCAGCGGTGCCGTTAAGTGGCCCGCTACGCAATGCCAGATTAAATGTGCATGTAAAAAACGGCGTGATTCATCGGATAGACGAGCACTGTAGTGCGGGCTGAAATAGAGATGCCGCCCATCGGTGCTCGCAGAATCAAACGACGGCGCCACGACCGGCGTTAGGGTTAAAAGCTGGCTTAAAAAATTCATGATAGGGAGCGTGTTAGCCCAGGCGTCGCGATCCGCTTGCCACTTGGAGAGCTCTTGCTGGGTGGTCACCGAAGCGATTAATGAGCACATTTGCATATA
The DNA here is from genome assembly GCA_002257525.1 of Halomonas ventosae. GTDB lineage: Bacteria > Pseudomonadota > Gammaproteobacteria > Pseudomonadales > Halomonadaceae > Vreelandella > Vreelandella ventosae_B. Next base: position 432,831 of record CP022737.1, read on the forward strand.
CCTACCTTCCCTGAGTGATGAAGGTAGTACGCTACGGGAGTGCTGCGACAACTAATGCCGCATGAAATAACAATGGATCAAAATGATGCGATGCATAGTGTTATCCTGCTCAGCCAGCCACTCCTTCTAGCAGCAATACTTTCCACGGTGTGATGGCCTCAATGGCACAAAGGTTTGGCAGTGATGGTTATGGATAGGCCCATGGTGCTTCTGAAGTAAAGCAGCATCTCGGGCCATATGCTCAGCACCCTAGCGTGTATTAAAAATGCTACCCGCCGGTCATTCAGTGTTTGCAGTCCTGCCGTAGATGTCACGCGATATAACGCCTTCATATACGCGGTGGCCAGTCGCTGTGTATCGCTCAGTATCTCTTTCAGTCAAGTACTTCCAAAGCCAAAATGGCTAGGCGTTAACGTGTCTTCAATCAGCAACAGCAAGCCCGGCCTGCATCCGCCGCCGTAATTCGCTAAGACAAATGCAGTATCACGTAAAGACCGGTGTGATGCCGTAACAGCATCGTTGGCGATATGGCGATATGGCGATATGGCGATATGGCGTTCGGGGGAGAGGGGGCGCTTTCCGAAGTGATCATCATGATGTGTTAAGAAGCACCGGTAAGGCACTACCGCCAAAGATCAAAACTGTCCTAAAACCGAACATCTTAAAATCACGCTATGTGACCGTCTTGAAGGTGGAGTTGGACGTCTGTCGGTGAAAGTGAAAAAGCTATTAGAGCCTTATTTTATTTTAAAATATTGATTTTAAAAGATTATATTGATGTTTATTGATAGGTTGTCCTGTCGGCTAAATTCATCAACATGGCTTGAAATTAGCCTCCGAAGCCGAGGGTCGCAGGTTCAAATCCTGCCGGGCGCGCCAAACATCAGAAAAGGGGCCTGCGAGAAATCGTGGGCCCCTTTTTTGGGCTGCTATCGGCCAGAAACGGTATTTTAGGTATTTCTGATATAACGCCACCAGAAGGCGCAGACAACACAAATCGAAGCGGCGTGTTGCCTGCCGCTCTGGCTGGGATTGTTATGACTCTGCATCTGAAGGTCTCTTCTTAAGGTCAACTTTGGCAACCTGTGTCTCTATCGTTTTATTACTTAGAAACACATCAATTTTGTGTAGACTGGGAAGCTCTGCCAATAGGCATTTTTCAAGTTGATCGCGAATGCGCGCAACTTCTCTGTACTCCTGCCGCCCTACCTCAACTAGATCTCCGGTTTCCTGAAATAATAAATGACAACGAAAAAACTCTCTGTTGAGATCGGTAGCCGCTTTTTTTGTCTCGTCAGAGATCCAGAACGAGTTATTTTGGCTAGATGAATGTGCAGTGAATCGACTAAAATCATCATAGTCCATAGAGAAAACTTGGTGGTACGTTCGCCTGTCTACGGACTCCGTATCTTGAATCGCAGTTTTTAACGAATTCACCACAGCATAAAGCTCTTCATGAGCAAGTAGACGCTTATCAATGAGCTTTTCAAAGTATTTGTCTTTGTATCCTAAACGGGAAATATAAATCGTCACTAGAGACGAAAGCACAGTTGCAACAATCGCGCTCGAGAGAATGACTCCTAAAATTTCCATTTAGTTTCCTCGAAAGTCATAAAGCTGAGTTAAACAACGGCCCGTCAGGGGCGTGCTGTGAAGGCAGTAGGCCGGTAAGAACTTAAGCGACTTGTTATGAGTGGCACTCATTGGACTATCCTATTATCCTATGACGGAACTCGTTAACTGCCTCTGCATGCTCTGGTTTAAGATCTGGAACTGTCCAAATAGCCCATTGGCTAAAGTTGTTGAATTTAGGCGATTCTTCGAGAATATCGGTAATCATTGATGTTGAAACTAGAACGCCAACTATTCTGCTAGACATAAAGTACTTATTGAAATGGCGCTCATGCCTGGCCAAAAAGTCCAAGTTGCGAGCATGTAACTTATCGCCTGCCTCGTCGAAGGTCGAGGCTTTTAGTAACACACTATCAGGGATCATGTCGTCAATATTCATTGCAACAATGCCAAACTCGTGCCTTTTCTCAATCTGAGACACCGCATTGGATAACACTTTCGGAACACCTTTTTCTGAAAATATTTTTTTGCAAGAAAGACCGATATTAAGTTGATTCAGCTTCACAACAACGTCTGGCTCATCTAGGGCTGTATCTGGAATCACTTTCTTAATCTTCGCAAAGGCCTCAAGCTCCCACAGAATGCTTTTTGCATGCGAGATACTTCTATCGAAGAAGTTCAGGGAACCGTTCAGTAGATCCCTCAAATACTTGTCCTTGTTGTTCTCAGACTCCAGCAACCTTACTGCGCTATAAATACGCTCAACATGCAGCGTGCAGAAGAATTTATTCATATTAGTTTCTTCGACGTTGCCTCTCGCCCACTCAGAGGCGACGTCCCTTGCGCTACTCAACAAAGAAAATAGTTGATGTCCACCATGAATCTGGATCTCAGATTTAGAGTATAAATCTTCAATGTAAGATATATGATCACTTATGCCCTCATGGTCGAATCTTTGTTTATCATTCCTTTCAATGGGATCCATATAATCTCTAATATGCTGAAGACGCTGCGAAAATTAGCTTACTCATAACGTCCGGGCCCGTAGGGCCGAATTGCTTGCGATTGTTATAAGTCGTTACACCCTGTTGCATAATATCTCGTCCATATTAGTGACTAGCAATTCGAGATGCTCTATTCGCTTGGCGATTTGATCTTCATCAATATCAATAATACGTCCGTGCCGATTATAGTCTCCAGCATGGGCAATTTGGTGTCTGCGTTCAACTAGCTTGCCGACTGATTTCTTGATCGATGGTTTCAGGCTTTTCCGCGCCGCGTTCTCAGTGATGTTCGCGAGACGGTAGGGCTTAAATATTTGATCAATAACATCAAACTTTTGGGTCGTGTATGATCCGTAGTAATTCTCTATAAGCGTTCTAATTCTTCGATATGGACGCTCCATACTTAGAAGAACAAGTGCTTCCTTGGTGTCCAGGCCAGACTTATACAAAAGATCAATTAATTCGTCGTCAGGCTTATACCTTTGAAGATAAGGAACAAGCTTTTCCGAAAAAGCATCAGTAACATAAGTATCTAGTGCAGCCACAGAGAGCACAACTGCCCCTCGTACGATATCTTTAGGTGTAGGAATCGCAACACCGTTCGCTTGGTCTATAGCCTGCAATTGCTTGTAGGCATCAACTAAGGACTCGCACCGCTTAATAGTTTTTATGAATTTGCTATGCGCGTTCGATGGCACGAACCCTCCTTAGACTTATAGCAGCGTATTAGGCTGACCATTCTATTATTGAATGAACACGATGGCACTTTTTCCGGCAAATGCAGCCCACCAGATTCTCCCAAGCCCATAATCCATCGGGCTATTATTTTCCATTAGGCCGTTTAGCCAAAATACCCGCGCTTGCTGTATTTCCAAGCACGGTCGTTTTCAGTCTTGGCTGCATAGCTATACGCTGCCTTTTAGCTTTCGGGCACGGCCCAATTCTTACTGAAACTAACCTAGCACAAGCTGCCGAAGTAGGCTGAGTCTCGTAAGCTTTTCTTTTCAACGCTCTTTCGTGGCCTGCTGATTGGGGCATAAATTTTTCTAGCGTTGGCGCGACGCAGTCTTGATTAGATGGGAGCTGGGGAGCAAACACTAACCCCGCGTAAGCTCTTGAAAGCCAAGAGGTGAGGTCATGTACTTATGGTCATCACACTGTTAGCTGCCAGTATGAGGGCTGAGGGCGAGAGGAGGCTAAATGCGAGATCAAGCACAATTCTTAAGCCGACATAAAGTCGTTCCAGCTCCTTACCAAATAGTTATGCTCATCCATAACAGTATTCCACACCGCGATGCGGCTCATTCTTGTCTGGTAGTCTCCGCCGTCGCGGATTTCGCCTCGATGAATCATATCAGCGGTGCCATCAGGGCCCGGAAGGCTCTTAGCGGCAGGTTTTCAGCTATACCAAAAGTCCCMCTCTGCAGTGGATAGGTGAGGGCGGGTCAGTTCTGGGGTGGAAATGTAATAGCCTTGGCGGGCCATGACGAATCCGGGCCATCCAGAAATCCACCAGTGGATGTAGTCATAAGCCGCATCTAGCGGGCGTCTAATCGGTAATACATCAAATTAAGCAAGTCTAAGGTAAGCGTGCCGCAAACAGTGAGGGSGCTTCATAGGAAGCGCCCTCATGGTAACGGTAAAGAGGGTGCGTTACTTAAAACTCGACGGTCGCCGAAAGCTTGAAGGTGCGCGGTTCGCCTTGAATCAAATAATTCGCAAAGGACGTCGAGGCGCCTGACCAGTAATTTTCGTCGGTAACGTTGTCGATGCCTGCGCGCCAGATCCAATCAGCGCCACCGACCGGTGTGGTGTAGCGCAGGCCAAGATCGAGGCGTGTCCAGGAATCCAGCTTCAAGTCGTTGGCTACATCGGCGTACTGCGAGCCCGTGTGCAGGACGCGACCAGTGGCAGTGAGACGCTCGATGAAGGTCGTGTCCCATTCGCCACCAAGCACAAAACGATACTCAGGAACGCCCGTGGCGTCATTTCCTTCGTTGCCATCCTGTGCTTTGGTGAGTTCGGCATCTATCCAGGTCGCGCTGCTAAACAGGCGCACTCCTGTCGTCGGCTCACCGTAAAGGCTTAGCTCCAGGCCGCGATTACGCTGCTCGTTATCCAGGTTGCCGACGCCATCGACGACCGCTGCAGAGGGTAGCTCGATCTGGAACAGGCTAATGCCACCGCCTAAGTTGCCGTAGTCGAACTTAGCGCCCACCTCTTGCTGCTCGGCATGGGCAATGCCCAAGTGCTGCCCAAAGTTCAGCGCTGTGGTATCGGTGACCGTGCCGCTATCCCGCAAAGCTTCGACGTAGTTGGCGTAGAGCGAGATATTATCCGTGGTCTTGAACACTGCGCCGACGGCGGGGGTTACCCGACGATCGGCATAGCGATTGCTGCTGCCGTCGTTAGGACGTTCGTCGATCTCGAGTTCCTGGTAGCGTGCGCCCAGCGTCAGCAACAGTCGGTCATCGATGAATCCAAGCGTATCGCTCAGCGTGACCCCTTGGGAGCGTGTGCGCGTCACGCTGCCCCCCACGAAAGGCGTGCCATCCGGGCGAGATAAATCGACAGGATCGTAGATGTTGGTCGTGCCTGCCGCGAGGAAATTCCAGTCCGTGTCGAACTTGCGATAGGCGCTAGAGTAGCCAACGGTGATGTCATGACTAACCGGGCCGGTTAACACATACCCACGAAGCCCCGCCTGGCTGGCGACGTTGTCGATATGGTTGTTGGTCTCGAAGTCGTTGACACTGGCATTACCCGCGTCATCGGTAAGGCTCGGAGTCGCCGACACGATGCCTTCCTGCGTGCGGTTACCCCCAAAGGCTGCGAAAGCGGTCCAAGTGTTGGTGAGGTCATATTCGCCCCTGACCATGCCGAAATCGGTTTCTAGTTCGGTTCCACCGAAAGAGGGGGTGTAGTTCAAAGAGGAGTCCGGCGCAGTGGGCACCCGAGTGGCCGCGCCGGTTCTGACACTTGAACGGCCGCCATCCAGGGTGAACTTTTGATGACCGACATCGAACAATATCCGGCCTTTATCGCCACGGTAGTCGAGCCCAACGACAACGGAGGTATCGCGCTGGTTTTCGTCATCAATGGCGGCGTCACCACGGCCGCGCGTGGCACTTACCCGTGCTCCCCATTGCTTTTGATCACCATAACGCTGGCTAGCATCGACGCCCACTTCGCCGTAGCCATCGGAGCGGTAGCCACTGGATAGATTGAGCATCGGGTCATCCCCTGCATGCTTGGGCTCGATGTTGATGGTGCCACMAATTCCGCCGCTCCCACCGATGGGAATGCCCGACGTAAAGGCGCTGGCGCCTTTGAAGACTTCGACGCGCTCGGCAAGGTCGCTATTGATGATTTGTCGTGGCAGTACACCGTAGAGGCCGCCATAAGCCACGTCGTCACCGTTCAGGTCAAAACCGCGCACTTTGTACGCTTCGCCATAGATGCCAAAGCCCAGCCCTACCGATACTGAGGCATCGTTCTGAAGCGTATCGCCCAGTGTCTGGGATTGTTGGTTCTCCATCAGCTCACTGGTATAACTGATAACGTTGAAAGGCACGTCCATCGCGTCCTTTTCACCGATCAGGCCCACTCGGCCACCCGCCGCGATTTGGCCACCGGCGAAGGCTGGAGGTGGCGTATCTCCATAGGTCGGTACGGAGCCCGTGACGGTGACGGTATCCAGAGACTGATTGTCAGCACTCGTTTGCGCCCAGGCGGTCGCGGGTGTGATACCCATCGCGATCAGCGTCAGCGCGCGCAGAAGCCGTGCTTTACGGCGCTTAGCCGCTGTGTTGGAGGTGTTCCCAAGAGACATAGTGTCGATCCTATCGTTTTTACAGCAGCGCCCAGCCGCCACGTTTTTATGAAACCGATGTAAGAAAGCGGAGGCTTGGCTGTCGTGCCATGATCACCTTTCCGGTATGGCTTTATATGATAAACAAAATGAGATGTATTAACATATGCGGATGACATTTTTCCGTACTGCCTTGCAAAAAATCCGCATTGACGTCTCAATGTGATTCCTTTTTTCTGATGCTCTCGCTGCTATGTGCCACCGGTCGATGCTCTCTTTCTTGGCTCGCTGCTGTTTAACGGCCGCTTGCTTGCTGCCCTTGTCGAGTGCCCMCGCGCAGTGGGCCACTATCAACTGGACCATTGCCGAAACGCTACTGGCCATTGACGCGCCGCTGAGTGGTACCGCTCAACAAAATGGCTACCATGAGTGGGTAGGGGAGCCAAGGATCCCCGACGGCGTTGCAGATCTTGGCCTGCGATCACAGCCCAACCTCGAACTCATGGCGCAATCGCCACCGACGCAAACGTTCACTTCGCCGATGTTCGCCAGTTTGACAGAGCGTCTGGAGAGAATTGCCCCCGTCACGTCGTTCTCCCCCTATTCACCCGGCACTCATACCTGGCAAGAGATACAAACACTCACCCGGCAGCTAGGTGAGTTGACCGGCCACCGGCTGCAGGCAGCGCAGCTAATCAACGAAACGCATGCGTTGATGGACACGCTTAGCCAACAGCGCCCCGATGCACCGCCGCTACTGATGGTGCAATTCATGGATGCCCGTCATGTCAGGATTTTTGGCGACAACAGTCTCTATAATGCGGTGCTTGAACGAATCAATTTGACCAATGCCTGGGATCGGCCCACCAACGCCTGGGGATTTTCACTCGTGGGTATCGAAGCGCTCTACGACTATCCTGAGGCCACTCTGGTCGTTGTCGAACCGGTGCCCGCTGGGGTCGAAGACACGCTGGCGAAAAGTGGTTTATGGCAACATTTACCCAGCGTTAAAAACGCCACTCTATTGCGCTTACCACCGGTATGGAGTTTTGGCGCGCTGCCTTCCGCTCAACGCTTTGCTCGGGAGCTGGTTTCTGCACTGACGTCGCGCACCCCCCTTGAGTAAGCGATTGCGCGCTTAATCCCATTTTTCGATCAGGCTAATTGCTAGATCAAGCACAAGGCTTAAGCCGACATAAAGTCATTCCAGCGCCTTACCAAATAGTTATGCTCATCCATGACGGTATTCCACACCGCGATGCGGCTCATTCTTGTCTGGTAGTCTCCGCCGTCGCGGATTTCGCCTCGATGAATCATGTCAGAGCTGCCATCAGGGCCCGGAAGGCTCTTGGCGGCGGGTTTGCCGCCATACCAAAAGTCCCACTCCGCAGCTGAAAGGTGAGGGCGGGTCAGTTCTGGGGKGGAAATGTAATAGCCTTGGCGGGCCATGACGGCACCGGGCCATCCAGAAATCCACCAGTTGAGGTAGTCATAAGCCGCATCTAGCGTGCGKCCTTTCACATGCCGCGAGATTGACATGCCGCCATACCAGGCGCGATAGCCCTCTGTTGGCGCCGCCATGCGCACCTGGATGTTGCGTTTTTTGAGATCCGTCATAGCGGGCGACCATAGGCTTTCGATGCCGACCCGGCCGCGTACCATATCTGAAGAGGCTTGATCCTGGTTGCTCCAGAAGGCGCGAAAGTGTTGCTGACGCTTGAGATTGATAAGGCAATCAATAAGGCTGTCGATCTCTGCCACGCTGAGATTGCCCAGGTCTTCGAACTCGACCAGCCCTGCTGCTTTGGCTGCCAGTGCGGCGTCTATTGCGCCGATGGCGCTGTCATTTTGCAGGCTGACCATGCCTTTCCAGCGCTTGTCCAACAACCAGCTCCAGCTCTCTTTGTTGATATCCAACCCTTTGGGGAGCATGTCGGTGCGATAACCGAAGCTGTCCACATTGTGGCTAACAGGAAGCATGGTGATATGCCCACTGGGGCGAGAACCGTAACTGCCATCGGGTTGAACATAGAGGAGGTTGACCGGGTTACTGCCTGCCCCCAGGGGGGCGTGGGGTGTCAGCCTACCTGTCTTGGGGAGGTCATTGATCATGTCCCAGTGTTTAATGCGATCCACCTGAATGGGTTGAATCGCATTAGCGGGCCAGACGAAGTCCACGTTGTGAAACCACTGGTCATAGATATCGAAGCTGTCAGGAGTTAGCACCCCCGCTTGCTGTGCGGCAACGCCATCGAGCACCTCAAAGGTGAGGCGAAGGCCCAAGTCTTCCCGAGCACGCTTGCGAATGCTTTCAAGCAGCGTCACCGAGGTGCCGAGCACCCTTAGGGTAACGGGGCCTCGCTGCACATAGGGCATGGCTAGCGGTTTGGGGGATGCAGCTTCATGCATGGAATATCCTGGGGCTTGGGTGGTTGCTAACGGCATTCATGAAGGTATTCAGCGAGTCTGTCACGCACTTGGCGGTGATGCCATGAGTGATGAAAATCAGCTCCGAGATGCGGTCGTCTTTAGGCCAGGCGTCTATGTGCTCTGGCGGGTGAATGGTGTGCTGAACGCCATGTATGATCACCGGGCGGGTATCCCCTTTGACATGCAGCACGCCTTTGACGCGCATGATGTGACTGCCATGGCGGTTGAGCAACATCGAGAGCCAAAGGCCAAAGCACGTCCAGTCCACTTCGCCGTCGAAGCAGAGGCGGAATGACTGAACATCTCCAAGGTGAGAAACCGCGTCAGGTGCTGGCGGCTTACGCCAGGGCCCAAGCCATGTTTTTACCTCTGAGTAGCTGTAGTGGTCAATATGCGGCCCACTGCCGAATAGCTCATCACTGGCCTGGTTTAAGGCTTCCTGCCCCAATTGCTGCGCTGCCGGGTTGATGGTGTCAATCAGGCTTTGAACCTCATCAAGCTGGGTTTGATCGACCAGGTCGACCTTACTGATGACGAGTTTGTCGGCGACGGCAATCTGAGATTCCCACACCGGCTGGAGCTTGCGGCTGGCAGTGGCGTTGAGGGCATCGACCAGAGTGAGATTGGTGCCTGGGCGCAGATGGTGCCGCAGTACAGGATCAGCGGTGATCGTTGAGGCAATGGGGCCGGGGTCGGCCAGGCCAGTGGTTTCCAGAATGATGCGTTTGAAGGGCGGAATTTTGCCKTCCTGCCGCTGTGACATCAGGCGCCTTAACGCATCAGACAGTTCGCCACGAATGGTGCAGCAGACACAGCCACTGGAGAGCAGCACGGCATCTTCGGCGATTTCACCCAGCAGGCGGTTATCTAGGCCCACGTCGCCAAATTCGTTGATCAGCACGGCGCTGTCGCCGAAGTCTTCACTGGCGAGTACCGATTTGAGCAAGGTGGTTTTGCCACTGCCCAGAAAGCCCGATATCACGTGAACCGGTAGCAGTGGCGTCTTGTCGTTCATTGATCGGCTCCTCTCTGGGGCAGGCTAGAAACATCTAAGCATTAGCTTAACGATGCCAGAAAATTTGCATCCAACGGGTCTATATCCCGCCCGGTCATCAGCTCGGCTTGGCGCCAGATGCCGCCCAGATCCTGCACAATCTCGCGTTTGCCTGTTGCGCTGGCAATCACAAAGCTGGACGCCTGAAAATCCTCGAGCACTAGACGATGTGGCTTGAGTACGCGGTTGATTAGTTCTGCCCGATAGGCCCTGGCACGGCGACGCTCGTAATGAGCCTGTTCAGGGTCTTCAATGTGAGTGCTCCAGTGGTTTTCACCGCCGAATACGCCGCATAATCCGCACATAACAGCTCCTTTAACAGTTGATTCAGAGTGGCAACGGGCCTATTGGGTGGCAACCGGGATGCCCAAGTGATCGCTGGCGGCAAGCGCTACTCTTATGAGTGCCTCATCTTCTCCGCAAGGCGCCGTTAGCTGGATGCTGGTGTGCTGCTGGTTCTCGTCCACACCGCTGGGCAGTGCGATAGCGGGGGAGTCCAGCAGGCTTGCCACCATGCTTAGCCGCAACGTGGCGAGATTCACTTCAGCGAAACGCTCTGGGTTATCTTCCAAAGGGGCAAGGAGGGGTGCCGTGTGAGCAACCGTGGGTGAGAGTAGCGTCGCCCCGGCGAGTTCACGGCGAAGCTGCGCTTGCAGTGACCTGCGCTGGCGATAAAGCGTCACTATGCTGTCCGGTGCCATCTTCTGCGCACTCAATAATCGCTGCCGAACCCTTGGATCCATAGCCTCTGCAGCGTCACTTTCCAACAGCTCACGGTACTCGGTGTAAGCTTCTGCTGCGCCCAGCCAGCCGTGATGTTGAATGAGGTGCAGGGTGTCGCTCACGCTGGCAAGCTTTCGTCTGACCAGGTGAAAGCCAGCATTAATAAGCTGCTTGGCGCTGCGTTCCAGGTTTTGCCGCACGGCTTCTTCGATACGCTCATCGTCCAGGTAGGCGGTATCCAGCACGATGACCGTGCGCTCGGGGTCAGCACCCTCCCGCGCTGTGACCTCTTCTCCTCGCATGACATCGTCGATGGCCAGGCAGTCTTCCAAGGAATTAGCGATGACACCAATGGTGTCCAGACTATGGGCTAGGGGAGTGACGCCTTGCCGACTATGGCGAGCCTGGGATGGGCGATAGGATGCCAGACCATTAAAGGCGGCAGGTACACGAAGCGAGCCTGCCGTATCGGTTCCGATTGCTGCAGGGACGATACCCTTGGCAACGGCCACTGCTGAGCCGGAGCTGGAGCCGCCGGGCACCCTGGGTTCTCCGGTACCCGGCGTATGGTGAGGCGTGCCATAGTTCGGGTTCAGCCCCAGGCCTGAGTAGGCCAGTTCAGTTAAATTGGTCTTGCCCAGGCATACCATGCCAGCCGCTGTCGCATGGCGAACCGCCGTGGCATCGTACGTAGAGGGCTTTTCGGCGAGCACTCGGCTGCCAGCAGTCGTCACTGTCCCAGCTATATCGAACAGATCCTTCCAGGCGATCGGGACACCATCGAGCGGCCCTAGCGAAGCGCCGTGCGCTTGGCGCCGAGCAGCGGCTTCGGCCTCGAACATGGCGCGCTCCGCAGTGAGCGATATAAAAACTGAGTCACTGTCTTTAGCCGCCACCAGGCATTGCCGCGTCAGCATGACCGGGTCGAGCTTGCCATGTTTGATGGCTTCGCCGATGGCAAGGGCAGTACTTGGATAATGGGCCATAAAAAAGTCCCCCGAGTTAGTCGATTGGCGCTGTAGCGACGATGAAGGCCAACTTAGCGATCTTCACGCTTAAGCGCAGAGGTCGGGATGTCGTCGGTCGTCAGGCGCTCGAAGCGTTTCTGCTCGGTGTAGACCCAATTAAGACCTACTGATGTCGCCAGAAAACGATCATCAAAATTGCTCTCTAGCTCTTCTTGAGGATAGCGACGCAGGATCCAGGTTTTCATCAGTATCACGTACACCACCAACGCGGTGATAAAACCAACGGCATAGGCGTACTCTRGGAATATGAGTGCCATGGCCCCGCCAGCCAGCCAGGCGATAATGCCAGCTGGATTGAAGCCGTTGAAAAAGCGGAACTGGCCTGCGGGATCGTACAAGGCGGGCACATTAAGGCGACGGTGCCGCAAAATATAGTAATCCGCGACCATGATGCCGCCGACAGCGGAGAGTACCGCGCCATAGTAGCTAAGGAAGGTAAACAAATTGTTCAGAATCAGCCAAGGCATGGAAGCGGTGCCGATGATACCGGCGATGACCAAGGCGACAGGATAGCTAATACGAGGTGCACCGGCATTGACGAAGGTAAGGGCGGCCGGAATCAGGTTGGCGGCATTATTGGTAGACCACTGAGCCAATATCACCATGGCTAATAGTGCCACCATGGTGAAGCCCCCGCCCTGGCCTTGAATGACGGTGACGGGGTTCCAGTCACCTGCCGCGATAAAGGACACGCCACCAATCAACGCAACCCAGGCCTGGGTCGCAGGTAAGGCCAGAAACTGTGCGACGAAGACGTTGCGATTGCGGGCGAAGAAGCTGCGTTGTCCTCCTGGCGTGCGTAGGAAGCGGGTCAAGTTGGGAATATCCACCGCTAGTGCTGACCAAAAAGCCATGTTGGCGAAGAACAGCGCCAAAGGCACTACTTGTTGATCGCCAACAAACGTCCAGATATTGATGCCGTTGGTCTCAGCTAACACGTTGAGCGTGAAGTACATCCAGACTGAGATGGCGACGATGCAGGGGGCGGCGATAGAGGCCAGTAATTCTACTGCGCGAATGCCGAGAGCGGTGTTGACGATCTGCACTACCGCGAAAAGCACATACCACAATACCCAATTATCAAACCCCCACAGGTACTCCACAATGCCGTTAAGGGCCAGGGCGCCGAGGTAAGTTTGTACACCGAACCAAATGGCAGCGACCACGCCCCTGGAGACCGCAGGAAGATGCGTGCCCTTGAGCCCAAAGGGGGCGCGTAAGTAGACGGCAAAAGAGAGACCGTGTTCTGTACCAATATCAGCGGTAAGACTCATGACGATGCCAAGCACAAGGTTGGCAAAAAAGATGATAGCCACGACCTGAATCAGTGGTAGGCCAGCAACACCCCCCGCGCCGAGTTGGAAGGTGGCAATGATGACGGCCATCCCAATCCACAACCATATAAAACCAAAGAATCCAATCGTTCGCTGGTTCAGCCAGACCGGCAAAATGGAGGCTTCCAGCAAGTTCTTGTGGCTATTGTCTGATCCAGCCGACGTTGCTGATTCGTTGATATGTTTTGTATGTCCCATTGCATTGTTCCCCTGAATTGTTGGTAGTCAGTTTTGGTGACAATGGCGTGCTCATTTTTAAAGTTATAAAATGTAGTATGGATACAAAAAACATTATCTGGCAAGTGGCGTGCTGTAATTCTACGGCGCAGACTGGCGTTAAATAATCTAATATTTTGTTTTGCATGGAAAAAATTACACGAAATCTTGGTGAGTATCAGTTTGAGGGTGTTTGGCAGGCTGTTGCCGGTTTTGCTCGGCTCAAAAGGCGGGGTGGGAAGTGTTAAGATATAACAATTTACGTGTATCTTTGCCTTGATGGTGGTAGCTAAGTAGGACTTGGTAATAACTAGGGAAGGATAAGTTTGTGGAGGATGTGGTTCTGACCATTGACGATAGTTCTAACAGCGTTCAAGAAGGGCAAGCTCCACGCTATGCCAAGATTCAAGAATCGTTACGCGATGCCATTCTGTCTCAGCGTTTGCCGCCCAGCTTGGTGCTGCTTGAGGGGCCGCTTGCGAGGATGTATGGAACCAGTCGTGGGCCAGTACGCAAGGCGCTTGAGCTATTGCATCAAGAGGGGGTGATAAGTCGCTTTGAGGGGCGTGGCTTTTTGGCGACGCCGGAGCCTGAAACGGTAACGCCGGAGCGTCAGACGCTGACACCGGAGATGTTGGGGCTAGCCCCTGACTATAAGTCCCAGATCGATGCCCGTCCGATATCTGATCGTATATATGCCGAGGTGGAGGAGGCTGTTGCTACTTGCTTAGCCTTTGGTCACTTTCGCATCGTTGAGACGACGCTGAGTGAATATTATGGCGTCAGTCGTACCGTCGCCAGGCAAGTGTTGGGACGCCTTCGTAACCAAAGGTTGGTAGAAAAAGATAATTACTCGCACTGGTTGGCGGGGCCCCTTACTGCCCAGGCAGTGGCTGAAGATTTCGAAATTCGTGCTCTGCTTGAGCCGGCGGCTCTTAGGGCTTCAGGCCCTCTGCTGGATAAAGCTGAACTAGAGGCCATGAAAGCAAACACTCAGCGCTTGATTGACCATCCTGAACTACAGAGTGCGGAATCGATCACACACCTTGAGCAAGATTTGCATCAGCGATGCCTGCGTCATTACCGAAMCCGCAAGGCTTGCGAGATGATTGCTCAGAGCCAACTGCCGGTCATCGTAAACCGTATGTTTTTTCAAACGGTCGGTGTGCCCCCGAACGAGCCCCTTTTGAGGGAGCATCAGTTGGTGCTTGATCATCTATTGTTTGGTGCTTTCGATGCTGCCGCTTCAAGTTTACAAGCCCATCTCCAGGCGGCTGCCGAGCGTACCCGGCGCCGGCTAAAGGTATTGTCAGTTTTTCCAGAGCCAGACCTCCCGCCTTACCTGCTCAAAATTTCTTGAGCCGCTCTCTTTGAACGCCCCTGTTGTCCTGTTAAAGCGCTAGCTACTTGCGATAAGGGCAGTTTCTAGCGCTTTGGGCTCTCTTCTGAAACGTAACCTGGATTTAAAAGTCAAAAAAATGCCCAATTTTGGGGCGTTTCCATAGTTTTCAGCTCTCCTTCAAAAATTTGCTGCACCATGCAGTCTAGGTTTTTGCTGTCAAAGTTCATGAATTTATCGAGCTTATAGCCTTATTTTCGGGTTTTTTAGCGATTTTTTGCCTTTTTGGTGCGGTTTGAAACGATGCATTGAGCATTTTTGGGTGTCGATAATACTTCATTGACAAAAATGACTGTTGTGTCCAATCTTCAATTTATGGCGTTTGGTGACAGTGATCATTCGCCTGCTGCAAGCACACCATGACCAAGTATTAATAACGAGGTGTTCAAAATGGCTAAAAAAGAGATTCTCTGCGCATTTGGTGTTGACGTTGATGCCGTCGCTGGCTGGCTGGGGTCGTACGGTGGTGAGGATTCGCCCGACGATATTTCCCGCGGTTTGTTTGCTGGTGAAGTGGGGGCGCCGCGTCTGCTTAAACTGTTTGAGCGATACAACCTGAAGACGACCTGGTTCATTCCCGGCCACAGCATTGAGACCTTTCCAGAGCAGATGAAAGCGGTCGTTGATGCTGGTCACGAGGTTGGCGTTCATGGCTATAGTCACGAAAACCCGATCGCCATGACGCGAGAGCAAGAGCGGGACGTGCTGGACTACAACATTGAGCTGGTCACCAAGCTATCCGGTAAGCGACCGACAGGCTATGTGGCCCCGTGGTGGGAGTTTAGTCCGGTCACCAATGAGCTTTTACTTGAGCGTGGCATTAAGTATGACCACAGCTTAATGCACAATGATTTCCACCCCTATTACGTTCGCGTCGGCGACTCCTGGACAAAGATTGATTACTCCAAGCCTGCAAAGGAATGGATGAAGCCGCTGGTTCGCGGCGAGGAAACCGATTTGATCGAGATTCCTGCCAACTGGTATCTCGATGACCTCCCACCGATGATGTTCATCAAAAAGTCGCCTAACAGTCATGGTTTTGTTAGCCCACGCCACTTGGGTGAAATGTGGCAAGACCAGTTTGATTGGGTCTACCGCGAGAACGACTACGCGGTGTTTACCATGACCATTCACCCTGATGTTTCGGGCCGCCCTCAAGTGCTGATGATGCTTGAGCGTCTGATTGAGCATATGCAGAGCCATGAGGGTGTGCGCTTCTGTACCTTCGATGAGATCGCTGATGACTTCGCTAAGCGCAGCCCGCGTAGTTGAAGTCGATAAGCATTATTAATAATACAAAACGATAATTGAAAAGAGGGTGAAGTCGATGGCCGAGCCAAATTCAAATACGACTTCCGAGGCAAGTCAGCACGCTGATGAGCCCTGGAATGCTGTCATCACTAAAAAACAGATCGGCTATGCCTCGCTGGTTTGTTTCATTGCCTGGGTGGCGTCGGTCTACGACTACACCCTGTTTGGAACATTGCTTCCTGTCATTGCTGAGGATTTTGGTTGGAGTGCGGCTAAAGCCACTGCCATTAACACCTTTGCAACGATAGGCGTATTTTTGGTTTCGCTGGTAGTCGGCTTCATGCTTGACCGTTATGGGCGCAAGAAAACGCTGATTTTACTGGTGATTGGTGGAGCAGTGAGTTCTGGGCTATCGGGTGTCGCCATAGGAGCGGCTTCGATGGTTATTATTCGCGCCTTCTCTGGCTTTGCGGTTTCAGAAGAGGTAGTCAACGCCGTTTATCTCAATGAGATCTATAAGAAGGCCAAGGGTCGGGGCTTCATGTACAGCCTTGTACAGAGTGGCTGGCCTGTGGGTGCTCTACTAGCTGCAGGTATGACCTCATTGTTATTGCCCATCGTGGGCTGGCGCGGCAGCTTCTTTGTTGCCGCTTGTGCCTCGATTATCGTGATCGTGATGGCAGTCAAGTTGCCTGAATCGCCCGTGTTTGCGGCTATTAAAGAAGTAGAGCGTCGTCGTAAGGCTGGAGACGCAGAAGGCGCAGCAAAGTTGGCTGCTGAGCAAGATATTGAGGTCGACACTGGAAACAATCTGGGTCTAAAAGGGGKTTTTTCACCAGAATTGCGCCGTCATACCATCTCGCTATCGTTGGTTTGGCTATTCAGTTGGATGGCAATTCAAGTCTTCGCTGTGCTGGGTACCACCGTACTAGTTGAAGCGAAGGGGGTTAGTTTTGAAAACTCTCTTTACGTGTTGATTCTGGCTAACGCCGTTGGCTTTGTCGGCTATCTGAGCCATGGCTGGATGGGAGATCGTATCGGCCGCCGTAACACCGTGCTGATGGGGTTCCTGCTGGGCGGTTTAGCCAGCATCGTTATGTTGCTTGGCCCAGCGGATGACAGCTTTATCTACATGATGTACGCCATCACACTGTTTTTCCTGCTTGGCCCTTTTGCGGCAATTCTGTTCTATATGGGCGAATCTTTCCCTGCGCACGTTCGTGGTACGGGGACTAACGTGGCTCACGTAATGGCCCCGGTAGGCGCGATTATTGGTTCCGGCTTGGTTTCCATACTGCTGACGATTGGCGTCAGTATGATTTGGGCAGCGATTTTGGCGGGCTCTTTGCCATTAGTTCTCAGTGGCTTGTTGATGTTCGGTACGCGCCATGTGGATCACCTCGAAAATGACCCAATAGAGGAGGCTGTGGCATGAGCGTATTAGCGCGCGACGATGGTTTGGCAGGCAAGGTGGCTATCATCTCAGGTGCCGCTAGCGGCATTGGGCAAGCCCTTGCCGTCAGCTATGCCAAGGCTGGCGTTAAGGTAGTGGCAGGCTACTACCCGAACGACCCCCATGATGTAGAGGAAACGGTTTCCGCGGTAAAAGCCATTGGCGGAGAGTGTGTGGCGGTTGCCTTAGATGTGAGAGATGCCAATCAATGTGATCACTTTGCGCAGCAGGCTATCGACACCTTTGGTGCCCTACACATCGTTGTTGCCGGTGCTGGCATTCTACGCCAGGCACCCTTAGGTGAGCTTACCGATCAAGCATGGGACGACATGCTATCAGTCGACTTGACGGGGGTAATGAGAGTCTTCCGTAGCGCTTCCAAGTTAATGCAGGAAGGCGGCGCTATGGTGGCTATTTCCTCTATCGCAGGGGGCGTGTATGGGTGGGATAACCACGCCCATTATGCGGCAGCCAAAAGTGGCTTAGTGGGCTTAGTAAAGTCTCTGGCAGTTGAGCTAGCCCCCCGAGGTATTCGTGTTAATACCCTGATTCCAGGACTGATCGAGACGCCTCAGTCTTTGGATCCCGTTAATTCGCTGGGGCCTGACGGCTTAGCGGCAGCCGGTAAATCAATTCCTTTAGGGCGTGTGGGGTATGCCGATGAAGCAGCCCGTACTGCGCGTTTTCTGAGCAGTGACGATGCAGCCTACGTAACAGGCCAGCAACTGGTGGTCGATGGTGGCTTGACCGTGCGTTGGCCGAGCTAATCGTTTGCCTATGAAGCGAGGAGACATCCTCGCTTCTTTTATTTAATAAGCTGGGTGATCCTTATGTCTAAAAAACTTCAGAGACAAGTTGCTCTTGTCGTGGGTGGTGCTAGCGGTATCGGCCGGGCTATTGCGGAGTGTTTTCATGCGGAAGGCGCCACCGTTGCTTTGGCTGATCGCAATCTTGAGGCATGTGAAGAAATAGCATTATTACTCGGGGAAAGTGCAACGCATCATGGTGTCGATGTCGCTGATGAAGCTTCTGTAAAGTCGATGGTTGATGAGGTGATAAATCATCACCAAGTTATCGATGTGCTGGTCAACTGTGCGGGCATTTTGGATGAAACGCCTTTCTTAGACATGTCTGCTGAGACGTTCGATCGAATGATCAGTATTAATCTGCGCGGTGCTTTCTTGGTGGGACGCTATGTTGCCGAGCAGATGGTGAAGCGAAAAAGCGGCCGGATCATCAATATTTCCTCCCAGCTAGCGCTCAAAGGGGGAGTGGGTTTATCTCACTATTGCTCAGCGAAGGCTGGGCTATTGGGGCTTACTAAATCGATGGCTAGAGAGTTAGCACCTTATGGGATTCTTACCAATGCCATCGCACCAGGCCCTATTTTAACCCCGATGTTAGAAGGGCTTAGTAAAGAGTGGGTGGCCAATAAAGAAGCCGAACTTCCTCTCGGTCGGTTTGGAACAGCAGAAGAAGTGGCGCCCACGGCGCTTATGCTCGCTGCCTCTCCCGATGGCGATCTTTACCTTGGGCAAACGCTCGGGCCTAACAGTGGCGACGTCATGTAGCGGGCTGAAAATAGACTTATGCTAAGCCTTATTCTTGTAAAGTGGTTTTCCACCACGTTGGTGGTGGTCTGCGTATCGCTTGCAGCCGTTCGCCTGGGCCCCAAGATCGGAGGTGTTTTGGCAGGTACGCCAATAGTGCTGGGCCCTGGCTTCTTTTTTATGATTCGTGAGCAATCTGACCCCTTCGTCGCTGATGCAGCACTGGGCTCTTTGCATGCTATGTTGGCGACGTTGATGTTCTGTCTTAGCTATGTGCTGCTGGCTAAGAGATTGGGGGCTTTTGCGAGTGTTGCTTGCTCTGCACTTATTTGGTTACTGGCTGCAGCAATAGCGGATCAGCTACCAGGAGGCGTTTTCTTCGCGTTGGCGCTTTTTGGTGCAACGTTACTTTTTTCGCGGGTTTACATTAATTCAATTGGGCTTTCTTCCAAAACCGTTTCGGCACCCGTACGCTGGGTAGACTTACTCATTCGCGGGGTATTAGCGGGAGGTGTTGTCTGCTTGGCGACAATTCTGTTGGTTAATGTCGACCCTGCTGTCTCGGGTATTGTGCTGAGTTTCCCCATCGGCATGTTAACCATTGCTCTGACTCTTCATCAGCGATATGGGGTTGAAGTAGCGCGTGTTACGTTAGCCAATACGCAGCTTGGAATGCTCAGCTTAGTAGCGTTTAGTGCTGTGTTGAGTGCAAGTGTAGAATTGTTTCCTTCCAGTTTTGCATTTTGGCTTTCATTGTTTTTATCTCTTTTCGTTAGCACTTTTCTATGGCTTTTTAGTAGATGGGGGGATAGTGGCAAAGTTGTTTGTAAGTCCTGAGGAGAAGCCCAACGTGGTGAGCAAGGCAATCCTGGGAACCCCTCAGCTCACTCGTTCCCTAGGAACCTGACGCAGATGGCTAGCCGTTTGTCCGCCAGGCAGGGCGGCAATCATATCAGCCGCTTCTAGCAGTTTCGGTAGGTCAATACCGGTGGCTACTCCGCCGCCATGTAGGGCATATAACAAATCCTCTGTGGCGGTGTTGCCCGTGGCGCCCGGCGCGAATGGGCAGCCACCAAGTCCTGCGCAAGCGGTGTCGACTGCTGTGGCGCCATGGCTTATGGCGAAAAGGGCATTCGCTACCCCCATGCCAAACGTATTATGGCCGTGGAAGGCCCAGTTCACTCCTGCCCTGGCATGTCGTTCGCGCAATTGCGTGAAATAGTCGGCTACTTGGTAGGGTGTGGCTCGTCCGGTCGTGTCACAAAGCGCTACCTCTAGGGGCAAGTCCCCAATAAGCTCAAGTGCGGCGCTGAGAATACGATCAACCTGTTGCCAGCTAATGGTGCCTTCGAAGGGGCAGTCGAAGCTGGTGCCAAGGTCAAGGCGCAGTCGGCTGCCTTCGGTGCGGCGCATACGCTCAATCACCCTGTTCAGTTCTTGTATCGATTCATCAGGACTGCTTCGTACATTGCTTTTGTTATGGGATTCCGACACCGATACGACATAAACAACCTCGCGAATGCCGTGCTCCAACGCTAGTTCTGCACCCTTGAGGTTGGGCACCAGGGCAGAGAAGCGCACATCTTGCCGGTCAGCAAACGCCTTTACTAACTTGCCGGTATCGGCCATTTGGGGAATGGCCTTGGGGCTTACGAAAGAGCCAATCTCCAAGCGAGTGACGCCTGCATCGAGTAGCGCCTGTATACAGCGCTGTTTATCGACAGTGGGCAGTATGTTGCGTATCGATTGAAAACCGTCTCGTGGTGCAACCTCGACAAGTTCAATACTGGATGGCGGCGATAGGGGCGTCATTATCTGTTCTCCGCTGGTTGCTCCAAAGAGTGACGAAGGCGATTAGCCATGCGAGGTTACCTCTTCATGATGGCTCTTTATGATGGCTCTTTATGATGATTAGGACGAAAGCGCTTAGCGGCACGGGCAGCGTCAATGAGGAATTGTACCCCCAGGGCGGCGAAGCCGATGGGTAGCAGTGCATAGGGGTAAACCATTGGCGTTCCTAGCGAGCTTGAAACACGTTCGCTGTACTCAAACGCCTGCATCGTCATGATGCCGCCACGCCATACGAGAATTATGCAAAACAGCATGCCCAACAGGCCCGTCGTCAGGTCGATGAAGGCGCGGATACGCGTTGGCAGCTTATCTTTAAAGAAGGTAATACGGATATGGGCGTCGTGACGCTGTGCTTCGGCGGCGCCAATCACCGCTAGGTAAACCAGGAGAAAGGAGTTGATCTCCAGGCTCCAGCTAGTGGGGGCCGCGAAGACATATCGCATGGTGGCGTCATAGCAGATAGACACCATCATGAAGACCAACACTGCCATGGATGTCCAGCGTAGAACGGCCAATAGGCCGTCCCAGCTACGCATTGCCATTGTTGTCATTTCACTCTCCCTTAAGCGTTGCCAAGGGCCAGCGCGATGGCGCGATCGCCGACCTCCTCACCGACTTCTTCCTTCCAGTGATCCCAGACGTCCTGGACGCCGGCATTGAAGGCTTCAAGGTCTTCATCGGAAGGCTCGATAATCTCCACCCCGGCCTCCTCAATCTGGGGCCAGTACTCGTTGGGATAAATGTCGTTGTTGCAGTGCTCAATGAAGTTCTCGTCGTACCAGTCAGCTGCCTGCTGTAGTACGGCGCGCGCCTCGTCGTCAAGGTTGTCCCAGGTGTCCCGCAGCATGAAGGGAGCAACCGAGAAACCGGTGATCGGCAGCTTGTAACAGACCTGCAACTGCTCCTGGAGGCTGCGGCCGATCACCGTTGAGATATTGAATACCCCTGCGTCTACGGTTCCCCGTTGCAGTGCCATGTAGGTCTCGGAAGAAGGAATACGGGTCGCCCCCACGCTGTAAGGCTCAAAGGCCTTGGTGGCCTCAAAACCGACGATGCGAATCTTCTTCCCGCGTACATCCTCAAGGCGGCGGATGGGGCTAGCCTCGGTGCTCCATAGATACTCCGGTTCAAGGATGCCGCCACCGGAGGTGAGCATGTAGAGGTTGTCCTCTGCCAATACCTCGTTGATCAGCTCCATCAGCGGGCTTCCCTGGCGCAGGCGCTCCGGATGGCGATAGAGCTCGCCCACTACCCCAGGCAAACCGGTGACGCCCAGTATCGGGATAGAGCGGGTGACGTAGGAGAAGGKATGGAACATGAAGTCGATGCTGCGCGCTCGCAGCGCTGGTAACTGTTCGTCTACCTTGAGCAGTTGACCGGAGTCGTAAAACTCCACCGAGAGGGTATCGCCTCCCTGCTCTTTGAGCATCTCCACGAAGCGATTGGAGCCATAGGTCAATGCTTTGTAGGAGTCGGGCAGGTAGGTGACGCCCGTCAGCGTGGTGGCGGCGTAGCTGCGGGGGGCCAGCAGGCTATGGGTGCCAAACAGCATGGCACCGGCGGTGGCGAAGGTGCCGTACTTTAGAACTTGGCGGCGAGACAGTGTCATGGTGAATCTCCTGATTGTTGTTGTAAGAATCTGCAGTAAGAGTCTGTTGTAAAGGTTTGTTGTGATGCACCTTTGTAACGTTGCACTTCACTGACGTTGAAACACCGGGGCTACATCAGCCCCGGCAACCACAGGCTGAGGCCAGGGAAGAACACAAACAGCATCAGCACGAGGAACTGAACGGCGACAAATGGCAGTGCGCTTTTGATGATTTCTTCCACTGAGAGCTCGGGGCAGACCCCACGCAGCGCGTAGAGGTTAAGCCCCACCGGGGGAGTGACCACGGCAATCTCAAGGTTGAGCACCATCACAATACCGAACCACAGTGGGTCGTAGCCTAGGGCGGTGACCAGTGGCAGCAGTACCGGGGTGGTCACCACGATCAGCGACACGGCATCGACAATCATGCCCAGTAGGATCAGCAGTAGCATTACCGCCACCAAGATCGCCCAGGCGGGCAGGCCGGTGGCGGTGAGTGCTTCGGTGAGGAGTTGCGGTACTCGCMCCATGTTGAGATAGTCGCCGAAGATCTTGGCACAGCCGATAATGAGTAGGATGGCACCGCTGACGCGCGCAGTCGTCGCCAGTATCTCCAGGAACTTGCGCCAGCTGAGACTGCGAAATATCAGGGTGGCGATCAAAAAGGCGCCAGCCGCGCCAATGCCCGCGGCTTCGCTGGGCGTGGCGAGGCCCGAGTAGATCGAGCCCAGCACAACCACTACCAACAGCGCGGCGTGCCAAATGTTAGCCAGGCTCGCCCAGCGCTCTTTCCAGGTAAAGCGCTCCTTACTGGCTGGCGCCTCCTCAGGGTTCAGCCACACTCGAATGTAGATGAACAGTGATAATGCTAACGCGAGCACAATGCCGGGAASGATGCCGCCGATAAATAGATCCGCCACAGAGACGCTAGAGACGGCACCATAGATAATAAAGGGCACGCTAGGTGGGATCAGCATGGCCAGGGCCCCAGCACTAACAACGGCACCCGCGGCTAATGATCGGCTATAACCGCGCTGGAGCATCTGCGGTACGGCAATGGATCCCACTGCCGCCACACCCGCTAGGCTTACCCCTGATACGGCGCCGAACATGGCCGAAGCCCCCACCGAAGAGATTGCCAGACTGCCCCGCAGCCAGTTGAGCCAGCGTACGGCGGCAGTGAAAAGACTCGACCCCACCGGTGTAGCTCCCAGGAAGTTACCCATCAGAATAAACAGTGGCAGGGCAATTAGCTCGAAGGCATTCAGCTGACCAAACAGTGATGTGGGGGCGAAAAAGAAAGCCAGTGAGCCGCGCGCCATATAGAGGCCGACTAACCCGGATAAGCCCAGAGCTAGAAAAATAGGGAAGCCGATGACAATCAGCCCGACTAAAATGGCAAGAACGATAATGGGATCCATGATGCTCTCCCCCTCAGATCACGTTGTCGGCGCGAAGAGCGTCGAGAGTATCGGCTGAGAGCGCCAGCCAGTCGGCGAGTACTGTATGGGTGTGTTCGCCCAGGGCAGGGCCGACGCTACGTACACTGCCTGGGGTGCTGGAGAGCCGTGGGAAAACATTTTGCATCGGCAATGGGCGGCCATGGCGATCAGGCACCTCTACAATCGATTCACGCGCCTGGARGTGTGGATCGTCCAGCATATCGGGAGCTCGGTAGACTAACCCTGCTGGCACTCCCGCCTCGGCGAGGATATCCACGATGTGAGAAGCGTCGTGCTGCTGGGTCCAGGCCGCAACAAGGTCGTCGATAGCCTGCTGGTTCTCCCCGCGTGCGCGATGGGTCGCGTAGTCAGGGTGGTCGGCTAGTCGAGGTTGCCCCATGGCCTCACAGAGGCGGCGGAAGACGGTGTCCTGATTGGCTCCAATAATAACGTCGCGTCCGTCACGGGCTGGGTACGCATTTGAAGGAGCAATTTTGGGCAAGAAGCTGCCGCTGCGCTCGCGGACTTTTCCCGCCCGGGCATACTCGGGAATTAAGTTCTCCATCATGGCCAGTACAGACTCAAATATCGAGCTATCGACCACTTGCCCTTGTCCGCTTCGCTCGCGCTGATGAAGGGCCATCATGGTGCCTAGCGCTGCGTGCAAGCCAGCCAGTGTGTCGCCGATTGAGATGCCGACCCGCACCGGGGGGCGATCAGGATAGCCGCTTAAATAGCGTAGCCCACCCATGGCTTCGCATACGGAAGCAAACCCAGCCCTGGTTGCATAAGGGCCATCTTGGCCAAAGCCAGTGACCCGCACCATGACCAGCTTTGGGTTGTGGCGGGAGAGTTCGTCGTAGCTTAATCCCCAGCGCTCCATGGTGCCGGGGCGAAAGTTTTCGATGATGACATCAGCATGCGCCGCTAATTGACGCAGCACGTCTTGCCCGCGTTGCTGACGAAGGTCGAGGGTCAGCGATTGTTTGTTGCGGCCAATAATGTTCCACCACAATGGATCGCCACTCTCCTGGTCGGCTTCTCCCCACTGCCGCATAGCATCCCCCTTACCGGGAGGCTCGACTTTCACTACCTCAGCACCAAAATCTGCAAGCACCTGGCCGCAATAGGGCCCTGCGATGAGTTGTCCTAGCTCAAGAACTTTAATGTTCTCAAGGGGAAGCGGGGAGGGCGTGTGTTGTTGTCTCATTGTTGTTCTTAGGCCTCTTTATAATCAATCAATGTCTCTTTAACCGGAGGGGGTATTGGTGTGCGGGACGTGCAATGCCTGTGCAGCCAGCAAGTGGGCGCGCATTACATTCTCAGCCCATTCGGGACTGCCAGCAGCAATGGCCTCCAGAATCTCGCGATGGTGACGCATGCTTCGGCGAAGGTTGGCAAGATCATAGTTGCCGAAGTTGCGATGAATGACCGATGTGCGAACGACATTTTCGAGCAAGTTAGCTAAACGTTGGTTGTTGCTAGCGAGAATCAGTGTTCGGTGAAATTCGTGATTAAGTGACGCAATGTCGCTGCGTGATTCAGTGTTTGTGTCGACCTGTTCGGTGAGGGATTCCATTTGGGTCGCTAGTATTTCTAAAGACTTAAAGCATGACTTGCTTATCTGTGTGGAGGCTAAGCGAACCGCTAAGGGCTCTAGCACCAAACGTAATTCGAATACTTCGCGCGCATCTTTTGCCGTCCAAGCCACCACGCGTGCGCCACGGTGGGGAATGGCTTCGAGCCAACCCTCCGAGACTAGCTCGCGCAGTGCCTCGCGCACGGGAGTGCGACTGACGTTAAGCTCGCTGGCTACGCTTGTTTCACGAAGGTATTCGTTCGCCTGGTAATGGCCATTTAGAATCCGCTTCTTAATTACCTCATGGACTCTAGCCGTGGCGGTCTGAACCACGCTTGATGAGTTTGCGGGTATAGCATCCATCGATTGTTCGCCCAAGATTGCATACAATTTATAAGGTAGATCACAATTTTATGAGTTAAAAACTAGACTTTAGTCTTTTTTGTATGCAACCGACGTAGGGCAATTCGGTCACTAGCGGTTGAAACCGGCCTTCGAAGCGAGGGACGCAGGCCCTTTTTGGTTGTGATCAAGTGGCGCTCCCCACGCCCATTTTTCAAACTTCGCGCGCTCAATAACTAAGTGCAACACCCTCGGAAATGCGCCAGACGTTCACCTAAGGTCAGGGGCGTGAGTTGGTGCGCCATGCCGAGATTACCCAGAAAACAGGGACGGCGATCTACTTCGCTGATCCACATAGTCCCTGGCAGTGAGCCGTCAACGGGAACACCAACGGCCTCTTACGTCAGTACATGCCTAAGGGGAAGGATCTGTCGGTGTTCAGTCAGGATGAACTGGATGCCATCGCCTTCCAGCTCAATACCCGACCTCGAAAGCGACTGGACTTCAAGGCACCGCTGGAGGTCTTTATGGATCTGATGAAGCGAACCCAGGAGGCGCCATCAGGCGTTCATTAATCCGGTGTTGCGCTCTTAGAGTTGGAGACCGCACATCATGAAAGCTATCAATATCGCAGCCGCTATCGCTTTAGCACTCTTCTCTAATGTAGTTCTGGTGGAAAGAAGTTCTGGTCAAGATAATAAAATCTCTTACCCTGAATCGTCGTCTCAGCAGCAAGTGAGTGATGCAGAGTACTTTATGCTATCTGAGCTACAGGATCTGAATCGGTAATAAGGCATGCAGTGCTAATGTTTTTAATTAACACAGTGCGGGCCAGCAATGGCCCGCMCCGTTGTGTATCGACTACTCTTCCGGCTTCAGCTCTTCCTGCTTGGGTGGGCTGCCTACTCGCACTTCGCTGAGCTCCTCATGGGAAAGGCCGCGGTACAGTGCGAACATCATGATAAACACCAGAATAAACATCGGCAGGCCGACCACGGTGATCACCTCCTGCAGGGCGGTAAGCCCGGCATCGCCCGCCAGCACAATCAGCATGGCTGCCAGCATACCTTCGGATACGCCCCAGAATACCCGTTGGTGCCAGGGGCCAGGGTCTGAGCTGCCGGTACACAGCATATCGACGACCAGCGAGGCGGAGTCTGAAGAGGTGGCAAAGAAGATGGCGACGATTACCACCGCTAAGCCCTGAATCAAGGTAGCCGCGGGGAAGTTGTCAAAAAACGCGAACATGGCAAGCGGAATGCTTTCAGCGACGGCAGCGGACAAAACACCTGCTTGATCGCCCATGGCTGCCCGGGCCTCTGGCCCAATCCCGTCAATTTCCATCGCCGACCAGCCGAAGATCGCAAACCAGATCAGCGTAAAGATGGAGGGGGCGAACAGCACACCCAAAACGAATTCGCGAATAGTTCGCCCGCGGGAAATCCGTGCGACAAAGATGCCGATGAACGGCGACCAGGTGACTGTCCAGGCCCAATAGAACACCGTCCAACTGCCTTGCCACCCCCAGGCGCCGCCTTCGCTTGAGTAGCGTGCCAGGGTGTCATTCCAGAAAGCCATGGGCAGCAGGTTGGTGATGTAGAGGCCAAAGGTTTCAACAACCGCACGTAAAAGGAAAACGGTCGAACCGGTAAACAGTACAAATAACAGCAGGCCAACGGCCATGCCGATATTGATGTTCGAGAGCCGCTTAACGCCTGAATCAAGCCCCGCCACGATAGACCCCACGGCGACAGTGGTCAGAACGGCGATGATCAGCACTTTCGTTATCACCGCATCCGGAACACCAAACAATTCCGTTAGCCCGGCATTAATCTGCTGGGTGCCCAGGCCGATGGAAACCGCCACGCCAAACAGGGTGCCGAGAATGGCGAAGATATCTAAAGCTTTGCCGATAGGGCCGTAAATGCGCTCGCCTAACAGCGGAAAGAAAACCGAGCTGAAACGCATCGGCAGGTTGTAGCGATAGATAAAGTAAGCAAACGCCAGCCCCGGCATGGCGAAAATCGCCCAGGTATGGAGCCCCAGGTGATAAATCGAAAAGCTCATGGCATCATCGGCAGCGGCGACAGTGAAGGGCTCAACATCTGGCCGCGGGGGAGCTGCGAAGTGGGAAATCGGTTCGGCCACGCCCCAGAACATCAATACCGTGCCGATACCGCCAGCAAACAGCATGGCAAACCAGGAAGCGTTGGTATAGGCCGGTTTGGCATCATTGCCGCCCAGACGAATCGCCCCGAACCGGCTGATCGCCACCCACAGCAGGAACGCCACCCAGCTGGTGACCCCGAAAATAAAAAACCAGCCAAGGTTAGTCACTATCCATTGCCGCCCCGCGCCGAAGGCTTCGCCTATTGGGCCCGGCGCGATCAACAGCGCCACTAAAAAGAGGATCATAATCCCGGCAGAGGTGAAAAATATGGTGGGATCCGTCTTGAGGCCCAGCTTTCGCGCAAGTGCATCCATCGTTACGTCTCCCTTTATTTTTACGACCCGTCTTTAAAACCTGCCTCTCTAAACAACGTAGGAGCTATATGCGGATTACGCCAAGCTGGGCGCAGACAAAAGGGATACAGACATTGAGAAGCAGCCTTGCGAGCCGGGATACTCTGCGGCTCTGCCAATGCCTGACGAGACCTGAGTAGAATGAGCCGAGGGCGTTATGCAAACAGGGGGGGTAGCTATTGCGGTTGCGGTTTTGCGAGGGGGGGCTAGGAAGCGTCATCGTCCAGGTTCGAAAATCCAGAAACCTCTAAAAGTAAGTAAAGTATACGTCGATTAGGGTGCGTCTCGAACCCTCAATGTTTATTTAATAGTTTTACCTTAAATAAACATCAATTATGTAATGACACTTAGGACAATTAAATCTTGAAGAATTTGCATTTATCGGCACGGCTACAGGA
Organism: Halomonas ventosae; assembly: GCA_002257525.1. Classification (GTDB taxonomy): domain Bacteria; phylum Pseudomonadota; class Gammaproteobacteria; order Pseudomonadales; family Halomonadaceae; genus Vreelandella; species Vreelandella ventosae_B. Next base: position 461,379 of record CP022737.1, read on the forward strand.
CCAGCACCCTGCGAGGCCATAATAAAATCGGAAAATGCAACAACCTGAGCGTACAGTTTTCCGCATTCAACCTCTTCCAAGGAGCTCGCTCTTTCAGCAAATTCACGCATTAAATTCATAAACTGTTCGTCATGCATAGTAATTTACCTCATTCACTAAAATAGTCTGTGAAGATCAGGCCACCACTGCCAAGCATTTTCTAAAACTTTGACTCCACTTGCTTTTTTTGATGCAACCCTATCATGAAAGTCTTCCATGGTTTTTTCAAGGCCCATATCTTGCAAGATCTTCCACTCAATTGAGTCATTTTTTTTTAGCATGGCAATCAGGTTAAACCAGTCACCGTGCTTTCGGATATAATTCTCTTTCTCTTCTATTTTATAAGAGTCTAGAGTTAGTATATAATTTGCCTCGCCTACATCATGATAATTATCAAGGAAGTAATCTATCAATTGTAAAGAAAGCACATGCTTATCTCTTTTCTTCGAAAAGTAGATAGTTATCAAGGCGGCTGCAACACTACTGCCGGCCATTGAAGTAAATACGCTGATAAAGAGCATTGAAGTATTATTCATGTCTAATTCTCAAGTTATCTATGCTGAGCGATGCGTTGTTTAACCATCAGAACCCTTAAGTATTTTATAAAAAAAATAGGCTAATAATTCTCGGTCGTCTAGGCTCTGTAGTTTAAATCCGTTGGCTTAGTTTTTTCTGATATTTATGGCTAGTCTTTTTTTTGTATTAGATTGATTGCGTTTTTAGAAGTGTTTTTTGAATCAATAAAAATTCTAACTATATGGTAGATGAGAGAAATTTCTCGCTGAGAAAAATCAATAGAAACTAATCCATGATGTTGATGAAAAAAGTAGTGGCTTCCGAGAGGTGTGAAAAATACTACTAAATACTTATCCTGAATTAATCGCGCAATCATTCCCATAGCTACCGATTGGTAGCTTTAATAATCACAGAAGCGTTTAAATGAAAAATATTTACTCAGCGGCTCCATTCCCAAATCTTCCGCTAGGCCTTGGAACTATGCAAATTGGTATTGTTGAGCAACAAGACGGCGAAGATAGCGAGTTCCTTATGCGCCACAAGCTGGTCAATCTATTCGTTGACCGACTCGATGGTCGCGGATTCGGTAGCGGCGAGGCCGTTTGGTTTTCTTACTCGGCTGACTGCTGTGGGTTCATATTAGTTTTCTGCAAGCTTGTTGCTCGCTAACGGCTGCGCCTTTTGATCTGGTACATATGGCTATCGGCGTGGCTGAGTAGGGTATCGGCGTCTTCCCCATCGGCGGGGTAACAGGCCACACCGATACTGCAGGAGGGCATTCTGACTTTGCCAAATTCAGCGCCTAGCGGCTCGTTCATGACCATGAGGATCTGCTCCMCCTTGTCCGCAACGGCCCTCGTCGACTTGATGTCCGTTAATAGAACCGTGAATTCATCTCCGCCCATCCGGGCCACCGTGTCTGTTTCTCGCACACAGCTTTCCAGCCGTCTAGCTACCGTGCAGAGCACTTGGTCACCCGCGGCATGCCCATGAATATCATTGATACATTTGAAGTCATTAATATCTAGAAACAGCAATGCTAGGTTGTTCTGGTAGCGGTTGGCCGCATTTATGCCCGAGACCAGTCGATCATAGAATAGCGCTCGGTTGGTCAGTTTGGTCAGTGGGTCGTGATGGGCGAGGTAGCGTAACTCCTCCTCGGCCTGCATCAGGGCTGTGACGTTGCGCGCGACACCGATCCGCACCTCTTCTTCCTCGTACCAGCGGGCAGACCACAGAATATGTACGCTGGCGCCGTCCTTGCGGATATAGCGGTTGCGGAAATCCACGTGGGGCTTGCCGTCCATCACACGGTCAATGGAGTCCCGGGTGGCTGCTAAATCGTCAGGGTGCATATAGTTAGTGATCGGGGTGCCGATCAACTCGCGGGGTGCGTATCCGAGCAGTGACTCACAGGCATCGCTCACAAAGACGATCTGATTGTCCGCATCCACTACGAAGACGGTGTCCAGCATCAGATGAATCAGTTTGGGGTAGAGCGCTTGCAGGTCAACGGCCATAGGCTAGATACATCCGGTTAGCATTCCTCGACTATAGAGCAATCGCGAAGTGGACGATAAAGAATTCTGGAAATTTTGGGGGAAAGGTCACTCCCGTAATGACAAGCGCGTACCAGCCATAGCCAGGGTAGGCGTTGCCTCCCGAGGCGAGTGTCAACGGACGACATTCAGGGGTTGAAGCTTTAGTTACTCGCCTTTTCGGTGATTGGGGGGCCTATCCGCACACTGATGCTGGGCTCTCCCCCAGATATTAACGGTCAACTCGTCATTGAAGCCGTGCGTGGTGTCGAAAGTGTCCACGATATTCATCATGTGCACTTATGGCAGATGCAGGAAAACATGGCTGCTCTTGACTGCCACGTGGTCATTACGGAAGCAGGCTGGCAGCGGCTTGAGTCGATTAAGACAGAGATCAAAGCGCAGTTAAAAACGCGCTTCAACATTGTCCATTCCAGCTTAGAGTTTGAGCATATTGATCACGCACATCAGGATGCCAACCTTTATGGGCATGAGTAATACACGCTCACGCTGGTATACATAAGCAGTCATTTAGCTTGGTTTGTGCAATAAAATCTTGGCCTAAATTGCCAAATAATCACTGAAATCGAGAGAGAAAAATGTTCAAAAAAGCGACTTTTATGCTTGCGGGTACGTTGATGCTGACAGCTGCCATCGTGGTGGTATCGAAACCTGCACTATTGGACATGCAAGCTGAGGCGGCGAGTGAGGATGCTGCACAGGCCGAGAGCTCCTTGGTGCGTTCACACTCACCGATCCTGGGGCCGAAAGAGGCTCCTGTCACCATTGTGGAATTTTTCGACCCGGCCTGCGAAGCCTGCCGTGCTTTCTATCCTCTCACCAAAAGTATTCTGGAAACCTATCCTGAGCAAGTGCAGCTAATCGTGCGCTACACCCCTTTCCACGGTGAGGTTTCTGATACGGCCATTCGCGTGCTGGAAGTCGCTCGACACCAGGAGGTATTCGAACCGGTACTCGAAGCTCTGCTCTCTCGTCAGGATCAATGGGCATCTCATGGCCGTTTCGATGAATCAGCTATCTTGGAGATTGCCAGCCAAGCCGGTCTTGATCGAACTGCCGCTGAGGAGCAACTCAACTCAGCTGAAGTGCAAGCGGTGATTGACCAAGACATGGCAGACGTCAAAACGAATCAGATTCGCCAGACGCCAACCTTTTTTGTCAACGGTGAGCTGCTAGAACCCTTTGGTATGCAGGAGTTGATTGATGTCGTAAAGAGTGAAGTCGAGGAGATATCTGAAGAGGAAGAAGCCCAATGAATCAGCGCTGGTTGCTGATAGGGCTTGTGAGTTTAAGCCCTGCGCTGGTCGAGGTCAGTTGGCGAGAGCACCTATTTTTGGGTAAGCGCGGCCAAATTGACTGCCCAATCGGCGTTGTATTCGCCACAAGACAATAAGGCAAATCATTCAACTTTCATTTTACTGACATCGCCTCGTCACTTAATACCCGCAATCTGCTTAATGTTGGATCGTCTTCCTCCTTATGMAACAGCGTCGAAAGAACGATCGAACGGCTTGAGCCTCGGTGCCAAAGGCGCATCATTCAAACGACATTTCTCTAGGATTAAGGAGCAGTAAAATGGCCGATACTCCCCCAGTCGACAATGCTGGCGGCGGTGCTGATTCTGCAATCGCCGACATGAAAGCAGTGTTCGATCAGGCGATCGAGAAGTCCGCAGAAATCACCAAAGTCACGACAGAGAAGAAAACCGAGCTCGACGCTACCAAGCAGCGTCCGCAAAACTGATGCTCGGAAGTCGCGGGCGGCGTCAGCCGCTCGCGGCCTTGTTGTTGTTTCCTGTCCACGCATTCCTGGACGGTAGAGATTTCAAAACCTCGCCCGGATGAATGCCCCTTTATCGAGACATTCGACGGAAGAGCCCTCCAAGCTTCGTACGACACGGCGAGTTAAGTATATGACTTTATTCACCTCAGCTTCAGCGTCGGTACGCGAAGCCGTTACGACGCTCAAGGTTATCGCAGGCTTGCATCGCGGTGCCTCCATTACGCTCACTGAGCCGGTCTGCTGTATCGGTAGCGACGATTCTACTGATGTCATGCTCGGCGATCCGGGCACTGCACCACACCATATTGTGTTGAGATTCTATGGTCGTTATATCGCTATCGAGGCGCTTGGTGGTGACATTACCATTAATGGCCGTAGCGTCAGCCAGGGCACTGGTTTGCGCTGTGAATTGCCAGCGAAGCTTCATTYCAACGACGTGGCACTCGAGCTTTCACGCCCCCCAGCGCCTGCCATATTCCCAGGGCTGCCGACAGTTCCTGTGCGTTGGCGTAAGTGGCTAAATCGCAGCGCCACGCTCGCCGCACTGGTCGTAACGCTGGGAGTACTGGCTTTCTATGAGTTCATCGATGTCAATCAAGCCGACGCCAACATTGGCTATCATCCAGTTACGGCAATGCTCGATGAGCAGGCCCTGATGGACACTGCCCAGAGTAATCCCCCAGTGATGGATGAGGCTCGCCCGAGCCCGGTTCAAGCACTGCGTGAGCGCCTGGCGGATGCCGGACTTGCATCGCTGGAGGTCACCGACAGTGGCGACTATATCAGCGTCTCCGGTCACTACGACCCCGACCAGGCGGGCGCTTGGAACGCCACCCAGCGTTGGTTCGACCAGCATTACGGCAGTCACAACGTGCTACTTAATGAAGCTCAACAGAGTGAGGTGCCGGTTCGCCCCGACCTGCAGTTTCAGGCCGTATGGTTAGGCAAGAACCCGTACGTAATCGACGCTCGTGGCCAGCGTCTCTATCCCGGCGCGTCGCTGTCGTCTGGCTGGGTTATTTCCGCTATCGAAACGGRTCGAGTGCTGTTGAGCCGTGGCGATGACCAGTTTGCCCTGACCCTATAATCCGGCGTATATCGCGATGAAGATCACTGATCGTCTTGTTCCACGGGATCGTTATCACGTCGCTGACATTGACCCCGTCAAGCCTAGCGTCGTCGAGCAGCCGTCGCAGCAGGACGATACGTTCACGCAGGCTGTCAGTGAAGCCCGGCAGCGTGGCTCAAACCGTCCTGCGTGGACTGAGCGCCTCGAAGCGCTCGCGCGCCCGGAGGCCATTGATCCTGCCAGCTACGCTAACCTTCGCAGCATCGAGCTGCTCCAACACGTAGCTGACAACGTTCTACCTTCGCTGGACGCCGATGATGACATTATGGCGCTGGCGAAGGAGGTGATCGGTGAAGAGATTGATTGGCGCCAGGCATGGGAAGGCCGGATGAGTGAAGCAAACGCGCTGCCGCTGGACAACATCACCGATCAGGAGAGCGTGCCATGAGCGATACCGCTGATCGAGATGCCGTCGACCTACTGCATTTGATGGGGCACCTCTATCTCAAAAGTGGTCAGGTACAGCGCGGGTTGGTATTGCTGCTTATCGCGACACGCATGGCACCGAATCACACCGGCGTGCTGCAGGCGCTGTGCCAGGGGTTCCTTGCCAGCGGCAACGGTCAGCGTGCGCTTAATGTGCTCGACCGGCTCGAGGCCGCCGGTGAACAGGATGACGCCGTGCCACTCTTGCGTAGCCGCGCCCACTGGGTCAACGGTGAGCATGATACCGCTCGTCGCCTATGGCGAGAGTATCTCGAGCGGCGGCGTCACCCGGAATCCCGGCAGGGAGAGACCGTAACATGAACAAGCTCCTCGGCCGTCTCAATACCCTGGCTCGTCAGGCGTCCCAGCGCAGTGACGTGATCATCGCCGTTTTTATGGTGCTCTCGGTAGTGATGATGATCATCCCGCTGCCGACGGCAATGGTCGACACGCTGATTGGTATCAATATCGGTTTCAGCCTGCTGATTTTAGTGGTGGCGTTCTATATCTCGCACCCGGTGGAATTCTCCTCGCTGCCGCCGATCATTCTGCTCGCCACGCTGTTCCGGCTGGCGCTTTCGATCTCCACTACCCGGCTGATTCTGCTCGAGGGTGACGCTGGCCAGATCGTTTCCGCCTTCGGCAATTTCGTTATCGCCGGTGAGGTGGTCATCGGCATGGTGGTTTTCCTGATCATTACGGTGGCCCAGTTTCTGGTGATTACCAAGGGCTCGGAGCGCGTAGCGGAAGTGGCGGCGCGTTTTACTCTTGATGCCATGCCCGGCAAGCAGATGAGCATCGACAACGACATGAGAAACGGCGACATCGAACCCGCTGAAGCCCGTCGCAGGCGCTCGCTGCTGGAGAGCGAAAGCCAGCTCTATGGCGCAATGGATGGGGCGATGAAGTTTGTTAAGGGTGATGCCATTGCTGGCCTGGTGATTCTGTTCGTCAATCTTATCGGTGGGCTGTCGATCGGCATGCTCAAGCACGACATGCCCTTCGGCACGGCGGTGGAAACCTACTCGCTGTTGACCGTCGGCGACGGCCTGATCGCACTGATTCCCGCATTACTGATTTCGGTTGGCGCGGGTACCGTGGTGACCCGCGTTAGCTCCGATAACGCCAGCGATTTGGGCAGTGAGATTGTCGGCCAGCTTGGCAGCAACGCCAAGGCATTGGGTTTAACGTCGGCGGTGCTGTTCTGCGCGGCCTTCGTGCCGGGCTTCCCATCGACTGTCTTTCTGACGTTGTCAGCACTGCTGGGCTTAGCTGCCTTTTTCCTGCATCGCCGTCGCCAGACGGCCGATACCGAGACGGAGCAAGCAGCGCAAGCCGAGGTTATCACCGCGACCCCAGCTACTGAGACCAACGCCGTGAACGAGGCGGTGAACGAGGCAGCACCGCCCAATGCCGCCGATGACGATCCACGCCAGTACCGCGTGATGCTCTGCCTGGCTGCAGGGCTTGTCGATAAGCTATCACTCGACTTACTACGTGAAAGCGTTCAGGCCACCCGCGAAGGTGTTGAACGCGATCTGGGAATTGCCATTCCTCAGGTGGGAGTTCGCCTGGAACCCGCCCTCAGCGACCAGCGCTTCGCCATTGAGCTGGATGAAGTGCCGGTGCTCAACGGTGAACTACCAGACTCTTCAGTACTGCTCGACGACGATGCCGATGTTTTGGAATTGCTTGAGTTGACCGCCTTCACGCAACCAGCGCTCGTTGGCCGCGGCAGTTGGCAATGGCTTGCCGATGAGGACGCTTCAGCGCTGACGGAAGCCGGGATTCGCTATCGTACGCTGGATCAGGTGCTGGAGCGCTGTCTTGAGCGCACGCTAACGCGTTACGCCGGCGAGTTCGTTGGGATTCAAGAGGCGCGTGCCCTGCTTTACAAGATGGAAACACACTATGCCGAGCTGGTGACCGAGGCCGTTCGGGTGGTATCGCTACAGAAAATCGCCGAGATTTTACGTCGCTTGGTCAGTGAGGGCGTTCCGGTTCGAGCCATGCGCACTATCCTTGAAGCTATAGTGGCCTGGGGGCCGCAAGAGTCGAGCAGCGCTCGGCTGAGCGACCGCATACGCCTTGCCATGGCGCGGCAGATCAGTCACCGCCATGCCCGCAGCGATCGGGTTCTGCCTGCCTGGATCGCGACCCGGCCGCTGGAAGAGGCTCTGCGTACCGCACAGCGAAATAGTGAGAACCAGCCCGTCCGGAGCGGCATGCCGGCACCTCTTTCGCGGGCCTTGAACGGCTGGTTCCAGCAGCAGCTTGAAGCGCTCGATAGCGACCTTCAGCCAGTGGTGGTGGCGGCCAGTGACGTGCGCGCCGCGCTGCAGCAGTGGCTAAAGCAGCACGATATCGATCTTCCTGTCATGGCCTGGCAGGAGATCGCACCGGAATTCAGCCTGCAGGCAATCGCCCAGATACGCCTGCCCAAACCGATCCCACGCCGGGAATCGGAGGCAACCGCCAAGCTGTAACACGCTTGCGAAACAATGACGCCGTGTGTCGATGATTCAACACCCATGCAAATCGCTACAACAGGGATGAAGAATAACCGTGATCAGCATAAAACCCGTCGATAGAAACCCTCCCCAGGCTGTCCGGAATTCGACGCTTTGGGTATGGGCGTTACTGCTGTGGTTCGCGGTAATTCCTGCCAGTGCTGATGTTTCCGTGGACGCTTCCGGAGGTGCGATGACGCTGGAGACTGGGCAGGGGCGTATCCTGCGGTTCGACCAGGACGTTGCGTCGGTGTTCGTCGCTAACCCTGAGGTTGCTGATGTGCAGGTGGTTTCTTCCGGCGTCATCTATCTCTTCGGTAAACAGGCCGGTGACACCAACCTTATCGCGCTGGGGGCCGACGAGCAGAGCCAAGCCTCGTTGCGGCTGCAGATTCGCGACGATAATGCGTTGGCTTCTCAGGCGCTACGGGATATCGACGGCGACAGCCAGATCCGTTTGCGTATGGCTGGCAACCAACTGGTGGCCGAGGGTAGCAGCCCCACGGTCGAGAGCGCCATGGCCACGCAATCGACCCTTGATGCCCAAGCGCCGGCCGGCGGTAGCATCAACCGCTCCAGTTACGATGGCGCCACTCAGATCAACATTCGGGTGCGTTTCGCCGAAGTCGCCCGGGATGAACTGCTCAGCTATGGAGTCAGTTGGAATACGCTGATCAACAACGGCTCGTTCTCTTTCGGCGTGCTCACCAGCAACATCGCCCCCAGTCCCATCGGTGGGGGTACCGATAGCATCGACGGTTTACTCCAGGCGCTACAGCAGAACAACCTGTTGCAGATCCTCGCTGAACCCAACATCACCACCGTCTCGGGGCAGACGGCAAGCTTCCTTGCCGGTGGCGAAATTCCTATTCCGGTGCCGGTTAACAGCGAACTGGTGGGTATCGAGTACAAACAGTTCGGTGTCTCGCTACTGAGCACGCCAACGTTGCTGCCTAACGGCCGGATCTCAATGGAAGTGCGCCCCGAAGTCAGCAGCATTGCCAGCGATAGTGTCCGTATTGGTGGCTATGACGTGCCGTCTCTTCAAGTTCGGCGCGCCGATACCGTGGTCGAGGTGGGCAGCGGGCAGACCTTTGCTATCGCCGGCCTGTTTCAACGTCAGGCGAGCAATCAAATCGAACGAATCCCGCTCCTCGGTGATATACCGATTCTGGGTAATCTATTTCGATCAAGGCGGTTTCAGCGTAACGAGACCGAGCTGGTCATCCTGATCACCCCGTATTTGGTGGCACCATCCTCCGCGCCGACACCCAGAATGCCGTTGGATCGGGCACAGGTTAGTCGCAATCCTCAGCTCGAAGATGACCCTTTCGGATTCTATTTGCAATGAGGCTAAGCAACGTTCCTATGTCACAGCTATTTACCTATTGGACGCGCATGGCTTTMCGCCTTGGGCCTTGTTTAGTGGCGTTGCTGCTGGCCGGCTGCCAGTCCTCGATGGGGCCGATGAACTGGGACACCGGGTACCGGCAGATGACAACGACTGACGCTGCGCATGAATCAACGATCATGCCACGTCTCTGCCAAGCTGGGCCTGACGATGCAGAGCGAGCCGGGCTGCCACCTGGCTGCGCCAACGACTTCAATCTGCAGCAGATGATCGTTGAGCCACAGGATTTGGTAAGGGGAAGAGCAATGGGGCCCGCCATGGGCGCGCCGGTAGCAGATGCCGCGAATGAGTATCTAAACGGCCGCGAACGTGCCAACCAGCGTCGTTCGCTATTGGAGCAGGAAGCGCGCAATGCCATGGGCACCAACGCCACTACCAGTGATCTGTGACGGTATTAGTTAGAGGCTGATGCCAACCCGAGTGCCCGGGCGCGGGCGGCGGCATCGGGCAGCGTTGCTATGTGCTCGGCACTGGCTATCAGGGAAAGGCGGTTGGCCGCCGATAGGTCGGGGATATCGACTTGCTGTGCCTCATCGCTACGCCCAGCCAGAACCAGCACAAGAATCAGGTTGCGGAAATGGCGTTCCTCTGCCAGCGGGGAGTCCGTAATGCGCTGCATGTTCGCGATGGCCTGGGTGTTTTCGCCAGCCAACGCTTCGGATAGCGCCAGGTTGGCCTGAGCGTCGAGATCACGCGGCTCAAGTGCCACGGCGTTAGCAAACGCGCTGGCCGCCTGGGCGGGCTGACCGGCCAGCGCTTGGGCGGCGCCAAGGCGGCTCCAGGCCGCCGCGCTGTCTATTTCAGGAGCCGCCAGGGAAAGGTTGCGCAGGGCGCTTTCCGGTTGACCTAGGCGCAGTTGGGCTGTCCCGAGGCCGAGTAATGCTGGCGCTAAGTGGATGTCTTCGGCAAGCGCGGCACGAAACGCCTCAGCGGCTGCCTGGGGCTCGCCACTGGCAAGCAGTGCATTGCCCAGGCGAACCTGAATATCTGCGGAGGGGCCGCTCTGCTCCAGGGCGCGCTCGTACATCGCGGCGGCGGTCGCATGGTCGCCTTGCTGATCGACATCTTTGGCCAGGTTGAGCAGGCGACTTTCATCGATCTCGGAAGGCGTCGCAGCGCAGGCTGACAGTATTAGGCTCAGTATCAGGCTTGGCCCGGCGACGAGTGCAGGCCGGCTCATGCGGGGCAAAAACGTACAAAATGCCTTCATCCGTGACTCAGTCCAGAGGTTTAGGAAATGAAAATCAGTGTACCGGAGAAACCAGGCTTGGGGCAGCAGGGATATGGATGAAGCGTGATGCGTGTTTACCCCAGAAGGGCAAAAACTCAAAAAGACAGATTGCCGGTCACTCAACTGTCATCGGGGGGTGGGTAGGATGATGGCAGATAGGTGGAAGCACCCCTGGCTGGGCCATCTTGTGATGCTGGTGCTCGGTTGTTGTTTGCCAGACAGCCCCACGCTGGCCGCCGAGGCGCCTTGGGCGGATCGCGAATATCGCTATATCGTGATCGAGCAAAGCGTGCGTGATGTGTTGCAGGAGTTTGGTCGCAACCTGTCACTGCCCGTTGAGGTCAGCGACGTAGTGGATGGTGAGGTGCGTGGTGATATTCGCGCCAGCACCGCTGGCGAGTTCCTCGCACAGGTTTGTGAATCCAACGGTCTGGGGTGGTTTTTCGATGGCTATGTGCTGCATGTCGCCGCCCGCCAGGAGCTGAGTCGTCGGACGTTTGATCTAACCGATGTCGATATACCCCGCCTGCGCGCAGAAATTACCCAGGCACAGATCGGCAATCCGTTGAGCGCACTGATTCGTGCAGAGCACGACAGTCTTGAAGTGATGGGCCCGCCCGCCTGGATAGCGGACATAGCCCAACGGGTCGAAGCGTTGCGCCAGCCGAGTGCGCCGTCGATCCCCGCTGAAGTTAAGGTCTTTCGAGGCAGTGTGGCCCAGCCGCCTGGCTCGTGAGTGAGCAAGCGATGAAACCCACAGGAGGCAGTCCATGGCTATCGATCCCGTAAGCAGTAGTAACCCGGCAACAGAGTCGCTCCCCGATTCCCAGGCTTTCGACGACGCCGTCGATAACGCGAAGCTGCAGGAAACAATGGTAGAGGGAATGGTCAAGGTCGGCGGGCAGATGATTCTGATGCCGATGATGAACAATATTCTCAAGGAAGCACAGTCCGACGAGTAATGACGAGGGCGCGACCCCCATCGCGGTGTTCGCGCCTTTCTTAGCCGATGCTAGGGACTATTCCGACGAGGTGAATGATGACTCCCGTGACACCACCGGGCAGCGGTGCGCTAACTCCGACACCCATGCCAGAGGTTAGCACCGATACGTTGGCATCACAGAATATTTTCGAACATATGACACAGCAAGCCGGTTCATCTTTATCGGGGGCCAGCCCCAGTGAGCTGGGCTCAAGTCTGCTCAACAACCTTGATGGCTTTATTGACCGAGTCAATAACTTCGCTCAGCAGGCTAAGACTCCCGATGTGCAAACACCTGATCGTTTAGCTCAGGTGATGCCCCAGAGCGTGTCCGACGCTGGCGACACGCCACCCGCCTTAGGGGATGACAAGCTGGCGCAAGTCGTAGAATCGCTGGGGCGTGTTTTTGATCACTCCATCGAAACCACCATGATCGTTCGCGGCGCCACTCAGGTTTCGGGGTCGGCGAATACCTTGCTAAAAGGCCAATGACACTTGCACTTTAATAAACAATTCGACGGCAAGCAGCAAGTGTCACAACGCAGGTGGCGTAACGCCCTGCGGGGCATGGTGTTTCTGGTTATGGCGCTACTGCTTCAGGCCTGTGACACCGATCTCTACACTAATCTCGACGAGCGTGAGGCGAATATCATCGTGGCAACGCTGGCCCGCAACGGCATACCTGCCGCACGTCAGGCACAGGACGAAGGTCAAATGACCGTCACTGTCAGTGAGGAGCGCTTCGCCGAGGCGGTAGAGATACTCGATCGTGCCGGGCTGCCGGAACAGAAATTCGCCAATATGGGCGATATTTTCCAGGGTAACGGGCTGGTGTCGTCTCCCGTGCAGGAACGCGCTCAGATGATCTTTGCGTTGAGCCAGGAGCTCTCGCACACTGTGTCGCAGATCGACGGCGTACTCTCGGCGCGGGTTCATGTTGTGCTGCCGGACAATGATTTGCTACAGCAGAACAGTACGCCGTCTTCGGCTTCGGTCTTCGTGCGCTATATCCCTTCGCTGGAGATCGCTCCACTGATTCCACAGATCAAGACGCTGGTAGCCAATGGTATTGCTGGCCTCTCCTACGACAAGGTCTCGGTGGTGCCTGTTGTCTCTGCTATTCCCGAGGAAATGGACACGCTGCCGCAGCCGATGATGGGCTCATTTCTGGGTGTCGCGATGCCAGCGTCCAGCGTTTCCCGTATCGGCTGGATCATCGGTCTGCTGAGCGTTGCAGTGATCGGACTTGCCGCTACGGTCGGCTGGTTGGTCTGGCGTCAGCGGCGCCAGCACCCCTACTCATTGACGACAGCGCCATGAGAAAGCGCTATGAATAGTGCCTCTAAACGCGCTAGCGAATCGACCGCACCGGGCTCTGATATCGAACCACCGGTACGGGTTGCTCTCGACCACTGGGTTGACTGCCTGGACGGCATTGCCGCCGACGCGATGCTGCGCCGTTGGTGCACTCAGCCGCGCTTTCGCCAGCGCTTGCTTGCCCGCCTGCAGCGCCGTCATCAACTCACCTCTATCGCGGAACAGCCGCTAATGGATGCCGCCGACCAGGTGCTATGCCAACTGGACAGCGATGATTTTACCGCCTGCGCCCGTGCCGCTGGAGTGATCATTCACGCCAATGCCTTTGTGCGCGAAATTCATGCGCCGCGAGTTGCGGCACTTAAACAGCGTTTCGGCGCTGAGCTCTATTCCCTGGCGCTTACCCACCGTGACCACACCAGTGCCGAAGCCTGCGCTGAGGATGATCTCGACGCGCTGGAGGCCGCCGTCGAGCACGATGGTCGACGCTGCCTGGAGCGATGGTGGCAAGCTCAAACGGTGGAACTTCGAGACTGGCTAAGGTTGGGTTGGGCTGACCAGTTCGAGTTGCCTGAAACGATCGTGGCGGACGCCGCTGCTGTTGATATTGCACGGCTGGCCGCTACACATAGTTTTTTCCAAACCGACGATAAAGAACGAACCGAGATATGAACTCACTGCCGCCCCGCCCCGGTAAGGTCATCTTGCGCGCAGAGGAGGCCTGCGCCTGGGTCGATGGCTACGCTTTTCTCGAGCGGGCGTGTCAGCGAGCCGATGATCAAGAGGCCCTCATTCGTCGCGCCCGCGAAGAGGGCCATGCCGAAGGCTTTGAAGCCGGTCGCCGCGATGGTGAAGCCCGCGCCGCTGAGCTACTGGCCAGCACCCAGCGTGACGTCAAACGTTATCTCGACGGGCTCGGCCCCGAGCTGGCCGAGCTGTCGCTGACTCTGGTACGGCGTATTCTCGGCGAGTTCGACGATGTAGAACTCATCACTCGCTGCGTACGCCATGCCCTGAGCGAGTGGCGTCACGCACATCGGATTCGTATTCGTGTTGCACCCCCTCTAGAGTCTCGAATCGCCGAGTCTCTCGCCGCATATCCGCCTGCGACGGCCGACTATCAGGTCGAGGCCGACGCGCAACTGGCGCTAACCCAGTGTTTGCTGGTGAGCCCCATAGCGGTTATGGACATCGGCCTGGAAGCGCAGCTCGAGGCACTGCGGCGTGCCTTGCGGGATGATTGGGAGGGTGCATGAGCGCGAATGCGTTTGGGGATCTGCTGCCGCGGCTCGGCGAACGTTTTGCCCTAGCCCAAACTCGCCCCGTCAATGGCCGGGTACGCCGCATTCGCGGTTTGTTGGTTTACGCTAGCCTCGAAGGTGCTGGCATTGGCGAGCTTTGCTACCTGCGCGATCCCGTCAGCGGACGCCGTGTCGCCGCGGAGGTGATCGGCTTCGAAGAGGAGAACGTCATGCTCTCGCCGATTGGCGAGCTCCAGGGGCTGTCGACCCGCAGTGAAGTAATTGCCACTGGCGGTGCCCAGGGTGTGGCCGTGGGCGATGCTCTGCTCGGTCGCGTCATCAGCCCGCTCGGCGACTGGCTTGATGGTCGCACTGCACCAGCGCCCGGCTCGCTGCGCCATTACCCTGTTCATGCCGAGCCCCCCGCGCCGCTGTCCCGCCAGTTGATCGAGCAACCGCTGGCACTCGGGGTGCGTGCTATCGATGGCCTCAATACCGTTGCCCGCGGCCAGCGCGTCGGGCTGTTTGGCGAAGCCGGCGTCGGTAAGTCATCGCTACTTTCGGCCATCGTCCGTGGCAGTAGTGCAGAGGTCGTGGTACTGGGGCTGGTGGGCGAGCGCGGCCGGGAAGTCCGCGAGTTGCTTGATGTGCAGCTGGGTGCCGACGCGCGCCAGCGCACGGTATGCGTCGTGTCCACTTCTGATCGACCAGCGATCGAGCGTGCCCGCGCCGCCATGGTGGCTACCAGCGTGGCGGAATATTTCCGTGATCAGGGGCGCGATGTACTGTTGTTGGTCGACAGTCTTACCCGCTTCGCCCGCGCCCAGCGCGAGATCGGACTGGCTGCCGGTGAACCTCCGACGCGTCGTGGTTACCCGCCTTCACTGTTTGCGGCGCTGCCCCGTTTACTCGAACGTGCCGGGCCTGGTGGCGCGTCGGGAGGCACCATTACGGCAATCTATACGGTATTGACCGAGGGCGATGGCATGCTTGATCCGGTGGCCGAGGAGGCCCGGGCCATTCTTGACGGTCACATCGTTCTTAGCGCCGATCTCGCCCGCCGTGACCACTTTCCAGCCATTGATATCCTCGCCAGCCGCAGCCGCTTGATGGAAAACGTTGCCAACGCCGAGCATCGCCGTGATGCCGGCAAAATGCGTGAGTTGATGGCGCGTTATCGCGATGTCGAGCTGCTACTGCAAGTGGGCGAGTACCGGGAAGGTAGCGACGCCGCCACGGATGAGGCGATTCATAAACGTGCTGAGATTGAGGCGTTCCTACGCCAATCCCGCGACGACCACAGCGCCTTTGAAGACACCTTGAAACAGTTAAGGGAGGTCGTCCAATGACGTTGCAACGTCAGCTTGACCGGCTGATGCAGCTTCGGCGCCAGCGTACGCGTCTCGCCGAGGAAGCCCTGGCGGCAGAGCAACGCAACTGTCGGGAGTTCGAGGCTCACTGCCAGACACTCGGGCAGGCCCTGGAGCACCACCAATACCAAGCAGTTCAGCGCGAGCAGGCACTGTTCGAACAGGGTGAACAACGACCGCTGAACGCCGAGGATCTGGCCGGTTGGCAGCAAACACTTGCCGACGATGCCGCCCACCAGGAGGCATTGCTTGAGCAGCAGGCAAGCAGCATCCAGACCCTGCGGGCCGCTGAGCGAGAGCGCGAATCCCGCGCTACCGAATGGGCGCACCGGTTACGCGCCCAACGTGCGCTGGAACAACTCCAGACGTATCAGGGGCAGGCGCAGGCAATCGAGGCCGAGCGCCTAGCCGAACTGGAAATGGAAGAGAGCCGGATCGGCCGGGCAGGTGAAGTATGACTGCCTTCAGCTCAACCGTTCGCGCGGAAGTGACGCCAGTGCCGCTAACCCTGACGCACTATGATGCCGAAACGCTAACACTGCATAACGCGCTGCATCGTTCTCGACAGCCGCTGACTTTCGGTTGGCATGGGCGTTCTGCCAGCTTGTACCTGATGCCGGAAGCGGCGGAGGTCACCGCTGACATGACCGTCACGGTATGCCTCGGCAACGAGCAACTGGCCTTGAGCGCCAGTTGGCGCACATTCGACCATCTCAGTGAGCACCCTGATCGCAGGCGCTCTATGGAGGACGTCGATGCGGAGCTGGCCGCGATGTGGCTTGAGGCGGTGTGGCTAGCGTGGCTCGAGCCTCTCGAGGCGACCCTTGGTGTCGACATCCGTGTACAGCCCGCCCATCCACAAGGACGACCGGCAAACCCGATCCACATCACCCTGGCCTTCGAACTAGACGGCGAAGTTCACCCGCTGCGTGTGGGGCTCACGACGTCGACTGCTAAACAGTTGCTCCCCCTATTTGATCGCTATTTCCCCACGCAGCTTGTGATGGCGAGCGGCGTAATGGTGATGCTTAACCTAACGGCCGGTGCCCAAACATTGACCCTGGGGGAGTGGCGCAGCCTTCGTCCGGGCGATGTGGTTATGCTCGAGTCATTCGCCACTAGCGACGATCCCAATGGCGCAACGTTGAACGTTGGCGACCGGTTTAGCGTCGGCGTCAGCTTAAGCGCCGATAGCGTGTGCCTTAAAGGCCCGCTGACCTCTCTTACCTCTTCCCAAGCGTCGAACCCACCATTCGAGAACCTCATGAGCGAACCCCCCGTGGATAACCCAAACCTGGATGATCTGCCCGTCCGCCTGACTTGTGAAATGGGCAAACTGGAGATGTCGCTCGGCGAGCTGCGCGCGTTGGGCGAAGGCAGCGTACTGCCGATGCAGCGTCGACCTGAGCAGGCGGTTGACCTAATCGTCAACGGCCGCTGCATGGGGCATGGCCGCCTAGTGATGATCGGTGACAGCATCGGGGTGCAGATCGAGAGGCTCGCGCTCGATGAAGGGCACGCCGGAGATGAGTGAATTTCAGCCTAACTTGATCGCCATCATCATTGTCGTGGCGACCATCGGCCTGGTGCCATTGGCGGTGGTGRCCATGACGGGCTTTCTCAAAATTGCCGTGGTGCTGTTCTTGATCCGTAACGCCCTCGGCGTGCAGCAGACGCCGCCTAACCTGGTGCTCTATGGCATTGCCTTGATTCTTACCGTCTACATCACCACGCCGCTGGTCGGCGATATGCTTCATCAGTTCGAGCAGCGACCCGCAGGGATGGGCAGCGTCGAGGAGATCAAGCAAACCGGCGAGGCGCTGCGTGGACCCTTGCAGGATTACCTTTCTCGCTATGCCAGCGAACGCGAACGGGCCTTTTTCATTGATGCGACCCGCACGCTATGGTCGGAGGAAGCCCGCAGCGGCCTGCCGGACGATGACTTAGTGGTACTTATTCCCGCCTTCGTGAGCTCGGAGCTGACCCGTGCTTTCGAGATCGGTTTTTTGCTCTATATCCCGTTTCTGGTCATCGATTTGATCGTCTCCAATGTGCTGATGGCAATGGGTATGATGATGGTCTCGCCTACATTAATATCCACGCCGCTCAAGATATTTCTGTTCGTGGCCGTGGACGGCTGGTCACGGCTGATGCACGGCTTGATTCTTAGCTATGGTGGAGGCTGAGATGAACGACGATATCTTTCTCTCATTGATGCAGAACGCGCTGTGGACGGCGCTGTTGGTGTCGGCGCCAGCACTGCTGGTGGCCATTGTGGTCGGTTTTGGGGTTGGGCTACTGCAGGCGCTGACGCAGATTCAGGATCAAACGTTGCCGCAAGCCGTCAAGCTGGTTGCCGTGTTGCTGGTGCTGATCATCGCCGGGCCGCTACTGGCCGGGCCAGTCATCAGCATCACCGATCAGGTGTTGAATAACTTTCCAGCCTGGTCTCGTTGAGCCGGGCTGGCGTCGCTTATGCACTACGACGAATTCGCCCGCTTTCTGACCGACTTCGCTTACCCAATGATCGCGGCGGCAGCGGTCGGCGTGGCACGGGCGCTAGGCATGGTGTTGGTCACCCCAGCGTTCAATCGCCTGGGGCTGACCGGCATGATCCGCTCGGCAGTGGCGGKGACGATCTCTATTCCACTGATGCTGCCGTTATTCGATGCCATGGTGAATGCTGAACAGCTATCAAGCTTCACCCTTACCGGCATGGTCATCAAGGAGTTGCTGATTGGCGTCGTCATCGGGCTGGTCTTTGGTGTTCCGTTCTGGGCCGCGGAGGTGGCTGGCGAACTKATCGATCTACAGCGTGGCTCAACCATGGCGCAGATACTTGATCCCMTGGGCTCAACTGAGTCTGGCGTTACCGCAACGTTGCTGACCGTGACGTTGCTGGCGCTGTTCTTCATTACCGGCGGCTTCATGCTGCTACTTGATGGCTTTTATCGCAGCTACTCGTTGTGGCCGGCGGTGAATTTCACGCCACTGATGACAAAAGCATCGGCGATGGCGCTACTTGGCCTGCTCGACCAGGTGATGCAGATTGGTGTGTTGATGATAGCGCCGCTGGTCATCGCGCTTCTGGTCGCAGATTTGATGCTCGCCTACCTCGCGCGTATGGCGCCCAACCTGCACGTCTTTGACCTGTCACTGCCTATCAAGAACCTGTTGTTTGCATTCTTGATGCTGGTCTACGTCATTTTTCTGATCCCCTTTATGCTGGAGCACCTCGATGCCGCCAATCTCTATATGGAACGCCTGGAAGCCATATTGGGCGCTATGGGGGAAACGCGGTAACAACAGGGGGGACGCGGGGTACTTTGAAAAGAGGGTATCAAAGCAGCATCACAAAGTTGCCATTAGAGTGTCACGCAGTCTCTTCAGACTGGTTTTCCGTCAGTGAAATCGGGCTTCTCGTTGCCTGCCCCATCAGCTTGTGCTAACCGTGGAGGAGTATTCGATGCGTGTCGATCCAAAAACCAACCCCAAAGCAACACCGTTGACCAGCGCCTTTGGAAATTTTGGCGTTGTCCTCGACCTGGCAAAAAAGGCGGAAGCGGGCAAAGATACTGTGGACGCGGGCAAAAAGCCGTTGATGCCGGGCAGCCAGGATTATGAAGACACGCTGAATTCACTGGCAGTGGATATGGCGGATGGCATCGATATCGACAAGCGCAAGGTGTCCGCCCTGAAGGGAGACGCTGCGGATAAGTTCGAGGCGCTGGTCACCGCCGAGCTCAATGCGCAGCGCGCGGATGGCAAAAGCGCTGACTTGTCCAAGGCGATCGATAGCGCCAAGGACGCGCTGTTTGATCGCATCGGGCATGCCCTTGACAACGCAGATCGAAACGCCGACAAGGGCCTCGATGTCTTCGAGGGTTACTGGAAGCGCCATGGTGGTGAAGAGGCTGCGATCAACGCGGGCTATGACGCCTATGATGACTTTCTGGCCGATACCACGCTGACCGACAACCCTAGCTACGAAGATAACCTCAACGCTCTCGCTTCCGGGTTGGCTGGCGGCACGCTGACCGATCAACGCAAGATACTACATCTGGACTCCTCCGATACGCTGTCCCAGCTCTATAAGAATCTGATCAAGAGCAAGCTGGACGAAGGCGCCACTACTGAGGAAGCGCTGAGTCAGGTCAATGATGAGCTGCGCGACCGTCTCGAAAACGCTGGCGGCAAGAGTGTGGTCAATGTCTTCGACGGCTACTTCAAACGTCACGGCGGGGAAGAGGATACTGAAGAGCTGGCCGAAGAGACTTATCTGGCCAATCGTGACGAAGACGACATCGCCTATGACGATACTCTAAATTCGCTCGCCAGCGATATGGCTGAAGGCATCGACATCGACGACCGCAAGGTGAGACCGCTGACAGGAGACGCCAGCGATCAGTTCAGCCAACTGGTGGAGTACCAGCTTAACCAGCAGCGTGAGCGCGGCGATGCCCCGGATCTACAGGCAGCCATCGACGATGCCAAAGATGCCCTCTTTGACCGTACCGGCAACGCGCTGACCGATGCTGATAAGGACAGCAAGGACGGGCTCGATGTGCTCAATGGTTACTGGGAGCGTCATGGTGGCAAGGATGCTGCCACCTCCGCTGGCTTCGAGGCCTACGACGACTTTCTCGCCGACACCACCGTGACGGATAACCCGAGTTATGAGGATAACCTCAACGCACTGGCCTCTGGCTTGGCGGGCAGCACGCTGACGGGTTCGCGCCAGATTCTGCATATCGAAAGCTCCGAAACGTTGTCGCAGCTCTATCAGAACCTGATCGACAGCAAGATGAGCGACGGTGCCTCCCGCGAGGACGCCACTGCCCAGGTTAACGATGACCTTCGCGAGCGGATCAGGCACGCTGCTGGAGACGACGGCAAGGCGGTTCAGAATATCTTCGACGGTTATTGGTCGAGGCACGGTGGGGAGACCAACACCCAGCGTCTCGCCGACAATGCGGAGCTGGACACGGCGCGGCGCGATCACGATCTACCGGCCTTCAGCGATGTCGATATTCAGTCAATGGAAACCAGCGAGACAGATCCGGACGACAGCTCACGCAAGCTGACCGTCAGCGAGCTGACCTGGCAGAACTTGATTGAAGAGTGGAAGACGGGGATAGAGGACGGCAGTATCGATAAAAACGATGAGCGCGCCGAGTTTTACCGTGCGCTGCGAGCCCAGGGCGCGCTTGAAAACGGCCTGGATCTGGTCGGTCTCGATATGTCGGAAGGCTTGAGTCTTGACAACGTCACCGGCGAGGATCTCTCATCCATCATCGACGGTGAGAAGCTCGATGAAAGCCTAGGCGAGCTATTCGCTTCCGAGGCGGTGCAGGAGGATTACCAGGCGGCACAGACAGACGCGATCGACAAGGTCGCCAATAAGGATGCGATCGCTTCGCAGCTGGAGGAGACCGCCTTCAGCGAAGAGTACATCAACTACATCAATGACCTGCGCGAGAGCGGTCAGGGGGAACTCGCCGAGCAGGATATCTCGCGAACCTATAATGCACTCTCGGCGCTGTTCCCGGCAACGGAAGAGAGCGACAAGGCAGCCGAGTTCGCCCAGAGCCTGCAGCTCGACTCAATGATCACCGATCTTGATGATCTGATCGCCAACCCAGATCAGATCAATGATGCCAACACCGCGACGGCCACTCAGGATGTGGTCAAGATGGTACTGACCGCGCTCAAGCGTGCCGGTGTGGATATTCCGCGGCGTACGGCAGAGACGATCGATAAGTTTGTCAACGAGTTTCTCGACGATAAGCAAACTGCTAAGAACTTCGGTAAGGCGCTACAGGAGCTCGGGGATCGCTTCCAGAAAAATGGTTCGATCACCCAGTCGGATATCGACGGCCTGCTGAAGAACGGTGTCTACAAGGCGCTCAACGAGCAGACCAACGGCGGCATGATGGCGCTGATTGGCACGCTCAACAGCAACGGCGCGCTGGGCTCGACCGGCGGGCTGATCTCGCTCGCCTCGGGCATCTATCAGCTCGCAGGCGGCGCCAGTAAGCTGGCGGACAGCCACGAGGCGCGAATGGCCGTTGCCAAGGAGTTCATCAGCTTTCTGGGCGCCAGTCAGCACTTCGTCAACCTCGGCAGCAATATCTGGGACAAGGCCAAGGGCACCAACGTCAATGCCATGCTGGGGCTCGACAAGACGCTGCCGCAGATATGGGGCAATGACACTGCCAGCGGTGGCCCCTTTAATGAGGGTCAAGGCCTCAAGTTCGTCGAGAATATCGAGCAGATCATTGACGACGCCCCCGTCGGAGATCGCGAAAAGCTGAGCCAAATGCTGGATATTAGCGAGTCCGATACGGGCAAGATCGTGCAGGGTATCGAGGACGGATACGCCAAGAATCCGGCCCTGCCCAAAGCCACGACGACGACCCGCTCTATCAGCTCTTTCCTGCGCGTGCTGGATGGTGCTGCCAACGCCGCCACTGGTGCGCTGGACATTGCCCTCGGCGGGCTGATGATCAAGCGCGGCGTGGACAGCGGCGACGGCGCTACCATCGGTCAGGGCGCCGTCACTGTCGCGGCGGGTGCCTTCGGCCTTGCCGGTGGTGCATCATCGCTGGCGGCGCTCAAGGGCCTTGCCGTCGCCCGTGCCGTCACCGGACCGCTGTTTTGGATATCCGCCGGTCTGACGGTGGCGACGCTGCCATTCACTATTGTCCAGGATATCAAGCGCACCAACGCGTTGGAGGGGCATAAGGCTGACCTTAAGGAACTCTTCACGTCGCTCGATGAGGATGGCCTACTAACCGAAGATGGTCTGACCCGTTATGAGTTTCTCGAAGCGTACGTCCGGAGCTACGGTCAGCGCGATGCGCCGGACGACGAGAGCATTTTCGACTACCGCAGCGACGAGTATGAGTTCTACGTAGAGGAGGGCCATCTACCTAACTCATCCTGGGACGATTTCGAGCACGAAGATTACGCAGGTGATGGCAACAATCTCGATACGCAAATGGATAAAGGATCGACAGTAGGTTCATAGGGTCACAGCAGCGGCATGAGCCAACAGCCCTCTGAAGAGAAGTCGCTGCCGCCGKCGACGAAAAAACTTCGCGACGCACGCAATAAGGGCCAGGKCGCCAAGAGTGCCGACCTGGTCACTGCCATGACGATGTTAGCCTGCACGCTCTATATCGCTATCAGCGTGAATGACATCATTGCCCGCGTGCAGGGTTTGCTCGACTTAGCCGCACGACTCTACACCGAGCCGTTCGATACGCTGTGGCCACAGTTGATGACCCAGGCTGGCGAAGTGCTGCTGATGTCGGTGCTGCCGCTGGTCGGTCTAACGCTGTTGGTGATCGTGCTGACCAATATCGTGGTTATGCAGGGGTTTGTCTTCTCTACGGAACCGGTTCAGCCTAAGCCAGAGAATATTGATCCGGTTCAGGGGTTCAAGCGCATCTTTTCGATACGCGGGCTGGTCGAGTTTCTCAAGTCACTGTTCAAGATGGTGGCATTGGCCGTCGCGCTGATGATTGTCTACCGCCTGGGCCTGCAGTCGCTGATGGAGTCCTCACGCTGCGGCTACCCCTGCGTTCAGGGGACTTTTCTCGCCTTACTCCAGCCGCTGGTTATCACTGCACTGATTGCCTTCTTACTGGTTGGTGCTTTCGATGTGCTGCTCCAACGCTGGCTATTCGAGCGCGACCAGCGCATGACGAAGACCGAACAGAAGCGTGAGCGCAAGGATCAGGAAGGCGATCCGACAATGAATCAGGCGCGCCGTAAACAGCGGCGCGAAATGCATGAGCTGAACGCCAAGATCGGTGTTCAGTATAGCTCGCTGATGATCGGCACCGCAGACGGTTGGCTGGTCGGCATTCGTTACGTTCGCGGCGAAACGCCAGTGCCGTTGGTGACCTGCAAGGCCTCACCCGATCAGGCCGCTAGCTTGTTGGCCAGCGCTGCGCCTCGCCGAGTCCCGCGAGTCGCCGACCCGAGGCTGGCCGAACTCATCGCCAAACGCGCGGGCAATGGCGATCCGGTGCCTGATGGTACCTTTCAGGCGGTCGCCGATATGCTGGTGGCAGCCAAGCTGATTTAGCCATCACTCGGCTGCAATCGTTTGCCATGCCACATGATTCATACGAATGACATTAAACCGGGCAACAATAAACAGGCTGTCCAACCAAACCTCTGCTTGGGAGATATCCGATGTCTACTGTAGTGTCACCTACAAGCGTAAACGCCCCCACTCAAAAAACCTCCACCTCATCCTTCGACGACCAGTTGAATATTGCCAAATCCAGTCAGGTTCTAGTGGATTATCTGAAACAGCAGGGTAAGTCTGCGATCAATGCCGATGAGCTCGCTCAGCTTGCCAACAATTCGTCAGGCGGTGTCCCTGCTGAGGTTTCGGCAGCCGCCTCTTATATGACGCGCCACACCAGTGTTTATACGGCAATCGAAACCCATGATGTCCAGGGTAAAGATGGCCTTTCCGGTGTCTGGAATTTCGAGTGGGCGGCAGACGGTGGCCTCGAAGGCACATCGGTAGAGGCGATGGCGAACATGCAGGATGTCTTTGATCGTGCGATCACTAAGTCTGCAGAAATTACCAAGTTGACTACCGAAAGCAAAACCGGATTGGATGCCACCAAACAGCGTCCGAGCAACTGAGTTTGCTTGCACAATGAACAACTAGACGCATTAAATCGTTTGTCGAGTGCCGGATAATAAAGGCCTAGGCCTAATAAACCATCGGCGACGTAGCTGCACCAACGGGCTCATTCACAGCATGGGCTAGCGGCTCAGAGCGTGCCCAATGGGTACTGCTGGGAGGCGGTATCGGTATTACGCCCATATTGAGCCTGGCCCATGAATTGACCGGCGCAGGCAGTGACCCGGTAACGTTAGTGCAGAGCGTGCGCGATGTGACTGAGGCCCCTTTCGGCGAAGATCTACTCGACCTTGAGACGCGAGGACTGCGTTTGCAACGGCATGTCACCAGAACAGCAGCTGCCCCCAATGGATGGCAGGCCGGGTTTCACTGGGGCAGGTGTTTACCGATCAGGTGCTATCAGAAGTACAGCTGTACCTATGCGGCCTTGCCGCCTTTGTAGAGCGCTATCACCAGGAGGCACTGGAACTCGGGCTCATGCCTGGGCAGATACACACAGAAGCGTTCGGCCCCTCGGCGCTGACCCAAAAATACGCTGTGCCCGTCGCAGAACAAGCGGTAGAAGTTAGCTTTGCCAACTCAAACGTAGTCACCCACTGGCAGCCAGGCGAAAGCCTGCTGGAAACCGCCGAAAAATCGGGGCTACAGCCTGCCTATGGGTGCCGCAGCGGCAGCTGTGGCGAGTGCGCCTGCACGCTAGTGCAGGGGGAGATTACTTACCCAGATGGCATATCAGCCCCAGACGGGGAAATCCTGCTGTGCAGCGCCCGCCCAGCGGTAAACTCGGGAAGGGTAGAGATTACGCTGCCTACGGTTAATCGCGCCTCTATCGATTAGAAGGTTCCAGGGTAGGCACCGCCATCGAGCAGGATGTTCTGCCCTGTTAGATAGCCTGCATACTCGCTGCACATAAAGGCACAGAAGGCACCAAACTCCTCGGCGGTGCCGAATCGTCGCGCAGGAACCCCTTGGGCACGCTGCTCACGTACCTGCTCGATAGCTTGCTGATTCTTCTCGGCGATCTTCTTGAAGTTGCCGCGCAGACGGTCGGTATCGAAGGAGCCAGGTAGTAGGTTATTGATCGTAACGTTGTGCGAGGCGAGCTGTGGCTGGMGTGCAAGCCCCGCGACGAAGCCGGTTAGCCCACTGCGCGCTCCGTTGGATAACCCGAGAATGTCGATGGGGGCTTTTACCGCGCCCGAGGTAATATTGACCACGCGTCCAAAGCCGTTGGCGGCCATACGGTCTACCGTGGCCTTGATCAGCTCAATAGGCGTGATCATGTTGGCATCCACGGCCTGTATCCACGCCTCCCGATCCCAGTCGCGAAAATCACCCGGTGGCGGCCCGCCGTTATTGTTGATCAGAATATCGACCTGAGGGCAGGCGGCCAGCAGCGCCTCGCGCACATCCTCGCACCCGATATCCCCGGCCACGGGGCGAACCTCGATGGCTGGATTGATTGCCCGTAGCGCTTCGGCGGTCTTATCGAGCACCTCGGCATCGCGTGAATTGATCGCCAGATTGACGCCCTCTTTGGCCAGCGCTTCGGCGCAGCCTCGACCCAACCCTTTGCTCGCTGCGCATACCACGGCCCAGCGTCCCGCGATTCCTAGATCCATGCTGCTCACCCCTTAGGTTTTAGGATTCATATTTTAGAATTCATAATAGCCGGGCTCAGCGTGACGAGTAGCCACCATCCACCGGTAACACAATGCCCGTTACAAATTTAGCCCCCGGCGAGGCTAAGAACAGCGCTGGCCCGGCGAGATCGTTGGGTTCACCCCAGCGGCCCATTGGCGTGCGACCGACGAGTTCCGCCGAGCGCTCACTGTTCTGGGTAAGTGCCGAGGTGAGGTCGGTGGCGATCCAGCCTGGTGCAAGGGCGTTGACGCGAATGCCATCACTGGCCCRGGCAATCGCCAACGACCGCGTGAGTTGGKCCACACCGCCCTTTGAGGCGGAGTAGGCCGGGGCGTGGCCACTGCCAAAAAACGACAGCATTGAGGCAGTGTTGATTATGCAGCCACCGGCTACTTTGAGTGCCGCATGGGCTGCATGGCAGCAGCGCTGGGTACCGTTGAGGTTGATGTCGATAACTTGAGCGAAGCCTTCGGGGGTAAACTCCTTGCCGTCACGCTGGATGACCCCGGCGCAGTTCACCAGCACATCCAACTGTGAAAACGCAGCAAAGAAGCGTTCGATCTGGGCAGGGTCGCGCACATCTAGCTGGTGATGCCCGAGTACGCCTTCGACCTGCTGTTCGCTAGCGAGCTCGATGCCAGTAACGTGAACCTTGTCGCCTTGTGAGGCAAAGGCCTGGGCAATGGCTCGGCCTATGCCGGTGCTGCCGCCAATAACGATAACAGTGTTCATATCGCTCCTTATTAGATCGCCGAAACGGTTCGGTTAATGTGCAGTGGCGGATGCACGCGTGTGCCAGGCTGAACGAACGCTAGAGACGATAATGGCTATCCACACCAGTAAGGCGAGTCCGCCCAGCACGGCAGCAATAGGGCGTTCGAAGAGCACCAGCAGCTCGCCGTTGGCCTTGATCATTGAGCGCATAAAGTTGCTCTCCACCACCGGGCCGAGAATAACCGCTAGGATCATAGGGCCGATGGGGAAGTCGTTCTCGACCAGGAAATAGGCCAGCAGACCCAGCCCAAGCATCAGCCAGATATCGAGCAGGCTGTTATTGGCGGCGAAGGCACCGACAATGCAGAACAGTAAAATAAGTGGGTAAAGCACGCTGGAGGGCACTGCCAGAATATGGCGCGCGCCGCGTATAGCGAGCAGACCAAGTGGCAACAGCAGCAGGTTGGCCAGAATGAACACGATGAAAATGGCATTGACCAAGGTGGCGCTGGAGGTGAAAACGTCTGGCCCCGGCGTGATGCCTTTCATCATCAGGACGCCGATAATAATGGCGGTGATGGTATCGCCGGGAATGCCGAATACCAGCGCAGGGATGTAGGCACCCGATAGCGCCGCGTTATTAGCCGAGCTGGCCGCGACCAGCCCTTCGGGATGCCCAGTACCGTACTTCTCGGGCGTGCGTGAGAGCTTGCGCGACAGGGCGTAGCTGATCCACGAGGCGATATCGGCGCCCGCCCCGGGCAGTGCGCCGATTAGGGTGCCGAGCAAGCCACTGCGAGCGATGCCCCCTTTGTACTGCCACATCAGGCCACCCACACCGCTAAACGGTTTCTCTACAGGTGGAGGCGTTGGGAAATGGGTGTGGCCAATTTCTGGCATGCGCCGCAGCAGTTCGGCGACGGCGAACAGACCAATCAGCACCGGCAGGATAGAGATGCCGCTGAGCAGATCAGAAATGCCGAAGGTAAACCGGATCTGACCTGACACGGAGTCCATGCCCACCATGGCGATCAATAGGCCGATCAGCATCGAGATTGCGCCTTTGAGCGCATCCGCGCCGGACACCAGTACGGCGCAGGAGAGCCCAAGTAGGGCGAGCCAGAAGTATTCGTCGCTGGTAAAGCGAAGGGCAAAATCAGCCACTAGCGGGGCGAAGAACGCCAGAATCGCCACGCCGATAAGCCCGCCGACCACCGAGCAAGCGAGATTGACGCCGAGCGCCTGGCCGATTTTGCCCTGACGGCCCATCAGGTAGGCTTCGTCAGTGTAGGCGGCTGAGGCGGGCGTGCCGGGTATGCGTAGCAGAGCGCCGGGTATATCGCCGGCCACAATGGCCATGGCCGTGGCAGCCACGATGGCACTGATTGCAGGTAGCGGCTCCATGAAGAAGGTCACCGGAACGAGCAGCGCAGTCGCCATAGTGGCGGTCAGACCTGGTATGGCACCGATCAGCAGGCCAAACAACGAGGCGCCGAGGATGACGGCGAGGACATCCCAGGCGAACACCATACCTAACGCTTCGTGGAGTTCCGCCATTAGTAGATCACCTCTTCGAGAATGCCCAGATCGAGCGGTACGTGCAGCAGCAACGCGAAGACACTCCATACCACCGCACTCGCGATAATCGCGACGATAACAGCCATTCCCCAGCGGCCGCCTGAAAGCCAGCCAATCAAGAGAGAGAGCATTAATGGCGCGACCAGCGGAAAGCCGAGCAGAGGTGTTAGCAGCACGTAGCCCGCCACTGCTGCAACGACGGCGAACAGGCACAGTACGGTTCGCGATAGGGCTACCTGACCTTGCCAAATGAACAGGGCGCCGCGCTGCTGCCAGCCGCGTAGCGCCAGCAGCAGACCAAGGCCAATTAAAAAGGCACCGATTAAGGTAGGAAAAGTGCCTGCACCGTAGGGTTGGCGTGCCAGCGGGGCAAAATCCTTAGAGGCCCATATGGTAATGGCGCCGAGCAGCGCCATTACCAGCCCCATGACGAGGTCGTTGATGCGCATGGCGTTAGTTTGCGAGGCCTAACTTGTCGATAATTTCGGCGTTGTTTTTGTCGGACTCAGCCATGAAGTCGTGGAAGCCTTCCGGGCCTTCCCACTGCATACCAAATCCCTGATTGGTCATGAAATCCTGGAATGTGTCGGATCCATAAACGGCTTCAGCGGCCTCGGCCAAGGTATTGACGACATCATCGGGCAATCCTGCGGGGCCGATAAGGCCACGCCATGTGCCTGCAGCCCACTCATCGCCAGTGACTTCCTCGGCAGTGGGAATGTCAGGGAAGGCGTCAAGGCGCTCGTTGGCGAACACTGCGAGCGTTTTCACTCGCCCGGCGCTGCGCATGGATTCAGCTTCGGGCAGCGAAGAGAACACAAAGTCCACGCCACCGGCGGCGAGCTCCTGAAGGCCGGGGGCAGCCCCTTCGCTGGGCACTAACGAAACGGTATTAGGGTCGATGCCTTGCTGGTTAAGAAAACCAGCAAATGCCAAGTGGTAGGCGGCGCCCGGTGCCGAACCGGAGACAGTGTACTCGTTGGGGGTGGCCTCAATATCTTGCAGGGCGCTGTCGAGATCTTCCCAGTCCGACTCAGCACTGACGTTAAACGCCGCGGCATCAAGGTTAATCAGTGCAATGGGCGACAGATCCTCGTAGGACACTTGAGAGCTGCCGATATGGCGATAGGTGGTAATCTCAGCAGTAACTAAGCCGAGGGTGTAACCATCCGGTTCGGCGTTCGCCATGACCGTATGACCTACCACACCAGCGCCACCGGTGCGGTTGACCACATTGACCGTTTGACCAAGCTCTTCTTGCAGCCCGTTGGCCAGTTGGCGGGCCACAGCATCGGTACCGCCACCAGCGGACCAGGGCACTATCAATTGGATTGGCTTTTCCGGGTAATCAGCCTGGGCACTGCCAGCGTATAAAGCAAAGGCGAGCAAGCTGACAGATACGGCGAGCGGGGTTTTGTTAAAAATCATGAAGGTGCTCCTTGTCGTGTGTTTTTTGTTGTTGACGGTGGGGCTTTACATCGTTCTTTTCGTTAGGTTTTGATTAAACGAAGCGTTTTAGCGAATAAATCGATCAACGTAGTCGCGGCCTAGCCCGCAGGCTTCATAGTGCTTGCGACACATGTCGACCTTGGTGAAGACATCTTCGTAGCCTAAGTGCTTACCCCAGGGGTCAACGTAGTACATCACGCCGTTAACCTGGAAAAGAGTAATCATTTCCTCGACATCATCGTCGACCACCAGAGTGTGAGTCTCACCTGGAGGTTCGTAGACGTAGCTGCCCTCGGTAGCCTCCCAGTCGTGTTCCAGATAGCGCCATTTACCTTTAAGCACCATGCCATGCACCGGGTTAGGATGACGGTGGCGGCTGAGTACGCCGGACTTACGAACGCGTAACAGGTTGACCCAGTAGCCTTGCGAAACGTTGAGGCACAGCGGGCGGAAATGGACATTCTCCGCTTGAGGCACCCAGATACGCTCGTCCTGTGGAAGGGCGTGTGGTTCGACAATTTCCAGGGCGGCCTCTGGGGGTTGTGGATATTGGTAAGGCATCCGCTGATGTTCATCGGCTTGAACTKGCATCTTTCCYCCGTCCATAATGTGGATGTTAGAGTTATAATATGGACAATATGTTAACAAGGTAAAAGGCGTGGTGAAGTGCGTCAATTGACCGTGGATGTTTATTGATTAGACATTCGTATAGTTTGCGGAGGAGGCTTATGACGGCTAATGGCGAGGAACGAGCGAAACGGCCCCCCGTTCAAGGTGCTGCTGCAGTCACCAAAGGGTTGCGTTTGTTGCAAGCGATAGCTGAACTGGGCGACGACGCTACTATTCGCCAACTCCAGGCGCGACTAGGGTTGCCACGGCCGACGGTATACCGCTTGCTAAATACGCTGGAGCAGGAGCATTTTATTGAGCGCAATCCTCTGGGTGGGGAGTACGTGCTGGGTCGCGAGCTGCTGCGTCTCACCCATCAATCACTGGCGAGGAGCAGCTTGCAGGAGCGCGCTCGGGCCACTTTACGCGCTATCGGTAAGCAAACTGGGGAAACAGTCCACTTGGGAGTGCCGTTCGGCTGCCATATGACCTTCGTTGATAAGGTGGAATCGCCGGAAGCTGTCCGCATGGCCTCGTACATAGGTATGCCGGTGCCAATGCACTCTACCTCGGTGGGTAAGGCCTATCTTGCCGGCCTTGATGAAGCCATCTGCGAGCAGTATCTGGCTCAATTGACGCTAGAGCCCGTCACGCATCGTACCTGCACGACTGTTAATGCGTTGCGTCAGGAACTCACAGTGACGAGGGAGCGTGGCTACGCGATCGATGACGAGGAGAACGAGCTTGGTATTATCTGTTTCGGTCAGGCGGTTCGCGGCGCTGATGGCCGCGTTGAAGGGGCCATCAGTGTCAGCGTGCCTCGCTATCGTTTACCAGATAATGGGCAGCAACGTATCTTGGCGTGCATTCGTTCGCTATGCAGTGACGCTGGCTTGGTGTAGTGCTTTGGACTCAGGCTTAATGATCATTAATTAAGTAGTGTGTGGCGCAGTGGGCAGGTTAGATATCAAGCTGTCGTAAGCGGTGTGCAATTCATCGGCTAGCTAATACTGCACGAAGTAGAGCGCATCTTCTTCGTGCAACTGCCATTTCCAGCTACCATCTTCCAACAACTACGATGCCATCCAGCCGCTATCAACACATTTTTACAGGTGATTGTGCATGGTGGCGGGGCGAGTGGCTTATTCGTTAGTTTTTAAGGTAACTGCCCAATGTGTACATTATCACTGGAAGAATTGTGAAAAGTACCATGGCTATGACTAATAGCAGGGACAGTGTGTTTAATGCGATAAAGAGCCGTTTAGATATCGTCTTTCTAAGAGTATGTGAAAGATGAGAGCGCCCTGAACAAACTCCCTTTATGTGAAATAAGTGGGCGAAGATAATAGCTGGCTTAATCATGAGCTAGCGGAGCCAGCTCACTTTCTAGCGCGCCTTATCGGTGAAACTGCTTTTCGCGTTCGGGCTGCCAGTAAATGGCATCGATACGTAGCCGTGTCTCGGTATTGTTAGGTAGTGGCCATTCGATGATATCGCCCACTTTAAGACCGATCAATGCCGCGCCAATGGGCGCCATGACCGAAATGCCATCCGCTACGCTTTCCAGGGAGTGCGGGTAGACGAGGGTTCGAATCATCTTAAGCCCACGGGTGAGGTCGGTGAAGCGAACCTGGCTGTTCATGCTGACTACGTCATCCGGGATCTCCTCGGGGTCGCAGACTTCACCACGCGCTAACTCTTCCTCGAGTAGTTGAGCAACGGCCATGTCTTTATCGGATGCATTGTCGATTAAGCGCTGAAGGCGTTCGGCATCAAGACGATTAATAATAATAGCAGGACGTTGTCCCATGATTACTCTCCTTGGAAAGCAATAAGTTGAAACCAATAAAAAAGCCCTCCCCAATAAAGGAAGGACTGTGTGCTTTTTGCAGTATAAGCGATTTATAAAATAAAGACGATCAGGTCACCCCTTGTTCAATCATGGCGTCAGCTACCTTCCTGAAGCCTGCAATGTTGGCGCCTAGTACCAAATTGGTTTTATCACCAAACTCTTCGGCGGTGTCGGCACACTGGCGGTGAATATTTGCCATAATCTGTTTTAACTTCTGGTCGACTTTTTCCATTGACCACTGCTCCATGCTGCTATTTTGCGCCATCTCTAGCTGGCTGGTGGCGACGCCTCCTGCATTGGCAGCCTTGCCCGGTCCATAGGCAATGTTAGCGTTTAGAAACAGGTCGACGGCCTCTTTTGTAGAGGGCATGTTGGCCCCTTCACTAATACACGTAATGCCATTCGCGAGTAGGCTTTCCGCATCGCTTTCGGTCAACTCATTCTGGGTGGCGCAGGGGAAGGCTGCATCGGCTTGAATGCGCCATGCGGCATGCCCACCCTGGGGGTAATCGCGTGCAGAAATGTAGTGCGCGTCAGGGTGCTCGTGTAAGTAGGCTTCTAACGAGGTGCGCTGCACTTCTTTGAGCTGTTTGAGTAAGCCTAAATCAATACCGTTTTTATCGTGGATAGTGCCACGTGAATCGCTGCAGGTGATCGGCTTAGCACCCAGTGCATATAGCTTCTCAATGGTATAGATGGCTACATTACCCGCGCCGGAAACGAGGCAGGTCTTGTCGCGCAGCTCTTCTCCACGGGCAGCCAGCATGTTTTGCGCAAAGTAGACCGCGCCGTAACCGGTGGCTTCTTTGCGGCCAAGCGAGCCTCCCCAATTAAGCCCTTTGCCGGTTAGCACGCCTTCATAGTGGCCGGTGAGTCGCTTGTACTGACCAAAGAGATAGCCAATTTCACGCGTACCGACGCCAATATCACCAGCGGGCACATCGCAGTGCGGGCCAATATGGCGGTAGAGCTCGCTCATAAACGCCTGGCAAAAGCGCATGATCTCGTTATCCGATTTTCCTTTCGGGTCAAAATCGGCACCGCCTTTCCCGCCGCCGATTGGCAAACCGGTTAACGCATTTTTGAAAATTTGCTCAAAGCCGAGAAATTTGATGGTGCCCGAGGTAACGCTGGGGKGAAAACGTAAGCCGCCCTTGTAAGGGCCAAGGGCAGAGTTGAACTGAACGCGATAGCCTTTGTTGACCCGCACTTTCCCAGCATCATCTACCCAGCTTATCCGGAACATGATTTGTCGTTCGGGCTCGACTATTCGCTCAATAATGCTGTGGTCATGATAGTAATCACTCTGCTCGAGTAGCGGGCGCAGGCATTCGAGCACTTCTTCAGTGGCTTGATAAAATTCTGATTGTGCAGGGCTGCTTTTATTAAGTCGTGTCAGCGTATCGTGAACGTAGGGCATCGGAGTATTTCATCATGGTTATTCAACAGAGTAGTGGCTGGCCAGAGCGTTAGAATATTTAACTGGCAGCACGCTGCTGTGCATAGCCTATGCCGGTTCGGTATGGGCAAAGAGAGTGGGGAATTTAGACTAAAGTATGCGTCAGAGTCATTCGTTGCGCGTATTTTTCAAAACTCAGTAAACGATGGATAAACGTTTTTGAAGTGGTTGAGGTTTCTTTATCGCGCCGAGAGGCGCTGCCAGCCGAAAACCTGTCACGCTGATCTTTTGCGGTGGCCTGCTGTTGGAAAGAGTTATCAAAGGCAGCGTAGTTACTTTTTCATGAGTGTAATTTAACCAAGCAGGAGTCCTTTATCGATCGCGATAAACTCGCTGGCCTCATTGATGAGTGACGCTGCAGTAAGCTGGGGGACACCATAAACCTCGACTCTTTTTCCATGCTTAACACGGATTTTTTTGACCAGCAGATCAAAGTCGCCGTCGCCGGATACAAGCACAATAACGTCTGCCTGTTCTGCGTACTCCATGGCGTCGAGCGCAATGCCCACGTCCCAATCGCCTTTTGCGGAGCCATCCGCGCGCTGAATAAAAGGCTTTAGCTTTACTTCAAAACCAATCGCTCTGAGGATGTTTTGGAACTCTCGCTGCTTTTGGTCGCCTCTATCAATGGCGTAGCAAATTGCTTTCACCACGTTTCTATTAGCGGTGGCTTGGGCCCAGAACTTGTTGTAATCAAAGTTGCGGCGATACGACGCTTTAACTGTGTAATAGACATTTTGGATATCGACAAATATCGCGACGCTCGTCATAAAAAAGTAACCTTTTCCCCGTTAGTGATCAGGTTAAACGGTTTGAGTGGATAAATGTATCTACTTGCCATGAGTATTATCGCGACAGCAACCCCGATAACTTGCCGAACAACGCCGTAAAGCGCCCCCTCCGTATCCAATGTCGACACCGAGGTGTGCAGATAGCCATCGGGACAACTAGGCTGTCAGGGGATTTTCTTTTATGTAACACGCGGCCGAGGAGTCGTCAGTATGAGAACCTTGTCGAACATGGGGTTTGCCATCTTCGGTGCCGCGCTGGTCGCGATTAGTTACGGGCTGGCGCGCTTTGCGTTTGGTCTGTTTGTGCCCTCCATCAGCGCCGAGCTGGCGCTCACACCGTACCTCATTGGTATCATCGGGGCACTGCCATTTATTAGTTTCGTGCTGGCCACACTGGTTGCACCGCTTGCCGCTGATCGGCTCGGTGCGCGTAATCTGGCGATGCTTTCGGGTGGTTTTGGGGTGGGTGGTCTGGGGCTGATCAGTCAGGCGTCAGGCCCACTTGCACTGGGTGTTGGGGTGTTTATCTGCGGTATCTGCACCGGTTTGATGATGCCCGCACTCACCGCCGCGATGCAGGCGCTGGTGAGCCGGACGATGCACGGGCGTGTCAGTTCCATTATGAACGCAGGCACCAGCGTGGGGATTATCGTGGCGGTGCCCACGGTGGTATTTCTGGCCGACGCTTGGCGCCTGACCTACACGATCTTTGCCGTTCTGACCGGCCTGGGGGTGGCGGCGGCATGGTATTTCATCCCTTCAGTGTCACGGGTGATTCCCGCTAACGCGGCACCGCCGGCGCCCATCACCCGGTTGCAGTGGTCGCGGCTCATTCGGCTTACGTTATTCGCCTTCGCCATGGGCTTTGTGTCTGCCCCGTACTGGCTTTTCGCCCCCGACCTGGCGGTTACCCTTGGTGCGCTGCCCGCTAACCAAACCGGTTGGCTGTGGTTTGCGGTGGGTATCGCTGGGCTCGGCGGTGCCGTGGTGAGTGATTTAGCCGACCGCAATAACCCACCGATTACCCAGGCATTGATGCTGATGATGCTGTCTTCAAGCTTGGCATTGCTGGCCGCTAGCCCCAGTCAGTTACCGCTGGCCATGTTTTCCGCGATGGTCTTTGGGCTTGCCTATATGAGCTTAACGGGACTGTATCTGATGACGGGTATCCGGCTATTGCCGGGGCGGCTATCAATGGGGCCAGTACTGCCGTTTATGGCCTGTGCGCTTGGGCAGGCGGTGGGCTCTCCGGTGGTGGGTATATTGGTTGATGCCGTTGGCTATGCGGAGGCGTTTTCGATCTTCTCCGTGGTGGGCATCCTGGTTGCGGTGCTATCGCCCATCTATCCAGGCCATATTGATTACTGGGCAGACTGGACAGACGAAACGGTAGAAGAAGCACAAGAAGAGCAGCCGATAGTTGAAGATACTGGCCTTCAGGCAGCCTATGACCACCAATTGCTGGATGAAAATGGTGAACCCATTGAAGCCGAGCCCATTGAGCCTGAGGAAGAAGAGAAAGATACGCCTTGAGTGTCTTGTTGTTGGTCGCATTTAAAAGAATAGCGAGCGGTTTCGGCTGCTCCATGTGTCGTCGAAAAAGACAGTATTGGAAAGTTTTGTACAACAGATGGTAGCTTTTGTATGAGTTTTTGGTTTTTAATGTGATTATATATTTACCTATGCGAACCATCGCCGTTCCAAGATAAAAGGTGCTCTAACCTATGACTTCCACTAGCTCGCCATTGGGGCAACCAGAAGCGCTATCGTCCGCTCTTTTCCCCCGCACTGTGTATCTGGCTGGAAACGACCCTGAAGCGACGCGCAGAGAGATTGAGGTCTGCTTCACCGCCACCTTTGATCGCTATGAGTCACTGTTCACTACGCTGGCAAGCGAAGAAGCCTATGTTCGCAAGCCCATTGCCCTCAGGCATCCGCTGATTTTCTACCTGGGGCATACCGCGACGTTTTTCGTCAACAAGCTGGTGTTGGCAAAGCTATTGCCTGCGAGGATAGACCCCAACATGGAGTCTATTTTCGCCGTAGGCGTTGATGAAATGAGTTGGGATGATCTCAACGAAGCTCACTACTCGTGGCCGTCGGTCAGTGAGGTGATGGAGTACCGCGCGAAGGTACGGGCGGCGGTGCTCAATGTGATCCGTGAATTGCCAATTTCGCTGCCCATCGGTTGGGACAGCCCGTTCTGGCCCGTCATCATGGGCATCGAGCACGAGCGCATTCATCTTGAAACGTCGTCTGTTCTGATTCGTCAGCAGTCGCTTGAACTGGTGACGCCACAGCCTGCCTGGGCGCCTATTCGCACCACTGGCGAGCCACCGGAGAATTCACTGATCACGGTGCCGCAAGGCGAGGTGGTTCTAGGAAAATCTTTTGACGATCCTTGGTACGGCTGGGACAACGAGTACGGCCACCATCGCGCCGATGTGGAAGAGTTTAAAGCCAGCCAGTTTCTGGTCAGTAACAGCGAGTTTCTCGAATTCGTCGAAGCCGGTGGTTACTTAACCGATGCCTTTTGGTCGGAAGAGGGTTTGGGATGGCGCAAGTTTGCCAAGGCGACCCATCCCACCTTCTGGGTGTGGAAGAACGAATGGTTCCTGCGCTTAATGACCGAAGAGGTAGAAATGCCCTGGGATTGGCCGGTTGAGGTCAATTTTCACGAGGCCAAAGCCTTCTGTAACTGGAAAAGCCAGCAGACGGGCCAGCCCGTGCGCATGCCAACGGAAGACGAGTGGCATCGCCTAGCGGCAGAGGCGGGTATCTCTGAACTTGACAGTGACCAGCCGGCCAACGCCAACCTGCACTTGGATCACGGCGCCTCTTCTTGCCCGGTAACGCGCTTCCAGCACGGCCAGTGGTTCGATGTGGTGGGCAACGTTTGGCAATGGGTGGAGACACCGACCTACCCGTTCCCAGGCTTTGATGTGCATCCGCTCTATGATGACTTCACCACACCGACCTTCGACAATCAGCATAACCTGATCAAGGGAGGCTCCTGGATATCCTGCGGCAACGAAACCCGCCTCAGCGCTCGCTATGCGTTTCGGCGCCACTTCTTCCAGCATGCAGGTTTCCGTTACGTGGTATCGGATGCGGAGGTCAAGTTGCCCAGCGCCTATTACGAAAGCGATGCACGCATGGCGGAGTACGCGGAATTTCATTACGGCGATGAGTGGTTTGGGGTTGCCAACTTCCCGCAGGCCTTGGCCAACACGGCGCTAGCCGCCATGGCCGGTCGTCAGAAGAAACGCGCTCTGGATCTTGGCTGCGCCAGCGGGCGCGGCAGCTTTGAGCTGGCCCGCGAGTTTGAGCACGTCGATGGCGTGGACTTTTCGGCCAACTTTATCCGTCAGGGCGTGGAAATGGCGGAGCAGAAAGTGCTGCGTTATACCCGTACCGAAGAAGGCGAGCTGGTTAGCTACCAGGAACGCACCCTGGCCAGTATGGGCCTGGAAGAGGCGGCCGATCGCGTTAGCTTCCATCAAGGCGATGCGTGCAACCTCAAGCCGCAGTTCAGCGATTACGATTTGGTATTGGCCGCCAACCTGATCGATAGGCTGTATAAGCCCTCACAGTTCCTGCAAACCATTCATCAGCGCATCAATACCGGTGGCATCCTGATGATAGCGTCGCCGTATACCTGGCTGGAAGAGTATACGCCGATGGAGGAGTGGATCGGTGGGTTCAAGAAAAATGGCGAAAACTACAGCACGCTGGATGGCTTGAAGGAGCTGCTTGAGCCCCACTTCAAGATGATCAGCGATCCCGAAAAAGTGCCCTTTGTGATCCGCGAGACCATGCACAAATACCAGCATAGCCTCTCGGAAGTCACGCTGTGGGAGCGTCGCTCTTAACGAGGTGTTCAACGCTGGTGTTTAAAAGCTAGCTTTGCAAAGTAAGGCCCTCAATAGCCCGGTTAATCGACGCGTGTTCGGTTAGCCGGGCAAATAGGCTGCCCGCCTCCTCCCCATTGATTAAACCTAGCAATACGCCCATTACGGCACCTCTATGCACGCTATCGCCGCCAACCTCTGCGTTAATCTGTAAAGCCCTCAAAGGTTCTTGGTGGTGTTTGCAGGCAAGGTATAACACCGCAGGCCACGCGTCGGTAATGTAGCAAGCGGTGGATAGCTCCCTGCCTATTACCTCTCGTTCGGGGCGATTGCTCTCCACCAGCTTCGTTAAGTCCCGACGGGATAAGCCGCGGGTTGCCTTCAGCAGCAGTTCCTGCACATGGGTATCGTCATCGCGGAATATTAGCGCGTCGATCAGCTCAACGTAGGCATCGCAAACATCCGCTAGAAAGTTGTCCGGATGGGTCAAGGCCAGGTGGTTGCGGCAAAGCTTGCGGGTATCGGCCAGCGAAGAGCCTCTTAAGCGTTCGCCAATTGCCAACGGGGCAATAGTGATCAGGCCGCCAATGGAAGGCGTGTCGTGGGTAACGGCGCCGCATTTGTGAGGCGGCTGGCCTTTTTCAAGATTAGCGAAAAAGCCGCGATGGTAAGACTCTGCGTAGGTATCCGGATGGGACGGTATCTCTGCGGTCATTAGGCGGATATAGGCTCGCAGGAAGGTGTCGCGGTCATAGTGTTTATCAGGCGCGTCCATCGTTTGCATCAGGGTTAACGCACAATAGGCGTTAAGGGTGTTATCCCCTGGCTTCATGCCTTGGTGGTAATGAACGTTGGAGCGATTCCAGTACGATTGTTTTCCCTTAAGAATGACATCACCGATGATCTCGCTCTGCGATTGACTACCTGCACGCTTTCGCCCACCGCCACTGGTGGAGTGCATGGACATAATCGACGACGGATGATACTCAGGCGGCGCTTCAAACGTGGTGATCCCGCTTGGAAATGCACGGTCGATATCGTGAACGTTGTAGAACCAATGCACGGGCATCGCCAGTGAATCACCAATAAACAGGTTTCTAAGCGCGGCAATAGCTCTTGATGACACGTTATCTGTCATGGATCTGATCCCTATCGGTTTGTTTTGCCATCTTATGGGTAATTTTCAGGTTAGCGAACTGTTGGCAATAAACGCTTAACCAAAAAGGAAGGTAGAGGTATGTCATCACGACTGCGTAACCGTCATGTTTGGTTTGGGCTTCTGATTGGTGCTCTTGGGTTGGTGTATATAGCGAGTATGTCTAAAAGTGGATTGGCAGAACTGCCTCATGTGCTGGCGGCACTTACCGTGCTAATTCCGCTGACCATGTTCGGAGTAGTGCTACGAAGCCCCTGGCCGGCGGCAGCGGCGCTGATCATTTTGGTTTTTATCAATATAACGCTGAGTTAGAGCCACCCCTAAGCCCGCTAAACAAATAACAACATCAGAAAAATGAGCGTTATCAAATGCCATTTTTTTATGGGGCTGATATATATTATTAAAGAACCATGTTCATCTCGGCGTAGGGTTACGTACATGAATGCCCAGGAACAGGATCGACTGTTCGCGCTCCGCCAGCTAAATCTGCTGGATACCTCCCCAAGTGAGAGTTTTGATCGAATAACACGGATGGCTAGCCAGCTATTCGGTTTGCCGATCGCAGCCGTATCGCTCACCGACGAGAACCGGCAGTGGTTCAAGTCCAGAGTTGGGGTCGATCATTGGGAGATTCCCCGTGAAATGGCTCCCTGCGGGGAGGTCTGCGATGCTGCGGAAATCCTGGTCATTCCCGACCTGCTCGCCTCGGACTGCTACCGAAATAGCTACCTGGCAAAGTCAGGTATCCGTTTTTATGCGGGTGCACCGTTGGTCACGCGAGAAGGCCATACCCTGGGCGCGATGTGCGTGCTAGACACCCAGCCAAACGAGCTCTCTGAGCAGGAGCAAACAATGCTCCGTGATCTAGCCGCCATGGTCATGGCGCAGATTGAGCTGCAGCACGCTTTTGGCAGGGTCGACCCGTTAACTGGCCTTCCTAACCGAAACCAGTTTGCTGAAGACCTACAGGATATGCAGCGCGATTCGCCACACGAGTGGAGAGTCGTGCTGTTGACCGAGGTGGTCGATGTCAGTGAGATAAGTGCGCTTCATCGTACCCTGGGCCCCGCTTACCTTGATGGGCTAGTAAGGGTTTCCGCCCGCTGTTTGCAACAAGCCATCGGTTCGGGAATGAAAATTTACCATCTGGGTGGCTGCCAGTTCGTGCATCTGGTGAACCACGCTAGCGATGCGCACTTGCTCCAGGAGGCGCTGCGGCTTCGTCAGGCGCTGCTCGCGCTTGAATCTGCCCGCGCAGTGCCGGTATTGGTTCGCCCCACCGTGGGTATCGCACCATTTTGTTTAGGTAAGAGCGCGGTTGTGGATATTTTACGAAGTGCCTATGCCGCTTGCCTGGATGCTCGCCAAGCGAGAAAAGGGGCGGGGCTCTTTTCCTCGGAGCTGGATGCCGATTACCAGCGGCGTTATATGCTGCTGAACGACATTGGCCGGGCGCTGGAAAACGAGGATGAGCTTTACCTGGTCTTCCAACCGCGTGTCCGCCTTGATAGCGGCGAGTGTTCGGGAGCAGAAGCGTTGTTGCGCTGGCGCCATCCACTCTTGGGGGACTTATCGCCAGACGAGTTTATCCCATTGATCGAACATACGCCGATGGCTAAGCCATTCACCCAATGGGTGTTGCGGCATACCGTTAGTCAGGCAGCAGCGTGGCATCGGCAAGGCGAGATACTGCAGATTTCGGTCAATGTGTCGGCGACCAATCTTGAGGAAGAGCATTTTGCCCTACAGCTACTGGGTGAGATGGCGCACATGGCACTACCGAGAGCCAACCTGGAGGTGGAGCTGACTGAAAGCGCGCTGGTTGGCCAGGGAGACGTTGCGACTGACCAGCTTAAAGCGCTGATAACCGCCGGGGTGAGGATCGCCATTGATGATTTCGGTACCGGCTACAGCAGCCTCTCCTACCTGCACGAGATTCCCGCCCATACCGTGAAGATTGACCGTCGTTTCATCACCCATCTAGACGGTGATGAGCGTGCCGCGACGCTGGTCAACTCGATGATTTCAATGGCCCATGATCTGGGCTACCGCGTGGTGGCCGAAGGGGTAGAGAGCGATGCTGTTTACCGCCGCCTCGTTCAGTTGGGTTGCGACGAAGCCCAGGGGTATCTTATCGCCAGGCCGCTATCGCCAGCGGCGTTTGAAAAGTGGCTGCATCCGGGGTAGGTCGATAATGCGTAACCAGCCGGTCACTGGATGGTGTCGTGGTTCTACTCAAATAAGCATTGATGGCTTAAACAGTTCCGTACGGTCGATGGATTGACCCGACAGCATAAACTCTCCCATACCCCGGTAGTGCAGCGATTCTTCCTCATCTGCCGAAGGCGCGGTGTGGGCTTTAACGACCTCAAAAATAAACAGGTTGTAGCGTTCAATCATGGTGTCATCGTGCAAGCGGCACTCGAAAGACGCATAGCACTCCTCTACCCGTGGCGCTCCTACCTTTTCTGACTTGCCTGGGGTTAGCTCAAACGCTTTGAACTTGTCGACCTCGCTTCCTGAACAGTTACCGATACCCACGACCTTATCGACAAGTGATGCCGAAGGAATATTGATCACGCATTCACCGCTGTTGCACACCAGCGCATGGGAGTGATTCCCGGCATCAATAACACAGCCTAGGAGCGAGGGGGAGAACGCCATGACCATGTGCCACCCCATGGTCATGATGTTGGTTTGTTGTTGCCATTGTGATGACACCAGCACAATCGGGCCAGGTTCAAGAAAGTGCCTGACATTGGAGACAGGAAAATCCTTCTTCGCTATCGGGTGTGGCATAAATAATCTCCGATTAGATTAGTTAGGCAGTCGGGCGGCGCATTAAGGTCATCAGCACACCAGCGCCAATCAAACTACCGGCACCGCAGCGGTGTAGCAGGCGGCGAAACCTGGCGGTCATCAGTTGTCGGCTAGTGGTCGACAACAGTGTGTAGCCGAGATCTGAGATGACACCTATCACAAGAAACGTAGCAAACAGAATCGCCAACTGGGGCGCCAGAGGTTGGGTTTGGTTAATAAACTGCGGCATGAATGCCATGAAGAACAGAATGCTTTTGGGGTTTAAGAGTGTCACCCAAAAGGCCTTTGCAGTGCCCTGCTTAACGCTGGCGCCAGCGGCTTCCAGATCATTCAATTGGCCAGATTCACGCCACATCTTGATGCCTAGGTAAAGTAGATAGATGACTCCAAGCCACTTAACAAGCATGAATAGCTCAGCCGACGCCATCAACAGGGCACCTACGCCTGCAAACGAAAGAGACATAGCCACCAAGTCGCCCAAGAAAAAGCCGGGTAGCATCGCCAGAGCGGCCCTGCGACCTTGATTGATGCCGGTCATGACCAGCAGGGCAACAGCGGGGCCGGGGGACGCGATGACCAAAAACGAAGCCAACACAAACGATAGCCAAAGCTCAATCGACATAGCGTTAATCTTCCTGTTGTTGAATTATTAACTAAATCTCGCCATATAGTTGTAAGCCCTGAAGTGCCGCGTGGCAATTCTATCCGCTGATTGACTGCGCCATACATTGAATGCTTCGCTGTTTATACTGGAGCATCTTGGGGTGACGCACCCGCTGAAGGCTACCCAAAGCTCAGGACTCTTTAGCAGGCCGTATGGAGGTTATTTACCTTCATCCACTGGCCGAGCAGCTCATGGCCCAAGCCTCTTGGATCGAACCGGAGCTGCGCTTTTCTCACTACCGCGGTAAAGATCAAGTTGAGGTGGATC
This sequence comes from Halomonas ventosae, assembly GCA_002257525.1. Lineage (GTDB taxonomy): Bacteria > Pseudomonadota > Gammaproteobacteria > Pseudomonadales > Halomonadaceae > Vreelandella > Vreelandella ventosae_B. Next base: position 504,417 of record CP022737.1, read on the forward strand.
TCATCATTGAGCGTGGGCAGGCGCTTTGGGGGGCGAAGTTAAGCGCTCTGCCACCGTGCAGGCCAAGGAGGCCGCAGGGCTTGCTCGACTCGCCGATCAAGCGGGCGAGCAGTTTCGAGGTGGCATGTTGATTTATACCGGGCGCCACTGTGTAAAGCTGAAAGTACCCGGTTGCTTTGCTGTGCCTATCAGCATGTTGTGGGGGGAGTAGAGCAAATAGCTTGTCGTGTTGCATAACAGATTCAGATTTTTATTAAAAACCATATCAGTTGCTTTGGCATCTGGGTTGGAATAGCGGGTTAACAGAGGGTTAATAACCTGCCCAAGGTTTCCATGCCGCGTTCGCTGCGTGGCGTCCAGGGGTGGCCGTAGCTTAGCCGCACACAGTGGCGAAATTGTTGGGTGGCTGAAAAAATCGGGCCTGGCGCTATGCTAACGCCGTGGTCGAGCGCGGTATTAAATAGCCGCAGCGAATCCACTTCCTCCGGAAACTCTACCCATAGAAAATAGCCGCCCGCGGGGCGGGTGATGCGGGTGTTGGCAGGAAAGTAGCGATCCGCCGCCGCCAGCATACTGGCTTGCTGGGCTTCTAAGGCGTGGCGGAGTTTGCGCAAATGGCGATCATAACCGCCGTGCTGCAAGTAATCGGCAATCGCCGCCTGAGCGGGTACGGAGGGCGAGATGGTGGTCATCAGTTTTAGCCGCGAGATGGCCTGGGCATAGCGGCCGCCCGCTACCCAGCCCACCCGGTAGCCCGGTGCTAGGCACTTTGAGAAGGAGCTGCAGTGGATGATCAAGCCCTCGTCATCAAAGGTTTTTACGGGTGCGGGTGGGGTGCTGCCAAAGTACAGCTCGGCATATACATCATCCTCTAGCATGGGTACCTGGTGCTGTTTTAACAGCTGATAAAGGGCTTGTTTGCGCTCTTTGCTCAGGCTGGCGCCGATGGGGTTTTGCAGATGGCTCATAAACCAGCAGGCTTTGATCGGCAGTGTTTCCAGCCGCTCTTCCAGCACTTCTAGGTCGATCCCCTCCCGTGGGTGAACCGGAATCTCCACCGCGCGAAGCTTTAACCGCTCAAGCACTTGCAGGCTGGCATAAAACGCTGGTGACTCAATCGCTACCAGGTCGCCCGGCTGGGTAACACACTGCAGGGCTAGGTTAAGTCCCTCCATTGCACCATTGGTAATCACCAGCTCTTCCATCGGCAGTTGAATGCCACCCAGCATGTAGCGCAGCGCAATCTGCCGGCACAGGTCGATATGCCCGGTGGTCATGTCGGCTACCACCTGTTGAGGCGAAAGTGCGCGCAATCCCCGTGTCATGCTGGTGGCCAAGCGAGAAAGCGGAAACAGCTCAGGACTAGGAAAGGCCGATCCAAAGGGCACCGTTCGGTCATCCTGAAGCGAGCCAAGCACCGAGAATACCAACTCGCTGACTTCTACCTCCGCCGGGTCAGTGGGCTGCAGTGGCACGCGCGGTTCGTCCAGCAAGCGCCGGGCGTGTTCACGAACAAAATACCCTGAGCGCGCCCGTGCAGTGATAAGTCCTTGGTTTTCCAGTAAGTAGTAAGCCTGAAACACCGTGGAAGGGCTAATGCCATGATGACGGCTAGCCTGACGCACCGAAGGAATACGCTCCCCTGGGCCAAGCACGCCCTGGCGAATCAGCGTGGCTATTTCATCGGCAAATTGTTCGTAGCGTTTCATGGCATAAACCGTCGGTGCGTAGGGTGATAAACAGCTTCGATACTCTCAATTAAAATCATATCAGATAGAGCCATATTCGGCGGTAGCTACAAACTGATATGGCTTTTTTCTCTAAAACTGCGTCTGTTTTAGTTAACGGCTAGAAAGGCATAGTAGTGGCTAATTCGATGACGCCACTCGACCGTATAGACCTCTACTTCCTCTTTTCTGGATCTCGGTATGACGCAACGCATTCCACTGCAAGACCTGGCCACGGAGGCTGTGGTTGAGTACCAATCGTCCTCCTCTGAGCCTTCCAATAATAAACCTCCTAACTCTCAGTCGAATAAGCTAGGGCATATTTATGTGCGGGAAATAGACGGCTTTTTTCAGCGTATTCGGCGCCACTCAAACTGGCTGCTAATGGCGCTCTATTTCGGCTTGCCGTGGATCAATTGGGGCGATCGACCGCTGGTGTGGTTTGACCTCTCTGCCCAGGAATTTCACCTGTTTGCGGCGACGTTTTATCCACAGGACTTTATCTTACTCACCTGGATCCTGGTGCTCTGCGCCTTTGGTCTGTTTTTGATCACGGTGGTGGCTGGGCGCGTGTGGTGTGGCTACAGCTGTCCGCAAAGTGTGTGGACGTTTCTGTTTATCTGGTTTGAACATCGCCTGGAGGGGCCTCGCCACCGGCGCATTCGGCGTGATAAAGCGCCAGTTAGTTGGGATACGCGATGGCGAAAAACCGCCAAACATGCAGCTTGGCTGCTGATTGCGGTGGCAACGGGGGTGTCCTTCGTCGGTTACTTCTCGCCGATCAGAGAATTAGTGGTGGATGTTGTCAGCCTGGACGCGCACCCACTGGCGCTGTTCTGGATAGGTTTTTTTACCCTGTTTACCTACTTGAATGCCGGTTGGCTTCGCCATCAGGTATGCCTGCATATGTGTCCCTATGCACGCTTTCAGTCGGCGATGTTCGACGCCAATACGCTGATTGTTTCCTACGATGCCGCCCGCGGTGAGCCGCGCCGGCACCATCCTCACAAGGGCGTTGAGGCAACGCGAACCGGTGACTGTATCGACTGTGAACTCTGCGTTCAGGTATGCCCCACCGGTATCGATATTCGCGATGGATTACAGTACGAGTGTATTGGCTGCGCGGCGTGTATCGATGCCTGCGATAGCGTTATGGCGCGGGTCGATAAACCGCTGGGCCTGATTCGTTACACCACCGAGCGCGAGCTGGAGGGTAAAACGACCCGCTTTTGGCGACCTCAGCTGCTGGCTTACTCAGCGGCGCTACTCTCTATGGTGGTGTTATTGGTCGGTTTCTTGAATTCCCGTGTGCCCATCGATGTCGATGTTGTGCGCGACCGCCAGACATTGTTTGAAAGCACGGCCGAGGGTCGCATTATCAATTACTACAATGTGACGCTGCGCAATCAAGATGGTCAGACCCATCGCTATGCGGTATCGGCCAAGGGGTTGCCAGGGCTGCGGTTGCAGGGCGTGGATACCATAGAGGTAGTGGCGTCTGAAACGCGCAGCGTACGCTTAGCCCTTACCGCAGCTGCTGGTGATCTAACACAACCCAGCCATCCCATTGAACTGCATATCACTGCATTAGATGACCCTTCGATAACGACTGTTAACGAAACGCGTTTTTTGGGGCTCTCTAGGAAGAAGTAGTGGCTGTGCTATTGGTCAACTTATCCCCACCCTCTGTCTCAGCGAGGCGGTGGTCCTTCGCAAGCTAAAAAGGTTTCGGAAACGACCTCCAGTGTTGCATTTGCGACTGATCGCCAGATTCGTGTGATAGTGATGTCGCTTTCCGTCCTGTTCATGCCAATATACGACCAAAGAGCAATGCCCTCCTGACGAGCGAGTATTCACGCCAGTAAGGGGGAAACTAAAAGACACCAGCGACACCTATACTAATAAGAAAAAATTCATGATTGACAGGTGACGGAGGGTAAAACCATGACATCAAATCAAGCCAAAGACCCGGCGGCAGATACTAGCCGTGCGGGTGAACCGCAAACCCTGGGCTTTCTACTGTTAGATAATTTTACGTTGATCTCCCTGGCCTCCGCGATAGAGCCGTTGCGGATGGCCAATCAACTGTCCGGCCGCGAGCTGTATCGTTGGTATACCCTGACTCAAGATGGCTTGCCGGTACGCGCTAGTGATGGGCTACAGGTGACGCCTGATGCCTCTATGCATACCCCGCTATCGCTTGAGTGGGTGGTCGTTTGCGGCGGGGTAGGCCCACATCACAGTGTCACCCGCGAGCACGTGCGTTGGCTGCAGTCCCAGTCGCGCCAGTTAAGGCGTTTAGGGTCGGTGTGTACCGGCAGTTGGGCGCTGGGGCAGGCGGGGCTGCTTGACCACTATGAAACCAGCGTACACTGGGAGTGCTTGGCCGCTATGCAGGAGGCTTTCCCCAACGTCATTCTGACGCCGCATCTATTCTCTATCGACCGTGATCGATTCACCGCCTCTGGTGGCACCGCACCGCTGGATATGATGCTCAATCTGATTGCCCACGACTATGGGCGCGAGCTTTCGGCAGGCATCTCCGAGATGTTTATCTACGAGCGCGTGCGTAACGAGCAGGATCAGCAGCGTGTGCCGCTCAAACACGTGCTAGGTACTACCCAGCCCAAGCTGCTGGAGATTGTGGCATTGATGGAGTCCAATCTTGAGGAGCCGATCGAACTCGATGAACTGGCACGGTATGTGGATGTTTCGCGACGCCAGTTAGAGCGGTTATTTCAACGTTACCTACTTTGTTCACCGTCTCGCTATTATCTCAAGTTGCGCCTGGTGCGCGCGCGTCAATTGCTCAAGCAAACCCCTTTATCGATTATCGAGATTGCCTCTGTTTGTGGCTTTGTTTCTACGCCTCATTTTTCTAAGTGTTACCGCGAATACTTTGGTGTGCCGCCGAGAAATGAGCGCCTGGGTGGCGTTGAGCGTCAAGGCAATAACCCGAAGTCGCCACCTTTGCTCAGGCAATGGGGGAACGCATCTACTGCTCGTGAGCCCTCCTCAGGCGCTCAGCAGGCACTTGCCAATGCACAGGGAGAACCGACCTTTGCCAGCGTGTTGCTGCTGAACTGATACCTGCTGCTCAATCAATGCGTATAACGTGCTATCTCGCTTCGAGCCGCACGTTTTTTTATGACCGTGATTGCCAATTTCCCTGTTGGCCAACTGACAATAAGTGAACGAGGGCGGGTTGTTGTCGTATCCACGGCACAATGACGCTTTTGGAATTTCCACCGTCGTTTCCAAGAGCAGTCCAACCTAACGTCAGCGCTATGCTCGCTACATTAACTAATGTTGGAGCTTAGCCATGACCCCCTCTGAACTACACAATGATGCCATCGTTATAGATGGGCTGATCATCGCCAAATGGAACCGTGAACTGCTAGAGGACATGCGGCGCGGCGGCCTTACCGCGGCCAACTGCACTGTCTCTGTGTGGGAAGGTTTTCAGGCCACGGTCGATAATATCGTCAAGTCCAACCAGCTGATGGCGGAGTGTAGCGACCTGGTGCGCCCGGTACGGACGMCTGCTGACATCACTCGCGCAAAAGAAGAGGGCAAGACCGGCATTATCTTCGGCTTCCAGAATGCCCATGCCTTCGAGGATCAGATCGGCTATGTCGAGATCTTCAAACAGCTGGGCGTGGGTATCGTACAGATGTGCTACAACACCCAGAATCTGGTGGGGACCGGCTGCTACGAGCGTGACGGCGGCCTCTCCGGTTTTGGTCGCGAAATTGTCGCCGAGATGAACCGCGTGGGCATCATGTGCGACCTCTCTCACGTCGGTGCCAAGACTTCTGAAGAGGTCATCCTCGAGTCTAAAAAGCCGGTCTGTTACTCCCACTGCCTGCCCTCTGGCCTTAAAGAACACCCGCGCAACAAATCCGATCAAGAGCTCAAGTTCATTGCCGACCACGGCGGTTTTGTTGGTGTCACCATGTTTGCGCCGTTCCTCAAAAAGGGCATCGACTCAACCATCGAAGACTACTGCGAGGCGATCGAGTACGTCATGAATATCGTCGGTGAGGACGCTATCGGCATCGGTACCGATTTCACCCAAGGGCATGGTCAAGAGTTTTTCGAGTGGTTGACCCATGACAAGGGCTACGCCCGTCGCCTCACCGACTTTGGCAAGATCATCAATCCCAAAGGAATCCGCACCATTGGGGAGTTCCCCAATCTCACCGAGGCACTCCTCAAGCGCGGCTTAAGTGAGACCCAGGTGCGCAAGATCATGGGCGAGAACTGGATGCGCGTGCTCAAGGACGTGTGGGGCGCCTGAGGGTGCCGACATAGCGAGGGACGGGCGCCAAAGGTAAAACCGCAGTAGTGCCCTAACACGCGGCTTTACCGGCGATAGGCCTACGAGGGGGCGCTGTGAATCCCTCCCTGGACGCTACTTTTGCCATCCGTGGCAAAAGACCCCCTCTACGGCCTATCCCCGGTGCCGCTCCCCTTGCAGAACGGCTGCTTAGCTACTCCATAACAATCAAGATTTGAGGAATACAACCGTGACCAAACTGGCCCCCGCACTGCCCATCGAAGTGGATAGCGAAACAGGCGTCTGGACGACCGATGCGCTGCCTATGCTCTATGTGCCACGGCACTTCTTTATCAATAATCACGTAGCCGTAGAAGAGGCGCTAGGTGCTGAGAAGTATGCCGAAATTCTTTATCACGCAGGTTACAAGAGCGCCTGGCACTGGTGTGAGAAAGAGGCCGAACTACACGACATTAGCGGAGAGGCGGTATTTGAGCACTACATGACCCGCCTTTCCCAGCGCGGTTGGGGGCTATTCATTACTGAACAGATCGATCTCGACTCGGGTACTGCTCAAGTACGACTTGAGCACAGCGCTTTTGTTTACCAGCTTGGCAAAACCGGCAACAAGGAAGAGTACATGTTCACCGGTTGGTTCGCCGGTGCCATGGATCAAATCCTCGCTGCCCGCGGAAGTTCACTGCGTACCGTTGCTGAGCAGACCCAGAGWGCCGCCGAGCCCGGCTGTGATGTAGGCATTTTCGCCGTCAAGCCGCTAACCGACGAGCTCCGCTAGCCTGGGGAATGAGGAGAGATCATCATGGCATTCGACGCAATTTTCGAGCCGATCGAGATCGGTAAGCTGACCATCCGCAACCGTGTGGTCAGTACCGCTCACGCAGAGGTGCATGCCACCGACGGCGGTATGACCACTGAGCGCTACGTCAGGTACTACGAGGAGAAGGCCAAAGGTGGTTGTGGTCTATGTATTTGCGGTGGCTCATCGGTGGTGTCCATCGATAGCCCTCAGGGCTGGTGGAGCTCGGTAAACCTTTCCACCGATCGTATTATTCCGCACTTCCAGAATTTGGCCGATGCCGTGCATAAGCATGGTGGCAAGATCATGATCCAGATTACCCATATGGGGCGGCGCTCCCGGTGGGACGGTTTCGACTGGTCGACCCTGGTATCACCCTCCGGTATCCGCGAGCCGGTGCACCGCTCTACCTGTAAGACCATTGAGGAAGAAGAGATCTGGCGTATTGTTGGTGACTTTGCCCAGGCCGCGCGCCGAGCCAAGGAAGGGGGCCTCGACGGCGTTGAACTCTCCGCCGTGCACCAGCATTTGATCGATCAGTTCTGGAGCCCACGGGTCAACAAGCGTGAGGACGAGTGGGGCGGTAGCTTCGAGAACCGTATGCGCTTCGGCATGGAAGTACTTAAAGCCGTGCGTGCTGAAGTGGGCGACGACTTCTGTGTTGGCATGCGCATTTGCGGCGACGAGTTCCACCCGGACGGTCTTTCTCACGACGATATGAAGCAGATCGCCGCCTACTACGATGCCACCGGTATGGTGGATTTCTTCGGCGTTATCGGTTCTGGCTGCGACACTCACAACACCCTGGCCAACGTTATTCCTAATATGTCCTACCCGCCGGAGCCGTTCTTACACCTGGCGGCGGGGATCAAGGAAGTGGTGAACGTGCCGGTGATCCACGCCCAGAACATTAAGGATCCCAATCAGGCTCAGCGTATTCTCGAAGGGGGCTACGTAGACCTGGTGGGCATGACCCGGGCACATATTGCCGACCCCCACCTGATCGCCAAGATCAAGATGGGCCAGATCGATCAGATCAAGCAGTGCGTGGGCKCTAACTACTGCATCGACCGCCAGTACCAGGGCCTCGACGTGCTGTGCATTCAAAACGCCGCGACATCCCGGGAGTACATGGGGCTGCCGCATATCATTGAAAAAACCGAAGGCGCTAAGCGCAAAGTCGTCGTAGTAGGCGGTGGCCCCGGCGGTATGGAGGCAGCGCGGGTAGCCGCTGAGCGCGGCCACGATGTCACTCTGTTTGAGGCCGCTGACGCCTTGGGTGGGCAGATCACGATTGCCGCTCAGGCACCCCAGCGCGACCAAATCGCCGGTATCACCCGCTGGTTTCAGCTGGAGCTGGCGCGTCTTAAAGTCGATTTGCGTCTGGGTACCCGCGCCGATGAAGAAACACTGCTCGACCTGCGCCCGGATATCGTAGTGCTCGCCACCGGAGGCCAGCCCTTCCTGAGCCAGCACCCCGAGTGGGGCTACTCGGAGAGTGCTGAGGAGAGCCTGGTGGTCAGCACCTGGGATATTCTTTCTGGAAAAGTGGCACCCGGTAAAAACGTACTGATTTATGACGCCATCTGCGAATTCTCCGGCGTCTCTGCAGCAGATTTCCTCGCCGACAAGGGCGCCAAGGTGGAGATCGTCACCGACGATATAAAGCCCGGCGCGGCGGTGGGCGGTACCACCTTCCCCACCTACTACCGCAGCCTCTACGAGAAGGAGGTGATCATGTCCTCCGACCTGATGCTGCATAAGGTTTACCGCGAGGGCGATGGCCTGGTGGCGGTGCTCGAAAATGAGTACACCGGTGCTTTGGAAGAGCGCGTGGTGGATCAGGTAGTGGTCGAGAACGGCGTACGCCCTGATGAAGCGCTCTACTACGCCCTCAAAGAGCAGTCCCGCAACAAAGGGCAGGTCGACTTGGAGGCACTCTATGCCATCAAACCGCAGCCTTGCCTGGTTGATGAGAGAGGCAAGGAAGGGGATGGCTTCTTGCTCTTCCGCCTGGGTGACTGCACGGCGCCGCGAAACACCCATGCGGCTATCTACGACGCCCTGCGAATCTGCAAGGACTTTTGACTTAGGCAAAAGCCAACAATAATGCGGGGCGCTAGAGCAGCCCCGCCGCCAAAGCCAATGGCACCAAAGATGAGGTGAGCACCATGCTCGAAACGCTCTTGCCGATACTGATTTTCACCGCTTTGGCCCTGGCGGCGATCGGCGCCGTTCGCCGTATTCGCCTCTGGCGTCAGGGGCGCCCATCGCGGGTGAACCTGTTCAAGGGGTTGGTGGCCCTGCCGCGCCGCTATTTGGTAGATCTGCACCATGTAGTGGGGCGTGACAAAATGATCTCCAACACCCACGTGGCCACCGCCGGTGGCTTCGTGGCCGCTGCCGTGCTGATGATCCTGGTGCACGGTTTGGGGATCGCCAACCCATTGCTAGGCGGATTACTGCTACTGGCGAGCGCCTCCATGTTCGTCGGTAGCCTCTTCGTGGCGCGGCGGCGGCTTAACCCCCCAGCTCGGCTCTCCAAAGGCCCCTGGATGCGCCTGCCCAAGAGTCTGATGGCGTTTTCGATAGGCGTCTTCCTGATCACGCTGCCCACAGTAGGTCTGCTGCCCGAAGGTTTGCTTGAAGGGGGCAGTAGCTGGTTGCTGGCGCTGGTATTAGCGGGCGTCGTGGCCTGGGGCCTGGGGGAAATGTTTTTTGGCATGACCTGGGGCGGGCCCATGAAGCACGCCTTCGCCGGTGCCTTACATCTGGCCTTCCATCGCCGCGCCGAGCGCTTCTCCACGAAAAAAGGCGGCGCTGGTCGCTCAACGGGCCTCAAGGCGCTAAACCTTGAGGATGAAGCGGCGCCCCTCGGGGTAGAAAAGCCTGCCGACTTTACCTGGAACCAGCTGTTGGGCTTCGATGCCTGCGTACAGTGTGGTCGCTGCGAGGCAGTATGCCCGGCGTTTGCCGCCGGTCAGCCGCTCAACCCCAAGAAGCTGATCCAGGACATGGTGGTGGGCATGGCGGGGGGCAGCGATGCGGGCTATGCCGGTTCACCCTACCCAGGCAAGCCGGTAGGCGAGCACGCGGGAACGCCCCATGGGCCCATCGTGGCGCTGGAAGGAAAAGCGTTGGTCGACGCCGATACCCTATGGTCCTGTACGACCTGCCGGGCCTGCGTGGAAGAGTGCCCGATGATGATCGAGCACGTGGATGCGATTGTCGATATGCGCCGCTACCTGACCCTGGAGCGTGGCAAAACGCCCAATAAAGGCGCCGAGGTGCTCGACAATTTGATCGCCACCGACAATCCAGGCGGTTTCGATCCTGGCTCGCGGCTCAACTGGGCGGCGGATCTTAACCTACCGCTCATGGCGGATCTTAAGCAGGTCGATGTGCTGTTGTGGCTGGGGGATGGCGCTTTTGATATGCGCAACCAGCGCACCTTGCGCGCACTGGTCAAAGTACTCCGCGCTGCTGAAGTCGATTTCGCGGTATTGGGCACTGAAGAGCGCGATAGCGGCGACGTGGCTCGGCGTCTGGGCGATGAGGCGACGTTCCAATCCCTGGCGAAACGCAATATTGCCACCCTGTCCCAGTATCAGTTCTTGCAGATCGTGACCTGCGACCCGCACAGCTTTCATGTACTGGGCAACGAGTACGGTGAGCTGGGCGGTCCCGATTTTAATGCCAACTACAAGGTGCGTCACCACAGCACCTTCATCGCCGAACTGTTTGAAGCAGGCCGGTTGACCTTTGCCCCCTGGAAAGGTGGCAGCGTCACCTATCACGACCCGTGTTACCTGGGGCGCTATAACGGTGAATACGAGGCACCACGTAACGTGCTTAAGGCGCTGGGCATCGAGGTCAAGGAGATGGAACGCTCCGGTTACCGCTCGCGCTGCTGCGGCGGCGGTGGCGGGGCACCGATTACCGATATTCCCGGTGAACGGCGGATTCCCGATATGCGTATGAATGACGTCAAGGAGACCGGCGCCGAGCTAGTCGCAGTGGGCTGCCCGCAATGCACCGCCATGCTGGAAGGCGTGGTGGATGCCAGCGCCGAAGTGCGCGATATCGCCGAACTGGTGGCCGATGCCCTGGTAGGGCGTTCCGCTGACGATGTGTCCGGTGCATCCCGCCGAACCACTGCATCGACGACTGCTGAAGAGGTGATCGTATGAGTGAGATTATTCGCCGCGACCCACGTCGTGAGTGGATCGCCCGAAACCGTCTGCACCCCGACAACGCCGCGGTGCTGGCCGCCCTGGGTGTAAACAGGGGCGGCGGAGCGGTCAGCGAATGGATGGGCCCCAGCGGCGTGGTGCGCAAGGATCCTCGTGCCATCGGCTTTATCGGCCCCAATGGCGTCAAACGGATTGATCGTAGTGGTCTCCAGCAAGGGGGGCAGGCCACCGCGACCACCACGGCGGCCCGCGATAGCCGCCGCACGGTGACCATTGATCAGCCCGCCTTCCTGGTGGCCGTGGTGCCCGACCTGACCGGCGGGCGTCTCTCAGGTCACGACAAGGACCTGCTGGGCCTGGCCCGACGTGTGGCGGATGCCGACGGCGAACAGCCCGGCGCCGTGGTGGCGATCCTGTTTGGTGAGTATAAGGGCGAGGGGGGCGGCGAGCTTAAGGAGCGGGCGCTGGGCGAAGCCGGTATCGATCGCGTCGTGCATCTTGATGATGAGTTTTACGCGGGGTTTGCGCCTGAAGCGCGTTTGGCGGCTTTAAGCGCCGTCGAACGGGAGATGACGCCGCGCTTCTGGCTGCTGCCGGACTCACCCCTGGGCGGAGCCGATCTGGGGCGGCGGCTTGCCTTGCGCCTGGGTGAGCGCGCTGCCACGGGGGTGTGGCAGGTGGAAGCTGATAATGAGGCCTCTTTGGGTTGGCGCTGTACTGCCCGTGGTGCCGCTGGGAGCCTGGATATCCAGCGCCCTCTTCCGCGGGTTGCCCTGGCGCTGGCCGAGTGCGCCGAACCGGTGGACGAGACGCGGCATGTGGCCGAGCACCTGACCCTGGCAGCGTCAATTCCCACCACTCTATCGCGTATTGAAGATCTGGGGCAGGTGGCGGTGGATCCCGCCGGCGTGGCGCTGGCCGAGGCTGAGTTCATCCTCTCCGGTGGCAACGGCGTCAAGCAGKGGGACGCCTTCCACCATGCCGCGAAAGTCCTCGGCGCTACCGAAGGGGCCTCGCGTGTCGCGGTGGACGACGGCTTTATGGCCCGCGATCGTCAGGTGGGCGCGACCGGCACCTGGGTAACCGCCCGAGTTTATATGGCGGTGGGTATTTCAGGCGCTATCCAGCACCTGCAGGGCATTCAGCGCTGCGACAAGGTGGTGGCGATCAATCTCGATCCGGGGTGCGACATCATCAAGCGCGCCGACCTGGCGGTAATTGGCGACAGCACGCAAATTCTGGCCGCGCTAGTGGCCATGGTGGAACAGCAGCGGGGAGGGCAGCGCGATGCAGCCTGATCTACACCAGAAGCAACAACAACAGGGAATCGACGTGGCGGTGCTGGTCTCCATCGGCCGTCACCCTACCACCGGCCGTGCGAGGCGCGCAGAGCAGGATGCCCGGGGCCTGGAGCTTGCGCTGGCCATAGAGGCCGAGCTGCCGGGCACCCGGATCAGCATGCTCCACGCGGGTTCCCAGGACGATAGCAGCGAAGCAGCTCTGCGCGGCTACTTAGGTATGGCCACAGGCGTCGGCATGGGGCTTGAGTCCATGACCCTGCTAGAGCAGCCCGAGGGCAGTGACGCCATTCCTGCTCTGGCGAAACACCTGGCCGCAACCTCGCCTCAGCTAGTGATCACCGGCGCCCGCGCAGAGCGCGGTGAAGGCTCTGGGCTTTTGCCCTATGCGTTGGCAGAACATCTCGGCTGGCCATTGGTTAATAGTTTGGCGTCGGTAGAAAAGGTGGAAAATGGCGTGGTAACGCTGCTTCAGGCGTTGCCAAGGGGCCAGCGTCGCCGTCTCAAGGTGCGCTTGCCCGCCATCATCAGCGTGGATGAAGCAGCGCCGGTGGCGCGCCAGAGCGCCTTCGGCCCGGCGCGTCGAGCCACCTTTGCGATCACGCCCACTACCCCTGAAGCCGACTGCGAGCTGGCCCAGTGGCATCTGGCCCCTGCACGTAAACGGCCCAAGCGTCTGAAAATCGTTAAAGCTGCGTCGGCCAGAGATCGATTCAAGGCGGCAGCTTCGAAGTCGGAGGGCAAAGGCGGGCAGGTGCTCACCGATGTGTCCCCCGAACAGGGCGCCGAGGCGATCTACAAGCTGCTCAAGGAGGAGGATGTGCTGCGCTGAACTAGCCTGCGCATCACGCCGCTAATCATCACTCAAGCCCGCTTTTTTAAGGCGGGCTTTTCTATTGGCCGATAAAACCCGGATAAAGCCGCAGACGCTGCCTTTCCAGACGCAAGCCTATCCATGCATGCACTACCAGTATCAGGATAACCACACCACCACCGAGTAGCGTCGAGGKCGTGGGTGTCTCCGCTAACAACCACCATACCCACAGCGTGCCCAATGCGGTTTCGACCAAATAAAACAGCGCCACTTCCGTCGACGACAGGTAGCGGGTGGCGCTGTTGATCAGCACCGTGGCCAAGGGCATCTGCACCAGCCCCATCAGCGTCAGTACGCCATAACGCTGGGCATCCAGATCCAGCGGCGAGGCCATGGGCAGGGCAACCGCCGCCGAGAGCAACCCACCACCGGCAATCACCGTCATAGGATCAATCGCTGGATAGCGGCGCAGCAGGGTCAGGTTGCCGCCGATAGCTGCCGCGGCCGACAAGGCATAAAGATTACCTACCAGCATCCCCATGGCCCCCTCGCCCATGAACACCAGACCCATGCCCAGCATACAGACAGCAATGGCCACCAGTGTTCGCAGCGCGACTTTTTCACCCAGGAAAACCCGTGAAAACAGCGCAGCAAACAGCGGCGCGGTACTCAGGATCACCACCACATTGGCCACATTGGCGTTCATGACCGCCAGCACAAACAGGCTAGATATCAGACCCAACAGCAGCGCCGAGGCCAGTGAAGAGAACGGGTTGCTTCTCAGCGTTGTTAGCCGCTTGCCAGCCCAGCATAAAAGCCCCAGCACGCAGAACATCAACAAACCGCGCCAGAATACGATGGTCCAGCCGTTGGTGTGTGCAAGGCGTATCAGCAAACCGTCGAAGCTGAGAAACACCACGCCCAAGACCACCGTGAGTAGACCGCGCTGGTAAGAACTTACCTGCATCGTCTTGCCTCTCGATCGGCAGAAGAAGAAAACCGCCCGCGGAGTAGGCGGGCGGTTTAGAGATGATTAACTAGCGGTTTTTGGCACCGCGTTAAGTTCACGCCACTCCTTGTGAAGCCCCATATAGAGACTAAAGCACATCAGCAAGAGAACCAGCGTAAAGGGGAGCCCCGTGGCCACCGCGCCCGCCTGAAGTGCGCTGAGGGCGGTATTTCCCCCACCATAGAGCAGCGCACCGGCAATCACACCTTCCAGTGCGGCCCAGAATACCCGTTGGCCCTTGGGCGCATCGGTTTTGCCGCCTGCGGTGATATTGTCGATGACCAGCGAGCCTGAGTCTGATGAGGTAATGAAGAACACCAGCACCAGAATAATCGCCAGCGTTGACGTGATGCTGGTCAGGGGCAGCTGCTCCAGCATATGGAACATGGCCAGAGAGACATCGCTAATGCCGTTGGCCAGTTCACCCACGCCATTTTCAGCTTGATAAAGCGCCGTGCCGCCAAAGGCGCTCATCCAGACCAGTGTGACCAGCGTTGGTACCAGCAGTACGGCGATAAGAAACTCACGAACCGTGCGCCCCCGGGATACGCGGGCAATGAACATGCCGACAAACGGAGACCAGGAGATCCACCACGCCCAGTAAAAGATCGTCCAGCCGTGGTACCAGGTATCGTCCTCGCGGCCAATCCAGTTCGACAGCGGCAGAAGGTGGCCCACGTAGTCCAGCGCCGTGGTGCCAATGCCTGTCAGAATCATCAAGGKAGGCCCCGCTATAACCACAAACAGCAGCAGCGCCGCCGCAATGACCATGTTGATATTCGAGAACAACTTAACGCCACCGTCGATTCCCCGCCATACCGAGAACAGCGCGATCACCGTGACCACTAGGATGATCGCCAGCTGTGTGCCGATGGTATTGGGAATGTCGAACAAATAGGCGAGGCCTCCAGCTGCTTGGGTAGCGCCGAAGCCTAGCGAGGTGGCCAGGCCAAAGATGGTGGCCAGCACGGCAAGAATATCGATGATATGGCCTGCCCAGCCGCGGGTTCGCTCGCCAAGGATCGGGTAAAAGGCGGAGCGAAGCGTCAGTGGCAGGCCTTTGTTATAAGCAAAGAAAGCGAGTGAGAGTGCCACCACGCCATAAATGGCCCAGGGGTGCAGTCCCCAGTGGAACATGGTTGCCCCCATGGCGGCGCTGGCGCCCTCCGGCGTTCCCGCTGGTGTATTCAAGGGGGTTCCATACCAGTCGGTATAATAGGCTACTGGTTCAGCAACGCTCCAGAACATCAGGCCGATCCCCATGCCCGCCGCAAACAGCATGGCGAACCAGGAGGTGCGTGAGTATTCCGGTTTTGCATCCTTGCCGCCTAGACGAATCCGCCCGAGTGGCAAGCAGATCAGCACAAGACAAAACACCACAAAAATATTGCCAGCAATCATAAACAGCCAGTCGAAGTGTTCAATCGACCAGTTCTTGGCAAGCCCTAAGTGAGTATTAGCAGCATCTGGATAGACCAGCGCGTAGATAATAAACAGTAGGATGGCTAGAGCAGAAAGCGGAAAGACGGGGTTATGAAAGTCCAACCCCAAGATCTGTGTATTGTCCTGTCCGGGCGACAGAACCGGGTCGTCGTTGTTCTTCATCGGGTTTCCTTGGTGGCTCTTGTTAGGCGTCGGGTATGCGTCATCATCGCCGACGCCATGAATTGTTGGGCCTGTTTGAAAGGAGGAGTGTCGTGAAAGCGACCTCTAGCTATTCGTCTTGGCTAGGATGTCTTGAATAGATATGTGAGTGCCTTATTCGGGTAAGTCCTAAGGCGCGGAGGGGCTAGGGTGGGATAGCGCAATCAACCATTACGAACACAACAATAAACAGCAGGAGCCAGCCATGAATGCAGCCAACCGCGGCGTCGTCTACAAAGGGCCGGGTGAAGTCGCCGTCGAAACCATTGCCTATCCCGAACTCGCTATCGGTAACCGCAAGTGCGACCACGGCGTCATCCTTAAAGTGGTTACTACCAATATTTGCGGCAGCGACCAGCATATGGTGCGAGGGCGCACCACCGCGCCTTCGGGTTTGGTTCTGGGTCACGAGATCACAGGTCTTGTTGTCGAATGCGGTCGCGACGTGGAATTTATCCAACCAGGCGATTTAGTCTCAGTGCCGTTCAATATTGCCTGCGGCCGCTGCCGCAACTGCAAGGAAGGCCGCACCGGTATCTGCCTCAACGTCAATCCATCTCGCCCTGGCGCCGCCTATGGCTACGTGGATATGGGCGGCTGGGKCGGCGGCCAGACTGAATATGTCATGGTTCCCTATGCGGACTTTAACCTGCTGAAGTTCCCGGATGCCGATCAGGCCATGGAGAAGATCAAAGATCTGACCCTGCTCTCCGATATTTTCCCCACCGGCTTCCACGGCTGTGTGACCGCCGGTGTCGGCCCCGGCAGCACCGTCTATATCGCTGGTGCTGGGCCAGTGGGGCTGGCCGCTGCAGTTTCCGCTCAGCTGCTGGGTGCGGCCTGCGTGATCGTTGGTGATATGATCGAAGAGCGCCTGGCCCAGGCCCGCAGCTTTGGCTGCGAAACCATCGMCCTGACCCAGGATGGCGACATGGCCGACAAGATCGAGGTGATCCTCGGCGAGCGTGAGGTCGATGCCTTTGTCGACTGTGTTGGTTTTGAGGCCCACGCCTGTGGCTGCAATCACGGCAAAGAAGCGCCCGCCACAGTGCTCAACTCGGCGATGTCGTTGACCCGCGCGGGTGGGCAGATCGGTATTCCAGGCCTCTATGTGACCGAGGACCCGGGTGCGGAGGACGAGGCCGCCAAACAGGGTGCTCTGAGCATGCGCTTTGGGCTTGGTTGGGCCAAGTCCCACAGCTTCCATACTGGACAGTGCCCGGTGATGAAGTACCATCGACCACTAATGCAGGCTATTCTGTTTGGCAAGGTCAATATTGCCGATGCGGTGAATGTCCAGATGATCACTCTGGATCAGGCACCCCAGGGCTATGCCGACTTCGATGGCGGCGCTGCCAAGAAATTCGTTATTGACCCCCATGGCAGCGTGGCTTAATAACTTATTTAATAAGCCCTGATCCCTGCCTGAGGGTAGGCTAGTGCGACCCTAGACGGCGCCCCGCGGGGTGCCGTTTTTGTTCATCCGGTATAAAACCGATCAAGATAATAATGAGTACCCCATGACCGTCCAGACCGTGACCCCCAAGCGCCGCTTCCGCGGCAAGCCCCGCGGCCGTGATCTCGATCCCAGTCTTCTTGAGGGGTTGCGTGAACTGCTGGGTGACGAACGCCAGAACGCCACGTTGCGCCGCCGCGACCTACTCATTGAACATTTACACAACATTCAGGACACCCGGGGCCATCTGCTGCTGGCGGATTTGCGTGCCCTGGCGGCTTACATGAACCTGCCCATGGCGGCCGTTTACGAGACCGCCACTTTCTACGCCCACTTCGATGTCATCCACGACGACCAGCTGCCACCGCCCGCGGTGACTATCCGCGTTTGTGACTCACTGACCTGCCAGCTAGCCGGTGCCGAGGCGCTTAAGGCACAGCTGGAAGCGAACGTGGATATCGAACAGGTGCGGGTGCTGCGGGCTCCTTGTATGGGGCGCTGCGACACGGCCCCGGTAGTAGAGTTGGGGCATAACCATGTGGTGTTCGCCACTCAGGCGCGCATTGCATCGGTGATTGAGGCGTCGCACTTTCACCCTGACCCCATCGAGTGGCAGCGGCTGGACGGTTATCGCCACGAGGGCGGTTTCGCGCTGCTCCAGGCCTGCCACAGCGGCGAAGTCACGGTGGAAACGCTCATGGAGGCGATGCAGCAGGCCAATCTGCGCGGCCTGGGTGGCGCGGGTTTCCCTACCTTCAAAAAGTGGACTTTTGTGCGCCAGGAGGCTGGGCCCCGTTACTGCGCTATTAATGCCGACGAGGGCGAACCCGGTACCTTCAAGGATCGCTATTACTTGGAAAATTCGCCGCACCAGTTTCTTGAAGGTGCCTTGGTCAGCGCCTGGGCGGTAGAGGCCGAGGCGCTGTATATCTATTTGCGCGATGAATACCCGGCGTTACATGGCGTACTGCGCGAGGCCATTGGCGAACTGGAGGCCGCTGGTCTGGTGGCGCCGGGTTACATTGTGCTGCGCCGCGGCGCGGGGGCTTATATCTGCGGCGAAGAGTCGGCGATGATCGAGTCCCTGGAAGGCAAGCCGGGCAAACCCAGGCACCGCCCGCCGTTTGTGGCTCAGAAGGGGCTCTTTGATCGGCCGACGCTGGTCAATAACGTCGAGACCGTCTACTGGATACCCATGATCTGGCAGCGCGGCGCTGAGGCTTTCTCCAGCCAGGGTCGCCACGGCCGCGTAGGGTTACGCAGTTTCTCGGTCTCGGGTCGGGTCAAGCAGCCGGGTGTGTATTTGGCGCCTGCGGGGATAACACTACAGGAATTAATTGACGAGTATTGCGGCGGCATGGCCGACGGCCACCGCTTGGCGGCCTACTTGCCCGGCGGCGCCTCCGGCGGCATTCTGCCCGCTGCCAAGGCTGACATTCCCCTCGATTTCGACACCCTCCAGGAGCACGGCTGTTTTATCGGTTCCGCTGCGGTGATCGTACTCTCCGATCAGGACGATCTGCGCGGGGTGGCTACCAACCTATTGGCCTTCTTTGCCGATGAGTCCTGTGGCCAATGCACGCCCTGCCGGGTGGGCACGGAAAAAATGCTCACGCTGCTCGAGCGGAATGAGTGGGATGCCGGGCTAATGACGCAGCTCTCCCAGGTGATGATCGATGCCTCCATTTGTGGGCTTGGTCAGGCGGCACCTAACCCGGTGCTGGGGCTGCTCAAGGATTTTCGCGGTGAACTTGCCGCCCAGAATGTCATCGTCAGGGGGTAGGGGAGATGAACATGAGCATGAGCGAACAAAACCCAGGCACAAGCTTTACCCTGACGCTGGATGGTGTTGAGGTGAGTGCAAGCCCCGGTGAAAGCCTCTGGCAGGTGGCCAAGCGCGCCGGCGAGACCATTCCCCACCTGTGTTTTAAGGACACAAGCGGTTACCGCGCCGACGGCAACTGCCGAGCCTGTATGGTGGAAATCGAGGGCGAGCGTACCCTGGCCGCCAGCTGTCTACGTGAAGCAGCCCCCGGTATGGTGGTCAAGAGCGCCAATTCCGAACGAGCCTATACGGCCCGCAAGATGGTCATGGAAATGCTGCTGGTCGACCAGCCCGAGCGAGAAGAGAGCCCCGACCGCTCAAGCCACTTCTGGGCCATGGCCGACCAACTGGCCATTGATGCTACGGCGGTGCGCCGCAAACTGCCCAGGCGCGCAGAGCGCTCGGCGCCCACCGTTCACCATGTAGCTGACCGGGCGGATAGCCTGGCTCAGGACAGCAGCCACTCAGCCATGCGCGTCAATCTTGACGCCTGCATCGAGTGCAACCTGTGTGTGCGGGCCTGCCGCGAAGTACAGGTCAACGACGTTATCGGTCTGGCTCATCGTGGGGCGGCATCCAAGATCGTGTTTGATTTCGACGACCCCATGGGCGATAGCACCTGCGTGGCCTGCGGCGAGTGCGTTCAAGCCTGCCCCACTGGCGCGCTTATGCCCGCCACCCTGGTTAACGCAGAAGGGCGCGGCGATTCTGCGGTGGCTGACCGCAAGGTCGACTCGGTATGCCCCTACTGCGGGGTGGGTTGCCAGCTCACCTACCATATCAAGGACGATGAGATCCTTTATGTGGAGGGCCGCGACGGCCCCTCTAACGAGAACCGGCTATGTGTTAAAGGCCGCTTCGGCTATGACTATCCGCGCCATCCATCCCGACTAATCGCTCCGCTGATTCGCCGCGAAGGTGTCGCTAAAGGGATTGATCCAGACTTCGACCCCGCCCAGCCCCTGACCCATTTCCGGGAGGCTAGCTGGGATGAGGCCCTGGATTTTGCTACCAGCGGACTTGTCGACCTTAAAGCGAGCCATGGCCCTGACGCCCTGGCTGGGTTCGGCAGCGCCAAGTGCTCCAACGAAGAGGCGTGGCTGTTCCAGAAGCTGGTGCGTACCGGCTTTGGCTCCAATCATGTAGATCMCTGTACCCGCTTGTGCCACGCAAGCTCCGTGGCGGCACTCATGGAGTGTATTGGTTCAGGCTCGGTCACCGCCTCCTTTATGCAGGCCAGCCAGGCCGACGTGGTGATTCTTACCGGCTGTAATCCCGCGGTAAACCATCCGGTGGCGGCCACCTTCTTTAAACAGGCCGCCAAGCGCGGTACTAAGATAGTGATAATCGACCCCCGTGGTCAGTCGCTGGATGCCTACGCCCACCTGAGCGTGCGCTTTTCACCGGGCGCCGACGTGGCCCTGTTTAATGCCATGCTGAATGTGGTCATCAGCGAAGAACTTTATGATACGGCTTATATCGCCGAGCATACCGAGGGCTTCGAGGCCCTGAAAATTCATACCGTCGACATGACCCCCGAAGCGATGAGCGGCCTGTGCGGCGTTGAGCCCGAGACCATTCGCGAAGTGGCTAGGCTGTATGCCAACGCCGAGCGGGCGATGATTTTCTGGGGCATGGGCATTTCCCAGCACACCCACGGTACCGATAACGCCCGCTGCCTGATCTCGCTGGCCTTGGCCTGCGGCCAGACCGGTCGCCCCGGCACCGGCCTGCATCCTTTGCGGGGGCAGAACAACGTTCAGGGGGCTTCTGATGCCGGGCTGATTCCCATGGTTATGCCCGACTACCAGCCGGTCAATGATGATCAAGTTCGTGCGGCGTTCGAAGAACTGTGGAATACCAAACTGGATCCCACGCCGGGTCTCACCGTGGTGGAAATTATGGACGCTATCACCGCGGGCACCATTCGCGGCATGTATATCCAGGGTGAAAACCCGGCGATGTCCGACCCGGATCTGGCCCATGCCCGGGCCGCCCTGGCCAAGCTGGAACATCTGGTGGTGCAGGATCTGTTTGTCACTGAGACTGCCCAGTTTGCCGATGTCATTCTGCCTGCCTCCGCCTGGCCTGAGAAAAATGGCACCGTCACCAACACCAATCGGCAAGTGCAGATGGGGCGCGCGGCGTTGCCGCTACCGGGCCAGGCCAAGCCGGACTGGTGGATTATCCAGGAAATCGCCAAACGCTTTGGCCTGGACTGGGATTACCAGCATCCGCGGGACGTCTTCGCCGAGATGAAGCAAGGCATGGCCTCTCTCGACCATATTTCCTGGGAGCGTTTGGAGCGCGAGCAGTCGGTGACCTACCCCTGCCCAGCGGAGGACGCGCCGGGGCACGACGTGGTCTTCAGCGATGCTTTTCCCACCGCCAGCGGTCGGGCGAAATTTGCCCCCACGCGCCCGCTGCCGCCGGATGAGCCGGTTGATAATGACTACCCAACGGTACTGACCACCGGGCGTCAGTTAGAGCACTGGCATACTGGTTCGATGACCCGGCGCGCCAAAGTGCTTGATGACCTGGAACCGGAAGCCGTGGCGAGCTTGGCGCCCGCCGAGTTTATCCGACTCGGGATCGCCCCAGGCGATGATCTGACCATTGCCACCCGGCGGGGCTCCATCACTCTCAAGGCGAGGACGGATCCGGGGATGCCGGAGGGGATGGTCTTCGTGCCCTTCTGCTACGGAGAAGCGGCGGCCAACCTGTTGACCAACCCGGCGTTGGATCCTTATGGCAAGATTCCGGAGTTCAAGTATGCCGCCTGTCGCCTTGTGTCTGCCGGAAAAGAGCCCGTCGATGGAGGAGCAATGGAGGTGGAAAATAGGACGCCGTATTAAATGTCCTTGACCAACCTGAGCGCGTCGTAGATGGCCGCGTGGGTGTTCCGGGACTCGACGGCATCGCCGATCCGGAACAGCTGGAAATGGCCATCCGGATTGTTGATGACGCGCTGAGGGTTGCCCACGATCAGGTCATCGTAGTTCACCTCGCCGCCATTGCTGGCGTGCGGTTTGAGCTCGAAATAGATGTCGGCCATGGGCGTGATACCGTAGTTGACCACTACCTGGTCGATGCGCCGTTCGTGCTCCAGATCCATGTAGTCGCTGGTGATCTTGGCCAGTAGCTCGCTTCCATTACGCTGCACGGACTTCAGCCGGTAAGTGGTTGTGAAGGTGACGTTGGGGCGCTGCAGGGCACGCATGTAGGGCACCAGGTTCATGGCCATGATCTCTGCGGAGAAGGTGCGATCCGGCGTCATGATCTCCAATTCGCCCCCCGCGGCGGCAATGATCTCCGCCGCCTGCAGGGCGGCATGGTCGCCTGCATCGTCGAACAGCAATACCCGTTTGCCCGGCGGCACGTGCCCGGAGAGTATGTCCCAGGTATTGACGACTAAGTCGCTGCCGACCTCAGGCTGGTCTTCCATGGGGTAGCCGCCGGTGGCCACGATCACCACGTCCGGCTGCTCGGCGAGCACGTCCTCCACCTCGGCCCAGACGTTGTAGCGGATCTCGACACCCAGCGCTTCGCACTGCGCCAAGCGCCAATCGATTATGCCCAGCATCTCACGGCGCCGCTCGCTCTGGGCGGTGAGTCGCACCTGCCCACCGGCATCGCTAGCGGCTTCCAGCACCACTACCGAATGGCCACGCTCACCGGCAACACGTGCGGCTTCCAACCCCGCTGGCCCTGCGCCAATAATAATGACTCGCCGTTGCTGTGCCGCCTTTGAAATGGTGTGGGGCATGGTGGTTTCGCGCCCGGTGGCGGCGTTATGGATGCAGTAGGCGGCACCGCCTTGATAGATGCGATCAAGGCAATAGTTGGCGCCGACGCAGGGGCGGATCTCTTCCTCCCGCCCTTCGGCGATCTTGCGCACGATGTGCGGGTCGGCCATGTGGGCACGGGTCATGCCGATCATGTCGACCTTGCCTGAGGCGATGGCATAACGGGCAGTGGCAACATCCTGGATTTTGGCGCCATGGAAGGTGGGGAAGTCGATCTCACGGCGTATTTCGCCGGCAAAATCCAGGTGCGGGGCGCTGGGCATACCCTGGATGGGAATCACGTCGGTGAGCCCCGCATCGGTGTCGATGTGGCCACGAACCACGTTGAGAAAGTCGACCAGACCGCTGTCCTTCAAGCGCCGTGAGATCTCCATCCCGTCGCCGGAGGTCAGCCCGCCCGGCAGCATCTCGTCGCCGGTGTAGCGCACGCCGACGATGAGCGCCTCGCCAACCCGCTGGCGAATGGCGCGCAGCACGTCGAAGGTGAAACGCAGCCGGTTATCGAGATCCCCGCCATAAGGCCCCTCAAGGGTATTGGTCAGTGGCGACCAGAACTGATCCATCAGGTGGCCATAGGCCTGTAGCTCGATGCCATCGAGACCGGCGGCATGCATACGCTCGGCGGCATCGGCGTAGTCGCGGATCAGGCGCTCGATATCCCACTCCTCGACCTGCTTGGGAAAAGCGCGGTGGGACGCCTCGCGACGATGCGAAGACGATACCGCAGGCAGCCAGTCACCCTTATCCCAACGGGTGCGCCGGCCCAGGTGGGTCAACTGGATCATCACCGCAGTGCCGTGTTCGTGGCAGGCGTCGGTCAGCTCGCGCATCCAGGGCACCACTTCATCCTTGTAGGCGAGGATGTTGTTGAACACGGGTGGGCTGTCCTTGGCCACCGCCGCGGATCCAGCGGTCATGGTAAGGCCAAGGCCTGCCTTGGCGCGCTCGACGTGGTAGGCACGGTAGAGTGCCTTGGGCATCCCGTCCTCAGGATAAGCGGGCTCATGGGCTGTCACCATAAGCCTGTTTTTCAGGGTCAGGTGCTTTAGCTGAAAGGGCTGCAGTAGCGGATCGTTAAGCATGGACAGGACGCCATTTTGTTGTGTATTTGATAAATCTAGGCGCTAATGTTCATTGATGTCAATATAATGTTCATTGATGTACATTGAGGGGCGAGCATGTTCGACCGTTAGGACGGCGGCGCGGTAGGTGGCGTTAGCCGATTAGGCTTGCCGTGGACTAGCCGGTGCCGGCTGGAGAATTTCCATGGCGGGCATAGAAGCGTTGCAATTCCCTGGAACCAGGCGGCTGGCCGGTGAAAATTTCGACATAGGCGGGGATGCGCTGCATGCGCACTTCGAGGGGTTCCTGGGTCTTCATCGAGATATAGCCGATCTGGGTTAGGTAGATGGTGCGGCCCCGAACGTTGGCCGCCAGCGGATCATAGCCGTAGCGCTGGAACATGCGCGCCAGTGCTTCGATACGGGTGGCATCAGCTGCATCGATTTCACTCACTACTGACGCTGACTGTAGCGCCCAACTGCGCATGGCGAACTCTAGCGGGGAGTCGAACAGTTTAGGATCCAGCCAGCAGTCGAAGACATTGAGCATCGCCTCGACGATATTCTCGGCATAGGCTTCGGTCTGATTCACTAGCCCTTGGGTATTCTTTTCACGCCAGCGTGCGATCAGTGCTTCCAGCAGTGCCTCGCGATCCTTGAAGAACCAGTAGAAACTGGTTCGAGAAAGCTTTAGTCGCTTGGCCAGGGAAAGAATGCGCACGCTATCGACGCCCGATTCGAGTAGCAGCTCAAACGCCGCGTCGAGCCAGACGTCTTGGGAGCCTTTAGCGTTGGGCGTATCGGTGGGTGGCATTGAGCAGGTCTCTAAGAATAGTCTAGGAATAGTGTGGCAAAGTGTACACAGGTGTCTCTTATGTGTACACGTTGTCAGCTACTCTGGCTAAGTCCTAGTGACGGTAAACGTCGCTGCCTTGATCCTTCACGTTTTAACCTTGGGCTAAGTGTAACGTCGGCGCATCATATCCTAGGTTCTCAAGCATGCGGGCGGCGTACCAGTCGATAAAGTCGATAACGCCAAACTCATAGGTTTCAGAGTAAGGGCCGGGTTGGTAAGCCTTGGAGTTAATGCCACGCTGGTTCTCTTCGGCGAGTTGGCGGTCCTGGTCGTTGGTCGCGTCCCATACTCGGCGAAGCTGCTCGGGGTCGTAGTCAACGCCCTCTACGGCATCTTTATGAACCAGCCACTTGGTGGTCACCACGGTTTGCTGCGGGCCAAGCGGTAACACGCGAAATACCACCGCGTGATCGCCCATGAAGTGATTCCATGAATTGGGCAGATGCAGGATGCGCAGAGAACCCATGTCGGGACTTTTCAGGCGACCCATCAGCTTCTTGCAGCCGGGTTTGCCGTCCATTGTCATGGAGACAATGCCATCCAACAGCGGCGTGCGGGTCAGACGGTTCTGCTGGCCAAGCCGCGTCAGTTGGTAAGGCACCTGCTCCTGATCCCAGTCCGCCTGCTTGCGGGCCACTAGCTCCTTGTAAGCAGGTGTCGCACGGGGGTCGTCGGTATCATCAAACTCTTGCAATGAATTCAGCAGCTCAGGGTGTGCGCCGTTGCAGTGATAGCACTCGCGATTGTTTTCGATCACGAGCTTCCAGTTGGCTTGTTCGACAATGCTGGACTCGGTGGCGATCTTGACGTTGTCCATCTGGTACGGCTCAAGATAATGCTCAAGGGTTACCAGAAAATCGTCAATCGAGGTCGGTTCGTCGCTTAGGTTGATAAACATAAACCCACCGGCGGTGCGAACGCTGACCGGCTTGAGCCCAAATTGATCGAGGTTGAAGTCAGTGCCCATATCGCTACCGGCAAACAGCAAGCGGCCATCAAGCTCGTAGGTCCACTGGTGATACGGACAGACGAGTTTTGCCACCTTGCCTTTATCCTTTGTGCAAAGTCGCGACCCGCGATGGCGGCAGACATTGTGAAAGGCATGAATCGTGCCTTCACCACCGCGTACGATGACAATGGGATTATCACCAATATCCAACGTTATGAAATTACCTTTGGTAGGGATCTCGCAGGTCATTCCCGCGAACAGCCACTCTTTCTCGAAAACCTCCTGCATATCGAGGGCGAACAGGCGGGCATCGTTATAAAACGGCTGCGGAAGCGAAAAGGTACGCGCCCTTTCTTGCAGCATTTGGGCCGTTGACTCGCGAGCCGCAGCGAGTGGGTCATCCATCATATAAGAAACACTTTTTTGCATACCAGTATCCTCGTAAACCACCGCTTTTCCCTCAAGGGCTGCGATACGACCGTTAGTTAAGATTGGTTATTGTTCTGCTGCGTAACCTGGCGTTTTATTCAAATGTGGCTTCAGTCAGTCACCGATTGTGTTGCAGGCTAACCCCTGCCAGTTATCTGCCCGCGACATAAGGTGACGTAGTGGCGACTAAAACAGAGGTTTCTAAACGATAAAGAGTGGCACGAGGTAAGTGTGGGTCGCTGTCAGGTAAGTCGGTTAGCAGGCGCATCCCCAAAATGCAGATCAAAGTGCTGGCCGTATAGCGAATACGGTTCGGTGATGCAAAGCGATGAAGGCTGGTCAGGCAGAGGCAAAATGACAACTAATTTCTTTAATCCGGTCACGACCCAAACCTGGACCAACGGCCGTCATCAGGTGCGTTGCGTTAAGGTGATCCAAGAAACCCAGGATGTGCGCACATTCTGCTTTATGGCCGAGCAGCCTGTGCTGTTCTTCTTCAAACCTGGCCAGTTCGTGACCCTGGAGCTAGAGATTGATCATCAGCCGATCATGCGCTCCTATACGATTTCCAGTTCCCCCTCCATCCCTTATAGCTTTTCCATCACCGTTAAACAGATTCCGGGGGGCAAGGTTTCTAATTGGCTGCACGCCAATTTAAAGGTGGGCGACGAGCTGGTGGTGCACGGGCCGGTAGGCAATTTTAACTCTATCGATTTCCCTGCCGAAAAAGTGTTATTTCTTTCTGGCGGTGTGGGCATTACCCCCTTGATGTCCATGACGCGCTGGCTGTTTGATACCAATGCCGCTGTGGACGTTGAATTCGTGCATAGCGCCCGGGCCCCTCGCGATGTCATTTATCACCGTGAGCTGGTGCATATGTTTTCGCGCATTCCCGAGTTCAAGCTGCACATCATTTGTGAAAGCAAAGAAGATATTGGCGAGGCATGGGCTGGCTATCGTGGCTACCTCMCCCAGCCGCTATTTGAGCTGATAGTGCCGGACTTTATGGAGCGGGAGATCTTTTGTTGCGGTCCTGCACCCTATATGAACGCCATAAAAAGTATTCTGCGCCACCACAATTTTGACATGAGTCATTATCACGAAGAGCTATTTGGCGCCACGCCGATCGACGTGCGTGAGGATGTGCGTGAGTTGGCTGAGCAAGCAGAAGTAGACGCTGAAAACGTCGATAGCAGTGAACTGCACAGCATTGAATTTGCGTCTTCAGGGAAAAGTGTCCGCATTCAGCCGGGCGAAACCGTACATGCGGCAGCAGCGAAGCTTGGCCTACATATTCCCAAGGCCTGTGGTATGGGGATTTGCGGTACCTGCCGAGTAGCACTTAAGTCGGGTGAAGTGGAAATGGAGCATAACGGCGGTATTACGGATGAGGATGTTGAAGAAGGCTACATTCTGTCTTGCTGCAGTCGTCCAAAAGGCGATTTGATCGTGGATTTCTAGGTCAGGTAGATGTTTTTAATACTGATAGTAAAGCGCCCTTTATGGCTAATGCCGTAAAGGGCGCTTTKCTTTCTAAATCTTGCCGATGTCGCAAATACATCGCGTGGTGACGTCGCCGAGCATCTTGGGCCCGCACACCAACGATAGTATCGCGGTAAGAACGCGTTGATAGGGACTGTGGTTGAAAGCGACCTGGGTTTATCAGCATTAAAGAGTATGTCGAGCACTTAATAACAAAGTGACTAATGAGGAGGCGGTAATGCTTCACAATAATTTTTCCCCCAATGCCCGTTTGGCCAATTACGACAGTCTGCTTGCTGAAGCAATCGCTGAAGAAACGGTTCGCCAAGAAGCGCATATTGAGTTGATCGCCTCCGAAAATTACACCAGCAAACTTGTTATGGAAGCGCAAGGTACACAGCTGACCAATAAGTATGCAGAAGGCTATCCAGGCCGCCGCTACTACGGTGGCTGTGAGTTCGTTGATAAGGTTGAGGCGTTGGCCATTGAGCGCGCCTGCCACCTGTTCAGTGCCAACTATGCCAATGTGCAACCGCATTCTGGTGCCCAGGCCAATGCCGCTGTGTTTATGGCGCTGGTATCGCCGGGCGATACCGTATTGGGTATGAGCCTTGCCCACGGTGGGCACTTAACCCATGGGGCCGCCCCTAATTTCTCGGGCAAGCATTACAACGCGGTGCAGTACGGCCTCAAACCGGAAACCGGTGAGATCGATTACGACGAAGTCGAGCGCTTAGCCCGCGAGCACCAGCCGAAGATGATCATTGCGGGCTTTTCAGCCTATTCTCGCGTGGTGGACTGGCGACGCTTTCGCGCCATCGCCGACGAGGTAGGGGCCTGGTTAATGGTCGATATGGCGCATGTCGCTGGCTTAGTGGCCGCTGGCCTCTATCCAAGCCCGCTTCCCTTCGCTCATGTGGTCACCACCACCACCCATAAAACACTGCGCGGCCCACGGGGTGGTTTGATTCTCTCCGCCCATGGCGACGAGGCTCTGTACAAGAAGCTCAATGGGGCGGTTTTCCCAGGCCAGCAGGGCGGGCCGTTGATGCATGTGATCGCTGCCAAGGCGGTAGCGTTTAAGGAGGCCATGAACCAGGAGTTTGTGCGCTACCAGCAGCAGGTGATTGATAACGCCCAGGCCATGGCCAAAGTGTTTATTGAGCGCGGTTATGACGTGGTATCTGGCGGTACCGACGACCACCTCTTTCTGGTCTCACTTATCCGCCAGGGCATCACCGGTAAAGATGCCGATGCCGCACTTGGCCGTGCACATATCACGGTTAATAAAAACACGGTGCCCAATGATCCTCAAAGCCCCTTTGTGACCTCTGGTCTGCGTATCGGTACCCCCGCGGTAACCACGCGCGGCTTTGATGCTGAAGAGTGTAGCGAGCTGGCGGGTTGGATATGCGRCATTCTGGACGAGTTGACCACCGGAAGCGACACCGCCTCCATTGAAGCTGACGTGCAGGCCAAAGTGACCGACGTGTGTGCTCGGCATCCTGTCTATGCTGAAACCGTCGAAGCCGTCGAATCTATAGCTTAAGAGGAGCGCCCTATGCAACGCTATTCCGGCTTCGGCCTGGKCAAGCACGCGCTGAGCCACCATGAGAACTGGGAGCGCCAGTGGCGCAACCCTACCCCCAAGAAGCAGTACGATGTGATCATCGTTGGCGGCGGTGGCCACGGCTTGGCCACGGCCTATTACTTGGCTAAAGAGTTCGGCATTAAGAATGTGGCAGTGATTGAGAAGGGCTGGCTGGGTGGGGGCAATACTGCCCGTAATACCACCATCGTGCGTTCCAACTATTTATGGGATGAGGCGGCCGCCCTTTACGATCATGCGATGAAGCTGTGGGTGGGGCTTTCCCAAGMCCTTAACTACAACGTGATGTTTTCCCAGCGCGGCGTACTCAACCTGGGACATACCCTCCAGGACATGCGCGATATCCAGCGCCGGGTTAACGCCAATCGCTTGAACGGTATCTACGGTGAGGTGCTGGATGCGCGAGGTGTGCAGGAACTCGTGCCCATCATGGATTGTTCAACCAGCGCCCGTTACCCCGTTTTGGGCGCTTCCTGGCAGCCTCAGGCTGGTGTGGCGCGCCACGATGCTGTGGCCTGGGGCTATGCACGCGGCGCTGACGCCCATGGGGTGGATATCCTCCAGCAAACCGAAGTCACCGGCTTCAAAATCCGTGATGGCCGAGTCTATGGCGTCCACACCAATCGCGGCGATATTGAGGCCAAAACCGTGGGTTGCGTCGCTGCCGGTAATTCCGGGGTGCTGGCCAACATGGCGGGCTTTAAGCTGCCGCTGGAGTCCCACCCGTTGCAGGCCCTGGTTTCCGAACCGATCAAACCGGTTCTCGATACCGTGGTGATGTCTAATCAAGTGCATGGCTATATCAGCCAATCCGACAAGGGCGACTTGGTGATTGGCGCGGGTATCGATGGCTATAACGGCTATGGTCAGCGCGGCAGTTATCCCACTGTTGAGCACACCCTCCAAGCCATCGTCGAGATGTTCCCGATTTTCTCTAGAGTGCGTATGAATCGCCAGTGGGGCGGCATCGTTGATACCTGCCCAGACGCCTGTCCGATCATCTCCAAAACGCCGGTGAAGGGTCTGTATTTCAACTGCGGTTGGGGGACTGGTGGCTTTAAGGCTACCCCTGGTTCGGGGCATGTGTTCGCCGCGAGCCTGGCCAAGGGTGAGATGCACCCCATCGCTGAGCCGTTCTCCATGTTCCGCTTCCATAGCGGGGCGCTGATTGACGAACACGGCGCTGCCGGTGTGGCCCACTAGGGTTTGTACGAGGAGTATCCAAATGTTCTATATCTACTGCCCTTACTGCGGCGAACACCGTGAAGAAGAGGAGTTCCACCCCAAGGGCCAGGCGCATATTGAGCGACCTAAAGAGCCTGAGGCGTGTAGTGACGAAGAGTGGGGAAACTACCTGTTTTTCCGCGACAACCCCCGAGGTGTACATCACGAAATGTGGGTGCATGCGGTGGGCTGCCGTAAATTTTTCAACGTGACGCGCCATACCGTGAGCTACGACATTCTCGAGACCTACAAAATGGGCGAGCAGCCGTCGATTACCGCCGAGAGCCAGAGTCATCACCGCGAAGCCGCTGCGGTAAGCGATCAAGAAGAGGTGCGGGCATGAGCCAGTCCAAGCAGCATCAACAGCAAGCGTTTCGCCTTAACACGGGCGGGCGTATTGATCGCTCCCGCACGCTGAGTTTTACCTTTAACGGTCAGCATTACCAAGGGCACCCAGGCGATACGCTGGCTTCAGCGCTGCTGGCGAATGGCGTGGATATCGTTAATCGCAGCTTTAAGTACTCACGCCCCAGAGGCATCGTTGCCGCTGGCGCCGAAGAGCCCAATGCCATCGTTCAGTTGGGTAGCAACGAAGCGGCCCAGGTGCCCAATGTGCGCGCTACCCAGCAGGCACTGTTTAACGGCTTAACCGCCTGTAGCACTAACGGCTGGCCAAATGTTCAGCGCGATTTAATGGGCCTGGTTGGCAAGCTGGGCGGGCAGTTTATGCCGCCGGGCTTCTACTACAAGACCTTTATGGCCCCGGCGTCGATGTGGCTGACCTACGAGAAGTACATTCGCAAGGCGGCGGGACTGGGCCGCAGCCCCATGGAACCCGATCCAGATAGCTATGATCACCTCAATCAGCATTGTGATGTGCTGGTTATCGGCGCGGGTGCTGCTGGCTTAGCGGCGGCGCTGGCTGCCGCGCGCAGCGGTGCCCGGGTGATGGTGGCCGATGAACAGGAAGAGATGGGTGGCTCACTACTGGATAGCCGCGAAACTCTGGATGGCACCCCAGCAGCCCAGTGGGCTGCTGGGGTGCTGGAAGAGTTAGCCGGATGCGAGAACGTTACGTTGTTGCCCCGCACTACCGCTAACGGATACCACGACCATAATTTTGTGACGCTGCACGAGCGGCGTACTGAGCATTTGGGCGAAACGGCCCCTGTCGTCAATGGCCACCGCCCAGTGCGCTCCAGAATGCATCGGGTACGCGTCGGCCAAGTGATCCTGGCTACTGGCGCCCACGAGCGGCCGCTGGTTTATGCGGGTAACGATGTGCCGGGTAATCTGTTGGCGGGCGCTGTGTCTACTTACATTCGACGCTATGGCGCGGTGCCGGGGCGCCAATTGGTGCTCTCCACCAGCAACGACTATGGCTATCGCGCCGCCTTAGACTGGAAAGAGGCCGGCTGCGAGGTTGTGGCTATCGTTGATGCCCGTGAGGCACCAGATGGTGACTGGGTCGAGGCCGCACGCGCCCAGGGCATCAAAATCATCCCCGGCAGTGCCGTGATAGAGGCGAAGGGCAGCAATCGGGTTACCGCCGCGCGGGTGGCCAAGATCGATATTGACGCTTTCAAAGTGAGTGGCCCAATCCAGGAGCTGGCCTGCGATACCATCGCCAGCTCCGGCGGCTATAGCCCGGTGATTCACCTAGCTTCCCACACCGGTGCGCGGCCTACCTGGCGTGACGATATTCTCGGCTTTGTGCCGGGGCTGGTGAAGGGTGTTCAGGCGTGTGGTGGTGCTAATGGCACCTATGCCTTGTGTGATGTACTCGCGGAGGGTGTCGAAGCGGGCATCAGAGCGGCGGCCGCCACGGGGCACTCTGCCCAGCCAATCAGCCTGCCTAGCACCGAACGCCTTCAGCAAGGGCCAGCGGTAGCACTGTTTCAAGTGCCCCATGAAAAGCCCACCCTGCGCGGGCCTAAA
The DNA here is from genome assembly GCA_002257525.1 of Halomonas ventosae. Lineage (GTDB taxonomy): Bacteria > Pseudomonadota > Gammaproteobacteria > Pseudomonadales > Halomonadaceae > Vreelandella > Vreelandella ventosae_B. Next base: position 536,833 of record CP022737.1, read on the forward strand.
CAGTTCGTCGACCTACAGAACGACGTCACCGCGGCGGGCATCGAGCTGGCAACTCGGGAGGGCTTTGAGTCCATCGAGCACATCAAGCGCTATACCGCGATGGGGTTCGGTACCGACCAAGGCAAATTGGGCAATATCAACGGTATGGCGATTGCCGCCCGCTGTCTGGGGCGCTCCATTCCTGAGGTGGGCACCACGGTGTTCCGTCCCAACTATACCCCGGTCACCTTCGGCGCCATTGTTGGTCGCCACTGCCGTGACCTGTTCGACCCCGAGCGTTATACCGCGCTTCATCAGTGGCACGTTGAGCGCGGCGCTGAGTTCGAGGATGTCGGTCAGTGGAAGCGCCCCTGGTATTATCCACAGAAGGAGAATGGAAAAACCGAGACGATGCACGAGGCAGTGGCTCGCGAGTGTCTGGCCGTGCGCGAGAAGGTCGGTATCCTCGATGCCTCGACGCTTGGCAAGATCGATATTCAAGGGCCGGATGCGCGTGAGTTACTGGCGCGGATTTACACCAACAAGTGGGAAAAACTGGCGGTAGGCAAGTGCCGTTACGGTCTGATGTGCAAAGACGATGGCATGGTCACCGACGACGGTGTGACCAGCTGCCTGGCCGATAACCACTTTTTGATGACCACCACTACCGGTGGCGCGGCAGCGATCCTGGAATGGCTGGAGTTGTGGCATCAGACCGAATGGCCGGAACTGGATGTCTATTTCTCATCGGTGACTGACCACTGGGCCACCATGACCATCACCGGTCCGGAAGCACGCAAGCTGCTCGCCGAGATCAGTGATATCGATCTTGACCGCGAAAGCTTCAAGTTTATGGATTGGCGATCCGGGAAAGTGGCAGGGGTGCCTGCCCGAGTCTTCCGCATCTCTTTTACCGGCGAGCTGACCTTTGAGATCAACGTGCAGGCAAACTACGCCATGCATGTGTGGCAGACCCTGTTCAAGCATGGCGAGAAGTATGGTTTGACGCCCTATGGCACCGAAACTATGCACGTTCTGCGCGCTGAAAAGGGCTTCATCATCGTGGGCCAGGAAACCGACGGCTCGGTGACGCCGGAAGACCTGGGCATGCATTGGGCGATCGGCTATGACAAGCCCTACTCATGGATTGGTAAGCGGGCCCTGACACGCAGTGACACCAAGCGTGAGAACCGCAAGCAGCTGGTGGGACTCAGGCCGAAGGACCCGAAGGTGGTTCTCGAAGAGGGGGCCCAGATCGTGTTTGATCCCAAGCATGCGATCCCTATGCCGATGGTGGGTCACGTCACCTCCAGCTACTACAGCCCGGTTCTGGATTCAGGGTTTGCGCTAGCGGTGGTTAAGGGTGGCCATCAGAAGTTGGGCGAAACGGTTTATTTGCCCATGGCAGACGGCCAGACCCATGAAGCTGAAATCGTCAGCACCATTTTCTACGACCCCAAGGGAGAGCGCCAGCATGTCTAACGCGGCCACCTTCGACACCCGTACTGATACCGCTATCCCGGTAGAACCCCCGTTAGCCTATAGCTATCGTCACAGTGGCGCGCCTCGGGGCAGTGGTTACCGGCTTAAGCTACGCGAGCGGGCAATGCTTGGGCATCTGATCCTGCGGGGTGGCGCTATCGTTCTCGACGAGGCGGTGCGCGACGTGCTGGGCATCAGCCTGCCTGGACAACCCCAGGCGTTGGTGCACGATGCCAGCGGTGAACGTTCTATCCAGTGGCTTTCCCCGGACGAGTGGCTGGTGATCGTACCCGGAGGTGAGGAGTTCCCGCTGGAGACCAAGCTGCGTGAGCATTTGGGCAGCGCCCACTTTGCGATCAGCGATGTCAGCGGTGGGCAGACCCTCATAGAGCTTTCCGGCGAGGCGGCCCGAGAGTTGTTGATGAAAACGGTGATCTACGATGTTCACCCCAGCAATTTTCCAGTGGGGAAGGGTGTCACCACCGTCTTCGCTAAGGCGACCACGATTATTCGCCGCCCCAGTGAAGAGCGCTGGGAGTTAGTTGTGCGGCGCAGTTTTGCTGACTACTGCTATCGCTGGTTACTGGATGCCGGGTCAGAGTACGGCGTTAACGTAGAACAATAAGTTGGCAGGCCGGAACACTGTTTCGGCCGCTACGATCTGCCGCTAATAGAGATACATTCACTATGAGTCGAATGAGTGATACCTGGATACTTGCCGCCCAATGCCCTAGTCGCTTGGGAACGGTGGATGTCGTCACGCGTTTCTTGAAAGAGCAGCAGTGCTATATCACTGAACTCAACTCTTTCGATGATCGGCTGGGCGGACGCTTTTTCATTCGCGCCGAGTTTCGCCCCGAGCAAGATGAGTTTCATGAAGAGCGCTTTCACACCGATTTTTCAGCGCGGGCGAGCGAATTCGACATGCAGTTCGAGTTGACGGCCCCTGGCAAACGCACCGGCACCGTGATTATGGTTTCCAAGGCCGATCACTGCTTGAATGATCTGCTCTACCGTTATCGGACAGGGCAGCTTCCGCTGGATATCAAAGCAGTGATTTCCAATCATCCTGATCTGGAGCCGTTGGCAGCATGGCACGATTTGCCCTACCACTACCTGCCGATCACGCCCGAGACGAAATTGCAGCAGGAATCGCAGATACGCGACATCATCGCGGAAACCGACGCTGAACTGGTGGTGCTGGCAAGGTATATGCAGGTGCTTTCACCTTCCATGTGTGAGTTATTAGCCGGACGGGCGATCAATATTCATCACTCGCTGCTGCCCGGTTTTAAAGGCGCTAAGCCTTATCATCAGGCGTATGAGAAAGGGGTTAAGCTGGTCGGCGCAACGGCCCACTACATTAATAATGACCTTGATGAAGGGCCGATTATTGCCCAGGGGGTCGAGCCTGTGGATCACACCCACTACCCGGAGGATCTGGTTGCCAAGGGGCGTGATATCGAGTGCCTCACCCTGGCTAGAGCGATTAGCTATCATTTGGAACGCCGCGTGTTCTTTTATTCAGGGCGCACAGTCGTTTTTGGCAACTAGCTTTTTGGTAACTAGCTTTTTGGTAACTAGTCTTTTTGTAACCAATGCTTTTTGCCTAATGCTGTTGTTAATAAACGCAAACAGTTTGAGCGCGCTTTTATAACTGGGTTGCTGTCGTTGCTAAGCTTTTGCCAGAGCGATATGTAACCCCTTGTTATGTGTGATAAGCCGTGCCTAAAAATATGATTTTATAAATATAAAAATATCATCAATAAAAGATAGATTAGTTTTATTTATCATCACATCAATAACTTATTGAAATTGTCAGGCACCGCCTGACTTTCCCCTGTTTATACGTCAAGAGGTGCTCCAATGCCTATCAGTGTTTTCGACCTTTTTAAGATTGGAGTAGGCCCCTCCAGTTCCCATACCGTCGGGCCCATGCAGGCGGCTTTTAAGTATGTCACAACCCTGCGCGAAAACAGCCTGCTTGATGAGGTAGGGCATCTTGAAGTCCATCTTTATGGCTCGTTGTCCGCCACGGGTATCGGACATGCCACCGATAACGCAATTATTATGGGATTGATGGGTGAACGCCCTAGCACAATAGATCCCTCTATTATTGAACCAGCCATTCAGGCGCTTAAAGAGAGCCAATCATTACAGCTTGGCCGACAAAAAACAGTGAAGTTTGTTTGGGAGAGTGACCTCTATTTCCATGAAGAGAGCTTGCCGCATCACCCTAATGCCATGAAGCTGGCGGCTTTTACGCATCAGGGCGACTTGGTGTATCAAAATACCTATTACTCGGTGGGCGGCGGCTTCGTGGTTGAACAGGCCCAGGTGGATATGCCGCTGGACGATTTGGGTGGCGTTACCATTCCTTACAACTTCGATACCGCAGACGAACTCCTGGCGCTATGTAAAAAAGAGCAGCTCAGTGTCAGCCGGCTGATGCTGGAAAATGAGAAAGTATGGCGGACGGAGGAGGAGGTCAGAAACGAACTGTGGCGTATCTGGCAAGTGATGTGTGAATGCATCGACAATGGATTAACTCACGAAGGGATACTGCCGGGCGGGTTAAACGTTAAGCGCAGGGCTAAGCTGCTTCACCAGCATCTGCAAGCGGCAGAGCAGAATGATTGCCTGATAGCCTCAACGTTCTCAGCGATGGAGTGGGTGAATATTTTTGCACTCGCCGTTAACGAAGAGAACGCTGCGGGTGGGCGGATGGTGACGGCGCCCACCAACGGTGCCGCAGGTATCATTCCGGCCGTTTTGCACTACTACATGAAGTTTCAGCCGAACGCCTGCGAAAAAAACGTGGTGGATTTTTTGCTGGCGGCAGGCGCCATTGGCATTCTGTGCAAGAAAAATGCCTCAATCTCCGGCGCCGAAGTGGGCTGCCAGGGGGAAGTCGGGTCGGCTTGTGCCATGGCAGCCGCTGGCTTGGCTGATGTGATGGGGGGCACGCCCGAACAAGTCGAGCATGCGGCCGAAATCGGCTTGGAGCACAATTTAGGATTAACCTGTGACCCTGTGGGTGGGTTAGTTCAGATTCCCTGTATCGAGCGCAATGCCATCGCAACGGTAAAGGCGATCAATGCCGCTCAAATGGCACTGCGTGGTGATGGCACTCACTTTATCTCGTTGGACAAGGTAATTCGTACCATGCGCGATACCGGCAGAGACATGTTGGATAAATACAAAGAAACATCTAAAGGTGGCTTAGCTGTGAATGCTATTGAGTGTTAACAAGCCCTAGTAACGATGCAGCAACCCTCTGATAGCAACTCAATGGCTAGTGTGAATCGCGTCAGGCGGACGCTTTCTCCGAGAGCGGTTGTAACGCCGCATCCTGTTGTCGCTGATAAGCTTTGATGCGTTCAACCAAGTACTCAGCGTCAGCCGCCACGCCAGAGAACCTCCCAGAGCCCCAGGTATGCAGCCATGGCAGGCCAATAAAGTAGAGGCCGGGCTGTTGGGTGACACCGCGTTTGTGTATGGGATGGCCCTGACCATTGAATACCGAAGCATCAAGCCAGTGAAAGTCAGGGCGAAAGCCGATGCACCAGATAACGGCGCTAATCCCTGCGTCGACCAGATTTAGCTCGGAACGCTCTTGGTTCGGTTCCCAGCATGGCGTGTACTCGGGCGCTGGTGGGGCCTCGATACCCTGGGAAGCGATGTAGGCATCAATTCGCTGGTTTATGTTGCAGTAAACACTGTCGGCATGATCGAGGTTGGCTTTCAAATTATCGCGAAAGATAAAGTCCCCATTGCGGTACTCTTCTAATAGCCCGAATAGCTCCATACCTTCGAGAGCGAACTTGCGCAGGTCGATCTCCCGACCCCCGTCACGKCCTGTGACATAGTGGTTGGTGTTATCTCTTACTCCCTCACGTAATGGGTGCTGATCGACCGACATCTCGTAGTAGCCCATTTCATCAAGCCATTCGACAACATCTTTGCCGCGATATTGACGCGCCACGCGCGGGGCATCACCGGTGGCGAGGAAGACTTTTCGCCCAGCAATGTGMAGGTCTTCGGCAATCTGGGCGCCAGATTGGCCGGAGCCCACCACCAACACTGCCCCCTCGGGTAACTGTTCAGGGCTTCGGTATTCCGCGGAATGTAGCTGGAACAACCGATCGGGCAATCGCTCTGCCATACGTGGAATGATAGGGAGATGATAACCGCCGGAGGCCACCACGACCTGATCCGCGCTAAACTCACCCGCGGAACTCTTCACTTCGTACTTCCCATTGCTATTCAGACTGACGCGATTAACGGCAACGCCTTCGAGGGCGGGAGGCTGAACCTTGGTGGCAAAGCGGTCAAGGTAAGCGACGACGTCGTCTCGTTTCATAAAGCCTTTAGGATCATCCCCGTCGTAGGGATGATCGGGTAGCTGGCACTGCCAATTCGGCGTCACTAAGGTGAATGAATCCCAACGCGCTGTCTGCCAGCTATGCATTAAGCTGTGTTTCTCTATAACGAGATGGCCGATTGCCTGTTGTTGAAGGTAGTGGCTGACGGATAGCCCCGCCTGACCGCCACCGATGATAATGGCAGAATAGTGCTTACGTAGGTCTTTCATATCGCTCTCTCTTTGCAACGATTGATGAGATGTTTGATGGGCTAGTCGATGCGGATAATTTCGACCATGTCCTGCGGATTATTGCCAAACTGCTGGGCTTTGGCCTTGATGACCGTCGACTGATCAATGGCACTGGAGCAGAAGAAGCCGAATTTTTGTTCGACGCGCTGGCTGGCTGCCTCTAAGGCTGTGTCGGCGCGCTCCACAAAAGCATCGACGCTGAGACGCTCGCCGACCTGGAAGTACTCCTTTACGACGGTAGAGGGTGAGTAACACTGGTCTTCGCTGCCATCTGGCCAGCGAACGTGGAAGTGTATGGCTGGCATGCTCAAAGCTCCTGTTGGGGAATGGGCATTTGGGGGCGACTCAGTCCGGTTAATGGAGTCGTTGCAAGGTCATGGAACAACTGGCGATCATTGTCGGTTTCTACCCAGAGCTGAGGTGAGGAAACGATCTCGCCGATCTGCGCGGCGGCGATGCCACGGGCACGGAAGCGCTCTAGCAGCATGGGAAGGTGCTCATTATCCGTGGTGAGCAGGTAACCGAAGCTAGGGAAGGTGCATAACCAGTCTTCCCAAGTGACTTTCTCGGGTTTCGGGATGGCGTCAAGGTTAATGCTCACACCTACATCAGCGCTCTCCATGAGCATTAAGGTGGTACCGAGGAGACCGGCCTGACTAATATCTTTAGCGGCGCTAGCCAAGCCCGCTTCAGCAATACAGGGAAGTAGTTCGATGTCGCCACGCAAACGCTCAGCGGGCGCCGTTGTGGCCGCGTTCCAATTCAGATAGGGCGCTTGATAGGCGCCGCGCAGGTCGATAGCCGCCACTAATAGCTGCCCAGGCCGCGCCGCAAAACTGCTCAGCAGGCATTGGGCTCGACCCAGGATGCCGACCGCCAATTGCGGCTGATTGGAGCGAAGGTTGGTGTGGCCACCGACGATGGGAATGCGGAAGGTGTCGGCGGCCTCACGCATGCCTTTGGCAATGAGTTCAGCGCTTTCTGGGTCATGGCTCCATAGAGCATTGACGATTGCCTGGGGCCGCCCGCCCATTGCGGCGATATCACTGACGTTAACCATCACCGAACACCAGCCAGCAAACCAAGGATCCTCGGCGACGAAGGCGGTAAGTAGCCCTTCCATCGCCAACAGTGTGTAGCCTTCGCCGCTGGGAATGGCCGCGGTATCGTCGCCGTTGGGATGCCAGCCATCGGGCAGTGCTGTCAGGTTGGGAGCGATCCGCGCGATATCGGCCTTATGGGCAAGACCACTATAATCGTGCACTTTCTGGAGCAGTTCTGTTAGGTCGAGTCGTTGCTTTTGGCTCATGATGCTTGTCTCAGTGCGGGGGCTGAAAGGATCTTAAGCAGCCCAGGCGCCAGCTCAGCGAGAGGTTGGCGTTGACGCCCAGGCACAACAAAGCCGCTAAGAGGAGAGTGGCAAGGGGGGTAGTGGGTAAGGTCGGCCTCCATGACGACATGAGGTCGATCAAGGATTAACTCCTCTCCAATGCTTCGCCAGTGCAACTGTTGAAAAAGAGCCTCATTCTGGGCCTGTACCCGGGCCAAAAAGCGTTGGCAGCCCAATGCATGAGCGCTGGAGACGGCCAGCCGAATCAGCGTGGAGCCTAGGCGGCCTTGGGCGCGGAAGGCTGGGTCAACAGCAAGACGCGAACCATGCCAGAGTCCAGGTTCTGATTCGTGAATACGCACTGTCCCCACCACTTGCTCATACCATCCTCCTGTGCACCCTAAAGCGACGAGTAGGTGGGCTGAGTCATCGATGGCATCTCGGTCGTCCTGATCAAATATTGCCTGCTCATCGCAGAAAACGCGCCGCCGCAATGCCAGTGCTTCATCGGTTTCCCAAGGCAGGCTCGCCCACTTGATCCGGTAGTTGGAATAGGCCGAATAGGCGTCGGATGTTGACATCATCGGGCACTCCTCTATTAAGCGTTTCGCGTGCTGTTAGCGCTCGTACTCAGACAACGTTGAACAGGCACCGCAACGCCCGCAGCCCGCTTTGATATCGCTAGAGCGCAACGCTGCGAGCTTGAGACGTCTGCCCAACGGCGCCAGGATCGACTCCATAAAGTCGGCGCTGGGCGGCTTATGATCTTCTAATGGCGTGCCGTTAATCGGCACGAACGGCACTACAAAGGGATAAACGCCGATTTCGATTAGGTGTTGGCAGGTTTCCAGAATGGCCTCGCGGGTATCCCCGAGCCCGGCAAGAATATAAGTGCTGACTTGCCCGCGGCCAAAGACGTCAACAGCATCGCGAAACGCCTGCATATACTCTTCGATGCCAACCTCGGCCTTGCCTGGCATTAGCGTTTTTCTTAGCGAAGGTGTGACCACTTCGAGATGCATGCCCAGGCTGTCAATGCCAGCTTCCTTCATGCGGGCATACCAAACGGGATCCTTAGGTGGTTCGCACTGCCCTTGCAGCGGAAGATCCACGGCCGCTTTGATGGCCCTGGCACTTTCGCAAAGGACGCTGGCTCCTCGGTCAGACGTGGCTGGCGTTCCGGTAGTCATGACCATATGTTTGACACCGTCGAGCTCGACAGCGGCCTTAGCCACCTCGGCCAGTTGGTCTGGGGACTTATGCGCAATGGTGCGCCCGGCTTGGAGTGATTGACCAATCGAGCAGAATTTGCAGGCTTTGCGCCTGCTCTCATAGCGGATGCATGTTTGCAGTACCGTCGTGGCCAGTACATCGCGGCTATGCAAGGTGGCGATATGCGTGTAGGGGACGCCGTCAGCGGTTTGCAGGTCGTAGAAGTGGGGCGTATCTGCAAAGGTAATATCGGCCATAGGAATCGTGTTTTCAGTCAGCCTATGCCCTTCATCACCTGACACTACGCTAAACGGTGAACGCCATGCCGACTGGGTATAGACGGGCACCATCATAGTGATTCCATCGATGGTTATTGCCTGATGGTCAGAAGGGCCAGCGCCGCCCCGTCGGCTGACATGCTCTTGTGATGCATCCTGCAGGCGTACGCCATGGGTTTGAAGTTCGGTGAACAAGCGTGAGCGATCGGCGAGCTTACTCATCTTCATCTCCTTGGGCATTATGGCCCTGAGCGGAAGTGGCCAGTGGCTGGCAGCAGTGGGCGGGCATATCGTTAATGGCTAAGCTCAACAGTTCAGGGCGCGCATAGTGGCCCACCGAATCCATCATTCGCTTACGCTTGGTAATCAGGGCGAAATCCAGGTCGGCAATAACGATGCCTTCTCCTTTGCTCAGCGGCTCGGCCAAGTGCTTACCTTCTGGCGAGATAATGGCGGTGTTACAGCCATCACGCAGAGCACGTTGTAGCGTGGTGTCGGGGGTAATGGATTCGATTTGGGAGTCGGTTAGCCAGCCGGKGGCGTTAACCACGAAACAGCCCGCTTCAAGGGCGTGATGACGGATGGTTACCTCAATTTGATCCGCAAAGACTGGGCCGACCAGCGAGCCAGGAAACTGGCTGCAGTGGATCTGCTCGTGCTGGGTCATCAGGGCATAACGTGCCAACGGATTGTAGTGCTCCCAGCAGGCCAGGGCGCCAACACGGCCCACGGCGCTATCCACTACCTTCAAGCCCGAGGCATCGCCCTGGCCCCAAATCATGCGTTCGTGGTAGGTCGGCGTGAGCTTTCGGCGTTTCAGCAACAGACGCCCGTCGCTATCAAAGATCAGTTGAGTATTGTAGAGGGTGCCATGATCACGCTCATTAACGCCAAGCACGACGACGATGCTCAGGGTGCGAGCGCGCTCAGCGACAGCATCAGTGATCGGGCCTGGTACCACCACGGCCTGTTCATACAGCCGTAAGTGCTCGGCGCCACAGGCCACGGCGGGGTAGACAAATGAAAAGTACGGATAGTAGGGAACGAAGGTTTCGGGGAACACGATCAGCTCAGCCCCCTTGCTGGCCGCTTCGTCGATTGCATCCAGTACCTTGACCAGCGTGCCGCCAACACTCTCAAGATCGGGAGAAAGCTGAGCGGCAGCGGCCCGCACTATGGTCGTTCCTGTCATGTTTGCTTGTGCCATGACCGCTGCTCCCCTTAGACCGTCCAGGTATCGATGATCAGTGCATCGTCGCGCACGTGAAGCAGCTTGAGGTCAAGCACATCCAGTGGATTGATCGCGCGGATGCCCTCAATGAGTGACGGTTCGCCATGACCATAGAGKGCTTGAAGAGCAAAGCGGCAGGCGTAGACCTTGCCTCCCTCGGCCATAAACTTGGTCAACTGATTGTTGAAGTTCATGTGGCCGGGGAACGCTTCATCACCCAGGGTGGGGAAGCCCCGCTGTACGCCCAAAGTGACCCCGGGGCCATACAGTAAGATGGAGGTTTCAAAGCCTTTACGCAGCAAACGCGTTGCCTGCAGCATATTCACGAAGCCGATCGACCCCTCAAAGGCAACCGTATGAAAAGTTACCAGGGCTTTTTCGCCTGGTTTCGCTTTTACGTCTTCAAAAACCTTCTCTTCGTAGTCGACCAGAAAATCGCCTTTCTTGTTGAGTGGTTGCGTCACTGTAGGCATGTCTAAGCTCCGTTTATTGCGAGTGGGAGAGTCGTTAACCGCCGTGCTTACACAAGCGGTACGATCAATACGGAGCAATCGACGTGCCAATTGATATGCTTATTGATCCAATCAATTGTCGATCATGTAGGTCGCTCTAAGCCTAAAAATTGACCAAATTTTTAGGCTAAAAAAATAATAAAAGGCTAATGTTTCAAAAAAACTGTGTTTTTCACCTTATTTGTGCAATGAAAGTGTGTTTTGCACCATTAAGTACATATGCAATCAATTTTTTATTTGTGCAATCTTTAGCCCATCAGTGATAAGTTTTGGTCGATAAGAAGAGTAGGTAACAATGTTTATTTAACGACGGAGAAGATATGCATACATCTGAGCTGGAACGCTGGCGAAAACGTTTAGACAAGGAGGTCAGCCAGCCAGCTTATCGTCTGGTCGCTGAATTGATTGCTGAAGATATCGGTAGTGGTCGGCTGCAGCCCCGCGAGCGACTGCCCCCGCTGAGAGAACTGGCGGGGGCTTTGAGTATCAATTACACGACGGCGGCGCGTGCCTATAACGAAGCTAAGCTGCGAGGCTTGATTGACTCGCATCCGGGCTCGGGCACTTTTATTAAAGGTAAGGCAGTGTCAGTGAAGCCGAGCAGTGGTTATGAGATGACCATGAACCTAATGATTGAGCCCGCTATACCGACGTTGATTGAACGAGTACGCGATAGCGCTATCTCGGTGTTGGCCCAGCGTGATCTTTACTCACTGCTGCGTTATCAAACCTTTGGTGGCAGCCATCATGACCGTGTGGCTGCGCTCCAATGGCTGGATCGGCGGCTGGACAACACGACACTGGAACAGGTCTTGATATGCCCCGGTATTCACAGCGGCCTGGTTGGGCTACTGATGCAGTTGGTAGCCCCAGGTCAGCTAATTTGTGTCGAAAGCCTGGTCTACCCCGGCCTAAAGGCTATTGCGGCCCAGCTCGGGCTGACCCTGCATTCATTGGAGCGTGACTCCGATGGCCCTCTTGTTCGCTCCTTCGAGGATATCTGTAAGCAGGGTCAAGTGGCCGTTTTGTACATTAATCCCACCATCCAAAACCCCACGACGACGACTATTCCCTTGGGGCGTCGTGAAGCTTTGGCCGATGTTGCCTTGCGCTATAGCATCCCGATTATTGAAGATGATGCTTACACCATGCTCAGCGAAGAGAAGATCGTCCCTATTGCTAACTTGGCCCCTGAGCTCACTTACTATCTGACGGGGACTGCCAAGTGTTTTGGCCCCGGTTTGCGATCAGGATTCCTACACGCCCCCACCAAGCGACAGGCGCAGAGAACCGCTGGGGCGCTTCGAGCCACCTCGGTGATGTCCAGCCCGCTGATTGACGCCCTGGTCACTGAGTGGATAACCGATGGGACGGCAGATGCCATGCTTAAAGCGATCCGTATCGAGGCCATTGCCCGCCTTGAAATAGCCGAGAAGATTCTGGGACGTCAGCGCATCGTGTCTGCCAAAGGTGCTTTCCACCTATGGCTCAAGCTGCCCAAGCACTCTGGCTGGAACCCTTCAGAGCTGGCGGTGCAATTACGTTCACATGGCGTTAGTGCGGTTGCCAGCGCTGCTTTTAGTACCGACAACCATCCCCCTGAAGCTCTGCGCTTGTGCTTCGGTGGTCAACTGACAAGAGAGGACTGGGAGGAAAGGCTGCATTATGTGGCGGATATCATCGACCAGCCTGCCTATCTGTCATCTCTGACGATGTAACCTTGGTCAACTGTCCTCGTGACGGTTTGGTATTGATTAGCCAGACGAATAGTAAAAGCAGTTTAACGCCCATTATCTTCGGCGATAAGTGGCTAGGGGTTCTTATCTCCTTATTTTAATGCACGCTGTGGAGCACTACCACGGTTGCGATCCGTCGTCTGATCCGGCTTTTTTGAGGCTTTCTGAGCCTGTACTTGTCAGCTGTGCATAGGCATAGTCCTTAAGTTAGTTTGAACGCTAACAAAGCAATTTATCGCCTAGCTGGTTCGGTTTTGTTTAGGAGGTGCCCGTTAATATGTTGATATATATTGTCTTTTTGATGATCTTTGTGGGCGTGACCGCAGCTCTGTATCAGGTGTATGAAATTCATTACAACATCAACGTCGGCAACGATAAAAAGTTGTCGAAGGCTGATAAAAGCCACTTACAAGCGCTTTCTGACCAAGCCAAAACCGCCACGCAAACCCATGCCCGGCCAGACTTTGATCAAGCGGCAGCCAATGCCTTGAGCCCTAATCTCGATCGGGATATCGCACTGAAGGCTTTTGCTGAAGAGGAAAAAGGCGTCTACGCGATTCCTTTGTTGCGGCGTAAAGCGCGGTTGTGCTTTAACGGCGATAGCAGTGCGAATGTAAACAGCGTAAAAGTGCGTCACTTGCTGTTTTGGAAAACAACGCTGCCGCGTACCAATATACGCGCAGCGTTGATTACACTGGTCATTTTGAACTGTTTCTTGGTTCAGCTACTGGCTGCCATGAGTGTTTATACGCTGGGTTATCCAGTCTCGACACCTTGGCTGGCTTGGTTAAACGACCCCATGGCAGTAATGCTGCTGATTTATGCCTTTATCTTTGCTTCACTGCTTATTACGAAGTTTGATAGATATATGCACGACCTCTATCAACTCGGCAAGCTGTTTAAGAAAAAAGCTGTTTAGCCGTCGGTGCAGCGCGCAATCTCATTAGCCAGTTGTTCCAGCAACGCATCGTAAAGGCCAGCATCCAGCGTCAGACCCACGCCCAAGGGATCCATGACGCCGATATAAGCAGACGTATCGCCAAAGACATTATTAACCATCTGCGGATTGAACTGAGGTTCACTAAACACGCACTGGATATTTTCGTCATTCACCAGCGTCTGCAGTTCCTCAATACGCGCCGGGCTGGGTGACGATGCGTCGCCGATGGAAATGGCCCCTGCCGCTTGGACGTTAAAGGCCTCCTCGAAATACTGGTAAGCATCATGGAAAACAATAAAGCGTGTGTCGGCGCTGTTGGCCAAACGATCCTGAATATGTTCCTGAAGGCTGGTTAAGTCCTCTTTCCCCTGGGCGGCGTTGTCGCGATAGTACGCTGCGTTATCAGGGTCGATCTCACTTAACTGTTCGGCGATGGCATCCAGCCAACGGCGTGCATTGTCAGGATCCAGCCAGGCATGGGGGTTCATGCCGGTATGGCTGTGATTATGGCCGTGGTGGTCATGATCGTGCCCACTTTCGTCATGGCTGKCTGCATGGCTGTCTTCATGATGGKGGTGTTCGKGATCGCCATGATCATGCTTATTGTGGTCGTGGTCGTGGTCGTGGTCGTGGTCGTGGTCATGGTGCTCGTGACCGTGTTCATCCCCATTGTTGAGCGCAAAGGTCGCGCCTTCGCGGTATTCCAATGTCGTCGTTCCGGGCTCATCCAATAGCTCAAGGTGGCGTGCATCACCCGCCAGGTTGTCAATGGGGCCTGATAGCCAGGGCGTCAGCGCGTCGCTTACCCATACCACCAGATCCGCATCATCGAGGGATTGTGCTTCGGAAGGCCGTAGCGAATAACCATGCGGCGAAGCACCAGGCTGGATAAACAGCTCAGGATCGCCGCGATCCCCCATCACCTTAGCGACAAGCGAATACACCGGCGGAATATCCACCGCAACATGCGGCACTTCTGCGGCGGCAACCAGCGGGAAAGCCGCTAATAGCGGCCAAGACAAACGAGCTAAACGGTTATTCATCAGGGTTCTCCTCATCATCAACTATGGCTTTTCTGGGTTCGAACATAGGCATCGACACTCGCCTATGCGAGATAGACATGTTATAACATAACAAATACAGAAAAGACGACCTTCAATTATGCGGCTTKCTCAGCCTCCTGATCGCGATGCGATTCTGAACGTTCGCCAACTGAACGTTCGTTTCGGCGGACAGCATATCCTCGAGAACATCAATCTCGATTTATATCGGCAACAGGTGGTGACCCTGATTGGCCCTAATGGCTCKGGGAAATCCACACTAGTGAAAACGCTGATCGGTGCGGTAACGCCCACCTCCGGCCAGGTGACCATCGCCCCGCAGCAGCGCATCGGTTATGTGCCCCAGCGGCTTCACCTGGATCCTACCTTGCCCATGACGGTCAAGCGTTTTATCAACTTGCCCCGTCGCCTCCCCCATCGCAGTGTGCAAAAGGCGCTGGAAGATGCCGGCGCCGAGGCATTGATCAAGGCGGCAATGAGCGAGCTATCGGGCGGCCAGTTCCAACGCGTGCTGTTAGCCCGGGCGCTGCTGGCAAAACCCGATATTCTGATTCTCGATGAAGCGACACAAGGGCTTGATCACCGAGGTACCGCTGAGTTCTACCAGCATATCGAAAGCGTGCGCCGCAGCTACGGCTGCGCTGTACTGATGGKCAGCCACGACCTCCATGTCGTGATGCGTACCGCCGACCATGTGCTGTGCCTGAATCGCGTTATCTGTTGCGAGGGCAAGCCCGAGCAGGTGGCCTCATCGCCGGACTATCAGGCGCTGTTTGGCGATCAGACCGCCCAGACCTTAGCCCTTTACCGCCATCAGCACGAGGAGGCCGCCAATGCTGGATGATTTTATGTGGCGGGCGATGATCGCCGGTGTATTAGTGGCCATGGCCGCCGCCCCGTTAGGGTGTTTCGTGGTGTGGCGGCGTATGGCCTACTTCGGCGATGCGACCGCCCACGCCGCCATTCTGGGGGTGGCGTTAGCGCTGCTATTGAACGTCTCTATCTTCTTAGGCGTGCTGACGGTTGCCCTGGTGATGGCGAGCTGTGTGTCAATGCTCAGTGGGCGGGGCTATGCCATGGATACCCTGCTCGGGGTAATGGCGCACTCGGCCCTGGCCATCGGCCTGGTGGCGGTGTCGTTTCTTTCTGGGGTGCGCATCGACCTAAACGCCTATTTGTTTGGCGATATTCTGGCCGTCGGGAAAACGGATATCTGGATTATCGGCGGCGGTGTAGCGCTGGTGCTGACGCTGCTTTTCTGGCGCTGGTCATCGTTATTGACCGCGACGTTAAGTGACGAGCTTGCCTATGCCAGCGGCATCCAACCCCGGCGCGAACAGCTGGTTCTCACCCTGGCGCTTGCAGTGGTCGTCGCCGTGGCGTTGAAAGTCGTGGGCGTGCTGCTGATTGCCGCCTTGCTGATCATCCCGGCGGCCACCGCCCGGCCTTTTTGCCGCACGCCAGAAGCTATGGCGATTCTGGCCGCGGGGATTGCCATGCTGGCGGTGACGGCAGGGCTTAGAACCGCCTATGTGATGGATACGCCGACCGGCCCGACGATTGTCATGCTAGCCGCTGTGCTGTTCACCCTGGCCACGGTTGTGACCCAAGGCTGGCGCTTGTTGCGTCAGCGCCTCCAGCCCGCGTCCTGTCATTCCGGTAAATAGCGCGGTGGTTGCAAGGGCTGCGTTCGCTCACCGCTCACGTCTATCCCAAGAGGTAACGAAATGACTGTTTCAACCCTGCCTGATGTAGCCAGCCAAACCGCCCGCTCACCGGCTGCTTTGACCTGGGTGGGCATGGAGGGCATCGCACTCCCCATCCGCCTAGGCAGCCGCAGTGTGACGGCCACGCTCAATGCAGGGGTTAGCCTGGATGACGCTGATGCACGGGGAATCCATATGTCCCGGCTGTATTTGGCGCTGGCACCGCTTGAAGAAGCACCGCTGACACTTCAAGCGGTTAAGGACATATTGAACGCATTTTTAACCAGCCAAGATGGCTTATCGCAGCATGCTTATCTCAGCATCGAAGGCGAGCTTCCGCTTAAGCGGCAAGCCTTGATCAGCCCTTTAGCCGGGTGGAAAAGTTACCCCTTCACCTTGCGCTGCCAATTAACGCCCGCTGGCTTTCAGGCTGAACTCGACCTTACAGTGGGCTATTCGTCCACCTGCCCCTGCTCGGCGGCACTGGCAAGGCAACTGATTCAGCAGGCCTTTGAGGAAGATTTTGCGGAAATTCCGTTAACAAAGACGGCGGTATCTGCGTGGCTAGGCAGCGAAGAAGGGATACTCGCAACGCCCCATAGTCAGCGCAGCAGTGTCGAATGCAGTTTGCGTTTATCTGAAAGCGAAAACGGAGAATGGCCCCTCGCGGATTCGATAGAAAACTCGATTGACCGTATCGAGAGGGCACTCGGTACCGCGCTACAAACCGCAGTAAAACGTATCGATGAACAGGCCTTTGCCCTCGCCAATGGACAAAACCTGATGTTCTGTGAAGACGCGGCAAGGCGGCTGGATAAAGCACTACGGCAAGCGCCGGGGGTGTCAGGGTTTCAGCTTAAGGTTGTGCATGCTGAAAGCCTGCACGCCCATGACGCAGTGGCGCGCAGTGAGTGGAATTGGTGAGCGTGTGTGGGCTCGCCTAGCGCACTGAAGGCTAAACGATTATTGGCCTTCCCTTCAGTGCTTGTTTAGGATCACTAGCGGATCTCAATAACAAAATAGCGAGCCGTTCTCATGAAGCCAGAAACCATTGCTCTTCACCATGGCTATTCGCCTGATTCACAAAACGCCGTGGCGGTGCCGATTCATCAAACCACGTCGTTTTCGTTCGATAACGCGCAGCACGCGGCGGATCTGTTTGATCTTAAAGTGGAAGGAAACATTTACTCGCGCATTATGAACCCGACCTGCGCCGTGTTGGAGCAGCGGGTAGCCGCGTTGGAAGGCGGTATCGCCGGGCTAGCGGTGGCATCGGGAATGGCGGCGATTACCTATGCGATCCAGACCATTGCCGAAGCGGGTGATAACATTGTCTCGATCAGCGAGCTGTATGGCGGTACCTACAACCYGTTTGCCCACACCTTGCCGCGCCAAGGCATTCAGGTGCGTTTTGCCGATAAAGACGATATTGATGGCATCGAAGCGCTGATCGATGAGCGTACCAAAGCGGTTTTCTGCGAAAGCATTGGTAACCCCTCGGGTGGCGTGGTCGACCTAGCAAAGCTCGCCGAAGCGGCGCATCGTCATGGGGTGCCGGTAATAGTCGATAACACCACGGCGACGCCGTTCTTATGTCGGCCGATTGAGCACGGGGCGGATATTGTCGTCCACTCGGCGACCAAATATATCGGCGGCCACGGCACCACGGTGGGCGGAGTGATTGTTGATTCGGGCACCTTTCCCTGGGCCGAGAATGCCAGCCGTTTTCCGCTGCTCAATGAGCCTGATGTCTCCTATCACGGTGTGAGCTATACCCGTGATGTGGGCGATGCGGCCTTTATTGCCCGTGCCCGAGTGGTGCCACTMCGCAACATGGGGGCGGCGCTCTCTGCCCAGGCGGCCTGGAACCTGCTGCAGGGGTTGGAAACGCTGTCACTACGGATTGAGCGTATCTGTGCCAATGCCTTAGCGGTTGCCAAGCATCTGGAAAGCCATCCGTTGGTCACTTGGGTGCACTATGCTGGCTTGGAAAACCATCCCGATCATGCGCTGGCCCAGCGTTATATGAACGGCCATGCCTCGGGAATTCTTAGTTTTGGCATTGAAGGTGGGCAGGCCGCTGGTGAGCGCTTCTACGATGCGCTGGCGCTGATTCTCCGCCTGGTGAATATCGGCGATGCCAAAAGCTGTTCTTCCATTCCCGCCTCTACTACGCACCGCCAACTCAACGAGCAGGAACTAAAAGCCGCTGGTGTCACGCCGGATATGGTGCGCCTATCGATCGGCATCGAGCATATCGACGATCTGCTGGCGGATATTGATCAAGCGCTGGCGGCCTCTCAAGGGTAGTCTGTTTCGCCCCCGCCATCTCAATGCCATAAAAGCCAAGAGACGGCGGGGGCTAACTATCAAACGCCTTTGGACGCTGCCAGGGTATACAAAAACTCTAAACCCAGCGTTGCGGCGGCAAGTGAAGTAATGTCGCCGTGGTCATAGGCGGGGTTCACTTCCACCACGTCCATGCCAACYAAMTCCATGCCCACCATGCCGCGAATGACTTTTAGCATCAGGTCAGTAGACATACCGCCGCACACCGGTGTGCCGGTGCCTGGGGCGTAGGCGGGGTCGAGGCCGTCAATATCCAAGGTAACGTAGGCCGGGTGATAACCCACGCGGGCACGAATGCGCTCAAGCACGGCCGCGGCACCGTGGTCATTGACCCAGTCCGCATCCAATACCTCGTAAGGGTGGTTGTGGCGGTCATAGCTGGTGCGAATACCAATTTGCAGCGAGTGCTCGGGTACTACCAAGCCTTCCTTTAAAGCGTGGTGAAAAATGGTGCCGTGGTCAAAGCGGGTGCCTTGCTCGTAGGTGTCTGTGTGGGCGTCGAAATGGATCAGCGCCAGCGGGCCGTGCTCTCGGGCGTGGGCGCGCAGCAGTGGCAGGCTAATGTAGTGGTCGCCGCCCAGGGTAAGCATCTTTTTACCCGCTTTTAACCAGCGGTTGGCGTGGGTTTCCAGGTTATCGACCAGGCTTTCGGGCTCGCCATAGGCGTAATCAACGTTGCCCGCATCGCAAACCTTGAGACGGTCTTCCAAGGCGAAGTCCCATGGCCAGCGTTTGCCTTCCCAGATCAGGTTAGCGGTACTTTGACGAATAGCATTCGGCCCCATACGGGTGCCGGAACGACCTGAGCAGGCTAAATCAAAAGGAACGCCACTCACCACAACGTCGGCGTCGGTTGCCTTGGGATCCGTTGCTTTTGCTACGCCCATAAAGGTAGAAATCACATCGCCATAAAGACTGGGCATGGTTTGTGCAGACATAGCTTGTGGGTGGGTCACCGGTGTGCTTCTCCTTAGAGTGCTGGATTAACGCTGATAGTCGCTGGTGGGCGAATGAGAGGCAGACAATAAGCAATTTCTAGTAATAGATTAAATGAATGTTTAGAATTTAATCATTCGTGGTATGAATGATGAGAAGCTATGCGCTCGCTACGCCATTTCGACCTGAACTTGCTGCTGGTATTTGAGGCGCTGATGCGCGAGCGTCACGTTACTCGCGCGGCAGAAACGCTGCATTTAAGCCAACCCGCCTTGAGCCATGCCTTAAAACGGCTGCGTGAATCGTTGGATGATCCGCTACTAGTGCGTACCGAAAACGGTATGCAGCCGACACCCCGGGCACTCGCGCTGCTGCCCGTGGTGCAACAGGCGCTAGCGATGCTGCGACAAGGTCTTGCGCCCCCCGCAATGTTTACCCCTGCCAACAGCACGCGCCGTTTTACACTCGCCACCACGGATTACTTTGAAGAGGTCATGTACCCGCTCTTTTTAAGTCAGCTGTTGGCTTATGCGCCGGGCATTAGTTTTTCCATTGAACTTATAMCCCCGGACGTACTGAATGAGGGTCTGGAGCAGCGCCAAATTGATATGGTGGT
Organism: Halomonas ventosae; assembly: GCA_002257525.1. Taxonomy (GTDB): domain Bacteria; phylum Pseudomonadota; class Gammaproteobacteria; order Pseudomonadales; family Halomonadaceae; genus Vreelandella; species Vreelandella ventosae_B. The sequence goes on from CP022737.1 coordinate 556,816, forward strand.
AGGGTTGGATAGCCAAAGCGCGCTGCCCAGTGGCGTGATTCAGACTCCCTGGATGGATGAAGAACTGGTCTGCCTGGCTGCTACCCACAATGATCGCGTGGGCGATGTGCTAAATATTGGTCAGTTTGCGGATGCGCTCCATGTGGAGCTGGCGGATATTAGCGGCCTGCGCCCCAGTAATATCGATAGCTGTCTTGTTCAACACGGCTTAACCCGCGGGGTCATCTCTAAAAACCTCAACTATATCGCTGCAGCGCGGGTGGTGGCGCTGACGGAAGCGATCATGACGCTCCCACGTCAAATGGCTGAACGGTTCGTTGCTATGCTGCCGGTGCGTTTGGTGGAGCCGCCTAAAGAGCTTCCGGCGCTGAAAATGACCCTGATTCAGCATGGGCTCTATGCCAATGATCCTGCTAACAGGTGGCTCTACCAGGTGCTTACTGAGTTTGCTAACGACTTTAGACGTTAAGGGAACCATCATGCACACTAATGGATGTTGTAATTAAACAACGCTGTTGTATCAAAGGTTGAATAGTATCTGGCAGCCACCCCGTTAGATCCTAGACTGCTATTAAGGCGTTATCACGGACGCCGCTAAAGGTGCAGGGCCCATTGAGCAACTGCGGCACTGCAATAAGGTTAAGCAAGGGAGAACAAGAGTGAAAATAGGCGCACCGAAAGAGAGTGCCCGGGGGGAAGCGCGTGTCGCGCTGACCCCTGAGAGCGCTAAGCAGATCCAAAAACTGGGCCACGAATGCTTGGTAGAAACCGGCGCTGGTTTAGCGGCGGGTTTTAATGACGACACTTATCGTGATGCGGGCGTTACCGTAGTAGACAGCGCCGATGCGCTCTGGAACGACGCTGATGTGGTCATTAAAGYCCGCGAGCCCTCAGATGAAGAGGCCGAGCGCCTGCGCAAAGGGCAAACATTGATCGCTTTCTTCTGGCCGGCGCAAAACGAAGCGCTGCTGGAGAAGTGTAAGTCCCAGGGCGCCACCGTTATTGCCATGGATATGGTGCCGCGTATTTCCCGGGCCCAGAAAATGGATGCGCTCTCCTCCATGGCCAATATCGCGGGCTACCGCGCGGTGATTGAGGCGGGCAACAACTTTGGCCGCTTCTTTACCGGCCAGGTAACCGCTGCCGGTAAGGTGCCCCCCGCCAAGGTATTGGTGATTGGCGCTGGCGTGGCGGGTTTGGCGGCGATCGGCACGGCCACCAGCTTGGGCGCCGTAGTGCGCGCCTTTGACGTGCGCCCCGAGGTCTCTGAACAAATCGAATCCATGGGCGCGGAGTTTCTGTTCCTCGATTTCGAAGATAGCCAGGACGGTTCCGAAAGCGGTGGCTATGCCTCGCCCTCAAGCCCGGAGTTCCGCGAGAAACAGCTGGAGTGCTTCCGCGAGCAGGCAGCCGATGTGGATATCGTGATTACCACGGCGCTGATTCCTGGCCGTCCCGCGCCCAAACTGTGGCTGGAAGATATGGTTGCGGCGATGAAGCCTGGTTCGGTGGTGATCGACTTAGCCGCCGAGAAGGGCGGCAACTGCGATCTGACCAAGCCTGACGAGCGGGTAGTATCGGATAACGGCGTTGTGGTGGTTGGCTACACTGACTTCCCTTCGCGCATGGCCACCCAGTCATCGCTGCTTTACGCCACCAATATCCGCCATATGCTGACCGACCTAACGCCTGAGAAAGAGGGCGTTATCAATCACAATATGGAAGACGATGTGATTCGTGGCGCCACGGTGMCTCACCAGGGMGAAATAACCTTCCCGCCACCGCCGCCTAAAGTCAAAGCGATTGCTGCCGCTCAGCCGAAGAAGAAAGAGAAGGCGCCCACGCCAGAGGAGAAAAAAGCCACTGACCTGGCCACCTTCAAAGCGCAAACCAAACGCCAAGTGGGGCTGTTGGCCGCCGGTGGCGCGCTGATGCTGCTATTGGGGCAAGTGGCGCCGGTGTCGTTTATGCAGCACTTTATTGTCTTTGTGTTGGCCTGCTTTATCGGCTTCCAGGTGATCTGGAACGTAAGCCACTCGCTACATACACCGCTTATGGCGGTGACCAACGCAATCTCGGGCATCATTATTTTGGGGGCGATTCTGCAGATTGGCTCCGGCAGCGCCGTAGTGGGCGTGCTGGCGGCGATCTCGGTGCTTATCGCATCAATCAATATCGTGGGTGGCTTCCTGGTGACACGCCGGATGCTGGCCATGTTCCAAAAATCATAAGCGGCGGAGAGACGATATGTTAGGTCAAGGATTCGTATCTGCCGCGGCGATCGCGGCAAGCGTACTGTTTATTCTGTCGCTAGGCGGCTTGAGTAACCAGGAAAAAGCCAAGCGGGCCGTCTGGTACGGCATCGTGGGTATGGCGTTGGCAGTATTTTTTACCTCCTTAGGGCCGGGTATTGGCGGCTACTGGTGGTTAATTCCGATGATGGTGATTGGTGCTGGCATCGGCGTCTATGTGGCGGGCAAGGTCGAGATGACCGAAATGCCTCAGCTAGTGGCTGCGCTGCACAGTTTTGTCGGCTTGGCCGCGGTGTTTGTCGCCTGGAGCGCCGATTTAGAGCGCCGCCGTGTGCTGGCGGCACAAGCGGCCGATGGCGTTATGCAGGAGTTTTCTGCGTTTGCCGCGCTGGTCGCCACCAAGGCGCCTGACGAGCTCACCTTTCTGCAGATTGAAGTAGTGTTCGCTATCTTTATCGGTGCAGTGACCTTCACTGGTTCGGTGGTGGCGTTCGGTAAGCTGGCCGGTAAAGTGGATGGCAAACCTCGCCAACTGCCCGGTGGGCATATGCTTAATGCCGGAGCGGCGGTGCTGTCACTGCTGTTAGCAATCTTGTACCTCAATGGCGCGGGCTTCTGGACGCTGATTGTGCTCGCAGCGCTGTCGTTCTTTATCGGTTACCACCTGATTATGGGCATTGGCGGTGCCGATATGCCGGTAGTGGTATCGATGCTCAACAGCTACTCCGGCTGGGCAGCCGCCGCTATCGGCTTCACGCTCTCTAATGATCTGCTGATTGTCACCGGTGCGCTGGTAGGCTCCTCCGGCGCAATTCTCTCTTACATCATGTGTAAGGCGATGAACCGCAACTTCGTCAATGTGATTCTAGGCGGCTTTGGCGGCAGCCAAGGGCCTGCGGCCGAGATTGAAGGCGAGCAGGTGGCTATTGACGCCGGTGGTGTAGCGAGCGCTCTGAACGATGCCGACAGCGTCATCATCGTGCCGGGCTACGGCATGGCGGTGGCCCAGGCGCAAACCGCGGTGAGCGACTTGGTGCGTAAATTGCGCGCTGCCGGTAAAACCGTGCGTTTCGGTATCCACCCAGTCGCGGGCCGCTTGCCAGGGCATATGAACGTGCTGCTGGCGGAGGCCAAGGTGCCTTACGATATCGTGCTGGAAATGGATGAAATCAATGACGACTTCCCTACTACCGACGTGGTCATCGTGATTGGCTCCAACGACATCGTTAACCCCGCGGCTGAGGAAGATCCCAATAGCCCCATCGCCGGTATGCCGGTATTGAAGGTGTGGGAGGCGAAACAGGTGTTTGTCAGCAAACGCGGTCAGGGTACCGGTTACTCCGGTATCGAAAACCCGCTGTTCTTCAAAGACAACACGCGCATGTTTTATGGCGATGCACGGGATAGCCTGAATACACTGCTGCCGTTGATTGATTAGGCCTTTGCAACTTAGCTATACGCTAGGTTACTACTAGCCATTCACTACTGAGCCCGCGAGCAATCGCGGGCTTTTTAGTTTCTGTGCAGGGCACTGCTACTCCTGCTATGGTCGAATACCACCTTATGTGTTGAGCAATCGCTACTATGAATCAACGGCCCAATCCCCGAGTGCTACTGCGCTTGCTGGGTTTACTGCGCCCCTACCGCACGCGGCTAGCCCTTGCTGGCTTAGCGCTACTTATGGCCTCGGGAAGCGTGCTCCTGCTGGGGAATGGATTGCGTCTAGTCATCGACAGAGGCTTTCTCGCTGCTGATCAGCAGGCGTTGGCCCAAACACTGGGTTTAATGCTAGCCGTCGTCACGGTGCTGGCGTTTGCCTCCGCACTGCGCTACTACCAAGTTACCTGGATTGGCGAGCGCTTGGCCGCCGACCTGCGCCAGCGGGTGTTTGATCATTTACTCACCTTGGAGCCAAGCTTTTTCGAGAGCGCAAGCGATGGTCGAGCCGCCGGAGAGATCGCATCACGCCTGACGGCGGACACCAGCGTACTACAGAGCCTGTTTGGCTCCTCGGTATCGCTGGCGCTGCGAAATCTGTTCATGCTGGTGGGCGCCGTGGTGCTCATGCTGGTGACCCAACCGTGGCTCTCGGCGATGGTACTGATAGGTATCCCCGCCACTCTGCTACCTATCGTGTGGTACGGCCGCCGGGTGCGGCGGCTTTCGCGTACCAGTCAGGATCGCGTGGCCGAACTGGGACGCTATGCTGAGGAGGCGCTGAGCGGTATCAAAACGCTCCAGGCATTTACCCACGAGGCGGTGGATAAAAGCCACTATGGCCAGCGAGTTGAACAGGCCTTTGGCAGCGCCGTAGAGCGCACCCAGCAGCGCGCCTGGTTAACCGGTGTCGCTATGCTAGTGGTGTTTACGGCGGTTGGCTTAATGCTCTGGCAGGGCGGTCAGGCGGTGCTAGACGGCACCATGAGCGCGGGTGAGCTATCGGCGTTTATCTTTTACGCCGTGCTGGCAGCAGGGGCAATTGCTACCCTGGCCGAGGTGGCCGGGGATGTACAGCGTGCGGCAGGAGCGGCGGAGCGCTTATTGGAGCTGCTCGATACCCAGCCCGCTATCCAGTCGCCGGTAAATCCGCAGAGTTTGCTAAGCCCTTCGCGTGGTGAGATTACCCTGGAGAATGTCACGTTTACCTACCCCGGCCGGGAAACCCCAGCGCTTGAAGGGTTTGATCTGCATATTAAGCCGGGAGAACGAGTGGCTGTGGTGGGGCCTTCCGGGGCAGGTAAAAGCACTTTGTTGGCGCTGCTGCTACGCTTTTATGACCCCAGCCAGGGACGCATTACCTTGGATGATAGGGATGTCCGTGCGCTAGATCTTGCCGCCTTACGCAGGGCCATGGGGTTGGTGTCGCAAGAGCCGGTGCTGTTTAGCGGCTCGGTGGCCGAGAATCTACGCTACGGAGACCCCGAGGCTGATATCGATAGATTACGCATTGCCGCCCAGGACGCCAGCGCCCTCGACTTTATCGACGCGCTCCCTCAAGGCTTTGATACGCCCCTAGGCCCCGGTGGGGTGCAGCTCTCCGGTGGCCAGCGTCAGCGGCTCGCTATTGCCCGAGCACTGCTCAAAAATCCTGCGGTACTGCTATTGGATGAAGCCACCAGCGCCTTGGATGCAGAAAGTGAGCGGCTGGTGCAGCAGGCGCTGGATCGACTGATGGTTGGGCGCACCAGCATCGTGATCGCCCATCGGCTGGCGACTGTCATCGCCGCTGACCGCTTACTGGTGCTTGAGGGTGGGAAACTGGTAGCGGCGGGCACTCACGCGGAATTGCTCACCACCAGCGCGCTCTATCGTCATTTAGCCGCGTTGCAGTTTGGCGGTGAAACGTTATAAAACGGTTCTTTTAACTATGGGAATACCTATGTCGAGCTTCTTTCAGCGCCTTAACGCCGTTAATGCCCCTTCGATTGGCCTGGGCTGCATGAACCTCTCCCACGGTTACGGCAGCATGGTGCCGGAAAGCGCAGCCCTACGGGCGCTGGATGAGGCCTTTGATATGGGCTATCGCCACTTTGATACCGCCACGCTGTATGGCGCCACGGCCAATGAAAGTGTGGTTGGGCGAGCTTTGGAGGGTAAGCGGCATCAGCTCTTTCTGGCCAGTAAATGCGGCATGGCGATGGATCCTGAGTCAGGCAAGCGGGTCATTGATGGTCGCCCGGAAACCCTGCGCAAGCAGTGCGAAGCGAGCCTTGCACGCCTGCGTACCGACCATTTAGATCTCTACTACCTGCACCGCTTGGATCGCCAAGTCCCCATTGAAGAGAGCGTGGGTGCGCTGGGGCGTCTGGTGGAAGAAGGCAAAATCGGTGGCGTGGGGCTCTCTGAAATTTCTGCGCTAACGCTGCGCCGCGCGGTCGCCGAATATCCCATTGCCGCGGTGCAGTCGGAATACTCGCTGTGGACGCGCAATCCTGAAATTGCGTTGATTCATGCGTGTCGAGAATTGGATGTTGCTCTGGTAGCGTTTAGTCCGCTGGGGCGAGGTTTCTTAACTGGCGCTATCAAAGACCCGGCGCGCCTAGAAGAGGGCGATATGCGCCGACATATGCCGCGCTTTAGTGCCGAGAACTACCCACACAACCTAACGCTATTTGCCCGCCTGGTGGCGCTGGCGCAGGCCTTAAGCGTCACGCCAGGGCAACTGGCACTGGCGTGGTTGATGGCTCAAGGGGAGGATATTATCCCTATTCCAGGTACCCGCTCGCCTGAACATATGCGCGAGAACTTAGCAGCGGAAACGCTGCACCTTGATGTCACCAGCTTGTCTCAGTTGAATGCCATGATGACGCCAGACCAAGTGGCAGGCGCCCGCTACAGCGAGGCCCAGCAGGTAGATATCGACACCGAAGAATTTTAACCACTGTAGCGCTAGCAGACTGCCGATGTATAAAAGCTATTAGATCGGTCACTAAAAGCAAATTGTGCCTATGAAGGATCTGCTTTAAAACAGTACCAAGTGAGTGAAGCGCCCTTTCCCTGCACAGCAGGCAGAGCGATGGCACTATCGTAAGGGCGCTCACCGTCAGTTGACTTGGTAGCTTAAGATGAGTGCAACCAAGACAAAAGCAAAAAAGGGAGAGAGCTATGAGTGGTAAATGTCCTGTAATGCATGGTGGTAATACCTCCACGGGCACGTCGAACAAAGACTGGTGGCCGGAAGGGATCAACCTGGATATCTTGCACCAGCATGACCGCAAAACAAACCCGATGGATACTGATTTCGACTATCGGGAAGAGGTCAGAAAGCTTGATTTTGACGCGCTCAAGCAAGACGTCCATGCGCTGATGACCGACAGCCAAGCCTGGTGGCCTGCCGATTGGGGTCACTACGGTGGTTTGATGATCCGTATGGCGTGGCACTCCGCGGGTACTTATCGTCTTGCTGACGGCCGTGGTGGCGGTGGTACCGGTAGCCAGCGTTTTGCACCGCTCAACTCCTGGCCCGATAACGTCAGCCTGGATAAAGCGCGTCGCCTGCTGTGGCCGATCAAGAAAAAGTACGGCAACAAAATTAGCTGGGCTGACCTGATGATTCTGGCAGGTACCGTTGCCTATGAATCCATGGGGCTACCCGCTTATGGCTTCTCCTTTGGTCGCGAAGATATTTGGCACCCGGAAAAAGACATCTACTGGGGCGATGAGAAAGAGTGGTTGGCGCCTTCTGACGAGCGCTACGGTGACGTTAAAAATGCCGAAACCATGGAAAACCCGTTAGCCGCCGTACAGATGGGGCTTATCTACGTTAACCCCGAAGGCGTTAACGGTGTCCCTGACCCGCTGCTGACGGCTCAGCATGTACGCGAAACCTTCGCACGCATGGCCATGAACGACGAAGAAACGGCTGCGCTAACCGCCGGTGGACACACCGTGGGTAAGTGTCACGGTAACGGCGACGCGGCTGCGCTGGCTGCTGAACCAGAAGCCTCTGACGTTGAAAATCAGGGCTTCGGTTGGGGCAACCCCACCATGGGTGGCAAAGCGAGCAATGCGGTGACATCCGGCATTGAAGGCGCCTGGACCACCAATCCGACTCAGTTCGACATGGGCTATTTCGACCTGCTGTTTGGACACGAGTGGGAGCTGCGCAAGAGCCCCGCAGGCGCTCACCAGTGGGAGCCGGTGAACATTAAGGAAGAGGACAAGCCGGTTGACGCTAGTGACCCCTCTATCCGTCACAATCCGATCATGACCGATGCGGATATGGCCATGAAAATGGATCCGACCTATCGCGCCATTTGTGAAAAATTCATGGCGGATCCGGAGTACTTCAAGCAAACCTTCGCCAAGGCGTGGTTCAAACTGACCCACCGTGATTTAGGCCCGAAAGCGCGCTACATCGGCCCGGAAGTGCCTGCTGAAGACCTGATCTGGCAGGATCCCATTCCGGCTGGCAGCACCGACTACAGCGAAGAAGTCGTTAAGCAGAAAATCGCCGAGGCCGGCCTGAGCATCAGTGACATGGTCAGCACCGCCTGGGACAGTGCCCGCACTTACCGCGGCTCTGACATGCGCGGCGGTGCCAACGGTGCCCGCATTCGTTTAGCGCCTCAGAAGGATTGGGAAGGCAACGAGCCTGCGCGTCTCTCCAGCGTATTAGCAGTGTACGAGAAGATTTCTGCTGACACCGGCGCTAGCCTTGCCGACGTGATCGTTCTGGCCGGTAGTTTCGCCATTGAGAAAGCCGCCAAAGCCGCAGGCTACGACGTTCGCGTACCTTTCCTGAAAGGGCGTGGTGATGCTTCTGCTGAAATGACCGATGGCGAATCGTTCGAGCCGCTAGAGCCGCTGGCTGACGGTTTCCGTAACTGGCAGAAGAAAGACTATGTGGTGAAGCCGGAAGAGCTGKTGCTGGATCGCGCTCAACTGATGGGGCTGACCGGGCCGGAAATGGTCGTGCTACTGGGTGGTATGCGTGTGCTCGGTACTAACTACGGTGGCACCAAGCACGGCGTATTCACAGACCGCGAAGGCCAGTTGACCAACGACTTCTTCGTTAACTTGACCGATATGGGCAACAGCTGGAAGCCGGTGGGCAAAAATGCCTATGAGATCCGCGACCGTCAAACAGATGCTGTGAAGTGGACGGCTACCCGCGTTGACCTGGTGTTCGGTTCTAACTCGCTGCTGCGCTCCTACGCGGAGGTCTACGCCCAGGATGATAACGACGAGAAATTTGTCAAAGACTTCGTCGCCGCCTGGACGAAAGTGATGAACGCGGATCGCTTTGACGTCGCCTAATTACCAAGCGTTTTAGTTCTTGTAAGTAAGCCTGCATCTTCGGATGCAGGCTTTTTTTTATTAGGCTCTCACTAAAAGGCCTGAGTCCGGTGTAGTACCGAAATCAGGCCTTGGCCGCTGAGTTTTTCACTGTCCAAGTTTATGGGGTCAGCTCAAAGCGGGTGCCTTTTAGCCTTATTAATAATGAGAGATTAGAACTCTTCCCACTCCGCTACTTCATGCTTCTGCTGAGTGGCCTGAGGAGGGCGGCTAGGCGCTTGAGGTAGTGCAGAGCCAGTCCGGGCTTTATGTGCTGCCGTATAGGGTAGCGCAGAGTGCTCAGCGCCACCTTCACTAAGCACAAACTCGCTCATCAGTTGATCCAGCCGCTGCGCATTGTCGCGCATATTGGTGGCAAGCGTGGCGCTCTGGCTGACCATGGCAGCATTCTGCTGGGTCATCATATCCATCTCTGCCACTGCGGTATTGACCTGTTGGATGCCAGTGGTCTGTTCCCGGGCGCCGGCGGCAATCTCGGCGATTACATCCGAGACCTGGGTAACGCTGTGACGAATCTCATTCATACGTTCAGCCGCCGCCTTAACGATATCGCTGCCTTCTCTTGAGTGACTCACGGACATATCAATCAGCGCACGAATATCATGCGCCGCAGAGGCTGAGCGACTGGCTAGCGTGCGCACTTCGTTGGCGACCACGGCGAACCCACGGCCCTGCTCGCCGGCGCGGGCAGCCTCCACGGATGCGTTGAGTGCCAATATATTGGTTTGAAATGCAATCGAGTCAATCAAGCCAATAATGTCGCTTATTTTATTGGCCGAATCACTGATCGCGGCCATCTTGGCTTCCATTTGATTCATCGAATCGGTGCCGCGCTCTGAGGCACTGGCGGCTTCTAGCGCGAGGCTATTCGCCTGTTCAGAGGCCTGGGAGGTATGCGCTACCGTGGAGTGAATTTGTTCCATTGAGGCAGACGTTTCCTGGAGATTAGCCGCCGCTTGTTCGGTACGCGATGAAAGCTCATGAGTACCATCCGCCATATCGCTGGCATCGGATAATACCGTGCGAGCGTTTTGGCGCACTTCCTGAAGGGTAGACTGCATGCGCTCCACAAAGGCATTAAAGCCGTGGGCGAGGTCGCCAATTTCATCCTGGGTTTTGGCTTCTAAACGGCGCGTCAAATCGCCTTTACCTTTGGCAATATCCGCCATGGCACTGGCGGTATGCTTGATAGGAGCAAGTGAACGCCGCGCCGCATAGGCAACCACCACCAGCAGCAATACCAATAGCAGTCCCCCCGCCAGCAGCAGCGACTGCAGCAGGCTGTTAGTCACGGTGGTAAAGGCAGTGATGGGCACGGTGACCCCGACCACCCAGGAAGTGCCTTCCACCGGGCTCCACATGAGCACGGTCTGCTCACCGCTGGGCATGGTTATTTCACCGGAGCCCGCCGTGCCGCTGAGTATTTGCTGACTCAATGCATCCAGCCCTTGGTAGCCCTGCTGGTCGGCATCGGTGTAATTGAGCGACATGCGATACTCTTCAACCGGATGAGCAATGACTTGCCCTTGGCTGTCGATTAGCCAGCCGTAGCTGCCTTCGCCAACATTAATATCGGAGGTGATATCAGATACGGCGGCCATGGAAACGGTCATGCCCAGCAGTCCCGCTCGATTGCCACGCTCATCGAATACAGTATCAGCGACAATAGCTGTTGGCAGGCCGCTCMCCATGGAGATAACCGGGTCGCTGAGCAGACTATCCTGGGTGCCGTCCGTCACTAAGGCTTTGAAATAAGGACGTTCGGCTATCTCCAAGTTGACGCCTGCGTGAGTTAGGGTCGCTCCGGATGCGTCAGCAAAGAACAGTGACTCGATGGTGCCCCCCGGCGGGTAGCGCTTTTCGAGCCAAGCGCGGTGAGACGTAAGCGGCACGTCTTCCACCAACCGCTCATCCTGAGCAAGTACGGAGATCCAATTGCGGTACCCGGTAATCCAGCGGCTGATTTCATCTGCCCGAGCTTCTACCTGCCGCTTACCGGCATTATCGATTAACGCTGGAATAGCCTGGTTAAGCTGTTGATTGACCACAAAGCCTAAAATAACGGCTACCACTAAGAGAGGAATAGCGACAGCGACCAGCAGTTTCTGCGTCAGTGAGAGACGAGAAATTTTTTTCATTTGTTGCCTCGATATGTTGGCCAGTAGCAGAGCACAAGGATGTTGGCGAGTGTCATACTCTGGCTGTTTAATGGTTCCCTGGTTTTATTCTTACTGCCGCTACTCATTAGCGGCGAATGGTGCACTTGCTTTCATGATTGCTTTTTTAATATTTTTTTAAGCTAATATAGTAATGTTAAGCTAAGAACTTGTTTCAGCTTTTAGTGTAATTTTTGTTTGGTTGTTGTGTAACGTTTATATACCTTTTGTTTTTCTTTGCTGCTTTATTAAATCACCAGGGTAATCCACGTCAGAACATACCCCTGGGTCGCTGAGAGAGAAGTATATAACGCAGTCGCTATGCTTTTTGATGACAGTGTTTGCACCCTTGTCGTTTTCTAAAAGTGCCAGTTCGCTCCAGAATTTTCTTCCAAACACAACAGGATGCCCCGGATTTCCTTGGTGTAGCGGTTGTACAATACTGTCTGGAGTGGCCGCTTTTGTTAATACACTGCATGTTTCTTCGCTTACCCAGGGGAGGTCGGCCAACCATACTGCGGCAGCACGAAAATGATGTACGCTTTCATCGCTGCAGAGTTGTCTAAAAGCATCGCTAATACTGTAACCAAGGCCTAAATGACTGCGCTGACTAATAATAGTGTGATGTGTTGGTGTAAGGCCGAGTGACTGGGGAGTATCTTCGGGTTTAATAACAACGCGGCGATTAGAAAAATTTTTCTGAATAGTTCGTAAAGTGGAACTAAGCAGCGTTTCCCCATTGTCGAATCTGGCGACTCTTTTATCGCTGCCAAAGCGGTTTGATTGGCCTGCCGCCATCACGATGACTATGATATCGCTACAAGGCATGGCGTTCTTTTCCGCGAGAGAGGCGAACAATATCGGCCATCACGGCTAGCGCAATTTCAGCCGGTGTTTTGCTACCCAGATTAAGCCCAATGGGCATGGCAATTCTTGCTACTTGGCTTTCCGTCATGCCGCCAGAACGTAACAGCCGTTCGGCACGCTGCTGTGATGTCTGCTGAGAGCCCATAACGCCAATGTAAAAGGCTTCCGTTCGGACGGCTTCGATCATTGCTAAATCATCGATACGCGGGTCGTGGGTCAAGGCCACAACGGCGGTATTGGCATGGCAACCGCCCGAGGCGATAAACACGGAGGGCAGCACCGCCTGCACTTCCACGCCCGCGACAGCAAAATTTTGCCTAGCCTCGTCTCTGGGATCGCAGACAATCACCTCAAAGCCCAGCGTTTGGGCAAACAGGGCACATGGCGCAGAGATCGCGGAGATCCCCGCGATGATCAGCCGTAGCGCAGGGCCTATGCGAATATTGACGCTAGCTGTATCGAAGGTAACGGCGGGCTCGGTGTTATTCGAGAGGTTAAACCGCTTACCGCTGCCATCCAACTTGATACAGCGGATGAGCGGTTGGCGACCCAGTAGCGTGGCATGCATCACTTCTAAGTGAGTGAGGTTTTCGGTGTTGGGCGCTAGCCGCTCAACCAGTATTTCTAGGCTACCACCGCAGGGTAAGCGAATATTCGCTGAACCAGCATCCCCGCCATAGCGCACCCGTTGAACCGGTTCGTTAAACTCACCCTTTTGAAGCCTTGCGATAAAGTCTTCTTCGACACAGCCACCCGACAGTGACCCCAGATAGTCGCCTGTCGAACATGCTACCAGCATGGCACCTGGCTCCCGGGGGGCCGAGCCAAAGGTTTTCATAACTGTGCATAGCCAAACGGTCAGCCCCTGGTTGGCCCACTTCAGTGCCCGTTCGATAACCTGTAGATCAAGGTGGTGCATTAACTAGCCGCCTCCATGGGGAGTCGAAGGGAGGCTTTCAGTGCATCGCGAATGGTGTCAGGGGTAAAAGGGGGATGGGTAAAGCGTACCCCCGTGGCATCAAAAAGCGCATTGGCAATCGCAGGAGCACCGGGTAGTGAGGCAGACTCTCCAACGCCGAGTGGGGGCAGTGCAGGGCGATCAAGCAGCATGACGTCGATGGGAGGAAGCTCTGAGAAACGCAGAATGGGGTAGCCGCCCCMCTCTCTGCTGGTCGGTAAACCATCCTCAAAGGTTACCCGCTCCTTTAACGTGCGGCTGAGCATCTGGATCACATTGCCATGCACCTGATGGCGAACGCCGGCGGGGTTCACCATTAAGCCCGCATCCTGACCCACATATAAGTTCTCGACGACAACCCGCCCACTCTTCACATTGACTTTAAGTTCAATCACCCAGGCGGCAAGCGCGGCACCAAAGCCGGGAAATTTACTATGTACGTACTGGGCGTAAGCGAAGCCTCGGCCGTAGCGCCACTCGCCATCGCTACTCGGATTGGCGTTAGCGGTGCAGGGTTTCCAGTTCGCACGTTCGGCTAACGCTTCGACAAGCTCGCAGGCGCGGTTATCGGTTAAGTAGCGCAACCGATAGGCGACAGGATCTTCACCCGCCAAGTAGGCGAGTTCATCAATATAGCTTTCGTGGGCGAAGGTGCTGGGCAGCGCCGAGACGCCACGCAGCCAGGAGGCACGCACCAGGGTCGGGACGTCGTCGCACACTATTTGGCGATGAGGGTAGCTGTAGGGCGGCACCGACGTTCGATCCCCCATTTCAAAGGGGATATCAATAGGTGAGGCAGCACCGGTTAGCAGTAGTGCCAGGGTGGGCGCACTGTTAGAGGGGTAGCGCGTATTAAAGCGATAGCCTGCTGGGCTGCCATCTGCGTTTAAGCCGCCCTGAATGGCCATATACTGAGCAGCCCCTTTAGGCTCCCAGGTGTGCTCCTGCTCACGGGTTAGTTGCACACGAACAGGTCGACCCACCGCCTGAGAGAGCAGCACGGCATCGGCGCCAACGTCGTCGGCGCAGTTGCGGCCATAGCAGCCCGAGGTTTCCATGCGGGTAATGGTGATAACGCCTTCATCCAAACCGGTAAGGCGGGCGAGGTCGGCGCGCAGGCTGTGTGGATTTTGGGTGCCCGACCATACGTGAAGGCCATCTTCGTTGGCATCGGCGACGGAGCACGAAGGGCCGATAGAGCCATGCAGTTGGAAAGGCCACACATAGTGACGATTGAGCGGATGTTGCGCGGCGGCCAGAGCGTTATCGAGATCACCCTCTTCGAGGAGTATGCGCTGTTTGCTGGGCAGGTCGAGCAGTGCTTGCTCTATGTTGTCCAACTGAGGCAAGCCTTCGATTGGGCGCCACTGGATCTTTAGCTGTTTGGCTGCGGCAGCAGCCTGCTCTTCACGCTCGGCCACCACGCCAACAAAGTCACCGACCACCACGACGCTTACCACACCTGGCAAATGCGCCACAGAGCTTTCATCTACCGCGATTAAACTGTTGCCAATAAAGTCGCCGCTATCATGGCCTACATAAGGCGGGCGAATCACTCGTCCATGCAGCATGTCGGGCAGGCGTAGGTCGTGGATAAAGGTCAATTGCCCGGTGGCCTTGGCGGGTATATCCACGCGGGAGGTCGATTGGCCGACCAGGGTATAATGGCTGACCGGCTTAAGCGGCACCTCATCGGCAAGCTTTAATGCATGACGGGKGCCCTGCAGCAACTCCCCAAAGCTAACGGATGAGCGGTTATTATCACTTGGCGTAATAGCGCCGTTCTGGCAGCTAAGTAGTGAGCGCTCAGTGTCAAAGTGCTTTGCTGCCAGGGTTAATAGGTACTCCCGCGCCTGTGCCGCAGCTCGGCGTAGAGGCTCGGCAGTGATCTGAATCGATGCACTGGCTATGGTGGGGCCTTGGTTGGGGGCTTCAACGGAGTTGCCCAGCACCATGGTGACGCCGTCGAACGCGACGCTAAGCTCTTCTGCGACAATTTGAGCGAGCGCCGTGCGTATGCCAGTGCCCAGGTCTACGTGGCCGTTGAAAGCCACGATATGACTATCGCTCAGCACGGCAATGAAGATCTCAGGCTCATGGGGGGTGAAGTTTGAGTGTGTACCTGGCTGTCCGGGCGCGGGCTTGGGGGGCGTAACCGGGTCGCGATAGATCACCAGAACATCAGACCCATACAGCAGTGACTCTCTTGTATAGTCTGATTTATCAGCCATGTCTGCCTCCCACGCTCGCGTTTACGATGATCAGTGCGGATGAATTTTAGGTGATGAAAGAGCGATAACTAAGGTAAAATTATAGCGTGTACGCCATAAAAGCATGATGAATTGATCCAGCGCAAGCAGTATTTAAAGCGTTGATGCATCATTTTGTTAACCAGTGCCATACTCGATACACGTCGTCGCTAATAGATTAAGGATATGGAATGACAACGGATAGTGCGCTCAAACACTCGTCTTCCGGTGAGCACCCCACGCCTTCAGAGCAGGGGTATGATTTTTCTGAGCAAGTAGGGCATCTACTGCGTAAAGCCTACCAGCGGCATACGGCTATTTTTCAGCGCTACAGCAGCGATAAACAGCTCACGGCCATTCAATTTGTAACGCTGTGCACGGTGATGGAGCGCGGCCCCAGCTCGTTAACCGATATCGTCAACGCCACGGCGATTGATCCCGCCACTATCCGTGGCGTCATTAAACGTCTTAAAGCGCGGGGGTGGATCTCGCTAACCACCGACCCCAATGATCAACGTAAAGTCATGGTCGTGATCACTGAGGCCGGGGAGACATTAGTCGAGGCTATGGTTCCCAGTGCCAAGCAAATTAGCGATCAGACCATGAAAAATCTCAACCCGGCAGAGCGGGTTGCCTTAATGCATCTGCTGGAAAAAATGAACGCGGACTGATGACTCAACAGAGACGTCCGCTTCACCTGCGTTTTCGGATACTCCTAACGCTTCATTAAGTATCCCAGTGTTTCATCCAGTCCAATCACATCGCCATATTTGCTATCGATATCAAACAGGTTGGCTTCATGGGGCGCGGGGTGGCGATCGCCCACGCAATCACGTACCACCATCACCCGAAAGCCGTGCTGTACGCCGTCAACGGCGGTGGCGCGAATGCAGCCGCTGGTGGAGCAGCCGGTGATGATCAGCGTATCGATACCCATGGCGACCAGCGTGGAGGCGAGCGAGGTGCCAAAGAACGCGCTGGCATACTGCTTGGTCATTACCAGCTCATCTTCACGGGGTGCCACCTCGGAGCAGAACTCGGCGTAAGGGTTGCCCGCCACCATCGCCCGCATGACCGGCGCCTTCTTGACCCAAATGCCGCCATCGATTTGATCCGGGGCGTGATAAAGGATGTTGGTGTGGATAACAGGCGTGCCAGTGCGCCGTGCGGTATTGAGTAGCGGCGGCATATTGGCCACCGCATCCACCACGCCCTGGGCAAATAGCGGCGAACCTGGTGTGGTGTAGCCTTGCATAAAATCAACCACCAGCAGCGCGGGCCTTTTGCCAAAACCGATGCGCCCATCCCACACGCCTCGGTAGTTGTCCGTGGCAGTGTTATCGCTAACGCCATCGCTGTTATCAGTCGTGTGTGGCGACATGGTCGTCTCCTTAATCAGCACTCTATATCGTCAATAAGTACCTGATCTCGTTAGTAAGCCCCTGACAAGAGGGCGCCTGCGCCCGGTACGATGGGCTCCAGGTCGAGTGCCTTGAGCATGGCATAGGTGGTGGCGATAGCTGCGGTAACCACCGGCTTGCCGGTCAGGGCTTCGACCTTGGCGACGGCCGGCAGCGATGGCATTTGCACACAGGCTGACAAGACGATGGCGTCCACGTTACTTAAATCGAGACTGGCGACGATTTCGGGGAGATTGGCGGGATCGTGGCGAGCGACATCCAGGTTATTGGGGATCTCAAGCGCCCGGTAGTCGAGCACGTCAATGCCTTCCTGACGGATGTAGTCGACCACCATTTCGGTCAGCGGCTTCATGTAGGGGGCCACTACCACCACGCGCTTGGCTTTCATCACACCCAGGGCATCAACCAGAGCACCGGCGCTGGTGACCACCGGCGTGTCGCAGCCGTTCTCTTCGGTGCGGCTGCGCAGACGCTTTTGCGACTCTCGGTGGTAGCCGGGCCCCATCGCCATAATGGCAACCAGGCAGGCATACCCCATCACATCCACCGCTGCATCAGAAAGCTCCAGGGCGCAGCGATCCGACTCTGCATCCATGGCAGCCAGTTCGTCCTTGCTGACGTTCTTCATGCGCATGCGGCTGGAGTGAAAGGTAAAGCGTTCCGGGCGGATTAACTGCCGCGCCGTAAGCATGGCGGGTATTTCGGTCTCCATGGTGATATTGGAGCTGGGGACGATCTGGCCGATACGGTAGCTTTTGATCTCGTTCTTTATATAGTTGCTGGTCATGGTATTTGGCCTCTCTTAGAGCTCGCTGCCCAGGAAGTCTTCAAACGCGGCAAAAAAACCGTCGAAGTCATCCCAGGGAATCATGTGACCCGCTTGTTCCGCGGTAGAAATACGAACCGTCGGTAGAAGGGCGCGTATTTCGGCGCGATCTTCATCCTGGATAACACCGCCTTTGCCTGCACACATCAGCAGCGTGGGCACTTTGATAGCGGGGAAATCCTGGTGGATATCGACGCTGTGGAACTCTTCAAACGCCTGAACGATGGCTGGCTCAAAGCAAGTGTGTAACCACTCGGCGCGTAATCGCAGTTGCTCGTCGCTCCAGGTGGGGCAGTAGTGGCGCATGGTCTCGATATCGGCACCACGTGTGCAGTCGCGAATCGAATCCACGTACCAGGGCAGCTTGCTGGGGTACTCACGGCGTCCTGGCCCTGAAACCGGTGGGTCGATAAGTACCAGTTTGTCGATGCCCTTGGCGCCGCGACTCATGGCGCGTAGCGCAAAGCGCGCACCCATGGAGTGGCCCGCCAGAATGACATTGCTTAGACCTAGCACATCGATAAAGGCGATCACATCGTCGGCACAAGTGTCGGTGGCATAATCGAGCTCGGGCCCGGTAGACGMCAAGCCGCGTCCACGGACATCCAGCACATAAGTGTCGAAGTGCTGACCGAGCCGCTCGGCCACAAAACGCCAAGTGATGGCCGGGCTGGTAATGCCTGGTATCAGGACCAGCGGCTGGCGCGAGGTCTCGGCGCTGTCACTGAAGCGCAGGTAGTGCTGACGAATACCATTGGCGTGCACGTTGGCGCCATAGAGATAGGTGCTGTTCATGCTGGGCTCCCTTGATTGGTTGGTTGCTTCAGCGGTACTTCAAAGGGGTCATAGGCGAATACCCAGGCCGGATCTTCGTCTTCCCGTAACCAGGTATTGTCGTGGGAAACCTGCTGGACCCGCGAGGCGCGTTCAAAACGGTTGGTGCGGTAAAGTTCGAATGCCTGCTGGTAGTTCTCGGCGCCCACTTCCTCCAGGCAGCGTACCAGCATGGCGGCATCCTCGATGGCCATGGCAGCGCCCTGGGCCATGTGGGGCTTCATCGGATGGCAGGCATCGCCCAGCAGCACT
Source organism: Halomonas ventosae (assembly GCA_002257525.1). Classification (GTDB taxonomy): domain Bacteria; phylum Pseudomonadota; class Gammaproteobacteria; order Pseudomonadales; family Halomonadaceae; genus Vreelandella; species Vreelandella ventosae_B. Next base: position 575,429 of record CP022737.1, read on the forward strand.
AGCCGGTTTTCATGCCACAGTGGCAGTGGGTTGCGCTCCAGCAAGGGCCATTTGGTGACGGTTTCAGTGCAGTCAATCAGCGCTTGTACGGTGGGGTGGTAACCCTCGAATGCTTTGCGCATCTCTTCCCGTGAGCTGTCGACGAAGGAAGTGCCGTGGTTCCAATCGGGTTCAGGCACGCCGGTCACGTAGTAATACTCCTTCTCGTCGCCGGTCACGAAGTACACCATCATGTGCCGGTCTTCCGACCACCACTTCACGCAGGCTTCGAAATCCAGGTCGTATGCCTTGAGTTTTTCGGCAGAGATAATTGCCCGGTGAGCGACCCAGCCGCTATAGATCGGAGCCTCTGGGCCCAGCAGCTTCTCGCGCAGCCGAGAATTGACMCCGTCTGCGCCGATCACCAGGTCAGCCTCTTCCGTCGAGCCGTCAGCGAAGGTCATGACGACCTTGCCGCCGCTGTCGTCGACATCGACCAGACGCTTATCGAAATAGAGGTTGTTCTGGTCGAGCGTGCTGACCATCAATTCGTGCAGATCACCACGGTGTACGGTGATGTAGGCCGCCCCATAGTTTTCGCGAGCAAACTCGCCTAGCGGGATGCGAGACTGATACTCGCCGGTCATACCGTTGCGGCTAAACCAGTAATCGGGGTGTGAGCCCATGGCATTGAGCTTCTCCTCAATGCCGATCCGGCGCATCACTTTCATCACGTTGGGGCCAAGGTGAATGCCTGCCCCAAGGCGTGCAAACGCTGGTGCCTGTTCGTACACCTTGGTGGGGTAACCCGCTTGCTGCAGCAGCGCGCCTGCAGCGGCGCCGCCAAGGCCCGCGCCAATAACGGCGATGGTGGGTTTGTTGTTCATATACTGGTTTCCTCGCTGTTTTATTCGCCTATCACTCGTTTCTAAATGCGTTCGTGAATCTCTATAAAACAACGTATACACCATTTATTTTTTGGTCAAGAATTAGTTTCGAAATTATTTTTTAACGAAAACAGGGTGGTATTTTTAAATAAATATATGAATTTAATGGATTAATAGTCGTTTTTTTGGTTTTATGCAAAAACTTGAAAAACGCATCCATAGAGTGCTATACGTTTATTAGGCTTATTTTTATAGCGTACGCACCTTTAATGCTCGATGGGTATTGGCTCTGCACTTAGCTGGTGCAAGTCGATTGGCCGCATGTGAAAGGTAGATGAAAATAGGCGGGTTTAAGGTGCTACGAAGCGTGTTTGGCAGGCAGTATTTATTAGTAACATCTAAGTCATATCCAAGCCCTATCCAGAGCAAGAGTGCGGGCTTAACAATAACGATGATGATCCCCTATGACGCTAAAGCTAACTATCAATGGGCAAGAACATGAGCTGGCCGTGCCGCCGCAGACACCATTGCTCAATGTGTTGCGTAACGACCTGGCGCTCAATGGGCCCAAGTATGGCTGTGGTTTGGGTGAGTGCGGGGCATGCAGTGTATTGATTGATGGCATGGCAGCACGCACCTGCGTGCTGCCCGTGTCTGCTGCCGTTGGTCATGAGGTCACCACTCTTGATGGTCTTTCCCAGGGCGGTGAGCTTGACCCTGTACAACAAGCCTTTATCGATGCTCAGGCAGCCCAGTGTGGCTACTGTTTGAACGGTATGATCATCACTGTTCGKGCACTGCTAAATCATAATACCCAACCCTCTGCGCAGCAGATTCGCACCGCTTTAGAGCATAACCTCTGCCGATGTGGCACCCATGTTGAAATTCTCCAGGCAGCGGAGCGTGCCGTGGTCATTAMCGCGGCCGCGTTGCAGGAGGCTTCTCATGAGTGAAGGGTCGATGCTCCATGGCCAGCAAAAACAGGCCGGCATCCCCGCGCTGCTAGCGCAGGCACGTTTTGGTTTCGTCGTGCGTCCACCTTACTACCGGTGGAATGGCGAGCGTTTTGAGAGTGATCGCTTAGTGGGCGTCGATAGCAGCCGCATTGCCTCACTATCTGGATCTATTGAAGTCGTGGTGGAAGGGAATTTTGTGGGGGTGGTTGCCGATAGTTTGGCCTTGGCGACCGATGCCGCTAAACAACTGAAGGTTGAGTGGCAGGCCGTTCACCAGACGCCCGAAAAAGCGCCTGAAAGCGATCAAGCGCCCTCTGATTCACCTCTTGTGCCTAGCCAGTCATACATGCATTCGAACCATGGGTATGGCTGGCCGAGTCGCATGCGCTGGGGCAGTCACCCCAGCTGGGTAATTGCCGATTGTGGCGACCAACAATTGAGTGTGTGGGGGCAAACCGTCACCCCAGCGGCGCTTAAACAGGATCTAAGCCGGTTAACCGCGCTGAATATTAGCCAGATTGAGCTTTATAGCGCCGATGGTAAACACGCATCAAATCAGGCCTCAGGGCTGGGTCGCCATTGCGGTGACGATGCCGCCGTGGACGCGGCGTTGATGTCGCGGGCGGTGGGCGGCCCGGTAGCCGTTTGGCTCGATGCCCGCTACGCCAAGGATGTTCAGGCATTGGGCCAAGCGCAGCGAATTAGCCTAAACGCGGATATTGCCAGTAGTGGKGAGATAGCCCGTTATCACTATCAGCAGGCCAATCTCACTGGTGAGGTGGCTGCCGTAGGGTTGTTGTTAAGTGGTAGGGCCGCGATAAMAACGTCTAGCGCTGAGGCCACCGCCGGCGAGCAAGACACAACGCCGTTCTCGCCCTATGTATTTCGCGACCAATACCTTGCCGCACGCTCCCAGCCAGACTCGCTCTCCACCAATTCCACCTTGATGGGTATACAGCAGACATTCGCTCGGGAATCTTTTTTAGATGAGGTTGCCCGCGAGAGTGACCAAGACCCTGTCGCGCTGCGACTTCGCCACCTTGACGATGCGCGTGGTATTGAGCTGATTGAGTCCGTTGCTAAACGGGCCGAGTGGCAAAGGGCAGCCAATCCATCAGCAAACTCTTTACCTCAGGATCTAATGCGCGGGCGGGGCTTTGCCTACTCTCAACTGCCCGATCGGAATCAGCGCGTAGAATCGGGAGTGCGCTCTGCCTGGATTGCCGATGTGGAGGTTAATCGTGTTACCGGCGATGTCCAGCTTACCCGTTTGGTGGTAGGGCAGGACGCTGGCCCAGATGTGGATACTGATCGCCTTCAGCAAACGCTACAGGCCCGGGTATTGGGCGAGGCGCGCCCCCTTTTGGGGCAAGCGCCCAGTTTCGACGAGTGGGGTGACGGCAGTCGTGCGCTGACTAAAAGTGAATATTCAGCAGGATTACCAACCACCGCTTCTTCGCCGAGCCCTGTTGAGGGAGGTGTTAATCAAACCGTTGGTGAAGACGTATTAACCGGGGCGGAGCTATCGCCGGGTGTTGCGGTAATAGCCAATGCGCTTTTTGATGCCACTGGCCTGCGTTTTCGCCAACCACCGTTTACCGCCAAGCGTGTGCGCCAGGCACTCGAAGCTTCGTCCACCGAGGAGGCAGGGCGCCCATCTAAATTGAAACCGCCGCGGTCAACGAAACGGCGCTGGTTAGCCGCCGCAGCGTTCACCACCATTGCGGGCACTGCGGCCATGGCATGGCCGTGGAAAGGGGCCATTGCGCCTGTCTCTCGGCCAGCCGCCAACCTCTACTCCGCCGAGACCATTGAGCGCGGGCGACTCGTTGCGGCTGCAGGCGACTGCGCGGCGTGTCATACCACAGAAGGTGGCGTGACCAATGCAGGTGGGCGTGGGTTTGAGACACCTTTCGGGACGCTCTACAGCACGAACATTACGCCGGATGAGGCGACGGGGATTGGTCAGTGGTCTTACGCAGCCTTTGAGCGCGCCATGCGCCACGGCATTAGCCGCGATGGCAGCCACCTTTATCCCGCGTTCCCCTATACGGCATTTGCCAAGACCAGTGATGCCGATTTACAGGCGCTTTACGCCTACTTAATGGCCCAGCCAGCCGTCGCCGCTGAAAAGCCATCGAATGAACTCTCTTTCCCCTTCAGTGTGCGCGCCTTAATGGCGGGCTGGAACGCGCTTTATCACGATCCCAAGCCGTTCCAGCCAGACCCCATGCAGAGCGAACTGTATAACCGGGGAGCCTACCTTGCCGAAGGGTTAGGCCACTGCAGCGCTTGCCATAGTCCCCGCAATGCCATGGGCGCTGAGAAAAGCGGCGAGGCGTACTTTGCCGGTGCCTTTGTAGATGCTTGGGAAGCACCACCGCTTAATACGCTGTCGCGTGCGCCCATCCCGTGGAGTGAAACATCGCTTTACGACTATCTGCGCCACGGTGAATCTGAGCTTCACGGCGTTGCCTCTGGCCCTATGGCCCCGGTGGTAGCGGGGCTGGCTGAGCTGCCTGAATACGATGTGCGGGCTATTGCCCACTATGTGGCCGCCCAGATGCAGGCGCCCACAAGTAATAGCGATGCGGCCGTGGCAGACGCTACGCAGCGCGTGACCAGTGCAGCTGTTAGCTCAACAGAAATGGAGGCAGGGGAGCGGCTCTTCGAGGGCGCCTGTGCGGCGTGCCATGTCGATTCTGGCGTTCCTACCTTTTCGAGGGCGGGCACTAATCTGGCGCTGAATACCAATTTACACAGCGATCATCCCGATAACGTTATTCAGTCAATTTTGGGGGGTGTCCACGCCGAACACGTTCCCGGTATTGGTAGCATGCCAGGCTTTGCCGACAGCTTTAGTAATACCCAGGTCGCTGATTTGACGACCTATCTCCGAGCGCGTTTTGCCCCAGAGAAAGCGCCTTGGCAAAAAGTAAAACAACGTATCGCAGATATACGCCAGCCTCACCACAACAACACTCMCTCTACTCCCTGACGTAATAAAACGAGGTGGATTATGAAACGCAGTAAATGGATATGGCTAGTATGGGCAGTCGTCCTGCTGAGCTACTTGGTGCCTTACACCCTCTTGAGCGGGGTCGCGTTTTGGTACGGCAGCTTCCTGTTCTGGATGTTGGCAGGGCTGGTCATCATTGCGCTGAATGTGTTTATCACTAAAGATTTTGAGGAGCACAGCAATGACTGAGTCACTCATCTGGTGGTCCATTGCCATCTACTTATTGATCGCTATTGGCATTGCGATTATGTCTCGCCAAGGTCCTTCCGAAAGTATGTCGGGATACTTCCTGGGTAACCGACAAATGAACGGCTTTGTCTCGGCGCTGAGTTACAGTGCCACGACGTATAGCGCATTTATGATGGTGGGCTTGGCAGGTCTTACCTATGCCGGCGGTGTTGGCGCGCTCGGTTTTGAAATCATCTATTTCGCCGGTGTCTCTCTGGTGGCTGTTTTCGGTCCCAAATTCTGGGCAGTCGGCAAGAAGTTCGGCTATGTGACGCCCAGCGAGATGCTGGGCCACCGCTACAACAGCAAACATGTGGCCATGGCTGTCTCGATTGCCAGTTGTATCTTCCTGATTCCCTACTCGGCCGTTCAGCTCGCGGGTGTCGGTTACCTGTTGCAGGGGATTACTGATGGCGCGATTACCTTTACTACCGGGGTGGTGCTGGCCACGGTGATCGCCATCTTCTTCTCCTATATCGCGGGGATTCGTTCGGTGATGTGGACCGACTCGCTCCAGGCCATCATGATGATTGTTGCCTCAACCCTGGTGGCCTTCCTGGTGATCCAGGGCTTGGGTGGTTTCGGCGCACTATTCGATACGCTGGCAACGGAACATCCGCAGTCACTCACTGTGCCTGGCCCTGGCCTGTTCAGCTTTGTCACTTTCCTGGGGCTCACCATTCCCTGGTTCTTCTTTAGTATCTCCAACCCACAGGTCAGTCAACGCCTGTTTATGCCCTCCTCGCTGCGCTCCATGCGCCACATGCTGATTGGCTTTCTGGTGTTTGGTTTTATCTACACCATGGTCTCCGTACTGTGGGGTTTCTCTGCCTTAGCTGCTTTCCCAAGTCTTGCAAGTGCAGATTTAGCCACGCCCACGCTGCTGGCCTCGGAGTTTGTTCCGCCAGTATTAGGGGTGATCGTGATGATCGGCATCATGGCGGCCGCGGTCTCTACTATCGATTCGATCATGTTGACCCTGGCGTCCATGGTTTCCCGCGACGTCTATGCGAACGTTAAACCGAACGTCAGTGAAAAGCGCCAACTGCTGGTGGGCAAGTTCGTGGTGCCGGTGATTGCACTGATGGCGCTGGCCTTTGCCGAGCTGCAGCTTGACCTTATTGCGGTGCTGTCGGTGGCGGCCTCTTCGGGGCTGGTTGCCATGGTGCCCGCCCTTATCGGTGCCTTCTATTGGAAGCGCGGTACTGGCGTCGGTGCACTGGTAAGCGTGGTGGGTACCAGCGCCTTTGTACTGCTGATGTATGCCACTGGCAATTCACTGCTGGGCCTGCCCGCTGGCGTTTGGGGCATTGTGGTCGCGAGTGTGCTGTTTGTTGGCGTTAGTTTAGCCACCAAGCCTCATCAAGCCACCACGGATGCTTTCTTTGCGGCTATCTCTGAAGAGCTGAGCAAAAAGCGCAGTACTACCACCGATCAAGCGACGAAAGAGGCGGCTGCCTAATTGACGTTCAGCTTTGAACCGATAACACCATAGAGCGCTTGGTGTGCCCAAAGGCGAGCACGAGCGCTCTCAGCTAACACTTCCCAGTACGCTATAGCTGTGCTTTCGCCTGGGGAGTTAGGAGACTTTATGGATCACGCAAGCTTTGCCGAAATTTGCCTCCATCAGCTAAAAATGTCCGGCGTACATGAAGGCGAAAAACTCGTCGTACTGACCCAGGGCAGCGAACGCCTTGATTATGCGGATGCCTTTATGGCGGCGGGGCAGCGTTTAGGTGCCAATATGTACCACATGCGGTTACCCGCGCCGTTACCTACCGGTGGCTGGGCCGTGGGAGCAACGGGGCTTGCTAGCATGCCCGATGCGGTGGAAGCGCTTAAAAACTGCGACATGTTGATCGATTGTATTTTCCTGCTGTTCTCTCCCGAACAAATGGCGATCCAAGCCGCGGGCACGCGCATATTGACGGCGGTTGAACCGCCAGAACTGCTGGCCAGAATGTTGCCCACCAAGGAGCTAAGGGAAAAGGTCGAACTGGCCGCCGCGCTGCTGGAAAAAGCCAAAGTGATGCGCATCACCTCGCCCCACGGCACGGATGTCACCTACCAACTGAATACTTATGAGACGGTTGCTGAATATGCCTGTACCGACGAACCGGGGCGTTGGGATCACTGGCCCTCTGGCTTTGTGTTCACCGGCGGTGATGACGATGGCGTTGATGGCACCATTGTGGTGGCGCCGGGCGATATTCTGCTTCCCCAAAACATGTATGTTCGAGAGCCTATTACCTACACCATTGAGAAGGGCTGGATTACCGATATACGTGGTGGGCTCGATGCGGAGCTAGTGAAATCCTATATGGATAGCTTTAACGACCCGCGCGGCATGGGCATGAGCCACGTAGGCTGGGGCATGAACCCTAATGCCAAATGGCACCGCATGGKGCCGGGAGAGTTCCCGGGTGGCATGGGGATGGAACCACGCAGCTTCTATGGCAACGTGATGTTCTCCACCGGCCCGAACAGCGAGCTGGGCGGGTCTAACGATACTGCCTGCCATCTGGATATTCCCATGCGCAACTGCTCGCTCTTCCTGGACGATGAGCCCATCGTCATTGATGGCGATATCGTCGTTAAAGAGCTGCAGATGGCTAGAGGCTAATGCGCTTGAGACAAGAGATACTTATAAAGCCCCTGGTTCGGGGCTTTTTTAATTTAGCGCCAAACCGTTCGCTGATGTCGGTAATTATCTTGCGCTTGGCTGGCGCTGACAGGGGTTAACCAAACCTGGGTGCCGGGCAAACACTGGGCCAGCGTAGCGCAGGCGATGGGGGTGAGAGCGCCTAGGCGTGGGTAGCCGCCAATGGTTTGGCGGTCATTCATCAGCACTATAGGCTGACCATCCGGTGGAACCTGCACTGCTCCCAGCGGAATGCCTTCAGAAATAATCCCCGTCAGTGAGCCGTGTAGGGCAGGGCCGGTGAGGCGAACGCCCATACGGTCGGCGCGATTGTCCACTGTCCAGGGTTGGTTGAACGCTTGGAACAGCGCACGGCCGCTAAACGAGGCGATTTGCGAACCGAGTACGATGGGTAACCGACAGCCAGACGCAGGCATGCGCGGGCCCTGGCTGTCAGGGATGCGGCGCACCGCTGTAGCGGCGCCTTTCCAGGTTAAACGATCACCGACTTTTAGGGGTTTACCATCTTCATCCAGGCCACCCAGTTGCTCACGGACGGTGCAGGCACGGCTGCCCAGCACCTCAGGCGCATTTAGCCCACCGGGAAAAGCGAGATAGGCGCGCAGGCCGTGGCGCGGCTGGCGAAACACCAGGCGCTGGCCCGGCAGTAGCTTGAAATTGGTATTGGGTGCAAGCGGTTTKCCATCCAACTGGGCGTCTAGATCGGCGCCGGTCAACGCCAGACGCACTTCGCGTTCGGTTTCAAAGCTCAAGCCGCCGCCCATGACGATTTCCAGCGCAGCGCTGTTTAAAGCGTTGCCCAGCAGCCAGTTAGCCCAGCGAAAAGAGATCCAGTCGGCAGCGCCGCCCTGAGTAACGCCTAAGTGGCCGACGCCAAATCGTCCGGCATCTTGAATCAGCGTTAGTGGTCCCGCTTGCTTAACCACCAGCCCCTTGTGTGCTTCATTCATGGCGATGTGGTTCATGGGCGCTCCTCCATGGGCGTGGTATCGCCACCATCTGCTTCAAACTCTTCCCGGGAGATCGCTCTAAAGCGCACCTTGTCGCCGGGGCGAAACAGTGGATCGCCACGTTTGGCATGCTCGAATAGCGGCACGTTGGTGCGACCCAGAATATTCCAGCCGCCCGGCGAAAGCAGCGGATAAATCGCGGTTTGGCGATCAGCAATGCCCACGCTACCTGCGGCGACTTTGCGGCGCGGCGKTTTCAAGCGCGGCGTAGCGAGAGATTCGTCTACCAAGCCCATAAAGCCGTAACCGGGGGCAAACCCCAACGCAAACACGCAGTAATCGTGGTTGCAGTGCTGCTCAATAAGCTCGTCGACGCTCAAACCAGCGCGTTTGGCGACCAGTGGTAACTCGGGGCCCACGCTTTCGTCGTACCACACCGGGATATCGTGCAGCTCACCGGCTTGAGTATCCACAGGGGTAAGACCAGAAAGCGCCTTGTGAATAAGTTGAATCGCCTCGCTATGGGTTAACTGCTGGCAGTCGTAATGCAGCAGCAGCGTGGTGTAAGAGGGCACCAGGTCAATTAACATGCTTCCAAAGGCATTACGCAGCGCCTGATCGGCGGCGATTACCCAGGCCATATTGGTTTCGTCGATGGCGTCGAACAGGCGCACCATCAGGGCATCCATGGCGGCGGTTTCAATGCGCATTTCAATATTGGATTTCACGCCTGCTCCAGCGCCTGAAAGGCCTCGCGAATAGCGCGTACGGCGGCCACTGACTCGGGGTTGTCGCCATGAACGCAGAGCGTATCGCAGGGTAAATGCAGCGTTGTGCCGTCGAGTGCGGTGAGCGGCTCGCCTTTGGCCAGCTTGATGGCTTGATTGACGATGGTGTTCTGGTCGTGGTGCACAGCGTTAGGCAGCCGTCGTGAGGCCAAGTGGCCGTTACCGTCATAAGCACGGTCGGCAAAGGTTTCGAACCAGAGGGTAATGCCCATTTTGGCGGCCAGCTCGCGATGTGGTTCGGGGTCCGCGGTGGACATAATCATTAACGGCAGGCTGGCGTCATACGCACGTACCGCGCGCATGACGCCTTCGAGCAGCGCCGGGTTGGCAGCCATGTCGTTGTACAGCGCACCGTGCGGTTTGATATAGCTCAGTTGGGTGCCTTCGGCTTGGCAGATGCCCGCCAAAGCCCCCACTTGGTAGAGCACCATATCTTCCGCTTCTTCCGGCGAGCAGGCCATGGAGCGCCGCCCAAACCCCATCAAATCCGGGTAACCGGGGTGAGCGCCAATGCGTACGCCATTTTGAACCGCTAGCTTGACGGTGCGGCGCATCACGTGGGGGTCGGAGGCGTGGAAGCCGCAGGCGATATTGGCGCAATCGACGAAAGGCATCGCGTCGGCGTCCAACCCGAGACGCCAGTTACCGAAACTTTCGCCCATATCGCAATTAAGCAGGGGGATGGCCATAGCGACTCCTGTTAGTTATTAGTGCTTTCACTTGGCTGAAGCAAAACGCTAAGCCAACACCAATATATGAATACGGTTTGCTCAGTGCCAATCGTTTTTGTCGATACTAACTATCGGTCGCTCCTATCGTATTGTTATTTATTGAAAAATGGTTGACGGTGAGAGGCGATACGCTTATCACAGTATAGGCGTGGCGTGATAATAACGTTGGTCGCATTTCTCTGTCGGGAGTGGTCTCAAAGTTGCATAGTGACATGGTAGCTGTGTGTGATAGCCCTCGGCAGTAACGATGTAACAGCGCAATGGTGTTTTTTCCACTTAAGAAGGTCATGGGTAGGCGAGTCACTATGCTCGATTTTAAGGAACTTGAGGCGTTTGTATGGGCGGTAAGGCTTGGCTCCTTCCGTAAGGCGGCGACCCGCCTGCACCTTACCCAGCCTTCTGTATCTGAGCGTATTTCACGCCTTGAATCCACGGTGGGAGAATTGCTGTTAGAACGGTCTGCTCGGCCTATCCAGCCGACCATGCGCGGGCGTGAGTTCTTTGTCCACGCTGAGCGGATGTTGCACCAACGCGATGAGGCAATGAAGCTATTCGATAGCGAAGAGGCTTTTTCTGCACCACTTCGGCTCGGCACGATTGAAACCATTGCCCATAGCTGGTTTCCCGACTTTATGCGCAGGCTCACCGAGCGGTACCCGCGTCTCACCATAGAATTGACGGTTGATTATTCGCCAGTGCTGAATGAGCGGCTACTAGGCAATGAGCTGGATATTGTGCTGGCGATGAATGGCTATTCGCCGCAGAAGCAGATCGAGTACGAGTCACTGAGCCCCTATGAAATGGGCATGTTTGTCTCTCCCCGGCACGCCAAGCTGCTAAGTGAAAGTGCCGATACCTGGGGTAAGCAACTGCCATTCATTTCGTTTGGTAAGCAGGCGCGTCCTTATGCAGAGATGGTGAATTACCTGGCAGAGCAGGGCGTGGCCAGCCCGCGTATTCATAGCGTTAGTACCTTGATGACGATTGTGCGCATGACCACAGAAGGATTAGGGATCGGCGCGCTGCCAGTTGCCACTGTGCTGGATGAGKGGCAGCGGGGGGAGCTTTATCGCCTTGAGCTGCCAGTGCCATTACCGGCCATGCACTATGATGCGATATGGCGTAACGCTAATCATCCGCGCTTTTGCCGGGGAGTTGCCCGCTTGGCCCAGCAGTGTGCCTGCCGCTACGCTCAGGCGCGGCGTGCCGATATGACAACAACACTTTTCTCTGGGCGCTGGGTTGCTACCTGCGCCTCCTCTGGTACCACCGAAGCAATGCATTAGAAGCAACGCACTATTAGAAGCACCATACTATTAATAGAAATAAGAGGGTTCTTACGATGCGCAAGACAATCACGACTTCACTGCTACTGGCGACCGCCTGCGGTTTAACGGTGTCGGCTCACGCCGCAGAGTGGACGATGGCAACGCCTTACGGGGATGCCAGCTTTCATACTCAAAACAACAAACAGTTCGCTGAAGATGTAGCGGAAGCAACCGACGGCGAGCTGACAATTACCGTGCATAGCGGCGGTTCGCTGGTGTCACACGGGGAAATTAAGCCGTCGGTGCGTCGTGGCACTATTGATGCAGGTGAAGTATTCCTCTCGGTTCTTTCCAATGACGACCCGATATTTGAAGTTGATACGCTGCCAGGTGTGGCGGGTAGCTATGACGATGCCTATGCGCTGTGGGAAGCTACCAAACCGATGATCACCGAACTGTTTGCCTATGAAGGGTTGATTCCGCTCTACGCGGTCGCCTGGCCTGCACAAGGTATCTATACCTCTGAGCCTCTCACCGACCCCGAGCAGTTCGAAGGCCTGCGCGTTCGTGCACCCAATATTAATACCCAACGTTTTGTCGATAACCTGGGCGGCAGCCCGACTGAAACTGAAGAGTCTGATATCCCTACCGCGTTTAGCACCGGGCGTGTGGATGCCATGATCACCTCAAGCTCTACCGGCAACTCCATGGCGGCGTGGGATTACGTGACTGATTACACTGACGCTAACCTGTGGCTGCCCAAGAATATCGTCTTTATCAGCCAACGCAGTTTTGATGGCTTGGATGAAGCGACCCAGGAAGCACTGATGGAAGCCGCCGCTGAAGCTGAAAAACGTGGCTGGGAAATGAGKCGAGAAGATAACGATGCCAGTTTGGCGGTTCTGGAAGAGAACGGCATTTCAGTCTCTGAGCCTAACGAAGCCATTTCAGCGGCGCTTCAAGCAGCCGGTGATACGCTTTTTGAAGATTGGCAATCTCGTGCCGATGACGAAGCTAAACAGGCGCTAGAAACTTACCGCGAGCAGCAAGGCAGCTAATTTAAGTGCTGTTTAGCTAAGTGTTATTTATATAAGTTCTGGCGTGATCCTGTTTGTAGGGGCGGTGGTTTTGGCGCTGCCCCTGCTTTCCACACGCGCTTTTTCCTAAGTGCTTTTTCCAAGTGCTTTTCCTGAGTGTTTCGTGAGGCTGCGAACATGACGTTTAAATTCGATAAGCTCTATCGCCTGGGGGCTTGGGGTGCGGCGGCGTGCATGGTGGCTATTTGTACGCTAATAGCGCTTCAGGTGACCTTCCGCTTGGTAGATGCTCTGCTGGTGTTGGTTGGCCTCAGTCGCCTGGGCATAAGTATTACCGGCGTTTCGGAAATTGCCTCTTACCTATTGGTGGGAGCGACCTTCCTGGGGTTGGCTTACACCTTTGTGCATCACGCCCATATTCGCGTGACGCTACTAATTACTCGACTGCCACCGGCAATTCGTGTGTGGTTTGAAGTGTTTGGCCTCATTGTCGCCCTGGCGATCAGTCTGATGCTCAGTTACGGCCTCATTGGTTTGGCGAGAGAGAGTCTGCAATATAACGATGTGTCTTCAGGATTTGTGTCGATTCCACTATGGATTCCTCAGCTTGTACTCGCGACCAGCGTAGGGCTGCTGTGTCTTGCGCTGGCTGAAGCTCTGTTTATGGCGGTTCGCATTGCCATTCGTGACCCTGCGAGCTTTCGCGAAGCAACGAGCTTGCAAGACGACCAGTCCCCAGATGAAAGCGAGGGCCACTAAATGTCGATATTTACCCCGTCTGTTGTAACGACATCTCTGTTAATAGCGCCTCTGCCCTCTAAATCGGAGAGATCCTCGTGCTGCTACTAAGTCTCGCCACTATATTCACCCTCGTGGTACTCCTGGGGAGCGGGGTGTGGATCGCCTTTGCACTGATCGGCACTGCCTGGATAGCGTTAGAGTTCTTCAGCTCATTCTCGCCGGGTTCTATCCTAGCCTCAGATTTTTGGGGCGCCAGTTACGGTTGGGATCTTACTGCGCTACCGATGTTTATCTGGATGGGCGAGATTCTGTTTCGCTCCGGGCTTGCAGACAATATGTTTCGTGGCCTGTCGCCCTGGTTAAACCGCCTGCCTGGGCGTTTGCTGCATACCAATATCATTGGCAGCGGCATGTTTGCTGCGGTGTGCGGCTCTTCGGCCGCCACCTGTGCCACGGTAGGTAAAATGACCCTGCCGGAACTCGAACGGCGGGGCTACGATAGCAATATGGCGATTGGCACCCTGGCCAGCGCATCCACTTTGGGGTTATTGATTCCGCCCTCTATCGTGCTGATCGTCTACGGCGTGGTCACCGAGCAATCGATTTCCAGACTGTTTATGGCCGGTATTGGCCCAGGTTTGATGATCCTGGCGATGTTTATGAGCTATCTCATTTTGTGGGCGCTACTTAAAGGCAACCGCGAAGGGCTTACCGGTGAAGATGAATCCGGCATGAGCTTTGCTGAAAAGCTACGCAATACCTGGTCGCTGGTGCCTATTCTGCTGTTAATCGGCGGGATTATCTTTTCGATCTATGGCGGGTTGGCATCGCCCACCGAAGCCGCGGCAGTCGGTGTGGTGCTGTCGATTGTGATTGCACGCTTTAACGGTCATTTTAATCGCGACATTTTTAAAAGCTCGCTGTTTGCTGCCGTGCGTACCGCCTGCATGATTGCGTTCATTATTGCCGGTGCCTCGTTTCTGACCTCGGCCATGGGGTTTACCCAGGTGCCCATGAAGTTGGCAACGGCGATTGGTGAGATGGGGTTGTCGCCCACCATGCTGCTGATTGCACTAACGCTGCTGCTGTTAGTGATGGGGTGCTTCCTGGATGGTATCTCGCTGATTCTGCTGGTGACCGCGATCATTATGCCGCTGGTGAGTGCCGCTGGGTTCGATCTGATCTGGTTTGGTATTTACCTGGTTGTGGTAGTCGAAATGTCGCAAATCACCCCGCCGGTGGGCTTCAACCTGTTCGTGATTCAGGGGCTAACCGGTAAAGATATTCTGACCATTACCAAAGCCACGCTGCCGTTTTTCCTGCTCATGCTACTAGCGATTGCGTTAATGCATATCTTTCCTGGAATCGCCCTCTATCTACCTGAGGCGATGACGCGGTAAGGCGCTGATAAAAGGAAGAGTAGTAACGATAAACAAGCAGAAATGCTCTGGTCGGAGCGCTTGATGGCATGCATGTTCTGACCAGAGATTTAGGACTTAGAGCGGGGTTGGGTGTTGAGTTTTTTGAACGCAATGTCTTTGTTGAACTCGCCTGGGGCGCCATACCCTTTGCGTAGCATAGCAAGTGCTTTGGTTTGCGCTTCTCTACGGCTATTGAGTATCAGCGTATGGTTTAGCAAGAGTTGCTGAGCATTTTCAAGCAGTTCTTTGGGGTCAATAGCCGTGGGGGTGTCTAACATCAGTGTTTTGGCGATCAACTCCATTTTGGGCTGAACTTCTTGTAGCACGCTTTCAAATGAGAAAGAGGGCACGCCGGCTGTTGTACTTAAATCGTATAGGAGGACGGCGAGTTGCTCTTCTGGTGTGCTTGAGAGGCAGGCATCCGCCGCGGGGCCGGATATGCGAACACACATTTCCATCAAACTATCGCTTGTWCTATCGCTTTCACTATCMCTTGTCCTATCGCTTTTATAGGGGGCATGACTAAAGCGGATGGTATTGATTAGCGTGGCCGGGAGCCCCCATTTAGCGGCTAGCCAAGCCCCAATAACGGTGTGGTTGCACCCAAAGTAACGCTGCTCTTCTTCAATCAGGTGCGCATGGGGAATAGCGCTATCAATGTAGAGTTCGTCTACTTGTTCAGGGTACGTCGCGCTTAGCGCCAATATGCCAATATCCTGCAACAGTGCTGCCGTAAAAGCATGACCTGCCTGTTGAGGGCACGCTTGCTCGGCAAGCTGGCGCGCTATTAACGCAGACATAATCGACCGCTGCCAAATATGTGTATGCTGCGGCCCTTTACTGGAGTGCTGAAAAAGGTTGAAGCTCAATACCACCGTTAACGTTGCATCGAGTCCTAAACGCTGGACGGCCTCAAGGCACGTCTGTGTCAAATTGGCCGAGCGAGTATGGTGAACGCTATTCGCGAGCGATATTAACCGAGCGGTTAATGCCAGGTCATGCTCAATGGTGTCGGCAACATCGTTGATAGTCGCTGTTGAGGATTGCGTTAATCTGAGTATGCGTAATGCGATTGAGGGAAGCGAAGGTAAGCGTTGGCACTTTAGGAAGTCGCTGAGCAGAAAAGCTGGCAGTGCTTCAGTAAGCATTAGGTATAGCGCTTCATCTTTTTGTGATGTTCTAGTCACGTTATCTCCCGTGCACTTTGTAGCGTAGCTGCCAGCCACCATTGGGTAATGTCCTAATTTTACCATATACCCAGCGAGTGTTGACGTTGTTGTCGTTGGAAAAGAGCGGTTTATGCTTTGTAGGTCGCTATATATACTTAATGAGGTTAGTGGCAGGTGCTCCAACTGCTCCAGAATTAAAAAAGTGAGTGCAACCATGCACACAAAGAACGATGCGGCCGAGATATTTCGTCAGTTGGCAGAAGGCGTAGGGCACAGCGGGAGCCCCCGTTTTTATGCAACGCTGGTGGAGCGCTTAGCGACAATACTCGGCGTTGATCATGTGCTAGTGGCCGATGTTACGCAACGCCATCAGGCTGAGACACTGGCGGTCTGGTCAAATGGCCACTTGCTTAGCAATATCACTTACCCGCTAACCGGTACGCCTTGCGAAACCGCATTGGGGCGCGAGTGCTGCCTTTATGCCCGTGATGTTCAGTCACGCTTTCCTGACGATAAACTGCTGTGTGAGTTGGGAGCCGAAAGCTACTTAGGGCGGGCGCTCTATGCGGCGGATGGCGCGCTGATAGGCCTGTTAGCGGTGCTCAAAAATTCCCCCATGCAGATGGGCGAGTTAGCCAATGAAATACTGCAGATCGCTGCCGCTCAGGCGGGGGCGGAGCTGGGCCGACAAAAGGCGGAACAGGCATTAAGAAAAAGCGAAGAGGTCGCACGGGAAAGTGAACGCCGCCTGAATACGCTGCTCAATCACCTGCCGGGCATGGCCTATCGCAGTTTAAATGATAGTCATTGGACCATGCAGGTGGTTAGCCAGGGGGCCGAGGCATTAACCGGGTATCGGCCCGACGAGTTGCAAGATAATCGACTGACCAGCTTCGCTGCCCTGATTCATCCTAATGATCAGGACAAGCTCTATCGCGAGGTGCAGTTGGCCATTGCCAATAATCAGCCTTACCGCGTGATTTACCAACTGCGTCATCGTGACGGCGGCTACCGCTGGATGTGGGAGCAGGGCCAAGCCGTTAGGGATGAGGCAGGCGACATCGTCTGTTTAGAAGGCTTTATCTCTGATGTGACCGACCAGCAAGAGTCACAGCGGGTGCAAAACGCTGTGGTTGAAGTGGCTTCTACGGTCACCMCCCAGGTGGGCGACGGCTATTTTCAACAGTTGATTGCGACCTTGGTGAAGGTGCTGGAAGCCGACGCAGGCTTTATTGCGCTACTCCATACGTCCCCTCAAAGCGACAAAAAAGTCGTTGGACAGGCGACCACTGTCAGTATGGTGGTAGAGGGGACTCAACACGAACAACATGCCTTTGCGTTGCGGGGCTCGCCCAGCGAGCAGGTGGTGCTGGAGGGCGAAGCCGTCATGCATGACGGCCCACCACTGCTGTTGCCAGGCACCTTGCTATCAACAAGGGCATGGATTGGCCGACGCCTAGATAACGCCAACGGCGAAGCGATTGGTGTGATGATGGTGTTTTATCGTCAGCCGTTGACTACCAATGCCTTTGCTACCTCGGTGCTGAAAATTCTCTCTACCGGCGCTGCGGCAGAGCTTGAGCGCCGCCGCGACCATCGCCATATGCACCAGTTGGCCTATACCGATACCACCACTGGCTTACCTAACCGCGTCCGTTTTATGGAGCTGTTAGCGCAGATGTGGAAAGAGGCCCACCAGAGTGAGCTTGGTCTTTCGCTGCTGCTATTGGATATCCGCCGTTTTAAGGAGGTGAATGACCTGCACGGCCACCAGGTGGGAGATCAACTGCTGGTGACGGTGGCGGATCGTCTAAAGCAGATCAGCCACGCGCATGGCTCGCTGGCGCGCTTATCCGGGGATGAGTTTGCCTTGTTAGTCGCCGCTGCCGACCCCGTTGATATCGGCGGTCTTGTCGAGCAGCTACGCTCAGCGGTGAAGCAGCCGCTGTCTTTGCAGCGTCGCGTCTTTCACCTCGATGTCAGCATTGGTTTTGCCCATTACCCGCAAGATGTCGCTGAAGCTGGCGAATTATTTAATGCCGCTAGTATTGCCCTCCACCACGCCAAGCGGCGCGAAAACAGCACCTCTCCTTATACTCAAATTATGCGTCATGAGCTGCATCGACGCCAACTGATGAGCGAACGGCTCAGCGCCGCGATCACTGAACACAAGTTAGCGCTCAACTTTCAGCCCCAGGTGGACCTAACCAATGGCCGGTTGACCGGTGCAGAAGCCCTATGCCGCTGGTACGACGCTGAGTGGGGGTGGGTAAGCCCTGGCGAGTTTATTCCCCTGGCCGAAGAGCGCGGCCTTATCCGCGCCCTGGGGGACTGGGTGCTGGAAGAGTCTGCCAAGCAGTTAATCACATGGCGAAATCAGCCCGGTGGAGGGTTGCCAGGCAGGCTATCGATCAATATTTCCGCCCAACAGTTTGCCGACCCAGAGCTCAATAGCCACATAGCGCGCCTCACCGCTGGTGTTCCGCCGAGCGCGATCGCCCTGGAGCTCACCGAAAGCGATTTTATGCGCGACCCAGATCAGGCCGTTGAGATTACCCACGCCATGCGTCAAGCGGGATACTCGCTCTCCATCGACGATTTTGGCACCGGCTACTCCTCTCTCTCCTATTTGCGGCGCTTCGCCGCCGACGCGCTGAAAATAGATATCTCGTTTGTGCGTGAAATGCTCGAAAATAAAAATGATCGCACCATTGTGCAAACCATCATTGCCATGGCGCAGGCGTTAGAAATGAAGACTGTGGCAGAAGGTGTCGAAACCCAAGAGCAAGCTCATTTGCTTGCCGACATGGGCTGTAATGAAGCGCAAGGCTACTGGTTTGGCCGCCCATTACCGGCGGATGAGTTTGCGGCAGCGTGGTTGACCCCTTAAACCCTTATCATCGTCATCGTCTTGTCATCACCTTTGGCATACCCTACGCGCCGCCAACCCGCGATGAAAGGAGTGCCCCATGCGCCTGGCCCTGTTTGATCTTGACGACACCCTCCTGGACGGAGACTGCAGCGACCGCTGGAATTTATGGATGATAGAGCAAGGTTGGATCAGCGATGCCGAGGCCTTTATGGCTCGTGCCGAAAAGATGCATCTGGCCTATCACGCGGGCAAGCTGAAACTTGAAGAGTATCTGGCCATGACCCTGGCACCGCTGCGCGGACGCCGGGTGAAAGATGTGCAAAAAGAGGTCGAGCGCTTTGTGGCCACGCACCTGCAACCGCGTATTTTTGAACAAGCCTGGGCCTGCCTGGAAGCGCACCGCCAGGCTGGCGATACCCTGCTACTGATTTCTGCCTCGTCACGCCATCTGGTCGAGCCGATTGCCACCACCCTGGGGATTGAGCATGTGCTGGCGGTCGAGCTAAGCGTGGAGCACGGAGTGAATGAAGACGCGCGCTATACCGGCGGTAGCGAAGGTATTTTTTCCTATCGCGGCGGCAAGGTGCTGCGCTTGAAAGAGTGGCTGGCCGAACAGCAGATCACTGCTTGCCACACCACCTTCTATTCAGACTCCCGCAACGATTTACCGTTACTGCAATATGTCGATTGCCCCGTGGCAGTTAACCCAGACCCGGTACTGGCCGAGGTGGCTAGCGTTGAAGGTTGGCGGCGCTTAGACTGGCGGACGCCCTCAAGCGCTTCGTCGCCTAATGCTCTGCCAGGAAAATCGGCGCATGTCTGATGCCTACTATTTACAGTTAACCGAACAGCTTCGCACATTAATCGATCAAAATGCCGCCCTGTGGGAAGGCAAGCTTCCCGCCGAGCGGTCATTGGCCGAGCGCTTTGCCACCACCCGCGTGACCCTGCGCCAAGCGCTTTCTCAGCTAGAAGGGGAGGGKCTGATACACCGCAGCAATCGACGCGGCTGGTTTATTTCTCCCGCCCGTTTGGTTTACGACCCCACCCGTGACGCGGGTTTTAACGACTATGTGCGCGCCCAGGGGCGGCAGCCACGCACGGCCGTTTTGAAGCTGGAAAGCCGCGCTCACCCGCCCGCGGCTCGGGCGCTGGGGCTGCCGGATGACCAGCCGTTTCAGCATATTCGCCGCCGCCGCTACGTGGATGACCGCGCGGTGCTGGTGGAGTCGCTGTGGGTAGTACCCGAGCGTGCCCCAGAGTTGCTAGATATCTATAGTGGGCAATCGCTTTGGGGGCTGTTGCGAGAGCGCTGGGGGCACTACCTGGCCAATCGCTCTATTCGCATGGTCTCAGAAGCGCTTTCGCCAATGGATGCCGAAGAGCTATTCGTTGCACCCGGCACTGCCGGGTTAAATATTAACCGTGCCATTTTAGACGACCAGCAGCGCCCTATTGAGTTTGATGAAGAGCACTGGCTGCACGATTCGCTGTGTATCAGCGTGGAGCTATCCGGTCAGCGCTAGCGGAAACGACCTAGTCGCGGTCATCACCAGTTAAAAAAACGTTCAAACAAGCGTCATCGCAGTGTCATTTAACGCCTGCAAACTTCTGGTCTATACCAATCAGCCGGGAGACTATCATGATGATGCCACGCCGTTTATTCCCTTCAACGTTGTTAGCAGGTGCTGCTGCTGTTGCGCTTGCTTCCAACGCCCAAGCAACCGAATTAACGGTGTATACCGCCGTTGAGTCGGACGACCTGCAAAAATATGCTGAACGCTTCAACGCGGCCCACCCGGATATCGAGATTAACTGGGTGCGCGACTCCACCGGCGTGATTACCGCCCGCCTGCTGGCCGAGAAAGACAACCCCCAGGCTGACGTGATCTGGGGCCTGGCCGCTACCAGCCTGCTGGTGTTGGAAGAGGAGGGCATGCTGGAGCGCTACGCTCCCGCTGGCGTTGAGAATCTCGACCCCAAATTTGTCGATGTGGCCTATCGTGATGGTGAAGACCCGGCTTGGGTGGGTATGGACGCCTGGGTCGCTGCTATTTGCTACAACACCATTGAGGGCGAGCGCCAGGGCGTGCCGATGCCGACCTCTTGGGAAGACCTTACCCAGCCTGAGTTTGAAGGCCATGTGATCATGCCTAACCCCAACTCGTCGGGTACCGGCTACCTGGATGTAGCCAGCTGGCTGCAGCTATGGGAAGAGGATCAGGGCTGGGATTACATGGATCGGCTGCATAACAACATCGCCCGTTACMCCCATTCGGGCTCCGCCCCTTGTAGCCTGGCGGCGACAGGTGAAACCGTGGTGGGCGTGTCATTTGCCTTCCGCGGTGCGCGCTTGAAGTCCCAGGGTGCGCCTATTGAAGTTATCTTCCCTGAAGAAGGGCTGGGCTGGGATATGGAGGCCGCCGCTATTATGACTGGTACCGACAAGCAGGAAGCCGCGCAAACGCTTATGGATTGGGCAATCTCCCGCGATGCCAACGAACTCTATAACGAAGGCTATGCAGTGGTTGCCTACCCAGGTGTGGCACAGCCGATTGAAAACTACCCCTCCGATATTACTGATCGCATGATCGACGCCGACTTCCAGTGGGCTGCCGTCAATCGCGAACGCGTGCTGGCCGAGTGGCAGCGTCGCTACGATGGTAAAACCGAGCAATAAGCCGCGATCAGTTGCCCCGGCCAGTGTGCCGGGGCATGGAGATGTTATGCACACGACAATGACATCGCTGCTGGCGGCCGACGCGCCGACAGTGATGACCCCCACGACGCCCCATTTACGCATTGAAGCGGTGACCAAGCGTTTTGGTACCTTTACTGCACTGGACAACATTTCCCTGACCATTAACGAGGGGGAGTTTGTCTGTTTTTTAGGTCCCTCCGGCTGCGGCAAAACCACCCTGCTGCGCACTATTGCGGGGCTTGCCCGACAAACCGCGGGCACGCTTATTCAGCGTGACAAGGATATCTCCACGCTGCCCACCCAGGCGCGTGACTTCGGCATTGTGTTCCAGTCCTATGCGCTGTTTCCCAACCTAACGGTGTTTAACAACGTGGCCTATGGGTTGCGCAACCGGCGGGTAGAGCGGTCACGCATCCAAGCACGGGTGAGTGAGCTGCTCGCGCTGGTGAACTTGACGGGCAGCGAAAACAAGTACCCGGCGGCACTTTCCGGCGGGCAACAGCAGCGCGTGGCGCTTGCGCGGGCACTGGCCACCGAGCCYGGCCTGCTACTGCTGGACGAGCCGCTTTCGGCGTTGGACGCCCGGGTGCGGGGCCACCTGCGCAGCCAGATTAAAGCCCTGCAGGCGCGCCTCGGGGTGACCACCATCATGGTGACCCACGACCAGGAAGAGGCGCTCACCATGGCCGACCGCATCGTGGTGATGAACCACGGCGTGATTGAGCAAGTGGGTACCCCGGCGGAGATCTACCATCAGCCTGCCAGCGCCTTTGTGGCCTCGTTTATCGGCAGCATGAACTTCCTGGAAGTGACCGCCCAAGGCGATAATCAAGCGCTGCTGGGTATCACGCCCTGCGCTTGTCTGCCGCATGCCCTGGAAGTGGGCCAAGCCGCCCAACTGGCCATTCGGCCCGAAGCAGTGGCACTTAGCCGTCAAGCGGGAGCGCTGAATGGTGAGGTGATAGGTATCGAGTTTTTAGGGCCCTTTCAGCGGGTCACACTGCGCTTAACGGACGCTGACCAAACGCTCATTGCCGATGTGCCTAGTCGCGATAGTACCGACCTAAACCTTTACCAGGGGCAGGTGCTAGGTATTCACCTGCCCACCGAAGCCGCCCGTCTTTACCCAGCCGGGAGTAGCCAGCAATGATGGCCGAGAGCTTTGTAAAATCGGCGACCAAGCCATCGCTAGAGTCGCTGATCCGCTTGTTGGCGTTACTCGCTGGCGTTGCACTGCTGGTGGTGGGGCTGCTGTTCCCACTCGTGACCATGCTGATCAAGAGCCTGCAAGACCGTGCAGGCGACTTTATCGGCCTGGCCAACTTCGCGTACTATTTTCAAACCCCTGCGCTGGTCAATTCGATCGCCAACTCGTTGCGGGTGGCGCTGATGACCACCGGTGTGGTGGTCGGGTTAGCGTTTTTATGCGCCTACGGGATCACTCGAACCTGCATGCCGGGCAAGCGGCTATTTCGCATGTTGGCGATTTTGCCCATTCTGGCGCCATCGCTGCTGCCCGCGATTAGCTTGGTCTATCTGTTTGGCAATCAGGGGTTTCTGCGCGATTTACTGGCCGGCCACTCGGTTTATGGGCCTATCGGCATTGTGATGGGCATGAGCTTCTGGATATTTCCCCACGCGCTAATGCTGCTGACCACCGCGCTGACCAACAGCGATGCGCGGCTCTACGAAGCGGCCGAAGCGCTGGGTACCCCCAAGTGGCGTACGTTTTTGACTATTACGTTGCCCGGCGTGCGCTACGGGCTGATTTCCTGCCTGTTTGTGGTGTTTACCCTGGCGATTACCGACTTCGGCGTGCCTAAAATTATCGGCGGCCAATTCAGTGTGCTGGCTACCGACGTCTACCGCCAGGTGGTTGGGCAGCAGAACTTTCAGATGGGCGCGGTAGTCAGCGTGATTCTGCTACTGCCAGCGGTTCTCTCGTTTATCGTTGACCGTTGGATACAGCGGCGCCAGGTGGCGCAACTTTCGGCCCGGGCAGTGCCGTGGCAGCCTAGCCCCAGCCCGCTGCGAGATTGGATATTTACACTGCTTTGCTACGCGGTGGCGGGGGCCATTGTGCTGGTGATCGGCACCGCGGTGTATGCGTCGCTGGTGCAGTTCTGGCCCTACAACTTATCAATAACCTTTGAGCACTATACCTTCCAAGGCATGGCCGATGGTGGCTGGGGGGCATGGTTTAACTCGCTCAAGTTAGCGTTTAGCGTGGCCCTGGTGGGCACGTTAGTGATCTTCTTTAATGCCTGGCTAATCGAAAAGAGTGAAGGCTTCCGCCCGCTGCGCCAAGGGCTACACTTTATGGCCATGCTGCCTATGGCGGTGCCTGGCATGGTGCTGGGGCTTGCCTATATCTTCTTTTTCAATCAGGCGGGCAACCCGTTTAACTGGCTGTACGGCACGCTGATGATTCTGGTGCTCAATACCTTGATTCACTTCTACACCGTGTGCCATCTCACCTCCGTCACCGCGCTTAAACAGCTCGATCCCGAGTTTGAAGCGGTGGGGGCCTCACTCAAAGTACCGTTTTGGATCACGTTCAGCCGGGTGACGCTGCCGGTGTCGCTGCCCGCGGTGCTGGATATATCGGTGTATCTGTTCGTCAATGCGATGACCACGGTATCGGCGGTGGTGTTTCTCTATAACAGTGACACACGGCTGGCCTCGGTGGCCGTGCTGCATCTGGATGAGGCGGGCTACTTTGCCAGCGCCGCGGCCATGGCCGTGCTGATTTTCCTTACCTCGCTGGTGGTGAAGCTGCTGCATACAGCGCTTACCCATGTGTTGTTAAACAACGCCCAGCGCTGGCGTATGGCGGGCTAGGAGAGACGAGAACAGTCCTAGACAGCCCGTTGTACTTGCGACTAAAGTGTTTTAAATATCTGGTATAGACCAAAATGAACGATCAAAACGAAGCACTCTATCTGTTAACACCGGGGCCATTGACCACTTCCCCTGCGACCAAAGCCGCCATGCTGCGCGACTGGGGCTCCTGGGACGATGACTTTAACCAGGTCACTGCCGACATTCGTAGCCAGTTGCTTGCTATGGCGGAAGCCGCAAGCGATGAGTACGCCTGCGTGCCCATGCAGGGTAGCGGTACCTTCGCCGTGGAGAGTGCGCTGGCCTGCGCCACTGACCCCAGCGGTAAAGTGCTGGTGCTGATGAATGGTGCTTACGGTAAGCGCGCGGCGCAGTTGCTCCACATAATGGGCCGCCGTTACGTGACGCTGGATAAAGGCGACTACCTGCCACCCCAGCCCAATGAAGTGGCGGCGCTGCTGGAGCAATATCCTGATATTACGTCGGTATTTTTGGTGCACTGCGAAACCAGCTCGGGGATTTTAAACCCACTGGAAGCCATTGCCGAGGTGGTGCACTCCCATGGGAAAACGCTCATCGTCGATGCCATGAGCTCTTTTGGCGGCATCCCTATCAGCCTTGCGAAAACGCCTATTGATGTGCTGGTTTCTTCTGCCAACAAGTGCATTGAGGGTGTGCCGGGTTTTGGCTTTGTGATTATTCGCCAGGCGCTGCTTGAAGCAGGTGGAGGGCGCGCTCACTCGTTGAGCCTGGATCTCAATGCCCAATGGGAATATATGGAGCGCACCGGCCAGTGGCGCTTTACGCCGCCCACGCACACCGTGGTGGCCTTTCAGGCCGCACTTGCCCAGCACCGGGAAGAGGGCGGCGTGCCAGGGCGCTGCGCGCGCTATACCCGCAATCGTGATGCGCTGGTAAAAGGCATGCGCGCGCTAGGCTTCAGCACGCTATTAGAAGACGAATGGCTATCGCCGATCATCACTACCTTTTTAAGCCCTACCGACCCAGCATTTGAGTTTAACGCTTTCTACGCGGCGCTAAAGGCGCGCGGGTTTTTGATCTATCCCGGCAAGTTGACTGAAGTGGAGAGTTTTCGCATCGGCTGCATTGGCCAGCTAGGCACCACGGTGATCGCGCAACTGCTAAGCGCCATTCAAAGCACACTTACCGAGATGGGCGTTAGCCTTTTTCCACACCTATCTTCACAATCAGGGAGCGCCTAATGCAGTATCAATCTCCTCAATGCTTGCAAGCGGTTATCTGTGACTGGGCAGGCACGCTGGTCGATTTTGGCTCCTTTGCACCTACCCAGATATTTGTCGAAGCGTTTGCTGAGTTGGGCGTGGCGATTAGCCTGGAAGAAGCTCGCGGCCCCATGGGTATGGGTAAGTGGGATCATATTCGGACACTCTGCAATCACCCGGACATCGCCGAACGCTTTGTTCAGGCGGTAGGCCACGCGCCTTCTGATAACGATGTAACGGCGCTTTACGAGCGCTTTATGCCGCTGCAGATTGCCAAAATTGCCGACCACTCGGCGGTGATTCCCGGCGCGCTCGAGACCTTAACTACGCTGCGCGCCCAGGGGCTGAAAATCGGTTCCTGCTCTGGCTACCCGGCGGTGGTGATGGAAAAAGTCGTTGCTTTGGCTGCGGATAACGGCCTGCAAGTTGATCACGTAGTGGCGACGGATGAGGTGCCCAATGGCCGTCCGTATCCTGCTCAGGCGTTGGCCAATGTGATCGCGCTAGGCATCAGCGATGTGGCTGCCTGTATTAAAGTGGATGACACCACGCCGGGCATTCTTGAAGGGCGCAGCGCGGGAATGTGGACGGTGGCGCTTACCTGCTCGGGCAATGCGCTGGGGCTAACCTATGCGCAATATCAAGCGTTGAGTGATGCCGAGCGCCACGCCGCCCACGAGCAGGTGGCCGCGCAGTTTGCCCCCTCAGCACCGCACTACTGCATTGAGACCATTGCCGAGCTACCCAGCGTGGTCGATGCCATCAATACACGTCTTCAACAGGGAGAGCGTCCTTGAGTCCAGCCGCGCTTGCTCTGGTGCTGGTCTCGGTATGTATGCACGCCGGATGGAACGTGTTGGGCAAACGCAATGCGCCGTCGTTAGCCTCTTTTACCCTGGCTTACGGCGCGGGTGGGGCGGTGATGCTGCCGCTGGTGTTGCTTGGGCCGCCGCTCACTGCGTTACCAAGTGCATTCTGGGGCTGGTTGGCGCTTTCGGGATTATGCCAAATGCTCTATATGGGCGGCCTGGCCTGGGCCTATGCGCGGGGTGACGTCAGCGTGCTTTACCCCATCGCCCGGGCATTGCCGGTAGTGCTAGTGCCGCTGGTATCCATTGCGCTGCTGGGTAGTCGGGTGCTGGATAGATGGGACGGCCTTGGCATGGTGCTAGTCGTGGCAGGCGCGCTTTGCCTGCCGCTTAGCCATCCGCAGGCGCGCAGGATATCCACCTATCTCACCCCGGCCATGGGGTTTGCGCTACTAGCGGCAGCAGGCACCGTTGGCTATTCGCTGATCGACAAGCAGGCCCTCGGGCTAATGCAGGGGGCAGGGCACAGCGGCTTAACCGCCGGGGCGGTGTTTATGGTGTTGCAAGCGCTGATGACACTAACCTGGTCAGCACCGCTACTGGCATTGCTACCGGCAGAGCGACGCCGCCTGCCTGCGCTCCGCCAGCAGGGGCTGACCATGCTGGTCGTTACCGGGCTGATGATGACCTGCACCTATGGCTTGGTATTAATCGCCATGGCGCTTACCGACGAGGTGAGTTATGTGGTGGCGCTGCGCCAGCTGTCTATTCCTGTGGGCGTATTGATGGGCGTGCTATGGCTAAAAGAGCCTGCCTCCAGGGCGAAAGCCGTAGGCACGCTGGTGATGTTGGCGGGGCTGGTGTTGGTGGTGCTTTAGGTCAGCGATAACTATTTCAGCGCCTGCCAAATTAGATTAAAACCGACCAAAAACATGGCTAAAATCACCAATCGATAAAACAGCGCTTCGTTTACACGGCTTTGTAGCCAGAGGCCGTTGCGCACGCCGATCCAGGCGATGGGCACTAGCAGCAGCGACGCCCAAGCGCTGGTGACGTTGATCTCACCAAGCCACATATAAGGGGCCAGTTTAATCACGTTGACCACCGCAAAGGATACCGCGCAGGTGGCGATAAAGGTCTCTTTAGAGAGTTTGCGCGGCAGTAGATACACGTTTAGCGGCGGCGCTCCCGCATGGGCCATAAAGCTGGTAAAGCCGCAGACGCTTGCTGCGGGTAGGGCCCAACGGGAAGAAATGGGCTTTTTGGCGACGGGCTTGAGTAGCATGTAAGCGGCGAACAGCAAAGTGATAACGCCAAGTGTCAGGCGCAAGCCCTGCTCGCTCAGGCTGCCAAACAGCAGCGTGCCCACTGCCACGCCAATGAATAAGCCCGGCACAAAGCGCCAGACTTCGGCGTTTGATTGCTTGCCCCACCATGCTTTCACCGCAAACACGTCCATCACCAGCAGTAGCGGCAGTAGTAAGCCCGCTGCCTGGGCGGGGCTGATCGCCAGCGCCATTAGCGGTACCGAGAGCGTGCCAAAACCACCCGCAAAGCCACCTTTTGAAACGCCGGTCAGGTAAACGGAAAACGCAATTAACAACCAGGCGATGACGGAGTAGTCGGGGAGCATTGAGGCCTCTGGATACGCAAAAAAATGAACCACAAAAAAGCCCCGCATTAGCGGGGCTCATTAGCATAACATTAGATAAACGTTAGCGGGCGAAGTGTCGATCTATCCAGCGTTCATCAGCCATTCGTGGTCGGGGTCGTTGTGAAATTTCCATGCCCGCTTGGGCCCCGCCATCACATTTAAGTAGTAGAGCGAATAGCCATGGGAGGCGCCCACCGGATGGTAACCCTTGGGAACCAACACACAGCAGCCGTTTTCCACCGCCATGGTTTCATCAAGGCTGCGGTCATCGGTGTAAACGCGCTGGAAGGCGAACCCTTGTTCAGGGTTAATGCGGTGGTAGTAGGTCTCTTCCAGATGTGATTCGTGGGGTAAGTTATCCACATCGTGTTTGTGGGGCGGGTAGCTCGACCAATTGCCCGCGGGTGTGAATACTTCAACCACTAGTAGACTATCGGCGGGCTCGGTTTCCGGCAGAATATCGTGAACATGGCGGGTGTTGGTGCCCTGGCCACGGGTGCTTTGCTTGATGTTGTCAGGCGCGATGAGCCGTGGGGCATGGTTGCCATGCCCGGGGGCGGCGCACACCGCTAGCTCTAAGTCTGTGGTCGCTTCCACCGCGTAGCTAACATGGTCAGGCAGGTAAACCGCATAGGGCGGGATCTGTTCAAAGATATCCATGCGCTGGCCGATATCTTCAAAGCGGTGCTCGCCGCAGGTTACCGTGGCGCGACCGGTGAGCAGCACCAGGCAGATTTCCTGATCATCGCTGCTGGCCTCCAGGCGTTGGCCCTTGGCGAGTTTATGCACCCGAAAGCCAACGTGCGTCCAGCCAGCCGATTCAGGGGTCACGTCAATCACGGTGCCTTGGGCATCTGGGGCGGTGGGGCGTACCAGTAGGGAAGCCATATGTCGCTCCTTCTGATGGTTAGCTGCTCTGTTGGCAGCTAACCGTTAACGATATGAAGGGTCTCCACAGACCCGTTTGCGTCTGTTTAGATCGAGGCGTCGAGCAGAATTTTGCGACCTTCACGCAATGAACGCTCCGCTGCATCGGCTAAGCGCAACGCCTCTAGGCCATCCTGGGCACCTGCGAGTGGCGCACGTTTCTCCTTCCATGCGGCGACAAAGTCGCCAATTTCCAGTTGGTAGGCTTGGGCATAGCGCTCCAGGAAGAACCACTTGGGTTTGTCTTCCACTTGGCCTGCTTCACCGGTGAAGCGCAGCCGGGTGTCGCTCTCATTTTGGGCCTGCAGCATGCCTTGGCTGCCAAAGGCTTCGATACGCTGATCGTAGCCGTAGCAGGCACGTCGTGAGTTGCTGATTTGGCACAGCTTTCCACTGGCTGTGGTAAGGGTGACCATGGCGGTATCCACATCACCCGCTTCGCCAATCGCTGGGTCGATAATGCTACTGCCGACGGCAAAGACACTTTCGATGGGTTCATCGAGCAGCCAGCGCGCCATGTCGAGGTCATGAATCATCATGTCTCGGAACAGGCCGCCGGACTCAGCCACGTACTCGGCAGGCGGGGGAGACGGGTCGCGGCTAATAATCGTTAGCGTTTCAAGTGCGCCAATACGCCCTTCGGTAATCGCTTTTTTCAGTGCCGAAAACTGAGGATCGTGGCGGCGGTTAAAGCCTAACGCGCAGGTCACCGGATGTTCACTGAGTACCTGCAGAGCATCTCGTGTGCGGGCTAAATCCAGGGCGATGGGTTTTTCGCACAGAACAGCCTTGCCCGCGCGGGCGGCACGCTCCAGATACTCCGCGTGAGTAGGCGTGCTTGAAGCAATCAGTACGGCGTCAATGGTGTCATCCGCGAAGATTTCATCCACAGAGGCCGCTCGGCTGGCGTACTGCTCGGCCAACGCTTCTGCGGCAGGCTGATGAAAATCGGCCACGGCGGCCAGGGTAACGTTTGGGTGTGAATAAATGGCCTGGGCATGCACCTTGCCGATGCGTCCTGCGCCGATGAGTGCGAGTTTCATAAGCTCTCCTATTTTGTTTTTGCTGTTGGCTTGCTTTGGGTGTTTAGGCCTTACGTTTTTTGTCACGGCCCTTTTCTTTGTCGCGTGTTTTGTCTTGCCGCACGCCCAGGGCAATCGCCAAGGTCTGGGTCAAGCAGAGCGACGCGGTCAAACTCCGGAAACTTTTTACTTCGGCTTCGTTGACCACGAAGACGACATCCGCGAAACGGGCCAGCGGGCTAAGGTTCGAATCGGTAATCACTACACTAGGTAGGCCGCGCTGGTGGGCGTCTTCGCAGGCTTTTTGGCTCTCTTCGGCATAGGGAGAAAAGCTAATCGTTAGCAGAGCGTCGTGTTGGCTCATAGCGCGCAGCTGCTCGCCGTACATCCCGCCCAAACCATTGACCAGCAGCGCAGGTTTATCCACATGGGCCAATGCATAGGTCATGTAGCTGGCGACCATAAAGCTTCGCCGTGCGCCCATCACATGAATCGCATGAGCCTTTTCAAAAATATCCAGCGCCTTCTCCAGGCTCTCTGGATCGATACGGCTGGGAAGCTGCTCCAGAACAGCGCGATTGGCATCGGCGAACTCCCACAACAGCTGGGTGCTGTCGGGTGTTTCCCCGGTGGCGCTACGTACTGCGCGAATCCGTTCTGTGTAGTTAGGCAATTCATCGACTAGGCGGCTGCGAAACAGCTGCTGCATTTCGGAAAAACCCTTAAAGCCCAAGCTATTGGCCAAGCGGATTAAGGTGGATGGAGTGACATCTGCCTGCTCAGCAATTTTGGCCACGGTTGCCAGAGCAACCTCCTGGGGGTGATCAAGCACAAAACGAGCGGTTTGCTGTAAGCGTTTGCTTAGCGTGGCGTACTCGGCGGTGATCAGCGTTTCCAGCTCGCGGTAGCTTTGTGGTGGCTGTGGCATACAAATTCCTTCGCGTTAACTGATGTACCACTCATTCACTCATGTACGCCTGGGTAGTAGCGCTGAGCAAAGTGGCTGGTTGTTATGCAGTCTAGTTGATTGGAATAAATATTCCATTTATACCAAAGTATAGAATAAATAATTTGCAAGAATTGCTATTTGGAATCTATATTCCATAGCGCCAAGGCATTTAATGCCACTTCCCTACCAACAACGATAACGTTATGAGGAATTCTTTATGGCACGTCTATCTCAATGGCTTCTAGCCTCTGCCGCCACCACGGCATTAATGGCAGGTGCCSCACAAGCACAGGAACCGGAACAAGAAGCGAGCCGTTTCGTCATGGTGACCCATGGTGTCCCCTCTGATCCTTTCTGGTCAGTGGTGAAAAACGGCGCAGAGGCAGCCGCTGATCTCGTAGGCGCTGAGCTGGAGTACCGTGCACCATCGACCTTTGATATGGCCAAGATGCAGCAACTTGTACAGGCAGCGGTGGCATCGGATCCGGATGGCTTGATCCTCTCTTTTACTGACGAAAATGCCCTGGGCGGCGCTGTCCAAAATGCTGTCGATAACGGCATCCCAGTGATCACCATTAACTCCGGTGGCGACGTGGCGAGAGATTATGGTGCCCGGCTGCACATTGGGCAGAGTGAATACGAGGCGGGCAAACAGGCCGCCGAGCGCATGCAGGAACTGGGCGTTGAGAAAGGCGTCTGCGTTAACCATGAGCAAGGCAACCAGGGGCTTGATCAGCGCTGTGATGGCTTTGTAGAGGGCTTTGACGGCAATGCTGAGCAGCTAGCGACCACCTACGACCCCACCAATATTCGCAATGCCATTGTCGCTTACCTCAACGAGAACAGTGATGTGCGTGGTGTGCTGACCTTGGGTGCACTGGCCGCTGATCCGATGATTCGGGCCATGCGTGAGCAGGGGGCAACCGATATGTTCACTCTCGGCACCTTTGACCTTTCACCCGGTATTTTGGAAGCCTTGGATGCTGGCGAGCTGGACTTTGCGATCGACCAACAGCAGTACATGCAGGGTTATTTGCCTGTCATGTTCCTAGATCAGTTCGTCAAAAACGGCCTGCTACCCGCAGGGGATGTTGCCACCGGCCCAGGGTTTGTCACTCAAGAAAACGCTGCACAGGTCATTGAGCTGAGTAGCCAGGGCATCCGTTGATAACTACCTAATTGAAAAAGGCTCGACGGTGTCGGGCCTTGGGGGTCGATCGCCATGAATTCTACTGAAACGAAACAGTCGGTTGCGCCAGCAACCGCTCCTCAAGATGAGCGTATCCAGAGAGTCTCTTTCTGGAAGAAGGCGCTTAATCGCCCGGAGCTGGGGGCGCTGGCCGGTGCCGTGCTGGTGCTTGCCTTTTTTATAGCTGCTTCCAGCGGCACTGGGATGTTTACCCCAGCGGGTATTATTAATTTCCTCGAAGTCGCCGCTCAGCTCGGCATTATCGCCACGGCGGCTGCGTTGCTGATGATCGGCGGAGAGTTTGATCTTTCGATTGGTTCGATGATTGGCTTGGCAGGCATTCTGATTGCCATCCCTGCGGTGGAGTATGGCTGGCCGCTATGGGCCGCTATTTTATTGGCGTTCGCCTGTGCGGGCCTGGTGGGCTGGATTAACGGCAATCTGGTCAATAAAACGGGGTTGCCGTCATTTATCGTTACCCTAGGCTTCCTGTTCATTCTGCGTGGCCTGGCTATTGGTACTAGCCGGTTGTTGACGGGACGTACTCAGGTGGGGGGAGTGCAGGATCATATCCCCGGAGATTGGTTCGCGGCGCTTTTCTCTGGAGAAGTCGCTACGGGACTATTTAGCTGGATGGCGGAAAATGGCTGGATGGCGACCAACTTTGCGGGCAACCCCACGGTCACCGGTATCCCTGTCTCGATTGTCTGGTGGCTGGGTTTAACCGCTGTAGCGACTTGGGTGCTGCTGTGCACGCCTTACGGCAACTGGATCTTCGCCAGCGGTGGTGATGCCAATGCGGCGCGCAATTCGGGCGTCCCCGTCCACCGCGTCAAGATTTCMCTGTTCATGTTCACCGCTTTCTCCGCCACCATCTTTGCCTGCATACAGGTCATGGATACCGGTTCGGCGGACACCATTCGCGGCCTGTTAAAAGAGCTGGAGGCCATTATTGCCGTAGTAATTGGCGGCGCTTTGCTGACCGGCGGCTATGGATCTGCCATTGGTGCGGCCCTCGGTGCGCTGATTTTCGGCATGGTGCAAATGGGCATTTTTTACACCGGCGTTAACACGGATTGGTTCCAGGTCTTCCTGGGCGTAATGCTGCTGGTGGCGGTGCTATTCAACAACTACATGCGCAAAAAGGCGATGGAGGCTAAATAACATGACTACACGCACTCCAATGATTGAAATGCGCAGTGTCAGCAAACACTTCGGCAGCGTCATCGCCATCAGTGATATCTCGATGCAGGTCTATTCCGGTGAGGTTATGTGCCTGCTGGGGGATAACGGTGCTGGCAAGTCAACGTTGATTAAAACCCTTTCCGGTGTTCACCAGCCCACCCATGGCGAGATGCTACTGGATGGCAAGCCCGCTCGTTTCAAGTCCCCGGCTTACGCGCTCGACGCCGGTATCGCGACCGTTTTTCAGGATCTGGCGATGGTGCCGTTGATGTCGATTACCCGTAACTTCTTTATGGGCCGCGAACCGACGGTGGGGTGGGGGCCTTTAAAGCGGATTGATTGGAAGTATGCCGACCGGGTTGCCAAAGAGGAAATGGCTAAAATCGGTATCGATGTACGCGACCCAAGCCAGCCGGTGGGCACGCTTTCTGGCGGGGAACGCCAGTGTGTGGCGATTGCCCGTGCCGTCTATTTTGGCGCTAAAGTGCTGATTCTTGATGAGCCTACGTCAGCGCTTGGGGTTAAGCAGGCCTCTGTCGTACTGCGCTACATTGCCAAAGCCCGCGCGGATGGGCTTGCGGTCATCTTTATTACCCACAATGTTCACCATGCTTACCCAGTGGCCGATGCGTTCACCTTATTGTCACGCGGCGGCAGTTTGGGCTCATTCCGCAAAGAAGAAGTCAGCCGCGAAGAAGTGCTCAATATGATGGCGGGTGGCGCTGAGCTTGAAAGCCTGGATGCGGAGCTTGCGGAATTCCAGCGTGACGATAAAGCCAAGAAGGCCAGCTTAGCCGAACAAGACACTCAGCCTGCGGATGAAACAGGCAGCACTGAACCCCCTTCACCGCGAACGGCGAGCGGCTATTAAGGAGCCATGATGAATAAACCTACCCCATCATCCCCGTTCACGCTGGCCGTTTGCGCTGAAATGGTGTTCCGCCACTTGCCCGTGCTGGAGCGTGTTAAGCGTATTTCTGAACTGGGTTTTCAGGTCGAAATCTGGGACTGGACTAAGCATGACATTGACGCACTGGCCAATAGCGGGGCGACGTTTTCATCCATGACCGGCTATGTCACCGGCACCCTAGCGGATGCAGCCGGGGCAGATGAACTGCTACGCACCGCCGCGGAGTCGATTGAGGTGGCAAAGCGCCTTGGCATTCCGCGCCTTAACCTTCACGGCACCGGGCTAGATGGTAATGGGTTGCCCGTTCAGCCTTGCCAGCAGATGACTGGCGCTATGTGGCTAAAAGCCCGCGACACACTCAATCGGCTGGCGGATCTGGGCGAGCAGAACGACGTCACCTTTGTGCTTGAAAACCTCAATACCGACGTTGATCACCCCGGTGTGCCGTTTGCGCGCCTGGAGGATGTGCTTGCGCTGGTGGAGAGTGTCGACCGGCCTAGCTTACGCATCATGTTGGACGTTTATCACGCCCAAATTGGCGAAGGTAATTTGATCGAATTGATTCGTCGCTGTGGGCCGTACATTGGTGAAGTGCAAGTGGCTGATGTGCCTGGGCGCTGCGAACCGGGAACCGGCGAAATTAACTACCCGGCCATCGCCAAAGCGCTGAACGACATAGGTTATCGCGGCACCGTAGGACTGGAAGGCTGGGCCTCTGGGGATGACGACCTCGCGCTCGACCGATTCCGTGCCGCTTTCTCACTTTAAGCCACGGTTGATAAGCCTTATCGATTGCCAGCCAAGACACTTTTATGCCCAGTGCCATCCTGTGACTAGTACCACGAATTTGTGACGTGGGGAGACATTTATGCTGAATAACAATAGTCAACACCGACCGCTTGACCTGATTTGTCTTGGACGCGTGGCGGTCGATCTTTACGCCGAGCAGATTGGCAGTCGTTTAGAAGACGTGGCCAGCTTTGCCAAGTACCTAGGCGGCAGCTCGGGCAATATGGCCTACGGCACCGCTCGCCTCGGGTTGAAATCCGCCATGCTCTCGCGGGTCGGCGACGAGCAGATGGGCAACTTCGTGCGCGAAGAGCTGGAGCGGGTGGGCGTGGATACCTCCGCGCTTCAAACCGACCCCGAGCGCCACACCGGCCTGGTTCTGCTGGCTTTAAAAGACCGTGAAAGCTTCCCGCTGCTATTTTATCGCCGCGACTGTGCTGATATGGCCATTGACGCCGAGGCCATCGACCCTGAATTTATCGCCCGGGCCAAGGCGCTAGCGATTACCGGCACGCATCTTTCTACCGATACCACCCGGCGGGCGTGTCGCAAGGCACTGGACGCCGCCGCCCMTTATGGCGTGAAGCGGGTGCTGGACATCGACTATCGCCCCGTACTATGGGGGCTGACCAATCCCGGCGATGGTGAAACCCGTTTTATCGCCGATGAAAAAGTCACTACAGATCTTCAACGCTGGTTGCCGGACTTTGACCTGATTGTAGGCACCGAAGAAGAGTTTCATATTGCCGGCGGCAGCACGGACACCTTAGCGGCTCTGCGCGCGGTACGTGAGGTTAGCGAAGCCACTCTGGTATGCAAGCTGGGGCCCATGGGCTGTGTGGTGTTTGAAGGCGCCATTCCTGACCGTATTGAAGACGGCATTTTAGTTAAGGGCGTACAGGTCGAGGTGCTCAATGTGCTGGGTGCCGGGGATGCCTTTATGAGTGGCTTGCTACGCGGCTGGCTGCGCAATGAACCCTGGCAAACCAGCGCCGGTTATGCCAATGCCTGCGGCGCGCTGGTGGTCTCCCGCCACGGTTGCGCTCCTGCCATGCCCACCGAGGACGAGTTGTTTGATTATCTGGCACGCCGCGACGAGGTTTCCCGTCCGGATATCGATAAACGCCTGAATCATCTGCACCGGGTCACTACCCGAGTGCCTGCGCAGTGGCCCGAAGTGCTGGGCCTGGCATTCGACCACCGCCGTCAGCTCACCGACATGGCCCGCGAAGCGTATACCGACAGCGCGCGCCTGCCAGCACTCAAAAAACTCCTGGTCACCGCCGCCGAAGAGGGCGCAAAGCTGGGCGGTATTTCCACGCCCGCGATTCTGGTCGACGACGTGCTGGGTCAGGAAGCGCYCAATCAAGCCAGTGGAAAAGGCTGGTGGATTGGTCGACCAGTGGAGCTTCCTGGCTCACGACCTTTGCGCTTCCAGCATGGCGATGATTTAGGTGCCTGCCTGCGCAACTGGCCTAGAGAGCAGATCATTAAATGTCTGGTGTTCTATCATCCCGACGATGAACTCTCGCTGCGCCTGGAGCAGGAGGAGCGTCTGCGTCAGCTCTACCAGGCGGCCTGTGCTTATGGGCTGGAGCTGCTGATTGAAGTCATTCCGCCCGCCGACATGCCCAATGACGACACCACCTTGCCGCGCAGCCTTCAGCGGCTCTACAACCTGGGTATTCGCCCAGACTGGTGGAAGCTACCTGCCATGTCAGACGCTGCCTGGCAGGCGGTTGGCGACACCATTGAGCGGGAAGATACCTACTGCCGTGGGGTTGTGCTGCTTGGGCTAGACGCCCCCATGGACGACATGAAACGCGGTTTCGAAGCAGCGGCCAATCATGCCTGCTGTAAGGGTTTCACCGTTGGGCGCAC
Organism: Halomonas ventosae; assembly: GCA_002257525.1. GTDB lineage: Bacteria > Pseudomonadota > Gammaproteobacteria > Pseudomonadales > Halomonadaceae > Vreelandella > Vreelandella ventosae_B. The sequence goes on from CP022737.1 coordinate 612,238, forward strand.
GCTATTTGCCAGCGCGAGTCGTGATTGGCTAGCCGGGCGTATCGACGATGCCCGCTTGGTAGAGCGGGTCGCCCAGAACTATGCCGAGCTGATAAAGGCGTGGCGGCAATTAAGGCAGGCGCAGCCGCAAACGCTGTCTCACACGGAGGAGGCGTAAAATGAGCACCATTCGACTCACCATGGCCCAGGCGTTGGTCAAGTACCTTGCTGCACAACGTATAGAGGTGGATGGCCAAGAAGTGGCGCTGTTTGAAGGCGTGTTTGCGATTTTTGGTCATGGCAATGTGGCCGGAATGGGGGAAGCGCTTTACCACGTGCAAGACACGCTGCCCACCTTTCGCGCTCACAACGAACAGGCCATGGCCCACGCGGCGATTGCCTTTGCCAAAGCCAATAATCGCCAGCGCTTAATGGCCGCGACCAGCTCGATAGGCCCGGGGGCGACCAATATGGTCACCGCCGCAGCCCTCGCCCACGCCAACCGCTTGCCGATCCTACTGCTGCCGGGGGACACCTTTGCCACCCGCGAACCCGACCCGGTACTCCAGCAGGTGGAGCACTTTGGCGACCCTACCATTAGCGTCAACGACTGTTTTCGACCGGTGTCGCGCTACTTCGACCGCATTAACCGCCCGGAACAGCTGCTGACCAGTTTGCCCCAGGCGATGGCCACCTTGCTTGACCCGGAGCATTGCGGCCCTGCGACCCTGGCGCTGCCTCAGGATGTGCAAACCTTTGCCTACGATTATCCGGTGGCCTTTTTTGCTCCCAAGGTGCATCGCATTCGCCGCTCGCCACCGGATGCTTACGAGCTTCGCCAAACCATCGCCGCGCTGCAACAGGCCAAGCGCCCGCTGATCATTGCCGGTGGCGGCGTGCATTACGCCGCTGCCTGCGACGCCTTGGCCGAGTTTGCCAAAGCACGCGGCATCCCCGTAGCCGAAACCCAAGCAGGCAAAGGGGCGTTGGCCGATAGCCACCCTTGCGCGGTGGGGGCCATTGGGGTGACCGGCAGCGCAGCTGCTAACCAATTGGCGGAGCAGGCGGATGTCATTCTGGCGGTGGGTACGCGGCTGCAGGACTTTACCACCGGCTCCCGGGCGCTGTTTGAAGGCAGCGATAAAACACTGATTTCCCTAAACGTTGGCCGCTTCGACAGCCTCAAGCATCAAGCGCTGCCGCTTAGCTGCGACGCCTTGATCGGGCTGGGCCAMCTCGTCACGGCGCTGGGCGAATGGCGCGGCAGCGATGAGTGGCGCGAACAAACCGGAACGCTCAAGCGCGAGTGGGCCGAAATAGTGCGCAACGTGACCGACGATCAAGGGCTGGCGCTACCCACCGATGCCCAGGTGATCGGCGCGGTCAATCGCCAGGCAGGCAGCAATACCACCGTGGTATGCGCCGCCGGTGGCTTGCCCGGCGAGCTGCATAAACTCTGGCAATGCTCGGGCCCCGGCAGCTACCACGTGGAGTACGGCTTCTCCTGCATGGGCTATGAAATAGCAGGCGGGCTGGGCGTCAAGATGGCCMAGCCAGAGCGGGAAGTGGTGGTGATGGTCGGCGATGGCAGCTACCTGATGCACAACTCGGAGCTGGCAMCCTCGGTGATGCTGGGCCACAAGCTGATTGTGGTGGTGTTGGATAACCGCGGCTATGGCTGCATCAACCGCTTGCAGCAGGCCACAGGCGGCGCGGGGTTCAACAACCTTCTGCAAGATTGCCGCACTGTGGAGGCCGGCGCTCCCAAAACCGATTTTGCCGCTCACGCCAAAGCGTTGGGCTGTGAGTCTGAATCGGTGACCGGTATTGCGGAATTGGAGCAGGCGCTGGTGCGTGCTCGCAGCGCCACCTCGACCTATGTGATTGCCCTGGACACCGACCCGTTACCCAGCACCCAAGAAGGCGGCGCCTGGTGGGAGGTGGCCGTGCCCGAGGTTTCCGAGCGTGAAGCGGTCAATAAAGCCTATCAAGGGTACCGCGAAGCCAAACAGCTCCAACGCCATTAATACCAACAAACATAATCATAAGGAATACGCTATGCCAACGGTTACTTTAGGCATCAACCCGCTCACCTGGACGAACGACGACTTGCCCAGCCTGGGCGGCGCAACACCACTGGAAACCTGTTTGAAAGAGGGCCGCGAAGCGGGGTTTAGCGGCTTTGAATTAGGTAACAAGTTTCCCCGAACGCCTGACGCCTTGAATCAGGTGCTTAGCGCCCACGACTTGGCGCTTGTATCGGGCTGGTATTCCGCGCAGTTGCTGGAGCGCACGCCTGAAGAAGAGATTGACGCCATTCAGGATCACATGAACCTGCTCAAGGAGTGCGGCGCGAAGGTGATGGTGCTGTGTGAAGTCACCCACTGTGTACATGGTGATCAGGAGTGCCCGCTCTCCCAGCGTCCGCATCTATCCGAGCAAGAGTGGCAGCGCCTGCTGAGTGGTTTAGAGGTGGTGGGCGACTACCTGAAATCCCAGGGCATTCAACTGGTGTATCACCACCATTTGGGCACGGTGATCGAAAGCCAGGCCGACGTTGAACGCTTAATGGATAACACCGGCGAAGGCGTGGGACTACTGCTTGATTTTGGTCATTTGCGCGGTGCTGGCGGCGACCCGCTCGCCATCGCCAAACGCTACAGCCAGCGTATCCACCATGTGCACTGCAAAGACCTGCGCTTCCCGGTACTGGATTCGGTGCGTAACCGCGACAAAAGCTTTTTAAACGGCGTGTTAGACGGCCTGTTTACGGTGCCGGGGGATGGCAATGTGGATTTCCTGCCCGCCTTAACCCACCTGTGCGAACAGGGCTACCAGGGCTGGTTAGTGGTTGAAGCCGAACAAGACCCGGAAGTTGCCCATCCGCTGACTTACGCCCGCCTGGGTTACCGCAACCTACGCCAACTTGCCGAGCAGGCAGGCTTCGACGTTGCCAGCTAAACAGCACCGCTTTTAATCAGGAGCTTGTATGAAGACGCTATCCCACTATCTTAATGGTCAGCTCTCTGCCGGTCAGAGCCAGCGCACTTCGCCGGTTTATAACCCGGCCACCGGTGAGCAGAGCGCTCAGGTAGCACTAGCTACCGCCGATGAAACCCGCGAAGCAGTGCGCATCGCCGATGAGGCCTTTGTCGCCTGGTCTAAAACTTCGCCGCTGAAGCGCGCGCGTATTCTGTTTAAGTTTAAAGCGCTGGTTGAGGAGCACACCGATGAGCTGGCGCGACTGATCTCCAGCGAGCACGGCAAGGTATTTTCAGATGCCAAAGGCGAAGTGACCCGGGGCCTGGAAGTGGTCGAGTTTGCCTGCGGCATTCCCCACCTGCAGAAGGGCGAGCACTCCATGAACGTCGGCACCGGCGTTGATAGCTACTCGATGATGCAGCCGCTGGGCGTGTGCGCCGGTATCTCGCCGTTCAACTTCCCCGCCATGGTACCCATGTGGATGTTCCCCATTGCTCTGGCCTGCGGCAACACCTTCGTCATGAAACCTTCGGAGAAAGACCCCTCTACGCCGCTGCGCTTAGCCGAACTGCTTAAAGAGGCGGGACTGCCGGATGGTGTCTTCAACGTTATCAATGGCGATAAAGAGGCGGTGGATGTGCTGCTCACCGATGAGCGTGTTCAGGCAGTGAGCTTTGTGGGCTCCACGCCCATCGCCGAGTATATCTACGCTACCGCCTCAGCCCATGGCAAACGTGTTCAGGCCTTGGGCGGCGCCAAAAACCATATGGTGATCATGCCCGATGCGGATCTCGACCAAGCCGTGGGTGCCCTGATGGGGGCAGCCTATGGCTCAGCAGGCGAGCGCTGCATGGCGATTTCGGTAGCCGTACCCGTTGGCGAAGAGACCGCCAACCGCCTGCGCGAAAAACTGGTGGTCGAACTTGATAAGCTGACAGTCGGGCCTGGCTTGGTCGATGGCCCGGATAACGATATGGGGCCGCTGATCACCCGCGAGCACCGCGAAAAAGTGGCGGGTTATATCCAAACCGGCGTGGATGAAGGCGCAGAGTTAGTGGTCGACGGTCGCCAGACCACGATTGACGGCGCAGGCGATGGCTACTTTATCGGCGGCAGCCTGTTTGACCACGTGACGCCCAGCATGCGTATTCACTCCGAGGAGATCTTTGGCCCGGTGCTGGCGATTGCCCGCGTGGCCAGCTTCGACGACGCGGTCAGCATGATCAACGCTCATGAATACGGCAACGGCACGGCGATCTTTACCCGGGATGGTGATGCGGCGCGTCAGTACTGTGAGCAGATCCAGGTCGGCATGGTCGGCGTTAACGTACCAATTCCGGTGCCCATGGCGTTCCACAGCTTCGGCGGTTGGAAGCGCTCGCTGTTTGGCCCGCTGCATATGCACGGCCCCGACGGTGTGCGTTTCTATACCCGTATGAAAACCATTACCCAACGCTGGCCCAGCGGCATCCGTGAAGAGACCAACCACTTCACCATGCCGACCATGTAAGCAGTCTACGGGCACGACATCATTCAACGCCGGGCCCAGCCCGGCGTTATTGTTTTAAAACAGGGATAATCACAATGAAAACCCTCAACATTGGCCTAATCGGCACCGGCTTTATGGGCAAAGCCCACGCCATTGCTTTTAATGCGGCGTCCAGCGTTTTTGAACTGCCCGCTAAACCCGTTTGCGAACTGCTGGCGGATGTCGACCTCGCCACGGCAGAGAGCCGAGCGCGGGCCTGGGGATTTGCCCGCGCCACCGACGACTGGCGCGCCTTGGTGGAAGATAGTGAGGTGGACGTGGTGGATATCTGCGCGCCCAACTTCCTGCATAAAGAGATGGCCCTGGCCGCCATTGCCGCTGGTAAGCATGTCTACGCCGAAAAGCCGCTGGCGCTGAGCACGGCAGACGCGAACGAAATGGTCGCCGCGGCTGAAAAGGCGGGTGTCAAAACCCTGGTGGGCTTTAACTATATTCGCAATTCCGCCACCCAGCTGGCCCGCCAGATTGTTGCCAGCGGTGAAATTGGTGAGCTGATTCATTTTCGTGGGCGGCACAACGAGGATTACCTGCTCGACCCGGAAAAGCCCCACGATTGGCATACCAAGCGGGCGACCGCAGGTGCCGGTGCGTTAGGTGATGTGGGCTCGCATATTCTCAATATGGCCGAGTTTTTAACCGGGCAGCGCATCATCCAAGTATGCGGCCAGCTACAAACCGTTATTGCCACGCGCCCCAATGCTAACGGTAGCGGAATGGCCCCAGTAGAAAACGACGACCAGGCCCAGGCCATGCTGCGTTTTGATCAGGGGTTAATCGGCAATATCGAAACCTCCCGGGTGGCGGCTGGCCGCAAAATGGGCTTGGCCTACACGCTAACGGGTACCAAAGGCGCCATTGTGTTTGACCAGGAGCGCATGAGCGAGCTGCAGCTATATCGCCACGGCGATGCCCACGGCAGGCGCGGATTTACCACCCTGTTAGCGGGCCCCGAACACCCCGACTATGCGGCCTTCAGCCCCGCACCGGGGCACGGTCTGGGCTATAACGATCAGAAGATTATCGAGGTGCGCGATCTGGTCGAAGGCATCATCAACGACCGTCCCCTCTATCCAGACTTCCGCGAAGCCGCGCGGGTTAATCGCTTGATAGATGCCATCGAAAGGTCAGATCAGTCGGGGCAGTGGGTTCACGTATAATATCAGCAGCCCCGTGCCCTTGTGGGGCTGACTCCAGAACAATGCGCCCGCAGTAGACACCTTGTTAGAACTCAGCAGTGGCCATCTAATACTAGCTAAAATGGACGATGCCACCGTTACTTCAGCGGTGGCAGGCTTTAGTGCGGCCTTCCGTCAACCATCCAATGAGCGTGTTGCACTCAGATTGAGCCTTTCTAATTGGTCGTCAGTTCTTTAGAGGTTTTTGGGATTAATGCGCCACGTCAATCACGATCTTGCCGACATGACTACCGCTGGCAAGGCGCTGGTAGGCCTCACGGTATTCTGCGAACGGGTAAACCCGATCAATGACCGGCTTCACTTCATGCTGGCCCATCGCTGCGAGCAGCGCTTCGAAATTAAGCCGAGGGCCAATGGCCGTGCCAGCAACTCGGAGAGAGCGTGACAGTATGTCGATGGGAGGCAGACCACCGCCGACACCGCTTGTGAATCCAACTAACGCAATCTCCCCACCGATTCGACACGAGGCTGCAGATTTGACGATGGTTTTCTCACCCGCGATATCGACGACTTTGTCGACACCCTTGCCATTGGTCAGCTTGAGAATCTCGCGATCCCAGTCCGGGAAGGTGCTGTAGTTAACAACCGACTCGGCACCCAATGTCTTCAGTGTCTCGGCCTTCTCATCGCTAGACGTGATTGCCAGGACGCGCGCACCGAACATCCGTGCTACCTGGAGCGAGAAAAGCGCGACACCGCCAGTGCCCTGTACCAGAACGGTTTGACCCGGCTGAAGGGGGGATGACAGATTGAGGCCTGTCCAAGCCGTAACGGCTGCGCATGGCAACGATGCGGCTTCAATGTAGGATAGGGAGTCAGGCAAATGCACAACGGCATTTTCATGCATGAGAATATACTCGGACAACCACCCATCTGCCGATATTCCCAAGCTATTCAAATGATACTCCGCTTGCATGGGGCCACCGACCCAGTGTGGGTTGCAACTTGCGGATACCCGATCACCGACGTTAGCTCGGGTGACACTATCGCCAACCGCGACGACTTCACCCGCCCCATCAGATAGAGGGATACCGTTTTTCTTGGTTGGCCCACCATATTGACCATTCAAGATCACCTGGTCACGAAAGTTCAGCGAGGCAGCATGAACGCGAACGAGCACCTCATGGTTTGTTGGGGTCGGCGTTGGTTCGTCATGGTGTTCCAGGTCTGGCTTTTCAGCAGATGTCCATCTGACAGCTTGCATCTATCTTCTCCTTGCGTGGAATAATTGGATACATAAACACTTGAAGAGTGCCGGCCGCCTCAGCGCCGATTTTCATTCCTGTACCTAGCCTTCTAAGTTGCTTTACAGCAAAATAGAGACAAGCGAACATAAGCGCAAGAACCTACTAAAAAGTGCAATACCCACCATAAGGTAAGTATGACGGATCGAGATTGGCGTTGCGAAGACCCTGAACAGCAGCTCGTTTGGGCTTCCGCAACCAGCGAAGCCTTACGAGTGCTTGAAGGGAAATGGAAAATTGTCATTATTATTCAGCTGTTTGCGGCAAAGAAACCGTTACGTTTTTCCGAGCTGGAACGTCGTGTCGACGGTGTCAACCAGAAGATGCTCATCCAACAGCTTCGACAGTTGGAGAAAGACGGCATTGTTTCAAGGATGGTTTATCCGCAAGTTCCGCCAAAGGTGGAATATACGTTAACCGAGATGGGTATCGCGCTCGGCCCCTCTTTAGAGGCATTGATTGACTGGGCCTTTATGCGTCGCGAATCCCTTGGAGAGCAGGCTGAAAATGCATGACCAGAGCCGCTCATAATAGGGAACCTACCTGTAAAGGTTAGACAAAACCGTGTTTTTGATTTTTAACCTTGTCGGCTCGCAGGTACGATTAATAAAGAGGGAGCGTTGCTCTTTGGGGCAACGCTTTTGTTACGATTTCATCGATTTACAGTTCGCATTTGCTGCTATGTAAGAGAGCTTCTTGCATCATTTCCAATCCCGGAAAATGACGCTGGCGTTGACGCCACCAAAGCCGAAGCCATTGGATATAGCGTGCTCCATCGACATTTGGCGCGCTGACCCCCGCACTAAATCAAGCCCTTCGCTAGCAGGATCGGGATTCTCCAGGTTGAGGGTGGGCGGCGCAATCTGGTCACGCAGCGCCAGGATGGTCAGAATCGCCTCCAGGCCCCCGGCCGCTCCTAGCAAATGACCGGTCGCCGACTTGGTCGCGCTGACGGCCACCTTGTCACCAAAGGTGCTTTTGATAGCCGCGAGCTCTCCTTTGTCTCCTAATGGAGTAGAAGTGGCGTGGGCGTTGAGGTGCTGGATATCGACGGGTTGCAGTTTTGCCTGCGCGAGCGCGTTTGACATTGCTCGCTGGGCGCCACTGCCGTCCTCGGGGCCTGACGTTATGTGATAAGCATCCGCCGTGGTGCCATAGCCGACAATTTCAGCGAGGGGCGTCGCGCCACGGGCAAGCGCATGCTCAAGCTCCTCTATGACCAGAAGCCCTGCGCCTTCGCCCATCACAAAGCCATCCCGGGCGCTATCAAAAGGGCGGGAGGCCTGTGTTGGCGTGTCATTGAAATGGGTAGACAGCGCGCGAGCGGCCAAGAAGCCCCCCAGGCTAACTTCGTTGATGCAGGCCTCGGCTCCACCGCAGATGGCGACATCCACCTCATCGGCCCGAATCATTCTTGCTGCGTCACCAATCGCCTGGACGCTGGCGGCGCAAGCGGTTACCGGCGCCCCGATAGGCCCTTTGTAGCCATATCGAATAGAGACATGACCAGCAGCCAGATTGACCAAGAACGAAGGCACGGTAAAAGGAGACAGGCGACGTGCGCCTCGGGTGTCCGTCGTGCGAACGGCATCTGCAATGGCTGGAAAACCACCCACCCCAGATGCAATAACTGTTGCAGTACGCTCTTGCTCGTAAGCTTGCGTGGGATACCACCCGGCCTGGGCAACGGCTTCCTCCGCGGCTGCCAGCGCAAGCAGCATAAAGCGATCCATTTTGCGCTGATCCTTAACCGGCACAAAGTTATCGGCATTGAATCCGGCCTCTGGATCTTTCAGGTGATCGGGAATAATCCCGGCAATTTTGACCGCCAGGTCATCCGCCATTGTGTCAGGCAACCGTCTAATACCTGACTGGCCATTCAAAAGCCTTGACCAGCTAGCTTCCACTCCGACAGCCAAGGGGGAAACCAGCCCAAGGCCGGTTACTACTACTCGCCGTGTAGTCATACTGGACTCCTTATGAACTATTCGTGATATCTGCAGCGTTCTTGGTTCTGGCGAGGTGCCAGAGTCAACTTGTTGTAATATTGACTCGCATGCTGATCTTTGACAGAGATGCTGAAGAACGCTGTGTAGCTGCCAGAACCTGTCGTAAATTCTTGAATCGGTGCAGGTCTAATTGCACTTCGCGCTTGGATTGTCATTTCATATTCAACCACCTCTATCTAGAGCCTGTTGACTTCTTGCGTTGTGGCGGCAGGTCTGTGCAAGTGCCATCAGCGACTTCTGCCGCCAGGCCAATCGTTTCACCTAGCGTTGGATGTGGATGGATGGTTCTGGCGATATCGACAACATCGCAGCCCATCTCAATGGCGAGGCCTACCTCGCCGATCATGTCGCCTGCCGATGGGCCAACGATAGATCCGCCAATGATGCGATGCGTATGGGTATCGAATATCAGTTTTGTGAAGCCGTAATCGGCCCCGTTGGCAATTGCACGGCCAGAAGCGGCCCATGGATACTTGGCGACTTTGACGTGTCTTCCCTCCTTCTTCGCTTGCTCTTCCGTGTAACCAACCCATGCCACTTCCGGGTGGGTATAGGAAACAGCAGGGATAACCAATGCATCGAAGAAGGTTCTTTTGCCAGTAGCCACCTCGGCGGCTATATGTGCCTCATGCATGGCTTTGTGGGCCAGCATCGGCTGGCCAACGATATCTCCAATTGCAAAGATGTGTGGTACGTTGGTTTGCATCTGGGAATCGACCGGAATAAAGCCCTGATCATCGACAAAGACGCCCGCTTTGTCGGCGGCGACCTTGTTACCGTTCGGGGTGCGGCCTGCGGCTTGCAATATCATGTCGTACTTCAATGTTTCGGCGGTGGCGTTTTCACCCTCGAAGGTTACGTAAAGACCATCGTCTTTAGCTTCGGTCGAGGCTACCCTCGTCTTCAGCATAATCTTGCCAAAGCGATGCAGGTTCTGCCTTTCCCAAACTCTGACCGCATCGCGGTCAGGGCCCGACATCAATTCATCCGCCATCTCAACAACAYCTACCTGGGCGCCCAGCGATGAGTAGACGGTGGCCATTTCCAAACCGATTATGCCGCCGCCAATAACCAGCATTTTCTGAGGAACGAAGTGCAGTTCGAGCGCACCGGTCGAGTCGACGATGCGTGGGTCGTGAGAAAGGAAAGGCAAATGCACCGCCGCAGAGCCAGCGGCGATGATGCACTTCTGAAACTTGATGACTTTCTTGAGCCCGGTTCTGTTCTGGCCTTTTCCGTCGGTGCTCTCGACCTTAAGGTGGTGTGGATCGAGAAAACGACCGTAGCCGCGAACCACCTCGACCTGGCGACCCTTGGCCATACTGGTGAGGCCGTTGGCCAGCGTGCTGACGATCTTCTCCTTATGTGCTTTCAGCTTGTCGATATCTATTTGAGGCGCCGAAAACGTTACGCCGAGATCACTGGAAGACGTCGTTTCTTCGATCATCTCGGCGACGTGCAGCAGCGCTTTGGATGGGATACAGCCTACGTTCAGGCAGACGCCACCAAGCGTGGCATAACGCTCAACGATGACTGTCTTCATGCCCAGGTCAGCTGAGCGGAAGGCGGCGGAGTAACCGCCCGGCCCAGCGCCAAGAACCAGCATCTCGCACTCGATATCGACGCTATCGCTGCCGKCGCTAATCGTTGAGACTTGCCCTTCAACGCGATGATTCATGGTTTCTCTCCCTTTATAACGACACGGTGAAACGTCAATAGGCCCTAGACCTTTTAGCGGGTCGGCTTGATCTTGAACCAGATGGCATACATCGCCGGTAAGAACATGAGCGTCAGAATTGTCCCGGCGAAGGTGCCACCGATCAGGGTGTAGGCCAGCGTTCCCCAAAACACCGATTGGGTGAGCGGTATGAACGCGAGAATGGCGGCGAGCGCGGTCAGGACGACCGGACGAGCACGCTGCACGGTGGCCTCGACCACGGCGTCAAAGGGTGCGAGTCCTGCCTTCGCATTGTCGTGAATCTGGCCAATCAGGATAAGAGTGTTGCGCATCAGGATGCCTGCCAACGCAATCAGACCGACGAGCGCATTGATGCCGAATGGCTGGTTGAACACCAGCAAGGTAGGCACCACGCCGATGAGGCCCAGCGGTGCGGTGGCGAACACCATCGTCATCGCTGAGATCGAGCGAACCTGAAAGATGATCGTGATCAGCGTCAGCGCGATCATAATGGGGAAGACCGGTAGCAGGGCGCTATTGGCCTTGCCGGATTCCTCGATGGAACCGCCCATCTCTATCCGGTAGCCCGCCGGTAGTTCGGCGATGATCGGCTGAAGTTCTTCCCAAATGGCTTTGGACACGTCGGGCGGCTGCAAGTCTTCCGCTATATCCCCACGTACGGTGATCGTCGGCGTGCGGTCGATGCGGCGCAGAATGGGGTCTTCCATATGGACATCCACCGTGCCGACCTGCGATAGCGGAATCCGCTGACCGGATGCGCCTGTCAGGGTGAAATCTTGAATTTTGCTCGGATCAAGTCTTGTACTGCCGGCCGAACGCGCAACCACCTGCACCGAACGAATATCTTCACGCACCTCGGCAATGGGGATGCCACTCAACAGGAACTGTAGCTGCTGGGCTGCATCACTGGAGGTCAAGCCGAAGCTTTGCAGGCGATCCTGATCAAGCGAGAATCGCAGTGTGGGTATGCGCTCGCCCCAATCGGTATTGACCGTTCGCATCTTAGAAGAAGCCTGCATGACGGCACGCACCTGGGCCGCGATGTCGCGCAGCTCATCGGGCTCCGGCCCCATCACGCGGAAGGCCACGGGGAAGGGGGAAGGTGGGCCGAACACCAACTGGGTCACTCGCACCCGCGCCTCCGGCGCCAGATCATCGGCCACCGCCTGACGCAGCCTATGCTTGAGCGCCTCACGCGCCGACTGGTCATCCGTCAGGACGATGATCTTGGCGAAGGAGGGATCGGGCATCTCCGGCGACATGGCGAGATAGAAGCGGGGCGCGCCCTGGCCGATGTAGGACGTCACGATGCTGGCTTCCTCTTGCTCCTCCAGCCAGGCCTCGACTTTGGCGGTCGCCTCACTCGTTTGCTCGATCGAGGTGCCATACGGCATCTGCACTTCGATCAGCACCTCGGGCCGGTCAGACGTCGGAAAGAACTGCTTGTTGACCACGCCCATGCCTACGATCGCGAGGATGAAAGCACCGACCACGAACGCCGCCACTAGCCATTTGCGCCGGATCACCGAGCCTAGCAACCGGCGGAAACGCTCGTAGTTCGGTGTCGCGTAGATCGCCCCGTGGCCGCCCTCGCGCTTCTTGAAATCCGGTAGCAGCTTCACCCCCAAGTAGGGTGTAAACACGACGGCGACGATCCACGAGGTGATCAACGCAATGCCGACGATCCAGAACATGTTGCTGGTGTACTCACCGGCGGTGGACTTGGCAAAACCGTTCGGCATGAAGCCGATCGCCGTCACCAGGGTGCCGGAGAGCATGGGTGCGGCGGTGTGACTCCACGCATAAGCCGCGGCACGTACACGGTCGTAGCCTTCCTCCATTTTCACCACCATCATCTCGATGGCGATGATCGCATCGTCGACCAGGAGCCCCAGTGCCAAAATCAACGAGCCGAGAGTGATGCGGTCGAAGGCCATGCCGGAAGCTGCCATGACGATAAAGACGGCGGCCAGGGTCAGGGGAACTGCTGCCGAAACCACGATACCGGCACGCCATCCCATGCTGATGAAACCGACCAACATCACCACGCCGAGGGCGGCGAAGAACTTGAGCATGAACTCGTCGACGGCCGAGCTGATATTAACCGACTGGTCTGTGACCTTGGTTAGACTCATGCCAAGCGGCATATCGGCGTTGATAGCCTCTGCCTCCTCCTCCAATGCCTCGCCGAGGTTGAGGCCATTCCATCCCTCGCGCATGACCACACCGAGCAGCAAGGTGGGTTCGCCGTTGTTGCGAATGAGGAAGGTGGCGGGATCCTCGTAGCCCCGCTTCACCTCGGCGATGTCGCCGAGCTTTAGTGTATGGCCCTGCGCGACGACGGGCGTATTGCGAATCGCCTCAAGGTCGTCGATCGCCCCGTCCAGCCGGATGAATACCTGGGGGCCCTGGGTGTCAATCGAGCCGGCGGGCGTCATGACATTACGCCCATTGAGTGCCGCGAAGAGGGCTTGCGGGGAGACGCCAAGCGTGGCTAGACGATCATGGGAGAACTCGACGAAGATCCTTTCGGACTGCTCGCCGATGATATTTACCTTCTTGACGCCCGGTACGTGAAGCAAGCGCTGGCGCAGGCTCTCAGCCTCGCGGATGAGATGCCGATGAGGCTCGCCCTCTGCCTTTAGCGCATAGAGTGCAAAGGTCACATCGGCGTATTCGTCGTTCACCATAGGGCCAATGACACCACTGGGCAGACTACGGGCCTCGTCACCAATTTTCTTACGTGCCTGATAGAACTGCTCGGGGACTTCGTCGGGCGGCGTGCTATCGAGCAGATACACCGTGGTGAAGGCCAGGCCCGGACGCGTAAAGGTCTCGGTACGGTCATACCAGCCCAGTTCCTGCATGCGTTTTTCTAGCGGCTCGGCGACCAGTTCCTCCATTTCCTGGGCCGTAGCACCGGGCCAGGCCGTGGTCACGGTCATCTGCTTGATGGTAAAAGCGGGATCCTCCGCCCGGCCCAGCGTCAGGAAGGCCATAATGCCGGCAATGAAGATCACCACCATTAGAAACAGGGTGACCGAGCGCTCGCGTACTGCGAGGGCAGAGAGGTTGAAGGCACTCATGGCTGCTCTCCGCGATTGGCGGCCAAGCCCGTGATAACCTCACGCTCATCTAACCGCACCTGCTCGCCCTCATGCAGCAAGTGCGCGCCGAGCGCCACGATGCGATCGCCCGTTTCAAGATCGCCAACGACCGAGGCGGTTTCATCGCTGAGGCCAGTCACCTGCACGGCCTGCCATGTGACCTGGGGCGTTTCTCTTTCGGTCAGCCCTTCGATCAGCCATACGCCAGGCCCTTTACCTGGATCGAAGAGGGCGCCTATCGGCACCTGCAATAACGCTGAAGCGGAAGGATCGACCTCGATACCGACGGAAACGGTCGAGCCCAGTGGTGCATCGGCAAGATTACCTTCCAGTACATAGCGGGCTTCGAAGGTTCGCGTCAGAGGATTGGCGGCATCCGACAACTGGCGAAGCGTCGCAGCGCCCGTGAGCCCGTTGCCATAGAGGCTTGCACGGCCAGTGGAGCCGATCGCTGGGCGGAGCGTTTCGGGGAGGTCGATGAGTGCCTCGCGGGGCCCTGCATGGGCCACCCGCACCACGGGTTGGCCGGCAGCAACGACCTGGCCGGGTTCTGCCAGCGCTTCCACGACCACCCCGTCTGCATCGGCGAGAAGCACCGCATATCCGGTTTCATTGCGAGCAACGTCCGCGCGAGCCTCGGCCGCCGTAAGATCCGCCCGAGCCGTCTCGGCGGCTGCGCGGGCGCTGTCGTAAGCTGATGCTGACACCGCGCCTCGAGAGACCAGGTCGCGGTAGCGCGCCTCGTCCTCTGTGGTTTGACGCGCGCGCGCCCTGGCGGCAGCCACGGCCTCCTCCTGGGCGCGAGCGGCGAGTTCCAGATCCGTGGGATCGATGCGCATGAGTGGCTGGCCGCGCTCGACGGCCTGCCCCGTATCGACTAAACGCTCCTGTATCTTGCCCGGTACGCGAAAGCCGAGATCGCTCTGCACCCGTGCGGCAACAGTACCGGTAAATGAACGCTCGGCCTTTCCATCGGCCTCCACCTCCGCTACCCGCACATAGGGGGTCTGCGTGCGCGGGTCGCTTAAAGAGCTGTTGTCACTGCAAGCCGCCAGAGCGAAGGGCAGCAGACCGGCGAAAACTAAGGAATGAATATTACGGCGCTGAAGCATGGCGACCTCCAGGGATAGAAGGCCTTATGTTCTAACTAGTGACCAATGTTGTCAATAGTCACTATGTGTAAATTCGTCCTTCAGGGTGCCAAGCTACGCAATACCAGGTTCGAAAGCTGGGTTGGCCCCTCCTCGACAAGATCTAAATTGTGTTGAAGGAGAAGAGGGTTCACATAGGGGTGCATGACTAGAAAGATTGAATGCACTGTCTCGTCCAGCGGGGTTTTTCGCTCGAATTCGCCGCTCTCGCGTCCTTCGCGGATGATCTCCAACAGCATCTGTTTAATGTGCTGCGCATAGCCGCGAGCAGAGGGCCAGCCTTCGCCTGCGGAGTGTGCGGCGATGTCATACAGCTTGCGATCATTGAAGAAAAGATTTGATCCGGTATCTACTAATGCCTTGAACATCCTCCTAAATTTCTCCGTTGG
This sequence comes from Halomonas ventosae, assembly GCA_002257525.1. Taxonomy (GTDB): domain Bacteria; phylum Pseudomonadota; class Gammaproteobacteria; order Pseudomonadales; family Halomonadaceae; genus Vreelandella; species Vreelandella ventosae_B. The sequence continues at coordinate 627,543 of CP022737.1, forward strand.
CGTGGGTGCGTTCATCACGGCTTCTTCGATCGCCTCAATAATTGCGCTCAAGACTTTGGAGCAGATGGCTTCGCCAATGGTCTGTTTGGAATCGAAAAACTTATAGATATAAGCCTTGGAAAAACCAATCGATTTGGCTAAGTCAGAGACGGTGGTTTTCTCGTAGCCGTAGTGGCTGAAGTGCTCTTCGGCTGCCGCCACGATCTGTTCGCGAACACTGTGTTCGGCAGGGCCTCGTGACGGTGGTGTGGAAGGTGGTGTTTCAATCATCGGTCGTGTTGCCTCGTATTCTTTAGCTTGACAGATTGTGACCATAATGGATTATAGTCACTTTAACAATTTTACTCTCCGGAGATGCTTATGCTCACCCGCCCACGCTCTCTCGCCTTTCTGGTGAGTGCCAGTCTATTAACGGCCAGCCTGTTAACGGGATGTGCGGTCGGCCCTGACTATAGCTCACCCGAGCCCGCCTTATCGCCTCGTTTCCTTGGCCAGGAGGGTGTTGAAGAGCGTGAGGTTCAGAGCAAGGCAAACCTTCAGTCCTGGTGGGCCGCCTTCGATGATCCCATGCTAGCGCGTTTCGTCACCCTCGCTCTCGAGCAGAACCTGGATATCGCACAAGCCTCAGCCCGTGTCGCCCAAGCGCGTGCCTCATTGCGTCAAGCCGATGCAGTGCTGCTGCCATCGGCTAACGTGAGCGCCCAGGGGGCTGAAGTATATCAATCGGTCGAGACCCCGCTGGGGCAGGTGCTTTCTTCCATGCCCGACTTCGACCACTGGGGCAGCGCCTATGAGGCCAACCTTGATGTGGGCTGGGAAACTGATGCGTTTGGTGGCCTGCGGCGAGGACGGGAAGCGGCACGCGCGGAGTATGTGGCCTCTGAAGCGGGTGCCGCCGCGACACGGCTGGCCGTCGCTGCCCAAACGGCGGACGTATACGTCACGATCCGGGGCTTGCAGACGCGTATCAAGATTGCTGAACAGCAAGCTGAGACCCGTCGTGAACTGCTCGACACGATCAGATTCCAGTACGAGAAGGGGGTGGCTAGCGAGCTTCAGGTGAACCAAGCCGAGGGTGCGCTTGCTCAAGTCGAAGCACAGATTCCGGCTCTCGAGGCTGGCCTCGACTCGGCGATGAATGCGTTGGATGTGCTTCTCGGTGTACCGCCTGGAACCTACCGCAGCGACGTGAGTCAGGTGGCGTCGATCCCGGTGGTTCCAGGCCTGGCAGAAACCGGCACGCCGGCCGAGATGATTCGGCGGCGTCCAGATCTTATCGTGGCCGAGCAGCGCCTCGTTGCTGCTAATGCGCGCATTGGCATGGCGATTTCAGAGTACTACCCCAAGTTCTCGCTCGGGGCACTGCTGGGCAGCGCCACTACGATCTCAAGCAGCAACCTCTTCTCCAACGATGCCCGTCAAGCCCAAGGCGTGCTCGGGCTTCGCTGGCGCCTGTTCGACTTTGGTCGCGTCGAGGCACAAATTGCCGCCGCGCGCGGCCAGGAAGCAGAAGCACTCGCCGCCTACCGTCTAGCCGTGTTGCGCGCAACGGAAGAGGTGGAAAACGCCTTTTCCGCGCTTGTTAAACGCGAGGCCCAGGTCGACATTTTGGCGCGGGGTGAATCCTCTCTCGCCCGTGCCCGCGAAAACTCACTTGCCGCCTATGAAAGTGGTGTCGTTAGCCTGATCGAAGTACTCAATGCCGACGCCAACTTGCTGCAGATAAGCGACATGAAAGCACAGGCACAAACCGAAACCGCGCGTGCTGCCATTGCCTCTTTTAGGGCATTGGGAGGCGGGTGGGAAGCACCGCTCGCAAGCAACGACCGCCTCTACGGTGCCCTCTCTACTACCCACTAATGACAGGTAAGCGAAATGGTCTTAATAAACACTTCATGGGTACTCATCACGGGGGCATCAAGCGGTTTCGGTGAGGAGTTTGCCCGCCAATATGCCGAGCAGGGGCACTCGCTGGTACTGGTGGCGCGACGGCTAGATCGGCTGCAAGCGCTCGCTGAGACACTGCGCCACCAGTACGGTATAGAGGTGGTGACGGAGCAGGTCGATCTCTCAGACATTGCTGCGGTTACCCAGCTGCATCAGCGCCTTCAAGATCGGGGCATTGAGATCTACATCCTAATCAACAACGCCGGTCATGGATTGCAGGGCCCGTTCGTGGATAGCACGTTGGATGCGGCGCTGGCGATGGTGCAACTGGACGTGGCGAGCTTGACTGCCATTACTCACGTCTTTGCACGAGACATGAGTAAACGAGGGCATGGCAAGATATTGTTGGTGGCAAGCCTGCTGGCCTATCAGGGCGTGGAGAACTTCGCTGTTTATGCTGCCGCCAAGGCCTATGTATTGCGTTTAGGCGAGGCGCTACATCGCGAGCTTTATCGCGAAGGCGTCACGGTGACAACACTTTGCCCTGGTATGGCGGAAACCGGCTTTGCCACTGCGGCGCAGCAGAAAGTCACGCCCGTATTGAAGCAACTGATGATGCAGCCTGCACCTGTGGTGCGCGCCGGGATTCGTGCCCTGCAGGCCGGGCGTATCAGCGTCGTGCCAGGCTGGGCGAACAAGGCCCTTGTCATCCTTACCTGGGCGACGCCGCGTCGGCTGCACCAAGCTTTTTTATCACGTGCGATGAATGGGTGAGCTTCCACACTTTTATCGCAAGAAAAATATATAACTCAAGAGAGTGATGCCATGACAACGTCAATTGACACCCTCAGTCCAGAAGAAATACTTGCGCTCTGGCAGGCTGAAGAGACGGCCGTGCGAGAGCGTATCCAGACGGTTCCCGGCGTGGCGACGCCTGCTCAGATCGCCGGGCGCAGCGGATTGCAGATATTCGAGGCGCTTCTAGCCGGTGAGATCCCGCCGCCGCCCATGGCTAACACGCTGAACTTCACTCTGCTTCGTGTGGAGCCGGGATTCGCGCTGTTCCAGGGGCAGCCACGTTTCAGTCATTATAATCCGATGGGCACGGTGCATGGCGGCTGGTTCGCAACCATGCTCGATACAGCCATGGGGTGCGCCGTGCATTCAACATTGCCACCGGGCAGGGCCTACACGACCCTGGAATTGAAGCTCAATCTCGTCCGTGCACTCACCGATGCGGTGCCGCTAGTTCGTGCTGAAGGCCGATTGGTTCACGGCGGCCGCCAGGTGGCGACCGCGGAAGGTAGGCTCATCGGGCCAGACGGTAAGCTCTATGCCCACGCGAGTACAACGTGCCTGGTGTTCGACCAGGGGGCGTAGAAGAGGGGCTGGCGCGCCMCACCTGCTTTACCCCTCTTTGACGGAGCCTGAACCTTGTGCCGAGGATCGGCAAGTCATTGTCTTCGCTTATTGCATTTTTTGCTCAAAAGCAAAGTAAGCCTCTCCTGCCCATCAATAGAACGCATAGTCGATAAAATCTCAGTGCTTAAGGCAAGGTTAACTACGCTGCTGGTGTGATGTAGGTGCTTTTACGTCAAGCGCAGGTGACGCCCTATTAATGTTGCAGTGTTCGCCAGGAGAGCGTTTACAGAATAATCAGCGTCGCGAGCCCAAGGAATGATAAAAAGCCGACCACATCGGTCACGGTCGTCAAAATAACCGCACCGGATAACGCGGGGTCGATCTGCAGCTTTTTCAACACCATGGGGATGAGTACGCCGGATAAGTTGGCGAGACTCATATTGATAAAGATGGCCAGGGTGATCACCAGCGTGATCATGGCGTCGCCAAACCAGATATGGGAAATCAAGCCGACCACTAATGCCCAAACCAAGCCGTTACTCATACCCACCCACATCTCTTTGTTATACAGCCAGCGGATGTTGTTGCCCGCCAGTTGGCCCAGCGCCAGACCGCGTATAACCACGGTGAGGGTTTGACTACCCGCAATACCCCCCATGCTCGCCACCACCGGCATCAAAATGGCCAACGCCACAATTTGATCCAATGCAGCCTCGAATTGACCAATAACGAAGGCGGCTAAAAAAGCCGTTAACAGATTAATACCCAGCCAAATGCCGCGACTTTTCGCACTGCGTAAAACGGGCGTGAAGACTTCCTCTTCATTACTGACGCCGGACATATGCTTTAACGTCATGTCAGCGTCGTCTTGGGTGATTTCAAGTACGTCGGCGGCGTTTAGCTGGCCCACTAATAACCCATCGCTATCGCACACGGGCACAAAGTGTAGCTCTTTAGAGCGCAATAACGCCGCTGCATCACTGACTTTCATTTGATCATTTAGGGTAAAAAAGTCATTCATGTAATCATCAACCATCGCATCTTGTGGTTGCTTGATTAAATCAATCAGGGTCAAAGTGCCGAGTAAGCGTTTGTCTTTATCCGTAATCATGATCTGCTGCGACTCATCGTCGAGCAGATGGTGGATGCGGATATAGCGCTGTACGGCCTCTAACGACACGCCCTGTTTTACATTGACTGTCTCGGGATCCATGTAACGGCCAACCACGTCATCTTCATAGGCGTGAAGATTCTCAACCTGAGCGCGGATCTCTTGCTCTAGGCTAGCGTAGACGCTGGTTTTTATGGCTTCATCAGCAACATCTAAAACTTCAGCAACTTCTTGAGCATCCAAGCCTTTAACAATTTCTTCTACATCGCTGGCCGATAAGTCTTCGATGTAGTCAGCGCGGATGTCTTCGTCAACTTCGGCGAGAACCTCGCCGATAAAGTCGTCGGGAACATACTCCCAAAGGAAATCTCGCGTTTTAGCCGGGAAGGACTCCAGCGTTCGCGCGATGTCTAAAATATCGAGTTCAGAGAAATACGCTTTTAGTGCCGTTGTGTCTGGGTCATCTAGCAGGTTTTGAAGGTGGAGKAGCTGCTCTTCGGAATTGGTGTACTTTTCATCATCGCGCATAGAGTCCGTCCTTGTTGGAAGCTAAATATTAAAGAAGTGCAAACTCCTGGCGGCTCGCTTTATGAATGTTATAGACAGGTATGGTTGAACGCCACGCGAACACCATAGGCCATGCGCTGCTGGGCAGAAACGGGCGGTACGTCGGTGCCAATCATCTCATCATCGGCGTCGGCCCAGGTGAGCGTGCCGTGGGTGAAACCCAACGGCGCCAGCGTGCGGCCAATCCACTGCGTACCGGTAAAGCGTTGCGTCTCGCCATTCTGGTCGGTAAGCACGCTGATGGCGTTACCCTGATGCAGGCGCACGATGTACGAGCCCCTATCGAGCCCATGTACCTCAACCTCGGGCAGCGGCGCTGGGTACTGGGCAAGTTCGTCAAGGGTGAGGTGGGCGGGAAGCGTTGAAGACATGGCGTATCCTCATGAGTGAACATCTTATACGCCAAGACTAAAGGGTGTGCATTATTTGTACAGCAGTAACCGCCTGATCGGCGTCATTGAGGCGCTGTATCAGACGGTTTGAGGCAGGTATTTTATTCCTTATCCATTTCTAAACAGGAAACTATAGGCATTTAACGCAGGTACGCCGCCTAGGTGGGCGTAGAGTACTTTGGAGCCGGGCGGGAATTCGCCGTTGCGCACCATGTCGATCATGCCGTGCATGGATTTACCTTCGTAAACCGGGTCGGTAAGCACACCCTCCAGACGGGCACAGAGGCGAATGGCTTCTAGCGTGCCTTCGTTGGGCAGGCCGTACTCGGGGCCGCCGTAGCGGGTATCCAAAATGACATCGTCATCGCTAATGCCGCCTTCCAATTCCACCAACTCAGCCGTATTGCGCGCGATGCGCAGGATCTGTTCACGGGTTTGCTCAGGCTTGGCAGAGGCGTCAATGCCAATCACTCGCTGGGCACGGCCATCGGCGGCAAACCCCACCACCATGCCCGCCTGGGTGCTGCCGGTGACCGAGCACACCACGATATAGTCAAACGTGAAGCCTAGCTCTTTCTCCTGCTGCCGCACCTCTTCAGCAAAGCCCACGAAGCCCAAGCCGCCGTAAGGGTGCTCGGAGCAGCCAGCGGGAATCGGGAATGGCTTACCGCCTCGCTGGCGAACATCCTCCATGGCCTGCTCCCAACTGGGGCGAATGCCGATGTCGAACCCCGCGTCATCCAAGCGCACATCGGCGCCCATGATGCGTGACATCTCGATATTGCCCACGCGGTCATACACCGCGTCGGAGTAGTTGACCCAGTTCTCCTGCACCAGCACGCACTGCATGCCCAGGTGAGCGGCCACCGCGGCAACTTGGCGGGTCTGGTTGGATTGAATACCGCCAATCGATACCAGCGTATCGCAGCCTTTTTCCAGCGCTTCAGGAATCAAGTACTCCAGCTTGCGGGTCTTATTGCCACCAAAGGCCAGGCCGCTGTTGCAGTCTTCGCGCTTGGCGTAGAGCTCTACTTCACCGCCTAAATGTTCGCTTAGCCGCTTGAGCGGCGTAATCGGAGAGGGGCCAAAGGTGAGTGGGTAACGTGGGAAGCGTTCGAGGTTCATAGCAATCTCCAGCTTTAAAACATTGGATGCGATATAGGGCGGCTAAGGTTGTTGTGAACAATTGGCGTGAGCTCTGCTATTTATAGTAAGTGTTAGCTATTTTTTTTGTGTTGCAAAGTTAGTTGGTTTTAGGCAATAAAAGATGGTGAAAAATGATATATATGGGTTTAAGTGGTGTTTATTGGTCAATAAGGTAAATAATAGTGCGCACAAAAMCCTCCCGATCACGCCCTGAGCCTGATGATCAGACGGCTGAGCTAGACCGAACAGATCGGCGTATTCTGAAACTGCTTCAGGACGATGCCACACTCTCCAATGTGGCACTGGCAGAGCAGGTGAACTTGAGCCCGGCGGCGTGCTTACGCAGGGTGGAAAGGCTCAAGCGGGATGGGGTAATCAGCAGGGTGGTGGCGCATTTAGACCCGGAGCAGCTGCAGGCGGGGATGGTGGTGTTGATTGGCGTGGTGCTGGATCGCTCGACGCCGGAATCCTTCGCCGCCTTTGAAGAGGCGGCCCAGAAAGTGTCAGGCTGTATGGAGTGTCATGTCGTCACCGGGGAGTTTGACTACTTCATGTTGGTACGTACCCGGGACAGCCAAAGCTTCAACAGGCTGCACGCCGAACAACTGCTCTATCTACCCGGCGTGCGCCAGATCCGCTCATTTATGGGGCTGCGACAGGTGGTCTCGACCCATAAGGTGCTGGTTTAGCTATGAAAGAAAGTGTTGAACATAGGTAAAGGGTTGGGCTTACAGCGATGCTACTTATTTAACAGCCCTACTGATGAACTCCAAAAACCGGTGGTCGTTGGCATGGGCAATATTAATGCGCATTGAATTGGCATCAGTGCTGTCGGGGCGCAGTGAAAAAATGGMGCCTGGCGCAATAAAGATGCCTTTTTCAGAGGCGCGCTTGGCTAGCTCAGTGGTATTGATATGGGTAGGCAATTTGGCCCATAGATAGTAGCCACCGCCGGGCCCAATCACATCATGAACACCTATTTGTCCCAACACTCTTACCGCCGTAGCACTCGCTTTAGCCACTCTCTCGCGCAGTTGTGCGAGGTGGCGGCGGTAGCGGCCTCTGGCTAATAGCTCATGCACGATCATCTCATTGAAGGTTGAAGTGTTTACGACAGTGAGCATCTTAATATCGACCAGGGCGCGAATGATGGATCTGGCTCCTGCGATATAGCCACAGCGCAAACCGGTGGAGAGCGTTTTGGAAAAAGTGCCTACGTAAATAACCCTTTCTAACCCATCAAGCGCAGCAAGATGAGCGCTGCCTTTGGGCAGTATGTCAGCGAAAACATCATCTTCCACTAGGGTGACACCATAGTGGTCGGCGAGCTTTAGCAGGCGATGCATATTACTCAGCGACATGGTGCTACCAGTAGGGTTGTGGGCATTGGGTTGCAAGAAAAAAAGCCTAGGTCGGTACTGCTTGGCTTTTCTCTCAAACTCTTCTAGGTCGGGGCCATCGGTCGTGCGTGGAACGCCCACCAGTTTCGCTTTAGCGAGACGAAGCTTTCCAAACAGTGGGTAGTAGCCCGGTGTTTCAACCAGAACACTCTCTCCTGCGGCTACTAAGTGGCGAATGATTAAGTCGAAGGCATGATTAGCACCAAAGGTCATCATGACTTGATCCTGTGATGCATGGATAGAGCGCCCAGCCAATGTCATGGCTAAGCTCTCGCGCAGTGGTGAGTATCCCTGGGGCATGCCGTATTCGACGTCGCTCATTTCATCGGGTAAACCAGTTCTGCGCCTTACCAGACGCGTCAGTTCAGTGCCGCCCATCCAGCTTGCCGGAGCCCTACCATCGCCCACGCGCACTGCAAAATTCCCGACTAACTGCTCCCGCAGCAGTGACACGCTATCCACCGCCTCTGAAAGGTCGTGCGTAGGCTCATTAATAGGCGTTGGCCGGGGGCGCGAAACAAAAAAGCCTGCGCCCTGGCGAGCGCTCAAATGACCAAGTGCAACTAATTGGTCGTAGGCATCAATCACGGTATTTTTCGATACACCGAATTGTTTAGCGGCTTCTCTGATGGAAGCCACTCGGGTACCAGGCGAGAGGCGACCTTCGTCAATGGCTTTGAGCAGAGCGGTGGCGACCTGACGAGATTTTGACATGAATATCTCTCAATGGCGGTGGAACTGTACCTGTTATTTTATAGGTACAGTACTTCATACACTTCGCATCACTGTACCTTACTCAGCGCCTTGTCTTTCCACAAGCTAGGGCCAGCCTACTTGGGTATACAACACTAATAATGATCTCCGCGGAGAATAGGCATGCCAAATAAAACAACTTCTTACCTAACGGTTTGGGACGATACGGTGACCGGCAGAGACCTGCTGCTCGCCTTAGTAATTTCCACTCCTCTCACACTAGGTGGTTTCATTCTTACCCCTGGGCCAGCGCCAATGCCTCTAATAGTGGGCTTATGCGGCGCACTGCTGGGGTTTGTTATTAATACGGTTTGTTTACGCCCGAAACGACGCCTCGACACTGATGGGGAGGCGTAACCATGGACGCTCTATTACTTCTGCAGATGTTAATGGCTGCCTTAATCGGTGTGGTGGTTTATACCGCGATTGGAGTGGCGCCAGGTACCGATGAGACCGCCGTACTTGCCCCGGTGACGTTAGCGTTGGTGGTGGCAGGTGTTCCCTTGCCAGTGGTATTGGCTTTCTTTATGGCTGCCATCGTAGCCAAAAAGCTTACCGACTCAATACCCGTTTCAGTGGCGGGGATACCCGGAGGGGTGATGTCGGCCCCCATGGTTGAGCACGCAATGATACTAAAGCGTGAAGGTCACGCCACGTTGGCCATTCGCAAAATGGCGTCGGGCTCGGTGATCGGCACGCTTGTTGCCATTCCCGTGAGTCTGCTATTGGCTTTCCTGCTAACGCCGCTGGCGGATGTGCTAAGTCAGTATGCTAGCCAGATATTTTTTGTCGGGGCGGTATTTTTAGCGCTGATGAGCCGTGAAAAAGTGATCAGCTTGATCAGTATCGTGATTTTGGCTGCGCTGATTCAGGCCTTACGGCACTTCTACTGGGGGATGGGTGTTATCCCTGAGGGTCAGGTTGTCTTCATCTCGTTCTTTCTGGGTATCACGATAGGCCCAATGATCTTCAATTTGGCACAGCTAACCGTGCGTGAAGAGCGACAAAAAATGGCTACCGGTGAACCTAAAACAATCAAAATCTATGCGGCCGATGATAGKGATGACAAGAGCCGCTTCCCTAACCCTTTTCGAATTTTGACCCGCCAAGAAGCTGTTTCAGCAACCGCCAGCTCGGTGCTCGGTTCGGTCACTTTCTTTATGAGCCCGGTTGGAATCACCATTTTCCTGGGCGAAGTAATGTCCAGTTGGGTGAAGGGTACCGTTGAAAAAGCCAGTCGTGCGCTTTCTTCAATGGATGCGGTCACCAATGCCGCTTATATCGCAGGCATTCTGATTCCCCTGGCAGCGTTAGGCATCCCCATGAGCCCCATGGCGATTGGGCCAGGTAACGCCTTCTTTAATGCGCCGCCAGTACTTACGTTGGAACAGAATGCCCACCACCTAATGAGCTTTGGTGAAATCGCTGTTGCCAGCATTTTGGGCGCAGGCGTGGCGCTGTTGATTACGTATCCCATCGCTGTTCGCTATGCCCGGCACATTTGTGTGTTTGTTTTTCAGCGTATTCCTCATGAGGCCTTCCTGGCGATGTTCTTCTCGCTGGTCGTGCTGTTGGCTTATATGGATGCAGGTGTGATGGGCATTTTAGGTGTCGCGGTGTTAGCGCTTGTGGCGGGGCTGTTAAACCGCTGGGGCGTGAACTATGGGGTGCAGTTTATGACTCTTTATGCCGCCCCTTGGCTAATGGGCTGGTTGGCTTGAACACTTCCTTTTTAAGTGACGCTACACCAATAGTTTATTCATTTTAGGTAACGGTTATGACAATAAATTCATCGCGGATTCCAGGATTTTACCAACTATCACCACGCGAGCGATTGCGTAAAGTGGCCGCTTTAAGTGGCTTAGATGCTGAAGGGGAAGCCCACTTGGCAGACACCGGTAACCTGCCAGCAGAAACAGCCGATAGCATGATCGAGAATGTTATCGGCACTTTAAACATACCGATTGGCGTTGCCACTAATTTAATGATTGATGGTGAAGAGCCGCTGGTGCCTATGGCAACCGAAGAGTCGTCCGTGGTGGCTGCTGTATGTAATGCGGCGCGACAGTGTCGTGCGTCAGGCGGCTTTTATACGGATACCTCATCCCCGATTATGATTGCTCAGGTTCAGCTACTAGGCGTCGCTAATCCTGACTTTGCCCGGCTGCGTTTATTAGAAGCCCGCGAAGAGATTAAGCGTATTTGTGACGCGACAGACCCCGTGCTGTTAGAGCACGGCGGTGGTTTCCAGGATATAGAGGTGCGTGTACTTGAGGATATGGTCATTGTGCATCTGCTAGTGGATGTGCGTGATGCCATGGGCGCAAATGCGGTGAACTCGATGGCTGAAGCGGTAGCTCCGTCGTTAGCTGAGTGGTCGGGAGGCGAGAGTCGTTTGCGAATTCTGTCTAATCTGGCTGATCGTCGTTTAGCAAGAGTCAGAGCGACCTGGCATCTTGACCAAATAGGCGGGGAGTCGGTGCGGGACGGAATATTGGCGGCTTACCGCTTTGCAGACTTAGATCCCTATCGGGCAGCTACTCATAATAAAGGGGTGATGAACGGCGTGAGTGCGGTGGTGTTAGCGACGGGAAATGATACCCGTGCGGTAGAAGCCGGTGCTCATGCATATGCTGCACGTACCGGGCGCTATCGGTCACTTACCCATTGGGAAGCGGATCATGATGGTAATCTAACCGGCACCCTTGAGATGCCCATGCCAGTAGGATTAATCGGCGGCGCGACGAGAGCGCACCCCACTGCACGACGGTGTCTTGAAATTTTAGGCGTCAACAGCGCTGATCGTTTAGCCCGTATCATTGTCGCCGTTGGGCTAGCGCAGAACTTTGCAGCGTTAAAAGCGTTGGCTACCATCGGTATTCAAAAGGGGCATATGGCGCTGCATGCTAAAAATATCGCCCTAATGGCAGGAGCGGTAGGGGCGGAGGTGGCGTTGGTCGCCGACGAATTAGTGAAGCAAGGGAGTGTGCGTGTTGATATAGCGCAGGCGGCGTTGGCCAAGCTACGGTCTAAACCCGAATAAAGCGGCTTGAATATGCAGTGTGAGCATGCCAGAACGCTACTCTGCAGAGGAAGAAGAAGGCTCTGGCCGGGTAGCCAGCCACAGTGCAATCAGCACCAGCAGAGCGATCACTCCCCAGCGTTGCCAGCCGGGGCCGAGTGACCAGCCGGTGATCAGTGCACTCAATGCGATCATGCTAACGGCTGCCAGCTTGGCGCGGCGGGGGATGGCGCGCTCCTGCTCCCAGGTAACCAGCAGTGGCCCGACATAGTGGCGGGAGCGGATCCAGGCCTCAAAGCGTGGCGAGCCTTTGGAGGCGCAGTAAACCGCCATCAGCATAAACACAGTGGTGGGCAGCAGAGGCAGAAAAATGCCCAGTACACCGATGCTAAAACTTACCCCTGCCAGCACCACCCACATGAGGCGGATCAGTCTCATTCCTGCTCCTAAATTGGCGACCTGTGCAAATGACAACGTACTCCATGGATTAAGTATGAACACATCGAGGCGCGCCGTCAGCAGTGGTGACCTAGCATGAAGGTGACCTTAGATCGCCATTAAGGCGCCAGGGTCGGTGGGGCGCTGATAATCTCTATGTTGCACCGGTGGCCGCTAGCTGCTCAAACACCCCCTTGGGGCCAGCGTGTCCAGCGGCCAGGATTTCGGCGATATCGCCCCCCAAGCGATCGCTGGCCAATGCGGCCCCTCTGGTCAGCCATCCAACCAGCAGTGCTGCCAGCGAGCGTCGTATCAGGCGGGTTGCTTTCATGCCACCGCCTCTTGTTTGCCGAGTTCATCCAGCAACTGCCGCCACTCTCGGCGCTCAGCGCGGCCTTCCTGGCGCTCTGCATAAAGCTGTAGTACCAGCGAGCCTTGGGCATCGAAGGCCTCAATGCTGGTCACGCCGCCGTCGCGGTTGGGTTTGCTGACTTGCCACACTTGGTCGATAGCGGTGTCATCAAGGTGCAGGGTGAACTGCTCGCCAAACAGGTTCAGCCAGCCGCGGGCGCGTTGCGGAGCGGGCAGTATGCCGGTACGGATCTGCACGCAGCCGGGACTGGCGACAAACAGCATCAACGGCAGAGCCCGATGGCTGGCCTGCTCAAGCACCGTTTCCAGTGAGTGCACAGGCAGCGCACGGGTAAAGCGACCCTCCATTAACTGGTTGGCCTCAATGCGCTCCAGGTGATGGCGCTGGAGGAGCGCAAAGAACTGGTGTACATCGCGCATCGCACCCCACTCACTAGCAAGGGAGGGGACTTCGGGGAGTGGGCGCTTGAGACGGGGCATGCTCTGGGTAAATGCCGGCGTGTCCCGCGTTCCCAAGGCTGCCAGTGCGCCCCAAGGGCGCGGCAGCGGGTTTTCCAGAGCAAAGCATTTATGCACGGCGCAGCCATGCTGGTTAAATATCTGCAGGCTCCAGCGCCACTGCGGCTCTTCTGCGTTGCTGGAAGGTAGAGGGTCGCGGATCAAGCAGGCCCAGTGCCAGTGGGTGTAGAGCAAACGTAGATCCAGGCCGCCGGGGTCGAGCAGCAGGCCAGTTTGCGGCCCGCCGCTGAGTTCAGGGTAATCGCCGGTCTGTTCCAGCACGGCCAGCCGGGAGCGGGTCAACGCCTTCACCCGCCCCAACTGGGGCAGGTAGGCGGCAAGCTCGTTGGGCGTGAGCGGCAGCGTCCATACATCGCGGCCCAAGCGAGCGGCTTGGAGTTCACCTTCACTGATCGCTAAGCGTTCGGCAATCTCAATGGCAGGAAGGCGTGGCTTAGCGGCGCGCGCCGCGTCAAGGGCTTCGATAATGGCGATCTGTTGGGAGGGAGYCATGACGCACCTCTTTTATGGTTCACTGGCTGGGTGCGATGGGCTACCTGGCTGGCTTTGCTGTATAAATCTTTAAATTAATCAGGGCCTGAAGTGTTAACAGCTTTAAGCGTTGAGGATTAGCTTGCCGCTTTTAGTGCGGCGCAACACATAGCGGCGCTGTTCATGGTGAATCACCAGTTGGCCTGAGCTACCAAGCAATTCTTTGCTATCTACTTCGCGGGGCGCTGAGGCCGATGTATCCCTCTGGGACGTATCCCCCTGGCGAGTGCCCTTATCGGCTAGCTGCATGAGAGGATAACTCCTGTGTTAATGATAACTATTAGCGTTAATTTAGCAGAGTTGCCGGTATCTCTCAATAGGATTTGGGGCGTCTAGCCCAGCGTTCTTCATCTAAATGCAGCCACGCCGTCATCGTGTTGTCATTTAGCTTCTTTAGTGTCTCCTAACGTTCAATCGTTGGCCTACAAACGATCAGGGGGAGACCATAATGAGTAAAGAGATCGAAGACCATCGCCTGTTTAACCACAGCGGCAACCAACCTTTTGCCGAAGTATTGGCGCGCCATGTGTCACGGCGTGACGTGATGCGCGGTGGTTTGAGCATGGCGGCTGCCTCAATGCTTAGCTTTGGCGGTGCTGCTCAAGCGCTTGCCTCAAGCGGCGCGCAAAAAACACCCCTGACGCTGGCGTTTGAGGCGATTCATGGGTCACTCACTGATGCTGTGGTGGTGCCGGAAGGTTACATGGCCCAAGTCTTGGTGCCCTGGGGAACGCCGTTAAGCGCTGGCGAAAGTTGGCAGTCTGACCAGCCAATGACCGCCGAGCGTCAAGCCTCTAGTGTGGGCATGCACCACGACGGTATGGCCGGTTTTGCCCTGGATGCTGACAATGCCTCGCGTCGTTTTGTGCTGGCACTCAACAACGAATATATCGACCAGGCAGCGCTATGGGCGCCTCAAGGCGGCCCCACCAATGCGGATGAGGGGCAGCGCCCGGCGGAGGAGTCGCGCACCGAAATCAATGCTCATGGCGTTACTATGGTTGAGGTTGAAAAAGACGCCAACGGCCACTGGGCGCATGTGTCGGGGTCGCGCTATAACCGCCGTTTGACAAGCGCAACGGTGATGGATTTGGCTGGGCCTGTGGCGAGCAGTGATTACGTCAAGACGCGCTTTTCCCCAGCAGGTGCTCAAACCCGCGGTACTAATAACAACTGTGGCAATGGGGTAACGCCCTGGGGCACCTATATTGCCTGCGAAGAGAACTGGCCAAACATCTTTGTTCATACTGGCGAGCGCTTCCAGGACGACGCGCGCATCGGCATTCCCACTGAACGCGGCCGCTATGCCTGGGAAACCTCGGCGGGGGACGCTTCAGAGCAGAACGATGAGTTTGCCCGCTTCGATATTACCCCCCGCGGCGAGCGCGCCGAGGATGACTACCGTAACGAAGCGCGTACCTTCGGCTATCAGGTAGAAGTCGATCCTTACAGCGATGCCCTTGCGGTTAAGCGTACGGCACTTGGGCGTTTCCGCCATGAAGGGTGCTGGTTAGGCAAGCTGGAAGCCGGTCAGCCAGTGGTTTACTACTCGGGGCACGATTCCCGCAACGAGTACGTATATAAATACGTCTCCGATGCCGCTTGGGATCCCGCCGACGCCAATCGTCCCGGTGAGCACTATGACCGTCTTGCCATCGGCAGCAAGTATTTGGATAACGGCACCCTCTWTGTGGCCCGTTTCCACGCCGATGGCAGTGGTGAGTGGCTGCCGCTGACACCTGCTGCGCACACACAGGACGGCCGAACGCTGGCAGCGGCCTTAGGCCTGGCTGAGGATGATTTAGCCGGTGTGATTATCAATACCTGCGACGCGGCAGACTTAATGGGCGCCACGCCGATGGATCGTCCCGAATGGGCGACCGTTGATCCGGCTTCGGGGGATGTTTACCTCACCTTAACCAACAACACGCAACGCACAGGTGAAGAAACAGCACCGACCTATACCAACGGTGGTGATAGCTTGGAGCAGGTGGGGGTAGGTTACGACTTGGCACCCACTAATGCGGCTAATCCACGTGCCAATAACGAGGCTGGGCACATTATCCGCTGGCGCGAAAGCCGGTTGCCCAACGCCTTTACTTGGGAAGTGTTTGTGTTTGGCGCCGCCGCTGACGATGCGGATAACCACTCAGGCCTGACAGAAATGAATCAGTTCGCCAGCCCCGACGGACTCTGGTTCGACGAGCGAGAAGACGGTCAGGGTATCCTCTGGATCCAGACCGATAACGGTTATGATGGGGTAACCGAGTACACCAACGACCAGCTGCTTGCCGTGGTACCTAATGGGCTAGACGACATCCAGGGAACCGGCCCGGTCATTAACAGCAGCAACCAGCAGCAACTTAAGCGCTTTGCGGTGGGGCCGAACGGCTGTGAAGTGACGGGTATATTTGCCACACCGGATAAAACCGCCCTGTTTATTAACATTCAGCACCCCGGTAACTGGCCCGCCGACGGTGGCGCGCTGACCCAAGACGCCACCGTTGCGGCCAGCGGCCAAGTACGCCCTCGGGCATCAACCGTGGTGATTCAAAAGCGTGATGGTGGGCCGATAGGCGTCTAAAAGCCAGGCTTTAACACCAGGCTTAAATACTCAGTAGCAAGTCGATACAAGCGTCGAACCCCTCCAGGTTCGACGCTTTTTTGGTGTTAGCTTTGAAGTACATGGCCTGTTTTCTGCCGGGTCTTTAACGCCTGAAGGGCATCGACCTTTAATGGCAACTGGTTGGCCCAGAGAATATCTTCGCGGCAATGGCCAATATCCCGTAGTACCTGATCGTCGTAAGCGAGTAGCGGCAAGATATGGCGGCGAAATAGTCGCCGGCGCCGGTAACGCCACCAGCGCATATCGAGCGCTCGAATCATCCGCATTGACGGCATGGCAGGCATGTAAAACTGCAATTGTGGCGGCTTGGGCGGCGGCGCCAATTGGCTGGCTTTTTCCCAGGCGTTATGGGCATGTTGGATAGGGTTTTCACACTTCATCGCGCACCTCCATTTCCACGCCTGCAGTTGGCTAAACGGCGCATGAGCACCCTTTCGGCAGGTGTGTTTTGTGATTAATAAGTGGAGGGTCGCGACCTCTGGTTATCAGCTTGGCGCTTTACCTTGGATCAATCAAACGAAAAGAACTACACTGTGAGTTAAATTTTTCTGAAAGGTGGGTGTGATGAATCAACTCTCTAGCATAGCTCCCAGCCGGGCCGTCTTGCCGCTACTGGATAGCGAGGTGCTGCGCACCTTTGTGACCATTGCCGAAAGTGGCAGCTTCACCCGCGCCGCCCAGCAGCTATTTCGCACCCCTTCCGCGCTGAGTATGCAGATCAAACGCCTGGAAGAGATCCTCGGCCAGACGCTGTTTGTCCGCGAGGCGCGGCACGTACGCCTGACTGCTGAGGGGGAAGTGCTGCTGGGTTATGGGCGGCGGCTACTGAAACTCAATGCGGAAGCCGTGACCCAGTTTTTAGCCCCTACCATAGAGGGGCGTGTAGGGCTGGGGATAACGGATGACGTGGTAGGGCGTATTTTACCCACGGTACTCGCCCAGTTTGCCCGCTCGCACCCGGCGGTGCAGGTCGATGTCGAGGTGGGACGCAGCAAAGACCTGCTTGCCAGGTTGGACGAGGGGGAGCTTGATCTTGCCCTGGKGATGGCTGGAGGGCCTGGTCAGGCGACGCGGGGAGAGATCGTCCACAGCGAACCGCTAGTGTGGGCGGGCCGTGAGGATGGCGTTGCCGTGCAGCGAACGCCACTGCCTGTGACCCTGGCCCAGCAGGGGTGTGCGTGGCGCAGAATTACCCTTAATGCCCTTGATCAAGCAGGGATTGCTTACCGAATCGCTTACTCCTGCGACCACTGTGCCGGGCAGGAAGCGGCCATGCAGGCCGATTTGGCCGTGACGGCTTTCCCTAAAAGCTTGATCCGCCCGCCGCTCAAACGACTAAGTAATGATTCACTACCGCCGTTGGGTGACTATCAGGTATCTCTCGTCAAGCGTGTGGGTAGTGGCGACGCCAGTGAGGTGCTGGCTGAGCGGGTGGTCGAGGCGTTTCGGGAGAAGTGAGCATTTTTCTCTGTGCTAACCCTCCATTAAGGTGCGAAGCGGAAGCTGCTCTTTATTGATGGGCGTCTTGATAACGATATAGCTGAAGTACTTTTCAATGCCAATTTCGTCCTCGATAAGTGCCTCCATCACGCGTTGATAATGGGCAATACTGCGGGTGATAAAACGCAGTAAATAGTCATAGCCACCGCTGATGAGATGGCACTCCATGACTTCATCAACCTGACGAATTTTTTGTTCAAAGCGTAGAAAATCTTCCCGGTGGTGATCCGACAGGGTGACCTCCGTAAAGACGGTAACGCTTTCCATCATTTTCGATAGATTGAGTCGGGCTTGAAACGAAGTGATATAGCCAGCGGCTTCTAGTCGCTTGACTCGCTGTAGGCAGGGGCTGGGCGATAGCCCGACAGCATCGGCCAAATGGACGTTGGTCATCCGTCCATCTGCTTGAAGCTGAACAAGAATATTTATGTCGATACGATCAAGACGAACGCTAGCCACCATGTAAAGTCCTTTACTTATTAGGGGGCGGTGGAAGTCGCCCCGCGGTTTTTGACTAATACCTTTGTCTAAAGCAATTCTCCGCGTAGAGCAAGCTGGTGTTGATAAATAAAATCACTTAGCGAGATAAATGACTGCGTTTGGGGCTGCTCGGCTTTGGCACTGCGCGTGATACGGCAGTGCCCGCCTCGGCTATTCACTGATGGGGGGCCAGCCGTTAAGAGCAGAACCTGGCTATCCGCCTCCATCTCCCGCAGCTTGGCACGCGCGGCCACAAAGCTGCCGGTGGTGAGCCGCTCACTACCGGAAAGGCCAATGCGCTGATTAAAAGCAAAGAACTCCTGCTCATTCAGGGAAGTGACTACTCTGAGCTGATAGAACTTGCGCAGGTAGTGGATAGCGCCAGGGGCATCTTCATAAAGCGATCCAAAGCCCAGCGAACTGGCGAATTCAATTCCTTGTTGCCAATCTGCCTCCAGCCCCCAACTGCTCGCCAGGGCGCGATAGACCGTGCAGTGGGCAGAAACGGCGCCCATCTGCTCATCCGTCAACTCGTGCAGCGCATGCACATAGTCTGCTAATACCTGCTCCTGTGGTGGCGGGTTGGGCAGCATCGCTAACAGTGGCGTTAGGCCCCGCACAATGTCTCTATCCCGATCAATCAGCACGCCATGGGCATCCATGCATAGCGTCGTATAGTCAGTCAATGGCATGATGTCCTGCTCTCCCGGCGTTGGCGATTAACAAGCATTAGTGCGTGGCGTTGGATAGCGCGTCGTCCAAAATCTCTAGTGCTTCGTCGGTTTGCTGGTCGCTGGTAGTCAGCGGTGCCAGAAAGCGGATCACATTGCGGTATACACCGCACTTAATCACCAGCAAACCCGCTTCACGACAGTGATCAATGACCTGTTGCACTAGCGCAGCGTCTTCAGGTGTTACCCGTGGGCCCTTGAGAAGCTCGATAGCAAGCATCGGGCCTTGCCCACGTACCTCGGCAATCACAGGATGTTTGGCTTGCAGCCGACGCAGCCCTGTTTCCAGGCGTTTTCCCATGGCGATACCACGCTCAAGCAGTTGCTCGTCTGCAAAAATATCTAGCACCGCCAGTGCTGCCGCGCAGCTCAGCGCGCTGCCCCCATAGGTGCCGCCGAGCCCACCCGGCGCGGGAGCTTGCATGATCTCAGTGCGCCCAACCACGCCTGAAATCGGCAAGCCTCCGCCCAGGCTTTTAGCAACAGTGACAAGGTCAGGCTGAATATTGCTGTGTTCAAAGCCAAACATCTTGCCCGTGCGCCCGAAGCCGGTCTGAATCTCATCGGCGATCAGCACGATGCCGTGGCGTTCGGTTAAAGCGCGAAGCGCCTGCATAAACGCGACTGGGGCAGGAAGAAAACCGCCATCACCCTGAACGGGCTCAATCAGGATAGCGGCAACCTGGTCGGGGACGACTTCAGTGGCGAACAGCGTATCCAGCTCGGCAAGCACATCCTCACTGCTAACACCCCGCAGCGCATCCGGGTAGCTAACGTGGTGAATAGCGGGGGCAAAAGGGCCAAAGTTTTGCCGATAGGGCTGGCTCATGCCGGTTAGCGTGGTGCCCAGCAGCGTGCGTCCATGAAAGCCACCGCGAAAGGCAATCACGTTGGGGCGTCCCGTGTGGGAACGGGCAATTTTGATGGCGTTTTCCACTGCTTCAGCGCCGGAGGTAAAGAGCACGCTTTGGTAGGCGTTGTCACCACCGACCAACTGAGCCAGCTGGCTAGCCAGTTTTATATAGCCTGGGTAGGCCGCCACCTGGAAACTCATGTGGGAAATACGTTCCACTTGGGCCTGAACCGCAGCAACGACGCGGGGGTGATTGTGGCCTACGTTGAGTACGCCGATCCCGCCGACAAAATCCAGATAGCGTTGGCCATCCGCGTCGAAGACTTCGCTACCGCGAGCATGGGAAATGACAATAGGATGGGCATTGACCACACCGCGGGGAATGCACTGCTCCCGCTGGCGTAGCATTGAGTGAGAAGGGKGGGCATCGGTATTCATCTGCGGGCTCCTTAAACATTGTCGCGATATAGTCACTATGGTCATGTTGTGGTGTGTTGGCGCTGTCTTTAGAACGTGGAGAGCGAACGCCAMCACCCATACGTTTTTGAGCTTACCGCTGTTAGCAAACCAGATACGCTTGGCATGGCGTCAGCAACCGCGTAATCCTTCGTATTGTCTAGCTTGTGCAGCATGATTCACTGTCATGGGGGAGCGCAGTGTAATCTGCGCCTTAATCGTCGATTTAGACGCACCGCTTCGCTCCACAGCCGCCAAAACGGTATCCGCTGCCTCTCAAACCACCGTAGGATGACGTTTTAGCTAAGGAGACGCTGCTATGGCACTGCTGTATAAATCTGACCCGGTGCGCGGCGCCCGGTGGAAAGAACTTTTTGCCCAATACGCGCCGGATATTGAGTTCCGCCAATGGCCCGATATGGGTGACCCGGACGAGATCCGCTACTTGCTAGCGTGGATGCCCCCGGAGAACATAATGGCGTGCCTGCCGTCCCTTGAGGTGCTGTTTGCCACTTCCGCGGGTGTCGATCAGTTTGAGTTTGACGCACTGCCTCCAGAGCTGCCGGTCGTGCGGATGCTCGACCCTGCCATTGAGCGCGGAATGATTGAGTACGCCACCTTTGCAACGCTATGGCTGCACCGCAGGATGGGTGATTATGCGCGCCAGCAGCGCGAGGGGCAGTGGCAAGCGCATATGCTTGTGCCCACCGAAAAGCGGCGTATCGGGATTCTTGGCTTAGGCCAGTTGGGATGCGCTATTGCCACCCATCTAGCTGGTTACGGTTTTGACGTGAGCGGGTGGGCGCGTTCGCCACGAGAGCTGGCTAATGTTCACTGTCATAGTGGTGAGGAAGCGCTGGATGGGTTTCTGGCCTCAAGCGATATTGTGATCTGCGTGCTGCCACTGACCGACGCCACCCGAGGAATCCTCAACGCAGACCTATTTGCGCGTATGCCTAAAGGTGCGGCCTTGATCAATATTGGCCGTGGTGAGCACTTGGTTGAACACGACCTGACGCAAGCCCTCGACGACGGGCAGTTGAGTGCGGTGGTATTGGATGTGTTGAGCGAAGAACCACCCGCCGACGATCACCCCTTCTGGCAAGACGAGCGGATTTTGCTGACGCCCCACGTGGCCGCGATGACACAGCCCGATAGCGCTTTCCCTGTCCTGCTTGACAACCTGCGTCGTTATCAACGCGGTGAACCAATGGTTGGCCGTGTCGATCTGCAGCGTGGTTACTAGAATAGCGTTTCCCCTCTCGCTCGCTCTGAGTAACGGCGAGCGAGTGGGGTATGTTGGCGTTCGTTAAGTCCGTGTTAGTTCAGCCCGCCCATATGAAACGCTTTCTCTTCCAGGTACTCATCCAGCCCCTGGCGGGCACCTTCACGGCCCAGCCCCGACTGTTTCATGCCACCAAACGGCGCGACTTCCATGGAAATGGAGCCGGTGTTGAGGCCGACCATGCCGAACTCCAGCGCTTCGCCGACCCGCCAGGCCCGGCGTACGCTTTCGGTGAAGAAGTAAGCGGCTAGCCCAAAGGGCGTCGCGTTGGCAATACGAATAGCGTCTTCTTCGTGCTCAAATTGCATAATGGGGGCGACGGGGCCAAAGGTCTCTTCCTGGGTGACCAGCATGGCTTCGGTTACCTTGGTGAGCAGTACCGGCGCCACAAAGCGATCCTGACCACTGGGGACATCGCCGAGCACCCGTTCAGCACCGTGGGACAAGGCATCATCGAGATGGCGGGCGACTTTGCTCACCGCCTGGTCATTGATCAATGGCCCGATGGTTGTGCCTTCCTCCATCCCATCGCCACAGCGTAACGCCTTGATTTCGGTCGCCAAGCGGGCGACAAAGCGGTCATGAATGCCGGATTGAACCAGGATGCGGTTAGCGCAAACACAGGTTTGGCCCGCGTTGCGGAACTTGCTCGCCATAGCCCCGGCCACCGCCAGTTCCAGGTCGGCATCGTCAAACACGATCAGCGGGGCATTACCGCCCAACTCCAGGCTGAGGCGCTTGATATCGTCGGCACTCTGGCGCATCAGCAGGCTGCCCACCCGGGKTGAGCCGGTGAAGGAGAGTTTGCGCACGGTGGGGTTGGAGGTCAGCTCACCGCCAATCCCTTCAGGCAGCCCGGTGACGATATTCACCACCCCGGGGGGGAAACCCGCACGCTCTGCAAGCACTGCCAAGGCCAGTGCTGACAGCGGCGTCAGCTCCGACGGTTTGATGACAATCGGGCATCCGGCCGCCAGCGCGGGCGCGCACTTGCGGGTAATCATGGCGATGGGGAAGTTCCAGGGGGTAATCGCACCACACACGCCCACTGGCTGTTTGAGGATCACAATTCGGCGATCCGCGGTGGGGGAGGGGATGGKCTCGCCATAGGCGCGGCGTGCCTCTTCCGCAAACCACTTTATAAAACTTGCGCCGTACTGAACCTCTCCTCGTGATTCGGCCAGCGGCTTCCCCTGTTCAAGGGTCATCAATACCGCCAGGTCCTCACTGTTTTCCAGTATCAGCGCATGCCAGCGCTCCAGCAGTGCTGCGCGCGCTGCCGCTGTTTGCGCACGCCAGGCGGGCCACGCCGCTTCGGCGGCCTCGATTGCCCGGCGGGTCTCGTTGGCACCCATGCTGGGTATGCTAGCCAGCGCTTCGCCGGTGGCGGGGTTGGTGACGGTCAGCGTGGCCGCATCGTCGGCGTCGCMCCATTGTGCGTTGATAAAGGCCTGCTCACGTAGCAGGTTACGGTCATTGAGGGGCAGCGTCGGCATGCTTTTCTCCTTGTCATTAATAGGGCTAGTGATTAAACGGGCGCGGTTGAGGGCTGCGTATGGGTCGACCATTGGCACCCCTCCAGCCAGCCAGGCTGTAGTTCAGGCACTGAGCCGATCAGCTTGCGGGTGTAGTCGTGCTGTGGCTGGTTGAGCACCGTGCTGCAGGGGCCGAACTCCACACATTCCCCCTGGTAAAGCACCATGACGTCGTCGCACAGCGAGCGCACCGTCGAGATATCGTGGCTGATAAACAGGTAGGCAACGCCCAGTTCACGGCGCAGTTCGGCCAGCAGCTCGAGAATTGCAGCGCCCACTACGGTATCTAACGCCGAGGTCACTTCGTCGCAGAGGATCAGGTCGGGTTCCGCGGCCAGCGCCCGGGCGAGGTTGACGCGCTGCTTCTGGCCACCCGATAGCCCGCTGGGCTTGCGGTCGAGCAACGTGCGCGGCAGTTTGACCAAGTCCATCAACTCTTCAACCCGACGCTGACGGGCATCGCGGCTCATCTGAAAATAGGTTTCCAGTGGCCGATTGAGCAGCCGCCTAACCGAGTGGGCCGGGTTTAGCGCATTGTCGGCGCTCTGAAAAACGATCTGGATACGCCGAAACTGGTCGGGTATGCGGCCACGCAGCGTCGGCGGTAGCTCACGGCAATTGAACTGAACTTCCCCCCGTGACGGTGCCACCAGGCCAGCGACTGCCCGGGCAAGCGTTGACTTGCCTGACCCGGATTCACCAATCACGCCTAACGCCTGGCCGCGATCAATGCGCAGTTGGATATGATCCAGCACGACATTATTCGGCAGCCCATTGCGATCACAGCGCCCGTAGCCCACTTGCAGATCATCAATGCGCAACAATTCGTCGCCGCTTGCCGGAAGGCCGGTGGGCACGCGGGTCTCCGGTCGCGCCGCCGCCAATAAGCTACGCGTGTAGGCATGGCCTGGATTGTCCAGGATTTGCCCAATGGGCCCTTGCTCCTGCTCCTCCCCGGCCTGTAGCACCAGCACGTGATCGGCAATCTGCGCCACCACGGCGAGGTCGTGAGAGACATACAGCGCCGTGGTACCCCGCTCGCGCATAACGCGCTTGAAGGCCCGCAGCACATCGACCTGAGTGGTCACATCCAATGCCGTGGTCGGTTCATCCAGAATCACCAGGGCGGGATCGGTAATCAAGGCCATGGCGGCCATAAGGCGCTGTAGCTGGCCCCCGGAGACCTGGTGGGGGTATCGGTCGCCGATATGTTCTGGGTCGGGCAGGGCCAGCTCGCCAAACAGCTGAATGGCTTTCTGCTGAGCTTGCTGTCGATCCATAACGCCATGGATAAGCGCGCCTTCGATGACTTGGTCCATCAGGCGGCGCGAGGGGTTGAAGGCGGCCGCAGCGCTTTGGGCAATGTAGGTCACCCGGTGGCCGCGCAACGCGCGGGTTTCCACCGCAGAGAGGGTGAGTATGTCGGTCTCTCCCAGCTGCACGCTGCCCCCGGCGATCCGGCAGCCGAGCCGGGCGTAGCCCATCATGGCCAGCGCAATGGTGGTCTTGCCTGAACCGGATTCACCGATTAGTGCCATCACTTCGCCTGGCTTGAGCGCGAAATTGATCTGGCTGACGATCGTGCGCTCCTCCTCACCAGGCGGGGTCGCACAGATATCAAGATCGCGTACGATCAGCGATTCACCTTGCATGGCATCACTCCTTCTGGTTATCGCGGCTGTTCGAGAGGCTGTCGATCAACAGGTTGGCACCGACGGTTAATGAGCCAATCGCCAAGGCCGGGGCAATCACTGCCAACGCACCCTGGCTAAGACCACCGATGTTTTCACGCACCAGGGAGCCTAGGTCGGCGACCGGCGGTTGCACGCCTAAGCCCAGAAAGCTCATGCCGCTGAGCAGCAGTACGATAAACACAAAGCGCATGCCCATATCGGTGAGCACGGGCTGGATCATATTGGGAAAAATTTCCACGGCGGCGATATACAGCCGTCCTTCTCCCCGAGTACGAGCGACCTGCACGTACTCCAGGGTGGCGAGATTTTTGGCCAAGCTATGGGCAATGCGAAAAGAGCCCGGCGCATAGCTGAGCACTGCCGCCAGGATAAGCAGAGGAATAGAGGTGCCAAAGGCGGAGACCATCACCAGGGCCATCATTTTGCTGGGAATCGAGATGAGCGTGTCGAATATCCGCCGAACGCTCTCCTCGAGCCAGCGGGGTAGGAGCACCGTTAACATGCCAAAGCCCGCCCCAACCAGAGTTGACAGCAGCGCGGCCACTAACGCCAGCCCCACGGTATAGCGCGCCCCAGTGAGCATGCGGCTGAGCATATCGCGGCCCATATAGTCGGTGCCCAGCAGGTGTGCCGAACTTGCCCCGCCGTATATTTGGTCAGAGACAAAAGCCCCCATGGGATAGGGCGCTAACAGTGGCCCAAACAGTGCCACTAACAGCCAAAAGCTGAACAAGCTCAGGCCAATCCAGCGGGTGAGTTGCCACCCTGAACGGTTGCGCTGTTTTGGCACTGCTATTGGCAGGCGGCTTCTTGGCGAGACATAGGGATGACGGTTGCTCTTGCTAGCGGGCATTGTCTTGGTGTCGTTCATCGGTTTCGCAGCCTCGGGTTAGAGAGGATCGCGCATAGATCAGCCAGCATGACCAGCAGCAGATAAGCGCCGCAAAAGATCATGGCGCAGGCCTGTACCAGGGCGAGATCCCGGTTGGAAACCGCATCGACCATTAAGCTGGCGATGCCTGGATAGTTGAAGATGGTTTCGACAATGATGACCCCGCCCAGTAGATAAGAGAGGCTCAGGGCCACCGCATTGGCAATCGGGCCGACGGCGTTAGGCAGCGCGTGGCGCAGTACGCGACGCATGGGCGGAACGCCTTTGAGACGCGCCATCTCCACATAAGCGCTGTCGAGCTGATCGATTAAGGCCGCCCGTGTCATACGTGCCATTTGGGCAATTAATACGCTGCACAGGGTGAGCACCGGCATGGCGTAAACTTTCATAAAGGCGCCGAAACTGTCGACGGTGGAGACATAGGAGAGTGCCGGTAACCAGCCGAGTTGCACGGCGAAAATCAGCACCGCCAGGGTGGCGACCAGAAACTCGGGTACCGCCACCATCGACAGGGTGATCAGGTTCAGGGTGCGGTCAAGCACCCCACCCCGGCGCATGGCGGCGGCGATACCCATAGTCAGCGCCACAGGGACAGAGATAGCGGTGGTAATCGCGGCTAGCAGTAACGAATTGGGGAGCCGGTCATTGACCAGCTGTATGACATCCACACCATTGCTGGCGGAGCGGCCCAGGTCGCCGGTGGCAAAGCCACTCAGCCACTGCCAGTAGCGCAGCAAGGGCGGCTGATTAAGGCCTAGCTGGGCACGCAGCGCCTCCACCTGTTCCGGGGTGGCAAACTGCCCCAGCACCTGCTGGGCGGTATCGCCTGGCAGCAGTGAGGTAATCGCAAAGATCACCAGCGATACCAGCAGCAGGGTAATAAGACTGGAGGCCAAGCGACCTAGCACCAGTCCAAAGAGAGAGTCGCGCATCTTTCTTCTCCGGCTCAAGGGCCATGTTGATCATCACCAGGGTAGAAATTAAACGTCCTGGTGATGATGTCCATGGCCTGTGATCACAGTAGGGAGAGCAGGAATTAGCCTTTCCACCAGATATGCTCGGCGAACATATAGCCCATGAAGCTGCCCAGGGGGACGGTGCGATCCATCCCGCCAATGCGCCCATCAAAGCCTTCGATGCTGCTTAGGAAGACGGGGATGCCGATGCCGCCCTCTTCATGAATCATGGTCTGCATATCGGCATACATCTGCTTGCGGGTGGCCTCATCGGGTTCACCTCGGGAGGCAATCACCAGTTGATCGAACTGCTCGTTCTGCCAGCCGGATTCGTTCCAGGCAGCGCTGGAGAGAAAGAACTGGGAGAGCAAAATATTCGCCGTGGGGCGCGGGTTGATATTGCCGAACCCAAGTGGGTGCTTCATCCAGTGGTTCGACCAGTAGCCGTCGGAGGGAACCCGGTTGATATTCAGGTTGAGCCCTGCCTGTGCCGCGGACTGCTGGAGTAGCACGGCCATATCTTCCGACGAGGAAGCCGCAGGCGACGCCACCAGCGGTACTGTTGCTCCACTAACCCCCGCCTTGGCAAGCAAGGAGGCGGCCCGCTCCGGGTCGTACTCGCGCTGGGGTAACCCATCGAAGTAGTAGGGGGAACTGGAGATAATCGGCTGGTCGTTGGCGATCTCGCCATAGCCGCGCAGGGCGACGCGTTTGATCTGCTCGCGGTCGAAGAGGTACTTCATCGCCTCGCGGAATTCGGGGCGACTGGTGGGCTGTTGGTCAAAGCGCATGACCAGGTCGGTGTAGTTACCGGCGTTCGTCGCTTTTACCTGATAGCCGTCACTGGTTTTCAAGCGCTCTGCGGAGTTGCCACTGACTTCATTGATCATCTGCACATCGCCAGAGAGCAGTGCATTGACCCGTGACGATTCGTCGCTAATCCCCACCACCTCGATGGAATCCAGGTAGGGATAGCCATCGCGCCAGTAGTTCTCATTCCGAACGCCGATCGAACGCACGCCGGGGGTAAACTCTTGACACTTAAAGGCGCCGGTACCCAGCCCTTTCGAGAAGTCGGTGGTTCCATCGGCCACAATCACTAGGTGCGAAACGGCCAGGATAGAGGGCAACTCGATATTGGGCGAGGAGAGGTTGAACTCGACACGCTGATCATCCAGGGCCCTGATACTGTCGATTTGCTCGACCATGGAGGCGACCTTTGAACCCGTCGCCGGATCCTGATGGCGCATGATCGAAAAGATCACATCCTGGGGTGTCAATGGTTTGCCATCGTGGAAGGTAACGCCGCGCCGCAGGGTAAAGATCCAGTGGCTGCCGTTATCGGTATTCTCAAACGACTCCGCCAGGCAGGGCTGGGGCGTCAGATCTTCATCGTATTGGGTTAGGCCGTTATAAAACATGTAGGCGCGGACATAGTCGATCGCCGTCGCCCCTAAGGCGGGATCCAGGGTGTCTTTCGTGGACGCCGAGTGTGCCGCGACGCGAATACTGCCGCCGTACTGGGGGGTTGCGCTTTCGCTGTCCGCCGCCCAGGCTGAAGAGAAACCGGGAAAGGCGCCAGACGCGGCGGCAAAGACACCCGCCGCGCCAATAACTTTCATGGCCTCGCGTCGAGACAGCCCGCGCTGCATGGCGTTGTAAACCTGCATGCTTTGTTCGGGAGAAACAAACAGTTCATTAGGATTTTTTTCACGTGTCATAAGCCTTCTCCTTACTGCGATTAAGTGTTTTTGTGAGTCTGGCAGCGCGTGCTTAGTTTTTTATAGCCATTTCTGTTAGTGGCTGTTTTTTATTAATAGCTGTTTTGGTTAGTCGCTCTCTTGGTGAGTCTTGTTTGCAATGTGTGGGCTAGGATGGTGGCTTAATGCAATCGATCCTGTAGTCGGTACCAACTGCCCACCAGGGGTAAAAACCACGGTTTGCCAAAATGACCGGGAATCGCTGGCCACTTGGTATCCTGCCAAGGATGGTTTTGGCGGTTGCCAAGCATCACCTCGGCTAACACATGCCCCATATGCACCGACATCTGTACCCCATGGCCGCTATAGCCCATGGCGTAGTACATGCCGTTGTGCTGCCCTGCATGGGGAAACCGGTCTTGGCTCATATCGACCAGCCCGCCCCAGCAATAATCGAGCCGCACTCCTTTTAGTTGGGGAAAAGCCTCTTCCAGGCCGCGGCGCAGTATCTCGCCGCTTTTGGCATCCGATTGACTGCCGGACATGGCAAACCGTGCCCGACCGCCAAACAGCAGCCGATTATCGGCGGTAAGCCGGAAGTAGTGGCCGACAATGCGGCTAGTGACATAAGAGCGCCGCTGGGGAAGAAGCTGGGCACACTGCGCTGCTGAAAGAGGCTCGGTGACGACGATAAAACTACCCACCGGTACCAGACGGCGGCGAAACCAGCCCAGCGGGCCTGTTTGCGATGCGCCGGTGGCCAGTAGTATGTTTTCGGCGCGAATATTGCCACTGGGTGTGCCTAATCGATACGCTGATTTCTCACGGGTTAAGCGGGTCATCGGCGTATGCTCAAAAATGTGCGCGCCATGCCTGGCCGCCGCTTCGGCTAAGCCGATGCCAAAGCGGCCCATATGCATTTGGCCACCGTTATGTTGCAGCAGTCCGCCATAATAGAACGGCGAATCGACCTCCTCTCTAACGGCGGTTGCGGAGAGCATCTCTACGTCGCTATCCACGTCACGGCGAATGGCGTCGCAGGTACGCGCGAGCTTGTCGTAGTGCTCCGGTTTAGCCGCCAGCTTCAGCTTGCCGTGGTGCAGGTAGTCGCAGTCGATCGCCTCTTCGGCCATCACCTGCTCGACGCTGGAGACGGCATCGGCGTAGGTGGTGTAGTGGGCAATCGCGCGCTCGCGGCCAAGCTGTTCGACCAGACTGGCGTAGTCTTGGGCCACGCCGGTGTTGCACTGGCCGCCGTTGCGCCCTGAAGCTTCACCAATGAGTTGGCCTGCCTCCAGTAGCGCTACACGGGCACCGCCCCAGGCTAGCGTGCGGGCAGCCGATAGCCCGGTAAAACCACCGCCCACCACCGCAACATCGTAGTGCTCTTGGGTGAATGCCTGCTGGCCCCCGGTAAAGGGAGGCGCTGTGGACAGCCAATAGGAGTTGAGTTGCATGGGCGGCTCCTGCGCGGTGGGCGAAACGGKCAGTTTAGAGACCGACTAACGCGGGCAAGTCGCGGATATCGTTAATCTTTGTCGCCCCGTAGCCGTCGCAATAGGGCTCGTGGTTGCGCGCCACAAACGCCTTGTTCTTGATGCCCATCAGGTGAGCTGAAATAAGGTCATAGCGGAAGCTCGATGAGACGTGCAGCAGCTCTTCGGGGTGGCAATCCAGGCTGTCGATCATGGCTTCGAAGGCGGCTAAACGGGGCTTGTAGACTTTGAATGTATCGGCAGTGAAAACCTTGTGAAAGGGCACCTCAAGCTTTTGCACGTTAGCCATGATCTGGCTGTCATCGGCGTTGGAGTAAATCACCAGGGGGATTTTGTCGGCAATTTTTGCCAGCCCCTCAATCACGTCCGGGTGCGGGCCCCAGGTGGGGACGGCCTGGTAATACAACATGCCTTCGTTGTCACGGTACTCGACTCCCCAACGTTTGCAGGTGCGCTCCAGCGCCGCGCAAAGAATCTCAGCGTAGGGCTTCCACTCGCCGAGCACTTCGTCATAACGGTAGGCACCAAAATCTTGTACGAAGCGTTCCATGCGTTCTGAATCAGGGATACGATCGGCAAAAATTTCGCGCGTCATGCGCCCCATCTGGAAGTTGGTGAGTGTGCCGTAACAATCAAAGGTGATGTACTTAGGGCGCATAATCTCGCTCATGTTGTTTGATCCTCTTTTGTCATCATCGTGGTGGTGGGAGAGTTCTTAGCGCAGCCACTCATTTCATTACAGCATTCTCGAGCAGTCGCCAGACGCTGAAAGTACGCGCCTGACTAACACAAACGCGCTTTTTTTTTGGCCCATGCAGCACACAATGCGGCGGCCCATTTACATCATTTCTGGCTGGCGGATACGGCTGCCATCGGAAAAACGTTTGATGTGATAAGGCAGGGGATTAACCACAGGCGAGGAATTGGTGGCTAAATCAGCCGCTAACCGGCCGGCCCCCGGTCCAATGCCAAAGCCATGGCCGCTAAAGCCAGCGGCGACGATAAAGCCGGGGATGGCATCCACCGGGGAGATGATCGGTATCATATCCGGCGTAGTATCGATCATGCCGGCCCAGGCGCGGGCAATATGGACACCTTTGAGCGCCGGGTGCTCGGCCTGCAGGGCAGCCAGGGCAGCACGTGCCTGAGGAATGTCAGGGGTGGGGTCAAGCACGCGCTGGCGCTCAAACGGCGATACCTGATCAAACTGCCAGCTACCCGCCGCTTCTGGCCCGTTAAAGAAAGACGCGCCAATGCGGATTTGCAGCTTTTTGGCTAATTTGCTGCGGTAGGCGGCGTAGAATTTGCTCGCATAGCGAATCCCTTGGGGGCTGATTTCCACCCGGCCAAGCCCTGGCAGCGCCAAGGTGTAGCTGCCATCCAGGCGGCGGCGCAGTGCGACCTTGGGGGTGATCAGACAGCCCGGTGTGATCTCCGGCGCGGCGGTGGTTTGCAGTGCGGTGCCCATGATATTGGCCGAAGGTAGCTCAACGCCGTGGCGACGGCAGAAGCGAGAACTCCAGGCCCCGCCTGCACAGATGACCGTCGAGGCTTTGATCAATCCGTGCTCCGTCCAAACGCCGCCCACACGCCCGTCATGCAGGTCCAGGCCGCGCACCGCACAGTTTTGGTGAAGGTAGGCGCCGTGTTCACGGGCCCCAGTAGCGATGGCCGAGCAGGCCATCGAGGGCTCGGCCTGGGCATCGCTGGGCGACCAGACGCCACCAATGCAGGTTGAGGTAGTGCCAGGCGCCCGCTCACGGGCTTCTTCGGCACTCAACATATGGCTGGTAAAGCCCTGTTCCCGGGCCTGTTGCCCCCACGCCTCCCATTTAGCAAGGCTAGCTTGGCTATCGGTGGTGTAAACAATTCCGTTGCGACGAAACCCCACGTCGCGCCCAATCTCGGTGGAGAACGCTTGCCAACGATCGAGGCTATACATGGCTAGCGGCAGTTCGAACATATCGCGATTCTGCTGGCGTACCCAGCCCCAGTTGCGGCTTGATTGCTCAGCGCCGATAAGCCCCTTCTCCAGCAGCGCCACCGATACCCCTTGGCGAGCCAACTCATAGGCGGCGGTCGTCCCCACAATGCCGCCACCGATAACCACCACATCAACCTGTTCGGGCAGGGCAGGAGAGTCGTGCACGGCGTCTACGTTGATAAACATACTTGCTACCTCTATTTGGTAGATAAAGTAACCATCGAATTCGCTGCGTCACTCACTGGTCGAGATCAATCAGCACGCTTTTATGCTGCAGGCAGGCGTCAAAGGCGGCACGGCCTAGGTCACGGCCTACGCCTGAGCGCTTATAGCCGCCAGTGGGCAGAATGTAGTCGTTGCTGCGGCCGTAACGGTTAACCCATACCGTGCCCGCCGAAAGCCTGCGCACCGTGCGCAGCGCGCGCCCCAGGTCAGCGGTATGAATGCCAGCTGCTAAGCCGTAAACATCGTGTTCGGCCAGCGCTAACGCCTCCTCTTCACTCTCGAAGGTTTGAATGGTCAGCACCGGGCCGAAGATTTCTTCCTCCACGGCGGGATTGTGGCGGTCGTTCGTATGCAGCAGGGTGGGTTGGTAAAAGTGGCCGCCATCATTGCGTTCAAAGCGCTCTCCACCACCCAGCAGTTCAGCACCCGCCTCGCGGGAGCGTGCCACAATGGATTCAATGCGGGTCAACTGGGTAGCGGAAATAATCGGTGAAAACCAACCACCTGTTTGCCAGGTAGGGCCAGGGGTGAGGGCGTTAAAATGCTTGCTCAAGCGCTCAATCATGGGCTCCAACAGTTCGCGTTGGATCAATAGCCGTGAGCCTGCGACGCATACTTGCCCAGCGTTGCCGGTAATCGCCGCAGCGAGGGTTTTAGCGGTGCGATCAATATCCGGGATATCGGCAAACACCAGTTGCGGGCTCTTGCCACCTAGCTCCAGGGTGACCGGCTTGGGTCCGGTTTCTGCACAGGCACCCATGATGGTGCGCCCTGTCACCGTTGAGCCGGTGAAGGTGACCTTGGCCACATAGGGGTGACGGCATAGCGCGTCGCCGGTCACGGGGCCATTGCCTTGAATGACGTTGAATACCCCTGGAGGCATGCCCGCCTTAATGGCTAACTCGGCCAGCCGCACGGCGGTGAAAGGGGTCATCTCGGAGGGTTTGAGCACCACTGTGTTGCCTGCGGCCAAAGCGGGGGCGACCTTCCAGCAGGTCATGCTGAGGGGGAAATTCCACGGCGCTATCGCACCAACGACGCCTAGTGGCTCGGCAATCTGCATACCCAGATGGTCGTGGGCGGTCGCTGCTMCCTCGCCGCCGTGCTTGTCGGCGAATTCCGCAAAGAAGCGAATGCCCTCAGCGGTGTAGGGCACATCCCAGGTCCGGGTCTGATCAATCGGCCGGGTGGAGCCGAGGGATTCCAGCGGGGCGAGATAGTCAATATCGGCCTCAATCAGGTCTGCCCAGCGGCGCATGATGCGAGCCCGCTCCCGCGGCGCGCAGCGTGACCAGTCGCCGCGCACAAACGCTTGGTGAGCACTGGTGACGGCATCATCGACGCGATTGGCATCGGCCATGGGTAGTTCGGCATAAACGGCGCCGTCGGAGGGGCGGGATACGCTGAGCGCGCTGGGGTCAGTTACGCGCTGTCCCTGAATAAAGTGCGCACAGGGCAAGGCAATACGGGCAGGATCGAAACTTGGCATGAGAGTCCTTGAAGGTAGTCCAATAGCATTTTCGTTTAGCTACCATCCTAGGTCGGATGCCCCAGCATGGGGTGCTGAGTACAGGGCGTTTGTGCGCAGGTGATGCGCTCACCTATAGCAGTGACGGTTAAATCTGCTGAATTGCACCAAACGCCCTTTTTCGGCGTGGCACAGCGCCTCCCTGAGTGCCAAAGTAGCGGCAAACCGATCATCACCAGCTCAAGGAAAATAGTGCGATGACTGACTCCCCTTCGATGTCTGCTTCTTTAGCTAGCGCTCCCGCCCGCTTTGAACGTGAGAACTTAACGTGGCGAACAATGACCGTTAACGATCTGGAGGCAGCGCATCGCCTGTCGTTCAACCTCGGCTGGCCTCATCGTGTTGACGATTGGCGCCAGATGCTTGAGGTGGGTGAGGGCGKCGTGCTGGAAAGCGTCGACGGTGAACTGGTGGGCACTGGGCTCTGCTTTAATCAAGGGGCTGTGGCCMCCCTAGGGCTGGTGGTTATTAGCAACGATTGGCAGGGCCTCGGGCTCGGGCGCGAGATGATGGCACGGCTGATGGCGCTGGCGGGCCCACGAACGCTGATGTTGGTCGCCACGAAAGCGGGCCAGCCGCTGTACCAAAAACTGGGCTTTGAGCAGTGCAATCGTATTTGCCAATACCAAGGAGTGGTCACCGGTGCACCGCCTGCGCCACGTGAGCCGGGTTTACGCGCGATGGCGGCAAGCGATCAGGCGGCACTGCTCGCGCTCTCACCCGACAGCCCGGCTCATGCGGTGGCCGTTCAATCGGCTAATAGAGGAGTGGTGATTGAAAAGGCAGGTGTCATTGAAGGGTTTGCGCTAAAGCGTACCTATGGGCGCGGCGAGCATATTGGCCCCATTCTGGCGCGCAGTGCCGAACAGGCGCAGGCGCTGGTGTTGGCGCTGCTGACGGATGCTGAGGGTGATTTTATACGCATTGATTTAGTCGATCCCGACGACGATAGCTGGCTGACGGTGTTAGGACTCACCTGTGTCGATCAAATCACCCGCATGCGCTGTGGCGAGGCTGTCGAGGAGGGGCCGTTAACGCGCTTTGGCATGCTGACTCAGGCGCTGGGCTAACACGGAGGCAGCTTATGAACGCGAATATCGTGGATGCCGCTAACGCCATCGCCCCCCAGCTTTCTGCCCAGCGACGTGACTTTCATCGCTACCCCGAGCAGGGATGGCTGGAGTTTCGTACCGCCAGCCTTGTGGCTGAACGGCTTAGCCAACTGGGGTTCAGCGTTCAACTGGGGCAAGCAGTGGTGAGTGAGTGCGCGCGTATGGGCGTGCCGGATAAGCAAACGCTAGACGAAGCCTTGGCGCGTGCACGCGCCCAGGGTGCTGTTGAGCGCTGGCTGCCTGCCTTGGAAGGAGGCTTTACCGGCGTGGTGGGCACACTGGATACCCATCGCCCAGGGCCGACCCAGGCATTTCGTTTCGATCTTGATGCATTACCCATCGTTGAGTCCACTGAAGATGATCACCGTCCTTACCAGGAGGGTTTTCACTCGCTCAATCAAGGCTCTATGCATGCCTGCGGTCATGATGGCCATGCCACTATTGGGCTGGGGATGGCGGAACTGCTGTGCCAGTTTTCCAGCCAGCTGTGTGGCAAAATAAAATTGATTTTTCAACCCGCCGAAGAGGGCGTTCGAGGCGCCCAATCCATGGTCGAAGCGGGTGTGGTGGATGACGTTGATAGGCTGGTTGCGACGCACTTGGGGCTCGGCCACGCCAGCGGCCATGTGGTCTGCGCCGCCGATGGCTTTCTGGCCACCACCAAACTGGATGCGTACTTTTCAGGCAAAGCAGCCCATGCAGGCGGGCAGCCTGAGGTGGGCCAAAATGCTTTGCTAGCGGCAGCCCAGGCTGCTCTTGGTTTGCATGCTATTGCCCCCCATAGCCAAGGCGCTGCGCGGATCAATGTTGGTCAACTGCATGCTGGTAGTGGGCGCAATATCATTGCTGATAGCGCGCTGTTAAGGCTGGAAACACGTGGTGCCACCGCGGACATTAACAGCTATGTGGAAAGCCGTGCTTTTGAAGTGCTGAAAGGCGCTGCCACCATGCAGGGCGTTAGCGTCTCGATCGAGCGTGTTGGTGCTGCCAGTGCCTGCGCCGCCAGCCCGGCCCTGGTAGAAAAAGTTGTCTCTTGTCTTACCGATTACCCTGGAATCACCCAATTAGAAGGGCATGATATGACGCCAGCGGGCTCAGAAGATGCCACCTCGCTAATGGCCAGGGTGCTGGAGCGTGGTGGTCAGGCAACCTATATGATCTTTGGCGCCGATCTTGCTGCTGGTCACCACCATCACTGCTTTGACTTTGACGAGTCAGTGATGCCACTGGCAGTCGGTGTGTTGATGCAGGTAGCCCTTAATCCTTGAGAGGATGCGGTTGTTATTTTTTGCTAAAAGCCATATCAAAACACCTCGCTAAGCGTTTATGGCGCTTAGCGAGGTGGCTCTGTGTTGTTGAATAGCGGTGATAGCCAGCCCCCCCTCTTGGCTTAGGCAACCTGTCTTTCAAGCTCGCCTGGAATCAAGAAGCCGCGCAGGATTTTTTCCATTCGCTGCCTTGCGTCAGCATGCTCAAGGTCAAGAAAATGCCCCGCATTGGGCACGACTTCGAATGCACACTTCGGCATATAGTCGTCGGCTATCAGAATGTCTTCTGGTGTTGTGTATTCATCCAATTTGCCATTAACGAAAAGCGTTGGTATCTCAATATTACCCAGCAGTTGCTCATAGTCTGTGTCGTTCATGGAAAGTATTTGCTCGATATGAAAGCAAACCTGTTGAAGTTCCTGATCATCTAACCGTGAGAGGTGCCGGTAATTGATATATTTTAATAAGCGGGGTAAGTATTTTCCTACTTCTTCATTAAGCAGGTTAGCAGCGGTTTTGACATCGCCAATTTGAATATAATGGCGAGCACCATTGATATAGCGCAACATGCCGTCGTTAAGCTGAGTTGAAAATGAGGCTAGCACCGCTCTTTTAATCGATGTGGGGGATTGCGCCAATGCCATCATGGCGGCATAGCCTCCCCAAGAAACGGAAAGTAACGAAGTGGGTTGGTAACGTTCAATCAGGGCTAGGAGGATATTAACTTCATCGTCCTTGGTAATGATACCACCCACAGGGTTATGCGGTTTCGACTGGCCAGCAAAAGGCAAATCAAACAGGATAACGTTTAATCCGTCATTCAAGTATTTGACACAATTGGTAAAAGAGGCTGTGGTGGCTAGCGCGCCGTTGACCATAATAATACTTTCAGTATTTTGTGGCTGTTGGTAGGTTTCTACATGCACGCAATGATTGCCTATCTTTACGAGGTCGGTATTGGCTTTCATGATATTTTCCTTGCAGTAATTGGGTCAGTTAATGCGAGTCTAATGCGTGCATGTCTGAGTAATCGATTCTGAACCTATCAAGTTCATTAGCTGTCACAAGTGTGCAAGTTTTTTAGTATTTCTTTATTTATGTCTACATGATTGTTGAAGGTATTGGCGGCTGTGTATGTAGGATATTGCTGATAGTATTTGTAAGAGATTCGCTATACTTATGTAAGAAATTGCTTATAAGTAACTTTTTAATACGCAGTTGTTAATTAATGTGTAGTCGGGTGGTGTTTGGATTAATTCGCGTAGTTAAATATGACTGATGAGTATTGCGGGGAATTAAAGATAACCCCCTCACCTATTTCTGGTGAGGGGGTTATGGGAACTTGCTCAGTACGCAACGCAGAAACGCTGATTGATATGGTGTGAGTTTTCCAGCTCATCGATCATGGCGATGGCGTAATCCTGCACGGAAATACGGCTATTACCTTCGCTATCAGTGAGTAGCGTATCGGTGCCCAGCCGGAAGTTACCCGTGCGTTCACCGGGGAAAATCTCAGCAGCGGGGGAGAGAAATGTCCACGCTTGAGCCGTTTGTGCGCGCAGAGTTTCAAGGGCTGTTTGCGCCCCTTCCGCCGTGGCTCGGTACTCTGCTGGAAAACCCGGTGCATCTAACAAAAGCTTACCCGGTGCTACCTCGAGCGTTGCTGCGCCACCCACTATCAGTAGCCTAGGAACAGAGGCGTGTTGAGTGGCGGCCAAAATCGAATTAAAGCCTTTGAGGTAGTAGTCGTAAACATCCTCCTGGGCATGGCCGCTAAAGGCGCTGATAACGGCCTCGACACCGCGTAGCTGCTCGGCCAGTGCATCGGTGTTTAACACATCGCTTTTAACGCTAACGACATTTTCCTGCGGCGCCACCCGTTCAGGGCGAGTCACTAACGCCGTCACATGATGGCCCCGGGAGAGCGCCTCGGTTAATAGGGCGGAACCGATAAATCCGCTAGCGCCAATCAGTGCAATCTTCATCGTAGTACTCCTTCAGTGGGTAGAGGCTGCATTGTCGGACGCTTTATTGATTTGAAAAATAGCGATGAACGTAATTTACTGTTGTCGATTTCATAACAATCGGGCGCTATATGACCACCGCCAGCGAGTTCGATTTAAACGGTTTGCCGATCTTTGTCGCCCTGGTGGAAGCCGGTAGCTTTACCAAGGCGGCGGAGCGGCTAGGCTGCACGAAAACCCGGGTAAGCCTGCAAATTCGCCAGTTGGAAACGCGCCTGGGTGTAACGCTGTTCCTCCGCACCACGCGGCGGGTTCAGCTCACCCAGGCAGGAGAGGCGCTCTACCATCAATGCCATCCACTGTTAACAGACCTACAGGGGGTGCTTGCCAGCGCAGTAAGTGACACCCAACAGTTGCACGGCGAGTTGCGTATCACGGCCCCTGAAGATTACGCCGCCGGGATGTTGAGCGAAGCGGTGGTAGCGTTTAGCCGTTTGCACCCGGCGCTGCATATAGAGCTACGTAGCGGCGACCAGATAAGCGATATGGTCCAGGACGGTATCGATTTAGCGTTTCGTTTAGGCTGGTTAAAAGACTCCACGCTGCGTGCTCGTCGACTAGGCGCTTTTCAGCAACAGGTGGTGGCCGCGCCTGATTACTTGAAACGCCACGGCACGCCCGTGCATCCCAAGGCGCTGGAAGGCCATGCATGGATCGCCTTTACACCGTTAAGAGCGCCACTAACCTGGACTTTTCAGCGCCGGGATGAGCAGTGTGAGGTGCAAATGAGCGCGGGGTTGGCAGCCAACTCAACGGTGAGTTTAGTCGCGCTGATGGTCGCTGGCGGTGGTCTCTCAGTATTGCCGGATATTACCGCGGCACCTGAGATAGCCGCCGGACGTTTAGTGCGCGTATTGGGCGAGTGGGCGTTACCGGAAGGCGGTGTTTATGCGGTTTACCCGCCAGGGCGGCACGTAACCGCCAAAGCGCGCGCATTTATGAGCTTTTTTGACGCATGGCTGCAAAGAGAGCCCTAACGCGGTGCTGCACTCAGCTCGGTGTCGCCTCCATAGGTAAGATTGGTTTCCCAGCTTTCGCTACTAACGGCAATCGCCGCCTGAACGCCTGCGCTATCGCCTGCTTTGAAAGCGGTATAAATAGCTTTGTGGTCTTTGAGTGCGGTTTCCGGTAATGACCGCATGGAGGTTTCCAACGCTGCTTCAATGAGCTGCAGCAGTGTTTCACCGACGCGAATAGTCATGGGGTTATGGGTACTGTGCAAAATGGCGCGATGGAAGGCGATATCGTGCTGAGAGGTTTGTGCACCTGAGCGGATCGCCTCTTCCATGGCGTCGATACTTTGCTGAATGCGTTGATGATCCTCTGCTGTCGCGCTACCCATCGCTTGCAGGGTATACGCCGGTTCAAACATCAGGCGGAACTCCAGCACGTCCCGCGTCATGCCTCGCGCCAAGATCATTCCAAATGCCATCGGGTCGACGAGTGGCGTGCCTGGTTCGCGGCGAATCATGGTGCCCTGGCCGCGTTTGACTTCCACAATGCCAATGGCTTGCAGCATTTTGATGGCTTCACGCACGCTCGATTTGCCAATCCCCAAACTGTGGGTCAATTCAGTTTCTGAAGGTAGATAATCCCCTGGTTTGAGGTCTCCACGTATCAAGGCGCTTTTAATGCGCTCTAGCAGTTGCAGCGCAACGGAGCTGCGCTCCATCGAATCCCCAAAAGACGTTGTAGTGGTCGAGGTAATCTCGGGCTGGCGTTTAAAACTCATGGGGGCCTCGCGTGGCTCATCGGTGTTTTTTGCATCCTATCAATGCCATAAGCCTAGCGGCTTAAGACATCTGATGGCATATATTTAAAAGTAATTTGTTTATTTTGTTTCGGTTTATATGCCCGACTTGCTAATGGTTTGTGCTTTAGTCTAGTCTGAAATCAGACATCTGATGTCTGGTGTTTGTATTAGCTAGACATAAAACAAGAGAATCTGCATGAGCCAAAAGCACATCGTGGTGTTGACCACGGGCGGCACTATTGCCAGCAAGCCCAGTGATTCAGGGCGTAGCCAGTCAGGGGCATTAAGCGGGGAGCAGCTACTTGATCGGGTGGCGCTGCCCCAGGGCGTCGACGTTACGTTAGAGGTGATGTCGATTCTGCAGAAACCCAGTAATGCCGTCTCCCTCGCCGATCTTGCTGAGCTCCATCGCCAAGGACGAATAGCATTGGCGCGAGCGGATGTGGACGGCCTGGTGATCACTCACGGCACCGATACCTTAGAAGAGACTGCTTACTTTCTATCGCTCACACTGCCCGCTGACAAACCGTGTGTCATCACCGGTTCCCAGCGGGCGCCTCACCAGCTAGGCACCGATGCGTTTAAAAATATCTGCGATGCCATCGTGGCGGCGGCAAGCCCTCAGTTGAATCAGCTTGGCTGTGTCGTGGCGTTTAACGAGTCGCTGTTTGTAGCCCGCTATGCCCGCAAGGTGAATAGCTTTCAGCTCAACGGTTTTGATGCCCCTGGCGCTGGTGCACTGGGTTATATCGATGGGCAGCGGATCAAGCTTTATCACCCGGCAATAGCCATCGAGCCCCCGGTTGAGGAATGGGATTTCCCGCTACCCAGAGTGGATCTACTGCCCGCCTATTTGGATGCCTCACCGGCGCTGTTGAGAGCCTGCGTTGAAAGCGGGGCAAAAGCGGTAGTGATTGATGGTTTAGGGCGTGGGCATGTGCCGCCTAGCTGGATGAACGAAATAAGAGAGCTGGTGGGCGCGGGCGTGCCAGTCGTGGTCGTGAGTAGCTGTGCTCAAGGGCCGGTCAACACCAGCTATGAATTTAGCGGCAGCCTGGCTGATTTAGTGTCGGCTGGGGTGATCGCGCTTAACGATATTAGTGCACGTAAGGCAAGGCTTGCCCTTGCCTTKGTGCTGAGTAGTACTCCGCGCAATGCGCTGGGTCAGGCGATGGAGCGCTTAATGGCGTGAGCGGCCTCTCAACCTTGCTCAATATGCAGTAACAGGAAACTAAAAAAGCAATTCAACATAACTAAATAAGGTGCTGGACATGAAACTAATGCTGACAAAAGCTACCCTCTCTGCGGCGATTGCTGTCGCTTCTTTAAGTGCGGCACAACTCCATGCGGCCGACTATACCTTCAGCTTTGCCCACGTGTTGATCGAAGAAACGCCGAATGGCCAAGCAGCGCTGCGCTTTAAAGAGGAGGTAGAGGAGAAGTCTGACGGCCGTATCGAGATCAATGTCTTGCCAGCCGCCCAGGTGGGTGGCGATGTTGAAATCATTGAGCAGATTCAGATGGGCCTGGTCGATATCGGTATCCCGCCCACGGCCACCCTGGGCAACTTTGAGCCGCGCATGCAGATTTTGGATCTGCCGTTCTTGATTGCCGATTACGACACCATGGTGGAAACCCTGGATGGTGAAGTGGGTCGCGAAATCCTCGATACCCTGAATGGCCATAACATGGTCGGCGTTAACTTCTGGGGTGCAGGTTTCCGCCATATCACCAACAACGATCGTCCGATCGAAACCCCCGAGGATATGGACAGTATCCGTATGCGCACCATGCAGGCGCCGATCATCATCTCCACCTATGAAAACCTGGGCGCTAACGCCACCGCAATGGCCTTCACCGAGGTTTACAACGGCTTGCAACAGGGCGTGGTGTCGGGGCAGGAAAACCCACTGGCCAACATCTACACCATGCGTTTCCACGAGGTTCAGGATTATCTCTCGCTGACGAATCACGCCTACCACGCCTATGCGGCGGTGATTAATCAGGATTCCTGGGATTCGCTGCCGGAAGACCTGCAAGCGGTCATGCTGGAAGCCTTTGATAATGGTCGAGACACGTCTCGTGCGCTAACGCTGCAGGACGAAGAGACCATTATGGAAGATATTAAAGATGAAATTGCCATTAACGAACTCACTCCAGAACAGCGTGAAGCCTTTATTGCAGCCAGTATGCCGGTGCACGAAGAGTATGAAGATATCGTCACCACCGAGCTACTACATAAAGTTTATGACTCGGTGGGTATCGAGTACTGAGCAGAGGTTTAGCAAATCTAGCCCCTTTCCTCTTACCCACTTAAGGGTGTGGATCTCTCATGTTCGAAGCGCTCAATAAATGTCTTGATCGCTTGGAAAGTGTGGCGATGGTCGTTTTCATGTCGATTGCGACCATCCTCACCTTTACCCAAGTTGTCTATCGCTACGGCTTTAGCGGTTCGCTGTTTTGGGCCGAAGAAGTCGTTATCTACTCCATTATCTGTATGAGTTTTGTGGGCGCCAGTATGGGTGTGCGTCATGGCACGCATATTTCGGTGGATGTCCTTAATGCGGTTGCCTCGCCCGCCGTTAATCGCTGGCTGCATCTTGTCGCAGCGCTGATTGGCATCGTGTTCGCAGGCTTTATGACCTATTACGGCTTTGTTCTCTATTTCAGCACGCTTGATCGCGGCCAGTTGACGGCCGCGCTGCGACTACCAATGGCATGGTTCTATCTGCCGATTGGTATATCCGGGGTGCTGCTGATTCTGCGTTATCTATGGGTAATCAATGAAGTTTGGAAAAAGCCTCCGGTGAGTCTCTCCGAAGAGCTTGTAGCTGAGTCGGATAAGCTCATTTAACTCTGGGGAGCGACCATGATTACTGCGTTATTACCGATCTTTTTTGCTGTTCTATTGTTGGGGCTGCCAATTTTTGCCTCTTTGGCATTGGCGGTATTTCTAGCGATTGAATTCTTTGGCACTACCAACCCGGTGATTGTGCCGATGCGCATGTTTACCGGCATGAATAATTTCTCGCTGATGGCGATTCCGTTCTTTATTTTGGCGGCGGAGCTAATGCGCATTGGCGGTCTTTCAGACCGGCTGATCAATCTCGCCAAGGCATTGGTCGGTTGGGTGCCCGGCGGTTTAGCTGCGGCCACGGTGCTTTCGTGCCTATTCTTTGGGGCCATTTCGGGCTCAAGCCCGGCCACGGTGGTGGCGATTGGTTCGATCATGTTCCCGGCGCTGGTGGCGGCTGGCTACGATAAACGCTTTGCGATTGGCTTGATTGCCACCGCCGGTACGCTAGGCCCCATCGTGCCACCGAGTATTGCGCTGATTATCTACGGCTCGGTGACCGGCACCTCTGTCGGGCGACTGTTTGCGGCCGGGCTGCTGCCTGCCATCGTCATCGCTTCTATACTGATCGCCTACTGTATTGTTTTCAGCAGCATCAAAGGTTATGAGCGCTCACCGTTCCCAACGCTACGGCAAATTCTAGTGGCCTTTAAAGACGCCGCCTGGGGCCTTGGCCTGCCGGTGATTCTGCTGGGTGGTATCTACAGCGGCGTATTTACGCCGACCGAGTCGGCGGCGGTGGCCTGCGTCTACGGCCTGTTTGTGGGCATGGTGGTGTATCGCACCATCAACCTGAAAGCGCTAGCGGGGACGTTAAGAAGCTCAGGGCTGATTTCCGCCACGCTGTTGCTGATCACCGCTGGCGCCTCGGCGTTCTCATGGCTGCTGGCGATTACCGGCACGCCGAGCCAACTGGCGGGGCAGGTGCTGTCGTGGACGGACGACCCCTTTCAGGTCATGGCGCTGTTTAACGTGGTGATGATTATTGCCGGTTTCTTTCTCGATAGCGCCTCGGCCATCATCGTGCTCTCGCCGCTGCTTCAGCCTATTGCCGCCCAGGTGGGCGTAGACCCGGTGCATTTTGGCGTTATCACACTGATCAACTTCTCGGTGGGCRTGATTMCCCCGCCGGTAGGGCTGAATCTATTCGTCGCTATGGCGATATCCAAAATGTCGCTGCAGGAAGTGTTTAAAGCCTGCTTGCCGTTGATTGCTTTGATGCTAATCGCATTGATCATTATTACCTACATACCCTGGCTCAGCACTTGGCTTCCCTCGCTTATTTACTAACAAGTAGTGTAATTGTGCTAATCAATAAGGATAACCAACAATGAGTAAAACGATTGAACAGGCAGTGTCGGAGCAGGGCCTTACGTTACCGGCGATTCCAACACCGCGCGGCCTATTTCTGCCCTGGTCCCGGTTAGGC
Organism: Halomonas ventosae; assembly: GCA_002257525.1. Classification (GTDB taxonomy): domain Bacteria; phylum Pseudomonadota; class Gammaproteobacteria; order Pseudomonadales; family Halomonadaceae; genus Vreelandella; species Vreelandella ventosae_B. The sequence goes on from CP022737.1 coordinate 671,424, forward strand.
AACCAATTGTTTTTAGCGGGCCAGATTTGCGAACGTGGCGGTGATGTTCTCTATCCTGGCAAGGTGGGTGGTGAGTTCGATCTTGAAACCGGGAAACTGGCGGCCCAGGCGTGTGCTTTAAACCTTTTGGCTGAATTGAGCGATGCTGTTGATGGCGACTTCTCACGGGTGGTGCGCTGCGTGCGTATGAACGGCTTCGTCAATGTGGCGCCGGGCTTTCACGATGTCCCGCTGGTTATCAACGGCGCGTCAGAGCTATTTGTCGCACTGTTTGGCGACGCAGGGCGCCATGCTAGAACCGCCATTGGAGTGGCTACTCTACCCGGCAATGCAGCGGTGGAAGTCGAAGCGATTTTTGAAGTGCGTTAAGCACTACCTCGGAGGTAAGTGAAGCATGCAGGATTCAGTTATATTTCTACCGATACGTGAGCAGCGCGCACGCCTGCGGGCAGGCACTCTTACCGCAACAGCCCTTGCCGAGGCATCACTCGCCGCTTACCAGCAGCGCGGCCAACACGATCACGCCTACCTCACCTGGAACGGCGAACAGGCCCTGGCGATGGCCAAAGCTGCCGACGCTGTACTCGCCCAAGGTGGCGATGCGGGGGCGTTAATGGGCATGGCGGTATCGATTAAAGATATCTACGCCGTGCCAGGGCTACCCACCTATGCGGGCTCTTCCCAACGGCTGCCCAAGTGCTGGGAGCGCCCCGGCCCGGTAGTGAGCGCTTTGCTAAAGCAATTACCTTCCGTGATGGGTAAAACCCACTCCGTTGAGTTTGCCTTTGGCGGGCTGGGTACCAACGCCCACTGGGGAGCGCCGCGCAACCCTTGGGATACGTCTCAGCACCGCACGCCTGGCGGTTCCAGTTCTGGGGCAGGTGTTTCACTTGTCGGTGGTACGGCAAGTTTGGCGTTAGGTACCGACACCGCCGGTTCGGKGCGTATTCCTGCCGCAATGACCGGGGTGGCGGGATTGAAAACCACTGCTGGGCGCTGGTCAACCGAGCAGATCGTGCCGCTCTCCTCCACGCTGGATACGCCAGGGCTGCTGGCGCGGCGAGTGGATGATATAGCCTTTGCGTTTGATGCGCTGGATAGCCAGCTAAGCGGTAGAGAAGAGCAGGTTCCGGCAACGCCGTGCCTTGCTGATCTAACCTTTGGCGTACCAGAAACGTTTTTCTGGGACGATTGCAGCCCAGGTATTGCCGAAACAGTACGCGCGGCTATTAAAAAGCTGGAAGCCGCTGGAGCACGCATTGTCACTCTGGAGCTACCGGGTATCGACGAGGCGTATGAGTTGTTCAAGCTGGGCGGCGTGGCCGCGCCGGAGTTGGCGGCGTTTCTAAAAACCGAACTGCCTGAGATGATCGATTCCCTCGACCCTAACGTCGCGGCCCGGGTCAAAGCGGCTGACGATATGCCCGCCTGGGAGTATGTGCGTCGTCGCACAGTGCTGGATTCGCTCTATCGATCGGCCGCCGCTCGCATGGCGGATGTGGATGCGGTGCTTACCCCTACGGTGGCGATTACGCCGCCGACTATCGAGAGCCTTGCACCGGAAGGTGCCTATCCCAAAGCCAATATGCACGCCCTGCGTAACACCGTAATCCCTAACTTCCTTGGTTTATGTGCGCTAACGCTGCCGGTAGGGATAGACGCTGTGGGCATGCCCGTTGGTCTGCAGGTACTAGGCGGCCCCTGGCAGGACGCCAAACTATTAGCAGTTGGTCAGGCGATTGAAAATGAGTTAGGCACAGGGCTGGAGATTCTTGGTCAGCCGCCAGCGATCTAATCTGAAAGCCTATGTGCTGCCGCCAGTCTGGAGTGTAAAGCCTACATCGTGCTGCCGACGGTAGACATTCTTGCCGCCTAGCCGCCGAATGAGCTCTTTGGCAGCTAAGCGGCCCATCTCCTCTCTGGGAGAGAGAATAGTAGTGAGCTGAGGCGTCACGTGTTGACCAAGGGGCAGGCCGTTAAACCCGGCGATGGCAATATCTTCCGGCACCTTGAGACCTTGACGTTGTGCAGCCAGCAGGGCACCTGCAGCTAAGTCATCGTTAGCAAAATGAATGGCTTGGGTGTGTGGGTAGCTCGCCAATACCTGGGCCAGTCCTTCTGCGCCTGCCTGCAGGCTGCCCAGAGTATCCAGCTCAACTAAGGGTGCTTCTATCCCGTTGGCCTGCAGCACCTCCTTATGCCCTTCATAGCGCATGCCCGCGCGATAATCGTGGGCAAGCCGCGCGCCCACGTAAACAATATGACGGTAGCCTTGATCGATAAGGTGATTGACCATACAGCGGCCTGCTGCCACGTGATCCAGCCCAACGTTGAGATCCATGCCTTTGCCCAATTCCATCACCTCCATAATGGGGTGATCCCAGTTGGCCAGCAGCGTATGGCAGGCCTTGTTATGGCGCAGCCCAGCGGTGACCAGTGCCGAGCATGACCAACCTAAAAACGTACGCACCAACTGATACTCGCGATCCAAGTCGTAGTCGGTATTACCCAGCAGTATCTGATAGCCCTCAGCTTCCAGCGTTTCCTGCAGGCCTTTGATGACTTCCACAAACACGCTATTGATGAGCGACGGCACAATGACCGCAATCAGCCGTGAGCGAGCAGAGGCCAGACTGCCTGCGACTAGATTGGGTACGTAGCCTAACGTTTCTACTGCTTGCAAAACACTGAGACGTGCGCTGTCGCTGACCTTATCCGGGTGGTTTAGCGCCCGCGATGCCGTAATGGGAGAGACTCCCGCCATCTGCGCGACTTGGCTAAGCGTGACCTGATCGGAGCTGCGGCGCTGTCTAGCGGCGTTGGGTGAGTCTTTAGACATTGGTCGTACGTCCCTGATTTTCAGCTTGTCGTAACGCAAACAATAATCTAAAACGAATGGTAGCGCTATCATGACAGCGCTACCATTTTCTTTTAAAAGCTTCTTTTTGAAAGCGCCGCGACGATGGCAGCAAACACAACAAGAAACTCAACAATGAGGTGTCGGCAGGTGAGTCAACACGATAAACCATCACTTCAAGTAGGCGTTATTGGACTCGGTGCTATGGGCATGGGCACCGCAACCGCCTTGCTTCAACAAGGACTGGCCGTAACGGGCTGCGATATTTCTGCAGAAGCGCGCCAAGCCTTTGTGGCGGCAGGGGGCAAGAGCGTTGCCACCCCAGCAGAACTCGCTCACTGCCATATTTTGCTGGTGGTGGTGGTTAACGGCGCCCAGGTTGATGAAGTGCTGTTCGGGGTGCAGGGAGTGGCGGGCCAGTTGGCGCCGGGCAGCCTGATTATGCAGTGCGCGACGGTCGCGCCTAGTCACGCTAAACAGCTTGGCGACCGCTTGACTGCCGAAGGGTTGATGTTGCTCGATGCGCCGATTAGTGGCGGTGCTGCTAAAGCGAAAAGTGGCGAACTATCGGTGATGGCCTCGGGTACGCCTGAAGCGTTCAGCTACGCCCAGCCGGTACTCGATGCTATGGCCGCTAAGGTCTATCGACTTGGTGATGTTCCTGGCGTTGGTTCCAGTATGAAGTTGGTCAATCAACTGCTGGCAGGGGTACATATCGCCACCGCAGCTGAAGCCATGGCGCTGGGCATTCGCATGGGGCTCGACCCCGAGGTGATATATGAAGTGATTACTCACTCGGCAGGTAACTCCTGGATGTTCGAAAATCGCGTGCCGCATATCCTGAGTGGCGACTACACACCGCTTTCGGCGGTGGATATCTTCGTCAAAGATCTCAATATCGTGCATCAAACCGGCCGCGAACTGGCGCTGGCAACGCCCGTTGCTTCGAGCGCTCTGCAGCAATTTACCGCCGCTAGCGGGGCAGGCCTTGGCCGCGAAGATGATTCGGCTGTGATCAAAGTCTACCAGCGGCTATCTGGTATCACTCTGCCCGAAGCTGCCAACGATGCCGAGGGAGCCTGATAAGCATGGATATGGGAGCGAACATCGTCTTAGGCGCCATTGCCGACGACTTCACGGGGGCCACCGATCTCGCCAATAACTTGGTGCGCGGCGGCATGCGCTGTCTACAGGTGATTGGCGTACCCTCGGAAGAGGTCGACCTCAACAATATCGATGCAGTGGTCGTAGCGCTTAAATCCCGCTCCTGTCCGGCGGATAAGGCCGTAGCGGACTCCCTCGCCGCGCTTGAGTGGCTTCGTCAACAAGGCGCCCGTCAGCTGTTCTTTAAGTACTGCTCCACCTTTGACTCTACCGATCAGGGCAATATTGGCCCAGTGGCCGATGCTCTATTGGAAGCCCTTGGCGCTAATCAAACCGTGATGGTACCCGCTTTTCCGATTAATGGTCGCATGGTCTACCAGGGCCATCTGTTTGTGGGGGATCGCTTACTTAATGATAGCGGCATGCAGCMCCACCCGCTAAACCCCATGCAGGACGCAGACTTAGTTCGTGTGCTGGCTCGCCAGACACCCCACTCGGTGGGGTTGGCCAACCGTGCGGTGTTGACTCAAGGGGCAGATGTGACCCGGGCGCACTTGTCAGCGCTGGCTGAGCAAGGCACTCGCCATGTGATCTGCGACTCTTTAGACGAACAGGATTTAGACGTATTGGCTCAAGCTACGGTGCTGATGCCCTTGGTCACCGGTGGCTCGGGTCTGGGACAGGCATTGCCCGCTCAGTACCGAGCACAGGGCTGGTTAGACACCATCTCTGAGCCGGGTCGTTTATTACCGGCTTTCGGTGGTGCGCTGGTGCTATCTGGTAGTTGCTCACGGACAACGCTCGCCCAGGTGGCGGATTTTCTGGCAAAGCACCCTGACGGTGGCTTTGCCCTTGATCCCTTGGCGTTAGCGGAAGGCGAACAGGAGCAAMAGCAGGCGCTAAACTTTGCTCAGCAGCGGCTATCAAACAACGAACCGGTATTGATGTACGCCTCCGCTGATCCAGATAAGGTTAAAACCGCGCAAGCCTCACTCGGCGTGAAGAGGGCAGGTTATCTCGTAGAAGAAGCGCTGAGCCAACTGGCGGTCACGCTGGTCAACGAAGGTGTGGGTCGGTTGCTGGTCGCCGGGGGTGAAACCTCTGGCGCGGTGGTTTCGGCATTAGGTATTACCAGGCTGCGCATTGGCGAGCAGATAGACCCTGGCGTGCCCTGGACCCAAGCCCCATTGCCGAACCGTGAAGCACCGTTATCGCTGGCTCTGAAGTCCGGCAACTTTGGTGGCGTTGATTTCTTTACCCGCGCGTTTGAGGTGCTGGCATGAGCGTTCAACTTCGTCATCATCACCAGAACAGCCTGCGGGAGCAGATCAGCACGCTCGGCAAGTCTCTGTTTGACCGCGGCCTAACCATGGGCTCCAGTGGCAACATCAGCGTTCGCTTGGAAGATGGCGGCTGGCTGATGACGCCAACCAACGCCTGCTTGGGGCGGCTGGATCCAGCCCGCATCTCCCACCTGGATCAAAGTGGCCAACTGCTAAGCGGCGATGCGCCTACCAAAGAGCAGTTCCTGCATATGGCGATGTACGACGAGCGCCCACAGTCTGGGGCCATCGTGCACCTGCACTCTACCCACTCAGTGGCGGTGTCCTGTTTGCCAGGGGGTGATCCCTGCGACTGTATTCCGCCGCTGACCGCGTACTACGTGATGCGGGTGGGCAAACTGCCGCTTATTCCCTATCACATGCCGGGCGACCCCAAGCTAGGCGATGCGGTGCGAGGCCTAGCGGGTAAGCACAGCGCGGTGCTGTTGGCCAACCACGGCCCGGTGGTGGCGGGTAAAAACCTCGAAGCGGCGGTGTATGCCACCGAGGAGCTAGAAGAAACCGCCAAGCTCTACCTGCTGCTGCGTGGCGAAAATCCGCGGGGTCTAACACCAGAGCAGGTGGCGGAGCTGGAAGCACGCTTTCCACGAAATTAATATTATTTCATTTAAAAAAAGCACTTAACAACAAGAGCCCCACGATGATTCGATTAGCCGCCAACCTCAGCATGCTGTTTAACGAGCACCCCTTTATAGACCGCTTTGCCGCGGCGGCGAAGGCAGGCTTTAAAGGCGTTGAGTATCTGTTTCCTTATGCGTTTTCCCCGCAAGAGCTGCGCCAAGCACTGCAAGAATCGCAGTTGGAGCAGGTGCTGTTTAACCTGCCTCCAGGCGATTGGGAAGCAGGTGAGCGAGGCTTGGCGAGCTTGCCGGGGCGCGAAGGTGAGTTTCGCGACTCAGTGGTAGAGGCCCTGCGCTATGCCGAGGCGCTCAACTGCCCTCGAGTACATGCCATGGCTGGGCTGCTCCCGGAAGGCGCCGATGCCACCGCTCAGGCTGAGCACCATGCGACCTATCTTCGCAATCTGCGTTTTGCGGCGGATGAGGCGGCCAAAGTCGGCCGCGATATTCTTATCGAGCCGATCAATACCCGCGATATGCCGGGCTTTTTCCTCTCGCACCAAGCGCAAGCCATGGCGGTGCTGGAAGAGGTTGGGGCGGAAAACCTAAAGCTCCAGTTTGATCTTTACCACTGCCAAATTATGGACGGTGACTTGATTTGCCACCTTCAACGTCAGTTCAGGGCCATCGGTCATATTCAAGTCGCGGGTGTCCCCGAACGTCACGAACCTAACGTTGGTGAAGTGCACTACCCCGGCATTTTTGAACGCTTAAGTGCGTTGGGCTACACCGGTTGGATCGGCTGCGAGTACCGGCCCAAGGCAGAAACCCGTGCGGGGCTAGGGTGGGGTGCAGCCTGGGGATTAACCACTCAGTGAGCAGCCCCAACTGAATAAACAATAACAACAGCGCATAGGAGCAAACGATGCATATTGTCATTACCGGTGCAGCAGGCTTTCTTGGCCAGCGCTTAGTGCAACAACTACTTGCCAGAGGAGAACTTCGCGGACAGCCGATTACGCAGCTAATGCTACTAGATCAGACCAAGGCGCCACTGCCTAACGTCGGAAATGTGGCTGCCACCTCAATGGCGCTGGATATTACCGCTCCCGGCGCGCTGGATAGCGTTTTAACGCAGCGCCCCGACGTTATCTATCACTTGGCCGCGGTGGTCAGCTCCGCCGCAGAAGCCGATTTAGAACTTGGCATGCGGGTTAATTTCGACGCAACACGAGCACTGCTGGAAGGCTGCCGAGCCCAGGCGCTAACCCACACTCGACTGATTATGGCCAGCTCTGTAGCGGCTTATGGTGGTGCGCTGCCGGACGAGCKGGATGATATGACGGCGCTTCACCCGCAGAACTCCTACGGTACACAAAAAGCCATGTGCGAGCTGTTAATCAATGATTACAGCCGCCGAGGGATTATCGATGGCCTAGTACTGCGACTGCCGACGATTGTGATTCGCCCTGGCCGGCCTAACGCCGCTGCCTCCAGCTTTGCCTCTAGTATCCTGCGAGAACCCTTAAACGGTGAAGAGGCCATTTGTCCAGTGCCTGTTGAGCTACCGATGTTTGTGATGTCGCCCGGCAAAGTGGTAGATGCACTCATCCATGGAGCCGAAGTGGCGAGCGAGGCGCTGGGGCCTTTTCGAGCCTTTATGCTGCCGGGTATTACCGTCACGGTCGCTGAAATGCTGGAAGCTCTCCGCGATGAGGCTGGTGAGAATGCACTTTCGTTGGTACACCACGATCCCGATCCCCGCATTGAATCCATTGTGTCGAGCTGGCCTGCGCGCTTTGACACAGCAAAAGCCAAACAGCTGGGTTTTGTGGGCGATGACAACTTTAAACAGATTATCGATGCCTTCGTTTCTGAAGCGTCATGAGTTCCCGTCCTGCCGTTCGCGGTAGGCAACTGCCTGGGCGACTCCCTTAGTCGGGGAAGTTGCTCCAATAATCACCCTCACAACAACACAAAGAGGGCACTACAATGACGAAGCAGCACGTTACACCCACACTTAAACGCCATATTCTGGTAGCAGCGATTAGCGGTATCGCTACAGCGGGTATTGCACTTCAAGCCCATGCCGCGACGGAAGTTAACCTGGGCCACACGCTCTCCTCTACGTCTCATTACTCGGTGGGCGCCGATGCGTTTAAAGAAACGCTGGAGCGCTTATCCGACGGTGAGTTCACGGTGACCGAGCACACCTCGGGGTCACTCGGCGGCGAACGGGAGATGATCGAAGGCTTGCAGATTGGCACCGTCGATGTGGTGATTACCTCGACCGGCCCACTGGGTAACTTTGTCCCTGAAAGTTATGTGCTCGACCTGCCTTTCCTGTTTGAAAACTACGACCAAGCGCGTTGCGTGCTCGACAGTGAGCTTGGCGATGAATTACTGGAAAAAATGGGAGAGCACGACTTGGTTGGCTTGGCGTGGTCTGAAAACGGCTTTCGCCACCTGACCAACAGTCAGCGTGAGATCGCCACACCAGCAGACGCTGAGGGCTTGCGTGTACGTACTATGGAGAACGCGGTGCATCAGGAGGCATTCCGCCAGATGGGCGCTCGCCCAACGCCGATGGCGTTCCCAGAACTGTTTACCGCACTTCAGCAGGGGACAGTCGATGGTCAGGAGAACCCGATCACCGTTATCGTCGCCACCAACTTCTGGGAAGTGCAGGACTACCTTTCTCTAACCGGGCACGTCTATTCTCCAGCCATTGTACTGGGTTCGCCCATCCTGCTGGACGGCTTAAGTGAGGAGGAGCGTGATTGGTTTATGCAAGCCGCAGCAGCTTCTGCCGAGGCGACCCGTGAAGAGGTTTCGCGTCTAGAGCGTGAAGGTGTGGCGCTATTGGAAGAGAACGGCATGACGGTTAAAACCGATATCGACGTTGCTCCCTTCCAGGAAGCGGTAAAGCCCGCCTACGAGATATTTACCTCTGAGTACGGCACCGAAATGCTGGAACGTGTTCAGGAACAAGCCAGCAGCTGCTAAGTAACGCTGTCGAGCGCTTCTTCCACCTCGGCCTCCGGTACTGCCGGAGGTCGCTTTGGCATGGTGAATTCTTATGCTAGCGGTATTTCTTCGTTTTGAGCACCAGTTAACCCGGCTTGCGATGCTGATCGCCGTGGCGATGTTGGCAATATCAGTGACGCTCAGTTTTTATCAGGTGCTCACCCGTTTTGTGTTTAATGCCCCCTCTACCTGGACAGAAGTTGCCTCCCGTGCAGCGATGATCTGGTGCGTATTTATGGCCGCCGCCGCCACTTTTAGGGGCGGCTATATGATGGCGGTGGAAGTCGTCTATAAAGTCGTGCCAGCGCGGTTTCTAACATTGCTCGAAATAGCGATTGTACTGTGTTGCCTGCTGGTTCTCGGCGTGCTGATCCACTACGGCATTCAAATGACCCTGCGGGTGAGTAATCAAACCATGTCCGGGATGAATATTTCGATGGCATGGGCGTATGCCGCAATCCCAATGGGGTCATGCTTTGCCATTGTGGCAGTGATGGCGCGCTTACTGTCGCAGCTCAGCGGAAGAGAAAAAGTGGGGCCGGAGAACAGCGAAATAGCGCCAGAAGCCCAAGATGGGCAGTTACCTGAAGGAGGAGCGAAGCCATGAATATGGTTATTGGCCTATCGCTGATTATTCTGTTTACCTTCGGCGTTCCAATCGCGATTTCAATTATTCTAGCGTCGATTATCGGCATCGAATTCTTTACCCGCCTGCCGCTGCTGTTGGTGCCGCAACAGATGTTTATTGGCATCGATAAATTTCCGCTGATGGCGATTCCGTTTTTTATCCTTGCCGGTAACTTGATGGCAGCAGGAGGGATATCTCAGCGTTTGGTGGACTTAGCAAAATCCATCGTTGGCCGTGTGCAGGGCGGGCTAGCTATGTCCTGCGTACTTACCTGCATGATGTTTGCGGCGGTGTCCGGTTCCAGCGTGGCGACTACCTTTGCGATTGGCGCCATTTTGATTCCGGCCATGGTGAAGCATGGTTATCCAAAACCGCTGGCAGCCTCTATACAGGCATCATCCGCTGAACTGGGCGTGCTTATTCCACCTTCAATTCCGCTGATTCTGTATGGCGTGAGTACCGATACCTCCATTGGCCAGCTTTTTCTCGCAGGCATTGGCCCTGGCATATTGATTGGCAGCGCGCTGATTATCTTCCTGTATCTATTTTGTAAGGTGCGGGGCTACGGCAAAGACGACTATAAAGACAGCACCGGCTTTATGGTCTCGGTAAAGCGAGCCTGGGTCGCTATGCTGATGCCTGTGGTCGTTATCGGCGGTATCTATGGTGGGATATTTACCCCCACCGAAGCCTCCGCCGTGGCGGTATTTTTTGCCCTAATCGTCGGTGGTTTCTACTACCGTGAGCTGAAGCTAGATGACATATGGCCGATTCTGCGCCAGAGCGTGATTTCGACTGCCGCCGTTATGTTGATTATTGCCGCCGCCTCACTATTTAGTTTTCTGCTCAGTCGCACGGGGCTACCAGCGCAAATCGCTACCTTGGTTACCAACACGATCAATGACCCCATTATGTTTCTGCTGGTGGTCAATGCACTGCTGCTGATCGTTGGTATGTTTATCGAAACCTCTGCGGCGATTTTGGTGCTGGCACCGATCCTGACGCCTATAGCCATTCAGTTTGGTATTCACCCCGTCCATTTTGGCCTGGTAATGGTCGTTAACCTGGCGCTTGGCATGATTMCCCCGCCGCTGGGCGTGAATCTGTTTGCTGCCTGTGCCGTCGCCAAAATATCGATTGATCAAATGCTGCCATGGTTGGTGCGCTTTGTACTGGTCGTACTCGCGTGTTTGATGGCGATTACCTATATGCCATGGATCTCCATGGGACTGGTGAATACCTTCTACGGTTAGGTACGGCGTTATTTTAAGTGAACTCAACAATGACAATAAAAGGAGCGTGAAATGTCGTATTCAATGGCCTTGCCACCGCAGCAAGCGCTGATCGGTGGAGAGTGGATAGCAACGGTCGCTACCCTACAGGTAGAGGCACCTGCCACGGGTGAACCCTTGGCGCGTATTGCGCGCAGCCAAGCTGAAGACGTAGATGCCGCAGTACAGGCAGCCCGGCAGGCATTTTCTGGTCAGCTTGGTGAATGGGCCAGTAGGTCTGCCCGGCAGCGCAGCGAATGGCTGCTGCGCTTTGCCGATGTGATTGAGGCGCACCATGAGCAACTGGCGCAGCTTGAGTGTGCGGATACCGGCAAGCCGATGACCCAGGCCAAGGGCGATATTACTGCCTGCGCCCGCTACTTCCGTTTTTATGGCGGTGCGGCGGATAAGCTGCACGGAGAAACCATTCCTTTTGAAAACGATTTTGCGGTGATGACACTGCGCGAGCCCTACGGCGTATGCGCGCAAATTATTCCCTGGAACTACCCATCGCAAATATTTGGCCGCTGCGTGGCGGCGGCATTAGCGGCGGGCAATACCATAGTACTAAAACCCGCTGAAGATGCCTGTTTGAGCGTACTGCGTTTAGCGGAATTAGCCGTGAGCCATGGCCTGCCTGACGGTGCGCTTAACGTGGTGCCTGGGCTTGGTTATGAAGCGGGCGCCGCGCTTGCCGCCCATCCTCAGATTGATCATCTCTCGTTTACCGGCTCGCCAGAAACGGGAACCCATGTTGCCCAAGCGGCTGCGCAGCACCATGTGCCGGTGACGTTAGAGCTGGGCGGTAAGTCCCCCCAGCTCGTGTTTGCCGATGCGGATTTATCGGCAGCGCTCCCGGCAGTGGTGCGTGGGATTATTCAAAACGCCGGGCAGACTTGCTCCGCGGGTAGCCGCCTGCTGGTGCAGCGTGAAATCGCCGCTAGCGTGGTCGCTAACCTCTGCGAGCGCTTCACCGCTCTGCGCTGTGATGCGGGCGAAGCGGATGCCGACTGCGGCCCGCTGATTAATGCGCGTCAAAAAGCCAAGTTGGAAGCGCGCTTGSCGGCCGCAGAAGCCGATGGTATACGCTTAGCAGCAAAAGGCCAGTTAGCGCCAAGCGCACCTACGGGTGGACACTTCGTGCTCCCTCAACTGCTAACCGATATACCCGAAGGGCACGAGGTTTTACGTGAAGAACTGTTTGGCCCGGTGCTAGTTGTGCAGGTGTTTGACGATGAAGCGGAAGCGCTGGAGCTCGCCAATGCTACCGATTTTGGTCTGTGTGCAGGCATTTGGACACAGGATGGCGGGCGTCAGCTACGCCTAGCCAAAGGTATTCGTAGCGGCCAGGTATTTATCAACAACTACGGTGCTGCCGGTGGTGTTGAACTACCTTTTGGCGGTGTTGGTCGCTCCGGCCATGGTCGTGAGAAGGGCTTTGAAGGTCTGCGTAGCTACACACGTATTAAAACTATCGCTATTAAACATTAACGGATGCTTCACATGTAAGGAGATAACAATGACAACATCACGCCAAGTAGGCATCGTCGGTGTGGGTTTGATGGGCCATGGGATTGCCAGCAGTCTGCTTCGCGCAGGCCATCAGATCAGCTTTCTTGAGCACCCAGGCAATCAGCCGGTGGATGACTTGTTAGCAGCCGGTGCCACCGTGCTAAGTTCGGGGCGAGAAGTCGCACAAAACGTGGAGGTAGTCATCTTGTGCGTCACTGGCTCGCCCCAGGTAGAAGCCGTGCTGTTTGAACCCAATGGCGTATTAGAAGGGTTAAAGCCTGGTTGTGTCGTGGTGGATTGCTCCACCGCCTTGCCCAGTTCAACCGAAAAAGTCGCTGCTAGAGTCACGGAGGCTGGCGGGCGCTTTATGGACGCGGCAATGACGCGCACGCCGAAAGAGGCAGCGGAGGGGCGGCTCAACTTGATTGTCGGCGCGCCGAAGGCGTTATTTGATGAAACGCTGCCGTTGTTACAGGGTTTTGCCGAAAATATTGCCCATGCGGGCGATGTGGGTGCGGGGCATACCCTTAAGCTCCTGCACAACTTTGTGTCGTTAGGTTTTTCGGCGGTCTTGGCCGAAGCCACGGCGACATCTCGCAAAGCAGGCATCAGCGATACCGCACTGTTAGAGGTGCTGGGGGCCGGTGGTGGCGGTGGGGTAGTGTTAGAACGCCTGCGTCCCTATATTGCTGAAAACGATCCTTCAGGTTTCAGGTTTACCGTCGCCAATGCCAGTAAAGATCTGGGTTACTATCACACCATGACTAATGAGTTAGGCGTGGAGCGCGGTGTGGCCGGCGCAGTACATGCGCTGTATACCTCTATTGATGACGCTACGCTGGCTGTGCCCGAAGTGATCGGTGTGTTGGAAAAGCGGCGTTAAAGAGGTTGAGAGTAAACTGCGTTGTGGTTCATTTGTTTTTTTGCGCTGCATAACCTACTTTGTGTAAGCAGTTAGTAAGCAATATTGTAATCTCGGTAATTTAGGGGCAGTAAAGCAACCTACCTGTGTTGGCAAATGTGGGTACCCGCTCAGAGGAGCTAACGGTGCTGATGCCTGACAGTGTCACTGCTAAAGAGTAGCACCATGACCGTACGACTATTTTACAAGGATGAGTAAATAGCATGTATCAGCACTATGCGAGACCAGGGCAGGACGCCGATGGTGAGGAGCCAGGCCATGCGGTGGCAATCCTCAGCGTTCAAGGAAGCTCTCCTGGGGTTCATATTGTCGACGTTAATACCGACTATCAGCGGTTATGGGGTGGCAGTCGTGAAGAGTGGCTGGGAGCGGCGCCCATTATCGTTCAGCAAGAGGCAGCCAACCGGCAAATTGTTGACCAACTGCACGACGCGCTGAATCCCTTGCTCAATGATGCGGAAAGTTTTTTCGAGGGCATTGGTGGGCTTGAAGTCAACCGCCGTCACGATGGATCGCGTCGATATGTTGAATGGCGAATTACGGCGATGGGTGTGCGCCACAATGACGCCATTACGCTAGTGTTAACCCAGCGCGATGTGACCGAGCAGATGGAAAAAGAGGCGCAGCTTGAACGGCTAGCAACCACCGATATGCTAACGGGGCTAGTTAACAGGTCACAGTTTGATGCGGTACTGAAAAGCGAGGTCAACCGCCAATGCCGCTACGCTCGACCACTCTCTTTGATCATGCTGGATATCGATTTCTTTAAAAACATTAACGATAGCTATGGCCACGATATCGGTGACCAAGTGCTGGTTGAGCTTGCCCATTTGCTTAAGCGCAATCTACGTAAAGCGGATTGTTGCGCACGCTGGGGCGGGGAAGAGTTTATGTTACTAGCCCCTGAAACCTCCCTTGAGCAGGCCGTGCGGCTCGCCGAAAAAGTTCGCGCCGCCATCAAACATACCGACTTCCCTATTCAAGGCGGTGTTACGGCCAGCTTTGGTGTTGTGGAGGTTTATTCGCAAGAAACGATTAAAAACGTCATGAAGCGAGTGGATAACGCCCTTTACCTCGCGAAAGAGGAAGGGCGTGATCAAGTGTCAACGGGGGGCTTATTACCCGCTGTTAAGCAAGCTTAATCTTGGTCGCGATCGATCGCGAACGGTGACCACGCCTGACGAACGGTCATAATTTCTAAACGATTGATGTTGATATGGTCGGGAAGCGTAGCCAAGTAGTAAAGTTGCTCGGCAATATCTTCCGCCTGGAGTGGCGTGGTGCCTCGGTAAAGCGCATCGGAAGCGGCCTGGTTGCCTTTGGTTCTAACCAGTGTGAACTCGGTTTCGGCCATGCCGGGGGCAAGATCGGTGACGCGCACACCGGTACCTAACAGGTCGCAGCGTAGGTTATAGCTGAACTGCTGCACAAAGGCTTTCGATGCGCCATAAACGTGCCCGCCTGGGTACGGCCACTGTCCCGCCACCGAGCCAAGATTAAGAATGCTGGCGCCTTTACCCGTTTTGAGTAGCAGTGGCAACGCCGCGTGAGTGACGTTGACCAAGCCCGTTATATTGGTATCAATCATCGTGTGCCAATCTTCCAGCGCCACCTTTTGCGCCGGTTCCGGTGCCAGGGCCAAGCCCGCATTGTTGATCAAACACGTCAGTGGCAGGAAGCTTTCCGGCAGGTGGCTAATGGCGTCAGTGACTGCATCACTATCGCGTACATCGAGGGCTAACGTTAGCACAGGCACTTGTTTGGAAAGCTCTTCCTCTAATGCTTTTAGGCGCTCTTCACGACGGCCCGTTAGAATTAACGACCAACCTGCTTTGGCAAAGCGCTGCGCTGCCGCTTTACCAAACCCCGAAGTAGCTCCCGTGATAAGTACGCTAGGCATTGCACTATCTCCATGTTAGTTAATGCTTAATAGGGCGACATTGCCCATGCTTGTTTCACTGTAAGCAACGTTGGCTCAAGCCATTAGGGCCAGTTAACAACAGCCGATGTGACATTGTCTGTCCCGTTGATGTGTTGCGACTGGCCCTACAGCCTCAAGGATCAAACTCACTAGGCTGGCAAGCACACTATTTCCTAATGGATTAAAACAGGGTGCCTGCTATGAATGCCACTATTGCTGCTTCTTATCCACCCACCCGTGATGTAGATAACCGCTATGTACACGGCTTGGATCGTCAGTATGTGTTCCATTCCTGGGCCCAGCAAGGCAGTTTAGACCCCATGGTCATTGCGGGTGCTGAAGGTTGCCGCGTTTGGGACTATGCGGGACATTCGTATTTGGATTTTAGTAGCCAGCTCGTTAATACCAACATCGGCCATCAGCATCCTAAAGTGGTGAGTGCGATTCAAGCCCAGGCCGCTAGCCTATGTACTATTGCCCCGGCGCATGCCAATTTAGCCCGCGGTGAGGCCGCCAAACGGATTATTGCCAAAGCACCTGCTGGTTTCAGTAAGGTGTTTTTCACTAATGCCGGGGCCGATGCCAATGAAAATGCCATTCGCATGGCGCGCCTTTATACCGGGCGCAGCAAAATACTCTCTGCCTACCGCTCCTATCATGGCAATACCGGTTCAGCGATTGCCGCGACCGGTGACTGGCGACGTGTGCCCAATGAGTATGCCAGCGGGCACGTACACTTCTTTAACCCTTACCTCTATCGCAGTGAGTTCTGGGCGCGGGACGAGGATGAAGAGTGTGAGCGGGCATTGACCCATTTGCGTCGGGTGATTGAGTGCGAAGGCGCCAACGCCGTCGCGGCCATTCTGCTCGAAACCATTCCCGGTACCGCAGGGGTGCTATTGCCTCCCAAGGCCTACCTACAGGGCGTTAGAAGGCTGGCCGATGAGTTTGGCATTGTGTTGATTCTCGATGAAGTGATGGCAGGTTTCGGGCGTACGGGGCGCTGGTTCGCCTTTGAACATTACGATATGGCGCCGGATTTGATTGTTTTTGCCAAAGGGGTCAACTCAGGCTACGTACCTGCCGGTGGGGTGATTATTTCAGCACCTATTTCAGACTACTTCGATGACCACTTTTTTGTCGGCGGCCTAACCTATTCCGGTCATCCGTTGGCAATGGCGGCGATAGTCGCGACCCTGGACGCCATGGAAGAAGAGGGCATCGTTGAAAATGCCGATAAGATCGGGAACGGCCTGTTAGCGGAAGGGTTACAGCAGCTTGCCGAGCGCCATGCGGTGATCGGCGATTGGCGTGGCTTGGGCGTATTTCACGCTTTGGAGCTGGTCAGCGACCCAGTACGCAAAACGCCTATGCCTGGAGCGGAAGTGCTAAAACTAAAACAACAGCTGATGGAGCAAGGCTTGCTGGTGTTTACCGTCGAAAACCGCATTCATGTTGTGCCGCCGTGCATTGTGTCAGCAGCGGAGATCGAAGAGGGCTTGGCAATTCTTGAACGTGTTTTTGAAAGCTACGCTTTATCTAGCTGATAATAATTGCTTAAGTACTTAAAGCGTTATCGTAAGCGAGGCCCAGGCGCTGTATGCCTGGGTCGATACGCTCCCTTTCGATGGCGCCAAACCCCAAACGGAAAAAGCGCCGTGGCGGGGCGGCATCGAAGAAGTGTTGAAAACCGGGTTCAATCAACACTCCACGTTGAGCGGCATGCCAGGCCAGCCGCTGGGTATCGATGCTGGCGTCTGCTTCCATCCAGAAGGCGCTTGAACGATTGCTGCTGTGGCTCTGGCAGCCAGGCAAGGCCTGTTCAATGGCGAGTCGCATGGCATCCCGGCGCTGGTCTATCTCTTCCACATGCAGTTTGAGATAGCGCTCGTAATAACCTTGAGAAATAAACTGCGCCAGTTGGTGCTGCAACGCCGCGGGCGGGTGGCGATACATCATGCGGCGTAGCGCCCGCAGCTCGTCAATTAACTCTGCATCTGCCACTACGTAACCCATGCGCAGCCCAGGCGAAAGCGCCTTGGATAAGCTGCCCATGTAGATAATCCGCGCGCTCTGCGCACTGGCTTTCAGCGCTGGCAGCGCAAACTGGTCGCCGTGAATCTCGGCGTCGTAGTCATCCTCAATCACGATTTGGTCGCGGTAGGGGAGTTGGGCCAATAGCGCCTCGCGTCGCTCGCGGCTCATGGTCACGCCCGTGGGAACTTGGTGGCTGGGCATCACATACAGATAGTCACACTGCTGAGACCCTTCCAGGCGCATGCCGTCTGCATCCACAGTTTGGAACTGCAGACTAGCGCCGCGCTGGGCAAATACGTTCATCGCCTCGCGATAACCCGGGGACTCCAGGGCCACGCTCGTCCCCCGATGGCAAAGCAGTTGCGCAATCAAATAGAGCGCATTTTGCGTTCCCATGGTGATCAGTATCTCTTCCGGTCGGGCAAAAATACCTCGACGAGGCAAAATACGCTTACGCAGTTGCTCAATGAGTAAAGGGTCATCCTGATCAATGCGGTCGCGCAGCCACGGTTTATCGCGCTGGGAGCTTAATAAACGCCGGGACACATCGCGCCATTGAGCGAGTGGGAAGAGGCGCGTATCTAACTGACCATAAATAAACGGATAGGCATACTCTGACCAATTGCCGGGTTTAAGAATGCCTTGGTAGTTAGTAGGGCGCTGGGAAATGCGTTTGTGCCAGTTTGGTGCAGCGGTTGAGGCGCTACTGCTCTCAGTGATCGCGGTTAAAGAGGCATTAAGCGCTGATTGAGGCTCATTATAATCAGGGTGTAAGTAATAACCGCTACGAGGGCGACTGATCAGGTAGCCGTCTTCGACCAGTTTTTCGTAAACAATCGCTACCGTATTGCGCGAAATACCCAGCTGTTGGGAAAGCTTGCGGCAGGAGGGGAGTGCGTCATCGGTGGGTAAGCTGCCCATGCGAATGGCTTCTAACAGCGTTTTACGCAGCTGTTCTTGCAGGCAGGGGGCAGCGTTAGGGTCGACCTCAAGACACAGCGTTGTCATCCAGCACTCCTATGATTTCTTGCCTTATCAATAGGCGGTATACCATTACTGCAGTGCATCTTTCATGCCAGTTTTCTGATTCGCAGCTGTCCTTTTAATTTACGCTAACTGGCTCTAATCCCAGCGATGATAAAAATCTAGGGTGAATCAGCTTCTGCAAATCGCCAAAACGTCGCCGCAGCGTTGGCAGTAGCATCGCTGACGGCAATAGGGCTGACGAAAATAGGCGAGTGATGTTTTGACCACTCTTTTTGAAAGCCAGGTTTTGAAAGCACAGGTTTTAAAAGCATAGGTTTTAAAAGCATAGGTTTTAAAAGCACAAGTTTTGAAAACTTAGGGAGTAACGGACGATGAAAAAAATAATGGCATTAGCCTCAGTGTTGAGCATGGGAGCACTGGCTATAAGCGTTCCACTGACCGTGAGCGCTGCGGATTTAGAGGAAATCGAGAGCCGTGGTTACATGACCGTGGCCACCGAAGATAATTACGCGCCGTTTAACTTTATGAGTGGCAGCGACCCGGATGGCTTTATCAAAGATATATTGATTGAACTGGAGGAGTACGCTGACTTCGAAATCCGCCAGGATATTCTGCCCTGGACAGGGCTGCTCGCGTCGGTTTCGTCGGGCCAGTACGACATGGCACTGACCGGCGCGTCGGTGACCGATGAGCGCCTGCGGGTGTTTAATTACGCGCCGCCGTTTGCCTCTGCCCAGCACTTTTACATTAAGCGGGCGGGCGATGACCGTATCAATAGCGTTGAAGATTTAAGCGGTATGACGCTAGGCGTTCAAGCAGGTAGCGCACTGCTATCGCGCCTGCCAGAGCTGGAAGTCATGCTGGAAGAGAGCGGTGGCGAACTGGGCGAGGTCATGCAGTATGAAGCCTATCCAGAAATCTACGCCGATCTCGCCAATGGCCGTGTTGATTACGTTATCAACTCCATTGTGCCGGTAAATGATCTGATCAGTGAGCGTCCTGACGTATTCGAAGCAGGCCAAGCCGTCTCCGGCCCAGGCTATGTGGCTTGGCCGATGCGTAAAGATAGTCCCGAACTGCTGGCCTATATCACTGACTTTATGAGCCACCTGCGTGATTCCGGCCGCTTGGCCGAGCTGCAGGAAAAATGGTTTGGCGAGTCCTTTGACGACCTACCGACAACGCCGATCACCTCAGTGGAAGAGTTCCACGAAATGGCCGGTATGTAAGCCATCACCTTCGCCAGCCGCCTGGGCATTAGCCGGGCGGCTGCTATCCAATCAAGCGAATCAGGGGGTGAGTGAGCATGGACAGTAGCGCATGGGGACTTCTCATTCAGGGTGCCTGGACAACGCTGTGGATATCCGGCATCTCCATTGCCATCGGTGTGGTAATGGGGCTTTTGATTGCATTGCTTAGGGTGGCAAAAATCCCCGTTTTGCATCAATTGCTAGGCGTCTACATTAGCCTGGCGCGGGCAACGCCGCTGGTGACGCTGGTGCTGTTTATCTTCTTAACCGCGCCGACCATGGGTGTTAACCTCAACCGCAATGTGGCCGGKATTATTGCGCTAACCCTCAATACCACTGCCTTTAACGCCGAAATTTGGCGCTCTGCGTTCAACAACTTCTCCAAAGAGCAGCGCGAAGCTGCGCTGGCGATTGGCATGACCCCATGGGTCTATTTCCGCCGCATCATGCTGCCACAAATTACCATTACCAGCCTGCCGGGCTTGGTCAACGAGATGTCGTTCCTAATCAAAGGCAGTCCCGCCATTGCCGTCATCGGCGTGGTCGACCTTACCCGTGTGACCAACCGTATTTCAGCGGTTACCTACGACCCACTGCCACCCATTTTAGCGGCTGCGGCGCTGTATATGCTGATTATCAGTCTGTTGGTGTGGTTTCAACGTGTGGCTGAGCGCAAAGCCAGCCGGCTGGCCGTCTAAGGTGGTCGTTTAGGGAGKCTCTATGAGCAACTGGGAAATTCTTTGGTCATCTTACGATGTGTTTTTTAGTGGTTTTTATAACACCTTAAAACTGTTTGGTTTATCCGCCGTGCTAGCTTTTTTAATGGGCAGCAGCATGGTGTTCTTGTTGGAAGGATCTCGCCCGCGTATGAAGATTCCGCTGCGGATCTTTATTGATGGCATGCGCATGTTGCCGTTTTTGATACTGGCGTATCTGCTCTATTACGGTTTACCCAGCGCAGGCATTCGTATGAGCGCCTGGACGGCCGGTATTATTGCCCTGGTGATTTACCACGGCGCTTACTTTGCAGAAATTCTACGTGGTTGCCGCGCTACTTTTGCCCAAGGTCAAGTAGAAGCAGCCATCGCCCAAGGGTTTTCTCAGACTAAAATGTTTATGCGCATTATCTTGCCGCAACTGATATTAAAAACCCGCGGCTTGCTGGGCAATCAACTGATTATCCTGCTCAAAGACACCGCCTTTCTGGTGATTATCACCGTGCGCGAACTCACCGCGGCGGCGAGCAGCCTGTCGAGTACCTACTTCATTCCCATGGAAGCTTTCATCGTGGTGATTGGCTTCTACTGGCTGATCAGTATTGGTTTAGAACTGTTTATCAAAATGATTGGCCGTTTTGGCGCCAAGCGAGGATTCGAAAATGCCTGAGACCGCCGCTGTTAGTATTCGTAACCTCTCCAAAAGCTTTGATGGCACTGAGGTACTGCGTGATGTATCGCTGGAAGTGCAGCCCGGTGAAGTGGTGAGTATTTTAGGCTCCTCGGGCTCGGGTAAATCTACCCTGCTACGCTGCATTAACTGGCTCGAGCAGCCCGACTGCGGCGATATTCGTATCGACGGTGACCGCATCGGCGTTAGCGATACCGGCAAATCGATGTCGCGCCGTGAGCTGGCGGGTATGCGCGCGCGCTTAGGCATGGTGTTTCAGGGCTTTAACCTCTGGCCCCACTTAAGCGTGCTGCGTAATGTCACCGAGGCGCCTATTCACGTTCAGGGCTTAAGTAATGCCGAGGCCGAAGAGCGGGCCATGGCGCTGCTCGAAAAAGTCGGTATGGCCGACAAACGCGAGCAGTACCCTTACACGCTTTCGGGCGGGCAGAAGCAACGGGTCGCGATTGCCCGGGCGCTCGCCATGCAGCCCAAGGTGATGCTGTTTGATGAGCCGACTTCAGCGTTAGACCCGGAGCTGGTCGGCGAAGTGCTAGGGGTCATCAAAGACCTCTCCAAAGAGGGCTACACCATGGTGCTGGTGACCCACGAGATGGAGTTTGCTCGGGCGGTCTCCGATCAAGTGGTGTTCCTCGATAAAGGCATCATTATTGAAAAATCCCACCCAAGCGAGTTCTTTGAGAACCCTAAAACTGACCGGGTACGGCGCTTTCTGGAACTCGAGGCGCCAGCGGTGTGAGTAAGTAAAGTATTGTTCCCAGTTGAGTCTACTTAGCTATCACTTAAATCAGCGCCTGGTTTCGATGCCTGTTTTACATTGCTAACTGGGTATCTAGGCTGACAGCGAGGGCTGCGTTGCACTAGACTAACTCAAACACACACAGGAGGCGCTTTATGAGCACCCCACTGGATCCGATCATCAGCGAATTTGAGACGCAGGAGCAGTCAGACAGCTATCAACGCTGGTTCCGCGAGAGCGTACAAGCCAGCCTGGATGATCCCAGGCCTTCAATTCCCCACGATGACGTGATGGGTGAAATGCGTGAACTGATCGCTAAACGTCGCGATGCTGCTAGTGGAGTGGCGCCCCCAAGCCCGCGAATCGTTGTTGTGGGCGATCCCTACGCCGCCGAAGCACTTTATCAAGCCATTGAAGAAGCGACCGAGGCGCTACCACAGCATCCCTATTTGTACCGCCCAGGGCGAGTTGTCGGTATGCGTGAAGCCGTGGTCCACCCCAACTATATCGTGGTTTACCGTTTAGCATCAGGCTGTATTGAGATAGTTAACGTCCTGCACGCACGCCAGGAATATCCCTAGCTCGTTCCTCTTTAGCAGACGCTTGAACCGCATCCGCCAGCATATCGGCGGTAATCGCAGAGAGCGTCCAGCCCAGGTGGCCGTGGCCGGTGTTGTAGAACACGGTGGGCAGCTTGCCGCGGCCAACCTTGGGTAGCATGTTAGGCAGCATCGGGCGTAAGCCTGCCCAGGGCACCACGCGGCGGGTGCTGACGCCCGGGAAGCACTCTTCCACCCAGCGGATTAGCGGGCGGATGCGGTTGTCGCGGATATCGCGATTAAAGCCGTTAAATTCGGCGGTACCGGCGATGCGGAAGCGCTCATCCCCAAGGCGGCTGGTGACCAGCTTGGTTTCATCATCCAGCAGGCTGACCGTTGGAGCGGCCTGTTGAGAGGCAGCATCGTCAAGCTGCACGGTAATCGAATAGCCTTTAACCGGGTAGATATTGACCCGGTCGCCTAGCTTGGCAGCCAGAGCACGGCTGCCCACCCCGGCGCATACGACTACGCTATCAAAGGTTTCGCGCACCGGTTCACCACCGAGATCGGTAATATCATCGGCAGTGACCCAGGCGTGCTGCTCATCCGCGCCGATATCCTGCACGTTGTGGCCATAGTTAAGTGTTACGCCGCGTCGTTCAGCGGCTTGCGCTAGGCCATGGGTAAACTTATGAATATCACCGGTGGCGTCGCTTTCGGTGAAGAATCCACCGTAGTAGTTGCCCGCCAGGGTGGGTTCGATGGCGCGCATTTCTTCGGGCGTCACCGGTTGTCGCTCCAATCCGCCTTTGCTGAGTAGTTGCGATACTTTGGCGGCGTGTTCATAGCCCGCTTTATCGCGATAGATATGTAGAATACCTTTCTGCTTTAAATCGAAATCGATCTGCTCTTCCTGCGCCCACTGGAACAGGTGCTCGCGTGCGGCAATGGCCAGCCGTGCGGTCTCGGTGGTGTTGGCGGAGTAGCGAGGGATTGAGGCGATAAATTCGCCAAACCAACTGAGTTTGTGCCAGCTTGGGCGGGGGTTAACTAGCAGCGGTGCGTCGTTTCTCAGCATCCAGCGCAGGCCTTTGATTACCGTCGGCCAGTGGTTCCATACTTCGGCGTTTGACGCCGAGAGCTGACCGCCGTTGGCAAAGGATGTTTCCATCGCCGCGTAGCGATGCTTTTCAAAGACGGTGACGTCATAGCCACGTTTAGCCAGGGCGTAGGCGCTGGTAATGCCGGTAATACCACCACCGATAACGGCAATGCGTTGCATAACTCTCTCCAGATTGTATGAGCGTCGGGAATCCCACCTAACGGCGTAAGCTGCTGGGCGTACCCCTTCCGTCATGGAACCTGAGAGATTCACGCACCCGTTGGGTGCGCTTGCTCCTTCGGTGGGCTGAGTGACGCAGTCATCAGCCGCTCTTCGGAAAGCGAGGGTGATAGCGGTCCGGTTGCCTGAGAGTTTCCGGGGCAGTTGCTCCTTCGGCGCTGGCGTCATCGTGATAGCTGTCAGATGCGTCAAGCTCTCCCGCTACTACCTTGTTACTTATTGCCTTTAACACTGTCAGTTGTAACGTGACTATTTTTAGCATGGAAGTCGACTAAGGTCGTGAACGCTTATTCCACGGGGCTTATTCCAAGGGCTTAGCACGCTCGATGATCGCCGCGCAATCCAGCCCGGTGGGCAGCGTGCCTGTATTGAGACCACTGCGCTCAGCTAGTCGCCCAGCGCAAAATGCATCGGCCACATAGGAGGGGGCGTGCTGTACCAGCAGGGCGCCCTGTAACGCCAGGGCCATGCTGTCCGCCAACTGGCGGGCGCGGTATTGAAGCGCTTGGGTATTCTGCATCGCCCGCTGTAAGTGGTGAATAAAGCGGTCAAGATGCCCGTCGGCGCCTTGCGCTTTGGCAAGTTCGGCGAAGTAGGCATCGAGCACTTCAGGCTGCTTTTCAATCGCGCGTAGGATATCCAGGCACTGAACGTTGCCACTGCCTTCCCAAATGGCATTAATGGGCGATTCACGGAATAGGCGCGGCATTATATGAGTTTCCATGACGCCGCTACCGCCGATGACTTCCATCGCTTCATAGGCGTGATGGGGCGTGCGTTTACAGATCCAGTACTTGCCGACCGGCGTGGCAATGCGAGCAAGCAAGCGCTCGTGCTCGTTGTCTTGCTGATCCATCGCTCGGGCCATGCGCAGCATCAGGGTAGTCGCGGCTTCGCTCTCAATGGCCAGGTCGGCGAGCACGTTTTGCATCAGTGGCTGCTCGCTCAAGCGTGCCCCGAAGGCATGTCGATGAGAGGCATGGTGAATTGCCTGGGCAGTGGCCTGACGCATCCCCGCCGCGGAGCCAATCATGCAGTCGTAGCGGGTCATGGCCACCATCTCAATAATGGTGCGCACACCGCGGCCTTCATCGCCCACCATCCAGGCAAAGGCGCCTCGCAGTTCCGTTTCACTGGATGCATTCGCCACGTTGCCCATTTTGCGTTTTAGTTGCTGGATGTGGAGCGGATTTTTAGTGCCATCGGGCCGCCAGCGTGGCAGCAAAAAACAGCTCAAGCCGCCAGGCGCTTGGGCGAGTACCAGGAAAGCGTCGCACATCGGCGCGGAGACAAACCACTTATGCCCCACCAGCTCAAAAGCCCCACCCGGACCGCCTTGATCAATCGGGTAGGCGCGTGTGGTGTTAAGCCGCACATCGGAGCCACCCTGCTTCTCGGTCATCGCCATGCCGAGGGTAACGCCCTGTTTTTCGAAATAGGGCACGTTGCGTGGGTCGTAATGGGGCGCAGTGATTTTATCACCCCATTGTTCAAGCAAGCTGGGCTGATGGCGTAATGCAGGCAGGGCAGCAAATGTCATGGTGATCGGGCAGCCGTGCGCCGCTTCCACCTGAGTGTTGAGATAGTAGTTGGCGGCGCGCGTAACATGGGCGCCCGGCTGAGGGTTTCGCCAAGGGCTAGCATGCAAGCCGTGCTCTACCGCCGTTTGCATAAGCTGATGATAGGCCGGATGAAACTCGATCAAATCGACCCGATGGCCTTGTCGGTCATGGGTTACCAGCTGCGGTGAATGGCGGTTGGCGTCAAACCCCAAAGCAATCGCCTCGGCGGAGCCAGCCCACTGACCAAATGCCTTGAGTGAGGTGTCGTCAGTAACCCCTTCGCGTTTAACGCCTTCCAGAAGCGCACGATCAGCTGTGTAGCTGTTGTAATTCTCCAGCGCGAGAGGCTGGTTTTCCACCCGGTGTGTGTTGGCTTGGAGTTGGTCGGCAAGCGGGTAGTGGTGAGTCATGGTCATAACCTAGCGCGTAGCGACGGTAATTGTGTTTATTTAAACGAACGTTTTATAGTTCTTATGATAGTTGCTTGGCAGGAAAGACGCTAAAAATTGAAGGCCAAGGGGCGCGGGATTTTGTGCTGCTTTGCTCAGTCAGCGTATTTAACCGACAATGCTGCTTATCCTTCTCATTATTGAGTACTATCAATGCAAGCAAACGCGATGCAGGCAAACGGCTTTTTTGACGAAATCGGCCAGACTATCGGCGAAGCCATCCGTGTGGTGGTTGAGTTTCTGTTAGGTATTTTCACCAATTTTTTTGGCGCGTTTGGTGATTTTATCGATGGCCTAACTAGGTCTTTGGGGATCAACGATTCGTTTTTCAGCATTGCCGTCTTAGTGATTGGACTGCTGATCCTGTGGGGCGGTTTGCGCGCGTTTCTGCGCGGCTCGCTGCTAGGCGGTATTGTGCGTACCGTGTTAGGGCTGTTTATTCTTTCGTGGTTGATGATGTAGGCACACAGAGAGGAGTAGTAAATGAAGCAATATGCATTGGTCGCCTACGACTACACCGATGAGGGCGCCTTGGACCGCCGCTTGGCTTGTCGCGAGCCACACCTGGAAGGCCTACGTACCCTCTATCGGTCAGGTAATTTCGTCAGTGGCGGGGTGATTCTCAACGATGAAGGTAAAATGATTGGCTCAAATGCCCATTTCAGATTTACTACGCGAGAAGATTTAGAGGCTTGGTTAGCGCAAGAGCCTTATATGACTGAGCGTGTGTGGGAACAGGTCGATATACGCGAAGTTAAACTATTTGACCCCTCTGTTTAGCCCTTCTATCTAGTAAGACGAGCGAGCCTGGGGTTTGTTTATAAAATTGTTATAAAAAATGCCCATAGGTAAAAAATCGGTTAGTGGAATCAAAAATGCTTCAGTTGCTGCTCTAGCGCAAAAATATGCGCATCTTCCGCGCCCAGCTCGCGTAGCGCGATGGCTAGATTCACTAAGTACTCGCGGTTGGGGCCGCTGGGGCCATGGGCGTTGGCAATTTGCTGAGCGATCTCGGCAAGCGGCGCCTCGCCCAGAAAGGCAGGGTTATCATCGCTGGCCAAGTAGATAAGCCCTTCACTCTGTTCTGTCCCGTTGCCATTGTCATCAACAAAGGTCAGCGGTACTTTTTCCCGCAAATAACCGTTTTTCTCCCGCACATCCAGTGGTGCCAGCACTTCTGGGGTAATGCGGTAGGCCATGCCGTGGCAAATCGAATCCTGGGSGCGAACCAGTGTCGCCACACGGCCAGGTGCTTCAGGGGTGCCGCGGTGGTCGTGGGAGGCCTGCCAAAATCGACGCTCCCAGCCGTGAATATAAGCCGGGCGGCGCTCCAAGTAGGCAAAGTCAGCCTTCCAAATCAGGGAGCCGTAGCCAAACAGCCATATAGCCGCCTGACCCTCGAAGAAGTTTCTTTGCTGATTTAAGGCAGTGGTGTCAAACATCAGTATCAAGCATCATGTTCTCGGCGTATTTGTTCCAACGTCCATCTTATCATGTCATTGACGATTACTTGGGAGACAGACATGCGCGCGATTTTTCTGGTCGATAATGGCTCCCTGCGGCCCCAGGCAACGCTCAATTTACGCCGTGTGGCGGCTTCGCTTAGCGAGCTTATTGGTGAAACCGTGCAGGCGGCTTCGCTGCTGCACTCTAATAAGATTCCCGCAGAAGAGGTGGGGGGGATTCCCGCTACAACGCTTGGCCCCGCCGCAGAGCACAGCGCCGAGCAGGGGGCAACGGAAATCATTATCCTGCCGTTCTTTTTCGGCCCCAGCAAAGCGCTGACGGGTTACCTGCCTGAACGCATGGCAACTATGCAGGAGCGGTTCCCCCACGTGAAGGTGCGGGTGGCCCAGCCCTTGGTGGATGAGTTCGGGGGTAATGACCTGCGTTTGGCCCACCTGCTGGCCGATAACGTGCGCGACCAGCTTCGACCAGGTTCCAAGCCTCACGTGGCGTTGGTGGATCACGGTAGCCCGATTCCCGAAGTCACCGCCGTACGAAACCGCCTGGCGGGGCAACTTAGTGTACTGCTTGGCGATGACGTCGCCTGTGTTGCCGCTGCCTCCATGGAGCGCCGCGAGGGCGATGAGTACCGCTTTAACGAACCGCTGCTGGAAAACTTGCTAGTGACACCCGAGTTCAAGGCAGGCCCGGTGATCCTGGCGATGCTGTTTCTTTCACCAGGGCGCCACGCCGGGGAGGGCGGCGATATTGCCGAAATTTGTGCCGCCGCTGAACAGCAGCATCCAGGGCTCTCCGTTACCACGACCCAACTGGTGGGAGAGCACCACGGAATTGTCGATATTTTACACTCGCGATTGCGCCAAGCGATTGATGATCAACGCTTTCTGCTCGATATCCCGGCCATCGCCTGATATGACTAAAGTCTGATGGGTGAATACCCGCCCAATAGCGCGTAGAATCGCGAGCCTTTCTATTACTGTTAATGACACGCTAACCGGGCTCCTTTTGTGATCGCAACCGCCAATATCACCATGCAGTTTGGGGCCAAGCCCCTGTTTGAAAATGTCTCCGTTAAATTCAATAACGGCAACCGTTACGGCCTGATCGGCGCGAACGGCTGTGGCAAATCCACCTTTATGAAAATTCTCGGTGGCGATTTGGAGCCCTCTTCCGGCCAGGTGATGCTGGATAGCAGTACGCGGTTGGGTAAGCTGCGTCAGGATCAGTTCGCGTTTGAAAATGAGCGGGTGATCGATACCGTGATCATGGGCAATGTAGAACTCTGGTCAGTCGCGGCCGAACGGGAACGTATTTATTCGCTGGCGGAGATGAGCGAAGAGGACGGCATGGCCGTCGCCGATTTGGAAGTACGCTTTGCCGAGCTCGACGGTTATACGGCTGAACCCCGCGCGGGGGAGCTGTTACTGGGCCTGGGGATTCCCATTGAGCAACACACCGGCCCGATGAGCGAAGTCTCACCGGGTTGGAAGCTACGGGTGCTGCTGGCTCAGGCGCTGTTCTCAGACCCGGACGTGCTGCTACTGGATGAGCCTACCAACCACCTGGATATCAACACTATCCGCTGGCTGGAAGATATTCTTAAAGCGCGCAGCAGCACCATGATCATCATCTCCCACGACCGTCACTTCCTGAACAGCGTCTGCACCCATATGGCGGATCTGGATTACGGCGAAATTACCCTGTTCCCGGGTAACTACGATGATTACATGACCGCCGCCACCGCGGTCCGAGAGCGTCAGCACTCGGACAACGCCAAGAAGAAAGCCCAGATTGCCGAGCTGCAGCAGTTCGTTAGCCGCTTCTCCGCTAACGCCTCGAAGGCCAAACAGGCCACGTCTAGGGCGCGTCAAATCGACAAAATCAAGCTGGAAGATATCAAGCCCTCAAGCCGGGTCAGTCCCTTTATCCGCTTTGATCAGGCCAAGAAGATCCACCGCAACGCCGTTAATGTGGATGGCATTACCAAGGCTTATAACGGCGAGAAGGCATTGTTCGAACGTTTATCCATGACCGTGGAAGCCGGTGAGCGCATTGCCATCATCGGCCCCAACGGCATCGGCAAAACAACGCTGCTGAAAACCCTGGCGGGCGAGTTGCACCCGGATGCTGGCGAAGTGAAGTGGACCGAAGCCGCTGAGGTGGGTGTTTTTGCTCAGGATCACAGCGACGACTTTGCCGTCGACGCCACGCTTTTTGAGTGGATGTCGGCCTGGACTCAAGGTGGTGAGCAGGTGGTTCGCGGTGCTCTGGGGCGGATGCTGTTTTCCAGCGACGATATTGGTAAATCGGTGAAGGTCATTTCCGGTGGCGAGCAGGGGCGCATGCTGTTCGGTAAGTTAATCCTTACTCAGCCCAACGTAATGCTGATGGATGAGCCGACGAACCACCTGGATATGGAGTCGATTGAGGCGTTGAACCTGGCCCTGGAGAACTACCCCGGCACGCTGCTGTTTGTGAGCCACGACCGCGAGTTCGTTTCATCGCTAGCCACGCGCATTATTGATATGCAGCCGGAGGGCATCATCGATTTCAGCGGCAGCTACGATGACTACCTGCGTAGCCAGGGAGTCGTATAAACCAGGCATCGCTAAGGCTACTCGCCAATGATCTGGGCGTAAGTTTCTTCTGTTGCCACATCGTGACTGGTATCCAGCACATTGGCATTGAATAACGTCGCCGCTTCCTTGGCAAGTTCAACAAAAATAACTACTTGCTGGTTTCGGCGTTTACGCAAAGGAGGCTTAACGATCAAACTGATACCTTTGATCGTTTCACTGGCGCCCTCTCTAAAAAGATCGGGCAGTTCGCCGGGTAAAAATGCGTTGGCGATGGTAATTGGGTTAGCGGGCTGCTGCCCGTTAATCAAGAATACTTTTTTGAGCGAGTCGTAATGGGCGCCTTTTTCACGCAACCACTCGGTTAGGCGCTCATCTGAACTTTCATTAGGCTGATCAAAAATTATAAACAGCGAGTGCTGTTTCACCGTTTTGCTGGACTTGGCAGGTTTGGACGGCTCAGGTTCTTCAGGGCTATCCGTTGGTGAAGATGTTGGATTAGCGGCTTTGGCTATTGCATCCGCGCGTTTTTTTCGCCGCCTCCGCCGCCAAGGCACAATCACATAAATAAATATCGCCGTTGCCAGTGCGCCTAATACCAGCGACGCGAAGGCTAATAGTATTATGGTGGTGGTGCGATCCATAGTCTCAAAACCCTTTGTTTTTTAATTAGCACTCAGGCGTTATTTAAGCGAACAATGCTGGCATTGAGCGCCAGTGCAAGTGCTACCCAGAGCCAGTAAGGCACCATTAACCATGCGGCTAGCGTGCTTACTTGGTAAAACAGTGTGATGGCGATAGTAATTAACGCCAGTAACACCACAATATCTACCAGCGCAGCGACAATCTGCTTGCGGCCAAAGAACAGCCACGACCAGGCTGCATTGACTAAAAGTTGCAACGCGTAAACCGCTAAGCTTGCGGTACGCCATACCGATGCGTCGGCCATATATATCCGCCATGCGGCGATCGCCATTAATAAGTACAGTATGCCCCAAGCAATAGGGAAGGCGATATCCGGCGGAGTCCAGGTGGGTTTACGCAGTTCACGGTACCAGCCATCCGGCCGAAAGCGCGCGCCGGTGCTGGCCGTAAGGCCAACAAGCAGTAGAGAGACCAGCAGCGCTAATAGCGAACCAAACATTGATCACCTGTCTGTTCATACGAAAGAATCAATAGCCTAGCAGTGTTTTACAATGGGCAGATATAAAAAAGCATCACCGAAGTGATGCTTTTCCAACGTAAGGGAGTAACAGCAATAGTCGTGTGCTGTTTAACTCATACGGTCATAGCCATTATCCATAAATGGATAGTCGGTGTATCCCTTCTCATCACCGCCATAGAACGTTTCGTGATTCGGCTCGGTGAGCGGTGCTTTAACGCGGAAGCGCTCGGGTAGATCGGGGTTAGCAATGTAGGGGCGGCCGAAAGCCACTGCATCGGTAGTGTTTTCGCTAATGCGGGCCTCAGCGCGCTCTGCATCGTAGTTACCGCAGTAGATCAGGCTACCGCTAAAGCGCTCACGCATCTGCTCACGAAAACCGTCAGGGAAGGTGATATCGCCACCGGCCCAGTTGGGCTCGTTCAGGTGCAGATAGGCCAACCCACGCTTTGAAAGCTGCTCAGCCATGTAGAACGCCATCGCTTCCGGCTCATCGTCGGTCAAACCAAACAGTTCGATAAACGGCGTCATGCGTATGCCAACCCGGTCAGCACCGTAAACGTCAATCACCGCATCAACCACTTCCAGCGGGAAGCGAGCACGGTTTTCCAGTGAACCGCCGTACTGGTCGGTACGCTTGTTGGTACCCGTCGCCAGGAACTGGTTAAGCAAGTAGGC
The DNA here is from genome assembly GCA_002257525.1 of Halomonas ventosae. GTDB lineage: Bacteria > Pseudomonadota > Gammaproteobacteria > Pseudomonadales > Halomonadaceae > Vreelandella > Vreelandella ventosae_B. The sequence goes on from CP022737.1 coordinate 702,764, forward strand.
GTTCGCGGCGTGGACTTCGACCATATCGAAACCAGCACGCTTGGCGCGTTCGGCCGCTTGGCGATAGTCTGCAACAATGCCGGGGATCTCGTCGGTTTCCAGCGCGCGGGGCGTGCTGGTGGGGTGCTGGCCAGCGGTGCCGTCTTCAAACTCTACGAAACACTGGGCGCCTTCGCCTTTCAAGGCACTCGGTGCTACCGGCTGTTGGCCGTCAGGTTGAACCATTTCGTGAGAAACTCGCCCAACGTGCCMCAGTTGCAGAGCAATACGGCCACCTTTGGCGTGTACTGCGTCAACAACGCCTTTCCAGCCTGTTTCCTGCTCATCCGTCCAAATACCGGGTGTATACACATAGCCCCGGGCAGTGGGAGAGATGTTGGTGGCTTCGCTGATGATCAGCCCCGCTCCTGCGCGCTGACCGTAATAAGCTTCCTGCATCTTACCCGGTACGCTATCTGGCGTACGTGAACGAGTCAGTGGCGCCATAATGACGCGGTTAGGAATCGATAGGCTGCCCAGTTGGAGGGGAGTAAACAGTGTTTCGAAAGCCATCAATTAAGCTCCTTTTGAATGCTTCGATGAAATAGTACGCACAAGAATAGACCAGTTTACTAGTTAGTGCCAGCCAGATATTTTTAAACGTATTTATGCGCTAGATAACCTTTTATGTGGCATCCAAACTCGCGATCTCTCTGGTACTCTTGCTGCTTATTACCAAGGATGTTGTTGATAGCATGTTAAAAAACGCCCCTCAGCGCCGCCCTTATCAGGTGGCGGAAACCATTAAATGCTGGATCGTGGACAGGCACCTAAAGCCGGGTGACCGGCTACCTAGCGAGTCGGAGCTGATGGAGACCCTGCAGGTGTCGAAAGGGACGGTACGTGAGAGCACGCGAGTACTGGAAGCCCAGGGGTTGGTTGAAACTCGCACAGGGCCCGGAGGTGGCGCTTTTGTGCGTGAGATGAGCGAGGCCAAAGCGGTATCGCTATTAAGCAATTACCTGTTTTTCAAAGAGATCTCAATCAAAGATATCTACCAGATACGCTTGGCGTTAGAGCCTGAACTAGCCGCTTCGTTAGCGGGGAACGTGGCTGCCAGCGATATGACACGCTTACGTGAAAGCCTGCATAGTTACGCAGACCCGGCGGACGATAGTGAGACTGAGCGCCAGCAACATCTTGATTCGCTGCATTTCCACCTAATGCTCGCTGAACTGGCCGGTGGCAATCAGCTGCTGACATTTATTATCCGCTTCACCATACAGGTGCTCTCAGATCTGACGATTTATCACCGTCTCTATGAGCCCGTTACCCACGATTTAGGACAGACTGGCTGTCGCTATCATGCAGAAATTTTGGATGCCATTGAGCTTGGCGATGCCGAAAGCGCCTATAACATCATGCGCGAGCATATGCTTGATGCCCAACAAGTGATGAATCAGCAGGAGGCTCAGGTACGTCGAGGCTTTTTACCTGAGCCACTAACGTAACGGGCTGAGGGCGGAAAACGCTATGGACGTGGCAGCTGCTGTAAAAATGCCATGATCACTCGCGTCGCGACTTCGCCGTCTTCGGCGGTAATAGCTTCGTCTGGGTGGTGGCTAAGCCCATCTTTACAGCGTACAAACAGCATGCCGATATCGGTTAATGCCTGCATCGCTAAGCCATCATGCCCAGCGCCGCTAAACATTCGCTCTGCCGGTTGGCCAACCTGGGTGCACGCCTGTTCGAGGGCGGTCATCATCCAATCGGCACAGGCCACCGCATCGGCGCTGTAGGTGTTTTCAATATTAATGGTTAATCCGCGGCGTTTCGCCACTGTCTCCAACGCTGCTTTTACGGCTTCCCTTCCATATTGGCGAGTCGCCGACTCTGGAGAGCGTAACTCTACCGTGAACGTTACCAGGGCGGGAATCACATTGACCGCGTTGGGATGGACATTGAGTCTGCCCACCACGCCGACCAACTCATCGGTATTCTGCAGTACGCTATCGATAGCAAGCACAATTTCCGCCGCGCCGACTAGCGCGTCATGACGTATGCCCATCGGTGTAGTGCCTGCGTGTCCGGCCTTGCCGCTTAGCGTGACTTGGTGGCGTTCAATGCCTGTTAAAGCCGTAACGATCCCCACGGCATGATCGCGCTGTTCTAGGATTGGCCCTTGTTCAATATGTACTTCTAAAAACCCCAGCGTGTTGGCAGGTTCGCGGGCGTTAGCGGGAATGTCCTCAGGCGTGCAACCGAAGGCTATTAATGCCTCTCGCAGAGAGATTCCCTCGGCATCCTGGGCTTCCAGTTGGTCGGGTGTCACGCTCCCCGCCAGCGCTTTACTGCCGACCAGCGTGGTCGGGAAGCGCACCCCTTCTTCGTCGCCAAATGCGACCACTTCTACCCCGAATGGCAGCGTCACGCCTTCGCGTTTAAGCGCCTCCAAGGCCAATAGCGGTAGGGCCACGCCTAGCATGCCATCGTATTTGCCCCCTTCTATTACTGAATCTTGATGAGATCCCATAATGAAGGTTTTCTCACCCGCTTGAGCTTTGGGGCAGCGACCCACAAGATTGCCAGCGGCATCCAGTTGGGGAGTAAGCCCCGCGTGTTCCATCCAGCGGCTGATTAGCGGCAGCACCTGACGATGCGCCTGGGAACAAAACAGACGCGTGACGCCGGGGCCTGGCTCAGAGTATTGGGCTGCTTCGTCAAGGCGGTCGATTAATGTCTTTCCCAACTCGCCTTGGTTAAAAGCAGTGCGAATAACCGTGTTGGTCATAAACTCTCCGATAGGCGCTGGCACAGGTTGCCAGCAACAGAGTAGACATCCTTTTAGCGCAGCGGCAGTTGGCGCCAAAAGGCTTGAAAGTCGTTGGCCATAAACTGGTCGGCTAACGACCGCAGTGCGCCCACGACGTTTTCCGACCAGTCGACGCGCAAATCGATAGGTGCTTGATGAAATGACTCAATACGCAGCGCTGCCGAGCGGGCACCGCGCCTATCGCCACCTGCGATTAGGGCGGCATCCAGTGCGCCAATGAGATGCTCAAGTAGGTGTTGATCGTGAGGGATAGGGTAGCGGGGTGTTTCTAGGCGTTGGATGGCCGCTTCGCTATTCTCAGCGCTAAGCGTTAAAAATTGCTCTGCCAATACCTGCACGACTTCGGCACTCTGCAGCATGTTGCCAACGGCAGCGACACTGGGAAAGCAGGTTTCAGCCACTTCAAGCACATTCTCTGCACCTGAGTGTACCGATGACCGACCTTGAGCATCCATCACCAAGCATTGGCGCAGCGCTGAGTCGTTATCCTCACTAACGGTGACGCCAAGTGCCTGCTGAGCACTGGCGCCAGCAGCAAGTGCTTTGTATGCCCGAGCTGGATACCACGGGTTGGTAAAGCGCCCTTGGGTGACGCATGCCCCAGTGCCTCGCCAACAGTGATGCACATAGCCTCCCACCGCCACTCCGCCTGTAGCGGTGATGGCCGCGACGGTGCCTGTGGCAGGATTGCAATGAACGAGAGAAAGCGTCATCGCGGTTTCCTATGTTGTTCAGTAACCCACCAAGTGGCCAATCACCAACCCTACCCAGGCTAATACATACACCAACGCCATAAAGGGCATAATCGCCTTCAACCACTGGGCGTATGAGACGCGACCTAGCGCCAGCATGGCGAGTGTGCCGCCAGACGTGGGAACAATCAGGTTCGTTAAACCGTCGCCGACTTGGAATGCAGTGATCATCAGTTGACGGCTCATACCCACAAGATCGGCCACTGGAATCAGAATGGGCATTGTCACCAGTGCCTGACCGGAACCGGAAGGTATGAAGAGGTTGATAATACCCTGCACCACACTGGCCATAATCGCGGAAAATATTGACGGAATGCCGTCGATCATGGCGCTCAGCGAGTTAACGATAGTGTCAATAATCACTGCTTGCTCAAGGATGACCTGAATAGAGGCCGCCACTCCGATCACCAGCGCGCCTGCGGTTACGCTGGCAGCACCCTCCATCATCTGTTTAACAATACCGTTGGCCGATAGGCCGTTTAAGGCGCCAATGATGATCGCCAGGAGCAGGAAAGTACCTGCAATTTCATTGATATACCAACCGCGAGTGAACACGCCAATGAGCATAGCGACCAGACCACCCACGAACACGACCATGGTCAGAATGTTGCGCTTGGTGAGAGAGTATTCGCTAAGCGGTTTGCTCAGTGCTTCCGCGTTATCCGGCTCTTTAAACTCCATTTTGACGACGCGTTTGCAGATATACAGCGAGAGCAGTGCCAGTGACGAAAGCACCAGCAACGTACGCAGCCAAGCGCCAGAGAAGGTCGGCAGTTCCGCGATACCTTGAGCAACCCCAACGGTATAGGGATTGATGGGCGAGAGTGCAAAACCGATCCCGATACCACCGACGGCCATAGCAGTACCCACCAAACTGGAGCAGCCAATGGCACTGGCGATGAGTACCGCAATGGGGACTAATGCAATGTTGTTTTCAAACCCGACGGCGACACCAAAAAAGCCGTAGATAAAGGTACCGACGACAATAATCACGTTACGCCGCTCAACGCCAACACGATTAACCGCTACGCCGATCGCGTTCTCTAACGCACCGGTCTTTTGCAAAATATGAAACAGACCACCGGCGATAAAGACGATAAATAGATACTGCGAGGCGGAGATAAGCCCTTCAGGAATCGCCACAAAAATATTGAAAAGGGGGATATTGGCAACGTCTTCCAAGTAGGCAAAAGAGCCCGGCACCACCACCGTTCGGCCATCTTGGGTAACTCGTTCAAATTCACCGGCGGGGATAATAAAGGTCAGAAAATAGGTAGCAACCAGAATAATAAAGATTAGCACCATGGGGKCGGGAACAGCCTGATACCACTTTTTACGCGAGCCAGAGGCTGTCGCGGTTTGTTGTTCAGCCATGAGGATACCCTTTTTTGTGATGTGTCTCAGCGTTGACGCTCGTTGGCGCCTCACTTTGAATTTATCATGATAAATAGCAGGGTCAAGCAAGGCTGAATTTTCAAACGGCAGGAACACGCCGATTAGACCGATTTGGAGGCCTTAATCGCACGCTTGTTTGTGGAAAAGGGAATTAACGTCGTTGCCAAGGCCAGCGCCGTTTGGCAGGAGTGTCGATCTGCTGGAGCGCACTAGAGAGTGGCAACATAATGGCACCCAGTTGGCGATAGCAGATCGAGCTGCTGAGCACCCCTGGGCACTGTTTGAGTAGCAGCTCGCACTGTTGCGAGGCGATATAGAGCTGTTCGGTGACGGCTGGGGCGAACAGCGGTTTGGCTTGTTGGCAGCAGCGAGTGAGCTCCCGCGCCAGCATGGAAAGCATGCTGGTATCCATCCAGCAGGGCAGCGGGTCTTCCAGGCGGCCAGCAATAGAGTGCTGAACCGCTTCAAAAGAGGTGCGCAAAAATATCAACGTTTGGCGAAGTTGGCGCTGCTCACTGGTCATAGTGCTTACCTTTACCTCAAGTGATCGTCACCTCATATAGATGAGAGAGCTAAAAATAGTGTTTCTCATTTGCATCTGTGATGACGATAGCGCTACTCCATCGAGCTGTCAATACTGTGACTATAAGGCGCAAGATCCTATGAGCGCGCCTCAAACAGCTGCCAGTCGTTATTGGTCAGCGGTGTGGCTCCGCTTTCAGTCACCACCACAGTGTCGCTTATTCCTACGCCCCACTGACCAGGTACGCGCAGGCAGAGCGGCAGGTGAAACACCATATTGGCTTCGAAGGTGCGGTTCTGACCTTTGGCGATAAAGCCGGTGCCCTCCACCCAGCTAGGTGGAAACTGCGCACCCACGGCGTAACCAAATACACCGGAGAAGAAATACTGGTCGCGCTGAGGTGCGAGCAGGGCGTCGGCAGCCTGGGCGGCGGCATCAAAGGTGTTGCCAGGCCGCATGGCGCTGCACAGCGCTTCAAAAATTGAGCGGCATAGATCCCGGGTAGCGGAGAGAGCTGGGCTTGGTACGCCTGTTACCGCGGTGCGCATCATGGGGGCGGTGTAGCGTTGATAAGCGGCGCCAAACTCTAAGAAAACCGGCTCATTGGCCTGGATAACACGCCGTTTATGGTTGACGTGAATCACGCCAATGCGGTGCCCGCTGGTCACAATGGGCTGCAGACTCATAAACTCGCTGCCATTTTCAAGAAGGGCCTTGGCACCCGCGGCGGCAATTGCGTTATCGGTCATGCCGGGGCGAATGCTCTGTATGGCGATCTCTAAACCTAGGGCGGTTATGCGTGCGCTCTCTTGCAGCATCTCCAGTTCAGCAGGGCTTTTAACAATTCTGATGGCATCGACTAGCGCGCCTGCTTCGCTAAAGCGTTCACGGCCAATGGTCTGCATCAGCGCATCAATGACGCCAAAGCGTAGCCCGCTGCTCCAGCCATCAATACCGATTTTTTGGCAAGGGGTAAGCAGATCTGCCAAAGGGGTGATGATTTCATCCAGGTTTTCCCAGCGATAGCCGATGATCTCATCCACTCGGGCGGTGACCACTGCAGCACCGGTTTCAATCGAGGCGACTTGCAGTACTAACCGCTCTTGGGTGCAGACCAGGCAGGCGTGCACCGAGACTTCAAAGGTGTGATAGCCGGTGAGGTAATTGATATCGGCGGGGTCGGTGAGCAGCAACGCGTCTAGCGTTTGCTGTGCCATGGCCTGACGAACCTTTGCCAAGCGCGTTTCGTACTCAGCCGCGGGAAAGGGCAGTTCACTCTGAGCAAGTGTTTCCGCCAGGGCTTCGCGGTAGTGGTGATAATCCATAGCGACCTCCATTGATGGCTATGGACAGTATAGGCATCTGCCGGAAGCTCGCTTTGCTCTTCCTCAACGCTAACGGGTGAGCAGAAATACCCCTTGCAGTAAGTAGAAAACCCCAATACCGGTCACGATCCAGCGGGTCCAGGTGCGGAAGTTGGCATCGGTGAGGCGATGTAAAATGCGGTTGCCGGTGTGGGTGCCAAAGATCGCAAACGGCGCCGCTAGCAGCACAATGCCCCATTCGCCCGCGCTAAGCGCCATGGCGGCGCCAAGATAAAAGATAATTTTAATACTGTGAGCCACTACCTGAATCATCGCCTTGGTGGCCACTACTTGGCGGCGATCCATATGCGAGCGCACAAAGAAAATATCAATCAGCGGCCCGGAAACCCCCGCGGCAATGGTTAAACCACCGGAGGCGATGCCACAGCAAAGGGCGTGACTGGCGCGGTTGGCATCCAGGTGAAACCAGCGCTTGGGTATCCATACCAGAATCGGCATTAGGCCAATCAACAGCGATACGCTGGCGGCATTAGGGCTGTAGTTAAACAGCAGCAGTAAGCCCGCGGCACTCAGCACACCCAACGTCATAAAGGCGACAATACGCCAGACAATAAAGCGCCGCGATAGCCATGCTCGTGATCCATTCGCGGTGAGCTGGATAACGCCGTGTACCGCCATCGCCGTGCCTGCGGGAAAGATCAGCAGCAGAAACCACAGCAGTACCAAACCGCCCGCCATGCCAAACACACCCGACAGCATCGAGGTGAAAAACACCACGCTAACAAAAGCAATGCCTATCCATAAGCTCATAACGCTCTTCCTTGCTCTTGCTTACTCGTTCTTAACTACGACAAAACGGCCAGACCTGATAAAACTTGCGGCACTGAAACTCTGCTTCACAGCTGTTGAGCTGTGATTGATAGCGGTTAGCGCGGGACGCTACTTGCCTGCCTGCACTCAATACCTGAGGCTTGCCACGGTAAGTGCCTCGTTGGTAACCGCCCGCGCCTTCGTGGTAAGCATAATAAAGGTGCTCAGGGTTGCTTAGCGATATCCCCGCCTGCTGCTGGGAGCGGCGGTTGTACCAGCCAATAAAATCGGTGGCGTGCTTCATATGGGTACGCCGGGCAAATAGGCTGCCCGCTTGATCCTCGTACTCCTCCCAAACCGGGTCTTGGGCCTGGGCGTAGCCTTTGGCAGAAGAGGGGCGGGGGCCGGGAATAAAGCCTAGATAGTATTTGCGATCAGGACGGATATGACTGCGAAACGATGACTCCTGCTGAATAAAAGACATCTGGGTGGCGATGGGTGTGCCCCATTTTTCCTCAGACTCCCTTGCGTAGTCGTACCAGCTCGGCTGCTCGCGAAATATCTCGCAGATATTGCTTTGATCCTGGGGCGGGTTGGGGGCAAAGGTGGCGCAGCCAGAGAGGAGGAGCACGAAGCTCAGCGTTACCCACAGGCGTAGCTTAGCGACAGACGACGAGATGAGAGGTGAGGGGCTAGCGGTTAAAGCAGCAGTAAAACCATCAACAGGGTGACGCATAAAATGTCCTTGTGGATAAGCCCTTCTAAACAAGAGCCTATGAATAAGTTATTGATAGCCTGTGGATAAGCTGTGAGTTTTATTATTGAACAAAAGAGGTGACGCAACCCCCCCTCACGCCTATCGCAGCAGTGCCTCCAGGCAGCGACGTAGCCGCTGTGCCTCACGCACCAAGGTTTCACCCGAGAGCATGCCAACGCCCATCACGAGCCCCGAACGTGAGTCACCCTTCGCGCAGACCGGGCTCAGTGGGCGGACAATCAAATGCTCTTTTAACAGCGTGTGAGCAATCTGTACGTCGTTGATAGGCGACTCAAACTCCACGCATAGGCTAATGGCGCTGCTCGGCGGCGAGACGCTGCGCACCTGGGGCAGCGAGCTTAGCTGGCCATGCATCACCTGCTGGCGACCTAAGTAATCGCGTTGAATGCGTCGACACCAGGCATCCAAATCGCCATCAAAAATAAACTGCGCCAGTACGGCTTGATCCAGCATGCGCCCTTCGCGGAAAAGCTCACTGCGCAGACGGTTCATCGGCCCGGCTAAATGGKGGGGGACGACTAGATAGCCTAAGCGCAGCCCAGGAAACATCATCTTGGAAAACGAGCCCACCAGCAAGTGGCGCTCGGAGTTTGGGTCGAAGAGCAGGTTAGCGTGGTCGTCGCGGTTGAACTCGTAATCATCCTCGACAATATAAGTGGGCGCTAAGGCGTCGCATAAGCGCTGTTTATCCATCGCGCTGGTGGGCACGCTGAGAGGGTAGTGGTGCGAGCCGGTCAGGTAGGCCAGTTTGACTGGACCATGATATGAAGGCAGCGAATGCCCCTGGTCGGGGTGCCACGCTACCGGTTCGATTTCCAACCCTACAGCGGTAAATACGTTGCGCGCCCCCCAGTAGCAGGGCGACTCCATGGCCACGGTGTCGCCCACATCGGCCAGCGCCATGGCGCATAGTTCAATACCGTTATGGGTACCATCGGTGATGATGATCTGCTCAGTGTCGCAGTTAATATTGCGCCAGCGTGCCAAAAAATCGCGTATCGCACGCTTTAACGGCCCGTAGCCACCGGTGGAATAGGAGAGCAGCAGGGCGTTTTGTGGCACGGTAACGCTGGCATAGAGCTGCCGCCATTTACGCATCGGGAACTGGGCGATATCGGGAATACCCGGTACGAAGGCACCGCTTTGAATCATGCTCGCGCCGGGGCCATCCAGCACCCGTTGGGCGCGAGAGGAGAGCTGTGCATTGCCACGCAGGGGAGGGCTTGGCGTAATAGGACGGCACGTCCAGGTGCCTTGGCCATGGGCGGTTTTAAGCAGTGCTTCTTCGAGCAGGGTATGAATCGCCAGCGCCAGGGTTTGACGGGCAACACCGAGGGCATCCGCCAACTGGCGGTGAGAGGGGAGCCGCAGTCCGGAAGGCCACTGCTGGGTAATGGCTTGTCGCAAGGCCTGCTCAATACGCACCTGCTTACTCAACCGCTCCGGTTGGAGTGCATAAAGTTGTACAAGTTGGTGCACGACCTCCTTTCGATCCATCTGGATGCCTCCTTAATCCCGCTTAACCCGCTAGCAGCGGGCTCTTAGACGAAAGCAGTATGAAAATATTGCACCCTTTCGGTGCGTCTAAAAAGTGGTCTAGTCGAACGCAAAAGTGGTGCATTCGCGTTTTCGCTCCCGCCTGCTAGCGTGTTGCTATTCTGTTTAACAAGCCCGTTTAAAAAGCGAGGCCGCTAAAACAGGACCAGGATACTGCGCCCCTGAGCGCCTACGACAACATCCAATAACTCGCAGGACATTTACAATGACTACACCCTCATCAGAACAGGAAGGGCTCGTCCGGGTACTGGCCCGTGGCGATGTACTAGCGCTGGCTTTCGGCGCGATGATCGGCTGGGGCTGGATTGTACTCACCGGTACCGCGATTCAATCCGCCGGTAGTCTAGGCGCCATTATAGCGTTTATTATCGGCGGCTTAGCGATTGTCTTKGTTGGGCTTACCTATGCAGAGCTTGCCGCTGCGATGCCCAAAGTGGGTGGCGAGCACGTTTACAGCTACCGCGCTTTAGGTCACTTGCCCTCCTTCTTATGCACCTGGGCGATTATTTTGGGCTACTTGAGCGTGGTGGCCTTTGAAGCCGTTGCCTTGCCCACGGTGATCGAGCACCTGGCGCCTAACTACGCCGTTGGTCATCTATGGACGATTGCCGGGTGGGAAGTGAAAGCCACTTGGGTAGCGGTTGGCGTAGGCGGCTCGCTGGCCATGATGGTGATCAACTACTTCGGCGTGACCACTGCTGCGCTGCTACAGAAGGTCGTCACCGGGTTGATTCTGCTGGTGGGGGTGATGTTTGTCACTGGTTCGCTATTTGAAGGCGAAACCATCAATATGATGCCGCTCTTCACCCAGGCCGATAGCGGCGTGTTCGCAGGTATTGTGGCGGTACTGGTGATGGTGCCGTTCCTGTTTGTGGGCTTTGACGTTATTCCCCAGGCGGCAGAAGAGATCAACCTGCCCTATAAAGCCATCGGCAAAGTGCTGATGATGTCGGTCATTCTGGCGGTGGTGTGGTACGCGCTGATTATTCTGGCCACCAGTCTTGCGCTGAATAGCGATGAGTTAGCGGCAAGCTCGCTTAGCGTGCCGGATGCCATGGGCAGCCTGTTTAACGCCTCGTGGGCCAGTAACCTAATGGTCATGGCGGGTATTGCGGGCATTATCACTAGCTGGAACGCCTTCTATATTGGCGGCTCCCGGGCGATTTATGCCCTCGCTAAGGCAGGCATGCTGCCAGCCCCCTTTGCCAAGCTGCACCCACGCTACAAAACGCCCACTAACGCCATCTTTATGATGGGCTTTCTCTCCTGTCTGGCGCCTTTCTTTGGCCGCCCTGCACTGGTGTGGATCGTTAACGCCGGTGGTTTAGGCATCGTGTTGGCCTACCTGTTTGTGGCGATCTCCTTTGTGGTGCTGCGGGTGCGCGAGCCAGACATGCCGCGCCCGTTCAAGGTTAGCAACGGTAAGTTGTGCGGCACTCTGGCGATCATTCTCTCTTTCGCAATGGCGTGCCTCTACCTGCCCGGTAGCCCCGCGGCACTTAGCGGCGCTGAATGGACCATCTTTGCCGGCTGGGCCGTATTAGGCCTCGCGTTATATGTTCACGCACTGCGCACTTATGGCCGTGATTACAGCGACCGTCATATGAAAGTTGACCTGTAAGTTGTCCACCGAGACTTAAGGAGCCTCTTATGAGCTTTATCGAACAGTGGTTGCACGACGGCGTCCCTGCCCTGATTGGCACTGAATGGCGTACAGGCAAGCAGAGCTTTGCGGTAGATAACCCCGCCACCGGTGAAACGATTGCCCGGGTGGCCGATATGGACGCCGACGATACCCGTGACGCCGTGGCTGCGGCCTACAACGCCGGTGCTGCCTGGCGAGCCACGCCAGTCAAGCAGCGCTCTGCGCTGATGCGCCGCTGGTTTGACCTGGTCATTGAGCACGCCGACGACTTGGCCCGCCTAATGACCTTGGAGCAGGGCAAGCCGTTGGCAGAAGCCAAAGGCGAAGTGATCTACGGTGCGTCGTTTATTGAGTTTTTCGCCGAAGAGGCCAAGCGCATGGCAGGGGAAACCCTGCCCAGCCACGGCGCGGATAAGCGCCTGCTGGTACTGCGCGAGCCGATCGGTGTGGTGGCGGCGATTACCCCGTGGAACTTCCCGCTAGCGATGATTACTCGTAAGTGCGCCCCGGCCCTGGCCGCTGGCTGCACCGTGGTTATCAAACCCGCAGAAGCTACGCCGTTAACGGCGCTAGCCGCTGCTTACCTGGCGCTGGAGGCGGGTCTGCCTGCGGGCACCATTAACGTTATTACCGCGTCAGCACCGGCAGCGGTAGGTGAAGTGCTTACTACTGATCCGCGGGTGCGTAAAGTCTCGTTTACCGGATCTACTCCGGTGGGTAAGCACTTACTTGCCCAGTGCGCTAGCACGGTGAAGAAAACCGCCATGGAGCTGGGTGGCAACGCGCCGTTTATCGTTTTTGACGACGCCGATGTAGATGCCGCTGTTGATGGCGCCATTGCCTCCAAATTCCGTAACGCCGGGCAAACCTGTGTTTGCACCAACCGCTTTTTGGTTCAGGACGGCATTTACGACGCGTTCGTTAGCAAGCTGACCGAGCGAGTGAGCGCGCTAAACGTAGGTGACGGCCTGGCGGAAGGCAGCATCATCGGCCCGCTGATCAATCAAGCGGCGGTGGACAAGGTTAAGCGCCATGTCGATGACGCGTTGAACCAAGGCGCGCGGCTGCTCTGCGGTGGCAAACCCCATGCAGCGGGCGAGCGCTTCTTCACTCCCACGGTGCTGGCGGACGTCACCACTAAAATGGCGGTGGCTGATGAAGAGACCTTTGGCCCGGTCGCGCCGGTGTTCCGCTTCCAGCGCGATGAAGAAGCTATCGCCATGGCCAACGATACGCCGTTTGGTTTGGCGGCCTACTTCTACTCCACTGACTACCGCCGCATCTGGCACACCATGGAGCAGTTGGAGTACGGCATGGTCGGCGTTAATGAAGGGTTGATCTCCACCGAGCTGGCGCCGTTTGGCGGCGTAAAAGAGTCCGGGCTGGGACGTGAAGGCTCACACCACGGTCTCGATGAGTTTACTGAACTGAAATACGTCTGCGTTGGCGGCCTTTAAAGAGAACGATGATGACTAACCAAGAATTAAATGATCTGAAAAACCGCTATGTGGCCAACGGGGCCGCCACGCCAACCACCCAGTTTGCCGAGCGCGCTGAAAACGCCGAGCTGTGGGACGCCGACGGCAACCGCTGGATCGACTTCGCGGGCGGTATCGGCGTGCTGAATCTGGGCCATCGCCACCCGAAAATTGTCGCCGCGGTTGAAGCGCAGCTTAAGAAAGTTATGCACACCAGCGCCGCGGTAATCTCCTACGCTCCCTACGTGCAGCTGTGTCAAAAGCTGTGTGAATTGAGCCCGGTGCGCGGCCCCGAGCGTAAGGCGATGCTGGTCAACACCGGTGCCGAAGCGCTGGAAAATGCCGTGAAGATTGCCCGCGCTGCCACTGGCCGCACCGGCATCATCACCTTCGACGGTGCCTTCCACGGCCGTACCATGATGACTCTGGCGATGACCGGCAAGGTGCTACCCTACAAGAACGACTTCGGCCCGATGCCGGGCGATGTGTTCCGCGCACCGTTCCCCAACCCGCTGCACGGCATCAGCGAAGAGGCGTCCCTTGAAGCCATCCGCACGCTGTTCAAGACCGATATCGCCCCGCACCGCACGGCGGCCATCGTGATTGAGCCGGTTCAAGGTGAAGGCGGCTTCTATATTGCGTCACCGGATTACCTTAAAGCGCTGCGCGCCCTGTGTGACGAACACGGCATTCTGCTGATCGCTGATGAAGTGCAGTCCGGCTTTGCACGCACCGGCAAGCTGTTTGCCCTGGAACATAGCGGTATCGAAGCGGATATTCTGACTACAGCCAAGAGCCTGGCCAACGGAATGCCGCTCTCGGCCGTTGTTGGTAGCGCCAAGGTAATGGATGCCTCCGGCCCCAACTCGCTAGGCGGCACCTACAGCGGCAACCCGCTCTCTTGTGCAGCGGCGCTGGCGGTGATCGAGGTGATCGAAGAGGAGAATATTCTTGAGCGCAGCGAGCAGATGGGCAAGATGCTGGCCGAGCGTTTCGCGGTATGGGAAGAGCGTTTCCCCGCCGTGGCCCACGGCCGCCAACTAGGCGCCATGGCGGCGTTCGAATTGCTCGATAGCGAAGGAAACCCCGATACAACGCTCACCGGTGCGCTCTGTGCCAAAGCCCGCGAGAAAGGCCTGATCCTGCTTTCCTGCGGCTTCTACGGCAACAGCATTCGGATTTTGGTGCCGCTGACGGTTTCTTCTGCGGTATTGGAAGAGGGCTTGAGCATTATCGAACAGTCCTTGGAGGCGCTTAGCTAATACTCAGCTTTAAGAGCCAACAAGCCCGCCATCGTCAAACAGCGAAAGCTGTTGGCGATGGGCGGGTTTTTTGTGCGTTGAAAGCCCAAAGCTGAGATAGTCAGTCGCACTAAGCGCCCTGTGCTAAGCTGGATTTGGTAGGGTGGATGAGAAAAATAGCAAGACAGATGGCCTTCCAATGTGGAGGTGCTGGCAAATGCAGCAGAAGCGCGAGTTTTGGATATGCAGCCTGGAAAAATCATAGGTTTGGAAGAGTTTGGCAGGCTGCATTGTTCGGACAATCATGCCAAATCCTCCATTCAATGATAGAAAGCGCTACCTAATGCCTGTTAGATAAATTGTTCCGTAGTTCCAAAACTAAGGAGAAAATCATGACCGAATGCATCCGCTGCTCAATCGAGGCAACCCACATCCTTGTAAATTACAACCACAGCATTCTTGGAGATGGCGAAGTTTATTGCAGCGATCACGCCTTCAAAGATGGAAGAGAAGAATGTCCCTGCTGTGATGACTATTGGATTGAATTCGATGGTGAAGAATTCTTACCAACATATCCAGCGGGTACCTTAGATGGTGAGGGGTGTTGTTCGGATCACCCATAGTCTAACGAGTGTTTCAAATCGTTCGCTCCGCTCACTGTGGCAGGCTAAAGCCTGTCCCTTAACCAAAGCGTTAGCTGTAAAAGGAAATTCGAATATGGATCATAGGCACGTAGCTGTAGGAGGTGATTTCAATAGGATTTTTGACCATAACGACTATTTAGCAATGATAAGCATCCCTGATGAAGCGACCTGTATTCTAAGGGGGCACCTAATACTAGAGGAAGTTTTAAACCTATGGTCTAGCAAAGTGACTAACACAGAAGACCTATATGCCGGTATCTTCGTTTCTTTTAAAACAAAGCTGGTAGTATCGAGAAACCTTGGCATTAGCGAAGAGCTTTTCACCGTTCTCGATAAGGTAAACGATATTCGAAATAAATTCTCACATCGTAAGGGCTACCAGCTTGAGAAGTCACAGATCGAATCGCTAAAAAATAGAGTCGATGATGTGGTTGAATCTGCAAAGGTGCAGAAATGCGAAACTTTTCACGTGTTTGTAGGTGGTAAAGATGAAAATGGAAACCCCAAGGAGATAACTTATACATGGGAAAATTCCGACAACCGAGTAAAGTTTGCGTTAGTTTTTGTCATTCTAATGCTCAAACTTACACACTGGATTCAAAGCGAGTTTAATAGTCGAGGCATTACTTACACCATCGTATCCACCGAAAACAGCTAACAAAGTAAAGCAGTTCGCGGCTGTCGCCGCCGGACTCGCTAGCGCTCGCCGCTGTTTACGGTGTTATGCATAGTGAGATGGAAAAATGGAAACGCCGCATATAGCTGTTATGTATACTGATGAAGTCCCCGCAGAAGTGATAACAGAGTTTAGAGAACAAGTCGAAACAGAGCATTTGGCAGTGGCGATACATCAACGGCCGTCTGGTGGCGTTTATGCTATTCCAGAGTGGTTCTACCCAACGGCCCTTGCAGTATTCATTGGACAGGCGTATTTCACTGCTTTCCTTGGTGAGATGGGTAAAGACCATTACAACTTGCTGAAGGCAGGGCTTAAAAAATTATGGCAAAAGGCCATTGGGCCGTCAGCGCCACAGGTGTACGCGTTTGGTAGCAAAGGCAAGGTCTCGAAAGATCAGCCGTATTCTCTTTACTTCGCTATTCATGCAGAAGCCGGAAATGGATTTAGTTTCAAGTTGCTGATCCAGAAAGGACTATCGGAGGATAAATATACGGAGTTGGTTGAGGGGTTCCTTTTGTTTTTGGAAGAACACTATCAAGGAAATATCTCCCAAGAATTTATCGAGAAAAGTAAAACTATTCTGGTCGTTGGAAAAACCATATTGCTTACATATAACTTTGACTTGAAAGTTATCGAGCAGGTGAACCCCACTTTAAAATAATCCAAAACCTGGGCATAACCAGCGGCTGCAGCGAACCGCTTTTCCGGCGAGGTGCGTCTCCAAATCGGCAACTGAGGCTAGGCGTTAGGCACTTTCCTGTCAACAGAGTAGGCACATTTCTGCGGCGTGTGCCGGTATTGGCACCGTCAATTAGAGTACGTGCGGCGCTGAGTGGCATCATGAGCTGTATGATAGCTAAGCGTAACAGCTACCCATCCTCCAACCCTCCCTCAYCAAACAGCGAAAGCTGCTGCCGGTTAGCGGGCTTTGCTTTTTTAGCGCGCTGAGCGGGTGGCCGTCTCTGGCTGGCGAGCCTATCCACAATCGCTTGGCTGGCGTCTCGGGCCTCTGGCGTGCGACGCAACTCATAAAGCGTCTTCTTCCAGTGCCGTGCTTCTGCCTCAAAGTCGTTGGGCAGTGGATAGTGTTCGCCGGGCTGAAAGCCGAACCGCTGGCGTAGGCTTTCGGGTAGTGCCCACGGCTTGGCGCGCCMCTCTAACGGCAGGGCGGTTAATTCCGGCACCCAGCGGGCGACAAACTCACCATCTGGGTCGTTATCTTCCGCCTGTTTGATGGGGTTATACACTCGCAGCGCGTTGGTGCCCGTGGCGCCTGCCTGCATCTGCACCTGAGGGTAGTGAATACCGGGCTCAAAATCGGTAAACAACCGCGCCAAATGCAATGCTGGCTCAACCCAGTGCAGCCCAAGGCCAAAAGTGGCGTAGGAAATCAGCATCGCGCGCATACGAAAGTTGATCCAACCGGTGGCGATCAGGCTGCGCATACAGGCATCCACTAACGGCACGCCGGTTTGGCCACGCTTCCAGGCGATCAGATTGGGGKGTTCAGGGTCGCGCTCCCGCAGGCCGCGCAACGCCGGGTGGAGGGTTTGTGACTCAATGCTCGGCTCACTTTCGAGCTTTTGAATAAAGTGGCAGTGCCAGTGAAGCCGGGAGGCGAAGGCGCGCAGCGAGCGCGACCAAGCGGCGTCTTCAGCATGCTTTTTTCGTTGACGGCGCAGCGACTGCACCACTTCGCGCATGGAGAGCGTGCCCCAAGACAAATGGGGCGAAAGCCGCGAGCCAAACTCCCAGGCCAGTAGTGGTTTAGACAGTGAGCCGCGATAGCGCCGCCCGCGCTGGCTTACAAAGCTGCGCCACACTGCGCGGCCTTCGCTGCGGCCACCAGGCTGGCGCTCCGGGCAGGGCGTGGTATCAAACCCTAGCGTTAATTTATGAAGCTGCTCAATATCAATATGATGAAAAGCTTGCCAGCCCTCGGCCGCTCGAGCGTTTTGCGGGGCTGAGAAGGKAGGAGCGGTCATTAACGCTTCCCACTGTTTTTCCCATGCATCGCGCTCTGCCACCCGGGATTTTAGGCCGCGTATTACGCCGTGCTGGCGTGCTTCATGCCATGGCGCGCCGTGCTGTTGGCACCATGCCTTGACGCTTTTATCACGGGCAAAGCTCCAGGCGTTGCCGGTCTCTTCATGAGAGTGAAGAGCAAACTCGCCGTAATGGGTTTTCAGGGCATCAAGCAAATCGATAATATCGCCCTGCCAAATACACAGCGGTAGGCCAAGTGTCTCCAGAGCGTGAGAAAGATCGACAAGTGAGTCAGCGGCAAACTGCCAGTGGCGCAGGGCACTATCCGGCGCTTGCCACTGGCCGGGTTCAATCGCAAAGACGGGCAACACTGGGCCAGCCATGGCGGCGCTGGCAAGCGGCACATGATCATGAATACGTAAATCGCGTTTGAACCAAACAACCTGGATAGGTGCCTTAGCCATGCCGTACCTTGCGGTTGAGGGCTATTCGCCGCTAAGTCTATTCGCCACTGAAATGTGACGTTACCATCAAGCTACCGTTTGCCAAATCAACCCAACAGAGCCAACCCAGCAGGATCAACTCTGCAGGAACAAACCCGTAGGAGAGTAATGATGTATATCGCTATGAACCGTTTTCGGATTGCCCCAGGCCGTGAAGAGGATTTTTTAGAGGTGTGGCGTAACCGCGACTCTCATCTGGATGAAGTGCCGGGCTTCAAACAGTTCAAGATGCTGCAGGGTGAAAGCCAGGAAGATCACACCGTGTTTATCTCCCACAGCGTGTGGGAATCGGAAGAAGCCTTCCGCGCCTGGACTAAGTCAGACGCGTTCCGGAAGGCCCATGCCAATGCCAAGTCACCTGAAGGTATTTATCTTGGCCCGCCTAAGTTTGAAGGTTATGAGGTGGTGCTGTAAGCCATAGCCAATAACGTTTGCGCTGGACAACAAGCAAGTGATGCACGTGTTATCCAGGCGACAAAGCGTTATAAGTTCATCACTACCGTCACACCAATTAGCGCCGCCGCACAGCCCGCTACAACCCACTTGAGCGAGTTGCCTGCGGTGGTTGCTCTATCTTTTCCCATTTCGTTTATCAGAGAGTTTAAGTGCATGCCGAAGATGAACTTGGTTTTGAGATATCGATTACTGACCCTTATCCCTTGATACCAATGGCCGGGGAAGTCGATAAGAGAGGCGGGAATCACCAACCTCTCATAGCGCTCTGCAAGCGGCATACTCTTTGACTCTATGCTGATCAGTTCACTGCGGCGAGGAATCAGTGGGGAGACATCTGATTCGGGTATCTCTTCGAACGCCAACGGCATACAGACGTAGTTGCCTTCATTCGGCCCCAGTAAAAGCACTGGCACTCCGTTTTCGCCGCACTTAAAGCGTGCCAAACAGGGAAACCGTTCATCCGTGTAATCAGGCTGAAAAGGCCCATAGCTGTTGATAATGAAGCCAGGTAGTAACCCTTGGAGATCCGTACTAAAGAGAGTCTTTACGAAGCTGCGACCATGCTGAAAGAAGTTCCAGGCAAGATGATTGACGATACGCTCGCGTAGTTTCTCGCTGGCGAGGTGGGTACCTGTGGTATCGGGTAGTTCCGTATTGGCTTTGCATAGAGAAGCTTCGATCCAGTCCGGATCGAAGACGGCATTAAATCCCATGGGCGTGGTGAAACTGATCTTTACTTCCCAGCGCTCGGCGCTGTCGGCGGGCTCGTCATCATGCGCTGAGTCTTTGGTGATTGTTAGAGCAATATCGTCGGCAACTGGCACGATATCTTGATCGACCATGGCGCGCAGCACATTGAAGGTGCTGAGCTTACTGACCCCCAGCAGGCTGTTCTGATAGGAAGGTTCTGGCACGTCTGGCGTCGCAGACTTTTCTTCCCAGCTCGTGAGCGGTGGCACCCTCATATGCTCGAAAAAGGCCTTAGCGCTGGAGGATAGCTTGCTTAGAGCCTTCGCATTATCGGGTAGTTCTGGAAAGAGTGGGTTGTCCCAATCGAGTTGGTCATCAAATACGTATAGCGAATTTATCTCGCTCGGCTCGCGGTCAGGGGTGTACTCAAGTGCGATATCGCGCCAATACTGAACAGCGCCGTAGGGCAGGGTTTCAGCGTTACCCTCAGGCTCGAAAGAGAATACATCGGCCTCGTAGATGACTTCCTTGCCCCCAGCATCTTCCAAGATAGCCGTTATGCCAAGGAGCTGCATTAAGACTCCCCCAATAGCCAGACCATCATCTTGATCAATGAGGTGTATGCTCAAGTGATAAAAATGGGCGTTGCGAGCCAGCTCGGCAAGGGACAGCGTCTTGATTACTATTTCGCTGTCATCTTCAAGTTTTATGTTGGTCATCGCCTTTTTTAAAGTATCTTGACTGCTGGAAGCGACGTAGCGCTGCTGAGAATCAACCTGAATTAACCCTGGCAGATCCTGGCCTGATGCGTTGCGATAAAAGGCAACATAAAGTTCACAGTTGGCCCAGCTCAGCAATCTACGTTTGTCTTTTTTTATAAGGTCTTGCTTAAATTTAGTGAAAGAGAGCTGTGTAGCAATGTCAGACGTCATATTTCATCATCCTTGATATGGAAGGCATATTGTCAACGAGTGTTGCAAAAGTTAGTGCCGAAGAGTTGGCAACAGAGGCAGACACTCGTTCGGCTGGCGTATTTAGAGCGGCTTAGTTTACCTAAGTAAGTTGGGATTTTCCCTGCACCGGATTTCATGACCGCCAGAGTGTGGATCTGTTTTGAGCTGGGCGGCTGTTAAGTGCTAACTAAGGTCGGTAAAACTTAAAACAGTGCCAAGCCAATCGACAGCAGCACACTGTAGAGCAGCGTCGAAATAGCGGTTTTCTTCAACATGCCGGTCAGCATCCCACCATCATGGGTATGGCGTAGTGTTCTGGCGGCATCGGTCAGTGGCTTGGCCACCAGCAGGCAGCYCCACCCCACCAGCGGTACAGGCAGCACGACTAGGTAAGTTAGCGTCAGTAGTAGCGCAACACCCAGCAGCGCCCAGTGGTAGTTAATCGCGTTGGCGCGGCCAAGCCGAACTGCCAGGGTGATTTTGCCATTGCGTGCATCGCTTTCGATATCGCGCACGTTATTCACATTGAGCACGGCGGTTGCTAACAGCCCGCATGCGGCGGCGGGTAGTAACGGCAGCCAGCTTAGCTGGTGGGTATGCAGGTAATAGGTGCCTAGAACGCCTAACAGGCCGAAAAATATGAAGACGGCAATATCGCCCAATCCACGATAGCCATAGGGCGTTCCACCCAGGCCAACGGTATAGGTCACGGCTGCCAATAAAGAGGCGGCACCTAGCAGCAGGAAAGTGACAATCTGTCCCCACTGGTTGCCAAAGGCGGTCACCAGCAATAACAGCCCTAACAGCGCTGCTACGATTGCCGTAATAACCATCCCGGCGCGCATTGCCTGTGGCGTCAGCAAGCCAGAAGAGACTGCCCGAACCGGCCCAATGCGTGATTGGTCATCGGCGCCGGAAGCCGCGTCGCCATAGTCATTGGCTAGATTAGAGAGTACCTGTAGCGCAATGGCCGTCAGCAGGGCAAGCAAAAGCACCGCGCCATTAAAGGCGTCCACGCTAGCCGCCAGCCCAGTACCCAAGAGTATAGAAGCGCACGCCAGTGGAAGTGTTCGGGGGCGAGCGGCTAGCAACCAGGCTTGGTAGTGGCGGCGCTTAGCGAGTCGTTCCATTATGACGATATTCCTCGATTTTCGTTTAAACATTGGCTGGCGTGGCAATTATCAAACATTCGGCAATGTATGATTAACTGTTAAAAAGTAGACTTAAGTCAAAGCAAATCGTGTCGCCTTGCCCCACACTGGAGGAGCACCACACCAAGAGTTTACGCGATGTTTGGTGACTTATTTAGACAATGCAAATATGCATCGCTAGTCACGCTTGCCTAAAAGGCGAAATATGCACTCCACACACCCTATTGAAGCCCTCAAGCATCAGCTTGATACACTTAGTGATAGCGCTAAAAAAGGGTTTATGCGCCTAAGCACTCCCTGTCAGGTGGATAACCTGATGGGGTGGCTAAACGTGCAGAGCGTTTATCCCCGCCTCTATTGGAAGGCGCGTGATACGAACGCCGTTGAGTGTGCGGTGTTGGGGGCGATTAAGGCGTTTGATTCGTTAGCGGCGCTGCAGGCGGACCTTGCTGCGCTGGCTGAAGCAGGCGTCCAACAGCCCAACTATTTTGGCGGCATGGCCTTCGACCCTGGTACGCCGGGGTGGGAGCACTTTCCAGCCTGCCACTTTTTGCTGCCGCGTATCGAGCTTAAACGTCATCAAGGTGGCGCGACGCTATCACTTAATCTACGTTTCGATGACCGTTCCCCCGGTGCCGAAATCGCCCAGGCTTATGCCTGTTTAGACGCGCTGGTAGCAGAGCAGCCGCTGTCTCGCCTGCAGCCTTTGGTTTACCAGCGTGAAGACCGCCCCAGCCAACAAGAGTGGGCGGCTTGGGTGGGGCAGGTGACAAACCTCGACCACCTAGGGCATACGCCCAAGGTGGTGCTTTCCCGTGAAACGCGCCTGACAACACCTGAAACGCCTAACCCTTGGGCACTACTGTCACGCTGGCAGGCCGGTACCGCTGACTGTTTTCACTTTGGCATCCAGTTGACACCCCATGAGGCGTTTATCGGCTGCCCGCCGGAGCAACTCTATAAGCGTGAAGGTATTCATTTAACGACAGAAGCACTGGCGGGCACCACACGCCGTGGGCGGGATGCCCAGCAAGATCAAGCGCTTGCCGATGAACTGCTTACCGATAAGAAAAACAGCTTAGAAAACCAGTGTGTATATCAGCAGCTTTTGACCCAGCTTGAGCCGCTTTCTTCACAAGTCCAAATGGGCGAGGCGCATATTATTAAGTTGCGCTCTTTGCAGCATATTCGCCGTCTGATTCGTGCCGAGTTACACCACAGCGTCACCGACCAGTCTTTGCTTTCCTCACTGCCACCGACCCCGGCGGKGGGCGGCGTTCCCCGCGAGTCGGCGCTGGCGTTTATTCGACAGCATGAGCGCCATCAACGCGGCTGGTACTCGGGGGTGTTTGGTCGAATCAGCCATGCCAGTAGCGACCTCGCCGTGACCATTCGTTGCGCCTATATCGATTCAGAAATGATCCGGCTTTATGCCGGTGCCGGCATTGTGGCGGGCTCCCAGGCGGACGAAGAGTGGCGCGAGCTGGATACCAAAATAGCCGATATTATGTCGCTGCTAGGGRTGGGATAACACACATGGCAACACCTGTATTGAGCGGTTTTGCGCAAGAGCACGCCACCTTTAATCATGTTTGGTCGGCGCTAATGCTGGAGGAGCTTTATCGCTTGGGCGTGCGCGATGTGATGGTGGCGCCCGGCTCTCGCTCATCACCGTTGACCATGGCCGCCAGCGAGCATGCCGGTTTGCGCTGCCACTGCCATTTTGACGAGCGGGGGCTGGGGTTTATGGCGCTGGGCATTGCCCGGAGCAGTTACCGGCCCGTGGTTGTGATTACTACCTCAGGCACCGCCGTGGCCAACCTCTATCCGGCGGTGGTGGAAGCCAACCTGCTCGGCGTGCCGCTGATTGTGCTCTCCGCCGACCGCCCCATTGAGCTGCTGGATAACGGCAGCAATCAGGCAATCGACCAGCGGGATATCTTCTCCCGTCACACGATTGTTCACCACGMCTTGCCGCCGCCCGATGCTGAGATAAAAGCAGCATTTGTACTTAGCACTATTGACCAAGCGGTTGATCAGCAGCGCCGCACCCCTGGGCCCATCCATATCAACTGCCGTTATCGCGAGCCTCTCTATCCTGGCGACGCTTTAGTGGATGCCAGTGACTATCTCGCCCCGCTGGGGGACTGGCTGATGGACTCCACGCCTTGGAGTGATTGGTCATGGGGTGATGTGCAGGAGCGCGCCACGGTTCCAGCGCTTAGTGACGTATGGGAAGCATTTGTCGGACATCGAGGTATTATTGTCGCAGGAAGCATCGATGACCCGCAGCAGGCACAGCAAGTGGTAGCGCTCTCCAAGCAACTGGGCTGGCCACTGCTGGTGGATGTGCAGAGCCAGGTGCGTTTTGATCCTCACAATCTGATTCATTTTGATTTGGCACTCCACGATGGGCGGTTCTTCGATGAACTGGCTAAGGCAGAGGTGCTGCTGCAGTTTGGCGGTCGGCTAATTTCCAAGCGACTCATTCAGTTTATTGCCCAACATTCCTGGCAGGATGCCTGGTTGGTTGATCCGCTGCCCCAGCGGCTGGATCCTGATTACTGCGTTAAGCGCCGTGTGATATGTTCGCCCGCCGACTTTATCGCGGATTTGCCAGCGATCCCTGAGAAACCTGTTTGGCATCAGTTGGCTAGCCTCCAACGACGCACTAGTCAGCTTGTGGAAGAGCGGTGTAGGTCACTCTCAGAACTGGGTGTTTGCCATCAGCTAGCGCAACTGGCGGAAGGGCAGCTGTTTATCGGCAACAGCCTGCCTGCACGGCTAATGAATATGCTGGGTACGCATCGCCGAACGCCGCTACGGGTATTTGCCAATCGCGGCGCCTCGGGCATCGATGGCTTAATCGCCACGGCGTTTGGGCTCAGTTGCTCCCGCGCAGAACCCACTACCATTGTGCTGGGAGACACCAGCGCACTGCATGATCTCAATAGCCTCGCACTGTTAAAGCAGGCGGCTCAACCCCTGGTGGTGGTCATTCTTAATAACGATGGCGGCAGTATTTTCCATATGCTGCCGGTGCCTAAAGAAGACGATCTGCTGGAGCGATATTATCGCCAGCCCCACGGCTTGAACTTCGAGCATACGGCAAAGATGTTTGGGCTTGGTTATGCAGCGCCTGACTCGCTGGATAGCTTTGCGATAGCCTACACTCAGGCCCTTCAGGCGGGCGTTACGTTGATTGAGGTTAACGTACCCCATCAGCAGGTCGCCGATGATCTTAAGGCCCTGGGCGCAGCGATTCGAGGGGCGTCGCGTGAGCTGTAAACCTCACAAGCAGGCGCCGACCCTCGTACTGCTCCATGGCCTGCTGGGCGATGGTCAGGACTGGGTTGAGGTCATCGCTGGCTTGGAAGGCATTCACTGCCTCGCGCTGGATTTGCCCGGCCACGGCCAGAATCAGCACGAGCAGCTAGGCTCTTTTGAGGCTTTTCACCACTGGCTTGGCGATGCGCTGATAACTCACGGTGTTCGCCGTTACTGCCTGCTGGGCTACTCCCTGGGTGGCCGTTTGGCGCTGTACCATGCCAGCCTTCAGCCGCCGGGTCTGGAATCGCTCTGGCTGGAGAGCGCTCACCCTGGGCTACCCGCCAGTGAGCGTCCTGGCCGTATTGCTCATGATGAACGCTGGGCGCTACGCTTTGAGCAGGAACCGTTGGAAGACGTACTTATCGATTGGTATCAGCAGCCGGTGTTTGCCGATCTCACCGACGTTCAGCGCAGTCGGCAAATGCAACGCCGTCTCGCGAATCACGGGCCAGCCGTCGCCAGCATGCTGCGATCAACTTCCTTGGGTCAACAGCCTTTGCTATGGCGGTGGCTGGAAAATACCACGCTTCCGGTGGGGTACTTTTCGGGGCAGCGGGACGCCAAGTTCCACACTCTTGCCACTCACTTGGCAACGATGGCACCGCGCCTGCGCCATATCGCTCTGAACGGGGGCCACAATCTTCATGTTGAGCAACCAGAGGCGTTCTCACAGCAGCTGAACGCTTGGTTGGGTACTGCAAGCTGACTTCAATCAGCTGATCAGCATTAACCAAGGCAGGCCAATCACCAGCCAAACCACCAGGAACAGCAGCCCAAAGATTGCCCCTAGCCGCCAAAACAGTGCGCTGGGTAAGTAGCCGCTGCCGTAGTAAACCGGGCTTGGCCCTGTGCCGTAAGGGGTGAGAATGCCCATAAAGCCCAGTGTGGGCAGTAGCAGCAGGATAAACATCTGCATATCTAGCCCGGCAATCCCCGACGCCGCCGCCAGAATCACCGGCAGCAGAGCAGTAACGTGGGCTGTCACGCTGGCAAAGAAGTAGTGCAGCAGGTAGAAAATAACCACCAGCGCCACCATGGCCATCAGCGGGTCAAAGTGACTTATCTGCCCGCCGACCACATTGCCAAACCAGTTAACAAACCCCACTAGGCTAAGCCCACCCGCGAGCGCCACCAGGGTGGCAAACCACACAAAGGTATTCCAGGCGGCTCGGTTATCGAGAATATCGCTCCAGGTTACAATACCGGTTAACAGCATGCCGCAGATCACTAGTAGACCAACCAGCGATCCAGAGATAATGTCGCCCGCGAAAATCCACAGCAGCAGGGCGGAGACCACCATAATGATCAGTATTATTTCATGGCGAGTCAGTGCCCCCAGCTTGGTTAACTCCTGCCCTGCCCAGTCGGAAATTTCATTACCCGCTTTTACTTCGGGCGCGCATAGCCAGTAGCTCAGCAGCGGAACTAGCAGAAGCAGCAAAATGCCGGCTGGTGCTACCGCCATAAACCACTGCCCCCAGTTGATATGAATACCGGTCGCGCTTTCAGTTAGCGCGATGGCCAGTAAGTTCGGGGCCAGAGCGGTCAAAAACAGCGAGCTAGTGACGCAGGTAGAAGCAAGCGCGGTCCACATCAAAAAGCTGCCCATGCGCTTCATGCTGGGGTCGTTGGGATGCGAATCGTAAAGCGGCGGCAGGTTACGAATGACCGGATAGATCGTGCCCGCACTGCGCGCCGTATTGGAAGGCGTAAACGGCGCCAGAATGCCATCGGCAATCATCACCGCATAACCCAGGGTCAAAGTACGCTTCCCCATGGCTTTGACTAGCCAGAGCGATATCCGCCTGCCCAGGCCGGTTTTCTCATACCCCAAGGCAAACATAAAGGCACCAAAAATTAGCCATACCGTAGAGTTGGTAAAGCCCGACACCGCCCATGAGAATGCTTGGTTAGCGGCACTGAATCCGTCAGCCGTCAGTTGCTCCGGAGAGAACAGCACCCACCTTGAAAGCAGTGCCACCAGGGTAACGCCGATCAGGCCGACCACCGCCCCAGGCAAGGGCTCGAGAATCAAGCCAACCACGCAGCCAAGGAAGATGGCGAAAAAGTACCACGCGTGAGGCGCTAGCCCCTCGGGTGTAGGTATCAGCGCGACGATAATAGCGACTGCTAACGGTGCTAACAGTTTCCATCGTGGCGAGGGTTGGGCATTGGTTGTCATGCTGCACCTCTCTTTAGTCTTTCTTGCTGTTTTTATTGCCTGGCGGATAGGTATCTGCCCTGCAGTGAGTGGCTTGAAGAGTAGGGCCTGTGGCACGCGGGTAACAGCAATACCTAGTCGATTTTCTACTTGCTTGACGCACGTCAATAGTTCTTTGGACTAATGAGCAGGGCCTGCCAATAGCGTGGTAAGTTCGAAGAATGAAAGGGCACCGAAGAGTGTCGCTACCACCACCTTTGACTTGGCTAACGGAAGGAAACGTCATGCAGCAGCGAGATTTCGATATCGTGATTGTCGGTGGGGGTGGCGCAGGCTTGCGTGCTGCCATTGGGGCTGCCGAACAGGCCAAAACCCAGGGCACCCCTCAGCGCATTGCGCTGCTGTCCAAGGTCTATCCCATGCGTTCCCATACCGTGGCTGCAGAAGGCGGTGCGGCGGCGGTTACCAGTGATGAAGACTCCCACCAGGCGCATTTTGATGACACCGTTTCCGGCGGTGACTGGCTGGTTGAGCAGGGGGTGGCTGACTACTTTGTTCMCCACGCCTATCAAGAGCTGGTGCAGATGGAGCGCTGGGGCTGTCCTTGGAGCCGTAAGGACGATGGTCAGGTGCAGGTGCGCCGCTTTGGGGGGATGAAAACCGCCCGCACTTGGTTCGCCGCCGATAAAACCGGCTTCCATATGCTTCACACCCTGTTTCAGACTTCGCTGAAATACCCTGAGATCGAGCGTTTCGACGAATACTTCGTGCTCGACCTGGCGGTACACGAAGGTGCTGTGATTGGCGTGATTGCCCTACAAATAGCCACTGGCGAATTAACCGTGCTGCGCGCCAAAACGGTGATTTTGGCCACCGGCGGCGCGGGGCGTTTATTCCGTTTCAACACCAATGCGGGCATTGTCACTGGCGACGGTATGGCGATGGCCTACCGCCATGGTGTGGCGCTGCGGGACATGGAGTTTGTTCAATACCACCCCACCGGCTTGCCCGGCTCCGGCATTTTGATTACTGAAGCGTGCCGGGGGGAAGGCGGTATTCTGCTCAATAAAGAGGGCTATCGTTATCTGCAGGATTATGGCCTTGGCCCGGAAACGCCGCTGGGTAAACCGGAAAACAAGTATATGGAGTTGGGCCCGCGGGACAAACTCTCCCAGGCCTTCTGGCAGGAGCAGCAGGCAGGCCGCACCGGTAAGTTTGGCGACAGCGATGTGGTCTATCTCGATCTGCGTCACTTGGGTGAAAAGTACATTCTGGAGCGCCTGCCGTTTATCTGCGAGCTGGCCAAATCCTATATCAACGTCGACCCGGTGAAAGAGCCCATCCCCATTCGCCCAGCGGTTCACTACACCATGGGCGGTATTGAAACCAATCCACAGTGCGAAACCTCCATTGCCGGGCTCTACGCCGCCGGGGAGTGTGCTTCGGTGGGTCTGCACGGCGCCAATCGATTGGGCTCTAACTCGCTGACGGAGCTGTTGGTGTTTGGCCGCCTGGCCGGTGAGCAGGCAAGCAAGCGCGCAGCACAAACCGAGTGGGCCGATGAGCGCCTGCTGGAAGCCCAGGGCGACCGCCAGCAAGCCAAGCTGCTGCGGCTATGTGACGGAACGGGGAGCGGCGAGAACTGGGTGGAACTCAAGCACGCCATGGTGCAGGCCATGGAGAGCGGCTGTGGGATTTACCGCACCGAAGAGGGCATGCGCCATTCGCTGGATACCATGCGCCAACTGCGTGCGCGCTTCAACGAGATCCGCGTTAACGATACCAGCAAGATTTTTAATACCGAGTTACTGGAATGTCTTGAACTGGAGTGTGGACTGGATATTGCCGAAGCGTCTTGTTTGGGCGCGCTTGAGCGCCGTGAGTCCCGCGGTGCCCACCAGCGCTTGGATGAAGGCATGCAGAAACGTGATGACGTTAACTACCTCAAGCACAGCCAGGTCTTTTACCAAGGCGATGCCCATGCCGAGCTGCGCTGGCAGGACGTCGATGTGCAATTCTCTGCCCCGGCGGAGCGGGCCTATGGCGATGCGGGCAAGGGGGAGAAGGCATGAGTATCGATCAGATGAGTACTAACTTAATCAGTACGAAGAATGTCAGCACCAAGCATATTAGCGTCAAACGCTACCTGCCTGATAACTCGACTGAGACGTACTGGCAGGCGTATGACCTGCCGGTGGATGACAGTACCTCGCTGCTGGATGCCCTCAACCATATCAAGGAGCAGCTCGATAGCACCCTGAGCTACCGCTGGTCGTGCCGTATGGCGATTTGTGGCTCCTGCGGGGTCATGGTGAACGGCATTCCCAAGCTGGGCTGTAAAACCTTCCTGCGCGATTACGAGGGCGATATTCGTATCGAGCCGTTGGCACACTTCCCCGTGCAGCGGGATCTGGTGGTGGATATGGAGATCTTCCTTGAACACCTGGCGGCGGTGAAGCCCTACCTGATTGATGACAACCCCGTAAAACCTTACGACCCCAGTGCGCCGGAAACCTATCAACAGACGCCGGAGCAGCTGGAGCGCTACAAGCAGTTCGCTAACTGCATTAATTGCGGTCTCTGCTACTCCGCCTGCCCCCAGTTCGGGCTTAATCCAGAATTCCTTGGCCCGGCGGCATTAACGCTGGCTCACCGTTACAACCTGGACAGCCGAGATCACGGAAAAAAACAGCGCATGGCCGAGCTTAACCGCCACGACGGGGTGTGGAGCTGCACCTTTGTGGGCTTCTGTTCAAAAGTGTGCCCCAAACACGTTGACCCCGCCGCTGCGGTCAATCAGGGCAAGGTCGAAGCAGCCAAACACACGCTTATTGCGCTGTTTAAAGGGTAGGGGAGGAACATCATGGATAAATCATCATCGCAACGCCTGCCGCCGCTGAAACGCAATTGGTGGCTGAAGCACCGCTTTTTTAAACTCTATATGCTGCGCGAAGCCACGGTGCTGCCGCTGGTGTTTTTCACGCTCTGTTTACTCGCTGGTATGGTCGCTCTTCTTCAAGGGGCGGAGAGTTGGCAGGGGTGGATCGCCTTTATGGGCTCTCCCATCGTATTAGTGCTGAATCTTCTGGCGCTGGCCGCCAGCCTGTTTCACGCCGCCACCTTCTTTGTGCTGTTCCCGCGGGTAATGCCGATTCGTATCGCCGGGCATAGCCTGCCCGATCAGGCCATTGTTGCTGGGCAGTGGGTGGGCGTAGTCGTGGTCGCGCTGCTATTTTTCTGGCTATTGGGGAGGAGTGGGGCATGAACAAACATGATGTTCAGCATAAACAAGCCTTTGATGAGCCGCTTTGGTGGGGGCTATTTAGCGCGGGCGGCGTCTGTTTCGCAGTTTTACTGCCCGCCGTGATTCTGTTTATCGCCGTTCTACTGCCTTTGGGCCTGCTGCCTGCTGGGGCGCTGAGCTATGAGCGAGCATCGGCACTGCTGTTCAGCGTACCGGGCTTTCTGTTTGTGGGGGCGGTAGTTTGCTTGCCGCTATTTCATGCTGCCCACCGCCTGCGCCATGGGATGTTTGATATCAGCGTGGGCAATGACGCACTTAACAAAAAACTGATGTACGGTGGGGCTGCGCTGTTAAGCATTGTGGCGCTGGGCTTAGTCGTTACAGGTATGCTGGCTTAAGCGATTCACTGCAAACACCCCATCCCTGATAAAGAAAAACTAACTAAAAAACCTGACAAAGAAAAAGAGACTGGCATGATTAACGGACTCACTGAATCAGAACTCTATGCGCCGGTAGAGTGGCAGGATCGCTCCGGTGGCTATCAGGATATTTTGTATCACACCACTGCCGATGGCATTGCGCGGATCACCATCAACCGCCCCGAAGTGCGCAACGCCTTTCGCCCGTTAACGGTGAGCGAGATGGCCCAAGCGCTTAACCGCGCCCGCCACGACAGCACCATTGGTGCGATTATTCTCACCGGTGCCGGCGATAAAGCGTTCTGTTCCGGCGGGGATCAGCGCATCCGTGGCGACTACGGCGGCTACCAGGATGAAGAGGGCACCCACCACCTCAACGTGCTGGATTTCCAGCGCGATATTCGCACCTGCCCGAAACCTATTATCGCCATGGTGGCGGGTTATGCCATCGGCGGCGGTCACGTGCTGCATATGATGTGCGACCTGACCATCGCCGCCGATAATGCCATCTTTGGCCAGACCGGCCCTAAAGTCGGCTCCTTTGATGGTGGTTATGGCGCCTCTTATATGGCGCGCATTGTTGGCCAGAAAAAGGCCCGGGAAATCTGGTTTCTGTGCCGCCAGTACGATGCCGCCCAAGCGCTTGAAATGGGGCTGGTCAATCATGTGGTGCCCCTGGCAGAGTTGGAAAAAGAGAGCGTGCGCTGGTGCCGCGAGATGCTGCAGCATAGCCCTATGGCACTGCGTTGCCTGAAAGCTGCACTCAATGCCGATTGTGACGGACAGGCCGGGCTTCAAGAGCTGGCGGGTAACGCCACCATGCTCTACTACATGACCGAAGAGGGGCAGGAAGGGCGTAACGCCTTTAACGAAAAGCGCCGCCCGGACTTCACCCGCTACCCGCGCAACCCGTAATGCAGCTGGCGCTTTACCGCTACTCTCTACCGCTACGCCAGCCGTTGATGTTTAAAGGCAATCGGCTGGCCAGCAGAGAAGGGCTACTCGTTTCCATCAATGGCCAGTGGGGCGAGATAGCCCCGCTGCCTGGCTTCTCCACAGAAACCCTCGCTGAAGCACAAGCTGAAAGCCTAGCCTGCCTTAATGCCATTAAGCGCGGCGAGAAAGCCGCTCCAACGTTACCTTCAGTGCAGTTTGGTTTCGACTGTGCCCAGCGCCTGTGGCCTGTAAATCTTCCCGCGTCGTTGTCGCCCTACCCACTGCTCCAAGGTGCGCCCGCGGAATTGATGCTTTCGCTGGATACTATCTTGACCGGCTGGGGGGCTTTGCCGCCGCCTAGACTCAAACTCAAGGTAGCACGCTACGCCATGGAAGAGGAGCTGGCGCTGATCGAACAGCTCGCAGCCCGGCTACCCACTACCAAGCTGATTCTGGATGCCAACGGCGGCTGGACGAGGGAAGATGCCCGGCGTTTCTGCGAATGTCTTCCCCTTGATCACATCGATTACCTGGAAGAGCCCTGCGCTGCCTTTGTCGACACCATTGCCGTGGCTGAGGCAACGGGGGTACCTATCGCCCTGGATGAAACGCTATCCCGCAGGGAAGAGTGGTATGGCCACCCCCAGATTAAAGCCCTGGTGATCAAACCCACCTTGATTGGCTCGCTAAATGCCTGCGAAGCGCTCGTTAAAAGGGCGCGAGCGGATAATCTGCGTGTAGTGATCTCCTCCAGCTTTGAATCCGATTTAGGCCTTGTGCAGCTTGCCCGTTTGGCAAGTGAGTGGGCGCCTGATGAGCCGCCTGGGTTGGATACGGGGCATTGGTTAGCTGAGCGAGTTACCTCTGCCTCCGGTGAGGTAATGACTGATAGCTTGAAGTGCCTTTATCATAACGGCTGAGCGTTTCCGCAATTAACTTCCTCCCCCGATAGCATTATCCATTGATTCGAATTCCAAATCCTCAGTTTTATTAATATCAATATTTACTGCACAAGGCCAACCTGATATTTTGAATAACAATCAGTTCAGTTTGGAGCAGATGAACTGAGATTGATGAAGTTGACGTTTCGTTTAGCCAGCTTCTTTCTATGGGTCTAGTTAGGAAAATTATACCGCCATGGAACAAGCCAAGTTGGGCGATCAGGTTGCTTGCTCTTGTAACGGAGGCCCTCACCGTATTGTCAGTGCGGCTTCGACCGCTTTTGTCGACGGCATACCCGTCGCTCGCGTTGGTGACCGTAGCTCCTGCGGTGCCAGCATCGTGACCGGCCTTGATTGGTACCCAGTTGAAGGTGCCGCGGCCGCTATTTACGGCAGCGAGACCTCATGCGGCGGGGTGGTGATTGCGGCTGCTAGKGCGATCACTGGCCAGCCGAGAGGTGGCGTAAGCACCACATCACTCCCTACCGTTCCGCCGCCGCGCTACAACCGTCGAGTGGTGTTTCGTGACGAATTCGGCGCTCCTCTGGCTCATGAACCCTACCGACTGGTGCTCGAAGGKGGTGATACAAAAGAGGGGAAAACCAACGCCCAGGGGGAAGCCGATCTTATGGATTCAGACCTTGCCGCCAAGGTGGTCGATATTCTGATTAGGGGCAACTGAAATGGCCGAGTGGCGACGTATCGCGCAAACAATTACCACCCCAGCAACGCTGGATGACCCCTTTATTGTTACGGTCCCCTGTCCGCATAGAGATCAGGCGTTGGAAGTGGCTGCCTGGATAGTCGAAGAAATACAGACCAATGTTGAATCCGAAGCCGCCCAGCGCATAAAGCAGCAGAATGCTTACAACGCGCAGGAGGCAATGGAACGTTGGCAACGGGAAGGTGAATCACTAAATAGCGTTCAGCGTCTCGCCCGTGGTATGGCAAGGCCGAAGTTTATCCAGATCGAACGACTCTCCCACAGAGCGGCCCTCGCTAGTTGGGCCTTGCTGGTAAGAGAAGGGGGAGTATGGGATCACAAACCAGATTTCCACAAAGGTGGAAAGAAGGGCGATGAGTTCGACTCTAGAGGTGTCTCAGCTTATCCGTGGCATCATAAATACCAAGGCTATGAGTATTTTTATGATATCTGGTCCAATATTCACTATGGTTATGTAGGTCGTTACATCGGCTTTTCTGAACAGACTTTATTAGACGGCGCTGGCTTGGCGCAGTATCTAGTCGATCGTATGAAATCTGATGTATCACCCACTGACCGCAGCGAAGTCAATGGGGAGGGATATCGCCGTTTTGATGATGTTACCGACCATCTTTCTGTCAGTTTAGGCATATCACTGTTCGAACGTTTTACCCCGCAACAGTTAACTGGTTCTCTGTTGATGAGTGAGGTCGCTCAGGTAGACTATCCAGAAGAACGTGGATCCAAGATAAGTCATAGCTGTCAAGGAGCTAGAAAACGTAAAGAAGAATACGAACAGAGCATGCAACGAGAAGCTGAATTGCAAAGTAGACGGAAGGCGACAAACTAATGACATTCTACCGCCGTAAAATCGTAATAATACCACTTACGATCATCTTTAGCTTTTTTGCTTGGCTAATCTATCTTTGGGCTGTAGATAGCTATCGACCCAGCCAGAATCAAACAAAGTTGTTAACAGAAATCTCTAATGAAATTCATGCCGTTATGCTACAAAAAAATTTAGACTGGGTTCAAATAAAAGATGGGCTGGTGTGGCCAGAGTCACTTGAAGGAGAAGATTTCGAAACGATTAAGGCCGATATAAGGAGTGCTGATAAAAAAATCAATGAAGCAACATTTATATATCAATGCCAAGATAAGTGCTACTTTACTGCCTATTTTTATATTGATGGTCAAGAAGATGAGTTTGTTGACGGAACTTCACGGTACTATCAGTATAATCCTGATGGCTATCTAAAGCGTATAATACCGGGTTACCCTCAAAGTGAATTTACTGAACATCTGCAATATAACCAATATGCGATGGTTGAGGAGTTTGTTCCGTCTATATCTCAGGCAGTAAAATCTGACCCTGATGGAAATAGACATTTATATCTATTTTGCGAGCCTTTAGAACAAAAGCAGTGGCACTACTGCAAAGGGTATCAAAGCAGCTGACCTTTTTAGTCGCTATTGTTTGTTAAAAATGTGCCTTGCGTTATATCTGACTTTTTGTGAGCCTTTAGGACAAGAGTGCTGGGCTTTTTGTCGAAGGGAGTATGATTGAGCGCTGTGAGTTTGTACCTCGTTTTACTTGGCAGCATAATGATGGAATCAAATCACCCTATTATGGGTGGATAAAGCATGCTATTCAGGGGGGAATCGTTACGAAGCCTCATTGTTTATACCCCTCAGAATGGGAGTGCCCAGCGTGATAGATACCTGTCCCATTCACTACTGGGCCAAAGAGACCCCTGAGCATATTGCGGTAGAGGCTGGCTCCGTGCGTCTTAGCTACCGAACGCTTAATCGCCGGGTGGCGTCTTTAGCGCAGCAACTGAAGCGGGCAGGTTTTGTGCCCGGTGATCGATTAGTTGTGCCCGCTAAAGCGGCTCTTAAATCCTTGCTGTTGGCGTGGGCCTGCCTACGGGCAGGGATTATTTTTTGTCCGTTTAACCCTGTGTTCCCTATTTCCCAACAGCTCACTCTAGCCAAACGCTTGCAGGCTGGGCGGGTTTGCCAAACGGAAAGCGACCATCATTACCCTGCCGAGCTTACACCGGTTAGCTTCGATTTTTTGACGGAAGCCGATGTGAGAGAGCCACAGGCGCTGGATAGCAACCAGCTGTGCAACACGATTTTTACCTCCGGCTCCAGCGGTACGCCCAAGGCGGTGCTGCACCGCGTGGGGAATCATTTGGCTTCTGCACGCGGTTCGGCGTCGTTTATTCCCGTTGATCAGAACAGTGGCTGGCTACTGTCGCTGCCGCTGTTTCATATTGGCGGCTACGCGATCCCGTTTCGCGTCTTTCTCGCCGGTGG
This sequence comes from Halomonas ventosae, assembly GCA_002257525.1. Lineage (GTDB taxonomy): Bacteria > Pseudomonadota > Gammaproteobacteria > Pseudomonadales > Halomonadaceae > Vreelandella > Vreelandella ventosae_B. The sequence continues at coordinate 738,198 of CP022737.1, forward strand.
GCGGCTGATCCTCGACGATGCTCCCGATACGCTGGCGGAGCGCCTTGAGCAGCAGGCAATAACCCATCTTTCCCTGGTGCCCACTCAGCTGTGGCGGCTGCTGAAGGCGGGCTTTACGCCCCAGTGCACCCAACTACGTGAGCTGTTACTAGGCGGTGCGGCGATTCCAGCGCCGCTGGTAGCGCAGATGACATCACTAGGCCTGACGCCGAAAGTTAGCTATGGGCTATCCGAGATGGCCAGCCAAGTCTGTACCGGTATCCCCACTGCGCCGGGTGTGGTCGGCAAACCGCTGCCGGGCCGTGAAGTGAGAGTGGTCGATGGTGAAATTCAGTTGCGCGGTGCGACCCTGTTCTGTGGCTATTTGAATGGCAGCGAAGTTGATCCAGCCCTCAACGACGAAGGCTGGTTTGCCGCCCGCGACAAGGGCCACTTCAATGCGGAAGGCGCGCTGGTGGTGGAAGGGCGGCTCGATAATGGCTTTATCTCCGGTGGCGAGAATATCCAGCCAGAAAGCATCGAACAGCGGTTGGTCGACCACCCCCACATCGCCCAGGCGTTGGTTGTAGCAGTGCCCCACCCCGAGTGGGGCGAGCGCCCGGTGGCGTTTATCGATTGGCACGGTGAGGCCGTCCAAGAGCAGGCGCTAAACACCTGGGTGCGTGAGGCACTGCCCGGCTTTATGGTACCCGATGCCTGGCTGGCCTGGCCGCCAGGGGTGGGCTTTAAACCCTCTCGTAAGCAGTTTGCTGAGCTGGCGCGAAAGCAGTTGGTTAATAAGTAGCCAGCTAGTGTGGTTATGCTATTCCTGGTGGTGTCAGTGGCGGCAAGTAGCGTTCAAGTAATTGAGCAGCATGCAATACCTTAAGGTCTTGATATTTGTCTGCTACAAGGTGCAAGCCTACCGGCAGCCCCTGGTTATCCAGCCCGCAAGGCAGTGATGCGGCGGGCTGTTGGGTAAGGTTGAAGGGATAGCTAAACGGCGTCCAGTCCATCCAGTCTTTATAGCGCTCGCCCGGTGGCACGTTGTGGCCCGCGACAAAGGGCGCAATGGGCATCGTAGGCGTGACCAGCAAATCATAGCGCTTATGAAACGCCGCCATCTGCGCCGTTAATTCGCTGCGCTCACGCCGGGCGGCGAGGTAGGCGGAAAGCGATACATCCTGCCCGCGCCGTGCGATATCCAGAAAACCAGGGTCGAGTGCTGCCTGCTGTTGTTCGTTGAGTTTTTCGAGCGCTTGGGTGGCGCCCGCAAACCAGAGCGTATTAAATGTCTTAAGCGGATCACTAAAGCCAGGGTCAATTCGATCTACCGTCGCGCCCAATGCTTCTAAATGGGCCACGGCTTCCTCAACCCGCTGCGCAATATCCGGTGCTACTTCTACATAGCCAAAGTCAGCGCTAAAGGCGATGCGCCAGCCGCGTAGGTCAGCAGGGGGTGGCGTTAGCCAGTCTGGCCCGAGTGGGTTGCCGGAATAGCCATCCCGCACATCCGGCTGCGCTATCACGCTAAGCATAAGCGCGCTGTCAGCGGCGGTGCGGGTCATAGGGCCTAAATGAGAAAGCGTACTCATGGTGCTGGCGGGCCACTGAGGCACCCAGCCAAAGGTGGGTTTAATACCAAAGGTACCAGTGAAGCTGCATGGGATGCGGATAGAGCCCCCAGCGTCGCTACCCTGATGAAGCAGACCTAGGTTAAGCGCAGCGGCAGCCCCCGCGCCACCCGATGAGCCACCCGGCGTGAGTTGCGTATTCCAGGGGTTGCGGGTAATGCCGTGTAGCGGGTTATCGGTGACGCCTTTCCAGCCAAACTCCGGCGAGGTGGTCTTGCCAATCACAATGGCCCCGGCATTGCGCAGATGGCGGCTGATGGGGGCATCCACTTCCCAAGGGCCATCCGGCGAGGTCGTCGTTGACCCAAGGCGTGTAGGCAAACCTTTGGTTAAGGCCAGGTCTTTAATGGTCACAGGGATGCCATCCAGCGGGCCGCAGGGCCTGCCTGCCTGCCAGCGCCGAGCGGATTCTGCTGCTAACCGGCGGGCCTCTTTGCCGTTAATACAGGTGAAGGCATTGACCTTGTGGTTATCCCGTTCAATACGCGCTAAGCAGCCATCTACCAGTGCCTCCGGCGAGAGCGATTCTTCGCCGAAACGAACCAATGCCTGGACGGCCGTTAGTGTTTCAAAGGTATCGGCCATGATTACTCACCCTTCTCAACGCCGGCCGCTTCAAGCATCGCGTGCAGTAGCACGTTACAGCCTGCATGCACGTGCTCAGGTGTCGCGCTTTCGATTTCGTTATGACTAATACCATCCTTGCAGGGAATAAAGATCATCGCGGCGGGGGCAACGCGGCCCACAAACATCGCATCGTGACCGGCACCGCTGATGATATCCATATGCGAGAGATTGAGTTTCGCGGCCCCCTGACGCACTGCATCAACACAGGCTTTGTTGAAGTGCTCAGGTGCAAAATCCGCGGTGGGGGTTAGCTCGTACGTCAGCCCGTGACGTTGGCAAATTTCCTCAACGGCAGCGGCAACAGACTGGCCCATTGCGATAAGCGCTTCTGGCTCCCAGTGGCGCATATCCAGGGTCATTTTGACCTGGCCGGGAATCACATTGCGCGAACCTGGGTGCAGCGTCATACAGCCGACCGTGCCGCGACCGTGGGGCTGATGATCAAAAGCGATTCTGTTGAGTGCTTGGGTGACTTCTGCCGCGCCCATCAGGGCATCGCGGCGTAGATTCATCGGGGTAGGGCCCGCATGGGCTTCAAGCCCGGTCAGGGTTAAATCAAACCACTTCTGGCCAAGACCACCAATGACCACACCAATGGTAGTGTCGGTGTCTTCGAGAATAGGGCCTTGTTCGATATGCGGTTCAAAGTAGGCTTTTATTTCGCTTGGCGAGACCTCATCGCTACCGCGGTAGTGAATGGCGTCCAGGGCATCGCTGACCGTGACGCCATCGGCGTCGGTGCGCGCCATCATAGCGTCAAATTCCAGCTCGCCGCTAAATACTCCGGAACCCATCATGCAAGGGGGAAAGCGGCAACCCTCTTCGTTAGTCCAGGCGACGACCTCAATGGGAGACTGCGTGGTGATGTTGTGCTGGTTCAGTGTACGAATTACCTCCAGACCAGAAAGTACCCCAAAACAGCCATCATACTTACCGCCAGTAGGTTGGCTATCCAGGTGGCTGCCTGCCATGACTGTTTTGGCGTTGGGATCGCTGCCTTCCCGACGGGCAAAAATATTGCCGATATTATCGATCCGAATCGTGCAGCCTTCGGCGCGGCACCACTGGATAAACAGGTCGCGTCCCTGGCGTTCTAAATCGGTAAGCGCTTGACGGTTCACCCCGCCTTTGGGAGTGGCGCCTAGTTTGGCCATCTCCATTAGCGACTCCCATAGACGAGCGCTGTCGGTACGTAGGTCGGTGCTATCTTTGCTTGGCGTAACGTAGGTGTTCATTTCACTCTCCTCGCAAGATTAAACGGATGCATTTTCCGTCGCTAGGTCGTGTAGCTTGGAACGGTGATTCTGAAGGTTGGGAGAATCGTTGCTGATCAGCATTTGCGCGGCCATTTCTGCTTCCAGCGCGCTCATGTGGTGCTCGGCATCGGCCATATGCTCAGCCATGACCTGCCGTACACGCTGGGTATCTTCAGCCCGGTAGGCGTTCACCAACTGGCGATGGTAGTCCTGGTTGGCGTGATCAAACTGCTTACGCTCGGGCACGTACGCTTTTTTGATCACGACCAAATCGCGCAGCATGTCGTTTAAAAACTGGCACATAAAGGCGAGCAAAGGGTTAGGGCATACACGGGCCAGCAGTTGGTGAAACTCCAGCTCTAAAAAGCGCTGGTGCCGGTGATCCTCTTCATCGCTCGCGCAGCAAGCGCAGGCCGATATATTGGCTTCCAACTGCTGGAAGTCGAGCTCGGTGAGCCTTCCCACCACTGATGCCGCCAGCTCTACTTCCAACAGTTTGCGCAACTGGTAAACCTGCCTGCCATCCAACTGCTGAAAATGCAGAAAGTTACGCAGCATGCGGCTGGCGGGTTCCATGCCTGGCTGATTAATTACCGCGCCGCCTTTAGGCCCGGTTTTTAAAGTGACTAGCCCCTCAACCTCAAGAATCTTAAGCGCTTCTCGCACCGTCGCCTTGGCACTACCGTAAAGCTCCATTAGCGCTTTTTCGTTCGGCAGGCGGTCGCCTTCTCCCAAAGACTCGGCGGCAATCCAGCGTTTAATATCATCGCTAATCAGCTCGGCAAGCTTGGGTCGGCGCCTTGAGGCTGGACCAGTGGTTGAACCAGAGGTTGAAATAGGGGCTTGAGTCATCAACACACTCCTTATCTGTGGTTAGCGCTACTGGTCACTTCTTGGGTATAGGCGGGCAAACGCTCAGGGTGGTACTCAGCATCGTAGTCGTAGCGTGCCTGGGTAAACCGTTCCACTACCGCTGTATCGCGACGGTGCAGCGCATGGCTTAGGCCAACAAACAGCACCGCATTCAACAATAGCCCCCAAATACCTGCGTGGTAACCAAAGGGTGCGCTTAGCGGGCCAAAGGTCATTAATAGCACGCAGGCAACGCCAGCCCATAACCCGGCGAGTGCGGCGGTGGGATGGGCTTTTTTCCAGGTGATGGCACCGATGGTGGGAATAACCAACTGTGCGGTGCCCGCCAGTGCAGCAATGCCAATGGTGACCAGTACTCCCGGTACGGTAAGTGCCATGATATAAGCCGCCAGGGAGAAACCCACCAACGATAGACGACCGATATAAACAATACGTGCCTGGCTTGCTTCACGGTTCACATAGCGTTTATAGATATCCATCGTGACCACAGTGGACACCGCGTGAATCTGCGAGTTAGCGGTGGACATGGCGGCCGAAGCGCCAGCCGCCATAATCAGTGAGGCAAGCAGGTAGGGGGCATACTCCATCAGCATGATGGGCAGAATTTGATCGGGATTTTCCACATTGGGCTCGAGCAGCACACCGGAGTAGCCAGACAGCACCGAGCCCACATAGGCAAAGGCTGCCAAGCCGAGTAGAAACGGCATTAAATTAAACAGCTTGCCGTGTTTGACCGAGTACATACGTAGCCAGATTTGCGGGCCCATAAAGGCGCCAATAGCGGTGATGGCAAATAGCGAGAACCACATGGGGTAGCCCATCGTGCCATTGGGCCCAGGCATGGTGAGATGGTCAGGAGAGGTTTGTTGAAGTTGACTAAATAGCGCTGCAGGCCCGCCTACTTGAGTGGAAATATAGTAGCCCGCGTACAGCATGCCGAAGAATAGCAGCGCGCCATAAATAACGTCGGTCCAGGCGATGGCGCGGATGCCACCAATCCATACGTAGATAATAATGATGAAGTAAAMCAGCAGCGCGGCGAGCCAGAAAGGGATCAAACCACCGGAGGCCACTTCAATTAAGTAAGCGCCCCCGGTTAGCTGAATCTGTAAATAAGGCACGGTAAAAATTAGCGTAATTGCCGCAACGGTGATGCGCAGCGCCTCACTATTATAAAAGTCGCCTATTAAGTCTGAGGGTGTTAAATAGTTAAATCGTTTGCCTAAAAACCAAACCCGCTTGCCAATCCAGTAGTACATAAAACCAAACAGCAGGTTCCAGGCTAGCGCGGTAAGAAATACCGGCCCATTGGTATAAAAGGTGGCGTTAGAACCAAGGAACGCAAAGGCACTCCACCAGGTTGCCGCCACGGTGAAAAATACCGCGATACTGCCCATGGCGCGGCCTTGAACGAAAAAGTCTTCGCTGGTTTCTTGCGATTGACGTGCCGATAAAATCCCCACCATCAAGGGGATAATCATAAAGGCCGCAATAATTAATAAACTACCGGTCATGATTAATCCCCTTGCGATGGCTGTTGAGTGGCGTGAGCAGTTGTTGGTTCGGGGCTGCCCCAATTGGTGAAATAGGCCACCAAAAACAGTGCCGTTAACGCAAACCACCAAAACAGGTTCCAAACCAACAGAAAGGGGATGCCCATCAACATGGGCTCTATGCGGTTAGCCAGCATAATGATGGGGCTTTCCAGCATAAAGAAACTGAAAAGCATGCCGCCATAAATCGATAGCTTGAGCGGGGTTAAATATTTCATAGCGATTTAGCCCTTGGGTTATATTGAACTGTTTGTATTGAATTTGTGAGCAGTGTTTCCAGCACGCGGTGGCCAATAACGGAGCCTCTTGAAAGCTGTGTTATCGGTGCCGAGCACTGTTTGGGCGTGTTCCACTGATTTGTTGTATTTATTCGTATAAATATAATGATTAGGTGTTTTTTTAACCCACGTCAAGGACGAGGGGAATCAACAGGGGGCCTGTTACGTATGGTTTTTCTAACGTGAACAAAAGAAAAGCGTAATTTTATAAACGTGTTCGGTGGCGCATGCTGAGGCAATGACCTATAGCGATGGAGCTGGACACCATGTTTGGAATAAAAAGCAAAACGAAGCCTCAAGCTTCGCACTCTTCTTCGGACGATACGTCTTCAAAAACGGCTCTTAATCAGCACTACTGGATGCCGTTTAGCGCTAACCGCGACTTTCATGCCAACCCGCGCGTGATTACCGGGGCGGAAGGGCGCTATTACATTGATGATCAAGGCCGTAAGCTGTTCGATTCGCTTTCAGGCCTGTGGACATGCGGCGCGGGCCATAACCGCGAAGAGATTCAAAAAGCCGTGGCGGCACAGCTCGGCACCCTCGACTTTGCTCCCGGTTTTCAGCTTGCCCATCCGTTGGCGTTCAAGCTGGCGGAAAAGGTTGCCAGCCTGACGCCCGCCGGCTTGGATCATGTGTTCTTTACCAACTCGGGCTCAGAAGCGGCGGATACCTCGGTCAAAATGGCCAAGGCTTACTGGCGGCTAAAAGGTAAACCTGAGAAGACCCGCATGATCGGCCGCGCCAAGGGCTATCATGGGGTGAATATTGGCGGTACCAGCCTGGGTGGTATCGGTGGTAATCGTAAACACTACGGCCAGTTGATGGACGTAACACATCTGCCGCATACCCTTCAGGCGGGTCACGCCTACACTCGTGGTCAAGCGGAAACCGGTGCCGAGCTTGCCGATGCATTGCTCGATCAAATCGCTCTCCATGATGCCTCCACCATTGCCGCAGTGATTGTCGAGCCGATGTCCGGTTCGGCGGGCGTGATCGTGCCGCCAAAAGGCTATCTGGATCGGCTGCGCGAGATCTGTACTGCCCACGATATTCTGCTGATCTTTGACGAAGTGATTACCGCCTTTGGGCGCAGCGGCGCGACTACCGGCGCTGAAGCCTTTGGCGTAACGCCGGATATCATGAACGTAGCTAAGCAGATCACTAACGGTGCCATCCCCATGGGTGCTGTGATCGCTTCCAGCGAGATTTTCGACACCTTTATGCATGCAGGCGGCCCCCAGCACGCCGTTGAATTTCCCCATGGCTACACCTACAGCGCCCACCCGGTGGCCTGCGCTGCGGGATTGGCCGCTCTAGAAATGATGGAGCATGAGAACTTCCCCGCCCAGGTTAGCGCTATCGCGCCTACCTTTGAGCAGAAGCTGCACGCTCTAAAAGGTCGCAATCATGTCGTCGATATTCGTAACTACGGCTTGGCCGGGGCGATTCAGCTAACGCCCCGCGATGGCGACCCAACGATTCGTCCCCGCGATGCGCATATGGCGCTCTGGGAAGCGGGCTTTTATGTGCGCTACGGCGGCGACACCCTACAGTTTGGCCCGCCCTTTGGCACCACCGAGGCCGAGCTAGAGCGGCTGTTCGACGCGGTGGCGACCACCTTGGATTCGTTGGCATAAGTGACTGATCTAAACTTCAGAGAGTTTAAATATGAGTAATGTTTCCCACCTGATTAACGGTGAATTAGTTCAAAGCCAGCGCACGCTGGATGTCACCAACCCCTCAACGGGCAAGGTGATTCGCCAAGTGGCTGACGCTGATGCCGCTGACGTAGAGCGTGCAATTGCCGCTGCCCAGGCGGCATTTCCCGCTTGGCGCGATACCCCGCCCGCCAAGCGCGCCCAGGTGATGTACCGCTTTAAGCAGTTGCTCGAAGATAATGCTAACCGCTTGGTGCAACTGGTTAGCGAAGAGCATGGCAAAACTCCGGAAGACGCCATGGGTGAACTCAAGCGTGGCATTGAGAACGTCGAGTATGCCTGCGGCGTACCGGAACTGCTCAAAGGCGAGTACTCACACAACGTAGGTCCAGGTATTGATGCTTGGTCTAACTTTCAGCCGTTAGGCGTAGTGGCGGGCATTACCCCGTTTAACTTCCCCGCTATGGTGCCGCTGTGGATGTACCCCATGGCAATTGCCTGCGGCAACACCTTTATCCTCAAACCTTCAGAGAAAGACCCTTCAGCGGCGATGGCGGTGGCTGAACTGCTGCAAGAAGCCGGGCTACCCAAAGGCGTGATGAATGTGATTCACGGCGGGCGCGAAGCGGTAGAAACGCTGCTGGACGCCAAGGCCGTAAAAGCCATTTCCTTTGTTGGCTCTACGCCGGTAGCGGAAGCGATCTATAGCCGTGGCTCCGCTGCTGGCAAACGGGTTCAGGCCTTGGGCGGGGCGAAAAACCACGCCGTTGTGCTGCCCGATGCCGACCTGGAAAACGCCGCCAATACCTTAATGGGCGCAGCGTTTGGCAGTTGCGGCGAGCGCTGCATGGCGATCTCGGTCGCGGTGTGCGTCGGTGATGAAACGGCCAATCGCCTCGTCGAAACCATGCTGCCTAAAATCGCCCAACTGAAAGTTGGCCCCGGCACCAAAAAAGATCTGGATATGGGCCCGCTGGTGACCGCCGAGCACCGCGCTAAAGTGCTCAGTTTTATCGAAGATGGTGTAAGCGCTGGAGCAACGCTGGTCGCTGATGGTCGTGATCTGCAAGTCGCAGGCTACGAGGAAGGCTACTTTGTGGGTGGCTGCCTGTTCGATAACGTCACCGCTGAGATGCGCATCTACCAGGAAGAGATCTTTGGCCCGGTACTCTGCGTGGTACGGGTTGGCAGCCTTGACGATGCCATGCAACTGATCAACGACCACGAATACGGCAATGGCACCTGCCTGTTTACCCGTGATGGCGAAGCTGCCCGACGCTTTACCGATGGCGTTGAAGTGGGCATGGTCGGTGTCAATGTGCCGCTGCCAGTGCCGGTCGCCTACCACAGCTTTGGTGGTTGGAAGCGCTCGCTGTTCGGTGACCTTCACGCCTACGGCCCGGATTCAGTGCGTTTCTATACCCGCCGCAAAGCGGTTTCCCAGCGCTGGCCATCGGTTAGCGAAGCGACGCGAGCAGAGTTCTCGTTTCCCGCCAATCAAAGTTGACGTTCTAGGGTAAATAGGACATCTTCTCAGCACCGTCGCCCTGCGACGGTGCTTTTTTAGTGCCTATCTTCGACGTAAGGAACGAGTGCAGCGTGGCAAGAACCCAGGACGAAATTCGCCAGACCAACGTTAAGAAGATTCTCTTAGCCGCGGAGCAGCTATTTGCCGAAAAAGGCTACGCCGGTGCCTCTATGGGTGAAATCGCCCAGTTGGCCGATATTCCCAAGTCCAACGTGCACTACTACTTCTCCACCAAAAAAGCCTTGTACCAGGATGTGTTACTGGAGCTTTTAGAAGTATGGAAGCAGGATGCGCTCTGCTTCGAGCTCTACGATGACCCCCGCGTGGTGCTCTCCACTTATATCCGCGCCAAGATGAACCACTCTCGCAATCGCGCTCATGGCTCAAAAATATGGGCAGCCGAGGTGATGCAGGGCGCGCCTATTCTTAAAGAGCGCCTGCGTGACAACCTCTACGAATGGGCCAAGCTTAAAGAGTCAAAAATTCGCGAATGGGTGGAGTCCGGGCAGATCAACCCCGTCGAGCCTTCCTACTTGCTCTATATGATCTGGGCCTCCACCCAGCACTACGCTGACTTTGACTACCAAATCTATCTGCTCAACGACGACCAACCGCTGGATGACCTGCAGTTCGAAAAAGCTGTACAGTCGGTCACCTCGGTGATATTGCGCGGGATTGGGCTGACGGCTTAAGTTACCTATGTGCTCTAGCTGATCTGGAAAAGGGTTAATGATGGACAGTATCGGACAGCCTATTATCGGTGTTGGCGCTATTCTTATCCGGCCTGACGGAGCAGTGCTGCTTGGGTACCGCGATAAGCCCGGTGAATCGCCAAGCTGGTGCTTGCCAGGTGGCCATGTTGATGCGGGGGAGTCATTTGAGATGGCTGCTGTTCGCGAAATTGCAGAAGAAACGGGGATTTCCGAGCTGCAACGTCTGCAGCTGCTGGCAATAACCCAGCACTTGAATAGCGCAGTCTCTGTCGTGACAGGAGCAGTGCTCGCCAAGGTGAAGCAGGAAGCTGAAGCATTCGTGCTTGAGCCTGACGTATTTACTGAATGGCGTTGGTTCAGTCCCGACGCTCTGCCTGCTCCGTTATTTCCGGCAAGCCAGGCGGTACTTGCGCACTGGCTGGGAGATGAGCCGCCAACTGGCTGGCAGAAGTACCCCATCGCCCCAGCAGAGTAAATCTCGTTATGTAGAGAGCAAGCTTCCCATCGGTACCGACGTATCAAACTTATGCCGCTTACGCGACAGAAGCGTGCGGAACTTGCGCAGGTTGTCGTCGCCATAAAGCACGCGATCACAAAAGCTGTCGTATTCATCTAAATCAGCGACTGTCACGATCAATACAAAATCACACTCGCCGGTTACCTGATAGCACTGCTTCACTTCAGGGGCGCTCAGCGCTGTTGTTAAAAAACGCTGGTAGAGTGATTTGTTATCCCTCTCCATGGTGACTTCTACCACCATGTGCAAGCACTGCCCCAAGGCGTCAGGATTGAGTAGTGCTACCTCCTGCTCAATGATTCCAGCGTCGCGTAATCGATTAACGCGCTTTAAGCAGGCGGAGGGTGAAAGCCCTATCTCATCTGCTAGTGCTTGGTTGGTCAGGCTGGAGTTACGCTGAAGCTGATCAAGGATTCGTCGATCAATGGCGTCCATGAAATAAAATGTCCTTCCTGAGCTCATAAAGAACGAATAGTGATTGTTAGTGCGGAATTGAAAAGAAGATTCTGCGTGAGCCCCATTATCATAACCGTTGTTCTAAGGATGGCAACGGAGGCTTGATGCAGATAACAATTCATCATCTATTGGCTTGGATAACCCACCTATTACAAGACGCGCTGCGCGTGTACCTGACGTTGCTCAAAATCATGATTCCGGCGTTGCTTATCGTCAAAGGATTAGAGCTCTTGGGTGTTATCGGCTGGCTGGGAATGGTATTAGCGCCATTAATGAGCATACTCGGCTTGCCCGAGCAGTTGGGCGTTGTGTGGGCGGCGGCGATCTTTACCAACTTGTACACCGCCATTGTGGTATTTCTTCAAGTAGCCGGTGATATGCACTTGAGTACCGAGCAAGTAACGGTGCTGGGTGCGTTGATGCTGGTAGGGCACTCGATTCCTGTTGAAGGGGCCGTCGCCAAGCGCGCTGGCGTACCGTGGTGGGCTACGTTAGTCCTGCGCGTAGGTGGCGCTTTGCTGCTTGCTTGGCTCTTGCACTGCTTCTATTCGTATTTTGGTTTGTTGCAAGCGCCAGTAGCATTGGTATGGCAACCAAGCTTGTCGACAGCTCCAACGCTAAGCAGTTGGGCTATTGCACAGCTTGAAACGCTAGCGCTTATCTTTGTGATTATTTTAGCGCTGATTGTGCTCCTAAAACTTCTGAAAGAGCTCGGCCTGGAGCGCTGGATTCATCTTGGTTTGCTACCGCTACTCAAGCTATTAGGTATTGGCCGTTCGGCAGCTAATGTAACGGTGATTGGTTTTACGTTGGGATTAAGCTACGGCGCAGGGCTGCTGATTCGGGATGTGCAAAACGGAGTTTTGAGTAAGCGTGATAGCACGCTTACACTGTGCTTTCTCGGCCTTTGCCATAGCGTTATAGAAGACACGCTGCTGATTTTGATGCTCGGGGCCGATATAGTGGGCATTTTATGGGCAAGGCTACTCTTTGCCGTTATTGTCACCGCTATGATTGCCCGCTGGCCTGGGCTAGTAGCTCAACTAGGTGAGCCGAGTTCCCAGTAAGCCCCACGCTTTGCTCTACGGGAAATTTGTGATTCTGTAATGGTGTTTTTGTCGGTTTTAAGTGGCGTGCTGAAAAAAAAATCATACATAGCCACTATCAAAGCGGTCTTTTATAAAGTTAATAAAAGCTTTTAGTTGGCTCGTCATATATTTTGACTGGGCGTATTGCGCAATTATTTTTCCTTGATAACTGCCGCTAATATGCCAGTCTTTCAAAAGCTCTGTGACTTCGTTTGACGCTAGATGTGCCGATATGACAAAGTCTGGAAATATAGATACCCCCCTGCCTTTTAATACAGCCTCTCTTCTTATTTCGCTATGATTAACGGTCAGCGTACCTTTGATATTTATAGGAATTTTTTGATTGTTGTTCTTAAAAACCCATACTCTGTCACGAGGAGTCTCTCCAAGGCTTAAACAGTTATGATTCAAGAGGTCTTCGGGTTGACTTGGTACACCAAATTCCTGGATGTAGCTAGTGCTGGCACATAATATGAGACGACAATTTCCAAGGTTTTTGGAAATAAGCCCTTCAATTGGGTTTTCTGTGATATGTATAAATACATCAACGTCATCTCCAACCGGGTCAACTGGATGATCTGTAACTTTAAGCTGAAATGATACCTTGGGATTTGCCTGAGTAAACTCTAGAATCATAGGCATCAATACTTGTTTAGAGAGCGCTTTTGGGGCAGCTACCCTTAAAGATCCCGATATCTCGTTTTTATCAGAATGGGCGGCGGAAACTGCCATTTGGGCTGACTCCAACATATTTCGACAGAGTATGAACACCTTTTGGCCTATAGGTGTTAAACGCATTTTCCTTGTGGTTCTTTCTAAGAGCTTTTCTTCTAAGGCGGCCTCTAGGCGAGTGATGGAACGGCTGATAGATGAGGGCGCTACGCCAAGCACTTTGGCCGTTTTTGAAAAACTGCCAGATTCGACTGTTTTTACGAATACTGCCATCTCAGTCAGTAGCGGTAGTAACTTATTCGTGTCCACAGCGCAATTTTCCTTTGCATTTTTCACGTATTGTTGTTTTTAAGTTACGTACGGATACTTGTCTTGTCAATGGATGAGGTCGGGAAGGGGTCAAAAATGAAAAAAATACAAAGCCTTGGTGATTTGTATGAGATGTCAAATAAAGTTCAGCATATTTTGACTTTGTTTAGTGGCGGTTTAGATAGTACATATGTTTTAGAGTCCTTAAAAGGAGTTAGTGCGAAAGTAACGGCTTTGGTGGTTGATGTTGGCGATACTGTTGATGAAGACGAGTTATATATGATAGCTCGTCATTATGATGTTGAATTGAAAATAGTTGATGCGAAAAAAGATTTTGCTGAACAGAGTTTGGTGCGAGCGATTCAATCACAAGCTTATTACTTTGGGGATTATCCAGTCAGCTCTTCATTGTCCAGGCCTATTTTAATTCAAAAAGCTGTAGAGCTTGCCAATGAATTAGGTTGCGATGCAATCATTCATACAGCTAACCAATCTCAAAACAGCTTGCGACGTTTGAATGGAGCCTTGGGTAAAAGTGATTTTAAAGGCTTTTATGGTTCACCATATCAGTTTAGTGCTTTGTCTAGAGAGAGTAAAAAAAGCGCACTTGTGAAATCAGGATTGAAGGGTTTTGAAAGTAGAGTTGCTAGTGGTGACTCAAACTTATGGTGCAGAGAATTTGAATCGGGAGTTTTGGATGATCCTGAAAATTTTGATGTGCCAGAGTCTTTGTTTATATGGTCTATATGGAATCCAGAGTTTCATTTGTTGAATAATGAAATTAAAGTTTCTTTTGAAAATGGCTGTCCAAAAAGTATAAATGGATTGCCTTTTGATATAGTAGATATGGTTGATTTTATTAACACTCATGTAGGATCTTATGAAATTGGTCGTTACATAGGGTTTGATCATCTTGAAGAAGATGAAAAAGTGCTAGAAGTTCGTGAAGCTCCTGCGGCAACTATTTTAATGAAAGCTTATAAGTTGCTAGAAATTTCTATTCTTCCTACTGATCTTTTGAAAATTAAAGCGATGCATAATGACTTATGGACTCAGGAAGCTGTCGAAGGTCGGTGGGATAGTATGTTGCAAAAAGCTAGTTACGCTTTTATTTCTAGTGCCGCTAAAGAAATAACGGGAAGTGTGAAGTTTAAACTTTCTCGAGGGCAAGCTTTAGCTAATAGTATTGTTGCCGAAAACCCTAAGTATATAAGGGATAGAGATGGTTGGGAGATTATGACTACGGAAGAACGTTGTGTGAATTTTAGTAATAGTGGTTTTAAGTTAACTGATTTTGCCTAAGGTAAATAGCATGCATTTCCTTGAAAATGATAAGAAAGTTGTTGCTGAATTGGCTGGAAGTCTTTCAAATAAAAATTATTCTTTTGTTTCAGGCGGGCAGATAGCTAAAATTGTCGATGCCAAAGAAAAAGAGGTTTTTGAGTTTAAAAGACACTGGGACTACTTAGTCCGTGATCGTTATATGGCGGATGGAGGTCAATATCGCTATCGCCGTTATGGACAATTTTCAAAATTAGCTAATAAAAATTTTCTTTTTAAGTTGCCACATGAAGCTTACGTTCAATCATCAGATGTTAATTCCTTAAATGGTGATGTTGAGCGTAATTTTGAACCATTACAAGATGATTTTATTAACTGTCCTTTGTTGGTTAATATCCTGATTTTATTGGCAGATATTTACGATGCAGTAGAAAAAGAATCTCGAAATTGGAATGTACGTTTGCACCCTTACCGAATCATTGCAAATGAACTTGAGACAGGGCAGCCAACTCCTGAAGGGCTGCATCGAGATGGTGTTACCTTTATTGCATCCTTGATGGTATGTAGACACAACATATCCGGTGGAACTACTAAGATTACCGACCAAAATAAAATTTTTCTCGAAGAGGTTTTGTTAAGTGAGTCATTAGATATTGTTATGGCCGATGATGAAAAAACAATGCATCAAGTTTCATCTATAAAGCCTATTGATTTAGAGGATGTCGCATATCGAGATGTTCTTGTGATCGCATTTAAACGTGAGGAGTAATAGAATGACTACGGTTGTGAGTGCTTTGAATAAGAAATTATTAAAAATTCCATTGACAGAGGTAATGTTGTTGATGGTTGCAATTTTCTGGGGAACCAGTTATGGGTTGACAAAAGATGCATTGATTTATACAAGTGTATTGCTTTTTATATCGATTCGATTTTCGATTACATTTTTATGTATGTTGCCAGTCATTATTAGAGACTTTCGCTGCGGGTTAAACGATGACTGGAAAGTTGCTATTCCGACAGGTACTGTACTATCGGCAATTTTTTTCTGCGAAGTTTATGGTGTCTTCCATACGTCTGCGTCTAATGCCGCTTTTCTAATCAGTTTGTCAGTGATTTTGACTGCTTTTGCGGAGCTAATTATTAACAAGAGACGGATAACGAACGCTCTGTTAGTAATGACACTAGTAAGCGTATTAGGTGTTCTTTTGCTAACAAGTTCAGAGGGATCCACTCTGGATTTAAATAAAGGGGACTACTTTATTTTAATGGCGGCGCTACTGCGGGCTTTGATGGTTACATTGACCAAGCGCATTGTGGRAGGGAAAGCAATAACAACATCCACCTTAACTGCCATTCAGTCATTGGTGGTTGCCACTGTCTCAATTTTGTTAGTGTTTATTTCTCGGCCTTTTTCAGATTTTGCGATACCTACTTCTCTAAGCTTCTGGTTGATAATGGCGTATTTAGTGGTATTTTGTACTCTTTTTGCTTTCTATGTGCAAAATTATGCAGTGCGTAAGACGTCTCCCACAAGAGTATCTCTGTTAATGGGGAGTGAGCCTTTATTCGGAGCTATATTTGCAGTTATATGGCTCAATGAATCTCTCTCAGCGGTACAGATGATTGGTGGTGGATTGATTTTAGTTAGCGTAGTCATCACATCCTTAAAGAAAGAGGGAGAAACGGTTAATCATATAAAGTCAACTATACCGGCTGCCGTAAACGCAAAATAGAGACACCCAATCCGATAAAAGCACTGCCCATAATGCGATTAACCCACTTCACCCGTGATGCACTGCTTAGCCAACGGGAGAGGTGTTTCGCTAGCCCACCATATAGCATTAAAACGGCGAAGGAGAGCGCCATAAAGGTGCCCACCATAATCGAGAATTGGGGAAGCAAGGCACGCTGTTTATCCAAGAATTGCGGAAACAGGGCGGTAAAAAACAGGATCGCTTTTGGGTTGCTCACGGCTACCAATGCGCCTTCACTAACGGTACGCCACCTGGGGGTTGGTTTAGTCGCTATGGTAGCGACCGCAAGGGAGGTCTTGCTCCGCCACTGACGAATGCCCAGGTAGATCAAGTAGGCTGCGCCGCCCAGTTTAAGCAGGTTGAACAGCACTTCCGAGGCGTTCAACACCACCCCCAGCCCCAAGACTGCTGCACTGGCCAGTATGAGTAGGCCAGTAATATTTCCCAGCGACGAAAGCGCTACGCGCTTGGCTCCTCCTGCCATGCCGTTGCGCACCGCGACTAGAAAAGCGGGCCCGGGGCTGGCAATGCTGACCAGTGCCACGGCAACAAAAAGCAACCAGGTGGAAAGCTGCATGGGCGCATCTCCGGACGGGGTTGAAATGACTCATCGCATTAATCCTAATGGATAACACCCGTGTAGACGACTCCTTATCAACCATTGGTAAGTTTATTGCCTCTCATTGCCTACCTGCTCTGCCATCAAACACAGCAGCTCGTACATAACGGTAGCGCCAAGCAGGGCCGTGTTACCGCTGGGGTCGAAGGGTGGGGAGACTTCCACTACATCGGCGCCGATAAGCGGTAAACCTCGAAAGCCGCGCACTAGTTGAAGTGCTTGCAGGCTGGTGAGGCCACCTACTTCAGGGGTGCCGGTGCCAGGGGCGAAGGCGGGGTCGATGCTGTCGATATCGAAGGATAGATATACTGGGCCACTGCCTACAACGCGGCGTGCTTCGGCGACCGTCGCTTCAATGCCAAGCGTATCCACTTCCTCCATAAACATCACCCGCATGCCACTGGCATCGGAGTAGTCCCAGCCTTGGGTGGTGTTTTGGGCGCCGCGAATGCCAATTTGCACCGTGCGTTTGGGGTCGATAAGGCCCTCTTCGCAGGCGAGCCGGAAGGGGCCGCCGTGGTGAAATTTGGAGCCCTGAAACTCGTCCCAGGTGTCGGTATGAGCATCGATATGAATCAAGCCTACCGGGCCATCGGCTGCCAAGCCGCGCAGGATGGGGTAGGTGATGGAGTGGTCGCCCCCGGCGCTTAGCGGAATAATGCCTGCTCGGTGAATGGCTGAGTAATAAGCGGCAATATCATCAGAGACCTGCTTAAGGTCGTAGATCGACGAAAAGCGCACATCCCCAATGTCGGCAATACGTGCCTGGGCAAACGGGTCCAGCCGGGTGACATGGTGCAGGCTGCGCATCATGCTTGACTGGTTGCGAATCTCCCGCGGGCCGTGGCGGGTACCGGGGCGATTACTCACGCCGCCATCAAACGGAATGCCGACCAGGGCAATATCAAGTTCCGCTAAGGAGTCGGCGAGCGGCGCACGCAAAAAGCTGGCTATTTCGCGATAGCGTGGTTCTTGGTGCGGTAGGTAGCTTTCGCCAGTGGCGGCATTGTGGCGAGTGCCGTCGGTGCCCTTGGTCATGTTGCTCTCCTTATCGGGTTAGGCTGGCCAAACTGGCGGCTAACAGTTGCGTGCCTGCCACGGCATCGGCGAGCTCGGTATGCTCATCTGGATGGTGGCTAAGACCGTCGCGGCAGGGCACAAACAGCATCGCCGTTGGGCAGTGGTTGGCAAGGTGAATAGCGTCGTGAAAGGCACCGGATACCAAGTGCGGTGCGCTAATGTCTAACTCCTGGGCGGCGTCATCTAGTAGGGCGGTAAGTGTTTCGGGAAACGCGACCGGCTCAACCCGCGAGAGCGGTGTCAGCGTTGCACGGCAACCTGCCCAGTTCTGCTGAGCGAGCTTATTGAATTCGGCTTCCAGCGCTTTGAGCGTTAGCGCTTCTGGGTGGCGTAAATCAATGCTGAAGGAGACGTGGTCAGGAATGGTGTTCACCGAGCCAGGACTAACGGTGAACTTGCCGATGGTAAAGCGCACCCGGTCTTCGTCATCTCTCGCGGCTTCCCTGAGCGCTGTTGCTAACGCGCAGGCGCCTTCAAATGCATCGCGACGCATGGCACGCGGGGTAGTGCCTGCGTGGTTGGCGCTGCCCGTTATCGTGACTTCAAACCAACTAACGCCCTGAATACCTTCAACCACGCCCACTGCAGCACCTGCACGCTCCAATATTGGGCCTTGCTCAATATGTAGTTCCAGGAAGGCGTGCATGGGCGTTGCCAATGGGCGGCGTGGCACACCTGCGGCGTCAAGCTCCGCCAAGCAGGTGTCTAATGCACTTCCCAGGCTGACGCCGTCGCTATCTTCAATCAAGCGCGTTTCATCCAGGCTGCGTACACCACAAAAGACCGCTGAGCCTGAAGTGCCCGGCGAGAAGCGTGCGCCTTCTTCATTTGTCCAGCTGACCAGTGATAACGGTCGGCGTGGGGTAAAACCAATGTCGTTAAGCGCGCGCAGCGCTTCAAGGCCTGCCAGCACACCCAGCGCACCATCGTACTTTCCCCCCGCGGGTTGGCTATCCAAATGGCTGCCGGTGACGACGGGCTCAAGCTCAGGGTCGCTGCCGGGAATGTCGAGAAACACGTTGCCGATGGCATCAACGCTCGCCTTTGCACCTAAGGCACTGGCCTGCTCAATCAGCCATAGCCTCGCGCGGGTATCGCTGTCATCAAGCGCGAGGCGTGCCACACCGCCATCCGAGCGAGCGCCAAATTGGGCTGCCGTTGCCAAGTCATTAGCTAAACGCGCCGGTTTTACCGCAGCGGCGATTGACGCCAGATCTGTGGGGGATCCATCGGTAGGGTGATTGGTGTGGCTCTGCATCAGGCTCTCCACAGGTGTTTGTTATTCGTAAACTTCGAAATGCAACTCGACAGGCACACAGTCCGCTCCGTTGATAGGGATTATGTCCTGTGGGCAGGCGGACATGACCACAATACAGTCCATCTCGGCGCGTAGTTCAACATAGTCGCCAGCGTTAGACACCGGCGGGCACCAGTCGACTTTCATCTGCTCATTAACGGGAATATTCATCCATAGATTGAGCGGCTGGGGCACCTCGGGGGTGTCAACGCCAATCGCCTTCATGGCTAAGCGCAGGTTGTCGGCGCAGCTATCATGATAGCCCTCGACACCCAGGGTCATATATCGGAACAGGTCGCAGGCCGCCATTAACGTGTCGTGAATACCCGGCGAGGTATCAGCTGTGAGGGTCATGATCGGGCGGCGGCGGTTACTGATTAGCGGATCGCCTACCTGGGGAATCAGCGCGCTCAACCAGGCGCGCCCGTGTTCCCAGGACATGAACTCGTTGGTGTTATCGGTGCTAAACGCCCAGGTGTCGCACACTTGAGTGCCATGGGTGTTAATAATGCGGATGGTTTGCCCTGCTTTTAAGCGTACCGCTCGCCCGCCACGGGCAGCAACTTCGTAGCGCTCGCCGAGCACTGGCGTGCCATCAGGGGAGATGGGGTTGTCTAAGCTGTGGTTGTGACCGCAGGGCTCGCTGTTACTGCGCGGCAGTTGCTCAATGCGAGCGTGGTCAAAGCGTGTGTCAGTACTCATTTGAATCTCCAGGTGTGTTGTCGTGGTGTTAGCTAATCGGTACATGTAAGTCGAATCAGTCAATATGGCGCTCGCGCCAGGTATTCAAAAACTGTTGCAGGCGCTCGCTTTTCGGCTGGCGAAACAGCGTGGCGGGCGGGCCGCTTTCGACTACCCGGCCTTGATCCATAAAGATCACTCGGTCGGCCACTTTGGCGGCGAAGCCCATTTCGTGGGTAACGATCACCATGGTCATGCCGTCGCTGGCCAGCGTTTTCATTACATCAAGCACTTCGCCCACTAGTTCTGGGTCAAGCGCCGAGGTGGGTTCATCAAAGAACATCACTCGGGGTTTCATAGCGAGCGCCCGGGCGATGGCCACACGTTGTTTCTGGCCACCGGAAAGGCTCTCAGGAAAGTGACCCGCGCGATCGGCAAGCCCAACCTGCTCGAGCATAGCCATGCCTTCAATGTCTGCATCTTGGCGTGACAGGCCATTCACCAAGCGCAGCGCTTCGGTGACGTTCTCCAGCGCGGTACGATGGGGCCAGAGATGAAAGTGTTGGAACACCATGCCCACCGGGGCGCGCACTTCATCGACGCGCTTTTCACTGGTACGAACGCGTTTACCGCCGCGGTCTTCATAGCCCAACAGCTGGCCGTCGATGTAGACGCTGCCGTGATCGTAGGGCTCTAAAAATGCCAGGCAGCGCAGCAGCGTTGATTTGCCGGAACCGGAAGGGCCAATGACGCAGACCACCTCGGACGGCGTAAGGCTGAAGTCGATGTTGGTCAGCACTTCCAAGTCGCCGAACTGTTTGCTGATGCCGTGTGCTTCAACCATCGCTTTTTGACGGGAAGAGGATGCGGGCAAGTGTGTTTCAGCCGTTGGCATGGGTCGCTCCTGGTTGGGCAGCTTGGCGCGGTTGACGATTGGCTAAGCGTTTTTCCAGCGCATAGCCTCCCCGGGCGATGAGTTCGATCATTAACCAATAGAGTAGGGCGACCGCCAGATAGGGCTCGATCACCTGAAAGGTTTGGTTAACGATGGTGGTAGCGTTTTTGGTGAGGTCGTCCACTGAGATGATTGAGATCAGGGCGGACTCTTTCACCAAAATAATCAGCTGGTTGGTACTCGGAGGAATGATTAAACGAGCCATTTGGGGAATCTGAATACGAATTAGCGTGTGCCAAGGGGAGATCCCCAGCATGCGTGCTGCCTCAAGTTGGCCTTTAGCAATCGACTTGAAGCCACCACGATAAATTTCCGCAAAGTATCCTGCGCCATACAAGCCAATGCCGGCGACTCCAGCAATCTCGGCATCCAACCGCAGGCCAATACTGGGGCCACCGTAATAAAGTAAAAACAGCAGGATCAGCAGCGGCGTGCCGCGGCAAACCTCCACATAACAGGCCACCGGGTAACCGAAAAGGCGTGGGTTAGCTAAGCGTAGCGCTGCGAGTACCAGACCGAGCGAAAGTGCCAGCAGGCAGCCTAAAAAACAGATCCATAGCGTATTCCACAAGCCTTGCAGAATCAGGCCACGTGCTTCCCATAGCAGGGCAATATCTAACATAGCGGACACTCCCCTATTCGGTGGCTAGGCCGCCGGCCATGCGGCGTTCTAAGTAAGCGCTGATTCGTGCCAGCACAAGATTGACGGCAAGATAAAGCACGGCAGCGGCAAGATAGGTTTCCAGTGGCTGAAAAGKGCGCGAAGCGATTTGCTCGCTCACCCGCATTAGCTCAGTAACCGCAATCACCGAGATCAGCGATGAATTTTTGAGAATGGTAATGATCTCGTTGGTTAACGGCGGCAAGGTAAGACGAAACACCTGGGGCATGATAATGCGCCTGCGGGTTTGCCATGCGGAGATACCCGCCATACGCGCTGCTTCGATTTGCCCAGCGGGAATATGGCTGATGCCACTGCGGAAAATTTCTGCCTGAAAGGCGGTGGTATTCAGCGTTAAGGTCAAAATGGCGGCTGAAATAGGCGCGATCTCAATGCCTATCTCGGGCAGCAAATAGTAGACCAGCAGTAGTTGCAGCAAGATGGGGGTGCCACGCCAAAAGCTGCGGTAAAGCCCACAGGGCCAGCGCACCAGGCGGTAGCGACTGGTTAAGCCAAAGGCCAGCAACACGCCTAATACCAAGCCCAGTGCGATGGCGCAAAGCGAGACCACCAAGGTGGTGGTCAAGCCCTTAAGCAGCACAGGGTAGTGGTTGAGTAAAATCTCAAACATGGTGCACCCTTAGAGAGAAGAGAATCGTCTTAGCGAACTGCGCGGCGTGTTACTCGGCCGCTGGCAGTTCTAAAGGCAGATCCATCGGGCCGCCGAACCATTTCTCTTGTAGCTCTTCCAGAGTGCCGTCTTCATTGAGGCGTTGAATTTGCTCATCCATAAAGGCATTTAGCGAGGCGCTCTCTTCGTCATTACGCCCTGCCCAACTAAAGTAAACCGGGTCACCAAAGGTGCCGACCACTTCAAATACCTCGGGGCGGGTGCGCTCGGCTTCGAGCAAATTGGGCAGGCTGTTAATCACCACATCAACGCGGCCGGTACCCAGCTCGGCGTAGGCTTCGTCAACGCCTGTGTAAGTGCGGATATCTTCAACGGGGGTGCCCGCTTCCTCAAGCTCGGCGGCCAATGCTTCTAGCGCCTCAAGTTGAGCAGAACCCGCTTGAGCGGCGGCTACCTTGCCGGCGATATCCTCAGGTGAGTTGATACCCTCTTCGCCCGCGCGTTTTAGAATTGCCATAGTGGCATCGGCAATCGGTGCGCTGAGGTGATACCGCTCCATGCGCTCAGGTGTGGCGGTGACCGAGGTGATCACGTAATCAAAGCGCTCGCGCTCAAGGCCCGGCAGAATACCTTGCCAGGGAAGATCCATACGGATCAGCTCGACCCCCTCAAGCTCGGGCATGATGTATTCCATGATATCGGCGGAGTAGCCGACAATCTCACCCTCTTCAATGTATTCAAACGGGGCGAAGCGCGCTTCAGTGCCGACAGTAAAAGTGCCGTCTGAGCGAATATCGTCAAGCAAATCACTGTGCGCAGTAGAGGCGAAGCTAACGCCAAGTAAGAGGCCTGCGGTAATCGTCGGGATGCGTTGCATGGGGATGCTCCTCGGGGTGGTGATACTCGAATCAAAAGGCGAAGGCCCGTTGAACAACAACCCCTTGAGTAAAGCAGGCGTTATGCAACAATAAAACTGCTATCTTTCGATGTTCGTACCCGTTTTATTGATGTGAATTGCACTAACGTAGAGCACTCTAATGAAACTCTCAGCTGCTGATCTTAAAAGCCTCTCTGTATTCCTTGCCGTGACTGAGCATCGCGGTTTTGCGGGCGCGCAAACGGCGCTGCATATGAGCCAGTCCGCTGTGAGCTTTCATATCCGGGCACTTGAAGAGCGGGTAGGCTTCACTGTATGCCGACGAGGGCGGCAGGGGTTTGAGCTCACTGAGCGGGGCACAATGGTGTATGAGCGTGCCAAGGTGTTGCTTGCCTCCGTTGATGATTTTGATAGCGAGATGAGCGAGCTGCGCAGCTCCGTTTACGGCACGCTGCGTTTAGGTGTTGTCGATAACACCATTATGGATGTGGATCTTGATCTGCAGGGGGTGATTGGCGAATTTCTGCGCAAGAACCCTAAAGCGCGTCTCAACATTACGGTAGGCAGTCCTGATCGCCTGATTGGTGAGATTGCCAATGGTGAAGTACAGCTCGGCATCTTACCGGAAATGGCACAAATTGAAGGCCTGCAGCATCGTCAGGTTTACACCGAAGTGCATGGAATCTATTGCGCAAAACGGCATCCGTTGTTTGCCCGTGATAGCGATCAGCTAACGATAGAAGAAGTGATCAATCACCCCTTTGTGGTGCGGCCCTATGCCAACCTGCAAGAGCTTAAGAGTTTTCCCAATGCCCAGGTGGGCGCCCATGCCTCCAATATGGAAGCCCAGGCTCTGCTGATATTGAGCGGCCACTTTATCGGTAATTTGCCCCGCTACTATGCCAACCACTGGGTGGAGCGGGGCGAGCTCAAAGCGCTGCTGCCAGATCAGGTCGAAATCGCGTCGCCGTTTTGTGTCGTTACTCGGGCGGGGCGCAGGCCATCCCTTATCGTGCGAACCTTTATTCAGGAACTGGTAGCAAGGCTTTGGCAGCAGTCACATTTGGTTGATGCGTACCAAGGAGATGAGTTGTTAGCAGTGGGTAAATCAATCAACGATAGCTGATAGGCACAGAGTAAGCTATCCCCGGTGCGCATGGCGAGAAAATTGGATTTTGTAAGACATTCGCTATTGGTTTTGTAAGAGATCTCTTAAAAACCGCTGACTGAATTGATTTTGCTAGGAAATACTGTAGGTTTTCTTGGCTTCGCTAACCGCGCTAAAGTCCCGAGCAATAAATAGCGTCGGGTGAAGACTTTTTTTTATATAAGAGCCCTTTCTCAGCAAAATGAAAAAAGGGTGATGACTCATGGCGGCATTCACTATTGATGGCGCTTATGTTTAGCCTTACTGGGTTTCAGGCGCATGCCTCTATTTATTTCGATTATTGCCAGCTTTCCTACCGTCATCTTTACAGTACTGCTAAGTGTCGCCGTTCTTTACTGGTTAGTTTCGCTATCGGGTTTAGTCGATAGCGACGTAGTCGAGGGTGATGTTGGCGAAGGAGGTTCGCTGGCATTGGGCGGTTTACTGGCAACGCTGGGCTTGCACGGCGTTCCCCTGCCGCTAGTGATTACGCTGCTGGCATTAACCGGCTGGCTGTTTAGCTATTTCGCAATGCTGTTGCTAGGAACACACCTAAACCCAGGCCTGTTGCTGTGGGTGTTTAATGGCGTCGTGCTGATATTAGGTTTTGTTGTCGCCACTATTATCACGTCCTTGCTGATTCGCCCTATGCGGCCCCTTTTTCGCCCCGCTCAGCACCTGCCTATTGAACAGCGTTTGACAGGTAAGCAATGCACGGTTCGCTCGGGAGAGGTGACAAAAGAGAAAGGCCGCGCCGATGCGCATATCGATGGTGACCATCTTATTTTGCAAGTGCGAAGCGACTCAGCGCTGGTGCGTGGTGAGCGCGCCATCATTATTCAGTACCTGTTGACTGAAGATGCGTACTGGGTGGTATCTGAAAAAGATTTTGAAGCCGGCTTAGCCGATTAATTGCCTTGGTGCAGGAGATAAAGATGGATTTGTCGTGGATCATGCCACTACTGGTTAGTGTCAGTGTGATTGTTATTGCACTGCTTGCAATACTGGCACTGTTTAAAGCCTTTTATCGAAAAATAGATCAAGGCCAGGCATTAATCGTCAATGACCTTTCCGCAACGCCCAAGGTTTACTTTACCGGGGCTATGGTGCTGCCCGTTGTTCACCGTTCCGAAACCATGAAGGTATCGGTGATCACCCTGGAGCTCAATCGTACCGGGAAAGAGGGGCTGATTTGCCGCGATAATTTGCGTGCCGACATTAGCGTAGCATTCTACCTACGCGTCAATGCCACTGCCGAAGACGTCTTGCGCGTTGCTAAATCCGTTGGCGTAGGCCGCGCCTCCGATCGCGATGCCGTTAATGAGTTATTTAACGCCAAGTTCAGCGAAGCATTGAAGACCGTCGGTAAAAAGATGGACTTCATGCAGCTCTTCGAAGAGCGCCAGCAGTTCCGCGACGCCATTGTTGAGACCATTGGCCAGGATCTTAATGGCTACATTCTCGAAGACGTTGCCATTGATTATTTAGAGCAAACGCCGAAAAGCTCGCTGGATCCGAACAACATCCTGGATTCAGAAGGTATCAAATGTATCACCGAGATTACCGCCCGGCACAATGTTGAGACCAACCGCCTGGAGCGCGACCAAGAGCTGGAAATTCAGCGCAAGAATGTATCCGCACGTGAAGCCGCATTAGAGCTTGAGCGAACTCAGGCCGATGCCGAGGCGCGTCAGCGTCGTGAAATCGAAAGCCTGGAGTCTCGTGAGCAGTCCGAAGCCGAGCAGGTGCTTCAGCAAGAACGTGCGAAAAGCGAAGCCGCGCGGATTAAAACCGATGAAGAGCTGGCGATTGCCGAAGAGAACAAGCAGCGCCAGATTGAAATGGCCACCAAGGCCCGCGAGCGTGCCGTCCAGATCGAAGAGGTGCGCATTCGTCAGGCGAAAGAGCTTGAGGATGTAACCCGTGAGCGTGCGGTAGAAATTGAACGAATCGGTATGGAAAAAGCGCTGGAAGAAGAGCGCAAAGAGATTGCCGACATTACCAGCCAGCGTATTGCGGTTGAACGCAGCGTGGCGGAAGAAGAAGAGAATATTAACGATGTGCGCAACCGCGCCGAGGCGGAGCGCCAGAAGGTCACTCGCTTGACCGCCGCACAAGCCGAAGCGGAAGAGCGCAAGCTCAAAGAGGTGCGCGCCGCGGAAGCTGTCTTCGAGCGCTCCAAGCTGGAAGCGGAAGAGGCGGTTATTCGCGCCCAAGCCGATTTGGATGCGGCTGAGAAGAAATCCGCCGCAGAAGAGAAACAGGCACGTGGCCAGCAGGCGCTTGCCGCGGCAGACGGGCTGGCAGAAGCGCAAGTGCTGGAAGCGCGTGCTCACGCCCAGCGCAGCGAAGGCTTTGCCCTTGCCGAGGTTAAAACGGCCAATGCGAAAGCTGATGAAGATGCCGGACTAGCGGAAGTGCGTATTCTTGAACAGCGCCTTGAAGCCGAGGCCATGGGCGAGGAGAAACTGGGCACCGCAAAAGCACAGGCCCGGGAAGCAATGGCCAAAGCCGAAGCCAATGGCTTGGTCGAGAAGCTGCGCGCTTACGACAATATGTCCGAAGAGGCTCGCCACTTCGAAGAGTTCCGTATGAACCTGGAAGTCCACGAGAAAGAAGTCATGGCGCAAATCGAAGCTCAGCGCATCGGTATGCTCGAAAATGGCAAGGTAATGGCTGCCGCGATGCACAATGCCAAGTTCGAGCTAATTGGTGGCGACAGCGATGTGTTTGAAAAACTCACCGCCGGGCTAGGCTACGGTAAAGCAGTACAAGGTGTGCTCGATAAGTCACCAGCGCTGCAAGCTACCCTGGCGGGCTTGGCGAATCGTGCCCTGAACGCTGACGCTGGCAAAGCCTCCGAATCTGCCTAAAGGGTAGGGTGACTCTCTATGCAGAGAGTCTCGGCCTACGTCGTTACAAGCGGCCGGTGACACCTTTCCAAGACCGCAATCGTCACCCCATTGCGGTCTTTGCTATTTCTAGTGAGCACTTTTCAGGATGAATACCTATGTCGAAGGAGCATGCTTCGGTTGAAAATATCGTCAGAGAAAGCACCGCGTTCGAGACGATACAGCGGCGGTTGAGAACCCAGGGCGGCGAACTGGGCGCGTCGATCAGTAAACTGAATGACGCCCGCGCTGACGTTTTCGGTAGCAGTAGCATGGCGCTTTTGGGTAGGGCCCGTGTTCGAACCGAAAATAACGCCATTGCTCGCGATATGGTACGCATTGGCGAGCAAATTTTGTTTGGCTTTAATGTTCAATTAGGGCTGCGCAAAGAACTGGAAGCGAGCGATATTTTTGCGCTCTACCACCTCAAAGATGATGAAGAGGGGCTTGAGTTAAGTGAAGCGCCAACGGCGAATAGCTTCCTCACCGAGAGCCGCTTTGTTCAGGATTTCAAAGAACTCCAGAAATACTACAGCCATGCCACGCTGGTTCAACTGGTCACCCTTAACAATAAGCTGCTAATTGCTTTTCAAATCGGTGAAAAACTTAGCGACCTGCGCGTCTTCCGTTGGGATTTAGCCGCCAGCGGTGAGGTGAGCCGCTATATCGATAATCGCGGCGAGCGCGACCTGATCTTTCCTGACCGCTTTGCTTTCTCCTGGCAAACCGCAGGCCGGGATATGCAGGAGCAGGGTCGCGCGCCCCATCTGAATATCCTTGATACCGTCTTCGTGGACAACCTGCGCGGACACATTACCTTCAAGATTGAGAACAACACCAGCAGCGGCGAAGGTGTCTTTAGCGACCCAGTGGAGTCAGACTCCCAGTCGCTGGACGATGCCAGCTTTGAATATGCTGATCTTGGTGCGGTGGTGCTGATTCGTATTTTGCCCTTCAATGAGCAACAGTGGCGCTACTACCTTTTCAACCGTGCTGAGCAGCACGTTAAACGTGTCGATGCCATGGCGGGCTCCGTCGTTGAGCTGCCGGAAAACCACGGCCTGATTTTTCCCTCAGGCTACTACTTAAATACGGGTGAGTTGACCACCTACGAAGTACCCGAGGAAGACCTGCGCTTCAAACGTATGGTGCGCTCGCCAAACGGCGAAGATGTTCTCTACACTTTTTATGCGCCGCAAACCGGGCAGGTAGTGCTTTATCGCTACAACTTGATCCGCAAGCAGGTCGATACCCCCATGGTGGGGCACGGGGCGGCGATACTTGAAAACGGTCACCTAGCGATTTTTTACGCTGAAGACGAGCCTACGCTGGTTCATCCTATCCAGGTATGGGCGACGCCCTTTATGTCGGAGCGCTTCCATGCCCAGGATGCGGTGCGTAACGACACGCCACTAGGCCGAATTGGTAACCCGGATCTAGTACGCGGCATTGCCGAGCTCAATAGCATCGTGCAGCTCGCTAACGAGCAGCAGGCATCAGAACGCCACTTTAACGCCATCATCCGGCGGGTTGACCGCACGCTGAACCAGTTCCACTGGATTGGTGAAGCTGACTTTGAAACCATTCACGCCGCGCTTGAACAGCTAAAGCACACCGCTGAACTGATGCTCGATGAGTATGAGAAAGTCCAGGCGATTCGTGCCCAGACAGCCCAGGCGCTAGACGAGGTTGAAAAACAGCAGGCGACGCTGCTGCGGGAGCTCAAGCCCAGTAGTTGGAAAACCCCCGACCTATTCGTTACCTACCTGAAACATTTACGCGACCATCGTGGGCGGCTAATGGCGCTGCGTGAGCGACGCTATCTGGATGAAGAGCGCCTGCAAACGTTAGAGCAAGCGCTGGATAAAGCGGAACAATCGCTGACCCAGCAGACCTTTAGCTTTCTTGCTCAGCCAGAAGCGCTGGATGGCTACCGGGAAACCCTGGCGACGTTGAAAGAGCAGGTGGGTGAGGCAGAGAATCGCCAGCAGTTGGCGGAGTGCGTGGAGCGTTATCGCGAATTAACCGCGGGCCTGGATATGATTCAAGGGCTGCTGTCGTCGATGTCCGGCGGCGATGCTATTGAGCAGACGCGGATTACCGAGAACATCTCCAGCATCTACGCCTCGATTAATCAGCAGCGCTCCGAAGCGGAGATCCGTTTAAGAGAGCAGGGGAGCGCAGAGGCTCAGGCGCAGTTTGCGGCCCAGATTCGCTTGTTTGAGCAGAGCCTGGCTAATGGTGTTGGCGCGCTGCGGGAACCTGATGACTGCGACCAGCTGATGACGCGTATCCTCGATCAACTCCAGGAACTGGAGAGTCAGTTCGGCGAATTTGATGAATTTTTAACCACCATTCTTGAGCAGCGTGAAAGTGCCCACGAGAGCATCGAAGCACGCCGCCAGCAGCTGCAGGATGAGCGTCAACGTCGCGTCTCTACCCTAACGGACGCCAGCCAGCGGATTCTGGCCAATGTGGAGCGCCGCACAGAGCGCTTTGAAACCCTCGAAGAGCTGCATAGCTTCTTCGCGGCGGATGCCATGGTCGGCAAAGTGCGCAGCATGATCGATGAGCTGCGCAATATGGGCGGCAATCTTGAGGCGGACGATATCGCCGGACGCCTGCGCTCCTCCCAAGACGCCGCCATGCGTAGCGTGCGTGACCGTTCCGATATTTATGAATCCGGTGGTGATGTTATACGCCTGGGGCCACGCCACCGCTTCAGCGTCAACCAGCAGCATCTCGACTTAACCCTGGTGCCTCGCCAAGAGCGCATCATGCTGCATCTGACGGGCACGCAGTATTACGAGCCGCTTGAGGATGAGAGGCTGACCGAGCTGCAAGACTACTGGAGTATGCTGCTGCCTTCGGAAAGCCCCGCAGTCTATCGCGCCGAGTATCTTGCTTATCGCTTTATGGACGAGTTGGCGAAGCCCGGTGCTAAGCCGATTAATGTGGAAGATTTCAGCGAGCTTCAGCGTCAGATTGCCAATTTTGCCTCGCCGCGCTACCGCGAAAGCTACGAAAAAGGCATTCACGATCACGACGCTGCACTGATCGTACGCACCTTGTGGCCAGCCCGCCAAAGTGCTGGTTTGCTAGGGTTTGGGCCGCTGCCCCGGGCGCTGGCGATGCTGTTCTGGGCCGATCGCATTCACGATGAAGACGCGACCCGTAACCTGCGCGCTCGCTGTCTATCGGCAGGCATTCTATGCCGCATTATKAATAACGA
Source organism: Halomonas ventosae (assembly GCA_002257525.1). Lineage (GTDB taxonomy): Bacteria > Pseudomonadota > Gammaproteobacteria > Pseudomonadales > Halomonadaceae > Vreelandella > Vreelandella ventosae_B. The sequence continues at coordinate 768,448 of CP022737.1, forward strand.
CGATCTGCTAAACGCCTTGATCCAGGAAGTACAGCCGCAGCTTGATGCTTTTGTATCGGCCCAACAGATCAAGTGCTCGGTGAGTCAGATAAGCAGTGCCACTGACTTTCTGGTGCGCCAGTTGGCTGAAGAGGGCGAACGTTTTCCGGTCACCCAGTACGCCGCCAGCCTGGTGGAGAGCTTTACCACCTCCATGCAGCAGCAGGGCCACTACGTACACTTTCAAGAGGCCTTGGCGGTGGTTGCGGGTAACCCCGGCGCCCGCTGGGTGATCACTTCCCACTGGCTGCAGGCCCACGCGGGGCAGGCCAAGCAAGAGGCGCTGCTGCACTACCTGCCTGAAGCGATTGCCATGCTCAACACGGCTGACCGGCTAAGCACCGCCACCCATAATGTTGAGCTAGCCTTCATCATTATCGGCTTGCTGGGCCAGCACGGACGTCTTGAACAGCAAGAGCTCACGCTTCAGCTCGACGACTTTCAGGAGCGGCTGCGCCACCACGAGCAGGTCGTTATACGCGACTGGACGGCGTTACAAGAGCGTCGCCAGCTGATTTTACGCGAGCAGCGGGAGCGGTTGCGGCTCGAAGAGTACCTGCCGAAGCCACTCAACTCGTTTGTGCGCAATAAGCTGATTACCGAAAGCTACTTACCCATCATTGGCGATAACCTAGCCAAACAGATGGGCACGGTAGGTGATACGCGGCGCACGGATAATAGCGGTTTGCTGATGATGATCTCCCCGCCCGGCTACGGTAAAACCACGCTTATGGAGTATGTGGCGAACCGCTTGGGGCTGATCTTTATGAAGATTAACTGCCCCAGCCTTGGTCACGATGTGACCTCGCTGGATCCTGAGGCCGCCACGCACTCCACTGCCCGGGCCGAACTGATCAAGCTGAATCTGGCGTTTGAAATGGGCAACAACGTCATGCTCTATCTGGATGATATCCAGCATACGCATCCGGAGTTTTTGCAGAAGTTTATCTCGCTATGCGACGGCAGCCGGCGGGTTGACGGTATCTGGAACGGGCGCACCAAGACCTACGATATGCGCGGTAAGCGCTTCTGCATCGCCATGGCGGGTAACCCCTACACCGAAAGCGGCGACGTGTTCAAAGTGCCCGATATGCTGGCCAACCGCGCCGATGTTTATAACCTGGGCGATGTGTTGAGTGGCATGGAGGAGGTATTTGCGCTCTCCTACATCGAGAATGCCATGAGTGCCAATACGGTGCTCGCCTCTTTGGCCACACGCGGCATGGACGATTTCTACCGCTTTGTGGATATCGCCATGGGCCGCGAGGTGCCAAGCACCGACTTTGAACACGACTATAGCGCCGCAGAGCGTGAAGAGATCGTCGCGGTGCTGAAGAATATGTTTAAAGCCCGAGAAGTGGTGCTGCGCGTGAATCAGCAGTATATCGCCTCCAGCGCCCAGGCTGACGAGTACCGCACCGAGCCGCCGTTCCGCCTACAGGGCAGCTACCGCAATATGAATCGGTTGGCTGAAAAAATGTCGCCGATACTTAGCAACGACGAGCTTGAAGCCATTATTGACGACCACTATGTCGGCGAAGCGCAACTACTCACCCAGGGTGCCGAAGAGAATCTACTCAAGCTGAAAGAGCTTAGAGGCACCTTGAGCGAGGAAGAAAAACAGCGCTGGGAAGCGATTAAGCGTGAGTTCCAACGTCGGCAACTAACCGGAGGCAATGAAGAGACCGGTGCCCTAGTGGTGCGTCAATTAAGCTTAATTGCGGAGGGGGTTGGTCAATGGGGGAAGGTAAGGTCGGAGGATGGTTAATGTTGCTGGAAGAACTACCCGAACATTAATCATGAGTTATTGATTGGAGATACTTAATTGTTAAAAATCAGCCGCTGGTTATCAGCGGCTGACTAATCATTTATCTAAAAGCACTCACTCAACAGCCGAGTAAGGGTTTTCTGCCATTAAGAAAGCGCGTAAGTCGGCTTTTTGAGAGTGGTTGTGCAGCCACTCACGCACGTCACAGGCCTTTTGGTAGTCAGCATCACCAAACTTGCTGCGATAGAGCTGCTCAAAGGTGTCACTGGTTTTTTCCTGACGTATCCGCTTTTGCCAGGAGTCTGTCAGTATGCTGTTAAGGTTACCCGCAAGCCCTTCGGCGATCAGCATTTCCCACTCGCCTTTATTCAGCCACACACCGCCTACACGAGCGCTATAGTCGATCCGATGAGCATTATCTTTGGCGATTCGAAACTTGCTCATAATGCCGCCGGTCACCGGGCAAATCAGTGCGCCTACCGTATCTTCCGCCTCAACGCTCTCGACACCAGTATCATCAAATACATGTTCGGGGTGACGTTCTTTCCAGCTAATGTAATCTTCAATCAAGATCCAGTTGCCGCCGCAGTTATTGCAAGTATGACTACGGAAAAGGGCATCAAGAAAGCTGGGGACTAAGTTCCCTTGCTGGCATGCGGTACATTTCATCGGCGCGTTCCTAGTGTTAAGTTCATGATATCTTTCTCATATATAAAAGTTGTCACAAAGATTAATTAAGAGCAAGTTGTTGCGCCGAGAAAATAATACTTAAAACCTTACCGACGCTAGAAGGCTAACTTCCAGCGGGTCGCCGACCACTACCCGCGTACTGCCTCCGCTGGAGGGATAGTAAGTAGTGTCGAACAGGTTCTTGGCGTTGAGCTGCAGGTGTAAGTTGTCGCCCAGCCAGGGGGTATCCCAGCCGATAAAGGTATCGGCGACGGTGTAGGCGTCTAACTGGAAGCTGTTGTCAGCGTCGCCTTCGCGCTCACCCACATAACGAACCCCGCCGCCCAGGCGCCAGTTGCCCAGTGCCGGGCTGGTATTCAGGTCGTGAGCCAAATAAAGGCTTGCGGTATGCCGTGCGGCGTTGGTCAGCCGGTTGCCCTGGGTGCCTTCGGTATCTTTGAGCACTTCGGTGTCTGTGTAGGCGTAAGCACCCAGTAGCGAAAGCTGATCGGTCAACTGGCCGGAAACCGTTAGCTCCACACCCTGTGAGCCCGCTTCGCCTACTGTGCGGGTGACGCCGTTGTCGGAAACAGCGACATTCTCTTTACGGATATCAAATAGCGCAGCGGCTAACGAGAACTGGTCGTTCCACAGGTGCTTCACACCAATTTCGCTGCCCATACTGTGCTCGGGATCCAACGTCTTACCGGTATCACTGTCGGCGCCATTGGGCACAAAAGCCTCGCTATAGCTGGCATAAACCGACGTATTCGGAGTCAGGCGATGCAGCAAACTGACCGAAGGCAGAAAAATATCGTCGCTGATATCGGTGGCGGTTACGAAGGGTCGGCCACGGCCACCAAACTGCTCGTAGTGGGTGTAGCGCCCGCCTAGCCCCAGCGTCCAGCGGTCATTGAAGTGCCAGCGGTCATTGAGATAAACGCCGGTCGTATTAATCTCATCCAAGCGGTTGCTTCGCGAGGTGTTAAGGCTATCGCTATCCAGATTTAGACCGCCGTAGCTCATCTCGTATACATTTTGGTCGGTGACCGCTGTACCGCGATACACCTCGGCCAGATAATCCCGCTGGCGTTCATGATCCACACCGATAGTGAGATCGTGGCGCATGCCTGCCAGGGTGGCGGTGCCGGTAGTATCCCAGGCGGTATATTGCACGCGGCGGTCAAAGCCGTAGTTAGCATCGGCACGGCGGGTTAGCGCGCCGGTGTCTTCATTCACACGCAGTACCCGCGGCTGACCATCGCTGTACTGGCGGCGGTTCCAGCCGTAGGTCAATCTTGTTGACCAGTCGTCGTTGATATCCYGTTCCCACCAGGCGGTGACGGCTTCGTCGTGACCGAATACCCGTGACCAGGATTCATCAAGGCGCTGCTTACGGGATATATTGGCGGGTTCGCCGTCAATGATCACCGTGCCGCGATCCAAGTCTAAGTCGTAGTCGCGATACTCATAGGAGATCTGCGCACGACTGTCGCTACCTTCCCAGCGCAGCGAAGGGGCAATAATCGTACGTCGATCATTGCCAAAAGCGCGTGAGGAGTCTTCATCTTCATGATGGACGATAAACCGGAAGGCCAGCCCGGTATCGGCAAGCGGGCCGGTGACATCCACGCTGGCATTGCCGCCGCCCAAGGAGGTGGCTTCGGCGCTGATTTCGCGCTGCCACTCGTACTCAGGGCGTTTGGTGACCAGATTGATCACCCCGCCAGGATCCTGCTGGCCTTGAAAGAGCGAGGCTGGCCCCTTGAGTACTTCGACATGGTCCACCGTTGCCATGGAGAAGGTGCCCCGGGGCTGGCGAATGCCGTCGATCAACGTCGAACCATCGCTGTTGCTGCCGAAACCGCGTTTGATAAAGCCGTCTTCGGTGCCACCCATATTGTTGCCTTCGGTGACCCCTGCGACCATCGCCATCGCCTCAGTGAGGCTGTCGATATTATGATCGGCCATCACCTGGGCGGTGACTGTCTCTACGGTGCGGGCTTCTTCCAGAAACGACACCGGCTGTTTGCTGGCCAAACTAGAACGCTGGGCACGATAACTCTGCGGGGCCACGTCAGTGAGGCGATCCGAAGTGACGATCAGTGTTTCTGAAACTGTTTCTGAAGTGATCTCGTTGGCTTGTTGCGCGAAGGCATAGGGCAGCGGGTTCAGCAGTAGCAGCGGCGAAAACAGKGCAATGGTTCGAGAGCGGAGCATGGGCGGTATCGATCCTTTTTGTCGTCAGTGGGTGGAATGAGCAAGCGTTATTGCGCGTTGAGTGCGCCCCAGAAATGTCCCTCGCGGCTTAGCGCTGGTGGGGCGGGCAGCAGCGCGTCGAAGGTAGCGGCCGGGTCGAGGTCGGCGAAGCGTTCGGGGTAGAGCCATTGGGCAATGCGTTCTAGTGCCACAATGGCAAAGGGGCCTTGGTGGAAGCCGTGCCAGAGCGCGTAGAACTGACCTTGCTGAACGGCGTCGAGATGCTGCCAGCCGGGCAGTTCGTGGCTAAGCGAGCGCAGGTCTTGGGCAATCTCCGCATCGCTAATCCCAAGTCCCACGCTGATGCCATCTCCTGCTGTCCATTGCCCCGCGGTATTGATCACGACCTCGGGCGGGTGGCTCAGTACCCACTCGTTGCTTAGCGTCGCCGATGCGCCAGGGGCTAAGGCATCGGCAATATTATCGCCGCCCGCCCGGGCCACTAAGTCGGCAAGTCCGTTGCGTAGATTGGTGCGGCAGCAGTCAACTTTCACCCCAGGGGCGACATTGATGAGGACGGTGGGTGGGGATGCAGGAAGGTCTGCCAAGCGCCGGTCGATACGCGCCAAGCGCTGCTCAATCAGGGCAATCATCGCGCTGGCCCTGGGCGTTGCGTTTAATACCTGGCCTAAAAGGGCAAGGCTTTTGGGCGTGTTCTCCAGCGGATGACGGTTAAAGTCGATAAACAGGTAGGCAATGCCCAATTCGTCCAGTAACTGCGCCAGGGGCGAGCCTTCCACGCTGCTAGCGCGTGAGAGATCAAACAGCACCAGGTCCGGGGCCAGATTCAGTAACGCTTCGCTATCGAGCAGAGGTGTCGGTGCGCTTGAGAGCGCTGGCAGTCGGTCTAGCGCAGGCCACTGGGAGGCAAAGCGTTGTGCCATGGCGGGGTCAAACACGGTAAGGGGATAAGCCCAGCCCGCCAAGCGTGGGGTCGGGTCATCCAGTAGCGTTGCCAAGGCATACAGCTGGCGCGGTTGGGTAAGAAATAGGCGAGTTGGCGGGGCTGAGAGCGTCACCTGACGGCCTGCTAAATCGGTGACGTGTTTAGGGAAGTTCCCCGGAGGCTCACCTGCCGGGCATGTGGCAGCGCTTAACAAACTCATCCAACACAGCAAATTAATAGCCAAGCGGCGCATGTCGGTCTCCTAGGGGGTGTTCGCAGAGAGATGACTGACGCGATCGCTTAGTACCACCGGACGCCCCAGCGAGCAGCGTTCGACCCGCGCCTCTACGCCATAGGCGGCGTGCAGTACGTCGGGGGTAATCACCGTGTGAGGGTCGCCGGCAGCCAGCAGACCGCCGTTGCCAAACAGCAGCACCTGGTCGCAGAAGCGCAGTGCCAGATTGATATCGTGGATAGCCATCAGGCATACCGCCTGACGCTCTGCAATCACTGCGCGCACGGTATCGATCAGTGCCAGCTGCCAGCGCAGATCCAGCGCGCTGGTGGGCTCATCCAACAGTAATAGCGCGGGCTGGCGGGCAATCGCCTGGGCCAGGCCCMCCATCTGGCGCTGGCCACCGGAGAGKTCGCTCAACGGGCGCAGGGCGAGTGAACGAATGGCCAGGGCATCGAAAACGCGCTCGATTAATGCGTCTATTTCTGTACGGCTTAGGTCGGGGCGTACGGCACGGCAGGCGCTTAGCACAGCTTCGTAGGCCACTAACGTGGTGGCCTGAGGGAGCGTTTGCGGTAGATAGCTCACATGGCGCATCCGCGCGGCGCCGCTGAGGGTGGCGAGGTCGATATCATTAAGCTGCATTTGTCCGGTGGCTGGCTGTAAGCCCGCGATGGCCTTTAGCAGGGTCGATTTACCCACCGCATTGGGCCCCAGCACCGCGACCAGCGAACCGGGTGGCAGGGTGGGTAGATTTAGCTGCTCGAAGACGCGTCGTTTGCGGTAGCCCGTCGTGACGTTGCTGAGTGTAAAACCTGCCTTCATCGTGCTCGCCCCTGCAGCATGATCAACGCCATAAAGAAGGGAATGCCCACCAGCGAGGTCACCAGCCCCACCGGCAACACCAGCCCATCGACCAGCGTTTTACTGGCGATAGAAGCAAGTGAAAGCACCAGTGCACCGGCCAGGGCGCTGCCCGGCAGGKAGAAACGGTGATCTTCACCCAGCGCCAGCCGGGCCATATGTGGGCCCACCAGCCCAATAAAGCCAATGGTGCCCACAAACGCCACCGCGGCAGCAGCAAGTAGGCTCACTCTAAGCAGCGAGATAAGGCGCAACCGCTCAACCGCAATGCCGAAGCTGCGGGCGTGTTCATCGCCCGAACGCAGTGCCGTCATTGCCCAGGCGCTGCGCAGCGAGAAGGGCAGGCAAACGGCCAGCACCGCCGCCACAATGGCTACCGTCTCCCAGGAAGCGCGGGATAGGCTGCCCATCGTCCAGAAGACTAGTTGTTGTAAAGCATCAGGGCTGGCGATGAGCTGCAAAAGCGCGACCAGAGCGTTTAGTACAAAGACCAGCGCAATACCGAATAGCACGATAATCTCGCGGCTGGCCCCATAAAGGCGCGACAGCGCATTGATGGTCAAAATCGMCGCCGCCGCAAACACAAACGCCATTAAGGCGGTGGCGTAGTGGGCATTTAAACCAAACAGGGTGAGGTTAAAAACAATCACCAGCGATGCCCCGAGCGTGGCCGCTGCGCCAACGCCCAGGGTAAATGGGCTGGCCAAGGGGTTATTCAGTACCGTTTGCATTTCCGCACCGGCCAGGCCCAGGGTGGCGCCTACTAGCACTGCCATTAGCGCCGCAGGCATACGGATTTCCCAGACAATGGCCTGCTGAATGGGCTCTTGGGCATGGGCATCCAACAGCAGCGCGATTAAATCAGTAAGCGGAATATGCGCTGGGCCGCTGGCGATATCAGCGAGCAGCGATATCGCTAACGCTATGGCTAACCCTGCGACAATCAGCAAACGGGTAACAATAAAGCGCCGATAGGTGGATGCCAACGGAGCAGCAAGCGGCGAAGAGGCGGGCATTGTGAAGGTATTTCCAGGTGAGAACGCAAAGTTAACAGGCTTAGTCTTGTTTGCGACTAAAACTCATTCGTGATTGTATTTTCATCCTTTAGTCGTAGTTTTGTCAACCGCAGTGAAACCTAGCGTCGCCTGATTGCTGTGCTGCTTCCTCTATGTTCTATTGAAGGAATAGGGTTCTATTGAAGGGCTAGGGTTCTGCTGAAGGAATAGGTTTTATTTAAGCGATAGACGCTATTGACGCAGTATTTGGCCTACACTTACCTTTTGTTACAGACAAGTATCAAGGAGTTCACCATGACCGATATAGCCGCTCTGCTAGGCAGTGACGCTGATAGTTTGCTTAACCACACTTGCCAGGGTGTTAGTCGTGAGGACTTGCATCTGCCGGGCCCGGATTTTATCGACCGTGTCATGGCTGATAGCGACCGCAGTCCAGCGGTATTACGCAATATGCAGAGCTTTTTTAACCATGGTCGCTTAGCGGGTACTGGCTATCTCAGCCTGTTGCCGGTGGATCAGGGGATTGAGCACTCGGCGGGCGCCTCCTTCGCGCCTAACCCGCGCTACTTCGACCCAGCTAATATCGTTGAACTGGCCCTCGAAGGGGGTTGCAACGGCGTCGCCTCGACGCTTGGAGTTCTCTCTTCCGTGGCGCGACGCTACGCCCACAAAATCCCGATGATGTTGAAGCTGAATCATAACGAGACCCTGAGTTACCCGGCGATATACGACCAGACGCTATTTGCCGATGTGGAGCAAGCCCACGATATGGGCTGCGTGGCGGTGGGGGCGACGATTTACTTTGGCTCCCATGAAAGTCGTCGGCAAATCATGGAGATCAGCGAGGCCTTTGAGCGGGCCCACCAGTTGGGTATGGTCACAGTGCTGTGGGCCTATCTGCGCAACCCGGCCTTCAAGCAGGATGGTACCGATTATCATGCCTCCGCCGACCTCACCAGCCAAGCCAACCACATGGCTGCAACCCTTAAAGCGGATATCGTCAAACAGAAACTGCCTGAGAATAACGGCGGCTACAAAGCGGTCGGTTTCGGGCATACCCACGATAACGTCTATAGCAAGCTGACGACGGATCACCCCATCGATCTGGCCCGCTACCAGGTCGCTAACTGCTTTATGGGTCGCGCGGGTTTGATTAACTCCGGCGGTGGCTCCAAAGGGCACTCCGATCTTGGCGAAGCGGTTCGCACGGCGGTGATCAATAAACGGGCTGGTGGTATGGGCTTGATCTCGGGGCGTAAGGCGTTCCAGAAACCGATACAGGAAGGCGTGGAGCTGCTGCATGCGATTCAGGATGTCTATCTCTCTACCGACGTTACGGTTGCTTGACCGCTGTGAGCATCGGTTTTTAAAGCGGCCTTAATGTGCTGTCCTTGGCAGGTTAAAAAGCCCAAAAAATTTGCCATCCAGGCCCTTGAAAATTGATTGACCGCTCCTATTTTGCAAACTGTAGAGGCTGCTTCGGTGGAGTGGATAAGAGGCCGCCTCTTATCTCAAGTCTCACAGTCTGCTTAACGTAGGAGTGTTCGATATGTTCGATGATCTCAAGCGTTTTGAAACCGGTTCGCCTCGACAGTTTGACTGGTTTAGTCAACTGCTGGACGGCTTCTTCCCCGACGGCAATGCGATGGATATTCGCGCGGTGCCGCGAGGTAGTTTCCCCATGATCAACGTGGCGCGTAGCGATGACACCGTGCGTGTCTACGTGTTTGCGGCAGGGCTGGCACCTTCGGATCTCACTATTGATGTTCAAGATAATGTGCTGACGCTGCGTGGCAAGCGTGATGCTGTAACGGGAAGCAATGAGGATGGCAGCTCGCGCCCGATATTTCGCCGTGAGCGCGCCAGCGGTGAGTTCGTAAGGGCGATTGCGCTCCCCGACGGTTTAGATGCCGAGCGGGCTGAGGCCCGCCATGCCCATGGGGTGTTTGAGATCGTGCTGCCTAAGCGTGAAGAGCTCAAGCCGCGACGTATTGATGTTCAGGCGGCGTAAATCATGTTTGTTAACCTTGAATAAGGAGGAATAAATCATGAATAACGTTGTTCGTTCATCCAACCACTCCCCGCTTTTACAGCGTGGTGAGGAGCAACATTCTCAAGAAACCCTGCTGCCAGCGGTGGATATTATTGAGGAGTCTAACGCGCTCAAACTGGTGGCGGATATGCCCGGCGTGACTAATGAAACGCTGAAAATAGAGCTCGACAACAATGTGCTGAGCTTGGAGGGTGAGATAGCGCTGAGTATGCCCGAAGGGCTGAGCGCGCTGCACGCCGAGGTTCGCGGCCAGCGTTTTGCGCGGCGTTTTAACCTCAGTCACGAAGTGGACAGCGATGCCATTAGCGCCACTCTCGTCAACGGCGTATTGACGCTAACGCTGCCCAAGAAAGATAGCCACCGCACACGCCGTATCGAAGTGCAGGCGGCCTGAGGCCTGGCCTCCGAGTAAAAACTGAGCAAAAAGCCGAGTGTCCGCAAAATGGCGGGCACTCTTTTTTGTGAGGCGGTTGGCTATCGTTCCAGGTAAAACTCGCCTTTGCCCACCACTTTTGCATTACCGCCCACCGTCACAAGGCCGGGCTTGATCTCGCCATTGGCGGCGGTATGGATAACGCTGGGCCGCCCCATTTCAACACCCTGATGAATCTTGCAGTGCAAGGCGTCTGGCTGCAGTGACGCCAGGTAGCCCGTCAACGCTGCGGCGGCGCTACCGGTAGCGGGGTCTTCGCAGATACTGGCGTGCATACAGAACATGCGACTGCGAACCACCGTCTCTGCCCCGTCGTGTTGTTCAATCACATACAGGTAAATCTGCTCTGCACTGCTAGGCACAACAGCACTCGCCCAGGTGGTGGTTGAGATGTGTACGCTCTCTAACGCTGCCACGTCAGTTAATTCAATTAAATGAAAGGGCAGTCCGAAGGAAGCAATTACCGGATCACCCATTACCTGGTGAATGTCTAGTCCAAGTAGTTCAACGGCAGTGATACGGTCAATCGTGCTGTCTTTCAATATTGCGGGCTGGGCGGTGGTAAACGTCGCTCTTCCGTGGTCATAACTAACCGCCAGTTCGCCGATAGGGGGTTGTAGCACAACGCCTTGTTCGCGGTTTACTAGTCTCAGTTCCGCGAGCAAATGCGCGGTACCTACCGTGGGGTGGCCTGCAAAAGGCAGCTCGCGTGTCGGCGTGAAAATCCGCATCGAGTAGTGATTTGGGCCAGTGGCGGCGCTCAAAAACACCGTTTCGGCCAGGTTAAGCTCATTAGCCAGCGCTTGCATGGTACTGGCTGCCAACCCATCAGCCTCTAGAAAAACGGCCAATGGGTTGCCAGTAAACGGCTGGTCGGTAAAGACGTCGAGTAGGTAATACTCAGCGGTTTTCATAAGGCCCCTTATCTAGTGGTGTATGCTTCCAAAACGCTTTATGTCCCTCTTTGAGCGCCTGTGTACGGTCAATGCCGATATCGTCAAGTAGCCTGTCATCAAGCGCCAGTAACTGGCGGCGACTACGGCGGTAGTGACGGTACTGACGCAGTTGAGATCTTAGCTGATAGCGAAGCTGGGTGAGGCTGAAGCGTGGCATGGCTAATCCTCCGTGTTATATGCCCAACCAGATTACTCAGTGCTATCATTTGAATACAGATATAGAGTTTAATGTTTTTAGAATACAGAAGGGCGTGTTATGCCTCTGTATGGCCGATGTGGAGGTCATCTGTATCGTTATCAGGCTGCATTAGGATGAGTGTCATGACGCGCTATGAAGAAGTCGCCAGCATTTTGCGGGAGCGTATCGAGCACGGTATTTACCGTGTGGGCGATCGCCTGCCGTCTATTCGCGCGGTGTGCCAGGAACTGGACGTTAGCATTTCGACGGCCCAGGAGGCTTACCGCCAACTGATGGACGTGGCGTTGATCGAGTCTCGACCAAAATCGGGCTACTTCGTGCTACCTAGCCGCGTACCATCGGTGCTGCCGTCGGTCTCACGCCCCGCACAGCGCCCGCTGGATATTTCCCAATGGGATCAAGTGTTGGAGCTGGTAGCGACACACCGCGATGAGAGTCGACTTCTTTTAGGGCGTGGCGCGCCAAATGTAGAGTATGAATCGCTACGTCCGCTGTCGAAAATTCTTGCAGGCCTACATCGCAGTCATGACCTTGTTGGGTTTAATTACGACAAACTGAGTGGTCGACTTGAGCTTCGTCAACAGGTAGCCCGGTTGGCCATCGCTTCCGGCTGTTTGCTGCACCCAGACGACATCATGGTAACTACGGGCTGCCAGGAAGCGCTATCCATCTCGCTGCGCACGCTAACCCAGCCAGGTGATGTAGTCGCCATTGATTCGCCGAGCTTTTACGGCACCATGCAAATCCTTAAAGCCAACGGCTTAAAAGCACTGGAAATTCCCACCGACCCGCAAACGGGCATCAGCCTGGAAGCCCTGGAACTAGCGTTAGAGCAGTGGCCAATCCGTGCGATACAGGTCACGCCTACCTACAACAATCCGCTAGGCTATACCATGCCAGAAGCGCGCAAGCGGGCGCTGTTTCAGCTCGCCCAACGCTTCGATGTGGCCATTATCGAAGACGATATCTACGGCGATTTATCATTTACCCTGCCCAGGCCGCGCACCATTAAATCCTTCGATGACGATGGGCGCGTGATGCTGTGCAGTGGCTTTTCCAAAACGGTGGGGCCAGGTCTTCGGGTGGGCTGGCTGGCCCCGGGCCGCTATCGTGATCAGGCAATGCATATGAAGTACGTCTCCACCGGCGCCTCGGCGACGTTGCCGCAGCTAGCAGTAGCGGAGTTCGTCGCMAAAGGGCACTACGAGCGTCACCTTCGCTACGCCACCCGCCAGTATCAGCGCCAAAGGGATATCATGATCAGTTGGGTACAGCGCTACTTCCCCAAGGGTGCAGGCATTAGCTACCCACAAGGCAGTTTTTTGCTATGGGTGGAGCTCCCCGCCGCCGTGGACTGTGTGCGCCTCAATGAGCGCTTGGTCCTGCATGCCATTCATGTGGCACCGGGCTCGCTGTTTTCAGCCTCGGGCAAGTTCCGTCAGTGCCTGCGTCTGAGCTATGCCTTTACGTTAACGCCCGCGATTGAAGCGGCTGTACGTACGGTGGGTGAGCTGGCTACTGAGATGGTAGAGGAAGCGCAGGCGCATGAGGTGGGTATCACCTAGTTCATTCTTCATTCGAGGTACTCATGCGTCGTCATGCTCTCACCTATCGATCGTTCGGAAAGCCGCTTGAAAAATTGAGCATGGAGACAACTGACGTTCCAAGCAGGGCCAAAGGCAAGCTCAGGGTGAGGATGTTGTGTGCCCCAGTTAATCCGTCTGATTTGATTCCCATCACAGGTGCCTACTCTCATCGTATAAAGCTCCCCGCTGTCGCTGGGTACGAAGGGGTTGGCCGGGTCATTGAGGCCCCGCGAAAATACGCCTACTTGATCGGAAAGCGAGTTCTCCCATTACGAGGCGATGGCACTTGGCAGACCATTTTGGATTGTGATCCTGCTCTCGCAGTGCCCGTCCCAGATGCCATTCCTGATGTGGTCGCAGCACGTGCCTACATTAACCCTTTAGCTGCCCTAACAATACTTGAGACTTGGCCTGTAAAGGGGAAGCGTGTTCTTCTAAGTGGAGCTGGGTCGAATTGCGCTGATTATCTTGGAGCATGGGCATATCAGCACGGCGCCAGGGAAGTTGCTGGCATATACCGCTCCGAGAGTCGAGTTGCCCGCCTGGAACAGCTCGGTATCAAACCGGTGTCGATTCGAGATGCGTCGAAGATCTCGGATGTTGCGCGGGAGYCTGAGTTGGTATTTGATTCTTTGGGCGGCCCAGTGGCATCGAATATCCTGCAGTTAATGGCGCCTAACGCGATGTTTATTGCCTATGGATTATTGACCGGGCAGGCCATTCAGTTGGATACCAAACCTAGGGCTCACTATAGAAGGTTTCATCTACGCGACAGTTTAGCCAGGATGTCTGCCGAGGCTTGGCAGCATAAGTTCTCCCATATCTGGCGACTTTTGAGCCAGGCAGGTATGCCTAATTATCAAGTATTTCCTAGCCAAGGCTGGCGGCAAGCTGTCGAAAGGGCGCTTTGCCCAAGCGGCCAGAAGGTGCTTCTGGACTTCACTCTACACTTGCATGATTAGCGTCCAACCTTAGCGTTCGCCTTAAAGAGGGTGGGCGCGTCTTTATAGCGTGAGGTTGTCTGGACGCACATCCAACTGCTCTAGACGCTGCTGTAATAGACCTGGGAAACGAGCATACCAGTTCTGGTTGAGCGGAGAGGGGTGAGGAAGCGGATAAAGGGTAAAGGTCTCTGCCTCGCCCCGATCATCCTCCAGCGTCACTTCGATACTGCTTTCAAAGCGATCCTCGCGCTTCCAGAAGGTTTCCAGGCGTGCGCGTTCCTCTTTTGAGCGGCCGATACCAAACCACAGGAAGGCTTCGCGTCCTAACGTAATGAGGGTTCGTCCTTCCCAGCGGGAGATCAGAACCTCGTTCACCAGGCCGTGGAAGTGGCGTTTGACCTTCATCGACCACGCCTTGTTGCCGACGGGCTTGTAGGGCACGGTATTGATCCAGAAAAAGTGCTCGCCTACGGCTTTTGATGCTACGAAATCCGGCATTTTCTCATCATAAAGGTGCTCATACAGCGCCTTTCTGACCAATTGCCCACCAGCGCCGATAAAGGGTTCGCCATGGCGTACCTCATCGCGCCCTGGGTCGCGCCCGAAAAAGCCAATGCGCAGATTGCGTTGCCCAAGACCGATGATCGGCTCTAGGGGACCGCGCTCAAAGCGCTTGTAGACCTCGACATCGATTCCTTCGATTTCTGCCGCCAGTGCTCTGAATTTTTCCTGTTGCCTTGGGGTCAGTGACATCTTCCATGCTCCTTGCTGCAGCCGTTCGGCTGGTTCAATCAAACCACTCTTGCGCCGTACGCCATAGACACATGCCGGCGAAGTAAGCAGAGGCAATGCCCCATCCCCATAGTGCCCAGGCGGCGTGCTCAGGACTGGAAAGTATCAGTGATGCAGCACACACGCACCATAGCAGTGTGACTGCGATATTGAGTGGCATGAACAGGCGCACGCGAAAGGGGTGCAGGAACTTCATTTTAGTCACGGTGAGAATGGCTAAAACGACGATAGCGGCAAAGGTGATAAAAGGCGGTAAATCAAGAATATAAAAATAAGCGGCGGTGATGTTCCAAGCAGCAGGAAAGCCAACGAAGTAGTTGTCTTGGCTTTTCATATCGACGTTGCAGAAACAGAACATTGATGACAGCAGAACAATGAACACTGATGGCAGTGCTAAATAGGGCGGTAGTTCAATAAAGTAGTAGATAAAAAGGGCGGGAATAAAGGCCCAGGTCAGGTAATCAATCMCCATATCAAGGGTCGAACCATCGAAATGGGGCAGTATCATTTTTACTTCATACTTGCGCGCCAGCGTGCCATCGATACCATCAATCATCATCGCAGCACCCAGCCATAGGAGGCAGGCGACAGGATTATTGTCGACCAGTGCAAGCAGCGCCATTGTACCGAGCAGCACACCGCTGGCGGTGAATATATGCACACTCCAAGCTTTACATCGTGAGGCGCGGGATTCTGTAGGTGAAGAGAACGATTGAACCACGTTGACCCCATTGGGAACGTGTTGTCCCCTTGCTGTTCGGTTTATTGATAAGTGCTTAAAGAACCATACCTTACTACAGGAAGATGCCCAGATAATACGCAGGTAGGTCATCTGTCTATGGCGTCTTTTGCCAAGCATGCAAGAAGTATAGTGCCTTACCCCTTTTTTGTTACACCGGTCGCTGAAACCGCTGTCTTGCCTGTTCGACCCGATCGCGGGTGATGCAACTTAGCGAGTGATCATTAAGTAGCCCCATTGCCTGCATAAAGGCAAAAGCGGTCGTTGGGCCAACGAATTTCCAGCCGCGCTTTTTCAACTCTTTGGAAAGTGCGATGGATTCAGGCGAGGTGGTCTGGGTTTGCGGCGCGGCGATTGAATCGGCGCCTGGCTCGTAACGCCAGAAGAAGGCGGCCAGCGAGCCTTCCTGTTCCACCATTGCTTGCGCCCGCTGGGCATTATTAATGACGGCTTCGATTTTACCCCGGTGGCGAATAATACCCGCGTCGTGTAGCAAGCGTTGCACGTCATCTTCGCTAAAGTGGGCAACCTGATGAAAATCGAAGTGGTGAAATGCAGTGCGGAAGTTCTCGCGTTTATTGAGAATAGTGCGCCAGCTCAAGCCCGACTGAAAACTCTCTAAGCAAAGCTTCTCAAATAGCCGCTGATCATTGTCTACTGGAAAGCCCCACTCGTTATCGTGGTAGGGAAGAAACTCAGGCGCGCCGCCACACCATTGGCAGCGAGGGTGACTATCGGGGGCAATAAAATCGGGCATTGAGCGCTCCTAAATGTGTGGTCTGAGATGTTGGTGGCTTAAGCTTAACCATGTATCGCAAAGCCACTCGCCTGCAGCTAAAAGCTCGGTTTCTGTTGAGCCCGCATAGCCGAGCACTAACCCTGGGCGCTTGTTCTCGGAAAGGTAATAGCGTGAAAGTGGAGAAAGCGTGATGCCCGCTTCACTGGCGTGTTTAACGAGCATCCCCTCTTCCTCAATAGTATCGAGTTCAGCTAAAAGATGCATACCCGCATGGCCGTCAGAAAGCTTAAGCCCGTTGGCTACCGCAGGTGTTAACGCGGTGCGTAAGCAGGCTTGGCGCTGGCGATAAGCGGCCCGCATACGGGTGATGTGGCGAGTAAAATGCCCGCTGGTAATAAATTCTGCAAGCGCCGATTGGACGGGATAGTTACCTTCACGGTGCAGTCGGGCATGGGCACGTCTGAAGTCGTGGGCAAGTGTATCAGGCAGCACCAAATAGCCTAAGCGTAAGCCGGGATAGAGCACTTTACTAAAGGTACCGACATAAATAACCGATGCCTGTTCGGCAAGACCCTGTAGAGACGGCGTTGGTGGCGTGTCGTAACGAAATTCGCTGTCGTAATCGTCTTCAATGATCCAACTACCAGCGTAAGAAGCATACTCAAGTAACGCCAGTCGCCTGGGGACTGGCATGGTAACGCCGCTGGGATATTGGTGGGAGGGTGTCACGTAAATTAGCCGAGGTGCTGGCGCCTTCTCAGGGGCAAGTGACGGGTTTAACCCTTCTTTATCGACGGGGATGGGCGTTACCGTTAATCCTGMCGCCMGAAAACAGGCCTGGGCGCCGCCGTAACCCGGCTCCTCCATCCAAACCGAATCCCCATGATCGGTGAGTAGTTGAGTAATCAGTTCAAACGCCTGCTGGGCGCCTTGGGTAATCACAATCTGTTCTGGTTGGCAGCGCACCGCGCGGGAGAGTCTTAGATAGTCACAAAGAGCCGCTTTGAGTACAGGTAGACCACCGCTGGTTTGATAATCCATCCATGCCATTTCCGCGTGATAATAGTGACGCCGTAAAAGGCGCTGCCACTGCTCGCGGGGAAACAGGTCGAGCGCCGGGACGCCTGGGGCAAAGGCGCGATGGTCGTGGCTCAACGTTCCGCTTAGTGTTAATAGCTTGTTACCCCGGCTTGAGTAGCGAACAGGCAAAGGTGGCGGAAGCTCTGCTCGGGTTAACAGCGCGGGGAGGTTCGCCACATAGAGTCCTGCTCCCTGGCGGGCAATCAGTAACCCTTCCGCCAGTAGCCGATCCATGGTGGCCAGCACCGTATTACGGCTGATACCCAAAGCGCGAGCCAAGTAGCGGGAAGAGGGAAGCGCATCGCCAGCCGTCAGCTCACCGTGCTGAATCCACTCCTTAAGCGAGCAGTAAAGCTGCTGAACCAGCGTGGTGGCATCATGTGGGTTTAGCCTTAGCGCTAGCGCCTCCGCAATCCAGTCGCTGGCAGCGTCACGTCTTTTCACTGGTTCCCTCAATTTGGCGATAAGTGGCTCTTTATCATAGACCACTATAGCGGCAAGCTTTGTTGAATCACCACCCAAATGGAGCAGTCCTTATGGTTAACGTTCGTTCGGCAGTACTCAATGACTTGGAACCACTTAGTGGTTTACTCGATGGCTATCGTCAGTTTTATAAGCAACCGAGTGATATTCAGGCGGCGCGTGATTTTTTCGAGCAGCGCATGGGGCTAGGGGATTCATTCATTCTGGTTAGCGAGAGCAGTGAAGGTGCGCTCACTGGGTTTGTGCAGCTCTACCCTGGGGTTTCCACGGTGGGGTTAAATGCGCGCTGGACGCTAAACGATCTCTTCGTGTTGCCGGAGTGTCGCGATAAAGGCACCGGAAGGGCATTGATGGAAGCCGCCACCCAGCTTGCCCATGATCACGGCGTTGCACGTTTGATATTAATGACGCAGGTAGAGAACGAACGCGCCCAACACCTTTATGAATCACTGGGCTGGCAGCGTAACACCGCTTTTTACGGCTATTTACTGGACGTTAAATAATAAAAGGTTATAGATGCGTGCTTAAGTGGCATTTTCTGGCAACTTACACACATCCACCCACTCGGCATTGACCAGTTCGGCTAGGCGCTTTGGGCTTAGGCGCACGGCGCTGGTGGGTGAGCCTGCGGCGGGTAGCACTTCGTCATAGGCGTGGAGCGATTCATCGCAGTAAACCGGCAGGTCGGTGGCGAGGCCAAAGGGACAAACGCCGCCGATGGGGTGGCTGGTGAGTTCCATCACCGTCTCGGCGTCGAGCATTTTGGCCTTGCCGCCGAAGGTATCGCGAATTTTGCGATTGTCGATACGCGCATCGCCGCTGGCCACAATGAGTAGCGGCTTTTCACCGACTTTGAATGCCAGGGTTTTGGCAATTTGCCCTGGTGCTACGCCATGGGCATCAGCGGCCAATTGCACCGTTGCGGTGCTGGTTTCAAGCTTCTCAATTTTCACATCCGGTGCATGCTCGGCAAAAAACTGGCGAACGGTTTCGATGCCCATCGTGGCCTTCCTTAGTCGGTAACTTTGGTCGATTAAATGATTAATCTAACGTGCTTTTAGTGCTTTAGCCAAGCCACTGTGGCGTAGTGATCTTGCTCGGCTCACGCTGCATGATGATCTCGCCGTGGCGTACGGAAAGCAGCACTTCGCCCTGATTGCGCAGCACGCTGTAATCATCCTCGCCCTCCAACAGGTTGAAGCTGGCGGGTTTGCCGACCTCAATGCCATAACGCTCTTCAATATTGAGCGTGCGGGCGCTGTTATCGGTAATTAGTGAAAGCGCCTGGCTGAAATCTTGGTAGCCCATCATTTGGCAGATATGCAGGCCAAAATCCAGCGTGCGCAGCAGCTTGCCGTTACCCAAGGAGTACCAGGGATCGAAGATGGAGTCCTCGGCAAAGCAGACGTTAATGCCTGCTGCATTTAGCTCCTTAACACGCGTCACGCCGCGCCGCTTGGGGTAAGTGTCAAAGCGCCCCTGCAGGTGGATGCTTTCGGTAGGGCAGGAGACAAAGTTAATACCCGAGCGTTTTAGCAGCAGAAACAGCTTGGAGCAGTAGGCGTTGTCGTAGGAGKGCATCGCCGTGGTGTGGCTGGCGGTAACGCGACTGCCCAGATCGTTGAACAGTGCTTCACAGGCCAACACTTCGAGAAAGCGCGAGTTGGGATCGTCGATTTCATCGCAGTGTACGTCCACCAAACGGTCATACTTGATCGCCAGCTCGATCACCCGCTTCATGGAGGCCACGCCCAGCTCGCGGGTGTATTCAAAGTGAGGAATGCCACCGACCACGTCGGCGCCGATTTCCAGTGCTTCTTCCAGTAGTTTATCGCCACCTGGGTAGGAGAGCAGGCCATCCTGAGGGAAGGCGACCACCTGAATATCTATTTTATCCTTCAATTCATCGCGCAAGGCGCACAGGGTTTTGATGCCGATGAGGCTGGGGTCGCTGGTATCGGCGTGGGTGCGCACAAACTGAACGCCGTTGCCGATTAGCAGGTTTAGGGTTTTAAGCGTGCGCTCGCGAATATCCGCTTCGGTGAGCATGGACTTGCGTTCACCCCAGCGCTCAATGCCTTCAAACAGCGTGCCACTCTGGTTCCAGCTTGGCTCACCTGCCGTAAGGGCGGCGTCCAAATGGATATGGGGCTCAATAAACGGCGCACAAACGAGCTTGGCGCCCGCATCAATCTGGCCATTGCTCGCGGTTAGCGGCGCGTCCTGGGCGGTAATCGCTGTAAATTCGCCGTTCTCAATCTCAATACGGTAAAGCTCGGGGCGTTGGCGTAGGCGGGCGTTGATAATTTGCATGCTCATATAAAACAGGGGCTCACTTATTGTTTGGCAGTTGATGGGAGGCTATCACCCAGCGTAGCGTGCTTTAGGCGCAGCAGCACGGCGTAGCTGCCCGCGGCCACCGCCACGCCCACCAGCGGGGGCAATAACGGTGAAAAATAGGCGGCTCCGGCGCCCAGCGCATAGGCAGCTAAGCCTCGGCGGTTGAAGTCTGGTAGCTGGGCGGTCGCTAGCGCGGGATAACGGCCTTTATGCTTAAGCCAAAAGTCTGCCATGATCACCCCGCCCATGGGGGGTATAAAGGTGCCCAGCAGCACCAGAAAGGGAATCAGTAAGTTATACATGCCACCGACCGCCAGTACGGTACCTATCGCCGCACCACCTACCGTGACTAAACGGCGTTTTTCGGTACGTAGCAAATTGCAGCCCGCCACGGCGAAGTTGTAAATGGTGTTGTCCTGGGTGGTCCAGATGTTTAGAAACAGCATCAGCACGGCGATGGTGACAAAGCCCTGTGCGATCAATACATCAACAATATCCGCCTGCTGGTAGATCATGGTGCCCAGGGCACCGGTAAGCACCATTAAGCCGTTACCCACAAAGAAGGCCGCCATCGTGGCGATCACAGCAATTTTGGGTGACTGGGCGAAGCGACTCCAGTTAGTCGCTTGGGTGCCGCCGCTGATAAAGGTGCCGATAATGACGGTAATCGCCGCTGCCACGCTCATGCTCTCCGTGGGCGTTTGCTGGCTCAACCCCGCAAAGCCGCGCGCATCCACCAGCCCGGTGAAAAGGCTGATCAGGATAAACAGCATCATGGCGGGGACGGCAAAGCGTGAAAGCCAGTCCATTCCCTTGTAGCCGATCATGGCGGTGATGCAGAAACCAAAGCCAAACAGCACCATTAAGGGGATTTCCAGCCATTCAGGCATCCCGGTGGTGCGTACCAATACCAGGGCGATAGTCGCCGTGCCCCAGGCGTACCAGCCGATTTGGGTAAAGCCGAGAATAAAATCGGAGAGCTTGCTGCCTTTTTCGCCGAAGCAAAAGCGCCCCATCAGCACTGAATTGAGTCCGCTTTTACAAGCGATATAAGCAAGTGCTGCCGCGTAAGCCCCCAGTAGCAGGTTGCCAATCAGTATGATCCACAGCAGTTGGCCAATCGAGAAGGCCTGACCCAGCGTGCCGCCCGCCCACATGGTGGCGGTGAAAAACGTAAACCCAAGCAGTACTGCCGAGGTAGAAAGCAGGCCCTTGCGGGCGCTGGTAGGGACTTCACTTAAGGGATAGTCAGAGTGGTGCATGGCAAGCTCCAGGTAATATTCTCCTGTTGATATAAGCAACCCGCGTGCCAAGTCATACTCAACGTTTCACAGCGTGTTTTCCACCAATAAACCACGCATTAACGTTTCCACGATGCCGCTACTCTCATCCGCAAGAGAATGCTGCTGAGGATCCKGCAGCCAGTCGAAACAGACGCCAATCAAAAAGCCGTGAAATTGGCGTCGAGCGCTGGCCGGGGTAAGGTCGGCGCGTAGATTGCCTTCTTGTTGGGCCTGTTCAAACAATTGCTCTACTCGTGCCTCGGCGTTCTCAGAGAGTCGAGTGATCATGCAAATCCGTGGGTGCTCCTCTTCCAGTTTCTCGCAGCGGTGCAGCACGATGGTGGCTGCCCTCTGCAGTGGCAGGTCGTGGGAAATGGCTGCCAGCGAGCGTAGAGCAATCTCGCGTAAGCAGTCTGCCGGTGCTGAGCCTAGGCGTTCCACCACCTCATCGACAATTTCATCCAGAGGGACACGCACGCGTTCCAAGAGTGCATCGAACAATGCAGCTTTGTCTTCAAAGTGCCAATAAATGGCCCCACGTGTCACGCCTGCTGCCTGGGCGATGTGCGCCAAGGTGGTACGCGAAACGCCTTGGGCTAAAAAGGTGGTCTCTGCCGCGTCCAGAATGATTTCTCGGGTACGTTCGGCGTCGGCCTTACGACGGGACATAGCGGCTCCTATTATTAAAATAAGCGGTATTTTGGCAGTGATGGATAGCAAAGTCGCCAGTTGGTGATTATTATACACTTCACTGACATTCATGAATGTCAGTGAAGTGACTATATTATTCAACTCGTGTTCTGAATGCAGGTTTAAAAATCCTCACTGACCGCCATCAAGGAGCCTCTCGTGGCCGTTACTCTTCTACGTTCATTGCCCGTCATACTGGCCCTGCTCGTGCTAACGGGCTGCGAGCAACCCCAGGCGCAGTCAACTGATGCAACTCGGCCAGTAAAGTTGATCACCTTGCAGTCAGCCAATGCCGCCGCCTTGCGGCAGTTTCCGGCGCGGGTGGAAGCCTCTACGCGCAGCAATTTGTCATTTCGTATGGCCGGGGAGCTGCTAGAGCTCAATGTGAGTCCTGGCCAGCGAGTGAGCGAAGGCGAAGTGATCGCACGCATTGATGATCGCAATGTCCAGAGCGAGCTCGATAGCGCTCGCTCGCGCTTGGAGCTAGCTGAGGCAACGCTGGAACGCATGCGCTATACCCTGCAACGCGGGGCGGTGAGTCAATCCCAGTTTGATGAGTCGGAGAGTGAGTGGCGGGCCGCCCGGGCCACTTTTGAGCAGGCCCAAGAACAGGTAGAGCATACCCAACTGCGCGCCCCTTACGATGGCGTGATTGCCCAAGTCCCGGTGGATAACCGCCAGATTGTTCAGGTGCAGGAAACGGTTGCGGTGATCCAGCAGCCAGGGCAGCTAGACGTGGTATTTCATCTTCCCGAGCAGATCGTGCAGCGCATGCCACGCAGCAATGGAGCGCCCTTCGGGGATGCGTTGGCGTTCGAAGTGCGCTTTGGTAATAGCGACAAGCCTTACCTCGCCCAGTTGTCTTCCTACACCACCCAGGCAAGTGCGCAGAGCTTGGCTTACGAAGTCACGCTCACGCTGCCCCAGCCGGACGATATCACTCTGCTAGATGGCATGAGCGCCAATGTACGCTTGGATTTAAGCGCGCTGCAAACCGATCAAGCTGTCCCGCTATGGCGCCTTCCTCCGGACGCCGTAAGCTATTCGGGTGACAACCCCGAACAGGCCCAAGTCTGGCGCTTTATTGAACCCCAAAGCGTAGAGGCGGTGCCGGTTGAGGTAGGCACCTTAACCTCTCAGGGGCTTGAAGTTACGGGTAATTTATCAGCGGGGAACCGTATTGTGGCGGCGGGTGCTCACCGTTTAACCGCGGACACCAAGGTGACGCCGTGGGAAAAAGAGCAGGGGCTTTAATATGGTCGACTACTTCTTACGCCACCGCGCCGCCAGCTATTTAATGACCGTGGTGCTGCTAGCGGGCGGCGCGCTATCGTTTTTAGGCATGGGCCAGCTGGAGTTCCCCGAATTTACCATTCGCAATGCCATTATCACTACACAGTACCCCGGCGCAACGCCTGAAGAAGTCGAGCAGGAAGTCACCTCGACGCTGGAAGAGTCGATCCAGGCGATGTCATCAATCAAGCGTATTAGTTCGGTAAGCTCTGATGGCCTCTCGCAGATTACCGTCGAACTTGAAAGCACGGTACAAAACGAAGAATTGCAGCAACTGTGGGATTCGCTGCGCCGTAAAGTGCAGGATGCCCAGGCCTCGCTACCACCAGGGGCGAGTCAATCCCGCGTTAACGACGACTTTGGCGATGTATTTGGCTTTATGGTCAACCTGACCGGCGATGGTTATAGCATGCCGGATCTGGCTGACCACGCTGACTTTCTCAAGCGCGAACTTGCCCTGGTTAATGGGGTCGCGAAGGTATCGCTGAGCGGGGAGCACGAAGAGCGCATCTATATCGAAGTTGATCGCGAACGCCTGCGTGCGCTCAATATTCCGCTTTCTCGCCTACAGCAACTGCTTGAGACTCAAAATGCAGTGGCGGACTCAGGGCACCTTAAACAGGATGGCCGTCGTTTTCGCATCACGCCCACGGGCAGTGCAGCGAATATTGAAGATCTGCGCGCCCTGATTGTCAGCGAGGGCGATGGCGAGTTGGTACGGCTGAGCGATATTGCCGATGTGAGCCGTGAGCTGGCGGAGCAGCCCCAGCAGCTTTACCGCGATATGGGTCGACCGGCGATCTCGCTGGGTGTCTCTTTTGAAAGTGGTGTAAATGTGGTCGAGGTGGGCGAACGGCTAGAGCAGCGTTTGGATGAACTGCAAAACCGCACACCACTGGGCATGGAGCTAAACGTCGTTTACAACCAACCCCAGGTGGTCGATGACGCGGTATCCGGTTTCCTGGTCAGCTTGATCCAGGCGGTGGCCATCGTCATCGTGGTGCTGATGCTGTTTATGGGATGGCGCAGTGGGCTGTTAATGGGCTTTATCCTACTGATCACCATTATCGGCACCTTTATGTTGATGCGCTTTCACGGGTTACAGCTGGAAAAGATCTCGCTGGGGGCGCTGATTATCGCCCTCGGGATGCTGGTGGATAACGCCATTGTGGTCACCGAAGGTATGCTGGTGGGGTTAAAGCGCGGCAGCACTATTCGTGATTCGGCACACCAAGTGATTCGCCAAAACGCCTGGCCCTTGCTGGCGGCCACGCTAATCGCGATTGCCGCCTTTGCGCCCATCGGTTTATCGCCCGACACCACCGGTGAGTTCATCGGCTCGCTATTTTTCGTGCTGCTCTACTCTCTGCTGCTGAGCTGGATTACGGCGCTGACGTTAACACCCTTCTACTTCAAGCTGTTTTTCCGCAACGTTGCCCCCGGCGATGGTCAGGAGGATCCCTACAAAGGCGTGGTTTACCGTTTCGTAGGCCGCGTCATTATCGCCGGTATTCGTTGGCGCTGGCTAACCTTGGCGCTGATGGTAGCGGTGTTGGCGGGTGCGGTGGTCGGCTTTGGTTCGGTTAAAAATGCCTTTTTCCCGGCCTCGAATACACCGATCTTTTTTGTCGATTACCGCACACCGGAAGGTAGCGATATTCTCGAAACCCAGCGCCGCGTTAGCGAGTTGGAAGAGAGCGTGATGGAGATGCCGGGGGTTCGCCACCTGACCACCACCGTGGGCGGCGGGGCACAGCGCTTTACCCTCACCTATTCGCCGGAAGACCGCTACGCAAGCTATGCGCAGTTGATAGTCGAAACTGATGATAAAGCGACCCAGCATGACCGCATGGCCGACGTTGAGAAAGTGCTTGAGCGCGACCATAGCGATATTGACTATAAAATCGCTCCGTTGGAAGTGGGCCCCGCACCGAAAGCCAAACTAGAGGCACGCTTCTACGGCAGCGACCCGGTGGTGCTACGCCAGTTGGGCGACCAGGTGGAGGCCATGTTCCGCGATACGCCGAATATGACCAGCGTGCGCACCAGTTGGCGTAACCGCGTGCAGGCGATTGAGCCTGTCTTTCTTGAGGATACCGCGCGTAGGCTGGGTGTCTCCCGTGAAGACCTGGCCAGCACCCTTGCGCTGAGTACCAGTGGCAGTCAGGTGGGTGTTTACCGCGACGGCAGCGATCTGATTCCGATAGTGGCGCGGGCAATTCCTGAGCAGCGCCACGATGTGGATAACCTTGGCTCACTTAACGTATGGAGCGCAGAGCAAAGCCGCTACATTACCGCCGATCAAGTCATCAGCGATATCACCACACAGGTGGCGGATCCGCTGATTATGCGCCGCAATCGCGAACGCATGCTGGCGGTATACGGCGAGCCTGATCCGTTAAGCGGGGTGACCGCCGCCAGCGTATTGGCCGAGATTCGCCCAAGGGTGGAAGCGTTAGATCTGCCCTCGGGTTATCGGCTGGAATGGGGCGGTGAGTACGAGACCGCTGGTGAAGCGCAAAGTGGGCTGTTTGCTTCGCTGCCGCTGGGGATAGTGATGATGTTTATTCTCACTGTGGTGCTGTTCAATAACTTCCGTCAGCCGCTGGCTATTTGGTCGCTGGTGCCATTAACCATTATTGGCGTAGTCGGCGCGTTGTTGCTCACCGGTATGCCTTTCTCGTTTATGGCGTTGCTGGGCACACTTAGCTTGATCGGCATGGTGATCAAAAATGCTATCGTGCTGGTGGAAGAGATCAACGTGCAATTGCCGCTGCATCAGGATCGCTACCATGCGGTAGTGCGGGCAGCGGTCAGCAGAGTGAGACCGGTGTCGATGGCCGCGTTGACCACCATGCTGGGAATGATTCCGCTGATTGGCGACGCCTTCTTCGCCAGCATGGCGGTAGCGCTGATTGGTGGTTTGGGTGTGGCCACGCTGTTAACCCTGGTCGTGTTGCCGGTGGTCTACTGCGTGCTTTATCGGATTCGCGTACACCCCGATAAATAATCCTGAGAAGATTCTCTGCATCTTAGCCGTGGGCTTGATCAAGCCACGGCTAAGATATTCTTTTTACCGATATATTTTGCATGATCTCGTTGCTATATCTGCCGATGTTCAATGCTTCCGCCATTTACTCCCGCTCGCAAATAGTTTCTATTCTCATTAGTGAAAATAATTCTCAAATTAGACTAAAGTATATGTCTTTCAGGCCGATAGCAGTATCTCTTAAAAAATAATGGTCGATTTAAGTTAATCTAAAGCCGCTGGAAGTGCTCTAGCTAGATTATATAAATTGCCAAAAGCTAATGGATCTGGCCTGGAGGCATTCCGCACATGAATCGTTTACTTAGTAATCTATCAGTCAAATTGGGTCTAACCCTTGTTTTAGCCATATTTGCATTATTAATAATAATTATTGCGTTTCTCGGTCATCGAGGCGGAGAAGAAGGAAGCTCATCCCTTAGAGAGGTCGACCGTGCAGCAGACCAAATGCGGTCAGTTAGCCGAGGGCAGCTATCAATTGCGAACGCTCAACTTTTTTACTTGAATAGCTATGTCGCGGCTTATGAAGGTGATACTCGCGCAGCGCGTGATTACCTGACTGAAGCACAGAGCATGCAACAGGATGCTCAGGAGTACTTTTCGAGATTTGAGTCAATCGCTATTCAGACGCCCTTTGTAGAAACTTTAATAGCCAATTTCCAGAGCTTGACGGAACAGGGGTTGAGGCCCCAAGAAGTGGCGTTGGCAGCAGGTGATGAAGCACAGTTTCGCAACGCCAGAGAGACTGCCAGTGATTTAAATCAGCAGTTTATCGATGCGAGCATTGCCTATAACGATTACATGGCTGAACAAAATAAATTAATGGTTGCCGATTATGAAAACGATATGCAATTGATTGCCTATATTGATATCGCCGTACTCATAATTGCAGCATTAATGGTGCTGTTTGTGCGCATCGCTATGGTGGGGTCGATTGTAAAACCACTGAACGAGGCGGTAGGGCACTTCGAACGTATCGCCCAAAATGATCTTTCCGGCAAGGTCAACGCGCGGGGCCGGAATGAAATTGGCAAACTGTTTAGTGCCATGCAACATATGCAGGGCAATTTAGTTAAAACGGTTTCGGAAGTACGTAATAGTAGCGGCTCGATTCATATCGGCGCGCGTGAAATTGCCAGTGGCAATGCCGATCTATCGTCGCGTACCGAGCAGCAGGCCTCGTCGTTGCAGGAGACAGCCGCCAGCATGGAGCAGTTAACCGCGACCGTTAAACAAAACGCCGATAATGCCCGTCAGGCCAGTCAGCTGGCGAACGACGCCTCAAGCACCGCAAGTAACGGTGGCGAAGTGGTTGAGAAAGTTATTACCACCATGCACGGTATTACTGATAGTTCGCAAAAAGTGGCGGATATTATTACCGTTATCGACTCTATCGCCTTCCAAACCAATATCCTGGCGCTTAACGCCTCCGTGGAAGCTGCGCGGGCAGGCGAACAGGGTCGTGGTTTTGCCGTGGTGGCGAGTGAAGTGCGTAACCTGGCAAGCCGCAGTGCCGATGCCGCCAAAGAGATCAAAGCACTGATTGAGGCGTCATCAACCCAGGTGAAAGAGGGCTCGGTATTAGTCGAAAGCGCCGGTGTGACAATGCGAGATGTGGTCTCCTCGGTGCGCCGCGTGACCGATATTATGGATGAAATCTCAGCAGCGTCCCAAGAGCAGAGTTCGGGGATTGAGCAGGTCAACCAAGCGGTTGCCCAGATGGACGAGGTCACCCAGCAGAACGCGGCCCTGGTTCAAGAAGCTTCTTCGGCGGCGAGCTCACTTGAAGATCAGGCAGCGCGACTTGAAAGCGTTGTGTCGGCCTTCCGTTTAGCCGAAGGGGAGAGTCATACGCAGCATGCTCCACTAACCTCGCCGCGTTTATCCTCACAACACTCTTCACAACAGCCTGCGCTTATGCGGCCAGCACTGAGTAGCCAAAAAACGAATAGCGCTGACCAGGATTGGGAAGCTTTTTAAGCCCCAGGCTTTATTTAGCTTTCAATAGCTCAACGGCCGTTCTGCGCAAGAAAAACTGCCAGTCATAAAGATTCGCGCGGGAGAGATATCTCCCGCGCGAATCTTTATAAGTGCTTAATTTATTTAGACAGTAGTCCGCTGGCAAAAAAGTCAATTGTTAAAAAGTATGAACTCTATGTTGTAGGTTAGGTAGGGGTTGTAATATCAGCCAACCCAAAAGGCCGCTGACTCTTACTGGTTAAATAGGTTTAGGTCGGTCTCCTTTATTACCTTAAAGCAAGCCGAGGCATTGACGCATCGGTATCGAGGCTACTTATCTATGAATCGACTACTTAGTAATATCTCAGTGAAAATGAGTTTGACGCTCATACTCGCTATTTTCTCAATAATAATATTAATAATTGCTTTTCTCAGTCACCAATCGGGGAAACAGGGGGGAGAGTCCCTTGACGAACTAGATAATGTCGCCATGCATCAAATGCTGCCTCTCAACCGTACACAACGATCAGTTTCCTATACGCAGCTATTTTATTTGAATAGTTTAGACGCAGAACATGAAGGTAATACT
The DNA here is from genome assembly GCA_002257525.1 of Halomonas ventosae. Classification (GTDB taxonomy): domain Bacteria; phylum Pseudomonadota; class Gammaproteobacteria; order Pseudomonadales; family Halomonadaceae; genus Vreelandella; species Vreelandella ventosae_B. The sequence goes on from CP022737.1 coordinate 797,388, forward strand.
GGCGTAGCGAGTGATTACCTCACTCAAGCGGTAACTTTTCAAACGGCTGCCCAAGAATTCTTTGCAACTTTTGAATCATACGATCCTCATGCAACTCAGCCAGAGCTGGCTGACGCGGTGATCACTGCCTTTAATAACCTTATGCAGCAAGGTCTAATCCCTCAAGGCGAAGCATTACAGGCAGGCAATGAGGCTCGCTTTCGCACTGCACAAGAACTAACCAGTGATTTGAATCAGCAGTTTATGGAGGCGAGTATAGCCTTTAATGAGTACTTGGTTGAGCGCGGCGACCAATTGATTACCAGTTATGAAAGTGAAATGCAGCTCTTTGGTTACATTGAGTTGGCAGCCCTTATTATCGCTGCATTAATGGTTCTATTTGTGCGCATCGCCATGGTCGGCTCAATTGTAAAACCGTTGAACGAGGCGGTAGCGCACTTTGAACGTATTGCCCAAAATGATCTTTCAGGGAAGGTCAGTGATCGTGGACGTAATGAGATTGGTAAGCTGTTTATCGCCATGCAGCATATGCAGAGCGGCTTKGCCAAAACGGTTTCTGAAGTGCGTGATAGCAGCGGATCGATTCATATCGGCGCGCGTGAAATTGCCAGTGGCAACGCMGATCTGTCGTCGCGTACCGAGCAGCAGGCTGCCTCGCTGCAAGAAACCGCCGCGAGCATGGAGCAGTTAACCGCTACCGTTAAACAGAATGCCGATAATGCCCGTCAGGCTAGCCAGTTAGCTAATGATGCATCGAGCACGGCCAGTAACGGCGGTGAAGTGGTTGAGCGAGTGATTTCCACTATGCATGGCATTTCAGGAAGCTCGCAGAAAGTCGCTGATATTATCAGTGTTATTGACTCTATCGCCTTTCAAACCAATATTCTGGCACTCAATGCCTCGGTGGAAGCGGCGCGGGCGGGTGAGCAGGGGCGTGGCTTTGCGGTAGTGGCCAGCGAAGTGCGTAATCTTGCGAGCCGGAGTGCGGATGCCGCCAAAGAGATCAAAGCACTGATTGAGGCGTCATCAACCCAGGTGAAAGAGGGCTCGGCATTAGTCGAAAGCGCCGGTGCAACGATGCGAGAAGTGGTCTCTTCGGTACGCCGCGTGACCGATATTATGGATGAAATTTCTGCGGCGTCTCAGGAGCAGAGCTCGGGCATTGAGCAGGTCAATCAAGCGGTCGCCCAGATGGACGAAGTGACCCAGCAGAATGCGGCCCTGGTTCAGGAGGCCTCTTCGGCGGCGAGTTCACTTGAAGATCAGGCTGCGCGGCTTGAAAGCGTTGTCTCTGCCTTCCGTTTAGCGGAAGGGGACGCGGTTGCCCATCCAGCCCCTTTGGCACCGGCCAAGCCGCAACAAGCATTGCTTCGGCCAGCACCCCGGGTAGCGCAGTCGAAAAGCGCTGCGGATAACGAGTGGGAAGAGTTTTAGGTCAACAATTCTTTCTTGTCTGACTGCTCCCCCTCTTTAGCGGCTGTTGTGAGAGGGGGAGTTTCGCGAAGTCTTAGTTATCTGATGAGCTCAGCGCCGCTGATACTTCATCGATTTGCAAGGCTAAGCTTTGCAAACCGCCCCCGGAGAGATACCACAACGCGGGTGTTAGCATGACAACCCGCGCTTTCTCGGCACCCGCTTCTAAAAGCATTTGCGCTAAGGCATCCGCGTCGGCAGGTTCATCGCCAATCGCAGCGCTGCGGTCGATCACCAGCACGATCTCTGGATTAATTTCGGCAACGGCGTCAGCAGAAAGCGGCGTAAAGGTGCGGGTACCGCGGGTTTCTGATGTCACGCTATCAGGCATCTCAAGTGCAGCTACACCCAGCACACCGTGAACCACCGCGTGCTGGTTTAACATCAGGTTGCCGCCATTATGAGTCACTACCAGAGTGCTGGGAGCGTTGCTCAGAGCTTCTCGCTGGGTTTCAATCCTGTTGTGTAGGATTTCAAGGGCTTCTTCTGCTGCAGCTTCTGCGCCAGTCTGACTGGCTAGTTCGCGCACATTAGCGTCAAAAGCGGCAAGGTAATCGTCGCCTTGCAGGCTAGTGTTTAGTAGAGGGGCGATATCGCCGAGTTCGTCTTCCCAGTCGCCCTGGCGGCCGGTGTAGAGAATCAAGCTGGGCTCGCTTTCGCTTAGGGCCTCCATATCCGGCGAGCGAAGGCCGCCGATATCGCTGTATGTTTCTTCTAAGTACTGTTCCAGATAGTCCGGCAAGCTGGATTTGGGCACACCCACCACCTGCTCGCTTAAACCTAATGCATCTAATGTATCCAGGCTGCCTAAATCAAAGGTGGCGATACGCTGGTCGGCGCTCGCGGCGGCGCTGGCCAGAAGTAGCGTTGCAGTGAGGGTTGTGAGAGCGGTTGTGGTGATAGCAGCGTGCTTCATTGGGCTTCCTTTTATGAGAATATATTCTATATGAGATGACTTCTCATATTGCCAAGGAAGTTGCCTTTTGTCGCTATTGGATCATGGAACAGCATGTTGCGCAGGACGCGACCGCCCTCATTGATTGAGGGCGGAGCACTGTGAGTGATTGTTTAAAATGACGCTTAAGAGGCGACACGGAAAGGGTTACGCGGGTCGTTATCCCAGGCTAGGAAGGGTTGGCCAGTCTCTTGAGGCACCATGGTGATGCAGTTTTCCACTGGGCAGGTGATCTGGCACAAGTTGCAACCCACGCACTCCTCTTCAATCACTTCATAGCGGCGCGCGCCGTCCTGCTCGGTGAGTTTGGCAATCGACTGGTGGGAGGTATCCTCGCAGGCGATATAACAGCGGCCGCACTCGATGCACAAATCCTGGTCGATCTTGGCGATGGTCTTGAAGTTGATATCCAGGTGTTTCCAGTCGGTGGTTTGCGATATCGCCTTGCGGGAAAACGCCTCAATGGAGTCGTAGCCTTTTTCCGCCATCCAACGAGAAAGACCATCTTTCATCTCTTCCACAATGCGGAAGCCGTTGAGCATTGCTGCAGTGCATACCTGCACACTGCCGGAACCGAGTGCGATAAACTCCGCCGCATCCCGCCAGGTGGAGATGCCGCCAATACCGGAAATAGGCAGCGTAGGCGTCGCCGGGTCGCGGGCGATTTCCGCCACCATGTTCATCGCGATGGGTTTGACGGCGCTGCCGCAGTAGCCGCCGTGAGTACTCTGGTGGCCCACCGTGGGTTTGGCAACCATATTATCCAGGTCGATACTGGTGATCGAGTTGATGGTGTTGATCAACGAGACCGCATCGGCGCCACCCCGCAGCGCTGCCTGTGCGCCTACACGGATATCAGTGATATTGGGCGTCAGTTTCACGATAACCGGCTTGGAGTAGTGCTTTTTACACCAGTAGGTGACTTTTTCTATCAGATCAGGGTTTTGGCCCACTGCTGCGCCCATGCCGCGCTCCGGCATGCCGTGGGGGCAGCCCAGGTTGAGTTCGATGCCGTCCGCTCCGGTGGCTTCCACCAGTGGCAGAATGTACGCCCAAGCCTCTTCATTACAGGGCACCATGATGGAGACGATCAGCGCACGGTCGGGCCAATCCTTCTTCACCTGGGTGATCTCTTTCAGATTGATTTCCAGCGAACGGTCGGTAATCAGCTCAATGTTGTTAAAGCCGATCACCTCGCGGTTCTTACCGTAGTGGGCCGAATAGCGCGACGAAACGTTCACCGCAGGTGGCTCTTCGCCAAGAGTTTTCCATACCACGCCGCCCCAGCCAGCTTCATAGGCGCGTATCACGTTGTAGGCTTTATCGGTGGGCGGCGCTGAGGCTAGCCAGAACGGATTGGGCGCTTTGATTCCGGCAAAGTTAACCGACAGATCAACGCCGTTGACGACGCTGTCGCCGCTGTTTTTCTTACCTGGGAAAGAGAGAGGGGTGGTCTTCATGCGGCCTCCTGCTTAGCGGCGAGCGCTTGATGAATGGCGTGGGCCGCCAACTTGCCGTGTTGCACGGCTTGTACGGTGAGATCCTGGCCGGGTTTTACGCAGTCGCCGCCAGCGTAAACATTGGGTAGTGACGTTTGGAACATCTCATCGACGTGAATGCGTTCGCCGTCGCGAGCCAGCTCGGCGGCGGTAGTGTCGCGGAGGCTTTCGCCCTCGAAGCCTTGGCCGATAGCGGTGAAAATGGCGTCGGCGGCGATCTCGAAGGTTTCCCCGGTGGGCGTTAATCGTCCTGCTTGATCGGCGGTCTTGGCAAAGCGCATACCTGCGACACGGCCCTGATTATCCAGCAGAATCTCGTCGGGCTGCGCCCAAGTGATCATACGCACGCCGTTGGCTTTGGCGATCTCCTGCTCGTGGTCGGTGGCCGACATCGCCTCAACGCCACGGCGATAGACCAGCGTTACCTCGCTCGACCCCAAGCGCGCCATTTGGGTGGCCATATCAATGGCGGTATTGCCCGCGCCAATCACAATGCAGCGCTTAGCCACGGCGAGGTTGCCCAGGTCATCGGCTTGGCGCAGGGTTTTGATGTAGTCCACTGCGGGCATAAGACCTGGCGCATCGTCACCCGTTAGCCCCAACGCGCGGCTGGCACCCAGGCCCAAACCGAGGAATACGCTGTCGTACTGCGTGTGCAGGGTAGCGAGTTCAAGGTTGTCGCCAAGGCGCTGCCCGTACTGGATGTCGATACCGCCAATCTCCAGTAGAAATTCCACCTCTTTATGGGCGAAATCATCGGTCATCTTGTAGCGGGCAATGCCGTACTCATTGAGCCCTCCAGGCTTTTGCTCCGCTTCAAAAATGGTCACCTGGTGGCCGAACATCGCCAACCGATGCGCGCAGGAGAGCCCCGCTGGCCCAGCGCCGACGACGGCTATATGGCGGCCAGTGCTGGCAGCGCGCTTAAAGGGGTGGCTATCGAACTGCATATTGTCGGTGGCGTGACGCTGTAACAGTCCGATTAGCACTGGTTGGCACTCGGCGTCGTGATTACGTACGCAGCTGCGCTCGCAAAGAATTTCGGTGGGGCACACCCGGGCACAGCTACCGCCGAGGATATTGGCTTCCAGAATGGTTTCTGCCGCACCGTTGATATTGTTGTCGCTGATTTGGCGAATAAAGCTCGGAATATCGATATCCGAGGGGCAGGCCTCCACGCAGGGCGCGTCATAGCAGTAAAGGCAGCGCTGGCTTTCGATAATTGCCTGGCGCGAGGTTAATGGCGGGTGAAGATCGCTAAAGTTGCTTTCCAGCGTGTGCGGGTCGTAAGTGCCGACCTCTTTTGCGCTGGGTAGGTGGTTCAGTTGGCTAGTCACGGTAGAGACTCCGCTATTTTTATAGAAACAACAGTTATTAAGCGCCAGTTATCGTTTGACGGCGACGGGGGCATTAAGCTCGGCACGCTTGGCCAGCAGCTCGAACACGCCGGGGTAGGCGGGGCGTTCTAAATAGCGGCCTGCACCGCGCTCGGCGCGTAGGTCTCCGTCACGCCATACCCACTTGCCCTTGCTGATGGTGTGGCGAGCGATACCGCGCACGGTTTTACCCTCGAAGATATTGAAATCGACGTTTTGATGATGGGTTTTGGCAGAAATCGTCCGGGTGCCGTTGGGATCCCAGACCACAATATCGGCATCAGAACCGACCTGAATCGCACCCTTGCGTGGGTAGAGATTAAAAATCTTGGCGGTATTGGTAGATGTAATGGCAACAAATTCCTGGGCCGAGAGCTTGCCGGTATTGACGCCTTCGTCCCAGATGACGGCTAGGCGGTCTTCTACCCCTGCGGTGCCGTTGGGGATCTTGGTAAAGTCATCTTTACCGGCGGSTTTTTGCTCCTCACAAAAGCAGCAGTGGTCGGTGGCGGTGGTCTGCAAGTTGCCGGACTGCAGGCCCTGCCACAGCGCTTCCTGATGGCCTTTGGGGCGAAAGGGGGGGCTCATTACGTGGGCCGCTGCCGTTGCCCAGTCAGGGTGTTGATAGACACTGTCGTCAATCACCAAATGCCCAGCCAAGCACTCGCCAAACACCGGGTGGCCCTGCTGGCGGGCGTAGGCGATCTCATCCACTGCGTCTTTGGTGGAAACATGCACCAGATACACCGGCGCGCCTAGGGTCGTGGCAATGCGAATGGCACGGCTGGCCGCTTCGCCTTCCACCTGGGGCGGACGGGAGAGCGGGTGTGCTTCCGGTCCGGTAATGCCTTGGGCGAGCAGTTTCTGCTGCATGTGGTAGACCAGTTCGCCGTTTTCCGCGTGTACCGTGGGCACCGCGCCCAGCTCCAGGCAGCGCGAAAAGCTCTCCACCAGAATGTCATCGGTGGCCATGATGGCGCCTTTGTAGGCCATAAAGTGCTTAAAGCTGTTAACGCCGTGGTCGCGTACCAGGGTGCCCATCTCCTCTTTAACGCTTTCGTCCCACCAGGTAATGGCCACGTGGAAGGCGAAGTCAGTGGCGGCTTTTTCCGCCCAGCCCTGCCAGGTTTCAAATGCTTCCAGCAACGACTGGCCGGGGCTGGGGATCACGAAGTCGATAATCGTGGTAGTGCCACCCGCCATGGCGGCGGCAGTGCCGGTGTAGAAATCTTCGCTGGCTACTGCGCCCATAAAGGGCATCTGCATATGAGTATGCGGGTCGATGCCGCCGGGCATTACCAGCTGGTCGCTGGCATCGACGATCTCGCAATCAGTGGGGACATCTAAGTCGGTGCCAATAGCGTGAATTTTACCGTCGATACACAGCACGTCAGCGCGATAGGTATCTGCGTGGGTTACCACCGTGCCGCCCTTGATCAATAGGCTCATGGTTCGCTCCTGTTAGCTTGTTTCGTCAACGGAATTATTCKCCGTCTGTCAGGCGGGTGTAGGTTTCCGGACGACGGTCGCGGAAGAACTGCCAGTTGTTGCGTACCTCGCGGACCATATCCAAGTCGATCTCGTGGACCAGTAGCTCGTCTTCGGTCTCGCTGGCCTGGGCTTCGATTTTTCCGCGGGGGTTAACGATGTAACTGGAGCCGTAGAAATCGCCGATATTCCACGGTGCCTCGGTGCCCACGCGGTTGATGGCAGCGATAAAACAGCCGTTGGCGGCGGCCGAGGCGGGCTGTTCAAGTTCCCATAAATATTGGGAAAGCCCTGCCACGGTGGCGGAGGGGTTGAAAATCACCTCGGCACCGTTAAGCGCCAGTGCCCGCCAGCCTTCAGGAAAGTGGCGGTCGTAGCAGATATACACGCCGATTTTGCCGTAGGCGGTATCGAATACCGGCCAGTTGGATTGCCCCGGTTTAAAGAAGAATTTTTCCCAAAAACCGGCCACTTGCGGGATATGGGTTTTATGGTATTTGCCCAGGTAGCTGCCGTCAGCGTCGAACACCGCTGCGGTGTTGTAATAAACACCGGTTTCGGTCTCTTCATACACCGGCACGATAATCACCATGCGATGCTCAGCGGCGAGTTTTTGCATCATCTGACAGGTAGGACCTTCCGGCACCCGCTCCGCGGCGGCGTACCATTTGCCGTCCTGGCTGGGGCAAAAGTAGGGTTGGTTAAACACTTCCTGGAAACACAGTACCTGTACGCCTTGATCAGCTGCTTGCTGAATCATCGGCAGATGCGCTTCGTTCATCGCATCGCGGATGGCTTCGGGTTCCAAATCGGTGCTGGTTTTCAGACCCATTTGAATCAAGCCTATTTTCATCTTCTGCATGAGACACTCCCTCTGATGTTTGATTCTGATTGTTGATTTAAAGCGTGTTCAGGCGTTGAGAATTAATATTATAAAGCTGACTAATCTGACAGCTTTTGTTGAAAGTATCGCTGGCTTGATGGTTTTAGCAAGTCTTAAAATGCGATTTTTACAATCACGTTTAACTCTTTGAGTTTGTTTGTTTTTATTGTTCTGTGCAGGAGTATTCACTTTTTTGGTGAACCCTTGCACCGTTTTGATTGATCTGTTTTTTTATTTTAAATCATGTGGTTAATATATTTTTAATGAATGAATGTCGTGTTTTTTTGTTTAATATTGGTGCAAATATTTTTTTTGACCTAGCTTTGTTTAATTGGTTTTTGTTTGAGGTGGGAAAGACGAAAAGGTAACAAGCTAACAATAATATTGTTGTCTATAAAGACAGCTTTTTAATCAACGAGTTAGTCGCCCTGCTTTTATGGGTAGGCACACTTATTGCTTCGCTTCTAAGAGCCATGATTTCTAAGCGTCTTTTCGAACAGCTCCACTGACCGTGGGAGTGATGGACAACGCAATGCTGAGGAGATAAAAAATGACCGAAACAACCTCTCAGATGGTGGATCGAGACGGACTGATAGAGCTTGATGTAGGGGACGACGTGCGCAGTAGTTCACGTTTTAATGAGGATATTGCCCCTACCCAGGCCAGCGAGCGTACCTGGAGTAAGTGGAATATTGCGGCGCTATGGGTAGGTATGTCGATCTGTGTGCCCACCTATACCTTGGGTGGGGTATTAACCGCTTACTTTGGGTTGAGCGTGAGGGAGGCCCTATTCGCCATTCTGTTAGCCAACGTGATCGTGCTGATTCCTCTCACCTTAAACGCCTTCCCCGGTACTAAGTTTGGGATCCCGTTTCCCGTGGTACTGCGCTCATCGTTCGGTATTTTAGGCTCCAACGTGCCTTGTCTGGTACGCGCCTTAGTCGGTTGCGGTTGGTTTGGTATTCAAACCATGTTTGGCGGGCTGGCCATTCATCTGCTGCTCTCTGAGTTAATTCCCGCTTGGGCTGCGCTTGGCGGCGTGGGCGAAGTGATCGGCTTTTTTGTCTTTGGCGCGATGAACCTCTATGTGGTCATTCGCGGGGCGGAGTCGATCAAGTGGCTGGAAACCCTGGCCGCACCGCTGCTGTTAGCCGTTGGGGTTGGGCTGATGATTTGGGCGTGGCCCAACATGTCAATGACCGAGCTATTAGCTCAGCCGCCGTCGCGGCCTGAAGGGGCATCGGTGTACGGTTATTTCTTCGCAGGCTTAACCGCCATGGTGGGTTTTTGGGCCACGCTATCGCTTAATATTCCCGATTTCAGTCGCTTTGCCAAAAGCCAAAAAGATCAGATCGTCGGCCAGGTTATCGGTCTGCCGCTGACGATGTTTTTCTTTGCCGCGCTGGGGGTGGTGTTAACTGCTGCATCCGAGACGCTGGTGGGCCAGACGGTTGCTGATCCAGTACGTTTGATTGGCTATATCGACAGCCCCTTCTGGGTGGTATTAGCGATGCTATTGATCATTATCGCCACGATTTCTACCAACACTGCCTCTAATATCGTCTCGCCGACCAATGATTTTCAGAATATCGCGCCTAAATTGATTAATCAGACCCGCGGTGTACTCATGACCGGTGCGGTAGGCGTGTTGCTGATGGGCTACGATCTGCTGCAAAAAGCGGGTGTTATCCCGCCTGGGGTTTCCCTTGAGCAGATGTACTCCAACTGGCTGCTGGGCTATTCAAGCCTACTCGGGCCCATCGCGGGGATTATGGCGGTGGATTACTTCCTGATTAAAAAGCAGCGTTTGGATATACCGAGCCTGTATATGGACAGCCATGCCTATCCTGCGGTCAACATCGCGGGTTTTATCGCTTTTGGCGTCCCGGTGTTGCTCACCTTAATTTCGCTGTTAACCGGCACGATGAACTGGTTCTATGATTACGGCTGGTTTACCGGTTCGGCGCTGGGGGCCATTGTTTACTATGTGGCAAGCCAAGTGCTGGCATCGTCGCCTCAGGCGGGGCCCGCGCCAATAATGGCGAGCGAGGCGACAGAGCAGAGTTAAACAACGAAACCCGGCTTCGTGCCGGGTTTTGCTTTAGCTGCTCTTGATTAAGCGCAGAAAAGCATCAACGACGCGGTTGGGGCGTCGGTCGTGGCGGGTAATCAGTACAAACGGAATGCGGTAGTGCTGGGTAGCGGCATGCAGTGCCCGCATCTTACCTGCGGCCACCCACTGTGCAGCGACATGCTCAGGCAGAAAGCCGATAAAGCGCCCGGTAAGAATCAAAAAAGCGGCGCCCTCGCGGTCAGAGGCCGAAGCGCGCAGGCTTAGCGCATCATGCGCTTGGCGTGCCTCAACCGGTAGCGGATAGCGAGGCGAAATAGCGGCCTGCTCGGTGATATCCGCAAAGCTGAGTGTATCATCGTGTTCGGCAAATAGCGGATGGCCAGCCGCGCAGTAAAGATACGATGGCTCATCATAGAGGTGGCGCGCTTCTAAACTGGTGGGCAAGTTAACCGCTGGCACTACACCTACATGCAAGTGGCCATCCATCACGCCGCGAATAACCGCATCCGAAGGCTCCATATGAATATGCAGTGTGACCTCATGCTCTGGCGCGCTAAGCTCAGCCAGCGCATTGGTCACGTGCATGGCGGGCAGCGTCACCAGGTTGTCGGTGATGCCGATATTCAGCTCACCTTTAATCGTTTGATGCAGGGCGTTAACGTCACTTTTGAAGGTTTCAAGCGCGGTCAATAATGTTAGTCCCGCTTGATAAATCTCTTTGCCCTCTTCGGTTAAACTAAACCCGCCACGCCCGCGCTGGCAGAGCGAAAAGCCCAGCCGTCCTTCCAGGTCGTTCATATGCTGGCTAATCGCCGAACGGCTAATCCCCAGCGTGGTTTCCGCCGCGGTAAAGCCGCCGCACTCAACGACCGTCTTAAAAATACGGATGAGGCGTATCTCGTAGTCGCTCATTTGGCCCAGTGATGCCATAACAATTCCCTGGTAGTCGGCTATCAACGCATAACGTCACGCTTTTCAGTGCATTAACGGTGATAAAAACTGATATACATCCTAAAAGCGCCGCGGCACTATCGGTCAAAGCGACGTGTCAACGCGCGCTATGTGTTGTTTATGGTTACTTTTTACACTGTATCAGGTGTCCCGATGGGTTACCTGAATAAGGCTTCTATGCGATGTCCGTGACTCCCATTAATGTAAATGATGATGTTTTGAAGGCTACCAAGACCTACCGCCAGCAGCGACGTCATGTGATTGCGTTATATCTGTTAGCTCTGTTCGTCATGGTGGTGCTGTTCGGTTGGTTGCTGAGTGAACAGCATAAGCAGGAAATTGAGGCCGCCGAATCACGTATTACCGCCCGCGCTAATGTGGTCACTGAGTGGGCGAAAGGCGTGTTCGCACAAAGCGGGCAAGCGCTGTTTGGGCTTGCGGAACTGCTAGCACTACAAGGGATGCCTGAGGGTGACAATATCCAGGCGTTTCAGCGCGCATTAGAAAACTTGACCCTGTATGTCCCTATGGTGGATGCAATCGCTGTTGTGGACTCTGAAGGGCGTTTAGTGGCGAGCGGTCGCGTCAACCGAAGAGCGAATGCTGATGTCAGCGAGTCAGCGTTTTTTAATGCCTTTAAGCAAGCAGGGCAGGAGGAGCTGATTACCCCGCTTTACTGGTCTGACATTGATCAGCGCTACTATCTGTACCATGGCCGACGATTAGAGACCTCGGCCGGAGAATTTGCAGGGGTGGCCATTTCTAGCATTGTTCCTGAAGTATTTGCCGACTCGCTTGAGCAGATGAGTGTCTACGACGGCGAGAGTATTGCCCTGGKCGMCCCCGGTTTGAAATTTATTGCTCGGTACCCGATACCGGAAGAGCAATTTACCACCGGCAGCCAAATTGTAAGCCCCGAAACGACCGAGTGGCTAGCCCGTGGCGAGTCTACTTGGTCAATCAATATTGACTCACCTATTGATGGCCGAAAACGGCTGTTTCGCATGCTGAGAGTAGGCGAGTATCCCATGCTGGCCGTGGTCGGTGTTGACCTTCACGAATTGCTATCGGCCTGGCGGCAGCGTGCTCTGATTTTAACGCTAGTGATGGTCGTCATTGCTTTGCTGGGCGCTTGGGGGGCACGCCACTACCTGAACCGTTTAGCGTTAGCGCATCAATTACGCCAGCGTATTGAAGAGCGTGAGCAAGCGCGTGCCGAGGCGCAAATCGCCGCTGCCGCTTTCCAAACGCACTTAGGCATCCTGATTACCGATCCCCAGGGCATCATTCTCAAGGTTAACGAGACCTTCAGCCGGATTACCGGCTACAGCGAAGCCGAGATAGTCGGTAACAACCCGCGTATGTTTAGTTCTGGCTTACAAAACTCAGCCTTTTATCGCCGTTTATGGAAGCGTGTTATCAAAACCGGTAATTGGGAAGGTGAGATATGGAACCAGCGTAAGAACGGTGAACTGTTCCCCGAGTGGCTAACTATCAGCGCGGTGTACAGCGTAGAGGGCGCATTGACTCATTACGTGGCCACCATGAGTGACATCAGCGAGCGTAAAGCCGCTGAGCAGGAGATCCATCAACTGGCGTTTTATGACACCTTAACCGGCTTGGCGAATCGGCGCCTGTTTATGGATCGCATCGGTACCGCCCTTAAAGAGCTTCAGCGCCATCAGCGTTGCGGTGCGCTGTTATTTATCGACATCGATAATTTCAAGCAAATCAATGACACTCTGGGGCACTATGCGGGAGACCAGGTGTTACAGAGCGTTGCTCGGCGGCTCGGGCAGATGCTGCGCGATACCGATACCTTGGCCCGCCTGGGTAGCGATGAGTTTGCGGTGTTGATTGAAGGCGTTGATAGCAATTACGCCCAAACTACACGGCTTGCGGAGCGTATCGCGCATAAATTGCTGGCAACCCTTAATGCGCCAATCACTCTTGCCGAAGAGAGCATCACGGTGACCGGTAGTATCGGCATCGCGATTATGGCGAGCAATGAGTACGGCGTAGATGATTATTTGCAGCAGGTGGATATGGCGCTCTTTCAGGCTAAGAGCGGTGGCCGCCATGGCGTGTGCTTTTTTAATCCTTCAATGCAGGCCGCGCTACTCGCCCATGTAAAATTAGAGGCGGATCTGCGCCAAGCCCAGGCTAGCCAGCAGTGGCAGCTTTATTACCAGCCCCAGGTGGATCATCACGGCGCGATCAATGGCGTGGAAGCGCTGCTGCGCTGGCATCATCCCGAGCGTGGCATGGTTTCTCCAGGTGATTTTATTCCGCTGTTGGAAAGCTCTGGGCTGATCAACGATGTGGGCGAATGGGTATTGGAAGATGCCTGCAATCAGCTAGCACGCTGGGCGCAGCACCCCCAGCTAAGCAAGTTGACTATCTCCGTGAATATCAGCCCGCTGCAGTTTCGCGATGAGAACTTTTTGCAGCGTGTGGAAGGCGTATTTGCACGGACTCAGGCGCCACTTCAACGGCTAAAGCTTGAAGTGACCGAGTCACTGTTTGTGGAAGCGCGTGATGACGCTCGTGATAAAATGCTGAGTCTGAAAGCCAAAGGGGTGCGCTTCTCGCTGGATGATTTCGGCACTGGCTACTCGTCACTGGCCTACTTGGCTCAGTTGCCGCTTGATCAGTTAAAGATCGATCAATCCTTTGTTCAGCAGGTGCTTGAAAGCCAAGCCAACGCGGCGATTGTTGAGAGTACCATTGTCCTGGCAGAGAGCCTCAATCTCGAGGTCATCGCGGAAGGGGTTGAAACCAAAGCGCAGCAGGCATGGCTGCTGGCCCATAACTGCCACGCTTATCAAGGCTATCTGTTTGGACGCCCGGTCACCGCCGAGGAGATTGAACGGCTAATGATGGGCCATTAGCCATCGTGGCGGGCGAGCCGACATTGCTCGATATCCAGGCTCTCTACCGTCAAGGTGTCGGGAAGAATGACTTCCAACCGGGAGTCTTGCCGCCATGCGCTGGTTTCGATGCTTAAGGTGCCAGCAGCGCGATTAAGGCGTTTCCAGCCGCTATCGGTATGAAACACGCCTTTAATGCGCGCCTCCTTGGGGAGTTCGCCCAAACATTTGGCTAAACTATCCAGCTCGAAGCGCTCGCTTGGGTGCCAGCGTAACCCGGTGCTGGTGTAGCCCAGCGAGGTGCCGGTTTCCCGTTGGGGCTTGCCGGGCGGGGGCGGAAAATCGAAGAATGACCCTTGTAAGCTGGGAGCTGCAGCCAACTGTTGATGACTGGCGGGTACGCTGATATCGAGCGCTTCAGCGCTTCCGCTTTGGGTCAGCAGCGCTATCGGTAGTTCGCCTTGCGGGACTTCCTGCACCCATTTTCGCGGTGGCCAGTGGTCAGCCACAAAAGCGTGGGCGGCGCTGAGCTGTTCGTGGGTGCTGTGGTCGAGCATGGTCAATGCCACGGCATCGGCCATATTGAGCTGATCGCGGAAGGTGTCGTGCTGTAGGGCGCGGGTGTCGTCCATTCGGCGTGGGTCGAGCGTGGCAATAATGTCGCGCACTTCCACCACCTCTTGAAAGGCTTCGCCGCGCAGTAGGTCCAGTAGGCCTGCCGGGTGGCCAAGACCAGAGGGTTCGATGATGACCCGGTCGGGCTTGCTGCGGGCGAGTAGATTGACCAGTGCCGCCTGGAGTACAAAGGCGAGCTGGCAGCACAAACAGCCGCCGGGCAGGCCTTTCACCACCACATCATCGCGGGCGTCAAACATGGCTTKGTCGATACCGATTTGGCCAAACTCGTTGACCAGAATGGCCCACTTTTCATCCACAGGCTTCTGTTCGATTAGACTGTGGATAAGCGTAGTTTTGCCGCTACCCAGAAAGCCGGTAATGATATGTACTGGCACTTTTCGTTTGGCGCTTTCTTCTGACCGAGCCAACGCCTAGCCCCCTGTCATATTCATAAAGCGTACCACCTGCACATCGCCATCGGTGGTGAAGTGGTGGCGCTCCGGCTTAAGCGGCAGGGCGTTGATAATCGCTTCTTTCAGCACCTGCATATTGCCGGGGTGGCGGCGCAGCACGGCGCGCAAATCCACCGAGTGTTCGTTGCCTAAGCAAAGCAGCAAACGGCCTTCCACGGTCACTCGAACCCGGTTGCAGGTGTCACAAAAGTTGTGGCTATGGGGGGAGATAAACCCAACGCGGCTGTCGCTATCGGCCATTTTGAAGTAGCGCGAGGGACCCGGTGTGGTTTCGGTGGTGGGGATCAGCGGGTAGCGGGTTTCGATCAACTCTTGAACATCGTCGCTGGAGTAGAAGGTTTCCGCCCGTGAGTGGTCGGAGACATCGCCCAGCGGCATCTCTTCGATAAAGCTGATGTCTAGACCTTGCTGGCGGGCAAAGGTGACCAGGTCGATGACTTCGTCGTCGTTGCGACCTTTTAAAATCACCGCGKTGAGCTTGATACGCTTAAAGCCCGCTTCCTGAGCGGCGTGAATACCGTCGATCACTTTGGCCAGATCACCGGTGCGGGTAAGCTGCTTAAAGCGCGCCGCATCCAGCGAATCCAGGCTGATGTTCAGTCGCCGCAGGCCGCTGGCGTAGAGCTGCTTGGCGTGCTTGCGCAGACTGGCGCCATTGGTGGTCATGGTGAAGKCGTTAAGCCCTGGCATGGCGCCGATCTCATCCACCAGTTGCTCTATGCCACGGCGCACCAGTGGCTCGCCTCCGGTAAGACGAATTTTCTCAACCCCAAGCTCGGTAAAGGCGCGGGCAACCATGGCGATTTCTTCCAACGTGAGTACCTGGGCGCGGGGCAGAAACGTCATCTCCTCGCTCATACAGTACACGCAGCGGAAATCGCATCGATCGGTGACCGAGATTCGCACGTAGCTAATGCGCCGCCCAAAGTCATCAATCAACTGCTGATCAGCGCGTGTTTGAGACGGTTGTTGTAAGGATCGTTGCTCGGTCATAGCCATCCCGTTAGTGGTTGTATGCTGACTACCTCGCCTGGTTGCGCGCCGTCTTGGTCGTCGGCAAGCTCAATCAAGCAATTTGCAGCCACCATCGAGGTTAAAATGCCCGAACCTTGGGCGCCGGTGCTGCGCACGTGTAGCTGCCCTTGCTCATCAGTATGGTAGATGCCGCGAATAAAATCAGTACGCCTCAAGCGGCTTTTTATAACGTCATCGGCTATCGCATTGAGGCGATGGGGCGGCCTTGTCGGCTGCCCACAAAGCTGATCCAGCAGCGGCGCCACAAACTGTAGAAAGGTTACCATGACGGCTACCGGATTGCCGGGCAGGCCAACAAACGGCGTACGTTTTGCGCCCAGCCAGCCACAGGCCATAGGGCGGCCAGGGCGCAGCGCCACGCGCCAGAAGGCCAGGCGGCCCAATTGTTCCAGCGCCGCACGGGTAAAATCAGCTTGGCCGACGGAAACGCCGCCGCTGGAGATCACCAAATCGCTCTGGTCGGCGGCCTGTTCAAGGGCTTCTGTGGTGGCTGCTAAGTCGTCCGGCAGAATGCCCAGGTCGATGACGTCGGCACCCTGTTCGGTAAGTAATCCGATCAGCGTAAAGCGATTGGCGTCATAAATGCCTGCTTTAGGTAACGGATCGCCGGGGGCAGTGACTTCATTGCCGGTGGAGAAGATCGCTACCTTCGGGCGTCGGCACACCGTTATTTCGGCATAGCCCAAGGAGGCTAAAAGTCCTAGGGATGCCGCATCAAGCCGTGCCCCCTCAGGCAGTGCCGTGTCACCTATGGCAATATCTTCACCGGCCTGGCGAACATGCTGGCCGTGTTTGAGGCGCTCAGGCGACTCAATGATCACATGCTCAGGCTGCTCATCTAGCGGTTCGCTCAGTTGTTCACTCATCACTACTGTGTCTGTGCCCGGCGGTAATGGCGCGCCGGTGGTGATGCGCACGCAGTGACCGGCTGGTACCAGTTCCCGGCGGTACTGCCCGGCCAACACCTCACCGGCAAGCGGCCAATGGGTTTGTTTGGCCCCAACACCTTCCCTAGGTAAGGCTAACGCGACGCCATCCATGGCCGCATTAGTGTTTTGTGGCACGTTAATGGGTGCCTGAATGGTCCCCGCCAAGCGGCGGCCGTGTGCCCGTGCCAAAGGGATATTTTCGCTGCCTAGCGGGCGCTCAATCAGGGTGGCAAGCGCATGGCGTGCTTCTTCCACGCTAAGCATCTGCTCGCCAAGATCAAAACAGGAGAGCGTCATCGAACCTCCTTCGCTGAGGTATTCAGCAGCGTTGCTTCCAAGTGAAGCTTCTCCTCCTCGGTATTCAGATTGGCAAACGCATCAGGGCAGTCCGACATATCGACCCGGCACCAGTCGTGACGCGCGTACCAGCGGTCAATTTTACGTTCACCTTCGGCAAGGGTGGCAGCCAAATCATCGGCGAGCGAGGTGCGTATTAACGCAACGACGGGGTGCAGTCGTTCACCGTCAAAGGCTACGGCGATGTCATGCTCGCCGTGCTCAGACGCAATACCTTCTACCATGCGCGCCACTAAATCATCGGGTAGGGCGGGAGAATCACAGGGGGTCACCAGTAACCAGGGGGTTTTTGCCGCCCTTAAGCCACTATAGATGCCCATCAACGGGCCTTTAAAGCCGCCTTCCTCATCGTCCATTACTTGATCAGCAATCACACGATCAGCAAAAAACTGGTAGGCGTCGGCATTTCGGTTGGCATTAATCAGCAGCTCGGCTACCTGGTCTTTAAGGCGTTTCACTACATGGCCGACGAGTGGCAGGCCCGCGAACGGCTCAAGCCCTTTGTCGCGACCGCCCATCCGGCGACCTTCGCCGCCTGCGAGAATCATGCCGGTGAGTTCGTGGGTAGGAATCATGGGCTTGTCTCTTTTGTTAAGCTTGCTTGGCTAGATGACCGGGCATGCGATGGCTTCGCTGGAATAGCGTCCAGCGTTAAGCGGTTGTGGGTATTGATCGCCTGGAAGTGGCGGCCTTTGGCGCGGGCGATCAGCATCMCCCCAAAGCGCTCGGCCAGCTCAACGCCTTTTTGAGTAACGCCGGAGCGCGATACCAGCACGCTAATACCCATTTGCGCCACTTTCAGCACCATCTCGGAGGTTAGTCGTCCGGTGGTGTAGAAGATATCTGCGCTGGCGCTGTCCGCCTGCTGCAACCACTGGCGTCCCGCTAAGGTATCCACCGCGTTATGCCGCCCCACGTCCTCTACAAAATCAAGCACGTTGGCTTGATGGCAGAGCGCGCAGCCGTGAACGGCCCCGGCGCTGCGATACGTCTCATTGTAGGCGTTAAGGTTTTGCAGCAGTTGATTGAGCGTGGATTGAGCCAGTTGGGTATCAGGCAGCGCCGTCAGCGCGGTTTGGTCGAGCAGTTTGCCAAATACCGTGCCCTGACCGCAGCCGGTGGTGACCGTGCGGGTGCTTAAGCGTGCTTCTAAATCTTCGGGCAGGTGACGAGTAATCACTACCGCCGCTTCGACGTCCCAGTCGACCTGCACTGCCTGTAAATCGTTGGCTGCACGCAATAGCCCTTGATTGCGCAGATAGCCCACGACTAAGGCTTCCGGATCGTCGCCCAGTGTCATCAGCGTGACAATTTCACGTTTGTTGAGGTACACCGTCAGCGCTCTTTCAGCGGCGATCGCCTGCTGGCGTGCATAGCCATACTCGTCAACGATACTAATCTCGGTGGTGGCCGGTAAGCGGGCTCGGCTTATCTGCAGGGTGGGCTGAAGGGCAGGCATGGGTAATCCTCGCGAAATGGTTCTCGCAAAACGACAGGGTTGACGATGATGGCGCTGGAGATGCTTACTTGTCTACCCATTCAAGCGCTATCCTAATAAGTACCATCCTCATAAGTACTATCCAAATAAGTACTATGCTAACAAGTATTGGTCTTTCAAATGCCATCCATTCAAGGTTCAGGGTTTTTAAATATATGAGTGATAACCTACGCCCAATCAGTATTACCTTGGTGGCCGAGCCCAAGCAGGTGAAAAGTTTTACGCTGACCCAGTGGCGTATTGTTGAGCTTACACTGGGCGACCAGGGCGAGAATGTACTTAATCTGCAGCTGTCGATGACAGAGCGTGCAGCCTACCGTTTCAACCTAACCTCTAAGACGCCACGGCTATTTGTGCGTGCGGGCTTTACCGGCCAAACGCCCAAGCCGGATGCGATCACCGCCAGCCAGGACGTCGCGGCGGGCTGGATGGATGGCGAACAGCAGGTGCTGGAATCGCCAATGCCCATGGCTATTCAGGTATGGATTGAGAGCTACCTTGCCCGTCATGGCGAGGCGCCGCTGGAGATGCGCAAGAAAAAGCGTAAAGGGGCAGGGCGCGCCAAAGAGATGCCCACTAAGGAGCAGCCAGAATGAGTCGTTTAGAGCGCTGGTCGCGGCTGAAGCGTAATATACCAACGCAAAAGGMCGAGCCAACCGCGGGCGCACCCAGTGATGAAGCGTCSGTGGAGTCGGATGCTGCGGCTTATCATGAGGCCGAGCAGCCGCAACCCGCATCTGAAACACCGCAAGAACCAAAACGAGCGCCAGAACCAGGCAGCCTCGATCATACCTTGCCTGACCCGGATACATTGGCCGCGGGCAGTGACTTCAGCGCCTTTATGGCACCGGGAGTCAGTGGCCCTTTACGCAGGCAAGCATTGAAACGGCTATGGGCAACCGGCAACTACAACGTCCGAGACGGCCTGGATGACTACGACGCCGACTATAATAAACTGTTGAAGCCCATGGGATCCGAGCTCGCCAGTAAACTGCGCCGTTGGACCCACAAAGTGGAAGAGGCGGTTGATAAAACATTAGACGAATCCGAACCCCCAAAAGAGGTAGCCGCCGACAAGCGGGCCGAACCCTCAACACTCACTGATAGTGACAACACTGAAAAAAATGCTTCGCTAGACGACCAGTCTGATTATTTATCTAGCCCTAAGACGAAAACATGAGAATGGCGTTAAACTTATAAAAATCAATATTTTGAGCATGCGATATGTCGCCAGCGTTGGCAGCGTTGACGGTAATCAGGTTGGCAAATATCGAATTTCGCCATACGCTGAACTTAGCTTCAACGCATTGTTATGCCACAATAGTTAAATAATATAACTCAAAATTATAATAAGAATTATTCACTGACCGTGAGAACGCATGAACCAACGAATCCAACTGGCGTCGATAGACGACCAGCGTAATGCTGAGGCTCGGGAATCGGTACGCCAGCGTATCTCCTGGCCCGCTAATTTAACGCCTGCCAATGTGACCTATCACAGCCGCGGTCATGCGCTGTTGATAGGGTCAGCAGACGACGTTTATCCAGCCGCTCGCGCGCTCCAGGGGCGCGGCTTGGCATCGTTGACGCTGCTAGTCACCGATAAAGGGAGTGACGCTGTCGATGCCCTCGGGTCTAGCGAGCCTCTGATTAGCCAAACATTGACCCGCGACCAGCTCAGCCAGCTGCGTATTAACGGTTATCTGGGAGCCTTTAGTGTCCAGCTTGATGACGGCGATTCAGTGCTGAATCTTGCTCGCGCGCTGATAGAGCGCGACGGTTTTGACCTCATCCTCGACCTTGCTGCGGCTACCCATACCCAGCGCTGGGAACTGCCACCGCCAGGTTATGTGGTGATGCAGTGGCAGAGCGTTGAGCAACGCAGCGACACCCTCGACGATTTTGTCGGGCTGGTGGGCGAATTCGACAAGCCACGCTACTTTCAAGTTAATAGTGACTTATGTGCCCACTCCACTAGCGGCAATATTGGCTGTACCCGCTGTTTGGATGTTTGCCCCGCGGATGCCATCTCCAGCATTAAGGGGCGGATTGAGTCGCATATCGAAATTGACCCCTTTCTTTGCCAAGGCGTGGGCAGTTGCACCAGCGCCTGCCCCACTGGGGCTATCGAATTCCGCCTGCCTGAAACCCGCCGCCAGCAGGATACCCTCTCCGCTTGGCTGGGCGCCTACCGCGAAGCGGGTGGTCAAGCGCCGGTGCTGCGTTTTATTACCCATGATTCCCAAGATGCTGAGCGAGCAGCGGGTGTTGTCACCGCAGGCCATATCATCGACGCTCCGCTAGAAGAGCTGGGCGCAGCGGGCCATGACCAGTGGCTAACCGCTCTGGCCGCCGGTGCCGCCGAAGTGCGTATCCAGCTGCACCCCAATATGCCTGCCCGCTTAAGCGCTTTTTTGACCGACCAGGTTGCCCAAGCCCACGCGTTGCTGGATGCCTTGGGCCATGATCGCGCGCGCGTCAAGCTGATTGAGATAGCCGATAGTACAGGCCGGGATGCGCTACCGGCGCTAACGCCGTTGACAGAGTCACCGCTTAGCCTGCCAGAGCCAGAAAAGCGTGCGCGTTTGAACCGCGTGCTGTCTCGGCTGGCCGAACTGGGTAACCCCAGCGGCGAGCGGGTTGCCGTGCCGACAGGCGCTGCCTACGGCGCCATTCAAGTCGATAGCGATGCCTGCACGCTCTGCCACGCCTGTGTCAGCAACTGCCCGACTCCGGCATTAAAGTCAGGCGGCAACACGCCCGCGCTGAGCTTCCTTGAAGCGGACTGCGTGCAGTGTGGTTTGTGTGAGCAGGCTTGCCCGGAAAATGCGATTACTTTGCTGCCCGGCTTCCTGGCATCCGATGCCCGCGAAACGCGCCACATCTGCCACGAAGAAGCTGCTTTCGAGTGCATTAACTGCGGTAAGCCGTTTGCCACCGTCAGCACGGTCGCTACTATTAAACAGAAGCTGGCTAACCACCCCTACTTTGCTGGTGAAGCGATGATCCGCCTGGAAATGTGCGAAGACTGCCGGGTAAAAGATGTTTGGAAAACCATGATTCGCGATCCCGACGCGCAACTGAAGGTATAAGCCGATGACGGATGCACTGCCCACGCTTAAAGAAGCGGATTCGCTACGCGCCGATATCTACCGGCTGTTAGCCACGCTGCTGCGCCAACCGCCGGATACTGAGTTGCTCAACTGGCTGGCAGAGCTGACAATCGAGCAGGACGGCAGCCGCTTGGCAGAGTGTTGGCAGGCACTGGCGGCAGCCGCTGCCGGTACTGAACAGAGTGATGCTGACGTTGAGCGACTTCAGCGGGCACACTTTCGCCACTTGGTGGGGGTGATTCAAGGTGATGTAGTGCCTTATGCCTCCTGGTACCGCAACGGCGAACTGATGGAAGCGGCGCTGGTGGCGCTGCGCCAGGATCTAAAAGTACTCGGCTTTGAACGCAGTGAGCATACCCGTGATCCTGAAGATCATCTGGCTGCCCTGTGTGAAGTGATGGCGATGTTGATTGATGCCGAAAGCGCAGAGCAGGGCTACTTCTTTAGCCAACATTTAGCCCCTTGGGCGGCCAACTGTTTTGCCGACCTGGGGCAGGTAGACACCGCTTTCTATGCAGCGCTGGGGCAGTTGGGTAGCGCTTTTATGGAGAGTGAGCAGGCTCGCTTGAGGGTTGATGCGGGCCATACGCCAGTGCGTATTCTTGAGCCTTAACGCAGGCTTCATAAAAGAAACAGCAAAAAAAGCAAAAAACAGCATAAAAAGACCCGCACAAAAAAGCATGCAAGAGGAGAAMCCCATGCAACCGTCACACAATGCTGAGCGCCGCCGGTTTATGAAAACCGTTGGGTTGGGAACCGCCGCTGCTGGCGCCGCGGCGGCAGTCGGTCATGTCACTCTGGCACAGGCTGACACTGCCCCGGTGAAAGACGAAAAACCAACGGTTAACTACCGTGAGACTGATCACGTCCGTGCTTACTACGCCTCGCTGCGTGACTGACGGCGGAATGCCAGGAGATTTGCCATGCGCTTAACTCGCAAAACAGACACCCCCAAGGCCTCCGGGCTGGGTATTTCCCGTCGCCAGTTCCTCAAACGCAGCGGTGCAGCCACCGGCGGTGTGGCCGCCGTTGGCTTTATGGGTGCGCCCATGATGCAGCGCTCAGAAGCAGCCGACAAAACCCCCGTGCTGGACTCGCCGGTCGAGACCAAACGCACCATCTGCTCCCACTGTTCAGTGGGTTGTGGCGTTTATGCCGAAGTTCAAGAGGGCATTTGGACCAAGCAAGAACCCGCTTTTGATCACCCCATCAACCGTGGTGCGCACTGCGCGAAGGGCGCTTCGCTGCGCCAGCACGGCCACTCCACGCGGCGTCTTAAGTATCCGATGAAGCTGGTGGCCGGCGAGTGGGAACGCATGAACTGGGATGACGCCATTAACGAAATTGGCGACAAACTGCTTGAGCTGCGCGAAGAGCACGGCCCGGACAGCGTTTACTGGCTAGGCTCGGCGAAGTTCAGCAACGAGCAGGCGTATTTAATGCGCAAGCTTGCTTCGCTATGGGGCACCAACAATACCGACCACCAGGCGCGTATCTGCCACTCCACCACCGTGGCGGGCGTGGCGAACACCTGGGGTTACGGTGCGATGACCAACTCGCTCAACGATATGCATAACAGCAAGGCGATTCTGTTCATTGGCTCTAACCCCAGCGAAGCACATCCGGTGGCGATGCAGCACATTTTGATCGCCAAAGAGCGCAATAATTGCGACATCATTGTCGCCGACCCGCGCTTTACCCGCACCGCCGCCAAGGCCAACAAATATGTGCGTCTACGTCCCGGTTCAGATGTTGCCTATATTTGGGGTCTGTTGTGGCACATTTTCGAAAACGGTTGGGAAGATAACGAGTACATCAATCAGCGCGTTTACGGTATGGATGAAGTGCGCGCTGAAGTCGCTAACTTTCCGCCCAGCGTTGTAGAAGAAGTCACCGGCGTCCCTGAAGCCGAGATGTTTGATGTCGCCAAGCGCCTCTCCGACAATCGGCCTGGTTGTGTGGTCTGGTGTATGGGCGGCACCCAGCACACTACTGGCAACAACAATACCCGGGCTTACTGCATTCTTGAGCTAGCGCTGGGGAATATTGGTGTGGCGGGCGGCGGCGCTAACATCCTGCGCGGCCACGATAACGTACAGGGCGCAACTGACCTTGGCCTTGGCTGCGATTCCTTGCCGGGTTACTACGGTTTGGCGGAAGGTGCCTGGCAGCACTGGGCGCAGGTGTGGGATCTCGACTACGAGTGGCTTAAAGGCCGCTATGACGATACCGAGTACGCTGATGGTAAGCCCATGTACACCGCCGGTATTACCGTGTCGCGCTGGGTCGATGGCGTGCTCGAGGAGGACGAGAACATCTCCCAGCGTACCGCGCTGAAAGCGATGTTCTACTGGGGCCACGCGGTTAACTCCCAGACCCGCGGCGTGGAAATGCAAAAAGCGATGCAGAAGCTTGAGATGATGGTCATCGTTGACCCTTATCCCACCGTTGCCGCTGTAATGCACGACCGCAGCGACGGCGTTTATCTGCTGCCAGCGGCCACCCAGTTCGAAACCACGGGCAGTGTCACCGCGACTAACCGTTCGATTCAGTGGCGTGACCGGGTGATTGAACCGCTGTTTGAGTCCAAGCCCGACCACGAGATCATGTACCTGTTTGCTCGTAAGCTGGGCTTCGGTAATGAACTGGTCAAGAACTACCAGATGAACGGTGATGAGCCGCTCATCGACGACATTCTGCGCGAAATCAACAGCGGTATGTGGACGGTCGGCTACACCGGGCAAAGCCCCGAGCGCCTTAAAGAGCACCAGAAAAACTGGCACACGTTCAGCTTCGAGAACCTGCGCGCAGAGGGTGGCCCGGCGGACGGTGATTACTACGGCTTGCCGTGGCCCTGCTGGGGTACACCAGAGTTTAAGCACCCGGGCTCGCCCAATCTTTACGACACCAGCGTACCGGTGATGGAAGGTGGTATGGGCTTCCGCGCCCGTTTTGGTATCGAGCGTGATGGTGTCAACCTTCTTGCGGAAGGGTCAGCGCCGGTGGGCGGCGATATCGACGACGGCTACCCGGAGTTCAACGACCAACTGCTTAAAGATCTGGGCTGGTGGGACGACCTGACTGCCGAAGAGAAACAGGCGGCGGAAGGCAAAAACTGGAAAACCGACCTCTCTGGCGGTATCCAGCGTGTCACCATTGAGCATGGCTGCGCGCCTTACGGCAACGCCAAGGCACGCGCTGTAGTCTGGACTTTCCCCGACCAAGTGCCGAAGCACCGTGAGCCGCTCTACACCACGCGTCGCGATTTGGTTGAACGCTTCCCTACTTGGGACGACTTCGACTCCATCATGCGCCTGCCGACCATGTACAAAACCATTCAGGATCGCGACAACACTGGCGAGTATCCAATGATTCTCACCTCTGGGCGACTGGTTGAGTATGAAGGCGGCGGTGAAGAGACGCGCTCCATGTCGTGGCTTGCCGAGCTGCAGCAGGAGATGTTTGTCGAAATTAACCCGGCGGACGCCAACGACCTCAGCATCAAAGATGGTGACGATGTTTGGGTGGAAGGGGCAGAAGGGGGCCGTGTGAAGGTCAAAGCCCTGGTCACTCCTCGCGTCGATCGTAACGTAGCGTTTATGCCGTTCCACTTTGGCGGCATGTTCCAGGGCGAAAGCCTGCGTGACCGTTACCCGGATGGGTCTGATCCGTACATCATTGGTGAGGCGGCCAATACCGCCACCACCTATGGCTACGACCCGGTGACACTGATGCAAGAGACCAAGTGCMCCATCTGCCGCATTGAGCGGGCTTAAGCTTCGACCGACCTGACAGCACGACGGTGCGGGAGCCATCCCGCACCGGCATGAGGAGAACACCATGGCTCAAATGAAATTTATGTGTGACGCAGAACGCTGCATCGAATGCAACGGCTGCGTTACCGCGTGTAAAAATGCCAACGACGTCGAGTGGGGCATTCAGCGCCGCCGCGTGGTCACGCTCAACGACGGTGAAGCGAGTGAAATGTCGATCTCAGTGGCCTGTATGCACTGCGACGACGCACCCTGTATGGCGGTTTGCCCGACCGACTGCTTCTACAAAACCGATGACGGCATCGTGCTTCACGATAAAGACCTCTGCATCGGCTGTGGCTACTGCCTTTACGCCTGCCCGTTTGGCGCTCCGCAGTTTCCCCAGCAGGATGCCTTTGGCGAACGCGGCAAGATGGACAAATGCACCTTCTGCGCGGGCGGCCCTGCCGAGAGTAAAGAAGAGGAGTACGAGAAATACGGTTCTAACCGTATTGCCGAAGGCAAGCTGCCGCTATGTGCCGAGATGTGCTCCACCAAAGCGCTGCTGGCCGGTGATGCTCAAGACGTGGCTGATATCTTCCGCCAGCGCGTTGTCCATCGCGGCCACAAAGATGGCGCCTGGTCCAATAACCCTCAGGCCAGTGCCGACAACCTAGCCTATGATGCTGCCCATAAAGGGTAAGGAGGCGTGTCATGAACCTGTTGACTGCACAGGCACCCGGTGGGGTGCCGCGCTCAGGTAAAGGGCTCGCCCTGGGCATTTGGCGTTTTATGTTGGTGGCGCTTGCTTTGGTGCTAAGCCTCGGCTTCACGCAAGTGGCGGTGGCCCAAGCAGATCCTGACCGCGAAATGACCMCTGCCGCTCCTGGCATTACCGCCGACCAGTGGCGTCAGGTACGTAGTGGAGAGACCGGGCCTAACTACCGTGACTCGCGTTATGAAAGCGACTACAGCTTGATCAATGCAAGCGGTGAAACCTGGCGGCAGATTCGTAACCGCTGGGTGTCGCCGTTTGGTTTGATTGCGGTATTTGGCATGGCGGCGCTGATTGCGCTGTTCTACTTCATTGTCGGCCGCAAGGATCTGGAGGCGCCGCGCACGGGGCGTCTGCTATTGCGCTGGACGTTAATGAAGCGCGCACTGCACTGGACGGTAGCGACGCTGTTTATCATTCTGGCGCTGACGGGCATGACGCTGCTGTTTGGCAAGTTTGTGTTCCGCCCGTTGTTTGGTGATGGAATTTGGGCCTGGATGATTGCGGCGACAAAAGTGCTGCATAACTACCTGGGGCCTATCTTCGGCATTCTGCTTGTCATACTGCTGGTCAGCTTGATTAAAGAGAATATTCCCAAAAAGCACGACTGGGTATGGTTCAAGAAAGGCGGCGGTATGATTGGCAAAAAGCATGTGGATGCAGGTTTTGCCAACGGTGGGGAGAAGGCTTGGTACTGGATATTGGCTACGGTAGGTATTCTCGTTATCGCCAGTGGCTTTGTTCTCGACTTCCCCAACTTCAACCAGGGCCGTGACACCATGCAGTGGGCCAACATTATCCACGCAGTGGGTGCGTTAGGGCTCACCGCCATCTCCTTAGGGCATATTTATATCGGCACGCTGGGTACCGAAGGCGCGCTTGAAGGTATGACCACGGGCTACGTGGATGAGACCTGGGCCAAAGAGCACCATAATCTTTGGTACGAAGAGGTCAAAGACCAAACGCTATCGGAACAAGAGGTGGCGGCTCGCAAGTCAGGTGGTGATAGTAGCGAACCATCGGCAACGCGGACCAGCTGATAAGTGCTTAATAAAGTGCTTACAAAGTAGCCTAAGACACCGCCTTCTGGCGGTGTCTTTTGTTATGCTGCCTGTTAAGTTAGTGAGKAACCCAAAGGCATTTTTTTGAGAGGAACGGTTATGTCAGCGTTTAATGAGTTTGACCCGTCCACGCGCACCGAGCTCGAAGCCGCTGCGTTTCGGCGTTTGCTACAGCATCTGGACGATAACAAAGATGTACAGAATATCGATCTGATGATTCTGGCGGACTTTTGCCGTAACTGCTTATCAAAATGGCTGGTAAGCGCCGCCGAAGCGCGGGATGAAAGCCTCAACTATGAAGAGGCCCGTGAGTACGTTTATGGGATGCCTTACAGCGAGTGGAAGGAACTCTACCAGCCGCCTGCCACCCCAGAGCAGATGGCCGCTTGGGAAGCGCATCACGCCAAAAAGAAAGCTGCCAAACAAAGGTGACGTCAATGAGTGAGCCAATGGTGCCCCTCAACATCGCAGTCTTGACGGTCTCCGATACCCGCACAGAAGAGACGGATCGCAGCGGCCAGGCGCTGGTAGAACGATTAACCAGCGCCGGGCATACACTCGTTGAAAAGCGCATCGTGCCAGACGACGTCTACCGCATTCGCGCGGTGGTAGCCAACTGGATCGCCGATACGGAAGTACAGGTGGTGATCACCACCGGCGGCACCGGCTTTACCGGCCGCGACTCCACGCCGGAAGCTATCTCGGTGCTGCTGGATAAGCGCATTGAAGGCTTTGGCGAACGCTTCCGCCAGCTAAGCGGTGAAGAGATCGGCAGCTCCMCCATCCAGAGCCGCTGCCTCGGCGGCTTAGCCAATGCCACGGTAGTGTTCTGCCTACCGGGCTCGACCGGCGCCTGCCGCACCGGCTGGGACGGCATTCTGGCCGAGCAGTTGGATAGCCGCCACAAACCCTGCAACTTCGCCAACCTGGTTATCCCAGGCCGGGGGCAACATGGCTGATTTGCAGCCGATATCCGCCGCGCTCAAAGCGCTACTGGCCGACGTAAGCCCCGTTGGTGCTGAAAGCGTCCCGCTGGAAGCCGCGGCTGGGCGTGTGTTGGCCGAAGCTGTTACCGCGCAGTTAGATGTACCGCCGTTTGATAATAGCGCGATGGATGGCTATGGGCTGCGCGCTGCCGATGCGGGAAAGTGGCTACCGGTGAGTCAGCGTATTGCGGCGGGCACTCCCGCCCAAGCGCTTGAGCCAAATAGCTGCGCGCGTATTTTTACCGGCGGTGAGATTCCACCTGGCGCTGACTGTGTCGTTATGCAGGAGCGGGTAGAGGTTGACGGTGAATGTGCGCTGATGCCTGCGGATATCCCTGCGGGGGATAATGTTCGTCGTCAGGGCCGGGACGTCAGGCGTGGCTCTGTGCTGCTCGATGCCGGTGAACGGCTCGAGGCAGCAGCTCTTGGCCACTTGGCAGGCCAGGGCATTACCCAGGTCAGCGTGCGCCGTCGGCCACGGGTTGCGCTGCTCTCAACCGGCGATGAAATCATCGACCCCGGTACGCCGCTTAAGGCGGGGCAGCTCTACAACTCCAACCGACCCATGCTTAAACGGCTGCTGGAGAATTTTGGCGCCGAAGTGGTGAGTACCGTTAGCGTACCGGATGATTACACCCGCACGGTGGCACTGTTAACGGCGGCCGCTGCTGAGTCGGATTTAGTGGTCACCACCGGTGGCGTGAGCGTCGGCGAAGAGGATCACGTCAAAGCCGCGCTGGAAGCGATCGGCCAGTTGGATATGTGGAAGCTGGCGATTCGCCCTGGTAAGCCGTTAGCACTTGGCCGCTTACCCCGTGACGATGGCAGTCATGCGCGGTTTGTGGGGTTGCCAGGTAATCCGGTCTCGGGGTTTGTCGGCGCCTGGCTGTTTTTACGCCCCTTACTGGGCGCAATGCTGGGCTGTCCGGCGCTAACATCACTGCCCGCTGTGACCGCGAAAGCTGGGTTTGCTACCTCCACCGGCCCACGTGAGCACTATATGCGTGTGACGCTTGAATTCACGCCCAGCGGCGTAACGGCGACGGCTTTTGATGACCAGAATTCCGGGGTGCTCTCATCCTGTATTAACGCCGATGCATTTGCGGTGATTCCGGCCAATAGTGAAATAGCCAAGGGCGATGCCATTAGCTGCTTGTGGTTGGCGGGCTAAGAAGCAGGGGCTTGAGAAAGCTAAGGGCTAAGCTTGCGTGCATCCAGCAGCAGCACCAACTGCTGCTGATCAAAGGTACAACCGCATAGCGCGGTTGAAAATCGGCGAGAAAGCAGCAGTTTAGGCAGCGGGTGGAGCGTGTCGGCGGGTAGTTGCCGAAGCGTAATGTCTCCGCTTACGCCCAGTTGCCAAGTGTTGTGGCTGTCATTAGTGGTCGTTTGAGCGTCGCGCAGAGTGAGCCAGCGGCTAGGCGGGGAGTCATGGTCGCCCCCGGCGTAGAGCAGCGAGTGAGCATTGGCGGTGCGCAAAGCCGTTGGGTGATCGGTCATGGCGAGTACGTGACACGCTTCCAGGGCTGCATGGTAAGGACCAATGCGAAACAGCACCAAGGCAACTTGGGCTTGTTCATGCAGGCCGTGACGCTGGGGCATTTTAACCCAGACCCTGCTGGTAGGCGTCGAACAGTGCTTCGGGGTCAAGCAGGGCAAGCGCTTGGCGCTCGTCTACCTGCCACAGCGCGCTAACATAAGGGCGTAACGCGGCAGGAAGCGTTTCGGGGGGAGCTTGCAGCAGGCTCTGGGTGACCTCGCAGACATCGTCAAGCTGCTCGATACGCACACCGCTACTAATTCCCGCGGCGTTGACTAGCAACATCATCCCGCTAGGAGGACCTTCCGGCGTGGGTAAATTGAGTAACTGATGCAGGCTAATGACGGACTCAATTTTACCACGCAGGTGCAGCACGCCTTCGGKGGAGGCGGGTAGCCCCGGTACGTAATAGACGGGCTGGTCGCTGGGTAGAATTTCGCTCACCGCGCTGCCGGGTAGCGCAAAACGTTGTCCGTTGAGTCGGAACAGCACTAGCTGCTGGGTCGGCTCATCAACATCGACTACCCTCTCTGCATCGTCGTGTGTCGCTAATGCCTCTTCCAAGGTCTGAGTGGCGAACGGCAGGTCATTCGCTGGGTTGTCGTGGGGCTGTTCAGGGCTCATCGGCTAGCTCCGTCGATATCACTACTTGGTTGCGCCCTTGGTGTTTGGCGCGGTAGAGCGCCTGGTCGGCGCTTAAACGCAGCGACTCGGTAGAGGGATGCGCGGGGAAACTGCTTATCCCCACGCTGAAGGTGCAGCGAAAACGAACGTCGCCTGCGTGAAAATCAACCAGTGCAAAATCCTCCCGCAAGCTGCCGATTAACGTAGCAGCTTTCTCGGCATGAATGCCTTTGAGCAGTACGACAAACTCTTCACCGCCGTAGCGGCCAATAATGTCGGAGAGCCGCAGACGGCTTTTTAGCAGTCTTGCCAAGGTGATGATTACTTGATCGCCCGCCAAATGGCCGTGGGTATCGTTAACCTGTTTAAAGTGATCGATATCGATCATTGCCAGGGCATGGGGGCTATTATCACGGTGGGCCTGGGCAAGGGTTTTATTGATCAGCTCGGTGGTAGTGCTGTGGTTATACAGCCCGGTCATGCTGTCGCGGGTCATTAATGAGCGCAGCAGACGTAGTCGTTCGGCGCGCAGCCTGACGGCAGAGACCAGTTCTTCAGGCTGTACGGGTTTGGTAAGAAAGGCTTCGACTCCCGCGGACATGGCGGAAATCTGCTTTTTGCTGTCGGTTTCACTGGAGAGATAGATAATCGGTAGCCCCAGGTATTCCGGCTGCTGACGAATAATCGTTGCCAGTTCTTCACCCGAACATACCGGCATATACACATCGACCAGCAGTAAGTCGGGGCTAAAGCGTTCCATGGCCGTGAGTGCATCGGCGGGATGGTGCACCTGATGTGCAATCATACCGCCTTCTTCAATCAGCAAGGCGTGATAAGCAGCCACCTCGGGCTCATCATCCACCACCAGTACCTTCAGCGGCTCTTCCACCGCCGGAGCGGTGAGCTCATCCACCGCCAGCATAAGATCCAGCGGTTTAACCGGTTTGGTAAAGTAGCCGCCACAGCCTGCACGAACGGCGCTCAGGCGCGAGTGAAAATCGCTGTGGGCCGACAAAACGATGGCGGGTAGTGGTTGGCCGGTTAGCTTGTTCAAGCTGGTTAGGGTTTCGGTGCCTGCGGTTTGGCCTTGGGGAAACTGCACATCCATGATCACTGCGTCAGGGCGACGCGTGAGTACGGCGTTAAAGAACGTCTCCGTATCAATAAAGTGTACGACGTCATGACCAAAGCAGCGGAGATGATGGATCAGTTGGTCGACCTGCTCGGGCTCATCGTCGCATAGGTAAATCAGCCGCTGGCGCTTATTGCGCAGCGGCTCCACCTGGCTGTTAAGTTCGAAGCTGTTGACGGCCGCCAACGCTTGCTGTTGACCGTGGTGGGAACGTAGATGCTGCTGCTCGTGACCCAGCTGGCGTAGTAGTTGGCTGATATAAGCGTCGATGTCGGGTCGGGTGGGCGTGGTAGTGAGCGCCTCCTCTGCCTGATCAGCAAGCACGGCAAGCCGCTCGAAGCCCAGTGATCTCCCGGTGCCTTTCAAACTATGAAAAAAGCGGTGTAGCTCCGGTGCTAGTCGCGTCTGTTCTTCACTCGATGTGCGGCTCTGCTGCCACAGCTCGGCGGTTTGCGCTAAGCGGGTCGGCAACTGCTCAATAAAACGCTCACGCAGCTGATTTAGCTTATCGTGCAGCGAGGGGGCTGGCTTAGACATCAAACTACCTACGTAAGTGATCGAAAGCGGCGATCCATTCCATCCATTATCCATTCCAGCGCATGTAGCACTGCTTAGCTGGCGAGTGCCTGTTTCACAGCAGTTTCCAGGTTGTCAGCCAGCTCGGCATCTTTACGCAAACAGGCATCCAGGCCCGGTGTCTGCTGTAGCGTTGCATCCGGAGTGTCCCCAGTGAGTAAAATAAACGGCAGGTGATTGTCTTGCTCACGCAGCATTGCCAATAGTGCTAGACCGCTGACAAGGGGCATGTGCATATCGCTGACAATCAGCTTGATATCACCGTGAGTGTCTAGTTGCTCGACGGCTTCCATGGCGKCTAAGGCCATCAAGGTGGCATGGCCCTGAGACTCTAGCAGTGCCGCCGTCATTTCCCCGGCAAGCGGGTCGTCGTCTACGACCAGGATAGGCATTCGCGACCTCATGGCTGTTGTGTTATTGACGCTCGTTATTAGCCCAGTAGGGCTTGTAGCGTTTCTACTAAATTATTTTGATCGAAACTGCCCTTGACGATATAGGCGTCGGCTCCGACCTCAATGCCGCGTCGACGATCAGCCTCTTTTTCCCGCGAGGTGATAATAATAATTGGCCGATCACGATAAGCCTCATTTTCGCGCAGTCGAGCAGTCAGCGCAAAGCCATCCATTACCGGCATCTCAACGTCGGTCAGTACCGCATCAAACGGCTCCGCCAGAGCTTTGGCTAATCCGTCGCGGCCATTTTCGGCCAGGGTGACGTGATAGCCCCATGCTTCGAGTACGTCTTTTTCTATTTCGCGGGTATTCAGTGAGTCGTCAACCACCAAAATTCGCTTCGCGAGAGTGGAGGATGTGCGCTCATGGCTAGGACGCTGAGCAGTGTGCCGGGTGGATTCCAGCAAAGCGGGTACATGGAGCAGGCTTACCAGCGCATTGCGCCCCATGGACACCATGCCTGAGACCAGCGGTAAATGGCGTAGATGCACCGGCAGCGGCTTKATCMCCCTATCGCGTTCATCAATCAGTGAATCAATAATCAGGGCGAGCTTTTGGTGCCGCTGGTGGACGACCAACAACAGGGTGGTGTCTGTGACGGCGCTCGTCTCAGGTAGTTCAAGCAGTTGGGCAAGCGATACCACGGGCACAAATTCGTTGCGTAAAATCAGCGTGCGCTGTCCTGCGGCATCAATGAATGATTGCGATGAGCACTCTACTAACTCCGATACGTAAGGCGCGGTTACCCCGATGTTGACACCGCCAACGCTAACCAGCAGCACCCGCATCATGGCCAGCGAGAGCGGCAGGCGCAGGGTGAAGCGCGTACCGCTACCGCGTTCGCTGGCCAGCTGCAGGTCACCGTTGAGATCATCCACCACGGTGCGCTTGACCACATCCATGCCCACACCGCGCCCTGAGAAGTCGGTAATCATGCTTTTGGTCGAGAAGCCGGGCAGGAAGATCAGCTCCAGGGTCTCCTGCTCGCTCAGAGCGTTAAGCTGCTCTTCGCTGATTAGCTGCTTGGCGAGCGCTTTCTGACGCACGGCGTCAAGCGCAATGCCCGCGCCGTCATCACGCATCTCCACGACTACCCAGTCAGCGTCCTGCCAGGCTTCTATCACCAACTGTCCACGCGGTGATTTACCCGCCGCCTGGCGCTCTGCAGGCGGCTCTAAACCGTGGTCCAAGGCATTACGCAGAAGGTGAATAAGCGGATCTGACAGCCGATCAATCATCTGACGATCAAGTTCGATTTCGCTGCCGCGCACGCGGCAGTCGACCTGTTTGCCGAGTGACTGAGCCAGTTCACGGGACATATGCGCGAGAGGGKCAAACACGACGCTGAGCGGCAGCATGCGCATTTGCAGTGCTCGGTCGTGTAGGTCGCTCATCAGCGAGTCATGGCTTAAAACGCTATCTTTCAGCTCACGGTGAAAGCTGTGAAAGGGCGCTTGCTGCTCGGCAGGCAGCGTGGTACTTAGCGCTCGGGCTTGGTCAACGAGGGTATGTAAGTGGTGGTGCCCGGATAGCACTTCACCCATCAAACGAATAACATCGTCCAGCCGATCCAAGCGAACCCGCACGGTATCGCTGAGGCGTAACTCGCTCTCGGTCGCCAGCGCCGTTGAGGGAACTGGCACCGAGGTCAGCGGTGGGGGAGTGCTGGGCTGGCTTGGGGCCTGACCGTGAGCGGCATTTTCAAGGGCGCTACAGAGTGCCTCATCAGCCGCAGGTAAGTCGTCACCTGTTGCCCCTTCAGCGAGCCGACTAACGAAGTCTGCCAACCCGTCAACCGCTTGGCTGAGCAGGCTGGTAACCGTCGGCGTCGCGGTTAAGGTGCCATCGCGCAGCGCGCTGAGCAGCTCTTCAGTGCTATGTGCCAGCGCCGTGATTGGCACCAGCTTAAGCATCCGCGACGAGCCTTTCAGCGTATGCGCTGCGCGAAACAGTTCGTTGATCTGCTCGCGATCAGCGTGGCCCTGCTCCAGTGCGCGGATCCCTTCGCGCAAGCGGGGCAGGTGGTCGGCGGCCTCTTCCACGAAGCGCTGTATAAAGCGGCGAATATCCAGCGCCATATTAACCCACTCCCTGTGTGGTACTGGTTGATGCCAGCGTGGTGTTGACCGCGGCTAGGTAGCGTTCGGCTAGAAAGCGTGCATCGCCAGGCGGTAGCGGCGGGGCGATAGTGTCTAGACCGCCATTAGAGGTCGGCGCGGCGGTCAGCAGCCGGACAACGGCAGCATAGCTACGCTGGCGTTGAGCAGGCTTATCGGTCAACTCACCCTGGCGATAAAGTTCAGCTAAATAGAAGTGCGCAGGCCAACACTCCGGCACTACGTAAATGGCCCGCTTAAAATAGTCGTAGGCCTGATGGGGCTGCTGCTGCCAACGGGCGACTAATCCGGCCAAAATCAGCGCATCAATTGACCACGGCTGCTGCTTAAGCAGCGTCTTTAGTAGCTTAGCGGCCTCGGCAAAGGCATTTTGATTGAGCAAGCGATGGGCGGTGTGTAGCTGTTGGGTGATGTTGTCTGTTTGTGTGTTTTCTATTGCTGTGTTTTCCGTTTCTTGCTCAGACGGCGCATCGGGCGCTAAATCAGCGCTACTGGCTAGCTCTAACTCTTTGCTCGCGCTATCACCGACGCCAACACTGTCATCTGACTTGTCGCCCTGGGCGACGGAGTGATGGGTAGCTGTTGGCACTGCCATGGGTTGCTCTGCACGGCGAAAGTAAAAGACGCTCTGGTCTTCGACCAGTTCAAATACGCCGAGATCGTTACCCAGGGTTTCGGTGACGCCGCAGAGTAAAATACCATTCGGGGCTAGCAACTGGCCAAGCTGTTGATGAATGCGGCGCCGCGTCTGCTGGTCAAAGTAGATCGACACATTGCGAAATAGAATCACATCAAAGGGGCCGCCGGGGTTGCTCTCATCGGCATTCAATAGGTTGAATGGGCAAAAGGTTACCCACTGGCGCAATGATTCTTGAAGCTTAAAGCGCCCCTGGTAAGGGCTAAAGTAACGCGCTTTGAAGTCGGGAGAGAGGGCGCGAAACGCCATGCCGCCATAAACCGCTTGGCGTGCTTTGGCGAGGACTTGATGGTCCAGGTCGCCACCGGTGAGGGTAAACAGCGCTTTGGCCCGTTCGCCAAAGCGCTCAAACAGCATCATCGCCACGCTATAGGGCTCTTCTCCGGAGGAACAGCCCGCACTGAAGATGGATAGCGGCGGGCCACCTGCCGCTAAACGCGCAGGTAAATAGCTGTTGACCAGCCAGTTCAGGGCATCTGGCTCGCGATAAAAATAGGTTTCGTTAACCGTTAACTGACTGACAAACTGATCGAATAGCGCAGCGTCGCTGGTTAATTGTGTGAGGAGCGCAGTGGTGTCGGTGAGCCCCGTTGATGCTTGTAAGCTGGCGACCGCTCGGAATAACCGCGCTTCGGCCAAGCCTTCCAGGTGTAAGCCGCAGCGCTGATGCACCAGGGTTTTAAAGGGGGCAAAGGCGCTCATGCCAAGGGCTCCGGTCGGCTATCTAAGTAGCCGCGCACATCGCGCAGCAGCCGATCCGGAAGGCTATCAAGCGGTAATTCATACTGAATGACCCCAGCTTTAACGGCTTCCTGGTTCATGCCGTAAATCACCGAGCTGGCTTCATCTTGGGCGAAAGTGGTGCCGCCTGCTTGGTAAATAGCCCGCATGCCATTAACGCCATCTCGGCCCATGCCGGTCAAAATAATGCCCATCGCATCACTGCCATACACTTCCGCAACACTCTGCAGCAGTACATCGCAACTGGGGTGGTAAAGGGACTTCTCGGGGCTGGGTTGAAGCTGGAAACGGTGGCGGGGAGTGACACATAAATCACGCTCGGAAGGTGACAAATAGATATGCCCTGGGCGTAGCAGCTCGCCCTCTTGGCCAACACTGACCGGCATGGCACATAGCGACCCAAGCCATTGTGCCATGCCATCGATAAACCCATGACTGATGTGCTGGGCGATCACAATAGGCGCCGGAAACCCGGCGGGTAGTCTGCGTAGTACCCGTACGAGTGCTTGCGGGCCACCGGTAGAGCATGCAATCGCGACCACGTGTTGAAAGTTGCGTGGTACCCCCCTGGGCGCGTCGGGAAGTGTCGGCAAAGAAGGCATAGGCGTCAGTGTTGTACCGCGGCGGCGCAGGCGAGTGATTACCGCCACGCCGGAAAGCAGGCGTATACGCGCCAGCAAGCGCTCGGCATCGGCTCCTTCCAGGGTGGGTTTAGGCATCACCTCTAACGCGCCTACTTCAAGGGCTTGATAAGCCGTTTGAGCATCGGAACGGTCGCTGACCACCAGGATGGGCACCCCTTTGTTATACATGATCTCTTCGATAGCGCTCAAGCCGTCCATCACCGGCATGTTGAGATCCATGGTGATCAGCTGCGGCGCATGGCGTTTGGCCAGTTCCACCGCTTCGCGGCCGTTAGTGGCTTCACCCACGATCTCAATATCACCGTCTCGGCTGAGGATGTCGCGTAACACGTCGCGGGCTACTTGGCTGTCGTCGGCAATGACTACCCGAATTACGCTCATTCGGTATCCTTATCAGCGATCTTTATTTGTTAGGGTGAACTCCTGCACTAGCGCGTTTAGCTCAGCCGACATATGGATCATATCCTGGCTGATGTCGGTAATGCTGCGCACCGAGTGTGCGTTGCGTGAACTGGCCGTATCGATATCGCGCAGCGCCATTACCACCTGACTGCTGGCGGTTTTTTGCTGCTGAGTAGACAGCGATATCTGCTGGGCCGCACTGCTGGTTTGACTCGCTGCCTTAAGCAGCGCCTCCAGATCCTGGGCGGTGCTCATGCTTGCGTCAACGCCCTGCTCAATTGAGGAGGCGCCTTTTTCAGAGGCGACCACTAAGCGATTAATCGCTGTCTGAATATCATCAGTATGCGCTTCAATCTCTTGGGTAGAGTCGGTCACGCTGTCAGCTAAGCGGCGTATCTCGCTGGCAACGACCGAAAAGCGTCGGCCCGACTCTCCCGCGCTTGAGGCTTCCAGCGCGGCATTAAAGGCAATCAGCTTGGTCTGGGCGGCCAGGGTATTGATCAGCTCCATTACCTTATTAATCTGTTTGGATTTCGCCCCTAGCGTCATGATCTCTGCCAAACTCTGCTCGCTGTCGCTGCGGATATCCTGCATTTTTGACTGTAGCAGTTGCATGGCCGCGCTGCCTTTGCGGCTGCGCTCCAGGGTTTGGTTGGCAACGTCGACCACTGACTGTGAGTGGTCGGCGATTTGGGTTGACGAGGTAGAGAGCTCTTCCATGGTGGAGGTGATTTCCGCTACCGAAGAGGCCATCTCCTCGACTGCGGCGGCCATGGTTTGGCTTGCTTCATGATCGATATCGCTACCGTGCACACCGGAAAGCCCGGCGGTTTTCGCCAGCCGGTCGGCGACTTGCGTTAGTGCCTGAGCGTTCTTGGCCACTGCCGCAATCGCGCGGGAGAGACGCTCAAGGAGCTCGTTGGTTTGATCGGCTAAATCGCCAAGCTCGGCTTTGTCATCGGTGCTGACCCGCCGCGAAAGATCCAGGCTGTGGGTGATGTCCTTGAGCTGGCGCTGGAAATTAACCAGCGGACGGATCAGGCTCCCAGTCAGTGGGTAGAGCACCAGTAATCCGACAAGCAGAATGAGCAGGCCTATACCGCTGGACTCCAGAAAGCGCTCGTGGGTGGACGCCAAGTAGGCTTCTTTATCGACTTCGACCATTAGGTAGCGCTGCAGCTCGGGTAGCCAGCGCGTGCTAATCAGCAGGGCGTGGCCGTCGCGCTCAATCTCTTGTACCTGCAGCTGTTCATCACGCAGCAGGCGCTGCGACGCTTGATCTGGTAAGGACTCCGCTGCGGTTTCACTACTCGGATCGTTCTCCCCACTACGAACGAGCAACTCACCTTCGGCGCTGAGCAGCGAAGCGTGAGCGGTGTCACCTAAGCGAAAGTCGTCAATCAAGCTGGCCATTTGGGAAAGGTCCAGCCCTGCGCCGGCGACTACTAGCGGTCGACCGTTGGTGGCATTTACCGCGCTGCGGTAATTGACGTAGACAAAGGCATCATCGGGAGAAAAGGTGTCGCTATCTAAATTCAGTTCGTAAGTGTTATCGCTGTCGGTGAAATCGTAGTACCAGTCATCTTCGCTGCCAGGCGGCTGGATTGTTCGCTGAAGAAAATCACCGTTGCGAAGTTGAAAGTAGTAGCCTCGCCCCTGGTATTGAGTGGCAATAAAAACCAGCTCGGTATCTAACTGCGCCATAAGGCGCGCTAAATAGTTGGCGATATCGTTTTGTCGCTCTTCAGGCAGACCGTCGCGAACCCACTGCTCAATAAAGTAGCTATTGGCCAGACTTTCGGAAATGGCGAGATCTTGGCTGAGGCTTAGGTTCACATGAGCGGCCAGCCCTTCTACCTGTGCCGGTAGCTCTTGATTAAGCAGGTTATTCAGCCGCGCTTGGCTGTGGGAGCGCGCTTGAAGATAGAGCGCCAGGAGCATTGCGAGTGCTAAGACCGTCCCAAAAGAGAGAAATAGCCGAAGCCGTAAAGGTAGGGATTTCCAGCGCGCCATCATGTTCGCCGTTGCTCCAAAGTAAACGTGGCCCTAACGACGCTGCTCAGTAGCGCTCAGGGTGAGAAGTAGAGTGATACTTACCACTCTACTTAGGGTAGTAGCAACGATTTCAGCTTTTTTTGTGAGGGCTGTCCAGCCTATATCAGCGTGTTTTGGTACTTGCGTTTACACGATCGCGTGGGGCACGAAGCACGAGGAGTCTTTGGTAATGCGGCCAACGTCTTCGCGGATGCCCATACCGCAAGCGCGGTCACCCACCACCCAACTTCCAATTAAGGCGTGATTATTACCAAAGCGGGGCATCGGGTGGTAGGCCTGCCGAATCCATGGGCTGTCGGTGTAGGGGCCGTCCACGGCCTCGCGCTGACCGGCGGGGGTAATGAGTTCCACGTTACTGCCTTCCCGGGAGAAGAATGGCTTACGCACCCAGCCTGCTGGCAGCGGTGGGCTTTTGGCATTCTCGAAAAACGCCGGTAGCAGATTGGGATGGCCCTCAAAGTGCTCCCATAGCAGGGGCAGAATACCCTTGTTAGACAAAATCGCTTTCCAGGGCGGTTCGAACCAGTGCGTGTTTAACTGCGGGATATATTCACCGAAGGCGTCGTCGGCCATCTCCTCCCAGGGATAGAGTTTGAACAGGGCATGGATAGGCTGGTTATCCAGGTCAACAAAGTGCTCTGTCCCAGGATGCAGGCCAATATCTTCGGTGTAGATAAACGGCGCCTTGAGACCTGCTTGCACCGCCACATCCTGCAGGTAGTGCACGGTGGCGCGTTCTTCGGCATTATCTTTGATGCAGGAGAAATACAGCGTGCGCGCTTCAATGCGGTCGCCAAGGTGGGCCATGGCGTTGATCAGGCGCTCTTGAATTGAGTTGTACTGATCCGCGTGGCGGGGCAGGATGCCCTGCGCAATGGCTTKTTCAAGCCATACCCACTGAAAAAAACCCGCTTCGTAAAGCGACGTGGGCGTGTCGTAGTTGAGTTCCAGCAGTTTCGCCGGGCCGTCACCGGAATAGGCAAAGTCCATTCGCCCGTAGAGGTGCGGCTGCCCTGATTTCCACGAGTTATGGATGCTATCCCACATATGCTCGGGAAGTGCCAAACGCTGCATAAGCGCATTGGAGTGGCAGACCTTATCCACCAGTTCCATGCACATCTCATGCACCGCCTCGGTAGGCGCTTCAATATCCCGCTCTACCTGCTCCATCGTGAACTGGTAGKAGGCGTCCTCTTTCCAGTAGGGCTCCCCGTCGATGGTATGAAAATGAAAGCCCAGTTCGTGGGCCAGGGCCTTCCAATTGCTTCTTTCAGGGATATCGATTCGCAGCATGGTGATCTTTGCTGGTGGCTTAGGAGCCCCAGCCACCCCGCGCCGAGGAGCGCGAGCCAAAGCCCCGGCGTTGAGACGTGGCTTGGCGATTCTGCGCCACCGAGCTGCGCATCGCATCGTTACGCTGGGTGACGCGCTGGGTGGCCTGGTTCGAGGCGGTGTTCCAGTTGCCCTGATTTTGACGGTTGCGATACACCGGTTCCTGATACACCCGCTCAAAGGAGCGTCCCCGGTTGGTATTGGACATCATGTTGCCCATCATATAGCCCATCATAGCGGGCATAAACCAACTGCCGCCGGTGCTTCCGGTTGCGGCTTGGGACTGCTCATCGGTTGGGGCAGTACACGCGTCTTCACCATTCTCAGCTTCACACTCTTCAAGCGTGCTATAGCGCGGCACCTCTTTTAAAGAGGCTTCGTAGGCGTCTTCGCAGGCGCTGCGGGTATAGACATTCTCTGCGACGCAATCCTCAACGCTTTGAAAGCTGCGCGGCTGGTCGAACTCTATATCGGTGATCTGCTCTTCCTGGGGTGGTTGGCCACAGGCGGTAAGACCAAAAGCGCTGGCGCCCATCATTGCCAATGACAAGCGCCCGCTGCGCTTGCGGCGTGGCAAATGTGGGGTGTGATCGTGTTTAGACATGCAGGCTCTCCTTTACCACGTCGTCGTTACCAAGTCATCGAAGCGGCGTTGAGTAAGCCGACTGCCACGGCCACGCTGGCCATCAAAATGCCGTAGGCCTGGTGGCCTTCGGTGATGTGCTGCGAGAGGCTTTCGCCCTGCTTGCGCAGAAACAGCTTCACCGCGAAGAAGGTCGCCAACTGGACGATAAAGGCCACTACGCCCCAGAGCACAAAATCGATAAAGTTGATCGAGTGCGCCATCGCGCTATATAGCGGAATAGTAAAGCCTAAAATCGAGCCGCCGTAGGCAGAGGCAGCCGCTGCGTTACCTTCACGAATCAGTGTCCACTCGTGGTGCGGGGTAAGACGGCTGTAGCAGTACATAAAGGCGGCAAGTAGCACAATCGCCGTCACTAGATAGGCGATAAATGACGGCAGGCCGTAGAGATAATTCACCATGGTGGCAGTTTCCTTTTATAGCTCTTAAGTTTTGCGTTTAAAAAAACAGCTGACTGATTACATTGCGTCGATATCAACGGAGGCCACGTCCACCCCAACGTTGTGCACCACCATAAAGCTGCCTTCGCCATCACTTTCAGCGCTGAGCAGCAAGTACTCCATGCGCTCAGCGCCTTCAATGGTGCGCTCATAAAGCATCGCGTGATGAGKCACCTGCCTGGCAGCCACGCTCTCGGTGGTCATTACCTGCTCATCGAAAATCACCGGTGGCGACCACAGGCTGTCGCCGTTACCCCATACCCGCTGGAAGGAACAGCTGCGTGCCTCGTCAGTGGTCGAGGTAATCGCGACGGTTTGCGCACCGATGCTGTCGGGCAGTTTGTCGTCACCGTTGATCAACTTATCAAACTCAGCATCCGAGAGATGGGCGACACGGTAAAAGTCGAACAGCTTATATTCAAGCACCTGGCCATGCTCAATGTTGGCCTGCAGCCAGGTGTCGTTATCCAGATAGAAGCGCACCAGCTGCGCCCCTTGGCCTAGATCCACGTGGCCCACGGCGGCAATATGGTGGTAGGCGTCGTCATCCCAGCGAAACAGCGCATCAGGGTGGGCGCGCAGACCGATCAGCTTGATATTGACGCGCCCATCCAGGCGTAGGCCCTCAAGGTCCTCCTGGCTGATGCCCATGGGCAGGCCTGCGGCTACCGGGCGGCCGGTGTTTGGCTCGGGTGGCTTCTCCGTGGTAGCGCGAAAAAGTGCCTTGAGGGTATTAAACATGGCCTGACTCCCAAATCGATTTAAGCACTGACTTGCTCTTAACGCTTATTCCTGTGCGGCGTTTTTCTTCGCTTTCAGGCGCGCTAACACATCGTCTGCTTTGCGATTCTGGCCACCCACACCGGCTGCTTTCAAGCGGGCTTCCAGCGAGCTGCCGCTCTCTTCTGCGGCCATATCGTCAGCAGCCTGCATTTGCGCTGAGTTAAGCTGTTGGCGCTCTTTAATGCGCTCCAGGGATTCCATGGCGCTGCTCATGGCGCTGTTCTGACCCGAGTGGCGAGCGGCCACGGCGGATTGGGCTTTCTGCGCCGACTCGGTGGCTTTGACCACGCTCACTTGTTGCTTGAGTTGGCGAAGCTGGTTGTCGGTACCGCGAATAGCGCCGCGCAGTTTTTCGATGCTGGCGTCGTACTCGCTAATAATGGCACGTTCCGCCTCCAGGTCATCCTGTAGCGCCACCATGCGCTCGGCGACTTCCACGGCCAGCGCTTCCTCGCCTTTATCCAAAGCGGCTTCAGCGCTTTTTTCCAGCTCGGCAATTTTGCTTTCCAGCGTGTCGGCTTTATTGCTGTTCAACTGGCGCTGGCCCATCAGGCGGGTAAGCTC
The DNA here is from genome assembly GCA_002257525.1 of Halomonas ventosae. Lineage (GTDB taxonomy): Bacteria > Pseudomonadota > Gammaproteobacteria > Pseudomonadales > Halomonadaceae > Vreelandella > Vreelandella ventosae_B. The sequence continues at coordinate 840,296 of CP022737.1, forward strand.
AGTTTTAGACTGGCTCAGGCTATTTTCTGAGTCGCGGATTTCCTGGKCTAAAATGCGCAGCGCCTGGGAGTCCACCACCGCTTGACCGGTTTCATTTGCTTTGCCACGTAGCGCCGTCATGATTTTGCTTAACATAAGAAATTTCTCTTAAAAAAGGACTGTAAAGTGCCACCGTGCAAGTGACATTGACCAATTAACTAACGTTAGGCGAAATGGGTCTGAATCAGTTCGGCAACATCCATGGCCGCACTGGCCGTGGCGTGGAGCTCGGCGCAAATTGATTCAAGTTTTGAGTCGCCAAACAATTGCCCGTAAGCCACATAGAAGTCGTGACCGTCGATCTCGACAATCCCCACGGAGGCCAGCGGTAACGCAATGCCCTGGCGCAGCAGTACTTCGTTGAGCTCAGCGGTGTTTTTAACGCTCTCCACGGCAACGATAGGTGCCATGGCGACCCACTCATTTTCGCTGCGCGACAGGGTAATCGGCAAGTTGCCGTAATCGTTAAGCTCCCAGATCAGGGTCTGATTCGTCTCATCCAGGCTGATAGTGCCCTCAGGCCACTCAAGGGGCGCATCTCCAGCGCTGTTGTGCGCTGGCTGACTGGCTAACTTATATAGCTCGGTGGCGGTGATGCCGTTGGTAACGGTAGGCGTAGTCAAGGCAATCTGCTCCATCGTTTGTTAAGTGACCTTACCTTAACATTTAGTAGAGCAAATGGTTCCTTTTCGCAAAAAAACGCCCCGCCTCTTTGCCGTATCGTGCCGGGCTAAAGAGTTGGGGCAAACGTTCAGGGATGGGTAGCGCCTAGAAGACGCGACTAAGGCGTTTGATAGGTGTCGTTGAACCGCTTGCGCAGTTCATTTTTCTGTACTTTGCCCATCGTATTGCGCGGCAGTTCATCGACAAAGAAGACCCGCTTGGGCTGCTTATACTTAGCTAGCCGACCATCTAAATGGGTGATTACTTCCTCCTCTTCAAGCTGGTTTTCTCCAAGATCAGCGCCTTGCTGGCGTACGACCACGGCGGTCACGCCCTCGCCAAAGTCGGGATGCGGCAGGCCGATTACCGCGGATTCGGCGACTTGATCGAGCTCGTCGATCACCTGCTCTACCTCTTTGGGGTAGACGTTATAGCCGCCGGAAATCACCAGGTCTTTGTCGCGGCCAACAATATGTACATAGCCCTGATCGTCGACCATGGCGAGATCGCCGGTAATGAAAAAGCCGTCGTCTAACAGCTCCTCACGGGTTTTTTCAGGCATCCGCCAKTAGCCGATAAACACATTTGGGCCGCGGATCTGCAGCATGCCAATTTCGCCAAACGGCACCTCATCGCCGCTTTCCCGGTTGGTAATGCGCATCTCCACGCCGGGTAGCGGCATGCCCACAGTGCCTGCTCGGCGGGCGCCGTCATAGGGGTTGGAGAGGTTCATATTGGTTTCGGTCATACCGTAGCGCTCAAGAATCGCATGGCCCGTTTTGGCTTCAAACGCCTCGTGGGTCTCGGCGGTGAGCGGAGCAGAGCCGGAAACGAACAGCCGCATGTTGGCAGTCGCTTCTGGGGTCAGTCGTTCGTCCTGAACCAAGCGCGTATAGAAGGTAGGAACGCCCATCATCACAGTGCCACGGGGCAACTCTTCAAAAATGACATCGGCATCGAACTTAGGCAGGAAGAGCATGCTGGCGCCCGCTATCAAGGTGACGTTGCAGGCGACGAATAAGCCGTGAGTGTGGAAAATCGGCAGTGCATGGATCAGCCGATCATCAGCGCTGAAATGCCACGCTTTGGCCAGTGTCTCGGCGTTAGAGGCGAGGTTTTTGTGCGTTAGCATGGCGCCTTTGGAACGCCCGGTGGTGCCGGATGTGTAAAGAATAGCGGCCAGGTCGCGCTCGCCAAGTGCCACGATATTCTCCCGCGGCGCTGCCGTGCGAGCGGTTTCCATTAGGCTGCCATCACTGGCGCTACCCAAGGTAGCCACCGCAGGGCAGCCGGTTTCAGCGGCAAGCGCCTGTGCCTCATCGAGTAATTTAGGGCGGCAAACAAACAGCGCGGGCTCGGCGTCATTTAAAAAGTAGCGAATCTCATCGCCGGTATAGCCCGTATTGAGGGGCAGATAGACGCCACCGATGCGCAGGCAGGCCAGGTAAAGCAAAATAGCTTCAGGGCTTTTATCTACCTGCACGGCAACGCGGTCGCCTTGCTTAACGCCTAGCTCGGTTAGCGCTCCGGCAAGCTGCGCACTGATGGTCAGCGCATCGGTATAGCTATAGCGGCGGCCATCGCGGGTAGTAATAAAATCGGCCTCTGCGCGCTCACGCATTTTGGCCGCAAAGGTTTCAAATAGGTTGTGGCTCATTTGGTGGTCTCTCCCTTGGCCAGCTTGCGGGCGCGTTTGGCGAGGTCACGCACCTCACTTGAGCAAGCAACGGTCGCCTTGGCGGTATAGTTTTCGTGGTTGCGTTCGATATCGTCCAGCACATAGAGGTAGTTGACCATCAGGCCGGCGGCCTGTTTAAAGCCCTTCTCAGAGATATCGCCCAGCCAGTTAATGCGATGAAGTTCGGCGCCGTTGCCGAGGTGAAAGCGGGCCACCGGGTTGAGCGGCAGGCCGTGACGGTTCTTCTCTTCAATCAGGTAACGGGCGGCCAGCGGGCGAATGGCGGCTTTGAGCTGCTCTTCGCGGGTTTTGTCCTGATGCCACCCCGGTGTTTCAAGCCCTTTGAGTGATTGACGCAGCGACGCGGGAAGCTGCTCATCATCACGCTGCTCCTGAAGCCACTGGGAGAAGCCAGGCACCGGCGAGAGGGTGACAAAGTATTTAAGCTGCGGTAGCTCCTGAGAGAGCTCTTGCACTACTTGCTTGATCAAAAAGTTACCAAAGGAGATCCCGCGCAGCCCGGTCTGGCAGTTGCTAATGCCGAAGAACGCTGCGGTATCGGCATCCTCGGGCTCATCGATGGCTTTTCGACTTCCAGAACTATTTCCAGAACTTTCGCCCGATAAGATCGGTTGGATACGGCTTGGCAGACCCTTGTGCAGGGCGACTTCGACAAAGATCAGCGGCTCGTCGCCAATCGCCGGGTGGAAAAAGGCGAAACAGCGACGGTCGCGGGCGTCTAGGCGTCGGCGCAGGTCGTCCCAATCCTGAATCTCGTGGACCGCTTCGTAGCGGATGATCTTTTCTAAAATTGAAGCGGGTGTGTTCCAGTCAATGCGCTTAAGCATCAAAAAGCCGCGGTTGAACCAGGAGCCGAACAGGTGGGCGAAGTCGTCGTCAATGGCCGCCAGTTCGGGCTGTTCGCGCAGTAATCCCAGCAGATCTTCACGCATTTTGACCAGCTCATAGGTACCGTCGCTGGCCAGGTTTAGGCGCCGGAAAAGCTCTTGGCGCCGCGGCTCGCAGGCTTCAAACAGGCGCTGTAGCGATGGGTTGTCGCGAACCTCCTGATAGGCCAGGTAGGCTGCGTCAATGGGGCCGGGTTCGGCCGCAAAGTCGGCCGTTAGGCGGGCAAAGAAGCGACTCTTTTCCGCCGCCGAAAGGCGCTGGTAAATCGCCAAGGCACGGCTTGCCAGTGCGATGCTAGAAGCTTCGCCATCACTTTCCAACAGCTTGTGGCAGGCGTTAACCAGCTGCCCATGGTCGGGCGTTAATGTCTCTGGATGGCGGCGGCGCAACAGCGCATCACGCTGGGTGATGTTGTTGAACAGCTCCTGCAAAAACAGCATGTTCATGGTCGAACTCCTTAACCCATGATCAAGTTAGGTAGCCAAAGCGCGATGCCTGGGAAAAGACACAGCAGCAAGATACCCAGCACCATGCACAGCGCGTAGGGCAAGCTCCCCATCAGAATATCGCGCAGCGAAATATCCGGCGCGATGCCTTTAATAATGAACAGGTTGAGGCCCACCGGTGGGGTAATCAGGCCGATCTCCAGGTTGATAGTCAAAATCACCGCAAACCAGTAGGGGTCGAAGTTAGCTGCCAGGATAATGGGTAACAGAATCGGCGCGGTCATCACGATCACAGCCACGGGGGGCAGGAAGAAACCCGCCACCAGAAGAAAGAGGTTAATGACCCCCATAAGTGCCCAGCGGTTGATCTCAAGATCAGCAATCGCGGCGGCCACAGTTTGGGTGATAAACATGGAGGAGAGCGCATAGGCGAACACTTCGGCGGTGGCGATCACCAGCATGATCATCACGCTTTCACGCAGCGAGTCGCGCATAATCAGTTTGATCGGCCCCAGCTGCCACATGCGGTAGATCAGAATAGCCAGCGCCAAGCACAAAAATGCGCCTACACCTGCTGCTTCTGAAGGTGTTGCCACCCCGCCATACAGGGCAAACAGGATACCCGCCACCACACCCAGGAAAGGTAGAACGCGCACTAGCGCTTTCAGGTTGGTATCAACATTCTGCTTAACGTTCTGTTTTAGCCGTTCGACGGACTCAGCCATGGGGTTGTTATAGCCACCGGCCATCTTGCAGGCGATCATCGTCCAGATCATAAACAGGCCCGCAAGCATAAAGCCTGGCACCACCCCGGCAATAAACAGCCGACCAATAGAGGTTTCGGTGGAAATGCCGTAGATAATCATGGTGACCGACGGTGGAATTAGAATGCCCAAGGTGCCGCCCGCGGCAATACAGCCCGCCGCCACGCCATCCGGGTAGCCGCGCATGCGCATTTCGGGAATGCCCATTTTACCAATCGCCGCACAGGTGGCCGGTGACGAACCCGAGAGCGCAGCAAAGATAGAGCAAGCGCCGATGTTGGAAACTGCCAAGCCGCCGGGCAGCTTACCCATCCATAAGTCCAGCGAGCGATAAAGATCACGCCCAGTGGGGGAGGAGGCCACCGCGGCCCCCATCAGAATAAACATTGGAATGGCGACAAAACCAAACTCGGCGATGCGGTCAAAAAAGGTTTCACCGAAGTAGGTGAGCTCGGAAAGGCCGCGATCATAGAGCAACGCCAGCAGCGATACACCGCCCAGGGCAAAAGCGATAGGGGTGCCAATGGCCATCAGCGCAATCAGCGCGATGGCGACAATAATGCCTAACGTAATGGGATCCATGCTTAGCTCTCCCCGCGCAAAATTTCAGCCACATACTGCAACGACAGCAGGGTGGCGCCGACGGCCATGGGCAGCAGGGCAGGCCAGAGCGGTGGATTCCAGACGGAACCCGTGGTCCAGCCGCCGTGGAGCGCCTCAAATACATATACCCAGCTGGCATATGCCAGGGCGGCACAAAAACCCAACCCAAACAGCGAAGCGATCAGCCGCATAATGGTGCGGGTAATACCGCCCAGGGCATCGGGAACAATAGTGATGGCGACATGGCCGCCGGTCATCAGTACATAGGGGCTGCCCATTAACATCGCCGCCGTCACCGAGAAGATGGTGAATTCGGTCTGCCAGCTGGTGCTCATCCCCAGTAAGTAGCGAATAAAGACCATCTGGCAGATCACTAATACGCCAGCGATAAACATGGCACAGGCCAAATAGGCGGAAAGCCGCGAGAGCTTATCCATAACGCGAATGTAGCCGCCGATGATGCCCCCTCGCACGGGGGCTTCGTGAGTCGTTGTGGTTGCCATAATTCCCTCATCCAGCACAGTAAGCATCAGTGTTAAGCGACCATCCAAAGGGATGGTCGCGCGCGCCGTTAGGCGTTGCTTACTCGACGGCCAGTGCCGCATCAATGATGGCTTGGCCGTTGGGAACATTGTCGGCAAAGTTTTTGTAGGAGGTTTCGCGAGCGATCTCGAGCCAGGCGTTATAATCGTCCTCGCTCATGCTGACCACCTCCACGCCATTCTCTTCGTAGAGGTCGACCATCTCCTGATCAATGGCGGCGGCCTCTTCAGCGAAGAAGGCTTCTGCTGCTTCACCGGCTTCCATCAGCGCGGCTTGCTGCTCTTCGTTAAGGCCTTGCCACACCTGCTCGGAGATCAGAATCGGCTCGTACATAAACCACAGCGCGAAGTCGCCCGGTTCGGTTAAGCATTCGACCTGTTCGTAGAGGCGGAAGGAGATAAACGACATCGACGAAGTGTTAGCGGCGTCCAACACACCGGTCTGCATGGCGGTGTAAACCTCCGAGGAGGGCATTGAGGCGATGGAAGCACCGGCGGCTTCCAACATTTCTTCAAAGGCAGGCCCTGCGGCGCGCAAGTTTTGTCCCTCGACGGTATCGGGAGAAGTAATGCACTGCTCGCTAGAGGCAAACCCGCCCGACAGCCACGCATCTGAAAGCACCCGCGCGCCACCGTCCAGAATCACCGCTTTGATCATCTCCATGTATTCGGAGTCATTCAGGCGCTGCGCGTGGGCTTGGTTGCGCACCAAGCCCGGCATTAGGGTGGCAGAGAACTCAGGGTGCCGACCACTGGCATAATCCAGCGGCAGTGAGGTGATATCCAGGCGCCCCCGGGCGATAGCGCCCCACTGTTCGCGGGCTTTAAACAGCGATTGGCCAGGATAGACTTCGATGGTCAGGCCAACGTCTGCATCAGCTACGTGGCGGGCCATCATTTGGACCATTTCATCGCGAACATCCCCCTGGCCACCGGGGAATTGATGCGACGCGCGGAGTACGGTATCCGCAGAGGCGTGGGATGCCGCTATAGCGAGACTTAGGGCGGCAGCAGTTGAGATCAAATAGCGTTGCATGTGGCGTCTCCAACGGTTGTTGTTGTGGTCTTGGATTGGCTTTTTGTATCTATCAGGCGAGCTGATATATATATCAATAGGCGCTACGTATGCTAATGTCAACTATATGACAACACTCAATGGTTAAGATCAGTCGCGATCCAAGGAGGTAAAACATGACGGGCACCAAGCGATCCAACGCTCAGCGCTTAAGGGACTCCCTTGAAGATGACATCATCAATGGCCGCCGTTTACCGGGAGAACGCCTGGATCCAGAAGCCTTGGGCCGTGAGTTTCAGGTTTCGCGAACACCGGTGCGCGAAGCCTTTCAACAGCTGGTTGCCAGCGGCCTGGTGACGGTTTCGCCCAAAAAAGGCACCTTTGTGGCGAAGGTGGGGATTGATCAACTGATCGAGATGTTTGAGGTGATGGCGGAACTTGAAGGCATGTGTGGCCGCCTGGCGGCACGCCGGATCACCGAGCAGGAACTGGCCGCATTAAAAGACGCCCACCAGCGTTGCGAAGCGGCGGCCCAGGCGGGCGACAGCGACGAGTATTACTATGAAAACGAAGGTTTTCACGACTGTATCTACACCGCGAGCCACAACGCTTTTCTGGCCAGTGAAGCGCGCCAGTTGAAGCAGCGCTTAAAGCCCTATCGGCGGCTGCAGTTGCAGGTGCGCCAGCGGGTAAATAACTCCCTCAGTGAGCACCAAACCATCGTGGAAGCCATTGAGCGTGGCGATCCTGCAGAAGCGCAGCGAGCACTGAGCGACCATGTGTTGATTCAGGGCGAGCGCTTTAGCGATTTCGTTTCCAGCGTACGCAGGATGGAGGCACCGTTAGAGAGAACGGGCTGATTCATCTTATAGCTTATTGATTGATATGCCTGTATCGGTTGAGTCGCGGTTGTCTTCACGGAGCATGGTTTTTCACAAAGGTTTTTTGAGAAAAGCTATTCAGAAAAACAGGGCGGCAAACGATGTTTCCAACTGGGTAAGATTGATTGGTAGGCTTGACCAAGTTGCAATAGCGCTAGTTCGGCTCGATGGGGTGCGATTACCTGAATGCCCATCGGTAGGTCGTTATCATTAAAGCCCGCAGGTACGTTTAATACAGGGCAGCCTGAGAGAGAGCCAGGTATGACAATTTGCATCCATCGGTGATAGGTATCCATAGGTTTGCCAGCGATTTCATTTGGCCACTGCGTTGTCACAGGAAAGGGGAAGCATTGTGCGCTGGGCAGCATGACATAGTCGTAATGCAAGAACAGTTTATTTAGCTCTGTATACCACTGGCTGCGCGTCACATTGGCTTTATGGACATCCAGGGCAGACAAGGCAAGCCCTTGTTCTATTTCCCACTGCGCTTCTGGTTTCAATAAACGGCGCTTTTCAGGGGCTTGATAAGTGCCTAACAAGTTACCGGAAATAGCCCATTGCCGCAGTGTCAGCCAGCTTTCCCAAAGTGATTCCATCGACATCGGCATATCAGGTTGCTCAATGGTGCAGCCAATCTGTTCAAACTGTTTAACTGCGTTTTCGCATAGCTCAAGTACACCGGATTCGAGCGGCAACTCTCCCTGCCAATCGCCAAGCCATGCAATACGTTTACCACGCTGGCAAGCGTTCAAAGAGCCAGAAAGGTTGGTTAAGGAGTCGGTCATAGAGAGTGGAGCACGTGGATCGTGACCAGATTGCGTGACCAGTAGGCGTTGAAGGTCTTCGATATTTCTGGCCATAGGGCCTTCGGTACTCAACTGATGCCCAAAAAGATCGGGTGCTGATGCTGAAGGAATGCGCCCAAATGTAGGTCTAAGGCCGTATAAATTTTGATAAGCAGCCGGGTTACGTAAAGAGCCCATCATATCGCTACCGTCGGCGACCGGTAACATGCGAAGTGCCAGGGCTACCGCGCCTCCACCGCTTGAGCCACCGGCGGTTAGATGTGGGTGATAGGCATTGCGCGTCGCACCGAAAACAGTGTTGAAGGTTTGGGAGCCAAAGCCGAATTCAGGGGTATTGGTTTTTCCTATGATAATGGCGCCATCGCGCTTAATCCGTGACACCATAATCGTATCAGTGTCAGGTATTTGGTTGGCCATAAGGGGAGAACCAAGCGTCGTCCTTATACCTGCTGTAGAAGATAAATCCTTGATGGCTTGAGGAATCCCGTGTAACCAACCGCGAGATTGCCCTTTAGCAAGTTCCTTATCTAATTGCGTGGCTTCAGCAAGCAGATCATCAGTGTCGCGCAATGAGACAATCGCGTTAACAATAGGATTGAGTAGTGAAATATGGGCGAGATAATCCGCGATTACCTCTTTGCAACTAATATCACGTGAGTGAATCGCATTCGATAGTTCTATCGCATTCATCCCAACGGTAGGAGGCATGCTATAGGCCTTGGGCCAAGGAAGAGGTTCGGGTAGTGAAAGCGGGGAAGGTGAAAGTATATTCATCGGTGAGAAATATCCATTTTTTGCTAAGTTATATACTTCATAAGCTATAATGGATATTTAAGGGGCTGGCAAGCTGTAAGCTGTCATGGTGGCCCCGTTAGATAAAACAGGCTAATGAATACTCTTCGAATAGCGTATCTAGCGAAATGTCCATATCGGTGGGGTAATCGTCCTTGCCGACATAGGGCGCAGCGCTGACACTCTCTCTAATGCTTCGATTCCCCGTTAGCGGAGAGAGACTGTGACTCGCCATGTTGCTCTATTTGCCTACCCCGACTGCCAACTGCTGGATGTCAGCGGCCCCTGGCAGGTGTTTGCCAGCGCCAATGCGCTAAGCCCCCAGCCGTTGTATCAGTTGACCCTGGTCGCCGATGCCGTTGGCCCGGTTGTCACCAACGGCGGCCTAGCCGTGCMCGCTACGCACACCTACCATCAACTTACCCATTTACTGCCCCTGGATACGCTGTTGGTGGCGGGCGGCAGCGGCGTGATACAGCAGCGTGAAATAACCGCAGTGAAGCAGGTACTTTGTGAAGTGGCCCCAGAGGTACGACGGCTTGGGTCGATCTGCTCCGGGGCATTTTTGTTAGCCGCTGCAGGGTTGCTGGATGGCTGCCGCGTCACCMCCCACTGGCGTCATGCACCTCAACTGGCGGATGAGTACCCCGCGTTAAGCGTCGAACCCGATGCGCTGTATATCGAAAACAACGGCCGCTACACCAGCGCCGGTGTAACGGCGGGGATTGATTTGGCGCTTTCGCTGGTAGAGGCAGATCACGGTGCTGATCTGGCTGGCCGAGTGGCCCGTGAGCTAGTGGTGTTTTTACAGCGCCCAGGAGGGCAGTCGCAGTTCAGCGAGATACTGCGACACCAACAAGAGGCGGGGCCGCTGCGCCGTTTGCTGGATCAGCTCCACGCCGACCCCAGCGTAGATCACGGGCTTGAGAGCATGGCCGACCTGATGGCGGTCTCCCCGCGCCATTTAACCCGGCTATTTAGGCGCTACTTAAATACCACCCCCGGCGCTTACCTGACCCAGCTACGCCTTGAACAAGCGCGTTTGGCGCTGCTCAACGGGCGCGAAAACGTATCCCTCGAGCGCCTGGCACAACGCTGGCGGCTGGGCGGCGCGGAGCAGCTGCGCCGCCAGTTTCAGCGTTACTACGGCGTATCACCCTCGGTATATCGCCAGCGCTTTGCGTCTTCCCATACAGATGATTCTATTCAGGAGAGCGTTTCATGCCTTTAACCGTCACCCTATTGTCGCTCTGCCAGGCGCTACTGGTTACCGGTAATGTCTTACTGATTGCCGTTTCGCCGCTGATTGGGGCGTCTTTGGCGCCAAGTGCGTCCTGGTCGACCGCGCCGGTCGCCACCCAGTGGCTGGGGCTGATGTGTGCCACCATTCCCGCCTCGTTAATTATGGCCAGGCTGGGCCGGAAGCGCGGCTTTATACTGGGCAACCTTGTGGGACTGGTGGGCGCACTGCTCGCCGTGCAGGCGCTGATCGGCGAGCGCTTTGGGCTGTTCTTGCTGGCAACCTGGCTGATTGGTATCGGCATTGGCTTTGGTCAGCTCTATCGCTTTGCCGCGGTGGAAGCTGCCCCTACGCCGATGCGTGACCGGGCGATTGGTTTGGTGATGGGGGGCGGTGTGCTGGCTGCATTTGCCGGGCCGTGGTTGGCCAGAGTGAGCCGTGAGCTGGGGGAGGTGCCGTTTCTGGGCAGTTTTGTGGGCTTGGCAGCGCTTTACGCACTGGCGCTGGTGGTGCTGATGCTGACGCAACTGCCGCCTGCATCCCGCACCCACGGTGAAGGCACCGCACTGCCGCTGGGTAAGATACTCTGCCAGCCTGGATTTATTGTGGCGGTGAGCGCGGCAATGGTCGGGTACGGCGTAATGAATCTGGCCATGACCGCCACACCGCTCGCCATGGCGGGGGCGGGGCACCACTTTAACCACGTTTCAATGACCATTCAGTGGCACGTGGTGGCGATGTTTCTGCCCTCGTTCTTTACTGGCCATTTGGCCACCCGCTTCGGCGCTAAGCAAGTCATTGTGGCCGGCTGCCTGCTGCTGGTGGCCAGTGCCTTGGTCGCTCAGTTGGGTATCGGTTTAGCCGGTTTCAACGTGGCGCTGATTTTGCTGGGCTTGGGCTGGAACTTTACCTTTTTGCCCGCCACCGGGCTGCTTACCGAGAGCTACCGTCCGGTGGATAAAGCGCGTACCCAGGCCGCCAACGAGTTTTTAGTCTTTGGCACCGCCGCGATCACTGCGTTGCTCGCTGGGCCCTTGGTCAGCGGTTTAGGCTGGGCGACGCTTAACCTAGTGTTGATCCCCGTTGCGTTGGTGCCCCTGGCAGTGCTGTTGAGGCAGCGAAAAAGCAGCATGGCAGCATCGAAAACTTGAAACAGTATCGAAGCACTATGCAGATAGGCCCTTCAATTAGACTTAATTGTTTGAGTTAAACGGCAAAAGGTTATAGTAAGTCACTTGGCTCGGTTTAATGTCTCTCGGCTTTAACTTTTTGGCAGATGCTTTGATAGCAAGGTGGCACTATGACTACCCACGCTTTATCACCGGGCTTGTCCAGCCGAGATGGCGCTCGCTCTTCTCATGTTGGCACACTTACCTCTGCTGGCAGAGCGCCTGCCTCGCGCTCGTTGGAAACGCCCGCTTATGTTAAGCACTACGATCGCCAGTTATCTCATTTGGATGATTGGTTAGCCATTATTGCCCTGGTGGGTAAGGTGGCCAGTCGCAGTGGGGGTAACGGCGTTTTGGATCGTGTGACGGAAGTCCAAGACCGGTTTCGTCTCTTGCGCGTTCAACTTGCCGAGGCATTGATCGAAGAGCATGCCCGGGAATACGAGATGGTGCTGGGAGGTAGGGCGGCGATCGCCGTCGATATGCTGGTGCGCAATCTATTTGAGCGTTCCGCTGATATTGGTTTTTTGTCAACGGATAGCACCCTGTGCGCTTACATGGAGAGCCAGCCAGGAGAAATCGATATTCAACAGCACTTAGCCCGCTATATTGCTAAATATTCAGTTTATGATGACGTCATGCTGCTCGATATAGAGGGCACCCTCCGTACCAGTCTAAACTTCCCAGAAGGTAACTCATTGTGTGACGCCGCCTTGCAGCAAACACTGCTGGAACTGGGTAGCGGTTACATTGAATATTTTGCGCCAATCTCTTTAGCGCCCCACCTGAAACAGGCCCTGCTGTTTATTGCCCCTATCGTTCAAGGGGAATCGAACAAGCGTTTGGGTTATCTTGCGCTGAGCTTTCACCTTGATGAAGAGGTGCGCGGTATTTTCGAAGAGGTAGCGGATGGAGCGTTCGAACTTGCGCTGTTAGATAGCCATGGCCGAGTGGTTGCTTCCAGCTTGCCCTCGTTAGCGCTCAATGCGTCGCTCTATGAAATAGGCGCCAGTGGCGTAGACGTCATGATGTTAGATGGAAAACACTACGCCTGTCGTCAGGTGACGGGGTCTCCTTACCAGGGGTATGCGGGATTGGGTTGGCGCTGCCTCGCACTCACTGAGCTATCAAAAGATGCGCTGGTAAAGCGCAACGCACATACCGTTTCAGCCGAAGTCGAGGTGGTAAAAGGTAAGTTAAGCAGTATTCGCTATCAGGCGAGTATGATTGCGCAGCAGCTTAATCTGGCAGTTATCAATGGCCATATTGTGTCGGTTCGCCATAAGGCATTAGAGCTGGTACCTGTGTTAAATCAGATTCGTGAAGTTGGCATCTTAACGGATCGGTTATTTGAAGAGTCGATTTCCACCCTGAGTCAAGGCATGAGTTTAACGGCCATAGCAGATGCCTCCATGCGCGCTTTTAGCATGGTGAGCATTATGGATCGCAACCTTTATGAGCGTGCAAATGATGTGCGCTGGTGGGCACTGGATGAGCGAATTCGCAGGCAATTAAGCCCAGCCTCAACAGGCGATGAGCAAGCGCGCAGGAAGCTATCAGAGGTGATTGGCTCTATTAACCKCCTCTATACCGTTTACACCAATATTTTAGTGTTTGATCAGCAGGGCGTTATTATCGCTGTTTCTGACAGTAACGTTTCAAGCTTGGTGGGAACGCACGTGCCTGAAGCCCTGCCGCTGGCAGCGTGCTTAACGACTGATTCTGACCAGGGTTATGTCGTGTCAGCATTGCTAGAGAGCGTGCTATATGCCGGTGGCGCCACTTACCTTTACTGTGCACCGGTGATGGACTTTACTAGCCACACCATCGTCGGTGGCATTGTCACCGTATTTGATGCGACCCCAGAGTTTCGCCAGATCCTAGCGGACAATCTCCCCGCTGGCGGGGCACCGTTGCCGCCTCCTTTTGCTCTTTTTGTCGACGCTGAAGGCCAACTGATCTCTTCTACACTGCCCGATATTTCATTGCCTCTACTGCTGGGTGACAGCTATGCAGAAGTGCTTAGTTTACGCAATGGAGAGCGCTGCTTTAAGCAATTAGAGTTTGAGGGCAACCGCTATTTATCCGCTATGGTCGCATCGACAGGCTACCGCGAATACAAGCGCAGCGATCATTATCGCAACGATGTCATCGCTATCGCCTGCCTACCTATTATCTGATTATTATCCGCTTAAAAATCCCCCGGCGCGCACTGCAGGCAAGTAAGCCCGAGCGCGCGCCACTGGGCGACCACAGCGTCACGGTCATCCAGCACTAGCCAAGGCACAAAGCCGTCGCTGCGCATGCGCTCCAGTAACGCCTCTTTTACCGCTTCATCATCCACATGGTCATCGCCCTCAGGGCGCAGGTACATGGCATCAAAGGGGATGGTGTGGCGCTCTAGCCAGCGCTGGGTATGCTCACGATGGCTATCCGGGCGGCCGCTGCAAATCACGATCTGCTGGCCTTGGGCCTTCAGTATCTTGACCAGCTTGGCCACCGCTTCGATCACCGGTGCTTCGGCCATATGGGCAAAGAAGGGCTCCCACTGTTTCTGGCTGCCCAGCACCCAGTCACTGACCTGGTGGGGGTGAAACTCGGCTAAGGTGCCGTCAACATCAACAATTACTGCGGACATGCAAAACTCCCTAAACTGGAACGGGTGACTAGACGTGAAGGAGCATATAAACGCTGGGCAGTGCAGAGACGCTCGCCTAGCAGTCCATGCCACGCGCTTAATGCGTTATCGCTAAAAGGGGTAAATAGCGGCACCACTTGAGTGGCGCCCAACTGATCGGCGAGCGCCACCAGGTGCGACGCACGTAGGTGAACATTCCAGCGCTGCCAGCTGATTTGGCCTGCCGCTAGCTCGGCGCGGCGGTCAGGGGTCAGATAACCTGTGTGAAGTAGGTGGTGGTCGGGCCACTGTTCCGGCGTATCGCTGCGATCGCACATCAACTGAAGGGTTGGCGGGCAAGCGTTTTGCCGCGCTAACAGCGAGCGAATCGAGTGGTCGAGCCCAGGCCGACGCAGTGTTGCAGGCAGAGCCAAGAGCGCGGCCAGGTTGTCGCGAATCACCGGGTCGATGGCGAGCGTTAACTGCCGCCGGTCAGCCTCTTTCGCCAGCCAGAGTGCCATCTCCAGAGCGCGGCCGGTTTCCGGCACCGGAAATGCCAGCGGCTGATCAAGGCGCTCACTAATAGCCTGAACACAGTACGCTTGGGGCTGGTCGTAACTGCCGTAGGAGGCATCCAGTAGTGCAATAGCCGCTTTCGGCGGGGTATCAAAAGGAAACACAGACGACTCAAAGCAGGCGTCGCCGCTATAGAGTACGCCGTTGCCAACGGCTAAATGTAACCATACACCACCTAGCGAGTGCCCCGCCTGGCCGGTGGTAACGGTGATGCCTTCCACCTCTAGCGTGCCGCGTTCGGGCAGTGGGTGCCAGGGGCGGTTGTGAGGCAAGGCCTTGGCTACCAGCGGTGTGCAATAAAGTGGCACGTTCTCCGCTAGCTCGGCCACGCCGCCGATATGGTCGATATGGTCATGGCTGATCAGTACGGCATCCACATCCAGGTTGTTCGCCCAAGTAATGGTGTCATCCGGGTGGAGTGCACCGCCTGCATCCAGCAGTAGGCGTTTTCCCTGGGCTTCTACCACTATCGCAGCAGGCCCTTTGGCGCCTAAACCACTGAGAATCTCGATAGTGACACTCATTGGTCGGGCTCCAGGCACCAGCCCTGCTGAAGGTCGACGGCAACCTGGCTACCCAGGTCAGGCGCGGTGTGGTGGTAGGCCAGCAGTGTTTCCCCACTGGACAGGCGCAGTGTGAGCTCATAGCGCTCGCCGCGGAAAATCACGTTTTCCACCTGTGCGGCAAGCTGGTTATGAGTGGGAGTTGCGGGGGAAGCGATTGCTGCGCTGATCTGAATATGTTCCGGGCGCACCAGCACGCTTTGGGTTCGTTCGGACTCGATGGTGTTCAGCCCGCGCATCAGGGCCGCGCCCTCAAGGAGCTTCCCTGGATGTCCGGCGGCGACCTTTAATTGGCTGCCCTGGCCGATAAAGCCCGCTACCCAGGCGGTTCTCGGTTGCTGGTAAAGCGTTTCGGGGGCGCCCCACTGAACCAGCTTGCCCGCTTTCATCACGGCGATTTTGTCCGCCAGTGCCATGGCTTCGGTTTGGTCGTGGGTGACATAGACCAGCGTGGCGCCAGTGCGCTGGTGAAAATCGCGGAAGCTGTGCTCCATGGTGGCGCGCAGGTGCCGATCAAGGTTGGCCAATGGCTCATCCAGCAGTACCACCGAAGGGTCGCTGACCAGGCAGCGCGCGAGAGCGACGCGTTGGCGCTGGCCGCCACTGAGGGCCTGGGGCATGCGATCGGCGTAGGCATCGAGCTCCACCAGGGCCAGGGCCTGCTGCACCTTTTGGTGATACGCCGCCCCGCGCAGGCCACGCAGTTTGACCGGGTAGCCGACGTTGTCCGCCACGCTCATATGCGGCCAAAGCGCATAGGACTGGAACACCATGGCCATATTGCGCTGCTCGGGAGGCACATGGGTATCGGCGCTGGCCAGGGTGCGATTGGCTAATTGGATCGTGCCGTCGTTGACGGTTTCAAACCCCGCCAACATGCGTAGCATGGTGGTTTTGCCGCAGCCACTGGGGCCGAGCAGGGCGACAAACTCGCCTGGATTGATCGTCAGCGACAGCGCATCAACGGCCGTCTGTTCGCCAAAGCGCTTGGTAACACGATCGATCGATAGCCCTGCACTAGATGGCACTGCCATGCCTAACTCTGCCATGGAATGACTCCTTTAGGTAAACGCGGCGCCAGTAAACTGAGTGTCAGCATCAGCGAGGCGACCATGATCACCACCAGCACTGACACCGCAGAGGCCAGCACGCTTTCGCCGCCTTCGTCGAGGTTGAAAATCAGCACGCCGAGGGTTTCGTTACCGGCGCTCCAGAGCAGCGCGGAAACGGTCAGTTCGTTGACCGCCAGCAGAAACACCAGCAGGCCGCCTGCGAACAGCGCGGGCGCGACCAGGGGTAAAATAATGCTGCCCAGGCGCCGCCAGGGGCCTGCACCCGCGAGCTGTGCCGCCTCTTCAAGGGAAGGATCCAACTGCGCCAGGCTGGCGGCGACAGGCTTAACGCAAACCACCAGAAAGCGCGCCAGGTAAGCGATAAAAATCAGCCCCAGGGTGCCGTAGAGCGCCACATTGATAATCGGCAGCGGGCGAACAAAGAGCAGGATGCAGGCAATGGCCAATACCACGCCGGGAAGCGCATAGGGAATCTCGATGGCACTGAGTACCACACCCCGCCAACGTTCCGGCAGGCGCTGTAGCCGGTAAGCCAATGGCAGACTGAGCAGCATCAGCACCACCGCCGCGCYGCCCGCCAGCCACAGGCTGTTGTTCACCGCTCGCCATGTGGCGCCTTGGCGACCCATCACTTCGGCGTAAGCGTTCAGAGTGGCGGTCTCAGCGTTTAACGGCACGCCCATGGCGGGTACCAGCGAGCTGATAATGAGCGCAAGCAGCGGTGCGACCAGAATAATCAGTAAGATACCAACGAGCGTGGCGGTCACCAGAGAGCGCCAACTTCCCAGGGTGAAATCGTGTGAACGCCCACTATGGCCGCCCAGCCCGAAGCGGCTGCGATTCATCAACTGCTGCTGCAAGGCCACCCCGGCCAGTGCCAGTAACCCAATCAGCAAGGAGAGCGCAGCCATCTCTGCCAACACCCCGGTGCCGAAGTTGGCCATACGCTGGTAGATCAGTGTGGGCAGCACGTAATAGCCTGCGGGAATACCCAGCATGGCGGGGATGCCAAAGTTGCCCAGGCTGGAGATAAACGCCATCGCGCCCCCGGCGATCAAGCCGCTACGGGTCACGGGTAGAATAATGTGACCCCACACCTGGGTCTGTTTGGCACCGCTAATGCGGGCGGCTTCAATAAGCTCTCGGGGTAGCGAAAGCAGGCTGGTGCGCAGGGCTAAAAACACCAGCGGTGCGCTCTGGATACCCAGCAGTAAGGCGATACCTTCAGCGGAGTAGAGTGGTTGCGGGCTGCCCAGTGGTGGCGCCAAGCCAATGCTTTTCAGTAGCGGGCTGGCCGGGCCAAAGAGCTGCAGCCAGCTCAAGGCGGTAACCTGGGGCGGAATCATCATCGGCAGCATAAAGCAGAACACCAGCCACGCTTTGCCGCGCACATTGGTGAGCGTGATGGCAAAGGCGAACAGGCTACCCAGGATCAGGGCGATCAGCATGCCGAGCCCCGAGGTATACAGGCTATGCCAGAGTGCTCGCCAAGTGCTGGCACTGTTGAGTACCTGCCATAGCGGCGACTGGCGGCCTTGGGTAAGGTCGCTCAACGCTTCGAACAGCAGGCGCAGGCTGGGTGCCAGGCTCAGCAGTACAATGGCGATCAGCAGGCTTGAAAGCAGCCAGCGGTGCTGGCTGCCGTACTTATCATAGTTGAGAGCGGGCGTCATGATTACCCGCCGAAGAGGTCGCTAAAACGCTGTTTGAGTTCTTCTTCCTGCGCCAATGCCTGCTCGGTATCAACCGGCATCAGGGTAATGCTATCGCGCTCGGGAAAGCCTTCCGGTGGGGCGACGTCGTTGTGGGCAGGCAGGTAGCCCTGCTGGCTGACCAGKTCCTGGCCCTGCTGGGAAAGCACGAAATCAACAAACTTTTGCGCGGCATCGACATTCTCTGCGCCCTGCATAATAGCGACCGGCTCGGTTACCGCGCTCACGCCCTCTTCCGGAAACACGAATTCGACCGGCGAGCCTTTGGCGGCTTCACGAATCGGCAGGAAGTCCACCACGATGCCGTAGGGCTTGGTGCCCGCGGCCACGGCGTTAAATACGCCACCATTGCCACCTTGTGCTTCGGTGCGATTGTCGTGCAGGGCGTCGTAGTATTCGGCGCCTAATTCTGGGTTGGCACTAATCGCCGCCATATGGATCAGAGCCGCGCCGGAGTAGAGCGGGCTGGGCATAGTGACCAACCCTTCGTAGTCAGGCCCCAGCAGGTCTTGCCAACTTTGCGGCTGATGCTCGGCGCCGATGTTATAGACAATCCCGGTGGTGATCAGCTTAGTGCCGTAGTAGTAGCCTTCTGGGTCATACAGGTCAGCGTCATAGGCTTGGCGCTCATCGCTTAGGTAAGGCTGTAAATGGCCTTCTTGCTTGAGTGATTCCATGGTCATGCTGTCGGCAATCAGCAGCACGTCAGGGTTGCTCACCCCGGCTGAAAGCTCCGAGCGCAGCCGTGTCATCAAGCGCGTGGTACCGTCGCGTACCCACTCCACTTCAATATCGGGATAGGCTGCTTCAAAGGCGTCAACGGTTTGCTGTGCATCGCTATTGGGCTGGCTGGTGTAGAGCGTTAGCGTTTCGTTCGCCGCTACCTGAGCCGAAAGGGAAAAGCTGGCTACCGCGACGGCAGTAGTAAGGGCAGATGTCGGAATAGATAACAGGGGGCGCTTCAACATGGGTAAACCTCCAGTGAGTGAACCCCACCTAAGCTACTGTCATCTGCTTACAACAAAGTGACACTATGCTTTCGTTCAACATTTTGTGGCTTTCGTTTGCTGCACTTTTTGCTTTCGTTGTGCCGAGAGGGGTTATGCGCCAGTTCGAACGKCGACAACAGCTGTTACAGCGAATCCACTCACAAGGGCGCCAGTCGGTAGACAGCCTGGCAGGCGAGTTTGGGGTTTCTGTGCAAACCCTGCGTGGGGATATTCGACACCTGGCCGATAAAGGTCTGGTGCTGCGCCGCCAAGGTGAGGTGCTGCCGTTTCCCGAGCAGGAAAATATCGGCTACGACCAGCGTCAGATTGTGAACGTGGCGGGTAAACGTCAGATTGCGGCGCGGGCAGCGAGCTTGGTACAGGATCATCAAGCACTGTTCTTAGGCACGGGCACCACGGTTGAGCAGCTGGCCGATGCGCTGAGTGATAAGCAAGGCCTGCATATCATGACCAATAACCTGCATGCGCTGATTAAGCTGTGCCAGTTGAAGTGTGAGTTAGTGGTGGCGGGTGGACGAGTGCGTCGTCGTGATCAGGATGTGATTGGCGGCGATGCCTGGCGCTTTTTTCAACGCTACCGTGCCGATGTGGGGATTGTGTCGGTGGGGGGAATGGATAGCCATGGCCAGCTTTATGACTACAACGACGACGAAGTGATGGCCCGAGAGGCGCTGTTGGCCCATGCCGGTTATCGCGTGTTAGTGCTGGATAAAACCAAGTTCGACCTGCCACTACGCTGCGCCGCGGGTCAACTGGGTGATTATGATGCCGTGGTGACCGATGTGCCGCTGCCAGATAAGCTTCGCAGCCCGTTGGCCGCCCAAGGCGTTCGGTTTCTGGGTTAGGGCGAACGCTAACTGTGCCAGTATGGGGCTAACGGCAGCTTTTAAAAACGACAGCATACAAAAGAGGAGCGTTATTAATGTTAGACAACCTAAGCCATAGTGCCCTGGCTGGTCAGCTCTGTGGTTTGGTGGCTCTGGTGATATGCGTAGTGGCCTTTGCCAGTAAAAACGACGATCGCCTCTTGGTGTTACTGATTTCCGCCAATGTGGCTTTTGCGCTGCAGTTCGTATTCTTCGAGAGCTGGACAGCGGCCGCGCTAACGGTTTTGGTGATAGTGCGGATTGTTCTGGCTCGCCGTTATTTGGGAAGTAAGGCCGTGATGACTGGCGTCTTGCTGGCCAGCGGTATCGCTGCAGCCTTCACGTGGCAAAGCTGGGTAGATATTCTGCCGGTGGCGGCCATGGTACTGGGAACCGTTGGCATGTTTCTAATGCGCGGCATTGCCATGCGGTTTTTTTTGGGGCTGGCTGCCTTCGCCTGGATGCTGAACAACCTGCTAATTGGCACGATCGGCGGTACTGTTGCAGAAGGGCTGATCGTCGTCACCAACATCATCACCATTATTCGCTTAGTGCGGGCCAAGCGAAAATATCCTGATGTGTTTGAGGGGGGAGAGGAGCCTGGTGCTATAACCAAAGACGGTCAGGCCTAACACCTTAGCTCTGTGCATTCTGCGTTAACCACTGGCGTTACTGCTATGCTTTAAGATTGTCTTTGAACATTTGTTTTTGAGCAATTTTTTGAACATAAGGGAGATAGGTGACCAT
The DNA here is from genome assembly GCA_002257525.1 of Halomonas ventosae. GTDB lineage: Bacteria > Pseudomonadota > Gammaproteobacteria > Pseudomonadales > Halomonadaceae > Vreelandella > Vreelandella ventosae_B. The sequence continues at coordinate 861,007 of CP022737.1, forward strand.
GGCAGGTGGATGGGCGAAAGATGGCGCCGAACAAGAGCAGATGGAGAGCACACTGGAAGATGCGGTGCAGCGTGCTCGTAGCCAACTACCTCGTGGCGAAAGTCTTGAGACTTGTGAGGAGTGTGGCGACCCCATTCCGGAGCCGCGCCGTAAAGCGATTCCGGGCGTTCGKCTGTGCGTGGTGTGTCAGGGTGAGCTAGACAAAAAACAGTCGGCCTTTAGTGGCTATAACCGTCGTGGTAGTAAAGATAGCCAGCTACGGTGAACGGGCTTGTATTTCACGGATTTAATGCGCCTCGTTAATACAGGCATTACTGAAAAAGTGATGTCTCTTCAAACGTTAGCTGAAGCTGCCAATGCTAAGCCTTGTACGTCTAAGCATCCTGGTCTGTGTCCGGCAACTGCTTAAAATAGACATAGCGGTGAAGACGAATCGCCGGACGAATCAGCAGTTGGATGCTGCCAATCACAAATAACCACACGCCGACGGTTTGTACGGCACCCTGGTAAAAAAAGCAGATACTGCCGATCGTAAACCAAATGCCCAGCATGAAATCGTTGATCATGCTCAACACTTCATAGCGTTGATGCACTACTAACTCACGATGCCCAATGATGAAAGTCCAGTCGTTAGTCACCGGATTCTGTTGGCGCTGCATCGTAAGCCTCCTTTTTTGAATGGTCATTTAATGAAAGTTTGGGTAAGTTTTTGTTTAAAATTTACACCAAGATTCATTTTAACTAAATGTTATTGTGGCACACTATCGTCGTACTCGAACATGATGGTTGGCTTCTGGTGTTTATTAATGATGCATGAAAGCCGTGAGTAATTGGGTAAGGCATTGAGGGCGAGTAATGGTCAATGACACGCTGCTGACAGCGGTGGAAAGCGAGTTGGGAAGAGGGTTTGGGCGGTTACGTTTTGCTGATCAAGTGGAAGCGCGTTTTGAAGCTGATACTCAGCGCCAGCGCAGTCGTCAGATGGTAGTGTCGGGGCTGATATCGGTGGTCATCTACTGCTTGTTTTTGATTAACGACTACAGCTTCCGACCGGATACTTTCACCACGGCGCTTATGTTAAGGGTTGGGGTGATGCTGCCTTTTGGTTTGCCGATCCTGTGGTGGGTTTCCCGTGGGGTGTCAGCAGCGCAACGTGAAACATTAATGGCGAGTACAGTAATCGTTGCAACGGTGATTTCATGTTTGATAGTTGCGGAATCCACCGTTCCTTACTCTTACCTGGATGTTTTCTCTTTCGGCCTTATTTTATTGGTGGGTAATATTGTTTACTCATTACGGTTTAGCTATGCCTGTGTGTCATCCGCTATTAGCATATTAATAATATTGGTTTTTGTTTTACCTTATGAACCAATGCCGCCAGAGGTGAAACGGCTAGCGATGTTTACTATCATCGCTCAGGCGCTATTTACCTTGGTGGCAAACTATCGCTTCGAGCAGAGCGAGCGAACCTCTTACCTGCATGTGTTGAAAGAAAAGCTCCGGGCGGGCTATTACTTACAAGACAATCAAAAGTTGACGCGGATGTCGGTCACCGATTCCTTAACGAATCTTGCCAATCGACGCCAGTTCGACGCAGTTTTGCCTATCCGGTGGCAGGAGGCTGCCGATAAAGGCCTCTGTTTAGGGCTGATGGTTATCGATATCGACCATTTCAAAGCTTACAACGACTACTATGGACATCCCCAAGGTGATGTCTGTTTACGGCAAGTGGCAAAAGCTATGCAGGCCAATAGCCGTGATTCCGATTTAGTCGTACGCTTTGGCGGCGAAGAGTTTTTAGTTCTGATGACCAATGCAACACCTGAGGCGGCAAAACCAGCGGCAGAGCGAATACGGTGCAGTGTGGAAGCCTTAGGGATTCCTAACCACGGTGTCTCGGCGCATAGCATTGTTACCATTAGTGTTGGTGTTGCGGTGCTACGCCCCACAGTAGGCCTTACACCCGCCGACTTGCTGTTAAAAGCGGATGAAGCGCTTTATGAAGCTAAACGGCAGGGCCGCAACCGTATCAGAGAGGCTAGTTTGGTTGATTCACCCTYCTCTGATGACGCTGTTGGTGGCTTAGGTGTATCAGCACGATAGTTGCGGGCAGTGCGGCCAATAATACATTTAAACATTCTGTGAGGGATGACCTTTGGAGATTGATCAACATTACCGCGCACTCAGCGTCGACACCCTATCCGAGCGATTGGGTGGTATTGAGGCGGTGGCTAGTCGAGTGGGCGGTGAACCCGCCAACTGGGAGATTCGCGAAGTAGGTGACGGCAATCTCAACCTGGTGTTTATTGTTTCCGGTGACGTGGGCAGTGTAGTGGTTAAGCAGGCGCTTCCCTATGTTCGCATGGTGGGCGAAAGCTGGCCGCTACCGATCTATCGCGCCCACTTTGAATACTACGCTTTGATTCGCCAAGCCAAGCGGGCGCCGGGAATAGCCCCTGAGGTCTACTACTTCGATAAACCCCAGGCGCTGTTTGTGATGGAGTATTTGCACCCCCACACTATTTTGCGCCGCAAGTTAATCAACGGAGAGCGAGTCGCTCAACTTGGCGAAACCATCGGCCAATTCTGCGCACGCACGGCATTTAGAGGCTCGGAGCTTTCGCTGAGCAGCCCTGAGAAAAAAGCGGATGTGGGGCTGTTCTCCGGCAACGTAGCAATTCCTGCCATCACCGAATCGCTGGTGTTTACCGACCCCTATTACGGCGCCGAAATGAACCATCACACGCCGGAGCTTTCGCCGGTGGTAGATGAGCTGCGTCGTAATGCGCGGTTAAAAGCCAAAGTGCAGCGGCTGTTGATGAAGTTCACCGCGAACACGGAAACCATGCTGCACGGTGATTTGCACTCCGGCTCGATTATGGCCACTGATACCGACGTGCGGGTCATTGACCCCGAGTTTTCTCAGTACGGGCCGATGGCTTTTGACCTGGGTATGGCGGTGGCCAACTTTCTGATGGCCTMCTTCAGCCAGCCTGCTCACCGACAAGAAGGTGAGCTTGATGAGTATCAGGCGTGGATTCTTGATGTGATCGAGGCGTGCTTTAGCCACTTTGATGCCGAGTTCCGCAACCTGTGGCAAACCGAGCGGACGGGCATTCTATTTCCCAAATCGCTGTTTGAAGAGCAGGGCAATAGCGCCGACGACGCTTGTGATGCGCTGCTTGAAGAGATCCGCCTGGATGCGCTGGCCTACTGCGGCATCGAAATGCACCGCCGTGTTTTATCACTGGCCCACAACGCCGACTTTGAAGAGATAGAAGACACTGGACTGCGCGCCAAGCTTGAAGCGCGCAATGTGCTGATGGGTCAAACGCTGATTATGGAGCCGGAAGCCTACAGCGATCTTGCCGCGCTGGCGGATTTAGCCAGGGCTTATAACCAGCAAGAGGTGCTGTAAGCGGTTTACAGGAGAGTTAGAACGAGCAGGCAGGGCCGGAACAAGCCGTAGCGGGGGTCTTTCGCCATGGATGGCGAAAGTAGCGCCCAGGGATGGGTTTACAGCGCCCCCGCGTAGGTTTGTTCCGGCCCTGCCTAGGCTTACAGCAGAACTATTTAAAGCTGATCCAGGCGATCAAACTTCCCGGCGATATCGCTTTCGGTCCAGTGGGGCACCCAGCCTTCCACGTTGTCGAAGAAACGTAGCGCGGTGAATTCTGGCGCTGGGCCCATATCGAACCAGTGAGGGGTGTTAGCCGGTACGCTAATCAGGTCGTTGCGGGTACATAGAACCTGATACACCTTGTCTTCAATGTGCAGGCAGAACAGCCCCTGACCTTTGACGAAGAAGCGCACTTCATCTTCGTGGTGACGGTGCTCGTTCAAGAACTTTTGACGCATGGCCTCTTTTTCTGGATGTGTAGGCACCATGTGCAGCACGTCGACGGTTTGGTAGCCGTCCTTGGCTTTTACCCGGTCGATATCTTGCTGATAAAGCGTCAAGATATCTTCCTGGGTGGCATCAGCGGCAATCTCGCCTGGCGTGGCCCAGCGCTCAAAAAGCACACCCACCTTGTTTAGCTCAGTAGTAATCTGCTCGCCGTCAGTGGTGTCGATCAGGGCATCGTTAGGGTTTTGATCAGCAAATACTTTCAGTTGCGACATCGTAAGCTCTCCTAAAGCGCAATTTCATCAAAGCGAGTAACGCAAGCATGGGTGTTGCCAGGCTGGGTACCTTCGCGCACCAACTGCAGGGTTTGCATGCCTGCCTGTTTGGCGGCGTCCAGTTCTTCGACCACGTCCGACAAGAACAGCACCGCTGCTGGCGGCAGGTCAAGCTCGGCGACAATACGCTGATAGGCAGTAGCCTCGCGCTTATGGCCAATATGGGTATCGAAGTAGCCGCTAAACAGCGGCGTTAAATCACCCTCATCGCTGTAACCAAACAGCAGTTTTTGGGCCTGTACTGAGCCCGACGAATAAACGTACAGCGCCTTGCCCGAGTCCTTCCACTGACGCAGGGCAGGGGCTACATCGCTATAGAGATGGCCTTTAAAGTCGCCGCGCTGGTAGCCATCGGCCCACACCATACCTTGCAGTGCTTTCAGCGGAGTTACTTTTTGGTCAGTCTCGATCCAATGTAGTAACTGCGCAATGATTGCTTCCAGCGTGGCATCAGGGGCACCCATTTCACTGCGCACGGCGTCGATCTGCTCGGCGACGGCTGGGGTTTCTGCATTAGCGCGTAAGAAGTCGGGCAGCTTGGCGTGGGCGTAGGGAAACAGCACCTTATGAACGAAGTTAATATCCGTGGTGGTGCCTTCAATATCGGTCACAATGGCGCGAACAGTTGAATTACTCATTTAAGGCTACTCATTTAAGGCTACTCATTTAAGACTGCTCATTTAAGACTGCTCATTTAAGACCAGCGACTCTCTTCAAGAACACAGGCAAGTAAAAACTCAATCGCTTCCAGGTGGCGGCGACAGCTGGCAATACTATCGCCCACGGCATAAATGCCGTGCCCTGCGACCAAAAAGCCCCAGGGCATTGGCCAGCCGCTGCGCACGTGCTCGGCCAGTTCTTCCATATCCTGGGCGTTGGGCACCACCGGTAACGTAATGGTAGCGTCGTGGGTAACGTTGCCCGCTAGCGCCTTTTGCATCTCAAAGCCGCTTAGCTCGATGCCCTGGGGGAAGCGACGCGAGAGTACCGTGCTGGCTACCGTATGGGTATGCAACACGCAGGTAATGGTACTGTCCAAGCGGTAGAGCGCGGCATGCAGGTCACTCTCTGCGCTAGGCTTGCCGTTGCCTTCAAGCACTTTGCCATCAAGGTCACACAGCAGCAGGTCATCGGCCTGAATGCGGGTTTTATCCCGGCCAGAAGCGGTGACAAGATAGCCCGCCTCGGTACGGGCGGAAAAATTACCGCCAGTGGCTGGCGTCCAGCCTTGCTGCGCCGCCCATGAAATGGCGGCCAGCAGTTCAGTTTGTAGCGTCATCATAGGATCTGCGTCGCCTCTTCTAGTGGCAGCCATTCTATATGATAAGCTTCGCGGCTGATAAGCCGTGTAGCTGTTCCGATCAAGTGCTCAAGGAGTCCATCGATGCCTCATCTTCAATCACGCAGTTTGCGGATCTATGCCGACCACCTTGAGTATTTGGATCAAACCCAACTGCCCCAGGCGGAGCAGTGGGTGCGCTGTGACTCGCCAGAAGAGTGGCAGGTAGCGGTGAAAAGCTTAGCGATTCGCGGCGCGCCGTTGATTGGTTTGAGCGCCGCTTTCGTGCTGGCCCAATACGCCGCTCGCCATCCACAAAATGATTGGCAGTTGGTAAGTGATCGCTTACGCGCCACGCGTCCCACCGCAGTTAACTTAATGTACTGCCTGGATGCCATGGAAGCCTGCTTTGAGCAAGGCGCCAACGCCCTGGCCGAACGTGCCGCTGAACTGTTTGCAGAAGACCGTGCGCTGTGCCAACGCATGGCTGAGCGGGGCGCTGACTTGCTGAAAACGGGTGACCGTGTGCTGACCCACTGCAACACTGGCGCCCTGGCCACCGCCGGGGTGGGTACGGCCATTGGTGCGCTGGCAGTGGCCAAGCAGCGCGGTGTAGAGCTGCATGTGTTTGTGGATGAAACCCGTCCGCTGCTCCAAGGTGGCCGCTTAACCGCCTGGGAAATGGCCGACCTGGGCATTCCCTACCAGCTAATTACCGACAGCATGGCCGCCAGCCTAATGGCAGCAGGGAAAGTCGACAAAGTGATGGTGGGCGCCGACCGTATCTGCGCCAACGGCGACTTTGCCAATAAAGTGGGTACTTACATGCTGGCGGTGATCGCTCACTACCACCAGGTGCCGTTCTATGTGGTGGCTCCCTACACTACGGTTGATCCCGCTTGTGCTACTGGTGCGGACATTCCTATTGAACAGCGCGACCCCGCTGAGATCCGCGGCGTCGCTGGTGCCTTTGGTGAGGTTACCTGGGCACCCGATAATGCACCGGTATGGAACCCGGCCTTTGACGTCACTCCCGCCAAGCTCGTGACGGCTTGGGTGTTGGATACCGGCGTATTTGATGCCGCCGCGATAGCACGCGGCGAACACTGCCTGAGGCGCGGCGAAAATTAGGAGCGAAAGTTAATCGCTAGCCCAATAGCGTTAGCTCATAGACATGGCGGATATGCTGACCATCCCAGTCATAGCCAAGATGCCGTCCTTGCCTTGTGGCGGAGAGCACGGGCGGCCGTAGCACAGCGGCACACTCGCCTTCAGGGTCTCGAACGCTAGGGTAAACGATGCCGTCCGTGTGTTCCTCCCAGGCTTTTCTCCCCAAGGTTTGCCCAGCTGCCCAGCTATCCGGTCTGAGAAGCGTTTGGGCCGCATCCTGTCGGCGTAAATCAATTAGTTGGCCCGTTAAATCTGACAGATAAACACGCTGCTGAAGCATCATGGGCGGTTCGTTTGACTCCCCCATAAAGCGCTCTGCGTGGTAAACGGTTTCGGCAATGGCGGTGGCTTCGGKGAGTGCGCAGTAGTAGGCGCCAAAGGTGCCATCGCTAAAACGCGAACCGGTCGCGGGGAAGTGGCTGAAGGCCGCCATGACGGGCGTCCAGCCGGGGCCGTAGCGACGGTCGTCATCACGAACCAAGTGAATAGCTCCCGCTTCCTCACGTAGCCTTGCGGAGGTTTCACCCTCCAGCTCATTGAGTAAGTCCCAGTCATCAGCGTTGCTGTTGACGCCTTCGAATAAATCAATGGGAGGGAAACGCGAGGGAATAACGCGGTAACTGGGCCGCCACGTAACGTTGCTCAACGGGAATGTCACGCATGCCCCCCACCACGCGCTGCATCTAAATGCTGGCGAACAACGTAGAGGKCGGAGACGTGTCCATTTAACAGACGCTCCATTGGTGTGTGGCCAGCAAAAAGAGGGTTACGGTTGGCTCGCTGCAACCAACTGTTAGCCGCTTCTTTATTGGGCAACAGTATATGCAGTGCTTTGTAGATGCCGAGAATCAACGACATCCGCTCCAGATGATTAGCATCCAGGCGGGCATTCTCTGGTGCCTGCTTCCAACGCCGATAGGTGGAATCAGGCACCCCGAGTAGCAGAGCGGCTTCGTTCTCTTTCAAACCCCATGCGTGTGAAATGTTGGGGTAGGTGCGCATCGCAGCGGCTCCCATTTCGCGGCGTTTGTCGGCGGTTTTGTGTTGAATAGCCATCTATTGTCCTCCTCACTTATGTATAGATTACGCCAAGTGAGCGAATTTTGAAAATATCGACCATTTGAGCTTTTTTATCCCCGGTGCGCTGGTTCAACTGCTTTGCTCGGTTTCCTGATGCGTCAGAATGACATCCAGAAAGCCCTCGCCGTAATCCGTCAATTTGCGCGCGCCGATGCCGGAGATCGCGCCTAGTGCCGCTAGGCTTTGGGGTTTCTGCTCGACCATTGCAGCCAGGGTGGCGTCGTGAAAAATCACATAGGCTGGTACGCCCTGGGCTTCGGCCAGTTCCCGGCGGTGCTGGCGCAGGGCTTCCCACAGTGGGCCGTGGCCCTGGGGCGCAGAAGCGCTTTTGCTTCCCCGTCGCGCGGTTTTGGCTTTGCTGGGTTTGTTGCTTGGCTTGCGCAGAGTGAGGCTCTGCTCGCCGCGCAACACCGGCTTGGCATTGGCAGTGAGCTTAATGCCGCCGTGCCCCTCCATATCCACGCTTAAAAAGCCGCTGGCAATCAGCTGGCGAAAGAGCGCTTTCCACTCGCTGGCGGAGAGGTCTTTGCCTATGCCGTAGGTGCTGATTCGGTCGTGGCCAAAGCGGGTGATGCGCTCGTTGCTTTTGCCTAGTAGCACGTCCACGAGATAGGTCACGCCGAAACGCTGCTCGGTGCGGTAGACACAGGAGAGCGCCTTTTGTGCCGCCACGGTGGCCTCCCAGGTCTCGGGTGGGGTGAGGCAGTTGTCGCAGTTGCCGCAGGGGGCGTCCAGATGATCGCCAAAGTAGTGCAAAAGCGCCTGGCGACGGCAACTGATGATCTCACATAGTCCCAGCATGGCGTCGAGCTTCTGCTGTTCGATGCGCTTTTGATGGTCAGCGGCGCTGGAGTCCTGCTGCATCTGGCGCAGCGTGATCACGTCTTGAAGGCCGTAGGCCATCCAGGCATCGGCGGGCAGGCCGTCGCGCCCGGCGCGGCCGGTCTCCTGGTAGTAGGCTTCGATGCTCTTGGGCAGGTTGAGGTGGGCGACAAAGCGCACGTCCGGCTTGTCGATGCCCATGCCAAAGGCGATGGTAGCCACGACGACCACGCCATCTTCACGCAGAAAGCGGGTCTGGTGGTGCTGGCGCTGCTCCGGGGGAAGCCCCGCGTGGTAGGGCAGTGCCGTCAGCCCCTGGCGCTCCAGCCAGGCGGCGGTCTCCTCCACCTTGCGCCGGGAAAGGCAGTAGACGATACCCGCCTCGCCGTCGTGGTGCTCGCGAATAAAGCGCAGCAGCTGTTCCTTGGCGTTACCCTGATTCTCGGCGATATGGTAGCGAATGTTAGGTCGGTCAAAGCCGCTGTTGTAAAGCGCCGCCTCCTGGAGCTGCAGATGCTCCATGATATCGCCCCGGGTGGGCACATCGGCAGTGGCCGTGAGGGCGATGCGCGGCACTTGGGGAAAGCGCTGGTGAAGCTGGGAAAGCTGGCGATACTCTGGGCGGAAATCGTGGCCCCACTGAGAGACGCAGTGGGCTTCATCAATGGCGAACAGCGCAATCCGGGTCTGCTCCAGCAGCATCTGCATACGCGGCGTGGCCAGCCGCTCGGGCGCGACATACAAAAGATCCAACTCGCCCGCCCGCAGGCGGTTTTCCACATCGACCGCCTCGTGATAATCGAGGCTGGAGTTCAGGTAGGCCGCCTTGACCCCGTTCTGCTGAAGTGCCGCTACCTGATCCTGCATCAGCGCGATCAGCGGTGAGATCACAATCGCGGTGCCTTCGCGCAGTAGCGCTGGGATCTGATAGCACAGCGACTTGCCGCCGCCGGTGGGCATCAATACCAGCGCATCGCCACCAGCAATTACATGCTCAATGATAGCCTGCTGCGGGTCGCGAAAGCTGTCGTAGCCAAATACCTCCTGCAGCACCTTCAGGGCTGTTGGGTGGGTGTCGCCGTGCATCAATGCTCTCCCGTGTCTCATACTTAAGAGAGAATTGTGCACGAAAAATGTGAGGGGCGTCAGCCTAGCGAATCCCGGCCCTTAAAAACGACTGCACGAACTGGCGCTGGAAAAGCAAAAAGGCAATGAGCAGTGGGGCGATACTTAACAGCGTGGCGGCGCTAACGGTGGCCCAGTTAACCCCAGTTTCTGGCGCAGAGAAAACGCCTAACCCCACCGTTAACGGGCGGCTCTCTACCGAGTTGGTAACTACTAGCGGCCAGATAAAGTTGTTCCAATGGTGACTAATTGAGMCCAGCCCGTAAGCAAGGTAGGTGGGCTTGGCTAGCGGTACGTAGACCTTCCAGAGAATTTCCAGCCAGTTGCAGCCTTCGATGCGGGCGGCGTCTTCCAGCTCCCTTGGGATGGTTTTAAAGGTTTGGCGGAGCAGAAAAATACCCAAGGCGCTGGCCACATAGGGCAGGCCAATCCCGGTGATGGTGTTGATCAGTCCCAGCTCACTGGCGATGCGGTAGTTCTCGACAATCAGCACTTCGGGGAACACAAAGAGCTGAATCAGCACCAGCATAAATAATATGTTCTTGCCGGGAATCGGAAAGCGCGCAAAGGCAAACGCTGCCAGGGTACAGACCACAAACTGACCGATCACCACCCCTGTCACCAGCGCAAAGGTGTTCAGGTAGTAGCGGGCAAAGGGCGCTTGAGACCAGGCGTTAGTGAAGTTCTCCAGTGTCAGCGGGGCGAAGAGCTCAAAGCTCACCATAAACTCGCTGGGGTGGAAGGCAGCCCAAAAGGCATACAGCAGTGGAAAAATCCAAATAATCGCTAGTAGCCACGCGGCCACTGTTTCCAGCGCTGGAATTGAGACGAAACGGGAGCGGGGCGCATAGGTAGTAGTCGACTTCATTGATAGTGCGTCCTGCGATCTAAAATCGTGAACTTAAGCGTGGCCACTACCGCGAGCACCAGTAGAATAACCACCGTAATGGTGGCAGCCGTGGTGCGGTCAAAGAACGAGAACGCATTCTCGTAGACGTAATAGAGCAGCAGGTTGGTGGCGTTGTTGGGCCCGCCCTTGGTCAAGATAAATAGGTGATCGACTACCCGCACCGAATTGATTAGCGCATTGATCAGCACAAATAGCGTGGTGGGCATCAGCAACGGAAAGGTGACCCGCCAGAAGAAGCTCCAGCGACTAGTGCCTTCTAAGTCAGCTGCCTCTTTTAACTCTGGTGGCATACTCTGTAGCGCCGCCAAGTAGAAGATCATAAAAAAGCCGGCTTCTTTCCACACCGACATCACGATCACCGAGCTTAACGCAACGCTGGGATCGCCCAGCCAGTTCACCCCGGAAAAGCCCAGCATGCCGAGCAGTTTATTGAATAGGCCAATCTGCGGCGCGTAGAAAAACATCCAGATATTGGCCGCGGCGATCATGGGTAGAATCGTCGGCGTAAAGTAGGCCATGCGCACAAAGCCCCGCCCGCGAAGCTTGCCATTGACGAACAGCGCCATACCCAAGGCCAGCGCGATAGACGTAGGAATCGTACCGACGGCGTAGATTAAGTTGTTACGGGCTACTTTCCAAAACGTCGGGTCATCGAACAATACCTGATAATTTTCAAGGCCTACGAATTCAGTGGGTGCACCGCGAAAGCCGGGTAAAAACAGGCTGTTAATGACCGTGGTAACGGTTGGTAAATAAGCAAACGTCGTCAGCAGTAGCGCAGCGGGAAGCAGCAGAAGCGCGCCGTAGAGCTGCATTTTGCGGTGGTTGGTGAATGACATAGAGACGTACCGCACGTTGGAAAAGCCGGGGCATGCCCCGGCGAAGAGTAAAATTCTAACGATTAGCGGGCGTAGCGGCGCAACACGCTGTCGGCCTCTTGCTGCGCCTGACTAAGCGCTTCTTGCGGCGTCATTTGACCGGTTAATGCCGCCTGCACGGCGTTATCCAAGGCGCGGCGAATGCGGCCACCCTGGTAGGTGGAAAGCTCCGCCGTGCCGTGTTCAAGCTGGTCGCGGGCGACCGCTGCTGGCGCGAACTCTTCCACGTAGCTTTGCAGCGCGTCGGTCTCATAAGCGGCGGGGCTAACGCCCATATAGCCCGTCTCAATTGACCAAGCTGCTGCGCGCTCGGGGTCTGTCATCCAGCGAATAAAGGTCATTGCTGCGCGCTGCTCTTCTTCAGTGGCGTCTTCAAAAATATAGAAGTTTCCGCCGCCGGTGGGGCTGCCGCGCTGGGTTTTCATCGGCAGCATGGCGACGCCAAAATCAAAATTGGCTTCGCTGCGTACGGCTGTCAGGTTGCCCGTGGTGTGCCACATCATTGCCGTGGACTCTTCAAGGAAGTTCTGGCGCAGGGTGCCCCACTCGATGGTGCCGTCGGGCATGGCGTTATGCTCGGTGGCCAGTGACACCCAGTACTCCAGTGCTTCAACCGCTGCGGGGTCGTCGAAGTAGACCTCGGTGCCGTCTTCGCTCATTAGCCGATGGCCGTTCTGAAAGGCAAAGGCCTGGAACATCCAGTAGGGGTAGCCAGTCGACGGCACCATCACGCCCCACTGCTCGCCGTTGGCGGCTTTGCGCACGGTCGCGGCCATCTCGGCCATCTCTTCCCAGKTTTCCGGGGGTGTTTCGGGGTCTAGGCCGGCGGCTTCAAAGGCGTCTTTGTTCCAGAACAGTACGATGGTGGAGCGCTGGAAGGGGATGCCGTAGGTTTTGCCATCCAGTTGGCCATTTTCCATCAGCCCTGGATAGAAGCCATCGAGCCATTCACGCTCTTCATCGGTTTCAACCAGGTCGTCAAAGGCGACGATGGCGTTCTGCTCAATCAGCTCGTACAGATCGATGGAGAACATGACCGACAGTTGCGGCGTTTCACCCGCTTCCATTGCCGACATGGCGCGCACGCGGGTGTCGTCGTAGTTACCGGCGTAGATCGCTTCCACGTTGATATCGGGGTATTCGCTCTCAAACTCTTCCACCAGGTTATCAACGACGTCGGTGAGAGCACCGCCCACCGCGACCGGGTAGTACATGGTCAGATCGACGCTATCCGCGTTTACCTGGGCGGCGCTTAACAAGCCCGCTGCCAGGGCGGTCATTGCAAAAGGGGTACGCAAACGCATAAGAGACTCCGCAAGTGTCAATACTGCTGTCAGTGTTGGAAAGAGCCCACCGCCGGTGGACGAGGAACGCTTCGAGATGAGCTGGGTAAGGGGGTCGGTGTCAGGTCGTCCCGCCGCAGGCCGTCGGCATCGAAAAGGTGTGTATTCTTTGAAGTCCAATAGAGGCTGCATGGCTGGCCTGTCAGTGCCTGCTTGCCGCTAAGCCGCACGCGTAGGGTGTGCGACCCCACCGCGACATAAGCAATGGTGTCCGCTCCCAGATACTCTTCACTTAATACGTTTGCGGGTACGCCGGAACCGGGTGCGATTCGCAGCTCGACATCTTCCGGGCGGATGCCCAAGTGGCCACCAGCGGCATCCAAGGAGGCTACGGGGGTACTCGGTTCGCCTTCGATAACGGCACCCTGTTCACCTTTAACGAGTGGTAGCAAGTTCATCGCGGGGCTGCCAATAAAGCTAGCGGCAAAAGCGCTAGCGGGGCGGTTATAGAGCTCGTCTGGGGTGCCGTCCTGCACGATTTTGCCATGCTGCATCAGAATCACACGATCGCCCATGCTCATGGCTTCCMCCTGGTCGTGGGTAACGTAGATAACCGTCATATTCAGGCGGTTCTGTAATGCTTTGATTTCCCGGCGCATGTCGCTGCGCAGCCGGGCGTCGAGGTTGGATAGCGGTTCATCCATCAGGCAGATAGGGTGTTCGGAAATAACCGAGCGCGCCAAAGCAACCCGCTGGCGTTGGCCGCCGGAAAGCTGGGCAGGTTTGCGATCTAGGTACTCGGTTAAATCGACCAGTTCGGCGACTTTCGCCAGTCGCTGGCGCTGTTCATCTTTGGGAACTTTGCGGCTGCGCAGGCCAAACACGATATTGTCGGCAACGCTTAAGTGCGGAAACAGGGCGTAGGATTGAAATACCATGCTTAGCCCACGGTCGCCGGGCGGCAGGCGTGTGACGTTGCGTTCGCCAATATGAATTTGGCCGTCGCTGGCTTCTTCCAAGCCTGCAATCATGCGAAGCGTGGTGGATTTACCGCAGCCTGAAGGGCCGAGCAGAATGACAAACTGCCCTGGGGTCACATCAAACGAGATACCATCGACAGCCGCAGAGGCGCCCCAACGTTTAGTGACGCCCTCTAAGCGTATTCGCGATTGGTTTGACATAGCACACACATCACCGGCTGTTGGTTGTTATTGGTTCAGCTTGTGTTGAAGGTGTTGCCGTTTCATGACACTTACATGGATGGTTGATGACAGCCGTTGTGTCAAGCAGAAAATCACCTGGCGACTTTGATGCCATAGCGCTGAAGCCTGCGCACCACGCTGGATTGGCTGATGCCCAGCCGCTCGGCAATGGCGTAGGTGCTGGGGAGTGTGTTGCACAGCTCTTCAAGCGTTTCACGCTCCAGCCGCGCTAGGTATTGCTTGAGGGTTTCCTGGGGCTCGAGTGCTACTGCCGACCTTGCTGGCGAGGCGCTCGGCAAGTTGGCCGGATGCTGTTCGGCGTGAGGGAGTGTGGTGGGCTCCTCGATTTGATCGGTGGGGCTGGAAAGCCAGGCTCTCTCTAGCCAGTTCTCCAGCTCGCGGACGTTACCCGGCCATTCGCTGCCCATCAGCGTCGACCAAACGCGGGTATCAAGAATTTTTTGCCGGCCATAGCGCTGGTTGAGCCGGTTTAAACACGCTTCAACCAGGTCGGGGATATCCTCCCGGCGGTCACGCAGCGGCGGCAGGGTGACCGGGATCACATTGAGGCGGTAGTAAAGATCCAGACGGAAAAGTCCGGCCTCTACTTGCTTGCCCAAATCCTGATTGGTCGCCACGACCAAGCGAAAATTGACCTTGCGTGATCGGGTGTCACCCAGTCGGGTCAAACTACCGTCCTGGATCMCCTTGAGCAGTTTGGTTTGCATTAGCAGCGGCAGCTCGCCTATTTCATCCAAAAACAGCGTGCCGCCCTCGGCCTGCTCTAACAGCCCGGCTTTGCCCTGGCGAGCGGCACCGCTGAAAGCGCCGGGCTGGTAGCCAAACATCTCGGACTCAAACAGATTCTCTGGAATCGCCGCACAGTTAACGTCAATAAAGGGGCCGTCACAGCGCTGGCTCCAGCGGTGTAGCTGCTTGGCAAAGGCGGTTTTACCCACACCTGATTCACCCAGCATCAGCACGTTGGCATCCGAAGGGGCGACCCGCTTAAGCAGTAGCGCAATTTCACGCATCACGCTGCTGCGCACCTGCAAATTGTCCAGGGCGTCATCCAACGCCTGCTCTTCCGCGTCTGGCGCTGCCTGACTGCGCTTTAAGTGTTCGCTAAAGCGTTTTTGTAGCAGCGCATACTCGTCCTGCAATAGCTGCAAGTCGGTTAAGTCCCGCGAGCGGCTGATAATGCGCTCCAGCTTGCCGTCGACGAATACAGGGTAGGCTTCGGCGATCACCCGGCGGCCCGTGCCGGTGACCTGCATAATCTGCGCAGGCCGACGGGTGCGCATTACTTCCATGGTGATGGAGGGCTTGAGCACCCCGGCCGCTTGCAGTTGCTGCACACTGCTAGAGAGCAGCTCCTCTCTGGATACCCCGTAAACCGCTTCGGCTCCTGGGCTAATATCGACTATTTGCCCATCGCCACTGACGATAAAGAAGTGGTCGTTTGCGGTCTCCACAATGGTTCGCAGCACGCGTTTATCTATTTCACTCATCGCAGCCGACTCCTCTGAGTGATTCATTTATGAATCTTTGATTCAAGAATGAATTAAAAAAGCACCTGGCTGATTCATTTTTGCATCGTTCGGTCGCTAATCCCACCACTTTATAGGCATCTACGACTTGGCATGGTCTGTGCAATGTCTTTAGAAGAGTAGTGAAAAGAGCTAGGCCAATACCTACACCATGCTCACCGCCAAAAAATATAGGAGATGTGTATGTCGGAGTTTAATCAGCCCCTGGGCGGCAACACCATGCCGCGCTTTGCAGGCCCTGCCACCATGATGCGCCTGCCCACCCAAGAGACAGCCGAGGGTCTGGATGCGGCATTTATCGGTATTCCCATGGATATCGGTACTTCAAACCGCCCCGGTACGCGGCTTGGGCCGCGCCAGATTCGCGACGAGTCGCGCATGCTGCGCCCCTACAACATGGCGACCCGCGCAGCGCCCTTTGAAAGTCTGCAGGTGGCCGATATCGGCGACGTGCCTATCAACACCTTTCATCTGCCAAAAAGCGTCGACATCATCACCGCCTTCTATGACGACGTGCTCAAGCACGATTGCATTCCGCTGACCCTGGGTGGGGAGCACACCCTGACGTTGCCAATTCTTCGCGCCATGGCCAAAAAACACGGCCCGGTGGGGCTGATTCATATTGATGCCCACGCCGATGTCAATGAGCACATGTTCGGCGAGCCAATTGCCCACGGCACGCCGTTTCGTCGCGCCCAGGAGGAGGACTTATTGGCCCATGGAAAGGTAGTGCAAATCGGACTGCGCGGTACCGGCTATGCCGCTGAAGATTTTGACTGGTGTCGCGACCAGGGCTTTCGCGTCGTTCCCGCCGAAGAGTGCTGGTATCGCTCGCTAGCGCCCTTGATGGCCGAGGTGCGTGAGCAGATGGGCGATATTCCGGTGTACATCAGTTTCGACATCGACGGCCTGGATCCTTCTGTTGCCCCCGGCACCGGCACGGTGGAAATGGGCGGGCTGACCTCTACCCAAGGATTGGAGCTGGTTCGCGGTGCCGCTGGGCTGAATATTGTCGGCGGCGATCTAGTGGAAGTGTCACCMCCTTATGATCCCAGCGGCAACACCGCGCTGATGGGCGCCACGCTGCTGTATGAAATGCTCTGCGTACTGCCGGGCGTTAAACACAGCGAGTGACGCCGACCAAATGGCTAACAAAGAAATAGCGACTAAATAAAAAAGTACTGACCTAGCTACGCCGCCAGCCACCTCCAATAATCACTTCCAATGGGTGACCCCTATGTCGTATAGCAACGTTAAATCGGAACAGCCGACCTCGTCGGCACCGATACCCCGCGCGCACTTACTGAAATTTATCATTCCATCGCTAATTGGGGTGCTGCTGTTTCTCGTCCCTTTTCAAGTGGGCGATACCATCAATATCGGCATGGGGCTCATGGCCGATAGTCTGCAGGCTTTGCTGGGCTCGGCGCTGCCGGCCATTGCTGTCGTTGTGCTCTGCCTGTCGGTGGTAGCGACGATTTACACCAAGCTAGCTAACCCTTCCTGGGCCAAAAAGGGCATGCTGCACGAAATGTTTCATGTTGGCCCGGTGTGGCTTGCGATGCGCGTATTAGGCGCGCTTTTTGCTGTGATGACCTATTTTCAGTTCGGGCCTGAGTTCGTGACTGCTTCCTTTACCGGTGGCGTGATGCTCAATGACCTGGCGCCGGTACTGCTCACCTTCTTTTTCTTTGCCGCGCTGCTGCTGCCGTTTCTGGTCGAGTTTGGCTTTATGGAGTTCATCGGCAGCATGGTACGTAAGCCGTTTCGGGTGATTTTTAACCTGCCGGGGCGCAGCGCCATCGATGCCACTGCCTCCTGGATGGGCTCGGGCACCGTCGGCGTGCTGATCACCACGCAGCAGTACGAGCAGGGATTCTATAACCGCCGGGAAGCCTCGGTGATTGCCACCAATTTTTCCGTGGTGTCGATTGCGTTTGCGCTGCTCGTTACCAGCTTCGTGGATATCAACCACCTGTTTGTGCAGTTCTACTTTACGGTGGTGGTGTCCGGATTGATCGCTGCGGTGATTGTGCCTCGCCTGCCGCCGCTGTCGCGCAAATCCAATGACTATTACGAGCCCGTAGGCTGCCAGTTGAGCGAAGAGCGCACTGAAAAAGTGGGCCTGTTTCGTTACAGCTTGGTTCAGGCCACTAATCGTGCCGCTGGAGCTCCTGGGCCCCGTGAGCTGGCACGTTTGGCGCTCCTCAACGTGATGGATATTTTCCTCGGCTTACTGCCCTTGGTTTTTGCT
Organism: Halomonas ventosae; assembly: GCA_002257525.1. Classification (GTDB taxonomy): domain Bacteria; phylum Pseudomonadota; class Gammaproteobacteria; order Pseudomonadales; family Halomonadaceae; genus Vreelandella; species Vreelandella ventosae_B. The sequence continues at coordinate 878,742 of CP022737.1, forward strand.
ATTGGTACGGTGGCACTGATTCTGGCGGAATTTACCCCGCTATTTACCTGGCTTTCCTACCCCATGGTACCGGTGCTTGAGCTGCTGCGGATTCCTGAAGCAGAGGCGGCGGCGCCTGCCACTCTGGTGGGTTTTGCCGATATGTTCCTGCCCGCGGTGCTGGCGACCAATATCGAAAGCGAACTCACCCGCTTTGTGATTGCCTGCCTGTCGCTCACCCAGTTGATCTACATGTCGGAAATTGGCGCACTGCTGCTCAAGTCGAAAATCCCTATTAAGCTCTGGGAGCTGGTCGCCATCTTCCTGCTGCGTACGGCCATTACGCTGCCGATCATTGCCTTTATGGCCCATACGTTTTTCTTCTAAGGGGCCTGTAATGAACGCTGATGCAACGAATACTGATGTAACGAGCAATCAAGCGACGATGACCTGTGCCGAACTGCTGATTCACCTGCTGCGCGATACTTACGGGGTGCGTACCTTGTTCGGTATCCCCGGTGTGCACACGGTGGAGCTTTACCGCGGCCTGGAAGGCAGCGATGTGAGGCATGTCACGCCACGCCATGAGCAGGGCGCAGGGTTTATGGCCGACGGCTATGCCCGGGCCAGCGGCCAGCCGGGTGTGTGCCTGATTATCACCGGGCCGGGGATGACCAATATAGCGACCGCCATGGGCCAGGCCCTGGCGGACTCGATCCCCATGCTGGTGATCTCCAGCGTGAATCGTCGCGATACGCTGGGCATGGGCCAAGGGCGGCTGCACGAGCTGCCCAGCCAGCAGCAGATGATCAGCGGCGTGGCGAGGTTCAGCCACACGCTGCTGAACGCCAATACGCTACCCGAGGTGCTGGCCCGCGCCTTTGCCGTGTTCAACGGCGCGCGGCCGGGCCCGGTGCACATCGAAATTCCCATCGATCTGTTCAATGCACCGGTGAACGCGCCGGTGAGTTGGCAGGCGCCTAGGCTTTACCGCGCCGCGCCTGATCCAGAAGGGCTTGCCGAAGCCGCTCGCTTGTTACACGCGGCGAAACAGCCCCTGGTGCTATTAGGCGGTGGCTGCGTTTCAGCCCCAGAAGCAGCGCGAGCATTCGTCGACAAGCTAGATGCCCCCACGGTGACCACGATCAACGCCAAAGGCCTGCTGGGCCGTGACCACCCGCTGGATTTGGGTGCCAATGCAGCGTTGCCCGCGGTGCGTGAGCTGGCGGCCAACGCCGATGTGATTCTGGCGGTGGGCACCGAACTTGGCGAGACCGATTACGACGTTGTGTTTGATGGTGGCTTTCATCTCAACGGCACGTTGATTCGTATCGATCTCGACCCAGAGCAGTTGGTGCGCAATCAGCGCGTAACCCTGGGTTTAGTCGGCGACGCTGGGCGTAGCCTTGAGCTTCTTCTTGACCACCTCTCCGAGCCGCTGAAGCGCCAAGGCACTGAGCGAACCGCTGCCGTATTGAGCGCATTGAATCTGGAAAACGATCCGGCCTTTAGCGACTTTGTGCCGCTGTATGCAATGCTTGCCGAGCACCTACCTGATGCCATTCTAGTGGGCGACTCCACCGCACCGGTATACGCCGGCAACCACCTGGTCAGCCAGCCCGCGCCCAGGCGTTATTTCAATGCCTCAACGGGTTACGGCACCTTGGGCTATGGTCTACCGGCGGCGTTGGGCGCACAGTTAGCGCGAGCGGATCTGCCGGTGGTGGCACTGGKGGGGGACGGCGGGGTGATGTTTMCGCTCTCGGAAATCGCCACCGCCGTAGAAGAGCGCCTGCCCGTGGTGATTGTGCTGTGGCATAACGCTGGTTACGAAGAGATTCGTCGCTATATGGATGCCAACGGTGTGGCGCGCCTGGGCGTGGATATTCAGGCGCCCAATTTCCTCMCCCTGGCCGAGGGCTTTGGTTGTCCCGGCGTACTGGTAGAAAGCCCCGCGGAACTTGCCAAGGCGCTCGCCAACCGGGAAACCAGCGGGCCTCTACTGATCGAAATTGACGCTACTGCCTGGCAGAAAAACCTGATGTCACCAGGAGATAACAATGAAGAATAACCATGTGCTCGGCCAGGACACCCTATCTGCCGACGACGTTGAACACAGCCTTGGGCTGCCGGGAACCTTTGCCCTGTGGCTCGGCGCCAACGTGGTGGTCACCACCATCCTGACCGCATGTTTTTAGTCCCTGACCTGACCTTTCAGCATGCGATGTTGCTGATATTGATCGGTTCAGCGGTAGGGATTATCCCGCTAGTATTGATCGGGGTGATGGGCCAGCAAACCGGCATGACCACCATGGTGCTGGCGCGGGGCACCTTCGGCAGAAAAGGCGCTAATTTCCCCGCCTGGGTGAATCTATTGGCGCTGATTGCCTGGAGCTGGATCCAGGCGCTGCTCGCCGGCATGAGTCTGGACTACGCCGTGGAAAGACTGACCGGTTACTCCAATGTCGCGCTCTTCACAGTCATCTGTGAATCACTGGTGGTGCTGATTGCCCTGCGTGGCCATCTGGGGATCGAGAAAGTCGAGAAGATAGCGGCCTTGCTGATGCTGGGGCTCTCGGCGGTGGTGCTGTTCGCGCTTAATCGCCATTACGATCTGCCAAGCATCACCCAGCTGGAACCCGAAGGCGTGTTGGGCGGCGGCGTGGTGTTCGATATTGTGGTCGCGACGGCTTTTTCCTGGATTCCATTGGCGGCGGACTACAACCGCCACTGCCGCTCGCTAAAAGCCGCTGTGGTGGGCACCTGGGGCGGCTACGTGGTGGCAACGCTGGTAGCGATGGGCCTGGGCGCCACGGTGTCAGCGCTGTCAATCAGCGTGGGTATGGAGCCCACCTACGACCCGACGACCCTGCTCAGCGGCTTCGGTTTCGGCCTGCCCGCCGCCCTGGTGATTTTCTTTTCGGTGCTGACCACCAACGTGATGTGCGTCTACAGCGCGACGCTTTCATTCATGAGCGTGCGTCCCAATGTGCCGTTCTGGAAACCGGCGTTGATCATTGGCGTGGTATCGGTGGTGGGCGCGCTCATCCCTGGCATTCTCGATCAGTTCCAGACCTTTCTGTTGATTATCGGCAGCGTCTTTATTCCGGCCTTTTCGCTGATGATCGTGGATTACTACCTGCTGGGTCGCCAGCGTTATACCTCAGCACAGCTGATACAGGCTGAACATAGCCTTCCCGCCTTCAACTGGCTGGCGCTGGGCAGCTACGCGGTCGGGGCGTTACTGGCTTACTACTGGAACTGGGTCGCACCACTTGATTTTGGCGCGTCGCTGCCGGTATTCGTGATCACTGGCGCGCTCTATTTCGTGGTCAGTAAGGCAGTTGCCGGGAAACGGGTGGCTGCATGAGCCTTCAACGTATCAGTGAAAAGCAATGGTACCGTACTACCCCTAAGGCGGACGGTATCACCCTAGTGGATGAACCGTGGATCAAGCCGTTTTATCGCTGCAATATCTGGCATGTGCAGGGCAGCAAGCGCGGCATGGTCGTGGACTTTGGGCTGGGCGCAGTGCCGCTACGTCAGCACGTGGCGCAGCTTGCCGAGCGTGACCTGCTGGCGGTTGCCAGCCACACGCACTTTGACCATATCGGCGCCGCCCACGAGTTTGGCTGTTGCCATGTGCATGCCGCTGAGGCGGACATCCTGGCCTCACCCGATAACACGAGCACCCTGGCTGACCAGTTTCTCAGCGATGACATGTTTGAGGCGCTACCTCCCGAACCCTATTCGCACACGCGCTACCGCATCACGGCACCGCAGCAGGTGTGCCCGCTGGCGGATGGCGAAATACTGGACTTGGGGAACCGTCAGTGGGAGGTGATCCATACGCCGGGCCACTCCCCCGGCGGCATCGCCCTGTGGGAGGCGGCCACCCAGACGCTGATCTCGGGCGATCTGATTTACGATGGCCCGCTCATTGAAGACCTCTGGCACAGCGATCTTACCGACTACGCTGCCAGCATGCGGCGGCTGCGCAAGCTGCCCGTCCGCACCGTCCACGGCGGCCATTTCCCCAGCTTTAGCGGCCAGCATCTCACAACGCTCATCGATGATTGGCTTCGCCAACACGACCTCTAAAGGAGCCACGATTATGCCCATGACCTCCCAGGCCGATTACCCTTCGGTTGTTGACCACCAATTCATCAACAACCAATGGGTGCCCTCGGCGGGCACTCGCCTGCTCGACGTAATGAATCCTTTCCGCGAAGAGCGGATTGCCCAGGTTACGGCAGGTGACGCCGCGGATGTCGACGCCGCCGTCAAAGCCGCAAAGCTGGCGCAGCCCGCCTGGCAGGCGCTGGGCGGAACCGCACGGGCTAAATACCTTGAGGGGTTTGCCGATGCACTGGCAACGCGCCGAGACTCGATTATCACGCTTTCAGCGACCAACAACGGCAAGCCGCTTGCAGAAGCGGAGATCGATCTAGACGATGCCATTGCCTGCTATCGCTACTACGCCGGGCAGGCCAAGGCACTGGATGCCCGCCAGGGCGAATTGGTCAGTGTGGAAATGGAAGGCGTCGAGGCGCGTACCTATCACGACCCCGTGGGCGTGGTAGGGCTGATTGCGCCGTGGAATTTCCCGCTGGTGACCAGCGCCTGGAAGCTGGCGCCCGCCTTGGCGGCCGGTTGTGCCGCGGTGCTTAAACCGTCCGAAGTTACGCCGCTCCCCGAGCGGGTGCTGGCAGAAATAGCCCTAGAGATTGGCCTACCTGCTGGGGTGCTCAACCTTCTAAACGGCGACGGTGAGGGCATCGGTGCACCGCTGACCAACCATCCGGATGTGGATAAAATTTCCTTTACCGGCAGCAACCGCGTCGGTGAAGCGGTGATGCAAGCGGCAAGCGCCCGTACCGCCAGCGTTTCTCTGGAACTAGGCGGAAAGTCACCGATTCTGGTGATGGAAGACGCCGACCCCGCCCAGGCCGCCGACTGGGTAATGGCCGGTATCTACTTCAACGCCGGGCAAATCTGTTCGGCGACCTCGCGTTTATTGGTGCACGAAGACGTGGCCGAAGCACTCTACACAGCCCTTGCCGAGCGTATGGATGCGCTGACGCTGGGCGACCCGGTTGCCGAAGGTACGGATTTAGGACCGTTGACCAGCGCCAAGCAGCGCGACGCCGTGCAGCGCTATCTGGATCTGGCCGAACAGGAAGGGCTAACGGTCGTGCGCGATGCGCAACACCGCACGTTGCCCGCTCAAGGCTACTTCCTGTCCCCCACGCTTTATCGCGATGTACCGGTGGAAAGCCGCTTGTGGAAGGAAGAGATTTTTGGCCCGGTGCTCTGCGGACACAGCGTGGCAAGCGAAGCCGAGGCGGTTCAGCTTGCCAACGACAGCGTCTTTGGTCTGGCAGCCACGGTGATTAGCGGCGACCCCGAGCGGGCAAAACGCATTGGGCGGCAACTGAAAGCGGGCAGCATTTGGTACAACAGCGAGCAGCTGGTGCTCCCCGAAACCGGCTGGGGCGGCTTCAAGCGCAGCGGCATTGGGCGTGAACTAGGCCCTTGGGGGCTAAGTGCTTATCTGGAAGTGAAGCATGTGATTGGGCCTGCCTAACGATTAGACGTGAGCTTTAGGCATGAACTTATGGCATCGCATAACGCTGAGTCGATTTCCCGGCTTTTACCACCTGCCCCGGCACATCATGGCCGATAAGGKCGGGAAGGGTGGCGGCGACCTCAAGTAGGGCATCCAAATCGACGCCGGTATCGACGCCCATGGCCTCAAACATATGCACCAAATCTTCGGTGCATACATTACCGCTGGCGCCGGGGGCGAAGGGGCAGCCGCCCAGCCCGCCTAGTGATGAGTCAAAACGGCTAATGCCCGCCTGCCATGCCGCTAGCGCGTTGGCCAGCCCCATTCCGCGGGTGTTGTGGAAGTGCAGCGTGAACGGTGTTTCTGACCAGCGCTTAAGCACTGCTTCACACAGGCGTTTGACCTGCGAAGGGTTGGCCATACCAGTGGTGTCACAGAGAGTAACTCCCTGAATGCCAAGGCCGATAAGTTGTTCAATGAGCTCAAGTACCCGCGCTTCGGGCACTTCGCCTTCGAAGGGGCAACCGAAGGTCGTGGAAAGCGATGCATTGATAAAAACGCCGCTACCCTGTGTCAGTTCCAAAATAGCTACGAACTGTTCAAGGGATTGTTCCGGCGTCATGCGCAGGTTAGCCAAACCATGGCTATTACTGGCAGACATCACCAGATTGATCTCATCCACTTGGCAGGCCAGCGCCCGTTCGGTGCCTTTTACGTTGGGTACCAGTACGGTGAGATCGACGCCCTCCCGGCGTTGAATGCCGGTCACCACCTCAGCGGCATCACGCAGGTTGGGGATCGCTTTAGGCGACGTAAACGACGTTGCTTCAATACGTCGTAGCCCGGTGGCGGAGAGCGCATCGATCCAGCGAATTTTGTCTTCTGTGGGCACAAAGCGTGCCTCTATCTGCAGGCCGTCCCGGGGAGCAACTTCGTTGATCTCTATCTTGGCGGGGCAGGGTGATAACTGGCTCATAATAAACTTCCTAGATAATGCCCGCTTGGCGTAGTTTGGCGCGGGTTTCGTGGTCAATGCCCAGCTCATCCAAAACATCGTCGGTATGCTGGCCAAGCGCCGGGCCGCCGCCGCCAAGTCGCCCAGGGGTAGCGCTAAGCTTAGGCAACACGCCGGGAACTTTGAGCGGTTTGCCGTTGGGGCGGGTAAAGGTTTGAATCATCTCGCGGGCTAAATAGTGGGGGTCATGGGCGATATCTTCTGCAGTGTAGGGGTAGCCTGCGGGAACGCGGGCCTCATCCAGGGCTTGCAGAATGGCATCCCGAGGGCGATCTTCCGTCCACGCCTGAATCGCCGCATCAATCATCTCGGCTTGCTGGCTGCGCCCATCGTTATGGGCCAGCGCCGGGTCGTTGGCGAGGTCATCGCGACTAATCACGCCCATCAAGCGCTTGAAGATGCTGTCGCCGTTACCGGCAATCAGCACATAATCGCCGCCCTGGCATCGGTAGGCGTTTGATGGGGTAATGCCGGGCAGGGCGCTGCCGCTGGGTTCGCGCACCTGGCCGCTGGCATCGAACTCCGGCAGCAGGCTCTCCATCATCGCAAATACTGATTCATACAGGGCAACGTCGATCTCTTGGCCCAGGCCGCTGCGGGKGCGCTCCTGAAGAGCGAGTAGTGTACCGATGACGGCGTACAACGCGGAAAGCGAGTCGCCGATGCTCACGCCCACGCGCACGGAAGGCTCCCCCGGCTGACCGGTAAGATAACGCAGCCCGCCCATGGCTTCGCCAATCACCCCAAAGCCAGGCTTGTCGCGGTAGGGCCCCGTTTGCCCGTAGCCGGAAATATGCACCATGATCAGCCGCGGGTTGAGTGTGGAGAGCGCTTCCCAGCCTAGCCCCCAGTTGTCTAAGGTGCCGGGGCGGAAGTTTTCCACCACTACATCGGCCTCGGCGGCGAGTTGGCGCACCAGGCCTTGCCCCTCTTCGCTGCGTAAATCCAGCGCCACAGAGCGCTTGTTGCGGGTTTGCACATGCCACCACAGCGAGGTGCCTTCTTCCAGCATTCGCCATTTGCGAAGTGGGTCGCCAGTGCCGGGCGGCTCAATTTTAATCACATCGGCACCGAATTCGCCCAGCAGCTTAGTGGCGAATGGCCCCGCAATCAGTTGGCCAAGCTCGAGCACTTTTAAGCCCTGTAGCGGAAGCTGGCGCGCTTCGGAAGCATTCATTAAGGCTCTCTCTTATCATTGGTGTATCACTACTTGTCAGCATGCGTGAGCTGATCAGGGGCGACAATTAGGCAATCGGTAACAAAGGGTTCGTGGCTGGCGAAGGTGTGGGCTACCATAGTGAGCTTGCTTTAAAGGAGTCCGTTACATGCGCCGCTTCGATTTCGTCACCCTTAAACTGTTTATCTCCGTAGCGGATGAGGGGCGTCTGACGGCGGCTGCCGAGCGCGAACATTTGGCGCTTGCCGCGGTGAGCAAACGTATAAGCGACCTGGAAGCGCTGGTGGGCACAACGCTGCTCTATCGTCGCCCTCGAGGCGTGGAGTTGACCCCCGCAGGCCAAGCATTTCTACATCATGCTCGGCGTATTATGGATAACATTGAACGCCTTAACGCAGAGCTTAGCGAATATGGTGAGGGCGTGCGCGGCCATGTGCGCATTCACTCCAATACCTCGGCAATTATTGCCTTTCTTCCTCAGGATCTCAGCGCCTTTTCCCGCCTCTATCCGGAAATCAAAATTGATCTACAAGAGCGGGTCAGCAGTGAAATCATTGCCGCGGTTCGCGATGGGCTAACCGACATTGGCATTTTCGCCGGGCATGTGGCGGCGCCCGACCTGCAGCAGCTCTCCTATCGGCATGATCGGCTAGTGTTGATGACGCCCATTGACCATCCCTTKGCAGAGCGTGAAAGCATCGCCTTTAACGAAGCGCTGGCGTTTGATTTTATCGGCTTACAGCAGGACGCTTCGCTGCAATCGCTATTGAATGAAAAGGCCAATCTGGCCGGCAAAGCGCTGCATATGCGCATTCAGGTACGCAGCTTCGACGCTATTTGCCGCATGATTCACCACGGCATGGGTGTGGGGGTACTTCCCGAGCAGACCATCTATCGTGATCTGGGCGATTTGCAGCTCAAAAGCATTCCGCTCAGCGATCCATGGGCTCAGCGGGAGTTGGTCATTGGCATGCGCCGTTACGCCACGCTTCCAGTCACAGCTCGGCATTTAGTCGACCACCTCACCCAACATAGCCGGAATGGGAGCATACTCTAAAGCCAAGCCATCGTATTTGACGAAGCCAGCCTTCTCGAACGTCGATTTGAGACACTGGGCAGCTTGTTTCAAGATCAAACCAGCATCACACCCAATAACGACAATCGTAGAGAGTCCTCCCATGCGGAAACAACTACTTGCCACGCTGGCTACCCTAGGCATGCTAACGACGGCCCCGTTCGTCTTGGCTAATCCGATCGAAATTCAAGTCAACAACACTATGAGCGAAGGCGGTTCGGAAAGCGCCGCCGTTGAACGCTTTGCTGAATATTTAGAGGAACAGGCACCAGGCCGCTTTGAAGTGCGTCCTTTTTTAGCCGGTTCTTTGGGCGGTGAGAACGCCGTGCTGGAACTGCTGAATCTGGGCCAAACCCAGCTCTCCATTACCGGTGGTAACTGGCGCCAGCAGTATGCGCCTGAATACGACGCCATTACGGTTCCCTTTGTGTTCACCACCTGGGATGAAGTAGACGCCTATATGGAGAGCCCTTCCGGCCAAGCGCTGGTTGAGAAAGCAGAAAGCCAGGGTGGCCTGAAGTATTTTGGTTTGCAGCACCGCGGGCCCCGCCACATGACCGCTAACAAGGAGATACACACGCCGGCTGATCTGGATGGTTTCCGCCTGCGCCTGCCTTCGCTGCCAGTATGGCTGGAAGTGTGGGAAGAGATCGGCGCTCAGGTAGTGAACGTGCCTGCGCCAGAGATTTATCTCGCCATGCAAACCGGCCAGGTAGATGGCCACGAGAACTCGCTCTCCTCCCCCTATACCCGTCGCCTATGGGAAGTACAGGACTACCTGATTATGACCAGCCACGTACAGTTTCCGTGGAGCTGGGTGGCCAGTTCGCGCTGGTGGGATGGCCTAGAAGCCGATGACCAGGCATTGATTGAAGAGGCGATCGACGTAGCTCGTCAATACGGTTCAGAGCAAGAGCGTGAACTTGACGAGTTCTATCTGGAAGCACTTCAGGATGAAGGGATGACCGTCATTGAGCCGGATGTGACGCCTTTCCGCGAAGCGGCGTTACCGGCCATCGATCGTGTTATGGCTGACATGGCCGACGGTGTGCGTGAAGATGCGCTGGGTAACGACAGCGAGTAAAGCGTGCTGGCCAGAAATCGCGGCGGCCCCATGGGGCCGTCGTTGTAGTTTCATAGACGACCAAAAAGACGTCAGGGTAAGGAGTTCTTCTGTGGAAGATGCGGTAGCGCCCAGTAACGGGCCAGATCGAATTGCTTTCTACACGCTGCGCGGCGTCACCCGGCTATGCGATGGGGTGGGCGTAGCGTTAATGGCGGCCATTCTGCTGCTAATCGTGGCGGCCGTTATTGCCCGTGACCTGCTGGGGCTAGGTATGCCCTGGACCGAAGAAGTGGCGTCAATGCTGGCGATTTACGCGATTGGCTTTGGCTCATTATCGGCGTGGGTGCGCAGCGAGCACCTGGTGGTAGATCTGTTTAGTCACAAGCTCTCAGGGCTGGGTAAAAACATCCAATATCGGCTCACAGCGCTGATTTCCTGCGGTTTTTTTCTGCTCGCTGCGTGGGGCGCATGGATCATGTCGGATATGAGCGCCAATAATAAAACGGTCTCGTTAAGCATCAGTTTTAGTTACCTCTACTACGGTGTTTTCTTCAGCTTTGCGGGCATGGCGCTGATTGCTCTGTGGCAAACCCTGCGTGGACCGGTGGCGTGGTTGGAGGCCTCCCTCGAAGAGGAGCGTACAGAGGAGATAGCCAAACCATGACCGAACTACTGATTTTTGTCGGCGGCTTGTTAGTGCTAATGGCGATTGGCTTGCCGGTAGTCGTCGCTATTGGCGTCACCTCGTTTATCGCCTTGGTATTTACCGGGACTGGCGGTTTWCCTGTCGAGCTTTTKCCGCTACGTATGGTGCAAACGCTCAATAACTTTACGCTGTTGGCGATTCCGCTGTTTATTCTGGCCGCCAATATTATGAATATCGGCTCCMCCACTACGCGGATTTTTGATTTCGCCACTGCCTTGGTGGGCTTTACCAAGGGCGGCCTTGGCCATGCTAACGTAGTGGCCAGTTCCATCTTTGCCACCATGTCAGGCACCGCTGTGGCTGATGCCGCAGGCCTTGGTAGCATCGAAATCAAGGCCATGAAAGAGCGTGGCTATGCGCTGGATTACTCCACAGGTATCACCGCTGCCTCCAGCGTTATCGGGCCGATTCTACCGCCCAGCATCGCGCTAGTCGTCTATGGCTGGCTGGCCAATGTAAGTATTGGCGGGCTGTTTATGGCGGGGCTGCTGCCGGGTATTTTGATGGCGCTGCTGCTGATGGGCATGACGGTTCTGCTGGCAACCACGGGCAAGGTGGTGATGCCCAAGCCAACACCCTTTGATGCCTGTGAAGTGGCCCGCACTGGTAAGCGTGCAATTCTGCCGTTGATGATGCCGGCGATTATTGTCGGTGGCATTTGGGGCGGCTTTTTCACGCCGACGGAAGCTGGTGCGATTGCCTCGCTCTATGCGGTCATTCTGGGTGGCTTGATCTATCGGGATTTGAATTGGCGGGATCTCTACAGTGCCTTCCGCCGCACCCTGATGTTTAGCGCGGTGATCCTGCTGATTATTGCGGTATCCAGTTTTTATGGCTGGATTCTKGTGCGCATGGGCATCCCCCAGGCGTTGGCGGGCCAGGTCGSCAGCATCGATATGCCCATKTTTGCACTGCTGCTCTGCTTTGCGCTGTTCTTTCTGCTGATTGGCTGCTTTATGTCGGTGATTGAAAGCATCCTGATTTTCACCCCGATTGTGGTGCCAGCGGCACTCAGTGCCGGATTAGATCCCGTTCACTTTGGTATCGTGATGGTGATTACGCTTTCGGTGGGGGTGATTACGCCGCCCTTCGGCACCGTGCTGTTTTTAATGGTGGGCATTACCCGGCTGCGCTACGGTCAGGTCGTTACGGCTATCATGCCGTTCTTACTGCCGATTATCGCCACTATTTTGTTACTAATCGCTGTGCCGGGGTTAGCCACTTGGCTACCAGATATTATGGGGTATTGACCATCGACTTTGCCTGTTGGGAAAGCCCCGCAGGCAAAATCCTGCCTGGATTCATTAGCCCCTTGGGGTCGAACAGTGCCTTAACACCGCTGACCATCTCTAGCTCAATCGGCGATAGCCGCGCCAGGTAGGGTGCCTGTTTGGTGCGGCCAATGCCATGCTCGGCGCTGATGCTGCCGTGGAAGTCGTCGAGCACTTCAAACAGCTGTTCCTCCAGATCATGCAGGTGGGCTTTCTTATCACTGTTCGCCATAGCGATAGGCGGCAGAATATTGAAGTGCAGATTGCCATCGCCTACGTGGCCGTAGGCGATAATTTCGCACTCGGAAGAAGCGGCCATGACCACTTCGGTTGCACGTGTGACGAAGTCGGGAATTGCCGAGATAGGAACTGAGATATCGGTGCGCAAGTGCTCGCCGCGCCGCCGCTGGCCTTCCAGCATGCTTTCGCGGAACTGCCATAGCTGGGCGGATTGAGTGTCGCTAGAGGCCAGGGCGCCATCCAGCACCAGCTCGCGCTCCATGCCGGTTTCCAGCAGTTGTTCCAGCATTGCACCTAAATCTATCGGGCCCGTAGCCGCAACTTCCATTAGCACGTACCAGGGGTAGGCGCTCTCCATCGGGTCGCGCAGCTCAGGCGTTGCTTCGATCGCTAGCTCAATGCAGCGGCGGGGGATCAGCTCAAAAGCGGTCAATAGGTCGCAGCAGTCGCGGCGAGCCAAACCGTAAAGATCAATCACCGCCTGAACAGAGGGCAGGCCAAGCAGTGCGGTACGGTTTTGGGTCGGGCGCGGTGAGAGCTTGAGCACCGCGCCAGTGACGATGCCCAGGGTGCCTTCGCTGCCTAAAAACAGCTGTTGAAGGTCGTAACCGCGGTTGTCTTTATGCAGCGCGTTCAGGCTTTCCCAAACGCGCCCGTCGGGCAGGACTACTTCAAGCCCCAGCACCAGCTCGCGCATCATGCCGTAGCGCAGCACGTTAAGCCCACCTGCGTTGGTGGCGATATTGCCGCCAATCTGACAGCTGCCTTGTGCGCCTAGCGAGAGCGGGAAGTCGCAATCATGCTCAGCTGCCGCTAGCTTAACGTTCTCAAGAATACAGCCCGCGTCTACCGTGATGGTGAAGTTAACCGGGTCAATCGCGCGCACGCTATTTAAGCGCTCTAAGCTGATCACCAGTTCCTGACCATTAGCGGCGGGCAAGGCACCTGCCACCAAACCGCTATGGCCACCTTGGGGCGTCATGGCGACGCCTTGCTCATAGCAGCGCTTAACGACTTCGGCGACGTCCAAGGTACTGGCCGGGCGGGCCACGGCCAACGGCATGCCTAATGTGTCGCCCGCCCAGTCGCTGACGTAGCGGGCCATGGCGTCCGGCTTGCGCAGCAGACCGCGCTCGCCGAGCAGGTGGGTCAGTTCATCTAAAAAGGTGGTCGTCTCGGTCATTAATGCTCTTCCTGCCAGGCCGCGCCCTCTGGGAAGCGGTGCTGTGCTTGGGACGCAGCGTGCATGGCAATACTGTAACCCGGCGCCTCGGGTACCTGGTAGCGGCCTCGGTTGATGACCACCGGGTCGATAAAGTGCTCGTGAAGGTGATCCACATACTCAAGCACACGGCCCTCAAGGCTACCGGATACTGCGATGTAGTCGAACAGTGAGATATGCTGGGTATATTCGCAAAGCCCAACGCCACCACCGTGAGGGCAAATCGGTACGCCAAACTTGGCGGCCATCAGCACCACTAGAATGACTTCGTTAAGCCCACCCAGGCGTGCTGCATCGAGCTGACAATAGTCGATGGCATCGGCCTGGAAGAACTGCTTAAACATCACTTTGTTGTGGCAGTGCTCGCCGGTGGCAACACCAATCGGCGCGACGCGATGGCGGATCTCTGCATGGCCGAGAATATCGTCAGGGCTGGTGGGCTCTTCAATCCACAGCGGGTCAAATTCCGCTAGGCGGCGCATTTTGGTGACTGTTTCGTCGACTTCCCACACCTGGTTGGCGTCCATCATCAGCACGTTGCCCCAGCCGATCTCATCGCGTAGTAGGGCCGCCCGGCGGGCATCCTCTTCGATATCGCCGCCGATCTTTTGCTTAAAATGGGTCCAGCCTTCCGCCAGCGCTTCCCGGGCCAGGCCGCGCACTTTCTCGTCGCTGTAGCCCAGCCAACCCGCGGAGGTGGTGTAGGCAGGGTAGCCATCGCTGCGCATTTCGGCTTCCCGGGCGGCTTTGCCGGAGGATTGGCGGCGCAGTAAACAGATCGCTTCTTCCGGGGTTAGCGCATCGGTGACAAAGCGGAAATCGAGGCAGCGCACCAGCTGTTCCGGCGTCATATCTACCAGCAGTTTCCACACCGGCTTGCCTTCGTTTTTCGCCCACATATCCCACACGGCGTTAACGATGGCGGCGGTGGCTAGGTGAATCGCGCCTTTATCGGGGCCGATCCAGCGCAGCTGACTGTCGCCGGTAATTTCCCGCCAGAAGGTGCCCATATTGTCGGTAATTGAGGCAAGTGACCGCCCTTCAATCAGTGGTGACAGCGACTGCAAGGCGGTGACGACAATCTCGTTGCCGCGACCAATGGTAAAGGTTAACCCATGCCCTTCAGGGCTGCCGTCATCGGTGTGCAGGATGACGTAGGCGGCGGAGTAATCCGGCGCGGCGTTCATGGCATCCGAGCCATCCAGAGAACGCGAGGTGGGAAAACGGATATCCTGAATCTCGACGCGAGTGATGGTTGTCATTGTGCTCTCCTTGGCGTTGAGGTGGGTGGCGTACTGATTGATAAGAGGAGTATTAGCGGCGTGCCAAGTGGCGCATCAGCTCGCGAATACCGTAGGTCCAGGGCGGCAGCTGATCGCTTCTACCTACCTTATTGACCAGGGCGCCCAGGGCCGGGGTGGCGATAGTGACGCGGTCATTCATATGATGAGTGAAACCTTGGCCCTTACCGTCGCGATCCTGAATGGGCGAGAACATAGTGCCGAGGAACAGCATAAAGCCGTCCGGGTATTGGTGGTGGTCGCCGATGGTTTGGCTGACCAGATCCAGCGGATCGCGGCTAATTTCGCGCATATCGCTCTCACCCTGGAGTAGAAAGTCATCATCTTCACCCTCAATACGCAGCGATACCTGGCAGTTGCGCACGCTATCGATATCGAAATGGTCATCAAACAGGCGAATAAACGGGCCAATAGAACAGGAGGCATTGTTATCTTTTGCCTTGCCGAGTAACAGCGCACTGCGACCTTCAACGTCACGCAAGTTGACGTCGTTGCCTAAGGTCGCGCCACGCACCTGACCACGGCTATCGACTGCCAGGACAATTTCCGGCTCGGGGTTATTCCATTGAGATGACGGGTGTAAACCTACCGGGGTGCCAAAACCCACCGAGGAGAGCGGCTGAGCTTTGGTAAATACCTCCGCGTCGGGGCCGATGCCAACTTCCATATATTGCGACCAGCCGCCGCGGGCCTGTAGCGCTTTTTTAAGCGCCATCGCTTCTTCAGAACCCGGTGCAATCTTGGAAAGGTCGCTGCCGATCAGTGCCTGCAAGTCGTCACGCAGCTCGTCAGCACGGGCGGGATCGCCACCTGCTTGCTCCTCAATTACTCGCTCCATCAGGCTGACTGCAAAAGTGACGCCACACGCTTTGACCGCCTGCACATCGCAAGGGGCGAGCAGGTAGGGCGCTTGCGCTGGAGACGACTGGGAATTAGCCAAGAGTGTTTCCAAACTGCCCAGCGGCTTACCTTCTGCGCGTTTAACAACTTCCAGCAGGTCGTCGCGTTCAAGCAGGTCGGCCATGGTCGGGCCAAGCTCGGTGATATCAATGACTTGGCTATCGTGCACGGTAACCAGTGCGGGGCCAGCATGCGGGCTATCCAGCCATACACGGCCAACCAGCAGCGCGTTATCCAGGTCATTGGGAACGGCGTCAGTCAGGGAAAGTGGGTTCATGCGTGCCTCCTGTAGTAATAATGGAACAGTGATAATGGAACAGTCATAAGTGAGTCGTTAAAAATGGTGCGCGACTGGCGGTTGGTGCGCCATCGCCTATCCTGTTATAGATATCGTGTTGTATGACAGGTATGCCAGTTCATGCCTTACTCTAGCGCACCGCTCTATTTCGGGTCGATAGGTAAATCTGTCTAGATGACGGCGACTCCACCGAGCACGGCGTTCAACAATAAAAGCAAAAAGCATTAAGGAGAATTTCATGTTAGACGAGTGGAAAGGCAAGCGAGTATTGATTACCGGAGCTAGCCGCGGCATCGGCGCCGCCGTGGCTAAGCAGTTGGGCGCGCTAGGGGCCTACGTGGCGGTGCACTATCACAGCAGTGAAGCGCCCGCCGAAGCGGTGGCACAGGCTATTCGTGATGCAGGTGGCGACGCCTTTACCCTTACAGCGGATGTCAGCCACAGCAGTGAAACCCAAAAGCTTGTTGACGATGCTGCCGAGCGGTTAGGCGGTTTGGATCTGTTGATTAATAACGCTGGCGACATGATGAAGCGCGTTGGTTTAGACGATATGAGCGATGATCTTTTTGATCAGGTCATGGATCTCAATGTGCGCTCCGTGGTCATGGCCAGCAGAGCGGCGCTGCCGCATTTTCGCCGCGCAGGGAGAGGGAATATTATTCACACCACGTCGATTGCCGCGCGCAACGGTGGCGGGGGTGGTGCCGGGTTATACGCCTCTGCCAAGGGGTTTGTAAGTACGATAACCCGCAATATGGCGAAGGAACTGGCGGGCGATAATGTTCGGGTTAATGCCGTGGCCCCCGGCACGATTGCAACTGACTTTCATGACCGCCACTCCAGTGAGGCTCATTTAGCCGCTGCTCGGGCGTCGATTCCTATGGGCCGTTTGGGTACGGCGGAAGAGTGCGTGGGTGCCTATGTCTTCCTGGGCACCGATGCACTTAGTGGCTACGTTAACGGCCAAATCATTGAGGTTAACGGCGGGCAGCTAATGCCATGACTATCTCAACGTCCGAATCGAATCAGCGCTACGACATTGTTATTACCATGGGTGACCCTGCGGGCATTGGCCCGGAAATTATTTGTCGCGCATTGAGTGCCATGTCGGCTGCCGAGCGTGCCAGCGCCATGGTGGTCGGCGATCCGGCTATTTATCGCCGTGCGGCGGCGAGCATTGGCGCTGAACTGGCGTTTGTGCCACTCGACCAGGTAGAAAGCGGGCACGACTGTGTGGCCGTCGGGGTGGTGGAGGTGCCCAAAGGAGTCGAAATTCCCGATGGACAAATCAGCGCCGGTGCAGGCGATATGGCGTTTCGTTGCGTTCAGAAAGCCGTTGATCTGGTGCAGGCGGGGCGCGCGCAAGTGATTGTCACCGCCCCATTGAATAAGGCGGCGCTGCACGAAGCCGGGCACCATTACGATGGTCACACGGGCATGCTCGCCTCGCTGACCGGKGCGCCCTCGTCGTTTATGCTGCTGGCCTCCGAGACGCTCTCGACCCTGCATGTTTCCACTCACGTGTCGCTACGCGATGCGATCGATAGAGTGACCCCAGAGCGCATCATCGCCACAGTGGAGGCGGGACACGCGCACTTGGTCGCGCTAGGCATGCAGGCGCCGCGTATCGCCGTGGCCGGGCTCAACCCTCACTGTGGCGAAGGGGGGATTTTCGGTGACGAGGATAGCCGATGCATAGCCCCCGCGGTGGAGCGTTTGCGCGAACAGGGTTTTGATGTGAGCGGGCCGATCTCGGCGGATACGGTGTTTTACCGCGCTTCGAAAGGCGAGTTCGACCTAGTCATTGCCCAGTATCACGACCAAGGCCATATTCCCGTCAAGCTGATCGCCTTTGATACTACAGTGAATGTCAGCCTCGGCTTGCCACTTCAGCGCACTTCTGTGGATCACGGCACCGCCTTCGACATTGCCTGGCAGGGCAAAGCCGATGCCACCAATATGGGCTCGGCGATTACCTATGCCCGGCGACTAGCCAGAGGCGCCAAGGCATGAGCGACTGCCGATTGGCGATTATTGCCGACGATCTATCTGGGGCGCTGGATACCGCGGCACCGTTTGCCGCGCGGGGTGGTGATGCCCGCGTGGTGATTAGTCTGGAGGCGTTAGCGGCGTCGCTGGAAAAATGGCAAGGCCAATGGCCAGACGTAATCGCCGTGAATACTGAATCCCGTCATTTGCAGGCTGAGCAAGCCGCGTTGCGGGTGAGTGAGGCGGTTCGATTATTAACGTGCGTCACCCCAAAACAGTGGTTTAAAAAGGTCGACTCGACTCTGCGGGGGCAGGTGGTTGCAGAGTGCACGGCAGTGAGAGAAGCGCTTAGCCTCCCTTTGCTGCTGGCGCCTGCGGTGCCGGCACAGGGGCGAACAGTGCGCGATGCCCTGGTGTGGGTAAATGGGGTTCCTCTCGCAGACACTGCCTACCAGCAGGATGCTCGATCGGCGCCGCTGGTCGGCCCCATTGATCAAGCCTTTTCCCCCAGTGGGCTACCCCTTCAGCGCTATCAGCCTGGGCGAGAAGCACCTTTTCCCAGCGCTGACTGCATCGCCGATACTGAGAGCGACGAAGAGCTCTCAGCCCTCTATAACGAATTAATATCTGCTGGCGAAAGCCGCGTGATGATAGGGGCGGCGGGGCTGGCAACGGCCATCGCTCAGCACAGCTTTGGGTCTTCTGTTGCGGACTTTCGCTCGCTGGGTAATGTTGCCGCAGTGCTGTACGCCGTAGGCTCTAGAAGCCCTCGCGCTGCCGAACAGCTCGAGCAGCTGTGTAAACAGTGGCCCGATTTAGCCGTTATAAAAGCGTACCAAAAGCCTGGTGATGCTTCCTTGGCTACCCATGATTTAGGTGCCTGTGTGGTAGTGCCAGGCTGCAAGGAGTGCACTCTCACAGCGAGTGAGGTGGCGCAAGCAATGGCTGTTCAGGTAGTAAGTATTATCTCAACGCGGAACGCAGATGAGAGTCTGCTGTTTTTAACTGGCGGTGATATCGCCATGGCCGGGCTCACTCAGTTGGGGGTAAGGTATATCTCCGTTGAGACGGAGTGGTCGCCGGGTGTGGCGTTGGGTTATTTGGATGGCGATCCCGTTCGTAGAGTGATGACCAAAGCAGGCGGGTTTGGTGACCCGCAGCTACTCGTGCGCTTACACCATCAACTCAGTTCGCGGCTGGCATCATCATAGGCATGACGAAAATCCTTAGCTGGATAGTTGCGCGATTGCAGGCGACCAACTAGGTTTGAAGCTGGTGGTATGATACGTATACAGCACTATGATCGGTTACGTTGGCAGCCGCCGCTTAAATAATAACCAATAAATCACAATAAACAGCAGCACATCACAGTAACCAACAACAAATCTAATGGTTATGAGGAGTACACGATGAGCCATAAAAGCCCGCAACATCTCCGTATGTCCCGTCTGCTAACCGCCACGCTGATCGCTGCAGGCATCGGTTTTGCAGGTGCCGTTCACGCTGCCGAAAACCTCCGCTTTGCCCATGTTTATGAAACCTCGGAGCCCTTCCACAAATGGGCGCTGTGGGCCGCCGATGAGATCGAAGAGCGTACCGACGGTCGCTATACCATGCAGGTGCACCCCGCCTCTTCGTTAGGCAAAGAGGAGGATATTAACGAAGGGCTTGAACTGGGCACCGTGGACGTTATTTATACCGGCACCCAGTTTGCTGGCCGCTCCTATGGGCCCATTGGTATCGCGGGTGCTGCCTATATGTTCCGTGATTTCGATCACTGGCAGGCCTTTGCTGACAGCGACCTGTTCCAAGAGATTGCCCAGGGCTACCAGGACCAAACCGGCAACGTACCGATGGCGCTCAACTATTACGGTGAGCGGCATGTCACTTCCAATGAGGCGGTCAACGAGCCTGCTGATATGGAAGGCCTGAAAATACGCGTGCCCAACGCGCCGATGTACATGATGATGCCGGAAGCGGTCGGCGCCAATCCCACCCCCATTGCCTTTGACGAGGTCTATCTGGCCTTGCAGCAGGGCGTGGTGGATGCCCAGGAAAACCCACTGCCGACCATCCGTGCCAAGGCCTTTCATGAGGTTCAGGACTACATCAACCTAACCGGGCATATTACCGACTCGTTAATCACTATTGTGGGTGGGCCACGCTGGAACCAGCTCTCAGAGGAGGATCGTGAAATATTCCGCGAGGTTTTCCAGGAAGCCGCCGAGAACAACACCCAGGATATTCTCAAATCCGAGGAAGAACTGGTGGCGTGGTTCGAGGAGCAGGGTAACACGGTCAATGAAGTGGATCGTGAGCTCTTCCGTGAGGCGGTTATGCCTGCCCATAACGGCGATGCTGCCACCTGGGATGAGGAAACCTACGACCGTCTCCAGGCTATCGGCCAATAATCCAACCCTTTGATAACACTCCGCTCCTTTGAGCGGAGTGTTTGGAGTGTTGTGCCATGAGTGACACACGCGAAGACATCCCGCCTGTCGTCGATCCAATGGTCGATTTTGAATCCGCCTTTGATGACACCCCGTTCAGGCTGAGTGATTACCGGATTGAGGATTTGGCGACCCTAATACTGTTCTGGGCGCTGATTTTAGTGGTATTCGCCCAGTTCTTTAGCCGCTATGTAATGGGTGACTCAATCGGCTGGACGGAAGAGATCGCCCGCTACCTGCTGATTGGGGTTGGGTTTATGGGCAGTGTCATGGCCGCCCGCAATGGCAGCCATATTATGGTGGAATTCTTCTACCACTATATGCCTGCGTGGCAAGCGCTTTTGCTGGAGCGTCTAGTAAACCTCATCAGCCTTACTTTCTATATAGCGATGGCGTGGGTGACCTATCAGCTGGCATCGCGCACCAATAGTTTGATGGTGTCTATCGATCTGCCCAAAAGCATCATCTATTTCACCGTGTGTGGGGCATTTGTATTGATGGCGATGCGTACCGTTCAACGGCTCTATCTCAAGTATCAACACCGCAACGATGATGTTTAAAGAGTGCTTTTCACCCCGCCATTTTTATTAAGAGGCCTGCTATGTCTCGATTAACTGTGATGCGCTGGCAAAAGCCACTCGTGTCGCCGCTGCTGGCGGCCCTTGCGGTGCTTGGTTGCGTGATCTTGCCGCTGATGGGCTACCATCTTGCGTTTCTGTTTTTCGCGCTGTTTACCATGCTGGTGCTCGGTGTGCCCATCGCTATTAGTCTGGCGGGCTCCTGCTTGATGTTTGTGCTGATCACCGGACAAGTACCCAATATTGTGGTTGCCCACCGCATGATTAATGGCATTGACAGCTTTCCGCTGCTGGCGATTCCCTTTTTTATCTTTGCCGGTAGTTTGATGAACAACGGCGGGATTACTGAGCGCATTTTCAATTTTGCCAAGGCGTTAATGGGTTGGATGCGTGGCGGGCTTGGGCACGTAAATGTTGGCGCCAGTATCGTATTCTCTGGGATGTCCGGGGCGGCGGTAGCGGATGCCGGTGGCCTTGGCATGATCGAAGTAAAAGCCATGAAAGACGCCGGTTACGATGAAGAGTTTGCGGTAGGCATTACCGCCGCGTCATCAACTATCGGGCCAATCATTCCGCCTAGTCTGCCGATGGTGATTTACGGCGTGATGGCCTCCGCCTCGGTGGGCCAGCTGTTCGCAGCGGGTCTGGTTCCTGGGCTGCTAATGGGCGCCATGCTGATGCTGATGATCTTTATTATCTCGCGTCGGCGCGGCTATCAGCGCGATGCGGTCTTCTCGATGCGGGTGCTAGGCCATACCTTTAAGCGGGCTTTCTTATCGCTAATGACGCCGGTTATTATCGTTGGAGGTATTATTAGTGGTGCTTTTACACCCACCGAGGCGGCAGTGGCCGCGGTGTTCTATGCGCTGCTACTGGGCGTGGTGGTTTATCGCACGCTGACTTGGCGCAAGCTACTCAAAGTCAGCATGGACACCATCGAAACCACCGCCGTCATTCTGTTCATTGTCTCTTCAGCGTCGATCTTTGCCTGGATTCTCACCAGTAATCAGGTCACTCAGAACGTGATTGCCCTAATGGGCCCCTTTGCCGACAGCAAGCTTGCGGTGCTGATGATGGCGAACATTGTGCTGATTATCGTCGGCTGTTTTATGGAAACCATCGCCGCGATCACTATTTTAGTGCCCGTTTTGCTGCCGATGGCGGTAGCGGTGGGGGTAGACCCGGTGCACTTTGGGGTGATTATGGTGCTCAACCTGATGATAGGGTTGCTGACCCCGCCGGTGGGCATGGTGCTCTACGTGCTCTCGCGGGTCTCCAATGTCAGCTTTGAGCGCTGCATGCGCGGCACCATGCCGTTTCTTATCCCCTTGGTGGTCTGCCTGCTCTTGGTCACCTTTATTCCGGCGATCTCCATGTGGCTACCCACACTGATTTATCGTTAAGCACTGTCGAGAACGGTTTAATATTAAGACCAGGAGTACGTGGCCCATGACTGATCCGTCGCCAGAGTTTCGCGTCGCGCGCGAAGACCTTGATCGCTTTATGCAAGCAGCACTTGCGGCTGCGGGAGCTGATCAGGCATCGGCAGAGGCCGTAACCCGCGCCCTGGTCACGGCCTCGCGGATGGGCACCGACAGCCACGGTTTGCGGCTGCTGCCCCACTATTTGCAGGCGCTTAAAGGTGGGCGCATTAATGGCTCGCCTAACATGCAATTTCACCAGCGCTTGGCCGCAACGGGGTTTTTAGACGCGGACGATGGGCTAGGCCACCTGGCGGGTTATGCCGCGATGGAACACGCCATCGCAATGGCGCAAGAGGTTGGCATGGGCGCTGTCGCCGTGGGCAACTCTTCCCACTTTGGTGCGGCGGGCTGCTATGCCTTAGCGGCGGCTGAACGCGGTTATCTGGGAATGGCGTTTTGTAACTCCGACCCTTTCGTGCTGCTGCATGACGGCGCCAAGCCGTTCCATGGCACCAACCCCATCGCCTTTGCTGCACCGGTAGCGGGTGAGGCGCCGTATCTGCTGGATATGGCCACCAGCTCGGTACCATGGAATCGCGTGCAACAGTACGCTGCTATTGGTCGTGAACTGCCGGATCAGGTAGCCGCCGATGCTAACGGGCAGGTAAGCCGCGTTCCCAGCGAGGTGGCAGCTCTGCTGCCGTTAGGAGGCAGCGCCTTCGGCTTTAAGGGCGCCGGGCTGGGTGGCATGGTGGAGATACTGAGCTCAATGCTATCGGGTATGCAGCACGGCTTTAAACTTCTCCCCATGGGCGGGCCAGATATGGCCACGCCGCGTGGAGTAGGGCATTTTTGCCTGGCCATGAACCCCGATGCGTTTGTAGACGAAGGCACTTTCGCACGCGGGCTAGCTGAGTACTTGGCCGACCTGCGTACTCAGCCTTCCGCCGAGGGTGCAGAGGTGCTAGCACCAGGTGATCGCGAATGGCGCTGCCAGAGCAAACGCGATGCCGAAGGCATTCCGCTCGATTCCGCCAATCAGTTAGCCTATGCCGAAATTGCTAAACAGTACCTAATAGCGCCGCTCACTCAACTCTGTTGAAAGCTGGTTTGAAGGATAATGTCTAAAAATGCAGTAAAATGGCGGAAAATTCCAGGTTAACCAGGGGTGACTGCCTATGAGCAGATACCGGATCGAGCGAAAAACGCTGTCCGAACAGGTCGCTGAGCAGCTCGAGGCGGAGATCCTCGAAGGGCGGCTGAGTGAAAATGATCAACTGCCTTCAGAGCGGGAGTTGATGGAGCAGTTTGGTGTTGGCAGACCAGCAGTGCGCGAAGCGCTGTTCCATCTTCAGCAACTTGGGCTAATTGCCATCAACAGCGGCACCCGTGCCAGGGTGATTCGCCCCACTGCCGAGGCGGTGATGGCCAGGCTCTCCGGGGTGACCCGGCAACTGCTTTCCAAGCCCGATGGCCAGCAATATTTTCAAGAAGCGCGGGCCATGTTTGAAATTTCATTGGCGCGCTATGCCGCGCGTAATGCCAGTGAGGAAGATTTGGCCAGATTGCGCGATGCGTTGGCCGATAATCGCGATGCGATTGGGGACGAAGCGCGCTTTAAACGCTCTGACAATGATTTCCATGGGGTGCTGGCAAGCATTGGCCGAAATCCCATATTTGATGCCATGCATTTGGCGCTATCGGAATGGCTGGACGACCGACGTGCCCAGGTGCTGCAACAAAAGGATGAGGACAAAGCTGCCACCGCCGCGCATACCGAGATCATTGAGGCCATTGAGTCCCGTGACCCAGACGCAGCCGAAGCGGCGATGCGGCGCCATCTCGACCGCCACTACGGCACCTACATGCAGCTCAAGAAGCGCCTCGCGCCTGATTGACCTGGCGTGTTTTGCAGCTGCTTTTGCTGTTAGAGAGACACGCCACGCTTCCAGGGAATAAAGTCGTACTGAGCAAGCGACACCGCACGTGGCCGGTAGCGTCCAGATGCCGTCTCGATGCACATCTCAAGCAAACGATCGGCTAATTCGCCGATCGCCACCTCGCCGCGAATGATTGGTCCGGCATCAAAGTCGATGACGTCGCTCATACGTGTAGCAAGTGTCGAGTTGCTGGCGATTTTGAGCACCGGCGTAACCGGGTTACCGGTTGGCGTGCCCAGCCCCGTGGTGAACAGGATCAGGTTGGCGCCGGAACCGGCCAACGCAGTGGTTGATTCCACGTCATTGCCCGGCGTGCACAGCAGACTAAGGCCCGCGCGTGTTTGTGGTTCGGTGTAGTCGAGCACGTCGACCACCGGGCTGTCGCCGCCTTTCTTGGCCGCGCCAGCGGATTTCATGGCATCGGTGATCAGACCGTCACGAATATTGCCAGGTGATGGGTTCATGGAAAAATCGGCGCCGACCAAGGCCGCATGACGCTGATAAGCCGCCATCAGTTCGCTAAACCGCTCTGCCACTGAATCATCACTGCAGCGGGCGATTAGTTCGTGCTCTACGCCACACAGTTCCGGAAACTCACTGAGAATGCCGCTGCCGCCCAGCGCCACTAAGCGGTCGATGACCGCACCGACCAGTGGGTTGGCGGACAGCCCGGAAAAACCATCTGAGCCGCCGCACTCCACGCCGATGCTGAGTTTTGACAGCGGCGCCGGGGTGCGCTCTACCTGGTTGGCGGTGGCTAGGCCATCAAAAATGGTGGTCAGCGATTCGCGTATCAGTGCGGTTTCACTCTGACTGGCTTGCTGTTCAAGGTAGTGTACCGGACGCAGGCCTTGGGGATCGCGAGCCTGAACCGCCGCTTTGATCATGTCGATCTGCGCCTTCTGGCAGCCAAGGCTGAGCACCGTAGCACCGGCCACGTTTGGGTGGCAGATATAACCGGCGAGTAGCTGACAAAGTGCCTGGGCGTCGCCATCCGTGCCGCCGCAGCCGAGAGTGTGGGTCAGAAAGCGTACCCCATCGACATTCGGAAACAGTCGTTCGCGAGGCGGTGGGGAGGGTTCGCCCGCATTGCCATGCAGCAACTCCCGGGCTAACTGCTTGTATTCACGGAAAGGATCTTCACCCAGCGCGTCGGCGACGCACTGACGTAGCACCTCAATGTTGCGGTTCTCGCAGAATACCAGCGGAACGACCAGCCATACGTTGGCGGTACCGACCTTCCCATCCGGGCGGTGGTAGCCATCGAAGGTGGCGCCCTGAAAATGCGCGACGTCAGGCGCCTGCCAGCTACCGCGCTTGGCTTGAGGCGTCGAGCTGGCGGTGCTGTGTTCGACGTTCTCGGTGGTAACGGCCGCACCCTGGGCGATGGAGCGGGTGGCACGTCCCACAGTGACGCCGTACATGATCACAGTGTTGCCAGGCTCAAGGGCCGTCAGTGCGAACTTGTGCTTATGGCGAATCGCCTCGGTGAGCGTGATGCGCTGGCCGTTGTCGGTGACGTCAGTGCCAGCGGGCAAATCCTTCAGGGCGACGCGAACATTGTCGGCGGCATGCACACGTAGGGTGCCCAGCTGGCCGCTGTCACTGGCAATGGTCTGGCTCATGGCAAGGCTCCAGCGTTGTGGGTTAGCGAGGTTTCGCCGCCTCCTGACTCAGCGCTGCTGGTCGGCTACGACGGTCTGGTGCTGCTCACCGAGCCCTTGGATACCCAGGCGCATGCGCTGGCCGGGTTTTAAGTAAACCGGCGGCTGTTGACCCATGCCGACACCGGGCGGCGTGCCGGTGGAGATCACATCGCCCGGCTGTAGGCTCATAAAGCGGCTTAAGTAGCTGATCAGAAAAGGAATCTGATAGACCATGGTGCGGGTGTTGCCGTCCTGGTAGCGCTTGCCMTCCACGTCGAGCCACATGTCGAGCTGATGGGGGTCTGCCACCTCGTCGGGCGTGACTAGCCACGGGCCTAGGGGGCCGAAGGTATCGCAGCCCTTGCCTTTGTCCCAGGTGCCGCTGCGTTCGAGCTGGAMCTCGCGCTCGGAGACATCGTTGACCACACAGAAGCCAGCAACGTGCTGCATGGCATCGGCTTCGTCGATGTAGCGCCCGGCCTTGCCGATCACCACACCAAGCTCTACTTCCCAATCGGTTTTCTCGGAATCGCGGGGAATGATCACCTCATCATTCGGGCCGCAGATGGCGCTGGTCCATTTATTGAAGATCACCGGCTCCGGGGGAACCTGCGCGCCAGTCTCGGCGGCATGATCCGAGTAATTCAGGCCAATGCAGATGAACTTGCCCACACCCGCAACGCAGGGGCCAATGCGCGTATCGGCGGTTATCTCAGGCAGGCTCGTGGCATCCAGCGCAGCAAGCCCTTCGAGGGTGCGGCGGTCAAGAGACTCTCCGGACAGATCGGTGATATGGGCCGACAGGTCGCGGATTACCCCATTATCATCCAGCAAGCCGGGCTTTTCATGGCCGCGCGGGCCGAAGCGTAATAGTTTCATCGGTCGGTTCCTTGGTTTACGTGATCAGATCAGCCAGCCACCGTCGATAATCTGGGCGGTGCCGGTGGTATAGGCGGACTCATCAGCGGCCAGGTAAGTGGCCAGGGCGGCAATTTCTTGCGGGCTGCCCAGACGCCCTTGAGGCTGCCTGGCGATGAATTCGGCGTAGACATCATCTTCTTTTCGCCCCTGCCGTTTGGCTTGTTCGCCAATGCGTTGGCGCAGCGAGGGCGAGTCCACTGTGCCGGGGCAGATGGCGTTGCAGCGAATTCCCTGCCCGATGTAGTCGGCTGCCACTGATTTAGTCAGGCCAATTACCGCCGCCTTGGTAGTGCCGTAGGCGCAGCGGTTGGGCACCCCTTTGAGGCTTGAGGCCACCGAAGCCATATTGATGATACTGCCGCCGCCGTTGTCGAGCATGGCCGGTAGAAAGGCGCGAATCATGCGCATCATCGCCATCACATTGAGTGATAGTGAGAGTTCCCAGTCATCGTTGCTGCCATCCAGCAGCGAGCCATTAGCCACGTAGCCGGCGCAGTTGAAGAGAATGTCGATAGCGCCTAGCTCGGCGGCTAGACCCTGAATGGCGGCCTCATCCAGTACGTCGAGTCGGCGCGTGGTGATGCCTTTGACGTTGGCCAGTTCGTCGAGACTTTGGGCATCGATGTCGGTGGCAATGACCCGTGCGCCCTCGGCGGCGAAGTGCAGCGCTGTGGCCCGGCCAATGCCTTGGCCTGCGGCAGTGATCAGTGCCGTCTTGTCTTTAAGTCGCATGGCGGTTCCCGGTGCTATTGTTATTGATTCAGTACAGTTGTTAACCCGGTACTGCTGTTGATCCGGTGATGATCGCTTGTTGATTGCTACTTTGATGACGAAAAGTCATATGGTATGACAGGATGCTAGCATGACATTTAGCTAAGTATGGCCTAGTTACTGACAGTTGCCAATATTCTGAGAGGCATTATGAAACGCAAAAGGGACAGCCGAGGCCGTCCCTGTCATTGCGTTTGAGAATTTACTGTTAAGCGGTGAATGAAGGGGAAGGCCCCAACGTTGAAGGCGATTACTCCGTCATCGATGATTCAGCAATGCGCTGAAACTCAGCCACTAGGTCTTCACCAATGCGTGGGGCCCACTCTTCGTAAACCGGCTGCACGGCTTCCTGGAAAGCGGCAATCTGCTCGTCATCAAGACGGGTAATTTGCATGCCGCGCTCTTCAAGTTGATCCCGCGCCCAGTCGTCGTACTCGCTGGAAAGCTGGATTTCGTAATCCGCGGCTTGCATCGCCGCTTCCTGTACAAGCGCTTGATACTCGGGGTCGAGGCGATCCCAGGTACGCTGCGAGATCATCTTGATAAAGGGTGTGTAGACGTGGCGGGTTTCGGAACCGTAGTCCTGAACTTCATGGAAGTTGGAAGTCAGGATGGTGCTCCAGGGGTTCTCCTGGCCATCGACAACGCCCTGTTCCATGGCGGAGAAGAGTTCACCAAAGGCCATGGGGGTCGGATTGGCGCCCAGGGCTTCCCAAATCGCCAGGTGCACCGGGTTTTCCATGGTGCGAATCGACAGGCCACGAACGTCTAGGCCTGCCACATCCTCTGGAGAGGAGACTTCCCGCGCGCTATTGGAGAGCTGGCGGAAGCCGTTTTCAGAGAATGCCAGGGCTTTCAGGCCGGTGCCATCGAAGGCGTCGAGCATCTCCTGGGCAGCATCGCTACGCATGGCCTCGATAGCCGCCTCCCGGGTAGGTAGCAAGAAGGGGAGGTCGAAAACCGCTAGCTCTTCAACATACCCGGTAGCAGGGGAAGACGACGGGTAGGTCATATCCAGCGTACCGGTCTGCAGCATTTCCATCATCTGCACGTCGTCGCCAAGCTGGCTGTTGGGGAAGATGTTGACGGTGATACGGCCTTCACTGCGCTGGTCAAGAATATCCGCGAAGTACTGGCTGGAGATGTACTGAGGCGAGCTTTCCGCTAAGCCAAGCCCCATGCGTAATGTAACGCTGCCATGATCGCCCACCGTTTCGCCTTCGATTTCAGGCGGGTCGGAAAGGTCGGGTGTTTGCGCGTAAGCGATGCCTGAGCTGAGCAGTGTGGCGCCGGTCAATAATAGGGTGCGTTTCCAAAGATGGTGCATAGTCGTCACTCTCCTGGCGTGCTGCAGACCGTTTCGCTAAGGGGGCTTCTAAACGAGCTGCAGCGTGGTTAATTGTTGTTGTATGTCAGCGGTACTCACCTATTAACGATGTGAGCGCCGCCACCCTTAGATGTGAATGTGTAACGTTTTTTATATATGTTCAACATATACTTTTGTATGTGTCGACGCCGCAGAGAAGAAAGCGTACCTTCATGGCGACTCTCCCCTACATTTAAGGGAGCTTACTTAATCGATTATGTTGGTGGGGCAGTTTGAGTGCCTAAAGCGCGCCTACTGACTTGTTCTATTTACTTTAGGCGTGGAGAGACACCATGGCCAATTTTCAACGAATAACGCCTGAGCAGTTGCGTTCACGCTACTGGTTCGATAACCCCGATCACCCCGGCACCACGGCGCTATGCATCGAGCGCTACCTGAATTACGGTATTACCCTGGATGAACTGACCAGCGGTAAGCCGATTATTGGTATTTGCCAGTCGGGCTCGGATTTAACCCCCTGCAATCGTCACCATATTGACTTGGTTAAACGGGTGAAAGACGGCATTCGCGCGGCTGGCGGGGTGCCGTTTGAATTCCCCATGCACCCTATTCACGAGAATKTACGGCGCCCCACCGCCGCGCTGGATCGTAATCTTGCCTACTTAGGCATCGTCGAAGTGCTGCACGGCTACCCGTTAGATGGTGTGGTGTTAACGACTGGCTGCGATAAAACCACGCCGGCTGCGCTGATGGCGGCGGCAACGGTGAATATCCCCGCTATCGTGCTCTCCGGTGGGCCGATGCTCAACGGCTGGCGCGGTGCCGAGCGGGTAGGCTCGGGGACGATTATCTGGGAGCTTCGMAAGCGCCTGGCCGCGGGAGATATCGACTACGCGGAGTTCCTCTCTCGCGCTAGCGACTCGGCACCCTCGATTGGCCACTGCAACACCATGGGCACCGCTTCCACCATGAACTCTATGGCGGAAGTGCTGGGCATGAGCCTGCCGGGGTCGGCGGTGATTCCCGCGCCCTATAAAGAGCGCGCCATGGTGGCCTACGMCACCGGCACGCGGATTGTCGATATGGTCTGGGAAGACCTGCGCCCGCTGGATATTCTGACCCGGGAAGCGTTTGAGAACGCCATCGTGGCCTGCTCGGCATTGGGTGGTTCATCCAATGCGCCGGTGCATATCAATGCGATCGCCCGCCATTCGGGCATTGAATTGGATAACGATGACTGGCAGCGGCTGGGCCATGAAATCCCTTTGCTTGCCAATGTGATGCCCGCCGGTGCTTTCCTTTGCGAAGAGTTCTACCGCGCCGGGGGTGTGCCCGCGATCCTCCATGAGCTACACACTGCCGGTAAGCTGCACGGCGAGGCGCTAACGGTCAATGGCCGCTCCATTGGCGATAATTTGCAGGGCCGTGAAACTCAAGACACTAATGTGATTTGTCGCTATAGCGACCCGTTGGTGGATCATGCGGGCTTCCTCAATCTCAAGGGCAATCTATTCGACTCGGCGCTGATGAAAACCAGCGTGATCTCGCGGGATTTCCGCGAGCGCTTCCTGAATGACCCCAATGACCCGGAAGCCTTTGAGGGCAAGGTGGTGGTATTCGATGGCTCCGAGGATTACCACGCCCGCATTGATGATCCAGCGCTCAACATCGACGCTCGTACCATTCTGGTAATGCGCGGTGCTGGCCCGGTAGGCCACCCTGGCGGTGCCGAAGTGGTCAATATGCAGCCGCCGGAGGCGCTGATCAAACAGGGCATCGAATCGCTGCCGTGCCTGGGCGATGGTCGCCAGTCGGGTACTTCCGGCTCACCGTCGATTCTTAATGCCTCCCCGGAAGCCGCTACCGGGGGTGGCTTGGCGCTGCTGGAGAGKGGCGACCGACTGCGGGTCGATCTCAAGCGCGGTGAGGTGCAACTGCTGATCGAACCCAGTGAACTGGAAGCCCGCCGGGAGCGTTTAGCCCAGCAGGGCGGCTACCGCTACCCTGGCCACCAGACGCCTTGGCAGGAGATCCAGCGCAGCATGGTCGAACCGCTGGACCGCGGTATGACATTGGAACCCGCCACCAAGTACCGCGATGTGGCTCGCCAGCATCCGCCCAGGGATAATCACTGAAGAGACGAATACTAAAGATGAGTCGTTGGAGTACCTTATCGCATCGCCAGCAGGGACTACTATTGACCGCTGGCGGGGCGCTGATCATGGCCCCGGATGCCCTGCTGATTAAAGTGGCCGACCTGCCTGATGCCGAGATATTGATGTGGCGTGGCTTCCTTTCGGGCTTAGGTTTTCTACTGATCGCCCTGATGCGCTATGGCCGCGGCACGCTGGCAGCCTACCGTCGCTGTGGCTGGACGGGTATCGCCGTGGCGCTGCTGTTCAGCCTGACCACCTGCGGTTTCGTGCTGGGCAACCAGTACACCAAGGCGGGCAACGTACTGATGATACTGGCCAGTTCGCCGTTAATCGCTGCCGTGCTCTCCTGGATCATCCTCAATGAGCGTCTGCCCCGACGCACCTGGCTGGCGATATTGCTGTGCATGGTGGGCGTCGCCATGATCGCCCTCGATGACGCGGGCGCAGGTTCTTGGGTCGGAAACGCTTTCGCTTTGATGGCGGCAACGACCCTGGCGATTAACTTTACCCTCTGCCGTACGCGGCCGGGGGTGGATATGAGCCCGATGCTGGTGTTCAACGGCCTTATTGTGGGTAGCACCGCAGGGCTGTTTTGGCTGGCGGGCAGCGAGCCAACCCTGCCTGCAGCCAACCAGCTTGCTGTCGTTATCCTGCTCTGCCTGATTATTGTGCCTTGCGGCGTGACGCTACTGCAGCGTGGGCCGCTCTATCTGCCCTCCGCCGAAGTGGGCCTGCTAATACTGCTGGAAGTGGTGATAGGCACGCTGTTGGCCTGGTGGATTCTGGCCGAAAAGCCCGCGCCAATGGCCATGGTTGGCGGCGTTCTGGTGCTGGGCACACTGGGTGCTAAAGGCCTCTATGAACGGCGGCTGGAACTGAAACAGCGGGCGGGGCTCGATGCTACGCCGTCGATAACAGTCGACCGGTCAAGTACGGTATGATTGACAGGAATCGAAATAGGGTCTTATCGCAGTGACGTCATCTCCTAGTAAGCCAGTAGCTCGCCCCAGTATTGCCGAACATCTCGCCGAGGAGATCTTTGGTGGGCGCTATCACCCCGGTGACTTAGTACCCCGAGAAATGGATCTATGCGAACGCTTTGCGATCAATCGCTCAGCGGTGCGTAGCGATCTTCGCCAACTGGTCGATGCCGGGATTATTGAGCGGATTTCTGGTCATGGTTCCAAGGTGCGCGAATACTCAGAATGGCATATTCTTGATGCCCAGGTGACTGACTGGCTGACCCGCTACGCTGCCCCCAACCCGGATATTCAGCGCGAGATTCTTGCCTTCCGTCTGGACGTTGAGCCCTATGTGGCGATGACCGCCGCCAAGCGGGCCAAGGCGCGTGATTTAGTCGCCATCGAAGAAGCCTTTGAAGGGCTAGGGCAGAATTTACGCAACGCCACCTGCGAAGAGGAGCGGCGGCTGCACAGTGAGTGTGATGTCGCTTTTCACGAGGCGATCTTCAAGGCGACCCACAATATTGTCTGGGCGCAGCTATCACATATCCTGCGACCCTCCATCTACATGCTGATTTCCATGTCCAACGAGAACGCCCCAGATCCTGAAGAGAGCCTGGAGCGTCACCGTCAACTGATGGAGAGCATCCGGCTGCGCCGCCCCCGGGAGGCGTTTTTAGCGTCCCAAGCGGTGTTGGCAGGTACCGCCGCAGCGCTAGGGCTTGAGCACAGCGTTAGCTCATTAGGGCGCAGCGTTGAGTTGCCCCACACCAACTCCTGACCCCATTTTCAATGGTAAATAACAAAGGCCAGCGTATGTCTGACTTCAACCTCGGCTTAGTGGGCGTGGGCAAAATCGTCCGCGACCAGCACCTCCCGGCAATAGCCGCCACCCCGAATTGCCATCTTGTCGCCTCGGCGGATCCCTTCGCCTCGCTGCCGGATCTGCCCGGCTATCAAAACCTGGAAGCGATGCTAGACGCCCACCCTGAAATTACCGCTGTCTCAATCTGCACGCCGACCCATCTGCGCTACTCCCAGGCGCGGGCCGCACTGATGCGCGGCAAACACGTGTTGCTTGAAAAGCCGCCGGGGGCGACGCTTAGCGAAGTAGAGGACTTGATTGCCACCGCGGCCCAGCAGGGCGTTAGCCTATTTGCCGCCTGGCACTCGCGGTTTGCCCCCGGCGTTGCCCAGGCCCAGCAGTGGTTAGCCGAACGGCAGGTGCAGCGGGTAGAGATCGAGTGGAAAGAGGACGTGCGGGTGTGGCACCCAGGCCAAGCGTGGATCTGGCAGCCGGGTGGCATGGGCGTGTTTGATCCCGGTATTAATGCGCTGTCGATTGCGACCGCCATCTTGCCCCAGCCGTTTTTTCTACAACAGGCGCGACTGCTGGTGCCGAGCAATGCGCAAACTCCGATTGCGGCGAAGCTCACCTTTACTGATCCACAAGGCGCGTCGATCGAGGCCGATTTCGACTTCCTACAAAGCGGCCCGCCGACCTGGGATATGCATATCGAAAGCGATGGCAGCCGCTTGAGTCTCACTAAGGGCGGCTGTCGATTGGTCATCGACGATGAACTGGTCATTGAAGAGGAGGAGCGCGAGTATCAAGGTTTATATGCGCGCTTTGCCGAACTGATCGCAAACAAACGCAGCGAGGTTGATGTTGCCCCGCTGCGTCAAGTCGCCGATGCGTTTCTATACGGTCATCGTGAAACCACCGACGCCTTCGTTGAGTAACGTCTTGAGTGACGCTCGTTTATTCACGCTTGCCATCGACCAGGCGGGATACCCCACAAGGGTTGCCGTCACGAATGGCCTCGGGCAGTAACCCTTCCGGCAGCGCCTGGTAGCAGACCGGGCGCAGGAAGCGGAAAATCGCCGCGCTGCCCACCGAGGTCGTGCGGGAATCCGACGTCGCCGGATAAGGGCCGCCGTGTACCATGGCGTGGCACACTTCCACCCCGGTTGGCCAGCCGTTGGCCAGAATCCGACCCGCCTTGCGCTCCAGGGTGGGCAGCAGTCGTTTGGCAGTCGCCAAGTCACCGTCGTCCATCTGCAGGGTAATGGTTAGCTGGCCTTCGGCCTGGGCCGCGACCCGCTGCATCTCGTCGACATCGGCGCATTCGATGACCAGCGAGCTGGCGCCGAACACTTCAGCTTGCAGGGCCTCATCGGCCAGGAAGTCGGCCGCGCTTGCGACGAACAGCCCTGCTTGGCAAGGGTTAGCCGACTCACCTGCTTGGCCGCGCGCGACCTCGGTGACCTTGGCATGGCTGGCCAGCCGATCAACGCCCTGTTGGTAGGCGTCGTGAATGCCTGGGGTGAGCATGGTCTGAGCAGTGCTGCCCTTGACCCCCTCACCGGCCGCTTCAACAAAGGCATCCAACTCGGCGCCCTTCAGCCCGATGACCAAGCCAGGATTGGTGCAAAACTGTCCGGCACCCATGTTAAGCGAGCCTACGAAGCCTTCAGCGATCTGCTTACCACGCGCCTTGAGCGCTTCCGGCAGCAGAAACMCCGGGTTGATAGAGCTCATCTCGGCATACACCGGGATCGGCTGTGGCCGCGCCTGAGCAGTGGCCATTAGCGCCGTGCCGCCGCCGCGTGAACCGGTAAAGCCGACCGCCTGGATGCGCGGGTCGGCGACCAGCGCCTGGCCAATCTCTTTGCCGGAACCAAACAGCAGCGAAAAGACGCCTTCGGGCAGGTTGCACTTGGCAACGGCGCGCTGAATGGCGCGACCCACCAGCTCAGAGGTGCCGGGATGGGCGGAGTGGCCCTTGACCACCACCGGGCAGCCTGCGGCCAGCGCCGAGGCGGTGTCGCCACCGGCCACGCTGAACGCGAGTGGGAAGTTGCTGGCACCAAACACGGCCACCGGGCCCAGGGCAATATGCCGCTGGCGCAAGTCGACACGCGGCATCGGTTCACGATCCGGTAGGGCGGGATCGATGCGCACATCGAGCCACTCGCCAGCCCTAACCACGTTGGCGAACAAGCGAAGCTGACCACAGGTACGGCCGCGCTCGCCCTGCAGGCGCGCTTCGGGGAGGCCAGTTTCGGCGACGCCCCGCTCGGTCAGCTCTTCGCCGATCGCCTCGATCTCGCTAGCGATGGTTTCGAGGAACACCGCCCGGTCTTCAAGCGAGGTTTCGCGGTAAGTGGCGTAGGCCGCTTCGGAAAGTTCACACGCTTGCTGGACCTCGGCCTTGCTGCCGCCAGGGTAGGCGGGAGCTAAGGTCTCGCCTGTGGCGGGATTGACGGCTTGAATGTCAGCCTGTTGGCCGCTGATGGCCTGCTGACCGATCAGTAGTTTACCTTCCAGAGTCATACTTCCTCCTGCTGGGGTGGTTAGAGTACGTTAAAGCGACTTTACGCTTATGGCCGGTGCGTCTGCTTCCACCCTTAGCGGGTTGCGCAGGGCGCGGCCAAACTGATTGATTTTGATCTCAAAGCGATCGCCTTCGCGGACCTTAATGCCGTCGGCGAAGCTGAGTGTTGCGGTGCCGAAAAAGTGCACATGGACGTCGCCGGGTCGGCGGAAGCCCGGGTATTTAAAGTGGTGGTACTCCAGGTTAGCCAGGCTATGGGCCATATTGGCCTCGCCGGTCAAAAAGGGTTTCTCCCACACTGTTTCGCCACTGCGTTGAATACGACTGATGCCTTCAAGATTTGCGGGTAGTTCGCCGATCAACAACTCGGGCCCAAAGCTGCAGGCGCGCAGTTTGGAGTGGGCCAGCCACAGGTAGTTGAAGCGCTCGGTGACGTGGTCAGAGAACTCGTTACCCAAAGCATAGCCGACTCGCCAGGGTTGGCCATCGGTGCCAATCACATATAGGCCCGCCAGCTCCGGCTCCTCGCCCGCATCCTCGGCGAAGGCGGGGGAGGGAATCGCTGCTTCCGGCGCTACCACGCACTGGCCATCGCCCTTGTAGAACCACTCCGGCTGGGCACCTAGCTGGCCGGCGCCGGGTTTGCCGCCCTCCACGCCCAGCTTGAACATGCGCATGGAGTCGGTCATATCCTCCTCCGCGGCCTGGGCTTTGGCGTGCATTGCCGAGCGGGTATCGGCACTGCCCAGGTGGGKAAGGCCGGTGCCGGTCACCAGGCAGTGGGCCGGGTCGCTATGCGTTAGCGGCGGTAGCAAGCGCTTAGCGTCGACCAGCGCTTGATAATCAAGGCGGGTATCGGTCAGTGCATCCGTCACCATCTCGCTAAGTGGCTTACCGGCGCTAATGGCCCGGTTGGCCAGGGTGTAGGTGTCGCAGTCGAGCAGTCTGACCTGCTCTTCGCTCTCGACCAGGGCGGCGCGAACCTGGCCGTCGTGGTCACATTGAATCAGGCGCATGGTGATCTCCTTATGAAGCCCAGTTTAGTCGTTATCAGAGCGGCCAAATGGCCAGTTGCGGCCACATCAATAGCGCCGCGAGTACGCATAGCTGAATGGCCATAAAGGGGAGTACGGACAGGTAGATATCCTTCAGGCTGATATCCGGCGGTGCCACGCTTTTAAGGTAGAAAGCAGCGGGCCCGAAGGGCGGCGACAGGAACGATACCTGCATATTCACGGCGAACAGAATGCCGAACCAGATGGGGTCGAAACCCAGCTGAATAACGATGGGCAGAAAGATCGGCAGGGCCAGCATGGCGATCCCGATCCAGTCGAGAAATAGCCCGAGTACCAGCATGATGGCCATCATTACCAGGATAATCACAATCGGCGCGACGTCGAGCCCGAGAATCAAGCTCGACACAAAGCGGTTGCCCCCCATCAGGTTGTAGACGCCTACCAGGGCGGCGGCACCGATGCCGATCCAGATGATCATGCCGCAGGTGTTCATGGTTTGCCCCAGGCTATGGTGCAGCATGCCGGGGGTGAACTCGCCGCGCACAATGGTCGCGAGTAGAACGCCGAATACGCCCATGGCCGCCGCCTCTGTGACCGAGGCAATACCGCCGTAGATAGTGCCCAGCACGAGAAAGGCAATCAGCCCTGGTAGCAGAATCGCTTTGACCGCGTCCAGCTTATTGGCGAAAGGGTTGTCCTGGGTGTCTTTATCCAACGGCGGGCCCAGCGCAGGGTTTTTCAGGCAGCGTACCAGCACATAGGCGATATAGGAGCCCATCAGGATGATGGCTGGGGTAACGGCCGCGGCGAACAGATCGGCAATCGATACGCTGGCGATCAGCCCGTAGATAATCAGCACGATGGACGGCGGCATCATGGTGCCCAGGGCGCCCCCGGCGCATACCACGCCAATGGAGAGGCGCTTGTCATAGCCCAGGCGCAGCATTTGCGGCAGCGCCAGAATCCCCAATAGCACGATCTCCCCGCCGATAATGCCCGAAAGGGCGGCCAGGAAGAACGCCACCACGATGGTCTGCACCGCCACGCCACCGGGCAGGCGGCCAGCGAAAACGCGCATGGCATTGAACAAATCCTTGGCAATGCCAGAGCGGTCCAGCAGCGATGCCATCAACACAAACATGGGTACCGCCACCAGCGAATACTCGGTGATAAACCCATAGACGCGGCTGGTGACCAGCGGCAGTGCCGCCTCACCGAACCAGCCGAAGGTGAACGCCATGGCCACCAAACCTGTGATAAACGCCAGCGGCAGACCGGTAACCAGCAGCGCGAAAATTGCCCCTACCATGAGGATCGTTGCGGTTGAAATATCCATCAGCGCTCCTCCTCGGTGCGGGGCTTCGCCTTAAGCGATTGCCATAAATGCAGCGAGGCTTGCAGGGTCATCAACACCAGGGCGAACAGAATCATGCCCTTGACCATGGCGGGAAAGGGCGGATTCCAGGAGGTGCCGGAGCGCTCCAGTGACCACTCGCCGAGCGGGTTATGCGACGCTCCCCAGAACATATGAAAGGCGGCATAGCTCATTGTCAGGCAGAAAATCAGAGTGAGCAGGTCATTGAAACGATCCATCCAGCACTTTAACTTTGGCCCGGCGCTGTCGTAGAGCACCTTGACGCGGATATGGCTATTGCGCGCCATGGCCGCTGGGCCGCCCAGCACAAAGATAACCGCGATCAGGAACACCACGGTTTCGTGTACCCAGGAGGTGGGGTTGTTGAAACCGTAGCGCATAAAGACCTCGACGACGCTGATACCCATTGCCACCAGCACCAGCCAGGAAACGGCACGACCGCCCCGTGCAATCAAGCGGTCTAAGGCATTGCGTTCAGGGGCTACTTCCTCAACCGTTTCTAAGATCTCGGGAAGATCATGGGTGGGCGGCGAGCGGTATTGATTGTCAGGTGTTTTTTGAGACATGGCGCGACTCTACGCGCATCGCTCGGGGGCTCCCGAGCGCTGCGTTGGTTAGGTTAATGAAGCCGAGTTGAGAGCAGAGAACAAGGAGTTAGAGCAGATTGCGCGAGCGCAAAAAGGCGGTCGCCGAGTCATAGATCTTCTGGGTCATCTCATTTTCACCCGCCCACTCTTGCCACTCCTGCTCAGCCGCGGCGCGGAACTTACGGCGCTCCTCTGCTGGCAGGTCGAAGGGATGAACGTCAGGGTCTTCCTGAAGCCGCTGCAGGGTCTCGATATCCTGCTCTTTGAGGCGGGCAATCAGGTCGTAGGCCATGCCGTCGAAGGCGGTATTTAGCGTCGTCTGTAGCTCTTCGGGCAGGCCATCCCAGATGTCCTTATTGATCGATACGGCGATCATGGGCATGGAGTGAAATCCTGGGTAGAGCGGGTAAGGAGCGAAGGCGTGTAGGCCCATGGCGTCGTTATTCGAGAGCACCGTGGAGTCAGCAGCGTCGATCACGCCTTTTTCCAGACCGGTATACACCTCAGAGCCCGGCAGGTTAACCGGCGTGGCACCAATGCGCTCGAAGATGTTGTACACCATGCCTTGGGGGGCGCGAATCTTTAGCCCTTCAAAATCGGCGATGGATTCGATGGGCACCGTGGAAGGCACCGACTCCAGCGGAAAGGTCGCTGCGCTGATTAAGTGCGCGCCGTAGGGCTCGMCCAGTTCGTTGTAGAGCTCTTCACCGCCGCCGTACTTCATATATTCCAGGAAGTCGTAGGGGTTCTGCCAAGCGCCGACGAGGTTGCCGAGCATCCCGAAAGCGGGATCTTGGCCGGAGAAGTAGCTAGGGTCGGTCATATGACCCTGCAGAATCCCGGAGCTCACGGCGGTCAACGTTTCGGTCGGTCCAACCACGGAGTTAATCGGCATTACTTCAATCTCGACGCGACCATCGGTCATCGCCGTGATTCTCTCGGCCCACTCCTGCTTGATCTTGAAACTGGGCTCGCCCGAGGTTTCTGACGCCTGAAATTTCCATTCGTACTCGGCCGCTTGAGCCGTCGAAAGCCCTAGCAGCAGGGCTGAGCCAGTGAGTAGCAAGCTGTATTTGGATTTGAGCATGGCACTATTCCTCAAGATTCTTGTTTTTGAAAGCGTGTGGTTAACGCTGAAGTGCAACGGGCAATGACCCATGCGGGAGGGTAATGTTGAACATTAAAAACAATTGTTCAACATATACTTTTGTATGGTCGACTAGATTGGCGAGGAGTTTTAGTGTCTTGCCCAAGCGGACGAAGGCTGCGACTTTGACTTTCTGGTCGGTTGTAGGGGGCTGATGTACCGCGCCAGTCGCACTAACTGGACTGGGCAATAATCTCGCGCAGGGTGCTCATTAGCGCGGCGGCACCGGGTGAGAGCCGTTGATGACGCAAGCTCACCAGCCCATAGGGCTGAACACTTAGCGTCTCGCTGAAGGGCAGCAGGTGAAAGCGTTGCGGTGGGCAGAGCAGGTCGGCGGCTTCCCGGGTGGTCACCGTGATGGTGTCGGATTTATCCACCAGCGCCAGCGATAGCAGCAGATCGGCGGTATCGACGATCTGATGCGGTGGTGCAACCTGATGGTGCAGAAACAGGCTATCCACCCGCTGGCGCATCAACGCGCCGGTGGGCTGTAGCGACCAGGGGAAGCCCGCCATATCCGCCAGACTGAGCGGTTGTTTACCGGCTAGCGGATGACCTTGGCGGCATACGAAGCAGAGCTCCTCCTCACCAATTTCCTCAAATACGAAGCGCTCGGCATCGACGCCTGCGGGAATACGGGTAATCGCGAAATCCAGCTCACCTTCGAGCAGGCGCGGTACCAACACCTTGCTGACATCCACATCCACGCTGATCTTTAGCCCCGGTCGGTCGCGGTGCACCCGCTCAATCGCGCTGGTAAGCAACGTGACCGCCGGGGCCATTACCGTACCGACCGCTACCGTGCCCGCATTGCCTTCGCCGAGGGCGTTCAACTCCTCACCGGTATGACGTAGCGCTGAAAGCATGCTGTGGGCGTGACGAATCATAATCTCGCCGTACCAGTTAGGCGTTAGCCCTCGGGGGTGGCGATCAAACAGGCGAATACCCAGGTTGGCTTCCAGGTCGCTGAGTAGTTTTGAGGCGGCGGGCTGGCTCATATTGAGCTGGGTCGCAGCGCGATGCAGGTTGCGCTGCTCATCCAGGGCTAAAAATAGCTGAAAATGGCGCAACTTTAGTCGCACGTCTAAAAACCAGTTCTCGCCGAGAACGCCCATAGAATAAGCCCTGAGTTGTTATTGATACTTAGAAGTATATCGATAATAAGGTGTTTGTATATTGGTTGGTTATGAAAGACGTGGCTACTGTAGTGACTGAATAGGCGTTCCAATAACAACAACGATCTCCACCAGGAGGAAAAGCATGCCACTCATAAATACTCAGGTAGGCGCTCAGAAACATAGCGCGGGATCAACGCTGCTGCTAAGCGCCGGTATCGCCCTGCTAATGATTAGTGCAGCTCAAGCACAAAGCGAGACTCAGGCGACAGCGGGAAATGGCGCCGAAAACGGCGTTGAGAAATCGGTGTTTGGCCACTTGCCCGATGGTCGTCAGGTCGATGTTTACCAATTTACCAACGCCAACGGTATCGAACTGCGGGTGACCAACTACGGCGGCATCATCCTGTCGCTGAAGACCCCCGATATGAACGGCAAATTTGACGATATAGCGCTGGGTTTCGACTCCCTGGAAGCGTACCTTTCCGATGAGTACCGTCAGGCAAATCCCTATTTCGGTGCCATCATCGGCCGTTATGGTAATCGTATCGCAGGTGGCCAATTCCCCCTTGATGGGGAAAGTTACTCGTTGGCTACCAACGATGGCAGCAATCATCTGCATGGCGGCGATCAGGGCTTCGACAAAGTGCTGTGGCAAGCCGAACCCTTTGAAAACGAAGCGGGCACTGGATTGGTGTTGCGCTATACCAGCGAAGATGGCGAAGAGGGCTACCCTGGCAGGCTGGAGACTGAAGTCACCTATACGCTGACCGATAATGACGAACTGATGGTGGATTATCGAGCGGTGACCGACAAAGCCACCCCGATTAACCTCACCCAGCACAGCTACTTCAACTTAAAAGGTGAAGGCAGCGACACCATTCTTGATCATCAGTTGATGATCAACGCCCCTGAATTTACCCCGGTTAACGACAGCCTGATTCCCACTGGCGAGATTCGCTCGGTAGACGGCACGCCGTTCGACTTTACCCAGGCGATTCCCATCGGCGAACGCATTGAGCAAGACAATGAGCAGCTCGCCTTCGGCGGCGGTTATGACCACAACTTTGTGCTTGCCCGCGATAACGCGGCAGCGGATGAACTGGTGCTGGCTGCCAAGGCGTGGGAGCCGCAGAGCGGACGCATGGTGGAAATCACCACCACCGAACCCGCGATCCAGTTCTATTCCGGCAACTTTCTTAACGGCGACCTGACCGGTAAGCAGGGGCAGGCTTACGGACACCGTTCTGGCTTTGCGTTGGAAACCCAGCACTACCCCGATTCTCCTAATCAGGAGGCGTTTCCCAGCACGATCCTAGAGCCAGGCGATACTTACCGCTCGCGTACGGTATACCGCTTTTCGGCGCAACAGAATTTTGATTCATAATCCACCATGGGATGCGAATAAAAAGATCGAAATCTCAATAAAAACAACGCTAAAAATCGCAGGAGCACAACAATGAAATTGACTAAGACATTCACTCGTTTAGCCCTTGGCAGCGCCATCATGATGGCTTCACTGGGATCCGTCCATGCCCAGGAGGACGAGGTAAAAATCGGCTTCATCGTTAAAAAACCGGAGCAGGCCTGGTTTATCAATGAACAGGAAGCGGCCACCGCAGCAGGCGAAGAGCTTGGCTTCGAAGTGGTGCGCCTTGGCGGTGAGGATGGTCAGGAAGTACTCAGCGCGATTGATAACCTTTACTCACAAGGCGCTCAAGGGTTTGTAATCTGTCCGCCGGATGTACGGCTGGGGGCAGCCATCATGAACCGCGCCGAGCAGTACGACATGAAAGTGATCACCGTCGATGATCAGTTTGTGACCTCCAGCGGTGAGCCCATGGAGGGCGTGCCGCATCTGGGAATGTCGGGCACCAAAATTGGGCGTCAGGTGGGCGAAGCCATTAACGCCGAAATGGAAGCGCGGGGCTGGAACCCCGATGAGGTTGCTGCGCTGCGCATTACCAATAACGAACTACCTACCGCCGTTGAGCGTACCGATGGCGCTACCGAGGCGCTGTTAGCTGCAGGCTTCCCGGAAGACAATATTTTTGATGCGCCCCAGCAGAGTACCGACACCAGCGGGGCTTTCTCAGCCGCATCGCCAGTGCTTTCCCAGCGTGGCGATTATGAGCACTGGGTGATCTATGCCCTTAACGAAGAGAGCGTGCTCGGCGGTGTTAGGGCGACCGAGCAATATGGCTTAGCGCCGGAAGATGTGATCGGCGTGGGTATCAATGGCTCCGGCGCCGCCTTTGCCGAGTTTTCCCGGGATAACCCCACTGGCTTTCACGGCACGGTAGCGGTCAGTTCCACCATGCACGGCCGCCAGACCGCCGAAGACCTCTACCGCTGGATTAGCGAGGATCAAGAGCCCCAGGCCAACACTGAAACCTCCGGCACGTTAATGACGCGCGACAACTGGGAAGAAGTGCGCGCAGCGCTCGGTCTATAAAGCGCTTGGTTGGCAATGAAAGAGGCCTGTAACGGGCTCGCTGTTACAGGCCATCTGTGGAGTATTCATGCATGTCTGATGCTTATTTACGGTTCGACGGGATTAGCGTGGTGTTCCCCGGGGTGCGCGCGCTGGATGGGGTGAGCTTTGCCGCCCACGCCGGTCAAGTGCATGCGCTAATGGGTGAGAACGGCGCGGGTAAATCCACCCTGCTCAAGGTGCTCAGTGGCGTTAACCGGGCAGCCGAAGGCGCGCTATGGATCGATGGCCAGCGCCACGTATTCAGCAACGCCCGGGAGGCGCTGCGGGAAGGCATCGCGATTATCTACCAGGAGTTGACGCTCTCGCCCAATATGTCGGTGGCCGAGAATCTGCTGCTGGGCCAACTGCCCACACGGCAGGGGTTTGTTAACCGCCGCGAGTTAAAACAAAAAGCCCTGGCGATTCTGGCTGATCTTGGCGAGGGGGAGATTCACCCCTCGACCAAGGTGCGCGAGCTCTCCATCGGCCAGCAGCAGATGATTGAGATTGGCCGCGCACTGCTGCGCGACGCCAAGGTGATCGCTTTTGACGAACCCACCAGCAGCCTCTCGATTCAGGAAATTCGCCAGCTTAAGCGTATCGTCCAACGGCTGCGCGATGAAGGCCGGGTGGTGCTCTACGTGACTCACCGCATGGAAGAGGKGTTCGAGATGTGTGATGCGGTCACCATCTTCCGCGATGGCAAGCACATCCGTACCCACGAGGATATGTCGGCGCTCAATCACGACCTGCTGGTGAGCGAAATGGTCGGTCGAGACATCGACGATGTTTACGGCTACCGGGCGCGTGAACAGGGTGACGTGGTCTTGAACGTGGAGGGAATTCAGGGGCGTGGTTTAAAAGCCCCGGTAAGTTTCTCCGTTAAGCGCGGTGAGGTGTTCGGACTGTTTGGTTTGGTGGGCGCCGGGCGTAGCGAGCTGCTGCGACTAGTGTGTGGGGTCGAGTCCCCTAAAGCCGGCAGCGTAACCTTTAACGGTGAGTCACGACGCTTTAAAAGCCCCGGCGAGGCGATCCGCGCCGGGATTGCCATGTGCCCGGAGGATCGTAAGTCTCAGGGGATTTTTCCGGTGGCCAGCGTGGCCGACAATCTCAATATCAGCTGTCGGCGCTTTTTTAAACGTTGGGGCGTTTTCC
This sequence comes from Halomonas ventosae, assembly GCA_002257525.1. Lineage (GTDB taxonomy): Bacteria > Pseudomonadota > Gammaproteobacteria > Pseudomonadales > Halomonadaceae > Vreelandella > Vreelandella ventosae_B. Next base: position 922,934 of record CP022737.1, read on the forward strand.
GCCACCCCGGTCGCGAACGGCGCAATGCCGAAGCCTATATCCAGCAACTCAGCGTTAAAACACCCGGCCCACGAACGCCCATAGGCAAACTCTCAGGGGGTAACCAGCAAAAGGTGATTCTGGCCCGCTGGCTCGCCGAAGAGATTGACCTGTTCGTGATGGACGAGCCGACCCGAGGGATCGACGTAGGCGCACGGCGAGATATTTACTCGCTGCTCTACGACCTGGCCGAACAGGGCAAAAGCGTGGTGGTGATCTCCAGCGACCTGGCGGAAGTCAGCTCCATCTGTGACCGCATCGCCGTGATGCGCGACGGTGAGCTGGTGGAGGTGCTGCCGCGGGAGTCGGCCACGCCGGAACGTCTACTGGGGCTGGCGCTACCTGCCTAAGTCAGTTTTTTACACGCTATTGGCTCTTAAAAGAAGAAGCTCAGGACAAACACCATGACAACTAACAACGCAACCCAAGGTGAGACGACACCTGCCCGCCCAGCGGGGCGCCAGGGGCTGATCAAACCGCTGCGCACGCTGCTGGATACCTCGGGACTGATCGCGATTTTCTTGCTGCTGTTTGTGGCATTAGCCGTCCTCATCCCCGATTTTCTGACCGGCCGCAATATGGTCGGGCTACTGCTTTCGATTACCCTGATCGGTAGTTTGGCCACCACCATGATGCTGGTACTGGCTCTGGGGGAGGTGGATCTTTCGGTGGCCTCCACGGTGGCCTTCGCGGGGGTGGTCGCAGCGGTGGTGACCTCCAGTACCGGTAGCGTGTTTATCGGCGTGATTGGAGGCATTGTCGCCGGGGGCGCGGTGGGTGCCTTTAACGGCCTGGTGATTGCCAAATTCGGTATTAACTCGCTGATTGCCACCCTGGCCGCGATGGAGTTTGTGCGCGGTCTGGCCTATATCACCTCCGGCGGCGACGCGGTGATGATTACCGTGCCGGGCTTCTTTGACCTGGGCAGCGCCTCCTTCCTCGGCCTAACCCTGCCAGTATGGACGATGCTGGCCTGTTTCGTGATCTTTGGCGTGATACTCAATATGACTGCCTTTGGGCGCAACGTTTTGGCTACCGGCGGTAACTCGGAAGCCGCCGCACTGGCCGGGGTTAATGTCCGTCGCCTCAAGATTATTGTTTTTGGCCTCCAGGGCGTAGTGGCAGGTGTCGTGGGTGTACTGCTGGCGTCGCGCATGGGGCTGGGCGACCCCAATACCTCCATGGGCCTGGAACTGGCGGTAATTTCTGCCTGTGTACTGGGTGGCGTGGCGCTATCCGGCGGCGTGGCCACGATTACCGGCGTGGTGGTCGGGGTGCTGATTATGGGCTGCGTGCAGAACGCTATGGGGCTGCTTAACGTACCTWCCTTTTACCAATACCTGGTGCGCGGCGCGATTCTACTGCTAGCAGTGATGTTTGACCGCTGGAAACACACTCGCCGTCAGCGGGCCTAACACTACATCTCGATGCCTTTTTCACCATGAACTTTTTCACCGATTTTTTCCGGAGAGACCTCTATGTCTGATCGCAAGCCGCCCCTACGCTCTGCCCAATGGTTCGGCACCGCCGATAAGAACGGTTTTATGTACCGCAGTTGGATGAAAAACCAGGGCATCCCCGACCATGAGTTTCAGGGCAAGCCAATTATCGGTATCTGCAATACCTGGTCGGAGCTGACCCCCTGCAATGCGCATTTTCGTAAGTTGGCGGAGCACGTGAAGCAGGGCGTACTGGAAGCGGGGGGCTATCCGGTAGAGTTCCCGGTGTTCTCCAACGGTGAATCCAACCTGCGCCCCACCGCCATGTTTACCCGCAATCTGGCGAGCATGGACGTGGAAGAGGCGATTCGTGGTAATCCCATCGATGCGGTGGTGCTGCTGGTGGGCTGCGACAAAACCACTCCGGCGCTTTTGATGGGCGCGGCGAGCTGCGATATTCCCACCATCGTGGTCACCGGCGGACCAATGCTCAACGGCAAGCACAAGGGCAAGGACATTGGTTCCGGCACCGTGGTGTGGAAGCTCTCCGAGCAGGTCAAAGCCGGTGAGATATCGTTGCACGACTTTATGGCCGCCGAAGCGGGCATGTCCCGCTCCGCCGGTACCTGCAACACCATGGGCACCGCCTCCACCATGGCCTGCATGGCCGAGTCGCTGGGCACCTCGCTGCCGCACAATGCAGCGATTCCGGCGGTCGATTCTCGCCGCTACGTGCTGGCGCACCTCTCCGGCAATCGGATTGTCGAGATGGTCAACGAAGATCTGCGGCTATCTAAAATACTCACCAAGCAAGCCTTCGATAACGCCATTCGTACCAACGCCGCCATCGGTGGCTCCACCAACGCGGTGATCCACCTCAAGGCCATTGCCGGGCGGATCGGTGTCGATCTGACCCTGGACGACTGGAGTCGGGTAGGGCGCGGTACCCCCACGGTGGTGGATTTGCAGCCTTCGGGGCGGTTTCTGATGGAAGAGTTCTACTACGCCGGTGGGCTACCTGCAGTGCTCAGGCGCCTGGGCGAGGCCGACCGGCTGCCGTTCAAGGATGCCTTAACCGTCAACGGCAAAACCCTCTGGGAAAACGTCCAAGACGCCCCGTTGTATAACGACGAAGTGATCCGGCCGCTGGATAATCCGCTCACCACGGATGGCGGCATATGCGTGGTGCGCGGTAACCTGGCGCCCAACGGCGCGGTGCTCAAACCCTCAGCAGCGACGGCGGAACTGATGCAGCACCGCGGCCGTGCAGTGGTGTTTGAAGACTTCGACGACTACAAGGCGCGCATCAATGACCCTGACCTGGACGTGGAAGCCAACGATATTCTGGTGATGAAGCACTGCGGTCCACGCGGCTATCACGGTATGGCGGAAGTGGGCAATATGGGCTTGCCGCCCAAGATCCTCGCCCAGGGCATCACCGATATGGTACGTATTTCTGATGCCCGCATGAGCGGCACTGCCTACGGCACCGTGGTGCTGCACGTTGCCCCGGAAGCCGCCGCCGGTGGCCCACTGGCCGCGGTGCGTAACGGTGACTGGATTGAACTTGACTGCGAAAGCGGCCGACTGCATTTGGAAATCAGCGATGAAGAGCTGGCTTCGCGACTGGCTGAGAGCGACCCCACCGCCGCCTCAACGCTGATCGCCAGCCAGGGCGGCTACCGTCAGTTGTACATCGAGCGAGTACTCCAAGCCGACGAAGGCTGCGACTTCGACTTTCTGGTGGGTTGCCGCGGGTCTGACGTGCCGCGTCATTCGCACTGATTAACTGTAAAGGAGTCGCGATGGCCGCCAGACTGGCCGACAAGCATATTCTAGTGACCGGGGCCGCCACCGGCATTGGCCGTGCCGTTGCCGAAGCCTGTGTCCGCGAAGGTGCCAAGGTTGCCTTGCTGGATAGGGAGGGCGATAGCGTCGAACGGCTGGCAGCCCAGTTGCGTGGTGAAGGTCACCATGTGCAGAGGCTGGTCGCCGATATTGCCGAACGTACGGCGGTGGAAGCCGCCGTGGCGCAGGCTCGCAAGCTCTTCGGCCCCTTAACCACCCTAGTCAATAACGCAGGAATGAATGTTTTCCATGAGCCACTTGCCATGCCGGACGAGGCCTGGCAGCGCTGCTTATCGGTGGATTTGGAAGGCGCCTGGCACTGTAGCCGGGCGGTGCTGCCCGATATGCTGAAGCAGGGCGGAGGCGCCATTATTAATATTGCCTCCACCCATAGCTTCTCGATTATTCCCGGCTGTTTTCCCTACCCGGTCGCCAAGCACGGCTTGATCGGTTTGACCCGAGCACTCGGTATCGAATATGCCTCCCGCGGCGTGCGGGTCAATGCCATTGCGCCGGGCTATATCGCCACCCCGGCGGTAGAAGCGCATTGGCAAACTTTCGACAATCCTGTCGCAGCGAAAGCCCGCATCGAAGCACTGCTGCCTCCAGGGCGGTTAGGGAAACCCGAGGAAGTGGCCATGACGGCGGTCTTTCTAGCCTCAGATGAAGCGCCCTTTATCAACGCAAGCTGCTTAACGATTGATGGTGGGCGCAGCGTGGTCTATCACGACTGACGATTGTTATGCCCGTTGAGTGTTTGCAAGGAGGGGGGGTATGGTGAGAAGGGAGTTTAGAGGCTATTCATAAGTTTAAAGGTTAGTATTCGGTTTTTCTTCAGAGAGTTCAATCTCTTGAGTAGATTTTCTTGGCAAAAAAATACCCTTTATACAATCTGGATTAATGATGGCAAGTTGAATATGGTTTTCAGAGAAAAATCTTGCACCATCGTACAGTGGATCGCCTTCGATAAAAGCGGCCCTAACAGAATCAAAGGGTTCGCCCTGTTCCTTGGCCAAGGCACATGCATAACGAATCACAGCACAATCAAGCTCACGGGCTTTAAAATCAAAATCTGTTTTTCCAAACGATCTATTCTCAGGCAGTGGTGTACCTTCTGCCTCTAAATCATCTTTTAGCTGCTGATAAGCTTCTTTAAGAAAATCATTATATTTTTGGTCAAGCAAATCCAGGCAGTTGCCGAGCTCAATTACTGCGCCCAGTACAAAGGGATCTTTAACATTAGAAGCAGCCCGCTGGCTATCTTGAAGGGCATACTGATGCGCTCTTTCAAGATTATTTTCCCAAAAGTAAACGCCATTGCCCAGCCAATCATACTTATTATTACTGTGTTTGAATTCAGATTTTTGGTTCAGGATACTGATGGCAATATCTTTATCTAACCCATGAAAACCATAGACAATTGTCGGTTTTGATGAATACATTAGGTCTTAACGTGTGCCGTATGGTTGCCTTTAGACTTAGATGGACTGAAAAAACGCTTATCAAGACGCCCTTGTGAATCAAGGATGTGCGCATCTTTAAGCAATTTCATTCTTTGCTCATGAGTGCGGTTCTGCCCAGCTGCCTTAACTTTTTGTGTCAATTGATGAATAGACATAAAATACCCCCTTGTACATTTTCATGCTAATCGACCTTTTGGCTACAGGCAAGTAGCCGATCCGGACTTAGCCTGGCTATCTAACAGCGTCTCGCCATCGGTGGCATTTAGCGCCATGGCGATGCCGCCCATGCAGGTCATGTCGCGATCCCAGGCGCAGCTTTCGATGCGCGTGGTGCCCATCAGCTCGGCCACCAGGGCTTCGTTAAGGGTGCTGTGCATGGCGGCCTGCATGGCGTCAAAGCCGCGCACGCCGGAACCGGTAATCAACACCAGATCAGGGTTGAACAGTGCCAGCACATTGGCGATACCGACCCCCAGTGCGCGGCCCGCCTCGGCGTAGATTTCCTGGGCCACGGAGTCACCTTGTAACGCCAGCTGGGTTAGCGCCTGCATTTGCTGTTCGGAGGGGTGCGCGCTGTCGCCGGGGGGAAGCGCTAAATGGTCGGCGGCGGCGCGATAGAGTGCGTAGTCGCTGGCGTAGGCTTCGATACAGCCGCGTCGCCCGCAGGCGCACAGGGCGCCGTCGGGCTGATATTTGCTATGTCCAAACTCGGCCGCGGAGCCATTGGCACCCAGAAAGGGCACGCCGTTAATCAACACCGACATACCGATACCGTAACCCAGCATAATGACCACCAAGTTGGGACAGTCGGCATAATCGGGCTGTGCCGCCAGCACGCTAGCGATGCAGTTGGCATCGTTTTCTAACAGTACGCTACAGTGAAAACGTTCTGCTAAACGCGCCGATATCGGGGCGTTACGAAAGCTTAAAGCGGGTGACCAGATAATCGTACCGCTTTGCGACGACACCACGCCCTGCACCGCCAAACAGATTCCCGCCAAGCGTTGAAAACCCTTTAGCTGCAGTGCGCAGACAGCGCTGATCTTTTCTTCAAGCAGTGCTTCCAAGTCGTCGGCGCTCAACGCCAAGGTGGTCACTGCGTGGTGCTCGCTATGGCGTACTTGACCTGAAAAATCACCCACCACCAGCTGGATCTCATTGATCGACAGCTTGATACACACTACGCAAGCGGCATTCGGGTCGAGTTCGATCAAGGTTTTTGGTCGACCCCGTCCGGTAGGGCGGGGCGCTTCGGGTGGTCGTTCACTGATCAAACCCTGCTGGAGTAGCTCTGCGCTGATCGAGGTGACGGTGGCAGAGCTAATGCCGTTGAGTGTGCCTAGATCGATGCGAGCAACCGGCCCTTGGTCACGCAGGGTGCGGATCACCGCCAAGGTATTGTCGAGGCGGCTGGTATCAGTCGACGGAAGGGCCATAGGGTCGCCGTTAGGGTTGGTGGAGAAAATTGCAGTGATTCAAACTATCTAGCTAGCGCCCTCATCGTGGGGCGTTAGTGCGATTGTCAAAATACGACTTAAGTTGCATATGCAGATATTTATTTTAGCACCTAAAGTAAATAAAGCATCACGCTAAAGCAATCGATGTTGATAAGCCTCCAACACAATAACAACAGACATTATCAGGTGGCCCCATGCTGTTATCAGCGCGCAAACTGTGCCGCTCGTTTGGCGAAAACCAAGTGTTATTTGACGTTGATCTCGACCTGCAGGCGGGGGAGGTACACGCTCTGCTAGGCGAGAACGGCGCCGGTAAATCGACCCTGGTCAAAATCCTTGCTGGGTATCTTCGTCCTACTTCGGGCGACGTCTTAGTAGACGGCCAAAATAAGCAATACCGCTCCAGCGGAGAAGCAGAGGCCGACGGCGTGGTCATGATCCACCAGGAACTGGCGCTGGCGGAACAGCTCAGCGTGGAGGAGAACATCTTCTTGGGCCGCGAACTGCGCCGTGGGCTGTTTCTGGATCGGCGTGCCATGCGCGAACATAGCCGGGCGGCGCTGGCAGAGCTTGAAACTGACGTTGACCCACGCGCTAGAGTGAAAGACTTAAGCACCTCTGATCAACAAATGGTCGAGATCGCCAAGGCCATCACCCGCGATGTGCGTGTGCTGATTATGGATGAGCCCACCGCCACCCTGACCGAAAACGAAGTGACAGTGCTGTTCGCGCTTATCGCTCGCCTGCGTGAGCGAGGCGTGGCGATTCTGTATATCTCCCATAAGCTGCGTGAAATCGAGCAGATCGCTGATCGCGTGACGGTACTGCGCGACGGCCACTTGGTGGATAGCGGCCCGATGGCCGGGCGCAGCAAAGAGGAGCTGGCGCGGCTGATGGTGGGCCGGGAAATCACTGAAATGTACCCACCGCGTACACAGCTGGCGGAGGATGCGCCGGCGGTACTGGAAGCGCGGGACTTCGTAGTGCCCGGTGCCGTGAAGCAGGCCAGCTTTACCCTACGGCGGGGCGAAGTGTTGGGATTTGGCGGCATTGTGGGCGCCGGACGCACTGCGCTGATCGAAGCGGTGCTGGGCCTACGCGGCAAAAGTGCAGGCCAAGTGCTGCGCAACGGCCAGCCGGTGGTGCTGCGCCACCTGCGTGATGCGGTGCATCAGCGGATTGCCTATTTGACTGAGGATCGTAAAGGCAAAGGCCTGGTGCTCAATATGGATTTGCGTTCCAACGTTACGCTGCTCAATTTGCGCGCTCACTGTCACCCTTTGATCGACCGCCGCCGCGAGGAGCAAGCCTTCCAGCAGGCCATCCAGCGCTTTGATATCCGCCTGCGAACGGCCGCGCGCACTGCCGCGGAGCTCTCCGGGGGCAACCAGCAGAAGCTGTTGCTCGCCAAGGTAATGTCCATCGACCCCGAAGTCGTGATTATCAACGAGCCGACCCGGGGCATTGATGTGGGTACCAAGCACCAGATCTACCACTTTATCCATGAATTAACCGAAGCAGGCTGCTCGGTCATCTTGATCTCTTCTGAGATGGGCGAGTTGATCGGGCTTTCTCACCGCGTGGCGGTAATGTGCGCAGGCGTACTTACCGGGGTGCTTGAAGGTGAGGATATTAATGAACAAGAAATTATGCAGTACGCATCCGGCATTAAGGGAGTAGAGGTCGATGAGCAGCGTCATGGCTAATAACAAAACGACTAATAAAGCGGCTAACAAAATGATCAAGCAAAAAGGCTTCGCCATAGACCTGAAAACCTGGGGGCCTTTTGTAGCGTTGGTGGTGTTAGCGCTGCTGGGTGTGCTGATTAATCCGGCTTTTCTAGGGCTGGATAATCTCTCCAACATGCTTACCCGCAGTGCCTTTATCGGCATTATTGCTATTGGCGCTACCTTTGTAATTACCGCCGGCGGGTTGGATCTTTCGGTAGGGGCAATGGCGGCCTTTATTGCCGGGGTGATGATTATTCTGATGAACAGCCTGGTCGAGCAGTTCGGTGCCGGTGTCACCACCGTGCTACTGGGTGTCGGTGCCTCGCTGCTGCTGGGGCTGTGCGCCGGCTTTATCAACGGCATGGTGACCACCAAAGGCAAGATCGAAGCCTTTATCGTCACCCTTGGCACTATGGGAATTTACCGCTCGTTGGTCACTTATCTCGCCGATGGCGGCACCCTGACACTGGACTGGGCGGTGCGCGATATCTATCGCCCGGTGTATTACGGCAGCTTCCTGGGCATCACCATTCCGGTGTGGGTATTTCTGTTTGTCGCCATTATTGGCTACATCCTGCTCAACTACACGCGCTTTGGGCGCTACTGCTTTGCCATCGGCTCCAATGAACAAGTCGCCGAATACAGCGCCATTCATGTGGATCGTATCAAGACCATGACCTACATGCTGCAAGGCGTGTGCGTGGCTTTGGCGACGATTATCTATGTGCCTCGGCTGGGCTCTGCTTCAGGGGCTACCGGGGTGCTCTGGGAGCTGGAGGCAATTGCCGCGGTGATCATCGGCGGCACCATGCTTAAGGGCGGCCATGGTCGCATCTGGGGCACTGTGGTGGGCGCCATTATGCTCACCATGATCGGCAATATTCTCAATTTGACCGACGCCATCTCTAATTATCTCAACGGTACGGTGCAGGGGATCATCATCATTGTGGCGGTCTACCTGCAGCGTGCCTCGTGGAGAAAAGCAGCGCCTTAAGGCACTGAAACGAATGTAAAAACCAAAAAAACGTTCGCAACATCAACCCTTAGCAGCTCGCAACACAGCAAGTAAAAACAGCAAAACAATTACAAACACGAAAGGAGCATCACTATGCGAACCATCAAGACAGCAGTGAAGGCCTGCGTCACTACTGCAGCACTCACTTCAGCAATAGGGCTCTCCGGCGCCGCCGTTGCCCAGGAGTACACCATCGGTGTCTCCATTCCCGCCGCCACCCATGGTTGGACGGGGGGCGTTAACTACCACGCCGAAGAAGCCAAAAAACGCCTTGAGGCGCTCTATCCCGATATAGAGATCACCATCTCAACCGCGGGCACAGCAGGTGAGCAGGCCAATGATCTGGAAGACCTGGTATCGCTACGCAACATCGACGCGCTGGTGGTGCTGCCGTTTGAATCTGGCCCGCTGACCGATCCGGTGCGCCGGGTTAAAGAGTCCGGGGTGTTCGTCACCGTGGTAGATCGAGGACTGACGGAAGAGGGGATCCAGGATCTCTATGTAGCGGGGAATAACCATGAACTAGGCCGCGTTTCCGGCGAGTACATCCGCGAGCGCCTTGATGATGAAGGCGACATTGTGGTGCTGCGCGGTATTCCCACGGTGATCGATGATGAGCGGGTGCAAGGCTTCCAAGAGGCGATTGAAGGCTCCGAGGKCAACATCCTCGATATGCAGCACGCCAACTGGAATCGCGATGATGGCTTTGAAGTGATGCAGGACTACCTGTCGCGCTTCGACAATATCGACGCCGTCTGGGCCCAGGATGACGATATCGCCCTGGGCGTCATCGAAGCGGTGCGCCAGGCGGATCGCGAAGATGAGCTGTTTATCGTCGGCGGCGCGGGTATGAAGGACATCATCAAGCGGGTCATGGACGGCGATGAGCTGGTGCCGGTAGGCSYGCTTTAYCCGCCCGCCATGATCGCCACGGCGATGGATCTTACCGTGCAACACTTCGTCTCCAACGGCCCTGTGTTGGGTGAGTACATTCTGGGCTCGCCGCTGATCACCCAAGAGAACGCCGAGCAGTACTACTTCCCCGACTCTCCGTTCTAAACACGGTCTGATCGCGTACTGATAGCGCGTACTGATAGATAGGCGCGGGTAAAAAGCATTCCTCCCACCCGCGCTTATCTACGCAATTAATCAACGCTTTATTGAGAGAGTCCTATGAAAACAATCAAAGGGCCAGCGCTCTTTCTCGCCCAATTTGCCGGTGATGAAGCCCCGTTTAACACGCTTGAAAGCATTGCCGCCTGGGCGGCGGGGCTAGGCTATCAGGGCGTGCAGATTCCCAGTTGGGATGCGCGCATGATCGATCTAAGACGCGCCGCCGAGAGCCGCACCTACTGCGATGAGATCAAAGGCATCCTGGCCGAGCACGGCTTAACGCTCACCGAGCTTTCTACCCACTTGCAGGGCCAACTGGTCGCCGTGCACCCAGCTTATGACGAGATGTTTGATGGCTTTGCAGCACCGGAGGTGCGCGGTAATCCCAAAGCACGCCAAGCGTGGGCCGTTGAGCAGCTAATGTTGGCTGCCAAGGCATCGCAAAATCTTGGCCTAACTGACCACGGCACTTTTTCCGGATCCCTGGCGTGGCCGTTTATCTACCCTTGGCCCCAGCGCCCTGCGGGCTTGATCGACACTGCGTTTGACGAGCTGGCCAAACGCTGGCGCCCGATTCTGGATGCTTTTGACGAAGCCGGGGTAAATCTCTGCTACGAAATCCACCCCGGCGAAGACCTCCACGACGGCATCACCTTCGAGATGTTCCTTGAGCGGGTCGGCAACCACCCGCGCTGCCACATTCTTTACGACCCCAGCCACCTGATTCTGCAGCAGCTCGACTACCGCGGCTTTCTGGATGTGTACCGCGAGCATATTCAGATGTTCCACGTTAAGGACGCCGAGTTTAACCCCAGCCCCAAGCAGGGCGTTTATTCCGGCTATCAGTCATGGACAGAGCGTGCTGGCCGCTTCCGCTCCCTGGGCGATGGCCAAATCGACTTTAAGTCGATCTTCTCGTGGATGGCGGCCAACGACTACCACGGCTGGGCGGTGTTGGAGTGGGAGTGCTGCCTGAAGCACCCGGAAGTTGGTGCCCGTGAAGGCGCGACCTTTATTCGTGACCACATTATTGAAGTCACCGAACGGGCATTCGACGACTTCGCCGACGGTGGCTCTGATGAGGCAGCCAATCGGCGCATCTTAGGTCTTTAGCGATTTGGGCCTCCACTAGACGACAGGACAAAGCGATATGAGCAATCAACAAGACACGCCGCGTCGGCTGCGGTTGGGCATGGTGGGCGGCGGCCAGGGCGCTTTTATTGGCGGCGTGCACCGCATCGCCGCCCGGCTGGATGACCACTACGAGCTAGTGGCCGGGGCCTTTGCTTCTGACCCCGAGCGCAGCCGAGACGCCGCGGCGGAACTACACGTCGCCGATGATCGCGCCTACCCCGACTACCAAGCCATGGCCGAAGCGGAGCGCAAGCGCTCGGATGGTATCGACGTGGTCGCCATTGTGACCCCCAACCATGTGCACTTCGACGTAGCGCGCACCTTTCTTGAAGCGGGCTTTCATGTGATCTGCGATAAGCCGATGACGATCACCCTGGAAGAGGCGCAAACCCTTGCCGAGCTGGTGGAACGGACGGGATTGTTCTTCGGCTTGACCCATAACTACTCCGGCTACTCGCTGGTACGCCAGGCGCGAGAGATGGTCGCCAGCGGTGAGCTGGGCGAGCTTCGCGTCGTTCAGGTGGAGTACCCGCAAGATTGGCTCTCCACCCGCCTGGAAGAGAGCGGCGTCAAGCAAGCCGAGTGGCGCACCGACCCCAAACGCAGCGGCCCGGCGGGCTGTTTGGGCGATATCGGCACTCACGCCTACCACTTGGCGCGTTATGTCACGGGGTTGCAACTGGAATCACTCGCCGCCGATATGCACACCTTTGTGGAAGGCCGTGCGCTGGATGACAACGTGCATATGCTGCTGCGCTTTAAGGGCGGTGCCCGCGGCATGCTGTGGTCGAGTCAGGTCGCGCCGGGTAACGAAAACGGTCTACAGCTTCGCGTTTATGGAAGCCTTGGTGGCCTTACTTGGCGCCAGGAAACCCCCAACCAGTTACTGCACTCACCGATAGGAGAGCCCACGCGCATCTTAACTCGCAATGGCCCAGGTTTAGGTACAGCTGCGATGGCAGCAGCGCGCATTCCCGCGGGGCATCCGGAAGGTTATCTCGAGGCCTTTGCACAGCTTTATCGCGATTTCGCGGTGCAAATTCACGCCCGCCAACACGGTGGCAGCCTTGAAGCGCTGGCCGCGCCCACGCCGGGTGTGGCCGACGGCGTTGACGGCCTGAGCTTTATCACCCGCGCGCTGGCTTCGTCCGCTGCCGGCGGGCGGTGGGTGGATGTCTAGAGCACGCTAAAACACGCAAAAGAGAGAGGTGAGAAACCCTATGAATCAGCACTCAGCGCGCTATGTAAGCCTTGAACAGCGTGTGGTCTTTATTACCGGCGGTGGCAGCGGCATCGGCGCCGCGCTTACCCGTGCCTTTCATCATCAGGGCGCACGGGTGGTGTTTGTCGATATTAACGACGCCGCCAGTGAGGCGCTGGTCGATGAGCTCCGCGCCGATACCGGCGAGGCGCCGTTGTATTACCACTGCGATATTCGCGACGTGGCTAGCCTGCAGCGGGTTATTGCCGAGACCGGCCAAAACGTCGGGCCTATTCATACGCTGGTCAACAATGCCGCCAGCGACGACCGCCACGACTGGCGGGAGGTGGATGTGGCCTATTGGGATGAGCGAATGTCGCTCAACCTGCGGCCGATGTTTTTTGCCGCCCAGGCGGCAGCTGAACAGATGATTGAGGCGGGCGGTGGCTCGATTATTAATTTTGGCTCGGTCAGCGTGCAGATGGCGCTGGGTGGATTACCCGCTTATGTCACCGCCAAAGCGGCGGCGCACGGCCTGACCCGCAGCCTAGCCCGGGAGCTGGGTGAGCACAATATCCGCGTTAATACCTTGGTGCCCGGTTCGGTGATAACCGAACGCCAGCTCGAAAAGTGGATTAGCCCTGAGGATGAAGTCGCCATTCAACAACGCCAGTGCCTAAAAATGCGTCTTGAAGCCCAGCATATCGCCCCCGCCGTGCTGTTTTTAGCCAGTTCTGAAAGCCAGGCGATTACCGGCCAGGAGTTGGCGGTGGATGCCGGCTGGGCATGAGCCCGCTAACGTTGAAATAATATTAGGAGAACATTATGCAGGTAGCTAACAATGACAACGTGTCCTGTTCACGTCCGCGTTCCTTAGCGCTAGCCATTGCCGTTACTGCTGCTTTGAGTTCAGGCGCAGCGGCGGCTGAGACCACGGTGACAGTATTAAGAATTGAGAGCAGCAGCGCTGAAAAGGACTACTACAACGAAGTGGTTGCCGAGTTCGAGTCGCAGCACCCTGAGGTTAATGTCGAGTTTGAATATCTTGCCAACGAGGCCTATAAAACGCGCCTGCCCACCATGCTGCAGTCCAGCCAGCGCCCGGATATCTATTACACCTGGGGCGGCGAAGGGCTGCGCGATCAGGTGGATGCGGGGTTTGTCCGCGACTTAACCGAGCCGATGCGCGATGGCTGGCAGGATATTTACCCTGAGTCCGCAGTGCGCGCCTTTACCCTGGATGATCGTGTCTATGGCGCGCCGCTCTACGCCACAGTGGTGGGTATCTGGGCGAACACCGCGCTAACGGAGCAAGCGGGGGTCGATGTAGAAGCGATTAAGACCTGGGCGGATTTTGAAAACGCCGTGGTGGCGCTGCGGGAAGAGGGCATAACCCCGCTGGTGGTCGGTGGTCAGGATGGCTGGCCGCTGCACTTCTATTGGGGCTCTTTAGTCACCCGCCTAGCCGGTGGCGAGGGCATCGAAGCGGCCAAAAGCGGTGACAACGGTGGCTTTAACGGCGAACCCTTTGTACGTGCTGGTGAAATGCTGCAGTCGTTGGTTGAGCTTGACCCTTTTCAGTCCGGCTTTATGGCCACTTCCTACGAGCGTGCCAGCGGCATGTTTGGCGATGGCGAGGCCGCCTTCCACGTAATGGGCGACTGGGATTATCTTCCTTCCAAGCAGCGCTCAGTCAGTGGTGAGGGTGTACCGGATGACGACTTGCAGTTTATTCCTTTTCCAGAGGTCGAAGGTGGAGAGGGCAACGCACAGAGTTTTGGCGGCATGAACGGTTTTGCAGTCACCCGCGACGCGCCCGACGAAGCGGTTCAATTCCTGCGCTTTTTACTCAATGCGGAGAACCAGCGTAAAGCGGCGGCGACGGGGATCTTTGTGCCGGTCGCCGAGGGCTCGGCCGAAGCGCTTGAAACTCCTTATGCCCGCCGGGTTGCAGAAATTCTTGATGAGTCCGAGTTCCATCAAGTGTTCCTGGATCAAGCGCTGGGCACCTCCGTTGGTGCGACCATCAATGACATTAGTGGCGATCTGGCCCAAGACGTTATCACTCCGGAAGAGGCCGCCGCCCAAGTTGATGAAGCCTGGCAGTTTAGATGATCTCCCCGCTAAAAGAGCACGCGCGTTTTCGCTCGTGCTCATCGATTTTCTGCCTCGGAGTTTGCCATGACCACGCTTGACCGAACCGCCGTGCCGCGGAGAGGGAATGCTGACCGGGTGAAGAAAGGCTTGGTGAGCGGTAAATTCACCGCGCTATTAATCCTGCTTCCACCGGCGTTAATCCTTTTTTCGCTGTTCGTCATTCTGCCGCTAGCGGATGCCGTCTATTACAGCGGTTTCTCCTGGAATGGCTACGGTGCGCCCAGTGACTTTGTCGGCTCGCAAAATTATCAGCGCCTGCTGGATCACTCGGTGTTTCATACCGCGCTGTGGAATACCGCCAAACTGATACTGGTATCGCTGCTGATCCAGATGCCACTGGCGCTGGGGCTGGCGCTGCTGGTGTACCGTAAAACGCCCACCAACACTCTGTTTAGGCTGGTGTTTTTCCTTCCCTATATCCTGGCCGAAGTGGCCGCTGGGCTTATCTGGAGCTTTGTTTTCGACGGTGACTACGGCATTACCAGCTCGCTGCTGCATGCCATGGGTCAGGAGTCGGTGTATGTGTTGGCCGATCACCAATGGGCGTTTCCAGCGATTATGACTGTGATCGTTTGGAAGTACTTTGGCTTCCATATGATGATCTACATTGCTGCCCTGCAGGGCGTGCCCAAGGATCTTGTCGAGGCCGCCAAGCTGGAAGGGGCAAAACCAAGACAAGTCGCACTCTTTGTACAAATCCCGCTGATTAAGCATGCCATCGTGGTGAGTGGTTTCTTTGCCATTATCGGCTCGCTACAGATCTTCGACATTATTATCCCGATGACCAACGGTGGCCCGTCCAACTCGACCCATACCATCGTTACCTACCTATATAGCTTCGGTCTCTCACGACTCAATATTGGCTTTGGTAGCGCCGCTGCGGTGGTGCTGTTTGTGCTCGCTATTGGGATCGCCTTCTTCTACCAACGCACTACGGCCAAGGGGAGTAAGGCATGAAAAGTATCACTACCCGTAACACGCTGCGCGTGATCGTCCTGATTGTGGTGGCAAGTGTTGTTATTGGCCCGCTGTTAGCGGCGTTCTTCGGTGGCTTTAAGGGCAATTCTGAGCTGCGCACCAATCCGCTGTGGCTGCCCGATAGTTGGGATGCGGGCAATTACATCGGCATCTTGCTGGATGGCAACTTCTGGCGCTACTTGGGTAACTCGTTTTTCATCTCGTTAATGACGGTGTTCTTAACCCTGGTGGTGGGGGCCGCTGCTGCTTACGTGTTTTCGCAGATCCGCTTCTTCGGCGCCAAGATGATTCTCTCCTATCTGCTGCTCGGCCTGATGTTTCCCTTTGCGGCGGCCATTCTGCCGCTGTTTATCAAGGTGCGGGATTTGGGCCTGCTGGATACCTATTGGGCGGTGATCCTGCCCCAGACGGCGTTTGGTTTGTCGCTAGCCATCCTGCTGTTTAAGGCCTTCTTTGACCAACTGCCCAAAGAGCTTTTTGAAGCCGCTTACGTCGATGGGTGCAGCTATTTACGCTTCTTCTGGTCGTTCACGCTGCCGCTCTCGACCCCCATTCTGGCCACGGTGGGCGTGTTTGTGTTTGTGCAGAGCTGGAACAACTTCCTACTGCCGTTAGTGGTGCTCAACGACCGCTCTATCTACACCTGGCCACTGGGCATGATGCAGTTCCAAGGGGAGTACCTTACTCAGTGGAACATGATTCTAGCCTTCGTGACTTTGACCATCATTCCGGCGGTTATTTTCTTTCTCGCCGCCCAGAAGTACATCGTGGCTGGCCTGACCGGCGGCTCGGTTAAGGGAWAAAGGAGGATCCATAATGAACGATGTTATTCATAACCCGATTCTGACCGGGTTCAATCCTGACCCCTCTATTTGTCGAGTAGGCGACGACTACTACTTAGCCACATCGACCTTTGAGTGGTACCCCGGCGTTCAGATCCACCACTCCCGCGACCTGGCTAACTGGGCGCTGGTCACACGGCCCTTGAACCGTGCCAGCCAGTTGGACATGCGCGGTAATCCGGACTCCTGTGGAATCTGGGCGCCCTGCTTAAGCTACGCCGACGGGCTGTTCTGGCTGGTCTATACCGACATGAAGCGTTATGAGGGGAACTTCAAGGATGGACATAATTACGTGGTGACAGCGCCGCGTATCGAGGGGCCCTGGAGCGATCCGGTCTACCTGAATTCAAGTGGCTTTGACCCTTCACTGTTTCACGATACCGATGGCCGCAAGTGGCTGATCAATCTGCAGTGGGATTATCGCCAGCGGGAAGGGCGGGATCGCTTCGGCGGCATTGTGCTGCAAGAGTACGATCTTGAGCAACGCCGCTTAGTGGGCGCCATTACGACTATCTTCACGGGCACCGAGCTGAAGCTGACGGAAGGGCCGCATCTTTACCGGCGTAATGGCTGGTACTACCTGCTGGTGGCGGAAGGCGGCACGGGCTACCAGCACGCGGTCACCATGGCGCGCTCTAAAACGCTGACAGGCCCTTACCAGTTACATCCCAACAATCCACTTCTGACGAGTCAACATGATCCTGAAAACCCGCTACAGCGTGCGGGCCATGCGGATTTGGTCGATAGCCCTGAAGGCCATAGCTCTGAAGGTAATAGCTACCTGGTGCATTTATGTGGCCGCCCCTTACCGGGTACCCGGCTTTCACCGCTGGGGCGCGAGACCGCTATTCAGCGGGTGGAGTGGGGGGCTGATGGTTGGCTACGGCTCGCCAATGGAGGCAATACCCCGGCGTTAAAGGTCGCCGTGAGTGGCGTTACACAAAAGCCCCCTGCGCAGGAGGAGCACTACGATTTTGAAACAGACACGCTGCCCGCTGCGTTTCAGTGGCTGCGCACCCCCTACCCTGAACGGCTCTTTTCGCTTACCGAGCGGCCCGGCTACTTGCGCCTATTTGGCCGTGAGTCGGTCGGTTCCTGGTTTGAGCAGGCGTTAGTGGCCCGGCGCCAGGACAGCATTTACTGCAGTGCCGAAACGACGCTTGAATTTGAACCCGAGGATATTCAGCAGTTTGCCGGGCTGATCGCCTACTACAACCGTTTCAAATTCCATTATCTGGCGGTGACCCTGAATGACACAGGCGACAAGGTGCTGAGCATTATCAGTTGCCTGGATGATTGGCCTAACGGGAATCTGGAGATAGCTGATGCGAGCGTGCGCCTTGCCCCTGGCACCACGATTCGGCTCGGGCTGGATATTCACGCCCGGGAGTTGCGCTTTCGCTATGCCCAAGGTGGCGAGGAGTGGCAGCCGATTGGGCCCGCTTTAGACGCTGGCCTGCTCTCCGACGAAGGCAGCGGTCGCGCCCACGGCTACTTCACCGGCAACTTCCTGGGCATGGCTGCCCACGACATTAGCGGCCGCGGCACCCCCGCCGATTTCCAGGCGTTCTGTTATCGCCGCGCCCCTCTTTCAGAGACGAGATAAGCTCATGGCTGAAGTAACACTACGCAATATCGAAAAGACGTTTTATGGCAAAACCACGGTAATCCCAGACTTAAATCTGCATATCGAAGATGGCTCTTTTACCGTGCTTGTCGGGCCTTCCGGCTGCGGCAAGTCCACACTGCTGCGCATGATCGCAGGCCTTGAAACCGTGACCCAGGGAACGATCACTATCGGCGGGGAGGATGTCACCACCGCCGAACCTAGCGACCGGGATATTGCCATGGTCTTTCAGTCTTACGCGCTTTATCCGCACATGACGGTCGCCCGCAATATCGACTTTGGTATGCGTCTGGCAAAGGTGCCCGCCAAAGAGCGCGAGGCTAAAGTTGCCGAGGCAGCACGCCTGCTCAATTTAGAGGATCTGCTGGAGCGTAAACCCGCCGAGTTATCCGGTGGGCAGCGCCAGCGGGTGGCGATAGGGCGCGCCATTGTGCGCAGCCCCGGTGTGTTTCTGTTCGACGAGCCGCTCTCGAACCTGGATGCCTCGTTACGTAATCGCATGCGGGTCGAACTGGCCGAACTCCATCAACGACTCGAAACCACCATGGTGTATGTCACCCACGACCAGGTCGAAGCGATGACCCTGGCCGACTGCATCGTGGTAATGAACGCCGGGCAGATTGAGCAAATGGGCAAGCCCATGGCGCTTTACCAGCGCCCTGAAACACTGTTTGTCGCTGGTTTTATTGGCTCGCCGAAAATGAACTTAATCGAAGGGCCGCTAGCGGCGGCCTATGGCGCCACCACCCTAGGAATCCGGCCCGAGCATCTAGAGGTAAGCCGTGATCAGGGTGAGTGGAAAGGGCGTGTGCGGTTCATCGAGAAGCTCGGCGCTGACGCCTTTGCCTATGTGGACAGCGAGCAGGCCGGCCCGCTCACCGTGCGTCTCTCCGGCGATGTCGAACTGAGTAATGGCGACACGCTGTTCATTACTCCGCAACAGACCCAGCTTCACGCGTTCGATGCCGGCGGACAGCGGCTGCCTGACGACGCGGTTCAACAACGCTCAACCAGTCGCGAGAGCACGCTACACCATTAGCTACTACCAATTTTTCAGCCATCAATAGGCACAAAAACGCTCAATAACAAAGCCAAGGAGCTAGACAATGACACAACAAAGAACGCTAAGCCGCTCATCGTATATTCTGGTGATTTGCTGTATTGCCGCCATCGGCGGTTTCCTGTTCGGCTTCGACAGTGGCGTGATCAACGGCACGGTGGATGGCCTACAGGCCTCTTTTAACTCTGATAGTGCGGGCACGGGGTTCAATGTCGCCTCGATGCTGCTGGGCTGCGCGATCGGGGCTTTCTTTGCCGGTCGCCTGGCGGATCGCTTTGGCCGTCGCACGCTACTGATCGTGGCGGCGGTGTTCTTCCTGATTAGTGCCTGGGGCTCAGGCGTTGCCGGTAGTTCTATGGAGTTTGTGTTGTATCGCATCCTCGGTGGGCTTGCCGTAGGCGCCGCCAGCGTGATGACCCCGGCTTATATCAGTGAAGTAGCGCCGTCTGCTTACCGTGGGCGACTAGCTACCATTCAGCAGGTGGCGATTATCTCTGGCCTGTTTATGGCCTTTCTGAGTAATTACGTCTTGGCCTATGTGGCGGGCTCGGCCATGTCAGAGCTATGGTTTGGCTTCGCAACCTGGCGCTGGATGTTCTGGATTGAATTGATACCGGCTTCTGTTTTCCTGGTGGCATTGTTGTTTATTCCTGAAAGCCCGCGCTATCTGATCAGCACCGGTAAGCAGGGTGAAGCCCGCCGTGTGCTTGGGTTAGTGATGCCGGAGCGCGATGTGAGCACTAAAATCGATGAAATTAACACCACCCTGGATCAGGATCACAAGCCACGGTTAAGCGATGTGATGAATCGCACCACTGGCAAGCTGCACGGAATCGTTTGGGTAGGGATTGGCCTGGCGGTTTTCCAACAGTTGGTGGGCATTAACGTCGTTTTCTACTACGGCGCGGTGCTATGGCAGTCGGTGGGTTTCTCCGAAGGCGATGCGCTGCTGATCAACGTGATCTCGGGCGCCGTGAGTATTGGCGCTTGCCTACTGGCGATTGCGCTGATCGACAAAATTGGCCGCAAACCGCTGCTTTGGGGTGGTTCGGTGGGCATGGCGGCGACGCTGGCGTGTCTTTCCTATGCGTTCTCTACGGCGTCGATGGTGGATGGCAGCCTACAACTATCCAGTGATATGGGCGTATTTGCGCTGCTATGCGCCAACCTCTATGTGCTGTTCTTCAACGCCTCTTGGGGGCCGGTGATGTGGGTCATGCTGGGTGAGATGTTCCCCAATCAGATGCGTGGTTCGGGGCTGGCGATTGCTGGTCTTTTCCAGTGGCTGGCCMACTTCGGTATCACCATGACCTTCCCGATTATGCTGGCGTCTATCGGGCTGTTCGGCGCCTACGGTTTCTATGCGATCAGTGCCGTTGCCTCTGTCTTTTTCGTTATTTACTTCGTCAAAGAGACGCGCGGAAAAGAGTTGGAAGCGATGGCCTACGAGTAACTCTGCTAGATTGCCCCGATTGCCTGTTCAATCGGGGATCATGTGCCTATTTTAAACAGTACAAGGCTGGTTTTTATTAATAAAATCAAAAGGTTGGTTTCTGTTTTAAACATATAAGAAGTTGTTTAATAATGGTTTTTATTTACTGATGCCATGAGGTGGCATGGTGGCTGCAATGGATGGGTTGAGAGCGTAACAGGAAGGACGACCTGACGCTCTTACACGTTAAACCCAGTGCGATGCTCGCACAGATGTTTAAGTAGCAACGTTTGATAGGAGCAGTATCATGATGAAGACGGAATCTCTCAAGAAACTTGGCATCCTAGGTGTATCATTTGGCCTAATGGCCAGCCCACTTGCTTTTGCTCAAGTGGACAGCAGCGACGAGTACGAACCGACCCCGCAGGAAGAAACGACGCAGGATGATCAAGGCACCGACAACAGCTACGACACTGAGCAAGATAAAGGTTCGGATGTAGGTACTGAGTACGAAGAGGAAGAGCAAGAATTCACTTACGAAGAAGAGGAAGAGGAGCAAGAAGTCCCCGCCACTGATGAAGAGGAGGATGACTCCGGGTGGTAATTGCAACTTTTTAAGGACTCACTTTTCTCGGGCTCATGGATGAGCCAACAGATGCCTCGCCAACTGCGGGGCATCTTTGTGTGTGGCCGTTAACACTGTCAACCCAAGCGGGCGATATCATTTCACGCTAAAGTGTTAAGCACCTTTACGCTTAACCATTGACTACGGTGCTCACAAGGATGTCTCAATGCCCCTGAAATGGATGCCCCTGAAATGGACAGACAAGCCCTATCTGCCCAAGGCCGAAGGCCGCATAGAGGCGATAGATTTAGCCCGTGGCCTCGCCATTGGCTTAATGATTATAAGCCACGCGGTCAGTGGATTGGTGGGTATTCGCAATGTGCCTGACTGGGGCATGGTGCCTGTTCATTTCCTGACTAAATTCTCCTCGTCGCTATTTATTATGGTGTTTGGCATTGCGCTGGCGGTGGCGTTTCTCTCCCATACCCAAAGTGATGACTGGCCGAAGCGACGCTTAAAGCTGTGGTTACGCGCCGTGGAGGTGTGGTTCTGGTACAAAGCGCTGCTCGTTATTGAAATGCTGCCGTTCTATCCGCCCAGCGAAATTGTCGATGCCCTGCTCTACGGCCGTTTCGCAATTTGGGTCGAAATTTTAGGCTTCTACGCCATTGCCCTGTTGTGGGTGCCGCTGATTCTGCCCCTGTGGGCGCGGGCGCCGCTGTGGAGCCGACTCGCCACGATTGGTGTGTTAATTGCGCTGACCGTTTGGCTGCAGAGCCTCACTTTCGGGGGTAATGATATTCTGAAAGCCTTGCTGGTAGATCACGAAGATCATTACACCTGGGGGCAGATAAGCCGCGCGCCAATGATTCTAGTGGGCCTTTTGATCGGTGAAGCATTGCTACGCTGCTACTTTGAGCCCGCCACTCGCCGACGCTTAGTGCTCACGCTGTTGGGAGTGGGTGCGCTAATGGTGGCTGGGTTTTATGCGTTGGCGTTTGCCAGTGGCGATGTCCACGCGGCAATGCTGGCGATTGCCAATAATGCGGGTAAACATCCGCCAGGGCTGCAGTTTATGTTGTTTAGCTTAGGCGGTGCGCTGGTGCTGTTAGCGCTCGCGCTTGCTGGCGGCGCTAAAGCGGCAAAGGTTTTAATGCCGCTGACAATTGTTGGCTCTAACGCCCTCATGGCGTTTATTTTCCATATTGTGATGATCTTTCTAGTGCTGCGCTTTCTGTGGGAAGGCGAGGGGATGTATAGCTATCCACAGGCACTCGGCGTGGGCGGGTTGTTGATACTTGGCGCCGCGGGGTGGATTTGGTTGACCCGCTGGATGGCTAGACACCGCTAATCACTACTCATATTTCTGGAGCTTACGATTTGCGACACTGGATTCAACGTGGACTGGTTGCCATAACGCTGTTCATAGCGCTGCCTGTCCATGCAGAGAACTACGATACAAATTGGTACTATGAGGTAGATAAACAGAGCACCTGGCAGGGAGACTTAACCGCACGTCTACAGGCTATCGAGGGTGTGTTTGAGGGCGAATTGGGCGTTTATGTGCAGAACCTTGCCAGTGGCGAAGCCTACTCCTGGCGCGCCGACGATCCTTGGTACTTAGCCTCGCTGATTAAAATACCGGTGGCGGCACAGGTGCTCGCCGCGCGCCAGGCGGGCACGCTGACGCTGGATGAGCGGTTAACGCTTGCACGGAGTGACTTTGTCGATGGCGCAGGGCCTACCAACTGGCACGACCCCGGTACGCCTATCTCGATCCGTTACTTAATGGAGCAGATGATTACCGTCAGCGATAACACCGCTTCCGATATGTTGATTGATCGCGTGGGACTTGATGCGGTGAACCAACGCGCCCGAACCATGATCGCGGCCAGCGGCGGCAACCCCGATGAGATTGGCCCTATCTCTAAATTAGKGGGAGTACGCCAGGGGGTTTACGGAGAGCTGCACCCGGATGCACGCGCGCTTGGGGGCATGGATTTTATCGCCCTGCGCCAGCATCCGGTCAGCCAGCGTGGGCAAGCGTTAGCTCGGGCGTTGGGAGTCAGTACAGAGTCTTTCACGCAGCCGGATTACGATCACGCTTTCGATGCTTACGAAGCCACCGGTGAAAACGTAGGCACTCTAAGCGCCTTTGGCGACCTGCTCGCCAGTTTGCACCACGTTCAACAAGGACGTGCCATGGACGATTTAGATGCCGAGCAGCGGCAAACGTTATTGGCGCTAATGCAGCGAACCCGTTCCGGCAAACAGCGTCTTAAGGCAGGCCTGGGAAGCGGTATAAGCTTCGCCCATAAAACCGGGACCCAGCAGCGCCGCAGTTGCGATGCGGGCATTGCCGAGAGCGACAACGTTAATACTGCAACAGAAGGGCCGTGGGTAATTGTCAGCTGTACTCGCGGGCCTTTGGCGGTAAGTGCCCACGAGCGAGCCTTGGCCAGCGTGGGTGAAGCGTTGCGCTATAGCGGTGCTCTCGGTAAGCCGTGATAAACTATTGCCCTTTTAAAAGTGACACACCAGAAAGAACATCACACTCGTCAGGAGAAAATTATGACACGCGCCAGCGCCCGCCACATTTTGGTAAGCAGTGAAGAGCAGTGCTTAGCACTGAAAGAAGAAATTCAAAATGGCCGCGACTTTGCCGAAGTTGCTAAAGAGCATTCAAGCTGCCCCTCCAGCCGTCAGGGTGGCGACCTAGGCAGCTTTGGCCCCGGTCAAATGGTGCCCGAGTTCGACAAAGTCGTCTTCAATGACGAAGTAGGCCAAGTCCACGGCCCGGTAAAAACCCAGTTTGGTTACCATCTACTGGAAGTTACCGAACGCTCTTAACTTTTCCTAACAAAACGCTCTTAATTCTGCCTAAGAAGGCCGTCAAGCGTCGCGGTTGTTAGACCGCGGCGTGAGGAGTACGCCTTGAACGACCCGATTATTACCATTAACGGCCTGAATAAAACCTACGAAGGTGGCTTTCAGGCGTTAACCCATGTTGATTTAACGATTCAGCGCGGCGAGATATTTGCTCTGCTTGGCCCCAACGGGGCGGGCAAAACCACGCTCATTAGTGTGGTATGCGGTTTGGTCAATCCCACCGCTGGCCATGTGCTGGTAGATGGTTTCGACAATATTACCCACTACCGCCAGGCCCGGGAGCTTATTGGTTTAGTG
Source organism: Halomonas ventosae (assembly GCA_002257525.1). Lineage (GTDB taxonomy): Bacteria > Pseudomonadota > Gammaproteobacteria > Pseudomonadales > Halomonadaceae > Vreelandella > Vreelandella ventosae_B. The sequence continues at coordinate 947,220 of CP022737.1, forward strand.
CCTCAAGAGCTAACCAATGAAGCGTTTGAAACTGTCTGGAATACCGTTAGTTTCAGCCGTGGCTTGTTTGGCAAAGCCCCTAACCCAGCGCATATCGAAAAAGTGCTCAAGTCGTTAACGCTTTGGGATAAGCGCAACAATCGCTTAATGACGCTCTCGGGCGGTATGAAGCGGCGCGTGCTGATCGCCAAAGCGCTCTCCCACGAACCGCGCATTCTGTTTCTTGATGAGCCCACCGCTGGGGTTGATGTAGAACTGCGCCGCGAGATGTGGGAGGTAGTGCGTCAGCTGCGCGATAACGGTGTCACCATTATCTTGACCACCCACTACATCGAAGAAGCCGAAGAGATGGCTGATCGCATCGGCGTTATCAATCGTGGTGAGCTGGTGCTGGTGGAAGAGAAAGCCGCCCTGATGAGTAAGCTGGGCAGTAAACAGCTGACGCTTAATCTGCACAGCCCGTTAACCGAGATGCCCGCCACACTGCAGCGCTTTGAGCTTAGTCTTGCGGCGGAGGGGTATGAGTTGATTTATACCTACGACGGCAGCCAGGAGGAAGACGGCCACGCGATTTCAGAACTGTTAACTGTCTTAGAGCGGGAAGGTATCACCTTTAAAGACCTGAATACCCGGCAGAGTTCGCTTGAAGATATTTTTGTCGACCTGGTTAACCCAAAGGAGCGTGCATGAACCTTCACCCTGTTCGCGCTATCTACATGGCGGAGATGGCCCGCACGCGCCGCACGTTGCTGCAAAGCATCGTCTCGCCGGTGATCTCCACATCACTCTATTTTGTGGTGTTTGGTGCCGCGATCGGCTCACGCATCAGCGAGGTCAACGGCGTTAGTTACGGCGCTTTTATTGTACCGGGTCTGATTATGTTGATGCTGTTGACCCAAAGCGTCTCAAACGCCTCTTTCGGCATCTTTTTTCCCAAGTTTTCCGGGAGTATTTACGAGCTGCTTTCGGCGCCTATCTCGCATTTAGAGATTGTCATTGGCTACGTAGGCGCGGCGGCCTCGAAATCGATTCTGCTGGGGGTAATTATTTTGGCGACCTCGGGCTTGTTTGTACCGTTGGAAATCGCCCACCCGTTTTGGATGTTGTTCTTTCTGGTGCTGACGGCTGTCACCTTTAGCCTGCTGGGTTTTATCATCGGCATTTGGGCCGATGGCTTTGACCGCCTGCAGCTGGTGCCGCTGTTAGTGATCACCCCGCTGACCTTTTTGGGTGGCAGCTTCTACTCCATTGATATGCTGCCGCCGTTTTGGCAAACCATTACCCTGGCAAACCCCGTGGTGTATCTGGTGAGCGGCTTTCGCTGGAGCTTTTACGGCATCAGCGACGTTAGCCTGGCCGCAAGCGTGGGCATGATTGCGCTATTTCTCGTAGCTTGCCTGGGTACTATCGGCTGGATTTTCCGTACCGGATATCGTCTTAAACCCTGATTGCCATCCAGCTTGCTATTCACTCCTCACTCTTCMCCATGGAGCGCTAGTAGACCCTTATGCCGTTACTGCAAAGTATTGTGCACCGCCTTGACCCGACGCTTGACGGTGAGCGTTTGACCCTCACCGCCGCCCCCCAGTCAGAACAGGCTAATACCAGCGACGACTCGGTAATGGCGAGCTTGGTGGGTGCGCTCAACGACACCTACAATACCAAGCCCAAAGGCTGGGGGCGCTTTGCCGAAGAGGGCGAGCAGGCCGGGCCGTTGGCTGTGTGGCTACGTGACTATCTTGCCGGTGAGCAGAGCTTTGTTGAGCTGTCAGTGGCACTGGCCGAACGGCTCGCCAAACAGCTTCAAGAGCAGCTGTCAGTGAGTGGTTACTTAGTGATCAGCCACCAGCGTCAGGGCGATACCGAAACGCTGTTGATGGCTTTGGTGCACCAGCGGGAAGGGATCGGTATTAACGATGATCACCACGCGGTGCCCGCTGCCCAGCTTAATACCAGCCAGCTTACCCTGGCGGCGCGGATTAACCTCACCCAGTGGCAAAGCGATGCCCCGAATGCGCAGTACGTTTCGTTTCTCAAAGATCGCGGCGGTAAAAAACTCGCTGAGGGCTTGGTCGCGCTGCTGGGGATGGAAGAGGGTGTCGATGCCCCGGCTGAAACCCGCACGTTGCTGAAAGCGTTTAGCGACTACGTCGAGAAAGAGGATTATGACGACGAGGTGAGTCGTGAAAAAACCGATACGTTGGTGGATTACGCCAACGAGCAACTGCGCCGTGGCGAGCCGATGACCCTGGAAGAACTTTCCGGGTTGGTTAACGAGCAGCAGCCGAAAGCATTTTACGAGCATATTCGCAACGCCGATTACGGGCTCTCGCCGGAGATTCCTCCAGATAAACGCACTTTAAGCCAGTTCCGCCGCTTTACCGGGCGCGCCGGTGGCGTCTCCATCAGTTTTGMCTCCCACCTGCTGGGCTCAAGCATTGAGTACGATGCCGCCCAGGATCGCCTGATTATCAAGCAAGTACCCAAGCAGTTAAGAGAGCAGCTTACCAAGAAGGATTGAGGTAAGGACGACGCTGTAGCTACCTAGGAGCCCCCTATGCTAAACGCCATTAGTGATTTTTTTCAGCGCACGCTGGCACAACCCGAACAGCGCGAAAACCAAACGTTGACCCTGGAGCTGGCTACCGCGGCATTGTTGTGTGAAATTGTTCGCGCTGACTACGATACCACCGACGAAGAGCTTACCGCCCTGCGTATTATGCTTACTGAGCGCTATCGGCTAAGTGCAAGCGATGTGGAAGAGCTGATGACACTGGCCCAGGCGGAGGTGGATGAAGCCGTCGATCACTACCAGTTCGTAAGCCTTATTAAAGAGCACTATGATTACGACCAGCGCTGTGGATTGGTCGCGCAGATGTGGCAGTTGGCCTGGGCCGACGGCAATGTCGACCCCCTAGAGGAGCATCGTATTCGCCGTTTGGCGGACTTMCTCTATGTTAGCCACAGCGACTTTATCCGTACCAAACTGCAAGTAGAGGAGCGCAATAACCACGATGCATAACCGCAACGAAGACTCGAATTTAATGGACCTAATTAGCTCGATAGAGCACATGGAGCAGGATGCTTCTCGAGTTAGCGTTGACGATGTCGTTCATGCCGTGGGGCGCCGCTCTTTTGGGCCGCTGCTGCTGGTGGCTGGGTTAATTACGCTCACCCCCATTATTGGTGATATACCCGGCATGCCAACGTTAATGGCCGCGCTGGTGCTGCTGGTTTCCGTGCAGCTGCTGGCAGGGAGTGAAGCGTTCTGGTTGCCTAGATGGCTGCTTAAGCGTTCGCTTTCCCGGCAAAAGTTCGATAAAGGCATTCAGTTGATGAAAAAGCCAGCCCGCTGGATTGATGGGCTGTTGCGGGTACGCTTACCGTGGCTAACGGGCTATATCGGTATCCGCGTGACGGCTATCGTTTGCCTGCTGATTGCCTTAGCCATGCCGCCTATGGAGTTTATCCCCTTTTCGGCCAACGGTGCGGGGCTGGCGCTTACGCTGCTAGGGTTAGGCTTGGTCGCCCGCGATGGGGTCGCACTATTGCTGGGGTTTGCGCTGTTCGGCGCCACCTGTGCTTTCATCACGATGAGCTTGATATAACAAAAGGAAAGTCGCCATGACAGACACTTCGCCACCCACTCCACCCACGCCACCGGAACAACAGGGAAACTGGGAACGGCGTATAGAAACGGCGCTGTGGAACTCGCGATTTTTGGTGATGCTGGCGGTCGTTCCCAGCCTACTGGGATCGTTAATGCTGTTTATCGTCGGCACCGTCGATATTTTTAAGGTGGTCATCGACGTAATGAGTTACTACCTACTGGGCGGCACCCAGAATATCCACGACAGCCTGGTGCCCGATATCATTATTGCGGTGGATATCTATCTGATTGCCATCGTACTGCTGATTTTCGGCTTGGGTGTTTACCGGTTATTTGTTTCCCGCATTGATCAAGCCGAAGAGAGCAATTTGCGTCATCCTTTTAATGTTGCCTCGCTAGACCAACTGAAAGATAAAATCGCCCGAGTGGTAATTTTGGCGGTGATTATTGAGTTTTTCCGCGCGGTGGTCGATATCCGCTTTGCCACGCCCCTGGAAGCCATCTATTTAGCGCTTTCAGTCTTAGCGCTGGCGGCGGCCCTCTACTTGATGAGCCTTGGCCACAAAGGCGAGTAAGGCACGTAAAAGCGCAGAACTAGTCACCATTCTCTGCTAATAAATCGGCCACCAGGCTATTTAACTGCTGTTGAAACTGCCCGCCCGGCGAGGGKGGGGTCGGGTCTGAGGTGATCACTACGGTCATCTCCCGGTCCGGAATAACAAACAGTGCCTGGCCGCCATAGCCGCGCCCGTAGTAAGCATCTTCCCCTGCCAGTTGAGTGATAAACCACCCGTAGCCGTAACCGTCGCCTGTCCAGCGTGATGTGCCCCGCGGTTGCCATGACGCTTCGACCCAGCCTTCCGGCAGAACCCGCTCGCCATTGCCGGCTTCATCAAATACGGTGCCATCATTACGGTACAGTTCGCCCACTTCAATCAGCGCCCGCGGGGATAGCTGCATATCATTACCACCAAAGTAGATGCCTTGGGGGTCGCGTAACCAAGGGCGGATGGTGATATTGAGCGGATCGCCCAGTAGCCTCTGAGCAAGTGCGTGGGTCGTCTCGCCGCTGGCATGGGTGAGCGCGGCGGAAAGCAGATGGCTGGTGCCGGTGGAGTAGAGCATTCGTCCACCTGGCTCATCCACGAACGGGCGCGTCATAGCATCGTTCACCCAGTTAGCGCTGGCCACCCAGGCACTGTAATTGCCGCCAGATGTCCGCTCTAGCCCCGCCTGTAAGGCGAGTAGATGCGCCACGGTGATCTCGTTAACGCGCGGGTCGGTGCCACTCGGTAAGTGATCGCCAAATAGCGCCACCATGGGCTGATCAGCAGATTCGACAATCCCTGCTTCAATTGCCGCGCCGGTAATGGCCGCCAGCACGGTTTTGGACAGTGATTTAATGTTGGCAGGTGAGGCCACCCCCGGCCCACCCTGGTGCAGCTCGTGGATAATCTCGCCATCGTAGGCCACTACCACGCTGTGCACGCGGTTTAGCTGGCTGGTTTGCTGATCTAATGCCTTTAATGCACTCGCAGAGGGTGCATTTGCAGCTGCATCAGAGGTAGAGAACAACGACGTAACAGCAAACGAAACAAGTAAAGCAGTGGCGCGCATCGCAACACCCTCAGTATAAGTGGCAAAGGTTCGAGGTTTAGACGTAGAAGAGGTTCCACAACCGAGAGCCGCTAGAAGTAAGATCAGGTAGTACTTTCCGAGTCTGGAACCATGCTTCTGTGAATTAAAAGATCATATTTGGTCTTTTATAATCTTTTTTAGTGTATATTGGATTATAAATGAGCCATTATTTAGAGGTTTTCTATGGCCCTAACTCACGCTCTACTTGCTCCTGGCGAACTGTCTCAGCAGGTCGGTGCCAATGCACGAGAAGCACGACTGGCGAAGAATCTTTCCCGTAAAACCTTGGCGCAGATGGCGGGTGTTTCCGAGTCCACCATTAAACGATTCGAAGCCAGTGGGCAAATAACTCTCGATGGTCTAGTGCTCATTGCCACAGCGCTGGGCGCCACACGCCAAATTGCCGAGCTATTCAAGCAGGAGCACCCCATCTCACTTGAAGAGATCAAGCAGACAGGGCGTACCCGGGGTCGAAAATGAAGCGTATCAACAGCGTAGAGGTGCTGTTAGCAGGCAGTCCTGKGGGGGAGCTGGTCGCTAGCCGACAGGGCATCTACTTTGCCTATCACCCCCATTGGGTGGCGGAAGGCTTCAATTTGTCGCCTCTGAACATGGATTTTACTACCCAACCACAGAAGGCGCCGGATGCACTCCTTTTTGCTGGTCTACCAGGAGCATTTGCTGACTCGCTGCCTGATGGCTGGGGAATGCTGCTCATGGATCGCTATTTCCTTGCCGAGCATGGAAAAGACCGGAGAGATATTTCTCCTCTTGATCGGCTGGCTTATATGGCCGACAGGGGAATGGGGGCATTGGAGTATCGTCCCGTTATTGAGCGTACCGCTGACGAAGATAATATTGACCTAGCCCAACTCTATCAGGCAGCAAACGCTGTTTACGAAGGTGAAGCCGTGGCCACTCTTGATGCTCTGCGTCTGGCCGGAGGTTCCCCGGCAGGTGCCCGACCCAAGGTGATCGTTGCATTATCTTCTGATGGTAAGCAGTGCAGTACAGCTTTTCAGGAACTTCCTGCGGGTTATCAACATTGGCTAGTGAAATTCCGTGCGCCAACCGAGCATCGCGACACCGGCGCCATCGAATACGCCTACTCGATGTTGGCAGAGCGTGCTGGGGTGCAAATGGCCGCGAGCAAGCTGATTGAGATCAACTCCTCAGCGGAAACCGAGCGATTCTTTGCTACTCAGCGTTTTGATCGTAACGGTAATCGCAAAATCCATATGATGACCGCTAGCGGCATTCTTTATGCCGATTACAGCGCCCCATCGCTGGACTATTCAGATCTACTCAAAGCAACCAACGCTTTCACCCGCCACGCAGAAGACGTTGAACGCATGGCGAGGTTGATGGTGTTCAACGCCCTTACCCACAATCACGATGACCACGCTAAGAACTTCGCTTTTTTGTATGACCAAGGTCGATGGACACTAGCTCCGGCTTATGACCTGACTTATGCCCCTGTCCGGGGCTACGCAGATGAGCATACAACATCTTTCAGTGGGGTTGGCCTGGCTACACGTAAAAAGCTCAAACAGGTTTGTGCCCCTTTCAGGTACTTAACTCCTGAACTCTATATTGAGCAAACCCTTGATGCTCTTTCCGAATGGTCGTCCCTTTGCCGTGAATTAGAAATCGATGCCAAGCAGCAGAAAATGATTCAGCGAGCATTCGACGAGAACCGCCAGCGTCTCGGATAACGCTATCAATGCGGCCACGCTAATACAGCCACTTTCCAAGAGGGAAATGCCGCGACATTACGCAAAAACAGAAAAAGCCTGCTAGGATGGTAGTGTTGATTCATGGGCAAGCAAGCCTTTGATTTCCCTGAAACGCAATAAGCAAGGAGTGCCCTATGCGTAATATTATCTACATTATTGGTCTGATCGTGGTTGTGCTGTTCATTCTTTCGATGCTCGGCCTGCGCTAATATCTAGGCACTGGCTTCAAAAAACACGCCAATAAAAACCGCCCGAAGCGTTCGCTTGCGGGCGGTTTTTTATGAGCCTCTGTTATGGGCTTTTTTGGATCGGCTATTGTGTTCAGCAGTGCTTGGCAACAGCAGGTGTTAGGCGCAATCAGCAGCCCCCTGGCCAAACATATCAAACATTATTTCGCGGCCAAGGCGAGTCAATACAAAGCGGCCATACTCATTGAAGGTGGCGGCTTCACTGGCTTCCATTACTTGTTGACAGGTTGCCCAAGTGGGCGCTGCTGCACTCAGCGTGAGCAATTCACGACGGGCTAAACCGCGCTGGGGCAAGGTAATGGTTTCGAGCACATGGCCATTATCGTAGAGCAGCTCAGCGGCAATCGATAAGCACTGGCGAAGGCTGCGTTGAACATTCGCGGCTGTTGATAGCCCACTAGATGCTTTGGATGAGGGCTCTTGCGTGAGTTCTGAAGTCATAAGTCCCGGAGTCATAGCATGTTCTCCTGCGGTCAGCACCAAATCGGGCTTGTTGCAGTGCATTATAAACCAAGGTCAATGTTAGACCAAGGTCTATAATTCAGAGCGGATCTTCTAATATCGAGCTCATCAACGCTAAGCCAATGTGCTACGCTCGCTGTTACGTATTTTAGTGAGTTAATAAGTCATGCAGATCAGTGTATTCGGAACCGGTTATGTCGGCCTTGTTGCAGGCGCTTGTTTAGCCGATGTCGGCCATCAAGTCMCCTGTATGGATGTTAACGCTGAGCGGATTGATCAGCTTAATGGTGGAGAAGTGCCGATTTTTGAGCCTGGGCTAAGCACCATCGTTGCCCACAACGTCGCGGCGGGCCGGTTACGCTTTACCACCGATGCTGCCCAAGCGGTAGCGGATGGCGAGCTGCTGTTTATCGCCGTGGGAACGCCGCCTGATGAAGATGGCAGTGCCGACCTACGCTATGTGCTAGAGGTAGCGCGTACGATCGGCCAGCATATGGATAGCTATAAGCTGGTGATTGATAAATCTACCGTGCCCGTGGGCACCGCCGAAAAAGTCCATGCGGTTATCAGCGATGTACTCGAACAGCGTGGTACATCACTCGCGTTTGACGTCTGTTCGAACCCTGAGTTTATGAAAGAAGGGGCTGCGATCGAAGACTTTACCCGCGGTGCGCGGATTATCGTCGGCACCGAAAGCGAGCGTGTGAAAGCGCATATGCAAGAGTGCTACGCCCCCTACAATCGCAACCACGAAAAACTGATGTTTATGAGCGTACGGGCCGCCGAACTGACCAAATACGCCGCCAATGCCATGCTCGCCACCAAAATCAGCTTTATGAACGAAATCTCTAATCTCGCCGAACGGCTTGAAGTGGATGTGGAAGACGTGCGGCGAGGAATCGGCAGTGACCCGCGCATTGGCTACCACTTTATTTACCCAGGCTGTGGCTACGGCGGCTCCTGCTTTCCCAAAGACGTTCAGGCACTAGAGCGCGCCGCGCGCCAGTTAGGTTATACCCCGGAACTGCTCAGTGCTGTTGAAGCGGTTAATTTACGCCAAAAGCAAACGCTGTTCACAAAACTGCAAGATAACTTAGGCAATCTAAGTGGCAAGACCATTGCCGTGTGGGGGCTAGCCTTTAAGCCCAACACCGACGATATGCGTGAAGCCCCAAGCCGCACATTGATGGAAGCGCTTTGGCAAGCGGGTGCTAAGGTGCAAGCCTTTGATCCCGAAGCCATGGCGGAATGCCGCCGTATCTATGGCGAACGGGATGACTTAATGCTCGCCGGTGATCGCATTCAGGCAGTCAAAGGCGCCGATGCGTTGGTTATCTGCACCGAGTGGAAAGAGTTTCGCAGCGTCGATTTCGCTTGGTTAGCCGACCAACTGGCGGAAAAAGTCGTTATCGATGGGCGTAATTTGTACACGCCAATGGCTGTTGAAGAGGCAGGTTTGCGTTACATAGGGGTGGGGAGAAAGAGCAACTAGAAAGACCCACTAAAAGATGAACTTATTATCGTCATTTTTCTGAGTAATGGGTGTATCTATTACGTTTAGTTACTTGAAGTAACGTCTTAATACGAAAAGATGAAGAAGAAAATTTAAGTTATTCTTCACCTAGCCGAGGTTTTAAGGTAATTGTATTAAAGAAAAGTGCTACGCATCGCTTAATGAAGGAACGCTAATTGAAAGCAGCAAGCGTAGCTAAATGTATTCAAAAAAGGCATTGGTCTTATGGCTGCTATTACATCACTAGGCATCGGTTCTGGCTTGGATCTGAATGGCTTGCTGGAGCAATTAAAAACGGCAGAACAAGCAAAGCTTGAGCCTATTGCGGCACAGCTCCAATCTGAAGATACGAAAATATCTGCCTATGGTAAGTTGCAAAGCGCGCTTGAGCAGTTTCAAAGCTCAGCCGAAGCACTCAATGATGGGGCGTCATTCGAGAGCTTAACAACCAATGTAGAAGGCAGTGCCGTTGGCGCTGTTAGCAGCAATGAGGCCCAGCCAGGTCAGTACGAAGTGCAGGTCGGCCAGTTAGCTACAGCCAGTAGCCTAGTAACAGAGCGTTTGGAAACAGCAGATGAAAGCATAGTGACTGGGGAGCAGTCATTAACCTTTACTCTTGCTGACGGAGCTATGGATCCCATTACCATTGCCGATGGCAGTTCCCTCGAAGATATGCGTGATGCTATCAATCAACAGAGTGATGGCCGCTTAAGCGCCTCTATTATCAACGACGGTGAAGGGTATCGTCTTGCAGTAAATTCAACGGAAACGGGTGCGGACGCGAGTATTGAAAGCACAAACTTTTCAGACATTCTTGCGGGCGATGTACAAACGACTGATGCCCAGGTAGTTCAAGCGGGGCAGGATGCAGAGTTTAACGTCAATGGAATCGATATTGTTAGCCCTACCAATCAAGTGGAAGGCGCTATTCAAGGCATTACCTTAAACCTTGCTGAGGCTGGTGCGACGAGCACTGTAAGCGTTGAGCAGGATGATGAGGCTATCCGCGAGCAGATCACGGCCTTTGTTGATGACTTCAACACGCTCAAGGACACCATTACCAGTTTGACAGCGTTTGACGAAGAGACTGGTCAGTCGGCGGGGTTGAACGCCGATGCCGCGACCCGCGCGGTTGAACGAGAGCTTCGTCAAACAATTAGCAGTGTTGTCGGCGGCGATGGCTTTAGCGTGTTGTCGGATATAGGTATTTCACTTCAAGTGGATGGCAAGCTGGAGATTGACGAAGATAAGTTAGATAGCATTGTTGCTAATCAGCCGGATCAGCTAGCCAATTTTTTTGCAGGCGATAGCGAAGAGGGTGGCATGGCAGGGCAAATAGCCTCATCGCTGGAAAGCTTGGTGGGAACAGGTGGCCGCCTTGAAAGTGCCGTTGATTCGTCTGAAAGGCGCTTTGCTTCGTTAGAAGACCGCTATGCGACAACGGAAAGCCGTATCGAGCAAACCGTTGAGCGTTATCGCACACAGTTTCAAGCGATGGACAGCATGGTAGCGCAAATGAACTCAACCAGTGCTTATCTGACCCAGCAGTTTGCAGTGCTTGATCAGCAAGGTTAAGTTAGGCTGATAAGCTAGCTAAATTAATAGTTTACAAGATGCCCGGCACAGTGTGTTGGGCATTTTTCTTTGCAATGCTTTAAAAACAGCTTAAAAAAGGCATTAACTCTAAAGTTTGCTCCTCCGCAGCCGATAGATTACCTAGACACCTTTCTCTACTTCTTATAAGGAATGAACCCCATGGCATCGATCACAGCACTCGGTGTAGGTTCTGGATTAGATCTTTCAGGTTTGGTGGATCAGCTAAAAGCGGCCGAACAGCAAAAGCTTGTGCCTATTCTAGAGCAGAAAAGTGCTCAGCAAACCAAAATTTCAGCTTATGGGCGCCTTGAATCAGCGATGGATCGCGTGCAAACCTCTATTGCTGCGTTGAACGATGCCGCTACATTTAAGCAGCAAAAAAGCACCGTGACGGGCGATGGCGTATTGGCGACCGCAGGCGAAACCGCTAATGCCGGGCGCTATGAAGTAACCGTTACCCAACTGGCTCGCGCAGGCAGCGCTGCTTCCAACAGCGTAGCGCTAGACCAAGAGGTAACAGCAGCCGATGCGACGCTAACGCTTAACTTTGGTGCTGGCGGAACACAAACAAGCTACGACGTTGCTATTTCAGCGGGCAGTACGCTGGCGGATGTTCGTGACCAGATCAATGCGGATAAAGAGGCTGGCGTAACCGCTTCTATCGTTAATGATGGCACTGGGTACCGCTTAGCGCTGAGCTCAAAAGAGACGGGCCAAGATGCTTCACTGGAGGGCTTCTCAGGCTTAGCGTCGCTGACCATGGATGCAGCCACCCAGCGTTCAGGTCAGGACGCTGAGCTGAATGTTAATGGCATTACTATCACCAGTAAAACCAACCGCGTTGAAGAGGCCATCCAAGGCGTAACGCTTGATCTCACAGAGGCCTCTGGAGACCCCGTTACGCTGGTGATTGAGCGTGATGATGCGTCGCTAAGAGAAGCCATTGACGAGTTCGTTAAAAACTATAACGAAATGAAATCCACCGTTGGCCGAATGACCGCATACAACGGCGAAGGCGAAACGTCTGGCGAGCTAGTGGGTGACCGCACCGTGCGCACCATTGAAGACCGCCTACGCCGGGATATTACTGACAACCTCGGCACCGGCGATATTTCACGCCTTTCACAACTGGGCATAGCCATTGATGAGAAGGGGCGATTAAAGGTCGACGAGGATAAGTTGGACGATGCAGTAGCCAACAACCCAGAGGGGCTATCTGCCTTCTTTGCGGGCGAAACCGAAGAAGGCGGCTTTGCTGGGCGCTTAAACGCCACGCTTGAAGGCATTACGGCAGAAAACGGCATCATTCAAAGCTCAGTGACTAGTGCTGAGCAGCGGGTTGACAGCCTGGACGAGCGTAAGCTTCGTATGGAGGCTAGTATCGAGCGCAGCACAGAGCGTTACCGTAAGCAGTTTGGGCAATTGGATGGTTTGATCGCCCAAATGAACTCTATGAGCAGCTACCTCTCCCAGCAGTTCAGTATGCTGGGCAACATGCAGAACAACAATTAAGAAAGTAGTTCAGAGTGCAGTTGAAATAGTTACAGTAAGTTACATAAAGAAGCGTAATTTTTCTAAAGAATTTGGCGGGCCTGCCGTTAATTAACATAACGGCGACGCAAGCGCCGCTAAGCAGGCCAATAGGCCAGTTAATCTTCGAGGAGCACTCACATGTCTGTAATCAACACYAACATTACKGCCCTGATYGGCCAGAAYAACCTGTCYAACTCTCAGTCTATGCTKGCCAAAGCGCAAGAGCGTYTGTCYTCTGGCCTGCGCATYAACAGCGCYTCTGACGAYGCTGCTGGYCAAGCCATCGCCAACAARATGACWGCCCARATCAAAGGYATGGATCAGGCTAGCCGTAATGCTAGCGACGGTATYTCYCTGGTACAGACCATGGAAGGCGGCCTTGACCAAATCAACGACAACCTGCAGCGTATTCGTGAGCTAGCGGTACAGGGTGCCAACGACACCAACGCCAAAGAAGACCGTGCTGCAATTACTACCGAGATCAACGAACGTTTAGCAGAGATTGAACGTGTATCGGGCAGCAACAACTTTAACGGCACTAATCTGCTAAACGTTGCAAGTGGCGCTGGCGCGACTCTTAATATTCAGGTTGGTTCCAACACTGAAGCTGAAGATGTTATTAGTGTTAATAGGCTTGATGCCACGGTTAGCGGACTTGGTTTAGAAGACACTGTATCTGGTGCTACAGCAGTGACCGCTGGCGAATTTACAGTTGCAGATGCTTCAGGTGCAGGTGCCACTCACGAAGAGTTCAAGACTTTAGTTGATGCGGTTGATAGAGCAACTGAGTCGCTGGATACCAGTCGTGCAACCTTGGGTGCTACTCTGAACCGTTTCGACTCGGTGATCGATAACCTGGCGACGACGTCTACCAACCTTTCTGAAGCTCGTTCACGTATCGAAGATGCCGACTACGCAGTAGAAGTGTCTAACATGACGCGTGCGAATATTCTCCAACAGGCGGGTACTTCTATGCTGGCACAGGCTAACCAGACGCCGCAGTCTGTATTGTCTCTMCTGGGCTAATCCTTTAGCCAGTAATGTCAAAAGAAAGTAACGACGGGGCCAGTAGGCCCCGTTTTTATTTAAGGCAGATATCCAAAATTCGATGTTAATAAGCAGTTGTCGCATCAATCAGATGAGTTACAGTAGTTTACATAAAAAAGAACGGTTTTTTCTAAAGAAGTTGGTGGGGAGGCCGTTAATTATAATAACGGCAACGCAAGTGCCGCTAAGCAGGCCACAAGGCCAGTTAAATTTCGAGGAGCACTCACATGTCTGTAATCAACACCAACATTACGGCCCTGATTGGCCAGAACAACCTGTCTAACTCTCAGTCTATGCTGGCCAAAGCGCAAGAGCGTTTGTCTTCTGGCCTGCGCATTAACAGCGCCTCTGACGACGCTGCTGGCCAAGCCATCGCCAACAAAATGACTGCCCAAATCAAAGGTATGGATCAGGCTAGCCGTAATGCTAGCGACGGTATCTCTCTGGTACAGACCATGGAAGGCGGTCTTGATCAAATCAACGACAACCTGCAGCGTATTCGTGAGCTAGCGGTACAGGGCGCCAACGACACCAACGCTACAGAAGACCGTGATGCGATCGTTACCGAGATCAACGAGCGCCTAGCTGAAATTGATCGCGTAGCTGGCAGCAACAACTTTAACGGTACTAACCTGCTAAACGTAGCAAGTGGTGCCGGCGCTACCCTTAATATTCAGGTTGGCTCCAATACTGAAGCTGAGGACGTTATTAGCGTTTCTAGACTTGATGCCACAGTTGATGGCCTGGATCTAGATACCGCCAGCGGCGGTGTAATTGCTGATGCGGGTAACGGAATGGAGTTTACGCTCCAAAGTGGTGGTAGTGTTGCACATACTGACTTCAAGGCTTTAGTAGATGCAGTTGATACTGCCACTGAAGCGCTAGACACCAATCGTGCGACTCTTGGTGCTACGCTTAACCGTTTTGACTCAGTGATCGATAATCTGGCGACCACTTCTACCAACCTTTCTGAAGCCCGCTCGCGCATCGAAGATGCGGACTATGCGGTGGAAGTGTCTAACATGACACGCGCCAACATCCTTCAGCAGGCCGGTACCTCCATGCTGGCACAGGCTAATCAGACGCCACAGTCTGTATTGTCTCTGCTGGGCTAATACCTTAGTCGGTATGATGCAAGAGAAAGTATCGCGGGGCCAAMAGGCCCCGTTTTTTTGCCTGTAGACTCAGTAATTACATTGTAGTTAAGTCATGAAAAAATAGAAATTGTTAGCCATCGATAATTAAGCCCCTTTTTCTTGCTTGCCCCACCTTTAAGTTAGTGCTGATCGAGAGAACACCTACCTAAATACTGGCGGATTCGCGCCTTTGCTCACTGCCCTAGCACAGTAAGCTAGGCACATTGCCATTTTTCCTGTGAGCCGCTTCATGGTTAAGCAAACTCAAGCATCCGCTACTCAAAAACGCAGGCCCCGCATACTTTGGGCCAATCCCTTTTGCTTGTTGGATACCTCCAGCGGCGCCAGCATGACCGTGCGTCAAATGTTGCTGCAACTGGTGTCTCGTGGTTATGACGTTCAAGTGCTGGGCGCGACCGTATTCGATAACCCAAAGGGAATGGGGCGGCTTAAAGAAAAATTCTCTGACCTGAGCGCTCATCTACACCAATTGATAGAAGCTGAAGATGGCGCGCTCACGCATAAGTTGGTGGTGAGTTATAGTCACAATCGAAATCATTTGACGACGCATGAAGAAGGGCTTTGGTATAGTCAGTACCTCTACATGCTGGATTCTTTTAAGCCGGATGTTGTGTGGTTCTACGGCGGCCAAACGCTTGACATGCTAATTGCCGATGAGGCACGAGATCGCGGTATACCTGTTGCTTTCTMCCTAGCGAACGGCAACTATAAATCACCACGCTGGTGTCGTGATGTGGATCTGATTCTCACCGATAGCCAAGCTACGGCTGATATGTACCGCAAAAAGGTTGGTTATACCGCCAATCCGGTAGGCAAGTTTATCGCTCCAGAAAACTTCATTGCCGAACACCATGAACGTAAGCGACTATTGTTTGTTAACCCTAGTTGGCAAAAGGGCGCGAGCGTATTTGTGCAACTGGCCGAAAAGCTGGAGCGAGAAAGACCCGATATTGAGCTTGAAGTGGTAGAAGCCCGGGCTGACTGGCCCGCCGTGCTGCGTGAAACCACTCGTCGAATGGGGGAGCAGCGTATCGCGTTAAGTAATGTTGTAGTGACCCCCAACACCAGCGATATGCGCGGCCCTTACAGTCGAGCTCGTGTGGTTGTTGCGCCTAGCCTATGGTGGGAAAGCTCTGGGCGTATGCTGGCCGAGGCGATGCTCAACGGTATTCCAGCGCTAATCACCAACCGCGGTGGCATGCCCGAAATGATTGGCGATGCTGGCCTCTCTTATGATTTTCCGGATGAGTGCTATAAAGAGCCCTACCAACATCTGCTCAGCGATGACGAGCTTCAACCGTTAGTGGATGCAGTCATCAGTCTATTCGACGATGAAGATATGTATCAGGATTTGGTGGCGCGCGCTTGGCAAGTGGGGAAAGAGAAGCACCATCTCGACCGCGCCACGGAGCGGCTAATTACTGCTTTAACTCCGCTGGTAAACTTGCGCGCTGGAAATAAAGACTTTGCCATTATTCAGAAGAAACGCCATCGTCAGCGCTTAGCCTATCTGGCAACTAAACCTGAATTCAAGGTTGATAACTCACTTAAAGAGTTGGTTGGTGCTATCTCTGGAGCCAAGCAGGGCAACGAACCACAAGTTAACCGTTTGTGGCTTACCGATGATTTTACCTGGCAAATAAAAGGTAAAATCATGGTACTCGACAACCGCGCTAGCTTGATCAAAAGCGGCCTTGCTGACCAAATGGCGGCGACGGAAGCCTTTGGTATTGTCGCCTTTGACCCCGCCAGTGAAATAAAGGAGGCCAAGCAATACGAAGGTAGTGAGTATATACAGTTATTTCAGCACGCACTGCTAGGAGATGGAAAGCCGAAAACGCTGTACGCCTGTGTAGCCCCTGAAATGACCAGTATTCTTTCACCGCTACCGCTCGAAAAACTTCCCAAGCGGCACCATCTAGGCGCCAAGCCTTTGGCAGAGCTGCCCATTACTACCGTGGCGTTGGATAGTATCGACGGATTGGGCAATCTTGACTGGCTGATTCTCGATGAGCTAAGCGATACTATGCTTGTGCTCGAGCATGGCAAAAAAACGCTCGCCAATACACTGTTAATTCAGGCGCGTGTCGCGTTTCAACTGACTCATGAAAAACAGCCCAATTTGGCAGAGCTACAGCATTGGGCGAGTCGCAATGGCTTCCGCTTTTACCGCTTTCATAATATTAGCCACTACAGTCATTTGCCAGAAAAGCTAAGCGCCCAAACAGCCTGCGCCACAGAGCAAGAGAGCGGCGATGTGCTCTTTCTACCCAGTCACGAACGCATGGCTACCCTAAGCGAGAAAGAAAGGATGAAGCTCGCCTTTATTCTCAGTTCAGGCTTCGCAGCACATGATGTTGCTTTTGAGTTGATAGCCGATGTTAGCCAGGAAAAAGCGCTGGAATTTTTAGAGGCACAGGAGCTGCTTCCACCTGCGATTGAGAAAGATAATAATGAATTAAATTCAAAATTCGCTGCAAATGAAACCGCCTTCTTGGGGCAAGATGATAATCTTTTTGCATTGCTTGATTGAAGCTTTTAAGGGAACAAATTTCTATGTTTGCTTATGAAAAATTTGATGTTTATGACGAAATTGTTTCCAGCCTACCGGATGGCCACTCATTAACTTATTCTCCACTTATAAGGGAAAGTTTTCAGTTTTGCCTTCAAGAGATAAGCCGAAAAAATATGGCCATCACGAAAGGAAGGCTAACGCTGGTTGGCGTAGGGTCTAGTAGCTACCCAGAGAAAAGAAAAATAAAGATAGTTGGTTATTTTTTTGATGAGGATTTTTTGAAACATATAATTGAAGGGTTTGAGGAAAAGGGAGTTGAGGCAAAAAAACTAGAGCTTCTGTCGCCGCAGTTTAAAAGGGAGTTGAGTAATAAGCAAAAAGAGGAAGTAGATTTTTTTGATTCCAAGTTGAAAGAGAATTTTGGTGTTAGTATTCGAGCTAATATGGAAGAAAGGTTTTATCTTTTAAACGGAATGGTGGCTAAATACTATCAGTTGCTGAAGAATTCAGAAGTTGATGCTCTTGTTGTTAGAGTTTATTATGGTTTGTATTATTTTCCTATTATTCTTGCTTGTAAGATGTTGGGTATTACTGTTATCGACGTTCAGCATGGGATTAATGGTTTCAAACATCCATGTTACTCAAAGTTTAAGAGAAATGAAGTTTGCAGTCCGTTACTGCCAGATGTGTTCTGGACGTGGAGCGGCATGGCAACCAAGATGCTGTTGAATGATAGTGCTTTGGCTGACTCTTGCTTAATCGTTGAAGGTGGTAACCCGGTCTTTAAAGAGGCTGAGGAAGCTGATGCATCTGGCACAGCGCTAGTGTCAGAGAAGGGGAATCGAATTCTCTATACGCATCAGCCTCAGTCAAAAGGTATTCCTGTGCCGGTTGATGAGATAAAAAAAGTTTATCGCATTAAAGGCCAGAAGGTCGTTATCAGGCCGCATCCACTGCATTTGGATGAGGCTAAAAAAGTGCTGGCGCTGTTAAAGAAAGCGGGAGTGAAGTGCGGCCTTGAAGACTCCACCAAAATTTCAATCAATGAGTCACTCGCCAAGGCGAGCGTCCATATCACATATTCATCGACCTGCGCTCTGGATGCGTTGAATTTCGGTATTCCTTCGGTTTATTGCTCTGATTATATTGGTGACGTTGAGGCAGAATTCGCTACAGGTCTTCTTTTTAAAATAAAAGAAGTTGAAAAGGAAAATATTTTGAGAATGCCTGAAAAGGCTATAGATTACAGTTTGGGTTCTAAAGATAAAGTCGCTTATGCTGTCTCTAAACTGCTATCCCAATCCAAGCGAGTGGAGTCTTAAGTGTTTAATGATCAGACAGTACTCATCACTGGTGGCACTGGCTCCTTCGGTCATACGTTTATACCTATGCTTCTGGCACGCTATAATCCCAAGAAAATTATAATTTTCTCCCGTGATGAGATGAAACAATGGGAGATGGCAAAGAAATTTGAAGGTGACTCTCGGGTACGTTTTTTCATTGGCGATGTGCGTGACCGTGATCGCCTTTATCGTGCACTGGATGGCGTGGATTATGTTGTTCATGCAGCGGCTACAAAGATTGTTCCCACGGCTGAGTACAACCCATTCGAGTGCATAAAAACAAATGTTATTGGAGCGATGAACCTTGTAGATGCTTGTATTGATAAAGGCGTAAAAAAACTGGTGGCGCTTTCAACCGATAAAGCCAGTAGCCCGATTAATTTGTATGGCGCGACTAAATTAACGTCAGATAAGTTGTTCGTCGCGGGCAATCATTATGCCGGTCACAGCTCCACTCGGTTTTCTGTGGTTCGCTACGGTAACGTTATGGGCTCACGCGGCTCGGTGATCCCATTCTTTATGTCTATTCGAGATAGAGGCATACTGCCGATTACTGATGCACGCATGACCCGCTTTATGATTTCGCTAGAGGAAGGGGTTGAACTCGTTTGGCACGCCTTCGAGGATATGGAAGGTGGCGAGATCTATGTCAAGAAAATCCCTTCAATGAAGGTGACCGACTTGGCGCGGGTGATCGCTCCCGAAGCCAAGCAGAAGATTGTAGGTATCCGCCCTGGTGAAAAGCTACATGAGCAGATGATCAGTGCTGAAGATGCTTACTATACTTACGAATATCTCGAACATTTTAAGATTCTACCCCAGATCAACAACTGGGACAAAGATGCTAACCGAATTAAAGACGGCAAGCTTGTTCCAGATGGCTTTGTTTACTCAAGTAATAATAATAGTGAATGGATGACAGACGATGATCTTCAGGCCTGGATCAGTCAAAATCGTGAGAAAATCGGAGCTATTTAATGATCCCTTACGGTCGCCAAGAGATTACTCAAGCTGATATAGATGCAGTGGTCTCTGTGCTGAAGTCCGACTTCCTCACCCAGGGGCCGCAAGTGCCTAGCTTCGAGCAGGCAGTAGCCACGCATGTAGGAGCAAAGCATGCCCTGGCTGTTAATAGTGCCACCTCTGCACTACACCTAGCCTGCTTAGCGCTACGGCTTGGTAAAGGTGATTGGCTGTGGACTTCTCCAATCMCCTTTGTTGCTTCAGCCAACTGCGGGTTGTACTGCGGTGCCCAGGTAGACTTTGTTGATATCGATCCTCGCACCTATAACCTCTGCCCTAAAGCGTTAGCAGCTAAGCTACAAAAAGCGGAAAAAGAAGGGCGCGTACCCAAGGTCGTTGTTGCTGTGCATCTATGTGGACAACCGTGCGACATGCAGGCGATTAGTGCGCTCAGCCAGCGCTATGGCTTTCACCTAATAGAAGATGCTTCCCATGCCATTGGTGGTAAATACCAAGGAGAGTTCATAGGCAGTGGTCGCTACAGTGACATCACGGTGTTTAGCTTTCACCCCGTGAAAATTATTACTACCGCTGAAGGTGGCATAGCGGTTACTAACAGTGACGAGTTAGCCAACAAAATGGCCTTGCTTCGCAGCCATGGCATTACCCGTGAACCTGCACAGATGACTCATGAAACCGATGGGCCTTGGTATTATCAGCAGATTGACCTTGGCTTTAACTATCGTATGACCGAACTGCAAGCGGCGCTGGGACTGAGCCAGTTAGAGCGCCTTGATCAATACGTTGCTCGTCGCCACGAGTTAGCTATACGCTATGATCAATCACTGGTGAATCTGCCTTTAATTACGCCTTGGCAGCATAAAGATAGCTATTCAGGGTTGCATTTGTATGTGGTTCGCCTTGAAATTGAAAAACTTGCCATTAGTCATCGGAAAGTATTTGAGTCATTACGACAGCAAAATATAGGTGTTAATTTACATTACATTCCAGTTCATATGCAGCCTTATTATCAGAATATGGGGTTTGCTAATGGTGACTTTCCTGAGGCAGAACGCTATTACACTGAAGCGATCAGCTTGCCACTCTATCCAACGGTATGTGAAAAGCAGCAGGATAATATAATCAGGGTGCTGAGCAGTATTCTTCTCAAAGCTTTACGGCGGAAATGAATGTTATGAAAAATTACTTGATTATTGGAACATATCCAGAAAAAGGTTCTAAAAACATAGGGGATAAGTTAATAACTGAATCCGTAATTAAAGGTATGTCAAGTGTAGATCCCGGCTGTAAGTGTGAGGTTGTTTTTAGAGCGGACTCATGGAGTAATGTACAAGCAAAAGTTAAGAAGGCAGATCATATAATATTTGCGTGTTTAGCAGTTAGGTATGATTTAGAGAAAGTTGTGTATCCATTTATACGAAATGTTGTTGATTCAAAAACTCCTTATTCAGTGATTTCATCTGGAACTAGTCTGTTAGTCTCCGAAAGTGAGGATATATATGCTGGGTTAGATAAGGCAACAATAAAGTTGTTGTTAAAGATGGACGAAGAGGCTTTTCTATTTAGCTCACGCGGTGTTTTGACTCAGTTTCTTTTTAGTTACCTTGGTATGAAAAATGCTATGTTAGATGGTGATGTGGCATTTTATTCTCCTGAGAGGCAAGGGCTATCTTTTAGGGTGGGCGATAAGAAGGTAAGGAAAATAATAATTTCGGATCCACATTATGCATCTTCTTATATTGAATCATTCATAGTTTTGTATAGCGGTGTTGTAAGTATATTTCCCATGGCTGATGTTGAGGTGTGTTTGCATGGTATTAATCCGGATGTGGAAAATTTTTGTATCGAGAATGGTCTTAAGTGCAATAAGATATATGAATTAAATAATGGGTTAAATGTCTATGATTCGTGCGATTTACATATTGGATATCGTGTTCATGCACATGTAAGTGCTTTATCAAGAAGAAAGTTTTCTTACCTCATTGAGCAAGATGGCCGCGGTGCTGACTATGGCGCTACAATTACTAGAAAGATAAGCCAGCCATGCTATGTAGGAAATGGAGGAAATGGAGGAAATGGAGGAAAGGGAGTAAATGTAAGTGCTATATACCAATTGCTAGCGATACTCTATAAAGATAAAGAAAGTGGCTTTATTCAGTTTTCAGGGCTTGAGAAGCAGATCGACAAATTTAGTATGGCTGCGCATGATGCTTTTTGTAAGATTGCTTCGGCTTAAATGCTAATGACTATTTGCATAATACCCGCGCGAGGTGGCAGTAAGAGAATTCCGCGCAAAAATGTCAAATTTTTTTGTGGGAAACCCATGATTGCTTGGTCAATTGAGGCTGCCCTTGAGAGTCAATGTTTTGAGCGTGTTATTGTCTCGACAGATGATGGTGAAATTGCTTCAGTTGCGCGTCAATGGGGCGCAGAAGTTCCTTTTATTCGTCCTGAAATATTGTCTGATGATTACACTGGCACTATCCCTGTCATTGCGCATGCGATTGAATGGCTCATTAAGAACGAACAATCTCCTGAAACCGTTTGCTGCTTATATGCCACTGCTCCGTTCGTGCAGCCAAGTGACCTTCAATATGCTCGGCAAGAATTAGCCAATGACTCCATAGCCGATTATGCCGTAACTGTGACTAGCTATGCGTTCCCTATTCAAAGGGCTCTACGCTTGACCCGATCAGGGGGTGTGGCAATGTTTCAGCCCGAGCATTTTACTACTCGTTCTCAGGATTTAGAGGAAGCGTGGCATGATGCTGGACAGTTCTATTGGGGGCGTGCGAAAGCATGGTCAGAAGGGCGTGCTCTTTTTAGCAAGTACACTATACCGATTCGGCTACCACGCCACCGCGTACAGGATATAGATACTCCAGAGGACTGGCAGCGTGCTGAATGGTTGTTCAAAGCATTTTTGACAGAATCATCATGAAACTTATCGCTTTTCGGGTTGATGCGTCGCTTGAAATTGGTACTGGCCATGTGATGCGCTGCCTAACGCTGGCTAACGCGCTACGCGAACATGGCGCTGAGTGTTACTTCCTTTGCCGTGAACATAAAGGCCATTTGATTGAACAAATTGAGATGCAAGGCTTTCAGGTATTTCGGCTTAATTACATTCGGCAGACGGAGATAAAAAAATTCGTTTTGACAGAAGACTTCGCATTGCCTTATCACGCCCACTGGCTGGGAGCTCCATGGCAAACCGATGCAGGKGCCTGCCGGTCCATTTATGAAGATCATGTACCTGACTGGCTAGTCGTTGATCACTACGCGTTGGATGCTCGTTGGGAAGAAGATGTTTGCCCAGCTAAAACTCGACTACTTGTTATCGATGATCTCGCTGATCGGGAACATCTTGCAGATGTATTGCTAGATCAAAATCTTGGACGAGAGGCCGGGGACTATACTGCCTTGGTACCCACGTACTGCCACTGTCTTATCGGCCCAGAGTTTGCTTTGCTGCGCCCAGAGTTTGCCCAATGGAGAGAAGTTAGTCTTGCTCGCCGTCGGAAACAACCCAGATTTAAGCGTTTGCTAGTTAGTCTTGGTGGTGTCGATAAAAACAATGTAACGGGGCAGGTATTGAAAGCTCTCAAGCAGTGTGATCTGCCTGACGGTTGTGAGATTAGCGTAATTATGGGCGCAACGGCGCCCTGGTTGAATGAGGTCAAAGTACAGGCAAACGCATTGCCTTGGCCGACTGAGGTGGTGGTTAACGTCAGTGATATGGCGCGACGTATGTCGGAGGCGGATCTAGCTATCGGTGCAGCGGGTAGCACTTCCTGGGAGCGCTGCTGTCTGGGGTTGCCTACCCTACTGTTGGTGTTAGCGGATAACCAGCGAGCGATTGCCGAGGCTTTTAATAGTGCTGGTGCGGCAGTTTTTCTTGATAGTGTAAATACAAGTGACTTGTCGAGGAAGATGAATAGCCTGTTAGAGAGGGGGATTTTGTGGCAAATGAGCGAGGCTGCTGCCAGTCTCACTACAGGTCAAGGTATTGATTTTCTTTGCCATGTCTTGTTACAAAAAAGTAGAATTGCATGACATACTCAACGAACTTAAGACCCCTGACAGAAGCGGATCTTGCCATGCTGTTGCAGTGGCGCAACGCACCTGAAGTGCGTTGCAATATGTATACGCAGCACGAAATAAGTGAGAGTGAGCACCGTCAGTGGTTTCTACGTTCACAACAAAACCCTAACCGCCACTTACTGATAGCTGAGCAAGATGGTCAACCGTTTGGCTTCGTTAATATCCAACTTATAGACCCAAGGGCGAAGAGAGGGGAGTGGGGGTTTTACCTTTCCCCAAAGGTACCAAAAGGCAGAGGCCATTCATTAGGTATTGCCGCCTTAGAATACGCTTTCATTGAACTGGAATTGCATAAGCTATGTGGCGAAGCGCTCGCAAATAATACGCGCTCAAGAAAATTTCATGAACGTTTAGGTTTTAAACAAGAGTCTTGTCTACGCGATCATCACTTTGATGGTCAGGCCTATCATGATGTCATTGGCTATGCACTTCTCTACAACGAATGGCAAGCATTTTAAGGAGTTAACTTTTATATGATGATAAAAATTGCTGGGCGTGTAATTGGCCCCTCTTGTTTGCCCTATATTATCGCTGAGCTGTCAGCCAACCATAATGGTAGTATTGAGAATGCCAAGAGAATAATTGAAGAGGCAAAGAAAGCGGGCGCCGATGCGGTTAAAATACAGACCTACCGACCTGACACAATCACGCTGGATTGTGCTAACGAAGAGTTCAAGATCAAAGGTGGCCTTTGGGACGGTCGTACACTATACGAACTCTACCAAGAGGCACACATGCCCTGGGAATGGCATGCTCCGCTGTTTGAGCATGCCCGCAAGCTAGGGATAACCATCTTCAGCTCTCCTTTCGACAATACAGCGGTTGATCTTCTAGAGGATCTCAACGCACCAGCCTACAAAATTGCTTCGTTCGAAGCAGTGGATTTACCCCTAATCAAATACGTGGCCAGCACCGGCAAGCCGATGATTATTTCCACTGGCATGGCCAATGTAGAGGAGATTTCTGAGGCCATCGAAGCGGCCCGAGAAGGCGGCTGTAAAGAATTGGCGGTTTTGCACTGCGTCAGTGGCTACCCAGCTCCCGCCTCTGACTACAATCTGCGTACCATACCCGATATGATCGCGCGGCATGGTTTAGTAACGGGGTTGTCTGACCATACTCTTGATAATACTACTGCGGTCACTAGTGTGGCACTTGGTGCTTCAATCATCGAAAAGCATTTCACTCTCAATCGAAATGGTGGTGGCCCGGATGATAGCTTTTCGCTCGAACCTCGTGAACTTGCAGACTTATGCCGTGATACCAAGACGGCCTGGCAAGCACTGGGTGATGTGGATTACGGCCGTAAATCTAGTGAACAAGGTAACGTTCAATTCCGCCGGTCTTTATATTTTGTTAAGGATCTAAAATCGGGTGATGTAATAACAGGGGATTCCGTAAGAAGCGTAAGACCAGGATATGGACTGCCGCCCAAGATGCTTAAAGACATTATCGGAAAGACAGTTGTAATAGATGTGAAAGCTAACACGCCAGTGAAGGAGGCCGTGTTGGGATCTGGGTAATACGTGCCTTCATGATTCTTTTGTGTTCACTGTATTTCATGCCAAGCAGGAGATAGGTGGATAAAAGTGGAGGTCACGGTATTACCTCATTTTCAAGAGAGCACATTCCGACGGTCACCTTGATACTACTGGTTTACGGAAAGTATTGCTCCGGAATTCCATGAAATTTAAGTATTTTCTCTATCAAGCCTTAAAGTTTCGACCACTCCTGCCGTTACTCAATTTAACGAACTGTATACAAGGATGTCCTGAATGGCGGTGATTAATACGAATCTGCTCTCTTTAAACGGTCAGAACCAGCTCAAGCGCTCACACTCTGCCATGGAGACTGCAATCGAGCGCCTTTCTTCGGGGTTGCGTATCAATGGGGCGAAGGATGATGCTGCCGGGCAGGCTATTGCTAACCGCATGGAGTCCAATCTTCAAGCTGGAAAGACGTTAACTCAAGGCATTAACGATGGCATCTCACTGATGCAAACTGCCGAAGGTGGTCTTGATAGTATTAACGATATTTTGCAACGAGCTCGTGAGCTCGCCATTCAATCCGCCAATGGCACCCTCTCTGATGCTGACCGTTCCTCAATCAATGCCGAGTATCAGCAGCTCGCAGAGGAGGTCGACCGACTCGCTTTCATTACAGAGGCGTTTGGTAAGACGCCGCTCGCACCCGCGGAACCACGGCCATTGCCGGTTAAACTAGGCGACGCAGCTCATATTACTGAGCTTCTTGGGCCTGGTTTTGAGAGTTTTACCTCCGGTACAGTTTCATTGGCTTACGTACCTGCGGGTGCGACTAACGTCACGCTGGAGATAAACTCTTTAGGTTTGGATGACGACATTCAGATATTCACTCAAGATGGGAAGCACCTGATAGGGACGCCCATTGATGGGGCTCATCCTGACCATGTATGGCAGTCACAAGACGTTACGGATATTAATGCTTCACTACTCACGGCTGAAAATGGGTTTGAGCCTGGGGCCAGCTACGATGCTAGCCTGCTTCAAGATGCAGCGGGGAGCTATGACCTAAACTCGCCGCCTGTTGAGCTTGATTATAACGACATGAAAATTACCTATAGCGGCGACGGTGATCGGCTTGATGAGGCATCGGCTGATGATGACGGTACCGAGTTTAACAACGGCAATCTATCGGAAAATATGCTGGAGCGAGTAACTTTCGACAAAGTAACGGAAAACCTGATTGTTTTCGTGGTAGGCCAAGGTTCATTTAATGCCAGGGCTACTTGGGACGACATGCCGATTGAATACGACGACCCAGAACCGGTGTCGACCCCCGTTAGCACCCCTACAAACATAGTGGTTAGTGCTGGTGTTGGTCAGAAAATGGATTCCATCACGATCGCTCCCACGCCTTCTGACACTCAATCGTTGGGACTTGAAGGGGTGGCACTGGATCCTATAGAAAAGGCTTTAGAAGCAATGCAGAAGCTTGAGCAGGCAATGGGGCAGGTTGATGGCTATCGAAGKCAGTACGGGGCGCTCAACAACCGCTTTGAATCTGCCATTGGCACCTTGAGCCAGGAGCAAGTGAACTTGGGAGCTGCTAAGTCGAGAATTGAGGATGCTGACTATGCTGTAGAGGCATCTAATATGATGCGTACACAGATTTTGCAGCAAGCTGGCACCTCGATGCTAGCTCAGGCCAACCAGAATCCACAAAGCGTGCTTTCTCTGCTGGATTAATTAACTAGCCGATCGGTGTGTTAATTGTGGGAGCCCCAACACCTACTGGACTTGCTTCTTCTAAAATCTCTACCACTAATGACTTAGCCCGCAAAAATTGATCTTCCCAGCGTTTGCTCGATAATGAGTCGTTATCTTGGCACTCGTCGGCTTGCGGGTGCCCAAATTTTACGTTCGTCATTGGGCAGGAAAACACCCCATGGATCCGCAAAAACTGGCGGTAACCTTAGCGATTGCTGCAGGCTGGTTGAGTTTCAACAGCCTGGTCGTTGGCATGTATTTCTTACTAAGCGGTAGAGGCGTACTCGAAGGCGGAATGTGGCGTGGCGGAGAGTGGCTAAGACTTGGGCAGCCAGCGCCAGCCGATGAGAGCAATGAAACCCCCGTTGAGTCCCCAGCTGTTGCTAAACAGATGAATACCTCCTCTACGTTACCCGAGAGTGAAGATAGCGTAGAGGAGGTGGCACCTGTGGCGGTAGAGGAGAGCACTCATGTACTGTTTGTGATGTTTGATCAACCGGATATCGCACTCAACAAAAAGCTGTTCTCGAGCCTGCAAAAGTGGGAGGCCCACTATGATGCGGCCTTTCAGGTTTACAGCGTGCCAGGCGTTACCCCGCAAAATCCATTGCGGATTGCTAATGCCTATCCACCAGGAGTGATGCCCTCTCCAGAGGCCTTCCTGCAAGAAGAGCACTTAATCGGTGGCGTAAGTGTGATCCTCAAAAAGCCCAAGCGTAGGCGCGGTTTTGATAAGGTGCAGTTGGAGAAGCTGGTTGCGTTTACCCAGGAGTTGGCAGCGTTAGGCGGAAGCGTGTTGGATGCAGAACGCCAAGTTGCTACCCCTAAAACGTTCCTGGCTATCAAACAAAAGTAGCCATGAAGCCCTTTGTGACAGCATATTCAATAAGAGAATAAAAATTAATTTTAATATTCTTTTGTATGCTTTTGTCGTAGGGGTAAAATAGCCGACATTAATGTTTCATGACTATTTGTTTGGCTATTCGCATCGTCGCACTATCGACCAACGAGGAAACAGACTCATGCCACTACCCCGTAAGCTCAATCTCACCCTGGCCGCGCTTTCGTTGAGTGTTGCCAGCGGGTTGTTTGCCGCCGCTGCTCATGCAGATTCGCTCCGTGTGGGCATGTCCGGTGGTTATTTTCCTTTTACTTTCGTTGAGCAGGACGAGCTGCAAGGCTTTGAAGTTGATGTAATGAACGCCGTGGGTGAGATCACCGGTGATGACATTGAGTTCGTTACGGCTAGCTTCTCGGGCTTGGCAGGTATGCTGGAGTCTGGGCGTATTGACACCATCGCTAACCAGATTACGATCACCCCGGAGCGTGAAGCGAAGTATGTGTTCACTTCGCCTTACGTGTATGACGGCGCGCAGGTGGTAGTGCGGGCTGGTAATGATGCCATTCAAGGTGTGGAAGATTTATCCGGCAAAAGTGTTGCGGTTAATCTGGGCTCGAACTACGAGCAGCTACTGCGTGAGCAGCCGAACGCCGATGAAATCGATATTCGCACCTATGAGTCCAACATTGAGCAAGATGTGGCACTAGGCCGTGTTGAGGCGTTTGTCATGGATCGCGTGAGTGCTACGCAGGTCATTAAAGAGAAAGGCTTACCATTAGAACTGGCTGGCCAGCCGTTCTCGACCATTGAGAATGCGCTGCCGTTTCGTGATGACGAGGCGGGTCGTGAGCAACGTGACCGCGTTGACGCAGCCCTTGCTGAGCTTCGCGAAAGTGGTGAACTGCGCGAGATATCCGAAAAGTGGTTTGATACTGATATCACCCAGCCGTAACCGCTGGATTTATCCGTTCTACGCGGCCGKGGCAATGCCACGGCCGTTTGCTGATACGCGATGCGGCGATTGTTAATGGCTATTTTGAATGGCGGTGTTTAATAACTGTGTTTCATAACTGTGTTTCATAACCGTGTTGAATGACTATGTTGAATAACCATGCTTAACCTTGAGTATATGTGGGGGCTGCTGCCGGTTCTGCTGCGCTACTTGCCGCTCACGCTGGAAATGGCGACGATTGCCATGGTGTTTGCGCTGATTCTGGCGTGCTTGCTGGCGGTGGTTCGCGTGTCAAAAGTGCCATTCTTAAACGGCTTTGCGCTGTTGTTTATCTCGTTTTTCCGTGGCACGCCGCTGCTGGTTCAGCTGTTCCTTTTCTACTATGGCTTGCCGCAGCTAATAAGTGCATTGATCTCTATTACCGGCGTTACCGCCGCGGTGCTGGGGCTAACGTTGCACTTTTCTGCTTATATGGCCGAATCCATTCGCGCTGCCATTGTGGGGATTGACCGCAGCCAGACCGAGGCTGCGCTCTCCATCGGCATGACCCAGTCGCAGCTTATGCGGCGTATTATTCTGCCCCAGGCCACCCGCGTGGCAACGCCGACGCTAATGAACTACTTCATCGATATGATTAAAGCGACCTCGTTGGCCTTTACGCTGGGGGTTACCGAATTAATGGGCGCCACGCAAAAAGAGGCCGCGGGCAGCTTCCTCTATTTAGAAGCGTTCTTGCTGGTGGCGCTGATCTATTGGGCGATTGTGGAAGTGCTTTCCTGGGGGCAGCGTCGGCTGGAAATTTACCTGAATAAGGCCTACCAACGATGATCTCGCTGCAAGGCATTACCAAGCGTTTTAGCGGCCACACGGTGTTTAAAGATATCGACTTGAGCCTTTCTCGGGGCGAAATCATTGTGATCATTGGCCCTTCTGGTACGGGTAAGTCAACGCTGCTGCGCTGTATTAACTTTTTAGAGCGCCCGGACGCGGGGCGCTTAACCGTCGGAGATTTAAGTGTCGATACCCAGCGCGCCAGTCGGGCGGATATTTTGGCGCTGCGTCGGCGTACGGCTTTTGTGTTTCAGAACTATGGCCTGTTCGCCAACAAAACCGCGCTGGAGAATATCAGTGAGGGCATGATCGTGGTGGACAAGCTGCCCAAAGCTAAAGCCCATGCGCGGGCGAGGGAGATTCTGGAACGCATTGGCCTGGCGGATAAGGCGGATGCTTACCCGGCTTCGCTCTCGGGCGGCCAGCAGCAGCGGGKGGGAATTGGCCGAGCGATGGCGGCCAACGCCGATGTGATTCTGTTTGACGAGCCGACTTCATCCCTTGACCCCCAATGGGTAGAGGAGGTGTTGAGCTTGATGAAACAGTTAGCGTTAGAGCGCCAGACGATGATCGTGGTCACCCACGAAATGCAGTTCGCCCGGGAAGTAGCTGATCAAGTGGTCTTTATGGATGACGGCGGCATCGTCGAGCAAGCACCACCAGAGGAGCTGTTCACTGCTCCCAAAGATGAGCGAACACGCCACTTTTTACGCAAAATTTTAGCGCCTATGGGGCAGGAGGCACCGTGAGTGAGGTTGCCTGCTGGCTCTATGTTCACATTGACAACAGCTAGCAAGCGCGCCTAGCGCGTGATAGACTACGCCATCCTCTCAGACAAGTCCCGTGAATGGGCAGCTAATTTCGACTGCCTGTTACACACTTTGGTAGGGTGATATCCCAGCCAAAACAATTGGTTGTTGCGGAAACGTCGTGCTGTGACAGCGCAGCCGGCGAACACATATTTAATTTCGTTGCCGTTTTGTCGGCAACCTTTATTCTCCAAGGAGATACCCTGTGGCGAACAGCAAGCAAGCTCGCAAGCGCGCCCGCCAGGCCGAGAACCGTCGCGTCCTGAAATCCAGCCAGCGCAGCATGGTCCGCACCTACATCAAGCGTGTAGTGAAAGCGATCGGCACCGGCGACCACGCCAAGGCAATGGAAGAGTTCAAGGCAATGCAGCCGGTCGTTGACCGTATTGCAGACAAAGACGTGCTGTCTAAGAAGAAAGCAGCTCGCCTGAAGAGCCGTTTGAACAAGCGTATTAAGGCACTGGCGGCGTAAGCCGGCTGGCGCCATAAAAAAAACCGGCTGCGGCCGGTTTTTTTGTGTCTGGATGATTTTTCTAGGTGGTCTTTTTTAGGTGATCTTTCCTAGAGAGTCTCTTCTGGATGGTGTGTTCTAGATGGTTTCTTCTGGATAGCTTATGACGGTGAATAAAGCACCCAATACGTCCCCTAACACCGCGATAGCCCGCCGTGGGCTAATGCGTTCTGGTCTTGTGGTTAGTGCCATGACCATGCTGTCGCGGGTGATGGGGCTGGCACGCGATGTGGTCATCGCTACCTTATTGGGGGCGGGGGATGGCGCCGATGCGTTTTTTGTGGCGTTTAAGATCCCTAACTTTCTGCGCCGTCTGTTTGCCGAAGGGGCGTTTAACCAAGCCTTTGTGCCGGTGCTTTCAGAGTACTCCACCCAGCGTAGCCGTGAAGAGATCCGCGTGCTGCTAAATGCTACTGCGGGTAGTTTAACAGCAGTGCTGGCGTTGATTACCGCTGTGGCTATGCTCTGTGCGCCGTGGCTGATTTGGGTGTTTGCCCCCGGGTTTGGCAGCGAGCCCGAAAAGCTGGCACTGACCGCAGATATGCTGCGCTTAACGTTTCCCTATTTATTGCTGATTTCGCTTACCGCGTTTTCAGGCAGCGTGCTGAATACCTGGAACCGCTTCGCGGTGCCTGCGTTTACCCCGGTGCTGCTGAATCTTTCGCTGATTGGTGCGGCGCTGTTTTTAATGCCGCTAATGGAAGAGCCCGCCATGGCGCTGGCCTGGGGCGTGCTGATTGCTGGGGCGGCGCAGTTGGTTTTTCAGGTGCCGTTTTTACTGCGCTTGGGGTTGATGCCCACGCCATGGCCAAATTTTGCCCATGAGGGCGTGCGACGCATTCTGAAATTGATGGGGCCAGCGCTGTTTGGGGTATCGGTATCGCAAATTAACCTGTTGTTGGATACCGTTTTGGCTTCATTGCTGGCGGCGGGCAGCGTGTCGTGGCTCTACTATTCGGATCGTTTGGTAGAGCTACCGCTGGGCGTGTTTGGGGTGGCGATTGGTACGGTGATTCTGCCCGCGCTGTCTAAACGCCATGCTGACCAGTCCAAAGAGCACTTTGCGGCCATGCTCGATTGGGCTATCCGCATTGTATTGCTGTTAGGCTTGCCTGCGGCGCTGGCGCTGGCGGTGCTGGCCGAACCGTTGTTGATTACGCTGTTCCATTACGGGGCGATGACCGATAACGACATCCAAATGGCGGCCATGAGTCTGCGCGCGTATGCCTTTGGCTTGGTGGCCTTTATGCTGATCAAAGTATTGGCGCCGGGCTTTTTTGCCCGCCAAGACACCAAAACACCGGTAAAGGTAGGTATTATCGCCATGGTCGCTAATATGGTGTTAAACCTACTGCTGATTTGGCCGCTAGCCCATGCCGGGTTAGCGTTAGCCACCGCGCTTTCTGCGTTCTTAAATGCTGGCCTGCTGGGCTATTTGCTGCATAAGCAAGGCGTTTTGGTCTTTCAGCCGGGCTGGAAGCGGTATTCGGTGCAGTTAATAGGTGGCAGTGGGTTAATGTGTGCGGCGCTCTACTTTGTTGCGCCCGACTGGCAGGCGTGGCTTACCTTTGGCCTTTGGCAGCGGGTAAGCTGGGTCACCGGCTTAGTGGTATTGGGSGGATCGCTTTATTTTGCTTGGCTGGCTGCACTGGGTTTGCGCATTCGTCATTTTAAAATGCAATCGTAACTGCACCCCGCCGGGCGTGTTCGTTATAATCAGGGGCTTTATATCCTCCAACGGCTGAGGTGCCATGCGCGTCATTCGAGGTCTGCACAACTTGAAAGCGGCTCATCGTGGCTGCGTTGCGACCATTGGTAATTTCGATGGGGTGCATCGCGGCCATCAAGCCATCCTGCAGCAGTGCCGTGAGCATGCGGCGCGCTGGAGTGTGCCGCTGACAGTGGTGGTGTTCGAGCCCCAGCCGCGGGAGTTTTTTGCCGGTGACCAAGCGCCGCCGCGGTTAACCCGGCTGCGCGAAAAAGTGCGGCTACTGCGCGATTTTGGCGCTGAACAAGTGCTGGTTCTGCCGTTTAACGATGCGCTGCGCAGCCTTACCGGGCGTGAGTTTATCGACCAGGTATTGATCGACGGGCTCGGTGTTAAACATTTGGTGGTGGGCGATGATTTCCGCTTTGGCTGTGATCGCCGTGGCGATTTTGCCTTACTGGCAGAGGTGGGGCGTGAACAGGGCTTTGGCGTAGAGCACACCCGCACCTTTACCGTGGATGACGAACGCGTTTCCAGTTCACGAGTGCGGACGCTGCTTGCCAGCGGCAATTTTTCTGCTGCCGCGCGCTTGCTGGGTCGTGCCTATTCGTTACATGGCCGCGTGGTTCGCGACCAGCAGCTAGGGCGCACCATTGGTGTACCGACTGCCAACCTGCCGCTGATGCCCCAGCCGTTAACGCTGCGTGGGGTCTATGCGGTAGTGGCTGAACTGGAAAATGGAGAGCGCTACCCGGCGGTGGCGAATGTCGGCTTCCGCCCCACGGTGGGCTCAGACCGGCCAACGCTTGAGGTGCACCTGCTGGATTTTAACGCTGATCTTTACGGCCAACGCATGACGGTGTTTCCCTGCGCGCGGCTACGGGGTGAGGTGAAGTTTGACGGCCTTGAAGCGCTTAAAGCGCAAATTGAACGTGACCAGGCCCGCGCTCGCCACTATTTAAGCGCGATGGTGGGTAAGCAAGACTATTCTCTTCCGCTGGCCTCGGCCCCGCTTGGGCGTGAGTCGATGTCTTCAGATACTGGGTCTTCAAATACGATTTCTTCTGATTCTTCTTCGGCGGATGATGCCGCCGATGCTAACAACGGCTGACGAGACCATGGATTATAAGCACACGCTGAATTTGCCTGAAACTGATTTCCCCATGCGCGGCATGCTGCCGAAGCAGGAGCCTGGGCGAGTTTCCCAGTGGCAGGATATGAACATTTACCAGCGCCTGCGTGAAGCGCGTGCGGGGGCGCCGCTGTTTGTGCTGCACGATGGCCCTCCCTACGCCAATGGCAGCATCCATATTGGTCACGCCGTTAATAAAATTCTTAAAGATATTATCGTTAAGTCAAAAAACTTAGCCGGTTTTGATGCGCCCTATGTACCGGGGTGGGACTGCCACGGCTTGCCCATTGAGCACAAAGTTGAAACGACTCATGGCAAACACCTGGCACCAGATCACGCCCGTGAGCTTTGCCGGGAGTACGCTGGTGCGCAAGTAGAAACACAGCTGGCCGACTTTGTGCGTCTCGGTATTATCGGTGACTGGGATCATCCCTACCGCACCATGAACTTCGCCAACGAAGCGGGTGAAATGCGTGCGTTAGCCGAGATGGTCGACGCGGGTTACGTGTTTAAAGGCTTGAAACCGGTTAACTGGTGCTTTGACTGTGGCTCGGCGCTGGCGGAAGCCGAAGTTGAGTATGCCGATAAGAAATCCGACGCTATCGATGTCGCTTTCCCAGTGGAGGATGCCGATAAGCTTGCTGCCGCGTTTGGCTTAACCGAGCTGACGAAGCCTGCAGCCGTGGTTATCTGGACCACCACGCCTTGGACCATTCCGGCTAACCAGGCGCTTAACGTTCACCCCGAGTTTACCTATGCGCTGGTCGATACCGGCGAGCGCCTGCTGCTGCTGGCTGAAGAGCTGGTAGAGAGCTGCCTGGAGCGCTTTGATTTGCAAGGTGAGGTGATTGCTACCACGCAAGGTAAAAACCTTGATCTGATCAATTTCCGTCACCCGTTCTACGACCGCCTCTCGCCCGTCTATCTGGCGGAGTACGTCGAGTCTGAAGTGGGCAGTACCGGTATCGTGCACTCGTCGCCTTCCTACGGCGTTGACGACTTCAATACCTGTCGTGCCTATGGGATGAGTTTTGACGACATGCTCAATCCTGTTCAGGGCAACGGCGTTTACGCCGATGACCTGCCGCTCTTTGGCGGCCAGATGATTTGGAAGGCCAATCCCCATATCGTTGAGAAGCTGCGTGAAGTGGATGCGCTGATGGCGCACAAAGTCATCACTCACAGCTACATGCATTGCTGGCGCCACAAAACGCCGGTGATCTACCGTGCCACGGCCCAGTGGTTTGTGGGCATGGACATTCAGGGCAAAGACGGTAAAACCCTGCGCGAGCGTGCTTTGGAAGGCATCGAAGCCACGGCGTTTACCCCCGCTTGGGGGCAGGCGCGTCTGCACAGTATGATCGCTAACCGTCCAGACTGGTGTATCTCCCGCCAGCGTAACTGGGGCGTGCCGATCCCGTTCTTCTTGCACAAGCAAACCGGCGAGCTGCACCCACGTACCGTTGGGCTGATGGAAGAGGCGGCTAAGCGCGTTGAGCAAGCGGGCATCGACGCCTGGTTCAAACTCGACCCGGCAGAGCTGTTGGGCGCGGAAGCGGCGGATTACGATAAAGTCACCGATACCCTTGATGTCTGGTTCGACTCCGGTACTACCCACCGCCATGTGCTGCGCGGCTCGCACCCCCATGGTCACGAAAGCGGCCCGCGGGCGGATCTATACTTGGAAGGCTCTGACCAGCACCGCGGCTGGTTTCATTCGTCGCTGCTGACGGGGTCGGCCATTGACGGGCATCCGCCGTATCGTCAACTGCTTACCCACGGCTTTACCGTCGACTCCCAGGGCCGCAAGCAGTCCAAATCGCTGGGCAACGTGGTCGCGCCCCAGGAAGTGATGGATAAGCTGGGCGGCGATATTCTGCGCCTGTGGGTCGCCTCGACCGATTACTCCGGCGAGATGGCAGTATCTGATGAGATTTTGAAGCGCACCTCCGATGTGTATCGGCGGATTCGTAACACCGCGCGCTTCCTKCTTTCGAACCTTAACGGGTTTGATCCAGAGAAGAACCAAGTGGCCTTTGGCGATATGCTGGCGCTGGATCAGTGGGTGGTAGATCGTGCTCACCAACTACAGGTGCGGATCGAAAAAGCCTACGAAGAGTACCGCTTCCTGGATGTTTATCAGCAGGTGCATGGTTTCTGCGCCCGGGAGCTGGGTGGCTTCTACTTAGATGTCATCAAGGATCGCCAGTACACCACGCAAACCGATTCCCTGGCGCGGCGCAGTGCGCAAACAGCGCTCTATCATGTAGTGGAAGCACTGAGCCGTTGGATCGCGCCAATTCTCTCTTTCACCGCTGAGGAGATTCACGAGAATATCCCCGGTAAGCGCGGTGACAGCGTGCTCTTGGAGACCTACTACACTGGTTTGGGCAGCCTGGACGACAACGCTGAGTTGGGCCGTGCTTTCTGGGAGCAAGTACTGGAGGTCAAGCACTCGGTCAACAAGTGCCTGGAAGATGCCCGTAATGCCAAAGTCATTAAGGGTAGCCTGGCAGCTGAAGTCACCCTGTATGTCAGCGACGAGCTGCAGGCGACCCTGGCTAAACTGGGCGATGAACTGCGCTTTGTAATGCTAACCAGTGAAGTGACGCTTAAGCCCCTGGCTACTGCAAGTGATGCAGAAGCGACCGAGCTGGATAGCTTGAAAGTCGCGGTTAAAGCCAGCGACAACACCAAGTGCGAGCGTTGCTGGCACCATCGTCCCGATGTAGGCACCCATGCGGATCACCCGGATCTGTGTGGACGCTGTATCAGCAACCTCCCCGAAGGCAGCGGTGAGATTCGTTACTATGCCTAGTCAAACTGATACGCCTGATAMAAACACACGGCCGCCAATGCAGCGGCCGCTGCGCTGGCTGTGGCTAGCGGTGGCGGTGATTGCCTTGGATCTGGTCACCAAGTACATAGCCAGTAGCCAGTTGGGCTATGCCCAGCCGGTAACTGTGCTGCCGTTCTTTAACCTGACGCTGCTGCACAATACCGGCGCAGCGTTCAGCTTTTTAGCCACCCATCCAGGCTGGCAGCGCTGGTTCTTCGCCTTGATTGCCGTGGGTGCCAGCGTGGCGCTGACAGTGTGGCTTTCGCGGATCAAGCACGACGAAAAACTGTTGGCGATAGCGCTACCGCTAATCATCGGTGGTGCGCTGGGGAATCTCTACGACCGCTTGGTGCATGGCTATGTGGTCGATTTTCTGTCTTTCCACGCTGCCGGATGGTACTACCCGGCGTTTAATGTGGCGGATATTGCGATTACCCTGGGGGCGGTCGCTTTAATCTGGGAATCCATTATGGGTGAGCGGCGGCGCAAAAAAGCGCATGGGGCTTCCCATTAATCGAACGTTTAGAACGGTATATTGAGAGCTGAAATGAGCGACTATCTGATCGATGAAGGTATGGAAGTGACGCTGCACTTCACCTTAAAACTGGAAGATGGCACCTTAGTGGACTCCACCAAGGAGAAAGCGCCGGCCACATTTGAATTTGGCGACGGCAATCTGCCACCCGGTTTTGAACATCCTATTAAAGGGTTGGCTGCAGGTCAGGAGGGCACCTTCCAGATAACCCCAGAGCATGCCTTTGGCCAGCACAACCCGCAAAATATTCAGACCCTGAAACGGGCAGATTTTGGTGATGAGGCCCCGGAAATTGGTATGGTGATGTCGTTTGCCGATAAAGCGGGAACGGAATTGCCCGGAGTGGTCAAAACCATTGACGGAGAGCGTATTGAAGTGGACTTCAATCACCCACTGGCAGGGCGTACCCTGACGTTTGAGGTCGAAGTGCTCGATGTCAAACCGGTGACAACGCATTAATTCACTAAGCGATGTGCTTACGCATCAAGGCGCCACTATGCAATCGACGCAACCCCAGCCCATTCAGATCAAATTAGCCAATCCGCGTGGCTTTTGCGCCGGTGTGGATCGCGCGATCGATATCGTCAACCGTGCACTGGATGTGTTTGGCCCACCTATCTATGTGCGCCACGAGGTTGTCCACAACCGTTTTGTGGTCGAAACCCTGCGTGCCCGTGGGGCCGTGTTTGTTGAAGAGCTGGATGAAGTGCCCGATGACGTTATCGTCATTTTCTCTGCCCACGGCGTTTCCCGGGCGGTGCAAGCCGATGCGGAACGACGGGGTTTGAAAGTGTTTGACGCCACCTGCCCGCTAGTGACCAAGGTACACCTTGAAGTGCTGCGCTACGCCAAGCGCGGCCAGGAGTGCATCCTGATCGGCCATGAAGGCCACCCGGAAGTCGAAGGCACCATGGGGCGTTACGACACTTCCCACGGCGGCCGGATCTACTTGGTAGAGGACGAAAAAGACGTTGCTAAGCTGGAGGTGAGTGATCCCACCAAGCTGGCTTTCGTGACTCAGACGACGCTGTCGATGGATGATACCGCCAAGGTGATTGATGCGCTGCGCGAGAAGTTTTCCGACATCCAGGGGCCGCGCAATGACGATATCTGCTACGCCACGCAGAACCGTCAGGATGCAGTACGCGAACTAGCCGCCCAAAGTGATCTACTGCTGGTGGTAGGCAGCCCCAATAGCTCAAATTCCAACCGCCTACGTGAGCTCTCGGAGCGTATGGGGACGCCTGCCTATTTGATCGATAACGCCGATCAGATCGACCCGCAGTGGCTTGAGAATGTTTCACGCATTGGCGTGACCGCGGGCGCCAGTGCCCCTGAAGTATTGGTCAAAGGCGTGATTGCCAAGCTGCAAACCATGGGCGCTGCACTACCTGAAGAGCTACAGGGCCGCGAAGAAACCATTACCTTCTCGATGCCAAAAGAGCTGCGCGAAAAGGTGATCGCCAGCAGCTAGCAACCTGCGTCGTGATGCATTGCGTATTGGTTTGCGACATACTGAAATGGTATGAGCCAACTAGTACAGGAGCAGAGCCGCGTGTCTTATGTTTCTCACTTTTTTGCTGGCCATTCGTTGCTGAAGGGCCAGCGCGGCTTTACTCTTATTGAGTTGATGATTGTGCTGGTAATTATCGGCATCGTCGCCGCCATTGCCTACCCCAGCTATACCCGCTACGTGCAAAAATCAGTGCGAACCGATGCCCATGCAGGGCTGATGCAAGCTGCTTCCGAGCTTGAGCGCTGTTATACGCGGTCTTACTCATATAGTGATTGTCCTATCAGCAACGCCTCTCCCGAA
Source organism: Halomonas ventosae (assembly GCA_002257525.1). Taxonomy (GTDB): domain Bacteria; phylum Pseudomonadota; class Gammaproteobacteria; order Pseudomonadales; family Halomonadaceae; genus Vreelandella; species Vreelandella ventosae_B. The sequence goes on from CP022737.1 coordinate 985,928, forward strand.
AACAACTATGCGATTGCGGTAAGTGTTAGCGGTAACGGCTATTTATTGACCGCCAGCACTCTTCAGAATGACGGCTGCGAAGATGATATGACGCTAAATTCAAGTGGCGAAGGGTTGCCCGGTGCTTGCTGGTAAACAGGCAAAGCAGCGAGGCTTTAGCTTAATAGAGGCGTTGATCGCACTGGTGGTGCTTTCCATCGGCCTGATCGGCGTTGCCGCCATGCAGCTTAAAGCGCTGCAAAGTGCGAATACTGGCTACCTGCGTTCAGTAGCAAGTGTTGCGGCCGTAGATGCGCAAGAGCGGCTTTGGGCGGAGCTGGCAAAAGATGGCGTAGATAGCTGCGCAGATATCGCTATTGAGATTGCTTGGAAGGCCCAGTGGTTTACCAATAGTGATTCGAATCCTTTGCGAAATGTGAATGCGCAAGAGAGCAAAATCGAATCAAACGGTTGTGAATTCACCATTGAGATAGACCTAGGTAGCCGAGCCGGCGAGACCGAATCAGATGTATTTACCTATAGGCTTCGCCTGCCAGAGCTAGAGGGGGGCTAATGAAGCCAGGTATGCAAAAGGGTTTTACCCTCGTTGAGCTGATGGTAGCGATGGTGATAGGTACAGTGATTATCTTAGGGGCTGGACAGCTTTTTTTAACCTCTTTTCAAACGTTTAAGATCGTTGACAAGGTCAGCCGCAAACAAGAGACATTAATTTTTGCGGTAAGTACCCTGACTGCAGCAGGACGCAAAGGGAATATTGGTGACTACGCTATTGTGTCCGATGGACGTCGCTCTGACAGCGGGACGGACTATTATTGTGTTCTGCAAGATGAGGTTCAAAACCAGCCTGTCTTAGATCTTGCTCAGGTTGATGATGAGGCCGGTTGCCCAACGCTTGCTGAATCCAATGGCGATGGCGTATCTCATTTAATCACGCTGCCCATCGGCGATTGCCGAGAGAGCGTAAATATGACGTGCGATGAAATTACCTTGACTATCAGTGAGCGAAATAAAGCAATCTCATTACGAGAGCCTACTTCATGAAACAGCAGCAAGGTGCGGCGTTAGTGATGGTGATGGCTCTGCTCGCCGGTGCATTGATGCTAGGCATGTCAGGGATGCGGAGCGCGTTGATTGATGAGCGTTTAGCGGGTAATTATCGCGCCTCTGTACAGGCTCAAATGACCGCAGAAAGCATGCTGTCGGTGTTTAGAAGCATGGCTTCTCGGCGCCAGTTATTAGAAGACATCTTTAACGCTACTTATACCGAGAGTGATTTTTTAAATGATGTAACTCGCGTCGAGGGATTCGAATCCTTTGATCAGTTGAGCGTCACGTTTGATGTGAGCGGTGATGAAGTGACGATTACAACGCGTGATATGGGTACGCATAGCAGCATTGAGAGCACATCGGTTGCCGTTTATCAACGGGCCAGCCAAACCAGCGGGGCAGGAGACTAAGCGGTTGTGAGGGGCGTTGTGTAAATGCCTGGGATGCCATTCGCCACATGGCATGCAGCACGTTATCATAGCGGTATTTGCTTAAGAGCCTGAAAACCATGAGTCAGCCTTCGAAAACCCGCGTCCTTACCGGTATTAACACCACCGGCACGCCCCACTTGGGCAACTATGTTGGAGCGATCAAGCCCGCCATTGAGGCCAGCCAGGATCCCAGCGTTCAGTCGTTCTATTTTCTGGCCGACTATCACTCCCTAATCAAGTGCCAAGACCCCAAGCGGGTGCAGGAGTCTCGCCTGGAAATTGCCGCTACCTGGCTTGCGCTCGGGCTGGATACTGATAACGCCATTTTCTATCGTCAGTCGGATATCCCGGAAATCCCCGAGCTTGCATGGATGCTCTCCTGCGTATGCGCTAAAGGCTTGATGAACCGCGCCCATGCCTATAAAGCAGCGGTGGCTGAGAACGAAGAGGCGGAAAACCAGGATCCGGATAAAGGCATTACCATGGGGCTTTTCGGCTATCCCGTGTTGATGGCGGCGGATATTCTAATGTTCAACGCCAACAAAGTGCCGGTGGGGCGTGATCAGATCCAGCATATTGAAATGGCCCGCGATATTGCCGGGCGTTTTAACCACCTCTATAAAGGTCAGCACTTTGTGCTCCCTGAGGCGGTAGTAGACGACAAGGKACAGCTACTGAACGGCTTGGATGGTCGCAAGATGTCCAAAAGCTACGACAATACGATTCCGCTGTTTGCCCCAGAGAAAAAGCTGCAGAAACTGGTACGTAAGATTAAGACCAACTCACTGGAACCCGGTGAGCCGAAAGACCCTGATAGCTGCACGTTGTTCCAGATTTACTCCGCGTTCGCGACGGCAGAAGAGACAGCGAGTTTACGTGAGCAGTATGCCAACGGCATTGGCTGGGGCGACGCTAAAAATCACGTGTTTGAATATTTGAATGCGCACTTGAGCGCCCCCCGTGAACGCTATAACACACTGATGGAAGACCCTGCCCATATTGAGGCGGTACTGCAAAAAGGCGCCGAGCGGGCGCGGCAAGAAGCTGCACTCACGATGGATCGTTTACGTTCAGCGGTTGGCCTAGGGCGGTTTGTTTAAACTCTTAGTTTTATTGCAATACCCGTAGTAACGACGAAGCCCCTTCCGGKTGGAAGGGGCTTCGCTTGTTTCAGGCCCTGTTTTTCTTCAGGTCCTATGTTTCCAGGCGTCAACTAGTCTTTGAGCGACTGCTTAGCCTTCGATCGGGGCGCGCCAGKCGTCAGAACCAGAGGTGCCAGCAACAGTGTGTTCCCAATCAATCTTACGGTAAGCCAGTGACACGTCCATCAACTGGGTGAATTCAGATTTTTGGATGTCTTGGGCGTGCGGCATACGCAGATTGATGTCAACGATAGTGGCATCGGTCAGCGTGGTGGTGAAGAAGTGCTCCTGCTTACCTTCAACAGAAGTGCGGTACCACTTCAGCTCAACATTGGGCAGCATTTCACCAGACGCTAGCGCGTTGTACATCAGCGGCACTGCTTTGTTCAGGGCAACGGTAAAGATAAAGGGCTTGTGAGCACGTTGACCAGACGGCTGACCAGACTGCGGATCAGTAGGTACGGTAACGACATGCTTAAATTCTTGCACCAGCATCTGGTCTTCGTGGCCTTCAACGTAGATGTTGCCTACGGAGTCAGGGGTGAAAGCACCTGATGTGATGTTGCCCTGAGTTTGGCCTTCAATGCTGATATAACATGGTGTTGGCATGGTCTGCTCCTTGACTGGAAATATTAAGGTTTGTCACGTGACCCTCTAAGTAAGGCAATGAATGTGCCATTATTTTTTTATCTTTTTTTTTCAGAGACTTATTTTTTATATAGCAGATAATTAATTTTTATTAGGCAATTTGTGGCCTGGTCTGGGCAACTCATTGCTTGCTTGGCAATGGGTTGCTTGATTATTTTGATGTTACATTTGATAAGCCTTAATGAAGTAACGAAATCTAGATTTTTGTTTTATTTTGTAAGGCTAATACGCTAGTTGTTATTTTGATGTCCGAAAAATAACATTTTAACGCCTTAACTTTTAACGTCGATTGGCATTATCAAAATCATTTGTACGTTATTTCTGTCAAAAACTGTAAGAGATTGCCGATAGAGTTTGTAAGAAATTTCTTACAAATTTTAATTAGCCAATTAATTTAAATTAGCATTGGTTCTATCTCCGTTTAAATTCTGCAAAATAGCCGCTAAATGAGATTAGGTTGAATTTATGCTTTCGGGGTGATGGCCAATAGACGTCTCTTGTTCAATCAAGTCGGAGTTGGCACGCACTATGTAATTCGGTACCTTCCCGGGATTGAGAACTATTAACGGTTACATTGATACACTTTTCTCTCCAGGGCTAAATATCATGGCTAAACAAGGAACTGTTGCGCCCAAAGAGCGCATCAACATTAAGTATGTGCCAGCGACTGGCGATCAGCAGGCTGAAACTGAACTGCCATTGAAGTTGTTGGTCGTCGGCGACTTTAAAGGTGGTGAGGAAGAGACCCCTATTGAAGAGCGACAGTCCGTCTCTGTTGATAAGAACAACTTTCAGTCGGTAATGCGCGAGGCTGGCTTAAGCCTGCAAACTGCCGTGCCTAATCGTCTTGATGAGAGTGATGAGCCTACAGATATCGCTGTCAATCTTGATTTTAAGTCCCTGGAAGATTTCTCTCCTGATGCGGTTGCCAAGCAGGTGCCCGAGTTACGCAAGTTGGTTGAGTTGCGCGAAGCGCTGGTCGCTTTGAAGGGGCCGCTGGGTAATGTGCCCGCTTTCCGTGATCGGCTACAGAAGCTGTTAGAAAACGACGAAGCTCGCCAGCAGTTGCTGAATGAGCTGGCATTGCTGGATGCAGATAAAGATCAATAATTCTTCAGCATTAGCAACGTTTTTTTATTGCAAATCAGCGAATTCGAGGCACAGCGATGAGTAAGACAGCAAAGCAACAGAATGCAGTTGCAGAAACTGAAACGGATGTTTCGTTGCTTGATCAAGTGATGGCGCAAACACGTATGGCACCAGCCGATGAAGGCTACGATGTTGCCAAACAGGGCGTGGCGGCTTTTATAGCAGAGCTGCTCAATGGTGACGAGGCGGCGCCAAAGGTCAACAAATCACTTGTTGATAATATGATTGTTGAGCTGGATCGAAAGATTAGTCATCAGGTGGATGAGGTTCTTCACGAAACGAATTTCCAGCAGTTGGAATCGGCTTGGCGTGGTTTGAAGCTGCTGGTCGACCGGACTGATTTCCGTGAAAACATTAAGCTTGATGTACTGCACGCCACTAAGCAGGAGCTACTGGAAGATTTTGAGTTTGCACCTGAAATTAGCCAGAGTGGGCTTTACCATCACGTCTACAACGCGGGCTATGGCCAGTTTGGCGGAGAACCGGTAGCGGGCATTATTGGCCACTATGATTTCTCGCCCTCCACACCCGATATGAAGCTGCTTCAGCATACTGCGGCGGTTGGTGCTATGGCGCATGCACCCTTTATGTCTTCAGTTGCTCCCTCTTTCTTCGGTATTGAAAGCTTTGAAGAGTTGCCGAATATCAAAGATTTCAAGGCTATTTTTGAAGGGCCTAAATATGCTCGTTGGCGCAGCCTTCGTGAGTCTGAAGACGCACGATATCTTGGGCTAACGGCCCCGCGGTTCTTGCTACGGACTCCCTACGACCCAGTAGAAAATCCGATCAAAAGCTTTAACTACCGCGAAGACGTTAGTGAAAACCACGAGCATTATTTATGGGGTAATACCTCTTATTTGCTGGCGGAGCGTCTCACGGACAGCTTTGCCAAGTACCGTTGGTGTCCCAATATTATTGGCCCGCAAAGTGGTGGTGCAGTCGAAAACTTGCCGGTGCATACCTACGAAGCATTTGGCCAGCTGCAGGCAAAAATTCCTACCGAGGTGTTAATTACTGACCGGCGTGAATTTGAAATGGCTGAGGAGGGGTTCATTTCATTAACCATGCGTAAGGGCAGTGATAATGCGGCCTTCTTCTCAGCCAACTCTGTTCAAAAACCCAAGGTTTTTCCAAACACTGCAGAAGGTAAAGCGGCTGAAACCAACTTCAAGCTGGGTACTCAGCTTCCCTACATGTTCATCATTAACCGCTTGGCGCACTACGTAAAAGTGCTTCAGCGTGAACAAATAGGTTCATGGAAAGAGCGTCAGGATCTTGAGCGTGAACTTAATGCTTGGATTCGTCAGTACGTTGCCGATCAAGAAAATCCCCCCGCAGATGTCAGAAGCCGCCGCCCGTTGCGCGCAGCTTCTATCCAGGTGTCTGATGTTGAAGGTGATCCAGGCTGGTATCAGGTTTCCATGGCGGTTCGCCCGCACTTTAAATACATGGGTGCCAACTTCGAACTCTCGCTTGTTGGCCGCCTCGACAAAGAATAAAGGAAAGCAGCGATGGCAACGGAGAGCGGAGGGTTGTTGGGTAGAGCACCGCTAGGAAGTCGCTTGTTTGAACGGCTTGCCGCTCCCGATCAACCCGTGTTGCGAAGGGAGGCCGACGAGTTGATGGAAGTTGTCGAGTCGATCAAGCGTCACCTAGTTGACTTGCTGAACAGCCATCCGGGTAACAGTGCCTGTGCGCCCGAACTTGGCTTGCTCGACTTCAACGATGCCACGATTGGTGTGCTGGATCTGGAGCGCAATATTCAACGCGCGATTTGTCAGTGTATTGAGCGCTATGAGCCGCGGGTCAAACGTGTGGATGTTGAGTCATTACCTAATCATGGTGATCCGTTGCAATTGCGCTTTCAGGTGCATGCCACCGTCGCTTTAGGCAGAGAAAACACCCAAGCGACTATCGATTTGTTGCTTAACAACAAGCGTTATCAGTGTCTCAACTGATATGCCTGAGAGGCACGAATGCTGAATCGCTACTATCGTGACGAGCTCAATTTTTTAAAGCGCCAGGGGCGGGAGTTTGCCGATGCAAACCCCGGCTTAAGCCGCTTCTTGTCCGAGCGCAGCACGGATCCTGATGTAGAGCGGTTATTGGAAGGGTTTGCCTTTCTCACCGGGCGAATGCGCGAGAAAGTTGAGGATGAGTTTCCTGAGCTTACACACTCGCTAATCAGCATGCTGTGGCCGAATTATTTGCGGCCTGTACCCAGCATGACGGTGGTTCAATTTACCCCTAGTTGGTACTCCCTGAGTCAGCAGCAACGGGTTGAGCGTGGAACAGAACTTGCCAGTGAGCCGATAGAGGGCACGCCATGCCTGTTCAGAACTTGCCATGATGTAACACTCTATCCATTGGCGCCGATAGGTGTGGATGCGCGTCATACGCGGGAATCTTCAATCGTAGAGCTGGCGATGGAAGTGCGTAGCGACCAACCGCTGAATGCCATGGGTATCGACTCGCTGCGCTTGCATCTAGGCGGTGATGGTTACACCGCACGCACGCTCTATTTATGGATGAGTCACTATCTTTCACGGCTGGAGCTGGAAATTGATGGGCAGAGGCAGCGGCTACCTTCTGATGCGCTAAAGGCTGTTGGGTTCGAGCGTGATCAAGCGCTTCTACCTTACCCGCAGAATGTTCATCAAGGGTATCGCATTTTGCAGGAGTACCTCTGTTTTCCGGAGGCTTTCCATTTTTTTGATATTTTAGGACTCGGGCGCTATTTGCCAGCTGACACGGCGAGTAACGTCACGCTGCGCTTTGTATTTTCACGTACCTTGCCAACCGATGCTCGGGTGAAGGATGAGCATCTGGCGCTTTACTGTACGCCAGCGATCAACCTTTTCGAGCATGATGCTGAGCCTATTGATTTGAGTGGCGAACGCAGCGAGTACCGAATACGGCCTAATAGTCGCGCCCCTTCACACTATGAAATTTTTAGTGTTGATGACGTGCTGGGAACGCTGGAAGGTGGGCGTACTGAGTGGCAAGAAACGCCGCGCCGCTATGTTCCGTTTGAAAGTTTCCAGCATCAAATTGAGCGTGACCGGGGGAGAGAGTCCCTTTACTACCGTGTGCGAGTGCGCGACAGCCTGCGCAGCGATGGTTTTGATCACGACATCGCCTTTGTTCGGGGGGACGAGCGTGCCTGTCTTGGCCGCCGTGAAACGATTTCTCTGCAGCTGACCTGTAGTAATCGTGAGTTACCTGAGCGGCTAACGATAGGCGATTTGTGTGTGGCAACGGAAGAAAGCCCTGCTTACGCTACCTTCCGCAATATTACCCGGCCGACCCCGGTTCTACGCCCTGCGCTCGATGATGGGCTGCTATGGATATTAATCTCAAATTTGTCGCTCAACTACCTCTCCTTGCTCGAGCGTGATGCGCTGTGCTCGGTACTGCGTGCCTATGATTTCCGAGCTTTAGTGGACAGGCAAGCAGAACGGGTTGCGCAAAAAAGGCTAGCCGGCATTCTTGAAATTGACACCCAGTCTGTTGATCGCTTGCGCAAAGGTTTGCCCGTGCGTGGGCTGCGTTCGGTAATGACATTGGATCAAGAGGCTTTTGGCGATGAGGGTAGCCTCTACCTGTTTGGCAGTGTGTTGGCGCGCTTCTTTTCGCTGTACGTAAGCATTAACTCTTTTCACGAATTACATGTCATTAATCGCCATAACCAAGAGCGCTATCAATGGACCTTACAGGTGGGGCAGCAGCCCCTGATGTAGCGCTGGCGCCGGTTATTCGGGGGGCGCGACGTTACGAATTTTATCAACTAGTAGAGCTTCTGCACCGTCATCACGGCGATGATTTAGAGCAGCGGCATGGCGGTAGCGTGCCCTCATTTCAGCGCGTGCGCTATACCGCCTCAGCGTCGTTGGGCTTTCCGGGCAGCGATGTGCTTGCCCTGAGTGAAAACCAGGCAGGCCAATACGAGATGGAAGTCAGTTTCCTGGGGTTACAGGGTGCGCAATCGCCGCTTCCCGGTTACTACCTGGAAACCTTGGCGCATAACGCCGCTCACCAAGAAGGGGCCGCGGGTGATTTCCTCGACTTCTTTAACCATCGGCTGTTAACGCTCGTGCATCGTAGCTGGCGGAAATATCGCCACTACGTTCGCTATCAAAACGATGCGAAAGATGGTTTTTCTGCCGCGATATTTGCGTTGGTTGGGCTCGCTGACAGTGATCTACGCGGTGAAACACCGATCAACTGGAGCAAAATGCTCGCTTATGCGGGCCTCCTGGCTGGACGGTCGCGCTCGCCTGATGTGGTTAGCGGTATTGTTGGACACTGTTTCGACTTAGCCCAGGTACAGATAGAAGAGTGGGTGCAGCGTTGGGTGGAGATTCCTTTGGATCAGCGCAGTTGTATGGGTGTCTCGGGGATGACACTTGGCGGTGACATGGTCGCAGGCGAGCGTGTTGCAGATGTGAATGGCAAATTTGCGCTTTGCCTGCGCGGTTTAAGCCTAGCGCGATTTAGAGATTTTCTACCTGATGGTGAAGAGCATAGCCCCCTTAAAACGCTGGTGAGTTTTGTACTGCGAGAGCCGTTGGCCTATGACCTCGAGCTTGAATTGCTGGATAGCGAGGTAAAGCCCATGCGTTTGGGCGATGCCGGGTCGTGCCAGCTTGGATGGACCACCTTTGTTGATCCAGAGAGCGACGGCAACACTATGCGCCGTCGTGTACGCATTCAGATGACGAGTTAATCCATGCATTCCAATCAACTAGACGCTATCACCTTGGTGGTCACCAACAGTGAGCAGCTCGAAGGGCGCTCTACCAGCAGCTTTGTCTTCCATAAAGAGGGAGGCACGCTGGGAAGTGGCCTGCAAGATAACTGGTTACTGCAAGATCATAGCGGACGGATTAGGCCCAGCCATGCCGAAATAACCAAAATCGATGGCAAGTTCTGCCTAGTAGATCTGAGTGGACACACCTTTATTAACCGGACGACGCTGCCGATTGGGCGGCATCGAAAGGTAGCGCTACGCGATGGTGATGAGCTGATGATTGGCGAGTATCGCTTGAAGGTACATCTCGGTGATCGTCACGCGTGGCAGCCAGGTGTGCACTCGCTGGCCACGCTAATTGATGAAGAGCATGACGAGGTCTCGACCCAAGGCGCTGTTTGGTCAGCAGGGGGCGGGCATACCTTCAATCATGCAGCAGAAAAAGGCGACCCGATGGAAGCCTTAGGGGGAGCTCTGCCAGGCTCGATTGCGCATGACCCGATGGTGGCGTTAGACCATGAAGATAAGTCGTCGGACGCCATGGAGCCGCTTGAGGCCATGTCGCTCTCACATCGCCAGCAAGCGTATCAAGGGTATGTTTCTCAAGGACATGAGTTTCAAGAGCCAGCATATGCAAATAATCGGGATCAGTGGCAGCAACAAGAGCGCCATGAGGAAGCCTTAAGCCTCCCCGATATCAGAACACCGAAAGGCACAACAACGCAGAGGAGCAGTGGTATGGATGAGCGGCAGATAAACGATTTGGAGCGCTCTGTTGGGGAGCAATTGGAAGATCGCTGGCAAAAGCCAACAACGCAATCGCTTGGACATGTTGGTGCAGACCCTCTGCTGAGAGGGTTAGGCCTTGATTTACCCTTCCGCGATAGCGAGGAGCAGCAAGCATTTCTAGAAGAGGCGGGGCATACCCTACGCGCGACTATAGATGGTCTGCGCTTGCTAAATAAGGCGCAGAGCGATAGTAAGTACCCACTTAGAGACCGCCGTTTACAGCCGATTGAAGATAATCCTCTGCGCCTTGGCCAGTCCTATAACGAGACCGCTGAGACCCTATTCTCTGCCCAGCGTAGCCCTGTACATTTATCAGCGCCTGAGGCAGTAGCAGAGTGCTTGCGTCACCAGGGACAGCATCAAGCCGCCGTGGAAGAAGCCATTGGTCACGCACTGGGCGCCATACTTGATGCGTTCTCCCCTGACGCGCTGCTCAAGCGTTTCCATGCATACCGTGGTGCGGGTAATCGCATTGAAGACGAAGGTGGCTGGGCTTGGGAGATGTACCACTACTACTACAGAGAGCTTAACTCTGGTCGTCAACAAGGCTTTCAAAAACTGTTTTGGGAAGTCTTTGAACAAGCCTATGACCAATCGGTGCGTCGCCAGCAGCGGGAGGAGGCATGAACGTGCACAACATTGCACGGCTTGCCTGGCTGCTTTGCATCATTCTGTTGCTAGCAGGCTGTGCCTCGACCCGTGAAGCCACGGGCAAAGCGTGGCAGGTAATGCGCGATCCATCTATTCCTGTCGGCTACCCCGAAGATCAGCCCACCACAGTTGACTTAAGCATGATTGCTGAGCCAAACGTCAATACCAATGTGGATGGTGAAGGGACGCCGCTGCGTTTTCAGGTGCTGCAGTTAAAAGATGACTCCATGTTGATGGCGGCCGACCTAGGTCAACTGAATAGTGATTTAGAGGAGGCGCTAGGTACTAATTATCTCACCCACGATGACTTTACGCTGCTGCCTGGGCAGTGGAAGTTTTATGAACCTTTCGACGTTGATGAAGAGACGCGTTACATCGGGCTGATTGCTTTCTATGCAACTCCCAACGAGGCCGAGTGGAAGAAGGTCGTCAAGGTGAAGAGCCGTGGCGAGCATTACCACTTACTGGTTCACCTCCGGGGTAGCGAAGTAGAACTAAGGAAGGAGGAATAATGGCCAGCCGAAATCGTGTGGTGTGGAGCGAAGGGCTATTTATTAAGCCTCAGCATTTCCAGCAGCAGCAGCGCAGTTTAGAAGGGTTGATAGATGCACGACTCAAAGGGATTAGCCACTATTTATATGGCTTCCATACGCTAGAGCTGAATAGCGAGTTCCTCAGCTTTGGGCGTATTGCTATTAGCCGTGCCAGCGGCGTCATGCCCGATGGCGTTGCGTTCCAGCTCCCGGCCGATGATATCGAACCTAGCCCGCTAGAAATTAGCGACGCCAGTATTACCAACCAGGTGGTCTACCTGGGACTGCCGTTGGCCACCGACGGTGTGGGCGAAGTGCGTTGGCCGGGCGACGAATTGCCTGCACGCTATCGTCTCTCCTCACGTAGCGTACGTGACCTTCACTCCCGCGATGGTGCTACTGCAGAGCTTGAAGTGGCGCGGGTGTCTCCGCGCTTGCTGTTAGAGAGKGATGACCGCAGCGGTTACGCCTGCCTTTCCGTGGCACGGATTATCGAGCGTCGCCCAGATGGCAGTTTAGTGCTTGATGAGCAATTCTTGCCCACGCTGCTGAATGTGCAAGCGGCTCCTGGTTTGCAGCGTTTTGTCGGAGAAATGGCCGGTTTAATGCGTGAGCGGGCGCGCAATATTGCTCAACGTCTTTCTACACCGCATCAAGCAGGTGTTGCCGACGTCTCTGATTTTATGTTGCTGCAGCTACTGAACCGCGCTCAGCCGCGCTTTCAGCATCTTGCCCGGCTTGGCCAGCTTCATCCCGAGCGTCTTTACGACACCATGCACGAAGTCGCCTGTGAATTAGTGACGTTTACCGATGAATCGCGGTTACCGCCAGAGTGTCCGGCCTATGATCACGATCATCCCGAGCGCGCTTTCCGGCCACTAATGAAGATGCTCCGCCAGGCGCTTTCCACCGTGCTTGAGCCGCGTGCTGTCGCCATTCAGCTACAAGCGCGCCGTTTTGGTCTACTCGTTGCGCCGCTGTCAGACCTTAGCCTCATTGAGTCGGCTGAATTCATTCTTGCCGTTCGGGCGGATATGCCCAACGAGCGGCTGCGTAAGCTGTTCTTGCAGCAAACCAAAGTTGCCAGCGTGGAACGCATTCGTGACCTCATCAGTTTGCAGCTGCCCGGTGTCCCGCTTGAACCCTTGCCAGTGGCGCCTCGCGAGTTGCCCTACCACGCTGGTTATAGCTACTTCCAACTGGACCGCCAGAGTGAAGCGTGGGGAATGCTCAACGGGGCCAGTGGCTTTGCCTTCCACGTCGCCGGTGAATTTCCAGGACTGGAAATGCAGTTCTGGGCCATCAGGAGTTAAGCCATGCAACATCTTGCAACCGAAGATCAACGCTCTGTACGACCACGTGGCGCAAGCGACAAAGTCCGTCATGAAGATCTGATTAATGAGCGTGGCCTGGAACATCTCATCCATAGCCATGCCGAGCAGTTGGATGCCGATGAAGACTACTGGTTTCGTCTACGCGGGCACAATCTTAACCCACTGGTGGATGCGGCTAGCAGCCTGCTTGGCATGGTGGTGCGTGTCCGTCAGCTTGATAGCGCAGGCGATGTTGAGCGTCTCTATCGTCAGGTAGTCGACGAGATCGCTGCCATCGAAATTGAGCTAACTGAGCAGGGCTATGACCGGGCCACACTACTCGCTTACCGCTACGTCCTTTGCTCCTTTATTGATGAAGCCGTCATGGGGATGCCTTGGGGGCGACAGAGTAAGTGGGCCGAGCACTCGCTGCTAACACGTTTTCATAATGAAACCTGGGGCGGCGAAAAAGTGTTCTCCATTCTCTCGCGTCTACAGCAAGAGCCCCAGCGCTACCGCGACATGTTGGCCTTTATTTATCTCTGCCTGTGCCTTGGTTTTGAGGGCCGTTACCGTGTGATGTCCCACGGGCGCGATGAGTACGAGCAAATTGTCCGGGCGTTAGGTGACCAATTAGCCACGCTTGATCAGCCACCTGAGGAAGCGCTTACCCAACCGCTGCGCAATGTCGTAAAAGGCCGCCAAGGCATGCGCAGCGGATTTCCTATATGGGGAATATTTGCCCTATTTGGGATCGCCATGGTGGCAGTGTATTTGGGCCTCTCCTGGTCGCTTGATCAGCAAGCCGAACAGATTACCTCACTTCTTAACCAAATTTACCGTTAGGAGATCCCATGCTCAGGGTAGAGCTACCAGCGCTTATTGGCCGCCTAAACACGATTGCTCGCCAAGGACTTGAACAGGCCGCCGTGCTGTGCGCCCAGCACCAGGCGCCTGAAGTTACCGCCGCTCATCTGTTGCAAGCGTTGCTTGACCAACCGCTCTGTGATGTTCGCTGTTTATGTGAAACATTCGATATTGATGTTGCTGAGTTACGTGCTCAACTCGCTGAAGAGACGCGCCCACCTCAGGATTTAGACGTAACGACACCCAGCTTTTCGCCGCTGCTAGTCGAGTTACTGCAAGATGCGTGGCTGTTAGCCACCACCGAGTACCAGCAAAGTGAGCTACGCAGTGGGGCGGTGTTAACCGCCTTGCTGCATACTGCTGACCGATACCTGGGGGCTGGTTCCGTGCGCATGTTAGCGGATATCAATCGCGAAAATTTGCGCCGTCATTTAGACCGTTTAACAGCAGATTCAGCGGAAGCACCCAGGGACAGTGCGGGCACTAGCCAACGCCAAGCTCCCCATGCCGCGGGCGATGACAGTGCCCTGGCACGTTTTGCCACCTCGTTGACTGAGCAAGCCCGCAATGGTGAGCTTGACCCCGTACTCGGGCGTGATCCGGAAATCGACCAAATGCTCGATATCCTGGGGCGTCGGCGCAAAAACAACCCCATCGTGATTGGCGATGCGGGGGTGGGTAAAAGTGCTGTAGTAGAAGGTTTAGCCGCCCGTATTGTGGCCGGCCAAGTACCCACGGCGCTGGCAGATGTTGAGCTGCTTRCCCTTGATCTAGGCGCACTCCAAGCCGGTGCTGCGGTGAAAGGCGAATTTGAAAAACGCCTGAAAGCCGTGATTGATGAAGTGAAAAACGCGCCACGCCCTACGCTGCTGTTCATCGATGAAGCGCATACGCTGATCGGTGCGGGCAATCAGGAGGGGGGCGGGGATGCAGCCAACTTGCTCAAACCTGCCCTGGCGCGGGGAGAACTACGCACTATCGCCGCCACCACCTGGCGGGAGTACAAAAAGTACTTCGAAAAAGACCCGGCGCTGTCGCGGCGCTTCCAGCCCATTGCGCTTTCCGAGCCAAGCGTTGAGCAGGCGCTGGTGATTCTACGCGGCCTGCGCGATGTGTATGAACGCGCCCACGGTGTGCTGATTGGCGATAGCGGCCTGCGTGCAGCCGCCGCGCTTTCTGCTCGTTATTTGGCCGGTCGGCAATTGCCCGATAAAGCCATTGATGTGCTGGACACCGCCTGTACCCGGCTGGCGCAAGCCCTGGATACTCCGCCCCGCAAGCTCAGTCATCTGCAGAGTGAACATATCGCCGCACTGCGCGAGCGCGATCAGGTGGAACGTGAGCGACTGTTGGGGCGCGAACCCGATAGCGAGCTCCACCACGACTTAACCGAACGCTTAGCCAAGCTGGAAGAAGAGCTGGCAAGCCTGGAAGCCGCCTGGCAAGCGCAGCGGGAGTGTGTCGATGCCATTGTGACGCTACATCGCCAACTGCTGGAAGCAACGGATGCCGATACCGTGGATCAACTTCCCGAGGGGGTTCATCAAGCGCTCGCCGAACGTGAGCTGCAGCTGGCCCAACTGCAAGAGACATTTGCCCTGGTCAATCCTAGCGTTGAAGAAGCCCAGATCGCCCAGGTGATTGGCGACTGGACCGGCGTGCCGGTTGAGCGCATGACCAGCGACGAGCTAACGCGACTCACCGAATTGCCCACGCATCTGGATGCGCTCATCCAGGGGCAGAGCAGTGCGATTGAGCGTATCCACCGCCATCTGTTAACCGCCCGTGCTGATCTACGTCGCCCAGGGCGGCCATTGGGCGCGTTTCTATTGGTGGGCCCCAGCGGCGTTGGTAAAACCGAAACCGTGGTGCAAATTGCCGACCAGTTGTATGGCGGCCGTCAGTTTCTCACCACGATCAATATGTCGGAATACCAAGAAAAGCATACGGTTTCACGCCTGATCGGCTCACCGCCGGGGTATGTCGGGTTTGGTGAAGGCGGGCTACTGACCGAAGCGATCCGTCAGCGCCCTTATTCGGTGGTGCTGCTGGATGAAGTCGAAAAAGCCCATCCCGATGTGCTCAACCTCTTCTATCAAGCGTTTGATAAAGGCGAATTGGCGGATGGCGAAGGGCGCGTGATTGATTGCAAAAACGTGCTGTTCTTCCTGACCTCCAACCTTGGCTACGAAGCGATTGTCAGCTACGGCAATGACCCAGCGGCGTTGGACGCCGCGCTCTATCCGGTGCTGGCTGAGTTCTTCAAGCCAGCGCTATTGGCGCGTATGGAAGTGGTGCCTTACTTGCCGCTGGACGGCGATACCCTGCGCGACATCGTGAAGGCCAAGTTGGAGACCTTGGCAACACGCATCCGCGGGCGCCATCGCCAGGCCGAAGTGGTGCTGGATGACAGCCTGGCCGAGGCAATTTGTAAGCGTGCCACGCGGAGTGAAAACGGCGCCCGTATGCTCGAGTCGGTCATTGACGGTGAACTGCTGCCGCCGCTTTCCCGTGCACTGCTCGAACGTATGGCACGGCGTGAGCAGGTGAGTCGAGTAGTGTTAGGKGTGGATGCTGAACAGGGCTCATTCACCGCGGRGGTTGCGTGACGACATGACACTTCAAGCCCTAGACACCTTCGCCGCAAACACCGCGTGTTCACCCTCTCCGCTCGCCGCGATGCCCATTGCGTTAACCCTGGTGGAGAGCGAAAGCACTGAAGCACTGCGCAAGCGGGCAGCTCAGGTGCTATGCGATGGATTAGGACTTGATTGCTCTGAGTGTCTGTATGTTGAGGGGAGTGGTCGTTGGTTGGGTCGCGATGATAATGCGGCGCAGTTTGATTGCAGCGATTTCAGTCATCCTTATGCCCATGTCATCCGCAGTGGTAAAGCGCTCACATTAAGCGTGGGTGATGCCCGTACGCGCTTGGATCATGCTGGGTTTCAAGACCAGGTTGTGCATTTGGCGGCAAAGAAGCGCCTGCAAGTAAGACCGCTGCGTGCCCAGGATGGTGAGAAAGAGTGGCTGGGTGTGCTGTTGATGGTGGGCGAAGGAAGCTTCATGAGCACCCTGGACAATGATCCCGGTATGGCGGCGTTTGAGGCGTTGCTATGCCGGCTATGGGCGCGTTTGTCGCGGGAGCAGGGCGAACGGCATCGTTCGCGGGCACTGCGAGATTCGTTAGTCAAGCTTAACGATGGAGCCCGTCGGCAGGCGTTGGCCGATCAATTAGCGCAGGAGCTACTGGGAAACTCGAAGGCCATGCAAGAACTGCGGCGCCAAGTGGTGCGGGCGGCGGAAACCAACTTGGCGGTGTTATTGCAAGGGGAGACGGGCACCGGGAAGGATCGGGTGGCGCGTGCGCTCCATCAGCTCTCAGGGCGTGCAAAAGGCCCTTTTATGGCCATTAACTGCGCCGCTATTCCCGAAGCGTTGCTTGAATCCGAGCTGTTTGGCCATGCCAAAGGGGCGTTCTCGGGCGCAGACCAAGCCCAGGAAGGGCTTATCAGTCAAGCTGACGGCGGTACGCTGTTTCTGGATGAAATTGGTGATATGCCGCTAGCGCTACAAGCCAAGCTGCTCAGAGTGTTGGAGAGTGGCCGTTACCGTCCGCTAGGCGCCAGCGAAGAGCGCTGCGCGGATTTACGTTTAGTGGCCGCTACCCATCAGCCGCTTCGCGAGCATATTCGTGCGCAGCACTTTCGTGCTGACCTCTACTACCGACTGGGCCAATTTCCGCTCACCCTGCCACCGCTTGCAGAGCGGCGCGATGACATTGCCCAGTTGGCGCAATCGTTCATTGCCGATTTTTGCGCACGTGAAGAGCGTGACGACATGGGCATTACCCCGGCAGCACTGCGCTTACTCAAGCAGCGTGACTACCCCGGTAATGTTCGTGAGTTAAAAAACCTAATCGACTACGCCTGCGCCATGACGCCTCAGGGCGCGGATATTGATGCCTATGTCATACCCGGGGAGCAAGAGAGCGACGCTCAAACGGCACCAAATGCGCAGGTAAGTAGCACGCCGTTCCCTTTGCCGAATGATATCGATGACTTGCGCCAGGCGCTTCGCGATGTTGAAACCGCCATCATCCGCCAACGGTTAATGCATTTTGGCGGCAATCGCGCCCAAGCCGCCGCAAGCCTTGGCTTACCTAAGCGAACACTGGCCCATAAATGTCAGCTGCTAGAACTGGATACCAAATGAGAGTGACGTTACTAATTCGCCAGTGGTCATGCTGGGGACTGCTTATCATCGCTGTTTTGGGGAGTTCGGATGCTTTAGCAGACGAGCACCAAGCAATGCTTGAAAACGCTTTGGCATGTGCTGATGAGCCCTCTCGATTAGAGCGTTTGAGCTGTTATGACGACGTATTTAAAACAGCGACCTCATCGGCTGATGAGCGAGAGCTGCCCGATTTATGGTACGCCATTGAACGCCAGGAGAGTGGGCGCGATGACGATGATTTGGGCGTCATCGTTCAGCACGCCGGTGATGATGTGTTGATGAGCGTTCCTGCGTTGGGAMCCACACCGCCACGACCCATTATGGTGATGGCGTGTGAAAAGCAGATCACTCGTTTTCAACTGCATTTGTCAGAGCCCATCGACAATGCACGTGTTGATTTACAGCTACGCACCCATAGCGGCAACGTAAATCAGCAGTGGCGAGTCCGTGATGGTGGTCATGTCATCAATGGTGGTCGAGGGTTGCCCGCCATCGAAACGCTGCGCCAGCTGCTGGGGGCCAATGACGTCACTGTGAATAGCGATGTGCCGAGTCTAGATGGGCTGCGTTTTGATATTACCGATCTCCGCCAACTCATTCAGCCGCTACGCGAAGCGTGTCGTTGGTAAGGGAGAACACTATGCGTATTACAGCTGAAGCTCATCTTGACCCATTATTGGCACCGCTGGCCGGTAACCAACATGACCAGCCGGTGGGTGAACCGCTCGAAGAGTCGAACGACTACCTGGCACTCGATGCTGAAATGATGAAAGTCGGTTCGTTGCAGCACGCTAGCGTCGCCTGGGAAACCGCTGAAACACTGGCTATTCAAATGTTTAGTCAGCGTGGCAAAGACTTGAAAGTGCTAGGCCATTTACTGCACTGCTTGCAGCACGATGGTAACGGAGTGCGCTTTGCGCTCTCACTGCGCTTACTAAGGCGCGCGTTGGAGCAGCCCTGGTGGGAACATGCCTATCCATTTAATGGCCCACGAGGTGCCAAGCTGCGCCCGCGGCTATTTCAGCAATTTACCCAGCGTAGTGTGAAGCTCGCCGCCGGACTTGATTTTCATAACGCTGAAGATGAGTACGAGGCCTGCCAAACCGCACTGACTGAGCTACAGGCGCGAGTAGAGCAGGACTCATTACCCGCAGAAGCATTGAGTGAGCTAAACCGTCAACTAGAGGCTAAGCGGCCGACCCAGCTGTCCTCTTCAGTGAGCGGTAGTAACGCTGCTCAGCAGCAAGAGCGACCCCAAACCTCCGTTAGCCATGATACTCCTCAAGCGGCCTCTGCATTCGCTTCAGACCAAGCGCCCGCAAAAGCGCCAGAGCTGCGTTTAGAGGCGGGAAACGAACGCTCTAATCGCCAGGCACTGCTCAAAATGGCCGATTTTTTGAGCGAACAGTCACCGGGGGAACCGCTTACCTATCGGCTTCGTCGCTACGCAGTCTGGGGGGCAATACAGGCACTACCAGCGGCTAAAGGGGAGGGTAAAACAGAGTTAGCCCCGGTGTCGGCAGACCGTATTGCCGACTACCGTGAAGCACTTGCGCGCGGCGGTGACAGCGAACTCTGGCAACGGATCGAAAACAGCTTAGCGGTAAGCCCTTACTGGCTGGAAGGGCACCGACTAAGTGCTGGACTTGCCAAACAGCTTGGCCATCCACGCTGTGCGGAGGCGATTCGTGATGAAGCGCAACGTTTTGTCGAACGGCTTCCTGGTATCGACGCCCTGGCATTCAACAACGGAACCAAGTTTGTCGACGATGAAACCCAACGTTGGCTATATAACAGCGCATCAGGGGGCAGTGGAGCCGCTGGTAATGGCAGCGATGCGTGGCAGGTGGGTCTCGAGGAGGCTCGCGRCGCGGCGGAGAGTGGCGACATTGGTGCCGCGCTAAAAGTGCTCGATCAAGGTTTGAGTTCTGCTCGCTCACCGCGTGAAAGCACTTATTGGCGTTTAGCCAGTGCCGACCTATTGCACGAGACCGGGCTAGAAAGCCTCGCGCAGCAGCACTACCACACCCTGCATCAGAGCGTGACCGAGCTGGCATTAGAGCACTGGGAGCCTGCGCTGGTATCACGCCTTAAAGCAGCGGTTAAAGAGACGCACTCATAATGTTCATCATTAAAGGGACGAGGGACAAAGGCTAATGTGGTCAACATTAAAATCAAAGCTAAGCCGCTGGGTACCAGGCATGTCGCGGGCACAATCAGCTCAAAATCGTGCCCAGGCGCATGGCAATAAGGCCAAAGGGCTATTACGGCTTTCAACGCTGCTATGGGCAGTACTGCTCATTGCGCTACTGATCGCGATTTGGTGGCTGGGGCCTGGCTGGGAAGTGCGTGGTGTCATGCCGCTCGCGCCGTTAACCAATCGCCTGTTAGCCACGCTGGTGGTGGTCACCGTGATCGCCGTGGTATGGGGGGTACGCTTAGCACGGCGCCTTCGGGCGCTGGATGAAGAGCGGCAGCAAGAGGACGCACGCCAGCAAGATCCTATTATGTCGCAAGTCGAGCGTCAGGAAGCCTCGCTTAACAGTGTATTGAGTGAAATTACCGAGAGCTTGGGCGGCGGTAATAGTAGCCGCTACCGCTTGCCCTGGTACTTGGTCATGGGGGTAGAAAACGCGGGCAAAACCAGCTTGATTAATCGCTCGGGCCAAAATTTCGCGCTTACCCACGTCATGAAGGCGTCTGGTCAAAGCAGCAAGCAAGGACAGCTCGGCTTTGACTGGTGGATTGGCGATAAAGCGGTGTTGATCGACCCTGATGGAGAGCTGCTGACACAAGGCGCTATGGAGGGGGGCGAGCCCCAAGCGTTGCAGAGCCGACTGTGGGATCACTTTGTTGATTGGTTAGAGCGCAATCGCGCCCAGCGCCCGCTGGATGGCGTGGTGCTGGTGCTTGATCTCGCCCGTTTGAGCCATGCTCAGGTGGCGGTACGTAAGGGATATGCGGCGCTGCTACGCAGCCGCTTGCGAGAGTTGATGGAGCGCCACGGTACCCGGCTGCCGGTTTACGTGACGTTTAGCAAAATGGATTTGTTGCACGGCTTTGATGACTTCTTTCGTCACTACTCCCGCGAGGCCCGCCGTGCGCCGCTGGGGTTTACTTTTACCCCGGCCTCGATGGAGACCCCAGGTAAGTGGGAGTCGGAGTTTGAAGCTGACTACGACGCCATGCTGGCGCGTTTGAATCAGCTATTGCCGACTATGTTGTCGGAATGCCGTGACCGCGAAGAGCGTGAATCTGTGTTCCGCTTTGTGCGTCAGTTGGCGGGGCTACGCGATGTGCTGTTCGGCTTCTTGACCGAGGCATTATCGAGTGACCGCTTCTCGACCGCCGCGATGGTTCGCGGTGCTTACTTTACGTCTGTGTATCAGCAAGGCGTTCCCGAAGATCCCTTTGTCGATGCCGCTGCCCGACGTTATGGCATGGATGACAGCGTTCAGCCTGCTCATCGCGCTACCCGCAGCGCGCTCTACTTCACCGAAGAATTATTTGAAAAAGTCATTTACCCCGAAGCAGGGCTGGCAGGTGATAACGCCAGAGTTACCCAGCGTCGTCGCCGTGCCCGCAATATAAGCTTAGCCGCGTGCTTGATGATGGGTATAGGCTTGGTGGGGGGCTGGGCACACTTCTATCAAAAGAACAGCGTGTCCCTGGCCGCCGTCGAAGAGCGTGCAGAAACGTTTTTAACCACCCAGCCTGAGGCGTTTCAAAGTGATGACCCCAGTGGCTATGAGTTTTTAGAGCCGTTAGATAGGCTGCGTTATGCGCTGGAAACGTTCTCTGAATACCGTACGCACACGCCTTACCTTGCGGATATGGGGTTGTATCAGGGCCATATCATTGGTGCTCAGATTGAGCGCGCTTACCTCGCCATGCTTGAGCATCAATTCCTGCCCGCCTTGATGATCGGCATCATGGACGATATGAATCGCACCGAAGAGGGTAGCAACGAGAAACTGGCGCTGCTGCGTGTGCTGCGCATGATGTCGGACGCCAGCGGTCGTCAGCCAGAGCGGGTAGAGCGCTTTATGGCCCAGCGCTGGCAAGGCTACTTCCCCCAGCAGGGCGAGGTTCAAGAGCGCCTCTTAACCCATCTGGACTATGCCTTGGCGCATAGCGATTTAGAGGGGCATATTGCTGAAGGGCAGCAGCGCCCCGCCCAGGCGATGGCTCCCCTTCGCGGCAGCTTGAACGCTGCGCAAGAAGAGCTTTCACGCCAACCCATTGATGAGCGTGTATACGCTGCCTTAAAAGCCGCCGGTGACCGCCAGGGTGAACCGTTGGATTTACGCCGTAGTGTGGGCACCTTGTTTGATACCGTATTTATGGCGCGAAATGATGACCCTGAGCATGTTCGTCTGCCCCACCTGGTTACCCGAGATGGCTTTGAAAACTACTTTTTACAAGAGCTGGAGCGGGCCACAGAGCTGGCATTGATTGATGTGTGGGTACTGGGGCAGCGCGATAATATCAACTTTAGTGAGGCCGATAAGCAGCAGTTGCAAACGGCGCTGCGCGAACATTATGTCAGTGACTACCATGTCAGCTGGCGTGATGCCTTGCGCGATACCCAACTAGTCCCCCTGCCGGATATCCATCAAGCCATCGTGGTGGCCGACGCCCTGGTGGGGGCACAGCGCCCGCTTGATCGGCTATTGGCAGCCGTTGAGCGCAATACCAGCCTTTATCCTGAACTACCCGTTGATGATGAGCAGGCCCGGAAAGCGCTGCAACAGTCACAGCGTTACCAGCTTGCGCTAGCCATTGAGCAGCCCTTCACGCCGATTAATCAGCTCAGCCAGGAGCGTAACGACAATCCCTCATCACTGGAGGAGATCAAGACCGCGGTAACGGCGTTGCGTGACTACTTGCTTGAGATTGAAGAGTCGAGCGATGCCGGCCGTGCTGCTTTCATCAATGTGCGAGACCGGCTCTCGCTACGCGGTGATGACCCGATCTATAACCTACAGCGCATTGCTGACAACACCCCCGAGCCGGTAGGCAGTATGTTGCACGACTTGGCCGATCAGAGCTGGCAACTGATGATGGCGAGTGCAACGCGCCACTTGGAGCACCGCTGGCTAGACGATGTCGTAGCGCCTTACCAAGAGCGCTTGGCAGGACGTTATCCGCTCGCCCCCAATGCCAGCCGTGAAGTGGCGCTGAGCGACTTTGAAGACTTTTTTGCCCCAGAAGGTACGTTAGATGCCTTTTATGAAGAGAGCTTAAAGCCCTTTATTGAAGGTGCCCCGGAGTACTTAGTGGATGCCGAGGGTAATTCACTGCTGCGCGATAGCCTGCACACGGCCATACAGCAGGCTGAGCAGATCCGTCGCGCCTACTTTAGCCGCGATGGCGCGCTGGACGTAGAGTTCGCCCT
The DNA here is from genome assembly GCA_002257525.1 of Halomonas ventosae. GTDB lineage: Bacteria > Pseudomonadota > Gammaproteobacteria > Pseudomonadales > Halomonadaceae > Vreelandella > Vreelandella ventosae_B. The sequence continues at coordinate 1,008,879 of CP022737.1, forward strand.
GGAGCCCATCAGCCTAAGCCCCGATAAGCGGCGCAGTGTGGTCAGCGTGGATGGCCAACTGATCGAATATGCTCACAGTGCTAGTCAGCGTGTTTCGATGATTTGGCCGAATACGCTGCGCGGCGGAACGGAAAGCCGCGTCACCATGGTACCCAGTGAGATTAATCGCTCTCCACGCAGCGTGAGCCAAGATGGCCCCTGGGCGTGGTTCCGGTTATTGGAACAGGCCGATATCACCAGTATTAGTGAACGAGAGCTGGAGCTGCGCTTCAACGTAGATGGCGGCACGATGCGCTATCGTTTGTTTGCCGATGGGGCGCCGAATCCCTTTACGCGGCCATTGGTTGAGGGTTTCCAACTACCGTCAGCACTCTACGCGGAACGAGGTGGCAATGCTGACCAAACTTAAGCGCCTGTTTAGTCCGGGCTCGCCCCAGCCCTCTGCTCGCCAGAGGCGACACGGAGCAAAACGTTCTCGTCCATTAGAAGACGCACGCGAAGAGGATATCGATAGTTTTATCGAGGCCGTCTACCGGGCCGACGCTAAGGGGCACTCTCCTTGGGTACTCCGTGACAGCAGTGTGCTGGAAACCTTGCGCCGGGCGCTGGAATTCACCGTTCATCGCGGCCTGTGGTTGCAGCGGGAAGAGGGGCAGGTAGCCCACTGGCAGGGACGTTTGTTGGCCCTACGCCATGGGGAAGGGCCGCCGCTTGGCATGGTGCTCGCCTGTCGGCCAGATGATGAAGCGGCTTGGCAACTGCGCTTTTTCTACATCGGTCAGGAGTGGAAAGGCAGTGGTCACGGCACACGGCTGCTGATGGCGGTGCGCCGTAGCCTTAATGGCGTACCGCTGCAAACACGCCTGCCACTCGCTTGCCACTCGGCAATTGATAGTCTTGAAGCGGCAGGTTTTAGCCGTCAATTCGTAGACGCTTTTGATGTTGCCAGCTATGAAGCGCCCGCCAAGTGGGATGAATAGGTGGGATGAGTAAGCGGAACCGCAATAAAGGAGTATGCACAATGGGTCAGAAGTTTGTATTAGTGGGTGATATGGGCACCGACCACGATGGCTTTCCACCGACACCGGTCACTGCAGGCAGCGGCACGGTGATGATGGACGGCAAGCCGGTCGCCCGCGTGGGAGATCCCCTGGCGCCGCATGATAAACCCAACCATTCGCCGCACCCGCGTGCCATCGCGCAGGGTTCAAGCACTATTTTAATCGACGGCAAACCGGCAGCACTGACGGGCCACTCGGTGGATTGCGGCGGTGTGGTGATTGGCTCTGGTTCAGGGGAGGGAAGTTGATATGACCACGGGGCTACAATTCACGTTAACACTCCCCGGTGTTGAGGATATCGCGGTGATCGACTTCACTCATCGCGAGGCGCTTTCCCAACCCTTTGAGCTGGTGCTCAATCTGGCCAGCCGTGATGGCAGCCTGGACGCCGCGGAGCTGCTGGATCGTGAGGCGGAACTGACTATCTGGCAGGATGGCGAACCGCTGCGCCGAGTGCACGGTATCGTTAGTGAATTTGGCCAGGGCGACCGCGGCCATCGCCGTACCTTCTACTCGCTGGTGCTGCGCCCAGCGCTCTGGCGGCTTTCGCTGCGTCAGAACTCGCGTATTTTCCAAAAGGTCGACCCGCTCACCATCATTAATACCCTGTGCGATGAGCGGGGTATTACCGATGTTGGATTTGCGGTAAACCGCGACCTAGCCGAGCGTGAGTATTGCGTCCAGTACCGTGAAACCGACCTCACCTTTATTGAGCGCCTAGCCGCTGAAGAGGGGCTGTTCTACTTCCATGAATTTGCAAAGGGTAGCCATCGGCTGATCTTCGCCGATGACCCGCAGATACTTACGAACCTCGGCGAACGCACTTACCACAGCCGCGCCGGTGGCACCGCCCCCACACGCCATGTACGCAAGCTTAGTCATACCGCCCGTGTAGCGGCGGCCACCGCCACCCTGAAAGACTACAGCTTTAAAAACCCGGCCTATGCGCAGTTGCATGAACACCTAGGCCGCGATGTTGAGCAGCACGGCCAAAACGCTGACTACGAGCACTACGACTACCCCGGCCGCTATAAGCAGGACGCCTCCGGCAAGCCCTTTACCCGTATCCGCCTGGAACAGCTACGCCGTGAAGCGCTCACCGCCAACGCCGAAAGTGACCTACCCGAACTCGCCCCTGGCCTGCGCTTTACCCTGTCCGACCACGACACCGACAGCCTCAACCGCGACTGGCAAGCCATTGAAGTAAGCCACTTTGGTGAACAACCCCAGGCGTTGGAAGAAGATGGCATGACTCAGGGTGATGCAAACGGTATGACCCGTTATTACAACCAGGTCACCCTCATCCCCGGCGATGCACCCTGGCGAGCAACCCCGAATCCCAAACCGCGTGTGGATGGCCCCCAGGTCGCCTTCGTGGTCGGCCCCGAAGGCGAAGAAATTCACTGCGACGAACACGGCCGGGTCAAAGTCCAGTTCCCCTGGGACCGCTACGCAGAGCCAAATGATACCGCCAGTTGCTGGGTGCGGGTCGCCCAAGGCTGGGCAGGCGGCGGCTACGGCAGTATCGCCATCCCCCGTATTGGCCATGAAGTCATTATCTCGTTTTTAGAAGGCGATCCGGATCAGCCACTGATCACCGGGCGTACCTACCACGCGGTGAATACCGCACCTTATCCGCTGCCGGAACACAAAACCCGCACCGTCATCCGCACCCAAAGCCACAAGGCCGAAGGCTTCAACGAACTTCGCTTTGAAGACGAAGCAGGCGAAGAGCAAATCTGGCTCCATGCCCAGAAAGATCTGGAGCTGTTAACGCTTAACGACCGCACCGAAGAGATCCAGCACGACAGCCACCTCAAGGTGCACAACGACCGCATCAGCGAGATCGACAACGACGATCACCACACAGTACATAATAATCGCCACACCCAGGTAGACGGCGACGACCACCTGATGATCGACGGCACCCGCCATGAGAAAGTCGGCCAGGCGCAGTTACTGGAAGCAGGACAAGAGATTCATCACAAAGCGGGCATGAAGGTGGTGATCGAGGCAGGCGCGGAAATCACCCTCAAAGCCGGCGGCAGCTTTCTGAAAATCGACCCCAGCGGCGTCACCATCGTCGGCCCGCAGGTCAAGATTAACTCTGGGGGGAGTCCTGGATCGGGAAGTGGGCAGGCTGCGCAGGGGCCGCAGCTGCCAAGTCAAGCAACTGCAGAAACACATGAAGCTATTCCACACGTGACGCATGAAGCATTGCTGGAAGCCTCGGCAGTAGAGGCCAGCATCATCCAGTTATGCCAAAAGCAAACCGATGGCAGTTGCCCGCTGGCTGACTGTCCTTGCCTGGCTAGGGTTAGCTGATAATGCGCTACGCAGTAAAATTGCCGGAGCAAAGGAAGCAGCGTTATTGGTTGGTCGATACCGGAAGCCTTCCCGAGGGGGAGGTGTTACGTCGTTACTATGCAGAGGCGACTCAACCCACGTTTCGCTGGCTTTACGACGATACGGCTTATCAAGGGGTCAGAAATAGCGGCCCGGTGTTACTTGATATCACTCAAAATAGCGACTTTTGGCAACAATGCTGCACCGATTGGGTGGGAATAGCCGCGTCGGTAGTGATTGACACAAACGAGACCCTAGATGAGCTGCAACAGCGTTTAGCAACGCATCTAACCATACACACCTCAGGGAATGGAAAGGGATTGCTGCGGTTTCACGAGCCAGCGGTCTTACATCTCTTGCTAGGCGAAGAGCAACTTTCTCCGGCCGGTCGACTGACGCTGATGGGCAAAGACACGACATGGTATTGGGCGCTTTGTCTAAGCCAGGGAACGATCATTCATGAGCATTGTTCCTCAGTTAACAGCGAGGACATTACGCCCAACCAGGCATTAAGGTTAGACGACGTTACCCAACAGCGACTGACCAGCTTGAGGCAGTTTTCCCGATTGATGCCGTTAATGGGTGATGCTATTGATCGTTTCGTTCTGTTGCAAAGTGAGGACGAGATCACATCCCTCTGGCGGGCGCTTGAGCAGTATTGGGGTGCCACTTGGCAAACCCATTTGCCACGCAAGCAAGCCGTTGAAAACGCGCGGGATATGCTGGTAAGCAGTAACGCACTCGAACAATTCATTGATGAGTTGGGCGCGTATGTGCAGAGCTCCTCTCTCGATGCGATGAGATGACAAAGGATACAGAAATGTCACAGAATCATGCGTGCAGCCCAAAGGCCATCTATCTAGAAATGACCGGCCAACATGACGATAACCACCAGAATGAATACTGGCTTTATCAGGGGGACAATGCAGTTGAACTCCTGGCAGAAGGAGATGCGTCAGAGGGGCGTTTCGGGCCCATCGTCGAGTCGCAGAAAGAGTTTTTTGAAGAAGAGCTGGCAGACTATCGACTGGTACAAAAGATAGGCGATATTGAAGTMCCGCTACTGGAGGTGGAAGAGGTCTCACAATGTGGTCTGATTCCCAAGCAGCGGGCGTTCCAGCATAACCTCATGGTGTCGACCGTACCCATGCTGTATCTCGACCACCAGGAAATAGCGGGAGGGCCGTGCCGTGGTGGTTTCATTTACGTATTTCTGAAAGGCCGACTAATTCGTGAACTGGTAGTCACCAGCCTCGTGAATGGGGTATTACAATTTCTCGATAGCGATATTGCGACCTACCGTAAGCAGGGCGAGGTACCTACAGTACGTGAGTTTTCTGGGCCTGCCTTGGCGCATCTACACTTGCCTCTTAAGCTCAATGGTGAGACGGCCAATGTGCGGCTAGCCTTCTCTGATCACCCTTGGCCCTGGGCGCATATCGAGCAGTTAGAAGCCAACCCGCACCTCATTGAGAAACGCTGCCAGCCATGGGCAATGAACGAGTCTGCGTTGACCAATATGCTCCAGGGGCGGATGCGTAACTTCTACGCACATGGCCTCGAGGTCAATCGTGACGAATGTAGCGGTAAAGCCTTATTGGACTGGTTGCCGCCCATGCGCCCACGCGATGCGGTATATGAGCAAGCATGGGGTAGCCCAAGAGGCTATATTGAAGACCCGACGGCAGAAGGCTGGAGGACACTAATCGACCAGCTTGAGTCAGAACGTGCCTTTTTCGATTCCGATGAGGAAAACGCAACGCTCCCGGATATCGATATGGCGAAAAGGCAGCGTAATTTCTCGCCAGGGCTGCGTGGGACGCTGTTGCAACAGTGGTGCAACCCCCTAAGGCCTGATAATGAACAGGCCGAAGAAGCACAGTTAGCGCTTATAAAAGCGCCCACAGCGACAAACGATTGTTTAGCACCGTTACGCGATCAGCAGCTCTGCTGTGTCTTCCTACGTGACCCTAAGCAGGCAGCCGAACATCTGATTGCCGACATCCAAGCCACGACCGAATTGCTGATGGTGCTGGCGGAGAGCATGAAGTACCACCCTCATGGCGCCTCGGCGGAGCTAGTACACGCCAATTGTTTTATGGCTGAAGGGCCGGATGGTGAAAGCAACCCGCGCTACCTTGATGAGTGGTTTGACCTTAAGCTTGACCGCGGCCGGGATAGCCTGTTTTGTCGGCTAGTCAAAATGGAAGAGCGCCGCCTTGCTCGGTTAAGGCGCGATGAGGCCCTCGCAGCCCTTGCCGAATTGCTGGATGATGTCTCGCCAGGGGCACTTACTCATGCGTTGCATGATGCCATGCTATTCGATGACCTCAATCTGCTCGAACCCTACGTTATTTTGGCGCGAAGTATCGATATACTGCTAAATGGGTTGCGCCCCTTTGACCCCAAAGGCACCACCGAAGAGCTCGCCGACTACCGCTCCCCCGAGCGTTGTCGAGCTACCCTTGATATCCTCTATGAAGGTAAACATCCCGCCTCAACGTTCTTCTTCAAGGCGGCGCTGTGCGATGTAGATGACAGCTGGGGTGAAGCCTATGAACGAGACCTGGCTCGAATCACTCAGGCTTCGCAGCAAATACTTTCTCAGGAAGCCAGCGCGGCCACGATGACGGCAGATGGCCTGCTGGCCCTCCAGAACCAGCTTGTCGAAGAGACAAACCCCACGGCGGATGCTATGCGCCGTATTCTGAACGGTGCCGATGCTATTGTCATCAGCACATTACCTCCGCTGGTTGCCGCGATTCCCTGGCTCAAGCTTGGCCAGACCATGTCTGTGGATATCGCTTCGGACTATGCTGATCTAAAAGGCGCCTTAGGAGGGGGGCTCTCGATCAAGGCCGAACTAGAGAACGGCAGGATTGTCTGGTTTGCTCCGCGCGAATTCCAAGTGGCTACCGCCGAGATGGCCCAGGCCAGTGCAGCCCTGCAGGCCTCGGCGACCACCAATGCGCTAGGCGGCAATGCTGTCTCATCCCCCGGAAACCAGACTGTTCGAGTAACGGGGCGTGAAACGGGCGAATGGCGTTTTTATGGCGCGCGTACAGGTTATACGGCTTTTTGGGCTGTTTTGGTAGTACTAGAAGCAGGTAACCTCTTGGGAGGGCTTGAGAAAGTAGGCCGCGAGGGGGGAGCTGTAAATGCAGCAAAATTAGGAAGTGCAGTTTTAGATGGTTTGTTGTTAAGTGCCCAAGGGTTAAAGTTGGCAAATAGTCAGTGGGGTTGGTCAGTTCGAATTAATAACGTACTCGATAACCCCTACTTGAAAGATGAAAGCTGGCAAAAGGCCATGGGGGATGCAGGACAAGTTAGGGGAGGCCTGACGCTGATTGCAGGTCTGTTGACCACTATGCTGGTTGCTCATGATGCCCATGAGCTTGCTCAACGTGGCGAACACCGAACTGCACGTTTGACAGCAGCTCAAGCTGGTGCGATGGGTGTAGCTACAGTTTACGGCTCCGGCTTTGGTGAAGCCGCCGAGCGTGTCTCTAAAGCTCAGCTAGCGCGTTATCAATTGCTTAACCGTGTGCTTGGCTGGGKGGGTACATCAAGGCCCGTGCCCATCACCGTGATTAGCCTTGCGGCCTCTGTTTTCTTTCAGTTCCTGGCAACCAACAGCCGTGATGATGGCTTCTCTCTTTGGGTGCAGTACGGACCCTTCGGCAGTCGCCGTGATGAACTGGAATCGCGCTTGGCCCAGCTCGCCGCCCAAGAGGAGGACCAGGATTCAGCCGCCATTCATGATTACTTGGTACAGCTAAAAGGAGCCAGCCCCCATCAAGCTTATTTGTACCTGCTACAGGGGCTGCATGACACCTATGCTGAACTGGTCTCTCCTCGAACGTTAACGGAGCGATCACGACGCTTTGCGGACTGTGATATCGCGGTCAAATTCAGCTGCGCCGGGTTACGCTATGGCGAGTTCCAGCTCCCCCCTCTAGGCGTCAGCGCCGACTACCTGGCGCCGGTGCCTGATATGGGCTTCACCTATCAGTATTACCCTGTCGTAAAGGGTCAGCGTTTAATAGCCTCTGCGGAGGCAGAAGACCCTGAAGATAAAGCTATCCGTTATCTGGGTATTAGCTTGCCCCGCGAATGGCGGCGCATGGGGATTCCCAGCTCACATTTAGGTGTGGACCCCCGCTGGTTGCGCAATAGCCGTGGCCGTTTTCAGCATGAGCCTGATTACAGGCAGGAGTATCACCAGAAAGCCAACTTGGTGCGTCTGAACCTTGATGACCTAACGGGGCAGGGCTCCATTCAGTTCTGGGATAGAGCTAAGAGACAATATCAAACTATCGAGGACGAAATGACCTTTACCACGCACCCCTCGTCGTTAACCTGGGTATGGAATCAGCAAGGAGGCCGCCGGTGAGTTCACACAAGGAACCGCTAACGCCAGCAGATGGCTACGCCGAAACCGCCTACCGCGCCGATGCGCTTCCCGAGCAGAGCTACGCTCCTCAAAATGAGATGTTGCGTGGGCGCATCCTTGAAACCCGCCTGCCTTGGGGCAATTATCTGGGGGTAAACCCCACTAATAATCAGTATTCGGAAATCTGGTTTAAAGAGTATCAATACATTGGTGATGATTATCATGACTACACCATGATCAATGAGTCGCGCTGGTCACAGCGTGTTGATGAAGATGTTAACGATCTTTATCGCATTGCTAGATTCTTTTTTGTTATTTTTTCTCACCTTTTTAGTTTTGTAGGAGGAGGGGGGGGGATACTAACCGGTGTGGCTATAATTACAGCAGTTCTTGGAAGTTTAGCCTCTCTTGTATATGGAAACAGCGAGTTTCCTTGGGGTTTTATAAAGCTGATATTTTGGGTGGCTACTATCTGTGGCATTGCAACTTTATTGCGCTATTTTTGGGAAAAACATTCCATTAAGTTTTATAAGAGAAACCGCAATTGGTCGAATGACTATGCCTTGTGCCGGCATACAGGCATGGTTAAGACGGATATAGGAAACTTTCCTTTTTATGAATTTGATGCCTATATCGAAATGCGGGTAGGTACTCAGGGCTCCCAGTTCCATTCCTTGAAACTGATCCATCGCTACCCCCATCGTAGTCGTCTTCCGCATAGTGAAAGTTCCCTTGAATTTGATTTTACTGTTGGTGGCAGCATTGCCCAGTTATACGCCACTTGGGATATGCTTCAGCGCTATATGGATGTCTCTCAGCCATTGCCAGATATTCCTCAAGTTGAACCCTTCCGTCATCTAGACCCGACCACCAAGGCCTACGACGAAGCGGGTAAGCGTGGTCGTCCCGCTACCTACTGGCGTGATTTATATACCCATAGCAGCGAGGAGGAGCTCAAGGCATTGCGCGAGGCGCACCGCGCCGAGGTGGATGCTACCCACTGGGGCGGTCGCCCAGACCTAATGGAACTCTCCGTACCCAACTACCGCGAAACCCGCAAGGGCGAGCCGGAAGACGTCAACGACTTTGGGCGCTTTCCCTGGAAGGCGGGCAAGTTCGTTGACCGGCCAGAAACGACCCCGTCTGAGGATTCACAGGATCAGCAGCAGAACGACGCCCCTCCGCGCTGAGAGCTAAACCAGCACACATGCATTGGTTATCCGCCTGGGAAGGCAGCAATTGCCTTCCCAGGCTGTAGCGTGGGTATTCCCAGGTAGACCCACGCTGGTTGCGCCATAGCCGTGAGCGTTTCCAGCATGAGCCTGATTACAGGCAGGAGTATCACCAGAAAGCCAATCTGGTGAGGTTGTATCTTGATGACCTAACAGGCCAGGGTTCCATACAGTACTGGGACCAGGCAAATAGACAATATCAAGCTATCGAGGACGAAATGACCTTTACCACGCACCCCTCGTCTTTAACCTGGGTATGGAATCAGCAAGGAGGCCGCCGGTGAGTTCACACAAGGAACCGCTAACGCCAGCAGATGGCTACGCCGAAACCGCCTACCGCGCCGATGCTATCCCCGAGCAGAGTTATGCGCCCAAAAACGAGAGGCTGCGTGGGCGTATTTTGGAAACTCGTCTGCCTTGGGGCAGTTATCTAGATATAAACCCTACTACTTATCAATACTCGGATCTTTGGTTTAGGGAGTATCAATATATCGGCGATGATTATCATGACTACACCATGATCAATGAGTCACGTTGGTCTAAACGAGTCGATGAAGATGTCAACGATCTATACCGAATCGCTAGATTCTTTTTTGTCATTTTTTCCCATGGCTTTAGTTTTAAGGGGGGGGGGAGGCTGGTTTATTTTTGGTGTGACGGCTGTTTGTACACTGCTGTTCATATTTGCAGCTGATACATTACTCCAAGCATTTACTCCCTTAGCTATCGTAACTGCGGTTTGTGGTACGGCAACTCTCCTCCGTCAGCTTTGGGAGAAGCATGAGATAAGATTTTACAAAGGCAACCGCAACTGGTCGGATAATTATGCTTTCTGTCGTCGTACAGGTTTGATCAATACAGAAATTGGTAACTTTTCATTTTACGAATTTGATGCTTATATTGAAATGACTGGGGGCGCCCAGGGGTCGCAGTTTCATTCCTTTAAATTAATTCATCGTTACCCTCACCGAAGCCGTCTTCCTCATACCAAAGATCCACTTGAGTTTAGCTTTGCTGTGGATGGCAGTATTGCCCAGCTATACGCTGCTTGGGATATGCTGCAGCGCTATATGGACGTTAGTCAGCCGCTACCGGATATCCCCCAGGTAGAGCCCTTCCGTCACCTCGACCTCACTACCAAGGCCTACGACGAAGCGGGTAAGCGTGGTCGTCCCGCTACCTACTGGCGTGATTTATATACCCATAGCAGCGAGGAGGAGCTCAAGGCATTGCGCGAGGCGCACCGCGCCGAGGTGGATGCTACCCACTGGGGCGGTCGCCCAGACCTAATGGAACTCTCCGTACCCAACTACCGCGAAACCCGCAAGGGCGAGCCGGAAGACGTCAACGACTTTGCCCGCTTTCCCTGGAAGGCGGGCAAGTTCGTTGACCGGCCAGAAACGACCCCCTCTGAGGATTCACAGGATCAGCAGTAGAGCGACGAACACCCGCGCTAAGCGCTAATAAGGCAAAAATTCATTGGTTATCCGCCGGTAGGCGGCGGTTGCCTTGCTAGGCGCTGCAGCCCAATTAAATACTCACCAGCCTAGGCGAACGCACCCACTACAGCTTCGCCAAGGTCTATCTCGAAGAAACGTCACCTTCAGCTTGAGGTAATAGGCGTGTCAGGCCGAGAGTATGCTCGACGGTATTGAATCAATAACCCAGCAGAGGAGAATTAAAGCAGTGAATGAAAAAGAATCTATTGAAAAGCAAGATAAAGCCTTAATTGAAAGCATTGATTTTGAGTGCCCCGCATGTGGCTGTTGTTTTTGCGAGGAGTCACAGTGGATTACCGAACTTTTGAAAGCCGATATGGCCACTTGCCCGCATTGTGAAAGCGATCTATTAATCGGAACCGAAGACAAGGATCGTCTAACGAGCACTATGAAGAAAAAAGAGCGATTCGGAAAGGCAATGTTTGTCTTTATGGTGCCCTACATCATCGTAGGATTTATCGTCTCCCTCTCATTCGGCGGACTCGGCTTTATGCTTTATATGCCCGTCGGACTTTTGGCTTTTTCTTTACTGAAAATGCTATTTGATAATCAGCCGGATCTAACGATAAGTCTGAAATCAGCCACATAACTGAAAGCTATCTATTCAATCGAAAGTTAGGTGCTCGGCACCATTTTAAGGGGCGTTTGCGTGTTTCCATTAAGTTTTAAGAAGTCTTTTGACATTGAGTTTATCCAATCGCTGTATGACCGGCTAGTAAGCCATGATGACTCTCTAAAGCTAATACTCAGAACAAAGAGTGGGCGAAAGACCGATGATCCCAGCAAGGCCGGCATTGGCGAAATTCGCAATGCCAGCAACAAGCAGCTGTTTGGGATGAGTGCGAAGGAAGGCATAGTCCACACGAAGCAAGCGGGGGTGCTCCAAGCCCCTTTGTTTGACTTTCTGAGTGAGCGTGGCATCCACCAACAGGAGGTCAGTCCGGATATCGGCGTCGCTTGTGTTCTTCTTTATGTTGTTTTGGTTGCCGGCGGTGGGTTGCTATATACCACTCACAATAATGCCGAGTTTCTCTACCCCTATCTGCTGGGCTGTGTGGCCTCCGTCCTCTCAGGACTCGCATTGATATCTTATGCTTACAAGCCTGGCCAAAAGAAGTGGTCCATCCCCGCTATGGTACTCCTCGCTATCGGTGCCTTACCCACCGCCCCTTCGAGCCTGCTGGCATTACCGATGATCAATTACCTGGGGCGGGCCAAACTACATAAGATACTTAACCAGGGTGAGACAGACACAAAGACAATCAATACTTAGTCTCATGCATGCAGCAACCAATACCACGCCGTCCTCAGGAGCAGTTGTGCCTCCCGCTTTGCACTGACGGTTCCCATAACCCTGGAAGAGTGAGGATATGTGTATGTGGTTTATTCAACCCAGGCGGACTATAGCGTCCAAATACCCTGAAGCATGTGAACGCATGCACCAACGGCTAAACAGAAGGCTCATTCCACGAGTACCTTCCTGTGAAAGCTAGCGAATATTCCATAAAGCTATAAGCACCTTTCAATAAAGAATTTCCCGCGCTCTACAGCTATCGTTAGGCTTATAACTATTGTCCATGTCTTCCAAAAGCGCCTGTTTGTTAACAGGCGCTTTTGGTGCTGCTAAAGGTGAATATATGTCTACAACGACGGTTGCTGCGCCGCAGAGCTATCGCGTGCCGCTGATCGCCACGGCGGCGATTGTTTTAGGCGCGTTGCTGGTGGGCGTGGTGTTTGACGCCAATATTGGTCTGCTGATGATTGTCGGTGGTCTATTTGGCATGGTGCTGTATCACGCGGCGTTTGGTTTTACCTCAGCGTGGCGGGTATTTATTACTGAGCGGCGGGGGCGTGGCCTGCGCGCGCAGATGGTGATGCTGGCCATCGCCGTGCTGCTGTTTTTCCCTGCCTTGGGGGCAGGCACCTTGTTTGGTAACGAGGTGTCGGGCTTTGTGGCGCCCATTGGTATCTCCGTGCTGGTGGGGGCATTCCTGTTCGGTGTGGGCATGCAGTTGGGCGGCGGCTGTGCCTCGGGCACGCTGTTTACCGCGGGCGGCGGTAACGCTCGTATGTTGATTACGCTGGTGTTCTTTATTGTCGGCTCGGTGATTGGCTCCGCGCATTTTGCCTGGTGGCAGAGCTTGCCCGCTTTTCAGCCGGTATCACTGGTCAACGTCGCTGGGGTAAGCGGGGGCGTGGCCATTAGCTTGGTGCTGTTTGCTGCTATTGCGGCGTTTACCTGGGTGATGGAGAAGCGTCGCCACGGTCAGTTAGAGCAGGCGCCTAACGTTGATAAACATGGTTATGAGCGTTGGCTGACGGGGCCTTGGCCGTTAGTGGCGGGCGCGGTGGCGCTGGCGCTGCTCAACTTTGCCACTTTGGCGCTGGCAGGACGCCCTTGGGGAATTACCTCTGCGTTTGCGCTGTGGGGGGCTAAAGGCTTTGAGCTGGTGGGCGGCGATGTCAGCCAGTGGGGCTATTGGCAGTCTCCGGGCAATGCCGCGGCCCTTGAGGCCAGCGTATGGAGCGATATTACCACGGTGATGAACGTGGGCATTATGCTGGGCGCGCTGGCTGCGGCCAGCTTGGCAGGTCGCTTTGCACCTAACTTCAAAATCCCGTTGAAATCTATCTTAGCCGCGATCATTGGCGGCCTCCTGCTGGGCTACGGTGCACGCTTGGCGTATGGCTGCAACATTGGCGCTTACTTCAGCGGCATTGCGTCTGGCAGCCTGCACGGTTGGGTGTGGCTGGTAGCGGCATTTGCGGGCAACATGTTTGGCGTTAAGCTGCGGCCGTTCTTCTTCGCTGGTGTGGAGGGGCGTAAACCCACCGCTAAAACGAGCTAAGAGATCGCTAGATCGCTAATTTAATATCGGCATCACGCCTCGGTTTAGGTCTCCTAAACCGAGGCGTTTTTTTATCAACATGGCCTCTCTCTTCCACCTTTGTCGCAGGAGCATGTTACATTACGCTCAAACGCCGCAAACGCCCGATGTTGCTGCATTGCAGCAGTGATTGACATAAAAAAGAGAGTGCTTATGACTACCCAGAGTAGACGCCCCCTATACCTTCCTTACGCCGGTCCTTCTTTGCTCGAAATGCCGCTATTGAACAAAGGCAGCGCGTTTACTCAGCAGGAGCGCTTGGCGTTTAACCTGATTGGTTTACTGCCACAAAAGGTGGAAACCATTGAGGATCAGCTGGAGCGGGTCTATCGCCAGTACCAGCAATGCCATAGTGATCTTGAAAAGCATATTCACCTGCGTGCCATTCAAGATGACAACGAAACGCTCTATTTCCGCTTGGTCTCCCAGCATCTAGAAGAGATGCTGCCGATTATTTACACCCCGACGGTGGGGCAGGCGTGTCAGGAATTCTCCAATATTTATCGTAACCACCGCGGCCTGTTTATTAGTTACCCTGACCGCGAACATATGGATGACATCCTGCGCAGCGCCACCAAAGATAACGTCAAAGTGATCGTAGTGACGGACGGTGAGCGTATTCTTGGCCTGGGCGACCAGGGTATCGGTGGCATGGGTATCCCGATTGGAAAACTGGCGCTGTATACCGCCTGTGGCGGTATTAGCCCCGCCTATACGCTGCCGATCATGATTGATGTGGGCACCAACAACAAAGCGCTGCTGGATGACCCCATGTACATGGGCTGGCGCCATGAGCGAGTAGGCCAAGAAGAGTATGATGCTTTCATGGCGGAGTTTATTGCTGCTGTGAAGCGCCGCTGGCCGAACGTACTGCTGCAGTTTGAGGACTTTGCTCAGGCCAATGCGGTGCCGTTGCTAGAGCGCTACCGCAACGAGCTTTGCTGCTTCAACGACGACGTGCAGGGAACTGCTTCCGTGGTCGTGGGTACGCTAATGGCGGCTTGCCAGGCTCGCGAAGAAACCATTGCCCAGCAGCGGGTGGTGTTTGTGGGCGGTGGCTCGGCGGGTTGTGGAATCGCTGAGCAGGTGGTCGTCGCGATGGAAGCCGAAGGCTTGACCGAGAGCGAGGCACGGGCGCGCATTTTCGTTGTTGATCGCGATGGCTTGATGACCAGCGATCAAGAGTGGCAGCGTGACTTCCAGCGCCGTTTAGCCCACGACCCTTCGCTAGTGGCGGAGTGGAATGGCCAGGGGCTGGAAGAGACGATTGCTCAGATCAAACCAACAGTGCTGATCGGTGTTTGCGGCCAGCGCGGTATCTTCACCGAGCAGGTGGTGCGCACCATGCATGCGGGCTGTGAACATCCGGTCATTATGCCGCTGTCTAATCCTACCTCCCAAGCAGAGGCGGTGCCGGAGGATGTTATCCGCTGGACCGACGGGCAGGCGTTAGTGGCCACCGGCAGTCCCTTCGCGCCGGTTGTTTACAATGGCCGCACTTACCCGATTGCCCAGTGCAACAATGCCTATATTTTCCCAGGTATCGGTTTGGGCGTGATTGCTGCCAGTGCCAATCGAGTCACCGATGAGATGCTAATGAGCGCCTCGCGGGCGCTGGCCCGTGAAGCGCCGCTGGTGAAAGAGGGCAAAGGKGCATTGCTGCCGCCGCTGTCGCGTATTCGCGATATCAGCAAGTCGATTGCTTTTGAAGTGGCGGCGCAGGCGCAGCAGAACGGTGTGGCGTTAAAAACCAGTGGTACGACATTGCGCGAGCTGATCGAAAAAGCGTCCTGGTCGCCGGATTACCGTACCTACCGTCGTCGCGCTTTTTAAGCACTCGGCTAAAAAAAAGCCCCCACCGAAGTGGGGGCATGCAAGCATTGGTAGGTTTTACCCTTTAGGCTGCGCCGATCATCTTGCGCAGCACGTAGTGAAGGATACCACCGTGACGGTAGTAAGCCAGCTCGTTTACCGTATCAATTCGGCACTTGGCATCAACGCTACGTTCCCCATCGGCATTTTTGATCACGATTTTGACCGTGCCACCCGGCGTCAGGTCGCTTAATCCGGCGATCGAAATCTCTTCATCGCCGGTTAATCCCAGCGTTTGACGGCTTTCGCCTTCGGCAAACTGCAGCGGCACAACGCCCATGCCGATCAGGTTAGAGCGGTGAATGCGCTCAAAGGATTCGGCAATCACGGCACGAACGCCCAGCAAGCGGGTACCTTTGGCCGCCCAATCACGCGAGGAGCCGGTGCCGTACTCTTTACCGGCGATCACGACCAGCGGTTTGCCTTCCTCTTTGTACTTCATGGCCGCATCGTAAATGGCCATCTGCTCACCGCTGGGTACGTGGCGTGTTTCACCACCCACCACGCCATCGAGCATTTCGTTTTTGATCCGCACGTTGGCGAAGGTGCCGCGCATCATGACTTCATGGTTACCCCGGCGCGAGCCGTAGGAGTTGAAGTCGACCGGCTTAACGCCGTGCTCTTGCAGATAGCGCCCGGCGGGGCTGTCGGGTTTAATGGCACCCGCAGGGGAGATATGGTCGGTGGTCACCGAGTCACCTAACATGGCGAGTACCCGGGCACTGTGCACATCTTCGATGGCATCCGGCTCGCGGCCCATGCCTTCAAAGAAGGGCGGATGCTGAATGTAGGTGGATTCAGGCCACTGATAGACCTTACTTTCTGACACGTCGATGGCTTTCCAAACGTCGTCACCCTCAAACACCGCGCCGTACTCTTTACGGAACATGGCAGTGTTGACCTGCTCAACGGCGCTGGCAATCTCCGCTTGGCTGGGCCAGATATCTTTTAGGTAGACGGGTTCGCCGTCACTGCCTTCGCCAATCGGCTCCTTGGTTAGGTCGCGTTGAACGTTACCGGCCAGGGCGTAAGCCACCACCAGGGGCGGTGATGCGAGCCAGTTGGTTTTCACCAGTGGGTGAACACGGCCTTCGAAGTTACGGTTACCGGAGAGCACCGAGGCGACGGCAAGATCACCATTGTTCACCGCTTTCTCAATTTCATCCGGCAGTGGGCCAGAGTTACCGATACAGGTGGTGCAGCCGTAACCGACAAGGTTAAAGCCTAGGGCGTCCAAGTCGTCGTTTAACCCAGCGGCGGCAAGATAGTCGGTGACCACTTTCGAGCCAGGTGCCAGGGATGTCTTCACCCAGGGTTGGGTGTTCAAGCCTTTTTCTCGAGCCTTGCGTGCCAACAAGCCTGCAGCCATCATCACGCTGGGGTTGGAGGTGTTGGTACAGGAGGTGATCGCCGCAATCACCACCGCGCCTGGGTCGAGGCTGAAGTCCTGATCATTAAGCTTAACGGCTTGGCTGGTGTCATGTGCAAAGCTACGTTTCACTCCCACAGCGGTTTGGCCGCCTTCAGAAGAGAGCTTGCCCTTTGCTGTGGAGTCCGCGTTGGTATCTTCCTGCAGGAACTTATCAAAGGCCGCCGCCATGTCTTTCAGCGCCACGCGATCCTGCGGGCGTTTGGGGCCAGCCAGGCTGGCTTCTACCTCGGTCATGTCCAGTTGCAGCGCATCGGTAAAGATCGGCTCGTCGCTGGGTTCGCGCCACAGCCCTTGGGCTTTGCTATAGGCTTCCACCAGCGCGACTTGCTCATCTTCACGTCCGGTTAGGCGCATGTAGTTCAGGGTTTCTTCATCCACCGGGAAGAAGCCACAGGTAGCACCATACTCGGGGGCCATATTGGCAATAGTGGCGCGATCCGCCAGCGGCAGATCTTTCAAGCCGTCGCCGTAGAACTCAACAAACTTACCCACTACGCCTTTTTTGCGCAGCATCTCGGTAACGGTGAGTACTAGATCCGTGGCGGTAATACCTTCGCGAAGCTTGCCGGTTAGCTTAAAGCCAATCACTTCAGGGATCAGCATTGAGACCGGCTGGCCGAGCATAGCCGCTTCGGCTTCGATACCGCCAACGCCCCAACCCAGTACGCCCAGGCCGTTGATCATGGTGGTGTGTGAGTCGGTGCCGACGAGGGTGTCGGGGTAGGCGAAGGTTTTGCCGTCTTCGTCCTTGGTCCATACCGTTCTGCCTAGGTACTCCAGATTGACCTGGTGGCAAATGCCGGTACCAGGCGGCACCACGCTAAAGTTATCAAACGCCTGCTGGCCCCAGCGCAGAAACTCGTAGCGCTCGCGGTTACGCTGCATTTCGATATCGACGTTCTCTTGGAACGCCGCCGGGTTGCCAAATTTGTCGACCATTACCGAGTGGTCAATAACCAGATCGACAGGGGAGAGCGGATTGATCTTTGCAGGGTCTTCGCCCAGGCTTTCTACCGCAGCGCGCATGGAAGCGAGATCCACCACACCAGGTACGCCGGTGAAGTCCTGCATCAATACCCGCGCTGGGCGATAGCCGATTTCACGGCTGGATTTGCCCTCGGCCTGCCAGTCGACCAGGGCCTGCATGTCTTTTTGATCTACGCTTTCGTCGTCGGCGAAGCGTAGCTGGTTTTCGAGTAGAATCTTGAGCGTTTTGGGCAGCCGGTCAATATTGCCGAGTGTCTCGGCCGCTTGGGGTAGGCTGTAGTAGTGATACGTTTTACTGCCAACCTCTAGGGTGCTCAGCGTATCGGGTATCTTGCTCATGCCATTCTCCTCTTATTGCTGGTTACTTAGTGACTTAACATTCACTAGGCGCGACGGTCACGGTCTTCCTTTCTAGTATGGCTTACCATAGTAAGAATACATGCGTCTTTGCACAGCCGCTTTCAAGGTTTCTTCGCCTAATAGCGTAGACGAAACCTTGCAATAGCTTGTACTTGGCACCATTTCAGGCAGACTCTGTGGCTAATTTTTTATAAAGCTATTTACACAGCTATCGACAAAGCTATCAGTCAAATCTTTACAAGGTGGTGTCATGGAAACTCGTCATGAGCGTTTGATAATTCTTGGATCCGGCCCGGCAGGCTATACGGCTGCTGTCTACGCCGCACGGGCAAACCTGAAGCCGTTGCTGATTACCGGTATTCAGGCGGGTGGCCAACTGACCACCACAACCGATGTGGATAACTGGCCGGGTGATGCCCAAGGTGTACAGGGGCCGGAGTTAATGGAGCGCATGAAACAGCACGCCGAACGCTTTAATACCGAAGTGCTGTTTGACCATATCAATGAGGTTAGCCTAGGTGAAAAACCCTTTACCTTAAAGGGTGATAGCGGTGTTTATACCTGCGATGCTCTGATTGTGGCCACCGGGGCCAGCGCGCGTTACCTGGGCCTGCCCACTGAACAGCAGTTCATGGGTCAGGGGGTTTCGGCCTGCGCTACCTGCGATGGTTTTTTCTACCGCAACCAGGAAGTCATTGTCGTGGGCGGCGGTAATACCGCTGTAGAAGAGGCGCTGTATCTGTCAAACATTGCGTCTAAAGTGACCCTGGTTCACCGCCGTGACACCCTGCGGGCGGAAAAAATCCTCCAAGATAAGCTGTTTGAGAAAGCCGAGGCAGGCAAAATCGCCCTTGAGTGGTTCCAGGAAGTTGAAGAAGTGCTCGGCGATAACTCGGGCGTAACAGGGATACGGGTTAAATCCACCCAGGATGGCTCAAGCAAAGAGATTCATGCGCCTGGGCTGTTTATTGCCATCGGCCACAGCCCCAATACGGGCATCTTTGAAGGCCAACTGGCAATGAACGGTGGCTATATCAAAGTGACCTCAGGCCTGGAAGGTAACGCGACGGCCACTAGCGTGCCGGGTGTATTTGCCTGCGGCGATGTGATGGATCACATTTATCGTCAAGCGATCACTTCAGCGGGCAGCGGCTGCATGGCGGCACTAGACGCTGAGCGCTATTTAGACGGTATTGCTTAAAACCATTGTCACAACGCCGTGAATGAGTTGAAGCGCCTAATGATTAACAGTTGATAGGCGCTTCATCAATCCTTAGCCGCCCTAACTGGCTAAGTACCAGCTTTTTACCCTTAGCGCCCACGGCGCCGCTGGTTGAGCAAATAGCAAAACTGCCGTTGTAACCGCTGGTATAGCCTAACGGGCTGTAACGGATGCGCGACCAACCCCGGCTATAGGCCACTTTCGTGCCCTGTTGTGCGGGCACAATGCGCAGAATATCGTCTTCGCTGATGCTATCGGTTTTATCCCCTCGCACGATCATTAGCTCTCCACTCCAGTCACGGGTGCAAGCCTTGCGACCCTCATCGACAGGGCAAAGGGTAATCTGGCGGCGTTGGCTAATGGCCGTATTTCGCGCTAATGAAAACGCGCTTTGCAATCGATTTACGGCGCTACTCTGCGCCGTTCGCTGCCCCAAGGCTTGGAAGCTGGGTAGCCCCCAAGCGGCGATAATACCCACCAACAACAGCGTAATCAGTAGCTCAAGCAGCGTGAACCCGCTTTCAGGTGTGGTGTGCATCTTGATGTGGCAACCGCTCATTGCCTCTCCTCACTTGACCTGGTTATTGCCCGCGCTATGCTCACTCTCCGTCACTCAAAGCGAACATCTCGTTGTTAATAGGTCATCCTAGGCGACGCTACGCTTTTTTTATGTAAGCCAAAACGGACAATTTTGTGAGCGATTTCTTAATTATTGGTGGCGGTGTGATCGGTATGATGACAGCGCTGCAGTTAGCCGATGCTGGTCAGCAAGTCACGTTGGTGGAGCGGGGTGAGTGCGGTAAAGAGGCCTCCTGGGCCGGTGGTGGTATCGTTTCGCCGCTCTATCCCTGGCGCTATGACGCCGCAATATCGCAGCTCTCCCGCTGGTCGGAAGGCGTGTACCCCTCGCTGGCGCTGCGCTTGTTGGAAGAGACCGGCATTGACCCTGAGTATCGTCAGAAAGGGCTGCTTTACCTAAATGTGGACGATGCCGACGAAGCGCTGCGCTGGGCACGCCAACTGGGTAAACCGCTTGAAAGGGTAGCGGCAGACTTTGTCCACGCTAAAGAGCCCGGCGTGGTAATGGCGGGCGACAGCGCGCTGTGGATGCCTACGCTGGGCAGCGTGCGCAACCCGCGTTTAGCCAAGGCGTTGAAGGCGCGGTTAGCCGCGATGCCCCAGGTAACTCTGAAAGAGCAGTGTGAGGTTAGCGGCTTTATTCAAAAGGGTGGCCAGGTGGAAGGTGTGGCGACTTCCCAAGGATCATTCAAAGCGGGACGTATCGTGGTGTGTGGCGGTGCCTGGGCCGCGCAGCTATTGTCCCAGCTGAATGTGCAACTGCCGGTAAGGCCTGTGAAAGGGCAGATGATTGCCTATCAAGCGCCTAAAGGTCTCGTTCAGCGCGTAGTGTTAAAAGATGGTCGCTATATTATTCCGCGTGCGGACGGCCTGCTGCTGGTTGGTTCTACGCTGGAAGAGGCGGGTTTTGATAAGAGCACCGATGAAGAGGCGCTGGCGTCTTTGCAGCAGAGCGCTGAAGCCATCCTACCCGCTTTGGCAACGTGCCCGGTTGCGTACCAATGGGCCGGGCTAAGGCCTGGATCCCCTGCGGGTATACCGTTTATTGGCGCGCTCCAGGAATGGCCGAATGTGTTCGTTAATGCCGGGCACTATCGCAACGGCTTGGTATTGGCGCCGGCTTCGACCCATTTGCTGGTGGATCAACTGCTGGGGCGCGAGCCMCTTGTTGACCCCGCGCCTTACCAGCCCAAACCAGAGCGGCTAATACACGCTTAAGGTCAGTACAAGCTTAAGGGGTTCCGTCTTTATCCTGCTGCTCTTGCAGAAAACGGTCACGATGGGCGCCAGAGCAGAACCATTGTTCCTGGTCGCGCAGTGCTTCGTCTTCCGGAACGTGTACTTCACACCAGCGGCAGCGCACCATTTTGCCGCCCTCGTGGCGATTGACTTTTTTATGCTGCGCTTCATGCTCAAGCTTGCGTTGCCGGTAGATGCCGTAGAGTTTTAAGCCAGCATAAAATATAACGGCAAAAATAATCAGCCGAATGATCAAGAGGTTCATCCTTTTGTGTCTCCCAAGGTGGGAATCTAAGTATTAGGCATTGGCAAAGGCTCGCAGCCTTTGCCAGTTGGCGGCCCTTGCGGGACAATACGGCTATGACGGTGTAACCCTATTTTAAAGATTCTCAAGAGATTTTGACGCCCATGCAAGACTTAACGCTGGTAATGGCCCAACTTGATCCTCTGGTCGGAGATATTCCCGGCAATGCCGCACGCGCGATTGAAGCAGTGCGCGAAGCGCGGATTGAGCATGGGGCGGATATTGTTGTCTTTCCTGAGCTTTTTTTGTCGGGCTACCCGCCGGAAGATTTGCTGCTGCGGCCCTCAATGGAAACCCGCCTGCGTGAAGCCCGCGCACAAATGGCTTCGAAAATTTCCCGCGATGTGCTGGTGATTATTGGCTACCCCGGCGTACGCGAAGGCCGCTGCTATAACTTGGCGGGCCTGCTCTACAATGGCCAGTGGGAGGCCGAGTACGCCAAGCAGGCGCTGCCAAACTATCAAGTGTTCGACGAGCAGCGCTATTTTACACCGGGTACTGAAACGCTCGTCTATGAGCACAAAGGGGCCAAACTGGGTATCGTAATCTGCGAAGACCTGTGGGATGGCGTACCGGTTAAATCCGCCGCAGACGCGGGGGCTGAGATGCTAATCACCTTGCATGCATCACCCTATCACCAGGACAAACCCGCGGAGCGGTTGCGCTTGCTGGAGAAGCACGCCCAGGACACGCAACTTCCCATTGTGTATGTGAATACCATCGGTGGCCAAGATGAGCTGGTGTTTGATGGTGGCTCCTGTTGCGTTAACGCCAGCGGTGAGCTGCAAGTGCTGGCGCCATACTGGCAGGCGGGCCTAATGCCCATTCAGTTCCTGCAAACCAGCGCGACGGTGTGGGAACCCCAGCCCGGCGAGATTGATCCCGAGGTAGAGCCGGAAGAGAGCCTCTACTGCGCGCTGGTGACCGGGCTACGTGATTACGTCAACAAGAGCGGTTTTGATGGCGTGGTGCTGGGGCTTTCTGGCGGCATCGATTCGGCGCTCTCATTGGCCATTGCAGTAGATGCACTGGGCCCACAGCGGGTACAGGCGGTGATGATGCCCTATCACTACACCGCGGATATCTCTAAACAGGACGCTGCAGAGCAGGCCAACATGCTTGGCGTGCACTACGAGATCATGCCGATTGAGCCCATGGTAGAAGCCTTTATGGGTACGCTGGCGGAGAGCTTTGTGGGAACTGAGCGAGATACCACCGAAGAGAACCTGCAGTCCCGCTGTCGCGGCGTGCTGCTGATGGCGATCTCCAATAAAAAAGGCTTGATGGTACTGACCACCGGTAACAAGAGCGAAATGGCGGTGGGCTACGCCACGCTGTATGGGGATATGGTGGGCGGTTTTAATGCCATTAAAGACGTCTATAAAACCTGGGTGTACCGCTTGGCTCGCTGGCGCAATACCCAATCTCCGGCAATCCCTGCGCGGGTCATCGAGCGCCCACCCAGCGCCGAGCTGGCGCCGGATCAGCAGGATAGTGACTCCCTGCCTGATTACGATACCCTCGACGCTATCCTATTAAGCTATATCGAAGGTGATATGAGCGCGGAAGCGATTATCGCCGCCGGCTTTGACGCTGAAGATGTCTATAAAGTGGTGAAGCTTGTCGACCGCTGCGAGTATAAGCGTCGCCAGGCGCCAATTGGTGTGCGTGTTACCCCGCGGGGCTTTGGCCGTGACCGCCGCTATCCGATCGTCAATGGCTGGCAGCCCGGCGAGTAAGCCCGACGCGTAAGTCGGGCATAGTACTTGGGAACCGGTACTTGGGAACCGGTACTTGGCAGGCTGCTATGCCAACGCAGGAGGAGGGGCGAGGCATAAGCCTGCCATCTCCTCCGCCGCTACTGGCTTGCAAAAATAGTAGCCTTGGTAGGCATGACACTGGTGTTGGTTTAGGTAGCGCCAGTGCTCGCGGGTTTCCACCCCTTCGGCAATCACGTTAAGGTTTAGTGCCCGCCCCATGGCGATAATGGTCTGCACAATCGTTCTGTCGTCGGAGTCCTGGTCAAGATCGCGCACAAAGGATTGATCAATCTTGATTTGATCAAGTGGCAGGCGTTTTAAATACTGCAATGATGAGTAGCCGGTGCCGAAGTCATCCATAGCAAAACTAATGCCCAGAGCTTTGAGCTGATGCATACGGGCAATGGTTTCTTCTATTTTGCCAATCACGCTGCTTTCGGTGAGTTCAAGTTTGAGCTTGTGAGAAGGAGCCCCGCTGGCCTCTAACGCATTAGAAACCTCTTCAACAAAATTTGGCTGCTGGAACTGCTTGGCGCTGACGTTAACGGCCAACACCAGATCTTTTGTATGTTCAAACGCTTGCCAAGCCACTAGCTGTTTGCAAGCGGCATGAAGCACCCAGGTGCCTATCTGCACAATTAAGCCGGTTTCTTCGGCGAGGGGGATGAAAACCCCAGGGGAAACCATGCCTTGTGTTGGGTGCTGCCAACGGATGAGTGCTTCAGCGCCAATGGGCCGCCCGGTATTGTCGACTTGCATCTGATATACCAGTACAAACTCATCCCGTTCGATCGCTAGGCGTAAATCGCGCTCAAGCTCGTTGCGCGCTTCTAGTTCTGCTTGTACCGCCGGGTCGTAAAAACGAATAGCGTTTGTCCCGGTTTGCTTGGCAATATGAACTGCCGCATTGGCATACTGGAAGAGATTATCGACACTCTGATCTGAAGAATTAAATAGCACTAATCCTTGGGTCAGACTCAGGAAGCAGTAATTGCCGTTCAGACAGTAGGGTTGGGTTAATAAATGGCGCACTTTTTCAGCGAAGAGCTCGGCTTTTTCAGCTGCTTCAAGCTGCTCACTGGCTAGCCCGTCGATAATGATGCAGAACTCATCGCCGCTAACACGTCCAATGGTGCAGCCGTCATGGTTTATGTCGCTCAAGCGCTTAGCAATATGCCGGAGAATAATGTCGCCTGCACTGTGTCCGTTACCATCATTAATGCGCTTGAAATCATCCACATCAATATAGATGAGCGCGCCATAGGACGTATTTTGATGGCTGATTTCCAGCGAATGTTGTAAGTGCTCTTTCATCAAGCGCCAGTTGGGTAACTCGGTGAGCGTATCGTAATAGGCAAGTCGGTGGATCTTCTGTTCAGCTTCACGGCGCTGTTGCTCGGCATCCCGAAGCGTGATCAACGCAGAAGTGATGCGCTTTAAGGGGCCACTATGCTTTTGCCTCAGCTTCTCTATCGCGTGGAAATCCGGCAGCGGCTGTCGGCGCTTAGAGAGCGATAAAATGGCATCCCCCACCACCATCAACCGCTTATTGATGCGCCAGGAGGCAAAAAAAGCCGCGCTGATAAGCACGCCCATCATGGCAATACCCAGCCAAAGAGTGGTGTCGTGGGAGCGAGCAAGCGCATCAAAGGAAAGGCTATGACGCTCCCTGGCACGTAGCGTTAAGGCTTCGAATATTTGCTGGGAGAACAGCGTAAAAGTGTTGAAGTGGGTTTGTGCTTCTTTCAGGAAAAGAGACGGGTCGCCCAATTCTCGCGCTGCCGATTCATTGGCCATACTGACAAAGCGTTGATATTGCAGAAACGTTCGCTGAAGGGCGGCGGCACTGTCTTGGCTTAAGTCGATCAGTAAGGGGGAGCTAGCCAGGCTGTCCACGCGTTGACCTATCTGGGTGAGCTCTTGCGCAATCTGACTATAGGACGAATAGCGTTGAGTAGCGCTTAACTGTGTTTCTTCAGTATCGATCAATAAATTGGTGATACGTTGATGTAAGTCACTAAGCTGTCGATCAAAGGTGGCCATTTGCACCAGAGTATCTAAGTCATTGGACTGTAAGAGATTGCTTTGTAATGATTTCTCTTCCAGCACCTTCATGGAGATTGATAGCAGCAGTAGTGCAGGTAGTACCACCATTAAAATGGGTAACAAAAAAACCATTAACAGGCTTTGGGTGGATTTCATCGTAACCTCGGGGGATAGCAATGAAGAACGGCCCCTAACCATTAGGAGCCGTCTCTCTCTAAACTATATAACGGCCAAAACCGTTATAAGTTTAGAAGTTTTCCCACTCAGGTTGTGACTGCTGACGTTTTGCCACGGGCAGTGCAGACTTATTCGAGGCAGTAGTGCGTGCAGGCGAAGGGGCTAATGCAGCACGCGACGGCTGGGCGTTTGGGTGCGTATTCGGCAACTTAAAGACTTCCATGACATTGAGCAGCGAGTGAGCGTTTTTGCGCAAGTTGTTAGCAGCCGTGGCGCTTTCATGTACCAGTGAGGCGTTCTGCTGGGTGACTTGATCCATCTCGGTCACCGCGCGACCCACTTCCTGAACACCGGTGCTCTGTTCGGCGCTGGCGTGGCTGATCTCCTGCATAATGCTGGTCACTCGCTCGATAGCCGCGACGATCTGTTCTGTCGATTTACTGGCTTCTTCGGCGCGCTCATTGCCGTGGTTAACCCGCTCAAGGTTGCTGGAAATCAGAGTGTTAATCTCCCGGGCGGCATCGGCGCTGCGTTGGGCTAATCGACGCACTTCCTCGGCGACGACCGCGAAACCGCGACCATGTTCACCAGCACGGGCGGCTTCAACCGAGGCATTAAGCGCCAGAATATTGGTCTGAAAGGCAATCGCATCAATCGTCGAGATAATGCCGGCAATTTCCTGAGAACTCTTGTTGAGATCATTCATGGTGGCAACGACCTGATTCACCGCTCCGCCACCTTGCTTGGCGGTGCTAGATGCGCTGGAGGCTTCTTGACTGGCCTGCTCGGAATTTTCAGCGTTAAGTTTTACGGTGCTATTGAGCTGTTCCATTGCCGAGGCGGTCTCGGCTAGCGCGCTGGCCTGCTGCTCAGTCCGTGAAGAGAGGTCGTTATTGCCTTCAGCAATTTGCTCACTGTTGCTGGCTACCGCTTCTGCAGAGGCGCGCACCTGGGTCACAATGGTTTGTAGCTGATGCGCCATGGCAACCTGCGACGCCATAATGCTGCGGGTATCACCCTTCTTGAGCTGCCCATGGCTGGTTAACTCGCCCCGGCCAATCGCTTCCGCAAAGGCTTTGACTTCGTAAGGTTCGGCGCCTAATTCACGTAGCAGCTGGCGAGATAAAAACACCGCGATCAAACCACCGATCAGTAACGCAAAGAGTGTTAGCCCCAACATCTGCATTTGAAAGCCGGAGGCAGTATCACGGGCGCTCGCTGTGGTGGCGTCGTTCAACTGTTGTTGAAGGTTGATAAACTGGTTAATTCGATTAAGCCATTCGGCATATGCAGGGCCTGCTTGTTCGAGCAGTAAGGTCTCTGCATCGGCAAATTGATCTGCTTGGCGGGCGGCAATGACTTGCTGTGTCAATTCGAGGGTTGTAGCGGCTTGGGCATCGATACTGGCCAGAATAGTCTGCTCTTCCTGGCCACTAGGGTACTCGCTAGTTATTTGGTGCTCGCCTTCAGACGCCGTCACGTAATCGCTGCTGAGGCTCTCAATCTCACCGAGCAATGCATCAAATTTGCTATCGTCTTGGACAAGTACTATGTCGCGCATGGCAATAGCGCGATCATGCACACTGCCGCGCATATCCACGGCAAACCCCAGCTTGGTGCCGTTAACATCATTGATGGTGGTTAAGTCCCGGTCAATTTGATTGACTTGGTAAATACCTACAGCGGTTAACAGAACCAGCAGCCCAAGGAGGGCAGCAAATCCGAGCGTTAAGCGCGTGCTAATTCTGGTGTTGCTGGAACGTGCTTTAAAAAATGACATTGATTGCTCCCTGAGGTGCCGTTAAGGCACTTTATTATGCAAGATGAGTAAATCATATATTATTGTATAGCTATTGTATAGAAATTATTGTTTGTTTGTACGGCCCTGGTTTTTCTTATGTTGTTTTTATAAATCAATTGGTTAGTTTTTTTGAATAAAAAAACCACGCCGAAGCGTGGTCAGATAAATAGATGCTGTACAACTTTTAGCGGTTGAGCACCGTCAAGTTTTAATCATTTTGGCCTAAGTGCTTAGGAACAAAACGACTGCCCTGCAGCTGCTCATGGTCGGGCGCGTTCTCACGCAGCACCGCAAGAACTTCGTTGGCGCGGTCATCCATGTCGAGGCCTTGATAGCCTTCCACCATGGTGGCTAGGGCATCTCGGGTAGCGTTGGATTCGGGATAGTTTTCGATTACCCAGCGGCCACGCTCAACGGCTGCTAAGTAAGCGCCACGGCGTAGGTAATAATCGGCGACGTGGAGCTCATGGCGGGCCATTAGCTCACGCAGGTAGACGATGCGCTGCTGGGCGTCAGCGGCATATTCACTCTGAGGATAACGCTGAATCAGTTCGCGGAAGTCATTGTAGGCATCCCGCGAAGCCCCCAAGTCACGTTTGGAAATATMGATCAGGCGCAGCCGCTCTAAGCTGAAACGACCCGCCTGCCATGCGGAAAGGCCGCGCAGGTAGTAGGCATAGTCCACTTGCGGGTGGTCAGGATGCAGGCGAATAAAGCGACTGGCCGCCGCTCGGGCTTCTTCCCAATCGCTATTTTCATAGTAGGCATAGATCAGCTCAAGCTGCGCCTGCTCGGCATGTGCACCAAACGGATAGCGGGTATCAAGCGCTTCCAAGCGCTCTATCGCAATCGGGTAGCGGTTACTGTCCAGGGCCGTGCGGGCCAACTCATAGAGCTCACGCTCCTGAACCCCAGCAAATTCATCTTCCTCTTCTTCACTGGTGTCGTTACTCGCACAGCCCGCTAAAAGGGCAAGGCTTAGGGCTAGAACGCCAAAGCGGTTGGCAGCTGAAAAAACGCGCATCATCATCCTCGTTGCTAACAAGCCTCAATCACCAAAAAGCGGCGATGGCCATAAGTAGAAATGGTAGAATAGGTCGCAGTTCGCCCACTATAAAACACCTCGGCTTAAAACGCAGGCTTAGCGACGTTTCGTCGGGTGTCGTAAACGCTTATTTTTCCATGCGGGGGCTGATTTTTCGCCTTGCTGGGGTTTTTGCGTCTAAAAGAGGTTTTTCATGTCTCGAATAGTTGAAGACACGCACCGCGTGCCCGCTACGTTAGCCGGTGCGCGGTTAGACCAAGCGGCGGCGGAGTTGTTCAGCGATTACTCCCGTGAGCGCTTAAAAGCGTGGATTAACGCCGGTGAATTAACCGTTGATGGCGCTCACGCCAAGCCGAAAGCCAAGCTGCATGGCCATGAAGTGCTAGCGCTGCAGGCCACCATCGAAGACGATACGCGCTTTGAGGCGCAAGATATTGCCTTGGATATCGTCTATGAAGATGAGACGTTGATGGTGATCAACAAAGCGGCGGGAATGGTCGTGCATCCTGCTGCAGGCAACCCTGATGGCACCCTGTTAAATGCTTTGCTGCACCATCACCCGGCGATTGCTGAAGTGCCCCGTGCCGGTATTGTGCACCGCTTGGATAAAGACACTACCGGCTTGATGATGGTAGCCAAAACGCTGCCTGCGCAAACCGCGCTGGTCGATCAGATGCAGGCACGCAGCGTGTCACGCCAATATGATGCAGTGGTGATTGGTAAACCTGTATCGGGCAGTACCATTGACGCGCCTATTGGCCGTCACCCTAAAGATCGTAAGCGTCAGGCGGTAACCGCATCGGGCAAACCCGCGATTACCCATTTTCGCGTGGTTGAGCGCTTTCGTGCTCATACCCACGTGCGCTGCAAGTTGGAAACGGGGCGCACCCACCAAATCCGCGTGCATATGGCCCATGCCCGTTATCCCTTAATTGGTGACCCCATGTACGGCGGTCGCGCCAAGCTGCCGCCGGGTGCTGCGGAGCCGTTGAAGGAGATCCTGCGTGAGTTTCCCCGTCAGGCGCTGCACGCGCGTAAATTAATTTTCAAGCACCCGGTCAGTGGCGAAACATTAACCTTTCAGGCAGACCTCCCCGATGATTTGTTAATGTTGTTGGATTACCTGCGCGAAGATAATGAGACGATGCGATGAGCGATGCCATTAATTTACGGCCGACGCTTTTAGTGCCGGACTGGCCTGCACCGACTAACGTACGCGCCTTTGTGACGACCCGGGAATCAGGGCCTAGCCAGGGTGATTTTGCCGCTTTTAATACCGCCTTACATGTGGGCGATAATGCTGATCATGTGGCGCTTTGCCGTCGTTTGCTGCAAAAGGAAATAGGCGACGAGCGGCCTCTGCTGTGGCTGAACCAGACCCATGGCGCCCGCGTGCAACAGGTTTATCAGTCCGAGGCTGCCGACGCGGACGCGGCCATTGCCACGTCCAGTGAGTATGCCTGTGTAGTGTTAACAGCCGATTGCCTGCCGGTGATGTTCTGCAATCGAGCGGGTACCCAGGTGGCGGTTGCCCATGCTGGTTGGCGTGGTCTGGCGGGTGGTGTGCTGGAGGCGACCATTGCCGCCATGAACACTGACCCCGACGATATTTTGGTGTGGTTAGGTCCTGCGATCTCTAACGCCCAGTTTGAAGTGGGGCCGGAAGTCTACGGCGCCTTTGTTGCCGTTCATCCAGATACCGCTGACGCCTTTGACCATAGCCCTTATCGTCTGGGCCATTACATGGCCGATTTATACCGTCTGGCGCGCTTTCGCTTAGAGGCGCTGGGGGTCAATAACATTAGCGGCGGCCACTTCTGCACCGCCTGCGAGTCGCGTTTCTACTCCTACCGTCGCGATGGTGGTAAGACAGGACGTATGGCCAGCGTGATCTGGATCAATTAACGTCAATAAAAGCTTCTTTTAAGCCAGCGGTTTGCGCCGCCACCTCTTGAAAAGCGTCGAACTGACGCCATTTAACTTGTCAAGCTAAGAGTGATTTAGCACGTCTAATGACACGTTATCGGGTTACGCGGTGCGTCCAAACGCACGGCTACCCCAGGAGGAATTCCATGCGTTTTGATAAATTTACCGCCAAGCTCCAGAGCGCGATTGCCGAGGCGCAGTCGCTGGCTGTGGGTCGCGGCCATAATCAGCTAGACCCCGCCCATTTGCTGCTAGCCCTGCTCGACACCAAAGACACCGGTATTAAAGCCCTGATTGAAAAAGCCGAGGGCAGCCCTTCGCGCTTGCGTGATGGTTTGGTACAGCAGTTGGATAACTTGCCCAAGGTGGGGCAGTTCGATGGCGAAGTGCAGCCATCGCGGGATTTCATCAAGCTTTTCAACTTAACCGATCGCGAAGCGCAGAAGCGCGGTGACCAGTTTATTGCCAGTGAGCTTGTGCTGCTGGCGGCGCTGGAAATGAATTCGGCGATTACCAAACTGCTCAAAGAAGCCGGGATTAACCGTAAATCTCTTGAGGCCGCCATTAACAGCCTGCGCGGCGGTGCCACCGTCGACGATGCGAACGCTGAAGATCAGCGTGAAGCACTCAACAAATACACCATGGACCTTACCCAGCGTGCGCTGGACGGCAAGCTTGACCCGGTAATCGGTCGCGATGATGAAATTCGCCGTACGATTCAAGTGCTGCAGCGGCGTACTAAAAATAATCCGGTACTTATCGGCGAGCCGGGCGTGGGTAAAACCGCCATTGTCGAAGGCTTGGCCCAGCGCATCGTCAACGGTGAAGTGCCGGAAGGCTTAAAAGATAAACGCGTGCTTTCGCTGGATATGGGCTCGCTGCTCGCCGGCGCGAAATTTCGTGGTGAGTTTGAAGAGCGCCTAAAAGCCGTGCTCAAAGAGCTCTCCCAGGAAGAGGGGCGGGTGATCCTGTTTATCGATGAGCTGCACACCATGGTCGGCGCGGGCAAAGCCGAAGGCGCCATGGATGCGGGCAATATGCTCAAGCCTGCCCTGGCGCGCGGCGAGCTGCACTGCGTCGGGGCGACTACCCTGGATGAGTACCGCAAGTACATCGAGAAAGATGCCGCGCTGGAGCGCCGCTTCCAGAGGGTGTTGGTGGATGAGCCTTCCGAAGAGGACACCGTGGCCATTCTGCGCGGCCTGAAAGAGCGCTATGAAGTTCACCACGGCGTGGATATTACCGACTCCGCTATTATTGCCGCGGCTAAGCTCTCGACACGCTATATCACTGATCGTCAGTTGCCTGACAAAGCCATCGATCTCATCGATGAGGCCGCCTCGCGGATTCGTATGGAACTGGACTCCAAGCCAGAGTCGATGGATCGTCTTGATCGCCGCTTGATCCAACTCAAAATGGAGCGGGAAGCGCTTAAGAAAGAGACCGATGAAGCGACTAAAAAACGCCTGGAAGCACTTAATAATCAAATACACGAGTTAGAGCGCGAATACGCCGACTTGGATGAAATCTGGAAAGCCGAGAAAGCCAGTATTCAGGGGGCTGCGCAGTTTAAGGCCGAGCTTGAGCAGGCGCGCATTGACCTGGAACAGGCCCGCCGTCAGGGCGACTTGGGCCGTATGTCGGAAATTCAGTACGGCAAGATTCCAGAGCTCGAGAAGAGAATTGCTGAAAGCGGCGAGGGGGAAGCGGATACCTCCAGCCACCAGCTGCTACGCTCCAATGTCACTGAAGAGGAGATCGCCGAGGTGGTTTCCCGCTGGACGGGCATTCCGGTCTCCAAGATGCTCGAAGGCGAGCGCGATAAACTGCTGCGTATGGAAG
Source organism: Halomonas ventosae (assembly GCA_002257525.1). Lineage (GTDB taxonomy): Bacteria > Pseudomonadota > Gammaproteobacteria > Pseudomonadales > Halomonadaceae > Vreelandella > Vreelandella ventosae_B. The sequence goes on from CP022737.1 coordinate 1,040,890, forward strand.
AAGCGCTGCATCAGCGGGTGATTGGGCAGGATGAAGCCGTCGAGGCGGTCGCTAACGCGGTGCGTCGCTCTCGGGCAGGGCTTTCCGATCCCAACCGGCCTAACGGCTCGTTTCTGTTCCTCGGCCCCACCGGGGTGGGTAAAACCGAGCTATGTAAGTCGCTGGCCAACTTCCTGTTCGATACCGAAGAGGCGATGGTACGTATCGATATGTCGGAGTTTATGGAGAAGCACTCCGTGGCTCGCCTGATTGGTGCACCTCCCGGCTACGTCGGCTATGAAGAGGGTGGCTACTTAACCGAGGCCGTCCGCCGCAAGCCTTATTCGGTGCTGCTGCTGGATGAGGTGGAAAAAGCCCACCCGGATGTTTTCAATATTCTGCTGCAGGTATTAGAGGATGGCCGCTTAACGGACGGTCAGGGGCGCACGGTGGACTTCCGCAATACCGTGATCGTGATGACCTCTAATATGGGCTCGGACATTATCCAGCGCATGGGCGGCGACGTTAGTGCTGATAAAGACAGCGACTATGAGGCGATGAAAAACATGGTCATGGAGGTGGTGGGTAACCACTTCCGGCCTGAGCTGATCAACCGTATCGATGAAGTGGTGGTGTTCCACGCCCTGGGCCAAGAGCAGATTCAGGCGATTGCCGGTATTCAGCTTGAGCGCTTAAAAGTGCGCCTCGCCGAACACGACCTGAAGCTTGAGGTTAGCCCAGAAGCGATGGCGCAATTGGCGGTCGTAGGCTTTGACCCTGTCTATGGGGCCCGGCCACTCAAGCGGGCGATTCAGAGCCGTATCGAGAACCCGCTGGCCCAAGACCTGTTGGGGGGTAAATTTGCCCCTGGTGATACCATTCATATCAACGCGGAAGACGGAAAACTGGTGTTTAGCTCATAATTGATGTCGCTACTTCGCGCAATTGAATAGGTCAAAAGCCCCGCTAGTAAAGCCAGCGGGGCTTTTTTTATGGCTTCTTGCGACCTTTGTTGCGTTTGGCCTGATCGGAGGTTGACAGGCTGAGGGCGCTAATGGAATCTTGTCGGTTCCTGATTTGCGGGCGCGGACTCAACGGGCAACCCCTAATTACCGCGTGAAGGGTAGGCGAAAGCCTCTACCCGCCGAAGGACTTCCGGGCTTGGGCTAACCGCCCAACCTGGCCAACGCCCCGACACGGCGAACTGCCGTGAAAGGGAACGACTGATTTATGTTTGGCATACATCGGCGTTCCCGATAAGAGTGCAGGCCCTAACCGGGCCTCCTGCCAGGGTTTGGCATCAGGTGTCGGCAAGGGCCGACAGCGGCATACCGCCGCACTCGACACCGTGCCCAGTTGGGTACGGATCGCACTCGAGACCTTCAGGGGAGAAATACAGTGGAACTGCTTTCCGGCGCAGATATGATCGCCCGCTTCTTGCAAGATGAGGGCATCGAATACATTTATGGTTACCCCGGCGGTGCAGCGCTGCATATTTACGATGCACTCTTCCGCCAGGACAAAGTGAAGCACATTCTGGTGCGTCACGAACAAGCGGCTACCCACGCCGCCGATGGCTATGCCCGCGCTTCGGGCAAGCCCGGCTGCGTACTGGTCACCTCAGGCCCCGGTGCCACCAACGCCGTTACCGGTATTGCTACCGCCTACATGGACTCGATTCCCATGGTAGTGCTGTGTGGCCAGGTGGCGAGTCATCTGATCGGTGAAGATGCCTTCCAGGAAACCGACATCGTTGGTGTGACGCGCCCGATCGTGAAGCACAGCTTCTCGATCCGTCATCCGTCTGAAATCCCGGAAGTGCTCAAAAAGGCCTTCTACTTGGCATCTACCGGTCGGCCAGGCCCGGTGGTGGTCGATATCCCTAAAGACATGACCGCCCCCACCGAACGCTACGAGTACGTCTACCCGAAAAAGGTCAAGATGCGCTCGTACAACCCGGTCACGCGCGGTCATACCGGGCAGATCAAAAAAGCCGTCGAGATGATGCTTAAGGCCAAACGCCCGGTGTTTTATACCGGCGGCGGTGTAGTAACGGGCAAAGCCAGTGAAGGCCTGACTGACTTGGTCAAACAGCTGGGCTATCCAATTACCACCACCCTGATGGGTATCGGCGCGTATCCTCAAAGTGACCGTCAATGCTTAGGCTGGCTGGGCATGCACGGCTCCTATGAATCCAATATGGCCATGCACCACGCCGACCTGATTATTGCCATTGGCGCGCGGTTTGACGACCGCGTCACCAACAGCACGTCGAAGTTCTGCCCGACAGCTAAAATCATCCATGTGGACGTCGACCCAAGCTCGATCTCTAAAACGGTGCGTGCCGATGTGCCTATCGTGGGCCCGGCCTCCAGCGTTATCAATGAGATGATCAGTTTGGTGCAGGGGCATAAAATTGCCCATCCTGAAGCACTGACTGAGTGGTGGGAGAAGATAGATGGCTGGCGTGCCGACCGTGAAGGCAAGCTTTATGAGCCTTCCAAGGTGGGTGAAGCGCTTAAGCCACAGGAAGTTATTGAAGCGCTTTGTCGGGTAACCCGAGGCGAAGCCTACGTGACTACCGATGTTGGTCAGCACCAGATGTTTGCTGCCCAGTACTACAAGTTTGATAAACCCAACCGACTGATCACCTCAGGTGGTTTGGGCACCATGGGCTTTGGTTTCCCCGCCGCCATGGGTATCAAACAGAACTACCCGGATGATGACGTAGTGTGCGTCACCGGTGAAGGCAGCTTCCAAATGATGATGCAGGAGCTCTCTACCTGTAAGCAGTACGGTGTAGGCGTTAAGATCGTCAACCTTAACAATGCGTCGTTGGGTATGGTGCGTCAGTGGCAGGACTTGAACTATAAGTCACGCCACGCGCACTCCTATATGGAGTCTTTGCCGGACTTTCATATGCTGATTGAGGCGTATGGGTTTACCGCTATTACCGTCAATACCCTTGATGAGTTGGAGCCTGCGCTGGAGCGTGCCTTTGCTGATAAGCACGAGCTGGTCTTTCTTGACGTGAAGGTCGACCCTTTTGAGCACGTCTATCCGATGCAGGTGCCGTTAGGTGCCATGCGCGACATGCTGCTGTCTAAAACGGAGCGTACCTGATGCGTCATATCATCTCGATTCTGTTAGAAAACGAACCGGGKGCGCTGTCACGTGTAGTCGGGTTGTTCTCGCAGCGTAACTTCAACATTGAAACGCTTAACGTAGCGCCCACTGAAGACCCGTCGCTCTCGCGCTTAACAGTCACCACCGTGGGCGACGACCGGGTGATCGAGCAGATCACCAAGCATCTCAATAAGCTGATTGATGTGGTCAAGCTGGTGGATCTCACTGAAGGTAACCATATCGAGCGCGAGCTGATGCTAGTGAAGGTGAAAGCGCTCGGTGCGGCCCGCGATGAGGTGAAGCGCACCGTGGATATCTTCCGTGCTCAGATCGTCGACGTATCGCCGAGCCTGTACACCGTGCAGATTACTGGCGATGCGGGCAAGCTGGATGCCTTCCTGCAGGCCATGGCGCCAGTGGGTATTCTAGAGGTCGCCCGTACCGGGGTCTCGGGTATTGCTCGGGGTGATAAGGTGTTATCGCTCTAAGTGCCCGTAGTGCAACACTTTAAATGAAGTGAAAGCGCCGCTTCCATGGTTTGCATGGAGGCGGCGCTTTTTATGGATGGCTGTATGGTCGTTCGCTTTTACGCTTATGTTTGCCTATACCTAGGTGCAATTGGCTGGCTGGGCAGCACTCACCGTGTAGAATGAAAGCGATCACTGTTCCCGTGACTTCACTTTTAATGGATGAAACCTATGACACAGGACGCTCGCGATCAAGAGCATGCTAGCTCGGATCAGCCAAACTCAAGCCCAGGTCAGGAGGGCTCTTCACAGCCAGACAGTACTCAATCAGGTAGTGTTCAGCCTAATGGTGCTCAGTCAAACAATGCTGATCAGTCAGATAGTTCTGATCAGTCAGAAGTAGTCGGTAATGAGGACTTGGCGGCGGCCTTCTTGCGTGAGACGGAAGTGGTCGAGGAGACCGTAGAGGACGGCAAAAAGATTCGTCGTCGGGGTATCTATTTACTGCCTAACTTATTTACCACTTCGGCACTTTTTGCCGGGTTCTTTGCGGTGGTGGCTGGCATTAATGGTGAGTTTACTTCGGCTGCCGTCGCGATTTTTATTGCTATGGTGCTGGATGGCTTGGATGGCCGTGTCGCACGAATGACCAATACGCAAAGCGAGTTTGGCGCTGAGTATGACAGCCTGGCCGATATGATTTCATTCGGTATGGCGCCTGCTTTAGTCGCCTTTACCTGGATTCTGCAAGACATTGGTAAAACCGGCTGGGTGGTTGCCTTTCTTTATGTTGCTTGCGCGGCACTTCGTCTTGCCCGCTTCAATGTTCAGATCGGTAGTGTCGATAAAAAGTGGTTTATCGGCTTAMCAAGCCCTTCTGCAGCGGCGCTAGTGGCAGCCAGTGTGTGGACCTTCCATAGCTTTGATGCTGACGCCTTTGGCTTCAAACTGCTAATGCTGGTAGTCGTGGCGGCGGCAGGCGTGCTTATGGTGAGTAATATCCGCTACTACAGCTTCAAAGATCTCGACTTTAAAAAACCGGTACCTTTTGTTGTGCTGCTGGCCATCGTGCTGGCCTTTGTAATGATCTCGGTTGAACCCTCTGTAATGCTGTTATTGCTGTTTGGTGCCTACGTGGCTTCAGGCCCTGTTTTAGCCGTTATGCGTAAGGCAAAACCCAAGAACTGATTTTTACCCTATCTTCATAAAATTGTTTTTACAAAAGCCCTTGCCAACTCGGCAGCGAAGCCTTAAAGTACGCATCCGCTGCCGGGGACGCCAAGCGTTACCAGCGGTGCATAAGGTGTAAAAGCCTTGGTTTGTCAGGCAGTTAACGCTTTTGCAAAAGCAAGCGGTTTTGGATGTTGATTGATCCGCATCGAAAACAACGCCCTTGACAAACGCCAGGAAATGCGTAGAATACGCCTTCCTCGCTGAGGCAGGCCAGTTCAACGGCAGCCCGGTTACTTTCACAGTAACCAAGCAGCGAAACAGCTCTTTAACAATTTGATCAGGTAATTCATGTGGGCGCTTGCTGATGTTGGTGACAAATCACCAAATATCAAGGCAAGCGACTCAAGCAATAAGGTTTTAAAGGATTCGTCCTTTGGGATCTGTTTTGAATGAATTCGTTTGAACCTTGAGCCAAGTTTGGTTCGCTTCTGTCACTTTCGAGTGGCGGGTAAGAAMCGCATAGATCTTAAACTGAAGAGTTTGATCATGGCTCAGATTGAACGCTGGCGGCAGGCCTAACACATGCAAGTCGAGCGGTAACAGGGGKAGCTTGCTMCCCGCTGACGAGCGGCGGACGGGTGAGTAATGCATAGGAATCTGCCCGATAGTGGGGGATAACCTGGGGAAACCCAGGCTAATACCGCATACGTCCTACGGGAGAAAGGGGGCTCCGGCTCCCGCTATTGGATGAGCCTATGTCGGATTAGCTAGTTGGTAAGGTAATGGCTTACCAAGGCAACGATCCGTAGCTGGTCTGAGAGGATGATCAGCCACATCGGGACTGAGACACGGCCCGAACTCCTACGGGAGGCAGCAGTGGGGAATATTGGACAATGGGGGCAACCCTGATCCAGCCATGCCGCGTGTGTGAAGAAGGCCCTCGGGTTGTAAAGCACTTTCAGCGAGGAAGAACGCCTATCGGTTAATACCCGGTAGGAAAGACATCACTCGCAGAAGAAGCACCGGCTAACTCCGTGCCAGCAGCCGCGGTAATACGGAGGGTGCAAGCGTTAATCGGAATTACTGGGCGTAAAGCGCGCGTAGGTGGCTTGATAAGCCGGTTGTGAAAGCCCCGGGCTCAACCTGGGAACGGCATCCGGAACTGTCAGGCTAGAGTGCAGGAGAGGAAGGTAGAATTCCCGGTGTAGCGGTGAAATGCGTAGAGATCGGGAGGAATACCAGTGGCGAAGGCGGCCTTCTGGACTGACACTGACACTGAGGTGCGAAAGCGTGGGTAGCAAACAGGATTAGATACCCTGGTAGTCCACGCCGTAAACGATGTCGACCAGCCGTTGGGTGCCTAGAGCACTTTGTGGCGAAGTTAACGCGATAAGTCGACCGCCTGGGGAGTACGGCCGCAAGGTTAAAACTCAAATGAATTGACGGGGGCCCGCACAAGCGGTGGAGCATGTGGTTTAATTCGATGCAACGCGAAGAACCTTACCTACCCTTGACATCTACAGAAGCCGGAAGAGATTCTGGTGTGCCTTCGGGAACTGTAAGACAGGTGCTGCATGGCTGTCGTCAGCTCGTGTTGTGAAATGTTGGGTTAAGTCCCGTAACGAGCGCAACCCTTGTCCTTATTTGCCAGCACGTAATGGTGGGAACTCTAAGGAGACTGCCGGTGACAAACCGGAGGAAGGTGGGGACGACGTCAAGTCATCATGGCCCTTACGGGTAGGGCTACACACGTGCTACAATGGCCGGTACAAAGGGCTGCGAGCTCGCGAGAGTCAGCGAATCCCTTAAAGCCGGTCTCAGTCCGGATCGGAGTCTGCAACTCGACTCCGTGAAGTCGGAATCGCTAGTAATCGTGAATCAGAATGTCMCGGTGAATACGTTCCCGGGCCTTGTACACACCGCCCGTCACACCATGGGAGTGGACTGCACCAGAAGTGGTTAGCCTAACGCAAGAGGGCGATCACCACGGTGTGGTTCATGACTGGGGTGAAGTCGTAACAAGGTAGCCGTAGGGGAACCTGCGGCTGGATCACCTCCTTAAACGATGCGTCACAGTCGGTAAGCGTCCACAATGAATTACCTGATCAGATAGCTGTTGATGCGCAGTGATAAGCCAGCCGCCTACGGCGTTGCCTTATCACTGCGTATAGCAGTCGCTCTTTAACAATGTATATCATGCTGACAAGAACATACCGCAAGGTATGGTCTTAAATTGTGATACGTCTCAAGCGTATCCGGCAAAATGAAACGTGATCATTGCGACATCCAGACTCCTTCGGGTTATAGGGTCAAGCAATGAAGCGCACACGGTGGATGCCTAGGCAGCCAGAGGCGATGAAAGACGTGGTAGCCTGCGATAAGGCTCGGTGAGGTGGCAACAACCTGTGACCCGGGCATTTCTGAATGGGGAAACCCACTCATCATAAGATGAGTATCGTGCACTGAATACATAGGTGTACGAGGCGAACCAGGGGAACTGAAACATCTAAGTACCCTGAGGAAAAGAAATCAACCGAGATTCCCCTAGTAGCGGCGAGCGAACGGGGACCAGCCCTTAAGCATGTGACTGATTAGGCGAACACGTTGGGAAGCGTGGCCGTAGCGGGTGATAGCCCCGTAGTCGAAAATCTGATCATGTGAAATCGAGTAGGTCGGGGCACGAGAAACCTTGACTGAAGACGGGGGGACCATCCTCCAAGGCTAAATACTCCTGGCTGACCGATAGTGAACCAGTACCGTGAGGGAAAGGCGAAAAGAACCCCGGAGAGGGGAGTGAAATAGATCCTGAAACCGTGTGCGTACAAGCAGTAGGAGCAGACTTGTTCTGTGACTGCGTACCTTTTGTATAATGGGTCAGCGACTTATATTCAGTGGCGAGGTTAACCGTATAGGGGAGCCGTAGGGAAACCGAGTCTTAACTGGGCGACACAGTCGCTGGATATAGACCCGAAACCGAGCGATCTATCCATGAGCAGGGTGAAGATTGAGTAACATCAATTGGAGGCCCGAACCAGGATCTGTTGAAAAAGATTTGGATGACTTGTGGATCGGAGTGAAAGGCTAATCAAGCTCGGAGATAGCTGGTTCTCCTCGAAAGCTATTTAGGTAGCGCCTCACGTAGTACCGCCGGGGGTAGAGCACTGTTTCGGCTAGGGGGTCATCCCGACTTACCAACCCGAGGCAAACTCCGAATACCGGTGAGTAACGCGTGGGAGACACACGGCGGGTGCTAACGTCCGTCGTGAAAAGGGAAACAACCCAGACCGTCAGCTAAGGTCCCGAAATCCTGGTTAAGTGGGAAACGATGTGGGAAGGCTCAGACAGCTAGGAGGTTGGCTTAGAAGCAGCCATCCTTTAAAGAAAGCGTAATAGCTCACTAGTCGAGTCGGCCTGCGCGGAAGATGTAACGGGGCTAAACCAGGTACCGAAGCTACGGGTTCATCCTTTGGATGAGCGGTAGAGGAGCGTCGTGTACGCCAATGAAGGTGGATTGAGAAGTCTGCTGGAGGTATCACGAGTGCGAATGCTGACATGAGTAACGATAAAGGGAGTGAAAAACTCCCTCGCCGGAAGACCAAGGGTTTCTGTTCGACGCTAATCGGAGCAGAGTGAGTCGGCCCCTAAGGCGAGGCCGAAAGGCGTAGTCGATGGGAAACGGGTCAATATTCCCGTACCGGACATGGTTGCGATGGGGGACGAAGAAGGCTAGGTGAGCCAGGCGTTGGTTGTCCTGGTGAAAGTGAGTAGGCTGAGGGTTTAGGTAAATCCGGACCCTTTCAAGGCCGAGACACGAGATGAACTGACCACGGTCAGGAAGTCACTGATGCCACGCTTCCAGGAAAAGCCTCTAAGCTTCAGATCATGTGCGACCGTACCCCAAACCGACACAGGTGGTCAGGGTGAGAATCCCAAGGCGCTTGAGAGAACTCGGGTGAAGGAACTAGGCAAAATGGTGCCGTAACTTCGGGAGAAGGCACGCCGGCGTAGGGTGAAGAGACTTGCTCTCCTAGCCCGAACCGGTCGAAGATACCAGGTGGCTGCAACTGTTTATTAAAAACACAGCACTCTGCTAACGCGCAAGCGGACGTATAGGGTGTGACGCCTGCCCGGTGCCGGAAGGTTAAATGATGGTGTTAGCCGCAAGGCGAAGCTCTTGATTGAAGCCCCGGTAAACGGCGGCCGTAACTATAACGGTCCTAAGGTAGCGAAATTCCTTGTCGGGTAAGTTCCGACCTGCACGAATGGCGTAATGATGGCCACGCTGTCTCCACCCGAGACTCAGTGAAATTGAAATCGCCGTGAAGATGCGGTGTACCCGCGGCTAGACGGAAAGACCCCGTGAACCTTTACTATAGCTTCACACTGGACGCTGATGTTGCCTGTGTAGGATAGCTGGGAGGCTTTGAAACTCGGACGCCAGTTCGGGCGGAGCCAACCTTGAAATACCAGCCTGGCATCATTGGCGTTCTCACTCAGGTCCGTTATCCGGATCGAGGACAGTGTGTGGTGGGTAGTTTGACTGGGGCGGTCTCCTCCTAAAGAGTAACGGAGGAGCACGAAGGTACCCTCAGCACGGTCGGACATCGTGCATTGAGTGCAAGAGCATAAGGGTGCTTGACTGCGAGACAGACACGTCGAGCAGGTGCGAAAGCAGGTTCTAGTGATCCGGTGGTTCTGTATGGAAGGGCCATCGCTCAACGGATAAAAGGTACTCCGGGGATAACAGGCTGATACCGCCCAAGAGTTCACATCGACGGCGGKGTTTGGCACCTCGATGTCGGCTCATCACATCCTGGGGCTGAAGTCGGTCCCAAGGGTATGGCTGTTCGCCATTTAAAGTGGTACGCGAGCTGGGTTTAGAACGTCGTGAGACAGTTCGGTCCCTATCTGCCGTGGGCGTTGGATGTTTGAGAAGGGCTGCTCCTAGTACGAGAGGACCGGAGTGGACGACCCTCTGGTGTTCCGGTTGTCACGCCAGTGGCATTGCCGGGTAGCTATGGTCGGACGGGATAACCGCTGAAAGCATCTAAGCGGGAAGCCCCCTTCAAGATGAGACATCCCTGAGGCCTAGAGCCTCCTGAAGGGCCCAGCGAGACCAGCTGGTTGATAGGCACGGTGTGGAAGCGCTGCAAGGCGTTGAGCTAACGTGTACTAATGGCCCGTGAGGCTTGACCCTATAACACCCAAGGGGTCTGGTCGTGATGATGACGCAACATTCAAAGCCGGATACGCAGCGTGTGGCCCAAGCGACATAACGCCAGGGCGACAGGCAATGAGACGATCACAAGATAGCAAAAACGCTAGTCAGCATGATGTACATTAACAGTTACGCCTGACGACCATAGCACGCGTGAACCACCTGATCCCTTGCCGAACTCAGAAGTGAAACCGCTTAGCGCCGATGGTAGTGTGGGGTCTCCCCATGCGAGAGTAGGTCATCGTCAGGCACTTATTATGAAAAATCCCCCAGGGCTGATGCCTTGGGGGATTTTTTTTGTGTTGGGTGAAGGGTAAGTCGTGAATCGTGAGTAGAAAACGTTGGTGAATGGGGGTCTCCCCAATATCCTGTTCCGCCTCACGCCTCACGCCTCACGCCTCACGCCTCACGCCTCACGCCTCACGCCTCACGCCTCACGCCTCACACTAAGGCTATCCGCAGATTGTCTCCAGGGCTTCAATCAAACTATCCATCTCATCATCGGTGCCGATGGTGATACGTAGGAAGTTGTTGAGCTCGGCGGTATTAAAGTGGCGCACCAGAATGCCCCGCTCGCGCAGGCCCGTAAATAGCTGGGCGCCTGAGTAGTCGGGGTGCTGGGCAAGCACGAAGTTGGCCTTAGAAGGCAGCACCTCAAAGCCCAAATTTTCGAGGCGCTGACGGGTACGCTCACGGGTGGTAATCACATGCTCGCGGCAGGCTTCAAAATGCTCGACATCTTTCAGCGCGGCGATGCCTAGTAGGCTTGCCAAACTATCGACAGGATAAGAGTTAAAGGAGTCTTTTACCCGCAGCAGGCCATCAATCAACTCCTGTGAGCCCACCGCATAGCCCAACCGCAAACCTGCCAAACTGCGTGATTTAGAAAACGTGCCGGTGACCAGCAGGTTAGGATAGCGATCAATTAGCGCTACAGCGCTCTCAGCGCCGAAATCGACATACGCCTCATCCACTAGCACTACGCGATCAGTGACTCGCTTAAGCAGTGCCTCAATGGCCTCCAGCGGGTGCGCATGGCCGGTAGGCGCATTCGGGTTGGCAAAAATAACGCCGCTACGGTGCGTGGCCGCCGCCAGCGCATCAATATCGACTTCCCACAGGGCGTTAAGGGGATGCTTACGCAGCTCAACGCCATAAAGATTGGCGTAGACGGGATAGAAACTATAGGTGATCGTGGGTACGTCGAGGGGCGCGTTATGGCGGAAAAATGCCTGGAAGGCAAGCGCCAGCACTTCATCGGAACCATTGCCTACAAAGACTTGGCTGCTCGCTACCTGAAACGACTCCGCTAATGCTTCACGCAGCGCTGCAGAGGTTGGGTCAGGATAGAGGCGCAGATGGTCTGTCGCGTAATCGCGCAGCGCCTCACCGACACCCGGAGCGGGCGGGTAAGGATTTTCATTGGTATTGAGCTTAACAAGCTGCTCGCGTGGCTGCTCACCGGGCACGTAAGGGGTAAGTTCGCGAACGGCCGGACTCCAGTATTGGCTCATAGGGGTAACCTGATTATCCTAGCAAGGTACACCATGGTCGCTTGAAGGCTAACTAAGCGCAAGCATTCGCGTAGCTAGGGGTGTGCGTCGCACCTTGTAGCGGTTATGCTGTCACAAGTGCGCGTAAATAAATGTGATGTCCAACACGAGATTAAGGAGACACTCTATGCAACTTAAGAGTTTGCTGGCCGGTTCGGCCATGTTGGCACTGCTGGCTGGCTGTGCAAGCGGCCCTATGGAACAGCAGCAAGAGGAAGCGGCTGCCGCACAGCAAAATTACCAGGGCTCACTGCCTTGCCGTAATTGCGATGGTATCGATCTGGATGTCACCATGGTGGGTGAAGATATGAGTCCAGCTGAAGAACGCACCTTCACGCTGAACGCCAGCTACCGTAACCACCCTCAGACCCCGCCAGATGAAAACTACGCGGGTAACTGGGAAGTGCTAACAGGTACACCGTCTGACCCGGACGCTACCGTTTACGAGCTGACGCCCGATGGCGATGGTCAGATTTACTACTTCATGCGTATCGATGACAGCACGTTGGAGTTGATTGACCCAGAGCGTCGCCGCTTTGAAAATGGCGAAATGCTGCAGCTAAAGCGTCAGTAACGCGTTAGCCAGTAGTACAAAAGGCGGCCACTGGCCGCCTTTTGTGTTTGTAGCGGTGAATAGCGTAACGCAGGCAAGTGCAACAGGTTTAAGCAATTTAGCGCTTGTGGCAACTCAGCGAAGATAAGCCATAAAAGCTAGCAACAGTAGGAGTGTAATGGCAGTGGCTAAAGCCAAAAGCGCCTTTGTATGCACCGAGTGCGGCGCCGAATACCGTAAATGGCAGGGGCAGKGCAGCAGTTGCCAAGAGTGGAACACCCTCAGCGAAGTTCATTTGGCAAGCGCCCGCCCCGGTGGGGGTGCAACCCCCGGCCGATCTGGCTACGCGGGTGATCTGTCGCGCGAAGTGATCGACCTGGGTAATGTGGATCTCAGCGAAGTACCACGTATGAGTTCCACCTTCGCAGAGTTTGACCGTGTGCTGGGCGGCGGGCTTGTGCCTGGCTCTGCGGTGCTGTTGGGGGGCAATCCTGGCGCGGGTAAATCGACCCTACTGCTGCAAACGGCCTGCAAGCTGGCCCAGCAGCGTCGTATCCTCTATGTGACGGGGGAGGAGTCGCTCTCTCAGGTCGCCATGCGTGCCCATCGCTTACAGTTGCCCACCAATGGTTTGAAAATGCTGGCCGAGACCAGTGTAGAAACTATTCTGGCGGTGGCTGAGCGGGAGAAACCAGAGATTTTGGTGATCGACTCCATCCAAACCATGCATCTGGAAGATATAGCTTCTGCGCCTGGTGGCGTTGCCCAAGTGCGCGAGTCGGCCGCCGCGCTGACGCGCTTTGCCAAGAAGACCAATACCGTCTTATTACTGGTGGGGCACGTCACCAAAGACGGTTCACTGGCTGGCCCTAAAGTGCTTGAGCATATGATTGATGCCTCGCTGTTATTAGAAGGCGGTGCAGACTCACGCTTTCGCACCCTGCGCGGACAGAAAAACCGCTTTGGTGCCGTTAACGAGCTCGGCGTTTTCGCTATGCTAGAGCAGGGCCTTAAAGAGGTTAAAAATCCCAGCGCGATCTTTCTTTCCCGTCAGGAGGAGCAGGCCCCAGGTAGCTTAGTCATGGTCGTCTGGGAAGGCACTCGGCCGATTCTGGTCGAGGTTCAGGCGCTGGTGGATGAGTCCGCGCTGGGTAATCCACGCCGAGTCGCCGTCGGCGTGGATCAAAACCGTCTGGCCATGCTGTTAGCGGTACTTAATCGCCACGGCGGCCTGTTTACCGGCGACCAGGACGTATTTTTAAACGTCGTCGGAGGTGTCAAAGTGCTCGAAACCAGCGCTGATTTGGCAGTACTGTTGGCGGTGGTCTCTAGCCTGCAAAACCGAGCCCTGCCCAAAGAGCTGGTGGTCTTTGGTGAGGTTGGACTATCGGGCGAAATACGCCCGGTGCCCAGTGGTCAGGAGCGCATCGCCGAAGCCGCCAAACACGGTTTTCTACGTGCCATTGTACCCCGCGCTAATGCCCCCAAGCAGCCGCCCAAAGGTATGGAGGTCATTGCCGTGGATAAGCTTAGCGACGCGCTGGACGCTCTGTAGTATGCGCCATGCTGGGCTAAACTGATGATATTCCCCAAGTGCCAAGGAGAGACACGATGAGTTCGATTCGCTTGACCCAATATAGCCACGGCGCAGGCTGCGGCTGCAAAATCGCCCCAGATGTGCTGGATGGGATTCTGGCCAAGGCAGGGCCAGCGGCGGGCCATAAGCGGCTTATCGTCGGCAATCAAGGGCGCGAGGATGCGGCCGTCTACGATCTGGGCGATGGTCGCGGCATGATTGCCACCACGGACTTCTTTATGCCCATTGTCGATGACCCCTTCGATTTTGGACGTATCGCCGCCACCAATGCCATCAGCGACGTTTACGCCATGGGCGGCAAGCCAGTGATGGCGTTAGGTATTCTGGGCTGGCCGCTGGATAAGCTTAGCGCTGAAGTAGCGGGCGATGTAATGGCTGGTGCCCAGGCGGTGTGTCGCGAATTAGGCGTTGCTCTGGCCGGTGGCCACTCTATCGATGCGCCCGAGCCAATTTTCGGGCTCGCTGTGAACGGCTTGGTCGATCTAGACAAGCTCAAGCTAAACAGCACCGCCAAGCCCGGTGATCTGTTGTTCTTAACCAAACCGTTAGGCGTGGGTATGTTAACCACGGCAGAGAAACGTGGTTTGTTGGAAATGGGCCATCACGGGCTTGCCCGGGAAACCATGCTCAAGCCCAATAACATTGGCGTGAAGTTGGCCGATGTGAAAGGGGTGAACGCCATGACCGATGTCACTGGTTTTGGTTTAGCAGGCCACCTTGCGGAAATGTGCCAAGCCAGCAGTGTGATGGCACAAATTGATTTCCGTAAGCTGCCACGTCTCGCCGAGGCGGAGTCGTATCGTCGCCAGGGAGCTGTGCCTGGCGGTACGCTGCGTAATCGCGATGCCCTGGGTGAAAGCCTGCCCGCCATGGACGAAGCCCACTGGCAGTGGTTATGCGACCCACAAACCTCCGGCGGCCTGCTGCTCAGCGTTGACCCCGCCTGGGAAGATGACGTTGAGCGCATCGGTCGTGAATTCGGCCTGTCGTTACACTCATTTGGAGTAATGAAAGCGCGTCAAGGCAACGCCTCCATTGAGGTGGTCGGGTGACACTAGCCACGACGCCAGCGGTATTGAGTTTAATCAGAGAAGAGCAGCCGCTAATTGATGTGCGCGCCCCTGTGGAGTTTGCCCAGGGCGCGCTGCCGGGGGCCGTCAATCTGCCCTTGATGGTCGATAATGAGCGTCATCAGGTCGGTATTGCTTATAAAAGGCACGGCCAAGCCGCGGCGATTGAGCTGGGCGAGCGTTTAGTCAGCGGCAAGGTCAAGCAGGCCCGGATAGCGGCGTGGCAGACGTATTTAGCCGAGCATCCGGATGCGCTGATTTACTGCTTTCGCGGTGGGCTACGTTCAAAAATCGCACAGCAGTGGCTGGAAGAAGCCGGTATCTCAAGGCCGCGCTTAGAAGGTGGTTGGAAAGCCATGCGCCAAGCGCTGTGTGAGCGCATTGACGCGGCCGCGCTTCAACCCATGCTGGTTGTCTCGGGGCTGACCGGGTGTGCAAAAACGACGCTGATTAACCAGCTTGAGAACGGCGTTGACCTGGAAGCCTACGCGCACCATAAAGGCTCTGCCTTCGGGCGCAGGCCCGAAGAGCCTGCCACGCAAATCAACTTTGAGCATGCGCTGGCCAAGCGGCTAATTGGGCTGACGGAAGGGCTGGTCATCGAAGATGAGTCCCGCCAGATTGGTAATGCCAATATTCCCTTGAGCTTCTGGCGAGCGCTGCAGCAATCGCCACGGGTGCGTATCGAAATGCCGTTGGATTGGCGCCTCGCTCAAATCCAGCAGGACTATATTATCGATCTGGAGCTGGCCTATGCCGCTCGCCATGGCGATTATCAAGGCTGGCAATTAATGCAGGCGCAGTTAAGCAACGCGCTTATTCGGTTAGGAAAACGCTTAGGCAATGCGCGCCTGCAGCGCTTACAGCGGCTGCAGGCACTGGCCTTTAAGGAGCATGCCCAAGGCAACCCTCAAGCCCACGAAGCCTGGCTTGCGCCGCTACTTACCGAGTACTACGACCCGCTTTATCGCTACCACTTAGAGAAGCAGCGCGACGCTGCTCCGCCAGAAATCCATGTGGGTGATTGGGATAGTTGCTTAGCGGCCGTCAGGCAGTGGAACCGCTGACGGCCATATATCTTGCTGCGGTTACGCCGCTTTAAGCCACTGAGTCATAACGCGATCCAGTAGCGGCGCCAAATTAATAAAGCGGTTAGGGGTCTCAAGGATCTGCGCATCGTCCTGAATATAGCGGGCGGCGGCAGGCGATGCATTGGGCCACTCGGCAGTGCCCAGCAGCTGTTTTACGCTAGCCGCGGTGGCTTCCAGATGGCAGAGCAGGCCGATGACGCGCCCCCTGTCCCAGGCAAATCCTTGCAGCGGCGCTGCTTCGCTACCGCCTAAGGGAAAAGCATCGTCGGGTAGGCTGAAGACGTAGCGGTGCCACATAAAAGCGGTGAATGTTTCGGGTAAATCCAGCGCGCTTTCCGGCGCTAAGGKGACCGTATGCCAGCCTGTTTCAGCATAAGKGCCAGGCGCCACCACTGAGCCCAACGCCTGGGCAATCCAGTGAGCACCCACGCCAATACCCAACAGCGGCTTTTGGCCGTCCAGATAGCGGTTGATCAGTTTTTCTTCAGCTTTAAACCACCCCGCTGATTGGCTGAGCAGCGCCTCTGGGCCATCAAGCACAATCAGCGCATCAGATTCGCTTGGGCGGGGTGTTAGCTCACCTGCGTAGAGATGAAAAACGGTGTAACTATGGCCCATACTGGTTAGCCAGTCGGTTAAACGGGCGGGGCCATGGTCAGGGCCGTGCTGTAGCAGATGAATATGCATGGTAATCTCCTCGCCGGCCGTACAATCATCAAAGCGCTGGGGGATCACCCCAAGCGTATAGAGAAGATAACGTACCCGCTACTTTTCACCAATATCCCACGTCAAGCGATCCAGGAAATCACTATGGTGTCGAAACCTCAGGGCTTTTACCAACGGCTGCAAGAACTCACACTCCCTGCCCAGCAGGCCTTTATGGCGGCGCTGTGTGAGCGCTTGCTGCCTAACTATGTGCTTTATGAGCAAACCACTGGCCAGGGTGATAGCCATACGCTGCGTACTGTGCTGAGTTTGGTTTGGGAACGGCTTAATGTGCCCAATGCCAGTATCGACTTTGCCCGCCAAGCGGAAAAGCTCGCCGAGTGTGAGCCGCCGGAACAGGATGACAGCTTTGGTGCCCGGCGTGCCCTGGATGCGGTGGTGTCGGTTTCGGCGCTGCTGGACACCCTGCAAGGCGACTCCCCAGAGGCCGTGTTGGACGTGAGCCGCACCTCTCGAGCGGGCGTACGCGCCTTTATAGAGCTCACCGAGGGTGAGGTTGACTCCCAGGCGTTGGCGCTGATTATTCGTGATCATCCGCTAATGGCCGACGAAAATGACTTCCAGGACGCCGTGCTGGAAGCCGTTAGTGAACCGCTGGATAAAGCGGCGATGAAAGCGGTGCGCGAACTAGGTCACAATGGTGGTATCAGCAATCTAGGTTTAACGCTGGACGAGGTTGAGGAGTAGCGGTTAAAAGCGCACCCCTGCAGTTATCATCATGCCGGCGGCGCCAAATACAATCAGGTCAGATTCAAACCGGCCCCACTGGACACCGATACTGGGGAGTACTGCCGGGGCGATTTCCAAGTGATTGAGCGGAATCTTGTCGCGATACTCGCCCTGGTAGCCGCGCAGGAGCCCCCCGGTCAGTTTGGCGCGCACGTTTAACCCCTGATCGGTTTGCCAAAGAGGAAATTCCCGCCCTGCATAGAAGTACCATGACGGTTGATCAAAGGAGTTTTTGAACCAAGCCACGCCCGCTAGCCAGTTATTCGGATTATGCAGTTCAATGCTGATCAGGTCTTGCTGGTTAGTGTGTTCCGGGTCGGGGCTGAAGTGGCGGGTATAAAGGCTGGTTTGCACCAGGGTATGATCCCACTCCAACGACGGAGGCCAATCAGAGAACGCTGTAGCAGGCATACTAAACAGCAGGCCTGCTAGCCATCCCATCCATGGATGTGAGCGAAACATTCGACGTTCCTTGTTGATAAAGGGCATTTTAAAGGCGCATTTCAATACCGCGTTCGGCCATATAGCGCTTCGCTTCAGGAATGGTGTACTCGCCAAAGTGGAAAATGCTCGCGGCCAGCACTGCGTCGGCGCCACCTTTGAGTACGCCATCGACGAAGTGATCCAGGTTGCCCACACCACCTGAGGCAATGACTGGCACGCTCACCGCTTCGGAAATCGCATGGGTCACGCCCAGGTCAAAACCAATCTTGGTGCCGTCGCGATCCATGCTAGTGAGCAACAGCTCTCCCGCGCCGAACTCCACCATCTTCTTCGCCCACTCAACGGCATCCAGGCCTGTTGGGCGGCGGCCACCGTGGGTGAAAATCTCCCAGCGAGGCGTTTCACCCTCTTCAGAGACCCGCTTGGCGTCAATGGCCACCACAATGCACTGGCTACCAAAACGCTCGGCGGCTTCGCGCACAAACTCAGGGTTGTTGACCGCCGCGGTGTTGATCGAGACTTTGTCTGCCCCGGCGTTCAACATGGTGCGAATATCGTCACAGCTGCGAATGCCGCCACCGACGGTCAGCGGGATAAATACTTCCCCAGCGATGCGCTCGACCATCTCCACCGTGGTGTCGCGGTCTTCGTGGCTGGCGGTAATATCGAGAAAGGTAATCTCGTCGGCGCCCTGCTGGTTATAGCGCTGGGCAATCTCCACCGGATCACCGGCATCGCGAATGCCGACAAAATTAACGCCTTTGACTACGCGTCCGGCGTCTACGTCCAGGCAGGGGATAATGCGTTTAGTAAGGCTCATGAGCCGCCTCCCGTTAGTTGGTCGCTCAATCGCTGGGCTTCGGCAACATCCAGGCTGCCTTCATAAATCGCCCGGCCAGTGATCGCGCCCAAAATACCGCTGTCAGCCACCTCGCAGAGTGCTGTGATGTCGTCCAAATTGGTTACACCACCCGAGGCAATCACCGGTAAACCACCTTCACGGGCCAGCGCAGCGGTGGCTTCCACGTTGACGCCCTGCATCATGCCGTCGCGGGCAATGTCGGTGTAGACGATGCTGGAAACGCCATCGTTGGCGAAACGCTTGGCAAGCTCAGTGGCTTTAACCGTAGAGACCTCTGCCCAACCGTCGGTGGCAACATAGCCATCTTTGGCATCCAGCCCCACAATCACATGGCCGGGGAAGGCGCGGCACATCTCGCCCACAAATGCAGGCTCTTTTACCGCTTTGGTGCCGATAATGACGTAAGAGACACCGGCACTTAAATAATGCTCAATGGTTTCCGCACTGCGAATACCGCCACCAATTTGAATCGGCAGGTTGGGGTAGGCGCGGGCAATCGCCGTAACAGCGTCGCCATTCATCGGCTTGCCTTCAAAGGCGCCGTTTAAATCCACCAGGTGCAGTCGGCGGGCGCCTGCCTCTACCCAGCGGGCCGCCATAGCGACTGGGTCATCTCCGTAGGAGGTCGCGTCTTCCATGCGGCCCTGTTTCAACCGGACACACTGGCCATCTTTGAGATCAATAGCGGGAATTATCAACATACAAAATCCTCTCAGGGCGTCCAGGTGACAAAATTTTCAAGCAGTCGAAGGCCTGCGCGGGAGCTTTTTTCCGGGTGGAACTGCACCGCGAAGGTCGAATCCCGGCCAATGGCCACATGGGCGCTTACCTTGCCGTATTGAGTCGTGCCAAATACCTGGGCATCTTCCGCGGCATTCACGTAGTAGCTGTGCACAAAGTAGAAGTGTTCGCGGTTATCAATACCGGCCCACAAGGGGTGTTCATGGTGCTGCTCGACCACGTTCCAGCCCATATGGGGGACTTTCAGGCGTTGTTCGTGGGCATCGCGCATATCGCCTGGGAAGCGATCCACGCTGCCTTTAAAGAAGCCCAGGCACTCCACGCCGCCATTCTCTTCGCTGCGCTCCAGCAGCATCTGTTGACCCACGCAGATTCCCAGCAGCGGTTTAGCCTGGCGGGTTAAAATATCGTCCACCAGCCCGCGTAATTCGGTGCGCTCAAGTTCGCCAACGCAGTCGCGAATGGCCCCTTGGCCAGGCAGTACCAAGCGGGTCGCGCCCAGGATGCGGCGCGGGTCGCGGGTAATGACGACATTCTCATGGGTCACATGCTCCAGCGCTTTGGCCACGGAATGTAAATTACCCATTCCATAGTCGATTACAGCAATGGTCATGAAGCGCTCCTTGGAGAAGTGGACAAAATAGGGCTAACGGCACAGCCCGTGGCATCGCGCAGGCTACAGCGCAGCATTATAAGCTCCCTTTGGTGGAGGGCATTTGGCCTGCCATGCGCGGGTCTTCCGCCACGGCCATACGTAGCGCCCGGCCGAAGGCCTTAAAAATCGTTTCCGCCTGATGGTGGGCATTAAAACCTTTAATATTGTCGATATGCAGCGTTACGTGGGCATGATTGACGAAGCCTTGGAAAAACTCCCAGAACAGCTGAGTGTCCATACTGCCGATGGTATCGCGAGTAAACTCTACGTTCATGTGCAGCCCTGCCCGACCAGAAAAATCGATCACCACGCGCGAGAGTGCTTCATCAAGGGGGACATAGGCGTGCCCATAGCGGTAAATACCGCGTTTATCGCCAATGGCTGCAAAAAACGCCTGGCCTAGCGTAATACCCAGGTCTTCTACGGTATGGTGGTCGTCAATATGCAGGTCGCCATTGGCGTTGATGTCGAGATCGATCATCCCATGGCGGGCAACTTGATCAAGCATATGATCCAGAAACGGAACGCCGGTTTGGCAATTGAGACGGCCTTCACCGTCGAGATTGACGCTGACCTTGATCTGCGTTTCGTTGGTGTCACGGCTAACCGTGGCAATACGCGCTGACATGTTGCATCTCCTGCGCTAAGGCGCACTCTGAGGGACGGCCGATGGCTCTGCATCAACTTACCATTATTTGATCAGCCTATGGCGAAGCGACCATTATAGTGAATCGGCGCCTTCATCCGCTACAATGCGCGAAATGTAGCCGCAATCAATTGCGGCAGTAATAGCAGCCAGGCTGCTTTGGCGAAGAGGATTTCACCATGCCGGTGACACTGCACCATGTCGACCAGGCCCGTTGGGAGGCCGATGAGCAGGTGCGCCTTGATCTGATGCGCATCTACCAGGATGCGCCCCAAGAGCGCATGCCCACTCCAACGGTTGAGCCATTTATTGAACAACATTTTGCAGGCCAGCACTTTTTTGCCTGTGCACTTTTCAATGACCGGCTGCTGGGGGCCGTTGCCGTTCAAGAGGGCGAAGACCGAGCGTGGTGGCTTTCAGAGCTCTGCGTGCGCAAAACCACCCGCCGCCGTGGCGTCGGTTCGCGCTTAATGGCCCTGCTGGGCGAGCAAGCCAAGCAGGAAGGCCGCGTTCTGCGCATTGAAACGTCTACCTTACCACTGGCCGACCGTGTGCTGCTCTCCAAGCTAGGTTACCGGCCAATGGCTAATCCAGAGACTCCGGCGGCGGGAATGCCCGCCACCAGCGATTTTGTTGAGCTAGACCCACAAGGGAAAGGGTAATGAAACAACTATTACGTATTGTACTGGCAGCCGTCGGTATTCTTGCCATCGTCGCGGTCGCCGCCGTGGTCTATKTGACCMCCTTTCTGGATCCAGAAGACTTTAAGCCCCGTTTAACCGCCGTTGTTGAAGAGCAAACCGGGCTCAACTTGGCGCTGGAAGGCCCCATTACCTGGTCATTCTACCCGCGTATCGGCGTTAGCGTAGAGAAAGCCCGCGCCTGGTTGCCCGAGCAGGCCGAAGATAGCGCTGCTTTTGCGGCGATTGACCGCGCGGAAGTGAGCGTGGCATTCGGCCCGTTGCTACGTGGGGAAATTGCCGTTGACGGCCTAACGCTAGACGGTATGCGCCTTAACCTGGAGCGCGACGCTCAAGGCGAAGGTAACTGGGAACCCTTGTTAGAACGCCTCTCTGAACATAATGAGGGAGCGGCTGAAACGGTGCTGGCACCCGCCAGTGCAGGCCCCAATGCAGACGCAGGTAGCCTGGCGGTGGTATTAAGTATTGCCAGCGTTGAAGTGAAAAATGCCGATATTCGCTTCCGCGATGCGCAAACCCAAGCGCTGTGGCGCATGCAGCAACTGAATATCTCGGGTAGCAACGTTAACCCACTGCGCGCCTTCCCATTGAAGGCCATGTTTACGCTGACCAAGCATAATCGACTTGATGCCGAAGTATTGGAACGCACCCCCGATCTTACCAGCGAGATTAATCTCGAAACGCGCGTGCGGCTTGGCTTGGCGGATAAGCTGTTTGCCCTGGAAAATATGGCACTGMCCACCCGAACGACTAAAGGCGCAGAGGGCGAGCCACAGCAGCTCAGTTTAAAAGCCGCCGAACTCGTTGCACGTATGGGCGAACAGCAACTGACCATTAAAGAAGGGCTGCTTGAAACGGGCCTGCGCAATGCGGATAACTGGCAGGGTAGTTTGGCGCTGGCCCTTGCCTTTGGTCTGGAGAGCGATTGGCAGGCACAAACGGCCCAGTTGAAAGAGCTACAGCTCACCGGGCCGGATGGTCTCAGGGTCAGTGGGCACCTTAATATTGAGCAGCTGCGCGATGCGCCGCGCTACCGTGGCCAGCTAACGGCAGCCCCGTTTACGCTACGCCCCTGGCTGGCCCGTGCAGGCGTTACGCTTACTACAGCGGGTGAGTTGGCGCTCAGCGATGTGGCCATGACCAGCCCTATTGAAGGCGATGCCGAGCAGTTCTCACTGCCTAGCCTTTCGTTGGTAGTTGACGACAGTACCTTTACCGGTGAACTATCGGCCGCGCTGGATGGCTCACGCTTGGCGTTCGATTTAGCCGGTGACCAACTAGACCTTGATCGCTATCTTCCCGGTGAGGCCACCGCCAAACAGGCGAGTCGCGGCTTGCTACGCAAAGCCTTTGCTCAGGAAAACAACACATTAGTGCCGCAATCGTTGCTCAGCGGGCTGGCGTTAGAGGGCGACCTGAGCGTGGATACGCTTATTTTTGCGGGCCTGACCTTCAACAATCCACGCTTGCAACTGCGTGGCGACGACGGCGTTCATCGGCTAACGGCGTTTGAGTCAGGCTTCTATGAGGGTGAACTCAGCGCTACCGGCCAGGTTGATGCTACGGATTCCATCCTTGAGKGGGCGCTATCGCCGACTATTAACAACGTTCAGGTGGCGCCGTTGATTGAAGCGATCAGTGAAAAAGAGGAGGCATCACCACTGCGCGGTCGCTTTAATTTAACCGGGGATGTCACCAGTCAGGGCAATACCCGTGAAGCGCTTATCGGCAACCTCAATGGCGCGCTTAATGCTCGTCTAAACGAAGGCGCGATTTTGAATACCAATATTTCCAAGCAGATGTGCGAGCTGGTGGCTCAGCTAGAAGGGCAGGGCACCTTGCGGGATTGGCACACCGATACGCGCTTTGAGCGTTTTGATGCGACTTTCCAGATTAGCAACGGTTTAGTGGAGAGTGACGACCTGCTAATTACCCTGCCCGGCATCGATGTGCGCGGAGAAGGCGAACTCAATCTCGCTAGCTTGAACTTCGATAGCCGTGCTAATGCTCGCTTGGTCGACACCGCTGACGCGGCCTGTGAGGTTAATCCGCGTCTGGAGCAACTGCCGTTACCCGTGCGCTGTGAAGGTAATTTCGGCGATGAGCGTACCGAGTGGTGCCGCTTTGACCGCGAGATGTTCCAGACCGCCGTGGTTGACCTGCTGCGTAACGAAGCCGGGGATCGAGTGGATGAAGAGCTGGAAGAGCGGTTGGGCGACTCGTTAGACGAACTAGATGAACGCCTTGGCGAAGGCGCTGCTCAAGAACTCCGCGACGGCCTGCGTAGTCTGTTTAACTGAGTATCTCGACATTCTGAACTGAAACAGTCCCTGTAGCGCCGGCCTAAACGCCGGCGCTTTTGTATAGTGACTAGTTCACCACCTTACTTTTAGAAAGCTTGCTGTTTAAGGAACGCACATGACGGATATGCCCACGCCGCGGCTGGCGGCAAGCGAATTCCAACAGCGCCTACTGGCCTGGTTTGACCGCTATGGTCGCCACGATTTACCGTGGCAGTCGCCACGCAGCGCCTACCGCGTATGGGTGTCGGAAATTATGCTGCAGCAGACCCAGGTTGCCACCGTTATCAGCTATTTTGAGCGTTTTATGGTGCGCTTTCCTACCCTGGAAAGCCTCGCCAAGGCGCCGCAGGATGAAGTGCTGCATCTCTGGACAGGGCTTGGTTACTACGCCCGCGCGCGCAACTTGCATAAAGCTGCCCAGGTTGCGTTGGCGGAGCACGGTGGTGAGCTACCGACACAGAGTATCGACGCTTTAGTGGCGCTGCCCGGCATTGGCCGCTCCACCGCTGGCGCTATCATTGCGCAAAGCACGGGGCAGCGGGCCGCTATTTTAGATGGCAATGTAAAGCGCTCGCTCACTCGCCTGCATGCGCTTTCAGGCTGGCCGGGCAAGCCTGCGGTGGAGCGAAAGCTGTGGGCGCTGGCGGAGTACTACACTCCCACCGCGCGGCTGGCCGATTACACCCAGGCGATGATGGATTTTGGCGCCACGCTATGTAAACGCAGCAAACCGGACTGCCTGAGCTGCCCGTTTAACGATGTCTGTTTGGCCTACGCCCAAGGCGAGCCAAAGCGTTACCCAGAATCCAAACCGAAAAAGGCGCTGCCCACCCGGCAAACGATTATGCTGATGCTGCGCGACCAGGAGGGCCGGGTATGGCTGGAACAGCGCCCGCCTAGCGGCTTATGGGGCGGGTTATGGAGCTTGCCGCAGTTTGACAAGCACAGTGAACTCAACGACTGGCTTGAAGACAACGCTGTTAACCCAAAGCGGGAGACTACATCGCCTAGTTTTTATCACACCTTCAGCCATTTTCGCCTGGAGATTACCCCGCAGCCGGTCAGCTGCGATAGGCTGGGCGGTGTTCGCGAAAGCGGCGTATGGTACGACGTTAATCATCCGCCCGCGCTGGGCCTTGCCGCCCCGGTTAAAGTGCTGCTGAGCCAGCTAACGCCCTTTAGCCTCAATCCAACACCCGGCCACGCTTAATAAGCGTTTTCAAGCAGGTTGGATGAGATCATTGAATGAAGATGCAGAACCAGGAGCACGTTATGAGCAATACCGTTTTTTGCCGCAAGTACCAAAAAGAGCTAGAGGCGCTACCATTCCCTCCTTTGCCGGGTAAACAGGGCCAGGAGATTCAAGCCACCGTTTCCAAGCCCGCCTGGGAAGCCTGGCAGGCGCTGCAAACCCGCCTGATCAATGAGAAACACCTCAACATGCTCGACCCTGAATCCCGTGCGTACCTCATGGAGCAGATGCAACGCTTCCTAGATAACCAGGAGACCGACMAAGCCGAAGGCTATGTGCCGCCTACGCAGGCATGAATGGCGTGCATGAAGAGAGCGGGATCGTTCTAGGGGCGGGTGATTGGATAGCGCAACTGACTTGTAATCAGTGGCTCTAGGCATGGGTGTAGAGAAAGCCGAGCCAGAGATGGCGCAGGAAAAAAGACCTCTAAGCATCGGTATCGCAAGAAAGTTTCACAAAGGTGTTGACGAAAAGCGGCGTTTTTAGTTTAATACGCACCGTTGGCAGCGGCCAGATAGCTCAGTTGGTAGAGCAGGGGATTGAAAATCCCCGTGTCGGCGGTTCGATTCCGTCTCTGGCCACCACACTGCTGGGGTATCGCCAAGTGGTAAGGCACCGCTTTTTGGTAGCGGCATTCCCAGGTTCGAATCCTGGTACCCCAGCCATTGCCAACAAAATTTCTTGTTGATTGCGAAGCCCAACAGCAAAGCAGTCATGTTCTCAAGAAAACGTGAAGCGCCGACATAGCTCAGTTGGTAGAGCAACTGACTTGTAATCAGTAGGTCCCGGGTTCGACTCCTGGTGTCGGCACCACTGAAAGAGTGGTTAAAAGTTAAGCGTTAGAGAATTAGATTAAGCCGTCCGAAAGGGCGGCTTTTTCGTATCTGAAATACCTATTCAGTATTGGCTTTATCCACACCTGCTATTTAGACAGGGCTGTGGATAACACGCTATTCAGAAAGCTTGCTGCGCCTGTATATACGTTAGATAACCAGCGAAGCTTTAAAACCTTAAAGATAGCGTTGCCTAACCGTATTGCTAATAAAGATGCACCGCTTCGAAGGCCGCCAGTGGTTCATTATTCTCCCCCGACAGTACAAGCGTCGCGCCATTCACGCTCCATGCTGTTACCTGCTTGAGCGCGGTTAGAAAGTCTCGTTCAGTTTTCATTTGGGCCGTTGGACAGGCCATTTTAGTGCTGGCGATTTGACCAAACGCTATGTGCTCATTTTTAACACGGTAGCTGCCCATCAGGGTATTGCAGCCGGTAGCGCCGGCTAAGCGAGAAGCCTCTTGATGAAGAACCAAATGCGCTTCACGGAAATTCTCTAGGGCGACGACCGGCGCGCCATCAAGCGCTACCAGCCTCCAGTAGGTGTTGATCAAGGTTTCATCAGGGTGATGGGCTGTCTCTTGGCTATCCATGGCTGCTGAAGAGCACCCGGCGGTTATTAATAGGGCACCGATAAATCCATAAAGCGCTAGCCGTCTTTTCAAAGCCTGATTCCTTATTCAGTTAACTAAAAAGGTTAGAGCCATTAGCCGCAAATATTGTGGCATCGAGCGTGCTTTTTAGGTGACTTATTGCTCAAAAAGCCACTCTTCAATTTTTTTCACGTAACCTACGTTATCAAACCGGAAATCACGCCTTGCGAGGAAATTTTAGTCGACTAGGCTACTCCCTGCACGACGATTGAAGCGTGCATTGTTATGAATATTTGCAACATCGTTCGATCTGAAACCTAATCATACAAGGAGTGGATTAGATGACAGTCAAAAGCACACCGCTAAATGCTGTAACCGCCCATAAGCAATATAGTGAAATGGCCGATACGCCTAACGTTCACGGTACACAGGCTCAGCGCCCACAGGTACAGGATGCCTACCCGTCGCGCTTAGCCACACCCCCTGCAAACACTTGGCTGCCGCGCCAAGATGCGGTCGTTAAGGGCCGCCAGCTTTCTGGCCCGTTAAGCCAGGCGCAGCTCGATGAGTTTGAGCGTAAAGGGTTTTTGTTTATCCCTAACCTTATTGAAGGCGCAGAGCTTGAGGAGCTGCGTCAGGAAATGAAGGTGCTGATGAGCAACGATGAGTATCTCAATCAGGATTTCAGCGTCACTGAGCCAGAGAGTCAGGAGATCCGCTCGCTGTTTGCGGTGCACTTCCTCTCTGAGCGCTTGGGCAAGCTGGCCAGCGATGAGCGCGTAGCGGGCGCGGCCCGTCAAGTCATTGGCGGCGATCCTTATGTGCATCAATCGCGGATTAACTACAAGCCTGGGTTTGCCGGTAAAGGCTTTAACTGGCACTCCGATTTTGAAACGTGGCACGCAGAAGACGGCATGCCCGCAATGCATGCGGTTAGCGCATCGCTGATCTTAACCGATAACCACGAGTTCAATGGCCCGTTAATGTTGATTCCTGGCTCGCACAAAAAGTTTGTGCCATGCCTAGGTGAAACGCCGGAGGATAACCACAAAAGTTCGTTGAAGGCGCAGGAAGTGGGCGTGCCCAGTCCAGAGGCGCTGGCCGAGCTAGTGGCGGAACACGGTATTGAAGCACCCAAAGGCAAGGCGGGCGGTTTGCTGCTGTTCGATTGCAATACGCTGCATGCCTCGAACGCCAACCTTTCGCCCGACCCGCGTAGCAACGTGTTTTTCGTATTTAACCGTCAGGATAATCGTTGCCAAGCGCCTTATGCGGCAGCTAATCAACGGCCAGATTTCTTGGCCCATAGCCCTGATCAACCGGGGGAGCAATATCGCTAACCCGCAGTGGGGAAACAAATTCATGGCCGAAGGGTGTGGAACCTTCGTCTAGGTGGGGTAAACTGTTGCGCCTGTCGTTGCGAATGCGGCACGCATAATGAGAAGGAGAATACCCGCCATGCGTTTTGTTCCACAGTTTACCGATGGCCAGGAGTTTCCCCACCCGCTGGGCAAGGTTGTCTGCATCGGCCGTAATTATGCCGACCATGCGAAAGAGCTGGATAATCCGGTTCCCACTGAACCGCTGCTGTTCATTAAGCCGTCGACCAGCGTTGTGGATCTAACCAAGCCGTTGGACCCGCCGTTTTCACGCGGCGACGTGCATTATGAAGTCGAGCTTGCGCTATTAGTGGGTGAAACCTTAACCCATGCCACCCTGGATGAAGCCGAGCGTGCGATTGTCGGTATTGGGTTGGCGATGGATTTAACCCTGCGTGATGTACAGACGAAGCTAAAAGAGAAGGGGCACCCTTGGGAAATCGCCAAAGCCTTTGATGGCGCTTGCCCGCTTTCGTCGTTTCTGCCGCTAAGCCGTGTGCCCAACTGGAATGCGCTGGCTTTCACCCTTGAGATTGATGGGGAAGAGCGTCAGCACGGTGAAGGTTCCGATATGATCTTTGCTGTCCCCACGCTGGTAGCTGAGATGAGCCGCCACTTCACCCTGGAGCCGGGTGATGTGATCCTAACCGGCACGCCTTCTGGCGTTGGGGAGCTGGTTCGCGGTTCATCATTGCGCTTAACCTTGACGGGTGGTTTAGAAATTGAGACCAGCGTCGTCGAGTAACTAACCCATTGACGCGCAAGAAGTGAAGCCGATAGCCCGCCACAAGCATTCGCTACCGTTAAGCTCAATAGAAACGCCACCCGTTAACCACGGGTGGCGTTTCTTTGTGGGCTGTTTWCGACAGGCTATTCAAAAAAGTTAGTCAATATAAGTCATTCAAGATAGGTATAACCTTCGAGTCCTTCGCTTAAGCTGGCCGCAAAGCGGGCCTGCTCATCCGCCGTAAAGCCGCTTGCGGCTAGTTGGTCGGTGAGTTTCTGCTTGAGCACATTGGCATTGAAGTTAACGTAGGCAAGTACTTGGGCCACTGAGTCCCCCGCGAGCGGGTTTGAAAGAGTCCACTCGCCGTCTGCATTGAGTGCGGCGTCAACGGAGTCAGTGTCGCCGAACAGGTTATGCAAATCGCCTAGGATCTCTTGATAGGCGCCCACCAGGAAGAAGCCTAACCAGCGCTCGTCATCGGAAGCCCACTCGGGTAGCGGTAGGGTGCTCTCCACCCCCTGGCCGTCGACGTAGCTGTCGATGCGGCCGTCGGAGTCGCAGGTGATATCCTGAATCACCGCCCGCCGGGTGGGGGCTTGATCGAGCCCGCTAAGGGGCAGCACCGGGAAAATCTGTTCGATGCCCCAAACGTCAGGCACCGATTGAAATAGGGAAAAATTGACGAACAGTTTATCGGCGAGCTTCTCAGCGAGTTCATCCATAATTTCGCGATGGGCACGGTTGCGGGTATCAAGCTGAGTACGCAACCGCGCGCAGGCAGCCATATAGACCCGCTCGCCTTCGGCCCGGGCGGTAATATCACTCAACCCCATCACGAAGCGCTCCTGTAACTCACTCACCGCTTGCAGCAGGTCGTGCCAGGCTTCTACCAGCATGCGCGGCTCTTGAGCGGTGGCGAGTTGCTCGAACMCCCGCCATAGCAGCTCTACTTGGGCATCTTCTTGGTGCTCTTCTCGGTTCCCTGCTAGCGCATGCCGTTCTGGCGGGGTGTCATCAATACGCTCTTCGCCAATCACGTTGGTAATCAGTACCGCATGGTGGGCGGTCAGCGCACGGCCTGATTCGCTGATGAGATGAGGCTGCGGCAGGCTCGCCTCTTGGCAGAGCTGGGCAAAGGCGCTGACTACGTTGCGCGCGTATTCACGCATCGAATAATTCGCGGAGCAGAAACTGCGTGAGCGAGTGCCTTCGTAGTCGATACCCAGGCCGCCGCCTACATCCACGGTATCAATGGGCGCGCCCAACTGCATCAGGTTCTGGTAGAAGCGCGCGCACTCGCGTAGGCCGCGCTGAATGTCGCGAATATTGGCGATCTGGGAGCCCAGGTGGAAGTGCACTAGCTGCAGGCTTTCCAGCGCATCTTCGCGACGTAGGGTGTCTACCACCTCTAGAATCTGGCTGGCGGTGAGCCCGAACTTGGATTTTTCGCCGCCGGTATTCTGCCATTTGCCTTTACCCACCGAGGCCAAGCGGGCGCGCAGGCCTATGCGGGGCGTGACCTCCAGCTCGCGGGCCTCTTCCAAAATCAGCTGCAGCTCGGAGAGCTTTTCGACCACCAAGTAGACCTTATGGCCGAGCTTTTCACCCAGCAGCGCCAGTCGCACGTATTCGCGGTCTTTGTAGCCGTTACACACAATCAGCGATGAGCCACCGTCGGAAAGCGCTAACACCGCCAGCAGTTCTGGCTTGCTGCCCGCTTCCAGTCCTACGCGACCACTGCCGCGCTCGGCGGTCGCCAGAATTTCTTCGACCACTCGGCGCTGCTGATTGACTTTAATCGGGTAAACCGCGGTGTAGCCGCCCTGGTAGTCACAGTCGCTCATCGCGGCATCAAAAGCGCCGCACAGCTGCTCCACCCGGTCGTGAAGAATATCGCTAAAGCGCACCAGCACCGGCAGGCGCAGCCCGGCTGCTTGCAGTTGGCGCACCAGGCCGCTAAGCGGTAGCGCTGGGCCTTCCGCATCGCTACCCAGCGGGCGCACCAGGGCCTGACCGTGGTCATCCACGTCGAAGTAGCCGCTGCCCCACTGATCAATATTCCAGGTACGCCGTGCGCGCAGGGCAGGGCTAGTCGTTGCCATCACACTCATGCAGACACCTCAGGCAGCGGCAGTGCACCATGGGCAATGCGCGCGGTTAAAATAGTACGAAAACGGTCAGGGTCGTGGGGGGTCAAATCGTGGGCCGGTGGATCAACATAGACCACCAGTAGACGCGACAGCCAGTAGCGCAGCGCCGTCATGCGCAGCATGGTCGGCCACAGCTCACGCTCAGCGGTGGTTAATGGGCGACGTGCCTGATAGGCGCGCAGTAGCGTCTCGTAGCGCTCGGGATTGAGCGTGCCATCTTCGTTAGAGGCCCAGTCGTTGATCACGATTGCCACATCAAACAGCAGGTCGCCGGTGCAGCCATTATAAAAGTCGATAATGCCGCCAAGCTGATCCCCCTCGAACAGGGTGTTGTCGCGGAACAGATCACCATGCAGAGCGCCCTGGGGCAGCTCACCGTGTTGGCTGAAGGCACTTTCGAAATCGTCGMCCTCATCCTTCATCAACATTTGATCCGCGGGGCTGATATAGCTCAGCACCTTATGGTGCATAACCTGCAACCAGTTTAGATCCCGTGGGTTAGGGCGGTGGCCAGGAAAGCGCTTTGACACCACGTGCAGGCGGCCCAAGGTGTCGCCCAGGGCGTGGCACTGGGCTAAATTAGGCGCCTCGGGATGGCGTCCAGGCAAGCGCGGGTAGAGCAGCGCCGGTTTGCCCTCCAGGCTATGCAGCGCGATACCTTCACGGTCGTGAATGGTGCCAGGCACTGGCAGGCGGTGCTCGTCCAAATAGTCGAGCAGTTCAACGAAGAACGGCAGCTCTTCGTGCTCGCCCTGTTCGAACAGGGTTAACACCAGCTCGCGGTGGTCGGTGGTGACAAAGAACGTCGAGTTTTCGGTGCCGCTCGCCACCCCCTGTAGGGAAACGAAACTGCCAACATCAAATTTTTCTAAAAACGCGGCGACCTGTGCGTCGCTAAGCGGGGTAAATACAGCCATGAGAGTCTCGCCCAGGTTGCTAAGCCCATTATTGTAGCGGCTTGGTCGCTGAGTTGGCAGCGTTGTTGTGATAACAGAATAGAGTTTGACTCTGCAGGCCGCCTGCGCAGCGGGTATCATGTGAGTAACTCTTTTTAGCACTTATTTTTTTACGACTCACTTTAGGAACTTGGTTATGGCTCGCGCTCCGATCGTCCTCGTCGATGGCTCCTCCTATCTTTACCGTGCCTTTCATGCGCTACCGCCGCTAACGACTTCCAGTGGTCAGCCGACAGGCGCGGTGAAGGGCGTGTTGAATATGCTCAAGCGGCTGATTAAGGATTACCCCGAAAGCCCCATGGCGGTGGTTTTCGATGCGCCGGGCAAAACCTTCCGCGATGAGATGTACAGCGACTACAAAGCCCACCGTCCACCCATGCCCGATGACCTGCGCAGCCAAATCGCGCCGCTGCACGCCTGTGTGAAAGCATTGGGCCTGCCTCTGCTGTGCATTGAAGGGGTGGAGGCGGATGATGTGATTGGCACCCTGGCCCACCACGCCACCGAAGCAGGGCGCGATGCGGTCATTTCCACCGGCGACAAGGATATGGCGCAACTGGTCAATGCCCATATCACGCTGGTCAACACCATGAAGGATGAAACCCTGGACGAGGGGGGCGTGGAGGATAAGTTCGGCCTGCCCCCTGCGCTGATTATCGATTTTCTCGCCCTGATGGGTGACAAGGTCGATAACATTCCTGGCGTGCCCGGCGTGGGTGAAAAGACTGCGATTGGTCTACTGCAAGGCATGGGCGGCGGCCTGGAGACCATTTATAGCGATTTAGAACGGGTCAAAACGCTTACTTTTCGGGGCGCAAAAACGCTGCCCAAGAAACTTGAAGAGCATCGCGATCAGGCCTTCCTTTCGTATCAGTTAGCGACCATCAAGGTCGATTGCGATTTGCCGGTGGGCTTGGATGATTTGGATATTGCCCACCCGGACCGTGAAGCGCTGGTCACGCTGTATAAAGAGATGGAGTTCCGTCAGTGGCTAGGTGAGTTGCTGGAAGGCAAAGATGAAGGCGTGGATGATGKGAAAGGCGGCGAGCCTGCCCCTGCCAGCGCTGACGATAGCGAGCCCGAGGGKACGGAGGCATCTGCCAATGGGAGTGCCCGTGAAGATTATGTCATCCTCGAACAGGCAGACTTTGAGCGCTGGCTGGATAGGCTACAAAACGCCGAGCGCTTCTGTTTTGATTTGGAAACCACCAGCCTCAACTATATGGATGCAGAAATCGTCGGCGTCGGCTTGTCGCTGGAAGCGGGGGAGGCGGCCTATATTCCGCTGGCCCACGACTATCTGGATGCCCCCCAGCAGCTTGACCGCAAAACGGTGCTGGCGGCGCTAAAGCCGCTGCTGGAAGACCCGACCAAAACCAAGATTGGCCAGAACCTCAAGTACGATATTTCGGTGCTGGCCAACTACGCCATCTCAGTGGCGGGCCCGTTTGCCGACACCATGTTGGCGTCGTACGTGCTCAACTCCACGGCTACCCGCCACGATATGGACTCGCTGGCGCTGAAGTATTTGGGCGAAAAGACCATCTCCTTTGAAGAGATTGCCGGTAAGGGCGCCAAGCAGCTCACCTTTAACCAGATTGCCCTGGAGCAGGCGGCGCCTTACGCCTGCGAAGATGTCGATATCACCCTACGGCTGCAGCAAACGCTACGCCCACAGGTCGAAAACGAGGGGCGCTTGGCAGAAGTGCTGGATAATATCGAACTGCCGCTGATCAAAGTGCTCTCGCGCATTGAGCGTAATGGGGTGGCGGTGGATGCTGACCTACTGCACAAGCAGAGCCAGCAGTTAGAAAAGCGTATTGGCGAGCTAGAGCGCGAAGCGTTTGAGCTGGCCGGGCGCGAATTTAATCTCGGCTCACCCAAGCAGTTAGGGCAGATTCTGTTTGAAGAGCAGAAAATCCCGGTACTCAAGAAAACCCCTAAAGGCGCACCCTCTACCGCGGAAGGTGTGCTGGAAGAGCTGGCGCTGGATTACCCACTGCCCAAGGTGATTATGCAGCACCGGGGGCTGGCCAAGCTTAAGTCCACCTACACCGATAAGCTACCGCGTTTGCTCAATAAAGCCACTGGCCGGGTGCACACCAGCTACCACCAGGCGGTCACCGCCACCGGCCGGCTGTCGTCGTCGGACCCGAACTTGCAGAATATCCCCATTCGTACCGAAGAGGGGCGCAAAATTCGTCAGGCATTTATCGCCCGCCCCGGTTATCGCATTGTTGCCGCGGACTACTCGCAGATCGAGCTGCGTATTATGGCGCACCTTTCCGAGGACAAAGGCCTGCTGGAAGCCTTTGCCGAGGGGCGTGATATCCATACTGCTACCGCGGCGGAAGTGTTTGGCACCTCCCTTGATAAGGTGTCGGGCGACCAGCGGCGCAGTGCCAAAGCGATTAACTTCGGCTTGATCTACGGCATGAGCGCCTGGGGGCTGTCGCGCCAGCTGCATATCGAGCGCAATCAGGCGCAGACCTACATCGACCGCTACTTCGACCGCTACCCCGGCGTGGCTCGCTATATGGAGCGCATCCGTTCCCAGGCGGGGGAAGATGGCTTTGTCGAAACCGTGCTGGGTCGGCGGCTATACCTGCCGGAAATTCAGTCGCAAAACCGCAACCGCCGTCAAGGCGCCGAACGCACCGCCATTAACGCACCGATGCAGGGCACCGCGGCGGATATCATCAAGCAGGCGATGATCGATGTGGATGCATGGCTGGCAGAAGGTGAGTTCGACGCGCTGATGGTCATGCAGGTGCACGATGAGCTGGTATTTGAAGTGGCCGAGAAGCAAGTTGATGCGTTTATCGAGCAGGTGCAAAAACGCATGCAGGGTGCGGCAGCGCTAAAAGTGCCGCTAATAGTAGAGGCGGAGAGCGGCGCCAATTGGGATGAGGCGCACTAGCCAGGTGATAAGGGCATTTTGTCGCAACCGCAACATGCATAGATAAGGAATTGACCAGGATCAAATTTTTGACTCGGGTGGAGGCATAACCTTATACCCATCGCTTTGCCTGGGTGAGCGCCAGTCAGTGGTTTCCCGGTGGGGCGAGGGGTGTGTTTAAGCTATCCATCGGGAGTCACTCATGGACATTGTTGAATTATCCAGGTTGCAGTTCGCCTTTACGGCGATGGTGCATTTCCTGTTTGTACCTTTAACGCTAGGGCTATCGATACTGCTGGCGATTATGGAGACGGTCTATGTGATGACCGGTAAGACCATTTATCGTCAGATGACCAAGTTCTGGGGCAAGCTGTTCGGTATTAACTTTGCGTTGGGGGTAACCACCGGCATCGCTATGGAGTTTCAGTTCGGCACCAACTGGTCGTACTACTCTCATTATGTCGGCGATATCTTCGGCGCGCCGCTGGCGATAGAAGCCTTGATGGCGTTCTTCCTTGAGTCGACCCTGGTCGGGCTGTTCTTTTTCGGCTGGGATCGCCTGTCAAAAGAGAAACATCTGGCGGTTACCTGGTTGATGGCGCTGGCGACCAATATGTCGGCCCTGTGGATTCTGGTGGCCAATGGCTGGATGCAGCATCCCGTGGGGKCAGAGCTCAACCTTGCCACCATGCGTATGGAGTTGACCAGCTTTGCTGAAGTGCTGCTCAACCCCGTTGCCCAAGTCAAATTCGTGCATACCGTGTCGGCGGGCTACGTCACCGGCGCGGTTTTCGTGCTGGCGATTTCAAGCTGGTACCTGCTCAAGGGTCGCGAGATCGCCTTTGCCCGGCGCAGCTTCACGATTGCGTCGGCCTTTGGCTTGGCCAGTGTACTGTCGGTGATTGTTCTGGGCGACGAGTCTGGTTATGAGCTGGGAGACGTCCAAAAGGTCAAACTGGCCGCCATCGAGGCCGAATGGCAAACCCATCCCGCTCCGGCCGCCTTTACCCTGTTTGGGCTGCCCAACGAGGCTGAACAGCGCACCGACCTAGCCATCAAGATACCTGGCGTGATGGGCTTGATCGCTACGCGCTCGCTGGATACCGAAGTGATGGGGATACGCGAGCTTAAGGCGGAGCACCGCGAACGCATCGTCAACGGCCAGGAAGCCTATGCCCTTATGCAGCGCCTGCGCAGCGGTGAAGAGCGCGAAGGGGATCAGGCCCGGTTCGAGGAGGTGCGCAGCGATCTCGGCTATGGGCTGCTGCTTAGCGCTTATAGCGACGATGTGGCCAATGCGACGGCCGCCGAGATTAACCAGGCCGTAGAGGCGTCGATTCCCAAGGTTTGGCCGCTGTTCTGGTCTTTTCGGGCCATGGTAGCCGCTGGCTTTAGCATGCTGCTGCTGTTTGCCCTGGCCCTCTGGCATAGCGTGCGCCGTCAGCCTGAGAAGTCCCCTTGGTTACTGCGCTTTGCGCTGTTCAGCCTGCCGCTACCCTGGATCGCCTGTGAAGCGGGCTGGTTCGTGGCCGAGTACGGCCGTCAGCCGTGGGCCATCGGCGAGATCCTCCCGGTGCACCTGGCTATTTCCAGTCTGACTGCTGAGCAGGTGCTCACTACCCTGATTGCCATCGGCATCCTTTACACCACCTTCGTCATCATCGAAATGTGGTTGATGCAGCACTTTGCCCGCAAGGGGCCTTCCGGTAGCGGTTATCTGGATGATGAAGCCGATTCCGGCTACCTAATTTCCACCCCGCCACGGGAGGCATGATGATGGACTACGAAACACTTAGGTTTGTCTGGTGGGTGCTGATCGGCGTGCTGTTGATCGGCTTCGCGGTCACCGATGGATTTGATATGGGCGTTGCCACCTTGCTTAAGGTCGTTGGCCGCAACGATCTTGAACGTCGGGTGATGATCAACTCCATGGCGCCTCACTGGGACGGCAATCAGGTCTGGCTGGTGACCGCCGGGGGCGCACTGTTCGCTGCTTGGCCGCCGGTTTACGCAACCGCTTTCAACGGCTTCTATTTCGCCTTGATGTTGACGCTGTTCGCCCTTTTTCTGCGCCCCTTAGCGTTTGATTACCGCTCCAAGTTGGACAACCCCACCTGGCGCAGTCGCTGGGACTGGGGGCTGACGATCGGCTCCGCCGTTCCTGCGCTGATCTTTGGTGTCGCCTTTGGCAATCTTCTCCAGGGCGTTCCCTTCCAGTTCGATGACTATCTGCGTTTGGAGTATCAGGGCGGCTTACTGGGGCTATTGAATCCGTTTGCGCTGTTGGCCGGGCTGTTGAGCCTGCTGATGTTTGTCACCCACGGCGCCGCTTGGTTGCAGCTTAAAACCGAGGGCGAATTGCGCCGCCGTAGTGCGGCCATCGGCAGCCTCACCGCATTGGTGTGCGCGGTACTGTTCGTGCTGGGTGGGGTCTGGCTGCTATGGGGCGTTGATGGCTATCAGGTGGCCAGCGTGATCGACACCCAGGGCTACAACGATACCACTGGCAAAATCGTCACGGTCAGTGTTGGCGGTTGGATGACCAATTACAGCCGCTTCCCGCTTTTATGGCTACTACCGATAGTAGGGGTGCTGGGTTTTGTACTCTGCTCGTTGACCATGAAGCTGGGGCGCCATGCGCTGGCATTTACCAGTTCGGCGGTTGCCATGGCCATGGTGGT
This sequence comes from Halomonas ventosae, assembly GCA_002257525.1. GTDB lineage: Bacteria > Pseudomonadota > Gammaproteobacteria > Pseudomonadales > Halomonadaceae > Vreelandella > Vreelandella ventosae_B. The sequence continues at coordinate 1,077,993 of CP022737.1, forward strand.
GGTCACCACGGGTGTGACGATGTTCCCTTTCGTGATGCCGTCGACACTCAACCCTAATCATAGCCTCACCATGTGGGATGCCACGGCGAGTGAGTTGACGCTCAAGATCATGTTTGTGGTGGTGTGTATCTTCGTGCCGTTGATATTGCTCTATACCGCCTGGAGTTATTGGGTCATGCGCGGTCGCCTAAATGAGCAGTTTATTCGTGATAACGACAAAGCACTTTACTGAGGAGATTATCCTATGTGGTATTTCGCCTGGATTTTGGGTGTCACGCTGGCGGCTGTCGTCACTGTTCTTATCGCCATGCGGCTTGAAGTGAATGGCTATGAAGGCGAAGCCGAGCATGAGCGGAGCGACTGACGCTATTGACCCGGGGCAGCGGCTGAACCGCTGCCTGGCCCCGCAACGCTGGTGGTTGCGGGGCGCCACACTGCTTGCGCTGATCGGCGTGGTACTGCTGATTACCCAGAGTTGGCTGCTGGCGGCACTGTTCCATCACTGGTTACTGCTCTGGCAGGGCAGGGAGACGCTGGGCCACCCGTCCGCATGGTTAGCAGGGCTGGCAGTATGCATGGTGCTCCGCCCTTTGCTCCACGCCGGCCGTGAAGGGTTATCTCGCCAAGCCAGTCGGCATGCCCGTGTCGCCTTACGCAGCCAGTTATTAACGCAGCTTGGCCGTCTTGGGCCGGTTAGGCGCCAATTTGGCAGCGATGGTGCCTTGGCAACTCAGGTGCTGGAGCAGGTGGACGCCCTGGACGGCTACATTAGTCGCTATCGGGTACAGAGTCTGCTGGCCGTTGTCGTTCCCTGCCTGATCGCGGCGGTGGTGGCGTTGCATAGCCCGTTGGCCGCGGGATTAATGCTGATGACCGCACCCTTGGTGCCGCTGTTTATGATCCTTGTGGGCCGTGCCGCTGCGGGTGCCAGTCAGCAGCAGTTCACGGCGCTGGCGCGTATGGGTGGCCGCTTTCTCGACCTGGTTCGAGGGATGGCAACGCTGCAGCGCATGGGGGCGACCGACCAGGCGGAGGCCAAGGTCGCCCAGGCAAGTGACGCCTACCGTGGGCGTACCATGCGGGTGCTTAGACTGGCCTTTCTATCCAGCGCGGTGCTGGAGTTTTTTGCCGCGCTGGCGATTGCCCTGGTGGCGCTCTATCTAGGCTTGGGCTTGCTTGGCCTATTGCCCTGGGCGAAAGCAGACGTTCCGGTGCCGTATCAGGGAGCGCTGTTTATTTTGCTGCTGGCGCCCGAGTTCTATGCGCCGCTACGCCAATTGGGCAGCGATTATCATGCCCGTGCCGAAGCGCTGGGCGCGATGCAGGCGTTGTCGCCTCTGCTGGAAGCGGACACTTGGCAGCCCCAAGGGTTGCCGCTCTCTCCAGCAGCGGTAAGCGGTGAGTCTCTTGCTGTTGAATGCCGCGAGTTAAGTGTTAGCGGTGAGGGCGGGCGTCTGCGGCTGGCGCCGCTTAATCTGACGCTGGCCGCGGGCGAACGGCTGTTGGTGCAGGGCGAGAGTGGGGCGGGCAAGTCGAGTCTTTTACAAGCGCTGCTGGGGTTTACTGCCTACCAGGGCAGCCTGAAGGCGAAGGGTTGCGAGCTTTCCCAATGGCCTCGCGACGCCTGGCAACGCCAGCTTGGCTACCTTAGTCAGCAACCGCCGATACAGTCCGGCAGCATTGCGGAGAATCTGCGCTTGGCGGCCCCAGACAAATCTGATGCAGAGCTTATTGAAGTGCTCACCCAGGTCGGACTTTGGCCAATTCTGGTTCGTGGTAATGGGCTTGCCACGCAGTTGGGTGAGCGCGGGCAGGGGGTTTCCGGCGGCCAGCTGCAACGCTTGGGGTTGGCGCAGTTGCTGCTTCGCGATGCAGCGCTATGGCTGTTCGATGAGCCCACGGCCCATCTCGATCCGGATGCCGCCTGGCAACTCAACACACTGATCGAGCAGCTTAGCCGCGGGCGTAGCGTGATGATTGTCAGCCACGAGTCGGCTGGGCTGGGGTGGGTTGACCAGCGAGTAGAGTTGTCATTGCAAGAGGCTATGGCATGTTGCGGCTAAACAAGACACCGTCCGGGATGCCTACCCCCACCATCCGGCTGCGTGATTTGCTGTTGCTTAGGCGCGGCGGTTGGTCGCTGGCGTTCTTGCTGGGCGCCGCCACGCTGCTGGCCGTTATCGGCTTGCTGGCCATTTCAGGTTGGTTTATTACCGCCGCGGCAGTGGCCGGGACGGTGACAGCGAGTGCCTTCGGCTTCGACTATTTTCGTCCCGCGGCTTTGATTCGTCTGTGTGCCATCGTTCGCACGGCCGGGCGCTATGGTGAGCGCCTAGCCTCCCACGATGCCGCCCTGGGGTTGCTAAAAGACCTGCGTTGTCGACTTTTTATGGCATTGGGACAAACGCCTTTACAGTCGGCTTCCCGTTCATCGCACTACGGCACGGCCAGTACCATGCATCGGCTGGTCAGTGATATCGACCAGCTTGATCAGGTAGTCTTGCGAGCACTGCTGCCCTGGGGCTGGGCCGGGCTAATGGTGATGGTCGTTATGGCTGGCCTTTACTGGTTGAGTGAAACCCTACTTTGGGCCGCCGCGCCGGGGTTAATGTTAGCCTGGCTGGGGCTGCCGTTACTGGCGTTATGGCGCGGTATTGGTCAGGCACGCCAGAGTGCTGAGTTTGCCGAGCATCGTCGGGTGGCACTGATTGAGCCTTTGGCAGCCATTACCTCGTTGGTGTTGTGGGGGCGATGGGCGGATATGGCACAACGAGTGAAAAGTTACGATGCCGACTATCTGGCCCACCAGGAGCGGCAGCAGTTGCTGGCTAGCCTGACCACCGCGTTGCAGCAGGTAGCGTTGGGAGGCGCCATTGTGGGCGTGCTATGGCAGGCAGAAGGGCTATTGGCGGCTAGCCATTTGACGGTGCCGATGCTATTAGCCGCGGTATTGGCGATCCTGGCATTAGGGGAGATTTTGGCGCCGCTGGCCAACAGTTTTCTAGCCTTGGGGGCGAGCCTTGCCGCACGGGATCGTCTCAATGCCCTGGTGGAGGTAGCGCCAAGGGGGCAAGCTGGCATTGAGTTCGCTGATACCACACCGCCTGCTTGGCATCTCAACGTCAACCAATTAACCGCCAGCCTGCCCGGTGCACTGGTGGGGCCGCAGCGTATTAGTCTGGCGTTGCAGAGCGGTGAAATACTCTGTGTGCATGGCCCCTCAGGTTGCGGGAAATCGACCCTGTTGCAGGTGTTGGCCGGCGAGCTGCTGCCACTTAGCGGGGAGTGTTGCCTTAACGGCCACTCTATTGAGCAGTGGTCGTTTCACCATATCGTCGGCTATCTGCCCCAGCAGTGGAACTTGTTTGATATGAGCCTGGAGGAAAACCTACGCCTCGGTGACCGCGATGCCAGCGATAGCGAGCTATGGAGCATTCTCGACGATCTGGCGCTGGGCGCTTGGGCACGCGACTTGCCCCAGGGCCTGGAGACGCCTTTGGGCGAGTATGGTGCCGCCGTTTCCGGCGGGCAGGCGCGGCGTATCGCCCTGGGACGAGTGCTGTTGGCGCGACGGCCGATTCTACTGCTCGACGAGCCATTAGCCGGGCTGGATGCCATTACACGGCAGCAAGTGGTTGCTAGCCTTGCGCGCCGTACAAGGGATGGGATCGTGGTTATTGTCAGCCACGTGCCCTTAGAGCTGCCAGCAAGCCGGGTGCGTAGCCTCTATATCCAGGAAGATGGCCGACCCCGGCAGACCCCCATGCTCGCCTGTTTAGACCCGCTATAACGCAAAACCCCCGCAGCGTAGCTACGGGGGTTTTTAGTACGCGTTAAATCACTTAACGCCAGCCGACGCGATCAAAAATGCGGATCGCTTCAGGGTTGTTCTCACCTAGTACGCTGATGTTTACGTCATCTGTTTTGAAGTTGCCCCAGGATTCCAGGACTGGGTCTTTCTTGATGCCTTCAACCACCGGGAACTCGTTGTTGCCAGAGGCAAAGATTTCCTGGGCGGTGTCGGAAGCCAGGTACTCAAGGAAGCGCACCGCGTTTTCGCGGTTAGGCGCACCTTCTACGACACCGGCACCGCCAACATTAACGTGGGTGCCGCGGTCATCCTGGTTGGGGAAAATAATACCCACTTTACGCGCCGCTTCACGCTCGGCGTCGTCGTCGGATTTCAGCAGGCGAACATAGTAGTAGTGGTTGGCCACGGCAATATCGCACTCGCCGCTGGCAACACCGAGAATCTGGTCGGTATCGCCACCTTCCGGATCCCGCGCCATGTTATTCACAACGCCCTGGGCCCACTCTTCGGCACCCTCTTCGCCGTGGTGCTCAATCATTGAGGCCAGCAGCGACTGGTTATAAATATTGTTGGAAGAGCGGATGCATACTTTGCCTTCGAACTGCGGGTCGGCAAGATCTTCGTAGCTAGTGATCTGGCTCGGGTCGAAGTTTTCACGGTTATAGTAAATCGCCCGGGCGCGCTGACTAAAACCAAACCACAGGCCGTCAGGGTGGCGCATGGATTCAGGTAGCCGCTCGTTGAGGACATCCGATTCAACGCTTTGGAAGATGCCTTCATCTTCCGCACGCCATAGACGGCCTGCGTCGACGGTCATCATGACATCAGCCGGACTCGCCACGCCCTCACGCTGAATACGCTCAATCAGCTGGTCTGAGTCGCCTTCAAGGATGTTAACTTCGATGCCTGTCTCTTCGGTGAAAGCATCGTAGAGGTGCTCGTCAGAGTCATAGTGGCGAGCGGAATAGAGGTTGAGCTCGTCTGCCGCGGCCTGACCGGCAAACGTGGCGCCCACCATCATCGCTGCCATCGGAGCAACAAAGCGTATGGTTTTCATTTAGTACATCCTTATTTAATAAATGATAATAAGTTGCATTATTAACATTGTTATTGAAGCGTTTCGTATGCTGTCCGTCAAGACCCTATTAGTAAAACATTGGTAGAAGAAATGCGATGCGTGCATAACTCACCAATAAAAAATAGAATGCAAACAACTTCCAAATGTACCCAATCCGCGTTTAGACGTTTGTCGGAGCGGTTTGACCAGCTGCAAGTGGTGATTTATGACAGCAACCCTGAAGGTCGCCTCGGCGGTGCCTAGCGCATCAGCGTTAACGCTGCACAATGTACGTCATGCCTATGATGGCCATACGGTAGTAAAAGGCGTGGATTTAAGCGTTTCCCCAGGCGAGGTAGTTTGCCTACTGGGCCCCTCGGGGTGCGGTAAAACAACGCTGCTGCGAATCGCTGCGGGCCTTGAAGTGCTACAAGAGGGCAGCGTGTCCTTGGAAGATGTTTATATTGCAGGCCCAGGTCAGCGCCATGTGCCGCCGGAGAAGCGTAATGTTGGGCTGGCATTCCAAGACTCGGCGCTTTTCCCCCACCTAACCGTGTTGGAAAATGTCACCTTTGGGCTTAAACATTTAACCTCTCGTGAGCGTCGCGAGCGGGCGGCACAGTTGCTTGAACAGCTGGGTATGGCCGCGTATATGGATGTTTACCCGCATATGCTCTCTGGTGGGCAGCAGCAGCGAGTGGCGCTGGCGCGTGCGCTGGCGCCATCGCCGCGTTTAATGCTGTTGGATGAGCCGTTCTCAAGTCTGGATGCGCGGCTACGTGACCGCATCCGCGACGATACTCTCCACGTGCTAAAAAAGGTCGGCGCGGCGACGCTGCTGGTAACCCACGACCCCGAAGAAGCCATGTTTATGGCCGATCGCATCGCGCTGATGCGCGATGGGCGAATCGTGCAGACGGGAAMGCCACGCGAGCTTTACTGCGCGCCTCAAGACCCCTTTGTGGTGACCTTTTTTGGCGACGTCAATGAGCTACAGGGCAAAGTGCATAATGGTGCTGTGAGCACGCCTGTTGGGCGGGTGCCTGCCCCCGGATTAGCGGAGGGTAGCGACGCGCAAATCATGATACGCCCTGAGGCGCTGCGCATTGTTGAGCGAGATCTGCCAGCGGATGAGCATCGCCATAGCCATGTGGTAATGGCGAAGCTACTCGGACGCACCAGCCTGCTACACCTGTGTGCCCATAGCGAAAACGGCCTTGAGGCTCACCTACACGCGCGCGTACCGGGGGTGTTTCTACCCGCAGAAGGCCAACCGGTGGATATTCACCTCGACCTTTCACAAGTATTTGTGTTCCCGTTCACGGCTTAATCTTAATCAGGACTGAGCACCAGGACGTGAGCGGCGCATGGCCATGCTGAGCAGAATAACCGGCAAAATGCCCACCACCACAATGGCCAGCGACGAGGTGGAGGCTTCGGCCAACCGTTCGTCAGAGGCCAGGTTATGTGCCCGCACGGCCAGGGTGTCGAAATTGAAGGGGCGCAGAATAATCGTCGCTGGCAGCTCCTTCATGACGTCAACGAAGACTAAAATCCCCGCTGCCAGTAGGCTGCTGCGCATCATCGGTGTGTGAATATGGCGCAGCGTGCCGCCTGCGGTTTGCCCCAGGGTACGCGAAGCGGCATCCATACTGGGTGTTACTTTGCCTAGGCTCGCCTCAACGGCATTGAACGAGACGGCTAAAAAGCGCACCACGTAGGCGTATAGCAAGATAAACGCCGACCCACTGAATACCAGGCCAATGATGTAGCCATAGTGATTATTGAGCCAGGTGTTAAGGGCGTTATCCAACCAGGCAAACGGGATTAAAATACCCACCGCGACCACCGAACCCGGGATCGCGTAGCCCATAGAGGCGACCCGGGAAGCCACCCGCGCAAACGTCGTGTCGTGCATGCGTACGCCGTAGCTCAGCACAACGGCCAAGCACACGGCGATCAGCGCTGCCACTGTTGCCAGCCCCAGGCTGTTCCAGGCGTAGCCAATAAAGCGCGAGCCCCACAGAGAATCGCCCCCCTGCAGCGCTAAATTGAGCAGAATGCCGCTGGGCAGTAAGAAGCCCACCAGCACCGGGACTAAACAAGCCAGCGTCGCTGCCGCGGCTCGCCAGCCGTGCAGCGCGTACTCCGGCAACTGCTGATAGCGATTGGTGGTATGAAAGTAGCGGCGCTTGCCCCGCGACCAGCGCTCTAGCAGCACTAACACAATCACGAAGGTGAGCAGGCACGCCGCTAACTGCGCTGCCGCCACCTGCTCACCCATGCCAAACCAGGTGCGGTAGATACCGGTGGTAAAGGTATCCACGCCGAAGAACTGTACAGCGCCAAACTCGTTAAGCGTCTCCATCAATACTAGCGATACTCCGCCTACCAGCGCAGGACGCGCCAGTGGTACGGCGACGCTGGCAAACAGTTTCCATGGGCCACGGCCGAGGGTGCGGCCCACATCCAGCACGCAGACCGACTGCTCCAGAAATGAGGCGCGGGCCAGCAGGTAGACATAGGGGTAGAGCACCAGGGTAATCACCGTCGCGGCGCCACCTAGCGAGCGAATATTGGGAAAGTAGTAGTCGCCATACCCCCAGCCAAATGTCTCGCGCAGCAGGCTCTGTAACGGCCCGGCAAACTGCAAAAAGTCAGTGTAGGCGTAGGCGATCACGTAAGTGGGCACCGCCAATGGCAGCAGCAGCGCCCACTCGAATAGCCGTTTACCGGGAAAGCGGCACATAACGACCAGCCAAGCTGTGCCGGTGCCGATGATGAGCGTGCCGAGCCCTACTGTCACAACGAGCCAGAAGGTGTTGTTCAAATAGCGTCCAAGTACGGTGCTGGCCAAGTGTTGCCAAACGCCATCGGTGGGCATCGCGATATGCGCAAATACCACAAGCACGGGCAGGGCAACCACGAACGCTACCGCGATCAGGGCAATCGACCAGGGGGTAGCGCGACGGCTAAGCGAAGAGGAGAAGGCGAATAGCCCGCGATAGCCGGATCTGAACAAGCGAACACTCCTTGCATTGACGGAAAGCAGTAGCGAAAAGCCGGAAAGTAGCGCAGCACACTTAATGCGAAATAGTGTCGGGCGTGAATAGTAGCATTGGCGACGCCCTGCTGCAGCTTTGCAGGCTCGTCATTAATGCAAAAAAGCCCGCCGGAGCGGGCCATAATGGTTGGAGGATAAGCTTTGGAAGAAAGGCCTAGTAACCCAGTAGCATGCTTGGTAGGCCGGTAATCAGCCAGGGGAAGAACGCCATCAGCGTACAGGCGAGTAGAATCAACGCGACAAAGGGTACCACTGCTTTGTAAAGATGGACGATTTCGACACCGGGTGGTGCCACACCTTTCAAGTAGAACAGTGCATAGCCAAAGGGTGGGGTCAGGAACGATGTCTGAAGCACTACCGCCACCATCACCACGAACCACAACATATCCACGCCCATAGTTTCGACGATGGGCAGCATGATGGGGAAGCTCAGCAGAACAATACCGGTCCAATCCAGGAACATGCCCAGAATAAATACCAGGAACAGCATCAGGATTAGCGCCCCAACGGTGCCGCCGGGCATGGCCAGCACCAGCTCGCTGATCACGGTCATACCGCCACCGCGTGAGAATACACCGGTGAATGCAGTAGCCCCCACCAATACGAGCATGACCATGGTGGTGGTTTTACCCGCTTCTATCATCGTCCAGAAGCAGGTGCTGATTTTGCGATCACCAAAAATCATAAACAGAATAAAGGCGATAAATACGCCGATGGCCGAGGCTTCGGTAGCCGTGGCGACGCCGGTAAATAGCGCACCCAACACGCCTAGAATCAACGACATGGGCGGGAGCACGTACTTCGCCAGCATGATAAGCAGTTGTTTAGTGCTGACTTCAGCGCGCTCTTCCGCCGGTACCTTGGGGCCGTAGCTGGGTTTGATATAGCAGATGATCAACACGTAAAGGGCGTACATAACGCCGAGCAGCAGGCCGGGAATCAGCGCGCCAGCAAACAGGGCGCCCACGGAGACCGGTGAGTAGCTGGCCATGAGGATCAGCATAATGCTGGGTGGAATCAAAATGCCCAAACAGCCGCTGGCCATAATGACTCCGGCGCTGAGCTCTTTGTTGTAGCCATACTTGAGCATTGGCACCAGGGCAATCATGCCCATCACCGCAATCGAGGCGCCCACAATGCCAGTGGTGGCCGCTAGCAGCACCGAGACGATAACCACGGTAAGCGCCAGACCGCCACGCAGGTTCGCCAGTAGTAGGCGCATGGCGTCAAACATCTTCTCGGTAACGCCGGAGTCGTTTAAAAACCGCGCCATTAGGATAAACAGCGGTATCGCCACCAGCACATAGTTGTCCATGGCGTTACCGAAAATATTGTTGATCAGGGTGCCGAGTATGCGCTCACCGGGGCCGAGAAAAGCACCGATAACTGCTACACCGCCCAGCACAAACGCCAGCGGGTGACCCATAAACAGCCCGATCATTAGGCCGCCAAACATGACCAGCGTGAGTAATTCAGGACTTAGGTTCATGCTGATGTCTCCTCGCGAAGCTGCATGATGGCGCGCAACACAATGGCAATAGCCTGCAGCAAGATCAGGATGGCGGCGACCACAATCACCCCTTTAATCGGGTAGACCGGGATCGAGACCATGCCGTAGGTGGTTTCACCGCGACTCCAGGCGCGTTCAAAGAAACTCCAGCCCAGGGTGATCAGCATCCAGATAAAGGGGACAAAGAAAATCAGATAGCCGAGGACGTCAAGCACGGCTTGCTTCTTACGCGATAACAAGCGCTTGAGCACGTCAACTTCCACATGGGCGTGGTGCTTGAGACCGTAGGCCGCCATCAGCATGAAGTGGGCGCCAAACAGCATTTTGGTGACGTCAAAGGCCCAGTCGCTGGGGCGCCCAAATAGAAACCGTGACGCAATATCGAACAGAACAATCAGGGTAATGATGGCAATCAACGGGGCGATGATGCGCCCAAAGGCTTCATTGATGGCATCGATCGCCTTGGCAATCGCATTCATGGAAGATCTCCGCAGTCAGCACAAAAAAACCGCCCCGGAAACCGAGGCGGCACAGAAGCGCCTTACAGGCAGGCTTCGATCTCTTCCAATGAAGGCAGATTGTCCATCACGCGGCTCATATTGTAGGGTGCGGAAACATCGCGCCACGTCGCATAGTGCTCAAGATAGGCAATCATTGATTGGTAGACTTTGGCGTGGTCAGGGTCTTCGCAAGCGCCGCGTAGAATAACCTCGTTGGTAACCTCCTGGATGCGTGCCAGATCCTCTTCAGAGAATTGGTTGATCGTTACCCCCGCGTCAATAAACTTCTGGGTGGCTTCGGTGGACTGGCGCTCAGACCAGGCCAATGACCATGCCATGGTGGCGTCCGCTGCGATGCGCAGGGTCTCTTGGGTCTCTTCGGAGAGCGCATCCCAGGCGTCTTTATTGATCATCACACCAAATACGCTGGCCGACTGGTGCCAGCCGGGCGTTGCCCAGTAGTCGGCCACTTCGGCAAAACCTGCATTAAAGTCGACCCCAGGGGTAGAGAACTCACCCGCATCGATGACGCCGCGCTCAATGGCTTGGTAGACTTCACCGCCTGCCAGGGTGACCTGGGAGCCGCCCAGCTCTTCAAGCACGCGGCCCTGGTCGCGACCCGAAAGACGTAGACGCTTGCCGTCTAAATCGGCAATGCTCTCAATCGGGGTACGGCCCATAAAGCCCGACTCATTGTTAGTGATGCCGTAGGGGAGATAAACCATGTTGAACTGGCCATAAATCTCTTCATACAGCTCGCGGCCGCCCCACTGCTGAATCCAGTTGAGGTAGTCAACGCCATTAAACAGGCTGGTCGTGGTGGCCAGTGGCGAAAAGGCGGGGTTTAAGCCTGCCCAATAGCCCGGCCAGTCGCCTGCGGCTTCAATGCTGCCCGTTTCAGTGGCGTCAAATACTTCCGTGCCGGGCATTAGCGTACCGCCTGCGCGGAAATTGATCTGCAGCTCTTCACCCGCCAGTTTATTGACCAGTTCCACCCAGTGCTGGTCAATCTTGATCAGATCAAGGTTTTCCGGCCAGGTGGTGGTCATTGTCCACTCTTCTTGTGCTTGGGCGGTGGTCGTTAACGTAGCGAAGGCAATACCAGCGGCAAGGCCGGTGAGGGCGAATTTGGTCATTTTTTTCATGATGTATTTCCTGGTTTGGCGTGTGGCGTTATTAGTGTTGGTTACCTGAATGCAGGAAAGTGCAGCACCGCTGGATTACGTTTACGTAAACAAGGGCTTTTAGCGCTGCAGAGCTAAATTAGCACAACAGCCCCGCTGCAGTGCAATATCAGTAATGTAAGCGGCCTCATCGCTAGGTTTTATAAAAAATTTTATATATGCAATTTAAACAACGAGTTATCGAATATTCTTAGAGTAATAGTGAGTGGTGAGATCGCTTTAAAACGTTGAAAGTAGTTAAATTATTCAACCAAAGTTGTAAGTAGAAAGCTTGCCACAAAGCGCTCAGCGGCACGCTGATACACTGATAGGCTAACGTAATGGGAAGCAGTCGCGCTGGAGTAGGGAATTATATTGCTTAAGAACCACGTGTTAGAGAACCAACAGCAAATGCGAAGGGTGGCCGCGTTAGTGCATCACGCACAGCGTTTAGCCCGCCGCCGCTGGCGCCAGCTAGTTTGGCTAAGCGGCGATGCTCAGCAGTGCCAATCCCTCGCGCAGGCGTTATGGCAAGCCCACACCTGGCAGGCGCCGCTGTGGGTGGGCGATAACTACCTATCGCCACGCAAGGCGCGCATGCGCCTGGGTGCAGAGCACCAACTGGTAGTGCTCGACACTCACGGCACGGGGTTTGATCCTGAGGCACTGGGGGCGCTGGCGGGCACGATTACTGCCGGTGGTTTGCTGGTATTACTCACGCCACAACCTTGGGGAGCGGCACCCGACCCGGACTATGCGCGTTTTACCGACCACCCCTGGCACTGGTCCGAGCTGAGCTGCCACTATCTTTCGCGCTTGGCGCGTCAGTTGCAGGCCTCAGCTCAGCTAGTGCGCTGGGACGTTGATCAGTCGTTGCATCTACCTCACCTGCCTGCGCGCAAAGTAGACAACACAGCAACGGCTGATAGTGACTGCCTAACCGCAGACCAAGCCTACGCAGTGAAAGAATTGATTGGCTTGAAACGGCGTCGTCCGTTGGTCATCACCGCTGATCGCGGGCGCGGCAAAAGCGCCGCGCTGGGTATCGCCTGCGCACGGCTGCTAATGCGCAAAGCCCAACGCATAGTGCTCACCGCGCCGCGGCTGAGTGCAGTGGAGAGCGTATTCGAACGGGTCGCGGCACTCTGCCCGGATGGCCGTCGGGTGGCCCCAGGCCACTTCGTGCTGGCCGAAGGCAGCGAGCTGATTTTTTTACCCCCGGATGGCTTAACCGAGCAGATTAACGCCCAGCAGCAGGGCGGTGATGGCAGCTACTTAATGGTTGATGAGGCGGCGGCGATTCCCGCTGCGCTGTTAGAGCAGTGGCTGGCCGCCTTTCCGCGGATTGCTTTCGCCACCACGGTGCACGGCTATGAGGGCTCGGGAAGAGGGTTTGCGCTGCGCTTTCGCGCGACCCTGGAGCGGCTGACGCCCCAATGGAAAGCGCTAACGCTGAACGCCCCCATCCGCTGGCATAGCGGCGACCCGCTGGAAACCCTGGTCAATCAACTGCTGTTGTTAAAAGCACCGCTGCCCATCGCGCAGCCGGGTGGCAGCGCAGTGGCAGCGCAGGTGGTTGATCAGGGCTTGCTTGCCCAGCAAGACGCGGGGTTGGAAAAGCTGTTTGGACTGCTGGTGCAGTCCCACTACCGCACCTCTCCCAACGACCTGCGCCAACTACTTGACGGTCCAGGCACCCAGCTACGCACGATAGAGCAGGCCGGTGAGCCTCAGGCGGTGTTGGTCACCCGGGAAGAGGGCGGCTTTGAGCCAGCCCTAGCCGACCAGGTGGCCCGTGGTAAGCGGCGTCGCCAGGGGCATTTGTTGGCCCAATCGCTGGCGACCCACGCCGGTAGTCGCGCGGCGCTAACGGCGCGCTGGCGGCGGGTGGTGCGTATTGCTAGCCACCCTGAACGGCGTCGCCAAGGTTTGGGACAAGCGTTGTTGGACGAGGATATGGCCGCCGCCACGCAGCAGGGTGTTGCGCTCTATGGGGCGACTTTTGGCGCTGAGGCGTCACTGCTTCGCTTTTGGCTGGCGCAGTGTTTTACCCCGGTGCGCTTAGGCATTACCCGGGAGGTATCCACCGGTGAGTTCGCTGTAATGGTGGCGAAAGCGCTGAATTCAGAAGGCGAGGCGGTGCTTGCTGATCTTAGCGAGCGCTTCCAGGCAGGCTTGCCTAGTCTGCTGGCGTTTGAACTCAAGGCGCTACCCGCTCCAGTGCTCGTATTGCTGCTCGCTCAACTGCCGAGCATGCCACTGAGTGACCGCGAGTGGCAGGATATTGACGATGTAGCCACCGCCCATCGCGACCCCGCGCTTGCTCGCACGGCGCTGCAAGCCTTGGCCCGCGAAACAAGCCAGCGCACTTTAACCGAGCCACAGCAACTGGCGCATCAACAGTTATCTGCCTGGGCGTTTCAAAATAGTGCCCTGGAGAATGCCCATAATGACGCCTTAAAAGCCCTACGCCTCGCTGTGAATAGCCTCATTGAGGTAAAGTAGTTCGGTTACCGATAATGAAGAGTCTTTATGAACGCACATCTTGACGCGCTTGAGCCCTGCTTGGTTTGGCGCCATTTTCGAACGCTGTGTAATACGCCGCGCCCCTCTGGGCATGAGGCGGCACTGGTGGCTACCCTCGAAAGCTGGGCCGATGCCCAGGGCCTCGCCCACGACCGCGATAGCTTCGGTAATTTACGCCTTCGTAAATCGGCCTCTCCCGGCTGCGAGCAGGCACCCGGCGTGGTGCTCCAGGGGCACCTGGATATGGTTGCGCAAGCCAATAGCGGTCACGCCCACGATTTCACCCGTGACCCGATCAGCACCTATGTGGCCGACGGCTGGCTGCACGCCGATGGCACCACCCTAGGGGCTGATAACGGGCTGGGCGTGGCGGCGATTCTCGCCGTGCTGGAAGACCCTGATCTTCGCCACGGGCCACTGGAGGCGCTGTTTACCCTGGAGGAAGAGACCTCCATGGGCGGTGCGCTGAACCTGGCGGAGAACTGGCTTGAAGGCTCGCTGCTGCTCAATCTGGATAGCGAAGATCGTGGTCAGGTCTATATTGGCTGCGCGGGTGGGGCCGACGTTGAAGTGGATGCCCAGCTGCCCAGCGCCGCCGCTGGTGATCACGAGCGAGTGATCGAGATCGCCTTGACCGGCCTGAAGGGGGGCCACTCCGGTGCGGATATCCATAAACCGCTGGGGAACGCCAACCGGTTGTTGGTTCGAGTTTTGCGCTCCTTGGAAGCGTTTGATGCGCGCTTGATTAGCTACCACGGCGGCACCTTGCGCAATGCAATCCCACGGGAGGCGTTTGCCCAAGTGGCGCTGCCCGCCGATGAGGTAGACGCCGCGATGGTCGCTATCGCGGGGCTGGAAAAAATTCTGTTAACGGAGCTGGGTAGTGGCGATAGCGGCCTTAACATCAGCGCTCAGCGTTTGGCTGAGTTGCCCGCTGCGGAACCGCTTACCCTGGACGCCAGTGTAATGCTGCTGGCGGCACTTCACGCCGCCCCCTGTGGGGTCGAGCGGATGAGTGCCGATGTGCCGGGGGTCGTAGAAACCTCCAATAACCTGGGTGTACTAAGCCTCGAAAATGGGCGGTTACATCTCTGCGCCCTGGTACGCTCACTGCACGACAGCGCGGTGGTCGCCATGGCGGATCGCTTTAAAGCGCTGTTTGGGTTGATTGGCGCGCGGGTAAAGGTGGAAAACAGCTACCCGGGCTGGGCGCCTAATCCTGATGGCGCGCTATTGGCGACCTTTAAAGCCCGCCATGCGGCGCTGCTGGGCCGCGAGCCGGAGGTGAAGGTCATCCACGCGGGGCTTGAGTGCGGTATTCTTGGCAGCAAATACCCGCAGCTGGATATGATCTCCTTTGGGCCACTGATTCGCGGCGCCCACTCACCGGATGAGCGGGTGGAGTTAGCCTCTGTGGAAGAGTTCTGGCCGCTGCTGCGGGCGTTGATTGAGGATCTTGCCGATCAGCGCTGATCGTCCCACGCGAACACAAAAACGGCACCTACGCAGCGAAGGTGCCGTTCTTAGCTCAAAAGATGACGCTTACTTGCTTAAATAGGCGTTGAGCATCCAGATGGTTTTTTCCTGCTCGCGGATGTAGTCACCGGCTTGTGCGGCGGTGCCTTCATCGTCGGCGTCAGAGGCGAGCGACAGCAGTTCACGCTGCAGCTCAATGATTGTTTGGTACCCTTTGAGCACGCCTTTGACGCAGGTGTTACCGTCGTGAACGTCTTTATCTTCCTGAATGCGCGATAGCGTTACGTAGTCGCTGTAAGCGTGTACCGGCTTGTGGCCCAGGGTCAGGATACGTTCGGCAACTTCGTCTACTTTGGTCAGCAGGTCGGTGTAAAACTCTTCAAACTTGGCGTGCAGTTCAAAAAAATCGTTACCACGAACATTCCAGTGGTAGCCGCGCACGTTCATATAGAAAATTTGGTAGTTGGCCAGCAGGTGGTTGAGCTTTTCGGCGAGTTGACTAGCGCTACCTTCGTGTAGGCCAATGCTATTGGTATCAGTCATATCCTGCTTCCTCTTTATGCCGCAATATTGATGCAACAGTGTTTGTGTCGCAATGTGCGGCGGTTAATGCGTGTTACCAGAATAGGGTGTCTTAGCGCCGGTGCAAAACAAGTTTTTTGCATCGCTGCCATAGCTCTTTGGCATCAGTGCTTCGACATTAAGTCGTTGCCGTTACCCTTTGGCTATTGCATTAGATGCTGGCGATGAGGGCTTTTTTCAAGGGCTGCACATGGTGTTTTAAGGACTATGCACCCACAGCCGCAGCAAGCTTTCGCAGCGCGCTTCCAGCAGTTCAGCGGTGCGCGGTAGCGCATCGGCTAAGGTCATCGGGCCGTCGGCCAAAGTAAACGCTGCCGTTACCCCTTCGTCAAAGCAGGCCTGCCAGCCATCGCCTAGGCTGCCTGCCAACACGATAACGGGTTTGTTAAGGCGCTTGGCGGCGCGGGAGACGCCAATGGGGGTTTTACCCGACAAGCTTTGGCCATCCAGACGCCCTTCACCGGTGATGACCAAGTCGGCACGGGCCAAGTGCGAGGCCATATCCGCTTGCTGCATAATCATCTCAATACCGGGTTTTAACGTGGCATTTAAAAACGCCTTGGCTGCAAACCCCATGCCGCCCGCGGCGCCTGCGCCCGGCAGCGTTCGGAAATCATCGCCTAATGCATGCGCGCTGATATCGGCGAAGTGGCCAAGCGCTCGATCCAACTGTTCAACTTCTTCAGGCGATGCCCCTTTTTGCGGGCCAAATATCGCGCTGGCCCCGCGCTCGCCCAGCAGCGGGTTATCCACATCAACGGCGGCTTCTAGGCTGAGTTTGGCTAACCGCGGGTCTAGCCCGTCAAGCGCTAAGCTAGCCAGCTGGCTAAGCGCTGCGCCGCCGGGAGGTAGCGGTTTGCCGCTTTGATCTAAAAAGCGCACGCCCAGTGCTTGTAGCATGCCTGCCCCAGCGTCATTGGTAGCGCTGCCGCCGAGCAGTAAAAGCGCTTTTTCGGCGCCTTGATCCAGCGCCGCCAGCAGCAGTTCACCCACTCCAAAGGTGGAGGTGTGCAGTGCATTGCGCTCATCGACGCCGAGGTGCTGTAAACCACTGGCTTCTGCCAACTCAATAAACGCGGTACGCTGGTCGCTCAGCCAGCCCCAGGCCGCTTGGCGAGGACGCCCCAGGGCGTCTTGAACGTTGAGCTGGCGCCGCTCAGCGCCGGTGGCGGCGATCAGAGCGTCTAAACTGCCTTCGCCGCCGTCAGCCAATGGGCAGGCTTGAACGTGCGCCTCGGGTATGGCGCGCTGCACGCCCCGCGCCATGGCGGCCGCGGCGTCTTGGGCGCTCAGCGCATCTTTGAAGCTGTCGGGGCAAAGTAAAACATTCATCAGCACGTTCTCCACAAAACAGTGTCTTCACTACAATGTCATTTCATTTAAGCATGACTAGCTTCGGCGAGCTAAACCAGCGGCCTCGTCCGTTAGAGGATCTAACATGAAGTCGATACCCATAAGCTTAACCTGTCTGCTAGCACTGGCTGGCTGCCAAGTGATTCCTGATCGCCTGCCGCAAGCGGAACCAGCGCCTGCGGCTGCGTGCTATTTTCCCGCCAACCATGAGCGGGCGTTAGAAACCAGTGTTGAGGTGCTCACCGAATGGGGCTTTACCCTGAACTCTACTGATACCGCCTTGGGTTTGATTAGCGCCAGTCGGGAACGTGCGCTACACGGCTATTATGATCCTTACGATGATGCCTACGGCTATGGGCGTGGAATGCGGGTCTTTGGTGGCTTGGGTATCGGACGAGGTTCCGGTGTCGGGTTCGGCATAGGGAGCAGTTTTGGCGGTGGCGTAGGCCAGCAGCCGGTAGAGTTTGAGCGTGTGTCGCTATTGGTCGACGATACGCATATACGCATATCCCGCGATATCCGCCGCTTCGATCACTGGGGTGATCTGCGCGAATCCTACAGTGCCAGCAACGACGATTTCTGTCAGCGCTTTCAAACCCGCTTTACGCAAACCGTCCCCGCCACCGGGAGGCCGTTATGACGCTTCGGCACTGGTTGTTAATTGGGCTATTGGGTGGATTGGTCGGCTGTGCAACGACCACGCCCTTGGAGCCCCGTGAGTTGGCTTATAGCACTTCATCAGAAGAAACCTTCCGCGAAGCCGTCGAGTTGATGGTGGAGCAGGGCTATGTGGTTCGCCATGCGGATCTATCGCTGGGGCGGGCTGAGGCATCGCTTGCTCGCTGGCCGGAGTATCGGCTGCAGTTGCAGGTGAGTGAAGAGGGCAGTGGCAGCCGTGTGCGGGTATCGGCGTTGAGGGGCAACCAGCCGCTGCCGCCCTATTTGCTCGACCCTTGGCTGGTCGCCTTGCAGCATAAACTGGGTGTCGCGCCATGAAGTGGGCAGGTAGCGTAGTCGCCGTTTGCTTGGGCATGAGTAGCGTTCTGGTCAGCCCCGGTGCCCATGCCCACCCTCACGGTTGGATCGATCTGAGTGTGCGGGTCATCACCGATGATCAGGGCGTGGTGAGTGGCCTGCATCAAACCTGGCGTATGGACCCTTTTTATAGCCTGGTGGTTTTTGAAGAGCTCCAGCAGGTAGAGGGTGCCAGCCTCGAACAGGGGCTCGACCAGCTAGGCAAAGAGATTCGCGATAACCTTGCCGCGCAGCACTACTTAACTGAAGTGCGTATTAACGGTGAACGCCAGGCATTGGGCGAGGTAAGCGAGTATACCGCCATGGAGCGCGATGGGCGGCTGACCTTTATGTTTATCCTGCCGCTGGAAACGCCGCAGCCGCTGACAGACGCCCTGCTTAGCTACCAGGTGTTTGATCCCACCTACTACATCGAAGTGGTGCACGAGGAGGCGGACGGTCAGCCTCGGGATGATGCGCTGATACTGCACGGCGAGCCTGCCTGTGAGTTGGCTATTCTCCCCGCGGACCCGGATCCTGAACTGGTGATGCAAGCGGCGCTGCTCGACAAGGATGAGAGTGGTGAGCCAGGCCTGGGGCGCTATTTTGCCGAAACCGGCCAAGTTGATTGTCGCTAGGTGCTGTTCGAAAACAGGCAGTGGCGTGCTGTTTTATAGCTATGTTATCTTGTAACATTTTTTGCGTTGGAGCGTTAAGATGTCCTTAACAAGGCCCTTCACACGTCACTTAGGGTTAATGCTAGGCCTGTTGCTAGTCGCAGCAGTGCTTATCATTGTTTGGCAAGGCGGTTTTCAGAGCGTTAGCTATCAGCTACTTGGTTGGCAGCGTGATCTGCACCGCTCGCTAACGCTGGCGATTACCGAACTGTCACGCACCCCCAGTATGGCAACGTGGGTGAGCTTGCTGAGTGTTAGCTTCGCCTATGGCGTCTTTCATGCCGCCGGTCCGGGGCACGGTAAAGCCGTCCTGGCGACCTACTTAGCCACCCACGGTGGTGCGGTAAAGCGCGCCCTGGGGCTGTCGTTTGCCGCCTCTTTGCTGCAAGGGGTGACCGCCATTGCGCTGATTGTGGTGCTGGTTTACGGCCTGGGCTGGATCACTCGCCAGGCCATGGGTAGCGTTGCCTGGGTGGAGCAGGCCAGCTTTCTGCTGGTGGCGGCGCTAGGGGCGTGGCTATGCTGGCGAGCCGTCAAGCAATTGCGGCGAGCCTATCAGCCTCAGCGAGCGGCTCATGCGTACAGCCCAGGCCACGAGCATCATCAAGACCATGATCATAGCCACTGTTGCGGCGGTGCTCACCATATTGAGCCGCAGCAGGCGTTAGATTGGCGTACGGCGATAATGACGGTCGGTGCCATAGGCATGCGCCCATGCAGCGGGGCAGTGTTAATGTTGGGGGCGGCTAGCCTGCTCGGCCAGTTCGCAGTCGGCGTGGCGTCTGTTGTGGTTATGTCGCTGGGCACGGGGCTCACGGTGTCAGCACTCGCACTGGCCAGTATTTTAGCCCGCGGCTGGGCGCAGCGGCGATTGTCCAAACAGCAGCACAGCCAGCGCAGCGTGCAAAAAGCCACCGGCTGGGTGGCCCTGGCCGGTGGTACGCTGATTGTCGTACTGGGCATCTCACTTAGCGTCGCGGGTATCGCCCAGCCTGCGAGTGGG
Source organism: Halomonas ventosae (assembly GCA_002257525.1). Taxonomy (GTDB): domain Bacteria; phylum Pseudomonadota; class Gammaproteobacteria; order Pseudomonadales; family Halomonadaceae; genus Vreelandella; species Vreelandella ventosae_B. The sequence goes on from CP022737.1 coordinate 1,097,729, forward strand.
CCACTTCTCAATGAGCCACCTGCGCGGCAAGGCCATCCATTAACGGGGTAACGGGTAGGCTACACATCCAGTCCATTGATAAGCGCCAGCAGTTGGTCGCGTAACTGTGCTTGTTCATCCAGATCGTAAGGTTTAGGTGAGCCGTTGCCCCAAACAGGGGCAGGCCAGGTTGCATCGCTGTGCCGACGAATAACAACGTGCACATGCAGCTGGCTAACCACATTGCCGAGCGCGGCAATATTAACTTTGTCCCCACCCAGCGCTTCTTTCATTGCATCGCCTAGCTGGGTGGCCTCGCGCCAAAGCTGCTGCTGGTCATTGGCAGAAAGCTCAAACACTTCACTGATAGAAGCGTGGCGCGGTACTAGGATCACCCAGGGATAACGCGCGTCGTTCATTAACAGCACGCGGCTTAATGGGAGGTCGGCAATAGGTAAGGTGTCGGCGGCAAGGCGTTCATCTAGCTCGAAATTGATCAAATGATAGGCTCCACACAGCGGTTAGATGATTGTTAGCATAGCAGCCGCGCAGTGACGTAGGGAAAACGAGCGCGATTGCCAAAACGCTGTTACCCTGAAAAAACTCCCAAGTGGCAAATTAAGTTGCCAGCGGAGTTTCCCGATGTTGAATAACTCGTTAAGGAGAACGGAAAAATGAAAAAATTATTGGCCATGAGCTTTATGCTGCTGATGACAGCGGGTGTGCTAACGGGTTGTAATACCATCTCTGGCGCTGGCCAAGATGTGCAAGAGGGCGGTAAAGCCGTCCAAGATGCAGCTGAATAAGTAAGACTGCGTTTTAAAGCAAGTGGTATCCAACGGGCTAGGCTAACGCCTGGCCCGTTGGATTTATAGCCTACCCTCATAATCTACTTTTGGAGATTCAAGGATGAAACCCCGTATTATTCTGGCTAAGCTCGCTGCTGTTGGCGCTTGTGCAATGCTGCTAACGGCCTGTGCTAGCTCGCAAATGCCGATTTCTCCAGCCAACGACGACGTAGACGCTGCGCCACCGCCGCCAACGGTAACGCCCAACGGATCTAATCAAGAGCAGGCAGCTGCCTGCGATCTTGAGGCTATCCAATACGCCATCGGCGAACCGTTCGATGAAGCAATGGGGTCGCAGTTACAAAGTGAGAGCAGCACTCGTCAAGCGCGCGTATTGCGCCCTGGTGAGGCCGCCACCATGGACCACCGCCCGGATCGTTTGAATATTCATCTTGATGATCAAGATGTCATCGAGGAACTTCGCTGCGGCTAACCTAAGATCAGTACGACGCAGGCGGCGGTCAACACGCCCATGGTGATGTTGAACGCCCGCCACGCGGCATCTGTTTTGATCCACTGCCCAATTGCACTACCAAAGCCAGCCCATAGCGCAATACAGGGCAGCGCCACCATCTCAGCAAAGCCAGCAAGTAACAATGCATTAAATACCGGTTGGCCGCTTTCGGGTAGAAAACCCGCCATCAGCGCCAGTCCCATTACCCATGCTTTAGGGTTGGCGAACTGAAACGCCGCAGCCTGCCAGAACGTAAACGGTACGCTATGGGCTTGGACGTGAAGATTGGGCGGCGGGGCGCTGGCAATTTTCCAAGCCAAATAGAGCAAATACGCGCTGCCTACCCAGCGCAACGCGGTTTGAATTGCAGGGTAGCGTTCAAACAGCACGCCCAAGCCCAGCGCTATGCCCGCAAAGAGTAAAAAGCAGCCACCTAAAATTCCCCACATATGCGGCAATGTGCGCTTAAAGCCGAAGTTGGCGCCAGAAGCGGTAAGCATAACGTTATTTGGCCCAGGGGTAAGCGTCATCGACATCATATAGAGCGCGGCCGGACCGAGGATTACCCATTCGCTGTTCATTTTATTGTATCCATACAATTTGTGGTTGAGGATTGCTTTAGATCGCCTATTGTTAGCATAATGGGGATTAAATTAACGTCAAAGGTTTTATTGTCACCATGACAATGTGGGTGCCTTCGCTCGCTGAGTTTTCTGGTTCACGCTATCGCGCTATTGCCAGCGCCATTGAAACCGCTATCCAGGCAGGTGAACTACTGCCTGGGGAGCGCTTGCCGCCCCAGCGCCGTTTGGCTGATGCGCTAGGGGTGACCATCGGCACGGTAACCCGGGGTTACGCTGAAGCTGAACGCAGCGGTTGGGTATCGGCACGGGTGGGTAGCGGCACCTATGTGAGGAGCAAAACGCAAGACAACGCTGTTAGCCTGACGTTTCCCGCTGATGAAACGGCCGGTGTGATCGATTTAAGTCTTAGCCTGCCTCCGCCCCACCCGTTGCGACAGTCGCTGTTGAGCGAAGCGCTGCTCGCCTTAAGCCAATCCGGTGCAGCATTAGCGCGGGGTGTGACTTACCAAGAGTCCCAGGGGCGTCGCGAGCATCGTGAGGTGCTGGCTCGCTGGTTAAATACCTTAGGCATGTCTCTGATGGCTGATGAACTGCTGATCACCCAAGGTGGCCAGCACGGCATTAGTCTGGCGCTCAGCACCTTGCTACGGCCGGGCGAGCTGCTGGCTGCCGATGCCTTGACCTACCCCGGTGCCATCAGCGCAGCGCAGCAAGGTCATCTCAAGTTGGTAGGGATTGGTCAAGACAGCGAAGGGATGCGCATGGATCTGCTGGAGGCGCAGTGTGCCCGGCAGCCGCCGAGAGCGATTTATCTTACGCCGGAGCAGAACAACCCCACCGGCGCGTGTTTAAGCGCGCCGCGTCGCGAACAGCTGGTGGCGCTGGCGAGGCGCCATGATATCTGGCTGATTGAAGACGGCGTGCAATATCTACCCGCTGAGCAGCGTGGTACGCCTCTTTACAAGCTTGCGCCAGAACGCACACTGTTTGTGTTTAGCACCGCTAAAGTGTTGGCGGGGGGGCTGCGAATTGGCGTGCTGCGGGCGCCTAAAAGTTTGCACGAGCGGTTAGCGACTGGCCTGCGCGCCCAGAGTTGGATGGTGCCGCCGCTAATGGTCGACGTGGTCTGCCACTGGATTAACCAAGCCGCGGCGGAAAAACTACTTACCTGGCAGACCCAAGAGTTAGCGGAGCGTCAACAGTTGGCCGCCCAATGGCTGCAAGGGTTTACCCTAAGCGGGCGCTCCCACAGCAGTAATGTATGGTTGACGCTGCCAGAGGGAAGCCGGGCCGTAGAGCTGTGTGATCGGCTACTGCAGCGGGGCGTTAAGGTAAGCAGCGCTGAGCCCTTTTGTGTGGGCAGCACCCCCGCACCCCAAGCCATTCGTCTATGTGTTGGGGCCGCGGCGGATCGCAGCGAACTCATTCAGGCATTGGGCATTGTTGCCGCCTGTTTGGGCGAGCGGCCGTTAGCCCCCGCCMCCTTATGAATTATTCATAGCGGTCTTTCCAGCCTTGATGGCTTATCTGGTCTTTAAGCATTTCGAGAATGTCATACATCACCTGCTCGGTAACGCGATTGCTGCCTTCGTCAACCGTTAGCCAAGTGTCGAAGCCGCTGTCGGCGGTGCGCTCAACTAACTGCCTAAACTCATCGGAATGAATACCTAGCAGCAGCTCATCGACTAGTCGCTGGGCGACGCCACTGAGTGATGCCTCCATAGCGCTGGTGGCCTGCTGCCCCATGGGCAGGCGGTTAAGGCGCTGAATCTCGGGGCTTTCCCGGAGCGTACGGCTAACCAAATCGCTGATCGCCGCCATAATGGACTGACGGTTGTGCTGGTACGCTTTGCCGATAGTGCTCTCCAACCGCTGCGCAATCTCATGAATCAGCTGCGACTTGCGGGGCATGATCACACGCTCAATCACGCGCTCGGTCAGCGAATCGCTGGCGCGTATCTGCTGCTGTACATTGCCCAATAGCCGTAGCGCGATACGGTCAGAAAGCTCCTCCAGCAGAATATCGTAATACTTGGCAACAAATTGATAGACATACCAGTGGGTAACATCAATAAGGCCGAGGCGATGCAGCCGATTGATTAACGATACCACGCGTAGAATACGCAGCAGGCGGAAGCCTGCGAGGGGAATGCAGCCCAGCACGTCATACCAGTGCACGAAGGGGTAGAAAAACCAGCGGTGGTAGCGCCGCTCGGCAATGGCAATTGACCAGCCCAACAGTACATCGACGATAAAAAAGCTGACAAATACCAAGTCGATGGTGATGAAGCGGCTATGAATCACCTCATCGTAGAAAGTATGAAAACCGGGCGCGAGATTGGCGATGCCTTGGTTAATAGGGCCGAGCAGAAACAGTGAATCAAACAGCAGTAGCGCGAGGTTAATCACCACCAGCGTCAGAATGAAAAAATCCCAACCAATATGGGCGTATTCAACCGCTTTAGGCAGGTGCGGGTAGCGTTCCCTGGCGGGCATACGAACTCCTTGTCGTTGGATGGGGCGTCGAGGGCTATGTTTTTGACTGGGTCTTAGGCGGGTACTGATGCTGGGTAAACAGCTCTTCTTTCTCGGCCTGTTTGCGTAACTTCTTGCGTAAAGCCGCCTTTTCAAAGCGTAGCTGCTGTAAGGGCGTTGCCAAGCTGAGCGGCGGTACGCTGGCGGGTTTTCCGTCCTCATCCACAGCGACCATGGTCAGGTAGCAGCTGTTGGTATGACGGATCAGCTTATTGCGAATATCTTCTGCTACGACCTTAATGCCCACTTCCATTGACGAGCGGCCAACATGATTGACGCTGGCTAAAAAGGTCACCAGCTCGCCGACATGAATCGGCTGTTTAAACAGCACCTGATCCACCGACAGTGTCACCACATAGTGGCCCGAATAGCGGCTGGCGCAAGCAAAAGCGACTTCATCGAGCTTTTTAAGAATCGCGCCGCCATGCACTTTGCCGCTGAAATTTGCCATGTCGGGCGTCATCAGTACGGTCATGGAGAGTTCATGCTGCCCAGGCAGGGCAGCGTTCGCGCTGAGTTCGGCGTCTGTCATACGGTGCTCCTGCGGTGATTTGCTACGGTTAACGGCTGCCCCTTCCTCAGGGCAGCCGTTGGCTATTGATTTAGAACGATGCGCTTATTAAAACCACAATAGGCCCACGGAGATGATAATACCGGTGATAAAAAGCTGAATCAGGCAGAAACCCATAATATCTTTGGCCTTCAGCCCGGCAATGGCGAGTACCGGTAGCGCCCAGAAAGGTTGCAGCAGGTTGGTCCAGGCATCGCCCCAGGCCACTGCCATGGCTACCCGTGGAATGTCAGCCCCCAGGGCCTCAGCGGCAGGCAGCATCACCGGCGCTTGCACAGCCCACTGGCCGCCGCCGGAGGGGACGAACAGATTGACAATCCCTGCGCTGATAAACGACCAGAACGGCAGTGTCGTAGCGGTGGCAAAGGAGACCAGCCACTCAGACATACTCTCTGCCAGCCCAGACTGAACCATAATGGCCATAATGCCCGCATAAAAGGGGAATTGGATGACAATCCCCGCGCCGCCTTTAATCGCTTCATTCAAGCTATTGAGCAGGTTGCGGGGCGTGCGGTGCAGCACAATGGCTAAGAACAGAAACAGGAAATTGACGACGTTAAGGTTTAAACCGCCGCCGCGCAGCAAAAAGTGATCCAGCAAGAACAGTAGCCCCGGCACGCCGACCAGCAGGGCGAGGGTCATGCTGTTTTCCAGGCGCTCCGCCGGGCGGGTAAGGCGACCAACCGGTTCCGGCTCATCATTCAGCACGCTGGGGTCGACGTAGACGCTATCCTTCTCATCCGGCAGCATCATGCGGTTTACCAACGGAATGGCAATAAACAGGCAGACCACGATGCCGAGGTTAAATAAGGCGAAAATCGTTGAACCGGTGCCAATCACGCCAATCTGGTCGGCGGAAAAATGCCCTTCGGTGGCGATGGTCAGTGGTATCGAGCCCGCCAAACCGCCGTGCCACACCACAAAACCAGAGTAGGCGCTGGCGACGAGTAGCCGGTAGTCAACGCGGATCAGCCGAGCCAGCTCTTTGGCAAATAGCGCGCCGACCACAAGGCCAAAGCCCCAGTTAATCCAACTGGCCGCTAATGACACCAGTGTGACTAGGATAATGGCGCCGCCCGGGGATTTAGCAGTAGCGGCGATTTTTTGCAGAATGCGTTTTACCGGCGGTGAGCTTGCCAGCATAAAACCGGTGACCAGCACCAACAGCATCTGCATCGAGAACGTCAACAAGCCCCAGAAGCCATCGCCCCAGAAGCGCAGCACCGCCAGGGGTGTTTGGCGCTCAATGGCAATGGCGGCAACCGAGGCAATTAACGTTAGCAGCAGCACGAAAATATACGGATCTGGGAGATAGCGCTCTACCAGCTTTACCGCCGGTTTTGAGATCATTTTAAGCATGGGATGCTCTCTTTATTCATTATTAGGAAGTGGCTAAGCAAGGTCTTTGCAAGGTCTTTGAAGTGCCTACGCAGTGCAAGTACATAGCTAATATACGGGGGAGTGCGGCGTTTTTCACGTTGAAGCTGTCCGGCTAATCTCACGTTAGCGCCGTTATGGCCAAGCGTGGATATGTTAACGCCAGTGAGTCAGGCGGTAACGGCGGTGGTAGAGAAAATAATAGTAGTGAATCAGGACGGTTGAGCGAACCAGCGTAAACAGCATAAACGAAAGCCACAGCCCATGGTTGCCTAGCCCCTGGGTTAGCCACCAGATGGGAAGATAGGCGGCCAGGCCAATAAAGATACTGTTGCGCATTTCACGTACCGCGGTGGTGCCAATAAATACCCCGTCGAGTAGATAGCTCCATACCGCAATCAGCGGCATAACGACCATCCATGGCAAATACTGTGCCGCGGTCGCGCGCACCTCTTCAAGGCCAGTAAGCAGCGCAATCAATGCATTGCCGCCTAGCGCGAACAACAGGGCGGCGGCACCCGCTGTCCAGAATGAGAAACGCGCAGCAGCACGCACGGTGGTCGCAAACTCACGCCAATCCTTGCGCCCATAGGCGCGCCCAATCAGCGATTCGGCCGCATGGGCAAAGCCATCCAGAGCATAGCTGGTGAGCATAATAAATTGCAGCAGGACAGCGTTGGCAGCGAGCACCGTATCACCCTGACGAGCGCCTTGGGCGGTAAAGAACGCCATGGCAAATAGCAGGCCGAGGGTGCGCACAAACAGGTTGGCGTTGACGTTAAATAGCGCTGTGTAGGCCGCCAGTGCCAGCAGACGCTCGCGCAAAAAATGGCCCTCTAGTCGGGCTAGCTGGCGCAGCACTAAGTAGCTGCCGAACGCTAACGCACTATAGTCGGCGATCACGCTCGCCCAGGCAACGCCGTTGCTGGTCATCCCCAAACCCACCACAAACCATAAATCCAGCACGATATTAACGCTGTTGGTGAGCAGCAGAATCATCAGCGTGACGCGGGAATTCTGTTGGCCCAAAAACCAGCCCAGAATGGCGTAGTTGGCAAGCACCGCGGGCGCAGACCATAGGCGAATATGGGCGTACTCTCGCGCTAAGKGGGTGGCTACTTCGCTGCCATCTAACAGCCACAAACCCAGCGTAATCAGCGGTGAGGCAAACACAATCAGCAGGCTGCCGATCACCAGCGCCATGATCAGCGATTGCCCCAGTAGATTGCGCACATCCGAGTCACTCTCGCGGCCCATGGCTTGGGCGACTAGCCCTGTGGTGCCCATGCGCAAAAAGCCAAAGCCCCAGTAGAGGAAGCTAAACAGTGTAGCGCCGAGGGTGACGCCCGCCAGATAGCGGGAGTCGGGCAGGTGCCCGACCACAGCGGTATCTACCAGCCCAAGTAGGGGGACGGTGATATTAGAAAGGATGATTGGCCAGGCGAGGGCCCAAATCCGCATGAGGCTTAGGCAGCAGTGATGATGCGGTACTTCTTCATCAGCTGCTCTTGGGTCTCGTGGCGCTCAGGGTCAAGTGGAATGCAGTCCACCGGGCAGACTTGCTGGCACTGAGGTTCGTCGTAGTGACCGACGCACTCGGTGCATAAGTTTGGGTCGATGACGTAAATCTCCTCGCCGGGGGAGATAGCATCGTTGGGGCATTCGGGCTCGCAGACGTCGCAGTTAATGCATTCATCGGTAATCATCAGGGCCATGGGCATACCTCGCAGATGGCATTCACACCCAGGCTAACGAGTACCTGAGTGTTTTACTCAACAATAGCGTTGGCTAGCTAGTGTAGTGGTTACGCAGCGCTTCGGCGACCTGTGGATGCACCAGCGGAGAAATATCGCCACCCAGCTTGGCAATTTCGCGCACGATGGTTGAGGAGATATATGAATTCTCCACCGCGGGGGTTAAAAACACGCTCTCAAGCTCCGGATTCTGCGCCCGGTTCATATTGGCCAGCTGAAGCTCGTACTCAAAGTCGGAGACCGCGCGCAGGCCGCGCAGAATGATCGTCGCCCCCTGCTCGTGCATCATGGTTGTGAGCAGGGTCGAAAAGCCGATTACCTCAACGTTGGGGAGCGACGCACACACCGTTTTGGCCAGCGCCATGCGTGTTTCCAGGTCGAGGTGGGGGCTTTTTCCGGGACTTGCCGCCACTGCGATGACCACTTTGTCGAACATGCGTGCACCACGTTCAATGAGATCAAAATGGCCGTTGGTGATAGGGTCGAAGGTGCCGGGGTAGACGGCGATATTAAGCTTGCGCGTGCTCATTCCTCGCTCTCCTCGTCCAGGCGGCCAAACGGATTGTCGCTGGTTAATGAGACGGCATGAGCGTAACCGGGGATATGAATCCGATCCGCATGAATGTCCAGCTCTGGGCCTTCGAGTACCGCTTCGCCAAACTGGTAGCGTGGTGCGTAGTGGCCAAAGTCTGCCTGGGCAAGGTAGGCAGCTGCCGCTTCGCGGGTTGCGACCCGACGCGTTTTCCAGGCGCTGACCGCGTCTGCGCCGTGGCGCTGAGTCAGCAGGCGCTCGGTGACTGCAGGTGACAGCACCACGCCGGTGGCATTGTTGCCGCCGAAGCCCTTGGCGTTAATAAAGGCAGCGTCTGCACGAAATGTTTGTGCCGTTTGCGAGAAGTGTAGCCGTTCGGCATACACATCGTCGGCGACGGCATCCAGGGTAGGGATGCCTGGCAGCAAGTCGTGGGCAAAGCTGCCCAGGGCGCTTGCCAACTGGTCTCCCGCCGCGGAGCCTTGGGAGTGACCGATAAAGGCTTTGATGGCCACCACCGGCCAGTCGTTAATGCCGTTGGCGCGGGCGATTTCGTCGAATACATGGGATTCGGTAATGCGGTTTTTGGGGGTGCTGGTGCCGTGCGCATGCAAAAAGCTGCGCTCTTTAAGGGCTTTTTCACCCAGGATATCGCGCACCAGCGCAGTCGCTTTACCCAGGGTGATGTAATTACCAATCCCCGGCGCCGAAATCGAGCGCTTGTAACCGTCGGCATTGACGAATACGTCAGGCACCGCGCCGAGAATATCCGCGCCGACTTCCATTGCCAGCGCATCGTCCATCAGCAGCACAAACTGGCTGGCTTCCGCCATGGTAAAGCCGCAGTTGCGCGCAAAGGGACGGCAGGCGCGCTGGTAATCGCTGTCGGTGAGCAGCTCCAGCGCATCCAGGGCTTTCAGGCCCGCGTCGTCGGCCAGCGCGCCCATGGCCCTGAAGCCCTCTATAATCTCCGGCGTAATGGGGGCGTCCGCGGTGCCTACCATCACCACACGGCGGCGTCCGGCCCGAATGTCGTCAATGCCCAGCCGCAGGTTGTAGAGAAAACTAGCGCAAGCGCCAAGAGCCGCCCCGGTGCCGCCCACGCTGCCGAGTACATAGGCATTCAAAAAGTCGGCGGGCATCTGACCATAGCCCAGCGGCATCTGCTTGGAGGTGGCACGCTGGCCGCTCACCAAGCTTTTCAGTAAGCCGCCCCAGCCCTGATCGTCTAACTGGCCAATGGAGTTACCTGCGTACACGGCAATATGATCCGGGTTTAACTGCTGACGCAGTGTCTCCCAGGAGAGGCCGCTGGCGCCCAGGCAGTCGCTTGCGCCAAATACCGCCAGCGATAGGCCGCGGGGGTGGTGCACACTGCGGTAGAGGCTCGCCGGGTCAAAGCCGCTGGGTAGCTGAGCCGCCGCGCGAACCTTGGGTAGCTGGGCGTCAGGCAGCAGTACTTCAAGCACTCCGGCGGGCACACTGACTTCTACCTCGCGGGCATCAATATCGCGTACCTGCCAATCAGCGGGCAGATTTTCAGGCAGTTGGCGGCGGCGCAGGGTAAAACGTAGCGGCTCGGCCAACTGCATGCTGGCGTGCCGATTAGACGGCATGCCGGGATCTAGAAAGCGCGGGTCTTCATTGCGGCGGATCAGGGTGTGGTTCAATACCTGATCACGCAGCGACTGAGCCGGGGCCTCTATGGGGTGGCCTTGACTGTCGTGCCACCCTTTTTCGGAGTGCTCTACTAGGCGCATAAGCGCCGCCAAGCCTTCCAGTGTCTGGCGTTGCTGGTCAGCAGGAAGGGCATCAAGCACAGTGCGGCGGAAGGCCTGATGGCCAGAGGTTCTGCCAGCGGGATTGATGCCGCCCATGCCGACAATCACCGGTAAGTGTGACAAGCCGGGTTCCTCTTAATACGGTGGTGGTAACAATTATTGGCAACGGTCATGGCAGATTTGGCCCAGTACCATGCGCTTAATAAGGTCACTAATAAATTCGTTAGGCGTGATCATAGCACCGGGTGCGCAACGGCGTCATGCCGCAAGCGTTCGAGACTGATAGAATTACGCTTTTCAGCCGAGTGATGGCATGCAGMATAATTCTCGAACAGTGACGTCTAATCAGCCAGGCCCGCACCAGGATTTGGCCCGCCGAGTCAATCGCGCGCTGACCCATCCACTGCGTAAACCGATCGCCGAACATACCCAGAATAATTTTGCCCAGGCGGCTGAGTGGTTAGCTAGCCGTCAAGCACCGTTGATACTGGATTCAGGCTGCGGTGTGGGGGTATCGACACGCCAACTGGCGGCGCAGTTCCCCGCCCATGCGGTGATGGGCATTGATCGCAGCGAAGATCGCCTGGGGCGTGACCACGGCAAGCTGCCAGACAACGCACTGCTGGTAAGAGCCGATCTTGTCGACTTTTGGCGTTTGGCCTACCAAGCTGGCTGGGCGCCTGAGTATCACTTTCTGCTTTATCCCAACCCTTACCCCAAGGCGGGGCATCTAAAAATGCGCTGGCATGGGCATGCGGTTTTACCCACACTGTTGGCGCTTGGTGGGCGCCTTGAATTGCGCTCCAACTGGTCACTTTATGTTGAAGAGTTTGCTTTGGCGGTGGCGCAGGTAACCGGTCAACAGGCAGCAGTGACTGAAATTGCGCCTAAAGATGACTATTTAACGCCGTTCGAGGCTAAGTATGCTCGAAGTGGCCAGGCACTGTGGCGTTTATGTGTTGATTTGGAGCGAACATGACGTTTGTTTATTTGGTGTTGGCGATTGTGGCTGAAGTGATCGCTACGAGTGCCCTAAAGGCCTCCTTGGGGTTTACCCGCCCGCTGCCCAGCGTGGTGGTTGTGGTGGGCTACGGGCTAGCCTTTTATTTGCTCAGCCTGGTACTGCGTACGCTGCCGGTGGGGGTCGCCTATGCGATTTGGGCAGGCCTAGGCATTGTGCTGGTCACCTTAGTCGGCATAGTGGTGTTCGGTGAAAAGCCTGATTTACCGGCGGTAGTAGGGATTAGCTTGATAGTAGCCGGTGTAGTCATGCTGCAAGTGTTTTCTAAAATGAATGTGCATTGAGGTATTGTAATGGGTCGTTTTGCTCGTAAGCGTATGCGGCGCTGGTCGCTGATGACCGGTGTTGCCACGCTGGCTCTGTGTGCCAGTACCAGCCTGCTCGCCGATTTTAATCGCCTGGGTCAGCTGCAAAATAAAGGCTTTTCGATTAGCGCCGAGGCCCGCCTTTTGGATGCTGGCTCAGGCGCCAATACACTGTTAGGCAGCATTACCCCGGATCGCCAGCTGTCACCCGCTTCGGTCACTAAAGCCTACCTATCCGCGGCGGCGCTGAACCGTTTTGGCCCCCAACACCGCTTTACCAGCCAACTGGTCAGCGCAGCTAGCATTGATAATGGCGTGCTGCGCGGCGATTTGGTGTTTGAGGGCGGTGGGGACCCGGGCCTCACCACTGAAAATCTGTGGCGTTTGGTGCAGCGCTTGCACTTAGCCGGGGTGCGCGAGGTTGATGGCGCTTTGGTGGTCAGCCAGTGGCGCTTTGGGGCGGTGGACTGTATTACCACCGACCGCTGCAATGCGCTCAATCGGGTCGCCAATGCGTATAGCGCGCCGCTCTCCTCGGCAGGGGTTAACTTCGGCAGTTGGTGCGTCAATGTCGCTCCTGCCACTAGCGCAGGAGCACCTGCCCAGGTGGGGCTGTGCGATAGCCAGACATCGCTGATTACCATCGATAACCAAGTCGTCACTCGACCGGCCAATAGTGGTACTGAGATTAGCGCTGAGCGTATCACTGATGAGCGCGGCGACGTGATGCGTCTGACGGGGCAGATTTCCACCAATGCCACTGCCCGTGATGTCTATCGTGGCGCGGGGGATGCCGCCGAAACCACCGCGCAAGTGTTGATGGGCATGTTGAATCAGGCGGGGATACAGGTGCGCGAACCGTGGCGCGTCAGCTCGTCGCAACCGCCCGGCAGTGCCCAGCGTTTGGCCGCGGTGGACAGCCAACCACTGCAAGAGCTATTGCTGCGCATCATGAACTACTCCAATAACTACATGGCTGATGTGCTGGCGCTGGATCTCGTCGAGACGCCCCAGGCGCAGCTACGCCAAGCCGGCCAAGCGATTGAAACGTACGCTCAGAGCCTGCCCGGACACGGGCCGTTAACCCTCTACAGTGGCAGCGGGCTGACCACTGAAAACCGCACATCGGCCCAGGGCGTTAACGTGATGCTGGAGGATATGTTTCGTCAAAGCAGCCTGTTTCCCAGCTTTGTGGCGGCCTTTCAGTCGCCAGCTAATGGGGTAATGCGCTTTATTCGGCGAGGTTCCTCCACGTTTCAAAATAACGTCATGATCAAAACCGGCACGCTTAACCAACCCTTTGCCGTGCGCGCAGCAGCGGGCTATTTTCGCACCGCGCAGGGGCGCTGGGGGGTGTTTAGCGTTATGGTCAATGGTAACAGCAGCACGCCGTATTTAAGCTGGTCTGAAGTGCTGGATCCGTTGTCACTGGATCTAGAAGCAATGATATTAGCCAACTAATCAAACTCCACGCTCACAAGGTGAGGCGACTTGCATGAAACCTGGGCATACCGGTTTAACCCATTTGGTTCACTCCACGCGTTATTCGTGGAAAGGCTTAAAAGCGGCGTTTAGAAACGAAGCGGCTTTCCGCCAAGAGGTAGGCATTACGGTTGTGTTGCTACCCTTCGCCTGGTGGATTGGCGAAGGTCCCATCAGCTGGCTACTGCTGGTGAGCAGCCTGTTTTTTGTCCTCATAGTGGAGCTGCTTAACAGTGCGATTGAAAATGTCGTTGACCGGATCGGCACCGAGCACCACGAGCTTTCTGGAAGGGCCAAGGATATTGGTTCGGCGGCGGTGATGCTGTCGCTGATGATGGCCGGTCTCACCTGGGGGCTATTGGGCTGGGAAAAATTCTTTGGCTAAGCTGAGTTAAAAGCCGCACTTTTTTAACACGCTGTCAGCGAGGTCGTTATGCAAGCATTTAAAGGACTTAGGAACGACGATTTTTTACCGTTGTCGACGCTGCCAGCGTCGTTACAAAAAGCCACTCAATCCGCCTGGAAGCGGCTAAGCGAGGCGCTTGCTCAAGCCGACAATGTCGCCGAGATGACCAAACAGGAGCCACCGTCCAGTAGCTGGCAGGCGCTCTCGGAGCAGCGCCGTGAAGCGTTGGCTAAAGTGCTGGCGATTTCGACCTTTGCGCTGGATACCCTGGTGCGTTTCCCTCACTGGCTGGTTGAACTGGATATAGCCGGAGAACTGGATGTAAACCCTGGGCGTGATGAGCTGGCCAGCTGGCTGAGTGAGTCGCTTGAAAACGCCGAGGACGAAGAAGCCCTGCAGCGGGCGGTTCGCCGTTTTCGCCGCAAGCGTATGCTGGGGATTATTTGGCGCGMCCTTAACCGTGCTCCCGGCTATCTCATGTGGGATACCGCCAGGGCGGTATCCGAGCTGGCTGAAATTTGTTTAGAGGCGGCATTAACCTGGCTTKAGCAGTTTTATGCGCCGCGTTGGGGCTTACCTGCTCCACGCCAGGACGGTATACCCCAGCGTCTGGTGATTCTGGGCATGGGCAAGCTGGGCGCGGGAGAGCTGAATCTCTCTTCCGATATCGATCTGATCTTTGCCTTCCCTGAAAAAGGMGAAACCCAAGGCGGGCGCAAGCCGTTAGAGCATCAGGAGTACTTTACCAAGCTGGGGCAAAAGCTGATCGCCGCGTTAGATGCCATGACCGCCGACGGCTTCGCTTTCCGCGTTGATATGCGCTTGCGGCCGCTGGGGGACGGCGGCCCGTTGGTGGGCAATTTTGCCATGCTCTCCAGCTACTATCAGGACCAAGGCCGCGAGTGGGAGCGCTACGCGATGTTGAAAGCGCGCCCGGTCGCCGGGGATGTAGACGCGGGCGACGAACTCCTGGCCGGGCTGCGCCCCTTTGTGTATCGCAAATATCTCGATTTTGGTGCCATTGAGTCGCTGCGCGAGCTGAAAGCGATGATCAACCGTGAAGTAAAGCGTAAAGGCATGCAGAGCAATATCAAGCTCGGCCCCGGCGGCATCCGCGAGGKAGAGTTCGTGGTGCAAGCGTTTCAATTGATTCGCGGTGGCCGCGATACGGAGCTACAGGTGACGTCGCTGAACACGGCGCTCAATCGCCTGCCCGAGCTAGGCCTGCTGCCCCAGGAAGTGGTTGATGAGCTGCTGCCTGATTACGCCTTTTTACGCGATGTGGAGCATGCGCTCCAGGCGCTGGAAGACCGCCAGACGCAAACTCTGCCCAGCGATGACAGTGACCGCGAACGGGTAGCCTTCGCCATGGGCCATGAAGACTGGCCGGGGCTGGTCGCCCAGCTTGAAGAGGTGCGCGAGCGAGTGCGCCAGCACTTTGATGCCGTGATTGCCGACCCCGAGGAGGATGTCGACGAGGCCAATGATGATAGCCAGCTTGGCTTGGCCCAGTGGCGGCTTATTTGGCGCGGCGAGTTAGAGGCGGAGGAGGCCTGCGCGCACCTCGCAGAGGCGGGTTTCCACGCCCCTGAAAAAGCCTTGAAGCGGCTGCAGAGCCTTTACCACTCCCGGCAAGTGCAAAGCATGCAGCGAATTGGCTTTGAGCGCCTGGATGCGTTAATGCCGCTACTGCTGGATGCCGTGGCAGACAATGACGCACCGGATACGGCGCTGGTGCGGGTGCAGCCGCTGATTGAAGCCGTGCTGCGACGCACCGCTTATCTAGCGCTGTTGCGCGAAAACCCTCAGGCGCTTGAGCACCTGATGCGCCTATGCGCCGCCAGCCCATGGATCGCCGAACAGCTGTCGCGCTACCCGATCCTGCTCGACGAGCTGCTAACCCCTGAAACGCTGTATACCCCCGCCGATAAAGCGCGCCTGGCCGATGAGCTGCGTCAAACGCTGAATCGCCTGCCAGAGGATGATGAAGAGGCCCAACTAGAGGCGCTGCGCGTTTTCAAACACGCGCAAACGCTGCACGTAGCGGCGTCGGATATCTCGGGCACGCGACATCTAATGAAAGTAAGCGATTACTTAACCTTTATCGCCGAAGTGATTCTCGATGCCGTGTTAGCCATGGCCTGGAAACATATTACCCGTAAGCACGGCGTTCCTGAGGGGCTGAATGCAGGAGAGGCTGAGTTTCTGATTGTCGGCTACGGCAAGCTGGGGGGCATTGAGCTTGGCTATAGCTCGGATTTAGACCTGGTTTTTCTTCACGATAGCGATGGTCAAGGCTCGACCGACGGCCCACGGCCCATTGATACAGCGGTGTTTTTTACCCGCCTGGGGCAGCGAATTATTCACCTGCTTACCGCGGTAACGCCCACCGGCACGCTTTATGAAGTGGATATGCGCCTGCGCCCATCGGGAAATTCCGGGCTATTGGTGACATCGCTCAAAGCCTTCGCTGAGTACCAGCGTCAGAATGCCTGGACCTGGGAGCACCAGGCATTGGTGCGTGCCCGAGTGGTGGCGGGTAGCGCTGCGCTGGCCGAGAAGTTCAGCCAGTTGCGGGGCGATATCCTAGGCGCTGAGCGCGATAAAGCTGCGTTGCGCGAAGAGGTGGTCAAGATGCGTCACAAAATGCGCGACCACCTGGGCAGTAAAACCACCAGCCAGACCTTCAACGTCAAACATGATGCAGGCGGGATGGTGGATATTGAGTTTCTCTGCCAATACGCGGTGTTAGCACTTGCTCACCAAACACCTGGGTTACTGACCTATAGCGATAATATCCGTATTCTAGAGAGCCTGACCGAGAGTGGGCACTTACCAGCAGAAGAGGCGGAGCGCCTTCGCGAGGCTTATCTGGCTTATCGTAGCGCTACCCATCGAGCGGCGCTTACCGGTGAAAAAGCGCTTAGCGATGGTGAAGAGTTCCGTGCTCATCGCGATATCGTCACCGCGCTCTGGCAGCGTTTTCTTGAGCCTTCCAGCGCTGATAACCACTAGTCAGACGGCTAATCAGGAAGAAACAGTGATAACAAGGAATAGGGCAGGGTGGCCCGTATGATTGGACATATTCTGGCCACTCTACTGCCGGTGTTTTTAATCGCCGGTTGTGGCGCTGTCTATGGGCGCTACCGTACGCCGGATATTCGCAGTCTCAATACGCTCAATATGGAGCTGTTCGTTCCGCTATTGGTATTCGCTGTGCTGGCCGACCGTCAAGCGCCGTTGGCAGAATATGCTTGGCTTGCTACGGCCGCCATTGCGGTAGTACTTGGCTCGGGGGTGGTGTTGTGGCCGCTGGCCAAGTGGTTAAAGCTGGATAGCAAAATTTTCCTTCCCCCGATGATGTTCAATAACGCCGGCAATATGGGCGTGCCGCTGCTGGTATTGGCGTTTGGTGCTGAGGCGCTGCCCGCGGCGGTGGTGGTATTTATTGTTGAAATGCTGCTGCACTTTTCGGTGGGGCTTTACATGCTCAACCCGCGCACCTCGCTGTGGCGAATGCTGCGTATGCCCATTGTACTCGCGAGTCTGGCGGGCTTAGCGGTGAATATCAGTGGGCTACCGCTGCCTGGTTGGCTGCTAGAGGCGATGCATATGCTGGGTGGGGTATGTATTCCGCTGATGCTGTTTGCGCTGGGGGTGCGGCTACTGGAGATTGACTTTAGCGATTGGCGTACAGGTATGTTGGGGGCGGTGCTTTGCCCGCTTTCCGGATTAGTGATTGCCTTGCCATTAATGTGGTTATTGCCGCTAAATGCGCTGCAGTTGGCGGTACTGCTGGTGTTTGCAGCGTTGCCCCCTGCGGTGTTGAATTATTTGGTCGCAGAGCAGTACCAGCTAGCACCACAGAAAGTGGCTTCGCTGGTACTGATTGGTAATCTGGGGAGTTTGGTGGTGATGCCGCTAACGTTGGCCGCGGCATTTACCTGGGTGTATCCGCCTCTGTCATAAATGACACAACACTAGATGCACAGGACTAAATACAGAGCTTACAGTGTGGCGTGAAAAAGTGACTAATTGCTTAACTAACGTTCATCTTTAACTTCATAGCTGCCTTCTAAAGTGTCCTGATGACCTGGACGGCTGTGCGTAGACGTGTGCCCGTGAGAGTAGCCACCGCCGATATCTTGCGCTTGCTGGGCGCGCATCTGCTCCATGCGCTTTTTCATTTTATGGCGCATAAACGGCATCATTGCCCAGCCAATCAGTAAGAAAAACAGGCCGAGTACCACGCCGACTATCATCAACGCGCCAAACGCCAACCATGTGAACAGCAGCTTTAGGCTGCCTGCCAAGCCGGTTGGTTGGGTTTGCGCAGCACGGGCGCGCCATTGGTTTGCCGCTTGCCATGCAGCGTTGCGTTGGTCGCGATTCATCTGTGGCATAAGAGCCTCCATCGGTTATTCGCCTCTATTTGAACACAGTTGATCTAGCAAGTTCACTGTTTGGCACTAGTGCGGAGGTGTGTCGACTATACCTACGATTATCTGCGTACAGTGCGATTAGGTTTTTCAACTGTTACCATTAAGCTGTACAAGACAAGTTTAGTTGTACAAGCATGCGGATAGTTGCGCAGTGCTTTTTCTAAACAGAGCTCATCTAACAGGACGGTTATATGGCTAATCATGGAGGCAAGTCGGTATTCATCGCATCAGTGGTGATTATCTTTGGCTTGGTAATTGTTGGAGCGTCATTTCCTGAAGGGTTTGCTAACGCGGCAGAGAGTGCGCTGACTACCATTACCGGGCTATTCGGGTGGTTTTATCTATTCTCAGTGTTCGGTTTTGTGATCTTTCTGTTTGGTTTGGCCATGAGCAAATATGGCAAGGTGCGTTTAGGCCCTCAGGACAGTCGGCCCAACTATACGTTTTTCTCGTGGATCAGCATGCTGCTGGCCGCAGGCTTTGGTGTCGGGCTGGTGTTCTATGGCATGGCCGAGCCTATGTTTCACTTCATTGAGCCGCCCTATGGCGATAGAACCGCCGAAACCGAAGCGGCTGCCCGTTACGCCATTCAATACAGCTATTTTAACTGGGGGATACATCAGTGGGCGGCTTTCTCAATCGTCGGTTTGATCATCGCCTATTTTCAATTTCGTAAGGGACAGGCTGGGTTAGTCTCTTCCGTGCTGTCATCAATTACGGCTAAGAATCCTAAAATTCGCCCCTACGCTTCCTGGTTGGATGTGTTTGCGGTGGTGGCCACGGTGATGGGCGTTGCTACCTCGTTGGGCTTGGGTGTGCTGCAGATGAACGGTGGTTTAAACGCCGTTTTTGGCCTGCCGGAGAACGGTTTTTGGCAGTTTGTGATTCTCTTCGTAATGTTCTGCGCCTATATGGCATCGACTTGGTCGGGCTTGGATAAAGGCATTAAACGCCTCTCTAATCTCAATATGATTTTATGTATCGGGTTGATGCTGTATGTGCTGTTCACTGGCCCAACCGTGGCGATACTAGAGACTATCACGGTGGGCATTGGTGACTATCTGCAGAACTTTATTGGTATGAGCCTGCGTATTTCACCCTATAGTGATAATGAGTGGGCGAGCAGCTGGACGATTTTCTACTGGGCCTGGGTCATTGCCTGGTCGCCCTTTGTTGGCACCTTTATTGCCCGGGTATCCCGTGGCCGTACCATCAAAGAGTATGTGTTTGGGGTGCTGTTTGTGCCGCCGCTGCTAGCCTGTTTGTGGATCGGCGTGTTTGGTGGCGCGGCGCTGCATATGGAGCTGAATGGCACCGATGTGGGGCTTGCGGCTGCGRCCCAGGATAATATCACCGTCGCGCTATTCGAGATGTTTGAGCTAATGCCCTTCACGGGCGTGCTGTCAGTGGTCGCGATGATGCTGATCTTTATTTTCCTGGTGACCTCCGCTGACTCGGCTTCGTATATCGTAGCGCAAATGACCGATAATGGTTCGATCAATCCGCCGCTGTATAAGCGGGTCATTTGGGGCGTGCTAATTGCCGCTATCTGCCTGACGCTAATAGCCTCGGGTGGTTTAACGGGGCTGCAGTCGGCGTCGGTACTTTCGGCACTGCCGTTCACCTTTATCCTGTATATGATGGTGTTTGTGTTAGTCCAGGAGCTACGCGCAGACCGCAAAGCCATGCTTACCCAGCTTTATCGTCGCCATGGCGAAACGCCGGTGGGCGCTGACGCCTTTGAAGCCGAACTATTAGGCGAGGAAGAGCGCTTACGCCGTGCACCGAGTGTGGTCAACCGGCGCATTAATAGTTAGCATCACTCATCAGCACTAATAAAAAGTAACCAAGCCTGGGGTTGCGGGGCGGGGTCATTTGGGAGCAGTGACACATGAAGCGAACATGCTAATGGCGCGGCAAGGGCGCCATGGCGCGACGCGCAGGCAGTCCAAAAGGGTTGCCTTTGATAGCTGGCTTGATCGGGTAGTCACAGTGGCTGTGCTTACGGCTATGGTCATTGGTCTGGCCGCTGTAGCCGCTCACTGGTTGCTCTAAAGCATCGGCTCCCCGCAACATTCGAGCTTAACGCCTGGCTTTATGCCGGGCGTTTGCGTGTCTCGACCCGGTTTCGGCCCAGTCGTTTGGCGCGGTAGAGGTGCTGGTCTGCGCGTTCAATCAGCGCTTCAGCGCTAATCAAAAAGCCGGGCGACATGCTGGCCACGCCCATGCTAACGGTAAGGTCTGAGTGGGTGCTGGAAAAAGCGTGGGGAATGGCCAGCGACAACACGGCTTCGCGCAAGCAGTTGGCAACGCCCACTGCGTCGTCATGATCTTGGCCCGGCAGTACACAGACAAACTCTTCGCCGCCGTAGCGGGCGAGTAAGTCCTTGGCGGGGTCGATACACTGATTGAGCGCATTAGCCACCGCGCGTAGCGTATCGTCACCCATGGCATGACCATAGTGATCGTTAAACTCTTTAAAGTTATCAATATCGATAAAAATCACTGAGAGCGACTGCTGTGTTTGCTGTGCCAAGTGCCAGTGGCGCTGATAGAAGTCATCAAATTGGCGGCGGTTCGCCACGCCCGTTAAGCCATCCATATTAGAGAGGTGATGGAGCTGGTCGCGCTGTTCCAAGCCTTGCTGAAACGCTTTTAGCAAATGATCCAAGCTATCCACCAGATGACCCAATTCATCATGCTGATGGCCCTTCAACACTGGCTTGGACCATTTCCCAGGTTGAGTGGGGTCGGTTTGGGCAATAGCTGCGTGTACTTTGAGCAGTGGTCGGGTAATGAAAAGGTGGAAAAAGGTGATGATGACAAGGCTTAAAATAAACGCCTCTAAAATACTCACCCCGACCACCGTATAAATACGCGCCAAAAACTGCTGAGTTAAGTAGCCTTCTGCCAGCATCAGTTCAATTTCGCCGACGACCGCTTCCGGCATATCGCTGCCCATGTAATAAGCGAGGGAGGTTCGGTAGTGCAGTATATCGCCAAATAAATACTGGCTGAGCCAGGTCGAACCAGCCTGTTCGGGCCTATCGAATTCAGCCAGCGCGCGGCCAAAATCGTCACGAATCGATACCCATGCGACCTCGTTATCATTAAACAGCCCATAGGCGATTTGGTGGGCGAGGTCTGGGTTAAGCTGGAAAGCGGCTTCTGCTGCGGCACCGTTGACAATTGTCAACTGCTGGGTGATGCGTTGCTCGGTTTCCTGGCGCATTTTGGTGGCGTGGCTGAGCAGTTCGATGCTGCCCGCTACGCCACTAATCAGCATAGCGATCAGCAGTGTGAGTAGCGCTTGCTTGGTGGTCAGGCTGCCTTTTTTAGGGCCGGGGGCGGAGAGAGGAAACCGCGGGCGAGGGCTGATCACTGGCTCTCCTTCTGCACATTGCGGTGCAGGGCATCCAACTGCGTTTGCAGGCGTGCCAGCAGCGCTTCAGACACGCTGGGGTGGCAGGCGAGATAGAGGGGGGCGCGGTAAAAGGTAAACAAATGCGCTAACGCGATGTCTTGTTCTTGTGCCATAAATTCACCGGTTGCTTTACCTGTCACGATCACATCTAGCAGGCCCGCCTTTAAACGCGCGATATTTTCTCGCTCCGAGGGAGCAAGAAGAACATTAATGCCGCTAGAAGCAACATAATCGCCTACAGCATCTTCGCGAAAACTGCCCACCCGCCAAGCGTGTAGCTCTGAAAGCGACGCGATGCTGAGTTCGCGCTCCGCTAAACTAAACGCTGCCCATTCATTAACTACCAGCGGCCCCACCCATTGAAACAGCGCTTCACGCTCCTGGGTGCGGGTCGTGGAGTAGACGCAGTGATTATCGCGTAAGCGTGCTTCGGTGTAAGCGCGTGCCCAAGGCAGTAGCCGAAAATAAGCCTCGATGTCTGCCTGGCGTAGCGCATCACGTAGCAGCAACGTTGCACTGCCGGTAATTCGCCCTTGGCCGTCCGAATAGTTGAACGGTGGGTACTCTTCAGTGTTGATCGTTAGCGGCAGCGTTTCTGTTGTAGCCTCTAGTGGCATCGCATGGAGTGAGATACTGTAGCTGCCGAGCGTGGTGAGCAGAGCAACGCCCATGCGGTATCGCCATCGGCGAGTAACGTCATTAGCCATCGTCAACTACCTCTGGGGCCGTTCCGCTATCACCCTGTCTAATGCCTGCTGCATCAGCGTTACCAAGCGTTGGTCGGTGGCTTGGTTTATGGCAAAGTATAGCGAAGATTCACTGAGAGTGTGTATCGGGATTAAATCATCTTTAGGATAACCTTCCGACTCAGCTATCCAGGCAGCCACCTCTTCACTGTAAGCCCATAAATCAACGCGCCCACGGGTCAGCATATTGAGCGCGCTACGGTTATCAATGGCCGGTACCAGTAGGCGTTCAGGGTAGCCCGCTTCTAATAGCGCTTGGGCGCCAATATCTTCCCGAATGACCGCTATGCTCAAGCCGCGATCAATCGCCTGTGGCAAAGACTCAATCGTCACCGGTGCGTCGCGATGAGCAAGCAGTACGACCCGATCTTGAGCAATCGGCCCCMCCCAGTGAAAATTGCTTTCTCTGGCTGGGGTGCGAGTGGTGGAGAACAGCACCGTGTTAGGCTGACTTAGCGCCAGCTCATAGCCGCGAATCCAGGGGTAGTTGCGGACGTCATGGCGGCTGAGAGGTGTCTTGGTGGCCGCAAAAATAGCCTCCAACAAATCAATTGATATACCGGTTAATTGTTGATTATCGATATAGTTATAGGGCGGGTACTCTTCAGTAATAAAGGTTAATGCCGCCAAGGTGTCGGGCTCATCAGCCTGTCCGCTTGCGACGATTGCCAGCCAGAGGCATAGCGCGGCCATCAACCCGGTTAAGGGTTGTCGGTACACTGGCCGTAGAGATGGCTGGGCTAATCCCATCGCAGTTCTATCCGTATTACTGATCAATCAATCAAACTTAGAGCAACGCTGGTCGGCTGTCACCTCTAATCTGCCAACGCAAGCCGTGGCATTTTGCCGGTTCCACCTGCTAGGCTTACGGCTTCCCTTGTGAGAGAAAGCTAATGCTGCCTGCTAACACTGTTAAGGCGACGGATGGCTACGCATCGCGTCGAGAAATTTTCGGCTGGGCGATGTTTGATTTTGCCAACCAGGCCTACACGCTACTGATTATTACTGTGGTATTTGGCGAGCTGTTTACCACCGTCATTGTGGGCGATCGGGGCGATAACTTCCGGCTTGCTAACTTCTTATGGAGTCTGGCCTTGGCGGTTAGTTATCTGATGGTGGTGATCACGGCGCCGCTGTGCGGCGCCGTGATGGATTACCGGGCAGAGAAAAAGCGCTTTCTGCTGATCAGCTATCTTGCCACCGTCGTCACCACGGCGATGCTTTATTTTGTTGAACCGGGCTATGTCATCATCGGGCTGTTACTGATTGTGCTGTCCAACTACGCTTATTCAATGGGGGAGTCGTTTATTGCCGCTTTTTTACCCGAGCTTGGGCCGCCGCAATCGCTGGGCAAAATTTCCGGTTTTGGTTGGGCGTTAGGTTACATCGGCGGTTTATTTGCGGCTGGCTTCACCCTGGTGGTGCTAGGCGAGGCCAGCGCGGACAACTTTGAGCGCATCCGCTGGGTAGGGCCCTTCGCTGCCGGATTTTTTCTGATTACCGCTATTCCGACTTTTTTATGGCTAAAGGAGCGTGGTACGCCCCAGCCTCGTGGCGTCTCTTATCGGCATATTGCTCTCAATCGCGTCACAACCACTTTTCACGAGTTGCGCCACTTTAAAGACCTGACCGTATTTCTGATTTCGCTGCTGTTCTCGATGGCCGGGGTCTACATCATCATCGCGTTCGCCTTCATTTATGGCGCTCAAGTGATTGGTTGGGATGAAAGCGTGCGCAATATCATGTTCATTATTGTCCAAATTACCGCTGCGGCAGGGGCCCTGGGGTTTGGCTGGATACAGGATCAGCTAGGCGCCAAACGTACTTACCAAATGACCCTGGCGCTATGGGTGCTGGCGATTATTGCTATCTGGGCAACGCCTGAACTTACCCAGTGGATCAACGGCCGTTTTGACCTGGAGTGGCAGGCCCAGCACCTGTTTCTGTTGGTTGGCTGCCTGGCGGGGCTTAGCCTAGGTTCTAGCCAGTCGGCAAGCAGGGCGCTGGTGGGGTTGTTTTCGCCCTTGGCTAAATCAGCAGAGTTTTTTGGTTTCTGGGGGTTGGCAAATAAGCTAGCGGGGGTATTAGGCATTGTCATGCTGGGTGTCCTGCAAACGCTGATTGGCTTGCAAGCGTCTATTCTACTCTGTGTTGCCTTGTTCGTTATCGCTATGCTGATTTGTGCCAGGGTCAACGAGCGCCGTGGCCGGGAGGCGGCACTCGCCTGGGAAGCCAAACAGTCCTAGCAACCATAAGGCTTGAAAGGGCGTCC
Source organism: Halomonas ventosae (assembly GCA_002257525.1). Lineage (GTDB taxonomy): Bacteria > Pseudomonadota > Gammaproteobacteria > Pseudomonadales > Halomonadaceae > Vreelandella > Vreelandella ventosae_B. The sequence continues at coordinate 1,122,242 of CP022737.1, forward strand.
TGACCTCAGTGAGGTGGAGTATGGCAACGCACATGGCAAGTCAAACGGCCCAGCGCGGTAGTATCGTTATGATGCTGCTGTTTTGGGTACTGTTAATGGCGGTGGGCACTTGGTGGATTCACGGTGGCCTGGAAAAAATGATGCGCCCCAACGCGAATATTGTGCATACGCTGCCTGCGGGTGAGCCGGTTACCTTACAGCGTAACCGTGCCGGGCATTTTGAGGCGCCTGGGCGCATCAATGGCACGCCGGTGACCTTTTTACTCGACACGGGTGCCACTTATGTGGCGGTACCGTCTGAGCTAGCCGACGAGCTCGGTTTGCAGCCTGGGCGTAGCGCTTGGTTTAATACCGCCAATGGCCGAGTCGAAGGCACTTTAACCGAACTGGCTGAGGTTTCCCTGGGCGGACTAAAAGTGCAGAATGTCCAGGGTTCAATTAGTCCCGGCATGGAGCGCGACACCGTACTTCTCGGCATGAGCTTTTTGAATTTATTGTCGATTGAAATACAGGCGGGCGAGATGGTATTGAGCCTTCCCGAGCAGTGAGTTCAAGTGGTGAGTGTGGGATTGATAGATTGGCCGGAAGCTTAAGGCAAAAAAGGCAGACCTCTGRGGGTCTGCCTTTTTGGTATGCTTTAGTCATCGTTACTCAATCATACATTACTCAAGGGTGTCGTTTCCTTCACCGGGCGGCGCCTTATAATGCCCCGGGATTTTCAACTTTTCCCCATTGGGCAGGTCGCGCACTTGGGTTGGAACGTAAACACGTTTAATGACACTTTTCGTTTTGCTACTTCCCATTGCAGGTTCCTCCTGTCAAATTGTCGACAGTTAGCGCTTTAACATTAGCTCCCGCAGGTGCGAGAATCAAGTGTTAGGGCGAACGTATTCATCAATAAGCGTGGTTGTAAAGACAGAAGCGGGTGTTTTGATGGTTTTGAGTTATCCTGAGTGTCAATAATGGGCGCCTGCGTTGATATTGGGTAAGCGGGTGAGAAAATAAACAGCCTAAGCGGAGTGCATAAAGAGGATGGTAGATCATTTGGAACAGCAATTTCAGGCGCTTGAGTCGCAAGAGTCTGTAATGCCTGACTATCCCGATCAAGATCATGTCTTGATCATTGAGGATGACCAGCGTTTAGCCGAGCTTACCCGTGATTACTTGGAAGCGAATGGCTTCCAAGTAACGCTGGAAGCTGATGGGGCTAAAGGGGTCGAGCGTATTTTAACCCTGCAGCCCGATCTGGTGATTTTAGACTTAATGCTGCCAGGGGAGGATGGCTTGGCGATTTGCCGCCGGGTTAGACCCAATTTTGCCGGCCCGATCATGATGCTGACCGCGCGCACCGATGACCTTGACCAGGTGTTGGGTCTTGAAATGGGTGCTGATGACTATGTACCGAAGCCGGTACAACCGCGAGTGCTGCTGGCGCGTATGCGCGCGCTGCTGCGCCGCGCCGACGGGCCAGCCCCGGACGGCGAAATGCGGCTGCGCTTTGAAAATCTGGAAATCGATAACGCCACCCGCGAAGCCTGGCTGTCGGGGGAGCGAATCGATTTAACCAGCGCCGAGTTCGRCCTGCTTTGGCTACTGGGCCGTAACGCTGGCCGTGTGCTCACCCGTGAAGAGATATTTAGCGACTTACGGGGTATTAAGTACGACGGCCAAGACCGCTCTATTGATGTACGCGTATCGCGCATACGTCCCAAGATTGGCGATGATCCTAACCAGCCCCACCGGATCAAAACCGTGCGCAGTAAAGGTTATCTCTTCGTCAAGGACAGTTGATCATTCAGAGGGACAGCATCATGCGGCGGGTGCTCAGTAACGGCTCGTTTTTACGCTTCTATTTGTTGCTGGGCATCGCGCTACTCGTGGTGTTTATGATCGCGTTAGCGGGGCGCTCCTTTATCGAACAGGTGCGCCGCGAAGACTACCGTGAGCAGCTTGCCGCGCTACCCATGTCGCTGATGACGCAGCAGCTCGCCGACGCGCCGCTAGCCCAGCGAAATGTTTTGCTTGAACGTTTTTCACAACAGCTAGATGTGCAGCTGACCCTACAGCCTATTAGCAAGGCGGACTTGGACTATTTTGAGCGGTCTCGCCTGGAGCAGGGCAAAATACTGGTCGCCGAAAGCCCCTGGCTATTGCAACAGCGCCTGCCCGGCGACACATGGCTGCTGCAAGCGCGCCTGGATGACTGGAGCGAGCATCAGTGGTATGGCAGCATTGAGCTGCTAGGTGAGTGGCTCGCCGCAGCGCCCGCGCAAGCGCGAGACGACCGTATCGCCGAACTGCGTCCTGGAAGCTGGCCACTGCAGCTTTTATCGTCGTTGCCTGCGGGGTTGACCGTGCAGCAGCAGGGCCAACTGGCCAGCGGGCACGTTATCACCCGGCTACTCTCCGATAAGCTGTCGATTACCCTGCTCTATCAGTTGCCTGGCGAGTCGCAATGGCTGCAAGCGGGKCCCATATCCCGCGGCGACACCTTGCCGCTGAATTTGCACTTACCCCTTCTGGTGGGGCTGATGATCGTGCTCAGCCTGATTATCTATTTGATTATGCGCAGTATTGAAGCCCGTATGGCGCGCTTGGAATTGGCCGCCACGCGGATCGCCAGTGGCCGCTTGGAAACCCGTGTAAAGGTCGAGAGCGGTGACTTTTTAGGCCGCTTGGGCATGGCGTTCAACGGCATGGCCAATCAGGTGCAGAGCCTGCTGCGCGGTCAACAAGAGATGATCCGGGCGGTTTCCCACGAGCTGCGAACCCCGGTAGCGCGCATTCGCTTTGCCGTGCAAATGGTCGAGGATATGACCGACCAGCCCGCCATTCGCCGCCAGCTTCAGGGCATTGATGCGGATATTGCTGAACTCGATGAACTGGTCGATGAAATCCTCACCTATGCCCGCCTGGGTGGCGAAACGGTGAACGGCGCCGAGCTAGAAACAGCACTGGTGGAGTGTCGGGCCATGGCCGAACGGGTGATCGATACGCTGTCGCCGCTACACAAAGGTTTAGCGCTGGCGCTTGCCCCGTGCCCTGAAATCGAACTGATGGCGGAGCCGCGCTATCTCCAGCGCGCGGTACAGAATTTAGTCGGTAACGCCTGTCGCTATGCTAAGTCCCAGGTGGTGATTCAACTCTGGGATGAGCCCAATCTGGTGCGTATCGATGTCGAGGATGACGGCCCCGGTATTCCGCCGGAAGCGCGGGCGGATATCTTCAAACCCTTTGCCCGATTGGACGACAGCCGCGCCCGCAGCTCCGGTGGCTATGGGCTAGGGCTTTCGATTGTGCAGAAAATCATGGCCGGGCACGGCGGTAGCGTGACCATCGATACCAGCCCGACTTTGGGCGGGGCACGCTTTACGCTGCTGGTTCCGCGTCGCGATCCGCCGGCTTAACCCCCGTTAGCACTGCAAAGGAGGTCTCCCGCGCAGTGCGTAAGAAATCCTGCATCCATGGCGCTTCTCGGGTCTCTTCGCGAATCGCCGCATACAGCGTGCTCCATACCCCCTGCTCACCCAGTTTCACCGCACAGACGTAATCGCGCTCTAAATACTCGGTTAGCGCCCAGTTGGGCAGTGCGCAGACGCCGCGCCCGCTGGCCACCAGTTGCATCATCATGATCGTCAATTCGGCGGTGCGTATCTCCTTGGGGCGCACATTCGCTGGCTGCAAAAATTGGGTAAAAATATCCAGCCGCGACTGCTCAACAGGGTAGGTAATTAAAGTTTCATCGGCCAGCGCCTGGGGTTCTATAAAGCCCCCACCTGCAAAAGGGTGCTGACGGGCGACGGCCAATAAGCCTTCATAGCGAAACAGCGGCGCGTAGTGAATGCCCTCAAGGGGCTGGGGGTCGGCGGTGATAACGAGATCTAGCTGCTCGCGGGCAAGCGCTGGCAGCGGGTCGAAGTGGTGGCCACTAGGGATATCGATCTCTACTTCCGGCCAGTGATCGCGAAAATAATCCACCGTCGGCATTAGCCACTGGAAACAGCTGTGGCACTCAATGGCCATATGTAAACGGCCCTGTTCGGTGCCTGCAAGGCGCGCCAAATCACGCTCCGCCTTACGGACTTCCGGCAGTACCTGGTCAGCCAGGGCGAGCAGGCGCAGCCCCGCGCGGGTGAATTCCACCGGGCGGGTTTTGCGCACAAACAGCGCGCTGTCGACGCGGCTCTCAAGATCTTTGAGCTGGTGTGATAACGCCGATTGGGTCAAATGCACGCGATCGGCAGCATCGACCAGAGAGCCGGTTTCGCGCAGCGCCAGCAGCGTGCGAAGGTGTCGTAACTCAATCATGTAGTGGCTCAATCATTGTGAGTATTGTTCATCTTTACTATTAGAAACTTTAGTTTGATTCATCGGGTTGCGGTGCCCAGACTGTGTGAAATTATTCACGTTGGTAGGGTTCATCATGACAGTTTCTCATATTCTCGGCTATCCCCGCATCGGCGCCCAGCGCGAGCTTAAAAAGGCCACGGAAGCGTACTGGAAAGGCGAGTGCACGCGTAGCGAGCTGGAAAGCACCGGCCGTGCGTTGCGCTTACGTCACTGGCAGGCGCAGCAGGATGCCGGGTTGGATTTAGTGAGCGTGGGCGATTTCGCCTTTTACGATCAAGTGCTTAACGTTTCAGTGGCGCTGGGGGCGGTGCCTGACCGCTTTAACGCCCAAGCAGAGGTGGCTGACGGCAAGGTCGACCTTGATACTACCTTCCGCATGGCCCGGGGGAGAGCGCCCAGCGGTGAGCCCGCCGCGGCGTGTGAAATGACTAAGTACTTCGATACCAACTACCACTACCTGGTCCCCGAACTGCACGCAGGGCAAACCTTTACCCTGGCGTCTAACCGTCTATTTGATGAAGTGGATGAAGCGCTACGCGCAGGATTTACCCCCAAGGTAACGCTAACGGGGCCGCTAACCTGGTTATGGTTAGGCAAAACCAAGGGGGATGACTTTGACCGCCTGACGCTACTCGACAGCGTACTCAACGTGTATGGCGAAATATTAGCGCGGCTTGCTACCCAAGGCATCGAGTGGGTGCAACTGGACGAACCTGCCCTGGTGCAGGATCTACCGCTGGCGTGGCAGCAGGCCTATGAGCGCGCCTATCATCGCCTTCAGTCAGCGCCGCTAAAACTGTTGCTGGCTACTTACTTCGGTGGCTTGGGGGACAACCTCTCGCTGGCGACCCGCTTGCCCGTGGCGGGTTTGCACATTGATGCCGTGCGCGCGCCGCAGCAGGTAGAAAGCGTGATTGACCGCCTTGGTCCGCACCAGGTGCTATCGGTGGGGTTTGTTGATGGCCGCAACATCTGGCGGGCCGATTTGGCTGCCTTGCGCGAACGCCTGCTGCCGTTAAAAGTACGCCTGGGCCAGCGGCTCTGGCTGGCGCCGAGCTGTTCGCTACTCCACGTGCCGGTGGATTTAGCGCAGGAGAGTGATCTTGATGGTGAGCTAATCAGCTGGCTGGCCTTCGCACGGCAGAAGCTTGACGAGGTGGTGACCCTGGCGCGCTTGATCGATAACCGCGTCACGCCTGTTGATGAGCAGCGTCTGGATCAGGCCACTCGGGCCTTGGATGCCCGGCGCGAATCAACCCGTATTCACCAATATGTGGTCAGCCAGCGTTTGGCAGCGGTTAGCCCCGCCGATAGTCAACGCCAGGCGCCTTATCCTGTCCGCGCTGAGGCTCAGCGACGGGCGCTTAAGCTGCCGCTATTTCCCACCACCACGATTGGTTCTTTCCCGCAAACCGATGATATCCGTGCCGCCAGGCGCGCTTTTAAAACCGGCGAGCTAGCGCTAACCGGCTACGAAGCCCGGATGCAGGCCGAGATCGCTTACGCCGTTGAGCGCCAGCAAGCACTGGGCATTGATGTCCCGGTGCACGGCGAGGCCGAGCGCAACGACATGGTGGAGTACTTTGGCGAGCAGCTTGACGGCTTTGCCTTTACCCGCTTTGGCTGGGTGCAGAGCTACGGTTCACGCTGCGTAAAACCACCGGTCATTTTTGGTGATGTATCGCGGCCTGCACCGATGACGGTGCGTTGGAGCGAGTATGCCCAAACCCTGACCGACAAACCCATGAAGGGCATGCTTACAGGACCAGTGACGATTCTGCAGTGGTCGTTTGTACGCGATGACCAGCCGCGGGAAACCACCTGTCGTCAGATCGCCCTGGCACTGCGCGATGAGGTAGTAGACCTGGAGAAGGCCGGGATCAAGATTATTCAAATCGATGAACCGGCGCTGCGCGAAGGATTACCCCTGCGTCAGCATGAGTGGCAGTCCTATCTGGACTGGGCGGKGGAGAGCTTCCAGCTAAGCGCCGCGGGTGTTGGCAATGCCACTCAGATTCATACCCATATGTGCTACTCGGAGTTCAACGACATCATTGGCGCGATTGCAGCCCTTGATGCCGATGTGATTACCATTGAAACGTCGCGCTCGGATATGCACCTGTTGGATGCCTTTCAGGACTTCGCTTACCCCAACGAAATCGGCCCAGGGGTTTACGATATCCACACCCCCAATATTCCCGAGGTGAGCTGGATGGTCGATTTGATGGAGAAAGCCTTGGAAAAGATCCCCGCTGAACGGCTATGGGTAAACCCGGACTGCGGCCTAAAAACCCGTGGCTGGGCAGAAGTAGAGCCAGCGCTGGCCAATATGGTGGAAGCGGCTAAGGTGTTACGTCAACGATACGCTTGAGTTTTCGCAGGCCAGAATCAAACCCGCTGCATTAAGCAGCGGGTTGAGTATGAGCGCTAACTTTTCGATGCCTTGCTTATCAGTGCCTAGCTTTTCGAAGCATAGGCGTAGAGCAGCGTTTCCTGGGCGCTGATCGCATCGGCTTCACCTGGGTCTTGTAGCTGATAGCTGCCGTCTGTTTGCAGCAGCCAACTCTGGCAGTTATCCACCAGGTAAGTTTCGAGATCCTTACGCACCCGAGTGGCGAGCTTCTTATCCAGCAGCGGAAAGCAGGTCTCTACACGATGGAACATATTACGCGACATAAAGTCCGCGCTAGAACACCAGGTCTCCGACTTGCCGTCATTGTGGAAATGGAATACCCGGGTATGCTCCAGCAGCCGGCCAATAATCGAGCGCACGCGAATGTTGTCAGAAACGCCAGGTACCCCCGGTTTCAAACAGCACATGCCACGAATAATTAAGTCGCACTCGACCCCCGCCTGGGAGGCTCGGTAGAGTGCTTTGATAAGCTTGGGCTCGGTTAACGAGTTGCACTTAATAATGATATGCCCGCGCTTACCCTTGCGCGCTATCTGCGCCTCGCGCTCAATCATTGCCACTAGCCGCTCATGTAGCGTGAACGGCGCGTGCAATAGCGTGTCGATTTTGCGCGCCCGGCCCATCCCCGATAGCTGCTGAAAAACTTTATGCACATCGGCACACAGCGCTTTATTGGCGGTCAGCAGGCTGTAGTCGGTATAAAGTTTGGCGGTTTTAGAGTGGTAGTTGCCGGTGCCCAGATGGGCGTAGTAGCACAGTTCCCCTTTCTCGCGGCGCACAATGTGCAGCATTTTGGCGTGGGTTTTGTAGGCCATAATACCGTAAACAACGATCGCTCCGGCTTCTTGCAGGCGAGAAGCCAACTGTAGGTTATCGGCTTCATCAAAGCGTGCGCGCAGCTCAATGACCACGGTGACTTCTTTCCCCTGGCTGGCCGCTTCTACCAGGGCATTAACAATAGCCGAGTCGGCACCCGTACGGTAAAGGGTCTGCTTCACCGCCAGTACATGGGGGTCACGGGCAGCTTCGCGCAGCAGGTCTTCAATCGGCGTAAACGACTGGAAGGGGTGATGGAGCAAAATGTCGTTCTTGGCAATAGCGTCAAACAGGCTACCCGCCTTAAGCGCTTTGGGAATGCTTGGGGTGAACGGCCGGTAGAGCAGTTCGGGACGGTCCACATCGCCTAGCACCGACATCATGCGGGTTAGGTTGACCGGCCCCTTGACGCGATACAGGTCGTCGCTCTCAAGCTCAAACTGGCGCAGCAAAAAGTTGATTAAGTCATCCGGGCAGCTGTCGGCGACTTCCAGGCGCACGCCGCTGCCGTAGCGGCGCGCCAGTAGCTCACCGCGCAGCGCCGAGGCGAGATCCGAGACCTCCTCTGGGTCAACGCTCATATCCGCGTTGCGGGTCAGCCGGAATTGGTAGCAGCCACGCACGCTCATGCCAGGAAACAGCTCCTCGGCATGGGCATGAATCATCGACGACAGAAAGACGTACTCGGAAAAGCCCTCTTCGCATAGCTCTTTAGGCAGTGCCATGAGACGCGGCAGCGAACGCGGCGCGGGTAGAATCGCCATACCACCGGCGCGGCCAAAGGCATCCTTACCCTCTAGCTCAACAATAAAGTTAAGGCTTTTATTGACCAGGCGCGGAAAGGGGTGCGAGGGGTCAAGCCCGATTGGGCTGATAACCGGCATGATTTCATTATCGAAGAACGCCTTAACCCAGGCCTTCTGCTCATCGGTCCACTGATCGCGGCGCCGAAAGCGTAGCCCGTGGGTTTCCAGCGCGGGCAGTAAGGTGTCGTTGAGTATCTGGTACTGGCGATCGATTTGCGCGTGAGCAAGCTGCGCGATCTCCGCCAACACCGCCTTGGGCAACCGACCATCGGCGGCGGTGGTGTCGTCGCCCAGGGCAATCTGATGCTTCAAGCCCGCCACTCGGATCTCGAAGAACTCATCCATATTGGAGGAGAAAATCAGTAGAAACATCAGCCGGTTGAGCAGCGGGTGAGCGTCGTCTAAGGCTTGCTCCAACACCCGGATATTAAACTGGAGATGCGATAGCTCGCGGTTAAAGTAGAGCTGGGTGTCGTCCAGGTCGGTTTCAGGCTGCGCTTCACGCGCCTGAACGCCGGTTGGAGTACGGTTAATCCGTAGCGGCATATCGCCATCGCTGCTGGTGTGATCAGTAGACGATAGTGGTAATGAATCTGATGCTTGCTCGTCCATGGTGGATCTCCCCGCGTTGATAGCTCGAAGGTATCATAGCCTGATACTGGTATATCAGTGCAGTATGCGGGGAGAAGATGACAAACAGGTGTCACCTGGTTGTCATCTTAGCGTTGCTGAAGTAAACGCGCGGCATCGAGGGCAAAGTAAGTCAGAATGCCATCCGCGCCTGCTCGCTTGAAGCACATCAACGACTCCAGTATCACCGTCTCCGCTTCCAACCAGCCGTTATCGAAAGCGGCGCGGTGCATGGCGTACTCGCCACTGACTTGGTAAGCGAAGGTGGGCACCTGCAGTTCGCTTTTTACCCGCCGCACGATATCCAAGTAGGGCATGCCGGGTTTGACCATCACCATATCGGCGCCTTCGGCGATATCCATGGCCACTTCGTGGAGCGCTTCATCGCTATTGGCGGGGTCCATTTGATAGGTGCGCTTGTCCGCTTTGCCTAAGTTGGCAGCTGAACCGACCGCATCGCGAAAAGGCCCGTAGTAGTGCGATGCGTATTTGGCGCTGTAGGCCATAATACGCACGTTGTGCAGGTGCTCTTGCTCTAATACCTGACGAATCGCGCAGATCCGCCCATCCATCATATCGGAAGGGGCCACGACGTCGGCACCGGCTTCGGCATGGGAAAGCGCCTGTTTGAGCAGCGTGTCCACCGTGCGGTCATTCTGTACGTAGCCGTGCTCATCAAGGATACCGTCCTGGCCGTGGCTGGTATAAGGGTCAAGGGCCACGTCGGTGATAATGCCTAAGTCGGGCAGAGCTTCTTTAAGGGCACGCACGCTGCGTTGAACTAAGCCGCTAGCGCTATAGGCCTCTTCGGCAAGCTCACTTTTATGCTCGGGGCCGACCACAGGAAACAGTGCCAGCGCCGGGATGCCCAGTGCATACGCCTCGCGGGCTTGCTCGATTAACAGGTCGATCGAGAGCCGCTCAACGCCGGGCATGGAGGCGATGGTTTCGCGCTGATTTTCCCCCTCTAGTACAAACACCGGCAGAATCAGGTCGGATGGGGTTAGGCTGTTCTCCTGCATCAACCGGCGTGAAAAATCATCGCGGCGCATACGGCGCATACGCGTGGCGGGAAAATGGCGGGCAGTGGGTGTACTCAAGGTGTCTCTCCATTAGAAGTAGTAAAGATCAGGTAACGTGAACATTAAGGATCGTAAATAAACATGCCTGAAGGCCTGGAGGGAGTATATCAGCCATGCCTTGCGGCGAAAGCCGCCTTGTGACAACACGACAGAGTGTCTAAAGTGAGCGATTGCTTTGCTGTATTGCCTTCGGCAGACCCTGGGATAAGGAGATAGGCATGACCAAACAGGTGGCAGTGATTTTAGCCGGCTGCGGCGTTTACGATGGTTCGGAAATCTATGAGACCACGCTGACGCTGCTGCGCCTGGATCAGTTGGGGATTGATTACCGCTGTTTTGCCCCGGATATTGAGCAGCACCATGTGGTTAACCACCTCACCCAAGAAGTCGTTGAGGGCGAGCAGCGTAACGTGCTGCTGGAGTCTGCCCGCTTGGCACGGGGCGACATTAGTCCATTGAACGAATTAGTGGCGGACGATTTTGATGCTGTCATTGTCCCCGGTGGTTTTGGCATCGCCAAGAACCTGTCGGACTTTGCCAGCGCCGGTGACGATATGCAGGTGTTAGAGGCACTAAAAGAGGCGCTGATAGGCTTTCGACAAGAAAACAAGCCGATTGGTTTGATGTGTATTGCGCCCGTCATTGTGCCCCGCCTGTTTGATGACGGCATTGCGGTAACGGTGGGCAATGACCCAGCGGTTTCCGGGGCAATTAGCGCCATGGGCGGGCTTCACCGGAGCTGTGGGGTAGAAGATATCGTAGTGGATATTGAACACCGCGTGGTGACTACGCCAGCCTATATGTTGGCAACGCGAATCAGCGAAGCTGCAACGGGCATTTTTAAGCTGGTAGACCGCATCAATGAAATGATGGATTTAACCACTGAGTAAATAAGTGCAAGCCATTTAAAAGCCGCCGCCATCATTGATGGCGGCGGCTTTTTTAATGACTTATCAGTCAATTGTCTGCGCTATACATCGGCCTCTTGATCTTCAGCAGCCTCTTGTTCCTGTTTGCGCTTACGCACCAGACGGCCAAACAGCAGCCCAACTTCATAAAGCAGGTACATCGGAATCGCCAGCAGGCTCTGAGAAATCACGTCTGGCGGGGTGAGTAGCATACCCACCACGAAGCAGCCTAGCAGAATATAAGGGCGCTTTTTAGACAGGCTCTCTACCGTGGTAGCGCCAGAAAGAATAAGTAAGAAGGTCGCAATGGGGATTTCAAACGCCACGCCAAAGGCAAAAAACAGCTTAAGAACGAAGTTCAGATACTGGTTAATGTCGGTCATGACAGCGACATTTTCCGGCCCGGTTTGGGTGAAAAACTCGAATAGCAGTGGAAACACCACGTAATAGGCAAATGCCGCGCCGCCGTAGAACAGCGCAATGCTTGAAACCAGAATCGGAATCGCCAGCGCTTTTTCATTGTCGTAAAGCCCCGGGGCGATAAACGCCCAGGCTTGGTGCAGTACGAAGGGAATAGCGATAAACACCGCCACCACCAGGGTGAGTTTGAACGGCGCCAAGAACGGCGACGCGACTTCCGTAGCGATCATCTGCGAGCCTTCAGGCAGAAGCGCCATTAACGGCTCGGCAACAAAGGTATAGATATCATTGGCAAAGGAGTAGAGGCCCAAAAAGACCACCAAAATCACGATCACGGCACGCATTAGCCGCGAGCGTAACTCGATCAGGTGCTCAATCAGTGGGGCTTGGCTCTGTTCTTCCCGCGGCTCCTTTGAATCGCCAGACATACTCATTGGTGATTACGATCCTTTTCAGATTCAGCCGTATTGGGTGCAGCCGATTCAGGTTTAGCCGTTTCAGGTTCTGCTTCGCGGGCGGGCGCTGCCGGGGCGGGCGTTGAAGAGGGCGGAGGCGTTTCTTCACGCACCGTTTGCAGGGCGTCATCCAGTCGAGCGCTGGCCTTGGCAACCCGCTGCTCCGTGTCGCTCTGCGCTGCCTGGGTCGACGGCGTATCAGAAGGCATGGCGTCAGCACCCGCGGGGGCATCGGCAATACTCTCTACGTCCAGCTTGGCTTTCTTCAAGCTGTCATCGAGCTTCTGTTGCTGCTCGTTAAGCTTTTGACGTAGCTCTTCTGCTTCCAGCTGGGCGCTGATTTCACGCTGCATACCGGATACCGTGCGCTTGATTTTGCCAATCCACATGCCCGCCGTTCGAGCAGCGCGGGGCAGGCGCTCGGGACCCAGTACCAACAGCCCGACGACACCAATCAGCATCAGTTCAAGAAAGCCGATATCCAGCATGGTTTATTTGCGCTCTTCGTTATGGACATCCGAAGAGCGGTTTTCAGCCGCTTTTTTCTCTTCGGCCTGAACGTCATAAGTGTTGCCTGGCTCTTCATGGCTCACTTTGGCATGGGGCTGGTCGGCCTCCTCTTTATCAGACTCTTTATTTTTCTCTTCGTCGTTGATGGCTTTCTTGAAGCCCTTGACCGCACCGCCCAGGTCGGTGCCCACGTTACGCAGTTTTTTGGTGCCGAAAACCAGGATGATAATGCCCAGCACAATCAGCAACTGCCAAATACTAATACCACCTAACATATGCGTTTCCTCATGGATGGTTAACGATCTTTTTAACACTAGCCCAGTTTCGACGAGCCTTAATTGCTAAGAGCAGTATTACATTACGTGCGTTACCACTATGCGACAGTAGTGACCGCTATGGCTGGCGGGAAGCCTTTTCCTCGTGTCCGGAAATGCCAACGCGCCGTGCCAGTTCGTCTAAAACAGCTTGATGATCCATCCCCAGGTGCGAAAGCATCACCAGACTATGAAACCACAGGTCCGCGGTTTCAGAAATCAACGCCTGGCGTTCAGCCTCTCCACCTTGCTCGGCGTCTTTTGCCGCCAGCACTGTTTCGGTCGCTTCTTCGCCCACCTTTTCGAGTATCTTGTTCAAGCCCTTATGATGCAAGGAGGCAACATAAGAATCTTCCGCCGCTGCATGGCGCCGCTGCTTTAATACCTCATTGAGAGTATCTAGTACATTGGCACTGTTTGTCGAAAAAGTATTGGTCGACAAACCATTAGGCGATGATGCATTGCTGTCCATGGGAATCCTTGTAAACGTTTAGTGCGTCGCTCTTTTGTTGTTCAGACCGTTGTTAAGATTGTTGTTTAGTTGGGTGTTCAGCGATGGCTTATTGCCACACCAACAGCAGTAGCCCGATGGCGGCAGCTGCCAGTATCGGCCACTCCTGGAGCGCAATCCAACCGCTTAATGGCTGCCAGGCCAGGGCCACCGCCAGTAGAATCAAACCAAGCCTTAGGCGATAAAGGCGCTTGCCCTGGCGCGCCATCTGCACGCGCATGGCGTTGATCGAATCGACCTGCTGGTGGCGCTGGCGATGTTCGTGCTCCATCCGGCTGAGCGCCTGGTGAGCCAAAACGGGGAGTTCGGGCAACTGGTGGGAAAGCTCCGGCGCCTGACGCTTTAGCGACTCCCATAAACCGCTGACCCCTGCACGCTCTTTCATCCACTGCTCTAAGTAGGGCTTGGCGGTGCTCCACAGGTCTAAATCCGGATAGAGTTGGCGCCCCAGGCCTTCAATATTGAGCAGCGTTTTCTGCAACAAGACTAGCTGCGGCTGCACTTCCATATTAAAGCGTCGTGCGGTTTGAAACAGCCCCAATAGCACCTGGCCGAAGGAGATATCTTTCAACGGCTTCTCTAAAATCGGTTCACAAACGGTGCGAATCGCCGCTGCGAATTCATTGGCGCGGGTATTTTCACCCACCCAGCCTGACTCAATGTGCAGCGCAGCGACTTCGTAATAGTCCTGGTGGAAAAACGCCAGTAGGTTGCGCGCCAAGTAGTCCTGGTCTTCCCGGGTCAGGCTGCCGACGATGCCGCAGTCGATGGCAATATACTGGGGGTCTTCGGGGTTGTCACAGTTTACGAAGATATTGCCTGGGTGCATATCCGCGTGGAAGAAGTTGTCACGGAATACCTGGGTAAAGAACAGCTCGACGCCGCGCTCGGCGAGCTTTTTCAGGTTGGTGCCCCGGGCAATCAGGGTATCTAAATCGGCGACTGGAATACCGCGAATGCGCTCTTGCACCATCACGTGACGGCGAGTGAAGGGCCAGTAGATGGTGGGGACAAACAGCAGCGGTGAGTCTTTGAAGTTACGTTTGAGCTGCGAGGTGTTGGCGGCTTCTTTATAAAGATCCAGCTCGTCAAATAATGTAGCTTCGTAGTCGCGAATAACTTCCACCGGGCGCAGGCGACGCGCCTCGGGGATTTTGGAGCATAATTTGGCGACTTGATACATCAGCGCCATATCCTGACGCATCACGCGATCAATGCCGGGGCGAATAATTTTCACCACCACGTCTTCACCGCCGTGCAGCCTTGCCGCGTGCACCTGGGCAATCGACGCCGAGGCTAATGGCACTCGGTCAAACTCCGCAAAGGCCTCTTCCAGCGACATTTCCAGGGCTTTCTCAACGCGGGCGGCAGCTTGTTCTCCAGGGAATGGCGGCACCTGATCCTGCAGTCGTTTCAGCTCATCGGCGATATCGGCCGGCAGCAGGTCGCGACGAGTCGAGAGCATTTGGCCGAATTTAATAAAAATCGGCCCCAGTGCTTCCAGGGACAGGCGCAGACGTTCGCCCCGGGAGCGCTTGCCAACGGGGATCAAGCGTAGCGGAGAAAACCACAGCAGTGCCCGGAGCCACCAGGGCAGCCGCTCTAACGGCAGCAGCGTGTCCAGTCGGTGGCGGCTGATCACCCAGCTTATCCGTAGCAGGCGCAGGCTCATGGGCGCGTCTCCTGTGGCGCAGGCTGAAGCTTTTCTAGTCGTCGCTGTAAGCGGTTTAGGCGCGCTTCCAGGCGATCGGTCGCCACCTCTAACTCAGTCAGGTGGTCGCGGAGCAGGCTACGTTGCTGCGGCCCGGGCAGCAGGCGTGCCTCTTCAAAGACATATTCAGACACATCCTGCATCAGCTCGTCTTTGGCGCGCAGCCCCCATCGGGCAGCGCGGCGCAGGCCTTCGGCCAGCGAGTGGGCGGGCATATCGCCCAGCCAGTGGGCCAGCTCGCTCTCCCAGTCGATGTCCAGGTCGAAGAGCAGGTCGCGAGTGGCTTCAAGCAGATGGATACGCCCGCGCACCGCCAGCTTGCCGTCAAACATAAGGCGTTCAATCGAAGCGCCGCTGATCCACTCGGAGAACGTTTCCGGGGTGAGCTCGACCACTGCGTCTACGTCGGTTTCATCAACGTCATCGCCGCGCATCAGGTCGAGCCCGGCGTAATGGTAGTGAATGACCAGCGCTAAGTGAGGCTGTTCGAGGCGCACCAGTAGACGGCTGCCCGCCAATGCCGCTAGCCGTGCAGGGGCCGCAGGGTCACGGGCGAGGAGGGCGTTGAGCGTGCGTTCACAACCGGCCAGCAGCAGGGTCGGGGTTACCAGCATGCTGACCTCTTGGTGGATAGCGTCTGAAACCTCATAGCTTAATGCCGCGGTGCAGTGCAACGATACCGCCGGTCAGGTTGGTGTACTCAACCCGCTCAAGCCCTGCCTCTTCCATCATGGCTTTGAGCGTTTCCTGATCCGGGTGCATACGAATCGACTCCGCCAAGTAGCGGTAGCTGTCGCCGTCCCCAGCTACCAGCTCGCCCATTTTGGGCAGCAGGCGGAAAGAGTACTCATCGTAAGCTTTGGAGAGCAGCGGATTGTTGGGCTTGGAAAACTCAAGTACCAACAGGCGACCACCCGGCTTAAGCACCCGGGCCATGGAGCGCAGCGCAGCGTCTTTATCGGTGACGTTACGCAGGCCAAAGGCAATGGTGATGCAGTCAAAGCTGTTGTCGGGGAACGGCAGGCTTTCGGCATTGGCTTGAACATACTCGACGTTGCCGCCCACGCCGTTATCCATCAGCTTGTCGCGGCCAACTTTGAGCATTGAGGCGTTGATGTCGGCAAGTACCACTTTGCCCCGGGGGCCAACCAAGCGGGAAAACTTAAGCGTCAAATCGCCCGTGCCGCCAGCGATATCCAGCACGTGGTGACCGGGGCGCACGCCTGCTCGCTCAATGGTAACACGCTTCCATATCCGGTGGATGCCCATGGACATCAGGTCGTTCATGACATCGTAGCGGGCAGCCACGGAGTGGAAAACATCAGCCACTCGCGAGGCTTTTTCATCAACAGGAACTTCCTGAAAACCAAAGTCAGTGGTGCGTTTTTCTGTGGGGCTCATTGGGCAGTAGCTCCCGAATTCGAGGCGGTGGCAATTCGACCGTAAGTCCTTTTGACCTTAAGGCCGACGCGATTAAAAGTTAATGCCATTGTAGCCTTGTCCACCCTGGCTTGTCTGCCTGGCTTCTTGTATAGGCCTGAGTCAGGTAGTCACAGTTGCTTGAATTGAATACTGGCGGGCTCTCGCGAGGCGCCGGCCTCTTTTAAGCGCTGCAAGTAGTTGTTCCAGTAGGCCTCTTGATGGGTAGCGAGGTCATACAGGTAGTTCCAGCTAAACAGACCGCTATCATGACCATCGTCAAAGTGCAGCTTCAATGCGTAGTTGCCCGCCTGGGTAATATTCTGTAGGCCGACATCTTTTTTACCCACTTGCAGTACCGCCGTATCGCCGCCGTGACCGCGTACTTCGGCGGAAGGCGAATAGACGCGTAAAAACTCGACCGGGAGGTAAAAACTCTCCCCACTGGCGTAGCCAAGCTCCAGTTCTCGGTTCTGCTTATGGTAGTGAACCCGAGTAGGGGTAGGGGCATTCATGATCAGACCTCATCGCTAAGTGTCCATGGCTTATGAACATAGCAGCAAGCCCGCGAAAAGCGGGCTTGCTGTTGCTGACTGTACTAGTGCTGATAATAACGGCAGGCGCGCAGCTTATAGAATATACCGCGACAGGTCTTCGTCGACCGCCAGTTCGCCAAGCTGCGCATTGACATAGTCGCCGTCAATTACCAGCGGGCTCTCCATATCGCCGCCTCGGAACGAGGCTTCTTCCAACAGCCGCTCCATCACCGTATGCAGGCGGCGGGCGCCGATATTTTCCGTGCCTTCATTGACCTGCCAGGAGATCTGCGCAATACGCTCAATACCGTCGGGGGTAAACTCAACGTCGAGCCCTTCGGTGGCCAGCAGCGCCTGGTACTGCTTGGTCAGCGAAGCGGAGGGCTCGGTGAGAATGCGCTTAAAGTCGTTAGGCGTTAGCGCGTCAAGCTCAACGCGGATCGGCAGGCGGCCCTGCAGCTCGGGTATCAGATCCGACGGGCGCGACAGGTGGAAGGCACCCGAGGCGATAAACAGAATATGATCGGTCTTAACCATGCCGTACTTGGTTGAGACGGTCGAGCCCTCAATCAGTGGCAGCAGGTCGCGCTGAACACCCTCGCGGGAGACTTCGCCACCGCTGGATTGGCCGCTGCCCTTGGCGACTTTATCGATCTCATCCAGGAACACGATACCGTGTTGTTCCACCGAATAGACTGCACGGGCCTTGATCTCTTCCTCGTTGACCAGCTTGCCCGCTTCTTCATCACGCAGCAGTACCAGCGCCTCTTTTACCGTGACGCGGCGGTTTTCGCGCTTCTGCTGGCCCATGTTAGAGAACATGCTCTGCAGCTGGCTGGTCATCTCTTCCATGCCCGGCGGGGTCATGATGTCGATGCCCTGGCCCTGGGAGGCGATTTCGATATCGATCTCTTTATCGTCCAACTGCCCTTCGCGCAGCTTCTTGCGGAAGGTCTGGCGGGTGCCGCTGTCTTCACGGGGCTTATCTTCCTGACCCCGCGGCGGCGGCAGAAGGGCATCGAGTACGCGGTCTTCTGCAGCATCGGCAGCGCGGTGGCTGACTTCTTCCTTGGCCTGTTCGCGCACCATCTTGATCGCGGCTTCCATTAAGTCGCGAATAATCGACTCAACGTCCCGGCCTACGTAGCCAACTTCGGTAAACTTGGTCGCTTCAACTTTAATAAACGGCGCTTTGGCCAGCTTGGCCAAACGGCGGGCAATCTCGGTTTTACCCACACCGGTGGGGCCAATCATCAAAATGTTTTTGGGCGTGACTTCAGGTCGCAGGTCGTCATCAAGCTGCATACGGCGCCAGCGGTTACGCAGGGCGATCGCAACGGCGCGTTTGGCATCCTGCTGGCCAATAATGTACTGGTCTAGAGCGTGAACAATTTCGCGGGGTGTCATCTGAGTCATATCGGTAACCTTAAATGTGCATTAAGCAGCGTTGGGTGGTCGCGTGGACTAATTAGCGACCGTCAATCGACAGCTCTTCGAGGGTCACGTGGTGGTTGGTGAATACACAGATATCACCAGCGATCGAAAGCGACTTCTCGGTAATTTCACGCGCCGACAGCTCGGTGTTTTCCAGTAGCGCTCGGGCGCTGGCCTGGGCGAAGTTGCCCCCAGAGCCAATGGCAATAATGCCGCGCTCGGGTTCGACGACGTCACCGTTGCCGGTAATGATCAGCGAAGCGCTATGGTCGGCGACGGCCAGCAACGCTTCCAAACGGCGCAGCGCCCGGTCGGTGCGCCAATCTTTGGCAAGCTCAACAGCGGCCTTGGTCAAATGGCCCTGGTACTTTTCCAGCTGCGCTTCAAAGCGCTCAAACAGGGTGAACGCATCCGCCGTGCCACCCGCAAACCCGGCCAGTACCTTGCCGCGGTAGAGGCGGCGTACTTTGCTGGCGTTACCCTTCATTACGGTATTGCCCAGCGATACTTGGCCGTCGCCAGCGAGGGCGACCTGATTACCACGACGGACAGAGACAATGGTGGTCATGGAGATAACTCCTTGGGGGGAGGCGCGCTCCCGATGACTGATCGGCCGCTGCAGGCGGCCGTAAAAAAAGCGATTCACAACAAAATGCGGGCGGCTGATAAAAAATCAACCGCCCGCAGGTATTCAGGAGGGGATTATTAGTTTTGCAGTTGGATAAGCAGTGGCTCGATTCCTTGGGTATTCATTAAATCCTGGGCACGGTTCAGCTCCCGGGTGTCTTCGTAAGGCCCCACTTGGACACGGTGCCAGGTATTGCCGTCCGCCTGTACTTCGCTGATTTCCGCCAGCAGGCTTAAATTGCGCAGTCGGCCACGCAGCTGTTCGGCGTCGCTGGCCTCACGAAATGAGGCGGCCTGAAGCATATAGCGCCCTGGGGTGTTGGTGGCCGCTTCATTCTCCTGGGCTGCCGAGACCTGATCTTCAGGCCGGGTGTTGGCGGCAATCACCTGGGCGATGGGGTCGTCGCCCGCGGCGCCAGAAGCCGCGGCGCTATCGGCTGCCTGTTCGGGAGCTTCCGGGCGCACAACGCTGGAAGGCAGCGAAACGCCTGGCGCAATGACCTCGGTTTCTGGCAGCAGGGTGTAAAACTCAAACGTCGGCATTGACGGTTCGGCGGCCTCCTCGGTTTCCCGAGCGGCAGCGCGCTCTTCGCTACCTGAGGGCTTGGGCATCACCGTGGCCTGGGGCGTTTCACTCGGCTGCTCTTGCCAGGGGGCGGTGCCGTGCTGGTGCTGCGCCAAAAAGAAGCCAGCTGCCATACCGGCAAGGCCCCACAGCCAACCGGGTAGGCGAAAGCCCCCGCCTGAGCTGCGGGAGGACTTGCGCTGCGAGGTGGCGCCGCGGCGGGCGGCGGGCTTTTTACGCGGGCTAGCCATTGCTTACATCTCCTCTGGGGCGCTAACCCCCATTAAATCAAGCCCGTTGCGCAGCACTTGACGGGTGGCAAGGCCCAGCGCCAGGCGGGTATTGCGTAGGGTGTCGTCCTCGACCATTACTTTGACGGCGTTGTAGCAGGTGTGGAAATCGCCGGAAAGATCGAGCAGATACTGGGCAACCTGCTGGGGTTCACGATTTTTGGCAGCCGTTTCAACGACTTCAGGGAAACGCGCTAAACGGTTTAGGACGGCTTTCTCCTGGTCGCTATCAAGTAGCGCCAGGTTGGCCAGTGCCAAGGCGTGATCAAATGGCTGGTCGGCATCCTGGGCTTTGCGCAGCATGCTGCATACCCGGGCATGGGCGTACTGGATGTAGTAAACCGGGTTGTCGTTGGACTGCGAGCGGGCCAGGTCGATATCAAAGGTGAGCTGTGAGTCTGCGCGGCGAGCGGCGAGGAAGAAGCGCGTGGCATCGCGGCCTACTTCGTCGATCAAGTCGCGCACGGTGACGTAGCTACCGGCGCGCTTGGAGAGTTTTACCTCAACGCCGGAGCGGGTGACCATGACCATCTGGTGGAGCACATAGTCGGGCCAGCCTTTGGGAATGCCCACTTCCAGCGCCTGCAAACCGGCGCGTACACGGGTAACGGTGG
Organism: Halomonas ventosae; assembly: GCA_002257525.1. Lineage (GTDB taxonomy): Bacteria > Pseudomonadota > Gammaproteobacteria > Pseudomonadales > Halomonadaceae > Vreelandella > Vreelandella ventosae_B. The sequence goes on from CP022737.1 coordinate 1,142,653, forward strand.
AGTGGTGGTCGGCGCCCTGCTCGTTAATCACGGTTTTGAAACCGCGCTGCCACTTGTCCAGGTGGTAGGCTACATCGGGCAGGAAGTAGGTGTAGCCACCCTCGCGTTTGCGCATCACACGGTCTTTATCATCACCGAAGTCGGTGGTGCGTAGCCACATGGCGCCATCGTCTTCATAGGTGTGGCCCGCGTTCACCAGCTTTTCAACGGTGGCGTCCACCTTGCCATCTTCGTAGAGCGATGACTCCAGGAAATAGACGTCAAACTCGACGCCAAAGGCTTTGAGGTCCAGATCCTGCTCGCGGCGCAGCCACGCTACGGCGAACTCTTGAATCGCCTCTAAATCGTCAGGGTCGGTTTTGGCGGTGACTTCGCGGTCATCGGCACTGACTGTTTTGCCTGCCAGGTAATCGTTGGCTACATCGACGATATACTCGCCGCGATAGCCGTCTTCGGGCCAGCTTTCATCGTCAGGGCCCAGGCCTTTGACCCGCGCTTGTACTGAGCGGGCCAAGTTGGCGATCTGGGCGCCAGCGTCGTTGTAGTAGAACTCGCGGGTGACATCAAAACCGGTGGCTTCGAGCAGGCGGCATAGGCAGTCGCCAATGGCCGCGCCTCGACCGTGCCCCACGTGAAGCGGGCCGGTGGGGTTAGCGGAAACGAACTCGACCTGAACCTTCTCGCCTTTGCCGACCATGCTGCGGCCAAAGGTGTCGCCACAGTCGAGTACTTGGGCAACAATTTGCGCGGCGGCGTCGGCGGCGGCGAAAAAGTTGATAAAGCCGGGGCCCGCAATCTCGGTTTTTTGGATAGCATCGCTTTCGGGAAGCGCTTCAACCAGCGCGTTGGCTAATTCACGCGGGTTTTTGCCGGCCGGTTTGGCCAGCATTAGCGCCAGATTAGTGGCGTAATCGCCGTGGGCTTTATCTTTGGTAGGGTCGACTTTGATGCTGGGCTGAAGGTCGTTGGGCAGCACGCCTTGGTGCTTGAGCGCGGTAACTGCGCCTTCGAGCAGTGAAACTATCGTATCTTTCATTGAGGTATCCGGTGTCGTCGGTGGCGGCGTGTGCTAACGCGCAGCTGTAAAAGGTGCGTCGGTAAGGCGGCTATTATCGGCAATTGAGCCGCAGTTTCAAAGGCGTGTTGCTAAACAAGTGCCAAGAGATAAGCGCTACGCGAGGGTTTGTGGGTCGATATCAATCGACCAGCGTACCTTGCGTGCTTCGCGATTGGCTTCAAGCCACTGCACCAGCCAGCTAACGGCGGGGTGCAATTGGCTGCGTTTATCGGCTGCTAGCATAACGTGTAAATGGTAGCGGTTCTGGCGTCTTTCCATCGGGGCAGGCACTGGCCCTAGGCAGCGGGTGGCCACGCGGGATTCTTTAAGCCACTGGCGCAGGGCCTGGGCGGCTTGTTGCGCCATGGCTAAAGCGGCCTCCTCTTTGGGGCTTTCGATGCGTAGCAGCGCCATAAAGCAGAACGGGGGCAGCTGGGCGATACGTCGTTCTTCGAGCATATTGCGCGCTAGCGCCCCATAGCCATGCTCGGCCAATTGGCCCAGATGAGGATCGTCGTGGTGCAGGGTTTGCACCAGCACGCGGCCAGGGTGGGCGGCGCGACCGGCCCGGCCCGCCACTTGCTCAAGCAACTGGGCACTATGTTCGAGAGCACGGAAATCAGCGGCGTAGAGGCCGCCATCGGCATTGACCACCACGACCAGCGTGACATGGGGTAGGTGGTGGCCTTTGGCGAGCATTTGAGTGCCGACCAACACGCAGGGCTCGCCGCGTTGAATCTCTTTTAATACTTGCTCAAAGCTATCCTTGCGTCGGGTGCTATCGCGGTCAATGCGGTGGATGGTGGTCTTCGGAAACAGCGTTTGCAGGGTCTCTTCGGTGCGCTCCGTTCCGCTACCCAGGGCGCGTAGGTCGCCGCTGCCGCATTCGGGGCAGGCATCCGGTAGGGCGCGGCGGCTATCGCAGTGGTGACAGGCCAGCAGCGGTGGCTGGCGGTGCAGCGTCATGCGCGCGTCGCACTGGTTACAATCAGCCATCCAGCCGCAGGCGTGGCAGGCAAGGGTCGGGGCAAAGCCGCGTCGGTTGATAAAAATCAGCACCTGCTTGCCAGCGCTCAAGGTGCTTTTAATCGCTTTGATGGCGCCGGGTAACAGGCCACCCTGGCGGCGCTGGTGACGTAGATCGATTAATTCCAGCTTGGCCGGTGGGTGTTGGCTGGGGCGCTGGGTAAGGCGCAGATGGCGGTAGGCACCGGCAAGTGCCTGATGCAGGCTCTCCAGCGAAGGGGTGGCGCTGCCCATTAGCAGCGGAATTTTATGGTAGTGGGCGCGTGCCACCGCAAGATCGCGGGCGTGGTAGCGCAAACCGTCGTGCTGTTTGTAGGAGCCGTCGTGCTCTTCATCGACAATAATTGCGCCGGGGTTGGCCAGCGGGGTAAAAATCGCCGAGCGGGTGCCGATGATGATCAGCGCCCGACCGCTGGCGGCGGCTTCCCACACGTCTAGCCGTTCGGGGTCGGTGAGGCCTGAGTGCAGCGCTACCACGGGTACCCGAAAGCGGCTTCTAAAGCGGGCGAGTGTCTGTGGAGTTAAGCCAATTTCCGGTACCAGTACCAGCGACTGCTTGCCCTTGGCGGCGACGGCTTCAATAAGCTGCAGGTAGACTTCAGTTTTGCCGCTGCCGGTGACCCCTTCGAGCAAACAAGGGTGATAGCCATCGATCTTTTCATGCAGCGCTGCCAGCGCCGTCGCCTGTTCACGGTTAAGCGGCAGGGCCGGTGTTGCCAGTAAGTTGCCGCTGGGCGGCGTTGGGGCCATCAGGATGTGTTCCTGGCTGGTCGCTAAACCTTTCTTCTCTAGCGCTAATAGCTGGTCGCGAGCAAAGCCGTGGGCGCTAACCGCGCGTCCGGGTAGCCCGTGGGGGTGCTGGCGCAGCAGCGCATGCAGCGCCGCTTGTTTAGGTGCTCGGCTGAGTGTTTCTGCGGCATCTTCGCCCTGGGCAAGCCAAAGGGTTTGGGTGCGACCGGCCATCGGGTGGCCCTGGCGTAGCCGCGCGGGCATAGCGTGGTGCAGGGTATCGCCCAGGCTGTGCTGGTAGTAACGGGCGGCAAAGCGGCATAGCCACAGCCAATCTTCCGGCAGCGGGGTGTCATCCAGCGCTTCGCTGATGCCACGTAGCTGGCTGCTTGGCAGGTCGCTGTGGTCGGCCAATTCGACAACCACGCCGATGACTTCGCGTCGCCCAAAGGGCACCCGCACCCTTAGCCCCGGCTGCCAGCCGCAGGGCGGCATTTCCCTGGCTGGCAGGTAGTCGAACAGGCGGCGCAGCGGCGAGGGCAGCGCTACTTTAAGCACTTGAGCGGGTGCTTGAGTGGGCATTTGAGAAGCTCTCCGCGAAGAAACAGAATCAGGCAATTGGCCTCCGGCGTTAGTTTTGCTAGAATATGCGACCGCTCTTAATCTTAAGGCATATCTTAACGGCATGTCTTAAAGACAGAGTGGCTAACCGGTTAGTCGTTTTTTCCAAACCCGTATGCGGTACCTGGCACGAGATCAGGTGGCGGCATATAGCTTCGTGAGGCTCGAGATGAGACAAGGTATTCACCCGAATTACAACACGGTCACCGCCAACTGTTCTTGCGGCGCCACTTTCCAAGTAGGTTCGACCTCTGGTCAGGACTTCTCTTTGGATGTGTGCTCTAACTGCCACCCGTTCTACACTGGTAAGCAGAAGCAAGCGACCACTGGTGGCCGCGTAGAGCGCTTCAACAAGCGTTTCGGCGCTGCTGTTAAGCGCGGCTAATCCCAGTCGGATAAGCCATATCGCCAGCATGCCTGTGCATATCAGGCTAAGCTCGCGCAAAACCCACGCCTCGGCGTGGGTTTTTGTTTTGTGGAATAATTTTTCATAAATGCTGCGCTACAGCAATAAGTAAAGCGTTATAGATAAGACCTATTTACATAAGTTTCAGCAAATAACTACGAAATGTGGCGAATATGAAGGGAAAATTCAGTTAAACGAGCGTTTTGTTGTAAGTTGACGGCGCGCTTGAGGCGTTCTGGTTTTTTCTATATTCTGAAATGACTTATCTACTTTATGTTAACTGGACTCTGACCATGACGGATGCAAATAAGCAGGCTGCTTTGGATTATCACGCGAAACCGATACCCGGTAAGCTTTCGGTGGAGTTGACCAAACCCACCGCGACGGCACGGGATTTGGCGCTGGCGTATAGCCCAGGCGTGGCTGAGCCAGTACTTGAAATCGCCAGGGATGCGGAAAATGCTTACCGTTATACCGGCAAGGGGAATCTGGTCGCCGTCATTACCGATGGCAGCGCTATTCTTGGCTTAGGCAATTTGGGTCCACTGGCGAGTAAGCCAGTCATGGAAGGTAAAGGCGTGCTGTTTAAGTGCTTTGCCGGTATCAACTCGGTGGATATCGAAGTGGATGCGGAAAGCCCACAGGCGTTTATCGATACCGTGGCGCGGATTGCCGATACCTGGGGCGGCATCAATCTTGAAGATATCAAAGCGCCAGAGTGTTTTGAAATCGAGAAAGCGCTGATTGAGCGCTGCAGTATCCCGGTATTTCACGATGACCAGCACGGCACTGCGATTGTCACGGCGGCTGGCATGCTGAACGCTTTGGATATTGCTGGCAAAAAAATCGAAGACGTTAAAATTGTTTGCATGGGCGCTGGTGCGGCGGCGATTGCCTGTATGCGGCTGCTGGTCTCTTGTGGTGCTAGTAAAGATAACCTGGTAATGCTGGATCGGCGTGGCGTTATTCATACCGAACGTGAAGGCATTAACGAATATAAGGCCGAGTTCGCCCGCGATACCGAGATGCGCACCTTAGATGATGCTATCGACAGCGCCGATGTGTTTATCGGTTTGTCAGGCCCGGGGCTGTTGTCTGCTGAGCAGGTCAAGAAAATGGCGCCCGATCCGGTGATTTTTGCCTGTACCAATCCTGATCCTGAAATTCACCCTGACGTGGCCCGCGAAGCTCGTCCGGATGTGATCATGGCGACCGGCCGTTCGGACTTCCCGAACCAGGTCAATAACGTGCTGGGCTTCCCGTTTATCTTCCGCGGTGCTTTGGATGTTCGCGCCACGCGCATCAATGAAGAGATGAAGCTGGCTGCGGTGCATGCGCTGAAAGATCTGGCCCGTGAGCCGGTGCCCCAGGAAGTGCTCAACGCCTACGAGCGCACAGAAATGAGCTTTGGCCGCGAGTACATTATCCCCACGCCTGTCGATATTCGCCTGCTGGCGCGGGTTACCTCGGCGGTTGCTCAAGCCGCGGTTGATTCTGGCGTAGCGCGTAAGCCATTCCCAGCGCACTACCCGCTGCAGTCAATTAATGACGTTTACGGCGGCTGAACCGCTGCGCCCAAGCGTATCCTTACGCCCGCTTCTTAGCGGGCGTAAGTGTTTTGAGGGGCTGTCCCGTTAGTCTTTTGCATAGCGCGTTAGTCCCTCCTGAGCGGTAGAGGCCACCAGGCGGCCGTCGCGGCTGTAGATATGCCCCCGCGCCAGCCCACGAGCGCCGCCTGCCCAAGGTGAGTCGATAACGTACAGCAGCCAGTCATCCAAGCGGCTGTCCTGGTGCAGCCAAAGGGCATGATCAAGGCTGGCGATGCGCAATTTGGGGTCGCGGTACTCAATACTGTGGGGAATCAGGCTGGTGGTCAGCAGGTTGAAGKCTGAGGCATAAGAGAGCAGGTGACGATGCAACGCTGGTTCGTCCGGGAGTGTGCCGGAAAGACGAAACCATAGGCATTGGCCCGCTGGCGTACCGTGGTCGGGGTTGCCGGGTAGATGGACAAACTCAATCGGGTGACCGGGAAAACGGTCGTGCTTGGCTTCGCCGCTCTCGATTAACGCTTCGGGGGTTGGCACATCCGGCATAGCGCGCTGATGGCTAAAGCTCGCCTCTTCGCTTTGGAACGAAGCGCTGCAGAAAAAGATAGGCCGGCCTTTTTGAATGGCAGTGACGCGGCGAGTGGTAAAGCTGCCACCGTCGCGAATAGTATCCACCTGATAAACAACGGGCCGGTGGGGGTCGCCGGGGCGCAGAAAATAGCCGTGTTGAGAGTGCGGTCTGCGCTCGTCGGGCACTGTGCGCGCGGCGGCTGCCAGCGCTTGGCCGAGTACTTGACCGCCGTAGAGCTGAGGAAAGCCCAGATCCTGGCTCTGGCCACGAAATAGCGTTTCTTCCAGCGTTTCTAGCTCCAGTAACGCTACCAGTTTGTTTAGCGCGTCTGTCATTCTCGGTATCCTTGCGGCTGTCTCTATCGAATGCTGTCGGTGAAAGCGCGAGCGGTGGGTAACCCTTTCATACGATCGTTTAGCTACCTTAGCGGAGTTTACGTTTATGCGCAGCGATGAATTTTACATGCACCGGGCACTTGACCAAGCCCACTTGGCCGCTGCCGCAGGCGAAGTGCCCGTGGGGGCGGTGGTTGTCGATGCGCAGGGGGAGATTATTGGCGTTGGCTGCAACGCGCCGGTGGCCAGCTGCGATCCCAGCGGGCATGCGGAGGTTCGCGCCCTGCGCGAGGCGGGCATGCACCAGCGTAATTATCGGCTGGAGGGCTGTACGCTGTTTGTCACCCTAGAGCCGTGCATGATGTGCGCAGGTGCGATGATACACGCGCGCCTGGCGCGGTTAGTGTATGGCGCCGCCGAACCCCGCGCTGGCATGGTTGAATCAAAGGCTAACCTATTGGCGCAGCCGTGGTTTAACCACCAGATAGAGGTGTCTGGTGGCGTTTTGGCCTCGGCTTCGCAAAAGCTGTTAAAGCGTTTTTTTGCCGCTCGGCGAGCGTCGGCTGATCAGTAGACGCTAGGCATCTTCCGTTGTATTGATTTCGCCGCACTCGACCCGGTTACGCCCGTTGTGCTTGGCGTGGTAGAGCGCTTCGTCGGCGGTTTGCATCATGCGCGCTAGATCGACGTCTGCAGGGCAACTAAAGGTAACAACCCCGGCGCTTAACGTGAGTGGTTTGCCGTCGGCATGGGTGAGGCTTGAGGTGGCCAATTTTTGACGCAGTTCATCCGCTACCTTAAACGCTGAGGGCAGGGGGTGGCCAGGCAGCMAGGCGACGAACTCTTCACCGCCGTAACGGGCAAAAACGCCGCCATGGTGTTCGATGTGCGATTTACCCAGTTGCGCAAAAAAGTGTAAATGCTCATCGCCGACTAAATGCCCCAATTGGTCATTAATTCGTTTGAAATAGTCGATATCGAACAGCACCAGGCTGGTCGGGCGTACCGACTGCAAGGTGTCGGCCTGTTCTAAAAAGTGGCGACGGTTAGCAATCCCGGTTAATTCATCGTGGCGCGCTAGCCACTCAACTTCCTGCTGTAACTTGCTGCGCTTGCGTATCTCCTGCTGCAGGKCGGCGTTGCTGTTTTGCATCGCGGTGTGCTGATGCCCCAGACGCTGAAAAGTATACAGCACGAGATAGAGTAAATACGTCAGGAGTAATCCGGTGACCAAGCTGATGGTTGGTAGCCGCGAGAGCTGGCTGGCCAGGTACTCCCAGCGTGGCTGATAGGAGAGCGTGAGCGCTTTATCTAATAAATTTACCTGAGAGTCGAACAGCCAAGGGCCTGGGTGGGTAGCGTCGCCGTGTTGAGCCAGCAGCTGAGTGCCGTTGTGCCAGCGGGTAACCCCTTGTTCGGCAGGTAGTTGGGCAAACAGCGCTTCAGCAAAGAGAGGGAAGCTCACCGCCATTGCTGCTGCGCCTAAAGGGACGCCATCGGCATTCAGCACTGGGAAGTAGTGGATGACGCCTGTGCCGCCTTGCAGCAGCTCAATAATATCCGTACTGCCCTCTTGTTGCCCCCTCAGCGCTGGCTCTAGCGCTTCGCGTCCTGCCGGTTGAACGTCGAAAAGGCGCCTTCCCAGGGCGCTTAAGTTGCTTGTGGTAAAGGGGTAAACGTGGCGTATAACGCTATCAGGTGTGACGAAGGCAATATTGATTAAATAGGTAAAGTCCTGCCGGTAGCCCGCCGCTTGATCTGTCCACTGCTGGTAGGTTGGCAGCGACCTCTGTAGCTGCCAAATACGCGCGAAACCACGCATGGCATTTAAGTGGGTGTTGATCTCTAAGGAGAGCTGATGGGTTGCTTGCTGGGCGCGTGCTTCAACCTGCTGATAGAGCCTCTGTTCGGCTTCATGGTGGAGCTTTTCCCAAAGCATCAAGACCGCGATGAGCAGCCCGCAGGCTGGCCAAAGCGCGTTAATCAAATAGCGTTTGCCGCGCCAGTAGCGCACTGACAGCAGGTATTGGCCCAGCAGTAATAGTCCCAACGTTAGCAGGCCAGGCCAGTCGGCCGTATAGCGCAGCAGCGGCGTAAAGGGTTGGCTGCTTGGGATTAGCTGTAAACCCGTCAGCAGTAGGGCCGCGAGCAGCAGTAGCGGTGCCCCTAAACGGGCACGTTGGCGAAGCAGTATCGCTAGCGCGCTCAACTGAAGGGCCAGTGTCATTAACAGCGGCGCGCGGAAACTTTCAAGCGCTATGGGCTGCGCCCAGCGGGTCAGCGTTTGCCAATCCGCGGTGGATGCCCAGCTTTCGGGTGTCAGATAGCTAATAAGCCCTGGCAACAGGAGTCCAATAGCGCTAATGCACAGCAGGCAAGTGAGCCAACGAAAACTTTTCAGCGTACTCAGTTGGGCTAGCGCCACCAGCACCAGTGCGGTAGAGCTAATGTTAGGATGAAGAGCGACAAGTGTAACGGCACAGCAGGCAGCAATAATCGGTAGCCAATGTGCAGCACGGGCAATGAGAAAGGGCATTGCATCCTCACGTTAATTAAGCGGCGGCACAAGCTCGAACAATAGCAGTGGATCATCGTTGACAGGCGTTTGCTCTAGTTGGAAAAACTGCTGGCGGCTGCGCTCAACATACTCAATCATTTCGTAGTAGCGGCGGATGTTGCGTACATATATCACCGGTTCGCCGCCCCGGGCGTAGCCATAGCGTGTTTGGCTATGCCATTCACGCTGCTGTAATAGCGGCAACGCGGCGCGCACATCGGCCCAACTGTCGGGATCGCCGCCGCGCACTTCGGCGATCTTGCGAGCGTCGTATAAATGCCCTAGGCCCACGTTATAGGCCGCCATGGCCATAAACAGCCGGTCATCTCCGGTGATGCTTTCCGGTAAGCGGTCTTTAATACTGCGCAAATAGCGGGCACCGCCGTCAATGCTCTGGGCTGAATCAGTGCGGTCACTAATGCCCATTTCGCCCGCAGTGTCATTGGTTAGCATCATCAAGCCGCGTACCCCTGTCGGCGAGACAGCGTCCGGGTCCCAGTGAGACTCCTGGTAGCCCACGGCAGCGAGTAGCTTCCAATCAAACCCCGTTTCACGAGCAGACTGTTGGAATAGCTCCGTATAGCGGGGCAGGCGTGCATCCAGGTGATCAAGAAAGGTGCGGGTGCCGACATACTCTAGATAGTCGTCATGACCAAAGTAGCGGCTAACCAGACGGTTCAAAGTGCCGCTCTCCTGCAGGTCTTGCAGAAAACGATTAGCGGCTTCTAGTAACCCCAAACCGCGGCCACTGGGCACCGCCCACGCCATGGAGAGCGGGTCGCCGAGGGTAAAGCCGCGCTCAACGTTGGGGAAAAACAGCCGGTTTAAACGAAACTGATGTTCAAAAATGACGGCCGCGTCCAGCGTGCCGTTCTCAACCCGTGCCAGCAGTTCGGCGACTTCCAGTTCGTGGGACTCTTTCCAACTCAGGGTGGGGTGGAGAATCTGCAGATCGTGCAGTGCTTCGCTGGTGCCCGCTTTGCTAAGGGTGCCTAGCTCCAGCCCGACGAGGTCACTCGGCTTACTAATACCATTCAACCCACGCCGGTATACGACGAGTGGCTGCATCTGAATAATCGGCCTGGTGTAGTAAATCCCCGGCGTATTGGGCAGCAGAGGAAGTGCTGCGGCACCCAGGTCGCCGCTTTCACGTACCGCGGGCAGCACGCTTTCTGGGTGATGGCTGGCGTCAAGGTTAAGGCTCACCCCCAGGTAGTCGGCAAAGCGATGCATAAGCTCGTACTCAAAGCCGGTAGGGCCCTGGCGGCCTTCGTAATAGGTCGTGGGCGTATTGCGGGTATGCACGGTAATAAAATCTTTTGCGCTGATCTGCGTCAGATGCTCGCCGGGAGGAACCAGGGAGAGAGTCGGTACCAGGGTCAAAAGCGTAATAGCGATCAGCGCATAATAAGCGCTGGCACGGGCTACAAAATGTCGGCAAATCAACGTCAGCATGGCGTCTTGTCGGCATGAAACAAGCTGCCACGATACCCAGCCAGGAGCAGGCTGTCACCTTGTTGATTTCGTGTGGCGGCTGGTTTCCAGTATCATAGTGGGATTGCCGCACTGCGGCCTGGTGATTTCCCTGCTCGAATTTCCCTGCTCTAGAGGCTTCAGGATATGCTTGAACTGCGAGGCGCGCCCGCCCTTTCTGCCTTCCGTCATGCTCGGCTGTTAACGGTGTTGCGTGAACGTGTTCCCGAGGTGGAAGCGCTGTCTGCCCACTATGTTCATTTTATCGATGTTCACTCCCACGACGAGCTAGATGACGCTGCCCGCGAACGCTTGGTGCAGTTACTGGATTACGGTACTCACTTAAACGTAGAGGTTCCTGAGCGCGCCCAGCGCTTTTTAGTAGTGCCGCGCCTAGGTACCCAGTCGCCCTGGTCGTCAAAAGCCACCGACATCGCCCACAACTGTGGCTTGCGCCAAATTAGCCGCATCGAGCGCGGCATCGATTACCGGGTCAGCTTCACCGCTATGCCGGACGAAGAGAGTTTGAGCGCGCTGGCGGCACTGCTGCACGACCGTATGACGGAAACCGKGCTAGCCGATGCCTCGGACGCCGCTAAGCTGTTTGCCCAACATGATCCAGCACCGCTGGGCAGTGTGGATATTCTGGAAGGTGGCCGGGACGCGCTGGCAGCGGCCAACCAGGCCTTGGGGCTGGCGTTGGCAGAAGATGAAATCGACTATCTTGTCGACGCCTTCAATGAGTTGGGGCGTAACCCCAGCGACGTTGAGCTGATGATGTTTGCTCAAGCCAACTCTGAGCACTGCCGTCACAAAATCTTCAATGCCGATTGGGTGATCGACGGCGAGCCGCAGAGCCACTCGCTGTTTAAGATGATCAAGAATACCTTTGCGTCATCGCCGGATAACGTGCTCTCGGCCTACAGCGACAACGCTGCGGTGATTAAGGGCAGCCAAGCCGGACGCTTCTTTGCCACGCCATTGACCGGCGTTGATGACGAGCGTGCGAACTACGCCACTCATCAGGAGCCCATCCATATCCTGATGAAGGTAGAGACCCACAACCACCCCACCGCGATTGCCCCTTTCCCGGGAGCGGCGACCGGCTCCGGTGGTGAAATTCGTGATGAAGGTGCTACCGGCATTGGCGGCAAGCCCAAAGCGGGCCTGTCAGGCTATACCGTTTCTAATCTACGCATTCCTGAGTTCGTGCAGCCCTGGGAGGCGTTTGATTACGGCAAGCCCGAGCGCATGCAGTCGGCGCTTAATATTATGCTCGATGGCCCCATCGGGGGCGCGGCGTTCAACAATGAGTTTGGTCGACCCAACTTAACCGGCTACTTCCGTACCTACGAGCAGGAGTCGCTTAACGATGGCGGCATCGAGCGGCGCGGCTTCCATAAGCCAATTATGCTCGCCGGTGGTTACGGCAATATTCGTGCCCACCACGTTCAGAAGGGCGATATCCCCGTCGGTGGCAAGCTGATTGTGATGGGCGGCCCGGCGATGCTGATTGGCCTTGGCGGCGGTGCAGCCTCCAGCATGTCATCCGGCACCTCTAGTGCCGATTTGGATTTTGCCTCGGTACAACGTGAGAACCCCGAAATCGAACGCCGCGCACAGGAGGTTATCGACCGCTGCTGGGCGCTGGGCGATCACAATCCGATTCGCTTTATCCACGACGTGGGCGCCGGCGGGCTTTCCAATGCGCTGCCGGAGCTGGTCAAAGACGGCAACCGTGGTGGCTGCTTTGATCTGCGTGCGGTACCCAACGCCGAGCCGGGTATGAGTCCGCTGGAAATCTGGTGTAACGAAGCGCAAGAGCGCTATGTGCTGGCCGTTGCGCCGGAAGATTTAGCCACCTTTGACGCGCTATGTAAGCGTGAGCGCTGCCCCTATGCGGTGGTTGGCGAGGCCTTGGACGCGCATCACCTTGAAGTGCGCGATGGCCACTTTGACAGTAAGCCGGTCGATTTGCCGATGAGCGTACTGTTTGGCAAAGCGCCTAAGATGCAGCGCGAATTTGAGCGCCACGAACCGGCGCTTTCCGGCATGATGCTTGATAACCTCGACCTGCGCGAAGCGCTGGATCGGGTGCTGCGTCTACCTACTGTGGCCTCCAAAAACTTCCTGATTACCATCGGTGACCGCTCAATTACCGGCCAAGTGGCCCGCGACCAGATGGTCGGCCCCTGGCAGGTGCCGGTGGCGGATGTAGCGGTTACCACGGCAAGTTTTGATACCCACACCGGGGAAGCCATGGCCATGGGCGAACGCCCGCCGGTGGCGTTGATCAATCCTGCAGCCAGCGCTCGTTTGGCCGTCGCCGAAGCGATTACCAACTTGGCCGCAGCGCCGATCGCCAAGCTAAGCGATATCAAGCTCTCCGCTAACTGGATGAGCGCCGCCGACCATCCAGGTGAAAACCAGGCGTTGTATGACGCCGTTTATGCGGTGGGCATGGAAATGTGCCCGGCACTGGGCATCGCCATTCCGGTGGGCAAAGACTCTATGTCCATGCGTACCGCCTGGGTCGATGAGAATGAGCAGGATGAAAGCGAACCTGAAGAGAAAAGCGTAACCTCGCCGCTTTCGCTGGTCGTCACGGGCTTTGCCCCGGTGACGGATGCCTTGGCGACGCTTACCCCGCAGATCAATCTGGATCAAGATGAATCGGATCTGATTTTGATTGATTTAGGCAGCGGCCAAAATCGTCTGGGCGGCTCTGCTCTGGCGCAGGTGTACGGCCAAGTAGGCAATGACTGCCCAGACGTGGACGACCCGGAAGATATCAAGGCGTTCTTCGAAGTCATTCAGGGTCTTAACCGCGACGGTAAGCTATTGGCCTACCACGACCGCAGCGACGGCGGCCTGCTGGTGACACTGTTGGAAATGGCCTTTGCTGCCCACGCAGGGCTAGAGATTAAGCTCGACTGGATGATCGATGAGCCGGTGGAGGCGTTGAACGCGCTGTTTTCGGAAGAGTTGGGGGCGGTGATCCAGGTTAATCGCCAACACACCGAAGAAGTGCTGGCGCAGTTTGCCGTTGCAGGTATCGAAACCTGCGGCGTTATCGCCCGTCCCCGCTATGACGACCAGGTGCGCGTCACGCTGTTCGAAGAGCCGCTGCTGGAAACCACGCGTCAACTTACCCAGCGCACCTGGGCGGAAACCAGTTACCGCATGCAGGCGCTGCGCGATAATCCCGAATGCGCTAAAAACGAATTCGACAATCTGCTCGATAGCCGCGATCCGGGGCTCTCGGCAACACCGACCTTTGATATCAACGACGATATCAGCGCACCGTTTKTGAATACTGCCAAGCCCGCCATGGCCGTACTGCGCGAGCAGGGCGTTAACGGGCAGGTGGAGATGGCCTGGGCCTTCGATAAGGCCGGGTTTGAAGCAGTGGATGTGCATATGAGCGACATCCTTGAAGGGCGCGTGTCCTTGGAAGAGTTCAAAGGCCTGGTGGCCTGCGGCGGCTTCTCCTATGGCGATGTGCTCGGTGCTGGCGGTGGTTGGGCCAAGTCGGTGCTGTTTAACGAGCGCGCCCGGGAGCAGTTTGCGGCGTTCTTCGCCCGCGACGACAGCTTCTCACTGGGTGTGTGCAACGGCTGCCAGATGCTGTCACAGTTGAAGACGTTAATTCCCGGCGCTGAAAACTGGCCGACCTTTGTGCGTAACGAGTCAGAACAGTTTGAGGCGCGGGKCTCCATGGTGCGGGTCGAGAAGAGCCCTTCGATCCTGCTTGCTGGCATGGAAGGGKCAAAACTCCCCATCGCCGTGGCCCATGGTGAAGGACAGGCGGCGTTCCGCGACAGCGCGCATTTGCGCAGCATGCAGTCGAGCAGCCAAATCGCCCTGCGTTACATCGATAACTATGGCCAGGCAACTACCCGCTACCCCGCCAACCCCAACGGCTCGCCTGCCGGCATTACCGGCCTGACTACGCCGGATGGCCGGGTGACCATTATGATGCCACACCCGGAGCGTGTCGCCCGCGCAATCACCAACTCCTGGCGCCCGGCAGGGTGGACGGAAGATGGCGCTTGGCTACGGCTATTCCGCAACGCTCGGGTTTGGCTCAACTGATACCAGTAGCGCTGCAAGTCACGCGATGGGAGTAGCGAACAGATTAACGGCGGTTTTTTGCCGCCGTTTATCTGTTACGTCAATTGTTAAGAGTGCTGTTGAGGCGTGCTCGCCGGTGTTTCATCTGCTCCCGKCGGCGGCAGTCCTAGCTTGGCTTCCAGTGTTTCAAGCTCTAAACGGTAGCGCTCAACGAGGTATTCAAAGCGCCCAAAGTCATGTCCGCAATCCATACAGAACACATGGGCTTGACCACGCCGTGTGGCGGGTAGGCGTTTTAAACGGCTACTGCATTCTGGGCATTCAGGGCTGAAATGATTAGTTGTCATGGCAAACCTCTTGATTAAACTTTCTCTCCACAACGCGGGAGATTAAAAGTGGATTTAAAACCTTCACTATTAAGATGCGACGAAAGTCGCAATAGTTCAATAGCAGGCTATTTAATTTGCCGATACCCAACGCCTCACGGACGTCTTCTCTAACGCCCCAGCTTCGCCCCTATCAGCAGGAAGCGGTAAAGCGCGTGGTGGTGCATTTCCGTGCCTCCAGCGATCCTGCTTTGGTGGTATTACCTACTGGCAGCGGCAAATCCCTGGTGATTGCTGAGCTGGCGCGCTTAGCTAGGGGGCGTGTGCTGGTGTTGGCCCATGTGCGCGAGCTGGTGGAACAGAACCACGCCAAGTACCAGGCCTATGGCCTTGAGGCGGATATTTTTAGCGCCGGTTTAAAGCGCAAAGAGGCGAGTCGCCAAGTGGTGTTTGGCTCGGTGCAGTCGGTGGTGCGCAATTTGGAGAGTTTTAACGACGCTAACTTTACCCTGTTGGTGATCGATGAGAGCCACCGCGTATCGCTTGATGAGGACGCCAGCTACCGCCAGGTGATTGAGCACCTGCGCCAACACAACCCGCAGCTTAAAATACTCGGACTCACCGCAACGCCGTACCGTTTGGGGCAGGGGTTTATCTATTATCGCCACCACCACGGCATGGTACGGGGCAGCGAAGAGAGCTTTTTCCGCGACTGCGTGTTTGAGCAACCGCTACGGCTGATGGTTAAGCAGGGCTATCTCGCCGCGCCCAAGCGACTGGATATGGCCATTGAGGGCTACGACTTCTCTGCGCTGAAGCCCTCTTCAAGTGGTCTGTTTGCGGAGGAGGCGCTTAATCGCGTGGTGGCGGGTAGCCGCGCTACGCCGGGCATCATCGGGCAAATTATCGAACGTGCGGTTGAGCGCCAGGGAGTGATGATTTTTGCCGCCACCGTATCCCACGCCGAAGAAATTATGGGCTATTTGCCCAGGGCAGAAGCAGCGCTTATTACCGGCGCAACGCCTTCCCAGGAGCGCACGGCGCTGATCGATGCCTTTAAAGCGCGGCAACTGAAATATCTGGTCAACGTGGCGGTGCTGACCACCGGCTTTGATGCCCCTCACGTGGATTTAATCGCTATTTTGCGGCCTACCGAGTCGGTCAGCCTTTATCAGCAGATGGTGGGCAGAGGTCTTCGCCTGTCGCCGGGTAAAAGTGACTGCCTGATCCTGGATTACGCCGGTAACCCCTGGGATATCTTCGCCCCGGAAGTGGGCGAACCAAAGCCGGATAGCGACAGTGAACCGGTTCAGGTAGAGTGCCCTGACTGCGGTCATGCCAATCTTTACTGGGGAAAGCGCGACGGTGATTTAGTGATTGAGCACTTTGGCCGTCGCTGTCAGGGGCTAATTGCAGATGATGAAGGAAGGCGGCGCCAATGCGACTTCAGGTTCCGCTTCAAAGTCTGCGATGAGTGCGGTGCCGAAAATGATATTGCTGCCCGTCGCTGCCACGGTTGCGAAAAACTACTGGTAGACGCGGATGATAAACTCAAAGACGCCCTAAAGCTGAAAGACGCCAAGGTATTGCGGGTAAGCGGTATGCAGCTGGAAGCGACCACCAACGGCCGTGGTCTGCCGCGCTTAAAAGTCACCTATCATGACGAAGATGGCACCCATCTTTCCGAGTGGTACGCGCTGGAAAGCCCCGCTCAGCGGCGTGCTTTCTATGCCGCCTTTCTGCGCTACCATCTGCGCGCACCGGGAGGTAAATGGCAGCCGCTAAGCCCCGAGGAAGTCGTCGCCGAACAGCGCCGCCTACGCCATCCTGATTTCGTCGTAGGCCGCAAAGTGGGGCGCCATTTCCAAATCCGTGACAAGCTGTTTGACTATGCTGGCCGCTACCGTAAAGCGGTGGAGGCGGGGTAGCATGTGCCTTGTGTCGATAAACCATCTATTATTCAATATTTAGGCTGTAAACTGCAGGAGCGCACGATGCCAACGGTGCTACGCTTGCAGGGTTTTAGGTTCTTCTTCTATTCAAATGAAGGTAATCCTTTAGAGCCTGCTCACATCCATATATTTAAAGCGGGCGCTGAAGCTAAATTTTGGCTCTCGCCTGATGTGCAGTTGGCGAGAAATGATGGCTTTGATGCCAAGGCGCTACGCACTATTACGACGATGATTATTCAACACCGCGATACACTAGAGGGGGCCTGGCATGACTACTTCTCCTAAGCGAGTTACGTTTGATGAGGATAATTTCTGGGTTGAGTTAAGCGATGGTCGCACGGTAGGCGTACCGCTAGCTTGGTACCCGCGCCTTCTTAAAGCCTCAGCCCAACAATTGGCGTGCTATGAATTGAGTGCCCGTGGAATTCATTGGGACGCGTTGGATGAAGATGTGTCTATTGATGGAATTCTGGCCGGGCAGGGCGATTTGACACGCCACCGCCAGGCTGTCGCCTGATTCCAAACATCCCAAGAGAGCCGACCCGCGTGAGCGAGACGCCAAGCGTTAATAGCGACATAGAAACACCTGATTCTCAGCCTAATGAGCCTGTGCAGGTGTCGTTTGGGCGTCTGTTTAATGAGCCGATTACGCAAATGCCAGAGGATTTATACATTCCTCCGGAAGCGTTGCGGGTCTTTCTGGAAACTTTTGAAGGCCCACTGGACTTGCTGCTCTATCTGATTCGCCGTCAGAACCTGGACATTCTAACCATCAATGTGGCCACCATCACCCACCAGTACATCGAGTATGTGGAGCTGATGAAGGCCATGGAGATTGAACTGGCGGGGGAGTATCTGCTCATGGCCGCCATGCTGGCTGAGATCAAGTCTCGCACGCTKTTACCCCGCCCGCCGAAGGCAGAAGGCGACGACGAGGAAGACCCCCGCGCTGAGCTGATCCGTCGCCTGCAAGAGTATGAGCGACTTAAAGAGGCCGCAGAAACGCTGGATACGCTGCCGCGTATGGGGCGCGACTGGTTTAGTGTGCAGGCGGGCTTGCCACCGCTGGAATCCCGGGTAATACATCCTGAAGTCGAGCTCGATGAACTGCTCAGCGCGCTATCGGATATTCTCAAGCGTGCCGAGCTGGTGCAGGCCCACCAGATCAGCCGCGAAGTGCTGTCCACTCGCGAGCGCATGCTCAAGATTATGGAGCAGCTCAGTCACGATGACGACCACCACCGCTATACCTCCTTTGAAGCGCTGTTTACCCTAGAAGAAGGGCGGGCAGGCGTCGTAGTGACCTTTATGGCAATTTTAGAACTGGCTAAAGAAGCCATGATAGAAATTGTCCAGAATGCGCCTCTGTCGCCGATTCACGTGCGCGCCCGGCGTGCGGCCCTTGCTGACGATGAGGAGGGAGCTTTTGAGGAGGGCGAGATAGAAGATGATGCCTATGGCGAGTCCGCTTTTGAGCCTGGCGAGGAGACGCCATGAGTAACGCCGTCACCGCGTTAGATGACATTGTTTTAGATGACATTATTGAAGCAGCGCTGCTGGCCGCTGGCGAACCTTTGCCTCTTGAGCGTTTGGAAACCCTTTTTCTGGAAGGCGAATGCCCAACGCGCAAAGAGTTTCGCGATGTGTTTGAGCGTTTACAGCAACGCCACTCCGGCGGTGCTCTAGAACTGCTGGAAACCGTTTCAGGCTACCAGCTACGCATTCGTCCGCGGCTTTCCCAGTGGGTGTCGCGATTATGGGACGAGCGCCCACAGCGCTACTCCCGGGCGCTACTGGAAACCCTGGCATTGATCGCCTACCGCCAGCCGGTTACCCGGGGCGATATCGAAGAGGTACGCGGGGTTAGCGTGAGTAGCTCCATTATGCGTACCTTGGCGGAGCGTGGCTGGATTCGGGTAGTGGGGCATCGAGATGTGCCGGGCCGCCCGGCGGTTTACGCCACCACGCGTAGTTTTTTGGACGATTTTGGCTTAAAAACCCTCGATGCACTGCCGCCCATGCACACGCTGGCCAGTTGGGAGGAGAACGAAATACCTGAGGAAGAGGGCTTGGTGTCCAATGGTGAGGACGCCAATGCAGCAAGTCTCCCCGATACACAGAGTGAAGCACTAGACGAAACGCATAAAACGGTGCAGGATGCGCCTCCCCAGAAAGATCAGATTACTGCGGCTGAAATAGCCGACAAGCACGCCGAGACGGCGTTAACCCAGCCGCTGAGTTTTGCCGATTTACAGGCACGGCTAGCGGCACGTGCGCAGCGCGCTGACGACGATGAGCGCGAGCGCACGGAGACTACCGATGTGAGGTCAGACGACCATGAGTCAGAGTGATAACACCACGCCCCCCACCAGCGAAAAGCTGCAAAAAGTCTTGGCCCGTGCAGGCCTTGGTTCGCGGCGCGAGATGGAAACAGCGATTTCCGCCGGGCGCGTTAAAGTGAATAGCCAGGTGGCCAAGCTGGGCGACCGCGTTGAGGCGCGGGACAAGGTCAGCTTTGATGACCGCCCAGTGGCGCTGCGTCCGGAAGAAGAGGCGCCGCGTCGGGTTATTATGTACAACAAGCCGGAAGGCGAGCTGTGCACCCGTAAAGACCCGGAAGGTCGACGCACCGTATTTGAACGTTTGCCGCGCCTGAAAGGCGAGCGCTGGATTGCGATTGGCCGCCTGGATATCAATACCAGCGGTTTGCTGCTGTTTACCACCGATGGCGAATTGGCCAACCGCTTGATGCATCCCTCTACCCAGGTAGAGCGCGAGTATGCGGTTCGCGTGATGGGGGAAGTGAAGCGCGAACATATCCTGGCCATGGTCGATGGCGTTATGTTGGAAGATGGCCCGGCGCGCTTTACCGATGTGCAGGAGTTTGGTGGCGAGGGTATCAACACCTGGTTCCACGTGGTGATTCTGGAAGGGCGCAACCGTGAAGTGCGGCGTCTTTGGGAGTCTCAGGCGCTGACGGTGAGTCGTCTGAAGCGCGTACGCTATGGCAATATCTTCCTCGATAAGCGGGCAAAAGCCGGCGAATGGGTCGAACTTACTCAGGATGAGGTGGATGACTTAGCCACGCTGGCTAACTTGGAAACCCGTAAAGTGCCAGCGCTGACGCCCGATGAGAAGAACCGCTGGAACCGTGATAAGCACAAGCGCAAGCCGGTACAGGCGCTGCGCAAGCCGAAAAGCAAAGCCCGTTAAACGCGGCTGTCTGAGCCCTCTCTTGGTCTCCGCTGTTAGCGTTTAGTCTCGTAAGCGTGTCTGCCCGCATTGAGTGATGTGAGCAGGCACGAAAATGGTTCATTATCGTAGAGTGAAGGCAAAAAACGCTTGCTATCAATAAGGTGTAAGCGTAGGATATGCATCCGTTCAGGCGGGTCGTTAGCTCAGTTGGTAGAGCAGTTGACTTTTAATCAATTGGTCGCAGGTTCGAATCCTGCACGACCCACCATTCAAACAGTTGATCAGTTTTTATGAAGTCAGTTTGAATTCAGTGATGAACGTTTAATGTAGGTAGCGTATGTGTGGTAACGCTAGTAAGTGAGTAGCAAAGCAAGTTTGGGTCGTTAGCTCAGTTGGTAGAGCAGTTGACTTTTAATCAATTGGTCGCAGGTTCGAATCCTGCACGACCCACCAAATTCAACGCCCTTGGCAGTTTACTGCCAGGGGCGTTTTGCTATGCAAGCAGAAAATTATCTGCTGTGACAAGTTGCTTGCAGCAAGCAGCAATTTCCCACCACAATAGTCTAGAATTGATTCTAAAGCGGTAGGCCTCCGCGAGAGACGCATCGGCCCACCGCGCACGCGAGCGGCATAGCATATGCAAGATATACTGCCTTATGCCGTGACTCAGTGTTTGACAGGGGGATTCCCTGTTCGTCGCAGTGGTAGACACAATGACTATTATGACTACGCAAGCAGAGCTCAGTGCTCAGCTACCCACCGCCTACTGTCCGACCCGTATTCCAGCGGAAGATCAGGCCCGGGTTGAAGAGATAAAGCGGCTTCTAAACGCCCATAACGCCGTTTTGGTCGCCCACTACTACACCGATGATGCCATTCAGCAGCTAGCGGAAGAGACCGGCGGCTGTGTCGCTGACTCGCTGGAGATGGCGCGCTTTGGTGCTCGCCATGACGCCACCACGCTGGTCGTTGCGGGGGTTAGATTTATGGGTGAAACCGCCAAAATACTCTCGCCTGAAAAGCGCGTGCTGATGCCTACCCTGGAGGCCACCTGCTCGTTGGATATTGGCTGTCCTGCCGATGAGTTCAGTGCTTTCTGTGATGCCCACCCTGACCGCACCGTGGTGGTGTATGCCAACACCTCTGCGGCGGTTAAAGCGCGTGCGGACTGGGTAGTGACCTCGTCGATTGCGGTCGAGGTGATTGAGCACCTGCAAGCCAAGGGCGAGAAGATTCTCTGGGCACCCGACAAACATTTGGGTGGCTACATCCAGAACAAAACTGGCGCCGATATGTTGATGTGGGACGGCGCCTGTATCGTCCATGAGGAGTTTAAGGCCAAGGGCGTTGAAGACCTTAAGCGCATCTATCCGGATGCCGCGGTGCTGGTGCATCCAGAGTCGCCGGAGCCGGTGGTTAAACTGGCTGATGTGGCAGGTTCCACCTCGCAGCTGATCAAGGCGGCTAAAGAGCTGCCCAACGATAAGCTTATTGTGGCGACGGATCGGGGTATCTTTTTCAAGATGCAGCAAGCGGTGCCCGACAAAACCCTGTTTGAAGCGCCGACAGCGGGCAACGGTGCCACTTGCCGCAGCTGCGCTCACTGCCCATGGATGGCTATGAACGCGCTGGATAATCTGGCGGGTGCGTTGCGCGAAGGGAGTGGTGAGATTCAGGTGGATGAAGCATTGCGCCTACAGGCCTTAAAACCCCTTGAACGCATGCTTAACTTCAATGCTTAGCGAGAAAAGATTAACCGAATGTCATTGCGAACAAAGTGAAGCAATCTCGGAGTGACTGCTACCGCAGGTTGAGATTGCCGCGTTGCTGCGCTCCTCGCAATGACATAGGTTTAGTTAAAATCTTCCAGGGTTTCGCGATACGCAATAAAGTCTTCTCGGCGTTGTTCTATTCTTGCCAACGCCTGCTGGTCATTTTCCCGCTCGGCGGCATCCCGGGCGATGGAGAGCTGGCGAATGCCGCGATCTACGCGGCCGGKCAGCTGAAGATACTCTGCGCGCGCTAAATGACCCCAGCTGTCATGGCCGCTGCGCCCGGCTGCTTCCGCCAGCAGGTTAAAGCCTTGCGGGTTTTCCGGGTTTTGCGCGGTAATATCGTTCAGCAGTTGATAAGCCGCCGGAGGGTCACGCTGCAGCTGCGCCTCAGCCAGGGTCAGCTGGGCAGGCAGGTAATTGGGTATAAAGCGTAGTAATCGCTGGCTGCGCTGAATGGCCTGGTCGTAGCGGCCAGCTTCCAGCGCGACGCTCGCCGCAGAGGCGGGTAGCATGGCATAGTCGGGGTGCTGATTGGCAAGTCTATCCAGCTGCTCCAGGGCGCTGTCGATTTGGCCGTTGCGAGCGTCGATTAGCGCGGCTAAATAGTTCTGAGCGGCTTGTTCGGCACCTTCCTGCGCAAGGCGTGAAGCGGCTTKCTGGGGAGTGTTGGCGTAAATACTCAGCAGTGCGCGGGCGCGCATCATGTCGTAGAGGGTGTCGCTGGTGTAAGCATCGGTGACATTGAGTTGGGCTGCGCGGGCTTGCGCGGCGCTTAAGCGATTATCGGAGACCGGGTGGGTGAGCAAGAATTCCGGCGGTGTATCGCCCTGCAGGCGGGCCATGCGCTGCATGGCCGAGAACATACGCACCATTGCCTGGGGGTCATAGCCCGCGTCGGCCATAGCCTGCAAGCCTATGTTGTCGGCTTCCTGTTCAAACAGCCGTGAGTAGCTGAGCTGATCCTGAATCAACGCCGCCTGAGAGCCCATGGCGGCCGCCATGCCAACGTCGCCGCCCCCACTGGCGGCAATCAGCATACCTGCCAGCATGGCCGCCATGGCGGGCAGTTGGGTTTGAGCCGCGCGGGCACTCCCGCGGGCATAGTGGCGTTGAGAGAGGTGGCCCAGTTCGTGGGCTAACACCGAGACAAAAGCCCCTTCATCTTCGGCAAACGCGAAGAGGCCCGAATTGATACCCACTACGCCGCCAGGTACGGCAAAGGCGTTAAGTGAGCCGTTATCGMCCATAACGGTGATCGTGCGCAGGCCGCTAATTTGGCTATGTGGGGCTAATCGGGCAATCAGACTTTGCAAATAATCATTGGCAATGGGGTCTTGCCACTGGGGGGCTTGGGCACGAAACTGGCGCAACCAGGCGCGGCCCAAGCGATACTCTTCATTGCTGACGGAGGTAGATGCCGCCCCTAAACTTGGCAGGCCATAATCGTTATTAGCCGCGCTGGGTGGGCTAAACAGTAGGCTGCCACAGGCACAAGCGAACGCACATATCCAGCCTGGGTAAGCGGTACGAAGGGTCGGCATGGCATCCTCTTAAGTAGTGGTTAAGTACAGCGGTCAGGGTATGCATTGATTGAGAGTGTGACATTGATAAACACGGGGAAGTGCCGTTAAATCGACTACCTAGTGAAATCAATCGCTAAAAGACAGTGTATGCCGCAGGGTTTATTAAACAACGTTTATGCAACAGCATTGATAAATCTATGTAGCCAATAGGCAGGTCATTTTGAGGGAGAGTGTATGTCTGAGCAAACCGGGGGCTTTCAACCCGACACGGTGCTTGACGCTTGTGGGCTGCATTGCCCGTTGCCATTGCTAAAAGCGAAGCAGGCTTTGTCGAGCTTGGCGGCAGGTCAATTATTGGAAGTACGTTCGACGGATGCGGGTTCGTGGCGGGATATGGCGTCGTTTACCGACCAGAGTGCACATACCCTGGAAGGTCGTGAACAGCGCGACGACGTTTATGTGTATTGGATTAGAAAAGCTGGGGATGCGCACCCATGACCCTGCGCACGATTCTAAAAAGCTGGGTGGAGCGTTACTTCTCAGACGAAGAGGCGCTGATCCTGCTGGTAGTGCTGGTGGCAGGCTTTGCAGCGATTATTTGGTTCGGGCGGATGCTGGCGCCCTTTTTTACCGCGCTGGKAATTGCGTTTCTGTTGCAAGGCGTAGTGGGGGCGTTTACCCGGCGAGGAGTGCCGCACCTGCTGGCGGTGATCCTGGTGTTTTTAGCCTTTATTAGTGTGCTGCTTACCCTGGCGTTTATTCTGATGCCGCTGATCTGGAACCAGCTAGTGGGGCTGGTGCAAGAGACGCCGCGGATGTTCGCCAGTGGCCAGGGGTGGTTGGATGAGTTACAGGCGCGCTACCCGAATATTATTACGCCGGATCAGATGCAGAGCTGGATTGGGGTGGCGAGCCGTGAAATCAGTCAACTGGGTCAGCGCGCCTTAACGCTCTCGCTGGCGTCGTTAGGCAATATCATGTCGCTGATTATCTACCTGGTGCTGGTGCCGATTCTGGTCTTCTTTATGCTCAAGGATCGCGACGTACTGGTCGGTTTTATACTTTCGCTACTGCCCCAAAAGCGCACTCTGCTATCGCGTATTTGGCGTGAAATGGATGATCAAATTGCCAACTATATCCGCGGCAAGTTCATTGAAATCATTATCGTGGGTACGGTAGCGTTCTTTACCTTTGCATTCTTTGGGTTGCCGTATACGGCGTTGTTGGCTGTGTTGGTAGGGCTTTCGGTGTTAGTGCCGTATATCGGGGCGGCGGTGGCCACGCTGCCGGTTGCTGCAGTGGCGGGGTTCTATTTTGGCCTTAGCGAGGATTTTGTCTATGTGCTGGTGGCTTATGGCGTGATTCAAGCGCTGGATGGCAACGTATTGGCGCCGGTTCTGTTCTCTGAGACCAATAATATTCACCCGGTTTCTATTATTGTGGCGGTACTGTTCTTCGGCGGGGTTTGGGGGTTCTGGGGTATTTTCTTTGCCATTCCACTAGCTACCCTGCTGAAAGCGCTGATCTACGCTTGGCCGCGCAGCATGCATGGACGTGATGCGCGGCAGGGCCTGCAAGCGCCGGCGGCTCAAGAGGTCGAGTAAGGTTTACCCATTACCCGTGGCGGGTCGGCACCGGGTAATGGGTTATCTGAAGGAGCGTTGGAAAAGCTAGCTAGCGGCGTTAAGTTGTTCAGCCGCAGCCAGCACTTCTTCAGCGTGGCCAGGCACTTTCACGCCGCGCCACTCCTGGGCTAGCTTGCCTTCCTTGTCAATCAGGAAGGTACTGCGTTCGATACCCAGATGCTCCTTGCCGTACATCTTCTTGAGCTTGATAACGTCAAACAGCGTGCAGACATTTTCATCTTTGTCAGAGATCAGGTCGAAATTGAAATCCTGCTTGGCCTTAAAGTTCTCCTGGGCGCGCAGGCCATCGCGGGAGACGCCAAGAATCACCGTATTCGCCGCGTCGAAGGCGGGTTTGCGGTCGCGGAAATCACCGCCTTCGGTGGTGCAGCCGGGTGTGCTGGCTTTGGGGTAGAAGTAAATAACCACTTGTTTGCCGCGTAGTTCCGACAGGGTCACGCGGGTATCCCCGGTGGCAGTGGCGGAAAAATCTGCGACAGACTGGCCGATTTCAACAGACATGATGAGATCCTTATTAACGTTGGATGTTAAGGGTGATTACACGCAAGCCAGGGGCTATTGTCAAAGCGCAAAACAGGGTGACGAAAAACTCACACCGCTTTACGCTGTACAGGCTCGAATCGCCTGAGTACCATTTGGCCTCTGTGCGAGTTGGGCACTTGGGGCAAAATAGCCCGATTGCTCTCAATACTTAGCACTTAAAACATGTAGCACTTAAAACACGTATCGCTTAAAACACTTGGCACTTAAAAAACACAGATAGTTGATATCACAATTTGGCTGGTGAGGAATAAACGGATGATCACAGGCAGCATCGTCGCCCTGGCGACGCCTATGAAGGTCAATGGCGACATCGACTGGGAGGCGCTTCGTCGTCTGGTGAACTTCCATCTCGACAATGGCACTGATGCCATTGTGGCTGCTGGCACCACGGGCGAACCTACGACCATGTCCTTCGCGGAGCACTTTGATGTGATTCGCAGCGTGGTAGAAGAGGTCAATGGCCGTATTCCCGTGATTGCGGGCACCGGGGCCAATGCCACTTCAGAGGCAGTAGAGCTGGCGCGCTACGCCGGTGAAGTCGGGGCTGATTACTGCTTGTCAGTATGTCCTTACTATAACAAACCCACCCAGGAAGGCCTCTACCAGCACTTTAAAGCGGTCGCTGAGGGCAGCAAGCTGCCGGTGATCCTGTATAACGTGCCGGGCCGCACCTGCTCGGATCTCTACAACGAGACCGTGTTACGTCTGGCCGACGTCGATAATATTATTGGTTTAAAAGATGCCACGGGGAACCTAGAGCGTGCAGAAGATCTAATCACTCGCCTAAAGGGCAGTGGTTTTATGCTCTACTCCGGTGACGATGCGACCGCCTGTGACTTTATGCTGATGGGTGGCCATGGGGATATCTCCGTCACCGCCAATGTTGCCCCTCGGGCGATGCATGAGCTTTGCACGGCAGCCGTGTCGGGTGATTCCGATAAGGCGCACCAGATTAATACGCGGCTGATGCCGCTGCACACCAACCTGGGCATAGAGTCGAATCCTATCCCGGTGAAGTGGGCGCTGAACCGTATGGGTTACGCGGACGCGGGTATTCGTTTGCCGCTAACCTGGTTGTCGGAAAAATACCACGCCACGGTGAGCGAAGCGCTGCAGCTGGCGGGCGTCGTAGAGGAGTAACCCCGACGCAATACCCTTTGCTACCCAGCTCACTTAATTCTGAGCTGGGTACCTGATTTGTTGACTTAAGGTGGCTTGATGAGCTCTGTGCTTGAAATTCGTGCGCTTAAATGGGTTCCGCTGGCAATCGCAGCGGCTGTCGCGCTCTCTGGTTGTGCGCGGGATGGTTTTTACGACGACCGTAATCTTGACTACACCGACGCTGCGCCAGCGCCGCCGCTAGTGTTGCCAGAGACCCGCAATACCCAACGCTACCGCGATGCGCTGCCGGTTCCTCAAGCCGCCGCCCAAGGTACGCGACTTGACGAAGCGGCAGAGATTCGTCCCCCACAGTCACTGGCTATTGGCAGTGGAATGGAGCCTGAGTACGTTGAGCGCCGCGAAGTCGGCGATCAAACCTGGCTAGTCGTCGCCGCTGATACCGGTACGGTGTGGCCGCAGCTGGAGGAGTTTGTGCGTAGCCGTCAGTTGGAAGTGCTACAGAGCAGTGCTTCCCAGGGAGTTATCGTTACCTCCCAGGCGGAAATACAGCTACAGAGCGCGCTACGTGCAGGCAGCAGCGAAGTTCGCTGCGAACGCGGTGGGCAAACCATGGCTAGCTGCCTGGATGCGCTGGAGAGCCATCTAAGTTCGCGCAGCGCGTCCGCCAGCGTCTCTTCTTCCTGGACCGCTCAGCGTCTTACCGATGAGCAGACACTGCAAATTCGCCAGCAAGACGACGAATGGGAAGTGGTTATACCGCAGCCAGTTGACCGCGTGTGGGCCGAGTTGAACCACTACCTTGAGCTGGACTTTGCTCAGGAAGGTCAGCGCGATTTGCTGGCCGCAGATCCTGCTAGTCACGAGTTTATGGTTGAATATATGACCGAAACCGAGCGCAACCGTAACCCGTTGCAAATCGTCTTCAGCGCGGACGTGCGCAAGATGTCTCAACAGATCCGTCTTGCCTTGCAGCCTGATGGCGATCAGACGATTCTGCGTGCCATTAACGCCAGCGAGCGGACATTCAGCGCCGATGATCAGCGCGAGCTGCTTGAGCGTGTCTCCGGCTATTTACGTTAATTTGTTGATCTTTAACCCTTTACGGAGCCCCCATGGAAAAGCGCCAAGAACTCTACGCCGGTAAGGCGAAATCTGTGTATACCACCGACGATCCGGATTTGTTGGTGCTCAACTTTCGTGATGACACCAGCGCCTTCGATGGCAAGAAAGTGGAATCGCTGGCCCGCAAGGGGATGGTCAATAACATCTTTAACGCTTTCATTATGGAGCGGCTTCAGGAAGCGGGGATTCCCACCCACTTCGAAAAGCAGCTCTCCAATACGGAGAGTCTGGTCAAAAAGATGCAGATGATCCCGGTGGAGTGCGTAGTGCGCAACATCGCCGCGGGTGGCTTGGTCAAACGGCTTGGCGTCGAAGAGGGCATCGCCCTTACGCCACCTACCTTTGAACTGTTCCTGAAGAACGATGAGAAGGGCGACCCGATGATCAATGAGTCGCTTGCGGAGACCTTTGGTTGGGCCACGCCCGAGCAGTTAGCCAAGATGAAGGTATTAACCTTCAAGGTTAACCATATCCTCAAGGCGCTGTTTGCTGAGGGCGATATGCTGCTGGTGGATTACAAGCTGGAGTTCGGCGTATTCAAAGGTGAAGTTGTGCTGGGCGATGAATTCTCCCCGGACGGTTGCCGCCTTTGGGACGCCAACACCCGTGAAAAGCTGGATAAAGATCGCTTCCGCCAGGGGTTGGGTGGCGTGATCGAGGCCTATGAGGAAGTTGGCCGTCGTTTGGGTATTACCTTTCCCGCCGCTTAAGCTGCCGCGGATGGGCCATTACTCAGCGTAAGGTTCGATAGCCATCACCTCTAAGGTGGTGGCTTCGCCATTTTGGCGAGGACAAAACTTAACGTCCACATCGCGCAGCCGAAGGCCATAAAGCCGATCAGAATCGCTATCCTTTTGCTTATAGGCGGGCCTGGGGTCCTGGCTTAGCACCTGCTCAATTAATGCCAGCAGGGTGGCGCTGTCCTGGCGCTGGGCCAGGCTAGCCAGTGCTGTGGGATGAAAGGTGACCGCCATCAGTGAGGGTGTCTCTGGGGCAAAGCCTGCCTGTGCGTTAGGATGAGCTTCAGCCCAGGGCAGATAAGGCTTGATATCGACCACCGGGGTGCCGCTGACCAGGTCGCAGCCCTGGAGCTGCAGAGTGACACCGTGCTGGGTGTCGATGCCGACTAATTTCACCAGTGAGAGCCCCAAGCGGTTAGGGCGGTGAGTGCTGCGACTGGCAAAAACGCCCACCTTTTTATTGCCTCCCAGGCGTGGCGGCCTGACCAGCGGTGACCAGCGTTCGGGGCTGTGATGAAAAATGAAGCTCAGCCACAGGTGGCTGAAGTCTGCTAGGCCGCGCACGGCGAGTGGGTCGTTGTAGGGTGCCGTGAGTACAAGCCGGGCATTGGCAGCAGGGGCGAGCCCTGGCTGGCGGGGAATGCCGAACTTATCAGGGTAGTCGCTGACCACATGGCCTATGGGCGTGAGCGTAAAGTGCTCGTTGTTAGGGGCGTCGTCCATCACACTGCACTGCCTTTTGCTGAGATTGATGCGCATAGAATTGATGCGTAGAGGGTTGCTGCGAGTAGTATAAAGCAGACCAATGGCTTAAACGCCATCAATGGGGCGTGACCCAGTGGGCATGATCGAATGAGTCTTGATTGAATGTTAGCTGAACAGCTCAGAGGTGACGCATGACCAATACCGCAGAGCAACAAACGCCTGTGCCGACAAGCGCGCGCGTCATGTATCGGGCGGCGCTGGCACGCGATGCCGCCGACCAGGCAGAAGTGTTTTACCACGCCGTGATGCAGGGCGCGGCGACGCATTACACGCTTTCAGAGCGAAAGGCCTGGGCACAGGCATTGCCCCGTGAAGGCAGTGCCTGGGGCGTGCGACAAGCGCTGTATACCACCTTGGTGGCTGCCTGCGATGGTCGCTGCGTGGGTTTTTTGGAGTTGGACTTAGCCGCCGGGCGGGTTGAAACCCTCTACGTTTGGCCGTCGCTGACCGGTCGCGGTATCGGCACCACGCTGCTGGTGCATGCCGAACGGCTGCTGCTTGAGCAAGGCAAGGGGCAAATTGAGATAGAGGCGAGCGCTATGCTCTATGAGCGCCTGCTGCGCCGTGGTTGGAAAAACCACGGCGAGGAGTGGGTCGAACGAAGCGGGGAGCGACTGTTGCGTTATAAGCTCACCAAGCGGCTTAACGCCGTCGAAACGTAAGCAGAGTTACACGCTGTAGCTGCGCGTAATGCGCATTGAGAGATCAATGGAGGCGATATCTTTGGTCAGTGCGCCGCTGGAGATACAGTCAACGCCGGTATCGGCGATTGCGCGCAGGGTGTTGGCATCCACATTGCCTGAAGCTTCCAGGGTGGCGCGGCCGCCGTTGATTTCGACTGCAACGTGGAGGTCTTCAATGGCAAAATTGTCGAGCATGACAATGTCGGCACCGGCTGCCAGCGCCTGATCCAACTCCTCAAAGGTTTCTACCTCGACTTCCACGGGCAGGTCGCTGGCCAGCTTGCGCGCTTGCGCAACCGCCGCTTTAATGCCCCCGCAGGCGGCAATGTGGTTCTCTTTGATCAAAAAAGCATCCCATAGGCCAATGCGGTGGTTGTGGCCGCCGCCACAGGTGACCGCATACTTCTGCGCCAAGCGCATGCCGGGTAATGTTTTGCGGGTATCCAGCAGGCGCACGCCGGTACCATCGATCAGGTCGACATAAGCGCGGGTGGAGGTGGCAGTGGCCGACAGTGTTTGCAGCACGTTCAGCGCCGCACGCTCCCCAGTGAGCAGAACGCGGGCGGGGCCTTCCAGGGTTAAAAAACACTGCTCAGCCTCAAGCCTATCGCCGTCGGCGGCGTGCCAGGTCAGGCTTACCCGACTATCCAGACGGCGGAACAGCTCATCCACCCAGGGTGCTCCGCACAGTATGGCGGCTTCACGGGTAATAACGTCAGCGCTGGCCCACTGATGTTCAGGGATCAATTGCGCGGTAATATCACCCGGGCCAACGTCTTCTGCTAGCAAGCGAGCGGCGCTGGCGCGGATTTCTTCAGCAAGAGCGGATTGATAATGCATGGCAGTGAATTCTCTGAACGTCGTCTTCGATGACAGGCATTGTAGTGAAAAACAGCGGTGAAGGTGAAAGAGAACACAGAGAGAGCGCTAACGTAGAGGAGCCCTTGCCAGTGGAAAACAAACAACCCTCCGACGGGTGGTGGGAAAACGCGCGTAAAGTCGTTTCACCAAACTGTGACTCTCGGCCCTCCGGTGAGGTGTCGTTGATAGTGATTCATGCGATCAGCCTTCCCCCTGGTCAGTTTAGTGGTCATGCTATTGAGGCGCTATTTACCAATCAATTGGCGCTAGATGAGCATCCGTTTTTCGCCGAAATTGCCCATTTAAGAGTCTCTGCACACCTGCTTATTCGTCGCGATGGCGAGTGCGTGCAGTTTGTTGATACAGATCAGCGTGCTTGGCATGCGGGGCGCTCATGCTGGTGGGACACTCGCCAAGCAGGGTGGCGAAGGGCGCTTAACGATTTCTCGGTGGGGATTGAGCTTGAAGGGGATGACGTTACCCCCTATAGCAAAGCCCAGTATGACGCGCTGGTAGACGCGGTGGTGTGGCTAATGGCGAGTAACCCCCAGCTAGATAGCAGCCGTATAACCAGCCATGCCCATGTGGCGCCGCTGCGCAAAACAGACCCTGGCCCGGCGTTTGACTGGGCGTATTTTCAGCAGCGGCTGGGATCGCGCCTTGAGCGTTAGCGGTTGGATTACGTTTTTCCGCGCTAAGTATTTCACTAATAACGTAATAAAACGGTAGTTTAATTACATTGGGTGACTGGTTGGTAACCCTGGAAAATGCTCTATGTATTGCTTATGTTGCAGTGCAATAGTTTGTTTTCGATAGGCTTTTACGCTGCGACAGAATTGGCAGCGTGGCGACTTTGAGGTATCTTCCCCTATACAAAAGGCTAACTTTTAACAAAATTGTGTAGCTTTACTACATCAATAAGTACGTAGCTTATTGAATGTAGAGCTAAAACCCCTATCCGGCGTTTAATCACCGGCTGAATGTAGGCGAGTGGTGGAGTTCGACACCGCCGTCCCAGGCCATTCGGGTAGCGGGGATTATTGTCATTTATCGTCATTCGGAGAGACCTCTATGAGTCTGGAGACAAGAGAAGATCTCGATCCGATCGAAACCACGGAATGGATTGATTCCCTGGAATCGGTATTGGATCGTGAGGGCGAAGATCGTGCCCGCTACCTGATGACCCGCCTGGCGGATCGCCTGCGCCGGGACGGCATGAAGGTGCCCTTCTCGGTGACAACCCCGCACCGTAATACGATCCCGGTTCACCGCGAAGCCCCGATGCCTGGCGACCTGTTCATGGAGCGCCGTATCCGCTCTTTGATCCGCTATAACGCCATTGCGCAGGTCATTCGTAATAACCGCGCCAAGCCCGGCCTGGGTGGCCACATTGCCAGCTTTATGTCCTCGGCAACGCTGTATGACGTGGGCTTTAACCACTTCTTCCGCGCTCCCCAGGGCGACTTTGCCGGTGACTTGGTCTATATCCAAGGGCACGTGGCGCCGGGTATCTACGCGCGTTCCTATTTGGAAGGCCGTCTGTCTGAAGAGCAGATGGATAAGTTCCGCCAGGAAGTGGATGGCGATGGCCTCTCTTCCTACCCGCACCCGTGGCTGATGCCGGACTACTGGCAGTTCCCCACGGTCTCCATGGGKCTTGGGCCGATTCAAGCAATTTACCAAGCGCACGTGATGAAGTACCTGCATCACCGTGAGCTGAAGGATATGTACGACCGCAAGATCTGGTGCTTCATGGGCGACGGTGAGTGTGACGAGCCGGAATCCCTGGGTGCCATTTCACTGGCCGGTCGTGAAAATCTCGACAACCTGATCTTCGTTATCAACTGCAACCTGCAGCGCCTGGACGGCCCGGTACGCGGCAACTCCCGCGTCATGGACGAGTTCGAAGGCGTCTTCCGCGGGGCTGGCTGGAACGTCATCAAGGTCGTTTGGGGCCGTCATTGGGATCCGCTGTTCGAGAAGGATAAGAAAGGCATCCTTCAGAAGCGTATGGACGAAGCGGTCGACGGCGAGTACCAGAACTACAAGGCCAACGGTGGCGCGTATACCCGCGAGCACTTCTTTGGTAAGTACCCAGAAACCGAAGCGATGGTCAAAGACCTCTCTGACGAAGATATCTGGAAGCTCAACCGCGGTGGCCACGACCCGTTCAAGGTTTACGCGGCGTATAACGAAGCGGTTAACACCTCCAACGGCAAGCCCACGGTCATCCTGGCGCACACCGTTAAAGGCTACGGCATGGGCAGCGGCGATGGCGAAGCGGCCAACGAAGCGCACCAGGTCAAGAGCATGGAGTACGAAGCGCTCAAGACCTTCCGCGATCGCTTCGGTATTCCATTAACCGACGAGCAGCTCAAAGACGTGCCGTACTACAAGCCGGAAGAGGACTCTCCCGAGCTCAAGTATATGCACCTGCAGCGTGAGCGACTGGGTGGTTACTTGCCCAGCCGCCAGAGCGACTTTGAGGCCCTGGAGATTCCTAGCCTCGAAGACAAAACCTTTGCCTCGCAAATGGGTGGCTCGAAAGGTCGTGAAGTCTCGACCACTATGGCGTTTGTACGCGTCCTCAATGGTCTGGTGAAAGATAAGCAGTTGGGCAAGAAAGTCGTGCCGATTATTCCCGACGAGGCGCGTACCTTCGGTATGGARGGCATGTTCCGCCAGTTGGGTATCTACACCTCGGAAGSCCAGAAGTACGAGCCGGTAGATAAAGGCCAGATCATGTTCTACCGCGAGGATCAGAAAGGTCAGATCCTTGAAGAGGGCATTACCGAAGCGGGCGCGATGTCGGCCTGGATCGCCGCGGCGACCTCCTACAGCAACAACAACGTCACGCTACTGCCGTTCTACATCTACTACTCGATGTTCGGCTTCCAGCGCATTGGTGACTTGGCTTGGGCGGCTGGCGACCTACAGGCGCGCGGCTTTATGGTCGGCGGCACCGCGGGGCGTACCACCCTTAACGGCGAAGGCTTGCAGCACCAGGATGGTCACAGCCTGATTCAGGCATCCACCATTCCCAACTGCCGCAGCTACGACCCGACCTACGCCCATGAAGTGGCGGTCATCATGCAGGATGGCCTGAAGCGTATGTTCACCGATAAGGAGAACTGCTTCTACTACCTGACGGTAATGAACGAGAACTACGAGCACCCGGCGCTAGAAAACGTMCCTGCTGACGATATCGTCAAAGGCATGTACCTGCTACGCGAAACCAAGGGCGACAAAGGCCGTGTTCAACTGCTGGGCTCGGGCACTATTCTGCGTGAAGTGGAAGCCGCCGCTGAGTTGCTCGAGAACGATTGGGGCATTGGCGCCGACATCTGGAGCGTGACCAGCTTTAACGAGCTGCGTCGTGAAGCGCTGCTGTTGGATCGTGAAGCCTTCCTAAGCCCTGAGGCCGAGGCCAATAAGCCCCACGTCACCAAGTGCCTGGAAGGGCGCGACGGCCCGATTATCGCCTCGACCGACTACATGAAGCTGTATGCCGATCAAGTGCGCGCCTGGGTGCCGGGTGACTACACTGTACTGGGTACCGATGGTTTTGGCCGTTCCGATACCCGTGAGAAGCTGCGTTACTTCTTCGAAGTAGATCGCTACTTCGTTACCGTGGCGGCGCTGCGTGCGCTGGCTGAACGTGGTGAGATTGATCGCAAGCAGGTTGGTGAAGCGCTTAAGAAGTATGGCATTGATGCCAATAAGCCTAACCCGCTGACTAGCTAAACCGCTGACCGGTGGGTGCTTGCCCACCGGCTCGATCCGATTTGGAAGGAGCGCGACCTTGAGTAGCGAAATCATCAAAGTTCCCGATATCGGCGGCGATACCGATGTCGAAATCATCGAGATTGCGGTGTCAGAAGGCGACGTCATTGAAGCGGAAGACACCCTAATCACGCTGGAATCCGACAAAGCCAGTATGGATGTACCAGCCCCGAAAGGTGGCAAGGTACTGAAAGTGCTGGTCAAAGAAGGCGATAGCGTCTCGGAAGGAGACGATATCGTTGAGCTGGAAGTCGAAGGTGGCAGCGACGAGAAACAAGAGAGCTCGTCTGACAGCCAGCCTGAAGAGGCCCCAGCCAAGCAAGAAACACCCAAAGAGCCGTCTCAAGAGCAGAAGCCCGCGGCTAAAAAATCAGCGGGTGGCAAGCAGACGGTTGATATTAAAGTGCCGGATCTCGGCGGCTCGGACAGCGTCGAAATTATCGAAGTCGCCGTTAGCGAAGGCGATGAAATCGAAGCCGAAGACACCCTGATCACCCTGGAGTCTGACAAAGCCTCCATGGACGTGCCCAGCCCCCATAGCGGTAAGATCGTTAGCTTTACCGTGAAAGAGGGTGACACGGTCTCGGAAGGCGATGTGATCGGCCAGATGGAGATCGTCGGCGAAGGCGATGACAGCGAAGACGCTGCTGACGAGCAGGCATCCAGTCAAACCAGCAGCGAGCCGGAAGCGACGGCTGTACAGGATGACGAGCCAGAAGAAGCCGCCAGCGAATCGCCTGCGCGCAAAGAGATTCGCGTGCCGGATCTTTCCGGTGCTTCTGACGTGCCGATTATCGAGATTGGTGTAGCGGCAGGCGATGAAATCAACGAAGAAGATCCGCTGATTACCCTGGAGTCCGACAAGGCCTCTATGGACGTGCCTAGCCCCTATAAAGGTAAGCTCCTTGAGCTAACCGTTAAAGAGGGCGACACCGTTTCCGAAGGCGATGTGATCGGCTATATGGAAGTGGCGGGTGCCAAGAGTCAGCAAGCGGCACCGAAAAAAGCGGCGCCCGAAAAATCTGAGCCTAAAAAAGAGGCCAAGGCCACTGAGTCTCCGGCGGGCACGCCCAGTCCTGAAGCCCAGATGGCGGCCCATAAGCCCCGTGATGGCAAGCTGGTTCACGCCGGTCCCGCGGTGCGTATGCTGGCCCGCGAGCTGGGCGTCGACTTGGGGCTTGTGAAGCCCAGCGGCCCGAAAGATCGCGTGCTCAAAGAGGACGTGCAGTCCTACGTGAAGCAGGCGATTGCCAATCAGGGCAAAGCCCAGCCCGGCGCGGCAGCCGCGGCGACGGGTGGTGCGGGTATTCCGCCGATCCCGGAAGTCGACTTCAGCCAGTTTGGTGAAGTGGAAGAGAAGCCCATGGGGCGCCTGCTCAAGATGGGCGCGACCAACCTGCATCGCAGCTGGCTTAATGTGCCTCACGTTACCCAGTTCGACGAAGCGGACATCACCGAGCTGGAAGCTTTCCGCAAGGCGATGAAGGCCGAAGCGGAAGCCCAGGGCGCCAAGCTGACGCCACTGCCGTTTATGGTTAAGGCCTGTGCTTTTGCGCTGCGTAAATTCCCGCAGTTCAACGTCAGCTTGAAGGGTGACGGTGAAACTCTGGTATGGAAGAACTATGTCCATATCGGTATCGCCGTGGACACGCCTGATGGCCTGATGGTGCCAGTGGTACGTAACGCCGACAAAAAATCCTTGATCGAGATTGCCAAGGAGATGGCGGAGCTAGGCAAAAAAGCCCAGACCAAAAAGCTCAAGCGCGACGAGATGACCGGTGGCTGCTTCACTATTTCGAGCCTCGGTTCGATTGGTGGTACGGCATTTACACCGATCGTCAACGCGCCGGAAGTGGCTATTTTGGGTGTCTCGAAAGCGCAGATGAAGCCGGTTTGGGATGGCAGCGCCTTCCAGCCGCGCCTGATGATGCCGCTGTCGCTCTCCTACGATCACCGCGCGATCAACGGCGCCGACGCGGCACGCTTTACTGCCTTCCTGGCAGATGTGCTGACTGATATTCGTCGCTTACTGCTTTAATTGGTAGCGATGTGCTCTCACAAGCGGCGCCCCTCGGGGCGCCGCTTGTGTTTACTAAGCGTAAATGCTGCCTAAACCTCTCGCAGGGCGACCAAAGTGGTAGATTTAGGGCATTTGGCTGTTTTAATTTAAAAAAATTGAAATAAAAGCGGGTCTCTCAGGCTTTTGGGGAGTTGTGTCGCTTGAGAGGCGCGGTTATTGTCAGTTAACAGAATTTACATACTCATTTTTCGAACTCTTTTTTCATACCAAGAACTTCAAGGAGCAGTGCCATGCGTTTAATCCTGTTGGGTGCCCCCGGCGCGGGGAAGGGGACTCAAGCTCAGTTTATTTGCGAGCAATTTAAGATTCCTCAGATTTCCACCGGGGATATGCTGCGCACGGCCATTAAAGATGGCACTGAGCTGGGCCTGAAAGTAAAAGAGATCATGAACAGCGGTGGCCTGGTGTCTGACGATATCATTATTGACCTGGTC
Organism: Halomonas ventosae; assembly: GCA_002257525.1. Taxonomy (GTDB): domain Bacteria; phylum Pseudomonadota; class Gammaproteobacteria; order Pseudomonadales; family Halomonadaceae; genus Vreelandella; species Vreelandella ventosae_B. The sequence goes on from CP022737.1 coordinate 1,179,599, forward strand.
AAAGAGCGCATCAGCCAGCCTGACTGCGAGAACGGTTTTCTGTTCGATGGCTTCCCACGCACGATCCCCCAGGCTGATGCCATGAAAGAGGGCGGCGTTAAGCTGGATCACGTAGTGGAAATTGCTGTGCCCGACGAAGAGATTGTCAGCCGCTTGGCGGGTCGCCGTGTGCACCAGGCATCGGGCCGGGTTTATCACGTAGACCACAATCCGCCCAAAGAGCCGGGCAAAGACGATGTGACCGGTGAAACGCTTATTCAGCGTGAAGACGACCAAGAGTCCACGGTGCGCAATCGCCTGTCGGTTTATCACGACCAAACCGCGCCGCTGGTTGATTACTATCAGCAGTGGGCCGAGCAAGACCCCCAGAGCGCCCCCCAGTACCACCGCATCGAAGGCGTAGGCAGCGTGACGGATATTACCCGCCAGGTAAAAGAAGCCCTGAGTTAATAAGAGCCCTTAACTGATAAAAACGCTTAGCTTACTATAAGCGTTTTTCGCCTTTGCCGATGGCCCGCATTAAGCGGGCCATCGTCGTGTTGGCGTGACAAAGGTATAATGCCGCAATCTTTCTTTCGAGTGGCCAATTTGCTATGCCGTTACATCTGCTTGCCCTGGACGCCTCTTCAAGCGCCTGCTCTGCAGCACTGCTGCGCCAAGACGACTCGGGCACTGAGTGCTTGGCGCGCTTTGAGATGACGCCCCGCGCCCATACCCGTCGGCTGCTGCCGATGGTGGATGAAGTGCTTGCCGACGCACAGCTAACGCCTTCCCAGCTTGACGCCGTGGCCTTTGGCCGAGGCCCTGGATCTTTTACTGGCCTGCGTATAGCGGCGGGAGCCGCTCAAGGGCTGGCGTTTGGCCTCGACTGCCCATTGTTGGGTGTGTCTACCTTGGAAGCGTTAGCGCTGCAGGCCCATCGCCGCTACCACCTTCGCCACGTGGTGACCGCCTTGGATGCGCGCATGGGCGAGGTGTATGCCGCGACCTGGCACTGTCTTAAAGACACCCTTACCCCTATGAGCAAGGAAGCCGTGCTCGCGCCTGAGGCGCTGCGCCTGCCAGGGGAAGAGACCGACTGGGTCGGTGTGGGCAGTGGCTTTACGCTGTGGGAACGCTTCACTGTCGACGTACAGCTCAGCATGCCCCAACATTTGGATGATTTAGAGCCCCGCGCCGAAGAGATGGCGTGGCTGGCGGCGCGTGATTTTGCCGCTGGGCTGGGGCAAGCCGCGCATCTGGTTCAGCCGGTTTATCTGCGCAACGACGTGGCCTGGAAAAAGCCTGCATGAGTTTTGTAGAACGCTATGTTGAGAGCCTCGTTGAGAACGACGTTGAGGGTATTGTTCTACCTGATGACCTGCGTTTAGAGCAGCGCGATGAAGGGTTAGTGCTGATCGGTGATGAGAAGCGCTACGGCAAGCCACTCAGCGTTGACTTTGCGGCGGGCAAAGCGGCTCATCGGCGCCGCTTCGGCGGTGGCCGTGGCCAGCTAATTGCTAAGGCCTGTGGGCTTGCCAAGGGAGTGACGCCCAGTATCGTTGATGCAACGGCAGGGCTGGGGCGTGATGCCTTTGTATTGGCTAGCCTAGGCGCCCAGGTGTTGTTAATTGAGCGAGTCTCGGCGATTGCGGCGCTGTTGGAGGATGGCTTGAAGCGTGCCTCCAGACATAGCGATACGGCGGAAATTGCTGCCCGGATGACGCTGCGTCACGGCGATGCCGCTCAAACCTTGGCGGAGCTTGTCGCCAGTGCTGACTTTACGCCGCAGGTGATACATCTGGATCCGATGTTTCCCCATCGTGAAAAATCGGCGTTGGTGAAAAAAGAGATGCGCCTGTTTCGCGAATTGGCCGGTGATGATGACGATGCCCCACGCCTGCTGGAAGCGGCGCTGGATGTGGCGACGCATCGCGTGGTGGTAAAGCGCCCCCGTAAAGCGCCGCCTATTGCGGGTCCGGCACCGCAGCATACCCTTGAGGGTAAAACCAGCCGTTATGATTTGTATGTCCATCGTTCATTAGTGCGTTAATCGGCTTACTTATTAGCGCTAACGCAAGGAGCATCCATGCAGAACGCGTGGCGAGAAGGTAATCGATTTACGCTGCTACCGGAGGCCACACGCTTTCTACCCGCTATGTTTGAAGCGGTGCATGCCGCGCGGCACTATGTGTTGGTAGAGCTCTACTTGATGGAGTCGGGGGAGCTGGCAGATCAAGTCAGCGATGTGCTGATTGAGGCTGCCCAGCGCGGCGTCAGCGTCTGCTTGCTGCTGGATGGGTATGGCGCGATGGGGCTCTCCAGTGATGATCGTCTAAACCTACTGCACGGCGGCGTTCAATTGCGCTTTTTTAACCCCATTGGCTTTCACTCTTTAGCGCGGAACCTGAGCCGCGATCACCGCAAAATAGTGGTTGTTGATGGTGAGCTTGCTTTCACTGGCGGATTTGGCGCAGTGGATGAGTTTCTCAACGCCTGGTACGAAATTGCGCTGCGTATTGAAGGCCCGGTGGTGGCCGAGTGGGAGCTGCTGTTTCGGCGCCTGTGGCACTCGCGGCTGACCCGCGGTGAGAAGGGCGATGGCCGCGCGGTGGCTCTCCCAGAGCGCCGCGAGCCTAAGGCGCTGGCCAATGGCGTGCCGGGGCGGGCAATGTCAGCCCGTGGCTACCGTTATCAAGCAATTCGCCACTCGCTGCACCACCGTGTCAGTCAGGTCGAGCAGCGTCTCTGGCTGTGTACGCCCTATTTTGTGCCCACCTTTGCCCTGCGTCGACGCTTGATTAAGGCGGCTCGTCGCGGGATTGACGTGCGTTTATTGTTGCCGGGGGCCAAGCATGACCATCCCAGTGTGCGTTTTGCCGGTCAACGCTTCTATCACACTATGCTCAAGGCAGGGGTGCGCATTTTTGAGTTCCAGCCGACCTTTATCCACGCCAAGTTTGTGCTCGCCGATGAGTGGGTGAGCATTGGTTCGTGTAATTTTGATCACTGGAATCTGCACTGGAACTTAGAGGCGAACCAAGAGGCGATGGACCCTCAGCTAGCGGCTGATGTGCACGCCCTGTTCGAGCGTAACTTTGCCGCCAGCGAGGAGGTAGACGCCGCGGCTTGGGCGGCACGGCCCTGGGGCCAGCGCGCCCGTGAGTGGCTCTATGGCGTGCTGGATGCCATTGTGACGCGGCTTAAGTAACGAAAAGTGCCTAGCGCTTTTTGCCCTTTGCCGGCGTTTTTTTACGCGGTTTGGGTTTGGGGGTTTCCGGCGGCACGCGGTAGTGCAGGTAAAGATCCAACACCAGTTCCGGCAACTGCACCACCAGCGACTCTTGACGCGTTTGATCTTTCGCCAGCTCGGCCATATCCGGCTCGTCGTCGAATAGCCCAGAGAGCAGCATAAACGGCAGCAGCAGCGTGGCGGCGGCCTCTTCATCGTCCTGGAACCAAGCGCTCTCGTCGCTGAAGACGCCCTCCATAAAGCCTGCACACCAATCGCCAATGGGGGTATCTTCGGCGGGTTCGCCGCCTAGCGTTAGCTCAAAGGGGAGTTCCGGTAAGCCGCCTTGTTCAAGTACCGCCACCGCGTTGTCACGCAGCAGTGTTAGCAGGGTGATAATCTCATCACGCTCGCTATCATCGGCATAGCGTGGCTCGCCCTGAAACAGCTCCGCCAGCCACTGGGTCGGCGGCACTTCGCTAGGCGCCACCGCAAGCGCCACTAAAAAGCCATGGGCGGAGATCAGGTCAAGGGCGTCTTCACCCACTTGATCAGAGTCGAGGAAGTCGTCCAGTCTATCCAACTGCTCATCCTCGAGCAGTGGCTGCGGCGGCGTGTTGGTGTCGGGCGTGTCACTGCGCTCTGCCATGGGTAAAGCCTCATCTATACAATCGTTCATCAATGGTTATCTTTAACGGCTAGTTTATCACTAATGAAGACATTACCACTGCCCCCTTGGCCCGCCGCTGAATTGGCCGCCATGTCGGAAACAGCGTTACACCGGGCCGCGCGGACGCGCGTTGAACAGGCGTGGCAGCGCTGTTGTGAAGTGAGCCCTGCGCTGCCAGCCCCCAAAGTGTGGTTTAACCTACGCGGCGCGTCGGCCGGTCAAGCCCACCTGGGGCATGGCGGCTTACGCTTAAACCCGGTGCTGCTGAATGAAAACCGCGCAGCGTTTTTTGACGAGGTGATTCCCCATGAAATGGCCCACTGGCTGGTGTTTCATTTGGACAATGGCCCGCGTTTAAAACCCCACGGCCGCGAGTGGAAAACGGTGATGCGTGATCTGTTTGGCTTAGTGCCCAGCGTGACCCACCGGTTTGATATTAAGCAGGCGCAGTCCGCACCTTATCGTTACCAGTGTGATTGCCGGTTTCATCAGTTTACCCCGCGACGTCATGCTTTAGTGGTAAACGGGCGCCGTTACCGCTGCCGACACTGCGCTAAGACGTTGGTCTACAGGCCGGAAGATGTGCTTTGATTCGTTTATAAATATCTGTTTTTTAAATGAAAAATGCTAATACCAATGTCTAAAGGGAAGCCCGCGTGAGGAGGTTTATGCTAGGGGCACATTACTGGGTGTCGATACGACGAATAACGTTCAATAACCCCTGACACAATAGTATCGACTATATTTTCTAGAGAGTGCATTTCCACGGACAGAGGCAATTTCATGAGCAATCAACAGAACGTCTATCCGGTGCGCGACGATTTCGCCGCCAATGCCTGGGCCAACCAAGCCAAGTACGAGGCCATGTATCAGCAGTCGATGGACGATCCGGAAGGCTTCTGGGCTGAGCAGGCTAAACGCCTTGACTGGATTAAAGCGCCCAGCAAAATCAAAAACACCTCTTTTGCACGTGACAATGTTGATATTCGCTGGTTTGAAGATGGGCTGCTTAACGTTAGCGCCAACTGCCTGGATCGCCATCTAGACAAGCGCGGCGACCAAACGGCGATTATTTGGGAAGGCGATAATCCCAATGACTCCAAACACATTACCTATCGCGAGCTTTATGCACGTACCAACCAGCTTGCCAACGCGTTGAAAGAGCTGGGCATCGGTAAAGGCGACACCGTAACACTGTATATGCCGATGATTCCCGAAGCCGCCATGGCGATGCTTGCCTGTGCACGTATCGGTGCAGTGCACTCGGTTGTCTTTGGCGGCTTCTCACCCGATGCCGTTGCTCAACGGGTCATTGGCGCCGACTCCAAGCTGGTGATTACCGCCGATGAGTCGGTGCGCGGTGGCAAGCACGTGCCGTTGAAAGAGAACGTGGACGCCGCGCTAACCCGCGAAGGCACTGACGTGTGCAAAAACGTCCTGGTGGTGAAGCGCACCGGCGGTGAGATTGAGTGGAAAGAAGGCCGCGATGTGTGGTTTGACGAGCTGGTCGACAAGCAGTCCAGCGAGTGCGAAGCCGAAGCTATGGGCGCCGAAGACCCGCTGTTTATTCTCTACACTTCAGGCTCAACCGGTGCGCCTAAAGGCTTGAAACACACCACAGGTGGCTACCTGACCTACGCCGCCATGACTCACCAGTACGTGTTCGACTATCAAGAGGGTGAGATTTACTGGTGTACTGCGGACGTTGGCTGGGTCACCGGGCATAGCTATATTGTTTATGGCCCCTTGGCGAACGGTGCGACCACCTTAATGTTTGAAGGTGTTCCCAGCTATCCGACCCATGGTCGGCTGGGCGATATCGTTGATAAGCACAACGTTAATATCCTCTATACTGCGCCCACCGCGGTACGTGCACTGATGGCCCATGGCGATAACGTCATGGATTCGAGCAAACGCGATAGTCTGCGTCTGCTGGGCTCCGTGGGCGAGCCGATTAACCCGGAAGCCTGGGAGTGGTTCTACCGCGTTATCGGCAACGAAAAATGCCCGATTGTGGATACTTGGTGGCAAACCGAAACCGGCGGCATCATGATTGCGCCGCTGCCGGGCGCTACGCCGCTTAAACCGGGTTCTGCGACGGTTCCTTTCTTTGGTGTGAAGCCCGCTCTGGTGGATAACGAAGGTAATATCCTGGAAGGTGCCACTGAAGGCAATCTGGTGCTTCTTGACGCTTGGCCGGGGCAGGCGCGCTCTATTTGGGGTGATCACGAACGCTATACTCAGACCTACTTCTCGACCTACGACGGTATGTACTTCACCGGTGACGGCTGTCGTCGCGATGAGGATGGTTACTACTGGATCACTGGCCGTGTGGATGATGTTCTGAACGTGTCCGGTCACCGCATGGGGACCGCCGAAATTGAGTCCTCGCTGGTGGCGCACAGTGCCGTTGCTGAGGCAGCCGTTGTTGGCTTCCCGCACGATATTAAGGGACAAGGCATCTATATCTATGTCACTCTGAACGACGGTATTGAGGAGTCCGACGAACTCAAAAAAGAGCTGACGCAATGGGTGCGCAAAGATATTGGCCCGATTGCTTCGCCGGATGTTATTCAGTGGGCGCCAGGCTTGCCGAAAACCCGCTCGGGTAAAATCATGCGCCGTATCCTGCGCAAGATTGCCGCTAACGAGTGTGATGGCTTGGGCGATACCAGTACGCTGGCGGATCCGTCGGTGGTCGATGAGCTGATTGAGCATCGCGTCAATCAATAATGGTGACATCGATCTAAGCTGTTTAGCCGCCCCCAGCCCTTGATAAAACCGTGCCGACCCGAGTAGGTCGGCACGACTGTGTTTGTAGATACGAGTTTATAGATATGCGTTTATAGATACGCATTTCACTTGTATGAACTATCTATTATAAATTGTGCATGTGATGCTTGGGCATGATGAAGCCCATGGGGTACCATGCTTCACAACCGTAAGAGCCTAGCGTCGCGGCGGCAGACAACCCCGCTGCTCGAGGAACCGGAGGAATATCCATGGCAGTAGCTCATAAGTTTATCGTCGCTGACGATCACCCGCTGTTTCGTGCAGCGTTGACCCAAGCGTTACGCCAGTTGGCCCCCCAGGCGGAAATTGTCGAAGCGGATMCCATGGAAGCCACCACTGATGTGGTGAATCGCCACCCCGATGCCGACTTGATTCTGCTGGATCTGCATATGCCTGGAGCCCACGGCTTCTCAGGTTTGATCCAACTGCGCGGCCAGATGCCCGATATCCCCGTCGCGGTGGTGTCAGGCAGCGATGAGCCCTATGTGGTCCGTCGTGCTATTGACTACGGCGCGTCGGGTTTTATCCCCAAATCGTCTTCACTGCAGCTTATTGCTGAGGCCGTAGGCGAAATCCTACAGGGCGAAGTGTGGTTGCCCGAGGCGTTGGCCAACGTGCTGGAAGAGACCAGTGAAGAGGAGTCGCGCTTTGCTGAGGCGATTGCATCGCTAACGCCCCAGCAGTTCCGCGTTTTGAATATGCTCACCGAAGGCCTGCTGAATAAACAGATCGCTTATGAACTGAGCGTCTCTGAAGCGACCATCAAGGMCCACGTGACTGCGATTCTACGCAAGCTGGGCGTTCMCTCCCGCACCCAGGCAGTGATTGCTGCCCAGAAGCTGGAAGTCGAACCGCCAAAAGTGGTGTCGTAAGGACGTCCTTTATTCACCGCTTGATAAAACCATCATCTGCGGCGCTTAACGCGCCGCGCGATTGGCCTGTAAAGTGCGCGTCAGAAGCGCCCGCAGCGCCGCCGGTTTAACGGGCTTCAGCAGTAGTTGATAGCCCGCCCGCTTAATCTCTTCGGCCACCGCTTCGGTACGATCTGCAGTAATCACGATCCCCGGTACTGCCCCCTCAAAACGCTCGCTGAGCGCTTCTAGCGCCATTAAACCGGTCACTTCGTTGTCCAGGTGGTAGTCCGCCAAAATAGCGTCCGGGTCGCCATCCATATTGCGTAGTATCGACTTGGCTCCGCCGATACTGGTGGCGGTAAACACCTCGCACCCCCAGCCGCTCAGCATGGCGGTCATGCCTTCCAGAATCAGCGTCTCGTTGTCGATACACACAATCCGCGTTCCGCTCAGCTTATGGCTACCGCGTCGGTTCTGTGGTTCTAGCTCGGCACTGCTCGCCTCACGGGCGGTCACAATCGGCACGCTAACCGAGAAAACCGCCCCTTTGCCGACCGTCGAGCGTACTTTAATGGGGTGGTCCAGCACCCGGCTCATACGGTCGGCAATCGAGAGACCCAGCCCCAGCCCTTTTTCACTCTCTTTGTGTCGGGAGACCTGATCCAAGCGGCGGAATTCCTGGAAAATCTCGGTCAGCTTGGATTCCGGAATACCCGGGCCGCTGTCCCACACTTCAATTGATAACCAGCCGTTGTGGCGGCGACAGCCCAGCAGAACGCGACCCTCTTGGGTGTAGCGAATCGCATTGGACAAGAAGTTTTGCACAATACGCCGCAGCATTTGAGGATCTGAGTCGACCCAAAGCTGGGTAGGCACGACTTCTAAGTCCAGCCCGCGATCGTCCGCCATCACTTCAAATTCGGCGCGTAGCGGGCGGAAGATATCCGCTAGGGCAAAGTGACTGCGCCGCGGCGTTAAGGCGCCTGCGTCCAGCTTGGAGATATCCAGCAGGGTGCTTAGCAGTTCCTCGGCGGCCTGCAGCGAGTTATCGATATGGCCAACGATGCGCTGGGTGTCGGTAGTGGTCACGTTTTGCATCAGCGCGGAAGTAAATAGCCGTGCCGCGTTAAGTGGCTGCAGTAAGTCGTGGCTGGCCGCGGCCAAAAAGCGCGTCTTAGAGGCGTTGGCATCTTCCGCGAGCTGCTTAGCCTGGCGCAGAGCAAGCTCCGCCTCAGCGCGCACCCGGTTCTCCTGGCGCAACGCCGCGTTGGCTTCAGAGAGCGCCTGGGTGCGTTCGCGCACGCGCTCCTCAAGAGTTTCGTTGGTCTCTTTAAGGGCAATTTCGGCCTGACGGCGCTCGGTAATGTCCTGATAGAGTGCAAAGAAGCCCAGGATGGCCTGACTGTCGCCAAAGTGCGGCGTGTAAGTGACCAGCATATAGCGCATGGCCTCGTTGACCCGCAGCGAGACTTCAAAGCTAACCCGCTCACCGTTTAGCGCGCGGTTCACCCAAGGTGTGCGCTCCTCTGCCTGCTTGACCGGCAATACGTCTTCAAAGCGGCGACCAATCACCGCATTGCGGTCAATATTGAACGCCTGCTCATAGGCGCGGTTGGTAAACAGATAGCGGCACTCTTTATCGAAGTAAGCAATCAGTGCGGGCACGTTATCGGTGTAGATACGGATATTGTTTTCCGAGCGAATCAGCGCCTCTTCGATACGCTTCTGCTGGGTAATATCCTGGTAGGTATACACAAAGCCGCCGCCGGGCATCGGGTTGCCCTGCACCTCCAGCACGCTGCCATCCTGGCGGTAGCGAACGTAGCGGTGGGGTTGGCCTTCGCGAATATTGTCGAGTAGCAGTTGCACATGCTCTTCCGGGTCGCCCGGGCCGTATTCACCGTTGTGAGCGTTGTAGCGGAAGATGCGGTCAATGGGAGCGCCAACGCGAATTAAGKGGTCAGGGAAGCGGAATAGCTCCAGATAGCGCTGGTTCCACACCACCAGGCGCAGGTTCTGGTCGACCACGCTGATACCCTGGTTGATATTTTCGATGGTGGCTTGCAACAGCGCCCGGTTGAACTCCAATACCTGGGAGGCTTCATCGACAATCGAAATCACATCCGAGATACCGATGCCGCGCCCTTGAAGCGCTGAGTTAACCACGATGCGCGCCGAGGAAGCGCCCAGCACCGAGGCCAGAAAGCGTTCGGTGAACTGGATAATATCAATTGAGGCGCGGGTGCCGTTGTCAAGTGGCTTACCCACCCGGCGGGCGTAGTCTTCAAAGGCGCGATCCACTTGGCCCGCGCCTAGAAAGCGCTCGCAGAGGACTTTTAAATCGCCGACGGTGGTCGCCCCGGTCCAGGGGCGGTTAACCGAGGTTTGGCGGGTTTCCACGCTATCGACAAACAGCGACGCCTGAATACGCTCAACTACGCGCTGGGAAGTGACCTGGGATACAAAAATGTAGCAGAACAGGTTAACCCCCAGTGACAGCATCACGCCGTGGGTAAAGCTGTCGCCTAAGTTGAGGCCGAATAGCGCTGTGGGGGATAGCCAGTTAAGCCCCAGTGGGCCGCCGTCAAGCCAGCCGGTGGGCAGCACGCCCGCATTGATCATGGCAGGCATCAGTAGGCTATAGGCCCAGATGGCGAAGCCCGCATTCATACCGACGATCACCCCAAGGCGATTGCCACGCTTCCAGTAGAGCCCGCCAATCAGCGCCGGAGCAAACTGGGCGGCGGCGGCAAACGAGAGCATGCCGATCGAGGCCAGCGAGGTGAATTCGGCAATCAGCTGATAGAAGCCGTAGGCCATCGCCAGCACGGCAACAATGGTCAGGCGCCTGGCGCGTAGCACCAAGCGGCCATAATCCCGCGCCTTGGTATCAAACCAACGCAGCCGGAACAGCGCTGGAATAACGATCTCATTGGAGATCATGATCGATACCGCCACGGCGGCGACAATCACCATGCCTGTCGCCGCCGAGAAACCGCCGATAAAGGTAAGTAGCGTTAACCACTGGTGGCCCGAGGCCATGGAAAGTGCCAGTACGTAGGTATCGGGCTCTACGCCGCTTTCAGAAAATAGCAAAAGACCAGCGGCGGCTAAGGGCACCACAAAAAACGCAATGGCTAGCAGGTAGAGCGGAAACAGCCAGCGCGCTTTGGTGGCGTCATCAGGATGAATATTCTCCACCACTGCCACATGGAACTGGCGGGGCAGACATAGAATCGCCAGCATCGCCAGCAGGGTTTGCGCCCAGAAACTCTGCCCAAAATCCTGATTGGCCAGCTGGCGCTGGAGTTCGAGTTGGCTTTCGGCGTGCCCCATTAGCTCACCCAGGCCATCGAACATGCCCCAGGTCACAAAGGCGCCGAGCACTACAAAGGCCAGCAGCTTGACCAGCGATTCGAACGCCACGGCGTGGATTAAGCCTTCGTGGTGTTCGGTGGCATCGGTGTGGCGGGTGCCAAATAGAATGGCAAAGATCGCCATCACGATCGCCACATAGAAGGCCGTATCGCCAAATAGCGGCGTATGGGTCACATCGGTGGCATCGGTCAGGACGCTGAAGGTGGTCGAAACCGCTTTCAGCTGTAGCGCGATGTAGGGCAGGGTGCCAACCAGGGCGACTAAGCTGGCAAAGGCGGCCAGCGACTGGGTTTTGCCGTAGCGGGAGGCAATAAAGTCGGCAATCGAGGTAACGTTTTGATGCTTGGCAACCCGGATCATCTTGGCCAACACCGGCCAGAACAGTAAAAACGTCAATATCGGGCCGACGAAGATACTCGCAAACGACCAGCCCGCGGTGGCGGCCTGGCCAACGGCGCCGTAAAACGTCCATGAGGTACAGTAAATAGCCAGCGCCAGGCTATAGATGATCGGACGCCGGCGAGTGGCGCCATGGGTACGCGCGCGGCGGTCACCGTACCAGGCGATGCCGAATAGAACGGCAATGTAGAGTAGTGATACCGCGACCAGTAGCCCGCCGTGAAACATGCCTTTCTCCCCGCCAGAGTGTGCGACCCACTAAACGTGCGCTAATAAAAAAGGCTTCATTCTAGGCGAAATGGAGGGTCGTGTACGACCATTCTCGAAGCTTGTTTATACCACAGACTTTATTTGTCTATGTGCACACGTTATTGAGTAGCGGAGATGTTTCGCGCAGCGTGCGTATCTCTTCGAGAATAGGCTCGCGAGACTCTTCATCCAGTGGGACCAACTCCCGGTTCTCACAATTGAGTACGTAGGGCTGGGTTATCAAAATATCGGTGTGGTGACGTTCAAACTGATAAAGAATAAATTCTGCTAAGCGGGCGCCGTCTTGCTCGCTGATGCGAATATTTTCACTATCGACCATGCTGAACTTAGTGGTCATGGGAATGGCAAAGGTCCATGGGCGCCATACCGCTGTGCTGCTCTCCGTTGATATCACTGTAGCGGTCTCAGGAAGTTGCGCCTGCTTATGTTCAAACCAGCTGTACTCGACCTGAACTTGATAGCCCAGCATACCCAGCGCGCCAAACACCGGCACTATCCACTTGGGCAAACGTTTGCCGCTCAAAGTGCGCAGTATCAAGCCAATCCCTGCAGCCGCAAGGCCTGCAAACACGGCGGCGATCAAATGCCAAATCATAAATTATCCTTTCAAAAAGCCGGCTATAAAAGCTATCTATAAAAGCCATCGGGCCTCCCGAAGGAAGCCCGATGGTAAGGTCGATCCCCAGCGTTATCACCGCATGGCGACAACGCGTTAGGAAGGAGTATGACTTAGTGATCTATCGCCATACCAGCACCTTTCGGATAGCGAACGCTTTCCACCAGATCCTGAATTTCCTGCGGCGGTGCAGCGGTCACTCTGGAGACCGCGAAGGCAACGACGAAGTTGATCATCGCGCCTACGGCACCGAAGGAGAGCGGCGAAATGCCAAAGATCCAGTTATCCGGCGTGTTTGCCAGCATATTGGTATCCGGCACGAAGAACCAGCCCAGGTAGGTAAAGATGTAAAGCAGGGTGCAAATCAAGCCCGCCAGCATACCGGCGACCGCGCCTGAGCTGTTCATCCGCTTGGAGAAGATGCCCATCATTAGCGCGGGGAACAGTGATGCACCGGCGATACCAAAGGCCAGCGCCACCGTTTGCGCCGCAAACCCAGGCGGATTAAGCCCCAGGTAGGTGGCCAGCAGTATCGCGCCGCCCATGGAGATTCGCGCCGCCAACATCTCGCCTTTCTCGGAGATCTTCGGATTGATCATGGTCTTGATCAAATCGTGACTGATCGCCGACGAGATCGCCAGTAGTAAGCCTGCTGCGGTTGATAGGGCAGCCGCGATACCACCTGCTGCGATCAAACCAATAACCCAGCCGGGCAAATTGGCGATTTCCGGGTTGGCGAGTACCAGGATATCGTTATTAACGGTTAGTTCGTTGCCTTCCCAGCCACGATCAGAGTAGTCAGCTGCATCGTTATACATCTGAATACGGCCGTCGTTGTTGAGATCGTTGAAGCTGATCAGGCCGGTTTCTTCCCAGGTGCGAACCCAGTCTGGACGCTCTTCGTAGAGAATCGGGTTTTGCGCAGCCTCTTCGTAGTTCTCAACCTGCCCTGCCATTTCGGGGTACACAGTGGTCGCTAAGTTCAGACGTGCCATCGAACCAACGGCTGGCGCGGTGAGGTATAGGAGTGCAATGAACACCAGTGCCCAACCAGCAGACCAGCGAGCGTCGGCCACTTTCGGTACGGTGAAGAAGCGGATAATAACGTGAGGAAGACCGGCAGTACCGACCATCAGCGACAGGGTGAACAGCACCATGTTGAGCTTGTTATCCACATCGGCCGTGTAATCCTGGAAGCCCAGGGCACTGACGACGTCATCCAGTTTTTCAAGCAACGGAATACCAGATTCAGTATGCGTGCTGAACATGCCGAACATCGGAATCGGGTTGCCTGTTAGTTGGAAGGCAATAAACACCGCAGGAATGGTGTAAGCGATGATGAGAACGATGTATTGCGCCACCTGGGTGTAGGTGATGCCCTTCATACCGCCAAATACGGCGTAGAGGAAAACGATCAGCGCGGCTAACCAGATACCCCAGGTGTTGCTGACTTCAAGAAAGCGCGAGAATGCCACGCCCGCACCGGTCATTTGACCGATAACGTAGGTAACCGACGCTACAATCAAGCACACGATCGCCACTAGGCGAGCGGTGTTGCTGTAGAAGCGGTCGCCAATGAAGTCGGGCACGGTGAACTTACCGAACTTACGCAGGTAAGGGGCTAACAGCATCGCGAGGATAACGTAGCCACCGGTCCAACCCATCAGGAAGGTAGAGTTGGCGTAGCCACCAGAGGCCAGCAAACCCGCCATGGAAATAAACGACGCCGCTGACATCCAGTCCGCCGCAGTGGCCATACCGTTGGTGATGGGGTGAACCCCACCCCCTGCGACATAGAAGTCTTTTGTTGAGCCGGCGCGCGCCCAGATCGCAATGCCTATATACAAGGCAAAGGAGGCGCCGACGAACAGTAAGTTAATCGCAAACTGGCTCATACCGGCTTACTCCCCAAGGCCAAATTTTTGATCGAGCTTGTTCATCTTCCAGGCATAGAAGAAGATCAGCACGATAAACGTTAGAATTGAGCCCTGTTGTGCAAACCAGAAGCCAAGATCAGTGCCGCCAACCGGAATGCCGGCGAGCAGTGGGCGAAACAGGATAGCGCATCCGTAAGAAACAAATGCCCAAACGGCCAGGCATCCGAAAATTAACCGGACGTTTGCTTTCCAGTATTCAGCAGCATTGGTTTTGTCGTCTGCCATTGTGTTGCTCTCCACTTGTGATTTTTAAGGTTGGGAAAGTTCACGAGGAATAGCGTGTGACCCATCAGGGCAATCGCACGTCTAAAGCCACTCAATCGTTAGGAGTGGTGAGTCAGTTCCTGTTGGCACGTCACCTTATTATTCGATATGAAATGTCGAGTTAGTTAGTGACGTGCGATTACCCTGCATGACTCATTGTTAATACTGGGCAATAAACGTCAAAAAATAAATCCCAGACTTTGGTATCAATAAACAGAGAAGTGGCTCTTTGCTAACTGCATGTTGTTGAAATTGAGTGCTTTTGAACGCCCGTTAAGCGAATTTTGTAGGTGTTTGCAGGGCTATGGGACAATAGTCTAGTAAGCAAATAAATGCACTTATTGGCTACTTTAAATACATGCGCTGCGTTTAATGGGCAGTGGCGGTTATTAACTATCGATACTTTGGTCGCGTATCAAAGGKCGCTTCGACCTTAGCGTGATAGCTAAAGGTATAACAAGGTTCTACTTGCTACTTGGGAAGTGAATCCTTTATACCCGTACAGCCACCTTCATATAATAATCGATAACTGCTTTCTGAAGCGTTGGAGTGGATCAGTTTATGTGGGTCAGCATCGAGTCACGATATTTATTTGTTTTTTCTTATGTCTGCTAGCTCGCCTTAAGGCAAAAACCGGTTAGTCGCAGCCCCGTTTAATGAGGTCAAACCCCATGGTTGATGTGGATCTATCCCAACTGCCGTTTACGCTCCTTGACGATGAGGGGCGTGAGCACATCCGCCGTGGCATTGACCTTGCCTATTTTGATCGTGATGAAATCATTTTAGAGACAGGGCAGGCGGGTGAGTTTGTCTTTCTGATTCATAAAGGCGAAGTGGCAGAAATCGACCCCACGCTGCCCTCATCTACCGCGCGTATCGGCCACTACACGGCGGGGGATCTGTTTGGCGCGATCAGTATTCTCAATGGTAAAAGCCGCTACCGCTTTAAAGCTGAGCAGGAGTGCCTGTGTTACTTACTGCCCAAAGCGCTGTTTCAGCAACTGTGTCGTCACTACCCTGACTTCAGCAATTTCTTTCGCCAGTCGCTGACCCATAAGGCGCGTCTGCTGACCGAAAAGCGCGCCGAAGGGGGTGTCACCATGGCGGGCTTTATGTTGGCCAAAGTGAGCGAGTGTATGCGTGAGCCGCTGCTAATGGCGGCGACGACCGATATAGCCAGCGCGGTCAAACAGCTCAACGCTAGCCACGCCGATAGCCTGCTGGTAGAGACCCAGGACACCCTGGGGATGGTGACTAAAACCGATCTGCTCAATGCCCTGGTGCTGCAGGGCAGCGCGGTAACATCGCCGGTGGATGAGATTGCCCATTTTAATTTGGTGACTGTCGCGCCGGATCAGTATTTATTTGAGGTATTGGTGCTGATGACCCGCCATAAAGTGGCCCGGGTGGTCGTGATGGAGCAAAACGCCTTGAAAGGCGTTGTTGAGCTCACTGACGTGCTTAGCTACTTCTCAAGCCGTAGCTATGTGGTGAGTCTGCAGGTAGAGCAGGCAACCAGCTTAGAGGCGCTTGCAGCCGCCAGCCAGCGTACCCCGGAGCTGGTCAAAGCGCTGATGGCCCAGGGCGTTAAGCTGCGCTTTGCGATGGATCTGCTCGCCGCACTGAACGGTCGCATCATCAGTAAAGCCTGGGAGTTCACCATTAATGAACGCTACCACGGGCAGAGCTGCATGATGGTGATGGGCAGCGAAGGGCGCGGTGAACAGATTCTCAAAACGGATCAGGATAACGGCCTGATTCTGGCCGATGAAACCCAGTGGCCTGACCTTACAAGCCATATGCAGACGCTCACTGATACGCTGATTCAGCTCGGTTATCCGCCGTGCCCCGGCAATATTATGGTGTCTAACCCCGAGTGGGTGGCCACGGTGTCGCAGTGGAAAGGCCATATCGCCAAGTGGGCCAGGGAGCGTGATGGCGACAGCCTGATGAAGCTGGCGATTATGCTCGATGCCCATGCGGTGGCGGGTAACCCAAGCCTACTCGAAAGCGTTCGCGAAGAGCTGTTTGAACGCTGCTCGGGCGATGAGCTGCTGCTCTCCTATTTCGCCCGCACGGCGCTGCGTTTCTCGACGCCGCTGACGCTGTTTGGCTCATTGAAAAAGCCCCAGCACGGTATCGATATTAAGAAAGGCGGCATTTTCCCGATTGTTCACGGCGTGCGCACCATGGCACTTGAACGGCGGATTAAAGCCACTTCAACACTCGACCGGCTTGACGCCCTGGCCGCCGATGGCCGTTTGGATCGCCGCTTTGCCGATGACCTGGGTGAAGCGTTGGCACTGTTTTCCGAGCTGCGTCTTAAACAGCAGCTAAGCGTTTTGGAGACGCCTGCCGGTCATCAAGCCGGTGCCTCAGACGTCAACGCCCAAAACGGCAGCCGCGCTAACCGTGTGGTGGTGCAAAATCTCTCTTCCCTGGAGCGCGACCTATTGCGCGAAGCGATGCATATTGTCAAAGACTTTAAGCAGCGGCTTTCCCATCGTTATCATTTGGAGTATTCGTGAGCGGAATGCGGCTGTTAGATCGACACGTAGGGCTATTTAGCGGTTCATTGCGCACCTTACTGCGCCGTGAAAGTGATCGTCGGCGTTGTGCGGATTCTCCCTATGCGTGGCTGTTTCAACCTTATATGGGCGATGAGCTGGTAGCCCTCGTCTGTACGACAACGCTCACGTCGGCATCGCCGGTGATCAGCTTGGCGGCGGTGGTGCTGAGCCAGCAGCAGGTACGAACCAGCCGCGCTTTTGTGATGACGTTAGGCAGCACGAAACAGCCCGAAAGTGCGAAGCTGCGCCGTCATCATTTGCTATGTGAGGCAGGGGAGGTGCAGCCGCCAAGCAGTGATAACTTGAGCGCGTTAGTGGAATTTATCGGCAACCGGCCCATAGTGGGCTGGCAGTTGGAGCAGCGCATTGGAGCGTTGAATACACTACTGACTAAGCGGCTGAATTTTGCGCTACCCAATGCCCAGGTTGATGTGGCGAGACTGCATCAGCGCCAACTGCGGCGTTTGCATCCGGAGGTAGAAGCGCCCAGCAGCTTCGCCCAGGCGCTGGCATGCTGGCAGGTGCCTGCCATGGGTGTGCAAAGCGTGCTTGCCGAGGCAACCGCCAGCGCACTTCTGTATATGCGCCTACAGCGCGTTATGGCGGAGGTGGCATAGGAATGGTGGAAGCACTAGTGTTTGGGTCAGGCGGTGAGTGTTGTTAGAATGTGGCAATATTTCCTCTTTTAGCGCCTTTCACTATCGGCAGTGCTTATTTCATGCAATCCCTAGATTATTTCGACCCGCATTTTGACACGCCAGATGTTGCTCCTGCAGCCTCTCCAGACGCTGTGCAGGCTGATGCTAAGCAGAAGCGTGAATTTAACAAGCTGCAAAAGCGTCTGCGCCGAGAAGTGGGCAATGCGATTATTGATTACCAAATGATCAATGAAGGCGATCGCGTGATGGTGTGCCTCTCCGGCGGTAAGGACAGCTACACGATGCTGGAGATTTTGCGCAACTTGCAGCGCAACGCGCCAGTTAACTTTTCGTTGATAGCGGTCAATCTGGATCAGAAGCAGCCGGGCTTCCCTGAGCATGTGCTGCCTGCCTATCTGGACAAACAGGGGGTGGAGTATCATATCGTAGAACGCGATACCTACTCGGTGGTGAAAGAGAAAACCCCTGAAGGTAAAACCACCTGCGCGCTCTGTTCACGGCTTCGCCGCGGCTCGCTGTATGGGKTTGCCGAAGAGATTGGGGCCAATAAAATTGCCCTGGGCCATCACCGGGAAGATATTCTTGAAACCCTGTTTCTGAATATGTTCTTCGGCGGCAACCTGAAAGCGATGCCGCCCAAGCTGCTATCCGATGATGGTAAGAATATCGTTATTCGGCCGTTGGCCTACTGCAAAGAAGCGGATATTGCGGAATTTTCGCGGCTGATGGCGTTCCCAATCATTCCCTGCAACCTGTGCGGCTCCCAGCCTAATATGCAGCGTCAGGTGGTCAAAGAGATGCTCGCCGAGTGGGATGAGAAGTTCCCTGGCCGTCTGGAAAGCATGTTTAAAGCGGTGACCAATATTGCGCCCTCCCAGCTGGCAGACCGAAGCCTGTTTGATTTTGAGGGCTTAGAGGCGAAGCAGGCGGAGCTGCTGGCGGGTCGCATCCAGGCCTTCAACGTCAGCTAACCGTTTGCTCTTCCTCTTCGGCGAGGGTAATCAAACGCGGCATATCGAGAATATTGACCTCTCGCCCGGAAACCGCCACCACGCTTTGTTGCTGAAAGCGGCTTAAAATGCGGCTGACGGTTTCCACCGCTAAGCCCAGGTAGTTGCCAATATCGGCCCTCGGCATTGAGAGGCGAAAACTGTAGGGCGAGTAGCCCCGGCGACGAAAACGGTCCGAAAGGGTAATCAAAAAGGTGGCCAGCCGTTGATCGGCGGTTTTTCGCGAGAGTAGGCGCATCATGCGTCGGTCATCGCGTAACTCTTTGCTCATGCTCCGATACAGCTGGCCACGTAGCTCAGGGATCTCTTCTGAGAGCAAATCCAGGCGGTCAAAAGGAATCTCGCAAACGGTGGTGGTTTCCAGGGCGATAACGCTACCGGGGTAGTGCTCTTCATCAATGCCATCCAGCCCCACCAGTTCACTGGGCAGGTAGAAATTGGTCAACTGCTCACTGCCGTTACCTTCGGCGGTGACCTGTTTCAAACTCCCCGAACGCACCGCGTAAACGCTGGTAAAAGTATCACCCTGGCGAAACAGCGGCTCGCCTTTTTTCAGCGGCGCACGGCGGCGAATAATCGCATCGAACTGCCCCATATCGTCCAACTCAAGGGCAAGCGGCAGGCACAGCGAGCTAAGGCTGCAGGTTTGGCAGCGCGCTTCGTGGAGTAGCGAGCGTCGGCTGCTCATAGGTTCCAACATGCGGTGCTCCTTGAGTGGGTCAGGATAAAATTAGCAAATTCTTACTTATTGTGGTGCCGTTAGCATGCCTGCAATAAGGTGATTAAACAATCTTAGAGTAGCGCTGCCCTATTTGCCCAGAAAGATGGGTATCGAACGCCATGGCTAAATGGCGCACCAGCAGTCGACCCATGGGCGTGGCGTTAAGTCGATCACCACTACGGGTCAGTAGGCCATCTTGCTCAGCGCTCTGTAAACGCTCCAGAGCGGGGGCAAAATAGCGGGGGGCATCGATGTTCCAGCGCTGGCTGACCGCAGCCAGATCAATGCCCATATCGCACATCAGCCGCTCAATCACATCCCGCCGGATTAGGTCGTCATCACTCAACCGCACGCCTCGCACAGTAGCGAGCTGACCCTGATCCAACGCCGCCTCGTAGCTTGCCAGATCGCTCGGGTTCTGCGCGTAGACGTCATCAATACGTGAAATCGCCGAAACGCCAAGCCCGATTAAATCGCACTGGGCATGGCTGGAGTAGCCTTGGAAGTTGCGCTGTAGCGAGCCGTCGCGCTGAGCAATGGCCAGGCTATCATCAGGCCGGGCAAAGTGATCCATGCCGATATGTACGTAGCCAGCCGCGGTGAGCATTTCAATCGTGGTGCGCAGAATTGCCAGCTTCTCTTCACCGCCCGGCAAATCATCGACATTAATACGCCGCTGGGGAGCAAAGCGCTCGGGCATATGGGCGTAGTTAAATACTGAAAGACGCGCCGGATTGAGTTCAATCACCTGGCGGAGGGTATTCGCAAAGCTCTTTTCTGTCTGAAACGGTAAACCGTAAATAAGATCGAGATTGAGCGAGCGAAAGCCCAGGCGATGCGCCTCTTCCATCAGCGTTTCGGTGAGTACCCGCGGTTGAATGCGGTTAATGGCTTTCTGTACCAACGGGCTTAAATCCTGCACGCCCAGGCTAATGCGGTTAAAGCCTAACGACTGCAGGTGGCGCAGGGTAAATACATCCGCTTCCCGGGGGTCTATTTCAATCGCGTAGTCGCGATCGGCAGAGGACGAAAGGCCAAACCGGGCATCCAAACGATCAATCAGGTCGCCCATCTGATTCAAGCTAAGAAAGGTCGGCGTTCCGCCACCCCAGTGTAGCTGCTCCACCGGTCGTGATGTATCCAAGTGGCGTGCGGTCAGCACCATTTCACGGTCGAGCCGGGATAAGTAAGGCTCGGTCAGGGCGGTGTTCTTGGTGGCGATTTTATTGCATGCGCAGTAGAAACAGATCTTGCGACAAAAAGGCACGTGAACATACAGCGACAGCGAACGCTGACTGGCATTGCTACGCTCTAGTGCCTGGGTCAGGTCACCGGGGGTGAATTGGTCGTGAAATGACAGCGCCGTGGGGTAAGACGTGTAGCGTGGTCCGCTGGTGTCGTAGCGGCGCAGCAGGGCTTCATCCCACACCGGCTGCAAGGGCGCTGCCGCCACAGACGAGGCAAGAGGTGAAACCGCAGGGGCATGAACGGGCATGAAGGGGCGCTCCGACGTGAGGTAATGCCGCTAGCCTAACCCGTGACGAAAGCGTAAAGATTGAGCCATGTCATGCTATTAGAGGTTGTGTGCCGTAAGAGTCCAGAGCTGCCACAGCGCAAACGCGATAATCGTTAGTGCCGCCACGCTGCGCGTCGCCGGGTGGCGAATCAAGTGGCTTAGCTGGCGCGCAGCGAGGCCAGTGACGAGCAGCGCCGGCAGGGTGCCTAGCCCAAATGCGCCCATTAGCAGCGCGCCCTGGAGCGGGTCGGCAATCGCCAAGCTCCAGGCCAACATGGAGTAGACCAGCCCACAGGGTAGCCAGCCCCAAAGTGCGCCCAGCGCGAAGGCTTGAGGGATATACACCACCGGCATTAAGCGCCGCCCCACAGGCTCGATAAAGCGCCATAGACGGCGGCCAACCGCCTCCACTTTGAGCAGCCCTTTCCACCAGTTGGCGATATACAGTGCCATCAGGATCAGCATCAGCGCGGCAAACACCTGAAGCAGCATTCGTGCCGTGGCGGAAAGCGAAAATAGCGTGCCCAGCAGGGCAACCAGCGCGCCTGCGCTCATATAGCTAATAATACGGCCAGCATTGTAGCTGAGTAGCAGCCCCCCCATACGCGCTGGATGGCGCATGCTGGGGGGTACTGCAAAGGTGAGGGCGCTCATAATGCCGCCGCACATACCAATGCAGTGGGCACCGCCCATTAAGCCAAATACGAATGCCGCCAGCAGCGGCGGTAGATCAAGCCCTGTGGGATTCATGGCCGAGGCTCTTGGTCGTCGGGGGCGTTTTTATCTTTTGGTGCGACGGTTTTTTGCTTGGCTGGCGGGCGCTGGCGGCGCTGTTCGGGGGGAAGATCGTTGTCGTCCTCATCAAACAAGATGCGGTGCGCCGGGCCTTCTAAATCGTCGAACTGATCATTTTTGACCGCCCAGAAGAAGGCCCAGACGGCGAGTCCGAGCAGAATCAGCGAAAGCGGAATAAGCAGGTACAGAATCGTCATGCGGTTACCGGTGTTGACGTGCCAAGCGTTGGTGCGGGCTGGGGGCGCCAGCGTGACAGCCGCAGGGCGTTACCCACCACCACTAGCGAGCTAAGCGACATACCAATCGCGGCTAGCCAGGGCGGCACCAGCCCCATCGCCGCCAGCGGCAGCGCCGAAACGTTGTAGCACACTGACCAAATCATGTTCTGGCGCATGATACGCCGCGTTGCGCGGGAAATCTCGATGGCCTCAAAAATTCGCATTAGACGTGGGCTGAGCAGCACCGCATCGGCGCGGGTCCGGGCAAGATCTGTCGCTCCATTCATGGCAATCGCTACATCAGCGCCAGCCAAGACTGGCACGTCGTTGATGCCGTCACCAATCATCACCACAGTTTCGCCAGCGGCTTGGAGTTCTTTCATTCGGGCCAGCTTGCCCTCTGGACTGGTACCCGCGTGCCAGGTGGTAATATTGAGCTGGCTGGCCAGGCTTTCCACTGCATCCTGAGTGTCGCCAGAAAGCAGCTCTACGTTTAACCCCTGGGTCTGGAGGGCCGCGATCGTCGCCGCAGCGTCATCGCGAACGCCGTCATGCAGACCAAACCAGGCGCGGGGCATGCCGTTTTCGCTAAGCAGCAGCCATTGGCCCTTGGCGGGCGCCGACATACTGCTAGCCACGGCGCCATCGACAGCAAATTCGTACTTGCCCAACCGCCAGCGGGCACCGTTTAAGCTGCCTTCAAGCCCTTGCCCGGTGTGGCTGTGAATATCTTTGGCTTGCAGCGTCGCATCCCGGAATGGCCGAAAGGCGCGGGCAATGGGGTGCTCCGAATGGGCCTCAAGGGCGGCGGCAATCGCCCGGGCACGCTCGGCGGTTAATTCGCCGAGAGGCTGAGTTTGGGTAAGCTGCATCTCGCCGCGGGTCAGGGTGCCGGTTTTATCAAAAATCACCCGGGTAACGTTGGAGAGGGTTTCCATGGCATCGGCGCGGGTAATCAACACGCCGCGCTTACGTAGCTGGCCGTGACCTGCGGTCAGTGCCGCGGGGGTGGCCAGCGCCAGTGCGCAGGGGCAGGTCACCACCAGCACCGAGAGTAGCACCCAGAGCATCCGCGAGGGGTCGATAAACCACCATGCGATCGTCACGCAGGCGGCCACCAGCAGCAGTCGGAGTACAAAGAGGTGGGCCATTCGCGCCGCCATCTGCGCAAGCCGCGGGCGGCTGGCAAAGGCGCGGKCGGTAAGGTCGACAATGCCCGCTACCCGGGCATCGCGCCCGGCGTGAGTCACCCTGATCACCAGCGGGTTTTCCATGTTTTGGCTACCGCCGGTAATGCGGTCGCCCACCCGGCGGGTGACCGGTAGGTATTCGCCGGTCAGCATCGACTCATCCAGGCTCGATTCGCCTTCCTCGATAATGCCATCGGCAGGGACGCCGTGGCCGGGCTTGATCAATACACGGTCGCCGGGGGCGAGTTCGCTGGCGGGTAGAATGCGCTCGCTGCCGTCGCTTTCCAGCCGCGTGGCCGAAATGGGTAACACGCCGCTCAGCGCATTGCCGCTATGGCCGCTGCGGCGTCTGGCGCGGCCCTCTACGTAGCGGGCAAAGAGTAAAAAGAAGGTAAACATCGCCACCGAGTCAAAATAGACCTCGCCGACGTTAAACATCACCGCATAGCTGCTGGCAAGGTAAGCCCCGCCAATTGCCAGCGAGACCGGCACATCCATACCCAGTACCCCGGTGCGTAGGTCACGCAGGGCGTTGCGGAAAAACGGCTGGGCGGAGAAAAACACCACCGGCGTGGCCAGCGCAAAAGAGAGCCAGTGAAACAGGGCATAGAAGTCGTCGCTGATTTCTCCGGGGCCGGAGACATAGATCGGGATCGAGAACATCATCACCTGCATCATGCCCACAGCGGCGATAATGAGCCGTCGCACGTTCATGCGCTCTTCATGCTGKATGCGCGCCTGGGCTTGATCGGGCTCGTAGGGCTGGGCGTCGTAGCCGATGGCGGCCAGTTCCGCCAGCAGCTGCGAGAGCTTCAACTGCTGAGTATTCCAGCTTACCCGCAACCGGTGGTGGGTTAAATTCACCGCGCTGGAGGTGACCCCTTCCAGGGCGTTCAGGCGGTGCTCGATCAGCCAGGCACAGGCGGCGCAGGTAATGCCCTCAATGGCGAGGGTAGCTTTGACGTTGCCCTCGTCGCCATCGGGGTGGACAAACTGTGCCTGCAGGCCAGGGTCGTCAAACACTGACCAGGTGTCCGCTTTGGCGGCCTGGCGCTCATCCGGGCGTTCGGGCAGTTCGGTACGGTAGCGGTAGTAGCTCTCTAGGCCACCGTCGACGATGGCATGGGCCACCGCCTCGCAGCCGGGGCAGCAAAGCGGGTGGGTATGCTCATCCAGGCTAATCGACCAGGGTGCTCCAGCGGGCACCGGATTACCGCAGTGGTAGCAGGGGGTGGCGTCGCTCATTCGCTTGCTTTGCGCCCTCCCGGCAGCAGCTTGACGCTGTTTTCATTGGGGAAGGTCGCCTCACCGGTGAGGCGCCAGTCGGCATCTTCTAGCGCAGGCTGGATCTGCAGATACCAGCGGTAGCGCAGATTGTCAGGGCCTTGGGTAATATAGCGGCCGTCGCGGACATGCTCGAGCACGAACGACTGGTCACGGTTATCTTCGGTAGGGAAAATAAGGTCTAAATAGAGCGTATCAGGGCGCGTGTCGCCGCTTAAATCCACCACGATATCGCTGGTGAGCGGATCGAGGCGCAGCTCGGCGCTTAGGTTTAGCTCGCGGGCCTGCTCCTGCTTGGCCAGCACCATATTGATGGCTTTGCCGTGCTCGTAATAATCTTCCTGAACGACCATACCGTCAAAGCTCTTGATCGACATAACCGCAAAGCCGGTGCTGACGATAATCGATGAAAACAGTATGCCGAGCAAAAACCACGGCCAAAACTGCTTATACCAAGGCGTCACCTTAGCGCCCGAAGGTAGGGATGACATAGTGGCTTATCTCCTAATATTGCCCAGAAAGCTGGTTTCGCGCTCAAGGCGAATATCCGCATCCTGCTGGGCCTGCAGCGTGAACACAATAGGGTGGCTGGGATGCTGTAAGTCGTCGGGGTCGGCGGTCACGGTAACGGCTTCAAAGCGCGACTCTCCGGCGGGCACGCTGATCGACGTACTATCCAGGGTTAAGCTGGGCAAACCGGCAACGCTTAGCTGGTAGGTGTGGTCTTGATCATCCAAATTGCGGATAGTCAGGCTAAACACATTGCTAATTTGCCCGTCGCGGGTCACTTGGTAGAGCTGGGTGCGCTCGCGTTCAGCGTCAAAATTAAGCGGCATGCGGTCGTTAATGGCCCAGGCAAAGGTGCCCACCATTAGCACCAGCGCAGCGAAATAGCCTAGCAGGCGAGGGCGCATGATATGGCTCTTTTTACCCTCAAGAGCGTTTTCGGTGGTGTAGCGCACCAATCCCCGCGGGTAGCCCATTTTATCCATCACGCTGTCGCAGGCGTCGATACAGGCGGCGCAGGTGATGCACTCATACTGCAGCCCATCACGGATATCAATACCGGTGGGGCAGACCTGCACGCAAAGGTCGCAATCGATACAGTCGCCATAGCCCGCCTCGCGGGCTTCTAGGTGGCTAAGGTTTTTCTTACGGTGCCCGCGGGGCTCGCCGCGTGTTTCGTCGTAGGAGACGATCAGCGTGTCGCGGTCAAACATAACCGATTGAAAGCGAGCGTAGGGGCACATATAGATGCACACCTGCTCGCGCAGCCAACCTGCGTTCAGGTAAGTAAACACTAGGAAAAAGCCAACCCAGAAGTAGGACCAGCCGTGAGCCTCTAAGGTGGGGAGTTCAGCCACTAAATCGCGAACCGGCGTGAAGTAACCCACAAAGGTGACACCGGTGGCGAGGGCAATCAGCAGCCAGGCGGTGTGCTTGGCCCCTTTACGCCAGGCTTTATCCGCGCTCATCGGTTGATTATCGAGCTTAATGCGTCGATTGCGCGAGCCTTCGATGCGGTGTTCAAGCCAGATAAACAGAAACGTCCAAACGCTTTGTGGGCAGGTATAGCCGCACCAAACCCGACCCGCAAACACGGTAATAAAAAACAGCCCAAAGGCGCAGATGATCAGCAGCCACGAGAGGAGGATGAACTCCTGTGGGTAAAACGTGGCGCTAAAGATATGGAATTCCCGGCTTGGCAGGTCGAATAGAATTAACGGCCGACCACCGATATTAATCCAGGGTAAGAGAAAAAAAGCCAGCATTAACGCCCAGTTGGCACCGCGTCTTAGCTTCTGGAAAACGCCCTTTATTTCGCGCACATAAATGTGGCGTCGTTTGGCGTACATTTCCTGGCTAACCGTTTCACTTGAGGGGCTGTGATGCCCTACCGGGTTCGGCGTGACGTCTTGGCTTGGTATCTTTTCCATGGTGGTATTCCCGGCTCAAAAGGCAGGAGAGGTAGCACCCAGTGCTCATTTAAGCTAGGTGCTTGGTTAAACCAATTGCTTAGTTAAACCTGATGCGTCGTTAAAACTGATGCTTAGTCGGTCTGGGTGTTGCATTGCTATTGTATCGGGTTGCGCAAAATCGTATTGGATTGGGTATAAAGAAAGGGTGCGGTTTGGGGCCGCACCCTTGCTGGGCTAACGTGGCTGACATTGATTGCTCGCTGTCAGCGATCCAATTAGTCCGCTAAGCGCAGGCTATACACGTAGGCGGCGACCAGGTGAACACGCTCTTCACCAATATAGGCCGCTTGTGCAGGCATATGACCGTTACGGCCATTACGCAGCGTTTGACGGATAGAGTCACCCACCTCTTGGCCCGGTGCCAGGTAAAGCCAGATGTCATCAGTCAAATTGGGCGCGCCAAGTGCCGTGTTGCCGGTACCGCTGGGGCCGTGACAGGCAGCACACACCGCCATAAAGGTGCTTTCGCCCTGTTCAGCCTGTGCCTCGTCATGCTCTTCATTAGACAGCGAGAGCACGTATTGGGTCAGGTTCTCAATATTGTTCTGGCCCAGCTGCTGCCAAGCAGGCATTAGGCCATTTCGACCATTGTTCAGGGTGGTCAAAATATTGTCTGGCTCACCGCCGTACAGCCAATCATCGTCGGTCAGGTTAGGGAAACCATAACCGCCCTGGGCGTTTGAGCCGTGGCACACCGCACAGTTGTTTTGGTAGATACGCTCGGCGACCTGCATCGCCTCGGGATCTTCGGCAAGCTCAGGAATGGGGACTTCCTGATACTGGGCAAAAATCGGCGTAAAGCGCTCTTCGGCCTGAGCGACTTCCTCTTCCCATTGGCCCTCCTGCGACCAGCCCAGTATCCCCGCGTAGTTGCCCAGACCGGGGTAAAGCACTAGGTAGCCCAGTGCAAAAACCACCGTCAAGACGAACAGTTGGAACCACCACTTCGGCAGCGGGTTGTCATACTCTTCGATGCCATCGGCGGCGTGGCCAGTGGTTTCTACGTTACCTTCTGCATCAGGCGTTTTATCGGTACGGCGGTTGGCCAGCAGTATCCATACACTCAGCGCGATCGTGCCCAGCGTAATGATAATGATCCAGGCGCTCCAAAAGCCGGATAGGGAGTCACCCCATAAATTATTCATAACTTCTTATCTCCCCTGTCGTCGCGGGAATGCGCTTCGCTGTCGCGTTCACGCGAAGCGTGCTTGTCACTGGTCGGTAGCTCATCGTCGTCGGCAAAGGGCAAATTAGCCGCTTCGTCGAAATCTGGCTTGCGTCGCTTGGAGTACGCCCAGAGGGCGATGCCGATAAAAGCGAAAATCAAGATCAGCGTGATGAGACCGCGAAAAGTTCCCGTATCCATAACTTAACGAGTGCCCTCGAGCACGGTTCCGAGCTGCTGGAGGTAGGCGACCAGGGCGGTTATTTCCTGGGTGCCGCGAACGTCTGCAGTAGCGTTGGCGATATCTTCGTCGGTATACGGCACGCCCAGTTGACGCAGCGTACGCATCTTTTGGGGAGTGGCATCACCATCGAGGGTGTTTTCAAACAGCCAGGGGTAAGCCGGCATGATCGACTCGGGCACTACATCCCGGGGATTGTAGAGGTGAGCACGGTGCCAGTCGTCGCTATAGCGGCCGCCGACACGCGCCAGGTCTGGCCCGGTACGCTTGGATCCCCATAGGAAGTTGTGCTCGTAAACCTGCTCACCTGCCACGTTGTAGTGGCCGTAGCGCTCGGTCTCCGCGCGGAACGGGCGCACCATTTGCGAGTGGCAGCCCACGCAGCCTTCGCGACGATAGATGTCTCGGCCTTCTAGTTCCAGCGCCGACAGCGGCTCCAGGCCTTCAACCGGCTCGGTGGTCTGCTTCTGGAAAAACAGCGGAACCACCTCAGCCAAACCGCCGAAACTGATCACGACAAGGATCAACACGGCAAGCAGGCCAACGTTCTTTTCGACAATCTCGTGTTTCATTGGTCTCAACTTCCCCGGTTTAAGCAGCTTGTGGCGCTGAATGGCTGATGGCCTCACGACGCTTAACGGTCATGTACACATTGAACGCCATGATCAGCATGCCGGTGACCCAGAAGAGGCCGCCGATTAAGCGAACAAAGTAGCCCGGTGCGCTGGCTTCAACGGCTTCAACAAAGGTGTACATCAAGGTGCCGTCAGGGTTAATCGCCCGCCACATCAAGCCTTGTAGAATACCGTTCACCCACATGGAGGCGATGTACAGCACAGTGCCGATCGTGGCCAGCCAGAAGTGCACGGCTATCAGGTTGATGGAGTGCATTTCAGTGCGACCAAAGACGCGAGGGATCAAGTGATACATCGAGCCGATGGTGATCATCGCAACCCAACCCAGTGCACCGGAGTGTACGTGGCCGATCGTCCAGTCAGTGTAGTGGGAAAGCGCGTTGACGGTCTTAATCGCCATCATCGGGCCTTCAAAAGTGGMCATGCCGTAGAACGACAGAGCCACTACCAGGAAGCGCAGCGTGGGATCCGTGCGCAGCTTATGCCAGGCCCCCGACAGGGTCATCATACCGTTGATCATGCCGCCCCAGGAGGGCGCCAGCAGAATGATCGACATGATCATACCCAGCGACTGTGCCCAGTTAGGCAGCGCGGTGTAGTGCAGGTGGTGAGGGCCTGCCCACATGTAGATCATGATCAATGCCCAGAAGTGGACGATAGAGAGACGGTAGGAGTAGATCGGACGCTCTGCCTGCTTGGGTACGAAGTAGTACATCATGCCCAGAAAGCCAGCGGTCAGGAAGAAGCCTACCGCGTTGTGGCCGTACCACCACTGCACCATGGCATCTACCGCACCGGCGTAGATCGACGTGGAATACATTGGGGTAACCGGGATGGCCGCGTTGTTGACGATGTGCAGCACCGCAACGGTCAAAATAAACGCCGCAAAGAACCAGTTCGCCACATAAATATGCGACGTAGTGCGTTTTTTGATCGTCATTAGGAACACGATGGCGTAGCTGATCCAAACGACCGCGATCAGAATGTTGATCGGCCACTCCAGTTCAGCGTACTCCTTGGTCGTGGTGTAGCCCATGGGCAGCGACACGACCGCAGAGATAATGACCGCTTGCCAGCCCCAGAACGTAAAGGCCGCTAACTTGTCAGAAAAAAGCCGCGTCTGACAGGTACGCTGAACCACGTAATACGAAGTAGCAAAAAGCGCCGAGCCGCCAAAGGCGAAAATAACGGCGTTAGTGTGCAATGGACGCAGGCGTCCAAAGCTAGTCCAAGGTAGGCCGAGGTTCAGTTGCGGCCAAACCAGTTGCGAGGCGAGGATGACACCCACTGTCATTCCCACAATGCCCCACACAACGGTCATAATCGCGAACTGCCGAACTATCTTGTAGTTATAGGTCGGGTGTTCAAATGCTGTGCTCATGTCATGTTCCCATCGAACGCGGTTAGGGGGTAACCCGTGGCATTTTGCACGGGTGCGGCCACCCGCTTGATGATGCAGGTCAAGATCCGTCCAAGATTCTAGCGCAGCCGGGGCATAACCTGAACATGCCAATTAGTTAAAGAGTGAATTATCAGGAGTGATAGGTGTCACATTATGCTTTGTCTGGATATATCGAGGTGCCTGCTACCGAGTTAAAAGCGGCACTTGAGCACCAGCCAAATGGGGCTTTTTTGGTGCAGGGCATGGGGCCGTTGGCTGTCCACGGTCAAGCAAGGTTAGGCCGCTTGTTGTTTGCCCATGGCGCAGGGGCGGGTCAGCAGTCACCCTTCATGCGTCAATTTGTCACCTCGCTGGCTGCTCGGGGCATTCAGGTTTTATGCATTGACTTCCCCTACATGCAGCAAATGCAGGAAACCGGCAAACGCCGACCACCGCCACCCATCGCCCAGACCCTTGCCCAGTTTGCCCAGTGGTATGGTCTATTGGATTGTCTGTTTGATGGGCCGCTGTGGGTTGGGGGGAAATCCATGGGCGGGCGCGTGGCGACCTTATTTGCCAGTGGACAGTTTGCTAGTGAGCCGTTTGCCAGTAAACAGCTAGCCAGCGAACAGCCACGCCTAGTTGGGGTGCCTGGCGTTGTAGTCGCTGGTTATCCGTTTCATCCCACCAACGCGCCCGACAAGCTGCGCCTGGATCACTGGCCTGCAATTGCCTGCCCTATGCTAATTTTACAAGGCGAGCGTGATCCCTTCGGTACCCGGGAAGAGGTGACCCGCTATGCGTTGCCGCCGAACGCGCAGCTCAGTTGGTTAAAAGATGGTGACCACGATTTTAAGCCGCGTCGCTCTTCTGGACTAAATCAAACGGTTTTGATTGACGAAGCTACCCAGATTGCGGCATCCTTCGTCCGCGCTCAAACGCCAGACGTTGAGTGAAGAGCTTCGTAGCTTGGATTAAAGAAACACTTGTTTAAATCGCTGATTTTAAAAGTCGTTTTTAAAACCAGTTTTAAGCACAGTTTTTAAACCAAGTAGGTTGACTTCCCTCAAGTATTCGGTAGAATGCAGCGCCACGTGACCAGCGGGTGGTTAGCTCAGTTGGGAGAGCACCAGCCTTACAAGCTGGGGGTCACTGGTTCGAACCCAGTACCACCCACCATCTTAATCAGTTTGATTAGATGATCTGGAAGTGTAAAGTAGCAAGTATGATTAAGATTTGATGTGCATAACGGACCGGTAGTTCAGTCGGTTAGAATGCCGGCCTGTCACGCCGGAGGTCGCGAGTTCGAGTCTCGTCCGGTCCGCCAACATCAAACAATACCTGCTCAAGCTAGTGGTTTGAAAATAGCTATTTAGACGTAGTTATTCAGACATAGCTGATTGAAAGAGTTGTTATCGATTCGGACCGGTAGTTCAGTCGGTTAGAATGCCGGCCTGTCACGCCGGAGGTCGCGAGTTCGAGTCTCGTCCGGTCCGCCACGATAACTGCGAAGATAGGTTGGCAATACGCCAATAGATTGGGTGGTTAGCTCAGTTGGGAGAGCACCAGCCTTACAAGCTGGGGGTCACTGGTTCGAACCCAGTACCACCCACCATCGCCTACCCTTTAGAAGCGCCTCTGAACCGCTTGTAAATGTTAGCTTCGATGGTTGTTTTAAAAGTGCTTTAACGTGGACCGGTAGTTCAGTCGGTTAGAATGCCGGCCTGTCACGCCGGAGGTCGCGAGTTCGAGTCTCGTCCGGTCCGCCATTAAGCATTTGTGTTATTAGCTGCATTGTTAGTAAATATCGGCATTGGCCGAACGAATTCAAAAAAAGCCCGGATCATTGATCCGGGCTTTTTCGTATGTCTGCATCTTAAGTTGCAGCTGTTAGCCCGTAATCGCGGCAACGCCTGCTTTGGCAACCTGCACATCCTGGTCGGGTTTTACGCCGGAAATGCCCACGGCACCTACCACATGACCGTCAACAGTAATCGGCACGCCACCTGAAAGCAGGCCTTGCAGCGGTGCGGTGACGAACGCAGTGCGGCCGCCATTAATCATCTCTTCAAACACCTGGGTCTCTTTACGGCCTAGCGCTGCGCTGCGCGCTTTGTGCGTAGCGACGTCGGCGCTGAAAGGGGCAGCGCCATCCAAACGGCGCAGCGCCAATAGATGGCCGCCATCGTCAGTCACCGCGATGGTCA
Organism: Halomonas ventosae; assembly: GCA_002257525.1. Taxonomy (GTDB): domain Bacteria; phylum Pseudomonadota; class Gammaproteobacteria; order Pseudomonadales; family Halomonadaceae; genus Vreelandella; species Vreelandella ventosae_B. Next base: position 1,211,562 of record CP022737.1, read on the forward strand.
CTGGCCAGCTATTACTGTCAGCCTCTTTCTGCGCGGCGTCCAGAACGTTGAGTACATCGGCTTGAGCGAGAATGGCTTTTGTTTGCATGCTTACATCCTATTAATGGTAGGGAGTGAAGTTGTCGCGCCCAACAATAGCAGCGCAACCAGGGGTTATGAAGGCTAAGAATTAATGCAAAGCACTAATGCAAAGCACTAAGTGAGCGCCGCATCGACGATCTCCACCCAGTGGCGTACCGGGGTTCGATTGGCGCCTGCGAGGKGGGTCTGACAGCCGATATTAGCCGTTACTATCACCTCGGGATCACCGGCCTCCAATGCATTGAGCTTATTGTCGCGAAGTTGAGTGGCCAGTTCAGGCTGGGTAATCGAGTAGGTGCCCGCCGAACCGCAGCACAGATGCGCATCCTGAACCGGGGTTAACGCAAAACCCAGTTTACTCAGCACGCCTTCGACCGCGCCGTTAAGCTTCTGTGCGTGCTGCAGTGTACAAGGGCAGTGGAACGCCAGGCGTTGTGACGCTGTGACATTCAGTGTGTCTAGGGGCTCATCGCGCAAAATTTCGACGATATCTTTGGCCAAGGTGCTGACCTTTTGCGCTTTAATGGCGTAATCGGGGTCATCTTTGAGCATGTCGCCATACTCTTTGACGAAAGCGCCGCAGCCGCTGGCGGTTTGAACAATGGCTTCGGTGCCTTGTTCAATATATGGCCACCAGGCATCAATATTGGCGCGCATGCGAGCACGCCCATCGTCCTGGGCGTTGAGGTGAAAATCAACGGCGCCGCAGCAGCCTGCTTCAGCCACTGGCGTGACGCTAATGCCGAGCCGGTCAAGAATCCGCGCGGTGGCAGCATTGGTGTTGGGTGACAGCCCCGGCTGTACGCAGCCTTCCAAAATTAACACCTGCCGGGTGTGGCGGTTTGCATCGGGGCGTGCGCCTGCATCTATCGGGTTCGAGGGCATTTTACTGCGTAGCTTGCTGGGCACCAGCGGTTTAAAGGTTTGCCCCAGTTTTAGCAGTGCCTGGAAACGTTTAGGCTCGACCATCATTTTTCGCAGCGCATAGCGCTGGGCCCGCTCGCCTGCAGGGCGGGGGACGCGACGCTCAATTTCGGCACGGCCAATGTTGAGTAGCTTGTGGTACTCCACGCCCGAGGGGCAGGTGGTTTCGCAGTTAAGGCAAGTCAGGCAGCGATCGAGATGCAGGCGCGTCTCATCGGTGACCTGGTCGTCATCGTCATGGCTCTCCAGCAGCTCCTTCATGAGATAGATACGCCCACGGGGGCCATCGCGCTCATCGCCTAACAGCTGGTAAGTGGGGCAGGTGGCGTTACAAAAACCGCAGTGAACGCAGGTGCGCAAAATGCGCTCCGCTTCTTTAATATGCGGCTTCTGAAGGTCGGCATCGGTAAAGTGCGTTTGCATGTCAGCTCTCCTTAAAACGCCGCATAAAGGCGACCGGGGTTAAAAATGCCACGGGCATCCAGCTCCGCCTTTAGGTTACGGTGATATTTTTCCACTACTGCATTGAGCGGTGTAAACGGCTCAGCGGCGCCGCCTTGGGCGTGGGGGGTATAGCAGGTGGCATGCCCCCCCACCGCAGCACAGGCAGCGCGGAGAGKGTCCGCATCCAGGGTGGTTTTCACCCAGCGCTGGCTGCCCGCCCAGTCGTAAAAAATATCGGCCTCGGGAATATCCAGCGCCAGCGGTGCGGTGTTGGGCGGTAGTGATAGGCGCCACAGTGCTTGGTCGTCGTTACAGGCGAAGAAAGCGTGGGTATGGTCGCGCAGCTCGCGCCAGAAGCTAGCATCAAGCGGCTCGCCGCCTAGGCTTGCCTGGGTGGCGGCCACAGAGCTTTTGCCGCCTTCCAAGCGTAGAAACAGTTCGCCGTGGTGCCAAGCGGCGGCGGTAATCGGTAGCGGCTTTCGACCCAACTCGGCGAGTTTTTTGAGCGCTTCATCCAGCCCAACGGCTAAGCGCAGGCTGTGAGTCGCGGTGGGAATAGGCAGCACTTTAAAGGAGATATCGGTCAATACGCCGAGCGTACCCTGGGCGCCTGCCATCAGACGCGACAGGTCGTAACCGGCAACATTTTTCATCACTTCACCACCAAAGCGGAGCAGCTTGCCCTCTTGGGTGATGATGCGTGTGCCCAGCACAAAGTCACGGGCAGCACCCGCCCAGGGGCGGCGTGGGCCGGAGAGGCCAGTGGCCACGGCGCCACCAATGGTAGATGTATCACCAAATATGGGCGGCTCAAAGCCCAACATTTGGTGTTTTTCCGCCAGCACTTCCTGAAGTTCGCTAAGCCGCGTACCAGCGCGTACGGTGACCACCAGCTCCACCGGGTCGTAGCTCACAATGCCGCTATGTTCGGCCATCTGCAGCGCTTGGCCTTCTACCGGTCGGCCATAAAAAGCACGGGTATCGCCGCCTACAATGCGTAGCGGCGTACGCGCGTCATAGGCGCTGCGCACCTGTTCACACAGGGCATCAGCGATATCGCGGTCGGTAATCGCTCGTTCGGTCATGGTCTTTTCCATTATTAGTCTTGGCTATTTATTAGCTTGGCTATTTATTAGTCTTTTTAGGCCGCAGCACTAAAAACGTGGCAGCTCCGGGTGCGGGAGTTCGTTGTTATGCACATGCATAGCGCCAAACTCAGCGCAACGCGCTAGGGTCGGAATGTTCTTACCCGGGTTGAGCAGCCGCTGTGGATCAAAGGCGGCTTTCAAAGCATGAAAAACGCTGATTTCATCTGCCTGGAATTGGCTGCACATTTGGTTGATCTTTTCACGCCCAACGCCATGCTCGCCGGTGATTGAACCGCCCGCGGCCACGCAGAGCTCCAGGATCTTGCCGCCCACCTCTTCGGCAAGGGCCAGTTGACCTTCTTTATTGGCATCAAACAGGATCAGCGGATGCATATTGCCATCACCGGCGTGGAACACGTTCGCGACCGCCAGGCCGCTCTCCTCGGAAAGCGCCGCAATGCCTTTAAGCACGCGGGGCAGCTCGCGGCGGGGGATAGTGCCATCCATACAGTAGTAATCCGGCGACATACGACCCACCGCAGGGAAGGCGTTCTTACGCCCGGCCCAGAATTTGGCACGCTCGGCTTCATCCCGGGCCTGCTGGATATTGGTCGCACCGGCGGCTTCCAGCACGCGGCGCACGGTCTCGCAGTCGTCATCTACATCGGCTTCAACGCCATCCAGCTCGCAAAGCAGAATCGCCTCGGCGTCGAGTGGGTAGCCCGCTTTGACAAAATCCTCGGCGGCTTTAATCGCCAGTTTATCCATCATCTCCAGGCCACCAGGAATAATCCCTGCAGCAATGATATCGCCGACGGCGCGACCAGCCTTTTCGACGTCGTCGAAGCTGGCCATCAGTACCTTAGCGGTTTCCGGCTTGGGCAGTAGTTTGACGGTAATCTCGGTGACCACGCCGAGCATGCCCTCCGAGCCGTTCATCAAGGCCAACAGGTCAAAGCCAGGCGCATCAAAAGATTCAGCGCCCAGCGTCATTGCCTCACCCTCAATGGTGAGTACATCAACGCGCATGACGTTGTGAACGGTTAACCCGTATTTTAAGCAGTGCACGCCACCGGCGTTCTCAGCCACATTGCCGCCGATGGAGCAGGCAATTTGCGAGGAGGGATCCGGCGCGTAATAAAGCCCATAGGGTGCTGCGGCTTCCGAAATCGCCAGATTGCGTACACCCGGTTGAACCCGTTCCAAGCGGGCATCCGGGTCGACTTTGAGAATTTGATTAAAGCGCGACATGACCAGCAGCACGCCCTGTTCCAGTGGCAGGGCGCCGCCGGAAAGCCCGGTACCCGCGCCGCGGGTGACCACTGGTACGCTAAGCGCATGGCAGCGCTTGAGTAGCGCTTGAACCTGAGCAAAGGTTTCGGGCAGCGCCACCAGCATAGGTAGCACGCGATAGGCCGCCAGCCCATCGCACTCGAAGGGGCGCAAGTCTTCTTCGCGGTGTAGTAGCGTCATTTCAGGAACGGCTTKCTGCAGGKCGGCTAAGACCTCGCTTTTTTCGCGCCGAACCAATTCGCCGTCCAGGCGCTCATCAAAGAGGATATTCATTACGACATCCCATGCTTATTATCGTTAAAGGTAAATGCTAAAACGGTCTGTAGATAACATGGCCTCAATTTGGGCTTTTTTTACCCGCCTGTCTAGGCTGTGGTGCATTGGTCTGACCAGTAATTAGTCGACTGTGTTGTCTTCTTTGTTTAGTACTGGGTTAAGTACTGGCAAGCTGGACATAAAGCCCATCAGGAGAGCTAACATGCCAGAGGAGAATCAAGCCTTGTCACCTGGGCTGCGAATGCCGGATCAGGTGGCTACCCGGCTTGAACGTTTAATTCTTGATGGCGTTTTTCGKCCCGGCCAACTGCTTCCTTCTGAGCGGCGGCTGTGTGATCGGCTGGGCGTCTCACGTGCTTCGTTGCGTGAGGGGTTGAGAATTCTGCGCAGTAAAGGAATTATCGAGACCCGCCAGGGCCACGGCTCGACGGTCGCCACGCTGTTGCCGGTGGGTAACCAAAGCCCATTGATGCATCTGTTTAAAGATCATCCGCGCACGCTGTTTGATCTGTTAGAAGTGCGCGCCCTGCTGGAAGGGGAGTCGGCGCGTTTAGCTGCGAGCCGCGGCACCTCCGCCGACCGGGTGCTGATCACCCGACGCTATCGTGAAATGGCCGACTACGCGGAAAGCGCAGAAAGCATTGATGTCGAGCGTCTAGCCAGGCTGGATCACGCCTTTCACCTGGCGGTCTCCCAGGCGTCCCACAACCCGGTGTTGGTGCATACGCTGCAGAGCCTGACCGATTTACTGCTCAGCTCGGTGTTTGCCTCGGTCAAGCACCTTTATCACTTGCCAGCACCCAGGGCGATGATTAATCAGCAGCATGCGCGGTTGCACGATGCTGTCGTCAGTGGCGACGCCGAGCAGGCAGAGCAGGTGGCGCTGGAGCACCTCTCCAGCATTAGCCAACTGCTGCGCGATTTAGAGGAGGAGCACGAACGGCTAGAGCGTTCATCCATGCGCCTTGAAGAGTGGCAGTAGCTGAATTAGCTATTAGCCACATTCTTATCGTCTTCTGTGTCTATCACGCCCGCTAAAGTCGCTACTTCAATCTTATTGCACAGGTGGTCACGCAGGATCTGACCAAGCAATTGGCTGTCACGCTTTTCCAGCGCCGCCATCATGTTTTCATGGTCTTTTACCGCCTGACTCCAGTAGCGTTCGGTCATCTTCTTGGAGTAGCGCACGCGCTTAACGCGCTGGCTTAAGTTGCTATACATTTCCTGCAATACGTCGTTATTGGACGCCGCCAGAATACTCTCGTGAATCTGCCGATTAACCTGGAAATAAGGCATTAAATCCCGGTTGCGGTAGTGCTCCAGCATCGTATTGTGAAGCTGCCTTATGGCCGCAATTTCAGCGTCGCTGATGTACTGGCAGGCAAGCTCGCCTGATAGCCCTTCAAGTGCTGCCATCAAGTCATAAGTGTCTTTCACGTTTTTCAACGTGAGCCGTACCACTCGCGCGCCGCGATTGGGTAGCAGTTCAATCAAGCCTTCGGTGGCAAGCACTTTCAGCGCTTCACGTAACGGCGTGCGTGAAACCCCAAAGCGGTCACACAGCTGCTTTTCAGATATACGTTCGCCGGGTGAAAGCTCACCGTGCTCAATCAGATCGCCAATCCTATCGGCCACCTCACGATATAAGTTGCGCTGCAAAATTTTTGTCATTTGTCAGTTCCTTGTCAGTGGCGCACCTGGCTTATTGCCGAGCTACCCAGACCACCTGGATCGTTTTGAGCACGATACCATTTATGCCATATCAGCTTTGTATAGTGGCTATTGTTTATATGATCTGCAAAAGTAATTATGAATTCAATATTCCTTTGGTGGTKCTTTTGCCCACCACTGCCGACTAACAATGACAAAGGTAAAACCTAATGGCCGGACAAGTATTCCATTGCAGTGTACAGCTCACCAGAGAGCAGGGCAGAAAGATAATCGATGGGGCCATGGCGCTGGCACGCAAGGCGGATTTGACGCCGTTGACGATCGTGGTGCTGGATGGCGGCGGCAACCTAGTTGCTGCGGAGCGCGAGGATGGCTGCGCGCCGCTGCGTTTTCCGGTGGCCAAGGGTAAAGCTTACGCCTCTCTGGGCATTGGGGTTGCTAGTGGCGTGCTAGGTGAACGCAATGCCGAGCGCACAGCCTTTGTTGCCAGCGTGGCTTCGGCTTCACAGGGCCACTTTGTGGCAGTCGCTGGCGGGGTGCCCATTCTCAATGAGCAGAGCCATGTCATCGGCGCTGTAGGCGTTAGTGGCGCCTCGTCAGACGAGGATCAACAAGCTGCGATTGCGGGCATTGAGCTTGCTGAATTGCGCTGGGGGCTGGAGCCTAGTTAGCAATTTTGGCGGGATAATGGCGCTCCTCAACGGGCAGTTTGGCTTATAGAGCCACTGCCCGTTTTTTTATTGGCAACTATTTTTTTATTTGCTCGTTTATAAACAATCGGTTGCAACAGACTTTTTGTGGCAAGACGAAAGTTTAATACCTAATTTTGAATTTTGAATTCAAATTGAAGTGGAGAGAGTCTTAAGCGTAGAGCACGTCCAATAACAAGTAGGTCTACACGAATGACTCCCCAAGCAGGTTTCATCGGGACACAGAGCCACGATGACAACATTGCCTACAACAACAAATGCTTTACCTGGAGTTCACTATGAAATTGCTCAAAACAGCACTCGCCACTATCGTTGTGACGTTTGGGGTGCAGGCCGCCGCCAATGCCCAGACGGAAATTCGCCTTGGTCATGTCGGTGGCCCTGGATCTCTGTTTGAAATTTCCGCGAATCGCTTTGCCGAACTTGCTAACGAGCGTCTAGAGGGCGTTGCTGAAGTTAACGTCTACGGCAATAGCCAGTTGGGTGGTGACGAATCGATGATGCGTCGACTGCGCTTGGGTTCGTTGGACCTTTCGCTGCCTTCGACGGTGATGAGTTCTGAATCCGCTGAGTTTGCGCTGTTCGAGATGCCTTACTTGATTGAAGACCGCGAGCATATGAAGCGCGTGCGCGAAGAGATCGTTCGTGGCCCGCTATATGACGCCGCAGAAGCGCGCGGTTTTAAAATTATCGGCGTTTGGGAAAACGGCTTCCGCCAGATTACTAACAACGAACGGCCAATCGTTACGCCAGAAGACCTTGAAGGTATAAAGCTGCGCGTACCCGGTGGCACATGGCGTATTGATATGTTCCGTAGCTACGGCGCGGCACCCTCACCAATGTCGCTGTCGGAAGTGTTTGTTGCCCTGCAAACCGGCGCAATGGACGGCCAGGAAAACCCCTTTATTCAAACCTACTCCTCGCGCTTTCATGAAGTGCAGGACTACCTCTCCATCTCCAACCACGTTTATACCCCTGCTTACCTGACAGCAGGCGCTAGCTGGAGCCGCCTGCCTGAGGAAGTACAGCAGGTGCTTGAAGAAGTCGCCGTTGAAATGGAGGACTTCGTACTCGAAGAAGGCCAACGCCTGGATGATGAAACCCTTGTAAAAATGCGTGATGAAGGCATGGAAGTGAATGAAGTTGACTTCGATGCTTTTGTTGATGCCTCTGAGACTATCTATAGCCAGTTCGCTGAAGAAGTGGATGGTGGCCAGGACATGATTGACGCCGTGACTGCTTTACGCGAGTAAGCAAAGCGCCACTCTATTAGAGGCGCGTCGCGAAGCCGCGGGGCGCCTCGTCTTTCGGAGGTCTCAATGAGTACTTTTACAAAGTTCAAGAACGCCTATTTCGCGTTTCTTGAAGGCATCGTGGTCTTTCTAGTGATTGCGCTTGCGGCTGTGGTCACCCTGGGCTTTGTGACCCGTTACCTGGGCTCGCCGCTAAGCTGGTATGACGAGCTCGCCGCTGCGCTGCTGGCCTGGGTGACCTACTACGGCACAGCATTAGCCGCCGCCAAGGGCGCGCACATCACCTGCCCAAGCGTGTTAAACATGTGTCCACCCTCTATTCGAGTGCCCATCGCGTTGTTAGCCGAAGCCATTACGATCGGTTTCTTCGTGTTTTTGGGGCTCGCCAGCTACCAAGTCATGTTGATTCTCGACGGCGTGGGTATGGTTAGTCTTCCAGGGGTGTCTATGCAACTGGTTCACTCAGCGATTCCCGTCGCCGCTGTGCTGTTCATCATTGCTGAACTGCTGCGGCTGCCTGACGTGATTAAAAGTGCTCGGGGCCGAGGCTTTATTGACCATGAGCTTGAAGAAGCAGGCATCGATGCGGAAGAAGTCGCCTCTGTCAGCACACATCAGCGAGGGTAAGTAGATACCATGGTCATACTGTACATATTTATAGCGCTGATTCTGCTCATTCTGATTAACGTGCCGGTCGCCGTTGCCTTGGCGCTGGTCGGCACTATTGCCACCTTTATGACATACGGCAACATGGCAATGCCCACGGTGGGCATGACCATGTTTGAGGGTGCGACCAACTTTCCGCTCATCGCAATACCGTTGTTTATTTTAGCCGGTGCCATTATGAACGCCTCGAGTATTTCGCGGCGCTTGATCGACCTAGCCATGGCAATGGTGGGATTCATCAAGGGTGGCTTGGCAATGGTGACCATCGGCGCTTCGGTTTTCTTCGCCGAAATCTCTGGGTCGGCAGTGGCGGGTGTATCGGCGATCGGCAGTATTCTGATTCCTGCCATGCGCAAGAAGGGCTACTCAAAAGAGTTTGCTGCTTCCATATCTTCATCCGCTGCGAGTCTGGCGATTATCCTACCGCCCTCTATCCCGATGATTCTTTACGCGGTGATGTCGGGTGAATCAGTTGTGCAGATGTTTGTGGCGGGTATTTTGCCAGGCTTATTGGGCGCGATGGGCTTAGCCGCGATGTGCTACTACTTAGCGCGCAAGAACAACTTCCCTTCTGAGGGGCGCTTCCGGGTTTCGCAACTTTGGTTAGCCTTTAAGGATGCGATCTGGGCGCTGCTGATTCCCGTCATCATCTTGGGCGGTATCTTTGGCGGCTTCGTTACCGCGACCGAAGGTGCGGCGCTGGCAGTGTGTGTGGCTATCTTTATCAGTGCAGTGGTTTATCGCGAATTCACTATCAGAAATTTCATCGATTCCTGTAAGAGTGCGGGTGTCCAAACGGCGGTGGTTATGCTGCTAGTGGCCGCGTCAGCAGTGGTGGGTGGCTATCTTACTGAAACCCGCGTGCCTCAAGAAATCGCGATGCAGATCAGCGAACTAACGAATAATAAATATCTGATCCTGGCACTTCTCAATGTCATCTTCTTGATATTAGGTATTTTTCTGCACTCTGCCGCCGCGATCATCCTGGTAGTGCCGATCGTTCTGCCGCTGGTATTGGAAGTCGGTATCGATCCGCTGCACTTTGGCCTGATTGTGACGCTGAACTTAGCTATTGGTCAGCAAACGCCGCCGGTGGCCAGCGTGCTCATCGCATCTTGCTCAATCGCCAAGTCAGATGTGTGGGCAACGTCCAAAACCAACCTGTGGTTTATCGCCGTTCTGTTCGCCGTGTTGATGATTAACACCTATATCCCAGCGTTTGCGCTGGCATTAGTGAACTTTGTATATGGCTAAACACGCGAGATGTTGGCGTGCTATGACGGGCGGTAACGCCCGGCATCGCTTGCCATACAGGAGAAGCTGATGAGCAACACAAACGAACGACAACTCGTTGACAGCGTCACGTTTGCCATTCGCCATGGGGTGGCTTGGATTGGCTTCAATCGTCCCCAGAGCCGCAATGCCATGACCTGGGAGATGTACGACGCCCTGGAAAAGCACTGCGATCAGTTGGCAGAGGACGACGCTATATACGCCGTTGTATTGCACGGGGTAGGCGGTGAAGCCTTTGTGGCGGGCACTGATATCAGTCAATTTTCAGACTTTACCAAGCCTGAAGACGCGATTGGCTACGAGCGACGTATTGACCGTGTTGTGGGCAAACTCGAAACCTTTCCCAAGCCTACCCTGGCGCTGATCGAAGGTGCCTGCGTGGGCGGCGGTGCGGCGCTGGCGCTGGTGTGCGATTTTCGCTACGCCACGCCAACGATGAAGTTTGGCGTGCCGATTGCCAAAACGCTGGGTAATACGCTCTCGATTAACAATGTCTCCCGGATGGTCGACATGCTCGGCATAGCGCGCACTAAAGAGGCGCTGATGATGGCGCGGCTGTTTAGCGCTGATGAAGCCCTCGCTGCTGGTCTGGTTAATCAGTTATTCGACGCTGAGGCGATTTACGCCGAAGTGGCCGCACTGGCTGAAGCTTTTGCTAAGCGCGCACCACTAACGCTTCAAGCCAGTAAAGCATTGATTGGCCGTGTTCAAGAGCAACGTCGACTCACCGCAGAGGCTAGCGACGACTGGGTTACCACCTGCTATATGAGCCGGGATTTTGCCGCGGCGGTGGATAAATTCGTCAATAAAACGCCGTTTGAGTGGTCAGGCCACTAGCCCCGAAACAGAGTGCAAATCTACTAATTGGGAGGAAAGCCGATGCTTCCCCTACAAGACATAAAAGTGTTGGACGTGTCACAAATTATGGCTGGCCCTTACTGCACCATGGTGCTGGCGGATATGGGCGCTGAGGTGATTAAAGTAGAGAAGCTCAATGGTGGTGACGACAGCCGCCAAATGGGGCCTTACGTAAATGGTGAATCGACCTGCTTTTCGCAAATTAACCGTAACAAAAAGAGCATATCGCTCAATCTTAAAGACGAGCGGGCACGGCAGATTTTCTATCGTTTAGCCGCTGATGCCGATGTGATTGTGGAGAACTATCGCCCTGGCGTGACCAAATCGCTGGAGATCGACTACGAGACCATCAAAGCAATCAACCCTGGCATCGTTTACTGCTCTATTTCAGGCTATGGCCAAACCGGGCCCTATAGCCATAAAGGGGGTTTTGATTTAGTGGCGCAAGGCATGACAGGGTTGATGTCGATGACCGGGGAGGAGGGTAAGCGACCGCTGAAAACCGGTATCGCGGTTTACGATATTGGCGGTGGCTTAACCGCGGTCTATTCGATTCTGGCGGCGTGCATCCACAAGATGAAAACCGGCGCCGGGCAGCATATCGATATCGCCATTACCGAATGCGGCCTGCCCTGGTTTACCTGGGAAGCGGCGGCCTATTTTTCCGAAGGCACCGTGCCTGGGCCGACGGGCTGGCGCCACCGTGTTTCCGCTCCTTATCAAGCAGTCAAAGCAAGCGATGGTTTTTTGATGCTCGGCTGTGCCAACCAGCGCACCTGGGAGCGCTTCTGTCAGGATGTACTAAAGCGCGAAGAGCTTATGCAAGACCCACGCTTTATCACTAACCAAGACCGTGGCCGGAACGTTGAGGCGCTGGAAGCACTGCTCGAAGAGTTAATGGCCGATAAAAGCGTCGACGAGTGGCTAACGCTCTGTGATACCGCTGGTGTGCCTGCCGGCCCAATCAACGACTTCGCTCAGGCAATGCAGGATGAGCACTATTTAGCGCGGGGCATGGTGCAGGAGATGGAACATCCTGTGATGGGCAAAATGAAAACCATTGGTTTTCCCAGCAAGTTTTCGGCAACGCCCTCGCAGATTCGCAGTCCCGCACCGCTGTTTGCCCAGCATACCGATGAAGTGCTCGACAGTTTAGGGTTCTCAGGCGATGAACTTGATGCCTTACGTGCCGAAGGATGCATCAAATAGCGCTTTTTTAGTACGCATAATTGCATTCATTATACATTTTAAGTAACGCTAACCGGCAGTGCTAACACCTAGCCGTACAACAACAAACAGGAAAGCCACTATGTTAAAGCTTAATTTTCACCCATCCGGCCGTCACTTTTTGCAAATCCCTGGCCCATCGCCGGTGCCAGACCGCATCTTGCGGGCCATGAGCCTACCCACTATTGATCACCGCGGGCCGGAGTTTGGCGCTCTCGGGCTTGAACTATTGAACAAGATTCAAAAAATCTTCAAAACCGAGAGCCCGGTGATTATCTACCCGGCCTCAGGCACCGGGGCTTGGGAAGCGGCACTAGCCAATACCATGTCGCCTGGTGACCGTGTATTGATGTTCGAGACCGGGCACTTCGCCACGCTGTGGCACAAAATGGCCCTGCGTTTGGACGTGCAGCCCGAGTTTTTGGGTTTACCGGGCTATGAAGGCTGGCGCCACGGTGTTCAGGCCGACATGATCGAAGCGCGCCTGAAAGAGGACACCAACCACGAGCTTAAAGCGGTCTGTGTGGTGCATAACGAAACCTCTACTGGCGTAACCAGCGATATTGCCGCTGTCCGTAAAGCTATCGATGCCGCTGACCATCCAGCATTATTGATTGTTGATACCATTTCCGGCTTGGCCAGCGCTGACTACCGCCATGATGAATGGGGTGTTGATGTCACTGTATCTGGCTCCCAAAAGGGCTTAATGCTGCCACCGGGTATTAGTTTTAACGCGCTCTCTCCTAAAGCCATTGAGGTCAGCAAACAGGCAAAACTGCCTAAAAGCTTCTGGGCCTGGGATGAAATTCTAGAGGCTAACAAGAACGGCTACTGGCCCTMCACGCCCAGCACCAACCTGCTTTACGGTCTCAATGAAGCGCTGGATATGCTGCTGGATGAAGGTATGGAGCAGGTGTTGGCCCGCCATCAGCGCTGGGCCGCTGGGGTGCGTGCGGCGGTTGAGGCGTGGGGTTTAGAGATTCAATGTCTAGATCCGTCAGTTTACTCGCCGGTACTGACGGGTGTGGTAATGCCAGAGGGTGTCGATGCGGATGCGGTACGCAAGATTATCTATGAGCGTTTTGACCTTTCACTGGGAATGGGGCTGGGCAAGGCCAAAGGCAAGATGTTCCGGATCGGCCATTTGGGCGACTGCAACGATTTAACGCTGATTGCCACGCTGGGAGGCTGTGAAGCGGGTATGAAGCTGTCGGGCGTTAACCTTAAAGGCAGTGGTGTAACGGCTGCCTTGGACTACTTTGCTGCCAACCCGCTTAACGCAGGCAAGCGCTAAACGACGGGGGAGAGCCATATGACGTCTCTGACGAACCAATACCCGTCCCGTGATGCCAAGATTAAACCGCTCGGCGAACTAGCCGAGCGGTTATCCCGGGAGATGGCCGGAGAGGTGCTGTTTGACCGGGCAACTCGGGGGCGCTATTCAACCGACGCTTCGATTTATCAGGTGACGCCGGTAGGTGTGATCATCCCGCGCCACCAGGAAGATCTGAAAATTGCCCTGGATATTGCCCGTGATGCCAAGGTGCCGATTTTGGCTCGGGGCGCGGGTACCAGCCAGTGTGGCCAAACCGTTGGTGAGGCGCTGGTGATCGACACCACCCGCTGGCTTAACGAGATCGTTGAGTTCGACGCCGAGGCGCGCACCGTGGTGGTCGAGCCAGGAGTGGTGCTTGATCACCTAAACGCTTGGCTTAAACCCCATGGGCTCTGGTACCCGGTGGATGTGTCCACCAGCGCCCAGTGCACCATCGGCGGCATGGCGGGGAATAATTCTTGCGGGTCGCGTTCGATTTATTACGGCAATATGGTGCACAACGTGCTGGGCGTGGAAGCGCTACTGGCTGACGGCAGTGCGGCGAGTTTTGGTTTCGTTGACCGCTTCGCGGAAGGCTCTCAAGAGCAGCGCCTTGCCCAACAGGTGAAAGCGATTGCTGAGCGGGTAGGCCCGGAAATTCGCGATCACTTTCCTAAAGTGTTACGCCGGGTCGGTGGCTACAACCTGGATCTGTTCGATTGCCAGAACCCGATGCCTTACGACCCAGATAGTCGCGCTAACCTAGCTCACCTGCTGGTGGGCTCGGAAGGTACGCTAGGGGTGAGCCAGCGTATTAAACTCAGGCTTTCACCTTTACCCGAGCAAAAAGTGCTGGGCGTGGTGAACTTCCCGACTTTTTATCAAGCGATGGACTTCACCCAACATATCGTCAAGCTCGGCCCTACGGCGGTGGAGCTGGTTGACCGCACCATGATTGAACTGTCGCTGGAGAACCCGGCGTTCCGCCCAGTGATTGAGAAGGCGCTAATTGGCAAACCGGAAGCCATTCTGCTGGTGGAGTTTGCGGGTCAAGATCACGCTAAACAGCTAGAAGCGCTTCGCGGGCTAAACGAGCTAATGGGCGATTTAGGCCTGCCGGGCAGCGTGGTGGATATGCCAGAGGCCGCCGAGCAGAAAGCGCTATGGAACGTGCGCAAAGCCGGGCTCAACATCATGATGAGTATGAAGGGCGACGGTAAGCCAGTCTCCTTTATTGAAGACTGTGCGGTGCCGCTAGAGCACCTTGCCGAGTACACCAGCAAGCTCACTGATGTGTTTAACCGTTACGGCACCGAGGGCACCTGGTACGCCCACGCCGGTGTTGGCACGCTGCACGTTCGGCCGATTCTGGATATGCGCCGAGACGGTGCTGAAAAAATGCGTGAAATCGCCGAGCTAGCCTCTTCGTTAGTGCGCGAATATAAAGGCGCATACTCCGGCGAGCATGGTGACGGTATCTGCCGCGGCGAGTGGGTGGCGTGGCAGTTTGGCGAAACGGTCAACAACGCCTTCCGTGAAATTAAGCAGCTGTTTGACCCTAATAATCTGTTCAACCCCGGCAAAATCGTCGATACCCCTAAGATGGATGACGAACGTTATTTTCGTTTTCCAAAAAGCTACACCACTATCCCGCTTACCCCGGTGTTTGACTGGTCCGCCTGGAACGTAAAACGCGACCCGCTTACTGGCGAACAAACGCCGCCAGGCTCCGGCGGCGATGCCACCCATGGCTTGGCCATGGCGGTGGAAATGTGCAACAACAACGGCCACTGCCGCAAGTTTGATGCAGGCACCATGTGCCCGAGTTTTCGTATCACCAAGGACGAGCAGCACCTAACCCGCGGTCGCGCTAACACTTTGCGATTAGTGCTCTCAGGGCAGTTGGGTGAGGAGGGGCTGGCTAGTGACGATGTGAAAGAGGCGCTGGATCTCTGCGTATCGTGCAAAGGCTGTAAGCGTGACTGCCCTACCGGCGTAGATATGGCCAAGTTTAAGATAGAGGCCCGTACCGCCCGCGCTCGCGTCAATGGGATCTCTTTGCGTGACCGCATGGTCGGCGAAATGCCACGCTATGCACCCTGGGCTAGCAAATTTTCGCGGCTGGTCAATAGCGTTGAGCGTATGCCGTTTCTGGCTAGGCAGATCAAGCAGGCGTTAAGGCTGGCACCGCAACGTTCACTGCCGGTGTTTAACGGTAACTTCCTGGCCAGTGCCGAGGCGTCTAAGCAACCGGCTGCGGCAGAGCGCGAAGTGCTGCTGTTTGTGGATACCTTCAATAACTATATGGAAGGTGATAACGCCAAAGCGGCCAAGCGGGTGCTGGAAGCAGCGGGCTATCGTGTACATCTCAATGTGACCAAGGGGCAGCGGCCGCTCTGCTGTGGGCGTACTTATCTGTCATCGGGCCAGTTCGATAAAGCCAAGGCGGAAGCCAAGCGTACCCTGGAGCACCTGATGCCATTTGTGGAGCGTGGTGTGGCGGTGGTGGGTTTAGAACCTTCCTGTTTGCTCAGCATGCGCGATGAATTCCTGCAGTATGGCTTTGGCGACGAAGCGAAAGCGTTGTCAGCATCCGCCTATCTGTTTGAAGAGTTTTTGGTTAAAGCGCGTGCCGAGGACCAACTTCCCCTTAAGCTCAAGTCGCTGCACTACGAGCGGGCGATGCTGCATGGGCACTGCCATCAAAAAGCGTTTGATGCGCTGCGCCCCGTTGAGCAGGTGCTGGGCTGGATTCCGGAACTGAAGGTCGAGACCATTGAGTCTTCCTGCTGTGGAATGGCGGGCAGCTTCGGCTATGAAGCAGAGCACTATGAAGCGTCTCAAAAGATGGCTGAGCTATCGTTATTGCCTGCGATCCGTAAGGCGGATGCAAATGCGGTCATGGTTGCTGATGGCACTAGCTGTCGCCATCAGATTCACGATGGCAGTGGCCGCGAAGCGATTCACGTTGCTCGATTGCTGGAACAAGCACTAGCCTGAGGTTAGAGTCAAACCAAAAATAAGGAGATTAATGTGGCCATTTACCAATACGGCGAGCATCAGCCAGATATCCATGACGATGTCTATATTGCCGAAACCGCGGATGTTATCGGCCAGGTAACGTTAAAGGCACGCGCAAGCGTGTGGTATCAGGCCGTTTTACGCGGAGATACCGATCACTTGGAAATTGGTGAAGAGAGCAATATCCAGGATGGCGCAGTGCTTCACGCTGACCCCGGTTTTCCCCTAAAAGTAGGGCGGGGCGTCACGGTCGGCCATCAGGCGATGCTGCATGGCTGCACCGTTGGCGATGGCTGCTTAATCGGTATTCAAGCGGTAGTACTTAACGGCGCCGTGATCGGCGAAAACAGCTTGGTGGGCGCGGGTGCTTTTATTAAGGAGGGCGCCGAGTTTCCAGCTAACTCACTGATTGTTGGCTCGCCTGCGCGTGTTGTGAGGGAGCTGTCCGCGGAAGCGGTGGCGGGTTTGAAGCAGAACGCCCAAAGCTACGTAGAGCGCGGCAAGCTCCACAGCCAAGGGTTAAAGCGCATCGGCTAACGCGGTAAACCATCAATACATAGGGCTTGAACGTCGCGCTAAAACAGCAAACCCCCAGGCTAAGC
Source organism: Halomonas ventosae (assembly GCA_002257525.1). Taxonomy (GTDB): domain Bacteria; phylum Pseudomonadota; class Gammaproteobacteria; order Pseudomonadales; family Halomonadaceae; genus Vreelandella; species Vreelandella ventosae_B. The sequence goes on from CP022737.1 coordinate 1,228,284, forward strand.
CTGGGGGTTTGCGTTTGAACACCTGCGAGTAAGTTTTAGGGCTACATCAATGGATCCGTTACGCCAATCACGTAGAACGCAATTAGCGCGATGATGCCAGTAAAGATGAGGTAGTAGAGGGTGGGCAGAATCGTCTTACGCAGCGTGGCGCCTTCACGGCCTAACAGCCCGACCGTTGCTGACGCCGCGACCACGTTATGAATGGCAATCATATTACCTGCCGCCGCACCCACGGCCTGCAGCGCTACCATCATGGCCGTAGAGAGGCCCAGGGTTTCAGCAACACTAAACTGGAATTCCGCCAGCATTAGATTGGATACCGTGTTGGAACCTGCAATAAAGGCGCCCAGCGCCCCTACCGCTGGAGCAAAGAAGGGGTAAATGCCGCCTACGCTACTGGCTACCGCCTGGGCCATCATCACCGGCATTGAGACAAGATCCGCGCCATTAACACCAGAGTTGATCAAGATGCGCACCATCGGCACGGTAAAGATCAACACGAAGCCCGCACCAAAAATCGTTTTGGTTGATTCAGACACCGCTGCGCTCATCTTTTGCGGGTTCATGCGGTGTAGGAAGTAAGTGACGATGACCACGGCAATAATAATGCCGCCCGGCAGGTAGAGCGGCTGAACACCACCGCTGACACCCGCTTCGCCAAGAATATTGCTCCAACTAAGATTAATTGAGGTTAGAGCGTTACGCAGCGGCTCGATAGTACGAGAGGCCACCAAGAACAGAGCGAGCAACACATAGGGTACCCAGCCTTTAAAGGTGGACATCGGCGCTCTGCCGACAACGTCATCAAGTTTGATCTGCAGGTTGCCGATCCACTCGTCTGGCCAAGAGGAAGACTCGGGGAAGTCCCAGGTGTCTTTAGGCAGCAGGAAACCACGTTTGGCGGCAGGTACTACAATCGCCAAGCCGACCATGGCGCCGATCATTGACGGGAACTCAGGGCCCAGTAGCACGCCTACCAGCATGTAAGGCACTACGAAGCAGATGCCGGTAAAGATGGCGAAAGGGGTAATCGACAGTCCCTCTTTCCACGATTTGTTAGCGCCAAAGAAGCGCACCATCACGGTGACCAAAATCAGCGGCATTAAAATACCCACGATACCGTGAGTAATCGCCACTTCGCTGGTCACAAGCTGGAAGAAGACATCCCAGCTAGAGCCTACCGAGTCGAGTTCGGCGCTAATACCTGCACGGTCCAGGCCGCTACCTACACCGACCACAATAGGCGTGCCTACTGCACCGAAGGAAACCGGCGTTGATTGAATCATCATACCCACGACCACCGCTGCCAGCGCAGGGAAGCCAAGAGCGACCATCAGTGGTGCGGCAACTGCCGCTGGCGTACCGAAGCCTGAAGCGCCTTCGATAAAGCAGCCGAACAGCCAAGCAACGATCAACGCCTGTACGCGGCGGTCAGGGCTAATGCCTGAAAAACCGTTACGGATAGCGGTAATGCCGCCGGAGTGCTTAAGGGTGTTAAGCAGCAGGATGGCGCCAAAGATGATCCACAAAAGACCAGCGGTCTGAATCAAGCCTTGAATAGTCGATGCCGCCACGCGGCTAAACGACATATCCCAAGCGGTTAAGCCAATAATGGCGGCGGTCAGAAAGACAATCGGCATCGCTATCTTGGCAGGTATTTTAAACCCGATGAGCAAAATACCGGCCAGCAACAGCGGCAGAAAGGCCAGAAGTGCAAGTATCGTTTCATTCATGGGAGGAACTGCCCCTTGTTATTGATTTGGTATGCTCCGCAATAACCGTCTGGCCGTTGTGGTGCCAGTCGGGTGTAGGTGAAAGATACGTTTAGGCTAACAAGATGACTACATTGGAAAATTGGTCTTACCAGTGCAACGCTTGTTTGGAATGCTGTTTTACGTTCTGTTTTTTAATATATAACATTGTTTTAATTGATTTTTTAGGGTTTTTCCGAGAGAGGTAGTCTAGCTGCTTCATTAGACTAATAGACAGTACAGTTACCCGCCATAAGATAAGTACAGCGCAAGCGAATCACATCGCTTGCGTCACAGGTAGCTTGCGCTCATTGTTATCGGCGTAAGTACCTATTACCAACAATGATCGACCACAAGGAGTTTAATACCGTGGCTATTACCCTCTATGATTTGTGTGGCCGCGATGAACGGCTTCGCTTTTCACCTTATTGCTGGCGCGTGCGTATGGCGCTTGCCCATAAAGGTCTGGAATACACCACCGTGGCATGGCGATTCCTCGATAAGGAAGCGCTGGCGTTTGCTGACTACGACAAAGTGCCGGTGCTTTGCGACGGCGAACAGGTGGTTACCGACAGCTTCGAGATCCTGAGCTATTTGGACAAGGCGTACCCCGAAGCACCCGTATTGGGCGAAGGCGTCAGCTATCAACGGGTATTACTGTTCAAATACTTCGTTGAGCGCAGCGTGAACCCGGCGCTTTTCCGCATTATTGCGATGGATTTATTCGCGGCCGTGCACCCAGACGACCGCGCCTATTTCCGTGAAACCCGTGAGGCGCGGTTTGGTTGCACGCTTGAAGAGTTCCACCAGCCCGAGCAGGGTAAGCAGCAGCTTAAACAGGTGCTGGCGCCAGTGCGTGATTTACTGCGTGACAGTCGCTTTTTAGACGGTGATTCCCCCAGCGGCTCAGATTACCTGCTGTTCGGGAGTATGATGTGGGTGCACGTTGTATCAACTCAGGCCGTCGTTGAGCCCGGCGACCCGGTAGATGAGTGGTTTAAACGTATGTTGAGCGTGCACGATGGTGCTGCAAGCAGTGCGCTGACTGTTCGCGATGTATAGTGTTAGTCGTACATATTGGCGGCACAGCGATGTGCCGCCTGAGGTAATGAGAAAACATTGATAGGCTCACGAGTGAATCAACGTTTTCCTAAAGGAGATGGCAATGATTGACCTGTACTACTGGACAACCCCCAACGGCCATAAAATCTCCCTTATGCTCGAAGAAGCCAACCTGGCGTACCGAGTGAAGCCGGTTAACATTGGCCGAGGCGAACAGTTTGATCCTGAATTTCTTACTATTGCCCCCAATAACCGTATTCCTGCCATTGTCGATCACTCCCCCCAGGATGGCGGCCAGCCGCTGTCGATGTTTGAGTCGGGTGCGATCCTAGAGTATCTCGCTGATAAGAGCGGGCTCTTTTTGCCTTCAGCCGGGCGCGAACGCTATATCGTATTGCAGTGGCTGCACTGGCAAATGGGCGGGTTAGGCCCAATGGCAGGCCAAAATCACCACTTCTGCCACTACGCGCCGCAAAAAATTGACTACGCCATTGAGCGCTACGTGCGCGAAACCAATCGGCTTTACAGCGTGTTGGATCAGCGCTTGGCCCATCACACCTATGTGGGTGGCGATGACTATTCGATTGCCGATATGGCGATCTATCCCTGGATTGTACCTTGGGAAAAACAGCGTCAAACGTTAGAAGAGTTTCCGGACTTGGAGCGCTGGTTCGATATGATCAAAGCACGCCCAGCCGTGCGTCGTGCCTACGCTTTGGTCGAAGACGTTAATCCTCAGGCGGGCGTAGAAATGGATGAGCAGGCGCGTAAGCACTTGTTCGGTAACCGCTAGTAGCAAGGCGGCTGTCGGCCATTCTAACGGTCAGTGAGTGAGCATGCGCAGGATGAGGAAAAATCATGTTGCGCTGCACAAAAAGCACTGCTAGCTTTAAGCCAGCAGAGGCAAAAGCCTGACGTAAGAACCGCCTAACCGAGGCGTGTTTATGTGCTAGCTCACTCTTGGAGGTATTACGATGAATAAAGCAACGACTGATAAAACCAAGCAACAGTTTGAGTCTGTTTTTGTTTCACCGATGCGTTCTTACACACTGACTGCGCTTGATTATTATGACCAGTTGTTCAGTGCTCAGTTGGATGCTGCCCGTGCCTACTCGGACATGGCGATTACACAAGCGCGTACTTGGCTTGACGTCAAAGACCCAGACAGCTTCAAAAAAGCCATGGAAAGCCAGCAAAAAACCGCGAGTGATTTTATGGAGCGGATGAAGGGAGACACGGAAAAAGTCACCTCCATCAGCAAAAGCTTTGCGGAAGATAGCCAGAAGCAAGTAGAAGAGACCACTAAGAAAGCGGTAGAGACTGCCAAGCAGTAATTGAAAAAGCAGTAATCGAAAGTAACACCGCTTAACAACGCCGCGCCCGATAGGGTGCGGCGTTTTGCTTGAAAGCTATTGTTGACGAGAATCAGCTTCAGCCTTCGCCAATTTAGCACGCCTATCTGGCTTGCCCGGCAAGATGGCATCCAACAGAAGCGCGGCGAGTGCCGCAGGCACCAAGCCTGATTTAAGCAACAGACCCAGCTGCCCTGGCATGGTGTCAGAAATCGCCTCAACGGCGGGTAGGCCGATACCCAAGCTTAGGGAGACGGCAATGATCAGCATATTGCGCTGATCCAGCTCGCACTCTTTGATGATTTTGAGGCCCGCTGAGGCGATCATGCCGAACATCACCACACCCGCACCACCCAGTACCGCAGGTGGCATGGCCGCCACTAGCCCGCCCAGCTTGGGGAATAGACCCATGGCGATTAATAGCAACCCGCCAATGGTGACTACGTGGCGGCTAACTACGCCGGTGAGGGTAATCAGGCCGACATTCTGGGCGTAAGCGGTGTTGGGCAGTGTATTGAAAACGGCGGCAAAGGACGTTGCTACGCCATCGGCCATCACGCCGCCGGAAAGCTCGCGGTCTTTAGCAGGGCGGCCAGCCCCTGTGGTGGTAATTGCAGAGATATTACCGATCGTCTCTAAGCCAACCACAAACATAATCAGCGTCATACCGACGATCGCGGTGCCAGAGAACGTCATGCCGTACTCCAGTGGCTTGGGGAGCGCAAACCAGGCAGCATTGCTCAGTGAGGTGAAATCAACCTTGCCTAGGGCAATAGCGACCAGGTAACCGGCCATTAAGCCAAACAGAATCGAGGAGGCTTTAATAAAGCCCCGCCCATATTGGTGAACAGCAATCGTAATACTGAGTACAAAGAGCGCCAGCGTGAGGTTGCCGGGGGATGCAAAGTCATCCGCGCCCACCCCGCCAGCGGCGTAATTAAGGCCCACTGGCATCAGCGTAATACCGATCAGTAGCACCACAATCCCGGTGACCACTGGGGAGAACCAGTGACGAATCTTCTTTAAAAAAGCCCCCAGTACAATTTGCAGCAAACCCGCCACAAATGAGGCGCCCAGAACGGCGGGTAAGCCAAACGCCTTCGCCAGTGGCAGCGCCACTGGTAAAAAACCAAAGCTGGTGCCCTGTACAATTGGTAAGCGTGCGCCAAAGGGGCCGATACCGATGGTTTGTACCAACGTGGACACCCCCGCGACAAACAGCGCTACCTGAATTAAAAAGATCTGCTCCGCTGGATTGGCGCCGATGACGCCCGCAATAATAATCGGTGGCGTAACGTTGCCCGCGAACATGGCCATAATGTGCTGAAGGCCAAGCGGAATCGCTTTTGATAACGGCGGCATCGCATCGGGGTTTTGATTAATGGTACGCGAAGGCCGCGTTTGGGCATCGGGCGGAGTCGACATAAAAAGCCTTTATTCGCAGTGGGTGGCATTGTTTTCTTCTTGCATCCATTAACTAATAAAAGTGTATACAAGAAACAATTGCAATAGCCCGTTTGGCGAATAGTCTTCAACGCTTGTCGATTTAACCCCGCCCTTTAGCTGTACCCAATGATTTATTGCTCGGCGCGCGCCCTCAAACGAAAGCGTGCAATGCGAATAATTTGTTGAATGGCCGTTTGCCGCTCGGTTACTGCGTCGTTGTTCAGGCGCTCCTCAAAAGCAGCTAATATGGCATGGCGATCCAGCCCTTTAACGGCAATTACAAAGGGAAAACCAAATTTCTTCTTATACGCCGCGTTAAGCGCCTCAAAGCGCGAAAATTCTTCAGGACTGCACTGATCAAGCCCTGCGCCTGCCTGTTCGCTGGTCGAATCCTGGGTTAATTCACCGGCAAGAGCGGCTTTGCCGGCTAGATCCGGGTGCGCTTGGATCACCTTGATTTGCTGTTCACTGCTCGCCTGCTGCAACATAAGCCCCATCAGTTCGGCCAGCGCGTCCGGGGTATCATGGACTTCAGTCAAGCCTTGCTGCCAAGCGGATTCGGCTACCCAGGGCGAGTGCTCATAAACGTCCCCATAGTGATGGGTCATCATTTCCAGGCTGCACTGGCTGGGCGCGGGTGAAAGCAGTAACGGATTAGATGTGGGCACTGGCACTCTCCAAAGCGGGAAATTTTAATGCGACAAATGTTCAAAACGTGCAGGGATGGAATTACTGTATACAATAAATAGCAGTAACGGTACTCTTTGACCAGTAGGTCAAGTCGTGCAAACAACGCTATTAATAAGGAGTGGCCATGGGACGCTTAACCACCCACGTACTGGATACCGCCAAAGGTCAGCCCGGTCATGGCATTACCATTGAGGTGTTTCGCCTTTCAGGCAGCGAACGCCAGCATCTAACCACAGTGACCACCAACAGTGACGGACGTTGCGATGCGCCCATTTTAGACGGTGAGGCACTCACCGCAGGGGAGTACGAACTGGTGTTCCATGCTGGCGACTATCTGCGTGCTCAGGGCGTTGAAGCGGCTGAACCACGCTTTTTAGACGTTATCCCGCTGCGCTTTGGCGTTGCGGATGCCAGCCAACACTATCATGTGCCGTTGCTGCTTTCGCCTTACGGTTATTCAACTTATCGCGGTAGTTAAGAGGGCCTGGCATGCAAGCCTATATTATTGATTTTGTGAACTTGCTGCTGCGCTGGCTGCATGTGATTGCGGCTATCGCCTGGATCGGCGAGTCGATCTATTTCGTGATGCTGGATAATAGCCTGCGCTCGCCGAAGGCAGCGGAAGACCGCGAAAAGGGCGTGTTTGGCGAAATGTGGTCGGTGCATGGCGGCGGCTTCTACCACAACCAGAAGTACGCCACGGCGCCTGCCAAGCTGCCCAATGATCTGCACTGGTCATTCTGGAAAGCCTACACCACCTGGCTTTCCGGCTTTGCGCTGTTCGTCATTCTCTACATGGTTAATCCGGGCTTCTATTTGGTAAACCCTAATAGTCCCTGGCAGTGGGCCGCCAACATGACGGGCTGGCAGGCCAATATTCTGGCGTTGGCCTTTTTATTAGGCGGCTGGGTGGTTTACAACGAACTGTGTAAGCGCATTAGCCCCAATATGGATCGCGACGGCCTGCTCAGCGTTGCGGTTGCCGTCATGATGGTCGTGGTGGCCTACCTAAGCACGCAAATGTTCACCGGCCGCGCCGCCTTTTTGCTCACCGGTGCCGTCATGGCGACGGCGATGTCGGCTAACGTCTTCTTCTGGATTATTCCCGGCCAGCGCCGCATGGTAAAAGCCATGAAGGCGGGCGATGCGCCCAATCCGCTGGATGGCAAACGCGGCAAACAGCGCTCGGTGCATAACACCTACTTCACGCTGCCGGTCGTTTTGCTGATGGTGAGTAATCACTACTCGTTTATCTACTCCCATGAGCTTGCCTGGGTGGTGATGGTGCTGTTTATCTTTGCCGGTGCTTTGATACGGCAATTCTTTGTTCTAATGCACGCAGGCAAAACCCAGCCCGCGTATCCCGCTTTTGGGGTAGGGCTTATTCTGTTGGCGTTTTGGGTGGCCGCACCGAGTGCTTCGTCAACGGGTAGTGATGCCGACGCACAAGGGCCTGATCAGGCACAAATCACCGGTTTGATTGAGCAGCACTGTGTGCAGTGCCACGCACGCAACCCGGAACATGCCGGTTTCTCCGCACCACCGGCTGGGTTTGCGTTTGAGAACTGGGATGAAATTCTCGGCCAGAAGACGCAAATTCAGCAGGTCGTGGCCAGCCGCTATATGCCGTTAGGCAATATGACCAACATGAGCGATGAAGAGCGCGATATCATTGCCGCTTGGGAGGAATAATCAAAGAGGCCAGCTATGAGTGATGCGCAGGCGCCGGAAAAGCGGCGCGCTCCTGTCAAAGAAGGTAAAGACAGCAAAGAGGGCGACGAGCGCCACGAGTCTATCTATCGTGCCGTCAGCGATGCGATTGTTGAGCAGCGCTTAAAGCCCGGCGCACGGCTGCGCGAAGATGCGCTGGCGGATGTCTTTGGCATTAGTCGCACCGGTATTCGTAAAATTCTGCAGCGCTTAGCGCTGGAGCAGTTAGTCACGCTAACACCGCGCCGCGGGGCCAGCGTTACTCGGCCCACTGCCGATGAAGCCAAAGACGTTTTCGATGCCCGCCAGTTAATTGAGTGCGGATTAATGCCTGACGTAGCCCGACGCATGGGCGAAAAAGCGGCCGCGGAGCTGCGCGAAATGGCCCGCCAGGAGCGTCAGGCGCTGCGCAGCGGCCAACAGAGCGTCGCCATTCGGCTATCGGCCGACTTTCATGTGCGCCTAGCGCAGCTATCAGGCAACGCCACCCTGGCGGAATTTGTCGAGCGGCTCTGCTCGCGCTCTTCGCTGATCCTTGCCGTCTACGGCCACCGCGGTCATTTGGGCTGCGAATCCCACGACCACGACGATCTGATCGGCTACCTGGAGGCAGGCAACGGCGAGCGCGCCAAAGCCTTTATGAGCCGCCACCTAAAAGCCATCGAAGCCTCGCTCTCCATGGTCGAAGAGGAAGAGAGCGCACCGGATCTGCAGCAGATTTTTGGCGGGKAAGGGCGGTTTCGGATCGCTAAAAAAACAGCGCCTGGGGCTTATTAAGCAGGGCTTACATCAACCGCCAAAACGCGTCGACCAGTGGGTTTTTTAGGTTTTTCTTTAAGGTAAACAAACCAATATCGTAGGGTTCCAGTTCCGGTGTCACGTCGAGCACGCGAATGCGATCCATCAATGGGCTGTTGTCGAGGACGATTTTTGGCACCACGCCAATCCCAAAGCCCAAGCTCACCATGCTCACGATGGCTTCATTGCCGGTGACCTGTGCATAAATGCGCGGGGAGACATCCAACTGGCGAAACCACTCATCCACACGGGCTCTTGAGACACCGCTCTCCGATAGAATCATCGGGATGCTCGCCCACTCTTGCGGTGTGGTTGGCGTGTTCGTTGGCACATTCGGCACCTGCTGCTCAAGGGGCGCAATAAACAGCAAAGGCGACGTGGCAATGGATTTAAACGCCAGGCCTCGCGGCAAGTTGGCAGGCTGGGCCGCGATGCTAAGATCTTCTTTACCATCCAGAACATGCGCAATCGCGTGTTCTGGATCCCCCGTGCGCAGCTTGATTTCTATGATCGGGTAGGCAATACGAAAACGGCGCAGCAGCTCGTGCAAAAAGCTGTAGCTGGCGGTGACGGAGCCATACAGGCTGATTTCCCCGCTTAATTGATCAGGATTGTCCGTCAATTCATGACGAATCAAATGCCATTGGCTGCTGGCATCGCGGGCGTACTTGAGAAACTTTTGCCCCTCCTGGGTCAACACCACGGTACGGTTGTCGCGATTAAACAGCGACACCCCCAGCTCCTCTTCTAAATGCCGAATATTGCGCGACAGGGCAGAAATGCTGACATAGCACTCATCGCTGGCGCGCCCGAAATGCAGGGTTTCTGCCAAGGCCAGGAATTGTTTTAAAATTTTAAAATTCATAAACGCCATCATAATTGAGTTTTGCAAAAAAAGGGACATGCTGTTGCAAATATATCAATTTAAGAAATGGTCATTTTTGGTTAGATTGGCCTTACTCACATAACGCTGGGTCTCGCATCTGGCGGCTGTGTCMCTCTCTTAAGTACCGGTTTTAGCATCGGTGTGCCTCACATCGATGTCGCGATCATAAAACATTAGGATGCTAACGATGGCTAACTACTTCAATACGCTGCCGCTCCGCGAGCAACTGGCTCAACTCGCCAAATGTCGTTTCATGTACAGCTCTGAATTTGCCGATGGCGTAGAAGCGCTGAAAGGCAAAAAAATGGTCGTGATCGGCTGTGGCGCCCAAGGCCTCAACCAAGGCTTGAACCTACGCGACAGCGGCTTAGACGTCTCTTACGCACTGCGCCCTGAAGCCATTGAGCAAAAGCGTCAGTCGTGGAAAAACGCCACCGAGAACGGTTTTGTTGTAGGTACCTACGAAGAGTTGATCCCCACGGCAGACGTTGTATTGAACCTGACGCCCGATAAGCAGCACACCTCTGTTGTAAAGGCGGTAATGCCGCTGATGAAAGAGGGCGCCTGCCTATCTTACTCCCACGGTTTCAACATCGTAGAAGAGGGCATGAAAATCCGTGAAGACTTAACCGTCATCATGGTGGCGCCCAAATGCCCAGGTTCCGAAGTTCGCGCTGAATACGTGCGTGGTTTCGGCGTTCCCACCTTGATCGCCGTTCACGAAGCCAACGATCCGAAAGGCGAAGGCCTTGCCCTGGCAAAAGCCTACGCAGTGGGCACTGGCGGCCACAAAGCTGGCGTACTGATGTCCTCTTTCATCGCGGAAGTTAAATCCGACCTGATGGGTGAGCAGACGATCCTTTGCGGCATGCTGCAAACCGGCTCTATCCTCTGCTTCGACAAAATGATCGAAGAGGGTATCGAGCCTGGCTACGCCTCTAAGCTGATCCAGTACGGCTGGGAAAACATCACGGAAGCACTGAAATACGGCGGCGTGACCAACATGCTGGACCGTCTTTCTAACCCGGCCAAGATCAAAGCTTTTGATCTTGCTGAAGAGCTAAAAGACATCATGCGTCCGCTCTACAACAAGCACCAAGACGACATCATGAGCGGCCATTTCTCTCACACGATGATGGAAGACTGGGCGAATGATGACGCGAACCTGCACAAATGGCGGGCAGAAACAGCAGAAACCAACTTCGAGAAAACTCCTGCTGCTGACGTAGAGATTACTGAACAGGAATACTTCGACAACGGCATCTTGATGGTAGCGATGGTGAAAGCGGGCGTTGAGCTTGCTTTCGAAACCATGACCGCGGCTGGCATTATCGCCGAGTCGGCTTACTACGAGTCGCTCCACGAAACGCCACTGATCGCCAACACTATCGCGCGTAAGAAACTGTACGAAATGAACGCGACCATCTCTGACACCGCGGAGTACGGTTGCTACCTCTACAACCACGCTTGTGTGCCGCTACTGGCTGACTTTATGAAAGGCATCAAATCCGATGTTATCGGTAAAGGCCTGGATCTGGACGACAACGGCGTAGATAACGCCCGTTTAATCGAAGTCAACGATGCCCTGCGCGCTCACCCGGTTGAAGCCGTGGGCTCAGTGCTGCGTGGCCATATGGCGGACATGAAGAAGATCGTTTAATCGGCTGATTAAATGATAGACCGCTAAGTCATCAAAAAAGCCGAGATATCGCCACGATATTCTCGGCTTTTTTGTCTCATTGCATGCGAACAGTGATTTTTCCAAACAATAAGGAACACATTGATGGAGCCTTCAAGCCGCTTAGCGCGTATTCAGCTAAATAAAGCGACGATCAGTTTTGATGACCGCTTCACCCTAAGCGAGATTGATTGGATCATTGAACCCTACCAGCATTGGGTTATCACTGGCACCAATGGCTCAGGCAAATCGGCCCTGGCGGCAGCGTTGGCTGGCGTTGGTAAGATTGAAGCGGGCACTATTCAAGGGCTTCCCAAAAACATTGGCTTGGTCTCTTTCGAAGCGCAAGCCGAACTGATCGCCAAAGAGTTAAAAAAAGACGATGCCGATATCATGGATGTCATTTCACTTGGCACCCCCGTCAATGAAATGATTTTCGAGCAGTGCCAAGACCCTGAACTCGCCAGCGAGCTGGTCGAAAAGTTCGGTCTTACGAAGCTACTCGACCGCGCCTTTCGTAAGCTCTCCACGGGCGAAACCCGAAAAGTCATGCTGATTCGTGCTCTGTCGAGCAAGCCGGACTTGCTGATTTTAGACGAGCCGTTTGATGGTTTGGACGTCGACACCCTCGCCATGCTGCAAGCCCATCTCGCCTCCATCATCGATACCGTTCCCATGGTGATGGTGCTGAATCGCTTTGATGAAATGCCGGACTTCATCACCCATATTGCCTATCTGGATAAACAGCGCTTGGAGAAAAAGAGAGGAGATAAAAAGCGAGGAGATAGCGGACGTTTAGCATTCACCGTAGACCGTCAGGACGAAGCCGCCTTCAATGAGCTTTACCAATTGCTGCATTTGAAAACCACCGACCTAAGCCTGCCCGAGGCCGACCCAGCCAATAAATTACCCGCTCTCGACCCCAGTCAGCCGTTAGTGAAGCTCAAGCAAGCGACTATCCAATACGGCGATACCGTGATTGTCGATAAGCTGGATTGGACGATAGAGCAGGGGCAGCACTGGCAACTAAGTGGCCCCAACGGTAGCGGTAAAACCTGTGTTTTGTCCCTGATCACAGGGGATCACCCCCAGTGCTATACCAACGATATTTTTGTGTTTGGCTTCCAGCGCGGTAACGGCGAAAGCATCTGGCAGATCAAGCAGTTTATCGGCTATGTCTCCACTGCCCTGCAGTGGGAGTATCGCGTCAGCACCAGCTGCAAAAACGTGATTATTTCCGGCTTCTACGACAGCATCGGCGTGTACACAAAATCCACCGATCATCAGAAAAAAATCGCCGACCAGTGGCTCGAACTACTCGGCATGAAAGACCGCGCCGATCAGCCCTTTAACAAACTCTCTTACGGCGACCAGCGCTTGCTGCTTATCGCCCGCGCCATGGTGAAACACCCGCCGCTGTTGATTCTAGACGAGCCCTGCCTCGGCCTGGACGATATGAACCGCCAGCTGGTTCTCGCGCTCATCGAGAAAATTTGTGCAGGGAAAGAGACCACGGTGCTTTACGTCAATCACCACACGGAAGATAAAATAAAAGAAATAGACAATCATTTGGCGCTGGAGAAGAATCACTAGTTGTAACCTCCGCTCGCGATATGCACCGAAAGGAGAGGGCTGTTTATGAGCAAGCTAAAAAAGATGCCTGAGTTCAAAACCGAGGAGGAAGAGCGAGAATTCTGGGAAACCCATGATTCTTCCGACTATTTGGACTGGAGCCAAGCAAAACCGGTTTCTTTCTCGAAGCTGAAGCCCTCAACCACGACTATCTAACTCCGCTCACCGGAAAATTAGGAGCGTAGCGAGTAATTGTCGCTATTTGTTGGGCGGCAACGGCACGGGGCTTGCTGGAGATCTTGAAGCTGCGCCGAAAATATAGCGCCCACTACTCCAGAAGCCTTTCCGGTGCATCCATGTCCTCGTGAAGCACACGAACAACGAGCACTTCCGAGTCATGCAGTTGATAAAAAACAGCGTGGTGCTCGACCTGTAATCTGTGATACCCAGAAAAAACATGGTCGTAGTTCGCGCCAAGCGATGGATGATCAATCAGCCGTTTCATGCCGGTCTCAAGCCGATCCAGGTAATTATCCGCCTGATCAACGCCCCATTCCTCACAGGTATACACCCAAATTCCGATGAGATCTGATTCCGCCTTTGGCGTGACATTTAACTCAAGCACTAATCAACCGCCTTGATCCGCTTACGGCCAGCCGCCTTAATAGCCGATATATCCAGGGGTTTCGGGTTCCCGCTTGACTCACCCTCAACGAGGGCTTGTCTTAGCATGGCAAGGCGTTGTTTGGTCTGCTGATCCCTTCGGATAAGATCGCGGATGTATTCACTATCATTGCCATAGTGACCGCTTTCAATCTGAGCTTTTACCCAGTCGTTCTGCTGCTCAGTCAGCGTGATGGTTTTCCGGTGCATGCTCATAGTTGATACTCCAAACATGGGAGAGGTATGACATTATCATACTCTTCCCGACCCTGAATCAATGCTCTTCTTATTGCTGTCAGCAGGGCTGGGGGTTAGAAACTCCCAGTGATTTACTTGAGGCCCCGTCGCTTCGCATCGAGGTGACTGGTATAAGTAAAGTGTTCAAATTCGACCTTAAAGTGCTCCTCACTCCGCAGTCCCTGCCAAAATCTAACATTCGGGTTCTGACCAGAAAGGATAAGGCACACGATCTCCATACAGTCTGTGTCAATATCTGGGCCGAAATACACTCCGCGCAGCGCTTCGGAGGGATATGTGAAAGCTGTTCCAGCTACATGGTGGATGGCTCGCCATTCTCTCTCGTAACTCCAGTTAATCGATTTTGTACAAAACAGGTTCAGGTAGTCGTCGTATCTGTCTTGAAGAATTATTGTGATTGGATCGATTCTTGGTATCTGCTCTACGTATTTGACTTCTCGGAGCTTATGGAATGGCTCGTAGTCAGTGGCAAACTCCAAGCAAAAACCCTTATACCGCCCGCCATAATGAGACCACATTAGAAGATCATGGTGAATCTCTGAAAAGCACGATACTCCTTTCTCTGAAAGAAAGTTCTCCGCGTAATCCTCAGCAACCTTTCGGGCGCTTCGCACCACAAGTTCTCGAAGTTGTTCACAACTCAAATGTTCCAGTTCTTCTCGACCTTGTTCAGGCAAGTTGAACCGAGCCAAGTAGTGCCGTCGAACCTGTTCGATCTGTTCGTCTGTCGGTACTGCAAAGTTCGGCCTCAAAGCACAGTCGTAAGGGTCGTTGAAGTTTTGTGGTGATCCAAAATAGATTGTCTGCGTCTTGAGGTTGCGCAAGGACTGAACGGTAAAGTCTTCGTACTTGTATATGGTCGAAGGGTAAGAGTCATTCATATGGCTTTATTCACTACACCTCGACGTTGATGGTGAAAGTTTCTGGATGCCTAACGCTGCCAACACCTGCCGTGCGTAGTGAGGTCCAGCGCACGTAGTGCGCGATGGTGCTTGACCTTGTTATGCACTGTCTGCCCCCAACTTATTCATAAGCTTATCTTGTGCTCTATACCGCTCTTCTTGAATCTTAATAATTTGCTTTCTCTTGTCGTTAAGCATTTCATTTGGACTCCAATTCTCCGGTGCTTCAAAAGCAGGGAGCTTTGCGTACTTTCTTAGTCTTTTAGCCAGCCCCATGGCGAAAAGGCCCAGCTCAGAATAATGTAGCTGTCTAGCTTCAAACCCCTCTTCGTAATATGGTGGCCCTTCCACATGATCGAATATGGAGGATATGGCTTCATTTGCAGTTTCTATCTTATTTGGCAGGTTTAAAATTTCGTACATTAGATTTGAAGGTAGCGATCTCCAATCTACATCAAGATCATTCGGGTTAAACTCTGGTGGTGTAACCTGTATACGCGCACACCCATCCTTGTCATATTGACCATACGAAGTACCATCATCCTGAGCTACATCAACACACCTATAAACAAAGCGATCCAGTTCACAAGCCACTCTTATTGCCAAATATTCATATTCCTTTTTTCTCTTTGCCTTTTGAAATATCCAGTCTTTTAGAATTCCAAGCAAGACACCAAGGGCAACGCCGACTAAACCTATTATTGCTTTATCCATTGCCTACTCGCTCATGTCTTTGAATTGCATAACGCACGCTACACAAGCGAGCAACTTGTTGCGAGTCGAGCGCCCAACGGGCGCGTTTGTGCTGGCGCTGTTTATGAGCTTGTGAGCGCATCTACATCAATTCCCATGGTAAGTCGCGTCTTCCATTTACGGGTTTAAGTACACCATCATTTCTTAGCTGCTGAGCAGCCCAGCGAATATCATACTGCCAGGTATACAAGAGATCGCCGGAGGCTTTGAGTTCTGCTTCGTGATTGTCCCAAACATATTTTGAAACTTCACGAGGCCAACCACTACCTCCTCGCTGTTGAAGGCATGCAATTATCCAAAGTTTCATGCTTTCTCTGGTTACCATGAGATCTCCTGGCTGGCCCCTCATAACGCCGGTTATGTGCGGCGCGAGGAACGAGCGTCTGGCGCCCACAGGGCGCGTACACAATAACCTTGTTATATGGTATTGAATGCACTATTTGTTCAAAGTATCCACCAGCGGGCCAATCCCTTCCTGTTCTAGGGTCGAATTCGGCTCCGCCATCGCCTTATCATCAGAAGCTAACTGGTCATCCCATATCGTTGAAGTCCCGCTTTCATCAACCACTTCCCGGAAACACCCTGTGGGTGGCTCAATTCCCCGATAAGTCCGAACGTCAATAGTGTGACCATCCAGGGTGAACTCCTGACAGTGGCGGCTGTCTTCATTTGGATACTCTTCCTCCATCTCGCCTCCCCTCGATCAATTCAATGACTTATAACACACGCCTCAATGGCCGGAGGTCAGATTGCAGGCGTTTGTTATGTGATTTTAAAGGTGTAAATTTTTAACCTTCTTCACCATCAGGATACCTTTCTGACGGGCCTATAATGTTAATAAGTTGAACAATAAAATGATACGTCGCCAATATATAATCTTGCACCCTTAAAGGTACATTGCTTATAGATTTTCCATCGTATATTCTGAAATATTGAAATTTTGCAAGCTGCTCATCGACACTATATGAATGCTTAATTTTATTATTAAGAACTCTAATTTCGTTAATTGTTTCGTACGCTGCAAGTAGCTCAATATCAAAGTCATTTTCTTTAAATTTATTGACTATTTCATGCCATCTATGAGAGTTTGACGCTTGCTTTGATAATAAAACTTGAAGAGCACGATTGGTATACTGCTCTATAGTAGCCCAGAGGTTAATAACCAAGCTTTCATTGGCAATACACTTGATTTGGCTTTGTTGTTTGTAAATATCAAATGCATTGAATGCCATTCGAGTGGTTGCTACTTGTTCAGGGTTATCATCACAAACGTTGTCGAAAATTCCCTGATAATGTTCATTGAATGCTTCAAACCCTGGCTCTACAACTTGTTGATTATTCTTGTGTGTAACCATCACAAAGCGATGGAACATAACGATATCATCTATCCTTTGAATTGCTTGCAGCCTCAACTCGAAGCGTTTCTCACCTTCTGGAAACTCACAGATATCATCAATCATTTCCTTATGCAGGGGGTTGCCATCGTTTTCGTTAATAAATTCATTGATTGTTGGTAAAAATGACATAAAAGCATCCTTGAAATTTGGCTATGAGCCACATAACGCCCCTAAGCAGCGGCATATTTTGCGCTTTGAGCGCAGCGAAGMAAAATATTTCCGACTGCCATGGTTGGTTATGTTTTTGGTGCCCAGCCATTACGCTCAGCCAAGATTTGCCACTCGGGCCTTTTTGTAGGGATTATATTTTCACAATATTTAATAAGGCTTTCTATATGGAGATCCTTGACGTTGTAGAGGTTGCCCGGAGTGGATTTTCCCTTTACCTTTGGATTGGCATGAGAAGTTTGCAGCTTCGTTATCACCTTGCCTAAAAGCTGCTTGAGTTTAGCATCTTCAGTTTTATTCATAATTTTACCAAGACTCTTGATGTGGGAGGCTACAGTCTCCATTTCCTTAAGTGCATCTACTGTTTCTTCATAAATCGTCATAACTTCCTATCCTTCTTGGTAAAACATAACGCCTCAATAACCGGCAGCTGTAACGGAGCGAAGCGTAGAGTAAGCTGTCCGGCGCCGCAGGCGCGAAGTTGATTGATTTGTTAAGTGTTTCCACTCCCGCCAAACTCAAACCTAGCCGACCGCCAAGCTTTAAGCGGATGATAAAGAGGCATTAACCGAGATTTATGGCACGCTCCACAAGCATCCTTCATAGTTGAGTAAACCTCATTCATTATACTAATGCGACCGCAGTCATCACACTCCAAAAACATATCCTTATATCCCCACGCCACATCATCATGCCACTCTTGCGATGGAAATACAGTTTGCAAGCCATAGGACTCACCACAGTCCCACTCTCCAGGCTCCGGTGGCTTACCAATTGCTATTAAAACCTTTTTGCCAATAAGTTCAGAGAAGAGTTGTATGGTTTCATCATCATAGTCGCCGGTGCCTTTCACCTCGAAGAAACTATTAAAATCAGGCAAATAGAAATCGGGCAGATACCATGTTCCATTTACATCGTAACCTTCGAGCTCGTATTCCCACTTAATTTTCGCGGTGTCAAAAAATACAGCCCATCGAGCTTCACTCCGGCTTCTAAACCGATACCCTTTATATTTTGTCTCGATTGCTTTGATGTACATGAGCTCTCCGTACACTTAACAGTTTATTCATAAGCATGCTCGTTTTCCTGGAAAACCAAAATGTACTAATAATTCACAAATTACTGATATAGCGTAAAAACTCACTTTATCTCGCTGCAGGCTACCAGAAAAACGCGCACTACAGCTCGAAAATATCTCATTCCGCTGAGTTTTGATAGCGCAAAATACGTTACTTGGTAGCGCTATGGGAGCATGCACGCAGTTTCTAACTGGCCACGCCAGCCCGTGACCAAAAAAAAGCGCCATCGGCAAAACCGATGGCGCTTGTATGAGCTTCTAATCAGCTAGTTACGACCCTTTTGTCAGCTATTGAGCCAGCGCAGCCTCAGCCTTAAACTGCCGCATCAACCCGTAGTAGAACAACCCACCTAAGCCAGCACCAATCAGCCAGCCGTAGCCGCCCAGGCTGGATAGTGCGGGTACTAACACGGTAGAAAGCGAGAACAGCGCCGCCACGCCAAAAGCGATAAGCGCGCGGGTGTTCCAGCCGTTGACGTAGTAGTAGGCGCTGCCCGGTGCTGATGAGAAGAGCTCCTGCATGTTCAGGTGCTGTCGCTTAATCAGGTAGTAGTCGACTACGATAATGCCGTAGAAGGGCGCGACGATGGCGCCTAGCGCATTCACAAAGCCGGGAACGCCAATCTGGCTGATGACTGAGAGCCATAGCGCACCGACGAAGAACGCGATTACCGCGGTAATCAGGCCGCCCATTTTAAAGCTGATTTTGCTGGGAAACAGGTTGGCCAGGTCGTAGGCTGGGGGAATAAAGTTGGCGACCAGGTTGATGCCTACCGTGGCGGCAAAGAAGGTCAGCGCAGCGATAATCGTCAGCGGCAGTGAATCTACCCGTTCAACGATATCGGCGGGATTGGTCAGCGCCTCGCCAAACAGCACCAGGGTGCCTGCGGTAATAATCAGCGCGATAAACGAGAAGAATGCCACGTTAAGCGGCAAGCCGAGCAGGTTGCCTAGCTTCATCTGACGTTCGGTTTTTACAAAGCGGGTGAAGTCGCCGAAGTTGATCACCACTGCCGCAAAGTACGCCACCATGGTGCCTACAATCGCCATAAAGGCCGCGATTGAGCTGCCGCTGGTTTCACCATCGCCGCTAAAAATAGTGCCAATAGCGGGGATTAGCTCACTTCCCGCCTGATACCAAACGATGATCATCAGCACCAGCATCACCACGTAGACCAGCGGGCCTGCCCAGTTGAGAAAGTGCTTAATGCGCTCGATGCCCTGCCAGAAAATGGCGATTTGAAACAGCCACACAATCACAAATGACACCCAGGCCACGCCGGAAAGCCCCAGGAAGGTGCCACCATCGCCTGCGCCAACAAAAGCGGTAATCAGTAGGGTGACGGCGGTGGAGGCGAAGTAGGTCTGCACGCCGTACCAGAAAATCCCCACGATCGCGCGCAGCATCGCGGGTAGGTTGGCGCCGCGTACCCCCATGCTGGCGCGCACCATCACCGGAAAGGGAATGCCGTATTTAACGCTGGGTTTGCCGGTGAGGTTAACCAAAAACATTACGATCACACCGGCCAGAATAATCGCCGCCATCACCGCCCAGCCGTTGAGACCGTAGGTTAAAAACAGTGAGGCCGCCAGGGTGTAGCCAAACAGGCTCTGGATGTCGTTAGACCAGACATTAAATATCTCAAAGGCACCCCAGTTACGATCCTGGGGTTTCAGCGGCGCTAGATCCTCGTTATATAACGTGGGATCGATATGTTTGATATCCAGATCACTAACGTCGTTGCTCTCTTTCATTGTCTTGACTCGCAGGTTGGCAAATGGGATTACTGGCTAAAGCGCTGGCAGGGTGCCCAGTACTTCATTAACAGGTAGTAGCTCACGCCTGCGGGTATCAGGCTGGCGTACCACGAGATCGCCGAGAAAGAGAGCGCCGCCGCAATACCGATCGCGGTGGCAATAAACGCAGCTAGGTTCACGCCTTGGTAAGGGCCGTTGGCGTCATAGAGTTTGTCGATATCCAGCGTGCGACGACGAATAACGTAATAGTCCACCACCAGAATGGCGAAGATGGGGCCTAGGAAGGCAGAGTACGTTTGAACAAACAGCTGTAGACCTGCTGCGGAGCCCGGCTGAACAAGTTTCCAGGGGAAGGTGGCGAAGGCCAGTAGTCCAACGATCACCGTGGCGACGGGGAACTTGATCTTAAACACGTCCATCAGCACGTAGGTGGGCGGTACTACGTTATTGAGTACGTTGGTGGTCACCTGGGCAAAGGCGATGAACAGCAGGGTGGTCATCAGCAGCGGCGTGTTGTCGACGGCGTTGGCAAACACCTGGATAGGGTCGGCGGTGCCGGTGGCCTGGGAGACCATATAGCCGATCAAGCCCATAAACAGCGTGCAGGGCAGAATCGACATGGCGTAAATGGTGGTCAGCAGGCTTTGGGCGGTGCCCTTTTTATGCTCGCGAGAGTAGTCGCTAACGTTGAGCATCATGGTGCTGTAGATGCCCAGGAACAGCATGGTCGCACCCCAGAACGGCATGCCCCAGGAGCCTTCCATGGTCAGCAGGCTGGCGGAAAGCTCATCGCCATAGCGCTGCACCGTGGCGTAGAACATATACATCAACGAGACGAGGATAAAGGCGCTGCCGATATTCTCTAACCATTTGATGCCCTGAAAGCCCATTACCGACAGGCCAATTTGCAGGAACTGGAAGGTAATAAAGTAGAAGATAAGGTTGTCGAAACCGAACAGGGTGGCCGACACCATATTCAGTGCCCCGGCGCCAATCCAGCTTTGAAAGCCGTACCACACTACCGCAGGCACCGCGCGCACTAAGCCGGGCAGCCGCGTGCCGGTAAAGCCGAAGGCGCTGCGCGCCTGCMCCATAAACGGAATGCCGTACTTGTAGCCCGCGGCCCCGTTAATGGCGAGAGCTATACCGATCACAAAGCACCCGATGGCGATGGCCAGGGTGGCTTGTAACAGGTTTAAGGTGCCGACCACGCTTGAGCCCATGGCGAAGGTGCCAATGGAAACGCAGCCGCCGAACCAGGCCAGAAAATAGGAGCTACGCCCCATAATCCGGGTGTGTTGCGGGGCTAAGCTCTCCGCCCCTATTGCTTTTGATCCAGCATCGGATCGGTCGTCTGACGCAAGAGCCGAGGTTGAAGCGCTCATGGTGTCGTCCTCGCAAGATTATCGGTTTTATTAATCCCCGATTTAACATCGGGAAACGCTTGCGGCGTGGCGTGCTATTGGACGTTCGTGTTTCTTAATTTATTGTTATTAAATGTTTTTTAGTCATGGTTTTGTGAGACGTTGTTTTTTAGAGCGTTGATGGCTTAAGCGGTAGCGCAAGGTCAGTAAGCCCAGCAAACTTGCCGGTGAACGCTTTCGGCCGTGGGTAGGCGAGATCGCCGTGCTTGCTGGTATACAGACCTAAACCGACCAGCGATTCCGCCAGTTTTAGCGCAGCGCTAACACCTTCCACTACCGGTAGGCCGACTTCGCGGCTGATCTCCTGGGTCAAATTCGCCATGCCGCCGCAGCCTAGAACGATGGCGCCAATGCCGTCTTCATCCCGGGCGCGGCAGCACTCTTCAACAATGCGGGTAAACGCCGCTTCAGGGTGGTGCTCAAGATCCAACACCGGAATTTCCGCAGCGCGAATGCGGCGGCAGTGGTGGCTAAAGCCGTACTGCTGTAGCAAGTGCTCGGCAATAATGCCGGTGCGACCCAAGGTGGTCACAATAGAAAAACGGGTGCTCACCAGGGTGGCAAGATGAAACGCCGCTTCGGCAATGCCAATCACAGGTGCGCGGGTGAGTTCGCGGGCAGCGAGCAAGCCTGGGTCGCCGAAACAGGCCACCACGTAGGCATCGATGCCGCCTTCGCGCTCGCCTTTAAGCACCTCTTCGGCAACTCCCACCGCGCTGATCGCTTCGTCAAAATGGCTTTCAATCGAAACCGGGCCTGCGTCAGGCTGGGAAGCGCTGACCGTGGTGCCTGGCCCCGCCTGCTGCTGTGCTGCCTGACCCATAGCAGCGGTCATGGAAGCCGTGGTGTTAGGGTTAATGATGCGTATATGCACGTTGAGCAATCCGTATGTAAACAATATAAATTTTCTTGTATACAAAAATAGGGCGGTTTCTAGCCTTACGCAAGCCTCTAAACGTGAATAGACGATAAAAATGTCCCGCTAAAAGTTTGACCAATTGTTCAGGATTCAACAGCTTAACGATGTTTTAACTTAGAAACGCTATGAGTGTCAGGGGATTAGCGTCCGGCCGCGTTGCGGTCCGTTATTAATCTCGCTATTTTGTATACAAATAATTTTCTGTATCGCTGGGCTGCTCATTCGCCAGTGACGAGCCAGAAATAGGCATAAAAGGAGCTAGCTATGTCGTCATCCTCTAAGAGCCATTACCCACGCGACTTAATCGGTTACGGGCGTAATCCACCCCACGCTAATTGGCCCAACAAGGCCAAAATTGCCGTTCAGTTCGTGCTCAATTACGAAGAAGGTGGCGAGAACTGTGTGCTGCATGGCGATTCAGGCTCCGAGCAGTTCCTGTCAGAAATCATCGGCGCACCGGCTTATCCTGATCGCCACCTGAGCATGGAGTCGATCTACGAGTACGGCTCCCGCGCTGGGGTATGGCGCATTCTTCGTGAGTTCGAGAAGCGCGATCTGCCGCTCACGGTGTTTGGCGTGGCCATGGCGCTGGAGCGCAACCCGGATGTCGCCATGGCGTTTAAAGAGCTAGGCCACGAGATTGCCTGCCATGGCTACCGCTGGATTCACTATCAGGAAGTCTCCGAGCACGTTGAGCGGCAACACCTTCAACAGGCCATGGAGATTTTTCAGCGCCTTTACGGTGAAAAACCCCAGGGTTGGTATACCGGCCGCGACAGTCCCAATACCCGACGCTTAGTTCTGGATGAGGGCGGTTTCCTTTACGATAGCGACTACTACGGCGATGATTTGCCTTTCTGGACGCAGGTGACCGATAGTCAGGGTAGTGAGCATAACCACTTAATCGTACCTTACACCCTGGACAGCAACGATATGCGCTTTGCCGCGCCGCAAGGTTTTAATACCGCGGATCACTTCTTTACCTACCTGCGTGACGCCTTTGATGTGCTCTACGCGGAAGGGGAGGAGGCGCCGAAAATGCTCTCTATCGGTATGCACTGCCGTTTATTGGGGCGGCCAGGGCGTTTTCGCGCGTTGCAGCGCTTTTTGGATTACATCGAAACCCACGACCGGGTGTGGGTGGCCCGGCGGGTCGATATCGCCCGCCACTGGGCGGAGCACCACCCGCCATCAACCCGCTAATCAGACAGCTCAATAGGATGTTATGACGCCGCATATCGGACAGCGAATTACCGCCCAGTTTGACGCGCTAAGTGCCCAGGAGCAGCGGGTGGCGAGCTTTATCCTCGATCACTTTGATGATCTAGCGGTGTACAGCGCCGCTGATTTGGCGCGCCTGACCGGGGTTTCCAAATCGACCGTCAGTCGCCTGTTCAAGCGGTTGGGGTTTGAGAGCTACCGCACCGTTAAAGACCACGCCCGCCAGCTGCGCAACCTGGGGGTGCCGTTGGTGATTGATGCCAACGCCATGCAGGATGAGGCGGGGGCGCCGTTTCAGCGTCACTTGCAGCGCGAGCAGGAAAACCTGCAGCGCTGCTTAAACGGTATTGCCGCAGATCAGTTTTCAGCGTTGGTAGAACGCCTGGATAGCGCGCGCCATGTGGTGGTGATCGGGTTTCGTAATAGCTACCCGTTGGCGCTGCATTTTCGTCAGCAGTTAATTCAGGCGCGCACCCAGGTGCGGGTGGTTCCCCMCCCTAACCAGTCGTTAGCCGAAGAGATTGTCGATTTAACCGAGCAGGATGTGGTGGTGCTGTTTGGTTTCCGCCGGCGCCCAGCGGCGTTTGCTGCGCTGATCAATGCCCTTGAGCGAACGCCTGCCAAGGTGGCGTTAATTGCTGACCCCACCGCGGTAAATTTCGCTTCTCAAGTCAACTGGTTGTTGGAAGCGCCGCTAGAAAGCCTTTCGGCGTTTGATAGCTACGCCGCCGCTAATAGCTTGATCTGCCTGCTCGCCAACGGCGTACTGCATCGGCGCCTTGCAGAAGGTCGAGAGCGGATCAGCGCGATCAGCGATGTTTACGCCGAGCTTAGTGAGCTGGAAGCGCCCACCATGAGCGTAGATTGGAGCGCCCAGTAGGCTCGACCTCCTTTAATGGTGCACCTGGTCTTGTCGATGGATGAAAACTGCACCAAGACGTTGCACTTATTTTTATTCAAACTCTCCTTCCGATGCGGTTTCAATGGCATTGCGGCTACGCATGCCCGCTAAGCTACTGTTATAAAAAATCTTAGTGACTTCTGGTATCACGATTGCTTTTAGGTGATCAGGTGAAACGAAAGTTTCTTTGTTAGATTTTATGCAACAAAACTTTCATTCGCTTTGCTTCCATTGCTCAGACCACCACTGCTAATTATTCAGCGAATTGTCTCTAGCAAAACCAAGATTTTGCAGAACATGCGCTTGCTAGGAGAGCTTTATGAAATCGTTATCACACCGCCTTAATCACTCCCTTACCCGTCGCTTCAAGTGTCTACAGACTAGCGTTTTAGCCACGGGACTGAGTGCCGCAGTCGCCCTGGGTGCGTTCGCCACCAGCCCCAGCGTTCATGCGGATGCTCTTGAGGATATCGAGTCCCGCGGCACCATCCGTATTGCTGTACCACAGGATTTTCCGCCGTTTGGCTCGGTGGGCACCGACCTGGAACCGCGTGGCTACGATATTGATATGGCCAACTACCTCGCTGACGAGATGGGCGTTGAGCTTGAGCTGATCACCGTTACCAGCGCTAACCGGATTCCCTATTTGCAGACCGGTCAGGCGGATTTGGTGATCTCTAGCCTGGGTAAGAACCCGGAACGCGAAGCGGCGATCGACTTTTCAGACGCCTACGCGCCGTTTTTCTTAGGCGTGTTCAGTGCTGATGAAGATGAAAGCGTGGAAGGCCCGGACGGTTTAGCCGATAAAACCATCGGCGTAACCCGCGGTGCTGTTGAGGATATGGAGCTTTCTGAGGTTGCCCCAGACTCGACCACAGTTCAGCGCTTTGAAGATAACGCCACAACTATTTCTGCGTTTCTATCCGGTCAAGTCGATTACGTCGCCACCGGTAACGTAGTCGCCGCCGAAATCGCCGAACGCAACAGCGATCGCGCGCCCTCGCTGATTTACCAGCTCAAAGATTCACCCTGTTATGTAGGCATGAATAAGGACGAGCCTGCGCTAATGGAAGAAGTGAATCGCCTGATCGCCCAGGGCTTGGAAGATGGCACTTTGAATGAGATGTCTCAGCGCTGGTTCAGCGCCGACCTGCCTGAAAACTTCGGTAGCTGAGGGTCACCATGGGGCCAACACTCGATTTCCTTACTCTGTTGCCCTATGTCAGTGAGCTGCTCAAAGGTCTTACCACCACGGTCATTTTGACCGTGGTGACTACCTTGACGGGGCTAGCGCTGGCAGTGGCAGTAGCGTATTTACGCGTAAACGCGCAGCCATGGGTGCGCTGGGGGCTCGGCGGCTACGTCGAATTGACCCGCAACACGCCCTTTATCGTGCAGCTGTTTTTTATCTTCTTCGGGCTTCCCGGGCTCGGCATCAAAATCGATGCCATCACCGCGGCCTTTATTGCCATGACGCTTAACCTGGCCGCCTATAGCGCCGAGATTTTACGCGCAGGTATTAGCGCCACGGCGAAAGGTCAGCTGGAGGCCGGACGGGCGCTGGGCATGACCACATTGCAAAGCTATCGCCATGTGGTGCTGGTGCCTGCTTTTGCGCGGGTTTACCCGGCACTGATCAGCCAGTCGATTATCGTCATGCTGGGTTCGGCGGTGGTGTCGCAGATTTCTGTGTTTGATCTGACCTACGCGGCTAACTTTATCCAGTCGCGCAACTTCCGCAGCTTCGAAGTCTACCTGCTGATCACGCTGGTCTATTTGCTCCTCGCCTTCGGCATGCGGCGCAGCTTTATGCTGGTGGGCAAGCGTGTATTCGCCTATCAGCAAGGAGAACAACGATGATTGAGTTCACCTTCTGGGATATTTTGCGCAACCTGTTGCTGGCGGCTCGCTGGACGGTTGTGCTGTCGCTGATTGCCTTTTTGGGCGGGGCTACGGTGGGGCTGCTATTGACCTTTATGCGCCTCTCAAGCAATCGCTGGCTGCAGCGCTTAACGTCACTCTATGTGGATCTTTTCCAGGGCACGCCGCTACTGATGCAGCTGTTTTTGATCTTCTTTGGCGCTGCTGCCATGGGGCATCCGATCTCCGCCTGGTTGGCCGCCTCCATTGCACTCACCCTGTTTACCAGCGCCTTTCTGTGTGACATCTGGCGCGGCTGCTTGGAAGCGGTGGCTAAAGGGCAGTGGCATGCGTCACGGGTACTGGGCATGAACTACTTCCAGACCATGCGCCATGTGATTCTGCCCCAGGCGCTGCGGCTGTCGATTCCCCCCACGGTGGGTTTCTCAGTACAGGTCATTAAAGGCACGGCGCTGGCCTCCATTATCGGCTTTGTCGAGTTAACCAAGGCGGGCACCATGCTCAATAACGCCACCTTTGAACCCTTCACCATCTTTGCCCTTGTGGCTTTGCTTTACTTCGCGCTGTGCTTCCCCCTTTCCTGCTACGCGCGCTATCTGGAGAAAAAGCTCTATGACGCTGGTCTACGTTGATAACGTTCATAAAGCCTTTGGCGACCTGGAAGTGCTTAAAGGTATTAACCTTTCGGTTGCGCAAGGCGAAGTCGTGGCGATTATTGGCCGCAGCGGCTCGGGTAAAAGTACTCTGCTGCGTTGCTTGAATCAGTTGGAAAAACACGACAGCGGCGAGATCACCATTGCCGATAAGCAGCTCGATGCGGCGTCGATGTCGCCCAAAGAGCTGAGTGAAAACGTCGGCATGGTATTCCAAAGCTTTAATTTGTTTCCGCATAAAACCGTGGGTGAAAACGTCTGTTTGGCACCGCTGGTGGTGCGCGGCGAAGCCAAGGCTGAGGTTGAGGAAATCGCTCGGGAAGTGCTTGAGAAAGTCGGCCTATCGGACAAGTACGATGCCTATCCGGCACAGCTCTCCGGCGGTCAGCAGCAGCGCGTGGCTATTGCCCGGGCGTTGGCGATGCGCCCGAAGGTCATGCTTTGCGATGAGGTGACGTCAGCGCTTGATCCTGAATTGGTTGGGGAAGTGCTGCGGGTGCTGGAAGCTTTAGCAAAAGAGGGTATGACGCTGATTCTAGTCACCCACGAGATGAGCTTCGCCCGCGACGTAGCTGACCGCGTGGTATTTATGCACCAGGGGCGCATCCATGAAGAGGGCGCCCCCGGCGAGCTGTTCAGCAACCCGCAAACGCCGGAGCTAAAGCAGTTTATCTCTGCGGTGCTCTAGTCGATCCACTTCTAGCCGGTCCACTGCGTTGCCTGGGCAAAGATAAGAAAGCCCAGGGCAATCACTACCCATACGCAAAAAAGTGGGAAGAAGAATTTGACCCACTTTTGCCATGGCACGCCCGCAAGCGCCAGAGTGGCCATAAAGTAGCCTGACGTTGGGKAGAGAATATTGCCGATGCCATCGCCAAGCTGATATGCCAGCACCGCCGTTTGGCGAGTAACGCCAATAATGTCGGAGAGCGGTGCCATCAGCGGCATGGTGACCAGGGCCTGGCCGCTGCCGGAAGGGACAATAAAATTGAAGCCCAGCTGGGCGAAGAACATGCCAATCGCGGAAAGTAGAGTAGGTAAGCCACCGACGAGATTGCCTAGCCCAAACACCAGCGTATCCATGATCTGGCCATCTTCCAGCATCACGGCAACGCCCCGGGCGACGCCTGCGATCATGGCGCCGACCAATACATCGCGGAAGCCCTGGTTGAAGCCCGAGCATATTTCGTCGGTGTCGAGGCCCGCAATCAGGCCAACCACAATGCCCATGATGATAAACAGACCCGCCATCTCCATCATGAACCAGCCTTGCTGCAGGACGCCATAAACGAGGACTGCAAAGAAGGCGAACGTTGCGACAGCGGCCAGTTTTTGGCGAGCGGTGGCGATTAATGCAGGGCTATTATCAGCGTGTTGGTACAGCGTGCGTTTTTCGGATTCGCCCTGGTCGCGGCTCAATAGGCTGAACGAGGGTGTTTGGCGCACTCTGCGGGCGTAACGCATGACGAAAAAAATCGCCACAGCCAGCATGACAATAAACGCCATAATACGCAGCCCATAACCGGAATAGAGCGGTAGGTCTGAAAGTTGCTGCCCAAGCCCTGTGTTAATGGGGTTGAGTACGCCCGTCGTAAAGCCGACCGTGGTGGCGCAAAGCGCCMCCGCTGCGGCCGTGACTGAGTCGAAGCGCAAGGCAATCATCAGCGGCAGGATGACGGGCACATAGACCAGTGCCAATTCCTGAGTGCCGATGACGGTGGCTATCAGCGCAAATACTGTCATCAAAACGGGAATAGTGAGCAGGCTCTGGCGGGCAAAGCGGCGTGTTAACTTATCCMCACCTATTTCAATAATGCCGGTGCGCCTTAGCACCATAAACATGCCGCCAATCATAAAGGTGAAAAAGACGACTTCTCCGGCACTCATCAAGCCGTTGGGTATCGCCAGCATAAAGTCGACGATGCCAACCGGTGACGAAGCGATCTGCTCATAAGAGGTCGGGTCGATAGTGATGCGCCCATTCGGGCCAGGAACACGCTCGAACTGCCCGGCCGGCACAAAGTGCGTAGCTATCGCGGCCAGGGCGATAAAGATAAATAGAACCGCGTATATATCAGGGATCCGACACCAGCTTTTCTTAGGTGTGGGGCTGCCCGGGGAGGACGGAGAGGGGGTGTGTTGGGACATGCTAAGCCTCGCGTTTTAGAGCTGCCATCCAGGATGGCTGTTGTTATCAATATCGGCGGTTATAAGCGCCYGACCGAGCAACGATAGGGTTCGTGAGCGCAACGGTTTGCGGAAGCCAATTCGTGCCGAGGATGCTGTTTGTGGACATGTTCGTATGGTTTTAGAATTATGAAACGAAAGTTTCTAAAGACGTTACTATTGGGAGGAGTGTTTCACAAGCGTTTTGCTAAAGAGCTTCGCCAAAGATCGCTTTAATATGGTTCGCTAATATTGTATACAAGATATATGTCTCTTGTTTTTACTAAGCAATATAGGTTTAAAAATGCCAGCTACTTACTACGCCCCCACCGGCGGGCACCCGCCACAAACACAAATTACCGCCGACCGTGCGGTATTTACCGAAGCCTATGCGCTGATCCCTAAAGGCGTCATGCGCGATATCGTTACCAGCAATCTGCCGTTCTGGGAAGGCACTCGGCTATGGGTGCTGGCGCGGCCGCTGTCGGGGTTTGCCGAAACGTTCTCCCAGTACATTATGGAAGTGCAGCCCCAGGGCGGTAGCGATAAACCCGAGCCAGATTCCCAGGCCGAGGGCGTGCTGTTTATTGTAGAGGGTGAGTTAACGCTTACCCTTGCTGGTGAGCGCCACACCCTGCAGCCCGGCGGCTATGCGTTTATTCCCCCCGGCAGCAACTGGCAGGTGCGCAATGAATCTAACGCGCCGGTACGTTTCCACTGGGTGCGTAAGGCCTATGAGTTTGTTGAAGGGCTTGAAGTACCAAAGGCATTTGTTACCAACGAGCAGGACATTGCTCCCATCGAAATGCCGGGCACCGAAGGGCGCTGGGCCACCACGCGCTTTGTCGACCCCGCGGACGTCCGCCACGATATGCACGTCAATATCGTGACCTTTCAGCCCGGCGGCGTTATCCCCTTTGACGAAACACATGTCATGGAACATGGGTTGTACGTGCTTGAAGGCAAAGCTGTTTACCACTTAAATCAAAACTGGGTAGAAGTGGAAGCTGGGGRTTTTATGTGGCTGCGCGCTTTTTGCCCCCAAGCCTGCTACGCCGCTGGCCCAGGGCCGTTCCGGTATTTGTTGTATAAAGACGTTAACCGTCATGCTTCTCTTAAACTGTCGTCTCGCTAAGGAA
This sequence comes from Halomonas ventosae, assembly GCA_002257525.1. GTDB lineage: Bacteria > Pseudomonadota > Gammaproteobacteria > Pseudomonadales > Halomonadaceae > Vreelandella > Vreelandella ventosae_B. The sequence continues at coordinate 1,258,510 of CP022737.1, forward strand.
CTGCAATKCTTGAACTAAAAGCCGAGCCGCTAACGGCTGACGCCTTCGCCCCTTTTGGCGATGTGATTGATGCACGCMCTTCAGCGTCGTTTCCTATTAACGCTGGGCGCACCCAGCGCCACCATGATCTTGCCAAGGTGGAAACCCAGGGCGAAAACGCTCACACGCTGATCAATATCTTCGTGAGCCAGCCGATTACACTGCCGTTGGAGCTAACGTTTTTAGAGCGCCACCCCCAGGGCAGCCAAGCGTTTATGCCGCTTCACCAGGAACGATTTATTGTCGTGGTTGCCCCGGCAGGTGAGAACATTGATCCTGCATATGTACGCGCTTTTGTCACCGATGGCCGCCAAGGGGTGAACTACCGCGCAGGCACTTGGCATGCGATTCAATCGGTGCTGGAACGTGAAGGCGAGTTCTTGGTGGTGGACAGGGGCGGCGATGGCAATAACTGTGATGAGTTCCCTCTGGCGATCACGGTGACGCTAGCGTAGTCCAACCCGATACGTTGCACCGCTGTCATGTAGAGCGCGTTAAACTGATAAGCTAGGGTGACTAAATAGAGCCACTACACGTTAATTTGCATGGTTGGAATATTATGAACGCACTGCACTTCTCTTCGATCCGTCGTACCAAAATTGTCGCCACCCTTGGGCCTGCCAGCGACCGGGAAGGCGTGTTGGAAGCCATGCTTAAAGCGGGTGTGGATGTGGTGCGTCTAAATTTCTCCCATGGCACCGCCGATGACCACCGCCGCCGTTTGACCGAGGKGCGTGAAATTGCTGCCCAGCTAGGCCGCAGTGTCGCGGTGTTGGGTGATCTGCAGGGCCCCAAGATTCGTATTGCGCGGTTTAGAGATGGTGCCGTGGTGCTCAAAGAGGGCCAGCCGTTTATTCTTGATATGGCGCTGGATGGCGATGCGGGTGATATTCACCAGGTGGGCTGTGATTATAAAACCCTCTCCCAAGACGTCACCGCCGGTGACCGCCTACTATTAGACGATGGGCGCTTGGTGCTCGACGTGGCCCGCGTTGAAGGTCAGCAGGTGCACACCACTGTGGTCGTGGGCGGTAAGCTCTCCAACCATAAAGGCATCAACAAGCAGGGCGGTGGGCTATCAGCGCCGGCATTGACCGAGAAAGACAAAGAAGACCTCAAAACCGCTGTTGAGATTGGCGTCGACTACCTCGCCATTTCTTTCCCCCGCCATGCCGAAGATATGCTCGAAGCGCGCCGCCTGTTGGGCGAGGCGGGCAAGGAAATTGGTTTGGTTGCCAAGGTCGAGCGCGCCGAAGCTGTGGCGGATGACGCCACACTGGACGGCATTATCGAAGCCTCTGAAGCGGTAATGGTAGCGCGGGGCGATCTTGGCGTTGAAATTGGCGATGCCAAACTGGTCGGCGTGCAAAAGCGCATGATCAAACGAGCACGCTCGTTGAATCGTGCGGTGATTACCGCCACACAAATGATGGAAAGCATGATTTCGGCGCCGCTTCCCACCCGCGCAGAAGTGTTTGACGTGGCCAACGCGGTGCTGGATGGCAGCGATGCGGTCATGCTTTCGGCGGAAACCGCTGCGGGCGATTACCCGCTGGAAACCGTGGAAGCGATGTCGCGTGTTTGTTTGGGTGCCGAGCGTGAAAAGTCCGCCCAGGAGTCCGGCCACCGTATTCATGAAGGCTTTACCCGCCCGGACGAAACCATCGCGCTTTCCGCCATGTACGCTGCCAACCATATGACTGGCGTCACCGCGATTGCCTGTATGACGTCGTCGGGCTATACGCCGCTGATTGCCTCGCGCATTAGTTCGGGCTTGCCGATTGTGGGCCTGGCCCATAACCCCATCGCCCAGCGGCGTATGGCGCTCTACCGCGGCGTTGTCTCGCTGCCGTTTGATACCTCTGAAATGAGCGCCACCGAGCTAAACGGTCGTGCCCTTGAGCTACTGGTGAAGATGGGTATCTCTAAAGTCGGTGACCATGTGATCCTTACCCGCGGTGACCACATGAATGCCCACGGCGGCACCAACACCATGAAAGTGATGGAGATTAGCGACGAAAATGCTGAAGCTAGCAACCGCTAAAGCCGCTCGTGGGCTGCTGCTGGCCTGCCTGCTGCTGATTGGGTCCCCTGCGATGGCAGGGGCGCCCATTGTCGCCGCGGCTTCGGATCTGCAGTTTGCCCTCACTGAAGCCGCTGAGCAGTTTAAGCAGCAAACCGGCCATGCCCTGCGGCTCAACTTTGGCTCGTCGGGCAACTTTCGCCGCCAAATCGCCCAGGGCGCGCCTTTTGAACTCTACCTCTCGGCTGACGAACGCTACGTTCAGGCGCTGTATGAAGAGGGTTACACCAAAGACGAGGGCGTGATCTACGCCATTGGGCGTTTAGTGTGGCTGCAGCGCAGCGGGCACGATAATTTGCCCAGTGAGGATACCCCGCTAGCGGCGGTGAAAAGCGCGCTGGAAGCTCACGCAAGTGGCGCCACTGAGCGCATCGCCCTGGCTAACCCAGAGCACGCGCCTTACGGCGTGGCGGCGAAACAGGCGCTTGAGCATGCCGGGCTTTGGGAGCAAACCGAGCCTTTGCGCGTACTAGGCGAAAATGTCTCCCAGGCAGCGCAGTTTGCGCTTTCAGACGATGCTCGCGGCGGATTAGTTGCTTACTCTTTGGCGCTTGCCCCTGCGTTGAGTGAGCGAAGTGAGTACGTACTTATTCCTGAAGCATGGCACAGCCCACTACGCCAGCGCATGGTACTGACCAATCAGGCGGGAGAGGTCGCCAGCGCTTTCTATCAGTGGCTGCAAGAAGACGAAGGGCAAGCCATTCTGCGCCGCTACGGCTTTAGCGCCGAATAATGGCTGGTTCATGATGGGCTGCTCGTAATGGATGGTTCTTAATGGATTGGTCGGCGCTTTCGGTCTCGCTTCGCCTTGCCGGGTTTACCTGCTTGATTCTTATCCCTGTCGCTATCTGGCTAGGCCGCGCTCTGGCCTACGCGCGTTTTCGTGGCAAAGGCTTATGCGAAGCGCTCGTAGCGTTACCGCTGGTATTGCCACCTACCGTACTGGGCTTTTATCTGCTGCTTAGCTTCGGTAGCGACGCGCCGGTGGGTTCTTTTTGGGCACAAATGACCGGCAACGGGCTGAACTTCACTTTTACTGGCATTCTGCTGGCCTCTCTTATCGCTAACCTGCCGTTTGCCGTTCAGCCGATTCAGCGCGCCTTTGAGCACGTTCCTCATAATCTACGCGAGGCGGCCTGGTGCAGCGGGCTTAGCCCTTGGCAAACACTGCTACGCATTGAGCTGCCGCTGGTATGGCCAGGGATTATGTCAGCGGCAGCGCTCACTTTTGCTCATACGCTGGGGGAGTTCGGGGTGATTTTAATGGTGGGCGGCGCCATTGATGGCGAAACCCGCACCCTCGCCATCGCTATCTATGATCGCGTTCAAGCGTTTGATGAACAGGGCGCGGCGCAGATGTCGGCGCTGCTATTGTTGGTATCCTTTATTACCTTGGGGCTGGTGTATGGGCTGGCCGGGCGCAGGCGGTGGGCACGTGGCTGATTCGCGAATGGCAGAGCCGTTTCAAGGGCTATGCGTGGCGGTCGATCAACCGGGGCCGATTCCCCTGGCCGCCGAGTTTGCTTGCCAGCCTGGTGAACTGCTGGCGCTGGTAGGGCCATCGGGCAGCGGAAAAACCACGCTGCTGCGCACTATCGCCGGGCTTTACCGCCCCCAAAGTGGACGAGTGGCGTGCGCGGGCGACGTTTGGTTTGATGCTGAGGGTAAGCATTCMCTCTCGCCGCAGGGTCGGCAGGTAGGCATGGTGTTTCAGGACTATGCGCTGTTTCCCCACCTAACCGCCTCGCAAAATATTCAGCTCCCCCTGCGCCATTTAGCCCAACCGCAACGCCGTGAGCAGGCGGAGCAGTGGCTTGCCAAGGTGCGCTTGGAAGGGCTGGGTGAGCGTTACCCGAATGMGCTTTCCGGTGGTCAGCGCCAGCGAGTGGCGTTGGCCCGCGCTTTGGCCCGTGACCCCAAGGTGCTGTTGCTGGATGAGCCGTTTTCGGCGGTGGATCAGGTTACCCGTCGGCGGCTGCAGCGCGAGCTGGCGCTGCTGCGCCAGCAGATAGACATTCCGATTGTGCTAGTGACCCACGATTTGGAAGAAGCCTCCGCGCTAGCCGACCAAATTTGTGTGCTGCACAACGGGGTAAGCCTTCAGCAGGGCACCCCCGAAGCGCTATTTAGTCGCCCTTCATCACCGTTAGTCGCGCGTTTGTTGGACCGCCACAATTTGTTTGAAGGCGTGATTGTGGAGGTGGATGGTGAACGACGGTTGCAGTGGGGTGAAAGCTGCCTGGAAGTCGCCGATGGGCTCAACGGTTTACCTTTGGGCGAAAGTGTCACCTGGTATTTGCCGCCGTCAGATATTGTGCTTCACCGCCGCGACCGCCCATCCCAGGGAGAGCGGGAAAACCCGATCACGGCCACAGTCAGTGAGTTGGTGGTGTTGGGGGGCATTACGTCAGTTTCATTGCGCGCAAACCATGGTGATATGTTACGTTTCGATATCGCCACCCATGCCGCACGGCGCAATCAGTTAACCTGCGGCGCTGTGGTGAACGTTTCGTTACTGGCGGCAGGCATTCACCTGATGCGAGGCCACCGAGTTCGCGCAGATGCGCATGATAAAAGGAAGTAAGCATGGATCCCACGCGTCGCACGCTGCTTAAAGCATCGTTACTATTACCGCTGGCGGCGCTGCTGCCGATGTCGCTGCTTAGCTCGTTGGCTTGGGGGCAGGCGTCAACGAAAGAGATGCAAACGCTGGCGCTGGCTATTCACAGCGAGGGCGGTCCGCATCGTTTAGACGTTGAAGTGGCGGAAACAACGCCTCAGCGTCAGCGCGGCTTGATGGAGCGTGAGAGCTTGCCCGAAGAGCGCGGCATGCTGTTTCGCTTTGAGAGCGAACAATCGGCCAACAACGCTTTTTGGATGTATCGCACGCTGATCCCCCTCGATATTGCCTTTATCGATGGCGACGGGCGCATCGTGGCGATCAATACCATGCAGCCCTGCGAATCCTCGTCGCCGAGTGACTGCCCCTCTTMCCCGGCGGGTGCGGCTTACCATTCAGCGCTAGAGGTCAATGGCGGCTACTTTGCCGAGCGCGGTATCAAAGTGGGCGACTGCGTGTCGATTCCTGACGAAGCCGGTTTCTGCCAACCTGCCGATTAAGCGGGGCATTGGCGAGGGCGGAGTCTGATCACAATCAGGACTATGCCCGCGACCACCAAGTCGCTGCCCCGACCTTGAGCGGGTTGAGGCAGACAGTTGATGCAGACGGTTATTGCAGACGCTGCGCGATCTCTCGCCACAGCGCGGCGTAGGCGCGACCGCCCCGGCTGCTGCGGGCAAAATGCCCGACCGGAGCGCGTTCGATACCCATGCGCTCGACCTCACTGGCGTTGGGCACGGTCGTCGAAAGGCGCCTCGGCCAGCGTTCACTAAGACTCTCCATTACCTCGCGGTGCAGGGTCTTGCGGCGGTCGGCGAGGGTCACGAACGGCCAGATTGGGCAGGCCTGTTCGACCGCGTCGAGATGACCTTCTAGTTGCTCAAGGGTGCGCAACGACAGGGTAGTCGGCACCACCGGCACCAGCAGGGCATCGACGCTGGAGAAGATCTGCTCGGCGAGCGCGGACAGGCTTGGCGGGCAGTCGAGGATCACTAAGTCGTAACTGGCCATCACCGGCTTGAGGATCTTGCGCAGCCGACTGGGCTTGCGGGCTTCCATTGACGCTTCCAGGTCGCGCGAACCCAGCGCCGCAGGCAGCAGGTCGAGCCCTTCGAAGTCGGTCTCGCGGATCGCTCGATCAAGGTCGGCCTTGCCTTTGACCAGTTTGTCGACGCCACCGCGCACTTTAGGTTTGCTGCGCAGATAAAAGGTGGTGGCGGCCTGCGGATCGAGATCCCAAAGCAGCACTCGCCTGCCATCGCGTGCTGCTTCGGCGGCGAGATTGACGGCGGAGGCGGTCTTGCCCACGCCGCCCTTAATACTGTAAAGCGCCAGCATCTGCATGGGGAACTCCCTGCTCAGTGAAAGGCTAGTCTAACCGATGGTCCCCCGTGGAAATGTGACGTTTCGATGACGGGCCTGCGAGTCCTCGTCGCCGAGTGACTGCCCCTCTTATCCGGCGGGAGCGGCTTACTATTCAGCGCTAGAGGTCAGTGGTGGCTACTTTGCCGAGTGCGGTATCAAAGTTGGCGGCGGCGAAAATTGAGTACAATCAGAGCGATACCTGCGACCACTAAGCCGCCGCCCACCAGTTTATGCACGCCTAGGCTGTCGCCCATCAACAGCGCACCTAAGCCGACTGCCAGTACCGGTACGAGTAGCGTCATGGGCACCACGCGATTAACCGGGTGGCGGCGCAACAGCGCATACCAAATCCCGTAAGCAACAATCGATGACATCACAGCGGTGTAAATCATCGCCCCCCAGCCTAACCAAGTTGCCTGCTGCATCGCCTGCCACTGACCGCTCTCAAACAGCCATGAGCCTAGCGCTACCTGGGGCACCGCAAACAGTGCCATCCAGCCTGCCAGCGCCATAGGCGCAATCGGCGGGCCGCGCTTGATCAATAGCTGTGATACTGCCCAGCCAATGGCACTACACAAAAGAATCGCCAGCGGGAGCGGAGAGGGTAACGTTGGCCCGCCAGCCAGCACGACGACCCCGGCAAAAGAGAGCAGCAGCCCGGCGATACGCTTGGGCCCCAGCTTCTCTTTCAGAAAAATTACCGCCAACAGCGTGGCAAAAGGCGTCCCCATTTGTACCAGTAGCGCGCCGGTACCCGCCTCAGCGTGCTCCAGGCCAATAAACAGCAGAGCAAAGTGCAGGCTGCCAAAGGTTACCGAGAGCAGCAGCAAAAAGGGCAGTTGTACCCGCGCCACAGGGTAAAACGGCACCAGCAGCGCCGCGACGAGCATAAAACGCAGCGTGGTCATCAACAGCGGCGGTAACTCCGCCACGCCGACCTTAATCACAATGATATTCAGCGCCCAAATGGCGATCACAAACAGGCCGAGCAGTAAATCGCGTAGTGGCACGTTGATGTCCGTTGGTAGAGGGAAACGATAGCCATTGTACCAGTTTGGCCGACGGCAAAAATAATAGTGCTATGAGTAGCTGTTAGGCATCGCTGCTGTTTGATACCAAAGTATTAGGTTTTACTTTAATAGTCTATATGTCGTTTATAACCAATTGGTTGTGAATTGATTTGTGAGGATGTTCAGTTCTTTTGGGCATCTTTTAAGCGGTAAAGCAGACGGCTGACTTGCACATTTAATTAAGATGATCTAAAAAAATGTAACCGATTACATTTTTGCATCGGCGCTTTCACAACCTATAACAATCCAACAACAACGAGGTGGATATGGATACCCCGCGACGCTTAAAACGCATGAGTTCACAGGCTCTATTGGCTGCCAGTGCCGTGACGCTGTCAGCGCTGAGTGTAGCTGGCTTTGCCCAAGCTCAAGACGACGCCGAGCTACCCATTGCCGTGCAAATGTACACGCTGCGGGATTTTGGCAGTTTGGAAGAACAGTTAGCTGCCGTAAACAGGGCAGGTATTTCGGCGATTGAAACGGTGGGCACCCAGGAAGTGACTGCCGAAGAACTCAATGCACTGTTAGAAGAGCATGCGCTTGAGGTGATCTCAAGCCATGTGCAATTGGACGACCTGCGCAATCGCTTAGACGAAACGGTGGCGTTTAATCAGGCGGTAGGTAACGACACCTTGACGGTGCCTTATTTAGCCGAGGACGCTCGCCCTAGCGATGCAGAAGGCTGGCAGGCGCTGGGTGAAGAGCTTGGTGATATTGCCGCTGAGCTAGACGCCGAAGGGTTGCGCTTGGCGTATCACAACCACGATTTTGAAATGGAAGTGTACGACGATAAAACCGCCCTAGAGCATCTTTTTGATGCAGCCGGATCTGACCTGTTGGCAGAACTGGATCTCGCCTGGATCGCACGGGGCGGGTTTGACCCGGCAGAGTACGTAACGCGTTTTGAGGGGCAACTGTTTGCTGTACACGCCAAAGATAACGCGCCAGAAGGCACCGCTGAAGAGGAGGGTGGGTTCGCAACACTCGGCACAGGTGTACTGGATTGGGATGCGATATTGCCCGCCATTGAGGCCACTGATATTGAGTGGTACATCATCGAACACGATATGCCGCTAGACGCTGAAGCGGTGATTACCGAAGGAAATAGTTTCCTAGAGGAGAAATTGGCAGCGCTTCGTGAAGAGTGATGCACGCATAGTCCATCTCATTTAGATGACAAACGCGAGGATGCTTTATGAAGCGCTACCTTATTGATCGGCGTAGCCTGCTGCGCCACTCCGTTACCGGTGCTATCGGCCTGGCTGCACTACCGCATCTTGGGTCTAAAGCCTTAGCTGACAACACACCTGCTCAGCGGGCTTTAAAGGGCAATATCCAGCATTCGGTTGCACGCTGGACGTTCGATTTTCTTTCTCTGGAAGCGCTGTGCCAGCTTTCAACTGAGTTGGGTATTAAGGCGATTGATCTGGTGGGGCCCGAAGAGTGGCCTGTGCTTCGGCGCTACGGGCTCGACTCCGCCATGTGTAATGGCGCGGAGCTGAGTCTTGAAGATGGCTGGGGAGATGTCCGTTTTCATGCCGAGCTGGTTGAACGCTATCTCAATCATATCGATTTGGTCAGCCAAGCGGGTTACACCAATTTAATCTGCTTTAGCGGCAATGCCCGGGGCATGAGACCTGAACAGGGTTTGCAAAATTCCGAAGCAGGTTTAAAGCAGGTGATCGCCCATGCGGAGTCAAAGGGCGTGGTGCTGCAGATGGAGCTGTTCAACAGCAAAATCGACCACCCCGACTACCTTTGCGATAACTCTGTCTGGGGGATTGAGCTTTGCCGTCGCCTCGATTCACCTAACTTCAAACTACTCTACGACATCTATCACATGCAGATCAGTGAAGGGGATGTCATTCGCACCATCCGTGAAAACTCCCATTTTTTCGGCCATTACCATACTGCCGGTGTGCCTGGGCGGCATGAAATAGATGACACCCAAGAGCTCAACTACCCCGCGATTTGTCGCGCTATTCGAGATACCGGCTTTAAGGGCTATATCGCCCAAGAGTTTCTCCCTGACCGGGCTAGTCAACAGGCAAAAATAGAATCACTGCAGGCGGCTATTCAGCTCTGTGATGTGTGATTCGACTCCAATAACAACACAGTAAGGAAGATGACCATGCCAGATAATCACTACGATGCCATTGTGGTTGGCTCAGGCATTAGCGGCGGTTGGGCTGCTAAAGAGCTAACCGAGAAGGGGCTAAAGGTTTTACTGCTTGAGCGTGGGCGCAATATTGAGCACGTGAAGGATTACCACAACGCCGATAAAGAGGCTTGGGACTATCCCCACCGCAACGAGCCTACCCAAGAGATGATTGCCAAGTTTCCGGTGCTCAAACGCGACTATCCCCTCAATGAAGCCACCATGGGCATGTGGGCGGATGAACAGGCCAATCCCTACGTAGAAGAGAAGCGCTTTGACTGGTTTCGCGGCTACCACGTAGGCGGGCGCTCCCTGCTGTGGGGGCGACAAAGCTACCGGCTCAGCCCGATGGATTTTGAGGCCAACCAGCGGGRAGGCATCGCCATTGATTGGCCGATTCGCTACGAAGATATCGCCCCGTGGTACGACTATGTGGAGCGCTTTGCCGGTATCGCGGGCACCCAGGAAGGACTGGATATTCTTCCTGATGGCGAGTTTCTGCCGCCAATACCGCTTAACTGCGTGGAAGAAGATGCCGCCAAGCGTATTAAAGAGGCGTTTGGTGGCCAGCGTCATCTTATCCACAGCCGGGTGGCCAATATTACCCAGCCAAAACCGGAGCAAAATCGAGTCAACTGCCAATACCGCAATAAGTGCTGGCTGGGCTGCCCCTATGGCGCCTATTTCAGCACCCAGTCCGCTACGCTGCCTGCTGCGGTKGCCACCGGCAATTTAACGTTGCGTCCGTTCTCGATTGTCAGTCAGGTGCTGTATGACAAGGACCGCCAGCGAGCGCGAGGCGTTGAGGTGATTGATGCCGAAACCCATGAAACCCACGAGTACACCGCCGATGTGGTGTTTCTCAACGCCTCGACCTTCAATACCACCTGGATTTTGATGAACTCTGCCACCGATGTCTGGGAAGGCGGTTTGGGTAGCAGCAGCGGCGAACTGGGCCACAACGTGATGGATCACCACTTCCGCTGTGGTGCCAGTGGCGAAGTGGAAGGCTATCAGGATAAATACTATTTTGGACGCCGCCCCGCAGGCTTTTACATCCCTCGTTTTCGCAACGTAGGCGATGAGCAGCGTAGCTACGTGCGGGGGTTTGGTTATCAAGGKGCGGCGAGCCGCCAGGGCTGGGATCGCGAAATTGCCGAACTCAATATCGGCGCTGATTTAAAGCAAGCACTCACCCAGCCAGGCGGTTGGACGATCGGAATGACCGGCTTCGGCGAAATGCTGCCCGACCACGATAACCGTATTTCTCTGGATCATAGCGTTCGCGATAAGTGGGGGCTGCCGGTGCTGTCGATCAATGTTGAGCTCAAGCAAAACGAGCGCGATATGCGCCGGGATATGGTTCAGGATGCGGTCGAGCTGCTGGAGGCCGCTGGCGTGAAGAACGTCAAAGGCGACGTAGGCGATTACGCGCCGGGCATGGGCATTCATGAAATGGGCACTGCGCGGATGGGCCGTGACCCGAAAACGTCCGTGCTGAACAGCCATAACCAGGTGTGGGACGCGCCCAATGTCTTCGTGACGGATGGTGCCTGCATGACGTCATCCTCTTGTGTGAATCCATCTTTAACCTACATGGCACTTACCGCTCGGGCGGTGGACTATGCCGTGGAAGAGCTTAAGCGGGGGAACCTGTCATGAATCGTCGCGAGCTACTCAAAATGATCGCGCTGACGACCGGTACAGCGATGATTGGGGGCAAATCTCTATTTGCCTTTAGCGGTACTGGCCAGGCAGACCACTCCCTTAGCAGCCAGGATGTGCAGCGCCTAGACGAGCTGGCCGAAACTATTTTGCCACGTACCGATACCCCAGGCGCTAAGGATGCCAACGTCGGGGAGTTTATGGCCGTGTTCGTTAGCGACTGCTATACGCCCTCAGAGAGAGAGGTGTTTTATTTTGGTTTAGCGCAGCTTGAGGCGCGCAGCCGAGCGGCTTACGAGCGTGACTTTATGGCGTTAAGTGGCGAACAGCGATTAGAGCTCATAACCGAGTTAGACCGAGAAGCGATGGCGCACGCCCAGCAACAGGCTCGTAGAGAGCAGCCAACCCCTGCTGAGGCACTGACTGCAGAGACCCAGACCGCGCAAAATCAAACGGCGGAAACTCAGTCAGCACAGGAGCACGCGGATAGCGATGAAGCGCTTCCACACTACTTCACCATGATGAAGCAGCTAACGCTGTTCGGCTTTTTTACTTCAGAAGTCGGCGCGACGGAAGTCTTACGCTACGAAGCTGTGCCTGGCCGTTACGACGGCTGCGCGCCCTATAACGGCGAGCCTGCCTGGGCAACTTAATTGTGATTTAAAGCAGTGGTGCCAAGTGATTTATCGCCTATTGTTGGCGGCAGACGTTGGCACCGCGCTCAGGCTGCAGCTATCTCTTTGAAGTCTACATTGACTTGGCTTATAGGCGGCAACTGTCTAGCTGAGTGCATTGTTGCGACTGTTCTAAGGGATAATTTCGGTAAATTGCATATTAGTAACAAGAATAAAAGGAGCAAAGCGTGATGTCTCAAAGGCTTCCTCTTAGAGGCTTTCTTATTGTCAGCATTGCAACTCTTAGTAGCACTTCCAGTATTGCACAAGTTGTTTATGAAGATGAATCGCAAAAACTCACCTTTGGAGGCGATGTAGAACTAGATATTAATGCGCAGAATACCCATGCAGGTGAAGGCCCTATTTTTTTTGAGGGGGATATTGAACGAGGTGATGAATTTGACCAAACCGGTCGTATATTGCTCGATATTAGTGGCGAGCGTAGTAGTCCTGCTAACCACTATGCGCGCTTTAAAGTGCAGCCACTGGTTCAGACTAACGGTGATTTTGGTGTCGATGACGCATGGTTAGCAATCGGTAGTTCCTACGGGCTTGAAGTTAAGATTGGTCGCTTCGAAGCATTTGATCTATTCCCTTTAGGTCAAGATGTATTTGTTGGTTTCAGTGGAGATACCTCAGATAGCCTGTACCGCGATGGTCAAGGCTATGTGTATCAAGCTAAGGAAGGACGTGGGAGAGGAGGTGACTCTGGTCAAGTGATGGTTAGCAAGCGCAGTGGTAATCTTTACGGCGAGGTTTCAACGCTATTCGGAGACCGTACAGATCTGTTCGATACAGATACTTATCATGGCTATCGCATTGATCCTGATGGACAAGTCAAAGACTCGTTTATTGTGCGCCCAGTTGTTGCTTGGTCTCCAGGCCCCTGGACACTGGCTGCAGGCCTTGAAGCTAATCTGGTGAGTGATGCTGTGGTCGATGAACGTGGTGCCGATATTAGTAACCGCACAGGCTATGGGACGCGGCTGTCGTATAACCAAGGCGACTGGCAATTGAACACAAACCTAGCTTATTTGGACGCTTATGAAGAAACAAATCTAACCTTGGGTTTTAACGCGTTGTGGCGAGGTTTCGGCGTTGGCTATATACATGCACGCAATGAAATTGACGATGTTAAACCGATTAACGACGAAGAGGTGGTTTTTAGCATGCCTGGTCGCTATAACATCGACACGCTTTATACCTCTTATCATTTCTCAGATGTGCTGAATATTGAAAATTTGAGTATTTACCTTGGTGCCTACTTTGGCCGTATTGATCATTACCAAATTGATGATCTAGATGATGCAGATCGCTATGGCGGAAGAATGCGTTTTAAATATTTATTTTAATAATTTTTGCTTTTTTTAACAGATGAGGAAAACCTATATGCGCTTACCAACACAGCTATTTTTTACGGCCTGTAGTGGTCTGATAGCAGCCCCGCTATTAGCAAATGAGGGCTCAATTGAAGATGAACTGAGTCCTCCACAACAGGCTGCCAAAACCGAAGTGTGGGAACCAGTACCCACTACGGTTTCGGTACCCGAAACCGACGCACCATCCGATGCGATCGTCCTGTTCGATGGCACCGACTTAGATGAGKGGGAAAACGAAGAAGGCGGGGCAGCCGAGTGGCACTTGGAAGATGGCGCCATGACGGTAAATCGCGGTGCGGGAGGCATTCGTACACGCAAGGATTTCTGTGATGTGCAGCTCTACTTGGAGTGGCGAGCGCCGTCCGATATTGATGGTATGGATGGGCAGGATCGAGGTAATAGCGGCGTCTTTCTACAGGAGCGCTATGAAGTCCAAGTGCTGGMCTCCTMCGACAACCCGACCTATCCCAACGGCCAGGCGGCTTCCATCTATAAACAGCATATCCCGCTGGTTAACGCATCGCGCCCGCCGGGGGAGTGGCAGAGCTATAACATTCTCTACACCGCGCCACGCTTTGATGATGAGGGCGCCCTTGAAAGCCCTGCCTACATCACTGTTTTGCATAACGGCGTAGTGGTTCAGCACCACGTTGAAGTGCAAGGCACCACCGAATGGATTGGAGAGCCCAATTACGAAGAAGCCCATGGCTGTGCGCCCATTTACCTGCAGGATCACGATGCTGACGTTAGCTTTCGCAATATATGGGTGAGAGAGTTATAGCAGAGCGCTTATAAGCACCCTAAGCAAGCAAGCCCAGTCTTCTGATGCTAGACAGTATCGGAGGCTGGGCTTTTTTGCGTTATAGGTGTCGTCACTAGTTGGCAGGCAGGCCTTGAACTTTTTTCATCATGGGTTAGTGCTTTGTACGTTGCTTTTCCATACAATATTATTAGGTAAAATTAATTTTTCTCCATCATTCAATAATTAGATGCGCGGTATAATTACTTTTATAAGCCAAGGGGGCGGTTGTGCACCTAGTCTTATTCGACATAGACGGAACGCTAGTCGAGTCATACGATTTCGATACAGAATGCTTTCAAGCAGCAACCAAGGATATATTGGGTGTGACCATTGGCCCTGATTGGAGCCGTTATAATCATGTGACCGATGCTGGAATTCTCACTGAGGTGATTGAAGAACTGCATCTTCAAAGTGACAGCGAGCGAATCACAACGGAAGTGAAGGCGCGGTTCGTGAGTCGAGTAGCGGATTACATCTCGTGTCATGATGTATTCCCTATCTTTGGAGCTTATGAGTTTATATCGCAGCTCGTTGCACGTCAGGATGTTGCGTTAGCATTTGCTACTGGTGGCTGGAGTGAATCCGCGAGGATGAAGCTTGAAGCTGCAGGTATCTGCTTTCCGTCTATACCMCTGGCTTCGTCTTCGGATCACTTTCGCAGGATAGAGATTATGCGATTGGCAGAAAGGCGCGTGGGTAACGGTCATTACGACGCTATAACCTATTTTGGAGACGGCCCCTGGGATCAGAAAGCATCTGAAACTCTGGGGTACAACTTCATCTCAGTCGGAAATCGTATTTCTAGCCCTCAGTCGATTCGAGATTATAGTGAAGCTGATGTGGCCTTTAGGTACATTGGATTATAAACAGGCCAAGCAACCAATGCGCAATCTCCGCTTCGCTACCGTTTTATCACCGGTAATGGCGTTACATCTAAAGTGAGAAACTTCAATGAAGCAATTTATAATTCTATTATTTAGCCTTCTGGGAGCTGCCATGGCGTTTGCTGAAAATCCACATAACTTTACGGACATTGATTCGAAAGAGAAGGCAATAAGGCTAGTGGAAGAAGGTAGACTCGTGCCCATTCTATTGTTTCCCGCAGAGCTTGGTGGCCCAGAAGCTCCACAGAACACGGTTTATGTGCCACCTGAAACACGAGATATTCAAACACAAATTATTGGCACATTGATCAGGTTTGTTGAAGAGGGGCTCATAGACAACTTAAATGCCGAGCCGGAATATAAGGGGAATAGCTTTGTCCCATCCAAAATCCATATGCGTACAAGTCATTCCGGTAAGCCAGGGCAGTTTAACCCGACTATCGAAATATGGTAGAAAACACGGCAAGCGCTGACTTACGTGCATTATGCGTTTGCTCTACAACCTTGTTACATTTAACCAAAAAGGGATTTTATGGACGGCTTTTTTGAAGAGATAGGCAGGGGGTTTTTTAGGGGAATAGGTTACATACTGGCAGAGATATTCTTCAGAACAATTTGTTACTGGGTTGGCTGGCCAATCTGCAAGCTAGTTACTTTGGGAAAATATCCTTCGGCTTCTAAAGTGATATATCTCGATGAGCATAGGAGTCGAGCTGACGGCGCTTGGTGTGCAGTAGTGGGTTTGCTAGCGTTGATTGTGTTGGCGCTTTATTTGCTCGGACAGTTTTAGATTTCGGCTATGCCATTCATTTAGGTGAGTTTAATTCTATTGTCAGGAGGCAAAGGAGTGGCGGCTAGAAAACAAAGATCATTGAAGATCAAGACGCTAAACTCAGTTTGTGCAAGTGCGTTAATCGGGGCGCTACTTTATATAGTGATCATGGGGTTTGAAGTGGTGGCGCTTGGCGCGATGGGGATTGCTCTCACTGGTATCTCAACACCCGTGATTGTCAGCAGTGAGGGAGTTTTAGAGGTGCTGCTAGAGATCGTCATGTCGGTAGCTGAAGGCATCATGACTATTGTTGAAGTTGTCGTAGGCGCAATATCGGGGCTTTTTAGCCTGTGACCAATAAGGCTTCATGACTGAGACGATGTGCCCATTAAGTACTTTAAAAGTTTATAAAATAGTTAGCCGGGCGCTGCCAAAGCGCCCGGCATGTCTCATGTTCTAGACCCTTACAGTTCAGACTTAGCCGTTACGCTTTTATCGTCTTTAAAAGTGAGGAAGAACAGCGCCAGTACCGCGATAGCAAACACCGCTGGGAACATCCAGATGCCTTGCCAGTCGTGCGCGCCGTTGGTGGAGAAATGGTCGGTAATCTGACCGGCTACCCAGAAGCCTATTAGCATGCCTACCCCGTAAGTGGCCAGCGTGATCATGCCTTGGGCTGAGCTTTTGAATTTATCGCCCGCGCGGGCATCGGTGTAGATCTGCCCGGTCACGAAGAAGAAGTCGTAGCACACGCCATGCAGGGCAATACCGATCAAGAGCATAAACACCATTTCGTCGGCGTTACCGAACGCAAACAGCGCGTAGCGCAGCGCCCAGGCCAGCATGCCGATCAATAAGGTTTTCTTGATACCAAAGCGATGAATAAAGACCGGTAGCAGCAGCATAAACAGCACTTCTGATACCTGGCCCAAGGTCATTTTGCCGGTAGGATTAGTAACGCCGATTTCGGCCAGGAAGGGGTTAGCGTTTTGGTAATAAAAGGCCAACGGAATGCAGATCAAGATCGAGGCAATAAAGAAGATGGCGTAGTTACGGTCTTTCAGCAGGGCGAGCGCATCGAGCCCTAGCACTTCTTTTAAGCCGACCGGGCCGTCTGCTTTAGGCCGTGTCGCGGGTAGGCTAAAGCTATACAGGCCAAGGGCTAAAGAGGCGATAGCGCACATCAAGAAGGTGTTACGCAGCATGCCGTCGGCAATGCCTTGTGATGAGTCCCAGGCGAATAAGTAGCTGATACCCAGACCGGCGATAATCCAGCCAATGGTTCCCCACACGCGGATTTTAGCGAACTCTTGGCCAGGGTCGCTCATTTGGCGGAAAGAGACCGAGTTGACCAGCGCCAAGGTGGGCATATAGACAATCATGTACATCAGCACTAGCGGGTAAAAGGTGCTGAAATCGCTGGCCACATAGAGGCCGTACATCAGCGCTGCGCCTGCTAGATGCAGCACCGCGAGAATGCGTTCAGCATTAAAATATCGGTCAGCGATTAAGCCGATAATAAAGGGGGCGATAATCGCGCCCCAGGATTGGGTGGAGAAGGCCATGCCAATTTGGCCACCGCTGGCGCTCAGGTTATTGGCCAGGAAGGTGCCCAAGGTGACAAACCAGCCGCCCCAGATAAAGAACTGCAAAAACATCATGATACTGAGTCGTGTGCGTATCATAGCCATGACGTGATCCTTTGTTGTGGTTGTGGTCGTGATTGCTGTCTTGATTTAAAACAATCAATTAGCGGTGTGGAGGAAGACCGAGAATTCGTCGGTTGCGAGAAGGGCTGGCGGTGACGCCAGCGAAATCGTCAAAGGCGCGACCGGCAGGTTGAATCAGGTGCGCCTGGATGAAAGACGCGCCCTCTGCGGCGCCTTGGGCGGCGTCCTTAATACAGCACTCCCACTCAAGCACCGCCCAGCCATCAAATCCGTACTGCGTCAGGCGGCTAAAAATACCGCTGAAATCAATCTGCCCATCGCCTAATGAACGGAAGCGCCCAGGGCGCTCTACCCAGCCTTGGTAGCCGCCATAAACGCCGCTGCGGCCATTGGGGTTAAATTCGGCGTCTTTAACGTGGAACATGCCGATACGCTCATGGTAGCGATCAATAAAATCGAGATAATCGAGCTGCTGGAGTAGCAAGTGGCTGGGGTCAAAAAGAATTTTCGCCCGTGGATGGTTGTCCACTGCCGCCAGGAACCGCTCGAAAGACGCACCGTCGTGAAGATCCTCGCCAGGATGTATTTCAAAGCACAGGTCAACGCCAGCTTCGTCAAAGGCCTCCAGGATCGGCCGCCACCGGCGGGCCAGTTCGCTGAAGCCTTCTTCAACTAACCCTTCTGGGCGCTGGGGCCAGGGGTAAACAAAGGGCCAAAGTAGCGCGCCGGAAAACGTAGCATGGGCGGTTAACCCCAACCGCTGGCTCGCTTTGGCAGCCAGTATCAACTGCTCAATAGCCCATTCGGTGCGCGCTTGGGGGTTGCCGTGCAGCTCGGCGGGGGCGAAATCATCAAATAAGTCGTCACAGGCGGGATGCACGGCGACCAGTTGGCCCTGTAAGTGGGTAGAGAGTTCACTGATCACTACACCGGCCTTTTCACAGCGGGCATTTAGCTCATCGCAGTAAGCTTGGCTTTCAGCCGCTTTGCGTAGGTCGATAAAACGACTATCCACGGTGGGCAGCTGAATGGCGTGATAACCCTGTTCGGCCGCCCAGCGGGCGATTCCGTCGAGGCTATCGAAAGGCGCTTCATCACCGATAAATTGGGCCAGGAAAATGGCGGGCCCGCGGATGCCTTTGTGAGTGTTGGGCATGATTAGGCTCCTGGTAGTTGAGTAGCGGGCAGCGGTGTCCATTTTTGTTCGCTTTGGGCGCTGGTGGTGACTGCCTCGATAAACGCCATGCCGCGAAGTCCGGATGCCATGCCGGGAACGCCATCAACGTCCCCGTGCTGGCCCTGATGAATCGCCTGGGCAAAGTCGCGGTAAAGGTTGCCAAGTGCTTCCAGGTAGCCTTCGGGGTGGCCGCCAGGTAGGCGTAGGCGCTGCATTGCGCTGGGGAAAAGGTCGGGTTGGTCGATGCCCGCACGGAGGGTGCGCATCGGTGCTTGTAGCGGGCGGTAGAGCAGGCTGTTGGGCGCCATTTGGTGCCACTCCAGCGCGCCTTTATCGCCGTAAATGCGTATTTTGAGTGCGTTTTCTTCACCGCTACAGACTTGGCTGGCTATCAGGGTGCCGCTGGCGCCTTGGTCGGTGCGCAGCAGCACATCGCCATCATCATCCAACTGGCGGCCCTCGGCGTGGCTGCTAAGTGAGGCACACAGCTCACTAACCCGATGCCCAGAGATAAACTCGGCGAGGCCAAAAGCGTGGGTGCCAATATCGGCCATGCAACCGCTGATGCCTGCGAGTGTCGGGTCGGKGCGCCAGGCGGCCTGCTTATTACCCTGCTGTTCTAAACGTTCACCTAGCCAGCCCTGGGGGTACTCAACATGAATTTTGCGAATGCTACCTAGTTGCCCATCGCTGACCATTTCCTTGGCTTGCCATACCATGGGGTAGCCTAAGTAGGTATGTGCCAGGCCATAGAGGCAGCCGCTGGATTGCCAGCTTTCTGCTAAGCGCTGGGCTTCGCGTAATGACACACCTGCTGGCTTTTCGCAGAACACGTGAAAGCCTGCCTGTATCGTCGCTTCAGCGATCGGCACGTGAAGGTGGTTAGGCGTGGCGATCACCAATAACTGCATGCGCTCTTCTGCGGGAAGCTGCTGCTCGCTTGCCAGTAACTGCTGCCAGTCGGCGTAAACACGCTCGTCGGGTAGATAACACTGTTCGCCAGTGAGTTGGTTGTTACCTGATGAGCGGCTAAAGGCGCCGCATACCAGCTCGCAGGTGTCGTCGAGACGGGCGGCCAAACGGKGAACTTGGCCAATAAACGCCCCTTGTCCACCGCCGATCATGCCGATACGGATACGTGACTGCTTGGGTCGCGGCATAGGTAGGCTCCTGTTTTAAGAAAGCTGTATTTGTTGATATTCACGGCTATTAAAATGGTTATTAAAACCAGTATGTAACCGGTTACATTTAAGTGGAAGTTAGGCCGCCACGCTGTGAGCGTCAATGCGACAAAGGTCTATCGGTGTTGAAGAAGGTGTCGTTAAATAGCGCGCTGAGTTTAACGCTGGGATGCGTTAAGCTGAGATAAATAATGCCGCGCAATCATCTGCTAACGGCGATTAAATAACGTTAAGAGAGTCCATGACCAATATACGTAAGGTCGCCGAGTTGGCGGGGGTGTCGGTAGCGACAGTGTCGCGGGCGTTGAAGTCGCCGGATATCGTCTCCCCCGTCACCCGTGAAAAAGTGCTCAAGGCGGTTGATCAAGCGGGTTATAAGCCTAACTTGATGGCGGTACAGTTTCGTTCCCAACGCACTTATAATTTGGTGGTGTTGGTACCCACCATTGCCAACACCTTCTTTGCGCGGGTCATCAGCGGCATCCAGGAAGCTGCCCAAGCACGCGGGTACGGTGTACTGCTGTGTAATACGCTGGGCGATGAGGCGATGGAAACCCAATACGCCAGCTTAGTGACGACGCGCCAGGCGGATGGTGTGATCCAGCTGCGCGCTTTCAACCCTTTTTCTGCCAATGCCTTTCCCGCCGGGGCAGCATTGCCAATGATCAATGCCTGTGAGGTGCTGGACGATGCGCCATGTCCTACCGTCAAACTGGATAACCGCGCGGCGGCCCGCGAGGCCACCGAGCACTTAATTGCCCTGGGGCATCGGCGAATTGGCATGATTAAAGGTCCGCGGCGCAGCCCGTTAACCCGTGACCGCCAACTGGGCTATCAGGATGCGTTGAGCGCGGCGGGTATTGCGTTGGATGAGTGCTTGCTGTGCCCTGGCGATTTCACCCCTCTGGCAGGCTATCAGGCGGCTGAAACGCTTATCGCGTTAACGGAGCGGCCCACTGCCATTTTTTGTGAAAGTGATGAGATGGCGATAGGKGCCATGAGCCGTATCAAAGAAGCAGGACTACGCGTGCCGGAGGATATGTCGGTGGCAGGTTTTGACGATATTGCGTTTGCTTCCTATAGCGACCCGCCGTTGACCACTATCGCTCAACCGGCGGAAACCTTCGGACGTGAAGCGGTCGCGATGTTGATTGAGGTGCTGGAAGGGCGAAAAGTCAATAATCTGATCTTGCCCTACACCCTGGTATCAAGGGCGAGTACTGCAGCGTGCCAACTTTAGGCGTGTTTCTTTCGTGCGCTAAGTGCATACAATAAGTGGGGCTTCTGCAAAAAGCCTGGCAACTGTTAGCTGCTAGCTGCGCACATCAGAAAACGTACTTCATAAAACGTACTTCATAAAAATAGCTAAAAAAAGGATCTACCATGACGCTGACACGCTCAATAGCTCGTTTTACCGCTGGCTTGGCCGGTGCGGCACTGCTTTCCGCCTCTCTTTCTGCACAGGCTCGCGAACTTTCGGTTTCCACCGTTCTGTCTGACGCTTTCCCTTGGGGGCAGGCGGCGGAGAAGTGGGCCGAACTGGTGGAAGAGCGTAGCGGAGGTGAACTCACGCTACGGGTTTATCCCAACTCTCAACTGGTCTCTGGCGATCAGACCCGAGAATTTTCCGCTATGCGCTCGGGGTTGATCGACGCCGCAGTAGGCTCGACCATCAACTGGTCGCCCCAGGTGCCGGAACTTAATCTGTTCTCTTTGCCATTCTTTATTCCCGATGAAGCCGCCGTGGATGCGGTCACTGGTGGGGAAGCGGGGGAGTTGGTCTTTGAGGCGATTGAATCCCGCGGTGTTATTCCGCTGGCGTGGGGGGAAAATGGCTTTCGTCAGGTCTCAAACTCACGTGGTCCGATTAGTCAGCCAGATGATCTGGATGGCCTGAAAATTCGCGTTGTTGGCTCGCCGCTGTTCCAGGACACCTTCTCGGCACTCGGTGCTGACCCGACGCAAATGAGCTGGACGGATGCGCAGCCCGCGCTGACGACTGGCGCGGTAGACGGTCAGGAAAACCCGCTTTCGGTGTTTGATGTGGCGCGTATCGACCAAGTCGGTCAAGAGCATCTAACGCTCTGGAACTACATGAATGATCCGCTGATTTTCGCGGTCAACCAGCAGGTCTGGCAAACATTGAGTGAAGAGCAGCAAACCATGCTGCGCGAAACCGCTCAAGAAGCCGGTGAGTGGGAAATCGCCATGACCCGTGAAGAGGAGAGCGAGCGTCTAGCAGCCATCCAGGAGCGCGGCGTGACGGTGACCGAGCTTTCTGACGAGCAGTACCAGGCGTTTGTTGAGGCCACACAGACTGTCTATGAAAAATGGGCGCCGCGAATTGGTGAAGAAGTGGTAGAAGCGGCACAAGCCGCTATCGACGCCCGCTAATTACCTTTTGATGTTGTCMCTCTCGGCCCTTAGGGCCGGGAGTTTTTTTGCTGTGAGGCTGCCATGAAAGGCTTTCCTGATGCGCGCCCCGAACGTTGGCTGGGTGCGCTGGCGTTAATCATTATCTCATTGATAAGTTTGGGTAATGTCATTACACGCTACTTAACCGGCGGCTCTTTTTCGTTCACTGAAGAGTTTTCCGTATTTCTGCTCGTGGTACTTACCTTTGCGGGCGCTTCCGTGGCGTTGCGGCGCAACCGGCATATTCGCATTGGCTTTCTGGAACGCGCCTTGCCCGCTAAGTACCGTCGTGCTCTGATTCTTTTTCAAGCGCTCTGCGGCGCCACCGTACTGGGCTTGATCACTTGGTACGGCGGCAAGTTAGCCTGGCAAGAGTATCAGTGGGAGTCGCTTTCGCCAGGGCTTGGGCTGCCCCAGTGGTGGTATTTAGTCTGGCTACCGGTGCTTTCCGCGGCCATGTTCTGGCGCCTGTTCCAGCAAACCGCTGATCGTTTGACGGGGAGGCTCACTGATGAGCCCTGATATATGGATGATTCTGGCCTTTGCGGGCTTGCTGATTGCGGGTGTGCCTGTGGCGTTTTCATTGGCGCTTTCCGGAGCGGTGGGCATCGTGCTGGGGTTGTCGCCGGATATGCTGGCGACGATGGGCACCAACACCTATAACAGCATCGCCAAGTACCCCTTGATTGCTATTCCGCTATTTATTTTAACCGGGCTTATCTTTGAGCGCTCCGGTGTGGCGCTGCGCTTGGTGCGTTTTGCCCAGGCGTTGATTGGCCCGCGCCATGGTGGTTTGGCGCTGGTCGCCGTGCTGGTGTGCATGATTATGGGCGGCATGAGTGGCTCAGGCCCCGCGGACGCGGCGGCCGTCGCGATGGTAATGCTGCCGAGCATGACCAAAGCGGGTTATCCCAAGCCGTTTTCGGCCACGCTGATTGCCGCCTCGGCGTCTACCGCTATTCTGATTCCCCCTTCAGTGGCGCTGATTCTCTACTCGATTGTGGTACCGGGTGTCGATTTGCGCGCCCTTTTCGCAGCGGGATTATTTCCCGGCATTTTGGCTGGGCTGGCGCTGCTGGTGCCTGCCATGATCGTTTCCAAACGCTACGGCTGGGAGGGCGGTACGCCGGTGGAGGGCGCCGAACGGCTAAGCGTACGCACCACCTTTAAACAGGCAATTCCGGCGCTGTTTGCCCCCGTGCTGATCTTGGGCGGTTTGCGTTCAGGGTTGTTTACACCCACCGAAGCCGCAGTGGTGGCTGTCGCTTATGGCGCGATTGTCGGGCTTTTTCTTACCCGAGAGCTGTCGTTGCGCGATTTATGGGAGTTGCTGGGGGAGGCGGCGATCATCTCCGGCGTGGTGATGCTGATTATCGCGCTGGCAGGTATTTTCGCCTGGGCGGGCACCATGCTGGGCACCTTCCGCCACCTGGCCGAGTGGATTATCAGCCTGACCGATAACGGCGTGCTGCTGCTGATTCTGGTGATGTTGGCGGTGCTGGTCGCCGGGATGCTGCTGGATGCGATCTCGATTTATCTGATTATGATGCCGATTTTGATCCCTGTGATGCAGCACTTTGAGTGGAACCCAGTGTGGTTTGGGATTCTATTGGCAATGAATATTGCCATTGGTCAATTTACCCCGCCGGTAGCGGTCAATTTGATGGTGACCACCGAAGTGGCCAAAATTCGTTTGGAACAAACCCTCGGCTGGGCGCTGCTGTTTGTTGTTGCTATGGGCTGTGCCCTGGCGCTGGTGGCCATTTTCCCCGCCATCGCGCTGTGGCTGCCCAGCGTGTTGGGCTATAACGTTTGATTGGTGTCGATTAGCCTATGCAAAGGCGGCATCGCAATTAACGCTCCCTAAACGATGAAGACCGCTACACTGAGTATTAGATATCAGCGAAGCGCATTTTTTAGCGTATTACATTTCGCTAATCAGGTTTTTTTCGCTAAAGTAGTGTTAGCAGGTTGCCAAAGGGACGCCTGTAACGGTTTGTCTTAAAAACAAATTGTCTTAAAAAAAGATCGCCTTAAAAATAGGCTGTCTTGAAAAACGTTTGGAGCAAGACCACCTGAGGGAACGGTTCATCAGGTGAGACCAACGCGCAAGATGCCCATAACATCAAATATGCTCATAACATCAATATAAAGAGGTGTGTTCATGAAACGCCATGTATTTTCCACTACAGCCTTCTCCGGTGCGCTACTTGCCGCCGCTGCTTTCGCCTCACCGGCAATGGCCCAGGATGATGAGCAATTCATCACCATCGGCACCGGTGGCCAAACAGGTGTGTATTACGTGGTCGGCCAGTCGATCTGTCGTTTGGTGAATCGTCTTGAAGACGCAGATATTAAGTGTAATGCACCTTCCACTGGTGGTTCTGTTGCCAACATCAATGGCATCAAGTCCGGCGAGTTGGATATGGGTGTTGCGCAGTCCGATGTTCAGTATCAAGCCTACAATGGCACTGGTAATTTCGAAGGTGAACCCTACGAAGATTTGCGGGCTGTATTCCGCGTACACGGTGAGCCTTTGACCCTGCTAGCGCGTGCTGATTCAGGCATCGAGACCCTTGATGATTTGGAAGGCAAACGCGTCAATATTGGTAATCCAGGCTCAGGCCAGCGCAACACCATGGAAGTGGTGATGGATGCCAAGGGCTGGACCGAAGATACCTTCTCTCTGGCATCTCAGCTTGATGCTGCCGAGCAAGCTGCAGCACTCTCCGATAACAACGTCGATGCCATGGTGTATGTGGTTGGCCACCCCAATGGCTCTATTCAGGAAGCGACCACTACCGTTGATTCCCGCCTGATTCCGCTGAATGACGAAGATATTCAGGGCATTGTCGATGAATATCCTTACTACTCCACATCGGTCATTCCGGGTGGTCTGTATCGCGGTAATGACGACGATGTTGAAACCTTCGGTGTGGCAGCGACCTTTGTAACCACTGCTGAGGCTGACGAAGAGGTTATTTACCAGACCGTCAAAGCAGTTTTTGATAACTTTGATCGTTTCAAGCGTCTGCATCCGGCCTTCGAGAATCTTGATCCGGAAGAGATGGTGTCTGAAGGGCTTTCCGCACCGTTGCATGAAGGCGCGGCGCGTTATTACCGTGAACAAGGCTGGATCGAATAATCCTGCAGCCTGAGGTATTGCTACCTTGGTAAGGAATGCGCGGTTACCCGAGGGTGCCGCGCATTTTGGTTTTGAATGTTGATGGGGCATTTCGGTATGGCAATTAAGCGTCAATCGACTCGGAGAAGGGCAGGCATATGAAAGACGATAAGCACGGGCCTTCGGGAGCCGGAGTAGACTTGGAGGATATGGTCGCCTCCAGTGACACGGGAGCCCGTAAACCAGCCGGCATGCCCGGCAAGCTCTTGGTGAGCATTGCGGCAGCGTGGTCTCTTTTTCAATTGTGGATCGCTTCCCCAGTGCCCTTCATTCTAGGGTTTGGCGTCTTTAATGCCACGGAAGCCCGCTCTATTCACTTAGCCTTTGCGCTGTTTCTGGCGTATATGGCCTATCCGGCACTCAAGCGCTCGCCTCGCGACCGTGTTCCGATTCAGGATTGGGTGCTTGCAGCGGCGGCGGCCTTTTGTGGCGCTTACATGTTTATGTTTTATGAGCAGTTATCCCAGCGTCCCGGTGCACCCATACTGCAGGACGTTATTATTGGCATCGCCGGAATACTGCTGCTGCTTGAGGCGACCCGCCGAGCGCTTGGCCCGCCGTTAATGATCGTGGCGTCGGTTTTTCTTATCTATAGCCTGGCCGGCCCTTGGATGCCGGGTATTCTTTCCCATGGTGGGGTAAGTCTCTTCGGCTTGATCAATCATCAGTGGTTGACGACGCAGGGGGTCTTCGGTATTGCCCTGGGGGTCTCAACCAGCTTTGTGTTTCTGTTTGTACTGTTCGGTGCCTTGCTCGATAAGGCGGGTGCTGGCAACTACTTTATCAAGGTAGCGTTCTCGCTGCTCGGCCACTACCGCGGTGGGCCAGCGAAGGCCGCCGTGGTAGCTTCGGCCATGACCGGGCTGATTTCTGGTTCTTCGATCGCCAATGTGGTCACCACCGGTACCTTTACGGTGCCGATGATGAAGCGCGTTGGGTTCTCAGCCGAAAAGGCGGGTGCTGTCGAAGTGGCGTCATCGGTCAACGGACAGATTATGCCCCCGGTGATGGGGGCGGCCGCTTTCCTGATGGTCGAGTATGTCGGTATCTCTTATGTTGAGGTCATCAAACATGCCTTTCTGCCCGCGCTGATTTCTTATATTGCGCTGGTCTATATCGTTCACCTGGAAGCCCTAAAGGCCAATATGCAGGGGCTTAAAAGCAGCAATCCACCTAAGCCGCTGGTCAATAAAGTTATCGGCTTTCTCGGTGGCTTGCTACTTATGATGGGCACCGCCCTGGCGGTCTATTACGGTCTTGGCTGGCTCAAGCCGGTGCTGGGCGATGCGACACCCTGGATAGTGGCGGTTGGGCTTACGTTTATCTATATCGCCTTGCTTAAACTGGCGGCAGGTTACCCCGAACTCGAACTCGATGATCCTAACGAGCCGATCTTTTCGCTGCCGCAAACCAAGCCAACGGTGTTAGTGGGCCTGCAGTACATCCTGCCGGTCATTGTGTTGGTCTGGTGTCTGATGGTTGAGCGTTTGTCGCCTGGGCTGTCGGCCTTTTGGGCCACGGTGTTTATGATCTTTATCATTCTTACCCAGCGCCCTATTACGTCGATTTTTCGGGGTCGCAGCGATATGCGTGCGGATCTGCGCGAAGGCGCTCTGGATCTGTGGAGTGGCTTGGTCACCGGTGCCCGCAATATGATAGGTATCGGCATCGCCACGGCCACCGCCGGCATTATCGTTGGTGCCGTATCGCAGACCGGGGTAGGGCTGGTACTGGCCGAGGTGGTGGAAACGCTTGCCATGGGTAACTTGATGCTGATCTTGTTGCTTACCGCCGTACTTAGTTTGATTCTCGGCATGGGGCTGCCAACGACGGCTAACTACATCGTCGTATCGGCGCTGTTGGCGCCGGTTATTGTCAGCTTGGGCGCTCAAAATGGCTTGTTGGTGCCGTTGATTGCGGTACACCTGTTCGTGTTCTACTTCGGTATCATGGCCGACGTTACGCCGCCGGTGGGGCTGGCGTCCTTTGCGGCGGCGGCAGTATCGGGTGGCGATCCCATTCGAACCGGCTTCCAGGCGTTCTATTACAGCCTGCGCACCGCGGCGCTACCGTTTTTGTTCATCTTTAATACCGACCTGCTGCTCATCGATGTGACCTTCCTGCAGGGGGTACTGATCTTTGTGGTGTCGACCATCGCCATGCTGATCTTCGCCGCGGCGACCCAGGGCTTCATGATTACCCGCAACCGCTGGTATGAGTCTGTCGTGTTGCTGCTGATTGCGTTCACGCTGTTCCGGCCCGGTTTCTGGATGGACATGATCCATGATCCCTATGAATCGATACCCCCCGCGCAGTTCGTCGAAGCGCTGGGCGATGTCGACGAAGACTCCACCCTGCGCTTGCAGATTGCCGGTCTCGATGACTATGGCGACCCCATGACCACCTATATGACGCTACCGGTGCCGGAAGGTGAAACGGGGCAGGAGCGGCTCGATAATCTGGGCATGGAGCTGTTTATTGAAGACGGCACGGCAACCGTGGATATGGTGACCTACGGAAGCCAAGCGGCAGAACTTGGTTTCGACTTCGATCAAGAAATCATTGAGGTACTGGCCCCCGTTGACCGCTGGACGAAAGAGCTAATGTGGATTCCTGCCTTCCTGGTCTTTGGGTTGATTGTTTTGATGCAGCGCCGCCGTCGTGAGAACACGTCAGCCGCTGCCACCGCATGAAGGAGAAGGCCATGTACAGCAAGATCATGTTGCCGGTGGACCTAAACGAGGAAGCTTCCTGGTCGAAGGCGCTGCCCACCGCCCTGATGCTATGTCGGACGTTCGGTGCCTCGCTGCATGTGGTGACGGTACTGCCGGACTATCGCATGCCCATGGTGGGCTCCTATTTCCCCAAGGACTTCGCCAAAAAAGCGCATGAGGCTATCACAGCTGCGCTTCATGACTTTATCAAGGCGAATGTCCCCGACGACATTCAGGTGCAAAGTGTCATTGTGGATGGTTCACCTTGGGAGGCGATTATTAAGGCAGGCAAAAAGCTGGATGTCGACCTGATCGTTATGGCCTCCCATACCAAGCGTAAGTTTGTCGATTATGTGCTCGGACCCAATGCCGAGCACGTGGTGCACCATGCCAAAATGTCGGTAATGATTGTGCGCTAGACGCCATGCTTGTGTAGCGCTAGTCGCATAGGAAAAACCAAGAACTCCGGGCAAGTGCTCGGAGTTTTTTTATGGCTGTCGATAGCACTTTTTAACTATATCTAATTTTGCTAACGCAGCAATTTAATTGGCGCTTTATCGCTATTTCGTGGATTTTTTGTACGCGTATCTCAAAGTGCCACCCGCCAAGAGCCCTGGTCAGCTACATTAAGAGGGTATTAAAAGATAATGTTCAGCCATTGAGTTGGCATTAATACCGTCAGCGAGTAACCCGCGTTGATGCGTTTGAGGTAAATCCTGAATCCAGGGTCTATATCAGGAACGACAGGAGTAATGCCATGAATGAGGCTACAACAAAAACAAACCACTCTTCGGATCTGCCCAGCGTTAAAATCACTATCAACAAGGTCGGTTTGGATCGACCCAGGGCGTGGTTAGCTGCAGGCGTAGAGGATTTTCGCCGTGCTACAGTAGTAAGCCTTTCTTATGGCATGTTTTGGGTGGGACTAAGTATCGCTATTACCTTAGGCGCTTTCACCATGGGGTACTGGTACTGGCTACTGCCCATGATTGCTGGTTTTATGTTTATTGGCCCACTGGTGGCAGTGGGATCTTATGGCATCAGCAGGGCGTTGGAGCGTGGCCAGGTGCCTAACCTAGGCGATGCGTTCGGCAGTTGGAAACCCCATGCCGGGCAGTTGGCAATGATGGGCGTAATGATGATGATCTTCTTCCTCGCCTGGATACGCCTGGCAACACTTCTCTTTGCACTGTTTTTTGGCTTTGAAGTCCCCAGCCCCGCTACACTTTACACCTCACTCCTGACCACTTCTGAAGGTTTAGGAATGTTAGCGGTTGGCACGGTGGCTGGCGGCATCCTGGCTTTTGGTGCCTTCGCTATTAGCGTTGTAGCGATTCCCACGCTGATGGATCAAGATCTAACCTTTATGGAGGGTATTGAAGCCAGCGTGCGCTGTGTCGCACGTAATTTCCGTGTGATGCTGTTGTGGGCGGTGATTCTTACCCTGTGCGTTCTGGTGGGTGTGATGACGTTCTATATCGGTTTGGCGCTGATCTTGCCCGTTTTAGGCCACGCAAGCTGGCACGCCTATGAAGAGCTTGTGCGCATTGAGCCCTTCGAGAAAATTAAAACGTAACCCAACTGTGAACAGTTAATAACGCTCTGGTTGCTAAAAATAGCGACGAAAAACAGTATTTACCCTGACCTGTTAAAGGAGATAGCGTAGTCTTTACGCTATCTTCTTCTATTGCTCCTGGCTGGTATAACCAGAGAGTAATCCTGTGTGAGGTGTTCACTGTGAAAGCGTTGTTAATGGGGTGGGTCGTGCTGATGTTCAGCACTCCTCTGGCGGGGCTTGCTGAATCGGCTAATGACTTAGAGGCGCCTAGCGGGCACGTTATCTTGACCGTCAGCGGTAATATTGACCATACCAACGTGGGCAGTGAAGCGCAGTTTGACCGTGCCATGTTAGCGGCATTACCGCAGCACGAGTTTGAGACCAGCACGCCTTGGACAGAGGGCAGCAGTCACTATAGTGGCCCGTTAATGCGTGATTTACTGGCGTTATTAAGCCAGGAGTATGATGCAGATGCAGTGCTCGTCTCCGCGCTGAACGGCTACGAAGCCGAAATACCGGTCAGCGATTTTAATGATCACGATGTTATCTTAGCCATGACCAAAAATGGTGAGGCGATTCCAATTCGAGAATATGGCCCTTTGTGGGTGCTTTATCCCTTTGATCAAGATGAAACGCTGTTAAGCGAAAAAATTCGCTTTAGAGCGGTATGGCAGGTTATGCATATTAATGTTCTCTAGCGCTTCTAATGCGCAGGCCTCCAGCCTACTGCGTTATCCTCTTCGTTTTAAGCTCGTTGCCATTGTCGCGGTGCTGCTGTTCGCTGCGGCACTGGTCGTCGCCACCCTGGCTGCGTGGCGGCAGGAAAATCTTACTCAAAGTCTGCGTGAAGATACGGCATGGGTTGTCTATAAACTGGATCGCGATGCGGTACAGCTACTGAATCATTTGCTGGCAGTGACCCGTGAGCCGTTATCACCTGCGGCTCACGAGGAACTCAATCTCCGCTTTGAGTTACTCTATAGCCGCATCACGCTGCTTAACGACGGTGAAGTCAGCAACCTCCTGCAACAGATCGATACCGCCCGTGAGCTACTGAGCCAAATCCAGCAGCAGCTTGATGTGCTGGATATTATGTTTACGCCCTACAATGCGCTCGAACTGAACCAGTTGCCGGTAGCGTCGCTGGAAGATGAACTACAGGCGCTAACGCGGCTAACTGAACGGTTGGTGATTGCGATTAACGGCTATTTAGCTGAATCGGCAACGGAAGAGCGTGCCCAGCTTAGCCTGCTTTACAAGCTACTTATGAGCCTGATTATTGGCATGAGCTTAGCGGCCTTTCTGGTGATTGCCTTTTTGGTGCGCGAAATGCGTGAAAGTGCGGCGATAAGGCGCAATCAGGAGAAGCTTGGCCGCCAGTTGGAAGTCACTGCCAAACAGGCTCAGGCGGCGAATCAAGCCAAGTCAGATTTTTTAGCCATGGTCAGCCATGAAATTCGCACGCCGCTAAACGGCGTTATCGGCATGAGCGAGCTGTTACGCGAATCAGCGAGTCCCGCTCAGGTGGAGGATTACGCACAGACGATCCACGATAGCGCCAATCAATTGCTGGCAATGATCAATGAAATTCTCGATTTCTCAAAAATTGAAGCAGGGTACTTAACCCTTGAAACATCGCCCACAGAACTCAAACCGCTGATTGATAGCGTGGTGGTGCTGTTTGCGCCCCGAGCAAAAATGAAAGGGCTAGCGCTGACGGTTAATGTGGATGCGCTGGTGCCAACCTGGGTGCTGGTCGATGCAGGCCGACTGCGGCAAATTCTGCTAAATCTTATTGCTAATGCGATCAAATTTACCGACCACGGTGAAGTCCGCGTGCGGGTCTCCTCAACGGTGGAGCAGCTACTCTTTGAGATTAGTGACACGGGGTGTGGCCTAAGCGAACAGCAACAACAACGCTTGTTTGAGCCTTTTCAGCAGGCAGACGCGTCGGTGGCACGTCGATTTGGTGGCACTGGGTTAGGGTTGGCAATTTGCAAACGGCTAAGCGAAGCGATGCAAGGGCGTTTAGGGGTAAAAAGTACCCCAGGCCAGGGGAGTACCTTCTGGTGCGAGTTGCCCTTGATCGCCGCTGACCCCGTAGCAACATCGCTGCCCCCAGTGCCCAAGCGGGACTTTGCCGGCACAACGCTGCTGCTTGTAGAGGATAACGCTGTCAACCGCAAAGTCGCGATGGGTTTATTGGCGCGCTTAGGGTGCGATATCGTCTGGGCGGAGAGTGGCCATGACGCCTTGGCCATGGTTCAGTCGCAGCAGGTGCATCTGATCTTTATGGATATTCAGTTGCCTGATATGGATGGCCTAACGGTCACCCAGCGTCTGCGTGAACAGGGCGGGTGGTTAGCCAGTGTACCGATCGTTGCCATGACGGCCGGTGGCGCCGAAGATGACCGACAACGCTGCCTGGCAGTGGGTATGGATGATTACGTCACCAAGCCGCTGTCGCTCTCTGCATTAAGTAACGTACTGGCGTTGCAACTGTCCTCCTTGGACACTATGCCTTTACAGGCGTTAGCGGTGATCCCAGGGCTCACTGGAGAGCAATCGTTGCTTAATAGCGACACCCTTAGCATGCTGAAAACAGCGCTGGGGGAAGCCAGCATGATCCAGCTGATCATGCTTTACCACCAGCAAGTCAGTGATTACTCCGCTCAATTGGCTGCGTGCTTGGCTGCAACCCCCTTAACGCCAGAGCAGGAACAGCAAGTCGCGCGGCTTGCGCATCAACTGCGTGGTGAATCATTAAGCATGGGGGCCGACAAGATTGCCGAGCTGGCAAAACAGCTTGAGACATTAGCCAAAACACAGCGGTCCACATCCACGCAACTTGATGAAGTATTTAGTACGTTAAGGCTCGCAGCGGCGCATACGCATGCTGCACTGGAGAGGTGGAGCCGTGACCACTTATCAGGCTGAACRGGGTATTCGCACTGCGACCAGCCAGCAGACTAATGCTAACCAGGCCGCGGCGGAGCTAGCCGACATTTTACGCCACGAACACTTGGGCTTCGTGCTGTTCTTCTGCAGTGCGGAGTATGATTTAGCGGCCCTGGCGAATGCACTGGAAAGCTGTTTCCCCACCACGTCACTAAGTGGCTGTACCACAGCTGGAGAAATAACGCCTGCAGGCTATGATCGTGGCTCCATCGTGGCTATCGGATTTGATCGCCGCCTGTTCGCCATTGAAACCGCGCTGATTGATGACCTTGAGCATTTTGAGCTGGCCAACGCTCAACCGCTGGTCGATACACTGTTGGAGCAGTGTCGCCAACAAGTCATCGCGCCGATTAATGAGCACAGCTTTGCGCTGACCCTACTGGATGGCCTATCCAGCCGTGAAGAGCAGGTGCTCGCTACCTTAGACGCTGCGCTAGGGCGTATTCCCAGTTTTGGCGGCTCGGCGGGTGATGACAATCACCTTAGCCATACCCATGTGTACACCGCCGGGCGCTTCCATACGCGTGCGGCGGTGGTGGTGATGATCAACACCCGGCTGCCCTTTGAAGTGTTTTCAACCCATCACTTAATCCCATTGACCCACAAGCTGGTGGTGACCGAGGCTGACCGTGAGCAGCGGCGGGTGATTGAGCTCAATGGGCTACCTGCCGCCCAGGTATATGCTGAGCTGGTAGGTATGGCGCCTGCACAGCTGAGCGCCGCCGTTTTTGCCCGCCACCCACTCGCCGTGCGCATCGGTGGGCAGCACTATGTGCGCTCCATTCAACGTGTTAACAGTGACAGTAGCTTGAGTTTTTACTGTGCGGTGGAAAACGGCATTGTACTCACGGCCATGCAGCCAACCCCGCTGTTGGATGATCTCAAAGTGATGCTTGCCGGGGTGAGCGCCAGGCTGGGGACGCCGAGCATGATTATTGGCTGCGACTGTTTTTTGCGCCGCATGGAGCTTGAGGCACTGCAACAACTGGATCAGGCATCACAACTGCTGCGCCAAGCAGGCGTAGTGGGCTTCAATACCTATGGCGAGCAGCATCACGGCATGCATGTGAATCAAACGTTTACGGGGGTGGCGTTTGGATCTCTTCCAGCTAACGACAGCCACTGACGCGGCTGAACACACAGCAGCGGCAAAGGGCTCTGATGAGGCGGACGTGGCAGCGCTGCGGGAAGAGAACCGCCGCCTGCGTAAAGTGTGCCAAGCGCTGATGGAGCGGGTGGAAACCGGGGGCGGTGCTGATCCGGCCCCCTATGCGGCGTTTGAGCGCTCGGTGTTACTTGCCGAGCAGGTGCGTGAGCGCACCGACGCGCTGCACCGCACCTTAGACGAGCTGAGCCAAGTTAATACGCGCTTGCTGGCCGCGAAAGCCGAAGCTGAAGCCGCCAACCTATCCAAAACGAAATTCCTGGCGGCGGTCAGCCACGACCTGCTGCAGCCGCTTAACGCTGCCCGGCTGTTTGCCAGCGCCTTGGAGACCCATTCGCTGCCTGAAACCTCGCAAATGCTAGTCAGCCATATAGGCCGCTCGCTGAAAGATGTCGAAGGTTTGATAGGCACACTGGTGGATATTTCGCGCTTGGACGCAGGTGTGCTACACGCTGATAAAGCGCCTTTTGCGGTGAGCACGCTGCTCGATGCGCTAGCCGAAGAGTATCGCCAAGTGGCCGGGGTGCGGGGACTGGCGCTTCACTATGTGCCTTCCAGCGCGGTGGTTGAGTCCGATCTGGCGCTGCTTGCGCGGGTGGTTCGCAACTTCTTAAGCAACGCAGTGCGTTACACCGACCAGGGCCGTGTGCTGCTGGGCTGTCGACGCAGGCGGGACGGCCTGGAAATTATGGTGGGCGATACCGGCCCCGGCATTCCCGAGCAGCAGCGCGAAGCCATCTTTCTCGAGTTTCGGCGCGCTAATCAGCCTAACAGTGCCCACAGCCGTGGCTTGGGGCTGGGGCTGGCCATCGTCGATCGTATCAGCATCATGCTGGAGCAGCCGATATCGCTGGCCTCTCGCCCCGGCGTGGGTGCGCTATTTTCGATTACCGTGCCCTACGCAACGGCAACGGTTCCCGCAGTGAGCAACACGCGTAGCGCGATACTGCCTGAGGCTGACGAGGAGGCGTTGAGCGGCTGCGTCATTTGGGTGATTGATGACGACCTGGCGATTATAGAAGGCATGCAAGCGCTGCTGGGCAGTTGGGGCTGCCGGGTGCGGGCTGCCGCCACGGTAAGTGCGTTGGAAGCCGCCAGTGACGGTGAACGCCCGGCGGTATTACTGGTGGATTATCATTTGGGCGAGCACCGCGAAACCGGTATTGAGCTGGCCGCACGCTTGCAGCGGCGCTATCCCGGCCTGGCTGCGGTGGTGATTACGGCCAATCACGAAGCGGAGATTAAGCGTGCCACCCGTGAAGCCGGCATGCACTGCTTGCTCAAACCCTTAAAGCCCCTGCGGCTGCGCATGCTGCTTGGCACGCTACTCAATAAAGCCTAATGGCGCAGTCTAACGAGTGCGGTTGGCCCGGTGAAAGCTTAGGTCCTCTTCGCCCGCAATAACGATCGCGTGAACCCGGCTCGTGGCATTCAGCTTACGTAAAATCGCCGAGACATGGGTTTTAACGGTGGTTTCGGCAATCAATAGTTCCCGGGCAATATGCTTGTTCGACATGCCTGTCGTCATGCACGCCAATACCTCTAACTGCTTATCGGTTAAGCGTGCTAAGCGCTCACTGGACGACGAAGTCTGGGTGGTGGGTTGTGCCAAAACAGCGCGCGGCGCTGGGCGGCGCATCACATCGGGCGGCAGGTAGAGCTGACCCTCAAGAATCTGTGTTAACGCGGCCAGCAGCGCTTCCCGGGGGGTGGATTTAGGGATATAGCCCACCGCGCCCAAGGTAATCGCATCGAGTACCAGCTGGCGCTCCTGATGCGCAGATACGATCGCCACCGGCAGCGAGGGAAATTTCTCGCGCAGCCGTGTTAAACCGTCTAGCCCTTCTGCATCCGGCAGGCTTAAATCCAGCAGCAGTAGATCTAACTCGGTGTTCGCTTCAATTAGCGCTATGGCGTCAGCGAGGCTCTCCGCTTCCAATAACTGGCTGCCTGCCAAGCCCCCGCTAATCACGGTTTGTAGTGCGTCGCGGAACAGCGGATGGTCATCCGCCACCAACAGAGAATACATGGCGTCTCCTACCAAGGGATGAGGGCTAATCCTGCCATCGGGCTATATCGCCATTTGCTTTAGTGAACAACACTGTCAATGCACCTAAATAATCATAATACTCAGGAGCACGACAATGATCTACGCCAACCCTGGTGATACCGGCTCTTTGGTGTCATTTGAAAAACGCTATGGCAACTATATCGGTGGCGAGTTTGTCGCCCCGGTGAAAGGCCAGTACTTCGACAATATTAGCCCCGTCAATGGGCATGTGTTTTGCGAAATCCCCCGCTCCACGGCAGAAGATATCGATAAAGCGTTGGACGCAGCCCACAAAGCGGCACCTGCCTGGGGGAAAACCTCCGTCCAAGAGCGCAGCAATATTTTGCTGAAAATTGCCGACCGCATTGAGCAAAATCTGGAAATGCTTGCCGTCGCGGAAACGTGGGATAACGGTAAAGCGGTACGCGAAACCCTCAATGCGGATCTACCTCTCGCCGTTGACCACTTCCGCTACTTTGCGGGCTGCTTACGCTCGCAGGAAGGCACGGCGGCGGATATCGATGCCAACACGGTTTCTTATCACTTCCACGAGCCGCTGGGCGTAGTGGGCCAGATTATCCCCTGGAACTTCCCGATTCTAATGGCGGTTTGGAAGTTGGCACCGGCACTGGCGGCGGGTAACTGCGTGGTGCTCAAACCTGCCGAGCAAACCCCAGCATCGATTTTGAAAGTCGTCGAATTGATTGGCGACCTGCTACCTCCGGGCGTGCTTAATATCGTCAACGGCTTTGGCGCCGAAGCGGGTCAGGCATTGGCCAGCAGCAAACGCATCGCCAAAATCGCCTTTACCGGCTCTACCCCCGTTGGCTCGCATATTCTGAAATGCGCGGCGGAAAATATTATCCCCTCCACCGTAGAGCTGGGCGGTAAATCTCCCAATATCTACTTCGCTGATATTATGAACGCCGAACCGACGTTTATTGATAAAGCGGTAGAGGGCTTGGTACTGGCGTTCTTTAACCAGGGTGAAGTGTGTACCTGCCCGTCTCGCGCGCTGATCCAAGAGAGCATGTACGAAGAGTTCATGGCCAAGGTGATCGAACGCACGAAAACCATCAAGCGCGGTAATCCACTGGATACCGATGTGCAGGTAGGGGCTCAGGCTTCCCAAGAGCAGTTCGACAAGATCATGTCGTACATGGATGTCGCTCGCGACGAAGGCGCGGAGTTCCTCACTGGCGGCAATAAAGAGACCATGGACGACAGCCTTAACAGCGGTTACTACATTCAGCCCACGCTGTTGAAGGGCAATAACCAGATGCGCGTCTTCCAGGAGGAAATCTTTGGCCCGGTGGTGGCGGTGACCACGTTCAAAGACGAAGAGGAAGCGCTGGCGATTGCCAACGACACCGAGTTTGGCCTGGGCGCAGGCGTGTGGAGCCGCGACATGAACGTCGCTTTCCGCATGGGCCGCGGCATTCAAGCCGGGCGTGTCTGGACTAACTGCTACCACCAGTATCCGGCCCACGCGGCTTTCGGTGGCTATAAGAAATCCGGCGTTGGCCGCGAAACCCATAAAGTTGCCCTTGAGCACTACCAGCAAACCAAAAACCTGCTGGTCAGCTACGATATCAACCCGCTGGGCTTCTTCTAAGCGTTCTGCTAGCCACACCGCCCGGTATTCGCCGGGCGGTATTGTCAGTCCCCCTGACGCTGACTCTACCGATAAGAGCCGTTTTTAAATGGCCGTATCGAAAACTATTAGGAGTTGCATCATGGATAGCACAATGCGCGCGGCGGTCGTTCGTGAGTTTGGCCAGCCGTTGGTCATAGAAGAAGTCGACGTACCTCGCCCTAAGCAGGGCGAAGTGTTGATGAAAGTGGCGGCCTCTGGGGTTTGCCATACCGATTTACACGCCGCCCACGGCGATTGGCCGGTGAAACCCTCGCCGCCATTTATTCCCGGCCATGAAGGCGTTGGGCATATCGTGGCGGTGGGTGCAGGTGTCACCCATGTCAAAGAGGGGGATCGTATCGGCGTACCCTGGCTCTACTCGGCCTGTGGCTACTGCGAGCACTGTTTGGGCGGTTGGGAAACCCTGTGTGAGTCTCAGCAAAATACCGGCTACAGCGTTAACGGTGGGTTTGCCGACTACACCTTAGCGGATGCGGGCTATGTTGGGCGCCTGCCGGATGCCATCGACTTCATTGAAATAGCTCCGGTGCTGTGTGCGGGAGTGACGGTTTATAAAGGCTTGAAAATGACCGATACCCGCCCCGGCCAGTGGGTGGTGATTTCGGGCATTGGTGGTCTGGGCCATATGGCGGTGCAGTACGCCAAAGCCATGGGGCTGAATGTTGCCGCGGTGGATATCGATGATGGAAAGCTAGCCCTGGCCGAGCGCTTAGGCGCTACGGTAACGGTTAACGCCATGAACACCGACCCGGCGGCGTACTTGAAGAAAACCATCGGTGGCGCTCACGGTGCCTTGGTCACAGCGGTATCGCCGAAGGCGTTTGATCAGGCGCAGAATATGCTACGCCGCGGCGGAACGTTGGTGCTCAATGGCTTACCGCCCGGCGACTTCCCGCTGCCGATCTTCAGCACGGTGCTCAACGGTATTACCATTCGTGGCTCTATCGTCGGCACGCGGAGTGATTTGCAGGAGGCGCTGGATTTTGCCGCCGAAGGCAAGGTCAAAGCGACGGTAGCAACCGATACGCTGGACAATATCAACGACATTTTCCAGCGCATGATCGACGGCAAGATAGAAGGCCGTATTGTGCTTGATATGGCGAGCTGAAAGCTGGCTATATAAGCAACCGGGGGAGGCAACTCCCCTTTCTAATGCCACCGTTGCCATTACATCGCCGCTATTAAGTCCCCGCCGTCACCTTGCTGCTATCCTGATCCCGCCAGCCCAACCAACGTTGCGACATGCGCTCGGCGTGGGCAAGGTTGCTGACGACCGCTAACTTACCCGCTTCGCGCTTAATGCCCGCGCGTTTAATTTTCAGCGCCATACGCGGCGGCAGTCCAACAAATATAACGCCTACGTCTTGCTCACCCAGTTCCCGGCGCAGGCTGTCCAGCGCCACCATGGCGGTGGTGTCCAGGCTGGGCACATCGCGCATATCCAAAACGACAATCCGAACGCCGTGATCAATCACCCGCAGCGTGGCAATAGCCTTTTCTGCCGCACCGAAAAAGAGCGGGCCACTGATTTTGTAGAGCGCTACTTCGGCGGGGAAGTGTTGGCCGGAATCGGGTGTGTCTAAACGCTGGGTATGGGTTAGCTGTGCCATACGGCGGATAAATAGCGCCGCCGCAAGGCCAATACCGACGGCCACCGCGATCACCATGTCAAAAATTACCGTGAGGGCAAAGCAGATCACCAGCACTGATACATCGCTGACGGGCGCGCTTTTCAGCGTATGTACAAAGTGGCGAGCCTCGCTCATGTTCCAGGCAATGATAAACAGCAGGGCGGCTAAGGCGGCCATGGGCACATATCCCAGCACACCCGCTAGCGCGACCACGGCAAGTAATACCACCAGCGAATGCACCACCGCGGCGACAGGTGAACAGGCACCGCTTTTGATATTGGTCGCCGTGCGGGCCAGGGCCGCGGTGGCGGTAATGCCGCCAAAGAAGGGCACCACCATATTGCCCAGCCCCTGGCCAATCAGTTCGGCGTTAGGGTCATGGCGGGTGCGGGTTAGGCCATCCGCCACTACGGCACACAGCAGCGATTCAATCGCCGCCAGTAGTGCAATCGCCAATGCCGGGCCAAGCAGCGCCTGAATCAGTGCAAAGTTGATCTCAAGTGGGGTGCCATCTGCGCCGGGAAAATGCCACGGCGCGGTGAAGCTAGGCGCAAAGGGGGGGATTCCACTGCCGCTCTCACCTTCGAACTCCCAGCTAAACCGTGAAGCGATGGTATCGACTTCAACACCACTCATCAGCAATAGCGCAGCCACCACCGTGCCCACCGCCAAACCTACCAGCGGGGCAGGTACAGGCGTATTCAGGCGGGGCCAGATTAACAGCGTCGCCAGGGTGATAAGCCCAACACTGATCTCTGCTGGTGAAAGTGTGGGTAGCGCTTGGCCAATCAGCATTAGGTTCTGCAGGGTGCTGTCGCCAAGCTCGACCCCGGATAAACCAAGAAAGTCAGGTAGTTGCAACAGCGCAATCACCACGCCAATGCCCGCCGTAAAGCCAAGAATCACCGGGTAAGGGACGTACTGAATCAGACTGCCCAACCGCGAAAGTCCCAGCGCGACCAAGATAGCACCCGCCATGAGCGTGGCAATCAGCAGCCCACCCAGACCGTGATTGGCCACAATAGGAAAAAGAATGACCACGAAGGCGGCGGTGGGGCCCGAGATATTAAACCGTGAACCGCCGGTTAAGGCGATCACCGCGCCCGCTACGATGGCAGTATAAAGCCCGTGCTGGGGTGGCACGCCGGTGGCGATTGCCAGTGCCATGGAAAGCGGTACCGCCACCACACCAATCGTCAGTCCCGCCATAACATCGCGCTTTAATTTGGCCAGCGTATACCCTTCACGCCAAGTGCTTACTAGCGCACTGCCAGGCAGCGGGAAAACGTAAGCCGAAGAGCGATGGGCACGGGACATGGGGCCAGTCTCCTAAGAATAGGGAAAACAAGTCATTACGCTACGCCTGCGCTGAAATTTGCACAACAAGGCGTTAGTCGCGGAGTCGTTTGCGCACAAAAAATCCCGGCACGTGGCCGGGATTGTTTTTTCGCTTAAATGCTAGCGCCGTTACATTTGGGAATCTTCAGGGGGCTCGCCGATAGTGCCAGGCATCGCCTGCACATGGCCCATCTGCTGACCGGCCAAGGTGAGGAAGTGCAGATGGCGTTCATACTCAGCCACCAGATCTCCAATTACCTGACCACGGGTGTAACCGTTAAGGTCTTTATCTTGACCACCTTCTGCTAGGTAGACGTCCAGACGTACATAGAAGTCATCATCGGCGGGGATGAAGCTTGGTGTACGCATGCGGTGCGGGCACACCTGATAGACAAAGCTGGTAGCTTCGCCGAAGTCGACCTGGAGCATCAGGTTAGGTAGAGATTCGCCCTCAACGTGTTCTTCGGTCACATTGGCGGTTTGGCCTCGGCTTTCAAGCTCCTGAGCAAACTGCGTCATCGCTGGGCGAATGGAGTGCTCAATCGTCGCAGCGGCACCTGCACGATTAGAGGTATCCAGGGCGCGATCCAAACGCTCCTTCCAGTCTCCGCCTGGGGCGCCTCCGGCAATCATGCGGCGGGCATCGGCTTTGCTACCTTCAAGTTTCAGGGCTTTATACATGCCCACCATCACCGCGAAAATAACCAGCGAGAAGGGCAGTGCGGTGATCACCACAGCGCTCTGCAGCGCGTTCAAGCCACCGGCCATGAGCAGGGCAATGGTGATCAAGCCGATCACCGCCGACCAGAAAATACGTAATTTAACCGGCGCATCGTGGTTCACATCGCTCAAAATCGAGGTGAAGTTGGCCAATACCAGCGCACCCGAATCCGCAGAGGTGATAAAGAATACGATGCCCAGCACGGTGACGACCGCGGCGGTAAGACCTACATAGGGATAGTACTCAAGCAGTGTGTAGAGCGTGGTTTGCGGGGTGTTAAGGGCCTGCTCACCCAGCTCGGCAACACCTTGGTTGGCGACCAGCTCAATACCGCTGTTACCAAATACCGACATCCACACCATCATAAAGGCGAGCGGAATAAACAAGGCGCCTGCGACAAATTCACGAATGGTGCGGCCGCGGGAGATACGCGCCAGGAACAGACCCACAAACGGTGTCCAGGCAATCCACCAGCCCCAGAAGAAGATCGTCCACCACATCTTCCACTCTTGGGCGCCTTCATCGGCAAACGCGTAGGTGTCAAAGCTGGCACCGACAAACCCAGACAGATAATCACCTGCGTTATTGACCACCTTATCCAGCAAAACCAGCGTGTCGCCGGAGAAGAGCACGAACAGCATCAGCGCCAATGCCAACAGCATGTTGAACTCAGAGAGGCGACGAATGCCTTTCTCAACGCCGGTTACCACAGAAATCGTTGCCAGTACGACCACCAAGACAATCAAAATCACCTGCACGGTGAGCGTTTCCGGCACGCCGAACATATAGGTGAGGCCGTAATTGAGCTGCATCACCCCAATACCCAGGCTGGTGGCGATGCCGAACACGGTGGAGATCACCGCAGTAATGTCGACAGCGTTACCAATGGGGCCGTGGATACGCTTGCCCAGAATTGGGTAGAGCGCGCTGCGGATCGCTAGCGGCAGGCGGTGGCGGTAGCTAAAGTAGGCCAACGCCATACCCATCAACACGTACAGCCCCCAGCCGGAGAGCCCCCAGTGCAGATAGGTTTGAACGACGGCGTTACGCATCGCTGCCTGGCTTTCCGGGGTTAAATCCGGCGGTGCCAAATAGTGGGCAACCGGCTCGGCAACACTGAAAAATAGCAGGTCGATACCGATACCCGCGGCAAACAGCATGGCAGACCAGGAGAGCAGCGAAAACTCAGGTCGTGAGTGATCGGGCCCCAAGCGGATGCTGCCAAAGCGTGACATACCAATCGCAATGACAAAGACCAGATACGCCACAATGGCGAGCATGTAGTACCAGCCAAAGGTTTTGCTTACCCAAGCAAGGCCGGCATCAAAAAAGGCACCTGCTTGTTCGGTGAACAGCATGGTGAGCACCAAAAAAATGATGATACCCGCCACACTGCCGTGGAAAACCACGGGGTTGAGGCGGTCGCGGGAGGGGAGGATGGGGTTGTCTTTCGCCATGCAGGCGGACTCCTGTTGTTGAAAGATGATTTTATTTTGAATGAACGTTCAAATAAAATACGCGATTAAGCGCCCCCCTTCAAGTTAACCTCCTCTATTTGGGTTGAATTAGCGTGAAGCTAGCAGTGTGGTGACGAACGCATAGATACAAAAACGCCCGGGGATACCGGGCGTTGGCTCTACTTTTGACGATTTACCCGCGTTTATTCGCTATCGGCATGCTCGTCTCTATGATCATCGTGGTGGCCACCTTTGCCATGCTTGCCACGATACTCTTCATGGGCTTCTTGCATGGCGTTGCGCAGTGCTTCTTGCTCTTCTTCGGTGAGAATTTCAGCTACACGCTCGTGGTGTTCTTCGCGCAGTGACTGCATGGCTTCACGATGTTCGGCGTGTGCCTCGTTGAGCTCGGCCTGTTTTTCAGCTGAGATATCAGCACGCTCGTACACCTCTTGGCGACGCTCCTCCATGCGTTCTTCCATACGCTCGCGATCAGGGCCTTGGCCTTCATGGTCACCGTGGCTATGCGCTTGAGCGGCAAACGCTAATGGCATAATGGCGATAGCCAGCAGGGCAGGGGCAAACAGTTGGCGAATTGACATTTTCTTAGCACTTGAAACGTTCATAGTTCTCTCCTGGTGAGTTGACGATGCCAGTATCACTAGGCGGCGTGCAAACCGTTTGCAGATAGTGTGCAACAATCATGATCTTATTGGCTTGTTGCAGGTCGTAGTGGGTAGGTGAGGGGTCACCTATTAATCCAGGAGAAACATAATGTCGCGTACCAAGCTAATTCGCGAGTGGCAACAGCATGGAGCACTTACCACCCTACGCCGAGTTACTGGCCTAGGGGCGGTTGCCTTATTGCTAAGTGGCTGTAGCGCTGTCCAGCACGTTAGCCAAGGTGATGACCCTGCCATTGAAGGTAGTCAACTGCACGAACCCCAGCCCTTTACACGCATTCCGCCAGCAACCTACACGCCAGACGAGTGGCCCCAGGCGTTAACGGCGGACGTTTACCTGCCTAATAATTTAAGTGACGGGCTGCGACCAGCCGCCTTGGTGGTACACGGTGGTGGCTGGCGCAATCGAACGCCGGAAGATATGCAGGGCATCGCCGAGCAGTTGGCGGGGCAAGGCTACGTGGCGGTGAATATTGAGTACCGTTTTGCGCCGGAGTATCGCTTCCCTAGCCAGTTGCATGATTTGCAGCAGGCGATGACCTGGATTCACGCTAATGCGGATGAGTGGCAAGTGGATACAAACCGAATTGTAGGCGTTGGGTTTTCATCCGGTGCGCATTTGGTGAGCTTGCTGGCGGTGGCGGGAGCAGAAGGGCCGCTGGCCGAACCCTACGGCGGCGAGCAGAGCCGTTTAGCCGCGGTATTGGCTGGCGGGCTACCCAGTGATTTGCTCAAATTTGATGATGGGCGCTTAGTGGTCGACTTTATCGGCGGTACCCGCGCTGAAGAAAACGAAGCATATCGCTTAGCCTCACCCGCGCGGCAAATTACCCCGAAGGCGCCGCCTTTTTTTCTGTTCCACGGCAATTGGGATCAACTAGTGCCGGTCGATCACGCTACGGACTTTTATAAAGCCCTGCAGGACAACAATATAGAGAGCGAGCTTTACCTGCAGCGCTGGCGCGGCCACATTACTAGCTTCCTGCTGCGTGGCGGCGCCATAGATGCGGGCATCGCGTTTCTCAATCGGCAGGTCAATCCTTAACGCCTATACGTCATCAAGACATGGCCAATGACATCATTCCGACAACAGCGTCATCATCAAGATCCATCTGAGTGACGAGTTTGCTTAGTTGGCTCATAGCCTCTTGAAGCGAATTATTGAGGCTACTGATTTCCTGTTGCAGGGCGTCAAGTTTTGCTTGTCGTTGTTCATCGTTTAGGGACTGGTCGCGCATAACATCTTCCAGTTCCTGCTGTTTCTCCCTTAATTTTTCTCTATATTCAGCAACTCGCTTTAGTAACTCTTTGACCTCCTGTGGGAGATCGCTTTCATCGATTTTAGTGTTCTTCGCTTCCTGTGTGTTACCAGCCTT
Organism: Halomonas ventosae; assembly: GCA_002257525.1. Lineage (GTDB taxonomy): Bacteria > Pseudomonadota > Gammaproteobacteria > Pseudomonadales > Halomonadaceae > Vreelandella > Vreelandella ventosae_B. The sequence goes on from CP022737.1 coordinate 1,302,956, forward strand.
TTCTGAAGCTGAGGCTATGCCTCTAGCCACGGGCGAAAGATCCAAGTGAATGCTGGTATTGGAATCCGTCGTTGCGGCTTTGGAAGAGACCGATGTTGTTGTTACTTGCTGGGCATTTGACGGCTCACTACGTAAAGGATGTGCGTCTAAAGGGGCACTCCCGGTAGGTAAAGAGATGGTCATGGCAATCTCTCGATAGTGTTAAAGGCTATTTTAAGCAGGCGCAACAGCGACTACGCAGGCCTGCTTAGGGAAATAGGTTCTAAGCAGGCTAATAGTACTATCGACAGTCCGAACCAATACTTTAGCTTACGCTAAGAAACACCTAGATAACCTGAAAGTCAGTGGAATATTGATAGCGATCTTTTTCTGCACAGCCATTGATGCAGGCATCGCGTTGTTCAATCGGCAGGTAGTTAGTGAGGACTAGACTTTAGTTGCGTTCTTACTTTATGCAAGGTTGGTGACAGTTTCGGGGAGTAGCGTTCTAAGCTCACAGCGAGATACCTGTGCGAAAACCAAACAAACCTATAAAAAGAGAGCCACGCTATGCTTAACACTTCCAGTGCTTCCTTATCGTTTAATATCAAATCGATATTGGTAGGGGCAACGGCCGCCATTGCCTCTCTATCAATGGCGCTTCCTGCTGTAGCTGACGACTTTCCCTCTCGACCGCTCAACATGGTGGTAGGTTTTGGCACCGGCGGAAGCGCGGATCGTATGACCCGCATGATGTCAGGGCCTATTTCCGAAGAGCTAGGTGTGCCGGTACAAGTAACTAATCGCCCCGGTGCGGGCACTCAGGTTGCTTCTAATTACGTCCTTAACGTGCCTGATGATGGTTATACCGTCTATGCCTCGACGTTTGCTCCTTACTTAACCAACTCGATCCTGACTGGTGATGCAGAGTTTAGTGTCGACGACTTTTCTTATATCAACTTCCAGTGGTTTGATTTGGATCTAATCGCTGCAAATAAAGACAGCGGTTATGAAGACCTGCCAAGCCTGCTTGAAGCGATCCGCGAAGAAGAGGGTCAAGTACGCGGTGCGGTGGTTCAAGGCTCTGCTGGTCACTTAATGGTGCGCTTGCTACTTGATGAAGCAGGTATTCCCCAAGATAACCTCAACTTGGTGACCTATAACAGCGGTGGCGAAGCCCGTTCAGCGGTAGCGGGTGGGCAGGTGGATTTCGTCTCTATTAGTGCCCAGGGCAGTGAGGGAATCCGTGAGTTCTTAACCCCGTTGGCGATCGTAAGTGATGAGCGCATTGAGCAGTGGGATGCACTCCCAATCAATGAAGCGCTGGCGCCGATGAATCTTGAGGTGCCCGTTCTTCAGGGCTCAATGCGCGGCTTTGCAGTGACCAGTGAAATGGAGCGCCAGCATCCTGAGCGTTTCGAGAAGATCTCCTCGGCTATTCAAAGTGCGCTTGCCCGCAAAGATGTTCAAGAGCAGCTTGAGCGCAACGAAATGGGCGGCGTTTGGGTAGGCCCAGAGCGCTCCAACGAGCTGATGCGCGAAAACTATCAGGTGTTTGAAAAATACGCTCACCTGCTTAACTAATTTTCACGACCAGGTTTTTCCGAACAGTTTTTTCGAACTAGTCCTTCCATGATAGCTGGCCCCTCACATTAATGAGGGGCCAGTATGGGGTTTTACCATGTCTGAATGTAAACGTGACTATGGGGACTTTATCGTTCTCATGGGTCTGGCTGGCTTTACACTATGGTATTTATTAGACGCCATTCGCGTATCCGCCACACCGCAAAACCTGCTGCTTATATTGCCACTTGCCGTTATCGTGTTAGCGATTATTGCACTCGAGTTGATCCTGCGTATTAAACACGGCTCGCTGTTTCGCTCCTCTGAAGAAGAACCGCTGCATAAAACATTACCTGTTGTGGGTCTCTTCGCCGCCTATGTAATGTCGCTTGAAGCGATAGGCTTTGATATTGCCACCGTAGCGTTTCTGGCGCTTTTCCTGATCCTTAAGGGGGAGCGCAATTGGTTGTTGGTAGGTGGTTATAGCGTCGTTTTTGGGCTGAGTGTCGCGTTCTTTTTCTCGCAGATGCTGCCGTACCCGATGACACTGCTGCTGCTTCCAAGCTGAGGAGATACCATGATTGATTTTGGCGCAGTAGGGCAGAGTTTTGATCTGCTTTTTTCTAATTTTGGCCCTTGGTTGGTGGTAGTGCCGGGTATCGTACTGGGGCTTATTTTTGGCGCAACGCCAGGCCTGCAGATATCAATGGCTATGGCCATTTTCCTGCCGATGACCATGTACATGGACTTTATTCAAGCCATGTTGTTCCTTACCGCTATTTTTACTGGCGGCTCATTTGGTGCCGGTATCCCAGCCATTCTGATGAATATTCCGGGTACCTCTTCGGCAATCGCTACCGCGTTTGATGGTTACCCCATGGCGCGGAAGGGGCAGCATAACCAGGCGTTAGGTGTCGCGTTAGCCTCCTCGGTGATTGGCGCGCTGATGGGCTACGTGGTGCTGTTCTTTATGATACAGCCGCTTTCCTACATGGTGCTGAGATTGGGGCCAGCAGAGATGTTTGTAGTGATTCTCTGGGGGATGACGCTGATCGCGAGCTTAAAAGGCGAACAGGTGCTTAAAGGCTTGATTGCAGGGTTTGTTGGCCTGTTAGTCGGGACGATTGGGTTTAGCGAAATCGGCTTGGCACGCGGTACGATGGGGCAGACTTACCTGTTGGACGGCGTGCCTGTTATCCCTGCCATGATGGGTATGTTTGCGGCCTCTGAGCTATTTAAGCTGGCCAACAAGGGCTTCATCGTTGAATCCGCCGATGCCCGTAAGGTCAAGGTGAGCGAGATCTTCGAAGGTTGCAGAATGGCGATGCGCTATCCTGTTGTGATGATTCGGGGTGGTTTGATCGGGGTGTTGGTCGGGGCGGTTCCTGGTGTGGGCTCATCCGTGTCTAACCTGCTCTCTTACATAGAAACTAAGCGCCGTGATCGGGATCCCGACTCATTTGGGAAAGGCAATCCGAAAGGGGTCGTGGCATCTGAGGCGGCTAACAGCAGCTCCGAAGGGGGCTCGATGGCAACACTGCTGGCACTAGGGATTCCCGGCGGTGGCGCTACAGCGGTAATGTTAGCGGCGTTTGCTATGCATAACATCACTGGCGGCCCGCAGTTTATTCGCCAACAAACGGATGTGGTTTACGCGATTATCTTCGCTAACTTTGCCCAGGTGTTTCTACTGGTGATCATCGGCTTACTGTTTATTCCTCTCTTGGCCAATATCGTCAAAGTGCCCATGCGCTACTTGATTCCTTCTGTGTTGGTGCTGGCGGTAATGGGATCCTTCGGGCTAACCGGCAATATGACTGGGCCCGCTACGGTGCTGGTGTTTGCGGTGATCGGTTGGATATTTCGCCACTACGGCTACTCCGTACCCGCCGCTGTGATCGGCATGCTATTAGGATCGTTGGCTGAAAAATCGCTACTTCACTCCTATCAAATCAGTGGTGGCGACATTACGTACGTTTTTGAGCGCCCAGTAACGCTGGCTATTTTTGCCTTACTGCTGATCTCACTATTTAGCCAGCCTGTAATGAAGCGGCTTAAAGCGCGCCAAGAGGCTGCTCAACTATGATTCTTGAATTCAGAATTTGAAATGTTGAAAAGAACTGTCATTACCGTTGGCTTGGGTTTTATGGGTGGCTGGTTTGCCMCCCTTTTTTCATTGCCCTTGGCTTGGATGCTTGGGTCTCTGTTTATGGTGATGGGCTTATCACTGATGGGGGTGAAAACAGGTGTCGATAAGCGTGTACACCGCACTGCCATAGCACTGCTAGGGCTATTTATAGGGAATCGAATCCAAGCAGATGAACTCGTAGGATTGGTTTTGTGGTACCCCAGTGTGCTGGCAATGCTGGTTTATATGGGACTAATGCTGATCGGCGGATTCTGGATTTTTAACCGAGCAAGTGTAGGACGCATGAATGCTATTTTTTGCTCGTACCCAGGGAGTATGAATTCAACGCTGGTGCTGGCTGAACGTGCAAATGGAGATTTACGCTGGATCGCCATCTCTCACTCGCTACGCTTAGTCACCGTGGTCTCGGGTGCGGCTTTCGTGGCGAGTTTTTTTGTTGATGATGTAGCGCTTGCCAGTTCGCCATCAGCGCTAGCCTTAGTCGATATCTTGCCTCTGTTATTGGCACCACTATGTTGGTGGTTAGCGCGCTTGTTAAGAATTCCCCTGCCTGAGTTTTTAGGGCCCATGGCCGCAGGGGCCATTATTGCTAACCTTGGATTTGATTACTCCCTGCCGACTGGGGTAGTGCTTGCAGCCTTTCTGGTGCTGGGGGCTTCTGTAGGCTCGCGTTTTTCAGGAACTCAGTGGTCGCAGGTAGTCAGCATGGGGCGCTATGGGATTACATTTGCCCTATTTGCGTTGGTGGTAGCGGCGCTAATGGCATGGTTGGTTTCAAGTTTTACTCAACTAGCCTTCGTTGCTGTCCTGCTTGCGTTAATTCCTGGTGGAGKAGGAGAAATGGCGGTGATCGCCATGGTGATGGGTATCGACCCAGTCTATGTTGTTTCTCACCACATACTGCGTCTACTGTTATTGATCTTTATGACCCCGCTAATGCTGCGAATAGTTAATCAGCCGCTTAAATAGCGGGGAAAGTCACCGTGACTTCAAAGCCGCCCTGGGGGCGATTTGTTAACGCCAGGCGGGCAGAGTGCGTCGTTGCAATTTGTTCTACAATGGCCAGCCCTAATCCGCTGCCAGGCGTATGTTTGTTGTGGCGGAAAAAGCGTTCCGTCAATTTGGAAAGCTGCGCTTCCTCCACGCCGGTACCCTCATCGCTAACCGTTAACGTTACTTGGCGCGTGTCAGCCGTTAGTGCAACGGTTATAACGCCTCTATAGGCCATGCTGCCACCCGCATGCACGCTGGCATTTTCGATTAAATTGGTTACTAACCAGCGCAGCATTATGGGGTCGCCTAAAATGTTAGGAATAGCTTTATGCTGATCAAAGGCGAGTTCTTGGTTCTGTTTATAAATATTAGGGGCAGTCTGGGCACAGGCGTCATGGCAAATGGCGATTAAATCGACACTTTCGAGATGAGACGTATCAACTAATTCACTGCGTGTTTTGGCGTATTTAAGCAGTTGCTTAACGGTGTGACTGGCATGTTCAGCGATGCGTTGAATCTCTCGCAGGCTAGTATGAGCGGGTGATTGCGAGGAGTCTTTAAGCGACATTTCCGTTAAAGCGCGAATCTCTGAGACAGGTGTTCTAAGCTGATGCGAGACATCAGCATTGAGCTGCTGAGTGCTTTCAATACTGCGCCGCATACGCTGCATTAAGTGATTAATACTCTGGATTAGCGGCAGGATCTCTTTTGGGGCTGCATCATCCAATGCATGCAAGTCATTCGGTGAACGTTGTCGCAAGGCTTGGCTAACCGCGTTAAGAGGTGCTAACCCAAGGTGAATGGCTAAAAGTGCAATTGAAATGGCTAGTAATCCTGTAACGACCATTAATCCTGTGAGCGTTATCATGAAGTCGTTGGTAAGGGTGTGGCGGGCTTCCTTTGATTCGGCGACGACGACTTCAATGTCTACCGGTTCGCCTCCTCTCCGGAACGGAAGGGTGAGCGCAACAGCTCTTAAAGCATTGCCCGCATAATCTACATCATAAAAAATGGGCTCTTGAGACGTTTGGGGTGGATCTGTCAAACCGCTAAAGCCTGCGATTATGTCTCCGTCATTTTCTTTAATGCGATAGAAAATTTTTCCTTCACCTCTGCTGCCAAGTGTACTGATGCTGAAATAGTGCATATTGATGCGTAGCTCACCATCCGCTGTGTAAATTCGACGCTCCAGTCTCTGAGCTGCATTAAGTAGCAGGTCATCAAAGGTGGCATTAATTTGGCGAGACAGCAGCAGGTGACTAGAGATCAATGCCAAGATCGCGAGGGCGGTGAAAGGCAGTCCAATCCATAAAAGCAGCCGACTGCGGATCGATTGGCGTTTATTCATAGCCAGGGGCTTTCACGTCTTTAGGTTCACAGTCTTTAGCTTCCAGGTAATAGCCCAGGCCGCGTACCGTTTTTAAGCCGAAATCGTAGCCAATTTTTTTACGAATCCGGGAGATGTAAGTCTCTACTGCGGCGTAGCTGACCGACTCATCGGAGGTAGATAGTCGGTCAATAATTTGATCCTTATTAACGAGGCGATTTTGGTTTATCAGCAGGTACTCCATGACTTCTAACTCGCGGCGATGCAACAGCAAGGGTTTGCCGTCAAGCCGAAGCTCCATGGCATCAGGTAAAAACTCTAAGCGCCCACACTGCAGCGTTTCTCCGCCAAAGTGCTTGGCACGCCGCACTAACGCCCGGGCACGTGCAGTAACTTCTTCCAACGAAAAAGGCTTGCATAGATAATCGTCTGCACCCACTTCAAGACCATGTATGCGCTGATCCAGGCTGTCGCGAGCCGAAATAATCAAGACAGGGATCGTATCCTGCTGATGGCGTAATCTGCGTAGTAGGGAGATGCCATCCAATTCAGGCAGGCCGAGATCCAGCACCAACAGATCGTATCCGCCCTGTTCAAGCATATGGAGTGCTTTTCTGCCATCGTCGGCGACATCAATGCTAAAGGCAGCCTCGCTAAGTGTGGCTGCAATAGAGTTGGCTAAATTAACGTTGTCTTCTACTACAAGCGCCTTCATAAGCAGTCCTGTTGTTATCCCTCCGGCTGGTACTTATACCCTACGCCATAGACAGAACGGATGATCTCCAGCTCCGGAAGCGCTTCGTGGATTTTCTTGCGCAGCTTTTTAATATGGCTGTCCACGGTGCGCTCTGAAACGATGCGGTTGTCGCGATACATATGATCCATTAACTGTTCACGGCTGAAAATTCGGCCTGGGGCCTGCATCATCACCCGCAATAGCTGGAACTCCACCGCCGTTAGGCCTAAATCCTGCCCGTGGGCGAGCGCTTGCCAGCCGTCTTCGTTTAATACCACAGGGGCGTTTTGCACCTTGGTTGGGGCATCGGCGACTGCTTGGCTGCGGCGCAGCACCGCCTTCACCCGGGCGACTACTTCCCGGGGGCTGAATGGCTTGCAGATGTAGTCATCGGCACCCAGCTCTAGCCCCAGCAAGCGATCCACCTCTTCTACCTTGGCGGTGACCATAATGATCGCAATGGTCGGCCACTTTTGACGAATTTCCCGGCTTAGGGTGAGGCCATCTTTGCCTGGTAGCATGATATCGAGCAGCACCAAAGCGGGGGAGTGTTGCTCCAGCCACGGCATTACCTCATCGCCATGGCCTAAGGTCGTCACCTCAAAACCATGAGTGGTTAAGTAGTCCGTCATTAGGCGGGCAATCTTCGGTTCATCCTCAACAATCAGTAAAGAGGCAGCATCAGACATAGCGGTAGACTCGCTTAACAGTGAACGTAAAAGCAGGGCGTAACGGTTCTTGTACTATCAGTTTTGGAGACATTAATCCCGGAAATATTAATCAGCAGCCAACAGCGGAAAACGTAGCGTCCAGCGTAGCCCACCTAGCGTTGAGCTAGAGGGCGTCAGCGTTGCGCCGTGGGCATTAACCAGGGCGCTGGCAATTGAGAGTCCTAAACCGCTGCCGCCACTGGCACGGCTGCGCGAGCCTTCAACGCGATAGAGCCGCTCGGTCAAACGGGCTAATTCACCTTCCGGCACGCCTGGCGTACTGTCTTCCCAGATGACTACGGCCATTCCCTGCTGAGCGGTAAGCGTGACGCGTAGCTCTCCCGGCGGCTGGGTATAGGCGCAGCTGTTGTCCAACAGGTTGTTCCAGAGCTGGCGCAGGCGCTGGGCATCGCCACGAATCATAATGCCAGGCTCGATCTGTTCGGTCAGCGTTAAACCGCTTTCGACTAACCAGCGGTCGGCGTCGGCGAGGCGGCTGGCGAGGCAGTCACTCAGGTCCATCGGCGCCAGTTGGATATCTAGAGCGCCCGCGTCGCTCTGCGACAGCAGGCGCAAATCCGCGACTAAGCGCTCTAGCTGCCCCACCTCTTGGGCGAGGGAGCTAAGGTTCTCCTGGTTCAGCGGGCGAATGCCATCCTGCATGGCTTCGATCTCGCCGCGCAGCACCGCCAGCGGCGTGCGCAGTTCGTGCGCTGTGTCAGACACCCAGCGTGCACGGGCATCGCGGCTGGCTTCCAGGGTTGCTGCCAATACGTTGAAGTCGCGTGCCAGGCGCGATAGCTCATCGCGACCGCGTTCAGGCAGCCGGGTGCGATAGTCGCCCTCGGTAAGCCGCAGCGTGGCGCCCGCCAGTGCTCGGGTGCGTCGCCCCAGCCACCAGGAGAGCCCGCCCGCCAGTAGCAGCGAGGCAACGCAGAGAGATACCACGATAAGCACGAGATTGCGTTGCTGGCGCTCCAGGAAGCGGCTCTCCATACGCTCCATCATTTCTCGGGGAGGCCGGAAACCCAGCGAGCCGATATGGGTATCACCGCTACGCAGGGTCAGCCAATGCCAACTGCCCGAGCCTTCCCGACCACTCCTGGGCGGCACCACAAAGCGGTCATCGGCGGCGCGCAGGGTGAAATCACGCGCCTCGCCGAGTGGCGAAGGGCGGTCACGGTTTTCTTGGCCTAGCTCAAAACGAACAATGAATGGCCAGCGCTCCGGTGACTGCTCCAGCCACTCCCAGCTCTGCTGGGTTTCCCAGCGAGTCACGAGGCCGTCAGCCAGCAGTGTGGCGCGGCGCTCCTGGGCTTGATTGAGGTAGTCGAGAAAGCCGCGGTCAATACTGTAGGAGACGGCCAGAAACATACTGGCTGAGATCGCTATATTGACGCTGAGAATAATCACAAACAGCTTGAGCCCCAACTGGGAGGGGCGCCATTGACGTATGGCGGTTAGCAAGGCCATCAGCGGGCTCCCTCTGTTTGACTAGGCTTGTTTGTAGTTGGATCAGGCTGGCGCGGCGCGCTGAGCCGTTCGCGAACATTCTCCATGCCCAGGTAGAGGCAGGGCACCAGGATCAGCAGTATCACGGTGGCGAACAGCATGCCAAAGCCCAGTGAAATTGCCATGGGAATCATAAAGCGCGCCTGCCGCGATGTTTCTAAGATCATCGGCGCCAGGCCTAGAAAGGTCGTCAGCGTGGTCATCATAATCGGCCGTAAGCGGCGGGKGGCGGCCGCCACAATGGCTTCCCTGGCGGCCATGCCTTCGCGGCGTTTGCGGTTGGCGTAGTCGATCAGCACCAGGGCGTCGTTAATCACCACGCCTGAAAGGGCGAGCATCCCCAACAGGCTGATAATCGAAAGCCCAAAGCCCATGATCATATGTCCAGCGACGGCGCCGACAATGCCAAAGGGGATCGCGGCCAGCACCAGCAGCGGCTGTAGGTAGCTTCTGAAGGGAATAGCGAGCAAGGCGTAGAGTGCAGCAATCATTAACCACATGGAGGTTTTTAGCGTGGCTAAGTTATCGGCGGTGTCCTGCTGACGACCGCCCATGCTGACTTCCAGCCCCGGCCAGGTCGCTTCCAAATTGGGGAACACTTCTTCCTGTAGTGTGGCAAGCACTTGGTTAATGGCCAGGTCGCTTTCGGAGTCGGCGGTGACGGTAATAATCCGCCGGCCGTTAATGCGTTCAAGGCTGCTAGAGGCTTGGCTGATGGTAATGTCGGCTACCCTGGAAAGCGGCMCACTCAGCCCATCGGGGGTGCGCACCGGCATGCGGTAAAGCTCGTTCAAGCTGTCGCGGTTGTCATTGGGCAAACGCACCTCAACGCTGATTTCGCTGCGCCCTACGTACTGTTCAAGCGCCGTGGCGCCCTGGAGAGGGCCTCGCAGGGCTTGGGCCAGGTTATTACCCGTGAGCCCCAAGGCGCGGCCTTCGGCAGAAAGACGCATCTCTAACTGTGGCTTGCCGTCGCCCAGGCCGCTGTCGATATCCGTAAGGCCATAGCCACCTAGCGTTTCCGCTAGCCGTTCGGCGGCGGCTTCCAGTACCTGGGTATTCGGGTGGGAGAGTCGGAGGCTGAGCGCCGCGCCACTACCAGGCCCGCCGACGTCGGCTTCAAAACGCACCGACTGGGCGCCGAGCAAATCACCGGTAAGATCGCGCCACTCTCGGGCGATCCGTGAGGGTGGCCACGCTTCCAGGCTTTCGCTGGCAATATCTAACCGCACTTCCAGGCTTTCGCCGTCCAGGCGGCTGCGTGAACTGCTAAAACTGAGGGTCTCTTCGCGCTCGCTAAGGGCATCGGCGGCGTCGAGCAGCTGTTGGCTTAGCTCGCGGCTAACGCTGATATTGCTGCCAATGGGTAGGGTGACCGTGGCCTGCACCTGATCTGATTCGACCCGTGGCATTAGCGAGAAACCCAACCGCCCGCTCATCGCCCAGGAGAGCGCGATTAGCAGAATGGCGATGCCCAGCGAAATACTCAGCAGGCGTTGGTTCAGGGCGCGCTGCAAGAACGGCTCAAACTGGCGGTAGGTAAAGTGGTGTAAACCTCCCTGAAGCCGCTGGCGCAGCGCTTCCAGGGGGCGCTGCCACGTCGGGGTTTGGCGGGGTTTTCGGCTATGCGCGAGGTGAGCGGGCAGAATGACCAAGGCTTCCAGCCAAGAGATCAAGAATACCGTGACCACCACCACCGGCACGGTAGCAAAAATCAGCCCCAAAAAGCCGGGTAAAAAGAGTAGCGGCAGGAAGGCGACAATATTGGAAAGAATCGCGAAGGTCAGCGGAGTAGCAATTTCGCTGGCGCCTTTGACTGCCGCATCGCGCAGCGAATAGCCCTCTTCACGGTAGCTGTAGATATTCTCGCCGACGATAATGGCGTCATCGACGACGATGCCCAGGGCGATAATAAAGGCGAACATCGACATCATATTGAGCGAGACGCCGATCCAGGGCAGAAACAGCATCGCGCCGAGAAACGCTGTGGGGATGCCCAGGGTGACCCAGAATGCCAGCCGTGCTTCTAAAAACAGCGCCATAAGTACCAATACCAGCGCTAGTCCCATCCAGGCATTTTTTAACAGTAGGCTGAGGCGGTCTTCATAAACTTCTGAGCTATCGCGGGAAATATCCAGGCTGACGCCTTCCGGCATGCCTGCACGCAGGCGCTCAAGCTCACCGTTGACCGCTTCCGAAATACTGGTCGGGGTTTGGTCGCCAATCTGATAAACATCCACTGATAGGCCGGGCTGGCCGTTATAAAACTCCTCGCGGTCGGTTTCGGCGAAGCCATCGCTGACCTCGGCGATATCCCCAAGCGTGATGGGCATTCCTTGTGAGCTGGTCAGAATCGGCAGCTCGGCAAAGGCTTCGGCACTATTGCGGCGTCCTTGGTAGCGAATTAGCCATTCCCCTTCGGCCGTCGTTAGCTGGCCACTGGCAAGGTCTAGCGCCTCTTCGGCAATGCGGCTGGCCAGTTCCTGATGATCGAGGCCAAAGCGCTCAATGGCCTCATCATCGAGATGAACTTGAATCTCCCGCTCGCGGTTGCCGGAAAGCTCAGCGCGGGAAATGCCCGAGGTGGCTTGGAGTTCGCCGCGCACATCTTCGGCGGCGTCATGCAGCGCCTCTAAGCCGACCGGGCCGTAGACCTGCAAGCTCAACACGCTGCGGGAGCGCCCCGCCAGGGTAAAGCGCGGTGGGTCGGCAGCGCTGGGGAGCGTAGTGATGGCGTTCACCGCCTGCTGGATATCCTGGTAGGCGCGCATGACATCCACGCCGTCAATTAGTGTCGCGTTGACGCTGGCGCTGCCTTCGCTGGCCGTGGCGGTCAGCTCGTCGATGCCTTCTACATCAGCAATCGCGGCTTCCACCGGTAGCAGCAGGCTCTGTTCCACATCTTCCGGCGTGGCGCCGGGGTAGCTGATAGAGACTTGCACAACTTCGGTTTCGAACTCGGGGAAGACCTCTTTTTTAATCGCCAGCGAAGCCATGAGGCCGCCGACGATAAACAGCACCATCAGTAAGTTAGGCGCTACGCCGTGATCCACCATCCAAGCTAATGGGCCGCGTGGCACTTTCATGACTCATCTCCCGGTTCATCTTCCGCTTGAGCCGGGGTGTCTTTGGGGCGGCGGACGCGCACGAGCTGGCCTTCTCTGGGCTGGGCCAACCCAGCGGTGACGACCTGCTGGCCGGTTTCCAACCCGCTACGGATTAACGCATCATCTTCACCGCGATAAGCCAGCGTGACCGGTGTACGGCGTAGGCGGTTATCTTCATCTACCCGCCATGCTACGTCACCTGGACGAAGCGCCGCAGACGGCAGAGAAATGAGCTGCTCCTGAACAGCCGGTTGGAAAGAGGCGCGCAGCACATCACCCAGGCGCAGGGCAGGGCCGTCGGTCTCTAGGGCGAGCGGGTCGTTAACGGCGATCAACAGTTGAGCCTGCAGGCCATTCTCTTCAAGGCTAGGCAGCATCGAGACCAGTGTCCCTTGGCGTGTGGCGGCTTCGGGCCAGCCGCGGCTGGTTAAGGTGACTGTGGTGCCCGCTTCCAACCACTCAGTCCACTCACCAGGGAGCGAGGCGCGCACCCAAAATTGCTCCMCGCCCACCAGATGCAGCACCTCGGTACCTTGGCTGAGCAAGCTGCCAGCACCGACCAAGCGTTCTTGCACCATAGCTCGCCAGGGCGCGATGAGGGTAGCGCGCTCCACATTGAGCGCCGCTTGATCGCGAGCCACCCGCGCTTGGGTGACCTGAGACTGGKCTTGGCGCAACTGCGGTTCGCGCAGTACCAGCGCCCGACGTTCGGCAGAGAGCTGGCGGCCAAAGGATTCGTACTCGCTGCGCGCCCGCTGCTGCTCTGCCTGCTCTAGCGATAGCTGGGCCTGGGCGTTGGCGAGCTGGGCCTCGGCATCTTCAAGGGCTAGCTGTAAGTCGGCTTGGTCAATATAGGCGACCGGCGCTTGCTGCTCGACTACCTGGCCGGGCACAACGCCGTCGGCAAAACGCTCCAACTGGCCCGCCACACGGCTGGCCAGCATTGTTTCCTGCTCCGCCTCAACGCGACCAAAAGCATACAGGTTCGGAGCCTGGGCACTAGCGCTCACCGTGACGACGTCTACCATACTAGGCAGAGGCTCCGGTGGTGGGGTACGCTCTATACGAGGTGGTTGGGTAATAATCCACCAAGCAAGCGCCAATGTGGCAACAAGAATCAATAATGCAACCACGGCACCTAAACGAATGCGGCCATGTTGATGCGTAGCGTAATAGCGAGAAAGAGTCATTACCGCGCGTCATCCATTAGGAGCGAAAATTCCAGAAAAATAAGCGTATGATGCTAGGGTCTCGCATTGTTAAGCAGCCATTAGTCAAACAATGTGCAAATAACATGCAACCGCTACTTCACTTGCATCCGCTGGTTTGGTTTTAGCTTAACTTGGCTTTTATTCACTTGGTTCTCTCACTTGAAAACAATAGACTGACTGGTCTACTTTAAGATTATGAAAAACAATGCAACCCGTGACAAACTCATCGATAGTGGCGCCCAGCTGATTAGTCAGCAAGGCTACAATGCGACGGGCATTAATGCCGTGTTAAAAACTTGCGGTGTACCGAAAGGCTCCTTTTATCACTATTTCTCCAGCAAAGAAGATTTCGGGCTGGCGGTGATCGAACGCTTTGCTACCCGCTATGATGAAACCCTGGTGGCGCTGCTGGAAGATAATGACACGCCGCCGCTCGAACGTCTAAGGCGTTACTTCGCGGCTGGCCGTGAGCATATGCACGAATGCAATCACGCCACAGGCTGTTTGATTGGTAACCTCGGCCAAGAGCTTTCGGGCCAGAGTGACACCTTCCGTGATGCGCTAAATCTGGTCTTTCAGCGCTGGGAGCAGCGCTTCGTGCAGTGCCTGAAAGACGCCCAGGCGCAAGGTGATATTGCCATCCGTACCACGCCAGAAGCGCTCGCCAGCTTTATCCTTACCGGTTGGGAGGGCGCTATTCTGCGCGCCAAAATGTTGAAGTCCGTCGAGCCCATGGTGCACTTTGAAACGATTTTGTTTCAGCAGGTGCTGGTGCCTTCACCTTAACGCCTGTTTCCCTGCTCGCTTGTGCTCTAGTGACGAGCACGGAAGTGATGCTCTTCAGTGGCCACATCGTTTCGGGTTGCGGCGATAAGGGCATCATCGAGCGAAGGGTCATCCATGGCTATTAAACCGCACTGTGCCAGCGCTTCGCGTAGGCTGACTTGCTCATCCAGGCGCTGATACACCACCCGCACACAGCAGGGCATGCGCTCGCTGTTATCCGCCACGCCCATTTTTAAGCCGGTCAAACGCGTCACTTGGCTCTGAAAGCTCGGAAACAGAATCGTCTGAGTGATTTCATGGCCGTTAAGGGTTTCGTGGTCGACCAAAAAGAGTCGATCCGCAAGCTTCACCGCGGTGCCCACATAGCGATTGTGACACGGTCGAGAGCCGGGCGTGGTCTGCATCCGCTCGGTGCGCTGATAGACTACGCCACCTTCCCGCGCTTCCAGGCACACCAAGGTTCGCATTAACAGCCCCGGTCGCGACATTGAGTGATAAAGCTCAAAGTAGCGGCCGATATAGCGCTCCATGCCTTCGCTGCCGCGCTGAACCAGTGCGTTCGGCCACGGCAATGCTGCTGGGGTTGCTTCTGACTTCAGTTGGCCGGTTTGCACCAGGGCACGAAAATCGTGGTGGGGAAGCGCGATATCCTCAGTGGTGACGCCAAAAAAGTGGCAAATGCGTTGCAGTGCCGCGTGGCTGGGACGGTAGCGCCCACTCAGGTAGCGGTTAAACTGAGCACGGTTGATCGCTAAACGCCGACAAACCTCAGCAATAGACGGGTAGTAGCTGCAGAGCAGGCGCAGGTTGGCCACAAAATCGTCATGCATTGGGTGACTCGATTCTCTAAGTGTCGTGGCTGCCTAATGTGATGGTTCACGCCTCAGAGTGCAACGGCCCCGTGACAGGGCCGTTGCGTCCATCGAGTTCGATCTTGTTTAAAAACCTTCCAAGACCAGTTTGCCAATTGTACTGTTGCTCTCAATAAGGGCGTGCGCGCGTTTTAGATTCTCAGCGTTAATGGGGCCTAACACCTCGCCTAAGGTGGTTGTTAGCCTTCCATCATCGACCATGGCCGCCACTTCTGTGAGCAGATCGTGCTGCTTGGCAAGATCTTCGGTGGTGAATAACGGGCGGGTAAACATCAGCTCCCAATGCAGCGAAAGGCTTTTCACTTTGAGCTTCCGCACATCGATCAGTTCCGGGTCATCAATCAGTGCCAATTTGCCTTGAGGCTTAAGGGCTTCAACAATGGCCTCAAAGTGGTGATCGGTTTGGTTAAGGCTGATCACCATATCCACCCCGTCAAAGCCTGCCACTTTAAGCGCCTGATCAAGTGGTTGGTGGTGGTCAATAACGGCGTCCGCGCCTAGCGACTTCACCCAGGATTGGCTTTCGGGCCGAGACGCCGTACCAATGACGGTAATATCGGTGAGCTGTTTGGCAAGTTGCACAAGGATTGAGCCCACGCCCCCCGCTGCGCCAATCACCAACAGGCTTTTGCCTTGGGTATCGCGCATGCCCAGCTCTAGCCGGTCAAACAGCAGTTCCCAAGCAGTAATGGCGGTTAATGGAAGCGCAGCAGCTTCAGTGTCAGAAAGGCTTTTTGGCGCTAGGCTGGCGATGCGCTCATCGACCAGTTGAAACTCGGCGTTAGAGCCTTGGCGCGCAATGTTACCCGCATACCACACCCGGTCACCTGGCTGAAAACGCGTAACGGCGCTGCCAACGGCATCCACAATGCCCACAGCATCGTACCCCAGCACTCGCGGCTCGCCGGTTTTCGGCAAGGCGCTGTTGCGCACTTTGGCATCAACGGGGTTTACGGAAATGGCGCTAACCGCAACACGAATATCGTGGGCTTCTGGGGTTGGGGTGGGTAATTCAATCTCTTGAAGCGCATCAGGATGATCAATAGGCAGGCTTTGGGTAAAGGCAATCGCTTTCATAATGGGTAGTCTCGTGAGTTTAGGTTGCGCCATCATGCCTGGATGTTGTTTTGCTAAAAAGAGGGGTAATCTTGCTAACAGTTTCTAATAAATTTTGAAAATAGTAGGCGCCAGAGGTTTTAATGCGTGTCGATGATCTAAAAGTGCTGATCTATGCTGCCGAGCACGGCAGCCTTTCTGCCGCTGCACGGGAGTTAGCGATTACTCCAGCGGTGGCCAGTGTGGCCATCAAACGTTTGGAAGATGCGCTAGGCACGCGGCTATTGGTGCGCTCTACCCGCAGTTTGCGGCTAACCACCGCGGGCGCACACTACCTTGTGCACGCTAAAGCGGCGCTCAATGCTCTCAACCAAGGCGAGAAAGAACTTCACCGCGAGCGCCAAGAGATCGCTGGAGAGCTCAGTCTTGCCATGCCTTCCGACCTGGGTCGCAATGTGCTGCTGGGCTGGTTGGACACCTTTATGGCCCAGCACCCGCAGTTGCATTTACGCCTGCGAGTAAGTGACCGCGTGAGTGATCTGTTCCGCCAACCCGTAGAAATCGCCCTGCGATACGGCGTTCCGGAAGACTCCAGCCTCGTCGCATTGCCGCTTAAAAGCGATAATTATCGCGTGGTATGTGCCTCTCCAGACTATATTACGCGTCATGGCAGTCCTGCTTACCCCGACGATTTACATCAGCACAACTGCCTATGTTTCGTGCTTGGCGAACGTGTTCATAACCAGTGGAAGTTCGGGAGTGACAACATCAACGTAAAAGGCAATCGGGTGAGCGACGATGCCGATTGTGTGCGGCGCTGGGCATTGGCTGGCGAGGGCATTGCTTACAAGTCACGGCTAGACGTTGAAGAAGATCTTCGCAATGGTCGCCTAGTGGCAATGCTGGAGGAGTTTCCCAGCGAGCCAACGCCGCTCTATCTTGTGTGCCCTCATCGCCTCTCACTAACGCCTGCCGTGGTAGCGTTAAAAGACTTTCTTATCCAGCAGTTAAAAGGTTACAGCCGCTAGCGGCTGAGGTCAGGGTTTAACATCAACTTGTATTGCGAATCACTGATATAGGCGTTTATAAAAGGGTTACGCGATTACGTTGTGTTAGTTACATTGCCAGCAGATCAGGAGAACACCATGTTTCATGGGTTTGAAAAACAAACGCGCCACGTTAACGGCGTCGAGATCGCTTTTCGAATGGGTGGCAGAGGCCCGGCACTGCTACTGCTTCATGGTCACCCTCAGACCCACGTGATTTGGCACAAAGTGGCAGAAGAACTTGCCCAACATTTCACCGTTATCGCCGCGGATCTGCGCGGCTACGGTGACAGCAGTAAACCCGACGATGATCCTGAGCATCTAAATTACTCCAAGCGCGCTATGGCTGCCGATATGGCAGAACTGATGAGCACGCTGGGCTTTGAGCATTTTAAAGTGCTAGCCCATGATCGCGGGGCGCGGGTTGCCCACCGTTTAGGGGTTGACCACGCTGAACGCGTAGAGCGCATGGTGCTATTGGATATCGCCCCGACGCTTGCCATGTATCGTGGCACTAATGAGGCCTTTGCGCGCAGCTACTGGCACTGGTTCTTCTTGATTCGTCCCCAGCCGCTGCCGGAAATGCTGATCCAGAGCGATCCCGCCCAATATCTGAAAAGCGTCATGGGTGCCCGCAGTGCCGGTATGGCGCCTTTCTCTCCGGAAGCACTGGCGGAGTACGGGCGCTGTCTCGCTCTACCCGGTACGGCTACCGGCATTTGCGGTGACTACCGCGCCAGCGCCACCATCGATTTGGAGCATGATCAGGCCGATATCGATGCGGGCGTAAAACTCACCTGCCCGTTAAAAGTGATGTGGGGCGCGGAAGGCGCCATTGAAGCCTGCTTTGATGCCCTAAGTGAATGGCAAAAAGTCGCCATTGATATAGAAGGCAAGGCGCTTCCTTGCGGCCACTACATCGCTGAGGAAGTTCCCGAAATGCTGCTTGAGGAAGCGCTATCGTTTCTATGCAAGAAAGGATGACAATATTGTTTGGATAAACCGATCATAGTCTGGCGGCAGATCGGTTTATTTATTTCCCTCTTTAACGCTCGATACTGCTAATAATAAGCGCCGCATTGACGCCACCAAAACCGAATCCGTTGCACAATACATGCTTAGTGACGTGCTTCTGATGAGTCGCCGTGACGAAGGTTAAATCCTGCATATCATCATCGCAGTGCTCAAGATTGATGGTAGGCGGAAGTTGCTGCGTATTGGCTGCCAATACAGAAAAAATACTCTCGATGCCCCCTGCTGCGCCTAAGAGATGGCCTGTGGCGGCTTTCGTTGCCGAAATCGGGATGGCGGGCAAGCGCTCGCCGAATACATTACGCAATGAAGCAATTTCAGCCCGGTCGCCAACGGGTGTCGAGGTGGCGTGGGCATTGATATGGTCAATAGCATCAGTAGATAGGTTCGCCATGCCTAGCGCTGCTTGAATCGCTGCTGCTGCGCCAGCCCCATCTTTTGGGCCTGCCGTCAGGTGGTAGGCATCCGCGCTGGTACCGTAGCCGCTGATCACCGCTAACGGCGTTGCACCCCGGGCGACCGCATGTTCAAGCGTTTCGATCACCATAACGCCAGCGCCTTCTCCCATCACAAAACCGTTACGGGCTTTATCAAAGGGCCTGGACGCGCGTTCAGGGTGGTCTGCTTCTGTGGAAACGGCCTTTAGAGCGTTGAAGCTGGCCAGTGAAAGCGGGTCAATACACGCCTCGGCGCCGCCGACGAGGGCTACATCGGCTTCTCCATTGCGTATGATGCGCATACCGTCACCAATGGCCTGTAGACCTGCCGCGCAAGCTGTAACCGGGCATCCCAGAGGGCCTTGAAAACCATAGCGAATGGAGAGATTGCCAGCCGCCAAATTGGCCAGAAAGGCGGGCACCGTGAAGGGGGAGAGTTTGCGATAGCCGCGCTCAGCAAGGGTTTTTTGGGCTTGAGTAATGGTAGGGAAGCCGCCAATGCCAGAGCCAATAATGGTGGCCGTTCTGCGTTTTTGAGCCTGCTCAACGGGGAACCAGTTGGCCTGTGACAGTGCCTCATGGGCTGCTGCTAACGCATAAAGGCTGAACAGATCCATTTTGCGCTGCTCTTTGGGGTCGGCTATCTCATTCAGGTCAATACCGCCGCTGGGGTCTTGGTTAATGCTAGGCACCACCCCAGCAATTTTGATCGGGATATTGCTGGTGTCAAAGCGGTCAATGGTGCTGATGCCAGACTGGCCGTCAACCAGTCGCTGCCAACTTTTATTGACGCTGTTGCCTAGCGGGCTGACCATGCCCATGCCGGTAATCACGATAGGTGAGTGCATAGTGGCTCCTAATTTATTGATATGGTCACCCTAGCAATGGGCACTATATGATCAAGATAATATTTAGCTGACGAGGTAGATATGCCTTATCCCAAGAGCCATAAATCGAAAACCAAAGAGCGCATTTTGGCTTCGGCGACGGAGCTATTTAGCCGCAATGGGTTTCAAAAGGTATCGATTGGCCAGATCATGAAACTAGCCAAGATGACCCACGGCGCCTTTTACGCCCATTTCGCTTCAAAAGAGGCCCTTTACAATGAGTCTGTTCGCCTGACCATTGATAACAGCCGGGCGGCTAGACTGGTAAAAGGCCCGCTTTCGTTACAGCATCTAACCGAATTAGTCGCCAACTACTGCAATCTCCAAGAGTTGGAAGCTAAGCATAAGCCGGGGCCTGAAGCGGTACTGTTTAACGAAATAGGCAGTGAAAAAACAGAAATCCGCACCCTGTTTGAAGCGTCTTATATGAGTATGAAAAAGATGCTTGAAACCCGTTTAATAGCACTGAGCAAGTTGAAACAACTCCCTTTTGCCAATGACCGCAACGCGATTGCTGATAAATCCCGGGTTATATTGGCTTCCCTGGKAGGGGCCGTCGCCATTGCCAAAAGTCTGCCGGGAGAAGTGGAGCGCAAGCAGGTGCTGATAGCCACACAACGCCAGATTTTACTAATGCTCGGGGTCAGCGAAACCGAGGCAGAGAGTATGCTGCAAGCACAGTAATTCCTTCCTCTCCTGGAGAGATCGCCAAGATGCTGCTGTAGCAAGCACTGCCGTTTTCGCACGACGAGTGGTGGATGATTTGGGCGATGGCCCAAGACGAAGCGGGTGAAAAACTGGATAATGGCTGCCATTCGCCTACCGGCTTAAGTATTTAATGGCCCAGGCACACTCATTACCCCGGACGCCCGCTCATGGAAATCAAAGTTAACTATCTCGACAACCTCCGCCTGGAGGCCAAGTTCGACGATTTTACGGTCATCTCTGACCAGCCAATTCGCTATAAGGGCGACGGCTCGGCGCCTGGGCCGTTTGACTACTTCCTGGCTTCGTCGGCCATGTGCGCTGCCTACTTCGTCAAGGTGTACTGCAACGCACGGAATATTCCCACCGAGAATATCCGCCTGTCGCAAAACAACATTGTCGACCCGGAAAACCGCTACAAGCAGATTTTCAAAATCCAGATCGAGCTGCCGGAAGATATATCGGATAAGGATCGCGAAGGCATGCTGCGATCCATTGACCGCTGTACGGTGAAGAAAGTCGTCCAGACTGGTCCCGAGTTCCAGATCGAGGTGGTCGAGAACATCGACGAAGACGCCCAGGCGCTATTGATGGGCG
The DNA here is from genome assembly GCA_002257525.1 of Halomonas ventosae. Taxonomy (GTDB): domain Bacteria; phylum Pseudomonadota; class Gammaproteobacteria; order Pseudomonadales; family Halomonadaceae; genus Vreelandella; species Vreelandella ventosae_B. Next base: position 1,323,661 of record CP022737.1, read on the forward strand.
CTCCGGAAGGCGGCAGCACCTATATCGAGGGCAAAGMCCTACCGTTAGAGCAGACCATCGCCAATATGAGCGCGATCCTTGCCGACCTGGGCATGAAAATCGAGATCGCTTCCTGGCGCAATATCGTGCCCCACGTCTGGTCGCTGCATATCCGCGATGCGGCTTCACCTATGTGCTTTACCAATGGCAAAGGCGCGACCAAAGAGAGCGCCCTGTGTTCGGCGCTGGGCGAGTTTATCGAGCGCTTAAGCTGTAACTTCTTCTATAACGATCAGTTCTTAGGCGAAGAGATCGCTAATAGCGCATTTGTTCACTACCCCAACGAGAAGTGGTTCAAACCGGGGCCGAATGACGAGCTGCCTGCCGAGATCCTCGACGAGCACTGCCTGGCGATCTACAACCCGGAAGGTGAGCTGTGTGGCTCCAACCTGATTGATACCAACTCCGGCCGAGAAGACCGCGGTATCGTGTCGTTGCCCTTTGTGCGCCAATCTGATGGCGAAACGGTTTATTTCCCCTCGAATCTGATCGAAAACTTGTTCCTCAGCAACGGCATGAGTGCGGGCAATACCCTGGTAGAAGCCCAGGTGCAGTGCCTGTCGGAAATTTTCGAGCGAGCGGTGAAGCGGGAAATCCTTGAGCAGGAGCTAACCCTGCCGGATGTACCGCAGGAGGTGTTAGCGAAATACCCAAGCATAGTAGAGGGCATTAACGCCCTGGAAGCCCAAGGGTTCCCGGTGCTGGTCAAAGATGCTTCCATGGGCGGGCAGTTCCCGGTGATGTGCGTCACCTTGATGAACCCGCGCACCGGCGGCGTGTTTGCCTCCTTTGGCGCCCACCCAAGCTTTGAAGTGGCGCTGGAGCGCAGCCTGACCGAGCTGCTGCAGGGCCGCAGTTTCGAAGGCCTGAACGATCTGCCGCTACCGACGTTTAACTCCCAGACGGTTTCCGAGCCCAACAACTTTGTTGAGCACTTTATCGACTCGGTGGGCGTGGTTTCCTGGCGCTTCTTTAGCGCAAAGCCTGACTTTGAGTTCAGCGAGTGGGACTTCTCCGGCAGCAATGATGAAGAAGCCGAGACGCTATTTGGCATTTTTGAAGAGCTGGGCGCCGAAGTGTATATGGCGGTACACGAAGATTTGGGCGCACCGGTGTGCCGCATCCTGGTGCCGGGCTACTCCGAGGTGTACCCCATCGAAGATCTGATCTGGGATAACACCAATAAGGCGCTAGATTACCGCGAAGATATTCTCAATCTGCACCGCCTGGATGACGACCAGCTCACCGACCTAGTCGAGCGGCTGGAAGAGAGCCAGATGGATGACCACGCCGATATCATTACGCTGATTGGTATTGAGTTTGATGAAAACACCGAGTGGGGCCAACTGACCATTCTGGAACTGAAGCTGTTGGTCTACCTAGCTTTGCAACGCCATGAAGAAGCACTGGACTGCGTGCAGATGTTCCTGCAGTACAACGACAACACCGTCGAGCGCGGCCTGTTCTACCAGGCGGTGAACGCGGTGCTGGAAATTGTCCTGGATGATGAACTAGAGCTTGAAGACTATCTACACAACTTCCAGCGCATGTTCGGTGAAGCCACTATGGCCGCGGTGGTGGGCTCGGTGAGTGGGGAAGTGCGCTTCCATGGCCTAACGCCCACCAACATGCAGCTGGATGGCCTTGAGCGCCACCAGCGCTTGATCGAAAGCTATAAGAAGCTCCATGCGGCTCGGGCGGCTAAAGCGGGCATCTAAGCATTATCCAAAAATGGTGATAGATCTCTGCTGGCGTTACGGCGCCAGTAAAGCTCGCTCTGGTGCAGCCGGTTTGCTGCGAACAGGCGGTCTAACCAGCAGAGTGGAACCAGTTTTGGTGGCTGAGGAATTCGATTAGCTCGCTGCGAAACAGCTTTGCCCGCGCTGAAAGGCTACGCCGGTAGGGCCATACCAAGTAGATCTCTCTGTGGCGTCCCTGCCACTCAGGGAGCACTCGTATTAATTCTCCCGTTTGTAAGCTATTCGCCACCATGCTGGCGGGCATTAAGGCGACGCCTGCGCCCGATTTAGTGAGGTTCAGCACAATATTCATGTCGTTACTGATATGAAAATGGCTCTTATGACAGGCGTGCTGGCTACCCTCTTGGTGGAACAGCTGCCAATCGCTAAACATCTTTGCTGCCACGCTGGGGCACGCCTGTAGTTCCTCAACCGTGCTCGGAGTAGGGTGCTTCATCGTCGGTGAAGCCACCAAAATCGGCTCTATATAGCCCAGGTATTTCTGGATCAGCGTCGAATCTTTTTGTGGCCCAGAGCGAAGCGCAATATCCGCTTGGTGATCGCGAATATCAACCACGTTGTTATCGAGTTCGATAGTCAGCGCAATGTCAGGGTGGCGATGAATAAAGTGTCGCCAAAACGCATCTAGTGGCCCGCTCCCCAGATTGACCGGCGCCATAATCTTCAACGGCCCGCTCAGGCTATGCAGCGTCTGATCCAGATCCAATATGCGCTGATCAAGGGCGAGCACTAGCTCTTCACACTCGCGATAATAGGACTCACCGTGGGGCGTTAACGTTAACCCTTTGGTGGATCGATGGAGCAGTTCTACGCCTAGCGTGGCCTCCAGTGCGCTAATACGCCGCGACACGGTGGCGATAGTCATCTTTAGCTTTGCCGCCGCTGCCGTAAGGCTGTGTTGATTGGCAGCCACGATAAAGATGTTCAGGTCATCCAGAGAAGGCTTTCGCATTTTGCAATTCTGTAAAATGGTTTCTTATATATTGGCATATATTACCGTAATGGGTGTTTGATAGCCTTGTCCCAGGTAAATAATGCTTTTAAGGACACCCCATGAAACACAGAATTATTTTCGCGCTACTGATGTCGTTCACACTCTCGCTGATTATGTCGGCGTGGGTGACTTATGTGAATATCGGAGCTCATCCCGATTTTGTGGCTATTTGGATGCATGCATGGCTGCTTGCTTGGCCAGCTGCGGGGATCATCGCGTTTATCAGCGGCCCCTTTATTCATAAGCTAGCCCATCGCATTGCCGAGAAGATCTGACGGCCCGCCTGATGCACTCTGGTGCACCCACTGATGCAGTGAGTGCACACAACTGCATCGCTGCGCCAAATTTAATCCTGCCCCACGCTTGGTACAACATTCTCCGCGGCGCGAATTCCAAAAGCGCGATAGCAAACGACGCGAATTCCAACATAACGCTAATACAAAAACGCGGAGAGAATCACATGCTTGATATGCTCAATGACCTCCTATGGGGAAAGGTTCTGCTAGTGCTGCTGGTGGGCGTTGGCATCGGTTTTACCGTTGCGTCCAGCTTTGTGCAGTTTCGCTATTTCGGTGAGATGTTTCGTATCCTTGGTTCCGGCCAAGCCTTTAAGCGTAATAAACACGGCCATTTAAGCTCGTTTCAGGCGCTGGTGCTTTCAGTAGCCGGGCGTGTCGGTGGCGGCAACATCGCCGGTGTAGCGGTGGCGATTACGCTGGGTGGCCCAGGGGCGATTTTTTGGATGTGGTTGGTGGGCTTAATGGGTATGGCCACCAGCTTTTTGGAATGCACCCTGGCACAGACCTATAAAGAAGCCGAAGGCGACGGCACTTACCGCGGCGGCCCGGCGTACTACATCGTTAAAGGGTTGGGTAAACAGTGGCGCTGGCTGGCAGCGTTCTACTCGGTACTACTGCTGTTGACCTTCGGTTTTGCGTTTACCGCACTGCAATCTTATTCGGTGGCGACCTCTTTCGGTGACGCTTTCGGCGTGCCGGTACTGTATAGCGGCATTGGTCTTGCCATGCTGGTGGGACTGATTATCTTTGGCGGTATTAAGCGTATCGCACGTATTTCCGAGGTATTGGTGCCCTTTATGGCGGTCAGCTATATCGCCATTGCGCTGCTGGTCATCGCCATGAATATTACGGAAATCCCTGGCGTGATTGCGCTGATTGTAAAGAGTGCCTTCGGCCTTGAACCGCTGATTGGTGGCGGTATTGGCGCGGCGATCATGATGGGCCTGAAGCGTGGCCTGTTCTCTAACGAAGCGGGCCTGGGTAGTGCGCCCAATGTGGCGGCAGTGGCCTACGTACCGCACCCGGCYAACCAAGGCATCGTGCAGGCGTTCTCAGTCTTTATCGATACCGTGATTATCTGTTCTGCCACGGCGTTTTTGATTCTACTCAGCGGTGTATACGACCCTGCTGCGGGCGCTGGCGTTGAGGGCATTGCCCTGACCCAGGCAGCACTGGCCGATCATGTGGGCGAATGGGGCCGCACCTTTGTCAGCCTAGCACTGCTGCTGTTTGCCTTCAGTACGATTCTTTATAATTACTMCCTGGGCGAGAACAGCCTTAACTTCTTCAGCCGCGACAACCAAAACCTTTTTAACGCCTTCCGCGTGGCCATCGTACTGCTGGTGTGCTGGGGTGCCACTACCGATTTGGGCACCGTGTTCGGCTTTGCTGATGTCACCATGGGGCTCTTGGCGGTCGTTAACCTGTTCGCGCTGATTCTGCTGTTCAAGTGTGGCCTGCGCATTTTGAAAGACTTTGATGGGCAGCGTCGGCAGGGCATCAAGCAGCCGATTTTTGACGCTAACCAGCATCCGGATCTCGATTTGGATCCAAAAGCCTGGGAGCTAGAGCCTGAAGAGGCTGAAGCGTTAAAACAGCGCCTGGAAGGCGCACCTGCGAAGTAAGTAGTTAACTAGATTGTACTGATAAGGAGAGGAGCGCCCATGCCCCGCGTACTGATGCTCTATACCGGTGGAACTATTGGTATGCAGCCATCGCCACACGGTTATATACCCTGCGCGGGGCTGGCTGAACGCCTAACGACGCATTTGGCTTTGGACGATCCTTACCGGCTGCCAGCGTTTGATGTGCTGGAAATGCAGCCGCTGATTGATAGCGCCGAGTTAATGCCGGAGGCCTGGAATCGCCTGGTGGCGCTGCTGGAAAGCCACTGGTCGCGTTACGATGCGTTTGTGGTGCTCCACGGCACCGATACCATGGCGTACAGCGCCGCCGCGCTTTCGTTTATGCTCGGTGCGTTGAACAAGCCGGTGATCTTTACCGGCTCTCAAATTCCATTGGGTGAGCCAAGAAGCGATGCACTGAATAATGTGGTCAGCGCGCTGCAGCTTGCGGCTCACCCCGCGACACCTTGCGAAGTCACCCTGGCTTTTCATGACCGGCTGTTGCGTGGAAACCGGGCCCGGAAGGTGCGCACACAAGGCTTAGATGCCTTCGACTCACCCAACTTCCCCTGGCTTGCCGAGCTGGGCATTGGCATTAGTTTTCTCCAGCCCTCGGCGCTGCTGAGCGGACTACCGAATCTTGCGCCTATTGACGTGGACGACGAGGCGGTAGCGGTACTGCCGTTGCACCCAGGGATGTCGCTGCGCCGTGCCAAGGCGCTGCTGGAGGATGAAGCGCTAAAAGGGCTGGTGCTGTATAGCTACGGGGTTGGCAACCCGCTTAGCTTTGAAGGCGAGCTGCTTAACGCCTTATCGGCTGCCAACGAGCGAGGTGTAGCACTGCTTAACGTGACCCAGTGTGCCCAAGGCGAGGTGGTGCAAGGCGCCTACGCCACGGGTGCCGCACTTAACCAAGCAGGCGTGATTGCCGGCAGCGATATCACCCTGGAAGCCGCCATCGCGAAGCTCACCGTGTTAATTGGGCAAGGGCTCGTGGGGTCAGCGCTGCGCAAGGCATTGAGCGCGTCCATGCGCGGTGAGTGTAGCCGTTAAGCCCATTAACGGGAGGAGAGACTCAACGCGGTGACGGTTATCAATATGATCCCCATGCCTACCATTTGAATAATACCCAGGCTCTCGCTTAACACCGCTACCCCAAACAGAGTGGCGGTGACCGGCTCCACCATGGCCACCATGGAAGCTAACGCCGGTGCCGCATGCTTAATGCCGACCACATAAAGCAAGAACGATAGACCCGCGCCCAGAATACCTAACACCACAAACAGCGGCAGCTCTGGAGCGTTAATAACGCTGATCACCTGGGGGATATCCGCTGGTAGTAGAAGGACTATCGCTAATACGGTGAAGGCAATTGTGAGAACGGCGGATGGGCTGCCATGGGGTGCCGCATACTTAAAGCCAAAAATGAACAGCGCATAAGAGAGGCCGGCAAGCAGACCCGTACCCACACCCAGCAGCGAGAGGTCGCTGGCGCCAATAGCATACAGTTTGGTTAGCAACACCACACCCACCATCACTAGTGCGATGGCGAGCCACTTGGCGGCGGTGGGTCGTTCAAGCTTGAGGGCAAATGAAACGAGATAGACAAAAACAGGGGCGCAGTACATCAAGGTGGCCGCGACCGCCACATTGCCATACTCAATACTAAGGAAATAGAACGTAAAGTTACCTGCCACGCCAAGGCCTGCCACGACCGACCAGAACCAAAGCTGCCTGCTGTTCAGGCCGCTATGGCTGCGTTGAAACAGTAGCCAAACAAGCGCGAAGAGAAGTCCTACAAACCCTCGATAAAATGACACGACAGCCGGATCCCAACCGCTGTCTAACAGAATGCCCGCGATTCCTCCGGAAATTCCCCAGAAAAAAGCGGCGAGCGCAATCAACATAGTGCTGGCGCCTGCCATATTTCACCTTTCATCCTTGAGCGGTTAACACCCGGGAGCGACGGCTGTTTAAACGCATTTCCTTTGCTTAACGATAGCTCTAGATCTGCTGCCTGCAGACCCTATTTTTACTCATATGAAAGGTAGACGCTGTGCTCTACAAACGAAAGCCTATTAACGCCGGTCAGCCAAAAAACCAGTAGCACACTGCAATAGCGGTGGTAACGCCTGCGAAGTCTGCTACCAGAGCACAGCCCAGACCGTGGCGAATGCGAGTAATGCCAACGGCGCCAAAGTAGACAGCCAATACATAGAAAGTGGTCTCGGTGCTGCCTTGCATAGTGGCGGCGAGCAACCCTGGAAAGCTATCGACGCCAAAGGTGTCCATGGTTTCAATCATCATGGCGCGGGCGCCACTACCGGAAAGTGGCTTCACAAAGGCGGTGGGCAGCGCATCGACAAAGCGAGTGTCCCAGCCAAAGCCCTCTACTAGCCAGCGGATGCCACTAAGGCCTGCGTCCAATACGCCGCTGGCGCGCAGCACGCCGACGGCCACCAGCATGGCGATCAAGTAGGGCAGCAGGGTAATGGTAAAGCTTAGCCCTTCTTTCGCGCCTTCAATAAAGGCGTCATACACCCTCACACCCCGTAACGCCCCCACCACTAAAAACATCATCACGATGCTAAATAGCGTCAGGTTACCGACTAGTGTAGAGGCCGCGGCCAGCGCCTGCGCGGACATGCCTGCCAGCGTGGTAATCAGTAGCCCCAACGCTAGAGCAGCAGCTAATAAATAGGCTAGCACCACGGGCTGCCAGAGTTTTAAGCGCTGCATCACCGCCACCGCCAAAAGCCCAGCTAGGCTAGAGGCCGTTGTCGCCAGCAGAATAGGTAAAAACACCAGTGTGGGGTCGGCGGCGCCTTGCTGGGCGCGATACATAAAAATGGTTACCGGCAATAACGTTAGCGAAGAGGTATTAAGCACCAGAAACAGAATTTGCGCGTTGCTGGCGGTCTCACTGCTGGGGTTAAGGCTCTGCAGCGAGTGCATCGCTTTGATGCCAATCGGCGTGGCGGCGTTATCCAGACCCAGGATATTTGCCGCGAAGTTCATACTGATCAGCCCCATAGCAGGGTGGCCGCGGGGAACCTCTGGCATTAAGCGGCAGAACAACGGGTCGAGTACCCGCCCTAGCAAGCGAATCAAGCCCGCCTTTTCGGCAATCGAAAGAAACCCCAGCCACAGCGTCATGGTGCCAAGCAGCACCAGAATAATATCAACGCTTACTTCTGCCATATCGAACAGTGACTGCACCAAGCGGGCAAATACCTCGCTATCGCCGCCAACCAACCACTGCCAGAGTGAGGCCGCAAAGGCCGCGATAAAGAAGCTTAACCAAATTCCGTTGAGCATGGGGAGTGGGCATCCTGGGTGTTAAGAGTTTTTATATCTCCAGCAATGCCACTTATCCTAACCAATGAGCGCCCGTCACCGCTAACCCGATAGCGAAAGAAAGAACAGAATCAGCGGTGGGGAGAGCAGCGAGAGAATAAACCCGCTGACCACGGCAATAGGCACGCAGGCTACGCCGCCGTGCTGCTGAATGACGGGCAGGGTGAAGTCCATGGAGGTGGCGCCACCATAACCAATCGCCAGTGCGGTATGGCGGTGGATCACCAGCGGAATCAATATAAACGCCAGCAGTTCCCGGGTCAGGTCGTTGAAGAACGCCACACCGCCCATCAGCGGACCAAGCTGGTCGCCAATCAAGATGGCCGAAAGCGAGTACCAGCCAAAGCCAGACGCCATCGCCAGGCCTTCGTTCCAGCTTAATGAGAGCAGCGGGGCGGCAGCTAAGCCTGCCAGCAGCGAACTGATTGCCAACGTCACCGCAATCGCCAGCCCCATGCGGTTAAGTAAGATCTGCCTGAGAGGCATACCGGAGTTACGCAGCTGGCAGCCGATCAGTGCCAGCAGCAGGTAGAGTACCCATTCGGCCAGTAAGTCTGTGGCGTTGAAAAGCCTTTCACCTAAGTGTGGCCCCAGCAGCAGCCCGAGGATAACGCCCCCAGCCACCACGGCGACCAATAACAGCGACCCTCGCATGGCCGCCAGCTTACTGGTAGGAGCATTTTTCACAACTGGTGAGCTACCGGCCTTAAGCGTTAAACGGCGCGATAGCCACCACAGCGCGGCTAAGTTAAACAGCGTGGTAATGCTAAATAACAGCAAGGCGTTGCCACCCAGGCGCGAAAGCTGGCTAGTCAGGTTTTCAAGCCCGGCAAGGCTTATGCCCATAAATAGCAGAATCAGGTAAACCGAGCCATTAACCGCTCGGTTGATCAGGTTCTGTAACTGTATGGAACGGACGCGAACCAGATAGCCAAGAAAAAGCGGTAGTAGAACAATCAATAAACCGGAAAGCATTTAGGGCGTCGCGCCACCGTTTGGGTTGAAGTTAGTTAATGTCAGCTGCGTTTCGCGGCGACCCTCTTTTCGATACACCGCTGAAAGAATCAGCCCGGGCCAGTCAGGGTGAAAGCTAATGGTTAGTAGGCGGTCGGGCTTCTCGATATCAATGAGCGATACGTTCAGTGCTTCAAACTCTCCTGCGGGAACCTCAATGCTGCCTGGGTCGGTAACATAATATTGAAAGTGCTCATCGCGGCCTTTTTGATCGACAAACTCAATCGCGCAGGGCGTACTCTGTGTACAGTTTTCCTGTCCCGCCCGGCGGGAGAGATCAAACAGCGCCGCTTGGCGATCTAAAGTGGGGATCTCACCTTCGTTCAGTTGATAGCTATCACCCACGCCCAGCACCGAATAGCTGCTGCTAAAGAGCAGAGCGTTGGTGTCATTGCCATTGAGCGAAAAACGGCTGAACTCCTGGCCGCGCGCCACGGTGATTGAAAAGCGCATATCGCTTAACCAGTGATTTCCTTCGTTAGAGAGGCGATGGGTAATGGTAGCCCCAGGCCAACCGCGAACCTCCAGCCGGTACTGTGCTTCAAAGGGCTTAGGGGCTTCAAAGGGCTGCGGCTCTTCGAACGTCTCAGTTGCTAACGCCATGCCAGTTGAGTAGGAAATGGCAAAACCCAACCCCACACACCTGAGCGCGCGGCCAGGCAGTCGTGCGAAAACATTGACCAAGGGCCTTTCCTCCATAAAGGGTATCTTCCTAAGAGCCTCTAGCCACTGCTTGGTTCCCAGCGCGCTAGTATAGCCTGGGTAGGGGGTGGCGTCAGTAACCTGCCTCCGGGTTGATGGTGGAGAGTTTTTCACCCGATTCAAAGGCATGCAAGTAAGCGATCACTTGGTCGATGGCATCGTTGAGCGGAGTAGGCGCCGCCATATGGGGTGTGATGATTACCTTAGGATGCTGCCAGAGCGGGTTGTCAGTGGGCAGCGGCTCTTCCTGGAATACGTCCAATAGCGCACCCCGCAGGTGACCCGGCTGGTGACCGCTGCCCAGTGCTTCCAATAGCGCCTGTTCATCAATCAAACTACCCCGACCAGGGTTAATCACACTAGCGCCTTGGGGCAGTTGGGACAGCCGCTCGGCGTTGAGAATATGGTGGGTGGCGGCCGTGTCAGGGAGAATAGTGATCAGGCTTTGCACCTGGCCGAGCAGCTCGGTTAGCCCGTCATCGCCGTGAAAACAGTCCACGCCGCTGATCTGCTTGGGAGAACGGCTCCAGCCCAGCACCGGGAAGCCCGCCTGCTGCAGGGCACTGGCCACAAAGCTGCCAATCGCGCCCAGGCCTAATMCGCCCACCGGCCACTGGGATTTTTCCACCACCTCCTGCGGTTGCCAAGTGGCGTTATGCTGCTGAGTGGCGTAACGATCCATGCTGCGGTAGAAGTGCAGCACGCCATATAAAACGTAATCGGCCATCAGTTCGCCCATGCCCGCATCACGCAATTTTACAATCGGCACATCGCTGGGCAGCCCTGGGGTTTTGAGTAGGTAATCCACACCAGCGCCCAAGTTGATGATGCCCTTTAACTGGGTCTGCTCTTGCAGCAAATGCGCAGGGGCTTTCCAGATGGCGAGATAGTCAGCCCCTTTACGCTCATCCGCGGGTGCCTCGCTGGTCAGTACTGTGGCGTGGGGCAACGCTTTTGCAAGTGCTGCTTGCCACTGTTCAGCCTCATCAATATGCACGACAATTTTCATACCGTTACCCTCTTGCTATAAGCGTTATCACTGCAGGTTATCATGGTGAGCACTCAAGGCTGTTGCAAGCTTGCTTAGTGCAAATAATGATGCCGTATGCACTTTTTGTCATAAAGCCTTTGACCGCTGACCAAGGGTCGGTGCTAGTATCGGCTTAAGACGACATTGGCGGGCCTGCTGCAACTGCAGCAGATGCAACCCCGACGCCTGATCGGTGGTGGCCAGGTCGATCCTGTGGCCCAGCGTTGCGTGCCTATAGTGGGCAGTGTGCTGGTTCTTGGTGATCTTTAATGGCGAGTTGCCCGATGACTCAGGTTTCCCTGCCTTTCACGCGCGAAGAGTATGCTACCCGCCTGTGGAAAGTGCGTGCTGAAATGGCCAGTCGTGGCATTGACGTATTGATCGTCAGTGACCCTTCCAATATGGCTTGGCTGACCGGCTACGACGGTTGGTCGTTTTATGTGCATCAGTGTGTGCTGGTGGGCCTTGAAGGCGAGCCGGTATGGTTCGGACGGCGCATGGACGCCAACGGTGCCCTGCGCACCTGCTGGATCGACCCTGACAATATTACCTACTACCCGGATTACTACGTGCAGAATCCGGATATGCACCCTATGGAGTATCTGGCGCAGTCGATCATGCCCGACCGCGGCTGGCATCTGGGCGTGGTAGGCATGGAGATGGATAACTACTACTTCTCCGCCAAAGCCTATTTGAGCCTACTTAAAGAGCTGCCCCATGCGCGCTTTATGGATGCCAATTCGCTGGTGAATTGGTGCCGGGCGATCAAATCGCCGCAAGAAGTCGAGTACATGCGCATTGCCGCCAAAATTGTCGAAGGCATGCACACGCGTATCCTGGAAGTCATTGAACCTGGTTTGCCTAAGAGCAAGCTGGTCTCGGAAATTTATCGCGTTGGCATTGAAGGCTTTGTGGATGAGAACGGCAAAGTCTTTGGCGGTGATTATCCCGCTATTGTGCCCATGTTGCCCACCGGCAAAGACGCCGCGGCGCCGCACCTGACCTGGGACGACACGCCGTTTCGCAAAGGCGAAGGCACTTTCTTTGAGATTGCCGGTGTGTTTAAGCGCTACCACGCGCCGATGTCGCGCACGGTGTATTTGGGGGCACCGCCGATTGACTTTATCCGTGCGGAATCCGCTCTGCTGGAAGGCATCGAAAACGGACTGGCGGTGGCCAAGCCGGGGAATCGCACGGCGGATATCGCCATGGCGTTGGGTGCGGCGATGGATAAATACGGCTTTGACCGCGGCGGCGCTCGCTGTGGTTACTCGATTGGTCTTTCTTACCCGCCCGACTGGGGCGAGCGCACCATGAGCCTACGTCCCTCTGATGACACCATTCTCAAACCCGGCATGACGTTCCACTTTATGCCGGGGCTATGGGTAGAGGAGTGGGGCTTGGAAATTACCGAAAGTATTTTAATTACTGAAGATGGCTGCGAAACACTGGCCAATTTTCCGCGCCAGCTGTTTGTTAAGTAGCGGATTGTAAAAAAAGGAACATCCAATGACCGATCAAGCGAGCCAACGGCGGCCTAGCCCTATTTCTGCCACCGTGGATTTTAACGCCGATGGGGTGCAGCACGGTTTTTTAAAGTTACCCATCTCCACCGATGAATCCGCCTGGGGCGCGGTGATGATCCCTATCACCGTGGTTAAGAATGGCGACGGCCCCACGGCGCTTTTGACCGGCGGTAACCACGGCGATGAGTACGAAGGTATCACCTCGCTGCTGAAGCTCTCTTCAACGCTGAAAGCAGAGGATGTCACGGGCCGGGTGATTATCTTGCCTTGCATGAACACCCCGGCGGTCATGGCAGGCAAGCGCACCTCGCCGATGGACAAAGGTAACCTCAACCGCAGCTTTCCCGGCGACCCCAACGGCAGCGTCACGCCACAAATTGCCGACTACTTCACCCGCGTGCTGGTGCCGATGAGTGATGTCGTCCTTGACCTGCACTCCGGTGGCCGCACGCTGGATATCCTGCCGTTTGGTGCGTCCCACGTGCTGGATGATAAAGCGCAGCAGCAGGCAGCTCTGGAAGGCGCCAAAGCCTTTGGTGCCCCTTACGCCATGGTGATGTTTGAGCTGGATGCGGAAAAACTCTTCGACACCGCCTGCGAGCGCCAGGGCAAAGTCTTTGTCGCCACCGAGCTTGGCGGCGGCGGCACCTCGACGCCGCTGAGTATCGCGATTGCCGAACGCGGTGTGCGCAACTTCCTGATTCACTACGGCTTGGTAGAAGGCGAAGTGGAAATGCCCGAAGGTGGGCAGATGTATCTCGATATGCCCGACGCCAGTTGCTACGTGCAGAGCCAGCATTCCGGCGTGTTAGAGCTGTTGGTAGCGCTAGGCGACGAAGTGAAAAAAGGCCAAACGATCGCCTACGTGTACGACATGACCCGTAGCGGTACCGAACCGGTGGCTTACAAAGCAGAGCGTGATGGCATTCTAATGGCCCGTCGCGCGCCCTCGCTCATCAATATGGGGGATACCCTGGCGGTGATTGCCGATGTTGTTGAACGCCTGGAGGCCTAGTCCTCGGCATGATGAAACTTGACCGTTACGATCTGAAAAYCCTCGACATCCTCTCCCGCGATGGGCGAATCACCAAGTCGAAGCTGGCCGAGGCGATCAACCTCTCGGTCAGTCCCTGCTGGGAGCGGGTAAAGCGGCTGGAGAAGGCCGGCATCATTGAAGGGTATACTGCGCGCATTAACGCGGACGTGTTGGTGCCGCGCAATCCTGTCTGGGTGCAGATTGAGCTCAAGCAGCACAACGCCGAAAGCTTCACTCGTTTTGAAGCGCTAGTGATGCAAACCCCGGAAGTTACCGAGTGTGTGGCGGTGGGCGGTGGGGTGGATTACTTAGTGAAGTTTGAAGCGCGCACCATCGATAGCTATCAACGTCTGATGGATAGATGGTTAGTCTCTGAAGCCGGTATCGAGCGCTACTTCACCTATATTGTGACGAAGACCGTTAAACATGAGCCGCTGGGGATTGACACCGACGGCTCCATGTAGGGATTTTAATCCTTTCAGCAAGCTTTAATGCGAAGTGGCTATTTCTTGGTTTTCCAGGTATCCAACCATGCTTGGAAGCGGTTGCGTTTTCTGGAGATGGCGTCGCCTGCAGCGCTAAAGTTATCGGTGACCTCATCAAAAGCGGGCGATAAACGGTCACGGCGAAAGCGCCTCCAGCGGTAGTAGCCGTATCCGAATAGGCCGCCAAAGGTGACCAGAAAAAGTGTCGAGAACCAGTTAAAGGGCTTATCTTCAGGGCCATCAACGGGCGTAATTGAAATGGCGTTGGGGAAGATAGAAAAGAAGATGCTTCTCCAGCCAAAGTATCTAACAGCAACCCACTGGGGGTCTGTTTTGGTGGAGACTAAATCGTTGGCTTCGGTGTAAAGGTTCGCCGTATCGAATTTGAAATAGGGCGGCCAGCCCCAGCCGGTGTCCTCGTTACGGTACACAATGGTGCGGCCATTGCCCCGCACACCTTGAATAAATTGCACGTCACGGTTCATCAGCCGCTTCGATTGGGCGGTTGGGTCAGACCAAAAAATGCGTGTCCAATCATCCAGGTCGATACGTTCTTCGTGGGTGTTGACGATACGCACCACATCGTACTTGGGTAAACTGTAGTGTAAAAAGGCAGCGAAAAGCGTCCAGAAGAGAAGCAAAACAAACCATTTAACATAGACCATCGGGTCGCCTCACATATAATTAGTAACGTAGAGGGTAAGCAAGATGGCACTTGGCGGCATAACGTAGACCAAGTGGATCAGCTTGCGTCGTAAAGAGCGGTCGTACTGCTGCATGCCTTGGCGTATATAGGTGGCACGACATGTATTTGAAGCGTTCCGCTCCCAGCGCTTTTGTAGCGCTAAGCGATGCCTGAAGCGCATATAGACGGCGAGTGCGTTATACAGAATCGCAAGTGTCAAAATGAACGTCAGAACAAGTCGCATAAAGGGAAACACCAAGTGTTCCTCCGCAGTGCTTGTAAACGACAACACAACATCATTCGTCTGCACCGAAAAGATAGGCACGTGCGCTGGCTTTATCAGGTGCATACTCGCGTGAGAGAAAGTCACAGCAGTAGGCTTGTTTCGCCTCAGGCCAAGTGCGGTATTGGCGGTAAAATTCGTTTTTATGGCAGATGAACAGCTGGCGGGTATCAAGAGGCGATAGCTCGGCTAGCAGCATATTGACGAGGTCTTTGTTCGCCGTGTTCGTAGCACGCATCAGGTAGAAGTAGCTGGGATGTTCCATCTCGATTCTGGGTTTGGCGCCGCGGGTTTCGGCCCACCGCATCATAGCCGCCAGGCCATCGTATTCATGGGGCAGCTCGCTTGCATAACGTGAGGCGCGGCGCCGCATATCTGTATACGAGAGGCCCGTTACGTCCATTCCCTTTTGCGTCAGGATTTCCGCCAGTATAAAGGTGATTTTTTGGCGCAGGATATCGACTTCCTGGGTATCTCGCCCTTTGATAATGGGCTCTGCAAGCCGATTATCTTGTAAAAACTCGCCAATCTTCTTGCGGTCATCCAGGCTAAGTATTTGCTTAACTGGGAATTTCCCTAACGGTTTTTCGGTGCTGGCGATTAAAGCCGAGCTATCGACATCTTGAAAGAGATAAAGGCCGCCGAAATGCGCCGTCCAGAAGTTCTTTTGCTCAAATGCAGCATGTTTCAGTCGCACTGGATTGCGTGAAATGTTGCCCGTGCGTTTGACCGTATCGACCATATCGTCAATCAGGTGATTATCGAACCAGCTGTCCTCTTCCTCCATAAAGCGGTCGATTAGGGACTCTAAGCGCTCAGCTTCTGCGATGGTACCCGTGGTCGTGTCGGCCTCAATGACGATGCGTCGGATATCAAATAGCCGTTCTGGCCTATCGACATCCAGCACAGAGTTTTCAAGCTCGCCTGCTACCGCGTCGGTTGCTGTTAGGGCAAAAAGCTGCTGCTCGTTAGTATCGATAAAACGCCGAAGTACTTCCCGATTGGTAGAGAACTTGGCGTTGAGTAGTGGGCAATACTTCTGCTCGGTTGAGAGCAGGATAAACTGCCGATTGACGCCGCCGTGATTCAAATAGTAGTGATCTTCTAGCTCATCACCGATCTCCGGCGAGTAGCCGGAGATGTCGATATGAAACTCTGTCAGCGCAGTGGTTCTCCCTGTGAGATGCTGCAACGCACGGCCATAACGCTCGACCAGCGCTTGCGAACTGACATGAAAGAGGTTACCAAACATCAGCCCCTTTTCGATCAAGCGTTTCATGTTTTCTGCTCCTCCAGGTAGCGCCGACGCGCAGCTTCCTGAAGTCCTAGGTCGCGAACCATGGTGTCAATGGCGGCAGCATCGGATTTGCCTGCATAGCGGAATTCGCTGTCGGCGKAACGGTTAATCTCCTGTAGCACCATATCTGTGGTAATAGGAACTCTCAGCTCGGCAATCATGTTGGATTTTGTATCGTAATCCTTAAACAGGAAAAGCTCCGGGTTCTCCATCCACTCGTCCGGGAGCTCGAAATCCATCGAACGCACCTTGACGGCATCGGTGATGTTCTTGATCGCGCGGCCGGTGAATCGCTCGTCGGCCTCCTGGATAGCTTTTAGATAAGTGCCGAGCTTGGCGATGGTATCCAACTCGCCAACTTGCGAATGTACGCGATCAAATACCGCCATCAGTGTCTCTTCCTGGGGGCGGCTATGGGCTTGAAAAGAGTTAGCCACTGCCTTCTGGATCTCCTGGGCAGCGTAAAGCGCGTGCTCGCCCAGGGGGATCTGGTGATCCTTACCTAGCAGAAGGTGAAGAACGTCGATGTAATCTTCGCGGGTTTGCGGGCCATCGACCAAAAAGCGCGCACCGGAACGTTGGCGCAAGGCGTCATCGACATTTTCGGGATAGTTAGAAAACATACCGAAGGTACAATTACCGCGCACGACCGTGTTAGCACCCGCAAAGGCGTCCATCAACACTGCAGTCACTTCCTGCTGACCCGCTGACGACTGACGGTCTCCACGTTTCCCTGCGATCTGGTCGATATCATCAACGGTGCCGAAACCAATAACACCTGGATCCATCAGATTGCTAATGAATGACTTAGCGTTTTGGCCGGATTTCCCCTGATAGCTGTCAATGTTGTCGATACCAAAGTTCTGGTAACGAAACGGATACCCGGCCACCTGGCAGTAGTCGTTGAGTAGCCCCGCCATCATTTGAATCAAGGTGGTTTTACCCGTCCCCGGTTTACCGTCACCCATGAAAGTGAAGATAAAACCACCCATCTCGGCGAAGGGGTTTAAACGTCGCTCAAAATCGTAAGCCATCAGCATTTTGGCGAGCCGTAGCGACTGGTATTTGGCGATATGGTTGCCCACCACCTCATGAGGCTTTTTGAAGGTCATGGTTAGCGTGGTGGATTTCGCTTTGGTGGCAGGCTCAAAGCCGCGCAGCGTCAGGTCATCGGCCTCTATACGCCAGACAGCGTCGCTAAATGGGGAGAGCCGAGGTGCACTTTGTGCACGCAGTGCGACTTTTTCCATGCACTGCTCGGCAAAGGCGCTGAGCGTTGCGGGCAGTTGGCTCTCATCGTTGGCATGCAGGGTAAGCTTTTGGTCGAGTTCCCAGAGCGTGCCGTTCAGGGCAAGGGGCGCATTGTCCGTCAGTAGCTCTGCTACCTCACCAACTTCGACGCTGGTCTCATTAGTATGAGGTGCCATCAGAAAGGCGGTGGCATTAGCAAAAACGTGCACGACCGTGAGGGCTTCACCTGCCAGTAGCTGGGTGAATTCAGTTTTACGTGCGGTGTCCAGGGTGCCTGCCAAATTCGCGCGCTTCAGTTCGCTCAGCCCGGATGAATCAGCGTAAGCTTCGCCCACCGCCAATGCGATAGCCAATGCCCGCCGTAGTTGGTGCAGCGCTGTGGCTTGGAGCGGCGAAACAAACGGATCGTCTGTTTCGAGCCCCTCAATGCGCGCGCGTATATGAACGCCTTCGGGGCGTGCGGTGGAGCGGGTCACCAAGCCGGGTGTGGTAGTGCGCAGACGGCGAGTTTGGCCGATACCGGGTGAGCGTTCTGGCGCTGCTGTTTGTTCCGAGGCCTGGGGTTTGGCCAAGCGCGGCGTATGGTCGATTCCTTCAAGCATCGTGGTGGCAGTGCCGTAATGCTTGCGAATATCCTCTTCTCGAAGTTCCATCTGGTCGCTGGTAAAACTCATGATATCCTCGGTTATAGGGCTATCCTGCCCTAATCACATGGCTCCAATACCGTTAGCGCTCAACATGGCTGCATATAGCAGCGAACACTTAGGCCGGTACTTCTATTTTGCTGCCGCTTAATAACTCAACACTTGCCCTTTGGGACTAACCACGAACTTGCGCACATCGAGAAAGCCAGGGGGATCAAGCTCGGCAAGCACCTGAAAAGGGTGTTGTGGCAATATAATGGCGCGCTCTGTATGCGTGGCGCCGGTATCTACCCCTCGGCTGCCGAAGGGATCAAGGGCAAACACTTCACGCTCTACTTTACTAAACCAGCCGGCACGCTCTTCGCGTACTTGCTCGCTGTTTAATTCTTCTAACGTCCAGGCTAAGGCCCAATCCTGGCCCTCCTGGGAGGCAGCCTGCTCAAGCACTTGATGCAGTGGCCCAGACTGTTCGGTATACGCCGATGAGTACATCGGGCCTAGGTGGTAGCGGCTCAGCTGTTTGGGATGAAGGTCACTGAAATCCTTATCGAAGCCCTGTGCGATGGTCAGTAGCTTCAACCCCACTAGAGATTGCGACATAAGATGTGACTGTACCTGGGGCCAACGGCTTTGATCCTGGGGCAGGGGCGTCTTGCCACTATCTTCCAGCTCTACCAGGTAGATAACGGGCAGGTTGACTTGAGTGTCGTACACCGCCCAATGAATAAGAAATTGGCGGCGGCCATTGTCACTGGTGCCCTGCGAGATAAGGCTTGGATCATTACGTGCCCAAAACAGGCCACCTTGCGTCAGCGTTTCGTAATATAGACGTTGCGATAGGGCAAACTGCAGCTTGGTAGGCGTTTGTCGTTCAGTAAGAATGGTGTGAAGCATCTGCTTTTTTAAGGATTTCACAGAAGGCAGATTGTCCAGATGAAGCGCTGCTTGCTGAACGTCATTGCCCATGGTCAAAAGTTCGGATGCCACCGGAAAGCCACTGTCCCGCTTGTCCATCGTCAGGCTGTCCATCGGAGGACCTTGCTCATTGCCGACGAGAAGATACTTCATACTCAATGCCTTGAACGTACGGTTCAGTCTAATCAGATAGTCCGTCAATATCTTGGCATTGGTTTTGGTAAGCTTTCCTTCTGCCTGCAGTGTGACCGCAGTTCTAGCGAGGTAATGGATAATATGCTCGAACTTGCGAAAATAACGACGCGAGGCAAACGGGTCTGCCAAGTCAGTATGATCGCGGCTAAGCTCTGTCATTGGTTTCCCTCTCGAGAACAGGCCTGTTCTCGATGATGCTTTCGTTGGCTACGAGCACCAATCGACACATTGGGCGAGTGTGCTCACCCAATGCTGATTGATCACTATCTTCGTTAATTTGTGCAGAGGCGTAGCTTAGCCCCCGTACAAGTTCTTATCGTGCTTCTCAACGATGGCGGAGAACCGGCGGGCAAAACGGTCATCGGCTTTGGCTTTTTTCTCAATAATATCGCGGGCAAAAACCATGCTGTCTTCATGCGCTTCCATCATGTCGGCCATGCGCTGATTGGTAGCCGCACCAATGCCAGCCATGGCTGTTTGCGCTTCTTTGTCGGTTTCAACGCCGATTTCGTTGATGCGGTGAGCGACTTCTTGTTGCTGGGCTGTTTTGAGTGACTTCGTCAGGGCATCGTAAAGAACAACGCGCTGCTGGGTATCCGTCTGAAGTTTATTGATTAGCACCATTTGGGTAGCCGCTTGGTTCTGCAAACTATCTACCCAGGTTTTGCCCTTTTCGACATAGCGCTCAAGCGTCTGAGATTTGGCGATTTTGACCTGCTCTTGCTGTACCAGCGCATTATATTTTTCGTTCAGATTGGCCAATTCAGTTTCAAGCTGGGTTCGCGCTGTAGCATCTTGCTCTACAGAAATTTTGTTTTCCAGCTCAACGATTACTGGATCAAGTTCCAGTAACTCAGCGCGTGCGGCTTCAAGTTCTTGTACCGTTGCCTCGCGGTCGTCAAGAGTGGAAGTGAGGTTTTGTTGAACTTTTTCTTGCTGCTCTTGTAGTGTTTCTAGCTGGTCTTTTAATAGGCTGACAATAATGTCTGATTTTGAAATCAGGTCTTGCAGCTTATCGTCGATATTCGCTCCGCGAATACGCTCCTGACGTAATGACTCAGATTTTCCTTTACTGAAAAAACCGACAAAGTTCTCCCAGCCTGACTTAGAACGCATACCGTCAAAATCTTTCGAAAATGCCGCGGTGGTATCGTCCAAACCCATGATAAGTTCAGCGATATTGGCATTCATCAGATCA
Source organism: Halomonas ventosae (assembly GCA_002257525.1). Taxonomy (GTDB): domain Bacteria; phylum Pseudomonadota; class Gammaproteobacteria; order Pseudomonadales; family Halomonadaceae; genus Vreelandella; species Vreelandella ventosae_B. The sequence goes on from CP022737.1 coordinate 1,343,996, forward strand.
GCGTGAGCTTGCACGTCATCAAGCGTGGCATTCTCGATATCCAATCCCTGATCTTCACCAGCCTCAATTTTTTCTCGCGCAGTTTCCATCTGCGATGTAATCGATGAGATCTTGGCTTTAGATTCCTTAACAGTATCTTGCGAGTCCTGAATCATTTTTTCGAATTGAGATGTGCTCATGATTTCATCCTTAATGAAGTATGGTGAAGATCCTTATAAGAAGGGCTTTATAGGTGATTTTAGTTTCACATGTCAATGTTATAAGGCGTAAAGGAGCAATGGAATCTGGGCAATTAGTTGCCTGGCAATGAAGCAATAAGCCCACATTCATAATCATAAAGGCGGCGAGTAACGGCAGAAAAAAAGACGGTTTATACTTGGTTTACAAAAAAAAATGCAATTTTACGCAATCTTTTCAAAAACACTTCGTGGCCACTCTCCGTTAACCTGGGAGCATTCGACGGCAAGGCTAATGAGCGCTTGCTGACAATGCACGCAGCTATTGCAGCGCTCGGTTAGCCAGACTGCATTTGAGGAGAGGTTCCCATGACCACACTATCGGCCACGCTCGCAAAGCGCTTGGAAGATCCGCGCCTGTTCCGGCAGTACGCCTACGTGAACGGCAAGTGGACCCACGGGGAAGGCGGTCGCGAAGAAGCCGTTTACGATCCCGCTACTAATGAAGCCATTGGCCATATCCCACTCTTGGAAGCCGAGCAAATTACCGCTGCGGTGGATGCGGCTGAAGTCGCTTTTGTTCAGTGGCGCGCCCTGCGCGTTGATGAGCGCTGCGAGCGTTTGCTGGCGKGGTACGACCTGATACAAGCCAACCGTGAAGACCTCGCCACTATCATGACGCTGGAGCAGGGCAAGCCGTTGCCCGATGCCCGTGGTGAAGTTGAGTATGGTGCCAGCTTTGTGCGCTGGTTTGCCGAAGAGAGCAAGCGCACCTATGGCGAGACTATCCCTAGCCATATCCCGAACGCATCGCTGGGCACTATTAAAGAGCCGGTGGGCATCGCGGCAATGATTACGCCTTGGAACTTCCCGTTGGCGATGATCACCCGTAAAGCCGCAGCAGCGTTGGCGGCGGGCTGCCCGGTGATCGTCAAACCTGCCAATGAAACGCCTTACTCGGCGTTGGCGCTGGCAGAACTTGCCGAACGCGCAGGTATTCCACCGGGCATTTTTAATGTGGTGCTGGGTGACCCGGCGGAGGTCTCGAAAATTCTCTGCGCTGAGCCGCGCATTCGGGCGCTGTCATTCACCGGCTCCACACGCGTTGGCCGCATTCTGATCGAGCAGAGCGCGCATACCATCAAGCGTCTGTCTTTGGAGCTGGGTGGCAACGCGCCGTTTATTGTCGGGCCGGATATGGATCCCAAAGAGGCTGCCTACGCGGCCGTCGACGCCAAGTTTCAAACCGCGGGGCAGGATTGTCTGGCAGCCAACCGCATCCTGGTACACGAATCCATTCACGATGAATTCGTTGCGCAGTTCACCGAGCGTATGGCCGCGCTCACCGTGGGCAACGGCTTGCAGGGAGAGATCGATCTTGGCCCGCTGATTCACCGCCAAGCAGTAGAGAAAGCCGCAGCGATTGTCGATGACGCCATTTCTAAAGGCGCCACCATGGTCGGCGGCGATCAAAGCCAAGCGCCCGGTGAGAACTTCTTTATGCCGGTGATGCTGACCGGCGTAACGCCTCAGATGAAAGTGTGGCGGGAAGAGAACTTCGCGCCTGTGGCCGGTATCACTGCTTACAGCACCGACGACGAAGTCATCGAAATGGCCAACGACACCGAGTACGGTCTGGCCGCGTATATCTACACCCACGATATTCGCCGTATCTGGAAGCTAATGCGCGCACTCGAGTACGGCATGGTCAGCGTCAACTCAGTGAAGATGACCGGCCCGCCGGTGCCTTTCGGCGGCGTGAAGCAGTCCGGTCTTGGCCGGGAAGGCGGCGCCACGGGTATCGATGAGTACCTGGAAACGAAATACTACTGCCTGGGCGCGCTGGGTTCCGTCTCTGGCAGCTAGCGGCGCTTTGCTACCTCGCCGTAAGCAACCATTTAACATGCCCTCCCCAAACATTGGGGAGGTTTACCGTACAGAGAGAACACTATGAGCTTGCATCAGGATTTGATCGAACGCGACCGTAAAGTCACTTTCCACGCCTCTACCCACTTGCGTGATTTCGCCCATGGCGATGCGCCGGGCCGGGTGATTACCGGCGGTAAAGGCATAAACATCGTGGATAAAGATGGCCGTGAGTTTATCGACGGCTTCGCCGGGCTTTACTGCGTCAACATAGGCTACGGGCGCACCGAAGTCGCCGAGGCGATCTATAAGCAGGCACTTGAGCTCTCTTACTACCACACCTACGTAGGTCACTCCAACGAGCCGCAGATCGAGCTTTCCGAGCGTATTCTGAAAATCGCCGGTATGAATATGTCCAAGGTCTACTACGGCATGTCCGGCTCAGATGCCAACGAAACCCAACTCAAGATTGTGCGTTACTACAACAACGTGCTGGGGCGCCCGCAGAAGAAAAAGGTTATCTCACGTATGCGCGGCTATCACGGTTCCGGTATCGCCTCGGGCTCGTTGACCGGCCTGAAAGCGTTCCATGACCATTTCGATCTGCCGATTGACACTATTCGCCATACCGAAGCGCCGCACTACTACCTGCGTGCCGCCGAACAGCACGGTATGACCGAACTCGAGTTCTCCGCCTACTGCGCCGAGAAGCTGGAAGCCATGATTCTGGAAGAGGGCCCGGATACCGTAGCCGCCTTTATCGGTGAGCCGGTATTAGGTACCGGCGGTATCGTACCGCCGCCGGAGGGKTACTGGGATGCCATTCAAAGCGTGCTGGCGAAGTACGATGTGCTGCTGATCGCCGATGAAGTGGTCTGTGGCTTTGGCCGTACCGGCTCCGATTTTGGCAGCCATCATTACAATATGAAGCCTGATTTGGTCACCATCGCCAAAGGCCTCACCAGTGCCTATCAGCCGCTTTCTGGGGTGATCGTGGGTGAGAAAGTGTGGCAGGTGCTTGAGCAGGGCACCGGTGAGTACGGCCCTATCGGTCACGGTTGGACCTATTCAGGCCACGCGCTGGGCTGTGCAGCGGGGCTTGCCAACCTGGATATTATTGAGCGAGAAAACCTGGTGGGCAACGCGGCAGAAACCGGCGGCTACTTCCAGCAGCAGCTAAAAGCTAACTTTGAAGGCCATCCGCTGCTGGGCGACGTACGCGGCGTTGGCTTAATGGCTGCACTGGAGTTCTCTCCGGATGCCAAACAACGCCTGCACTTCGACCCCGCCCTCAAAGTGGGCCCTCGCGTGGCGGCGGCTGCCATGGAAGAGAACCTGATTGCCCGCGCTATGCCCCAAGGCGATATCCTCGGCTTCGCACCGCCGCTGACCATTAATCGTGGTGAAGTGGACGAAATGATTGGCCGCGCCAAGCGCGCCATTGATCGGGTAACCGATGAGCTCGTGCGTTCCGGCGATCTAAAAACCGGCCAGCAAGAGGCAGCATTTACTGTTTAATCGGAGCTTGTAGCCTTATGAGCGCCGCTGCCTATGCAGCGGCGTTTCTGTTTTTGAAGGGGGCGGCTATGCTTAATAGCATTATGCGTTATAAGCCATTTGATAGTTAAGGAGTAACCACCGATGCAACCGGTATTAGCTTTCGATGTATACGGCACGCTAATTGATACCCAGGGCGTTACGGTTGAGCTGGAGCGGCGCCTAACGGATGCTTCCAAAGCAGTTGAATTCGCCCGCCGCTGGCGTGATAAACAGCTCGAGTACAGCTTTCGCCACGGTCTGATGGGCGCTTACGTGCCGTTTTCGGAGTGTACCCGCGAAGCGCTGGTGTTTATCGACCGCGCACTGCAAACCGGTCTTTCGGATAATGACCACGATCACCTGATGGCGGTATACGGTGAGTTGCCCGCTTTTGACGATGTAGTACCTGCACTTGATCAGCTTCGCGATGCAGGCATACGCTGCGTGGCGTTTTCGAACGGCACTACAGAAGCCGTGTCAACGTTGTTAACTCGCGCAGGTGTTGAGAGCCATATGGACGATGTGATTAGCGCCGATGAGGTGAAGCGCTTTAAGCCTGACCCGGCGGTGTACGCGCATCTGCGTAGCCGCTTAGAGACGCGCCCCGAGCATACTTGGCTAGTTTCCAGTAACCCCTTTGATGTGATTGGTGCCACCCATGCAGGCCTGCGTAGTGCGTGGATACGGCGCAGCTCTGACGCACCTTTCGACCCTTGGGGTGTCGAACCCGATATGACGGTGACCGATCTAGAAGCATTGGCGGAACGCATAATCCGCTAGGTTGTTAACCTGCGTCGAGAAGCCGCATAATGATGCACGCTTAACGACTTAGGAGATGACCATGTCAGAAAAAATTTACTGTGTTGCTGGTTTTAAGCCCAAACCAGGTAAGGAAGAAGCGGTGTTTAAAGCGCTTCAGTCGTTAGAGCCGAACACCCATCGGGAAGACGCGTGCATTCACTACACCGTGACCCGGCAGATAGACAACCCTTTTGCTCAAGGCACCAGTTACCCGATTGTGTTTCATGAAATTTGGGCCAGCCGTGAAGAGTTTGAAGCCCACTGCCAGCGTAAAGAGATCCAAGACTTCTTTGCCAAGCACGTTGAGGCGCCGGATGGTGATATTGAAGATGCCAACGTGTGCGTTTACACCGACGAACCATGGAATTTTGACGCGCCCAAGGTATAAGCTTAAAAGGAGCTAACATGACCGATCAAAAGATGAACGTCGAGAGCTTTAACCTGGACCACACTAAGGTAAAAGCCCCGTATGTACGCCTAGCCGACATCAAAGAAGGCCAGAACGGTGATCGTATCCATAAGTACGACCTGCGCATCTGCCAGCCCAATAAAGATCATATGGATATGCCAGCGCTGCACTCCCTTGAGCACTTAATGGCTGAGCTGTCGCGCAATCACACCGATAAAGTGGTCGATATCAGCCCCATGGGCTGCCAAACCGGCTTCTACATCGCGATGATCAACCACGACGACTACGACGACGTGATTACGATCATCGAGCAAACTCTGAATGATGTGCTCGAAGCCACCGAAGTACCCGCCTGCAACGAACTGCAGTGCGGCTGGGCGGCCAGCCACAGCTTGGAAGGCGCTCAGGAACTGGCGCGTAACCTGCTCGCTAAGCGCAGCGAGTGGACAGAAGTGTTTGCTTAAACGTTATGTGGCAGCACCAATCTAGTCGACTTTACGCCTTCCTAAGGGGAGGCGTTTTTATTGTCCGTGCACTAACCAATGGTAAACGCAAAGCAACGGTGAGATGCTGGTACTTTGATCGCATTTTCCATGGGTGAGGCACGAATATGCTGTTGGACACTTGGCTTTTATACCTAATTGCCTGTATTGGCCTGTCGCTTTCGCCAGGGCCCAACGGCCTGTTGGCGCTGACCCACGGCGCAATGCATGGCAGCCGTAAAACCCTGTTTACTATCATCGGCGGCGCGACAGGATTTATGCTGATTATTGCCCTGTGCATGTTTGGGATTGGGGCGCTGCTTAAGTCGTCGGTGGTGTGGCTGACAGCGCTGAAATGGGTCGGGGGTGCCTATCTGATTTGGCTGGGTATCCAAGTGTGGCGCTCACCGCCGATTACCGGCGAGCTTCATTTGCAGGCAAGCCAAGCGAGCGGCTGGCAGCTTTATCGCCAAGGCGTATTGGCATCGATTACCAACCCCAAAGTACTGCTGTTCTTCAGTGCTTTTCTAGCTCAGTTTATCGATCCGCAACGCAGCCTAATGCTGCAATTTTTCCTGCTGGCAGGCACCTTTGTTGTTATCGAGTGCGTTGTAGAAGGTTTGCTCGCCAATATGGCTAATCGCATTCGTCACTGGTTAAAACGCGTAGGCCGCGGATTCAACCGCACCTGCGGCGGTATCTTCATCGCCATCGGCGCCGCGCTGCCATTAAGGGCTTAAACTCAGGCCTGCTCGGCTTTTTGCGACACGTTATAGATAACCATTGACTTCTGCCTATGATGCCCCTATAAGAGCACGATAATCCACCACCTTAGGCGCCCATGTTCCTTCTGATCTCGATTGCCACGCTTTCGATTGCACTCTCTTTTCTGTGTTCCATCCTTGAAGCAGCCCTCCTGTCAATTACGCCCAGCTATATTGCGAAGCTGAAAGAGGAGAAGCCCAAGTTACACGCCTCGCTGACCAAGCTCAAAACCAATATCGACCGGCCCTTAGCGGCTATTTTGACGCTTAATACGATTGCCCACACCGTGGGCGCGACAGCAGTGGGTGCTCAGGCGGCAATTGTATTTGGTGAATCGTCCATCGCTATTGTGTCGGCGGTGATGACGATGCTGATTTTGATCCTCTCAGAAATTATTCCGAAGACTATCGGCGCGACTTACTGGCGCGGTTTATCTCCGTTTCTGCCACGCTTGTTGAAACCGATGATTTTGGGTCTGCTGCCCTTTATCTGGATGTCGGAGCAGATTACCCGCCGACTAGGTAAGTCCGAGCACGACGTTGACCTGCGGGATGAAATTAAAGTGCTGGCCCGTGTCGGTCTGGAAGAGAACGTGCTGGATGCGGACGAGTCGCGCACTATTATCAATATGCTGAATCTGCACGATATCCTGGTTAGCAAAGCGATGACCCCGCGTACAGTGTGTGAAACCGTCCTACCGGACATGACCGTGAAAACGTTCGATGAACAGTATGGCAAAGCGCCGTTCACGCGTTTCCCGGTGATGGACAACGGTGAACAAGCTTTTGGTTATGTGCATAAAGCCGATATGTACCACGCCGACGATGCTAAAACGATGCGCGAGTTGATGCATCCGATCGGCAGCGTGGACGTCTCACATAACGTCGAGCAGGTCTTCACCTCTATGCTAAAAGACCACCTGCACATGCGGGTTGTCTACGACGAGCATGGCACCTTTGTGGGCTTGATTACGTTAGAAGACATTATTGAGACCATTCTGGGGCAGGATATTGTCGATGAGACCGACAATGTGGCCAATTTGCGCCACTATGCGAAACAGCAGTGGATCAAGCGGGTTAAGCGGGATAATAAAGACGCTAAAGTGAAAGAGTGATTGCCAGGCAAGGCTCATTGTTTGCTAGTCAAAAGCGGCGCCTTCGGGCGCCGTACTGCTTTTTACTGGCGGTTATATCCAGGCGCTTACGCGACTGGACTACGTTTGGCTCAGCGAGTGAACGTTGTCATGCAACTCGCTGTCTTAGCGCTAAATGATCTATAGTGAAGGTGCTGTAAGTCAAATAAGCTATTAAGGCGCCTAACGCCCATTAAGGAGGAAAGCATGTCATTACGTATTAATGCAGTTGTACCTGATTTTGAAGCGGAAACGAGCCAAGGGCCGATTCGTTTTCATGACTGGATTGGCGACAGCTGGGCGATCCTGTTTTCACATCCTAAAGACTTTACCCCGGTTTGCACGACGGAATTTGGCGCCGTTGCGCAGCTGAGTGCCGAGTGGAAAAAACGCGGTACCAAGGTGATTGGTGTTTCTGTAGATGGGGTAGAAGAGCACAAACGCTGGGGTGATGACATTAAAACCGTCAGCGGCAGCGAGGTCGACTTTCCGATCATCGCCGATAACGGGCTCACGGTATCAAAGCTCTATGACATGTTGCCAGAAGATGCTTATCTGCCCGATGGCCGGACGCCAGCCGATAGCGCAACGGTGCGCTCGGTATTTATTATTGGGCCGGATAAGCAGCTGAAGCTATCCATGACCTACCCAATGACCGTAGGGCGTAACTTTGCGGAAATCCTACGTGCCCTGGATGCGCTGCAAACCACAACACAACACGGTGTTGCCACCCCGGCGGATTGGACGATAGGTCAGGATGTGATTATTCCGCCAAGCGTGTCTGACGCGGACGCCAAGCAGAAGTATGGCGAATACGAAACAGTTTTGCCTTACCTGCGTAAGACGCCACTGCGTTAACCAAGAGTGGTGTAAACGTGAAAGCCAGCGCCTATGCGCTGGCTTTTACATGGGGCATTACGCGGACTCTAGCGCAAGCTGTTCAATAGACGTTGAAACACTGCGCGCCCCGGTGAGTATCTCATTGACGATAATCTCAATTTCGCTCACGCTGGTTTGGCTCGATTTGCCTTGCTCTACTACCTGCTGCATGGCCTGAGTAGTGCGTTCCACCAAGGCGCTGTTCTCTTTTAGCACCCGGGTAATATCCTCCACCGCTTCGCTAGACCCTTTGGCCAAACGGCGCACTTCATTAGCTACTACCGCAAAACCGCGACCCTGTTCGCCCGCGCGCGCAGCTTCCACGGCGGCGTTAAGCGATAGTAGGTTGGTTTGATTGGCGATACGCGCAATCGACTCGGTAATGCTATTGATACTCTGTGCCTGCTTGTTAAGCGCGGCAATGAGCTGCTGTGCTTCTGCCAAGGTTAGCGCCGCTTGCTCAGAATCACGTACAACGCGCTGCAGGTGGCTAAGCCCATTTTGGGCGATCTGCTCCGTTTGAGAAGAGGTGCTTTGCGCGGCGGTAACGGCTCGTGTGGCGGATKCCGCTGCTTGAACGGAGCGGGTGATATCGGTGGCAAACTTGACCACTTTTACGACGTTGCCATGGCCATCTTGAATCGGGTTGTAAGTTGCCTCTAGCCAAACGCTGGTGCCGCGAGAATCCAAGCGCTCAAACTTCCCTTGCATGTATTCGCCCTGAGCAAGCCGTTCCCAGAAACGCGGGTTAGCTTGTGAGAAGTTGGCGGGACAAAACATCCGGTGATGTGCCCCTACAAGCTCTTCATTGCGGTATCCCATTGCCTGCTCAAAGTTGGTGTTGGCATTGAGGATCTCACCGCTGGGGGTAAATTCAATTACCGCCATGGAGCTATTTAACGCGTCTAACACAGCGTTTTTGCGCTCCGCCTCTTGGTGGGCAGCCGTGATGTCATTGGCAATTTTGAGTACCTCGACAACCTTACCCCGCCGGTTACTGATCGGTAAGTAGTTGGCCTCTAACCAAATTTCTTCGCCCTGGGCATTAGCACGCCGAAAGCGTCCTTGCTGGCTATGCCCTGCGGCCAGTGCTTGCCAAAACGCTCGGTACTCATGGCTATTGCTTTCTTCAGGAAAGCAGAAGACCCGGTGGTGTTGCCCCTTCACTTGGTCAAGGGTGTAACCGACGGCGGTTAGGAATTGCTCACTTGCCTTCTTAATAACCCCTTCAGGTGTAAAAGAGATGCAAGCGGTATGTTGGTACAGTGCGTTGTGTAAACCATTAGAAGCGAGAATTGTGAGCATTGCTAATCCTGTCAGCGGGGCTATGTAAGTCTTGTGTACAAGGTTAGAGCAGTCCCGGTCTATAAGCATCAGTTTGTGTCTATATGACACAAAATGTTGCATTCGTGAGAGTGTTTAGTGTCTTTGAGTATTAATTTCATATGATAATCAGTTTATTTAGCCAATCTTCAGGGGAAGATGGCCGTAGATGGCGGAAACTGCAGGGCTTCTAGATAGAGCAAGTTGAAAAAACATTAGGGTTAACTCTATATTCATATTTTTAATGTACAGTATTTGTATAATTATGATTATAGAGCTAATGCTAAGAAAAGCTACCTCTTTGTATAGGTTTTGTGCAATAATTTTTAGGCGTACAAAATACACCGCTCATGGGCAAGCAGAAGAGGAGGGAGTGGATTGGCAGCGCCTAACCGCCGGCTAGTCGTCTTGGGTGTGACGCGTATTAAGCAGAGAGGCGGGGTGATGCTTTCCAGCTTGGTGCATCAGGTCGAATTGGCGGGCGCAGGTGCGGCAGGCTCGGCACATCGACAGATGAATACGCAAAGCCATTTTTTCACGTAACGATAGTGTTTTATCCTGTTTTAAGGACATCAATCCCGTGGCTTCGCGGCACATAAGCATATCAGGCTCCTTTTCAGCTAATTTAACCAACCATGATCCAAGCACTCTCTTAGCCGTAAACGCGCACGGTGTAAGATGACCCAGCAGTTAGTTTCAGTAATGCCGGTTTCCTTACAGATATCGGAGGTGGAAAGCCCCATGAGTTCTCGCAGGGTAAATACCCGTGCGATGTTTTCCGGCAAGGCGATCAAACAGGCATCAAATACCTGCCAAAAACGCTGGTTTTCCAACACCTGCTCCGGCTCGCCCCAGTGGCTAGGGCGGGCAGCGCTCTGCCAGTGACCATCCTGCTGAAACAGACGATCAAGGGTGTCGTCATCTAAGTCCTGGTCTAACGGTTGCCACGTTCCTTGACGGCGCTGTTGACGGAGTTGATTTAGAATTTTGTATTTCAAAATGCCAAATACCCAGGTCTCGAACTCGGAGCGCCCTTCAAAGGAGGCGCTTTTCTCAAAGGCGGTGAGCAAGGTTTCCTGCACCGCATCTTCAGCGGCGGTGGCATCACGCAGCTGCAACCGCGCAAAAGCCACTAAACGTGGTCGTAGCTGGGTAAAGTGGGCGGCGGCTAAGGTGGCGGAAAAAGGCACGTGGTTCCCTTTATTAAGGTCTCCTGGGCGCACGTTTACATCGTGCTCATAAACATCATCATTATTTATTCATTCGTCATTAATGCGTTAAAGTACGTGTTGATACCACGTTAGACAACAACGTGTCGTTCTCTTTGATGCCTTTCCGTTTGCCAATCGAGTTTATGCTGTCCATGGAAAATACATTGTTACTGGGGTTTTTGGGCAGCTTAATTGCTGGATTGTTGACGGCGGTGGGTGCACTGCCGGTGCTGTTAGGCAAAACGCCTAGCCGTGGCTTTCGTGATTTAGCGTTAGGTTTTGCGGCGGGTGTGATGCTGGCAGCGTCATTTTTCTCGTTGATTATCCCCGCGCTGGACGCTGCAGAAATCTACTATGCCGGTGGCCCTGTTCCTGCCGGGATTGTTTGTGCGGCTATTTTGCTCGGTATGGGTGCCATCGCCCTGCTTAATGAGCACCTTCCCCATGAGCATTTTGCCCAAGGCCGTGAGGGGCCGGAAGCCGCTTCGCTGCGCCGGGTATGGCTGTTTGTATTTGCGATTACTATCCACAACCTGCCGGAAGGCATGGCGGTGGGTGTCGGCTTTGGTGCCAATGGCTTAGAGGGCGGCATGCCACTGGCTATCGGCATTGGCCTGCAGAACATGCCTGAAGGGCTCGCCGTCGCGGTCGCTTTGATGGGGGAGGGCTACTCAAAGTGGCGCTCCTGGTCGATTGCCGCCCTAACCGGCCTCATCGAACCCATCGGTGGCTTGTTTGGCGCCAGTATTGTTAGCGTTTCCCAAATACTGCTGCCTTGGGGGCTGGCGTTTGCCGCCGGTGCCATGCTGTATGTCATCAGCCATGAAATCATCCCCGAAACCCACCGCTGCGGCCACCAGAAAAAGGCTACCTTTGGCTTGGCGATGGGGCTGGTGATTATGCTGTTCTTAGATGTGTGGTTGGGGTAGCCCTAACCCTAACCTATTATTTCCGCGCCACCGTGCGGGCCCGACTGGTGGCACAGCCGGTGGTCGCTAAGCACGTCTATAATATGGCACTGGCCAACACTGCCCCCCGCACACTGATTGATCATGCGTTTAAGCTCATCGCGTACCGCGGTGAGTCGTGCCAGCCTCGCTTCAACCTCGGCAAGATGACGTTTTGCCAGCGTATCCACCTCCTGGCAAGGCATCGCTGGGTGATCGGCCATTTCCAGCAACTCTCTTACCGCCTCCACTGAAAAACCAAAATCCCGTGAATGGCGAATAAACGTCAATCGGCGGATGGCAGCCCTAGTGTAACGCCGCTGGTTTCCTTCATTGCGCGGCGCTGAAGGCAGTAGCCCAATGTGTTCGTAATAGCGCACTGTTTCTGGCTTGCAGCCGGACTCGCGTGCCAGTTCGCCGATGCCAATATAGCGCTCAGTCGTGGATGGCTCAGTAGTGGATAGTTCAGTGGTTTGATCTTTCATTGCTTGAACCTCTAGTGACTACAGGTATTACGCTGCTGCTAAGATAGACGAACTTGGAGCAAAGAGCGATGAATGACGCTACACCTGCTAATACCGAACAACCCACCCCACAAGCGACAACCCCGTCCACCACGCTGCGCGTGCAGGGTATGGACTGTGGTGGCTGCGAACGTAAAGTCGAATCAGCGCTAAAGCGCTTAAATCACGTTGACCAGGTCTCTGCGAGTTCGCTGGCGGGGTCGGTACAACTCACTCCACCGCCGGGGCAATCGTTGCCACGTGCGGAGATTGAGTCGACGATTACCGCCCTCGGCTACCAGGTAGTGAATGAGTCGGAGGATACGTTTGAGTCGAAAAAGGCGCCTTCTTGGTGGCAATCGCCAAAAGGGCGACTGGTGATAGTCAGTGGCGCATTGCTGGCGCTTGCCTGGGGGCTTAAATTTGCTTGGCCTGCGCTGGGCAGTTGGCCCTTTATCGCGGCGACGCTGGTGGGGCTAGTGCCGATTATTCAGCATGCCTGGCAAGCGCTCAAACTGGGCAACCCCTTCACCATTGAAATGCTGATGAGCATCGCCGCCGTGGGGGCGTTAGCAATCAACGCAGCCGCCGAAGCGGCGGTGGTGGTGTTTCTGTTTGCCGTGGGTGAGCTGCTGGAGGGCGTTGCCGCAGCCCAGGCCCGGCGCAGTATCTCGGCACTTTCAAAGCTGACGCCCTCCACCGCACAGCTATTGGAGCAGGGCGAAATTCGCGAAGTCGCTGCCGCCTCGCTCCAGCCTGGCCAACGTGTTCAGGTACGCCCCGGCGACCGACTGCCCTGCGATGGGCAAATTATGTCCGGAAACTCCTCGATCGACGAGTCGCCGGTCAATGGCGAGTCGGTGCCCCGGGAGCGTGGCGAAGGGGAAACGGTGTTTGCAGGCACCGTTAATCTGGAGGGCGTGCTTGAGGTGGAGGTAACCCGCAGCGCTGAAAATAACACCATCGCCCGGGTGATTAAGCTGGTGGAAGAGGCCCAAGCGGCGAAAGCGCCAGTGGCCCGCTTTATTGACCGCTTTGCGTTTTACTATATGCCTGCGGTGGTTGGGGTGGCGCTAATAGTCGCTATCGTTCCGCCGCTGGTATCGTCGATGCTGTGGTCAGAATCCATTTACCGAGCCTTAGCGCTGCTGCTGATTGCCTGCCCCTGCGCGCTGGTGATCTCGACGCCCGCTGCTATCGCTGCCGGGCTATCGGTGGGGGCTCGTAACGGTCTGTTGATGAAAGGCGGCGCTGTGTTAGAGCAGCTAGGCAAACTCAAGCGGGTTGCGCTGGATAAAACCGGCACGCTGACCGCGGGTAAGCCCACAGTGACAGATATAGAGAGCTTTGATGGCGTCAGTGACGATGAAATAGTGCGCCTTGCCGCCGCCCTGGAGCAGGGGTCAAGCCACCCCCTTGCCTTGGCGATTAGCGACTATTTTCAAAATAATAGCGGCCAGCAGTCAAAAGCTACGTTGCCTAAAGTAGACGCTGGCCGTGCGTTAGCGGGGCACGGCGTTGCCGGGCAGGTGGAAGGGCGTGAATTACTGCTAGTGAGTCCGCGCTACTTACAAACGCTCACCCAGGGTAGCAGCAAGCTAAACGCCAGTATTACTGCGCTGGAAACTCAGGGTAAAAGCCTTGCAGTTCTGTTAGAAAACGAACGGCCTATCGGGCTAATCGCCTTGCGGGATGAGCCCCGTGAAGATGCTCGCAAGGGGCTTCAAGCGCTAGAGCGCCTGGGGGTACAGGCTGTGATGCTCAGCGGAGATAATGCCCGCACCGTGGCCGCCATTGGTGAGCAGTTGGGCATTGAGGCCGAAGGCGCACTGATGCCCGAAGATAAAGCCCAGCGCGTGCGTGAATGGCAGGCGCAAGGGCTGGGGCCCATCGGCAAAGTAGGCGATGGGATTAACGATGCGCCGGCGCTTGCGGCTGCAGAGGTGGGTATTGCCATGGGCAGCGGCACGGATGKGGCGCTTGAAACCGCCGATGCTGCGCTGCTTAAAAACCGCGTGGGTGGGATAGCCGAAATGATCGCGCTCTCCCGGGCCACCATGCGCAATGTAAAAACCAACGTGGCGCTGGCGCTGGGTTTTAAAGCGCTGTTTTTGATTTCGACAGTGCTGGGGGTTACCGGGATGTGGGTCGCGGTGATGGCGGACACTGGGGCGACCGTGCTGGTCACCCTCAATGCGCTGCACTTATTGCGCTACCGCTTTAATGACGTGTAAGACGAACCAACCCGTTAGCTTTGTACGTACTAATTCTTTACGTACTCTACCAGCGCCTGGGCGAAGGAGKCGGTCGTGCCGGTGCCGCCCATATCCGGGGTGACCATGTCACGGCGGGTTTCCAGCACGGTGCGAATGCCCTGACGGATGGCGGTGCCTTTTTCCGTCATGCCCAGGTGGTCAAGCATCTGCGCAGCGGCGAGCAGCAGGGCGCAAGGGTTGGCGATGTTCTTGCCTTCGATATCCGGCGCAGAACCGTGAACGGCCTCAAAGATTGCCGCTTTTTCGCCAATGTTTGCCCCAGGCGCCAAGCCCAAGCCACCGACGAGCCCTGCACACAGGTCAGAGAGAATATCGCCAAACAGGTTGGTGGTAACGACTACATCAAACTGGTGCGGGTTCATCACCAGCTGCATACAGGCGTTATCGACGATCATCTCCTGGAATTCTATTTCGGGATACTCTTTGGCGATCTCCCGCGCTACGTCCAAAAACAGCCCCGAGCTGGTTTTGATGATATTGGCTTTATGCACCGCGGTGACTTTTTTGCGGCCGTTGCTTTTGGCCAGCTCAAAGGCGTAGCGAACGATACGCTCAGAGCCTTTGCGGGTGACTTTGATGACCGAAATGCCGGTATCGCCGTCGTCGATCATCTCCTGACCGTCGGAAAGATACGCGCCTTCGGTGTTTTCCCGAACCGTGATCATATCGATGTCGTCGTAGCGCGAGCGGGTGCCGGGGAAGCTAATCGCCGGGCGCACGTTGGCATAAAGGTCAAAGTGGCGACGTAGCTGTACGTTAATCGAGGAGAAGCCTTTGCCAATCGGCGTGGTCAGCGGGCCTTTCAGCGCAATGCCGTACTTTTCGATGGCATCCAGCGACTCCTGAGGAATCAGCGTGCCGTGCTTTTCAAGTGCACCTAAGCCCGCATCAATATGCTGGTAGGTTAAGCCGCAATCTAAGGCGTCGAGCACTCGCAACGTGGCCTGCATAATTTCTGGGCCGATGCCGTCGCCCTTGATGACTGCAATAGATTGGCTCATGTACTGCTCCTCTTTATTTATCGGCTGGTTAGCGTCAGATGTATTTGGCACTGATGGGAAAGACAACAGGGTGTCATTTCAGGAAAGTTACCAATCGATAGCGCCTTTAATGGCCCAATGGTACGCCAGAAACGGGGGCAAGGTCACTCTGTCTAAAGTAGCGACATACCTCTGGGGGAGTTTTAGCCCAAGGGTTAGACGTTAGGTGCAATGCAGCAGAATTACTGGTAGGATACGGCACTTTGTCGCACTTGGCTTTCTACAATACGCTTCTTGCGACGCGTTATATGCACAACCCTTTCTTTTCGCAACTGTAAAAGAATCTCTGCCAATGACTGCATTCACATATTGCTTTTCAGGGCTGATGACTCCGCCCTAGCCCCTCGCCCCCTCTAAGGTGCTGATAGTGCATTCACTGCTCTGTCATCGCTTTCTGGTACTTGTTTATAGCGGCTAAGATCTTAACGACTGATTCTTAACGACCCAGCTCTTAACGATCAGGTTCTCAGCGCTCAAGTTTCCAGTACCTGAATTTAGCGGTACCTAACGCTAGCTCATCACTATTTAAAACAAAAAGCTGATCATCCCAGCGTGCCAATGTGTTGGCGGTGCTTCCCTTGTTGGCTGCGCTGTTTGACCGCTTTTGGCCTGTTATTAACCTAAAACCATGGATCCCTCGCATGTACGAAAAGTTTAAACAATCCTGGCTCTCCAATCTCAAGGGCGACACCCTGGCGGGGATTGTCGTAGCGCTAGCGCTAATCCCCGAGGCCATTGCGTTCTCGATCATCGCAGGCGTTGACCCGAAGGTCGGCCTTTACGCCTCCTTCGCTATCTGTGTGATTATCGCCTTTACTGGCGGCCGCTCCGGCATGATCTCAGCGGCAACCGGCGCCATGGCGCTACTCATGATCACCCTGGTGAAAGAGCACGGTTTAGAGTACCTGCTGGCCGCCACACTGTTGACCGGTGTGCTGCAGATTGTGGCAGGTTATCTAAAGCTTGCTGAGTTGATGCGATTCGTATCGCGCTCGGTGGTGACAGGGTTTGTCAACGCGCTGGCCATACTGATCTTTATGGCCCAGTTGCCCGAGCTGACTGACGTCACTTGGCACGTTTATGCAATGACCATTGCGGGCCTGGCCATCATTTACGGCTTTCCCTATGTGCCGGTAGTGGGTAAAGCCATTCCTTCTCCACTGGTATGTATTGTTGTACTCACCGCCGTGTACATGCTGACCGGCATGGATATTCGCAGCGTTGGCGATATGGGCGAGCTGCCCGATAGCCTGCCGATGTTCTTATGGCCCGATGTGCCGCTGAACTTTGAAACCCTGATGATCATCCTGCCCTATTCGCTAATGTTAACTGTGGTGGGCCTGCTTGAATCAATGATGACGGCGACCATTATTGATGACTTAACTGATACCAAGAGCGACAAAAACCGCGAGTGTAAAGGCCAGGGTATTGCCAACATTGGCGCGGGTTTGATTGGCGGTATGGCGGGCTGCGCCATGATTGGCCAATCGGTGATCAATATTAAATCCGGTGGCCGTCGTCGTACCTCGACGTTAATCGCCGGTATCGCACTACTGCTGATGGTGGTTTTCCTGGCCGATTGGGTATCCCAGATCCCCATGGCCGCGCTGGTGGCGGTAATGATTATGGTCTCTATAGGTACCTTTAGCTGGGAGTCGATTCGCGATCTGAAAAAGCATCCCATGAGCACTAACATCGTCATGGTGGCCACCGTTATCGTAACGGTAGGTACCCACAACTTGGCGATTGGCGTATTCGTTGGTGTGCTGTTAGCGGCGATGTTCTTTGCCAACAAAGTCGGCAACATTATGTATATCGGCTCTAAAGAAATAAAACCGGGGAAAGAGCGTGAATACGAAGTCGTTGGTCAGGTGTTCTTTGCTTCCTCCGAGCGCTTTATCGCCGCCTTCGACTTTAAAGAGAGTATCGATAAAGTCACTATCAATCTCTCCCGGGCGCACTTCTGGGATATTACCGCCGTGCAGGCGCTGGATCGCGTGGTGATTAAATTCCGCCGTGAAGGTACCGAGGTAGAGATGGTGGGTCTGAGCGAAGCCAGCGCAACGGTAGTGGATCGCTATGCGGTACACAATGACCCCGAAGCGGTTGAAAAACTGATGGGCGGCCACTAAACCAACGCATGGAGAGCGATATGACAGATCAAGTATTAGCCGCTATTGACGGCTCCCAGTTTTCTGAAGGCGTCTGCGATTACGCTGCCTGGGCAAGCTTGGCCATGGATGCACCGTTAACCTTTGTGCATGTGGTCGACAACCACTCAGAAGTACCTGAAGAGCAGAATCTTTCCGGCAACCTACGTTTTGGTGCCCGCGAAAGGCTGATGAAAGAGCTTTCTGACCTTGATGAGCAGCGCGCTAAGGTGAACCGCGAGCATGGCAAGCTGATGCTGGAAGCGGCTAAAGCGCGGGCAATTGAGGATGGGGTCAGCGACCCCGTTACTCGCCAGCGCAATGGCACCCTGGTAGAGAGCCTATTAGAGCTTGAAGAAGAGATGCGTTTGCTGGTGGTGGGTAAACGCGGTGAAACCGCCCACCAGGCCAGTGGGCATCTTGGCTCTAACCTTGAACGCGTGGTGCGTGAACTGCACCGACCGATTCTAATGGTGCCGAAAACCTTCAAGCAGCCTGAAAAGATCCTGATGGCCTTTGACGGCAGCAAAACCGCCCGTAAAGGCGTTGAGATGCTGGCACGCTCGCCCCTTTTTGCGGGCACTGAGTGCCATGTGCTGATCGTGGGTGCGGAAACGGCTGAACACCGCTCCGAGCTCGAATGGGCGTTAAGCACATTGCGCGAAGCGGGCCACCAAGCCGAGGGCGCTATTCGTGCTGGCGAGGTAGACGAAGCCCTGCAAGCTTATGAAAAAGAGCAGGGCATTGACCTGTTGGTGATGGGCGCCTACGGGCACTCCCGTATTCGTCACCTGCTAGTCGGTAGCACCACAACGGCCATGCTCCGTGGTAGTCGCATACCGGTGTTGATTCTGCGCTAAGGCCCAATAAGCAAGTTTAGCTCGCATTGCGATTTGTTTTCCGCAGCCGGCCCTCTTTCTTGAGTGAGCCGGCTTCTTAGTCTCTGCAGTGCCTAAATTATCTCCATCAAATGATGCTAATGTTGCAATGCGCTTCTATGCTAGTAGTCAGGTTGTAACCTATTCACCCACTGGAATAGCGTAAGGAGCCTGCTGTGAACATGCCCATGTTGGAAAAAAAGCCTGTTGGCTTCGACGAAGCCTCAACGTCCCACCGTTTTGTCGCCGAGCTACTGGCCCAAGCCGATATTCATCTCGACGGGCACCGCCCCTGGGATATCCAATTGAATGCTCCCGGCGTTATTGATAGCGCTCTTTCGCGAGGTAATCTTGGGTTTGGCGAAAGCTACATGAAGGGGGACTGGGACGCCGATCGGCTTGATGAGTTGTTTTACCGCTTAATGCGTGCTCGGCTCGGGCAGCGTATCAAACCCACTCAATTGATGTATCACTCTCTGCGTTCGCGCCTGCTGAATCGTCAAACGGCGAAGCGTGCCTGGGAAGTGGGCGAAAAGCATTACGATCTGGGTAATGACTTCTACGCGGCCATGCTCGATCAGCGCATGACCTACACCTGCGGCTACTGGAAAAATGCCCAAACCCTAGACGAAGCTCAGGAAGCCAAACTCGACCTGGTCTGCCGTAAATTGCAATTAAAACCGGGGATGCGGGTGCTGGATATCGGCTGCGGCTGGGGCAGTTTTATGGCCTACGCGGCTGAGCATTACGGTGTTGAGTGCGTGGGCCTGACGATCTCCAAAGAGCAGGCGGAGTTCGGGCAGCGGCTGATAAAAAACGGGCTGCCGGTAGCGTTTCGCTTGCAAGATTACCGTAATGAGACCGAGCAGTTTGACCGTATTGTTAGTATTGGCATGTTTGAGCMTGTGGGGCATAAAAACTACCGCGAGTATATGAGCGTGGTTAACCGCTGCTTAAAAGATGACGGGCTGTTTTTACTGCATACCATCGGCAAAAACTTGAGCAACACGGTGACTGACCCCTGGATTGATAAGTATATTTTCCCCAATGGCGAATTGCCCACCTTGGGGCAAATCGCGGATGCCACTGAAGCGCTGTTCGTGGTGGAGGACGTACATAACTTTGGGGCCGATTACGACCGTACTCTAATGGCTTGGCACGATAACTTTGAGACGCACTGGCCCACCTTTGAAAGCCAGTATGGCGAGCGTTTCTATCGCATGTGGCGTTACTACTTGCTATGTTGCGCCGGTGCTTTCCGAGCTCGAGAAATTCATCTTTGGCAACTGGTGATGAGTAAGCAGGGGGTGCTGGGCGGTTATTCCCGCGTTAGCTAAATTTTTGCTCTGGTATAAGCTTGCTAGGCACCCAGCGTAAGAACGCCACCATACCCAATAGCTCTACCAGAGATTGGAACACCACCACCACGACCGCTGCTTGCCAGGGGCTCGGCAGGGTTAGCGCGATGGGCAGCATCACAAAAGAGTTACGCGTGCCAAAGCTGAACGCTAGCGTTCTAGCGCTTTCGGTGGGCAGTTTAAACAACTTACCTAACCCCTTACCCAGCAGTGCAGCAAAGAGTAGAAAGCCAATAAAGATAAATACCACCTGCACCAGCACGCGGCTCAGCCCGAACACAGTGTTGACCTGGGAAGCGGCAATCATCATCACCACCAAGGCCAGTAAGGGAACCGGCAGTAACCCTAAGTAATGTACGCTTCGCCTTACCGCTTTATGGTGCTGGGCGGTGTACTCGGTAAGCCAGGCGAGTGCTAAGGGGGTGAGAATAAGCCCTGCAAAAGCGCTCAGCAGCTCGCTGGAGAGGGTCAGTCCAAACCACTCMCTGCCCAAGAACAGCCACAAATAAACCGGCAGCGCGACCATCTGCACCAGCAGCAGGAGCGGGGTAGCGGCAACCGCTTGCGCGCTATTTCCCTTGCCTAGATGCGTGAAGGTGATAAACCAATCGGTGCAGGGCACTAGCAGTACCAGTAGAACGCCTGCCAACACGGCGGGGGAAAGCGGTAGCCACATAACGGTAAGGGCTAAAAAGGCCGGGATGACAATAAAGTTACCGACCAGTAGCGCGGCCATAAAGCGTGTGTCTTTCAAGCTACTGGCAATGCGAAGAAGAGGAATCTGAGTAAACGTAGCGTAGAGCAGTAGGCCGAGTAATGGCCAAAGCAACCGTTCGAGCTGTTCAGCGAATGTCGGCGCCCCGATGCCTAACGCAAGGCCTAGGCCAATGAACACCAGGTAGAGCCAAGACTGATGCTTTTCCATCTGGTCGCGCATGCGGGCTTACCCTGTGGCTGACTGTTTTGCTAACGAA
Source organism: Halomonas ventosae (assembly GCA_002257525.1). Lineage (GTDB taxonomy): Bacteria > Pseudomonadota > Gammaproteobacteria > Pseudomonadales > Halomonadaceae > Vreelandella > Vreelandella ventosae_B. The sequence goes on from CP022737.1 coordinate 1,364,705, forward strand.
AAAGCGCGATGCGCTCGCCCACTACGGCGGCGCCCAGCCAAAGGGGCAAGCTGACCACTATATAAGCCAGTGCAATCCATGGTTGGCCTAACTGCACCAGATGCAGCGTCTCTAAGCTAAACAGCGAAAAGGTGGTAAAGCCACCGCAAAATCCGGCGACCAGTAACGGCTGTAAAGGTGCCAGCTGGCCGTGAGGGAAGCGCGAGATGGTGGCCGCCAGCCAGCCAATCAAACAGGAACCTAGCACGTTGACGATGAGCGTACCCCAGGGGAAATACCCCCCCAATGCCGCCTGAGATAGCAGTGAAACGCCGTAACGCAGCACGCTGCCAAGTCCACTACCCAACCCCACGGCTAAATAGGCTTTCCAGGCGCTCATAGAGAGCCTCCAACGACGAGCCAGCCCAATACGACCATGACTAAACCGAGTAGCAGTGTGGTACCCATATTAAGAGCCGCACGCAGCGCTTGGCCGCTCTGCCATAGTTCAATGGTTTGCAGACTAAAGGAAGAAACCGTGGTGTAGCCCCCCAGCAGCCCGGCGACCATAAATAGCCAAACAGGTGAGGGTTGATCGCTGGGTATGCCCTGACTGCCCAATAAACAGCCTGCTATAAAGGCGCCGCTAGCGTTAACCGCCAGGGTCCCCCAGGGGAAAGCTTTACCCAGCCAGCGCGCCATCAGATTGGAAACGCCAAATCGACCCATGCCGCCCAGCATGCCGCCTAGTGCGACTAACAGTACGCTTGTTAGACCATACCCCATGCTTCCCCCATTGGCGCTCACTTAAATAGGCTGCTAAGTGTAGCACGCACGTTTTATAGCGTCAGAGCAGTATTAAAGAACGTTCTAGGCTGTCGCGAGTCAATGAGTTCGTGTAGAAAAGGTAGAGAATATAACAATAACGTTGATGMACCCGCTCAAGGAGCCGTAACCCATGTCAGATCGCGTGTTGGCCGCTATTGATAGTTCTCAATTTTCAGAAGGCGTGTGTGATTATGCGGCCTGGGCCGCCAAAGCGCTTAATGCCCCGCTCAGTTTTATTCATACCGTCGATAACCATGCCCAGGTAGCTGAACCCGATTTAACCGGAAATCTAGGCCTAGGTACCCGAGAGCACCTGCTGGAAAAACTCTCAGGCATTGAAGAGCAGCATGCGAAAGTCTCCCGTGAACGCGGTCGCCTGTTGTTAGACGCGGCCAAAGAGCGTGCGATTAACGCGGGTATTGCCGAGCCGCAATGTTTGCAGCGCAATGGCACCTTGGTAGAAACCTTGGTTGAGAACGAAAAAGACGTTCGGCTTTTGGTGGTGGGCAAGCGAGGCGAGACGGCGCACCAAGCCAGCGGTCATTTAGGTTCTAATCTTGAGCGCGTGGTACGTGAGATGCATCGGCCGATCCTTATGGTGCCGAAACAGTTTACCCAACCGCACAATGTGATGATGGCATTCGACGGTAGTAACACCGCGCGAAAAGGTGTCGAAATGCTGGCCAAAAGCCCGCTGTTTGAGGGTGCCMCCTGCCACGTGGTGATTGTCGGCGCAGAAACCGCTGAAAACCGCTCGCAGCTAAGCTGGGCACTGGAAACCCTGCGTGAAGCGGGGCACACCGCGGAAGGGGCGATACGCGCAGGCGAGGTGGAAGAGACGCTGCGTACCTATAAGCAAGAGCATGATATCGACATGCTGGTGATGGGCGCCTACGGCCACTCGCGGATCCGTCACCTGCTAGTCGGCAGTACTACCACCACAATGTTGCGTAATGCCCAGTTGCCGGTGCTGATTTTGCGCTGATTGCTGCACTTTTATGGCTCAGTCGGGATGAGAGTTGCAGATGAATCACCCAGAGATAGATATAGCCGTTATTCGTGAGAAATTACTAACGTTCGACGCCACGCTCCGTGAGGAGAGCGCCAGCAGTGAAGACTCCCGGGATACGGTGATGCTGGATCAAACATCGGTAGGTCGGCTGTCGCGTATGGATGCGATACAAGGGCAGGCGATGGCTAAAGCAGGCGAGCAGCGCCGTCAGCTGAAGCTAAAGCAAATTGCCGCTGCCCTGCAACGTATTGAAGGGGAAAGCTTCGGTGAGTGTATCGAGTGCGGCGAATGGATTGGGGCCAAACGCCTCACCTGGGACCCATTAGTGCTGAAGTGTATTGAGTGTGCCGATTAGATCCTAAACCTTAGCCATTTACGCTTCGGCGGCAGCTTCTGGCCGCTGCTCAGTTGTCTGACCTGGGTTAATCGTTGCGTTAATACCTGACAACAGCGCCTTGAGCGATGCACTCACAGTATCGCTATCTTCGGCCACTGCGCAAAGCCGCTGGCCATCGATATTGAGTTGGACAAAGGCGATCGCATTGGCTTCACTGCTGGCACCCAGCGAGTGCTCGCTGTAATCGATAATCCCCACGCTGCTTCCAGAGTGGCGCTGCCACGCATCGGTGAACGCGGACATGGCGCCGTTACCTTTACCTGAGAGACGCAGCGTTTCATCGCCCTGTTGTAGCGTGACCTCAATGCCTTCCTGCTGACCTTTGGAGAGTTGGTAATCGACAAGCGTTAGCGGCGCTTCCTGGGTGAAATTATCGAACATCACCTGGCGAATCATTCCGCTGGAAAGTTCGCTGGCGCGCTGTTCGCTCTCTTGCTGAACAAAGGGCGCCAAGGCCAGCATCATCCAACGCGGCAGATTAATGCCGTAATCACGCTCCAGCAGGAAAGCCATGCCGCCCTTGCCGGACTGACTGTTGACGCGAATCACCGCCTGGTAGTCGCGGCCGATATCGTGGGGGTCGATGGGCAAATAGGCCACTTGCCACGGCTCGTCGGACTGTTGATGCTTGAGGGATTTACGAATCGCGTCCTGATGGCTGCCCGAGAAGGCGGTATAGACCATCTCGCCCACCCAAGGGTGGCGCGGGTGCATGGCGATGCCGGTGCACTCATTAACCACCTGAATAATTTCATCTGGGTTGGAAAGATCCAGCTGTGGGTCGATGCCCTGGCTATAAAGGTTCATGGCCAGGGTCACGATATCCATATTSCCAGTGCGTTCGCCGTTGCCCAGCAGTGTGCCTTCCACGCGCTCGGCGCCCGCCAGCAGGGCGAGTTCTGCAGAGGCGACGGCGCCCCCGCGGTCATTATGGGTATGCACCGAGATAATCACGCTGTCGCGACGGCTGATGTTCTGGCAGAAGTACTCAATCTGGTCGGCGTGATGGTGTGGCCCGGCCACTTCCACCGTGGTAGGCAGGTTGAGAATGCATTTATTCTCTGGCGTCGGCTGCCACACATCCATCACCGCTTCGCAAATCTCCAGCGAGAAATCGATCTCGGTACTGGAAAAACTTTCCGGGGTGTACTCGAAACACCAATCAATATCGGGGTATTGGTCGGCGTAGGTTTTGACCCAGGTGGCTCCCTGCACTGCGATATCAACAATGCCGGCGCGGTCCATTTCAAATACGCGCTCGCGCTGAATCGTTGAGGTAGAGTTGTATAGGTGCACAATGGCGCGCTTGGCCCCCACCAGCGAGGCAAAGGTCTTCTCAATCAAGTGTTCACGGCACTGCACCAGTACCGCAATGGTGACGTCATCGGGAATTTGATTCTCTTCGATCAGCCAGCGCACGAAGTCGTAGTCGGGCTGGCTGGCCGAAGGAAAGCCTACCATGACTTCTTTAATGCCCACTTTAACGATCTGCTGCCAGAAGCGCTGCTTTTGCTCAACGGTCATCGGCTCAAGCAGCGCCTGATTGCCGTCGCGTAGGTCTTCGCTCACCCAGATCGGGGCGTGATCCAGATCACGATCCGGCCATTGGCGATTGAAGGCAGGCACGCGGGGCGCAGGGCGATATTTGCGATGATCGAAAGCAGACATAGTGAACTTCCTGAAGTGGTGGTCTTCCTGAAAATAACCGTTTTATGGATAGCGGCTGCTTGTGGCGGCCGTGCTGAGTGGTTCGCTGCTTTTGGCAACTCGTATAGTGTAAAGGGTTTGCAGCGCTAGGTTCTTGCGAAGATAGGAGGTGTTAGATAATAATTGGCAGGAAGTTTCTTTAATATTTTATTTTTTGGCAGGAGCTGCCTTTTATGTCGGTATCGCCACTGGTGTTGGATCGTTTTGATCGTCATATCTTGGATATTGTCCAGCAGGAGGGGCGCATTAGTAACCAGGAGTTGGCTGATCGAATTGGGCTTTCGCCTTCGCCCTGTTTGCGCCGGGTACGGGCCCTGGAGGAGCACGGCCTAATATTGCGCTACCGTGCGGAGGTAGATTCCCGCCAACTGGGCTATCAGTTAATGGCGTTGCTGCATATCTCCATGGATCAGCATACGCCGGAGCGCTTCGATAATTTTGAGCGCCATATTCGTGACATTCCTAACGTTATCGAATGTCTGATCATTACCGGCCAGGCGGCGGATTTTCAGCTTAAGATTCTGGTGCGCGATATGGACGACTATCAGCACCTTTTGTTGCACGTGATTAATCGCATTGAGGGCGTTACCGGCGCGCATACCAGCTTTGTACTGCGGCGGGTGTTTGAGCATCGTCCGGTGCCTACGGACCGGCTTTGATAAAGAAGACATGGTCAAGGGTAAGCCTGGCGGTTTAGACTGCTTTTTTTCAACCTGTTAGGAGTTTGCACTATGACTATCCAACGTCACGATACAAAAGCCCGCATGAGCCGTGCGGTGATTCACCAGGGTGTGGCCTATCTGTGTGGCCAAGTAACTGGCCCGGAGGCCCGCGACGGTGATATTACGGCCCAGACTGAAAGTATGTTGGCGCGGGTGGATGCGCTACTGAAAGAGATTGGTTCAAGCCGTGAGCAGCTGCTTAGCGCGACTATTTACCTAAAAGATGGCAGCGACTTTGCCGCGATGAACGAGGTGTGGGATGCCTGGGTACCCGCAGGCTACGCTCCGGCGCGCACCTGCGTCTGCGCACCCATGCCCGCCGATGAACTCAAAGTGGAAATCACCGTCACCGCCGCGGTAAGCTAACTCCTTACTCCTCACCATTCACTCCTCACTATTTACCCATTCACTTCCCCGGCTTTTCCACCGGAAAGCGCGTATCGCGCAGGCTGTCTTTGATTTTCTTGAGGTGGGGTAAGAAGTCTTCACCGCGCCTCAAGGTCACCCCCGTGGCCAGCGCGTCAATCAGGGTTAGCTGAATCACTCGCGAAGTCATCGGCATGTAGTGGTCGGTGTCTTCGGGGGTGGCAACGTCCAGGGTGGCGGTACACTCGCTAGCCAGCGGTGAATTGGGCGCGGTAATACCAAGAACGACAGCCCCGGCATCCCGCGCCAAACGGGCGATATCCACCAGCTCCCGGGTGCGTCCGGTGTAGGAGATAATCACTACCACATCACCCGTATGGCAGGCAGCGGCGACCATGCGCTGCATCAGCACATCAATATAGGCCATCACCGGCAGGKTGAAGCGGAAGAACTTGTGCTGGGCATCCTGGGCCACCGCGCCGGAGGCGCCCAAACCAAAAATGTGGATCTGCTTGGCCTGGGTGAGGTAGTCGACCATACGCTCGACGGCGCCCATATCGATTTCGCGCTGGGCTTGATCGAGGGCGGCGATGGTGGCGCCAAAAATTTTGTGGGTGTACTGGGTGGCAGAGTCGCCGGGCTCCACCGCGCGGGTCACATAGGGCGTACCACCGGCTAAGCTCTGGGCCAGTTTGATCTTGAAATCAGGGTAGCCTTTGGCGCCAAAGTTGCGGCAAAAACGGTTAACCGTGGGCTCGCTAACGCTTGCCGCTTGGGCCAGACTAGCAATGCTGAGACTGGTGGCGACCGTTGGGTCTTCAAGAATTACATTGGCGACTTTACGCTCCGAGCGGTTGAGTTCTTCTAAACGTTCGCGTAAGCGGTCAAGTAAGTCATGAGCCATTAACGATCTCCGTATGGGGATAGGGAAAGTGGAGGTGTGGAGCAGAGCGGTTGCCATTCGCCGCACCACGCCACAAATGCCTCAGCAGGCAGCGGACGGGCGTAGAAGTAGCCTTGCGCGGCTTCACAGCCTATTGAACTTAGATAGGCTGCCTGGGCCGAGGTCTCGATGCCTTCCGCCACTACATCGCAGCCCACGCTATGGGCAAGCTGGGTAATGGTATGCGCCAGTTGGCGGTCAATCGCGCTGGTTTCCAGGTCCATCACAAAGGCACGATCAATTTTCAGCGTCGAAAACGGTAGCGTTTTAATATACGCCAGCGACGACTGGCCGGTACCAAAATCGTCGATGGCCACGGCAATATTCATTTCAGCCAATTGGGCAAGCTGCTGACGAGCGTGATTCATATCGCTCATCAACCCCGATTCGGTCACTTCCAACGCCAAGAAGCGCTGGGGAATTTGCCACAGTTCAAGACGGGCAAGCAGCTGTTGGGCAAAGTCCTTGCGGGACAGCTGGCGAGCGGCCACATTTACCGCAATATGAAAATCATCATTGAGCAGTCCTTCTGCCCGCCAGATGCTGATATAACGCATGGCTTCATCCAGCACCCAGTCGCCGATTGAGAGAATATCACCACTGGCCTCAGCCAGCGGAATAAATTCGCCGGGAGAGATAAGCCCGAATTCCGGGTGCTGCCAACGTAACAGCGCTTCCGCGCCTAAAATCTTATGATCAGCCAGAGATAGTTTGGGCTGAAAGGCAAGCGACATCTCACCGCGCTCGGTGGCGCCACGAATTGCTTGCTGAATATGCAGCCGCTGCCGCTGCTTGGTCTCAAGCGCGGGAGTGTAGTGCTGAACCTTTAGCGACTCCAGGGGCGGCAAAGCTAACGCCGCCATATGTACTAACCGTTCTGTCTCAAAATAACCTGCTTCGGCGCTAATACCGATACGTGCGCTGAGAGGCAGCAAAAGCTCATCCAGCGCCTGATCCTGTTCAAAACAATCGAGTAGTTGCTCGGCCAGGCCCAGCAGTTTGGTTGGGTTTGCCGTGGGGGTAATGACCAGCAGCTCGCTTCCTCCCCATAAGCCGAGCAAACACTCCTCGTCGAGCTGCCGACGAAGCCGTTGGGTAATAAAATGAAGGAGTTGGTCGGCAACCCGGTAGCCGTGCAAGCGCACTACGTCATCGAGTTTATCAATCGCGATAAACAGTAGCCCCGTGCCGGAAGCTTTAAGGGCCGCCGTGCGCAGCGCCTGGTCTAAACCGCGCCGGTTAGGCAGCTGGGTAATAGGGTCGGTGCGTGACTGGCGATCTAACTCTTGGGTGCGTTTGGCGACCATCTGTTCGAGGGTGTCGGCCTGCTTATCACGCACCTGGTAGCGGTGCTCAATGTTTAAGGTATTGCGTATGCGTTGCAATACTTCATCTTGCTTAAACGGTTTGGTGATGAAATCGCGTACGCCCATACTCAGGGCCCGATGGCGGGTCGCGTCATCAATTTGCGCCGTCAGCACGATAATCGGCGGCATCTGCTCGGCAAAGTGCGCCCTGAGCTCTTCAATCACCGCATAGCCGTCTAGGTGCGGCATACGTATATCCAGCAGCAGTAAATCAGGCAACTGCTGTTGGCAGTGAGGGAGCACCTCACGTGGATCGTTGATACCGTGAACGTTCTCGAACCCATACTCGTCAAGAAGATCGAACATGAGTTCGATGTTAACCGTGCTGTCATCCACTATTAACAAATGTTTTTCAGTAAGGCTCATGGTGCTTTCCCTGACGCAGTCTGAATAAACTGAGCAATGGTGGCTTCTAGTTTATCAAGCTCAAGCGGTTTGGTGAGGTAGGCATTAAAGCCTGCTTCCAGACCGCGTCTAATGTCGCCCGGCATGGCGTTGGCCGAGAGGGCGACCACCGGCAAGGCTTGCAGCTGTGGGTCGCGGCGCATCGCTTCCAATGTCTGGTAGCCGTTCATGCCCGGCAGGTGGACATCCATGAGTACCAGGGCAGGCGAGCAGTGGCGCATTATTTCCAGGCCAATTTCAGCGCTGGGCGCAATCTGCAGCGTTATCTCGCCCATATCTTCAATAATATCTTCCATCAGCCGCTGATTGGCGGGGTTGTCCTCGATATAGAGCAGCGTAAAAGCACTGCTGGGCTGCGCATGAACAGGATGAGACGCAGGAGGCGCGTCGGCGGTAGCGTCTGCGTTAGCAGTGGGTAAGGTAAACCAAAAAGTGGCACCTTGGCCGGGCTGACTGTCTACCCCCATCTCGCCGTTCATACGCTCGACCAGCTCGCGGGTAATCGCCAGGCCAATTCCGGAGCCTTCTATGCTGCCACCTTCTGCATCAAGGCGATTAAAGGGTTCAAATAGCTCGTGTTGGCGTTCAGGGGCAATGCCAGAGCCGGTGTCGGTGACGCTGATACGCACATGATCCACTAAGTGTGCCACGGTAATATCGATTGAGCCGTTGGGGCTGTTGTACTTAATCGCATTAGAGAGCAGGTTTAACAGTATCTGTTTGGTGCGTGTGTAGTCGGCGTTTACCTGCCAGCGATCATTGGGTGAGGTATAGCGAAACTGAATGCCTGCCGCCTCGGCGCAGTCTTCCAAGGTAGAGCAGGCGTCGTTAAACACGTTGGCGAGAATAATCGGCTCAATGGAGAGCGTCATATGACCTGCTTCTATCTTGGCCAAATCCAGCACTTCGTTAATCAGGCTGAGTAGGTGTTGACCACTCCGCTCGATTTGGGAGACCTGGCGGTGCTGCTTGTCGCCAAGCGGTTCGCGGCGGCTATTAGCCAGAATCTGCGAGAAACCGATGATGGCATTGAGCGGGGTGCGCAGCTCGTGGCTCATTGATGAGAGAAATTCACTTTTTGCTCGGCTGGCGGTTTCTGCCTGGTCACGAGCCGCGGCGAGGTCGCGCATAACCTGTTCGCGCTCGGCCATTTGGCTATACAGGTTGATCAACAGCGAACAGGTGTCGGTAAACGGCTGTAGCCAATCCAACAGCGCCTGGTTCAGTGGTTGCTGGCTATTGGCGATGGCGTACATACCAATCAGGTGTTCGCCGCTGAAAATAGGAACGCCGAGGTAGTTATGGAACGGCGTGTCCGCGATGGGAAAACCACTGCGTTTAATATGGGGGGCAATGTCGTCGGCAATGATCACTTCACCATAGGCAAAAACACGACCTAACATTGAGTCTGGGTTGGTGAGTTTTAAACTGCCATTACGCAGTTGGTCTACCAGATTACGCGATTCTTCGCTCCACGTGAGATGGGTAATCGCATGAACTTTAAGTGCGTTGGTGGTGTTGGTAGGCAGTACTTCGCCAATGAGTGCGTAGTCACTATCGGTGAGCTCGCGCAGCGCCTCCATCAAAAATACCCACAGCCGTTTTTCCGACATCAGCGCTTGATAGTCGGTAATACCTTGGTGGAGGATTTGGAGCAGCTTCTGCTCTTTCTGCATTTTGCTAGCGGTCTGGGTGAGCTCTATCTGAAGCTTGTGTTGGCGAAGTAGCTCTTCAACCTGACCCGCCAAATTACTGAGCAGCTTTAGATCTCGCTCACTAAAGGTACGAGGCTGGTGGTCAATAATGCACAGGGTGCCAACGGCCATGCCTTGGAGTGGCCGTATGGGAAATCCTGCGTAAAAGCGGATGTGCGGCGAGTCAGTGACCAGTCGATTGTCTGCAAAGCGCTCGTCTTTATGGGTGTCTTCAATGACCAGCGGTCCATCGTGGGCGATGGCATGGGCGCAGAACGAGACGGCCCGCTCGGTTTCACACTCCTCAAGCCCTTGGTGCGATTTAAACCACTGCCGCTCTTGATCGATTAACGACACTAAGGCCACAGGCACATTGAACAGGTCGCGGGCGAGTTGCGTCATCCGCTCGAACGCCTTGTCACTAGGCGTATCGAGTACCTGTAGAGCATGCAAGGCCGCCAGTCGCTGTGTTTCATTTTGAGGAGTATCTGGGGCTTGCATGGCCATTCCACCGAAGAGGATTAAGTAAATATATCGTACAAGAGTTATACCAATGAATAATTACCTATCGGTCATTAACCCACAAGCTTTAGCCAAGACCTAAAAGTTTTATTAGCCAACGCCGGTAAGGTGGGTAAAGTAGCCGGCTCGTTGCTCGTTTCGCCTGATAAAAAACTCCGCGCAAGTGGCTAAAACGCTCAAAACCGTGGCGCCCATGGTAAGCCCCCATGCCGCTCTCACCGACGCCGCCAAAGGGCAATGAAGGCACTGCGTGGTGGAGCAGCGTAGCATTAAATACCAGCGCGCCAGAGCGAGTCGTTTGCAGCAACTGCTGCTGCAAGCCCTTTTCATGTGTGAAGGCATACAGCGCTAGGGGGTGGGGGCGGGCATTCACATAGCGTATTGCCGCCGCCATATCGCTAACGCCAATCACCGGTAGGCAGCGGCCAAAAATCTCGTCCCGCATCACCTGAAGCCCCTGGTGAGGGTCGATAATCAGCGCCGGGGCATAAGGGCCGTGATCAATAACTCTGCAACCGTGGTCGTGGGCTTCTTGTAGCATGGCATCCAGCCGCTGCTGGTGGGCCGCATTAATCGCATGGGTGTCCGCGTTGGCATTGGGGCGCTGCTGTTGAATAGCCTCGCTTAACGCCTTAACCAGGGCACTCATATGGCGGCTCTCTACCAGCACGTAGTCGGGGGCGATACAGGTTTGCCCGCCGTTCATGCCTTTACCAAAAATAATATCCGCTGCGGCTTTAGCGAAATCCGCATCGCCAGCCACAATAGCGGGTGACTTTCCGCCCAGTTCTAGTGTCACTGGGGTTAAATTCGCGGCGGCCGCCTGGGCGACTTGACGGCCCACCGCCGTAGAGCCAGTGAATACCAAGTGATCAAACGGCAGCTCGCTAAAGCGACGGGCCACTGCTACATCGCCTTCGATTACTTTGAGCTCTTCATGGGGGAAGTATTGCGGCACTAGGCGCTTGAGCAGGGCGCTGGTGGCGGGGCTGTGCTCACTGGGCTTCAGCATTACCACATTGCCCGCTGCAAAGGCATCCACAACTGGCATGAGTGCCAGGCTCCAGGGGTAGTTCCAGGGCGACATCACGCCGACCACACCCAGCGGTTGAGGTGCGATGCGTGCCCGGGCAGGCATTAAACGCCACGGCATACTGGCCGAACCCGGGCGCATCCAGCGCCATAGATGCAGCCTGGCGTGGCGAATAGCGTGGATCACTGGGCTGATTTCAGCCATGCGTATTTCCACGTCGCTGCGCTGACCAAAATCCGTTTGAATCGCGCGGATAATCTCAAGCTGATGGTGCTTAGTCATACGCGCTAGGCGGGCCAAGCGTTCACGCCGCAGCGTTAGCGTCGGGTAGGGCATTTGTTCGGCAGCTTGGCGCTGCGTTTGAAAATCACCCATCAGATCGCGCGTCATGGCCTGTCCTTATGTGCCGCTAGCGGCATAACGTTAATGACTGTCGTTTAATCACCGCATCTGCTGTCGTTGGCATAGTCTGTGGATTTAGTCCGTGGGTTCAGCCAATGGATGTCAACGACTGGGGTAAGAGGGTGAGTGTAAACGGTTTAAATAAACAGTTAGTGTAAAGTGGCCCCTTTAGCCCTCACACTCTCGGGAAGGTGCTATGCCGTTACCCCCACTGTCGATCACTATTCTACCCACCATTGAGGCCGTCACGGCAAGCCAGTGGGATTCACTGGTAGATACTGATCAGCCCTTTTTACGTCATGGGTTTTTACACGCCCTGGAGGCCAGCGGTTCGGTCAGTATGGCCACGGGTTGGGAGCCTTGTCACCTGAGTGTATGGCAAGGCGAACAGCTGGTCGCGGCGATGCCGATGTATCGCAAACATCACTCCTACGGTGAGTATGTGTTTGATTGGGGCTGGGCGGAAGCATTAGAGCGTGCTGGTGGCCGCTACTACCCCAAAGCACTCAGTGCCGTGCCGTTCACGCCGGTGCCGGGCGCGCGCACGCTCATCGCCAAGCACGCCGATGCCCCTGCTATACGCGCTCTGCTGGCTGACGCTTGGCGTGAACAGTGTGACAGCCTTGATCTCTCTAGCTGGCACTTGCTGTTTGCCGACGAGGCGGATGTCACCGCTTGGCAGGCGCAGTGCCCTGAGCTGATCAGCCGTGAAGGTGTGCAGTTTCAGTGGCGTGACCGCGGCTTCGGCGATTTTGATGGTTTTCTGGCCAGCCTTACCTCGAAGCGGCGCAAAATGATCAAGCGCGAGCGGCGCTTGGTCGCCGAGCAAGGCTTGAAGGTTGCCTACGTAGAGGGCGACGCGATTACCCCAGCGGATATAGCGCATTTCTATCGCTGCTATGCGATTACCTACCATGAGCGTGGTCGCCCGCCTTATTTAAACCATGACTTTTTTGAACGCCTGCGCCAAACCATGCCCGAGGTGCTGGTGCTGGTACAGGCCTATATTGAAGATCGCCCGGTGGCGGCAGCGCTCTATTTTCGCGGCACTAAGTCGCTTTACGGGCGTTACTGGGGAAGCGAAGTGGTGGCTGACTGCCTGCACTTTGAAGCCTGCTATTACCAGGGCATTGAGTACTGTTTGCAGCGTGGCTTAACGCTATTTGACCCAGGTACCCAGGGTGAGCACAAGCTGGTACGCGGTTTTGCTCCCCAGCGGGTGCGTTCGCTGCACTACATTAGCCACCCTGGGCTGGCTGCCGGTGTTGCCCAGTTTTGTCATCAAGAGGGCGAACATGTCAGCGCCTACCGCGAAGCGGCCCATCAAGCGCTGCCCTTTAAGCTGTCATTTAAATAAGCAGCGGCTCGCTGGGATTGTTCCTTGATGGCATAATGCGCGCCAATAAGTGGGACGATATAAATTGCATCTCAGCCGATAATGTCCAGGAGAGCAGCGATGCGCAAATGGCTAGTGATAACGTTGCTCGCGGTGCTAGCGCTGCTTCAGTATGAATTGTGGCTAGGCAACGGCGGCTGGCGCGATTTGCAGCAAGTGGAGCAGCGGGTCGCGGTTCAAGAGGCGGCCAATGTGCCCATGCGCGAGCGCAATGCGCGGCTGGCGGCCGAAGTGACGGATTTAAAAAACGGTTTAGACGCCATTGAAGAGCGGGCGCGTAGCGATATGGGCATGGTACGCACCGACGAACAGTTCTTCTGGGTGCCGGGTGTCGCGATCCAAAATGAGCTGATCGGCATCAATGCGGGGTTGGTTGCTCCCCAGGAGCCACGTCAGTGAGCCAAACCTGGCTAATTGTTCCCGCGGCGGGTCAAGGCCGCCGAATGGGGGCAGACAAACCCAAACAGTACTTGACCTTGGCCGACGAGCAGCCGGTGCTGGCGCATACCTTGGCGCGCCTTCATTGCGCCTTTCCAACCGCTCGCTTAGTGCTCTGTCTAGACGCCGACGACCGCTGGTTTTCATCGCACTGGGTGCCTTTCGCAAAGTGGCAGCGGGTGCCGGGTGGCAGTGAACGAATGGACAGCGTATTAAATGCCCTACACGCCATGGCGGCTGCAGATGATGACGTAGTGATGGTGCACGATGTGGCCCGCCCCTGTATTACCGTGGGCGACCTTCAGGCGCTTTATCAAGCTGTGGCGACGCACCCCGCTGGCGCGCTCTTGGCGATGCCGGTAGCCGATACCATGAAACGTGCCGATGACCAGTGCCTGAGCGCACGAACCGAACCCCGGGATGGCTTGTGGCACGCGCTAACGCCCCAAGGCTTTCGCTATGCGCTGCTGCGACGAGCCTTGGAAACCGCTCGCCAGCAGCAAACGCTGGTGACCGATGAAGCCTCGGCGGTTGAAGCCTTGGGTGAGTTTCCTCAGTTGGTAAGCGGGCGTCGCGACAACCTGAAAATTACCCACCCGGACGACTTGGCGCTGGCCGCCGCGATTATGGCGGCGCAGGCCGTTGTCGCGCCGGGCAGGGCTGAATAAATAGGAGCTTATAATGCGTATCGGCCACGGATTCGATGTACACCGCTTCGGCCCCGGCGATCATTTAATGATTGGTGGCGTTAAGCTGCCGTTTGAACACGGCTTTGTCGCCCACTCCGACGGCGATGTGCTGCTCCACGCGATTAGCGATGCGCTGTTGGGTGCCTGTGCGCTGGGCGATATTGGCCGCCACTTTCCCGATACCGACCCAGCGTGGGCAGGGGCCGACAGCCGTGAGCTACTGCGCCATGTGGTTACGCTTGTGCAACAACAGGGCTATGGGGTGGTCAATATCGACACCACTTTGATGGCCCAAGCGCCTAAAATGGCGCCGCACATTGAGGCTATGCGGGAAGTCATTGCCGCCGACCTAGGCGTTACGCTGGGGCAAGTCAACGTTAAAGCCACTACCACCGAACGGCTAGGTTTCACCGGGCGCGGTGAAGGTATCGCCGCTGAGGCGGTGGTGCTGCTTAACCGTGCTGAGGCGCTTAATGATTAATATGCCTGAGTGGCAGCGCAGCTTGGATGCTCATTTCGGCCCGCCCAAACCGGGCCAGTACCGTGCCCAGCCGGAGGATTTTTGGGTCGACGAGCAGCTTGATTTTACCCCTGAGGCACACGGTGAACATCTATGGCTGCGCGTTGAAAAGCGCAATCAAACCACGTTAGATGTGGTAAAAACATTAAGTCGGCTTTGCGGCGTGACACCCCGTGATATTGGTTACTCAGGCATGAAAGACCGTATAGCCGTAACCCGCCAGTGGCTGAGTGTGCATTTGCCCGGCCGTGACGCGCCACCTGAGCTTGAGCAGTCGCTTACTGTGCTGGGTATCACGGTGGTTGAACAGGCGCGCCACCCCCGTAAGCTCAAACGTGGTGTTCACCGTACGAATCGGTTTGTTTTGCGCTTGAGCGGTGAGGCCATTGAAGGTGAAGACTTTATCGCCCGCTGGGAGACACTTTGCCAGCAGGGCGTGCCCAACTATTTTGGCCCCCAGCGCTTTGGGCCTGAGGGGCGTAATCTTCAGCGTGCAGAGGCATTACTTAACCGAGGTTGGCGAAAACGCGACGATCGCCAGGGTATGATGCTCTCTACGGCACGCAGTTTTTTGTTTAACGAACTGCTTAGCGCGCGAATCGCGGATGGCACCTGGGCGCAGCCGCTGGCAGGCGATACGTTGATGCTGGACGGCACGCAAAGCGTGTTTCGTATCGACGCCTCCGATGCAACGCTTCAGGCCCGCGCCGCTGAGCTGGATGTTCACCCCACCGGGGTGCTTTGGGGCGTTGGCGAGTCCGAGCAAGGCGACGCAGCTGGCTACACAGCACGTTTGTTGCAGCACTACCCCGAGCTATGCAGCGGTTTAGAGCGCAGCGGTGTAAAGCAGGCGCGCCGGGCACTGCGCATGCGGCTGCTGGAACCACAGCTTGCGTGGGAACCTGGCGCCGTTCGGCTTGCGTTTGCGCTGCCGCGGGGGAGTTTTGCCACCGCCGCGCTGGGTGAGCTTATGTTGGCAGGCTGATTCAACTGTCAGAATTGAGCTTGGCATACAGAAAAGTTAGTAAAAGAGAGGGATATGAGCGGCTACGTTTCGTGCTTATGCTTTGCGCTTGTGTCTCTTGTGCTTACGACGTTTTCGATGACAAAGTTTGCGATTAAAAACAGGGAGACCCACTATGCGGCGACTGCTGCTTTCCAATGATGATGGTGTGCATGCGCCTGGGCTGCGTGCGCTGCACGATGCGTTGTTGGCTCATGCCAATATTCGCGTAGTGGCGCCCGACCGAGACCGTAGCGGTGCCAGCAACTCGCTCACTCTGTCACGGCCGCTCTCGCTGACACCTTTGGATAACGGCTTTTATAGCGTCGATGGTACGCCCGCGGACTGTGTCTATTTAGGCGTGCATGGGGTATGGGACGAAAAGCCGGATTTAGTCATCTCAGGTATCAATCACGGCAGTAACCTGGGTGATGATGTGCTCTATTCCGGCACCGTCGCGGCGGCGATGGAGGGGCGCAATCTGGGAATGACGGCGATTGCCATGTCGCTATGCGGTGAGCGCCATTTCGCCACCGCCGCCAGGGTGGCCGCCACCTTGATCGGTGCCGCGGATCAGCTCTCGCTACCACCGCGAACGCTGCTGAATGTCAATGTGCCCGATGTACCCTGGGAGGAGATCAAAGGCGTTAAAGTGACTCGCTTAGGCTATCGTGGGCCGGCAGAGAAGCCGTTAGCGGTCAAAGACCCGCGCGGCCGTGCGCGCTACTGGATTGCGCCGGTAGCGGCCAATGCTGATGACGGCGATGATACCGATTTTGCTGCTGTCGAAGCGGGCTATGTGTCGATTACTCCCCTACAAACAGACCTAACGCGGCACCCCGCGCTTAACGATGTGCAGGAATGGTTGGATGTTTTTGCCTGATATCTCTCCAGGAGAGCTGCGCGGTCGCGGCATGACCTCCCAGCGCACCCGTGACCGCATGGTCGAACGCCTCATGCAACAGGGTATTAGCGATGCCCGGGTGCTGGAGGTGATGGCTGGCGAGCCGCGTCACCTGTTTGTTGACGAAGCGCTGGCTCATCGTGCTTATGAAGATACCGCGCTACCGATTGGCTTTAGCCAAACGCTGTCGCAGCCGTTCATTGTGGCGCGGATGACGGAGCTTGTGCTGCGTGCTGAGCCGCGAAGAGTTCTGGAGCTGGGCACAGGGTCCGGCTATCAGACATTGATACTGTCGCGGTTGGTAGAAGAGCTCTACTCCATTGAGCGCATTGGTGCGTTACACGAGCGTGCGGCGCAGCGCTTAAGACGGTTAGCAGCGCCCGCCACGCTGGCGGTGGCGGACGGCGGCTATGGTTGGCCTGAGGTCGCGCCGTTCGACGTTATTTTGCTAACCGCTTGTGCCCAAACGTTGCCTACAGCGCTGCTAGAGCAATTGAGCAACGATGGGGTGCTAATCGCTCCGTTGGAAGAGCCTGATGGCAGCCAGTGGCTTACTCAGGTAAAGCGCATCGGCAGTGCCTTTGAAAAGCGTCGGCTTGAGCCCGTGCGCTTTGTACCCTTACTGCAAGGAGTAGTGGATTGAAGCGGCAACCCTTAGGACTTTTTTTACGCGGCGCAGGGATGGGCGCCGCCGACGCTGTACCCGGCGTGTCGGGAGGAACGATTGCGTTTATTAGCGGTATTTATGAAGAGCTGATTAACACCATCAAACAGTTTGGCCCCAGTGCCATTGGCGTATGGCGCCGCGGTGGCTGGCAGGCCTTGAGCAAGCATTTAAATCTCGCCTTTCTAGTGCCGCTATTGGCGGGGGKCGCGATTAGTCTGTTTAGCGTGGCACACTTGGCGCTCTGGTTGATGGAAGCGCATCCATTGCTGCTGGATGGGTTCTTTTTTGGCTTGGTGGCTGCCTCTGCCCTGGTGGTGGGGCAGGCGAGTAACGGCTGGAAACTGTGGTATTTATTGCCGCTACTGGTGGGAGTAATGCTGGCCCAGGCGTTGCCCGGCATGATGCCGCTGGTGTTATTAATGGATAATGAAGCACTGGTAGTAATGGTGGCAGGCTGTATTGCCATTAGCGCCATGCTGCTGCCAGGCGTGTCAGGCAGCTTTCTATTGCTGACCATGGGACTCTACGGCACCATCATGGGGGCAATTCGCAGTTTGGATCTGGGTATCATTGTGCTGTTTGGCATGGGCTGCATAGTCGGCTTAGCACTGTTCTCACGGCTGTTGTCCTGGCTGTTAAGGCGTCACCACACCTCAACCATGCAATTGCTACTGGGGTTTATTGTCGGTTCGCTACCGGTTCTCTGGCCATGGCGCGAACTGTTACGCTACCAAATAGGGMCAGAAGGGCAAATGATTCCTCTGGAGCACCGCTATTTATTGCCCGCTGACTATGCCGTATTGACCGGTGCTTCGGCACAAGTGGCCGGTGTTGTCGCGCTAATGGCCGTGGGCGCTCTGATTGTCGTGTTACTCAACCGACACGCGGATCGTCGGCCAATCGATACCCAGCTTGGCGCTGAAAAGGAGTAGGTTTGTATGTGTAAAGGTTATCTACCTAAAGTACTGATGATGTCGGCGCTGGCACTCGCAATGGCTGGCTGTGCCAGCCAGCAGGGCGGAGGCCCCCAGGTGCGTGATTTAAGCCAAGCACGCCAGGCGGTGGAAAACTCGCCCCAATATACGGTTAAAGCGGGCGATACCCTGTACGGCATTGCCTGGCAGCACAATTTGGATTATCGCCAGCTGGCAGCAATGAATAATATTGATCCGCCCTACCAAATTCGGCCAGGGCAAACCATTGCCCTGCGCGAAGGCGCCTCGTCAGCGGCCAGTAACCAGCCGGATGCTAATACCTCTGGCGGCGGCGGCGGTGGTGCCGTGGCGACGGGCCTAAGCCCGCAGACAGCCTCAGTGGCGAGTGATGACCAGGAGCTGGATTGGCTGTTGCCCGATGAATCAGCGATTCAGCGCAATCAGCGCCTGACGGCTGAACGCAATGCCGCAGAGCAAGAGGCCGATGGATCCYCCTCAACGCCTCAGCCTGAAGTGGTCGCGGCGGCTGATCCCGAGCCTGAGCCCGCCCAGCAGCCTGCTCCTCAACCATCATCAGAGCCCGAACAGGCGCCCGAGCCGGAACCTGAACCTGAACCCCAGCCTGAACCTGAACCCCAGCCCGAAGCTGCCCCTGCCACGCAAAGTGCCAGTGTGGATCGCTCTTCGCGGACCTATACGCCCGCTGAAACCATTGCCTGGCAGTGGCCTGCCGATGGCAACGTCGTTGGCGCCTTTGGTCAGGGCGATAGCATCACTGCCGGGATTGATATCGCCGGTGAAAAGGGGCAACCTGTTAAAGCGGCAGGCCCCGGCATCGTGGTCTATGCGGGCAGTGGCGTAAGGGGCTACGGCAACCTCATCCTGCTTAAGCACAACGATCAATTCCTGAGTGCGTATGCCCATAACGACAGCTTACGGGTCAGTGAAAATGATGTGGTCGAGGCTGGAGAGGTGATAGCCACAATGGGGGATAGCGATGCAGAAAACGTCAGATTACACTTTGAGGTTCGCCGTGATGGGCAACCGCAAGATCCCATTGACTTTCTGCCTTCCCGCTAATGCACTCAGCAAAAGAGTGAGCCGTCAGCGTTATAACCTGGACGTTGCCCGAATCGCTGTATTCGAGCGTCATATAACAATCGTCACATAACAATATGGTGTGCGTCCTGAACGCACCCCTTTGATTTTTAAATGGCGGGTAGGCGACAAACGAGGGGTAAGGCCATGAGTATGTTGGAGAAAGATCTACAGGAGGTTGACCTGGATGCTGCTGAGGAGGCGCTTGATGATACCGATGACGAGGTCACGGTAGAAGAAGACGCTTTCGAGAAAGCACTAGGGCGTGAGGATCGTCAATCGACCCAAAGCTTGGATGCGACGCAAATCTACCTCAACGAAATCGGCTTTTCGCCACTGTTAACGCCAGAAGAGGAAGTTTATTACGGCCGCCTGGCACGTAAGGGCGACCCCTTGGGCCGCTCGAGAATGATTGAATCCAACTTGCGGCTGGTGGTAAAGATTGCCCGCCGCTACCTAAACCGCGGCTTAACGCTGCTGGATTTGATCGAAGAGGGCAATTTGGGCTTGATCCGCGCGGTAGAGAAGTTTGACCCCGAGCGGGGCTTCCGTTTCTCGACCTATGCCACTTGGTGGATTCGTCAGACCATCGAACGGGCGCTGATGAACCAAACGAGAACGATCCGGCTGCCCATTCATGTGGTCAAAGAGCTCAATATTTATCTGCGTGCGGCGCGGGAATTAACCCAGAAGTTTGACCACGAAGCCACCGCCGAAGAGATTGCCGATCACCTCGATAAACCGGTTGAAGTAGTCAAGAAAATGCTCGGCCTTAATGAGCGCGTGTCGTCGGTCGACTACCCCATGGGTGGCGAGAGCGATAAGCCGCTGATCGATACCCTGGCAGACGATGAAGTGCAGGGCCCCGAAGCGCGCCTGGTGGATGGCGACGTCAAGCAGCATGTGGACCTTTGGCTGGACGAGCTGAGCGAAAAGCAGCGCGAAGTGGTGGTGCGCCGCTTTGGCTTGCGCGGCCATGAATCGGCCACCCTGGAAGAAGTGGGCGCCGAAATCGGTTTAACCCGCGAGCGGGTGCGCCAGATCCAAGTCGAAGCGCTCAAGAAACTACGCCGTTCGCTGGAAAAGCAGGGCCTGTCTCTGGAAGCTCTGTTTGAGACCTAATACATAAGCGAGACCACGCATGCGCCCCCTTGTGGCCGATATTGATCTGGACGCGCTGCGTCACAACTATCAATTGGCGTGCAGCTGCGCGCCCCAAAGCCGCTCAGTGGCGGTGATTAAAGCCGATGGGTATGGGCATGGTGCGCTTGCCTGCGCCCAGGCGCTGGCAAACCAAGCGCCGGCGTTTGCCGTTGCCTGCATTGAAGAGGCCCTTACGCTTCGCCAGGGTGGCATTACCCACCCCATTATCCTGCTGGAAGGCATCTTCAGCGCCGACGAACTGGCGCTGGTGGATTCCCACGGCTTCTGGATTGCGGTACACAGCCAATGGCAGGTCGATGCCCTGCTAGCTGCTTCACCTAAAAAGCCAATTCCTGTCTGGTTGAAAGTTGACTCCGGCATGCACCGCCTGGGCTTTGCCATCGACGAGGCTGCCGCCATCTGGCGTCAGCTAAGTGCCGCGCCAAGCGTGGCCTCGCTCCACCTAATGAGTCACTTTGCCAGCGCCGACTCCCGTGATAACCGCTACTTCCACCAGCAAATGGCCCGGCTTCAGGGGCTTGCCAGTGAGCTAGATGCGCCGCTGTGTTTGGCCAACTCTCCGGCCACCCTGGCGTGGCCAGTGGCCCACGGCGACTGGAACCGGCCTGGGGTCATGCTCTACGGCAGCGACCCTTTGGAAGTGGCCAATGACATCACCCAGCAGTTGCAGCCGGTGATGACCCTGCGCTCGGAAATTATTGCCCTGCGCGAGCTGGATGAGGGCGAACCTGTGGGCTATAGCGGCCGTTGGCGGGCGCCGCGACGTTCACGTATTGCCGTGGTCGCCTGCGGTTATGGCGATGGCTATGACCGTCATGCCCGCGATGGTACGCCGGTACTGGTCAACGGCCAGCGCTGTGCGCTTGCCGGTAAAGTCTCCATGGATATGCTCACCGTTGATGTGACGGACGTCCCTGAGGCCGCGATTGGCAGCGATGTCGTACTGTGGGGCAGAGCCAGCAACGGCGAAGTCCTGTCGGTGGATGAAGTGGCCCGTTACTGCGATACCATCAGCTATACGCTGCTCACGGGGGTACTGCCTCGGGCGCCGCGGCGTTATCATGGGCGCTCTGTTTAAACGGTTGTTTCCATGTCGAAATCACGTTACCCACGCTCCTTCGCCCACCCGCGATACTGGCCCACCTGGCTGGCTATTGGCGCGATGTATGCGGCTGCCTGGCTGCCTTGGCGATTGAAAATGGCCATTGGCAAAGGCCTTGGTTTACTTGCCTGGCGCTTTGCCAAGCGGCGTCGACGGATTACTGAAACCAACATTGCGCTATGCTTTCCGGAAAAGACCCCCGACCAACAGCATCAGCTGGTCAGAGAAACCTTTATTGCCAATGGCATCGGCCTGATTGAAACCGCCACCGGCTGGTGTCGCGATGGCGAAAGCCTACGTCACCGGGTTGCGTACATCGGCGAGGAGCATATGGCCCGCGCTGAGGCTCAAGGTAAAGGCGTGATTATTGTTGGCGTTCACTTCTCTTCCCTCGATTTAGGGGGCGCCATCCACGCGCTATTTTTCGCTGCCGATGCCGTTTATCGCCCGCATAATAACCCGCTGTTTGAGCGCTTTATGACTCGTGCGAGAAGGCGTAATTTTGGTGTCGCCATTGACCGTTATGACCTACGCGGCGCGGTGCGTCAGCTCAAGGCGGGCCGTATGGTGTGGTACTCGCCTGATCAGGATTTTGGCCGCGATGTCAGTGTGTTTGCGCCGCTGTTTGGCCAGCAGGCTGCGACCATTCGTTTAACGGCCAAGCTGGCGCGTATGACCGGCGCACCGGTGGTGCCAATGATGTTTCACCGCAACCCGGATAACGCGACTTATACGATTGAAAGCCTGCCCGCCTTGGAAGGCTTTCCCAGTGGCGATGAAGTGGCCGATGCCACGCGGATCAACCAGTTTATTGAGTTGGCCATTCGCAAGCACCCCGAGCAGTACCTCTGGCTGCATCGGCGTTTTAAAACCCGCCCCGAAGGTGAGCCCAGCGTTTATTAATCTCACTGTCGTCAGCCATAAAAAAAGCCAGCGTTAGCTGGCTTTTTGGCATTCCTGGGCGGCGTTTACTCCAGGTTGCGGGAGTAGAAAATTTCCAGCATCTCTTTACGCAGACGGCCCTCAATGTCACGGGCTTCTTCAAAGGTAATGTCGCGACGCGATGTGCCGAACAGGTAGTTATCCAGCGCGAAGTCTTTAAGCAACATTTTGGTGTGGAACATGTTCTCCTGATACACGTTAACGTCCATCATTTGATACGCATGCTTGGTGTCTTCAGCAAGGTAGTCTTGGATGGAGGTAATGCCGTGATCAATAAACAGTTTTTTGCCATCCACATCGCGGGTAAAGCCGCGCACCCGGTAATCCATGGTAACAATGTCGGAGTCGAAACTGTGGATCAGGTAGTTCAGCGCCTTTAACGGGCTGATATGACCACAGGTGGAGACATCGATATCCAGGCGGAAGGTACTGATGCCGTTGTCAGGGTGCGATTCAGGATAGCTGTGCACGGTGACGTGGCTTTTGTCCAGGTGCCCAACCACCGTCTCAGGCAGCGGTCCGGGGCCCGGCTTCACTTGTTCGGGTGCCGCCTCGTCAAGCTCATGTTCGGCAATTAATATCGTTACGCTGGCGCCATGGGGCTCGTAGTCCTGGCGGGCGATATTAAGCACATGGGCGCCGATAATATTGGTGACGTCTTTAAGAATCTGCGTTAAACGTTCGGCGTTGTAGAGCTCATCGATATAGTCGATGTAAGCCGCCGTCTGCTCTTCGGTTTTGGCATAACAGATGTCGTAAATGTTAAAGCTTAACGAGCTGGTCAGGTTGTTAAACCCGTGGAGTCGGAGATTGTCGGTCACGTCCGAACCTCGTCAATAATCTCAAAGGAATGGGTGATCTTAACGCCGCCGTTAACGAGCATGATCGATGCACTACAGTACTTTTCAGCGGAGAGTTCAACCGCGCGGGCAACCTGCTTCTCTTTCAGCGCGCGTCCGGTTACCACGAAATGGACGTGGATCTTGGTAAAGACAGCGGGCACCTCATCGGCGCGTTCGGCGTCTAGCTCAGCGACGCAGTCGGTCACATTGGCACGCGCTTTATCCAAAATATTCAAGATATCAAACGCGGTGCAGCTGCCCATGCCCATTAATAGCATTTCCATTGGGCGAGGCCCTGTGTTGCGGCCACCGTGGTCGGGCGGGCCGTCGATCACAACGCTGTGCCCGCT
Organism: Halomonas ventosae; assembly: GCA_002257525.1. Classification (GTDB taxonomy): domain Bacteria; phylum Pseudomonadota; class Gammaproteobacteria; order Pseudomonadales; family Halomonadaceae; genus Vreelandella; species Vreelandella ventosae_B. Next base: position 1,388,132 of record CP022737.1, read on the forward strand.
ACCGGATTCCGCCACGAATTGGCGGCCTTCTGTCCATTTTACCCGTGCTTTCACGCTGCTCTCCTCATCTAGGCGACGAAAGGTAAGTCGCGCAGCATAACATTTCTTGGCCTGCGCGCCTCTCCTCAGCGCCGCTGTTGAACATTGTTAATGTTCGGCATGTGCCAGCCACCTTCAACAATGGCTGGTTTACCCACCACGCTGGGATTGTATAGATACACCCAGGCAAGGCCAAAACAGGTGGTTATCTGCTGGCGGTCATATTCGCCCTGGGCCGGGGCATCAACGCGGTAGTCCTCTAACCGGTCTAGCTGGGCCAAGTGGTCAATGTTGATCCGATAGACCTCAAGGGTGACCCCTTTTGACGGCTGCCATTTGGCACCGGGGTAGGGGCCAATATCGTAGAGCGTGAGCGCTGAGGCAACGTCACTCCCTAGCAGTGTCGCACCATTTAGCCAGTGGGCATTGTTGAAGCCTTGTTTTAGCGTGCCGTAGACCGCTACCCGTGGCGTGTCAGTGATTGCCTCACTTAAATAGCGCGGATGCATAGACTACCTCCCTTTGCCCTGTAGCTGGCTTTCCAGCGAGGCCAAGCGTTCAGGGGTGCCCACATCGACCCAGAGGCCAGTGTAACGTTCACCGCTTACCCGATGGTTATCAATGGCAGCTCTAAGCAGTGGCGCCAGTGCAAAGGCGCCCTGGGGCTGACCGGCTAACAGGGCGGGGTGAATCACACCGATGCCTGAATAGGTTAAGCGCTCAGCGCTGGTTTGGTTAACGCGCCCATCCTCGAGGCCAAAATCCCCATTCGCGTGGTGTGGCGGGTTTGCCACCAGCACCAGGTGCGCCAGATCGTCGCCTTGCAACGCGTGTTTKCCGGGAAGCGCTGTGCACCAAACATCACCGTTGACGAGCAGAAACGGCGCATCGCCCAGCAGTGGCAGCGCTTGCTGAATACCGCCGCCAGTTTCCAGCGGCGCTGTTTCCCGGCTCCAGTGAATCCGTAGCCCGTAGGCCTCTCCGTCGCCGAGTGCTGCGATAATCTGCTCTGCACGGTAGCTAACGTTGATGACCACTTCATGAATGCCCGCCTCACGAAGACGCTCAAGATGGTGCACAATCAGCGGCTTGCCCGCCACGGGCAGCAGCGGCTTGGGGCAGTGGTCGGTGAGCGGGCGCATCCGCTTGCCCAGGCCCGCGGCTAAAATCATCGCTTTCATGACGGTATTTCCGCTAGTCGTTTCATAATGGCAGGCCGTAAAGTGAGTTGGAGCCACTCAGCGAACTCATCCTGCTCGGTCAGAAACGAAAAGCTATCTTCCAGGTGATCCAGAAAGTGCGGTAAGCGCTCCAGATAGCCACTTTTTTGATCGCGCAGGGTTAAACGGCAGAAAATTCCCAACACTTTTAGTGATCGCTGGGCGGCCATAGCGTGGCACTGGGTGAGAAAAGTGGCAAAATCCACGCTGCTGGAAAGTCGGCCGTCGCTGCGCGCCTGGCGATAAAAAATATCGACAAAGTCGGCAAACTGCTCGCTGCTAAAGTGGCAGTAGCGACCCCGGAGCAGTGAGATTAAATCATAGCTAAGCGGGCCCGCCACCGCGTCCTGAAAGTCGATCATAAACAGCTGTTGTTTATGTACCATCAGGTTCATGGCATCAAAATCACGGTGCACAGTGACCACCGGCTGCGCTAAGGCGTGCTGGATTAGCTGCTCGCGAACGGCGTGCCAGCTTTCCGGCGGCGGCAGCTTTAACCAGGCACTAAGACACCACTCAGGAAACAGGTCGAGCTCGCGGCCCAGCAGTGCCGTATCATAAACCGGCAGTGAGTCGGGGCCTACGCGGTTTTGCAGCTCGGCGATCAGCGTGAGAGCCTGGGCATGGTAGGTCTGTGTGGTCGCGTCGTCGCTAAATAAATGCTGCAGCGGTGTATTGCCCAAGTCCTCAAGCAGCAGAAAGCCGTCCGCGAGGTTAGCCGCGTGCACCTTGGGGACCGGCAGTCCGGCACTGCGCCAGCGCCGGGCAATGGTCACAAATGGCTGGGAGTCCTCTTGCTCAGGCGGGGCATCCATAACCACCTGGGTGGTGCCGTCGGGTAGCGTAAGGCGAAAATAGCGCCGAAAACTCGCATCGCCCACGGCAGATGAAAGTGAAATATCGGCCTTGGATAGGCCATTTTGTTGGGCAGCCCACATGGTGAGGGCGTTAATCCGATATGAGGACATGCAAGCTCCTTGCTGGTCGGGCATCATGCGGGCTGTATAATACCGATTCTGGATGCCAAGGATAACGAACATGGGCAAGCGATTTTCGCGCACCTTGCCGGTTGCGCATACGCTGATGGGCAGTTTGCTTGCTGGCGCCTCGTTTACGGCGGTGGCTCAGGGTCAAACCATGTCCGCTGAAGCGTTGGATTGGCAACCCTGGGGGGAAGAGGAAGCGGCTAACCAATTGTGCCGTGGGCGCTACGTCATGCCCAACTACCGCTTGCCAGCGGAAGATAACCCGGAAACTCTCTCGCTAGAGGCCAGCGACGTCGATTATGCCGCCGACGGCGAGGCGTTGTTACGTGGTGATGTGGTGCTGCGCCGCGGCAATGAAGAAGTGGAAGCCGAGCGTGTGTTTTTMCCCGCTGACCGCCAGCAGGTCGATGCAGAGGGTAATATCGCCATCCGTGATGGGCGCGCTTTAGTCCGTGGCGAGCAGGCGATGCTAAGGCTAAACGAAGACCGCGCCACCCTGGGCAACAGCCACTATGTGCTCTACGAGCAGCATCTGCGAGGTCAGGCCAGTCAACTAGAGCAGACCGGGGAAAATGAGTACCGCCTGCAAGACGCAAGCTTTACCACCTGCGACCCGGGCGCCAATAGCTGGCAGCTGGTCAGCAGTGATATTCGCTTGAATCAGGCTGAGGGGTTTGGCACCGCGCGGCATGCCCGCTTGGAGGTGAAAGATGTGCCGGTATTTTACTGGCCTTGGTTACGCTTTCCCATCGACGATCGCCGCCACACGGGGCTGCTGTCCCCGTCGATTGGCTTTTCAACGGACGGTTTCGACTACGCCCAGCCGTTTTATTGGAATATCGCCGCTAACCACGATGCGACTATCACACCGCGCTGGATGAGTGATCGCGGGCTGCTAATGAACGGTGAGTACCGCTACCTGTTTGAGGAGAGCGCAGGCATCGTTGAAGGCGGCTATTTAAATAGCGATAACGGCGGCTCTGGCGGCAATGAAAACMGCTTTGAGGGCGAAGATCGCTGGTACGTGGATGCCCGCCACGCAGGGCGTGTAAACGAGCGCAGTAATTATCGACTGCGCTATGGGGCGGCCAGTGACGGGCGCTATTTTGATGACTTTGGTGGTGAGTTTGGCGACAGTGACCGCGTCAGCATGGAGCGGTTGGCCCAGGTTGATTACCGCGGCCAGCGTTGGCAGTTAGATGCCCGTGCCCAGGGTTTCCAGCGCTTGGAAGACCCGCTGAGCGATAGCGATAAACCCTTCTATCAACTGCCGAGTCTGAGCGCGAATGCCAATTGGCAGTTCGACAACGGGCTATATACCCAGTGGCGATCGAACGCGACCTATTTTTGGCGCGATGTGGATGAGCGCCGCGTGCCGGAGCGTGAAGCGGCCACCGGTAGCCGTTTGCATCTATCGCCTGCGGTTGGTTGGCGTTTTGAACGGCCCTGGGGGTACCTTGAGCCGCGCACCGAGCTGTGGAATACCGCCTATGAACTGGATTACGGTGAGCGCGACMCACAGCGTAGCGATTCGCCCAGCCGCAGTGTTGCGTTGACCTCCATTGACAGCGGGCTCGTCTTTGAGCGTGAGCTGGCCCTGGGGGGGCGCGATTATCGGCAAACCCTGGAGCCGCGCTTGAACTACGCTTACGTGCCGCGTACCGATCAGAGCGAACTGCCTGACTTTGACAGCCGCGAACGCGCTTTCTCCTGGGATCAGCTCTGGTCAGCCCAGCGCTTTTCCGGCACCGACCGGGTGGGCGATCTTAACCGGCTCTCATACGGGGTGCAGTCGCGGCTACTGGAAGATGCATCCGGTCGTGACCGGCTCTCGTTCGGGGTAGGCCAGAGTGTTTACTTTGAGGATCGCCGAATCGATAGCGAAGGCGATGCTGATACACTGCCGGATCGGCCAGAAGATAATGCCAGCGTCAATCCGGAAAGCCGCTACCAAGCCACTCGGGATCGTTCGCCGCTGGTGTCACGTCTTGATTGGCAGATCAATGATCGCTGGAGCAGTGGAGCAGAATGGCTCTACGATGATCACCGTGAACGTACCGAACGTTCAAGCATTGATGTAGGTTATCGGCACCCGAAAGGGCATGTAGTGAACCTTGGCTACCGTTGGGAGATCGAAGGGTTCGACCCAGGCGTATTGCCGGGCGACGATGGCTTCCGCGACTATAACCGCGAAGAGTGGGATCTCTCGTTTGCCTGGAAAGCCACAACCAACATTGATTTGATTGGCCGCTACCTGCACGATCAAACCAATGAGCGCTCCCTGGAGCAATTGGCAGGCGTGCAGTGGAACAACTGCTGTTACGGTTTGCAGTTGGTGTGGCGCGAGTGGGTAGACGACAATGACACCGCCCCCATTGATGATGATTTTAATGATCGTGGGCTATTTTTGCGCTTCGTATTCCGTGGTCTAGGCGGCGTTGGTCAGGATGCGGATAGCTATTTTGAGCAGACCATTCCTGGCTATAGTCCGACTGCCCTGTAAATGACTTCCATCGAATGGCTAATGAAGCTAATGAAAGAGACGTTTGTTATGAAAATGAGAAAGCCCCTGCTAGGCCGTATGAAACAGCTTTCTGCTGGTAGCCTGCTCGCGTTGTGTGTAGGTGCAGGCCTTGCGCTGGCCCCGCTAACCCTGCAGGCGCAGAACTTCCAGTCCACCCAGCGCCAGGCGCTAGACAGCGTTGTTGCAGTGGTTAATAACGATGTGATCATGCGCAGCGAGCTTAATGATCGCATGGCGCAAGTCGAGCAGCAGGCGCAGTCCCAGGGCGGCAGCCTACCGCCGCGCTCCCAGTTGGAGCGCCAGGTGCTTGAACGCATGGTGATGGAAGAGATTCAACTGCAAATGGCGGAAGATGCCAATTTGAGCATCGATGATACCGAGCTCAATGGGCAGGTGCGCTCGATTGCCGAATCCAACGGTATGACGCTTGATGAGTTTGCCGATGCCGTGGAAGCCGACGGTATGACGCTGGCCAGCGTGCGCGAGGATATTCGCCGCGAAATGCTGATGCGCCAGGTACAGCAGCGCCAAATTAGCGACCGCGTATCGGTCAGCGACCGTGACGTTGAGCGCTTTCTAAACCAGCAGTCCGGCCAATCAGGGGAGCAGAACTTTATTGAAGAGACCCGTGCCCGCCACGTACTGATTGCACTAACCCCTAATCGTGATGAAAATCAGGCCCGTGCACGAGCCGAAGAAGTGCGCCAGCGTCTATCACAAGGCGAGGATTTTGCCTCGGTGGCACGTGAGTATAGCGATGATAGCGGTACTGCCCTCAACGGCGGTGAGCTGGGCTGGGTTCGACCAGGGCAAACCGTACCCGCCTTTGAAGAAGCGATGCGTGAGCTGGACGTTAATCAGGTATCCCAGCCGGTACGTTCTCAGTTTGGCTACCACGTGATTGAGGTAGAGGAGCGTCGTCGTCAAAACGTTACCCAAGAGAGCCAGCGCGAGCAGGTGCGTCAAGCGATCTTCCAGCGTCGCGCTAACGAAGAGTTAGAAACCTGGCAGCAAGAGGTGCGCTCTCAGGCCTTTGTTGATATTCGACTCTAATGGTAGCGGGCGCTTTATCAACCGATAGCACTTTGCCGGTGGTCGTCACCACTGGCGAACCGGCAGGTATCGGCCCCGAGCTAACGCTGATGCTGGCGGCTCAGGGCAACCTTCCCGCCCATACCGTGGCGATTGGTGACCCGGCGATGCTGCGCCAACGCGCAGCCGCACTGGGGCTCAATGTTACGCTTAAAGAGTGTGCACCCGGCGAGTGTCCAAGCGGCGCCAATATGCTGCCGGTTTGGCCTGTAGCGCTCAAGGCGCCTGCTGTGCCGGGGGTTCTTGATCCGGCCAACGCTGACTACGTATTGGCCACCCTGGCGCTGGCTGTGGATGCCTGCCAAAGGGGCTTGGCTGCTGCTATGGTCACGGCGCCGCTGCACAAAGGCGTGATTATCGAGGGCGGGCATTCAGCCTTTACCGGCCACACCGAATGGCTGCGCGATGCCTGCAACGTCGAAGAAGTCGTCATGATGCTGGCCACCGACGCGGCGCTGCATGCGGCTTCACCTGGCTGGCAGGGCAATGGCGATCTTCGTGTGGCACTGGTGACCACCCACTTACCGCTGCGCAACGTCGCCGACGCCATCACCTTTGAGCGGGTCACGCGTATCAGCCGCTTGCTGGCGGCCGATTTGCAGCGACAGTTTGGGATTGCCAAGCCACGCATTGCGGTGTGCGGCTTAAACCCCCACGCCGGTGAAGATGGCCATCTGGGGCGCGAAGAGCTGGATGTGATTATTCCGGCCCTTGATGCGCTGCGCGCTGAGGGAGTGGATATACTTGGCCCCTTGCCCGCCGACACGCTGTTTACCCCCAGGCACTTAGCTGGTGTCGATGCGGTGCTGGCGATGTACCACGACCAGGGCTTGGCGGTGTTAAAATACGCAGGCTTTGGTCAGGCCGCTAATATTACTCTGGGCTTGCCAATAGTGCGTACTTCAGTTGACCATGGCACTGCGCTGGATTTAGCCGGCAAAGGCGTGGCAGACCCCGGCAGCCTAAACGTCGCTATCGCCCTTGCGCGCCGTTTGGCCGTGCAGCGGTTGGCTGCTACCGCTTAGCTTTTTCTACTCAATACTCCCGATTGCATCCGCACTCCAAGGAACACCGTTTGATGTCTACTGTGCCCCAACACCGCGCTCGTAAACGCTTTGGTCAGAACTTTTTACGCGACCTCGGCATTATTTCGCGGATCGTTCGCGCCGTTGGCCCACGCTCGACGGATCGCCTCGTCGAAATCGGTCCAGGCCAGGGGGCGCTGACCGAGCCGCTGCTGGAAGCCGCGGGGCATTTAGAAGTGATTGAACTCGACCGCGACCTGATCCCCGGCCTTCGGGTGCAGTTTTTCAACTACCCGGACTTTGTGATCCATGAAGGCGACGCGCTGAAGTTTGATTTTGCCGCGCTGAAAGGCGATGGACCCGCGCTACGCGTGGTGGGGAACCTGCCCTATAACATCTCCACACCGCTGATAATTCATCTGCTGGCGGCAGGAAGTGCCATAGAGGATATGCACTTTATGCTGCAAAAAGAAGTGGTTGAGCGCTTGGCGGCAGAACCGGGCGGCGCTGATTGGGGGCGTTTATCGGTCATGGCTCAGTACTACTGCCAGGTCGAGCAGCTGTTTATTGTGCCACCGGAAGCCTTTGTGCCACGCCCCAAGGTCGATTCGGCCATCGTGCGGCTAACCCCCCATGAAACGCTGCCCCATACCGCGGATGATCCAGCGCTGCTGTTTGATCTAGTCAAGCTCGCCTTTGGCCAGCGGCGCAAAACGCTGCGCAATAACTTCAAAGGACGGGTGAGTGCCGCTACCCTGGAAGACCTGGGTATTGACCCCATTCGCCGTCCGCAAACCTTGACGGTTGAAGAGTACGTGGCGATTGCCAACCGGGTCACTGCCGACGAGCAAGCGAGCGGTGAGCGGGGCACTCAAGCGTGAGTGGCCTGGCGATCAAGGTAAGCGTTGTGCCTAGCTATCGTGCCGATGAGTCTAACGACGGCGAGTCGCGCTACGTGTTCAGTTACACCGTGACCGTGCACAATCAAAGCCCCCACAGCGTTCAGCTTATGGCGCGCTACTGGAAAATCACCCAGGGCGGAGGCGAGTACCAAGAAGTGCGCGGCAAAGGCGTTGTCGGCCAGCAGCCGCTGATCGGTCCCGGCCAAAGCTTTCGCTACACCAGCCGGGCGATTCTCCAGACCCCGGTGGGCGTTATGGAAGGCGCCTATACGCTGTTAGACACCTCCACCCAGCGTGTTTTTGAGGTGGCGATTACGCCATTTAGATTGGCCGTACCTCTTCAGCTCCACTAGGCGCTCCGCGTTAGTTCACTCTCTAGATGGTCGCAAAGCCGCAGAGCCAACTGCACTAACGTCAACGTGGGGTTGGCGTGCCCCGCGCTGGCAAACACGCTGGAGCCCGCCACGTAAAAGTTATCCTGGGCAAACAGGCGGCAGTCGGCGTTCACGATACCTTCCTCGGCATTTAGGCTCATGCGCGTGCCACCCATATGGTGACGCCCTGCCAGTTCGCCATCGGTGGGCAGCTGCACCGGCGTATCGGCGAGCCAGGGCGCCATTTGCAGTCTGCCCACCTCGTTGTCGCGCAGATACTCCCCCAGTAGCAGCATGCTTTCGCGTATGGTGCGGCGATCCAACTCAGATTGCCGCCATACCAAGCGGCTCCTGGGTACCCCCAATTTATCCAACTCATCGCTCAGCTCAATACGGTTGTCATAGCGCGGTTCCTGCTCCCAGGCGGCTCTTAACACTGCGCCGTGGATGACCCGACCTTGAGCCTGCCAGACTCGTAGTCGACCGGCCAGCGTGGGCGCTTGGTCGGCGAGCTCGTCAATCAGTTCCTGGGTGGCTTCAGCGTTCATGCGGTGCAAGCGCAGCCCACAATTAAGTATTTGCCGTGCGTTGATGGCGTCAGCGGTGGGGGAGAGGAAAACATTGTACTCGTCGTCCAAGCCCAGTGCGGCGGGCTCAAATAGCAGCGCCTTGCCCACCGTGGCGTGGGGGTGCTCCATCCAGTAGCGCCCCAGAGTATCGGCTTGAGGTATTAGCTGGCCATTTAACTGCTGGTTGCACCACTGCAGCAGGCGTGAGTTGTCGATGCCGCCGCAGGCGAGTATGAAATAGCGCGCCTGAACCTTGCGGTAGTCGCCCCGGTAATTTCTAAAAGTGGCGCTGGTGACCTTGCCAGCCAACGTTTCCAGTGCCACCAAGTTGGCTGTTAGGCAGCACTCCAAAGTGACCGAATCGCTCAGCGTCGCGGCATACTTCTCTTTCATGCGTGTGGGGTGACCCAGCGAAAAATAGATGCGCTTTAACCCTGCCTCAGGGATCAAATGATCGGCTAGCGTGGGCTCCAGACCAAGCATGTTAACGGCCGCGCTGTAGTAAGGAGCTAGCGCATTGCGGCCTATTGGCCAGGCGGTTTCGCTGGCGGCGGCTTTGGCATTGAAGTCGTAGCGATCCAAGGGGCGACAAATGCCGCCCCAGKGGTTGGTCGACCCACCCAAATGACGCAGCCGAGCGCCATACAGAGGAATATAGGGGTCGCCGACGACGTCGCCTTGGTAGCACTCTTGGGAGCGTTCGCTGTAGTCCGCATCGCCACCTTCACAGAGCAGTACGCGATGCCCCCGATCCGCCAGGGTAACGGCCATGGAAATGCCCGCCGCACCCGCGCCGATAATGCAGACATCCCAGGCGTCGCTGTGCTCGCTGATATCCTCAAAGGCGATATACATCAGCGGTCACTGCTGCGCAGTAACCAGCCATTAACCGTCACCGCAACGTTCGGCGGGGCAAGTTTGGGAGCGGCAGCCTGCGCGCTCGGCAACAGCGCTGTGCCAGGCAGTATGAGTGCGCCAAGGCTTGCCAGCGTTGCCGCGCGCAGCAGCCCGCGTCGAGAATGATCCATTGTCATAGGCGTATCGTTTTCCCTAACAGTTATTACGAGGTGGCGAAGTATTGAATGGCTAAGTATTGAATGACTAAGTATCGAATGGCTAGGCTATCGAAAGGCTTAAGAGCATCAAGGAGTACTTTTATAGTGATCCAGGTTGGCTCTTTTCACCAGCGTTAATCATCAACATAAACAGCCTACGGCAGGCAGAAGGGGGCGCTGAAGTGGTAGTATTTAGCCCACTTATTTTATTAAAAAGGCCTCCCGCATGAGTACCTATGCGATCGGCGATCTGCACGGCTGCCACGCCGAATTTGTAACTCTGCTTGAAAAGCTCAGCTTCGACCCCGCGCGGGATACGCTATGGCTAGTGGGTGATTTGATTAATCGTGGGCCAGGTTCTTTAGCATGCCTGCGCGAAGTGCGCGCGCTGGGTGGCGCCGCCCGAAGCGTATTGGGCAACCACGATTTCCATTTGCTGGTAGTGGCCCGTGGTGGCGGCAAGCTGAAAAAAAACGATACCCTGAGCGGTATTCTTGATGCCCCTGACCGCGAAGCGCTGCTGGATTGGCTACAGAGCCAGCCGCTTAGCGTGTTTGAAAACGGTACGCTGATGACCCACGCGGGGCTGCTTCCCCAGTGGAGCGTTCTCCAGACTGAGGCACTTGGGCGGGAAGTGCAGACGGCGCTTGCCAGCGAAACATCCGGTGAGTTTTTAACCCAGCTATTTGGCAACCAGCCGGATGCCTGGCGCGACGATCTAGACGGCATGGATCGCCTGCGCCTGACGGTCAATGTACTCACCCGGATGCGCTTTATTGATGCCCAGGGGCGTTTGGATTTTGCCGCCAAAGAGGGGCTCGATAGCGCACCAGGGGGCTTTTTGCCCTGGTTTCAATATCCGCGGAGCGATGACGCCCGGCTGCTCTTCGGCCACTGGGCGGCGCTGGAAGGACATACCCCACTGGCGCAGGTGCCCGTTGAGGCGCTGGATACGGGCTGCGTTTGGGGCGGTCGCTTAACCGCACTCAATCTGGATAGCGGCGAGCGAACCAGCGTGCCCAGTCAACAGGGAAAATAAAATCGTAATGGAAAGAAAACATACTCAACAACGCGCTGATTCCCGCTTGGCGGGCCTGAACGTCTATCGGGTCGGCGGTGCCGTGCGCGACACGCTGCTGGGCTGGCCTGTTTACGACAATGACTGGGTCGTCGTGGGCGCCACGCCAGACGCCATGCGCAAGCGCGGCTTTAAACCGGTGGGGCGTGACTTTCCGGTCTTTCTGCATCCGGATACGGCCGAGGAGTACGCACTCGCCCGCACCGAGCGCAAGTCTGGTCATGGCTATGCGGGGTTTGAAGTACACGCCAGCCCCGGTGTCAGCCTGGAAGAGGATCTGCTGCGGCGTGATTTAACCATTAACGCCATTGCCCAGAGCCCCGAGGGTGAATTAACCGACCCGTTTAATGGTCAAGGCGATATCGAACAGCGCGTACTTAGGCATATTTCCGCAGCGTTTAGCGAAGACCCGCTGCGGGTACTGCGTACCGCGCGCTTTTTGGCCCGCTATGCAGCGATGGGCTTCACCATTGCCCCTGAAACCCTGGCGCTGATGCGTCAAGTGAGTCACAGCGGTGAACTTGAGCATCTGGCCGCCGAGCGGGTCTGGGTCGAAACGGAGAAAGCGCTAGGCGAGCCGAGCCCAGAGGTCTACTTCACCACCCTTGAGCGCTGCGACGCCCTCACCGTGTGGTGGCCAGAATTACTGGGCGAGGCGCTCGTAAAGGGTCTGGCAGCGTTAGCTCAGGCGCCTGTCAGTGGCAAGCTGGTAGTGGCTCACTGGCGCTATGCGCAGTTGGTGTCGCCGCTAACGGCGGAGCAGCGCGAAGCTTTGGCAGCGCGACTCAAACTGCCCAACGCCGTTGCTCAGCTTGCTCGCCATACCGCGCTTACGCATGGATTGCTTGCCGCCACACTGGATGGCCCCAGCGTGCTGCACTGGCTGGAGCGTTTGGATGGCTGGCGTAAGCCCGAGCAGGTCGAGGCGCAGCTAGCGCTAGTCAAGGTGCTGGCGCCTGAGCAGGTTGGGCAACTCGAAAGCGCCTGGCAGGCTGCTCGGGAGGTTAGCCCCCAGGCGTTAATAGCCGAAGGGTATCAAGGGGCCGCGTTGGGAGAAGCCTTGCGTGAGCGGCGCGGGCAGACGGTGGCGACTGCGCTAGCGGATTAGTCACCGGCGAGCCGCCGCAAGAAGGGGCTGTTGGTCTGCTTGGGAGATCCAGCGGCCGCGCCAACTAAAATCGACGGCCCAAAGACGCTGGCTGCCTAGTTCGAAGGCGTTCCATAGCGCGGCATAAGGGGTGCCGCAGCGGGGATGGCGCTGTTCAGGCAATAGCTCTGCAAGCGGTTGCAGAACAAACGCATTATGGGTGATTTCGCCGCGCGGGAGGGCAACATCGTCAACAGTGCCACAAAGTCTGCCCACGGTGAGCAGGTCGATATCCAGCGCACGAGGGCTAAATTTGGCAATATCGGGCAGGCGGCCATGCTCAATTTCCAACTGCTTACCCCACGCCTGAAGCTCGCCGGGCGTCCAGGCGCTGTGAAACGCCACTACCAGGTTATAAAAATTGCGACTGTCGGCGAAACCGACCGGCTCGCTTTCAAACACCCGAGAGATTTGTAGGGGGCCGAAGGTATCGGCAAGCGCATCAAGGCAGCAGCGAATATGCCGAGTGGGATGGATATTACTGCCTAAACTGACCGTCACCAGGTTCATGCGTTGGTCTCCTGGGCTGCCTCCGGCAGGCTGCCGCGGGTAATTTCCAGGCCGACGCTAGCGGCGTTGGGGACTGCCCCCGGTTTACGCACCGTTAAACGCAGCCAGGTAATCGGAAACTCCGTACGCAGGCACTCAGCGAGGCGTTCGGCAAAGGTCTCTACCAGAGCGAATTGATGGGCGTCGGCAAACTGCTGAATGCGCTGGCAGATAGCGGCGTAATCCAGGGTGAGGTGTAGTTCGTCGGTGGCTGCCGCCGAGCGAATGTCGGTCGCCAGCACCAAGTCTAGGCTTAGCGACTGTTGAATCGAGCGCTCCCAATCGTAGACACCAATGACGGTGTCGACGCTTAACGCTTCAATAAAAATGCGATCCATCCAGCTTCCCCCTACGGTAACAAGCGGGCGATTGTACGTTAGGATGGGGTTAAACGACAGTAAGCCGGGTTATCGAGACGGCCTATAAAGCGAGCATACAGCCATGGGGTGGATAGTGGTGGGGTATTTTAGCGGCAGTTGGCTGGCAGCGCTGAGCGTTTGCCGCCTAGCTGGCGTGGGTGACCCTCGGCAACATGGCTCGTTTAACCCTGGCTTTTCCAATGTGCTGCGCCTCTATGGCCCCCGCTTAGCGGCAGCGACACTGCTKTTAGACGCTTTAAAAGCGATGCCCGCCGTACTCGGCGCAAAGTTGACCAGTTGTCCGGTATGGTTGCAGGGACTGGTCGGGTTGGCGGTATTGCTAGGTCACAGCTTTCCACTATGGCATGGCTTTCGCGGCGGAAAGGCGGTCGCCAGTGCCTTTGGTGTGCTGCTGGTGTTGGTGCCTTATGTGGCGCTACTAAGCGCGGTTGTTTGGTCGCTGTTGGCGTGGCGACTTAAAACGGCGGCGCTGGCCTCGCTGTTGAGTGCCTTAGTGGCGCCGCTAGCTTGTATTTGGTTAGCCCCGGAGTATGTCATGGTGGTGGGTGGGTTCAGCCTGCTGGTACTGGCCCGCCATGGGCTTAATATTCGCCGATTGCGAAGCGGCGAGGAGCCGCCGTTTCGCGGTTCTTAGCGTGAGGCAGGCGGTATCAACTGATCCAGCGGCCAGCGGGGCGTCGCCTGCATCATGCCGGGAATATCACACTCGCCCGCGGCTAGGCGTTGAGCGCCTACGTAGGCAATCATGGCGCCATTGTCGGTGCAGAAACGCCCGCGTGGGTAGTAGGCACGGGCCTGCCGTTTTTCACACTCAATTTGCAGCCGTTCGCGCAGGCGATGATTGGCGCTCACTCCGCCCGCGACTACTAAGCGCTTCAAGCCGGTTTGATCCAATGCTCGACGGCACTTGATTACCAGCGTATCGACAACCGCCTCTTCAAAGGCGCGGGCAACGTCGGCGCGGGCCTGGTCGTCGAGTTGTTGGGCGGTTTCCAACTGGCGAATAGCCGTCATGGTGTGGGTTTTTAAGCCCGAGAAACTGAAATCAAGCCCCGGGCGGTCGGTCATGGGCCGCGGGAAACGAAAGCGCTTAGGGTCACCCTGTTCCGCTAGCTTGGCGACCTGTGGTCCGCCTGGGTAGGCCAAGCCGAGCATCTTGGCGGCTTTATCAAACGCTTCACCCGCGGCGTCATCCACCGATTCACCGAGCAGTTTATAGCGGCCCAGCCCTTGAACTTCGACAAGCTGGGTATGGCCGCCGGATACCAGTAGCGCCACAAAGGGGAACTCGGGAGGCTCATCTTCCAGCATCGGTGCCAGCAGGTGACCTTCCATATGGTGTACGCCGAGTACCGGGATGTTTAGGGCGCGGGCCATGCCGTGAGCGGTGCTGGCGCCGACCATTAATGCGCCGACCAAACCCGGCCCAGCGGTGTAAGTGATGCCATCCAGGTCGCGGCGCGTCAGTTTGGCGTCGCTGAGCACCTGCTCAATCAGCGGCAGCAGTTTGCGGGTGTGATCGCGAGAGGCGAGTTCGGGCACCACACCGCCAAACTCCGCGTGCATGGCGATTTGGCTATATAGCGCGTCGGCAAGCAGCCCCTGGCCGCCGGTTAGCGAGGTGTCGTAAAGCGCGACGCCGGTTTCGTCGCAGGAGGTTTCAATGCCCAGAACACGCATAAAAAGCGACTCTCAAAGGATATTTAAAAGATATAAAGGTGAAAAATACTGCAGCGCTAGTTTAGCATTGTCGCCGCAGGTCAGCGTAAGCATTTGCAAAGATGGTCAACGGCGACTAAACTACTGTGCGCTGTAAAACTGGGTCGTACACCGCTTTGTTAGTCGCAATATGAATCGCGATATCGCAGTGTACGTACTATCCGAACTCAAGACTCCTTAAGGTAGGTGAGTGCTTAATGCCTTCTGTAAAAGTACGTGATAACGAGCCGTTTGACGTCGCCCTGCGTCGCTTCAAGCGTTCTTGCGAAAAAGCCGGTGTTCTTTCTGAAGTACGCCGCCGCGAGCACTATGAGAAGCCGACTGCTGAGCGTAAACGCAAAGCGGCCGCTGCCGTAAAACGCCACGCCAAGAAAATCCAGCGTGAGCAAAAGCGTTTCGAACGGCTCTATTGATCCGTACCCGAGGGGGCCGGAGCAGTTAGCTGGTCGTCTCARGAGGGATGCCAAGCGGCCGCCACTAGGTGGCCGTTTGTTTTTGACTGTTGTTTTTAAAGCCATCGTTTTTTAAAGCGATCGTTCAAGACCGTCGCTGTTTAAGGTGATCTGGCAATGGGTCTGATGACGTTAAGCAGGGTTCTTAAGAGCGGTTTTTAAAAACAGTCTCGAAAGTTAGCGCTTTGCGCGAGGATGCCCGTAGTTCATGGCAGGCCAAATTCCACAGCGTTTCATTGATGACCTGTTAGGCCGCGTTGACGTGGTCGAGGTGGTTGGTGAGCGTGTGCAGCTTAAAAAGGCTGGCCGCAACTATTCTGGGCTATGTCCCTTCCATCAAGAGAAAACCCCATCGTTTACTGTCAGTGCTGATAAGCAGTTTTATCACTGCTTTGGCTGCGGGGCTAATGGTAATGCACTACGCTTCTTGATGGAGTATGACAAGCTGCCATTTCCTGAGGCGGTCGAGCAGCTAGCCGGGCGCTTGGGGATTGAAGTGCCGCGTGAGGGTGCTGATGACCCGCGTGCTCAGCAGCGTGAAAAGAAGCGCAAAGAGGGCGTCAACCTGCTCGAACTCGCCGCCAGTTTTTATCGCGAGCGATTAAAGATGCAGGAGGGGCAGTCCGCTCAGCATTATTTGTCGGGTCGCGGACTCTCGGATGACGTGATCAAGACCTATGGTATTGGTTACGCTCCAGCAGGCTGGGAGGCGCTGAAGCAGCACCTCAGCGAGCGCGGTATTGGTGAGCCGGTTCAGGTCGAGTACGGCCTGTTGATTCACCGCGAAGATACCGGACGTACCTATGACCGCTTTCGTGATCGGGTAATGTTCCCGATTCGCGATTTGCGTGGTCGCACGATTGCTTTTGGCGGCAGGGTGATGGGTGATGATCAGCCCAAATACCTTAATTCGCCGGAAACGCCCGTGTTCCATAAGGGGCGTGAGCTATACGGCTTGTATGAGGCGCGCCAAGCCTCCAGCAAGCTTGAGCAGCTTGTCATGGTCGAAGGCTATATGGATGTGGTGGCGCTGGCGCAATACGGTATTCATAACGCCGTGGCGACGCTGGGTACCGCCACCACGGAAGACCATTTGACCCGCCTGTTTCGACTGGTGAGTCGCGTAGTGTTCTGTTTCGATGGTGACCGTGCGGGAAGACAGGCGGCTAGTCGGGCGTTGGAAACCGCGCTGCCGCAAATGATTGATGGTCGTGAAGCGCGCTTTCTGTTTCTGCCCGAAGGTGATGACCCGGACACCCTGGTGCGCCGTGAAGGCACTCAGGCATTTCAGGATCGTGTGACCTGTGCCATGCCGCTGTCGGAGTTTCTATTCGAGCAAGCCGCCCAGGGGCGCGACTTAAAAACAGTGGAAGGGCGTGAGCGATTTGCCAGTCAGGTGCTCGAAGCATTGAACAAAGTGCCTGAAGGCATGCTCAAATCGTTACTACTGGAGTCGCTGGCGCAGCGTAGCGGGCTGGCGCAAGAGCAATTGAAAGTGCTGCTCGAAAAGCGTGCCCAGGCGTCGCAACGGACTCTTTCCAAGGGCACCGCCAATGGCGATGTTTCTCAGGAACAGGGAGAGTCCGATTCGGCGTCATCGGCGATGCCTGGCGCTGTTTTGGCGGCCCCTGCTCTGTCGCCGCGTTCACGTTCTCAGGCGCTCTCCCCGGTTGGGCGTATCGTGCAGCTGTTGCTGCATGAGCCCAATTTGGTGGCCACGCTGCCTGATCATTTGGAGTGGTTGCCTGAAGATGACGATGCGCCGCTATGCCGCGAGCTGATTGAACTGCTCAAGGCGGGGCGCTACCGCAGCCCACAAGTGGTGTTGGCGCATTTTCAAGGCAGCCAGCAGGGACAGGCCTTAGCGGTCTTCGCCAAGCGCGAGCTGTTGATTCCCAAGCCAGATCGGGAAGCAGAGTTGAAGGGCTTGGTGGAGCACTTGCAGTACGTTCAGCGCCAGCGTTCTCCCCAAGAGGAGTACGCGGCGTTGCTGGCGCAGGAGCGCGCCGGGCAAAAGTTAGATAAGGAGCAGCGCCGACGTTTGGCAAGCCTGGTAATGGAGCTTGCACAGCGCCAATGAGGCGGTGTCTTGGGCGGTGGGGGTTGAATTCCTAGCGTTTCAGCACCAGATATAGGGTCAGCCACCGAGCGCTGGCCTAACCGAACAAACTAACACACCTGAATTKCCGCGCAAATACGTCATGCTGGAAAATTTCCTGCTATTTACGCTATACTGTACGGCTTGTTGAGTTTAATCGATTCAGCGCACCAGGTGTTTCATTCTTCTTCGTCGAGATAGGGTTTCTATGGCTGGAAATGCGCAGCAGCAGTCGCGTCTGAAGGAGTTGATCGCTCGAGGCAAGGAACAGGGTTACCTGACCTATGCCGAGGTCAACGACCATCTACCCGAGGATATCGCCGACCCGGATCAAGTGGAAGACATCATTGGCATGATCAACGACATGGGTATAAGTGTCGCTGAAGAAGCGCCAGATGAAGACACTTTGATGATGTCGGATCAATCCACGGACGAGTCCGCTGCGGAAGAGGCCGTAGCGGCCCTTGCCGCCGTGGAAAGCGATGTAGGCCGCACCACTGACCCCGTACGCATGTACATGCGAGAAATGGGCACGGTTGAGCTTCTGACCCGTGAAGGCGAAATTGAAATCGCCAAACGGATCGAAGAGGGCACCCGTGAAGTGATGTCGTCTCTGGCCTATTTGCCGGGTGCCGTCGCGTCCATTCTGGACGCCTACGACGCTACTCAGGATGAAGAAGCGCCAGGGCGTCTTTCGGATCTGTTTTCTGGTTTCATCGATCCCGATGAGGGGATCCCCGGTGTTGCCGAAGCAGAGGTGCCCGAACCGGAACCCGAATCCGAGCTTGAAGAGGATGTTGAAGGCGACGGCGACGATGAAGACGACGACTCCACGGCCAGCGAAGGCGGACCGGATCCTGAAGAGGCGCGTGCGCGTTTCGAGCAGATTCGCGAGCAGAACGCCTTGGTCGAAGCGGCGTTTGCTAAACATGGCCGCGGCAGTGCCGAGCTAAAAGCGGAACAAGCTCGTTTAGCTGTGCTCTTCTCGCCGATCAAGCTGGTACCCAAGCATTTTGAGCGCTTAGTCGGTCAAGTGCGTATCAGCGTTGAGCAGGTGCGTGCCCAAGAGAAAGCGGTCATGCAGCTGTGCGTGAAAAAAGCCAAGGTACCGCGCAAAACCTTTATCAAGTCGTTTCCTGGCAACGAGTCGCGTAAAACCTGGCTGGATGATTTCCAGGCAGCGCAGAGCAAGTACGCCGATCGCCTCGAGCCGCTACGCGCCGATATTGCCCGTGCCCAGCGTAAGATCGCCTTCGAAGAGGACATGGTGCAACTCTCGGTTGCCGATCTGAAAGAGGTGAATCGCAAGCTCTCGATTGGTGAAGCGAAAGCGCGCCGTGCCAAGAAAGAGATGGTTGAGGCCAACCTGCGCTTGGTAATCTCGATTGCCAAGAAGTATACCAACCGTGGTCTGCAGTTCTTGGATCTCATCCAGGAAGGCAACATCGGCTTGATGAAAGCGGTCGATAAGTTCGAATATCGCCGTGGCTATAAGTTCTCGACCTATGCTACTTGGTGGATTCGTCAGGCAATCACTCGCTCGATTGCCGATCAGGCGCGCACCATCCGTATTCCGGTGCATATGATTGAGACGATCAACAAGCTCAATCGCGTATCGCGCCAGATGTTGCAGGAAATGGGCCGTGAGCCGACGCCGGAAGAGCTCGGCGAGCGTTTGGAAATGCCAGAAGATAAAGTCCGTAAGGTGCTCAAAATCGCCAAGGAGCCGATCTCCATGGAGACGCCTATTGGTGACGACGATGACTCACACCTGGGTGACTTTATCGAAGATGGCACCATGCTGCTGCCCATTGATATGGCTACCGGTGAAGGCCTTATCGAAGCAACGCGTAACGTGTTAGGCGGCTTGACCGCCCGCGAAGCGAAGGTGCTGCGCATGCGTTTTGGTATTGATATGAATACCGACCATACGCTGGAAGAGGKGGGCAAGCAGTTTGACGTGACGCGTGAGCGAATCCGTCAGATTGAAGCCAAAGCGCTGCGCAAGCTACGTCACCCCAGCCGCTCAGAGCCGCTGCGTTCGTTCCTCGACGAGTGAATAACGTTAGCAGTGAATAGTGAGGGGTAAGTAGAAAGTAAAAAGCCCGCCGTTCTCAGAACGGCGGGCTTTTTACGTTAAGCAATGCAAAGGGCTATAGCGTGTAGTAGGTGGCGGAGCCAGGGCCAACAGGTAAGCCAAACACAAACACCCAAACGAAGAACAGCAGACTCCATCCAATCAGCATAAACAGCGTATAGGGAAGCATAAGAGCAACCAACGTGCCAATGCCCATATCCTGCCGGTAACGGGTTGCTACAGCGAGGATCAGGCCAAAGTAGCTCATCATCGGGGTGATCAGATTGGTGACTGAATCACCGATACGATAGGCTGCTTGAATGACCTCTGGTGCGTAACCCATTAACATTAACATGGGGACAAAGATGGGAGCCGTCACCGCCCACTGCGCCGAGGCGCTGCCCAGCGACAAATTGACGAATGCACACATAATAATGAACAGAGCAAACAGGCCGGGGCCGCGTAGTCCGAGAGACTCCAGCAGATCCGCACCAGCAATCGCGGTCACGGTACCAAAGTTACTCCAGTTAAACAGCGCTACGAACTGAGCAGCGAAGAACACCAGGACGATGTATAAGCCCAGACTGCTCATGCTTTTAGCCATGGCGTTTACCACGTCGCGGTCATTGTGCATGGTGCCGGCTAGGCGGCCATAGACAAAGCCTAATAGAGTGAATGATACCGCTACAATCACAACGATTCCGCGTAAAAACGGTGAGCCGCTTATCAGCCCCGTTTCAGGGTTGCGCAGTATTCCACTCTCAGGCACTACCATCACGGCAACCAGCACGACTAATGCCAGCGCTGCTAAGCCGGTGCCTTTTAAGGCGCGTTTTTCCGTTGATGAAAGTTCTCCCATATTTTGCTGGTCAATGTCGTTATCGGCGTAGGCAGAATCAAATTTACCCAGCTTGGGTTCTACGATGCGCTCGGTGACCAGTCCACCAATCAGCGTCACAAAGAACGTGCTGGCAAACATAAAGAACCAATTGGCCTCTGCGCCGACGACATAAGCAGGGTCAAGTAGCCGGGCCGCTTCCTGGGTAATGCCTGAAAGTAATGGGTCAACTGTGCCGATTAGCAGGTTAGCGCTGTATCCCCCAGAAACACCACAGAACGCAGCAGCTAGGCCCGCAAGGGGATGCCGTCCCAGTGAGTGGAATATCATAGCGGCAAGTGGAATCAGTACAACATAACCAAGCTCTGCAGCCATATTAGACATAATGCCTGCAAAGACTACTGCGTAAGTAACAATTCGGGGGGAGCGGTTGAGCACTAAGGCGCGCATGCTCGCGGAGAGCAGTCCCGAATGCTCGGCAACGCCTACGCCCAGCATAGCCACCAACACGGTGCCAAGTGGGGCGAAGCTAGTGAAATTAGTGACCATTTCGGTGACCAGTCGGCGTAAACCTTCGGCATTTAGTAAAGAGTTCACGGCGATCCACTCGCCCTCATTGGCGGGTCGTGGATCGGCTACTGAAACCCCCAGTGCAGCCGCAATACCGCTGGCGATAACCACTAATACGCAAAGTATTGCAAACAGTGTGACGGGATGAGGAAGCAGGTTACCTAGCCACTCAACGCTATCTAGAAAACGGGTGAAAAAACCACGCTGCAGGTTTTTTTCATCTTGTTTGGTTTTATTCATAAGGTTTATGTCGTCAATGTAAGAGTTTTTGGTAAAAGATATGGCGGTGAAGCATAGCGAGCGACACTACGTTGAAGCGCAGCGGGTCGCAAACGGCTTTTTGCATAACGAGATTTGAAAAATGAAACGCCGTCTTGCCAAGCAAAGACGGCGTGTGTAGCTGATTACATGGGGGGCAGCAAGCAGGTATGGGCTTTACAACGCCGTCTGCCGGGCTTGATAAACGCGACGGGCCAGTAGCAGTAGTTCCAGGGTGGCGATCAAAATTAAGCTATAACCAAGCAGCTCAACCACTTCTTCAGCGACGCTCTTAAAGGTTCCCGAGTAGCTGTCTTCAAGAATGGCTTGCCAAAACTCCTGCCGTCCATATAAGCGTGAGAAAATATAGGTGGTCAGCACGCCGGCTGTAAAAAGACCAAAGGCGAAGGTATTGCTGTAATGGGCGAACTCCTCCAGAAAGCGTTGGCGTTGTTTAATCACCCAAAAGAGCGTGGGGAGAATAATCAGTGCAACAAGCACTTTCCAGGTGTCTTCAGCGACATAGTTGTCTAAAAAGTGATCCTGCTCACGCACCAGAGAGGCGGCCACAAACGCCAGCAGTAGTAGCGTGATGGTGGGCCAAACTTTAAGCACTTGGCGAATATAAATCAGCATCGCACAGCAGGTGGCCAGCACCAGGGTCTGGGTAAACTCGGTAAAGCCTAACTCAGAAAACCGAACTGAGGGTAAATAGAGCGCTTCAAAATAGGCACCTTGGGTAATCGCGCCGACAAACAGCACGTACAGCACTGCACGTCCTAAGATGGTTCGAAATCCGATAGGCCAGGGAGGGGAGGAAGACATACCAACATCCTTTGTGGGTAAGCAGCGTAGCTACTACACAATTTTGCAATGACATGTGCATATAAAAACATGCAGGGTTGAATGTTCATTATATCGTCACAGTTATGTGTTGGCACGTCGATATTGCGGTTAATCACTCGACGTTTGGTCATCGGCGCTGCAAAGTGTCCCATAGGCAGGTAATAACAGTGTTGTGAGGCGTAATAGACATGGCTATTAGTGTGTTTGATCTTTTCCGAATTGGCATCGGGCCATCGAGTTCCCATACTGTGGGCCCGATGCGCGCGTCGCGAGATTTTGCCTTGGCGCTTGGCGATACCCGCGTTACCCGACTGGTGGTAAGGCTTCATGGGTCACTTGCCGCCACCGGGGTGGGCCACGGTACCGATCAAGCCGTCATCATGGGGCTGATGGGCGAAGCACCAGAAAGTATCGATCCAGACACGATTACGTCGCGGTTAAAACAACTTGCCGAAGGCGAGCCGCTGTTGTTGGCCAATGGCCAACAGATCGCTTTTGACGCTCATAACGATGTCGAATGGGATGAGGCCTGTTTGCCGTTCCATCCCAATGCCATGGTGCTAAGCGCCTATTGTGATGATGCGTTGGTCGCGACCAATACCTTTTACTCCCTTGGCGGCGGCTTCTATGTCGATCAAGCCAAGGCAGATCAAGGCGAGGTTGGCGAAGACGCTACTGAACTGCCTTACCCCTTCAATACGGCGGCTGAGCTGCTCGCGCTATGTCGCCAGCATCAACTGCGTATTAGCCAACTGATGCTTGAAAATGAGAAGGCTTGGCGTAGTGAATCGGCCATTCGCGAAGAGCTGCTAACCATTTGGCACGCCATGAGCGACAGTATTGAGAATGGCCTGCGTGCGACAGGCCATTTGCCCGGTGGGTTAAATGTGCGTCGTCGAGCGCAACTGCTCCACCAGCAGTTGCTTCATCCGCCGAAAAATCAGCGGCTGATTGTGTCGAGTTTTACCGTGATGGATTGGGTCAATGTGTTTGCGCTGGCAGTGAATGAAGAGAACGCCGCCGGGCGGCGCATGGTCACCGCCCCGACCAACGGTGCTGCAGGCATCGTACCCGCCGTCTTGGCGTACTACTTGAAGTTTGAACCCGACGCCAGCGAGGCCGATGTGGTCGATTTTCTGCTGACTGCCGGGGCGGTAGGCATTTTATGCAAAAAGAACGCCTCCATTTCCGGTGCAGAGGTGGGCTGCCAGGGTGAAGTTGGCTCCGCTTGTGCTATGGCGGCCGCTGGGCTTGCCGAAGTGCTGGGCGGCACGCCGGGGCAAGTGGAAAATGCCGCTGAGATCGGCTTGGAGCATAACCTCGGGTTGACCTGCGACCCGGTAGGCGGGCTTGTGCAAGTTCCCTGCATCGAGCGCAATGCAATTGCCTCCGTCAAAGCAATCAATGCTGCACGAATGGCGCTGCACGGCGATGGCGAGCACTTTATATCGCTGGATAAAGTGATTCGTACCATGCGTGATACCGGCCGCGATATGCAGGACAAATACAAAGAGACTTCCAAGGGCGGGCTCGCGGTCAATGCTATCGAGTGCTAGGCAAGCGGATTGCTGGGTAGCAGGGTGTCTATATTAGCGACCAGGTAGTCGACCAGTTGGCGGATTTTGGGTGACAGGTGGCGGTGGCGAGGGTAAACCGCCCAGACGGCGGTATCGTGATGCTGAAAGGGCTCAAGCACGGCCACTAGCTCGCCGCTGGCCAAGTAGGGGGCAACGTAGTAGTCCGGTAGTTGCGCAAGCCCCAGCCCCTTGCGCGCCGCGTCTAGCAGCGCTGGCCCGGAATTGCCCGACCAGCACCCCTCGACACGCACTTCACGGCGTTGGCCGTTGACTTCAAACAGCCAGTTGGGCCGTGAGCCAATCAGGCAGCGGTGCTGGCTAAGTTCCGCCAAGGTGTGGGGGCGCGGCGCCTGGCGGAAGTAGCTCTGTGAGCCGACGATATACTCACGGCGGTCACATAGGCGTCTGGCGATCAGGCTTGAATCCTTTAATACGCCCATCCGAATGGCAATATCGTAGCCCTCTTCAATGAGTTCTACTGGTCGGTTAGTGAAGTGCATATGAACGTCCAGCTGCGGATGCAAACACTGAAAGTCATTCACCAGTGGGGCGATAAAGCGCTCGCCAAAGGTCGTGGCCGAGGTCAGTTTAAGTAGCCCGCTAGGCTTGGCCTGGAGTTCGCTAAGCGCCTGCTCGGCATCCCGCAGCCCATCAAATAGATGGCGGCAGTGTTCCACGTAGGTAGTCCCCGCGTCGGTTAAGCGAATTTGACGGGTGGTGCGATATAGCAACTGAACACCTAGCTGATTTTCGAGCTGGCTAACCAAGCGGCTAATATGCGAGGTCGATACCTTTAGGTGGCGGGCCGCAGCAGAGAACGTGCCTAAACGCACCACCTCCACAAAGGCTTCGATACGGCTCCAGTGCTGCATGCTAACTCCCTGGGTTGATAGTAATTGTTGCTGTGTGGCAATAATCTTATGAGTGTATCCCGGTTTATCAAGAGCGCCTAGCTGGCCTACACTGCTAGCATCGCTAGCCTATCAATGGAGCCTTGTGCTTATGTCTATATCTTTATCTCAGTGGTCTCGCGGTGCGCTAGCAGTGGCCGTGGGCGCTGGCTGGGCAGTTAGTGCTCAGGCAGAGCTACCCACCCAGCAGCAGGAGCAGGCGCCAGGCTGGTTTCGCATGATGGTTGGGGAGTATGAGGTAACCGCGCTGTACGATGGCCATACGGCTATTGATACCTCCTTGTTAAAAGGCATGGAGCAAGAAGAGATTCTCCGCCACTTGGATGCGCTATTTATCGATGCAGAGAGTGGCATGCAAACTGCGGTCAATGCCTTTCTTATTCACACTGGCGAGAACCTTGTGCTGGTTGATGCCGGCTCAGCTGCCTGCTTTGGCCCCTCGTTAGGTCAGGTGGAGAGTAACCTGCGCGCTTCTGGCTACTCGCCGGAGGATGTCGACACGGTGCTGATGACCCATCTGCATCCTGACCACGTGTGTGGTTTGGCCAATGAGGAGGGCGAAGCGGTTTATCCCAATGCTGAGCTGCGAGCGAGTCAAGCCGATGCCGATTTTTGGCTGGATGAAGAGCGTGCGGCTGCGGCGCCTGAAGCCAATCAACCCTTCTTTACCATGGCTCAAGAGGCGGTAGCGCCTTATCAGGAAGCTGACCGTTTCAACCCTTTTACGGCCGGTGATGAAGTGCTGATGGGTATCGTTGCCCAAGATACCCATGGCCACACCGCCGGACACTCAAGCTTTATGCTCAATAGCGATGATGACGCCATGCTGGTATGGGGTGATGTGGTGCACAGCTACGGTGTTCAATTTGCTGACCCTACTGTGGCCATTGAGTTTGATTCTGACCCCGAGCAGGCCATTCGCACCCGGGAAAGCGTGCTCGAAAGCGCGGTTAAAGATAAACACTGGATAGCTGGTGCCCATATGCCTTTCCCTGGCATTGGTCATATCGTAGAAGATGAAGAGGGCTATCGCTGGCTGCCGATTGAGTTTGGCCCAGTGGCTACTGACGAGTAACGCCTTAGTTTTTGTTTTTGAAGTAATGAACATTTAGGAGTCAAAATGAAGTCACGCGCAGCTGTTGCATTGGAAGCGGGTAAGCCGCTTGAACTGGTCGAGATTGATGTCGAAGGCCCGAAGGCGGGGGAAGTGCTGGTTAGAATGGCCGCTACGAGTGTTTGCCATACCGATGCTTACACGCTCTCCGGTGCTGATCCCGAAGGTAATTTCCCCGCTGTCTTGGGCCATGAAGGTGCAGGCGTGGTTCAGGAAGTAGGCGAGGGCGTCACTAGCCTTAAGCCAGGCGACCACGTCATTCCGCTCTACACCGCCGAGTGCGGCAAATGTAAATTCTGTTTGTCGGGTAAAACCAACCTGTGTGGCAGCGTTCGCGCTACTCAAGGTAAAGGGGTAATGCCCGACGGTACCTCGCGTTTCTCACTCGATGGCAAAATGCTTCATCACTATATGGGCACCTCCACGTTCAGCGAGTACACAGTGTTGCCTGAAGTCTCGCTGGCGGTGGTTTCCAAAGAAGCCCCCATGGATAAGATCTGCCTGCTGGGCTGCGGCGTAACCACTGGTATCGGTGCGGTGCTCAATACTGCCAAAGTAGAGCCGGGCGCCACGGTGGCAGTGTTTGGTCTCGGGGCTATCGGTTTGGCCGTCATTCAAGGTGCGGTAATGGCCAAGGCGGGGCGTATAATTGCTATCGACGTCAACGCTGATAAATTCGAGCTGGCCAAGCAGTTTGGCGCCACCGACTTTGTGAACCCGAAAGAGTATGCTGATCCGATCCAGCAGGTGATTGTCGATATGACCGACGGCGGCGTCGACTACTCTTTTGAGTGTATCGGCAACGTTAACGTGATGCGTTCGGCGCTAGAGTGTTGCCATAAAGGCTGGGGCGAATCGATCGTGATTGGTGTAGCCGGGGCTGGCGAAGAGATCTCCACACGGCCGTTCCAACTGGTCACCGGGCGGGTCTGGAAAGGCTCTGCTTTTGGTGGCGTAAAAGGGCGTAGCGAACTGCCGGGCTACGTTGATCGTTATATGAACGGCGAAATCAATATCGATGATTTCATTACCCACGATATGCCGTTTGAGAAAATCAACGAAGCGTTTGAGTTACTGCATGCGGGTAAGAGCATTCGTGCCGTGCTGCATTACTAGGTTCTACAAGGCTAAGTGCCAGGGCAGGTTGAAGCGAGGGTCTTTTGACAGGGATGTCAAAAGTAGCGCCCACGGATGGGKTCACAGCGCCCTCGCGGAAACCTGCCCTGGCACTCCGCTATAGGGAGTTTTACAGGCAGTCATTTGCCCTGTGCATTACTAGGCCCAGCATTATTAAGTAGTATAGGAAGCACGTTTAAAACGCTAAAACGCGGTAGGGTGGACCTGCCGCGTTTGCTGCATTTAAAGGAACCTGCCCATGAGCATGAGTGAAACTCTAGAACTGGTGTCTGCCAACCGTAGTTTCGGTGGCTGGCATAAGCGCTACCGCCACTACTCCCGTGCGCTGGATTGCGACATGATCTTCGCCGTTTACTTGCCGCCCCAGGCGGAAAACGAGCGCGTACCGCTGCTGTGGTGGCTCTCGGGGCTGACCTGTAATGACGAAAATTTCATGCAGAAAGCCGGTGCTCATCGTATCGCTGCTGAGTTGGGGGTGGCCATCGTTTGCCCTGACACCAGCCCACGGGGAACCGATTTGCCCGGCGAGCATGAGAGTTTTGATTTAGGCTCTGGGGCCGGGTTTTACGTCAACGCCACTGAGTCACCGTGGAAGTCACATTACCGCATGTACGATTATGTGATTGAGGAGCTGCCTTCCGTGGTGCGCCAGCACTTTCCGGTCAATGGCCGTGAATCGATTAGCGGCCACTCCATGGGGGGGCATGGTGCATTGATTCTAGCGCTGCGTCATCCTGGGCGTTTCCGATCGGTATCGGCGTTTTCGCCAGTGGTCAACCCGATGAACTGCCCTTGGGGTCAACAGGCGTTTAATGCCTATCTGGGGGATGATCAGTCACGCTGGCGCCAGTACGATGCCTGCGAACTGGTGGCCAACGGTGCATCCCGCCAGCGGCTGTTTATCGACCTGGGGGAAGCAGATCAATTCCTGGAAGAGCAGCTTCAGCCAGAGCGTTTAGAGGCCGTTTGCGAACAGTACGATCATCCGTTAACGCTGCGCCGTCAGCCGGGTTACGATCACAGTTACTTCTTTATTGCCTCGTTCATTGAGGATCATCTGCGCTATCATGCAGACCMCCTCATGAAGCGTTAAGGATAACGGGATGCTCAATCGCTCGCTGCGCCGTTTTATGCGTCTGCTTTGGCGGATTGTTTGGCGCGGCGTGTTAGCGTTTGTGCTGCTGTCAGTCGCGCTGGTACTACTGTTTCGCGTCGTTCCTCCACCGGGGTCGATGGTGATGGTCGAGCGCAAAATTCAGAGCTGGATCCATAGCGAACCGATTCGTATACAGCGCGAGTGGCGAGGTTGGGATTCGCTCTCTGTAAATGCCAAACTGGCAGTGATTGCCTCAGAGGATCAGCGCTTTCCGCATCACAGCGGGTTTGATCTTGTCGAATTGCGCCGCGCGTGGCAGGCCAGCCAAGATGGTGGGCGGCTGCGGGGTGCCAGCACCTTGACTCAGCAAACGGCTAAAAACGTTTTTCTGTGGACAGGCCGCAGCTGGACGCGGAAGGGGCTGGAGGCGTGGTTTACGCTACTGATTGAGATACTCTGGAGCAAGCAGCGTATTCTGGAGGTCTATCTTAATGTCGCCGAGTGGGATCGCGGTGTCTTTGGCTTAGAGGCCGCTGCTCAGCACTATTTCGGCGTCTCTTCCAGTTCGCTAACGGAGCGCCAGGCAAGCCTTCTTGCGGCTATTTTACCCAGCCCGTTAACGCGCAGTGCCTCCCGGCCCGATGCCCAGGTTGAGCGACGAAGCCAGTGGATACGCCAGCAAATGCGCAATTTAGGTGGTGCGGACTATTTAGAGCACCTCTAGTCATATTGAGCGTCGTCAATTTCTGCCAGTGCTTCCAAGTTTGGGTAAGCGAAGTAATAGCCTTGCTGCATAGGAATGCCCAGTGTTAGCAGGCAACGCGACTCCTCGCGGGTTTCCACGCCCTCAGCAATCAGCTGTGTTCCCAATGTATCTGCTAACGCCACCAGGCTGCGTAGTATGGCCTGGCGGCGTTTGTCGCGGTCGCACTCCATGACTAAATCGCGATCGATTTTCAGCGTATCGGGCCGCAGGTCGGTCAATAGATCGAGATTGGCATAACCGTTACCAAAATCATCCAGCGAGGTGGTAAAGCCCATCTCGCGATAGCTCTCAATAATTCCTCGCATATGCATGCGGTCTTTGACCCGCTCGGTTTCGGTAATTTCGAAATTGAGCCGCTCGGTGGGCCAGCCAACACGGTGCGCCGCTTCCAGGGTGGCTTGAATGCACGCCTGTGGCTCATAAACGGCATTGGGCAGAAAATTGATAGAGAGCCGTTCCCGCATGCCAAGAGCGCTTGCCAACTCAATGGCTTTGATGCGGCAAGCCTGATCAAAGCGGTACATCAACTCATCGGTCACCTGGCCAAGTATTGAAAAAGCGGTTTCACCGTTAGGGCCGCGTACTAATGCTTCGTAGTAAACAACTTGCCGCTGGCTGACATTGACGATCGGTTGAAACGCCATGGTAAATGCAAAAGGTACCGGGGAGTCGCAACGGTTACAGTGTCCGTTCACCCTGGCACAGTGGTGTTGTGCTGACATGTTTATCCAAGCCCTGGTCTACAACTATCGTTAATTATAAAAATCGCGTTATCGTCTAATTGCCATTACTACCCCAGTGATGGCAACCAACATCCCCACAAGCCCTAGCAAGGGAAGACGCTCGTCAAATAGCCACCATGCCTGCAGCGCAGTGACCGGTGGCACTAGATAAAAAAGACTCGCGACCCGCGAGGCCTCCCCCTTTTTGATCAAGGCCATGAGTAACAGAATAGCGGCAATTGAGAGAATCAACACCAGCCAGCCCAGGGTCAGCACAAAGGTGCTGCTCCACTCCACCTGACGAGTCTCAAATAGCAGCGCGCCTATCCCCAGCAGAGCACTCGCCGCCAAGTATTGAATAACTGCTCCGGAAAGCAGCGGCATGCTGGTGCAGTATCTTTTTTGATACAGCGTACCTAAGGA
Organism: Halomonas ventosae; assembly: GCA_002257525.1. GTDB lineage: Bacteria > Pseudomonadota > Gammaproteobacteria > Pseudomonadales > Halomonadaceae > Vreelandella > Vreelandella ventosae_B. Next base: position 1,417,676 of record CP022737.1, read on the forward strand.
GATGCCGATCAACGCAGCGGTAACACACAGTAGAGCGCTAACCCCGAAACCATCAAACAGCGATTCACCAATCTCTAGCTTACTGCCAAGCACTAAACTGATGCCTATAAGGCCCAGCCCTAGTCCCAGCCATTGGCGCCATGAGAGCTGCTCGCCTAATAAAGGCCCGGCGAAGGCGGCGGTCAGCAGTGGCTGGAGCCCCACCAGTAATGCCGCTAAACCGGCGGGCATACCTAGGTAAATGCCATAGAAAACGCCACCTAAGTAAGCGCCGTGGACTAGAAAACCTGATACAGCGATGTGTGTCCATAACCTGGGTGATGAAGGCCAAGGGATACGCATCACTACGACCAGGGGAATCAGCAGCAGTAGCGTGAGGACAAAGCGAATAAACAAAAACGTAAAGGGTTCTGCGTAAGGCAGACCGAACTTGGCGCCGATAAAGCCGGTGCTCCAAAGCAGAACAAAAAGTACGGGCATTGCGGTCAGCCCCGCCGATGATAGACTTTTCTGACGTAAGCTTTTGAATATATTAGTCATTTAATTTCCGTGGTGGCGTGTTGGATCCGGTTTTTAGATACATTTTGTTCTTTTTGTTACTAACTTTTACATAATAAATTGAACCTGGCTGAATACGGCGCGTCACAGTGAGCACATACACAACGCAATATTGAGGTTTTTTCTATGCAACGTATGACTGCCCTGTTCTCCGCCGCCCTGCTTGCCACTGGTCTGATGGCTTCTACTGCCCACGCCCAGCAAGAACAAGGCGCTGAGCAAGATCCGATGGCGACCCAGCAAGCAGCACCTGCCCAGGATTTTTCTGACGATCAGCTCCAGCAGTTTGCCGATGCTTCTCAAGAGATTGCGGTTATTTCTCAGGAATATACCCAGCGTCTGCAGGAAGCAGAAGATGAGTCAGCACAGCAGGAAGTGCGCACTGAAGCCAACGACCGCATGATCGAAGTGGTCGAAGACAGCGGCCTAGATGTTGATACCTTCAACGCTATCGGTCAATCTATTCAGCAAGATCCAGAAATGATGCAGCGTGTTCAGGAAATGGCTGAACAGTCCTAAGTCATATCGCTGCAAATAATTGATGTCGTTTTGAATGAAGTAATGTTCATTTATCGGCGTTAATATCAGCATGGCTTCGGCCAACAAAGCCCGGTGCATAACTGCACCGGGYTTTTTTTCATTTTGCCGGGGACAGTTTTATTATGCTGGGTGGGGTTTACCTAACTTAKCCTTCCCGCCACACTTTAGGTTATATAACCCGATACGCTCGAGGAGTCCGTATGGATGTCGAACTACTAGAAATACGCCAGCATATGGGCCGGTTTCCGCCTTTTGATGGGCTGTCGGATGATCTTCTCGATGCCATTGCTGAGCAGGTGGAAGTGAGCTACTTCAAAACCGGCAGCACTATTTTAGCGCTAAACGATACACTCAATGATCTGTGTTATATCCGCAGTGGCGCTGTGGAGGTCTATCGCAGCCAGGGGGAGCTATATAACCGTTTAGGTGAAGGCGATATTTTCGGCCATTTCAGCCTGTTGCGGAATCATAAAGTGCGCCTTCCTGCGAAGGCGATTGAAGATACCTTGCTCTACTTTATCCCTAAGGCGGTCTTCCAAAAGCTGTGCGATGAGGATGAGCATTTTGCTGATTTTGTCGAGTTAGAGCGACCACGGCTAGAGAGCGCCGCCGAGCAGCAAAAGAAATCCAATGACATGATGGTCACGCGGATACGCAAACTGCTAACTCGCTACCCGGTGATGGTGGAAACGTCTACCAGCGTTCAGCACGCCGCGCAGCAGATGAGTACAGCTCAAGCTTCCGCGCTGCTGGTAATAAAAGAGGGTAGCGACAATCCGCGCTACAGTTTTAAGGATAGCGAAGGCCAGACTTGGCAGATGTGTGGGATTTTAACCGACAGTGATTTTCGTACTCGGGTGGTGGCCGAGGGGCTGTCGCCGCATACCTCGGTCGGTGAGGTGGTCTCCTCGCGGCTCATTACCGTTCAATCGGATGCGTCTGTTTATGAAGCCATGTTGACGATGTTGCGCAGTAACGTGCATCACCTGCCCGTGCTGTATCGTCAGCGACCGGTGGGGGTGGTGCACCTCTCGGATATTATTCGCTATGAGACCCATAGCGGCCTCTATCTGGTCAGCAATATCTTTAATCAGTCCAGCGCCCAGGGCCTGGCGCGCTTAGCGCCGGATGTGCGCGCGGCGTTTGTGCGCATGGTACAAGAGGGCGCTAACTCACAGATGGTGGGTAGTGCGCTCTCTACCATCGGGCGCAGCTTTACGCGCCGGTTGCTGGAAATGGCCGAAGTAGAACTCGGCCCGCCGCCGGTGCCCTACTGTTTTATGGTCAATGGCTCCATGGCGCGCAATGAGCAGAGCATTGTCACTGACCAGGATCATGCGCTGATTCTCTCCGACGAGTTTGACCCTAAACTGCACGATGATTATTTTTACGCCTTGGCAAAAATTGTTAGCGATGGCTTGGACGCCTGCGGCTATACCTACTGCAAAGGCGATGTGATGGCAACCAACGCTCAATGGCGTCAGCCGCTCAGCGTTTGGAAGGGCTATTTCCAGGATTGGATGGCCAACCCCACGCCCGAACGGCTGCTGCACAGCTCGATTTTCTTTGACCTGGATAGTTGCTACGGCGAAGACCTCTATGTCGAAACGCTGCAAGATTTGATTGCCGAGACAGCGCCAAAATCACCGCTGTTTTTAGCCGCCATGGCGCGTAATGCCTTAAACCGTACGCCGCCGCTGGGGTTTTTCCGCACCTTTGTGATGGAACAAGATGGCAAGCACAACAACTCCATCAATTTAAAACGCCGCGGTACGGCGCCAATGGTGGATTTGGTGCGTATTCACGCCTTGGCCTGCGGCTCCAAAGCGCAAAACTCCTTCCAGCGCTTAAATGACATCAGCAAGACCCAGCTCTTGGCGAATGGTATGAGCGACAAGCTTAACTATGCATTTGAGTTCTTATGTATGTCGCGGATTCGCCATCAAATGATTGATCTGCAAGAGGATCGTCTGCCGGATAACAATATCGAGCCTGAAAACGTTGCGGATAGCGAACGGCATACACTCAAAGACGCTTTCCAGGTGTTGAGCAACGCGCAGAAGTTTCTCAAGTTCCGTTACCCCATGCCCGCACATCGGCAGGGGCGTTAATATGCGCGGTATACGCCCACGTCAAAAAATCACCCAGGCCGACTGGCAGGGCTATATGGCCCAGCGGGCGCAGCAGGCGGGTAATCCTGCGCTTCAGCAGTTTTTTAGCACCTCGTTACCAGATCCGGAAACGCCCATTTCTGAGGTGCCCATGGTGGCGCTGGATATGGAAACCACCGGGCTGGATGAGCGGCGACACGCGATTGTCAGTATTGGCGTCGTACCCTTCACGTTAAGCCGTATCAAGTTGGCCGAGCGGCGCTATTGGGTCGTCAAGCCGCCCAGGCCACTTGATGAAGCCTCGATTGCTTTCCACCATATTACCCACTCGGAGATCGCCCAGGCACCGGATCTAGAGGAAATCCTCGATGAGCTGCTGGCCCAGCTAGCGGGGCGATTGGTGGTCGTGCATTTTCGTAATATCGAACGACCCTTTTTAGATGCAGCGGTTAAAGCCCGCCGTAAGGAAGGGGTGTTGTTTCCTATGATTGATACCATGTCGCTGGAAGCGCGGCTGCACCGCCAATCGCTATGGGCACGTTTTCGCCGCTGGCTGGGCCGTCCACCGGTTTCCATCCGCCTGCATGCTAGCCGTGAACGCTACGGTTTGCCTGCTTATCAAGGGCATCACGCCTTGGTGGATGCGTTGGCGACCGCAGAGCTTTTACAGGCGCAAATTGCCACCCACTATCGGCCTGACACGCCTTTAAAAGATATGTGGTGTTGAAGGCTATCTATCAACATACCAACAAAAAACGGGCAACCCAGTGGGTTGCCCGTTTTACTTACTCGCTAGGTTTAAACCAGAAGGTCGGTTTAAAACAGCGCTAGACCGCCTTGGGTTCGCTCATCAGTCCCTTGATGATGGCATAGCAGGCCACCAGCAATATGATGGTGAACGGGAAGCCGGTGGAGACGGCCATGGTTTGCAGCGCGGTCAAGCCACCACCGAGCAGCAGGGCAATGGCAATCGCGCCTTCAATGATCGCCCAGAACACACGCTGTGGCGTTGGTGCATCGACCTTGCCGCCCGCGGTAATCGAGTCGATAACCAGCGAGCCGGAGTCAGAAGAGGTGACGAAGAACACGATGACCAACACAATGGCGACGAATGAGGTGATTTGCGATAGCGGTAGCTGCTCTAACATAATGAATAGCTGCAGATCGACACCCGCATCACGTACGGCTTCGATGCCCTGACTCACATATTGGTCGATCGCTGTGCCACCAAAGGTGGTCATCCATAGTACTGATACTGTCGACGGAACCAGCATGACCGAGACCAGAAATTCACGCACGGTGCGGCCACGGGAAACCCGCGCGATAAACATACCGACGTACGGAGACCAGGAGATCCACCAGGCCCAATAGAAGGCTGTCCAGCCCTGGCTAAAGTTGGCGTCTTCACGGCCAAAGGGATTCGATAGCGCAGGTAGATGAACCGCATAGTTCCACAGGTTTTCAAAGAAGCCTGTGACAATCATCAGGGTAGGGCCAACCGCAATCACGAAGAACAGCAGTATTGCAGCAAGAACAATATTGATTTTGGAGAGCAGTTGTACGCCCTTATCAACGCCCGCAATGATCGAGCAAATGGCAATCATCGTAATGCCGATGATCAACAGGATCATGGTGATATCACTTTCCGGCGCGCCAAACAGGTACGTCAAGCCCGCTGCAGCCTGTGTGGCACCTAGCCCTAGAGAGGTCGCCAAACCAAACAGCGTGGCAAATACCGCCAGGATATCGATCACATGACCCGGCCAGCCCCAAACACGTTCCCCCAAAATCGGGTAGAACACCGAACGCATGGAGAGCGGCAAGCCCTTATTGAACGAGAACAACGCTAGCGAAAGCGCCACTACGGCATAAATCGCCCAGGGGTGCAGGCCCCAGTGGAAGATGGTTGCGGCCATAGCTAACGCTTCAGCACCAGCGGCATTGCCTTCCGCGCCGGCTAACGGTGCCCAGCTGCCGCCGTCAAATGAAGTGCCAAAGTGGGTCAGCGGTTCATTGACACCGAAGAACATCAGGCCAATGCCCATACCCGCGGCAAACAGCATTGAGAACCAACCCATATAGGTAAAGTCAGGTTTGGCATCGGCGCCACCAATGCGGATTTTACCTAATGGGGAGAAGATCAGGCCAATGCATAAAATAACGAATATATTCGCCGCTAGGATAAAGAACCAGGCTAGGTTGCCGGTCAGAAAACTGAAAATGGCGTCGTATATAGGCGCAATCGTATCTTGCAGCGCCAGGGTTAGCACCACAAACAGCAACACGACGATTGCTGAAATGCTAAATACCTTGCCATGCAGGTCAAGATTGAGACCCATGGTGTTGGTGGTGATGTTGTCTTGGCCGATGACATAATCGGTATCAATCAGATTCGCCGGGCCATCTGGAGCAGGTATGCCCTCAGAGACCGGCTCTTCAGGGGGACGTTTATCGTCGTGGTTATCCACAGGTGCCTCTCTTTTTTAATAGCAGTATGCTGAACAGATACATGCCGATCAAAGGGATCGTTATAACGACAACAGAGGGCCGAAGCCCCCCGTTGTACTGCCTACATGGATCGATTAGCTATTGAGCCACTGCTCAACGACGTCCTGATTATCTTCAACCCACTGTTTTGCGTTCTCATAGGGGTCGCTGCCATCTTCCTGATTCATCAGCATGACTTCGCCCATCTGCTCAGGCGTCCACTCGAAAGCGTCGAGAATGGCATAAGCTTCCGGCATGTCATCTTCCAAGCCGTCGCGAACGACCGTATGGATCTGCTCTGCMCCGCCATAGACATTTTCCGGATCTTCCAGATATTTGATGTCGAAGCGAGCAAACATCCAGTGAGGCGTCCAGCTAGTAACAACGATATCTTCTTCGTTATTGATCGCACTCGCCAGCGCCGCTGTCATGGTGGCACCGCTGCCGCTGCGCAGGTCTAGATCAAGGTCATAGGTATCCACAACCTCTTCAGTGAGGCTCATCAGGCCTGCACCGGGGTCAATACCGATGATCTCGCCATTAAACTTATCGGCGTTATCGTTAAGGTCGGCAATGGAGTCGACGTCGGTGTATTCAGGTACCACGAGACCCAGCTTGGTGCCGTCCAGGTTTTGGCCGAGATCTTCAACATTATCACCAACGCGTTCCATATAATCGGCGTGGGTGGTTGGCAGCCAAGCAGCAACGATGGCATCCGCATCGCCAGTGGAGAGCGCCTGGAACATGGCAGCTGCTGAGAGTGACGTTAGATCAACCTCATAGCCTGCTTGCTCAAGTACCGCGGCAATCACGTTAGTGGAAGCCACTTCGGAAGACCATTCAACGTAGGCCAGGTTAACCGTGCCTTTCTCTTCTTCAGCTTGCGCCGCACTGCTAACGGCAACACCGGCACCCGCTAACAGTGCTAGTGAAGCAAGACGGATACGGAGGTTCAATGTGCGATGTTTCATTCACTTTCTCCCTTGGGTATAAATTTTAATGTGGTAAATGCTTGCTGCTCAATACAGCATGGATAGCCAGAAGCGACTTAGCAAGCACGTGACTCAACGCTGCCGCTTCTGTTGCTTTGCTTTATTTGCGGGTTTTGCGTAGCGATTGCGTTAAACGATCCAACAGCATCGCCAATATAACCACCGCAATACCCGCTTCGAAGCCATCGCCCGGGCGCAAGCGTTGAATCGCGCGCCATACTTCGCTGCCCAAACCATCGGCACCAATCATGGCGGCGATGACCACCATGGAGAGGGCGAGCATAATCGTCTGGTTGATACCCGCCATTACCGTGGGTAGTGATAGCGGTAGCTGCACTTTAACCAGTTTCTGGCCACGGGTGGCGCCGTAGGCATCGGCGGCCTCGATTAGCTCCACCGGCACTTGACGAATGCCCAGCGTGGTAAAGCGAATAGCGGGGGGCATCGAGAAGATCACCGTAGCAAAAATCGCCGAGACCGAGCCAATCCCAAAAAACGGAATAGCCGGAATCAAATAGACGAACGCGGGCATGGTCTGCATAAAGTCCAGAATCGGCATAATCACCCGGTAAAGCCGATTAGACAGCGCCGCAGCAATGCCGACCGGTAGCGCGATAACGATCGCCACCAGGGTAGCAAACACCACCAGCGTAAGCGTTTCAATCATGGGCTCCCACAGGCCCAGGTTCCAAATTAATGCTAAGCCTGCGATGGCCCCAATAGCTAAGCGAGTGCCGCCTAACCGCCAACATAGCAGGGCAATCAGGCCTAGCAGCGCCCATTCAGGTAGCCAAAAAAGGCTACTGTTTAAAGTATCAATGCCGGTTTGGGTAAAGCGGGAAATGCCGCGGGTAACCATGGAGAATTCGCTGGTCAACCAAGTTAGGCCGCTTTCAATCCAATCACCTAGCGGGATGCGTGGGATCTCCATTATTGCTCTCCTGCTCGTGCCAGTTCGTCGAGTACTGCGCCTTTTACCACTACGCCAAGTAGCTGCTCCTGCTGATCAATGACGGCAATGGGGAAGCTCTTTTCACTAAACATGGCAAACAGGTTATGCAGTGGCTCATCCATGGGGACTTTGCGGAAGTCCTGGGTCAAGTAGGGAATAATCGAATCGGCACCCTCTTCAATCGCCCGGCTGGCAGCATCGGCCTCAAGTAAGCCAAGTAGGCGCCGGTTGCGGTCAACCACATAGATAGAGTCGATAGCATGGTCACGCATACGGTGTAACGCCGTACGCGGCCCGTCGCTTTCGCGGGCGGTGGAGCGCAGAGGCCGCATGGCACTTTCAGCGGTCAAAATACGCGCCCGGTCAACGCCTTCGATAAAGCGTCGCACGTAGTCATCCGCAGGCTTGGTGAGAATTTCTTCCGGCGTGCCGATCTGCACCACTTCGCCATCTTTCAGTAGCACGATACGGTCGCCAATATTGAGCGCCTCATCCAAATCGTGGGTGATGAAGACCGTGGTCTTTTGCATTTTGGATTGCAGTTGCAAAAGCTCTTGCTGCATATCTTTGCGAATCAGCGGGTCGAGCGCGGAGAAAGCCTCATCCATTAACAGTACAGTGGCATCGTTTGCCAGAGCGCGGGCCAAGCCAACACGTTGCTGCATGCCGCCGGAAAGCTGGTTGGGATAGGCGTCTTCCCAACCTTCCAGACCCACTTGCTTGAGTGCATCATGAGCAATTTTGTGACGCTCCGTTTTCTCTACGCCGCGAATTTCCAAACCGAACTCGGCATTTTGCTGCACAGTGCGGTGGGGAAATAGCGCGAAGTTTTGAAACACCATAGAGAAGTGGCGGCGGCGACACTCCAGCAGCGCTTTTTCCTTCAGCGTTGGAATGTTTTCACCGTCGATAATGATCTCACCTTCGGTGGTCTCAATCAGACGGTTCAGGCAGCGGATCAAGGTCGATTTGCCTGAGCCCGATAGCCCCATGATGACTAAAAGCTCGCCTTCATAGACATCAAACGAAATGTTGGACAGCCCCAGCGTTTGGCCAGTTTTCTCCAGAATTTCGGGGCGTTTCATTCCCTGGTTACGAAGCTCAATGGCTTTATCTGGTTGTTTGCCAAAGACTTTACTTAATCCACGTACTTTAATTTTGACCGGTCGTGTTTCGTCCATCGGCGATGCCTTTATGTTGAGCAGAATAAGTTGAACAGAATGGGCGTGTGTCGTTGCTACGCCATTCATAAAGAAATAAGAGATTGAGTCGGATAATTTATTAAAAATTATTATACATAGGTAGGCACTGTGTGTCACAACGGCTCGCTCAACGGGGAAATTAACGCTACATGTGTCATTTTTTACCCACCCTAGGGGGTGTGTTATACGCCCATAGCGGCATGCGATTTTATTTATAAAATATTGATTTTATTTGTTTTTATTTTTTTATGGTTTGTTTGGCACGTAAAGTGAATTAGGTTTCACGTAAGCAACATTTTATATGTATAAGGCTGGTTTGCGATTATCCAGTTAGATGTTCAGAAACATTCAGTGTTAGTAATGGAGGTGGGTATTATGGACAAGCAACATGACCGCATTGAGAGTAAGCAAATTTCCAATCGCCCACGCTGGATAACACTATGCATGATGGCGACGGCAGCAAGTGTTCTTGTACTCGCCGGTTGCGGCGACAACGAAGAGACTGCACCGCCTGCAGAAGAAGCTGCACCGCTAGAGCAAGACGCCACCAGTCAGCCTGAATCAGGCCAGCCAGAGTCAGGCATGAGTGAAGAGCCTGCGATGGAGCAAGATCCAGGTTTGGGAGAAGAACCGGCTACAGAAGGCAGTATGTCGTCTGAAAGTACGTTGCCCGAAGACACCATGGATGAGCCTGCAGAAGGTACCATGAATCCTGACGAAGATGAGCCAGGTTTTGGTGAAGGCACCGATCCTATGCCTGGTGCTGAAGATGATGAAAATTCAACCAGTAATTAATTAGTTAACTGTTTTTAAGTAACTTTTTTCAGTAACTGTTCTGAGTAAGTGTACCGCTCCCTACGATGGTAAATCGCCTCAGCTGTTTGTTCCCTGCGGCTGCTCCACACGGTTTACCATCCTTTCCACCCCCGCGCCCGCGGGGGTTTTTTTTGGCTGAGCGTCAGGTTGTGCCGCTTTACGGTTTATATCTGCGGTTACTCTTCGCTGTCTTCTAAGCGACGATAGAGCGTCCTGCGGGCAATGCCTAGTACTTCAGCTGTGCGTCGCTTATTGCCACCGGTTGCTTCTAATACCTTGTTAATATAGCGCTTTTCGACTTCCTCTAAGCTGGGCCAGCGGATCGGTGGGGGCGATGGGATTTGGCCACCAGCCAACACTTCGCCGCGCACTGCAGGCACTAAAGGCGTACCCGCTTCTACCGTTGATTGTTCGCGCAACCGCTCGGGTAAGTCTTTATGGCTGAGTGAGCCATCTTCGCTCAGGGTAACCGCCCGCATAATGGCATTTTCCAGTTCGCGAACGTTACCGGGATAGGCGTAGTTGAGCAGGTTGTTGAGTGCTTCCGGCTCGATTTGCTCTATCTGTTTACCCTGTGCCTCTGAGTGCTTATCGATAAGGGCAAACACAAGGTGCTCGATATCGGTACCGCGCTCGCGGAGCGGGGGGATACGTAGCGAGAACGTCTCTAAGCGGTAGAACAAATCACTGCGGAAGTTCTCCTGCTCGATCTCTTTTTCCAGGTTACGGTGAGTCGCGGCGATAATACGCACATCCACCGGCTCTTCGCGTTCGCCACCCACTGGGCGAACGGTTCGCTCCTGCAGGGCCCGAAGCAGTTTAGCCTGCAGGTTAATCGGCATTTCACCAATTTCATCTAAAAACAGGCTGCCGCCCTGGGCGCTATGAAATAACCCTTTGCGCGCTTCGTTAGCACCGGTAAAGGCGCCTTTCACATGGCCGAAGAACTCGCTTTCCATTAAATCCGCGGGAATGCTGGCACAGTTGACCGGCACAAATGGCTGGTCATTGCGTGGGCTTTCCTGATGAATGGCGCGGGCAAGTAACTCTTTACCGGTGCCGCTTTCACCTAAAATCAGGATAGGGGCATCACTTTTGGCCAGGCGTGAGGCGTCATGAAACAGCGTCTGCATGACCTGGCTTTTACCTACGATGCCGTGGAAGTGGCTGATATCAGCATCGTGGGAAACCGCCAAGCGTTGGCGTTCCAGCACACGAAATACCGCATCACGGATAGCATCAAGGTCGAGCGGCTTGGTTAAAAAGTCGTCAGCGCCAAGCTTTAGTGCCTCGACCGCCTGGTCGATGGTGCCGAACGCGGTAATCACAATAATGCCCAGCTCGCTGCCTACTTGGCGGAGCTGCTGGAGCAGCTGAATGCCGGTCATACCCGGCAAGCGCACATCGGTAATCACCAGTGAGACGGTGGTGTGGCTGAGTAAGGCGATCGCCTCTTCAGCGCTAGGTACGCCGAGCGTTGTGTAGCCTGCATCCTGCAGTTCTTCTTCCAGCAACTCGCGTATAGCGGCGTCATCTTCCACCACCAACAAAGGTAAAAGGGGGTCCTGTTGGGTCACAAACGTTGTCCTCACGCGGATGCGGTTTCACTAATAGGTAGCGTAATCTCAAATCCAGCGCCGCCAAGGGCGCTGTCAAACACGCCGATCGTACCGCCGTGGTCGTTAATAATGCGATGTACCATAGAGAGCCCCAAACCGCTGCCTTGGCCAACCGGTTTGGTGGTGAAAAATGGGTCGAACACTTTATGGTGATGGGCGGCGGGAATCCCCGGGCCATCATCTTCCACCCACAGTATCAATTCGTGTTCCTGCTGCTGGGCGTGCACCCGAATGCGGCTTACTTCAGGGGCCTGCGCTGCATTGCGCAGCAAATTGGTCAGCACCTGCACAATTTGTTGGCCGTTGGCGAGTAAGTTGGGTGTCGGCGACGGTAATTCAATGTCTAAACAAATATTGCGTGGCTCTAACTCGTCTTCAACCAAACCACTGGCACTCATAATAAGCTGATCAAGCGCCAGTTCGCCTTTCTCTACGTTATGTTGGCGGCCTAATTCCATCAATTGGCGCACAATTTCAACGATGCGTTCCACCTCGCCACGAATACGCCCCAATCGTGCGCGTTCGTCGTCGCCAATCACATCGCGTCGAGCAAGGCGCTGAGCCTGGCCGTTAATCACCGTTAGCGGAGCGCCTATCTCGTGGGCAACCCCCGCCGCCAGAACGCCCAGTTCAGCCAGTTTCTTCGATTTACGCAGACGTTTTTCAAGCTCAATTTCGCGCCGTTGACGATTCTCGATCTCGTGGTCTTTCTCGGCCATCGCATCCAACATGCCATTCAAACCGGAGGCGAGGTGGCGGTATTCGATAGGGCCGTCTTCGGTGGCGCGTTGGCTACGATCACCTTTTTCAACCAACTGCATCACGTGGAGTAGCCGGTTCAGCGGGCGCTCAATATGGCGGCGAAACCCCCACCAAATACTAAATACGATCCCGGCCGCGCCAATCACAAACACCAGTACGGCCACAATGCTGATAAAGCCAGTGTAGTTCTCAATACCGGTATTTAACCGGTTCACCTGCAGCACACCGTATACAGTGCCATCCTGTGATCGCAAGGGTGTCAACGCAGAGTAGTAATTCCAACCCTCGTGTTGTCGGTAATTGCTATATAAGTCGTCACGTTCAATGACTTGCTGGATCTCTTCGCGGGTGAAAATATCTTTGCCAAGGCCTAACCCGTAAATATCCCGCCCGTCGGTATCGAAGACATAAGCACCATAAATACGATGGAACGAGAACGCCGACTGCAGCGCTTCTTCAAGGGGCGTGTTGCTATCCGGCGTAACCGCATAGCTGAGTGAAGAGCTCAGAGTGCGGGTAATAATTTCAACTTCCGTTTGTAGCTTCGAGCGTACGTTATCCTCAAGCGACTTGATCGCCACTAAGCTAAATACCACCAGGATGACAAACAGCGGCACAATCACCGTTAAAATAATCAAATTGCGTAATCGCATGGGGCATCCATGGTGGCATTAAGACGTTTGAGTATCAGCGAGTGAACAGGGGCTGCTAATCGGTTGGCGCTAGACGATACAAGCCACCCTGAGGGGCGTCAGTGAGCAGGTAAATAGCATCATCAGGGCCTTGGCGAACATCCCGGATCCGGCCTACTTCGCCTTGTAAAATAAGCTCTTCTTCGGCGACGCGGCCATCTTCCAGGCGCAGACGCAGTAGCTTCTCGCTACCTAGCCCACCGGCTAATAAGTTGCTCTGCCACTCGCCGAATGCATCGCTGGTCACTTCAGCAAGCCCGGCAGGCGCAAAGCGGCCTTCAAAGACGTACACCGGGTCAACCATCCCAGGCACTGAGTCTTCACCAATCGGTTCATTGGTCGCGTAATCATTGCCCTGGCTGACGTTAGGCCAGCCATAATTATTGCCTGCTTCGATATGGTTCAGTTCGTCGCCAGTACGTGGGCCATGCTCCGATGCCCAGGCTTCGCCGTTACTGAGTACGGTCATGCCTTGAATATTGCGATTACCCATGGAGTAAATTTCATCCAGAGTGGTGTCATCATCTACGAAGGGGTTGTCGTCGGGTACGCCGCCCGTGGCGGTAAGGCGCAGGGTAGACCCTGCATGGTCATCGCTGGCCTGGGCGCGGGGTGGTTCACTGCCGCGGTCACCAATACTCATGAGTAGCGTGCCGTCGGGCAGCCACGCCAACCGTGAGCCGTAGTGGCGGCCAGGCCCAGAGGCGCGATCCTGCTCGAATAAGTGTTCGACCTCGCCCAGCTCATCGCCCTGCCATTTTACCCGTGATAGCGCTGAACGGCTGTTATTACCATCGGGCTTGCTCCAGGTGAAGTAGATCCAATCGTTGTCGCCTCCGCCGTTTCCCCCTTCAAAATCGGGGTGCAACACTACGTCTAACAGGCCGCCCTGGCCCCGAGTGCTTACTTCCGGCATGCCTTCCAGCGTAGGGGTTTCACCGCTTTCTGGATCGACAAGTTTCAGCTGCCCGCTGCGCTCGCTCACCAAGTAGCGGCCATCGGGTAGAAACGCCACCGCCCAGGGGTGTTCAAAACCTTCGGCAACACGCTCAATGGAAAGCGTTAGATGGTCGGTTTCCAGTGATTCCTGGACGACTTCCGCATTTGCCGTGTTAATAGCGCTCGCTAGCACTAGCCCACTGAACCCCGCCAAAACCGCTGGGCTCAGCCGGAGGGGAGTATGATGGCGCTTGTTGATAGACAGCATAGCGTGGCCTCTGGTGATATTAATTGCTGGCATCCTTGTCAGTAGTCTAGCAGTGACCTTTTAGCTGCGTTGGGGTTCCACCACGACATAAACAGGGCAAGCCGCTACATGAGTAGGGCGAGCAGCACGGGCAGGTAAAACAGCGCTAACAACGTCGAGCAGAAGACCAAACTGGCTACATAGACGGGTTCGCGCTGGGCGCGCTGAGCAAAGAGATAGTTGAAGACCGCCACTGGCATGCACATCTGCACCACTAAAATGCTTTGGGCCAGTGGCGGCAGACCCACCCAGCTCGCGATCAGCCAGGCGACACCGGCGGCGAGGGGCACGCGCACTAGGCTAAACCCAAGCCCTGAACGCAGGTTCTTCACCTGAATGCTAGCCAGGGATACGCCTAGGGTAATCAGCATCAGCGGTACTGTGAACCCCGACATTAAGTCCACCGTATTCGCCAGCCAGGGCGGCAGGGAAGTGCCCGTCAGCAGTAGCGCCATGGAAATCGCAATGGCATACACCGTAGGCGTTTTGGCAAGGGTTTTAAGCGGGTTGCCTTGGCTATTAAGCACAGCGCCTAGGGTGAACTGAAAAAGCGAGACGGTCACCATCACGGTGATGCCGTAGGCAAACCCGGCACTACCAAAGGCGTAAAGCACCACGGGTAAGCCCATGTTGCCGGTGTTGGGGTACATCATGGGCGCAAGCAGTACCCGCCAACTGCGGCGCAGCAGTTTTGCCACGCCAAAGGTCGCCGCCCCCATAGTGAGAATGACAAGCGCGGCGGCTAGCATCGTCTGGCCAAAGGKGGTGGCATCAATATCAGCACCCGCCAGGGAGGCCAATACCAGCGAAGGCGTGCCAATGTTAAACACCAGCCGGGTAATAAAGTCGACCGGGTAGGGATGGCCTAGGCGTACCCACAAGTAGCCGAGCCCTGCACCCGCCAGCACGGGCGCCATGACAGCAAAGAGTTCGGCGAGCATTTACAGTCCTTGGCTAATCGGTAGCCGCCTATTGTCGTTAATAAGCGGGCTAACTGGCAAGGTAAACACTCGAATTAACTTACACCGTTGCGGCTGACGTGCGCCACGGTGCGGGCACTTGGCTACGTAAAAACTCTAACAGCGCGTGGGTACGGCGGGTCTGGTGACCGTAAGCATAAAGCAGTGTGATAGGCAGTGGCACCGGCTCCCAGCCGGACAGGCAGTTAATCAGCTCGCCTGGATGATGCTGTTCGCGTTTTGCGGTTAACCAGTGTGAGAGCAAGCCGATACCCTGGCTGCGCGCAATGGCATCTATATGCAGGGTAGTGAGATCTACCCGCAGCCGTGAACAGGGCGGGTTAAAGGTGTATTCGCCATGCTCTGGATGAGTGAGCAGTAGCCCGTCAGAAGCCGTGCCCAGCAGGTCTATCCAGGCGTGTTGGTTTAGCTCATCGGGATGGTGCGGCGTGCCAGCGGCTGCTAAATAGCGTGGGCTAGCATAAAGCCCGCGGGATAGGTGGCCCAGGCGCTCCTGGTTTAGCCCGCACTCATGAGTCGGCCCAAGCCAGACATGCACGCTATTGCTGTGCATTTTAGTGGGCGGCGTTTCCCGAGTGTGTAGCGTTAGCTCTACCTTAGGGTGGCGATTTAAGAACGCATCAATGGCACTGGCTAACCAGCTGCGGGCCAGGGCACCGTGCACTTCAAGGGTAATTTCTCCGCTAATCTCCTCACGCAGCTCTGCCAGAGCTTCCTGGCTATGCGCCGCCATTGCCAAAAGCTCGGTGCAGTAGTTGTGAAACAGCAGCCCCGCCTCGGTGGGAATTAAGCGGTTGGCCTGACGGCGCAGCAGCGGCTGGTTAAGCCGGGCTTCAAGCTGGCTGATGCGGCGGCTAAGGGTCGATTTGGCTAATCCGAGCTTCTGAGCACTGCGTGTCAAACTGCCCGTGGTCATCACATCGGCAAAGGCGGTCAGTTCGTCAAAGTCATACATGGTCAGGCCCACGGGAAAAGGGTGAGCGCTAATTGTGCCACTGTTTGGTACGAATGAAAATAATAGGCATTTGTGTTCCGGTATGTTGAACGAACCGTCTCACCCCAATGTGCAAAGAGTGTGTAAAAATATTAATGCTAATAATTCGCATTTAATGGAGCGAATGCTTACCCACATTGCTCACACACTATAAAGGACGAAGTTATGTCTCCCTGTTTGCGCCGTACGCTGCTGGCCAGCGCTATCTCTTCGCTTGCCAGTAGTGCTCTTTGGGCACAAGACGCGCCCCGCTTAGACGATATGGTGGTAACTGCGTCAGGTTTTGAACAGCAGATAACCAATGCCCCCGCGTCTATCAGCGTGGTTTCCCGCGAAGAGTTGGAACAAGGTCACTATCAGAGTGTTACCGATGCGCTGCGCGATGTGCCCGGCGTGATTGTCACCGGCGGCGGGAGAGGGGATAACGGCCAGGATATCTCCATTCGCGGCATGCCCTCCCAGTACACCCTGATATTGGTCGATGGGCGCCCGCAGAATTCCCGCGAGTCTCGCCCTAATGGCGATGCAGGTTTTGAGCAAGACTGGCTGCCGCCGTTACAGGCTATTGAGCGTATTGAAGTAGTGCGTGGGCCAATGTCGACGCTCTACGGCTCTGATGCGATTGGTGGCGTGATCAATGTGATTACACGCAAGGTTGCGCAGGAGTGGCATGGCAATGTTCAACTCGACACCGTACTCCAGGAAGACAGCGACTCCGGCGACAGTCGCCAAGCCAATTTTTACCTAAGCGGCCCGCTGGTAGGCGATCGCTTAGGGCTCCAGCTCTATGGCCGCACCTCTCAGCGTGATGAAGACACTATTCTTAACGGCTACGAAGATAAAAGCCTGCAAAGTCTTACTGCACGGCTGAGTTTTGCAGCGACTGATAACCATGACTTCACTTTTGAGGCGGGTATTACCGAGCAGGAGCGCGAATCGCTGATGGGCAACTCGGCGCCATCAGAGGGCTGTCGCGGCGGCTGCTCCGATAGTTTTAATGAGTTCACCCACCAGCATGTCGCTATGACCCATAGTGGTCGCTTCGAGTGGGGCACCAGCGAAACCTACCTTCAGCGTGAAAGTAGCGAAAACAAATCACGTGATATTGAAATCACCAACACCACCGCCAAAACCAGCGCGGTCATTCCGCTAGGCATGCATATGTTGACGGTAGGCGCTAGCTACGAGGAAGAGTCGCTTGACGACAGTACGACAAATCAATTGCCTGGCTCTGATCGTAGTGAGATTGAGAATAGCCAATGGGCCCTCTTTGTAGAAGATGAGTGGATGCTCACCGATGCTTGGGCACTGMCCGGTGGGTTGCGTATTGATGACGACGATAACTACGGCAGCCACCTTAGCCCGCGGCTTTACAGTGTGTGGAATATGACGCCTGACTGGACATTAAAAGGCGGTGTCTCGACCGGTTATCGAGCGCCGAACCTGCGCGAGATCACCCCCGACTGGGGGCAGGTCAGCCGTGGGGGCAATATCTACGGTAATCCTGACCTTGAACCAGAGACCTCGCTCAATAAAGAGCTGGCCCTGCTTTATGCCAACGATAGTGGCTTGAGCGGCGGTGTCACGCTGTTCCATAACGACTTTGACGATAAAATCACTCGCATCGCTTGTCCTATCGATATCTGTACGGATGGCGCTAACGATTATGGTAGTGACCCGACTTACCGCGTCAACGTGGATGAAGCGGTGACTCAGGGCGTAGAGGCGAGTGTGGCTGCGCCGTTAACCGATACCGTTGAGCTAACGGCCAGCTACACCTATACCGATAGCGAGCAAAAAAGCGGTGAGTATGCAGGCGAGCCGTTAACACAGCTGCCTAAGCACCAGGTATCCGCCTCGTTAGATTGGCAAGTCTCTGCCAAGTTGAGTCAATGGACAAAAGTCACTTACCGCGGCGAAGAGAGCCAACCGACTACCGGCCCTTCGAGCAGTGCCATTGTGGCTCCTTCCTACGCCTTTGTAGATGCAGGCGTTGGCTACCAGTTGAACGAAAGTACTCAACTGAACGCGGGTATCTACAACCTGTTCGACGAAACGATCGGCTACGACGAGTATGGCTATGTAGAAGATGGTCGTCGGGTTTGGTTAGGACTCAACGTTGCCTTTTAAGCGCTAGGTCCCCGTCCTAAATGCAACACAGCAGCGGCTATCCAGCGAGATAGCCGCTTTTTTAGCGGCTTAGGAAAGGGGGCAGACACAAAAAAAGCCCCAGCGCATGGCCGGGGCAGAAGGAGAGCATCGAAACAGTAGCGAGCTGAAACCGATTAGAACTCGTAGCGGGCGGAGAGCCACAGGCGGCGACCTTCTTCGCTATTGGCGTAAACGTTGCCAAAGCTGGTGCCATCGCCGTAAGCGCGGTAGTCAACAAAATCTTTGTCAAACAGGTTATAGATCGTCGCGCTCAGATTAAGCTGATCGGTGACCGCGTAATTACCGCCCAAGTGAAACAGCGAATAGGCTTTAAAGTCGCCAAGGTCATCAAACGAGGGGGCACCGCGGACGCTTTCGCGGTTACGGTAGCGTTCGCTGCGGTATTCTGCTGAGAGCCAGGTATCCAGCTTTGCCGTTGTCTGCCAGCGCAGGGTGGCGTTAATGGCGTGTTCCGGGGTATCTGTCAGCGGCTCGCCCTTGTTATCGCCACTCTTCTGTTCGCTATCGGTGTAGGTGTAATTGGCGTTGACGCGCCAATCGGGAGCGAACTGGTAGCCAGTAGAGAGCTCAACCCCCTGGGTGATCGCCTCGTCCACATTGACCTGTTGACTGTAAGTGCCGTCAGGAATTAGCGGGTCGTTTTCCACCAGGATATCGCTGCCACTGGCAATCTTATCGTCAAACTGGTTGTGGAACAGCGTGGCGCTGGCAGTGAAACCCTGTTGGTTATCGTAATGCGCACCGATCTCGCTGCTGGTGCTGGTTTCCGGTTCAAGATCCGGGTTACCAATCGTGAGTATCGTGCCCTGGCCCGTTACACCGTTAATGCCGTCATGCAGATCATTAAGCGATGGCGTTTTGTAGCCGCGGCTCACCCCACCTTTCAATGTCCAGTTGGGCGTCGTGTTCCACACCAAGTAGCCGCGCGGGCTGAACTGGCTGCCAAAGGCGTCGTGGTGATCGTAACGGCCGCCTAGGGTCAGGGCCAAATCGTCCCGTAGTAGCCACTCATCTTCCGCAAATAGCGACCAGGTGGTCTGGGCAAAGGTTTCACCGGCCAAGCCATCGTCAAGCTCCGCATCCCACCACTGCATACCCACGGTGGCCATATGGTTGTCTAGCGGCATGATGAATTTGCTGTCGAGCACGGTATTGGTGGTTTCCAGCTCCCGTGGAGCACCACCGACAATGCCAGGAAAACCCTCATAAGCGACGCCCGTATCACCAGGAATCGTGCGTCCTTTGGTTTCGGTGGTGTTGCGCATCAGGCTGGATTCCAAGGTGCCCGAGGCAAAACGGCCGGTGTGGCCAATGGCGATTTGCTCGCGCTCAAAACGGAGTTCATCCGAATAGCCGTTGGCGCTGCCAGGGTCGGGCGCACAGCTACGGGTGCGACCATCCAGGGTGCCTAGCTGGCACTCGTCGTTGTCGTAGCGCTGGCGGCTCACTTCACCATCCAACCATAGGTCATGGCTGTCCGTGGGTGTCCAGGTTAGCTTGCCACCCAGACTGTACGTATCGCCTTCCACTGGGCTAGGGCCGCGCTGGTCGACTTCTACAGGTTCACCGTTGTTATCGGTATAGGTAAGCTCGGAAGCGTCACGCTCATAAATCCGCCCGCGCAGTTGAAGACCCAGGGTATCCTCTACCAGAGGGCCGCTGGTATAGAGATTGATCTCGCGGCGATCGCCGAAGTCGCGATCCTCGTTAAAGGTATTCTCAACCCCAATAGAGCCTGTCCACTCGCGGCCAACCCGGCGGGTAATAATATTGATGACACCGCCCATGGCGTCAGAGCCATACAGTGTCGACATCGGCCCACGAATCACTTCAATGCGCTCAATGCTGGAAACGGGGGGAAAGAAACTGGTGGAGGTTTCGCCAAAGCCATTGGGGGTCACGCTGCCCGCTGCGTTTTGGCGGCGGCCATCAATCAGGATCAGCGTATAGTCGCTGGGCATTCCACGGATACTAATGTTGCGCCCACCGGTTTTACCTACCGCTCCACCCACGTCGACCCCTTCAACGTTGCGCAGCGCATCGGCGATGCTTGTCACCCGCGTGCGTTCCAACTCTTCACGAGAGATCACCGAGATACTGGCAGGCGCGTCGACCATTGCCTGCTCAAACCCGCTGGCCGAGACAACGATGTTGTCCAATTGCTGATTTTCTTGGGCGGAGGCGTTGCCTGCAGAAATAGCGAGCGTAACGGCGCTAGCCAGAACAGAGCGGGTAAAGCGTGGCATGTTATTCCCCTTGGTGACGATAATTGTTAGCTAATGATACTAATTATCAAATAAGGGCGAGAGTCTAAAAAGAAAAGTTCCCAAACGCGAGGGTGTGATCATGGAACGTTACGTTGCGTAAACTGAAACAGAAGCGTGGCGTAAGGTGTGATGCAAGGGTTGCACAAAATGGAACACGCTATTCGCAGGAATAGTAGTGCAAGTGTTTTTGAGAATCGTTACTATTAATTCCAATATACCGTATTGAGAGAAATCCATGGTGGCTAAAACATTCGTTAAAACGGCGCGGTTTAAAACGGCGATAACTAAAACGACCTCAATGGCCGCTATCCTCACTAAAAGTGCCCGTTTAGGCATAGCAGGGGTGCTGCTAAGTGCTTTAGCGGTAGGCACCGCGCACGCTCGCACACTGGATACAGCCTTTGGTGATGTAGACGTAGAGGGAACGCCTGTACGCGTAGTAACGCTTTACGAAGGCGCGCTGGATGCGGCCCTAGCGGCCGGTATTACGCCATTAGGCGCAGTGACCACGCGCGGTGGCGATAACGTCGCCGAGTACGTGGAAGCCCATCTAGGCGATGAGCGCCCAGCCATTATGGGGGTGGTGCGTGAGATCAATATTGAAGCCGTGCTGGCGCAGCAGCCGGATCTAATTTTGGCGCCCGCCCAGCTTTCCGATCAGCAGTATCAATTGCTTTCGCAGATTGCGCCTACCGTTGTACCACACACCCAGCCGCTGGCCGCGGATAACTGGAAAGCAGAGGCGCAACTTTACGGTCAAGCGTTAAACCGTGAAGCCGCCATTGAAGAGGCCATTACCGCGGTAGATCAACGTACTGCAGAGCTGGCTGAAGCGTTAGCCGCTGCCGACGTAAGCGGCACCGCCTTTTTAGTCCGCTGGATGCCGGGTGGCCCGATGGTAATGTCGGAAAACCTGATTGCCACTGGGCTGCTGGAGCGGGTTGGCCTGGATGTACAGGGTGCGGATCTGATTGGTGGGCGCGGCGTACACAGCGATGTGCTTAGCCTGGAAAACCTTGCCGAGATAGACGGTGACTGGCTTTTCCTGGCCACGCTCAACGAAGATGGTCAAGCCGCTTTAGAAGCCGCTAAGCAAAGCGCTGCGTTTACACGTCTGGAGGTCGTTCAGCAAGAGCATGTGGTGCCTGTGAACGGCCAACTGTGGAGCAGTGCCAACGGCCCGCTGGCCGCCCAAGCGATTCTTGACGATATAGAGGCTGCGCTGTTGCCGTGACGGTTCCACGTTTTGCAACGCCTGGCATTAGGCGCGCCACTCCCCGTACGTTAATGCTGCTACTTCTCACCGCCCTTGTGGCGGTGAGTGGCGTTAGTTTATTAATCGGCGCGGGCAGCGTTGGCCCTGGCAGGGCGTTGGCGCTGCTAAGCGGCGCCCAGGACAGCGAAGCGCGCTTTATTGTTTGGGAACTGCGCGCACCGCGGACCTTAATCGGCATTGCGGTAGGCATGGCGCTCGGCGTTGCGGGGGCGCTGCTGCAAGCGGTAGCGCGCAATCCGCTGGCCGAACCAGGCCTTTTAGGGGTTAGCGCGGGGGCGGCGTTTGCCGTGGCATTGGCCTTAGTGCTGGGTGCCAGCGCTGCTACCTTGCGTATTTCAGTCGCACAGCTTGGTGCCTTAGTGGGCTGTGTCTGCGTATTAAGCGTGGCACGCTTTCGCGGTGTGGGTAATGACCCTATCCGGCTCGTGCTTGCCGGAGCGGCATTTTCGGGTCTGCTGGCGTCATTGACCTCATTGATACTGCTTTACGACCAACGTGCCGCTGATGAAATTCGTTTCTGGGTGATTGGCAGTTTGGCTGGACGCCGCTTAGACGACCTGCTGGCCGTGCTGCCCAGTCTGCTGGCGGCGTCCGTGATAGTTGCGCTGATCGCCCGGCCTTTAGCCGCGCTGGCGCTAGGCGAACGGGTTGCTTCTGGTTTAGGCCACCACCCCAACCTAATTCGTTGGTTAGTGGTCGCTTGCGTGGCGCTACTGGTTGGGGCTGCCACCGCCATCGCGGGGCCGATTGCCTTTGTGGGGTTGGTGGTGCCGTTTGTCGCCCGTTCGTTTGCCGGGCCGGATATTCGCCGTACGCTGCTGTTTTGCCTGCCCATCGGGCCGCTGATGGTACTCGCCGCCGATATCATCTCCCGCGTGGTGGTTGCGCCTTCGGAACTACCTCTGGGCGTGCTCACTGCGCTATGTGGCGCCCCCGTACTGATAGCGGTTGTACGTGCGCGCCGCCTACCAATGCTATGAATTCGCTAATGAAAACCACGCCGATAAAAAGCTCGTCTATGCCTTGCTCTTCGGAAGACCAGTTCCGCGCGGACGGCAATAACAACGTACCGCCACCGCAAGGTTATTGGCGATTCGCCTGGCGAAGCGGGAACGGTGCGAACAGCCTGTTGTTTGAGCAGCGTGTGGTAGTCGTTAACCTGGGCCTGTTCGGCGCGTTACTGCTTGCCAGCGTTATTTACCTAAGCCTGGGCAGCGTTAAGGTCGCGCCAACGGCGGTGCTGCAGGCGCTGTTTGGCAGTGCAGATATGATGGCGAGCTTTGTGGTGCAAGAGCTACGCTTGCCACGTTTGGCCGCAGCCGTAAGTACCGGGGCGGCCTTCGCATTAGCGGGTATCCTAATGCAAACCCTGGCCCGCAATCGCCTGGCGACGCCCGGGATTATCGGCATTGATAATGGCGCAACGGCGTTTGCGGTGGCCTCCATCGTGGGTATTGGCGTTTCTATCGCGCCGCCTGCCATGGCGCTAGCCGGGGCGACCACCGCCGCGGTACTCACCTTTGGCTTAGCCGCGGGCAGCGGTACCCAGGGCTATCGGTTTATCGTCGCGGGCATTGGCGTGGGCGCGGTGTTTGGCGCGATAACGCAACTGATGCTGGCGCGAGTCGCGATTGAT
Source organism: Halomonas ventosae (assembly GCA_002257525.1). Classification (GTDB taxonomy): domain Bacteria; phylum Pseudomonadota; class Gammaproteobacteria; order Pseudomonadales; family Halomonadaceae; genus Vreelandella; species Vreelandella ventosae_B. The sequence goes on from CP022737.1 coordinate 1,440,978, forward strand.
ACTGCCAATACCGCCTATCCATGGACAGTGGGGTCGCTCAATGCCCGCCCCAGCGGCGCGCTTCAATTACTCATGCTCGGGTTGGCGTTAGGGCTTGCTGCTGCCATGGCGTTAGCCCGTTCGCTAACGCTACTGCGTTTCAAGGATGCTACTGCCAGCGGGCTAGGCGTGAACGTCAAGCGGCGACGGTTGGAAGTGCTGCTGCTATCTGTCGCGTTAACTGGTTTGGCGGTAGCTGTGGCAGGCCCGGTGGGCATGGTGGGGTTGATTGGCCCGGAGATTGCCCGGTCAATGTCGAGCTCTCGTAGCGTGCCGGTTTTGGCGGCAACGCTGGCGGGGGCGCTGGTCATGGTACTCGCCGACTTGGCCGGGCGTACGCTGCTGGCGCCGATCGAGATTCCGGTGGGTATCGTTACCGCCGTAGTCGGCGGGCCCTGGTTACTTTGGATATTAATGCGTCCCCAACGGAGTTTTACATGAGCCAATTCCCAGCGTCGCCAATTCCTTCTCTGGCTACCCAGGCACTGGGCATGAGTTATGGCACCCGGCAGGTGATTGATGGCTTGGATATCAGCCTGCCCAGCGGCCAAGTTACCGCCATTGTGGGCCCTAACGGCTGCGGAAAATCAACGTTATTGGCCGGTCTTGCYCGGTTGCACAAACCCGATAGCGGTGCCGTATTGCTGGATGGCGCCGATATTCAGCGCCTGCCCACCCGCCAACTCGCTACGCAACTGGCGCTACTGCCTCAGGAGGCCGTCGCGCCGGAAGGGCTCACCGTGACCGAGCTGATTCGCTTTGGCCGCCAGCCCCACCAAGGCTGGTTGCGCCAGTGGTCAGCAGAAGACCAGCGCGTGGTGCAGCACGCGCTAGCGGCGGCAGGGCTTGAACAACTCGCTGACAGACCGATTGATGCGCTCTCCGGTGGCCAGCGGCAGCGCGCCTGGATCGCCATGACCATCGCCCAACAAACCCCGCTGTTGTTGCTGGATGAACCCACCTCTGCGCTGGACCTTGGCCACCAGATTGAAGTGTTCGAGCTGGTACGTGACCTGGCCTGCCATGGTCGCACCGTTGTGATGGTGCTCCACGATCTCGCCAGCGCCTGCCGCTATGCCGACCATCTCATCGCCATGCGCGAAGGGCAGATTGTGGCGGAAGGGCCGCCCGCTCAGGTGGTGACGCCCGATCTGGTGCGTACGCTCTATCAAGTAGAGTGCACGCTGCTGCTAGATCCCGATACCGGCAGCCCGCTGTTGGCCAATGTGCGCCGGTCCCCGGCGCCCGCTTAACTCCCCAAGCATTAACGCGTTGAGCCTGAGCATTGAATTCATTACGCTAGCGCCTACCTAATTGGCCTACAACAACCTCAGTAAGGAATGCTCGTGGCTCCTTCTCCGCCCCGTTCTAAGAATCAGAGCTTTCAAGCCCTGGTGCGACTACTCCGCTACGCCAAAGGCTATCGACGGCGCATTATTGCTGCCACTACCTGTTCAGTCATCAACAAGCTGTTTGATATTGCTCCGGAAATTCTGATTGGTGTGGCCATCGATGTAGTGGTCAACCAAGAGCAGAGCTTTGTGGCCAGCCTGGGGTTTGAAACGCCCCAACAGCAGATCACCATGCTGGCGGTGCTGACGTTTGTTATCTGGGCGGGGGAATCGCTGTTTGAGTACCTGTTCCAAATTCTTTGGCGTAACTTAGCCCAACGCTTACAAGCGGATATGCGCCAAGATACCTACGAGCACGCTCAGCGGCTGGATATGGCGTTTTTCGAGTCGAAAAGCTCTGGCCAGTTGGTGGCCACCATGAACGATGACGTCAACCAGCTTGAGCGTTTTCTGGACGGCGGGGCTAATTCGATTATTCAGGTGGTGGTCACCGTGGTAGCAGTGGGCGCAGTCTTCTTTGTGCTTTCGCCATTGATTGCGCTGCTGGCGTTTACACCTATCCCGCTGATCATTTGGGGCGCGTTCTTCTTCCAGCGTAAAGCCGGGCCGCTGTATAGCGATGTGCGTGAAAAGGTCGGGGATCTAGCCAGCCGCTTATCCAATAACCTGAGCGGCATTGCGACAATTAAAAGCTTTACCAGCGAAGACCGCGAAGCCGAGCGCCTGCGTGATGCCAGCGAAGCCTATGTAGACGCCAACAGACGGGCGATCAAGGTTAGCTCCGCGTTTATTCCGGTCATCCGCATGGCGATTTTGGCCGGTTTTCTTGCCACCTTTACCGTTGGCGGCATGATGGCACTCAACGGCTCGCTAAACGTGGGGGCATACGGCGTGCTGGTGTTTTTGACCCAGCGCCTGCTCTGGCCGCTCACCGGCCTGGCTCAAGTGATCGACCTGTTCGAACGCGCTATGGCCAGCACACGACGGATTCTCGATCTGCTCGAAGTGCCGATTACCGTTAAAGATGACAGCACCACGCCGCTCACCCAGCCGGTGCGCGGCGAGGTGACGGTAGATAATGTGAGCTTTCACTATGCCACCAGCGGCGTCGGGGTGGATGGCATTCACCTGCAGGTGCCCGCAGGTAATACCTTGGCGCTGGTGGGAGCGACTGGGTCGGGGAAATCCACCCTGATCAAACTGCTGCTGCGCTTTTACGACCCTGAAAACGGCCGCGTGCTCATTGATGGGCAGCCCATCACCGAAGTGAGTATGAACTCACTTCGCCAATCGATTGGCCTGGTCAGTCAGGATGTTTACCTGTTTGAAGGCAGCATTCGTGACAATATCGCCTACGGTAAGCCGGACGCTGACGAAGCCGCGATTACCGATGCCGCCAAAACCGCCGAAGCGTGGAGCTTTATTGAAACGCTGCCCCAAGGCTTAGACACACCGGTAGGCGAACGGGGCGTGCGGCTTTCCGGCGGCCAGCGCCAACGGCTTTCACTAGCCAGGGCGCTGCTTAAAGACCCGCCTATTCTGGTGCTGGATGAGGCCACCAGCGCAGTGGACAACGAAACCGAAGCGGCCATTCAGCGTTCGCTCAAGCGCATTGCCCATGGCCGTACGGTGATTATGATTGCCCACCGGCTCTCTACCATCGTGCATGCCGATGAGATCGTAGTGATCGAGAAAGGCCAAGTGGCCGAGCGCGGTACTCATTCAAGCCTACTGGCAGCTAACGGCCACTACGCCGCCCAGTGGCGGGTGCAAACCGGTGAGGCCCAGGTGGGGGATATGGAAGTACTCAGTCGTTAATCTTTAACAGTTAATGACTACCGATTAACTATTACCTATTAACTAGGAGCGCATTGAGGGTGACGGGCACATGCTCGTCAATCTCCTTATAGCCCAGCAACGATAGTACGGTGCGCACCGTGGTGTTGGCCATCAGCGCTCTGCCGTCCATCGCCATGGGCTCGGCGTGTGTTACACGTATCTCGTTCAAGCCTTCACGGGTGAACCGCAGCGGCACGGATTCCTGCTGGTTAACCATGTCTGATTGAACGCTAAAGGTCAGCGTCTCTACCAGTGATTCGCCAATATCCAAACCGTCCAACCGCTCTGGCGGCATTTGCGCCTCTAGCGTCACCAAGGTGGTGTTCGCCAGCAAACCTATCCACGGCGGCAGCTCGCCAAAGCGTTCCAGCACATCCGTTTGGCTGAGCTTTAACGGCAAACGCAGGGTGCCATCGCTGGAGATATCACCCTGCAGATCGCGCACCTGATGGTGATGAGTTTGCGGTGCTTCGCCGTTTAACTGCGTAATCGACGCCTGCACCCGCGACTGGCCAGGATCAAGCTGCCAGTCAGCGTGCACGGGCAGCGCCAACAATAAGGGGAATAGAGCAATCAATGCTTTCACAGCGCGTCTCCGCATAAAGAACTACTCACCAGACTGCCCAATCCCCATAAAGTGCCGTAATGACATCAAGATAGCGCAAAGGGGCTAGCCTCACTCGGCCACATTCGCTATGATATGCACGCTTTTCGGGCCTATAGCTCAGTTGGTTAGAGCAGGGGACTCATAATCCCTTGGTCGTAGGTTCAAGTCCTACTGGGCCCACCATTTCTATATTTACCTATTTCAAAAGCAGGGAGTAATTAGTCTCTGGAGCTGCGGTATATCTGATTCTAGTGACGCCCTGCGCACGTCTAAAACTTTCAAGTCCCCCAATATTACCCAACCCACCAGCGCCAACCCGCAGCGCAAAGCATACCCATGGCAATCGATACCAGCGGGCTTCTCAATACTACCGCCACCGTGCCAGCGGCAATGGCCGCGAGCCGAACGCCGCCGTCACCATGCACGATGATGGGCGTAATAACGGCAATCAGAACTGAGCTAGACATGGCATCGACGAATCGCCGAACGCGTGGGCCTAGCGGCACACGTGACATGATTAGCAGCCCCAGCACTCTGGAGCCATAAGCAATCACCACCATTAGCGTGATGGCTATCAACGACTGCCACACTGATGATGAGCTCATAAGGCGCTTTCCCTTAACCAGCGCCCGGGTAACAATACGGCCACTACGCCACCGGTAATGGCGCCCACCATCACATGTAGGTAAGGCGGCAGCCACCAGTACGCCATTAATGCACTCGCCGCTGCTGCCAGCCAGGGTAGGGCCATTGCTGCTCGTGGGKTTCCACCGACAACGATCATCAGCAGAAAGCACAGCATGATCACATCAAGGCCGAAGCGTTCAGGTTCGGTAATGCCTCCACCAAAGGCTAGCCCTATCGCAGTGCCTCCGACCCAGGCGCCCCACAGCGCGATACCGCCACCTAGAAGAATGCCCAGGTTTCGCTCGCCGCGTTGATACTCGCCCAGTGCCATTGCCCAGTTGGAGTCGGTTAGCAGAATCACCATAGCGAATTGCTGGCGTTGAGGTAATGCCTTGAGCCAGGGGTAGAGCGCCGCACTCATCAGCATGTGCCGGGTATGAATCGCGAGTGTGACCGCCGCCAGAGCAAGCAGTGGCAGAGGCGAATGCCACATCTCGAGGGCAGCAAATTGCGATGGAGCTGCGAAGACAAACAGACTCATTAACATTGCTTCCCAACCTGCCAACCCTTGGTGCACAGCGGCTACGCCAAATGCCAACCCAAAAGCGATCGTAAAAACCGCCAAAGGTAGCATCATACGAATCCCTTGCCAGGTACCCGCAATATCCAGCCGAGTAGGATTTTCTTTTATTTTCATTGCTTAACCTTTCTGCGTGAAGCTGGCCGTATTAAAAACAAACAGACCTGCTTGTTTTTTTATTATTTGAAGTCTAGATTGAATTATGTACACGCGCCACATCGGGTGACGTGTCAACAATACAAAGCGATACAACAGAAAAAAACAGCCGATTAAATCGGCCCGGGAAACTATATGAACTTCACTCGTAATACGCTGACACTCGCCGTTGGAGCGCTGGTCTTGCCTGTCGTTGCTTCTTCGGCCCATGCCGCAACTTCCTTTATTGCCAATTCGTTCTACGACCAGCAACACCCCCACTCCCGTTACGGTTACATCGAGTGGGCAGAAATGGTCAAGGAACTCTCGAACGGTGAACTGCAACCCGAGGTTTATACCGGCACCGTACTGCTGGCACCACGCGCTAACCTGCAGGGTATCCAGGATAACGTGGTTCAGGTTGCTCACCACGCGGCTATTTACACACCTTCTGAAATGCCGGTAGCGAATGCCGTGCAGGAGTTAGGGTTTAACTATGATGACCCGCTGATTGGCATMCTGGCGGTGACAGACTTCAGCCTTAATAATCCCACTCAGCTAGCCGAGTGGGAGGAGCTGGATATTGTCTACCTGGGCGCCTATAACACGCCTTCTTATGTGCTGTTCTGCCGCGAACCAGTCCGCAATCTTGAAGAGCTGCGGGGTAAGCGTATTCGTACCGCAGGCTCGACTGTTTCTGCCTGGGTCGAGCAAGCTGGGGGAACACCCGTCAATGTGCCTTCCAGTGAGATGTACAGCGGCCTCGATCGTGGCTCGTTGGACTGCGCCTCAAATGCAGCTAACGACTTGATTGACCGCTCATTGTGGGAGGTTGCCGAGCACACCACACTGCTGCCGACCGGTATGTATTGGTCTGGCCCTCAGTGGGGTTTCAACTCGGGCTTTTGGGCTAGCCTCAGCGATGAGGAGCGCGATGTCTTCAAAGAAGCGACGGCCAAAGCAATGACCCGCATGATTGTCCAGTATCTGGGCGCTTCTGAAGCCGCACTGGAAGAAGCCGCCTCCCACGGCAACAACATCTACGAGCCCGAAGAGGATCTGATGGCTTCCGTGGAGGCTTTCCGCGATGAGGCCTTGGCCAATGTCTACGATAAGGCCCGCGATGAGTATGGCGTTGAAGACCCCGAGGCGCTGATTGATGATTTTATCGCGACCTACGAAAAGTGGGATGCCTTAATCAGCGAAGTTGATCGCGAAGACGAAGAGGCCCTGGCCGAACTGGCCATGGAAGAGATCTACAATAAGCTTCCTGCTGACTACGGAATCTATTAACGCTGCAACACTGAGGCCGCCGCATTGAGGCGGCCTAGGCCAAATAAGGGTTCGCTATGACGAAGCGACAGAATCAAGAAGAACGCTCACGCCAAACCCAGGCTCGGGTGACGCAAGCGACTATCGAGTGCATTCTCGAGAAGGGCATTCGTGCCACTTCAACCGTGGATGTCGCACGTCTGGCGGGCGTTTCCCGTGGCGCTTTAGTTCACCACTATCCTTCCAAGACATTATTGATGCAGGCGGCGCTTGAGGACTTGCTGAGTCGCGAAGTCGAAAGCGTAAGAGAGATGGCCGTGAAGGTTAAAGCAGGCGAGCTTAACTTTGACAACTTACTGAAAGCACTGCATGAGCACTTCAAGGGTGACCTTTATATGGTGACCCTCGAATACCTCACTAACGCGCGTACCGACCCCGACATAATGAAAGTGTTAGTGCCGCTGGCAGCCAATTTCAATGACTCTTTGGAGCAGATTTGGGAGCAGTTAGTCGCCAGCGCCAAGCACACGTCACATCAGAATCGCGTCGCCCTGAATGCCACCTTGTGCATGATGCGGGGTATGGGGGCGCAAAGCATCTGGCGAGATGACCCCGAACTCTACCGCGACATGCTGCTGTTCTGGAAAGAGACCCTGTTAGAACTGGGCTTTTCTGCCCCGGATGCGCAGAGGAGTGAGCCCGCATGATGGCCAAACACTTCGAATCACTGAGCCAGTGGGTTGCCAAAAGTGCCATGGTGCTGGCGGCCCTCTTTCTGGTGCTTATGGCACTGCATGTCTCACTCGATGTTGGGCTGCGCTACTTATTCGGAAAGTCGTTTACCGGCACCTTGGAGTTTGTGTCTTTTTACTACATGGTCGCCGTCGTCTTTCTGCCGCTCGCTTATGTCGAGCTTAAGCGGGAACACATCAGCGTGGATGTGCTGGTGGGAAGGCTTCCGCCTAGCGTCCAACTGGTGCTTTACTTGTTTGCCAGCACCCTTGGGCTCCTCTATTTCGGCATGCTCTGTTACCAGAGCTATCTAGATGCAGTGCGCGCTACGGTTCGAATGGAAACGGCCATGGCCAATTTTACCTTCTATCTATGGCCCAGTCGCTGGGCGTTACCGGTTGGCTTCGCAGCCATGTGCCTGGCCATCATCGCCAACATGATTAAGGCGCTGCAACAACGCCAAGCCCTGTAGGAGTTTCCTAATGAGTAATATCGAGATAGGCGTGGCAGGCATTGCCATCGCCTTGGCCCTGATCGCCCTGCGCGTGCCAATCGGCGTTGCACTGGGTTTGGTGTCGATCATTGGCATTGGTGAAATGACCAGCATGCGTGTGGCCTGGGGGATGATTTCTGCCACTCCTTTTGACTTTGCAGGTACCTGGGAACTGACCGCTGCACCTATGTTCCTGTTCATGGGCTATTTGTGTACCAGCACTAATATGACCCAAGGCCTGTTTCATGCCATGCGCCTTTATCTGGCGCGCTTGCCAGGCGGCCTGGCTGTTTCCAGTGTCATGGCCTCTGCCTTCTTTGCTGCAGCCTCCGGCTCTAGCGTCGCAACATCGGCGGCCATGTCGCGGATTGCCGTGCCCGAAATGCTCAAGCATAACTACGACAAGGGGCTGGCCACCGGTACCGTCGCCGCATCTGGAACACTCGGCTCGCTGATTCCCCCAAGCGTGTTGCTGGTGCTCTATGGTGTTTACGCCCAGGTGTCGGTGGGTCAGCTGTTTATGGCGGGTTTCATTCCCGGTGTGCTTTCAGCGCTGCTTTATATCGCCATGATCATGGTGCGAACCAAGCTTAACCCCAGTTTGGCGGGCAACACGGATGTACGCTCTAGCTGGGACGAGAAGTGGGATGCCTTTAAGCATATCTGGCCGTTGCCGTTGCTGATCGGCTCAGTTCTTGGCGGGATTTTTCTGGGTGTTTTCTCACCTACCGAAGCAGGGGCGGTGGGTACCTCCATTGCCGCTCTGATCGCCTTGGCACGTCGCACGCTAACCTTTTCAGCCATTCGGGAAGCGCTGATTCGCACTGCGGTGAGCACGGCAAGCATCTTTATTATTCTCATTGGGTCGCTGTTTTTCACCCGCTTTCTAGCCATGAGTGGCGTGCCTGCTGCTTTCTCCGAAATAATCCTCGGCGTCAGTACCGAGACCTGGTGGATCATTCTTGCTGTGGCAGTGATCTACCTTGTGCTGGGTATGTTCATCGACTCCATCGGCTTACTACTACTCACTCTGCCGCTAATCCTGCCCTTAGTAGAAGGTGCAGACCTTAACTTGATCTGGTTCGGCATCATCGTCGTCAAGCTGCTTGAAGTGGGTCTGGTTACCCCGCCTATCGGGCTCAATGTTTATGTCATTAAAGGTGCCCTGGGCAATAGCGTCACACTGTCTGAAGTGTTCAAGGGCGTCGCCTGGTTCATCGTCATGGATATTGTTGCCCTATTGCTAATCGTGCTGATTCCAGCGCTTTCGCTTTACCTTCCGCAAAAGATGTTTTAACGCCACTCTCACAAGAACTCTCACAAGGAACACTCATGACAACGACACGCTTTATAAATGCCAACGTTATCGACACGCGCAACGGAAAAGTACTCGCCAACCAGCAGGTACGCATTCAGGATGGCCGTATCGTCGATGTGAGCGATTCGACGCTAGAGGGCAGTGATGATCACGTCATCGATATTCAGGGCCACTTTCTGATGCCCGGTCTGGTTGATTCACATGTGCACGTCACAGCAATTACACCCAATTTTGCTCTGCTTGAGACGCTTTCTCCTTTCTATGTCGGTGCCAAATCAAGTGAACTATTGGAAGCCATGTTGATGCGCGGATTCACTACCGTGCGCGACGCTGGCGGTGCAGATTACGGTCTAGCCAAGGCTGTCGATGAAGGTGCTCTGGTCGGCCCGCGCATCATGTACGCCGGGAATGCACTCTCCCAGACCGGCGGCCACGCCGATATGCGCGGCCCAGGCCAACAAACCTTTGAAGGCTGCTTCTGCTGCGCTGGTTTAGGTCGTGTTTGCGATGGTGTAAGCGAAGTACGCCGGGCCGCACGGGACGAGATCAGAAAGGGAGCCACCCAGATCAAGATTATGGCGTCTGGAGGCGTTTCTTCACCTACCGACCGTATAGACAGCACTCAGTTTTCGCTTGAGGAAATTGATGCCATTGTGGAAGAGGCCACCGCCGCCAATATTCATACCATGGCCCATGCTTATACGGCGCGCGCTATCAACCGGCTTATCCCCAGAGGCGTCAAGACCATTGAGCACGGCAACCTCATGGACGAGGAGAGCTGCCGATTATTTCTTGAGCACAATGCCTACCTAACGCCGACTCTCTGCACTTACGATGCCTTAGCGAAGGAGGGCGTTGAAGCGGGCATGGCCGAGCACCTACAACGCAAGGTTTATGATGTGCTGGATGCTGGCGGTAAGGCACTGGAAATGGCTCAACGTCATGGGGTTAAAATGCTATACGGCTCTGACTTACTCGGTCGGATGCAGCGCCATCAGCTTAACGAGTTTAATTTACGTAAAGACGTGGTGCCCACCGACGAGCTGATTCGTGCAGCGACAAGCCACGCCGCCGACGCTTATGGCCATACCGGTGATTTTGGCGAGATTATCCCAGGCGCAAGGGGGGACGTAATCGTGCTTAAAGACAATCCTTTGGACGACATTAATGTTCTTACTCAACCGGATGAGCAGCTCATGCTGATTATGAAAGGGGGAGTGGCTTACAAAAACGTACTTTAGTCGGGCTTAATGCTGCGTAATAAAGAGGCCAGTTAATGGTCTCTTTATACATAGTCAATTGACGCTAAAGAGGGGGCTTACTTATTATACGCTTGATCGAGGATTAGGTTTTCTTTGTCTATAGCACCGGCAACATTTTGGCGTATAACGCACAATCATCGCTATAGCACTCGCAGGAGGCCTCGATTAGGCCTAGTCGATCAAGCACAGTGATGGTTCCACGCTGGTAGCGGATTAGGCCACGGGCCTGCAGGGCTATCGCCGCCAGGGTAATGCCTGCACGTCTAACCCCGAGCATCATAGCCAGAAACTCATGAGTCAGATTCAACTGATCGGTACCAGCGCGATCCTGAGTCATCAGTAGCCAGCGGGCGAGGCGCTCTTCAATTCGATGAAAATGATTACACGCCGCAGATGTCGCCAGTTGCTTCATCACGACATAGATATATCGCTTTAGTCGCTGATGTAATACCGGAGTGCTAAGGAGTAGTTGTTGAAAGGCTCCAGCGTCAATACGTAGGGCCGAACCTGCCCCTTGAACCAGCGCGAGTAGTGGCGCCTCATCAATGCCTAGCACTAAGGAGCTGCCCAGCATTCCTTCCCGACCCGCCATCGCGACTTCCAGCCGTTTGTCAGTATCGATGACGACAATCAGTGAAATGAAGCTATCGATGGGAAAATAGACGTGGGTAAATGTCTCTGTGGGCTGTAGCAGCACTTTACCAAAGCTAAGCTCCACGGTGTCGCAGGCAGCCATAAAGGCATTTCGCTCGACTTCCGGCAGCTCAACAAGCAGTTGATTGGCAGCGGGAACGTTCAAAATAGACGTCATGTGCCTCTCCGGTTATAAGAACCTGGCAAACGGCACAATGAAGGTGTAAATCATTTCGATGTCGGCTGCAGATAGGCCATCATCAGCGTTATTGACGGATTATCTGCATATTAACATTGGGTAAATCAGTCGTCGGCACGCTAGCGTACATAGCATGGAATGTTGGTTACAGGGAGGTTGATGGTGTGGGCTGAAGGATTACATTACGTTATGGTGGTTGAGTAGGCGGTCGTACTCGCGCTTAACCACCGCGTAACACTCACAGACCCGCTTCTCTAGCCCAGGCCTGTCAATGACAGTGATATGCCCGCGGTTGTAAGAGATCAATCCTGCTCGCTGGAGTTTCCCTGCGGACTCGGTCACGCCTTCACGCCGCACACCCAGCATATTGGCAATTAACTCTTGGGTCATAATCAGTTTGTCACCCGGTAGCCGGTCGAGGCTGAGCAGCAGCCAGCGACATAGCTGCTGATCGACGCTGTGATGGCGATTGCATACCGCTGTCTGTGCCATCTGCGTCAGCAAGGCCTGGGTATAGCGCAGAAGTAGTCGCTGCATGGGGCCAGCGCGATAGAATTCGTTTTTGAGTAATTGCCCCTTAAGGCGGTAAGCCGTCCCTGCACTCTGCACAATCGCTCGGCTGGGGGTGGKCTCTCCGCCCATGAACAACGAAACACCCACTACGCCTTCATAACCCACCACGGCGATTTCCGTTGAGGCGCCATTTTCCATTACGCACAGCAGCGAGACGATTGAATCTACTGGAAAATAGACATGGCTCATTTGCCGTCCGGATTCGCTGAGTGACTGACCCAAGGTCAATGTAACCTGCTCAAGATGAGGCAAGAGAAGTGCCAGGTCTTCTTCGGGTAACAAGCCAAGCAGAGCGTTCTGCTGGGGTTCTAGCATCGTGCATCTCCCCCCTGTTGCTGGCTGACGCGCAGCTATTGATCACAATTGTCTGAGTAAGATGTTCTTTTTTGGTGCTTTTTACTGTCATCCCAAATCTTTATACAGATATCGTTCAAGTATAGGCTATAGAAAGGCAAGCTCTGTACGTTAACGCACATAAGCCTCTTGGGGCAGGCGTAGAAACCGCGCCTTGTATAAGAGAGAAAAGTTAAAGAGGGGGCAAGTGCGGGAGCTGTTCACCCGTGTTCTCCAGCGCACAGCCAACTGCTAGCTGATTGTTTTAACGTAGCTATAAATGTGGCAATTGAAATGTCTCAACAAGATGTTGCGCTTTGCGCTGCAGGGAACGCAGCGCTTCTCTTCTCAAATCTCAACTGCTAAAGCATCTAAGCAGTTGAGATGCATTGGGTACAGTCTGTTGGTGTCGTGCTCAGTCAGCGTTGAAAACCCCCGTATTAGGCCATTGAAAGCATCTATTCAAAAGCGCTATCATGAATGCTAATAACAACGATTATCATGATTCTTATTTCTCTGCTTCCTCTTTGCTCCTAATTCCAACTGAGACTCTATCATGCCTCGTCTGCCGTTTGCTCGTCGTCCCTTGGCGCGCTCAATTTCCGCGTTGATTCCCGTTACCGCGGTGCTCTTTTGCGCATCCGCCTATGCGCAAGAAGAATCCGTTAACAACGACACCGTTGTCGTTACGGCCACTGCTCTTAAGGTCGATACTCCGCTGGTGGAAACGCCTCGTCCCGTTTCAAGCGTTGACCGTGAAGAGCTGGAAACCCGCAACGTTCAGCAGCTTGATGAAACCTTCCGCTACCGTGCGGGCGTGCTTTCGGGCCATTACGGCAGCGATAACAACACCGATTGGTTCAAGGTGCGCGGGTTTGATCAATCGACGTATCAAGATGGTCTACGTATCTACCGCGAAGGGTTTTATCAGTGGTTGCCCGAGCCTTATGGCTTGGAACGAGTGGATGTCTTCAAAGGGCCCTCATCGATTCTTTACGGCGAGGCGCCATCCGGTGGACTGATCAATGCTGTTAGCAAACGCCCCACTGCTGAGGAACGTGGTGAGATCGAAATTCAGGCCGGCAACCGGAATCACCGCCAGTTGGGGGTCGATACTTCGGGGCCGGTCACCGAAAGCGGCGATGTGCGCTATCGTTTTGTAGGGCTTTATAAGGAGCGTGATGGTGATCTGGATGGTACTGATAACGAGCGTTATTACTTTGCGCCGAGTCTTGAGTGGGATATTTCCGATGACACCCAGGTGACTGTGCTAGCCAGCTTTCAACGGGATGATGGCATTCCTGTTAATCCGTTCAAGCTGAGCTATGGCACGGTGCTTGATACGCCCTTTGGTAATGTGGATCCTCACACCAATTACGGTGCGCCGAACTACGACAAGGACGAGCATACCCAAGCGGCCATCGGTTATGAATTCAAGCATCAGCTTGATGATACTTGGAAATTCGAGCAGGATTTTCGCTACAGCCATCTCGACCTAGATTTACGCAGTACCTACATGATGATGGAAACTGGCGATGGTCAGACTGCTTATCGTGGACATCTACAGCGCAATGGAGATATTGATAGCTTCACTATCGACAACCGAATGGTAGGTAAGTGGTATACTGACCGCACGGAGAATACGCTACTTCTCGGGCTGGATTACCAGGATCTCAGTCTCGAGGGTAAAGAGTTCGATAACTACTTCTACGATGTCGTCGATATCTTCAATCCTCAGGGGGATATCGTCCCGGTCCCCGGCGATCAACTGACTCGGCGCCGGATCGATAAGGATCAGTTGGGTCTATACGTACAAAACCAGTTGCGTATCGACGACCGCTGGGTGCTGCTGGGTGCGGGGCGATATGACAGTGCTGATGTTAGAAACGAGTCCGAGCGTGATAACAACACCGTAGATGAAACGCAGGCCGCGACTTCCTGGTCCGGTGGCATCATGTACCTCGGCGACAACGGCCTCAACCCTTACCTCAGCTACACTGAATCCTTCCGACCAGCTGCACAAACCAATCCTGACGGTGCCATCTTCGAGGAGATAGAAGGTGAGCAATGGGAGCTGGGCGTCAAGTTCGCTCCGTTTAACTGGGATGGCTACGTCACGGCGGCAGTCTTCGATATCAACGAATCCAACTCCTATGCAACGGCGCCCGGCGGATACCAAACGCAGGAGGGTGAGACAGCCTCCAGTGGGTTTGAACTTGAAGGTGTGGGGTATGTCACGGATGCTCTCAAGTTAACAGCAGCCTATACTTACACAGATGCGCGCGATGTGTATGACAATCGTAAAGCGCTGATTCCCCGCCATATGACTTCCGCATGGGTGGACTATGACTTTGGAGGGGGGGCTCTGAATGGCCTGAAAGTTGGTGCAGGCGTTCGCCATGTAGGAGAGACGGTTGATGGGAGTATAGTCGTGCCTGACTATACCGTTGGCGATGTTATGGCTAGCTATGACATCAACAGTAGTTGGACGGCACAGCTCAATGTTAACAACGTAACTGATGAAGAGTACGTTGCGAGCTGTGATTTCTGGTGCTACTACGGCGAATCCCGCAGTGTGATTGGCAGTGTGAAATATAGCTGGTAAGACTTTCGATCTAGGTAAAACACCCACGACCTGTGGTTTGCGCAGGTCGTGGGTGGGGTTAATAGCCGACTAAACTACCGACTTTAGAAAAGCAGCGGTTTCTGGTTTCTGTGGGTTATCGATCACCTGGTCGGGAGGGCCAATCTCGTGAACTAAGCCTTCACGGAAAAAGGCCACGCGATCTGATACGTCTCGTGCGAATGGGATCTCATGGGTAACCAGAATCATCGTCATGCCGTCTTCAGCCAGTAGGCGCATGGTGTCGAGTACTTCACCTACCAGTTGTGGGTCTAGCGCAGAAGTGGCTTCGTCGAAGAGCATATAATCAGGCGTCATAGCCAGCGCCCGGGCAATCGCCATGCGCTGCTGCTGGCCACCAGAGAGCTTGCCGGGAAACACTTTGAGCTTATCAGCAAGGCCCACATGGGTGAGTTGCTTCACAGCTAACTCTTCGGCTTCAGCACGGCTTTTGCCCTGAACTTTGCGCGGCGCCAACATAACGTTCTCTAATACATTCAAGTGGGGAAAGGCGTTCCACTGCTGGAAGACAATGCCAATTTTCTGGCGTAACTGATTGATGTCAGTGCCCTTAGCATGCACCTCGGTGCCGTCGACTTTAATCGATCCACTTTGGATATTTTCCAAGCCGTTGATGCACATCAGCAAGGTTGATTTCCCCGAGCCGGAGCCTCCCACTATGGAGACCACCTCGCCTTTTTGTACCGTCAGGTCAACCCCTTTGATCACTTCTAAATCTTTAAAGGATTTATGTACTTTTTCGATCTCAATCATTCTGCTGCCACCTTTTTTCCACTTGGGCACCTAGGCGGGATACCACCAAGCTAATGAGGTAATAAATAAGCCCTGCGATGCATAGCACCAGCAGTGGCTCCTGAATGCGCGTGACGATGGCTTGGGAGGCACGTAGTAACTCAATGATGCCGATCCACATCACCAGCGCCGTATCCTTCATGGCTGAGAGGGAGAGGTTGAGCCAGCCGGGAAAGGCCACCCTGGTCGCTAGCGGCATTACCACGTAACGCAGGTCTTGCCAGTAAGTCATGCCCAGCGAACGGCTGGCTAACCGTAGGTTCTGAGGTACCGAGAGCACACCGCTGCGTACAATCTCGGKGCAGAAGGCAGCCACATAGACCCCCAGTACCACACAGCCAACTGTGAAGGCGCTCCAGTCCAGCCCCACAATGCTCTTGAGCGAGTTGAACAGTACAAACTGGATGAGCAGAGGTACGCTACGAAAAATATCCAAAAACCAACCCAGCGGGATAGAGGCTCGAGGCAGTAAGGCGCGCAGTAATCCGCAGGAGACGCCCATAAAGGTACCTAGCAGCATCGACCAGAAGGTCAGTAGCAGAGTGACCCAGGCCCCTTGAAGAAGAAATAGCAAGTCGTTCCAGGTGAAACTGGTTGAAAACATAGTCAGGCCCTCAATAGCGGAATAAGCGCCAGGCCAACAGCCGGGCTATCGCTACGATTAGTTTGGCGATCAGGTAATAGATCACCGCTGCCAGCGCAAACAGTTCAAAAGTGCGGAACGTTCTGACGTTGTAATCCTGGGTCACCCCGGTGAGGTCGTTATTTAGGCCAACGATTACCCCTAACGACGTCATTAATACCGCCCACACCATCTGGTTGGTGATGGGGTAAAACACGATCCGCAGTAGTTGCGGCACCACCACCAGGCGATACGCCTGGAAGCTGCTCATTCCCAAGGAGCGGGCCGCACGGACTTGGGTATCGGGTATTGCTTTGAGGCCGCCACGAAAATTTTCAGCCAAGTAGCCAGCGTTATTGAAGGTGATACCGGCTAACAGGGCAGCCCAGGAACTGACATGCAAACCGATAGCGCCTAGGCCGAAATAGACGATGTAGATCTGGAACAGCGCAGGGGTGTTGCGAGCGATTGMCACCCAGGTACCTGCCAATGCCCGCGTAGCAAGGTTGGGGGTCTCCCGCATCGCCAGCAAGGCAAGAGCGATTAAGACACCGAAGATCATCGATAGCGCCGCGGTCTCAAAGGTGACAACAGCGCCTTCGAGCATATCCGGCAGGGCTCTTAAGGCAGTACGCCACTGGAAGGTGTAATCAAACATGGCTCAGTGTGCTCCTTGACGAGTTGCAACGCCTGTTAGCCAGGTAGGTAGCCGGCCACTGGCCTCTCCGCTGCAGGCGGTTTCGACACACTCAGCAAGGTTGCCGAAGTGCACCTGACGACCGACTAACCCGGGGGCGTAGTGGGCATATTTCCCCGAGTTAGTCATTAGGGTGCGCGCCGTTGGCGGCACCACAGGCTCACCCAGCATGCACCAGCAGGTATCGTTGATAAGCTGGGCACCGAAACGCTCCAGGGTAGTGACGTACCCCGCCGCGCTAGCGTCGGCATAAACTGCCCGCCCGAGCGTTACTGCCATGGCGACATCTGGATGTTTATGGCGTCCAGCACAGAGCTCCGCCAGCGCCGCGCATTCGCTTAGCGAAAAGTGCGGATTGCCCAAGGAGACAAGGCCGACCTGACGCGCCTCAGCGTGATCCAGTTCATACCAGCTAGTGAGTAGATCCGCGGGTTCAACAGTTAGCTGTCGTAAAGGGGGTAGTTCCCCCAGGGCCTGGGATTCACTCATCGCTTCAGGGGTAATCTTGCTGATGTGGAACATCGGTGCAGCGGAGGTAGTAGCGAAGGCCGCACCGAATGCTTTGAGATCATCGCGGCTGGGAGCTGTCTCTTCCAGTCCGCAAAGCAGGGGAATCTCACTGCCGCAGAGCAGTCCGACGTGATACCCCAACAACGGCCAGAAAGCGTCATCCAGTGTATCGAGTGGCTTAATGTCAATACGCAGCGTGGCAATACGCCCCTGGTCTCGATGAGCGCCAATATAGGGAGCCCGCCCCGTTAAGGCGATGCAAATATCCAGATAATCAGGGTATTTCAGCGTTCGTGCCGCGAGCACACTGTTGGCATAAACGACGGCGTTAGACTCGGCCCAGACGATCTGTTCGCCTGCCTTAGGGGCGCTGTCGAGTAAATAGGGTGCGCAGGTGTAACTGAGTTGCGCGCCCATGGCCATATAGGCGTTGCCTAGCGCACTGGCAGGTTCGCCGAAAGCGGGGTCGATGCCCTGGGCCCGCCAGCGGCACTGGTCAACAGAAATAGCATTGAGGGTGGTGGGAACACTCACCTGTGCCCCCCATTCAACTAGCTGCTCAGCGAAACGCAAACTGGCGGGGCCGGTGTAAATACAGCCATCTATATGCGCTTGGCTGATGTCTATCAGTTGGTCTGCGCCCTGAAGCTCAGCCATTCGTAACACTATGCGCATCGCCTCCTGAGCCGCTTTGCCATGATGACCACTAAGGAAAGCCTGGTCGCTTTCGCTGAGCGATACGCGGGAGAGGGTTGGGCTGAAGGGCGCTGGTGTAGATGTGGGAGAGTCGGTGTTGTTCACCTTTGCCGCCCAATCTCCTAAGGGAGGAGTATCGAAAAAGCTTATTGTTTCATTTTCAATACGCGCAAAGCGCCTTTGGCGCAGCGTGGTAAACAGTTCTGGGCCGACGCACACTACTGGAATCGAGGATTTAAACAGTGTTTCGGCGATGATGACCCCTAGGGTCAGGATCTCTTCTTGATCGGCGAATATTAGCGCGGCGGGGGCGTTGTCGCCGGTAAGCAGTTCAAGTAGCACGCTGCTACCGGTGCAGGAGCCGCGTCCACTAGGCAGTGCGAGTATGCGCCCGGCAATACACTGGCCTCTCAACGGGTGATGACAGTCAATAATCTCGCCACTGAACGGATCGACACCACCCCAAAAGCTCAAGCCAACGTCGGTATACAGTAGTTCGCCCTGGGCTGAACCACAAACCAAACTACGACCGGTGAGCGAAATATCAGACATAGCGTCATCTCGTTCGTTGGAAAGGGCGCGCCGCTCGGGCGGCGCGCGATACATGGTTGTGATTGGATTTGTGTTACGTGGCTATTAGTAATAAACGCCGGGTACGGTCAGGTCGACGGGTTCGCCGCCCACCCACTTGTCGTAGAGTTCCGCATAACGCCCAGTGCGTACTTGCTGGTTGACGAATAGATTTAGGTAATTCAGTAGGCCGTATTCGGTGCGATTGGCTGCCAGTGATACGTAATCAATGACATAGGGCGCTTCGCCAGCAATTTTAAGACCTTCATATTTGCCGGACTCAAGGGTCGAGGATGCCACTGTGTTGGTGACCACGGTTGCATCAATATGGCCTTGGGCGACAGCGAGAATAGTATCGTTCTGGGTTTGATAAGCACGGAAGCTGCCATCACCCCACTCATCAACATCTTTCTCCAGTGCCATGGCTTCGTAGGTACCGCTGGTATTGCCAACAGGGCGACCCTGCAAATCATCATATTGATCGATACCAGTGTCGTCACGGGTTAGGACGACCATCTGGAAAGCAAAGTAGGGAATGGACATGCCAACGGTTTTGGCGCGCCCCAAGGTGTCAGAAGTGGAGGCCACGATCACATCAGCACGCCCGGAGACCAGCGCGGGAATGCGGTCGGGGAAGGGGGTTTCAACTATTTCAGCATCGACTTCGAGGACATTGGCCAGATCGTTACAGTAGTCGACATCGAAACCGGCAGGCTGGTTGTCATCGTCTCGAAATCCCATGGGGGGAAAATCCAGGGTGACAGCACAACGTAGGGTGCCTGAGCTAATTATTTCATCGAGTTTGTCAGCCTGCGCCTGACCGATGACGGATACACTCAAGATAGCGGAAAGCGCTAATGGGGCTGTCTTGTTTATCATTCTTGACCTCCTAGGTGGGCTTTGCTTGGCTGTAAGAAACAGCAAACTTAGTATTTATTATTTCGGATACGATTTGCAAGTTTTGCAGTCATTAATTATTATTTATAACTAAAGTGTTGTTTTCTTTGTTTTAAATAGAAATTTCGAGTAACGGTGCAAGGTGGGGTGATCATGATAATGAGGTAATAGGCCGCTATATCACCGCTTTAGAGCCGCAGCGTTGAAACAGATCACGCAAGAATCAAACACAAGATACTGCCGGGTTGGGCAGCGAGAGTATCGCTGCCCTTATTAGTTGAATTCAGGGATTAAGAGGGCGGGGGTTTGTGATCCAAGCGTGGCTGAAAAGTCAGCGGCTATTCGGCAAGTCGGTTAGGCAGGTGATCGTAAAGTGTCCGACACACACCGATGATATGGCGTTCAACCAGTGCCGCTGCTTCGTCGGCGTCGCCTGTACGGCAAGCGGCAATAATCGCGCGATGCTCAGTGTCGGCACGAGCCTTTCCCTGGGATAAGCTTAGCTGTAAGCGAAGGTAGCGCTCCACCTTATCGTGGATAGATCGAATCAAACTCATCATAAAGGGGCGCTGCGCAGGCTCGTAGAGACAGGCGKGGAACTCCCAATTTAAGGCGGCCCAGCGGCCCACGTCGTCCTCACGGTTGAACTCGTCGCAGATGCGTTCGGCATTATCGAAGGTTGCCAAGCCCATGTTGGGTACCGCGAGGCGGATGGCCTCTACTTCCAGCAATACACGTACTTCGAACATCTGGGCAAGCTCGGGTTCGGAGATTTTGGTTACCACGGCGCCTTTGTTGCGCTGGAACAGTACCAAGCCCTCCGCTTCCAGGCGTTTGAGCGCCTCCCGTACCGGGATTTTGCTAACATTGAACTTGTTGGCTATGTCATCCTGGCGAATCGGCTCCCCCTCTTCGATTTGGCCAGCAATAATGGCTTCGCGCAGGTGTTTGACGATCACCTCAGAAGTTGAAGGGGTAATGCCAAGGTTAGGTGCGTTAAACATGGTAAATGACAACTATAAGAATCCGTAGGTGAGAGAAATATATGAGATATTGTATACCAACTTAGCATTTTGCAATTCTTTTTCGCCTCAACTGCGTAGCTTAATATTTAAGCTGTTTGGAATGTTGACGATTTTTCCTGTCAGGTAAAACGGCTTAACCGGTAGGGCGATAAGTTAGCCACCGGCTGAGAATGAGAGCACGCTGCCAGGTCGGCAATAATCTCTGCAGTCAGCGCTGCCTGGGTTAAGCCAAGGTGGTGATGCCCGAAGGCCAGTAAAACCTTGCCATCTTTGACGCTGTCGATGATCGGCAGGGAATCGGGCAGAGAGGGGCGAAAGCCCATCCAGGGTTTGGCCCCAGTGGCATCCAGCTCATTTCTAAATAGCCCTTGGCTGAGCTTATGTAGCTGCCAAGCGCGCTGCATATTGGCTGGTCGTTGAAGCCCAGCAAACTCAACTGTCCCTGCCAAACGTAGCCCTTCATCCATTGGCGTCATGATAAAGCGACGCTCCAACGACGTAACCGCCACCGGTAGGCGTCCTCGTTCATTTGGCAGCATCAGGKGGTAGCCCCGCTCGGTATCCAGCGGAATACGTATACCCGTTAGTGCGGCGGCCAACTTGGCCGAGTGGGCGCCGCAGGCTAACACTACTTTGCTGGCCGTCATGGGCGATGCGTTGTCAGTCTGTAGAGTGACGCCTTGATCATTGACATATCCCGTTAGCACCGTGGACTGCCTGAACTCTACCCCGTTCGTTTCAGCGGCCTGCACCAGCCAGTTAACTACCTGCCAGGGGTTGATAACATGGGCGGTACCTGGGAAAAACAGACCCCCTTGCATGGAGTTAGACAACTCGGGGGCAACGTCTCGAATGGCACTGCCTGACCAGCTTTCTACCGGGRCTTGCTGCTCSGCCATCCGTGCCCGCAGCACCTCCAGTTCGTGGGCAGCGTTGGCCTTTTCGTATACCAGGAAAGAGCCTTCTTCTTTCAATAAGTGTCTGCCATTGATGCTGTCGAGAAGTCGCTGCCAGGCAGTCAAACTGTGTTCATTCAGGGCGCTAATGCCCGCCACGCTAGTTTGATAAGGGGCTTGGCGTAGATTCCAGAGTAACCGAGTGAACCAGGGCAGCGCTTTAGGCATATAGCGCCAATCCAGCCGCAATGGCCCCATGGGGTCGAGCAGCATCTTAGGCAGCTGTTTTACGATGGCGGCATCGGCAATGGGGAAGACCTGCTCCGTTGCCATATGCCCAGCATTCCCATAGGAGGCTCCCATCCCAGGGAGCTGGCTATCCAGCACCACGACGCGCAAGCCTTGTTGACTTAAAGCCAAGGCGCAAGCGGTGCCGATAATACCAGCACCAATAACGACGATATCAGCCGCTACATTGGGATGGCTTACTGCCTGTGGGTTTGTTTCCATGGAAATTCCCGGTTTTTACGAAAGAGCGCTTCGGCTGGATACACAGCCAACGTGTGGCTAGGTTATTAGCGATTATCTAGCGAAGCAGACCAGCTCGAATACCAACTACGGAAGAGCGCGTACTGGGACTCCACATAGTGACGTTGTGAATCGCTGAGCGCGTCGGTTTCATTAAAGTGCAGGGCGTATTCGCTATCGCCATTGAGCACCATCAGGKGCTTGTAGTAGAGAACCAGGTCGCCGCCTTCGTCAAAAGAGGAGAGCACGCCTAGTGCTTCCTCTAGCTCCATGGCCAAACGCCGTGCTTTGACGTCCCCTTTCGCGGCCTGTTGGCTGAGCGAGACAAGTTGCAATACCTCTCGGGGCAGCGCATTGCCGATACCGGTTATAGCGCCCGTGGCGCCACAGTTGACGAAACCATGATAAACAGTGGTGTCGACACCGACCATCAGAGTGACATCTTCGTCTTGAGAGGTAATGTTTTCCGCCGCATAGCGGAGATCATCAGCGCCGCCAAACTCTTTGAAGCCAATCAGGTTGGGGTACTTGCGGCGTAGCTCAAAGAATAAGTCGGCACGTGTGGCGAAGCCGTAATAGGGGCTATTATAAATCACCGCCGGTAGCTTGGGCGCCGCGTCCAAAATGGCCGAAAAGTGTGACTTCTGCGCAGCCGCCGAGGTGCCTCGTGAAAGCACACGCGGAATCACCATCAGCCCTTTGGCACCTACTTTAGCGGCGTGAGCCGCATGGGAAACAGCCTCCCGTGTGTTGATTGCACCGGTACCCACAATCGTCGGAACGCCAGCCTCAACGAGGCGTGCGACGCCTTCCTGGCGCTGCGATTCGCTGAGTAACGGCCAGTCGCCCATGGAGCCACAATACACCACACCGCTCATACCCAGATCTACCAGTGAACGGCCTTTAGCTACCAGGGCGTCGAAATCAGGTTGACGGTTAGCGCTGCAAGGCGTCATTAGCGCCGGTATACAGCCGGTAAAAATGTTATCGCTCATTGTTGTTCCTCTTCGTTTGGTGGTATTGGCCGTGGGAGTTGGTGTTGCGTTCAAGAGCAGGGTGGCCGGTATAGAATGATTACGAGGCAGTAATTCCCCAGGCGAACGGATCTTGCTCATCAATCAACAGAGTGGTGTCGGCGCTTAAATAAGCACGACCTTTAATGTAGGGGCGAACACGGTCACCTTCCCATTCGTAGTGTGCTTCGAACTGACTGCCGCAAATACTCGCCTGTACCCAGGGTGTGCTGGGTGCAAGTTTGCCATCCGCCGCTAGGCACGCCAGCTTGGCGCTGGTGCCGGTACCGCAGGGGGAACGGTCATAGGCCTTGCCTGGGCAGAGTACGAAATTACGGCTATCGGCCACAGCGTCGTCAGCAAATAGTTCGATATGGTCAATCTCGCCACCGTCATCCCCGGTGATGGCCGCCGCTTCTAGCGCCTGGCGAACGGCCCAGGTGAAATTCATCAGCGCCTCGACGTTATCCAGGGTCAATGATTGGCCATGGTCACTAATCAGGAAAAACCAGTTGCCGCCCCAAGCAATATCGCCGTGTACCCGCCCGAAGCAGGGTACCTCAAGGGGAACTTGCTGACGGAAGCGATAGGCGGCTACATTACGAACGGTAACCGCCCCATCATCATGGAGCGTTGCACTGATTGGGCCGACCGGGGTGTCGATCTTATGATCACCGGGGCCGATCAAACCTAAGTGATGCAGAGAGGCCACTAGGCCGATGGTGCCGTGGCCGCACATGCCCAGATACCCCGTATTATTAAAAAAGACCACCCCGCAGGTCGCATCCGGCGACTCGGGTGCGCAGTAAAGCGCACCTACCAGTACATCATGGCCCCGTGGCTCTAACATGCAGGCGCGTCGCCACTGATCATGGGAGGTTCGTAGTGCATCGCGCTTCTCCGCCATGGTGGTGCCAGGGAGGTCGGGGAAGCCCTCTATGACCAGCCTTGTCGGTTCCCCCCCCGTATGAGAGTCGATGACGCGTACCTGTTTCATGGGACACCTTTGGTTTATGCCATGTGTTTTATGTCATGGGTTACTAATGCTGAAAATAGCAGTCTGCCTAATCATGCCTGATTTTTTATATCTTATACAATATCCAAAAAGCTTTGTGAAGCTACCCATGTTCCCTCTATGAGGATTGTCGGTATAGCTAGGACGTCGCATTGGTTTGGTTTTTATCTCAAGAAAATCTTGCAATGCACTTTGGTATATCTTATACCAAAAAGAGAGGCGAAAACTGATTAGAGAATTTAGTGAGCTGGTGGCTTACCCGGTTTTGGTAGCGTCCAGCCTGTCTCAGGGAGAGATGAATAAAACCAACACACAGCAGGGGTGATTGATCATGAATATTATGAAAAGTAATTTAAAAACAACGAAGTGGATTCCATCAGTGCTAGCAACAATAGCGCTTTCCTCTCCCTTATATGCAGCAGAAGTCGAGTGGCGAGTGCCTACTTCAGTGCCAGGAGGTTCTCCTTTTTATGAAAACTTTCTTGAGAGGTTCGCTGATAATGCAGAGAGGCTAACAGCAGGCAGAGTGGAGATTAGCCCTTTCGGCGCAGGCGTTATTGTGCCTGCATTGCAGGTTTATGATGCGGTAAAAGAGGGCACCGTTGAGGCTGGCCATTCCACTCCTAGCTACTTAGTTAACCAAAATCCCATCAATGCTATTTTTGCTGGGTTTCCGGGAGGCATGGGATCGCAGTCATATATTAACTGGATTTACGAAGGGGGTGGCCAACAAGCGCTGCAAGAAGTTCGCGCTAGCGAAGGGTTGCACTCACTCATTGTGGGGATTGGGTCTACTGAAATATTTGCTCACTCCAATGTGCCCATTAATGGCCCAGATGACCTTGATGGCTTGAAGTATCGAACTTCTGGGCCTTGGGCTGAAGTCGTGCGCGAGTATTACAATGCGGTGCCCACTGTGGTGCCACCCGGTGATATTTATACGTTACTACAACGCAAGGGTGTTGATGCCATTGAGTGGGCAACCCCTTCCAGTAACTATCCAGAAGGCTTTCATGAAGCAGCCCGCTACATCATCGTGCCCGGCGTGCACCAACCCACCTTTCTCTGGGAAGTGGTTGTCCGTCAGGACACTTGGGATCAAGTCCCTGACGATCTAAAGCAACTTATTGAGTCCGCTGCTAAGTTAACCACTTACGAAGGGCTTACCAATTTTTATCATAACGATCTAATCGCTATGGAAAATTATCGCGCCGGTAGAAACGAAGTGATTAGTTTGGACGAAGCGTTTGTTGAACAGCTAGCGGAAAATGGCCGTGCTTGGATCGCGGCCCGAGCAGCGGCAGAGAGTGATGCAGGCAMCCCAGCCATGGAAGAAATTTTAGAAGATTACCAAGCTTATCAAGCGCGTTGGAATGCTCAGAAAGACTATCTCATCACTGACTAATATAAACCTGCCAAGGGAAGGCGCCTAAGCCTTCCCAGGTAGTTATACCTATGAGCAATGTACCGATATGAGTGATGCCTATCATGTTTTTTAATTTAGTGGATCAGCTGGCTAAAATATCGGCTTGGCTAAGTAAGCTGGCGCTCATCGTCTTGGCAGGTGCGATGTTATACGAAGTAGTAGCGCGCTACGTTTTTAATGCCTCCACCATCTGGGCTTTTGATATCTCCTATATGGCCACTGGCGTTGCTTTTATGCTGGGTGTCGCCTGGACAGCGCAGGTGGATGGTCACGTCAAAGTAGATGTTCTGAGTAGTCTTATGCCAGTGCGCATCTCACGTATTATAACGGGAGTGGCTTATACCATCGTGTTGTTTCCCACCCTTTCACTTGTTGCTTGGTTTGGCTGGAAAAAATCGCTATCAGCCTTCACAACCAATGAGGTTGAAATGGTCAGTACATGGGCACCTAAAATGTGGCCGTTTTACACCTGTATTGCCTTCGGCTTGACGCTTCTTGCGCTACAAGTTCTGGTGATTKGGCTGCGCTCGTTGATTGATAATACCCATCATAATAGGGCCAACTAAATGGATACCATGACGGCTGCCCTGATGTTCCCAGGACTGTTCTTATTGATCTTTATGGGTATTCCTGTTGCTTTCTCACTGATTACCGTCTCATTGGTGGCTGGCTGGTTTGCCTTCGGACCTATTATCTTTCAGCAACTTTACGGCAGTATTTATAGTGCTTCATCTAATTACGTTCTTTCCTCAATTCCACTCTTTGTGCTTATGGGCGCGATACTTGAGAAGTCGGGCATCGCCAAAAACCTCTTCGATGCTATTCAGATGTGGATCGGCCGACTGCCAGGCGGGTTGGCACTGACCACGATCGCCATGGCAGCAATATTTGCGGCTGCCTCTGGGGTCGTTGGCGCGGTGGAAATAATGATTGGGTTAATGGCTATCCCTGCCATGCGAGCTTACCGCTATAACAATTCGCTGATTGCGGGGACTATTTGTGCGGGCGGATCCTTAGGCACGATCATTCCTCCTACCGTTATAGTGGTCGTCTACGCGGCTCTTGCCCAACTATCTATCGGTGCACTTTTCGCTGCGATTATTTTTCCCGGCATCTTGATGTTGTCTCTTTTCGCCCTTTATATCGTCGGGCGTTGTTGGTTGCGTCCTCAAGATGGCCCTGCTGCTAAAGCCACCAATGATGATAAAACGCTGGGAAGGAAAATCAGCATTACGCTGAGAGCGTTACTGCCCCCTCTGCTATTAATGTTTGCGGTACTTGGATCGCTCTTGGGCGGCATCGCTTCACCTACAGAAGCCGCTGCCGTTGGCGTGGCAGGCGCAGTAATCTTAGCGGTCATCAATGGCGGCATCACCCTGCCTTCATTGGTTGATTCTCTGTCACTGACGGTGCGTATTACAGCGATGATTCTGCTGATTGTAGCCGGGGGCACGATGTTTACTGGCATCTTCGCAGTCAATGGTGGCGGTGAGATGGTGTCCGCAATAGCTAGTGGCTTGGGTGGTGGTACAACAGGCGTCATCCTATTTTTTCTAGCCGTCACATTCTTWCTGGGGTTTGTACTTGACTGGACATCGATTGTTTTGATCTGCGTGCCAATATTTACCCCTATCATCAAACAGCTGGGTATTGATCCTATTTGGTTTGCCACGCTCGTGTTGGTAACTATCCAAACCAGCTACCTGACGCCGCCTATGGCATCGTCAATCTTCTATTTAAAGTCGATTGCACCCAGCGATATTACCTATGGGCAAATGTGTAGAGGTGTCTTGCCATTTATCGCGGTGCAATTGCTAACGTTGGCGGTGGTGGCGTTATTCCCTGCAATGGCTACATGGCTGCCTGACAAGATAGTGGGTTTTTAAGGAAACATTATTAGTAATAAATGGTGGGTTACCTATTTCATGGTGTGCTATCAATGTTATTAGCGAAGAGGATAGGTGAATAGCGACTATTACAGTGCGTAATGTAGATGATGAACTCCTGAATTCAAACATTAAGCGCAGCCCCGCATTTAAGCGGCGAGCCATGGTCACTTTATGGAGGAAGAGGTGCGGCTATTCTTTCTCGATCCGCAGCGTTATTGCACAACTGTTTCCGTTTTCGCAATGGATTGGCTGCGTTTCCGCGGCACGCAAATCGGGCTGCCGCTTTCAGGGTCGTGGATTACATGGGCATCAAGGTCAAAGACGCGTTTGAGATTGGTCGTGGTAAAGACCTCGCTAGGCGCGCCGCTGGTGACGATACGGCCATCGCTCATCATTACTAAATGATCAGCGTAGGCGGCGGCCAGATTTAGATCGTGGAGCACCAGTAGCAGGGTGCGGCTTTTCTCATGGGCCAGGCGCGAAAGCAGTTCCAGCAAATCCACCTGTACCTTTAGATCCAGAAAGGTCGTAGGTTCATCAAGCAGGATCAGGTCGGTTTGCTGGGCCAGCACCATGGCAATCCAGCAGCGCTGGCGCTGGCCGCCGGAAAGCGCATCGACATTGCGTTCGGCAAACTCTGTCACGTGGGTATAAGCCATGGCTTCACGAATAGCAGCGGCGTCTTGCTGAGCATTTTTTTGCCACAACCCCTGATGTGGAAAACGGCCCATCCCCMCTAACTGCTTTACGCTCAGCCCCTCAGGCGCTACCGGGCCTTGGGGCAGAATCCCCAGGCGCTTGGCGACCTCCCGCGTCTTGCTGCGATGAATATCCTTGCCATCTAAATACACATGCCCGCCACTCGGTGTGAGCGTGCGGGCAAGCGTTTTCAGCAGCGTCGACTTGCCACTGCCATTGGGGCCCAACAGCACCGTGAGCTTGCCTTCCGCAATGGCGATATCCACACCATCCAACACGCGTCGGGTGTCGTAGCCTGCGTGCAGGCCTTCGCCTGTCAAACGAGGAAGCTGGTGAGAAGGGYGTGTCATGGCAGGGCTCATTGAGGTTGTTAACGCAGGCAGAACCGTAAGACAAAATATTCTCATTTTCAATATCTGCCACAGGTAAGTAAATCATTACTTGCCGCATAACTGTGGCCTTCACGGAGGAAAGGAGAAATGAATGAGTGGGTTAGTCGTGTCGTAATAGTGAACGAGGCGTTCCAGTTGAGTAGATCTTTGAGTATCATACGCATAAATTAATTATTATCATTTAGATGTAGATTTGTTTTTAGAGCAAGGGTTCACTCAAAAGCAAGGGGATAAAAAGTAGATGTATATTAAGAAACATTGGGTATTTTGGCCTACGGTAACGCTCGCCGGTTTGGTGGCTGCCAGCCACGCTTATGGGCAGGTGTCTGAATCTGTAGAGGCTCAAAGCGACGCCGATGACGCCGACTCTACTATGGTGGTAACCGCCACCCGCAGCCACAGCGAAGCGGGTCAAACGCCACAGCGGGTAACGATCATCAGCCGCGAACAGATCGAGCAGCAGCTAGCGATTACCGATGACCCGGGCCAGGTGCTCAGCAATCTGATTCCCTCTTACTCACCCAGTCGCCAAAAGCTCTCCAATGCGGGCGAAACATTCCGCGGCCGCGACGCGCTTTTTCTGATTGATGGTGTGCCGCAGTCCAACCCGTTGCGGGACAGCTCCCGGGATAGCTATACCATTGACCTTTCCATGGTGGAGCGTATTGAAGTCATCCACGGGGCCAGCGCCGAGCATGGTTTAGGCGCTACGGGGGGCTTGATCAACCTGGTGACCCGGCGTGCCGAAGGCGGGGGCATTAGCCAACACGCGGGCATTAGCCTGACCATGGATGATGATCTCCAGTCGGATGGGCTAGGCAACAAGCTGGACTACCGCATTAGCGGCCAGCAAGGCGACTGGGATTTCGTTGCCGCAGCGACGCGTCAGGAGCGCGGGGTTTTTTACGATGGCAACGATGAGGTGGTCGGTATTGCCTACCCAGGCGAGCTGCAAAACTCGGAAAGCTACGATCTTTTCGGCAAGCTCGGCTACTGGATCGACGACAACCAGAATGTTGAGTTCTCGCTGAATCACTTCGATTTGGAAGAGGGCAACGACTACGTACCGGTAACAGGAGACCGCTCTGCAGGTGTTCCCACCACGGCACGCAAAGGCCGTCGTGACGGCGAGCCTGGATTTAATGAAGTGACCTCCGCTCGGCTTTCCTACTCCCACGCTGATTGGTTTGGCAACGAGCTGGACGCCCAAGTATATCGTCAGCGCTTCCGTGCACGCTTTGCCACTACGCCATTTTTCCCTTATCTGGATAGTGCAGGGGATACCCTGTATGACCAAACGCGGAATGAATCTGACAAAATGGGCGCCAAATTCACCTTGAACCGTGATGGTATGCTGGATGACCGTTTGGGTGTGACGGTTGGTTTGGACGTATTGGAAGACGAAACAAGCCAGATGCTGGTGCATACCGGGCGCACCTACGTGCCGGAAAGCCGCTATCGTAATTTGGCGCCTTTCCTGCAGGGCCAGTTTAAGCTCGCGGATCCTCTCACGCTGCATGCCGGGGTGCGTCACGAGCATGCCGAGCTTGAGGTGGATACCTTCCAAACGATTGATCGCAGCAATGTCACCCAAGACAACGTCACCGTGGACGGTGGCAAGCCCAGTTTCGATGAAACGCTGTATAACGTCGGCTTAACCTATCAAGCCACCGACTGGGCCCAGCTGTACGCCAACTATTCGGAAGGCTTTGGCATGCCCGATGTGGGCCGGGTGCTACGCGGCATTGGCACGGCGGGCCAGGATGTGGACACCTTGCTGCAGCTTCAGCCGATTGTTACCGATAACCGGGAAATAGGCGCGCGTTTTGACTGGGATGGCTACGGGCTAGAGATTAGCTACTATGAGTCCAATTCGGATTACGGCCAGCGGCTTACCGAGCAGAATGGCACCTGGGTCGGTAGCCGAGAGAAAACCGAGATCCAGGGCGTTGAGATTACCGGCGACATGCAGGTGGCCGACAAGCATGACCTGTCGCTCTCTTATGCCCACACCGAAGGTAAGTCGGATCAGGATGGCGACGGTAGCGTAGATACCAAACTCACCGGTATCAATATTGCCCCGGATACGCTCAAACTGGGCTGGAGCGCTACCTGGAACGACCGCGTTTCCACGCGCTTGCAGGGTAGTTACTACTTCGATCGAAGCGTCGATAACCCTGAGCTTGATTTTGACGGCTACGGCTTAGTGGATGCTTCATTAGCCTATCGCCTGCCCACCGGCAGGGTGTCAGTGGGTATCGAAAACCTCACCGATGAAGATTACCTCACTTACTACTCTCAAGCCGCACGCATCAGCGATGAGTACTACTTCACTGGGCGTGGCCGCACTTTCACGCTGAGGTACCAGCTGGATTTCTAGTCAGCCGCTTTCTATTTTCTATGTTTTTTGCTCGATACTGTTTGGCGGCGCCTTTGGGGCGCCGCTTTTTTTTTGTCAATTCGCGCTAAAAGCGAGCTCGCGATCTATGCAGTAAGTAAACGAAGAAGGGCGCGCCTATCCCGGCAACAAAGATGCCCGCAGGTAGGTCTTTGGGTAAAAACGCCACTCGGCCCAGCAGGTCGGCGTAAAGCACAATCAAGGCGCCAACCAGCGCTGATGCTGGCACCAGGCGTGCCATGTTTCGCCCCACCAGCCTAGCGGCCAGGTGGGGCGCAATTAGTCCCACAAAGCTCAAACCACCGGCAAACGCCACAGCGGCACCTGCCAGCGCCACGCTGCAGGCCAGCAATACCAATCTGCTGCGCAGAATCGCCACCCCAAGCCCTTCGGCAACGCTATCACCCAGGGCCATGGCATCCGCATGGCGGGCGAAGAGTAGGCTGATAGGCACCGCGACGACTAACCACGGCAATAGGCCCCACACATCGTCCCATTGCGCCGCGTAAAGGCTGCCGGTTAGCCATACATAGGCGGTCATGGCGGCAGAGTCATCGCTGATCACGATTAACAGGGTGGTGCCAGCGCCCATGGCCGCGGCCAGGCCAATGCCGACTAGCACCATGCGCGATGGGCTAACACCGTTTTTCCAGGCCAAGCTCACCACCAGCAGTGCAGAAACCAGTGCTCCCAGCATGGTCGCAACGGGCAGCCAGTGAATGCTCAAGGTCGTGCTCAATAGCGCTAGAAATAGCACCGCCGCCAACGCTGCACCGCTGGTAATGCCGATCACGTCTGGGGAGGCCAGCGGGTTGCGTACGATGCTCTGCAGAATCGCCCCCGCTATTGCCAGGGCGGCACCGACCAGTATTGCTAGCGTGATGCGAGGAAGGCGCAGCTCCCAAATAATAAAGGCGATATCGCTGCTTTGAGGGGTTGTTAGTGCGTCTAGTACCTGCAGAGGTGGCGTGGGAAAACCGCCTAAACAGAGCGACAGCCCGGCGCTTGCTAGCAATAAAAGGCTTAGCATCAGCAGGTGACGTAGTAAGCGATTACTGTCGCTTTTTGCTCCGCTGTTAAGGGTTATCGTGGCGTCTGTTCTCATTGGCCAGCCATCTTGCGCCGTGCCAGATAGATAAAGAAGGGCGTGCCGATCAGCGCGGTCATCACGCCGACAGGTATCTCCTGGGGTGGCATTAAAAAGCGCGAGCCTAGATCGGCCAGCAGCAGCAAACAGGCACCCAGAAGAGCGCAGGCCGGCAGCAGCCAGCGATGGTCGATGCCAAATATTCCCCGTGCCATGTGGGGCACAATCAGGCCGACAAAACCGATCATGCCCGCCAGCGCCACGGAGCTACCTGCTAGCACAATCACAATTAAGCCGAGTAGTAGCTTGATGGTGGTAGCCTGCATGCCGAGTCCAGTGACCATGTCATCGCCTAGCAATAGTGCGTTGGCGTGGCGTATCAGCAGTGCGCTGAGCAGCAGTGCTCCACCAAAAAGAGGCAGTAAGGGCGCTACCAATGAAAGATCGCGTCCCGACACTGAGCCCGCCAGCCAGTAAAGCACGCTTTCAAAACTTTGCTGGTCAATGACCAGAAGTCCTTGGCTGAACGACACAAACATCGCCGTTACCGCAACGCCTGCCAGCACAACCCGTAGCGGTGAAAGCTCACCGTGGCAGCCGCGGCTAAGCACCACCACCAGTACGGCCGCAACGAGTGCCCCCAATAGCGCGGCCCATACGTAGTGCGCGGGGGTATGTAGCGGTAATAGCGAAACCGCGACCACCACAAAAAACATCGCACCTGCATTGATGCCCAAAATGCCCGGCGACGCCAACGGGTTGCGCGTCATGGTCTGCATCAGCGCCCCGGCAATGGCTAAGCTGGCGCCCACTAGAGCGGCAATCACCGCACGGGGTAAGCGCTCAGTTAAAAGAATGATGTGGGCGATGTTGGTAGGGTCGTAATGGGCGAGCGATCCGTACAGAGCGGAGAGGGGGATATCCGTTGTGCCTAACATCACGCTGGCGAAAAAGGCGCCTAGTGCCACCAGCACGCCAAGTAGCAGGCCAATACTCTTTGCGGCAGTACTGTTTAGCATGAAGTAGGTTCCCCACGGCCGCTGGTGTGAGGCAGGCAAGCCTGATGCGGTGCCGCTTCGGGTTGCAACAGCCCATAGTGGCTATACAGATCATCCAGCATGGCGTTGGCCGCCAATATGCCGCCACCCATCATCCAACTCACCGGCTCAACTTCAAATACGCGCCCACTTTGTACCGCTGACAGCTGTTGCCAGAGTGGGTGGGAGGCCCAGTGTTGGTAATTATCTGCAATAGCGGGGTCATCGGGCTCAAGCAGAATAAAGAGGGCATCGGCATCCAGCACTGGAATGTTTTCAGTACTGGAAAGCTTCATTCCCCAACTCTGGCTTTGCAGTGTATCCGGCTGAGTAAAGCCCAGCTCATCAAGAATCGAGCCTGCAAAGCCGCTGGTATAGATGCGCACGTGGTCGCTTTTAAACCGCACCACGGCCACTTTTTGCGGCCACTCGCTGCTCAACTTGGCGGCGATCTGCTGGCGAAAGTCGGCGACACGATCATCCCATTGCTCAAGCAGCTCATTTGCCTGCGCTTCGCGGCCAGTAGCATTGGCCACCATATTCAGCGTGGTCTTGAAGTTAAACACTGTCGGGGCAGATACAGTGGGGGCGATGGCCTCCAGTAGCGGCGCTATTCGCGCATGGCGAAAGTCGCTGGCAATGACCAGGTCTGGATCAAGCCAGGCAATCTTTTCCAGGTTGGGTTGGGTTTCCAGCCCCACATGCTCGACGCTATCAAGTGGATCGCGCAGATAGCGGTACATGGGCTTTTCCAGCCAGGAATCGACCACGCCAATAGGCGTTAGCCCAAGGGCGACGGCGCTGTCGGTAGCCCCCTGGTAAAGCGTCACAATACGGGGTGATTCAGGAAGGCCGTGTAGCGCGTTACCCGTCGATATAGCGGGAAATAGCGCCGCCAGTGTTATCAGCAACACACTCATTAAAACGTTCTTGCCATGGGTGTGTGCTTTTAACATTACTGTCACTTTACGAGGGGCTTGGAGTGAAGAGCCAGGATGATGGCACGACGTAAAAGCTAATGCAAAGCATTACCAAATGAAGGCCGCGACCTCTACTATCCCAAACACCGCGACCCCGGCCGCCACCGGCCAGCCCAGTGAGCGTACTCGCGACCAGACCAGCAGCGTAACGGCAAGCCCGATGGCGGTGGCGATCCAGGAAACAGCGCTTGGATTCACCGGCACAATGGACACCCCCAGCACGGCGGCTATCATTAGCGGGCCCAGAATACCCAGCCACTGGGGCATGTTATTAATGCCGGTAGCGCTGTTGAGCCGGCGCTGCATCCATAAAAACGGCACTACCCGCATCAACAGGGTGCCAATGGCAGAAACCACGACCGCTAGCCAAAGTGCGGTGCTCATTGTTCACACCTCCTGTTTTGGAATTTCAGCGTATAGAAGCACAACGCACCGCAAGCCGCCGCGAGAGGAATCGCCACGTTGCTCCAGCCGACCAGCGTTAAACCGAGTGCTGCTAGAATGGTGCAGCCCATGGCCACTGCCCAACGCTTATCAGTGAAGCGCGGTGCCACCATGGTCAAAAACAGCGCAGGCAGGGCGAAGGGCATAATCTCACCCAGCAGTGGCCAGCGGGCGGTAAATGCTTCCCCTGCGGTGGCCCCCACCGCGGTACCGATGATCCAGGCGCCCCAAGCCAGTAGCGACGCACCGACAAACCAGCTAAATCGCTTTGCCTCGGGCAATTGAGGCAGCCGGGTTAAGGCCAGGGCAAATACCTGATCGGTGAGGCCGTGCATCAGCCAGGGCCAGTGGCGGCTACGCGGCAGTAGCGCTGCCAGGTTAGGGCCGTACACCACATGGCGCACGTTAATCAGCAGCGTCATCGCCACCACCAGCCACAGCGGGGCGCCTGTAGCGATCATACCGACAAATAGAAATTGCGAAGCACCGGCGTAAATCAGCGCTGAAATAGCCGTGGCCTCCAGCGTGCTGAAGCCTGCCTGGGTGGCGACTAAGCCGAATGACAACGCCACTGGAATGTAGCCGCCCAGTAGTGGGATGGCCTCACGCACGCCTTGCAGCGCGCTACGAACGGGAGAGTGGCTGGCAGCTTGGCTCATGATGTTTGGCCTTCTGCACCATAGGTGATGGTCATCATCAAAGTGGCCTCCGCTTCGTGGGTACGGTAAAAGTGCGGTTGGTCGGCGGCAAAGGTGATGGTCTCTCCCGGTGTTAGCACCGTGGTGGCGCCCTCTGGCCCTGCTTCCAACCAGCCGCTAATCAGCGTGAGTGATTCACGGGTGCCGGGTGTATGGGCTTCAGCGTGGCGCAATGTATGCGGTGCGCAGCGCATCCAATAGGCGTCCACCTGAGGGGAGTCCTTGCCTTGATCGATTAGGCGCACCTGCACGCCATCTTCACCCAGCGGCACGTTGATTGGCGCGACCAGCGTGCCGAAAGGCACATTGAGCTGCACTGCAAGCCGCCAAATGGTATCCAGGGTCGGGTTGCCGTTGCCCTGTTCAAGGCGACACAGGTTGGATTTGGCAATCCCCGCCTCATTGGCCAACTGCGATAGCGACCAGCCCCGCTCAAGGCGAAGTGCTTGAAGGTGTTGGCCTAGGGTGTTGAGTGAGGGCTTATCCATCTTGTCATCTCGTGTTCCTTTTATAGAACGTTCTATATAAAGAACGTTAGCCTGTCAATGATTGTGACAACCGCTTTCAGTGGCACTCTTTATGCATGACCTTTAGGTTGGCTGCTGCGAGGAAGCGCAATGCGTTCATTGGCAATGCTCAAACCGGTTAAATCGATCCTATACAGTGTGGCGTTACTGCTGCTGGGTAACGGCTTACTGAATACGCTGCTAACCCTGCGTGGTACGGGGGAGGGCTTCTCCAGCGCGGTGCTGGGGATGATTATGTCCGGCTACTTTGTTGGCTTTATCTGCGGTACCTGGGTGAGCGGACGCTTAATTCGGCGCATGGGGCATATCCGTACCTTTGGCTTCTGCGCCTCTATTTGTGCATCGGTGGCGCTGCTGCACCTAGTGTTTATCAACCCCTGGGTATGGCTACCATTGCGGGTGATCTATGGGCTTTCGTTTATCACCTTAGTGACCGTGATTGAGAGCTGGCTGAATAGCCAAGCCGCCAGCCATGAGCGGGGGCGTATTTTTGCTGTCTATATGGTGGTCAACTTGGGCGCTCTAGCCACGGCTCAGCAGTTGCTGCGGCTCTCTTCACCCGACGGGTTTTTACTCTTTGTGGTGATCGCCATTTTGATCAGTTGGGCGCTGTTACCCATTACCATGACCCGTCGCGTGCAGCCCAAAATACCTGAGCGGCCCAAAAGTAGCCTGCGCGCGTTGTTAGGCTTTGCTCCTTTGGCGGTGGCTTCTGCCGCGTTGTCGGGGCTTGCCATGGGCGCGTTCTGGTCGATGACCCCGGTCTACGCCACTCAACTGGGGTTTGATATTGGCGGGGTCGGGCTGGTGATGAGCGTGGCGATTATTGGCGGGGCGCTGCTGCAGATTCCCATCGGGCGCTTCTCTGATAAACACGACCGCCCTATGGTCATGATCTGGGTGGTGCTGCTTGCGGCCTTGATAGCTGCGGCCATGCCCTTTGCGCCCAGCCACGAGGTGCTGCTGGGGCTCTATTTTATCTGGGGCGGTTTGGCGTTTTCCCTCTACCCGCTGGCGGTAGCGCAGTTGATAGACCAGCTCCACCCGGATGAAATTGTCTCCGGCTCGGCGGATATGCTGGTAATGCACGGCGCGGGCTGTGCCGTGGCACCGATAGCGGCGGGGTCACTGATGRGCGCCGTGGGAGGGCATGGCTTGCCGCTCTATATTGCTTGCGTATTCACCTTGCTAGGTATCTACGCGCTGTATCGCCGCCGCCGCGTCAGGGCAGTGGTTACTCATACCGCACACTTTGAGCCGATGGTGCAAAGTAGTGCAGAGGTGTTGGAAATGATCTTTGATGATACCCAGCGAGACTTATTTAATGACCCGAGTTTTTATGAAGAGGATGAACGGGAGCGTTTGGCGGGGCTTGTTAAAACATCCACGAGTTAATGTGGGAAAGTACTGGGGGCAAGCACTGGGGGAGCGGCTGTTATAAGCAGCCGCTCCCCAGGGGGGCTCTTAAGAGCGCTTCGCCTCTTGCGACTGGCAAGCAGCAGTGAACAGCACATCGGTAGAGGAGTTGAGGGCGGTTTCGGTGGAGTCCTGTACCACGCTGATCACAAAGCCAATCGCCACCGCTTGCATGGCCACTTCCGTGGGAATACCAAACAGGTTGGCGGCCATGGGAATCAGCATCAGTGAGCCGCCCGCCACGCCTGAAACGCCGCAGGCCGCCAGCGCTGAAACCACGCAAAGTAGCAACGCCGTAGGGAAGTCGACGCTAATGCCCAGCGTATGAGTGGTTGCCAGAGTGATCACCGTAATAGTGATGGCCGCACCGCACATATTGATCGTCGCGCCCAGCGGAATGGAAATGGAGTAGGTGTCAGGGTCGAGCTTTAGGCGGCGGCATAGCTCCAGGTTCACCGGGATATTCGCGGCCGAGCTACGGGTGAAAAAGGCGGTAATCGCACTGCCGCGCAGGCACGTAAATACAAGGGGATAAGGGTTTTGCCGGGTGGTGAAGTAAACCAGCAGCGGGTTGCTCACTAGCGCTACAAACAGCATGCAACCCACAATCACACCTAGTAACTGGGCGTAATTAAGCAGCGCCGCAACGCCGGATTCTGCCAGCGTGCCTGCCACCAAACCAAAGATACCCAGCGGCGCTAAACGAATCACCAGCGTCACAATGCGGGTGACCGCCGTGGATAAGTCGCTTAACGCTTGGCGGGTGGTGTCGCTGGCTTGGCGCAGGGTCAAACCCAGGCCGATGGCCCAGGCCAGAATAGCGATGAAGTTAGCCTCCATCAGTGCMCTAACCGGGTTGGCCACCGCATTCAACAGCAGGTCGCGCAGCACGCTAAAAATATCCCCGGGCGGGCTGCCGTCAACTTGGCCTGCATTCAATGAGAGTTCGGKAGGAAATAAAAAGCTGGCCGCCACGGCAATTAATGCAGCGATTAACGTGCCCGCCACATACAGCATCAGCACGGGTCGAATGTGGGTTGGCTGGCCTTTTTGGTGAGCTGAAATCGCTGCCGCCACCAATACAAACACCAAAATGGGAGCTACCGCTTGTAAGGCAGCGATAAATAACTGGCCAAGCAGCGCCACATCGCTAGCAATGCCCGGTGAGAAAAGGGCAAGCAATACCCCGGCAACGATACCGATTAAAATTTGCGAGATAAGGCCCAGCCGTAAAAGTGGCCGGAATACTGCGTGGGCGGTGGCGATCATTGCGCAACTCTCAGGTAGTCAAAAGTGGGGGGTGGCGTTGCGGTAGGGCCCGCTAACGCACCTGAAAGGGGCAGTATTCTATCAGCTGATGCCTTCTTCCGTGACGCTGATATTTACCTAGTCGAGGAGATGGCTATTTTGAGGGGTAGCGATGGCACGCCGCATTGATTCAATAAAAATGCCCCAACCGCGTAACCAGGTAGGGGCTTGATAGAGGGTGCTTTTTTGCACAGGCAAGTTAGCCGTGCAGAATCAACCGATTAGGCCGCCACGACGCCGAGGGCTGCTGGAGCAGTTTGTTTCGGTTTGCGGAGGGGTTCGTCGTTATCTGCGGGTAGCTCACTTTCACCCACGATCTCCGTATACCCACGCTGAGTTAAAGCCAGTACTTCGGGTGAAGTGCCCCACTTCATCAGCATCTCATCCAGCAGTTGCTCAGCTTTTTCAGCTTGACCCCAGCGGGTTAGCAGTTGGGCTACGGCGTAGTCGCACTCGGGGGTATCGAACAGTTCATCCTTGATGTCTTGAATGGCGATATGAAGACCCGCCTGGGAAAGGTCGTTTGATGTTTCGCTATGCATATCACGGCTCCGTGTGATTGCGAATGGGACGGCGGTTAAACTGGCAGAACCACCTGAAGATAAATGGCACGCTTAGCGTGCGAGATTGAGACTAATATAGCCGTGAGTAAGAAGCAAATGTGAAAAATGGCTGACAAACAGTTAGTTAACATGGGTTATGTGATCGATGAATAAACACCTCAAGCTGGTGGTGTTGGCCATCCAGTGGGACACGTACCTCTCCCTGCTGGAGTGTGAGGTGACGGCCATCAAGTTGTGCGTTAAGCGCCTCATCGGTGGTGGTAACCTTAACCGCGTAGTGGGTATCGGCAACGTTCAGCGTTGCGCTAAAACCTGGCCAGTCATGGGGAAGGCAGGGGGCAATCACCAGCCAGCCACCTTCCCGACGGATACCCAGAATGCCCTCAATACCGGCGCGGTACATCCAACCCGCTGAGCCCGTGTACCAAGTCCAGCCGCCACGCCCCGTGTGAGGCGCAACAGAATAGACATCCGCGGCGACCACATAGGGTTCGACGTGATAACGAGCGGCTTCTTCGGCGGTGCGGGCATGATTGATCGGGTTGAGTAGCGCAAAAAGCGCATGCGCTTTGCTGCCCTCGCCGAGCTTGGCAAAGGCGAGAATTGCCCACATCGCGGCGTGGCTATATTGCCCACCGTTTTCGCGCATGCCGGGTGGGTAGCCGCCGATATAGCCAGGGTCGCGCTGGGGCTGATCGAAGGGGGGCCAAAACAGCAGTGCAAGTTGCTCATCGTGCCTGATCAGCTCGCGTTCCAGTGACGCCATGGCGAGGGCTGCGCGGTTGGGGGCTGCTGCCCCCGAGAGTACCGCCCAAGTCTGGGCAATCGAATCAATTTGGCAGGCGTCGCTCTCTTTGCTACCCAGCCAAGTGCCGTCATCGAAGGTCGCCCGTCGGTACCACTGGCCGTCCCAGGCGTTGCTTTCCAGCGCACCGCGCAACGCAGTGATATGGGCACGCCAACGCTTAGCGCGTGGTGTATCTGGTGTGGCTGAAGGCGCTTGTTTTTCGTACTGCTGGGCATAGGGTAGAAACAGTTCCAGGGTATGCACCAGCAGCCAGCCAAGCCACACGCTTTCGCCTTCGCCCGCTTCGCCAACGCGGTTCATGCCATCGTTCCAATCGCCGCCACCGATCAGCGGCAAACCGTGCTCGCCGGAAAGCGATATGCACTGATCTAAGCCACGGGCGCAGTGCTCAAACAGCGAGGCGGTTTCCGCTGCAATCATCGGCTGGAAAAAACTGTCGTGCTCGCCAGGGGCTAATTCAGCGCCTTCCAGAAAGCTTACCGGCTCCTCCAGCACGGCGGCGTCGTGGGAGGTGGCGATATAGCGAGCGCAGGCATAGGCCAGCCACACCCGGTCATCGGAAATGCGCGTACGCACCCCTTGTCCGGAGTGGGGCAGCCACCAGTGCTGAACATCGCCTTCAACAAACTGGCGGGAAGCGGCACGCAGTAAATGCTCGCGAGTGGTTTCGGGGCTAGTGAACGTTAACGCCAT
The DNA here is from genome assembly GCA_002257525.1 of Halomonas ventosae. Lineage (GTDB taxonomy): Bacteria > Pseudomonadota > Gammaproteobacteria > Pseudomonadales > Halomonadaceae > Vreelandella > Vreelandella ventosae_B. The sequence goes on from CP022737.1 coordinate 1,481,242, forward strand.
ACCGTCCTGCAACTGGTCGCGGAAACCATAGGCGCCGCTGGCTTGGTAAAACCCTGAGCGCGCGGTGATTCGGCAGGCAATGGTTTGATACATCAGCCAGCCGTTAAGCATGATGTCCATGGCACGGTCAGGGGTCGTTACTTGTACCGCGTTAAGCTGCGTTTGCCAGTACGCTGTGACTATGGCGAGTTCGGCGTCAATATCCGCCTCGCGATAACGCGCAATCAGCGTTGTGGCCTCAGCAGTGGAGCTGCCTTGACCCATTAATACAACGATATCGACGCTTTCACCGGCCGCTAGCGTCACGCTGCGGTTAAGCGCGGCGCAAGGGTCCAGCCCCGCACCTTGGGTGCCGGAGAGCGGAGCGTGGCTGCGCAATCCTGCGGGCGCTGCCAAGCTGCCTCCCGGGCCGATAAATTCGCAGCGATCAGCCGTCCAGGAAGTGGGCTGAGTGCCGATATCCAGAAACGCTACCCGGCCTGGGAAATTTATATTCCAGGGGTTCTCAACCAGCAACGCGCCGCTATCGGCATCTGGGTGCGATATAAGAAAAGGGGCCGAGCCACTGCGCGAGGTACCCAGTACCCATTCGGCATAAGCCGTCACGGAGAGCATACGTGGACGCCCGGAGTGATTGCTAAGACGTAGCCGCGACACCCTAAGTGGGGCTTCTAGCGGTACGAAGTGCAGCAGCTCCAGGGCAATCCCATCCGCTTGATGCTCGAACTGGCTATAACCGAAGCCGTGCCGCGCTATGTAGCGGCCATGATCGCGTACAGGGCGGGCAGTGGCGGTGKAAAGGGCCATCGACTCTTCATCACGGACATAGATCACATCGCCACTCGGATCCACAACAGGATCGTTCGACCACGTTGTTAGCTGGTTTTCGCGGCTGTTATCCGCCCATACATAGCCGGCGCCTTCTGCTGATACTTGAAAGCCGAAGCCCGCGTTAGCGATCACGTTTATCCACGGCGCGGGTGTGGAGCTTCCCGCCTCAAGTACCGTTACATACTCGCGGCCATCCAAGGCAAAACCGCCCAACCCATTAAAAAACTCAAGCGCTGGGAGCGGTGTTTCACTGACATTGAGTGGGATGTGCTTGGGTAGGGGGCGTTTGATAAACGATTGGAGCTGGGTTGGCGCGCGGAGTGCGGGCAGCGTCAGGGCTAGCTGGTTCGCTATGCTGCCACGATGGGCCATTAACGCGACGCATGCTATCGACTGAAGCTGTGTGCGCACTTCCAAACTCATCAGGTCGGCACGTAGTGCAATTACAGAGCCCTGAGCGAAATCCTTTTTAAAACGAGGCTGGGTTTGGCTGCTAAGCACGGCGGTTTCAATGGCTTGCTGTAGATCCTGAATATAGGAGGAGGAGCGTTCATTGATAATCACCACATCCACGCCTAGCCGCTTCATGCGCCAATATTCGTGGGCGCGCAGTAGTTGGCGTACCTGGCCAATGTCATCAACGCTATCGATGCGCATTAGAATAATTGGCAGGTCGCCGGAAATACTGTGCTGCCAGAGCCGTGACTGCGGCCCGGCGCCACGCTCAATGGCCTCGGAAGGTGCTCTAAATCGGGCATCAGGATAAAGAATCGGCGCAGCCAAACGCTGAAAGTCGGCCGCTTCTTCAGGCTGAATGCCTAAATGGCGAAGCTGAACCTGTGCCTGAGTCCAGGCGAGGGKTTTGGCGCGCTCAAAAGCACTGCGGTCGTGATGTTTGTCGATCAGATCCATCAGCGCTTCGCGGGAGGAGGCGACCACCGTCCAGTAAGCGATGCGGGTGGCTTTGCCAGGCGCCACGCGCAGGCAGTAGCGCAGCGCAAAAATAGGATCCAGTACGCTACCGACACTGCTCGAAAGGCGCTGCCCCTCTGCCAGCGCTGAGGCGTGCAACATGCTTCGGCCGCGGCCTAAAAACTGGGCACGATCAGTCTCGAACTCCAGCTCGCCCACAATGTCGCCCTCTACCACCGCAAAGTGAGCCGCCCACACCTGCTCATCATCGGGGGAGCGCCGACGCCTTGTTGCGATCAGGGCATTGAATGCTTCCAGATACTCGGTCACCACAAACATCTTGGCAAAGGCGGGGTGCGCATTGTCGGCACTGGGGCTGGTCAAGACTAACTCAGAATAGGAGGTAAGCGTGATGTCACGGGGGTGACGGCTGTTGTTAGTTAGCGAAAGGTGGCGCACTTCGCTGTCGTCCTCGCCGGAAACCAGCACCTCCATGTGACTGGTGATATCGTCGTGACGATGGGTATAGCGAGCATAATCCTCGGCAAATATCGCATAGCTATGGTCATCATTATCGTCGGCTGGGTGTGCCGCCGTTTGTCCTGTGGCGGTCCACACGCCGGGGTGTTTGCTGTCGCGTAGAAAAATAAAGCTGCCTAAGTGGTCGCGGGTGGTGTCCGGCTGCCAGCGGCTAATGGCGATGTTACGCCACCTGCTGTAGCCCCCGCCGGTGGCCGTTAGCATCACCGAGTAGCAGCCGTTGGAGAGTAAATGGGTAACGGGCGGGCCACCGGCGGCCATTGAGGCGCGGCGAATGGTTTGGGCCTCGTTAATACTCTGGCTGGCCGTTGACTTCACCTCTTCCGCGCGGGGGTGGGCGATCGCCACATTACGCGGTACCCGCTCTTGGAGCAGTAGCTCACTGGCTTGAATCATCGGCTCGCGGTGAAAACGGGCGCGCATTTGGCCGTGGTGCAGGGTGTTAGCGATGGCCACGATGGTCATGCCCTGATGGTGGGCCATAAAACTACGTACAATCACTACGCTTTCCCCAGCGGGCAGCCGCGAACGGGTAAAGTCGAGCGCTTCGTAGAAACCGTAGCGGCCTAGTGCGTCCATCTCCGTTAAGCGTTTGAAATTGCGACAGGCGCCGCTGGGGTCAACCATGGTGGCCAGACCGGTGGCGTACGGTGCAATCACCAGGTCAGCAGATAGCCCCCGTTTGAGCCCTAAGCCCGGCACCCCAAAATTAGAGTATTGATAGGTGAACTCCATATCCCGGGCGTTATAAGCGGATTCAGAAATACCCCAGGGCGCGGAGAGCTGGGCGGCGTAGGTCTCTTGACGTTTCACCACCAGCCGGTTGGTTTGCTCCAGCAGGCTGCCCCCCGGAGCGCGCATTACCAGCGACGGCATCAGGTATTCAAACATCGACCCCGACCAGGAAATCAGCGCCGAGCCAAAGGTAACCGGAGTGGCAGCACGCCCTAGCCTGAACCAGTGGCGGGTGGGTATGTCGCCTTTGGCAATTGCAAATAGGCTGGCCAGCCGTGCTTCGGAAGCCAGTAGGTCGTAGCAGCTGGTATCCAGGCAGTTGTCGTCGAGTGAATAACCTATCGACAACAATTGGCGCTCGTGATTGAACAGGAAATCGAAATCCATGCCCAGTGCCAGGCGTCGCGTTGAATCGGCAAGCTGTTGCAGGCGCAGGGCGATTGCCCCCCTGTCCAAGCTTGGCTGGGTATTCCGGTCATGGCTGTGTTGAGCGACGGAGGACTGTAAAACTTCCAACCAAAACAGCAGGTCTTCGCTATAGGAGTCGCTATACGCGTTGAGGGGCTTTCGCACCAAATTTAAAGCGCTATCCATCAAAGCGGCGATATTTGCCAAGCATACCATCGACATCACTTCGCCCTTTAGCTGGGCGTCAATGGCGTCAAACTGCACGCTCAGTTGAACCGCTAATTTTTCCGGCAGGGTTGAAACCTGCTTGAGTGCCTGCCGAGCAAGGTTGAGCGTGTCAGCAATACCCGCGCGTGGGTCAGTTAGATAGCCTGCCGTTTGCCATATTTCGCAGGCATTGGCGATAGCGATCAGGTGCCCTGCCAAGTTGCCGCTATCCACTGTAGATACATAGCGGGGATTAAGCGGGCGCAGGTCGTGGGTGGCATACCAGTTGTAAAAGTGCCCCCGATAGCGGGGTAGTCCCAGCATCACACCCAGCGTTGCTTCCAGTCGTTCAAGCGTTTCATGGGTGCCAATCCAGCCGAAATCCCGTGCGGCCAGGGTGGAGAGTAGATAGAGCCCCATATTGGTAGGCGAGGTGCGCTGGGCGAGGACGGGCTGGGGATCTTCTTGAAAGTTATCCGGCGGTAAGCGGTTATCTGTGGTGGTCACAAAGGTTTCGAAATAGCGCCAGGTTCTCCGTGCAATTGCCCGTAGCTCAAGGGCTTCTTCTGTTGAAATGGTGGGTTGAACAACAACACTTGTGCTGCTGCTCAACCAAGATGCCACTGCCGGAGCAGCCAACCAAAGCAGCACCATGGGCAGTGCGATTGGCCATGTGTGGCTGGCTGTCCAGAGCGCACTGATAGCCACCGCTAGCCCGAGTACGGTGCCAGGTGCCATGCGCTGGTAGAAGCCCAATACCGTCAGCGGTGGGCTTTTCATCGATTGGGCGGCAGACGTCCACTCAAGTAGACGCCGGTGGGTGATCAGCACACGAACTAAGGTTCTGGCGATGGCGTCCAGCATGCGCCATGCCTGGTCGGGCAAAAAAATGATCAGTAGCAGAATTTGTGCGCTACCCAGCTTTAGCTCGTCAAACCAAAGGTGGTAGTGGTGGCGTAGTCTAGACCACGCCCGGAAGGGAACGAATGAGGCCGTTAGGGAAAGCAACACCGGTGCCCCGACAACGGCCAGTAGTAGCAGTGTACTGGTGATCGCCATGCTCAGCGGCAACTGCCAGCTAACCGCAAGGCTTGCCAGCACTAATAGTGGCGTTACCGAGCGGCGCAGGTTGCCGAGCATTTTCATCCGCCCGGTGAGCGGCAGCGTCGGGGCGATTAGCCAAGGGAGCAGTTGCCAGTCGCCGCGTGTCCAGCGGTGCTGACGCTTGGCGGCTACATCATAGCGGGCCGGGAAGTCTTCAATCACTTCGATATCGGAGGCGAGTCCCGCACGGGCAAATACACCCTCGAACAAGTCGTGGCTGAGCAGGCTATTGTCGGGCACTCGGCCAGCCAGCGAGGCTTCAAAGGCATCAATCGCGTAAATACCTTTACCGGCGAACGAGCCTTCACCGACCAAATCCTGATAGAGATCTGAAATAGCGGCGGCGTAAGGGTCGATGCCCCCAGGCGCGGAGAATAGCCGCTGGTAGATGGAGCCTTCGCCTCCTGTGGGCAGCGACGGCGTCACCCGAGGCTGCAGTATTGCATACCCCTCCACGACCCGACGTAGCTGCTGATCCATTCGTGGCTGGTTTAACGGATGCGCCATTTTACCGATCAAACGGCTTGCCGCGCCTCGCGGTAGACGGGTATCGGCATCCAGGGTGATCACGTAGCGTAAGTCGCTGGGCAGCGGTGGCGGGTCTATAAAGGTGGTGTCCGTGGCGCCACGTAGCAAGCGATTTAGCTCGTGCAGCTTGCCTCGCTTACGCTCCCACCCCATCCAGGTATTTTCGCTGGCGTTAAATACCCTTCGCCGATGGAGCAAAAAGAAGCGTTTATCGCTATCGAGGGCGAGAGGACAGTACCGCTTATTTAAATGCTCTACCGCTTCTTGAGCAGCCGTTAACAGCGCGGCCTCATGGGGTAGTTCCGCTTGGGGGGCATCCACGCCGTCAAGCAGTAGCGCGTAGCCAAGCGCCCCCTCACCGCTGGATAAGTGGTGCACTTCAAGGCGCTCAATCTGTTCGCGCAGCTCTTCTTCGCTGGTCAGCAGCGAAGGCACCGCCACCAGGGTTCTTAACTGAGGCGGAACCCCTTTGGCAAGGTCGAGACCTGGCAGCGGCTGAGCGTCGATAGAGTAGATAATCAAGCGGTTCACGATCAGCGTTGCGACTTCCATAATGGGCAGGAAGCCGAACGCTCCTAGCAGCATGAGCCAAGGTAATGACACGTTGCCTATCGCCAGCGGCAACGAAAGCAGTAGCCCACCGGCCAGTGTCATCAGGGTCAGTGTGATCACCGCCATCAATACGATATAGCTACGAATACCGTGGTGAATGAGCGTGCGGCGCAACCACTGACGGGAGGAGGGGGTGAACTGAACTTGGCGCTCAAGGGTTAAACGACCTGAGCCAACCAAGAAATAGCCGGGGTCTCCCCGCCGTGCAGCTTCGGCCGGGTCGCTGGTGCCAGCCGCTGCCTGGTGGGAGAGGGAGAGCGCCGCATCGACTACCTCGAGCTCACTGTAACGAGATCCTCGGGCGATCTGCTCTATGGCGCTGCGATACTGGTTGCGGGTGGGGAAGTCAAGTTGATCGAAGTGACTCTGCTGGCGTAGCCGTGTATCCACCAAACTGACACTTTCAAACAGCTCGGCCCAGTCGATGCTGGAAACAAAGCGCATGCTCGTGATGATATTACGCACGGTAACGTTGGCGGCGCCTTGGCGCTGCTGAGCGTGTTGAACCATCTCGTCGATGGTTTCACCCTTACGGCTAAGCTGCTCATCAAGCCAATCAACCAGCGGGCTGCTGCGCGGGTCTAAGCCGCGCAGCCGCTTAGCGAGCTGTGCGGTGAAGGGCTCTGCTAACGGCCCTTTATGAATATTAAGGGTGGTGGTTTCCAGGTGAAAGGTATGACGTTCCTGGGAGGTTTGCCGATCGGTGGGCGTTAACCATTTAGCCGCTAATGCATCGGCTTCGTCCCTTGCGGTTTGTTCGCTGATAATTTGGTCGGCAAGTCGGCGCAGGTTCTCGATCAGCACAATGCGAAGCGTGATTGCCACTGCCCATAGTTCGCCAATGGTCAGTGGCTGAACGCGTTGATACGCGGTGATAAAATTCTGCAAATTATCCTGGTCGATATGGCTGTCGGTGTGCGCCACAAAGGCCCAGGCGATACCGAATACCCGCGGGTAGCCTGCAAAAGGCCCGTTGGCTAACTTCGGTAGCTGGCGGTAATAACCTGGGGGAAGGTCGCTGCGTATTTCACGAATTTGCGCTTCAATTAGATGGTAATTATCGAGCAACCAGGCGGCAGCGGGCACAATTTCTCGCCCACCTGCCAGCGCTGTGGCGCTGGCGCGGTAAACGTCCAGCAGGGCGCGCGCGTTATCGTTGAGACGTCGTGTTAACGATACTACGTTGGGTGGCGTGCTGGTCACTGCTTGTTTAAGCGCCAAACTGCCTGCGTGCTGTTCAAGCCGTTCTGCGCTGAAAAGCTCTTCCCTGACCGGGGCAGTAGAGTTCCACGGCGCTGCAAACGTAGGGTGCGGGCGCACAAAACGGAGAAGTTGTTTCACAGATTCCATCCTGGTGGCAGTGCGATTTTTTAGCCGCACAAGTGGAGCTTCCTTACCAGAACAATGGTCGCGCGGAGGGGGTAAGTCTGTTCGATAGCACACATTGCGCTTATTAATTGACGTCGGTAGGCCCTGCCGGTCACTTTATTAAATACGCCAGGGTTACAAATCAGCTTTATATCTGCGCAGCGTCCAATAGCCGCCCCATAGCCTGGTCGCCGTTGTGATCAAACAAGCAGTCGCAAATAGCGTAGCTAACGTTGGAAAGTGGTCAGGAAATAGACAGAAAACCACCAGTGCCAGCACGGTCTCAGTCCCTTCGGTTAAGCCCTCTAAATAGTAGAAGGCCTTGTTAGGAAAGTTAGGCCGCTCTATTGCTTGCTGTTTGGCGGCAATCGCAAAGGCCAGAAACGAGGTGCCGGTGCCGATAAACGCAAACAGCAGTAGGCAGGCAGCGAGGGCATTTTGGGCGGGATTTGCAAGTGCGAAGCCAAGCACTACCGCCGCATAGAAAACAAAGTCGAGCCCGATATCCAGAAAGCCACCCGCATTGCTGGTGCTTTCACTCAAGCGTGCCAGGGCGCCATCTAAACCGTCGCCAAGGCGGTTAAGCACAATCGCCACCAGGGCGAGCCCATACTGCTCCCATGCCAACAGCGGCAGGGCGGCCATCCCTATCACAAAAGCGCAGAGTGTCACTTGGTCGGCGGCAATGTGCTTGTTATGCAACGTCTGCGCGATTCGTTTGAGGGGACGATGGGTCAGCGGCATTGTCCAGCGATCAAGCACTCGGTTCTCCTCATCGGGTATAGATAATTTTAAATGAATAGTCATGCCAACTTACGTAGTTCATACGCTTATGTCACCGTTAGCATTTACTAATGGTTACAACCAAAGGTTGTTAGACTTTGGTTGTAATTACGGGCAAATGACTGGACTAATTGCCTATTGCAGTTAATAAAGGGCGCCAAAGAAGGTTCCGCGTTACCCATCGGGTGGCTTATTTACCTGGATGCCGACCCTCGATGTGTTCTTTTCACTCTGACCGTAAGTGGCGCAAATTGTATGCATAAAACTGCCCTGATGACGGTATGGGATCAGCTATGGCACTCCCACTACCAAGCCAAAAACCTATTGATGTGCGCGCTGCCAACGGGTGGGGCCGCCAACGCCGCGGCTTCCAATGCCAAGCGCAACCCTTCCCCTCAACCTAAGCCGCCTGCCTACACGACTCCTCAGAAGGTTGGCTTAGTGCTTGGCCCGCTGCTGTTCGCGTTGGTTGCGCTGTTTTTTCACCCTGAAGACTTAAGCGTTGAAGGGCGCATGGTGCTGGCCACTACCTTGTGGGTAGCGGTGTGGTGGATCACCGAAGCCATTCCTATTCCCGCCACCTCTCTTTTGCCTATCGTGCTGTTGCCGATTACCGGCGCGCTGGAGGGCAGTACGGTGACGGCCGCTTATGGCAATCCGATTATTTTCCTGTTTTTGGGCGGTTTTATGATTGCCCTGGCAATGGAAAAGTGGGATTTGCACAAGCGTATCGCGCTGTCGATTATCGCCGTGCTAGGTACCAGCATTAACAGCATTGTATTCGGCTTTATGGCCGCGACCGGCTTTTTGTCGATGTGGGTCTCCAACACCGCGTCGGTCATGATGATGCTGCCTATTGGTACCGCTATCGTGTACCAGGTTAGCCAGGAACTGGCGAAAAGTGACGGCGATCACAGTGCCGAAATCGATAAATTCAGCAAAGCGCTGATTTTTGGTATCGGGTACGGCGGTACCATTGGTGGTTTAGGTACGCTGATTGGCACCCCGCCTAATATTATTCTTGCCGCGATAGTTAACGAGCTGTTTGGCATCGAGATTTCTTTCGCTGGCTGGCTGATGTTCGCTTTTCCTGTTGTGTTGGTGCTGCTGTTTAGCGCCTGGCTACTACTGACGCGGGTGTTTTTCCGCATTGAGTTTAGCCATTTGCCGGGTGGCCGAGAGCTTATCAATAAGGAAAAAGCGGCCCTGGGTAACACCAGTTTTGAAGAGAAAGCGGTGTTGGCCGTTTTCCTGTTTGCGGCCTTTATGTGGATCACCCGGTCGTTTTTGTGGCAGGGACAGATCATTAATATCCCCGGCATTAACGACACCATGATCGCCATCGTCGCGGCGCTCCTGCTGTTTTTGATTCCTTCCAAAAACAAAGGTGGCTGCCTGCTGGGTTGGGATATCGCCAAAGATGTACCTTGGGGTATTTTACTACTGTTCGGCGGCGGCTTAGCGATTGCCGCGGGCTTTGGCTCATCCGGTTTGGCGGAGTGGATCGGTGGGCAGATGAGTGTGCTGGAAGGCGTCAACTTCCTGCTGGTCATTCTGCTGGCGACCGGCATGGTGCTGTTCTTAACCGAAATCACCTCGAATACTGCCACAGCAACCATGATCCTACCGGTGCTGGCGTCACTGGCACTGGCGCTGGATATCCATCCTTTTGTACTGATGGTTCCAGCCGCGATGGCTGCTAACTGTGCCTTTATGCTGCCTGTGGGTACCCCGCCTAACGCGATTATCTTCGCTACAGGTAAAATCACAATTTTAGAGATGGTGCGTACCGGCTTCTGGATCAACATCATTGCAATGCTGCTGATTGTGGCAGCGGTATATTTCATGCTGCCACTTATGTGGGGGGTTGACCTCACCAGCTACCCTGACGCCTTCCGTCGTTAGTAAGATTTTATAGCATCGCCTAGCCCCGCCCGTGTGCGGGGCTTTTTTATGCTGAAATGGAGTTTTGTGAGTAGATAGCGTGTCGGGTTGTTATCATGCCGATACACTATTTTTGCTGAGCCTGTTATGCGTCTACTTCACACCGCCGACTGGCATCTGGGGCGGCTGTTCCACAACCTGTCGTTGCTGGATGACCAGCGCCATGTGCTCGACCAGCTTATCGAGATCATCGACCGCGAAAGCGTCGATGCGGTGCTGATTGCAGGGGATATCTACGACCGCTCGGTGCCGCCCTCGGCGGCGGTAACGCTGCTGGACGAAGTGCTCCACGCGCTCTGCGAAGAGCGCAAACTGCCGGTGATTATGATCTCAGGCAACCACGACGGTGCCGAGCGTCTACGCTTCGGCGCCCGCCACCTACGCCAAGCTGGGCTGCATATTCTTTCTGACCTCGCCGATTTCGCCACCCCCGTCACGCTGACGATTAAGGGCGTTGAAGTCGATGTATTCGGCATTCCCTACGCCGACCCCGAGCATGTGCGCAGCCAGTTTGATGTCGATGCCCGCGACTTTGACGGCGCCCACCGCTATTTAGTCGAGCGCATTAGCGAGCAGCGCCACCCCGCACGCCCCTGTGTGTTGATGAGCCACTGTTTTGTGGATGGCGGCAGTGCTTCTGACTCAGAGCGCCCGTTGACCTTGGGCGGTGCCGAAAGCGTTGCCTGGGAGCCTATGCAAGGCTTTGATTATGTAGCACTTGGCCATCTCCACGGCCCCCAGTATCGCGGCGGCGAGCATATTCGCTACAGCGGCTCGCTGCTCAAATACAGCTTTTCCGAAGCCAACCAGCGTAAAGGCGTAACGCTGGTGGATATCGACGCGTCTGGCGTCACCCAGATTGAACAGATTCCACTGATACCCAGTCGCGAAGTGCGCATATTAGAGGGCGAGATTGATGCATTGATCGCCCAGGGGCGAACAGACCCGAACGCTGATGACTATCTGCTGGTGCGGCTTACCGATCGCCACGCCATTCTCGACCCCATGGGCAAGCTGCGCGATGTGTATCCCAACGTCCTGCACCTGGAAAAGCCCGGCATGTTAGACGCCCGCGGCAGTCAGCAGCTTGATCGTGAGCGGCTGCGCTTTGATGCGCTGGATATGTTCAGCGACTTCTTTAATCAAACCAGTGGGGAAGCCATGAGCGAAGAGCAGGCAAGCGCCATGGCGGCGTTAATTACTCAACTGCAGCGCGATGAGGCCCAGCAATGACGCCGTTAACCCTCACCATGCAGGCGTTTGGCCCTTTTGCGGGTAGTGAGACCATCGATTTCACCGCGCTGGGTAGAAGCCCGCTGTTTCTGATTAACGGCCCCACTGGTGCTGGTAAAAGCTCGATTCTCGATGCGCTCTGTTTTGCCCTGTATGGCCAGACCACCGGCAATGAACGCGACCCTTCACAGATGCGCTGCGATCAGGCCGATGCCACGTTGCTCACCGAAGTCACGCTGGATTTTCGTTTGCGAGGGATCGGTTACAGGGTGCGTCGCGTGCCTCAGCAGGAGCGCCCCAAAGCGCGCGGTGAAGGCACCACCACCCATAACGCGGAAGCCCAGCTTTGGCGATTAAAAGCCGATGGAGAGGTAGAAACCTGCCTGGTGGCGCGCAAGGTGAACGATGCCACTACGGAGCTGCAAACCCTGATTGGCCTGGATGCCAACCAGTTTCGTCAGGTAATGGTATTGCCCCAGGGAAAGTTTCGCGAACTGCTGTTGGCAGGTTCCAAAGAGCGCGAAGTGATTTTTTCCCAGCTGTTTCAAACCCAAATTTTTCAGCGTATTGAAGAGCGCCTGCGTACCCAGGCCAGTCAAATCGAGCGGGCGGTGAATGACCATCGCCAGCATATTAGCGGCATTCTCGCCGGTGGTGAGCTGGAAAGCGAAGCCGCCCTAGCGCAGGAGCAAGAGTCGCTGGCGCCCCAAGTAGAAGAGGCACGGCAACGCTTTGACACCGCCCAGCAGCAGCGCCGTCAGGCCGAACAGCAGCGCGACGAAGCTCAGGCGCTGCAGCGCCAATTTGCGGCCCGGGAGTCGCTAGCCGCGGATAAAGCTCGCCATCTTGAGCAGCAGGCCCACATAGAAAGCATTAAAGAGCGTTTAGCGCAAAGCGCCCACGCTCAGGCGCTGCGCCCGCAGAACACTGCGCTCGCCCAAGCGCAGCATTTGTTCACCACCGCTCAAACTGAGCAGCGCCAGGCACAAGCTGTGTTAACCACCCAGCGCGCCCACGCCGAACAGGCGCAGCAGGGGTTAGAAACCGCACGGCAACGCCAGGCAGAACTTCCCGCGCTGCGCGAGCGGCATCGCCAGTTGGGCGAGTTTATCCACAAGGGGCAGCAGCTAAGCGAGTTGCAGGCGCGTTTTCAAACGGCGCAGGCCGCCTGGCAACAAGCCGATGGGGCGCTCAAACGTGATGAAAAGCAGCTAGACAGCATTCGCCAGCAGGGGGAAGCCATAGGCATCAATCTGGAGCGTTTACAGACAGAGTTTCAGCAACTGGCCAGCGCCCCCGCGGAGCTAAGCCGCCATGAGCGCCTACTCAACCAGCGCCAAGAGCTGGATGAACTCACCCGGCAGGGGCGGGCGTTAACCACTCAACAGCAGCAGGCAACGGAAGCGCTCAGCCGCCAGCAAAGCGAAGTGGCGCAAGCGCAGCGTCATGCCACTGAGCAGGAGATGCGCTGGCACCAGGGGCAGGCCGCACTATTAGCGCTTAGCCTTGAAGTGGGCGCCGCTTGCCCGGTGTGTGGCAGCCTGGAGCATCCAGCCCCGGCGGTTCAAAACGCCGATGTCGTTACCCAGGCGCAGGTAGAAACGGCGCGCTTAGCGCTGGAAAACCACCGTCAGGCGCTGCAAACCGCTGAACGCCACACTCAACACCTCGCCCAACAGAGTAGCTACAACGCGGAGCAGGTTCAGCGGCTTAACCAACAACTGGGTGAGTGGGCCAGCCAAGCGCTGATGGCGCTGCAAAATGCCTGCGAAGGATTGAGTCGCCAAGCGAAGCGGCGGGAAAGCGTTGAGAAAGAAATTAGCCAGCAAACCGCCGCCCGTGATGCGCTGCGCCGGGAGTGGGGCGCGTTGGACAAGCAGCTCAAAGCCCAGCGGCCCGCGGTCGAGAAGGCCAAAGAAGACGCGCTGCGCCTGGAGAGCCTGCGTGATCAATTGAGTCAATCGCTGCCGGAAGATGCCCGCGACCCTGAGGCCATGCGCCGAACCCTTGCTGAGCTTGAACAGCAAATCGCCCAGCTTGAAAAAGCCTGGGAGAGCGCTCAGCAGGCGCTATCGATCGCTCAAACCCAGTTGGCACGGGCGGAAGAGCAGTTACGTGGTGCTAGCCAACGAGTCGAGCGTCACCAACAGGAGCATGAACAGGCGCAAACCGAGTGGCAAACGGCGCTTCAGGCCAGCCCCTTCGACGATGACGCAGCGTTTCAGGCGGCGCAGTTGAATGACCCTCAGCGGGGGGAGCTGACTCGCCAGGTAGAAACGTATCAACATCGCCTGGCTGAGCTGGAGGGCGCGCTACAGAATTACCAAACCCAGCTTGCGGAAAAAACGCCGCCAGACCTTGAGGCCTTGACTCGCCTGACCGAGGCCGCCCAAGCCGAGGAGAACACCCAGTTAGAGGCGTGGCGAACGCTTGACGGAAGGTTAACCACGCTCACAGGCATTCACCAAAAGCTTGCCGCGGCACACGCCGCCCAGGCTGAACTGGAAGCCCAGTACCAGCTGTGGGGTACGCTCAGCGAGGTGGCCAATGGCCGCACCGGGCATCGCATCAGTTTGCAGCGCTTTGTGTTGGGCGTACTGCTGGATGATGTTCTGATTCAAGCCTCCGAACGGTTGGTGCGCATGAGCCGCGGGCGCTATCAGCTAGTGCGCCGGGAAGATCCCTCCAAGGGCAACAGAGCGTCAGGTTTGGAGCTTGATGTAGCCGATACCTACACCGGCAAAAACCGCTCGGTGGCGACGCTTTCCGGCGGCGAGTCTTTCATGGCCGCMCTCTCGCTGGCGCTGGGGCTTTCCGACGTGGTGCAGGCGTACGCTGGCGGCATTCAACTGGATACGCTATTTATCGATGAGGGCTTTGGTAGCCTGGATCAAGATGCCTTGGATCAAGCCATCGCCATGCTCAGCGAGCTGCAAATGGGCGGTCGTATGATCGGGGTGATCTCCCATGTCAGCGAACTCAAGGAGCAAATGCCAGTCCGTATAGAGGKGCATGCCAGCCGACACGGGAGCTCGGTGGAAGTGAAGGGCGCACTTCTTTGATGTCTGAAGTGGCATTAATTCATGCTGCGTTCATACGGCATGTTTTATAACGTGAGTAGGTCGTCAAGCGCGCACTCAATATACTGTCTTCTTAGGAGTACAAGGATGAACGCAAGCAAGATTTTACAGCAGCTTATGCAGCAGGCCGGCGGTAGCCAGAAGGGCAGCAGCAGCGGGGTCGATGTTAAAGGCATGCTGAGCGGACTTTCAAAGCAGTTGGGCGGTGGCAGCAGTCAAGGCGGTGGTTCCTCCAGCGGTTTTGATATGAAAAGCCTGCTCGGCGGTGGTGCCATGGGAATGTTAATCGGCTCCAAGCGCGGTCGCAGCATCGGAGGCAAAGCGCTCAAGTACGGTGCCATTGCAGGTGTCGGTGCGCTGGCATGGAAGGCGTGGCAGAGTTCCCAAGCGGCTAAAAACGGCGGCGCGCAACCGTCGGCTAGTCAAGCCAGCGCAAGCGAAGGCGAGCGGATAGAAGCGCTTAGTGGCGAGTACCAAGAGCGTCGCAGCCTGGAACTGCTGCAGGCGATGATTATGGCCGCCCGGGCCGATGGCCATATTGATGAGCAGGAGCAGGCGCTGATTACTGAACAGATTGACGCCCTAGGTGCTGATCAAGAGATGCATAACTGGGTGGAGCAACAGCTACAAGCGCCGCTCGATGCCCAGGCGCTGGCCCGGGAAGCTGACTCTCCCCAGGCGGCGCGGGAAATGTACCTGATCAGCGTGGCCGTGACTGACGCTCAAAATCCTATGGAGCGCGCTTGGCTTGACCAGTTGGGCAGTGCCCTCAACTTACCCAAAGAGATGACCGCTGAACTTGAGCGCCAAGCGCAGCAGGCGGGTTAATGCTCGATACGGTTAATTTTTGGCTGGCTACCGGCTTTGGGCTGGGGCTAGCGCCGGTGGCGCCCGGTACTTTTGGCTCGCTGCTGGGCATTCCCTTGGCGTGGTGGCTGTTGAGCCGCCCGCTGGTGCAGCAGGGCACCATCATGGCAGCTCTGCTACTACTTGCGGTGCCGGTTTGCCACGTTGCCGCCTGGCACTATGTTGGACTGGGGCATGAAGAATTAGATCATGGCAGTATCGTTGCCGACGAATATGTGGCGTTCCCGCTGGCGGTAATCGGGTTGCAGGCCGCCCGCCACCCGCTGGTTATGGCGCTGGCATTCGGTGTTTACCGCTTTTTCGATGCACTGAAGCCGCCGCCGATTCATCTGGCAGAGTATGTTAACGGTGGKTTTGGCATCGTGTTAGATGATGTGATTGCGGCGCTGGTGACCTGGGTGGTAATGGCGATTGGGCTAAAGCTTTGGCAGCGTCGAGCATCAGGGCAACAGTTAAACTCGTAAGAGTGCGCGCAACGAAACAAGCGCCGCTAGCCTGATGAAAAGCTAGCGGCGCTCTTGGTTATCGCTCACGATTTTGAGCGTTTACGGAATTACTCTTGCACGACAATCACCGACTTGGCATTGACGAACTCAAGCATGCCGAAACCGCCATGCTCACGGCCGTAGCCGGAGTTTTTGACGCCGCCAAACGGCATCTCTGGGGTAGCAACACCAAAGCCGTTAATAAACACCATACCCGTATCAAAGTACTTACTGGCAAGTTCGGTGGCGCGCTTCACATCTTTAGAGATAATGCCGCCGCCCAGGCCATAACGGCTGTCGTTGGCAATGCGCATGGCGTCTTCGTCATCTTTGGCACGAATCAACGCTGCTACAGGGCCAAATAGCTCATCGTCGTATGCTGGCTGACCGGGGGTCACGTTATCCAGCACAGTGACCGGATAGAAAGCACCTTTACCTGAAGGCTTTTCACCGCCGCAGAGAATTTTCGCACCTTTACGAACACTTTCTTCCACTTGTTCGTGAAGCCCATCGCGCAGATCAACGCGAGCCATGGGACCAAGGTCGCTGCCTTCTTGAGTTGGGTCGCCTGCTTTCAGCGCCTGCATACGTTCTACGTAGCGCTGTTTAAACGTTTCGTAGTTCTTTTCAGTCACTACAAAACGCTTGGCGGCAACGCAGGTTTGCCCACCGTTGTAGACGCGCCCCTGCACGCAGGTGTCGATGGCCACATCCATGTCGGCGTCATCGAGTACCAGGTAAGCGTCGTTGGAGCCCAGCTCAAGCACGGTCTTTTTAAGGTGCTCCGCGGCCTTGCCGGCCACTTTGCGGCCCGCACCATCACTACCCGTGAGCGTTACGCCCCGCACTGCAGAGTGAGCAATCACTTCGTCAGATATGTCGTGAGAGATCACCAGCGTACGGAAAACGTTTTCGGGAAGCCCTGCTTTACGGTAGATTTTTTCAAGAAGCAGGCCGCTGCCGGTCACGTTTTCAGCGTGTTTTAGCAGTACGCCGTTACCCGCCATAATATTGGCGATGGAGTAACGTACCACCTGATACGCGGGGAAGTTCCAGGGCTGAATGCCGTAGATCACACCCATTGGTGAGTAGGTCACGAAACCACGCTCGCCGTTGCCAGGCTGGCGCTCTTCGTCAGCCAGCTTCTTGGGGCCGTGTTCAGCGGTGTAATCACAGATGCCGGTACACAGATCCACTTCCTGGCGGGCCTGAGAAGGCAGTTTGCCCATTTCCTTGACCATCAGGTCGGCAAGCTCTTCTTTGTGCTCTTGCATCGCTTGGCCAATCGCTTTGACTGTTTTAGCGCGGCTTTCCAGAGGTTCTAAGCGCCAATCGAGAAAGGCCTCGTAGCAGGCGTCCACGACCTGCTTGGCTTCTGCGCTGCTCATCAACGCATAGGTTTCGAGGGCTTCACCATTGGTGGGATTGATCGTCGTAATGCTGTTGCTCATAAGATCTCCTATCTATAGATCAACGTTTGGGTCAAAGCGTCCAGCTCCTGGGCGCTTAGTCGACCGGTCTACTTTTAATGTGCAGTCACTCTAGTACAAAATGAGCGTGTTTGCATAATAGCTGTGTTTATTTTCAGGCAACGTGCTAAGCAATCAGTTCCATGATGAAAGCGAATAAGATGCTTTGCTACTCAAACGTAGGCCCGCCGGCTTCTTCGCCCCATACTTCTTCCAGGCGACCGTCGCGACCACAGCTGTAGCGGTAGAACTTATAACGCACGGGGTTCTTTTGATAATAGTCCTGGTGGTACTCCTCGGCAGGCCAGAAGGTGGTGGCCGGTACTATTTGGGTGGCAACGTCTCGGKCAAAGCGTGCCTCCATTTCCGCTTTGGACGCTTCGGCAAGTTCACGCTGCTCGTCATTGTGATAAAAGATCGCCGAACGGTACTGATCGCCCACGTCGCAGAACTGACGGTCGACCGCAAAGGGGTCGATGTTGCGCCAGAAGATTTCTAAGAGCTGCTCGTAGCTGATCTGCTCGGAGTCGTATTCGATTTGCACGACTTCAGCATGGCCAGTACCACCCTTGGAGATATCTTCGTAGCTGGGGTTCTCTAGCTCGCCGCCGATATAGCCGGAAATGGTGGCACTGACGCCGGGTTGGGTGTCGTAAGGAGGTTCCATGCACCAGAAGCAGCCCCCGGCAAACGTCGCTTCTGCATTGGCCTGCTCTTGAGACGACTGGGCTTGGAGTGACGCACTGGCGAGGCCTGCAACTGCCATGATACTGAGCGTTAAGGGGCGCAAAAGCGGAAGTCGGGTCATTGTAGGCACTCCAGTGGTGGTAGCGAGTCATTGCGTGCTGTTGAGCCGATTAGTGGCATCAAGCGCGATTTCCTTACAGCCATTCTGTTACAAGCTAGCCGGGTCGATGTGGCCATACCTCATCCAGTGTACTCAGCGCTGCATTTACCGGAGGCTCGTTGGCGCTTTCGTGTCGCCAAATAAAGCTTAATGCACAGGGCAGTCGAATGTTGTCGGCCACGGCTAGGCCACTCTCCTGGCGTTCGGTCATCGCTAGAGCGTCCCGGGCCAGGCTTAGGCCGACACCTGCGCGCACTAGGTCAAGCATGCAGGCCTCCTGGTCAACCTGGGCCACCCGATTGGGTACTGCGCCGCTTGGTCCAAGCGCCTGTTTTAATAGCCGATGGTGGGCGGAATTTTGGGGCGTGACAATCCACGGCAGCGTGGCCAGGTGCTCCCAGCGGGTATCGATAAGCCGGTTTTCCCAGCCCGCGGGGGCAACCACATGGTAGTGAAAATGCGTTAGCTCTCGCCAAGCCAGCGCCTCATGCCCTTTGCCAGGGGTGAGCCCAGAGGCTAGACCAGGACCTTCGCCGGGCGGCGCTAAATAAAAACCGACATCTAAATTGCCCTGTTCAATGCGGTTAAGCACGCTGCCGCTCATGCCATGGTGCAGCTCGGTTTCTAACTGGGGCGCGCGGGCCATTAAGCGGCTTAAAAAGGCGCCCAGGCGGAGAAATTCGGGGTCGACGATGGTGCCGATTGAGAGCTTGCCGCGCAGCGTGCTGTGTAATGTCCCGGCGGTTTGCTCAAACGCCTGGGCGCTGGCCAGGGCTTTTTCGGCGGCGGGCMGCAGCGCATGGCCATCGGCCGTCAACGCAAGGCCCTGAGGACGGCGGCTAAACAGCGTGAGGCCTAAATTCGCCTGCAGCTGCTTCAACTTTAGGCTAATGGCTGGTTGGGTCAGGTGTAGCTGCTCGGCGGCGCGTGACACGCTGCCCGTTCGTGCAACGGCCACGAAGGCGCGCAGGGTGGCGTACTCTTGCATGATTAGCCTCAAATACTTGTCGTGATATTAGCAGAGCTTATAACTGGCTTTTAAATAACTCAATTGATCCGTTCGCAGTGCCCAGTAGGCTAGGCTGAAGGTAAGCTCTTTGCACACGCTCTCAACATGCGTTCTTAAAACAGGTACTCCTCATGACAACAACAGCGATTCAACACTTTATTAATGGCCAGGTCAGCGCTGGAGAATCTTCTCMCTCTCAGGATGTATTCAACCCCGCCACCGGCCGTGTTACCGGTCATGTATCGCTGGCTTCCCCGGCGGACGTCAATACCGCGGTAGAGGCCGCCCAAGCCGCTTTTCCCGCCTGGGCTGATACCCCACCCATCCGACGCGCCCGGGTGATGTTCAAGTTTTTAGAGCTGTTAAACGCCCATAAAGATGAGCTAGCCGAAGCGATTACCAAAGAGCACGGCAAGGTGTTCACCGACGCCCAGGGTGAAGTGGCCCGCGGTATCGATATTGTCGAATTTGCCTGTGGAATTCCGCAGCTGTTAAAGGGTGACTACACCGAGCAGGTGAGTACCGGGATTGATAATTGGACGATGCGCCAGCCGTTAGGCGTCGTGGCTGGTATAACGCCATTTAATTTCCCAGCCATGGTGCCGATGTGGATGTTCCCGCTGGCAATTGCGGCGGGGAATACGTTTATTTTGAAGCCAAGCCCCCTTGATCCCAGTGCTTCGCTGCTGATGGCTGACTTGCTAAAGCAGGCAGGCCTGCCCGATGGCGTGTTTAACGTTGTGCAGGGTGATAAAGACTCCGTGGAAGCGCTCATCGACCACCCGCATGTTAAGGCGCTGTCGTTTGTGGGCTCCACGCCGATTGCCAACCTGATCTACGAGCGCGGCGCCCGCAACGGCAAGCGTATTCAAGCCTTGGGCGGGGCCAAAAATCATATGGTAGTGATGCCGGATGCGCATTTGGATAAAGCCGTCGATGCGCTGATTGGCGCTGCCTACGGCTCTGCCGGTGAGCGCTGCATGGCGATTAGCGTGGCGGTGCTGGTCGGTGATGTGGCGGATAAAGTTGTCCCAGCATTGGCTGAACGGGCCAAAGCGCTAAAAGTAAAAGATGGCATGCAGCTGGATGCGGAAATGGGCCCCATTGTGACCCGTGAGGCTCATCAGCGGATTACCGGCTATATCGAAAAAGGCGTGGCTGAAGGCGCTGAACTGGTGGTCGATGGTCGTACCTTTGACGCCTCTACGGCGGGGGAGGAGTGCGCCGAAGGGTTCTGGATGGGCGGCACGCTGTTCGACAATGTCACTCCCGAGATGACGATCTACAAAGAGGAAATTTTTGGCCCGGTACTGGTCTGTGTGCGGGTGCCGGATATCGCCACGGCCATTCAGTTGATTAACGATCATGAATTCGGTAACGGCGTAAGCTGCTTTACCGAAAGCGGTACGGTGGCGCGGGAGTTTGGCCGCCGTATTCAGGTCGGCATGGTGGGTATCAATGTGCCCATTCCGGTGCCCATGGCGTGGCACGGCTTTGGCGGCTGGAAGCGCTCAATGTTTGGTGATACCCACGCCTATGGCGAAGAGGGCGTGCGTTTCTACACCAAGCAGAAATCGATTATGCAGCGCTGGTCGGACTCGATTGATGCCGGGGCTGAATTTGTAATGCCCACTGCGAAGTAACGCCCACACGTTACCGGAGCCGACTAATGTCAGAACCCACCAATAACAATTTCGACTATATCGTGATTGGCGCAGGCACCGCGGGGTGCCTGCTGGCTAATCGTTTGAGCGCCAATCCCAATAATAAGGTGCTGCTGATAGAGGCGGGCGGTCGCGATAACTACCACTGGATTCATATCCCGGTGGGCTATCTCTACTGCATAAATAACCCACGCACCGACTGGCTATTTCGCACCGAGCCAGATAAAGGGCTCAATGGCCGTTCGCTGCTCTACCCGCGGGGGAAAACCCTGGGCGGCTGCTCCAGCATCAACGGTATGATCTATATGCGCGGCCAAGCGCGTGACTATGATCACTGGGCGGAAGTCACCGGCGAAGATGCCTGGCGTTGGGAGAACTGCCTACCCGACTTTATCAAACATGAAGACCACTACCGTCTGGACGAGGGCGGCGATGCAGACGCAAAACACCGCGATTTCCACGGCCACGGTGGCGAGTGGCGGATCGAAAAGCAGCGACTCAAGTGGCAGGTGCTGGATGATTTCGCCGAAGCTGCCGTGCAGGCGGGCATCCCGCGTACCGACGATTTTAACCGCGGCTCTAATGAGGGCGTGGCCTACTTTGAGGTCAATCAGCGCTCGGGCTGGCGCTGGAATACCGCCAAAGCGTTTTTACGACCCGCGCTGAAACGCGGCAACCTCACGCTATGGCACTCTACCCAGGTCAATCGGCTGCTCTTTGAGCAAGCGGAAGCACTACGCTGCACGGGTGTAGAGGTAGAGCGAGGGGGCAAAACCCAACATGCTATTTTGACCAAGGAGGGGGGCAATGCAGAAGTGGTGCTCTGCGCCGGCGCTATTGGTACGCCACATCTACTTCAGCTTTCCGGTGTGGGGCCCGCAGAGACGCTGCGAGAGCATGGCGTTGAGGTCGTGCATGAGCTGCCGGGCGTCGGCGAGAATTTGCAGGATCACCTGCAGATTCGTTCGATATATCGGATTACTAATGGCAAAACCCTCAATGCCATGGCCAGCACGCTGTGGGGTAAAGCGGGCATTGGCCTTGAGTACCTGCTTAAGCGCTCTGGGCCGATGAGCATGGCGCCTTCGCAGTTAGGAGCTTTTACCCGCAGTACGCAGGATCAGCCGCACCCCAATATTGAGTACCACGTTCAGCCGCTAAGCCTGGAAGCCTTTGGCCAGCCGCTGCACCCGTACCCAGCGATTACCGCCAGCGTATGCAATTTGAATCCTACCAGCCGTGGCACCGTGCGGCTTAAAAGCAGTGACCCACGCCAGGCACCGGCGATTTCTCCCAATTACCTGAGTACTCCTGAAGATCGCAAGGTGGCCGCGGATTCTCTACGGGTGACGAGGCGTATCGCCGGGCAGCCTGCGTTTGCCAAATACGCGCCGGAAGAGGTCAAGCCCGGCGTCGAGTACCAAAGCGACGATGAGCTGGCCCGGCTGGCCGGTGATATTGGCACGACGATATTCCACCCAGTGGGCA
Source organism: Halomonas ventosae (assembly GCA_002257525.1). GTDB lineage: Bacteria > Pseudomonadota > Gammaproteobacteria > Pseudomonadales > Halomonadaceae > Vreelandella > Vreelandella ventosae_B. Next base: position 1,503,356 of record CP022737.1, read on the forward strand.
CCGCGAGAATGGGCCGTGAGGATGATGCCATGGCAGTGGTCGACGCACGGCTGCGAGTGCGCGGCGTTAGAGGACTGCGGGTGGCTGATGCGAGCATTATGCCAACCATCACCAGCGGCAACACGAACTCGCCCACGCTGATGATTGCGGAAAAGGCCGCGGGTTGGATGCTGGCTGAGCGTCGTTAGCTGCCTAGGTTGCAGGCAATGGCTAGTGGCAAGAGCTATTAACTCGCGTTTTATGGGGGGTGTTGACGGAGGAGGGTGGTTAAGCGCAAAATAAAGCCAGTTGGTTAGCAAGTCGAACGTTGTCAGCAGTATAGAAGCGCCTCTAGCGTTAAATCTGGTGAAAGTCTCTTGTTATACCCACTGCAATTCGGGTATTTCCCGGTTTAATTAGCAACATCGAGGATTTCGATCATGGCAACTGGTACCGTTAAGTGGTTCAACGACACTAAAGGTTTCGGCTTCATTTCTCCTGACGACAATGGCGACGATCTGTTCGCGCATTTCTCTGAAATTCAGGCAGAAGGCTTCAAATCCCTGCAAGACGGCCAGAAGGTTTCCTTCGACGTCACCCAGGGTAAAAAAGGCCTTCAGGCTTCTAACATCAAAGTAGAAGGTTAATTCCTTTACTAAGGTGTTAACAATCACCGCCTAGCGTTGATTGACCAGAAAACCCCGCCGAGCGCGGGGTTTTCGCTTTTTAGGTTTTGTAACCTAAACTTAGCTCACCTCACACCTCACACCTCACACCTCACACCTCACACCTCACACCTCACACCTCACACCATATTCCATTTAGATCTTTAAATGTTTCTAAAAATAACTTTTTAGAATATAGGATTGGCTTCACAATACCGCCATGCTTATTTGTTAAGGATGTCGTGGTTATGTCGCTGGATGCTTGGATAGCGGTAGGGGTGGTACTCACCATCTTCCCGTTAATGGCCTTTTCACGCCTGGGGCCGGACATTATCTTGTTGGGCGCGGTTATTGTGCTAATGACGCTGGGGGTGATTGACCCCCAGCAGGCGCTAGGGGGCTTCTCCAATAGCGGCCTGTTTACCGTGGCGTTTATGTATGTGCTGGTGGCCAGCATTCGTGAAACCGGCGGCATCGACCTGATCATTCGCTATGTGCTCAAACGGCCCAAAAGCGAGCGGGGCGCGCTGGTTCGCCTGTTGCTGCCGGTGGCTTCGCTTAGCGGCTTTGTCAATAATACCCCCGTCGTTGCTACCTATATTCCCGCGGTCATGAGCTGGAGCCGTCGGCTACGCTTGTCTCCCCAGCGGTTGCTGATGCCGCTCAGCTTCGCCTCTATCCTCGGCGGCACCATCACGCTCTTTGGTACCAGCACTAACCTAGTGGTACATGGACTGCTGCTGGAGCGCTACCCGGAGCTTGGCATGGGCCTGTTGGATTTGGCCTGGGTAGGTGTTCCCGTAGCAATCGCAGGTCTTGCTTATCTAGTCTTGTTAGGGCCACGTCTGTTGCCCGCTAGGGAAGGACTGGCCAATGCGTTTGCCAACCCACGCGAATTCACTATCGAAATGGAAGTCGACCCGGCAGGCGTGTTGGTGGATCGTACCGTCGAAGAGGCGGGACTACGCCACCTGCAGGAGTTGTTTCTGGTTGAGATTGAGCGTGCAGGCAACGTGGTTAGCGTTGTTGGGCCGGGCGAGCAGCTCAAAGGCGGCGACCGGTTGGTGTTTGCAGGCACCTCTGATGCGGCAGTGGAGTTGCAGCAAATCCGCGGTTTGATCCCTTCCCGAGACGGCACTTCCAGTTTGGAGAAGGAGTTTAAAGAGCGTCGCTTGGTTGAGGCGGTGGTCTCCAACCAGTGCCAGTTTATTGGCCAGCGAATTCGCGATGGCCACTTTAGGACTTTGTATGGAGCCGCAGTGCTGGCGATCTGCCGTGGCGGTGAACGGGTTAAGGGCAATCTGGGGCAGGTGCGGCTGCAGCCCGCCGATGTGCTGCTGCTTGAAGCGCGGCCCCCGTTTATTGAGCGGCACCGCCAGTCACGGGACTTTTTGCTGATTAGTGAACTCAATGGCGCGGCGCGGCCGATTCATGAAAAAGCGCCGCTAGCGTGGGGCCTGCTGTTAGGTGCCGTGCTACTTGCCACCTTCGGTGTGCTGAGCATGCTCAACGCTGCCATGTTAGGGGCGGCATTGGCGCTACTAACGGGCTGCTGTTCGGTGGGCGCTGCCAAGCGTGACCTGGATACCCAGGTGCTGCTCACCATTGCGGCCTCCTTTGGGGTGGGGGCGGCGCTGCAGAGTTCCGGCGCTGCCGGGGTGATCGGCGGTGGGGTGTTGACCCTGGTGGCGGGTAATCCACTGCTGCTGTTAATAGGCACTTACTGCGTGGTTGCGCTGCTGACCGAACTGGTTACCAATAACGCAGCGGCGGTGATTATTTTCCCGGTGGTGATGAGTGCCTCGGAAAGCTTGGGCGTTAGCCCAATGCCCTATGTGGTGGCCGTCATGTTTGCCGCCTCGGCGAGCTTTTTAACCCCCATCGGCTATCAAACCAATTTGATGGTGTATGGCCCTGGGGGTTACCGGGTGAGCGATTTTCTGCGCCTGGGCAGTGGATTAAATATACTGACGGGCGCGATAGCGCTGGTATTAATTCCCCTGGTATGGCCTTTTTAAGTGGGCTGTGACTATTTTAGGCGCTCTCCCGCTCGCTGTTAACGCGGGTTTGCGCTAGGGTGACGCTTTTTGCATAAGGAATACGACGTTATGACTGCTCCTGGCGAACTGATTATTGAACCGAAAGATGGTCAACCCGCCGATGCCTGTGTGTTCATTATTCACGGCTTAGGTGCGGATGGGCACGATTTTGAACCGCTTGTGCCCGCACTGGCGCTGCCCAAAGATTCCCACGTGCGTTTTATCATGCCCCATGCGCCACGCCTGCCGGTGACGATTAATGGCGGCATGGTGATGCCCGCTTGGTACGATATTCTCGCCATGGATTTGGGGCGTCGGGTCGATGAGGTTCAACTCAAGAAATCCGCTGAGCGCATCCAAGCGCTGATTCAAGAGCAGATTGACCAGGGTATCGATAGCCAGCGCATTATTGTCGCGGGCTTTTCGCAAGGTGGCGCGGTTGCCTACCACGCCGCGCTGACTTTTCCCGCGCAGCTGGGTGGCTTGTTAGCCATGTCGACCTACTTCGCGACCGCCGACAATATCGATCTTGCAGAAGCTAATCGTCAGATTCCTGTGGAAGTTCAGCACGGTAACTTTGACCCCATTGTGCCTGAAAGCCTGGGTCGCAGCGGCGCCGACCGCTTAAAAGAGATGGGCTACGCGGTCAACTACCGCCAATACCCCATGGCCCATGCGCTCTGCCCCCAGCAGGTCAATGATATCGGCAAGTGGTTGGGTTCTCGCCTAAACTAAGCGCCTCCTCCTATTCGTGACCGATGCAAGGATGTAGCGAAAACGAATGATAGCTTTCTTTGATGCGATGAAACCTCTTGAAGCAATGGAAATGCTGCTGGCGCTATGCCTAACGGTGGCGGCGCTAGTGTGCCTGTTTGATCGCCACTTGCTGCGCGCCTGCTGCTTTTTTGTCGCCTTTGCAGCGGCAATGACGCTGGCTTGGTGGCGGCTAGAGGCTCCCTGGCTCGCCGCTGCCGAACTCGTGTTGGGCGTTGTGCTAACAGGAGCCTGTTTTTTTTATGCCCTGGGCCACGTTTCGCCGGGTGTTTCATCCCCTCTAGAGCGCGATAGATTTAGCGAGCCCTGGTCGCGGGTGGCGATGCGCGTGGCGTTGGCGCTGGCCTGGTTTGTCATGGTCGGTGCCGCAATCCGCTATGTCATCGCTGACATGGCGTATTCACCTTCAGAGCATCCACTGCTGCTGGCGGGGGTGGTGATTGCCGCTAGTGCATTGGGAGCTTTTGCACTACACCGTCATTTGCTGCGCCGTTTGCTGGCGTTCAATATTCTCGGCTCGGGGGTATTTATGCTGCTGGCGGGTGTGGCGGGCACCTCGGCGGCGGCTCAGGCGTTAATTAGCGTCGGGCTGTTGGTCGCCTGGCTGGGGACGATGCTGGGGGCGCTGCTAATTCGACAGCTTTTGCACCTGGAAGGGGTCGAGGCCTTAGGGCCTGACGGTAAGCCCAAGGAGGGCGCCAAATGATTTGGCGCTTTGGCCTTTTCGAGAGCACCTTTGAACCTCTTGCTAGTACCCATTGGGCGCTGTTAGCTGCGCTTGGCTTGCCGCTACTACTGGGCATGCTGGCGGCACTCTTTCCTCCTAAGCGGGCATGGCCTGTGGCGCTGGCTAGCCTGCCAGTTCTGGCGTCCGGGTGGATGCTGTTATCTGCTTATGACCAGGCGGGTCTGCTCCGCTGGCAGTGGGAAATAGCCGGTGTTCACTTATCGCTACGCTTAAACGGACTAAGCGTGCTGCTGCTGTTAATGACCCAAGTGATCGGCGTTGCCGCAGCGCTCTATACACCGGGATATCTGCGCTTAAGCGAAACCGGGCCATTGGCACGCTGGCTGTGGCCGCTGATGGGCGTTGTACTGAGTGCGTTGTCGTTAATTTGGCTGGCCACCGATCTGTTGACCCTTTATGCCGGGCTGGAGCTAATGGGGCTGGCGGCGGTTGGCATGCTGATGCTATCGGGCAAAGTGCCCGCACTCGTGGCGGGAATGCGCTATTTGCTGTTGGCGCTGGTGGGTTCTCTTACCTATCTACTCGGGGTCGCGTTGATTTTAGGTCACTGGGGTCGATTGGATCTGCAGGGCTTGGCTGATGTGGTAGAGCCTGGGCCGGTGGCGTGGTTCGCCGCCGCACTGATTGGCGCTGGGCTGGCCTTAAAAGCCGCGCTATTTCCGCTGCATGCCTGGTTGACCCCGGTGCACGAAAATGCCTGGACGCCCGTGAGCGCGCTGCATGCCGCGCTGGTGATCAAGGCGTCGCTATTTATACTGCTGCAGCTGTGGAGCATTCTGCTACCTGAAACCTTCTACGCCCCGCGTGTTATCGCCTGGCTAGGCCTACTGGCGATTGTATGGGGCGGGTTACTGGCCTGGCGTACTGATTCACTTAAAACCCTGGTGGCTTCGTCCACCGTGGCCCAGTTGGGGTATCTCATGGTGGCTTTTCCGCTGCTGCTGGGGCCCGATATTGCGCCGCTGCCCCGGGCGTTAGCCTGGGAGGGGTTTTGGCTGCAGCTAATGGGCCACGCCTTTGCCAAAGCCGCCATGTTTATGGCCGCAGGCAACCTGATACTGGCCACCGGGGAGAGCACGCTCAAAGGCCTGGCCGGTACCAGCCGCCGTTTGCCACTGTCGCTATTGGTGTTTGGCATCGCCTCCATCACCCTGATGGGCCTTCCGCCCAGTGCGGGCTTCACGGCTAAATGGATGCTGCTTCAGGCGATGATCATCACCCAGCAGTGGTGGGCGGTGGCGGCGTTATTAACCGGTACGCTACTCACTGCTGCCTATGTGTTTCGCATGTTTCGCTACTCCTTTGATGAGACAGCCCCACGGCATCGTTATCAACCCTTGGCGCCGGGCATGGATCTGATTGCACTAACGCTTGCTCTGATTGCGTTCGCCCTGGGGCTATTGGCGCATTTCCCTTTGGAATTGATGCACGGAGGTAGCCCATGAATGCCGCCTGGTTACCGATGACTGCTCTGGCCACTTCGCTACTGGTGGTGGTGATTATCTTTGCGCTGCCGGAAGACGCCCGGCGGCTGCGCACGACGATTAACCTAGCGGCGGCGGTGGTTAAAATTGTTCTGGTCGCCCTGATGGTCAGGCGGGTAGCCGCGGGACATGAGGATATTTTTAGCTTTCAGGTAGTAGGGGGCGTTGATTTTGTCCTGCGCAGCGATGCGCTAGGGGTGATGTTCGCCGGGTTATCGTCGCTGCTTTGGCTATGCACCACGGTGTATGCCATCGGTTACTTGGAAGGTTCGGCCAACCGGAAGCGCTTTTTTGGCTTTTTTAGTCTCTGCGTGGCGAGCACGATCGGCATTGCCCTCGCCGATAACCTGTTTACCTTTCTGGTTTTCTACGAAATGTTGACGCTCTCCACCTACCCGCTGGTGGTTCACAAGGGGACGCAGCAAGCCCTCAATGCGGGGCGCGTCTATTTGCGCTATACGCTAACAGCCGGTGTGGTGCTGCTATTGGGGGCCGTGCTGCTGTATAGCCTGACCGGGGATCAATCGTTCTCTTCAGAAGAAGGTCTGGGCGACTATTTGAACGATCACCGTGGCTTGCTGACGCTGATTTTTGCCCTATTAGTCGGTGGGCTTGCGGTAAAGGCGGCTATGGTGCCGCTACACGGTTGGTTACCCAGGGCGATGGTGGCGCCCGCACCGGTGAGTGCACTGCTGCACGCGGTAGCGGTGGTGAAGGCGGGCGCGTTTGGCATTTTGCGGGTGGTTTACGACCTGTTTGGCATTGAGCTGAGCGTGGAGCTGGGCGTTATCACCGCGTTAGCGGTAGCGGCCTCGATTACGATTATCTATGGCTCGTTAAGGGCGATTGCTCAAGAGGAGCTCAAACCACGCCTCGCGTTCTCCACGATTAGCCAGGTCTCCTACGTCATTCTCGGCATCGGCTTATTCGGCCCGTTTGGCACCGTCGGCGCCTTGGCGCACTTGCTGCATCAGGGCTTAATGAAGGTCACGCTGTTCTTCTGTGCGGGTAACTATGCCGAAGAGCTGGGGATTCATCGCATCGATGAAATGGACGGTGCTGGTAAGCGTATGCCGTTGACCAGCATCGCGTTTACTATCGGCGCGTTTGGCATGATTGGCCTTCCTCCCGTTGCGGGGTTTATTACCAAGTGGTACCTCGGCGTTGGCGCGATTCAGGCCGAGATGTACTGGGTCGTCGCCGTGCTAGTGGCGAGCAGTACCCTCAACGCCATGTACTTTTTACCCATTGTGCACCTCTTATGGTTCCGTTCAGGGCCCGCCCATGGCAAAGGCAGTTGGCCCAAAGAGCAGCGTCTAGGCCGTTTTGAAACCCATAGTTGGCTGCTGTTACCAATGATGTTTACCGCCTTGGTGAGTTTGGGGGCCGGGCTATTTGCCGGGCTCCCCTTTAGCCCCTTGGATTGGGCGGCTCGGGTAGCCAACGGGGAGTATCTACCATGATGACCATGCTGCTCGCCCTGGCGCTACTTTGGCCGCTGGTCGTCATCGGTTGGACGCTATGGGGCGCCTACCGCGCTCCGGCTGCTTGTCAGAGCTATTTTTCAGCACTATGGCTAAGCGCCGCTTGGCCCGCGCTGCTGCTAGCCTACGGCGGTGAAGCGCAGTGGACGATGGATGCCTGGATGCTGGGCGGCGAATGGGCGCTTAACTCGCTAAGCCGCCCTTGGCTTGCGTTTACCGCGCTGCTCTGGGGGTTGGCAGCCATCCACGCGAGGGGCTATTTTGCGACGGAACAGGCGAAGGCCCAGGAGGGGGATCAGGATACTCAGCGACGCCTGTTGCGTTTAGCGCTGCTTTGGCCGCTGACACTGCTCGGCAACGTACTGCTGATTATTGCCCAGGATATTGCCAGTTTCTATCTAGGCTTTGCGCTGATGACCTTCGCCGCCTACGCCCTGGTGGTGCATAGCGGAACTGAGGAGGCACGACTGGGGGCCAAGGCTTATTTGATGTTAGCCGTGGTGGGGGAAGGACTCATTATAGGCGGCTTTCTATGGGCAGCCGGCGAAGCTGACACATTAACGCTGCAAGGCCTGCGTGAAGGCATTTTGGTTGCAGAACAAGGTGCATGGATGGCCGCCCTGCTGTGCTTGGGCTTTGGCGTGAAAGCAGGTGTTATTGGCTTGCACGTATGGCTACCGTTAGCCCACCCGGTGGCTCCGGCCCCGGCCAGTGCAGTGCTGAGCGGGGCGATGATTAAGGCGGGACTGCTGGGCTGGATCAGTGTGCTGCCGCTAGGGAGTGAACAGGTTTCGGCCTCATTAGCTCAGTTTGGCCGCATTATGTTAATTGCAGGGCTGTCGGCGGCGTTTGGCGCCGCGCTGTATGGGGTTTTTCAGCGCCACCCTAAAGCGGTGTTGGCATACTCCAGCATCAGCCAGATGGGCATGATGACCGCGCTAGTGGCCATGGGGTTAGTCGCGCCAGCGGTATGGCCGCTGCTATGGCCAGGCTTGGTACTATTTGCCGCCCATCACGCGCTGGCCAAAGGTTCGCTGTTTATGGGCACCAGTATCAGCGAGCACTTGCCGCGCTGGCCGCTGCCGTTGGTTTGGGCGTTGCTGGCCCTGCCGGGTATCTCGTTGGCGGGCGCCATTGGTGCGGGCCTGATCAGCAAGTGGGGCGTGAAGAGTCCGCTGTACGAAATGCACCATGAGTCCTTGATCAAGCTGCTCAGCTGGGCGGCTGTTGGCACGGCGGCACTCGTGAGTGTTGCCCTTTGGCGTCAGTGGCAGCAGCGTCATAAGGGGGGCAGTAACCGCGAGCAGTGGGGCGCCTGGTTAGTCGCCATCGCCGCAGCGCTGTTAACACCGCTGTGGCTTCCACTTCCAGCAGGCAGCATCGAGATACCCCCGCTGAAAGAGTGGCTGGGCATCATGTGGCCCTTTCCGGTCGGGGTGCTGTTCGCCGCGGTGGGTTGGTTATTAACGCGCCCGCTGAAGGGAAAATCACTCCCCGCCGGCGACCTATGGTGGATCTACGCGGGTATTGTAGGCGCTGTGCTGGTGCCATTACGTCAGGTTGGCGACTGCTGCACCCAGATGAAAGCGACAAGCGTGGCGACCGCGCAAAAAACCGAAGAAACGTTGATGGGGCATTTAACGCGGCTGTTGTCTGCTGAGTCCTGGTTGCGTCACCATGCCAGTGGTTTGATGATGGKGCTTGCCGTATTGCTTGCGGCGCTACTGATGTGGGAAGGCCAGCGATGAGACGACTGTGTGGAATGTGCTTGTCAGGAGCCTGCTATGGGTAAGCTCCCTCGCGGTCGCCGCGCGCAGGTACCTGGTGATATACCCCAACGGGGGTGGCACGATATTGCCTGGCGGGTAGTACGCGCCGCGCGCCGTAACCGCCTTACTATGCTGGCCGCCGGTGTGGCTTTCTACGCCTTACTGGCGCTGTTCCCCACCATTGCGGCGGTCATTTCACTCTGGGGATTACTGTTTGACCCTTATGAAGCTGGCCAGCAGCTGTACGAAATCAGTCGTTTTATGCCACCGGATGCTGCCGAATTAATCGATAAGCAGGCCCAGCAGGTAGTTGAGAGWGCGGAGTCAGGTAGCTTTCTGGGTGCTCTAGCCGGGTTGCTGATTGCCATGTTTATCGCTTCCAAAGGGGTGGCGGTATTAGTCATAGGACTGAACGTGGTGTACGGCGAAAGCGAAAAACGCAGCCTGTTACACCGCAGTACGGTATTGGTATCACTGACCTTTGGCTTGATTTTTATGACCCTGGTGTCGCTGGCTTTCATTGCCATCGTGCCGGTGGTCGTCAACGCCCTGGCGATTGACCCACCGCTGAATAAGATCCTGCAGTGGCTGCGCTGGCCCGCATTATTGTTCATGATGAGTATGCTGATTGCGTTGCTGTACCGCTACGCGCCTTATCGGCGTTCGGCCCAGTGGAGTTGGTTAAGCTATGGCACGCTGCTGGCAACGGTGATGTGGCTGTTAGGTTCCGGTGGGCTTTCGCTTTATGTGCGCTACTTCTCTACCTTTAGTGAGCTTTACGGCTCCCTGGGTGCTGTGGTGGCGCTGATGATCTGGTTCTGGTTGTCTGCCTTTGTAGTGCTGTTTGGTGCGGAAGTTAACTGTGAGATGGAGCGCCAGACCTTCAACGACACCACCATTGGAGAGGCGCGCCCGTTAGGTGAGCGTGAAGCATTTGCCGCGGACACTATTGGTGCCCCCCGGTCATTGAAAGACTCAGCAGGAAGCAATGAGACTGAATAATCCCCCCACCCTTTGTTAGCGGTGGGAGGCGGTTGGTTTTAAAAGCAGGTCTAAAGCAGCTCTTCCGCCGCTAGGGCCAAGCGCGAGCGCTCGACGCTTTTCAAGGTGATATGCCCAGCGTGAGGCCAATCGCGGAAGCGCTCAACTACGGCGGCCATGCCGCAGGTGTTGGCAGTGAGGTAGGGAGTGTCAATCTGCCCGACGTTGCCCAGGCAGACAATTTTTGTATTGCGCCCCGCCCGTGTCACCAGCGATTTAAGCTGTTTGGGGGTGAAGTTCTGTGCCTCATCAATGATTAAAAAGGTGTCGTTTAGGGTGCGACCACGCATAAAGCTCGGCGAACGGATTTGCACCCGCGAGCCAATCAACTGCCGCGTGGCGCCGTTATCCCAGCTTGATTCTCCCTCCTCGTTGCGCAGCAGGTTATCCATATTGTCGTGGAAGGCACCCATCCACGGTGACATTTTCTCCTCCTCGGTGCCGGGTAGAAAACCAATGTCTTCGCCCATGGGGATTGGCGCGCGGGTAAACACAATGCGTTCAAACAGTTTGGCGTCCAGGGTTTGCTGAAAGGCCGCGGCCAGGGTCATAAAGGTCTTACCCGTACCGGCATTACCGGCGATGGTGACCAGATCAATATCGGGATCCATGAGGAGGTTTAGCGTGAAGTTTTGTCGACTGTCATGGGCGTGAACACCCCACACGCCGGAGTGATGGCGGTAGTTCGTCAGCAGCTGAAGACGCGCTGAAGAGGGGCCCAGTTCACGAACGATCGCTTCGAACTCCGCCCCGTTTTCGCTATCCGAGACCAGCATGCCTACGTGCCAGTGGCGGGGCATATTGCCAGTGAGTTGGTAGAAAGTGTGGTGATCAAGTCGTTCTACGGTGACGTCAACATTCAACGTTTCCCATAATGAAGCGCCATGCTGGCCTGCGGAGGCGTAGACCTGTGCGCCCTCAATCATGGCGTCACTGTCGGAGAAAGCGCGGTCGTTGAGATAATCTTCCACCGGTACTTTCAGCGCAGCGGCTTTAACGCGCAGGTTAATGTCTTTGGTGATCAGAATGACCGAGGCGTCGGGACGTTCTTCGCGTAGGCGACAGGTCTCCGCCAGTATGCGGTTATCGGGGCTATCGTCGAGGGAATCAAACAGCTTTAAATCGTTATAACATAAAAAGTGCAGGCGTCCTGTGTCGCCACTGAGTCGGGGAATCGGAATGCCGCGTTGGATCTCATCAAAGGTGACTTGGCTGGTAAGGTCGGAGAGCGTACGGCTGATTTGGCGAGCCGTGCGGGCAATTTCACGTACACCATTTTTGTGCTTATCAAGTTCCTCCAGGACGGTCATGGGGATAACGACGTCGTGCTCATCGAAGTGGTAGAGCGCGGTGGGGTCATGAATCAGGACATTGGTGTCCAACACATACAGCCGAGTGGCTTTCTTATCGAGTCGTACCATCGTTGGAATCACTCCTTGGTTGACGGCAACTTCGACACTGGCAGGTGCGTATTACGTCTGGATGACACTTACCAGTGTTCCTCACGTGGCGTGTCCTGGCGTCTCCTTATTTAGCTCTTTTTAATAGCGTGGAAGGCTTTGGCGTTTTTTTCCACAAAAAAGATTTCAACGATATGTCAGCAAGTCCTGAGTATTAGCCTGGTACTCGCCCGGGTATCAGTTCTGGGAAGCTAAGAAGTGCGCCACCTTGTTTAATAAGGCGGTGGCCACCACGCCACGATTATTGCTCTCCACATAGCGGTAATAGTGGCTGTCTAGCACTAGATCGTGATTTAGCATGCAGAGCGTGCCTGCCTCTAGGGCGCCTTTGACCAGCGGGKAGGGCAGCAGCGCCCAGCCGGTAGCGTTGATAACGGCATCGCGAATCACCTCAAACATGGTCAGCCCAAGGTAATTACCTGAAAACAGCGCTTCGCTGATCAGTTTGTCGTCCTGTACATGGGTTAAACACACTTGAGTGTACTGGGCCAAGTCGTCGCGATTAACGCTGGGGAGGCGGCTTAGCGGGTGATGGGGCGCTGCCACTAGCCGCATACTGACGGGGGCCAGATTGGCGGCGTTGGCGTCGATACCTTCAGCGGTATACAGCCCAAAGGCAATATCCACCGTTTGGCGCTGCACAAACTGGGTGTGCTCCTGGGGTGGCACCAAGTACACCGAAATCGCGGTTAACGGAAACTGCTGTTTTAAATCATGCATCACCTGGCGCCAAAACACCTCGGGGAGAGCGTCATCACGGGCAATGCCGAGTTGGCTTTCAACGCCCTGCAAGTGTTGGTGGCAGTGTTTCTTGATCCGGCTGGCGCTGGTGAGKAAACGGTAGCAGTCGGGAAGCACGCTATCGCCTACGGCGGTCAGCGKTAGGCTGTTGCCCGAGCGCTCAAATAGCGCCACGCCCAAGCTGTCCTCCAGCGCATTGACGGCAGCACTTAGCGTGCTCCGTTTTAAGCCGGTATGCCGTGCAGCGGCAGCAAAGGAGCCATGCTCGGTAACATCAATAAAAGCCTGTACCTGTTCAGCGCGCATAGTCGCCTCGTTTAATGCGTTGAGCGCCAGTTAACTTGGCGCTGAGCGATTCGTGATTGTCATAACTCTTCTCTATTATGGCGCACAATTCGCCTAACGTGATGGAGTTATCCGCGTGACCCCCTTTGTTGCCGAGCGCCGTGCGCTAAGATTTTCAGCTATTTCAGCCAGCCTGTTTGCGTTTACCGGGCTGGTGCTAGGGCTGACCAGCGGTTCCATAACGATTCTTTTTGACAGCGGTTACTCGCTGCTGAGCCTGGTGCTGGCGTCGCTATCGTTATTTGCGCTTAAGCAGGCGCGTAAACCTGCAGACGATCACTACCCCTTTGGGCGGCTGACGGTGGAGCCGCTTGCGGTGCTGCTCAAAGGCGTAGTGATCGCGATGGTGTGTATCGTTTCGCTGGTTTCGGCTTTGTGGAGCCTGCTTGACGGCGGGCGACTGGTCACGCTGGATTTGGCGCTGATGTTTGGCGTGGTCAACGTAACCGGCTGTTTATTAACCTGGTGGTGGCTGGCGCGATACGCTCGGGTGGCCCGCTCGTCGCTACTTGCCGCCGAGCTGCGCCAGTGGCAGATGGATACCTGGCTGAGCGCCGCCGTTATGCTGGGGTTTGGGCTTACCTGGCTGTTAACCCAATCGCCCTGGGCCAGCTACGCACGCTTTGCTGACCCTGTCATGGTGCTCATCATTGCAGGCTACTTCCTCCCGATGCCGATTCGTATGGTGAAAGGAGCGCTACGTGAGCTGATGTTTGGCGGCTCATGCAGCAGCGTGCGGCAAGAAGTGGTGGAGGATGTTGCCGATTATGACGTCACCGCTGACGATGTTCGCCTGGCCCAAGTGGGTAGTTTCCTGATGGTCGATATCCAGCTCGACAAGCAGCAGTTCAACGACGCTCAAGAGATTGTCGATAGTGTCGAGCAGCGTTGTAAGCGGCTAAACCTTCGCCCTATTACCAGTCTTACCTTAGTCGCTGGCTGAGGCGGGTGAAAAAAGATTGACGTTCTGTTAAAGGCAGTGCTATTTAGCGCTACCGACAATAGGTGTCGGCTTAATAGTGCTACGTTGAGGGTTGTAAAAACATGCCACTGCGCCGCTGTTTACCCGTACTGCTACTGACCGCACTGGTCGCTGGCTGTGCAAGTTCTACCATTGCGCCAAGCTATACCACCGACAATCCTGATGTTATGCGGATTGGCGGAGAGCGCCCGGCTAACCGCGATGCGAGCGTTGAAAGCGCTGGATCTTTCTGCCTTGAAACCGCCGAACGCTGGAATGAGCATGGCCGTACGCCGGATGGCCAAACGCTATGGGCAAAAGACACCCTGCGTAAAGTGGTGCCTTGCAAGCAGTAGTCKTTAGCAAAACCAAAACCGCCAGCTTCGCTAAGCTGGCGGTTTTATATCAAAAGGGATAGTTAATCCTGTTTCTTTTCCGGTTTGCCTTTGCGCTTTGTACTCGCGAAATCTTCTAGCTCCTCCTCGCTCATGGAGTCATACATCTCTTTAGACGAACCATAAAGTTCACTGGGCTTGGTTTCCCCGCGCTTAGCGGAAAGCGCTGCCCCTGCCGCTTTTTGTTGCGCTTTAGAGGTTGCTGGCATTGCTGATCTCCTTTCGGTTAGCTTCCTTTTACCTACTGCACTATTGAGTATTGCACGGTTGAGCATTTCACTTTTGAGCATAGTAGCTGGAACGCAGCTTTCCAGAAGCATCAATCAAACCTTCCACATGTGCCAATCAGTTGACTTCCATTTGCCTGTCGCGTTATTAACCTACCGGTCGAAGTGTGCCACTCAGTAACGTCATCGTATCAATGCTGTTAACGAAGAGAACGCCATGACTCCAGCTATTAATGGTGCAAAACACGCAGGCATAGCCTTCCAAATCCATGAGTACCACCACGATGCCACCGCGCACTCCTATGGGTTAGAGGCAGCTGAAAAACTGGGCGTCGCGGTGGAGCAGGTATTTAAAACCTTAGTGGTGAAGCTGGATGGTAAGCAGCTGGCAGTCGGTATTGTGCCCGTCACAGGGCAGCTAAACCTAAAGCAGATCGCCAAAGTCGCTGGGGCCAAAAAAGCGACCATGGCAGAGCCGTCGGAAGTGGAGCGCACGACCGGCTATGTGCTCGGTGGTGTTAGCCCACTGGGGCAGAAAAAGCGCTTGGCCACCTTTATTGATCACTCCGCCGAGGCTTTCGCCAGTATCTATGTCAGCGCCGGGCGACGCGGGCTTGAAATTGAGCTGGCGCCTGGGGATTTAGCCACGCTGACTCAGGCAACTTTTGTACCGCTGGCAGCGTGATGGCGATGTGATGGCGGCGCAGTTTGAGGCACTTTCTGGTATGGTGCTTCACATTATAGGTTTGCGGGGCAATACGGCCCCTTCAGGAATTTTCTGTGTCCGACACTTCTTTTGCATCTCTGGCGCTTCCAGCAGCGCTACTGACGAATCTAGACACCCTTGGCTACCACGAAATGTCGCCGGTGCAGGCGGAGAGTCTGCCGCCCATGCTGGCCGGGCGCGATGTGCTGGCCCAGGCGAAAACCGGCTCAGGCAAAACCGCGGCATTTGGTTTAGCGCTGTTAGCTAAGCTGAAAGTGGAGAGCTTCGCGGTACAGGGCTTGGTGCTTTGCCCCACCCGAGAACTCGCTGACCAAGTGGCTGAAGAGCTGCGCCGCTTGGCTCGCGGTATGGCCAATGTGAAAATACTCACGCTCTGCGGCGGCGCGCCTTTTGGCCCGCAGCTCGGCTCTTTAGAGCATGGTGCACACATTGTGGTCGGCACGCCGGGGCGTATCGACGAGCATTTACGCAAAGGTTCGCTCACCCTGGATGCGCTTTCCATACTGGTGTTGGATGAAGCGGATCGCATGCTGGACATGGGCTTCCAGGCAACCATCGATGACATCATTGCCGATACCCCAACTGACCGCCAAACGCTGCTGTTCAGCGCAACTTTCCCGGACGAGCAATCATCGGGCGGGCTAACCGCGATGACCCGCGGCATTTTGCGCAATCCGGTGACGGTCAAAATCGCCGAGGTTCACGACGCCAGCACTATCCAACAGCACTTTTATAGCGTCGCCAATGAAGAGGCGCGATTCGATGCTTTACGCCAACTTCTGCTGGTCTATCGACCCGCCACCAGCGTGGTGTTCTGCAACACCAAACGCGAAACCCAGGCAGTGGCCGAACAGCTGACTGATGCTGGGTTTAGCGCCGTGGCGCTCAATGGCGATCTTGAGCAGAAAGACCGTGACCGTATACTGATTCTGTTTTCCAACCAGAGTGCCTCTATTCTGGTGGCCACGGACGTTGCCGCCCGGGGCTTGGATATCGCCCAGCTAGATGCCGTGTTTAACTACCAAATTGCTCGCGAGCTTGATGTGCACGTACATAGGGTTGGGCGCACCGGCCGTGCTGGCGCTAGTGGCATTGCCTGTACGCTAGTCACCCCGAAAGAGAGCTACCGGCTGGAGCGGCTGGAAGGGTTGCTGGAGCAGGCGATTAAAACGGAACCTTTGCCCAAACCCCAGCACTCGGTACCGTTTGAGCCGCTAATGGCGACGCTGCAACTCGCGGGCGGAAAAAAGGATAAACTGCGGCCGGGTGATATTCTGGGGGCGCTGACCGGTGAAGGTGGGCTGCGCGGTGAGCAAGTGGGTAAAATCAAAGTGCTCGCCCGCAGTGCCTATGTGGCCGTGGAGCGCAATGTGATCCAGCAAGCTCAGGCCAAACTCGAGCGTGATAAATTAAAAGGGCGGGCTTTCCGTGTTCGCCGTATCCGTTATTGAACGCGTACCAAAGAGGAGCCGACGCAGCTAACCATGAAAATCCCTAAGCGATTACAGCCGCTGGTCGATGATGGCATGATCGACGAGGTGCTGGTGCAGTTAATGAGTGGTAAAGAGGCGCAGGTCTACGTAGTGCGCTGCGGTGAGGAAGTGCGCTGCGCCAAGGTGTTTAAAGAGGCCAAACAGCGCAGCTTTAAACAGGCCGTTCAGTATCAAGAAGGGCGTAAAGAGCGCAATAGCCGCCGTTCACGGGCGATGGCCAAAAAAACCCGTTACGGCCAGAAAGAGCAGGAGCAGGCGTGGCTGAATGCCGAAGTCGACGCGCTCTATCGCCTTGCCTCGGCGGGTGTTCGTGTGCCCGAGCCCCACGGTTTTGTCGACGGCGTACTGCTGATGGAGATGATCAGCGACGCCGAGGGCAACGTCGCGCCGCGCTTGGACGAAGTCACGCTTACCCCAGAGCAGGCCGAGACCTACTACGCCAAGGTTATTCAGGACGTGGTTAAAATGCTCTGCGCAGGCCTGATTCACGGCGATCTGTCGGAATTTAACGTGCTGGTCGATGCCTCTGGCCCGGTGATTATCGATCTGCCTCAGGCGGTTGATGCTGCCGGCAATAACAGCGCGGCAGCGATGCTGTATCGCGATGTGGATAACATGCGCAACTACTTCGGCCAGTTCGCACCAGAGCTTCTCTCTACCGAATATGGCAGAGAGATGTGGGCGTTATATGAAACCGGTGAGCTGCACCCAGATAGTAAGCTCACCGGCCACTTCGATGCCGATACTCATATTGCCAACGTCGATGAGTTGATGGAAGTCATCGACGATGCCAAAGAGGAAGAGGCGGAACGCCAAGCGCGTATGCGCGATGACGACGATGATGATGGCGAGATTCCGCAGCCTTACTAATCCAGTAGCTCATTGGCCTGGTTGACGATGTTCTCGACGGTAAAGCCGAAGTGCTTGAACAGATCCCCCGCCGGGGCGGATTCGCCGTAGGTGGTCATGCCGATCACACGGCCTTCCAGGCCCACATACTTGTACCAGTAGTCGGCGTGGGCGGCTTCGATGGCGATACGCTTGGTGACCGCTTTGGGCAGTACGCTTTCGCGGTACTCCGCGTCCTGGCCGTTAAAGCGGTAGGCTGACGGCATCGAGACTACCCGCACCGCTTTGCCCTGCTGCTCAAGCTCGGCGGCGGCGTCCATCGCCAGGGCGACTTCTGAACCGGTGGCAATCAGAATCAGCTCGGGCGTCCCTTCGCTATCTTTCAGGACATACGCCCCGTTTTGAATCGATGCCAGCTGCGCTTTGGTGCGCTGCTGATGGGGCAGATTCTGGCGAGAGAGTACCAACGCCGTGGGGCCCGAGTGACGCTTAATAGCCGCATCCCAGGAGGCTGCTGTTTCCACCGCATCACAAGGGCGCCAGGTATTGAGGTTAGGCGTGGTGCGCAGGCTGGTCAGTTGCTCAATGGGCTGGTGAGTCGGCCCATCTTCCCCCAAGCCAATGGAGTCGTGGGTAAATACGTAAATCACCTGCTGGCCCATCAACGACGCCATACGGATCGAGTTACGCATGTACTCCATAAAGATCAGGAAGGTCGCGCCGTAAGGTACCAGGCCGCCGTGTAGGGCGATGCCGTTCATAACCGCCCCCATGCCAAACTCACGCACACCGTAGTGCAGGTAGTTGCCGCTGGCATCTTCTGGGGTGATCGCTTTGGCGCCTTTCCAGAAGGTCAGGTTAGACGGCGCCAGATCGGCACTGCCGCCCAGCAGTTCCGGCATTTGCGGGCCAATGGCATTTAACACTTCAAAGGAGGCTTTACGCGAGGCAATGGTCTCGCCGCGCTCTTGGGCCTGCTCAATCAAGGCTTCGGTGGGCAGTTCCGTCGGCAGCTGGCGCTTCATGCGGCGGGTAAATTCCCGCGCTTCCGTGGGGAAGGCCTCTGCGTAACGAGCAAAGCGCTCCTCCCACTTCTGCTGGGCTGCTTTGCCAGCGTTGCGGGCATCCCAGGCCGAGTAAATCGGCTCGGGGATATGGAAGGGCGCGTGGGGCCAGTCGAGCTGGGTGCGTGCCAGCGCCACTTCGTCATCGCCTAGGGGCGCACCGTGGGCGTCCTCTTTGCCCTGCTTGTTGGGCGCACCAAAGCCGATAATGGTTTTGCAGATAATCAGGCTCGGCTTATCGTCGTGGCTCTTGGCCAGCTCAATCGCGGCTTTCACCTCTTCAGGCTTGTGACCATCCACATTGGGCACCACGTGCCAGCCGTAAGCTTCAAACCGCTTGGCGGTATCGTCGGTAAACCAGCCTTCCACTTCGCCATCGATAGAGATGCCGTTATCGTCGTATACAGTGATCAGCTTACCCAATTGCTGGGTACCGGCCAGGGAGGCTGCTTCGTGGGAGATACCTTCCATTAAGCAGCCGTCACCTACAAAGCACCAGGTGTGATGGTCAACGATGGTGTGGCCGGGGCGGTTGAACTGCGCCGCCATGGTTTTTTCCGCGATGGCAAAGCCCACGGCATTGGCAAAACCCTGACCCAGTGGGCCAGTGGTGGTTTCAATGCCGGGCGCGTAGCCGAATTCCGGGTGGCCCGCGGTGGGCGAATGCAGCTGGCGGAAATTCTGCAGCTGTTCCAGGCTTAGCTCGTAGCCACTGAGGTGGAGCAGGGAGTACAGCAGCATGGAGCCGTGGCCATTGGAGAGCACAAAGCGGTCACGATCGGCCCACTTGGGGTCTTCGGGGTTGTGCTTGAGGTAGTCATTCCATAGCACCTCGGCGATATCAGCCATTCCCATGGGGGCGCCAGGGTGGCCGGACTTGGCCTTCTGAACGGCATCCATGGAGAGGGCGCGAATGGCATTAGCCAGCTCAAAACGGTTATTCATAGCAGTGATACCTTAGTTGTTATATTGAGTAGCGTGTCGTTAGGCGCGAGCAGTCAAGCGTTGAGCAATCAGCGACTCTAATGTTTGTTGGTCGCTGGCGAAGCGTCGGATCCCGTCAGCCAGCAGCTCGTTGGCCATTGCATCTTGGTTATGCTGCCAACGAAAGCCAGCTTCTGATAGCGGTTTGCATGGTTCAGGGGTGACAGGTGTCTGTTGGATTTTTGAGGCCACCTTTCCCTCCATGCTATTAAGCTCCTCTAGCAGTGCGGGAGAGATGGTCAGGCGATGGCAACCTGCCAACGCTAAGACCTGATCGGTGGTACGAAAACTCGCCCCCATAACGACTGTGTCGTAACTACCAGCGGCAGCCCTCTCGCAAATCCCTTTTACAAATAGCACGCCAGGATCTTCTTCTGGAGTGAACTGCTTACCTGTTGTCTTTTGGTACCAATCGCTAACGCGGCCAACGAAGGGGGAAATCAGATACACCCCTGCATCAAAGCAGGCCTGCGCCTGAGCATCGCTGAACAAGAGCGTTAAGTTGCAGTTGATACCTTCCCGCTCTAGTTGCTCAGCCGCACGGATCCCCTCCCAGGTAGACGCGAGCTTGATCAGCACACGGTTGCGGTTAATCCCCTGTTTTTCGTAGCGCTCAATCAACTCGTAGGCCTTGTGGATACTCGCTTGGGTGTCAAAAGAGAGGTGTGCGGACACTTCTGTCGATATTCGTCCAGGTATCACGTTGGCAATTTGCCCGCCGATGGCAACCGAAAGTTGGTCAACTATCCGGCTCGGGTCGCTCTCATCGCGACATGATTCAGCAAGCACTCTATCGATCATCTCTTGGTAACGAGGTAGTTCGAAGGCATTGAGAATCAAAGAGGGGTTAGTGGTGGCGTCCTGTGGTTGATAGCGCTTTATGGCATCCAAATCGCCCGTGTCGGCCACGACCAGTGAGTGTTCGCGTAATCCATTCAGAAGCGACATTGTCTATTCTCCATAGAAATGAACATCATGTGTTCAAATGATTGACCATTTTTATCGATTTAGTCAAATCGGCACGCCGAATGAATCGATTTTAAGGCCATTGCACAAAAGTATAGTGCCCTATGAGTAATGTTCTATTCCCAGATATTTGTCTTTAGATCAATAATTTATGGTTTTGAATTGAGTTTTTTATCTTAATTGGCTCATAAAAAAGCAATATGATCTTATGATCTGCGTGTTTACAAATGCTCGTTTGGTGATAGATTGAATAGCGTCAGTAGACGGCTGGCAACTGCGTAGTAGTGTTTACCGTTGTTAGTCGTCCGCATTTCTATTGTCCGGAAGGGGAGAGCATGAATGTCTAATGCGACGGCTTCTCTCAGAGTCGCCATTGGCGGTGATGAGGCCGCTTACGATTTGAAAGAGATTCTTATTGGTTATATCCGGGAGTTAGGCTACGAAGTTGAAGATTTCGGCACTTTTAATGCCCAACCGGTGCTGTACCCGGACATTGCCTTTGAGGTGGCCACGGCTATTAAGGAGGGGCGCTTCGATCGTGCAGTACTGGTATGTGGCACGGGAATCGGAGTGGCTATTTCTGCCAATAAGGTGCCCGGTATCCGCGCTGCGCAGGCACACGATACATACTCAGCAGCTAAGGCGCGCACCAGCAATGATGCTCAGATTGTCACGCTGGGGGCGAGGGTGATTGGGCCTGAGTTGGCTAAATCAATAGTGGCAACCTTTTTGGGCAGCCACTTTGCGGGTGGTAATTCCGAATTAAAAATCGCAAAAATTGACGAATATGAGTCTCGATTGAATACTCCGTAACCGTGGKATCGCTCATATTCGTCGACGCTGATTAATAACAACAGCATGCAAGCTGTGATCACGCAGTTTGGCCTCACTCCAGAGGATATAATAATGACACGCCTATTTAATGACCCAAGTGATTTCCCTGAAGAAGCCCGTTTAGGCTTAGTCGCTGCACATCGCGATAAACTGATGGCTGTGCCGGGAGGTGTTGTGCGCAGTACGCGCAGTCAGGCAGGTACAGTTGCGGTTGTGATTGGTGGTGGTAGTGGCCATTACCCAACCTTTGCGGGATTGGTTGGGCAGGGGCTGGCCCATGGTGCGGTCATGGGAAATCTGTTTTGTTCGCCTTCTGCGCAACAAGTTTACTTCGTCGCTAAAGCCGCTAACAACGGCGGTGGTGTGCTGCTCTCTTTTGGTAATTATGCGGGGGATGTGCTGCATTTTGGCGAGGCGCGCGAGCGTTTGATCGCGGACGGCATTCCCTGTGAAATCGTGCTGGTCACTGATGATGTCGCCAGTGCCCCCTTGGCGGAGATTGATAAACGCCGAGGTATCGCCGGTGATCTAACCGTTTTCAAAGCTGCTGCCGCTGCCGCAGAAAATGGATTATCACTGGAAGAAGTGGTGCAAGTGGCGAAGGAGGCTAATCGCTGCACGCGCTCTTTTGGGGTGGCGTTTGAGGGGTGCACGTTACCAGGGGCAGCCGATTCGCTCTTTCATGTGCCCGAAGGCCGAATGGCTATTGGGCTGGGCATTCATGGTGAGCCGGGGATTAGTGAGACGGATATCCCTTCCGCAGATGGCTTGGCAGACATTCTCGTTACCCGATTATTGGAAGAGGTGCCAGAAGGAATCAATATCAAGGGGGCCCGGGTGGCGCCGATACTCAATGGCTTGGGTACCGTTAAGTATGAAGAACTGTTCGTTATTTATCGTAAGGTTGACGAGCTGCTGCAGAAAGCTGGGGTCATCATCGTCGAGCCGGATGTGGGCGAGCTGGTAACCAGTCTTGATATGGCCGGGGTTTCGCTGACGTTGTTCTGGCTTGATAAAGACATGGAGCCGCTGTGGACTGCCGCTGCGGATGCGCCGGGCTATCGAAAAGGCAGCGTGACACCAGCGCAGGCGCTGGATCCGGCCGAAGTCGAGGTGGTTGTTCAAGATGAGATTCCCAAGGCGAGCGATGCCTCGCGAGCATTAGCCAGGGGCGTTGTTGAGGCGCTCGAAGTGCTCGCAAATACGGTCAATGAAAACTGCGAGATGCTGGGCCAGATTGATGCTGTGGCGGGCGATGGTGATCACGGCATTGGTATGCAGCGGGGCAGCAAGGCAGCGCTTGAAGCGGCCAAAGAGGCGCTCAATGGCGGCGCGGGCGCCGAGACAGTGCTGCAGTGGGCTGGTCAGCGCTGGTCTGATAAGGCGGGCGGTACCTCTGGTGCTATCTGGCGGGTGATCTTAAAAGCGATAGGTGAATCGCTTGGCAATGAGCAGCCGCTCTCAGGGCAGCGTCTTGCTGCTGGTGTGGTCAATGCCCGCCAGCAAGTCATGGCATTCGGTAAGGCAGAGTTGGGCGATAAAACGCTTGTCGATGTGTTGGTGCCTTTTGCCGATGCCTTGTCTTGGGAAGCTGAGAAAGGCCAGACAGCTTTGGCTTGCTGGGAGTCCGCTGCACGCATAGCGAGTGAGGCGGCTGAGGCTACCAAGCAATTAATTCCCCGTGTTGGCCGCGCGCGCCCATTAGCCGAAAAAAGCGTGGGTACACCGGATGCTGGTTCAGTTTCATTGGCACTGATTGTTCAGGCGCTGATTCCTGTGTTGAAAAAGTGTCAAGCAAACTGACATGATACATGCCCTCCAACAACTCCTGGATGCCGAGGATGAACGGTCAAGACGCTGCAGATATAGACTTAATGACAGAGATTTCAACGCTCTACTATGTGCAGGGGGAGACGCAGGAAGCGATCGCTAATAGGCTCGGCCATTCGCGTGTGCGAATAGGGCGGCTGCTCAAGCGTGCCCAGGCAGAAGGGATAGTGGATGTTCGCGTGCGCCTGCATCCCGCGGTTAGTGTTGAGATTGAGCAAGAGCTCAAACGGCGCTTTGGCCTGAAGCGAGCGTTGATTGCTCTGGATAATGCCGATCCGGATGTGCAGCGCTCGTCGGTTGCGAGTCTAGTGGCCGACCATTTGTCGCGTAGCTTGACCGATGGCCAGATCGTGGCCGTTGGCATGGGGCGTAACGTCGCCGCGGTGGCGGATAATGTTTTCCTGGCGGAGTCGTTAAAAGTTTCATTTGTGTGTGCAATTGGCGGCTCGCTGCGTGCAGGCGAGCATATGAATCCTGACCATATTTGTCGACGTTTGGCGAGTCGGTTTGGCGGTGACAGTGAGACGCTTTATGCCCCTGCGCTGGTGCAGAATGGTGAGCTTAGGGATGCATTGTAKGAAAACTCCACCGTGCGCCAGACACTAGACCGGGCTCGCCGTGCGGATACCGCTTTGATTGGTGTAGGCGATGTCAGTGAAGACAGTAATATGGTGCGTATGGGGTGGTTTTCCGCCCAGGAGATTGCTGAAGCACGGCTCTCTGGGACAGTGGGCGATATGATGGGGTATGACTTTATCGATATCCATGGGAAGCCTTCTGCCACGCAGATGCAGGGGCGTGTGGKGGGGCTTAATATACAGGATCTCACGCGTATTCCAGACGTTATTGCTATCGCTAGTGAGAATACTAAAGCGGTCGGCATACTGGGGGCGCTGCGTACCGGGGTTATCGATACCTTGGCGACTAGTGTCACTAACGCACACACCATTCTGCGTCTCGATGAAGCGACTACCGGGTAAGTGCGCGCTTAATTTGTATTCAAAATCTAGGACTTCTCGGCATCTTAAGCTTAGGCCGGCCCAACTTTATCTGTTGCATTTATTGGCTTTCCTTAGGCATGTGGGCGCTCTTTGCATGCCTGGTTTCTCCCTTGTCTCCCGCTCCGATGCCAGTGGTATTTGGTAGGTGTTTGTACATTTGCGCGATGCTGGAACATATAGAATGGCTTAGGGCGATGTTTTCACATGGCCGAAATAATAAATAATTTCCATTTTTAAAATTTAAATATAAAAAACAAGCAATTACGTTATTGGTCTAAAGTATAAGATTAGAAAATTCCATTATGGATTGACTCAGCTATGCTTAAAGCAGTTAATTCATATGTACACAGCAAGATCTTTTGTAAAGCGTGCGCCGCTAGCCAAGCAATACAAGATATATTAGGAGTGAGTAATGCATAACGCCGATAACAACAATCACACCGAACTGCCACTAACCATGCAAGCCGTCGTAGCCTACGCGCCTGGTGATTATCGCCTTGAAGAGGTGGACGTGCCGCAGGCGGGAGAGGGTGAAGTACTGATTAAGGTTGAAGCGTGCGGAATCTGCGCAGGCGATCTCAAAGCCTATGAAGGCGCCCCCAGCTTTTGGGGAGATGATACTCAGCCTGCTTATATCAAAGCGCCAATGATTCCAGGCCATGAGTTTATTGGCCATGTTATGGCTTTAGGAGAGGGCGTTAAAAACCTTGAGGTCGGTGATCGCGTTATTTCTGAGCAAATCGTGCCTTGCTGGGAGTGCCGTTTCTGTAACCGTGGGCAGTACTGGATGTGCGAAAAGCACGACGTGTATGGATTTCAGCACAACGTAAATGGCGGTATGGCTGAATATATGGTCTTTCCTAAAGAAGCCATTAATCACAAGTTGCCAGATGAAATTCCGATGGAGAAAGCGGTTCTTATTGAACCCTATGCTTGTTCGTTACATGCCGTTAAGCGTGCGCAGATTGAGCTGGGAGATGTGGTTGTCCTCTCCGGTGCGGGAACCCTAGGGCTAGGGATGATTGGCGCGATCAAAAAGTCCGGGCCTTCCAAGCTGGTCGTGCTGGATCTCAATAACAAGCGATTAGAGCTTGCTAAACAGTTTGGTGCTGACATTGTCCTGAATCCCGCTGAAGTCGATGTTATTGACTACGTTAAAGGCATAACGGAAGGCTATGGTTGCGATATCTATATTGAGGCGAGCGGTGCGGTACAGTCGGTAGAGCAAGGTCTTTATATGATCCGTAAATTGGGTCGCTTTGTCGAATTTAGTGTATTCAAAGAGCCAGTGACTGTTGATTGGAGCATTATTAGCGATCGTAAAGAGCTGGATGTACTGGGTGCGCATCTAGGCCCTTATTGTTACCCACCTGTCATTGAAGGCATTGGTAATGGTGATTTCCCAACGGATCATGTGGTGACCCATAAGCTGCCGTTAGCTGAATTTCATCAAGGGCTAGATCTAATGCGCAATGACCCTAATGCATTAAAGGTTGTGCTTATACCTGACGGGAAGTAGGTAGTGGAAGTTTCTTATTTATAACTTTTTTATAACTACAATGATAACCGGAGTGATTATGTCGGCGACATTAAATTCGGTGCCCGGTGATAAGCGTATAAAAGTCTATGTGGCAGCTGCTTTTGCGTTAGTGCTGTTTGCACTCATGGCGTTTGATACCAAAGTCATTAGTCTTACTGAACTTGAGAGTACGGTGGGGTTTTCACCCCAGCAATTTGCTCAGGAAACATTTCCTGAGATCCAGGCATATGTCGAGAATAACGCTGTAGATGCATCGGTATTGGCGCCAGAAGTGCTTCAAGATGCCAGCGCGGCAGGTGAGAGGTACGGTGTGGCTGCTGGCATTGGTCATATTGTCCCACTCTCTTTATCCGGAGTTGTTGTAGAAGGCCGGGGGGGCGTTTACACCCTTGAGGTTGCTGATGTGCCTTCAGATATCGTCATTCGTGTGCAAACAGGCCCAGCCATTAATGGCACTACGCTGAGAGATACAACCGGCAATATTCAATTTGGCGACTTCACCAATCAGATTGAGTACCAAGATGTCGGCGCAGCGCTCAATGACGAAATGAAGCGTCAAGTGCTGGCGGATATTTCCGGCCAAGATTTAGCCGGAAAAACGTTAGAAGTAGTCGGCTCCTTTACCATGATAAATCCCAAAAACTGGCTAATTACTCCTGTGAGTATAGCGATCATTGAGTGAGGGGCAGCTATGAGTATCGATAGATCAACAGTGGAAGTGGCTCCGCCCGAGGTGATTCTTTCTGCACACAATATCGAAAAACGTTTCGGTGCTGTGCAAGCCCTCAAAGAGGTGAACTTCGATATTTATCGAGGACAGGTGACAACGCTGTTTGGCGAAAATGGAGCGGGTAAATCCACGCTGATGAAAATTTTGTCTGGCGTCATTGCTCAGACGGCGGGTGAGATTGTATTGGAAGGCGAGAGTGTCAGCTTTTCGTCGCCGTCGGATGCTGAAGCGCTGGGGATTACCATTATTCATCAGGAGTTGAGCTTGGCCCCTAACCTGAATGTGCGCGACAACATTTTTATGGGGCGTGAGCTGACTAAAGGAAGAGGCAGCGTCGACTATAAAGAGGAGGCGCGTCAGGCTGAATTGTTAATGGAGGAGCTGGATGAACCGATCCACCCTCTTACCCTGGTCGAAGATCTACGGGTTGGGCAGCAACAAATCGTTGAAATCGCGAGAGCGCTGTCCAAGAACTCTCGCATTTTGATTATGGATGAACCGACTTCCGCATTGAGTGCCACGGAAGTCGAGACGTTATTTAAAGTCGTCCAGGATCTCAAAAACAAGGGTGTCTCGATTGTTTATATTTCTCACCATTTGGAAGAGGCGCTACAGATTACCGATCATGCCGTTGTTCTCCGCGATGGTGCTATGACAGCTTATGCTCCGCGTTGTGATATCGACCTGCAGTGGATTGTTAGGAATATGGTGGGAGAGAGTTTCGATCTTGGCTCACCGCCAACAGGGTATGAGCAGGGCTCCATCGCGCTCTCCATCCAGAACCTTTACGTCAGCGACGATAAAGTGGCAGATCGTTATGTTGTTGAGGACTTTTCGCTTGATGTGCACGCAGGCGAGATTGTCTGCATTTATGGGTTAATGGGTGCAGGGAGAACTGAGTTATTGGAGTGTGTGGCCGGACGAACCCGGCAATCCAAGGGCGATGTTTTGCTCAACTCAAATGATGTCTCGCATTACAACATTGCGCAGCGAATCGAGAGAGGGTTGGTGTTAGTGCCAGAGGATCGTCAGCGTGATGGATTAGTGCCCACCCTATCCGTCGGTAGAAATCTGTCGCTAGCCAGTATCCATGCGTTTACTCGCAAGGGGCTTAC
This sequence comes from Halomonas ventosae, assembly GCA_002257525.1. Lineage (GTDB taxonomy): Bacteria > Pseudomonadota > Gammaproteobacteria > Pseudomonadales > Halomonadaceae > Vreelandella > Vreelandella ventosae_B. Next base: position 1,530,601 of record CP022737.1, read on the forward strand.
GTCATCCCGCTTGGAGGCAGAAATGATTAAATCCGCTATCGATAAGGTGCACATCAAAACAGACGGTGGAGAGGCTGCCATTGGTTCATTGTCTGGCGGTAACCAGCAGAAAGTGGTCATCGGGAAGATGTTGGCGACGCATCCAGACGTCATCATGCTTGATGAACCAAGCCGTGGCATTGATGTGGGTGCCAAAGCCGAAGTATTCAAGTTATTGAGCCAAGGGGCCCGGCGAGGGTTGGCGGTTGTCTTTACAACGTCTGAAGTAAGCGAGTGCTTGAGTATCCCACACAGAGTGCTGGTGATGAGCAAAGGGCGGATCTCTGCTGAATTCAAACCGGGGGTAACGAAAGATGAAATTATGGCGGCCTCGGGCGAATCAGTTGCTGCGTGATTATTCAATCGGATAGGTAATGACTATGTCTCATCACAACATGTCTCATGACAATAATAATGCGTTACAGGTTGAAAAAGGCAGTATCGATATCGTCAAGATTTTGCTGGAAGGTCGGGCTTTTTTCGCATTAATCGTGATCATTATTGTCTTTTCCATGCTCTCGCCTGTTTATTTTTCAACGGGTAATTTTTTAACCATGTCTTCGCATGTGGCCGTCTTTGGCTTGCTAGGTATCGGCATGCTATTTGTTATTCTGACCGGTGGTATCGATCTGTCGGTTGGCTCTACGCTAGCACTTTGCGGGGTGTTCGCAGGTATGTTGCTAGAAGGGGTCGAAATTGAAGCGTTTAACGTGGCTTTCTTTCCTTCAGTGTGGGTCGTCGTGGTACTTACCTGCTTACTGGGCGGCCTCGTGGGGGCTATAAATGGCGTATTAGTTGCCTACTTCAAAGTGCCTGCTTTTGTGGCCACGCTTGGCATGTTGTATGTCGCTCGTGGAGCCGCACTGCTGTTAACCGATGGATTAACGTTCAATAGTTTAAGTGGTGACCCTGCATTAGGTAATACTGGGTTTGAATGGCTTGGGTTTAATAAACTATTCGGTATTCCTGTAGGTGTTTTGATTCTCTTTTGTGCTGCGGTTATTTGCATGTTGGCGCTCAGTCGTACGCCGTTTGGTCGGTGGATTTACTCTACCGGTGGCAATGCCCGTGCTGCAGAGCTTTCTGGGGTGCCCGTCAATCGCGTTAAGCTCTCTGTCTATATTATTTCTGGCGTATGTGCTGCCATGGCTGGAATTGTACTCGCCTCACAGTTGACGTCTGCTGGTCCTACGGCAGGTACTACCTATGAGCTGACAGCGATTGCAGCGGTTGTGATTGGTGGTGCTTCACTAATGGGAGGACGTGGCACGGTTCGAAATACATTATTGGGTGCTTTTGTGATTGGTTTTCTAGCTGATGGTCTTGTCATCATCGGTGTGTCTGCCTACTGGCAGATGGTATTCACGGGCAGTGTTATTGTCTTCGCTGTCATGTTAAATAATGTCCAATACAGCGCTAAAAACAAGTCCTCGAAAAAAGCTGAGAAATCTACAGAGATTAAGCGCGAAGGTTCTAGGGCAAGCGCTACTTAACGTAGCATTGCTTAGAAGTGTGGCCTGCTCAGGCCTACCAATTCAAAGACTAACAATCATAACGATGAGGTAATAATCATGCTTCCTAAAAGTAAAAAAATGCTTTTTACAGCACTCGCCAGTGTCTCGATGCTCTTTAGCGGCTCTATCGTTGCTCAGGATAAGGGGCTGATCTCAATTATTGTCAATGATATGTCAAACCCTTATTGGCAAACGGAAGGAACCATTGCTGAGCGCACAGCAGAAGAGTTGGGCTATGAAGCAAATGTAAGTTCCCATGTGGGTGACACCAACACTGAAAGCAATCAGGTTGACACGGCAATTACCAATGGGGCTAAAGCAATCATTCTCGACCCTGCGAATGCGGACGGTTCCATTGGCGCGGTGCGAAGAGCAATCGAGGCGGGAATTCCGGTATTTATTATTAATGCTGAGATTAACCAGCAGGGGTTGGCCAAGGCGCAACTGGTTTCCAATAATGCACAGGGAGCCGCGTTAGGCGCACAAGAGTGGGCAATGCAACTAGATGGCGAGGGATCCTATATAGAGTTAAAGGGGCCTCCTTCTGATAACAATGCTGCGACAAGGTCCAATGGCTATGAGACGGTGCTTACCCAATACCCCGATCTTAGCCTTGCTGCGTCTGATATCGCTAACTGGGATCGGACGGAAGGGCGCAATAAAATGCAGAGCATGCTCCGTTCTCATCCTGATATTCGAGGCGTCATTAGCGGTAACGACGAAATGGCCTTAGGCGCCATTGTGGCCCTAAAGCAGGAGGGGCGGCTAGACGATGTAATAGTAGGTGGTTTTGATGGCTCGCCAGATGCTGTTGATGCGGTTCGCTCGGGTGAGTTGGCTTATACTGTTCTACAGCCGGTGGCTGTATTTGCAGAAGATGCCGTAAAAATTGCTGATCACTACATTAATACCGGAGAAACAGGATTAGATAGTGAAAAGCAGCTTTATGACTGCATCCTTATTACGCCAGATAATGTAGATAAATATACCTCTCCCTTCGTTTTGGAAGAGTAAGGTTTGGAAGAATAGGTTTTAGAAGAGTAAGCATTAGAAGAGTAAGTGTTAGAGAAACTTGCCTAGAGGCCAGTCAGCTTTAAAGCTGGCTGGCTTTTTGAATAAGAGGGCGTGTCAATGATCTTTAATTTTGGTTCCATCAATATCGATTATACTTATCGTGTACCCTATTTTGTTCGCCCTGGCGAAACCTTGGAAAGCGGTGATTATAATATTGGATTAGGTGGGAAGGGCGTCAATCAGTCGTTGGCAATAGCGCGTGCCAAAGGAAGGGTGAGTCACTGGGGGCGAGTTTCATCGATAGATGCCTGGGTGAGCAGTGAGCTTGAGTCTGCGGGTGTTGGTGTGAAAGATATCGAATTGACCCCAGAGCCAAGTGGGCATGCCATTATTCAAATTGACGCACTGGGTGAAAACGCTATTCTTTTGTTCTCTGGCGCCAATCATGGTTTTACGCAGGAGAAAATGACGGCTCTTGTTGCGCAAACCGCTCCTGGCGACACAATACTTATTCAGAACGAATGTAACGGGCTTGATCAGCTTATTCCATTAGCAGTGAGCCACGGCTGCAAGGTGATATTTAACCCAGCACCAATGACCTCGAAGGTATCATCACTCCCGCTAGACCAATGTGAACTGCTTTTTTTTAACCGTACAGAGGCCGCTGCTTTATTAGAGATGCCAGTAGAGTCGAGCGCTGCAGATTTGCTAAGGCGTTGTAAAGAATCGCTTGGCGATGTCGAGGTGGTTCTTACTCTAGGTAGCGAGGGGGCTTGGTATCAGCGCAGCAGCGAGACCCTTTTTCAACCTGCTTTAAAGGTAAAGGCCATTGATACAACGGCCGCAGGCGATACCTTTGTGGGTTACTTCCTTGCTGCGAGGCAAGCTGGCCTGACGCCCTCACAGTGCTTGCAACGGGCAACAGCGGCGGCTGCCCTGGCGGTACAAGAGCTCGGTGCTGCCAGTAGCATTCCGATGGTGGAAGAGGTTGATAGGCTGATGTGTAGTGTTCTGGAGTATATTGAGTAAGCAAATGATCTTACCACTACGCAATGTCGCAGATGTGAAAACGTTTCTGAACAGCTTAGGCAACGACCAATCATTTAAACTGCCCGCTACCTAAGCGTATCCAGAGGTTAGGCAGTGACCTACCGTAGCCCTTGAATCTTTTTATGATTTTCCAGAGTCATGACCAACGCTTCGGCGGCTTCCTTGCCTTTAGCGCGGAAATGGCCATGGAAAAAATCATGGTGCGTGCTGTGTTCATGAAAATGATGAGGCGTCAGCACAACCGAAAGAATGGGGATTTCGGTTTCCAGTTGCGCTTGCATCATGCCTTCAATGACCGCTTGAGCAACGAATTCGTGCCGATAGATGCCGCCATCAATGACAAAGCCTGCCCCCACAATGGCGCTGTAACGGCCAGTTTTGGCGAGTAGTTTAGCCTGAAGCGGGATTTCGTAAGCCCCTGCCACTTGGAATATCTCTACTTGGTCAGCAGAAAAGCCATGCTCGCTGGCAAGTTGAGCAATAAATGCCTCTCGGGCTTGAGTGACTATATCGTGATGCCAAGACGCTTCGATAAAGGCAACGCGAACTGATGAGGAGTGTTGGGTCTGATTCATGGTCATCCTATGGGGATTGTTTACCAGAACCAGGGCATGAGGCATCCAATAGCACAGCACCCGTATGCGTTGGAACGCTACGGGTAATATCACTAGGAAACCTTCTCTTTTATCCGGACTATAACCGTCGGCTCCGGAATCTCACCGAATCTGCTGTCCTCAACCGTCAAGTTTTAGCCATTGGTTGAGCGCTCGTGGGCTTGTCCGCATCGACTGCGGCATCACCACCGGTGGGGACTTGCACCCCGCCCTGAGAAAGTTCGCCATTAATGGCGGAAGGCATTATACGCTGGCTGGATAGTAGATACAGACGTCGAGACAAATATTTTTAATTAGCAACCAGCGCTTGGAAAGGCGTGACGTCACCCCAGAACGACAGTTAATAGTGATAAACTGGCCATGACGCTTAGCAGGATAAGTATCCTGGCGCTTAGCCAAGGTTGATCATTGGAGGACCGTTTGAAGGGCTACCGTTTTAGTGCAGAGAGTGTAAAGTCGCTTGCGATTTCGCTGGGTATAGGTGCCGTGGGCGGTACGCTGTTTCAACTAACCGGTTTGCCCCTTGCCTGGATGCTGGGCCCGCTGATTGCCAACCTGCTGGCCTCTTCACAAGGCGTGAAGGTCTCGGTGCCCGAGCCGCTGCGTAATGTGTTTTTAGCGGTAATGGGCCTGGTGTTGGGTAGCCAAGTTACGCCGCAGTTAGCGCACCGTGTGCTGGATTGGCCCGTTTCCGCCGCGCTACTATTGCTGGGGGTGGCCGCTTCCACCGCCGTGGCCGCTGCCTGGTATCGGCGCTGCGGGTTTGACCCGGTTAGCGCCTGGTTCGGTGCCTCGCCTGGTGCCATGACGGCGATGATCCTGCTAGGTGAAAAGTGCGGTGGCGACCCCCAACGAATTGCGGTGGCGCAGTCGCTGCGCATCATTTTAGTGATTCTTTTTTTACCGCCGCTATTTTGGGCCTATGAGGGCGGCGGCGAAGGTATTGGCTCTGTTCACAGTGGTTTGGAACATGCCTGGATGCTGCTGTTGATCCCGCTGTTATTGCCACTCGGCCGCTGGCTGCGAATGCCCAGCCCGGCACTGCTGGCACCGCTGCTAGCCGCTGCTCTATTATCCGGTGTTGATATTGCCAGTCTCGCTCTGCCGGAATGGGGCATGAACCTGATGCTGTGGGTACTGGGCAGTGCCATTGGTTCGCGTTTTCAGGGCATGACGCGACAGCTCTTTGGGCGTTATTTATGGCAGTCTGGCGTGGCGACACTGTTAGCACTGCTGGTGCTGGCGCTATTTGCCGAGCTGATTCACCAACTGCTCGGGGTAGGGCGCGATGTAGCGCTGCTGGCGCTGGCACCGGGCGGCATTGGCGAGATGGCAATTTTGGCCGTGGCGTTAAACATTGATCCGGTATTTGTCGCTTTTCATCACCTGTTGCGTATGGTGACGCTGATGATTATTGCACCGTTCTGGGCGCGTTGGCTGCTGCGTCACTCCAATTCTCCATAACATTTTAACGACATCTACACCCTACACACTCACGTATAACAAATTAAAGACCGTCAACACCAACGCCAGTAACGTAAGGAACCCTCATGCTATCGCGTGTTTTACAGCCGTTATTTCGTTACTTCGAAACGCGGGTTAATCCCTACCCGGAAGGCGAGGTTAAAACGCCGCCCAAGGGCTTAATGCCGTTTATTGTCCACTTTTCCCGTCCGATGCTGCCGCTGTTGCTGCTCATGACGCTGTTCACCGCGTTGGTGTCGGCGGCGGAAGTGGTCTTTTTTAGCTACATGGGTCAGCTAGTGGATTGGCTGGGCAACGTTGAGCGGGCAGGCTTTTGGGCTGAAAACGGGCTGTGGCTAACAGGTTTGGGGCTGTTGCTGCTGATCGGCTTGCCGCTGTTGGTGCTGTTGCAGTCGCTGGTCACCCATCAGAGTATTTTCGGTAACTACCCGATGATCGGCCGCTGGTTATCGCACCGCCATATGCTGAGCCAGAGCCTGGCGTTTTATCAGGACGAGTTTGCTGGCCGGGTGTCGCAAAAGGTCATGCAAACCGCACTGGCGATCCGCGAAACTGTGACCAAGGTGATGGGACTGCTGGTCTACGCCATTGTCTATTTCACCGGTGCGGCTTTCTTGCTGGGCCGAGCGGATCTGTTACTGCTGATACCGCTTGGGCTGTGGTTAGTAGGCTATCTCGCAATTATGCGCTTCTTCGTGCCGCGCTTGCGCGATGTCTCCATGGCCCAAGCGGACGCTCGAGCACAAATGACCGGTCGCGTGGTAGATAGCTACAGCAATATTCAGACCATCAAGCTGTTTGCCGATACCGAGCGTGAGCAGCGCTATGCTCGCGACGCCATGGAAGGCTTTATGGTGACTGTTCACCGCCAAATGCGGCTGGTGACTATCATGAGTGTGGGTTTGACGCTGCTGAACACTGCGCTGTTAGTGGGTACAGCGGCTATGGCCATCAGCGCCTGGTACATGGAAGCGATTTCCCTGGGCGTGCTGACGATCGCCATTGCGCTGGTTATGCGTATCCGCTTTATGTCCGACTGGATCTTATGGGAAGTCGCCGGGCTGTTTGAGAATATTGGCACCGTACAGGATGGCATGAATACCATTGCCCAGGAGCCAACGGTGCGCGACGCCCCGGCTGCAGAGCCGCTGAACGTCCCCGAAGGAGAGATCCGGTTTGACGCCATGCGGTTTGGCTATGCACAGGCTAAAGGCGAAAACAAAACCGTGTTTGATGGTTTAGATCTTACTATCGCCCCCGGCGAAAAAATCGGTTTGATTGGGCGTTCAGGGGCGGGTAAATCGACCCTCGCCAATTTGCTGCTGCGTTTTTACGACGTGCAGGGTGGGCGGATTTTGATCGATGGGCAAAACATTGCCGAGGTAACCCAGACCTCCTTGCGCCACCAGATTGGCATGGTCACCCAGGACACCTCGCTGCTACACCGCTCGCTGCGCGATAATATCCGTTACGGCAGCCCCCACGCCAGTGATGAAGACGTTTGGAACGCGGTGTGCCGCGCCCATGCAGATACCTTTATCAATGACCTGGTCGACCCGAAAGGGCGCCGCGGGTTGGATGCTCATGTAGGTGAGCGTGGCGTTAAACTTTCCGGCGGTCAGCGCCAGCGGATTGCGATTGCTCGGGTGCTGCTCAAAAATGCCCCAATTCTGGTCTTGGATGAGGCGACCTCGGCGCTGGACTCAGAAGTAGAAGCCGCCATTCAAGAGCAGCTAGATACGCTGATGGAAGGCAAAACGGTCATCGCCATTGCCCATCGTCTTTCGACCATTGCTATGCTCGATCGGCTGATCGTGGTGGACGAAGGGCGCATCGTCGAAACCGGCTCGCATCAGGAGTTACTGGCGAAAGGGGGGATCTATGCCAGCCTTTGGCAGCGACAGTCGGGTGGTTTTTTAGGCCACGACCTTGATCTCGAAGAGAGTGCCCTCATCTCAAAATAGACCAGTCGTTTTTTAACGACATGCGTTCAATAGGAGGTAGTGATGCAAGCCATTCAGCTACGAGAGCCCGGCGGTTTAGACAAGCTAGAGGTCGTTGAGCTAGCGGCCCCAGGAGAGCCTGGTCCTGGTGAAATTAAAGTACGCCTGCACGCCAGCTCGCTGAATTTCCACGACTACGCCGTGGTCGCCGGGATGATCCCGACGGAAGACCAGCGTATTCCCATGTCTGATGGCGCGGGCGTGGTTGAAGCGGTCGGTGAAGGTGTCAGCGAATTCGCCATTGGCGACCACGTGGTCTCAACTTTCTTCCCGCATTGGCTCGAAGGCCCGGCCAGAGTGGGTGATTTTCGCACTACGCCGGGTGACGGCGTAGATGGCTATGCCCGCGAACTGGTCGTGCGCCCCTACGAGTGGTTTACTCATCAGCCCAAGGGCTATAGCCACGCAGAGTCCGCTACGTTAACCACCGCTGGCTTAACTGCTTGGCGTGCGCTCGTTGTCGATGGCGGTATCAAAGCGGGGGATAGCGTGCTGGTGCTGGGCACCGGTGGGGTATCGATTTTTGCCCTGCAGTTTGCACGCCTGATGGGCGCGCGGGTGATCGCGACCTCATCATCGAATGAAAAGCTGGCGCGGCTGCGCGAGATGGGCGCCGAGCACACCATCAATTACAAAGAGACGCCTGATTGGGGGAAGCGCGTGAAAGAGCTGACCAATGGCGAAGGCGTTGATCACGTTGTTGAGGTGGGCGGTTCTGGCACGTTGCCGCAGTCCATCGATGCGGTAAAAATTGGTGGGCATATCGCCTTGATTGGCATACTCACGGGCCGTGAAGGTGAGGTACCAACGGCTAAGCTAATGGCTAAACAGGCCAGCTTAAAAGGCTTGATTGTGGGTAGCCGTCGCCACCAGATCGAGATGATCCGCGCGCTGGAAACCTTCGATATGCATCCGATCATTGATCGTGAATTCCCGCTGACCGAGATCGCCGACGCTTTCCGCCATCAGGAATCTGGTCAGCACTTCGGCAAGATTTGCCTGACGTTTTAAATCGGTTGGCTTACTTCCAGCTGGTTTACTTGCAACGAAGTGAGCCATAGATAACCCGCTTGCACGCCTTGCTCACTTGCCGGGCGTGCAATTGCAGGCTAATCCGGCAAGCGGCTGTAGACCACACCTTTTACTTCCAATTCCAGTATTTCATCGTAGGGAACCGTAACCCCTTCCACGTCACCCGGCGTGCGATGGCTGTTTTTAATCTCGGTTTCAGGTATCACCTTTACGCCTACCAGCCCGACGTGCTGAATCCGGGCACTAAAGCGATTGCCTTCATGCTCGATCAGTAACCGCTCACCAGCAATACACTTCTCAAGCTTGGCGTGCAGCTCTTCTTCGCTAACGTGGACAACACTCATCGCTTTCTCCTTTAGCTTTTGCCATTGCTTGGCAATAAAAAATAATAGTCCGTTAAGTGCGCTAACTACTGTCTGTAAAGACTTTATTTTAGACCATAAGTTCGTATTTGAGGTTAGCAACTGGGAGCGCCGTGCTAAAGTGAGCGCCTAACGCCAGCCATAAGGACAACAGTCATGGGGGAGCAACCATCATCGGCCGACACGCCGTTGTGGGCGGTCGTTGAGCTAGACCAATTTCGTACCCCTGAGCAGACCCAGGCGAGCCAGTGGCGACGCTCGTTTCGTTCGGCTTCGACGTGGCTGGTAGGCAAAAACAGCGCTGAGCAGCAGGTAAAAGAAGAGCATGAACTGCGTGCGTTGCCCGAGGTTAGGCTAGCGCATTTAGTGCCGCCCATCGATTGGGCGCCCGCCGCAAGGGCTTTGGCGCAGCAGCTAAAAGGCCAGCAAGCGCTGGTTACGTTTTTTATTACCCCGCCGCACAGCGGCCATGTTTCTGTGGTGAGTCAGTGGGCGGAACAGCACCACTTTGCCTGTTTGCCGCCACCCACGCTCAGCGAGCTTGCCGAAGGCGACACTCAGTGGGTAGAGCGTTGTGCCAATCAACGCGAGTGGGCTGTTCCCGCATTAGAACGCTACTTTTTACGCCACACTCAGGGTATTCAGGGCGTACGTGAATTTCTTGAGCGCGCCTTAAGTGGCCGCTTGGGGCAGGGTGTGATTGGCTGTGACAGCTGGGCGTATGCCTACCTACAAGAAGTGGTCGGTATCGAGGGCGCGCCGGTGTTTACCCTTCAATCCATGGAGGGCGAACAGCTGTCGCAGTACTTTGCGAAGATTGCGACCCATGAGGGGCAGTCTCCGTTGGTCTACAGCACGCGAACCGGTAAGCCAGTATTGACTGAATCAGCAACCCAGCATGGCGACAAAGCCCCTAACAAAGAGCTACAGCGCTTAGCTGCTCACTGTCGTGGTCATATAGGTCTTGCTTGGCACTACTGGCGCGAGCGGCTGCGTGAGCCAACAGCAGACGATGAAGAGGCGCTGTGGCTGGTCGATGCCCTCGCCGAGGCAGAACTCTCCACAGATACCGGGGATATCGCCACGCTGGTGCTGCATGCGTTATTGGTTCATGGCGGTCTGGATGACCACTCCCTCGGGAAGGTGTTGCCGTTTTCACACCACGAGGCACTCAATGCCCGGTTAGCTTTGCAGCGCAAAGGGATTGTTTCAAGCAGCGAAGGGCGTTGGCAGATCACACCGTTAAGCTACGCGAGCGTTCGCCAGCTATTGGAATCGCGCAATTATCTGGTTGATCCCCTTTAAGTCGCCGCGCTAACAGCGACAGGCCTGCGGAGGGCACCCATGGACGAACAACAAAAGTACGCACGATTGTTTAACGATATCGATAGCCAAGCGATGATTACCCTTGGGGTGGTGGTGCTATCGACCATTGTGCTGATTATTGTCAGCCAGCGGGGGCTTAACTGGCTGGCCACTCGGTTACACGGGCAAGTGCGTTTCCGCATTTTTGCCTTGGTGCCTCTAACGCGCCTACTGATTTTGATTACTGCACTGGCCATCATCGTACCGATTATTATCGAGCCATCGCTACGTAATATGGTCACGTTGCTGGGAGCACTTGGCTTAGCCATTGGTTTTGCCATGAAGGACTACGTAAGCAGCTTGATTGCGGGTGTTGTTTCGGCGATTGAACTGCCTTATCGCCCTGGGGACTGGGTTAATATTGAAGGCACTTACGGCGAGGTTAAGCACGTCGGTTTGCGCACGGTAGATATTCAGACGCCCGACGATGATTTAGTCGCCGTGCCGCACTTAAAGTTGTGGGATCACGCCGTTTACAACGCTAATAATGGCGGTACCAGCCTGCAGTGCGTGGCGAGTTTTTACCTTCACCCCGAGCACGAAGCAGGCTGGGTACGTAAAGCGCTGCGCGATGTGGCGTTAACCAGCGCCTATCTGAAGTTCGATAAGCCAATTATTGTGGTGGCCGAAGAGAAACCCTGGGGCACCCACTACCGCATACGCGCTTACCCGGTGGATCCGCGCCAGCAGTTTTTGTTTATTACCGATCTAACTGTGCGCGGTAAAACAGTGCTGAGTGCCGCAGGCGTACAGTCAGCGATGTTGCCACCGGATGCTGCCCTGGATGCACGCAACGCGGCAGAATCTTCTTACTAACAGGCCTTAGGCGTCTGTAGACTCGGGCAGCTCACCGCTGTGATAGACGTTTTGCACATCGTCCAGTTCGTTGAGCATGCCTAGGAATTTTTCGAACATCGCTACATCATCGCCTTCCACCGGGGTGGTGGTTTGCGGCAGGAACTGAATCTCGTCTGCCTCAAAGTCAATCTCACCGAAGGCATCTAATAATGCCTGTTTGGCTTTGGCGTAGTCGGTATGTGGGGCAAAAACGGTGATCCGCTCACCCTCTTGCTCAATATCGGTGACATCCACATCGGCTTCCATTAATGCTTCAAGCACGGCCTCTTCATCGCTTCCGGCGAAGGAAAAAATCGCGCAGTGATCGAACATATGGCTAACGCTGCCGGGGGTACCGATTTTGCTCTTGGTTTTGGTAAAGCAGCCGCGCACATCGCCAAAGGTACGGTTGGGGTTGTCGGTAAGGCAGTCGACAATCACCATCACATTGCCAGGGCCGAAGCCTTCGTAACGGGCTGCGGAGAAATCTTCGCCACCGGCACCACTGGCTTTGTCGAGTGCTTTATCGATCACGTGAGAAGGTACCTGGTCTTTCTTGGCCCGTTCCATTAAACCGCGCAGCGCCAGATTGCCATTGGGGTCAGTGCCGCCCGCTTTAGCGCAAACGTAAATCTCGCGTCCATATTTGCTGTAGACCTTGGTCTTGGCATCGGCCGTTTTGGCCATGGATTCCTTACGGTTCTGAAAAGCCCTACCCATGTTGCCGTCCTATGTTTTCTATACGCCCCGCGCTGGGCGTCGGGGCGGTTGTTTTAAAAAAGAGAAAAAGTGCAAAGAAAAAAGTGAGAAAGCAAATTTTACCCAACAGCGTACCATGCTAACAGCGTTATTTAAGGCGCTTGCCGAAGTGTTGCTTGGCTTGGCGTATACTGGCCGCCAGACGCCACATCGTGAATCTTGACCATCAAGGAGGAACAGGCATGCCGTTGACACTTTGGCTATCACTCGCCGCGATTTGTGCCATGGGGGCTATGTCGCCGGGGCCGAGTTTGGCACTGGTGCTACGCCATACGTTAGGCGGCGGGCGTTTTGCTGGGGTGACCGCGGCCATCTTCCATGCCTTTGGGGTGGGCTTCTATGCGCTATTGACCGTTTGGGGCCTAGGCGCGTTAATCGCCGGTTTTCCGCTGCTGTTCCAACTGCTTACCTGGTGCGGTGCGGCTTATTTGGCGTGGCTAGGGGTTAAAGCGCTGCGCGCCGGCAAAGCGGGGGCCTTAGAACCTAATGCGATTGTGACTAGCCGGGGCCAGGCCGCCAAAGAGGGCGTACTGGTGGCATTAGGCAACCCGAAGCTGATCCTGTTTTTTGTCGCGCTGCTAAGCCAGTTTGTGACCCCCGAAATGAGTGGCCTGGCCAAAGCGATCATTGTGTTAACGGCGATGATTATTGACGGGGGGTGGTACGTGCTGGTTGCTGTGGTGCTTTCTCATTCACACATTCTGCCCTGGCTGCAACAGCGTGCCCACTGGATAAACCGCATTACCGGGGTGCTGTTAATCGCGCTGGCGTTACGCGTGGTGGCTGGACCACTGGTGTAAAAAGCATAGCCGTGGCATGGTGATACCCATGCCGTTTGGGGTTTTGTAGGGCGAAGTGATGCAAATTTACGACCAAGACTATCATATAGATTTATAGCTACAGCATGAGACATAAATATATTCTTAAGTGTATGAATTATATAAGTTATTATATATCCGTTTGTCGCAGAGTGTTTTTGGTGTTGCCGTGCATCTTAGAAAATATGGGGTACCATTGGGGTACAGAGCGTGTAATATTCCCAAAATGTTCCATATGATAGTCCACAGGTTCTAAGGGGTACGGCGATGGGTAAACTGACAGCAACGCAGATCAAAAATCTAAAAGCAGATGAGAAAGACTATCGAATACACGATGGGAATGGTTTGTATTTACTTGTACGCAAGACGGGAACGAAAACGTTTTTGCATCGCATCAGAAAGCCGAAAGATACATTTCACAAAATCGGAGCATTTCCAGCAGTATCGTTAGCTGAAGCACGTTCATTCGTAGCTGCTAAACAGATCAGAAAAGATCAAGTTGAATCAGCAATTGATCGTATTGATGAGAAATTCAGTGATGTAGCGGAGAAATGGTTCGATAGTATTCGAGCGAATTACTCTGACGAACATAATAGAAAGATACGTGTATCGTTAGTAAATGACATATATCCTTACATCGGGAATAAACATATAGCTGCTGTCACATCGAAAGACGTTTACTTATTATTGCGCCCACTTGAAGAACGCGGCGCGCCCACTATGGCAGTTAAAGTGAAGGGCTGGTTACATTCAATATTTAAGTATGCTATCCGTAATTTAAATTGTGAAACAGACCCGACTTTATCAGTTGATGTAGCACGACCACCAATCCAACATTCAACAGCGCTGAATGATGCACAGTTGAAAAGATTGTTTGATGAGTTCGAAAATTCAACTGTGCAGCATCGCACAAAAATAGCGAATCGATTGTTAGTATTAACAATGTTGCGTACTTCTGAACTATTCAAAACGAAATATAGCGATATCGATTTTGACAAGAAAATTTTAGTGGTTGGGCCTGAGCGCATGAAGCGTAAAATAGGCCACGTCGTACCATTGTCTGAATATGCAATCGAGCTGTTTAATGAAATGAGACAATACTCAGGTGATAGTGAATATGTCTTTCCACATCCGACAGATAAAAATAAAAATATGAGTTTGACAACTGTATATGCTGCTGTATTAGTAACACGACCTTGGTTGCGTGATTTAAAATTTAGCCCACATGGATACCGCGCAACATCCAGCACGATGTTAAACCAATGGGGTTATCGTTCAGATATAATTGAAAAGCAGTTAGCACATCAGTCGCAAAATAAAGTAAGAGCAACTTACAACCATGCAGATTATCTTGATGAACGCCGTGTAATGTTGCAAGTCTGGAGCGATTACATTCAAGACATAGTGAACAAAGCAACAGTAAAATAATTTCTTGATAGAAGCCCTAACAGAAAATGCCCCTTTTAAGGGGCATTTTCATTTGTAAGTATCCACTATTATAACCATCCACTAAATTTGACAACGATACTCTTACGCAGCTTTACGACTATTGATGTACTCTATAACATCGTCCTTATTGAAACGTTTTCCGAAACCAAATTCATAAATTTTCGGGAATTCGTCATCAGTTCTTACAAGACGATAAATTGTCGACCTGTGAACAGCGAGTAAATTAGCTGTTTGGCTAACAGTTATTAATTTTATGTCTTTATCCATTTGTCCCTCATTATTGGTTCTGAATGTCTAAGTTGTCTCACTGTGTCGCTAAGTGATGCGTCAGTTATACCAGCAAAAATTTAAGCGTCAATAGCTCTATTTTAAGTAAAAATTAGTTCCGCCGAAAGTTTGTTAAATAGCTCCATAGTCTGGAGCTTTCAATAATGAATAAGAATATATGAAAATTTGAAAAAAACTGCTGGTATAGATCAATCACTTACCAAAACGGAAGTCGTGATATTCGATAATGATTCTCAAACGATGATCTATCATGAAGTCATCGAGACGAAATTGAATAAAATAGACGCGCTGGACAGCTTCAAGCGTGTGGTAGAAATTGCATCACGCATAGAATTTCTGTGTGACCTGTACAGCGTGTCATCAGTACGCATTGAAGGGCTTAGTTATGGTAGCGTCGGACAAGCAACAAGGACGCTAGCAGGGCTTCACTACGTCATCATTGATCGATTGATGCGCGGTAGTATAGATGTTGCGGTAATAGCACCTACAGCGCTCAAGAAAGCGGCTACGGGCAGCGGTAGAGCTGACAAACAACAGATGCTTGAAGCAGTACCAAAAGATGATCGTGAACAATTGTCAAAATACGGGAAAACTAAAGGTCGTTTCGATCTTGCTGATGCATATCACCTTGCTTCATTACCATTCTAATATTAATATCAAACATGTGATTGAAATTAATTCATAAATTCAGGGTGAGCACATGGCTAGTGTATTAAGCAATTATATGGAAAAAGAAAAGCTGTTGAAGCAGCTTCAAGAAGAGCTTCATGCGCTTGAAAATAACAAAGAACTGAAGCAAGAATTAGAATTTAAAGACCGCCTAACAGCGCTGATGACTGAGTATGGAAAGGTTTCGCGTGATGTGTGTGAAATGCTTGATCCGACTTACACTGCATCAAAGGGCGGTAAGAAAGCTACAAGCGCTGATGATGGGCGCAAAAAACGTACCTTGAAAGTGTACAAAAACCCGCATACTGGTGAAGTTGTTGAAACGCGGGGTGGTAATAACAAGACTATCCAGCACTGGAAGGCCGAGCATGGTAATGATGAAGTTGTATCCTGGGTTGTAGATGAAAAGCCTTAATAGCTAGATGAGAATGCCCCTTAATTGGGGCATTTTCCGTTTTTCATTAGGGGTAAGCAACGTGATACCTAAATACAGTATAGGCATTATCAAATTCTTTAGGAATGAAGAGTTTTTGGATGATTTGATAAAAGGTATGTTCTATTGTAATACACCTGAATTTTATCGCCTTTCTAAAGATGAAGGAGTGTCTGACCTTCATGAATCATGTATGCATTCTTACCGTAAGGGGCGTGACGAATTTCCACCCGAAATAATAATAAATGGAATAAAATTAACCGGTCTATCTTTAACTGCTACAACAATTCAGGTAGGCGGGCAAAAGGATAAATGGTTGCATTGCTGGTTTACACTTGACATAGTGGATAACCCTGAGTATTTAAGAACCTTAATTCAAGATGTCAATAAGATAAGAAATGAATTTGGTAGTAATTATGCATTTATCTTAAAGAAAGATATTCCTGAATTAGTTAAAAGATTGGGCACAAAAACAGACCTAGAAATAAATTATGGGAAAGTTAAATATTCAACAAATAGAACAGACTGGGGATATGCTTGCAAATCTGATGTTTATGAATATCAGCGAGAATTTAGGTTTTTATTAGGAGAGTGTGAGCATACAAACATAGAATGTAAGAAGGTAATATACGAAGAAGGTTTTGAAGACATAGTTCATAAAAATAAAAAGATAAGTTTAACTGATAAAGAAAGTAATATTGTCCAGTTCTTTTTAAGTAAAGATGAATGCTATAGTTGTGAAGATTATGACTAATTTTAAAGTAATAAGGAACAAGGGGAGTTTATGGGTAATTGCTATGGATTTATATGTTTAGTACCATTTGAAGAAAACTCTACCAAATTCTTTGGGTTCTCTGAACTTTTAGCTGGTCTTGCTCTGATGGTGTTAGCGTGGACAACTGCTGACGCACGTTATAAATTTCGAATCAATACAGCGCCGTTACCACTTCAGGGAATCACATTTACAGTAGTTGGAGCCGTAGGGATTTTAACACTATTAACAGACTTGTGGCGAGCAGAGCAATGGTATGTGCTGGAAGATGTTTACGTAACATCTTCAGTATGGCAAGCAATACTAGGGAGTCTGTTTTTAACAACATTTCTAACTTGGGCATGGTTCGCGTTTATTCGCCCACCGATATATGGCAAGCGAAATTGCAAGCGTTACGCAAAGACACTCTATAGAGCAATTCTTAAAGGAGACCCAATCGAACTAGCCATTATTGCAGATGAGTTGACATATTCGGCAGAATCTTTAATTCACTATGCTACGAATAAAGACGAATATGCACGTTTTAAAAGAATCAAAAAAGAGAAATATTCATCGTTGAAAACTAAACCACATCAAGTTATAACTGTTGCTGATGATATTTTACTTTTGATTGGGGATAAGAGATTTTGTCATGCCATTGTTGAATCATCACCAGTTACAGCATTAGCATTTTTTGAGCAGATTGGCGATACTAAGAAGTATGGTGTAAATATAAGGATTTTTGCACGAAATATACTAAATGAGGCATTGTTAAATAAAAATTCTTTTCTATACCATGAAGCCGAAGTTTATGAATCAGGTTTAATTGGTTATCACAAACCATTAAGCCAAGCTATGTTTTCAAATCATAAAATGGTTGAAAGGATTGGAACACTTTTAGACCCGAATCCATGGAGTAGCGATAAATGGGGTTCTGATCAATGGAAGTGTTATTGTCGTATTACCCTTATGACTTTAACAGACTATGTAGAAAATAGTTTTTGGGATCATTCAACAGTGCTTTATAGTGCTAAAATGCACATTGAAAGTGCTACATCAGATTTATACAAAGTTAATGGTGTTACAAATATATCTTGGCATGACAATACATTGTCGTGTTTGCGTGTTGTTGTACATTTCATTAAAGATGCAGTAAAAATTCTAGATCAGAGAGGTGTTCCAGAGTACTTAGTTTTACGAATTCGAGAAGAATACAGAAATGAAACATTCTATGATTATCTAGCCGAAATGATTTATAACGTTATTCATTCGGCTTCAATGGTACGATCACCTGTAAGCCAATGTTGGTGGATACAGCATAATTCGGTATGGGGCGAATTCTTTAACCTTATGAAAATGAATGGAGAAGCTGGAAAAATAGTTAGATTTAAAGTTCGTCGTTTAATTTATAATGAGATTTTACAAATGAAAGAATTTCCAAACTTTAAGGGGGCTAGGATTTTAGGGTTTTGCTTGAATGTGCTAGGGCTTACAGTGAAAGAGCAGAATATTTTTCAAGAAGGCAAAGCTCTTCATAAAGCAGTATTGTCATGGACGAAGAAAAATTATGCATGGTTACATTCTTACAATCCAAATGTTGCTGAGGCTTGTTTAGTCGAAGGTTTTACCTATGATGAAGTTAATAGAAGGATAGTTAAAACGTATCCTGCTGAAGGCTTAAGACGTGAGCCAAAGCATGTATACTTTTATGTTGATGCCCATGAGAGTGACGATTATAGAAAAAGAGTGCCAAGCATGTCCAGTATCTTAAAACGATGGGCTTCCCAGGTTCGTTCATCGACCAAATAAATTAGGTCTGTCGGCATTTCTGCGTACGTGAGCCATAGTTCTACGGTATCATTGGGTGTTAGCCCAATTTTTGCGCGTTGATTTTGCGACCTAATATCAAACTGTACGTAGTAGCTTAAGTCTTATGCTTGACGTAGTGAGTAAGTGAATCTTTTCAAAAGCTTGGAATTATTCATAGACACCACAACACATCAGAATTGATATTTCAGCATAGTAGAATTTGGGCAAATGAAAATGCCCCATCATTAGGGCATCGCCTTAAACTATAGTGGTTAATCAGAATGAACCATCATCAAGAAATAGAAGCTCCTCTTCAATATTATGAGTAAGTACTTGGCAATCGGTTATTAAGTGATTTATAGAATCAGCAGATAAATTTATTCGTTCACCATCTTTATCAATACCTGCCCTATGTACGCAATGATGCCTAAGTGATACAGCTTTAGCGAGCCATTCTATATTACCAAAATCGATACCTAATACATCTTTGAACATCGGCTTGACTTTGTCAACTTTATGGAATATCACATCTTTTAGATGCATAGCAACAGTTACTTTAATGTTTTCATGTTTCTCGTAAACCTCTTTAAGAGTAAATTTAGTTTTCGAAAACACTGGGTCAGATTCGACAAGCTTTCTAATAAATAGATCAGAGTTGGTAACCGTTTGAATAAATGTAGATGCTAAATACGCTTCTAAAGAAGCAACTGTATGAGCATGGGACATAACAAGTAGGCTAAAATAAGCCTCATTATCAGTTTCAACATTTAAAAGATTTTTAATGTTTCTTACTTCTTTCAGAAACGTACCATGAGGCGATTTAGAATTTAAATACCATTCATACTCTGACCTGTAATAATCCTCCATGTCATGAAGTTCTCTTCTTTCATGATAATCATGGTACTCTTGAACAGCTTTTTCCCATTCTGGTGAACCTTCTTCCCCTGCATCTTCACCAATATTTTCTTCTATCCATTCTACCATTTCCTCATCTTGCCAAGCTTGCATCATTGCTTCTTTTGCTCTCCCCATTACAGCCTCCTGAATAATTAGTGTCATTTTTTAAAACCATAGCATAATAGGTTTAACCCTGCTGCGAACATTCGTTGATTTTGTATTAGATGCATCTTTGAATTTTTGCTGCTGACTAGCATCATAGGTACTAGTTTTGGGTGGGGCTGCTACGTTCTTTCATCTATCATTTAAGCAAAGTCAGTCAGCATTTTTGCGTTGTTAAATCACACCACTTTAATGGCAGAGGTGAGAAATAATTTTGCTCGTTGTTTTTGTGAATGGATATCAAACCGAACGTAATTAACACCTCCGTGAGATTGCCGGAGCAGGTGATCATTTTTTTCTAATTTTGGCCGTTATCCATCGACATTCCTCAGGGGATGAGCCTACGGCATATCGCCCGGCTCCTGACGCGAGCCCCCTCAAAATTTCTCGCACACTACGTCGCAATAAAACGATTCAGGATGTCAAGCTAGCCTAACTTTTCTTATCTCGACTAAGGCTGGGGGAATTACCTGAACATTTCATCTTTGCATCGACAATTAACACGCTCGCCTTCTTGCCAACATTGACGCTGACGCCCGATCTCATAAGCGGGCATGACGTGATCCCACTCGATGCGGCTTKCCCGTATAGGCTGTTTGCGTATCTCGTAGCCACACGATTCAAGCTCAGGGCCTGATTCAAAATCAAACGTACACCTGCAGTAAAACGACCCGGTTTGATCATGGTAAACCTGCTGCTCAGCTAGTCGCTTAGCAGACCTAAAGGTGGATGGGGAAGAAGCGTTCACACTAAAGCTTGTAACAAGAAGCAAACTGACCGAAAAAGTGAACACTGGTCTAGTCAGTAAAAAGGGGTTTATCGTATAAGATTTTGATATTTAAAGACTTTTGCACTTAACTGCCAGATTTATTGCCATCAAGCAACGCCCCGAAACCCTAGCGGACTTAAGAACGAGAGACAGACATGTACGTTTTTGTTAAGCTCAATCGAATCAGTAAGCATGTGCTTATTGCGGTTACCAACACGGGAATTGAATGAAATGTGAAGGAACCTAACCAAGCTAGCTATGGTAATTCTTTTCCAAGCATGGGAACGAAGCAAATCGTATGGAAAAAATTAATTTTTCTTTACACCGTACCTGATTATGAGCTGTCGAAAGAATTTCCTTTACCTTGATACCTGATTTAACAATAGAGTTTCCGCTGACATCAGTAACATTTTCGATCTCAGAAAATGCCTAGCAAAGCTCGGGAGAGGAGCTTGATAGCGATATTTACTATGTTATCGAAACTGCCAGTAAAAATTGTTTTAGCTTGAAGGCCCTAAAGCACAGCTTCGTATGCATGTATCACCATGGAGATATTCTGTACGACAGCCATCAATTAATTTGGGGCATGTCTTTATCCCATTAAAAGATAATTAAATCAAAACTATATATGGCTCTAAGGGGCTCATGAGGGAACTGAAGTATGGAATTCGTCAAGGCACTACTGAGCGGCCCCACAGGAATGGAGTTTATTCTGCGTGCTGTCGACGCTGGTACAGTAACAGACATATTTTTTGTACTGATCGCGGGTTTCTTCATAACAGCGCTGGTCTGTTACAAGAAGGATAAATTAAGAAGCCTAACCCACTATACACCTAACCTTCTTACCTCGTTGGGGATGTTAGGTACCTTTACAGGTATCGTCATAGGCTTATTGCATTTTGACCCTGAAGATATCGATGGAAGCATAAGCTTACTGCTCGGTGGGTTGCAGACAGCCTTTATGACCAGTCTTTTTGGTATGGCAATGACCATATTTTACAAAATCATTACCGGTCTTCCCTGGCTACAGCCAAAGGTAGATTTTGCTAGTGGCCCGGACGAAATCGGCCCAGAGCACATCCATCAGTTACTGCGCGAACAGAACGAAAATCTCTCCAAACTGCATCATGCGATTGCCGGTGATGACAGCGATACGTTGACAGGACAGATTAGGCTTCTTCGGCAGCATCAGGACGATAATCAGAAAGCGCTTGTAAAAGAGACTAGCCGTCAGACCGAGGCCACCGAAGCACTCGGTAAATATGCTGAAGTCCAACGTGAACGTTTTGATGACTTCGCTCGCGAGCTTTCGACACAAATGCATGACTTTGCTGAGATGATGTCAAAATCCGCGACTGAACAAGTAATTAATGCCCTCAAAGAAGTCATTCAAGACTTCAACAATCAGCTGACCGAACAGTTCGGCGAGAACTTTAAAGCCTTGGATGCCTCTGTGAAGTCTCTGGTCGAATGGMAAGAAAACTACCGCCAGCAACTAGGTGAGATGCGTGACCAGTATGCTCAGGGKGTTACCGCCATTACACAGACAGAAGCCAGTGTGACAGTCATCAGTGAAAAGTCTAAGGCCATTCCTGAAACTATGAGTGGCCTCGAAACGTTACTCACCGCCACTCAACGTCAACTTGACGACCTTGAGTCGCATCTGGCCGCCTTCAAAGATATGCGTGACCGCGCTGTTGAAGCTGTGCCGGAGATTCGTCGACAGGTTGAGGAAACTGTCAGCGAAATAAATCAAGCCGCTAAGAGTGCTGCCCAGGAGTTGGTGACTGGAAGTGCCAGCATGAAGGACGAACTTCTTCAAGGTAGCGCGCGTATTAATGAGGAAATGATTGAAGGCGCAAGCGGCCTAAATGAGCGTTACAACCGTGTGCATGAATCCTTACAAGGAACCTCTGACCAGCTTTCGACACAGTCTGAGCAGATTGCCAGACATTTCCGTGAGACTCACGAGGAAGTGAACAGTCATGTCAGAAACCTTGTCGAGCAGCTTACACAAAGTAGCGAGCAGATGGGGAGCCGCATGCAAGAAGGCTCAGAGCGCATTGAAATGAAGATGCAAGAAGGTGCCGATGGAATTGGTAAACGCTTCAGTGATATGCAGGGCACTCTGGAAGGGAATTCCAACACCCTTAAAGACGGTGCCAAACATCTGAGCGAAGAATACCGCAAGGGAATTGAAAGCGCTGAAAAGCAGGTTAAAACGCTGATTGAGCAGATTACCCAGGAACACAATCAGATGACTCGTACATTGAGTGAGGCAAGCGAGGAAACTCAAGATCATCTGCGTAAGACGCAGACTTCAACCAGTGAAGCTCTTGAGCTCCTGCAGACCCAACATCGCAAGGCGCTAGAAGATGCTAGCCAACAGTACCAAACACAGCTCAGCAACGCATATCAGCAGGTTGAAGCAGCCATGAAACAAGCGGTGAATCGTACAGGCGAGCATATTAATGCCCAAATGGAACGAATCGATGAAAGCATGCAGCAAGAGCTTCAGCGCGTTATGACAGAAATGGGTAGTGCACTGGGTCAGATTAGCGGTCGCTTCACACAAGACTATCAGAAGCTTACTAACGAAATGCAGCAGGTGGTGCAGTCCTCTAAATCTGGGGCTAACTGATGAGTCGTATAAATGCACTTTTCGGGCGTGGTAGTGCAGCTGGTAATGAAGAAGAGCATCATTGGCTTAGCGTCTCCGACCTTATGGCCGGTCTGATGATGGTATTTCTTTTGATCTCGATTGCTTTGATGCGTCATGCTCTTGAAGAGCGTGATCGCGTCACTGCTGTGGCTGAGGCTTATCAGGAAACCCAGGTAGCGATATATCAGGCCTTGATGGATGAGTTTGCCAATGACCTCGAAACCTGGGAGGCAGAAATTAATGCCGACACACTGGCACTGACCTTTAAGTCACCAGAGGTGCTATTTGCCACTGGCTCAGCACGTTTGCGCTCTCGATTTGAGAGTATTTTGAGCGATTTTTACCCACGTTATCTAGGAGTGCTCACGCCATTTCAAGAGTTCATTGATGAAGTACGTATAGAAGGGCATACCTCTAGCCTTTGGAACAGTAGTGTGAGCGAGGATGAGGCTTATTTCAGTAATATGCAGCTTTCCCAAGACCGGACTCGTTCAGTACTGAGCTATCTTTATCGATTACCAGAAACTCAGTCACAGAAAGCTTGGGTTAAGCAGACCACTGCTGCCGTAGGATTCTCCTCCTCGCACTTAGTCATGAACGATGCAGGCCAAGAAGATCATGAACGCTCCCGCAGGGTCAGCTTCCGCATCCTGACCAATGCAGAAAGCCAAATTCGTGAAATACTTTCTGAGACGGATTCATGAAGTTTGAGATTGACCTCAGTGCTTTGCGCGCTGCCGCCAGCCGCATGGGCCCACCTGTAGAGGTTGAGCCATTTGATTTCCACAGTGCTAATCCACCATTAGCAAGGAAAGAGATCAAAGAAACTACCACACCTCCTCCAGAACTTGAGATTCCTGAGGGTGGAGTAGAACTCACAGACCTAGGCCAATTAGTCACCGAGAACAACCTGTTGACCTGGCAGGGKCAGCAAGTGCTGCTTTACATCCAGGATCACCGCTCACGCTTTGATGCCGCCCGTTTAGATGGAGCAAAAGGAAATAGGGKGCATATTTCCTTTTGTAAAACACTTGAAGAAATGCGTGACTCTGGACGCTTCGAGCGCTACGTGGTTACGCGAGATCATAGTGAATTTTTCCGTATTACCGGACGAAGTCATGGTTGGCATGAAGAATCCGATACCACTGATCTAAGGGTCTGTAAGCATTGTCTACGCAAGCTAAACTTCGAGGGGTATGCTGTTCCAGGTAACCAAGTAGCCTTCTCAGAATTTTCTTTCGTGAAGTTCTTTGAGCAGTATGAATCATTCTTTCCTTATCACCCCTCGCGTGAGACGGGGGCAGCGGAAAACTACACACAAGACTGGCAAAACGTCTCTCGTAATTTTCGAGAATCACGACAACACACTTGCGAAAATTGTGATGTTGACCTCTCTAGACACCAGTACCTTCTACATACACACCACATCAATGGCGTGCGAAGTGACAATGCTGAGCTAAATTTGATAGCTTTATGCGCTGACTGCCATAGCAAGCAGCCTAATCATCACCATATGGTTGTATCACATAGCATGCGTCAGGAGATTGCGCATCTGCGTCACGTTCAACAAAAAGCTAATGTTGAGGAGTGGCAAAAAGTCTTCAACTTGGCTGACCCCGGCCTTAATGGTTTGCTTTTCCATCTCAAAACACTAAGTGCTCCTTTGCCCAAGGTAGGGCTCGATATTAAAGACGAGAACGAGACTGTAGTAGCTAATATCGAACTGGCTTGGCCTAGTTTCCAAATAGGAATTGCCATTAGTGGGGAAGATGCAATAGCTGCGAAGGCTCATAATTGGCGTATCTATAATGTCGAAAGAAGTCTCGATCAACCTGAAAAACTTGTCTCTCTATTAAGGCGGCAGACCAGAGCGTAATAAACTTCGCGGTCTTCCAGAACCGCCATTGTATTGCGTAGTACCGCAAGGATGCTACTGATCTGGTCGATGGCGGAATCTTGGTGGCTCAGCAGAATTTATGCGCAGCACCCGCTTCTCGCCACGCTGGTAAGCCTTATTTATTATCTGCTATTCATCAGGTGTGAGTGCGATAAAGAGACTTAATATGACGGATTGCTAAATTGGAAGATATGCGCTCATTCTATAAGAGAATTTATAATAAGTTACTTAATGTCAGGTGCCCTTAACGAGGATTTTTCAAGGGCGTTGTTTATTGTTTTTACCTTTGTCTATAATGCTGTAAAAATACTTTAATATGTTGTCGGGTTGATAAAAAATAAGGTGTGGCAGAGTTTTATTATGAAGTTTTTATCAATGTTTGACAGATCAATAAATATATTCGAAAATCTAAAAAGTGGTAGTCAAAAACTCTGAGAGCTATACATATATGATATTTGAAAATCCTTTCGGGTTGGACAGAATTTATCGGTGTGATATACGCCTTGAACCAAATGCATTCGTAAGTGAATACTACAATCTTAGTAACGGATTTCTGGAAACAAATGATAAGTTAACATCCCTATGGGAAAAGCTTTGCAAAAGAAAAAAATTAGAGTTAATTAAAATCCAAAAATTAGACCCAGCTATTGGAGGTGATTTAAATAAATATATTCAAATAAAATATCTAGAAGAAATGGCAGCTTCTGCTGAAGGTGAATCGGAAACTCTTAGATTACTATATCAAGACATATGCAGAATAACTGTAATTCATAAAGAAAATATAAAGAATATGCCTTATATTGCAGATGCATTCAAAGGCAAAAAAATAAAGCTTGCTAATGGTAATCCAGACTTTAGAGCAATAATGAGAATATATAAAAAAGAGTTTGGGCAAGAGGTTAAGTATACAATAATGCCTTTGTCTTTAATAATATTAGAGATATTGGAGCGTGAGAAGAAGTCTATTTCGCCTATAATATCTACATTAGAGACTGGGTTAGCTTTAGAATATAAAGTATCCAACATATACAGAGCATTAGGGTACTCTGTGGACTTTACATCCCTATCAGGAGACTTTGGTATCGACGTTATTGTAACATCGAACAAGGGAAAGTTTGGTGTTCAGTGCAAACATCACGCTTCAAATGTAGGTGTAGACGCCGTTATGCAAGCACATTCAGGCGCCAGATATCACGACTGTCTACATGGTGTAGTGGTAACGACAACAGGATTTACAGTAGCAGCCAAGGAAATGGCAGAAAAACTCGGAGTGGAACTGTTAGTTTTAGCCTAAAGTAAACCACCAACGTTTGCTGAAGGGATTTCAATACTAGTGGCTACACCGGCACGGCTATCGTACTTATCCGATTAAGCGAGGAAGCATAACCATGCACTCCCAATGAGCTCGTGACTTTCTTCTATCTAACAGCATCGTATGGGTATACCTGAGAGAACACACCCCTTGAGTAGGTATAGCTGTATTCATATATGTGCATTTACAACCCATAAGACTACATGTATTATGAATACACTCAAATGAATACATTGATGCTTGGAGATGAACATATGGCAGAGTCGATATTTATTCGCGCTTATCTCCGAGCCTCAACTGATGATCAGAATGCGAGCCGTGCTCGTGCAACGTTAAATTCTTTCATCGAGGAGAAAGGATTCAAGGTGGCGGCGTGGTATACAGAAAATGCTAGTGGTACCAAGGTCGACCGTACCGAACTCTCACGCTTGATTGATGATGCACAGTATGGCGATGTTTTGCTTGTAGAACAGGTCGACCGCCTTACCCGCTTAACAAAACCTGATTGGAACCGGCTTAAAGGGGCGATTCAGAGTGCTGGGTTGCGTGTGGTGTCACTAGACTTGCCAACAAGCCATGCAGCACTGCGGATGTCTAACAGTGACGACTTCACTGGTCGAATGCTTGATKCTGTCAATTCGATGCTAATGGATATGCTTGCTGCAGTAGCTCATAAAGATTGGGAAGATCGTCGCCGTCGCCAACGCGAGGGAATAGAGCAAGCAAAGCGGGAAGGGCGTTACAAAGGTCGTCCTGTAAACGATGCTCTTCATTCACGGATTAAAGAGCTTCGTCTACATGGGCTGAGTATTCGCAAGACAGCTGAAATTGTCGGATGTGGTGTAAGTACTGTTCAAAGAGCTGAAAAGCGTAGCAGTCAGCCCTGAAACTATTATTATGAACTTTCCAGAGCCATTATTTAATCGAAATACAATTCGGACTAAGGTTTGTTCATACATTGGCCTATCGGGAGGAAAAATTAACACAGGGAGCTATTCCTCTCATGGCTCTGAAGTTAATGAATTGTGGAAATTACACGCAAAGAGTTTAAGCAATTGATTTTAAATATATTTCTGGTGCGTTAATAAAGATTGTATACGGCTGATTTTTCACTTTAATCGATCAGAAGAGGTAGCTATTCTTTGACTTAACCATCAACGTCAGCCGCTTATCCAGATAAAATGAAGAATTTTGAATTTTTACATGGCTTACGCTTTGTTAGCGGGCAATATATCTGGGAGTGCTACAACGATATCCCTTGGCATGGGCCTAGCGAATAGGAAACCTTGCAGCAAATCGCAGTTACGACGGACTAAATCCTGCTGCTGCTCGCGCTCTTCAATGCCTTCTGCCACCACGACCAAGTCCATGTGGTGGGCCATGGTGATAATTCCCTGCACGATAGCGGCATTATTGCGGCTGGTTGCTATGTCTTTGATGAAGGCTCGGTCGAGCTTTACTTTGTGAATAGGCAGGTCGCGCAGATAGCTCAAGCTTGAAAAGCCTGTTCCGAAGTCGTCTAGAGCTACCTTAATGCCCATCGACTTAAGCTCGTTGATCAACTCTATGGCCTGTCCGGCACCGTCTAACAACACGCTCTCGGTCACTTCAAATTCAAGAAACTCAGGGGGTAGCCCTGTCTCGGCTAATACCAGTTGGACTTCTTTTAGAAAACCCTCACGTCGAAACTGAAGTGATGAAATATTGACGGCTACCGGCACCACCCGCTCGTGTGAGGCAATCATAGCGGCAACATCTTGGCAGGCGCGACGTAGTACCCAGCGGCCTAATGGGATAATTTGGCCCGTTCGTTCAGCCAGCGGTATGAATACCCCTGGCGAAATCATTCCTTTCTCAGGGTGATGCCAACGGATTAGCGCCTCCAAGCCACGGATACGGCCGCTTACTGCCTCCACGATGGGCTGATAATACAGCTCGAACTGCTCCTGCTGCAGTGCTGTATGCAGGTTATGGCGAAGTAGTACGGCCTCTTCAGTGATCCGTTGCACGTCTCCCTGATACCAATTCCAGGTATTTCGACCCTGTTGCTTGGCGACTTCCATCGCCAAACCAGCGCGCTGCAATAGCTCATGGGCGTGTTCAACGACACCGCAAGTGCAGGCAATGCCAATGCTGGCACTGATATGTAACGACTTGCCATCAATTTTGAAAGGCAGTGTGAATGCGTCCAGGACACGTTCAGCTAACACATTGCCTGATGGACGACTATCCAGGTTGGCAAACACCAAAGCGAATTCATCGCCGGTTAGCCGGGCCAAGGTATCGCTCGGCTCGATTAGAAGCTGAAGGCGCTCTGCTACCTCTATCAGCAATAAATTACCGATGTGATGCCCCAATCCATCATTAACCGTCTTGAAGTCATCCAAACCAAGGTGCATAACCACTAGCATGCCTTGCGACTGTTGGGCGTGCTCGAAGGCTTCCTCCAGACGTTCATCCAGCTCAGTGCGATTAAGTAAGCCAGTCAGTAGGTCATGAGTCGTCTGGTAGGCGAGTTGTGCTTCCTGTTCGCGTTGCTGGGTGATGTCCTGCTGGATGCCAATATAGTGGGTGCAAACGCCTTGTTCATCGAATACCGGGCTGAGCGACAAATAATTCCAGAAGGACGTTCCATCCTTGCGGTAATTGAGTAACGGTGTTTCAACCGACTCCCGATTGGCAATCGCCTGGCGAACAGCCAGGACTGCTTGCCGATCTGTGTCTGGCCCCTGCAAGAACCGACAGTTGCGGCCCAACGCTTCCTCTTGGTTATAGCCAGTTAGGCGGTAAAAGGCATCGTTGGCATAGATCAGCGGCATTTCTGGCTTGCTGGCATCTGCCATGAGCACCCCATTAGGTGTCGCCTGAATGCCTCGTTCCAGCAAATGTCGAGACCCCTCTGCCCGTTTAAGTGCCGTAATATCTTTGCAAATACCATAGACACCGACAATTTCACCATCAACAGACACGGGGAAATTAAGAACTTCGAGATAATAGGCATATCCATCGTGGTGTCTGCCCATGGTCTCGTATTGGCGATAACCGCCTCGCTTGGCGATATCAAAACTAGCCTGGGTGAGTGTCTGATAATCAGGTTCAATAAACTCATTAAAGTGACTCCCGATTAGCGCTTCTGCCGGGTAGCCAGTAATGCGCGACAATGCAGCGTTACCGCGTTGGAATCGCCCTTCTAAATCAAACTCATAAACACCGTCAGGGTGATTCACAAACAGCGAGCGGTGCCATTCCGACAAACTGCGGTGATGACTTGAGTCGCGATCGCGGACGATAGCTAACGCGACGAGCGAAGCCGCCAAGTGCAAAAGATCTTCACTCGTTTCGCTAGGGCAGTAGGGCTGTCGGAAGTAAGTGCCGAAAGTACCCAATAACTCGCCAGTGGCCGTCATCACTGGGCTTGACCAGCAGGCGCGCAACTCTTCTTGGKCTGCGGCATCGCGAAACGCCAGCCAGCGAGAATCCGTGCGAATGTCTTCAGTAATTACCTGTTCCTGCCGGTAGGCCGCGCAGCCAAAGGGGGCCGAACTTGGACCGATAGGCACTTCTTTCAGTTGATTCTGATAACGTCTAGAGAAGCGCAGGCTAGGGKAGAGGCTTAGCGACTGACGAGCCGGGTTGAAGCGCATGAAAGCTACAATGGCATCAGGCAACTTAATTTCAATCCAACTGGCGATGGCATCCAGCGTTTGACCGAGAGGCGCTTGTTGAGCAATCAGCTCATGCACCTTGTGTTGAGCCTCCATCATCGAGCGTTCGTTAAGCATGGCAGCGTCCCCGTGCGATCTATACTAATAGATAGCCTGTTAAAAATTTTGAAGAGAGTGGACTAGTTGCCTGATGCTAGCAAGGCGGTATTGTTAGAGCGCACTGCAAGTACAAAACGTTACGTATCTAGTGATTGTTCTGACAATTAAAGTCTATATAGTCTCATGCATAATAGAAAATACCTATGCCCTTGATATAGGTGAATAATTATCAATACCATTTTCGCAGGTATTATTAATGGCGGCTCCAATCCTGTAMGAAAACCCATCAGCAAGCGTGATTCGATCGCTGCTTCAACACACTCATGAGTTATCTATATATTCCAAGGACATGCCCTATGCCATAAAGGCAGAAGTTATTGAATTGAACCTAGGTACCGGCAGCATGATGCTGGAAGTGGAGTACGCTGGATCAGATATCGAGTGCTATGTAGCCACCGGCAACCTGAGTTTTGACTTGGAGGCGTTGAAAGGGGCCCACAGCAATGAGCGTGAAACTTACAGTCTCAGTAATGTTGCCGCTAAGTTGCTCCAGATAGACAGTACGTTGTATCGCTTAGAGTGCCAGCTACCCGAATCCGTTTTCGTTAAGGAGAACCGAGGCGCCGTTCGTATCCCGTTCATTCTGGGCATGCAGACCCGAGTTGGCATCGAAGTTTATCTGAATGAACTCAACGTGCCAGGCAGGCTTAGAAATCTGTCTATTGGTGGTTGCATGGTCGATATTGACCTGGCTGACAGCATTGCAATTGGCGTAGATCAGGAAATTCCTGGGGTTACGCTGGAGTTTCCTAACGGCGATAGTTTTTTTGCCGAAGGCAAAATCCGTCATATACGCCCCTTCGGTAACCACGGCTATGCGGCCGTCGGTATTCAGTTCATCAACTTGTCGATGCCTCAGACTGAATCACTGTTTAACTACGTGAATGAGTCAGAAAGAGAGGCTGCCTACCGTACCGGCACGAACGACAAAATGGTTAATCACTCCTCCCTATTTATTCCGGGTGCCAAGGAGAAGAAAATCCAACATCGAGAAGCTCAGGAACGTGATAAACGCTCTCGCCAGTCGCCTATGGAACGGGGTGTGATGGACGTGTCTCATCAGCTGCAAGTGGGGTTGATGTACATGAAAACGCGACAGCTGTTCCCAGCCGAGATTTTTTACGATTGCGTTGATACTTTGCGCTACCTAGTGGAACAGGATCGTAAGACGTTTCTCTATGCCCTCGCATTTTTACGCGATGAGCCAGACTGGGTCAGACACGCCGTACAGGKCGCCGGGCAGCTGGCTGACATGCTTCTGACCCGCGACCCACATAACCCTCAAGTGCGGGAGGCAGTGCTAGGTGCCTTACTGCATACCATGGGCAAGCCTTTGTTGATCAGCGCGAAGCTGCCGTCGCTCAAGGTCAACATGAATCCCACCCAAAAAGCGATTCTTAGCGGACATGTGGCGGCGCTGCACGAAAAGATTGGTGAGCTTGGTTGGGAACCAAGCCCCACTTGTCGCGATGTTATCAATAACGCTAACGAACGCCTGGATGGCTCCGGTTACCCGGCTGGTAAGCGTGGCGACCAGCTATCGGATCTGGTGCGACTAGTGTCGGTGATCAAGGCGATTAATAAACTACTCCATGCGCGTAACGGGGAATCTCCACGCCCACCGCTAGATGCTTACCGCAGGATTCATGAGACGGACACGGTTTACGACAAAACTGTGTTAGTGGAGTACATCCAAATTTATGGCTTGTACCCGATTGGCAATTTGGCCAAGTTCTCGGGTGGCTTCCTTGCCTGGGTCATGGACATCAACGGCAAGGGCATGCCCTGCCAAGTTAACGTGGTCAAAAACCTACGTTTCCCTGATACCAACATCAACAGTGTTATCACCCAAAATGACTTGCCGCAGATCGGCAAGCTAGAAGGCATCGTTAACCCTGCAGATTACGGGGTGAAGGTGCTGAAAATCTAGAAGTAGTACTAGGCGCTAAAGTCAGTATGGATAATAACAATGTCTTTGGCGCTTCACCTGAAGACCTTTTGATACAGTCGGAAACCGACCTGTACATTGTTTAGCTTAACCAATATCAGGGTAGCACGTCTCATCACAGCATAAGACGACGACCATGAAAAGCGATTTTCAGGTGGGTAGGTTATCAGCATTTTGAAGAAACTGTATAGCTCGGCCTATACCCTTAGGCATTACTTGGACTTTCAAATATTGAGATTCTATGTGCAAAGTACCATTCTCTCTGTAATACATTGAAGTCAGCAATCAAGCTATGACGTAGTCAACAGCTTGATAAGGAATAAGTGAGCAGGAATGGCAGCAATCGGGGTGGTGTAATCTGTTCATCTATAAAGGCCATATAATAACGACCTTAAAGCGCAGTATCATTGTTGCGCTTTTAGATTGATATTATTCGCTTTTTAGACGAACAGCTTGTCCCCATGGTGCCGGTACCTTGCCGTCTTCCGTAATCACCCACAGCAACGGTAAGCTCGAAGTTATATCGGGTAAACGTCCATAGCCATCGGTAAAGAACAGAAGGCATTCTGGCATTACGTCGTTGGCTCGTTCGAACACAGGGCGAAAGTCGGTACCTCCACCACCCCGCAGCGTAAGTCCATCGCCATTATCACTACCGATTTCTTGCAGCTCCTGTACGTGATTAATGACACGTTCCCGCTGAATGTCTGCATCACACTCGATCAAGTGTATTTCTACGTGCTCAACACTAGTAAGCAGAGCTTGCAGCTCAGCGATAAACATTGGCAACTGACGTTGTGTACTACCACTGGTGTCTATTGCCAACATGAGGGATAAAGCCTTGCCCTGTCGTCCAGGTAGGTAGAGCCCATGTGCAAGATAGCGGCGATTGATTCGACTCCAGGTTAGCTGACATCCGCTGCGGTGTAGAAAAAAGTCGTGAAGAGCCGTTCGCCAGTCAACCCGTGGCTTAGTGATATTTTTCACTATCAGTTCTAACCCTGCGGGTATCGATCCCCATGATGTCTGCTTCGCTTCCTGCAATATCATCTCATGCCAGCGCTGGGTAATCTGACGTGCTACCTCAGTATCGACCCGAAGTGGTGCAAAACCTGGATCAATCACTAAAACCTTGTTACCGCCATCCATAGTGGCGGGTGCAAACAGTTCTTCCCCGTGAATATCAAACGGCGAATCAATGTCGGGACGAGGATGCTTTAGCAACCATTGGTAGATCGTCTCAGCATTACGACCTGCCTGTGCCGGGTAGAACACAGCATCTGATGGCATCGATAGTCCGTCGAGCATCAAGCGGTAATTAGCTTCCGCATCGACGGCTAGATTCCAGCACAGTCGATCACGACCGTACTGACGCATGAAATGCCCCAATAACACATGATAGAGCTCATGCCCCATTACGAAACGACGAAGTGCTGATGAGCATTGAGCCGCAAAGTGGGCATTTACGAAAACATTGACCCCATCGGTGCATGCTGTAGGCACTCGGGAATCCACGACCATTACCAGTTTTAGCCGCATCACAAGCTTTGCTGTGAACGGATAAGTAATCAGCCAGTCACGAATTTCCTGGCGCCATACAGTGTGTTGGTGTGCCTTTGTCGCCTGTTCTTCCGCAGTCGGTTCACGGATAGAAAGGGCTTCTTGTGATGACTTCATCATGATTGCTGCCCTGATCCGTTGACTGCTTCTTGGGAGGCTTGGCGCGCACGGGCGGTAGCGAAGCGACCTTGAGGTAAGCCAAGGTTGGCTTCTGAAGTGATATGTTCCATCGGTACGCCATGTTGTTTAAGCCAACCCTCAAAATCAGGGTGTGCAAACACGCGCTCGGCACGGTTATCGGCACTGGTTTCATCGTTTACTCGAAGCACATCCATCAACATCAATGTGGCTAGGTCGCTGGAAAGCTGTGAACTGATTTCGAAGAAAACTGATAGGCGTTGTTCTTGCAGGTTGGCGTCGTCTTTCCATAGATAGCTTGCCAACGACGTGCAGAAGGTTAGCTGCTGATCAATACGCTCAGGAATCGCGACAGCGATTTCACCACGCAACATCGCTGGAATATCGAAACGGTGATGGTTCATCTGACGAAAAGCTATGAACTCTGTACATGCTGACTCGCCGACAAGTCCAGCAATCATCAATCGTTGTATAACATCATCAAACTCAATATTTGTCTTGAGCAATGAAGACACCCGTTCCCACGAGCGTGGCGAGGGCCACCCACGTTGGCAGTTTGTATCATTCGTCAGTAGGTACTCAGGTTTAAAGCGTAGAAATGCCACTACATCCGTATGCAGTCCTTTAGAGACCGCATAAGCGCCCCAAGTCTCAATATCAGGCTTCATTTCTAAATGCAGCAAGCGATTAGCAAGTGCTGAAGACAAAGGTACAGAAACAGCACGATCTTCTGCGCGGTTACCTGCTCCCATTACTAGCCAGCCCTCAGGAAGGGTATAAATATCTCCCAAGCGACGATCAAGCAGCAACTCGTAAGCTGCCACTTGCAATGAGCGATCTGCCGCCGAGAGTTCGTCAAAGAGCAAAATACCCCGACTATCGGGATCGCTTGGCCATGAGCTCGCTACCAGCCATTTCACACTATCTCCATCGGGCACCGGGATGCCGCGCATATCCACCGGTTCCATCTGGGAAAGGCGTACATCAATGAAGTGAATGTCTAACTGTTGACAGAGCTCACGCACTACCTGACTTTTGCCGATACCGGGGGGGCCCCACAGCATAATTGGTGCAATTTGCTGAGTTGAACAGGGAGACGACCACAGCTGCTGGAGCTGAGCCTCAATGATACGACGGGCTTGAAAAGGACTGGTGGCAAGCGACATAGCGTCTCCTTAATGGTGTGACCCCTGTAGAGTAATGGGCTCACACGACGCCACTTGTCGCTTTCGCTATTTTTAATTCAGCCTATCCGTGAAATCGCCAGGGCTATCGCTTTAGCACGATAGTGATCCGCTTCACGTGCGTTATCGCAACGCTCTTCCCGCCAGTACCAGGGGCGTTGTGCGATGTTCAATAGGCATGCACGAATTTCGGGGTGATGGCATCCAATTCTCGCCAGAACATCTAATAAATCTTGAAGATGTAAAAGGTTTTCACACGCAGCTAAATAAGCACGATCCAATCGTTGATACCGTCCGTAGCGTGCACTTAACATTCGTGCCTGTGGAGCCCAATTAGTAACACTCAAGGGCTCTTTGGTCGCCATGACGTTCATGACCTCACACCACAGATCGAGCTCATCGGTATGCGTTAAGTCGGATTGCCGCGCCATGGCATAAACTACTGTCTGCATGGCCAACCCATCAGGTTTGTTAGAACAGGCTCTCACCATGGCATGGCGATAGTAAAACGCTTCGGGAACTACCGGGGCACATTTAGCCCATAGCTGGTAGTCCGACTGCCAGCCCTCACGACATAAATCATCGGGCAACTGCCACTTCCAATGGCTTAAGGCGATAGCCATTTTAGATGTTGAATCACGCCGACGTTTTGTACGAAACGCGAGATGCATTGCTGATAGATCAAGGCGAATTTTCCAAAGCTGTTTCAGTGGTGCACCTAATTCGCTCAATTTCTGAAGGAGCTGTAACGCCTTTATACAAGGAGCCGAGGGTGACATCGAAGGGATCAATTTCGCCAGTTTTACCATGATCACGTCTGGGTACTGTGGATAAGCMCTCACCAGCGATTTGACCATCGACTCATCCACAACGACGGTAGCAACACCGAGCAATGATTCTGGCACCGCGCCTTCGCACTGTACGGTTGTCTTTGGCGCTAATATCACCTTGTTGAGTGACGGACAGTGCAACACCGATAGCTCAGTGGGTTCATTGATGTCGAGCGCTTCAAGTTTAGAATGGCATAAAATCAACCGTTCGCAGGTCATCTCTATTCGTAAGGTATCCGCCCGTTGTGCGACATGAGACAGATGTAGATTAGTTACACTCCCTGAAAGCAGTGTAAGGGAGTGACAGTCACGCAGATAAAGGCTTTTGGTGGGTGAGTGGACATCCACTGAACGAAGTTCTGGCAATGCCTGTGCTTCGATCTGAGGCTGTTGGCAGCTAAGGGATACTATGGACAAGGTCTCAAGCTGATTACCACCTGAGAGGTAACAAAAACGCAATTGAGGGGCGTCTATCACAAGGTGCGGTGTGTCGGGGGATAATATGATCCAGCACTCAGCATCGAGTGTTAAAGGGGTTTGGGGAATGTCAGTGAGGTGGTGACTGATCCATACACCTTGCCATGAAGCCCCAACACTTTTGACCGAGCACTGCCCTGAAATCCAACAAGCATCAAAATGATTCACCCAACCTTGAACCTGCAAAGAAGGCATGTGATGTCCACTATCTAAGTGAAGAACGGCACCGTTGCCATGTTTAGGGACGTGTATGAACTGCAAGGAAGGGCAATTTTGAAGTGTGATGTGACAGTCTGGCTGGCACTGTGATAAATCCAGATGGGTTAATGAAGTACAGCCCAGCACGTCAAGATACTGAAGTTGTGGAGATACAATGGCGACGGACACACCACGATGTCCGATTAACTCACCACCACCATTGCTATCTACGTCTACCTCAACCAGCGAAATGTGCTTGTCATGACATGTCGGGCTATCGGCTTCCTGCATCTCACACGCTCTCTTCTTTGCAAAGCAACAGAATAGCTGGTGAGAGCGACAAGAAATGGCCTAAAGATAGGCGTTAGGCAGCTATTTTGGATGAGAGTTGGAAGTTGCTAAAACCAGCAGGCCAGTCACTGGGGACAGGTAAATTGGCTTTGTACTGATAATCTAAAGACCACCGGTAAGGACGTGTGGATTCATCACATAAAATGGGAAAATGAAGGCTTAAGCGTTCTGATAAATCACGCTGAATAGATCGTTGTGTAAGGTAAATCCCACGTTGTTCTAGAAGCTGCAGTAGTTCTGGCGTGGTGATGTAACGGGGGTGAGAGGGAATTGATTGGAGAATGGTTATATATCGATAGAAGACACCTGCGAAATCAGACATAGCACTCTCCTCAGATAAAGCTATCGTTTTTTATACGATAGAATTTGGTTACTAATTATAACGCATACGCTTGTTAAAAAAAACTGTAATTGGTTTCTGTTTCACAATACTTGTATAGAGGTAATGAAAGGCGCATATGCGCGCCTTTCATTTATCACTATTTAGTTAGTTTTCTCAGGGTTGCTATTTCTTTCACTTCGCTGCCTATACTTATCAAAGTCAAACAACCTTTTTTCTACTGGATAATATGTTTCCATAATATCCATGTATCTTGCTATGCTTTTAGTTATAGATTTGTGCGTTGATTCAAGCATTTTTTCATTGTATTTTTTCATAAATGTGGATTTTGCTTTGCGAATGCCGGATGGGATTGGTTGATAATTATTAACAATTCCTAGTGCTTTGTTTACATCCTTCAGTGTGTGCTCTTTAATCTCAGAGTTTTTGAATAAACGTTGAATAAATAGGGCGGTTTTTTTGTCAACGCATATGAAACGGCATTGCTTTGTATTAGCCCTGTTTCTTAAAGCTGAACGCATCATAAATTGATATGCTGTCAAATACCCATATTGTGTATAAATCATTTCTGTTGTTGCACCGAAAGCATACATCGTTGACATGATAGAAGGGATGGGTAATGTCGATGAATTAAATAGTGCTGTTGTATAACCAGAGTAAGAGTTATGACCAAAAACAGTAGTTAAAACAGCGGAATTATCTGATTCGTAGTGGTGACGAAATTTTTTATTTGAAAAAGCTATAT
This sequence comes from Halomonas ventosae, assembly GCA_002257525.1. Lineage (GTDB taxonomy): Bacteria > Pseudomonadota > Gammaproteobacteria > Pseudomonadales > Halomonadaceae > Vreelandella > Vreelandella ventosae_B. The sequence continues at coordinate 1,568,186 of CP022737.1, forward strand.
AATTATCGTTCGCTATTTTAAGCTGAGCTTCAGTAATACGTTCACCTACAGTTTTTAGACTCTTCTTTAGTAGTGTATCTCTATATCCTCCTGAATATTTAGGCAAAAAATATTCAATCAAAAGAGGCTGCTCATGCTTATGCAAGGAGTCGGTTGGAGCTATATTTTTTAAGGTATGACCGAATAGTTCTAAATAATGGAAAGTAGTTGTTTCCTCAAACTTAGCAGATAGAATCGTAAAGTTTTTAAATTGTTTAACAGCCTCGACAGTTAGAACTGATAACGCCTGAATCTGTTTGCATTCACCATCAGATATTAATTCGTAAAGGCCGTTTAAAGTAGATTTGGGAATATATGTATTATGGCAAGAAGAAAGTAAGAAAGTTGCAAAATCTTTAGCCGCTTTATGCTTCCAAAAATCGTCGTCGCCTTTTTTTATAATATATTCAAGATTTTTTAGTTGTGTTTCTTTTATCCGAATCTTTGAGTAGTTATCATCATAGTGTACGAAATCAACATAATTTTGAAAAAGAGAGAAAGTCTCAAACGTACAACTAATGCTGTGTGGGCGTACTATAGATGATGGAAGTTCATCAATAAAAACTTCTGTATCTTGTAGGTTTAAATTGCCACGCATCATTACATTGAACAACGTTTCATGAGTTGTAGCTATGCAAGATGATAGCCCTACTTTCTTTAAAAATGTAGTTGTGCAGTTTGTAAACTTCCCACTATGGATAAGTTCAGTCGGTCTTGATATATGTATTTCTTTAATTTGGTTAGTTGCGTCAGTAGCTTGTTCAATTGAAATTGCAGCATACACGACACGGCTTTTTTCAGAATTAATTTGTTCAAAGGCTCTAGTGGATTTACCAAATCCACACAGTGAAGGATCATAGTTCATTGTAATAACTCCATACATTTAAGTATCTATAAAATATAAGTGTGCATTTTTTCTTCCTTATCAAAGTTATGGACTAATCCTCTACATAAGCTGTGTGGACAGATTTCAAGCAACTGCTATCTGCCTACACAGTTGTGTAGTGAATGACTATTATGTTTACTAATTTGACCAGACGACGAAACGCGATGCCACTATGCCACATTTTTTTTACATGTCAAGTGTCTTGATTTATTCAAAACTATTAGTAATAGGGATTATATAAGATGCAGTATATGAGTATGTGGAAGTGCAATATTGGGCACGTGTGAATGAGCATAGTGAATGCACAGTATTATTTGGTGTAGCATCGTTAAGTATTCAAAATAAGGGGGTAAATTGAGATTGCTGATGAACGTAAGGTAGGGGCTCATGATATTATTAAACAGCTTAAATGTCGTGAATATTTTGTATATGTGCTTGGGTGTTTAGAAACAATACATGTAGGATTATTTTGTGTTTCCTTGTATGCTCAAAAAACTATTATTTGTATGGTAGGTTTTTATTTTTGATAGGTGTAGCGCAGATCGCGCATTATTGGTAATAATTATAACTTGTTTATTTTTTAATAGATGTAACCTTTTTCTTAATAACTTAAGGGTGGCGTTACCTGTTTTGTGTTATCTATTTTGTAATATGCGTTAATATGTGAATTAGTTGTTTGATATAAAAGAAAAAAGCACATCCAATTGATTAAGAAACGCAATTGTCAATACGAATAGCGAACGGGTGTGTCGCTAATGAGTATTGGTGATTGCACGTGATATGTCCGTAAGGGCATACACGGCATAATAAATTATAAAAATATTGATGAATTATTATGATGTCCAACACCGCTACGCTCGTTGTCCATGGGGTACGCGTTACTCCCTCTGGTTCGTAACACTAGCCCTGTTTTTTACATTTCTATTTGACATAAATAAAAAAGGAAAATGGATTGGTGTGTTTGTTCAATGAGTAATAATTATATATGAAACAATAACTAATGGTTGAACTTTGATCGCGTATAGATGTAAATGTTATAAAACTGCCTGTTTGGTTGTTGATATAATAAATGAATTACTCACGTGGTTAAGGAAAATTTTTAATACGAATTGCGAGAGGTGTTTTGCTAATGAAAATTGATAGCTGTACTTGTCATAACCGATAGATAATGAAAGACATACATAACTGAAACAAATAAAAAATTCTTTTGATGTACAACAGTACGTCGTTTACAACGCCATATTGTCGTCCAGCGGATCACGTTGCTGTACAAGCTGAAGCTTGTACGACAAAAAAACTGATTAATTTAAACACAAATGAAGGCACATGTTGTTTTTTGTTGTTATAGCTATACAAGTGTTGATGGTGCGAGAGGTATCTTTTTACACACATAAGATTAGTGGCAAATGGGTTAGAATAGTAAGTTGTCGATTCAAAGTGATTAGTTTGTACCCCTTAGATAGGGCAGGGGAGCACGCTAAAAGTTATAGAGCGAGCAAGAGGGGAAGGCACGAATTTAATTTGTGTTCCATTCGGAGCGCGGTGTGTGGTGCACACAATGGACTGGCGCATATCAGAACTAAGGCGGCTGACGTTCACACAGCAGACAACATAGCAGTTATGCATTCGAATTTTGAGAATTTCATAACATAAAATTCCATTTAATGCTGTCGAAAATAACAGGTATGCCATCCTTGGCATTCGGATTCCTTTCGTTACCCAAAATCACATCCGTGTCGTGACGCATCCGACATGCTTTCTTAGCGGCGTTCCTGGCGTCACATCTTCATCCTAGTGGACTGGTAAATAATATATGTAGGAAATCGACCACAGTTTTTGTAAGCAATCTCTTACAACCGTTGCATCAGCAAAAAAAACGCCCCGATAAAGGAGCGTTTTAAAGTCTTGTGCCCTCCTGGCTTGTGATCGCTCATCCCGAGCGTGACATCCGTTTCTTCAGCAGCTTTCCTGTCACCGACAACTTCACCCTAGCTGACATTAGTTAAACATGCGACTAATGTCTAAATAATATAGGAATATGCTTATTCTTTTTGTCAAAATCGACTATTTAAAATTCCTCCCACTCCAATTCCGCTGCTTTGGGAGTGATAACCCTTCCACTTGTTGGGCGAGCGTGTTTAATAGAAGGCGCATGATTTGGTACAGAATTACGCTGCGGAAGAGCAACACGATTCTCGCCATCAGCTAGCTTGAAGGTAGCAACAGCTGATTCAAGGTGGGCTGCTTGTTCTTCAAGTGAAGCTGCTGCTGTGGCAGCTTCTTGAACAAGCGCTGCGTTTTGCTGGGTTACCTCATCCATCTGAGATACGGCTTGATTAACCTGTTCGATACCATCACTTTGCTCAGCTGAAGCAGCTGAGATTTCATCCATAATATCGGCAACACGCTTCACAGAAGCCATGATCTCTTCCATTGTTTGCCCAGCCCCTTCCACTAGATTAGAGCCCTGCTGAACCTGCCCCGCTGATGTCTCAATTAACGCCCTAATCTCCTTGGCAGCATCAGCGCTACGACTAGCAAGATTGCGCACTTCGGTCGCCACCACAGCGAAGCCCCGTCCTTGCTCCCCTGCACGTGCAGCCTCAACAGAAGCATTAAGTGCCAGAATATTAGTCTGGAAAGCAATAGAGTCGATGACTCCAATGATATCGCTAACCTTTTTAGAGCTTTCTGCTATGTCATGCATTGTCATAACAACTTGTCCGACCGCTTCACCACCACGCGCTGCGGTCGCGGAAGCATCGCTAGCGAGCGTATTGCCCTGTCGCGCATTATCTGAGTTTTGCTTTACTGTCGCAGTGAGCTGTTCCATGCTGGCAGCTGTCTCTTGCAATGACGCCGCTTGCTGTTCGGTACGAGACGATAGGTCGGCATTTCCCCCGGAAATCTCTCTAGCACCAATGTGGATTGATCCGCTGCTGTCACGTACGGATGAGACAGTTTGGGAGAGCCCCGTCTGCATGTACTTCATAGCAGCAAACAGTTGACCAATTTCATTTCGTCCACGATCCGCTATCTTGTGGGATAAGTCGCCTTGAGCGATACGCTCAAAATGATGTACGGCTTCCTGAAGGGGGCGGATGATAACCCGCATCATGCCAATCCTTACCAAGACTACGCTGAGTATAATCAGGAGCAATGCTCCTACGCCCACATATTCAAAGGTCGCCATTGTTGATTGGTAGCCAGTCATAAGGCTCTGACCACGAGTGGAGGCATAGTCTATAAAGGCCTCATTGGCCTGCATATAAGCTAGATTGAGTTGGTCACCTTCACGTTTGGCAGCGCGAAAAGCGTTTTCGTTATTTTGAGTTAGCGCTTCATACTGTGGTTCCAACCCTCTGGTCGCAAGTTGATTGTAGGCTTCTACAACCGCGTCAGCATACGGCTTGCCCAACTCCGATTTGGGGATCGCTATGAACGCATCGAATCGTTCCTGAGCCCTTTCCAGCATTTGCCCCGCCTTGTCTAGATGGGCTTCTGCCAGCGCCTGCTCCCCTTCGTTCAATGCGTCGAGATGATTTAGAAAGAAAAGCTGTGTATCCGCAATGTTCACCTGAGCGCGGTTCAGCATATTCAGCTGTTTCACGTTGATGGTGTTGAGTTCGTCTATCGAGTCAGCACCTATTGAGCTTGATTGATAGCCTAGGGCAGCAATAAGCAAAATCAGGGCTGAGAACAATCCCAGTACAAGCGTAAGACTTGCCTTAATTGTTAGGTTTTTTAATAGGTTATGCATTTATAAGTTCTCGGAATAGGGGATCATTCGGTCTAGAAATTATCCAGCCATTAGGAGTGCGAATGCACTATAAGAAGTATCTAAAGTATGACTTTAGTTCGACTTGCAAAGATTATCGGCAGCCGCAGCACCACATTTAGACTTGGATTAAATCCCTTCGAAATAACATTGATCTGAATCAATTTTTTAAATGCATTTTTTTGACTGCAAGGATGGGGATTGACTAGCAGACGGATCAGTTTGACTTCGATCAGCGCGCCAGTAGCATAACAAGCGCTTAAGTTTTGATAACGTTCCCGTATGACCGATTTGGCGCGACCCTGTCCTTTCGTTTGACCATGACTCATATGTCTCATTTCAAACCGCTATAGCACTAAGCTTATATTTCTGTTGAATACTGCTATCGCTTCTCACTGTCTCGATTGTGAATGTATGATGAGGTGCACGTAAGAATTTTATTCACCATCCAGCAATGGGCTGTTGTGTGCTGGATTTGGGGTAGTTTTAAAATTGGGGTATCGAATGGGGTACTAAAATTATAAAATGCCTTAAAAAGCCAATTGGTTCAAGGGGTTAAAATACACATGTCGATATACGACCAAGACTGCTATACCCACCAAGGGCTGCCGTTCAATCTACGCGTGCTGCGCGGTCAAGTGTTGCTGGTGGTCAATGTCGCCAGTCAGTGTGGTTTTACCCCGCAGTTAAGCGAGTTAGAGTCGCTCTATCAGCGCTACCGGGATCGTGGTTTCACTGTGCTCGGTTTCCCGTGCAATCAGTTTGGCCGCCAGTCGCCGGAAAGCGCCCAAGCGTTTTGTCAATTTGGCGAGCAGCAATTCGGCGTCAGTTTTCCATTGCTGGAGAAGGTTAAGGTCAACGGCAGTGAKGCCCATCCGCTGTTTGTGCTGCTCAAGCGTGAGGCACCTGGAGTCCTAGGCACGCAGCTGATTAAATGGAATTTTACCAAGTTCCTGGTGGGCCGTGATGGCAAGGTGATAGCCCGATTTGGGCCGCGCTATCATGGGCGACCGCTACGTCTGGCATTAGAAGAAACCTTGGATCAAACATACCCATAGTCCCATAAGGCATTATCCCTCTATACCTGCTCGCCCCGCGCGACTGCTACACGATTCATGAGCGCGTTCCAGCGGTGGCGCACCATCATGGTCGTTAAGCCTGAAAACAGCGCCCAGCTTTTGCGACGCCAGCCCTTCAAGCGCATGTTGTGATTGACCAACTGCTTMATCAGCTTGTAGTCGTCAAATTGCCGCCACTCGCTGGCGATCGAGAGCTGGTGGCGGGACATCACCGGGGCCATTTCCAGGCGAAACATCCACTCAAGCTCGTTAAGGGACATATCATAGCGCTCCACGACCTCGACCATGCGCGCGTAATCGCGCTCGCTGGGTTCGCGATCCAGCCACAGCGGGGCTAGCGCCAGCCATAAATCGCCGCGTTCATCTACTAGCTGCTGTGCATTCATGATCGCCTCATGGGAAGTCGTTGCTAACGTAAGTGCTTGCCTACGTGTTTATCATCAGTACTTGTCATAAGTACTTGCCATCAGTACCGACATAATAACTTAGGCGGCTATCGTGACGCGAAAGCGCTTCTAGCTCAAGGGCAGACTATCGCTGAAGAATGGACAATCGCTCAAGAGCGGACAGGGCGCCCAGAGACCGCTAGAATACCCTCACTGAATCATGACATTGCTATGGCAAACGCTATTGCAAAAACTATGGCAAAACGATGTTGCTAGTTATGATGTCAAAAGCAAAATCAATCCGATAACGAGGTTCGATGTGATTATTAAACCCAAAGTGCGCGGCTTTATTTGTACCACTACTCATCCCATCGGCTGCGAGCAGAATGTTCGCGAACAGATTGAAGCGACCCGTGCTCGTGGTTTGGATAAGCAGGCTGGCCCAAAAAAAGTGCTCGTCATTGGGGCTTCAAGTGGCTACGGATTAGCCGCGCGTATTACCGCGGCGTTTGGCTACGGCGCCGACACGCTGGGCGTGTTCTTTGAAAAGCCCGCCACCGATAAAAAGCCGGGCACCGCAGGTTGGTACAACAGCGCAGCGTTCGATAAATTGGCCAAGCAGGAAGGGCTGTATAGCAAGTCGATTAACGGCGATGCGTTCTCCCATGAAGCGCGGGAAGAAGCGATTGAGTTGATTAAGCAGGACATGGGCGAGATTGACCTGGTGGTCTACTCGCTGGCATCACCCGTTCGGAAGCTGCCGGATAGCGGCGAACTGAAACGCTCAAGCCTTAAGCCAATTGGCGAGACTTACCGCGCCACCGCTATCGATACCAATAAAGACGCCATTATCGAAGCGGAAGTAGAACCTGCCACCCAGCAGGAGATCGACGACACCATCACCGTGATGGGCGGCGAAGATTGGGAACTGTGGATGAGCGCGCTAGACGAAGCCGGTGTGCTGGCCAAAGGCGCGCGCAGCGTGGCGTTTAGCTATATCGGTACCGAAATCACCTGGCCGATTTACTGGCATGGCGCTTTGGGTAAAGCCAAAGAAGATCTTGACCGCGCCGCAGCGGCTATCGATACCAAACTGAAAGAGAGCGGTGGTGGTGCCAATGTGGCGGTGCTCAAATCGGTGGTCACCCAGGCCAGCGCAGCCATTCCAGTGATGCCGCTTTACATCGCCATGGTCTACCGCATCATGAAAGAGCAGGGCCTGCACGAAGGCACTATCGATCAGTTGAACCGTCTATTCGGCGAGCAGCTCTACTCGGCTGAGGGGCTACGCGGTGAGTTCACCACCGACGAAGTTGGACGCCTACGTCTGGATGACTGGGAATTGCGTGACGATGTTCAGCAAGCGTGCCAGGATCTTTGGCCGGAAGTGACGACGGAAAACTTATTCGAAATTACCGACTATGCTGGTTATAAGCACGAATTCTTGAAGCTGTTTGGCTTTGAGCGTGACGATGTCGATTACGATGCCGACGTCAATCCTGAGGTTAAGTTTGATGTCGTGAATCTGTAAGCCATCCATTGGGGCGGTAGCGCCGCCCAATTCGACCGGAACGCGGGAGGTGTTTATGGATACTAGGGAAAGCAAAACTCCGGAAGAAGAGAAGCAGCACATTATTAATGAGCGGATACCTGAGGATTATGAAACCTCAAAACCGCATCTACAGCCGGAAGCCAAGAAGCGACCCGATGGGTTGTACAAGCTGCTCCCGCTAGTGGTGATCATTCTCGGCGTAATTGTGGTCAGTATCGTCGTGTTAGGTATTATTAATCGGGGCAACTAGTGCTTAACTAGGCTTTAATTTGCCGGGCTTTGGCCCGGCAAATTGCATTCATGCGTCACGTTTTTGCTGCAGTGGTCATAACGCTGCCATCCGCTACGCAATTGGGTAAGATGGTGGCTTCCCTAGGCCGATGGCGGTTTTTCATGCAGCGTTTCATGCAGTTTTTTATGCAGCTCAGTCAGTTATCATGCTGCCCAACCCGTTAACCTCTCACACAGGCATCACCCGTCGGCGTGTGGCATTTCTGCTGTTGCCGGGGTTTTCGTTATTGACCCACGCCAGTGCGCTAGAACCGCTGCAAATGGCTAACCAACTAAGTGGTCAAATGCTTTACCAAACCGTCACGTTAAGCCTTAACGACGAGCCCGTGCGCAGTGGTGCCCAGCTTTCGCTAATCGCGCAGCATGAGCTAAGTACTGCTCTAGGCCCACTAGACCTGTTGTTCATATGTGCACCGACGCCGCTGCCCTATACGCTTCCTGCCAAGCTGAATGAGTGGCTGCGAGGGCACCAGGGCCATGGCGTAGCGCTGGGTGGTTTGGCTGGGGGCACCGAGGTATTGGCGCGCTGTGGTTTGCTTGAAGGTTATCGGGCGACGCTGCCCTGGCAGCGTTTTGAGGCCTTTTCCCAGGCCTATCCGCAGGTGACGCTTTCTCAACAATTATTTGAAATTGACCGTGACAGGTTGACCTGCGCGGGCGGTACTGCCGCCATGGACTTAATGCTCACGCTGATTGGTCAGCATCACGGTGCTCGCTTGGCGGAGCAAGTGTCGGAGCAGTTTGCCTGCGATCGCATTCGCTTGGCGGACGAGCGCCAGCACGTGCCGCTGCGAAGCCGCCTGGGCCACGCGCCGCAGAGCCTGGTGGATGCCGTGACACTGATGGAAGCCAATATTGAGGAGCCGCTCTCAACTCTGGAACTGGCCGAGCACCTAGGGATTTCCCGGCGTCAGTTGGAGCGGCTATTTAAGAAGTATCTGCAGGCGGTGCCCAGCCGCTACTATCTCGATTTGCGCTTGCAGGAAGCCCGCAAGCAGCTGCGCGAGAGTGACCGGCCGGTAGGCGATATTGCCTTTGCCACGGGATTTTCCTCAGGCGCCCACTTTTCTACCGCCTACCGTCACCATTTCGGCATGACACCCAGGGAAGAGCGCCTGGGTTAGAAGGATAAGATTAGAAGGCTTAGGTTAGCGTATCCACAATGCCGCCTTCCACGCGCAGTGCCGCCCCGGTGGKGGCACTGGCCTGGGGCGATGCAGCGTAAACGCTCATGTTTGCGACCTCTTCGGGGGTCGCCAAGCGCTGAATGATGGAAGAGGGACGGTTTTCCTGTACAAAGCGTGCCTCCACCTCTTGCTGAGAAATGCCCTCTTTCTCGGCCATTTCGCCAAGCATCTTGAGTACGCCTTCTGAGCGTGTCGGACCGGGGAGAATGGCATTCACGGTAACCTGGGTGCCACTGAGTACCTTGGCCAGCCCGCGGGAAACTGACAGCAATGCCGATTTGGTCATACCGTAATGCACCATTTCGCTGGGGATGTTGATGCCCGACTCGCTGGATAAAAACTGAATACGCCCCCAATTGCGCTCGCGCATGCCCTGGGCGTAGTGGCGGGAAAGCCGCACCGCGCTCATCACGTTGACATCAAAAAATTGCTGCCAGGTAGCGTCATCGACTTCAAAAAAGTCCTGTGGGCCGAAGATGCCGACGTTGTTGATCAAGATATCGGTGCTGGGCTGTTGCTCGATCAGCGTTTGGCAGCCTTCAGCAGTGCCGAGATCAGCCGCTACGCCTTCTACATTAGCATTGGGGGTAGCGTTTTTAAGCGCCGCGATGGCCTCCTCAACCCGCGCCTGGGTGCTTCCTGTCACGACCACGTTAGCGCCAGCATTGGCGAGTCCTTGAGCAATCGCAAAACCGATGCCTGCCGTCGAGCCGGTGATAATGGCGTGCTTGCCGCTTAGATCAATATGCATACGTTGGTCTCCTCTCGTCCTGAGTGTCGGTGCTCATCACTATGCAACGCAGCTCAGCGAATAACCGCATAGCTTGCTAATTAGTATGCGGCTCTTTTAGGCTTCTTCAAGGGGAAGGTCTTCAATCGACCAGGTGTTCAGTCGCTTGCTGGGCACTGAGCCAGTAAAAAAGGGGCCTTGCGACCGTGCCCTGCCGCTCAGGCAGCTTAGCAACATCAGTGATGCTCCGGTTTACGCTGTTCCTAGTGCGCCGCCGCTAAATGTTATCTCTAGCCCAACACCCGCTTATGACTCGGCATTCGGCGGCATCACCACCCACTCAGGCTCCTCGAATTCGCCGATCAGGCGGATCTCGCAGCAGGGGGCCGCACGGCGGATGACCTCCTTTATCTCCGGGTTGGGCTGGGCTTCCATGGCGTCGCGGCTGGCCTTGCTGTCCCAGTGGGCGATGGCGATCAGGGTGTTGGGGTCGCCGATCTTTCGATGCAGTTCAGTGCCGCGTGCCCCTGGCGCCTGCTGGATGAGTTGGCTGGCGCGGACCCAGGCGTCGGCGTAGTCCTCGGCACGGTAGCCGTCGCGGATATGCMCTTCGAAGATATATTTCATGGCGCTTCTCCCTGTTACTGCTGCTGAAGCTTTCGATCCTGGTCCATTGTATCCCGCCCCGTCCTGATCCAGCTGCCTCTTTTCTCGCGCCGTTAGTCGAGCGTGATGCTCAGCGTCTGCCGGGTCTCGCAGGGGTAGCCGTGGCGCAGGTGCAGGGTGCGCTTGTCGAGGGCCATCACCACCGCGAACAGGGTCTCCATGCGCTCGGCCTCGGGCAGGTCGACGTCAGTGTGCTTGCAGATCGACATAGGCGCATTGTGATGGTCGCTCAGTACGTCGAACAGCGCGCTGACGCTGGCCTTGGGCGGTGGGTCGAGCAGCTCATCGAGGCGGTGCAGGCGTACATGGGAGTCGGGCTTGGGGAAGTCGGTGACACAGGCGGTGGCGGCCGCGGCGTAGAGGTGGTTGGTATGGGTCACCCGCCCGCCGCTGGGCTCGAGTACCCCCGGTGGCCCGGGCTGGACCTCGAAGCCGGCGGCCTGGCCTGCAGCGCTGGCGACCAGAAAGTGCGCCGGCGAGGCGACGCGGTCTTCCGCGACGATGCGCTGGGCGCTGGTGAAGCCGTCGCTCTCGAGAAGCTTGCGCAGGGCGATGTGGATCGGCAGGCCCTCGCCGCAGGTCTGCGAGCGGATGGCGTTGAGACACACGCCGAGGCCGTGGGCGTTGAGGCCGATCTTGGCCAGCATCCCGGCCTCGCCGACGCTGACCAGCGGCGGGGCGTCGTCCCCCTCTATGTGTAGTACCACCACGTTGTCGAGCTGGTCGAGGCGCCAGTCCCAGKTCTGGGCCAGCCATTGGCGACCCTGCTGGTAGAGTGAGAAGGCAGAACAGCCGCCGCTGGCTTGGGTTAGCGAGATCTCGCTGCGGCAGTTGAGGGTGAGGATATCGTCGCGCTGCAGGTCGGCGCCCTCGGCAATGCCCTCGAGCTCATCCAGGATCGCCGGAAAGCCGCGTTCGATCGCCGGTATAAAGCGGCGGGCCTCCTGCCGGGCTGCGGCCCAGTCGAGGCCTACAAAGTCTTGAAACAGCCTGTCATAGACCTCAATGCTGCGCTGAATCTGTGCGGCGTGGCGCTGGCCATGGGCCACGCCAATGGTATGGCGGCTACCACGCAGGTGGGTTACGTCGAGCATGCGGAGTGCTCCTCGGTGAGGGGATTTACTCAAGCCTACCGCGAACAGCGTTGAAGTGCAGGTGGGTGCTTGGATATGCAGGGTCACGGATTTACTCGCCCTTGATTGCCGACACCGCGCGCCGATGCCTGGATCCCGCGCCTTATCCAACGTTTGAGGGAAGTTCGACGCTGACAGCTACCAAGGGGCATTAGGCGCCCCCAAACGATAAAAAGCGGGTCTAAATACGTCACTGATACCGTGAGGTGCACAAGGACGGATATAGAGTGTTACAAAAGGGGGAGGGTACTCCAGTTAAATGCCGCTATTCATAATTTGCCGTCCCATTGCTGAAAGCAGGTAACCTAGCTAGGCCTTTATACTGTTTTCATTCCTTTCCTCCACTGGAGCTAGCGTGCCATGAGCCATACCCCAAGCCGTCAAGATTACGACCACTACATGACGCCCAACTACTCACCGCAGCAGGTTATTCCCGTGCGTGGTGAAGGTAGCCGCTTGTGGGATCAACAGGGGCGTGAATATATCGACTTCGCCGGTGGTATTGCGGTGAACTCACTTGGCCATTGCCATCCGGTGTTGGTCAATGCGCTAAAAGAGCAAGGCGAAAAGCTATGGCACCTCTCCAACGTGTTTACCAACGAGCCAGCGCTGAACCTGGCCAAATCGCTGGTCGAGCGCACCTTCGCTGATAAGGTGTTCTTGTGCTCCTCCGGCGGTGAAGCCAACGAAGCCGCGCTTAAGCTGGCGCGCCGCTGGGCAGTGGATCACCACGGTGAGCATAAAGATAAGATCATCTCATTTTATCAATCTTTCCATGGCCGCACCTTCTTCACCGTTAGCGTTGGTGGTCAGCCCAAGTACTCCCAAGGCTTTGGCCCGGTGCCTGGTGGCATCCTGCATGCTGACTACAATGATCTGGAAAGCGTGCGCAAGCTGGTCGGTGACGACACCTGCGCGATTATGGTCGAACCCATGCAGGGTGAGGGCGGCATCGTGCCCGGCACGCAAGCGTTTCTTCAGGGCCTGCGCGACCTATGCGATGAACACAATGCGCTGCTGATCTTTGATGAAGTGCAAACCGGCGTTGGTCGTAGCGGCGAACTCTACGCTTACAAGAACTACGGCATCACCCCGGATATCCTCACCAGCGCGAAATCCCTGGGCGGCGGTTTCCCCATTGGCGCCATGCTGGCAATCGACTCGGTGGCTAAATCGTTGGTCATCGGTACCCACGGCTCTACTTATGGCGGCAATGCGTTGGCATCTGCTGTGGCCTTAGCGGCGGTTGAGTTTATCGACACCCCTGAGGTGCTCGAAGGCGTTAAGCGTCGCCACGATCTGTTCCGTGAACACCTGGAAACCATCAACCGCAAGTACGGCGTGTTTAAAGAGATTCGTGGTATGGGCCTGCTGATGGGCGCCCAGATGTCGGATGCCTATGAGGGCCGCGCCAAAGATATTCTGCCGTTGGCGATTGAAGAGGGCCTGATGGCGCTTATCGCCGGGCCGAACGTACTGCGCATGGCGCCTTCCCTGGTCATTCCTGAAGCAGATATCGCCGAAGGCATGGCTCGCTTAGAGCGCGCGATTGAGCGGTTAGTTGCGGCCGCATGAGTGAACAACAGGCTGCGTCAAGCGTGTCAACGGAACAGGGGGCGTCGAGAATGCTAGTCGTTCGACCCGTTAAAGCGTCTGATCTCATGGCGCTGGAGCAATTAGCCGAGCATGCAGTGCCTAGGCTGACCAACTTGCCTGCTAACCGTGAGCGGCTTCAGGAGCGCATTGCGCGCTCCCAGGAAGCCTTTAACGGCGACGTTGAGTTTCCAGAAGATGAGCACTATACGTTTGTGCTGGCGGRCGATACACGCGAGGAAGTGCKGGGCACGGCCACTATCCGTGCCCAGGCAGGCGCCAACGAGGCCTATTACACCTATCGTCAGGAAACGCTGATTCACGCTTCACAGCAGCTCAATGTTCGCCGTGAAGTGCAGACGCTGGCGCTCTCCCATGAAGTCTCGGACGCTACCCTGCTGTGCGCCTTTTCGCTTAACCCTCGCTACAAAGGCACCAGCGCGGAGAGCCTGTTACGCCGGGCGCGGTTGATGTTTATCGCCCAGTACCCGGAACGCTTTTCACGCATTCTGGCGGTGGCGTTCCCTGGCTACTTGGATACCCGCAGCGAATCGCCGTTTTGGGAAAGCGTGGGGCGGCACTTTTTTGCTCGCAGTTTCCAGGATATTAACCACATTGCCGGGGTACGCTCGAAAAGTTTTATCGCCGAAGTAATGCCCCAGTTTCCGCTCTATTTGCCGCTGCTAACGCCCCAGGCGCGGGCGGCAATAGGTCGTGAGCACCCCGCCCACGAAGAGGCGCTGGAAGAGATGCTGGCGGAGGGCTTTGTGCGTTCGCGGCATGTGGATATTTTCGACGCCGGGCCGATTGTCAAGGCTGAGCGCGAGCGGTTGGAAACCTTCCGCAGTGCCGCCTGGCACCCGGTACGCATTCGTCCTGAACACGCGTTGCCCGATGCCGAACCGGCGTTGGTCGCCAATCAAAAGCTGGGTGAGTTTCGTTGTATCGTCGCCCGCTACGCGCTGTCGCCCACGGGCCAGTTAATGCTTTCTCCCGAACATGCCGAGCGATTGGGCGTTACCGAAGGGCGAGCGGTACTGGCCGCACCGCTGACGCTACCCACCGCGGTAGACGCGCTTGATGAAGGAGAGATGTAATGCGCATTCGACCCATTGCCCGTGATGATTTGGATGGGCTTCAGGCGCTTGCGCAGCAGGCGGGCGTTGGCTTTACCTCGCTACCCGATAACCGCGAGTTTTTAGCCGGTAAGATTGAAGCGGCCGCCAGTGCTTTTGAAGAGCGCACCCCAGCGGATGACCGGCTCTACTTCTTTGTGCTGGAAGATGAAACAAGCGGCGAACTCGCTGGTTGCTGCGCTATAGAGGGCCAGGTGGGCCGCGAAGTGCCGTTCTATAACTACCGGCTGGGCACCTTGGCACACTCGTCGGTACAGCTGGACTTGCACCGCACCATCGACACGCTGTTTTTAAGCTCCGACCACACCGGTGACGCTGAAGTGTGCTCGCTGTTTTTGCGTCCAGAATACCGCGGCGAAGCCAACAAACATTTGCGCAACGGCGCGCTGCTCTCCAAAGCACGCTGGCTGTTTATCGCCCAGTTCCGTGACCGCTTCCCGGATAAAGTGCTGGCCGAAATGCGCGGCGTGTTCGACGAAAATAACACCAGCCCTTTCTGGGAGAGCCTGGGCAAACACTTCTTCCCTATGGATTTCAGCGAGGCTGACCGCCTAACCGGCCTGGGGCAGAAGAGCTTTATTGGCGAGCTGATGCCCAAGTTTCCCATTTACACCACCTTTATGGCCGAAGAGGCGCGGGCTTGTATTGGCCAGGTGCATCGTCATACCCGCCCGGCGCTGGAGATGCTTAAGAAAGAGGGACTGCGCTGGGAAGGCTATATCGATATTTTCGACGGTGGCCCGACGGTGGAGGCTTACATTGACGATGTGCGCGCCATCCGTAACTCACGGCTCTGCCAAGTGGAAGTATCCAATAGCGCAGCAGAAGAGAGCGTCAGCCGCTGGCTGGCCGCCACCACTCATATGCTCAGCTTTACCGCCAGTTGGGTAGGCCGTGCCCCCAGCGATGACAACACTATCGTGCTGAGCGCACAAGAAGCGCAGCGCTTAGGCGTTTCCACCGGCGATACCCTACGGCTACTCGAAACCTAGGCGACGTTTACAGGAGAGTTTTATGCACGCCCAACAGCAGCAACTCATCAATGGCGCCTGGGTCGCAGGCGACGCCGAGCCGTTGAGCAAGGTTGATCCGGTTTCCAGTCAGCTGTTATGGCAAGCGGCAACCGCCAGCGCGGAGCAGGTCGACGCCGCGGTCAAGGCTGCCCGCGGTGCTTTCCCCAACTGGGCGCGTACCCCATTTGCCGAGCGCCAGGCGCTGGTCGAACGGTTTGCCGAGGTGCTCAAAAACCGCGGTGAAGACCTAGCCGTGGCGATTGCCTCTGAAACCGGTAAACCGCTCTGGGAAGCGCGCACCGAAGCGGGTGCCATGGTGGGGAAGGTGGCGCTGTCGGTGAAGGCGTATAACGAGCGCACCGGTGAGCGGGAAAAAGCCGCGGGCAGCGCCAAAGCGGTGCTGCGCCATCGCCCCCACGGCGTGATGGCGGTGTTTGGCCCCTATAACTTCCCCGGCCATCTGCCCAACGGCCATATGGTGCCTGCGCTGTTGGCGGGTAACTGTGTGGTCTTCAAACCCAGCGACCAAACCCCACTTACCGCGGATTTCACCCTACAGTGCTGGCTAGAGGCCGGGCTTCCAGCAGGCGTCATTAACCTAGTGCAAGGCGGTGTGCCGGTAGGCCAGGCGTTGGCAGGCAACCCTGATATTGATGGCCTGCTGTTTACCGGGAGCGCCAAAGTGGGCGGTATGCTGCATCAACAGTTTGCCGGGCAGTTGGATAAAATCCTGGCGCTGGAACTGGGCGGCAATAACCCGTTGGTGGTGAAAGATGTCGACGACGAGCGTGCAGCGGTGTTGGCCATTCTGCAGTCGGCGTTTCTCTCTGGTGGGCAGCGCTGCACCTGCGCGCGGCGTTTGATGGTGCCGGAGGGTGCCGTCGGTGATCGCTTGATCGATGCGCTTTCAGAGGCGATCGCTAAGCTGCACGTGGCGGGCCAGTTCGAAGAGAATCCTGCGCCGTTTTATGGCGGTTTGGTCAGCGTAGCGGCGGCAGACGGCTTACTGAAAGCCCAAGAAGAGTTGGAAACTATGGGTGGCACGGTGATCAACCGCATGCGGCGTTTGCAAGATAACACCAGCCTGTTAAGCCCCGCGTTGATCGACGTGACGGGATTGGAGGTGCCTGACGAGGAGCATTTCGGCCCGCTGCTGAAAATCCACCGCTATAGCGATTGGGATGAAGCGCTACAGCTCGCCAACAACACCCGCTACGGGCTCTCCGCCGGTTTAATTGGCGGCGAACAAGCCGATTGGGATGACTTCCTGCTACGTATTCGCGCCGGGATCGTCAACTGGAACCGCCAAACTACCGGTGCCTCCGGCGATGCACCTTTCGGCGGCGTGGGTGACAGCGGCAACCACCGCCCCAGCGCTTTCTATGCGGCGGACTACTGCGCCTACCCGGTGGCTTCCATGGAAGCCGACAGCCTGGAGATGCCCGAGACCCTGCCGCCGGGAGTGAGCCTATGAGTGCCGCCGATATCAGCAGCGTCAGGGAAGTCAATTTTGATGGTTTAGTCGGCCCAACCCATAACTACTCGGGGCTGGCGGTAGGTAATGTGGCGTCTATGAGCCACGGCGGGTTAGTGTCCAACCCCAAAGAGGGCGCGTTGCAGGGTCTTCTCAAGATGAAGTCGCTGATGGACGCGGGCTACGCTCAAGGCGTTCTGCCACCCCAACAGCGCCCCGATATTGGCGCACTGCGCGATTTAGGTTTTAGCGGTAGTAATGGTGAGGTGCTGGCTCGTGCTTCTAAAGAAGCGCCGCAGCTGCTTCGGGCGGTGTGCTCGGCTTCGAGTATGTGGACGGCTAACGCGGGCACTATTACCCCCAGCATGGATGCACCCGATCGCCGGGTACACTTCACACCAGCGAATCTACAATCCAGCTTTCACCGCTATTTAGAACCGCAAACCACCGGTCGCGTGCTGCAGGCAATTTTCCGCGACGAACAGCACTTCGCCCACCACCCGGTGCTACCCGCCACCCCAGCCTTTTCCGACGAAGGGGCGGCTAATCACACCCGTTTATGTGGTGAGTACGGCGAGCCGGGCGTTCACCTATTTGTCTATGGCCGTCAGGCGTTTGGTGACGTGCGTAGCGGTGAGGGGGAGCCAACACGCTTCCCTGCTAGGCAAACGCTGGAAGCGAGCCAAGCAGTAGCCCGCCAGCACGGGTTAACACAGGAGCAAACAGTATTTGCCCAGCAGCACCCGGATGCCATCGATGCAGGCGTCTTCCATAACGACGTGATTGCCGTAGGTAATGGCCCCGTGCTGCTCTACCACGAAATGGCGTTTCTGGATGAAGAAGGCACGCTCAATAAGCTGCGCGCCAAAATGGCCAGCCCGCTGATTCCCGTGCGCGTGCCCTTGGAAGCGGTAAGCATGGAGGATGCGGTAGCCTCGTATCTCTTCAACTCACAGCTGCTATCCAACCCGGATGGCACCATGACACTGGTAGTGCCCGGCGAATGCCAGGAGCGCGAAGCAGTATGGAACACCATCCAAAATCACCTGCTAGCAGGCAATAACCCCATCAGCGAAGTGATCGTCAAAGACGTCAAGCAGAGCATGCGCAACGGCGGCGGCCCCGCCTGCCTGCGCCTACGCGTGGTGCTAACGGAGGCCGAACGTGCAGCGCTCTCTGGCCGCGTGCTGCTCACCAATGCACTGTACACTGACCTGACCGCGTGGGTGGAGCGCCACTATCGCGATCGCCTCGCCCCGGACGATTTGGCCGATCCACAGCTGGCGGAAGAGTCGCTTGCAGCACTGGATGAACTCACTCAACTGCTGAAAATCGGCCCGGTTTATCCCTTTCAACTGGGGTAGGGTGTGATGTAGTGAGGGAAAATAATAAACGCCAGGGCAGTGCCTTGGCGTTTGGGTTTAAAGTTTGCAGCGAAAGCTTAGCCGTCGCTTGCCCGGCGTATGCGATTAGGAGGGAGCAGTGCGACAACATATGCTGACCTTGGTGATAGGAGTATTTTTAATAATGTCGACAGGCACTAATGCGAACGGCTTGGATTTCGAAGCGTTAGTGKCTGAGCAAGGCGCAGCAGGCCCACTGCCAGCACTTCAGCCGTTTGAAGCAAGGGATGGCACCACACTTTCATATCGGCATTATCCAAGTGAATCCGACACGGCGCTGGTGCTCGTGCACGGCTCAGGGACCGACAGTCGATACCTGGCAACCTTTGCTCGCGGATTGGCAGCTTCAGGCGCCGCTGCCGTTTACACCCCGGATATTCGAGGGCATGGGCCATCTCCCGTTCGGCGCGGCGATATCGACTATATCAAGCAGCTTGAGGATGATCTTGCCGATCTTATTGCCCACATCAAAGTGGTCAATCCTCAATTAACGCGTATCGTCGTCGGTGGGCATTCGTCAGGTGGCGGGTTAGCAATACGTTTTGCTGGTGGTACGCATGGGCACCGTGCCAACGCCTATCTGCTGCTAGCGCCTTACCTGGGATACGACGCMCCTACTGTTCGGAAAAACTCGGGCGGGTGGGCAGACCCCAAAGTGACCAGGATCATTGCTATATCCATTTTGAATGAACTCGGTATTAACCACTTCAATAAGCTACCGGTGCTGCACTTTAATTTGCCGCCCGAATACCGCCAGGGCTCAGAAACGCTAGCGTATTCGTACCGGCTTATGAAGGGCTTTGGTCCCGCCAATTGGCAGAACGATCTCAGTTCTATGGCGGCTCCAGTCCTTCTTATTACTGGATCTGATGACGAAGCATTTTTTGCGGAGCGCTTCGAGCCCACTTTGCGGCCCATCGTTCCACACGCTGATATCGTCACGGTGCCTAATGCATCGCATCTGAGCCTTGTTGTGAACAAAGAGGGCATCAAGACAGCTTACCATTGGCTTCAAGCGTTATAAGAGCGAAAATCTCATGTGTATGGGATGGTGGAAACACTTATGGTTCTCACACCTAGCACTAGGATTACGTCAATATGCCCTTAATCGACATCCGTGCTGCACTCGAAACTGATGTTCCGGACATTCAATCCTGCGCACGACTGGCCTATTCAAAGTACATCTGCCGCATCGGCCGTGAACCCGCGCCCATGCATGCAGACTTCGCAAGCCTAATCGACTACGGCTACATAGATGTTGCCATCCTTGATTCACATTTTGTGGGCTATGTTGTGTTCTACCCCGAAGGCGATCATTTTCACCTCGAAAACGTTGCCATACTGCCCGAGTATGGCGGCCTCGGCATTGGGAAGCGATTGATCGATCACGTGGAACGTTCTGCCGAGGAAAAGGGGTATGAAGCCGTGGAACTTTATACGAATGAAGCCATGACAGAAAATCTCACCATGTACCCCAAACTGGGATACGTCAGGGTCGAGTGTCGGCATGAAGCGGGGTTTAATCGAGTGTATTTCCGAAAGCAGCTAAAGTTAGATGGCTGACAAGAAGAGCTTTCCTAGTTGGGTCGATTCAGTGAACGCGTCACTCTTGAGTTCATCACCGTATTGGAGATTGGTGATTTGAGAAAAGTATTAATGAGCGCCTGTCTCTTGGGTAAAAAGGTTCGCTATGATGGTGGTGCCCTTTCCGTGGATGATCAGATCGTTGAGCAGTGGCGTTCTGAAGGCCGAATCGTTTCTGTTTGCCCCGAAGTTGAGGCGGGGATGAGTATTCCCAGGCCGCCCGCGGAGATTTTCCAAGGCAGTGGTAAGGGTGTTTTAAACGGTGAGGTAGATGTTATCGAAAACGATGGGGGCAAGGTGACCAATGAATTTTTAGCAGGTGCCTCTATCGCTTTGAACTTGTGCCGTAAATTCGATACCGATATCGCAGTGCTTGCTGAGTTCAGCCCCTCATGCGGAAGCACCGCTATTTATGACGGCAGTTTTATGGGTAAAAAAGTACCAGGTATGGGAGTCACCGCTGCATTGCTCCGCGAAAATGGAATTCACGTTTTTAGTCAGTATGAGATAGCAGAAGCCAACATTGCACTACTTGCCACAAACTAGTTAAAGCAGCACTAGGAATCGTAATATGACGCCTATTATTCGGCCTACTAACGACAAGGCGTTCGCGGAAAATATCATCATTCAGAATATGTCAGCCTACTATAAACAGTTGGATATGCGCTGGGATACAGCCTTGTTTGATAAGCAGTGGGATGAGCTAGATAGCTATGAGTTAGTCATAAATGCTTCACAAGTGGGGCTGCTCTGCATAAATCACGATGAAATCGCTTACTATATTCGAGAGCTACAAATTGATCAGAAGTGGCGGCGTCAAGGCTTAGGTACAGCGGCAATCCGCTACACGGAGAAAATCGCCCAGCAGGCCGGCATCCGCTTACTTCGGCTCCGTGTGTTTTGTATCAACCCAGCCGTCGCTTTATACGAGCGTATGGGGTTTCGCGTGCGTAAAACCGAGGGCGGGACTCACTATATGGAGAAAAGGATTGATTAGCTGCTCAAACTGAATCGTGTTGTACTCCCTGATGCCTTACTCCTTTACTGTCGCAATGATGTCTGTCATATCGGTCACTTCTAAACCATCCTCCCGTATTAATTTCGTTTCAACACGCAGTCCATCCCTCGTTTGTAGCTGAAGGCGAAGCGGTGTATTGCCAGGTTCTAAGTGCTCTCCGCCCCACTCGCGAAGGGCGATAACCACGGGGAAGAGTGCATGGCCTTTCGCTGTTAGCGCATAGCCTTTGCGGGCTCGTTGTCCTGAATCACGGTATTGGTAGCGCTCTAAAATACCTTCTTGAACCAATCTGGCAAGCCGGTTGGACAAAACTGAGCGAGTAATACCCAGGTCTTCTCTGATTTGGTCGAAGCGCTCAGCACCACATATCACTTCTCGCAGAATCAGCAGCGACCACATATCTCCCACAACCCGGATCGCCTTGGCAAGCGAGCATTCTGAGACGGGAACACGTGTGTGAGAAGTGTGTGTTTCGGTGTGGTTTTTCATATTCCAATGATAGCAAAGTTTGAAAACAGAACTAAGCGCGACTAATCTGAGTCTTTATTAAAGACTCAGGTGGTAGATATGACACAATCTGACTTTCTCCACGAGCGCGATCCTACAGCACTCACAACTGACCTTCGTACACTCGCTGCGCTGGCCTTGGTGCCGGCAATCGGCCTAGGTATTGCACGATTTTCCTACGCATTACTTCTACCCTCTATGAGCTCAAGTCTTGGATGGAGCTATGCCGATGCAGGCTGGATGACCTCGGTAAACGCAGCAGGGTATTTTATTGCCGCGCTGATTTCGGCCCGTTTTATTGGAGTTGTTGGGGCCAATCGAGTCATGCGTACGGGGATCTTCGCATGCGTGATCGCTTTGATCATGATGGGAGTATTTCGCCACACTGCATTGCTCAATATCTCCTGGTTTTTGGCTGGACTAGGCGGCGCTAGTGCGTTTATTGCTGGTGGGGTTATCGCCGCCCAAGTATCCCAACGCCATCCGGCACGAGCGTCGTTTTTACTCGGCATCTTCTATGCGGGGCCAGGTTTAGGCATTGTGCTTTCGGGGGTTGGCGTTCCCTGGGTTCTGAGCCAGTGGGGCGCGACGGCATGGCCTACTGCTTGGTTAGCATTGGCGGCCATATCAGTGGTGCTCGCACTCGGCGTCGTATGGGGTGTTCGCGTCATGCCACAAAGCCGAGTTCAGGCACATGCATTGGCACCATTAGCTTCTATGCAGTGGATGCTGGTTGGCTATGGCTTTTTCGGGGCAGGCTATATTACTTACATGACGTTCATGATCGCTTGGATACAGTCCCACGGTGAGAGTGCCGCGTTTCAATCGCTATTCTGGGTCGTGCTGGGCTTGGCTGTGACTGTCTTCCCTTGGCTTTGGGCTGGTGTGCTGCAAAATCAGCGCCACGGCCGTGCATTTGCGATGCTTAATGGATTGACCCTGATTGGCGCTGCATTGCCGCTTATATCAAGTGCTTGGCCTGTTCTGCTAGTGTCGGCTGCGGTTTTCGGTTGTGCCTTTTTTGGTGTTGTGGCTTCTACGACAGCTTTTGTGCGGAGAAATTGTGATGCTTTGTCTTTGGCGTCGGGTATTGGTGCGATGACGGTCGCGTTTAGTATTGGCCAGACATTGGGGCCAACGTTAAGCGGTTGGTTGAATGATCTAACCGGGGGGCTATCGTTCGGGTTATTAACGTCAGCCGCCTTTTTAATCGCCGCAGCGTTAATCGGTTTGTTGCAAAAAGATTTCGGGGCAGGGCTGTCAGCACAATGAATATCAGGTATGGCTGGCTATCTGCTTACACCATGCCAACGGCGCCCATACTGTCATGTTCGTTTAAGTCGCTCTCGGGTTAATTAGTTAAGTTGTTTGGCTTTGCCAATGTTGAGCAGGGTAATTCCTGCTCCAATTAATAGGGTGCCAAGCAGTAAGCCTTCGGGAGCGGTTTCTCCCTGCAACACTATGGCAACTGGAACACCCACCACGGCGCCAACGGAGCCCAATAGGCTTAGAAACACCGGGCCGCCACTTTTCTGTAGCAGGAAGAGCAGTAAGAACTGGCCTGCGAAGACCACAGCTTGAATGGCAATCAGCATGATCGGCAGGGAGCGGTCTGTTGGAATGTTCAGTGAGAAGCCCGGCAGAAAACCCACGCTGAGCAGAAGGGCGGCAGCGGCGATGAGCATCCCAGGTGCCAGTGCATCGCTGGATACGCCTTCTGGCCAGCGCAAGGTTCTGTAAAGATTGCCGATGGCTAGCAGTACGGGCCCGATTAAAGCGAGAAGAATCCAGAGATAATCGGCATCCGGCGCAGAAAGCTTATGGAAGGCCAGGGTGACGGCACCTGCCAAGGCTGATATTACCCCCGCCGCACGCAACACCTGGAAGCGCTCCATTTTTAATGCTAGCGCGCCGACGTAGGTGAGTAGCGGTGGCAGGGTGATGATTAATGCCACGAACCCAGCACCCACATGGGGGACGGCTGAGAAAAACAGTAGGTTGGCACCCGCTACGCCCAGCAGCCCTGAAATAACGTAATACTCAATGGTACGACCGTTCACTGGCGGTAGATTGCGGCGAAAGGCGGAGAGAACCAACAAAATAAGCGCTGCCCCTGAAATCGACCAGAACAGAAAAGCGAGCGCTGACAGCTGAATATCACCGGCAAGTTTCGCCAAATTAGTCGATAGACCCAACAAGGCGCCACCGGCTAGCAGGTATATCAGTGGGGCAAGCCAAGTTCTTTTAGGTGAGTGTGTTGTGCGGGCAGTGCTTGATAACGTCATTGGCGAAGTTCTCATTGGTACCGTTTTTGAAACTATCTTGATATCAAGTTATGTGCGATTAATCTTGACGTCAAGCTAATTAGGCGCAAAATAGGCTCATGGATCATGTAGACAACATTCTTAAGCAGTGGCGGCTGGAGAGGCCTGAACTAGACGTTGCGCCGATGGGTACCATCGGGCGGGTTAAACGGCTGAACCACACTTTAATGCGCGCAATGGAGAAGACCTGGGCGGAATACGGCCTGACGGACGCCAGCTTTGACGTTCTGGCCACCCTACGGCGAGAGGGGGAGCCCTACGCGCTATCGCCGGGGGATTTGATGGCATCCACCATGGTGACATCGGGCACCATGACCCACCGTATCAATCAACTAGAAAAGGCGGGGTTGATTGAGCGGGTTAAAAATCCTGACGATGGCCGCGGTTTTCTAATCTCTCTGTCCCAGCGTGGGTTTGAGTTAATCGACGAAGCGGTGGCCGCCCATGTGGAAACCCAGGCGCAGCTGGTGAGTGGCCTGAGTAAAGAGCAACGAGAGCAACTTGATGATCTGCTTAAGCAGTTTTTGGCGGGGTTTGAGCAGAAGTGAGGKGCGCCGTAGCGGCAAGCTAGTCACTATTTAATCCGCACATTTAACATTAAGTGGTGAGATTCCTGCCTCGAACCCCCACCGTCATTGCCTCCATGAACGCGCGGACTCTGGCCACATGGCGCAGATCCGGGTGAGTGAGCAGCCAGAGTGGGGTAGTGAGTGCTTCAATGGGTTCGCTTAGCCTGAGTAGCGCTGCATCGGCATCGCCAAGGTAGCAGGGCAGTACCGCAATACCCGCCCCGTGGCGTACCGCTGATTGCATGCCCAGCATGCTGTCCACCCGGTAGGCGGCGCTTTTATCCATCATCCACTTTTCAAGCGTTGCGTCGCCCAGATGAACATCCGGGCCGATCCAGCTTTCTGTTGGCAGTGACGCTGTGCCTAGCGGCAGTGGGGCGTTTTGCCAAAGCGCCTTTTGGCCATAAATTGCCTGGTTAATATCGCCTATCTTGCGGCCTACCAGAGTTTCGGGTGGCTTTTTAGTTGGGCGGATCGCGATATCGGCCTCCCGCCGCGACAAGCTTTGCAGCTGATTGGAGATAACCACTTCCAGCGTGATTTCCGGATAGCGCTGGCGAAAGTTTGCCAGTAGCGGCGAGACCAGCCCCGCGAAAAGTGTATCAGTGGTGGTGATTCGTAAGCTGCCGGTGAGGGTTAAATCCTTCCCTATGATGCGGCGCTCAGCACCGTTGATTTCGCTCTGTACGCGCTTGGCCGAAGCCGCCAGATCATCCCCTGCCAGGGTCGGTGTATACCCCGTGCGACTGCGCTCAAAAAGGGTAACCCCCAGCCCTTGCTCCATCTCGCTTAAACGTCTAAATACCGTGGCATGGCTGATACGCAGCGCTCGGCTGGCGCCGGATAGCGAGCCCTCCTCGGCAATCGCTAGCACAATTTGAAGATCATCCCACCGTATCTGCTGTTCATTCATGCAAGCTTGGTTCTCATTTTTAGCCAATGTTTAAGCGCATATGAACAGGTTAGCCTGTCGTCAAACCAATCGATAGGGGAGGCGTCGTATGAATGTGTTGATTGTCTTGGCTCATCCTGAACGCAAGTCGTTTAATGGCGGCCTAGTGGATGTGGCGGTAAAACAGCTGGTGGACGCGGGCCATACAGTTGAGGTGGATGATCTCTATGCTGAGCAGTTTGATCCGGTGGAGCGCGCCGAGCACTATCCGCATCAAGCTGTTGATGTGGAATACTTTTATCCCCTCAATGAGCAGCGGGCTCACTACCAACAAAACGCATTACCGCAGGATGTTGAGCGGGAGTTGACACGGCTGGAGAGGGCTGACTTGGTGATCTTCCAGTTTCCATTATGGTGGCA
This sequence comes from Halomonas ventosae, assembly GCA_002257525.1. Taxonomy (GTDB): domain Bacteria; phylum Pseudomonadota; class Gammaproteobacteria; order Pseudomonadales; family Halomonadaceae; genus Vreelandella; species Vreelandella ventosae_B. Next base: position 1,593,846 of record CP022737.1, read on the forward strand.
CGCCCAGCCCGCCATTTTGAAAGGCTGGTTTGATCGGGTGTTGGTGTATGGAGGGCGCTATACAAGCCGCATGCGTTACGATCATGGTTACTATCGCGGAAAGCAGGCGATGCTGTCAGTCACCACCGGCTCGCCGGAGATAGCGTTTCAGCCCTTTGGCCGCGCTGGCAATATGGTTCACTGGCTATGGCCTATGCATGCATCGTTGTACTACGTTGGCTTTGACGTGTTGGCGCCTCATTTGAGCTACGGCATTCAGGGCGGCGGTATTCGCTATCAAGAGGAGACTGCTCTCATTGACCATCTGGAGACCTGCAAAGCAGCCTGGGCATCTAGACTAGTGAGCTTGAGTAGTGAACGACCCATTCCATTTACAGGTTGGGACGACTGGGACGATGAGGGTGTTTTACACCAGACAAACCCGCTGCGATGGCGGCTAGGCTGAGCTCGTGTAGACTCTCACTTGTCTCTACCACCGATCAGTAAAAGGCCCGAGCAGCGCCATGAACAACGCGAAACACCTATTTTCCGATGCTGAGCGGCGTGGGCTCTACCGCGCCATACATGAACGGCGCGATGTGCGCTCGCAGTTTCTGCCTGACCGGATTCCCCCTGAAGTGCTGAGCCGCCTTTTGGAGGCCGCGCACCATGCGCCGTCGGTGGGGTTTATGCAGCCTTGGGATTTCATCGTGATTGAGAGTCGCGACGTCAGGGAGACGGTGCTGGCGATGTTTGAGCAAGAGAACCAGAAGGCCGCCGAGCGCTTTGAAGGTGAGCGTAAAGAGCATTATCGCAGCCTTAAGCTGCAAGGGATTATGGAAAGCCCGCTTAATCTCTGTATTACCTGCGACCGCAGCCGAGGCGGCCCCCATGTGCTAGGGCGCAATAGCATTGTGGAAACCGACCTGTTTAGCACTTGTTTAGCCGTGCAAAACCTCTGGCTGGCAGCGCGGGCGGAAGGGATTGGCGTTGGTTGGGTGAGTATTCTTGACCAGGAGCAGCTGAGCACTGCGTTAAATCTGCCTGAGCACGTTTACCCGCTGGCGTATCTCTGCCTTGGCTACGTGAGTGAGTTTTTAGATCAGCCAGAGCTTGAAGCGCAAGGCTGGCGTTCCCGCCTGCCTTTAAGTGACTTGGTGCATGGCGATAAGTGGGGGCAGCCGTTTAGCAGTGGGTTGTGAGCACGCTTCTATAGGAAGGGCCTGCTTGCTGTGCCCAGTCCATCTGCCCATTGCTTACGGCGTTGGCTTTTATTTGCGTACATGCGCTCGTCTGCCAACGCAAACACCTGTTGGGCGGGAACTTCACTGGAGCTGGCGCAGCCTATGCTCACATGAAGCATGAGTTCTTCATGTTCACCGCTGGCGGTGTCGATAGTGCAGCGCTGTTCAGGCAAGTTTTCTTGGATCAAGTTGGCCATACGCCTAGCTGCCGTTAGGTCGGCAGAGGGGAACAGAATGACGAATTCATCGCCACCGTAGCGAGCCAGTATGTCGCTGTCTCTGCAGTGAAATTGCAGGTACTGGGCAACGCAGGCAATTAGTTGGTCGCCTGCCACGTGCCCATAATGGTCGTTTACGTCCTTGAGCCTATCGACATCCAACATCAGCACCGCAAAATCCAGGTTTGGCGTCTGCACCTTGCCCTGAATACTCATCTGCAGCGCTGATTCCAAAAAACCTCGGTTATAAAGCCCGGTGAGTCCGTCACGCTCAGCCGTTTTCTTCAGTTCCAAATGCAGCAATTTATTCTCGGTAGCCGCCGCCAGCTGGTCGGCAAACAGAGACAGTATTTGCTCCAAACCGTCGTCTCGACTGGGAGCTTTCACAATCAGCCAGCCTTCATACATGCTTAGTCGGCCCGCCATCGACGCGACATAGAGATTCTCGCCTTCCTCTGTTTGTGGCAGTGTGGCCAGATCTCCTTCTTGTCCATAAACGTTTGCCAATAAATATCTTAGGCGTTTTTCATCCTCTGAGCTTAGCCCTGCCACCGCCGCGAAGCGTGTCACTTCTGAACGCTGCCGTTCTTGTAGAAAAACCGCAAATCCGTAGTCGGGGAAGTGGGTCTGTAGGTGGTTTAAGGAGTCAACCAGCAGCGTGTGGATATTGGTCGCGCGATTTGCGACGGCTCCTAGATCAAGCAAGGCGTGAAAGACTCGGTTCTGAAATCTAGTTTCGCCTATGCTGCGGCCAATCTGGCGATTCTGACTGTAGGTGACGCGGCCAATGGTTAGAAAATAGACCACTGCACCGGCCCATTGATAGATGTCTAAACGGTTGCTTACATAGGGACGAAAAGTGAACCCCGTTAGGGCGCTTCCAATTAAAGCTGCAAGAATGAAAAGTCCGGCTGCAATAAGCATTTTCCGCACTCCACCGACCACTAAATTATTCATCAAACAGGCAAGCCCAATGGTGATGGTCGCTAAAACGTAAAAATCCAGTACGCTGCACCAAAAACCAAATAGCAGGCTGTCAAAGAGGAGGTTTCTGAACTCGGCACGCTTGGAGTTCTGGGCATGTGCTGCAAGCGCATAGGCGACGCCGGGCCATAGCAGCAGCAACATCCCAGGTAGAATAAGCGTCCAGCCGCTGCCTTCTGCGACGGCGATCCATACGGTTAGCCCGAAGGTATGGCAAAAGGCAAAAATGCGTGGGGCAATTATTGCCAATGCAAGACGGTGTGGGCGTCTCAAAGAAGGTTGCATTCGTGAGTCTTTATTTAACGTTATTTGACCAACAGACTAGCACCTAAGCGGCTAAGAAGCCCTATCCCGGCGTCAGACGAATAGTTCGTTTCATTCTCATAAGTTGCAGACAGTGTCAGGGCGTATCGATTGGATATGATGAAGCTGTCTCGCAGCTGGCCAGTAAATGGTTGGCGTGCTCGCGAAGTGCCGCTTTGAGGCCATCTGGCTTGAGAACGGTAAATCGAAACGGGAGCTGTGCCAGCCAATAGGCAAACCACTCGAAGCTGTCGGTTCGGGTGGTGAGCAGTAATCCACCGTCAACCTCCTCGAACGGTTCTGTACAGAAAAATTGGTTCTCAACGTCAGCGGACACGGCATGATCGATGTGTAGCACCAGTGATACTTCATGAGTTGGGCCCCAGGACATAAGGCTTTCGCTCAAAAAATCGGCTGCATTGAAGCGAGCGGGGCGTATGAAGGTATCATCGAGTAGGTGCACACCGCTGATACGATCCAGCCTAAATGAGCGCATGGCGCCCCTCAGGTGGCAAAAACCAACGGCATACCACCGGCCCTGTTGGAAAACCAGTCCGTAGGGGTCGATCCGACGATCAATCTGATCGTGCTGCGGAGAGTGGTAAATCAGCCCGACGGTTCGCATGGCTTCAGTAGCTTTCGTAAGAGTCTCAAGTGTACGGTCATCACGGCTGGGTTCACGCCGGGGTAAGATCACCTGAGTGGTCTCACTGATACCGCGCACCCGTCTTTGTAAATTCGCAGGCATCACTCGCTCGAGCTTTGCTTGCACGCTGGCAATGGCAGGCGCTGCGTTCGTCAGACCCAGCTGGCTGGCGGCCACTAAGCCTAGAGAAACGGCGAACGTCTCTTCGTCGGTAAACATCATCGGTGGCAGCTTGAAGCCAGCCACCAGTCGATAGCCACCGTAGCGCCCCTGTTCGGTCACTATCGGCACACCTATATCTTCCAGTGCCGTAATGTAACGCCGTATAGTGCGTCGATCCACGTCCAGGCGTTCGGCCAACTCTGCGCCGCCCATCTGGCCATTAGCCTGAAGCAACTCAAGCACCGCAAGTACGCGTGTTGTGGGGCCTGCCATTAGCGCCTCCCTCCTGAAGCCATCGTTAAAGTCCTGCAGAAAAATGCATTGTGGCTTTTATTTAGGACGGATTATCACCTATTAACACACTAATCTGACTTGGCAGTACCTAATGTCATCGAAAAATAGACTGAAAAAGGAGCCTAATATGTCAGAGCTAACGTTTTACACTCACCCTATGTCTCGCGGGCGCGTGGTGCGCTGGATGCTGGAAGAGGTAGGCATAGCCTACTCGGTAAAAGCGATGGAGTATGGCTCAGAGATGAAAGCCGAGGACTACTTGGCCATCAACCCCATGGGGAAGGTGCCTGCCATCAAACATGGCAACACTGTGGTGACGGAAGTAGCGGCTATCTGCGCGTACCTGGCAGATCAGTTTCCAGATAAAAAGCTGTCACCGCCCCCACAATCTCCCGAACGTGGCGTTTACTATCGCTGGCTGTTTTTTATGGCGGGCCCGTTCGAAATGGCCACCAGCGCCATGACTTATGATTGGAAAATCGACAGCAGTAACGCACAGGCTGTCGGCTGTGGCCAAGTGGAAGACAGTATCAATACCCTTGAAAAAGCACTCAGTGAAAATGCTTATATCTGCGGCGATCAGTTTACTGCCGTAGATATCTTGGTTAGCAGTTATCTCTGGTGGGAAACGATGCAGAAGAACATCCCGCCCAACGAGGTGTTCAAGCAGTACATTGAGCGCATGGAAAGCAGGCCAGCAGCCAAGCGGGCCAATGAGTTGGATGATGAACTGGCTAAGCACTTAAAGCCTGTGACCGCCTGATGAATTGACCGTGCTGCTGCCCAGCCCTTAAGCGAACAGGGCTTGCAAGGTGAGATTAGCCCTATCTGGTTGCAGTTTTTTTGACAGCGCATGGCGGTGAGATCTCTGGCTAGCGGCGTGTGCAGGAGGTATCGGCGCTAGCCAGCCTACCCATATATCGCTACTGTATTTGCTTGTGCTAAATAAGACAGGCGCCACTTATGCAATGCGATATCATTCTCCAGCGGCTAAGAGCCGACGATCCTAACGCTGAAATAGTCGCGGGCTGGACATTTGAATCCTGGGGGCATTTGCACCCGGGGCTAACGCTGGAAAAGGCTATTGAATGGTTAAAGGCCGAATGTGGCCAGGGCGGTGTGCCTTCAATCTTTGTGGCGATGCAAGGCGAAACCCCTGTGGGAACCGCCAGCCTCATTGCTGATGATATGAGTATCCGCCGCGAATTTACCCCCTGGCTGGCCTCCGTATTCGTCGTGCCTGAATGGCGGGGGCAGGGTATTGCCTCTGCGTTGGTACGCCGGGTAGAAGCCGAAGCAGCTGCGCATGGCTTTGAGCGTTTCTATCTCTATACCCCTGATCAACAGGCGCTTTATCGACGGCTGGGTTGGCAGGATAAGGAGGATGTTGAGTATCGGAAAGAGCACGTTACGGTGATGGCGCGGCAGCTAGATAAGCCACAAAACTGAGAGGCGTTTATGATCAGTGGCCGTGCATTGCGCTACTTCGATACCGTGGCTCGCTGCCGTTCTTTACGTCAGGCTGCGGCGCAGCTGCATATCGCCCCCACGGCGATTAGCCGACAGATCGATTTATTGGAACATCAGCTTGGCGCACCGCTAATCGAACGCGGCCCCAATGGCATTAGCCTCACCGCCGCGGGGGAACTGTTAGCCGCCCAAGCTCAGCGTACCCTCCGTGATCTTGAGCGGGTGCAGGAGCATATTGCCGACCTTAAAGGTTTACGCACTGGCCGGGTCAGTTTGCAGGTGGCGGAAGGTGTTGTGGCTGGCCTGTTAGCCCCAGCGTTAGCCAAGATGGGGCAGCGCTATCCTCATTTGAGTTTTGATATCGGCATCGCCAGCGCTAGCCAAATGGTGGAGGCACTGCGCCGAGGCGATGCAGATATTGGTCTGTCATTCTTTATGCCCCGCCATGATGACATTGTGCCCTTTGCGAGTGCCGAGTTGCATCACCATGCAGTGATGGCCCCAGGCCATCCTTTGGCCGCGGCTTCTGAGGTGAGTCTTCACACCTTGGCAGAGCACCGGCTGATCCTACCTGATGAATCCTATGGCGCTCGCCAAGCGCTGGAGCGCGCCGCTCATCAGGCCGGGATAGTGCTGGCTCCCACCTTCAAAACTGCTTCACTGGAAACCCAAAAAGCACTCGCCCTTAACGGCGCAGGCGTGCTGGTATTGCCGCCGATGGCGGTAGCTCGGGAGTGTCAGTTAGGCGAACTCGTCAGCATTCCCTTATCTCCTTTAGAGCTCGAAGCAGCGCGGATTGATCTCTGTGTTTATCGCCATCGCCAGCGCAGCTTTGCCACCGAGGCATGCCTTTCGCTGCTGGCGAGTGCACTGCAAACCCGGCAAGACCCGCCATCCTGAAAGGGCTTGAGCCTGAGAGATATTGAACCTGAAAGATCTCGAAAGAGTAGAGTGCACACAAAAAGTGGACACGCTGCGGTCAATATTGAAATAGCAGAGGGCGCTGTGTGGGTTCATGCTGAGCTTATTGATAACGACTGCCTGATAACAGCCGTCTGACAACAACAGCAAAAGGTGATGTGATGCCTGAACTATACCAACTAACCGCCACGCAGTTGCTAGCGGGCTACCGAACCCATACGTTCTCGCCAAGTGAGGTAGCAGGCGCCCTGGTTGAGCATATCAACAGCTGGGAGCCGCACATTAACGCGCTGTATGCCTATCAGCCCGATGCCTTCATTAAAGCTGCAGAAGCGTCTACCCAACGCTGGGCAAAAGGCGAGCCAAGCGGTGGTTTGGATGGTGTTCCGGTCACCCTTAAAGAGTTGATTGCCACTAAAGGGATGCCGGTGCCGGTGGGCACGGGGCTGGGTGAGCAGGCTGCTGCCACTGAGGATGCACCCCCGGCTGCGCGCCTAGCGGAAGACAATGCCCTGCTGTTGGCAAAAACCACCTGCCCTGATTTTGGCATGCTCTCATCCGGGCTTTCTTCTTTTCATGGCCTAACCCGCAATCCGTGGGATTTGACCTGCAATACCGGTGGTTCAAGCGCGGGAGCGGGCGCGGCGGCCGTCGCTGGGCTTGGGCCGCTGCATGTGGGTACCGATATTGGTGGCTCGGTACGCCTGCCAGCGGCGTGGTGTGGGGTCGTCGGTTTTAAGCCTACGCTGGGCCGGGTACCCATAGATCCGTATTATGTGGGCCGCTGTGCCGGGCCCATGACCCGCAGCGTCGGGGATGCCGCGCTTATGATGACGGCGCTTGCCCGCACGGATCGGCGCGACGCGATGCGCCTGCCGCCCGAAGAGATCGACTGGATGAACCTAGCGCTAGACATAAAAGGCCTGCGGATTGGCGTGATGATGGAGGCGGGCTGTGGGCTGGCGTTGGATGATGAGATTCGCCAACATGTCGAGCAGGCTGCCAAGCAGTTAGAAGCCGCCGGGGCAACGCTAGTGCCCTTGGCACCCGTGCTGACCCGTGAAATGCTGGATGGGCTGGATCACTTCTGGCAGGCCCGCCAGTGGAGCGAGTTGTTAAAGCTCTCGCCAGAAGAGCGTGAGCAGGTATTGCCCGCCATTTTAGCCTGGGCCGACGGCGGCGCACGCTTAAGTGGCGTAGACGCGGTGCAAGGTTTCCAGCAAACCATGATGATGCGACGCGCTACCGAAAGCGTATTTGATGAGGTCGATGCGGTGATTTCACCCACCACACCCAATATCGCCTTTCCGGCCGAGTGGCCATCGCCGACTAATGATCCGCGTCAGCCTTTTGAGCACATTGCCTATACCGTGCCGTGGAATATGGGCGAGCAGCCCGCTATTTCCCTTAACGCTGGGTTCAGTAGCGGCAATATGCCTATGGGGGTGCAGTTGGTTGGCCCGCGTTTTGCGGATCATTTTGTACTCCAGCTGGCGCGACAGCTTGAAGAGCGCTTGGCGCTACCCATGCGCTGGCCAACGCTGCCAACGGATAAAGTGGGGGCACAATAATGCCGTTTTTAAAAACCGTTTAGAACAACCATCGTAAAAAACGGTTATTAAAAAACTGTTGTTAAAAACCGTCTTTAGAACCGTCTTTAAAACTTAGGGGAATACTCATGGGACGATTATTGGTGCTGCCTACCTCTCGGGCGGGCTGGGGGCTGTTAATCGCGTTCGTGGCGCTGGTGCTGGCGGGTACGTGGCCGGTGATTGGGTTAGTGAACCGGGCCACCTTGGTGATGGGCCTGCCGTTGATAGTGGTGTGGAGCTACCTGGTGATTTTTGCCTGCGTGGTGGTGATGCTGATCGGCAACCGCATTGTGGAGCGAGACGACCATGAGTAGCCCCTGGCCACTGTTGATTACCTTGACCTATGTTGCCATTGCGATGGTGATTGGCCTACGCGCCAGGGCAGGGCGCTCCATGAATAGCCTAGAAGAGTGGGGCGTGGCAGGACGCAGCATGGGGCCGGTGACGCTCTACCTGTTGATTGCCGCGGGCAGTGTGAGTGCTTACACCTTTATGGGTGCGCCCGGCTGGGCTTACTCCAAAGGCGTCGCAGTATTTTATGTAGCGATCTACCTTGCTTACCTGGCGTTGGTAGCGTGGTACTTTGGCCCCAAGGTGTGGCAGTTTGGTGAACAGTTTGGTCACGTGACTCAGGCAAGCGCCATTTCCGACCGCTACCAGAGCCCCGCGCTGGGCGCACTGGCGGCACTCGTAATGGCGATCGGCTCTATTGCCTACGCGGTGCTGCAAACCATTGGCTCGGCTTATATTCTGTTTGTGATGAGCGGCGGTTTGATTCCGATTTGGCTAGGTGTCGTGCTGGTACTGGCCTGCATTGCCGTTTACCTCTATGCCAGTGGTCAACGCGCGATTGGTCGCACCAATGCCTTTCAAGGCGTGTTGATGCTGATTGTGGCTTGGGCCGTTKGCCTCTGGGCCGTTCATAGCGCCACCGGCGGGTTGAGCTTTGCGGGCGTGTTTGAGCGTATCCAAGCCGAGCATAGCGAGTTTCTCACTCTGCCCGGCGCGGGCGGCGATATGAGCTTTAGCTTCTGGACGACCTCGATCATCGTTTCGATGTTTTCGTTTATGCCACCGGTATGGACCCAGTGGATGAGCGCCTCTTCGGCGCGCACTATTCGTCGCAGCGCTACTTGGTTGCCCACTTATTATATCGTCATTCTGCCGATGGTTGTTGTTGGTTTTATCGGCATTTTCTCCCTTCCGGAGCTGGCCCGGGCCGATACCGTGGTACTCGAATACGCCATGCAACACTTACCGGTGGCGCTGGTTGGACTGCTCGGCGCAGGCACTCTGGCAGCCTCAATGTCTTCTAGCGAGCCGTTTATTCACTCGGTATCGCTGTCGCTGAGCAAAGATGTGCTTCAGCCGGTGTTAAAACTCTCTGATGGTGTGACCGGCAAACTAGCCCGGCTGCTGATTCTGCCTATTATGTTCTTAGTGGTAGCGCCGTTGGCGATTGCCGAGCCCGGCAGTTTGGTAATGATTCTGTTGGTGGGGCTGGGGTTTGCTTCCCAGGTACTGCCTGCCTTTATCGGTATGTTCTTTTGGCCCCGCGCTTCTCGCTTAGGCGTGATGGCCGGTATCGTGGCGGGCTTTCTGATTACCGTGGCGTTTACTACCCTTTGGCCGCACCCGCTGGGGATACATGCGGGGTTCTGGGGGCTGATGCTCAACCTACCGGTGTTTGTGGCGGTCTCATTGATGACACCGGCTACCCACGAGGAGGTGATCGAGCGATTTTTTCGTATTGCCGCCCCTCGTGGATTTACTCGCTTGAGTCAATAAGTGTAGGGCAGCCACTGACTTAATCTATTCATGGTTATCGACTACCTTTATAACAAAGTGTTTTTTTGCATCAATTTTTTTGCATTAACTTTTGTGCATTAACTAAGGTAATTCGATGAGTCATGCATTGACTGGACATAACCGCCCTCAGCGGGTAATTGAGGCAACCCATCAGGCGAATAAGACCTTGCCAGCGGCCACCCGCCAAGCCAAGTACGCCAAAATGGCTGCGTCGCCCTACCGCTTTTACCGCGGTAGCAACCATCTGTACTGGAATGATGTATGGCACGATTGGCGCTTTGCCCTGTTTGGCGGCTGGCCGGAAACTCAAACTTGGCTGCAAGGCGATGCTCATGTCTACAACTTCGGCGCCTATGGTCATCATGATGATCAAGTCCGCTATGGCATGGATGATTTCGACGATGCGTTGATTGGCGACTACCAATACGATCTGTGGCGACTGGCCATAAGTGCCGTGCTTGATGGTCGTGAAAACGCGGAGTTAGATCCAAAAGCGATCGATAAAGCGCTTAAAAAGTTAATAGAGGGCTATTGCCAAACGCTGGCTGACCACGTCGACGGCAAGCCGGTGGAAGCGGTTACGCTTGATAGCGCCAAAGGTCCACTAAAGCCCTTTATGAGTAAAGTGGCCGATAAACAGAGTCGTGCTCGCATGCTCGAAAAGTGGACGACACTTGATGAGCAGCAAGGCCGCCATTTCGCTGAGCGGCCTGGCAAGCTCGCTAACCTGCCGGCGGATGTGGCCAGCCAACTCCGCCGCTTAATTGAGCAGGAGTATCAGCAAACGCTGCAACACGCTATTAAAGAGAGCGATCCCCACCATTTCCGCGTCAAAGATACGGCACGACGCTTGGATGCAGGTACCGGTTCGTTAGGTGTGGAGCGCTATTACGTCTTGATTGAAGGTGGTGTTGAACACGAGCACGATGACATCATCCTGGATGTCAAAGAGCAGGTTCCCCCTGAAGCGTTTCGACTAATGGATAAAAACCAGCAGCAGGCGTGGCGTAAGTTGTTTCCCAACGAAGCCATCCGTCATGCAGCTGCCTTCCACGCCATTGCCGAGCACCCAGACGCCTATCTTGGTTGGCTAACCATGAACGGAAAGGTGTTTTCGGTGCGTGAGCGCTCGCCGTTCAAGAAAGACTTTCCGACCCATAAGCTCTCGGGAGCTAAGTCATATAGAAAACTGGCAAAGCAGTGGGGAGAAATTCTCGCCCGTGAACACCTGCGCGGTGCTAAGGCGCTTAACCAAGGTGACTCAACACGCTTTGCAAAGGCCGTTTGCCAACGATTAAAAGGTCGTGAAGACCTGTTTGTTGAGGTAGTGTCAACACTGGCGGTGGCCTACGCTGACTGCACAGAGCAGGATTACGCTGTGTTTATCGATCACTTTCTGGCGACGGGTTCTGCATAATCAAACCAATACCATGAGTGATTATTGAGGCTGCTGTTTACCGAGCATAAACCCCTGCTCTTCAAGTGTCTCTTCCCATACCACACAGCGGTTACGGCCGCTGTGCTTGGCTTGATAAAGCGCTTCATCAGCAAGGCGCAGTAATTTCTTAGGGTCTTGAGAGTGATCAGGATACGTTGCAACACCGCAAGAGAGCGTGATTTTACGTAGTGGGGTGCCTTGATGGACAAATGCCTGATGAGCAATGGATGTTAACAGCGCTTTGGCGCGTGATTCAGCAGCAACTCGAGAGGTCGCGGGCAGCAGGGCAATAAATTCTTCACCCCCAAAGCGACAGATCACGTCCATATCCCGTAGGTGGTGGCGCAGTAACAGAGCGATTTCGACCAGTACAGCGTCTCCTGCATCGTGACCAAAATCGTCGTTAATCTGTTTGAAATGATCCACATCCAGCATTAGCACGGAAAGTTGACTGGCATGCTGCTTAACTCGCTGACACTGGTGTTCAAATGCCATGTCGAAATGGCGTCGGTTATGCAGGCCTGTTAACGGGTCTTTGCGTGAGAGTCCTTCCAGTTCTTGAACTAGCCGGTCAAGGTCGGCGGTTCGCGCAGCCACTTGCTGCTCAAGGGTCTCATTGGCCATCGCAAGCTGTTGCTGTGTATGCCGGTAGTGCCACAGAAAAATAGCCGCGTTAGCCAAAGAAAAAGCCAGTGTGCCATAGCTMAAAGGCACACTACGCCAGCCTACAAAACCGTGGGCGACCGCCATGTCGGCCAACAGCAGCGGGGCAAAAAAGGTAAAACTCACTACTAAAAGCCGTTGTTCAAGGCTGAGCCTTTTAAAACGCATGAGCGCAAGCGCCAACATCACGGGAAGCGTAAAGGCTAGCATGACATCAAAGACCGGGAAGGTTAGTGAAAGGCTCAAGACCCCCAATTGAACCAAACCAATTGCAAGAATCAAGTACGCTAAGTGAATAACCCACAAGTGAGTTATCCAACGCCTAGCGGTGCCTTCCAGCCAGTGGCTGAGTAGCAAGCCTAATGCCACTGGCAAGGTGTAATAGCTGCCTGCGCGCAGCGTGTCCCAGGCGAGTGGCCCATCGGCAATGAATTGACGAGCAGGCGTCTCAGCCAGCAGCATTAACCCCGAAGCGTAGGCAAACAAGGCAATTGACCCAAAGCCGCGTCGTTCGGGGCCTATTAGCGCGAAAATAGTGGCCAGGATAGCGAGTACCAATACCAACGCACTGACACCGAGATCCTGGGTGGAGTCGTGGATAACTTGTTTTAGAACCTCAATGCGCTCCATTATCTGAACTTGGCCCCATAAGCCAATACTGGTGTAGTAAGAGTAGAAGCGGAAGGTGAGCGTCTGACCGGCGGCATTCTCGGGTAGATCGATCATGTGCCAGGGCCAACCCGCAAAATCGCCTTTGCCTTGATCGTCAAATTCACCATATTGATAAATGAGCTCGTCGCCTAGATAAACTTGCCCAATCAAATTAATACTGGTGATAAAAAGGACAGGATCGCTCCAATCACCGGCGGGCACTGTAGTGCGTAGCCAGAGGTGTTCGTGCCCGTTGCGACCGGGTGGATTAGAAGGGGTATCGATCGCTTGCCMCTCGGTTGAGTCGCTTTGCAGCCATTGGGGGTGGTTATCAGCATCGAAAGGAGAGTCACCCCAGCGATACTCCCAGCTTTGCAGTGGTTGAGAAGAGGTGTCGGCTTGAAGGCCAACAGAAAACACCAACAGCATGACAAAGGCCATCGTTAGCAGAATGCCATGGCGTAAGACTAACCCACAGGGCAGCATGGTGAGAGTCCTCATCTACGGGTAGCGTTCAATCTACTCATCAATGCAGTCACTTGGCTGATTACCTCGCGTGGATGCTGTGGAAGATCTATAGGCTTGAACCACTAACAGTTTACCTAAAAACTTAGCTTAGGCGATGACATCTACTTCAACGTTGAGCCGCCCGGTTATTTGCCATTAGGGAAAAATAAAACCGAGCCACTCAGTGGCCCGGCCTATCACTTTTTCAGCGTACGCATTGCTAACGCGATTAGTGACCGCTGGCAGCACCGCCTACGATCCCGCTGCGAAAGTCGCTGTCGCTGCGGTTTTTAAGGTGGTTAGCCACGGTATCCTCAGGTGAGCCCGCCATTTCACGGAACATACCCATCGATCCCAGCAGAGCAGAGGACTCGTAAGGTACGAAAACGCGCTCGCCATTTTTTGCCATATTGGGTAACACCTTGATATAACTCTGGCCAAGCAGGTAGCCCACAACTGTGCGTTTATTCTCTTCGCTGTCGCCAATGGCACTAAGCACCAGCTTAATCGACTCTTGCTCGCCCTGAGCGCGCAGAATCGCCGACTCTTTATCACCTTGGGCATTTAGAATTGAAGATTCACGCTGCCCCTGGGCCATGGCAATCGCTGCTGATTTTTCACCTTCTGCTTCTGTAACGGTCGCACGGCGCTTACGCTCGGCAGCCATTTGTAGGCGCATAGCGGTTTCCACCTCTTCCGGCATAGCAATATCCTGCACCTCGACCCGCGAGATTTTGACCCCCCATTTGGAGGCTGGCTCTTCCATCGCCGCCTGGATCTCGTTATTCACTTCAGCCCGGGACTCAAACAGCTTATCCAGCTCCATCTTACCGACCACCGAACGCAGTGTGGTTTTGGCCAGTACTTCTACGGCTTKGCTCATATTTTCTACTTCATAAACGGCCCGCTTAGGGTCGATGATTTGGTAGTAGAGCGCACCGTTGATACGCACGGTGACGTTATCCGTGGTAACGACCGGCTGGCCTGGGAAATCCATTACCGTTTCGCGGCGGTCAATACGGGTTTCGTCTGTGGTGATGGCGGTATAGTCTTCCCCCATTTTGCGATAACGCAGCATGGTGATCGCGCGGGGCTGCTCGATAAACGGAATAATGATGTTAATACCGCTTTCTAGCACGCGGTGGAACGAGCCAAGACGCTCAACCACCATTACTTCAGATTGGCGGATAATGATCAGGCCTTTAGAGATGATCACTACCGCGATCACAACAATAATAAGGCTTATTATTAAGCCTGGGCTAATCGGTAAATCCATTTTTAGGGCTCCTTGCGTTGGGAATTGTCGTCTTGAGAGTCGACATCTGCGGGCTGATGTAGCGTGACCAGTGCAGTGGTGCCCTCAAAACGTCTGAATACGACCGAGGTGCCGCTGGGTAAAGCGGTTTCACCGTTATCAAGTACACGTAAACGGTAGAAATCGCCGTTCACTTTAATGCCCGTGGCATCATCAAAATCGCGGCGAAGGGTAATGTAGTGATTGCCTTTCTCCACGCCTGTGCCCGTTGTGCCATAAGCCACTCCACGCGGAGAGAAGCGCGGACGAATCACCATGATGGATATCGGCAACAATATTCCGGTAAAAATCGCCATGCTGAGCAGTTGCCAGGGAAGCGTTAAACCAAGTGCAGTAACGGCCGCCGTTAGCGCCGCGGCAATACCCAGTGCGAGCAGCACCATCGCACCAGAACTTAGCTCTGCCAAACTCAGCAATAAAGCGAGTACTAGCCAGCTATAAGCCGGGTTCCAGTCCATATGCTCTCCAATGCATGTATGGGTGATGCTTTACAGGGTAACCCACTTGGCACGTCTTGACCTGTGCGCTGCCTGTAGGTTTTAAACTTTAGTTACCACTATTGCTGATAAGGGTACTGTTATGCCGATTTATGCCAACAGCCCGTTGTCCACTTTCTGACCACTCGCTGCATTGAAAATGGCTGCAAGCCCATGTTTAGTAGCTGGAGTGCTGATCGCGCCGTCTGTCTATGCCCAAGAGCACGGTCACCATGGCAGCCACGGCGAGTACAGTACCACTACTGACACCCACGTCGACAACCCTGCCGTAGCCGCCTACCAAGCCGCCAGTGATCGAATGCATGAAGACATGGCAATGGCGTTCACAGGCAACCCCGATGTCGATTTCGCGCAAGGCATGATCCCCCACCACGAGGGCGCCATCGCCATGGCTGAAATTGTGCTGGAGCACGGCGAAGACGACGAGATTCGCCAGCTAGCAGAAGAGATCATTGCTGCTCAAGAGAGTGAAATTGCGTTCTTAAAAGAGTGGCTTGAGGAAAACGGGCAGCAGTAACARGCMCTTTAAACATCGCGGCAGATCGTTAATTCAGCCATGTTACTATCAGATGTCTTTGGCGGCCTGGGCTGSTTCATCCAGCGCCCAGGCCGAAGGCAATAACAGCGTAGCGAGTGTCAGTCCTACCAGTGTGGTCAGTAGATTTGGTCGTTTTTAATACCGTTAGGGCCCAAAGAACTTCATTGGAAAATAGGAGAGAGGTGGTTCGCGATTGAGCCACTCTTCCATCATGCGTTCACCTTCTTCGCGCTGTTCCGGGGTTATCTCATCACTGTCGCCGAAATAGCTTAGTGCGTTCTCGATATGTATGTTCGGCGCTTCTTCATTAACGGCAAGAAGAATGGCCCAGCCTTTAGCGGGATTTCTCTCCGTCTGGCACATGCCGTTTTTCTCTTCATCAGGCTCTATATAGCAATAAGCAAGCCATTGTCTAGCATTGATATGCCCAGCCTCAGAAGCCCTCACCATCCACTGCCAAGCCTCGTCATCATGCCCCTGGTCATGTAGAAAACGCGCCAAGCTACTCATGGCACGTGGATAACCCGCTTCCGCTGCTCTACGATATAACTGCTCTGCTGCGTTCAGGCGCTCAGTATCGTCTGGATAGCCTGCACGGCCATCGCGGACTCGCCCTGCCAGCTTGAATTGTGCTTCCACGTTTCCTGCTTCAGCCGCTTTTTCCAGCCAATACTGAGGCTCAGCATCGTACCCTCGGGTGGCATAAAGCGGGTAGAGCGCAAACATTGCATTTGTGTTGCCTGCTTCTGCTAGAGGCAGGGCATCTGCGATTGCTGCTTCGACCCAGTCATCACCATCGTCTGGGCATAATTGTTGCTTTTCACATGCATCATGTAAGAGCAGCATGGAGTAGAGTTCGCCCTGCTGCGCGGCACGGTAGTACCACTCCTGCGAGTGGCTCGCTTTACCAAGATAAAACATTGCGTCTATGTCGCCCGCTTCTGCCGCTATTTCTAAATAAGGAATGCTCTCTTCGCGCTGAAGGGCATTGTAGAGCCTCATACCTTCATCTTTAGCAGCTTGCGCTTCTTCGTCCAATGCCCAGGCGGAAGATAACGTTAGCGTAGTTAACGTTAATCCTACCAGCTTAGCTAGCGTAGTTAGTCGCATAGTTAACACCATCATGCCTTCGCCCTTCTTCACGTTGTTCAGACTCGATTAATAGAGCGCTTGCTATTTAATTTAATCTTGTGGGTGAATCCAGTATGAAATAATCCGGTCTTCTTCATAATCATAACTTAATTTCATTTCATAGATTCTGTGGAATCTGTCTAATGACCAAAACCATACCTTGTTTGAATACTCACATGTCAACTTTTGTCTAGATTGGTAAGATTCTTTACACTCCTTTATATGCATTTTTTTCCAGTTAATGCGAAGGTTTTTGGCCATCCAGTTAAGCTGTATTATTTCATCTTCGATCCACTCTCTTGGGTCAGTGGTAGTTCGGCTAGTTTTCGAATAAGATGGCCATGCACCATCAAAATCCATTTGGTAAGAGTGATCGTTTTCATCGAATTTGTTTTGTTCCAAATAAGCCTGACGATATATCTCCCTATTGTGAGATGAAAGCAAGTACAATGTCGCTTGCTCATGATCCTGATCCTTAATGGCTTCTATGAAACTGACCATGGTGGGGGGCGGGGGAGGGCCTTTGGGTTGCATGTATAAAAATATTGATACCAAAAACACCGCTAATATGGGAAAAAAATGGTCTTGACTTTCATGTTTTTAAAAAGCTCGCTGGTTGAGCGTCAACCGGAAGTTGTTAGCGCAAGATGCTTTACGGTGTTATGATGAATAAAGTTCTATTCTAAATCGACGTAATTCAGTCTCTACAAGCCTTTTTCTTGCTTCCTCATTATCACAGCTTACTGTACTGCATATATTCTCATTTAAATTATACTGAGAAATTTTGTCATGAGCTTCTAATGAGATGCTTTTGGCGGCTTCGATATCGTCTTCTTGATAATATGCTTTAGCAATTTCAAGCTGGACGATTGCTTTGCTGAGAGAGTTAAGGAGGTCAGGAAGGATTGCCTTTGCTTCTTCAATATTCCCTTGTCTAGCCAGAGAAACCCCATGACTTTCCAAACGATGATTTCGAATTTCTGGTGTAGAAATAGCACTAATTATAATAAGTTTTATTTGGTTTTCAGAGAGCTCTTCAGATGCTCTATCCTCTAGGGAAAGCGCCTCTGAAAGTATATCTTCGGCAGATTGGCCAGACGAAAAAGTAGGATTTTCGAGAATCTCTTTCCCTTTCTTCGTAGCCGCATACCGCGTACGAATTCTTTCAAGCTTGTACCTCGCTTGGCTATAAACAGCAAGTTTATCGCTGATAGAAGCGTCATTTTCCAGCGCGTCTATTTCCGATATATCCTCCATTAAAGACCTATAAAGACGGTTTGCTTCACGCTCCTCCTTTGAGCATCCTGACAAAAGTAAAACAAGAAATAACATGGTGATAAACTTTATCGAAGATTTCATTTATTTCACATCCTTGATGCTGTCTATGGTTATAGGGTTTTAAGTAACAATGGACATCTCAACATGTCCTTGCTCAGGTTCAGTTTGTGTATACTTGCATGCTTTCAAGACTTCTATTGCTGCTGTGGATTCTGAGGGGAGTTATAAACCCGCCTCTGCAATTCATCGAAGCGACACTTCAGAAGAACACAAATACCCACTTCATCACCGTTTTCTGCTGCGATCTCAAGCGGAGGTTGCATTTTTTCCCACTGGTGGATACCCCACAGTTGCATGCCTTCCTCTTTGGCGACTTGTGCCTCTTAATCCAGCGCCCAAGCCGCAGGCAATAACAGCGTCGCGAGTGTTAGTCTTGACAATGTGGTCAGTAGGTTTGATCTTTTTGGTAACATTACGGGCCAAACTTCTCGGGGAACTGTGATAGCGAAGGCTCTTTTGTTAACCACTCATCTTTAATAGCTTCGGCTTCGGCTAATTGATTGTCGCCAAGTTGCGATTTAAAGTTATCTAGAAGTCCTTTCACCATTTCAATATTAGCTTGTTGCCTTAAAGCAGACAAAATCCCTACACCTTTGACAATGTCTTTATTATTCTGACATAGCGCATCCCTTTCAGGCTCTAGATAGCACCAGCCAACTCCTAAACGTGCATCAACATGTCCTTTATTGGATGCTAGCTGCATCCATCTCCATGCCTGCTCAGGTTATCCTAACTCCATAAAATTAAGAGAAAGGTTGTGAATGGCGGGCACGTAACCAAGCTCAGCTCCTTGGTTAAACCAATACTCCGCAGCTTCCAGGCGCTCAGTATCGCTGGTGTAACCCTCTTCGTCGTTGCGGGCTMTCTCWCCSAGCAAGTTCATGGATTCCACATGGCCCGCCTCGGCGGCGCGCCGTAGCCATTTCATCGCTTCGTCTTCATCGGGGTCTTCAACGTAGTAATAAATATCGTAMAGCGCGGCCATGGCGTCGGGGTCGCCTGCTTCGGCTTTGGGCAGAGTAAGCTCCAACGCCGCCTGGGGCCAGTCGTCACCGTTTTCCGGGCACACATCCCCCAGTTCGCAAGCACTACCGTCAAACAGGCGCAGCATGGCGTAAGGGTCTCCGTGTTGGGCGGCTTGGTGATACCAATCCAGGGCGGCTTGGTTCATGCCTCCCATCACCAAGCGGCGGTTCGCCTCGCCCAGGTAATACATCGCCTCGACATCACCCGCTTCAGCCGCTTGTTCTAAATAAGGAATCGCTGAATCGGCTTTCCGAATACCGTAGAGTCGCATGCCTTCCTCTTTGGCGGCTTGTGCCTCATCGTCCAGCGCCCAGACTGAAGGTAGCATGAGCGCTGTAAGCGTTAGACTTACTAGCATAGCCAGAATGGTTGATCGTTTTAGTAACAAAATCAGTAACCAAACTTTTTGGGAAAATAGGATAGCGGCGGCTCACGGTTTAGCCACTCTTCCATCATACGCTCGCCTTCTTCGCGTTGTTCCGGAGTGATGCTGTCCCGATAGACTCGTAACGCTCGCTCTGAAGACGTGCCGGGCACTTCTTCGTTCCTAGCCAGCATAATGGCCCAACCTTTAGCAGGATCCTTTTGTGTTTGACACATTTCACGCCCTTTGGCTTCAGGCTCGATATAACAGGATGCTTGCCATTGCCTGCCATTAATATGTCCTGCTTCTGAAGCCTTGCTCATCCACTCCCAAGCTTCTTCGTGATGACCTAGATGACTCAAAACTACCGCAAGATCATTCATAGAGGGGGCATAACCTCCCTCTGCTGCTTTTCGAAACCACACCTCAGCGGCTTCCMAACGCTCGGTATCGTTGGCGTAACCTTCATCGTCGTTGCGGGCTCTCTCACCCAGCAAATGCATGGACTCCACATGGCCCGCCTCAGCGGCACGCCGTAGCCACTTCATTGCCTCATCTTCATCGGGCTCTTTAACGTAGTAATAAATATCGTAAAGCGCGGCCATGGCTTCGGGGTCGCCTGCTTCGGCCTTGGGCAGGGTGAGTTCCAACGCTGCCTGGGGCCAGTCGTCACCGTTTTCCGGGCAGACGTCCCCCAGCTCGCAGGCGCCACCATCAAACAAGCGCAGCATTGCGTGGGGGTCACCGTGTTGTGCGGCTTGGTAATACCAGTCCAACGCGGCTTGTGAAAGCCCGCGGCTGAGGAGTCTATTCGCTTCGCCCAAATAATACATTGCTTCCATATCACCAGCCTCAGCCGCAATTTCAAGCGGAGGCTGCATCTTTTCCCATTGGTGAATACCCCACAGCCGCATACCTTCATCTTTTGCGGCTTGTGCCTCTTCGTCCAGCGCCAAGGCAAAAGGCGACAACAGCGCCGCGAGTGTCAGTCCTGCCAGTGTGACCAGTAATTTTGATCGCATAATCTCATTCCTTATTTAGCGGCTTTCTGCAGTAGCACGCACGTCTGCAGCAAGCCCTGCGACATAGCTGCGGTAGTTTGTCCTCGCAATTGTTGCATTGGGATTATCTGTGCCTGAAATGAGAGTGTTGTTTGATACAATGACAGTACTGCGCCTACCGGCTAACGCAAACGAATATTCTTTTGATACTTTTCTTCCTGGATTTTCTCTACTTCGGCTTCGCTCATATCCCGCCAATAGCGAGGATTGCGGCCTTTGCGCTTGTCGGCGGCTGCGGTGGTGGGGTCTTTAAAGCGATGTATTTCCAAGGCAGGTACATCCGGTAGCGGCTGGGAAACATCCATATAACGCTGGATAAACTGCCATGCTGCCACCAGCTCGCCCGGCATATTGGTAGGCGGAAACTGGGCATCCAGCTTCTGGCGAAGCCCTGTTTCAGGGTGGTAAAGCATCAGCGAATAGGTAGGGCTACCTTGGGTATCCGGCGAGCTTTCAAGGTAGGCGTCGAATTCATAGATGGGTGCTACTAAGCGCTCTTTCCAAGCTCGTTTTGGGTTATAGATCGTGAAAAATCCATTCTGACGGTTTAGTTGCCAGAGTGGGCCTTTCCTTGCCCCCAAGACAGTAGGATGTTTTTTTGTTAATAGCTCGCCCCCTTTCCATAGTAACAAGAGAATCAGC
The DNA here is from genome assembly GCA_002257525.1 of Halomonas ventosae. Taxonomy (GTDB): domain Bacteria; phylum Pseudomonadota; class Gammaproteobacteria; order Pseudomonadales; family Halomonadaceae; genus Vreelandella; species Vreelandella ventosae_B. Next base: position 1,614,639 of record CP022737.1, read on the forward strand.
GCTATTGGTAAAGTGAGCTCAGCCATACCTATTATGGCTAGGAAAGAATCTTTTATTCTTCCATTAAAAATAGCCATAATGGAAATTAAAACAAAAGAAACGGCTAGGACAAAAATACTTAAAAACATCCCACCTTTACCAATTGCCATCATTGTAAAAATAATATTAGCAATGGTTTTGAAATTCGGGGGCATAATAGACTGTTGGTCGTAACGAACTTTCATATTATTAAAAACATCATCATTTATCCCTCCCGTTTCCGCTCTTCGTGCCTCCCATGTCAAAGAAATAGAAATATTATTATAACCATATTCTTCTTTAGTGCCGTTGTCTTGAGTACGTCTTTGCCATCCTAAGCAAGATCCATTTTTACGCTGACGACCAGGATTAGCCTCCTCCCACGCTACTCGTTTAGCCGGTTTGTAGGCCGTATCAGCGTAGTAATCTTTCGGGTTAGGTTGTTCAGACATTCAATGTTTCCTTTACCCAGTAATCACTATTAGACGATGTGCTTTCAAAGACTACTGCCATATTACTGGGCGTTTCCTTTAACGGCTCCGGCGCGGGATAGAACCGATCGTTGGATAGAAAAGGGACTTGCGGTATTTCTCGAAACTGCACTTGTACATCCCAACGGTAACCGATGCCTGTCTTAGGCCCCCATGCACGTTTACCCACTGGCGTATAAACAAAGTAGCGAATGGAATTTGCAGAAAGCTGAGTCAATAGTGGTGTAATCTGTGTTTCAGATTCTTTGACCCAACCGCTATAGGCCGGTGTATTGTGAGTTTTTCCTTCTAAGCGCTTAATGATTGCGACATCTTGTAGCTCAACCCCCATGCCGGGTAGGCCGCTTTTAATTTCAATCACCGTATTGATAGGTGTCTGCTGAAGATGCTCTTGCCGCATTTGGCCCATTAAAAATGACGCAGGCGTGGGGTGATTATGGGTATCGCCCAGTTGGTTCATTAATGCATCGCGCTCATGTGGCTTTCGGCAATTCATACAATCACTCACTGGAACTAATTTAACAGATTAAGCCACGCTACCGTCGAGGCAGGAGCGTAATAGCGGCTGCTTTGAGAGTGTTGTTTGATAGAATGACTGGACTKCGCCTACCAGCTAACGCAAACGAATATTCTTTTGGTACTTCTCTTCCTGTATTTTCTCTACCTCAGCTTCGCTCATATCTCTCCAGTAGCGCGGGTTACGGCCTTTGCGCTGGTCAGCGGCTACCGTGGTAGGGTCTTTGTGGCGGTGTATTTCCAGAGCAGGCACATCCGGTAGCGGCTGGGAAACATCCATATAACGCTGGATAAACTGCCATGCTGCCACCAGCTCGCCGGGCATATTGGTAGGCGGGAACTGCGCATCCAGTTTCTGGCGAAGCCCTGTTTCAGGGTGGTAAAGCATCAGCGAATAAGTAGGGCTGCCCTGGGTATCCGGCGAGCTTTCAAGGTAGGCGTCAAATTCATAGATGGGTGCTACTAAACGCTCTTCCCAAGCTCGTTTTGGGTTATAAATCGTGAAAAAACCATTCGGGCGGCTGAGCTCCCAAAGAGGAGACTGGTGCATTGCAAAAAAAAACATCTGATCTTGTCTTGCTTAAATAAACACCTGCTTTCCAAATAATAAGCATAATTATAGATGATGGAAAAACCCAAATTGCTATGTAGTAGAACCCTATTAAAGGTTTGCTAATCTCAGAGTTTAAGGCCGCTACTGCAAGCATAGTTAAAAATGAAAGCACTAATACAAAAGCACAAATATAAACGCCACCCTTAGAAATTGCTGTGGAGAAATAAATAAATTTTGCTATTTTTTTGAAATTAGGCGGCATTATTGAACTATGATCATACTGGACTTTCATTGTCCTAAAAATATCTTGACCTGCCGCGCCGAGTTCTGAACGTTTAGTCTCCCAGTTTTTAGAAATGGCAATGTTATTATAGCCGTACTCATGCTTAGTGCCGTTATCCTGAGTACGACGATACCATGTTAAACGTGAGCCGCTGATACGTTGGCGATCTGGATTGGCTTCCTCCCATGCTACCCTTTTAGCCGGTTTGTAGGCCGTACCAGCGTAGTAGTCTTTTGGGTCAATTTGATCAGACATTCAATTTTTCCTTTACCCAGTARTCACTATTAGACGATGTGCTKTCAAAGACTWCTGYYATRTTACTGGGCGYTTCCTTTAACGGCTCCGGCRCGGGATARAACCKATCRTTGGATAGAAAAGGGACTTGCGGTATTTCTCGAAACTGCACTTGYRCTGCCCAACGGCATCCGATGCCCGTCTGAGGCCCCAATGCACGTTTACCCGCAGGTGTATAAAAAAAGTAGCGAATGGTATGCACAGAAAGCTGAGTCAGCAGTGGCATAATCTGTGTTTCAGATTCTTTTGCCCAACCGCTAAATGCCGGTGTATTGTAGGTTTTTCCTTCTAGGCGCTTAATGATTGCGACATCTTGTAGCTCAACCCCCATGCCGGAACTTCAATGACCGTATTAATAGGTATCTGCTGAATATGCTCTTGCCACATTTGGCCCATTAGAAATGAGGTAGGCGCGGGGCGGTTATGGGTATCGCCCAGATGGGACGTTAATGCTTCGCGCTCATGTGGCTTTCGGCAATTCATACAATCACTCACTGGAACTAATTTAACAGATTAAGCCACGCTACCGCCGAGGCAGGCGCGTAGTAGCGACTGCCTTGAGAGTGTTGTTTGATACAATGACTGGACTGCGCCTACCAGCTAACGCMAACGAATATTCTTTTGGTACTTCTCTTCCTGTATTTTCGCTACCTCTTCCTCGCTCATATCTCGCCAATAACGCGGATTGCGGCCTTTGCGTTTGTCAGCGGCTGCCGTGGTAGGGTCTTTATGGCGGTGTATTTCCAAGGCAGGTACATCCGGTAGCGGCTGGGAAACATCCATATAGCGCTGGATAAACTGCCATGCTGCCACCAGCTCGCCGGGCATATTGGTAGGTGGGAACTGGGCATCCAGTTTCTGGCGAAGTCCTGTTTCAGGGTGGTAAAGCATCAGCGAATAAGTAGGGCTGCCTTGGGTATCCGGCGAGCTTTCAAGGTAGGCGTCAAATTCATAGATGGGTGCTACTAAGCGCTCTTCCCAAGCTCGTTTTGGGTTATAAATCGTGAAAAAACCATCCTGCCGATTGAGCTGCCATACTGAGGCTTTTCGCATTCCATAAAAAAATTCAGGAGACAATTTCTCAAGCAACCTCCCACCTTTCCATAGGAAAACTAAACTTAAAAAAACAGGTGAAACAAAAATGAATACAGCTCTTATATCTTTTATAAGCTCTTCTAATTCACCCATCAAGATTGATTTAACTGAGAGGCCTAAACTCATAATAAAAAAACCCACAAGCTAAGAAAAGCCCCTCCCTTGCCTATACCCATGGTGGTAAACAATATTCCCGAAATTTTCTTATAACTAGGCGGAAGGATAGCCTGATGGTCATAATGGACTCCAATTTCCTTAAACGCCTCGCTGCCCTCTAAGTTACCCTCAGCTTTTCTAGACTCCCACCTTTCAGAAATTTCAATATTATTATATCCATACTCGTCTTTAGTACCATTATCCGGAGTACGGCGATACCACGTTAAACGCGAACCTCTAATACGTTGTCGATCTGGATTAGCCTCCTCCCAAGCTACCCGTTTAGCTGGTTTGTAGGCAGTATCAGTGTAGTAATCTTTTGGGTTAGTCTGATCAGACATTCAATGTTTCCTTTGCCCAGTAATCACTATTAGACGATGTGCTATCAAAGACTTCTGCTATATCGCTAGGCGCGGCTTTGAGCGGTTCTGGCGCGGGATAGAACCGATCATTGGATAGAAAAGGGACTTGCGGTATTTCTCGAAACTGCACTTGCACATCCCAACGGTAACCGATGCCTGTCTGAGGCCCCCATGCACGTTTACCCGCAGGCGTATAAACAAAGTAGCGAATAGAACTTGCAGATAGCTGGGTCAGTAGTGGCGTAATCTGCGTTTCAGATTCTTTCGTCCAACCGCTATAGGCCGGTGTATTGTGAGTTTTTCCTTCTAGGCGCTTAATGATTGCGACATCTTGTAGCTCAACCCCCATGCCGGGTAGGCCGCTTTTAACTTCAATCACCGTATTGATAGGTGTCTGCTGAAGATGCTCTTGCCACATTTGGCCCATGAGAAATGGCGTAGGCGTGGGGCGGTTATGGGTATCGTCCAGCTGGGTTATTAGTGCATCGCGCTCCTGTGGCTTTCGGCAATTCATACAATCACTCACTGGAACTAATTTAGTACTTTAAGCCACGCTACCGCCGAGGCAGACGCGTAGTAGCGGCTGCCTTGAGGGGGGGGGTTGATACAATGAATGACTGGACTGCGCCTGCCGGCTTTAACGCAACCGAATATTCTTTTGATACTTCTCTTCCTGGATTTTCTCTACTTCGGCTTCGCTCATATCTCTCCAGTAACGCGGGTTACGGCCTTTGCGCTGATCGGCTGCTGCCGTGGTAGGGTCTTTGTGGCGGTGTATTTCCAGAGCAGGCACATCCGGTAGCGGCTGGGAAACATCCATATAACGCTGGATAAACTGCCATGCTGCCACCAGCTCGCCGGGCATATTGGTAGGCGGGAACTGCGCATCCAGTTTCTGGCGAAGCCCTGTTTCAGGGTGGTAAAGCATCAGCGAATAAGTAGGGCTGCCTTGGGTATCCGGCGAGCTTTCAAGGTAGGCGTCGAATTCATAGAAAGGCGCTGCTAAGCGCTTTTCCCATGCTTTTTTAGGATGGTAGATAGTAAACAGACCACTTTGTCGATCAAGTCTCCAAAGAGGGTAACTTTTAGCACCAAAAGCTATATTCGGGTATCTACTACTTAGCCACTCTAAAGTTTTCCATATCAAAAAGGAAAAAGAGGAAATAGGGAAGACATAAAAGAATAAATATTTTAATGCATCAAAATATTCAGCAAACCCTGTGCTTACAAAGGGTATTAATAGCAAGCCAACAACGCAATATAAAAAAAATACCCACCATGGAACAAATGTAGAAAACTTCGCTATAGCCATGGAAACAACAAAAACAATAGCACTTTTTTTATAATTAGGAGGAATTATTAGCATGTGATCATAATAAGCCTTCATCGAGCTATAAGTAGCTTTTAGATCGCCTTTTGATTTGTCTCGATTATCTTCCCATGACTTTGAGATGTAAATATTATTATAACCATATTCGTCCTTAGTGCCGTTATCCTGAGTACGACGATACCATGTTAAACATGATCCGCTGATACGTTGACGATTCGAATTAGCCTCTTCCCAAGCTGCTCTTTTAGCCGGTTTGTAGGCAGTATTAGCGTAGTAGTTTTTTGGGTTAGGTTGATCAGACATTCAATGTTTCCTTTACCCAGTAATCACTATTAGACGATGTGCTATCAAAGACTTCTGCTATATCGCTAGGCGCGGCTTTGAGCGGTTCTGGCGCGGGATAGAACCGATCATTGGATAGAAAAGGGACTTGCGGTATTTCTCGAAACTGCACTTGCACATCCCAACGGTAGCCAATGCCTGTCTGAGGCCCCAATGCACGTTTACCCACTGGTGTGTAAACAAAGTAGCGAATGGAATGCGCAGAAAGCTGAGTCAGCAGTGGCGTAATCTGCGTTTCAGATTCTTTCGCCCAACCGCTATAGGCCGGTGTATTGTGAGTTTTTCCTTCTAGGCGCTTAATGATTGCGACATCTTGTAGCTCAACCCCCATGCCGGGCAAACCGCTTTTTACTTCAATGACCGTATTAATAGGTGTCTGCTGAATATGTTCTTGCCACATTTGGCCCATTAGAAATGACGTAGGCGTAGGGCGGTTATGGGTATCGCCCAGTTGGGTCATTAGTTCATCGCGCTCCTGTGGCGGCACCCGGCGGGCGGTAATAGTAATGTTGGCCAATATGCCTTGAAGGCGGTAGTAAGCCTCTTCGGGCTCTTCCAGCCAGGGCGCTACGCCACGCTGATCACCGAAGGGTCCATGCTTGACCCACTGTTCTAGCGGACCATCAGTCAACATAATGCCAGTAACCGCGCCACCTACCAACAGTGCTAATCCCACCCAGCCAACGGGCCCACTGAATACCAGTAGCATCGTAGCGCCTACCGCAGCCATGCCATACGCCACCGTAGCATCCATATCGCCTTCTTTAAATCGTTCAACAGCCTCCCAGGTCATTGTAACTGCTGCTAGTAGCCCAGCACCTCTAGCAAAAAGCCAGTTAACGGTAACTAAACGTGGAAACATTCGGCTAAAGATATTAGCTTGACCATTATTTATCACCACCTTTTGACTAAAGTTGCTTGTGTGAACAATAGGCCTTAAGACTTCATAACGGCGAGAGAGGTAATCACTTAAATTTAGCGTCGCAAGAGTCAAATCTAACCCTGCAGCAAAAATCCCCAACACTTTCTTGGCTTTTAAGCCAGTTGATAATGCGGCCCCGCTTTGACCCAAGTTCATAGCCTGAAAAGCAACCATTAAGTAAGGCAGCCGGGTGGTTCCAATCGCTCGTTCCGTAAAGCCAATTCGCTCGCGCCCCTGTCTAACCATCTCCGCTGCATCAGAGTCAATAGGGGCAAAAATAAACCGCACTTCGCGGGCTTCGCCTATATCTTTTATTGAGCGTAACCGGCTTTGATTGGTGCCCCCTAGCAGTTCACCATTGGAAGTGCGGTAAATATCTCCATAGAACTGCCGATGCCCATTGCGCGCAATGTAGTTGCGATCCGCACTATCGAGCCCAAACGTCATGCCTGACTGTACATCTTCCACGCCCAACAATACGAAATGGCTCATATCCACATTGCCCGTCGACTGAAAGGTCAAGTCTCCCAACAATGTATGTAGTGCTCCCCGCGATGCGTTGAAAGCGGGCATATAGATTCTGGCAGCCATGGCCGTTCGGTCGCCTTGGTCTGCCACCTGGCTAAGCACGTTCTTGCCGCTTAACGCTATGCGCCCGAAGACGTTGTCCATTGCTCCTGACCAGCGGTTGAGCTCACCAATCGTATTTAAGCGGGCGGCGGCGGCAAGCAATGAGACTTCTACGGTTTGTAGGTTCTCAGTGTCTGGCGGATTCCCGCGTTTACTTTCGTCTGCCAGCGCTTTGGCACGAAAGCGGCCTGTGCCGTCATTGCTTTCCTCTTCGGGKAGCACAAAAGTCTGGTCAACCGGGTGGGTTTCGCTGTCAGGGAAGCACATCGCATGCAGCGGTGCTGTACTGCCCTCTTCAAGCAAGCTGACTAAAGTGCGCTGAGCAGTTGCCGCGTTGGCGGTGTGGAATAGCGTTGGAATTGCTTCACCCACTAAGATATCGATACGCTTTGGGTCTAAGCTCAACGCGGTAAAACATTGCTCGGCTAAGCAGAAACCACTTAAGTAGTCGCTCTCTTCCAAACTGAAGTAGTCTACCAACGCTCGTTGATAAGCTGAATTGCCGATGAGTTCGGCCAGCCGTGTTTGGTGAAACTCCCAAAGCCGATGGGCCACATCTCGCGCTAAAGTGGCCACGCTGGTATGGAATTCGCCGCCTAAATATTTGAGCGCTTGATTGGACGCCAAGCTGCGCAATGGGTTGCTTTCGCCTCCAATGTTTTCGGGCATGATGCGCTTTTGCACCATAATAGCGCTGCGATAGTGGGGCTGTGCAGCGCAACGCTCAAGCAATATCGATAAGTAGTTTTGGGATAATTGCATCTGGCTCAGCGCGTGGCGAAGCTCGAACAGAGGGTCGTCGATAATTAGCCCAGGGATATGACGTTGGCGCGCATCTTCTAAAACATCACCACCATCAGGTAGCTCTTCCCAATTGGGTGGCTCGTTTCCTTCTTCTGATGGAGTCGATGTAGAGCTGCGGCGATACGCTTGGCACACTACATCCGCAGCGGCAGCCCGAAGGCCCACTTCACGCTTTAAAGGCGAGGCATCTCGATTGGCTTCGTTCCATGCACCATTAACCGCTTCTGCGCCTCCTTTGTCGAAGCTTTGTTGTTCGCTTAAAGCATGCTGATAGAGAGACGAAACAGCGCTGCCTGAAAGATCCTCTACCCAAAGTGGTGGGTGAGCAACTTGCAACTCTAGGCAAGGGGTGCGTTGGCGCTGGGGCACCAATTGCTCAGCGGCAAGAAGCTGACCGCTCACAACGCGTTCAGATGGGCTTTGCAGGGTGACCGATTGAAAACGCTGGTTGATCTCCGCCGGGTCTGTTTCCAGGCAGTTAAGCCGGGCCGCTGACCATTGAACGTCTGAAAAGGCTACCTTGACTTCGCCGCTTAGCCAGTTCGAGGCACGACGGGCAGGCAACCATATTTCCGTGAGGGATTGGCCCGTTGCTAAACGTTGGTCATCAACAAAGCCCTCGCTTTCATCGCGGTGCTTTGCCAGGTCTACATCCTTGAATTGCCATTCGTCGGACTCGGACACACCCACCTCAATTTCTCGCCATATAGATCCTTGATAGTGGATATACAGGTAGCCGGGGCGGCTCGGCAGGGCATGAGAGGCATCATCAACAAGGGATTGCCAAAAGGCGAGCGGCACAATGGGCTGAACAACATACTGCTGGAAAACCGTATCACGTTCATGCTCCTGCCAGGGGGTTTGGCCCACACCAGCAAACAGCGGTACACGTATTGGATCACCTTCTTCGCTGGCAATCTCTAACCATACATTACGACCTGGTTCTGCCTCCCACTCCCAGCTGTGGATACGGCTTATTGGTTCTGGCAGATCCTCTTCTTCTACAGCATCTGTTAACCCAGGCTGCTCTTGCTCGTCGTGTTCATCATAAAAAAAGAACCGATGACCTTCAGGGTGTTCTTTGCCAAGTACCTGGATAAACAGTTTGGGTTCTTCGCATGCCTTATGTTGGCTCAGTTCCTGACTCATACGGTGCTCTCTGCCGTGTCGCTAACCGGATTATGATTTTCAGCTGGGAATAACGCTTGTTGTGCTATATCACTGTTCAAGAAACGTTGTCGTATTTCCATATCGTCCAACGACTCACCTGGGCTTCTATACTGTTTAAATGCTCTCGTTAATCGAATATACCGTTCAAGCGCTTGCTCTTGATGCTTGGTCAGTTTTAGCACCTGGCAGGTGGCAGGCATTCTCTCATCCGTTTGATCACCTGCTTCCAGTGCTTGCCACAGAGGGGATGCCGTGTATTTAACTCCCATCTCGTCGCCTTGCCATATCCACTGGTCTATTGGCCCAAACCATTGCCTACTAACCCCTTCAGGATGACTAAATAGCGCAGCAGCAATATCGGGGTGGTAAAACCGCAACATCCCTTTTCGGTTGCCGTAAAATGTTACTTCCAGACAGCTTCGCAAGTGGGCTAATACTTCGTGTCTCGGGGCGCGACTAGCGATAACGACCCCAGGCGCAATTCCCCTTCTTGGATCGGCAGAAAATGTTTCTAGAATGCCTCTAGTAGCTTGGTTCAAAGGCATCATGATAGGGCTACGCTTCAAAAAATCTTTATAACGGGTCTGAAGAAACAACCAATCAAAATCAACATTGGGCAATTGCCGATATAGCGACGATAACGTGTTGCCGCTTTCTTCCAGCACCAGCCAATGCTGCAGCCCATTATTCTGATTTAGCAGTTGCGATAACGTGCTTGCTTGAATGACTTTCATCACGCGACATTATTCCTGCAGGGACAGTCAGCTAACGGGCAGCTTCCATCACGCTGCAATTGGCAAAGTTCAACCAAAGGAATGTCATCAGCCATGGCTTGCTCAAGCCGTTTACCAAAAACAGGCCCCATGGTGACGTCCTCACTTATCTCAGCCACCGCATGCCCAGGCAGTAGGGGAGCTTCCACCGCTTGACCGCTGCCATTGCCGGGGCTACCGCCTGCGTTGATACGTACCTTGGGGCCGACCATGGTGACCCCGCCACCGTCCAGTTTGAGAAAGCTGCCGCCAGCGTTCAGGGTGAGTTCGTTACCGGCTTCCAGCACGACTTTGTGGCCTGCTTTGATGTGCAGTTCGCGGCCGCTTTCGCTGAGCCAGGCTTGGCCCGCGCTGATATGCAGCGTGCCCTGTACCGTTAGGTGCTGCTGGCCTTCGGTGTGCTCGAAGCGGTTGCCGTGCACTGTGTGATGGTCGTCGTTATCGATCTCGCTGATGCGGTCGTTATTGACCTTCAAGAAGCTGTCGTTGCGGATCTCTTCAATGCGGTCGTTGAGGGTTAACAGCTCCAGGTCTTTCTGGGCATGGAGCCAAATCTGCTCTTCGCCCGCTTCATCCTCAAAGCGCAGCTCGTTAAAGCCTTCGGCCTTGTGGCTTTGGGTGCGCAGCACCGTGCGGGTTTTGTGTTCCGGCAGCGGGTAGGGCGCGGTGTTCACGGCGTGGTAGGTACGCCCGGTAACCAGCGGTTGATCGGGGTCGCCTTCCAAAAACGAGACGATGACCTCGTGGCCGATGCGCGGAATGGCGATGCTGCCGTAGCCACCGCCTGCCCAGCCTTGGGCGACCCGTACCCAGCAACTGGCGGTGTCATTAGGTTCCGCGTAGCGATCCCAGGGGAACTGTACTTTGACACGGCCATGTTCGTCGCAGTGAATCTCTTCGCCTTCGGGGCCCACCACAAAGGCCACTTGGGGGCCGTCTACCCTAGGCTTAGGGTTGGGCGTCGCCCGCCAGGGGGTATCACCGGGGATGAGGGTGACTTGGTTGTAATAACGGGTCATACCATTTGCATCACCCTGGGACTCTTTACCGACAAGCATGCCATCTTCTTCCAACGCCTGGGGCTGTTCTCCATGGTGAAGAACGCTGATGGCTTGCCAGTCCCGGTTGAGGCTGTCGGTATCGTGATCGGTCAGGGTGAAACGCAGGCCGGGGGCGAGTTCGGGGAGGTCGCTTTCGGCACTGGCGATGATCGCTTCGCGGCGCAGCTGCTCCAAGCGAATACGGGTAAACGGTTTTCCCGAGGCGTCCTGTTTATAACGGCCAGGATAGTCGTAGTGTTCGTAATCGACTTGCTGCCCATGGTCTTCTACATCGCGACCCAGGTGTTCATGTAGTTGTGCGTAAGCAGGCTTTTTAAAGCTGTAGTCTTTTAGCGTGGCGGTAGCCGCGGCAACTCTTGCCGTGTGGCTGAGTTTGCGAACATGGCGGTTGGGGGCCGTGCCACCAGCGCGGCTGTGGTAGCTGCGCGCGCCCAGATTAGTTAGCACCTGCGGGTCATCGGCAAACACCAACCGGTGAGCGCTCTCCTCGAATTCGTGGAAATAGAAAAGCCCCTCTTCGGCGGCCAGGCGTTCAATGAATGCCAGATCGGTCTCGCGGTACTGCACGCAGTACTCGCGCTCCGGCAGTTCGCGGTTCACGGCAAAGGCTACATCGGTAATGCCGCGCTCGTCGCACAGGGTATTGATGATGGTCAGCGGGTCGACTTTCTGGAAGATACGCGAGTTGTGGCGCAAAGAGAGCCGCCAGAGCGCTGGGCGCATTACTAAGGTATAGAAGGKGCGGCGGTGGCCACGGKCGCCCCGGCCAAACTCACTCACCACGCCACTTAATCGACGCAGCGGTTCGCCATCCTGCCAGATGGTCAGGGTGGCTTCACGATCCAGCAGCTCGGCAGCATCCAGGTTGCCATCGCGGCTGGCTAGGTTTAGCGCCAGTTCAAAGGGCTGGGAGAGCGCTTCGCGGTGTGTGAAGTCGATGACTGCGATGTCGTCAACGCCGGGTAGCGTTAGGGTGAATTGCAAACCGGTACTGAGCGCCATGCCCCCTCCTGGAATAATCGTCAAACGTCACCATGACAAATGAGAAACGCTTAGGATAGCGACCTAGTGATATACGACAACCCCTAGAAGCTATCTGTCGGCAATGTCTTACAAGTCGTGTAGGCAATCTCTTACAAAACAGCGATAAACTGATTAAAAAATGAACGATTATGTGGCTGGTTGTGGCAGCGAGAGTGCTATCCTGCCTGCCTTCATAGATGCGAGCAAAAGGAGAAGGGCGTGTCGGGCGTGGTCTACTGGCTGGATATGGCGGGTGTCATCGTGTTCGCGCTGTCGGGCGTGATTTTGGCGTGCCGGTCGCGCATGGATCCGATTGGTATGCTGGTGTTGGCGGCGGTCACCGGCATTGGCGGGGGCACGCTGCGGGATTTAGTGCTGGGCGTTAGGCCGGTGTTTTGGGTGACGGATCCGACCTACCTTTGGGTGATTTTAGCCACGGTGAGCGTGTCGTTGATGGGGTTTCACTATATCCACCGCCTTTCGCGGGGGTTTTTGCCCATCGCCGATGCGTTTGGGTTGGCGCTGTTTACGGTGATTGGTACGCATAAAGCACTGCTGCTGGGGAGCTCAGGCACGGTGGCGGTATTGATGGGCATGATGACCGGTGTAGCCGGCGGCATGATCCGTGATGTATTGGCCCAGCGAGTGCCCATGGTGCTGCGCGAAGAGGTGTACGCCACGGCGGCGATGGCCGGAGGAATTGTCTACGTGGCGCTGCATGCGCTGGAAGCACCACTGACGATAGCGATTGCCGCCTCGCTAGGCGTTACCCTTGGGCTGCGTTTGGCGGCGATCCATTGGCACTTGGCGTTGCCGGTGTTTGCCTGGGTCACGGTGCCGCCGAAAACCCATGACGAGGCTGCTCCGCTCTCTACGCCGCAAAAGGCTAAAGAGCGAGTGAGGATAATTCGCCGTGAGCGCAAAAAACGCTAGGCTCTGTCTGAAAACTGGCTGCGTTCGACCATACGGCGTTAAAAATCGGCTCGTGCGCGAGTCCGATCAAAGTACTCATTTACAACACGTAAACTCGCGCGCGAGTCCGATCCGTCTTTTCGCCGATTTTTGCCTTGTCTGGCCTTCGCTCGCCGACTTTTCAGACAAAGCCTAAGGGCTAATCATTAACGTCTAATTGTTAGGGCCTCGGGAGCGGTTTGCTTCACGCCAACGGTCAAACCAGCGGCGCGGCTGAATCACCCGCAAGGTGGGCTCGCTGTCGTTAAGCTCCACCCCTAACCCAAGCACGCCAAGCCGGGCATAGAGCGCGCCGTTGGCACTGCGCTCGGCCAGCGTGACATCCGAAAGGAGCAGCAGTGGGCCGCCGGTGAGTGTTAAGTCACTCAGGCTAATTTGCTCGCCGCTGATCGCTAGTTGTGCCGTTCCCTCGATATCGTGAACATTCAACAGTCTTCCTAGCCAGTCGCTGTCCCTTGCCCGGGCGAGAAACAGCCGGGCCAGTAAGCCGGTATCGCGCATCTCAAGGCGGAGCTGGCTGGCGAGGCGAATAGGATCTTCCCAGGCCAGGGTTGCCTCATCCATTGAAAGCTGCACCCACCAACCAGCATCTGAAGAACCATTTTCACTCTGGCGATTAACGTTTTCCAGGCGTAAGAACGAGTCGTCGGCGGTAAAGCGTCGTGTTTCCAGGTCACCTTCGGTTAGCTGTAGATAGAGTTGTAAGTCGCCGCTAAGCCGCTGGTCCAGCAACGCTAGCTCAGCGCCAAAAGCGCGCAGCGTGACTTCGCCCTGGGCGTTTAACCCCTCCAGCAGCCACTCGCTTTCCAGGCTGGCCTGGCCATTCAGTAAGGTAATCCCCGCGCCTTCTGGCAGGTAGCGGTTGTAGCGGGTGAAGTCGGGCACCTCGGTAATCGGCAGCGCAATGCGGGTGATGAAATGCTCGGGCTGGGGGGATTCCAGTACATCGCTAAAGCGCTCGGTTTGCGTGGTGAGGGCGAAGTGGCGCCCTTCCAAGTGAGGACTGTCATCATCTTGGCGCCTTAGCGCAAAGCGGGGAATGCCAAGCGAGAGTTGGGCCTGCTCGGGGCTATCCAATTGGGCGGTAAGCTCACCACGCCCGGTGGCGGTATAGTCTAAAAACGAGACCTCTAGCTGGTCGGCGTTGACCCGCAGCCGAGTGGGTGCCAGTAAGCGGTTATCGCGAAAGGCGCCTTGAGCGGAGAGTTGGCCTTCCCCAGCGATAGTTAAACCGTGCGCATCAGGTAAAAAAGCATTTAAAAAGCTAAGCCGTTGCACGCTGCCTTCAAGCGCAAACTGCCCGCTGGGTACGTTGTCGCGGCGTTGAAGTCGGCCATCGGTCAAGACCAATACGCTCTGTAAGCGCTCACCAGGTTGCTCGATATCGGCCACTTGCCAGCTTAATCGAGCGCCACTGATATTCAGCGCTGAGCCATCTATTGCCGCCTGCTCAATGGGCAGTAAAAGCTGCATATCGCTGGTTAAGGTGCCGCTTTCGTCGCCGTGCTGCCAGCGAGTGGTCAGCGCTTCTCCGGCTAAGCTTACCTCGCCGCTGAGCTGTTCTGAAGCGATGTTGAGCTGGCCGTGACTGGCGGCTTGGCCGCTAAGCAATTGCAACGGCGCAGGGGCTGGCAGCATGGAACCTAAGTAAGTTTGTAGCACGCTGATATCAGGCAGGTGCGCGGCTTGCCAACTGAGTGTCGCGGATGCATCTTCACGGGCTCGTTGTGCATCGATGGGACTCGTGGCGACGACACTGATGTCGGCATCGTCAAGCAGCAGGCGCTCTTGGTGATGCAGCGTGGCCTGGCTAAAATTCAGCGTTGCCTCAATCCTTTCTTGGGGGGGTAGCTGGGCGTTCAGTGAGCCGCTGCCTTGGGCAGTAAAACCAAGCGTGTCGGCTGCTAGTTCAGGGGCTTGAATACTCAGCTGGGCATCAAAAGGTCGCGACCCGCGAATGCTTGCATTGGCCTCGATTTGACCATGGCCAGAAAGGCGAACGCCCTGTCCGTCCAAACTCGTATCCAGGTAGCGGTTAAGCATATCCAAACGGGTAATATCGCCCTGAAGCGCCAGGGTTGCTGCTGTAGGAAGGTCGAGGTGATCCAAGCGCTGATTGGGAATTTGGCTGGCCAGGCGTAGCTCCGCGTGCTCTGCATATGTGTGTGAATCGAGGTGTGAATCGGCTAGCTCTTCTTCTGCTAATACGACATCGGTCAACTGCGTCGAAAAATGCAGCTGATCGTTTTTAACCGCTAGGCGAACTTGGCCCTCCCCGGTAGCCGTATGGCGTGGTGACGGGTTATCCGCCACTATCCAGCGCGGCGAATCACTCGGTGCGCGTAAACGCTGCTCATCAACGGCTAAGCGCAGCTCAGGTGCGTCCAGCATAAGTTCGCTACCGGGTTGTAACTTGCCTGCGGTTAGCTCCAGCTCCCCCGTCAGCGCCCCGCGCCCCTCCAAGGTTAGCCAGGGTAGGGCGTCTAGGTAGGGCATAAAGACATCCCAGGCATCCGCCTGGGCATCCAACTGAAGTTGTGCGGAGAGCGCTGCCAGTAGATTGGGGTTCAACTCACCGCTCCCAACATCGACAGGGTTTATCGTTTTGAGCGTGGCATCTGCGTTAAGATTGATAGCGCTCACTAAGGTGGTTTGATCGCTTAGGCGAACTAAACGACCATTAGTGATAGCGAGGGAAACCTGAGGGATCGCTAGTGTGTCGCGACTTAAGGTGGTCTCTGCGACCTGTAGCTCGCCGTCAGCTTCGAGGGCGATGTCACCAACGGTCAGGCGGCGTATACCCTCAGCATCCAGTGCATCGATATGCAGCTCGCCGCGCAGCAGGGCCAGTAGCGACAGCGAAAGGGTGGCGCGTTCGGCCTCAATCGAGATGGGCAGTGCTTGATCTTCACGGGCTAGATAAAGCCCCTCGACTTCCCAGCGGCCTGGGTTTCGGCTGGCGCCTTTTTCCCAGCGGATATCGACACCTTCGAATTGCGAAATGCGTGCCGGAAGCCATTGGCTATTGAGCAGCCAATAGCTGCCTACCACCCAGATAAGGATGAGAAACAGCAGGCCAATCAACACCCTCAGCAGCAGGCGGGGTAGGCGATTTTTAGCAGTGTTCGCGTCTGACATAGTGGTTTCCCTAGCAGAGAACTCCTGTTGGGGCGTGTTTTGTGGCATTATGCGCGGCGTTGGGCAGTGACGGGTTTTCGATTTCAACGCTAGGCAGGCAACAAACGCCATGTTCAAGGATTTTTACGCGCAACGCGGAGAGTATGTAGTGATCTCTGCAGAGCAGGCCAGTCGCTTCGCCAAAGGCGTGGCGGGTGATTACAACCCTATTCATAACCCGGATGCACGGCGCTTTTGTGTGCCCGGTGACCTACTGTTTGTGCTGATACTCACAAAGTTTGGGTTGTCGCGGCAAATGGAATTTCGTTTCACCAACATGGTGGGCGCTGACACGCCGCTTAAGTTTAGCGAAGCAGAAAACGGTGCACTTCACGTTTGCGATGAGGGCGGCAAATGCTACTTGCAGGTGGTGCGTAGTGGTGACATTACTCACGATCCCGCGGTAGTGGAAGCCTTTGCGCGTTGCTATGTCGCGTTTTCTGGCAAGAACTTTCCGCACTATCTCAAACCGCTGATGGAGCAACATGGGGTCATGTTTAACCCCAAACGCCCCTTGGTGATCTACGATAGCATGGGGTTTTCGCTTGAGCGTTTAGATGGCTTTTCGCCGGGCTTAATGCTGAACCACTCTTCGTTAGAGGTTCACGGGAAACGCGCCGATGCGCTGCTGGAGTTCTCGATTGAATCCGCTGGGGAAGCGGTGGGTGTCGGTTCCAAGAAGCTTGTGGTGAGTGGCCTGTGTGACTACGACGCCGATGAAATGGCCGCGATAGTAGAAGAGTTTTACCGCTTAAAGGCCGCCTACGAGTCGGCCTAGCGTTCCATCGAGGCTATCGGCGGCATCATAGCCTGCGGCATCACATCGACTTCGACTTCCAATTGATGCTCGCCACCGCCATTCATAACGCCTTTGAGCGGGGCGACATCGGCGTAATCACGCCCCCAGGCCAGCACCGGATGCTGCTCGCCAGCCACGGTGCCGTTGGTGGGGTCGAGGGCCAGCCAACCCCATTCAGGAATCCAGGTTGCCAGCCATGCATGGGAAGCATCTGCGCCGATCAGGCGTGGCTGCCCAGGCGGCGGCTGGGTTTCTAAGTAGCCGCTGACATAGCGGGCGGCGAGACCCACCGAGCGCAATGCGCCAATCGCCAGATGAGCGAAGTCTTGGCACACGCCGCGGCGGTTGGCGAGCACTTCGCTTAGCGGTGTCGCCAGCGTGGTGAAGCTGGGGTCGTACTCAAAGGTTTGATGAATCAGTTCATTAAGCGCTAATGCCGCTTCAACGATCGGTCTGCCTGGGGTGAAGCAGCTGTGGGCAAAGCTGGCTAGCTCAGCGTTTCGGCGGATAAACGGTGAGTCGAGGCGGTAGAGCTGAACGTCAAAGCTGTTTGCCTGGCTAAGGTGCTGAGCAACGCTTTCCCACGCTGAGGAAGTAGGCGGCAGTGCTGCCAAGGGCTGTGTGCTTAGTGGTGTTACCACCGTTACATCCAACGTTTGATGGACATCCTCCATAGCGAAATAGAGCACCCGATTGCCAAATACATCGCGGCGCTCCATCTGCACCTGGGGCACAGGGCTGATCTGTAGTTCCGAGGCGCCACATTGCTGGTGCGGCGTTTTACGGGGCAGCACGCGTGCCTCGCTATGGCATAGCGTCACTGGGGCGCTGTAGTGGTAGCGAGTGGTATGGCGCAGCGTGTAGTTCATGCATCAGGCTCCATGCTGACTAACTGGCGTGGCCGCTCCACATGGCTGAAATGACTCTGGCTGATGGCTTCAGAAAGCGCGCTTAAGGGTTCAATCAACGCATCCAGCAGTTGCTCTAAAGCCTCTTGTGCCTCTGGCGTCTCGGCCAAGTGACTTAAACGATCAATATCCGCCAGGTGCAGCGCCGCATTGGCTTGAATCAATAGCCGTCGCTCAGCGTTGCGATAGGGCGATGTGCTGCCAGGCAGGCGATCCATCTGGCGCTCAATGCGCTTGAGCATATAGCCCACCGAGCGGGGATTGGTTTCATCGAATAGCAGTAGATCGAGAATCGCCGCCGGGTGAAGCTCGCTGCGGTAGCGGCGGCGATAGGCGGTAAAGTTATCGGTGGTGGCGAGCACCACTTCCCATAGCGCTAAGCCCGGTGTGTGCGGCGCATTGAGGGTGAGCTTGAGCAGTGAGAGCAAGCCCAGCACACGATCMAAAAAGCGACCAATATCCATAAACCGCCAGCCGTAGTGGTGGGGCATGGTTTCGTTGCACAGCCCAAAGAAGGCGGCTAGCTGGGCCGACAACCCTTCGCAGGCGCGCCTTGCAGCGCTGGCCCCTAAGCTGGGGTTGAAGGTGGCCATGCGCTGGCGCAACTGGTGGACTACCCGCCAGGAATCGTCGCCTAAATGGTCGCGCACGCTGCGCGCATTGCGCATTAGTTGGGCAAACAGCGGCTGCAGTGCCTGGGGGTCCACATCGTCAAATTGGGCCAGCAGTGCGGCGCGCTTTAGCTCAAAGCCAATCAGCGGCGCCTGTAGCCGCTGCTCGTCCTCTTCGTTTAGCGTGGTGATATCGAGCGCTAGCAGCAGTTCATCAAGCAGTTGGTCGGCGATCTCATCTTGGTCGTACTCCATCAGCCTCAGCAGCGCTTCACGTAGCAGTCGGGCGCGGGTATCTAAGCGCTCACCGTAGCGGCCTAACCAAAACAGGCTTTCGGCTACTCGACTGGGTAGGTCGGTGCCGTCACGGGTGGCCACCACCGGTCCGCGGGCCTGGCGCAACTGGCTAACATGGGGCTGGGGAGCGGCGGCGGTGACCCACACATCCTTAACGATAGTGCTGCTTAGTGATGGCAGGCCAGGTTCTCCCACCCAGGCTAAACCGCCGGGCATTACTTGGTACTCACTGGCTTCACTGCTTTTGGCAGTAGCGTTGCTGTGGATCGTGGCGCTGACTGGCGTGCGGGTCACAAAGCAGCGTAGGTTGAGGGTGGTGGGCTCGAGCCGCTGTAGATAGCTATCAAAAACCGGTGCGGTGGCGGACACCGTCGTGGCATCGGCGTTGGGCAACAGCAGGGKTTCACCCAGCAGGTGTTCGCACAGCATCGGTAAGTAATCGGCTAATACAGGGGCTTCCAAAATGCCCACCCCCAAGGCGTTCGATAGCGCTACGCCGCCTGCGCGCATGGCCTGGAGTAGCCCGGGTACGCCCAGCTGCGAATCGCCACGCAGTTCCAGCGGGTCGCAGTAAGCGTCGTCGCAGTGGCGCAGTATCACATCCACTGGCTGTAAACCGCCCAGCGTACGCAGCCACACTTGGGTATCGCGTACGACTAAATCCTGTCCCTCCACCAGCGCGATATTGAGATAGTTGGCCAGGTAGGCGTGCTCAAAGTAGCGTGGGCTGGCCGGCCCCGGCGTTAGTAGGATAAGTGTGGGGTTATCGCGATGCTGATAGGCCATGGCGATCAGCGTACGGTGGTGCAGGTCGAGAAACCCCGCTAACCGTTTTAATGGTGCATTGCGGTACATATCCGGCAGGGCGCGGGCCATCAGTATGCGATTTTCAAGCGCAAAACCGGTGCCTGATGGCGCCTGTAGGCGGTCTGCCATCACCCGCCACTGGCCTTTTGCATCCAGAATGACATCCACACCGTGAAAGTTGATCGCTGCACGGTCATTGGGTAGCGACTGGTGGCAGGGCAGTAACAAATGCGCTGAAGCAAGCAGTTCCTGGGTGGGTAGCCGCCCCGCCTCAAAAAGTGTTTTGGGCCCATAAATATCATCATAAAGGGCGCTTAGCAGGCGACTGCGCTGGGTTAGCCCCACGGCTAATGCCTGCCACTGTGCTTCATCGATCACCCAGGGCAGCGGATCAAGCCGCCACGAACGCCCCTGGGTGTCATCATGCATATTAAAAATCACGCCGTTTTCAGCCAGCAGCCGCTGTATTTCTTCATGCTGCTGTAAGCGCCCAGTAGGGCCCATGCCTTCAAGTGAGCTCAGTAAGCTCTGCCAGCCGGGGCGTAGCTGCCCCTGGCCATCGAGCATGGCGTCAAACGTGCCGGGCTGTCCCTTGCCTAGCTGATGTAAGTAATCCTCAACGAGCCCGTTAGCCACGGGCGCGAGAAGTGAGGGAGAGACAGGGGCCGTCATTATCCTTGTAATCCTGAGAAAGGTGGGCGGATTATCCTGCACTAGCCGCTAAGAGGAAAGCATTAGCTTGGTGTCCAGCGTAAGTCGAGGGTTTGCGGCAGTTCCAGGCTGGGTGTTTCCAGCTTGGGCACCTGATGACCATGGCGATGACCGCTGTCACTAAAACGCCCCAGTCGGCGCGCTTCCGCTTCAAACGCATTAACCGGGAAGGTGTCGAAATTGCGTCCGGTCGGGTGTACCACGTAGTAGGTGCAGCCTGCCACGGAGCGCTGGTTCCAGGTGTCGATGACATCAAAGACCAGCGGCGCGTGTATGGGAATTTGCGGATGCAGCGCAGACGGTGGCTGCCAAGCGCGGTAGCGCACCCCAGCCACCGCTTCGCCGTTTCTGCCGGTGGCTGAAAGCGGCACCCGACGACCGTTGCAGGTCACCACGTAGCGGTCGCCGCTCATGCCACTGACTTTAACTTCCAGGCGCTCGACGGATGAGTCGACGTAGCGGGCGGTGCCCCCGGCAGAGGCTTCTTCGCCCAATACATGCCAGGGTTCGATAGCTTGACGCAGTTCGATATCCAGCATTGGCGTGTGCAAGCGCCCGTGGAGCGGAAAGCGGAACTCCAGGAAGGGGGCAAACCACTCCAAATCAAAATCAAAGCCGTGATGGCGTAAGTCGCTTAACACATCGTCAAGGTCATGCCACAGGTAGTGGGGCAGCATCCAGCGATCCTGCAAGGCGCTGCCCCAGCGCACCGGTTTGGCCCGATAGGGTGTTTTCCAGCAGCGCGCAACAAGGGCGCGGATCAGCAGCATTTGCATCAGCCCCATGCGGGCATGGGGTGGCATCTCAAAGCCGCGTAGTTCCAGTAACCCTAGCCGCCCGCTATCGCTATCCGGCGAGTAGAGCTTGTCGATACAGAACTCGGCGCGGTGGGTGTTGCCGGTTAAGTCAGTCAGTAGGTGGCGCAGCAAGCGATCCACCAGCCAGGGCTGCACTACTTCGCCTTCGGGCATTTGCTGTAGGGCGATTTCCAACTCGTAAAGTGCCTCGTGGCGCGCTTCATCTACCCGCGGGGCTTGGCTAGTGGGGCCAATAAACAGGCCTGAAAACAGGTAAGAGAGGCTAGGGTGGTGCTGCCAGTAGGTGACTAGGCTGGCAAGCAAGTCTGGGCGGCGTAAAAAAGGTGAATCCTCAGGGGTAATCCCGCCAAGGGTGACATGGTTACCGCCGCCGGTGCCGGTGTGGCGGCCATCAAGCATAAATTTTTCGGTGCCCAAACGGGTTTCACGTGCCTCGGCATACAGCCGTTCGGTTTGCGCGACCAGGGTTTGCCAACTGGCGGCGGGCATAATATTCACTTCGATCACGCCCGGGTCGGGGGTGATCATAAAGTTTTCCAGTCGCGGATCCCGAGGCGGTGAATAACCCTCTACCATCACCGGGCAGGCGAGCTCCTTGGCGCACTCCTCAACGGTGCTGAGTAGGTCGAGGTAGTGCTCCAAGCTGGTTAGCGGCGGCAGAAAAATATGCAAGCGGCCATCCCGTGGCTGCACACATAGGCTGGTGTGAATAACACCACTTTCCGTGTCGATTTCCGCCCGTGGCTGCTGCTGAACCGATTCGCCCTCTGGGTGTGATGGGCTCGGGTGGCTGGTTCGACCCAAGCGTTCGGCATCGCTGAGGTGGTGTTGTTCGGCGTTGCGGCGAGCAACTTCGCCGTGAATGTCGCCCAGCTCTGGGCGGGGCGCGAACAGCGATTCCGGTTGAGGCTGCTCTTCTGGGGCAGCCCAAGGCAGCGCCGAAAGCGGTAAACGCAAGCCCATGGGGGAGTCGCCGGGCACCAGGAACAGGTGTTCACGCTTGAGCGGCCAGCGTCCGCTCTCCCAGCGGTGGGCCTGGCTAAGCGAGTGGCGCAGCGGCAGGGCATAGCCAACCACTTCGTCTAAGCCTTGTTCTAATAAGCGGGCTAAACGGTGACGTTCGGCGTCATCTTTGAGATTGGCTTCGCGTGGGTCAACGTTCACCGGTAGCGACTGCTCTTTCCATAGATAGTAGTAGGCATCCTCGAACGCCGGAATCCAGTAGCGTTCGGCCACACCCAGGCGTTCGCTTAGCGCTTTGGTAAAGCGCTGGGCCATTGCATCATCTACATGGAGCTCTGGTGCGCCGTCTAGGCAGGCCAGCCATTGGGGATCACGCCATAGTGGTACGCCATCTTTACGCCAGTAACAGGCGAGCGCCCAGCGGGGCAGTGGTTCCCCGGGGTACCACTTGCCTTGCTGTTGCTGAATAGCGCTGCCGGGGGCGTAAGCGGCCTGGAGCCGGGTTAGCAGTGCCTCAGCGCGTTCGCGTTTGTGCTCGCCCAGGGCTTCGGTATTCCACTGTGGGCTCTCCATATCGTCGACCGAGACAAAGGTGGGTTCGCCGCCCATGGTCAGGCGTACGTCCTGGTGGAGCAGTTCGGCATCTACCTCGTCACCCAGCGCGCAGATACGCTGCCACTGCTCATCGCTATAGGGCTTGGTGACCCGTGGGTCTTCGTGGATACGCTCCACTTCCATGGTGACATCGAAAGTGACTTCACACTTATCCGAAAACCCGGTAATCGCGGCCGCACTGCCGGTCGTCGGGGTGGCGGCGAGGGGAATATGGCCTTCGCCAGCGAACAGTCCCGAGGTGGGGTCGAGCCCCACCCAGCCTGCGCCGGGGAGGAATACTTCGGTCCAGGCGTGTAGGTCGGTGAAATCTACTTCGCTCCCGCTGGGGCCATCCAGCGCTTTAACATCGGACTTGAGCTGAATGAGGTAGCCGGAGACAAAGCGTGCGGCGAGGCCCAGGTGGCGGAAAATTTGCACCAACAGCCAGGCGCTGTCGCGGCAGGAGCCGCTGGCGAACGTTAAGGTCTCTTCGCAGCTCTGTACGCCGGGCTCCATGCGTACCAAATAACCAATATCATCCTGCAGGCGTTGATTCAGCGCGACCAGGAAATCGACGGTGGTAGTGGGCTCGCGGGGAACAGCCTTGAGCCACTCCATCAACCGCGGCCCGGATTCCGTTATTTCCAGATAGGGGCTTAGTTCCTGGCGCAGCGCTTCGGGGTAGGCAAAGGGAATCGTTTGCGCAATGTCGTCCAAGAAGAAATCGAACGGGTTAATCACCGTCATCGGGGCGATGAGTTCGACCGCAATGGTTAACTCTTTACGCGGTTCGGGGAACACCACGCGGGCATTGAAGTTGCCAAACGGATCCTGTTGCCAGTTTAAAAAGTGGTCGTCGCCGGAGAGTTTGAGCGAGTAGGCCTCAATATGGGTGCGGCAGTGGGGCGCCGGACGCAGCCGAATAACATGGGGCGAAAGACGCACCGGGCGGTCAAAGTGGTAGGTCGTGCGATGATACAAGGCAACGCGAATGGTCATGGGCCACCCTCAAAAGAMCCGTTATCAACCGGTGGGTCGGTTGGGTTAAGGAATAACCGAACGTTTCGCAAGTATCGTTCCMCTTTTACTTTTTTGCAGCCGCTATCTTAACTAAGGCGTTTAACTAAAGTGGAAATCACTTAATGCACCAAAATAGCACTGCTTTTATGCACTGCTTTTATGCACTGATATAGAGCATGTGGTCGCTTTAATTGGCTCGTGCTCCCTGTCAAGTAGCGTTTAAGTAAGCGAACGTTGAAATATCGCAAAAGATGGTACGTATTTTGCTCTCAATTGTTTGATTGTTTTGCGCGCGGCAGGCCTACACTGAGCATTGAGGAAGTTGCCGCTTCCACCCCAGCGCCAGGAGAGCGCCCATGAGCCAAGTGAATTGGAATAACTATGCGTGTCGTGATTACTACGATGAGCTGATGGCCGCACCCGGTCAGCCACGCGATTCAGCGGGTGAATTGTGCAACATGTTGGCAAGGTTTAGCGCAGAAGAGTTAGCCGAGCGGAAAACCGCGGCGGAGATCGCCATTCGTACCATGGGGATTACCTTTACCGTCTACTCCGAAGGCGCGATGATCGATCGCGCCTGGCCCTTTGATATTGTGCCGCGGATTATTCCCGCCAGCGAGTGGCGTAAAACCGAGGCAGGCCTCAAACAGCGCGTGCAGGCGCTGAATCTATTTATTGATGATCTTTACCACGATCAAAAAGTCATTAAGGACAAAGTGTTACCCGCCGAAGTGCTGGCGCAGTCGGTTAATTTTCGCCCCCAGTGTGTCGGCATTAATCCCCCTCACGGCGTGTGGGCCCACGTGTGCGGTTCAGATCTAGTGCGCGATGGGGATGGCACGCTGTATGTGTTGGAAGATAACTTGCGCATTCCTTCCGGCGTCTCCTATATGTTGGAAAACCGCAACGTCACCAAGCGGGTACTGCCGGAGTTGTTTGCTTCGGGCAAAATTTTGCCCGTTGATGACTATGTGGCCAACCTCTACGACATGCTCGCCGCGATGTCACCACGGCCTGGGGATGAGCCGCAGGTGGTTGTACTGACCCCTGGAATCTATAACTCTGCTTACTTTGAGCACGCCTACCTTGCCCAGCAAATGGGCGTCGAGCTGGTGCAAGGCAGCGACCTGCTAGTCGATGACAATGATGTGGTGTACATGCGCACCGTGGAAGGACTGCGCCGGGTCGACGTTATCTACCGTCGCGTGGATGACGAGTTTCTAGACCCGGAAGCGTTTAACCCTGACTCCATGCTGGGGGTGGCGGGTCTGATGCGCGCTTGGCGGGCGGGAAAAGTGGCGCTGGCCAATGCTCCGGGTGCTGGCGTGGCGGATGACAAGGTCGTTTATGCATTCGTGCCTGCGCTGATTCGCTACTATCTCGACCAGGAACCGCTGCTGCCCAACGTGCCCAGCTACCTGTGCATGTTCGAAGATGACCGCCGCTATGTACTTGACCATCTTGATGAATTGGTGGTGAAGCCGGCCAATGAGTCGGGGGGCTATGGCATGCTGATTGGCCCGCGCTCAACCAAAGAGACCCGCGAAGAGTTTGCCCGCTTGATTAAGGCGAACCCACGCAACTATATGGCGCAGCCCACCCTGGCGCTGTCGACGACGCCTACGTTGGCGAATGGTTTACCACAGCCACGCCATGTGGATTTACGCCCCTTCATACTCTCTGGGCCTGAAATCCATGTCACCACCGGCGGGCTTACCCGGGTGGCATTGATAGAGGGGTCGTTGGTGGTGAACTCCTCTCAAGGCGGCGGCAGTAAAGATACCTGGATTGTAGAAACCGACGATAAGGCGGCAGTGGCCGCGGTGAAAGGAGCCTAACGCCATGCTGTCACGCGTTGCAGAGAACCTCTACTGGATGGCGCGCTATATTGAACGTGCGGAAGATACCGCACGTTTACTGAGCGTCAATAGTCACCTTATGCTCGATTTGCCGGGGCGCCTGCCGCTGGGTTGGGCGCCGCTTATCGAAATGACCGGCAGCCTGGAAGTCTTCACCGCACGTTATGAAGAGTTTGATGAGCGCAACGTAGTGCACTTTTTATGCGCCGATCCTGATAATGATATTTCGATTATCTCCGCGCTTGCCAGTGCCCGTGAGAACCTGAGAACCACCCGGGATGTGGTGCCCCGGGAAATTTGGGAAGAGGTTAATCAGCTCTATCTTAGCGTCGCCGATCATGCTGAAAATGGCGTGAGTCCACGCCGTCGCGATAGCTTTCTTAAAAGTGTTATTCGTGGTTGCCAGGCGTTAACGGGCCTCATTGAAGGCACCTTAAGCCATGGCCCTGCGCGTACTTTTATTGAGTTGGGCCGTCAGTTGGAGCGGGCCGATATGACCACCCGCATTGTCGATGTGCGCTCCGCCAGCCTGCTGCCACAAAACCCTGAAGAGTTGCTGCCATTCGAAAACCTGCAGTGGATGAGCGTGCTCAAGTCACTGACTGCTTACCAGATGTATCGCCAACAGGTGCGCTTGCGGGTGCGCGGGCCAGATGTGCTGCGCTTTTTGCTACAAGATCCCAATCTGCCACGCTCGATTGCCTGCAGCCTTGAAACCCTGGGTCATGAGCTGACGCTACTGCCACGCCAGGATCGTCCGGCGGCCACCGTCTCGCTGGTGCGCGCCGATGTAGTAGACGCCGATATTCAAGCGCTCGCTCATTCACCCAGTAAGCTGCACTTGTTTATCGATGAACTGCAGATCGGCTTTGCCGCTATCCACGATACCCTCAGCGCCACCTACTTTGTGAATGACGACAGCGTCCCCCGCGTGACGCAAACCCAGACTCAGACTCAAAGCCAGAGCCACGCGGGGGACAACGATAACGACTAAAGCGTAGAGGAATCGCTTTCTAACGGGCTGGCGGCCTGAATGATGTCATGCAGGTACGCCAGTTTTTCGCGCACCGCCGGGGCAAGCACACCTGGCGCTAAATCGAGCAGTCCCATATCACGGTTGAGCTCGTTCACCGCCATGCCTACCTGATGAAAGGCAATCAGCATGCTCTCAAGGCTGCCGTCGTACTCAACGTGGGTAATGCCCATGTGCAGTGCGGTATCCAGTACAGCGACCATGTCCAAGTAATAGGCGAACGTTTCGGCAAAATCCTCCCAAGGGTGCATGGTGGCGTAGGCGGAGATGAAGCGGTTGGGCCAGTCGCCGGGGGCTCCCTGCTGGTAGTAACGCTCTAACGCTTCGGTATAG
Organism: Halomonas ventosae; assembly: GCA_002257525.1. Classification (GTDB taxonomy): domain Bacteria; phylum Pseudomonadota; class Gammaproteobacteria; order Pseudomonadales; family Halomonadaceae; genus Vreelandella; species Vreelandella ventosae_B. The sequence goes on from CP022737.1 coordinate 1,641,364, forward strand.
CTTGGCCGGTGGTGGTTGCCAAATACTGCACGACACGTTTCTTCATCGCGATCCTTAACCAATACGTCCCAGTAGTAGTGGCCAATTTCATGGCGGAAGTGGCCAATCAAGGTGCGGTGGGACTCGTTCATATCGACCCGTAAACGCTCGCGCTCAACGTCGTCGGCCTCTTTGACGTTAATGGTGATATGACCTGCCGCATGGCCGGTATACACTTTCTCCTGGTTGGCGGTAGAGCGCCATAGTCCTTGGTCAGGCAGGGCATCAGCCATAAAAGAGAAACTCAACGGCACTGCAATAGCATCCTCTTGGGTGCCGTGGGGTAGTTTCAGTAAATCAAGGGTATGAAACAGACGCCGTTTGGCCGCCTCAAGTGCTGCCCAACGCTCGCGGTTACCATCAATAGTGAGATCGGGGATCATGGCGTTATAACGGCAGCAGTCGCATAGCGTATCCGCTTGGCCGTGTTCCATTACCMCCATACGATTGCACACGTTCTCAACAGCGTAGTTGTGACACTTCATCAGCGCCGTATCACAACCTGGGTAGATGCAGCGATAGCCGCCGTTATCCAGAGGGGCAACGGCAACGATATTGCTGCAGGCAGGACACCAGCCGACCTCTGACTGGCAGCTAAGGCAGTGGGTGTTTTCATAGAAAAGCGGATTGCCACAGCGGCAGTTGAAAGCCTGCATAAATAATTCCCTGTGTTTAAACACGAGCGTTCGCCATGTGCGATCCGCGAGGCTGCGGCACACTGATAGGCCGAAGCATAGCCAGCCCTGTGACACATTGGAAAGGCTAATTGATATCCTGCCGCAGATTTTGTTGACTCATGCGATACTTGGTTGACGTTAACGTCAACTTGCTGCTATACCCTGTACTCTTGCCTTACCGCGAAGCACTTTTTAATACCGCATTTTTATAACAACCACAGCCATAACAATCACAATTAATAATAGGAGCAACGCTATGTCTGTTCGCGAAATTCCCATGTATATCGATGGCCAGCCCGTGCAGTCGCAAAGCCAGGAGTGGCGCGATGTGGTTAACCCCGCCACGCAAGAGGTGGTAGCGCGGGTACCGTTCTGTACCACTGACGAAGTGGAGCGCGCTATCAGCAGCGCTAAAGAGGCGTTTAAGGAGTGGCGAAAAGTACCGCTGGGTAAACGCATGCGCATTATGCTCAAGCTTCAGGCACTGATTCGCGACAATACCGCAGAGTTGGCGGCGCTGATCACCGAAGAGCACGGCAAAACGCTTCCCGATGCGGAAGGGGAAGTTGGCCGGGGCTTGGAAGTGGTGGAGCATGCCTGTTCGATTACCTCGCTGCAGTTGGGTGAGCTGGCGGAAAATGCCGCTAACGAGGTGGACGTTTACACTATGCACCAGCCGCTTGGGGTGGGCGCCGGTATTACTGCCTTTAACTTCCCGATTATGCTGCCGTGCTTTATGTTTCCACTGGCGATTGCCACTGGTAATACCTTCGTTCTTAAACCCTCCGAACAGGATCCCAGTTCCACCATGCGCTTAGTGGAGTTAGCCCACGAAGCCGGTGTCCCGGCAGGCGTGCTCAACGTGGTGCACGGTGGCCCTGATGTAGCCAACCAAATCGCTGATCACCAGGATATCAAAGCGCTCTCGTTCATCGGCTCTACCCATGTGGGTTCGCTGCTGTATAACCGTGCAGCGGCAGCGGGCAAGCGCATGCAAGCAATGATGGGGGCCAAGAACCACTGCGTGGTCATGCCCGATGCTAATCGTAGCCAAGCGATCAACAACCTGCTGGGCTCAGCCTTTGGCGCGGCGGGCCAACGCTGCATGGCAAACTCTGTGGTGGTGCTGGTGGGCGAGGCGCGTGAGTGGCTGAGCGATATCGTTGATGCGGCGCGTGAAATGAAAGTCGGCCCGGGCACCCAACGCGATGCGGATTTAGGCCCGCTGGTATCACCAGCTGCTCGTGACCGCGTGCTGCGTTTAATCGATGCGGGGGAGCAAGAGGGTGCCAAACTGATGGTCGATGGGCGCAATGTTCAGGTGGAGGGTTATCCCAACGGCAATTTTGTCGGGCCGACTCTGTTTGCTGACGTAAAGGCGGATATGACCATTTACCGGGAAGAGATTTTTGGTCCCGTGCTGTGCGTGGTGAGTGTTGAAACGCTGGATGAGGCGATTGCCTTTATCAATGCCAACCCTAACGGCAACGGTACCTCTATCTTTACAAACTCGGGTTGGGTAGCGCGCCGCTTTGAAACCGATATAGACGTTGGCCAAATTGGTATCAACGTGCCAATTCCGGTGCCGGTTGCCTATTTCAGTTTCACCGGCTCGCGGGCTTCGAAACTAGGTGATTTAGGCCCTAACGGTAAGCAGGCGATCGCGTTCTGGACACAAACCAAAACGGTGACGGCACGTTGGTTTGAGCCGGAAAACGTATCCAGCGGTATCAACAGCACCATTTCGCTTGGCTAATTGAAGCGATTTTAACTGCCGCACATCGGCCCGGCTTTACGCGGGGCCGATGAACCCGATGGCGCAGGGCTTAAAAGTTATCAAACAGAGGCAAGCTCTCTTCAAGCAACTGCTCGATCGGGTCAAGCTGACTTTCGTGTAAAACTAACAGTGACTGCCCGTGCATAAATTCATTAGCGGGAGGCACCAGAAGCGCAAACTCTCCCTCTTCAAGGTGAAACTCATGTATTTCGCGCATACCCAGTGGTGTCATGCATTGAGAGCAGCGATAGTTGTCATCTTCACTGTAAATAAGGCGATGATACATTTTAAACAACGTATAGAGGGCTAAGCCGCCTTCAAACGCAGGCCAGCGCGCTGGGGTCTCGCGAATTTCGCTGGAGAGGTCTTGGCCCTCGGCTTCGGCGCCTGCAATCGCATCGGCTAGCGGGGCAGCAAGAATGGCATCTTTGTCGGCAGGTAGCGGCGTGTTGTGCTTAGAGGCGTGTTCAAAATCTTTCACCGCGCGCTTAAAGTCAGCCACCCCACCGAGAGGGTAGTCGACATGCTGGAGGTCTTCGGGTTCAAAGCCGCCGTTTTCCCAGCCATGGATAACGCGTAGGGTCATTTGACCACGTGTCATTGGGCGGGCAAGTAACATATGCAACATGATACGAATATGCAGCTGACGCTCATCGGTATCATTTTCAAATGCTCGGTAAGGGTCAGCAAACAGCTCGTTTAGACGACCGGGTGTATGTTCCTTGGCTTCGTTATGGCTCATAGCGGTTTCCCTTTGAACGAGCTATTTATATTTTTAGGAGGAGGTCGCAATTCTGCTTAGGTTAGTAAGCCAGTATGGCGAGAGAAGCAACTAAATAAAAGTCTCTTCATTTAGCTTTTTGTTATCCATCGGCTAAACCGTTTTTACCAGATATTTAAATTTAACAATAAAGAGGTGAGTATGTCTGCATCGTTGAGTCGTTTTAATGTACCTGAAACATTGGATGGCCTGCCGGAAGATATTCGCAGTACCATTTTGGCCGTGCAGGAAAAAGCCGGGTTTGTGCCCAATGTCTTTCTGATGCTGGCCCATCGCCCCGCTGAGTTCCGAGCTTTCTTTGCCTATCACGATGCGTTGATGGAGCGCGAATCGGACACCCTAACCAACGTTGAGAAAGAGATGATTGTGGTCGCTACCAGTGCGCGTAACCGCTGCTTATATTGTGTGGTCGCTCACGGAGCATTGGTGCGTATTTACAGTAAAAACCCGCTGCTCGCAGATCAAGTGGCGATCAACCATCGCGTGGCGCCGATTAGTGAGCGCCACCGGGTGATGCTCGATTTCGCCATGCACTGTGCTGTTGATGTCGGTGAAATGACCGATGAGTGGTTCACGCGCTTACTGGAAGTGGGCTTTAGCCAAGAGGACTGCTGGGATATAGGCGCCATAGCGGCATTTTTTGGTTTGTCGAATCGGTTGGTTACATTGGCGGGCACGCCGCCTAATGAGGAGTTTTACTTAATGGGGCGTGTGCCTCGCTCAAGTGCGACCATTACACCTTAAACTTTACTAAGCTGTGATTCTGATTGAGAATAGTTCCTGAATCAGTGTTAACACCGTTCTTAAGCGTACCTACATTCACTGTCGCCAGGGGAGCCCCTACTCAAAAGGGCTGAGATGCGCACTGCGCAGACCCTGGAACCTGATCCGGTTAGTACCGGCGGAGGAAGCGCGACATGCTTTACCTGACGTCAGCCGTGCTTGGCGCGGCGCTGTGCTGCTTTGCTTTTTTAGGCCTACGTGCTCGCTGGGTGGATGGTTCACTTGACGACTACGTCACCGCCCGCAACTCGCAAACGGCTTCTACCCTGGGGCTCTCCTTTCTTGCTTCCGGTATGGGCGCATGGATACTCTTTGCGCCCCCCGAAATAGGCGCCTTTGTCGGCCCGCTAGCCCTTGCTGGCTATGCGCTAGGCTCTGCATTGCCATTTATTGTCTTGGGACTGTATGGGCCGAAGATTCGCCGTGCGTTGCCGGAGGGGCGCAGTATCGCCGAGTTTGCTGAAGCGTGCTATGGCCCTGGTGTACGGCGCTGGGTAACCCTGGTCTCCATCGCCTATATGGCGTGTTTTTTAGCCGCTGAACTCACCGCCATTGGGGCCATCACCGCGCTGCTTTCCGATGTGCCGCCCGCGCTGGTGATTATTGGTGTGGCGCTTACCACGCTGATTTATMCCGCGGCGGGCGGGCTGCGTGCCAGCCTTGCCACTGACCGTTGGCAGGCGTGGCTGTTGCTGGTGCTGCTGTGTGTGGTGGGTGGCATGGCCCTATGGCGGTTGCCCTCTATACCCAGTGAGGCTGCACTCCCGTCTATTCCTATCACCAGTGCGCTCAGCGTAGCGTTAACGCTAGTGATCGCGGTCACCGCCGCTAACCTTTTCCACCAAGGCTATTGGCAGCGAGTATGGGCCGCTCAAGATAATCAAAGCTTGGGGCGCGGCGCCTGGTTAGGCGGCGCGATGACAGTCGTGGTAGTGATGGTGATTGGCGGTCTAGGCGTGTTGGCAGCGATGAGCGGTGTGCCGCTCGGCGAGCCCCCAATGCCATTTTTTGCTCTGTTAAGTGAAGCCCCCGTTTGGCTGACGTTACCTGCCTTGGTGTTGGCGGTGACCTTAGTGGCCTCCAGCGTTGATACACTTCAAAATGGTATTGCTTCGCTCGTGGTGGCACGCAGCGAGCAGCAGGGCGTTTCGCTGGTGGCTGCCCGCTGGGTGACGGTCGTCGTGATGATCCCGGTGGTAGTGATTGCCTTGCAGGGCCTGTCGGTACTGCGGCTATTCTTGATTGCTGACTTGCTGTGTGCCGCTATTGTGGTGCCTGTGCTGCTCGGCTTATGGCAACGCATGACGCCGATGGCGGCCATTATGGGTGGTGTCGCCGGTTTGCTGGGGGCCATTTTGCCTGGTTGGTTAAGCCAAGGAAGCCTGGTGGCCGGGGTAGTGGGCGCCAGTTTTCCGGGTAGTATCCCTACCTTGGGGCCGTTCGTTGGTGCGTTAATCGCCTCAACGCTCACAAGTGTACTACTCGCATGTTTAACCAAGAAACAGTGAGTGTTGGGCAGTAAAAGGCTGATCGCGTTATGCTGGTAGCTACACACCTACCCTGAATGGGTGACATAACAATGAGCTACCCTACAGCATCGAATGAAGAGGCGAGATTAGCCGCTCTTTACGAGCTTGACCTACTTGATACACCTGATGAACCTGCGTTTGATCGCGTCACCCGGCTGGTGACCAAGCTGCTGCATGTGCCTATCTCAACGGTGACGTTGATAGATGCTAAACGCCAATGGATAAAATCACGTGTTGGCGTTGAGGCTCGTGAGACACCCCGAGATGTGGCTTTCTGCGCTTATACCATTCAGGGCACAGAACCATTGATCATTAACGATGCCCGACAGGATCCACGCTTTGCAGACAATCCGTTTGTGAAAGCTGTCGACGGTATTCGCTTTTATGCGGGTATTCCGCTTAGTACGACCAAAGGCCTGACGCTAGGCTCTCTCTGCGCAATCGACACGAAGCCGCGTGCGATCAGTGATCAAGAATTGACGGCTCTGCAAGATTTGGCGGCGATTGTCACTGATGAAATTCATTTGCGTGAGCGACTGGTATTAGAAAAGAAAAGCGCCAAGGTATCCCAGCAAGCACTGAATGAGTTACACCGAAGTATGGAGTGCCAAATCGAGCGGCGTACCAACGAACTCAATCTCGTTATCGAGTCTGCCTATGACGCCTATATCAGTCTTGATGCACAAGACGTCATTCTGGATTGGAATCGGGCGGCTGAAATGATGTTCGGTTGGCCACGCAAAGCGGCGCTGGCTAAGCCAATCACACAGCTTATTTTTCCCACTGGGCTGCCTGCCGCGAATGATCGGGCGGCTATTGAGTTTACCGCGCACCGTTACGATGGCAATGAACTGCCCGTCGAGGTGCGCGTCAAAAAATTGGTGATTGAAGGGCGTGAACGGCGCAGCCTTTTTATCCACGATATTACCGAGCGCCAGCAGCTGGAGCGCCTGCGTAATCAACAGGCTCGTGAAGATGTATTAACCAAATTGCCTAACCGGCGAGCCCTAGATGAACGCTTACCCGAAGCAATGGCTCGCACACGGCGCAGCCAGCAGCCGTTAGCCGTTCTGTTTATGGATTTGGATGGTTTTAAGGCGATTAACGACGCCCATGGGCATGCCAAGGGCGACGATCTGCTACGTGTGATCGCTAAAAAATTAGTGAAAACGATACGTGAAACCGACTATATAGCCCGCTGGGCCGGGGATGAGTTTGTCGTCCTATTGGAGGGCAGTGAGCCCACGGCAATCGAGCAGTTGGCTAATAAATTAGTCAAGGTGGTGGAAGAACCGATGATTGCTGGAGATGCGGCGTTAAACGTCAGTGTGAGTATTGGTGTCGCGCTATATTTGCCCGCCAGCGCCGAGACAGCCAACGAACTGCTTAAGCGCGCCGATGTGGCTATGTATGAAGCCAAGCGCTCTGGAAAAGCCCAAGTACGCATTGCCCTGTCTGTTGATAACGCTAGTTAAGACCTGTAGATATTCAAGGATGACCATGATTCGGACTATTCTGACCACGCCTGAAGGCGAGACCCGTGAGGGCGATGAACACCTGATGACCGTATGGCAATCCACGCCAGGTAGCCATATATGGATCGATATGCAGGGGGAGTCCCAGCAGAGCGAGCGCAAAATTTTAGAGGCGTTTGAGTTTCATCCCATGGCCATTCAGGATGCTCACAAAGAGCGCCATCCGCCTAAAATTGAAGAGTTCGACAACCATACGCTGATTATTTATCGCGGCATCTCCTCCTTCGATGCCGAACTGAACTACCTGCCTCAGCAGGTTTGCTTTTTTGTGGGTGAGCGTTTTTTGGTTACGCTTCATCCTGGACAAGCGCTCTCCATTGAGCGCCTTTTCAACGAGCACGGTAAAGCCCTGCTGGCCCACTCGCCTGAACACGTCGCGCTGCGGATAATGTATATTTCAGCGGGCTTTTATATTGACAGCTTGCTCGAATTTGAAACGGCGTTAAGCGATCTTGAAGACGAACTGCTGGAAAATGGTAATGATGTGCTAATGCGCAAGATCATCACTTACCGTTCCCGGCTGGTTAAGATGCGCCGCATCTTTAGCTACCACCAGGGTATTACCCAGGAACTAACCGCTTATGACTACGAGCATTTGCCTCGGGAAGATAGCGAAACCCTGCACGCCATCAACGACGTAGCGGATCGTTTCGAGCGTCTCTACACCTTGACCCAGATGTATTACGACATTTGCGGTGACTTGGTTGATGGCTATATCTCTATTTCCTCCCACCAGTTAAATATCACCATGCGCGTGCTCACGGTGATTACCGCGATCTTTGTCCCTCTTACGTTTATCGCCGGGATTTACGGCATGAACTTCGAAAATATGCCTGAATTGCGTTATCAATACGGCTACTTTTTTGTTTGGGGTGCCATGCTAGGTATCGGTGGCGTGCTGATTTGGCTGTTTAAGCGCAAGCACTGGTTTTAGGCTAGCCAGTGAGCGACTCGCCAGGAAACGAAAAGTTGACACATACGTAGGTGGTCAGCGGTTGAGTGTGGCATCCTCTGCAGCGACCAAAACTATAAGGCATAAAGCCTAGACTAGCGTTTTAACTGGGAGTTGTTCCATGACCATTATGATTATCGGGCTGCTGATTTTTTTAGGCAGCCACTCTGTACGTATTTTTGCTGAAGACTGGCGTCAGCAGCAGATTGCTCAACGCGGCGAAACCACTTGGAAAGTCGCCTATTCAGCCGTATCCATCGTTGGCCTGGCCATTGCTATTTACGGTTTTGGCCAGATGCGCCTAGACCCCATCTATATCTGGCACCCGCCCGCGGGCATGCGTCATGCGGTGGCGTTGCTGATGGTGCCAGCCTTTATCATGCTGGTGGCGGCCTATGTTCCGGGCAACGCCATTAGGGCCAAGCTTGGCCATCCGATGATGCTGGCGGTAAAAATCTGGGCGTTTGCTCACCTGCTGGCCAACGGGCGCTTAGGCGATATTATCTTTTTTGCTGCCTTTCTTATCTGGGCTATCCTGGCGTTCAAGACCGCTAAAAAACGCGGCCGCTTGACACCGCCTGAGTCGGTTAGTACCTCAAAAATGGCAACGATTGCCACCGTGCTAGTGGGCTTGATAGCGTATGTCGTGTTTGCCTTTTATCTACATACAGCGCTGATTGGCGTCCCCGTCTTTAGCTAACCTGTATTTGATCAGCCTGTCTTTATCGATTTAGGAGCCAGCCCATGGCCGAAACTTCACATACTGCGCCGACTACCATGGCCGCTATGCTATTAACCGGGCATGGTGGTATCGAAAAGTTGGAATACCATCAGGATGTCGCCACGCCGCAGCCTAAGGCGGGTGAAGTACTGGTGCAGGTGACCGCGACGGCGAAGAACAACACTGACCGCAAGGCCCGTGAAGGGCTTTATCCCACCAAGGACAAGGGCGATGTTACCTCCTTTGCCATGGGCGGCACCCCCACGTTAACCTTCCCGCGGATTCAAGGGGCCGATGTCGCTGGCCGCATAGTGGCGGTCGGCGAAGGCGTTGACGTTGAGCGCATTGGCCAGCGCGGGCTGCTTGATTTTAATATCTACGCTGACGAGCGTCGCGATATTAATCTAACCCCGGATTACTACGGCCATGGAGCCGACGGCGGGTTTGCTGAGTATATCGCCGTGCCTGCGGATCAGTTTTATCACGTGCCCAACCCTGAACTGCACGATGCCGAACTGGCCGCAATGGGCATGTGCTCGTATCAGACGGCTTACCATATGATGACCGCTGCCAAAGTGAGTGCTGGCGAGCGTGTGCTGGTCAGCGGAGCCAGCGGCGGCGTGGGCACCGCACTTATTCAGCTCTGCCGCATCGTGGGCGCTATCCCCTATGCGGTCAGCCAGTTAGACAAGGCCGAGGCGCTCAAAGCATTAGGTGCGGAAGCGGTGATTGATCGTGGCGACCTGCCCACCTTTGTTGAGCGGGTGCTGGAAACCACTGCTGGCCAACCGATTGATGCAGTGATGGATTTGGTTGGTGGTGAGATGACCAACCTGTTTATCGACACCATGATTGTTGATATGCAGGGGCGCAAAAGCTATCCGCGCCTCTCTATTGCCGGGGCTAGCGGTGGCAACCTTAGCGAAATGATGTGGACCCGGGTTTATCTTTACCAAGTGCAGATATTTGGCGTTTCCCACGGCACCCGTGAAGAGGCCGAACAGTTAGTGGCGTGGATTCGCAGTGGCGACTTAAAGCCAGTGCTGCATGCGGCATTTAAGCTGTCTGATCTGCATGCCGCCGAGCGCTATTTTGTCAATCGGGGCAGCAACTACCTGGGCAAAATTGTGCTTGTCCCCGACGCCCAGTGGGCCTCCCACGGTGCGCCGTTCGCCCTCGAAAACTCCTCTTCTGCCGCTCAGGAGCGCCAATAGTGCATAACCTGCATACCATTCAGCTAATGGACACCCATGCCGGAGGCGATGTTAGTCGTATCGTCACGGGGGGGATTGATAGTCTGCCGGGCGCCACTGTGCGCGAGCAGATGGAGTATCTGCGCGATGATGCCGACGGTTTGCGGCGCCTGCTGCTGGAAGAGCCCTACGGTATTCCGGAAATGTCGGTTGATTTGCTAGTGCCCGCCACTCACCCAGAAGCGGTCGCGGGTTACATCATTATGGAAGTGATGGGGTACCCCATTTACTCCGGCTCCAACACGCTGTGTACCGCCACTGCGGTGTTGGAGAGTGGCATTGTGCCCAAGCAGGAAGGTATTCAGCGTTTTAAGCTGGAAGCGCCAGCGGGTCTAGTGCAAATCGAAGCAAAGGTGCATAACGGGGTGGTGGAGTCGGTTACCTGTGGCGGCCTGCCCAGCTATATCGATACCTACCGCGATACGATTCAAGTCCCGGGGGTTGGCGAAGTCACTTATTCGATTGCCTATAGCGGTGGTTTTTACGCTTTAGTCGATGCCACTGAGCTGGGCTTTAAGCTTTCCCGTGATGAAGAGCGCGCGCTTTCGGAGTGTGCCTACAAAATTGTCGAAGCGATAAAAGCGCAGCGAGGCTTTTCCCACTACACTCTGGGCGATGTTGGGCCGCTGCCATTTTTGCACTTTATGGGCCCTGAAGAGCAAATAGGGGAGGGGTATACACGTTCACGGTCAACGACCTACGTTCATCCAGGCGTTATTTGCCGCAGCACAACGGGCACCGGCACCTCGGCACGTCTAGCGCTAATGCACTACGAAGGGCGTTTGAATGTAGGTGATAAGCTAGAGACGGTGTCACTGCGTGAGACGGGGTTTATCGGCACCTTCATTGGCACCCATCAGGAAGGGGCTTACCAGGTAGTGGAAAATACCATTACTGGCCGCAGCTATGTATTGGCCCACTCGGATATTGTGATTAACTGTGATGACCCGATGGTCGCGTGTGGCGAGCTACACCATATCTTGCGCGACCGTCACTCGCCAGAAGCCCTGCCTTTAGAAACGTAGCCTTTGGAAACATAGCCCTTAGAAACATAGCCCTTAGAAACATAGCCCTTAGAAACATAGCCTTCGGCGATTAAGCGTTCCCATACCGGGGTCTTTTCGGCCTCGGTCATGCTGCCCCAAACCGCAATTTCATCCAGCGTGCGGCCACACCCTTCACACACCGATGTTGTTGGTTCAATCTGACAGATCTGTATGCAGGGCGAAAGGGGTCGCTGAGCGGGAGGTGCGGCGTCTTTAGTCATTAAGAGGCCGACACCTTACCGCGCAGCGATTTAATTTTGCCCTTACGGGTTTTGTGATCAACGCGGCGGCGCTGCGAACCTTTGGTAGGCTTAGTGGCACGGCGTACTTTTTGCTGCTTGGTGGCACTCTGTATCAGCTCTTTTAAACGCGCTAGCGCGTCCTCTTTATTGAGCTCGAGCTTGCGGTGGCTCTGGGCTTTAATAATGACCACGCCCTCTTTGCTGATGCGCTGATCGGCCAGCGCCATTAAGCGCTCCTTGTATAGCGGGGGCAGCGTGGAACTCAGAATGTCGAAGCGCAGGTGTACCGCTGAAGCGACTTTATTGACGTTCTGGCCGCCGGCGCCTTGGGCGCGAATCTGGCTAATATCAATCTCCCAGTCTGCCAGGGTAACGTTACTTGAAATGGTGAGCATTAATGGCCTCTGTGTTACTCGTGAACCCATAAGGCTAGCACAATTGGCACAGAGGCAGTGGTCGCTACACTCTTATCGCGCTCAATTAACTGGCTAGATTGTTGATCGGCTGACCATTGATATACGCCAGTAGATTGCTAAAAGCATCGCCAAAATAGAGTTCGTAGCTATCTTTCTCTACATAGCCAAGGTGTGGCGTGGCGACAAGGTTAGGCAGCTCTAGTAGCGAGTCAGCCAAAAGCGGTTCCGCGTCAAAAACGTCGACGGCGGCTTGGCCGGGCTGCCCGGCTTTTAGAGCCTGCTCCAGTGTCCCTGGCGCCACTAGCTGAGCACGGCTGGTATTTACCAACAAAGACGTCGGCTTCATTTGGGCGAGGGATTCAGCGCTGACTATACCGCGGGTTTCGTCGTTCAAACGCAGGTGGAGGCTGAGCACATCCGCACGCTGAAACAGATCGGCCTGGGTTTGGGCCACCTCAATTCCGGCATCAGAGGCGCGCTGGAGAGTGCCTTCCCGGCCCCACACCAACACCTTCATTTCAAATGCCTGACCGTAGCATGCTACTAAACTGCCGATTTTTCCGTAGCCAAAAATGCCGAGTGTGCGACCTTTCAGACCTGTACCTAAGGTGCGTTGCCAGCGGCCTGCTTTCAGGTTCTCAACCTCTGCCGGTATATGGCGCATCGCGGCCAGCACCAAACCCCAGGTTAATTCCGCTGCAGCGTAGGGCGAACCGGTGCCCGTCATTACCGTTATGCCATGATGGCGGCAGGCCGGTATATCCACATGAGCGGCACCGCCACCGGTTTGGCTAATCACTTTCAGGTTGGGCAAACGCTTAAGTAGGGCTGCGGTTATCGGTGTGCGTTCGCGAATAAGCACTAGCGCCTCGGCTGCCTTGAAACGCTCACTCAGCGCGTCCAGGTCGGTAAGGGTGTCGTGATAAACCGTTACATCATGGCCTTCGAGCTGTTTGAAGGCATCTAAATGGCGCACACAGTCCTGGTAATCATCGGCAATGACAATCTTCATTAAAAGGTCTCCTCAAACTGGCCTTATCGATAATGGCAAAACTGAGCGTCGTAGGCTGTGCTGTTATAGAGTGATACTAACCTGAAAACTCACCATCAAGGAGCCATCAATGAGTGATTACCTATTAGATGACGCGCCGCTAAGCCCAGGGGTTATTTATCGGCTGCTATCCGGCAGCGTTTGCCCCCGGCCAATTGCCTGGGTATCTACCCAGGATAAGCGGGGAAATACCAATTTGGCGCCGTTTTCCTTCTTTAACGTGGCCAGTGTGAATCCGCCGGTGCTGGCATTTTCGCCATTACTCAATGGCAGCGGCGAACTTAAAGACACGGTGCGCAATTTAAATGAAGTACCTGAATGCGTCGTGCATGTGGGTAGTGAAGGGTTAATTGAGGCGCTCAATACCACCAGCGCCAGCTTGCCGCCGGGCGAGGATGAGTTTGCCCTGGCGGAGCTTGAAAAAGCCGTGATGCCTGGCGTAAACGTACCGCGGATTGCGAATGCTCCTGTGGCGTTTGGCTGCAAACTTTTTGATATGATCCGGTTTGGTGACCAGCCTTTGGCAGGCACGTTAGTGCTGGCTCAAGTCGTCTCAATTCATATTGACGATTCGCTGTGGGACGGCCGCCATGTGGATATGGATTTGCTCAAACCTGTTGGGCGTTTAGCTGGCAGTGATTACATTCGGATTAGCGACCGTTTTGCCATCGAAAGACCCGCATAAAACGCATAATTTAGAGCTTTTGGCGGGCTTGAAATTAATTGTTACATTCTAAGTAATATTTGTTACTTATTAATCAACGATAATTAATCTTTAGTCGTATATTCTCCTGCCGATAGTAATAACTAAAGGCTCGGTAATGTGGCGAAGGTGTGAGGGGTGCACGACATACCTTTGCCCATGCTATTTACGTGGGGAAGTGATCTAGCCATTAAGGAGCAGATCAATGCAACGATTGGGAACCTGGTTATTAAGAGAAGTCTTATTAAAAAGGATTGTATTAACAATAGCTTTATTAGGCGGGGTGTTTGCTCCACTGCTAGCGCAGGCGGAACTGACCTTTGGGATTGTTGCCCCTTCCAGCGGGGGGGCAGCACCGCTAGGGCTGGGCATGCAAAAAGGTATCGAGACCTACTTTGCCGAAGTCAATGCAGAGGGTGGGGTTAATGGCGAAACGCTTGCCTTGATTGCCCGCGATGATCAGTACAAACCGCTGCAAGCCGCCAGTAATACCCGAGAACTTATTCAAGAGGATGAAGTGCTGGCTGCGATTGGCAATGTCGGCACTCCGACGGCTACCGTTACCATTCCCATTTATAACGAATATGAAACGCTGCTTTATGGGGCGTTTACCGGTGCAGGCGTACTGCGTAAGACACCGCCAGACCGCTACGTGATTAACTATCGGGCCAGCTACGTACAAGAAACCGCCGCCATGGTGGATGGGCTGTTGGAAGCAGGGGTGTTGCCCGAGGAAATTGCCTTCTTCACCCAAAACGATAGCTTTGGCGATGCGGGATATAATGGTGCCTCACAAGCGTTAACTGCCCATGGCGTTGATAATATTTCGGCGCTGGCCCATGGACGCTTTACCCGCGGAACTCGCAATATTCACCAGGGCCTAGCGACCATTTTGGAAGCGCCAGTGACGCCGCGGGCGATTATTATTGTGGGTACCTACGGGCCTGCTGCAGACTTTATTCGTGAAGCGAAGAATGACCTTCCTGAGGCGGTATTTCTAAACGTCTCTTTTGTGGGCAGCCAAGCGCTTATGGATGAGCTCGGTGATCTCGCAGAAGGTGTCATTATTACCCAGGTCGTACCGCCCCTGGATGCCGAACTGCCTGCTGTTGAGTCCTACCGCCAGGCGCTGGAAACCCATGCCAATGGTAGCGAACCTGACTTTATTTCCCTTGAAGGCTACCTGGCGGCAAAGCTCTTTGTCGAGGGCGTAAAGGCGGCCGGCGCGAACCCAGATCGTGACGCTATTGTGGATGGCTTGCTCGGCTTGGGCTCGGTGGATATTGGCTTAGAAGAGCCGTTGAGCTTGGGGCCTGATGATCATCAAGCCAGCGATGCGGTATGGCCCACTATTATCACAAATGGCCGTTTCGAGTCAGTGGAATGGGCAAACCTGCTGCCCTAACGCTTACACCACCAAAGCTTACGTTATTTGTAAGACCCTGACACAAGTGAAAACAGATAATGAAAAAAACCTTAAGTATTCGAGCGATGTTGATCAGCCTGTTCTTAGCTGCCGTGCTGGGCGCCGTCGTACTGGCAGCAACGGGATGGACCACCAACCAACGGCTAATCGACTCACAGCGCTATATTACCGGTGAGGTGTTACCGCTTCAGGATGCCAGCATGGGCATGGTGCTCACCATGGGGGCATTTGGTCAACGCCATGCGGATTTGCTTGCTGCAGAGGGCGTGAATGGCCTTGATGAAGTCACTACTCAATCGGCATTAGATGAGCGTTTTCATGATGCGCGACAAGGCCTGCGTGGAGTTGATCAAACGCAAGGATTGAGTGACCTGGATAGCCACTATCAAGCGTTGCTAGAAGGGGATACGGCGCTGGAAGCCGTGCGCCGTGAAGAGCTGAACCTACAAACTCAAATGGCTGAGCGCATTAGTGCGATGCAATCACTCATTTCACAAGTGATGCTGAGCGCTGAAGATATTGCCGGTCGTACGGCGTTAGCGCAGGTTCGTAGTGATCGTGAACAGCGCGAGTTAATGGAAGCCTGGCGCGAAGATGGCATGACCACGCTGCCAACACAGTTGCTCGACAACATGTTTACCGCGCAAGCGGATATCGGACGCCTAAGCGGCAATGCCCGCATGGCGTTGGCGGTACTGTCTGACCTGGGTCGCCAGATGATGCAAACGGATAGCGCCGACGCGCTGGTCAACTTGCGCCACAATGAAATTGCCCAACAGGTGGGGCTGGCTCGCCAGTCACTCGCAGCGATCGCCGATGCACCGAGTACCGGAGTAGAGCAGCGCGCGCTGATTAGTGATTTAGACGATGTCATCGTAGAGCTGGATGGACTGATGGTATCCGATGACAACGCTGTCTATGAGCTTCGTTTACAGCAGTTGGAGTTAAGCGCCCAGGTGCAAGCGGCGCTCACAAATGTTGCCCAAGCGATGACTCAGATGCGTGCGGCGCTAAGTGATGTTGAAGCGTATACCGTCGGTCAGGCTGACAGCGCCGCGACCCAGGCAGAGACGTTAGCAAATGCTGGTCGTTCCTTACTGATCATGGTCACACTAGCGGTTATCGCACTACTTGCGATTTTTGGCTGGCGTACCATGGTACGGGTGCTGGGCCCGCTAGTAGCGATGCGCCATCAAATGGAAAACATCAGTGGTGCCGCAGGCGAAAATGCTGACCTGTCTAAGCGTCTTGAGCTTAAGCGCAACGATGAAGTGGGCCAAACTGCTCAAGCGTTTAATAATATGATGGATACCTTTGAAAGCATGGTGGCGCAAATTCGTGAAAGCGCCGAATCCATTGCGGCCAGCAGCCGACAAATTGCCGCGGGTAATGAGAACCTCTCCCAGCGTACCGACCAGCAGGCGGCGTCGTTGGCGGAAACGGCCTCAAGTCTTGAACAGATTACTGCCACGGTGAAACAGACCGCTGAGTACGCTGATCAGGCCAAAGACGCCAGCGGCAATGTTGACCAGCGCGCTCGTGCAGCAGGCGATGTGTCAACGCGCACGACGGCGGCGATGGGGGATATCCGTGAGGCGAGCGAAAAGATCACCTCTATTATTAAAGCCATTGACGATATCGCCTTTCAAACCAACTTGCTGGCGCTCAATGCTTCTGTTGAAGCCGCGCGAGCGGGTGAGCAGGGGCGGGGGTTTGCCGTGGTGGCCCAGGAAGTTCGCAAACTAGCTGGACGTAGCGCCGAAGAAGCTGCCCAAATTCGCCATTTGGTTGACGATAGTGTCGCCAAGGTAAGCGAGGGTGAGCAACTGGTAAACGCCTCCAGCAAACACCTGCAGGAAATCATTGATAGCCTGGGTGAGGTGACGCGCTATGTTACCGAGATTGCAGGAGCGACCCATGAGCAATCGGCTGGTATTGATCAGATCAACCAGGCAATTTCGCAGTTGGATCAGGTGACACACCAGAATGCCCGGTTGGTGCAAGAAGCGACCACGGCCAGCCATACGCTGGATGATCGTGCCGGGGATATGCATTCACTGGTAGGGCGCTTCCGCGTCAGTGACACGGCAGGGCAGCAGCGTCTCTCTCTCCCACAGAAGGAAGAAGTTACTCAGTAGTAAGCAATTACTACCTGTTGTTGGAAAGCGCTTGCTAGTCTCATCTAACACGCCCCGCGTGTGCTCAAACACTCGATCAATAATCATAAGATAAATAGATAAGAGGAGCACGGAGATGAGCAGCAAGCGCATTTTAATGATCACCGGCGATTTCACTGAAGATTATGAAACCATGGTGCCGTTTCAGGCACTCATGGCCGTTGGCCACCGTGTCGATGCTGTCTGCCCTGGGAAAGCCTCAGGCGACACCGTGGCCACCGCGATTCATGACTTTGAAGGCGATCAAACCTATTCCGAAAAGCCCGGCCACCGCTTTGCACTGAACGCTGATTTCGCCAGCACTAATCCAGCCGATTACGATGCTCTGGTGGTGCCTGGTGGCCGCGCACCGGAGTATCTTCGCTTGAATAAAGAGGTGCTAACCATGGTTCAGCACTTTTTTGAGACCCATAAGCCCGTGGCTGCGATTTGTCACGGCGCCCAGCTGTTAGCTGCTGCCAACGTGCTGGAAGGTCGGCAGTGCTCTGCGTACCCTGCCTGCCAGCCGGAGGTAGAACTTGCGGGTGGCCACTTTGCCAACCTGGAAGTGACCGATGCGGTCACTGATGGCAATTTAGTCACCGCACCGGCTTGGCCTGCCCACCCGGCTTGGCTTGCCCAGTTTATGGCGTTACTGAATAAGTAAGTTTATCCGCAGTGATAACGACGTTTKCGCCCAGCACCCGCTGGGCGTTCTGCGCTTATGTCCGCTATGCTAATGACTCGTGTGGAGGCTAATAGGCCAAGAGACGATGTCTACCAAAAGAGACTACGCCCATGTGTAAACTGTTTATTCAAGCTGACCCCGAGCTGTGGCGCAGTGCGACACACTCGCTGCGTATCGATGGTATGGTCACCAGCGTGCGCATGGAGAATTATTTCTGGCACATTCTCGAAGAGATTGCCCAGCGAGATGGCATGAACACGGCCCAGATGATTACCCGGCTGTATCACGAATCCATCGACGCCGGGCATGATTTGGGCAACTTCACCTCGTTTTTGCGTGTTTGTGCGCTGCGTTATCAAGCGCTTCAATTGAGTGGGGATATCCCCGCCCAGCATCAAGTGCCTATCGCCACCCTGGACGCTGAGCGAATTTTAGCGCGCGAAGGTGGCAATAGGCGTGATCAAATACATTAACGAAAAAGGCCTATTCAAGTCGCGCATCCAGCGCCGCTAAAAACTGCTCGATACGCGCAGCATTGGTACCCACATCGCTGGCGCCAAGGCGTGATGCCGAGCGCATATCCACCTGCACGCCGTTTTCAACGTCGGTTAAGCGAATAACGACATCATCCTCAAAGCCAAACCAGCGCGTGGTCGCGGTAGCTTCTATATGATTGTCGGTAATGCGGGCGATACGCCAACCAGCTTCTTCGGCCTCTGCTTGCGCGGCAGCCAACACCGATTGCGGGGGAGCGGCCAAGACTAACGGCTGGATATTGGGATAAGCGGCTTGCTGTTGCTGCGCGGTGGCTGCGCCGGGATAGTCGACCCCGTTAGGCGCCGCTTCTCGCGCCTCGGCCAAGGCTTCAAAGGCAGGCGGGTTCTGCGTATCGGTGGTGATATCATGAATGGCGGGCACCTGCTGGGCGCGTTGCCAATGTTGCCAGGGTACATAAAGTAGCGCTGCAGCGGCGATGATCACCAGCGTGGCCATTAAAGCGGGCGTAGAACGGCGAGCCAGCATACTCCATAACAGCGCGATAATGCTCACTGCTACCGCTCCTCCGGCGGCATAGACGCCGTTGCGCAGTAAGTTGAACGCCTCGCCGAGGCTGATAAGTTCACCGCGATAAGCCGGCCCGGCGCCTGCCATCATCAGTGCCGCTGCGGCTATCAGTAGAATGGCTAAGCCCGCCAGCACGTTTGGCCAGCGGCCACCGCGAGGGCGCGCCTGGGTTGGTCGCGTTACCATGTTCTCTCCTTAATACAGCGTATTTCGCTATTCTTAGCACACATACTTCTTAGCACAAACACGGCTTAGCAAAAACACGGCGCCAATGGGMAAAGKGACGTGTTAAAACCTGACGATAGGCTATATATGACCGGTAACGCAGCCACTCTCCGCCAGCTACTTCTGAGCGCACCGCGTGACACCTTGCCAATGACGTATCAGCAGGCGGCTAGCGCGCTGGCCCTCACGCCGCCGCGAACCATCGCCCAGGTTACCCAGGCGTTAGAGCGGTTAATGCACGAAGACGCCGCGCAGCAGAAGCCATTTATCTCTGCACTGGTCGTCAGCCGTCGCGGCGATGGTTTACCCGCAGCGGGCTTTTTTGAACTGGCAGTCGCTTTAGGCCGCTTTCCTGCGGATACTGCACAGCATGAGATGGCTTACCGTGCTGAATTTCAGCGTGCTCTGAACGAGCGTTAGAGTGCTGATAAAAACACAAAGCCTTAGATTTCGCCACGTTGGCTAGGCGTTTTCCGCAATGGGTCAAGCAGCGGGCCAAGCCCATTGTGATCGATTTCATGCATCAAATGCAGCAACTGGCCAATTTCCCCAGAGGGAAACCCTTCCCTAGCAAACCAGTTTAAATAGGGGCCGGGGAGATCGGCGATAAGGCGGCCCTCATACTTGCCAAAGGGCATGGTGCGAGTCACTAACTTTTCCAGATCCTCTGGTTTCATAGCTTAAATTCCATTCATTCTCATTTAAGTAAGATTGCATATTTCCGGCTTGACGTATTTTTGTTAGACTTTAGTCGACAAATAATACCCCCCTCGATGCCGGAGACCTAGTGTTCCGGCGCGTCCTTTCTGTATCGTCAGGGACATGACATGCAAAAACGTTTTAGCCTATTACTCTGTTCTCCGCTGTTGGCGCTGGCAGCCATGCCGCTTGCCGCCGATGAGCCTGTTGATGTGGTACTGATTGGCGGCGGCATTATGAGCGCCACGCTGGGTACCTACCTACAAGAGCTTGAGCCTGAGTGGAATATCCACCTTTATGAGCGCTTGGACCAAGTGGCGGAAGAGAGTTCCAACGCCTGGAACAATGCCGGTAGCGGGCACTCAGCCTTTATGGAGCTCAATTATACGCCGGAAGTTGATGGCCAAGTTAAAATTGAGCGTGCCACTAAGGTAACCGAACAGTTTGAAGTCTCCCGTCAGTTTTGGTCTCACCAGGTAGAGGCTGGCATTCTGGGTGATCCAGATTCGTTTATCCAAAGTGTGCCGCMCATTGCGGTGGTTTGGGGGGAGGACGACGTCAACTTCCTGCGTGAGCGCCACCAGGCGATGACACAAAACCCACTGTATGAGGGTATGGAGTACTCTGAAGATCGCTCGGAACTGGCCGAGTGGATGCCGCTGGTGATGGCAGGTCGTGAAGGCAGCGACACCCCCGTTGCAGCAACACGCATGCAGATGGGCACCGAAGTTAACTATGGTGCGCAAACGCGCCAAATGGTTGAGTCGCTGGCGCAAAGCGACCACTTTACGCTGGGCCTTAGCAGTGAAGTGCGTGGTCTAGAGCGCAATGATGACAGTACCTGGAAAGTGACCGTGGCGGATCGCGCCAACGGTGGGGAAACTACCGTGGACTCCCGCTATGTCTTTATCGGCGCGGGTGGTGCTGCGCTATTGTTGCTGCAGGAGTCGGGCATTCCTGAAGCCGAAGCTTACGCAGGCTTCCCGGTAAGTGGCCAGTTCCTTTATACCACTAATCCAGACGTGGTGGCCCAGCACGACGTTAAGGCCTATGGTAAAGCGGGCGAAGGTTCTCCGCCGATGTCCGTGCCGCACTTGGACCGGCGCAATCTGGACGGTGAGCCAGCGCTGTTTTTTGGCCCCTTTGCGGCGGTCTCCACCAAGTTCCTGAAAGAGGGTTCCTGGACGGATCTATTTAGCTCACTGACGCTGCATAACACTTGGCCGGTAGCTGAAGTTGGGATGGATAACTTTAATCTGGTGCGTTACTTGGTTGGCCAGGTACTGATGTCTGACGATGATCGCTTTGAAGCACTACAGAAGTACTACCCTGAAGCAAACAAAGACGATTGGACACTGTGGACAGCAGGTCAACGGGTACAAATTATCAAAGAAGATCCTGAAACGGGTGGTGTGTTGCAGTTCGGTACCGAAGTCGTGACGTCGCAAGATGGCACCATGTCGGCACTGCTGGGCGCATCGCCGGGAGCCTCAACAGCCCCGTCTATTATGCTAAACCTGCTTGACCGCGTTTTCCCCGAGCAGGTTGCCAGCGCAGAGTGGCAGCAAACGCTGACCGACATCGTGCCTTCTTATGGACAGCGCTTGGCGGAAAATCCTGATCTACTTAGCGAAGTACGTGCCTTTACCGCGCAAACCTTGCAGCTAGATGAGCCACTCAATCTTGCTGCCGATAGCGACGCAGAGCAGGCGAGCGAGGTAAATAACGCGCAAGACCAGCAGGACGAAGAGGCAGTTAGCGATACTCCGGCAAGCGAGACGCAAGAAGAAGCTGACAGCGAAGTGTAAAACTGAGTCAACCGCACTTTAATGTTGCTAGCTAAAACGCTATCCCGAACAACAGGGGTAGCGTTTTTTTATTGCCTCCATAATGGCTGAGAGTGGCTATTAAAGCTTCGCCCGCTGGGCGATCTCGCTAATCAATTGGGCAAGCGCCCGGGCGGGTTCGCTCAAGTGGCCACTGGTCGGATGAATCAGCCCTATATCGCGGTGAAACGTACGCTCGCCCAAATCAATCGCCCGCACTCCCGGTGGCCAGCGTTGCTGCGCAATCGCC
The DNA here is from genome assembly GCA_002257525.1 of Halomonas ventosae. Classification (GTDB taxonomy): domain Bacteria; phylum Pseudomonadota; class Gammaproteobacteria; order Pseudomonadales; family Halomonadaceae; genus Vreelandella; species Vreelandella ventosae_B. The sequence goes on from CP022737.1 coordinate 1,663,204, forward strand.
TGGGGCACCAACGCAACGCCGACTCCTTTGGCGACGAGTTTCACGATGGCCTCTAGTTCATCGACTTCGCAGACCTCGCGTACGTTGCAGTGATTGTCGCGTAGGAAGCGGTCTACTTGCCGTCCACCAAAGGAGGCGCGGTCATAGCGCACGAAGGGCTGGCGGGTGATCAGTTCCTGCCACTGGTCACCATCAATATGGCAAGGCACGATTAGCCGAAACGGCTCATGGGCAAGGGGCGTCCAGCGCAAATCGCTGTGCAGCGTAAAGGGTGGGCGAATAATCACCGCCATATCCAGCTCGCCGGCGTCGACTTGATTCACCAATTCCATGGAGAGCCCAGGCACCACGCGGGTACGGCACTCGCTATGGGCGTGATGAAAACGCGCCAGCGCATCGGGTAGTAGCGAGCGCTGTATCGATGCAATGGCGCCAATATTGACCCGCTGTGTCGCTGGCTGGCCCGCAGTAGCAGCACCCAGCGTGCTGTAGAGGGTGAGCAGGGCGTGGGCTTGCTTTAACGTCTCTTGGCCCCGCGGGGTCAAGATAGCGGCACGCCCTTTACGTTCAAACAGGGCGATACCCAGCTCTTCCTCAAGGCGCTTCATTTGTGCGCTTACCGCCGCTTGGGTGAGGCCAATTTTGTTGCCCGCTGCGGCAAAGGTGCCTTCCTGCGCGACCGCTATCAGCGTTTTGAGCTCGCGGATCATTGATCAATCCTTTTTGTGAATCAGCCAAATAGTTATTGATTTTATTTTCCCATGGGCGGCCCTAGGATGAACACAGCGAGGCCGCATAAAGTGCCCGCGAACCTCACAAAACCTAATAATGTGGAGAATGATCATGAGTCTTTCACCCTTCCATCTGGCGATTCCTGTTTATGATGTAGCGCTCGCAAGAGCGTTTTATAACGATGTGTTTGGTTTGGAAGAGGGGCGCTCCAGCGAACAGTGGGTCGACTTTAATTTCTTCGGCCACCAGCTGGTCATTCATGAGCAGCCGAAAACGCCAGGGCAAGAGAGCGCCCACTCGAATCCGGTAGATGGACACAACGTACCGGTGCCGCACTTTGGGGTCATCTTGGCGTGGGACGAGTGGGAAGCCTTGGCCGAGCGCTTGAAAGCGCGGGATACTCAGTTTGTGATTGAGCCGTATATTCGTTTTAAAGGKGAAGTTGGCGAGCAGGCCACTATGTTCCTGCTCGACCCGTGTGGAAATGCTCTGGAGTTCAAGGCGTTTAAAGATATGAGTCAGGTCTTTGCAAAATAAACGCTGCAACATAAACGCTTAGGCCCGCAATGCTTGCTCCTGACGGCGATGCTGAAGCGGCGGCTCGCCAAAGTAGCGCTTATAGTCGCGGCTAAACTGAGGCACGCTGCGGTAACCTACCGCCGCAGCGGCCTGATTAACGTTGTGATTATCCTGCAGCAGCAACTGCTGCGCTTTGATTAAACGCAGCCGTTTTAAGTACTGGGCCGGGGACGAGCGGGTAATCTGCTTAAAGTGGTGGTGAAACGTCGACGGACTCATATTGGCCTGGGCGGCCAACTGTTCCACGCTAAAGTCGTCGGCAAAATGTCGGTGTAGCTTAGATAGCACCTGCACGATGCGTGAATAGTTTCCATGCCCCAGTACCAGCGCCCGTAAAGCGGGGCCCTGTTCGCCCTTTAGCGCTTCAAAGACCACATCGCGAATGCGTGCTGTGCCCATGGTGCTACACTCCACCGCTTCATTTAGTGTGCGCGCCAAGCGCAGTACGGCCTCCTGCATGCCTTCTGTCATCGCCACCGAGGCCATCGGCAGTGGTGCCTGGGCATGATCACCGGTATCGCCCATCGCTGTTACCATTTCGCTTAATAGCGCGGGATCCAGGCGTACCGATATGCCTAACAACGGCGCTTCCGGTGAGCCGTAGGTTTCGCACTCAAAGGGCAGTGGTAGCGTTTGGACCAAGTAGTGGCCGGGGTCGTAATAGATTTCGCGATCACCGAGATAGCCCATTTTGCGCCCTTGGGCAATGATGGTCAGGCTCGGCTCATAAAGAAGCGGCGTGCGCACCTGGKGGCGGCTTAAACAGAGTAACGACACGCCGGGTAGCGGCGTGTCATTKATACCGTCGCCTTTAATCAGTGGCGCGATAACGGCAGCCAGCGCATTGCCAGCCTGGGGGGTGGAGGCCATGGTTGCTTCTCTCTGGTTTCTGGTGGCTTTTGCATAATCATAATGATTTATGCTGGTTTTTTGTTATTTTATTACGTGGCATCGGAGTAATGGGCAAAAATGGCGTAGCTTCGGTCATCGCTATCATCACGGAATAGGCCAATACTGTTGGCATGCCTCGCACGCGGGGGAAATGCCTGCTGATTTATACGGCAGTCTTTTGATGATAAGGAGTTTCACCGATGAGCCAAGCATTATCTTATGCGGCATTTGCTAACGATAAGCCCTTAGCGCCCTTTACGTTTGATCGTCGTCAGCCGCGCCCCGATGACGTAGCGATTGAGATTCTCTACTGTGGTGTCTGCCACAGTGACTTGCATTTTGCCCGCAATGACTGGGGCATGAGCCAATACCCCGTGGTTCCTGGCCATGAAATAGTCGGCCGGGTGACCTCTGTTGGCGATAAAGTCTCACGTTTTAAAGCCGGTGACTTGGTAGGCGTTGGTTGCATGGTGGATTCATGCCGTTCCTGCGCGGCCTGTAAAGACGGTGTAGAGCAGTACTGTCTGGAAGGTTTCACCATGACCTACGGCAGTGAAGACCGCCAAGATGGCACCATGACCCAGGGCGGCTACTCTGACTCTATCGTGGTGAGCGAGCACTTTGTGCTGCAAATGCCTGACGGCATCGATTTAGCCTCAGCAGCGCCGATTCTGTGTGCCGGTGTGACGACTTATTCACCGCTTAAGCATCACGGCGTGGGTAAAGGCCATAAAGTCGGTGTGATTGGTATGGGCGGATTAGGCCATATGGGCGTTAAACTGGCGAAAGCATTGGGCGCTGAAGTCACCGTTTTCACCCGCTCCGATGCCAAAGTTGACGAAGCGAAGCGTAACGGTGCTGACCATGTAGTCGTTTCTAGCGATCAGGCGCAGATGGACGCCGTCGCTGAAACCTTCGACTTTATGCTCGACACCGTGCCTGTCCAGCACGATCTAAACCCTTACCTAACATCGCTGAAGTATGATGGAACTCACATCATTGTCGGCTTGCTGGAGCCCATTGAGCCTGCCATTGAAGCCTTTAACCTGGTCTTTAAGCGCCGTGTGGTTGCCGGTTCATTAATCGGTGGTATTGCGGAGACCGAAGAGCTACTCAAGCTGTGCGCCGATCAAGGCATTACCTGTGATATCGAAATGCTCGATATCAACAACATTAATGAAGGCTTTGAGCGCATGGAAAAAGGCGATGTCCGCTACCGTTTCGTGATTGATATGGCGACGCTGAAAAATAGCGCCGCTTAAGTTGCCGAACGCCTGCCTAGTCAAGGCAGGCGTGTTTTACTGAGCAGTCACTTAATAAAACAAATGGCCCGCGTCCTACTCAGGRCGCGGGCCATTTTGTACGCGGCTTTATCAGCTTCGCGCCTGACGTGTGCCTCGTGCGGCTACTACGCCCGGTATCAGCATCAAGCCTGCCAGCAACCAAGCAGGCCAACTACCCAAACGGGTGAACGGTGTCAGGCCCTCCATAGCATAGAACTCGCCGGTCAGCGCTGTGGTTTCAAACTGGGGTGCACGTTCAACAATTTGCCCATTAGGGTCGATAATCGCAGTAATCCCGTTACTGGTAGCGCGCACGACATAGCGACCGTTCTCTAACGCCCGAAGCCGTGCCATCTGCAGGTGCTGGTGGGGGCCGATAGATGCGCCAAACCAGGTGTCGTTAGAGACCGTGATAATTACCCCGCTGTCTTGAGCGCGGCGGGCAACCAACTGTGGGTAAATAATCTCGTAGCAGATCGCATTGCCAATATTTATCCCGGCGGCCTGCATCGGTGTTTGTTCTGTTTCACCTTTGGTGAATGTCGACATAGGTAAATCGAAAAAATTAATCGCTCCTCGTAGCACGCTCTCCAGCGGCAGGTACTCGCCAAAGGGCACTAGGTGCTCTTTCTGGTAGCTGCCCTCTACGTCGCCTATGCCAATCACGCTATTGAAGTAGCGTTCTTGTTCGTCGCGCTGAACAATGCCGGTGAGTAGGGCGACGTCGGGCGGCAGGTTAGCTTGCACCCGCTCTAATACCGGGCGGGCCTGAGTCTCCATCATCGGTAGGGCGGTTTCTGGCCATATGATCAGATCGACCTCGTCGGCGACTTCGCGGGTGAGTTCGCTATAAGTATTGGCGGCTTCACGCTGGCCTTCTGGCGTCCACTTAGACAGCTGAGGCAAGTTGCCCTGCAGCAAGGCGACACGGGTGGGGTCGCTGACGGGTGTGGTCCAAAGCTGCGGCAATGCCAGCGGAATTAACCAAATAGCCGCGAGAGGAGCAAGCGCCCACCACTGGCGACGAAGCAATAGCTCAGCGCCAAGCACGCCGCTAAGCGCGACCAGCATCGAAAGCAGGTAGACGCCGCCAACGGGCGCCCAGGCGGCTAGCGGTGAGTCGACATAGCCCGAGCCCAGCAACAGCCAAGGAAAGCCGGTAAACAGATAGGTACGCAGTACCTCGCCCAGTACCCAGGCACCGGCAAAACTGATAAACGCCAGCCGGGCAGAGGTGAAGCGCCGGTATAGCCAGAAGGTGCCGGCAAAAAACAGTGCCAGAACAGTGACAAACAGCGCGGTTAGAAATACCGCTAGCGGTACGCCGGTATAGCCATAGTCGTGGATAGAGACATACACCCAGGAGGTGCCGCTGGCAAATAGCGCCACGCCGTATAGCCACCCTTTAAGAGCCGCCTGGGCGGGGGTTAAGGTATGCAGGCCAACATAGAGCAAACCAATCGCCACCGGGCCTAGCCACCAAAGTTCAAAAGGGGAGGCCGTTAGGGTGGTGAAGCCGCCCGCCACCAGGGCGGCAAGCAGCTGTAACAAAAACGCGGGGGGTAGACCCATAGCGATAAACCTATCGTCGGTAAGGTACGAGGGAGTGGGGGGCGAGCAGCGTGACGCCATGCGCCTAGGCTGGCTTGTTCTCCTGGTCATCATCTTCTTCGTCACCACCACGGGTGTCGCGGTAGGCTTCGAGCAGACGAATGCGCCGGGTGTCGGCATTGAGGATCACAAACCGCCAGCCGCCAAGCACGGTGTGTTCACCACGCCGAGGTAGATGGCCGAACTGCTGCATCACCAGGCCGCCAACGGTATCAAACTCTTCGTCAGAGAACTCGGTGTCAAAGCGTTCATTGAAGTCTTCGATAGGGGTTAGCGCGCGAATGGCAAAGCGGCCATTTTCAATCTCGCGGATATCGTCCTCTTCGTCGGTATCGTGCTCATCTTCGATGTCGCCGACGATCTGTTCAAGAATATCTTCGATGGTGATAATACCAGCGGTACCGCCGTATTCATCCACCACCACCGCCATATGATTATGGGTGTCACGAAACTCTTTGAGCAGGCTGTTAAGGCGTTTTGATTCGGGGATAAACATCGCCGGGCGCAAAATGTCATCGAGTTTGAAGGCGTCACGCTGGGCCTGGGTTTGCGAGAGCAGTGGTAGCAGGTCTTTGACCAGCAGAATGCCTTTAATATCATCCAGGTTTTCACCAATCACCGGGTAGCGGGAGTGGCCGGTTTCCTGAATCAGCGGTAGGTAGCCGTCGCTGGTTTGATCCAGGGCGATGGCTGAAACCTGTGAGCGGGGTATCAGCACTTCACGAACCTGCTGATCGCTGATCTCAAGCGCCCCTTCAATGATCATGATGGCGTCCTGATCCAGCTTTAATTTCCCTGCGGTATGGCGTAAAAACGTCATCAGCTCATCCCGCGAGCTGGKTTCGTCATTATCTCCGGAAAGGGCGCCAAAGAGTTTCTCGAGCCAGGATTTTTGATTGGGGTTGCTCGATCGGTCTTCGCTCATGCGTCAATTCTCTCGTTTGCGGGCAGACAAGTAGCTGTTTTATCACTGAAGCGGGGGATAGTACCAGATTCATTGTTACCTGATTTAACGCAGCCGCTAGCAAATAATAAAGTTGTAGGCGCTTAGACGTCGTCAGAGTAGGGATCCGGGATGTTCAGTTCGGCCAACAGCTCGCGCTCGAACTGCTCCATCTCTTCGGCTTCCTCATCGTCAATATGATCGTAGCCCATTAAATGCAGGATGCCATGCACGACCATATGGGCGTAATGGTGCTCAATCGGCTTGCTTTGCTCGCTGGCTTCTTTGGCCACGACAGCATGACAAATCACCAGGTCGCCCAATAGCGGTAAATCAACACCCGGTGGGCCTTCAAAGGGAAATGACAGCACGTTGGTCGTGCTATCTTTACCGCGATAGTCACGGTTGAGGGTTTGGCTTTCACGCTCATCCACAAAGCGAATCGTCACTTCAAGGCGCTGATCGTCAGGGTGGTGGGCAAACACGCAGCCCACCCAGTGGGTGAGCTGTGCCAAGCTGGGTAGCTGGGGTTCGTTGATGGCCGCCTGACGATCAACGATGACCTCCTTGGCATCGCCCATAGTCGCGTCGTTCAAAGGCACGCTCATCGCGAACTATCCCAGGAACCTTCACGTGCCTGCATGCGTGCGTCACGCTCTTGCTGGCGCGCTTCGCGCTGGGCGCGCTCTTCCACTTCCTGGTTAGATTCGAATATATCGTAGGCTTCGATAATGCGCTGAACCAGGGGGTGGCGTACGACGTCTTTGGCGGCAAAGTGGGTAACGCCAATCCCCGGTGTGTCTTTGAGGACGTCGAGCACCTGTATCAGCCCCGAGCGCTGGCCTTTAGGTAGATCGACCTGAGTGACGTCGCCGGTAATCACCGCGGTGGAGCCAAAACCAATCCGGGTCAGGAACATTTTCATCTGTTCAGGAGTGGTGTTCTGGCTCTCATCCAGAATGATGTACGAGTTATTGAGCGTACGACCGCGCATGTAGGCCAGAGGGGCAATCTCAATCACCTGGCGCTCAATCAGTTTTGCCACTTGTTCAAAACCAATCATTTCGTACAAAGCGTCGTACAGAGGGCGCAGATAAGGATCGATTTTCTGGGCAAGGTCGCCGGGTAGAAAACCGAGCTTTTCACCTGCTTCCACTGCCGGGCGCACCAGCAAGATACGGCGAACTTCCTGCTGGTTAAGGGCTTCTACCGCTGCAGCGACAGCTAAGTAGGTCTTACCCGTGCCCGCAGGGCCAACGCCAAAGTTAATGTCGTGTTCGCGGATGCTGGACACATAGCGCTGCTGGTTGAGGCCACGAGGCTTTATCATGGTGCGCGGTGTGCGCATGATCACTTCATCGCTGCTGCCGGTGCCGTCCTCTTCCTCTTCCAGCGCTTCAAGCCCTGACTCTTGCAGGAATAGGKGCACGGTGTCGGCATCGAGCTCACTCGATGCCGTTTCGCGATAGAGGTGTTCCAACACATTGGCCGCTGCCTTAATGCGGTTGGCGGGGCCCGCCAGTTGAAACACATTGCCCCGATTGCGCAGCGTCACTTCCAGGCGGCTTTCAATCAGCTTTAAATGCTCGTCCTGCTGGCCGCAAAGGCTAGCAAGGCGCTGCGGATCATTGGGTTCAAGGCTTAAGGTGATGATGCGATTGGCCTGAGGTGTTGGCTGGCTCAAGAGTGGGGAACCCCTCGTTAGTGTATGTATCGTTCAGCTTACTGCCCCGCCCGAAGCGGGGCAATGATCTGTGATAAGAGAACGATCAATAGCGCTCGGGTGAGGCAAGCTCACCGCGCAGCGAGTTGGGGAAGGCTTCGGTGATCTCTACATCGACAAAGTAGCCGATCAGCTCGGTGGGGTTGGCAGCGCGGAAGTTAACCACGCGGTTATTTTCGGTGCGCCCTGAGAGCTGGCCGGGGTCTCGCGGCGAAAAGCCGTTAACCAGTACGCGCTGTGTGCTACCTACCATGCGACGGCTAATTTGCGCAGTTTGCTGAATAATCCGCTCTTGTAGAATCGCCAGGCGCTGCTTTTTAACGCTTTCCGGGGTTTCATCCGGCAGGCCAGAGGCAGGGGTGCCGGGGCGTGCGGAATAAAMAAAGCTAAAMGAGTGATCGAAGCCGATCTGATGAATCAGGTTCATCGTCGCCTCAAAATCCTCTTCTGTTTCACCAGGGAAGCCGATGATAAAGTCAGAGGAAAAGCTGATATCCGGGCGGTTCGCGCGGATACGCTCCATCTTCTCAATGTACTCCGCCGCCGTATGGCCCCGCTTCATTGCGTTAAGAATGCGGTCTGAACCTGACTGCACCGGCAGATGCAGGTGGCTTACCAGCTCAGGAATGTCGGCGAAGGCGTCGACTAGGCTGTCAGTAAACTCTACCGGGTGCGAGGTGGTAAAGCGGACACGGTCAATACCGTCAATCGCCGCCACGCAGGCAATCAGCTCAGCCAAGTCGATTTCATCGCCAAGCTGGTTCTCGCCACGGTAGGCGTTGACGTTCTGGCCCAACAGGTTGATCTCACGTACGCCCTGGTCGGAAAGATGGATGACTTCATCCATTACTGCCTCAAAGGGGCGCGAGACCTCTTCGCCGCGGGTATAGGGCACCACGCAGAAGGTGCAGTACTTTGAGCAGCCTTCCATGATTGACACAAACGCCGTTGCACCGTCGGAGGAGGGCTTGGGCAGGTGGTCAAACTTTTCGATTTCAGGAAAGGTGACATCCACCGCTGCAATCTGGTTATTGCCACGGGCATCCAGCATCAAGGGTACGCGGTGCAGGGTTTGCGGCCCGAATACCATATCGACATGGGGCGCCCGTTTGCGAATCGCTTCGCCTTCCTGGCTCGCCACGCAGCCACCAACGCCAATCACTAGGTTCGGGTTGGCGTCCTTAAGTTTTTTCCAGCGTCCCAGCTGATGAAAAACTTTCTCCTGCGCTTTTTCGCGAATCGAGCAGGTGTTTAACAGAATGACATCGGCTTCACGCTCATTATCAGTGAGTTCGAGCTGGTGAGATTCGCCGAGCAGATCCGCCATGCGGGAGGAGTCGTACTCGTTCATTTGGCAGCCGTGCGTTTTGATGAAGAGCTTCTTCGCCATCGGTACCTGTCATCTATGAGTCGTCGGGGGACGAGGATGAATGGAGTATTATCGCGCGGTCGGCAATGGTGATGTCCGAACCGCTATCGTTAGTGGCTGCATTATACGGATTGAAGAAACCAGCGGCTAGCGTTCATCCATAATCGATACTTGACCCTCACGTTTCTATGGGTATACTACGCACCGTGTTTGAGCAGTTCCTCGATAGCTCAGTTGGTAGAGCAAATGACTGTTAATCATTGGGTCGCAGGTTCGAGTCCTGCTCGAGGAGCCAATCACTTGCTGATGTTTATCAGCAGGCTGGCTTCGCTTTAAACACCACAACGTTCCTCGATAGCTCAGTTGGTAGAGCAAATGACTGTTAATCATTGGGTCGCAGGTTCGAGTCCTGCTCGAGGAGCCAAGTTGTGCTGCTAGTGTCTGTTTAGCTGCCTTTTCGACACGTCGTTTTGGGTAGTGCGTTGTTCCTCGATAGCTCAGTTGGTAGAGCAAATGACTGTTAATCATTGGGTCGCAGGTTCGAGTCCTGCTCGAGGAGCCATCTAGTTTTACTCCCTCTCTTTATAATAGTGCCAGTTAGCTAAATGCTAATGGTTTTCCTATTTTGCGCGCTAATTGGAGTTGCCAGCTATTTTGCTTGGCACTTAACGTTAGTCTCTCCAGTGACGTAAACTACGCGGATCATCCATTGGTTTGGGAAGTTCATGGTAGGCAACGTCAACGCGCCCGAGGCGCTGCAAGTATTTAAATGTTTAAGCGATGAGACTCGTTTGATGCTGGTGCTCCTGGTCGCCCAAGAGCAAGAGCTTTGCGTGTGCGAAATGACCCATGCGCTACAGGAGTCGCAGCCTAAAGTATCGCGCCACCTGGCTCAATTGCGCCAGTGTGGGCTGTTAAGTGATCAGCGCGAAGGGCAGTGGGTCTATTACCGGCTTGCTCCCAAGTTACCTGCCTGGGCGCTTGAGATTATTCGCGCGGGTAGCCAGGGCAGTGCCGTTCAGTTGGCAGCGCTCACTAAGCGCTTAACCAAAATGGGCGATCGGCCTGCCCGCCTTGCTGCGCTATGCTGAACCTAAAACAGTTGAAACTAAAACGCCGCCCCCCTGAGAAGGGGGCGGCGCTTTTGAACTCAGCGTATTGTCTAATGGAGTGTCATTAGCGTTTGGCTGCTAGCCGCTGAGTATCTTGCAGGTGGGCGTAGTCAAGTAAGACTTCAGCAGATTCAAGCACGTAGGCACGATCAACTGCTAGTGCTTCGTCCTCTTCGTTTCCAGCCGATGCCTCTGCATCATCTGTCTCTTCCGCGAGCCCCGCGGTGACATCTGTTCGGGCGTCCATCCACTCATCCAACTCTTCTAACCCTAGTGCGCGGCGGCGTTGGTTTTCCAGCGAGAGCTGCTCGGCTTCCTGGGCCTCCATTTCGCGCTTACGCTGTTCGCGATTTAGGCTAACGCTGGTGTGCTGCTCGCGTAACTGACGGGCCAGTGTGGACTGGCGCTCCAGGTAGCGGAAGTTGGGATTATCCTCGGCGCGCGTATCGTGCTGGGTAATCAGTTTGTCCAGCACGGTTTCCGGCTCGCCATAGCGACGGTACTGAACGTCCTGAACGTTGTCCCAGGCGAGCGCATTATCCAGACTGCTTTCGCCAATACGTTCGGGGTCAATCAGCGTCGGGAAGTGAATGTCCGGCTCAACACCACGGTTCTGGGTGCTGTCGCCAGAGATGCGATAGAACTTGGCGCGGGTCAGTTTAATCTGCCCATGGCTCAGTTCGTTCAGGGTTTGCACGGTGCCTTTGCCGAAGGTTTGCGTGCCCAGAACAAGGCCGCGACCGTAGTCTTGAATCGCCCCCGCAAAAATCTCAGAAGCAGAAGCGGAGAGGCGATTGACCAGCACGCCTAGTGGGCCGTCATAGAGCGTACCTGCTTCGCTGTCGCCATAGAGCTGAATACGCCCCTGTGCATCGCGTACCTGTACGGTAGGGCCGCGGTCAATAAACAGGCCAATGAGCGAATTGGCTTCCTGCAGCGCGCCGCCGCCGTTGTTGCGCAGGTCAAGCACGATACCTTCCACGCCCTCTTCTTTAAGGCGCTCGACTTCTTTGGCGACATCGCGGGTAGTACTGCGATACTCCTCTTCACCCGCTTGCCAGGCATCAAAATCGACGTAGAACGTTGGGATGTTAATCACCCCTAGGCGGTGAGGTTCGCCGTTGCGTTCAACTTCAATGACTTCGCTGCTGGCTGCCTGGTCTTCAAGGCTAACGGTATCGCGGGTGATCTCAACTATCTGCGACCGTGTTGTATCCACCGCTTGGGCGGGTACCACATCCAAGCGGACAACCGAGTCTTTGGGGCCGCGAATCAGGTCCACCACGTTGTCCAGGCGCATGCCGACCACATTGACCATCTCGCCCTCTTCCTGGCCCACGGCGATGATTCGGTCAGCGGGTTCCAATACGCCTGCGCGTTCTGCCGGGCCGCCGGGTACTAGGCTGGAGACTTTTACGTACTCGCCATCTGATTGAAGCAGGGCGCCAATGCCTTCAAGAGAGAGGCTCATCTGGATATCAAAGGATTCGCCCTGGCGGGGGGAGAGGTAGCCTGTATGTGGGTCGATGCTGCTAGTGACGGCCGCCATCAGGACGCCAAACACGTCCTCAGATTCGGTTTGCTCCAGCCGCGTCAATTGGCCTTCGTAGCGCTGGCGCAGATTGGTTTCAATCTGTTCGTTATCCAGATCGGTTAAGGCCAGCGTTAAAGCATCGTTTTTGAGCCGTTTGCGCCATAACTCGTCGAGTTCGCTTTGCCGGGATGCCCAGGGGGCCTCCTCACGATCAATCTCTAGGCGCTCGTTGCTATCAAAGTCAAAGTTCAGGCCTTCATCAAGCTGCGCAAGTAGTGACTCAAGGCGCGCTCGCTGTCGGTCACTGAAGCTGTTGTAGAGGTTGAAGGCATCATCCAGCTCGCCATTGAAAAGGGCGTCGGCCATGCTCGTCTCTAAGTGGCGATAAGGCTCGATGTCGCTGCGCAGCAGGTAGGCGCGCTGGCCATCCAGGATGTCCAGATAGCGTTGGAAGGCATCCTGCGACCACGCTTCGTCAAAAGTAATATCAGCATAGTGGCCGTAGCGGAGCGAGTCCGCAATTTCCACTGCCGCCTGGCGTTGTTCATCGGTCGGTTCAAGTTGCGCTAAGGCGGCTGGGCTGGTGATGACCAGCATGACAGCCAGGGCGACCGAACGCGAAAGCGTTGCAAACAAGCTCATCAGTCAAGCTCTCCCGGATTTGTGTACACTCATTCTTCCCTAGACCCGCATATGACCCATGAGTTGCGTAGGTCGAGGGAGTATTGTAGCAGGTCACTTGCACTATGAGACTCAATCATTACTGTTATGAGGATTTCCATGTCGGAGACTTTCAACGCTGATCGTTTAACGCGGTTATGCGATTTTCTGCGCCAATCACCAACTCCGTGGCATGCGGCGGGCAATATGGCTGCGCGATTGGAGCAAGCCGGCTTTCAGCGACTGGAAGAGAGGGCTAATTGGCAGCTCACGCCGGGCAAGCGCTACTACGTTACCCGGAATGACTCTGCGATTATTGCGTTTCAACTGCCTGAGTCTGAATTAACCGCGCTGCGTATGATCGGTGCCCACACTGATAGCCCGGGGTTGCATCTAAAGCCTAATGCCACTCAATGCTCAGCGGGTTGGCTGCAATTAGGCGTGCAAGTATACGGCGGTGTTTTATTGGCGCCGTGGTTTGACCGTGACCTGGGGTTGGCTGGGCGGGTGCATGTGCGCCATGCCGACGGCCATCTGGAAAGCGTATTGCTCAATGTCGACCGGGCGATTGCCATGGTGCCGAGCCTGGCGATTCACCTTGATCGGGACGTGAATAGTGGCCGCCCGCTGAATCCGCAGACGCAAATGGCGCCAGTGTTAATGCAGAGCGAAACGGCGACGCTAGCCGAGTTGCTGGCCCAGTGGTTGGAAGAGCAGCACGGCCTGCGGGCAGTGGAAGTGGTTGATTTTGAATTAGGCTTTTACGATGTTCAGTCGCCGTCACTGGTTGGTGTTAAGCAAGAGCTGGTGGCCAGCGCGCGGTTGGATAACCTGCTTTCCTGCTTCATTGGTTTAGAAGCGCTTCTGGATTGCGACGGCAGTCAAGGCGCGTTGCTGGTAGCCAATGACCATGAGGAAGTCGGCAGTGCCAGCGCCTGTGGTGCCCAAGGCCCTTTCTTGGCGGATGTGCTGAGGCGCATTAATGCTCAAGTCGGCGGCAGGGGGAGTGAAATAGGAAGTGAAGAATCGCTCATTCAGCTGATTCAATCGTCGTTGATGATCTCTTGCGATAACGCCCACGCGTTACACCCTAACTTTCGCGATAAGCACGATGAGCGCCATGGCCCGGCGATTAACGGCGGCCCGGTCATCAAGGTGAATGCGAGCCAGCGCTACGCTACCAATAGCGTGACGGGCGCGCTGTTTCGCGATGTATGCCGAGAGGCGGACGTTCCCGTGCAGGCGTTTGTTACCCGGGCGGATATGGGCTGCGGAAGTACGATAGGCCCGATCACCGCTACTGAGTTGGGGGTGCCCACCATTGATGTAGGGGKGCCTCAATGGGCGATGCATTCGATTCGGGAAACCGCTGGCACTCAAGATGTCGAGTATCTAACCCGCGCGCTGGTAGGGTTCTTAAATCGTGCAAAGCTGAACTGATCCCTCTGCCGCACATAAACAAAAAGCCCGCTGACAAGGTCGGCGGGCTTTTCTATGTTCTTAAGTGCGGATGTTCTTAAATACGTCGTTGGTGGCTACGCCCTGATTTGAACAGGGGACCCCATCATTATGAGTGATGTGCTCTAACCAGCTGAGCTACGTAGCCTTTCAACGGGGGCGAATGATACTGATAACCCCGCCTTTCGTCAATGTTTTATTACTGTTCGTATAAGGACTGCCGTTTACACATTAAAACGGAAGTGCACCACATCGCCGTCTTTGACAATGTACTCTTTGCCTTCCAAGCGCCACTTGCCAGCATCTTTAGCGCCCTGCTCGCCGCCTAGCGATACAAAATCCTCATAGGCGACCACTTCGGCGCGGATAAAGCCTTTTTGAAAATCGGTGTGAATCACGCCAGCGGCTTCTGGGGCTGTGGCGCCCTCTTTGACTGTCCAGGCGCGCACTTCTTTAACACCGGCCGTGAAGTAGGTTTGCAGACCCAGCAGTGAGTAGCCCGCGCGAATCACGCGATCAAGGCCTGGCTCATCCATGCCCATCTCGCTTAAAAACATCGAGCGCTCTTCGTCATCCAGCTCGGCGATTTCGGCTTCCAGCTGGTTGCACACGGGCACCACCAGGGCGCCTTCTTCAGCGGCGATTTCATTCACAATATCCAAGTAGGGATTGTTCTCAAAACCGTCTTCGTTGACGTTAGCGATATACATGGTCGGTTTCAGGGTCAAAAAACCGAAGCTTTTCACTTGGCGTTGCTCATCATCGCTTAACCCAAAGCTCCGTAGCGGCAAGCCTTCCGCAACGTGGGGCTGGATACGATCCAGAATGGCCTTGGTAGCTATCGCGTCTTTGTCGCCGCCTTTTACTGAGCGAACCAAGCGCTGGCTAGCTTTTTCGACGGTATCAAGGTCCGCAAGCGCCAACTCTAAATTGATTGTTTCGATATCGGCACGGGGGTCGACCTGGTTGGCTACGTGGATAACGTTGTCGTTATCGAAGCAGCGCACCACATGGGCTATCGCCTGGGTTTCACGAATATTGGCCAGGAATTTATTGCCCAAACCTTCGCCTTTGGAGGCCCCGGCGACCAAGCCGGCAATATCGACGAACTCCATGGTCGTGGGCAGTACTTTTTGCGGCTTGACGATTTCGGCGAGCTTATCAAGTCGCGGATCCGGCATCGGAACGATACCCACGTTCGGCTCAATGGTGCAGAAGGGGAAGTTCTCTGCATCGATGCCTGACTTGGTCAGGGCATTGAATAACGTGGACTTACCGACGTTGGGTAGACCGACGATGCCGCAATTGAAACCCATAAAATGTTCCTGAGAAAATGTTCTTGAAAAGAGGGTGTAAACGTAACCGCCATTCTACGAGATGAGCTAGCTGGCAGCTACCGACTTAACGCGTCGGGTTTTAAGCTGTGTAGTTGATTCATGGCTTTGGCCCAGTCGCCAGCGAGCGCTAAAGGTAGTGTGGCGACGCATTCATCCAGGGCGCGAACGATGGCTTCGTGTTCGCTCTTGCCGGGCCGCCCCAATACATAGTTCGTGACTTGGCGAGCTTCGCCGGGGTGGCCAATGCCAATCCGTGCCCGGTGAAACTGCTTCTCACCGCCTAGGGCGCTGATAATGTCGCGCAGGCCGTTGTGGCCACCGTGCCCGCCGCCGGTTTTGTAGCGTGCTTGGCCGGGGGGGAGGTCGAGCTCGTCGTGGGCGACCAGCAGGTTTTCAGGGGCAAGCTTGAAGAACTGGCTCAAGGCGGCTACCGCGGCACCACTGCGATTCATAAAGGTGGCGGGGTTGAGCAGGTGCAGCTCATGGTCGCCTAGGCGCACCTTTGCGTAGTGGCCGAAAAACTTTTTTTCCGGGCGCAGCTCTGCATGGGCGCTTTGCGCAATAGCGTCTACTAGCCAGAAGCCGGCGTTATGGCGCGTGGCGGCATACTCTGCGCCGGGGTTACCTAATCCAATAATGGCTGTTACCTGGCTCATCTTCCCACCTCGTACAGAATATCCAGAAGACCAACATTACCTAGAAGACGGTTGACGCTGCGCCAGCGACGGCGCTAAAAAAAATCAAGCGCCGAGGCGCTTGATTCTAACATCATCTTCGCATCGCAAGGGTCATGCAGGCATGACCCTATGGGATGTTTAACGGGGAGTGATTACTCGGCGCTGGTGTCTTCTTCACCTTCGCTTTCACCGTCTTCATCTTCTTCAACACGCACTTTTACTTTGGTGATGCTGAGTACTGCATTGTCGTGCTCTTCACCGTGGGACAGGTCAACCGAGGTGACGCCAGCCGGTAGGGTAAGGTCAGACAGGTGCAGCGTAGTGCCGAGTTCTAGTGCACTGATATCGACTTCCAGATAGTCAGGCAGGTCTTTCGGCAAGCAGCTGATGGCAACTTCGTTGGCCAGTACGTGCAGTTCACCACCTTGGTCTTTGATACCAACACACGTCTCTTCGCCCGTCACGTGCAGCGGCACGTTCATGGTGATTTCGTGAGTCGCATCAACGCGCAGGAAGTCGGCGTGGGTCAGCAGCGGCTTGAAGGGGTGACGCTGCAGATCACGAACAACGACTTKCTCTTCTTTGCCTTCGATCATCAGTTTGATGACCGAGGAGAAGAAAGACTCGTCTTCAATCGCTTTGTAGAAAGCGGTTTTTTCTACGGAGATAGACTGCGCGCCTTTCTCGCCACCGTATACAACGGCCGGCACTTGCTGGTTCGCACGACGCAGGCGGCGGCTCGCACCTTTCCCCAGGTCGTTACGAACGCTGGCTTTCAGGATAAAATCAGACATGGAATTGCCTCTTAGTTAAAGTAAGGAATACGCTGCCGACCGCGACCAGACGACAGCGCTTCCGTGGCCCCAAAAGGGGGCTGTATCGTCAGGMGGTTAGTGGAACATCGCGCTGACAGATTCTTCGTTGCTGACCCGGCGAATTGCTTCCGCGATCAGGCCCGCAACGCTCAACTGGCGAATTTTGCCGCTACGACGGGCAACGTCAGATAGCGGGATGGTGTCGGTCACCACCACTTCATCCAGTACGGAGTTGGTAATATTATCGACCGCTGGGCCTGACAAAATCGGGTGTGTCGCATAGGCCACTACGCGTTTGGCACCGTGGTCTTTAAGCGCTTCACCGGCTTTGCACAGCGTGCCTGCGGTATCGATCATATCGTCGACCACAACACAGGTGCGGCCTTCAATCTCGCCGATGATATGCATTACCTGGGCTTGGTTAGCCTGGGGGCGACGCTTATCGATAATGGCGAGATCGGCATTCAGCTGTTTGGCAATAGCACGGGCACGTACAACGCCGCCAACATCAGGGGAAACGACGACAAGGTCGCTGTAATTCTGACGTTCGATATCATCCAGCAGGATGGGCGAGCCGTAGACGTTGTCAACCGGGACATCAAAGAAGCCTTGGATCTGATCCGCGTGTAGATCCATGGTCATCACGCGGTCAACGCCTGCTTTAACCATCATGTCCGCCACTACTTTGGCGGATATCGGCACCCGTGCGGAGCGCACACGGCGATCCTGGCGGGCGTAGCCAAAGTAGGGCAGTACCGCTGTGATGCGAGTTGCCGAGGCGCGACGCAGGGCGTCGACCATCAGAATCAACTCCATCAGATTGTCGTTGGTCGGTGCACAGGTGGATTGCAGGATGAAGACATCCTTACCGCGCACGTTCTCATTGATCTCGACTGCGATTTCGCCGTCGCTGAATTGACCCACCGTAGCGTTACCCATACGGCTGTCTAAGCTCTCGGCAATTTTTTGAGCGAGTGCGGGATTAGCATTCCCGGCGAAAACCATCAATTTTGACACGCGCAGCCACCTTTGCAGTGTTGGGAATCAGGGGTAAAAACGCAGGCCATTGTTGGGTTGGCTGGGGTACCAGGATTCGAACCTGGGAATGCCGCTACCAAAAAGCGGTGCCTTACCACTTGGCGATACCCCAGCAATAACCTAACGCGCTGACCGGGCGCTTTTAACTGCCCAGAGCGGGACTGTAAATAGCCCAGAGCGGGACTATAAACTGCCCAGAGCGGGATTATAAACAGCCCAGAGCGGGATTATAAACAGCCCAGAGCATCATGTAGGGGGGAGGTGTTGAGTCCGCGTGCTACCCATGTCGGCCAGCGTTGCCCCGCTAATTGCGCGGTTGCTTGCGCCGCTTGCTGTGTTTCGAAAGCAGCAAACAGACATGCCCCCGTGCCGGTCAACCGACTGGGTGCGTGCTGCGCGAGCCAGTGAAGGGCTTCCGCCACTGGCGGATAGCGTTCCTTTACGACGGCTTCACAGTCATTGCGCCACCCCGGCGCTCCCCCCTGCAGTGCGCGCGCCATAGTAATGGGGCGGCTGTCACGTGTCAATTGCGGGTCTTGGAACACCGCAGGTGTAGAGACGCTAATCCCAGGGTGAATAATCACAAACCATGGCGTATCTAGTGTTACCGCCGTGAGCTGCTCGCCAACCCCTTCGGCCCAGGCGCTATGGCCGTGTACAAACACCGGCACATCGGCCCCAAGCTCTAGCCCCAGGTGGGCTAATTCGTCAAGCGGTAGATTGAGCTGCCAAAGGTGGTTAAGCCCCACTAACGTGGTGGCGGCGTTGGAGCTACCGCCGCCCAAGCCACCTCCCATAGGCAGCTGCTTTTCAATCGTAAGTGAAGCCCCTAGTGGGGTGCTGCTATGGCGTTGCAATAACTGTGCAGCACGCATGACCAAATTGTCATCGTGGTTAACGCCGCTCACCTCGCTTGTTAGCAGAATCTCCCCGTCATCGCGGGGAGTAAGCGTCAGGTGGTCGCAGAGATCGATAAACTGAAATAGCGTTTGCAACGCGTGGTAGCCGTCTGCACGACGGCCCACGATATGCAGCATGCGGTTAAGCTTGGCCGGTGCGGGAAGCGTTAATGGGGCGTTCATTTAAACGATGCCCCTTACTCGCTTGCTTGCCACTGATTAACCACCAGCGTAATGCGAACGTCGTCGTAGTTCATGACCATGCGGCGCGGTAGCCACAGGTCGTCGACTTTTTCCCAGTCGCGATAGTCAATTTCCCAACCGTCTTGTTTCAGATGGCTGGGAAAGCCCAGTTCATCGGTTTCTAGCTGGTAACTGCTGGTGTTGTCATTGTCGGGCTCACCGGGAAGGCCACGCACCCAATCGGGCATGGCGCTGACGGGTAGAGCCCAGCCTAGTTGCTCTTCCATTAGTGCTTCTGGCGTTTCTGCTTCAAAACGGCCATCGCTATTTGAGAGTGAGAAACGCCCTTCACGGCCCTCAAGCACGTTGCGTCCGCCGCCAAACGGCCCGCTAATCAGCATGCGGAAATAGTAGGGGGTCTGATTCCAATCCAGGTTGGCGCTAATGTTCTCTTGAGAAGTGCGCAAGCCAGCTTTGCCGACCAGTGTCCAGGTATCGAATGCCTCTACATCAGCCTGCTGGCGTTCCCACTGGCCTGCTTGACGACCACTTTCATCCATGGGGCCTTGGGAGGCACACCCTGCGAGTAAGAGTAGCGCGAAACCGGCAAGCCAGAGGCGCGAAGAGTGTCGTGTTAGTGGCCAGCGGCGGGAAGGGGACGTCAGTGTCAACATAAACAGGCTCCATGTTAGGTAGTTACGGCGCAATGCGCTTAAAGAGTGTGGTTCGCAGAGTTAGGGTGTCTCTGGCGGCGTTAGTTCAGGGTAGCGTTCCAGTAGCTCGTCGATCAGCGGATGTTGGCTCGTTCGTTGCGTGATTTGCTGGATCAGTTGGCGCGCCTCGTCGTCACGCCCCAGCGCTTTCAGCACTTCGGCGAGATGCGCGGCAACTTCCTGATCCGGTAGCTGTGAGTAAGCACTTTCAAGCCAGGGTAGCGCTTCTTCAGGCTGTCCCATTCGGAAGTAAACCCAGCCCATGCTGTCAAGTACGGCGGGATTGTCCGGGTCGGCCTCGTAAGCGCGCTCAATCAGCGCAAAGGCTTCTTGTAAACGTCCTGGCAAGTTAAGGTCGGCCAGTGTGTAGCCCAGCGCATTGAGCGCTTCAGCATTGTTAGGTTCAGTGCTCAATATCTGGCGTAAATCCTGCTCCATTCCCGCAATGTCGCCTGCTTCCCAGTGCCGCATGGCGCGCATATAAAGTAGCGATGTGTCATCAGGGGTACGGCTAATTTCACGGTCTAATAGCGCATTAGCGTCCGCAGGCTGATTGATGTCGTCCAGCAATTGAACTTCGAGCATCACCAATTCGGTAAAGTAATTATCAAAGCGCATCCGCTCAATGCGCAGGAAGGCGCGAGCATCCAGCAGGCGGTCTTCCTCAATCAGCATCTGCGCCGCAGCTGCGCGAGCGGGCAAAAATTCACTGCCTTCGCTGACTTGGCGATAATAAAGCAGCGCATTATCGGTATCGCCTTGCGCTTGAGTGATGGCGCCAAGTAGGTAATAGGCTAAATCCGGCACTTCGGGTTGGCCGATTAGCGGCTGCAGCAAGCGTTGCGCTGGTTCAGGGTGCCCCTCTTCCAAATAGAGTTGGGCTAGCGATAAGCGCAGATCCTGATTGCCGCCGTGGCTTGCGAGTAGTGCATCGGTTTGAACTTCAGCGGCACTAATATTGTTAAGGCGAATTTCCGCCTGGGCCAGCAGTAGGATAAAACGTACATCGTCAGGCGCAAGTTCTAGCCCTTGTTGGGCCGCGCGTTGGGCGGTTGAGTAATCCTCAACCTCCAGTGCCAAGCGCGCTTTAACCAGCCATAACGCCGCGGATTCGGGGTCGAGTAACTCGACTTGATCAAGCCGTCGCTGGGCAAGCGTGGTATCGCCCAGGGTAGCCTCGATCAAGGCGGTGCCCAGCAGCACATCGCTGTGGTGCGGCAGTTGGTCAGCATTGGGACGGGCTAAATGCTCGCGCAGCTGCTGAGCGATTAACGTTAGTGGCGCCTCTTCAGCCACGGCGATTTCGGCAAAGGCGGTGACATCGCCGTGGCCGCCAGCTTCAACAATATCAAGGCGCTGCTCAAGGCTGTCGAGCCAATCACCGCGCTGTAGCGAGAAAGCTGCCAGCAGCCGGTTGGGGGTTTCTGCCTGGGGGGCAAGCTCTCGCCAGCGCAGCGCCGAAGCCTCTATTAATGAGGTTTCATTGCCAAAGCGGGCCGCGAAGGTGGCGCGCTCGGCAAGTGCTGGCTCGCGATAGCGCTTCGCCGCGTCCAGGTAGCCCTGGCTTGCGTAGCGGTAATCACCGCGCTGGCCAGCAAGTTCGGCGCCGAGTAGCGTACTGAGCCCAGCGGCATCCAGCCCACGGGTGATCGGCGGTGCATTGCGCATCGGATCATCGGCCCAGGTGCCGAGGGGGCCGTCCTGTGTGCTAGGCGTGGATTGGCAGCCGCTTAGCAGCAGAGCAGCAGAGGCGGCCACGGGTAGCAGCGCCGAATGCCGGAGCATCGCGCCCACTAGTGGGAAGCCCGAACAGTTAAAACCCTTGAATGCAGGGCCTGATAATGTAAAGCGAGGTCGCATGCGTCTCTCGATTAAGTGGCCGAATGCCCAGCATAGCGGCTTGCCTGCCTGCGGCAAAGTGGTGTGGGCCAGATGATAGCCTGCTGTGATAGAATGTTCCTCCTTGAAAAGGTGGTCAGCAAACTTTATGCCTACTTACGACAGCTTACTTGTGGGTTGTGCTGAAACCACACCAAAGACTTGTTTTAGCAAGCTCTAATTGACGGTGTAGCCACTTATCACAACGGTGGTTGCCGAAAAGTCCGACACACTAGCGAAGACGCATAACGCATGACGCTTCTTGCCCTGGGAATAAATCATCGTACCGCCAGCGTGGCCGTGCGTGAGCAGGTAGCTTTTACGCCAACGCAGCTTGAAACTGCGTTGGCTGAATTGCGTAACCTGCCACAAATCAGTGAAGCGGCGGTGCTCTCTACCTGCAACCGCACGGAGCTTTATTGTGTCACGGATGCGGCTGGCGAGCAGGCGGTACTCAACTGGCTCGGACGCTTTCATAACTTACGCGTCGATGAGCTGACGCGCTGTGCCTACCATTATTTAGACAACGATGCGGCGCGCCATTTAATGCGCGTAGCCGTTGGCCTGGACTCTATGGTGTTGGGCGAACCGCAGATTTTGGGCCAGTTGAAGGATGCCTATCAGCAGGCGCGCCAGTCCAAGGGCCTGGGCGGTGAGCTTGAGCGCCTATTCCAGCACACCTTCGCGGTGGCCAAGCAAGTGCGTACTGAAACAGGGATCGGTAAAAACCCTGTTTCAGTGGCCTACGCAGCCGTTAGCATGGCCAGCCGTATTTTTGATGATTTCAGCCGCTCCCGGGCGCTGCTCATTGGTGCCGGCGAAACCATCGAACTGGTCGCTCGGCATTTGCACGAAGCGGGCGTTAGCCAGCTGACCGTTGCCAACCGCACCCGTGAACGTGCCGAGCTGGTAGCAGGCCCCTTTGGGGGAACGGCAATTACCCTGCAAGAAATCCCCGATGCGCTTGAATATGCCGATATCGTCATCTCCTCAACGGCTGCACCGCTACCTATATTAGGTAAAGGTATGGTCGAGCGCGCACTCAAAAAACGCCGCCACCGGCCAGTATTTATGGTTGATATTGCGGTACCTCGGGATATTGAGCCGGAAGTGGGCGAGTTGGCAGATGTTTTTCTCTATACCGTGGACGACTTGGAAGAGGTTATCCAGGAAAATCGTCGTCACCGTCAAGTTGCCGCCGATCAAGCCGAATCGCTGATTGAGCATGGGGTGGGCAGTTGGCAGCACGAACGACGCATCCGCAACGGTGGTGAACTGATTCGCGACTACCGCCAACATGGCGAAGCGTTGCGCGATCTCTCCCGCGATCAGGCTTTGGAGCGGCTGGCGCGGGGTGAAGACCCGGCTAAAGTGATTGAGCGCTTGGCGCACCAGTTGACCAATCGTTTGCTCCACCAGCCCACTCAGGCCATACGCGATGCGGCTTCAGAGGAGCACCATGACTTGCTGAATGCTGCACCGCGCCTGCTGTTGCCCACCAAGCCAGCCTTTGAAACCACGCCCGCGCCCACGGCTAACCGCCAGAAGGATGATACGCCCGCATGAAAGAGACCTTGCGCCAACGCTTAGACAGCTTTACCGAACGCTTTGAAGAGCTGGCGATGCTGCTGTCGGATCCTGAAGTAATCAATAACCAGCAACGCTTTCGCGACTACTCACGGGAATATGCCGAGTTAGAAGAGCTGGTAGCGGCCTGGCAGCGGTATCGTGATATTGAAACCAATATGCACGAAGCCGAGCAGCTTAGCCGCGATAGCGACGCGGATATGCGCGAATTGGCGGAGATGGAGCTAAGCGAAGGACGGGAACGGTTAGCCGAGCTGGATCTCGAGCTGAAGCGTCTACTGGTGCCGAAAGACCCTGACGATGGCCGCGGGGTGTTTCTGGAAGTGCGCGCCGGTACCGGCGGCGACGAGGCGGCTATTTTTGCCGGTGACCTGTTTCGCATGTACTCGCGCTATGCCGAAAAACGCGGTTGGCGGGTCGAGGKGGTGAGCGCCAGCCATGGCGAGCAGGGCGGCTACAAAGAAATTATTTCCCGCGTCAAAGGCGATGGCGTTTACGCCCAGCTAAAATTTGAATCCGGCGCCCACCGCGTACAGCGTGTACCTGCGACCGAATCCCAGGGCCGCATTCACACTTCCGCCTGCACCGTGGCGGTGATGCCTGAAGTCGAAGATGTTGGTGATATCGACATTAACCCTTCGGATCTGCGCGTGGACACCTACCGCTCCAGCGGTGCCGGTGGCCAGCACGTTAACACTACGGACTCTGCGATCCGCATTACCCACCTGCCGACCGGCGTGGTGGTGGAGTGCCAGGAGGAGCGCAGCCAGCATAAAAACCGTGCCAAGGCGATGTCGCTGCTGGCCGCGAAGCTGAAGCGTAACGCCGTCGATAGTCAGCGCCAGACGCAAGCGGACGCACGCCGTTCGCTGGTGGGCTCTGGTGATCGCAGTGAGCGCATCCGCACCTATAACTTCCCCCAGGGGCGGATTACCGATCACCGCATCAATTTAACCCTTTATAAGCTTAACGAGGTGGTTAGCGGCGAGCAGTTGGATGACGTGATTAGCCCACTGATTCACGAGTATCAAGCGGAACAGCTCTCAGCCCTTCAGGACGTTTAATGACCCTTGATGCGCTGTTACAACAGGCTGCCCAACGGTTGCTCGCCGCGGGTTCCTGCTCGCCGCGTGTTGACGCTGAAGTGCTGCTTTGCCACGTGCTTGGACGCGACCGCACTTGGCTATACACCTGGGGCGATAAAGCATGCCCCTTATGGGAGCAGGCCCGTTTTGATGCGCTAATCGCTGCCCGTGTCCAAGGTACCCCGGTCGCCTACCTTACCGGGGAGCGCGAGTTTTGGGGGCTACGCTTAGCGACTTCTCCCGACACCTTGATCCCCCGGCCCGATACCGAAACCCTCGTTGAGCGTGCGCTTGGCTGTGTGACTCAGCCCACAGGCCGAATGCTCGATCTTGGCTCGGGTACTGGCGCCATTGCCCTGGCGTTTGCCAGCGAGCAGCCCGACTGGCAAGTCGTTGGTGTAGATCTGCGCTTTGAGGCGGTGACATTGGCCACCCGTAATGCTCAGGCGCTGGCGATCACCAATGCCCAGTTTTTGCAAAGCGATTGGTTCGATGCTCTGGAAGCGTTTGAAGAGGCAGATAAGTGTTTCGATATTGTCGTCAGTAACCCGCCTTATATTGCCGCCAATGACCCCCATTTAAGCGCAGGCGATGTGCGTTTTGAACCTCGCTCAGCGCTGGTTGCTGACGCCGAAGGCATGGCCGATCTGTTGCACCTGGTGCACGCTGCGCAGCACTATTTAACCGCATCAGGCTGGTTGTTGCTTGAGCACGGCTACAACCAAGCTGATAAGGTGCGCAGTGCGCTTAAAAGCGCTGGCTATCAAAGCGTTGAAAGTATTCGTGACCTGGGGGGGCATGAACGGGTTACCCTGGGGCACCTTTAATAACTGCCTGATTCATCAGTATTGGATCCTGCCATGAAACCAAAAAATAGAACGCTGGACCGTATCGACCTCAAAATCCTGCGCTGCTTGCAGGAAAATGCGCGTATTTCTTACGTCGATTTAGCCTCTGAAGTGGGCTTATCCACAACTCCTTGCCTTGAGCGCGTTAAGCGCTTGGAGAAAGCAGGGATTATTCGTGGCTACCAAGCCATTCTTGATCCACGTGCCTTGAAAGCTAACTTGTTAGTGTTTGTCGAGATCAGCTTAGAGACACAGTCGCCAGCGGTCTTTGATGAGTTTCGCCGTGCCGTCGAGAAGCTGCCGCAGATCCAGGAGTGTCACCTTGTCTCGGGGCAGTTCGACTACATTTTAAAGTGTCGCATTCCCGAAATGGCTGCTTACCGACAGCTGTTGGGCGATGTGGTGTTAACCCTGCCGGGCGTAAAAGAGTCGAAAAGCTACGTGGTGATGGAAGAGGTGAAAGAGAGCTTCAATTTACACATCCCCGCGTACGAGGAATTTGAGGATAAGTAAGCCGATGATGGATGACCAGGCMCTGCTGCGCTATAGCCGCCAGATCATGCTGCCCGAGGTGGATATCGAAGGCCAAGAGCGCCTCCAATCTGCCCATGTGGTGATTATTGGTGCAGGCGGTTTGGGCTCTCCGGCCGCGCTCTATTTAGCCGCCGCTGGGGTAGGGCGCATCACCATCGCTGATGCCGATCAGGTCGAGCTTTCTAACCTTCAGCGTCAAATTGCCCACCACCAGTCCAGTATTGGCTTAAATAAAGCGCTCTCTGCCCAAGCCAGCATGCAGGCACTCAACCCGCACTGCCATGTGATCGCGTTAGCCCAACATGTAGAGGGCGAGTCGCTTGAATGCTTGGTGGCTTCGGCGGATGTAGTGCTGGACTGCACGGATCGTTTCTCAAGCCGCTATGCGGTCAATGCGGCGTCTCAAAAAGCTAGTGTGCCGCTGGTATCGGGTGCGGCGATTCGTTTTTCAGGTCAGTTGGCAGTCTTTGACCCCCGCAATACCAAGTGTCCCTGCTACGCTTGCCTCTATCCGCCCGACGAAAGTGGCGATGAAGCGCTAAGCTGCTCAGAAAGTGGCGTCATGGCGCCACTGGTGGGCTTGATCGGCTGCTTTCAGGCGGKTGAAGCCTTTAAGCTGCTTAGTGGCGCAGGTTCTGCCCATAAAGGCCTCTCTACCTTTGATGGTTTAAGTGGCCAATGGCGGCACTTTCAAGTACCCCGCGATCCCGCTTGCCCTGTGTGCGCTCAGCGCCGCTGATGCTGCTGAAAGCGCCTTAATCGTTAGCTTTTGCTTCTGTTGTGTCATGCTCTGCGGCGTTCGCACTCGTGGTTGAATGCTTCTCGACGGTTGCTTTTGGCGAGGTTTTGGTCATGCTGCCGATGGCATCGCTAAAGGCGCTTTTTAGCACTTCGTTGTCGGGGTTCATATCAATACTGCCGTGGAAAACACTGCCATCTTCCAGCACCAGGCAGGGGGCAACAATAGTGCCTGAAACCTGGGCGCCCTTATGAATGGTTGCGCGGTGGTGTGCCACCAGGTTACCGGTTACCTCGCCTGATATATGCAATGTGTGAGCAAATACATCGCCGTTGATATAGCCATTGGCGCCTAGGGTAACGGTGTGTTGTTTACAGGTGATAATGCCGCTTACGCGTCCCTCTACCGTCAAATCTTCATCGCTATTAATGTCTCCCTCCACTTGGGKATGGCCGCCGATAACGGAGAGGCTTGGTCGTGCACCGCTGGTTGGCGTGTTTGGCGTTGCCGGCGAGCGTGTATCAGGAGGAATGAGCGTCGCGGCCTTGCTTTCATCTGGGGCATTCTTGGCTTTGTTAAACATAAGGTGACTCCTAGTCAATGACGACGGAGCGTCGTTGAAGAAAGTGTGAGAGAGCACTAAATACCTTAATCGGCTTGTGCGTGGCTCAAAGCCTGGAGTTAAGCCAAGTGAATGGGCTTATTCACGCCGCTGCTATATAACAGAGCGAGTATAACGTTAGCTGGGGTAACCACATCTAAAGCGGCAGGAAGGGTATGGGCATTCAAGTATGGTTTATTGTGCTGGGCGTTGGGGTAATGACGCTGATCGTATGGGATGGCAAGCGCCGTAAGCTAAAACAGCGCTCTTTAAGTGCTGCCAGTATAGCGCACCACGCGCCTGCTGCGGCTAGCGCCCCTATACCAGACAAGCCGTTTGAGGCGATATCACACCCTGCAGCGGAAACCTCTACTGTGGCGCCTCCCGACCTAGGGCATATCCGTGGTGGCAGCCGAATTGGATCGGCCACCCATGTTTTAGGCAAAGTGATTGCCGATGAGCCTGTGTTGATTAAGGGGCGTTTAGAGGGAACGCTTATTGCACCCAATCATCCTGTCTCCGTGACTGCCACTGGCCATGTAACGTCTTATATTGAGGGGAATAGTGTCGATATTGACGGACAGATCGTTGGCACACTTAAAGCCAATACTAAGGCCACGCTGCTGGCTCGGGCGCGCATAGTGGGGGTGGTCGAGGCTCCTCGCTTGGAGTGCATGGCGGGTGCTTKGCTCCAAGTGGACGTGGCTCAAAAAACCAGTCGCCAACGCATAGCCATGGTGTCTTAAAAGCTAAGAATGGTGGTGTATCAAACTATGTGTTGTGTCAGCGTCTAGATTCTCCTGTGGCCCTTTAGTTTGTTTTAGTTTGGCCGATATCCTATTGAATAAAATATAAATATTAAGGAATTAACAGAATGAAGCACCTCTCTATTAAATGGAGTCTGACTGCTGCGTTAGCCCTGCTGGTGCTTATGATTGGTTTGATCAGTGGCCTCGGCTTTTATTCCAATCATAATAGCTCGCAGGCGCTTGAAGAACTGGCGGCCACCAATGTACGGCTCGTTAACTTAGCCAACCGCACACAGGTGCATGCACTTAGAGCGCAAACATTTTTAGACCGTTCAGCAAGTTTCAGTACCCAGGGTAACCCCGAGAAAGGTCAGGAGAGCCTTGCTATGGCAGCAGAGGCGGTTGCTGAGGCAGAGGCACGCTTTAATGAGTTTCGTGCCGTGCCAATCAACCCCGAAGGCACGCTGGCACCTCACCGGGATGCTATTGTCAGCGCTTACAATGCCTTTGTGACGGAGGGCATTGCACCATTGCTGGAGGCCGCTCCTTTTCAAATTCAGCGCAGGCAAGAAGAGCTGGGGGCATTAAGCGCCGAGCTGGATCTGGCGATGGGCGGTTTTATCGCTTATACCGAAGAGCGTGGCGCTAGCGTTCTTCAACAGCTCAATCGGCTGGCGACTATTATTGGTGCCATTGCCATTACCCTTTTAGTGATTTCACTGGTGGCAGTGGTCGTGATTCGGTGGGCGATGATGCGTAGCGTTGTCAGGCCCCTTCGACGTGCCAGTGAGCACTTTGGGCGGATTGCCGACGGCGATCTGACAGGCCAGATTGAGGATCGTGGGCATAACGAAATTGGCCAGTTGTTCAGTGGGCTGTCGGCTATGCAGGAGAAGTTGAAACAACTGGTTATAGCGTTGAGAGGTAGTAGCGATCGGGTTTTCAGCGGGGCGGGTGATATCTCTGCGG
The DNA here is from genome assembly GCA_002257525.1 of Halomonas ventosae. GTDB lineage: Bacteria > Pseudomonadota > Gammaproteobacteria > Pseudomonadales > Halomonadaceae > Vreelandella > Vreelandella ventosae_B. The sequence continues at coordinate 1,691,751 of CP022737.1, forward strand.
GAAGTCAGGATCTCTCTTCGCGCACTGAGCAGCAGGCCTCCGCGCTGCAGCAAACCGCCTCCAGCATGGAGGAGATGTCGACAACGGTGAGTAAAAACGCTGAAACGGCTCAAGAGGCGGATCAGCTTTCCGTTGCAGCGTCACAGTCAGCGGAGTCAGGTGGTGAGGAGGTGGAGCGCACGGTGCAACTGATGCGCGAGATTGCGGCCAGTGCAAGCCAGGTAAACGATATTATCGGGGTGATTGACTCCATTGCTTTCCAAACCAATATCCTGGCGCTCAATGCATCGGTCGAAGCCGCACGTGCAGGCGAGCAGGGTCGTGGCTTTGCCGTCGTGGCAAGCGAGGTGCGTACATTGGCAACGCGAAGTGCTGATTCCGCCAAAGAGATTCGTAGCCTGATTGAGCAGACCACCACGAAAATTAATGGGGGCGCTGAACAAGCGGAGCGCAGTGGGCAGACAATTCACCAAACGGTGGATGCGATTCGCCAAGTCACTACTTTAATGAGCGAAATCTCGACTGCGACGCGGGAGCAGAACAGTGGGATTGAGCAGATTAACGCTGCTCTTACCGAAATGGACTCGGTGACTCAGCAAAACGCTGCACTTGTGCAACAAACCAGCACGGCCGCTAGTTCTTTAGAAGAGCAGGCCCGCGAGTTGGCCGATTTGATGGCTACCTTCCGCATTGATGAGAGCGCTGCCAGCACTACTGCGCTGATGCATAAGGGCAATCCCCCAGGGCAAGCAGCAGCTGGCCTACGCATTGAGCCAGCGTCACGCCAACAGGCGAAGCAAAGCAAACAAGAAACCGTCGATGAATGGGATGAGTTCTAGGTCTTAAATAACTAACAACCGCCGATGATAGGTACTCTTATCATCGGCGGCTGTGTGGCCGCTAATACGGCAGTTTCAGCTTACGTACGGGCTGAAACGCGCAGTCGTACATAGTCTGCCGTCCAGTTGCCTTGCTCATCGCGTAGGCTTTGGCCCAGCAGCGTTAAGGTGTTTTCAAGAACAGCTTCGCGCACATCCTCGTCGAGCCCATGCAAGAAAGGGCTGGCAAAGGTTTCCAGCCATCCCATCATGCCGGTGGGCAGTGGAGTGGGCCGAGGGATCAGCTCAATGCTTTCCACCTTGAAGCCAACTGTTTCCAGCAAATGACCGTACTCGTGAGTGGTCGGGAAGTACCAGGGGTGGCGGCCGCGGGCGCTAATGCCCCGGAACTGCAGAGCGGCAATCAGCGCCGTGCAAATAGCGGCGACATTGCCATGGCCTCCGAACTCGGCCACAAACCGGCCACCCGGCTTCAATGAACGCTTAACGCCTGCTAATACCGCCTGGGGGTCAAGCATCCAGTGCAGCGCCGCATTGCTAAATACGGCATCAAATTCATGGTCGAAAGGCAACTGATGCCCGTCAACGACGCGTGCGGTAACCCCGCGTTGGCGTGCGGCGTTCACCATCTCTTCTGAAGCGTCTACACCGAGAACATCAGCGCCCAGTTGCACGAGGCGCTCTGTCAACGAGCCATCACCGCAGCCAAGATCCAAAATACGTTCGCCGGGTTGAGGCGCTAACAGCTTGACCACTTCGCTGCCTAGCTTAGGTACAAAATTAGCATTCTGGGCGTAGTCGCTGGCATTCCACTCTTGCCCGGGTGCATTTTGAGGGGGATTGGTCATATCGGCTTCCTGGCGTCGTTATTATTCCATCAAGTGTCAGTTGTAAGCGTATAGCCTTAACAGTATAGCTTGCTGACGGCTAACTTATTAGTTAGACATTGAAAATCTAATAAATAATGAGGGATGTCGTGCATCTGTTAGCTGACATATAAGCCTACTTTCATATTCATACTTTTCCCCTTGGTGTGACTGCCGAAGAGGGCTCGTGACAAAGCGCATTGGCAAGGCAGGCGCTAACCCTGTCATATTGTACAAATCTGTTACCCTATATTCAGTTGTTATTCGGTTAAGCGTTACCCAGATAAGCGAGGTTCCATGAACGACGTTATTAAGTTATTGAAATCCCACCGTTCTATCCGTAAGTTTAGCGACCAGCCGATTCCAAAGGCGTTGCTGCTGGAGCTGATCCAAGCCGGGCAGGGAGCAGCAACGTCTAGCCATGTTCAGGCATATACCGTTATCCATGTAAAAAATCAGGCGAATCGCGAGCAGATAGCTGAGTTGGCTGGTGGCCAGGGGTACATTGCTACCTGTGCCGACTTTCTGGTTTTCTGTGCTGATATGAAGCGGCCAACGGAGGCCTCTGAGCGCACTGGCGCAAACGTTGTGCGGGGAATGACCGAGCAGCTTTTGGTAGCGACCGTAGATACCGCGCTAATGGCGCAAAACGTGGCGGTGGCAGCTGAATCCGAAGGGTTGGGGATCTGCTATATCGGTGGTATCCGCAATAATCCCCAAGAGGTTAGCGACCTGCTACGCCTCCCCAAGCACGTGTACCCGGTGTTTGGTATGTGCCTTGGCTATCCGGATCAAGAACCTGAAGTGAAGCCCCGTTTGCCCGTGGAGGCGGTTCTTAAAGAAGACTACTACACTGAAGACGGCGAGCAGGTAGAAGCCTTCGATACGACTATGCAGGCTTACTATCAGGCTCGTAGCAGCAGTAATAAAGATACCGACTGGTCTCGCAATCTCAAGCCTTTGTTTGATAACAAGCTGCGGCCCCATATGCGCGATTTTTTAATCAAGCGCGGCTTTGAAATGAAATAAAGGCGCTGCACGATATTTTTAATAGGATTTTTGGAAAAGAGAACGCTCAGTCGGTCGGTTGAGGTTCTCTTTTCCTCGCTTTCAGGAGCTGTACCGTATGCGTGTATTCTCAAATCCCGTCGGTTCGGGCTCTCTTTGGTTCGACAATCTTGCAACCGCAGACGGGGTTCCCGTCGCCTATGACCCTCAGGCCCGTGCCTTTGTGCCAATGCCACCTTTTTGCATCAATCGCGACGTTATTGGCTGCAACTGGATTGCCCCTAAAGAGGGGGCTTTTTGCCGCTCGTGTTCCATGACAGCACTGGCGCCAGACCCTAGTCTTCCCAACGCTATTCCTAACTGGGCACAAACGGAAGCGGCTAAACGCTGGGTTCTGGATAACCTGGGCCGTTGGCACTGGTTTCGTCCCGAAGACCCAGGCGCGCCGCCGGTGTTTCATCTACTCGCCGAAGGCCCTACGCCTGTCCCGATGGGACACATTGAGGGCGTAGTGACCATCAGCGTGGCCGAGGTAGACCCCGTGCTGGTTACGACGCGTCGTGAAGCGTTAGAAGAGCCTTATCGCACGATGATTGGCCATATGCGCCACGAAATATCGCATATGCTCTGGTGGCGGCTTAGCCTGCGCGAAGATTTCCTTGATGCTTTTCGCGAGATGTTTGGCGACGAGCGCCAGGATTATCAGGCCGCGCTGCAGCGTCACTATATCAATGGGCCACCGTCCGATTGGAAAGAACGCTATTTAACCACCTACGCCTCTGCGCACCCACACGAAGATTGGGCCGAAACTGCTGCACACTTGCTGCATTTAACCGATATTGCCGATAGCTTTGCAGCATCAGACCTCTCTTCGCCGGAGCTGCCTAGCCCACAGTGGGATCCTTATGCCGAGCCTGATGCAGAGCGTTTGATCTACGTGGCTGCGGCGCTGACCGTCGGGGTCAATCACGTCAATCGCTCGATGGGCTTACCAGACCTTTACCCTTTTGTGCTCTCAGAGACGGCCCGTCGTAAACTGGCGTTTGTGCACGACTGGCTGCGCCGGGGCGCGCAGGGGCTGTAACACTGATTGCCATGGCAATAGTGAAGAATTGCCGTGATCATCTATACTGCAGTTCAAGGCTTTATCCACAAACCAATAACAATAAATCCGATGGCGCCGCAAGCCATCGGTCACCCTGCACGGAGACTGCATATGACCCTTAAACGCGCTTACTACCTGTTAGCTGCTTTCTACAGTTTAATAGTGATGATTGGGGTAATTGCCGTACTGGCTGGAGGGGGTAMACTCCTCGCGCCCATTCACTTACTGTTAGGGGCTTTAGCAGTGGTTGGGCTTTGGGGCTATATACTTAAGCGCGGGTTTATGAATCCACGCATGTGGCGACCGTTGGCTGGTGTGTTGGCAGTGGGCATTGTGGTTCAGTTATTTATTATGCTCACAACGCCCCCGTCGAGCGTTTTATTAACCTGGATGCTAACCAGTAGCATTTTTTCCGTCATGTTGGTGATTATGCTCTACCGTTATGGTGATAGAGATCAGCCCCTCTGGGCGTCTGATGAAGAGCGTGCCGCCGCCCGTGAATTAGAGGTTTTGTTAAGCAATAATTCCCCACTAACGGCGATCAAGCGTGATGGAAGTCGTGAGAATAGTGTAAAGGTATCTAAATCGAATGCAGGGTACAAAGCAAGCGTGACGCGGCGTTCCCAAGAGGGCCAAGAGCGCTTTGAAGAGCGCTTTCAATATCCTGAAACGCTAGTGTTTTTCTTAGAGAAATTCACTAGCGTAACGGTTAATGATTTTAGATCCGCATCAGTAGTCGAAAATAATGGAGTTTAATAACTGAGCTTGCAAGTGGGCTAGGCTATAGAGCTGCTACTTTTTTTGTTAGCAGTTCTTCTAGTTGCGGCTCTAATATTTTTCGTATGTGAAGATAAAATGGCATTAACTCTTCATGCATCTCCTTTTCTGCTTTGCTATGGTCGATGTAAAAAGCGTTACGCTTGCCATGCATTTCGATAGATTCTCCGACTTTTGTAAATTTGAATCCGGACATGGAAAGTAGTCTTGGAAGTCTTGGTTCCATCATGGCAAATACGTGACGTTTTTTCATTAAGCCGACGAGCGAGTAAGTTGCAAGGAATAAAGCAATAACTATTAAAGGAAACGTCTTCCTTTCTTGAGCTGTAAATTGGTAATCAAAAGCGCTTGGAGTAAGGGTTTCATGATTTATGGCTTTATGGCGGAATGTTCTAGCAATAGCAAAGCGCGATATTTCACAAATACTCTCATATGGCAGTTTAGCGGGATGCAAAACTTCATGTGGAAGCGTGTGTTCACCAAAATCCTGAAGAGGTAGTCTCTTCATTTTTCCTTCGCCGTAAGGTGCTGGTAATACTAATCTAAGGCAACCAGCTGCTAGTCTCGACCGTCTATGTTCAATCAAACAGTGAATGGAGTGAGAGTCGTGAATGTCAGATTCGGTCTTTTTGTCAGTTAATTGGGCCGGGTGGTAGCCGATTTCTTGACAATAGACTTCGTGGCGGAGCTTATATATTCGGTTTTTTTCAGTTTCAGTGAGGGCAATACTGAAAATAAAATCATCATTAAAAGAGCTGAAAAGATCTGCAAGTGTGTTGCTAGTTTTCTCCTTTTTTTGAGCTGCTTCCATCACTATTTTTCCTTGGTTAATTAATTGGCTGGATGGTTTTTTGCGGTTTGTTTGTTAAAAATAATACGCGTCATTCATGATCTGTAAAGGCTGTCCGGATAGGAACTGGCCGTCCTAAGTGGAATCCTTGGCCATAAGTTATCCCATAAGCCTTGAGTATTGGCAATAGCGCTTCCTGATCAACGAACTCAGCAATCGTTTGCTTGCCAAAACCTTTCGCAATGTCGGCAATAGCACGAACAATAACGCGGCTGTCAGGGCTGATTAGCAAGCTGCGGATAAAAGAGCCATCAATCTTAATATAATCCACGGGCAACTGCCCTAAATAGTGGAAACTGCTAAAGCCTACCCCAAAGTCATCCAGTGCCGTGCGGCAACCCAGGTCGCGTACTGCTTGTAGTACGCCGCGCGCAGTAGAAAAATCAGTAACCGCCGCTGTTTCTGTCACTTCCAATATTAGATGGTGAGGATCAGCGCCGCTGGCAGTCAGCTCGTCTGCCAAATACTGCTTTAGCCCTCCATCGTGAAGGGATTGGCCGGAAAGGTTCACCGCTAGGGTGATACCTCGGTCCTGAAGTTGGCTAAGTGCCTTTAAGCTGTGCCGCAATACCCAACGGTCGATTAAGACAATTTGCCCACTCTGTTCGGCAATAGGAATAAAGTGCGCCGGGGAGATTAGGCTGCCATCCGAGTCGCGCATCCGCAGCAGCACCTCGTGGTGTTTTACGTCTTGGTCTTCCAGGCGCATGATGGGCTGCACCATTAGCTCGAAGTTATCCTCTTCAAGCGCATTGCGTATACGGTCAACCCAGTAAACTCGCTCTTGTAGTTCGTCTTTGGCATTCTCTGACTTGGAAAGTAGATGCCAGTGATGAAGACCGCTCTCCTTAGCTTTATACATAGCCACATCAGCACTAGCCATAAGATCCGCCGGTGTATTGCCATGGGTTGGAAACAGCGCAATGCCAATACTGGCCGTTACCCGGTGACGTCGTTCTCCGACAGTGAAACCAATGCCGTCTAGCAGTTGCACTATATATTGCGCGACATTTACTGCTTGATCGGCGTTGGTATCTTCTAACAGTAGGGCAAACTCGTCGCCCCCCAGACGGGCTATGACGCCACGGCGGCCAAGATTATGGAGCAGGGTGTAGGCAACTTCGCAGAGTAATTTGTCTCCCACATGATGCCCGCTCAGTTCATTTACTTCTTTGAACTGATTTAAATCCAGCAACAGTATCGCCCCTTTTGCCTTAGTAGGGCGCTCAAGAGCGATTTGCAGGGCATGTTGGAAGTAACGCCGGTTGTACAGTTCTGTTAGCGGGTCGCGTTCAGCCAACCAAGTGAGTCGTGCTTCGGCAGCCTTGCGCTCGGTAATATCGAGCCCCACTGATATGCGTGAAACCTTCCTCTCACTACCTGTTTGTAACGGTGCATGATACCAAGCAATAGTATGAATCCGCTGGTCGGGCGTACGTAGCGTTTTTTCCTCTTGTTGGGGATGGGAAAACGTATGCACAGTGGTAGGGACACCCGCCTCGAAGACATCAACGAAGTGCCTTCCAAGTAGCGAGGCTTCATTTAGCCCCAACATCAACTGCGCATACTCATTGGCTAGGCTGATCCGACCAGTGCAGTCTTGAGCAATGATAAATACCTGGGCTGTGTCCAGCAGGCCACTGATGAAATCACGCTCTTCAGCTAACTCTTCAATACGCTCGTCCAGTTGATGGCCGCGCTCCTGAACCTCTCCTTCTAACAATTCAAGTTGGCGCGCTAGTTCGAGCGTGCTGCTCTCAAGCACATCTATCTCGTCGGGAATGCGACGGCGGTGGCTGGGAATGGCGGTATGTATGTCGTTAAACTTCCCGTCGGCTAGGGCAGGGAGCAACCCGGCGACKCTGCGCAGTCGAGCCATTGGGCCCAGCAATATGACTAATAAAAGTAGTTCCGCAGCAATCCAGCCGAGTACGCCGACGAATAACTGAGTGCGAGTATCCTGATTAATAGCCTTAATTTGCTCGGTAATGTCGGATATCAGCAGGAAGTACCCTACATTACTGCGTTCGTTATCTTCTTCCATGCGCACTGCGCTTATTTCTAAATGCCTGCCGCTATGCTCAAGGCTTAGTGGTGCTTCCATTAATCGGCGCACAGGGGCCGCATCTGCCGCTCGCTGTAAAGGTATTAAGCTTTGTTTTTCGCTAGTGAGTGCCAGCAATTGACCATTCCAAGCTTGCAGTTGCCGTGTTGCCGTTACCTGACTGTCTTCAGCGGGCCCGGTAACGAGTAGTGCAACTTCACCGCCAGACACTTCTTTGGCTTGCCGAGTGACATCGGCTAACGATCGGGACAACACGACCATACCGACACTTTCTCCCTCCACTAGCACCGGCACGGCCGCAAACTGCTGGCAGCTAGTTGAACAGCGCAGCGCTGAAAGAGGGCGTTCAGTATTCATAACACGCCTTACCCAGCTTAAGAGGGGAAGCTGTGCTTGTAAATTTCCGGCTCCCCAATTACCCAATACTTGACCGCGAGTATTAATGATTAGAATCTCATCAATCCCCGCCTCAAGCTGTAGTGTGGGCCACTGGGTATCGAGCGCTTGTTCCACCACGGCTGCGTTACCCGCTTGTAAGGGAGAGCCTAAGCTTGCCGAGGCGGCAGTTAAGCCAGCTAACTGGCGTAAACTTTCCGATGAACGAACTAGCGCTAAACGAATTTCTCGCTGCTGGCGCTCATGGTGCTGGCTGCGGCTTTCTTGAAACTGACGAGTTAGGTTGTTGTGGCCCAGCCAGGTAAATAGTGTTACCAGCGCCAACAGCAGTAAGCTACTTAATGCGATGACCCGCCAGGTCAGGCTAAGGCGCTGAGGCATTCGAAAAAAAGTAAATATTTTCATTGCAGTAACGTCCTAGCCAGGATCGTGGGGAGCCTCAAAAACGCAGCGATAGCTGGAACAGCCACATGTTCCAGCGTCGACTGGTCGCTGATGAATCTGGATTATCCTGAATAGGCAGCCAGCCAGTGCCGTCTACATGGTGGTATTCACCTGCCAGCATAACTTGAGGGTGTGGTGTCCACTGCAGTCCAAAGGTCAGGTCATCTGCAAATTGGGTATGCGCTGGGACGTTCCCCCCGGTGCTTTCCTCGAAAGATTTACCGTTGCGGTCTGCGCGATTGCTTGTGAGGCTGTCGTAACGTACAAGCCATTGCCATTCACTAGCAAAACGCCGCGCGTATTGGATATACCAACTTTCACCAGTGACATCATTTACCCAGCGGTTTTCTACGCCGCCAAGTTTCGTTGGTCTGAGGGCGAATTCACCCGTTAAGCTCCAAAGTTCTTCATTATATTGTATTGAAAACACAACTGGGCGAAACCGAAAAGAGACATCTGTCTGTTCTGAAATGCTTGAATCAAATCGTGCTTTTGCTTGAGCAGTACTCAGTGCTGCAACAATACGACCTCCGTCATGCTCATAACGAATTTGTCCTATAGCTGACTGCTTAGCATCGAGTGTACCTGGTACATCTTCTAGACGAAGCGTGCTTCGTAAGTCCTCTCCTGCTTGAGCTTGGCCGATACCTACCTGCGCTCGAAGGACGCCCGTAGCCAGTCTTTCCTCGTGGTAGAGGCTCACACCATCCCCTGAAAGCCCCAGTGACCGTGTGCGATCAAAGTAAATAGATTGGGGCAGTAGAATGCTAGGACGTGTAAATGCCACATCACGTGTCTGATTATAAAACCCGAAGGGATTTTTGAACCTTCCTAGCTGTACACCAAAGGTACGCTGCTGATTAGACACCATTTGGTAATCAATCAGACCGTAATCCAATTTCGGTTCTACATCGCTGCTTTCACCTCCGGCCCGGCGGCTTAACATCTGAGCAGCAACAAGCACATCCTGATGGGGCCTTAAGGATACATTGAGGCCGACTTCTGTGAATTCGAAGCTGCCTTCATCTCGACTGCTGTGGCCGAAAAAATTGTTATCGTCAGTAATAATCAGTGCTTGGCTAAGAAAGCCGTGCACCTGCAGAGTATCCAGAACGTGTTCATCGCTTTGGGCATGAGCAGAGAAGCCCATCACAACGCCGCTAATTAAAGCGGCAATAGCTCGACATTCATTCCATCGAAATGACTTGGACACTATCATCCAGATACTCCCTTTCAAGATAGCCAATCGCACCGGGTGTCGTGGCAACGCGTTCGCGCATCTCTTCCTGATCGTTTACTCGGTCGGGGGCTTGCCCGGTACCTGAGAAGACCATACGGTCCCAAGCCAACTGAAGTTGGTGCGGGTAGGCAGCCAATTGCTCTTTGGCAAAACGAGCATGCACGGGGTTACTATTACTTAATACGAAAACCCTAACCGCTTGACCATCTGGCCATGTGCGTTGGCGCATCGCGAAAATTGCGCGGGTGGTATCTCGGTTTAGCCAGCGGGTAGTGACTTCAGGGTGAGCCACTAAAAAAATCGGCGCTTCCCTAGCGATGGCATTCGTTGTAGCGAAAGCGAGTCCCACCAACAAAATAAGGGTGGTCACTGCCAGTAAGGCCAATCGCAATAGAGAACCGCTTATAACGGGTGATGGCATTGGCGGTAGCTTACTGGTTGAGTGATGTACGCCAGGTTCAAGCACGGTGCAGTTCTGTTCTGCACATGAAAAGTGTATGAATTGATGACGTGTTCTCCCTTGCAATACTAACGGCACTGTTTTTATATTCAGTTCGAACGATGTAGCTGAAAGATATGCGTTCAAAAGCTGTGCCGTATCGCTACGACGCTTACCCAAACACTACATCAATTCAAGAAAAATAACAGGAAGTTATGTCAACGAACAGCGAGGATAAGTTGTGGCTATTCCATTCCCGTCTGCTTGTACATAATAACGAATCGTCTTTGCGACTCGGCGACTGCTACCATCTTAAAAAGGATCATCCACTATGTTCACCGGCCTAAGTGCTTTTCCGCTAACTCCCATGAATGAGCAGAGCATTAATGAGCATGAGTTTGTCCGCCTAGTCGAGTACTTAGCTGAAGCTGGGGTGGACTCCATTGGCGTGCTGGGCTCGACGGGTAGCTACGCTTATTTAAACCGTGAAGAGCGCGCCCGTGTTGTCCAGCTTAGCGTTGAAAGCGCAGGTGGCATGCCTATTGTCGTAGGCATTGGTGCGCTCCGTACTCGCGATGTGCTGGCTAATGTAGAAAACGCCCAGCAAGCGGGTGCCAGCGGGGTGTTGCTAGCGCCGGTGTCCTATCAAAAACTCACTAATGACGAGGTTTTCGATCTATACGCAACGGTCTGCCAATCGCTGAGTGTGCCGCTATGTGTTTACGACAACCCCGGCACTACCCATTTTGAATTCAGCGATGAGCTGCATGGTCGAATCGCCCAACTGCCCCAGGTTCGCTCTATCAAGATTCCCCCGGTGAACAACGATATTGTAGCGGCAACGGAGCGAGTTACGCGGCTGCGCAAGCTGATCCCCTCTGATGTCACCATCGGCATCAGCGGCGACGCGGCGGCAGCCACCGGCCTCAATGCAGGGTGCGATGCCTGGTACTCGGTTATCGGCGGGATATACCCGAAAGCAGCGCTGGCGCTAACTCGGGCCGCTCAGGCAGGGGAGGCTCAACAGGCCAAAGCGCTTTCAGACGCCCTTGAGCCGCTATGGGCACTCTACCGTGAGTACGGTGGCAGCCTAAGGGTAGCCGCCACCATTGCCGAAGTCACCGGCAAAGTGAGCCACCCGTGCTTGCCGCAGCCGCTTAAAACGCTGCAAGGGGATAACCGCAAGAAAGTGGAACGGGTACTGGAGCAGCTTGGTCTAGAATCTGAAAGTAGCAATTAAAGCCGCGCTATAAAAAACGCCCAGCCATGGCTGGGCGTATGAGCGCTTTCAACGATGCTCACTCAACGAGCTCAATCAGGCGATCAGGATAATTGGTGAACAGGCCGTTGGCGCCCATTTCCATCAAACGCTCCATCTCATCGGTCTCATTAATGGTATAGACGTGTACCGGCAGGCCGTTTTCATTCGCTTGGCGGATGAAGTCGGCATCAATAACTTCGCGGCCATCGTAGATGAAGTTGGTGCCCATACCGACCGCGTAATCCGATACCGCTTGGAAATCCTCATCGGTAATTTCTTCTGGCCCTGGGGTTACACCTGTCCACTCCACTAAGCGTGATGCGTCCTCTTCACTGGGGGAGTACCAAACCAGTTGAATCAGCGGAATATCGTCATTGAGTGCCTGCACTTTTAACAGGCTGTCCTGCTCGAAAGACTGCACTAATACGTGGCCATTCTCGACCATCTCGTACTCTTCCAGTGTTTCTACCAGGGCTTCTTCCAAACCTGGGTTTAGCTGTGGTGACTTGGTTTCAATGTAGTAACGGGCATCGTGACCGAAGCGCTCGAATAGTTCATCCAGCGTGAGAATTTTTGCCCCTTCAAAGCTGTCGTCTGATTTGTCAGCGTTGGCCACATTAAACCAAGTGCCGGTATCCAGCGCTTTCAGCTCTTCCAAGGTGAAGTCATTAATCTTACCTTCACCATCGCTGGTGCGATCAATGGCGTCATCATGGAACACCACCAACTCACCATCGGCGGTGAGTTGGGCGTCCAGCTCTAAGTAATCGACCCCCCACTCATGGGCCAGTTCATAGGCTGCCATGGTGCTTTCCGGCGCGTGACCGCTGGCACCGCGATGGGCGATCACTTGAAATGACTCAAGCTCTTTGAGTTGCTCCTCCAGCGCGGTGGACTCCGCCAGCGCGGTGGTTGTGGCAGCACCAGCAAAAAGCCCCAGTGACATTGTGGCGAATAACGAATGACGTTGCATGAAAGTACCTTAATTGAATGTTCGTTCAATAAGCGTACATGGCCTGAAGCGTTAAAGCCAAATGGCGAGAACTGTTCGGTGATTCATCGAGAGCCTAAGAGAGCAGCCATCAAGCGAATACGCAGCGGGGCTATATAGCCACCTAAGAGCTAAGTACCCACTTTGAGACTCTTCACAAACGCTTGCGCTTCTTTTATAGAGGTCAAACGTACAAATTGAATATGCGCATAGCGTGGATTCACCATATCGGCAAAGTAGCGTTTACGGTTTTGCCGCCACGTTTTTAGTGACCATAGCAGAACCGAATCACGGCTTAGAAATGTTTTGCGGAAGCTCTCGTGATTCCCTGTGCCAGGCCAAAGCTCTTCTTGGCTTATGATGCGTTTAACAGCACGGGTGAGGGCTTGGCTAAATACTCGCCAAAAGGGGTAGTCGATCCACACCACCATATCCACATCGCGCCACTTTATATGCCGAGTGCGGTCAAAATTACCGTCCAGTATCCACTCTTGTGGTGAGGCTGCTAAAGCGTTTTCCAGCTCAGGGAAGAACACATCGTCCGGCGCTCCTTGCCAGTTAGCGCGCCAGAATAATTGATCAAGCTGAACGCATGGGGCGTTCAAAGCGCCTGCGAGCTGCTTTGCGAGGGTGCTCTTGCCGCTGCCACTCGTGCCGACCACATTAATCTTCATGGGAGTTCTCTTTAGGTGGCGCAACATTTTAATGAGTGCACAGAGAGGCAGCAAGGGCACCATACGGTGTCAATGAGTACCCTGGTACCGTGCCGCCACTTTTAGAATGGACGCCCTCTATTGCTCGCCTCAGGGATAGCGCTTTACAGCGGTGCGCTGTTCTCGCAGTGGCAGGGCGATATACTGATAGGAACGCTGGTAAATAAAGAAGTGCGCCGGGTACGTTTAACGATGGTAGCGAAGCCGACGATGTAGAAGGCCTGTTTGGTGAGCTAGATGAGCGTATAAGAGATGTGCGAGTAGGCCCATAAGGTGAAGTGGACCTACTTACCGACAGCCCCGAAGGCAGGCTGCTTCGAGTAGTGCCAGAAAAATAGCTCATGGCCCAGGATGCTATTGTTGACTTGGATGTCCCTCACAGAAAGGAAAGCCCATGATCCATACAGAGCACCATCGATCTCACCGTACCGGTTGGCTGCGAGCCGCGGTGATGGGCGCGAATGACGGCATTGTCTCGACCAGCAGTCTGATACTGGGCGTTGCCGCAGCTAATACCACTCAAGGCGATATTATGCTGGCGGGTATTGCAGGCTTGGTGGCTGGTGCGATGTCGATGGCGGCGGGGGAGTATGTTTCAGTAAGCTCGCAATCGGATACTGAAAACGCCGATCTCGACATCGAGCGCCAAGCATTGGCTGAGCATTACGAACTAGAACAGGACGAGCTCGCCGCTATTTATGAAACGCGCGGCTTGGCACCCGAATTGGCACGACAAGTCGCCGAACAATTGATGGTCAATGACGCCCTAGGCGCCCATGCGCGAGACGAGATTGGCATCACCGACCTCAGTCAAGCGCACCCCCTGCAAGCAGCACTCTCTTCAGCCGCGACGTTCACCATCGGCGCTCTTTTGCCGCTACTGGTCGCTTGGTGGGCGCCTCCCGCGCTGCTTATTCATTTGGTCGCGTTGTTCTCACTGCTCTTTTTGGCCTTGCTGGGCGCTATAGCTGCCCGAGTGGGTGGAGCACCCATCCTAAAAGCTGCGGCAAGAGTGATGTTTTGGGGCGCTCTTGCGATGGCATTAACCTCCGCCATCGGGCATGTGTTTGGAGTGATGGCTTAAATGCCTCAACTGCTGCGGCGTACCATGCTACAGGGTTGAATTTCGCCTAAGTGCCAGCATTGATAGAGGGGTAAGCAATTCACAAGGAGTCGTTATGACAACGTTAGTGATTGGCGCGAACGGACAGATTGGCAAGCAGTTTTGCGAACTGGCCCAAAAAGCGGGCACGCCCATCAAGGCAATGATTCGCAGTGAAGAGCAGGCAGCCTGGTTCAAAGAGCACGGCATTGATACCGTGGTCGCCGATTTAGAAGGTGAGTTTGAGCACGCCTTTGATGGCTGTGACCAAGTGGTCTTCACGGCGGGATCAGGCCCCCACACCGGGCCGGATAAAACACTGATGATTGACCTTTTTGGTGCCATTCGTRCCTCCGATATCGCCAAGCAAAAAGGTCTTTCCCGCTACATCATGATTAGCGCTATGCGAGCGGAACAACCACTGGACGCGCCCGAGAAAATGCGCCCCTATATGGCCGCGAAATTTGCCGCCGATGCTCACCTTCGCAACAGTGGTGTTCCCTACGTCATTCTCAAGCCTGGCCGTTTGACCGACGAAGCCGCTAGTCAGCAGTTCGCCAGCTCGTTTGACGAAGCTGGCGATAACCAAATCTCCCGGGCTAATGTCGCTCACGCCCTGCTCCACACAGTGCAGACGTCCAGTTTGAAGAATCAGGAGTACCTACTATTGGATGGTAAGCGTTCAATTGGCGAGATTATTCAGTAGGCAAGTGGCCGACACTCACGCATTAACCCCCTTCATGCCCTCCGGCGTATAGCGCTCACCGGTCACCGGAAGGTCGACGGTGGCGGTTTCCAACTGCTCTTGCTCATCAGTGGTCAGGGTAATGGACGTCGCTGCCGCATTCTCTTCAAGGTAGCGCAGCCGCTTGGTGCCGGGAATCGGCACAATGTTATTGCCTTTGGATAGCAGCCAAGCTAACGATAGCTGCGCCGGAGTGCAGCCTTTGAGCGCTGCCACTTCGCCGATCACGTCGGCGATACGGCGGTTGGCACCCATGGCCTGTTCAGAAAAGCGTGGCAGGTTAGGACGAAAATCGTCTTCGCCGAAATCGCTGGTATCCTGAAATCTGCCCGTCAAAAACCCCCGGCCCAGAGGTGAGTAGGGCACGAAGCCGATGCCGAGTTCCTTGCAGGTGGGCAGTACCGCTTGCTCCACGTCCCGCGTCCACAGCGAATACTCGGTTTGCACGGCGGTAACCGGGTACACCGCATGGGCACGGCGCAGGGTATCAGCGCTGACTTCGCAGAGGCCAATGTGGGCAATTTTTCCCTCTTTCACCAGCTGCCCCAAGCCCTCCATGGTCTCTTCAATGGGGATTTCCGGGTTAACGCGGTGGACGTAGTAGAGATCGATTTGCTCAACACCCAGCCGCTTCAGCGACGCCTCGCAGGCTTGCCGGGCATAGCGGGCGCTGCTGTCCAGGCTGCGTTGGTATTCGCCGGGGTTGCGCACAATGCCAAACTTAGTGGCGATACGCACCCTGGGCTTGTGGCTGGCGAGAAAACGACCAATTAACTCCTCATTATGGTGTGGCCCATACATATCTGCCGTATCGAAAAAGTTGATCCCCAGCTCCACCGCTTGGGCCAATACTCGAAGCGATTCGCTATCGTCTCGGGGGCCATAAAACTCGCTCATTCCCATGCAGCCTAAGCCAATGGCGGAAACGGTTAGGTCGGTTCCGAGTGTACGTTTTTGCATGCTATGTCTCCTGTCATTACTTACGAAACCATGGCTCATCAAGAGATCGTGAGCCGTTTTCGAGCGCTTGTTGAAACGCGCAATAACAGCGTGGCACTATCCAATAATGAAAAAAATGAACGATTTCGGTAAGCCGTTTACCAGTTTTGAAAACCAGATGCCCCGCGGGTGGGTCTGGGATGACACACGAGCCTTTCTGGCGGTGGCCCGCCACGGCACTTTGAGCGGCGCGGCAGCGGAACTCCATCTGGGGATCGCGACGCTCTCCCGGCGTATCGAGCGGCTGGAAAAAGCCTTAAAGCTTCCGTTGTTCGTTCGTCAGCAGTCGGGCTATCAGCTTACCGAGGAAGGGGCCGGGCTAATCGAAAAAGCCGAAGCGCTGGAAGCCGCCGCAGCTGCCTTCTCTAGCGGCGGCGCACTCGCTACGCAACTGAGCGGCAGGGTGCGTTTGGCCACGGCTGAAAACCTTGCCACGTCGTTGATTCTGCCYGCATTGCCACAATTTTATGCTCAGTACCCCGGCATCACACTTGAGCTGGTGACCGATATCTCTACCGTTAATTTGCACCGCCGCGACGCCGATGTAGCACTTAGAATGGTCAAGCCCGAGCGGGGTAATGTCACCCTTCGCCGACTCGGCTCGCTGGGTTTCGGGCTATACGCCAGCCCCAATTATGTAGCGCAGCGTGAGGCTCACCACGATGCTGGCAATTACGACACCGACGCCTTTATCACCTGGGGCGAAACGCAGGCGCACCTGCCTGCCGCTCAGTGGGTTGAGCGGATTCTGCAAGGGCAGGAACCTGCGCTAACTACTACCTCGCTGGCGACCCAGTTAGCGGCGGCGAAAGCGGGGCTGGGGATAGCGGTGTTGCCGCATTTTCTGGCGTTGGRGGCTGGACTGGTGTGTGTCGCTGCGGATATTGGCGTGGATCAGCCCATCTATCTCGTTATTCAGACGGATCTCACCCAATCAGGCCGTACCCGGGCCGTGGCGGACTTTCTGACTGAGCTGGTGGCCAGTAACCGCAAGCGCTTGAGTGGGTGATATAGTCACTAATTACTCACTTTTTATCTTACAGGCCATCCATGACACCCACTGATATTGGCAGCGCCTACGATCAGATCACCCACCTCTGGCAAAGCGACAAATTCAATCTCGCTAACGGGATAGAGGCGCACAAAAGGGCGCTTTCGTTTGTGAAGGGCCGAGGAAAGGCACTCGATATCGGTTGTGGGTGTACCGGCCGCTTTATCGACTTCTTGCAACATGAAGGCTTTACGCCTGAGGGCGTGGATATTTCCGATGAAATGCTGCGCCTCGCTAAGCAGAAGCATCCAGACGTGACCTTTCACCACCAGGATATTTGCCAGTGGCAACCGTCGGCAAAATACGACTTCATCACCGCTTGGGACAGCATCTGGCATATTCCGCTGGCGCAGCAGGAAAGTGTGATGACCAAACTTATCGGAAGCCTGAATAAGGGTGGGGTACTGATCTTCTCTTTCGGCGGTACCGACGAACCTGGTGAGCATACCGATAGTTTTATGGGGCCCGAGGTCTACTACTCTACGCTTGGCACAAACGGCTTCGTATCCTTATTGATGAAGTTAGGCGCGGTGTGCAGACATCTGGAGTACGATCAGCACCCGGAGTTGCATACTTATTTGATAGTGCAGAAAAGGTAGCGTCGTGCTTTTCATCAATTAACTATTATCAGGACTGATCGTAATGTCCGCCGATGGCAAAAATATAAATAGCTTTGTCATCGAACCGGTAGATCAGCCGATCTCTTTGTGAAATGCGCCTTGACCACAAGCCAGAAAGATTGTGTCTGAGTGGCTCGGGTTTTCCGATACCAGCCGTTGGATCGTCAGAGCGGAGCATTTCTTTTAAGAGTTTGCAGAGCGCTTTATGCAGCTTCTTATCTGTTTCACGCATTTTTTCATAGGCTTCCCACGTACGGCCCTCAAATACCAGTGATCTCATTCATCTGCTCATTATCAGGTTGGTATCCTTGACCACGACTATGGGTATCTAGAGAAGCCGCAATTTGTTGCATGAGGTCTCGGTTCTGAAGCACATGCAGTGTTTCTTGCTCTCTTTCCCAGTCCTCAGCGCTAATCACCACAAACGCCTCTCCGGCACGACGGGTTACCTTTAAGGGTTCGTGCTGGCTAATCACTTGTTCTACTACGCTTTTCAGGTTGTCTCTGAATTTGTTAACACTGATAATATCCATAACGTCACCATAATGTACGGAAATTCCGTACAACTATATCTCACTAGCTCCGACAAGGCCAAGCGCAGCGATAGCTTTATCGCTGCGCTTGGCCTAGATTTCCTGAATTCATAGTTGCACGTGCTGGTAATATTGTGCAGCTAATAATACTTTGTCTGAATGATGTTGCTGTCTAAAAATCTGCTAATGGTCGATGTGAATGGTCAGTCCCTCTTTCCCCATAGCAATATGGTCAGCGAGTATATTTTGCTGATACTCCCCACCATTTTGCCGCCGGAATGGAATAGGGGATTCATTAAAAAGATTTTCGAGGCGTAGACGCCAAGCGGCTAGCTCCTTCGCTACGCTGACTTTCGAAAGTTTGCCGGTGCCATACACGGCATGGGTTGGCAGTACATCCATACCTGGGAAAAACAGGGCGCCGTGGGTGATGGGGAATAGCAATTCCTCCAAGGGGCCATTAATACCTCGGGGTGAATAGTCCTCCGCTGGGCCACCCACCATTACCGACAGTAATGCCCGTTTGCCTTTGAGAATACCGTCTCCATAGCGATAACGATTGCCTTCATCTTTGTATCCGTAAGCAAATCCATAGGCGTACACCCGGTCTATCCAGCCTTTGAGAATGGCGGGCATACCAAACCACCACAAGGGAAAGTGGAATATGACGGCGTCGGCGGCAAGCAGCTTGTCCTGCTCTGCGGCGACATCCTGCGTCTGCTGGTGAGTGGCATAGGCGTGCTGCGACTCTTGAATAAAGCCTAGCCGGTCATTATTTATACGGTTGGGGAAATCGTGCTCATCAAACGTCGCTTTCCAACCCATGCCATATAGGTCTGACTGCAGCACGGTTTGGCCTTGTCGCTCCAGTATTTGTACCGTTTCAGTTACGAACCGGCGGGTCAATGATGTGGGCTCTGGGTGCGCATACACAATTAATATGGTCTTGGACACTTTAATGCTCCTACAGGCGAATTTACTTAGTGGATACGCTAGAGATTGTGGGCAAGAATAAGCTATCAATGAAATTAATAGTTTTATGACCTACTATATAAAATATGGATACTAAAAGGCTGGATCTTAATTTGTTGGCGACCTTAGAGGCTTTGCTTGAAGAGCAAAATGTCACGAGAGCCGCCGCACGCCTGCATCTTAGTCAGCCTGCCGTCAGCGCTCAGCTGAGCCGCCTTAGAGATATGTTCAACGACCCGCTGCTAATCCCGGCTCACCGAGGGATGATGCCTACCGCCAAAGCGTTGGAGTTACTTACCCCACTACGTATTGCACTGGATCAGGTGCGAGAGACGCTGATAACGCACCAGCACTTTGAACCTGCCCAAGCGTCGCTGACCATTACGATTGCATGCACCGATTACCTTCAAGCGGTCATTGGTTTGGCGGTCATGAACGAATTAAGGCGTCAAGCACCTGGCATTAGAATCGCCATACGTAGTCTGGAGCCACCCAGGCTGGAAGCTCAAATGGCACGGGGTGAAGTGGATCTTGCACTCATGACACCCGAAGAGGCGCCCAAGGTTTTACGAATCAGGCCGCTGTATGATGAGAACTATGTGCTGGTTGGGTGCTGGAATCACTCACAGCTGAGTGAAGAAATGACGATTGAAGAGTATGTCCAGCTTGAGCACGTAATCGTTTCGCTCAGCGGAGGCGATTTTTCCACTCAGGTGGATCAGGTCTTACAAACATTGGGCTATAGACGCAATGTTGTTCTGTCGACATCTTCATTCCTGTTCGTCCTTGAGATTGTTGCTCACTCACGTTTTGTAGCACTGGTGCCGCGGCGTTTAGTTGCCCAGCGTTCCGACCTTAAAATTGTTGAATCCCCCATTAAATCACTGGGATTCAAAGTCGGTATGGTGTGGCATGAGCGCAATCATGGTCATAGTGCGCATCGTTGGGTGCGTGAGCAAATATCACGTATCCTTTGCGCGAAATAAACGTTGATCAAGCCGTCATATTAGCAGCGTCCAGCCCCAACTCCCGCTTAAGCCACTCTGCCAGTGGCTCGCTTCGGCGCCTATCGGCTTGGCTGGGCAACCACAGGCAGAGGCGAGCAGGGGTTTGGATACTTCCCCAAGGGGCCACCAGCCTGCCACTCCTCAGGTCGTCTTCCACCAATAGCCTCGGCGCGATGGCGATACCCAGGCCTGCCACTGCCGCTTCCATCAAGTAGTAAAGGTGATCGAACCTCTGGCCTCTGCTTAGCGCCGCCTCAAGCTCTGCCAGCTCCAGCCCTTTGGCAGTGGCCCACTGCGGCCACGCCTGGGGGCGGGAAGATGTATACAAGAGCTTATTGGCAAGTAGAGATCCGGGCTTTGTTGCATCGCACTGGGCCGCCAGCTGCGGGCTTGCCACCGCACATATCTGCTCTTCCATCAGCTCGAACACCTCAACACCTGTGGGCCAGGGCGGCTCGGCAAATGCCAGGGTGGCGCTGGCATCCGTTTGCGTGCCCGGCTGCTCGCTTTCACTCACCACTACCTGCAGCTTCAGTTGGGGCAGCTCGCGGTGCAGGCGATCCAGGCGGGGAATTAGCCAGCGCGCCAGCAGGCTGCCAGGGCAGGCCAGGGTGAAGGGCGCCTCTTCGACATCACGCTTGAGCGATGCGCAACTATCTTTCAAGCGTGAGAACGCTTCACCCACACCACTCTGCAGCCGCTCGCCGTGTGGTGTCAGCACAATGCCACGGCCCGCTTTGGTAAAAAGCGCCACGCCAAAATGGTCATCCAAGCTCTTCAACTGGCGGCTAACAGCGCCGTGGGTAACGCTTAGCTCCTCGGCAGCGGCAGTCACACTACCCAACCGGGCGGTGGCTTCAAAGGCGCGCAAGGCGCTAAGCGGTGGCATGCTGTTTTGCATTAATACGTGACTCCAGCTCACATGTTGATGACATCTTATCGATTTTTATCCCGGCCTGCTTGCGCTACTTTCATTGCATTGTTTGATAACGCATTCAGAGGTCGTGATGAATCAACCTGTAGACGTATCCCAGAGCCTGCCCGATGCCAACGGTTTGTTTGGCAACTTTGGCGGCCGCTTTGTCGCCGAAACCCTGATGCCGCTGATTCTTGAGCTGCAAGACGAATACACCACCGCCAAGAACGACCCGGAATTTCAGCGTCAGTTAGCCTACTTTCAGGGCGATTACGTGGGACGGCCAAGCCCGCTCTACTTCGCTGAACGGCTGACCGAGCACTTTGGCGGGGCGAGCATTTATCTCAAACGCGAAGAGCTGAACCACACCGGCGCGCACAAGATCAACAACTGCATCGGTCAGGTGTTGTTGGCCAAGCAGATGGGCAAAAAGCGCATCATCGCGGAAACCGGTGCGGGCATGCACGGAGTTGCCACCGCTACCGTTGCGGCGCGCTTTGGTTTGCCCTGTGTCATCTATATGGGCACCACCGACATCGAACGCCAGCAGACCAACGTGTTTCGCATGAAGCTACTGGGCGCAGAAATCGTTCCAGTCACTTCCGGCACCGGCACGCTCAAAGACGCCATGAACGAAGCGCTGCGCGACTGGGTCACCAACGTTGATGACACCTTCTACATTATTGGCACCGTGGCTGGGCCGCACCCGTACCCCGCCATGGTGAGAGACTTCCAGGCCGTGATCGGTCATGAAACCCGTGCGCAAATGCTGGAAAAGAAAGGGCGCCTGCCGGATTCGCTGGTGGCCTGCGTGGGCGGCGGCTCTAACGCTATTGGGCTGTTTTACCCGTTCCTCGACGACCCAGACGTGAAGATGATTGGCGTGGAAGCGGGCGGAAAGGGTGTTAAAAGCGGCTTGCACGCGGCCAGCCTGAACGGCGGCMCCCCCGGCGTGCTGCACGGCAACCGCACCTATCTGCTGCAAAACGAGGACGGCCAGATTATCGACGCTCACTCAATTTCCGCCGGGCTGGACTATCCCGGAATCGGGCCAGAGCACGCATGGTTGCACGAACAGGGGCGGGTTGAGTACGTCTCTGCCACTGACGACGAAGCGCTGGAAGCCTTCCAGATCTGCTGCTGCCAGGAGGGCATTATTCCTGCTCTGGAGACCGCCCATGCCCTGGCCGAAGTGGGCAAGCGTGCCCCAAGCCTACCCCGCGAGCACTTGATGGTGGTCAACCTCAGCGGCCGTGGTGACAAAGACATGATGAGCGTGGCCCATCACTTGGGCGATAAATTCGGAGTGAAAAGTTTATGAGCGCGATACAGGACAACGCAATGAACGATGTTATGAATCAGGCCATGAAAAACACGTCTCGTCTTGAAAGCTGCTTTGCCGTACTCAAGCAGCAAAACCGCCCGGCGCTGGTCAGCTATCTCACCGCTGGCGATCCGGATGCCGAGACCTCCCGCCGCCTGTTGCACGGGTTGCCAAAAGCGGGGGTGGATATCATCGAACTCGGCATGCCGTTCAGCGACCCCATGGCCGATGGCCCCGCCATCCAGAAAGCCGCGCTGCGTGCCTTGAATAATGGCCAGACCCAAGTCAAAACGCTGGAAATGGTGCGCCGCTTCCGTGAAGAAGACAGCACCACGCCCATTGTGCTGATGGGCTACTACAACCCCATTTACTGCTACGGCGTCGAGCGTTTCTTGACCGATGCCGCCAAGGCCGGAGTAGACGGCCTAATCGTGGTAGACATGCCGCCCGAGCACGACGAAGAGCTCTGCCAGCCAGCGGCGCAACACGGCATTGATTTTATTCGCCTGGCCACGCCGACCACCGATGCCAAACGCCTGCCCAAGGTGCTGGCGAACGCCTCCGGGTTTATCTACTACGTTTCCGTGGCGGGTGTCACCGGAGGCAGTGCTCCCMCCCCAGAACGGTTGGAAGGCGCAGTAGCCGAGCTTCGTGAACATACTGAACTGCCCATCGCAGTTGGTTTTGGCATCCGTACAGCCGAACAAGCGGCCATGATGGGCCGCTTCAGCGATGCAGTCGTCGTCGGTTCTGCACTCGTTGACTGTATCGAAAATGCCAACACGCCTGATGAAGCTGTGGAGCGTGTGCATGGCCTGGTAAGTGAACTGGCGGAAAGCGTCAGGGCTTGCCGGGAGGTGGTTGAGCCGCAAGTTTGCTGATCAGGGTATACGTCCCTTGCTTACCGATTAACGCTGCTGTTTGGAAATGTATCGCCTCTGTTGGGTATCAAAGATTGAGCCAAGCCTTCGTGAACAGCTAATCTAAGCAATTGGGCATACAGTCTAATGCTAATGAAGGGCTTTGCTGCGAGCCTAGAGAGGCGATTTTCATGAACCTGACCACGCTACTGCTGTTTATTCCGGCCTGCTTCGCTCTCAATATGGCGCCAGGGCCTAACAATCTGCTGTCACTGACCAATGCCAAGCGCTATGGCGTTAGGGCCGCTTGTCTAGCAGGTATTGGGCGGTTGGCAGCCTTTGTTGGCATGATTACGCTGGCTGCTACCGGTTTGGCTACGCTGCTTTACACCTCTGAAAAGATTTTCCTGGTCATCAAGGTAGTGGGTGGCCTCTATCTGTTATGGCTGGCGTATCAATTATGGGGTGCCGACAGCGCTGAAAACGATGACGGAGACACCCAGCCCAAGAGCCTGTTTGAGCTGGCGCGACAAGAGTTTCTGCTTGCCGCCGGTAACCCAAAAGCCATCCTGATTTTTACTGCATTCCTGCCGCAGTTTGTGGAGCCCAGCGGCAATGTAGGGCAGCAATTTATAGTGCTAGGTGCGCTGTTTTTGCTGCTGGAATGGGTAGCGATTGCCGGTTACGCCTATGCAGGCAGCTTTTTAAGCCACTGGTTTTCACGCCCCGCCATGCGGCGTTTATTCAACCGCGGCTGCGCAGGCTTATTAGCCAGCGCAGGGGTAGGGTTATTATTGTCTAAAAAAGAGTGATAACGCTTTTGCGCTCGGGGATGAAGTGAACAAAATATTTGTATGCGAGGCGTGTTGAAATGAAACCCAGAGGCACACGCGGCACCACTATCGCACTCGCTCAACTACCCGTAGTAAAAGGTGCAGTGGCCGAGAACCTTGAAATGCACCTTGCCTATATTCAGGACGCCGCCGAGCGAGGGGCTGATCTAGTGGTGTTCCCTGAGCTTTCTCTGACTGGCTATGAGCTTGAGCTACTAGAACAGCTAGCGCTGCCGAAAGATTCAGCGGTGTTCGACACACTTTCCACAGCCGCCGTTGCCCATAATATCGTCGTGATAGCAGGCTGTCCGCTCGTTAGTGAAGGCAAAAAACCGCAGATAGGGGCGGTTATCTGCTTCCCCAACTGCGAGCGAGCATTCTACGCAAAGCAGTACCTGCACGAAGGGGAAGCGGKTTACTGTTCGACTGGCAACGAAAGTTATCTATGTACGGTTAACGGTACTCGAATAGCCTTGGCCATCTGTGCAGACTTCGCCAATCCCTCCCATGCAGAAGCAGCCGTCGCCCAGCAAGCGGATGTGTATATCGCCAGCGCGCTGATATCTGAAGCAGGGTACGAGGTCGATGCGCAGCTACTTGCCTCTATGGCGAAACGCCACCAGATCCCGGTGCTACTTGCTAACCACATCTCCAACACAGGTGGCTGGCAAACCTGCGGTAAAAGCGGCGGCTGGAATGCGGATGGTGAACTCGCGATCACGGCTGATGGCACTGAAGCCTGCATTGTAATTTGCGCTATAAACGGAGGCGCACTCGACGCCTCGCTAGTGACCAATTTACCTATCGAAGACAGCTGCCCATTGGGCTAGCCCGCCCGCTCTATGATGGGTGCGCGTCAAGCGAATCCGCCGGTGCCTCGCGGCGGTCATTCATTCCGTAGTCCCGGATGACGGAAGCGACGCGGAGTCGGTAGTCGGCAAAGATATCCTGCCGGCCTGCTTTCTGGACGGAGCGGTGAGGTCCGAACGTTCGCCACTGCGTCACGGCTTCTTCGTCCCGCCAGAAGGAGAGCGACAGGATCTTTCCAGGATGTGTGAGGCTCTCGAAGCGCTCAATCGATATAAAACCGTCGATATCTTCTAAATGTTGACGCAGTGCGCTGGCAGCGTCCAGGTAGTCCTGTTTTCGATCCGAATGCGGTAGCACTTCAAATATCACGGCGATCATAAAACACTCCAAGGATAGATAGATTCAACGCCCAGTGTGCCGTCCACCACCTCAACGAAACTGCGCTCCTCCTTGAGAATAAACTTCTTCTCTTGAGCCATGATGAAGTTCTCATGCCCGCCTTCGTCAGACTTTAGCCGGGCGCGGTAGGCCTCATAGGTAGCCAGGCTATCGAATGCGATTAGCCCCCAGGCAATATTATTAGTGCCCTCGTAGGGAAGAAAATAACCGATAAGGTGGCCACCGCACCGGGGGATGATTTGCCCCCAGTTCTCGGCGTACGCCTTGAAGGTGTCGTGTTGGAAGGGATCGATCTCGTAGCGGATAAAGCAGGTAATGCTCATGGGGGCTCTCCTTTGAACGGTAGCTAGGACGATACCGCGTTGTCGGCCCCAGGTGGTTCGACTAGAATCGAACCATGAGTGAAGGCCCTAACATTGTGCGCGTTGCAGCGCTTATCGGTGATAACGCCCGGGCGGAGGTCCTCTCCGCCCTGATGTCTGGTCGTGCGCTGACGGCGACCGAACTGGCGGACACGGCCGGAGTTACCAAGCAGACCATCAGTTTTCACCTTGGCAAGCTGCTAGACGCAGGGCTGATCACGGTTGAGCAGCAGGGCCGACACCGCTACTTCAGACTGGCGGGGCCGGATATTGCTAACCTCCTGGAGACACTGATGGGCCTCGCTGTCCACAGTGAGGGGAGCCGCCTTTTTACCGGGCCACGCGATCCCGCCCTGCGCAAGGCCCGTATCTGTTACGACCATCTTGCCGGGGAGTTGGGTGTTTCAGTGTATGAACATATGCTGCGAACGAACATCCTTCATCAACACCCGGGAGGGCTACAGCTCACTGAGCAGGGAAGGGTGTGGTTTAATCAATTTGGCATCGATACAGACGCGCTTGCTTCTTCAAAACGCTCATTTTGTAGGGAGTGTCTCGACTGGAGCGAGCGCAGGCATCATCTAGCGGGCGCGCTTGGCAGTGCGCTGCTTACCCGAATTCAGGAGCTTGGTTGGGCAAAGCGAGAAAAAAATTCTCGCGTTATCGTATTCAGCGCCCAAGGGGAGAAGTTGCTTTGGGCAATGCTCGAACCGCAGAGTGCGCCACCGGTTTCAGCCCAACAAGCCGCTGTCATCTTTTAAGATTCTATAAAACTGAGAGAAATAATGGGAAAGCTCTTTTCACTGGTTGTATTGTTAGCGCTTGGCTATGCCGGTATCTACTTCTATTACGGCGTTGTCGTTGAGCGGGAAGTTCAGCAGCAGCTGGATGACCGCGGCCTCTCTGCCGTCAGCGTGGATAACATTGAGTATGGGGTGCTGGCGCCTATTAACACGATCGCGGATCTCGAAGTAACCGTCACTTATCGCGGCTCTCAAGCGACGCTGGATTTGATAGTCAAGGGTCATCCCTTATTCTCTGACGAGGTAAGTGTCGAGTTCGATGGGCTGCAAGCTCTGCGCTTAGGCATCGGCTTCGGCCAATAGATAACGCCTCTGTCGTCTGAAAAAAACAACTAAGGAGCAGGCTATGAACCAGCATGAAAAGCTCAACTACGCCGAGTTTGCCGCGAAAGATTTAGCTGCAACAAAAGCGTTTTTCTCGGCGGCGTTTGGTTGGGAGTTTGTCGATTACGGCCCTGAATACACCGCGTTTTCCAACCAAGGGCTGGATGGCGGCTTCTACCAAGCGGATGCCTGTAACCAAACCTCAAGCGGTGGCGCACTGCTGGTTTTCTACAGCGCTGACATTGACGCAACGCTTAACAAGGTTGAGAAGAGCGGAGGCGAAATCATTCGGCCCATTTTTGAGTTTCCCGGCGGCTGCCGTTTTCACTTTCAGGAGCCCAGTGGCAACGAGTTTGCGGTCTGGTCGGAGTTGCGCCCCTAATCAAACAGTCAGGTTAGAGAGCCATAGATGTGAGCGGCACCCACACATGCTCATAGCCAATCGATAACGCCACGGCTATCAGCAACCCTGCCATCACCCAATTGAAGCGCTTAACGATGTTGGCGTTTCCAATACGCTGGCCCACTAAACTGCCGATCACGATATAACTGCCAGGCGCGCCAGCGGCCAACATCGCCAGCCCTAACGCCCAAACCACTAAGCTAATCCCCTCAATACCCGCCGCAGGAAACTGCAGTGTGGCAATGGGCAGGGTGGCCAAAATGGCTTTGGGATTAAGCAACTGCATGACCAGCCCATCACGATAACTGACTAGCCGAGGGGCGTTGTCTGGCTCGCTTATATCAACACTTGAACGGGCAATCTTGCTCGCGAGATAAACAATATAGCCGCAGCCCAAGGCACTCACCATAATGAGTGCTTCATCATCGATCCATGCAGCACCCGCCCAACCTAATACTAATAAGTACGCCAGCATCGCAGTACCCACGCCAAGGCAAAACCCAACCGACTGCCTGGCTTGCCCATTGATGCCAATATTCAAGCCAAGCAGATTCACAGGCCCAGGCGAATACATAGCGCCTAGGGCATAGGCGACAATTCCTAACATGATGAAATCTCTATTTAGGTGTTTAGGTGTTTAGGTGTTAGAGCGCAATATCACGCTGGTACTGGTGGGGCGTCATGCCATAAATGCGCTTAAAGCGGCGATTGAAATGGCTGAGATCGGCAAACCCATAGCGCAAAGCGACCTCCGTTAGGGAAGCGCCTAGGTCTAGCGCCGAACGGGCCGCATTGATTCGGCAATTAATCACATATTGATGCGGCGTGATGCCGTAATGCTGACGAAACAAGCGTAAGAAGTGGTACTTGGAGATATGCGCCGCTTGGCTGATGTCATCCAGGGAGATATCCGTATCCAAGTGGGCGTGAATATACTCTTTTGCCAGGCCCAGCAGCGCATCGGGGCGGGTGAGCACCTGGTTGGGCTGAGAAATCCCGCCGAGTTGCACGGTTCGCTCGATTACCTGATAAAGCGCATTCTCCTGATCGATACAGCTACCAGAGTGAGAAGTGACTAAGCGCGCCAGTTCCAAAATGGCATTGCGTAGCCGAATGTCCTGAATAAGCGTGTTATGTGAACGAAAGTCAGCTATGTGCTCATGTCCCAGGGCATCAGCAAACAGAGGCTTAACCTGCTCGGGGTGCGCATACACCATCAGGTAATCCAGCGCGTGCTCTCCGCCCGGTTGGCCGTCGTGAACTTCCTCTGGATTGAACAAAATAACGTTGCCCGGCGGGCTACGATGAAACTGCCCGCCGCTGAAGAAATCCTGACGTCCCGCCAGCGTTACGCCGAAGGCATACTCCTCGTGGGCATGGCGGTCGTAGCTGAAATCTTCAATGGCCGCATGAAGCACCGTCAGCGTTGGCACGTGCTGGCTCTTGATGAATTGAAATCGGCTCGCGTTACTCATGCCGCCCCTCCTGATTAGTCACACTACAAGCTTATGCCAGCACTGCCCCCTAATGCTTGTACATAATTGCTAATCAGCAGCGACAACGAACGGGATAGCGTTTTACATCGGTGCCTGCTTACGTGCCAGCACCAGCAGTAATACAAGCGCGAAGGAAGCGGCTGTCAGCAAGGTGCTGATGGCGGCAATGGTCGGGTCGATCTCGTCGCGCAGCGCAGTGAACATGCGTACGGTCAGGGGTTGGTTCTGGCCACCCGAAATGAAGAGCGCCACCATGGTTTCGTCCAGGGCCTGGATGAACGCAAAGATCGCCCCGGTTACCACACTCGGCATGATCTGCGGCAGGGTGACGCTCATGAAGCTACGGAAACGATTCATACCCAGGCTTCTAGCGACCATCTCCTGGGTCTGATCGAAACCGTGCAGGCCTGCGGTTACCGCGGTGATCACATAGGGCAGCGCCAGCATCACGTCCGCCATGATCAAGCCGGGAATGGTGTAAAGCATTCCCGACAGGGCATAAATGAAGAACACCCCGGTGGCGACAATGATGATCGGCACGATCAAGGGCAAAAGAAGTACGATCTTCAGATAGCGCATAAGCCAGTGTGTCGAACTATTGATGGCATAAGCCGCCGCCACGCCGATCGGTGTCGCGATCAATGCCGTGGAGAACGCCACGATCAGGCTGGTTTTTGCGGCAGACATCCACCCGGGATTATTGAAGAAGGTGTCATACCAGCGAAATGAGAAACTGTTGGGCGGAAAGGAGAGGAAACGGCTGTCCGAGAACGACATGGGCACAACGATTAGCAGTGGCAGGATCAAGAAGATCAGCACCACGACCACATAGCCAATAAAACTTATTCGACACAAGGATAATTTATTCATTTGGCACCCAGTATCTTCTCAAGGGGAACGAGGCGGCTCACCACATAGAAAATGACCAGCACACAGAGCAGCAGCACGACACTAACCGCACTGGCGGCTCCCCAGTCGCTGTACAGTTGGATGTTGCGACTGACCAGCATGGATGCCATGACCGTGCGTCCTCCCCCTACCAGTTCCGGGGKGATATAGAAGCCGAGACACAGTACAAACACCAGGGTCATGCCCGCCAACACGCCGCTGAGCGAAAGAGGGAAGAACACGCGCCTGAAAACGTGCAAGGGGGTGCCACCCAGGCTCGCGCCAGCCTGTATTAAGTCGTTGGGAATTTTCTGCATGGTGGCGTAAAGCGGCAAGACCATAAACGGCAGCAGGATATGTACTGTGGCGATGATTGTGCCCAGCTCGTTATGCACCAGCGCCAGCGGTGCATCAATAAGGCCGACGCCCATCAGCGATTCATTCACCACCCCTGAGCGTTGTAGCAGAATCAGCCAGGCGTAGGCTCGCACCAGAACGCTGGTCCAGAATGGCAGAATCACCAGCGCCAGCACCACCATCGACCAGCGCCTAGGCAATATAGAAGCGGCATAGGCGATGGGGTAGCCCATCAATAGGGCCAGTAGCGTAACGATAAAGCTGATGCGAAACGTGACCCAGAAGGTATTCCAGTAGATGCCTTCGGTAAGGATTCGTTGGTAGTGCTCCAGCGTGAAGCCATCGGCATAGAAGGACTGGCCGATCAACCAACCGAGCGGAATGAGCAGCAGCACAAACACAACGAGCACGGCGGGCGACATCAACAGCAGCATGAGCGCATGTTCGCGGCGCCGATGGCCCCGTGRCGCATCCTGGTGGCTAACGTGAGGATAATGATGGTTGATGGCGGTCGCTTTCAAAGGATGTCTCCTATCGGGAAATCGACAAGCGTTGCCGTAMCCCGCAGGAGGGGCACGGCAACGATGCACTTATCGTTGCATAAACTCCAGCCAACGACGCTCCGCTTCTTCACCCGCTGAGGAGGCCCACCACTCGTACGACATCAACACCTGGCGCTCGGCGTTTTCAGGGAAGCTTGGTAGCTCCTGGGCACGCTCATCGGGAATCTTGCCAGTGTCGAAGGCGGCCGGATTGCCGGGGCCGTAGTCAATATGTAGCGGCAGGTTAGCTTGATACTCAGGGTSGATAGCCGCGTTGATGAATTCGACGGCCGTTTCCTGATTKGTCGCACCTTCAATAATGCACAGATGCGTGTTTTGCAACACACCATCGTTATAGGTGAACTCAGCGCTGGCGCCTTCATTGATGATCGCGCTGACACGTCCATTCCACATCATCAGCATGTCCACCTCGCCATCGTAGAGCAGCTGCGCCGACTGACCGCCAGATGTCCACCAGGTGGTGATATGCGGTTTGATTTCTTCAAGCTTGGCGAAAGCCCGGTCAACATCCAACGGATAAAGCTCTTCCCGCGCCACCCCATCGGCCATTAAAGCAGCTTCAAGTGTGCCCAGGGGGTGGTTGCGAAGGGCACGATTGCCGGGATACTCCTCCACATTCCAGAAGTCCTCCCAGCTTTGGGGCGGATTACCATCGAAGGCTTCGGGGTTGTAGGCCAGTACGCTGGAATAAAACTCATAGGCCACGGAGTAGGGTGTTTTGTACGCCTCGGGCATTGAGTCGGCGTTGGGAATCTGGCTGAAATCGAGTTCCGCAATCAGCCCTTGGTTGCCGCCCCGCACACAGTTCAATGGTGGCGTATCGACCACGTCCCATACCGCCTGGCCGGTGGTGCCTTGCGTCTTAATCATCGGCCAAGCGTCGGGGGCGCTCTCCTGGCGAATGGTGATGCCGAGCGCTTCGGCAACTGGGTCGAGTATGGCAACCGTCTGTGCTTCCTGATAAGCGCCMCCCTGAGAGACGAAGGTAATTTCGCCATCTGCCAGGCTTTGCCCGGCTCCAAGCGCACCCACGACCATTACCGAGGAACCAAGCAAGTATTTGAAGCAGTTAGTATCTTTCATCTTGCGACCTCCAACTGAGTAAATGCTTCCGGCGCCGAGTCAGCGCCCGATTGCATCAAGGAACTGGTAATAACCGGCTACCAGTCGAATACCGACTTCACGTAAGGGGTAAAACGGAACGGCCTTGAGCCGCTCCGTAGCCAGCAGCGCCAGATCAGGGCTTTCACCCATGGCGTAGTCTGCCGCAAACCGCCCGAGCAACGTCGACATGGCCACTCCCGCGCCGTTATAACCGGCGGCGTAGCACACGCGGTCGTCGAATCTGCCCACATGGGGGAGGGCATCGAGCGTCATGCCCACATGCCCCGACCAGCGATAGGCAATGCCGATATCCACGAGCGCTGGAAAGAGTGACACCATGGCGCTCTGCAGGGAATCGAACGCCGCCTGAGAGTCACGCTTCCCAAMCGCCCCGCGTCCTCCGAATACGATCCGTCCATCGACCTTGCGAAACCAGCGCATCATCCGGCGAGTTTCGCCATAGCTTCTATCCTTGACCAACAGGTAGTTCTGCAGCGCCTCCGGGAGAGGGTTAGTGGCGATAATCGAACTTCTAAACGGCACCAAGCGCGTCTTGATCGCGGCACTGACGGGCGTAATATCCGAATAGGCATTAGTGGCCAGGATCACCTGTCGCGCCTTGATCTCACCGCCTGGCGTCGTGATATGAACACC
Source organism: Halomonas ventosae (assembly GCA_002257525.1). Lineage (GTDB taxonomy): Bacteria > Pseudomonadota > Gammaproteobacteria > Pseudomonadales > Halomonadaceae > Vreelandella > Vreelandella ventosae_B. Next base: position 1,723,870 of record CP022737.1, read on the forward strand.
ATTATCCAGGCGGCGAATGCTAGKGGCCGGGGTGCGCTCGAAGACGATCTCGCCATGGCGCTGGTTGAGCCCTGCCGCCAAACCCCGCACATAGTCGAGCGGGTGCAAGGTACCCACGCCAAGCCCTAAAACCCCGCCTTTAAATGCCTGCGACCCAGTCTCTTCGGCTACCTCGCCAGCGGAGAGACAGCGCATCGAGTCATCGCCCATTTCTCGCCGCATCCAGTGGGCTTCCTCGGTAATGGCATCCAGGGCCTTAGCCGTATGGGCGCAGCGCAGGTTGCCGCAGCGGGTGAAGCGGGCACTCTCAAGACCATAGTCCTGAATCAAGGCTTCTACCTCATCCACTGAATCATGGCAGAGCCGATGCATGGCGGTGGCAACCGGCATGCCGTGGGCTTGTGCAATGCTGGGAAACGATAGCCGGAACTTAGCCGATACCACGCCGCCATTGCGTCCGCTTGCTCCCCAGCCGATAGGGTTGGCATCCACCACGATGGCGTGAACGCCACGTTCTGCCAAGCGGTGGGCCGCAGTTAATCCCGTGTAGCCACCCCCTATGATGGCAACATCAACGGTCTTATCGCTGGAAAGCGATGCGAAATCCGAGACGGTGCTCGTCGTGTCACGCCAAAGCGAAGCAATGGGGGATCCAGGCTGCGGCCCACTCATATCACACCTTCTCTACGGCGTCGGCCAACGCCTTAAGGGTGGGGAAATGAAAGTCCGGCGTCGTGAGCTGTTTGGGTTCTGGCGTGCCGCCGAATCCCGCTTGTCCTTGACGTCGCTCTATCCAGCAGGTGGTGTAACCCAACTCCTTGGCAATGCCGATGTCGTGGTGCTGACTCTGGGCAACGTGCAATATTTCCGAGAACTTGTAGCCGTGGGCTGCCTGACGACCACGGTTGTAAGCAAAAAATTGAGGATTGGGCTTGGCCACGCCAGCTTCGTCGCAGGTCACGCTATCGTCGAAGGGGTCATCGAGGATATGKGAGTAGCAGGAAAAKGCCGCACGGTCGGCATTGGTCATGGCAACCAGACGATAGTGTTTGCGCAGCCGCTTCAGCGCCGCCACCGAATCCTCAAACGCGGGCCAACGAAGCACCGCTAACTGGAAAGCGTCGGCCGAAACCGTGTCAGCAGGCAGCGTTAACTCCTCAGCCAATGAGCGGTAGACATCCGCCATGGCACTGCTCGAACGCCCCGGGTAACGATCCCGACCGCGCTTGTAGGCCTCGAAAATGGTGTTGTCGTCCATATCCTGGGCCGCAGCCCCACCCAGTCGCCGGACCGCGTCCAGTACCCCTTTCTCAAAATCAATCAGCGTGCCCACGACATCAAATGTCAGAACTTTAAAGTTGGAAAGTTCCATGATCGGCTATGACTCCTGTTTTTTACTTCGCAGTTATGTCAGGCAACGTGTGTCGCCGGAGTGGGGCATCCCGCACGAGGCACGATGATGGTGTCCTCTGGATGCAGTACCACGCTCAAGCGCTCGCCGAGCGGTGGAATCTGTCGCCTTGCGGCGTGGTGGCTGGGTTGACGCAGACTGATAGAGGTACCGTCTTCCAGTTCAAGGAACAATCGCAGGCTATCGCCCTGGTACACGGTCTCAATGACCCGGCATGGCAGGCGATTGACGCCGGGTTCATGGCTACCATCGTCAATTAGCAGTTTTTCAGTTTGAATGGCCAGCAACAACTTCGCATGAGGAGCGATGGGCTTGGCTGAACGCAGCGTGTGAGTGCCGAGCCGCACACTATGCTCATCAATGCGGGTCACCGGTAGCAGGGTGGAATCGCCGATGAAGCTGGCTACAAAAGAGTCTTTCGGGTCGTTGTGCAGCGTTTCGGGAGCGCCGATCTGTACCAGTTCACCATCCTTTAGGATGGCCACCCGATCACTCATGGTCAGCGCCTCACGCTGGTCGTGGGTCACATAAACAACGGTGGCCCCCAGCTTGCGGTGTAAGCGGCGCAGCTCAATCTGCATCGTCTCGCGCAACTGTTTATCCAGCGCCGACAGGGGTTCGTCCATCAGAATTAGCCGTGGCTCGAACACAATCGCCCTGGCCAGAGCGACCCGTTGTCGTTGGCCMCCCGACAGTTGAGACACCCCACGGTCCTGATAGCCATCCAACTCAACCATGGCCAGGGCTTGTTTCACCCGCTCTGGCCATGTGGATTTAGGTAGGCGACGAGCGCGAAGGGGAAAGGCGACGTTTTCGCCAACACTCATGTGCGGAAAGAGCGCGTAACTCTGAAAGACGACGCCGATGTTGCGCTTGTGCGGCGGCATATAGGTCATGTCTTGATCGCCGACCCACACCGACCCTGAAGAAGGCATCACGAAGCCACCTAAGGCGCCGAGCAGGGTTGTTTTTCCAGAGCCCGAAGGGCCCAGTAATGACACGAATTCACCCGGCTCAATATTTAAAGTTATGTCCTTCAGGGCTACCGTACTGCCGTAACGCTTACTGATGGAGCGTATGGCAACACCCACACTGTCTCGCTCATCCATAGGGTTTATCACCTTTCATTGTTGTGATGCCTATCGGTTGCCATTGAGTACAGCAGATAAGGTGTTCGCGGACAATTGCGAAATTCTTGGTAGTGGCATAACCTGAAATTATGCCTACATTGCGCCGACAACTACCCAGTGCCAACGCTCTCTTCGTATTCGAGTCAGCGGCACGCTGCGGTAACTTCACCAAGGCCGCCGCTGAACTGGGGGTTACCCAACCAGCGGTCAGCCGTATGCTTGCGCTTCTGGAGGAGTATCTGGAGGTCAAGCTGTTCTTGCGGACGCCTGGCAAGACCGTGCTGACGGAGAGTGGTGAGATACTTTATCAAGGGGTGATCGACGGTTTTCATAATATCGAAGCGGCGATTCATGAAATCCGAACCCGCAACACCGGTCTTGAAACCGTCACGCTATCGGTCTCTACCGCCTTCACCACCCATTGGTTGATGCCGCGTATGCACAAGCTGCAGGCGCAGCTACCCAACATTGACCTGCGTTTTCAACTGATTTCAGGGTCGGTAAGCGGCTCCGTCGAGGATGTTGATCTGGGGATTCGCTTCGTCACGGGGGAGGACATCCTGCATGACGCCTCGTTGATACTGCCGGAAATACTGGTGCCCGTCTGCAGCCCGGCCTATCGAAAGCAGCAACTCGAATCGCCCGGCAACGATGTCTCCACCACCTTGATTAGCCTCAGCGACAGCCGCATAGACTGGTTTGAGCTTTTGCCCAATTTCCATCTGCAAGCTTATGGAACCACTCACTCGCTGGTATTTTCGGACTATGCCGTCGTGATCCAGGCGGCCCTGTTGGGCCAGGGTATCGCCATCGGCTGGCTGAACATCGTATCCCATTGGCTGGAAACGGGCTCGCTGGTGCCCGCCACCCCCACGGCGATTGCCACAGAACGGCTTTGCCATTTAGTTCACTCGCGCAAAAAACCGCTGAGTGACGCGGCCAAGCAAGTAAGAGAGTGGATAATCGCGGAGACGCAAAATGACGTTGCAAATGTGGCGAAGCAGTATCCAGAGTTGAAGCTTGAATCCTTTCTGGCTAAGGACTTCTGATTTTTCAGTCGATAAAAGCCGCCCACTAGCAACTCAATAGATAGTACGTGGGTGCTAAGCGCTGGTAAGTGGCCGCCACACATGCACAAACCCAATCGTTAGCGCCACGGATGCTTGTACATAATTGCTCATCGACTGTGCAATGATGGCCTAACGATAGTGAACACCACCAAGGATTCGGCATGGGAAAGCTCTTTTCACTGATGGTTGTGCTGGCGTTGGCCGGTTGCGCCATCATAGAGCCGCATGAGGAGCGCGACGTCCAGCGCGGCGTCGGACTGGCCATCCAGGAGGTCTACGAGCGGGCTCTGCCGACGCTGTCCGAGGATAAGCAGCGCCACTTTGCCCAGCGGCTCTACCGCCTGACTGGCGAGCAGCGCTGGTGGGCCCTCAATCATGCCTACGGCGAGCGTCTACTGACGCGGCTCGAGAAGGACATCGTCGGCCTGGCCGAGCCCGGGTACGCGGCTGCCCGCAGCCGGGCGATTGTTGACGACTACTCCCAGCGCACGGCCAAGCAGCGCGCCCGGCGCGCCATGCTGGGTGAGTGGGGGGAAATCGCCTTTGCCCGGGGGCTGCTGTTCCGGCTGGTCCAGGCCGAGTACCACGGCATGCTACCGGCCATTGAGGGCCACGAGCGGGCGCTGGACTACCTGGCTGAGGTCGACTGGGCAGCCTTCCTGACCGACCCCGCGGTGATGGGGATCTATGCTGCTCAGGTGGCCAACCAAGCGTACTTCCTGCATCAACTCGGCGTGATGGACCTGCGCCGGGAGGTGGAAGCAGCCTTCCGACGTCACTACCCGCCTGATCGAGTCGCCGAGCTCGACGACGCCGAGTACCGTAACTGGCTCTATGGCCTGACCCACTTCGTCATCGCTGACAGCCGATACTACCAGCGGAAGGTGGACCTGGAGGTGCACGCTTGGGTGCTGGAAGCGCTGGAGCGGGAGACGGCCGGCATCATGGCTCGGGCCACGGCCGACATCATGGCTCGGGCCACGGCCGACATCCAAGCCGAGGTGGCATTGGCCTTCCTGCTTGCCGACCGCGAGGATCACCCGCTAGTGGGCCGGGTGCGTGAGGCGTTGGTGGCGGCGGTGGACCCCGCCAGCGGCATCATCCCCTCGTCCACGGTGGAAAAGGGACTGGCGGGTGGTGAACACCGCAACGTTCTGGCGATCATGGTGTTGCGCTGGCCGGGCCGGCTGTATCCTGGTCCCGACCTTTCGGAAGGGCTTGGCGGGGGCTCAACTCAGGCGGCTTTCGTTTTCACTTCATCGAACCCAGTGGCAACGAGTTTGCTGTGTGGTCAGAAAGGCGGGCCTAAGGCCAGTCGAGAGCACCGATATCAGCGATATACGCTAGGCGATCTCAATTTCCTGCCACTCTCAAACAACAGGCACGGTGCCGCCATCAATCACATACTCTGTTCCCGTGATGGTGGCCGCCAGGGGTGATGCCAGAAACGCAATCAGGTTGGCCACTTCAGCAGGCTTCGAAGGGCGGCCAATCGGGATGCCACCCAGCGATTCCATGATGATCTGCTTGCCGCCTGCGTAATCGGTACCTGCGTCTTGGGCAATCCGCTCGGCCAGTGCAACGGCGGCTTCCGTCTCGATCCAGCCCGGCGACACCCGAACCACACGCACCCCTTTGGGTGACACTTCCTTGGACAAGCTCTTGCTATAGGTGGAGAGCGCCGCCTTGGCCGCCGCGTAAGCCGTGGTCGACTCGGGCAGGGGGAGCTCACGCTGAATGGACGTAACATGAATAATCACCCCATCGCCCTGGGCCAGCATGCTTGGCAACAGGGCGCGATCCAGCCGCACGGCGGGGAACAATTGATGTCGAACTCGCGTTGCCACTCCTCCTCCCCAAGGGCTGCGAACCCGCCGCCGGGGGCGGATGAACCACCCAGTACGTGAACGATAATATCCACGCCGCCCAAACGTTCGTTGACCGCATCGGCCACCGTGGCACAGCCTTCGGCCGTCGTCAGGTCAGCGGTTACAAATAGCTCATCGGGCAGGTCAGCGGGGCGAGTACGGGCGGCGGTCAGTACCTGCGCGCCTTCCTCGCGAAAGAGTGCCACCGCGGCAGCGCCAACCCCTTTGCTACCACCAGTGATCAATACGCGTCGCCCGTTCAAGTTCAGGATCATTAGTGAATCTCCAATGACTGAATTTGCGTATCGGCAAGCTGGAAAGCGTGGTCGAGTTGCACCGGGCTGCCAGTGAAGTTGCCAGTTACAGTGGCGGTAACCACCATCTTATTGCCTTGTTGGGAAACACTGACCGGCTCTACGCGATACTCAATCTTGCCACGGGTGGCGCGCACCCAAGCTTGAATAGCGGTGCGCCCGCGGTGCGTCTCTCCTTCATCCAGCACACAGGCATCTTGAGTGAAGCAATCCGCAATGAGGGAGGCATCCGCACCGTTGCTGATGCTGAAATAAGTGGTGATCGCGTCTGGCAGTGACAAGCTCATGATGGTCATCTCTCGCAAGGTAATGTGAGAGAATATTCTGCTCAGGCTGACGCGTTATCAAGAACGCACAAAAAGGTAAGTGGCTTACCCATGAGAAAGATTTATACGCCCACTACCGCCGCAAGCGATGTGGAAAATGTATTAAGAATGCTGGAAGGGCGCTGGAAGCTCATTATTCTCTTTCATCTCTTCGATGGAAAAGTGCAGCGCTACTCCGATTTCGGAAAACTCATCCCTGACATCTCCCAGAAAATGCTCGCCCAACAGCTGCGCCAACTGGAAGCGGATGGCATTGTGGCCCGAAAGGTCTATCCCCAGGTGCCGCCGAAAGTGGAATACCGCCTTACCGAATGGGGGCAAACGCTCTGCCCGGCGCTGGATGCCTTATTGAAATGGGCAGAGCAGAAGGATCACTTCAACAACCCTGACGAGAAGAACGAACAAAACGATGCCGCCACCCAATGAGAACCGCCTGATGCACTACCGCACCATGACCATCAACGACTATGAAGCTGCCATTGCCCTGTGGAGCGAAAGTGAAGGCGTGCGGCTGCGCGATGCCGATTCACGAGAAGGCATTGAGAAATACCTGCTGCGCAACCCCGGTCTGAGTTTTGTGGCAGAAGTCGAAGGAGAACTGGTGGGAACGATTATGGCGGGCCACGATGGCAAGCGCGGCTATGTTCAACACTTATCGGTATCGGATGCCCATCGCCGATTAGGCATCGCCACGCGGTTGGTAAGCCTCTGCCTGGAAGCGCTCAAGAGCGAAGGCATCCAAAAATCACACCTGATGATTCTTCCCGAGAACGTAGCCGCTCAGAAGTTCTGGGCCAATCAGGGCTGGGCCTACCGATCCGATATTTTGCTCTATTCGTTCGTGAATGGAGATAACCAGAACGTTTAGTAGCGCTCGTAGGTTATTGGTCTCGATTGACGTCTGTGAGCCTACACCGGGGCGGGTGGCATCTAATCACATAAGATATCGGCGATCTTTAAGATAAGCCCTCAATGTTTCTGAACGTGAGCCGATAATGCTAAATGGTGACTAGCAGGATACGTTCTGTCTGAACGCTTGCAGTTACCGAGCTGGCTTCCACCTGCCCAAAGAAGAGTGCTGCGGGCCTCTACGAGATCTTTCCATGCTACTTCTGAATCGAAGCGTCAAACTGCGGCTTGCCGTTAGTTTAGGCGCCTGCATCTTGATGCTGATCGTCGTCGGTACTATCGGTCTTTACAGTCTCAGCAAGACTAACGATGCCCTCAACAGAACTTACGAGGGCAACGTGCTCACACTGGGTAACCTTACTCAGATCAACCAAGCGTTGCTCGGCAACCGGGTGAAAGTGACGGCCGAACAGCGCGATCGGAATCCGGCATCTGCCATTACCACGAAGCAGGAGGTCGCTGAGAACGACGCTATTATCGATGCTGCCTGGAATGATTACTTTCCTGATCGTGTCTCCGATGATCAAGAACGTGCCATCGCTAATGAGTTTATTGCGTCGCTGACCAGTCTTCGCGCCGGTATTGACGACATTAACGCGGCAATGATCGGCAATGATTTCGATGCTGCAAGAGAGATTGCCACCACCACGCTACGCGCAGAATATCCAAAGGTGCTAACGGCGATCCAGGGGCTCATCGACCGTAACAGCACTCAAGCCGCTGCAAATAACCAACAGTCCTCAAGTGACTATGTTTGGACGCGCAATTTCGTTATTGGGGTGATGGCGGCGGCTGTCATCTTCGGAATTCTGCTCGCTATATGGTTGATCCGCGGCATCATGACGCCGCTGGGTAAGGCACAAGCACTCGCCAACGCCATGGCTGAAGGAAGGCTTGATAACGACATTGACGTTACATGCAAAGATGAGTTTGGTGTGATGCTTCGGGCGTTAAAGAGCATGGAAAGCAAGTTCTCGCAGGTTGTCATGYCCGTTCGTCATAACGCCGAGTCTGTGAATGTGGCCGCTGACGAAATCGTGCTAGGCACCGACGATCTTAGCCGCCGTACTCAGGAGCAGGCCTCAAACATCGAAGAGACCGCGGCCTCGATGGATGAAATTACCTCGACCGTGCGTCAGAACGCAGACAATGCTGCCGAAGCCGATAAACTCGTATATGACGTCAGCCAGCAAGCCAACGCCGGGGGGGAGATCGCCGAGCAAGCCGTCAAAGCGATGGAAGACATCAACATCTCAAGCCGTAAGATCTCTGGTATCGTCGGGTTGATCGATCAAATTGCCTTCCAGACCAATTTGCTGGCGCTGAATGCATCGGTGGAAGCCGCTCGCGCGGGCGAGCAAGGCCGTGGGTTTGCCGTGGTGGCCAATGAAGTACGCAACCTGGCCGGACGCAGTGCCGATGCCGCTAAAGACATCAAAAAGCTCGTGGAAGAAAGTATCAGCCAAGTTGACACCGGCTCAAAATTGGTCAACCGGGCGGGCAAATCGCTTGAAGATATCGTCAATGGCGTACAGCGCGTCACGGTGCTGATGGCTGAAATCGCAACCGCGAGCCGAGAACAGTCCCAAGGCATCGAGCAAGTCAACACGGCCGTCTCGCAGATGGACAGTGTCACCCAGCAGAATGCGAGCCTGGTAGAAGAATCCAGTGCGGCAGGTCGTTCTCTGCAAGGCCAAGCGGAGTCATTGTTGAAGGAGGTGTCGTTCTTTAGAGGAGCGACCGCTGACCTAAACCAGCGCGCTCTGCCTGCTACGATAAGGCAAAACGACAGCCAGCCACGGGCAGCTAAACGCTTGCCGACTCACGTTATTGGTAGCAAAAAAAAGACCGAAGAATGGGCATCTTTCTAAACGCCTGAAGCAACCATAAAGCGCCCAGCCAGGGCGCTTTTTTGTGAGCCGAAAGCCTCCACAAGAAAATTCTGGGCCACTCAGAGCTAGGCGTGCCGACCTGATATTCAGCTGTATTCGTTTATTAATGGAAATGATGCAAATATCTAAACTAGGACTGCCATGCCCTTGTCTACTTCTTATGCTATTTGTAATATGGTGAGCCTTTCCACGTTAAGCATAGGTAGTTGTCCAATGAGCCATTGATGCCCGCCGTTGCAATAACGGCCAGTCTCCATTAGCCCCTGACCCAGGGGGAGTACTTGGCATCTATGGAATCACCTATGACCACTACCCATCTCACCCTAACGGGTGTCTCCTACGTTTTGTCGGATGGCAGAACGCTTTTCACCGACCTTCATGAGCAGTTCGATGCACGCCCAACCGGGCTGGTTGGGCGTAATGGTGTGGGTAAAACAGTATTAGCCCAAATCCTCGCGGGCCTGTTGCAACCCACCGCCGGCGAATGTCAGCGCTCCAACAGCGTGCATTACCTTGCTCAACAAGTGGCCCAGCCGAAGGGTGCTTCTGTCGCCGATCTCGCAGGTATTCAACCAACGCTAGATGCGCTGGCACGCATTGAGGCTGGCAGCACTGCCATAGAGGATTTTGAGGCCGTGGGTGAGCGTTGGGATTTGCCCCAGCGATTTCGCCATGAACTTGAACGCGGCAGCTTGGGCTATCTTGTGGCCACAACACCAGCCAGCACATTGAGCGGTGGGGAAGCCATGCGGGTTGCCTTAATGGGCGCCATGCTCTCGAATGCTGATTTCCTGATTCTTGATGAGCCAAGCAACCATCTCGACCGACCAAACCGCCAGGCACTCATCGAACAACTGCAGCGCTGGCCGCGTGGGCTGATTGTGATCAGCCATGACCGGCAATTGCTGGAAACCATGGCGCGTATTGTAGAGCTGTCCCCCTCAGGGCTGCACAGTTATGGCGGCAACTACACCTTCTATGCAGAGGCAAAAGCACACGAGCAGCAAAATGCGATTGACCAACTCAATAAGCATAAGCTAGAGCGCCAACGCCAAGAAAGGGCGATGCGCAAGCAGCGTGAACGCCAGGAGAAACGGCAGTCCCGCGGAAATCGGCAAGGCAAGGAAGCCAACCAAGCCAAGATACTGCTGGATCGCCAGAAAGAACGCAGCGAAATCTCGTCAGGTGCACTGAGCCAACAGCAGGCGGCCAGCCGTGATCAACTTAACCAGCGCGTGCGGGAAGCGGCAAAACAGGTTGAAGACGAGGCGCACATCACCCTGCATGAGATACCCGTTAATCAGGTCGCCAAGCGCTGCTTGGCAGAATTAGAAAAGGTAGAACTACCGTTTGTCATGGGAGCCACTCGTCACATTAGCCTACTGCTGAGAGGGCAACAGCGCATAGGCGTTGTAGGCCCCAACGGCTGGGGGAAATCCACGCTGCTTCGCGTGCTAGCGGGCCAGATCGAACCATTATCCGGAACCTGCAAGGTGGCCCCAGAAAAGGCTTATCTCGACCAGCGGCTGGAGAGTCTTGAGCCGGACAAAACCGTGCTCGAACAGCTGCAACTGGCTAACCGCTCAACGACGGAAGGCGAGCTGCGCATGCTACTGGCCCAACTAGGCCTGGACGCGCAGAAGATCACCACGCCCAGCGGACTATTAAGCGGAGGTGAGCGTCTGAAAGGAGCACTGGCCTGCATCCTTTACGCCGACTCGCCACCGAAACTATTGCTGCTGGACGAGCCAAATAACCACCTCGACCTGCCATCGGCACAAGCGCTGGAAACGCTGTTGCGCAGTTATCAAGGCGCGTTAGTGGTGGTATCCCATGATGATGCGTTTCTGGAAAACCTCGCCCTGACAGACCGCCTGATTGCAACCGAACAAGGGTGGCATTTGGAGCCTCAATTCAGCTGAGCTTCTATTGCGCTCTTGTCGATCACCGACCAGACTTCCTGAATCTTATTATCATGGAAGAGGTAGAAGGCGTTCTCGCAAAACGTCACTTTTTTGCCGTCCACCGCAAGGCCGAGGAAGCTACCTTTGGGTGTGACATCGAATCGCAGCCTGCACGCGACATGGGGTGGATCAACGGTCAAAAGCTCAATGTTGAAGTGAAGATCTGGTATCTGCTCATAATCGGCTTCCAGCATGGCGCGATAACCATCAAGCCCTAGGCGCCTGCTGTTGTGGTGGACATTGTTATGCACGAACTGGTCAAGGTTCGTCCAATCCTGATTATTGAGGCAGGTGATGTAATCACGGTAGGTTGCTTCCAGGTCACGTTTGTTCATCTTGGTTCTCCTTTCCTGGTTAGGCGTGAAGGCATTCGCCAAGGGTATACAGGCTCAGTATCATAAGCAGCCTAAACCAAACCACAGAAGCCATCATTCATGTCGTGCCCACCTTGCCCCCATTGCCAATCCGAATTCGCCTATCAGGATCAAAGCCTGTTAATCTGCCCCGAGTGCGCCCACGAATGGAACCCTTCTGAGACTGAGGCGGAAGAAACCGTGACGGTAAAAGATGCCCACGGCACGCTGTTAGCGGAAGGCGATAAGGTAACGATGATCAAAGACCTCAAGGTCAAAGGCAGCTCACTGGTACTCAAGGTGGGCACCAAAGCCGTTATCAAGCGGCTCTTGGACAGCAAGGATCACCAACTGGACTGCAAGGTCGACGGCGTCGGCGACATGATGGTGACCGCCCACTTTGTGAAGAAGGCCTGACTAAAATCTGAACTTACATGACAACCGTGCCGCCGATGACTGCTAGCCGACATTACCGCTGGATCATTCTTCTGATAGCCACCCTGGCTCAAGCAGCGGCATGCTTTTTCGTTCAAGGCATTGGGGCCATCAGCGTTTATATACAGGCAGATATGGAGCTTTCTGCACTGCAGATTGGGGCGCTGGTCTCTGCTGCTCAACTGGTGCCTTTAGTCGGGCTGTTGGTTGCCGGGGAGTTGCTAGACAGATTCAGTGAGCGTTTGGTGGTGGGAGTGGGAACCCTCGTTGTGGGCATTGCGCTTAGCGCTGCCGTGCTGGCGGAGAGTTACTGGGCTATGCTGCTGTTTTTGGTCATCGTAGGGGCAGGCTACAGTACCGCCCAACCCGGCGGTAGCAAATCGGTAGCCGCTTGGTTTGACAAATCCCTGCGTGGCTTTGCCATGGGGATTCGTCAGGCAGGCTTGCCGCTGGGTGGGGCGCTGGCGGCTATCATACTGCCAACCGTCGCTATCACCTGGGGGTGGCGGGCCTCTTTTCTGGTGGGCGGGCTGATTGCGATCTTCGGGGCGCTGGTCTTTATGCTTTTTTATCGTGCCCCTGAGGGCGCGGTGCCGGTCGTAAGAGCCTCTGAAGGCAGCGTGACAAACGTCGTCTTGTCGCGACTGGCGATGATTCGCGAACCGGCCATGAAGCAGATTATGGCGTCCGGTATTAGTTTAATCTCGGTTCAATACGGTATTTTGATTTTTACCGTGCTCTATCTGCATAGCCGTTTGCAGATGGAGGTACTGCAGGCGGCGACGTTGCTATTCGTAGCCCAAGGGGCCGGGGTTGCCGGGCGTATTTTGCTGGCGGCCTGGAGCGACCGCTGTCGCTCGCGCTATTTTCCGGTAATGGTGTGCATGGTGGCGGTAATAGTAGGGCTGCTGGTATTGGTTTGGCTGCCGCTTCACTCAACGCTCATGCTGAGCGGTTTGATGGCCTGGTTGGGCTTTTTTGGTTTTGGTTGGTACGGCCCTTGGGTAGCTTATGTAGCGGAGTCTGCACCTGCTGATAAAACCGGCTTTGTTCTGGGATTGGCTATGGCGATTAACCAACTGGCGATTGTATCGATACCACCACTCCTTGGGTGGCTGTTAGATATAAGTGGCAGTTTTATGCTCGGCTGGAGTCTGCTGATCGCCATGACGTTATGGGGGCTATTAATGACCATCCCGCGGCAAGGAGAAAATAATGAAAGCGATCGTGTTTGACGTATTTGGCACTATTGTTGATTGGCGCTCCAGTTTGATTAAGCAATTCAATGAGCTAGAGAAAGAGCTGGGGGTTGAACTACCCAGTGAAGTATTGACGGATCAATGGCGTCATCAGTATGCCCCTTCGATGAATAGGGTACGGCAAGGCGAAATCCCATGGATGGGATTGGATGACCTGCACCGAGAAAGCCTAGTCAAACTACTCAATCAACATGGGATTGCGCTAGACGAGGCGATCATTGATCGCATTAACCTCTTCTGGCATCGCTTAGCGCCATGGTCGGATGTGCAACGCGGCCTTCAACAATTAAAAGAGCACTACATCATTGCAACCCTGACCAACGGCAACTTGTCGCTAATGGTGGACGTTGCCCGTTATGCCGAATTGCCATGGGATATGGTGTTTTGCGCAGAGTTATTCCAACACTACAAACCTGACGCTGAAGTCTATTTAGGGGCTTGCCGCCTGCTTCGCCTGCCGCCAGAAGAGGTGATGCTATGCGCGGCGCACAATTACGACCTGGGTGCTGCCCGTGCACTGGGAATGAAAACGGCGTTTATACCCCGGTGCACAGAATATGGGCCCCAACAGAGCAAAGATTTAGAAGCAGAAGAAGCATGGGATTATGTGGCTGAAGACCTCGTCGCGTTGAGCGAGCGGCTAATAAGAGATAGAAAGCGAGCTTAGTGCTGGGTCTCGGCCCGCAACCTTTCTACTTCTTCGACGCTCAGCTCTTCGATGTCGGCGATCATCTGGTCATCCATTTCGGTGCGAGCGATCAGCTTTCGGGCTGCATTATGCTTGCTTTCCAATGCGTGCTTCTCAGCTTCTTGACGTCCTTTCTCAATACCCAGTCTCTCAATCGTGTTGACGTAAGGCATGTGCTTCTCCTCCTGTATGGCGTAGACCGCCTGTGCAAATTCAGGATCTAAACTTCTAGGCAATTGGATCATCCAATCGATGATATTGAACAGCCGTAAAACCTGATCGCGGGTGGTCACCGCGGCGACTATCCTCCTGATCGCTCATGCATCCCCCTCGTATCAATACGCTATTCTACCGCTTCGCATAAAAATATATCTAAGAATAAGTAGCGGGTCTTCGGGAAGCAACTATTGGCTCATGAGAGAGAGGAGAGGCCCATATTAGGGCCCATTTTGTAAAAAAGCCTAAATACCCCCCGGAATTCTTAGATCCACCTCACGACGCAGTCAGCTGAGGCTCATCCACCACCACCGCGTCACGCAACGTTTCAGCGAAGCTTGCCAGGGCGGGTGTCCAGGACTCTGGTTCGGGGGCGACAAAATAGGTATCGACATTGGCGATGGACGTGGGCAGTTCCAGCGTGTGAATCCCAAACCGGTGCTGGTGGGCTTCAACCGTCCCACGGGGCAGAACCGTGTAACCCATCCCGGCAGCAACGCAGCCAAGCATCGCGTCCAGCGAACCGAACTCAAAAATTCGGCCKGCATTGACGCCGTAGGAAGCCAGCAACAGCTCGATACGCTGGCGGTAGCTGCACCCTTGGCGAAACGCCAAGAAGGCGGACGTCAGCAGCGCTTGTGAAGAGGGCATTTTCGTCATAGGCGTTGAGCCTACTAAAACAAGCTGCTCGCTAAACGCTTTGATCAAGTGGTAGCGGCCATGCTCAAGCCTCCCGGCCACGAAAACACAGTCCACCTGCCCGTTAAGCAACAACTCGACCAGCTCAGCCGTGGGCCCGGTCTTTATCTGGATATCAACGTCAGGCTGTGCCGCATGGTACGCCGCCAGTATCGGCGGAAGGCGCAACGCCGTTGTGGTCTCCATGGCGCCTATACGTAGCCGCCCACACGCCTTTTCCTGGCCTTTGAATAGCGATACCGCTTCATCGTGGGCGTTCAGTATGCGTTCGGCGTACTCCATCAGTGCCAAACCCGCACTCGTAGGGCGAACGCGTCCTGCGCGGTGAATCAGCTGTACGCCTAACTCGCCCTCAAGTTTCTTGATGTGGGCCGTCACATTGGATTGCACCGTGTGCAGCTGCTTAGCCGCCGTCACGAAGCTGCCTGTTTCGGCCACGGCCATGAATAGTCGCAGTGATTTCAATTGCACGTGCCGTCTCCCTGTCAGTCTATCTGTAAACAAGATAGTAGCTATCAAAACTAATCGTTTCTAGAAATAGCTCCTCGCGCGTAGTCTGGCTGTGCACTAACGCGCTGCCCACCTTGCCCGAAAGGCGGCACGAAAAGGACACCACATGATGCATCGAACACTCACTACCCACGATCTGCCCGCCCTGATGACAGGAATAATGGCGACCCTGGCGGGGATTGGCATTGCGCGCTTCGCCTATACGCCGCTATTGCCCGCAATTATTCAAGAGGGCTGGTTTTCCGCGAGCCAAGGCGCCTACCTGGGGGCCGCTAACCTGCTGGGGTATTTTATCGGTGCACTCGCAGCTCACTCGCTGAGTGAGCGCTTTTCTCCTCGGCTGGTAATCGGCGCAAGCTTCGCGGCTATCGCTCTCAGTTTTATGCTTTGCGCTGGGGCGGGCAGCTTCTCATGGTTCTTCTTATGTCGATTAGTCTCCGGTATTGCCGGGGCCGTCTTAATGGTGGTTGGCCCCTCGCTGGCGCTGGCGGCGACACCGCCTGAAAGGCGAGCCAGTGTGGGTGCCATGGTGTTTACCGGCATTGGTTTGGGCGCACTGCTTTCCGCCTCCATCGTACCCGTGCTTCTTGAGTTAAGCCTAACGGTCACCTGGGGCACGCTGGGGTTGCTTTGCATCGCGGCGGGCCTTTTAGGCGACTGGGGCATTGACCACTTACATGTAGCCCCACATTTGGCAACTAGCCCAACGGCCAATAGCCAGAAGGGAGTTGCGGGAGTCAAGCTAGTGGTGTTGCTGGTTATTGGCGCCTATGCCCTGGACGCGGTTGGGTTTGTGCCCCATACCGTGTTCTGGGTGGATTATCTCGCCAGGGAAAATGCGTTGGGCAGTCAAGCAGCTTCCCTGCAGTGGGGCATCTTCGGCTTGGGTGCAGTGTGTGGACCGTTAATGGTAGGCGCACTGGTGCAGCGTGTGGGTTGGCATCGCGGCTTGATGATCGCCTTTGCGGCAAAGGCCGCCGCTGTTTCGCTGCCGGTATTCTCGCTAGCACTGTTCAGCCAGTCGGTTTCCTCCTTCATGGTGGGGGCGATGATCCCCGGCATTGTTGCACTCACCTCTGGCCGCCTTGCTGAATTAGTAGGCCCGACCGCGCACAAGAGGCTTTGGGGGCAGGCAACCGCTGCTTTTGCTGCTGCCCAAGCGGTGGCAGGCTATTCCATGTCCGCGCTTTATGGTGCCTGGGGCACTTACACGCAGCTATTTGCCATCAGCGGCCTTATGTTGGTGGCAGGCTTTTTGTTGATACTGCTTAGCCGTGGTGTACAGCAACGCCACGCGCAGCTTTCTTCCCAGCACTCTTCAAACCAAGGGAGGCAATAATGGAACTCTACCTGAACGCGACATCACCCTATGCGCGCCTAGCGCGGATCGTGTTACTGGAAAAAGGCTTAGCGGAAAGCGTCACACTGAAGTGGTGCGACCCCTGGGCAGACGATGCCGATCTATTAAAAGCTAACCCCGCAGGGCGTATTCCGGCGTTGATAACGGAGAAGGGGATCACGTTAAGCGAGTCACTGCTGATTGCCGTTTACCTGGATAGCGTTAGCCCCAACAAGCCGATGATTGCCCAAGACAGCTTGGGTGAGGTGTTGCACCTGGCAGGGCTGGGACAAAACCTGATGGATGCCGCGTTCAATACCGTGATTGCCAGAAAGCATTACGGCAATGGGATTGATGATAGCGAGCTGGGGCAGAGGCGTTCGAGGGCCATTCAGCGGCTACTGAAACAGTTGGACGGTGAGCTTGGCGAAGAACAACAGAGCTCAACTATCAACCTGGGCCACATCGCTACCGCAGTGGCGCTGGATTATCTCGCCTTTAGGCTGCCAGAGGTGAACTGGAAAGAAGAGTATCCACAGTTACAGGAATGGCATGCTGGTGTTACAGCACGTGCAAGCTTTGAGCAGACTGCATTCAGTTAGTATCGCTGATTGGCACCAGTCATTATCTAAATTGATACTCCCCGCGCTTATCACTCATTTCAGGCTTTATATTCAAAATAAGAATATTAAACAATCCTTTTATGCTTTTTAGTAAATTAAGGATGCACTAAAATGGTGCCCTTTCTGAGCCAGGCCGCTGGGCGCCTGGAGCCGTGTTAGGTCAAAGATAGGGATGTCACCATGAGTGAGCCAGCAAGTGATCAAGAGGGGGCGCACTTCAAGCGCAGTATGCAGACGCGCCATTTGGTGATGCTCTCGTTGGGGGGCGTGATTGGCACCGGGCTGTTTTTGAGTTCCGGTTATACCGTTCAGCAGGCCGGGCCTATTGGGGCAGTGTTGGCCTATCTGGTAGGTGGCATTGTTGCTTGGCTGGTGATGATGTGCCTGGGCGAGTTGGCGGTGCATATGCCGGATTCAGGTGCCTTCAGCGCGCATGCCAGCCGCTATATCGGCCCGGGAACCGGCTATATGGTGGCTTGGATGTACTGGCTCACCTGGACAGTGGCGCTAGGTTCCGAATTCACCGCGGCGGCGGTCTTTATGGGGCGCTGGTTTCCCGACATCCCCGGCTGGTACTGGAGCGGCATGTTTGCGGCGATTGTGTTTGGTGTGAATGCGTTTACCTCGCGCTTCTTTGCCGAGTCTGAGTTCTGGCTTTCATTGATCAAAGTGATTGCGGTGGTGGTGTTTGTGCTGGTGGGCGCCGTGGCGATTATTGGCTGGGTACCGCTGCATGATGCCGCTGGCGCTGAGGTCGCCTCACCGGGGCTATCGGCACTGTGGGGAGAGGGCGCCATGCCGCCCAACCTGATGGCCATTGGTACCGCCTTACTGGCAGTGATGTTTGCCTTTTCCGGCACCGAGCTGATTGGCATTGCCGCCGGGGAAACGGTGGATCCGGCCCGCAATGTGCCCAAGGCGATCCGCGCGACTCTGTGGCGGTTGATCCTGTTTTTCGTCGGCACCATCGTCGTGATTGCGGCGCTGTTACCGCAGGATCAAGCCGGGCTCAGTCAAAGCCCCTTTGTGGCTGTGTTCCAGCGCCTTGGCGTGCCGGGTGCAGCCGATATCATGAATTTTGTCATCATCACCGCGCTGCTGTCGGCGGCCAATTCCGGTCTTTATGCCTCGTCGCGCATGCTATGGACGCTCGCTGACCAAGGCACCTTGCCCAAGTCGCTTGGCCGCCTCAACAAGCGTGGCATTCCGATGAATGCCCTATTACTCAGCATGGTCGGCGGCCTGGGTGCTCTGTTCTCCAGCGTTTATGCCCCTGAAACCGTCTACTTGGTGCTGGTCTCGATTTCCGGTTTGGCTGTGGTGGTGGTCTGGATGGCGATTGCGCTTAGCCAGTTTAACTTCCGGCGCCACTACCTGCGTGAAGGCGGGCAACTGAAGGATCTGGTTTATCGCACGCCGTTCTACCCCTGGGTGCCGATTATTGCGTTTGCAGCCTGTCTGGCCGCGTGCATTGGCATTGCCTTCGACCCGCAACAACGCGTGGCGCTCTATTTCGGTGTGCCTTTCATTGGCCTGTGCTACCTGGTGCACTATGTGCGCCACCGTGGGGCCTCCCAACGTTCTGAATATTCGCCCAACGCCGTTGAGGAAAACACCGTATGAATGAGTTGAATCCGATCAAAGCCCTGTTGGCCAACGTACCCTTTATGGTCATCGACGGCGCCATGGCCACCGAGCTGGAAGCGCTAGGCTGTGACCTCAATGATGCCCTCTGGTCGGCGCGCTTGTTGGCGCAAGCCCCAGAGAAGATTCGTCAGGTGCATCAGGCTTACTTTGAAGCCGGTGCCGATTGTGCGATTACCGCCAGCTATCAGGCCACGGTGCCGGGTTTTATGCAGGCGGGGATGACGGCAGAAGAGGCTCGGGCGTTGATTCAGTTATCGGTCACGCTGGCGCAGCAAGCGCGGGATGCGGTCTGGCAGTCCGGCCAAACCGACCGCCCCAAACCGCTGGTGGCTGCATCCGTTGGCCCTTATGGCGCGTATCTGGCGGACGGCAGTGAATACCGAGGCGGCTATGATCTGGATCGCGCCGGGCTGGTTGAGTTTCACCGTGAGCGCTTTGAACTCTTGCTGGCGGCGGGGGCGGATCTACTGGCCGCTGAAACCTTGCCTTCATTGGAGGAAGCGCTGGCGATCACCGATTTGCTGGCTGAGCACCCAGGTGTGCAGGCCTGGATTACCTTCTCGGCGAAGGATGGCAAACACATCAGCGATGGCACGCCGATCGCAGAATGTGCGAGGGCCCTGGCCAACTGCCCAGGCGTAGCGGCGATTGGTGTGAACTGCACGGCGTTGGCCCATATCGAATCGCTGATTGAGGAAATCCGCCGTCAGTGCGATCTGCCGGTGCTGGTTTACCCCAACTCAGGGGAAGTGTATGACGCGGTGACCAAAACCTGGCACCCGGCACAATGCGATCATACCGCTGCGGATATTTCCGGGCTGGCGCAAGGAGTTGAGCAATGGCTGGCAGCAGGTGCGTCAGGCATTGGCGGATGCTGCCGGACGACACCGGAGGATATTCAAACGCTGGCCCAGTGGCGGAGGTTGCGCCAGCTTGCTTAGGCCTTAATGCTGAGTCTCTGCCCGTCACGTCTCCATCTCTGCGACGGGCAGCTTTTCGATGTCCGCGATCACCTGATCATCCATTTCGGTGCGAGCGATCAGCTTACGGGCCGCGTTGCGTTGGCTTTCCAAAGCACGCTGCTCGCCTTCCTTAAGCTCTTCCAAACGTCCTTTCTCAAAGCCCAAGCATTTATTACTTCAGCCAAAGGCAGTGGTAGGGTGGTAGCACTGGCATCAACATGACCCAGGTCATGTCCGTATCCTAAAGTTTAATGAGGCAAACGTAGGATTCAACGGAGCCAACTGCTAGGCTGATTTTATTAGAGCGAAAATCGCCGCAGGGAACAACCGAATGCCACAGGCACCTCGCATTACGCTTCATCCCGTTAGCCAGCGCATGCAGGTGCATGTGGATGGCAAGCTGCTTGTGGAAGTTATAAAGAGTACCCAAACCCTCGAACTCCGCGAAACCGGCTACCCGCCGCGCCACTATTTCCCGCGAAAAGACGTGCGCATGGATTTGCTTAACACCTCAGAAACGACGACCCACTGCCCGTTTAAAGGACACACGGTGTATTTTTCGCTGGGTGAGCGTCGGGATATTGCTTGGAGCTACGAGCAGCCGATTGAAGGGATGGAAACGATAGCGGGTAGGGTGGCGTTTGGTGGCGACAGCGTCAAAGTGCAGGTGTTGAATGAATAAGAAAAGCTTAGTTATCAGTATAGTATTATTGAAATGAAAAATACAGCAGGCGCGCGAATTTTGCAGGTTGCATTTGCTGGATAAACGCGCCGAGAATTTTTTCAATTATAAGATGGGAATCAAATACGCTGTTATATCAGAATAGGGCTTTGAAACTATACCATGGAATAGTGTAAATAATATTAGCTCAAAGCAATACACATGTGGGCATTGCGGAAACATTATCGCCACTCACATTGGCTTCTTCTCTGACAGCAATCAAAGAATCTATATCTGTCCTCATTGTGATCAACCAACTCATATAGATGGCCAAGGTCATCAGCATCCAGATGTTGCACCCGGAAACGACGTTAACCGCTTACCCGAAGATCTGGACGCTTTGTACAAAGAGGCTCGTAACTGCGTTGCGGCGTCGGCCTATACCGGCTCGGTACTACTTTGTCGGAAGCTGTTGATGAACATTGGTGTAAAACAAGGTGCGGAAGAAGGTAAGCCATTCATTCACTACGTGAACTATCTCGCAGAGCAAGGCTTTATACCACCTAACGGTCGAGGTTGGGTAGACCATATTCGGAAAAAAGGAAACGAAGCAACTCACGAGATTGCATTGATGAGCAAGGAGGATTGTGAGGACTTAATCGCTTTTTCTGAGATGTTGATGAAGTTTATTTAGGAATTTCCGAATAAGGTGCCTAGCCAAAATTAAGGATATAATCACTGCAGGCAAGGGATGCTCCTGATGTCGCGCCCCTGCTACAAGCGTTAATGTCAGGGAGGAAAGGKAATGGAAGTAAAACAAACATACGAAACTGAAGTCTCTTTTTCAGAGGGCTTGGGAATTAGGGCTATCACCATTCCAGCGAGAAATTTCAACATAGAGAATTTCACTACTCTGGATCAAGTTGGTGAAAGGCTGGGGATTCGCTTATTAGAAGAAGTAGAGCTTGATTGGATTCAGCGGGCAATAGCGACTTTACTTCTAGCAGAAAATCAAGAAGATTTAGAGGGCTGGAAATCGGATAGGTCCTACCTGCTTGGCAAGTTCACACATGGGCCTGAGGTCTATAAATTTGCTGAGTATGTCTCGATGGCCGCGGTGTTCCCCTTCGAGAATTCGCCTTTGACCGCAGAATCTATAGGGAGCCTTTTAACGAAAGCTGGCGGATGTGGTGCTGGAACATATATAGGATTTGCGGTTGCAGGTACAACTCCACTACTTTTTATAGCGGTGCCTACAGGAATGATAATTTGTGGCGCTGCGGCTGGAATTGCCCAAGGACTAGAAGAGGGTTTGAGGGAGCGAATTTCAAAATTTATCCGCGACAAGTAGACATTAACAAAGCAGTCAACTAGACCGCTTTTCCGCGCCGCCTTTGGCTCTGCTTTAAAGCGGCCCGTTACCAGCGGCGTTAAGCATCCAAAAAATTAAGGATCAACGAAATGAAGATTAGCAATTTTTCGGTTAATAATTATCGAGGTATAACGGGCGGCTTAGAAAAGAACCGCATTGATTTTAATAGTATATACACACTTTTTATTTTTGGTCAAAACAATACAGGAAAGTCAACGTTTCTCAGAGCATATGAGTTCTTCTATCAAGGCATTGATCCAAAGCAACTGGATTTCTATCGCCAGGCTAATGGGACTACTCTACAAGTAGAAATAGAGGTTGAGCTCGATGAATGGGACATGAAGAGGATTGAAGAGGCTGCACCTAAATCAAAAGATAGTTATAAAAAATATCTTATTGATGGTAGTCGTATAAGGCTACGAAATGAATGGGTTCTAGATGGGAAGAAAATATCCAAAAAGGCTTTGAGTTGGAGTCCAGAAGATAACGATTTCGTTGACAAAGGCTATGCGTCAGTAGGGCTACATTCAGTCTTTCAATCATGCTTGCCGAAGCCAATCTTTATAAAAGCAATGCCTAGCGAGGAAGAAGCAAAAAATATCATAAATGAAATTCTGAAATCTGTTGCAGAGTCCCGACTAAAAGATGCCGAATTAGCAGAGTTGCAGGCGGCACAATTAAAAATCAAAGAATTGCAGGAAAAAATGTACAACAAAGATGTCATAGCCAGCTATGAAGAATCTGTTAACGAGTATATGATAGCACTTTTCCCTAAAATTCGTGTGGGGATTGAGGATAAAAAGGATCGTGTAGCATGGACAGAAAACAAGCTAGGTCGTGAGTACGATATCCATTTTCAAAATGTAAATAGTTCCGGAGAAATTGATACAGACTTGCCAAGTCATGCTGCTCATATTGGTCATGGAACAATTCGGACGACGATCTTTGCTTTACTTCTCATGAGAGATGTTGCCGAAGAGTTTGAACGGATAGAAGGAAGAAAAGACTATTTGGTTTTATTTGAAGAGCCTGAGCTATTCCTTTATCCAAAGGTAATACGTGAACTACGAGAGCTTATATATAAAGTTAGCTCTGGTAATACGCCATACCAAGTTCTTTGCGCTTCGCATTCACCGTCGATGATCGATATTTCTAAGCTCAAGTCTTCCATTGTCAGGCTGGTTAAGAAAGAAGATTCTAAACAGCTTCATCAAGTATCAGACCAATTCTTAAAAGCTGCTGCTGGCTCAAAATCAGATGATGATTTTAAACAAGAGATGTATGAAGTCCTAAGGTTCAATCCGCATATTTGTGAATCTTTCTATTCTGACGAGGTTATATTAGTTGAAGGGCCAACAGAATAAATAATACTTAGGGATTGATTCCAAGAGCACGTTCAGTCAAGATTTTATTTTATTCTTAACTGCGGCACAGTGAATAATATCCCGTTCTATCAGAAAGTCTTGTCTCAATTTTTTATTCCTTACAGCGTAATTTGCGACACTGATAAGGCAAGCATTATAGGTTATGACAATACGGGTAATCCTAGATTCGACTCGGGGATTCAAAAATCAATCTCAGACCAATTTGGTTTAGATTTAGCTAGTGGAATTTCGAGGGTACTACGCTGTCACGAAACTACTTTCGAGCCAGCACATAGAGATAATAGCATTCCGACTCACCTAAGAATGCCAGATGGGACAAGTCAAGGAAAACCAGGTGATGCCAATAAATATTGGAAGGATGTCCTTCTTCCGAATTTGAATGACCCGAATATCGATTCGGTTCCGATTATATCCGCCATGAATGCGATCACGGTATGATAGAAATTTGTAATAAGTTGCTGCTGTCGGTCAAATTGAAGTGACCCCCTCCAGAGCTGCACAGGCTATAGTGCAGCTATCAGGAGGATGAGATGAACAACGAACCCTCAGTCAAACGCTGGACCGCCAAGCGCAAAGCCGCTGTGGTCATGGATATCTTCAAGGGCAAGACCACCGTCGCTGAGGTGGCTCGACAGCATGACCTCACCGTCTCGGAAGKCGAGGGCTGGATCGAAGTAAGCGCTCCAATAACTACATCTAGCCAGTCATTGTTCAGAGGGGTAACGTCTCTTTCCACTGCCAAGGCAGCAGCGTGTTCAGTTCGTCATCGTTGTTGAGGGTGGGCAGTGTTTCGAAGACGTACTGCAGGTACTCGTAGGGCGAGAGGCCATTGGCCTTGGCGGTTTCGATCAGGCTGTAGATCGCCGCGCTGGCCTGAGCACCGCTCGGGGTGTGGCTGAACAGCCAGTTCTTGCGTCCCACCACGAACGGGCGGATAGCGTTCTCTGCTGGGTTATTGTCCAGCGGGATCAGGCCATCGTCCAGGAACCGGGTCAGGCGGGGCCACTGATGATCCAGGTAGTGAAGGGCTTTCCCCAGTGCGCTTTTGGGCAGCACCTGGGCCAGTGACTTGTCGAGCCAGGTGCGCAGTTGATCGATTAATGGGCGGCTCTTCTGGTCACGCAGCGTTTGACGCGCCTCAGGCGCCAGGGCCTTGGCCTGCTTTTCCACGCCATACAGTTTGCGTATGCGCTTGCAGCTCATCGGTAGACAGTCCTGACAAGTCAATGAATTGCTCGTCAATTGAGTACACCGATATTGGGCCGGTATGGGCCTGCATGGTGGACACAACCCGTCGCGACATCTAGCCAAACAGGGCATAGGCCGAGCTAAGCAGCACTGTCTGTCGACGGACATCAGGGGAGAGCTGGAAGGCGGGCAAGCCATTAGGCACGCCAAGGGCTTTCAATTCATTTGACCTAGCGACGAGGCATCCCTCGTTCGAGGATAGGACACCGACAGGGCGCCCGCGCAGCTCGGGCATGAAAACGCGAAAACAGCTGACGTAAAAGTTATTGCAATCACAGTGGCCAATCATCACACACCTCTACGACGATGCGTATGGACGTTGTGAGTGACGACACCCCATGTCTCGCAATCGGTTCCAATGAGAGCGATCGGATGGTAGGCCGGGTTACCTGGCAATAGCGCTGGCTGACCATGCCATTTGCCAAGCTGCTTGCAAGTAAGCTCGCCATCCAGACACACCACGATAATGTCTCCGTCCACTGGCTCCAGCGAGCGATCGACAATGAGCAAGTCCCCATCGTAGATGCCGCATCCCTCCATGCTGTCCCCCTTCGCACGGCAGAAATAGCTGGCGCTTGGGCGAGGTATCAGGTGCTCGGTAAGGTCGAGGATGCGATCGACCTCAGCCTCGGCATGGATCGGAAAGCCAGCCCTGACCTCGCCGGCCATCAGGGGGAGGGGATACCGCGAGCTTTCGGAGGACAAGCCCAGGATGGCAATGTGTCCGGCCAGTTGGCCGCTTCCGTTAGCGGTTCCTTCAAATCGTGGTGTGCAAACCATGAGGCAACTCCTTGTACTGTACAGTCATACTGTATCGAAGGAAATCCAGCCCCACTGCAAGCCAATGAACCTTCCCGAGAACCGAATGAGTATTCACCTTACGCAAAATGTGGCCTCACGCGGAAGAGAAATAGTGATTTTATCTAGCCGCTAATGGAAAACCCGCCATCAACGGGTAAGGCAACGCCTGTAACGAAATCAGAAGCAGAGCTGGCCAAGAAAACTGCGACACCGGCAAAATCACTGGGTAGGCCCCATCGCTTAGCAGGGGTTCGATCGATAACACGCTGATGTAAATCTTTCACCTGGGAGCGTGTCTCTCTTGTCATCTCCGTATCTACCCATCCTGGCAAAATAGCATTTACTTGAATATTCTTATCAGCCCAAGCTGCGGCAAAAGATCGACCCATCTGTACAATACCTCCCTTGCTAGCGCCATAAGGCACGCTTAAAGGCATTCCAAAAATAGATAACATCGAGCCTATATTAATAATTTTACCACCACCTACTTCAACCATATAAGGGTATACGTGATGAGAGCAATAAAACGCACCAGAGAGATTGACATCAATTACGCTACGCCATTCATCAACAGAATATTCCTCAGGGGGTTTGCGGATAGCAATACCAGCATTATTCACGAGTATATCAATACGACCAAACTCTTCTGCCACAACAGCAAGCATCGCTTTACATGAAAGCTCATCTGCTACGTCAACCTCAATCCCCAACACCCGCCCCCCTAGTCGAGAGAGTCTTTCAACAGCTGATTTATTCTTATCTTTCTGACGTCCCGCTATCACAACCGTAGCTCCGTATGAATGCAGCGCAGAAGCAATACCGAACCCTAGGCCTCCATTCCCACCAGTAATAACAGCAACACGACCTTCCAAGCTGAAAATATTCATAGATTACTCCTGTATCAGGGCGAAGCAATGGAAGATTTATCATGGCCTATAACGAGTTAGCCCTATCCCACCAGCTATCATCGCAGCAGAAACAAAGCGCCAAACACCAAAGCCCTCTTTAAGAATGAAAGTAGAAATAAGAGCAGCGAAAAGCACGCTGGTTTCTCTCAAAGCTGAAACCATACCAAGCGGTGCATATGCCATAGCCCAGATAACTATCCAATACGCTCCAACCTGCATGCCACCACCAATGCTTACCGAAACGATATTATTGCGAATCACCTCTAAGATTAATTTGTGCTTCCATGTCATAGCAATAATAAAAGTTAGCAAGCCGTTACCTATAGTCAATAAAACAGCAAATCCGAACGCTGAACCAGCTTGACGTGCACCAATTCCATCAACGAGGGTATAGGACGCAATAAAAAAACCAGTGCCTAAGGCGGTAAAAATTGCTCGCGGGTTCTGGGTAATCCCGGTTTTAGCATCGAGTGCTAGAGCCATGACGCCAACGGAAAGGAGTAAAATGCCAATTAAAATTGGAAAGCTTAATGCTTCGGAAGCAAACAAAGCTGCGCCTAATGTAACGAGTAATGGCGCCGAACCACGAGCAATGGGATACACTTGCCCATAATCCCCAAATTTGTAAGCCAAAGGAAGGGAAAAATGATAGGCAGTATGTATTAAGATTGCCACACATAAAAGTGGCCAGCTTTCAGGGGAGGGGATAGTAACGAAAGGTAAGGCAACAAGGGAAAACAAACTGCCCATAAAGGTTATTAACGCCATAACTGCAATTTTGTCTCCACCTACCTTTACAAGGGCATTCCAGCCAGCATTTAGCATGGCAGCAAACAACACTACAAAGGTTATCTCGATTTCCATTTAATATCCTCATGAAAATACATGCTCGTTAGCTTGGTTTAAGTATAGCAGGTGCTAGCCAGGCACTTTGTTGTGTAATGCTATAAAATCTTTAGCTTGCATCGCTGCACGTCCTACAAGCGCCCCATCAACGTTAGCGATCGATAAGATCTCTTCAGCGTTGTCTGGGTTGACAGAGCCACCGTAAAGAAGTCGAACAGAGTTAGCTGGCGAGCCCAGCAACCCAACAAGTTCGTTTCGTATAAAAGAGTGTGTCGAGGCTATATCCTCACGCGTAGGGGTCAACCCTGTACCAATCGCCCAGATTGGCTCATAGGCTATTACGAAGCTTTCGGAACCTGCAGCTTCAGGAAGGGAGCCTTTTAGCTGCTTCGATAAAACATCGAGAGTCTTTCCGGCTCTGCTATCTTCTAATGTTTCGCCGATGCAGATCACAGGCACCAGACCTGCTCGCCATGCGGCCTCAACCTTACTATTAACAATGATGTCCGTTTCGCCATGATCAATGCGGCGTTCTGAGTGGCCAACAATCACGTAGGTAGCCCCGGCATCCTTTAGCATTTCAGCGGAAATATCACCGGTGTGAGGACCAAATACCTTTATGGCACAATCTTGGGCGCCGATACGGACAGGCGAATTGGTTAGACATTCGCTTGCTTGATAAATAAGTGTTGCTGGCACAAAAATAATGGCCTCGGCCTCCGATGGATGTTTTTTTAAGCCTTGCCCAATAGCAGACAGCTCAGACAGCGAACTCATGAGCCCGTGCATTTTCCAATTACCAGCGATCAATGGAGTGATATTAGGAGTCATGTTTTCTTTTCCTTATTTGATCTTTCGAAGAAAAATAACAAAAGCAACAAGTAAGCTTATATCAAGCTCCCCCAGATCGAGTGACAAAGGACCTAACCTTAGAAACTATTCGATCCGCGATTGCATGTTGCGATTGACGTGTCTGCGCGCCTACATGAGGGGTAAGTACAACGTTAGGAAGAGATAGCAAAGGGKCATGCATTAGCGAATACTCATTATAATGTACATCAAGGCCCGCAGAAGCCAATGTTCCATTTTTCAAAGCCTGGAGCAAATCATCATGTGCAACAATTGAGGCGCGAGCGGTATTAATCAGAATGGCTCCTGGCTTCAACATTGATATCTCCTTTCTTCCAATAAGATCTACGGTGCCTGGGGTCAGGGGCAAATGAATAGAAACAACACTACACACCTTAAACAAGTCATTAAGAGACCTGCATGGCTTAATATTATAGCTTGAGAGCTGTTCGGCCTTGAGCCCAGCTTCTATAGACCTGTCCCATGCGTAAACGTCTGCGCCAAGAGCACGGACCATCTTTCCAAAGGCCTTTCCTATACATCCGAACCCTACTATGCCGACCTGGCGAGACGCTATTGTATCGGTAACTAGTTGAGATTTTATATCCCAGTTTCCTTGGCGAACTGCAGTATTAAACGTAGGAATCTGGCGCAAGCTAGAGAACAGCAGTGCCAAGGCTAAATCGGCGACGCTCTCTTCAGAGCCACCAGTGGCGACAACATCAATTTTACGAGCTGCCGCAGCTTGTAAGTCGATCGTATCTAAGCCAGAGCCGGCTTTTATAATTAACTTCAAACTAGGCGCCTGATTTAAGAAACTAGAATCAACCACGAGCTTTCCCCGGGTGACAAGAATAACCGCATCAATTAGCTTACCAGTGCCGATAGCATCATCGAGGCTGAATGTTTCTAAATATTTCGCCAAACGCTCATGAAGATCATGATGGAATTGACCACTAAGTGCGATCAGCATAACACCCTCACAATTGTCATATTTATAAAATAGCCTGATCGCTTCTTCCCATTGCTTTGTTAACGTCAAGTTCCAGGCGAGTCATTGCAAAAAGTGCATCAAGTGTTTCTGGAATAACAATAGATTCCATGTGAACGCCAGCCGAAAGGACAACATTTTCTCCAAAGGTTTGAACACTTTCTTGCCATATGATTAAATCAGGACAATCATTTCTTTTATGGCCACGTCCGACATCACGCAGATCAGTTAAACCACCTCGACCCTCTATCACCTTTATTCGAGGGGAACTCCTCAGAACATCTAGTATTTCATATCTACTGTGGATGCCCTTGAGGTTGGCGAACATGCTTATAAGGTGTCCACAGTTTACGGGAGCATACGTAGCTTGCGTATGTACTTCTAAGTCAGGCCAAAACAATTTAGCGTCACTGCTATGATGAGATACGCCCATAGAAGGCAATATGTTGTTAACATAACCTTTAAGGCTTTTATCTGGATCAGCTGCGGACCTAGTAAGAACAGCTCTAACTGATTGAACAGTGAAAGAAGATGAAAGTGAATGAATAATACGGACCAGGCCAGTCGTATTACAACTGAGTATTCGCACTGACGGCGCAGATATAGCTTCATTGTAACCATGGCCATAACAATAATTGCAAGCAGCCAAAGCAGATGACTCACCACCTTGGTAGATCATCCTTAGGTTATAATTATTATAGACATTTGAATAGACAGCACCAGTGCCTCTCGGAGTACAGTCTAATACATAATCGCTAGAGGATAGAAGATCTGCAGCATCCCCAGCCACTACGCCTTCTAGGCTGGTGTTATCATTAGAATCTGTGCAATAAACTGGAATCCCTGCTTGTATTATCGGAATCAAAGCTGGAGTTAAACGCCTAACCCCTACACCAGTCAGCTCAAATTCAGGTATACCTTTGACTGTCTCAGCCAGGCGTTTGCCGATGGTCCCCATACCAAGCAAAGCAATTCTTGGCTTAGATATAGAAAGCGAATTATGCCTATTCATGGTTGACCTCGCAAAGGGGTTTTCAGGGACTCATGAAGGATCTCATATCTAGTCTCTCTTTGTAGATCAGGCTGGTAATATGTGCCGATTTGATAGGCTAAGACAAAAGCGACAACAGCATCTGTAACTGCCAACCAAACATTAAATTCCTTATCCGTAGCGCAGATATTATCGGCCTTGCCTAACAAAACTATGTCGGGAAAGTATGCATCACTCCAGCCACAGTCCCTTGCAAACTCTGAAAGAGTGGCAGTATCAGCTATCTTCAACATGGCAGGCGGATTTACCATCTTGCTTGGAACAACACTTCTTCGAGCAAAGCTATCTACTTCAGGTTTTCGGTTACGGGAACCGATTATATTGACCAACCAGCAGCGCGTATGGCTTATTGAAACACAAGATAAGGCCCAAGCATCTCGCAGCCAGTCTGATTGAGGCGTGATGTTAGAAAATATTACGCTATCAATAGCGCCTATTTTAACAGGTGATAGATAGCTTCCGACTGGGGCAAGAACCACAGCATGCCCAGATGCGCCCGGGTATGCATTTTCAATAGCCAGTAGAGCAGCTTCCCAAGTGGTTGGCAATTGCACATTTAAGCATGGCAGCTCGCTCTTTAATTCGACAATATTCCTCTCCACATCGTGAACTACCTTAACTTCAAACCCATCCACCTCCAAAGCTGCACTGTTATTAGCTTCAGATAATATGATCGCCGGCCAACCAGCCTTGCAACTATATTCGACTCCCTTAACACTAATCGCCATAGCTACGTTCATTTGTCAACTCGCTGAGTTATAGGCATGATTTTCTGAAGCATAATTTGCGATCACAGCTTCCGCGAAGCCACTCGTACTCAGGGTTCCTCCCATTTCATGCGTTCGTGTATTCTTGTTCCGAAGAGTGCAATCTATAGCCTGCTCAATCTGCTCTGCAGCGTATACGAGATCAGTGCGGTGATGCTTCCTCCCTAACCATTCGAGCAGCATTGCCGCTGAAAGGATCAAACCTGACGGATTAGCTATATTATTTCCAGCAATATCTGGCGCCGAGCCATGGGAAGCCTGAGCCATGGCTAGTTTATGTGAGCAATTTAGAGAAGGTGCGCTCCCGAGGCCCCCACTTAATTCAGCCGCCTCATTGGAAAGTATATCTCCGAACATGTTAGTAGTTAGTATTACGTCAAACTGCTCAGGATTTCGCACCAGTAGCGCTGCGGCAGCATCTACTAGCACCTCGGACGAAGCTACGTCTGGGTAAGATTGAGACACTTCCCTTACAGTCCTGAGAAACAGGCCATCTGATAATTTTAGTACATTTGCCTTATGTACAATCGTTACGTGCTTCCTTCTTAGCTGAGCTAATCTATAAGCGGCGGTGGCAATGTCACGGGTAGCATCTGCAGTTATTTTACGCAAAGCAAACGCTGAATTAGCATCTGGCATAAATTCGCCATTTCCGCTATGCATAGAGCGGCTTGCATAAAATCCTTCAGTATTTTCACGCACTATTACTAAATCAATGTTATTATATGTTTTATTCGTATTGCGAAGCTTGCTCGGCCGATAGTTAGCAAAAAGATGGAGGCGATTTCGAAATTCCGCCGAAGGGTTCAAGCCACCTTCATCACGGCTTGGATATTCGTAGGTAGAGAGTGGCGCCAGTATAATTCCTTCGACCTCGCGAGCCCTCTTCATGACATCGTTTGGTAGAGTCGTACCCGTTTTTTCATACGCTTTGAGTCCTACCTCTCTTATATCAAAGGTGAGACCCAGACAATCGAAATTAGAAACGTGGTTTAAAACTGATAAGGTTGCCTTCGTAATTTCTGGGCCTATCCCATCACCCGGAAGAACCAATATATCCATTTTAGCCTCCAGCGCTGCAGATACGATATTGTCATTTGTATGAAATGACGATTAGGCGTCTGTAGATTGTTTTTCCCTTGCTAGAGCTGCATCGTAACCAACCAGACTGAAAATATCACCGACCGAGCTGCAGATACCATCTGCTTCAAAAGAACGATCATTTTCTAGGATTCTTTTGCAAACTTTCTTCATTGCAAAATGCGATGCTCTTAGCATATGGTTAGCGTGTATTACAATATTGGCACCATGCTCAAATAGGTCCTGGGCTCTTATTTTGTTGTAGGTAGTAGGCACACATATAATTGGTTCTTTGTGGCCCGCGCTTCTAAATCTGGTAATGAACTCTATAATATCATCGCCATCCTTTGATTTAGAATGAATCATTACTCCATGCGCACCATTACGCAGGTATATTTCGGCTCTCTCCAGTGCATCGTCTACGGTACGTCCAGCTATTAAGCTTTCAAGCCGTGCAAAAATCATAAAGGTGTCGGATAGCAATGCAGAGCGCGCACGTCTAATTTTTGCGCCAAAAGCATTTGGCTCTTCAAGGACGTGCCGCGAATCTAATGACAGGCTATTCCGCTTAGGGTGTTGTTTGTCTTCAATTACTACTGCGCTGACCCCTAATGATTCTAACCTAGTGCACAAATACTCAAAACTTGTTGTTTCTCCACCCGTATCACCGTCCACAATAATCGGCTTCATAGACGCTTGGCAAACTTCGTCTATTAACTCGAGTCTTCTCTCCAGCACGTACATTTCCATATCAGGCAACCCTCTGGATGCAGACCCAGTTAAACTTGAAATCCAGAGAGCGTCAAAATTTGGCGAGGATCCTTCAATTGCGTAGTTTGTCGCTTCACTACACACAAGCGCTGAAAGCCCGTTATGCACTTCTATACATCTCACATGGCCTTTTTCATCTAATTGTTTTTTGAGTTTACCCCGACGGCTATCTGGCAAGGTCCTATATTGTAGACACATGTTGCACACCTTTAATTAGATAAAATTATTGTCGGCTTAGTTGCCAGTCGCTTTTCGAGCATCGCAAGAAGCCCGCCCTGTTCTACCATTTCCAGCATTTTCTCTGGAGGTGGCTGAAAATTTATGGTTTCACTATTACCGGCGATTTCACCCTTTATCAAGTCGAGGTTTACAGTTTCCTTTTCAGCAAAGGATGGGCTAGGAATCTCGAGCGCAATCAGCCCAAGATTCCATGCGTTGCGAAAGAAGATCCTTCCAAAGCTTGGCGCTATCACAGCTATCACACCGGCAGCTAGAAGTGAACTCACTGCCTGTTCCCTTGAGCTACCTATACCAAACGTATCACTGCAGCAGATAACGTCTCGCTCCTGAAGAGTCACAGCAAACCCCGGTATCGCGTTTTCAAATACATGTTTAGCAAGTTCTTTTGCATCGGTATACATGTGTTTGTATCTACCCGGGATAATGTCATCTGTTGATATGGTCTGCTCAATTCTACGCACCCGTAAATTTAATATTTCTTTCATGAGACTAGTTCCGTACTATTTGGTATTTCCCCTTTTATAGCGGTATGCGCAGCTACCAAAGGAGATGCCAAGAAGATTTCTGCTTCGGGATTTCCCATCCTGCCTAGAAAATTTCGATTCATAGTAGATAAAACTCTATCACCGGAAGCAGGTATGCTTCCTTGTGTTCCCAGGCAGGCACTGCAACCAGGAGGCGAAATAATCGCTCCGGCTCGCATTAACGTAGCGATATAGCCTTTTTCCAGAGCCTCAAGATATACTTTTTGTGATCCCGGAGTGACTAGGCAGTGTACTTTTTGGCGCACCTTACCCTGTGCGAGTACGGAAGCAGCTTCTGCTATGTCCTCCAAACGCCCGTTTGTACAAGTTCCAATAAATACGTAGTTAATCTTTAATCCAGCGCACTCATCTAGGGGAACACTGTTTCCAGGTGAATTTGGCTTTGAAATCATCGGTGGTAAACCCTCGATATTGAACCTATGTAATCGAGGATCCCCATCTTCTGGCTTATGTAGGGAAACCATACCATTCGGTCGATCCTTGCCTTGAGGCAGAAACGAACATT
Organism: Halomonas ventosae; assembly: GCA_002257525.1. GTDB lineage: Bacteria > Pseudomonadota > Gammaproteobacteria > Pseudomonadales > Halomonadaceae > Vreelandella > Vreelandella ventosae_B. The sequence continues at coordinate 1,757,505 of CP022737.1, forward strand.
TGGCGCCCATCTCAACCCCTAGGTTGGCCACACTTGCGCATGAATCCAGGCTTAAATCCTCCGCCCATGGTCCCACCCACTCGATGGATTTGTACATGAAAGGGTACTGGCCAAGTTCCGCTAGTACATGCATGACCACATCCCGTGCTCGTGCGCTTGCTGCGGGTCTACCTTTAATATCTAGCCAGACTGTTCCTGGGACCTTTAACCAAGTTTCCCCTGTAACCATGGCAGCCGCACAATCTGATGCTCCCATACCAAGTGCAAGGCACTGCGTTGCTCCGCCTGTACATGTATGCGAATCGGAACCTATAACAATTGTTCCAGGCTCATACCATCCTTGCTCAAGAGCCACCACATGGCTTATTCCCTCTCCAGCCCTAAAGACCTGTACTCCGAGCGATTCTGCAAATTCCTCTGCTTCACGGAGTCGGGCAGCAATGTGTTTGTCTGGAGACAACACCGAATGATCAAAAAACACCCCTACGTGTTCTTGATCAAACACATCCGAAAACCCGTGTTTTTTGAACAATTTGCTTATGGTTGGGGAGTTTCCGTCTTGGAGATAGACGCGATCCACACGAGCGGTGACTAGCTCACCTTCATGTATGCTGTCTCGGTCCGCATGCTTGGCAATGACCTCCTCGACGAATGGTGAGTTCATTTTGTTGCCTCCGCCTTCTGGTCCAGTTCCCGATATAAGCTCAGAAGCTGTGCTGGCTCAATTTGCGAACCCTGTCGAGTTGACTCAGTGCGTACTCTAGCAAGGCAGGCAGACAGCACTTCTTCTCTAATGGTGATACTATTCTGCTCAAGCACACTGCGTAACGTTGCACGGCCTGAATGCTTACCGATCACATAGCGTCTCTTATTTCCTACCTCTTCGGGTGTGAACGGCTCAAAGGTGGAAGTATCCTTCAACATTCCGTTAACATGTATACCCGATTCATGCGCAAATACATTATCTCCTACAACAGGTTGCCAAGCTGGGATAGGCTGTTTGCTGGCTACTGCTACTTGTTCGGACAGCTCCTTGAGCTTCGTGGTGTCCATTCCTAAGTCACGCCCATATAGATGTTTCAGTGCTAGGACCATTTGAGCCATGTCGGGCATCCCGGCTCGCTCACCCATTGCATTAACGCAAACATGAAAGTAACGTGCGCCAGCACGAAGGCCGGAAATCGTGTTAGCAACTGCAAGCCCGAAATCATTATGGCAATGGCATTGAGTATCTATAGAAGAGACTTGTCCTACTGCATCAACGCGCCTGGCATACTCTTCTGGCCCTAAAATTCCGATGGTATCTGATAACCGCAGACGGTCTGCTCCTGCTTCAGTTATTGCTATTGCATACTCCTGCAAGAAGGGTATTTCCGTTCGGCCTACGTCTTCTGCGCTAATCGATACAAAAACGCCTCTATCCTTGGCATATTTAATAAGGTCTGAGACCTTCTCAATGAGCCATACTCTATCTTTACCAATACTCCCTTTTAAGTGGTTAGTAGAAGTTGGCAGGCCTATGTGAACAGCCTTGAAACCCAAGTCTATCGAGAATGCTATGTCTTCCTTGATACCCCTGTTCCATCCAATCAGTGTTACTTCATCCCTCCGTTCGAGCATTTCTTTCAGGGTTTCTACCTCCTCACCACCCATTGCAGGTATGCCAGGCTCGATCCACTTTACTCCAGCCTCGATAAGTTTATTGAATAACTGAAGTTTTACCTCTTTTGAAAATGCTACCCCTGGTGCCTGCTCACCATCTCGGAGGCTAGTGTCTTCTAATATAATATCGTGACGCATCATGGCATAATTCCTCTGTACCTTAAGTTGTCATTTTTTCGTCATGCAGTTCTGAGTTTTAGCACAGCCACATCGGTACGCCACTGTCCTTTCAGACAGTGGCGTATCTAAAATGGCTTACCTAGGCTCGTGCTTGGCAATAGTCAAAATATGGAAAAACTTACTTTTTTGTTTTAAACAACACCACGCCGGCACCTACTCACTTCTATAAAGAATGATAGGTTATCGGTTTACTTAAGACCTAATATGAGGTATTACCTGTGCTTGCCAGACAACAATTAGAGTCGTTTTCTGTCCATACGAGCCACTACAACGATCTTGATGAGTCGACTCTCAAGCAACTTTATAAATTAAGGAAGCACGTCTTTATCGATCGCTTGAAATGGAATATTGTAAGTTATAATGGTGGGAATTCAGAGAAAGACGAATATGACAACTCAGACTCATACTATATTTATACTATGAGCGATGGCATTTTAAGTGGTTGTGTTAGGCTTCGCTCGTCCTCTAAGGCCACGCTTTTTACTGGTGCCTTAAGCTATGTTCGGCCAAGCTATTTAGAACCCTCCATATCGGCTGTAACTTGGGAGGCTAGCAGGTTTTGCCTTAAAAAGTATTCAGCGAGTAATTCATCCCCTCATAGAAACAGGTTTGGGATCGATCTCCGCACAATTTCAATATTCAAAAGTATGGTTGAGTTTGGCATTAATAATGAAATCTCTCAATATGAAGCAGCTATAGTTCCTGCAATGAGTAGGGTTTTGAGGCAATCTGGTTGGGAACACCGAATGCTTAACAAGGATGTAGCAGCCTTCGGCGAGCCTATACTCTATGTCTTATTACCCTGTACCGAAGCCATACATAGTAAGTTGTCCTATGAAATGTATTAACCTATGCAACTTATATTTCGTTATTTTTAATAGCTGCAGTTAGTGCCTGTCTTACATTGCATGCATTTAGCTTTGTGGCTGAGACGTTAATATGATATTTAACCGTTCTCTCTGTTATCCCTAATATCATGCCAACTTCGGCATATGTCTTTCCCATTGAAGCCCAGTACAAGCACTCACTCTCCCTTTCTGTGAGTATTTTATTTTTCGTTGGCATCATATAATTTGGTCTATACATATGCGAGAGATGGGCTAAATATATGAAAGTTTCCAACTCTCGTTCGACCAGCGTTTTTACTTTATCATGGTCACTTGGCGCTGCAAAGTTAACCAATCCAAAGGAGACCCCTGGTTCATGTATCGGTATTGAATAGCCTTGTTCTATTCCATAAGCACTTGATTCTTTAAAGATAGCGTCCTGATACAGATGATGCTCCGTCCAGCAAAAAGGTATCGAGCTTCGCGATGCGGTTTTTATTACAGGGTCCTTTTGATATAAATTGCTTTGGCGATATTTCTCGACCCATTCGTGAGGATAGTTACCTTCGATAACAGCCTTGCTGTGCTGGGTTTCATGTCGATATATGCAAACATAGCTAAAATAAGGGATGCTGAGCTTTGCGAAGGCCCATGAAAGCACCTCCGAATACCAGCTACAATCATCTCTTGAAAGAGTGTTTTTAACCTCCTGCAGGATGGCTTCTTTATCCTTAATCATTTTAATCCCTTATTGTTTGATTGTTTTAGGGTTTGTCTAAAATAACTCTAGTTGCGTTCAACTTTGCAAATAATCTCTGACTACAAAAATCTAGCGCGATTTGAGCCTTTCATCTGTAAGTTAACTACGTCTCGCCCTGCTCAACTATTTAACAATGTCCCTGTCGTTCGGTAATTCAGGCTATTTCCCAAGCCACCCTAGAACATTTACTGGCGATCACCTAGCCACATCGGAGGTACATGTTATGCATATCTAAAGGAAGTCTAGCGTGTCTCATGGCTTCCATCCAATGAATCCACCATCAAGTGTTCCAATTGAAGTGCGCAGGGCATGCCTACTCAGCGCAGTCTGGTAAGCTCGAGCATGGCCGCGTGTATGCATTTGGCGCGTTCGCCATCAATGTGCCAATTGTTAGGCTTTCATTCTTTCATATAGGCTATACCGCCGCTTGTAATTACCGAAGACGGGGAGCTACATGGAACCTAAATTTTGTTCCGTAAGCCAGGCAACATGGCCATGTCCATACACGGCTCGCCAAACCAGACTTTAAACAGGCCCAAGATGACGACACCGGACTCCAAGCAACTCTCTGACCACGCCAGGCAGGCACACGAAAAAGTTGATGCCTTTGAGCCCCGCAAGATTGAGATACAAGACCGCGGCCTACCTGCTCTCCAGCGCTTGGCCGCCAATGCCTTGGGATATACCCACCAGCCACACCATATCCGACGCATACTGCTGGCCACCTATAACGGGGAAGCCTGGCCCCTCGATTTGACCCGGCTACGTAGGCTGGATGCTGACCTCATCGCTGATGCGCTTACGGTCATCGAATGGTCGACCTATGCCGATGCTGAGCTGTTTGAGTATCTGCCTGACGGCGMCCGCTTCATGCAGCAGCTCGCCGACATTGAACGAGAGCCCTAGCCGCATATGTCCCATACAAGCCCTACCCCCTCCCTTTCCAGGAGACAGCTACCGAGCATCTTCAGGTAGTGCGGCATCGCTTGGCGCCAGCTCATGACATACAGCGCAAAAATTCCCTACGGGCTTCGCCAGGACCGGCTGGTACATATCAGCCAGTTGACCCCGGCCGAACGCGGTGATCGTTGCGGCTGTGTCTGCCCAGAGTGCAGAACGCAGCTGATCGCCAAGATGGGCAAGATCGTTCGCCACTACTTCGCACACGCCCCGGGCATACGCCCATGCGCTGGCGGGGCTGAAACGGGCATACACCTGGCAGCGAAACAGCTGATCGCTGATCGTAAGGAAGCGCCCATCCCCCTGCTTCTAGCGCAGATCGAGGGAATGGATACCGATGGCTACAAGCACACCGAATCCAAGGTTATTTTTCCCGGCTGCGATCGGCAATCCGTGGATGACGCGAAGCTCGAGTTCAGCCTGGGTGACATCCGCCCTGATTTGATCGTGACCCTGGGCCAGGTAGAGATCCTGGTTGAGGTGGCCGTCACCCATTACATCGACGCCGAAAAACTGCAGCGACTCGAAAGCCGTGGCCTGCGCTGCATCGAAATCGACCTGGGGGATATACCGCGTGACCTGATCCCAGCTGACCTCGAGGAGCATGTCTTTAACTACCACCGGGCCTAATGGATCGTGAATCCCAAGATCCACGCAGAGCAGGAGAAACTGCGCCCCAGGCTCCAGCAGCAGATCGAGCGGGCCAACAACCGAATCGCTCAGGCAAAGGCTGCCCGGGAGCGCGAGGAACAGCGCCAGCGCGAACGCTATGCCCAGAGGGAGGCCTACTTTCAGGCACAAGCTGAGAAGCAAGCCGAGCAGAAGCGCCAATGGGAGGTGGAGCAGCGGCTGGCGCGAGAAAAGGCTCGAAAAGAGGCTGATGCCCGACAACGAGAGGCCGAGGCAACTCGCCAGCGGGAAGCCAAGGCAAGGGCCGAGGCCGAACGGAAACGGCGACAGGAATCCTGGGCTGACGAGCGCCAGCAACTCGACTTGGAAAGCATGCGCCAGCTTGCCAGGGAACTATCAGCGGCCTGCCAGCGTATCGAAAGCCACCTGGCCACGGCGCCAGCGTCATCACGGCTCTGCCTACCACTGGCACGGCGCCATGTCCAAAGAGACATCTACAGGATGGACCTGGAGCCCATCCCTGCCGCGATCGAGACACGCACCGAGTACGACTGGATGTTCGGGGTGCCTGCCCGGGAGTGGAAACTAGCGGCCTTCCTGGGGGCGGTTTATACCCGGGAGAACCTTCAACGACAGACCTGGATCGCCATCCAAGACATCGAGCGCTGCCTCGTTGAATTCGGATACCGGCCTGTCGTCGCACTTCACCGCGCCGAGCAGTTGCTGACTACGGCTCGATACTACCAAGTGCTTGAAGACGACCCCGCGATCMCTGCACTTGGGCAGCTGCCACGGCCGCTGGCTGCGATCGCAGAATTCGTTGCGGAATTGGACAATTTCAACATGATCCAGCTGCGGGCAGCCGAGCTGGATGAGCTTACGCTGACCCTCAAGCCTGCCGCCAGCTGGCGCTTACGCGAATAGCCGGCTCAAAGGCCGGCTACGGAGCTGGAAGTGGGGTGCTCAGGCAGAAAGGAATTGAGATTCAGCTTTGGCCTCGGCGTCCGTATAGACCTTGATTAGAGCACCGTCAGCGATTGCTTTGCCCTCGAGCGCATCCTTGACCAGGCAATACTCGGTGAACACTTGCCTAATGAGCTGACCGGCATCAGCCAGCTCGTCATCGATGTGGGTATCAGCATCCAGGGCATCCCAGTGCAGACCTTCTGACATCCCAGTGAGCATATCCTCGGCAGTGGTTTCCCGCGGGTCAGAGTCTTGGGCGATGAAATCGCTCACCACCAGCTCGATGAGGTGTTGGCGCTTATCTGATCCGGTCATGCTTGAGTATTCAGTCATTGGCTTACCCTGGTCTCGATATGTTCGGTGGCAACGTGGCGACCTACCAACCTGCCGCTTAGGTTATGCCTCCATTGTAGTGTGCAATGCACACTTTTTGCAATGCATTTAAGCGCACACCGGCAATCAGTCCTTGTCGAGCTACCAGCGATCGGCAGCTCGCGGTGTGTTATTCGACAATCCCTCGATTGGCAGTTATTTCTTACATTAACAGCTCAATGCGGCCCACCAGGGGGAGGGGATATGTGTAGTCGATACGAGGCGCCTGATGCCGATCAGCTGATGCATGCCTTTGGCGTTGCGCCAGATCAGGGGATGCAAAGCGAACTCTGGCCAGGGTACATCGGCCCATTTCTCCGAGCGCCCCAGGCAAGCGATCCCGATGACGAGGCCGCTCCCTCTGTGGAGGCACTGACTGGGATGTTTGGCCTACTGCCGTTTTGGGCAAAGGACACCAAGCTGGCGCGGAGAMCCTACAATGCGCGATCGGAAACGGCCGATAGCAAGCCGTCATTCCGTTCTGCGTGGCGCCAGGGGCAGCACTGCATTATCCCCGCGACGTCGATCTACGAGCCCGATTGGCGCTCTGGGAAGGCGGTCCCGACTCGAATTACTCGGGCAGATGGTGGCCTCATGAGTATTGCCGGTCTATGGGAGAAATGGACCAACCCAGACGGTGAGACTGTGCATAGTTACTCGATGCTCACGGTAAACGCCGACGTTCATCCCCTGATGCGAAACTACCACCGTCAGGGGAGCGAGAAGAGGATGGTGGTTGTCTTGCCGAACGGGGCGCTCAAGGACTGGCTGACAGCGCCAGCGGCAGAGAGCAAGGCGTTCATGCGGCAGTATCCAGCGGATCGACTGCAGGCTGAGCCCAGGCCCTAAGGGCTTGGCTTGATACTCAAGGGCTCAGCAATGCTGGCATGTTTAGCGGGTAATAGTTCAGGTCATGGCTTAAAGAGCTTGATTGTAAAGATTAGACAAAAACCGCTCAATAGTCTTGATAGTTGAGTCTATATAATTCATCTCGACCTTGATCTGGTTGTTCCAACCATAACCGAGGTCAGGAGTATTGTTTACAATGTTCTCTATAGTCGAAGGGGGGGTAGTGCTTTTCACATATCCCTCTTCGTGAACAATCTGGTTTCTCAGTTTATTCAAATCACTAATAGCGCTCCAAAGAGCGTTCATGCCGCCAGAACTGAAGTCTACGCTGACCATTTTTTCTAGGTACATTTTAGACCGAACAACCCCTTCACCTCTCAGGTCAGTCACCGCGATCGGCAAGCTGTTCTTCTTATCAACTCGCTTACACAGTTGGTGCATCTGCCTTTCAAGGAATGAGTAAAGAGATACGAGGGTCGACTTCCTAAATGTGTCAATGAAAGTATTTTCTATCTCGTGTATATCGTCGGATATAAACTCGATTATATCGTTGTATTCGTCCTCATCCTGACCGTAGTTATCTGGCGACAAGTCATAAGATTCGACAATCGCTCGTTTGTCACTTTGGAACTTGGCATCCAGCTCCTCCGTGTACTTTCTAAAGCCTTCAAGCCTTGCGACACAGGCGTCAATCAAAATACTTTTCATCATACTGCTGGATACTCCCCATTCTAAAAAATCGCGTGCTGCTTCCTCCCGATTATCAGCCTACCCCACCCAGGGCGTAATCGAAGTGATGGCATAAACCGAGCGCTCCGGCACACCTTCGGAGGTGTCGACACGTTCAATTTCCTGCCCCTCTGCTAAGGGCCGGTCAAGGAAGTCGATAAAAGTCTCAGTGGAATCGCCGTGACTCCACTCTGCCTGGTAGCAACGGCAGCCCTTGTTCACGTCTGTGAGCAGGAGAGGGTAGAGAGTCAATAACTCGCCAAGGTCGCTACGTTCCTTTGAATAGCCATATATCTCTTCTGTCTGCAGTCGACCATCTTGGTTCACGACTGCCACCAGGCGCATCACGCACTTGCGATCGGCCGTGTACTCAAGGTCGATCTGAATTGCCCTGTTGCCTGTAGTCATAGATGTCTCCGAGGGCATCTCATTCAACTCCATGTCTGTCAGCCTTAGCTCTTCGCCTTAGGAATCTTTACCCCATCCAGCTTGTAGTGCTCACCTAGCTCAATGGCGCGGCGCACCGACTCCAATACGGGTTTGCGCACAGCACGGTAGCGGGTCGAGCCAGGCGAGGCGAACCAACCCTTCACCGTCTCCACGCTGTACCCAGTCAGGGTGGCCACATGGGTCTGGTTCAAGCCATGCCTCTCCATAAGCTGACGGAGGGCTTCATTCGTTGGTGTCTCGGAAGTGCTCATGAATGTCTCTCTATATATCGCCACAGGCTAATGCCAGCAGCGCTAGTTCTTGGATGACGCTTACTAGGCCTCTAAGCCCCAACAGCGTCTAGCGCGATCCCTGGCACTCTCTCGGTCGAACGTATCAGGTAGAGCAGGGCAGCTGTCCTGGTTGAAGTGCGCAAGCAGATCGCCAAACAGCGAGGAGTCACGCAAGTCGAGGTCGATACCCACCAGCACATCGACCGCTTGGTGTATCTCCACGACAGACCAGGGCTCCAGTTGGGCAATGAACTCATTGTCACGAATCAGCCGCTGGATCTCTGGATGCTCCTTGATTGTCTCGAGCTGCACGGTTGACGCCATGAGGCCTCCGTTTTCATAGGTACTGTTGACAGTTTAATGTGCAATGCACACCAATTCAATACTAACCAATCGTCAAACAGCGCAAACCATAGCCCATGTAGGCAAGGGTAGAGTATGCCCCGAGCAATCTACCGCAGCCCAATCGATTATTAAAAAAGTGTTCTTTGCACACTATTATGAGGTTGCTTAGTCAACGACGCCTTATTGGGAGCCAAAATGTCCATTTACTTCATTCCACTCTTCTCGCTACCAACAATCATTGAAGGGCCTGGTGACTATCTCACTCGCGGCGGGGAGCGGGTTACTATTGAACGCACTTCAGCACGGCATGACTTGAACTGTGTGGGGCACTATTCGGAATGCGGTACAGCTGAGCGGTGGCATAAAACGGGCCGCATTATGGCGACCTCCGAGACTCGTAACGACATCGTAAAGCGCCTCTAAACGCTAACCAATGGTCAGGTATCAACCATGAACAGCCATAGCATATACCCACCGCTTAATTCGCCTGCAGTCCTGCCGGAAACCCTGAAGCGTGGCCTACAGGTTCAAACACGCTATTTCTATGCGGACAGCGCGCCTGGCAATAAAGCCACAGTAGTCCGCCACTGGAGCACTCCTGCAGGCATCCAGGTCCGCTGTAACTTTGGGAAAGACCTAGGGGGGAATAGCCTGCTGAAAACCATGCCGATCGACGCCCTATCCCTGGGAACGCCCGCATCAACTGACCAAAGAAAAAAAGGAACCGAATAGATGACCACCAAGAAGCACACCAAAAACATGCCTGACAGCAAAAAAACATTTGCGGAAACGGTAATGCCTCTCATGACTCACTTTTTGTTCTACATCACTTTATTTGCCATTTTAGTGGTGTTTTTTGTCTTCACTATAAACCCCAAGGCCTCTTTGCTTTCTGGCGCGACTATGTTGTCTATCCTCCTTCCCGCTTATCAAACCGTTAACGATAGCGGCTGGGACAAGGGGTTTCGCGAATTGCCAAAAGCCAAGCGTTGCAATCTTGTAATGACGATTATTGGCATGGTGGTGACTGCTATTTCATTCCTGGCAGGCMCCAGCACTCTGTTCGKTTGCTAGCAAGGGGGAGACATGCTTGCTGAAATTCAACTGGATATGTTGTTCAACGCCGATTTGAACGCGAACGACATGGCAATCATGCGTACTCAGCGGATGATAGCTCTCGGAGGGACTAAGGAAATGGAGCTGGCGCTGGCACGAATCCAGCTTGAGCCCCATGAGGGCCGGTGGATGTGGGCAGTATCGATCAACTCTTCAAACGGCAGCGAGAGCGGATACAGGCCGTTGCCGAAGTGGGGCAAATTTGCCCAGACCCGGGAGGGCGCTCTTGGAATGGCTGCCGATGAATTGCGAGGGCAGCTAGGCCGTCTGACAGATCGAGAGCGGTTGCGTGTCATTGCTTGGTKAGGGAGCATTCTGCCCGCCACCCAATAACGATCGGAAATTAAGACACCGTACAAAGGCCTCCACTTCTGTGCAGCCAGCCATAGCTCTCAGTGTATGTATCCTGGCTAACCAAATTGTTACGCATGCGAAACATCAACGATCTTTGAAAGGCCGGGTGACCCTCTTGCTAGAAGTGGAACCCATAAAGCGCATCATTAAGATCCAGACACGCGCTTTCTATACGGTCAGTGCCCCAGGCAATAAGGCCGAAGTGGTGCACTACTGGCGATCTGCCAACAAAATTGCGGCGTTGAATTTGTCCCAGAGAGACAAGTGGTTACTGACCACTTAGGAAAAAAATAATAGGTATGCTTATCTGCATGATAGCCTGCTACGAAACTAGCGGGGGAGGAGATGCAGATGGAGAGCCTAAAGTTTTCCAATGAAGGCCCAGCGTTCCCAGGCCACTTGGTAAATGCCATGTTCGCTGGTGACGTTGTGTTCCTGTGTGGTGCTGGCATCAGCGCCCCCCAACTCCCCACCTTTAAGGCGTTGGTTGATGAGTGCTTTGCGCGTCTTCGCTTAAACATGAGCGCTTCAGAAAATCAATCTTATAAGGATGGACGGTACGAGGAAGTGCTGGGATCAGCCAGTCGTAGAATTGTCGATCCAGCCGAGTTGGAAAGAACGATCATGGACTTGCTTGGTCCGCAAATTGATCATGATCTTAGCCACCACCACACCATCCTGAAGTTGTCACGCAATCTCAATAACCAACCATTAATCATCACCACAAATTTCGATACATTGCTTGAACAGGCACTATCGGAGCAAGAAGACCCAGAGCAAATAATATCGCTTAGTTTCGCTGGGCAAGATCTCCCGCCACCAGGCAATGCAAATTTTGGTGGGATTATCCACCTTCACGGCCGCATCGAGAATGAAGAGCTCGGGCTCAGTGCGACACCATTAGTTATGACAAGCTCAGATTATGGTGAGGCGTACATGCGTGCTGGATGGGCGTCACGATTCCTCTTTGATCTGTGCCGATGCAAGACAGTCGTCTTGGCTGGGTATCGTGCTGGTGATGCACCAGTAAGATATTTTCTGAATGTGCTTGAAGCTGACCGCCAACGTTTTCCAGACTTGCATAAAGTTTATGCCCTTGAAGCGGTAACCGAGGACAAGAAAGTCGATACTCGCTGGGAGGCCTTGGCAGTAGAACCTATCGCCTATAAATATCATATTGAGCCTGAGACTAAGGCTGAAAATCACAGCGTTCTATGGCGCGATCTTGAAAGGCTTGCAGATGTGATCGAGCGCCCCAGTGTGACACGTCAACAATGGKCACGCGAAATTCTCGGCAAACCCTTTGCTGAAGCCGATCCCCTTGAGCTAGATCGTATAGCTTGGCTGTATCGCGGACATCGCGACCTTTGGTGGGTTGCCATTAAAACGATTGAGGATGCAGATTGGTTCGATTTTTTAGCTGATCGCAAGCTATGGAGTGATGAAGAGGCGCCGCGGATTCTTGCTGCGTGGGTCGCTCTTGATTTCCAATCAGCTGACCGATTTCAGTTGGCGATAGAATGGTTAAGGAAGCTGGGGAAGCCGTTCGCACATGAGATCTCTCGCCGCCTTCAGCAGCCTCAAGCGCTCCCTGAGTTCTGGGTACGTGCGTGGCGTTTGCTATCAATCAGCGAGCCTAGACCGAACAACCAATCCGATGAAGCGATGCCGTCCTTTATGCTCGTACAAGTGCTCCAAAGTGCAGTAGTGCTTAATGACGACTTGGAGCGGGCTGTTAGGCTTCTTAGGCCTGTTCTCGAGCTGAGACCAAAACTCACCAGCTTTTACACTGAACCCGATCCTGAGACACCAGAAAGGATTAATCAGCTAGCCTGGCCATATCTTCGATTGCGAGATGAAGTCGGCGCGGAAAGGCTAATGAATGCTCTTATCGAGTTTCCACAGCCTCAGGTCATTATGTCTATTGCAACCGCACAACTAGCGTCCGTAGCTAGGCTCTCGCTCGACATCGGCGACATCAGCGAAGACTTTGACAGAAGCAGTAGTAACGTACCCTCTATCGAGCCACACCCACAAAATGCTCATCGAGACGGATTGATCTACCTCGTACAACTACTCGCCAGCAAACTCCCTGAAGCGGCTGACGCGGATTGCCTTACTACCCGAAATCTTGTTGACGTGTGGCCAACGATGCCAGGCCAGCTCGGCACCCGACTTTGGCTCCATGCGTTGCGTAACAACAAGTTATTCACTGCAAATGAAGCAATTGAAGGGCTAATGGCTCTTACGCTCGCCGATTTCTGGACGTTGCGCCGCGAACTTGCCCTCGTCTTGCGAGACCGCTCAGCGGATGCCGATGCGGATTCGTTAGCCCTCATAGAACACCGTATTCTGACCGAAGGTCAGAATTACTTCGATCGCTACGAAATAGAGGCAGGGCAAGCCGACTGGCGAGTTCATGCTCTCGATACCGCCGTGTGGCTGCGGCTCAATATGCTAGCCGTTGCTGGCAGACTTTCCGATGCGGGTGCGGCCGAGTTAGAGGAAATTAAGAGGCGGCGCGATTATCTTGCTCGGGAAATCGATGACCAAGATTTTTTTGATTCATACTCATCTGGAGTGCGATTGGTCAAGGGTGACGCTCAGCCGATAATGGACGCTTCAGACACAGATCGAATTGAAATCGCACGCAAAGCTATGCACAGCCAAGACATAGAGCAGCAACTGGGCTGGAGAGCCTATTGCCAAGCCGATCCCCATGGCGCGTACGACACGCTAACGCAAGAAGAACTCGACGAGCCGAATGCCTTACTTTGGAGCGGTTTAATCGAAACCTTGTCTACTGCTAAAGAGGAGAGCGATCAGAGCCGCAATCAACTTGTATCGAGCATTTTTTCAGCTTTAGAGCCAGCAACCAACGAATTCCTCGCGCTAGTTATTAATCCCCTCGCAAACCTTTATGGCAGTGCTCAACGGCGACCTGAGTCTACAGTTATCAAATGGTGGCCGAGGCTATTCGACATTGCAGTGAATAACGATTCGACTCCCTTTGAGTTGGGTAATGATCTCATTGATGAAGCGATCAATTCACCCGGGGGGCGTCTGACAATTGCGGCTTTAAGTGACATCAGTGAACACAAGCAATCAGGCGAGCCAATCAACCTGGAGCTTATTAACGCGATCACCCAAGCTGCTTCAGCCGAGGGCCGACAGGGGGTGATGGCGCGTGCAATACTTGTTGAGAACGCGGCTTTTGTTGACTCGCTTGATGAAGAGCAGATCAACAAACCGCTTGAAATGGCTCTTAGAGGAGATACGAGCGAAGCCGTGGCGTTGCGATCGGTCATGGTAGTGCATGGGCGCCTATCGCGGCCCGCTTATCGAGCGTTCAGCAAGCATATCCTTCGTGGAGTTACTGAGGTCGATAGCCAAGGGAGTGCCCCTACTGTTGCGGCCAGGATTATTTCGCCCGCGCTGTCTATTGTAAGTGGAGATTCAGAGTCTGCGGACTGGGGCATCATGCTAACGGACGTCGCTGAGGCTCTGCGCAGTGGCCCACCAGCGTTGCGCGTGGGTGCCGCAAAATTCCTGAATCAATGGATCACCTATCAGTTCAAGGGAGACCCATCCACAGCATGGCGCAGCTACATAGGGCCATTACTCGCGAAAGTCTGGCCTCGCGAGCGGATGCTGCGTGAGAGGGAGCTAACTCCCCATTTTGCAGACTTGGCCGTAAATTCAGGAGAAGCCTTCCCAGAAGCCCTTAATATGCTGCAGCCTTATCTTGAAATATCTGAAAATCAACATGTCACACATACAATCTCTAAGACGCAAATCCCCGAGAATTTTCCCAGCGAAACGCTGGCTCTACTTTGGAAATTGTTTGGTGTGGGTAGCACCGGAGATCTATATAACGCCCACCAGATATTAGACCGACTCATCGAAGCTCAACCTAATATTGAGGTGGATAGGCGTTTTCAATGGCTAAACCAGCGTACTGTCCGATATGAATGATCAACCACACGCAAAACGGTATTAGGTAAGCCGCCACCAGGACTACACACTGCCGATCCTTCTACCGGCAGGGCAGAACTTAAAATGCCTGCTGGCGCCTTTGGGCCTGAGGGAGGTGGTTCGGATTGAGGTAGGGCGGGGAGACCCGCCTTCCCCTAGCCAGGGAAGGGGACTGAAAGGTATCCGCTACTGGCCTCGCCACAACCAGCAGGCGGCAAGGTTATCAACCATCTGCAATTACGCCTGGGCAGCCTGGCTGGCGCCAGGAGCAAGAAACAACGGCAGATAAAAACGGATTTGAAGCCGCCGATAAGCCGCTGAATGTGGCACAGCTATTTACACTACAACGGTTAGTTCTAGGGCTGTTGTAGTCGAGGAAGTGGCCCTATTAAGACTATGATCACATCACCACTGTGACAGAACCGTATTACCAATAACTTTTATAGCATTTAAGAAATTGATTTTAAACATGTTTGCATCATCATCAAAAAAGACGGTTCCACCACGTAGTGGAATGTTATAAATAGCGCTCTGTGACATTGGAATCTGACACATGTTAGCCGATACMCTGAAAACTCTTGGTCCTTGCTTGAGCACGGACCTGACAGACTACTTAGTAACCCATAAGGGGTTGTCTCAACAGGCGGCGCGTCAGCGCGTAAGCCGAGGTGGCGTGCGGATAAAGCGGCTAGCACATCTTCCTTTCGGCAGAAGGGCAAAATTTCTTTATCACGAAGACGACTTCGCGTCTCCACGGTATTGGGAAAATCTTTATGAAGCTATATTCAAAGCAAACGGACCCTATGCACGCGCCTTAGGGGCCGTTCAGGCACGTGGCGCCGTGCCACTGGAACATTTTAAAGGCGCATGTGGTGCGCCTGTTGCTCAGAGAAAGCAAATCTCCGCAAAAACATTGTTGGATCGTATGATCTCCGCGAACGTTTTAGTCGAGGAAACCTTGCCTGGGCTGGGGCTATGCGTGATGACCAAGGAGACGTATGAACGTTATCAGAACCAATTGGATAAACTAGCGGCTGCTACCCGATCTCGTCTCATCGCAGAGAGCATCTTATTGGATAGTGTTCGAGAATGGCTGCGAAGATTGGCTATGGTGAGTTACAACTCTGTTCGGACACGTGAGTCGGAGATGCCTCGTGTTGGCACCTTTAACTGGGATTTGACTGCTCCAAGCTACCTAACATCCGTAATAACTCGACAGAAGGATGAAGGGATTAAGCCAGGCTACGTAGTATGCGATATATTATTGATCGACCACGCGCAGCTTACACATGTCGAACCTTTCTTGCATAAAGTACGGTCACTAAATGCGCTCAAAAATATCGGGCGGACCATGTTTATTATGGTGGCACATAGCTACGATGAGGATGCATTCAGAGCCTTGCGATCGGCTGGCATTATGCCAGCCACCCCAAAATCTCTATTCGGAGAAGACATTGCCATTGGCTTTCGTGAACTTATTCAAACGCTCAAGAAAGCTGCCAAGGGTGTCGTCGAACCTGTTAAGTTTGATCAACTTTTCTCTACGTTCGGTAAACTTGAAGGTGCTGTCGGCAACATGCGGGGCGCTTTCTTCGAGTTATTAGTGGCCGAGGTGGTACGCAAAACAGCAGCGGGACAAGTTAAGTTGAATAAGATATGCAAGGGTGCAGACGGCGATGCAGAGGTGGACGTTTATCATCTAAACGAAGGTATCACAGCCCAAATGATCGAATGCAAAGGGGTCGCACCCGACACCTTCGTTGACGATGATGCTGTAGGGGTGTGGTTGACTACACGGATTACTCGTGTGCGTCATCATCTTCAAAGACTTGGGTGGTCAGATCCGCTTCCTCGTTTTGAACTTTGGACTAGCGGGGCGTTGTCCACACAGGCTCAGGAGAGGGTGGAAAGGACGCGGCTCGCCAATGCAAAAAAATTCGAACTCTTAGTAGTAGAGGGCGATGCGCTACGTACCTTGGTCAAGGGTTTGAACGATAAAGCATTGCTCAACACATTCGAACAACATTTTTTGCCATAGATGACCACATGAGGATTGCTTGATAAAGATCAGAAAACCTCTTCAAATTCGTAACAAAAATTCAAAGTTGATAACTCTATGAACTCTGCCGGCATCGACACCTGCGCCTTACTTACAATGCTAGGATTGATTGCTGCGGTTTGGGCAGTCGTACCAAGCACGGGAGGGATGACACGCCTTCCCCTGGCCAGGGAAGGGGGCTGAAAAGAATTCGCTACAGTGCCTAGGCTGGCCCCGATACGATCAGGAGTCGGCCATGGCTACCAACCAACCGCGATAACGCCTGGGCAGCCTGGCTGGCGCCACGCGCACGAAACAGCTGGCGCACTACCGCTGGTATGAAACGCCATGCGCCCATCAATCCCTTGGGAAGGGAGCCTTTCACCCACTCCTCAGCCATCACATCGGGATCGACCCTGATCTCTGTGATCGATAGATGCTGGTTTGTGCCAGTCCTCACCAAGCTACGGTAATACGCATCAGGCTCAAGAACAGAGGCGGCGCTAAGTTGATTCCACGGCTGGTGATAGAGGACGTTAGCTGAAGGGCTATCGCTCCACGAACCCAGGGTCTCGACTGGCCCTTCCCATTTAAGCCCCAGGACAACGCCATAGCCTCCAAAAATCTGCTGTTGCCCAGCTTGAGGCAATCGCTCGCCGTCAGCATCGAGCAACAGCATATTCAAACAGGCATCGGCACACAGCACGTCATGCGAGAACGGCTCGAATACACCACTAGACAGTATGTGATGCGCCGCTTGCGGCGAGGTAACGTGATGAAGGTAATTGGCCAAGTTGGGTTCCTCTTGTCAGTAAAGGGGTGAAATGAAGCTTCATCCCGGCAGGCTGGAGCATTAACGAGCCGGGATGGAGTGATGCAAACGATCGGGGAGCTTGTCCCCGTCTTCTAGCGTGCCAGCAGGTAATGCTTCGAGCACGCACTCGCCCATAAGTCGACGCCTAAAGCCAAAGTAGGGGGGGGGCTGTCACATGCTCAGCCATTCTGGCTGGCTCACTACCGGCAGCAGGGCGTGTCGTGTGTCCATATCGGCTTGATCCATGGTGGTGGGCACTGGCTCGCCAACCTCCAGGGCAATCGCGTACACGAGGCGATCCCAAAGTGCTCTGATCACACCATCCCCAATCGCGGCAAACGCAACGGGAAAAGTCAGTCTCGGCAGCTCGGCATAAATATCTTGAATCGATTTCGAGTCATCTACGGCAACACCGAGCAACCAGGCATTGGCGCTCGTAAGCTGCTGCAAAATCGAGTAGTGGGTATAGAGACGATTCAGCCCCCTGACTCGGCATATATGAAGACTCACATGCCTGGCCAGGCGGGTTGCCTCATTCCGAACCCGCAAATGTTGATGCATCGTTCATACCTCACAGCAGCGCGATGGCTTCAGCTCTCGTCACACTGAGCCTGAAGTAGGACGGCAATTTCTCGCTCGACTGACGCGACCACTGGCTGCAACGTCTCATCAACGTAAGCGCGCCATAAACCCCATCTATGCAGGCTTTGCTTAGACCGGTAATGTCTCTTTCCACTGCCAGGGCAACAGCGTGTTCAGTTCGTCATCGTTGTTGAGGGTGGGCAGTGTCTCGAAGACGTGCTGCAAGTACTCGTAGGGTGAGAGGCCATTGGCTTTGGCGGTTTCGATCAGGCTGTAGATCGCCGCGCTGGCCTGTGCACCGCTGGGGGTGTGGCTGAATAACCAGTTTTTGCGGCCAACGACGAACGGGCGGATGGCGTTCTCTGCTGGGTTATTGTCCAGCGGGATCAGGCCATCGTCCAGGAACCGGGTCAGGCGGGGCCACTGATGATCCAAGTAGTGCAGCGCTTTCCCCAGTGCGCTTTTGGGCAGCACCTGGGCCAGTGACTTGTCGAGCTAGGTGCGAAGTTGATCGATTAATGGGCGGCTCTTCTGGTCACGCAGTGCGTGACGCGCGTCGGGCTCAAGCGCCTTGGCCTGTTTTTCCACGCCATACAGCTTACGGATCTGGTTCAGCGCCCAGTCCGCCTTGCCGGTCTTGCCTTTGGGCTGCACCTTCTGGGCCTCGACGAACTTACGCCGGGCATGCGCCCAGCAGCCCGCATGGGTGATCCCATTGCGGCGCACAACCTCGGCGTAGCCTTCATAGCCATCGGTGATTAAGCGACCCGCATAGTCGCCCAACAGATCAACGGGCACCCGTCCGGCGCGGCTGGCGGCGTAGTCGAAAAGAACGACTTGTTGGCCCGGCGGCCCACCGCGCTGCACCCACATGTAAGACGTGGCACTCGCTTGACGATCCGCTTCTTGATTCACCTGGAGCGTTGTCTCGTCCATGTGGATCAGCGGTGCGCTGAGCAGGTGATGACGTAACGTCTCGATCAATGGGGTGATGCGTTCACCGGCCTGCACCATCCAGCGGGCCAGGGTATTGCGGGGGCTCTCGGCACCATGGCGGGCGAAGAGTTGGCTTTGTCGATATAGCGGCAAGGCATCCTGGTACTTGGCGGTCGCCACATACGCCAACAGCGTGGCGCTGGCATTGCTTTTGGGGAGTAGCTTAGCGGGTGCCGCGGCGATCTTAACGCCCTCTTCGCAGGTTCGGCACGCATACTTGCGCCGGACATGACGGATGACCTCGACCCGTGCGGGCACCACGTGAAGTTCCTCGCTAACCGCTTCACCCATGACCGTTAGCGCGGTGCCATCGTCCTGACAGTGGCGAGCTTCTTCGGGGAGTTCATGCACCACCTCAACCCGTGGAAGTTCGGGCGGCAACGCCACCCGGCCACCCCGGGTTCGGCGTGTCGTCGGCGTGGCGGGCTCGACCGTGGTGTCATCCACGACATCGTTATCTGTCGCCTCGGTGGCGCCGTCTTCCTCGTCAACCGCCACTTCGGCTTCGTTGATCAGCAAGTCTTTCTGATCCACCTGATACTTCTCAGTGGAAGGGCCGAACTGGCGCTCCAGGGCCAACCGGAACTGTTCAAACAGCGATTGCTTGGTGGCTTCCCACTGGGCTTCCTTTTTCTCCATCAACGCCACTAGCCGCGCATTTTCAGCGTCAGCAGCGGCCAGCTTGCGCTCAAGCTGGGTGATCGTTGGCGAGGAGGAATCGGCGTTTTTCATACCGCCTAGTTTACCAAAAACGCCGCTAAAACAAGAGCAAAAAAAGCTAACCAACCTGCTGAAAATACAACGCTTTGTGGGGTTGCATCGCCTTCAGATTCACACCATCCAGCAGCCAGTTAAGTTCCTGGCCCGTCAGCGTCACCGTGTCGCCTTCCAGGTGTGTTGGCCACTTAAAGCGTTCGCGTTCCAGCCGCTTGTACCACACCACAAAACCGTTACGCTCCCAAAACAGCAGCTTCACCTTATCGCGTTGGCGGTTACCGAACACAAAGAGCGCCTGCTCAAACGGATTCAAGTCCATGGCCTCCTGAACCAGCAGGGCCAACCCATCGATTTGTTTTCGCATATCCACAGGCTCGCGGCACAGGTACACCGTCAGATCGGTACCGGGGCGGATCATGTCACCMCCTCCACCGACAAAAATCGCGCGGGGCGGCAACGTGGTGGCACCGGTAACCCTTGCACGCTTAACCGCCTTTCCCACGTCAGCAGGTCGGTGAGGGTTAACGCCTGTGAGTCGGCGTAATCACTTAACGGCATGTTCCGCATTGAGGCAACGTAAAGATGCCCTAACCAAAAGGCCTGGGTCGGGTTGAGTTCACAGTGCATGAGGATCTCCAAACCAAAGAGATCGTCAGTGTGATCAGCACTGATTAGCTTGCCTAGATGGGGTTAATGGCTCGCTTACGGATCGAAGAGGACCAACGCAACATGGAGACCGGGTTCCGAGTCCGGCCCAAGGCTATCCGCGAGCAGTACGAGTCCGATCTGCGGGAAACCAAGGAGGCGCTGGGCGAGGCTAACCTGCAGATCTATGCATTAAAAAAGTTCAAACGCCTGCTCGACGAGGACGAGAACTCATAAGGTCGTTGCAGGCGGAACTGGCCCAGGAGGGCCACGTGGTATCACTCGTCAAGCTATGTCAGTGGCTGGGGCTCCCCCGGCGGACGCTGTACTATCGTCTCAAACCGCGTCGCCGGGTGATCAATACCGATCTCGCCGCTCGGGTAAAGCTGGCTCTGGAGCGATTCCCCACCTATGGTTATCGTCGTCTGGCGTGTGTGCTGGGTGAGAACCGCAAACCGATCCAGCGCATCCTGCAGTTGAAGAACTGGCAGGTACGCAAGCGACCGTAGGGCTTCCGGCCGCGTGCCCGGAGTCTGCCCTCAGTGACCACACGACTGGATGAGCGCTGGGCCACCGACCTGACGCACGTTTGGTGCGGCGAGGACCGACGGGCCAGCTTGGCGATGATCATCGATTGCTGCACGCGAGAAATTCTCGGTTGGCGACTATCGGACAATGGCAGCAGCAAGACCGCCGAGGCCGCGCTGGAAGAGGCTCTGGTGTATCGATTCGGCGCGCTGGGTCGTTTTCATCAACCTCTGGCACTGAGGTCGGTTAATGGCCTCGTATTCAGCAGTCGGCATTACACGGCGACAGTGAAGGCCTATGGGCTCACCCAGGAGTTCACGACGCCATATACACCGGAGCAGAACGGGCTTGTCGAGCGCTTCTTCCGATCATTGAAGGAGGAGTGCATCTGGTAGCATCGATTTGAGTCGTTGGGCCAAGCTAGAGCGGTTCTCGGGCGCTGGATGCGGTACTACAACGAAGAACGGCCACATCAGTCACTAGGCTATGTGGCGCCCCGAGCACACCCTGCAATAGCTGCGTAGGGTGTGCAAAAACCAGGGGGGCATTACAAATCTTCCCATCCCACTCACCCGCATAACCTCCCTCGTCATCGAATCGTTCAATGGGCGCTTTCGAGATGAATGTCTGGATGAGCATTGGTTCACCAGCCTTCATCACGCCAAGGTTGTCATCGAAGCATGGCGGCGGGAGTACAACAAAGAAAGACCGAAAAAGCGTCTTGGAGGGCTGACGCCTTCAGCCTATGCCGAGCAACTGGTGGTAAAACACGATAAAGTTACTTCTGACTCTAAACTCGGCTACTACTGAAGATGGCTTGACGTCGCTCCTGTTTCTACCGGGTTGCCCAAAGTGCTGCGGTTATTCTATGAATCCAGGTGATAAAGATTTGAAACCGCTTTGTAAAGTACTTTTATCTCATTGTCCTGATACGTCAACGAACATGGAATTTGATCTATGACCCCACTTAAGCGACTTGAGAAATGGCTTTACAGAAAGGCCGAAGGAAAGCCCATGCTGCAATGGTTTGTTGATGGCGAATTTCTGTTTGACTACACAAGCCCTCCTTTGAAGATAGTGGAGCTTGGCCTTACGTTGTTTCTCGGCGTGGTTATCACGTTCTGGTGGCGCCTGCCTCCCGAAGTACCGGTTGGCCTTTATCTATCGGTGCTGATGATAACACTGCTATTGGTTGGGGGTATCAACTACTTCCAACATGTGATCGGTTCTGAAAAGCAGGGTACTTTGAACGATCTGATCAAGTCGGTCAGTCGCAATCAGGACGATCTGACCAAACTCCTAGCCACCATGCCGCCACCGCATGCGATGGAGACCTTTATTCTCTCGTACAGCAAAACGCTGGACTTGAAGCGCAATCTGGGCTCCTACATACCCGAAGATGCCGAAGGGCTTGAGCAAAGGTTGAAGGATCTGAAAACCGGTGTCTTGATGTGCCTTCATGGTTTGGCCCGACTATACGTTCAGTACGAGCATAAACCCCGCTCTACCACCTGTTATGCCCACTGGCTGGAATACAGGGGAATGGCCGACCTCAATGCGGATGATACGCTGAAGCAGGCCGTGCGGGACAAGATCCAGTTCGTGGAGAACAAGGACGATCCCCTGTATGGGTTAGCGGGTGTTCTTCATGTCGATCCCGAGATGACAGTTCAGGTAGGCCGTACAGAAGCCAAACCAAAAGCTGATGAGAACGTCACGGAGATGTATCTCCCTTTCCCCGAGGAACGGGAAAGTGACACAGCCTCCACTAAGACGCGGTTTCTCCCTGTCGCCCCGCTGGCATTCCATCTAGGGCAAGTGGACTACAACAACGTCAGCCAGCAGATTACGAAGGACAGCCTCCAGAAGGAGTGGAATATCAGTTCCGAGGTCATGGATGAGGTGCTTGAGTTTTTTGGCAAGAGTGGTTCGGTCGGCAGTGTCGTCGGCTATAAGCTGAGCCTCAACATTGAAGGCGATACTGAACATCTAGGTGTTCTGGTTGTCTCGTCAAAAAGTGAGGACTCGAAGGATGGAAAAGCTGCAATTGATGCCTACTTGAATCTTTGCCGACCATTGATTGAACTGCAAAAAGAGTTTATATCTGATATCATAATAGTCAGGGCTATGTTATCAGAGCCCAAAGCCACCACCCAGTTGGAGGTGTGAAATGGAAAAGTTAACTACTGCAGAACGAATCAAAAAGCTTCGCATGGGCAACCCCGAGAGCGCAGCCAAGATCGCTGAACGCTACTACGAGGAGTCTCAGGCTCAGATGAACGGTGAGTTCGTAAACCTGCGCGACAACGATCATTACGTCGCCAGGCCAGATGGCTCCCTGGAGAAGGTGGCCGAGGCTGCTACATTCTGACACCGCTACGAATCCCCAGAACCCGTCATCAAGCTTTTTCAGTGCATCAAATAAGTCTTTGGCTATCGCAAAATCCGCTGTCGTAGCCTAGCCAAAACACCTACTGTTCGCACTTACTAACAGCGTTTCCAACCTGCTGATCGGAACCTCATTCGCTACCGTTACTCGCCAGAGCGCGTCCTGACACTTTATTGTAAACGCGTGAGGTCGAAACCAACATATGTGAACTCAAATTGGCTGTTGGCCGAAAACCGTCACTACGAGCACTGGTAATGTCGGATTTKATTACAACCTTCTCAACCCACTCACTCTCATAACCTCCCTCGTCACCGCATCATTCAATATCCCGCGTTTGGCTTCGATCAGCCTGAGCCATTCGCGGGCGCGGGTGATGCCAGTGTAGACCAGCTCGCGGGTGAGAATGGGGTTAGGCGTGGGTGGTAGCAGCGAGGCGGTGTGCAGGAATTCCGAGCCCTGGGACTTGTGTACCGTCATCGCGAAGACGGTTTCTACCGCGTGCAGGCGGGAAGGCAGCACCCAGTCGATGGGTTTTTCCGGGTCGCTGGTGGGGAAGGCGACGCGCAGTAATGATTTACCCGGCGTGCGCAGGTTCGGCACCGCGAGGGTAATGCTAATGTCGCCGTTCATCAGCTTCAGGCCGCAGTCATTTTGCGTCACCAGTACCTGGCGGCCTTCATACCAGCTTATTCAATGCGGTGTCGTCATTGACTACCTGGATGGCGTTAGCTCCAACCAGCTAATGCCTTGCCAGGTTAAGGTGCTGTCATTCAGTCGAACGAATAAAGGCCTCAACGGGGGGAGATAAATGACGGTAACCCAACACAAGATCGAATTGAGCTTCAGAACCCGGTAACGAACGATAGCTGATTCGGTCTCCCTGAAAGCCACGCATGCTTTCGGGAACAATAGATACGCCGCCTCCGACTGCTATCAACGACAGCACGGCATGCATTCCGTGTGCCTCTTGCGTCACCCTGGGTACAAAGCCTGCATTAGCGCAAAGGCGGATAACCTGCAGGTGAAAGCCGCGCCCCTCCACCATTGGCCATAGAATGAAAGGTTCGTCAGAGAGGTCGGCAAGCGTTAATGTTGGCCGCCTACAGAGAGGATGATCTTTCGGGATGGCCATGCATAATCGATCACTATCGAAGCGTGTCTGCTCGATATCTTCAGCATTCACAAGCGGTGGGATCAAAACACCCACGTCCAGTGTTCCGTCGCGCAACGCGCCAATCTGTGCAGCAGTCGTTGCCTCACGTAGCTCAAGACGAACCTCAGGATGGCTTGTCCGAAATTCACGAATGACATCAGGTAGTCGCCCATAAAGCGAACTTCCCACATAGCCTAGGCGCACTAAACCTGCTCTGCCTGCCGCGACATCTCGTGTTGCGGTAATGGCTTGTTCTGCTCGTCGAAGCGTTTCGTATGCTTCATCAAGGAATCTCTTTCCCGCAGGGGTTAAGCCAAGAACACGGTTGCCACGCTCAATCAGGGTGACATTGATATCGCCCTCCAGCTTGCGGATCGCGCTGGTAAGAGGGGGCTGCGACATATTCAATCGCGCTGCAGCACGGTGAAAGTGTAATTCTTCCGCCACAGCCACAAATTGCTCCATTGCACGCAAGGTGATATGAGCTTTGGTGTCTGACGTCATGCTGTAACTCCGAATATGCCATTAGTAATTCAATGCTCTTATGATATTAAAAATATATCAAATCACCATATTATTAGTATTTTATGTATTGTATTGCCCGTTTCATACTTTCACTAGTGTTCTCAGAAAGAACGGAGTGTGAAATGGTGAATTTTAAAGGGCAGGTGGTACTTATCACTGGATCAGGTCGCGGGCTTGGTTTTTCGTATGCTCAATGCGTTGCACGACTTGGTGCAACAGTTCTGATCCAGGATAACGGTGCCGGTTCTGATGGTAATGGAGCGGATCCACAGGTTGCGGAGCTTGCAGCAGAGCAACTTCGGTTGGAAGGTCTGGATGCAAGAGCAGTATCAGCAGATATTGGAACGCGTGAAGGCTGCCATGCACTAGTACGCAGTGCTCTGACAATCAACGGACGGTTGGATGCTCTGATTCATAATGCAGGGTGGGTAGCCTATGAAAACATTGACGCTATAGAGGAACGCGCCTTTGACCAAATGATGGCCATCGCCGCGAAGGCACCTCTTTGGCTCGCACAGGCAGCTTGGCCTGCGATGAAAGCAGCGGGCTATGGCCGCATCGTCATGATCACTTCTTGTCGAGCGCTCTACCCACAGTATGTTCAGAACGGGCTCGCTTCCTACGCGGCTGCCAAGATGGCGGTGGTGGGAATCATGAATGTGCTTGCTGCTGAAGGCAAAAAGGATGGGATTATCGTCAATGCGGTTTCGCCCGTTGCCAAGACACGCATGTGGGGAATAGAGGGTGAACCAGATGAACTGCGTCCTACCGATGTCGCGCCAGGCGTGGCGTATCTTGCATCTTCGCAATGCGCCGAAAGTGGTTGGATACTGCGTGCCGCGAACGGGCAGTTTCATGCCACCAAGGCAATGGAATCCGAGGGAGTGGACTATCCGCGTGATCTGCGTGCAGTACGTGTCTCAACAGCGGATGAGATGGCTGCGAACTGGCCGCTGATCGCTATTCCTAGCGTGGAGCCTCGCTCATGAACGAGGTGACAGTGGCATTCTCAAGTCAAGCAGTGCTGGGAGAGTCACCTATTTGGAGCGGATCCACTGCTCGGCTTCTATGGGTAGATACCCTGGGGGCTTCGCTCAATATATTCGACCCAATAACGGGCCATAATGTAGTACATGCGATGCCCAGCCCGTTAGGCTTTGTCGCTGAGACATCGGCTGGCCGGTGGATCATTGGCACCGGTTGTCATGTTGAGCTAGTCAGCAGGTCAGGTGATAGGCAGCGAATAGCGACCGCGCCGCATGCCCAAGAAGGGTGCCGGCTCAATGATGCTAGCCTCGACCCTTCAGGCCGCCTGTGGGTGGGCTTGATGAATGAAGAGCTAAAAGAAGGCTCGGGCTATCTTTACCGACTTGATCCTGATAGCGCGTGGCACACTGTCGATTCGGGATTCACGCTCATTAATGGAATTGACTGGAGCCATGATAGGAGCACGCTCTATGTGACAGACTCCCGGCAAGGTGTCATCTACGCCTATGATCACGACCCCTTATCCGGTGAGGTTAAAAACCGACGATCCCTCATCCTTATCAGCCCCAATAAAGGCAAGCCTGATGGGCTGACGGTAGATAGGGAAGGATTCCTGCTCAGTGTTCTTTTTGATGGCGCTGCTATCGCCCGGATATCTCCAGAGGGATATATCGCTAGTACGATTGCGCTCCCTGTTCCACGCCCTACGAGCTGTGCCTTTGATGCTACGGGCCAACACCTCTTCGTTACCTCGGCACGACTTGGTTTGTCCAGAAGCGAGATAGAAAGAGCGCCTGCATCGGGGGCGCTGCTTCGAATTGACTATAAACAGGTGACGGCATGAAGTTACGACTAACCTTCATTAAATAATGTTGAGGTCGCAGGTACGTATTGCCCAAGAGAGCATTGCGCATCGTCTGCCTCTCATATACAGCGGTCATGAGCACTGTTCAAAAGCGTGCATTATCGTGGGGGGGGGGGGCACCATGACGAAACAAAAACTGATTCTGCTATTCGATGGGACGTGGAACGACCCTGAAGACCAAACCAATGTTTATCGTATTACCCGGTTGATCCATGATGACGATGACGGTATCAGGCAGAGGTTCTATTACAACCCCGGCGTAGGGACATCTAAGTTTCAGCGCTTTACCGGCGGAGCCTTCGGTCACGGGCTGAGCACAAACCTACAGGAAGGCTATGACTGGCTGGCAAGGCGTTACAGTGAAGGCGATGAGATCTGGATATTCGGGTTCAGCCGTGGTGCCTACACCGCCAGAAGCCTGGTGGGGATGATTCGTAAATGCGGGCTAGTGCATGTCGTCACGCCAGGGTTGCTCGATAAGGCCGAAAGTATTTATCGAAACCGCGATTTGCACCCCGATTCTGAGGTGTGCACAGGGTTCAAGGAGAGCTTCAGCCTCCAGCCCAGGATTCATTTCATTGGTGTGTGGGATACCGTTGGCGCGCTGGGCGTGCCCGGAACCAACCTGTTCAAAAGCAAATACGATTGGCACGATACCGAGCTTTCCAGCATTGTCGATCATGCCTATCAAGCGGTCGCGCTGGACGAACACAGAGCGACTTACAACGTATCGCTCTGGACAAGCAAGGATGGCAAGCAGAAAACGGGCAATCGCGACGTAGAGCAGTGCTGGTTTATCGGCGCCCACGCCAATGTAGGCGGCGGCTATGGTGCTGACGACACACTGGCCGATATATCGCTGAGCTGGATGTTAGCCAAGGCGCAAAAGGCAGGCCTAAAAGTGGCACCCTACGAAGTTGCTGAGGATGCCTGGAAGACAGCACCCAAAGACTCGTTTTCTGATTTCCTGAGGGGGTTCTACGCCAGATACAAACGCCTTGGAAACACCTCTGACGGCCGTTTTTACCGACAATATGCGGAAGTGATGCCAGGGCAGTGTGCGGTGAATATTTCAGTCGATGAGAGTGTTTGGAAGCGCTGGGCCGATACAACGTGTGAGTACCGGCCGCGTACTTTGACCGATGTCCCCCTTTTCCCACCGGAGGAGTAGGCCGAGCGGGCACTTTTGACTCGCAGGCTACGAGCTGGCGCTATGCCGCATTCACCCAGGCGCCATAAGCAGTCGCATGAAAGTGATGGCTGACCTAGATCACGAAGTGGCCACTATCGACTAAAAACTAAGTATTCAAAGTAGGTTTAACCTAAGTTAACTGCTAGTCTCGAAGCATTAGAGCGAAAAACGCCGCAGGGATAATATGATGCAGAATGCCCGCATAACGCTTCACCCAAGCAAGCAGCGCATGCAGGTGCAGGTTGATAGCATTCTGATAGCCGACTCCACCAATACGCTCGAACTCCGCGAACACGGCTACTCGCCACGCCATTACTTTCCACGTGAAGACGTGCGGATGGATTTACTCACCGTTTCAGAGACCATCACTTATTGCCCCTTTAAAGGGCATACGGTGTATTTTTCGCTGGGTGAAAGTCGGGATATTGCTTGGAGTTATGAGGAGCCGATTGAAGGTATGAAAGCTTTAGCAGATAGGGTTGCATTTTCTGAGGAAGTTAGCGAATGACGCTTTTCGACCCAAAGCTGACGTTCGCATATGCAAATAATACGTCACAGGCAGGGTGCTTGAACGTCTACCTACTGCGTTCATAACCAAGCAGGTGGCTCAATATAATTGCACCGCAAGTTCTACCTAGAACAAATCCTACTGACGGCTGCTGCAACTCATCAAAAACTCCATTTGATGATTTATAAGGGAATATCGATACCGTTAAGTTACGCTGGTTTCCGTATAAAAAATTTATTCAAGGGAATGGGAGCATCCAGAAAACCATGCATATTTCAAAGCTGAAATTGGTCAACTATCGAAATTTTAAGAACACCACGTTGTATTTTAAGCGAGGTGTCAACACGATTATTGGCGAAAATGGTTCTGGTAAATCAAATATCCTCCGCGCTATACGTCTCCTACTGGATGACCACATGGTGCGAGCTGCCCATCGCCTGGATGAGTCAGATTTCTGTCGTTCACTAAGTCGGTGGCAAGGCCACTGGATTATCATTAGTGTGGAATTCGAGGAGATCAGCTCTGACGAAGCTGTGCAGGCGCTATTTCTACAGACCACCGCCATTCTAGAGGATGGCCCGATCGCAAAGGCGACCTATAACCTTATCTTTCGTCCTAAAAAGGAGATCCGCCTTAAGCTGGCCTCGCTTGGAGACTTCGACAATGATGAGCTAGCGGACATTCGAGACGCGATCACAATCGATGACTACGAGACAATATTCACAGGTAGAAGCAGCGCTGACTTTACTGACCAGTCGGTATACGAATCTATCGTGGGTGATTTCGATATGTGCTGTTTCAGCCCGGAGACTGAATTTCCGGAGATCGGGTCGAAAGTGCCGGGTTTTCTCTCAGTTACAAAAGAGGTTTCGCTGACTTTTGTCCAGGCCTTGCGAGATGTTGTTGCGGAGTTCCATAACAACCGAACGAACCCACTGTTTACGCTTCTTAAGAGCAAGAGCGGCGAAATAGATCCAGGAGCAATGCAGCCCATCTCTGAGATGGTTCGCAACTTGAACACCTCCATTGAAAGCCTTGAGGATGTGCAGTCGGTTCGCCAGCACATCCGTGAGACGATAAAAGATGCTGCCGGTGAGACCTACTCCCCGGCTTCGCTTTCAATCAAGTCCGACCTGCCAGACGAAGCGGAAAAACTTTTTCAATCCTTACGCCTGTTTGTGGGCGAGTCCGATGATGGCTATGAGGGTACGATTCATGAACTGAGCTTGGGTGGGGCAAATCTGATTTACCTGACGCTGAAGCTTCTTGAGTTTAAATATCAGCGCGAAAAGCTCGCTATTGCCAACTTCCTCTTAATCGAAGAACCAGAAGCTCATATCCACAACCATATTCAGAAGACCTTGTTCGATCGCATTTCTTATAACGATGCGCAGATCATCTACACTACACATTCGACCCAGATCTCCGAGGTTAGTAATGTAAGCAACGTTAATATCTTGGGTCGTCAAGGCTCTTTCTGCGAAGCCTACCAACCGGCAACAGGGCTTGATCCATCTCAAGTCGTGAGCATTCAACGCTACCTTGACGCGGTGCGTAGCAACCTACTTTTCGCTAAGAGCGTATTGCTGGTAGAAGGTGATGCCGAGGAGATACTCGTCCCAGTCCTCGTTAAGAAAGTCTTGGGACTAAGCGTCGATGAATTAGGCATCAGTGTCATCAATATTCGTAGTACAGGCTTCAAAAATGTTGCTGTATTATTTCATGACATGCGTATCCGCAAGCGCTGCGCCATAGTCACTGACCTTGACACGACATTCTTCAATGTAGAGCCAAAGTCTACTGATACTGCCGCCTTCGCAGCGAGGAAACTTAAGGCGATCGGCTCGCAGAAAGCCGGTGCTGATCGCAAAACCAATCTCGATACCTTTGTAACCGGAAMCCCCTGGGTCAATGCCTTCTACGCGACGCACACGTTTGAAGTTGATTTCGTCGCGGCTAATAACCAAGAGGCAATCGTTAAAACTGCCCATAAGGTGTATAAGTCGCCAGCAACTATCGAACTAGTACTTGAGCAGCTCCGTTCAGGCAAGCTGCAACAAGTAGGCTTACGGACGCTTCTGATGGCCGAGCAAGAAGGAAAAGGCTGGTTTGCGATCCTGCTCGCCGGTGAGCTCGATCATCAAGTTGTGATACCTGATTATATCAGGAAAGCAATTTTGTTCGCGCATGGTCACTTCTCCCGTCCGCTTATTGCTAGGATTCTTCAGTATCGGGTCGACTGCCAATTCCGTGCTGATCCTTCAGCGAATACGCGTTTAGCCATCTTCGAAGATGAAATCGACCGCTTTCTTCAGGGAGAAATCACACTGCCAGAAATTAGAGCAGCATTCGCCTTAGCGGTACCCTACGATGCTATCAATCCATTCTTAGCGGAGATGACCTGATGTTTGTTTGGGAAGAGAACGAACTTGACTCGGAACAAACAGCCGCAGTGAAAGAGTCATCGAGCGTCTTCCTAGTAGCGTGTCCCGGCAGTGGAAAGACGCGCACACTCACGTATAAAATTGCTTATGAACTTTCCCGCCAAGCGGACAAACGGTTCGTCGTTGCGATCACTTATACGCATCGCGCAGCCGACGAGATACAAGAGCGTATTGAAGAAATGGGTGTCGATACGTCTGGTCTGTGGATCGGAACTATCCATTCCTTTTGCCTTGAGTGGGTTATCAAACCCTACGGTATCTACCACCCTGAGCTTGCGCATGGGTACCGTGTCCTTGGTAAGCATGATCGCGAACTCATGCTTGACCGGCTATGCGCCTCTTATTCGGGAGTGACTCATTGGGACTGCGACTACTACTTCACTGTATCTGGATACCATCTTGGATGTGTTGATACTAGAAAGCATGGGGCACTAAACAAGATCCTAAGTGAGTATTTCCACGAGCTTTCAGACACGCGGCAGATAGATTTCGAACTCATCCTTTGGTATGCGCATTCGCTTATGCGTGATCAGAAACATATCGCGCCGCTGCTCTCCCAAGTATTTTCACATATCTTCGTGGACGAATACCAAGATACGAAGCAGATTCAATACAGCCTTCTAACAACTATTCTACGCGAAGGCGAGGGGCGAACGAAGACTTTCATTGTCGGCGATCCGAACCAGGAAATTTTCGGTTCACTCGGAGGTTATGCGATTTCAGCGGCCGACTTCCGAGCGCAGGCGGGAATCCCGATCAAGGAAATGGCTCTCAGTCGAAATTATCGCTCGAGCGAAAGAATCATCAGTCATTTTTCAAACTTCAACGTGCATGCCACTAGCATTCAAGGCGTGGGGATAAACGCAACGTTTCCAAGTATAGTTTCTTACAATCAGCACATAGCTCATACTGACCTACATGACGAGTTGGTTAGGCTGATCCAAGTGAGTCTCTCCGCAGGKCACGCACCCGCGGAGATATGCGTAGTCGCTCCGTGGTGGGTATTGCTTGCGTCAACTACGCGCAAATTGGTGGCAATGTTGCCTGATCAACAGTTCGACGGCCCGGGCCTAGTCCCTTTTAGCAATGACCTGGACAATTTCTGGTTCAAACTATCGAAAATTCTGCTTACTGAGTCTTCGCCAAACATGCTTGTGCGTCGCATGCGTTGGGCTAAAGTTATAATCAACGACCTCGACGATTTTGGCTTCAACACGTCTAGTCTGACACAGCGTTTGTTATTGAGAGAGTGTAATGCACTCTCGATTGTCGAGACGGATGGACTTAACTACCTTGATCAAGCCTTTACCCAACTGTTTGAGCGGCTCGACATAGATTTAGATAGCTTTCCTCCTCTGGTGGAACACCGTGAGGCATTCTTTCGTAGTTCATATTCACGGATTGAAAGGCTTCGTAGGGATGGGGCTAGTTATATAAATGATATATCTTTCTTCAGGAAAGTATTTCGCGAAAGAACCGGCATCACTGTTTCGACCATACACGGGGTCAAGGGTGCTGAGTTCGACGTCGTCATCGCTTTTGGTCTTCTTGAGGGTATGGTTCCGCATTTCAATGAAGTTGCTGGCCAAGTTGCCGCCCAGAAACTGCTTTATGTTATAGGCTCCCGCGCACGTAAGCATCTTCACCTCATATCAGAAGCAGGTCGCCCACGAGGGCGCTACGCGCACTATGTAGCTACTGAGGCCCTAGACTCATGCGCATTCAGCTATAACAAGTGTTGATAGGATAGAAAGGAGTTCTAAATAGGTTAGATCTGCTAAGGGTTATGCAGTAAATTAAAAATTATTCTTAGTAACAAAAAAATAGCTAGTGATGGTATCATTATGATTCGGAAACCATATTCACATATAAAGCCGCGAAGATCGTTAGCCTTAGTGCCTTAGTGCCTTAGTGCCTTAGTGCCTTAGTGCCTTAGTGCCTTAGTGCCTTAGTGCCTTAGTGCCTTAGTGCCTTAGTGCCTTATGGGCTATCGCTTCGCTCAACATAATGCATCTTTATGACAGCGTTGCATAGACCAAAAGTAGCGATAGCTATCTTAGCTATAGTTTACTTGTTATCATTCGTTATCATGTCTGAATCTAATGTTGGTTCGAATTTGGCAATGATCTTTGGCATAGTTGTTCTTATCATACCTTATTTAGTTCCTTTGGTTTGGCTAGGTAGTTTTAAAAGCCGCACTAAGTATCTAGATCCGGTGTGGGTAAAAGTTGCTCTTGCATTCGTGAGTGTTGGATATTTGGCAGTTTCGACCTCATGGGCATCTGCTGTGCTAAATGAGGCTTTTCATGTCCCAGCTTCAAATTTTCCAATCACTCTTGCGATCATCACACTTGTGTACTTGCCTACCCAGTTAATTTTATTAGTAATTTTTGGCATTGTTTTGATGTCGTTGTTCGCTAATGTAGCTGTCTTTTGGGCTATTTTTTCCAGCAAAAATTGGAAGGAAACACTAAAAAAATTGTTTTCTAATCTTTTTAATAACATATCTCGGTTTTTTGCACGGAAGTTCTGGGTTTTTTGATAAAAATATGAGCCATGTCGCACAACTAATCGCAGTGAGTTTAGACTTCGATGAAAATCATCAATGCACTAACCTCAATAATACTTCTGTAGCTAAGGTGTCACATGTGGGTAATGGTAATGTAATTATATTTAATCGGAACCGGACTGAATATAAAAATTTTAATGGTTTATTCGAGTTTGCGAAGTGTGAGTTCTGGCCAGAAACTTAGTGAAAAGGCTATTTTTGATATCTGTATCGCTGTCCGTCTACAATGCTGCATTAAAAATGTAAATTAAAAATACTTAAGCATAGGTTTTAACCTCGCCAGATCCACTCACCCGCATAACCTCCCTAGTAACCGCATCATTCAATATCCCACGCTTAGCTTCGATCACCGTAAGCCAATCGCGGGCGCGGGTGATGCCGGTGTAGACCAGTTCTTGGGTGAGAATTGGGTTGGGCGTTTGCGGTAGCAGCAGGGCGGTGTGCTGGAATTCCGAGCCTTGGGATTTGTGTACCGTCATGGCGAACACGGTTTCTACTGCGTGTAGGCGGGAGGGCAGCACCCAGTGGATCGGGTTTTCCGGGTCACTGGTCGGAAAGGCAACGCGCAGTAACGATTTACCCGGCGTGCGCGGGTCAGGCGCGGCGAGGGTGATGCCGATATCGCCGTTCATCAGTTTCAGACCGTAGTCGTTTTGGGTGACCAAGACCGGGCGGCCTTCAAACCAGCCTTTTTCCAGCGTGTGGTCGTTGCCGAACAGCAGCTTTTCACTGCGTAACGTTTTGGCTATGCGCAGGTTTAAGCCTTCTACTCCCCACGGGCCTTTGCGTAGCGCGCATAGCAGCTGAAAGCGGCTGTAGGCGTTGAGTACTTGCTTAGCCCACGCATCGTAAACGTCTCTGTTCTCTTCAAACGCCAGTGCCGTATCAAGCCGCTCACTATCTAATGTGTTTAGGTAGTGACAGTAGCCGGTGGGGGGGGCAATGGACTCGCCCTTGAAATTGGTGCGGCCTTCGCCTGCGTTGGGAAAGCGTTCCGGGCTGCCGGTGATCACCAAGCGCTCCAGGGCGCTGTCTTCGTTTTGTGCGTTTGGCTTCAACACCAGGTGGTGCAGGTCGGCGTAGCTGTTATTCAGTACGCCATGCACGGCTTGGTGTTTATCCCGTTCCCGCAATGCCTCACTTAGCGGCTGGTTAATCGCCTGGGCGAGCTGGCCGATGCCGCTTGTTTCAGTAAAGCGGTGGCTTACCCGCAGCATGGTAATGGCTTGATCCAGCGGCTGGCCGTCCGGGTCGATTAATACCTTTGGCAGCGGGTGGTCGGTAAGTTCGGAAAGCCACTTTGCCGTGGCGGGGGTGTAGTGGGCAGCGTCGGCGCGGCGGCATAGGTCGCCCAGCACGGCGCCTGCTTCTACAGATGCCAGCTGGTCTTTATCCCCCAGCAGCACTAGCTTGGCGCTGGCGGGTAGGGCGCTGAGCAGCGCCGTCATCATTTCGATATCCACCATTGAGGCTTCATCTACCACCAGCACATCCAACGCCAGCGGGTTGGCGGCGTTATGGCGGAAGTGGCGGGTGTCGGCTCTGGCACCTAATAAGCGGTGAAGTGTGGTGACTTCTGTAGGGATAGTGGCTTGAAGCAGCTCTGTGGCCTTTTCTTCGCCAGCTAAAGCTGCCTCCCACAATGATATTAGCCCTTTGAAAGGTAGCTTGCTCACCTGCCCGGCGATGGATTCATTTAGCCGTGCGGCGGCTTTGCCGGTGGGGGCGGCCAGGCGGATGCGCAGCGGATGGGCGTTGGGCTGGGCCAGTTGCAGGGTTTGCAGCAGGGCCAGCAGACGCACAACCGTGGTGGTTTTACCGGTGCCGGGGCCGCCGGTGATGATCGCGAAGGGGCTGCGGGCGGCTAGGGCGCAGGCAGTTTTTTGCCAGTCTATGCTGTTGCTGGCGGGGAATAGCGTATTCAGCGCGCTTTTTAGTAACGGGCTATCCGCCTGGCTATCCACACTAACCCGGTGGGCTATTTCCTGGTGCAGGGTTTGCTCGAACTGCCAGTAGCGGCGCAGGTAGAGCCGGGTGGTGAGCGAGGAATCGCTTTTCACCAAAGGCGTATTGCCGGGGCCGTCGCTGATCAGTGTGGGGTGGTTGAACGCGGCCTGCCACTCGGGCAGCGTTAGCGTGGTCAGTACATGGCTGGGCAGCGGCGGCGGGTCGTTCAGGTCGTCGCCTTCCGGCGGCAGCGAAAGCGCAAAATCCGGCGCTTCCAGGGTGGAGGCTATATCCAGGCAGACATGGCCACGGCCAAGCTGGTGGCTGGCCAACGCTGCGCCTAGCAACAGCAGTGGCGGGGCGTTTTGGGTTTCACGGTCGAGAAAGCGCACCAGGGCCAGATCCAGATCCCGCAGCCAGCCACGGGAAACCCAACGCTCACACAGCAGGAATAGCGCGGCTGTGTCGCTTAGCGCGGGGTGCGGCTGGGTAGCACTGGCGGCTGATTCTGTCGGTGGTGTTACCGATGCGGTTGAATCAGGTGCAGCGGGCGGCGCCTCATCGGCGAACAGGTCTAGGTTCATAGATTGTGTGTCTCTATTGCTCATACCAACGCCTCTAGGCCTGTTTCTGATACTGCATCTGCTGCCGTGCCTGTAAACAGTGCATCCAGTGCTTCAATCAATGCGACCGGCGCAGGCACAGCGTGTACGCCGCGGGCGGTGGTGCGGCTGCCGCGCAGAAATACCGTCATCGAGCCGCCCAGGTGTTGGTGCGGGTCGTAGTCGGGCAGGCGCGCTTTCAGCAGCCGATGGAGGGCGAGCATATAAAGAGCTGCTTGCAGGTCGTAGCGCTTTTCGAGCATGGCATCGCGCAGAGCGTCAGTGGTATAGGCGCTGTCGTCGCTACCCAGGTAGTTGGATTTCCAGTCGAGCACATAGAAGCGGCCTTCATGCTCAAAGGCGAGGTCGATAAAGCCCTTGAGCATGCCGTTGAGGGTGTCGGCATCCAGCGCGGGGCGCGATATTCCAGGCAGTAAGTGGTCACTGACCAGTTCGTCCAGCTTGCGGGTTCCTACATGGTGCGCGGTAAACCAAAACTCCAGCTCTACCTGATAGCTTTCGAGTTCGCATAGCGCCACCTGGCTGCCTTCGCTGGGCTGTGACTGTTGTTGTAGGAGTGGCAGGGGAAGCGGCGTGGCGAGCAGCTCTTCAAACCAGCCCGCCAGGGTGACGTGCCACGCCTGCCAGCCGCGCAGCTGCACGCGCCGCCGCAGCATATCTTCTCGGGCAGCGGGGTCTTCTAGCGCTTTGTTGAAGCCCAGTTGGCCCGCCCACTCCAGCAATCCATGCAGGAAGGTGCCGGGGCCTGGGCCACGTGGAAACCGGTGCAGGTGAAACGCTTCGGTGTTGATGGCGTTGTCGTGGGGCTCGTCCAGCACTTCCAGGGTGGTGGCTTCCTGGGGGGTGGTGGGTTCCGGCGCGGGCGTTGTCAGCGGGGTGGTGCTAGATCCAGAGACGGCCCCAGAAGTACGCAGCGCCGAGTAGCTGGCGATCCACCACTGTTCTCGAGCGGGGCGTAGCGGGGTGCGGGCGTGGCCCAGTGCCTGCTGCTCCGGCGCCGGGGTGAAGCGCAGCGCGGTGGGTTCCGGGGCGTCACTTAGCGCAATATCGCTGCCTTCCACCAGCTCGCCTAGCGCGTGGGTAAACGCGCCGGGGGCGATGGCCTTGCCGCCGTTGATCAAGTGGCCGATGGCGCTGTTCTCGATGCCTTTTAGCGGCGCCAGCCCCAGCCAGGTGGCGTGGCGGGCGCGGGTGAGCGCCACGTAGAGCTTGCGCAGGTCTTCGCCCAGCCGTTCACGGTCGGCGGTGGCCAGCGTTGCTTCATCGGCGCTTAGGCTGAGTTGCAGGTTGCCTTCGCTATCGTGCCAGCGCAGCGGCAGGTCGGTGTCGCTGACCGGGCGGTGGTTGGCGATAAACGGCAGGAACACCAGCGGGTACTCCAACCCCTTGGATTTGTGAATGGTCACTACCTTGACCAGATCGGCATCGCTCTCGAGGCGCAGCTTGTGGCTGTCGCCGTGGCTATCCGGGTCGGCAATGGCTTCGGCCAGAAAGCGAATCAGCGCGTGTTCGCCATCCAGTTCCTGGCTGGCGTGCTGCAGCATTTCACCCAGGTGGAGCAGGTCGGTTAGCAAACGCTCACCCTCGGCGAACTCGCCCAGTAGCCGCGCGGCGATATCAAAATCGACCATCAAACGGCGCACCAGCGGCAGCACACCTTGGCGCTGCCACAGGCGGTGGTAGTCGCTGAACTGCTCGACCCGCGCTTCCCAGGCCAGCTCGCTCTGGTTGAGGTGGTCTAACTCTTCAAGACTTAGCCCAAGTACTGATGTTGCCAGGGCGGCGCGCAGCTTGGCTTCCGCCTGGCGGGAGTTGGCCTGGGGTTCGGCGCAGGCGCGCAGCCAAATGGCTAGCTGCGGGGCAATGGGGGAACTGAACACCTTGTCGTGATCGGAAAGGTAGACGCTCTTAATGCCTCGGCTGGCCAGCGCCAGTCGAATCGCCCGGGCTTCCTGTAGGCCGTTGACCAACACTGCCATGTCCGAGGGGGCCAGCGGAGTGAGTCCGTTATCGTCACTGTCATCAGCGGCTTTCGCAAAGCCCGCTTGCTGTTGTCGGCCTGCTTCCAGAAGTGCGGCCATGTGCGAGGCGCAGCGCTCGGCCATCTCGGTTTGGTAGGCGGTTTTGGAAAGCGGCTCTTCGCTTTCAAGTGGCCACAGAGTCATAGCTGCTAGCGGTTTGCCGTTGAGTACCAGCGTCTCCTTGGTGCCTTTGGCGTTGACAGGGTTGAACGGCAGCGGGTTGTCGCCGCCATCGGCACGGAACAGAAAGGCGCCGGCATCGTGCTGGTCAGCGTAGCTGAAGCAGTGGTTGACCGCCGCTACCATGGCGCGGCTGGAACGGAAGTTGGTGCCTAGCGTGACGTGGCGGCCATCGGTGTCTTGGCGGGCCTGCAGGTAGGTGAAGATATCCGCGCCGCGAAAGGCGTAGATCGCCTGTTTGGGATCGCCAATCAGCAGGATGGCGCTGTCGCGGCGGGGCGATGCAACGTCATACACGGCGTTGAAGATGCGGTACTGGATCGGGTCGGTATCTTGAAACTCGTCAATCAGCGCCACGGGGAACTGGCGCTGGATCTGCGCGGCCAGGGCCTCTTTGTTAGGGCCTTTCAGGGCGCGATCCAGATGGGTGAGCAGGTCGTTGGGGCCCATCTCGGCGCGGCGTTCCTGTTCGCGCTCCAGCCGGGCGCGGCACCACTGCACGGCGTGAATCAGCAAGTCGTTGCGCGGCTCGGGCAGGGCATCCAGTGCTTTCGGTAGCTGTGCCAGCGCTTGCCATGCCTGCGGGCAGGGCGGTGCGCCCTCTTTCCAGATATCCGCCATGCCGTCCGGCGTCATGCGTTTCCAAGCGGCGTCGGTGAGCGCGGGGCGGTCAGCATCCGTTTCGCACCACTCGCGCAGTGCGCCTAGCCAGTTGGCGCGGCTTTTGGCGTTGAAGCTTTGGCCCTTGAAGGCTTTGCGTGTGGCGGCCTCTTCCAGGGCGGGTACCAGCTCGTCCAGCCAGGCGGCCCAGGGGGCTTTGAGCTCGCTGAGCTGGGCGGCGCGTTCGGCCTGGGTGGCGGCCAGGGTCTCTCTGGGCTCGGGCTTTTCGTCGCCCAGCGCTTCGCTTTCGGGCAATAGCCGTTGTAGCGGGGCGTGCAGGTCGTCGGGTGATTTCCAGTAGCGAGTGACAATGCCGAGGGCGTCACTGTCCAGCGGGTAGTAGAAGCTGCGCCAGTAGTCGCGCACCACTTCCTGTTCCAGTTCGCGCTGGTCGTTTTCCAGGTTGAGGGAGAACAGGCTGCCGCTGTCGAAGGCGTGTTCGCGCAGCATGCGGTAGCACCAGCTGTGGATGGTGGAAACCGCAGCTTCGTCCATCCACTCGGCAGCCAGGGCTAAGCGCCGTGAGCAGGCGGGCCAGGTGGCGGGGTCGTATTGGTCGCGGAGTTGGAGGAGTAGTGGATCTGCCCCTCCTTCTACGTCCTCAGCTCGAAATACTTCTGCTGCTTCTACCAGTCGATTGCGGATGCGTTCGCGTAGCTCTTGGGTGGCGGCGTTGGTGAAGGTGACGACGAGGATTTCCGGCGGCGTGAGCGGGCGGATAAACGCGGTGTCATCGTCAACGCTGTGACCGCCGAGCACCAAACGCACGTAAAGCAGGGCGATGGTGAAGGTTTTACCGGTGCCAGCACTGGCCT
Organism: Halomonas ventosae; assembly: GCA_002257525.1. Classification (GTDB taxonomy): domain Bacteria; phylum Pseudomonadota; class Gammaproteobacteria; order Pseudomonadales; family Halomonadaceae; genus Vreelandella; species Vreelandella ventosae_B. The sequence continues at coordinate 1,797,150 of CP022737.1, forward strand.
CTATCAGTCGGCTGCCGTGAAGGGGGAGGCTCAATGGATTGAGGGGGGCGGGCTGGCTCATAAGAAGATACTGTTAATTTCAGCGGAAAAATCTTGCCTAGAGATGAACAACTGACTCATGCCGCTTCCTCATTTTCAATCGGGCTCGACTGTGCCAAGGCTATTGCTTGGAAGGGTGTGGGTTCAGCCGTCGAGACATAGGTCACGATATCCACCGGTAACTGCAAGCGCTCTTCAAGGGCCATTTTAAGTTCGGCACAAGCAAGCAGCGGAATCGTTGTCTGGGAGATCAAGAGTAGATCCACATCGCCGCCTCGCTTTGCATCATCAAGACGCGAGCCAAGCACATGAACGTTGACAACTGTGCCCATGAATTCGTGCACGCCTGAAAGAATGATGGCACGCTGCGCTTGAGTAAGACGCATGAAGACAGCTCCTGCTTGTTAAAGTCTAGTCCTGACTGAATGAGCCGCGGCTACTTAATCAATAGGCAGAGCTTCAGCTAAGGCTTTCGCCTGGAGCGGGCTTGGTTCATCGGACGGATCATAGGTTACAATGTTAACCGGCAGCTTAAGATATTCTTCTAGTATGCCTTTGAGTTCGTCGCAAGAAAGCTCGGAGATCTCTGTCTTGGAGGTCAACAATAGATCTACACTGCCGCCTAGCTTGGTATCATCAAGTCGTGAACCGAAGACAAGAACTTCCACATCAGCATCAATATACTCTTCCACCCCGGAGAGAATGATTGCGCGATGTGTTTGAGTAATGCGCATGAAGTCAGCTCCTTAACTGTATGACAGCCCCGCCACCTGATAATCTTATCGCCGAGCCACTTTAGGTGCATTTTAGTTTACGCTACCGGCGGCTTCGGTTCACTCTAACGATGGGATCTCATGCTGACATCGCTGCTGGATAATGACTTCTATAAGATCACGATGCAGAACGCCGTGATCAAACGCTTTCCTTATGCCCATGCGCGCTACGCCTTTATTAATCGTGGCGAGCATGCTTTTCCTGACGGCTTCGGCGCCGAACTTCGCCGCGAAGTCGATAAGATGGCATCGCTGCGCTTGAGCGATGAGGAGAAGCGCTATCTCGAAATAACATGCCCTTATCTCGACCCTACGTATCTCGATTTCCTCGCCGGTTTTCATTACAACCCCAGCGAGGTGACTGTAGAGCAGCAGGGGAGTGATCTTTCGGTGATCATTGAAGGGCCCTGGTACCGCACCATTCTCTGGGAAGTGCCGCTGATGGCGCTGATCAGCGAGCTCTGGTATCGGCTGCGTGGCGTGACGATCGCGCCTGACGCTGATGCGATGATTGAGCAGCACGCCCAGGAGAAAATCGAACTTTACCGCCGTTTAGGGCTGAAAATTGCTGAGTTTGGCACCCGTCGGCGCTTCTCTTCTGACGTTCACGACCGGGTAGTCGGTGCGCTTAGCCACCACGGCGGTGAGGCCTTCAGCGGCACCAGCAATGTGCTGATGGCCATGCGCCACGGCGTTAAGCCGATCGGCACCCACGCCCACGAGTGGTTTATGTTCCACGGTGCCCGCTTCGGCTTCAAAATGGCCAATAGTCTGGCGCTGGAGCATTGGGTTGATGTGTACCGGGGGGATCTGGGAATCGCCTTAACGGATACCTTTACCTCGCGGGCCTTTTACGACAGCTTCGATAAGAAATTTGCCAAGCTGTTCGATGGCGTTCGCCACGACAGCGGCGATCCTATCGAGTTTGCTTCCCAGACCATCGAGCACTACGAGCGCTTGGGCATCAACCCGCTAAGCAAGACGATTATCTTCTCCGACGCGCTAACACCGGAGAAGGTCGAGCGGATACATGCCTTCTGCAAAGGTCGCATCGGCATGGCGTTTGGTATCGGCACCAACTTCACCAACGATGTAGGCGCTGAACCGATGAACATGGTGATTAAGATGGTCGAGGCGCGGCCGGAAGGGCAGGGCTGGCTGCCGGTGATCAAGCTTTCCGACGTGGCGGAAAAGAACACCGGCGACCCGGAAATGATCGCGCTGGCGAAGCGGGTATTGTCGCTGAATGGGCAGATTATTTAGCCTGTGGCTGGTTGCTTTCGCTAATCGTTTATTCCTGGTTCGGTAACGTTAAATCACCCCTTTACCGAACGGTGCAGCGGCGCGTAGAGCGCCTCGGTCAGCGTGACAAAGCTATGCCCTAGGGCGCGCTCGTTAAACAGTCGCTCAAAACTCGACCATTGGTGAGAAAGGTAGGCGCTTTGGGTGACTTCGCCGGTTTGGAATCGGCCGCCTTCGTAGGCGGTTTCGGCGGCGGCGTAGGCGTCGCTATCGGTCTCACTGTCAGGCGTGCCAAGCTTAGCCAGCCAAGCGAAAGCGGCCTGGGGGGCCAGCGGTAGCGGGGCCTGCATGCCATCGCACCAGGCGTTGAGCATGTTTTGTAGCTGGTAGTGTGCATTCTCGGCGTCTAGCGGCTCCAGCCGCACATGGCCCGCTTTTGAGAGTAGCTGGGTGGTCATTGGTCGTTCAATATTGCCCGCCAAGTGAGCGACCCAGGGGCGCAGCAGGTGCTGCCAGCGGTACTGACCACGGCCACGCCCTTGGCTGACCAGGCTACTGCTGAGCAGTAGCAAGCGGCAGCGGTTGCCCGCGTCATCCTGGCGAAGCTCTCCCAGCCAGTCTTCCAGCGTTACCTTCCCGGCAGCTGTTTCAACAACATGCACCGCCTGGGGCGCTGCGACTACCTGGGGCCACTCCTGCAGTGCTTCTTCGTAAGCGCCAAACAGCGCCTCCATCGGTTCCGCCAGCGCTTCACGCATCCGTTCACCAAAGGCGCCCACTGCCAGCACGCCCTGGCCTTTGAAGCGCTCTAGTGCTGCATGCAGCGCTTCTATTCTTGGTTGGCCGTTATCCACTGCATGGCGCTGGGCGGCGATTAACTGATCCTGTAACTGCCAGTTTTGTAGCCCGTCCAGGGTGAAGGGCTCTACATCCAGTTGAGTGAGTTCTTCCTGCTCGAAATAGACGCCCAGGCGGTTATTGAAAAACGCTTTGGCCGGTTCGCGCAGAAAGCCGCCTAGCTGGGCCAATGTTAAGGTGCTTTGTTGCTCGGTGTCCGGTTGAAGCGACGGTGGCTCGGAGCCTTGGGCGTTTTCGCTACGTGGTGCGTGCAGGGCGTGCCATTCATGTGCATAGGTAAACAGCCGCGCCTGGGCGGGGGAGTCGCTGGCTTGGGAAGAGAAGTAGCGGCGGCTAAAAGGCTGCAGCGGGTGCTCGGTGGTTAACGCTTCCAGCAGCGCCTCGCCATTTTGCGTGTGCCAGCCCGCTTCCAGGTGATCGCGTAGTTGGCCGACCAGCACCGAGGGCGGCATGGGGTTGTTGTCGATCTGACTGCGGCCGACCCAACTGACATAAAGCTGCTGGCGGGCGGAGAGCAGCGCTTCCAGAAACAGGTAGCGGTCGTCTTCGCGCCGTGAGCGGTCGCCGGGGCGGTAGTCGCTGCCCATCAAGTCAAAGTCCAGCGGCGGCTGGGAACGGGGGTACTCACCGTCGTTCATGCCCAATAAACACACACGCTTAAACGGAATGGCGCGCATGGGCATTAGCGTGGCGAAGTTGACCGCTCCCGCCAGGAAGCGCTGGGAAAGGCTGTGCTCGTCGATTTGCCCTAGCCAGTGTTCGCGCACCATGGAGAGCGGCAGGGGATCAAAAAGCTCGGCTTCTTCGGTGCTGTCCAACAGCTGCTGTAGTGCGGTTTCGAGCTTGGTGAGCATCACGCTTTCTTGAGCGTCGTCGGTCAGGAAGTAGGTTTCCAGCAGTTCACGCAGCCGGGCCACCCAGCTGGCGGCGTCGGTGGGCTGGCAGAAGGTTTTCCAGGTGCTTTCCAGTTTTTCCAGCAGATTTGCCAGCGGGCCTGCCAAAGAGGCTTCCAGCCCGCCGATATCATCGAATGGCTCGATKCCTTGCCACGCCTCGGCACTTCCCACCGTATACCCCAGTAGCAACCGGCGCAGGCCAAAGGCCCAGGTGTTCTGGGTTAGCCCTTCGGGTAGATCCAGCCGGGTGCGCTGTTCGGCATTGAGCCCCCAGCGGATACCTGCACCCTCAATCCAGCGGCTGAGCGTAGGCAGGTCGTGTTCATCGATGCCAAAGCGTGTGCGCAGGGCGGGGACTTCCAGCAAATCGAGCAGATCGCTCACCGAAAGGCGCAATTCCGGCAGGCGCAACAATTTCTCCAGCGCGATCATCATCGGCAGGCGGTGGCGGCTGGCTTGATCCGAAAGGGTGTAGGGGATGTAGCGCGGGTCGTCGGGTCTAGCGTTCGCGTTGTAGCTACCGAAGGCGGAGCGGTACTGGCCGAATACGGCTTCAATATGGGGCGCGTAGCGGTCGATATCCGGCACCATGACGATGATATCCCGCGGGCGCAGATCCGGGTCGGCGCTGAAGGCCGCCAGCAGCTGATCGTGAAGTATCTCCACTTCCCGCTGGGGGCCGTGGGCAATATGAAACACGATGGAGTCGTCGCTGACCGGGTCTAGCGCGGGCCAGTGGGTTTGGGTCTCTGCTACCGGGCGCAGCTCGCGGATATCGTCTTGGAGTTGGCTGAGTAGGCAGTTGCGCTCTTCGCCGCTAAAGGGCTCGAACATATCGATTCGTAGCGCCTGCTGCTCAAATAGGGTTTGGTAGTTGCCCGCGTCGTCGTGTTCGTCGAGCAGGCGCAGGTAGTCGCGGCCTTGCTTGCCCCAGGCGGCCAGCAGCGGTTGGGCGTGTAGGTGCAGGGCATCGCTGGCGTCACCGGTGCCCAGCACGTCCAAAGCGTCGGGCATGCCAGCCTTGCGCTGCTGGCGGTAGCGGCTGGCGCGCAGCAGGTCTTTGTGCTCAATGATATCCGCCCAGTAGTACTGGCAGGGGTTGTGCACGCAGAGCACGATCTGGCAGCAGCGCGACAGCGCCGCCAGGGCTTCTAACGTCTGTTGCGGCAGCGATGAGATGCCGAAAATAATCAGTCGCCGGGGCAGGCCGGGTGGGCACGCTTGGCCTTCAAGCTGAACGGCGGCTTCCAGAAAGCGGCTGTGCACCTGGGCGCGGCTGCTGTTAAGGCCTGCATCGCCAAGATTATTAGCCACATCATCGCGCAGTGCGCGCCACAGCTCTGGCTGCCACAGCTGGTGTTCTTCCAGCGGGCGGGCTTCGCCACGGGCGGTGATCAACACATCGTTGCCCTTGGCCCAGGCGTCCAGCCAGTCGGCGCGATACACCTGGTACTGATCGAACAGATCCGCCAGACGCTCGGCCAGCTGGTAGTGCTTGCGCTGGTCGCGATCCACTTCTAAAAAGCGTGCTAGCGGCGCGAAGGCTTCCTGCTCGGCAAGGCTGGGCAACAGGCGCAGAAGGCGCCATATCAACCGCGACTTATCGAACGGCGAGGTTTCAGGCACCGCGTGGTCGTCATTGGTTAGCTGCGTTAGCACCGTTCGGTAGGCCTGCCATAGAAAGCGCGCGGGCAGGGTGACGTTCAATGCCGCGGCTATGCCCGCACCGCCTTGGGCCGGGTCTTCTGCTAGCGCTAGCTTTAGCCACTGCCCGATGCCGTTGCTCTGCACCAGAATGGTCTCGTTCTCCAGCGGCGAGAGCGGATGTCGGCGCATCCACTCCACCGCCAAACCGCGCAAATCTTCCAGGCGATTGGCATGCACCACCATAAAGCCCGGCGTTAGCGGCGTTTGCGTGAGCAGAGAGTTTGCAGACATGCACGATTCCTTAATGGATGGTCCCTCACGGCGGTGGCGGGGCGACTAAGTGTATGGTGCCATAAGTTTAGTTCTGAAGCTTGAAACCCTAGCGTCCTGTTTGAGAGCTGCTATGATGAATATGTGATGCATATAAGTTGTATATTGGTTGTATAGGCGTAGCAGGAGGTTGCCGATGGCAATGGGCAATGTAAAAGAATCACTTAATGAGCCTTCCGGGTATCTTGTGCCTGATTCGTTCGAGCGGTTTTTGGCTGACTTGAAGGGCGTTGCTCGAGAAGAGCGTCACCCATTGATTAACCCGAAGTTGTTTGCCAGTGCATTGAGCATCGATATTCAAACGCTTGCTAGTCAAGCGCATGTTCATCGTACGACAATCTCACGTGCCCAGGGGGCAGAAAAACTCCAACGTTATCTTCGTGATGCACTTCGTGTGCTCGGTGCAGCGGCGGATATTAATGGTGACTTTCATGACGCTCTGTTTTGGTTTCGCAACGAGCCGCTTAGCGCATTTGACTATAAAACACCCGAGCAACTCGTGAGTGAAGGGCGCTCAAATGACCTTCTGCGCTATGTTCAGTCGCTGCAAGCAGGAATGGTGGGATGATGTTTTGCCACCTCTTCTCTTGCGCGAACGCCGTGGCATCGCCAAGCTATGCGGATACCGTGAACAACGCTAAGAGAGATTTCTAATGTCTGATTCATCGCAAAACTCCCGCCGCCACTCTTCCCAAGTGGTCGATGGCCCAGGCAAAGCCGCCAGCCGCGCTATGCTGCGCGCCGTGGGCTTTAACGACGAAGATTTCAAAAAGCCTCAGGTGGGTATTGCCTCTACCTGGAGCATGGTGACGCCCTGCAATAGTCATATTAATGAACTGGCCGAGTTTGCCCGCGATGGCGCCGATGCGGGCGGTGGTAAGGGTGTGATTTTCAATACCATCACCATTTCTGATGGTATTGCCAACGGCACCGAAGGTATGAAGTACTCGTTGGTGTCGCGGGAGGTGATCGCCGATTCCATCGAAACCGTTGCTGGCTGCGAAGGCTTTGATGGTCTAGTCGCCATTGGCGGGTGCGATAAGAACATGCCGGGCTGCCTGATGGGGTTGGCGCGTTTAAACCGCCCCAGTGTGTTTGTTTACGGCGGCACCATTATGCCTGGCAAAGGCCATACCGATATCGTTTCGGTCTTCGAGGCCATGGGTGCCCACTCCCGCGGCGATATGGATCTTATCGAGCTTAAGAACATCGAAGAAACGGCGATCCCTGGCCCTGGCTCCTGTGGCGGCATGTACACCGCCAACACCATGGCGTCGGCCATTGAAGCTTTGGGCATGAGCCTGCCGGGCAGTTCGGCGCAGAACGCTATCTCTCAGGAGAAACGCGACGACTGCAAAGCGGCTGGCGAAGCGGTACTGGCGCTGTTAGCCGACGATATCAAACCCTCCGATATTATGACCCGCGAGGCGTTTGAGAACGCGATTACCGTGGTGATTGCCCTGGGCGGCTCCACCAACGCGGTACTGCACCTTATCGGCATGGCGCGCACCATAGGCGTTGAGCTTACCCTTGCTGACTTTACCGAAATTGGTAAGCGTGTGCCGGTGCTGGCAGACCTTCGCCCTAGCGGCCATTACATGATGAGCGAGCTGGTGGCGATCGGCGGTATTCAGCCGCTGATGAAGATGCTATTGGATGCTGGCCTACTCAATGGCAACTGCTTGACCGTCACCGGCAAAACGTTGGAAGAGAACCTTGCTGAGGTTGAGCCTTATCCCGCTGAACCACCAATTATTGCTCCGCTCGGTAATCCGATTAAAGCGGAAAGCCATCTGCGCATGCTTTACGGTAACCTGGCACCAGAAGGGGCGGTTGCAAAGATTACTGGTAAGGAGGGCACTCGCTTCTCTGGTTCAGCGCGGGTATTTGGCTCGGAAGAAGAGGCACAGGCGCGCATTAATGATGGCACCGTCGTTGCCGGCGATGTGGTGGTGATTCGCTATGAAGGGCCGAAAGGTGGCCCCGGTATGCGCGAAATGCTGACCCCGACCTCGGCGATTATGGGCCGCGGTTTGGGTAACGACGTGGCGCTGATTACCGATGGGCGTTTCTCTGGCGGCAGTCACGGKTTTGTGGTCGGCCATGTGTCGCCGGAAGCCTTCGACGGCGGCCCGCTGGCGCTGGTGGAGGATGGCGATACCATCACCATTGACGCCGAAGCAGATACCATCGACGTGGATCTCTCTGATGAAGAGCTGATGCGCCGTCGCGCTGCCTGGCAGCAGCCAGAGCCCCGCTATACGCGTGGTGTGCTGGCTAAGTATGCGCGTTTGGTCAGTTCGGCCAGCACCGGGGCGGTGACCGACCAGGAGTAATCCGCGTTGCCGTTATGAGCGTATCCTCATGAACGCGCTGTCATAAAGAATTAAAGCGCAAGGCTTACTATAAGAGCCTTGCGCTTTTTTATTGGGATAACAGGTGGCCGAAATGGTGGAGCAATCGCAGGCACGCGGGCGTATAGGTGAGGTGTTTTGGGTGTTTTTAGCGTTCGGCTTAACGTCCTTTGGCGGCCCGGTAGCGCACCTGGGGTATTTTCGCACGGCCTTTGTGGAGCGCCGCCAGTGGTTAACTGAAAGCGCCTACGCTGATCTAGTGGCGCTGTGTCAGTTCTTACCGGGGCCCGCCAGCAGTCAGGTGGGCTTTGCGCTTGGCCTACTGCGCGCAGGCCCTTGGGGGGCGGCCATGGCGTGGCTGGCGTTTACGCTGCCCTCGGCGATCATCCTGGTGCTGTTTGCGTTTGGCGCGGCGGTGCTGGATGGCCCCATTGCCAGTGGCATTATCCATGGCTTAAAAGTAGTGGCGGTGGCGATTGTGGCCCACGCGGTGTGGGGCATGGCGCGTAATCTTTGCCCGGATAAAACCCGCACGGGCATTGCGCTTGCGGCGGTATTTGCGGTGGTGCTAGTCAGCGGCCCGCTGGGCCAGGTGTCGGCGATTGTATTGGGTGGCTTAGCCGGGCTAGCGCTGTGTCGCGATAGTGCTGCTGTCACAGCAAGTGAATCGCTGCATTTTCCAGTAACGCGCAAGGCAGGCATGGTGGCGCTGGGGATGTTCGCCGGGCTGTTAATTCTGCTGCCGCTATTGGCGGGAGTCGCCGCTTGGCTGGATATCGCCGACGCGTTTTATCGTTCAGGTGCATTAGTATTTGGCGGCGGTCACGTGGTGCTGCCGCTGTTGGAAGCAGAAGTGGTGCAGTCGGGCTGGGTGACGCCGGATGAGTTTTTAGCCGGTTACGGCGCCGCCCAGGCGGTACCGGGGCCGCTGTTTACGTTTGCTGCTTACCTGGGAGCGCTGCTGCCCGGCATTAATGGTTTAGTTGGTGCTTTGCTAGCGCTATTGGCCATCTTCATTCCTGGCTTTTTGTTATTGGTGGGCGTGCTGCCTTTCTGGAATCAATTTCGTCAGTGGGGCAGTGTCCAGGCACTGATGCGCGGTGCCAATGCAGCGGTGGTCGGCATTTTAGGCGCAGCGCTTTATCAGCCGGTGTGGACGAGCGCGATCATTGGTGCAGAGGAGTTTGCGCTGGCGCTTACCGGTTTCTTGCTATTAACCGTATGGAAGCTGCCCGCTTGGGTCGTGGTGGTTGTTGTAGCGTTTGGGGGGATTGCGATTGCGCCATGAGCCGTCATTACGAACGAAGTGAAGTAATCTCGGGATTGGGGTAAGCGTAAAAAAACTTTCTTAGCAGACCGCCGGGAGGCGGCCTGCGTTGAGTGGAGAAGTGGGAACAGCAGAAAAAGTGTCTGCTATGGCGCCTCCAGCTCTAAGGTGCGACGCAGGGCGTGAAGTTCATCCMCTCCCAGGTGCTCAAGCCTTCCGGCGAGCAAGTCGCTAATTTTCTGAACGGGAAGCCCTGCCCGGCGGGCAATTTCTCGGCTTCCTAGGTCTGATACGGCGATCAGACGCGTGATAATACGCATTAATCGCGTACGTTTTTCAAGTTCCCTGACGTCGAGGTCAGGGCTGCTTCGCGGAGGATCAAGCTGTTCCGCTGTGGCAGTTGCGCGTGCCGTGCTCATGTGGCTCCATCAGTCTGAAATGACCTTCACACAATGCCGCCAACCGATGCGCATTTCAATGCCTATTTTGATGAAAATTTCACGACCTCAGCAAAGCCCGCAAAGGGGCTAGCTCTGGTAAACTATGTGCCTTCCTATTTTTATGTGTATCGGGTTCGATGCACGCTACTTTTTCGATTTTTTATCTCGCTTTTATAGGCCGTTGGGCCGAGGAGTTTTGCATGTCGTCGAACAGCGCACCCAAGGTGGGCGTGATCATGGGATCTAAGTCTGATTGGCCGGTCATGGAGCACGCTGTCTCCATGCTGGAGCGTTTGGGCGTGGCTTATGAAACCCGCGTGGTCTCGGCGCACCGCACGCCTGACCTGCTGTTCGATTATGCCAAGAGTGCTGCCGAGCGCGGCTTGCAGGTTATCGTGGCGGGGGCGGGCGGTGCAGCCCACTTGCCGGGCATGGTGGCCTCGCAAACGCCGCTGCCCGTGCTGGGGGTGCCGGTGGAGTCGAAAGCGCTCAAAGGTTTGGATTCACTGCTCTCCATTGCGCAAATGCCGGGCGGCATTGCGGTGGGCACCTTGGCGATTGGCAAAGCGGGCGCCACTAATGCGGGGTTGCTGGCGGCGCAAATTGTCGGCCTGCAAGATGCGACTGTACGCAGCGCGGTAGAAGCGTTTCGCGCTGAGCAAACTCAGAAAGTCCTCGACAACCCTGACCCGCGCCCCGAGCCGGAAGCGGAATAAGGAGTCTGGCTATGAACTCTGGTATTGCAAAGAGCGACGTAGTTACAACTGATATCGTTAAAACTGACGTCGTACAAAACATTGGCGTACTGGGTGCAGGTCAATTAGGCCGCATGTTGGCGCTAGCGGGTTATCCGCTGGGTAATCGTTTCACTTTTTTAGATACTACGGGTAATCCCAGTGCTGGGATTGGCGATGTCATTATCGATCCTGACAACCAGCACTTGGCCGAGTTTTTGGCCAAGGTTGACGTAGTGACCTACGAGTTTGAGCACTTGCCCGTTCAGTTGGTGCGTGAGATCGAGCAGCACAAACCGGTCTACCCCAGCAGCCGTGCCATTGAAGTGTGTCAAAACCGAGTCGAGGAGAAGACACTGTTTGATCGCTTAGGCATCCCCACGCCTGCCTACCGGGTGGTTGAGAGCGCCGAGCAGCTTGAAGCGGCCGCCCGTGAGTTGGGTTGCCCCGTAGTGGCTAAATCGGTCACTGAGGGCTACGACGGCAAAGGCCAGGCAGTATTAAAGCAGCCTGAGCAGGCGGCGGATGCGTGGAGCGCTATCGGCCATTCGCAGTTAGTTGTTGAGGCCTTCGTCGACTTTGTGCGCGAAGTCTCAATGATTGCCGTTCGTGGTCGTGATGGCGAGGTGGTGTTCTACCCCATGGCCGAGAACCAGCACGTAGACGGTATTTTGCGCTACTCGGTGGCGCCTCTGCCGGATTTGGATGCCAGTGTTCAGCAGACCGCCGATGGCTATATTCGTGCGTTGCTTGATGAGCTGGATTACGTGGGCGTGCTGGCGCTAGAACTGTTTCAAACCCGCGATGGCAGCCTGCTGGCCAATGAAATGGCCCCCCGTGTGCATAACTCCGGCCACTGGACGATGGACGGCGCGGTGACCAGCCAGTTTGAAAACCACCTGCGCGCGATACAGGGCTTGCCCTTAGGCGATACCCAGGCGATTGCGCCTACCTGCATGATTAACGTGATTGGTCGTGAAGGTGACAACGCAGCGATTCTAGCGCTTGCCAATACGCACCTGCATCGCTACGACAAAGCCGAGCGCGCCGGGCGTAAGCTTGCCCACGTCAATATCCTCGCGCCTAATCATGCCGAACTGCTGGAAAAAGTGAACGCCTGCAGTGCGTTACTGCCTGAGGCACCGTCGCCACAGTTAAGCTTTTCCATCAAACAGTAGTTTCTAAAGCCGCCTGCTTAGCTCAGGCGGTTTTTTTCTACCAATGTTGACCAATCATGCAACTTTTATCGCTAAAAGTGACTGAATGCGCTAAAAAGGAGCCACAACAAAAAATCAGCTAATTATGCTGATCTTAATAGCCACTTTTAGGCGGATAGTTAGTATGCCTCACTCTTCAACTACTGGGTCTGCCCCTGGGCTGCGCAGTGGTTTCCATCGCGACCACCATGTCACTGTAAAGCGCCTGCATAGCGAAAAAGTACGTCTGCTGTACGACAATCTTTGGCAACCGGTGCTAAGCAGCGTGTTGGCAGGCATGCTGCTAGTCGCAGCCATGTGGCCAGTGGTCGCAAGCTGGGTACTGCTCACCTGGCTCGCAGTATTGMCCTTTGTTTCGTTCGCTCGCCTTGCCTTGGCCTACTATTTTCGCCGCTTACCGGCACAGCAACAGCAGCGTCGCCGCTGGCTTTATCGGTTTAGCGCCGGGGCGATTGCGGCTGGCTGCGTATGGGGTGTCGGTGGCATCGTTCTGTTTACTGGCGAAAATCATGGCCAGGTTGCGGCGCTTTCGATTGTACTGGCGGGTATTGCTGCTGGTGGAGTAACCACGCTTTCTGCCGTGTGGTGGGTAGCGCTTGGTTTCGTGCTGCCAATTTTGCTCCCTCTGTTAGTACAGTTTTTACTATTAGGCTCACCGCTGGCGATCTTGATTGGCGCCATGCTTAGCCTGTTTCTCGGCCTGATTGTTACCACCAGCCGCCGGTTAAGCCGAATTATTCACGATAACATTGCCCTGCGGGTGAGTATGTCCGCCCGGGAAGCGCAGCTGCAAGAGAGCGAAAATCGCTACCGCTCGATCTTTCAACACTCGCCGTTGGGAGTGCTGCATTTCGATGGGCAGGGGTACGTCACTGATTGTAATAGCAAGCTGCTGGAGATACTGGATGTTAACCGCGCGCAGCTGCTCGGCTATCGGATGTTATCCCGCTCAGCGGATCCAGAAGTGGCCAATGCAGTACGTAATGCCCTAGCTAAGGGAACTGGCTACTACGAGGGCACTTACTATTTGCCCAAAGCGAGCGCAGGCACCCCTTTGCGAGCGTTTTTTAACGGCGTGCATAGCGCCAGTAATGAGATGGTGGGCGGTGTGGCCATTATCGAAGACTTTACCGAGCGTAAGCGCGCTGAAGCGATCATCTATCGCCAGGCGTTCTATGACTCACTCACCAATTTGCCGAATCGGCGGCTGTTTATCGAGCGTTTGGAATCCCTCTGCGATGAGAAACACAAAGGACTTCAGAGCGGTTTACTGATGTTCTTGGATATGGATCGGTTTAAATTGATTAACGATACCTTAGGACACGCTACTGGCGATAATTTGTTAGTGCAGGTGGCCCGAAGGCTGGAAAGTTGCCTGAGCGAAGGCGACATAGCCGCACGCCTAAGTGGTGATGAATTTGTGTTGCTGGCGTTGTTTGATGAGCCCTCGGCACAGCGCCTCGAAGCATGCGCTGAGAGTTATATGCTCAAGGTTCAGCAGGCGCTCTCTCAGCCTTACCGACTGGCAAGCCACGATACGGACGTAACGCCGAGTATAGGTTATACCTGCTTTACTACAGCCGCCTGTGACCACGAAGAAGTGCTTAAACAGGCGGATATTGCGATGTACCGCGCCAAAACAGAAGGTCGGGCACAGCTGTGCCGCTATCAACCCTGGATGCGCGATAAGCAATGCAGTGATCCGAACGCTTAAGCCAATTGACCGATTAGCAGCACCCACAGCGCGATTAACGCAAAGTGGCCAGGGTACCATGCTAGCCATAAACGCCGTGGCATCACTAAGTAGACGGGGGGGATTCGTTGCGCTGCACCTGCAGCAAGAATGAGTACGAACAGGCAGGTGCCTACGGTAAACGACTTGGCCATATCAGAGGCATTCATCTGCCCGGCAATCCAGAGTACCGGAAATGCCGCTAAGCCTGCCCATAGGCGCGCTTGAAAATGGCTTTCTGCTTGGCTTAGCGCATGCATGGCAAACATTAACAGCGGAATCAGCAGCAGCCCGTTGTGACCATACTCCACCCAAAAGCCGAGCAGGTACCACACGGTAACGCCTATCGCCGCGCCTGCTAACAGCCAGGGCAGACTTAACGTTTGCTGCTGGTAGTGCTGCCAGCCTTGGCGCACTAACGCCCCTAGGGCTAAACCAGTAGCCAGGGTAAAGCAGACGTTGAGTATAAAAGCGTCTGATGAGCGTGGCATCATCATGTAGGGGAGTTGGGCGACCAGGCCGATAATCAGAATACGCCGTGAGTAGCGCAACGGGTTACGGGTATTAAACAGCCCGTGCCAGGCCACCATGGCGGCAAACAGCGGGAAGGCGATGCGGCCAATGGAAGAGCCTGCCCAGCTTAAATCCCAATCACCGGGCAATACATAGCGTGTGAGGTGGTCAATGGTCATAGTGATCAGCGCCAACCATTGGCCCCAACCTGTCCAGTGAGAAGAAGGGCGAGGGAGAGCGCCTGCATGTGGGCTAGTCGAGTGAGCCATAAAACCTCCGTGTTGAACATGCGCAATGATACACAGACAGAGGTAGCTTTACCTAGTTCACTGAATTAGCAGAGTTAGACAGAAACGCATCACCCCGGCAATTGCCGGGGTGATGGATATTAAGGCTTGCTGTGAAGCTTACTCTTGCCCGCCGAAATAACGGTTGTAGATCTCGTCGTAAGTACCGTCTTCTTGCACTTCAGCCAGGGCTTCGTTGAACTGCTCGGCGAGTGCTTCGTCGCGTTGACGGAAGGCGATACCAAAGCCATCACCAAAATATTCTTTAGGTTCGGTGAGCATCTCGCCGACAACAACGTAGTTGCCTTCTTCGCTATCCAGTAGCGTTGACTTACCGACCGGGTAGTCGAGGAACAGGATGTCCAAACGCTCGGATTCCATGTCCAGCACCATGTCGTCGGCGGTAGAGTAGCGGTTGATGTCGGCGACATCGCCGTACATGTCGGTGACGTAGTTATCCTGCAGAGTACCGCGCTGAACGCCGATGGTCATGCCGGCGAGTGATTCTTCATTGGTTGCATCAAGGTCGGTGCCTTCAGGGGCAAACCAAGCGGACGGCGGGGTGATGTAGGGGTCAGAGAACAGCACTTGCTCGCGACGGTCATCATTGATCGTCATGGAGGACATAATAGCGTCGTATTTGCGGGCCATGAGACCTGGGATAATGCCGTCCCAGCCCTGTACCACCCATTCACATTCAACGCCGATACGCTCGCAGAGGGCGTTGCCCAGGTCGATATCAAAGCCGGTCAGCTCGCCATCCGGCGTGCGGTATTCCATCGGCTCGTAAGGCACATCAACCCCGATACGTACTTGGTCTTCTTGCGCCTGGGCGGCGCTTGCTGCAACGGCTAAGCCTAGCAGTGAGACAGACAGCAGTTTTTTCATTATGTATCTCCTTGGAAGCAGAGTTCATCTAAGCAACCGCCGCGTAATGGTGGCGTTGCCTATAGGGCGTTGACCACGTTAATCACAGGTTGCTTTGCGATGATCATTGTTAACTTATCCTAACTCGGCGTTGACGAAAAGCGCTTGATGATGCGTAAACCAACGTTTGTTTCACACTAGGAGTTCTGTGGCTGCAGATGGGCGAGCAGCTTTTTCTCTAGATAACGAAAGAAATACAGGATAGTGAAGGTTAAACACAGGKATATCGCCGCCACAAACAAGAATGCGTCAAAAGGTGCATAAAAACGCGCATAGACAAAGCGCGCCGCGCCGGTCAGGTCCATAATCGTCACCACGCTGGCAATAGCGCTGGCGTGTAGCATGAATATAACTTCGTTGCCGTAGGCCGGCAGGGCGCGACGAAAAGCGCTGGGGATAATAATGCGCCGCATGGTCTGCTGGGGCGACATGCCGTAGGCTCGAGCCGCTTCAATTTCACCTTTCGAGGTAGACTTAATCGCGCCGCGAAAAATCTCGGTCGTATAGGCGGCGGTGTTGAGGGTAAATGCAATGAGGGCTGGAACGAACGGTTCTTCAAGTATCACCCATAACCAGGTTTCTTGGATACCTTCCACAAATACCACGCCGTAATAAATCAAGTAGAGCTGGATGAGTAGTGGTGTGCCACGAAAGACATAGGTGTAGACAAAAATAGGCCACTTAATCCAGGCATGTTTTGAACCACGCCCAATGGCAAGGGGAACCGCCGCAATTAAACCAATGACCAGCGATAAAAATACCAGCTGCACCGTGGTGGCCAGCCCATCGCCATAGTAGGAAAGCGTTTGCAGCGTGAAAATACTGTTCTCGGCAAGCTGATTTTCGAGCCATGTCATGAAAGCGGTCATTAGTCTGCCTCCCCATAGCCAATGTTGTAGCGTTTTTGCAGACGAGCAAAGATCCACTCCGAAACGCTGGCGATGAGCAGATAGATAAGCGCAACAATAATCATGAAGGTGAAAGGTTCGCGCGTCGCTTTAGAGGCTTCTGAGGCGACACGCACCATATCAGAAAGCCCGATGACCGAGACCAGTGCGGTGGTTTTGAGCAATACCATCCAGTTGTTGGAAAGGCCGGGCAGCGCATGGCGCATCATCTGCGGAAAACGGACGCGACGAAAAACCAACCCATCGCTCATGCCATAGGCTTTACCTGCTTCGATTTGCCCGTTATCGACCGCCATAAAAGCGCCGCGAAAGGTTTCCCCCATATAGGCCCCGAAGATTAGCCCAATGGTGACAACGCCCGCAACGAAGGCATTGATATTGATAAAAATATCGATATCGAAGGAGTAGTAAAGCCAGTCGGTGATCATGTTGACGCCAATTTGACCGCCGAAAAAAAACAGCATCATCAACACGAGGTCGGGCACACCGCGAATAAGTGTGGTGTAAAGCGTGGCAAGACGATGTGCTAACCAGTTGCGCGACATCTTCGCGCTGGCGGTCAGTAGCCCTAAAATAATCGCTAAAATCAGCGACAACACCGCTAATTGGATGGTGACGCCTGCCCCCTCAATCAGCCGGGGGCCATACCCTTGTAGATCAATCATGGTCAGCCTCGCGGATCAGTATTTGGGAGCCAGAAATTGCTGCAGGCGCGGTGATTGCGGATTGTCCAGTACGTCAGCCGGCGGTCCCGCCTCTTCCACTAAGCCTTCGTGAAGATAGATGACTTGGCTGGAGACATCACGGGCAAAGCCCATCTCGTGGGTCACCACCACCATCGTGCGGCCCTCTTCAGCGAGGTCGTGCATGACTTTCAATACATCGCCAACCAATTCCGGATCAAGGGCAGAGGTGGGTTCGTCAAACAGCATTACTTCCGGATCCATTGCCAGCGCGCGAGCAATTGCTCCACGCTGCTGTTGGCCACCGGACATCTGCGCAGGATAGGCGTTGGCGCGTGCCGTTAAGCCGACGCGATCGAGCAGGGCATGGGCGTGCTCCAGGGCTTCTTTTTTGGGTTTTTTCAGCACGTGTATCGGTGCTTCGATGATATTTTCCAACAGTGTCATATGAGCCCAAAGGTTAAAGCTCTGGAACACCATGGAGAGCTTGGCGCGCATTTGTACTACCTGCTTCCAGTCTTCCGGTTCGCGGCCATGCTTAGTGGTTTTAAAGCGAATGGGGTCGCCATGAACAATGAGGTCGCCATCGTCGGGCTGCTCAAGCAGGTTCATACAGCGCAAAAAAGTACTTTTACCCGATCCAGAGGCACCTATCAGGGTAATCACATCGCCCTTTTGGGCTTGCAGTGAGAGACCTTTCAGAACTTCCGTATCGCCAAAGCGTTTTTTAATATTACGCACTTCAAGGGGAGTAGGCGTAGCGGCCATATCATTGGCTCCAGTACAGAGTTGCCGCAGCAACATGTGGGTTTGATGCGGCTGGCGCGAAAAAAGGGGCGATTCTATCAGGCTGGGCGCATTATGCGCGCTTTCCTTATAACATTATGCACTCGACGTTGGTCGTATCGACGCCAAGGGGCCTGTTATCGCCTTACCATTGTTATTGTCTTAGCTAGATTGCCTGCCTGGGAGTCTAAGCGATTGGCGCCACCAGTAGCGCGGCACGGGCGCCCACTTCCACCTGGGCGTTGGGGAACACCACGTAAAGTGGCGTATCGCCCACCCGAAAATCACCTGCCTTACCATCCTGCGCCAGCAGGGTGCCAGGCTCAAAGCGGCTAAAGTTCGCCGTGTTCTCGGCAAAACAGAGCTGGAAGTCATCGGATTGACGAATTAACTCGTGATGCACCTGAAAAAACAGAATTTCTGCGGCTGGCTGACTGGGCGGGGAGCGTCCTTCACTAAGCGCCGCGAGCAGCACACGCATAGGCTTTAGGGAGGCCATGTCGTTTTGACCGAAAGGGGCGACGCGGCCCAGTTCAAAGGTAAATGCCTGGGCGGCGTGATAGTGCTTGCTGTAGTGAGAGAACGTCCAGCTGTGCTGATGTTGGTGCAGCACCGCCTGCATGTCCGCCGCTGCTAGCCAGCCCCACTGCTCGGCGTCTGTGTGGGCCTCGGCAAAGGGTTCTACAACGAAACGGGTGTAGCGGCTATCCCGAATCGCGGTGTGTAGGTCGTAATGCAGTTTGGGTAGCCCGGAATGACGCGCATAAAAACCATCCACAGCGGCCATTAATGCCCGGGCGCGATCTGGCTCTTCACCTTCGGCGCGTAATTCGCGGCTAAATAGCCGGTTTAAATTGGTAGTAACAAAACGCTGCTGTGCCTTAAGCGCGGGTAGATTGCCTAAAATCACCAGGACGGGCGCGCCGAGCTTTATGCTGCCTGCTTCTAAGCCGCTTAGCCATTCTCCTACCAATTCAACGGGCGCGGTTTCATTGCCGTGGATGGCTGCTGAAAAAATGCACGCGCGTGCGTCCTGACTGGCGGTGTGGGGAGTGAGTTCCAAAATGCCCGGCGCATGCAAACAGTAGCTGCCGCTTGCGAAAACGCCTTGGCTGGCGGCGGGGGGCTGCCCGTCAAGCGACCAGTCGAGCCATTGGCCTAGCATTGTCGCTCCTTAGCATCTGTTGACAGTATCTTTGTCAGTTTAAAAGTGAGCCTAGCATTACCATGCTTAACGTTTGTCACAAGCCAGTAGGTCGTTCGCGTGTAAAAGCCTAGCTTATTCGTGAAAAAGCGTATTCATGCAGCAAGTTGGATTCTAACAGCTGCTTTAATCAAAAAAGCGCCCATGGGATGCATGAGCGCTTTTTCTCAATTTGCTTAGTAATTTACGTAAAATGCTGGTTACGCAGAACGCTGGCGCTGCATTTCTTCTTGATACTCGCTGGCAAGCGACGTTTTTTGTTGCTCTTGCAATCCACGCCCAGCCAATTGAAAAACCTCGTGCTCCTCTTCATCCAAGTGATGAGTGACTAAATGCTGGAGCTGCTTAGCGTGGGTTAGCCAATGCGTAGCGCTGTAGTCGGTTTCATCAAGAAGCTCTAAAAGTTCATCAATCTCATGGTGTTCAGCAACGCTATGACGGGCTTTTTCCTGGGTCAGATCAATCGACATCATGGGAATATAGAGCGCCCGTTCTTCGGCGGCAGCGTGATAGTGCAATTCGGCACGCACCTGCTGGTAAAGGTTATCGCGCTCGCCGCTGTCTCCATGTGTCTCAACTAAGCGGGCAAGCAGGTCGCGCTGAATATCGTGATCCTTGCGCAGGGCTTCAAAAATCGTCATTCCAGACTCCTTGGATACGTTTGCGATAGACAAGTCAAAAGCTAGTGGTGGATGGCATAAAGTGCAAGGTGGCGTTCGTCGATGAAATCGACGCCCACGGACGAAAACATTCGCTTTTTTCTATTCTTGAGTGCGCTATGTTGTTGGCACTACTTATTACTGGGCGACGCCCGCTGCAAGACTAATGAGTCAATGACTAAGGGAAGGAGATAGTAATGACGAAGGTACTGGTACTCTATTATTCCATGTATGGTCATATCGATACGCTGGCCCAAGCCGTGGCCGAAGGTGCAAAAGGCGTTAGTGGTGTCGAAGTCACCGTCAAGCGCGTGCCGGAAACAATGCCTGACGAGGCGTTTAAAAACGCGGGAGGCAAGCAGGACTACGATACGCCAGAAGCCACGCCCCAAGAGCTTGCCGATTACGATGCGGTCATCTTCGGTACGCCCACCCGCTTTGGTAACATGGCCGGTCAGATGCGCACCTTCCTGGATCAGACCGGTGGGCTTTGGGCAAATGGCGCCCTGCGTGGCAAAGTCGCCAGTGTGTTCACCTCTACTGGTACCGGCGGTGGCGATGAAATGACTATTACCTCTACCTGGACCACACTTGCCCACCACGGCATGATTATTGTGCCGATTGGTTACGGTATCGAAGAGCAGTTTGATATTTCTAAGGTAAGCGGCGGCACACCCTACGGTGCAGCGACCCTCGCTGGTGGTGACGGTTCGCGTCAGCCCGACGAGCGCGAACTGAAAATTGCCCGTTTCCAAGGCGAGTTAGTGGCCAAAACGGCGGCTAAACTGGCTAGCTAATTGAGCATTTCGGTCAGTAAAGTATCGAGTGCTTAACTCGTATAGCTCGTAATCTAAAAAGCCTCGCTGGAGAAATCCAGCGAGGCTTTTTTATTGGCGTTACAGCCACTGGCTACGCGCCACGTGTAGCCGTATAAATTGTGTAGACAGATTGGCTGGCCGTCATAAATAGCCGATTGCGACCCTTGCCAGCAAAACACACATTCGAGCAGACTTCGGGCAGCAACACCCGCCCCAGCAGGGTGCCTTCCGGTGAGAAGACCACCACGCCATCAATGCCCTCGCCACCATTGGCACTTGACCAGATATTGCCATCTACGTCGCAGGTCATACCGTCGAAAATGGTATCCTCGCTGGTGACAATCACCTGCCGGTCGCTCACGCTGCGGCCATCTTCGCCCAGTGTCCAGCGTAGGATCTGCGCGGGCTCGTCGAAGTGAGTGGGAGCGCTATCGCTGGCATAGAACCCTTCGCCATCGGGTGTTAGCACAATACCGTTTGGCTTGCGGATATMATCAGTCAGCATGATGGGCTCATCAAGGCTGTCATCGACGTAATAGATCGCGGTTTCGAGCTCCAGGTCGCGTTTTTTGCCCTCGTAGTCGAAGTGAGCGCCATAGCCAGGATCGGTAAAAATCACGCCACCTGACGGCAGGGCAACCACATCATTGGGTGCATTGAGTGGCTTGCCTTGATAACGCTCGGCCAGCACCGKGGTGCTGCCATCCCMCTCGTAGCGTAAAACGCGTGAAGGGTAGTGTTCGCAAGCGATTAACCGACCCTGATGATCGAAGGTGTTGCCGTTGGAGTGCCCGACATTGTCTCTTAAAACGCTGACTTGGCCAGTGGATTCGTCCCAGCGCATCTGCTTGGCACGGGGTATATCGCTGAACACGACATAACGACCTATGGCGTTCCATGCTGGCCCCTCTGTCCACAGTCCTCCGCTCCAGTGGCGCTCCAGTGGGCTATTGAAAATCATATAATCACTAAAGCGAGGATCTTCGACCTTCCAGGCATCAATTGGGTATCTATCCGGGGTAGGGCCTTGTGAGGTCTGCAAAGCAAAAAGCTGAGGCGATGTGCCAACAGCGGCCAGCGCGGCCGTTGCCGAAAGGAACTGACGGCGTCCAAGTTTCATAGCATTTTCCTGATTGTTGTTTGTTAACGTTGAGTGTTGACGTGCAACGAGCGGACAGAACGGGATTTTCAGCCACTCTCAGGAAAATGTAGAACATATGTGGTTAAAAATCGCACATTGGCTGCCCGGCAGCAGTTCTCCGGGCAGCCAATGGCAGGAGGCTTAGCAGTTAGCGCAAAATCGTGTTGGCAATCGCCTTGCCTAGGCTTTCCGTGGTGCCTTGCCCGCCTACATCCCGGGTAAGTACATTGGCGTTACCCTCACTTAACACTGCTTCAATGGCAGTAACCATCGCATCACCGGCTTCTTTATAGCCAAGATGCTCCAGCATCATCGCGCCTGACCAAATCTGGCCAATAGGGTTGGCGATGCCCTTGCCCGCGATATCTGGCGCACTGCCATGCACCGGCTCAAACAGGCTGGGGAAGTGGCCTTCTGGGTTGATATTCGCCGAAGGCGCAATACCGATAGTGCCGGTACAGGCGGGGCCTAAATCCGAGAGGATATCGCCGAACAAGTTGCTGCCTACCACTACGKCGAACCAGTCAGGGTGAAGCACAAAGTTGGCGGTAAGAATATCGATATGGAATTTATCCACCGCGATTTCTGGGTAGCCCTTGGCCATTTCGACCACCCGCTCATCCCAATAAGGCATAGTGATGGAGATACCGTTGGATTTGGTCGCGGAGGTAAGCTTCTTGCGCGGGCGGGTCTGGGCCAGCTCAAAGGCGTACTTCAATACGCGGTCAACGCCAGTGCGGGTCATGACCGTGTCTTGAATAACCACTTCACGTTCGGTGCCTTCAAACATTTTGCCGCCAACGCTTGAGTACTCGCCTTCGGTGTTCTCACGCACCACGTAAAAATCGATATCCCCGGGTTCGCGGCCTGCCAGCGGGCTTTTGATCCCCGGCATCAGTTTGCAGGGGCGCAGGTTGATGTACTGGTCAAAGCGACGGCGGAACTGCAGTAGTGAGCCCCACAGGGAAATATGGTCGGGCACTTTATCGGGCCAGCCCACCGCGCCATAAAACAGTGCATCGAAGCCTTTTAACTGCTCAAACCAGTCATCCGGCAGCATTTTGCCGTGTTCCAGGTAGTAATCGCAGCTACCAAATTCAAAGGTGGTGAACTCAAGGTCAATCTTAAAACGCTTGGCGGTCGCTTCAAGGGCGCGAATGCCTTCGGGCATAACTTCGGTGCCGATGCCGTCACCGGCGATAATGGCAATACGGTGGGTCATAGTGGTTCCTTATCTTGTTAGTTGCTTTTTATGCTTGTGAGTCGTGAGTCGTGAGKCGTGAGTCGTGAGTCGTGAGTCGTGAGTTGTGAGTCGTAAATAGAGTGTAGCGGCTATTTTGGCGGAGATAATCAGGCTACTATTCAAGTTATTATTGCGTGAAAGTGCAGAATGGCTGAGGAGCGATATGGCGCACCTGGATGATTTGGCGTTTTTTCAGCACTTAGCTCGGGCGGGGAGTTTAACGGCGACCGCCCGTGAGCTGGGGCTGTCGCTCTCAGCGGTGAGCAAGCGGCTAAAACAGTTGGAGGCACGCCTGGGGGTAGAGCTGGCGGCTCGCACCACGCGGCGATTGACGCTAACCGCTGAAGGCGAGCGTTATCTGGCCCGTGGCGCGCTGATTTTAGATGAGCTGGAGGAGCTGGAAAACGCACTGGGAGAGGGGGCTGATCAGGCGCTGAGCGGTCGGTTGCGGGTTAACGCCACCTTTGGTTTTGGCCGTCGCCATATCGCACCGTTGCTGTCGCGCTTTTGTGCCGAGCACCCTGAGGTGGAAGGGTGGTTAGAGCTGACCAATTTCCCGCTTAATCTTAGCGATCACGGTTTCGATATAGGCATTCGTATTGGCGAACCACCGGAGTCGCGTTTGGTAGCTCGGCGTATTTTGGCCAATCGACGGGTCCTCTGCGCGTCGCCTGCTTATATTGCTCAGGCATTACCTATCCACACGCCGGTAGATTTGCAGCAGCACGCATGCTTAGTGATTCGCGAGAACGATAGTGATTTTCCACTGTGGCGCTTTGAGCCCTGCGATCAGCGGACAAAGCTGCAATCGGTGAAGGTGAATGGTCGCTTGGCAAGCAATGACGGCGAGGTGATCACTCGCTTGGCCTTGGATGGGCATGGGGTCATGCTGCGCTCCTGGTGGGATGTAAACGAACACCTTGCCAGCGGTGCGTTAGTTGAACTGCTACCGGGCTGGCAGGGAGTGCGGGCGGATTTTTACGCGGTGTACGAGCAGCGCCGCCATGTGCCCGCCCGGCTGCGCGCCTTTATTGACTATGTCCAGCGCGAGATTGCCGGGCGGGTATCGGCAATGCCCGAGAGTTAAGGGGCTATTGGGCAGGACACCCTTCACCTTGGGTAACGTCGATTAGTTCGTCGGTGGGGAAGTCTAGTTCAGCTGCCCTCTCGCGCAGGCGGGTCTCAGTCGCGCTATCCATCTCCGGCGTGCGCGAAAGTATCCAGAGGTAGTCGCGGTTAGGGCCAGCCACAAGCGCCCATTGGTATTCATCGTCCAATTCAAGGACGTTATAGCCGCCGTAGAAGGGGCCGAAAAAGCTGACTTTCAAACGTCCGACACTCTCTTCATCAATAAAGTAGGCGCGGCCTTCGGCTTCATCCCATTCTTGATTTTCAATATTGTAGCCACGGTTGATTACCCGCACGCCGTCGTCATCGCGCAGGCTATAAGTCGCGGTCACGCAATCCAGGCCGCGTTCAAAGGAGTGATCCAAACGGGCAATTTCGAACCACTGGCCGAGGTAGCGGTCTAGCTCAAAGCCCGAAACTGGCTGCGTACCATCGGGTATGCCGGTGCAACCCGTGAGTAAGGCCATGCTGACGACGCTGCTTCCTAGCAGGTGTTTCATAACGCGCTCCTTGGCGGTGAACTATATGTGAAGGGCTATATGTAAAGAACTATATGCGATGAACTATATGGGCAATCGACTATGGTTAGTGCTATTAGCGGTTATTTTGCCATACAAGAAGGGCACGCTGGTGATGAAGTGTCTCTGTTTACATAACCCACAAAGGAGTGTTTATGTGGTGCCAACAAGAAATCCATTTTCCCGAGCTGTCGCGCGGTTTTCATCTTATTACCGATGAAGTGGCCATGGCACTACCGTGCGTAAACGACTGCCATATTGGCATGTTGCATTTACAGCTGATGCACACCTCCGCCTCGCTAACGCTGAACGAAAACACCGACCCGGATGTGCGCCACGATTTAGATGCTTTTCTGCGCAGGCTGGTGCCCGAAGATTTAGCCTATTTCCGCCATACCTTGGAGGGCCCTGACGATATGCCAGCCCATGTGATTGCCAGCTTGCTGGGGACACAGCTTACACTGGCGGTGCGGGATGGCCGTTTGGCCTTAGGAACCTGGCAGGGATTATGGTTGGGTGAACACCGTAATCAAGCTGGGCCGCGACGGTTACTGGCCACGCTAAACGGGTGTGACGCTCGTTAACCCGAGACGCCAACTCTATGCAGCGTTGCTGTATAGTAAAGGCTTTTTTTAGGCTTAGACCGCCAGTGTGGCGGTTATATATCTCCATTTTCATCCTTGAAAAGCGCTTTTAAATGCCACGACGCTCCTTTCTTCGCCTCTCCCGCCAGCGCTGGTTGCGGCTGTTCTTCTATCTTAATCTCGCTCTGGTGGTTGGGCTGATTGCCCACCAAATCTGGCTGTACGTGGCAGAGCCTAAGTTTGAATCGGTGCATACCCTGGAAGTAGCTAATATTCGTGAGGTATTAGCGGAGCGAAGCGACTACCGCTTTGCGGTGGTCGGCAATATCAATAACTCCGTGAGCGTGTTTCAAGATGAGATTGTGCCGCTGATTAACCAGGGCGGTATCGACTTTCTGATTTCGGCGGGGAATGCCGTGAATGGGGGGCAGCAGGAGAGCTATCAGGCGATCTACCGGAGTCTGGAGCTGCTTAATGTGCCTTACCTGCTCACCTACGGCGAAAATGAAGACAGTGATTTTGGTAGCTACCTGTTTTATGAATACTTTGGCCCGCACTTTTACTCCTTTGTCGCGGGCAACAGCCACTTTATCTTTCTGGACGGTACCGGAAAGTCATCCACCTCTTGGCAGCTTGACTGGTTATCCCGGGAACTGGCGGCCTCTGAAGCGCAGCATAAGTTTTTGTTTGTTGGCCTGCCGCTGCACAATGTGGTGAGCGACGCACCGCTGTTTGAAGCGGACAATTATCTCAATGATCCGCGACTGGCGGATGGCATTATGGCGCTGGCGGAAGAGCATGGGGTTGATACGGTGTTCTCCGCTAACCTAACCCTCTTCTCCCAGCAGACGGTTAACGGTGTGGATTACGTCACAACCGGCGGAGCGGGCGGTATTCTGATCGATGCCGATAGCAGCTTCCATCACTATGTTATCGTCGATGTAGCAGGCGACAATGTCGCCATTGCCCCAGTGCGATTGAACGTGGATAGCCCCGGCTGGTGGCGTATGGTCACCAGCGTCTGGTCGACGCTTTATGCATTTTTCTACGTTAGCTACACGCGGTTTTTGCTGATTGTAGGTGTACTCACGCTACTCGCCCTGCGTTTGCATCGGCTGATTTTTGAAGATCGTGATTACTATCCCGATTTTGATATTGATCCAACGCCTTTCCTGGATAAATCACTGCGCGTGGCGATGGTCTCCAATAACTATTTCCCGTTTGTTTCCGGGGTGTCGGTATCGGTGGATCGCTTGCGCAATGGCCTACGCGCCTTAGGGCACTCCATTCAGCTGTTCGTACCGCGCTATCGAGAAGCGTGGCAGGACGATAGCGCAATAAAGCGCATACCTACGCTGATGGCGTTTGGTCAGAAGCGCGAGTTCCGGCTAACCAACCCGTTTAGCGCGCGGTTTCGGCGCTGCCTGAGGGTCTTCAAGCCTGATCTTATTCACGTTCATCATCCGTTTTGGCTGGGTTCCATGGGGCTGTTTATGGGCCGTCGGCTTAAGGTGCCGGTGGTTTACACCTACCATACCCGCCTAGAGCACTATGCCCACTTTGTGCCGTTGCCTGGCGCGCTGTTTCGTAATCTGATCTCGCATTACCTGATCAAACGCTTTTCTAACCGCTGCCAGGGGGTAATTGTGCCGACCTATTCGGCAGAAGAGTATCTGCGCATGATTGGGGTTAAAACCCCTACACTGGTGCAGCCTACGGGCATTGATGTCGAGCGTTTCTCTCAAGTTGATGAGAGTGAGCTTGACGCGTTGCGCGAGCAATTAGGTGTTAGCGCTTCAGGCAAAATATTGATCAGCGTTTCGCGGATTAGCAAAGAGAAAAATATCGGTTTTATGCTGGAATCCCTCGCCGAGCTTCGGTCTCAGGGGCACGAGGATTTTCATTTGCTGCTGATTGGTGATGGGCCAGATCGCGAGGCGATACAAACTCAAATCGATACCTTAACGTTAACTTCACAGGTCTCCCTGGTGGGGGCTGTGCCTCCGGAGCGCATGGCGCTTTATTACCATCTTGGCGATCTGTTTGTGTTTGCCTCCACCTCTGAAACCCAGGGCATGGTGATCCTTGAGGCGATGTCAGCGGGACTGCCCGTGGTGGCGGTGCGTTCCAGCGGTATTGATGACGTGGTACGCCAGGGAGTCAACGGCTTCAAAACACCGCAAAATCGCCAGGCGTGGGGGCAGAAAGTGGTGGAGTTAAAAGATAACGCAGAGCTACGCCAGCAGTTGGGCAAGCAGGCCAGCCACTTTGCCGAAGAGTTTGATATCGCCAACTTTGCTTCAGCGGTGGCTAACTTCTACGCCGAAGTGCTGGCCAAGCATCACTCACCCTCACGGTGAGTCTGCTTTTTTGATGCTTGGCGCTGATTGGCATAACGTCTAAGGCCTATTAACAGGCCAACCCCGGCCGCAAGCCCGACAGCCGCTAGAATGAGCTCTTTGGCCGACGCGGCGGTGAATAGTGCACCTAGTTGGCTACCAAGTAGAATCACTGCCGCCAGCCCCGGCACGATACCCAGAGTGGAGCCGATCATATAGTCGCGAAACTTAAGGTGGAAAGCGCCCGCCAGCATGTTGGTGAGCGTGAACGGGGCGAGCGGCAGCAGGTTAATCACCGTCATGGTTCGAATGCCGCGCTTGGATAGATAGCCGGATAAACCGCGTAGATGTCGGCCGCCATAACGCATCAGCGCCTCACGGCCTAACCAGTGACCTACCCAGTAAGACACAACCGACGAGGTCAATGTGCCTAGCGTGGCGTATGCCAGCCCCCATATCGGGCCAAACAGTAAGCCTGTGACCACCACCAGTAAGCTAAGCGGAAACATTACCAGTAGGGCGCTGGCGTAAGTGACCATCACCGCGGCAAACATCCAGGGCGCGGTTCGCCACTGGCGAATGTAACCCATCAGCTCGCTAATGCGCGCCTGGTTCAGTAGGTCATAGCTCAGCAGGTCGTAGCGCTGCAGGAGGTTCCACATAAAACCTAGCAGCACGATCGCTACCAGCAGGCCAACGCCCTTGCTTAATGTTCGCGACATGCCCACTCCCATCGGCGCAAAAAAGCGCTAGCATACGCTAGCCGTCCGATGGGATGAAGATGCTTTTACACCAAGCGTTAGTTGTTGAGCTGGGCTTCTATGATCGGCCAAGCAGGGTCGCCGTCGGTGGTGGTAACGTCGGCCAGCATGGCTTCGATACGCTCTGGGTGCTCATTGATCCACTGCTCGGCCACATCCGCTAGGTCCTGCTCTTCCTGGCCAAAGGCTTGAATCATCCAGCTCTGCTCTTCGGCGGAGAAGGTGAACTGCTCAAAGAAGGTCACCACATTGGGGTTGGCTTCAGCATAATCACTGCGCAGCAGCGTCAGCACATCGCTTTCACCATTATTCTCACCGAACAGGTCTTCGGGGTCTTCCAGGTAGCGCATGGGCAGTTCAAGGTTCATCCAGTGGGGCGTCCAGCCTACCCAGACAATCGGTTCCTCACGGGAAATGGCATCACGTGCAGCGGAAAGCATGCCTACTTCACTGGTATCGACGATCTGCCAGTCGCCTAGGCCCCAAGTGTCGTTATCAATGGCATTGTGGAGAATCTCGCTGGCGGCGGAGCCTGCMCCAAAGCCATAGATCTCGCCGTCGAACTGTTCGCGATTTTCATCCAGATCAGCAAAACTTTGAATACCGCTCTCATACAGATATTCCGGCACCGCCAGGGTCATTTGTGCACCATCGACGTTATTCGCCACGTCAATCAGTACACCCGACTCCTTACGGGGATCGAACATCTCACGCTGGGCAGGCAACCAAGCCCCTAGAAAGGCGTCGATGTCGCCGCTTTCTATACCCTGGTAAATCACTTGCAGGCCGATTTCCTGGGTGCTGGTCTCGTAGCCCAGTGGGTTCAATAACTGTTCGGCGATGGCGGTCTTGACGGTAATGCCGGGCCAAGCAGGCACGCCAAAATCGAGAGTTTGATCATCAGCCTGGGCAGCCGAGGCAAATAGAGCGGTGGTGGCGAGGGCAATGCCCGAGGCGAGAGGTTTGGGGTGTGTCATAAGATCTCCTTGCTTGGTTTTATAGTCGACAGTTTTTGTCGGATAGCGGTTGTTGTTAAATAAATGAATGCCGCGTTACTCGTTGCGGGCTAGCACGCGAAGGCGTGAAGCCAGCATATCGCGGTCTAAATAGGTGCCCTGCAAATGGCGGGCGCCACTGTTGGGGTCGAACTCGCGCCGTCCATGCAGTACCCGGCGGTTATCAAAGGCGACCATCTGACCTGGGAGAAGGGTGAACTCTAGCTGGTGGGCTTCGCTGTGAAACAGTTTCCACAACAGAGCGTAGGCGCTGTACCAGGCCTCCATCTGCTCTACCGGCAGGTGAAGCGCATCGCGAATCCAGTTGTTTAAGCGCATTTCGACCAGGTTACCCGCGCTATCCAGGGTGATCACCGGTGCCCGCATGGAAATATCGTGGGTTTCATCCTGAAAGCGAAAGTCGATGGGCGTTTCGCTAAGAATCGCGAGCGCTGCCGGGTCTTGCTGGCGCAAGGCCTCGACCACACGCGCACCATCGGCAAACAACGACTCGCCACCAGTGGCGCCGTTTTGCAGGCAGTAGAGCAACTGGATATCCGGCGGTTGGCGCCAGTTGGGCAGATCGATGTGCAGCGGCAGCCCCACGGCGGTATAGGCCGCGTTATTGGGGTTGGGTTTGGAGCGCACGTCAAAGCGGGCACCAAAGTTGGTGGCACGCAGGGGGCCAATACGCTCGGCTAAACGGCTCACTTCCTCTTCCACCAGGGGGCCATCGGTCATCAATGCCAGCCCGTCCCGCAGCATGGCAGTGAGCCAAGCTTTCTCGCCTTCAGGGGTTAAAAAGTCGCTATGGCGAATGCGCTCGGGAGCAAAGTTATCTTCCCATGGCGCGACTTTTGGAACGGCTGAAGTAAGCGCGGTTTCTGGGCGGCGCTGGTATAGCCAGCCGCTATGAAAGGCGCTGACGTGACCATCCTGCCAGGTAAGGTGTAAGTGGCCCTCCGTCAGCGCAACGCTGGGCGGCTCAGTGATGGGATCAAGAGGCAAGTAGAGCCGTTCGCGGGTCTGCGGATGACGGCAGGCCGGGCAGGCGCAGTGGTCGCGCAGCCAGAGCAGGGGCAGGGTGGTTTGCTGACCGTCTTGCCACTCCAGTGCCATCCCCTTTTGAGTCAGCGTCGCGTGGGTGAGTGCCGGGCCTGATTGGTAAGGGCTTAGTTCGCCCATTTCAGGTGAATGGGGTGCCGTTGGTGAGGTTTGTAACGCGCTATTCATGATAACTCCAGGTAACTCCCATAGCGGCAGTGCCCCAGCAGTATGGATGTAAGGGCTTTGCTTAAAGGGCTTTACATAAAAGGTGTACGTAAGTGCTATCTAGGATGGGGAGTAGCCGCGGCAGTGACAAACGATTAATCTGACCCCTAAGATGTCATTTTACTTATAGGTCTCTTTTCCATGAGCCAGTTGCCGCCATTGCTATGGCTACAAGCCTTTGAATCTGCGGCGCGTACGTTGAGTTTTACCGCCGCGGGAAATGAGTTGGGCGTCACTCAGGCAGCGATTAGTCAGCGTGTTCGCTTGCTGGAAGACCGCGTGGGGCAGAAGCTGTTTGTACGCCATGCGCGCAGCTTAACCCTCACCCCCGCCGGGCAAGCCTGGCTGCCGAGCATTCACGATGCCTTTGTGCGTATCAGCGAAGGCACCTTGGAAGTATTCGGTAGTACGACAGAGCAGCCGGTGACGCTGCGTGCCACGCCGGCGATTCAGCAGTCTTGGCTGGCGCCGCGCTTAATGGCTTTCCATCGCGCTCACCCCCAAGTGGCGATTCGTCTGGTAAGCGCTATCTGGCCCGATGACTTTGGCCCCGAAGGGGCGGATATTGAGATTCGCTATGGCAAAGGGGAGTGGACGGGCATCGAAATGCAGCCGCTAGGCGAAGAGCAATTACTGCCTGTTTGCTCGCAAGCCCTAGCTGAGACGCTAACCGCGCCAAGCGATTTGGCTGGGCATACGCTGCTACACGCCGTGGGGTTTGGCGTGGGGTGGCCGGGGTGGCTGCAGGAAGCGGGAGTTGCTCATCTGGAAGCGCAGTGCTGGTCGCTCACGTGCGATAACCAGGTGATGACGCTGGCGCTTGCTAGTCAGGGCGGTGGCGTTGCGTTAACTCATCGACGCTTAATGGAGCAGCGTAGCGATTTGGTGGCACCTTTTGAGCTGAGTGTGCCCAGCGATGAACGCTTCTGGCTGGTGCGCCCTAGCCGACGCCACGTTAGCGACGAAGCCGCGCTGGTGTGGCAGTGGCTTTGCGATTCAATATGATAAGTGGTTATTGTTGTTTTAAGGTCTTTTTGCCAATTTTCTTGCCATTTTGGTGCAGCCGTGAAGAATGATGCGCCTTCATTGTTTAAAAAGGCGTGATTTTCATGGACTTTACCCTTCCTCCTTTGCTGACATCGCTGGTGGATCGCGGCAACGGCTTGCTCTGGGGCAGCGTGCTGATTTACCTGCTGATTGGTGCAGGCCTCTATTTCACAGTGATGACCCGCGGTATTCAGCTGCGCTATTTCGGCCATATGTTTAAGCTGCTGCGTAGCTCACGCCAATCAAACGGCGGTATCTCTTCGTTTCAAGCGCTCTCAACAAGTCTGGCGGCCCGGGTAGGCACCGGTAACCTGGCGGGTGTCGCGGTGGCTATTTATTTTGGTGGCCCTGGGGCCATTTTCTGGATGTGGATGACCGCAATGGTTGGGATGGCGACCAGCTTTGTGGAGTCCACCCTGGCCCAGGCGTATAAAACCGACCACGGCGACAACACTTTCCGCGGCGGCCCGGCGCGTTATATTGAGCGTGGTTTGGGCTTGCGCTGGCTGGCTGTGCTGTTCTCTATCTGTTTGATTATTGCCTTTGGGTTGGCGTTTAACAGCGTTCAGGCCAACTCTATCGCCCAGGCCATGGAACAGGCGTTCGCTATTCCCACCTGGGCCATGGGGATAGTCTTGATGGTCATTGTGGCGCCGATCATCTTTGGCGGTTTGAAGTCGATTGCCAAGGTGGCTGAACTGGTGGTTCCGCTCATGGCGCTGCTCTACTTAATTCTGGCGCTGGTGGTAGTGGGGTTGAATATCAGTGACTTGCCCGCAGCGATCATGACCATTGTGCGCAGTGCTTTTGGCTTTGAGCAGGCGGCCGGTGGGGCAGTAGGCTACGCGGTATCCCAGGCGATTATGAACGGTATTCAGCGCGGGCTGTTTTCAAATGAAGCGGGTATGGGCTCGGCGCCCAATGCCGCGGCAACGGCCTCTACGCGGCCAGATCATCCTGCTGCCCAGGGCTTTATTCAGATGCTCGGGGTGTTTCTGGATACGCTGGTGATTTGCACAGCCACGGCGGCGATCATCATTATGGCGGGGCCGGAGCTGATGGCGGGCGATGAGAACAACGGCATTCAGTTGACCCAAATGGCGCTTTCCAGCCATGTGGGCGATTGGGGCGGTATGTTTATCGCGGTGGCGATTCTGCTGTTTGCGTTTACCTCGGTGATTGCCAACTACTCCTACGGTGAGTCCAACATTGAGTATCTGGCCGGGCGCCGCGCCCCGGTTGCCGTGTTTATTTACCGCTTAGCGGTGCTGGCGATGATTATGATTGGCTCGGTGGCAAGCCTGGGGGCGATTTGGAACTTCGCCGACCTTTCCATGGGGATGATGGCGATTATTAACCTTGTCGCTATTCTGCTTCTCTCGCCAGTAGCTTTCGCACTCTTCCGCGACTACGAAGCGCAGTTGAAAGCGGGCAAAGAGCCTGTGTTTGATCCCAGCCTTTTTCCCAAGCTGGTTAATAAAGTTGATCCCAAGGCCTGGCCCAAGAAGTAATCGAGCTTAAGTAAACGAGGTAGAGCCATTTTATACACTGGCTGTGCCCTGCTTCGCATTTTGCGTCGCGGGGCTTTTTTATTGGCCGTCACATGATTCGATTTAATCGAATACAAGTCGGAAAACGTTGCGCTTTTGCATATTGGAAAGCGCCGTAGAATAGCTTCCAATCCTTCCCTATACTTTTTGGAGCTTTCAATGACGACCCGTGCCCTGGTAATTACCTCTTCTATTCTGGCTGAGAACGGCCAATCCATTGCGTTGGCTAATCGCTTTATCGAGCAGGCGAGCGCCCGCAACAATGTAAACGTTACTCAGCGTGACGTGGTGAAAACCTCGCTCCCTCACCTGGATATTAGCGAATTGGGGGCTTGGCAAGTGGTGGACGCAGAGCGTACCGCTGAGCAGCAGGCGTTAGCCGCGCGTTCGGACGAACTGCTGGCTGAGCTAAGCGCCAATGATGTGCTGGTCTTTGCGGTACCGATGTACAACCTGGGTATTCCTTCACAGCTGAAGGCGTGGTTTGACCGTGTACTGCGTGCCGGTGAAACGTTCCGCTATACCGAAAACGGCCCGCAAGGGTTGGTAGAAGGCAAGCGAGCGATTATTCTGGCAGCGCGGGGTGGACAGTACGCGGGAACTGAATTTGACAGCCAAACACCCCACCTGAAAGCCATGCTAGGGCTGATGGGAATTAAAGAGGTAGACGTGGTCTATGCTGAAGGCCTGAATTTGGGTGAGCAGCAGCGCGAAGCTGCAATAAAAGAAGCTTTTCAAGCGATCGATCAATTGGTTGAGGGGCTTTAAGCGCGTTTAGAAGCGCTCTCAAGGCATATCTCAAAGCATAGAAGGATAATCACATGGCTCGGCCGGAATTACTTGAACAGATCTACACCATTGTCGATCAAATTCCGCCTGGGCGTGTGACCACCTATGGTCGCATTGCCGCCATGACCGAAGGCGCCACGCCGCGCATGGTGGGTTCGGCGATGCGCCACCTGCCGGATGGCCACCAGTTGCCCTGGCACCGCGTGATTGCCTCCTCTTTGAAGCTTGCCGATCACGGCGGCGCAGAACGCCAGCACCGCAAATTGCGCGATGAGGGGGTGTTGTTCGATGCCAAAGGTCGAGTGCCAGCGCACCTCGTCTGGCCTGATTAAACTATATAAAACGCTTTTAGAAACAACAACGCCGCCCAATTTGGGCGGCGTTGTTGTATTTATGAATTACGTTGGTGAGCCTTCTCACGATTCACGATTCACGATTCACGATTCACGATTCACGATTCAATCCTCCAAATTAGCCCCCGATTTCCACGACCAGTCACGCCAGCGTAGGTCAAACAGATCCTTGCGGCGGTCTTTAAGGTTGGTCACCGAACCTTCGGCTCGTACCACCGTTAGGCGGGTTAGATCCAGATCCGAGAAGAAGATCATCTCGGTGTTGGGCGTGGTTTCCGCCAGTACCGCATCATGGGGGAAGGCGAAGTCCGACGGCGAGAACACCGCTGATTGGGCGTACTGGATATCCAGGTTTTCAATCGAGGGCAGGTTGCCGACGCTGCCGCAGAGTACCACGTAGCACTCGTTCTCAATCGCCCGCGCCTGACTGCAGTGGCGCACCCGCAGGTAACCGTTTTTGGTGTCGGTCCAGAAGGGCACAAACAGAATGTCCATATCCTGGTCGGCCAGCAGACGGCCAAGTTCTGGGAACTCAACGTCGTAGCAGATCAGGATGCCTACGCGGCCTGCGTCGGTATCAAACACCTGCAGCTCATCGCCGCCCTCGATCACCCAGTCGCGGCGCTCTTGGGGGGTAATGTGCAGCTTGGCTTGGCGCTCAACGGTGCCGTCGCGGTGGAACAGGTAGGCGATGTTGTAGAGGCGATCATCGTCGCCCACTTCAATCATCGAGCCGCCGACAATATTGATATTGTAGGAGACCGCCATACGCGACAGTTCAGTCTTAAAACGTTCGGTGAAACCGGCCAAAAAGCGAATCGCGCCCATTTGATCTTGCTGGGCAGCACGGTCTTGCAGGCCCATCAACGGCGCGTTAAACAGCTCTGGGAAAACGGCGAAGTCACTTTGGTAGTCGGAGAGCGCGTCGACGAAGTATTCGATCTGCTGTAGCGCGGCTTCTACCGATGAGAACTCACGCATCTGCCACTGCACCGCACCCACTCGCACCTGAGTCGGTTTGTTGTCGAGCACGCTGGCCGCGGGCTCAAACAGAATGTTATTCCACTCAAGCAAGGTGGCGTAACCGCGAGACTGCTCATCTTCCGGCAGGTATTTGCGCAGTAGGCGTTTTACCTGAAAGTCGTTGGCCTGCTGGAAAGACAGAATCGGATCGTAGATCTCTTTGCGGGAGACTTTATCGATGTATTGAGCAGGCGTGAGCTCATCGGCGTGCTGGTGGTACTCAGGAATACGCCCACCGGCAAGGATCGCCCGCAGGTTCATTGAGCGGCACAGCTCTTTACGTGCTTCGTAAAGGCGGCGGCCCAGGCGATAGCCCCGGTAATCCGGGTGAATCAGCACATCCAGCCCGTACATGGCGTCGCCATCCTCGTCGTTGAGGATGATCTCGCGATGGCCGATCAGGTCATCGTACTTATGCGGGTTGGAGAATTCGTCGTAATCCACCTGCACGGTGAGCGCTACGCCCACCAGAAGGCCGTCGTCTTCAATGGCAATTTGGCCGTCGGGAAATTCCTGAATTAATTTGTCGATGGTGTGCTTCGGCCATGACCCGCCGATATCGTGATAGACGGCGTCCATCAATGTCTTGAGCTGATCGTAGTCATCGCTCATTAGGTTGCGCAGATTAAGATGCAGTTCTTCCAGGGACATATCAGGGCTTCCCAGCGTTAGAAATCGACAGCCATTCTAGCATTATCGGGCGCTGCTCGGCTTATCCGAGGTTAAACCGCGTGTTAACGGACGTGTCAGCGTTTGCGCCATGATCACCCCGGCCAGGATCAGCAGTCCCCCGGTAATGTGGAACCCCGCCACCTGTTCGCCCAAGAATGCCATCGCTATCAGCGCGCTAAACAGCGGCATTAAGTTGATAAAAATACTCGACTGGTTGGCGCCAATTTGACGTACTGCGCGCATCCATAGAAAAGTGGTGATGACAGAAGCGGGGATGCCCGCATAAACAATCAGCCCGATGTTTTGGCTATCAATAGGCGTCATTGGCCCCATCAAATAGGGAGGGAGCAGGAACAGCACCGCAAAACAGACCTGAGCGTAGAGCATCACCCAGGGCGGTAAGTTCATCGACCAGCGTTTAAGCATCACCCCATACAGCGCATAACAAGTAGCCGCCACGACCATTAGCGCATCGCCAAAGGCGACCTGCAGTTGCAACAAAGAGAAGGGATTGCCGCGCCCCAGCAGTACGGTAACGCCTACGAAGGCCAGCACGCCGCCTAAAACGCCGCCTAAGGAGGGGGGCTCGCGAAGAATCAGCGCGCTAAGCAGCACGGTGAGCAACGGCACCATGGCGGCGAGAATGCCCATATTGGTAGCGGTGGTTGTTTCTGCCGCCACATAGGCCAGCCCTTGCCATAGGCCCATGCCGAGCAAGCCCAATAGCGCAAGCTTAGGCCACTGGCGACGGATTTCGTCGCGGTGGCGTAACACGGCGGGCAGCACAAATGGGGTCATCACCGCCAGGGCGAGCAGCCAGCGTAGAAAAGCAATGCTGCTTGGCGCGATGGCGCCTACGCTAAGCTGGTTAATGGTCATATTGCCCGACCAGATAAGCACGGTGGCGAGCGGCGGCAAAAAATACATCAAGGGCATAGCAACGGTTCCTTATCGTTAGCCGGGTAATGTGACGCGGATTCGCACGCTGGGCAAGAGGGTAGCTCGGCAAATCTGGCAATATTCAGGTAGGTAAAGGTCTGTACGTTGCGGCGAGTATGTCATACGCTTGTTTGAATATGCTTTAACCGTGCTACTAATAATATCAAGGAGACCCGTGATGACCCGTGCGCCCGCCTATCCGCATCTGTTCCGCCCGCTGACTATTGGCCATTTAACGCTGCCCAACCGCGTTTTAATGGGCTCAATGCACACTAACTTGGAAGAAGCACCCAATGGCTTTGAACGCTTAGCAGCTTTTTATGCTGAGCGGGCGCGGGAAGGGGTTAGCCTGATCGTCACCGGCGGTATCGCGCCTAATCCAGAGGGTGCGGTGTTCCAGGGAGCCAACGCGCTTGTGAACGAAGCGCAGTTGCCAGAACACCGAGGGGTCGTTGATGCGGTGCATGCGGAGGGCGGCCACCTATGTATGCAGATTCTCCACGCCGGGCGTTACGCTTACTCGCCGGACTTGGTTGCACCTTCGGCCATTCAAGCGCCTATCAACCCCTTTATGCCTCGGGCGCTGAGCAGCGATGAAGTCGAGCAGCAAATCGCCGACTATGTTCGCTGTGCCAAGCTTGCTCAACAGGCGGGTTACGATGGTGKAGAAATCATGGGATCAGAAGGCTACCTGATCAATCAGTTTATCTGCCAGCGGACCAACCAGCGTGACGATGAGTGGGGCGGGGCCTTTGAGAACCGTATGCGCTTTGCTGTCGAGATTGTCCGTCGGGTCCGCGCGGCGGTGGGCGAGCGTTTTGTGATTATCTTCCGCCTTTCGATGATTGATCTGGTGGAAGAGGGCAGCACTTGGGAAGAGGTCGTTACGCTGGGCCAAGCGGTCGAGGCTGCCGGGGCGAATGTCATCAATACCGGCATCGGCTGGCACGAAGCTCGGGTGCCGACCATTGTGACCAGCGTGCCCCGGGCTGCCTTTACTGAAGTGACTAAGCGCATCAAATCGGCGCTATCGATTCCGCTGATCACCACCAATCGCATCAATATGCCCGAAGTGGCCGAGCGCGTACTGGCGGCAGGTCACGCTGATATGGTCTCCATGGCGCGACCTTTTCTGGCCGACCCCGCCTGGGTTCGCAAAGCCGAGGAGGGTCTGGCGGAAGAGATCAATACCTGCATTGCCTGTAACCAGGCCTGCCTTGATCACACCTTTGCCGGAAAGCTGACGTCTTGCTTGGTTAATCCCAGGGCCTGCCACGAAACCGAACTGACCATTGAGCCTACACAAACACCCAAACGGGTGGCCGTAGTGGGCGGTGGCCCTGCTGGGCTAGCCACTGCAGTGACGGCGGCCAGCCGTGGGCACAACGTAGTGCTGTTTGAACGGCGCAGCGAGCTAGGCGGGCAGTTCAACTATGCGCGTAAGATTCCCGGTAAAGAGGAGTTTAATGAAACCTTGCGCTACTACCGGGTAATGCTGGAGAAATATGCGGTAGAGGTACGTTTGAATACCACCGCCACTGCAGAAGCGCTTGCCGATTTCGATGAGGTGGTTATGGCCACCGGCGTTCAGCCCCGGGAGCTCAATCTTCCAGGTCACGACCACGGTAAAGTGCTGAGCTACGCCGAGGCGATTGAATCCCCTGGGCGGGTTGGGCGTAAAGTAGCGGTGATTGGCGCAGGAGGTATTGGTTTTGATGTGTCGGAACTGCTGGCGCACCAAGGCCATCCAGCGTTGGACATTGCCGAATGGTGCGACGAGTGGGGCGTTGATTTAGCAGTCGGCGAGCGGGGCGGTTTAAAAGCGCCGACGGCGCCCGTGGTTCCCCGCGAAATTGTCATGCTACAGCGTAAAACCTCCAAGCCAGGCAAGTATCTGGGTAAAACCACCGGTTGGGTACACCGGGCATCGCTTAAGCAGCGCGGAGTGAAAACCCTTACCGGCTGCGAATACCTCAAAATCGACGATGGGGGGCTGCACATTCGTCGCGACGGCGTCGATCAAGTGCTCGCCGTTGACAGCATTGTCGTGTGCGCCGGGCAGGAGTCGGTGCGTGATCTGCTGGCGCCGCTGGAACGTGCAGGAACAGCGGTACATATTATTGGCGGCGCGGATGAAGCCAGCGAACTGGACGCCAAACGCGCCATTGAGCAGGGCACTCGATTGGCCGCGAGCTTGTAAAAATGAGTAGAGGGGGGACTTGATAAGGAAGCGCTTAAAAGCGCAGGTGACGTTAGCCCATAAATGGCGATAGACTAAATGACTAATCTACCTATTAAGCATAGTTAGATATTTAAGG
The DNA here is from genome assembly GCA_002257525.1 of Halomonas ventosae. Lineage (GTDB taxonomy): Bacteria > Pseudomonadota > Gammaproteobacteria > Pseudomonadales > Halomonadaceae > Vreelandella > Vreelandella ventosae_B. The sequence goes on from CP022737.1 coordinate 1,836,136, forward strand.
CGCGAGTGGCACCCAGCTCGCGCTGTTCGATCGCCAGATAAAAGGACTGTCGTCATGACCTCGGAGTGTAGCCCGCGATTTTTAGCCAGTGATAACACCTCCGGTATCTGCCCGGAGGCGATGGAATATCTGCTTGAAGCCAACCGCTGCGATGATTTGGCTTACGGCAACGATCTCTGGACCGCCCGTGCCGCGGATCGCTTCCGCGAGATGTTTGACTACGACTGCGATGTCTTCTTTGTTTTCAACGGTACCGCCGCCAACTCACTGGCGCTCTCCGCCATGGGACGCAGCTACCATAGCGTAATTTGCCACGAGCTGGCGCATATCGAAACCGACGAGTGCGGCGGTCCGGAGTTTTTCTCAAACGGCGCTAAACTGCTTACCTCGCCGGGCGCCAACGGCAAGCTCACCCCGGAAGGCATTGAAGCGCTGGTCACCAAGCGCAGCGATATTCACTACCCCAAGCCTAAAGTGGTATCACTCACCCAAGCCACCGAAGTCGGCACGCTCTACTCCCGTGAAGAGCTGATGGCGATTCGCGCCATCGCCGATAAACATGACCTGCGCCTACATATGGACGGCGCCCGTTTTGCCAACGCCTGCGCTAGCCTTAATGCCACCCCGGCTGAACTTACCTGGCAGGTAGGCGTGGATGCGCTATGTTTCTCGGGTACCAAAAACGGCCTAGCGTTTGGCGAAGCGATCCTGTTCTTTAATCGGGAGCTGGCCGAGGACTTCTCCTACCGCTGCAAGCAGGCTGGGCAGTTGGCCTCAAAAATGCGCTTTGTATCTGCCCCCTGGTTAGGGTTGCTTGAAAGTGGTGCCTGGCTAACCAACGCCCAGCATGCCAACGAGATGGCGCGCTACCTATCGGAAGGGCTGCAGGCGCTACCCGGCGTATCGCTAATGTTTCCTACCCAAGCCAATAGTGTGTTCGTTGAATTGCCGCTTTCGGCGATTGAAGCGTTGAAAGCCAAAGGGTGGACCTTCTATACCTTTATTGGCGCAGGCGGTGCCCGTTTTGTTTGTGCTTGGAACACTACCGTTGAACTGTTAGATGAGCTGTTGGCCGATATTCGTTCAGTACTCGAGGGTTAAAGCCGACAGATAACCGCTTTTTCGCCACGGTTTGGCGCTTACGACCTAGCGACGCCGCTGCCAATGGCAGCGGCGTCGCTGGTTGAGTGCCTTGCGTTTATTGATGATGCGTGGACTAACGCAACTATTCGCCTGAATAATTCTCTTATCTGTATCGCCGCAGCGTTGAAGGTTTTAGTCATCACTTTTTGCTAATGCTGACTACGCTAAAAAAGCGACACCTCGTTTGGCACACCGTTGCGAGACACTTGGCTTTGCGGTGACTGCCTGGGGATGGGCCACAGGAGAGTTCCATGAGCATCTTTGATCACGTTCAAGACCGTTTTTCCCGCGTTCAGCAAGAGGACATGAGCCTTGAGGAGTACTTGGCGCTTTGTCGCCGTGATCCGAAGGTTTATGCCAGCGCCTCCGAGCGCATGCTGGAAGCCATAGGCGAGCCTGAAGTGATCGACACGGCGAAAGACCCGCGTCTATCACGTATTTTTTCTAATAAAGTGATTCGCCGCTACCCTGCCTTTGCTGAGTTTCACGGCATGGAGGAGGCCATTGAGCAGATCGTGTCCTACTTCCGCCATGCGGCGCAAGGGCTGGAAGAACGCAAGCAGATCCTTTACCTGCTTGGCCCGGTAGGTGGCGGTAAATCGTCACTCGCTGAGCGTCTAAAACTGCTCATGGAGCGCATCCCGTTTTATGCCATTAAGGGTTCACCGGTTTACGAGTCGCCGCTGGGTCTGTTCTCCCCCGAAGAGGATGGCGAACTGCTGGAGAAAGAGTACGGCATTCCACAGCGCTATTTACGCAGCGTGATGTCGCCCTGGGCGGCAAAACGGCTGAAAGAGTACGGCGGCGATATCTCCCAGTTCCGGGTAGTGCGTTTGTACCCTTCACGGCTTAACCAGATCGCGATTTCCAAAACCGAGCCGGGGGATGAGAACAACCAGGATATTTCGTCACTGGTGGGTAAAGTCGATATTCGCCAATTGGAGCTTTACTCCCAGGACGATCCGGATGCCTACAGCTTCTCCGGAGGTTTATGCCGTTCAAATCAGGGGCTGATGGAGTTTGTGGAGATGTTTAAGGCACCGATCAAGGTGCTGCATCCACTGTTAACCGCCACCCAGGAGGGCAACTACAACCCCACCGAAGGTATGGGGGCTATTCCCTTTGATGGCGTGATTCTGGCCCACTCCAATGAGTCGGAATGGCAGGCGTTTCGCAACAACCGCAATAACGAGGCGTTTCTTGATCGGGTGTATATCGTCAAAGTGCCTTACTGCCTGCGGGTCACCGAAGAGATCAAGATCTATCAAAAACTGCTCGAAGACTCTTCGCTTAACGCCGCGCCCTGCGCACCGGATACGCTGCGCATGTTGGCCCAGTTCTCGGTACTGTCACGACTCAAGGCGCCGGAAAACTCCAATATCTACTCGAAAATGCGCGTCTACGACGGTGAAAATCTGAAAGACACCGATCCTCGCGCCAAGTCGATTCAGGAGTATCGCGACGCCGCAGGTGTGGACGAGGGTATGCAGGGGCTCTCTACCCGCTTTGCGTTCAAGATTCTCTCCAAGGTCTTCAACTTTGACAGCACCGAAGTAGCGGCTAACCCAGTGCACTTGCTGTACGTGTTGGAGCAGGCGCTGGAGCGCGAACAGCTGCCATCAGAAGTGKTTGAGCGCTACTTGGGCTTTATCAAAGAGTATATGGCGCCTCGCTATGTGGACTTTATTGGCAAAGAGATCCAGACCGCTTATCTCGAATCCTACAGCGAATATGGCCAAAACATCTTTGACCGCTATGTCACTTACGCCGATTTCTGGATTCAGGATCAGGAGTACCGCGACCACGAAACCGGCGAGTTGCTAAACCGCCAGGCGCTCAACGAAGAACTGGAGAAAATCGAGAAACCCGCGGGTATCTCGAACCCCAAAGATTTCCGTCACGAGGTGGTCAACTTTGTATTGCGGGCGCGGGCGCAAAACAACGGTATGAACCCCAGCTGGCAGTCCTATGAAAAGCTCAAAGGCGTTATCGAGCACAAGATGTTCGCCAATACCGAAGAGCTGTTGCCGGTGATTTCGTTTAATGCCAAGGCGTCGCGGTCGGATCAGAAAAAGCACGAAGACTTTGTGGCGCGGATGGTCGATCGCGGCTACACCGAGAAGCAGGTTCGGCTACTTTCCGAATGGTACCTGCGCGTGCGCAAGTCTCAGTAGCGGCCCGCGTTTAAGACAAGAGCTAAGGAGGTCGTATGACCTACTTTATTGATCGCAGGCCTAACGCTAAGCATAAGAGCGCGGTAAATCGTCAGCGCTTTTTAGAGCGCTATCGGAAGCATATCAAGCGCTCTGTTGAGGAGGCCGTTAACCGCCGCTCGATTACCGATATGGAGCGCGGTGAGAAAATCTCGATACCGGCTAAGGATATCTCTGAGCCAGTATTTCAACATGGCCCCGGCGGGGCACGCAATATTGTCTCGCCGGGCAACAAAGAGTTTGTCGCCGGTGATAAAATCCGCCGCCCTAGCGGCCAGGGCGGCGGCAGTGGCGCAGGCGAGGGCGGCGCCTCCAATCAGGGCGAAGGCGTTGATGAGTTCGCCTTTACGCTTAGCCGCGAAGAGTTTTTGGAGTTTGTATTCGACGGTCTGGAGCTACCCCATCTGCAGCGCAAGCCGCTAAAATCGCTGGAAGAGGTCAAGATGGTGCGGGCGGGGCTCTCCCGCGATGGCGTACCCTCTCGAATTAGCATTACCCGCTCGATGCGTGAGGCCTATGCCCGGCGCATTGCCATGCGCGCGCCGATTAAGCGGGCGCTAAAAGAGGCGCAGGAAGCGCTGGAGGCCGAAGAGCGCAAAGACCCAGTGCTGCGCAACCCTGCCCGCATCACTGAGCTGAAAGCCGAAATTGAGCGCCTGGAGAAGCGCATCGCCGGGGTGCCGTTTATTGACACCTACGACCTGCGCTACCACCAACTAAGCGCCCAGCCGCAGCCCTCCAATCAAGCAGTGATGTTTTGCGTCATGGATGTCTCCGGCTCAATGACCCAAAACCATAAAGACATCGCCAAGCGGTTTTTCCTGCTGCTCTATCTGTTCTTGGAGAAGCACTACGAGAAAGTCGAGCTGGTGTTTGTTCGACACCATACGGCCGCCCGCGAGGTTAGCGAGGAGGAGTTTTTCTACTCAAGGGAAACCGGCGGCACGATAGTTTCCAGTGCGCTGAATCTGGTGAATAAAATCATCGAAAAGCGCTATCCCGTTGGCCAATGGAATCTGTATGTGGCCCAGGCATCTGATGGCGACAACTGGGACGATGACTCGAATATCTGCCGCGACTTACTGGTCAAACAGCTTATGCCGCAGCTGCAGTACTACGCCTACGTGGAAATCACGCCCCACGACCATCAGTCGCTGTGGCAGGAGTATGAAAGCGTGGTGAAAGAGTTCCCCGAACGCTTTGCCATGCGCCAAATCGTGGAGGCGGGCGATATTTATCCGGTCTTTCGTGAACTGTTTAAGCGTCGCTTAAGCCAGTCCCAGTGACCTTATATACAGGTTAGTGACCGTGTGCAGAGGAGTGGGCTATGAGTGCGACCCGCAAGCGTAAGCCGATTGCCACCGGCTCTGATTGGAACTTCAGCGTGCTGGAGCGTTTTGATGCGGAGCTGGCCAGACTCGCCGATGAGTATCGGTTGGACACCTATCCCAACCAGATAGAAGTCATCACAACCGAGCAAATGATGGACGCCTACGCCAGTGTCGGCATGCCGGTGGGCTATCATCACTGGTCGTTTGGCAAGCAATTCCTGGCCGTTGAGCAGGCTTATAAACGTGGCCAAATGGGCCTGGCCTATGAGCTAGTGATTAATTCTGACCCCTGCATCGCCTACTTGATGGAGGAGAATACGCTGATGATGCAGGTGCTGGTGATGGCCCACGCCTGCTATGGTCACAACTCTTTTTTTAAGGGTAACTATCTATTCCGCACCTGGACCGACGCCTCTTCAATTGTTGATTACCTAGTGTTCGCGCGACAGTATATTGCCAAGTGTGAAGAGCGCCACGGTGTGCAGGCCGTTGAGCAGCTGCTAGATGCCTGCCATGCACTGCAAAACTACGGTGTCGACCGTTATAAACGCCCCTCGCCGATTTCTGCCGAAGAGGAAGCTAAGCGCCAGGATGAGCGCGAAAGCTACCTGCAAACCCAGGTAAACTTGCTGTGGCGTACGATTCCCGATAACGCTGAGCACGGCGAACGGTTACCAGGCAGTTTATTACCCGAAGAGGATGATCCGCTCGGGCTGCATAGTGGCGGGCGCTACCCTCCGGAGCCCCAGGAGAACCTGCTCTACTTTATTGAGAAAAACGCCCCGCTTTTGGCGCCCTGGCAGCGTGAAATAGTGCGCATTGTGCGCAAGCTTGCGCAATATTTTTACCCTCAACGGCAAACACAGGTCATGAATGAGGGCTGGGCGTGTTTCTGGCACTACACGTTGATGAATCGCCTCTACGACGATGGCAATGTCGATGAAGGATTGATGCTGGAGTTTTTGCAGTCTCACGCAGCAGTCATTAACCAACCTGATTTTGATAACCCACACTTCAGTGGGATTAACCCCTATGCTCTGGGCTTCGCGATCTTTATGGACATTAAGCGGATCTGTGAAGCGCCTACCGATGAGGATCGCGAATGGTTTCCTGATATAGCAGGATCGCCATGGCGGGATACGCTGGAGTTTGCAATGCGCAACTTCAAGGATGAGTCGTTTATTCAGCAGTTTCTATCGCCGAAAGTGATGCGTGACCATAAGCTATTTTTAGTCGTGGATGACGATCAGGTGGAGACCCTTGAAGTCGCAGCGATTCATAACGAACAGGGCTACCGTCAGGTGCGTGAAGCGCTTGCCACTCAGTACGCACTCTCGGTCCGCGAACCCAATATCCAAGTCGTTGAAGCGGCTATTCGTGGGGATCGCTCTTTGACGCTTCACCACGTTCAGGATAGTCGCCGACCATTAGGGCGCAGCGTTTATCCAGTGATTCGCCATTTGCAGCAGCTGTGGGGATTTCCCGTTCATCTTGTCTCTCTGGAAGAGGGGCGTGTAACGCGGCGTTTTCACTGGCCGATAGAGGATGAAAGTCCGGTATCTTAGCTAACCTTTGGTCTTCAAGCCCTTGGTCTTCAAGCCCTTGGTCTTCAAAACCGCTGATCTTAAAAAAACTACCCCGCTCAAAAGGCGGGGTAGTGGTGTTGATACAGCTATTAAGCATGAGACGCTTACGCTTGGGCGGTCCAGGATTGGCACCAGCCGGCAGGTGCTACGCTGTTCTCTGGAAATAGCTGGCAACCCTCATTGTCTGCATTGTAGAACATACAGTTATCACAACGCTCACCCTCTTCATAAGCCGGGTGATCGCTGGCTTCGCTAGCTTCTTCTACATAGTTAAGCGCTTGGGCATTGGTTGCGGAAGGATCAAGACGCGGCAGTTCCTGAGCGAAAGCAGTCTTGGAAAGAATACCAGCACCCAGAGGAAGGGCGGCAAGGCCCAACATGCTGTTGCGCATGAAGTCACGACGGCTTTTATTAGCCATGATTTCTCCTTATCGTCACGGTCTGACGTTTGGTCACGTTATCGGGTGGTTATCCACCTCTTGATGCTCCGCATAATCTTACAAGCCGGAGCTCTCTGCTACATCTTTTAATCAGCTGTATTTTTCAACCAGTTATTTTCAACCAGCCATATCTTCTAATCCTATACTTCAACTACATGCTAGCGGATGTACAAGGGTTGTGCGAATACTGCTGCTGGTATAGCGACAATTGGTCACGCTGTCGTTGGGTGCTGCGCTCGCTTCCCCGTCGCTGCTATACTCTGACCAGCTTTAACACGACGGTTTGTGGCTATTTTTATGGCTATTTTCTCTAAACTATTTTTTTGAGTATTTTTTCTCTAAAGAGGCGCGCCATGCAAAACGCAGTCATTTTAATCAATACCGACAAAGGCCAGGTCAAGGCTGTGGCCGAGCGGCTGGCCGATGTGGAGGGGATCAGTGAGGTTTACTCCACCTGTGGCCGCTACGACCTTGTCGCGATTGCCCGCACCCGTGATTTTGAAAGCCTGGCCGAGCTGGTGACTGAGCGCTTAAACGCCGTGGAAGGGATTAGCGATACAGAAACCCTCAATGCCATGCAGGTTCACTCTCGTCACGATCTTGAAACCATGTTCTCTTTGGGTTGGTAACCTTTTATTGCTTGGGTAACTCGCACAACGACCACTAGCGTATTAACAAATGCAAAGCGCTAAATAAGCATTAAAAAGGGGAAAGTCTGTTGGGAACATCGCTTTTGAGCTGGCGTCGGCAGGGGCGACGCTTAGGCATCGCCGTGCTATTTGTCGTCGTTGGCACAGGGCTGTGGGAGTTTCAGGAGCGCCAGCATAAAGATGCCTACACTTGGATGGGGGTGCCCACCTGGGAAGAGTTTAGCCCCACGACAATGCACAGGGTGTTGCGCAATGATGGCTACTTGGTTGGCTGGTCCGATGTGCGGGTCAATCCGCTATGGGTCAGCTATCAGGTTGCAGCGGTAGACGATTCTCGCATCGGTTCGCGGCCTAATTTTCAAGCCGATTGGCGCACGCTATGGCCTGTGGGCACCGACAGCTATGCGGGTAGCGGCTACGACCGAGGCCACTTGGCGCCCAACTACGCCATCGCCGCCGTGCATGGACGCAGCGCCCAGGTCGATACCTTTCTAATGAGCAATATGACCCCGCAGCGGCCCAATTTGAACCGACAGCTCTGGCAGCGGTTGGAAGAAGCGGTCATGGATCATTTTGCGCCGCGTTTTGATCGCTTGCAGGTGATCACCGGGCCGGTGTTTCCCGAGCACTTTATGGATAACGTGTTTAATCGCGTGGGTTTGGTAGAAGTCCCAGAGGCGTTTTATAAGATTATCGTGGTGCCGCATAGCGAAGGGCCTTTAGCGCTGGCCTTCATCATGCCGCAAGACGTGCGCGGCAATGAGCCGTTAGATGACTACTTAGTGACCATCGATGAAATTGAAGCGCGTACAGGGCTTAACTTCTTCCCTGATCTGACACCAGCGGTGGAAGCAGTACTAGAAGGCGAGCTGCGCACGCAAGGGTGGGCGCTTGAGGCAGTTGCAAAGAAACCAGGGCGATATCAATAGTAGTTTAAGTGCTTAGTAGCTGATATCTATTGGATTAGTTTGTATCCAGCACCCAATGGCGGAAGGCGCGCATAGGGTCTGTCAGGTGTCGGTGCTGGGGTGTAAAAAGCGATAGTTTTCCCCTGCTGGGTATGCTGAGTGGCAGTGCCTGAACAAGGTTCCCTTGTCGAAGTTCGGCATCTAAAAGCCGCATCCAGCCTAAAGTCACTCCCTGGCCAGCCAAAGTAGCATTCATCAGTAGTTGGAAGCTGTTGGCGCGCAGCGTATGCAGCGGGGTCTGCCACTTCAGGCCAAGTTCACGGAACCATATTTCCCAGCTTAGCCAGTCATGGTAATGGTCTTCCACCACCATAAGCGTGTGATTCGTAGGCAGTTGCTCAGGTTCAATGCCATTGCCATGGCGTTCCAGGTAAATGGGGCTACAAACGGCGGCTACCATTTCATGGTCAAAAATAGCATCTGCTAAAAGACCTGGAGGATCGACTTCATTGGGTACATGGTAATAAATACCCAGGTCAAACTCCGCCAGATCAAGGCGGTGTGGATCTTCTACCGTCAATATGCGAATTTCGATATTAGGGTAAGCGCGCTGAAAGTCGGGCAACTGGCGTGCCAACCAGATCGAAGCAATGGTCGGGCTTGAGGCGAGGGTCAGCTGTCTGTCATCTCCGCGGCGCCTCAGGCGTGCAGTTTCATCGCCCAGATCGCGCAATAGTCGTTGCACAATACGAAAGTATCGCTCGCCGGTTGGGGTGAGTCGCAGTCCTTCAGGATGGCGTTCAAAAAGAAGCCGCCCTAGGTCATGCTCAAGGCGCTTGATCTGTCGGCTCACGGCGCTTTGCGAAAGATTTAGCTCGTTTCCCGCCTGCGTAAAACTGCAGTATCGTGCGGCAACTTCAAAGGCGCGCAGGCAAGATAGCGGCGGTAAAGCATCACGCATGAATCAAGCCTTAAAATAACGAGTAGTAGTTTCCAGCATACCACTGCCGAGCGGCGGCTGCCGCCCGGCCGGGTTGCAGAGACTAAACGGCCGTACGCGGGATCTCTCGCTGCCACGATTTATCGCTCACCAGCTTATCGTCTTCATAAGCGTGCTGCTCGGCATTCAGATAAAACGTGTGTTCATCGCAGTGTAGGTGGTAGCGGCTGAATACGCTGACGGCAAAGCTATCCTTCTCTCCTTCACGGCGAGCGCGGTACACCCACTCGATATCGGCGCGTGTACGAGTGGCATCGTCAGGGTGGCTGGTATAGGTCTCCTTAGCGTACTGTTCAACTTGCAAGCCGTGATCAAGAAATTTGATGTCCCCCATATCATCTTCAATGATCACGCTCACTTCGCCACTGCCCACATCTTCGCTGATGGTGCGCTTGGGGTGGCCAGTACGTAGGGTGTCCACCCGGCAGGGGGCAGCACTTTCTGGCGGCTCGAAAGGCATGGGAATATAGGGCGATTTGGATAACGGCAGCTCCAGGCTGGGTGTTCCTGATTTAAGGGTCAGGTCAGCGCGTTTTTTAGGCGACCACACCAGTGGAAAGCTGGCGCTGGAGAGGGCAATCCGTAATCGATGGCCCTTAGGCAGTCGATAGCCGATTAGATCCATGGTAAGGCGTACCTTCAAGGGTTCACCTGGTATGGGTGGCTCAATCGTCCCTGCATCGTCACGCAAATTCAGGTTAAGCGTGCCATAGGTAATCAAGGCACTTTCACCGCTGGGTGACACATCACACAAACGAGCGTGTAGCTGGCCGCACGCCTCGCTACTTTCCAGTGTCAGTGAAACCGAGGGTTGACCCAGGATGTCGAGCCCCTGTGCATAAGGCTCGGAGTCAAATGTCAGTGCAAGCGCATCGTCACGACGCTGATCGGGGGGGAAGTCAGCCCCAAACCATAATGGAATATACTCTCCTTGCAGGGCGCCAGTGGTAAGAGGCGATGCAATCAAGCAATCTTGGCTGAGATGAGTGTCGGACGCGAGGCCCTGGTCACCCAGCGTTAGCGTGATAGACCCACACTCGTCTTCAGGGGCTGGCCAACCACGGGTGCGCACCCACTGGCCCGGTCGCTCACGATACTTGGGAGCAGGCGGAACGCCATCTTGAAGGTAAAATGTGCAGGCGGGTTCATTCATTACACCTGTCTCAATACCCTTGAGCCAGTAATCCCACCAACGTAGCGCTTCTTGTAGAAAGCCAATCGCCGGGTCGGGCAGTGCGAAGTGTGGGTATTTGTGCATCCAAGGGCCCAGCAGTGCTTTTTTTGGGCATTGAAGATGCTCCATCATTCTAGGGATCGTATTGATATAGGAGTCGCCCCAGCCGCTTATCATGTAAACGGCCGCTTCAATGTCGGCATACTCCTCGCAGATGGAGCCATGCTTCCAATACTCGTCGCGATGCTGGTGCGTGAGCCAGGTTTCAGCCAGCAGAGGCATATTATCGAGGCGAGACTTCCACATATTGCGCCATCGATCGCCCACGAGTGCGGGGTCTGGTACCGCTGCTGAAAAACTTAGCATGGTGGCCGCCCAGCCAAGATTCTCCAGCAGCATATTGCCGCCCTTGTAATGAATATCATCAGCGTAGCGGTCATCGGTTGAGCAGAGCGTGATGATGGCCTTGAGCGGTGCGGGGCGCAGGGCGGCCACTTGCAGGCTATTAAAACCGCCCCAGGATATTCCCATCATGCCGAGCTGGCCATTACACCAAGGCTGGCTGGCAATCCATTCAATGACGTCAAGGGCGTCTGCCTGCTCTTGAGGGGCGTACTCATCTTCCATCAAACCATCTGATTCGCCGTTTCCGCGCATGTCTACTCGAACGCAGGCATAGCCGTGACCCGCGAAGTAGGGATGGGTCAATTCATCGCGAATCGCGGTTCCATCTCGCTTTCGGTATGGGAGATATTCCAGGATGGCTGGAACCGGTTGTGCTTCGGCGTCAACGGGCAACCAGATCCGCGCAGCTAAGCGGGTGCCGTCAGCCATTGGAATCCAAGTGTTCTCTATTTCGCGGGTGCGATGCGGAAAATCCTGCTTGATATTCATGAGTCACGCTTGTTGCTGGTGGGTGTTGGAGCACGATTAAGTTGCTCAGGGTTTTTTAGCCAGACCCAAAGCGAACCAGTGGCTATCAGCACGATAAACAGGGCTGGCAGGCCGCCTAGGTTAGACAGCATCTTGACGCCATCAATACCTACGAAACTCACCATCACCCAGGCGACGATCCCCACAATCACCCCCCAGGTGACTTTCATGGTAATCCCCGCATTGAGGTCTGAATCCGCTGTCAGCCCACGGGTGGAGAGATTGCCGATAGCATCGGTCTGGGAGTCGGCGGCCGTTACATAAGAGATATAAGCAATGAACAGCAGTAACGGTATCCACAGCCCTGAAAAGGGGAGTTGCCGGAATAGCTCATAAAGAACGTTTTCCACCCCGCGGTCATTGAGGATGGCGTAAAGATCGACGCCGGTGTGGGCCTGATAGTAAAGCGCAGTTCCAGAAAAGATCAGGATCCAGACGCTGGCGAACAGCGCTGGGTAAAGCAGGTTGACGCGAAGAAACTCACGTACGGTGTAGCCACAGGATATCTTGCCGAGAAACAGGGCGGCCACGGGGGCCCAGGAGAACCAAACGGCCCAATAAAATATCGACCACCACTGTGGCCACTGATCTTCCCCCGCCGCGCCGGTAAACAGACTCTTGGTAAAAAAGTTATCGATAAACACACCAAACGACTCTACTCCGAGAGCCAAGCTGAAAATGGTGGGGCCCGCGACGAAAGCGAACACGCCCAGAATAAGCAGCAGGACAGCATTTAGAGATGAAAATCGCGCAATACCTTTTTGCAGCCCGCTGGCGGCGGAAAGAACGAATGTTGTCACGATAATGGCGACAATAACGCCTAGCCGAAGGGGGCTGGTTTCACCACCCATATATTGGCCCMCGCCACCCGCAAGCGTCAGGGCGCCGGTGCCCAGCGAAGAAGCCATGCCGGCTACCAGGGCATAGAGTGAAACGGCATCAATAAGTCCTGCAAAGCGTCTAATTCTTGAGCCGAAAAGAGGTTCAAGCATGCTGGAAATAGAGAAGCGAAGGCGCAAATTGTAAAACGCTAGGGCAAAGATCAGTGCGGGTACGGCATAAATAGCATAAGGCGTGAACGTCCAGTGTAAAAACATGGTCGACATCGCAAACACCATGGCATCGCTTGAACCAGCCTCTAAGCCACTTGAACTTGGCGGACTCATGAAATGATAAAGCGGTTCAGCGGTGGTCCAAAACAGAACCCCTACGGCTAAGGTGGTGCAAAGGGTGATCGAGAACCAACGAAAAGGTGATAAAAGAGGCTGGGCGGAAGGGCCACCAATGCGAACACGGCCGATAGGAGAGAAGTAAACAATAACCGCCATAATAAGCAGGTAAAGGCTACCTATACTGAACAGCCACGAAAAATTATTCAGGATGGCGCCATTAAGCCCGCTCGCAACGGCTAGAAAGGCGTCTAAATTGATATAGCTGGCAATGACTGCCGCAAATAGAACCAGAAATGTTGGCCAGAAGACCAACGGTCGCAGCGATTTTATCGGCATACCGTTCTCCCTTTATCGTTATTGCTATGCTTGAATTTCATGGCATAACAACCTAACGCCTTTCTAATCCTGATATAAAGCGAAGACTCGGAATGGGGGTATGCGTTGAATGCATGGGTGGCCAATAGCTTAGCTAGCCATACAGACAGCAAACGCTGGAAGTTAAAATCTAAATATAGGGGCGAGCAGGAAGCTAGAACTGGTGGCGACTTAAACCCATGGGATAAAAGAGCGCATAGGAGATGAAAGGGGATTTAGAGAGAATAGAACATACTGAAGAGAGTACACTGATGCGGACTGGCCCATGTAAGTCATGGTGCCCAGGAGAGGACTTGAACCTCCACGTCCATACGGACACTAGCACCTGAAGCTAGCGCGTCTACCAATTCCGCCACCTGGGCGCATCATCTAACGCTTAGATTAACTACTTACCGTTTGTGTTCGTATGGTGCCCAGGAGAGGACTTGAACCTCCACGTCCATACAGACACTAGCACCTGAAGCTAGCGCGTCTACCAATTCCGCCACCTGGGCGAACACAAACTTTGACTTACTTGTTACCACCTGCCTTAGCACCGTCCTGCTTATACAAATAAATAGCATAAAAGCAGTTTGGTGCCCAGAAGAGGACTTGAACCTCCACGTCCATACGGACACTAGCACCTGAAGCTAGCGCGTCTACCAATTCCGCCATCTGGGCAAGTGGCGCGTATAATACCGGGGTGATGGTTAAATGCAAGACCCCACAGGTGCTTTTTATAAAGCAAATTGTATAAACAACGTCTAAGACGGTTGGGTGATTGAACGTGCAGCGCTATACTGCGCCCATGACTAAACAAAACCCTATTCATTTCAGCTTATCAAGCATTGAAATATCCAGCCCGCAACGCACCGCGTTTGCGCCTTTTTTATGCCTCCCGCAAATGACGCCATCAAGGATGTTGATCGCATGAAGTATTGGACGTTGAGTGATGATCCGCACGCCGAGCGTGAGGCACATAAATATGGCAACCCAGCACCGAGCCGTGAGTACTTACTTGCTGCCCTAGAAAGCTATGGTAAGCCGATTACCCACGAAAATATGAGCCGCATGCTGGGGCTGGAAGACGAAGACCTTATTGAAGCCGTCAGGCGCCGATTGGCGGCGATGGAGCGGGACGGTCAAGTGCTGCGCGACCGTCGCGGCGCCTACGCGCTGATCGACAAGCTCGATCTGGTCAAAGGCAAGGTGCTGGGGCACCGAGACGGCTTTGGTTTTCTGCTGCGCGATGATGGCAAAAAGCCAGACCTAGTGTTGCCACCGCGCCAAATGCGGCGCGTTTTTCACGGTGACCATGTGTTGGCGCGCATTAGTGGGCGTGATCGCCGTGGCCGTGATGAGGCGACCATTGCCGATGTCATTGCGCGCAACACGCAAACCATCGTCGGCGTTTACCGCAGTAATACCCCTGAATTTGGTATTCTGATTCCGGAAAATCCGCGTATTACTCAGGAAGTGATTATTCCTCATAGCGCCTGCGGCGGCGCTAAAGATGGCCAGGKGATCTCGGCCAAGATTGTCCAGCAGCCGGCCACCCGAGTGCAGCCGGTGGGCGAAGTGGTCGAAGTGCTGGGGGAGCGTATGGATCCTGGTATGGAAATTGATATTGCGATTCGCAGTTACGATATTCCTGCAGAGTTTCCGCCTGAAGTGCTCGATCAGATCGCCGGTATTTCAGCAGAAGTGCTGGAAGAGGATAAGCAGCACCGCGTTGATCTGCGCGATGTGCCGCTGGTTACCATCGACGATGAGTCCGCCAAAGACTTTGACGATGCGGTATGCGCGTGGAAAACCAAATCAGGTAGTTGGAAGCTTCTCGTCGCCATTGCCGATGTTTCCCACTATGTGCGCCCAGGCACGCCGCTGGACGATGAAGGCCGTACCCGGGGTAACTCGGTCTACTTCCCCGGCCAAGTCGTTCCCATGCTGCCGGAGCTGCTGTCCAACGGGCTCTGTTCGCTGAATCCCCACGTGGATCGCCTGGTGCTGGTATGCGAGATGAATATCTCTCAAACCGGTGCTATTAGCCGCTACCGCTTCTACGAAGCCGTCATGAATTCCCACGCCCGCCTTACCTACAACAAGGTGGCCGCGATTCTCGATGAGAAGAGTGAAGAGGGTGAGGCGCTACGCGCCGAGCATAACGAGCTAGTGAAGCCGCTGAAAAATCTTGAAGAGCTTTACTACTTGTTGCGCGAAGCACGTGCGGAGCGCGGCGCGATTGATTTTGATACCACTGAAACGGCGATCATCTTTAATGATGAACGCAAAATCGAAAAAATCGTCCCGCGTAGCCGTAACAATGCCCATAAGCTGATTGAAGAGTGCATGCTGGCGGCCAACGTGGCGACCGCGCGCTTTTTGGATAAGCATGACTTGCCAGCGCTGTACCGGATCCACGAGCGTCCAACACCTGAACGGCTTGATAAGCTGCGCCTGTTCTTGAACGAGCTAGGCCTTGCGGTTGGCGGTGGCGATATGCCCACCCCGCAGGATTACCAGGCGCTACGTGAAACGATATCCGACCGTCCCGACTTTGATATCATCCAGACGGTCATGCTGCGCTCGATGAACCAGGCGGTCTACTCGCCGCAAAACGAAGGCCACTTTGGTTTGGCCTATCAGGCCTACGCCCACTTTACCTCGCCGATTCGTCGCTACCCCGACCTGCTGGTACACCGCGCCATTCGTTCGGTGATCCGCGGTCCGCGTCAGACCAATACGGTGCTTCGCGTTGAGGGTGCGCCGGTTGAGCCGCCCAGCAAGTGGTGTCCGTATACCTTCGAGCAGATGCTTGAGCTGGGTGAACACTGCTCAATGACTGAGCGCCGCGCCGACGAGGCTACGCGTGATGTAGAGAGCTGGCTGAAGTGCGAGTTTATGTCCGACAAACTCGGTGAAACCTTCGAAGGTACCATCGCTTCGGTCACCCAGTTCGGCCTGTTTGTACGCCTGGATGAGTTCTATGTGGAAGGCCTGGTGCATGTCACGTCGCTGCCCTCGGACTACTACCATTACGAGGCTGAGAAGCACCGTCTTAAAGGCGAGCGCACCGGCACGACCTACCGCTTAGGTGATGGCCTTACCGTTCAGGTGGCGCGTGTCGATATGGATGACCGTAAGATTGACTTCGGTCTGAATGATGAGAAGCCACGCCCACGCCGTCAGCCGCGTAAGAGCCGCGGTGGGGAAGAGGGCGCCGGTGCTAAAAGAGATAGTGCCAAAGCTGCTGGAGACAAGAAACCCAATAGCGAGAAGCCCGCCACCCGCCGTGGTCCCCGGCGCACCCGTAATGGCCCGCGCAAACCATCACCGAATAAGGGGTGAGCATGAAGTCGGCGTCTTCTCGGCGGGGGCCCAAGACCCCTGATGGCCTGGATCAGGTATACGGCGTTCATGCCCTGCAAAGCCTGCTAGACAGAGGTGAAGCGCCCCGGGAACTTTGGGTGCAGCAGGGGGCGGGTAGTCGCTTAAAAGAGTTGGTCGCCCAAGCCCAGGCCCACGGCGCCCGAGTGAAGGAGCAGCCACGCGACCTGCTTGATCAGTTAACCCAGGGCGCGGCCCATCAAGGGGTGGTGGCGTTCTGTCCGCCGTTAACCCCTGAAGGTGAAGAGTCGCTCTGGCTTAAGCTGCGCGCCTGGCAGGCGTCTACACCGCCGCTTCTACTTATTCTCGATGGTGTCACTGATGTGCATAACTTCGGCGCCTGCCTGCGCAGTGCTGATGCCGCCGGTGCCCACGGGGTGATTGTGGCAAAGGATAAAGCCGCGCCGCTCAATGCAACGGTGCGCAAGGTCGCTTGTGGTGCTGCCGAAGTAGTGCCGGTTTATCAAGTCACCAATCTGGCGCGTACGCTCGCCAAGCTAAAAGATGCCGGTGTGTGGATAACCGGTACGGCTGGCGAGGCTGAGGCCAGCGTCTTTGATATTGATATGACAGGCCCCACCGCACTGGTGATGGGGGCAGAAGGCAAGGGCATGCGGCGCTTGACCCGCGAAGCGTGCGATAACCTCGCCAAGCTCCCTATGGCAGGGGAGGTTTCTAGCCTTAATGTTTCGGTGGCCACCGGTATTTGTCTGTTTGAGGCTGTCCGTCAGCGCCAGCTTGCAAGTTAACCGCCGTACTACTAAGATACACGCGCCCGTTTGTCTGCAAATGGGCGTTAGCTGTAAGAACTAGTCGTTGAAACAGTAATTGAAATCGTTGTTGAAATAAAAGTTCTGTTTGATGCCCCAATAGCCGTCTAGTGCGGTGGCGGAGCACTTCAGTTAACTCCTTGCTTCCCTGTCGTCGTTTATTGCGTTTAGCAATTGCACACAACGGAAGCTGTCAAACCGCAAGGAGATCCCATGCGTCATTACGAAATCGTATTTATGGTCCACCCGGATCAAAGCGAGCAGGTGCCGGCGATGGTCGAGCGCTACACCAGCATCGTTACCGAAAACAGCGGCACTGTGCACCGTCTAGAAGATTGGGGCCGTCGTCACTTGGCTTACCCGATCAACAAGATCCACAAAGCCCACTACGTGCTGATGAACGTTGAATGTTCCGGCGAGACTCTCGACGAGATCGAGAACATCTTCCGTTACAACGACGCCATCATCCGCAGCTTGGTTGTACGCTGCAAAGAAGCGGTTACTGAAGCTTCACCGATGATGAAACCGGCAGAAGAAAAACGTCCGCGTCGCGAAGAAAAACCGCGCGCTGAAGAAGAAGAAACTGCCTGATTTTATTCACTGCACGTTTTAAGGAGCTAGTCCATGGCACGTTTTTTCCGTCGCCGTAAGTTTTGCCGCTTTACCGCTGAAGGCATCAAGCAGATCGACTACAAAGATCTGGACACGCTGAAGGCCTACGTAACCGAAACCGGCAAGATCGTTCCAAGCCGTATTACCGGCACCAAAGCACGCTATCAGCGTCAGTTGGCGACTGCTATCAAGCGCTCGCGTTATCTGGCGCTGCTGCCCTACTCCGATAGCCACCAGTAAGCGTTTAACGTGATGCTGGCACTAGCCCGGTGGCTAATGCGGGGCACGCCTTACGCTGCAGGCGGGGCGGCTCTGGCAACGCTAGTGCCGTGGTTGTTCTGGTTAGGAGCAGCCATTGCTGCGTTGATGACCCTGCGCAAAGGTTTTGCACCTGCGCTACCGGTGATCATCGCCGCAGCACTACCGGCCGGTTGGTGGTGGGCTCAGGGTGACGTGATTCCGCTTGCTAGCATACTGCTGGTAACGCTGATGGCCGTTATCCTGCGCGAGAGGATGCGTTGGGGAGAAACCTTGATTGTGGGGACCTTGGTCGCCGCTGTTATGGTTCAACTGGGCATCTTCAGTCCGCCAGGCGGCACTGAGCTAATGCTTGAGCAACTGCGTGAAGGTTCAGAAGAAGTGGATCGCATGCTCACGGAATTTGCCAATCAAGGCTACGATACTCAAACCATTGCCTCATTGGTGGTGGGTGGAGTGACTGGGCTTGTGGTGCTGTTGGCAGCCATCGTGTGCTTGGCGCTTGCGCGTAGCTGGCAAGCTGGGTTGTACAACCCAGGTGGCTTTCGCGAAGAGTTCCACGCACTGCGCTTGACCCCTAAGGAGCTGGCCGTACTGGTCGTCATTGGGGTGATAGGCATGCTGTTAGGCGCTCATGCGCTGGCGATGCTTGGTTGGATTCCGCTGTTGGTAGCTGGCGTTGCGTTAGTGCACGGGTTTATTGGAATAAAGGGGATGAACGGGCTGTGGCTGGTAGCATTTTATGTGCTACTGATCACGACCTGGCCCACGATTCTCATTGTGCTGCTGTTGGGGCTGATTGATACATTCGCGAACGTTCGCGCACGCCTTGCCCGCAGCAACTGACAAGAGGTTTACGAGATGGAAGTCATTCTGCTCGACAACATTGGTAAGCTGGGCGGCCTGGGTGACAAGGTCACCGTCAAGCCTGGTTATGGTCGTAACTACTTGGTGCCTTACGGTTTAGCCGTACCGGCAACCAAAGACAACATCGAAGCGTTTGAAGCGCAGCGTGCTGAGCTCGAAGCGCAAGCTGCTGAGCGTAAGGCTGAAGCCGAAGCGCGCGCTGAGCAGTTGAACGACATCGAACTGTCTTTGGTTTCCAAAGCAGGCGATGAAGGCAAGCTGTTTGGTTCGATTGGTCCGCGTGACCTGGCCGACGCAATTTCTTCTGCTGGCATCGATGTTGCCAAGAGCGAAGTTCGTATGCCGACGGGTCCTATTCGCCAAACGGGTGAATACGACATCGCTATTCACTTGCACGCTGAAGTGGATGCCGTTGTACGCGTGGTGGTAGTTGCAGAGTAACTAAGTAAAGACTTAGCCACTCATTGTGCTAGCACGAACGCCTCAAAAGGCGCGGGATACCCCGCGCCTTTTGTTATTTCTGATGCCTGTGTTTTACGGCAGGAGTACTGGATATTGTCATAAACCCGCCTCGGCTATTAAGGTTTGGCGTTTTTCAGACAATGTCTAGATGGGTGGTAATGTCGGTGGTCGAATGCGCCCGCTCCGGCTAACATATCCCTCTTCATCGGTTACGCTGATGTGTTTAAAGGAGCTCGCTATGCAGGATCAGCCTTCTGCTGATAAAGAAACGGCAGCGTTAAAGCTGCCGCCGCATTCGTTGGAGGCGGAGCAGTCGGTACTAGGCGGGCTCATGCTGGACAACCAGGCCTGGGATAACGTCTCAGAGCGCTTGGTCGCTGATGATTTCTACCGCTATGAGCACCGTTTGGTGTTCAACGTGATGATTCACCTGGCTGAAGCCGGCCAGCCACTGGACGTGGTGACGCTTTCCGAGGCGCTGGAAGCACGTGATCATTTGGATACGGTCGGTGGGCTGGCGTTTCTGGCTGAGCTTGCCCGTAACACGCCCTCTGCCAGTAATATTCGCGCCTACGCCGATATCGTACGTGAGCGGGCAACGCTACGTAAGCTGATCCGTGCCGCTAATCAAATTGCCGATAGTGCTTTTACCCCCCAGGGGCGCCCGGCTGATGAGTTGCTCAACGAAGCCGAGCGGCTGGTATTCCAGATTGCCGAGGAGCGTCCCAAAACAGGCGGCCCTATCGGCATGAGTGATCTATTGACCAAAGCCGTTGATCGCATTGACGAGCTGTTTAACCTTAAAGGTGAGATGACCGGGCTTTCCACCGGTTTCCGTGATCTAGATGAAATGACCACCGGCTTGCAGCCTTCGGATATGGTGGTGATTGCAGGCCGCCCCTCAATGGGTAAAACCACTTTCGCCATGAATCTGGTTGAGCATGCAGTTATTTCCAGCGACAAGCCGGTCATGGTGTTCTCCATGGAGATGCCCGCAGAATCGCTAATGCTGAGGATGCTGTCCTCGCTGGGCAGGATCGATCAAACCCGCGTGCGTACCGGTCAACTGGAAGATGAGGATTGGCCGCGTTTAACCTCCGCGGTTAATCTGCTCAAAGATAAGCAGCTGTTTATTGATGACACTGCCGCCTTATCGCCTAACGAGATGCGCTCACGGTTGCGGCGTGTGGTGCGTGAACACGGCAATATCGCGCTGGTCATGATCGATTATCTTCAGTTAATGCAGATTCCCGGCTTCAATGAAAACCGTACCGGTGAGATTTCTGAAATTTCACGCTCCTTGAAGGGCTTGGCAAAAGAGTTTAACTGCCCGGTGGTTGCGCTCTCACAGTTGAACCGCTCATTGGAGCAGCGCCCCAATAAACGTCCGGTTATGTCGGATTTGAGGGAGTCTGGAGCGATTGAGCAGGATGCGGACGTTATTGCCTTCGTTTATCGCGATGAAGTCTATAATCCAGATAACCCCGACAATCAGGGTATTGCCGAGTTAATTATCGGTAAGCAGCGTAATGGGCCTATCGGCACGGTACATATGGCGTTTATCGGCAAATATACCCGCTTTGAGGATTTGGCGCCGGATAGTTACGGCCAAGCCTTCGGCGACTAAGTTTTGATGACCGGTTCTTGATGACAGGTTTCTTTTATTACAGGCGAGTGATGAGTCACTTGAGGATGGGGAGCGAGTTCGTATAATGCCCCACCCACGATATGCAAAAAATGGGAGTAGCACATGGCAGGTGGATTTCGGCGCGGTAATCGGCAGCGTCTTCCTAAACTTGAGGGGCGCGGTGAGCTAGAGGCGCTAGAGCGCGAGGGCCCTTTCAAAGAGTGGTTGGGTATGCCAGACCTTTATCGCTACCATTTGGTCGTGGCAGGCGAGAAGTATAGCTACCAGACCGAAGACGGTGAGCTGCCCGTGACCGTGGGGGATAAGGTGGTGTTCCGTTACAAAGAGACCAAAGGCGGCAACTGGATTGACCGCAATTCGCTGGGTAAAGCCATCGACCCCTCTGAATATCAATGATGTCTTGACCTTCCGGTCAGGAACTCTCTTGCACTATTGGCCTCCTAGCTATTAATGTCTAGTGATTGCTTGTTGTCATTACATTGCAATGACGGGGCAACAGAAGTGTCATGGGGTGCAGTCATGCTGTGCCCTGATGACATATCTGAAGGCATACCGTCTGACATTCCTTATGACATCGCCAAATAATAGGAGGGAACCATGGAACTGAAGGATCTTAAGCAGTTTGTCGCCAGTCACGACAACTTTGAAATTCGCGTGATTACCCATTCGGGTAGCCGCTTTTATCAGGTTGAACTGGAAGACGTTGAAGGCGAGCGGCACATGCTGATGCAGCGTACCAAGCCGATGCTATTTCGCTCGCTGGACGATGCCTATATGGAGCTTAAGCGTGCTGGGATTCACCGTGCTTACTTAGTGCAGCATGTGCCCCACGACGAAGTGATTGGCCGCGATGCGCATTATAGCGAGCCGCTGACATCGCGCATGCCGCTTGTTTTCTAAGGCGCTATTCTCACCCATTAACGTTTAGCCTGACGCTTTTCCCACCACCGCCCAAGCCGAATTCGACGACGGGCAAAAAACCGGTAACCGGCGTTCATTGCGCCGTATAGAGCCGGTAAGCACGAAAGCCTCACCAGCCGCCGATAGCCCAACACTGCATAGAGGGCACGGCTGGCATCCATACCGATAAACCACTCTCCTTGGCTGTCGCGCAGGTGCAACTGGCCCATCATGGCGTTAAATTCTTTTCCATACTCATGGGCGTTAAAGTCCTGAGCCTGAATATCGACCAGCGCGATGTGTTCCCGATGGCGATGCTTTTCCAGCCACGCAACTTCCTGCTGGCAAAAGGGGCAGTGGCCGTCGTGAAATAGCGTGACCGGCGGTAACGCGTTTAACGGTGCGAAGCGGCTCATGGTGACTCCTGGTTGGTATTGTTCATATGGGTATCGATCGTATGCCATCGGTTTTGGTAGTGGCATAGCCGGCGGTGTGACAGGCTTGCCCATAGCCAGGTGACACTTCCAGTTGAGCCAAGAAGCTTTCAGCCTGTTGGCGCATTGCTTCACGCTTGTCATCGGACATTCTGCTGAGCGAGCCGTAAATTAGCTTCATGCGCGGGTTCTGGTTCAATTGCTCGGCATTAGTTTCCAGGAAGTGCCAGTAAAGGCTGTTGAAAGGGCAGGCCTTTGGCCCTGTAACCTGCTTAGGCGAGTAGCGACAGTGCTGGCAATGATCTGACATCTTGTCGATATATTTACCCGATGCACAATAAGGTTTGGAGCCCATTAAGCCGCCATCCGCATGGAGTACCATGCCCAAGGTATTGGGCAGTTCCACCCATTCGCTGGCATCGGCATAAACAGCCAGGTACCAGTCGCATAGCGCCTCGGGTTTGACCCCACACAGCAGGGCAAAATTGCCCGTGACCATTAGTCGTTGAATATGGTGGGCGTAGCTATTATCGATGGTCATCTGTATGGCACGCTGCAGGCAGCGCATATCGGTATTCGCATCCCAGTAAAACGCTGGTAGCTCGCGGTTGAAGCCGAGCTGATTAGCGCTTTTGTAGTTGGGCATCTGTGTCCAGTAGAGCCCGCGTACGTATTCTCGCCAGCCAAGAATTTGGCGGATAAAGCCTTCGGCGGCGTTGATCGGCACATCGCCGTCATAGTAGCGCTGCTCGACGGCTGCACAGACTTCATGGGGCGACAGCAAGCCGAGGTTCATCGCGGCTGAGAGCCGTGAGTGATATAGATAGGGCGCTGAATCGCTAATCGCATCCTGATAGCAGCCAAAGTCAGCCAGCCCATGCTCAGTGAAGTGATTTAAATCTACCAGCGCTTGTCGGCGGGTGACCGGCAGGTTGAAGTTTTCCACACAACCTATGTGATCACCAAAGTGGCGTTCCGCATCGGCCAATGCGTCTTTTGTCAGCGTGTCAAAGCGGTGTTGTGGCAGGTCAGGAAACTCAAGCGCTGCTTTGATAGGTTGGCGATTGTCGTGGTCAAAATTCCACTTGCCGCCAGCGGGTTCATTGCCCTCCATCAAGATCCCGGTACGCTTGCGCTGCTCGCGATAAAAGTATTCTAGGCGCAGCTGCTTGCGGCCTGTGGCCCAGTTGGCGAAATCCTTTGGCGTGGTAAAGAAGCGCTCATCTTCAAGTAGCCGCCATGGAGTCGTTGCGTCTTTGCGCTGCTGCATCGCCTCCCACAGCCGCCATTCACCTGGTCGGGCAACGCGTATCTCATCGCAGCCATACTGTTGGGCGATGCGCTCAGCTTCATCAATGAGGGAGTGACAGTTATCCGCATCGTCCAGAGCGCTGTAGTGAACTTGAAAGCCTTTTTCACGCAGCGCTTGGGCAAAGTGACGCATGGCGGCCAAAAAGAGGCCGATTTTATGTATATGATGCGGCACATAGCGGGCTTCTTCAGCCACTTCGCAAAGGGCAACCACGGCATTGGCGGGGGCGTCTTGCAGCGTTGTTAGTGAAAAAGAGAGCTGGTCACCAAGAACCAAAAGCAAAGGCTTGGACATGAATTGCCTCGGAGTTATACAAATAATGTTGATAGTATAACTTTATGCCGCCAGTTTGCCGAAAAGTGATAGCATTTAATTAGCTTGTACCGAGTGTTAGCGAGATCGTAATTTTCCAGGAGCATGACTAATGACCGAGAATGTCGTCAAGGATCAGCCGGGCGAGGGCCGCTTGGCCCATGCACCTAGCGATCATCCACCGGTGCCACGTGCCAAAGTGGGCGTGGTGCTAGCGAACTTGGGAACCCCGGATGCCACTGACTATTGGTCAATGCGTCGTTACCTGAATGAATTTCTGTCTGATAAGCGCGTGGTCGACTATGCCGGTTGGAAATGGCAGCCGTTGCTACAGCTGATTATTTTGACCAAGCGGCCATTCTCATCGGGTAAAGCGTACCGAAGTATTTGGAACAACGAGAAAAACGAAAGCCCGCTGCTGACAACTACTCGCGCTCAGACTGAAAAAATGACCGCACGGTTAAAAGCGCTTTACGGTGATGACGTCGAAGTCGATTTTTGCATGCGCTACGGCAATCCCTCGACGGAAAGCGTGCTGACGCGATTAAAAGAGAAAGGGTGCGAGCGAATCGTGTTTTTTCCGCTTTACCCTCAGTACGGTTCACCGACCACGGCCACGGCGAATGACCAGGCATTTCGCACCCTGATGAAGATGAAATGGCAACCTTATATACGCACGGTGCCGGCTTATTTTGAACATCCTGCCTACATTCAGGCGTTGGCCAATTCAGTACAAGAAGCCTACGACGGTTTATCAACCCGGCCTACTAAGCTGGTGGCCAGCTACCATGGTGTCCCCGAGCGCTATCTGATGGAGGGGGATCCTTACCACTGTCAGTGCCAGAAAACCACGCGCCTGCTGCGTGAGAAGCTGGGTTTTAGTAAAGAGGAGGTGGATACCGCTTTTCAGTCGCAGTTTGGGCCCGAAAAATGGGTCGGCCCGCAAACTGTCAAGCATGTGGCGGAACTCGCCAAGCAGGGACATAAACACATTGCCATTATGTCGCCTGCCTTCTCTTCCGACTGTGTCGAAACCTTGGAGGAGATCGAGGAGGAGATACACGATAGCTTTATGGAAGCGGGGGGCGAAACGTTCAGCTATATCCCTTGCCTGAATGATCGTGACGACCATATCGAGGCCTTGCTTGCCGTCATCAATAATGAATTAGCCGGATGGCTATCGGCTCCTTAGCGCCACATTTATCGTCAATGCTAGCTCAAACTAGCCGCAGTGCGAATCAAGACGCCTGCGGCTATTTGCGTTTAAGGGTTTGACTGGTCAGCCAAAACTGACTGTTATAAGGTGTACAACTTTAGAATCACTATTATTCAACGCTGGCATGCCAGTGATAAGGCACGATGCCTGGGCTTTAGCCGCTGTTTGATGGTGAGCCTTGCATTATTCAGGAGGTTTCGCTTGATACAATTCGCCGTATTAATGGGTTTCGTGCTGGCGGCGTTGTCGCCAATGTTGAACGGCTGGTTCGGTCAGCGCACTAGCTTGGTGCTGGCTATGTTTCCCGCTGGCCTGGCGGCGTGGTTGGCACTCCAAGCCCCCGCGGTCATTGAGCATGGCAGCCTACTGTTAGAGTGGCAGTGGGTGCCTTCGCTGGGTATTAGCCTTACTTTCCTGCTGGACGGTTTATCGCTGCTGTTTGGGCTGCTGATTACCGTTATGGGGGCCTGTGTGCTGGTGTATGCCGGCGGCTACCTTAAAGGTCACCCTGATCTACCACGCTTTCATATCGCCTTAGTCGCTTTCATGGTCTCGATGCTGGGGCTGGTATTAGCGGATGGGCTGTTGACGCTATTTATTTTCTGGGAATTGACCAGCATTACCTCCTATTTGCTGATTGGTTTTAATCACGCTGACATTAATGCGCGTAAATCAGCACGGCAGGGCTTATTCGTCACCGTGGCGGGCGGTTTGGCATTAATGGCTGGGTTGGTGCTGTTAGGGATTGCCAGCGGTAGCTGGTCGCTGGCGGAGATTCTGGGCCAGGAAGCCGACCTGCGCGAACATGCGCTCTACACACCCATGCTGATCTGTTTGCTGCTGGGCGCTTTCACCAAATCGGCGCAATTTCCGTTTCATTTCTGGTTGCCTAACGCCATGGCGGCGCCGACCCCGGTTTCCGCCTACCTGCACTCTGCCACTATGGTGAAAGCAGGCATCTATTTATTAGCACGTTTACACCCGGAGCTTGGCGGTACGGCGATGTGGGTCGGCATTCTTTCCGTGGTCGGCGCAACCACGATGCTGGTCGGGGCGTTTTTAGCGATTCACCACACTAATATCAAAAAGCTGCTTGCCTACTCAACCATAATGGCGCTGGGCACGCTGACGATGTTATTAGGCATCGGCAGCGAGTACGCGATGACCGCCTTTGTCACCTTCCTGTTAGCGCACTCGCTCTATAAAGGCGCGCTGTTTATGGTCGCCGGTATTCTTGATCACGAAACTGGCACCAAAGACGTCACTCAGATGGGTGGACTACGCCCGCTGATGCCGGTAACCGCCACGGTTGCTTTGGTCGCAGCACTCTCGTTTGCTGGTGTGCCGCCGCTACTTGGTTTTATCGGTAAAGAGTTAATGCTTGAGTCAGTGCTCGGCGCCGATAGCTTCCAAACGCTATTGGTATTGTTCGCCTTCCTGGCTTCAATATTGACTATCGCCGTTGCCTTTATTGTGGCGTTACGCCCTTTTTACGGTAAACGTCACCATACACCGCTTGAGCCTCATGAAGCGCCGTTTAGCATGCTAATAGGACCTGCGTTACTCGCGTTGGGATCGCTTTTACTGGGCCTAATGCCCGCTTTGTTGGGCGCTGATGCGTTATTAACGGCAACCGCCACGGCGATATCCGGGCAAACGATAGAGGTGGCGCTGTCGCTTTGGTATGGCATCAATGTCGCGTTGATAATGTCGATCATTAGCCTTGGCCTCGGCTTTTTGCTGTTTAAGCGTTGGGACAGCGTGCGAGGCAAGCTTGCTGTGCTGGCACCGGTGATGCGTCATGGCCCCGAAGCCGGATATGAAAGCATGATGAATGGCATTGTGCACTTCTCAGAGTGGCAAACACGGCTACTGCAAAACGGCTATATGCGTAACTACATCCTGGTGATGTTAATCACGCTCATAGCGCTGATTGGTAATTCAATTCTGCTGCGCCATTCGCCAGTGTTTGCCTTTGACCTGGATGTGCGTTTCCACGAGGTGGTTGTGGCGGGCACCATGGTGATGGGGGCMCTATTTGCGACCATTTCTCGATCGCGGCTGGGGGCAGTAGTTTCCGTAGGTGTCATGGGTTTCTCCATTGCGTTAATTTTTATTCTGTTCAGTGCGCCAGATCTAGCCATTACCCAACTGTTGGTAGAGACCTTAACGGTTATTTTGCTGGTACTGGTGCTGTTCCGGCTGCCGCGCTTTTCGAATCTTTCCACCAGTCTGGAACGCATACGTGACGGCGTGGTGGCCGCGATGGTAGGTATCTTGATATGCCTGCTGATTATGACTTCGTGGAGCATTCAACAGTTTGAACCCATTTCGACCTATATGATTGAGAACAGTGCACCTTTGGCCTACGGCCGCAATATCGTCAATGTCATTTTGGTCGATTACCGTGCCTTGGATACGCTAGGCGAGATGTTCGTGTTAGCCCTCGCCGCGATCGGTGTTATCGCCATGTTAAAGCTGCGTCATGGAGAAAACAGCGACGCAAAAACCGCCGAGAGCAGCAAAGTGGCTGCGAAGGAGCCTTACGATGGTTAAGTCGGGCACGATTATTCTTAATACTGCTGCGCGCTTTTTAATGCCTCTACAGCTGCTGTTTTCTGTTTTCCTGCTGTTAAGGGGGCACGATGAGCCGGGCGGCGGGTTCATTGCCGGGTTGGTAGCAGCGGGGGCGTTTACGCTCTACCTGTTTGCCTTCGGGGTAAGCGCCACAAAAGAAGTGCTGCGCATGGTCGACCCCCGTGACCTGATTGGCATTGGCTTATTGCTGGGGATGATTTCGGTGGTGCCGGCTTGGTTTATGGGCCAACCCTTTTTGACCGCCCAATGGTGGACCATCCCCATCATCGACTTTAAAGCGTCTACGCCGCTGATTTTCGATATAGGCGTCTATTTTGCCGTGCTGGGTTCGGTCACCGGTATGGTGATGACGCTTATGGAGGTCGACAAGGATGAACCTTGAGTTAACAGGAGGCACAGCATGGAACCATTAATGGCAGTGGCCATTGGCCTGCTCTATGCGACGGCTATTTTTATGATGTTACGCCGCTCTATCGTTAAATTGGTGATTGGCTTAATGCTGCTCTCTAATGCTGCCAATTTACTGATTTTTACCACGGCGGGCATGACCCGTGGGGCACCACCGCTTATCCCTGAAGGTATGATGCAGCCCCCCAGCGGCGTGGCCGACCCCTTGCCCCAGGCAGTCGTGTTGACAGCGATCGTGATTGCTTTTGGGGTGCTTGCCTTTGCTGTGGTGTTGATTCGACGCGCCTACGAAGTGGTTAAGGCCGATGATCTCGATAAGATGAAGGATACTGATACGTGAGGCCTGAAGTTGCCCTTCCCGTCCTCTTGCCCTTGCTATCAGGGGCAATCTCTCTGCTGTTTTGGCGTTCGCGCCCCATGCAGCGCTTTATGGCCGTAGCAGGCAATGTTGCGCTGCTGATGGTTAGCCTTTGGTTGTTTGTAGTGACGTTGTCGGATGGCTACGTCACTATGCAGATGGGGAGCTGGCCAGCCCCCTTTGGTATTACCTTGATTGCTGACCTGTTGAGCGCGGTGATGGTATTGATGACCGCGATTATTGGCTTGGCAATGGGTATTTACTCGCTGGCCACGACTGGTAGAGGCCATGAGAAATTTGGCTACTATCCATTAATGCATTTGTTGCTCGCCGGCGTGATGGGCGCCTTTTTGACCGGTGATATTTTTAACCTCTACGTATGGTTTGAGGTAATGCTGGTAGCCTCTTTTGCGTTGTTAATCCTGGGTGGCGAACGGGCGCAGATGGAAGGGGCGATTAAATACGTCACCCTTAACCTGTTGGCATCGGTCATCTTCCTGACCGCGGTAGGGCTGCTTTATGGCATGGTAGGCACCCTCAACATGGCAGACATCGCGCTGCGCATGGACGAGGCGGAGCATACTGGCATGGTCGAAGTACTAGCGGTCATGTTTATGGTGGCCTTTGGGATCAAAGCAGCCGCCTTTCCMCTGTTTTTCTGGTTGCCAGCCTCTTACCACACCCCTCCGGTAGCTGTTTCTGCCCTGTTTGCCGGGCTGCTCACCAAAGTGGGTGTTTACGCCATGTTCCGTGTTTTCACCCTGATGTTTGATCAAACCATGGGTTATCTCCAGGACATCATGCTCTGGGGCGCTGCTTTTACCATGGTCACGGGCGTGCTCGGCGCTGCAGCCCAGCACGAATTCCGGCGTATTCTGTCGTTTCATATTGTCAGCCAGATTGGCTACATGATTCTAGGCTTGGCGTTGTACACCCCTCTGGCAATCGCCGGGGGGGTGTTTGCCATCGTGCATAATATGGTAGTCAAGACCAACCTCTTCTTGATCAGTGGCATCACCCATCGTTTGCAAGCTACCTACCAGCTTAAAAAAATGGGCGGGTTGTACCGAGAGCGCCCTTGGCTGTCGGTGGCGTTCTTTCTGTCTGCCTTCTCGCTGGCGGGGATACCGCCGCTATCAGGGTTTTTTGCCAAGTTTGTGATTGTGCGTGCCGGTTTAGAGCTTGAAGCCTATTGGGTTACCGGCATCGCGCTGGCCGTAGGACTAATGACGCTCTACTCCATGGTGAAAATTTGGAATGAGGTGTTTTGGAAGTCTCTTCCAGAAGACAATCACGTTCCTGAAACAACCACACCTACTGGCGATGACGGGCGGTTGCTAAAGCCCAGCCTGTGGATGATGTATTTGCCGGTAATGGTGTTGGCGTTATTTTCACTGCTCATCGGTGTGCTTGCCGAGCCCATTATGTGGGTGATGATGGGCATTGGTGATCAACTGTTTGAMCCCTCGGGGTATATAGAAGCCGTGCTAGGAGCATCAGCGAGCGTCGAAAATGTGCTGCTGGAACCTTCCACCACAGCAGAAAAGCAACCTGAGGCTGACGCCGGGGAGGCAGTGCAATGACTGGGGCCATTTGGAACCTGCTGCTAGGCCTTGCGTGGGTGCTTTTAAGCGGTGACTTCAGCGGCTTAAACCTCCTTGTCGGGCTAATATTTGGTTACATTACGCTGATACTCATTGAGCCTCAGCTCGACTCCCTGAAGGGCTACCCGGCGCGAGTCCCGCGTTTTATTGGTTTTATCGGTTTTTTTCTTAAAGAATTGGTGCAAGCCAACTTGCGCGTCGCTTTCGATATTGTCACTCCCCCTTGGCATATGAAACCTGGGGTCATTGCGATGCCGCTTTCTGCCCGCACCGAAATGGAAATTACCCTGGTGGCTAATCTCATTTCACTGACACCCGGCACTTTAAGCCTGGATGTGTCGGATGATCGCAAGGTACTGTATATCCATGCGATGTTTTTAGATAACGAGGAGGAGCTGCGGCGCAACTTAAAAGAGATGGAGCACCGGGCTTTGGAGCTGTTTCGCTAATGGATACTGTCATTTTAATAAGCCAAGTCATTATGAGCCTGGCATTAATTCTTACTTTTGTGCGTGTGGTGCGTGGCCCAAGCTTGCCCGATCGCGTCGTGGCGTTAGAACTGTTTTCAACTACCGTGGTGGGCTTAGTTGGGGTTTATGCCATCAAGTCGAACGTGGCTAGTTTTCTGGATGCGGCCATTGTGATTGCCTTGATGGGGTTCTTAGCGGCCATTGCGTTTGCACGCTTTCTGGAAAGGGGAGGCCCGCGAGATGATTGATTTTATAAAAGGCACATTGATCATCGCTGGCGCGCTGTTTATGTTGCTTGCCTCCGTCGGGCTGCTGCGGCTACCTGATTTGTTAACCCGTATGCATGCCACCACCAAAGCCGCGGCGCTCGGCGTCATTTTAATTATGTTGGCAGCCGCCATGCACTTTGCTGAAGTGGGTATCGTGGCACGTTCGTTTGCCATCATTGTGTTTATTTTGATGACCGCACCGGTAGCCGCTCACGTGATTGGCCGCGCCGGGTACTTTGTCGGCTCAAAGCTGTGGAGCGGTACTGTAAAGGATGAGTTACGCCCTAACTACGACCCTTTAACCCACGAGCTTAAAAGTGGCCTGGAAACCCAGGAAAATGCCAAGCGACAACCCCGCGAGACTGACCCTGACTAGGCTTGACTAGAGCAGGTCACATCGTTAGCCATTGAATAACGCAAAAAAGCCACCCGAAGGTGGCTTTTTTGCGTCTGGGATAGTGAGTGTTCAAGCAACCCTAATTATTTCGACAGAAGCAAAGTCTGTACAATAAAATAATGTACAATAGTTGTACTGTATAAGATAATGCGTTCATGTTTATTAACATGCTACGCAAAAGTGTGATGAGACGAGAGCATGCGACGCAAACAACATCTGCCGCAAAAAACTTGCGCTCATTGCCAGCGACCGTTCACTTGGCGAAGAAAGTGGGCGCGCTGTTGGGACGAGGTGCGCTACTGCAGCGAAAGGTGCCGCCGTAGTGCTAAGGCCTGCTGACGTTTCATCGCGATAGTGAGTGAAACGTCAGCAGGCCCTAAGCAGCTAATGCGCTTGGCACCCAGTTCTGGGTAGTCATGTACCCCTAGGAGGCACAAGCATGTACAGCACGATTGATATAGTCTGGTTGCAAGACGACCTGCGTGTTGCTGATAACCCGCTTCTACATTTCACCTCGCCCCCTAGTTATCTGCTGTGTCTTTATGTGTTAGATGAGCAGTGGTTCTCGCCGCTAATCGATGGCGAATCGACACCACGTATAGGGCCTGCGCGCTTGCGCTTTTTATGGCAAAGCTTAATGGAGTTGCGCGGGGAGCTACTGCAGCGCGGTAGTGACCTGCTGGTACGTATCGGTAAGCCAAGTGATGTGGTGATTGAGCTGGCATCAACGCTTAACGCCCGGCAAGTACGTGTAGCCGACCATGCTGGCGTTGAGGAAACCGCGCATATTGCCGCGGTTGCACAAGATTTGCCCAGCCAGACCGCGCTAGATTGTTTAGAGAGTGGGCGGCTGATTAATCGCCAGTCACTGCCTTTTGAACGCGAAGCGCTGCCTGGCAGCTTTTCTGCCTTTAGGCGCAGTGTTGAGGATGAATGCGCTGTCCCCGCCAGCCGCTGCGCCCCAGTAACGCTGCCCCCCTGGCCAGAGGCAGCTAGAGGTTTCCCTCCGCTAAAAGCCGTTTGCGAGCAGAGCGCCAACTGGCAGCCTGATCCGCGCCAAGGTTATGCCTATTGGGGAGGGGAATCGGCGGCGCATGCGCGGCTGAAAGATTACCTTTGGCGCCAACAGGGCGGCGAAGCGTACAAAAAAACCCGCA
Source organism: Halomonas ventosae (assembly GCA_002257525.1). Classification (GTDB taxonomy): domain Bacteria; phylum Pseudomonadota; class Gammaproteobacteria; order Pseudomonadales; family Halomonadaceae; genus Vreelandella; species Vreelandella ventosae_B. The sequence continues at coordinate 1,868,479 of CP022737.1, forward strand.
ATGGGCTGCTGGGGGCTAATTTCTCAACCCGCGTTTCACCCTGGCTGGCGCGTGGTTGCCTGTCGGCTCGCCAAGTCAATGACGCGGTGAAAGCGTGGGAAGTGGAAAACGGAAGCAATGAATCGAGCTATTGGATTACCTTCGAGCTACTCTGGCGAGAGTATTTTATCCGCGCTGCCCAATTGGAAGGTGAGAAGATGTTTGGCGCTCGGCAGACTGACAAGCCGTGTGCTGCTTTCAATGCTTGGCGTAATGGCACCACGGGGCTGCCGTTTGTGGATGCCGCGATGCTGGAACTTCGCCACACTGGTTGGCTATCCAATCGTGCCCGACAAAACGTTGCCAGCTTTTTGGTCAAAGACTTAAAGGTTGATTGGCGTTTGGGGGCATTATGGTTTGAGCACTGCCTGATTGATTATGACGTTGCCAGCAACTGGGGCAACTGGCGCTATATTGCGGGGGTTGGTCGAGACCCACGCCAAGATCGTTACTTTAATGTACTCAAGCAGGCGGGGCATTACGACCCCCAGGGGCTTTATGTGGCTCATTGGCTGAAGCCGCTTGAAAAGCTACCCTACGGTTTAGCGCGCCAACAGCCGTGGCGGGCAGATCCCTCTGCGTTTGAGGCTCCCTGCGTTGTGCCCGAGCAGTGGGAGCGATGGCTAATTCCTTGCTTAGAACATCAAGCAAGTGATGAAGTGAGTCGTCATGAACTTGCTGTAAGGGCTAAGGCGCTATGACGTTGTGGAGTAGCGAGCGCCGCCTCGCGTGGTGTCTGGGACTCGCTGGTCTTGTTCCATTCATCACTGGCGGCGTACTGGTATGGTTCGCGCCGTTGGTATGGCAGGCAACTGCCATTGATGGATTTGTTTACTACAGCGCTATAATTCTCTCTTTCTTGGGTGGTGTGCACTGGGGCAGTGCGTTGCAGGTGGCTAGGCCAGGTAATCGTTGGCGTTTACTGTTAGCCATGCTGCCCAGCTTAATCGCATGGCCTGCACTGCTGCTTAACGTTGCAGCGGGACTTTGGGTACTATTGGCCGGGTTTATTCTGATTGGCAGCTACGATTGTAGTCGTGTCGGTCGGAAGGGCTTTCCTACTTGGTACTTTACACTTCGTGGCTTGCTTACTGTGGTAGTGGGGCTATTACACTTGGTCGTTTTACTACGCCTGAGAGGGTAGGGCTAGTATCCGTTGCTTTTCTGGGCCATTATCAGAACAATGCCATGGATTGCCGAGAGATTGATGCTATGTCTTTGAAAGTAAATGGGTCAGCCAAGGGGCGCCCTGCTCTGTATGCGACGTTTCTATTTTTTGTCGGTGCACTGGCACTGAGCAGTGGCCGGGTGCAAGCAAGCCCCCAACTGATGTCAGAAGTCGACACTCAGGCTGCTTCAGAGGTTAGCTACGCTAATTTCCAACAGTGGCTGCGAGATTTTCGCCAATATGCTGCTGGCCAAGGGATCAGCGAAGCGACGCTAAGTAACGCCCTGGATGGCATTCGTTTCCGTGAGCGTGTGATTGAACTGGACGGCTACCAGCCTGAGTTTGTCCGCCCTATTTGGGAGTATCTTGATACTGCGGTTTCATCCACGCGTATTACTAACGGCCAAGAGAAGCTGGCTGATCACCGTGATACCGCGCAGCAAATGGAGCAGCGCTATGGGGTGCCCGCTGAAATAATCGTCGCCATTTGGGGTATTGAGAGCAATTACGGCAGTAATTTTGGCGATTTTTCGACCTTGGAATCTCTCGCCACACTGGCTTACGATGGTCGGCGCCGAGACTTTGCCCGCGGTGAACTGCTCGCGGCTTTACGTATTATTGACCAAGGTGATATCGCCGCTGAACAGATGAAAGGCTCCTGGGCTGGGGCCATGGGCCATACCCAGTTTATTCCCAGCAGCTTTGAAGCCTATGCGGTTGATGGCGATGGTGATGGTCGGCGCGATATTTGGGACAGTATTCCCGATGTTATGGCGTCTACGGCCAACTATCTTGATCGGGCTGGATGGCAAGCCGGCCAGCCCTGGGGGGTTGAGGTACGCCTGCCTGAAGGGTTTGATTACGCCCAGACCGAGCGACGCAGCAGCGATGAGTGGCGCAGTCAAGGCGTGCGGGCGCAGCAGGGTGAATTGCCGAACTTTGATAGTGCAGCCATTGTGATACCCGCTGGCGCGGATGGCCCCGCCTTTTTGGTAGGTGCCAATTTCCGTGCGATCTTACGCTATAACAATGCCACCAGTTATGCACTGGCTGTCGCGACGTTAGGCGATGCGATCGCTGGACGCGAGGGCATTCAGCACAGCTGGCCGCGGGAGCAAGCGCCGCTGACCCGTGACGATGTTCAAGAACTTCAGCGCGCATTAAACCGTGTAGGCTACTCAGTGGGTGGCGCTGACGGCGTTATGGGGCCCAATACGCGGCAAGGGTTGCGGAACTTTCAGCGTGATCAAGGGGTAATACCGGATGGGTTTGCGACCCAGGAGCTGCTTGAACAGCTACGTCAGCGTTCGCAGTAAGTCGCGTTTATCGGATGCTTTTACTTTCCAAGGATGATGTTATGCAATTGATGGGTAAGATATTTGTTAGCAGTGTGGTATTAGGAGCCTTTCTGTCTGCCTCCACGACGATGGCAGATGATGATCAGGTATTCGGCTGGGTTGAAAAAGCCACCCTACAACCCTGGGATATCGAAGTAAAAGCCAAGCTCGATAGCGGAGCATTAACCTCCTCGTTAGACGCCCGGGATATTGAGATGTTCGAGCAGGATGACGAGGAGTGGGTTCGTTTTCGGTTGAAGCTTGAAGATCAGGGAAGTGGTGAAGTGTTTAGCGATCAAATCGAGCGGCCGCTCTACCGCGAGCTTACCGTGCGCGGTGCAGGTGGTCGTGATGAGCGCCCCGTGGTGCTGTTGGAAGTTTGTATGGGCGATACCATTTACGAAGAACAGTTTAGTCTGCGCGACCGTGGCGATATGAACTACCCGCTGCTGCTTGGGCGCCGCACCATTAGCCACCTTGGCCTACTGGATGTGCGTGAAACCTTTTTGCAAGAGCCAGGGTGCGGGGAAAACGCGACCGTTGTGCCCCACGACCCGGAAGATGATCAGTCCTGATGGGTTCATCCTGCTAAGATGTTTAAAACAGCCGTGACAGAAGCGCGGTCACGGCTGTTTCAACGCGTAAAATGCGTGGACCAAGATGCATCCCCTCGCAGCCTGCCAAGATGAGTTGCTCTACCTCCCAAGCAATAAAGCCGCCCTCAGGGCCTACCAATAGCAAGGTGGGGTCACTGATACCTCTGGGGCAGGCATTGGGCATGCCTGGGTGGGCCACCAGTCCCCGGCGCTCGCTGAGCAATTCAGGCAGTTGCTGCTGCAAAAAAGGACGAAAGCCTTTACTTAGGGTAACCGAGGGTAGCTGGGTGTCGCGGGCTTGCTCTAAGCCAAGCACCAAGTGCTGGTGAATTTTATCCGGGCGTAACTCTGGGGACTGCCAGTAGCTCTTCTCAACCCGCTTGGTATGGAGCAGGGTGATCTCTTTGACACCTAGCGCGGTCACGTGCTCCAAGGTACGTGCCAACATGCGCGGGCGGGGTAGGGCCAATACCAAATGCACGGGTAGCGGTGGTGGAGGCGGTTCGTCGAGGGTTTCCAGTTGGAAATAGGCCCGCTCAGCGGTGAGTTCTTTTAGCAGCGCTTTACCCATCGTGCCGCCTTGAACACCAACGGTTAGCAGGTCGCCGGGGGCCGAGCGATGGACATCTCGAAGATGTGTCAGTCGACGTGGATCGGTAATGCAGACGTGGCCATCGTCAGTGAGATCGTTGGGATTGAGCAGAATCAAATTCATAATGATGGTCTATTGGTCACAAAGCAGGCACGGTACGCCTTGCTAAACTATTAAGGTGGCTTGCATGGGCGCGTAGTGCAGGCACAATATCAGTAACGGGAATAAAAAGTCCCTATCGCGTTTAAGGAGATGCGCCGTGCGCGTGATTCGCAAATATGCAAACCGCAGGTTGTACGATACTCAGCAGAGCCGATATGTGACGCTGGAAGACCTGCGCCGTTTAATCATCGAAGAAGAACCGTTTCGGGTGGAAGACGCCAAAAGCGGAGAAGATCTAACGCGGACTATTCTGCTCTCTATCATTATCGAGCAGGAGCAGGCTGACAGTGAAGCAGAAGTGTTTTCTAACGACCTGTTGGCACAGTTAATCCGTGTTTACGATATGACCTCACCGCTGCCGCTGTCGCGTTACCTTGAGCAGGGAACCCAACTGATGTTGGAGCAGCAGAAACGTCTGCAGAGTCAGTGGAAGCAGGCAATGCGTAACACACCGTTGGAATTTATGCGCGAGCTCGCCGAAGAGAACATGCGCTTTTGGCAAAATACCTTGAATCAGCCGGGTCAAGCCGATGAGTCGGGTAATACCGAGCAGCATGAGGGCGATGCCAGCGAAGCCAACGATGCCAACAAAGATAACAAACCCTCCTCCTGACCCCACTTGGTGCTGCGCTGTGGCATAATGCCGCCGATATACGCTCTCCCGTTTGAGAAGGATGCACATGAAGGTTTTGATGATAGGCGGCGGTGGTCGCGAGCATGCCCTGGCTTGGAAGTTGGCGCAATCTAATCTGGTTGAGCAGGTATTTGTGGCCCCCGGCAATGCGGGCACCGCGACGGAAGCAACGCTGACCAACGTAGCGATTGCTGCAACAGATCTAGATAGTCTGGTCGCCTTTGCCCGTGATGAGCAGATTGGCTTAACGGTGGTGGGTCCAGAAGCCCCCTTGGTAGACGGTGTTGTTGACCGTTTTCAGGCGGCTGGTTTAACTATTTTTGGCCCTACTCAAGCGGCCGCCCAGTTGGAAGGTTCAAAATCATTTACCAAGGACTTCTTGGCCCGCCACAATATTCCTTCAGCTGACTATCAAACGTTTACTGAAGTTGACCCAGCGCTTGCCTATTTAGGCAAAATGGGCGCGCCTATTGTGATTAAAGCGGATGGTTTGGCGGCGGGCAAAGGCGTCATTGTGGCGCTGAGCGAAGCCGAAGCTGAGGCGGCTATTCGCGACATGCTGGAAGCTAACGCCTTTGGCGATGCGGGCGCGCGTGTCGTCATCGAAGAGTTTTTGGAGGGCGAAGAGGCGAGCTTTATTGTCATGGTGGACGGTGAAAATGTCGTCCCCATGGCTACAAGCCAAGACCACAAGCGTGCCTATGATGGTGATACCGGCCCCAATACCGGCGGTATGGGCGCCTATTCGCCAGCGCCGGTGGTCACGCCTGAAGTTGACGCACGTATCATGGAGCAGGTCATTCTGCCCACTGTGCGTGGTATGGCCGCAGAGGGCAATGCCTACACGGGGTTCTTATACGCAGGCCTGATGATCGACGCAGCCGGTAACCCCAAGGTTATTGAGTACAACTGCCGCTTTGGTGATCCTGAAACCCAGCCTATTATGCTGCGCCTAACCTCTGATTTCGCTGAACTCTGTTTAGCGGGTGCCCAGGGCAAGCTAGCTGGACAACGCTGCGAATGGGATCCCCGTGCCGCTGTGGGCGTGGTTTTGGCGGCTGGCGGCTACCCAGGCAGCTATCGCAAAGGCGATGTGATTCACGGTTTGGCAGCGGCCGAGCAAACGGGTTGCAAAGTATTTCACGCGGGCACCGCGCAAAATACCCAGGGCGAGATCATCACGGCAGGCGGCCGGGTGCTATGCGTGACAGCACTGGGTGACAGCGTCTCTGAGGCGCAGCAGCAAGCGTATCAAGGCGTTAACGCTATTCACTGGGACGGTGTTGAGTGTCGTCGTGATATCGCCTTTAGGGCGATTACCCGCGAGGGGTAAGCAGGCCTTACGCCAAGCTAAGACTAACGAGGAAACAGGCATGGAGCGTGTCAAGCTGGATTTTCCCGCTGAGGCGGTCATACATCGTCACCCTTTGACGGTGCGGGTAACCGACATGAACTATGGCCGCCMCTTGGGGCATGATGCGCTGGTATCGCTGCTTCACGAGGCGCGCACTCAAGCCTTCGCGGCCCTCGATCTGCCTGAGTGGGATATGCACGGGTATCCTACGGTGGTCGCTGATCTCGCCGTACAGTATCAAAGTGAAGCGCGCTGGCCCGATGCGTTAACGATTGCCACCGCCGTGCCTGAACCGCAAGGTAAAGCATTGACGATTTATCAGCGTATTTATCAAGCGGACTCCCAGCAGGTAGTTGCCACCGCGAGAGTCAATCAGCTATTGATCGATGTGACTACCGGGCGTCCTGTCGAGGTGCCTGAGCCGGTGAAACAAGCGCTTTCTCATGCGAGGTGTGGCTGATGTCACGGGAGTATCCGATTATCGCGGTGACCGGCTCTTCAGGGGCGGGGACGACCACCGTTCGGCGCAGCTTCGAGCGCATGTTCCTGCGCGAAGATGTGCATGCGGCGATGGTCGATGGTGATGCCTTTCACCGCTATACCCGCGATGATTTGCACCGCATCTTCCGGGAAGAGCCCGAGCGTAAGGACGAGCTTTCGCATTTTGCCGTAGAGGCGAACTTGCTGGACCGCTTGGAAGGGCTGTTCAGTGAGTATGGCGAGCACGGCTCGGGTACTTTTCGGCACTATATCCACGCCGAAGATAAGCAGAAAATCGAAGCTGGCTGCCGGGTAGGTACCTTCACCGAGTGGCAGTCGCTGCCTTGTGGCACCGACCTGCTGTTTTATGAAGGCTTGCATGGCGGGCTGGTTACCGAAGAGTATGATATTGCCCGCCATGTGGACTTGTTGGTAGGTGTGGCGCCGACCATGAATCTTGAGTGGATTCAAAAAATTGACCGCGACACCAAGCTGCGTGGCTACTCACAGGAAGCGGTTATCGACACTATCCTGGGCCGGATGGATGACTATGTACGCTATATCCAACCGCAGTTTTCGCGTACGCACATCAATTTTCAACGTGTGCCGACTGTCGATACCTCTAACCCTTTTGAAGTGCAGGATATTCCCACCGATGCTGAGTCCTTCGTGGTCATCCGCTTTCGGGATCCCTCCACCGTTGATTTCCCTTGGCTGCTGGCGATGATTAAGGACTCGTTTATGACCCGCCCGCATACGTTGGTGGTGCCGGGGGCGCGGATGTCGTTGGCGATGGAGCTAATTCTTGCGCCCTTGGTTCGCCACTTATTATCTCAGCGGCGTTTTCGTTAAGTGACAAGGAACTCATAAAAGGAGAGCGGTATGGATTGTCTGTTTTGCAAAATCATCCAGGGTGAAATTCCCGCTGATATCGTTTATGAAGATGACCACGTGATGGCATTCAATGATATCAACCCCCAAGCGCCTACTCATCAGTTGATCATCCCTAAAAAGCATATCGCCACGCTCAATGATATCGAAGAGGCTGAGCTTGCCATGATAGGGCGGCTTCAGTTTACCGCTGCCAAGCTTGCCCGTGAGCAGGGCTTTGCTGAGGATGGCTATCGCGTGGTGATGAACTGCAACGAAATGGGCGGACAAACGGTCTACCATATCCATATGCATTTACTGGGTGGGCGCGCATTCACATGGCCTGCCGGTTGAGCTAAGCAGACCGCTATCGCAAACAACGAGGTGTTGCCATGGATCGTCAACAGAGTCGTTCAGATCGCCTAATACATCAGTTTGATACCGTTTTACGGACGCTTATGCCACATGCTGCTTCGCCGCAGCGTACCAGTCCTGCTGAAGGTGTGGCCGAGGGAACGCTCGACGATCAAGATCGCCGCCATGCGGCGGGTTTAATGCGCATTAATCATGCCGGAGGGGTGTGTGCTCAGGCGCTCTATCAGGGTCAGGGCGTGACCGCTAAACTTCCGCATGGGCGTCACCAGTTGGAACAGTCGGCACGGGAAGAGATTGATCATCTAGCCTGGTGCGATGAGCGTTTAGAGCAGTTGCAGAGTCGAACGAGCTACTTAAATCCGCTGTTCTATGTCGCCTCCTTTGGCATTGGCGCAGCCACTGGGGCGGTCAGCGATCGCATCAGCTTAGGTTTGGTCGCCGCGGCCGAGGAGCAGGCAGGCAAACAGCTTGAATCAGATCAACAGTCGCTAGCCAGCGGCGACACCCGCTCGCGGGCCATACTGCGCCAAATGGCCGTTGATGATGCTCACCACGCCCAGCTGGCTTTAGAGGCTGGCGGTGTCCGTTTTCCGGCACCGGCTAAGTGGGGTGTGCGTTTGGTTGCAAAAATGGTGACCAAAAGCGTCTATCATTTTTGACGCGTACTGATAGCGCTATCGATTTTACAATCCAGGCTTTAGAACCTAAAAGGCCCCGCTGTGCGGGGCCTTTGCGCTGTCAATGTCGACTGTCAACGTGATGCTGGTGATCAGGCATCAATGCGCTTGTACTTCATGCGCTTAGGCGTATCGTTACCTACCCGTTTTCTATGGTCCTCTTCGTACTCCGCGTAGTTGCCTTCAAATAAGACCACTTCGGAGTCACCCTCAAAGGCCATAATGTGCGTGGCGATCCGGTCAAGGAACCAGCGGTCGTGGGAGATCACCATGGCGCAGCCAGGGAAGGCCAGAAGTGCGTCTTCCAGTGCCCGCAGGGTTTCGATATCCAGATCGTTGGAGGGCTCATCAAGCAGTAGCACGTTCGCGCCTTGCTTAAGCGTTTGAGCAAGCTGTAAACGGCCGCGTTCACCGCCAGAAAGCTCCGATAAGCGTTTCTGCTGATCGTTGCCTTTAAAGTTAAATCGGCCCACATAGGCGCGCGAGGAGACTTCGTAGCCATTAATGTTGAGGATGTCCTGGCCATCGGAAACGGCTTCCCAGACGCTCTGCTTGTCGTCCAAGCCGTCGCGTAGCTGCTCGACGTAAGCGATATCGACCGTCTCACCCACCAGGACTTCGCCCTCATCTGGCTGCTCTTTACCAGTGATCAGTTTGAAGAGTGTCGATTTACCCGCACCGTTACCGCCGACGATGCCGACAATCGCACCTTGGGGAATGGTGAAGGAGAGGTTCTGGTAGAGCAGCTTGTCATCGAAGCGCTTGGCCACATCACGAAACTCAATGACGTTATCGCCCAGGCGCGGGCCAGGCGGAATATAAATCTCATTGGTTTCATTACGTTTTTGGAAGTCGCCTGACTGCATCTCTTCAAAGCGGTTAAGACGCGCTTTGCTTTTTGCCTGGCGGCCCTTGGCGTTACTGCGCACCCACTCAAGCTCTTGCTTGATGGCTTTCTGACGCGAGGCTTCCTGCTTGGCTTCTTGATTCAGACGCTGGTCTTTCTGCTCCAGCCACTGGGAATAGTTACCCTCAAACGGGATGCCCTGGCCACGGTCAAGCTCCAGAATCCAACCCGCCACATTGTCTAGGAAGTAGCGGTCGTGGGTGATTGCCACGACGGTTCCGTTGTAGTCGTGAAGGAAACGTTCTAGCCACGCCACCGACTCTGCGTCAAGGTGGTTGGTTGGCTCGTCAAGCAGCAGCATATCGGGGCTGGAAAGCAGTAGGCGGCAGAGTGCTACACGACGGCGCTCACCGCCCGAGAGATTGCCCACTTTGGCCTCCCAGGGGGGCAGGCGCAGTGCTTCCGCAGCCACTTCAAGCTTGCGCTCCAGGTTGTGAGCATCCGCAGCTTCGATAATATTTTCAAGCCGGGCCTGCTCGCTGGCCAGCGCATCAAAGTCGGCGTCGGGCTCTGCATAGGCCGCATACACACCATCCAACTTCTCCTGCGCCTGTTTAATCTCCCCTAGCGCTTCTTCGACGGTGTCGCGGACGTTTTTCTCGTCGTCTAGCTGCGGCTCCTGGGGCAGGTAGCCMACATTGATGCCGGGCATCGGACGAGCTTCACCTTCAAACTCTTTATCGACACCGGCCATAATGCGCAGCAGTGTGGATTTACCCGAACCGTTAAGACCCAGTACGCCGATTTTGGCGCCCGGGAAAAACGAGAGCGAAATATCCTTGAGAATTTGCTTTTTGGGTGGCACTACTTTGCCAACCCGGTTCATGGTGAAAACGTAAGAACCTGTTTGACCTTTTTTGTCACCTTTTGACATGGTCTATTTTTCCTCTAATTAAGTTATCATGGGGCTTTGAGAGAGGTGATGAACGCTCAAAGCAGAAAAAGTAAAAGTTAAGTTTCTCTTTTCTATACTCCTGTTCTTTATTTTTCTTAAAAAAGTTATGTTTTGGGGTTAAATAATATGAGTTATCGAGTTATCGAACAGGTGGTGAATGCTGCGCGAAGAAAGCTGCTTGTGCAAGACCATATCCCCGTCTATTACCCGAATCTGTACGTCACCTTCGAACTCTCTGGCAAGGCTCTGGAAACCACAAAAAAGTATCTTGAACACTTGGCCGTATTTGAAGACTTCCTCGCTTTCTCATCCATCGATCTCATTTCCCGCCTGGAGCAGCGTCCCAAGTCGCAGTATCTGACGGACATTGAAATCTCCCGATTTGTATCAGACGCGGGATTCAACAAGGTAACTTTGGCTAAAAAGTATGAGGGTATGCGCCTGCATCCAACGGCATACGAACAGGTTGGAAAGGTCCATGCGAAACAGCGTATTGAAGCAGTACGCGATTACTTGGCTTTTCTGTACGACAAGCTGGGTGATCACTTGACGCGAGATGAAGCGGTTGACGATGTTAAACGGCGTTTTAATCGCAAAATTAAAGCGGCTAGTCCGGGGTGGAAAAAGACGCGAATCGATGAGATGAAAGGTCTGACATCCTCGGAACGGAGTCGATTGTTGGAAGTCATGCATCCGGAGAGCGCTGAGAATCCATTCGCAGATGAATCAATTAAGCTGCGTAACTATATCATTTTGCTGTTAGGTCTCCATATGGGGTTGCGCCGTTCTGAAATGCTTTTGATCAAGACCGGCGACATTCACTGGCACAATCGCCAGCTCTCGGTGGTAAATCTTGAAGATGAAAGCATCGATCCGCGCACAATGGCTCCGCAATTCAAAACGCATGAGCGCATGGTGGTCATGAGCGACGACCTTTATGAGGCGATTAGTCAGTATGAGTCGAAATATCGCTACAGAAAGACTCATAAAGGCGCATCGCAGGCGAGAAAGCATCCGTTTTTGCTTGTATCTCATAGACGAAATGAAGGCAAGCCGATGAGCATCAAAGCGCTGGATGGCGTTTTCCCCCGAGTTTGCAAAGTAGCGCCTGAACTGGCTCACATTCACCCTCATATCCTCAGGCATGATTCGGTCTACATGATGCTTGAAAGCATGCGCGAGGAGCTTGAAAAGCTCACGCCAGAGGATCGCACAACTCAAGTTCAAAAAGTCCTAACCTGGATGTTCGGATGGAGCCCAGAATCGAATATGCCTGGACTCTATGGGGCGAAATTTTGGAAGGAAGAAGCAGATAAGGCAATGAAAAGGCGATCGGATAAACTCAAGGAAAGTAGGGAGAGGATCGAGGCTGGAATGCGAAAGGGGTACGCAGAATGAATATAACAGTTTCAGCGCTTGAAGCACCGACTCAGGACTCGCTTGAAGAATGGCTGAATACACCTCGACTCGCCAAATGCGGTGAACTTTTCACTCCCTCTGAGACAATGTGGTGGCCTGATAAATCAGCTCCCTATGCGATCAATTGGCTAGCCGCAATTGCTTGCGTTCCGTACGACTGGCAACGATGGTTGCATGCTGCTTTGGCCTACCGCATGGCGGAAGTCGCACACGTAACTAATTTACAAGCTACTTCAATTCTGTCACGCGCGGCGCAGGCAGGGCTCAATCCTCTCAATGAGCATCAACTGATCGATTTGCGCGAGCGTTTTAGTATGAGCGAATTTTCCGCGCTGGCTAGTTTCATGAAATTTTGGCAACAGTGTGAATCGCTTGAACAGCGACCAACTAAAGTCCTGATTGATGCTTATGGCGCACTACCTCGAAAGAAGCGACCACGAAATGATGTCGTCTTGCGTTTAGATCCTGAACAGGGGCCATTCACGCAAGCGGAGCAAGCCGCCCTATACCAGTGGGCGCATGAACAGTTCTGTCAAGGCAATTTAAAGCCTGAGCGCTACCTATATTTGCGTCTGTTGATGACCTACGGACAGCGAGGTACACAGCTACGCATGATGGTCTTTAATGACTTTATCAAAACCGAGCGGGGCTACCAAGTTCGAATCTTTTGGGCGAAGCAGAAAGATGATGGTGCGGGATGGAGAGAAAAATCCGAGACATTCATCTTGGATAAAGATCTTTACAATGTCGTGCAGGCCTATCGGTCGATTGTCCTAGCTCGACTTGAGCATGAATATCCTGGTCGAGCAGATTGGTGTAAAGCGATTGAGCATGTGCCGCTCTTTCGTCGCACGCGGGGTAAGACAGGAGGTGATAACAAGCTGATCCCCGTAATAATTGACCTGCCTGGTCTAAATGTTTTAGAGCATAAGCCACAGGTGAAGTTTCATACTAGCTATGGAGTTACAAGTTATTGGCTGTTTCAAATTGAGGGTATGCCTAACTTCCCCATTTCTTCGCGTACACATCAGCCTTTGAAAATCAGTAAGGGCCATCGTTTCAGACACACGCTCGGTACCGATCTTTCGAATGCAGGKCTGGATGAGTGGTCAATCGCTAGCGCCCTTATGCATTCTAATACACATACTGTCCGTCAATACCGAGCAGTATCGGGAGAGTTGATGCAGCTGATTGACGAGAAGATGAGTGATCATCTCGCGCTGGTCGTAAAAGCTTTTACGGGCACTATCGTGACAGATCGCGCTTCAGCCAAAAATGGAGATCGAGTGGATCGACAGATTGAGGATTTGGCTGTCTGCGGTGCCGATACAGCCTGCCATTTGGACGCTCCATTTACCTGCTACGGCTGTAGCAAATTTCAGCCACTCTTTGACGCTGATCACAGCGCCGCACTTGAGCGGTTGGAACGTCGCCGTTCGCAAACCATCGCCTCGGATAAAACCACGGGTGTGCTCTGGGACCGTGCCATTCTCGCGTGTCGCAAGGTAATTCTCGATTGCATTGAGCTGCGTGAATCAGGCAAAGCAGGCAAAGCAGGCAGAAGTAACGCATGAGTAGCATTATCGATTTTAAACCGCAGAGCGACCTTAAAGCCGCCGCGCAGCTGGATGCTTTTATTGCATGGGCGAAAGCCACTTTGTCCAAAGGGGTTCCTAATAAGCGAGTTCATGCGGGAATTCGTTGGAGCATGGCCTCGTGGCATAAGTCGGGTGTTGCCGGTTGTGCCTTTACTGCGCATGGATCAGATAGAAATGCGAAGGCGAAAGATAGAGAGTATATGCAGCCGCCGTTCATAGATTTCGCCAAGGCGCTCATTGTGTATTACAGAGTATTTCGAGGGAAGAAATCGGTGAGTGGTTGGCTTACCGCCGCCAAGGTTCTTGAAGTTTCCCTGGTAGAATTGTCCGGTACAAGGGACGTAACGAGAATATCGGCTGCTATTTGTAACAGAGCCTGTGAGTACTTAAAAAACGCGTATCTGACCGGCAATATTGCATATGTTCTGAGCAAGAATGTTGAACAGATTGTTAAGCTGATGAGAGATAAACAGATACTCGCGCAGCCCTTTCGATGGACTTCGCCACTGCGACAGAAGCCTCTAGGTTCTCTGAAAGAGCAGAGGGCAAATCGCAACAAAAAATTGCCGAGCCGTGAATCCATTCAAGCCTTGGGTGAACTGTTTAATAATGACTTAGCTAGTCCGCTGGACATTATAATCACCTCCGCGTGTGCCCTCTTACTCAGTCAGCCTAGCCGCATCGGAGAATTAGCTGATGTTGAGCGTGACTGTGTGGTATTCAAAGAGGCTGCTGGTGGCGGTCAGCGCATGTTCCTGCGCTGGTATGCTGAAAAGGGCTATGGAGCGACAACGAAGGCCGTTGTTACAGGTATGGAACCTGCTGTAAAACGTGTCATTGAGCTGGTGGCTCCGATCACTAATGAGGCGCGCCAGTATGCAGCATGGCTTGAAGATAATCCCGACGAGTTTCCGCCGCATGAAGGTGTACCCCTGAAAGGCCCAGATGAACCGCTTTCGTATGATGAGGCCTGTGCAGCGCTAAAGCAGAAGGTGAATAGATCGCAATCATCGCGAAGTATACTTAAATTTAGGTTTCTCATCCCCTTAGCAGAATGTAAAGCCCTAAGTCCTAAGGCAAAGAGTGTACTGGACGAGATACTAGAAGGATGGGATGCCGTTAAGGGAAAGCGAATTTATGCGAGTGGCAAAAATAATCACTATCAGTTTAATAATACAGCGGTCATTACGTTGCGCAAACTCAATATACTGATACGTGAAAAGCATCTGCCTAAAGACTTTCCGTACACCACACCTGCTGAAGACGGCAAAAACCGCGTGAAGTATCGTGATGCGTTGTTTACGGTGCGAACGGGTAGCCTGCCTGATGAGACAATGAGTGGTGCCTCAATGCCACGTAATTTTGGAGTGGAGATTGCCGTCAACCATAATAGAATGACGAGACAATTAGTAGGTCCAACGAACAGGCAGAATATTTTCGATCGACATGGATATAAGGGCCTGAGGGTTAACACGCACGCATTTCGTCACGAGCTTAATACTGAGATGCAACGAGCAGGCCTTTCACAACTACTGATTGATGCGTTTTCTGGGCGCACTGCAATGGGCTCTGTCTACAACCATGAGACCGTCGAGGAGCGTACCCAAAGAGTTGCGGACTACCATCCTAAAACGAAACGTAGTAACTCGGCTCAGCGGTTGGAGAAGGTCAAAACAAATCAACCTTTGAGTCTCAGTGATGTGAGAGATCTGCATGAGGGTGATAAGGACATAGTCATCCATCAGACCCACGTTGGGATCTGTGTACACAACTTTGCATCTGAACCCTGTCCGAAAATGGGAGCCTGCTTGACCTGTGGGAAGCTCGGTTGTGTTAAGGGGGATGATGTTAAACTCGCAAACCTCAAAGAAGAACGCAAGGACCTTAAACGCCGCTACGACAAAGCTCTTGATGCGCAATCTCGCGATATTTTTGGGGCCTCAGAGTGGGCCAAAAAAGTGGGTATGGATCTCTATAAGTGTGACGCACTGATCCGAACCCTAGAGAACCCTGAACTCGAAAACGGCGACATCGTGTGGAACGTCGACAATGGTTGGACACTGACAAACAACGCAGCAGCCATGGCAGGATTGATTGATGCCAAAGACATCGAAGCGAAAAATGAGCGATTGCTGTCATTAGATGACTTGTCAGCAATGCTAGACGAGATCGAGGTATAGCCATGGGGCATTTAACAAAGAAAGATGAAGCGCGCATTATCAAGCTGATTGAAGAATGGTCTGAGCCGAAGCTGACCTGGCCTCTACTCGTTGAAGCGTGCAAAGAAAAACTGGGTATCAGTCGTGCTCGCCAGTCTCTGATGAAGCTACCCGCCGTTGATATGGCGATGAAGAATCGCAAGGCTGCCTTGAAGGCCCCGAAAGAAAAAGCAGGATGGATTGGCGACATTCGCGAAGCGAACGAGCGCATTGAAGAGCTGACCGAGACTAATCAAAAGCTTATGTACGCTCTTCGTGAGATGCATGCGCGATTCTTAATATGGCAGGCAAACGCTGATATGCGTGGGGTAACGCAATCGATGCTTGAGCAGCCAGTGCTTCAGCTTCAGAAGAAATCCTAATTAAGTGTTCATGAAGCTATACTTTGTGGACACCATGCTCAAGCCCCTAAATGCCAACCTTTATGGTGTCCAAAAACCTTGCTTGTTAATTTCTTGACATGATGTATAGAAACCTTATTCTGTTTATGAACAGTATGAGGTTGGATGGAATTTATGTCGGGAAAGCATGTTGGATACATTCGCGTCTCAACGGTCGGTCAGAATAGTGACCGCCAGCTTGATGGCATTCAGCTAGACAAGGTGTTCGAAGAGAAAGTGTCTGGCAGAAATGCTGGTTCACGCGACATCCTCAATCTCTGCCTCGATTATCTCCGCGAGCACGACACACTTCATGTTCACAGCATTGACCGGCTCGCTCGCAACATGTCTGACCTGCTCTCGATTGTTGATGACCTGGTAAAGCGTGATGTTACCGTCAAGTTTCATTCCGAGGGGTTAACGTTCGCCCCGCAGACAGATGATCCCATGGCTTCGTTGATGCTGCACATGCTTGGCGCATTTGCCGAATTTGAACGGTCGCTTATCGGCCAGCGGCGGAAAGAAGGGCTAGAAGCTGCCAGGAAACGCGGAAAGCAAATTGGTCGGCGGAAATCGTTATCTGATGAGGATCTTTCAGAAATTGCTCAGAAGCTCTCCAAGGGGGATTCTAAGAGCGATTTGGCAAAAGAATATGGCGTTTCCCGCACAACGTTATATGCAGCTTTGAACAAGTTTCAGGAGGCGTAATGGCGAGCCCACAAGAGCAGGGCCAAATCTATCTTGAAAGATTTCGAGAATGGATTAAGTCCATGTCTGATGATGATTTTCGCCAGATCGTATACTCCCCAAAGGGCATCCTGAATAGACAGCAAATCAAAAAGCTTGCAGGCCTGTCAGACCAGGCGATCAAAAAAAATGAAAATGTAAAAGCCGAACTGCAAGATCTGGAGAATAGGCTGCGTGAACGTAACGTGCTGCCACCACTGTCTGAAGCAGGAAAAGCGTCTCTTTCAGCGCCAAAACTCTATGATGCTTTCTCCAAGAGAAACGCTTTGGATCATGGTCGACTGGGGAAGCTTGAGGCCGAGAATCAGGACCTCAAAGTACAGCTCGAAAAATTACAGCGAGAAAATGTGCGACTGAAGGCGCAAATCGCATCGAGCCGAGAGACGGTTGACGCGGTAAACGATGGTTTGATGGTGTTCCTCAAATGTCCGAGCTGACACAAGCCTCTGAGCTTGTTCGCGTCACCCAGGTGCCTTTCCGGAACTCTAAAGCCACGGTTATCCGCGGTGTGCCTGTGCGTGAGGACCAGACTTTTGCGTCTGCAAATTATAATGTATCTATCGTAGCTAATTCTGAATATTTGCCTGTAGATCCGACCCCCGGGCAGATCTGGCGAGTCGCGGGTTACAAACGCACTTACGTGTATGACCACGGGAAAATTAAAGCGCAAGAGCATCAATACCGAGAGCCCGATACCCTGGAGTTTTATTTACCAGATACTGGTGAGACCTTTATCCAGTTTATCAGCGATGATAAAGCTTTTAAGGGGATAGGAAACCGCAAGGCACGCCAGCTTTGGGCTAGGTTCGGTGAGGACATTCACCGGATGCTGACTGCGGGCACCCGAAACGACTTTAACGCTCTCTCAGAACTGCTCTCCACACAATCCATTCGGGCGTTGCATGCCGGTTATGAAAAATACGCGAACCTCAGGCACACCACTTGGATGTCGAAAGCCAGAATTCCCCACGCAGTCCAGAAGAGAATTCTCAAGTATCACGGCCTTGGAACTGTTGAGGCGATCAAGTCTGACCCATACAAGCTGCTTCACTTCGGGTTGAGTTTTAAAGACGTAGAAAGCATCCTGCATCACCGTTTTGGACACGCCTGGCAGCAGAAAAGATACCCTAAAGAGCGTATTCAAGCTGGGATGATTCAGGCGCTTAATGATCGAATGCGTGATGGTAGTACGTGGGTCAAGGCCAGTCAGCTATTAACGCGAGCATCTGATTATCTTAAATCGTACCCTGATCGTGAGGAGGGAATTGAGTGGCTGAAAAGCGCAACAGATATTGCTCTTTACCATGAGGATGGACGCTTTCATGCCACTGCCACTGCTATACAGGAGTTGGCGGTAGCTAGGCGCATAAAGCATCTGATTGATCTTAGAAAGCCACTCACCGAGGGTGAGGAAGGTATTGTAAATGACGTCATTGGCGAGCTGCCCTATGAGCTGACCAGCCAGCAAGAGCTTGCCATTTATACGAGTCTAACCGAGGGGATTAGTGCGATCACTGGAGGTGCCGGAACTGGCAAGACCACAGTGCTTTCGACCTTCCTGAAAGCCGCTGACCGCCTAGGGTACAGCATTCACGCTATCGCTCTATCGGGTCGCGCTGCAATGCGTCTGCATGAGTCAGTCGGCTACCTCACGATGACCATCGCACGATTCCTGCGAGAAGATCCAGTGACAGATAACAAAGCTTTGCTGGTCATTGATGAAGCTTCTATGACGGATCTGCCTACGATGTTTCGCATCATCAACCACATCAATCCCAGCTGTAAGTTGGTTTTGACCGGAGATCCCAGCCAGTTGCCACCCATAGGTATCGGAAAGATACTGCACGATGTTGTTCTCTCGACGCACGTAAAAAACACGACGTTGGACATTGTGAAACGCCAAAAGAGAACCACCGGGATACCTGAGTATTCGGCGACCATTAATGCCGGTGAGGTGCCTGAGTCACTCAGTGCAGGCAATATCTATTTTCATGAGGTTTTAGATCCCATTCTGGCCAAGCAGAAGGCTGTCGAACTCTACGCCCAGCAGCCTGGCAACTCTCGTGTAATTGCCGCAACGGTAACTCGCGTTGGGGAGATCAATGGTGAGATTCAGAAAAAGATAAACGGTGACTCTCCGCTGCTCAACTTCAATCTTAATGGAGAAGATTTTTATCTGCGGCTAAGGCTGAATGACCAGATTTTGTTTACTCAGAATCACGCCAGCGCTGGCGTGCAGAATGGATCTCTTGGCGAGCTAATCAGCATTGATCAAGTCGATAACGTGATTGGCTCTGTGAGGCTGGACACAGGCGAAACGGTCGATTTGCAAGGTGGCTTGATTGATGCTTTGAGCCTGGGATATGCCATGACGCTTCATAAAGCTCAAGGGAGCCAGTTCGGTCGGATCATTGTCCTTTTGCAAGACACTAGAGTAGTGGATCGCAGTTGGATCTATACAGCGATCACAAGGGCAATATCCGAAGTCCACATAGTTGGCGACCCCCGTGTGTTTGAGCGTTTCGTGAAAGCCTCACCGAAGGCTTTTCGACGGAAGACCATGCTCACCAATCTCATTAACTACCTGCATAGTGAGCAAGACTCCGGGCCATTCAAGATTGAGTAGCCCGACTTATGTAGAATACGTAAAAAAGGCCTTGAGACGAAGGTAGCCTGTCAAAAGAAACCACTATCTAACCCGCTCAATGATTGAAAGCAATGCATCCATAACGGCATTGAATCTATGATTCTCATCCGTTGTTAGTGCGACGCCACCGACGATGGGGATTCTCGGTAAGGCTGAATAGATTCCCCTAGATGGCCAGTGTGAGAAATAGCCGGAGCTATTGCCGGGAGKGGCATGGATCGCCATGACGCAAAGAATAGGGCTGCTGATCAGCAGTCCAGCTTTTTGGTCATAAACCGCTGTTTTCTCGAAATACTTCTCGTAGATATCCGGCAAAGACCATTTTTTGACAGTATAAGAAGAGCTGTATTTTGCATCGAGGATTAGATAGCGGATATTGCTCCCCACCTCCATGCGTAACACAAAATCAGGTTCCCAATAGGCATACTGGCGCTTTGGTTTGTGCCAAATATCAACGAGATCCATATGTCTTGTGGTGTCTTCATCAAAGGGGAATATCCTCATTTCATAGTAGAGGCTGAGAGTCGTATTACCCCGAGTCAGTTTCAAGTAGCTCGGAACGGCTTCCCCTAGTTCGTCATGTGCCAGGGCCTCGGCAATGGTCCATTCACGCATTACGAAATATTCGATCAGCTTGATTATCGTAAATATCTCGTAGAGTCTTGAGAGCGATCTCAGCTTCATCAGAAAGTGGATGCCTTCGATGAAAGGTACACCGAGCTGATACCAGCGCGAGAGCTGGGTAAAAATACCGCGGTAGACCTTCGATCCTCGGACGAAGGCCGTCATGACGGGCTTGAGTTCTCCAGCAAAGTCGATACGGGCTTTTCTTTCTAAGAGACGGATAGACTGATCGCAGCCACGAACTAACCGGGCGCACCGGTTCATCATACCTTCTGCTGTCAGCTCCAGCATGAGGCGGCTGAAGGACTCGTAGCCATAGGGGGTGTTACCTTCATCGACATCTACTTGGGAAAGCTCCTGATACAGGGCCAGGATGCGTCGTCGGATGGAATAAAAGCCGCCGAGGATAACCTGGTTCTCGAATACGTCACTTGACGGTTGCAGGCTCGAAATGTCCGAACCATTGAAATCGAAGTATCTTCCCCGGATGAAGACTTCTCCACCGCCTGCAGCGGGCGTTAGAGAGTTCAAGTTGCTGATCACGTTGTAGGGGTCAATTTCGATATTGGTCTCACTCACATCCCATACCGGCGTGAGAGCCGGGATGAGTCTCTCGCGAAGATTGCGGAAGAGTTCGGTGCGGTGGACCTGAAAGTATTCGAGGATCTTTTCGGCCTGACTGACCAGCGCCTCCGGTTCTGTGCGGTTGTCAGGGAGCATGTTAACGCCGGTTGTTGAGCGCGAAAAGCAAGTTTTCAAGATATTGAAGTTCTGGCCTGCAATGTAATCCAGCATCTCATGAGCGCGCTGGCTGTTGGCCTTGCGGATCAGGACATCGAACGGCAGTGACAACTCCTCGTCAGCGTACTCAATGCGGACAAAAGCATAGCCGAAGCTCTCTTTGAAGTAGTTTCGTGGCTCGGTTTCCCAGGCCATTCCACCGTCGACAGCGATAGCCTCATCTTTCAGTTGGATTCGGTAGTCGCCCAGAAAGATATTGGGGAGATCCGTATCATCCTGCTGAATCACCCGCAGGGTCAGTAGATCATCCTCGGTGACTCGATGCGGCACCGGACTCTTTGAATACGGGATGAAGGGTCCCTGATTGATGCGAAAATGAATGTCACCAGCCATATCTTGCCCCATCACCAGCAGAAGAAGTCGTAGGTATTAAGATCCTCTTCACCGAAGGCGAGAATTCTGGAGGCATATCGGGCGGACAGGAGCAGCTCCGCGCGCTCCAGTTCGGCCTTAAGGCGTTCAATCCGCTTGGCAAAGTTGGGGCCATTGCCGCGTACTAATGGCAGAACAAACTGAAGCATCGCCACGTCCAAAGCACGCAGATCCTGATACTCGCGCATCACTGCTCGCGCCTTGCCGCAGTATTGCCGAATAGCCATCTCTTTTCTGGGGCTGATGGTCACTGGGCGCCCGTACTCTAGTGAAGGGTCACGAAGGATGTCGCGGATGCGCCGATAGATGAAGAGTTCGGCATCCTCAAGCTCTGGTGCTTTAGCTTCGCGCCCAAATAGGTTATCCATCTGCACCGAACTCAGCGGGAATGCGGCTTCGTGGGTGATGGCCGACACATCTTCCTCTTCATCGTCATATTCGTTGGGATCGAGGACAATTACCGGTGCTCGGTCCACCACGCGTGGGCTCAACGGTTCAGTCGTTCCATCGTAGTTGATGGTCGATATGAAACGCAGATTGKGGGAAATATGGATAGTATCGTCACCGAGAATCATATCGCGGCCCTGGTTACCGTCCGTCATGCCCATAAACGATGACCAATAATGCTCAATGGGACTGAGGTTGGCCTCATCAAGGATGACGTAGGCCATGGGGTTATTACGGATATCCTTCTCTTGGTGAAGAGCGAGCAGAAAGTTGTAAAGGCCGGTGTTCGACGGCTGAAAGCGACTGGAAAGCGGATTATAGAAGCCGATTAGGTCCTTCTGTGCCGTCCAGCCGCGTGCGACGGCAATCTCTTGACTGCGACGTCCTAATCCCTGTATCTCGACTAGAAGTCGTGCCAAAGAGGTCTTACCGACACCCGGCAGCCCCGCCATAAAGGTGATGAAGGATTGTTGAGTGCTAATCAGCAGGTTGGCAACCTGCCAATCAGGCAAGTGCCGCCCACGCTGACTCATCTCACGCTTTGTAAGATCGATGATTTCCTTTTGGCGTTCGACTAAGCTCTGCGCAGTGGGCGAGTAGGCTGGTTGCACGGTGACATCCCTTTCGGTGAGGGTGTGCGCGATGATGCCCCCCGTGATGTGATCGACATACGGCCTCATGTTGTTGAGCTTCTTCCTCAGTTCGTCCTCAGCACTGGAGCATTCATTTTTGAGAGACCTGACTTCTTCGAATAGCGCATCCCGCTGTTCCTTTGTTCTCTGGTTGAGTAGTGCCAGTACTTTTCCTTCATTGGTAAGCTCCTCGATATCTTTGATGCCTTTAACAAGCGGCTGCTTTTCTTCAATCCAGGCATCGAGCTGCTCTATTTCCTTGAGCTTTTCCTGTATTTTCTTGTCGGTATCCAGATATGCGGTTTGCAGGCTTTCGTCAGAGTTGACCGACTCACGCTTTTTCTCGACCTCGATATTGAGCTGCGACTTGGTTTCGTTCAGTTCGCGGATTCTTTCCTCGATCTCGGCCTGTTCGGCGCGGCGCTCAGCTAGAGATGACTCAATTTCCTTTTCCTTCGACTTTCTGATTTTAGAAAGGAAGGCTTCCTCGTTTTCCTCGATATAGTTGCTGATCACCTTTCTGCCGTTCTCCGTATTGAAGAACAGCGATAGGGACTCGATCACGTCCTGCTTAATCTCATGAACCTTGCCTCCGATCTCGGCGAATCGGGCTAGGCGGTTGGCATAGACTTCGCCCTTGATTTTGGGGTTGCGGTTCAGCAGTCCTACGACTGTATCAACCTGTTTCTTTTCCAGCAGTTTGGTATTGAAGTCCGATGCAATCTTGGCACAGAAGCGTATGATTTCATCATCCGAGGCATAATCCTCATAGCTGACGGCGCTCGTGGTTTGAAGAATGCTCAAGTCATCAATGAGCTTGATTCCGGTTCGGCTGGACTCTGTAATCGCTTCCTCGACATCAGGGTTGCTCAGGTCAATCCGATACATCTGGTACGGAATCAGCTTGACGTTGGGCAGAGGCGTATCGACAAAGCTCAGGGTGACTTCACTGGCGTTTTCATCATCACGCGATGACGTCCACTTAAAAGGGCCGTAGAGATACTTTTCGTCTTCAATGAAGATGTACTGGGTACCTGGCAGGTTTTCATCTAGGTGCAGAAGACGATTGTTAGCATCCGGCAAGGAGTGCTGGATGACTTGAAGGTAATCCTTGGCCTTGATTCGCTCTGCGTTCCTCCCGGTGGCTACGTACTTACAGAAGGCATTAGAATCGGTGTCGGGTGTTTCTCGCTCGGTAACGCGGACTTCTATTTTGAATATTTCATCCTCTTCGAAGCGTCTTTCTATATCTTCATAATTGCTTGTAATGAAGACCTTCATTGAGGGACAGAAATTATGCTCGGTCAGGGGGACGAGTACTTTATCCTGTATTTCGAATACAGGGATAATCATTCCTAGCCTTGCATCTTTTGCGTGATGCCGTTTGGCCAATAAGACACGAGGCTGCTCATCATTAAAATACATAAACTAAATTTACTCTTAATTATGTGGTGGGACTATTGACTGACCGTAATAGCCGTCATTATTACTCGGCCCTGTCTAACAACAAATAGTGCTTTGGACAGACTAGGTTGCTTTTCTCTATTTCCGCTACGCTTGAGGCCCCCAGGCCACTTATACGCGTTAACGACTGCACACTGCCCCATTGTCCCATGTCGATAATCTGCGCTCACGGGCCGGGCCCACGACCGTACCCAAGCGGTAGGCGGTCTTTTCCTTATGCAGGGTAATATCGGCAAATAGCTGACTGATATCTTTTGTTGTCCACTTGTAGGGGCGCTGGTATGCGGGAATGTCCAAGCTCCCATCGCCCAGCAGCTCACGAACACTGAGAATGCCTTTTTCCAATGGAGCCGTTGCCTTCATATCACTTATATCCTTACGTTTGGCGTATTCTGGTTCACGCTCTCTTCGAGTCAGCTTGCTTGGTCAGTTCAATGCGTCTTCCACCACCGCTCCTGCCAGCTGGCAGCGGGTGTCGCTAGCCTGGTTCAGGCGTTCCTTGAGTTGGTCGCAGATGGCCATAAGTTCATCGACTTTTTGGACGATGCGGTGTTGTTCTTTGGCAGGTGGCACGGCAACTGGCATTTTCTTCAAGATACCGTGATTCAAGTTCGTCATGGTTGTTCCGACGGAGTTGCCAGTCAAATAATTCCTGACAGTATCCGTTGAAAACAGCAACAAGATGAACTGCCTATTAACGGCGGGGTGAAATTTCAGAACGAAACTGCCTGTTCCACATAGCCATCCAGCCTCCCTGTCGGTTACTGCTGCACAACGTCCAACTTCTCCTCGTCTGGCCATCACGATGTCGCCATTGGCTACTCTATAGCTAGATAGTTCCTCAGCTTTGGCCAGAGAAACACTCACTGATAAATCTTCTTTGATATGACCTTTGAACATATGTGAAGGATTAATTAAAGGGATTCCACCTTCAACATAGTCATGCTTATGAATCATGGAGCCAAATGGCCCGGTCGATATCTCGTCAGCAACATCCTGAAATGAAGTCCAGGCCCAGTGTGAGGGGGCTATGTAACTATGCTCTGAATCTTTCAGTAGAGTCAGCTCTCTTGGGCGCTTGATTATTTTTTTGTTGGCGAGTTCGACCTTTCTTGTATGGATTTGAGTAAGAAAGTCTGTAGCCGACTCATCCCCCGCATCCTTTTTCACCAATCGCCCCATCACCGCCAGTTGCAGAATGGTCTGCTTGAGCTTGTCGATGCTTTGTTCGGTGGTAAACAGCGTATCGAAGTGCTCAGCTAGGCGCGCCCAGTTGTCGGCCAGTTCGGTGGCGTTCTCGGATTGGGTTAAGGKGCCAAGCAGAGTGTCCACGAGGGTTTCGTGGGCGTCGAGCTGGTTGCTGGTGTGCCGCTCCAGCTGGTCGCAGAGGGCCATCAGTTCATCGACTTTCTGGACGATGCGGTGTTGTTCTTGCTCAGGAGCCAACGGAATCATAGCCGATCTGGCCTTGTCGGTTCCTAACCGAGGTAAATTCATACCATGAGTTGACTCGTTAGCGTAATGCTTAAACCTCGGCGACTTGAGTGCTAGCCGAAGAAATTCTGGCAAAAGCCCGAGATAGCCCCGAATAGGAATGATCTCAGTGGTACAAACACCTGATTCATCCGCAACGAGCACTTTATCGAGATAGGGCCGCAGCTTCCCGTAAAGTACATCGCCTTGCTTAAACTGATTTTTCGAACTTTTGAATTGGCGCTCCGTATAGCGAATTTTGCTGAGAAGTTTAGAACTTTCCTTCTCAATATCTTCTAATTCAAGCACCCAAGTGTCATTAGCAATCTGCTTAGGTTCAGCTTTATCTGTTGTTCCGTAGTTGGTTACATCACCTAACCTCACCCAGCACCAACAGGAGGGAAGTGAGTAAGGTTCTGTGCCTGAGTCCGCTTCCAATTTCTTGGGCTTCTTAATCGCTTTCTCTGCCACTAGACGAGGCTTTTCCGCCTCAATTTTTGAAAGTAACTGATGTGCAGGCTCATCATCCGGGTCTTGCTCCACTAGCTTCCCGCGCACCGCCAGCTCAAGAATCAGCTCCCGTAGCTTCTTGATGCCGGTCAGCTCAATCTTGCCGTTGCTACCCCGACCCGCCGTGGATTTCTGGGTGACGGCTTGCGTCCATAGATCCAGATGGTCGGTGATCAGTTCATGTGCGCTCATACCTGTTCTCCTGCATCGCGGGTCAGCGCATCACCGAGGATGATTTTCAGCTGGTCGCGTAGCTGCTGAATCTCCGCCTGCTGCTGTTGGTACTGGGCCAGCAGTTCCTCCGGGTCGTGGGTGATGGTTTCGCCCTGCCAGGGGTTCTTGATATCCAGGTTATAGTTGCGCGCCTTGATCTCATCGATCGAGACCTTCCAGGCCTGGTGGGTTTCCTCGCGGCTGGCAAAGCCATCGGCGTCAGAGCCCCACCAGTCGATCTCTGTCTGGAATTCGGCAAACTTCATCGGGCGGGTCTTACTGTAGTTCTTGTAGCCTTCCGGGTAGGGATGTTCGTAATACCAGATATTCTCGGTCGGCTGGCCCTTGGTGAAGAACAGCAGGTTGGTCTTGATGCCGGTGTAGGGGTTAAACACGCCGTTGGGCAGGCGCACGATGGTATGCAGGTTGCACTCCTCCAGCAGCTTTTCCTTGAGGCGGGTTTTCATGCCCTCGCCAAACAGAAAGCCATCCGGCAGCACCACGGCGGCGCGGCCGGTGTTTTTCAGCAGCTGGATAAACAGCGTCATGAACAGATCAGCGGTTTCCCGGGTGCGGAAGGCGCTGGGGAAGTTGGTTTCAATGCCGTCTTCTTCCATACCACCAAACGGCGGGTTGGCCACAATCACATCCACCCGTTCTTTCGGCCCCCAATCGCGTAGCGGGCGTGCCAGGGTGTTGTCGTGGCGGATCTGGTTGGGCACTTCAATACCGTGCAGAATCATATTGGTGGTGGCCAGCAGGTGCGGCAGCGGTTTTTTCTCGACCCCATGAATGCTGTTCTGCAGGGTCTGTTCGTCCTGCGGCGTTTTCACGTAATGACGGCGCTTGTGCTCAATGGTGCAAGTTAAAAACCCGCCGGTGCCGCAGGCCGGGTCCATCACGCTTTCTTCCAGCTGGGGGTTGACCCGGTTGACCATAAATTCAGTCACCGCCCGCGGGGTGTAGAACTCACCGGCGTTGCCCGCGCTTTGCAGGTCTTTGAGGATCTGTTCGTAGAGTTCGCCCAGCTCGTGGCGCTCGGCGGACTTATTGAAGTCGACGCCGCTCTGCAGGCGGTTGATCACCTGGCGCATCAGCTGGCCGGACTTCATGTAGTTGTAGGCATCCTCGAACACATCGCGAATCACCACGCCGCGAATATCGTCGCCTTGGGGCTGTAGCTGCTGCAGGCCGGGGAAAAGGGTGTTATCGATAAAATCCTTGAGCTCGTCGCCGGTCATACCTTCCGGGTCAGCGGCCCAGTGACGCCAGCGCAGCGGCTCGGGAATCGGCGAACGGTAGTCGTCGTTGAACATCTCCCACTCTGTTTCCCGGTCATCGAAGATCTTCAGGAAAAGCAGCCAGACCAGCTGGCCGATTCGCTGGGCGTCGCCGTCAACGCCCACGTCTTTACGCATAATGTCCTGAATCGATTTGATGGTGCTGCTGATTGACATGGTGAGGTGTATTCCGTTGGCGTGTTATCTGTTGATATGTTGATAGCGGCCTGCACAGGCAGGCCGCCAGCAAAAAGACAATGGTATCAGGCGGGGGTCTGGTAAAGCGCGTCTTCCAGTTCATGCAGGGCGCGCTGGTAGCCCGGCTTGCCGCCAAAGGCGTTGATCAGCTCCATGGGCGCACCCAGCTGGCTGAAGGGCGAGAGCGTCAGCACCTTGGGGTCTTCGATGGGGGCTATGCCCGCATCGGCGTATTTATCCACTAGGGATTCAAGCACCTGACGGGCCTGGCCTTCATAGCGGTTGAAGATATCGCGCTTTCTGACCTGTTCGGCGCGCTCGCGGCGAGTCAGCGGTGGGCGGTCGAAGGCGATATGGCAGATCACATCAAAGGGGTCGGGCTCTTCCCCCCATTTCTGGCCAAGCTCGGCGACCAGGGCATCCCAGAAGATGCCTTCCTCGGCCAGTTCATCGAGAATAGCCTGCTTGCGCTCGGCATCCTGCCAACGGCGCAGAAACGCATCCAGGGAGGCGTACTGGGCTTTCACCTGCTTGCGGGTGTAGTCACGCAGACTTTCGGTGATCAGCTTGCCATCCGGCCCCAAGTATTGAACACGTTCGGCAACAATACTGACCTCAACGTCATCCACCACATATTTGCGCCGGGGCTCCGGCCCATCGGTGGTGCCCAAGCCGCCTGCATCGTCAGATTCCCAGGTGGCGTTGTCGTCTACCTCGTACTCGGCCCAGTCTGTTTCGACGCCTTCTGCGGTTGTGTCTGCTGTAGCTTGTAGGTCTTCCTGTTCTTCATCCAATGCGCCGTCTTGCTCGTCTTCCGGCACGATGGGGGCATCATCGGCATTAGGCTGGTAGACCTGCACCGGTTCGCCGTCGAAATCCGGGTCGGCGAACAGCTCGGTAGCTTTCTTGAAATCCAGAATGGTGAACCAGTGTTTGTGGTAGTCGTCGTTGATGCGGGTGCCCCGGCCGATAATCTGCTTGAACTCGGTCATCGACTGGATGCGCTGGTCGAGCACAATCAGCTTGCAGGTCTGGGCATCCACGCCTGTGGTCATCAGCTTGCTGGTGGTGGCAATCACCGGGTAGCGCTCTTCCGGATTGATGAAGTTATCCAGCTCGGCCTTGCCTTCCTGCTCGTCGCCGGTAATGCGCATCACGTATTTACGATTCTCGGCTACCCGCTTAGGGTTGAGGTTGACCAGCGCTTGGCGCATACGCTCGGCGTGGTCGATGTCCTCACAAAAGACGATGGTTTTCTGGAAAGGGTCGCTGCTTTCCAGAAGCTCGGTAATCTTGGCGGCTACCAGGGTGGTGCGTTTTTCGAGCACCAACTGTTTATCGAAATCCTTCTGGTTGTAGATGCGGTCTTCAATCTCTTGGCCAAGCTTATCCCGCTGGCCCTTGCTGGGCCGCCAACCTTGCAGATCCTTGTCGATATCTACCCGCACCACTTTGTAAGGCGCCAGAAAACCATCCTCGATGCCCTGCTTGAGCGAGTAGGTATACAGCGGCGCGCCGAAGTAATCTATGTTGGAGACTTCCTTGGTTTCTTTGGGCGTGGCGGTTAAACCGATATGCGTTGCTGCGCTGAAATAATCCAGAATTTTGCGCCAGGCGGAGTCTTCCGCCGCGCTGCCTCGGTGGCACTCGTCGATCACAATTAGATCGAAGAAGTCTGGCGAGAACTGCTTGTAGATGTTCTGCTCTTCTTCGCTGCCGGTCACCGCCTGATACAGCGAGAGATAGATTTCGTAAGAGGTATCTACCGTGCGGTTGGTGACCTTAGTCATCGCCTGGCCGAAAGGTTTGAAGTCGTTGTTCTTGGTTTGGTCGACCAGGATATTGCGGTCAGCGAGGAACAGGATTCGCTTCTTCTGGCGCGATTTCCACAGCCTCCAGATGATCTGAAACGCGGTAAAGGTCTTGCCGGTGCCGGTGGCCATCACTAGCAGAATACGGTTCTGCCCCCGCGCAACGGCTTCGACAGCGCGGTTGATGGCAATGCGCTGGTAATAACGCGGGCTTCGGCCACTGCCGTCATCGTAATAGGGCTGCTCCACCACTGGGCGGGCAGCCTGCTGAATGCCTTTGTACTGGCAGTAGCGCTCCCATAACTCATCAGGAGACGGAAACTCGGCCAACGTCAGCGTGGTTTCAGTTTGCCGGCCAAGCCCCGTGCGGTCGTGGAGCAGAAAACCATCGCCATTGCTTGAAAACACAAAAGGCACATCCAGCGCATCGCTATAGGCCAACGCCTGCTGCATACCATCGCCCAGGCTGTGCTTGTTATCCTTGGCTTCTATCACCGCAATCGGCTGGTTTTTCTGGAAGCTCAGTAGGTAATCAGCCCGACGCTTTTTACCCCGGGTATGCAGCCGCCCGCGCACGATAATCCGCCCRGCGGTAAAGGTCACCTCTTCACGAATTTGCGTTTGGATATCCCACCCCGCCTGCACCAGGGCCGGGGTAATGAACTTAGTGCAAATATCGCGTTCGCTGAGGGCCTTCTTATCCATGGCAAATCCTACTCGTCTGGCGGGCTGGGCATTGATTACCCAAAGCTTACGATACTCAGTCGAATTAAGCATCCTGTGCTAGGTTAAATGCGGGGTAAGGTAAGGTGCAGAGTATCAAACAAGTGACCGTTGATACTGTGACCAATGTGGTATGCCATGGCTCAAAACAAGTACATTTCGAAACTAAAGCTGATATGAAGCAAAGAGGCTGTTGCGATGGGCGATCAACAAAAACGAGGGAAGCGTCTTCAAAAGAACCCGCTGTCAAAGCTCAAAGACTCTGTACAGTACTACGACCAGCCGTTTGATCCCGTGGGTATTGAAGATTGGGAAGCCGCTCTACTTGATAACCTGACACCCGAAACCGCCCATGCGGATTCACTGGCTACACCCACTGCAAAGGAGCTAGGGAACGACATAGACAATAAGCCGTAAATCTCCCCGCAGGGAAGAATTGCCCGCTGTGCGGTAGACATACATGGTAAAAAAAGAAGCGATCACCCTGAGGCTGCCAAGATAATCGCCGTTTCGTCTGTCTCCGAGGGGAAGCTTTCGCTAACAGGTCTCAGAGCTCACCCAGCCAATATACGGGTACAAAGGGAACTATGCTAGCCGGAGAGGCACTACAGCTATACTCATCATAAAAGTGCATTAAATAACTAATTAATAACGATTATCCCCAATTATCCAAAAAAGATAATTGGGGATAATGTGATCCTGCGCTGCCAAACAGAACACTGGCCAACAAGGCACTTGCCTCAGCTGCAGTGATGACACGCATCATTAAATCAGCTGAAGAATGCCCAAGTTAGTCATTAAGTGCTAAGGTGGATTAGATAATAAAAGTTGCCAGTGGAGAGCAGGATGCCATCAGACCACACTCCCCAGCACGATCCGCTAGAACGCATCTTTGCGTACCGGGCGTTCGATCTGCGTGACCGCTTCTCACAGCCGCTAGAAACCTTTCGGCAAGCGCTAGAGTGCTTGCAAAGCGATAACGCCTATCTGCCCGATATGAGCGGTGAGATTGTGGCGTATCTGCGTGGTGGGCGCGCAGTCCCTATTCCTGAACACCTGTTCATCCAACAGTCTGGCAGCAGCGGCTCAGTGGTACCAAAAGTTGACAATGATCGTGTCTGCAACGCTGTGGACGCGTGGCTACGAGAGACCCTTTCGCGAGAAAACGAAGACACGGTGAATGCCTCAACCCTCAGGCCATCCCGGCTCAATATTTTGCTTGATCAGTGTGACCCCAATGCCCCCGAACCTGACGATATACAGGCATGGCAGCACATGGGGCAGGTCGGTAGAGAAATCATTGAGGCACCTGGCAGGGAAGATATATGGGACGCCGCCGTCAAAGCGATGGGAGAAGTACAAGCAAGACGATGGATGAAAACGTCGCACCCTAAGCTAAATGGCAACAGCCCCAACCTGTGTATCGAGGAAGATCCTACGCGGGTTTATGAGCTTGTGTTGCAAATGGATACAGGGACAGGCTAATGGCTGATATAGACCCTGAGCGGACATTGAGCTCGATCTTCTCTCGGGCCGGCGTTGGGCTGTTCTCTGAAAATTGGCCAAGCTTCTGGGATTAAAGGTTGTGATGACTGCCCCACTCGGGGACTTAAAATTTGGGAGAACTATGGCGCCTTTTAGAGTGCTTTGCCTAGACGGGGGAGGAATGCGCGGCATATATCAAGCCGCCTACCTCAATCACTTTGCCAGCCATGTTTCTGGGGTGGATCAGCCCCCTGTTGATATCGGCCGCTGTTTTGATCTGATCGTGGGGACGAGCACGGGGGGGATTGTCGCATGCGCATTGGCCGCGGGAAGGCCTTTAAAGGATGTGGAAGCTCTTTACGCCGAGCACGGGTCTCAGATATTTCCTTATCAACGGCTAAGGACGTGGCCCTGTATCGGGGGAATCATTAGAGCATTAGGCTGCGGCACGAAGCATGGTGAGAACGCCCTAAGAGAGGCCCTCCAAGCAACTTTGGGTGAAACCACATTCTTAAATATCCAGGAAAAGCGCGGCATCCGGTTGGCCATCCCTGCTATCGATATGGCGCGCCACGCTGCAGTAGTCTTTAAGACCCGTCACCTTGAACGATTGAACGGTCGAGATGACCAACGCACGTTGGTCGATGCATGCATGGCAACCAGCGCGGCGCCGATTCTACGCGCACTGGCTGAACTCCAAGAGCCTGGCAGCGGAGCGAGAGTCGTCTATACAGACGGTGGATTGTGGGCTAATAACCCGGGGGCTTTAGGCGCGATTGAGGCTAGCGAGATTCTGGCAAGCACTGGGCAAACTGAGCGTCCTATCCACCTTTTCATGCTGGGATCGCTGCCGGCCCAAGGGGGTGAGGAGATTTCTGACGCTCAGCGCTACCGTGGTGCTTTCGGCTGGAAGGGCGGATTGCGCGCCATCGAGACCAGCCTCAATGCACAGGCGGTCGGTTACGACTACATCAGCAACAAGATTACAACTGTTCGCGGACCAGACAACTTTGCATACAGATTGCCCGCCCAATGTCCATCCGAGCAACTGCTGGCTTACCTAAAGAATATGGACGACGCAAGACCTGTTGTGCYCAACGCGTTGCGGCGGCAGGCCGTATCTGATGTCGATTTCGCTTGGGCAAAATCTAATGAGCCGAGCTCGAAGCTGGAGGCTTTTCGTGCTGCCCTTTCAGAAGGGTACGCAGTTCAACGAGGTAAGGAAATGAAATGAGGGTTTTCGATTGCAGCAGTGAGATGTCAAAGTATCATGGCGAAAAAGTCACACTTCGTGACAAGGATCGTAAGGATATGAGGGAAAGGCGCGATAACGGCCGCACCCGCCTAAAGAATGGATTGAATGATAACGGTCATGCTCAACCCAAAATAGTCTGTTCGCAAGGCTCTTATCAGATGAGGACCATGATCCAGGATGAGGATTGCGACTACGATATCGACGATGGCGTGTACTTTCTTCCCAATGACCTGAAAAATGGCGACGGCGTTGATTTGACGCCATTACAGGCGCGTCAAAGAGTGTGCGACGCATTATCATACGATCTTAGATTTGCGAGTCCTGCTGAGGTTCATAATAACTGTGTTCGCCAAGAGTATCGGGCCGGCTATCACATCGATGTGCCGGTCTATCGGATCCAGGTCCAGAATGAAGGCATGGATAACGAGAAGGAAATATACGAGCTGGCTAGCGGCGACATGTGGCAGGTCTCTGATGCTCGCGCAGTCACCCAGTGGTTTAGGAATGCCATCAGCCAACTGAATGGTGAACATGGTGTTGATGGATTACAGATGAGGCATGTTGTTCGCCTAACTAAAGCTTTTGCTAGAAGCCGCAAAGAGTGGAAAAACAAGACTACTAGTGGAATTACCCTCACCAGACTTGTAGTGGACGAGTTCAGGCCCTTCAAGAACCGAGACGACCAAGCATTGCTCGAAACTTGGAAGGTGATCAACTCCCGCTTGGCGACATCTACGAAGGTCGAACACCCGGTAAATGAAACTGAACTGGCCAAGGAAGGTGATGGGAAGGTGACTTTTTTCCGGAACTGCCTTTCCGATGCTCTCGAAATTTTGGCAACACTTGAGAAAGATGACTGTACCCGCAACGAAGCGCGGGATGCATGGGACCGCGTGTTTAATACCACCTATTTTGGCAATCTACCTGACCCACGTAATTCAGGCACCGACGCTAAGACCTTCTTCGTAGCGACGGAGAGCAAGACGGATACCCGCGATGACGGCAATGGGCGTTACGGTTGGGGGAGCTAAGCTCTGAACTTCCAGTCAAAACAAGCGCGAGCTATTGAAGCCGCACTAAAGTTCGCAAGTCCTGGTGGCTGGCGGCGTATACGCGATGGTGAGCAGTGTCTTATTCCGAGGCGGCTGCACTGCGCGGCTACCTGGCGAGTAGACCTACCGAAGGGCTATCTACAGCACCCGTCTGTCGACTACGTTTTCCTCACTATTGATGATGCCTTTCCCCTTTCTGAGCCGCGGGTAGTTGCTCCTCAGGCAGTCATGGACAACGCGCTGTACTGGCCTCATATAGAGCGAGATGGTGTGCTGTGCTTGACGACCACCAAATACTCCGCTCACGTGGGCCAACGAGTGCTGACAATGCTTCAGCACGCCGTAGACGTACTAGCCATGGACTCGGAAGCACGTACCATAGAATTTCGTCGTGAGTTTCTCTCGTACTGGTCGCAGCAGATTGGCCCCAAGGAGCCTCACTGCTATGCGCTTCTCTCACCTCGTTCGAATGACCGCGATATCTACTATCACTCAGCGAGGACTGGACAAATCATCTTTGCTGATGACCCTAGTGAACTTTCTTCGTGGCTCAAAAATGCTGGAATAAAAGCTGAAGCCCTGCTAACCACCCGTGTTGTCTGGCCGGCGCAGATTCCTACACCCGACCAGTATCCCGTCAAGGGGCGAGACATTATCAAGTTGGTGGGGCGTGAGCACATTGAACGTCACGTGCGTGCTGGATATGAATTGCCGTTAGTCATGGGTTTCATGATAAATGGGGCACCGATGTTTGCAGCTGCAAGCATCAGCGGCGCAAGCGCGAATTTTCTGAAGAAGGGGTTTCGCGAGTCAAGTCCACGACCTGCACGTTTTGTTGCGAACACATTCTTCGCCAAGGCTATTGTGCCCCTGTCGATTGAGAGAATTGACCCGTTCTGGGTGCATGGTCGTGACTCAAACATAACCCTTGATCGCCTGCGGACAGCCTCAGTAGGAATTGTTGGATGTGGTGCCATCGGCGGATTCCTCGCACGCGGCCTTGCTCAAGCAGGTGTTGATTCCCTAACCCTAGTGGACTTCGACGAAATCAGGCCGCAAAACCTTGGCCGACATGTGCTTGGTAGTGAGTGGCTCGGATGGCGAAAAGCTGACGCTATGTCTGCACAGATCCGAAGGGACTTTCCCCATATTCGGGATGTGCAGCCGCATACCAGAGCTTTTCAAAATTTGAAGCCCGGAGATCTTGAAGGTTTGGCCCAATGTGACGTTTTGGTGTTGGCTGGACTCGACCTGCCAGCGGAACTAGCAATAGACCACTGGATTGACACTATAGAACACCCGCCTACCCGTGTTTGGACGTGGACCGAAGAATTCGCACTCGCGGGCCATGCGGTAGCCTTGATTGGCCGAGATCGTTTCAGCGAGGGTCTGGATGCCGATGGCTTTTACTTCGGTCGGCTAACACACGGTTGGAGCCAGAAAAATGTCGTATTAGGTGAGGCTGGCTGCGGGGTAACATTCCATCCCTACGATGCAGTCGACATGTCCAGCACGGTGTTAATGGCCCAACGCCTCATAATTGATGTCATATTGGGCAAGGTTCCACAATCGACGAATCGAATGTGGTTGGGTAATAGAGACATAGTAATCGAGCGCGGCGGAGTACCATCTGAGCTTTTTGATCGGAGCCATTGTGAAATCTCAAGGGCTTGGGAGCCATGACGATGGAACCAATTATTAGGGCGCATCTGCCTACCTCTGCTCAGCACATCGTGCTGAGGAAAAGTGCGCTGGATTATATGGCTAAGTACATACAGAACCGGCTCTGGAAGCTAGAAGCTGGTGGGCAACTCTTTGGACATCTGAAGGACGGAACATTAGAGATCAAGGTGGCCACCGGTCCTTACCTGGGTGACTTGCGTAAACGCTTCGGCTATCGATCCAAACCAGACTGCGCCCAACGAGAGATTGAGAAGCAGCGGGAACGAGGGCTTTACTACTGTGGTGACTGGCATACCCACCCTCAGGCCCATCCTACGGCATCAACCGAAGATCTCAGCACTATATCCAAAATGGTGCAACGATCAGATTTCAGATTGAGCTGCATGGTGATGGTGATCCAAGGCACCGATGATGGAGCAAAGGGTGTGGCCGTATACACATCCTCGGGAGACGCTCCAAAGCGCTGGGAGGTCGTAGACGATTGGGTAAGGATCGTTTAAGACAATGCCTAGCAGCTACGGTTTGATATGAGGGCGCAGGGAGCACGACACGCTGAAGTGAGTTGATCATGCTGAAATCTTGATTAAAAGTTTCAGCTTAGCAAACGTAGAACCTCGAACACGCTTACCGACGTCAAAAGGCTTTAAAGTGAGGCTCGATTTGGCGTCCGCTTGCAGGATGCCTAACCAGTGGCGTCAGTCGGGCTGGTTTGTTTCAATACTGCCCATAAACCTACCGCTGCGTGCAGCCGCTAGATTTCTTATGAAGGATTATCGATGACCCCACCCAAACGATTAAGAAGCCTGCTGCTGAGAGTCCGTGACTCAATCCCAAACGAGGAGTTCTGCGGCGTTGGAGTTGTTGTAACGGCAGACTTAGAGCGTCTGCCTATTGTTTCACTTTGTACTGATGCAAATTTGCCTGCCCAACAGGATCTTGCCGAACAGATTGCCGAATGCAGCTTTTACAGCCAGCCTTGTCATGATGGATTCCAAATCGTTTCTGGACAGTGGCATTTGATACAGCGAAATCAGTATTTCGCACCTTTTCCTGCTGCAGAATGTCGAGAGCTTATTGGTAATGTAAACGTAGGTTCTCGGTACATGGCAGCTAGATTAGGGTCGTTAATCGAGGGAGTTGTGTGCACTGGCCTTCTGAGCGAAAGAGACGGAATCTTGGTTTTTGAAGGTGGTCTGCCCGTTGATTAATCTACTACCAATAACACAGTTGATCGCTTGGATATCCGGTCTTTACGCGGCTATTGTGCTGATAATTTCCTTACTGATTGGAGCATCTGGGGTCGCATCATTTGAAACGGCTTTAAAAGGCGTGGCCATTCTGAATCTAGTACTGCTCTGCATAGCAATAGGCGGGTGGAAGGCAGTGTGGCGGTGTATTCCTAAGCTAAATGACTGGGTCTTCCCCGATCTCAACGGTAAGTGGACGGTTGATATTCATTGGAACTGGGGTGACAAATCTGGCGAGAAGACTGCGACTGCCTTCATCAAACAGAGTCTTTTGAAGGTAAGTATCGAATTGTCTTCGGACGAATCAGAGTCTGAGACATTGATKGTCACTCCCCATAAAGATGCCCAATCTTCGCGTCCTGGCTTGTATTACATCTACAGAAACGTGAGCACTGCTGGTGCGGCAAAGAAGCAGGATCCTCACATAGGAGCAGCAATTCTCAAGGTCAGCCAAGAATCACATGACGTGCTTCGCGGCAATTATTTCACCGACAGGTCAACAAATGGTCAGTACACTATGCGCCGTGCCGGCAAAATCTAGCAAATCGAAACAGGTGATGTTTGACGCGCCACCCAATTTTGCTGACGCAAAAAAGGGTGGCGCCTCACACACCTGAGTCCAGGCGCTATAACAGTGACACCTACAAGACCATTTTTAGCCGTTATTTGCCGCACACAAGATGTCCATGCTAAACAATAAATCATGGAGGGCTGCCCCACTCCAGAGCATGTAAAACGCGCTGCACTTGTTTCTTACCTGATTCAGTCTCGCAAAGTACCAAGGGAATTTGGCCGTTCAACGACTGGTTAGGTCGCGACAACCAGGAAATAGCGGCATCTGTGTCCTCCCACACATCTAGAGTTAGCATGCTGATGTGTGCGATTCTACTCAGTCGCTCAAGCTTTTGATCCAGCTCGATTGCTTGCTCGTTTTTACCTGATGTGCTTGATGGGACAGGAATAGCTTCAAGATTTTTCTGTTTAGGTTCAATAGGTGCCACTTCGATAGCCTACCTCAATGATTAAAGAGCGACGGAGCCGCCATTGCGTAGTCAGCAAGCGCATGATCGCCATCCTGACAGGCGCCTTCTTTGCTTAAGAATGCAGCATACTTCCAGTCTTTCTCATGATCTTTCGGCTGTTCGGTTTCGCTTTCTAGAACCGATAAGCGTGCTTCTAGTATCTCACGAACTACCTTTCCTATCGAATGTCGTTCTTCAAGCGCCAGAGTGATTGCTTCGCTGTCAGTTGTTATAACTAGCTTT
This sequence comes from Halomonas ventosae, assembly GCA_002257525.1. Classification (GTDB taxonomy): domain Bacteria; phylum Pseudomonadota; class Gammaproteobacteria; order Pseudomonadales; family Halomonadaceae; genus Vreelandella; species Vreelandella ventosae_B. The sequence goes on from CP022737.1 coordinate 1,906,110, forward strand.
GAAGGTTCCCACTGCTGGTTGAGCGAGTCACGGGTGCACTGTATCGCTTGGTTCAGTTCCAGGCCGCCGCCAAAGGCTGCAAGAATGTTTTCGTGTCGCATCTATGGCTATTCTCCTGCCTTAATCTTTTTTTCAGCGATGAGTGAATATTACCTGAATCCGTGAAGCCGGCGCCGACACTTTCCCTATCACCGCCAGCGAGCACTTTTTGATCATTCGCCCCGTGCAAGTTGGCTTTCGCAAGCCCGTTATTGCCAAAACCCACCGTGCTGATCGGTGCTGACGGCCCGTTTTGTCATGCCTTTCCACCCGCCAGGCACGACATATCTGGCGATCGCGTGTCGCTTGGAACTGCTTGTGGATAGAGTGTCGCCGATTGACGGTCAGCATGGCGTTCCTCGTGGATAACGCAGTCGGCTCCGCAGCGTCTTGAGCACCGTCATGCGCCCGATATCCTGCCCGAAGTCGAGGATGATCTGCCGTGCCTTGTGAATCACGAGAGCCGCACGGTGCACCAGCTCTTGTAGCACGGTGCGCAGCCGGCGCCGCTTGGCCGGGTGGCGAACCGGGCTCAGCTCGCCGGTCATGCCCAGCTGTCCCATCAGGCGCAGGATGTTGTAGGCCAACTGGGCGAGATGCAGGATCAGATCGTTGGTGGCGAACTTGCCGGACGGCAAGCGCTCCAGGTCGAGATCGGTCTTGATCTCGCTGTGAAACTGCTCATGGGTGGCATGCGCCTGGTAGCGTTTGATCACCGCCTCCGGCGCCTCGTCCAGGCTGGTCCACCAGCCTTCCAACTCATAGTCCGGTTCGAGCAGCAACTGGCCATCGCGATCGGCGGTGCGCTCTACCAGGCGCATCACGCGTTGGACGACGTATTCGGTCTTGTTGTCGTCGTGGATCGAGACGGTCTGCGACCACAGCGCCTGGCGCTTGCCAGGACGCAGCTCTTCCCAGTAGTCCGCCGCCACCGCCAGCCAGGTATCTCGATCAGCCGTGGCCGAGCCACGCGGGTTCCATTTGACGACATAGTCGAGCCGGCGCCCCTCGTCGGCAAAGACCTGGCGTTGCTGTTCGAGAAGCGCCAGGTGCGCCTGGCTGTCGAAGCCGCTGTCCTCGCGTAACAGGATCGGTTGCTTGGTCAAGCATTGGGCGCGAGGCAGTACCCGCTCCAGGAAGGCGTTGCTCTCCTTCATGGTGTGCTGCTTGCCAGGCCGCAGTTCCAGACCCAGGCACCACCCTTCGTTGCCCAGATAGGCGGCGATCGGGGTGTAGCCATCGACCTTCTGGTAGGTCCGCGAGACGCCTTCCTTCTTCGAGTTGCTGTTGTCCATGACGAAGGTGTCGATGTCCAGGCAGACGTGCGTCGTCTCGGCGGTGATCGGTGCTTCGATCAGTGACAGCAGGGTCGTGGACCAGGTGGCGGTGCGCGCCTGCAGGTCGTTGGCGGCAAGTTTCTCCAGCCGCTGTCGCAGCGTCGCCGCGCTCGGCACCTTCTGCAGGGTCAGCAGTTGTTGGAAGGGCTTGTCGCGGCGGAAGTTCTCGACAGCGTCATAGTCGCTCATGCCCAGACACAGCAGGCCCAGGTAGCTCTTGATCACGTCACTGGTGCGCATGCCCAGCGTGGTGGGGAAGCGGCTGTCGATGCTGTCGACGCCAGCGATCTCGAAGCATTGCCCGATGATGGACAGCCCGGCGTGGCTGGTGAGGGTGCGGCGACTGGCGCGGAACTTTATGTTGGGCATGGCACTGTCTGGGTGAATGGCGATAATGGCTATATTGCCATGCAGGTCAGTGGGTTAGCCCGGATGTTGCATCGGGTTGGTCAGCAGCACCCAAATGCCAGGTTTGGTGGCGATGATGCCGCCCAGAGCTGGAAGTTGGCTATATATTGATCAATTTCCTGAGCTCAAGGCGCATTTCCCCCTACCCCCATGTGTTTTCTGTGCCGGGGACAGCACGCCGCGGCGCTATCCCGGCACCAGCTTGCTGGCCAGCTTCAGGAAGAGGTCCTGCTCCGGGTACTGGCTGCTCAACATCAGCCGAATCGTGCGCGTGTTGCGGGTGATGACAGCGCCGATCTTCAGCAGCTTCAGGCGGAGGGTGTTGACCTGGGCCTGGGCGAAGGCGGTGCGCTTGAGGTAGACCCGGCGCAGCCGCTCCAGCAGCAGGTAGGCCAACCCGACAGCAGCAGTCGGTACTGGTTGGGCCACCATTCGTGGCAGCTGGTGCGGKCGGAGAACAGGAACTGCTGCTCCTTGATACGGTTCTCCMTCTCGCCCCGAGCACAGTAGCGGTGGTCATAGAGCCACTCGGCGCTGCAGCCGCGCAGGCTGGTGACCACATAGCGGGTGTTGAAGCCACGCCGGCTGGTCTCGGACTTGACGATGACCTTTCGTCGACGCTCCTTCCAGCTCTTGGCAGCGTACTCGATGAAGCCGAAGACACGCTCCTTCTCCCAGGTCTTCTCGAAGCGGATGGCCGACGCGTAGTCGATGTTCAGAGCCAGCTTGGCCAAGCGCTTGTTGCCGGCGAGGCCGATGATGTAATCGACGCCGTGGCGGTCACACCAGTTGAGGATCAGTGGACGGCAGAAGCCGCTGTCGCCTCGGAAGACGATCTTCMCCTCAGGCCACGCCTGGCGCAGCCGCCGGACCAACAGGGCGAGGATGGCACCGGCGTGGTGAGCGGCATCCAGCGAGGCCGGACGCAGATAGCTGACCAGCAGCTGGKCGCCACAGAATACGAACAGCGGCAGGAAGATGTAGTGGTTGTAGTAGCCGKTGAAGTGCCGCCCGAGCTGCTGGCCATGCACCCGATCGTCGGTGGCATCGAAGTCGAGGTAGAGCGGTTTCTTGGGTGGCCGCCGGAACGAGCGGATGAACTGCTCGATCATCTCTTCGTGGATGGTGATCGCCCAGTCCCGGTCGGCTTGCTGCTCGAAGCGGCACAAGGTGGACTGACTGGCCAGCACGCCATCGGTATCGACGGCGGTCTGCAGGGCGATATCGTGACGCAGGGCCTGGTGGTCATTGAGATCCTCATAGCCCAGCGCCAGGCCGAACACGCGCTGCCGGACCAGGGTTTCGGTGCGATGCAGGCAGCGCTGAGCGTCGCGCTCGTCGCTGAGCCGGCGAGCGACGGCGCGGGTCAGGCCCATCTCGCGATCGAGCTGCCGCAGCAGCAGGATACCGCCGTCGGAAGTGAGATCACCGCCATCGAAACGGGCGATGACCTGACGGCCTTTGCAGCGTGGAAAGGAAGCGGACGGCGTGGTACATTTTGTCATGGCGGCTGAGGCGGTTGGTTCTTGTGTAGGAGCTTGAATTATAACCGATTTTCAGCCGCCTTTTTCATGTCCTATGCAATATCCAGGTTAGAAGTGCTTCCGGGGGCCGGTCTCACGGATTCAGGATTAAGTTTAGGGTGCATCCAGTACTGGAAAATCTCCAGCAACAGCAACATCGTGGACGAACTGAAAAMCCAAGGCGAAACGGTGGACGACGACACACTGGCACACAACTCATTATTGCCTTACAAACACGTGCTGCCCAAAGGCACTTATTTCATCAACAAAAAGGAAACGCAATCCCTATGAGACAAAGAAAACTTTGGCCCCACATTCCCGCTTGCCATGACGAAACATTGGCGTGGGAGGTTTGATGGAAGTAGTTCAGGCCTTCTGGTTGGGCATCATTCAGGGCATCACTGAATTTTTGCCGATTTCCAGCTCCGCGCATCTGATTCTGGCTCCGGTGTTGGTTGGCTGGGCTGACCAAGGTGTCGCTTTTGACTTAGCGGTACATGTGGGCACTTTACTCGCCGTGATGTTGTATTTTCGTCGCGATGTTGGAGATTTGACCAAGGACAGCGTTACTTCGCTGATTCAGCGACGCTTTATCGGACAAGGCCTGATGGCAGGCTACCTGGTTATCGGCACCGTTCCAGCTGCACTGGCCGGTTTGCTCTTGCTGGATCTGATTGACACCCAACTGCGTTCTGTCGCGATCATCTTTTTCACCACGTTAATTTTTGGCTTGTTGCTGGGCTGGGCGGATTGGTGTCCCAAACAGAGCCGGAAGATCACCACATTGACCTGGAGAGATGTGCTGTTAGTCGGTGCAGCCCAAGCACTGTCACTCGTTCCCGGCACCTCCCGTTCGGGTGTGACCATCACTGCTGGGTTGATGTTAGGCCTCAGTCGAGAGGCAGCAGCTCGCTTTTCCTTCCTTCTGGCCATTCCCATTACCGCGCTGGCCGCTTCCGCCAAATTGCTGGAGGTGGCCACTGGTGATATTGCAGTGGATTGGATCGCGTTCCTAGTGGGCGGACTGACCTCCTTCGCTATGGCGCTAACAGCCATCCACTTTTTTCTGAAATGGCTCAACCGCTTTGGGATGTGGCCCTATGTGGTCTATCGCCTGGGGCTGGCTGCCCTGATTTACTGGGTTCTGATGAGATAAGGAGTACGATGGTAATTGTTTCAGTGGCTATTCAGGGGCTTGGCACAATAGCTGGGAAAGCCTCCAGATTGGTCAGCATGAGGCTTAAATGGCCTGTAGTGTTTGCCATCGCTTCGGTGCTATCAGGATGTGATTCATTCGACAATCAGGTGCATAAGCTGAGTGGTGCCGCTCAGGGCACTACTTGGCATGTCAGCGTCTGGCAATCTGAAGGCGTGGACGTTAACGCGCTCCAGCAACGGATCGATGCTGAATTCAATCGCCTGGATCGCTCGTTGTCGAACTACAAACCGGATTCAGATATTGAACGTTTTAACGCCACGGAGACTACCGCTCCGATTGATGACGGCTCCGAGATCGTCGAACTGGTAGAAGCCGCAAAGCAGGTCAGTCAAGCCAGCCAGGGGTGCTATGACCTGACCATCAAACCATTGTTTGATCTTTGGGGATTCTCGGGCCAAACGCTGACACCACCGGATCCGGCTACCCTGATGCAGCAGCTACAACACGTCGGTTTTAGCAAACTAGAAACCCCGACACCCACCCAACTGCGCAAAACCGACCCGCAGATTCATGTGGATATTTCCTCCATTGCTCAAGGCTACAGCGTTGGTCGGGTTGCCACCGTAGTGGAAGCTGCTGGGATACAGAACTATCTCGTGGAGATTGGCGGAGAGCTGCAAACCCGGGGGCATAAGCCGGACAGTTCTTCCTGGCGTATTGGCGTCAAGAGGCCTCTGCCCGGTGGTCATTCGGTGCAAAAAGCCCTCACCATCCGTCAGGATGCCCCAGTTTCCGTTATGACGTCGGGCACCTACCGCCATTACTTCGATGAACAGGGCAAGCGCTACAGCCATGTCCTGGATGCCCGCACGGGCAAACCGGTCACTCACAACACGGTCTCGGTCACTGTCACTGTCATCAATGACAATCCAACCCTAGCGGACGCCTGGTCCACGGCCCTTCTCTGCCTGGGACGGGAATCCGGTATGCCGGCCGCGGATGATAATGGTATCGCCGCCTTGTTCATCACTACACACAATAACCAGTTCGAAGAAGCCGCAACCTATCGCTGGCAATCACTGAAAACAATAGAGATCCACTGATGTTGAGATTGTTTAAAATTGAAAACGGCCTGATCCACGAAATTAAATGCCCCCTCGAGGAGTTGGGTAGCCATCTGATCCAAGCCGACTGGATTGATGCCCACGAGCCGGATGAAGACGAACGTGCTCTCTTGCAACACATGCTGTGCACCGAGTTGCCCGAACCGGATGAAGTGGAAGAGATTGAAACCTCGGCCCGCTGCTTCGTGGACCAGGCCGGTATCCACGTCCACTCACTGTTTCTCGCCCAAAGCGAGGGTCGCCACACAACCGTATCCGTTGCCTGTATCCTTCAAAAAAATTGCTTGATCACCATTCGTGAAGGAGATTTGGCCGATTTCCGCCTGCTACGTATGAGAGCGCACAAGGGACAGGTGGAAGTGCAATCCCCACAAGACCTGTTGGTCACGCTGTTGGAGCAGAAAGTGGAGAACCATGCCGATGCTCTGGAAGATCTGCATCGCCAACTGGAAAAGATCAGTTATATGGTTCTAGAGGACGAGGAGTCGGAGTTGGAAGACGCCATCGGCAAACTGGCCCGCCTGGAGGACAGCAACGGAAAAATCCGCCTTTGCCTCATGGACACCCAACGGGATATTTCGTTTTTGCTGCGTCATCTAAAAACCCAACCGGAGCAGTCGGAAAGCCTACGTGAGATTATGCGCGATATCGAGACTCTCATGTCCCATACCACTTTTCTGTTCGATAAAATCAACTTTCTGATGGAGTCGACTCAGGGCTTTATTAATATCGAACAAAACCAAATCATCAAGACTTTCTCGATTGCTGCCGTAGTGTTCCTGCCGCCTACTCTCGTTGCCAGCATCTATGGAATGAATTTTGACTACATGCCGGAATTGAAGTGGTTGCTCGGCTATCCCTGGGCACTGGGGCTGATGGTTATGTCAGGCATCGCACCGTATTGGTACTTTAAACGTAAAGGATGGCTCTGATGGAAGGAAGCGAGCCGTAGGTGAAAATCGTTAAAGAATTTAAACTGGGTATCCTGATTAAATGGTTGACGATCCATTCTGATCCACCAAAGACTTAATCTCCCTAGAAGGTTGATAGATCGACGCCGCAGTTCTTCTCGACTCGGGGAAACCCCTGTTGTAGGTCATGGTGGCCTTGCCTAGGAACGGGGGACACCTTGGTCTGCGGCGCCTTCTGCTTGTGCTTGGTGGTATTGAATATTACGCACGCATCAGTGAATCATATCGAACAACCTCAGGCTGCCGTGTAACAGTGCTACAGAGACACCACTAGCCAATACCGCAAGGCTCATACCAACCAATACTGCAATCCCATCTTGCCTCGCGAGGCCTAGCGATAGAGCCAGAATCGCCAAGCCAGGCAAGGKATTTCCAAATGGGATGGGCAATGCAATCAGTAACGCCATAACAACAATAACCCCTCCGATAACTCGCATGGCCAAAGGGGACATCAGCCCGGCCAGACGGATGCTCAGGCGGCGTTCTAGCTTATCTATAAGTGGCGTAGCGCGCTGGAAGACTTGGCGCAGCACTTCTTGCCCAATACGCCGCTGAGCGATGAAAGACGGCAAGCGGACACGCTTTGCACCGACCACCATTTGCCCACCGAGCAGCGCAAGCGCCGAGCCGAATATCATGCCAGCTGGAATGCCTGGTGTCGGAATAATGGCTGGGATCGAAAAAATTAATAGAACGAGCCCAAGTCCACGATCCCCCAGAGCGCTCAGGATATCATTCAGCGTCGGACGCCCAGCTGGCAAACGGTCAGGCAGAACACGCAATGCAGAAGCCAGGCTTGAGTTGTCACCGCTCATGGCGAAATGGTTCCCGTCTCGTAAAGGTTAGGCCTTTAGGCTTACTAGGCGTGGTCAGTCGCTTCTCCCACTCTTGCCCCGCTTAGAGAAGCACACTGTCAATTAGACCGCTGAATCCTACAATAATCAATACGAGCCAAAGCGGAATTTTCCATGCTGACGATCTCGACCTTGTCGTGATCGGTCATGGTAGCGTTTGATCACCGCCTCCGGCGCCTCGTCCAGGCTGGKCCACCAGCCTTCCAACTCATAGTCCGGTTCGAGCAGCAACTGGCCATCGCCATCGGCGGTGCGCTCTACCAGGCGCATCACGCGTTGGACGACGTATTCGGTCTTGTTGTCGTCGTGGATCGAGACGGTCTGCGTCCACAGCGCCTGGCGCTTGCCAGGACGCAGCTCTTCCCAGTAGTCCGCCGCCACCGCCAGCCAGGTATCTCGATCAGCCGTGGCCGAGCCACGCGGGTTCCATTTGACGACATAGTCGAGCCGGCGCCCCTCGTCGGCAAAGACCTGGCGTTGCTGTTCGAGAAGCGCCAGGTGCGCCTGGCTGTCGAAGCCGCTGTCCTCGCGTAACAGGATCGGTTGCTTGGTCAGGCATTGGGCGCGAGGCAGTACCCGCTCCAGGAAGGCGTTGCTCTCCTTCATGGTGTGCTGCTTGCCAGGCCGCAGTTCCAGACCCAGGCACCACCCTTCGTTGCCCAGATAGGCGGCGATCGGGGTGTAGCCATCGACCTTCTGGTAGGTCCGCGAGACGCCTTCCTTCTTCGAGTTGCTGTTGTCCATGACGAAGGTGTCGATGTCCAGGCAGACGTGCGTCGTCTCGGCGGTGATCGGTGCTTCGATCAGTGACAGCAGGGTCGTGGACCAGGTGGCGGTGCGCGCCTGCAGGTCGTTGGCGGCAAGTTTTTCCAGCCGCTGTCGCAGCGTCGCCGCGCTCGGCACCTTCTGCAGGGTCAGCAGTTGTTGGAAGGGCTTGTCGCGGCGGAAGTTCTCGACAGCGTCATAGTCGCTCATGCCCAGACACAGCAGGCCCAGGTAGCTCTTGATCACGTCACTGGTGCGCATGCCCAGCGTGGTGGGGAAGCGGCTGTCGATGCTGTCGACGCCAGCGATCTCGAAGCATTGCCCGATGATGGACAGCCCGGCGTGGCTGGTGAGGGTGCGGCAACTGGCGCGGAACTTTATGTTGGGCATGGCACTGTCTGGGTGAATGGCGATAATGGCTATATTGCCATGCAGGTCAGTGGGTTAGAAGTGCTTCCGGGGGCCGGTCTCACGGATTCAGGTATTATTTAGGCTACCGCACAAGATAGTACGAGTGAGTATTTCTCAAGAAAGTGAATCACAAAAAATTGCTGATATTAATGAGAGGCAGCCACGATGGGCATACGAAAAATAAGTGATTTGAAACCGTTTTTTAGCGGTGACAACGCTGTTGAGTGGCCATCACCTGCTGGGAACCCCCATTCGTCATGATATACTTGAAGAATGGCGTGTTGAGTGCCTAGACGGATAGTGAACCGGACAAGATGTGGCCAAAGGGCTGGTGGAAATAAGATGGTGTTTGGTGAGGTATTGTAATGTACGGAAATACTATTCTTATATTGCCTTTAGGCATAGCCCCCTTCGTCGCAATCATTGTGTGGGTGGTATTCTTTGAATCCTCTGCAGGCATCCGGAAAAAAATCGCCGGACGTTTTAGAAAGGGAATCACAGAGTACCCCACTGAAGCGTTTATGTTTCTGGCCCATTCAATAGACAATTCAATAGAATACATGGGCGAAGCCAATATTCTTGTGTTAACGCTGAAAGGACCTTCTTATTCGAACGTCACCACTGTCGCCGATCTTAAAAGATGCTTAAAGTCTTACAGCGATAATGATGGGGTCAATCTAGATTGGATTGATGAATACGTCCTTATGTTTATTCATAAGGACAAAGAGGCGGGGAGCATTAAAGTCGTTCTCTCGATACCAACTTCCATCGTGCGTAGTGAAGCGTATATTGAGCATGAAATACGCAATGTGGGAAAAGTCTTTATCGAAGGTGGCTATAAATATTCTCTGCGGTATATCCCTACCAATCACTACACAAACTCGTGCGAACGGAAAGATGGGCGCCTGTTAGTGCATATTGACCGTCGACAGGAAGTTGATGGTTTTTTGGATGTAAAGACCGTTCTTATGTCTGAGAGCCAAATTACTCGCAATATTGAAAATCGGCTATGGAACCGAGTCAAGGTCGAGTGTATTGGGTTGGATGATGAAATGTATCACGGGGTCATTGTTGACGTTTAAGGCGCCTTATCCTCTGTCGGCAGTAGATAAAGCCTATTTCCTCGAAGTGGTGGAGGCGTTGGAGGGACAATCTGTAATTTGGACGGTGGTAGTCAAAACGCATGATGAGGACACTCGCACAATTCAGTGCCCCAATGATTTCGGGATTTGCAGAGAGCATATCTACTGCAAGCTTTGGTCGGAGCTATAACGACGTTGGCAGGTGCCTATTTCGCCGTTAGTAACGATAAGCTAGGGCTAGTTTGCGCCAAAACTTAGTCAATCTTCCCGCATGAACTTCTCATAAGCGTGAGCATGATTGGAACACAGCCCACCGCTGTCCTGATCTGCTTGTGTCAGGTTCTCCTCACAAATCTCGCATTCCGAGTATTCGAGTTCAGCGGCACACCACAAGCAGGACTGCTCATGAATGAGGAATGTTCTCCGGCCGCATTGATTGCAGCCCTCAAGACTGGGCTCGTCACCGTCGCGTGGGTCGTAACTATGGGCTCTCTCCAGTGCAACTATCATGAGCGGGGCTATCAAGACTGTGTATCCGCAGGCTATACAGGTGGTCTGAAAACGGTCATCGTTATATTCAACGGTATCGCCTGCATCCAGGCTTTCTTGCGCAGGTGCTAACAAGGTGGAGCCGCATCCTGGGCACTTACATTCGTTGAGCCACGATTCCATCCCTTCTGGTACGCAAGCCTCAGACCAAGCCTCTTCGCATTGTTGTCTGGTATCTATAAAGAAGTTATGGTGCAAAAGCATGATTTTCCAGGCATTTCCGAGGATTGCTGCTGGTGACTCTCCCAGCTCCAACTGAATGAAGTTGCGCAGCACTGGGAACAGCTCCGCTACGAAATCGGCTACCTCACCTAGCGTGTGGGCGGGATGCAGATGCTCCAGATGATTACGACAATCCTGTAACGTTCTGATCACATCCCAGTCAATATCGATCTCAAAAGCTTCGAAGCGCTTTCGAATCGTTCCCACATCAATTGTTGTGGTCTTGAAATTGCCCACAGGCACCCACTCGATTCCTCCAGCGTCATCTGAGCGAGGCAAAACCTCGGGTGGATTTAAGATCAGAGCTGCAGCATCAGCAGGATCCTCCACACATGTAGCGATTTTGTACTTGAATAGGAGCAGTACTCCTGCGAAAAGATTTCGGATAGCCGAGAGTGCCCGTGCTGGATCGCCGCCTTGGTGCCTGGAGCATTCAAAGTCTTCAACGCCCAATCGAATGGAGGTAAGAGCGTTTTCTCGAAGCTTGGCGGCATCAAGCATCGGTGTAGGGCGTTGGCGAGCCATGTGATGATTTACCTTCGAGGCCTTATAATCCAGCAGATTTTAGCTGAATATCATATTTTACCCTAGAGGGAGCGAAGCGTACGAGTGGTACATGCTTGCCAAAGTGATCTCAACTAAGCCAAGCGAATGGTGTTCCGGTTAATCAGTGAAGATGCGTTCTGAAAACCACAGGAAATTTCCTATACAAGAATAGCTCTTGATGCTTTTTTATATCATAAAAAAACAATAATCTATGATGATCACGTGGAGATAAATGTCTTTATGCCAGATAAAGCACCATATCGCGAAAACGTCATATCAAACAGCTGTAGAGTCACATCTCATAGCGGAATATAGCTACTGTCTTTTTTTAAGACTGCTTTTATTGGCCTTATGGGGCGGCTGCAGGTGGATAGAAGATATCTTAGGAAGCAGGGCTACCGGCTCGCACTGCAAGGCCGCTGCAATCCTATACAGTTTCTCAACGGTGATGCTCACTTCTCCACGCTCTATCCTTCCCATATAGCTACGATCAATGCCTGCTACTAATGCAAAGCGATCCTGAGGGAGGCCATTCGCTCGGCGCTTTTCTCTAATATTTTTCCCGATAGCGAATGCCAGCTCTTCCATATCTGCCTCATTGGTTATGAGGCAGAACTATCGAGCGTTGCGGCCTATCAAGCCACGGCTTATAATCCGTATTTTAACTCCTTTGATGCCCATACCCATGTCCCGTAACCTCCCGAGCATAGATCGGCGAATCATTCAGCTCTTGCTGAAGCCAGAAAACTCCACATTCTGTGTTCAAAGCCTTCGGGATCAGTATCTGGAGCTATACAGCGTTAATCCTGTACACAAAGCACCACTGCGACGCTTCATTTATGAACGAATCAAAAAGCTGGTTAAGGCTCATTTTGTTGAGAAGGACAGCGAGAGACGTATACGTGGTCAGCTGTACCATGTAGGAGCTGCGCTGCTGGAAGCTGATCTTGGTAATCCTGAAGATGACTTTGCTGAGTGGCTTCAGCGCACACATCCTCAAACACTGAATGAGCCAGTCATCAATGATGCGAGCCAGTCAAGTAGCGAAGAGAACAGGCAAGCAGTAAAAGTGCCTACCGATAGCTACACGGTATTGGAAAAAAAGTTAAATGAGGCGCAAAGCCGATTTTTGGAATCTTTAGGGGAAGTGGAAGCCTTCCAACAGCTTATGAGTGACCATCCGGAGCTTAATAATAGCCTTTCAATTGACTACCGCAGTGCCCACGAGCGTAGCTCACGTCTTTTAGGCCATGTCAGCGCTTTAGAAAAGGCCATAAGCCGCCTCAGTGGCTCATGATTATATTGCGGAAGTGGCAAGCGGATTGTTTAGACAAGGCCAAAACACACTATCAGAGCCACCGTGATTATTTCGTTCAGGCAACCCCCGGCAGCGGAAAAACCCGTCTTGCTGCCGAATTGGCCAAGTGGTTACTTGAAAAACAGCTTATCGACTTCGTTATCTGCTTTGCCCCTACGCGGGAAGTGGTTGCAGGTATGCAGCGCACGTTTTCTGCTGTTTTAGACCAGCGTTTTGGAAACGTCATTGCATCCGCAGGCGCCGCTTATACTTACCAGTCCATGGAATACCAACAGGAAGAATTTTGGGATATTTTTAAAAAATTCCGCGTATTAGCTATCTTCGACGAAATTCATCACTGCGCAGGTCATGATCCTCTCCTTAGTAACACATGGGGGCAGCAGATTATTCGAAATATCCAGGATCAAGCAACTTATACCCTCGGCTTGTCTGGAACCCCTTGGCGTTCTGATGACCTTCCTATCGCGTTGGCACGTTACTCTGATCCAGAAGGGCAGCTGATCTGTGACTATCGTTATGACCTACAAAGTGCTGTAAACGAGGGCGTGTGCAGAGCTCCACGGATTACGCTGATCGATAACCCTCTAATCAGGCTCGTCGAGGAAAAAGAAAACACCGAGTCTGTTCGAGGGTTTTCATGCTTCTCTCAACTACTCAGTGAGTCACCCGTTAGCTATGAAGACCTGTTGCGCCATGACGACATCCTCAATGCTGTGCTGGATATAGGTATTCAGCAGCTGAGTGAAACCCGACATAAGACCCCTCAAGCTGGGGGGCTAGTGGTGGCAACGGATATCGAGCATGCCCATCAAATTGCTGGAATACTGAATGCTAAGCATCAAAGCTATGTCGTGGTCACCAGTAAAACACCTCGGGCTCAGCAACTAATCGACCAGTTTCGGCATGACAACACCTGCTGGATTGTAGCGGTTAGCATGATTTCTGAAGGCACTGATATTCAGCGTCTTTCTGTGTGCTGTTACCTCAGTCGCATTCGCACTGAGCTTCACTACAGGCAGGTTCTAGGCCGTATTTTAAGAAAGATGGGTATTGAAGATAGGGAAGCGTGGCTTTACGTGATCGCTGAACCTACTCTGCGTAAATACTCGCAAAGAATCGCGAATGATCTTCCCGAGGATCAATCCACGCTGCAGGCAAAAAAGCTTAATGGCCGTCCGACCCAATCCCACACTGAACGCGCCAATGGCGATACCGAAGGCGCAAAAGAAAGTGAAGGTAAACCCCTTTCTGTTAAAGAGCAGAATGGAAAGAGCGAGCTGCAAGTTAATGAGGCTTCATTACTGACGCTGAGCTTTTCTCAATACTACCGGCAGTATCTCTTGTCACTGATATAGCCACATCTACCCTTATATACAAGTTCCACCTAGTGCAATGAGCATTGACAAAGCAGCCTCAAACAAACGGAAGCGACTCCCATTCCATGCGAATGAAAATACCCTTGTGTGTATCGACTGACCGCCGCACCGGCAGTTTATGGCGTGACTAAAAAGTTAAGTTTTGGAGCCTAAATTCGTCTCATAAACTTAAAATTTAACTAAAATGCCAGTTTTCTACAGAAATTGAGCGGGATTTTTTTCCAAGCGATGACTTAAGCTCCTTGGTTTGGCGTCCTCCAACCCACCCACCCATCAAAGTTAACGAAAAATTTATGGGATAGATAGCAATATTGCGCCATGGAGATCCGTTAAGTTGATGAAAAGAATAAAGCGACAGCAGCGGGCTACTGACTCTTATTACTAACTGCTATTACTGACCAGGGAGTGATGATAGTGGTCTGCGCCAGGAAAGGCTAGGAGCGTATAACTTAGCTGGCCCGCTCATTCGCTGAGAAGGCCGAGCCGTAAAAAGTTTACTCTTCTTCGTCCCAGTCATCTTCAATGGCACGCTGGAGGCGGCGTTCTTCCAGCCATGCTTCAACTTGGCGTCGCGCGCGCAAGCTGTCAGCTTTGCTTGGTTTGCTTTTGCTGTAGTGATCGTCATTGACAGCGTCTAAGCTTTCGAACTCGTCTGATTCGAGTGCATCGGTAGTAAACGTTTCACGACTTAGGGGATCACGGCTCATGTGATGTCCTCCAACCCAGCCGGCGTGCCGGCGTAACAATGGCTTCATACGCGGACATGTGAGGTTCAAAAACACATGCCATCCGCAAAGTGAAGCACCTAGCGCAGTTTAAGCGCCTTGCCGCTATATAACGCCAGTTGGGATGAAGTTCAAGCTTTATAGTTTTTTTTAGTGAGAAAGTTAATGATTAGCTGTTTTCTCGCTGCTTTTGCAGCTCCGCTAGCGCAAGCTGCGCTTCCACGCGTTCGGTAACGTCTTTTTGCACGCCAATGTAATACATCAACTCATCTGCTTCGTCGTAGACCGGCGTAATGGACAGCTCATTCCAAAACATAGTGCCGTCTTTGCGATAGTTACGCAGTACTTCGCGAGAAGGTCGGCCATCTTTAAGCGCATCCCGGATAGCAACTAGCGCGTCCTGATCGCGGTCTTCATTTTGCAAGAAGCGGCAGTCGCGATACAAGATTTCATCCGCACTATAGCCGGTTAGGCGCTCAAAGCCTTTGTTGACGTAGATGAGGATATTTTCATCCCCCTCCTGTTCGGCAACGACAATGCCGTCTTCCGATGCATCAACAATTCGTTCGAGCAGTTCTGGACTGATCAATGGAGATCGTTTCATCAAGGGGTTCCTGTTGCAGCTCAAGTCCTTTTCCATCGTTCACGGCAGTTCAGTTTGTCCGTGAAACTCCGGAATTTCCAATTGCTTATTATAGGCAGCGTAGCAAATGCTCCAACACCTTGCTGCTATTAGGCTCTATCATGGCGAGCGTTGTCACGCATTGCAATCTTGAGCAGCACCTTAACCTTGGCAGTCTTGTGGATAGCCGCTGTGGTGCTCATTTTTTGAGGTGAAGGCCGTGCCATGTCACTCCACCTCAGGTAGTTGGTGAGCGCTAAGGATAGCTCCCACGGCGGTAGCCGCTAGAATGAGGAGTAATACGCTACTACCAAACCACTGTGCAAAGGCGCCAATGATGCCGCCTACGATGAGCATTAACACGCCGGTTAAAGTATTCGAAAGCGCCACATAAAGTGCACGGTTATCTTGGCTAGCCATATCGACGAGATAGGTTTTACGCCCTAAGCGTACGCCGTGGTGAATAATGACTAATAACGCGTAAACTGCCGCATAGGGCCATATGCTGTGTGTCCACCCACCGGGTAGCCAAGTCAGGCTGGCGCCCAGTAAGCAGCAAATAGCGGTACCGATCGCCGCATCGCGCATCACACCACGGCTCGACTGATCTGCCCGTTTTCCCCAGACCGGGCTTGCTATCATGGCAGCAAGCCCCGATACCACAACCAGTATACCCAAGCCCCCCAGGTCGGTGCCGCTTTGGTTTTGTCCTAGTAGTGCAATGTAGGGGAGGGCGAGGGCACTTGACAGCAGAAGTGCCCGGGCAAGGTTGAAATGTAAAAAAGTGCGGTCATTTTTTAGCAATGATAGGCCCAATTTAATACTGTCCCAGCCGTTTTCGCCGCCTTTTACTGCGCCGGGGGCCTCCTGAATACGGGCAGCGGCGATGGCATTCATTAGCCAGCCGCTAGCAGCTATGGCCAGCAATATCGCTAACACTAAATTGCCTGGGTGGCCATCAAATAGCATTAACACAGCCCCTGCCACTAGCGTGGCAGCGCCGGCAATGCTGCCGCTCCAGCCCATTAGCGTGCCGCGTCGGCGCTTGGCAATGGTTTTGCCCAGCACATCTTTTGTAGCAATTGAAGATAACCCTCGGGCCAGCGAGAGTAGAATTAACGCTGCGAGTACTAACGCACCGCCTAAGGTGCCGGAGGCGAATAACGCAAGCACGGCAAGGACTAACGCAGCGAGCCCTTGAACCAGCGCG
The DNA here is from genome assembly GCA_002257525.1 of Halomonas ventosae. Lineage (GTDB taxonomy): Bacteria > Pseudomonadota > Gammaproteobacteria > Pseudomonadales > Halomonadaceae > Vreelandella > Vreelandella ventosae_B. Next base: position 1,922,351 of record CP022737.1, read on the forward strand.
CCGGTTACCCACACCCATTTTCGCTTAGGTTTTAAGCGGATAAACCCAGCTACAAAAATTTGCGGCAACAGGGCGCCTGCCTCTCGAATGGGTACCAGTAGCCCTACCATCCAGACGGGAGCGCCAATAATCCCCATCAGCCAGGGTAGCACTAAACGCGCGCTAGACAGCTCGTCAGCCAGCTTATTACCCAAAGAAGCCCATACGTGCAGAAAAAAATTGCGCGGCTGTTCGTTGCAAGCGCTTTCAGGTATGTCGTCGCACATGCGGCTATCGTCATCGCCCGTTAGCCACTCATACAGGCGAGTTTGCGAAACGTGATGCTCGGCCATCGGGGCTCCTTCTTAATCGACCTATCTCAGGCTAACTCAAAATGACAGAATGTCTGCTTAGGATGCCATATTAACTTGTCTAGGAGGCCAGGGATGTCACGTATTCAAATCCGCTATTGCACTCAATGCCAGTGGCTACTGCGTAGCGGTTGGTATGCACAGGAATTGCTCTCAACCTTTGGCGAAGGATTAAGTGAGGTATCGCTCTCCCCCTCCCATGGCGGCACGTTCGAGATCTGGTGTGATGATGAGCTGTTATGGGAGCGAAAGCGTGATGGTGGCTTTCCGGATATCAAGCTTCTTAAGCAACGTGTGCGAGACCAGTTGGAGCCAGGTCGAGATTTAGGGCATATCGATCGATGAGCCAAGATCGGTATGCCATTTTATGCGGGTTGGGAGCAGTAGCGCTTTGGTCAACGGTGGCAACGGCCTTCAAAGTGGCGCTTGCTTGGATGAGCCCTGTGGAGCTGATGTGGCTCGCAGCACTTGTTTCCTGGGCATTGATGGGGGCGCTGGTCATTAAGCAGGGGAATATCAGCATAGCGTTGCGCACCGGTTGGAAAACAGCCGCGTGGGCGGGGCTGATGAATCCCGTGGCCTATTATTTGGTGCTCTTCGCCGCTTATGACCGCCTCCCTGGGCAAGAGGCTATGACCCTAAATTACACTTGGGCCTTGGCGATGGCGTTTTTAGCTGTGCCTTTGCTTGGGCAGCGCTTGACGCGTATGGATATCGCTGCTGGGTTCGTCGCCTACGCAGGTGTATGGGTAATCGCTACCCGTGGCTCGGTTTTTAATGTTTCTTTCGCCGACCCGCTAGGGGTCGTGCTGGCACTTGCTTCGACGTTGCTATGGGCACTTTATTGGCTGCTCAATGCGCGTGATAGGCGCCCACTCCTTGTAGGCCAGTGGCAGAACTTTAGTGTTGGCCTGCCCGTGTTGACCGTCTTGTTACTGTTGGGTCCAGGATTGCAATGGCACGGTTGGCCCGCCTTTGGTGCCGGTGTCTATGTGGGCTTATTTGAGATGGGTGTGGCGTTTATTCTCTGGCAGTTGGCGGTACACAAGGTGTCGCGCACGGCCAAAGTCTCCAACCTGATCTTTCTTTCACCTCCTGTTTCACTGCTGTTACTTTTCCTGGTCGTTGGAGAGCCTATCTTGCCTTCAACCTTGATTGGGCTAGTGCTGATACTACTGGGGCTCGGGCTGCAACAAGCCCAGAAAAACGAACAATCCTGAATTTTTTTTGTGATTTAATGATGTTCTTATTGTAATTTTTTGTGACATTTGGTTTTATGTCCTCACGATGAGTAGGAAATTAACTAAATTAAGCTAAGCTCAGCTGATTAAGTATTAACTACCATTGGCTTAATTCAAAAATTGGGCGCTCGTAGGGATATAAGCTCACTTAGCGATGAGGTTTCGTGGGCTGATACTTGATGCAATAGTGCAACATAGCTCAATGGATCATACGAATAATGAGCTGCGTGCGATGAGTGCCACACTATAGGGAACGCTGACGATGAAAAAAAATGCCGTATCGAGACTCAAAAAAATCTTCTGTCACCATGTTTTTAAGCCGCTGACAGTGACCACGTTAGCGTGTGTCCCGCTTACGGCATTGGCGCAGTCTCTTCCCGCTAGCCTCTACGCGCCTGGCAACACCGATCTTCCCAGCACTATTCAACAAACGATCATTTCCAATCCCGATGTCAATGCTGCTTGGGCGAATTTTAGCGCTTCCGGGAGCGATGTCAGAGTCGCAAAGGGTAACTATTTGCCTTCGATTGATGTCTCTGCCGGTGTGGGGCGGCAAGACCAGCAAAATGATGGGCGCGGAAGCTACAGCAGTGACTTTGCTGAACTCACGCTCACCCAAATGGTATTTGATGGGTTTGCCACCCGTAGTGAAGTAGAACGTTTGGATCGCACTCGGCTGATTGCCTATTTTGAATTGCTGGGTGCAAGTGAAGAGGTGACCCTTGAAGCTTTTCAAACCTATCTTGACGTGCTTCGCTACCGTGAGATGGTGCGTTTAGCTCAAGACAACTATCGCGAACACCAACGGGTGTTCGCGCAAATTGAAGAGCGCGCTCTTTCCGGAGCAGGCCGTGGCGTTGACCTGGAGCAAATCAGCGGCCGCTTGGCGTTAGCCGAATCCAACTTGATGACCGAAGCGTCAAACCTGCACGATGTAACGGCCCGTTATCAGCGTATCGTAGGCGAACTTCCTCCTCAGAATATGTCGCCTGCACCTAGCTTGGCCGATGAACTGCCCGCTGATGTTAGCCAGGCCGTCGAAATGGCGTTCGAGGGGAACCCGGATTTCCATGCCGCGATCGAAAATATTGCTGTGCAACGGGCGGAACAAGGAGCTGCGAAGGCCGCCTTTATGCCCCGCCTGGATATTCAGGGGCGCACGGGAACCAATAATCAAGACGACTCAATAGCTGGGCGCAGTGATGAGCACAGTATTCAGCTAGTCGCCAGCATGAACCTCTATCGCGGTGGTTCTGATAGTGCGGCCTTTGATGCGGCGACCACGCGTATTGAACAAGCCGTCAATCAGCGCGAAACGGCCTGTACGAACGTACGTCAAACCACTCAAATTGCTTACAACGATACCCAGCGCTTGGGAGAGCAATTGAGCTACCTGAACGAGCATCGCCAATCAATTAACCGGGTTCGTGGGGCCTACCAGCAGCAGTTTGATATTGGCCAGCGTACTTTGTTGGACGTACTTGATAGTGAGAACGAGTACTTCGAGGCCAGCCGAGCCTACGCGAATGCAGAGTTTGACTTAACCTTGGCCCAAGCGCGTACGCTAGCCGCAATGGGTCAACTTATGCATACCCTTGAAGTGGTTCGTGACGATATCCCCACTCTAGCTGAATTGGGTTACGACGACGCCATGCTTAGCGCAGAGATGGCCTGTGGAACGGAAGGGCCTCGTGGCTTTAATTTAGAAGACTTTACTCGCGGTATTTCTTCGTTACCCGCTCAAGCTGATACGCTAGCGTCGTCGTATGCCGCCAACGAGCTGCTAGTCATGACCTCCCCGTATCTGCAGTTGAACCACGAGGATACGCTGGTCACTAGCGGCTAACGTTTTTGAATAGTCTTCTGTACAGAAAGAGAATGATTCGTCGTTTGGCGGCGAAGGGTTAGCGGCTTTCGCTAATCATGGGGGAAATAGATGCCTAAATAGGCATTAGGGGAATGAGGTCTCTGTGACACAAACCAAGCTGGAAAGGCCGACCGCTGCAAATGCTAGCGAGCAGCCAATAGGCGATGAGTTACTCGAATGTTTGAAAGCGGTTGCCTCATTTCATCAGCATGAGGTGTCATCAGAGGCCCTTAGAGCCGGCTTGCCCTTGGAGCAGGGCAAGCTAACACCTTCCGTATTTGGTAGGGCCGCCTCCCGTGCTGGACTAACGGCGCGGATTGTGAAAAGCAAGCTGTCGGCGCTTAACCCAGCACTCTTTCCGGCTATTCTCTTGCTGGAACCAGGTCGGGCGTGCGTGCTGTTGGGGATTGATCTCAAACAGCAAAAAGCGAACGTCATTTTTCCTGAGCTATCTGAATCAAACGTTGAACTGCCCCTTGAAGAGCTGTATGCGGGCTATAGCGGCGAAGCTATTTACGTTCGCCCTAAATTTCTAGCGGATAATGCGTCTGAACCAGGGGTCAAGAAACGCCGCGATCAGCACTGGTTTTGGGGCGTCATTCGCGAAAACAGACCTCTCTATCGCGATATCGTATTGGGCTCGGTGGCGATCAATGTTTTCGCCATCGCAATGCCGCTGTTTGTTCTTAATGTCTATGATCGAGTAGTGCCCAACCAGGCAACGGAAACGCTATGGGTGCTCGCGATAGGCATCTTTATCGTGCTGTGTTTTGATCTGGTGCTCAGGCTGATGCGTAGCAGCTTTGTTGACTTAGCCGCTAGCAGAGCAGACGTGAAGCTCTCTTCCTCTATCATGGCCAAAGCACTGGGCCTGCGTTTAGAAGAGCGTCCGGCATCAACTGGGTCGTTCACTTCCACGCTGCAATCCTTTGAGTCGGTACGTGCCTTTATTGGTTCGGCAACTATTTTAAGCATTGTCGATTTACCCTTTGTGCTGATGTTTGCGGCGATTATCGCGCTGATTAATCCCTGGCTAGTGCTGCCGGTGTTGGTGGGCATCGTGTTTGTACTGCTCTATGCGCTGGCTGCACAAGGCAAGCTCCATGAGCTTTCGCAAACTACCTGGGAAGTCGGCGCACAGCGCAATTCACTGTTGGTGGAATCGATATCCCAGTTAGAAAATGTTAAGGCGCTGCGGGCAGAGAGCCGCATTCAGMGCCACTGGGAGAAGTCGTCGGCCTTTCTTTCCCGTACCGGCGCGCAGTTAAAGATGGTCAGCACTTCGGTCTCCAATGTGGCCCAATGGGCACAGCACAGTGTGGCGGTGTGCGTGATTATTGTGGGTGTTTATCAGATCATCGAAGGTAACCTCACCCAGGGTGGGTTGATTGCCGCTTATATGCTCTCTTCACGTGCAATGGCGCCGATCAGTCAAGCTGCGGCGCTGCTGGCGCAATATCATCAATCCTCAACGGCGCTTGAGTCACTAAACGCTGTGATGGATAAAAAGGTAGAGCGCCATGAGGGCAAAGCCTACGTAGAAAAGCCCAGCTTTGTAGGCAATATACGCCTTGAAAAAGTCACGTTGCGTTACCCCAATGAAGAGCGCGAAGCGCTGAAGGATGTTTCGATAACCGTCAAAGCTGGCGAAAAGGTCGCGCTACTTGGTCGCATTGGTTGCGGTAAATCGTCATTAAACAAATTGGTGCTAGGGTTTTATCAGCCAACATCGGGTGCCGTGCTGGTTGATAACGTGGATATTCGCCAGCTAGACCCGCTGCAGCTGCGTCGCCATATCGGCTACGTTCCTCAAGATGTAAGCCTGTTTTCAGGTTCGCTACGGGACAATATTGTGGCTGGGGGCGGCAGCGATCGGGTTGATGATGAGGCGCTGCTTAGGGCGATTGAGTTGGCGGGTTTGGAGTCTCTCGTCAATAGCCACCCGCATGGTGTGGATTTGCAAGTAGGCGAGCGCGGCCAAGCGCTTTCCGGCGGGCAAAAACAGTCCGTCGCTATTGCCCGTGCGCTGGTGCAGGATCCGCCTATTTTATTGTTGGACGAACCCACAAGCTCAATGGATAACGCCAGCGAAGAGGCATTTAAAGTTAACCTGACAAACGTGGCTGCAGGAAAAACCATCCTGGTGGTCACACACCGCACCTCGCTGCTTTCACTGGTTGATCGAATTATTGTTATGGATGGTGGCAAGGTCGTGGCTGATGGTCCGCGTGACACCGTGGTCGAGGCCTTGCGTAAAGGCCAGATCGGGAGGGCATCGTAATGGCGCGTAAACCCTCATCCACGACCGAGCAAAAAGGCTTTGACGCCATTGGCCGTTTCTCAGAAAAAGGTCAAAAACCGTTTCGTCCTTTTATGGATCGGTTGTTTGCCAAGCGAGTGTCTTCCGCCCACTTAAGCCGTGATTGGGCTAGCGATACCGATTGGGCGCGCATGCAGCAAGAGCCCATTCGTGCCCGGCTATTTCTCTATACCGTACTGATCACCGTTGTGGCGCTTTTAGTGTGGGCTTACTTTGCCTCTATCGATGAAGTAACTCGTGGAGCGGGGCGTGTGATACCCGCCAGCCAGCTACAGCGTATTCAGTCGTTTGACGGTGGCGTTGTTGAACAAATCTTTATTCGCGAAGGACAGATTGTCGAGGCGGGCCAAGTGCTGATGCAAATTGACCCCACCCGTTTTGTATCTGATTTTCGTGAAAACCGCGCTCAACGCTATGCGCTTCAAGCGCGCGCTGAAAGGCTACGGGCGTTAGCAACGGGTACGGCCTTTGAGCCTTCCGAAGAGTTGCGGCAAGAAGTCCCTGATATCGTGATGCAAGAGCGCGAAGTGTATGAAAGCCGCCGTGAAGAGATGCGCGAACAGGAGAACGTTTTAAGGGATCGTATCCGCCAGCGTGAGGAGGAGCTGCGTGAGGCACAGGCACGCCGTGATACTGCCCAGCGAGAGGTCAATATGGCGAGCCAAGAATTAAATCTAACGCGCCCACTACTGGCCTCGGGTGCTGTTTCTGAAGTAGAAGTGCTGCGTTTGCAAAGAGATGTATCAAGTGCAACCGGCGAGCGTAATCAGGCTGATGCCGCTGTTTCACGCCTAGAGGCTGGGGTGGAAGAAGCTGAGGGGCAACTGCTGGAGCTAGGCGCAGAGCGAAGAAGTGAATGGCGAAACGATCTGGCTCAAACGCTGGGCGACTTAAATGCGTTGCAACAATCGGGAACAGGGTTGCAGGATCGCGTTCGGTTAACCGAAATTCGTTCGCCGGTTGACGGTATTGTTCAACGCATTCATATCAGTACCATTGGTGGCGTCGCTCAGCCTGGCCAGGAGATGGTGGAAATAGTCCCCACCGATGACCAACTGCTGGTTGAAGCGCGCATTGCACCTCAAGATATCGCCTTTCTGCATCCAGGGCAGCCCGCGACTATCAAGCTCACGGCTTATGACTATGCCATTTATGGTGGCTTACAGGCCGAACTTGAGCGTATTAGTGCCGATACCATTACTGATGATGACGGTAATACCTTCTACCAAGTGCGGGTGCGCAGTTTAGAAAACGAAAATGTCGCCGATAGACTACAAGTAATTCCCGGCATGACGGCGCAGGTGGACATAGTGACGGGCAAGCGCACGGTGATGCAGTTTATGCTGAAACCTGTCTTAAGAGCGTGGCGTGATTCCATGGGGGAGCGCTGATGAAGCATTGGTTTATTACCACCGACGGTAGTTTAAAAGGACGTTGGAAAAACGCATTTGAAAATGTTGCTTCATCAGACCCGGAAACGATTCTTCAGTCGGCTCAACCGAATGATTTGGTTTGGCTCTCCACCACGGTTGAACATTGGCCGCAGTTAGTTCCTTCAATTATTGCTGAAGGTGCCGTTGCCGTGGTGCTCAGTTATGCGCCGGATGACCGGGAAGCGCTCAGAGCGTTAGATCTTGGTGCGCGTGGCTACGTGCATACCCTGGCCGCGCCTGAGGTGCTTAAGCAGGTTGCCTTAGTGGTATCCAATCAAGGCGTATGGGTAGGCCAAGAGCTGCTAGCCAAGGTGTTGGGGGGCTCGTTTAAAGCGTTGCAGCAGCGCAACCAAGGTGGTTCATTTCAGCATAGTGAATATCTCGATTTGCTAACTGAGCGTGAGCGAGGAGTGGCGCTTGCGGTTGCCCGTGGTGCTACCAACAAAGAGGTGGCGAGACAGCTCGACATTACCGAGCGCACCGTAAAAGCGCACCTTAGTGCTATTTTTAAAAAGCTTGCTGTTCGGGATCGCTTACAGCTAATTCTGAAGCTGGCGCCGGTTACTGAACAGTTAAGTTCCTAGCATAGCTAGTGTCGAATTGTGGTAGTTATCCTGCATTACAAATTGAGGCCTAAATGGCCTCATTTTTTTGTCCATCAGTACAATACTTTTTAATTGCCTACTCCCCTAGGATGGATTCATATGCCGCTAATCTGACTAGTGCTCACGCGCTAGATTAAGTGGCGCCAAACAATGATCGAGCAATGATCCAGGAGTGACACATGGCAATGGCAACAGTAATCGCGATTACAGGGCAAGCATGGGCTCGTGACGAAGCGGGTAATCTACGTGAGCTGCGCATTGGCGATACGCTTCAAGAAGGCGAAACGCTAATTACCTCCAACGATGGTCGCGTAGAGCTTGATTTTGCTGATGGGTCGGGCGCCAATGTCGTAGAAGGTGGTCAGGAAGTTGCCGTCACTCCTGAGTTAAACAGCGACCAGATTGTTGCTACTGAAGATGCCAGTGTGCAAGACGACGATCTTGACACATTACTTGCCGCCCTAGACGACGAGGGTGATCTGCTCGACCTTCTTGACGCGACTGCAGCCGGCGGTGGTGCCGGTGGCGGTGGTGGCGGTAGTGACTTTGTACGCGTTGCCCGTATTGCTGAAGAGACGGATACTCTTAGTTTCAGCACCGAAGGCGGCCTAGAAGGTGCTGAATTTTTTGAATTTGATGGCGGTGAAGTTGCTGCGGCCGTTGCTGATGACCTCCCAGAGCCAGAGCCGACTCCAGGTAATGGAGAGACCGATGTTATTACCCTAAGTGTTCCTCAGCAGGTCATTGAAGGCGAGCCGATCACTGTTTCGGCCAGTGTTAGCAACGCTCCTCAGGCCAGCCCGTTGGTTATTACGCTGAATAATGGGCAACAGATCACTATTGCCGTTGGTGAAACAACTGGCAGCGTGACGTTCGCCAGCCGKGMAGACGACGTCTTCCAGCAAGGCGACGAGGGCCAGMCCCTCAGCATCACCGACACCGACGGTGGCAACTACGAAGCCCTCGACACGACCAGCACCGCCACAGTGACCACGGTCGACGACAGCGACGTCACCACCATCACCCTGGACGCCCCGGACACCGTCACCGAAGGCAACGACATCACCGTCACCGCCCGCGTGAACAACGCCCCGGCCACGGACCTCACGATCACGCTGTCCAACGGTGAGCAGATCGTCATTGCCGCCAACGCCACCGAAGGCAGCGTGACGTTCGCCAGCCGTGAAGACGACGTCTTCCAGCAAGGCGACGAGGGCCAGACCCTCAGCATCACCGACACCGACGGTGGCAACTACGAAGCCCTCGACACGACCAGCACCGCCACGGTGACCACGGTCGACGACAGCGACGTCACCACCATCACCCTGGACGCCCCGGACACCGTCACCGAAGGCAACGACATCACCGTCACCGCCCGCGTGAACAACGCCCCGGCCACGGACCTCACGATCACGCTGTCCAACGGTGAGCAGATCGTCATTGCCGCCAACGCCACCGAAGGCRGCGTGACGTTCGCCAGCCGGGCAGACGACGTCTTCCAGCAAGGCGACGAGGGCCAGACCCTCAGCATCACCGACACCGACGGTGGCAACTACGAAGCCCTCGACACGACCAGCACCGCCACGGTGACCACGGTCGACGACAGCGACGTCACCACCATCACCCTGGACGCCCCGGACACCGTCACCGAAGGCAACGACATCACCGTCACCGCCCGCGTGAACAACGCCCCGGCCACGGACCTCACGATCACGCTGTCCAACGGTGAGCAGATCGTCATTGCCGCCAACGCCACCGAAGGCAGCGTGACGTTCGCCAGCCGGGMAGACGACGTCTTCCAGCAAGGCGACGAGGGCCAGACCCTCAGCATCACCGACACCGACGGTGGCAACTACGAAGCCCTCGACACGACCAGCACCGCCACGGTGACCACGGTCGACGACAGCGACGTCACCACCATCACCCTGGACGCCCCGGACACCGTCACCGAAGGCAACGACATCACCGTCACCGCCCGCGTGAACAACGCCCCGGCCACGGACCTCACGATCACGCTGTCCAACGGTGAGCAGATCGTCATTGCCGCCAACGCCACCGAAGGCAGCGTGACGTTCGCCAGCCGTGAAGACGACGTCTTCCAGCAAGGCGACGAGGGCCAGACCCTCAGCAYCACCGACACCGACGGTGGCAACTACGAAGCCCTCGACACGACCAGCACCGCCACGGTGACCACGGTCGACGACAGCGACGTCACCACCATCACCCTGGACGCCCCGGACACCGTCACCGAAGGCAACGACATCACCGTCACCGCCCGCGTGAACAACGCCCCGGCCACGGACCTCACGATCACGCTGTCCAACGGTGAGCAGATCGTCATTGCCGCCAACGCCACCGAAGGCAGCGTGACGTTCGCCAGCCGTGAAGACGACGTCTTCCAGCAAGGCGACGAGGGCCAGACCCTCAGCATCACCGACACCGACGGTGGCAACTACGAAGCCCTCGACACGACCAGCACCGCCACGGTGACCACGGTCGACGACAGCGACGTCACCACCATCACCCTGGACGCCCGGACACCGTCACCGAAGGCAACGACATCACCGTCACCGCCCGCGTGAACAACGCCCCGGCCACGGACCTCACGATCACGCTGTCCAACGGTGAGCAGATCGTCATTGCCGCCAACGCCACCGAAGGCAGCGTGACGTTCGCCAGCCGGGCAGACGACGTCTTCCAGCAAGGCGACGAGGGCCAGACCCTCAGCATCACCGACACCGACGGTGGCAACTACGAAGCCCTCGACACGACCAGCACCGCCACGGTGACCACGGTCGACGACAGCGACGTCACCACCATCACCCTGGACGCCCCGGACACCGTCACCGAAGGCAACGACATCACCGTCACCGCCCGCGTGAACAACGCCCCGGCCACGGACCTCACGATCACGCTGTCCAACGGTGAGCAGATCGTCATTGCCGCCAACGCCACCGAAGGCAGCGTGACGTTCGCCAGCCGKGAAGACGACGTCTTCCAGCAAGGCGACGAGGGCCAGACCCTCAGCATCACCGACACCGACGGTGGCAACTACGAAGCCCTCGACACGACCAGCACCGCCACGGTGACCACGGTCGACGACAGCGACGTCACCACCATCACCCTGGACGCCCCGGACACCGTCACCGAAGGCAACGACATCACCGTCACCGCCCGTGTGAACAACGCCCCGGCCACGGACCTCACGATCACGCTGTCCAACGGTGAGCAGATCGTCATTGCCGCCAACGCCACCGAAGGCAGCGTGACGTTCGCCAGCCGGGCAGACGACGTCTTCCAGCAAGGCGACGAGGGCCAGACCCTCAGCATCACCGACACCGACGGTGGCAACTACGAAGCCCTCGACACGACCAGCACCGCCACGGTGACCACGGTCGACGACAGCGACGTCACCACCATCACCCTGGACGCCCCGGACACCGTCACCGAAGGCAACGACATCACCGTCACCGCCCGCGTGAACAACGCCCCGGCCACGGACCTCACGATCACGCTGTCCAACGGTGAGCAGATCGTCATTGCCGCCAACGCCACCGAAGGCAGCGTGACGTTCGCCAGCCGTGAAGACGACGTCTTCCAGCAAGGCGACGAGGGCCAGACCCTCAGCATCACCGACACCGACGGTGGCAACTACGAAGCCCTCGACACGACCAGCACCGCCACGGTGACCACGGTCGACGACAGCGACGTCACCACCATCACCCTGGACGCCCCGGACACCGTCACCGAAGGCAACGACATCACCGTCACCGCCCGCGTGAACAACGCCCCGGCCACGGACCTCACGATCACGCTGTCCAACGGTGAGCAGATCGTCATTGCCGCCAACGCCACCGAAGGCAGCGTGACGTTCGCCAGCCGTGMAGACGACGTCTTCCAGCAAGGCGACGAGGGCCAGACCCTCAGCATCACCGACACCGACGGTGGCAACTACGAAGCCCTCGACACGACCAGCACCGCCACGGTGACCACGGTCGACGACAGCGACGTCACCACCATCACCCTGGACGCCCCGGACACCGTCACCGAAGGCAACGACATCACCGTCACCGCCCGCGTGAACAACGCCCCGGCCACGGACCTCACGATCACGCTGTCCAACGGTGAGCAGATCGTCATTGCCGCCAACGCCACCGAAGGCAGCGTGACGTTCGCCAGCCGTGAAGACGACGTCTTCCAGCAAGGCGACGAGGGCCAGACCCTCAGCATCACCGACACCGACGGTGGCAACTACGAAGCCCTCGACACGACCAGCACCGCCACGGTGACCACGGTCGACGACAGCGACGTCACCACCATCACCCTGGACGCCCCGGACACCGTCACCGAAGGCAACGACATCACCGTCACCGCCCGCGTGAACAACGCCCCGGCCACGGACCTCACGATCACGCTGTCCAACGGTGAGCAGATCGTCATTGCCGCCAACGCCACCGAAGGCAGCGTGACGTTCGCCAGCCGTGAAGACGACGTCTTCCAGCAAGGCGACGAGGGCCAGACCCTCAGCATCACCGACACCGACGGTGGCAACTACGAAGCCCTCGACACGACCAGCACCGCCACGGTGACCACGGTCGACGACAGCGACGTTACAACGCTAAGCCTAAGTGATGTCACTGTAAAAGAGGGAACAGGAACCGCTACTATCTCCGCCACACTTAGCAACGCGGCGGGTCAAGACTTCACTGTTACGCTAAGTAATGGGGCCACTATCACGTTTGCTGAAGGCGCTACCGAGGGCACCTCGACACCGTTCGATATCCAGGGTGACGATGTCTACATTGATCCTGAAAGCTACGTGGTCACTGTCGTCGATCAAGGCGATAACAACTTCGAAGACCTAGATACCACTGATACTGCTACGGTTAAGGTCAACGACACTATCGATACCACCGACGTCAGCATTAGCGCGATTGTGACGAAAACATCCGTTATTAACGTTGGCAATGTAGATAATACCGATAGCTTTACCGTAACGGCTTCCAACCCTAATGGTAGTGAAGGGACTGTTTCCAAAGTGACGGGAACCAATCATGATGGATTTGGTGTGGTTGGGAGCACTACCGGCGGGGGAGCGAACAGTGAGCTTGGTTTCGGCAATGCAGGCAGTGAAAGTATCGTTGTCAACTTCAATAACGAGGTGAAAAACTTCAACGTTCAGTTCGCTTGGCGGAACAACAATGAACGAGCAAAAGTAGAGTTCTTTGACAAAGACGGAAACTCTGTTGGTTCAGCGATAGTTTCGGGTGGCGGTACATCAACGGAAGCCTTGGTTACCTACTATGACGCCAATGGTGATGTAACCAGGACTGAGCGGGCGCAGGGTGGTTCTGACCGCGTTGACAATGCCTATACCTTTGAACCGGGAAGCGGCGACACATTCACAAGCGCCGAGTTCACGGCGGTCGGCTATGACGACGACTACCTGATCCACTCAATCGCCTACAAAGAAGTAATGAACGGTGATGCGACCAGTCTAGGCGGTGCCTCTGACGTTACCTTTGAAGTCGAGACGTCTAATCCACCTGATGAAAGTCAGTTCGACTTCATTGACACTTTCCCGACAGCCACGGTCAATATTGGTGGTCAGGAGTACACGGTCAATCTTGATCGTAACGGTAAGGGCAGTGTCTCGGTTGAAACGGATGGCCAAAGTGACCTGACTGCTGAGGTTATTAGCGTCAATGGTAACTTTGAGAACGTTGATGTTCCTGTTAGCCTGACGCTGTACAAGGGCGATCTTGAAACCGCGAATAACGGTGATAACACTATCCAGGGTGGTCAAGGCGACGACGTTGTAGTGGGTGACTTGGGCGGCAATAAAATCGTTACCACGCCTGGTCAGAACTATAATGTCTCATTGATTGTGGACTCTTCAGGGAGTATCGCCAATCAGTTGACCATGCTGAAGAATGCACTTAATAAGCTCGCTGATCAGCTTGTCAATCACGATGGCACCATCAACTTCCAGCTTGTCAGCTTCGACAGCAATGCTGAAACTTTATTGGCGCTGAGTGACATCACGAATACGGATGATGCACTTAGCACGATTAAGTCAGCCATTCAAAGCCTGGATGCAAGTGGCGGTACGAACTATGAGGCCGCTTTTGTAGAAGCCAAGCAGTGGTTCGATGGTCAAGGGAACGACTATGAGAATCTGACTTTCTTCCTGACAGATGGCGATCCAACCTATCATCTTGATGCGTCGGCTAACCCCACCAGTGATGGTAGCGGCTCTCAGACCAGTCAGGGGAATTTACAGAATGCTCTTGATGCCTTCACACCCCTGTCGAATATAAGTACCGTGCATGGTATTGGCTTGGGAAGTAATAACGTTAATGAAGAGTATCTAAAATTCTTCGATAACACTGAGACACTGGGACAAGGTAGCGTTTCATTTGGTACGTCAGAGCTCAAACTGGCGGACTTTAAAGGATCCAATGATCAGCTCGATAATTTGAGTAAATGGATTAAGCTAAGCAATAGTGACGCTTCAGGCAATGTTACCAAGTCGTATGGTGAGTTCTTGACGATCCAGGACTCCATTAGCCTTGGTGCCACTTTCGTAGTGAGTAGTGCCTTTGAGGTATCTGTTGACGGAAGTCTGATTGAGTTTGATTACCGAACCTTTAACTCACGTTCTGGAGACGAATTTGGGTGGAAACTTCAGAAACAAGCTGGTTCAAGTTGGGAAGATGTAAGCGATTTTAAAGCGTTGGCAACTTCGTCAGAATGGACAGATAACCAAAGTAGTGATCTTGCCGCGGGTGCCTACAGGCTAGTTTTCAGTGTTGAAGACAATAGCTTCTCAGGTGACTCTGACCTGGATATTGATAATATTAAGTTGACTACACCTAACTTGGTCAGTGGTCAGGTTGGTCAGCCATCATTGATCGACACTGCTGAAGATCTTGATAACGTGCTTATAAGTGGCTCCACCAATACCGAGCTTGATGAGCTGGGCGATGACGTTGTCAACGGCGGGGATGGCAACGACATCCTCTTCGGTGACGCCATCAATACCGACGCTCTGGATTGGGCTGGACGTGAACTGCCAGACGGTTCGGGCATGGCTGCGCTGAAGGAGTACTTGAAAGTCAGCAACGGTGGAGAAGAGCCTACCGAGCAGCAGCTGTATGACTATATCAAGGCCGGTAACGCCGAGCTGAACGTCGCAGGCGATACGCGCGGCGGAAACGATGAGTTATATGGTGGCAAGGGAGACGACATTCTCTATGGTCAGGGGGGGGACGATCTGCTGGTCGGGGGCGAAGGCGATGACCTCCTCTTTGGAGGAGCAGGTGCTGATACTTTCGCCTGGGAATTTGGKGATCAGGGTACGACAGACCAGCCAGCCATGGATCAGGTAATGGACTTCACCCAGGGAGAATTTGGTACGGACGAAAATGCTGATAGGCTCGACCTTTCTGATCTTTTAAAGGGTGAGAATAGCAGCGAGTACATTTTTGCCGAGGAAGATGGGTCTGGCAACGTCGTCCTTAATATCAGCGCTCAAGGCAGTCCGAGCGGTGCTGATCAGAAGATAGCGCTTGAAGGCAAATCCTTTAGTGACTTTGGCGTCAATAATGGAGAGGATTTGATCGCTAAACTGATCACGGATGGTCAACTGAAAATCGACCAATAATCTATAATTGTTCTATTGATTAGCTTGATAGCCGCTCTGAAAGGGGCGGCTTTCTTAATTGAGAACAGCTTTCTTTAGGGGGGACTATGCTCTACATCAACCGCAATACATCCGGCGAGATCGTGATGCTCAGCAAAGAGCCAACGGCAGAGTGCAGTGAAACGATCGCCTCCGATTCACCTGAGGTACTGGCTTTCCTTGCCGATCAGCCGGGATCTTCAGCGCACTTTATTGCCTCTGACTTAGCGTTTGTCAGGGTGGTAGAAGATATTCTTGAGGTGTTGCTGGACAAAGGAATCATCACGTTCACTGACCTGCCGGAAGCTGCGCAGGCCAAAGTGATGGAGCGTAAGTCGTTGCGGTCAAAAAATGATGTCGGTTTACTAAGCGACGACGACACTATATAAAGCCATCGTCGCTTGGGACCGATATGCCGGAGTTTTGCGTCAGAGTTGCACGCCTGGCCCGGTGGCTCCATCAACCCCCACGCGGAACAGACAGGCGATCTCCTCATCGTCTGCAACACCTTCCCCTATTACCTGAATGCCCAGTGAATGGCAGAGCGTGGCCATGCCGCGCACGATGGTCTGCTGCTCATTTGAAGCATGCAGTTGGTGGATAAGACTGCTATCCATTTTTAAGTAAGCAAGCCCCACATCGTGCAAATCTGCCAGTTTGGTGAACTCTGCGCCTACGTGTTCGATGCCAAAGGTACATCCCAGTGGTCGTAAGGCTGTACACAGACCTCGTAAGCTGCCAATCGCGTGGGTGCTAAGCGTGGCGGGCACTTCAAAGCAGAGCTGTTTGGCCAATAGCGGGTGTGCGACTAGCAGTGTACGCAGCTCGTTAACAAACTGGGTATTGGTAATCGACGCCGCGGAAAGGTTAATGCCTACCGGCTTGAGATCATCTTCTAGGTTAGTGAGTGCTTTTTTCACCACGGCTAAGTCGAGCGCTGGTTCCATCTCAAAACGGGTTATCCAGGGGATAAAGACGCCGGCAGTTTGCCACTCACCGCCGAGCAGTAAGCGGGCCGGACATTCGTAATGGATGATGTCGCCTTGGGCGTCTACTACTGGGAAGTACGCTAACTCTGGGCCTACCAGAATGGCAGCTTCCAGTGCGTTCCGCCATTCGGCATGGCTGCTATAGAGTGAGATACGCTTGCGCTGTCGCACGACTACCTGTTCAAAGGAGGTCAGGCTTTCGGCTTGCGCCAAGGCGTCATCCAGAGTAGCTAACAGTGTGCCGCGTTCATCGTGCGCAGCATAAGGTACAATCGCTGTTGGTAGATAAACCTCGATGTCGGGCTGTGTGGCGGTTACCTCGGCCAATGCTGCCATTACCTGGATTCTGAGTTCCTCAACATCATCCATAAGCGGCAGCATAAAGATAAAATCACTACCGTTAAGGCGTCCTATCATTGGCTCTGCCGATGCAGTATCCAACTGCCCTAACTGGGTAACCAGTGTACTTAATAGCTGGTCGGTGGCGGCGTAGCCGAGCTGTTCGTTGAGCGTTTCTAAGGCCTGAACGCGAACCATGACCAGCATGCCTGTTGAGCGAGCGTCCTCACTGTTCAGTTGAGAGGCGAGTTTGCCCATAAATACATCGCGATTAAGCGCACCGGTGACACGGTCATGCTGCAAATGGCGGCGCAACTCGTCCAGCTTATGGCTTTCGTGACTTAGCATCTGATGCACATTGGCAGACAGCACGTTCATTGCTTGAGTAACTTGGCGTAATTCCAGCGTGCGCGGCTCTTTAATAGTGGTAAAACGCCGCGCGCTGATATCTTGCGCCTGAGTAACGACGCGGGAAAGTGGGTGCTTAATACCACGAACGATCACGGTGGCAATCGCTAAGCTGATTACCCCAGCGAGTACAAACCAAGCGGCGAGTTCGAGCATGCTGCGCCATAAAGAGGTATAAGCAAAACTGTGCTGGCTCTCAAGCTCCAAGGTGCCGTACTGGCGCCAACCGTCTTGAATTGTCGCTGTGCCGCTGGGCACCTCAAACTCAACGAGTTGACGAAACCAGGCAGGCACATCGCCACTATATTGTTCAGAGGAGCGCTCGATGAGTACGCTTCCTTCTGTATCGCGCAGGGTGATTTGGCGGTAGTAGCCGGTGTCAAACTGAGCGGCGATTAACAGTTCCAGAGTGACAAGGTCTTTGTCGAGCTGGCTCATGGAAAGCGCCAACGCAGTGGCATTGTCTTCATTCTTAATGCGCACTTCCTGCTCAATATAGTCGCGGCTGGTGGCAATGCTAATGGCAAGGCTGCCTATGAACGACAGCAGTAGCAGGGCGATAATGGCAAGCCAAAGTTGTTTAATAAGTGACATCGTGCCTGTTCCTCTTAAATGAAACCCTGGGTTTGCATACGTTCGATGACGCTGCGCCAGCGTGATAGCCGAGCCAATGGATCTGCGCGGGATTCAGAAGAACCACCCGCCCAGAGCCCGTCACTGTTAAAACTAAACAGTGGGTCGAGATCCGTACGCTGAGAGGCAGGGGTGATGGACGGTACAATATTGTCTAGCACCAACGGTTCTGCATCGGGGGTTGAGTAATAGCCCAGCACCATATGGGCTTGGGTAATTTGACTACGTCCAATGCGTGCGCGGACATAAATCATACGTAGATACTGGCTCGTAACGCCCAATTGCTTAAGGGTAATATACTTGGCAATGGAGTAGTCCTCGCAATCGCCTTGGCCTTTACCCATCGCTTCCAGAGGTGTGGCCCAATAATCCTCTTGCCCCCAAACCTGGATGTCGTCAATCCACCGGATACGGCGATTAAAGAAGTCATTAACCCCGCGAAGCTTGGCTTGAACGTCTTGGGTCTGCAGTTGTTGAAGTAGGTCAAACCACTCCTCTAATACTGACAAACCGGCCTGGCCATACTGTTGTTGCATACTTTGGCGTAGGCGTTGCGGGTCAAATGCTGCTGCAGGCGTTGGGTGAATGCCAAGACTTGCGCCTAAGCACAGCGCGCCGACAGTAGCTAAGAACTGCCGACGCGAGAATGCAGGAGTGTGATGCGAAGATGCAGGCATGAGTCGCCGTTAGTAACCGCCAAATTGAGGTTAAGATTACAAGCTGGCGGGTTGAAGTGCTATACCTCTCAGCCAAAAGGGTGGCGCTAAGCGCTGCATTTTCGCCGATTTATGCCTTGTCTGGCCTTCGCTCGCCGACTTTTCAGACACAGCCTGGTTGCTTATTGAACTGCTGCCTGCTGCGTTGTTTCTAACGGTCGCTCAACCAGCGGCTCAATCAGTTGTTCAAGTTCTGGCCACACATTGTCTAGGATAATCGGCTGCGCATCGGCGGTAGGGTGAATGCCATCACTCTGCATTAGTGCATCGTTTAGGGCGATATCCTCAAGTAAAAAGGGCACTAATGATACGTCATACTCCTCTGCCAGAGAGTAAAAGACGCCGGTAAAAGCATCTCGATACGCTTGGCCATAATTAGGCGGGATATCGATCCCCAACAGCAGTACCTGAGCACCTGCATCCTGGCTCTGCTCAATCATACTGGCTAGATTCGCCTGCATCTGATTGGGTGATAGGCCGCGTAGGCCATCGTTGCCGCCCAGTTCAATGAGAACAATATCCGGCTGCCGTTGTCCGATAATCTCAGAGAACCTTTGTAGCCCCCCGGATGTGGTTTCACCGCTAATGCTGGCGTTAATAACGTGCGCATCGCCTTCTAAACGCGCTGCTAGCAAACTCACCCAGCCCTCATCACGCTCTATACCGTAAGCGGCGCTTAAACTATCGCCCATCACCAATAGGGTGGGGCCAGCGTCTGTATTGACAGGCTCTGCGTTGATAGACGGTGAGGCAACGGTGACTATCAGCAGCACCAGCCATCCGGTTACCATGCGGTTCAGTCCATGCCATGCCATAGGGATGCCACGCTTCATGTCTTACTCCTCAAATTCCAGCTCTTCAAATTCCAACTCCTTAGATCAAACTGCGAATTCATCTATCGATAAAACAGTGTCAAGCGAGTCACCCCAAGGCGAGCGCCAGTCTACTACCGACAGCCAAGCGGTTAACGATGTTCCCCACGGCGCTGTTAGGCCCCCCGTACTACACGCGGATAAGCTGTCTAAAAAAGTCACCAGCGGGGAACGCTCGCTCACCATCTTACACGACCTGTCGCTGAGCGTAGCGGCGGGGGAGAGCGTCGCCATCCTGGGTAAAAGCGGCGCAGGCAAATCAACGCTGCTAGGCATGTTGGCCGGTCTTGATACGCCAAGCGATGGCGAGCTAACGCTGTTTGGCCACGCGCTGAGCCGTTTGGATGAGGATGGCCGCGCCGCGCTGCGGGCTGGGCGAGTGGGGTTTGTGTTTCAGAACTTCCAACTGCTGCCCACCTTGAGTGCACTAGAGAACGTCATGCTACCCCTTGAACTGTCGCCGCGCGCCGGGGAGACGCAGACGGCTGCTCAGTGGTTAGTGCGAGTAGGCCTGGGCGAGCGGGTGAATCACTTGCCCAAGCAGCTATCCGGTGGCGAGCAGCAGCGGGTAGCCGTTGCCCGTGCTTTTGTTACCGACCCTGAACTGGTATTCGCCGATGAGCCAACCGGCAATCTGGACCCTGACACCGGGGCGCAAATCATTGATCTGCTCTTCACCCTAAACCGTGAGGCGGGCACCACGCTTATTCTAGTCACCCACGACCACGCCCTGGCGCGTCGCTGTGATCGCTGCCTGCGGTTAGATCATGGCAAGTTAGAGGCCGTACCTGAAAACATCGTACCCACAGCGGCTTCGATTGATGAGGGTACGCAATGAGTGATGTGAATTGGCGTTTGGCGATGCGCAGTCTTAAGCGAGATCTGCGCGCTGCCGATGTGCGTGCGCTGTTTATTGCCTTGGTTCTGGCCGTGGCAGCCTCCACCATGATCGCGTTTTTTCTTGACCGTTTAGAGCGCGGCTTGGAGCGCCAGGCGGGGCAGATGCTGGGTGGCGACCTGGTGCTGGAACAGCGTGATCCGTTTTCCGAGGAGCTGCGCGAACGTCTGGAGAGCGCGGGTTTTGTCCTTAGCGACCAGATAGATCTGGTGTCGATGATTAGCCGCGATGGCCGTTTTCAGCCCGCCAGCTTAAAAGCCGTGGATGAGGTCTACCCACACTACGGTGTCTCCTACGTGGATTTTGGCGATGGCACTGAGCAAATAGCCTCTGGCCCGCCGCCTGGAGAGGCATGGGCTGACCCGCGACTGATGGAGCTGGKCGAGATCGAGCTGGGCGACCGGGTGCAAGTGGGGCAAACCGAACTGACCGTTAGCGGGATTATTGAGCGCGAAGCGGATCAGTCCGGTGGGTTTGGTAATTTTAATCCGCGCCTGATGATGAACACGGCGGATGTCGAGGCCACTGGCCTGGTTCAAGAGGGCTCGCGGATTGAGTTTGAAATACTAGCCGCAGGGGCGCCTGCAGCGCTGGATCAAGTGCAGGAGCTGCTTGCCGAGCTACGCCGCGACGGAGTCGAGGTGCGCGATGTACGCGTTGACCGCCCACAGCTCGGCAATGCGCTGCAGCGTGCGGAAAGCTACCTGGGGTTAGCTGGTTTAGCGGCGGTGCTGCTAGCGGGCGTGGCCGTGGCAATGTCTACCCGCCGCTATGTGGAGCGCCACCTGGATACCGCTGCGCTGCTGCGCTGCTTTGGTGCCAGCCAGCGTCAATTAGTGACGATTTTTACTCTTCAATTACTCGGCTTAGCATTGGTTGCAGCAGTGATTGGGGCGCTACTTGGGCTGCTGGGCCAAGCGGTACTGATCTGGTTGTTGGTGAGTTTTCTACCCATGACGCTCCCGCCACCGGGGCTGATGCCACTAGGATTAGGGGTATTCACTGCTCTTGCTGTGTTAGTTGGCTTTGCCGGGCCAACGCTGCTGCGTATCAAGCAAGTCAGTGCTCTAAAAGTGCTACGTCGTGAGCTTGATCCACTGCCGCCTTCGGCTTGGCTGGTCGTCGGTGTAGCGAGTATCGTGTTTGGCGGGCTGCTGTGGCTCTATTCGGGCAGTCTGCCGCTGGCGATTGGGTTGTTGATCGGTGGGGCTCTGTTACTTGGTGTGCTGTGGATGATTAGCGCGCTGCTGCTTAGCGGCCTATTACGCGTTGTGCAGCGGTTCTCTGGGCGTAGTGAGTGGTCACAGGCGCTGAGGCTAGGTGGCCGCCAGTTGGCACGCAGGCGTCAAGCGGGGCTGGGTCAATTGCTGGCTTTCTCAGTGACTTTCTTTGCCATGGCGATGATCGTGCTAGTGCGTGGCGATTTGCTAAGCACCTGGCAGGATCAACTGCCCGAAAATACCCCCAACTATTTTGCTATCAATATTCAGCCTTCTGAGCGTGATCCCTTTGAAGCCGCGGTCTCGCCGCGAGTGGAAACCCAAAGCACGCTCTACCCGATGGTGCGTGGCCGGGTGATTGCGATTAATGATCAGCCGCCGAGAGACGCTGTTCCACCGGATGCGCGGGGCGACAACTCGTTACGCCGAGAGCTCAACCTTACCTGGCAATCAGACGTGCCGGAAGGCAATGAAGTGGTGGCCGGCGAGTGGTTCTCTGCCGCGCAAACTGAGGGAGACGCGAGTCAAGGCTGGATGAGCGCCGTCGACGCAACGCCCCAATCGGCGCCAGTGCCTATTTCGATGGAAGATGGGCTGGCTGAAAGGCTTGGGTTGGGCATTGGTGACGAGATGACGTTCTCGGTGGGTAGCGACGAGATTACTACCCAAATTACCAGCCTGCGGAGTCTGAATTGGGATAGTTTTCAGCCTAACTTCTTCGTCATCTTCCCGCCGGGCGTACTTGAGCAGTTTGGCCATAGCTACATTACCGCTTTTCACCTACCTGAGGCGGAGCAAGGGCTGATCCGCGAACTGATCACTGACTTCCCCGGTGTCTCGCTGCTTAACGTGGACGCGATTTTAGGACAGGTACGGGATGTGCTTGCCCAGGTCACCCGGGCAGTGGAGTTAGTGCTCGCCTTGGTGCTACTGGCAGGGATTAGCGTGCTGTATGCCGCGCTGACCGCAAGCCGCCCGGTGCGCGCCCATGAAAGTGGCCTGCTGCGCGTATTTGGCGCAGGCAGCCGGATGATTTCACGGGTACAGGGGGCTGAATACGCGTTGTTGGGCTTTGCCAGCGGTTTGATGGGCGCAGTGCTTGCGGAGCTCACGTCGGCGGTGCTGTATGTTTACCTGCTGGATCTCACTCCGCGTTTGCACCTAGGGCTATGGGTATTCCTGCCCATTGGCGGGGCACTGTTGATCGGTGTCATTGGTCATGCGCTTTCGCGGGGATTACGTCGTCAGGCACCGGCGGCCAGCCTAGGCCTGCTCGGTGAGGCCTAGTGAGCAACCAAATGCTTATTTGGCAAGCCAAAAACCGACGACAGTGGCGCTGATAACAGCAATAAAAAAGACCAGATTACGGGCGCGGGTATCGCGACGGGGTTTCATAACGGCACCAATGCAATGTTAAGTACAATGTTGAAGTAAAATATGCCTAGCATGGTAACGTTTGTCGCCTTCGCCGTCATCCTGCCTTTGAGAGGTGGTGTTTATTTAGAATCGCTAGCTGTTTATTCAGGACTGTGAATTATGCCTCAATCTAGCTCTACGGCTGCGCGCGCTTATGCGCCGCAGCCGCTTTCACTTGCTCAGGGTCGCCTAGCGGCGCTGAGCTGGGGGCGTTCTGATGCCCCAACCTGGTTGGCCTTGCATGGCTGGCTGGATAATGCGGCCAGCTTTACCCGGTTAGCCCCGCTATTGGTAGAGGCGTTGGGTATTCGGATTGTGGCGCTGGATTTTCGAGGCCACGGCCATTCGGCCCACGCGCCACCAGCCGGTGATTATGCTCTATGGGACTATTGCCAAGACGTACTGGACGCCATGGAGACCTTGGCGCTGGAGCAAACCAGCCTGCTGGCCCACTCTATGGGCGCTGCGGTGGCCTGCTTGCTCGCTGCTGCGCTACCTGAGCGGGTTGAACGGCTAACGCTAATTGATGGGCTGGGGGCGCTCAATACGCCTATCGAAGAGACCGCAAGCCAGCTGCGAAAGGGGTTAATTGCCTACCGTCGACCACTTTCCCGCGCACCGCGCTATCCCGATATCGAGAGTGCCGTGGCCGCCCGAGTGGCGGGTGGCGTTACGCCCATAGATAGCATAACGGCAACCCCGCTAGTGGAGCGTAATACCCAGCCTACCACCGATGGTCATGTGCAAATGCGCACTGATAGCCGATTGCTGAAGCCGTCTCTGGTGCGCTTTACACCCGAACAGGTCATTGCACTACTGGCGGACATTACCGCGCCGCTGCTATTGATAGAAGGCGAGCAGGGTATTCTGGGCGAACGGAAATGGGCCCAAGAGGCGCGGCAAGCTGTCAAGGGGTTAACCCGCCAGGTGCTCAAGGGTGGCCATCACTTACACTTGGAGCCCAGGGCTGTGGCGCAAGTCGCCTCAGTTATCGGCGGACACTGGGGCAATACCGGTACCGTTTAGGTAAGGAACGTAGCATGAATGAATTGGCGCATTTGAATAGTGGCAATAAGGTCGCACTAGTACTGGGTAGCGGTGGCGCTCGCGGCTATGCGCATATCGGCGTGATTGAAGCGCTAGAGGCGCGTGGATTTGAAATCGTGGCCGTATCCGGATGTTCGATGGGGGCGGTGATTGGCGGGATTTATGCCGCAGGTAAGCTGCCGGAATACCGAGACTGGGTGTGCCAGCTAGACTACCTTGATGTGCTCAAACTGGTCGATGTCACCTGGAGCCCTATGGGCGCTATGCGTGCCAGTAAAGTTATGAGCAAACTAGAATCGCTGGTCGGCGATATTCTCATCGAAGACCTGGCGATCCCCGTTACCACGGTTGCGACAGACCTGGTGCGACAGCGGGAAGTGTGGTTTCAAAGTGGCCCGTTGCTGCAGGCGATTCGTGCCTCCATGGCCGTACCAGGTGTTATCACACCGGTTCATCTAGGCGAGCAGGTGCTGGTGGACGGCGGGTTGCTCAACCCACTGCCGATTATGCCCATGGTCGCCGCCCACCAAGCGGACTTTGTGGTCGCGGTTAATGTAACTGCCCATAGCCCGTTGCCGGTGACCTTAGAGGAGTTACTGCCTAAAGAAGAGGAAACAGCCGATAGTCGTACTCAGAACGAAATTGATCGTGATCAACGCATGGGAAGTTGGATAGGTGATGTGCGTGCCGTTACCCAAAAGCTGTGGGCAGGGTTGGGAGCAAATGGCGAGAGCGACGACGAAGAGCTAGAAGAAATAACTGAAGCGCGAGGCAAGCGCGAGTGGAGCAAGCTCGATATGATTTTGGAGTCGTTTGATATTACCCAGGCGGCGTTGGCCAAGTACAAGGTGGCGGGGTACCCGCCCGATGTACTGATCGAAATACCCAAAACGGTGTGTAGCACTTATGAATTTTACCGGGGCCGTGACTTGATTCGCCTTGGCCGCCATTTGGCAGATGAAGCGCTGGAACGCCGCATGCCCAGCATTGCTTCTGACGCTACCGAGTAGAAGCCTACTGGCCCCGCTTACGTAGCAATATATAGACTGCTCCGGTGCCACCGTCGATATCGATGGCCGAGCAGAAGGCCAGCACTCCCGGCCACTCCCGCAGCCAGGTGTTGGTATGGCTCTTGAGCACCGGAAAGTCTGAGGTGGTGCCCCACGCCTYGCCGTGCACCACCAACACGCAGCGCAGTCCTTGCCCCGCCGAATCGCGTAAAAAACTCTCTAACTCCGCGCGAGCCTCCTCCAGCGTATAGCCATGCAGATCAAGCCCCGCCTGCCACGCCGTTTGGCCGCGTTTTAACTGACTAAACGTACGCCATGGCAAGTCGGGTACGCTGAACTCTAGGTACTCAGAGGGACGTACGGCTTCCACCCGGCCATCCGAGGTGCGTCCACTGGCTTGTGGTGTGCTGTTCTCAACCGCTGCGCTGCGACGCGCCTCATGAACCTTATTGTCGCGTTTGGGCTTGCCAGGGTCGGCCTGATTGGTGGCGATAGGGCGAACCCCCGCCGCCTTCAAAGCGTCGCGGAAGGCACTGATATCGTCATCATTAGGCAGGTGGCGGCGTCGCGTCATGGCAGGCTCGGGTGGCAGAAAAAGTGGCAAAAAAGGTGAATCAACTAAACGAGCACAGTATAGCGGGCTGAGCGTTGCTGTGAACCGGACGAAGTGAAAGGTACAATCTTTTTATCCGTTATCTGTATAACGCGTTATTGCCATGAACAACCAGGAGCCGCTGTGACCACGCATCTAAACGTTGAGCATTCTCACTCAACCCTTTCCCTGTCAGAGTCGTTGCTGGTGAGTCAGCTGTTTACGCTGCGCGACTACCTGCGCTGGGTCTCCAGCGAGTTTTATCTGGCAGGGCTGCACTATGGCCATGGCACTGACTCAGCCTGGGATGAGGCGGTGGCGCTGTGCTTAGGCGCGCTACACCTGCCGTGGAATATTGACCCCAGTGTCCTTGAAGCGCGGCTGCTGCCCGTTGAACGCCAGCGGATTATTGCCCTGGCGCGTGAGCGTATCACTACCCGCCGCCCACTGCCTTATTTGCTCGGTGAGAGCTTCTTTGCCGGCCACCCGTTTAACGTTGATGAGCGCGTGCTGGTTCCGCGCTCTCCGATTGCCGAGCTGATTGAAGATGGCTTTGCCGCCTGGTTCCCCGAAGAGCCGCCCGCCAGCGTGTTGGATCTATGCACCGGCTCCGGCTGTATCGGCATTGCCACCGCCCTCTATTTGCCCACCTGCGAAGTGACGCTGGCCGATATCAGCCAGGATGCCCTCGCCGTGGCACGGCAAAATATTACCCGCCATGATGTGGGTGACCGGGTGCGAGCGGTCGAATCGGATGTGTTCAATGGCTTGGAGGGGCGGCGTTTTGATCTCATCGTCTCCAATCCMCCCTATGTAGATGCCCGCGACCTTGCCACCATGCCCGCCGAGTTTCGCCATGAGCCTTCGTTAGCGCTGGGCGCAGGCAGCGATGGCCTGGATATTGTGCGGCGTATACTGCGTGAAGCGCGGGAGCACTTAACCGATGAGGGCTGGCTGATTGTAGAAGTCGGCAACTCTGATCGCCATGTGGAAGCCGCGTTTCCCGACGTGCCTTTCCTGTGGCTTGAATTCGAGCGTGGCGGCCAGGGCGTATTTGCCTTGAGCGCCGCTGAACTCGACGCCCATGCGGCGTCTTTCCTGTGAGGAACTAACCGCCATGTCTGGCAATACCTTTGGCAAACTATTTACCGTCACTACGTTTGGTGAGAGTCACGGCCCTGCGCTCGGCGCGATCGTTGATGGCTGCCCGCCTGGGTTACCGTTAAGCGAAGCAGATTTGCAGCACGATCTGGATCGCCGTCGGCCGGGCAGTTCGCGGCATACCACCCAGCGCAAAGAGCCTGATCAGGTGCGCATCCTATCCGGGGTGTTTGAAGGTAAGACCACCGGTACCTCTATTGGCCTGTTAATCGAAAATACCGACCAGCGCTCTAACGACTACTCAAAAATCAAAGAGCAGTTTCGGCCTGCTCACGCGGACTACACCTACCACCATAAATATGGCCACCGGGACTACCGCGGCGGCGGGCGCTCCAGCGCCCGTGAAACCGCTATGCGAGTGGCCGCTGGAGCGATCGCCAAGAAATATCTGGCCGCTCAAGGGGTGCAGATTCGCGGTTATATGAGCCAGCTAGGCCCGATTAAGATTGAATTCAAGCAGTGGGAGTCGGTGGGCCAAAATGCGTTTTTCTGCCCTGACCCGGAGCGCGTAGCCGAACTGGAAGCCTATATGGATCAGCTACGCCGCGACCAGGACTCCGTGGGTGCAGAGATTACCGTGATTGCCGAAGGCGTGCCGGTTGGGCTGGGAGAGCCGGTGTTTGACCGCTTAGATGCTGATCTGGCGCATGGTTTGATGAGTATTAATGCGGTAAAAGGGGTTGAGATAGGTGCAGGGTTTGGCTGTGTCGCCCAACGCGGCAGCGAGCACCGTGACGAGATGACGCCTGAAGGCTTCCTCTCTAATCATGCGGGTGGCGTGCTGGGGGGTATCTCCAGCGGCCAGCCCATTGTAGCTCGTTTGGCGCTAAAACCGACGTCCAGCATTACCACGCCTGGCCGCTCTATCGACATCCATGGACAGGCCGTCGAAGTGATTACCAAAGGCCGTCACGACCCCTGCGTGGGTATTCGTGCAACGCCCATTGCTGAAGCGATGATGGCGATTACCCTGTTGGATCACTGGCTGCGTCAGCGCGGTCAAAATGGCGAAGTAAGCGTTGATACGCCGCGTTTAACCCAGCGCTAACGCAATACGGTGAGATTTGCAGTTCGCTGCTACACTCAAACAAAACAAATGCATGACTAATGGTCGTGACAAACAGTGCAGGAGCCGCCTATGAAGATTAACGTTGAGTTTGATCTTACTCCGGATGAATTTCGCCAATCACTGGGCCTGCCGGATGTCGAAGCCTTCCAGAAAAACCTGCTGGAAAATATCCAGCGGCAGATGGAGTCTGGGGTAGAGGGCTACGACCCCATGAGTCTGATGCGGCCTTTTCTGCAGCAGCCGATGATGCAGCCAGGGCTCTCCCAGGGGTTATCCGAAGGACTGTCTCAAGGACTTGCTAATTTCGGCACTTATCAGCAAATGATGCTGGATATGCTGCGCCAAGCGGGTACCACTGGAGAAACGGCAGCGACTGATAAACAAACGCGTCAGTCTGCATCGAATAAAACGTCAACCGATAAAGCGTCGTCGGATAAAGCGGCATCAAGCGAAAAAAGTGACAAGGCCAAAGCCACCGCTTCCTCTCGCTCTCGAGCAAAAGGTTAGTGGGTAAGAGTGCGAGCGGAAGTATGTTGCAATGCAGCATGGTAGGCGCTACTCTTTTTGCAGTGCAGCAAATTAACGTAAAGCAGGAAAAGCTACATCACGATGAGTCACTCCAAGGCTCATGCCAAGGAACGAAACAGGAGCAGACACTATGCAAGACAATATGATGGACGCCTTTAACGCCCAAACTAAGCAAATGTTTGAACCCATGCGCAAAATCAATTCGCTGATGCTCAATAACATGGAGAAAATGACCCAATATCAGTTGGAAGCCATGAAGCGCTACAGCCAGATGGGTACTGAGCGCATTCGAAGTGCCACTGAAATTCAGGACGCAGAAAGCCTGCGTGATTTTGGCACTAAACAAGCAGAAATGATGAACGAGCTTTCCCAGCAGATGCAGGAAGACGCGCGGGTCATGAGCGAGATGAGCCTGCAATTCAAGTCTGAAATGGAAAAGATGTTCAGCGAAGCCGGTCAGCAAATGTCTGAGCAAGCCAAGGCGGCTACTAAAGGTGAGCAACCTGCCAAAGCCTCCAGTCAGTCATCGCGTAAGAGCTGATTAGCGACATCATCGCGGCGCCCAAGGGCGCCGCGATGCATTTATAAGCTTTAATTTATATATAATATGAACTTATAAATTCTTAAAATTGGTCATAGCCAAAATGGTCGGTGCGCCCGAAGATAGGCGTGGGGAGAATAAGTATGCAGTCAGCGTGGCACAATCCATTTCAGGCAATGTCAGGGCTAACTGAAAGCCTGTCGCAAGGATTTTCTGAAGGGCTGCCTGAAGGGCTATCCCCGGCGGAGATTGAAGCCTGGAATAATCAGCTTAAAGAGATAGGTGAACAGTACCAAGGATTGATGCAGGAGCTGCTTTCTCGTATCGCGCCCAGTGAAGCCGCCGACTCCATTTACAGTGATATGCGCGAGAGCTTTGAAGCGGGTGCTCAGTCGCTGATGCAAAACCCCACCCTACTGTGGGAGACCCAAACCCGATTACTCCAAGATCAGTGGTTATTGTGGCAACAGGCCATGCGTAGTATGGCCGGTGAGCAGGTTACGCCGCTGATTATGCCCGACAAGAGTGACCGTCGCTTTAAAGACGACGCCTGGACGCAAGATCCCCACTATATGTCCATTATGCAGCAGTATTTGCTGTTCTCGCAGATGGTGGAAGAGCTGGTTGAAAGCTTGGGTGGTTTGGATGACACCCATAAGCGTAATTTGGAGTTTTACGCCCGCCAGCTGGTCAATGCGATGGCGCCGACTAACTTTATTTCGACTAATCCAGAAGTCATGCGCCGTACGCTTGAAACCCGCGGCCAAAATTTAATCGATGGTTTGGAGCGGTTGCGAGAGGATTTAGGCAATTCAGCTGAAGGTATTAATGTCCGTATGACTGACCGCGGCGCCTTTGGCGTGGGTGAAAACATAGCGGTAACGCCCGGTTCGGTGGTATATGAAAATGAATTGATCCAGTTGATCCAATACACGCCAACCACGGAAAAGACCTTTAAAACACCGCTGCTGATGGTGCCGCCGTGGATCAATAAGTACTACATCCTTGACCTGCGTGAAGATAACTCAATGGTTAAGTGGCTTGTGGATCAAGGCCACACAGTGTTTCTTATCTCCTGGCGTAACCCTGGCCCGGAGCAGCGCGATATCACCTGGGCCGACTATATGCAGATGGGGCCAATTAGCGCCATGGAAGCCATCGAACAGGCCTGTGGCGAGAAGTCGGTGAACCTGCTCAGCTACTGCGTAGGCGGTACGTTAACCGCCTCAACGGTGGCGTACCTGACCAGCACCCGGCGCGGGCGCAAAGTAAAGTCGGTGACCTATATGGCCACGCTGCAGGATTTCCGTGACCCTGGCGACATCGGCGTATTTCTTAATGAGCGGGTGGTTGAGGGGATTGAGCAAACGCTAGAAGCGAAGGGCTACCTTGATGGACGCTCTATGGCTTACACCTTCAACCTGCTGCGTGAGAATGATCTGTTTTGGTCGTTCTATATTAATAATTACTTGAAGGGCGAGACGCCCGCTGCCTTTGATCTGCTCTACTGGAACACTGATGGCACTAACTTACCTGCTGGGACGCATGCTTGGTACCTGCGCCATATGTATCTGGAAAACCGTCTGGTTGAGCCCGGTGGCATTGAGCTGGATGGCGTGAAAATTGATCTGCGTAAGGTATCGGCGCCCAGCTACTTTGTGTCTACCAAAGAAGACCATATTGCCAAGTGGAACAGTACTTACTACGGGGCCTTGCTTCCCAAGGGGCCGGTTACCTTTGTACTAGGCGGCTCGGGGCATATCGCGGGTATCGTTAACCCGCCCCATAAGAACAAGTATGGCTACTGGACGAGCGACGCACTGCCGGAAAGTCATGAGGCGTGGCTGGAAAGCGCTAAGGCTCAGGAAGGTTCCTGGTGGCCCCATTGGCAGGCGTGGATGACCGACAATGGCTATGCCGATAGCGAAAAAATGCTGCCTGTACGTCAACCCGGTGACGGCGAGCTCAAGGTGATCGAGCCTGCGCCAGGGCGCTATGTGAAAACCACCATTCCCGAAGTGCTGGGAGAAATCCCGTCTAAGTCTTAATGGCGTGTCTTAATGGCGTCGTCGCTGATATTAAAACCCAAAAAAGCCCGCTGAAATCAGCGGGCTTCGTTTTATCATGGTTCAATTACGAATTAAGTAGTCGAAAGCACCCAACGATGCCTTGGCGCCTTCTCCCATGGCAATAATGATCTGCTTATAAGGCACGGTAGTCACATCGCCCGCGGCGAATACCCCAGGTACGGAGGTCATACCGTGAGCATCGACGATGATCTCACCGCGGGGCGTCATCTCAATCGGTGAGCCTTTTAACCACTCGGTGTTAGGCACCAGACCAATCTGAACAAAGATACCTTCCAGCGCGATGGATTTGCTCTCATCAGACGTGCGGTCTTTATAGTTCAAGCCATTAACACGGCTACCATCACCAGTGACTTCAGTGGTTTGTGCGTTGAGAATAATCTCGACGTTAGGCAGGCTCTTAAGCTTTTTCTGCAGCACTGCATCGGCGCGCATCTCACCCATAAACTCTACCAGCGTGACATGGCCGACAATACCCGCCAGATCGATCGCCGCTTCAACGCCAGAGTTACCGCCGCCGATCACCGCTACCCGTTTACCTTTGAACAGCGGGCCGTCACAGTGAGGGCAGTAGGCCACCCCTTTATTGCGGTACTGCTGTTCGCCGGGCACATTCATTTCGCGCCAGCGGGCGCCCGTCGCCAATACCAGGGTTTTGCTCTTAAGCGTCGCGCCGGACTCAAAAGTGACTTCGTGCAAACCACCTTCCGCTTCGGCGGCTTTAAAGGTAGTGGCAAGTTGCAGGTTCATGACATCGACTTCGTAATCTTTTACGTGCTCTTCAAGCGCGCTAACCAGCTTGGGGCCTTCGGTATGGGAGACGGAGATAAAGTTTTCAATTCCCATCGTGTCAGCCACCTGACCACCGAAACGCTCAGCGGCAATGCCTGTGTTAATACCTTTACGGGCTGAGTAAATGGCGGCCGCCGCGCCTGCCGGGCCGCCACCAATCACCAGCGTATCGAAAGCGGCTTTTTCACTTAGCTTTTTGGCATCGCGCTCCGCGGCACCGGTATCCACCTTGGCCAGAATCTGTTCAAGGGTCATGCGGCCTTGATCGAACGGTTTACCGTTCAGGTAGATGCTCGGTACCGACATGATTTCCCGCGACTCGACTTCATCCTGGAACAGCGCGCCGTCGATAGCGACATGGCGCACCTTCGGGTTGAAAATAGCCATCAGGTTAAGCGCTTGAACCACGTCAGGGCAGTTCTGGCAGGAGAGCGAGTAGTAAGTCTCGAAAAGCATCTCGCCGTCGAGCTCTTTAATTTGCTTGAGTAGCTCATCAGAGGTTTTGGGTGGATGGCCGCCGACTTGCAGCAGCGCTAAAACCAGCGATGTGAACTCGTGGCCCATGGGGATGCCAGCAAACACCACGCCCGTCTCTTCGCCGGGGCGGTTGATTGCAAACGATGGCTTGCGGTCGTCCTGGCCGTCACTGTGTAGAGTAATCTTATCGCTCAGGCTGCTGATGTCCTCAAGCAGGCCGAGAAGTTCTTGTGACTTGGCACCGTCATCGAGGGAGGCAACAATCTCGAACGGCTGAGTCACTTTTTCCAGATACGCTTTTAACTGGGATTTTAAATTGGCGTCCAGCATGACAGTAGCTTCCTCGCAAGTAACAGACGTATTAAATACACGCGTGTGACGGTGCTAATCATTAATAATTTAAAACAGAACGCCCGGGCGAAACCCGGGCGTTGAACCTGCACGCTCTTGCGCCACGCAAATAAGAGCAAGCGCGTGAAAGCCGTAGGCGGTTTAGATTTTGCCTACAAGATCCAGTGAAGGTGCCAGTGTTTCTTCACCTTCTTTCCATTTGGCCGGGCATACTTCGTTCGGGTTGGCACGAACGTATTGAGCGGCTTTCACTTTACGCAGCAGCTCTTCAGCATTACGACCGATGTTGCCAGCGTTGATTTCAACAATCTGGATTTTGCCATCGGGGTCGACGACAAAGGTGCCGCGCTCAGCAAGACCCGCTTCTTCAATCAACACTTCGAAGTTGCGTGAAATGCGCAGCGTCGGATCAGCAATCATCGGGTACTGCAGTTTGCCGATAGTTTCAGAGCTGTCGTGCCAGGCTTTGTGCGTAAAGTGGGTATCGGTTGAAACACTGTAGATTTCAACGCCCAACTTCTTGAATTCAGCGTAGTGATCGGCCAAATCGCCAAGCTCAGTCGGGCAAACGAAAGTAAAGTCGGCTGGGTAGAAGAAGAAAATAGACCACTGGCCTTGTAGATCCGCTTCAGTCACATCGACAAATTCGCCATTCAGGTAAGCGGTAGCTTTAAACGGCTTTACTTCAGTGTTGATCAAGGACATTGAGATAGTCTCCTGGTGTCATGAGTGTAGGGTTTATAAAGTATGGCTAATACTAACGGCTAGCGACTAATGTCTAAAATTAAAAAAAGCCATCCAACCAATAGCGTTGCCCTATTGGCGGATAAAAGAGCGTTGTTTTACCTGCTACTTAATGGGGACGGTAGGGCAAAATACAAGAATTTTTCACATTGGCTTGCGGTAGCCGTCACTGCACCGCAAAATTCGCACGGTCAGCATTATGGCCTACGCTATTGTTAGCCGCTGATGGCAGGCTTTGTGGCGCACTGGGTAAGAAGCACTTGATAGGCAACCCTTGGCAAATTATTTGGTTGAATCGTTTACTAAAATAGTTAGGACAACAGGAGCAGTGATAATGGGGAACATCCACAAACTTTCCGCGGCCGTTGCGGCTATCTCCTTCGCCGCAGCGGCTAGCGCTGCCCACGCCGAAGAGGTGCGGGTGTTTAACTGGTCAGACTACATTGCACCGGAAACGCTGGAAAAGTTCACCGAGCGTACCGGCATTGAGGTGACCTATGACGTTTATGATAGCAATGAGATTTTGGATGCTGCACTGCTCGCAGGGCGCTCCGGTTACGATGTGGTAGTACCCTCTACCTACTATTTTACCCGCCAAGTGAAAGCCGGTGTTTTCCAGCCGCTTGACCATGAGTTACTGCCCAATTTAGACAATCTCAACCCCGAACTGATGGCCAACTTGGAAACTATCGACGCTGGTAGCGAATACTCGGTTCCTTATATGTGGGGCACCAATGGGATTGGCTATAACGTTGATCGCGTTAAAGAAATTTTGGGTGACGACGCGCCGGTAGATAGCTGGGCGCTGCTGTTTGATCCGGAAATAACCGCCGCGTTGAGCGAGGCGGGCTGCGGCTTGTCGATGCTGGATTCCGCTGATGAGATGCTCTCACCCGCCATGGCTTATTTGGGGTTAGATCCGCTGAGTGAGAATATCGACGATCTGGAAGCCGCCGGTGAACTGATCGCCGAAGTGCGCGACGACATGACCTACTTCCACTCTTCGCGCTATGTGTCCGATCTGGCCAATGGTGATATCTGCGTGGCCGCAGGCTATTCTGGCGATATTTTCCAGGCCGCCGAGCGTGCAGAAGAGGCGGGGCGCGATTTTAGTATTGGTTACAGCATTCCTAAAGAAGGCGCAGCGCTCTGGTTCGATATGATGGCGGTACCCGCTGACGCGCCGAACACTGAAAACGCCCACGCCTTTATCAACTTTATTCTCGACCCTGAAATCGCCGCTGAAATTACCGAGTACGTTCGTTATGCCAACCCTAACGCGGCGGCCAATGAATATCTCTCCGATGAGATCCTCAATGACCCGGCTATTTACCCGGAAACCGAGGTCATGCAAAACCTATACGTCCAGGCCGAAAAGCCTCAAGATGTGCTACGTGCCCGTACGCGTATTTGGAATCGCGTAAAGTCGGGTCGTTAAGCCGACATTTATCCGACGGCGAGCCTGGGGTTGATACGCAGGCTCGCTGTTCGTCTTTTTTAATGCCCGGATTTCCGGGCCTTTTGATGGGAGTGGCGAATGGTCACTACGCCCCTGTCGAACGAGCCTTCATCTGCTTCACCCATCACGCCTTCAGCGTCGCGGCCCCAGGGTAAAATCCCGCGGTTCGCTGAGGATGTGGTGCTGGAAGTTAAACGCTTAAGCAAGCGGTTTGATGATGCGCTGGCGGTGGATGATGTTAATTTGCAGGTTAAACGCGGAGAAATCTTCGCGCTATTGGGTGGTTCTGGGTCAGGTAAATCAACCCTGCTGCGGATGCTGGCGGGCTTTGAAACCCCAACAGAAGGCCGCATTCTATTAGACGGTGAAAATATCACCGCGATGCCTCCGCACAAGCGGCCTATCAATATGATGTTCCAGTCCTATGCGCTATTTCCGCATATGACAGTGGCGCAGAATATTGCTTTTGGCTTAAAGCAGGACAAACTGCCCAAGGCGGATATCGATGCTCGCGTCGAGCAAATGCTCAAACTGGTGCATATGCAGCGCTTTGCCAAGCGTAAGCCGCATCAGCTCTCGGGTGGTCAGCGCCAGCGAGTGGCACTGGCGCGTTCACTGGCCAAACGACCCAAGCTGCTACTGCTAGACGAACCTATGGGCGCGCTGGATAAAAAGCTGCGCACGGAAATGCAGCTAGAGGTGGTTGAAATCATCGAGCAGGTCGGCGTTACCTGCATTATGGTCACCCACGATCAGGAAGAAGCCATGACCATGGCCGACCGTGTGGCGATTATGGCCGATGGCTGGATCGAACAGATAGGCTCGCCCATCGATATTTATGAAAGCCCGGTGAGCCGCATGGTGGCCGAATTCGTCGGCACGGTGAATCTGTTCGAGGGCGAGATTATTGAAGATGCAGCCGACCACTGCCGCATTGTTGCCCCCGCGCTTGAGCGCCCCATCTATATTGACCATGGTATTACCACCCAGGCGTCGAATCGTCGGGTTTGGGTCGCACTTCGGCCTGAAAAAATCTGGCTTACCCGCGAGAAACCCACCACTGAATATAACTGGGCGGAAGGCAAGGTGGACGATATCGCCTACTTAGGTGGTTTCTCGCTCTATTACGTGCGCACACCGTCGGGCCAGATCATTAAGGTCAGTATGGCCAATACCGAGCGTCGCGGTGATCGCCCCACCTGGGAAGACAACGTCTATGTCTACTGGGAAGATCACAGTACGATTGTGCTCAATCGCTGATGGCTGGGTTTCTCATGACTGGACTTCTTACCACTGAGTTACTTTCTGGGAGGAGACTGCCTTAAATGATGCCATCTCGTGTTTCAGCATTACTCAAACGCTGGCAATTGGGGCGAAGGGCAGTGATAGCGTTTCCATTAGTGTGGCTAACACTATTTTTCTTGCTGCCTTTTGCACTAGTACTCAAAATCAGCCTGTCCGAGGCCGCGATTGCCATTCCGCCTTATGGGCCGCTGCTTGAGTACGCCGATCAGACGTTGCATGTCTTTTTTAATTTAGGCAATTACCTCTTTCTGCTGTCGGACTCGCTGTATATCGCCGCCTACTGGGGCTCGGTGAAGACGGCGTTTATGGCCACGCTGGCCTGTTTGCTGCTGGGTTACCCGATGGCCTATGCCATGGCGCGGGCACCGGCGCGCTGGCAACTGCTGTTACTGCTGCTGGTGATGTTGCCGTCGTGGACGTCGTTTTTGATTCGTGTCTACGCCTGGATGGGAATTCTCAGTAATAGCGGCTTAATCAACAACCTCTTGATTGGGCTGGGTCTGATCGATTCGCCGCTGCGCATGATGAATACCCAGTTCGCGGTCACCATTGGCATTGTTTATGCCTACTTGCCGTTTATGGTGTTGCCACTGTATGCCCACCTGACCCGGATGGATAACTCGCTGCTTGAGGCTGCTGCAGACCTTGGCTCGCGCAAGCTCAATACGTTTTTAAAGGTCACTTTGCCGCTCTCTACAGGAGGTATCGTGGCGGGGTCGATGCTGGTGTTTATCCCAGCGGTGGGGGAGTTCGTGATTCCTGAACTGCTTGGTGGCCCGGATACATTAATGATTGGCAAAGTGTTGTGGGAGGAGTTCTTCCTCAACCGCGATTGGCCGGTGGCGTCGGCGCTGGCCATGGTAATGCTGCTGCTGTTACTGGTACCGATTGTCTGGTTCCACCGCTATCAATCCCGCGAACTTGAAGAGTGAGGCTGGCAACATGAGTAGAGTGCTGCGGATTAATTTCTCCACAACTATGCTGGTGCTTGGCCTGCTGTTCCTCTATCTGCCGATGTTTGTGCTGGTGGTGTATTCGTTTAATGCTTCAAAGTTGGTCACGGTGTGGGCAGGGTTTTCCACTCAGTGGTACGGCGAACTGTTTCGCGACCAGCAGATTTTATCGGCGGTATGGACGAGCCTGCGCATCGCCTTTTTTGCGGCCAGCATGGCGGTTTGCTTGGGTACCGTGGCCGCTTTTGTGATGACCCGCTACGGACACTTTCGAGGCAAAACAGCCCTCTCTAGCATGGTGACGGCGCCGCTGGTCATGCCCGAAGTTATTACGGGGCTTTCGTTACTGCTGCTATTTGTGCAGATGGCGCAAATTACTGGCTGGCCTGCAGACAGGGGGATGGCGACCATCTGGATTGCGCACACCACCTTTTGTAGTGCCTACGTGGCGGTGGTGGTGGCCGCAAGGCTGCGGGAAGTGGATCATTCAATTGAAGAGGCCGCTATGGATTTAGGCTCGCCGCCACTTAAAACCTTCTTCTCCATTACGCTGCCGATTATTACTCCCGCGTTGGCGGCGGGCTGGCTACTCGCGTTTACGCTCTCCCTCGACGACCTGGTGATTGCCAGCTTTGTCTCGGGTCCTGGGGCGAATACGCTGCCCMTGGTGGTGTTCTCGTCGGTGCGGATGGGGGTGTCACCGAAGATTAATGCGCTGGCCACGCTAATTATTTTGACCGTATCCCTGGCGACGTTATTGGCGTGGKTTTTTATGCGCCGCAACGAAACCAAGCGCAAGGCTGCCTTGCGAGACGTTTAATACAAGACGTTACATTCAAGGCTAGAGAACGTCATCGTCGCGTCCGGCAACGACGCTGTCGAGTTCGCCGGTGACGGGTGAGACAACAATTTGCAACTGGATGGGCGCGCAGCACTGGTGGCAATCTTCCCAGGTATCGTGACTGCCCTGGGACGTATCGATCAGGAAGGTCAGCGGCGAATCGCAGTAGGGGCAGTGAAAGTCATAATTGACCAGAGCGTCGTCTTGCATTGTTGGCTACCTTGTATAGCGGGTGCGCTGAATAAGCTTGTTATTCGTTCAGTGTAGCAGTGTGGTCGTTGGGTAGGGCATCGTGGGATTGAATCAGGTAGGATACCTAGGCTCTAAATTCCTAAAGCAACGCAGTGAGAGTAGCGATGATGTTACGTAACATGGCAGTAGCGGCCCTAGTGGCCTTTCCGATGGTCGCGTTGGCTGAAACCCCTAATGTGACCGCTGGTGAGTGGGAGTTTGTTAGCAAAACCAGTGTCAGTGGTGAAATGGAAATTCCGGATCAAACCGAAACCGAGCGCCAGTGTATTAGCCAGGAAGAACTTGATGATGCCGAATTCGGTTTCATTGAGGAAGAAGAAGGCTGTGAGTTGCTTGACCAGGACATGAACGAGGATGGCCTAAGCTACAGCATGGTGTGCCGCGCTGAGGGTGGTGAGGCGACTATTGATGGCGAAATGCGTTTTATGGGTGAGCGCATTGAAGGTAACGTCGATATCCTGACCCAGTCACCCATGGGTGAGCTAAGCATGAATACCGTGATCGAAGGCGAGTATCTTGGCGAGTGTGAGTAATCGCTGCCTTTTAGTTAATATCTCGTTAGTTCATAACTAACCGGTAGCTTATCAAAAGGGTGCCCCTCTGGGGCGCCCTTTTGGTTTGCTGTTTTTAATTGTCGGATGTTCCCCCCGGCGCGTTAGCTATTTCCTCCTCTAACTGTCGTTTCACCGCTCCTGGTGAACCGGTGTGGCGTGCCAGCAAGTCGTAAGCGACGGGTACGACAAACAGCGTAAACAGCGTTGCCGAGCCTACCCCCGCCATAATCACGGTGCCGATGACCAGGCGCGACTCAGCCCCGGGGCCGGTCGAGACAATCAATGGAATGGCGCCGGCCATGGTCGTCACTGCGGTCATTAAAATGGGTCTTAAACGTGTCACAGAGGCTTCAATCAGCGCCGCTCGAAACGCTTTACCTTCATCGCGCAATTGGTTGGCAAACTCGACGATCAGAATGCCGTTTTTAGCTGCCAGGCCAATCAGCAGGACTAGGCCTACCTGGCTATAGATATTCAGTGACTGACCGCTAAGCAGTAGCGCAAGCAGGGCACCGCTCATCGCTAGCGGCACTGTGAGCATGATCACAAAGGGGTGAATCAGACTCTCAAACTGCGCTGCTAGTACCAAAAAGACCACTAGCGCGCCAAGTATCAGCAGGAAAGCGGTGGCGCCGCTGGCCTGCTGGAAATCCCGTGAAGCCCCTGCCACATTGGTTTGCGCTTCTTCCGGCAGTAGCTCCGCGGCGCTCTGCTCCAAGTAGGCCAAGGCTTCGCCGAGGGGGTAGCCATCCGCCAAGTTAGCCTCAATAGTGATGGCGCGAATGCGGTCAAAGCGGTTTAAGGTGCTGGCACCCGCAAAGTCTGAGAGGGAAACCAAGCTTGCCAGGGGAATCAGTTCACCTGTGCGCGCAGAGCGGACCTGTATGTTATCTAGCGTCCTTGGGCTGTTTTGGCTGCCGCGATCGCCTTCCAAGATCACATCGTACTCTTCACCGTCATCCACATAGCGAGTGACATTACGGCCACCTAATAGGACTTCCAGCGTCCTACCGATCTCGGTCACGGTAACGCCTAGCGACGCCGCCCGCTCGTAGTCAATATCTACCCTCAGCTGCGGCTGGGTTTCGTTGTAGTTGCTCTCTAGTGCCATTAAGCGGGGGTTGKTTTCGCGCACATGATTCATCAAGGTGTCGCGCCACTGGGCAATTTCTTCGTAACTACCGCCGCCCAGGACAAACTGCACTGGCTTCTCTGTTCGTTGACCAAACCCTTGGCGCATCACCGGGAAAGCCTGCACACCTGGCAGTGAACTAAGGCTTTGGCGTACCTCGGCCATAATCTCCCAGGCGCTGCGTCGGCTGCCCCAGTCGGCCATATTGACGATAATAAAGCCGCTATTAAAATTCTCGATGTTGCCGTAGCCACGTGGGGCGCGAACGACTACGCGCTCCAGCTCGCCGCTTTCTACTAGCGGCGTCATTCGCGCTTCGATCTCATCCATATAGTCCATCATGTAGTCGAAGGTGGCGCCTTCAGGGCCATTGACTAGCACAATAAAATTGCCGCGGTCCTCCTGGGGGGTGTATTCGTTGGGCAGCACCGTGGCCAGCCAGGCGGTGGCGGCAATCAGCAATGCAAACGCGGCCACCACCAGCCAGCGCATTTTGAGCATCCACTCTAACACCGCCTGATAGCGGCGCTGGGTGCCGCTGAGCAGCCACTGCACCGCTTTGCCAATCCGGCTGTCGTGCATGCCCGGTTTAAGAATTTTAGACGCCATCATCGGCGTCAGCGTCAGCGCCAGCAGGGTAGAGACCACCACCGCGGCGGCCATGGTCAGCGCGAACTCGGAAAATAGCCGACCAATATCGCCTTGCAACATACTGAGTGGCACGAAAACCGCCACTAACACCAGGGTGGTCGCAATCACGGCAAAGGCGATTTGGCGAGTGCCGCGGAAGGCGGCGACGAGCGGCGTTTCGCCGTAGTCGTGCATACGCCGGTTAATGTTTTCAAGTACCACGATGGCGTCATCGACAATCAGGCCGATTGCCAGCACCAGTGCTAGCAGCGTCAGCAGGTTGATCGAAAAATTCATTGCTGCCAAAGCGGTAAAGGCGC
Source organism: Halomonas ventosae (assembly GCA_002257525.1). GTDB lineage: Bacteria > Pseudomonadota > Gammaproteobacteria > Pseudomonadales > Halomonadaceae > Vreelandella > Vreelandella ventosae_B. The sequence continues at coordinate 1,963,187 of CP022737.1, forward strand.
CGATGACGGCGATCGGTACGGTCACCGCTGGGACCAGGGTGGTGCGCAAATTACCTAAAAACATAAAGATCACCACCACGACCAGCCCCATGGCGATAAACAGCGTCATGACCACCTGCTCAATGGCGCCTGAGACAAATAGCGAGGCGTCGTAATTCAGGCTCAATGACATGCCTTCTGGCAGCGTGCCCTGCAGGCGTTCAAGCTCCCCCTGCACCGCTTCGGAAAGTTCGATCACATTAGCCGTGGACTGCATGATCATCCCCAGCCCAACCATGGGGATGCCGTTGGAGCGGAACACTGAGCGATCCTCTACCGCGCCCACTTCTACCCTGGCCACATCAGCAAGGCGTACCAGGTAGCCATTTTCGCCCTGATTGAGGGAGGCATTGCGGGGAGAATTGAGAGCAAGGCGCTGAAAATCTTCGGCGCTGGCAAAGCTGCGGGGTAGGCGCACAATAAACTGACGATCTTCAGATTCAATCGAGCCCGCAGGCAGTTCAACGTTCTCGGCCCGTAGTGCATCTTCGATATCGCTGACGGTGAGCTCACGTGCGGCTAGGGCGTTGCGGTCTAGCCACACGCGCATAGCGTAGTCGCTGCCGCCGCCGACACGCACCCTTGCCACTCCTGGCTGAACGGAAAGGCTGTCGACTAGAAAGCGGTTAGCATAGTCGGTCAGCTCGGTGATCGAGTAGTCTTCACCGGAAAGGCTGAGCCACACGACGATCTCTTCGCTGCTATCGGCTTTGGTGACCTCGGGGTTGTCGGCGTCGTCGGGCAGGTTGCGCAGCGCGCCAGAAATGCGGTCGCGAATATCGTTGGCGGCGGCATTAATATCCATATCAATGCTAAATTCGATCTCAATCTGAGAGCGGCCATCTTCGCTTTCCGAGGTGATCAGCTCAATGCCTTCAACGCCCGCAATACGGTCTTCTAACACTTGAGTAATGCGTGTTTCGACAACGCTGGCTGAGGCGCCGGGGTAGCGGGTGTCGATGGTGACCACGGGTGGGTCGATGGTGGGGTACTCTTGCAGCGGCAGGCGATTGAGCGCTAGAAGACCAAAGGCAATAATGAGCGCTGCGATCACCATCGCGAGGACGGGGCGCTGAACAGAGATATCCGATAAGCGCATTAGCGGTCGGCCTCCAGCAGCGCGCGTATACCTGTCTCGTCATCGGCGATCCCGATTAACCTCGCCTCTTGCCCATCGCGGGCAAGCTGTAGGCCATGAAAGACAATTAAATCGTCCTGGGCTAACCCTTCGAGAATTTCCACCTCGCCATTGCGCCGCTCGCCAATCCTGACTTCACGCTGGGCTAGGCGGGTAGTGCCATCTTGCTGTTCTATCAGCATAACGAAATGCCGATCACCGCTAGGCTCAATGGCCGCTTCAGGGATCACAATGGTGTCGCGGACGCGTTGCTGAACGATCACTTCCATCAACATACCAGGACGCAAGCGACCATCAGCATTATCGAGCTCCGCACGAACGCTTACGCTGCGTTTTACCGGGTCTACACGCGTACCGATGGTGGCAATTTCGCCGCTAAAGAGGTCGTCAGGGTAGGCCGCAGTGGTGGCATTGAGCATCAAACCTGGCGAGAGGCGGCCCAGAAACACCTCGGGGACGCTGAAATCGAGCTGCATAACATCCAGCTTATCTAGCGTCACCAAGTCCATTCCTGGAGTGACCAGAGCGCCGATACTGATAGTGCGAAAMCCAACGCGGCCGCTGAAAGGCGCCTCTATCCGATAATTGGATAGCTCCGCTTCAATTGCTTGAATATCGGCGTCTGCCTGACGCAGTCGTGATCGACTATCTTCTACATCGGCGCGAGCCGCAAGGTTGCGATCTTGCAGCTGCGAAGCACGATTTGACGCGTTGAGGCGCTCTTCGCGAAGTGCCTGGGAGGCCCTGAGTTGCGCCTGCTCTTCCGCGTCTTCTAAGCGAATAAGCAGCCGACCCTCTTCGACCAGCTCTCCATCACGAAAATTGATCTCGGCAACAATATCGGTGACGGTGGCGGATAGCGTGACACTTTCATCCGCGCTAAGTGTGCCTAAGGCTTCCAGTGGATCCGACCAAGTGGTCATGACCGCCCGTGTGCCGATGACTGACGGCGCCGTTTGAGCAAACGCCACGGCGGATAGCAGCAGGATGAAAGGTACAAGCGCGAGTCGCAGCAGCCGTCGTCGGCGAAGGGGCAAAAGCATAGTCTTCTCAGCGTTAGATATTATTTATACAGTTATTGTATAGAGGAATTCGATCATATAATAATTTTTAAGACTGACCCTGTTAGAATGCCTGCTTTTTACAGCGAGAGTCGCCCCCATTATGAGCTGTCCACTATGATCTATGACGTTGTCATCATCGGTGCTGGCGCCGCGGGCTTAATGTGCGCGGCGCAAGCGGGTTATACCGGCAAGCGGGTGTTAGTGCTTGATCATGCTAACAAAGCGGGCAAGAAAATTCTGATGTCTGGGGGTGGCCGTTGCAACTTTACCCATCTTGGCACGACGCCGCAGCACTTTTACTCGTCAAACCCTCACTTTTGTATTTCGGCGCTCAAGCGCTACCGGCCTGAGCACTTTGTCGAGTTGGTTGAGCGCCATGGCGTTGAACATGTGGAGAAAACCCCAGGGCAGCTATTCTGTGCAACCTCGGCCAAAGAGATCGTCCGCACGCTACTGACCGAGTGCGAATGGGCAGGGGCTGATATAAAACTCAGCACACAGATTACTCGCGTGGAGCAGCAGGGCGGTGCCATGCGGCTAACCACTTCGATAGGTAACATTGATGCGGGTGTGGTGGTCGTGGCGAGCGGCGGGCTTTCCATTCCGAGCATGGGGGCGACGGGATTGGGTTACGATATAGCCCGTCAATTTGGCTTGGAAGTATTCGATACCCGCCCGGGGCTGGTGCCGTTCACGCTGAGCGATACTTGGAAGGCACGCGCAGCAGAGCTATCAGGCGTCAGCGTGCCAGTGGCCGTTAGCGCAGGCAGTCGCCGCTTTGTAGAGCCCATGCTATTTACCCACCGTGGCTTGTCTGGGCCTGCGATGCTGCAGATATCCMGCGTTTGGCAGCCAGGGGAGGCGATTAACATTGATCTGCTGCCCGGTGAGAACGTGGCGGAGTCACTGCGCGAAGCGCGCCAAGAGACCCCAAAGCGCCAACTCTCTACCTGGCTTGGCGAACGCTTCCCGAAACGCTTGGCGCAAGCGCTGTTGGAGTGGTACCCCGACAGTGACCCGGCGCGACCACTGGCCCAGTATGCCAACACAGCGCTGGATGAGTGGGCAGGAAGGCTCAACGCCTGGCAACTGAAGCCAGCGGGCACCGAAGGTTGGCGCACCGCAGAGGTGACCATGGGCGGGGTCAATACCGAGGCGCTATCATCCAAGACCTTTGAAGTTAAAGGCCTGCCGCAACTGCGCTTTATTGGAGAGGTATTGGATGTGACGGGAGAGCTAGGCGGGTATAACTTTCAGTGGGCGTGGGCGAGTGGCGTCGCTTGTGGGCAAGCCTGCTAGGCTAGGAAATGCGTTTTACGTACATCCTAGCCCAGTACAAAAAAGCCCAGTACAAAAAAGCTTTAACTTAAGTAGCCACTTTGGCTAATAACTTAAGCTTTTTGAATAGCATGTAGCCCGCAAGCGCTTTTCGGCCTGCTGCCATAGCACCACCAGGGTGGCGTGCTAGCTTATAAGCAGCAAAGCCGCCGACGGCGTAGAGCGGCAGTTTAAAGCTTTGCCAGCTTTGGTCTAGCGGCGAGGCTGCCTGCTGCAAATAGTCGCTATCCACCAAAATATCCACGCGCTGCTGCTCTAATTCGGCTAGCAGCAGCGCTTTGCGCTCAGCGCGGCTTAAAGGTTTGGTTGGCGGTTTAGCGGTGTCTGCGGATGGTTTCATCACTTGGCTCCTCAAGCAGTGCTCGATCAGCGGCAAGCTGTTTGAGTGTTTCTTTTAAAAGCGAGTGACGCTTAGACTGGCGGATGGCGATAACCGCGAGTAGCAAACTGGCGCCTATCAACACACCTGCACTGATCGCAATGGCGGTTAAGCGATAGGTATCCCAGAACAGCACCACTACCAATGCCGTCAGTGTGGCAATACCCAACAAGAGCAGCAGTAAGCTTGCTCCTGCGAGAAGCAGTAGTACCAGTAAGCGCGCACGCTCCTCTTCTAACTCAAACACCGCCAAACGCAGGCGGGTTTCGCTATTAGCAATCAGCGATTTCAGTAAGCGTTTGGCGGCAGAGAAGACGCGTTGGGTGGGACCCAAAGCCATTAGCGACGACCGAGCAGCATACCCACAACCAAACCTGCTGCGGCACCAATGCCAATGCTTGTCCAGGGATTGTCATGCACGTAGCGATCACATGCATCGGCTTKGTGGGTCAATGAATCGCGGGTTTCGTCATAAATACGCTCGCCGCGAGCTTCAAGACGCGCACGCGTGTCTTTCAAACGGCGCTCAGCGCGGGTGCGCAAATCGTTCATCTCTCCGCTGGCGTCTTTAGCGGTCGCATTGACCAGCTCTTCAACGGTTTCACTCAAGTGGCGCAGATCATCTTTGAGTTGATCGGCTTGAGTAGAGTAAGTGGGTTGACGTTTAGCCATGGAGTCTTCCTTTGACGAATGAATGATTGGACTGTTAGCTCCTACATTTATAAGCATAGCAGCCACGCACTAACAGACAAGCAAATGCGCCTAACGGTTCAGCCCTGTGGCACTAAATAAGGGATTTAAACTAAACCCAAGGCTTAAACGGTGCACGCGATGATCATAATCGATCATGCTTTCACCATATCCGTAGTAGTACTGTACATGCGCCCGCAAGCTGTTGAATGCTGGCCAGCTGTAGTCAATCTGGGTGCCTATATTGCCAGCACTAGGGTTGCCACGTAATTGACCACTCACTTCATGGTTGTTGTTAAGGCGTTTGGCGAGTCGAATATCGCCGTAACCCATGTAGCGTTCGATATCCGGGTTGTCGTCATCCTCTGATGATTCGGGTATACGCCAATGCGGKGCCAGCGTGAACGCCCAATCGCCGCGTTGAAAGGTGCTTTCAAGATACACCCGGTTCCAGCTACGTGAGAGCGGATCCGAGCGACCATTAGACTGGTGGTTAAGGGATACCCGGTTGCGGGTATTTACCCAGCCAAGCGCCTCCCAGGCATTATCAAAGTCGATGAATATTTCAGGCTCGTAGTTGGTTTCCCGAAAGGGCGACGAGGCATCGGTATTATAAGCCTGCCACCAGCTACGCTGGGTGTAGCCAAAGTAGACATCACCGTAGTTGCCAAACACCTGCTCGGCGAGATTAACCTTGGCGCTGAACTGGAATTTCAACTCCACGCTATCTGCTGGGGTGCCGTTAGCCACGGTGCGAAAGCTTTCACGGTTTTGGTTGGCATTGTAACTAACTGGGAACAGGTAGTTAGTGCGGTGGGTGGTGATTGAAAACGGGTTCCGGCTTGACTCCTGCTCAAGTTCACGGCGCTCGCTTAAGTCTTCCCGTGCAGCCTCTTCAGGCAACTGTTCAAATGGTAAGCCTATTGCAGCTTCTTCGGGATTTTCTATCTGCTGCAACTGCTGATGCAGATCATACAGCTCGGCATTGAGGGCACGGATACGCGCCTCAATCTCTTGTTGAGACTCGGCGAGGGCATTGGCACTAAAGGTAGCAAGGCTGAGCAGAACAATGAGTTTCGTCAACGGCAGTTTTCGGGTGACCATCAAGGTGACTCGCAAAATGAGTGAATAGGCAAATGCCATGCTTGTTTCTATCACGCCGCCTGCAGAAGTCAACAGCTCTGATTGCGCTGGCTATCAGAACGCCTGACAATAACCCTATTATCCGTGTCTGCGGAGCTTTCGATGTCAACGAGGCATAAGTAACGTGGTGAGATGCGCCTTTAGGTGGAGTATAACCTGTTTGTTCCTGCTGCTGGTGATTAGCAGTGCCGCTTTTAATCCAGCCCACGCTGCGCTCCAGTCTAGCCTCCTTGAACGGGTGCCTGAGCAAGAAGAGCTGTCCTCAAGGCTAGCTCAGTTGGAAGCGCTTGAGGGAACATTGACTGACCAGCAGGTAAGCGACAAGGAGACCCTGGAAGCGGCGCTCGACGCCTATGAGCGGCTGGCTTCCGTGGATGAGCGCCTAGCGGCGTTAGACACCCGCGTAGAACAGGCCCCTGAACTGCTGGTACGTCTGCAGCGTGAGTTGAGCGAAGCTGAAGAGGCCTCGCAGCAGCTAACCGTTTCCGACTTGAGCGATCGTCCCCTCGACGAGCTGGAAACGCTGCAAACCAACGCCGTGGTTGAGCTACAGCAGTTGCAAAGCCAGCTAGCGGAAGTGAATTCGCAACTGCTGGCCGCCCAAACACTGCCCGAGCGTGCCCAGCAGTCCATTGCGGAAACCCTTCAGCGCGCGGAGAGTTTGCGCCGACAGCACGATGAGCGCGAGGCACTGCTGGCGGATCGTCAGCTCTCTGCGCTGAGCGATGCACGGCTTATCCAGCTGCGTCTGGAACGGGCGCTTGCCGAGCGCGAAATAAGCTTTTATCAGCGTGAGCTAAGCGCTAATAGCCGGCTGCGAGAATTAGCCCAAGAGCGCCGCGATGTGCTGATGGCGCAGGTCGATTATCGAGAGCAGCAGTTAACGATGTTGCAAGGGGTGATTGACCAGCAGCGTCGGTTGGCCTCGGAGCAAGCCATTGCCGATGCCGCCAGGGATAACCCATTAATCGCCGCTGGGCATCCGGTGGTGGCGCAGGCGCAGCAAACCAACCAGACACTCAGTCTGGAGCTATTGCGGGCGACGGATCGCGCTAACAGTGTTGTGCGCGAAAATATTGAAGCCCAGCGGCAGTTGGAGAACGTGCGTCAGCTACAGCGCAGCCTTAATGAACAAATTGAGGCTATCCGCGGCAGCCAACTGCTGTCGCGTATTCTGCGCGAACAGCGCAAGTCGCTGCCTCCCTTACCAGCTCCACGGGATTTGCAGGACGAAATTGCCGACCTGCGCTTAAAGCAGTTTGATTTAGTCCGCCAGCGTGACCAGCTGCGCCAAAGCGAGCAGTATGCCGCCACGCGCTTAGCCGAGGCGGGTATAGAGGCAACGCCTGGGCTAGTGGATTCACTTTCGCAGCTTTACCAATCGCGGCGTGAGCTGGTCGAACAACTGGAGCAGTCGTATGGCAGTTTATTGAGTGCGGCGATTGAACTGCAGCTCAATCAACAGCAGCTAGTAACGACGACCAGCGAACTGCGTAAAACCATTGATGAACAGCTGTTTTGGGTCGCCAATAGTCGCCCGCTGGATCTGAGCTGGGCGCGCCAGTTACCTCGTAACCTCAAGCTCGAGTGGCAGGAAGGAGAGTGGCGCACCATTTTACCCACCCATTGGCAAGGATTCTCATGGGAAGTGCTCAGAGGGGCGCCGCTGGTGGTGTTAAGCCTGGTATTGATTGGCTTACGGGGTCGAATTAAGGCGCGTTTGGCCAAGTTGCATTCGCAGATTGGCCGATTAAAAAGCGATACCCAGCTGCATACCCCCAAAGCGGTGCTGCTGAATGCGCTGCTGGCGATCCCCGGCCCGCTGGCATTAGCCGGTGTTGGCGTTGGGCTGCTTGGGGCGGCGGGGTCGTTAGCTAATAGCGTTGCCCCGGCGCTGCTTCAGTTAGCGCTTAGCTGGGCAGCCGTCGCATGGTTGCGCAGGCTGCTGGTCACCGATGGCGTGGCCGAACGCCACTTTACCTGGTCGCCGCAGTACAACGCCCGCTTACGCCAACTGTTAGGTGGGTTGGGCATTGCCTTGATACCGGTGATTGCCATTGCGGCGATGTCTGGAGAGATGGAAACGGCGCTGGCCCTGCGTCCTGTCGCCTTGGGGCTGTTGTCGTTTGGCTTGATGGCGATGAGCTGGTGGTTGGCGCAGTTGATATTGGCACATATCCCCATTTTTGGCTTGCGCCTGTTTCGCTTGCTGCTGGGACTGGCGATGGCGTCGGTGCCTCTGATGCTGCTGGGATTGGTCGTCTGGGGCTATGAATACACTGCGCTACGCTTGGTAGGGCGGTTCGCGATTACCCTTTACTTGCTGGGTCTATGGGTTGTGGTGGAAGCCACCTTGGTAAGAAGTCTTGCGGTGGCCGCACGACGGCTCGCCTATCGCCGCGCATTGGCTCGCCGTCGCGCTCAGGTACAAGAGGGTGCGGAGGGTGGGCTCGAAGTAGTAGAAGAGCCCCCCCTTGATATGGAGCAGATCAACAGCCAGTCGCTGCGGCTTTCTAAACTGATTGTGCTGATTGGCTTTAGCGCGCTGCTCTATTTGGTGTGGGCCGACCTGATTTCGGTGCTTGGCTACTTGGACAACGTATCGTTATGGGAGTCCCAGGATGGGGAACTGGTCGATAATGCGCTGTCGATCTCCGACATCTTTGCGGCCCTGCTGATTGTCGCGATTACGTTTATTATGGCAGGCAATTTACCCGGCCTGTTGGAAGTGATGGTGCTATCGCGGCTGTCATTGAAACAGGGTAGCGCCTATGCGATTAGCTCGCTGCTCTCCTACACCATTGTGGGCACGGGGATAGTCATGGGGCTTTCGACGCTGGGCGTCTCCTGGGACAAGCTGCAGTGGCTGGTGGCAGCCCTGAGTGTGGGCTTGGGGTTTGGACTGCAGGAGATTTTTGCCAACTTTATATCGGGCTTGATCATTCTGTTTGAGCGCCCAATTCGGATTGGCGACACCATCACACTCGGTAATTTGCACGGTACCGTCAGCCGTATACGCATCCGTGCGACCACCGTCACCGACTTTGATCGTAAAGAGATCATTATCCCCAATAAAACCTTTGTGACCGACCAACTGATCAACTGGTCGCTGTCGGATAATATCACCCGTGTCGTGCTGACCTACGGCGTGGCACACGGCTCCGATATGGCCAAAGTGCACCAGCTATTACGTAAGGTGGCGGATGAAAACCCCCGTGTGCTAACCGACCCAGAACCCCAGGTTTTCTGTTTAAGCTATGGGCAGCACAGCCTTAACTTCGAGCTGCGTATTTTCGTCAACGATCTGCTCGATCGGCTGTTTGCCGCCGATGAAATCAACTGCCGGATAGATGCGCTGTTTCGTGAAGCGGGCGTACGCGTGGCGTTTGAACAGATGGATGTGTGGCTACACCCTGATCAGGGGGAGGCGGTCAAAGTGCAGTCCGCTAATCATCTGATGCCCCCTGCGTCGACTTAGTCCTCTTTTTTAAACCTCTTTTACAGCGTGCAGGAGAAACTCTCGATTGCCGTCACCGCCGGTAATCGGGCTCTCCTGCCAGTGGCGAATGGTGAGTCCGCAGGCGTCGCAGGTGCTGCGAATGTTGGTTTCCACCTCTGCAAAGCGCTTAGCGTCGCGAACCACACCACGTTTATCCAGGGCGCCGGGGGTTAGCTCAAACTGCGGTTTAACCAGTGAAATCAACTGCCCCTCAGGTGGTAGCAGGGCGGCAATTTCGGGCAAAATCAGCGTTTGAGATATAAATGAAACGTCCATAATGGCGCTATCAATGGGCTGAACGGAAAGCACGCTACTGAGTGCTTCACTGCTACTCATTGAACGTGCATTTAACCCTTCCAGGCAGGTGACGCGTGGGTCGCCGCGCAGCTCAGGTGCAAGCTGTCCATGGCCAACTTCTACGCCAATCACGTGGCGGGCGCCAAAACGCAGCGCGCAGTCGGTGAAGCCGCCGGTTGATTGGCCAATATCGAGCACGCTGCAACCGTCAAACCGCAACTCAAGCGCAGTGAGCACCGCCTCTAACTTCAATCCTGCCCGGGAGACATAGCGCTCTTCGGGATCATCTTCTACTTCAAAACGGGTCTCTTCGGGCCATTTCTCGGACGCTTTGATTAACGGCTTGCCACTATCGGCAAGCCGTATCCGCCCGTGACGAATAAGTCTTTGGGCGCGGGTACGCGAGTTGGCCAGCCCCTGGCTGACCAACAGTTGATCGAGTCGCATCATAGTGGTTGAAAGTGTCGTGGTTGAAAGTATCGCTCAGCGTACCTGTTACCCTTCGTCTGGGGGCGTATCCGGTAGCGGTGATTGGGGAAGGGTTGAATTGGAGCCCTGATCCGCTTGCAGCTCAGTCGGTGGTAAGCGAGAAGCGCCCCAGCTACGGTGCAAGTAGTGTTTAACATTTTCCACCTCTTCGCTGGTGACATCGGCTATGTCAACGCGCTCTAGAGGATCGTAGTGATAGATATACAGCCGCGATGCAAAACGATCGAAAGGCAGTGAGGCCTCACCAAAGCGTTCACCATTGCCTGATGTGCTGACTATGACGTCATCGCCCCAATCCTGCCCACTGTCATTGTTAGGGTTGTAGAAGTACACCCGCATAACATCAGAAGGGTCGAGGGAGGCTCGCAAAATAGTAATTGCGTGCCAACCGATAAAACGCGCTGCGCTGTCGGTGACCGCAATGCCCGCGGGTTGGGGATGAATCAGCGGCTGATTGCCATTGTAATAGGGGTGATAGTAGGCGAAGAAGTGGCGTATAAAGTCATCCACATCGCTTAGTTGGCCAGTGGCCACGTCGACGTTGATGCGGAAACCGCGGCCTGACCACCAGCCGTGAAATTCAGGATTCACCCAGCGGTGGGGATCACCTTCCCGGCCAATGCAGCGTCGACCCATTTCGGCATAAATGCGATCCAGATGCGGCACTACAATCAGCGAAACCGGATCAAGATCGATGGGCAGCTGGGTTGCCACACCAGAGAGACTCGCCATGGATGAGATGGCTTGCCCCTCGAAATGCATAATGATTTCGTCGTCGCGGGCTGCCCAAGCCACCATCTGCAGCAGATAGTCTGGGTCGTTATACGCCCACATGGAGAGCGCTCGGGCTGACTGGCAGGTGGGGTTGTTGCCCTGGCCAACGCCGAGTGGCAGTCCCAGCATGCAGAGCACGCCTTCAATTAAGCGTGCGCGTGGAGAAACAGTGTCGCCATAAGCCATGGATAGCCGCGACTGCGCCCACTCCGAGAGCGGCAGGTTCAGTTGACGCCACATCGCGGGTGCCACTGGCGGCTGATAGAGAATACCGCGCTCCAGCATCAGCGCGAGGCCATACACTGCTTGTGCCGTGGCAGGGTAAACGCCGCCACGTATCAGCGCTTGAACCAGCTCGCGATAGCAGAGTAGGCAGTCACGGCCGGTAGATGAAAGCCCCAGCGCCTCGGAGAGTAAGTGGTCACCCTCTTCAAGTAGATGACGCAACAGCACGGCGTGATAGGGCGATACCAGACCGGTGTCATGCATCGCCCGGGCGAAGCCGGTGGATTCAGCCTGCAGGGCAGCCTGATCCATATGTTCTAACCGGTCACGATAAATATCCACGCCGGGGTCTTCGCGACAGGCTTGGGTGGGCCCGTAAAGCGAGCTGACCAGACGGTCAGCTCCCTGGCCACTCGCGCCAAGATCAATCGCTGGGTTAGCCTGACACAGCGCGATTTGGGTGATCATCTGTTTGATCGAATCAACCTGAATCGGGCGTTGTTTTAAGATGCGCCAAATCTCATCAATCAGTTGATCAACAATATGTTCGTAGCCAATGCGATCGGCGAGATGTTGGAAGAGATGGCGAGGGATGGTCGCCAGTCGCCCTTGGGTTTCCCGCTCGGCTTCGCTAGGCGGTAAAAACAGCAGCCATAAATTAATCGCCATTACCTGAGTAAGGTAGTGGTGGGCATGCTCTGCGGAAACCAGCGGATGCTCAAAATTGCCTTTAGCGACAGCCAGGAGTCGAAGCTCGCTTAAGGCCTCAATGACGACCACATTGGCATCTGCGCTTTTCAACGCGAAGGTTGTTAGGGTCGGCACCAAGTATTGAGGTGTTTCCCAATCGGAGCCCAAAAACACACCAGCGTCCTCAAACGCTTGGGCGCGGGACTCCAGTGCTTCACAGCCGCCATCCTGAAGCAGTACACGTCGCGCGGTATCCATCACCCGCGGCAGCTTGGCGGGCTTTGAGAAGGCGGGCGCCTGCGTAAGCAGACGCACGGCGTCATCAAAGTTGCTCAACAGTCCATTGAGCTTGCTATCTTCTTGAGAAGACGTTACTTGATCTGTCTCCACGGTGACTCCTTATCCCAGCATCAGCGGGGATTATACATAGAAGTCGAGATCTTCTTGGCGTTTTAGCAGATCGCGAATCGTATGCGCATCCTCGCCTTTAAAGTAGATCAGACCCCAATGGGTACCAAACGCGGTGCGCTTAGTAACGGTTTCTTCTACTGGTGAGGTTAGTTCATGAGACTCAAAATAGGGATGATCTTCGGTCTCTTCGGGAATTTCCAAGCGGCTGACCACACGACGGCGGGGGTAAACGCCAAAGCAACCGGCAAAACCATCGGCATCAACCACTTCTTTCGGGAAGAATTTGGCCACTTCTTCTTTAGTGGTTTTCGGGTCAAACACCAGCATTGAAGCTTGATAAGCATTAAAGCCGTAAACACGTTCGAGCAGTTCAAATACTTTGAAGCCGGGCGGACGGTAAGCTACTTCGCCAAAGTACATCTCACCATCGCTGGTGACAAAGTATTCTGGGTGGATCAAGCCAAACTCAATATCAAAGGCTTTAATCAGTTTCTCGATTTGCTGAGTGATCTGTTCGCGGTAAATCTCAAGTTCAGGTGAGGCGGGCACAAACACCGAGTAACCCAGCGTCACGTATTCGGAGATGTTCAAGAAGGCAATTTTGCCATCGTGAATCCACGCTTCAACGGCAAATTCCCAACCATCCAGGTGCGACTCCATCAACACCGGGAACTCTTCCTCCGGGATGGTATCGACTTCATCTGGGGTACGAATAACGCGGTGGCCAAGGCAGCCCGCTTTATCAAACGCTTTAAGGTGAATCGGGTCGTTGGGGTCGCCGTCCAGTTTGAGCAGCGTCTGGTTAACCCGCTTCAGAAAGCGTACCACGTCTTCTTTATCGTGGGCTTCTTCAAAAATACCCACGCGGATACCGCCTAGCTGGGCACGGCGCTTCATCAATGCTTTATCGCGCAACAGCAGCGACTGGCCGTAAAGGCGTGGGTTATCCAGTAGCACAGAGTTGATGGCCCCGGCCCACTCAACGGTCTCTTCGTATAGTGGGATGGCGACATCAACGCCTTTCTCTTTCAGTGTCTCGGCAATTTCCATCGAGCGGTCATTGAGTCGCTCGAAATTCCAAGGCACGTAGGGAATATCATGTTTTTGGCAATACTCTTCCGCCCAATCAGGTGCAACGACAATGTAGCGACGGTCAAAATTTTCGGCCGCTTCAATCGCATTGAGACTCCAGCCTAGCAGGGCAATATAGCCCTTATTGGGATCTTTCTGCATGTTGATGACTCCTACTTGGTGAATAAATATTATTGCCAAACCACGCTCACCACCATACACGAGGGGGGCATGCGCGGCTAATGAGCGCATTGTCCGTCGCATTAACGCTAAGCTTGCTAAGGGTTTAGCCTAAAGGCGTGGCGGCAGGAATATGCTAAGCTAGGCGGTCCAACTTAATGTACGAATGGCAAGAGGATTAGGCCAAGATGGCGGCCAAGCCGATCTACCGTGTGGTGGTTCACCAGCAGGGTGAAATTTGGGATTTATACGTCCGAGAGATCTTTCAAAGCGAACTCTGGGGCTTTATTGAAGTCGAGGAGTTTGTCTTTGAAGATGCTTCACGGGTAGTGGTCGACCCTGCGACTGAAAAATTGCAACGAACCTTCGATGGCGTGAAGCGTAGCTACCTGCCATTAAATGCTATTGTGCGCATTGATGAAGTAGAGCGCGAAGGGCCATTGAAGGCGGTCAAAACCGATGCCCGGGTAGCGGAGTTCCCCCGTCCCTTTCCGTTGCCCCCGCGCGGAGAAGGGTAAGCGTATGAGACAAGCGCACCGCTAAGTTAGGCGATAAGCGCTGCTGGCTTCGTCCGCCTTGCAGCGTTTTTAATTAGGACATGATGTCATGCTAGTAAATAGAACTCGTTATCGAAATTACGCCGCTGCGGCTGGTCTTTTACTTACTGTTACCAGCTTCAATGCCACCGCCCAGTCCGCTAACCAAGCGTGGGTGACCGATGAGTTGAGCACCTATGTGCGCAGCGGTCCAACCGATGGGTACCGCATCATCGGTACGCTTAACGCAGGTGAGCAGGTGGAGGTGCTGGAAACCAGCGGTGACTATACCCGTGTGCGCAACAGCGAGGGTAATGCCGTTTGGGTATTGAGCAATGAGCTTCAGCAAACCCCCAGTGCGGTTGAGCAGCTACCCGCGTTAGAAGCTCAGGTAGAGGAACTTACCGCCGAGCTTGAGGGTATCAATGAAACCTGGGAACAGCGTACGGCCTCAATGACGGAAACGCTCGAAGTTCGCGAACGCCGTATTGCCGAGCTTGAGGCGAGTAACCAGGAATTGGATAGTCAGGCAGAACAGTCACGCCAGCAGGTAAGAGGGCTGCAGGCCCGCTTGGAGACTCAAGAAGAAGACTTGCTGATGCGCTACTTTATGTACGGCGGCGGTGTCGCTGGCGCGGGCTTGCTGGTGGGGTTGATTGTGCCGCACCTGCCACGTCGGCGTAAAAAGCGTGACCGTTGGTTCTAAAAGCGCGATAAGCCCTATTCGCGGATGCATCCCTAATCTGTGGTTAGCGCAAGCGACGACAAGGTGGCTAGACAATGAGCGATCAATGGCGCAAGCGCTGGCAAGAAGGGCGTATTGGCTTTCACTTGCAGCAAGCGCACCCGGCATTGTTGCGCCATTGGGCGTCGCTTGGCGTTGCAAATCGCACCAAGGTGCTGGTGCCGCTGTGCGGTAAAAGCCTGGATATGCGCTGGTTGGCGGATGAAGGGTATCCCGTTTTGGGGATTGAGTTTGCCCCTGAGGCCATTGAGCAGTTTTTGGCCCAGCGCAGCACGGCCGTATCCCGTTACCGTCAGGCAGGGTTTACGATTTCTCGCCAGGGCAGCGTGGAATTATGGTGCGGGGACTTTTTTCACCTGCATATACAACAAGCCGCTGAGATAGGGGCGTTTTATGATCGCGCCTCGCTGATAGCGCTGCCACCTGCTACAAGGCAGCGCTATGCGTTTCACCTTGCTCAGCTGGTGCCGCCTGGTGCCAAGGGGTTGCTGATTAGTTTGTCGCATCCTGATGGCAGTGCTGGGCCGCCTTATAGCGTGCCCAAAAGTGAAATCGAAAGCCTGTTCACCCCCAACTTCACGCTAACCTTTCTGGAAGAGGGCAGCCCTGATGAGCGTGGCCGAACGGAAAGCGTGTGGGCACTGGAACGACGCGGGCCGCGGCTCTAGAAGTAAAGAGGCGCAGCCCGTGTCAAAGGTGTTTCTATAGAGGTGTGTCTTAGCGTGCGAGCAAATTGCCCAGTTCTGGATCGCTAAAAGCACGGTTCATGCCATCGCTAAGTAGATCGCTCAGCATGCGCGTATTGCTGTCGGCATCGGGCTTCAGGGCGTAGCCCTGAGTACGGCGTGAGGTGTAGGTGCCGGTATAGGTGGTGCCCTTGTTTTGAGCGATAGCGCGGAAAACACCTTCAAGACGTGCTTCATCGACCAGCGGCTGGCCGCTGTCGCCACGGGCGTAGTTCAGGCTGGCAAGTTCTAGCGTTAAGCTTGGGCGGCCCTCGGCCTGCTCGGTGGTAGGGCTAAAGCCCATATCCCGCACGGCGCGCTCAGCCTCTTCCTGCAGACGTGGGATTAGCTCGTGGCTGCTAACGGTAATATGTGCCGTCGACATGCCGCCGCCAGCACGATTGCCGATAATGTCGCTCTCGCGGCCATCCTGGGCAATGACCGTGACCTGCTGGCCTGAGCCCACTTGCGGCACCTGCGCACTGCGCTCGGGACTGAGCTGTAAGTATTGGGGGCTGGCGCAACCAGCAAGCCATGCACTGGCAAGCAGCACACCTGAAATCCGTAAAAAGTGACGCCGAAGCATGGTCTTCCTCCGCTATGGCTAAAACACCAGTATAACGCGGGTAGCGCTGTGGCGGTATGTTCTAGCGGTGTGGGGTTTCCAACGAAGGTTAAGTTTCGCTTGTGGCTGCCAACTTTCCAATAACCTAGGCATGCCATAACGCACTGGGCACTAACGAGGTCTTGGTATGGATCTGTTTGAAAACGATGGCATGAAGTTGGTTAATCTGCTTCCACAGGATGGCGAGGCTTATTACCACGGTAAAATCTTAGTAGCTGAGATCGCGGATATGTATTTGGATCAGTGCATTAACGAATTGCATTGGGAGCATGACCGAGCATTTATTTATGGCAAAGAGATTGTCACCAAACGGAAAATTGCCTGGTACGCGGATGAGCCGGTCGACTATACCTACTCGGGGTATACCAAGAGGGCGTTGGTATGGCCGGACTGTCTACGCGAGATTAAACAACGGGTGGAGAGCCATTGCGGAGAGGTGTTTAATTCATGCCTGGGCAATTTTTATAGCTCAGGCGAGGAGGGCATGAGTTGGCACAGTGATGCCGAGAAAGACCTTGTTGAGAATGGGGTCATCGGGGCGTTGAGTTTAGGTGGGGAGAGGAAGTTCTCGTTTAAACATAGACACACAGGGGAGAGCGTTTCGCTTACTTTAGGGCACGGTAGCTTGCTGGTTATGAAAGGCAGCACGCAAAAAAATTGGTTACACAGCCTGCCCAAAACCAAGAAAGTTGTTGAGCCGCGGGTGAGCTTAACCTTTAGGCAAATGCGCTTTTGAGCGAATCCTATTAAAGCCCCGACAACGTTAGCTGCTGGGGCTTTAAGTGCTAAGGTTTTTAAGTACTGAAGTTATTAAATGCTGGGGATTTAAGAACGTTCTTCCTAAGCGACGCGGGTTTGTTCTGCCGCTTTCGCTTCTATCTTAGGGAAACGACGCCAGTGGCGCGGATGAGCGAATAAGCGCTGCCCACGTTGTAGCGCCAGGKGTTCAAAGTCCGTATGGCGCACGGTGGCCAGCCACGGCTGGGCCAGCCAATCAGCCTCTAGCTCCACGCGTACTTCGGCACCCACTGGCGAGATCGCCGTGATGGTGACCGGTAGGTGGCTTTCAGCGGTGGGCTGTTCGGTTAGGCGTACTTCATGAGGGCGCAGCAATAGCTCTTGATGACCATCGGGCAGATCAGCGTGCCAGTAGGCGTCACCGCAGGTCAGAACACCGTTGCTTACGTTGCCTTCAAGATGATTTACATCGCCCAGAAACTCAAACACAAAGCGGTTTTTGGGTGTGCGGTAGAGCTCATCGGGAGTGTCAATCTGCTCAATGCGGCCATTGCTCATTACCACCACGCGGTCAGATAACTCCAGCGCCTCTTCCTGATCGTGGGTGACAAACACACTGGTAAAGTTGAGTTCGTCGTGGAGATGGCGCAGCCAGCGGCGAAGCTCCTGACGTACCTTGGCATCGAGTGCGCCAAACGGCTCGTCCAACAGCAGTACTTCCGGCTCTACGGCTAATGCGCGGGCCAGCGAGACCCGCTGCTGCTGGCCGCCTGAAAGCTGGGCAGGGTAACGATTGGCAAGGTGCTCCAGCTTGACCATTTCCAGCAGCCTAAATACCCGGGCACGGATCTCGCCACTGCTGGGGCGGCGCTTGCGGGATAGAACGGTCAACCCAAAGGCCACGTTGTCGTAAACACTCATATGGCGGAACAGCGCGTAGTGCTGGAACACGAAGCCGATACGCCGGTCGCGCACATGCACGTTGGTAACATCGCGGTCGCCGAACAGAATCTTACCCGGTTGATTAGAGCGGTCAGCATTTTCCAAACCGGCGATAATCCGCAGCAGGGTGGTTTTGCCCGACCCCGAAGGGCCGAGTAGACCAACCAGCTCGCCCTCGTGAATATCCAGGTTGATCGGCTCTAGCGCCTGGGTATTGCCGAAGTGCTTAGCGATGTTATGTAAATGAATGCTCATGCAAATGCCTCCCGGCGCGCTGCGCGCCATTCCAGCCCGGCCTTGGCGGCGAGCGTCAGTAGGGCAATCAATGCGAGTAGGGCCGCGCAGGCAAATGCCCCCACGGCGTTATAATCCTGATAAAGCTGCTCAAGGTGCAGTGGTAGCGTATTGGTCTTGCCGCGAATAGCGCCGGAGACCACCGATACAGCACCAAACTCCCCCACCGCACGGGCGTTGGTAAGAATCACGCCATACAGTAGTGCCCAGCGAATGTTGGGCAGCGTGACGCGACGAAAAGTTGTCCAGCCGGATGCGCCCAGAACCACGGCGGCTTCCTCTTCACGGGAACCCTGCGCCTGCATCAGCGGAATCAGCTCCCGGGCGATAAAGGGGCAGGTGACAAAAATGGTCACCATTAGAATGCCCGGCCAGGAGAACATCAGCTGGATATCGTAGCTATCCAGCCATCCGCCGATCCAGCCGTTGCGACCATATAGCAAAAGATAAATAAGGCCAGCAACAACGGGCGATACCGCAAAGGGAATATCGATAAGCGTTTGCAGAATGCGTCGGCCAGGAAAACTGAAGCGCGTGACCAGCCATGCCAGAGCAACGCCGAATACCAGGCACACGGGGATGGTTAACAGCGCAATCATCAGCGTTAAGCCAATCGCAAGCAGGGTAAAGGTATCACTGACGTTGGCCCAGAAAACCATAACGCCCTGTGAGAACGCCTGGGCAAAAATGGCAACTAACGGCAGCAGCAAGAACAGCGCCGACAGCACCAGAGCGATACCGATCAATAGGCGCCGGATAAGCGGCGCATCACCAATTCGACGCATTACCCCTTACCTCCATGCAGGCGGCGCACAAAGCGGCCCTGCCAAATATTAATCGCCAGTAGCAGTGCAAGCGATACGAACAATACCACTGAGGCAATTGCCGATGCCCCGGCATAGTCATACTCCTGCAGCTTGACGAAAATCATCAGCGCGGTGATTTCCGTTTCGTAAGGCATATTGCCAGCGATAAAGATAATCGCGCCGAACTCGCCCAGCGAACGCACAAACGCAAGCCCAGTACCGGTCACCAAGGCGGGCCAGATATGCGGCAGGATGACACGGCGAAATGCCACACCGTCGGTAGCACCCAGCGACATGGCGGCTTCGTCGACTTCGGTAGGCAAGTCCTCTAACACCGGCTGCACCGTACGCACGACAAATGGAATACTGGTAAACGCCATGGCCAGCGCAATGCCCACCCAGGTGTAAGCGACTTGAAAGCCCAGCGGCTCCAGCAATCCACCCATCCAGCCGCTGCTGGCGTAAAGCGTTGCCAGCGTAATGCCTGCCACGGCGGKGGGCAGCGCGAAAGGTAGATCCATCAGCGCGTCGAGCAGTCGTTTACCGGGAAATTCATAGCGCACCAATACCCAAGCTAGTAACAGCCCAAAGATGGCGTTAATGATGGCTGCCACTGCCGCTGCGCCGATGGTGACCATGTAGCTGGCGACGACGCGACCTTCGGTGATGATTGCCCAGTACTCGGCAAGGCTAAGCCCCGCTAACTGGCCAAACAGGCCGGTAATCGGCAGCAGCAGTACCAGCGAAATAAATAGCACGCTGATGCCCATAGAAAGGCCAAAACCCGGCAGCACGCGTGTGCTGCCGGATCGCCAGGAGGCAAGTTGACTCATAGTTCAGGCTGGCTCATAGGTGAATATTAGCGACGCTGTAACTGGTCGAGAAGGGCGCCACCCTCAAAGTGGGTCTCCATGGCCTCGTCCCAGCTGCCGAACACATCATCAACTTCAAGCAGTTCGGTTTCCGGGAATTGATCGGCAAACTCTTCAACCACGGCTTCGTTATGCACCCGGTAGTTGAAGCCCGCGAGCAGGCGCTGAGTCTCTTCGGTATAGAGGTACTCAAGATAGCTCTGGGCCAAATCGCTGTTACCGTTGCGCTCGGCGTTTTCACCGACGACCGCCACCGGGAATTCGGCCAGGATGCTCACGGGGGGCACGATCACTTCGTAATCGTCGCTGCCGTATTCGCTGCGGATGTTGTTCACTTCCGACTCAAAGCTAATCAGCACATCGCCAATTTCACGCTCGATAAAACTAGTGGTCGCCCCACGGCCGCCGGTATCAAATACCGCTACGTTGGCCAAGAAGGTGCGCATAAACTCTTCGATTTGCTCTTCATCGCCATCAAATTCGTTTTCGGCAAAGCCCCAAGCCGCTAAGTAGGTGTAGCGACCATTGCCCGAGGTTTTGGGGTTAGGGAACACCATTTCCACGTCTTCATTAACCAAGTCGTCCCAGCTTTCGATGCCTTTAGGGTTGCCTTTACGCACTAAGAACGCGGTAGTGGAGTAATAGGGCGAAGCGTTGTTCTCAAACGCATCCTGCCAATCTTCGGCCACCAGCCCGGCCTCGGCAAGTACCTGCACGTCGGTCACCTGGTTGAAGGTCACCACATCGGCACGCAGGCCCTGCAAAATTGCGCGCGCTTGGGCAGAGGAGCCGCCGTGGGACTGGCTGATCTCAATCTCTTCGCCGTGCTCTTCCTGCCACCAGGCTTGAAACTCAGGATTAATCGCCGCAAACAGCTCGCGAGCGATATCGTAGGACGAATTAAGCAGTTCACGCTCCTGGGCAGCGGCAGGGCTGCTCACCGTGACGCCTAAGGCAAGCGCAATCAGGCTGCGGCGGAAAATAGTCGGCAGTGTCATAAACTAGCTCCTTCAAAAGTGTAAGCGCGTCTTATCGCAATATGGGCAAGGTTAAATCTATCAATGTGGAATTACAATCATGTTTTATATTCTATTTGAGAATATGAGTGTGCGCAGATGCCCAATGCAAAGTCGTGTAGGTGATGGGGCTTAGTGGGTGGCTCTGGTAACATAGAAGGCTCATTCCCCTGTTAATTTAGGAACGTGCTATGACCGCTGCGCAGGACTTTTTGATTGCCCCCTCTATTCTTTCCGCTAACTTTGCGCGGCTTGGCGAGGAAGTAGATAACGTGCTGGCGGCTGGCGCGGATGTGGTGCACTTCGATGTCATGGACAATCACTATGTGCCCAACCTCACCATTGGCCCTATGGTATGCAAAGCGTTGCGCCAGCACGGGGTGACGGCACCGATTGACGTCCACCTAATGGTCAAGCCGGTAGACCGCATGATCAGTGACTTTATTGAGGCGGGTGCCAGCTACATTACGTTTCACCCGGAAGCCTCTGAGCACGTTGATCGCTCATTGCAGTTAATTCGTGATGGCGGTTGTCAGGCAGGCTTAGTGTTTAACCCGGCCACGCCGCTCTCCTATCTCGACTACGTGATGGATAAAGTCGATATGGTGCTGCTGATGAGCGTTAACCCTGGCTTTGGCGGTCAGTCCTTTATCCCTGGCACGTTAAACAAACTACGCGAGGCGCGGGCGCGCATTGATGCCTCAGGACGTCCGATTCGTCTGGAGATCGACGGTGGGGTGAAAGTGGATAATATCGGCGAGATCGCCGCCGCGGGCGCTGACACCTTTGTGGCCGGATCTGCTATCTTTAGCGCTCACCAAGCCAGCGACCCGCACGGCTATGACACCGTGATCAAGCAGATGCGTGCTGCGCTGGCCAAGTAAACGTCAGTGTTGTTTAGTGAAGCTTCATGCGCGGCTTTAAGTAGCGATTCAGCTTATCGACCAGCCACGCTAGCCCCGTCTTCGGCGCCCCATGAATAGAGAGCTGGTGCATGCGGTAGAGCGATGCATAGGCTTGGCGAGCCAGCCAGCCCTCTAAAAATAGCCCCTTGGAGGCGGAACTACGCATTAAATTGCCCACTGCATCGTATCGGGCTAACGATACTAGCGAGCCGTGATCGCGGTAGCGGAAATCGGCGAGCGGTTTGCCTTCCAGTTGATTAACGATATTTTTGGCGAGCAGCTTGGCCTGCTGATGAGCCGCCTGGGCGCGAGGCGGCACCGTGCCACTTTCCCCCATTGGGCAACTGGCGCAATCGCCTAAGGCAAAAATCTTCTCATCATCGACACTCTGCAGAGTGCTGTTGACTTCAATTTGGTTTTTCTTATTCGTCGTAAGGCCTAGTTCCGCCAAAAACGGGGGTGCTTTGATCCCCGCTGCCCAGACGTTAATGTCGGTCTTAATCACTTCATCATCACCAGTGACCAACTGATACGCTTGCGCTTCTTTCACGGCGGTATCGGTGTGAACCGTCACGCCCATCTCTTCAAGTTCTGTTTTAACCGTTTGACTGACCCGTTCCGAAAGCCCCGGCAGCAAACGCGGGGCTGCTTCTAGCAAGTGCACACTGATTTGCTGGTTATCCAGCGCCGTCACGCCATAGGCATTGAGCATGCGCGAAGCGTCAAACAATTCGGCGGCAAGCTCTACTCCCGTGGCGCCACCCCCCACAATCCCAATGGTCAACTGAGTATGCTGACGCAGGTTGGGATCGGTATAGCGCAGAAAGGTATTGATCATATCGCGCTGGAACGCCTTGGCCTGCTGGGGCGAGTCAATAAAGTGGCAGTGCTCCGCAACGCCGGGTGTGCCGAAATCGTTGGAGACGCTGCCTATGGCCATGACCAGATAGTCATAGGTAAGCTCCCTGGCGGGTAGCACTTCTTGACCGTCCTCATCATTGATAGGCGCGAGTTGCAGTGTCCGCTGCTCGCGATTTATGCCGGTCAGCGAGCCACGCTGGTAGCGATAGAAGTGAGCAGAGGAGTGCCCGCGAAGATCCACCTCGTCCATGCTCGAATTCAGCACGCCAGTGGCCAGTTCGTGGAGCAGCGGTTTCCAGACATGGGTGGTATTGCGATCCAGCAGCACAATTTCTGCGCGTTTGCGCTTACCTAAGGTACGGCCTAATCGCGTGGCAAGGGCTAAGCCGCCCGCACCGCCGCCAACAATCACGATTCTGGGAGTGGGCATATCACTACCTCCTTAACTAAATTAGCCCTAGCATAGAAGGTTCTCGCGCTTCTGACTAATGCGATCCTTTGTTTTAAGCAGGTAAACTGGTTTTCAAATCCACATGGGAATAGAGAGCATTGAAAGTACATCCAATCCACTACTCAGAACTACATTCAGTGCTACAGGGGAAGCGGCTGCTTGCCTTCGACTTGGACGGCACTCTGATCGACTCAGTGCCCGACCTTGCAGTCGCAGTGGCGCGCACGTTAAGCGAGCTGGCGTTGCCCATGCCGGGTGAAACAGAGGTGCGGGGCTGGGTTGGCAATGGCGCGCCGGTATTAGTCGAAAGAGCCCTGACCTGGGCGCGAAAAGCAGCGCCCGACCCCGTGCTTCAGCAGCGCGCCTATGAGGCATTTATGCGCCACTATGGCGCGGCATCCAATACCCTGACGACGCTGTACCCTGGGGTTAAGCAGGCACTTCAGGCACTGTATCAACACGGCCTAACGTTGGTGCTGATCACCAATAAGCCCGAGCGCTTTATTGAACCGCTGCTAACACACTTCGAGCTGTTGGACTATTTTACCCTCTTGATTGGCGGCGATTCGCTGGCCGAAAAAAAGCCCCACCCTCTGCCGCTGCTGCACGCTGCTCAACACTGCCAAATAGCGCCAGATGAGTGTGTGATGATCGGCGATTCACGTCACGATATGGCGGCTGGTAAGGCGGCGGGCTTTACCACCCTCGGGTTGCCCTACGGCTATAATCATGGGGAGCCGATCGACAACAGTCACCCTGATCTAGTGCTGAGTTCGTTAACCGAACTGCTACTCGGCCGTCGCGCCCCCTAGAGCGGTATGCATCACTTCAGCATTATGTTGCAGCATCGCTGAGTAGTTGGCCGCCGGGCCATCTGCACCGCTCAGCGAGTCGACATACAGCGGGCCTGCTAGGGGAAGCGAGGCCTCCCGTGATAGGGCGTCCATATGAATACTGGGCGTGGTGCTTTCAAAAAACAGCGCTGGCGGGCGAGGGCGGTTATTAGCCAGATATTCGCTCATCTTGGCCATTGCCTCGGCACTGCCCTGGGTCTCGTGATTAACGCCCCACACTCCCAGGGTTTCAAAGGCGTAGGCGCGGGCGAAATAGCCAAAACCAGCTTCACTGGTCATTAAGGTTCGGTTGGTTTGTGGAATCCCATCAAGCCGCTCTTTCACTGTTTGGTTAAGCGTGCTCAGTGCCTTGCGTGCCTCTTCAGCCCGAGCATAAAAGGCATCGGCCTGGTCGGGTAAATGCTCAGCTAGCGTCTCGGCAATTACATCGATGTAGGCGGCAGCCCCCTCGGGATCCATCCACATATGTGGGTCTAACTCGCCTTTATACTGCCCTGTTGAGATCATTAGCGGTGAATAGTCGGCCTTTTCCGCCACCTCTACTAGGGTCAGCTGGTCGTGGGACATCGCTTCAACATGGCGTATCCACGGCTCCAGCCCCAGCCCGTTATAAAACACAATATGGGTCTCTTCTAACGCCAGTACATTGGGCGGGGTTAACTCCCAGCGATGAACATCTTCTCCTCGTGGAACAATGACGTTGACGCTAACCGTGTCGCCGGCCACCCGTTTGACCAACTCCTCCATGACTGAGAAAGAGGCAATAACGCGTAGCGTTGTGCTGGCATAGGCTGGCGCAGCMCTTATCAGCGCGGCAAATAAGAGCGTACACACCCAGGTAACCCGCTTTGACATTCCACGCTCCTAACTGGCTGAAAAACTACTACAAAAACGATCACAAACACTATGACAAAAATGATCACAAAAGACGGCAGATAATAAAGACTGCGCTGGCCTGTTGCCAGTTCCAATGCAACGTTAGGCCAAAACAGATATTGCCCAAGGAGGGATTCACCCTCGGGAAAAGTGCCACTATGCTGAACACTACTATACATATAAGCATAGCTTGCCTTATGAATTGCCGAACGGTTTCTTCGTGGTGGTACTTAACCCCTGCAAGGGAGTGCTCGGTTGCGGTATCATCATCGCTTAGCGGTTTCATCTGTGACCGAAATGACGCAATGGAGTAAGTGGGGCGATGGCGCAAGCTCAGTCGGTGCTAAATCAGGCAGCGCAGAAAGTGCTCATGATCGACAACTACGACAGCTTTACGTTTAACATTGTCCAGTACCTGGGCGAGCTGGGCGCGGAAGTGATCACTTATCTTAATGACCACATTACCATTGAGCGGATCGAAGCGCTGGCGCCGACGCACTTAATGGTGTCGCCAGGACCCTGCACGCCCAATGAAGCAGGAATCTCCATGGCTGCCATTGAGTATTTCGCTGGCAAGCTGCCTATTCTAGGCGTCTGCCTGGGGCATCAGGCGATTGGCCAAGTGTATGGTGGCAAGGTAGTGCACGCCCCGCAGGTGATGCACGGTAAAACCTCGGCTGTACTGCATGCTAACCAAGGCGTGTTCGAAGGGCTGGATAATCCTGTTGAGGTTACCCGCTATCACTCCCTGGTGGTCGATAAGGCAAGCTTGCCCGACTGTTTGGAAGTCACTGCCTGGACAGGTGATGACGACGTGACCCCCGGTTTAGTCATGGGATTTCGTCACCGCGAGCTGGATATTGAAGGGGTGCAGTTTCACCCTGAGTCGATTCTTACCCGCCAAGGCCATGAGCTGTTGGCCAACTTTTTAAAACGCGGCTGATGGCCGGTTTCACACGCTTTTAGGGGCCCCTCTGCTCATGCAAATGCGAGACGCGATTAATGCGGTGATGCGCCGCGAAGACCTCTCTTTCGATGCCATGCACGCCTTGATGCGCCAAATCATGACCGGCGATGCGTCTGACGCGCAAATTGGTGGCCTGCTGGTCGGTTTAGCCATGAAGGGCGAAAGCGCGGTAGAGATCAGCGCCGCCGCGCAGGTAATGCGCGAGCTGATGAAGCGCGTAGAACTGCAGGCCGAAAACGTTGTAGACATCGTCGGCACCGGTGGCGATGGTGCGAACCTGTTTAACGTTTCCACCGCCGCCAGTTTTGTCGCCGCCGCCGCCGGTGCCCATGTGGCCAAGCACGGTAACCGCAGCGTTTCATCATCGTCGGGCAGTGCTGATCTGTTTGATGTAGCGGGTATTTACCTGGATCTTAAGCCTGACCAGGTGGCGCGCTGTATTGAGCAGGTGGGCGTAGGCTTTATGTTCGCCCCCAACCACCACCCGGCGATGCGCTATGCCATCGGCCCCCGCCGTGAAATGGGCGTGCGCACGCTGTTTAATATTTTGGGCCCGTTGACCAACCCGGCGGGCGCTCCCAACCAAGTGCTGGGCGTTTACGCGCCGGAGCTGGTGCCGCTGATGGCGGAAGTGCTGAAAACCCTCGGCAGCCGCCACGTGATGGTGGTGCACTCAGAGGATGGCCTGGATGAGATTTCCCTGGCTAGTCCCACCTTGGTGGCTGAACTCAAAGAGGGTGAGATTACCCAGTACACCATTACACCCGAAGCGTTAGGCATAGAGCGCCAGAGCCTGGCAACGCTGAAAGCTAATAGTGCGGAAGATAGCCTGCGCTTGGTTAAAGCCGCGCTTTCCGGTGAGGGAGCCGCGGCCGATATGGTCGCGCTAAATGCCGGGGCCGCGCTCTACTGTGCGGGCGTCGCGGATACGTTAAAAGAGGGTGTGATGGTGGCCCAGGACGCCCAAGCCTCCAAACTGCCGCTTGAGAAGCTTAAAGAGCTTTCGCACTTCACCAGCGTTTTTAAGCAGTAGGCTCATAAACAAGATAAGTGTTAAACCAAAAGAGATCACCATGACTCAACAGGCAACGCCGACTATTTTAACGCGCATTCTGGCCCGTAAGGATCAGGAGGTGGCTGAGCGCCGTCAGGCAGTTTCGGAAGCTGATCTGCTCGCCCTCGGGGAGAAGCAGAGCGCCCCGCGTGGTTTTATCGAAGCCCTCAACGCGCGCATTGCAGCGGGTGATCCGGCGATTATTGCGGAGGTGAAAAAAGCGTCGCCCTCGAAGGGGGTAATTCGCGAAGAGTTTCATCCTTCGGATATTGCCAAAAGCTATGCCCAGGGCGGTGCGGCTTGTTTGTCGGTACTCACCGACGCGGACTTTTTTCAGGGCCACGAAGACTATCTGATTGCCGCACGGGATGTGTGTTCGCTGCCGGTGATTCGCAAAGACTTTATCACCCACGGCTATCAGGTCAGTGAAGCGCGGGCGATCGGTGCGGACTGTATTCTGCTGATCGTGGCTGCGCTTGACGATGCCCAGCTACGCGACCTGAACCAGCAGGCTATTCAGTTGGGAATGGATGTACTGGTTGAGGTTCACGATGCGGACGAGCTAGAGCGCGCTTTAGCGCTGGATTTAAAGCTGGTAGGTATCAATAACCGTAACCTGCACACCTTTGACACCAGTCTTAATACCACCCTTGATCTGCTGCCACGTATTCCCGAAGGCGTCACGGTGATTACCGAATCCGGCATTCATACCCGTGATGACGTTGAGCTGATGCGCGACCATAACGTCAATGGTTTTCTGGTTGGCGAAGCCTTTATGCGTGAAAGCGATCCCGGATTGGCGCTTAAGCGGCTGTTTTTTTAACCCGCAGCTTTTAGTTCGCCTTTTTGGTTTTCCAACTGAGCACGGCAACCGTAAGGGCGGGCAGAAAAGTAACGGTGACGATGGCCGTGCCGAGCAGCCCGAACAGCACAATGGCGCCGACGCCGCGGTAAAGCTCGGTGCCTTCCCCCGGTAAAAACACCAGCGGTGAAAGGCCACACAGGGTAGTGAGGGTGGTCATGGCGATAGGCCGCAAACGGCTCTCAACCGCCTGTTGAACGGCCTCACGAACGCCCATAGATGCCGTGCGTAGATTCTCCCTTGCCTGATGAACCACCAGTATTGGGTTGTTGACCACCGTGCCCATCAGTATCAAAAAGCCCAGCATGGTGATCATATCAAACGGCTGGCTAATGGCGTTCAAGCCTATTTTTGGCAGTTGGGCGCCTACAGTATTCATCAGCCAGAGCCCGACAATCCCGCCTGCGGCACCCAATGGAATGGTAGCGAGAATCAGCAGTGGATAGCCCCAATGGGCGAAAATCGCCACCAATAAAAGATACACAATCGCCAGCGCAATCAGTGCATTGCCGGTCAGCGCCTGCCGGGTAGCGTCTAACTGATCCCCGGCACCGCTCACCGTGACATTAATGTTAGCGGGTAGCGCGCCTTCATCGCTTAAGTAGTCGATCACCTCCCGCTGCATCCGCTCGATACCCGCTTCCAACGCCACGCTGCGCGGAGGAATAACATCCAGGGTGACGCTGCGGCGACCATCTACTCGCCGTAATGTGGCGGTTCCCACCGTTTCCCGTATGTCAGCGAGGGTGTTGAGCGGAACGTTAATTCCCGACGGGGTGTGAATCGGCAGCGTGGCGAGGGCATCCAGGTTGATATCTCCTGCTTCGGGGCCGTAGCCGTAAAGATCGATTTTTTCGTCGTCGAGGTAAAAGTCATCTAGGTAGGCGCCGTTGGTAAGTACCGCCACGGTGGTACCCAGCTCGCCGGTATCCATGCCGACTTCGGCGGCGCGCTCCCAGTCAGGGTAAATCTCAATCAGCGGCTGACCAAGATCCAAGGCAGAGGGCCGCGACTGAATGCGCGGGTTGTCGAAAACCGTCTGGGCGCGCTGGTAAATCGCATTGGCGGTGGTGTAAAGCTGGTTTAAATCATTGCCAGCAATATCCAGCGTTATGCTGCGCGTACCGCCATCGTTGCTGGAGATAATTGAGCCACGGGCGGCAAAAGCGCGCATGTCTGGATATCTTTCAAAGCGTTGGGTGAGGGCGTCCATCAAGGCTTCGATATGGGTGGGGTCAATGGTTTCAGCAATAATCCGCAAACTCTGGGCTTCAGCCTGAATGCCCATGGTGCGAATCGGCGGAACATCGGTATCGCCACGCTCAAAATTTTCAGGGTCGGCGCCTACATGGGGTTCAAGCTCACGCTGCAGGGTTTGGGCAATGGCATCCATGGTAGCCAGATTGTAACTCGCCGGGGCATTCATACTGGCAAAGGTCTTGGCCTCTTCGCCTTCCGGCAGGTACTCCGCTGGGGGTGTTAGCCAAACAAAAATGCCGATACCTCCCACAACGCCCAGCACGATGGCAAGAAAGCGCCGTGAAGCCGTGCGGATCATGCCATCAACCACCCATAAACAGCTGCGTACCCATCGTGGTGATGAGGTTGATGCGCTCTCTTTGCCGCGAAAATCGATATGCGCACCCAGGGTGGGGATCACGGTAATTGCCACTACCATCGAGACAATAATCGAGGTTGAGATGGCCACCGCAATATCGGAGTAGAGCTGACCGGCTTCCTGCTGAATAAAGAAGATCGGCACAAAGACTAAAATAGTCGTGAGGGTTGAGGCCAGAACTGCGGGCCATACTTGCTTAACGCCCTCCAAAGCGGCTTCAAAACGCGCGAGCCCACGGCGGCGCTGGGTCTCGATGCTCTCCAGTACCACGATGGTGTTATCAATGGTCATGCCAATGGCGAAAGCGACACCCGCCAGTGAAATAACGTTGAGCGTGCGGCCTGCCAGCAGCAGGCCTAGAAAGGCAGCGATGGTGCAGATGGGAATGCCGATCACACCAGCAAAAGTGGCTCGGGCTGAGCGTAGAAAAGCGTACATCACTAGGGTGGCAAACAGCGCACCCAGGCCCAGGTTGACCCACACATTGGCAATTGACGACTCCACGTAGCGCACATCGTCGCTGGAGAGCGTCATGCGCATACCCTGCTCAGCCAGCAGGCCTTCGTTTAGCGCGTCGACTTCTTCCAGCATGGCGCGCTTGATATCGATGACATTGGCGCCTGGCTCCCGGCGAACCTGCACGCTAAGCACCGGATCCCCCGCTGAGTTGTAGGCTCTGGAAGTGAGCTCAGCATAGGATTGGCGCACTTCAGCCACATCGCTTAGCCGGGTGACTGCGTCACCTTCGCGGGCTAGAATCAGCGCTTCAAGGCTTTCGACATCTTCGAAACGCCCCACGGTACGCAGCAGATAACGACGCTTGCCGCTCTCTAAATTACCGCCAGAGACATCCTGGTTGCGGGCCTGCAGGGCTGCCTGTATATCGCTAATGCTCAACTCGCGGGCGGCCAGTGCCTCGGGATTAATCAACAACTGCATTTGCCGCTCTGCGCCCCCGGAAACCGTGACTTCCGAGACGCCCGCAACGCTCTCCAGGCGCGGGCGGACGTTATCTTCCAGGTAATCGCGCATGGCCGGCATATCGAGCTGGCGCGGGTTGCCTTCCCGTGGGCCAACGTTAAAGTACATAAAGGCGTTAGCGGAAAAAGAGTTAGCGACAATGCGCGGCTGGTCGACGTTGTTGGGATAGGAGGGCACTTGGCTAAGCGCGTTGTTAACCCGAATCAAGGTTTCGGTGAGATCAACGCCGAAGGGGAACTCCAGTTCTATCTCGGCGCTACCGCTGCTGGCGGTAGACTCCATGCGCTGCAGGTTGGGCACATTGCGCAGGAACTCCTCCTGCTCAATCAAGATGTCCTTCTCGATATCTTGCGGTGTCGCACCCGGCCACTGGGTCTCGATGCCCACTACGCGGGTTTCCAGGTCGGGGATCATCTGTACGGGTATGCGCCAGATAGCAGCGATACCCAGAATCAACAGGATTAGCGTGATCACGCTAACCAAGATGCCGTGACGGATAATAGCGGCAAACATAGCTGAGGGCGGCTCCTTTAGTCGTCGCTTAGGGACACGCTTTGCCCCTCTTCAAGGCGTTCGTTGCCGACGACGATGACGCGATCACCCGCCGAGAGGCCCTCTTTGATGGCGACTTCGCCCTGGTGGCTACTGCCGATCTCAACCCGCTGTTCAAACGCTTGCCACGTCTCCTCCTCTTGGCGGGTGAGCCAAACGCTAACGCTACCATCCGGTCGGCGGATTAGCGCATCCCGCGGCACGCTGGGGCCACTTTCGCCGTTAAGCTGCAAACGGCCTTCTACGGCCATGCCTGGGAGCATTTCCAGTGGCTCTTCCGGCACCGCGCGGAGTAGAAACTGCCGTGAACGGGCATCAAGGGGAATGCGCGCTAGTGTTCGCGCTGGGTACCACTGATCACTACCCTCTAAACGCACCTCTAGCTGCGAGCCTTCAAAGCGCTGGTAGGCGGAGAGCGGTACTGAAAAATCCAGCGTCAGGGCAGATAAATCAATCAGCGTCAGCAGCGTATCGCCGGGGTTGACCCACTCACCCACATTGCTCTCCCGCTGGGTGACCATGCCATCAAAGGGGGCACGTATTTGGTGACGCTCCAGCTGTAGTTGGGTGAGCGAGTAATCCGCTTCCCGTGCTTCCAGCGCGGCCTGAGCAGCGGCTAAAACACTTTCACGCTGGCGGCGTTCGCTTGCGGCAATACTTTGCGCCGAGAGCTGGTTGGCCTCGCTCACCAAGCGTTGGGCTTCGTCGCGCTCAGCTTCGGCCTGGGCCAAGTCGGCGCGGGCACGCTGGCTCTCCAGGCTAATGTCGCGGGTATCGAGGGAGAGTAGCGGTTGGTCCTGAGKGACGGTGTCGCCCATCTCTACCGTTAGTTCGCTGACCTGACCCGCTTCAGCGCTCGACAACTGTGAGGTTTGCGGAGCGGTGACGCTACCGGTGAGCGGCAAAATCTCTACCCGGGGAGTGTCTTCGACCACCTGCGTTTCAACGCGGCTTTCCTGGGCGACAGCTGTGACCGTCAGGCTTAGCATAAGCACAACGCCAGCGCCTAGGCGGGCCAAGGTGGGGAGTAAAGGCAGCAAGAGGGCTCCTGAAAAATGGACACGTTGGTAGAGAGCGTGACAGCTTTTTGTGCTGCACACCAATTATTATATCAACGTTAGACAAGAAGTCTTCTGAGTACAACGACACCTTGCTCGCTGTTTGTTTATCACGCCCTAGTGCCGCTTCAATGCAGCCAATAGCGCTTGCAATGGATGGGGCAGCACTTGCTTCGAGTAACGTTTCACCTGGCTGCGGCAGGAGTAGCCGGTAGCCAGTAGCCTGCCACTGTTTTCCGTGGCCTCTACCTGAGGTTGCCACGACTGGGCGTATATGGTTTTTGAGGTGGCGGCGTTGCGGGTTTCGTGGCCGTAGGTGCCGGACATGCCGCAGCAGCCACTGGCCATCAGTTCGAGCTCTAACCCAAACGCCGCGAACACCTGCTGCCACGCCTTGGGGCTACCCGGCGCGTTGGTTTTCTCGGTGCAGTGGGAGAGCAGCTTAAAGCCTGGGTCGGTTAGCTGGAGCTGGTTGGGCGCTAGCGTGTTAATGCGGGTCGCCAGCCACTCCTGCAGCATCAGCACTTCCGGCACCGCCTCATTGCCCAGCGCTTTAACGTACTCTTGCCGGTAGGTCAGCGTCATCGCCGGGTCGATACCGACCATGGGTATATCAAAGCGCGCCAGGGTGCGGAGCCGCTCGGCCTGCTTGGCGGCGGTGCGCTCGAAGGCGCCCAAAAAGCCCTGCACCTGGAGCGGTTTGCCGTTCGCGGAAAAGGGCATCACAAACACGCGTAGATTGAGCCGAGACAACAGCTCCACCACGTCCATTACCAGCTTGGCTTCAAAGTGGGTGGTGAAAGCATCCTGGACGATAATCACGCTATTGGCGCGCTGCTGTTCGGTTAATAGCGCCAGCGAGAGCGGCGTTGCTTCAGCGATGCCCCAGGCCTTCAGCTGTTTCTTCACGCTGGCGCGAGAGAGGGCGGGTGAATCACTCATGCCCAATGTGCTGCGCATTAGTTTTTCCACCCAGCCCTGGCCAATCACCGCGTTATACAGCGGTGCGGCCTTGGCCAGGGTGGGCAGCATAAACTCGGTGCCGCCGATCACGTAGTCGCGCAGCGGGCGCAGGTAGCGGCCATGGTAGACCTCTAGAAACTGTGAGCGAAACTGGGGGACATTGACCTTGATGGGGCATTGCCCCGCGCAGGATTTACACGCCAAACAGCCCGCCATAGCGTCGTAAACCTCGTGGGAGTAGTCGTGGTGCTGCTTGCGGCTTAGTGTGTTCGCCACCCGCAGTGGAAGGCTTTTAATAAAGCCCCAGCCGCCTTCGACTTTCTTCTTACGTGACTCTTCAACGACGTCGATCCCTGCCTGTGACTGTAGGCGTAGCCATTCGCGGATCAAGCTAGCGCGGCCTTTGGGCGAGTGGCGGCGGTCCCGCGTTGCCTTCCACGAAGGGCACATGGGGTCGTCAAAGTCATAGTTGTAGCAGGCGCCGTTGCCGTTGCAGTAGACCGCAGCGTCGTAAGCCTGCCAGGCACGCTCGTCGATGGTGCGGTCAAACTGGCCGCGCATGGGTACGCCATCGATGGTGAGTAGATCGGGGTCGCTATCCTTGGCGATTAGCGCGCTATCTTCGGCAGGTGATGCGATTTTGCCAGGGTTAAGCTGATTAAACGGATCAAACGCCGCTTTGACCCGCTGTAGGCTAGGGTAGAGTTCGCCAAAGAATTTGGGCGCGTACTCCGAGCGCACGCCCTTGCCGTGTTCGCCCCACAGCAGGCCACCATATTTCTGGGTAAGTGCTGCCACCTCATCGGAAACTTCACGAATCAGTTTTTCCTGTTCGGGATCCTTCATATCGATGGCGGGGCGCACGTGCAGCACTCCCGCATCCACATGGCCAAACATGCCGTATGAAAGCCCTCGGGCATCCAGCGCGGCGCGGAACTCGGCGATAAAATCGGCTAGATGCTCTGGCGGTACGGCGGTGTCTTCCACAAAGGCAATGGGTCGCTTCTCGCCCTGCACGTTGCCAAGCAGGCCCACCGAGCGTTTGCGCATGGCGTAGACTTTCTGGATCTGCCCTCGCCCTTCGGCCAGGGTGTAGCCTAGCCGCGCTACGGCGGTGTCTTGGCTTAGCTGTTCAGTAAATGCCCTTACCCGCTCGGCGAGGGCGCTTTCATCGTCGTCATTAAACTCGATCAGGTTAATACCGCGAATGGGTTCGCTATCGGTTGCCGGGAAAAACGCTGCCACGCTGTCCCAGACAAAGTCCTCCATGGCCAGTTGAAGCACTGTGTCATCCACCGTTTCGATGGAGGTTGGCCGAGCGCTGGCGGCTTTCAGCGTTTTGGCATCCCGCAAGGCGTCCATAAAGCTGGTATAGCGCACATTGACCAGTGTGGAGTGCTTGGGGATCGGCAACACGTTCAGCACGGCTTCGTTTAGAAAGCCCAATGAGCCTTCTGAGCCGCACAGCAGGCTGTTGAGATTAAGCTGGCCTTCATCATCGCGCAGGTGGGCTAAATCGTAGCCGGTTAAACAGCGGTTGAGCGGCGGAAATTTTGACTCTATCAGGCCGCGCTGCTGGTCGATAATCTCGGCGGCGGTGGTATGCACGCGACCAAGAATGCCTTCCTGCTGGCGCTCAGTCTGCTCTTCATCCTGGGTTAACGCACGACTGTGCAGATGCTTGCCGCCGATCAGAACGGTATCGAGTTCCAGCACGTGGTCGCGGGTTTTGCCGTATTCGCAGCTGCCCTGGCCACTGGCATCGGTGGAAATCATGCCGCCAATGGTGGCGCGATTGGAGGTGGAGAGTTCTGGGGCGAAAAACAGCCCATGGGGTTTTAGCGCAGCGTTGAGCTGGTCTTTGATCACCCCGGCCTGGACGCGTACCCGACGGTTTTCAACATCGATGTTAAGGATTTGGTTCATATGGCGGGAGATATCCACCACAATGCCGTCTGTGAGTGACTGACCGTTAGTGCCGGTGCCGCCGCCGCGGGGCGTTAACACAATCCCTCGATGGGTGGTTTGCGCGGCCAGCCGGGTCAGGCGCTCAATATCTTCTGCGTGCTTGGGGTAAACCGCTGCCTGGGGCAAAAGCTGATAAATCGAGTTGTCCGTTGCCAGCACCGTGCGGTTGGCATAATCGGGGGCTATTTCGCCCTCAAAGCCGCGGGTTTTGAGGGCTTGTAGAAATCGCACGTAATCTTTGCCCAAACGTTCAAACGGGGCGGTACGGGTGTCCAAGGATGCAATCATAGTTGATCAGGCCGTCAGTGCCGGGGGGCGCAATAAAAGAAGACCGCTACTTTACCGCAGCGGCTGCCCGGCTGCATCTCACGCTAGCGCTTTACTCCACACCTTATTCCGCTCCTAGGGCCTCTTTTACCAGCGCTAATGAGGCGTCAGTCATTGGCAGCGTTAGGGCCAATTCGTGGGCGCGGGGCGACATTTTGCGCCAAGTCATTTGCACAATACGTACCATATGGTCGTGCTCGATCTTGCGCGAGAAATCGGCAAAGTAGTTTTCTAAGAATACCAAGCAGGCGCAATCTTCCAGTGCCTGCACATCGGCGTCTCGACCCAGGCCTTTTTTACCAATAATTTTCGCGGCTCGGTCGGCGTCTTCGTCACTGTAGCCAGCATCGCGCATTAGCTGAGCGGTCGTCTCGCCCGCGCGCTTGCCCTGGTCACGCCGCCAAGTTAAATAACCCACGCGTCCTTCAGGATACTCTTCCCGCGGTACCAACCAGCGCTGCAAGTGCTGGGCCCGAACGGCTAATCGAAGCACTTCATCCGGTGCGTCATGCACATGGTCTAGCCACCCACTCATGCGCTGAGCATAGGCCAGTTCCTGGGGCATTGATGTGTCATCGGCGAGGGTGGTGGAACGTGGATCCTCGGCATGCAGGGCATCGATGGCGGCAAGCGTTTGATCAAAAGCGGTAGGCATGGCAGCGGTGCTCGGCTGGAAAGTGGTCGACAATAGAGACTAGGTTGCCGAGAAACCGCACGAATCACAACTGCTGTAGGKGGGGAGGTTATGAAAAAGGGAAGCATCGCGTCCGCTGCTAACCACAGCGGACGCTTTTTCATACGCTATAAATGCTAGCGTCAAAATTAGCGGTGGTTGTAGATTTCTTCGTTAAGTTCACCCTCGCTTTTACCCACCAGGGTCGTCACCATTAAATCACCGGCGACGTTGACGCTGGTGCGTGCCATATCAAGGATACGATCAATCCCTGCGACCACGGCGATGGCTTCCAACGGCAGGCCAACCTGCGCCATCACAATCGAGAGCATAATCAAGCCTGCGCCCGGCACCCCCGCAGTGCCAATGGAAGCCAGCGTGCCGGTGGCGACAATCATGCCGTAATCCATCATGCTCAAATCTGTACCGGTCATTTGGGCAATAAATAGCACCACTACGCCCTGATAAAGCGCGGTGCCATCCATATTGATGGTGGCGCCCACGGGCAGTACAAACCCAGAAACTCCTTCAGAAACGCCAAGGTTCTTTTGAGCACAGCGGATCGAGACCGGCAGGGTGCCCGCAGAGGAGGCGGACGAGAACGCCACCACAATAGCGTCCAGGCTGCCCTGCAAATAGCGCATAGGATTTAGCCGACCCAGTAGCGAGATAAAGCCTGAGTAGATCACTAGCACGTGCAGGATACTGGCCAGGTATGCCACGCCAATCAGTTTGGCCAGTGGTAGCAGTATCTCTAAGCCGTACTGGCCCGAGACGTGGGCGATTAAGCCAAATACGCCGAACGGGGCGAAGGCCATCACAATGCCGGTGAGCTTGTACATCGCCTCGGCAAAGCTGTCGAATACCTTCATTACTGGCTCGCCTTTATCGCCAATCAGCGTCAGCGAAATACCCAAACCAATGGCAAACACAATGATCTGCATAATGTTGCCGTTGGCTAGGGCGTCCAGCGGGTTACGCGGCACTAAGTTAACCAGAATAGAGACCAGTGATGGCGCTTCGCTGGCGGCCACTTCAGAATCGAAGCTTAAATCAACACCCACGCCCGGCTGCAGAAGGGTGGAAAGCACCAAGCCGATAGAGATAGCAAAGGCGGTAGTGACCAAATAGAGCGTAATGGTGCGCGCGCCAATGCGGCCCATTTTCTGAGGGTCGCGCATGGAGGTAATACCCACCACCAAAGTGGAAAATACCAGCGGCACAATCAGCATCATAATGGCGTTAATAAAAATATCGCCCAGCGGCTTAAACACGCTGGCGGTTTCACCTAGCAGCGCTCCCGCTAAAATACCCAGCGCCAACCCTGCGAGAATCTTCTTCCATAGGGCAATTCGTCGCCACCAAGCAAACTTTCCTTGCTGTGCTGTCTCCTGCACTGCCTTTCTCCTGTCCAAAAGTGTGAAAACCTATTATTCATCGATTCGCCAGTCGAATCGGCGGGCACTCTATCACTTTTGACTAATGAGCGGGGGTGGTTATGCCGAGTGGTAATAGTGCATGCGGTCGCTTCGATCATTCTACTTAGCTAGCGGCGCGGCTGTAGTTGGGGGCTTGAAGCGTGGCTATCAAAATAGGGAGTTCAGATGCACGGTCATGTAGGGCACACTTCTCACCATAGTGATAATCAGAGAATAGCGTCTACTTATCCGCTAGAAATATACCTATCTGCTGTCTCGCTAAGTTGATCATTCAATCGGAAACTTTTGTTTTTGATGAAGCACTCGCATGATGCGAATAGTGGGGCCATCCACCCAGTAGGAAATAATCAGCGATACTTCAGGGACGATAAGCAATCTGCCTGGAATACCCTCTCTTTGCACACCCATCATCGGTTGCTCGAGCAGGTTTTCAGCTTTAGCTTCGATCATGTCATCAGTTTTCTCCGCCACTAAAGGGTTAAATTCGTAAAGAAACTCGAAGATCACCTCACGATCATTAAGGGACTCTTCTT
Source organism: Halomonas ventosae (assembly GCA_002257525.1). Classification (GTDB taxonomy): domain Bacteria; phylum Pseudomonadota; class Gammaproteobacteria; order Pseudomonadales; family Halomonadaceae; genus Vreelandella; species Vreelandella ventosae_B. Next base: position 2,000,855 of record CP022737.1, read on the forward strand.
CCCAAAAAATCATGGCGTAGCTCGATGGCGGATTTTAGCTTTGCGTTCAGCCATATGGGCTTTCGCGCTTTCATGATCAATGAAGGAAGCTTTTCCCTCATCATATTTCTCAAACGCCCGATTAACTTGCTGTGTCAACCATGTATCGTGAGATAACATCTTGCGCTGTTGCTCAGCCAGTTGCTCGGTAAATTCACGGCAGGCATCACTAAGCGTTCGCCCCTGGCTCTCAGCCATTTGTTGGCTTAAACGTTTTGTTTCCTCATCAACACGAAACTGAATTCTGGTGTCCATGGTGAGTTCCTATCCAAATCTATGCGTGTGTACAGATGTTAGCACAAGTGTGACTGGCAAGGTGGCTGACGAGTTTAGGTGAATCATGTGTGCGCGATGACGATTAAGCAGTTCTGATGCTGCGAGGGAGATCCATCTTAGAGTTTCAATCCACGCGCCCATGTAGGGCGCGACAGTCATGAGTGAGCGTAAAAGTGCGACGATTTAGGTGGCATTTGCATGGCTCAACATGATTAATTATTTAGTCACCTTAGCCTTAAAGTATCCCCTTTTTCTATAGCTAAATGTTTACACTGTACAAGCTATTGCTTAGCCCCTGAGGCCACCCATAGCCCCCCGCCGCGCTTTTGCCTACAATAGACCCCTTTATGCACGCGCATTGGCGCGGTGCTTTTATTGTTTTCAGGCCAAGGGACAGGATTCATGCTCGATCCGAAACTGCTGCGCGGTGATCTTGACACGGTTGCTCATCAACTGGCCCGCCGGGGCTTTGTGCTTGATAAGGCGGGGCTACAGGTGCTGGAGTCGCGTCGCCGCGAGCTGCAAACGCAAACCGAGCAGCTGCAAAACGAGCGTAATATGCGCTCCAAAGCAATTGGCAAGGCCAAGGCTAACGGTGAAGATATTCAGCCGCTGCTAGATGAAGTCAGCGATTTAGGCGATCGCCTGGATAAAGCCAAGAAAGAATTGGCCGAGGTGCAGGAAGAGTGGGACGACGCCATTAGCGGTATTCCCAACCTGCCCCACGAAAGCGTGCCGGAAGGCAAAAGCGAAGACGATAACGTTGAACTACACCGTTGGGGCACGCCGCGGGCGTTTGATTTCAAGGTGCTGGATCACGTTGATCTGGGTAAGAAGTCGGGCTATCTCGATTTTGAGCTGGCGGCTAAAATCACCGGTGCTCGCTTTGCGGTCATGCGTGGGCCGATCGCGCGCCTGCATCGGGCGCTGGCGCAATTTATGCTGGATACCCAAACCGAGCAGCACGGTTATGAAGAGTGCTACGTGCCGTATATGGTCAACCGTGATTCGCTTATGGGCACCGGCCAACTGCCGAAGTTTGGCGAAGATCTGTTTAGGCTAGACGATGAGCGCGAATACCACCTGATTCCCACTTCAGAAGTGCCGCTGACCAATTTTGTGCGCGATGAAATTGTCGAGCAGGCGGCGCTGCCGATGAAGCTTACCGCCCATACGCCGTGTTTCCGCAGTGAGGCGGGCTCCCACGGGCGCGATACTCGCGGCATGATCCGTCAGCACCAGTTCGATAAAGTCGAAATGGTACAGATCGTAGAGCCGGAGACGAGCTACGCAGCGCTGGAAGAGATGCGCGGCCATGCGGAGGCGATCCTGCAGGCGCTGGAGTTGCCGTATCGCGTAGTAACGCTTTGCACTGGGGATATGGGCTTTGGGGCCACGAAGACTTATGACTTGGAAGTCTGGCTGCCCAGCCAGGAGACTTACCGGGAAATATCGTCGGTCTCTAACTGCGAAGATTTCCAGGCCCGGCGTATGCAAGCGCGGTATCGCCATCCGGATGCTAAAAAGCCACAGCTGCTGCATACGCTGAACGGTTCAGGGCTGGCGGTTGGTCGTTGCCTGCTGGCGGTGCTTGAAAACCACCAGCAGGCGGATGGCTCGGTAACTATTCCTGAGCCGCTACGTCGCTATCTGGGCGGCGTGGAGCGTCTGGCCCTTTAAGCGCCCACTCAACGCTAACCCCGGCATCAATACGAATGGTGCCGGGGCTGTAATCACTGGCGGCACCCGRTTGGTTGGCAGCAGAATCGCTTTCTGCCCGCATTGCCATCATGCGTGGTTGGAAAATAGGCGATTGGGTCTCTTCAATGCGCTGCACATGGTCAAGCTCGGCATCTAAGCTGTCGGCCATCAAATTGGCCTTGTGTTGCGCTTTCTCTAGCGCTTTAACCAGTGCTTCGTCGGTGGCTGCATCACGGTCTTGCAGGTCAAACTGAACACCGTCCAGTGAGTTAACACCGGCGGCTATTAGCGCGTCTAATACTTGGCTTAACTGATCCAGGTCGGTTAGTTCGACGGTGATTGGGCGCTCAAGGCGCGTGCGCTGCAGGGTTTCATGCTCACCGTCTTCATTGCGGGGCCCTTGAACATGTTCAGGATAGACATTCAGCGAGCCCGCATTAATAGCGTTGCGTTCAAGGCCGGTGGCTTCCATCTGTTCGATTAATTCGCTGGCGCGGCTCTCCAAACGCTCGCGGGCATCGCTAAGTGCGCTACTATCGCTCTCTTCCAAGGTGGAAAGAGCGGGAGTGTTCTCCCATAGCCGTGCATTTAAAGTGGCTTTGTCAGGCTCTACCTCCACCCATGACTGTGCTTGAACATGTAGGCTGGGTTGTGGCGGAGTGGGCGGTGAAGCGTGTGCTAAAGGCGCGCTTAGGAGTGCCAGCAGGGCACTGCCAAGCAGACCGTAGCCTAGAAATTGAGAGCGCAGCCGCGTAGAGATAGGTGATATTGCTTTCATAGATGGCTTCCTTAATGAGCGGACAATCGTGCCGCTAAGTTAATACCCGGTTTTACAAAAGCTGTTTCAAGAAGTTAGGGCAGACGGAGCTTGGAAGCGCAGTGGAAAAGAAAGTTCAGCAGGGAAGAGTGAACGCAAAACAGTTGCTTATTATTTGCACGGTTTGTGCAATATGCCGTATGCAGCCATTATACACTGACAGCAAGCTAAGGATGGATTATGCCGAAATTATCGGATGAGGATTACCGCAGTATACCGCTCCATGCCACCTTGGCGCTCGCCGCCTTGGTCGTGATTATTGCGGGCATGAAAGCAGGCGCTGATCTACTCGTGCCGCTGTTACTGGCGATATTTATTGCGGTAGTGTGCACCTCACCTGTGCAGTGGCTGCATCGCTGTGGCTTAAGTATGCGGGTGTCGGCCTTTCTAACCTTGATGGTGTTACTGGGGTTTTTATCGCTTATTGGTCTGCTGGTGGTCAACAGCTTTAGTACCTTTGTGACGGCGTTGCCGGAAATCGAGTCGCGGCTATATGAACAGTACTGGAACTTGCTTAATGCGCTCTCTTCACGAGGGTTAGCGATTAATCCCGACCAGATCAACTCGCTGTTCGAGATGGATGATGAAGGCTCCTGGATGCCAGAGGTATTGAGCCAGCTTGGTAACCTCTTTATGCAGAGCATCATTGTCGGGTTACTGGTCATCTTTATGCTGTTTGAAACCCTAAATGTGCGCGACAAAATTTCCCGTGCCTTGGAAAATCCTGCACCTAGCTTGAAACGCTTTAGTGAGTTCAGCTTAACGCTGAAGCGCTATCTGGCTGTTAAGACGGTTATTAGCCTGGCAACGGGCGCGTTGGTTTGGCTTTCTTGCATGGTCGTTGGGGTTGATTTTCCGCTGCTATGGGGCGTGCTGGCGTTTGCCCTCAACTTTATCCCCAATATCGGCTCAGCCATTGCTGCCATTCCTCCCGTGCTATTGCTCTTGGTCTCCCAAGATGGCGGCGCCTTTCAGGCACTACTGCTGGCTTCCGCTTATCTGGTGATCAACTTTGTACTCGGCAATTTGATCGAACCGCGGGTAATGGGGCAGGCGTTGGGGCTTTCTACCTTTGTGGCGTTTTTATCGCTGGTGGTATGGGGGTGGATTTTTGGTGCGGCGGGGATGCTGCTGTCGGTGGTGCTGACAATGACGCTTAAGATTGCTCTCGATAGTCATCCACAAACCCGTTGGATTGCTCGACTGCTAGGGCCAGGGAAACGTCGCGTGAAAGACGGTCGGGCGAGTGATGCAAACTTGCCACCCTGGAAGCGATAAGGCGAAAGAAGTGAACTGAGTAGTAATCGAACTGGGTAGCAGGACAGCTACCGCCGACAGGGTCGGCGGTAGTTTTACGCGGGCACATTCATCAAGCGTTTTGTTCGATGAACTGCGTCAGTTGTGATTTAGATTGCGCGCCAACCAGTGAAGCGACTTTGGTGCCGGACTTAAACAGCATCACGGTAGGTACACCGCGCACGCCTTGTTCGGCCGCAATTTCAGGTGCATCGTCGACATTAACGCTAACCACTTTCAGGCTCTCCTGACGTTCTGCAGCTACTTCATCCACAACCGGGGCCATGACCTTGCACGGGCCACACCAGGGCGCCCAGAATTTCATTAGCACAGGCTGTTCAGCGTTGAGGACTTCTTGCTCAAAATTGGCGTTGGTGACATCAACATTATTAGCCATTTGCTTCTCCGTTTGCGTTGCTCTTGCTGTTTCGTTGCCTCAAATGGAGCAACGGTCATTACGCGATCAATCGGCGCTCTTTCACCACGCCACGTGACTATCGCGATAAGCGTGGGCAGATGTTAGCGGGCGCGAAGGTTGCTGGCAAATTTCCTGCATAGTGAGTTAACTAAATAGCAGAAATTAAAGGGTGCCGATAGCACATATTTTTTATAATATAAAAGTATTATTTTGGTGTTTTTTATTCTATATGGTGCTGTAGAGTGCCGAATCGACAACACGACCTCTCAGATGCGATGAGCAGTAGCGCTTTAGGGTGTTGGTTGAATGTGTTGTTAGGGTTTGTTGATAGGTACGGTCTACATAGATCTGTTTAGAGAATAAATAAGGTGAGGATATGAAGCTACAACAGCTACGCTATATCTGGGAAGTCAATCGACATAACCTAAACGTCTCAGCCACAGCGCAAAGTCTATTTACCTCACAGCCAGGGATCTCCAAACAGATACGGTTGTTGGAAGATGAGCTTGGCGTCGAAATTTTTGCCCGCAGCGGGAAGCACCTGACACGGGTTACGCCAGCCGGGCAGTCGATTATTGACTTGGCCGGGCAGGTTCTGCGCCTCACCGAAAACATCAAGCAGGTGGCCCAGGAGCATAGCGACGAGCGCCGCGGTAGCCTAGCCATTGCGACGACTCATACTCAAGCTCGCTACGCGCTGCCGCCCATTATCAGCGAATTTACTCTGAAATACCCCGATGTGGCGCTGCATATGCAGCAGGGTACGCCTAAGCAGATCGCGCAGATGGTCAGTGAAGGTCAGGCAGATTTTGCTATTGCGACCGAATCGCTAGAACTATTTACCGATTTAGTGCTGTTGCCGTGCTATCGCTGGAACCGCTGCGTATTGGTGCCTAAGGGTCATCCTTTGGCAACCCATAACGGCCCGCTGACACTAGAAGCGCTCGCTGAACATCCGTTGGTGACCTATGTGTTTGGATTTACCGGCCGCTCGCAGTTAGACGATGCCTTTAAAGCCAAGGGCCTAACGCCCAATGTGGTGCTAACCGCCGCCGATGCTGACGTGATCAAAACCTACGTGCGGTTGGGCATGGGGGTTGGCATTGTGGCGCATATGGCCGTGGATGAAGCGCTTGATGATGATTTGGTAGCGCTCGATGCTAGCCACTTATTTGCTAGCTCCACGACCAAGATTGGTATTCGTCGTGGCACTTTTATGCGCGGCTATATGTATGATTTTTTAGAGCGTTTTGCGCCTCATTTAACCCGCGACCGGGTAGAGGAAGCGCTAATGGCAGGCCCGCGTCATGAACAGTCTCTATTCGATGACTTAGACCTGCCTGAGTATTAATCTGCTGTGTGAATCAGTGCTGTAAATGCAGCCCGCATTCACGCTTCTCTTCCACCTTGGTAGGGTCGAAGTAGTCGAAGTTGTTGGGCAGATTATGCGCCTGTAGGTACTGGTACATATCTTTGGCACTCCACTGCAGCAGCGGAGCAACTTTCAATAGGCCGTCGCTGTTGCGGCTAACCGGCTGCATTTTGGCCCGCTCCGCGGTGTCTTCGGCGCGCAGCGCGGTAAACCATACGTCGGGCTGCATTTCACGCAGCGCGCGCTCAAAGGGCTCGATTTTGACTTCCTGAGTAAAGGCCGCGTGGCGCGGGTCGTCGATACCGGGCATGGGGCCTTCCAGCGCTTCACGATGGGCGCGGGTGCGCTGGGGGATAAAGCTCACCAGATTGAGATTGAGCTGTTTAATGACCTCATCAGCAAATTGATAGGTCGCCTCAGTATTGTAGCCGCTGTCCATCCATACAATGGGAATATCCGGGCGTACCTGGGTGACCATATGCAGAATCACCGCCTCAAAAGGGCGAAAATTGGTGGTGCAAATAGGTCGGGCGCCCTGAGCCAGTGCCCACTCAACTAACCCTTGAGGATTGTTGGCGAAATCTCTGTTAATCGCTTCAAGCTCTGAGGACATGCTGCCTCCTAATCGAAAGTTAAATAATACTGACTAGGCTACCAAACAGGAGGCAGCGAACCCCAATACCGTTTAGTTTGGCTTTTATATTCCTTTTTGATATAGAGCTTGCGCTGCTTATTCCAAAGCGCCAATTAGGTGGCGGATTTTATCCAGCGTCTCGGTGTACTCTTCCTCCGCTTGGGAGTCTGCCACCAAGCCCCCGCCGCCCCATACATGCAGTCTTCCCGCCTCGGCCACCATGGTGCGAATAGCGATGGAGGTATCCATGCTGCCGCGTACATCCACATAGCCAAGGCTGCCGCAATACACGCTGCGATGGCAGGGCTCCAGTTCATCGATAATCTGCATCGCACGAATCTTGGGTGCGCCGGTAATGGAGCCGCCGGGAAACGCCGCCTTAAGTAGTGCCAGCGGGGTGTAGTGTTCGGCCAGGGTTCCCTGCACTACGCTAACCAAGTGGTGCACGTTGGGGTAGCTCTCTAAGTGGCATAGCTGCGGTACGCGAATGGATCCCGGCTGGCAGACGCGGCCCAGGTCATTGCGCAGCAGATCGACAATCATCACATTCTCAGCGCGGTCTTTAGTACTGCTTATTAGCTGCTCAGCCAGCGCCTGATCCTCTTCAAGCGTTGCGCCGCGCGGGCGGGTGCCTTTAATTGGACGGGTTTCGACTTCGCGGTTGCGGCACTGAATAAACCGTTCGGGTGAAAGCGAGAGCACGGCCTTGTCATCCCAGGCCATAAAGCCTGAATAGGGCGTGGGGGTGGCTTTTCGCAACTGTCGGTACGCCTGCCACTCATCCCCCTGGTAGTCGGCATAAAAACGCTGGGCCAGGTTGATTTGATAGCAGTCACCCGCCCGAATATAGCGTTGTACGGCGTTAAAGCGCGTCACGTATTGGGCGTGGCTAAGCTCGGCCTTAAAGGCACCCGTTAGGGTAAAGGATTTAGTCGGCGTTGGCGTCTGAGTCAGCCAGCTCTCCACCTGCTCACGGCGCTCTGGTGAGGCGATTAACCACGCCTGTTGGGTCACGTGGTCGAGCGTAATACACCAGTCGTAAAGCCCTAAACGGGCTTGCGGTAGTGGTGCCGGGCTCGCCTGTCGACTTGGGATTGATAAGCTTTTACGGCCTAAATCGTAACCCCAGTAGCCAATCAGCCCGCCGAGAAAAGGTAGGTCGCTGCACTCATCAAAGGTGTCTAATTGATCCAGTAGCCACTGCTGAAGACCAAACACATCGTTGACAAAGTGTGCCGGGGGGCTAAGTTGATCCGACACGACATTGGTGTCGCCATGATGAGTAACTTCCAACGTAGCGAGTGGGTCGCTACTGATAATATCAAAGCGACCGGTGGCGATAGGTCGGCCGCTATCGAGTAGTACCGCGCCGGGCCTTTCACGCAGGCAGGCGAATATCCCCAATGGATCGGGTGAGTAGGGCAGGGCAGATATCGTCAACGCCTTGATCATTAAGCAAACGCCTAGCCAGTAAAGGGCGAGCTATTTTAGAGGGGCGTAGACGATGACACCAGTGCACGGCTTCGACGCCTTTCTCACGCAGAGCCTTATCGATAGTTTTACGCACAATAATGACTTGATTGTTGACAGCAAGGGTTTTGTTGCGCCTGCTAATACAACGAAAGGGGTATAAAATCGGCTAACAAGGTTAGTTGACGGTTTAATTGGCACGCGCTAGAGTCTGTGTACTTTCCAATTGTCGACAATTAATTATGGCTCCTCTCGCTACTTCCTCATTAAACGCCACGGAAAATTCGCCTGAATCGAATTCTTCAGAAGTGCGCACGCTCGCCGAGCGGGTATTTAATCAGCTCCAGGATGCCATCGTCCGCGGCGAACTGGCCCCTGGCAGTAAAATCACCGAACCGGGATTGTCTAAAACCTACGGCATATCACGGGGGCCACTGCGCGAGGCAATGCGGCGTCTGGAAGCGCACCGCCTGATTGAGCGCGTTCCTCATGTGGGCGCCCGTGTTGTCCAGCTCTCAATGAAAGAGCTGCTAGAGCTGTTTGATCTGCGCGAAGCCCTGGAAAGCATGGCCGCCCGGCTGGCCGCAGAAAATATGACGCCGGAAGAGGTTCAGGGCCTGCGGGATGTGCTGGCGCTACACGAAGGCCAGGCGGACTTAAAGCGTGGCGAAGCTTACTACCAGCGTGAGGGCGATCTCGATTTTCATTACTGCATCGTGCAGGGCAGCCACAACAAGATGCTAATGAACCTGCTCTGCGACGACCTTTACTACCTTGTGCGCCTCTACCGGACCCAGTTTAGTGCCAGTGGCACCCGGCCTCAGCGCGCTTTTGTAGAGCACCACCGCATTGTCGATGCCATTGAGGCGGGTGATGCGGAGTTGGCCGAGCTATTGATGCGCCGTCATGTCAGCGCCTCTCGAGCCAATGTGGCCGATCGCTACGCCGCGGCTCTCGAACAGTCAGTATCTAAATCACAACGCTAGAACATAACTAAAAAGTAGCTAAACCAGAGCTTATCCAAAGCTCCGCCAGATCAACAGGAGAAACGCCCCATGTCCCAGATGACTCCCGGCGCCCGCTTTCGGGCCGCGCTTGAGGCTAACCGCCCGCTGCCCATTTTAGGCACTATCAATGCCTACACTGCGCTAATGGCCGATAAAGTGGGCCATCAGGCCATTTACCTCTCCGGTGGCGGTGTGGCGAATGCCTCGTTCGGCTTGCCGGATCTGGGCATGACCACCATGAACGATGTGGTGGAGGATGCTCATCGCATTTGCGGCGCCACCGAGCTACCGCTGCTGGTGGATATCGATACCGGTTGGGGCGGCGCTTTCAATATTGCTCGCACCGTCAAAGAGATGCAGCGCGCTGGCGTGGCGGCGGTTCATATGGAAGACCAGGTGGCGCAAAAGCGCTGTGGTCACCGTCCGAATAAAGCGATTGTTTCCCAGCAGGAAATGGTTGACCGCATTAAAGCCGCAGCGGATGCCAAGATTGATCCTGACTTCTATTTGATTGCCCGCACCGATGCGTTCCAGAAAGAGGGACTTGATGCGGCCATTGAACGGGCTAACGCCTGTGTGGAAGCGGGCGCGGATGCCATCTTCGCCGAGGCCGTGCACACCCTGGACGATTACAAAGCCTTCTGCCAGAGGGTCAATGCGCCGATTTTAGCTAACATCACCGAATTTGGTGCGACCCCACTGTTTACTCAAACAGAGCTTGGCGACGTTGGCTGCCGTATGGTGCTTTATCCGCTCTCCGCGTTCCGCGCCATGAACGCCGCGGCACTGCAGGTTTACCAAAGCATCCTCGACAACGGCCACCAAAAAGACGTTGTACCGCTGATGCAAACCCGCGACGAGCTCTACGACTTCCTGAACTACCACGATTTTGAACAGAAGCTGGACGCCCTGTTTGCTGAAAAAGGCGATGACCAGTAGGCCAAACGCCAATGTAACGAACCACCATATTCATAAAAAATATTAAAAAAGTAACGATAGGAGACACACCATGGCTGATAAACCCGTGACAGGTGCAGGACTACGTGGCCAAAGTGCCGGTTCCACCGCGCTGTGTACGGTAGGCAAAACAGGTTCAGGCCTGACCTACCGTGGCTTCGATATCAAAGAGTTAGCTGAAAAAGCCAAATTTGAAGAAGTGGCTTACCTACTGTTAAAGGGCAAGCTGCCCAATCAAGCCGAGCTGGATCACTACACCAGCAAACTGAAAAGCCTGCGTGGGCTGCCCGATGCGCTGAAAACGGTGCTTGAGCAGATCCCTAAAGATGCCCACCCGATGGATGTGATGCGCACCGGCACCTCAATGTTAGGCAATCTGGAAACCGAGGAGAACTTTGATCAGCAGCAGGACGTCGCCGACCGGCTGCTAGCCGTGCTGCCCTCAATTATCTGCTACTGGTACCGCTTCTCCCACGACGGCGTACGCATCGATACCGAAACGGATGATGTCTCGGTAGGCGGTCACTTCTTGAATATGCTGCGCGGCGAGCCCGCTTCTGAGCTGCATGCGCGGGTAATGAACGTATCGCTGATTCTCTATGCCGAGCACGAGTTTAACGCCTCTACCTTTACCGCTCGGGTCTGCGCCTCGACGCTTTCTGATATGCACTCCTGCGTGACCGGTGCGATTGGCTCGCTACGCGGSCCACTGCACGGCGGCGCTAACGAGGCTGCCATGGCGATGATCGAAGATTGGCAGTCGCCTGAAGAAGCAGAAAGCAAGATTATGGGCATGCTGGAGCGCAAGGATAAGATCATGGGCTTCGGCCACGCGATCTATCGCGAGTCCGACCCACGCAATGCGATTATCAAAGAGTGGTCAAAAAAGCTGGCTGATGATGTCGGCGATAAAGTGCTTTACCCGGTTTCCGAGCGGGTTGAAGAGGTCATGTGGCGGGAGAAGAAACTGTTCTGTAACGCTGATTTCTTTCATGCCAGTGCGTACCACTTTATGGACATTCCCACCAAGCTGTTCACGCCGATTTTTGTTATGTCGCGGCTCACCGGCTGGGCGGCACACGTGTTTGAACAGCGCGCCAATAACCGCATTATTCGCCCCAGCGCCGATTACACGGGTCCCGAGAAGAGCGAGTGGGTGCCGATAGAAGCGCGAGACTGATCCGCGTGCTGCCCGGTGGCTTGGCCACCGGGCTTTTTTCCGCCCCTTCTTGTGAGTCTGCCTGCTATGAATACCGATTACCGTAAACCTCTGCCCGGCACAGCGCTTGAGTTTTTTGATGCTCGCGAGGCAGTGGAAGATATCCAGCCCGGTGCCTATGCACAGCTGCCCTATACCTCCCGCGTGCTGGCCGAACAGCTGGTGCGCCGCTGCGATCCTGCGCTGCTCACCGATGCCTTGAAACAATTGATTGAGCGCAAAAGCGACCTGGATTTCCCCTGGTACCCGGCACGCGTGGTCTGTCACGACATCCTGGGCCAAACCGCGCTGGTCGATCTTGCCGGACTACGCGACGCCATTGCGGAAAAGGGCGGCGACCCCGCCAAAGTGAATCCCGTAGTGCCGACCCAGTTAATTGTTGATCACTCGTTGGCAGTGGAGCATGCAGGATCGGAAGAGGGTGCCTTTGAGAAAAACCGTGCCATTGAAGATCGCCGCAACGATGACCGTTTTCACTTTATCAACTGGACCAAAACGGCCTTTGAGAACGTCGATGTGATTCCCCCCGGTAACGGCATTATGCACCAGATTAATCTGGAGAAGATGTCGCCGGTGGTGCAAAACCGCGATGGCATTGCCTACCCGGATACCTGTGTGGGCACCGATAGCCATACGCCCATGGTTGATGCTTTGGGCGTTATCTCCGTGGGCGTGGGTGGTCTGGAGGCCGAAAGCGTGATGCTGGGCCGTGCTTCCATGATGCGCCTGCCGGATATCGTCGGCGTAGAGTTGACCGGCAAACTGCAGCCAGGCATTACCGGCACCGATATGGTGCTGGCGATTACCGAATTCCTGCGTAAAGAGCGGGTGGTCGGTGCTTATCTGGAATTTTACGGCGAAGGAGCCAATGCGCTTACCGTGGGTGACCGCGCCACGATCTCGAATATGACCCCCGAGKACGGCGCCACGGCGGCGATGTTCTATATTGACGGCCAAACTATCGATTACCTGAAACTTACCGGTCGCGAGGACGAACAGGTAGCGCTGGTCGAAACCTATGCCAAGCATACTGGCCTGTGGGCGGACAGCTTGAGCGAGGTTGAGTATGAGCGAGTGCTGACATTTGACCTCTCGTCGGTCACCCGCACCCTGGCAGGCCCCTCCAATCCCCATGCCCACCTGCCTACTTCAGAGCTTGCCCAGCGCGGTATTGCCGTGGGGCTTGAGGCGGCGCAGGCGGAAGAGAAGGCCGGTAAAATGCCCGATGGCGCGGTGATCATCGCCGCCATTACCAGCTGCACCAATACTTCTAACCCCCGCAATATGGTAGCCGCCGGGCTGATTGCCCGTAACGCTAACCGGCTGGGTCTGCTGCGCAAGCCCTGGGTGAAGTCGTCGCTGGCGCCAGGCTCAAAAACCGTCAAGATGTATCTGGAAGAGGCCGGTTTGATGAGCGAACTGGAAAATCTCGGCTTCGGGGTGGTGGCCTACGCTTGCACCACTTGCAACGGGATGTCTGGGGCGCTGGAGCCAAAAATTGCCCAGGAAATTATCGAGCGAGACCTTTACGCCACGGCGGTGCTTTCCGGTAACCGTAACTTTGATGGTCGGATTCACCCCCACGCCCAGCAGGCCTTTTTAGCGTCACCGCCGCTGGTGGTCGCCTACGCCATTGCGGGCACCATTCGCTTTGATATTGAGAAAGATATTCTGGGTATCGATCAAGCGGGTAACCCCGTTACCTTGAAGGATATCTGGCCCGCCGATGAGGAGATCGACGCCATTGTCAAAGCGTCGGTAAAACCGGAGCAGTTCCGCCAGACCTATATTCCCATGTTCGACCTGGATAAAAGCGCCCGGGCCCAGGTGAGCCCGCTGTATGACTGGCGGCCCCAGAGCACCTATATCCGTCGCCCGCCCTACTGGGAAGGCAATATGGCCAAAGTGCGCMCCCTCAAAGGCATGCGGCCGCTGGCGATACTGCCAGACAATATCACTACCGATCATCTGTCGCCCTCCAACGCGATTCAGTTGAACAGCGCGGCGGGTGAGTATCTGGATAAAATGGGCGTGCCGGAGGAGGACTTCAACTCCTACGCCACCCACCGTGGCGATCACCTCACTGCACAGCGCGCCACCTTCGCCAACCCCAAGCTGTTTAACGAGATGGTGCGCGACGCTGACGGCAAAGTAAAACAGGGGTCGTTGGCGCGGATAGAGCCAGAGGGCGAAGTGACCCGCATGTGGGAAGCCATCGAAACCTATATGGCGCGTAAGCAGCCGCTGATTATTATCGCCGGGGCGGATTACGGCCAGGGCTCTTCCCGGGACTGGGCAGCCAAAGGCGTGGCACTAGCGGGCGTAGAAGCAATTGCTGCCGAAGGCTTTGAGCGTATTCACCGCACCAACCTGATCGGCATGGGGGTGATGCCGCTGGAGTTTGAACCCGGCACCACTCGCATAACCCTAGGCCTGGATGGCACCGAAACCTTTGATGTCGTAGGCGCAGTTTCGCCAGGCGCGCAGCTTTCCTTGGTGATCCATCGCGACAGCGGTGACAGCGAGCGGGTAGCGGTGAAGTGCCGTTTGGATACCGCCGAGGAGGTGTCGATCTACACCGCCGGTGGCGTACTGCAGCGTTTTGCTCAGGACTTTCTTGAATCCACCAGCGCTGCATAGCCGGAGAGAATGCTTATGCCTTATGCCCCTCAGATTAAAATCCCCGCCACCTATATGCGTGGCGGCACCAGTAAGGGTGTGTTTTTTAAACTTAGCGATCTACCCGAAGCCGCCCAGCAGCCGGGCGTTGCGCGGGATCAACTGTTGTTGCGGGTTATTGGCAGTCCCGACCCTTATGAGAAGCAGATTGATGGTATGGGGGCAGCGACCTCCAGTACCAGCAAAACGGTGATTTTGTCGAAAAGCGACTCTCCCGAGCATGATGTGGATTATCTGTTTGGTCAGGTTTCCATCGATAAACCCTTTGTGGATTGGAGCGGCAACTGTGGCAATCTCTCCGCGGCGGTAGGCCCCTTTGCGATTGCCAATGGCTTGGTTGACCCGGCCCGTATCCCCGAAAATGGGGTGGTTGAGGTGCGCATTTGGCAGGCGAATATCCACAAAACCATTGTGTCGCGAGTGCCGATTAGTAACGGGGAAGTACAGGAAACAGGCGACTTTGAGCTTGATGGGGTGACCTTTCCCGCGGCTGAAATTCCAGTGGCGTTTATGGATCCGGCCGACGGGGAGGGGGCAATTTTCCCTACCGGTAACCTGATTGACCAGCTTGACGTTCCAGGCGTAGGAATATTGAAAGCAACGCTGATTAATGCCGGTATCCCCACGGTGTTTATAAATGCCGCTGATATTGGCTATACCGGCACGGAGCTGCAGGAGGCCATCAACGGCGACAGCAAAGCACTTAAGATGTTTGAAACCATTCGTGCCCACGGCGCTGTGCTTATGGGGCTGATCAGTGACATCAGCGAAGCCGCTAACCGTCAACATACGCCCAAAGTCGCTTTTGTAGGGCCTCCCGCAGACTATCTCTCATCAAGTGGTAAAAGCGTAAAGGCTGCTGACATTGATTTGGTGGTACGAGCACTCTCCATGGGCAAGCTACACCATGCCATGATGGGCACCGCCGCAGTGGCTATTGCTGCAGCCGCGGCCATTGAAGGTACGCTAGTTAACTTGGCAGCAGGTGGCGGCAAACTTAATGCCGTCACCTTTGGGCATCCTTCGGGTAGCCTGCGCGTCGGTGCAGAAGCAAATCTGATAGAGGGGCGTTGGCATATCGAGCAGGCGGTGATGAGTCGCAGCGCCCGGGTATTGATGGAAGGATGGGTAAGAATTCCTGATGACAGCTTTTAGGGCGCGTTCCTTGGGCCATACTGACTTTGAGCCATACTGAGTAGGTGATTCAACCGCAGGAGAGAGCGCTATGTTTTCCAGACCGTCTGCAAAATCGACAGTCACATCCGAAGCCAATGAGCGGCCTGATTACGACCCCGAGCTACAGGCGATCGCCGACTATGTACTCAATTATCAGGTGGCGTCCGATGAAGCACTGGAAACTGCCCGCTACTGCTTAATGGACACGCTGGGTTGTGGGCTGTTGGCGCTGCGTTTTCCTGAATGCACCAAGCACCTTGGGCCGATAGTCGAAGGCACAGTGGTGCCCTTTGGGGCACGGGTGCCGGGTACCTCGCTACGCCTTGACCCGGTGAAGGCGGCGTGGGACATCGGCTGTATCATCCGCTGGTTGGATTATAACGACACCTGGCTTGCCGCCGAGTGGGGCCATCCCTCCGATAATCTTGGTGCGATACTTGCCGTCGCTGACCATCTCTCCCAGCAGCGGGTCGCTCAAGGTGAAGCGCCACTGGTGATGCGTGATGTGCTCAACACCATGGTTATGGCCCATGAGATTCAGGGCGTGCTGGCGCTGGAGAATAGCTTCAATCGTGTCGGCCTTGACCATGTGGTGCTGGTCAAAGTCGCATCCACGGCGGTGGCCGCCAAGCTTTTGGGTGCCAACCGCGAGCAGCTGCTGTCGGCACTCTCCCACGCATGGGTGGATGGCCAAAGCCTGCGCACCTATCGCCACGCGCCCAATGCCGGGTCGCGTAAAAGCTGGGCCGCTGGGGACGCCACTTCACGGGGCGTGCGCTTGGCAGATATCGCCCTGCGCGGTGAAATGGGTATTCCCAGTGCATTATCGGCGCCCCAGTGGGGGTTCTACGATGTGCTGTTTAGCCATGCCAACAAAGATTTGAGCCTGAAGCCGGAAGCTGACCGCCGCCTACGCTTTCAGCGCGAATTCGGCAGCTACGTGATGGAGAATATTCTGTTTAAAATCTCCTTCCCCGCTGAGTTTCACGCCCAAACCGCTTGCGAAGCCGCTGTGACGCTGCACCCTCAGGTGAAAGATCGACTAGATGAGATCGATAAGATCGTGCTCACCACCCACGATTCAGCCATTCGGATTATTTCTAAAACCGGCGCGCTCGCCAATCCAGCGGACCGCGACCACTGCTTGCAATATATGACTGCGGTGCCGCTTATCTTCGGCGCGCTGACCGCGGAGCACTATGAAGATAGCTTCCATGCGGCCCATCCGCTGATAGATGAGCTGCGTGACAAGATGGTGGTGGAGGAGAATACTGAATATTCAGCGGCTTATCACGACCCGGATAAACGCTCTATCGCTAATGCGGTGCAGGTGTTTTTCAACGATGGCACGTCAACTGATCACATCGCGGTAGAGTACCCGGTCGGCCATCGGCGTCGGCGAGAAGAGGGGATGCCGTTATTAGTTGAGAAGTTTGAGCGCCATTTGGCGACACGTTTTGCGGMAAGTCGTTGCCAAGCCATTACTGAGCTATGTCGCCAACAGACAGCGCTTGAAGCCTTGCCCGTACACAAATTTATGGATTTGTGGATGATTTAAGGCGTGTCTCAACAATAGCCCGATGCTTATGCCACCGGGCTATTGTAGTGGTTTACGAAAGATAGGCTCCCCAATAAGTCTATTCAAACGTTACTTGTTCGCGCATGCGGTCCACCGTGGCAGGGCCAATGCCGCTGACGCGTTCAAGATCCTCAACGCTTTCAAAGGCGCCATTGGCTTCACGCTCTTCAATGAGCGCTTCAGCCCGGCTGGGACCAATGCCCGGTAGTTCGGCCAGTAGTTCAGCGTCGGCGGTATTGACGTTAATCGGGGCCACTTCTTGAGCCATCACGCCACTTGAAAGTCCTAAGCTAACGCTAAGCAGTAGTGCGGCCAACATTGCTTTAAGTGTCATGTTCATCCTCAATGATCCTTTTAATAACGTTGGAGTACGTGGGTTGCATAGACGACGTTGGGTAGTGGTTTTTACCCATGCCCAAGTTATTGATGAGCAAGATAAGCGCCGCTGCATTATTAACTTAGCTTTATTGAAAGCGCGTTTCTGTAAGAGATCTATGACGGCGTTTGTAAGTTTTTAGCTATCGATATATGGCAAAAGGCTTACATATAGCTTACATGTGGGGGGCGCGAGGAGAGGGAAGAGGCTGATACAATGGCCGAAAACGTATTTGGAGCAAGGTTGTGGCCACCGATTCCCCGATTATTATTGCCCTTGACTATCCCTCCCTAGATGCTGCGCTGTGTATGGCTGATCAACTAGATCCCGCCCGCTGCCGGGTGAAAGTGGGTAAAGAGCTGTTCACCCGCAGCGGCCCCGCTGTGCTTGAGGCGTTACACGGGCGTGGCTTTGAAGTATTTCTGGATCTTAAATTTCACGATATTCCCAACACCGTAGCCAGCGCCGTGCAGGCGGCGGCGGAGCAGGGTGTGTGGATGGTCAACGTGCACGCTAGCGGGGGGCGGCGGATGATGGAGGCGGCTGTGCAGCGCCTGGATCAGCACGCTTTAACGACCCACTTAATCGCCGTCACTGTATTGACCAGTATGCAGGCCGACGATTTGGCGGAGTTAGGCATAAAGGCCCCGCTGGCCGAGCACGTGGAGCGCTTGGCGCTGCTGGCGAAGCAGAGTGGTTTGCAAGGAGTGGTCTGCTCAGCCCAGGAGTCAGCGCGGATTAAAACCCTATGCGGCGAGTCTTTCTTGAAGGTGACCCCCGGTATTCGGCCAAGCTTTGCAGCCGCTAATGACCAGCAGCGGACGATGAGCCCCAGCGAAGCCATTGAGGCGGGGAGTAGTCATCTGGTGATAGGGCGACCTGTTACTCAGGCCGAGGACCCTATGGCCGCGCTGGAGGCGATTGAGGCTGAGTTGGCGCACCGCTAAACGAATAGCACGGCTAACTATTCTCCCTCTACGCCTATGACCGGCTTAATCGTGCCCCAGTAGCGGCAGCTGGGGCACTGCCACTGTAGCGCGTCGCTGGCAAAGCCGCAGCGTTGGCAGCGGTGGCGCGTACGGTTAAGCAGCAGCGCATCAGTATGATGTTTTAGTAGCAACAGGCGGGTATCAGGTGAGGGTTTTCCGCTAAGCCGCTGGCTTTCAATATATAGGTCGATCAGATAATCCAGCCCGCCTAAGCTTGGCACTGCGCGCAGGCGTTCGCCTATCAACTCAATCGCTTTGTCGACACCGTCACGCTGATGAACGAGCTGCCCTAGCGCAATAATGGTACTGGTGTAAGGTGCTTGCTCCAGTAGACGGTAGAGGTGAGCCTCAAAACCCGCTTCATCATTATTGCGCAAATAGGCGTGCTTGAGGGCAGGCAGGATGGTGGGAATATGAGCTATGTCCTGCCTCGGGATGTTGTCTAATCGCTCAACTGCGCGGGCATAATGTCCGTTGTCCATCTCTAATTCTGCCAGCAGCAGCGTGGCGCGAACGCAGTTTTCATCCAGTTGCAGGGCTTTCTTGAGGTGCTTTTTAGCCAGTGCTCGGCTGGCTTCACTAATTTCTTCCAGCGCCAGTTCGCATAGCCAGTGAGCCGCGGGACGGCGCATCTTGGGATACTGTTTGAGCAGCGGCTGGATCACATCGAAGGCTTGCTGCCAGGCTTTCTCGCGCTCCAATAAGTCGACGAGCAGCTGTTTGGCAGCATAGCGGTGATCATCATCACCGCTGTTTTCCAGCAGCGTATTGAGTAGCCGCTGCGCACGGTCGTGAACACCAAGGGTCATAAAGTCCCGGGCAAGTTCAAGCTGGATCTGTTCGTTGGTATGCTGCGAAAGGGCGGGCCGCGCCAATAGGTTTTGGTGAATGCTGACCGCTTTATCGGCCTCGCCGCGGGCGCGAAACAGTTTACCAAGCGCGATATGGGTATGAACCGTGTCGCTGTTGACCGAAAGCACGTTGATAAAGGTATTAATTGCTTCGTCGGGCTGCTCGTTAAGCAGGTAGTTTAGCCCGACGAAGTAATCCCGGGAGAGCGCCTGCGAGGAGGGCGCAGACGGCTGGGAGCGATGTCGGCGGCGTCCGGCTTGGCGATAACCTAACCCGTAACCGATGGCAATGGCGACCAACAGTACGCTTAGCAGCGCGACATCCAGCATTTATGCCAGTTCCTTGAACTCCTGGGTGCGTAGGCTATCCAGCTCTTTACGTTGCTGCTTATTGTGTCGCTGACTGCGGGCCAGGGTCGCCTTTAATCGCACGTAGACACCCAGCATGGCGAGCATGCCCAGCACAACGCCAAACACCAGTGTCGCTAGCAGCCAAACCGATAGCGATACCGCTGGCAGCTCCAACCAAATAAGGTTCAAGGCTATGGTTTGCTGATTATTAACGGCAAACAGAATGCCTACCAGCACTACAATGAGCAAAATGACGGCTAGAATCAGCCCTTTGATCCAACGCATGTGAGTTTCCTAGTCTGTGACGTTCACGGTAGCGCTATTGTGTACGACTCGAGCGGCGACGTCATCCCACAGAAGGTCGGATAACCCTAATAGCCGCGATTAGTAACCGAGTGCTCGACTAGCATCTACCTGCTCGCGTAGCTCCTTGCCTGGCTTAAAGTGCGGCACATACTTGCCTTCCAGATCAACCGCGTCGCCTGTTTTTGGATTGCGCCCTACCCGCGGTTCCCGGTAGTGCAGTGAAAAACTGCCGAAACCACGGATCTCAACGCGACCACCGCTAGAAAGAGAATCCGTCATGTCGTCCAGGATAATACGCACCGCCGTTTCAACATCTTTGGCGGACAACTCCGGCTGACGCATCGCAATTTGTTCGATTAATTCAGATTTAGTCATCGGTTGGCTCCCTGCAAACATTGAAGGCCGTGACGCGCTATCGACCTCGCTAACATCAAATTCAGCATACTGCGCAATTCACTATAAAACAATTCAGATAAAACAAGGTTCTAGGTACTTTTACAGCATAGGCGAAGTAGGGCGCTGGCGCGACCCTGTGGCTTAGGTATACTGGCCCTTCATTTCTTAGATCGGAGCGGCTGACGTTGAACGACGACAATTCCCCAGCAGCCATTTTGCGCAAACGGCTTTACTGGCACTCCCGGCGCGGCATGTGGGAGCTTGATCTGCTGCTTATCCCTTTTCTTGAACAGCGTTTTGACCATATCAGCGAAGCGGATCAACAGGCCTATCAGCAGCTGATTGAAGGTGAAGATCAGGATCTTTTTGTTTGGCTGATGCACCGCGAGTGGCCCGAGGAGCCTAGCCAGCGGCGTATCGTACAAATGATCGTTGAACATGCTGAAACCACCGATAATTCTGCCTATCGTACCCTCTAAGTATTGGCTACTGGCCCAATGTGGGTTGTTGATTGGGGTAGTGGTGCTGAGCTATTGGGTAGGGGGTAAGCTCGCGGCAGGGGCGATGGTAGTGTTAGGCGCTGCCTTTGGGTGGCGGGGCTATCTTCGCCAACCCAAAGGAGTGCTCTCGCTGACGTCGATGGGGTCACATTTCCAGGGCCGCTGGCTGCGCGATTCGCAGTCAGCGGAGGCGGGCCTGACCCAACATGAGGTGCAGGGTGAAGCGCATCAAGTGCACTGCGACTATTTAGGGCCCTGGTTGATCGGACTTTACGTGGGTAAACAGCGGGTTTGGCTCTGGCCTGATAGTGCGCCGCAAAAAAGCCTGCGAGAAACACGTAAGTTATTTCACCGTCCCGGTCGTTAAATCGGTTATCGAAAGCGCAGAGGCAATGGCTTCGGGCTGATGGTGGGGCCAGTCGGTGGCGTAATGCAGTCCGCGGGACTCATGGCGCTGCTGAGCGGCGAGTACCGTCAATATGGCTAGCTGTAGCGTTTGCTGTAAGCGTTTGCCTTCCGGGGCAGTTAAGGCCCCTTCTAGTTCTTCCAGGCTGTTTAGCAGCGCCTTCAAGTTCGCCAGGGCAGTATTTAGCCCGGTTGCGCTGCGCACAATGGAGACATGCTGGCTCATGGTGGTTCGCATCTGTTGGCGTATGGCGCTGAGCTTTGCCTTGGGAAAAACGGCTGCAGCCCGCGCCGGGGGCTGGAACTCGCTAATGTGGATAGTTTGGTCGCCTTGTTCCTGTCCGTCTGCTAACAGCGCCTGGGCACAGCTGCGTGCAAACACTAAACACTCTAACAGTGAGTTGCTGGCCATTCGGTTAGCGCCGTGCAGGCCCGTGCAGGCCGTTTCTCCGATAGCATAGAGGTGGGCTACGTCGGTGGCGCCTTGTAGGTTGGTGGCGACACCGCCGCAGCTATAGTGGGCGGCAGGCACCACGGGAATGGCCTGCTGGGTGATGTCGATGCCTCGGGAGGCACAGTGCCCCAGAATAGTGGGGAAGTGGTGACGAATCGCTTGTTCACCTAAATGGCGAATGTCCAGCCACACGTGCCCCAGGGAGCTGCGCTGTATTTCAGCATCAATGGCGCGGGCTACCACATCGCGAGGAGCTAATTCTGCGCGGTTATCCAGTGCCAGCATAAAACGCTGCCCCGCCTCGTTAAGCAAATGCCCGCCTTCACCACGAACTGCCTCACTAATCAAAAACGCCGGGCCTTCGGGGTCAAACAGGCAGGTGGGGTGAAACTGCTGAAACTCTAGGTTCATTAGCCTAGCGCCCAGCTCTGCGGCCATCATCATGCCTTCACCGCTGCTTGGAGCGGGCGTCGTGGTGTGGCGGTAAAGACCGCTTGCCCCGCCGGTTGCCAACACGGTATGGCGTGCGGTGAGCGAATGCCACCGGTGGTTAGTATCGTTGCCATAGGCTCCGCAGCAGGCGCCTTGATCATCTTTTAGCAGGCCGACTACGGKTAGATCGTTGCGTTGGGTTATGTTGGCATGCCGTGCAACGTTGGCTAATAAGGTGTCCACCACGGCGCGGCCTGTGGCGTCGTCAGCGTGGATGATGCGCCGGGCATTGTGACCACCTTCACGGGTGAGGTGATAAGGGTAGCGCGCGGCGGGGTCGGGCTCGGGTGTAAAGGGAACGCCCTTATCAATCAGCCACTGAATAGCCGCGGGTCCGTGGGTAACGGTAAAGCGAACGGCCTCGATATCGCATAGCCCATCACCCGCGATCAGAGTGTCGTTGATATGCGCTTCGAGATCGTCATCCGGCGAGAGCACGGCGGCAATACCGCCTTGGGCCCAACGGCTGGCCCCTTGGTCGTCTTGAGCGGGGCGCACCAGTGTTACTGACATATGATCAGCAATTTCCAGGGCAAGGGTCAGTCCAGCGACGCCGCCGCCAATGATAAGTACATCGGATGTTGGCGTGCTCATAGTGCCCGCTCCTTCTTGATACTGACCAAAATATTGCAACCCTTAGGGCCTGTTGACGTTTCAGCGCGAACCGCGTTGCACCACAAAGCGCGCCAGACAAGGCGCAAAACGCAGGGAAGGGTGGTTCCCTTTTCAAGTTTTGCAACGCCGTATGGCGCGCTTTGTGGTGTAACCCGTAGGGCTGGGCCCGTTTTTACCCGCGGCGGCGTTAGTCGTCGTTCATTTGGAACCACCAAACGTCTCTCCTCCTGCCTTGCCGCGAATAAAAACGGGCTCCAGCGCGGCCGCGAGTGAAACGTCAACAGGCCCTAGCTTCGCCGAGCGCAAATAGTTAGGAGGCAGGCATCATAGCGTGGCGATTCGCGTTTAGCGATGTTTTAGGGTAAGAAATACGTGATTCTGGGCGCTCAAATGAGCCATGTTCTGACGCACTGACGGTCGCAACAGAGGCAATGTAAATAGATAACCAGAATAAGAAGTTGAATCACTAGAAGAGGTAATGCGGAAGGCAGGGGGTAAGCAGCTAACTAGATAATGGTGCCCGGAGCCGGACTTGAACCGGCACGGGGTTTCCCCCGAGAGATTTTAAGTCTCTTGCGTCTACCGATTTCGCCATCCGGGCTATACATTACAAACAATCACATCACAATGCTGTTTCATGCTACTTAAAACATCATTGCGGTACAAAAATGGAGGCTGGAGTCGGAATCGAACCGGCGTACACGGAGTTGCAGTCCGCTGCATAACCACTCTGCCATCCAGCCTCAAGAGTCGTTAGGGCGGGAAAGGAGATACGATCGGACTGGCGCACCAGCTCACGACCCTAGCCTGCTTTACCACACTATCCAAGTTGGAGCGGGAAAGGAGATTCGAACTCCCGACCCTCGCCTTGGCAAGGCGATGCTCTACCACTGAGCTATTCCCGCTCGACTCGAGGGCGAATTATACGGATCGCCACCGGGTTGTCAATCAATGAATTAATTCGCGTTCCCTATTTACTAATCAGCAGCTTACATGGAACGGCTAAGATGCGGCCAGGCGGCTTTCAGGTACTGAATCATTGACCACAGCGTCAGGATAGCGGCGGTATACAGCACTACAACACCCAGCAGTGCAAATTCGTGCGACGGCGGCAGCGCCAGCAAGATTAGCAGCGACACCATTTGCAGGGTCGTTTTCAATTTGCCCACCCAAGAAACCGCCACCATGCCGCGTTTGCCCATTTCGGCCATCCACTCGCGCAGCGCTGAAATAACAATTTCACGGCCAATAATCACCAGCGCCGGAAGCGTTAGCACCAGGGTGTCGTAACGCTCGATCAATAACGCCAGGGCCACGACGACCATGAGCTTGTCGGCGACCGGGTCTAAAAAAGCGCCGAAGGGCGTTGACTGGTTCCAGCGTCGCGCTAAATAGCCGTCCAGCCAGTCGGTGATGGAGGCCAGTCCAAATAGGCCCGCCGCCACGGGCATGCTCCAACTGAAGGGTAGATAAAACAGCACCACCAGCAGTGGAATAAAGGCGATTCTCGCCAGTGTCAGTATGTTGGGTATGTTCATCGCAGGGTGCGATCCTTGCCGGAAAATCAGAGGATTCGAAGTGTCTGGGGCTCATTCTATCCCCCTTGGTCGATAGCATCCATGCCAAACGGGCGTTTATCCGTTGAGCGCCCGATAAATACTCTCTGCTAACGACGCATTAATGCCGGGTACGCGGGCGAGTTCATCGCGGCTGGCCTTTTGCACTCCCTGCAGGCCGCCAAAGAAACGTAATAACTCCCGCCGACGTTTAGGGCCAATGCCGGGAATATCCTGCAGGGTGGAGGTGCGTCGCGCTTTATCGCGCTGAGCACGGTGGCCCGCAATGGCGAAACGGTGTGATTCATCGCGAATATGCTGGATCAGATGCAAAGCGGGGGAGGCCGGGTCCAGATCGAGCGGGTTGTCAGCGGTTTCCACAAACAGGCTTTCGAGCCCCGCTTTGCGCGTAGTGCCCTTGGCGACGCCCAATAGCATGATGTTGCTGATGTCGAGTTGTTTAAACACCTCGCGGGCCATATTAAGCTGCCCCTTGCCCCCGTCGACGATCAAAATATCGGGGGCAATCGCTTCACCACTTTTTACCCGCTTAAGGCGCCGTGTCAGGGCCTGCTGCATAGCCGCGTAGTCGTCGCCGGCGGCGACCCCCTCAATGCGGAAGTGGCGGTAGTCGCTTTTACGGGGACCTTGATGATCAAAAACCACGCAGGAGGCAACGGTCGCCTCGCCGTGGCTATGGCTAATGTCGAAACACTCAAGACGCTGTGGCGTGTTCTCTAAGCCCAACGCTTTCTGCAGGGCGGTAAAGCGCTGGGTAAGCTGGGTTTGATTGGCCAGTTGCGAGGCCAGCTGCTGCTCAGCATTAGTAATGGCGAGCTGTTGCCACTGGGCGCGGTGGCCGCGCACTTGGCTGGTGACGCGAATGCGTTTGCCCGCCTGTTGGGTCAGCGCTTCGGCGATCAGTTCGCTGTCGTCTAACGGATGGCTAGTAATCACCTCGCTGGGCACGCTGTGCGGTTGACCAAAATAGTACTGGCTAACCACCTCGGTGAGTAGCGTCTCTAGCGGTAGGTCCAGATCGTTTTTTGGCGTGTGATGGCGTGCCCCCAATAGGCGGCCGTCACGGACGCTTAACACGGAAACACCCAGTGCACCGGGGCGCTGGGCGAGGGCAAAAATGTCGGCATCACCGCCACCGGTATCAACAAACTGGCGCTGCTGAAGCTGGCGCAACTGCTGAACCTGATCACGCAAGCGAGCGGCTTCCTCAAAGTTAAGCGCCTGGCTGGCGGCTTCCATCGCCTCCATCAGCTCCTGAGTCACACGCTCACTTTTGCCTTCAAGGCACATCACCGCGTGTTCGAGATCGCGTCGGTAGTCCTCGGCGGAGATATAGTCGACGCAGGGGGCGCTGCAGCGCTGAATCTGATACTGCAAGCAGGGGCGCGAGCGGTGGGCAAACACGCTGTCTTCGCAGTTGCGAATATGAAATATCTTTTGCATCAGCGCTAAGCTTTCGCGCACGGCGCCGCTGCTGGGGTAGGGGCCTAAATAGCGGCCGTCGTCGCTGCGTTGCCGGGCGCGTTTATACTCAAGAGCCGGGTAGGGGTGGCGGTCAGTGACAAACACAAACGGGTAGGACTTATCGTCGCGCAATAAAATATTGTAGGGCGGACGCAGTTGTTTGATCAGCGTTTGTTCGAGCAGGAGGGCTTCAGTTTCCGTGCGCGTGACGGTTACCTGGACGTCGGCGATACGCCCTACCATGGCCTGGGTTTTAGTATTCAACTGGCCGCGGAAATAGCTGGCAAGGCGCGTTTTTAAGCGCTTGGCTTTGCCTACATAGAGGGTGTTGCTTTGCTCATCAAGCATCCGATAAATCCCAGGCGAGGAGCTTACCGAGCTCAAGAACTGTTTTGAATCAAAGGTCATATCAGCGTGTAGGTACCCAATAACAGCAGGAGAAAAAGGGGGTTATATTTGGGTGCCGTCAAACCCCTCGACCAGCCCGTGACGAAGCGCTAGGKGAGTAAGCTCGACGTCGGTAGCCACCTGTAGTTTATCAAAGAGTCGGTAGCGATAGGTATTGACCGTTTTAGGGCTTAGATGGAGGCGATCGGAGATATCTTGCACACGCTGGCAGTTAACAATCATGAGCGCAATCTGTAGCTCACGGTGGGAGAGGTGGCTAAACGGATTATCCTCATCGGTAAAGTGTGACATAGCCAGCCGCTGGGCGATTTCTTGACTGACATGGCGTCGGCCATGGAACACCTGGCGGATGGCGTCGGTCATTTCTAGGGCATCTGCCCCCTTGCTCAAAAAGCCCGAGGCGCCGGCTTCGAGCATGCGGCGCAGTACGCTGTCTTCCATGTGTGCGGTTAAGATCAGCACCTTAACGTCTTTCATGCTGCGGTTAATACGCCGAGTGGCTTCAAGCCCGCCGATGCCTGGCATGCGAATGTCCATCAACACGATGTCGGGTTTTAAATGGCGGCATTGGGTTACCGCACTTTCACCGTCGTCGACCTCGCCCACAATTTTAATGTCGCGCTCTTCGTTTAGCAGGTGAGCAATGCTAGTTCTGACTAGGTGATGATCATCGGCGATAAGTACAGTGATCAATGGACAGGCTCCTGCTTGGAAACATCATGGGCTCAGGCGTTGGCCTCGGGCGCTGCTTTATCGTGTCAGCTGCATATAGAGTGCCACAGCTAACGACAAAGGAGAATTAGTTGGCCGCTGATGATGTGGATACTTGACCAAGATAAATGTTCAACGTAGTATTCGCCTCGCTGTTGACAGATAGCATGTGGGGCCTTAGCTCAGCTGGGAGAGCGCAACACTGGCAGTGTTGAGGTCAGCGGTTCGATCCCGCTAGGCTCCACCATTATTTTGCGTTACAAAGATTCCAGAAAAAAGCCTCGTTTAACAACGAGGCTTTTTTTCGACTTTAAAAGCTGATTACGCAGCGATTTTTCCTAGCAGTAAAAATTCAATTAGCGCTTTTTGCGCGTGCAGACGATTCCCGGCTTCCTGCCAAACTACCGCACGCGGGTCTTCGAGCAGGGTGTGGCTAATCTCTTCGCCGCGATGCGCGGGCAGGCAGTGCAGAAAGAGTACGTCCTGGTTGGCTTGATCAAGCATCGCTTCGGTGACTTGGAAACCTGCAAAGTCGGCCTCACGTTTCGCCTGTTCCTCTTCTTGGCCCATAGAAGCCCAGACGTCGGTGGTGATTAAGTCAACCTGTTTTACCGCTTCCTGTGGGTCGTGCAGCAGCGTCACTTGATCGCCAGCGGCCGCCATAATGTCTGCACGGGGCTCGTAGCCTTTGGGGCAGCAAATGCGCAGATGAAAACCAAACTGGCGAGCGGCATTGATCCAGGAGTGGCACATATTGTTGCCATCACCGATCCATACCGCTGTACGTCCTTTTACACTGCCGCGTAGCTCGGTCCAGGTCATCACGTCGGCAAGTAGCTGGCAGGGGTGGTAATCATCGCTCAAGGCGTTAATGACCGGTACGCTGCTGGCGCTGGCGTAGGTTTCTAGCCCTGCGTGGGAGAAGGTGCGAATCATGACCGCATCGACCATTTCAGACAGTACGCGAGCGGTGTCTTCAATCGGCTCGCCCCGGCCTAGCTGGGTATCCCGGGGGGAGAGAAATAGTGCGTGGCCGCCAAACTGCGCCATTCCCGTTTCAAATGAAACCCGCGTACGCGTTGACGATTTTTCAAAGATCATCGCCAGGGTGCGGTTGGGTAATGGTGTATAAACAGGACCTTGGGCTTTGAGATTGGTTTTGATCGTAATGGCGCGCTGGATCAAATAGTCCAGCTCATCCGGGGTCAAATCTAGCAAGGTCAGGAAATGGCGTGTCGCCATAAGAGCTTCTCTCCGCGTAAAAACACTATCCTAGCGATGCTGCAGGGGATGCGCAACGCGGACGGCATGCGTAGAATGCCCTTTACACGTTAAAGCCGAGCGCTCTACTCAGGTACTAGTCTTAAGTACTATTCGGGTTCAAGAACCCGGTTCAAGGGCCAAGCCAAGTAGATGGGTGAGAGGGTATCGGTCATTGATAAGCGAGGAGATAGTATGAGCACGACTGCCGAAAACATTCAGCGTCAAATTAGCGAAAATCCGATCCTGATTTACATGAAAGGGTCGCCCCAACTGCCTCAGTGCGGGTTTTCTGCCCAAACCGTTCAAGCGCTGATGAGCTGCGGAGAGCGTTTTGCATTCGTTAACGTTCTGGATAACCCGGATATTCGCACCGAGCTGCCCAAAATTGCCAACTGGCCGACCTTCCCCCAGCTGTGGGTAGAAGGTGAACTCGTGGGGGGCTGCGATATCGTGGTTGAAATGCATCAAAATGGCGAGCTTGAAAAGCTGGTAAAAGCGGCCGCTGAGCGTGCCGGTGCGGCGGAAGGCGGTGATAACGCCTAGGCGTTGTCGATTACTCCGTCTGCTGCTGGCGGTTGGCGGGCTGCGGTGCAGCCGCTAGAATGGCGTTTGTTATCGCATCGTCTTTGTTATGCATCTTGGCACTTGCCTCGCGCTGGCTACAGCGTGAGGTAAGGCAGCCCGCCGAAGGATATACAGCTTCATGAGCTATCAGGTTCTGGCCCGCAAGTGGCGGCCGCGCACATTCCACGAACTCGTGGGCCAGGCCCATGTTCAACGCGCCTTGGTCAATGCCCTTGATCAGGGCCGTCTGCACCATGCTTACCTATTTACGGGTACCCGCGGGGTGGGCAAAACCACCTTGGCGCGTATTCTTGCCAAATGTTTGAATTGCACCGCCAATGGCCGTGGTGATGAAGGCATTACCTCTACTCCCTGTGGACAGTGCGATAGCTGTCAAGCGATTGATGAAGGCCGCTTTGTTGATTTAATAGAGGTCGATGCGGCGTCAAGAACCAAAGTAGAAGATACCCGGGAGCTGCTGGATAATGTTCAGTACGCACCGACTCAAGGGCGTTATAAGGTGTACCTGATTGATGAGGTGCACATGCTTTCCACCAGCAGTTTCAATGCGCTGCTGAAAACGCTGGAAGAGCCGCCTCCCCACGTTAAATTTCTGCTGGCGACCACCGATCCGCAAAAGCTACCGCCGACGGTTCTCTCGCGCTGCCTCCAGTTTACCCTCAAACATATGCCGCCAGAGCGCGTGGTTGAGCACCTGACCTATGTACTGGGTGAGGAGCACGTTGAGTTTGACGAAAGTGCGTTATGGCTATTGGGTAAAGCAGCGGAAGGTTCCATGCGTGATGCCATGAGCCTGACCGATCAAGCCATTGCGTTTGGTCAGGGGGCGGTGCGCCATGCGGATGTGGCCGCCATGCTGGGCACCTTGGATCACCGCCATATTCTTGGGCTGGCAGAAGCCCTGGCCGATGTGGATGTGCAGCGCCTGCTGGGCGAGGTAGCCCAATTAGCCGAACAAGGCCCTGACTTTGCCGCGGTGCTGGATGAGCTTTCGAGCATGCTACACCGACTAGCGGTGGCGCAGATGGTGCCGGACGCCGTGGATAACAGCCACGGTGATCGTGACGTTATCCTGCAACTGGCGAGCCGCTTTACCGCTGAGGACATTCAGCTCTATTACCAAATTGGTATTCAGGGCCGCGGGGACATGGTGCATGCCCCTGATTTGCGCAGTGCGTTAGAGATGACGCTGCTGCGCATGCTGGCGTTTCGCCCTCAGGGGGTGCCGAAACCGCCGCGTACCCCGCTACCGCTGCGCCGCGAGCCTTCAGAGACGGCAGCGACTCAAGCGTCAGTGGTGGAGGCGGCTTCACCAGCGCCGCAGCCCGCGCCAGAAGCTGATACCCCGTCAGAAGCTCCGCCGCCCGAATCTCAGTCAAAGCCGCCAGCAGAGCCCCATCCGCAAGCGTCCGTGCCTGCTGCCGAAGAGAAACCTCCGCTGCAAGAGCCACCTCCTTGGACTCTCGAAACTGATACAGCAGCGTCCGAGATTGATGCTCCCCAGCAAGCTGCTGAGCCAGCGGCGATGGCTGAGCCTGAGCGTGCTAATGAGCCAGAGCCAACCGTAACCCCTGAACCAGCCGCTGGGGCTGAGACTGTAGAGCCCACCACGGCTGAGGCGCCAACAGCTCAACCAGAGGCTCTTTCAGAAGCCAGTCCAGAAACTCAGTCAGAAGCCATTCCCGAAACCGTTCCTGAAGCCGTTCCTGAAGCCCTGTCAGGCAAGCTGGACAATGCTAAGTGGCTGGAGTGTTTTGACTCCCTGGGCTTGGGCGGCTTAACCCGTAACTTGGCGGGCAACTGCTTGGTCGAGAGCGACGACGGCACGTTGCTGACGCTGCGCTTAGATCCCAGTCAAGAAGCAATGCAGGCTGAGGTACACCAAACGCGTATTGAGCGGGCGCTCAAGGAGCAGGGTATACCCCGGCGAATAGCGTTTTACGTTGCCGAGTTGTCTAATAGCCTGGAAACGCCCCGCCAGCGCGAAGAGCGCCTTAATAAAGAGCGCCATGCCCAGGCGGTTGATCTACTCAATCACGACCCACATGTACAGAAGTTACAGCAGGCGTTTGGGGCAAAGCTGATAGAATCCAGCGTAAAGCCTGCCGACGCGATACGCTAAGCGCTTGTCATTGAGTCGAAGCATTAACATCTTTTTAACTAGAAAATTTTAACTACGTACGTTGGAGATCAGACCATGCTTAAAGGTGGAATGGGCAACTTGATGCAACAAGCCCAAGAAATGCAGGAAAAAATGCAGCGCGCCCAAGAAGAGGTAGCGAAAACCGAAGTACAGGGCGAAGCGGGTGCCGGTATGGTGAAGGTCACCATGAACGGTCGCCACGACGTTTCCAACGTGTCCATTGACCCCAGCGTGATGGAAGAGGACAAAGAGTTGCTGGAAGATTTGTTAGCGGCGGCGGTCAACGACGCAGTGCGCAAATTGGAAGTTAGCTCTAAACAGAAGATGGAAGAAGCCACGGCGGGTTTAAACCTTCCGCCTGGCTTTAAGATGCCGTTCTAAGCAATGCGTTTTTCTCCTCTCGTTGAGCAGTTAATGGAAGCGTTTCGCATACTGCCAGGCGTTGGGCCCAAAACGGCCCAGCGCATGGCGATGCACCTACTTGAGCGTGAACGACCAGGTGGGCAGCGACTAGCTTCGGTCATTCAACAGGCGATTGAAGAAGTCGGTTATTGCCAGCGTTGTCGAACGCTCACCGAAGCTGATATCTGTGCGCTGTGTGAGAGCCCGCGTCGGGATGATGCGCTGCTTTGCGTGGTGGAATCGCCCGCCGATCAACTGGCGATTGAAGAAGCCGGTGGCTTTAAAGGGCGCTATTTTGTGCTCCATGGGCACCTTTCGCCGCTAGATGGCGTGGGGCCAGAGTCGATTGGTTTAGACTTGCTGGAAGCACGCGTTGCTGAAGGGCTCATTGAAGAGGTGGTGTTGGCGACTAACCCCACCATCGAGGGTGAAGCGACTGCCCATTACATTGCTGCGCTGCTATCTGAACATGGCGTCAAACTTTCTCGGCTCGCTTATGGCGTTCCCATGGGCGGTGAACTGGAATACGTTGATGGCGGTACCTTAAGCCGTGCCTTTAATGGTCGTCTGCCGTTTGCCAGCGAATAAGCCTACCTAAAACGCAAGCGCGGTAGCGTTTGCGCCAACTTGGAAGAATGCTTTTGTCCTCTCTTACTCCCTCTTATCAATGGCTTGATACCCCTGATGCGCTTGATGCGGCATGCGAACAAGTAGCCGATGCGGCCGTGATTGCTCTGGATACCGAGTTTTTCCGAGAGAACACTTTTTTTCCAGTCCCCGCGCTGATTCAATTCACCGCCGGTGAAGAGGCTTATCTGATTGACCCGGTGGCCGTCCCGTGTACCGATAAATTTCGCGCTCTGCTGCAGAATAGTGCCATCAAGTTGCTGCACGCTTGCAGCGAAGATCTAGAAGTCTTCCAACACTGGGCGGGGGTATTGCCAGAGCCGCTCATTGACACCCAGGTGGTACAAGGCTTCTTGGGCGAAAACCCTGGCATGGGGTATCAAAAGCTGGTCGAATTTTGGGTCGGTGAAACCCTGCCGAAAGAGGAGACCCGCTCGAATTGGCTAGTGCGCCCGCTGTCGCCTGCGCAGTGCCACTACGCCGCGCTGGACGTTATCTATTTACTCAAAGTCTGGACGCTGCAGGCTGAAAAGCTTGCCATATTGGGGCGCCGTGAGTGGGTCGACGCTGAGTGCACAAGCCTAATTGAACAGGCGGGCCGCAGCGTTGATAACGACCAACAGTGGTATACCCGCCAACGCCAGCTATGGCGCCTCACGCCCCGTCAAATGGAAGCGTATCGGCTGATGACCACCTGGCGTGAAGGCGAAACGCGCCGTCGCAACTTGCCGCGTAATTGGTTGATTAGTGACAAGCTGCTGTTTGCGATCGCCGAAAAGATGCCGAGCAATCGCTTCGAGCTCGCCGAGGTGGAAGGCGTTAAGCCGATGCTCATCAAAAAAGAGGGCGATGCACTGCTGGCGATGGTCAAACAGGCCCAGCACTGCGATGAAATAGCCCTGCCCAAGCGCTGGCCGGACCCCATGCACCCGACGTTCAAGTCACGCTTTAAAGCGCTCAAGAAGGTGGTAACCGGCAAAGCCGATGACTTGGGGGTGGCACCGGAAATGCTGATGCGCCGCCGGGATATTGAAACACTGGTGATGCAGGACTTGGCGGGTGAGCCTTTCACTTGGCCGACCGGTTGGCGGGGCGAGTATTTGAATGGTGCGCTGGCCCAAGCCCTTGAGGAACGACCATCATGAGCGACAAGCTGATTTGCGAGGTTTTCAAAAGCTCGCGTAAAGATGAGATGTATTTATACCTCGATAAGCGTCAAGGATTTGCTAACGTCCCAGAGCAGTTACTGGAAACGTTTGGCAAGCCTGTGCCGGTGTTTACCATGCTACTGACCGCGGACAAAAAATTGTCACGGGTGAATGCCGCAGACGTGGTGGAAGGKATTAAAGAGAAAGGCTTCTATTTGCAAATGCCGCCGCCTAAAGAAGCCTATTTGCTTGACGTGCATCGCGCCCATGTTGCCTCGCGTTCTAATGCACGTTCTGATCAAGAGTAGCGACAGGCAGTTATGAATTTTCTTGCCCATGCCTGGCTGGTGAGCGCCGGAAGCGATGATTTTCTCTACGGAAATTTAATTGCTGATGGCGTTAAGGGTCGCGATTTAAGCGCTTGGTCTAGCGCCACTGCGCTGGGTATTCGCCATCACCGCCGGGTGGATGCCTGGGTAGATAGTCATACCTGCGTTGTTAATGCGCGACGCCGTGCGCCAGCTGACCAACGTCGCTATGCGGGTATTGCTCTGGATATGGTGTGGGATCATTTCCTGGCCCGGGATACGGCGGGCCAGGCGGATCAAGAGGCGATTGTGGAGCGTTGTTATCGGCTGCTCTCCGCGCGCCCTGCGCCAAAT
Organism: Halomonas ventosae; assembly: GCA_002257525.1. Classification (GTDB taxonomy): domain Bacteria; phylum Pseudomonadota; class Gammaproteobacteria; order Pseudomonadales; family Halomonadaceae; genus Vreelandella; species Vreelandella ventosae_B. The sequence continues at coordinate 2,034,220 of CP022737.1, forward strand.
CGGTTGGCGGGTATGATGCCGATTCTCGTCAAGCACGACTGGTTAAGAGGCTACGCTGACTTTGCTTTCACCTGCAGGGCGATTGCCGGTATCGGGCGGCGTTTGTCTGGCCCCAATCAGTTGGCGGCCTTAGTGCCTTGGCTCCACGATGATTATCAAGCGCTAGAAAATGACTTCCAGACACTATGGCCCGAGCTATTGGCTGAATTAAGCTACTAAGCTACACCCCATAATAAAGAGTTTTTCCGTGACAATGAGGCATGACAGGAGGGAGACAGCGATGCGCGAACGTTTTTGGGAGCGCTTTACCCTTGAAGAGCTAACGCCCCAGGAGTGGGAGGCGCTATGCGACGGCTGTGGGCAGTGCTGCCTGCTAAAGCTGCACGATGAGGATACCCAGGAGTTGGCGGTGCTCAATGTGGCTTGCCGCCTGCTGGATATCCACAGCTGTCAGTGCAGTGATTATGCCAACCGCTTTGACAGCGTGCCCGACTGTACTCAGCTGACCCCTGCCTTGGTCAAAGAGTTTACCTGGCTACCGCAAAGCTGCGGCTACCGGCGGGTGGCGGAAGGGCGCAAGTTGGCAGGCTGGCACCCGCTGTTAAGCAATGACGCCGAACGGGTTCACCGCAAAGGGGTGAGCGTGCGCAGCTTTGCGGTGTCCCAAGATGAAGTGCCTGAACAGCAGCTAGAGTCGCACATTATTGCCGTGCTGCCGATGTGATGCCAACCATGCCTGCAGTGCTTCAAAAGGCATAGGCCGGGCGAATAGATAACCCTGAAACACATCGCACTTCAACGCCATCAACTGCTGTTGCTGCTGAGGCGTCTCTACCCCCTCCGCGACGACCGTCAGATCGAGGTGGTGAGCCAGGGCAATAATACCCTGTACGATAGCCGCGTCTTTGCTGTTGTTGGCGATATTGTTGATAAAACTGCGGTCAATTTTTACCTTATCAACGGGTAGGTGGCGCAGGTAACTCAGGCTTGAAAAGCCAGTGCCAAAATCGTCAATGGCAACGCTGATCCCCATTTCACGCAGCGCATGCAGCGTCTCAATCGCGGCGTCGGTATCGTTCATCAATATGCCTTCGGTTAACTCAAGTTCTAGCGATGTTGCGCTGAGCCCGGTGGCTTCAAGGGTAGCGCTGAGCGAGCTTAAAAAACTTGGCCGGTGAAACTGCATCGGCGAAAGGTTGACCGATATACGGCAGTGGCTGGGAAGCCGCGGCCGAAGCCTCAGGAAATCCCGCGCGGCGCGCTCTATTACCCACTGGCTTAAGGCGATAATTTGTCCTGTCTCTTCAGCAATAGGGATAAACAGCACCGGTGAGATAGCGCCTTTGGTCGGATGGTTCCAACGGACCAGCGCCTCGAAGCCCTTAACGTGCCCATCGGCCGTTAACAACGGCTGATAATGCAGTTCAAACTGCTCATTCAGAATCGCTTCCTGCAATTCATTTCTCAGCGTCACCCGCTGGGTTAGTTTTTGATTAATATCTTGAGTGAAGGTTTGTAAGGCATTGCGGCCTTGCTGCTTGGCTTTGTACATCGCCATATCGGCTTGCTGAAGCAGCTCTTCAGGTTGCGCCAGCTGTTTGTCATTGAGCGCAATGCCAATACTGGCTGAAAGATAAAGTTCATGTCGATCAATACAGTAGGGCAGTGCAAGCGCTTCAAGCAAACGCTCTCCAATGTCCTGCGCTTGCTGGGGGCTATGCAAATCCGGTAGCAGCAATACAAACTCATCGCCCCCGAAACGGCACAAGGTGTCGGAAGGCCTGATCGCCTGCTCAAGCCGTCTAGCGACGTTGATAAGCACTTGGTCGCCAATGCCATGGCCCAGGGTGTCGTTGATCGGCTTKAATTCATCCAAGTCAATAAACAGCACCGCTAAATGTTGATTGTGCCGCCGGGCGAGCTCAACATCATGGCGCAGATGATCCTCAAACAGGGCGCGGTTACCAAGGCCCGTCAGTGCATCGTGGGTGGCATGAAAAGCGAGCGCGTTCTCATGGTCCCGACGCTCAGAAATATCGTTAATACTGCCCACAAAGTGCGTGATATGACCGTTATGGGAGCGCACCGGGGAGAGAAATAGGTTATTCCAGAACGCTTGACCGTTTTTGCGGTAGTTACGTAGGGTCAAGGTGATATCGTGCTGCTGAGTAAGAGCATGCTGGATATCGGTCATTTGCTCTGGGTCGGTATCTTGGCCTTGTAAAAAACCGCAGTTGCGCCCTTTTGCCTCTTCCAGCGAATAGCCTGTTATGGCCACAAAGGCGGGGTTTACATAAACAATGGGGTAGTCAGGTTGCCGTGCCTCGCAAATTAAAATGCCATTGCTGCTGGCTTCAATGCTGCGCTGATAGATACGCAACTGGGACTCTTTTTGGCGCAGCGCGGTCATCTCCTTGGCAATTCCGTAAACACCTACCACTTGATCCATGACCACCGTGGGTAAAAACGAGACATCCAATTGGCGTACGTTGCCCTGTTGGCTGATGATTTCCAAATCGAAACGCTGGGCGATACCCATTAATGCTTGTTGGAAAGCAGTACCCACGATGGAGTGGTGTTCAGGCGCAACAACCTCTTTCCAATGACTGCCAATAATCTGTGCTTCGTTAATTTCAAGCAGGGTGAGTACGGATCGGTTGACGCTTAAGTGATAGCCGCTCAAATCTAGCGAAAACACTGCATCGGGGTTTTGTGTAAACAGAGAGCGAAACCGCTGTTCGCTATCTTGCAGGGTCTCTTTGGCTTTCGAAAGCTCACGGGAACGTTGGGCACGGGCAGATATCAAGGCAAGGCTGAAAATCAATTGATAGGTGAGTAGCAGGCCGGAGAGTCCAACACCAGCAGCAAGAAAATTGGTGGTGAGGAGGGGCTGATTTGATCGTTCCGAGAGTGCCAAAGTGATCACTGTTCCGCCCGGTAACGCCACCGTGTGCTGCGCTAGCGTCATTGCTGGTGGTGCTATTGAAGCAGTGGGTAGCAAGCCCTCCCCTTGGTTAATCAGGTGACCATTGGCGTGGATTATATGCAGCGTAAAAGCGCCGTTAACCGTGCTGGTTTCTTGCTCTACGAGCCGCGCTATATCGATAACGGCGACTAGCTGGTGGGGCTGGTCCTGAGGTTGGATGGAGAGAAGCGCTAGCGTAGGGCGTTCAAAATCGGGGAATGACCACTGAATGACACTTCGTTGCTGATTAAGCCAGGTCAATGTAGCCAGGTTAATTAATTGATCATCTAGCCAGAGTAGCGCGCTGCCATGGCGTGAACGGCGCCATATATCATTGGCGAGCGGGTTGAAGTATGCAATGGCGAGTATGCTTGGATAGTCTGTCCAGTAGCGCGCAACCTCCCGGCTGCGCGATGCTGGGTCTTCAAAGACCTGGTGCCAGCGCTCCGCCAAGCGTTCCAGTACAATCGCTCGCGATGCCAGCGTCTGGTTAATATTAACCGCAATGCTTTCCAGGTTCTGCTGAGCCCCTTGGCGCATCTCGTGGTGTTGATCCCAACTGACTAAAAACCAACCGCTCATACTTAAGCTAACGCCTAGGATGCCAAACAGTACGGCGGCATTGCTTAAGGATGTTTTTAGATGAGGAATATGCCGACTCACCATTAGCATCGCGATACCAAATAGAAAACCGACTAGGCCAGGGATAAGCGCGCTGGCGCGGGGTAACCAGTCCGGCACAGTTAAACCATAATGGACGGCAAAGGTAATGCAACCCACCACCCATAAAAACAGCCCGCCGAGCTGCCAAATAAGCCGCTGCCAACGTCCTTGAGGGCCGACCCAGAGGCAAAATGCAGCCATAAACAGTATGGGGGCGGTTTGGCTAGGCAGGCGTTGATGACCACTCAGCAGGGAGACCGTGTCATAAGTGGGGTCTAGGGCATTGTGGATCAGCGTATAGCTGGCAACCGCAGCCAGTGCGATAGAGGTTACTTTGCGAAAACGTTCGAAGTTAGCCATCACTGCGCTGAGGCCTAACCCGCAAAGTAAAATAACCAGCGCACTGTCCGGTAGCAGAGCGAGCGCATCGGGCTGGTGAACATCAGGAAAAAAGCCCATCAAGAAGCCACCTGCACCAATCACAATGGTGGCCACCAGCAGCATCAGTAAGCCCGCTTGAAGTGCCAGTTCGCGATTATTGACATCCATTAGTTATTATTTATGCATCCAGTGAAGGGTGTGTTTACGCCGATTCACATAAGGTACCTTTAGAAACCAATAGCTCACCAGGGGATATCATCAACGCAAGTTGGAAACATCTTTTTATTAACGCCAGCTGAATTTATTAAGTTTATGTATTTAATATTATTTTTGTATTCTGAGCTTAAGTTGAGTGGGGTTTTCTATGCATAAAGGATATGAGTGTTTTGATAAAAAATCTCAAGCAATATATGCATAGGCCTGCTGTACTTGCCGGAGCGCAGCAGGCCTGTGAGCACTTTACTCAGTGATTGCCAGTGTTTGCGGGTTCAGGCCCAGCGCCCAAAGAATAAACGCATCTTGCCGGGCGGTATCGCGCCAGGCCTTGAAGCGGCCAGATGCGCCGCCGTGGCCACTGCTCATATCGGTACGCATCAGAATTGGCGCTGATCCCTGTTGCTGCTGGGACACCTGGGCATAGAACTTGGCGGGCTCCCAGTAGCTGACCCGGGTGTCAAACCAACTGCCCTCAATCCACAGGGCTGGGTAGGTTTGGGGCTGGATATTGTCGATCGGCGAGTAAGCGCGGATTCGGGCGGCAACCTCTGGCTCCTCTGGGTTTCCCCACTCGCTGTACTCCGCGGTGGTTAGCGGTAGCTCTGGATTCTGCATGGTGCGCAGTACGTCTAAAAAGGGCACATCCAGCAGCGCCGCGCAAAATTTTTCCGGGGCACGATTAATACAGGTACCGACCAGTAACCCACCGGCGCTGGCGCCATAGGCTGCTATGCGCTGTGAATCGCTAATACCCTGTTCGACAAGTGCTTCACGCGCGGCCAGGAAGTCATTAAAACTGTTTTCCTTGTGCTCCATTTTACCGTTTAAATACCAGGGCTCGCCGCGTTCGCCACCACCGCGGACATGGGCAACCGCAAAGGCTGCACCGCGCTCCAGCAGCTCCAACCTGGCGATCGAGAACCAGGGGTCGAGCGCATCACCGTAGGCACCGTAGCCATACAGCAGTGTGGGTAGGGCCTGGCCCGCCAAGTCGGCGCGCATCACTACCGATACGGGCACCTGTTCACCATCTTGGCTGGTCGCCCAAAGGCGACGGCTGATTAACTGTTGCGGCTGTAAATTGCCGTAAACAGGTACCCGTTTCAGTAGTGTGCGTTCGCCGCTGATTAGATCAAGTGCGAACCAGCTGGGCGGCTGGGTAAATGACTCTTCACGTAGATGCACTATCTGTGTATCGAAGTGCGGCGCATCTTCCAGCATCTGGGAGCAGGGTTGTTCGGGCAGTGCCAGATACTCATCCTGCGTGCATCCGTGCTGGGCATCGAACAGCAAACGCCGCAACCGCACCTGCGCCTGTGCATGATCGCGCTCCGCCAGTATCAGCCCCCAGGCGAACGCATCAACGCCTTCCAGGGTAGCTCCTTCACGGTGGGCGATTAACGTTTGCCAATTCAATTGGGGCTGACCAAGCTGACTTTCGGGCAGGAAGTCGAGCTGGAAGTGAGCACCCGCCTGATTATGCAGACGATAAAAGCTGCCTGGGCGATGATCGATGCTGTACTCAACCCCTGCCTGTCGCGGCTGAATACACTGTGGTGTTGAAGTTGACGAGTCAGCGGGCAGTAGGTGGATTTCACTGGTGTCTTTTGAGCCGCTTTCGAGCAGCAGCCACGACCGTGAACGCGTTTTGCCGATGCCAAGCCAAAACTCAGGGTCCTCTTCGCGTAACACCAGAGCGGGCTCTTTGGAGGCCTCAGGTTTAGCCAGTGAGATCGAAAACCGCCAAACGCTATCGGGGCGCTGAGTGTCGTCAAAGCGCGTAAACAGCAAGGTAGCCTTGGTGGCAGTTTGATCTTCTGCCCAGCACAGCCCCGCACCAATATCGCTCAACAGTTGCACCGGCTCCCCGCTAGGCAGTGCTTTCAGCCATAGGGTAAACCGCTCATCGCCTTGGGTATCTTCTGTCCAGGCTAACCACTGCTCATCGGGGGAGAGCGCCATATCGCCCATATCGTAAAAGTCGTGTTCGGCGGCGCGGGCTCTCACATCGAAAAAGCATTCTTGCTGTTCGGAGTGGTGATTGGGATGGCGCCACCAACAGGGGTAATCATCGTCCGCACCTGTCTCGCTCCAGAACGTGAAGTGGTCAAGCGTTGTCTTAAGGCTGGTCACGGCTAATTCGCGGCGTGCCAAGTGGCTCTGGTATAACGCTTCCTCCAGCGGGGCAAGTGGGGCAAACCAATCGGCTTGTTGCTGGTTGGCGGCCTCTAAAAAGGCGCTGACCTGTGGGTCGTCGCGCTCTTCTAACCAGTGCCATTGCGGGTCATTAGCGCGATAATAGCGTGCAGCGGGTAAGCCTGAATGTATGCCTTGCTGTGCTTTCATAAATTGATAGGTACCATAACGGGAAATCAACGTCGGGTGAGTTCACCCATATGAGGGGTATTATGCTGTTTGCAAATTCAACGCCAATGCTTTGGTTGAGTTATTACGGGCTGTCGCTGCTAGTGATTGTCGCGGTCTATTTTGCGCTCACTTTTCTGCCTCGCTTGCCACGTCTTGTACTGACCTGGACGGTTGCCGGGGCGGTATGGGTGCCCGCGACTTTCCGGCTGCCGCTAATCGAAGAGGGTGAATTCTATACCGGTTGGGCACCTTCGGCGATGGTGGCGGCGGTTGGCTTTTTAGAAAATAACGGCTCGGCGCTACGTGGCGGGTTGATGTGGCTGGTATTAGGGATGGCGTTAGGTGCGCTTATTGGCGTTGCACTTTGGTGGTGGCGCCGCCCAGGCGAGGCTGAGTATGTCACCCAGGAAGAAGAAAGTGATGACGAAGGCGAATCGCCACGCCGTCGCGAACCGGTGATTGGTTGATGCCACGTTTGAACAATGTCTTGATGCCTCAGTATGTGCAAATCGTATGTATGAACCGTATGTGTAAAGCGTATGTGTGAACTGCTGGGTATGAGCGCCAATGTACCCACCGATATCTGTTTCAGCTTTTCGGGCTTTTTGCACCGCGGTGGGGGCACGGGCCCACACCGCGATGGCTGGGGAATCGCCTTCTACGAAGAGGGCGGCTACCGCGACTTTCGTGACCCTCACCCGTCGGTCGATTCGCCCATTGCGCGATTAATTTGTGACTACCCGATTAAGTCCAATGTGGTGATTAGTCATATTCGCCAAGCCAATGTAGGGGGCGTAAAGCTTGCCAATACGCACCCATTTACCCGAGAAATGTGGGGGCGGCCCTGGTGCTATGCCCACAATGGCCAATTAAGTGGCTGGGAGAGCCTAGCATTAGGTAATTATATCCCGGTTGGCAGCACCGATAGCGAGCACGCCTACTGCTGGCTAATGGGTGAGTTACGCCGCACCTTTCCTACGCCACCTGCTTCACCTGAAACACTCTGGGAGTACTTGCACCAGCTGTGTGAGCAGCTAAGAGCGCTTGGGGTGTTCAATATGCTGCTCTCCGATGGCCGCTATTTGTATACTTATTGCGCCACTAAGTTGGCGCACATTACCCGCTGTGCGCCCTTCGGCGATGCGGAACTTTCCGACGCTGAAATGACGGTGAACTTTGCCGAACACACCACACCAGACGATATTGTGTCAGTGATTGCCACCGAGCCTCTCACCCATAATGAAGCGTGGCAGCGCATGGTGCCCGGCGAACTATTGGTCTGGCGCGATGGAGAAATCCAGGCGCGTTACTGTCCATAAGCGTAGGKGTTGCTAAAGTGAAATAAGAGAAGTAGCAATGAATTAAGCGAGCCTGACTATGGGCTAAAGTTTAAACGTAAGTTTCAATCGATCGTTTTACAGCCTGTTATAGGTCGTATATCGTTGGGCGTCTTAAGCTATTTTCAGACAAAGCCCAGCGACAACAACAAGGTCGGTGATCCTACGCCGACGCCGATAGCGGAGATTGCCCATGAGCGAACACGCCAACGCCGCCGTTTTACGTGGCCCAGCGCTTGAAGGGTTGGATCAATACGATTCAGTCACGGATGTTTTTCATAACGCAGTAGCACGTTTTAAGGACAAGCCAGCTTTTTCCTGTATGGGGAAAACGCTCACCTTCGCTGACCTTGATCGCCTCTCAGCAGACTTTGCTGCTTGGCTTCAGCATGAAACCGACCTTGTTCCAGGCGATCGTATCGCAATCCAGTTGCCCAACGTACTGCAGTTTCCGGTGGCGGTATTTGGCGCGCTGCGGGCAGGCTTGGTGGTGGTTAACACCAACCCGCTGTATACCGAGCGGGAAATGGCCAATCAGTTCAAGGACTCTAACGCTAAAGCCATTGTGATTTTGGCCAATATGGCGGACAAGCTCGAAAAAGTGCTCGATAAAACAGATATCAAGCACGTGCTCGTCACCCAGTTAGCTGACTTGCACGACGTTCCCAAGCGCTGGTTAATCAATGCCGTGGTGAAGCACGTCAAGAAAATGGTGCCTGCCTATTCACTGCCCGGCGCGGTTGGTTTTCGCGATGCGCTGAAAAAAGGCGCCTCGCTAAGCCATAGCGAGGTCAAAAGAGGCCCTGATGATTTAGCCGCGCTGCAATACACCGGCGGTACTACGGGTATGCCAAAAGGCGCGATGCTGACCCATCGCAACCTCATCGCCAATATGTTGCAAGCGCGTGAAGCCATTGGCGCCCATCTGACCGATGGCGAAGAGCTGGTTGTCGCCCCGTTACCGGTGTATCACATCTATACCTTTACGGTTAACTGCCTGTTTTTAATGGAAACCGGTAACCACTCCTTGCTTATCACCAACCCTCGTGATCTGGATGGGTTTGTCAAAGAGCTCAAGGGGCTGCCTTTTACTGCCTTTATCGGCCTCAACACGCTGTTTAATGCATTGTGTAATCGCGACGACTTCAAACAGCTCGATTTTTCCAAGTTGAAGCTGACGATCTCCGGCGGCATGGCGCTGACTAAAGCAGCGGCGCAGCGTTGGGAGCAAACTACCGGTTGTCCTATCGCTGAGGGGTATGGTCTGACCGAGACTTCTCCCATCGTTAGCTTTAACCCCACCGATGCGATCCAACTGGGCACTATCGGCAAGCCTGTGGCAGGCACCGCGGTAAAAGTCGTCGACGCCGATGGCAACGATGTGGCGCTGGGTGAGCCAGGAGAGCTGTGCGTGCAAGGGCCGCAGGTGATGAAAGGCTACTGGCAGCGCGAAGACGAAACTCGCGATTCCATCGATGAAGATGGCTGGTTCCACACGGGTGATATCGCCGTGCTGCAGGATGACGGCTACATCCGCATCGTTGATCGCAAAAAAGACATGATTCTGGTCTCTGGCTTTAATGTGTACCCCAACGAAATTGAGGACGTGGTGGCTGCTCATCCTGACGTACTTGAATCAGCGGCGGTTGGCGTACCGGATGAAAATGCCGGTGAAGCGATCAAGCTGTTCGTAGTGAGCAAAAATGACCAGTTGGATGAGAAAACGCTACGCGATTGGTGCAAAAAAGAACTCACTGGCTATAAGGTCCCCAAGGTCATCGAGTTTCGTGATGAACTGCCCAAAACCAACGTGGGCAAAGTGCTCCGCCGCCAATTGCGCGACGAAGAGCCCTCAAAAACGTCATCAGATAGCCATTAATAAACACTCGATTAGCGGGCGAGGGCAGGTTGTAACAAGGGTCTTTCGCCATGGATGGCGAAAGTAGCGCCCACGGATGGGTTCACAGCGCCCTTGTGGAAACCTGGGCTCGCCCGCTTCCTGCTTGCTTTGTGGTTAGGCGTCGTGGAGCTGAAAGCGTTACACTATCCGACCCGCTCAATCGAGCGGGTCGTTTTTTTCTATCTCTTTTTAGACGTCTCTTGTTAAATGCCCAAGCGAATGGAAGCCGACTCAATCGTGACCACCGACACATCCCCAGCCCCCACCGATAGCCAACGTCTCGCGTCGCTGCAACAGGCGGCAGGGAGTGTGATGTTGCGTGATGCCGAACGGCTGGAACGTCGCTTGGCTGGTTTGTACCGCCGTCAGCGTGATAACAAGCCGATTAGTCGTGGTTTGGATGAAGTGCAGCGTGAGCTCGATCGCGCTCAGCAACAGCTCAGCTTGCGTGAAGCCCAACAAGTCGCGCTGAATTACCCACCTGAATTGCCGGTAGTTGAACGAAAAGAAGATATCGTTAACGCGATACGCGATCACCAAGTAGTGGTGGTGGCGGGGGAGACCGGCTCAGGCAAAACCACCCAGCTACCTAAAATGTGTTTGGAGTTGGGGCGCGGTCGCCGTGGTTTGATTGGTCATACTCAGCCGCGTCGTCTGGCTGCTCGCAGTGTGGCAGGACGCTTGGCAGAGGAGCTGCAGGTTTCCCTGGGCGAACAGGTGGGCTACCAGGTGCGCTTTAGCGACCAGAGCAGTCCGGGTACGCTGGTTAAATTGATGACCGACGGAATTTTGCTGGCCGAAACGCAGAATGACCCACTTTTGCTGCGTTACGACACTATAATTATTGATGAGGCCCACGAGCGCAGCCTGAATATCGACTTTCTGCTTGGCTACCTCAAGCGCTTGTTGCCCAAGCGGCCCGATCTAAAAATCATCATTACCTCGGCGACCATCGACGTAGAGCGCTTTGCCAAGCACTTCGGCACGGCTAAAACGCCCGCCCCAGTGGTGGAAGTCACAGGGCGCACCTACCCCGTTGAGGTGCACTACCGGCCATTGGTCCGCGATGAAGACGATGAAGAAGACCGCACGCTGCAAGAGGGCATTCTCCATGCAGTAGAGGAGATTGAAGCTGTTGAGCGCGAAAAAGGCTGGCTACACGGCCCCCGGGACGTGCTGGTGTTTTTACCCGGCGAGCGCGAGATTCGTGAAACCGCCGATACCCTGCGCCGCGCCGAGCTGAAAGGCACTGAAATCCTGCCGCTCTACGCACGGCTTTCCAACGAAGAGCAGAACCGCGTTTTTGCACCGCACCGCGGTCGGCGCATTGTACTCGCCACCAACGTGGCGGAAACTTCGCTGACTGTGCCCGGCATTCGCTACGTGATTGACCCAGGATTGGTGCGTATCAGCCGCTACAGCTACCGCTCCAAGATCCAGCGTCTACCGGTGGAAGCGGTTAGCCAAGCCAGCGCCAACCAGCGGAAAGGCCGCTGTGGACGGATCGCCGAAGGCGTGTGCATTCGCCTCTACAGCGAAGAGGATTTTCTCTCCCGGCCCGGCTTTACCGATCCCGAAATCCAGCGCACCAACTTAGCGTCGGTCATCCTTTCGATGCTGGGGCTAAAGCTTGGGGATATTGAAGCGTTTCCGTTTGTTGACCCACCGGATAGCCGCTTTGTTAAAGACGGCTTTCGACTACTGTTCGAGCTGGGCGCAGTGGATGAAAAGCAGCGCCTTTCCCCGCTGGGACGTAAGCTGGCGCGACTGCCGATTGACCCGCGCTTAGCGCGCATGGTGCTGTCGGGGGCCGAAATCGGCAGCCTGCGCGATGTGCTGATTGTGGTCTCGGCGCTGGCTATTCAAGACCCCCGCGACCGACCCGCGGATAAGCGTCAGGCCGCCGACCAAGCCCACCAGCGTTGGCACGACCCGGATTCCGACTTTGTCGCTTTGCTGAACCTCTGGCACGGCATTGAGAATGCCCGCGAGGAGCTGTCGGGCAATCAGCTGCGCCGCTGGTGCCGCGAGCACTACATCAACTACCTGCGCATGCGCGAGTGGCACGACACCTTCCGCCAACTGCGCCAATTGCTGCGCGATATGGACATTGACGTGCCCGCACCGCCGCCCCGCAATGACGACGAGAGCGAAGAGCAGGCGCGTCAAACGCGGCGTAAAACTTCAGGCAAGGTTCATCAGGCGCTACTTTCAGGGCTGCTCTCTAACCTGGGTACGCTGGTGGAGAACCGCGAGTACCTTGGTGCCCGCAACCGCAAGTTTATGATCCATCCTGGTTCAGGGTTAGCCAAGAAGTCGCCCAAGTGGATCATGGCGTTCGAGATGGTAGAAACCTCCAAACTGTTTGCCCGCACCGTGGCCAAGATCGACCCCCAGTGGATCGAACCCCAGGCGCAGCATTTGGTTAAGCGCAGCTACAGCGAACCCCATTGGGAAATGAAACGCGCCCAGGTAGTGGCCTTTGAGCAGGTTACGCTGTTTGGCCTGCCCATTGTGGCGCGGCGTCGGGTGCACTATGGCCCCATCGCCCCTCAGGAGTCTCGGGAGCTGTTTATTCGCCGGGCGCTGGTGGAAGGAGAGTTTCAAACCAAAGGCGCCTTCTTTGCTCATAACCGCGCACTGATCGACGAAGTCGAAGCGCTGGAAGATCGTGCTCGGCGGCGGGACATTCTGGTCGATGAAGATACGCTGTTTGATTTTTACGATCAGCGGATTCCGGCTGACATCGTCAACGGCAAGGGCTTTGAGCATTGGCGCAAACAGGCCGAACAGCAAGATCCGCAATTACTCCATTTCGATATTGATTCGCTTAAGGCGCGGGATGCCGATGACGTTACTCAGGCGCAGTATCCGGATCATTTAATGCTGGCGGGCGTGGCCTATCCGGTCAGTTACCACTTTGACCCTGAAGCCGAAGATGACGGTGTTACCCTGACTGTACCCGCCGCCATGCTGCCGCAAGTGCCGGTGCATGCTCTGGAGTGGTTGGTGCCTGGGCTGCTGCGTGAAAAGTGTATTGCGCTGCTGAAGTCGTTGCCGAAAAGCATCCGCCGACAGGTGGTGCCGATTCCCGATTGGGTGGATGCGGCGTTGGAAACCCTGGTGCCTGATCAACGCCCGTTAACCGAGGCGTTAGGGGAGTTTATTCGCCGCCGGACATCGACGCGGGTGCATCCTGACGATTGGCGCCTAGACTTGCTCGAACCGCACCTGATCATGAATATTCGCGTGGTCGATCATGCGGGCGAAACCTTAGGCCAGGGGCGCGATCTGCGCGCCCTGGAACAGCGCTTTGAAGCGGCAGCCAGCGCAGGAGCTCAGGCGCTGGCCGAACAGGTTAGCCATGAGCCCGCCGTTGCCGGGCTACCCAAAACGCCGCTGCCTGCCTCCCGGGTCACCACCCAGGCAGGCATTCGTGTAGAGGCGTATCCTGCCCTGGTCGCTGAAACCAGCGAGTTCAAAGTAGCGCTATTTGATCACCCTGCTAAAGCTGACGCTGCCCACCAGGAGGGCATCGCCCGGCTGGGCATTGCAAAGCTTCCCGAACAGGTTAAAGCGATTAAGCAACTGCCGGGTGTTGAGAAGTGCGCGCTGCTGTTCGCCAAAGTGGGCAGCAAGCAAGCCTTGATTGACGATCTGCTGCTTGCGGTGTTTACCCAGGTGATCGCTCAGCACCCCCTGCCGCGCTCGGAAGGGGAGTTTAGCCAGCGCCTAGCAGAAACACACAACCAACTGGTTGACGAAGCGCAAGCTCTGCTGGTGCGGGTAGAAGCCGCGCTACAGGGCCATCTGGCAGTTAGTAAGCTGCTCAAAGGCAAGCTTAATTTTGCCCTGGCGCTGGTGTACAGCGATGTTAGCGCGCAGATGCAGCGCTTGGTATATCCCGGCTTTATTCGCAATGCTGGCGCTTGGCTGGACGAATACCCGCGCTACACCGAAGCGGCACTCATTCGGCTTGAAAAAGCCGCTCGTGAACGCGGTCGCGATCAAATGATGATGCAAGAGGTCCAGTCATTAGAGGCCCGCTTTGATGCCCGCCGCGAGAGCGAGCGGCGCGGGCGGGTGGAAGACCCAGAACTGGTCGCTTTTGGCTGGTGGTTGCAAGAGCTTAGGGTGTCGCTATTCGCCCAGCAGTTGGGTACTAGTATGGTGGTGTCGGTAAAACGACTGGAAAAGCGCTGGCAAGAGATAATTAACGTTTAGCCGCGGGGTGGAAAAAAGCGCGCTAAACGCACACAGTAATGGTATGGGTGGCGGTTTAAGCTTCCTGGCGTAAGCCGCGGTGAAAAGGAGAGGTAGATGATAAATGCGGTGATTACCGGGACAGGGCTCTATACCCCGGAACACGCCATTGATAATGCAGCCCTGGTGGCGGCATTTAACGCTTGGGTAGACGCCGAGAATGGGCAACACGCCGAGTCCATCGAGCGCGGTGAGCTTGAACCGCTTGCCCACTCCAGCAGCGAATTTATCGAAAAAGCGTCCGGTATTCAGAGCCGCTATGTGCTCGACGCTTCAGGAATACTTGACCCACAGCGTATGCGGCCTAAACTGCCGCAGCGGGGTAATGACGAACCTTCGATTCAGTGCGAGATGGCGATCGCTGCCGCGCGCCAAGCGCTTGACGCTGCCCAAGTGGATGCTGCTGACATTGAACTGGTCATTGTTGCCTGCTCAAATCTAGAGCGCGCCTATCCTGCAGTGGCTGTAGAAGTACAGCAAACGCTGGGAACCAGCGGCTACGGATTTGATATGAACGTGGCCTGTAGTTCAGCGACGTTTGCCTTGGAAACCGCTGCCAATGCGATAGCCTCCGGTAGCGTCAAGCGCGCGCTGGTGGTCAATCCTGAAATCTGCTCAGCGCATCTTAATTTTCGAGACCGTGACAGCCACTTCATTTTCGGCGATGCTTGTACCGCTGTAGTACTAGAAAATAGCGCCGATGCCGTGGCTGTTGAGCAGTTTGAAATACTCGGTACCCGCTTGGTCACCAAGTTTTCCAACGCGATTCGCAATAATGCTGGCTTTCTTAATCGCGTAACGGACAGTGACCCGATGGCCTTGGACAAGCTGTTTGTGCAGGAGGGTCGACGGGTATTTAGAGAGGTTTGTCCGATGGTGGCTAAATTGATCACTGATCATTTGGCCTCCTTGGAGTTAAGCGGTAGCGATCTCAAGCGTATGTGGCTACACCAAGCCAACCGACATATGAACGATTTGATTGCCCGCAAAGTATTGGGTTATGACCCCAGTGACATCCAGGCGCCGATCATTTTGGATCGTTATGCCAATACCAGCTCAGCAGGCTCCATCATAGCCTTTCATCTCCATCGCGAGGGGCTTGTAGCGGGTGATATTGGTGTGATTTGCTCCTTTGGGGCAGGTTATAGCGCAGGCAATGTGGTTATCCGGCGTCTATAAGTGCGCTGTGGAATTGAAAAAAGGAAAATGTCATGTGGCAGTGGTTAAATAAAGACAAGCCTGCGCTTTCGCTGCGTAGCAAAGGGGTGCCACTACTGCTGGTGACGTTACTCGCAACCGGCGGCTGTGCCAGCACGCAAATGGCAGAAAATGCTGCTCCAGAGGATCCCTGGGAAGGCTTTAACCGCAAAGTGTTTGCATTTAACGATGTGCTGGATCGCTATGCGCTTAAGCCGGTGGCAAAAGGCTATCGCACTATTACCCCTGACCCAGTGGAAACCGGGGTGGGCAATTTTTTCGCTAACTTAGGCGAAGTGCGCACTGCCATTAATAGTGTGCTGCAAGGCAAGCCTGCCAACGCAGGCCTGGCAACCTCCCGCTTTCTGATTAACTCCACGGTGGGTATTGGTGGCTTGCTGGATTATGCCACTCTGATGGAAATTACCGCGGATAAAGAAGATTTCGGCCAAACGTTGGCCGTTTGGGGCTGGCAAGATTCGCGCTATCTGGTGCTTCCTTTGTTGGGCCCCAGCACGCTGCGGGACACCACCGGCTTKCCTGCTGATATGACTTCGTATCCGTTGTATTACGTAGACGACGACGCCGTTCGACTAAGCCTGACGGCACTCAATGTGATTGATATTCGTGCGGGTTTGCTTGACCAGGAAGAATTAATTCGCGGTGATCGCTACCGTTTTATTCGTGACGCTTACTTACAGAGCCGCCAATTTGAGGTGAGCGATGGAGAATTGGGCGATGACCCCTTTGCCAGCGAAACATTCGAGTTTGATGACAGCGATTTTGAAGACAGTGACCAGGATGATAGCGGCTCTAGCGGCAACGTCGCTGATTGAGGCTTATGATGGATCACTCTAAGCAGTTGATCGCGGTGATCGACGAACCGGGTCGTGAGCGCGATGCGCTGGCTGAAGCAATTACCTGCGACGGCATGTGGGTTTTTGCATCGGATGATATCGAGCATTTGCCCCCTGACACGGCGCTTATTGTTGCTCACGCACGAGCGGTGCCCAGGCAGCAGTGGTCGCAGCTGACACGTCGCCTGCCGACACTGGTGGTCAGCGACTCGCGTCAGGATGCCGACTTGATTAAGGCGATTGATGTGGGGCTGGTGGATTATATCGTCCACCCACTGCGTCACGCTGAACTGCTGCGACGCATGATCCGCAAGGCCATTGAGCTTAACGATTTGGCGTTGGAGCGTGAGAGTGACCATGCGCGTCTGGCGGAGCTAAATGAGAGCCTGGAGACTCACTTGGCCCTGCTGCGCATGGATCAACAGAGCGGGGGGCATATCCAGCGGCGTTTACTACCGCTACGCCCCAAAGTGATTAATGGGGTGTATTACGATTACGTATTTGCCCCTTCGCTCTATTTATCCGGTGATTTTCTCGATTATCAACGCTATAACGAGCGTTACAGCGCCTTCTATTTCGCTGATGTATCGGGTCATGGCGCCTCGTCGGCGTTCGTCACGGTGCTGCTCAAATACTTATGCAACCGCTGGCTGAGTGAGTGGGATGGCCAGCACCCAGAAAATCTGCCTCCAGATTGGCTAAAGGCAATGAACCGCGAGCTGCAGGGCACCGATATCGGCAAACATGCCACCTTATTTGTCGGTGTTATTGACCATGAGGCGCATACTCTGCACTATTCGCTCGGCGCACAGCTCCCCATGCCCCTGTTAGCGGCTGGGGGAGAGCTACGCCGGTTAGAAGGCGAGGGAATGCCGGTAGGCCTTTTCCCCGATGTGGAGTATCCTGCGCTGAGCTGTACTTTGCCGAGTGACTTTCGGTTGTGGCTCTGTTCAGATGGTGTATTGGAATGCTTGCCGGGTAAAACGCTCGACACGCGGCTCAAGGAGCTTGAGCAATTAGTAAGTGAGAGTGTCACGCTTGAGCAGCTGCGCGACCGGCTGGCAGAAACAAACGCACCTCTTGCTGCAGGGGATGCGGAGTTCGATGCCAACCAAGAACGCGATGCTTTACCCGATGACCTAACAATCATGATGGTGAGCGGATTTGGTCATGCTGATTGAAGAAGGCCGCATTAAAGCGGCGTTCGATTCTGGTGTTTTTGTTTTAAAACTGTGTGGTGATGTGCGCTTGACGCTCTGCGCCACGCTGGATACCCAAGCTCAACGTCTCGCCGAGACGCCGGGGTTGCGTGCCGTATTGATTGACCTGCGTGAAGCGACCAATGTGGACTCCACGGCGCTTGGCTTTCTGGCCAAGGTCGCCATGGCGGTGAAAGGGCGCCTGGAGCAATCACCAACGATTATTGTCGATAATCCCGACGTGCGGCAGATGTTGGACGTGATGGGATTTGCGCGCTTTTTCACCCTAATGGAAGCGCCGCTACAGCAGGCAGCTACGCTCAATAATGCGCTTGAAGAGCTTCCCCAAGAGCCCGCAGATGAAGAAGGGCTGCGCGACCGGATCCTGGAAGCCCACCGCATTCTAATGCATATGAACGAGCATAACCGTGAGCAGTTTCAGCCACTGGTTGAGATGCTTGAGTCGCAAGATGCCACTACGCACCATTAAACATCCCTCACCCTGATAAGCCCCTGGCCATCTCCAGGGCTATTGCTCGATAGCATCCAGCCCCGACAAATGGCTTGAAATCGGCTATGATTAGCGGCCTATCTATTCCAGTGCGTATATCATCGCCTTAAGGAGACCCATGGATCTTAATCCTCGTCGGGTAGCCATGTTGGTTGCCGCCAACACGGCGCTGGCGCCCTTTGCTATCGACGCGTATTTGCCTGCCATGGGGGTCATTGCGGAGAGCATCGGCGCTAGTATTCACCGTACTGAGCTCTCCATTAGCGTGTTTTTGTTTGGCTTTGCGTTGGGACAGCTTTGCTTTGGGCCGCTATCGGATCGCTTGGGCAGGAAGCCTGTTCTTCTGAGTGGCCTAGTGGTTTTCATGCTGGCAAGCCTGGCTATTACCCTGGTGGACAGTTTGCCCACGCTGCTGGTCTGGCGGTTTATCCAGGCGCTAGGGGGCGGGGCCTGCGTGGTCAACTCGGCGGCGATCGTGCGCGACTGCTTTAGCGGGCGCGAGGCCGCCAAAGTGATGTCCACCATGGCGATGATCATGATGCTGGCACCGTTAGTGGCGCCTACCGTGGGGAGTTTACTACTGCATATTGCCGGCTGGTGGCTGATCTTTGTGTTCCTGGCTGTCTATGCGGGTTTTTTGCTCTGGCTGTTAGGAACGCGCCTGCCTGAAACCCGTGATATGTCGCTGCCTGCAGCTTCACCGCGGCAGGTAATCCGCAACTACGCCAGCGTGCTTAAACACCGGGAAGGCATGGGCTATATCTGCGCGGTAGCGGCTTCCTTTGCGGGGCTATTTGCTTTCGTGACCGCTTCCCCGTTTCTGTACCTTGATTATTTTGGTCTCTCACCAAGTACTTATCCGCTGGTCTTTGGGGTCAACGTGGTGGTAATTGCGCTCTCTAACCGGGTCAATATTCACCTGCTGCGCAAGCGCACCCCCCAGCAAAATTTGCGCCTAGGTTTGCTTATACAGCTGGTGGCGGCGCTAGGGCTAGTGGCGGTGACCGCCTTGGATATAGCGACGCTAGCGTTTGTGGTGCCGCTGATTATGCTATTTACCGGTATGATCGGGCTGATAACGCCCAACGCGATCTCGTCGCTGTTGGATCATTTTGGCCATATCAGCGCCACGGCCACAGCGCTGCTGGGCGGCATCCAATTTACCTGCGGTGCGTTCGCGGGCGTTATGGTAGGGCTCTTTGAGGTTGAGCACCTCTGGCCCATGGTACTCACCATGCTGGGTGCTGCGTTACTGGGCAATATCGGTGTACGCAAATTAACCAAGGCGCCCAGTGTTGAAGAGCAACAGGGATGAGCGGCACTGATGAATAGCCTGCTGGTGTGGGTCAATATGCCCATGAGTACCTGGTTGGCCTGTTCCGGCGTACTTCTGCTGGGCGCCTTTGTACAGCGCGCTACCGGTTTTGGTTTAGCCGTTATCGGTGCGCCGCTACTGTTGATGCTTGAGCCGCGGCTGGTGCCGGTCGTTCTGGTGCTATTTGGATTTACCGTTTCGCTGATGATGGTTCGCCACTACTGGCATGAGGTGCGCCTGGATTCCATTGGTATGGCGCTAGTGGGGCGTCTTCCCGGCAATGCGCTGGGTATTTGGTTGCTGCTCGCCGCCCCTATGTTTCTGCTAGAAAAGCTGATTGCGGTCATCGTCCTGTTTGCGGTACTTGTCACCTTGTGCCGCTTTCAACTGCCGGTAAACCGCATAACGCTGTTTGGCGCGGGGATACTCTCCGGTATTTTCGGCACCGTCGCCGCCATTGGCGGCCCGCCCATTGTGCTGCTGATGCATGGTCTTCCGGCGGATCGCGTGCGCGGCAATTTAGCCGCTTTTTTCATTTTGACCTCCCTATTGACCTTAGTCACTCTCACCCTGGCTGACCAGATTCAACTCTGGCATTTCCAGGTCGCGCTGACCTTCCTGCCCGCGGTGTTAATCGGTAATGCCTTGGCCGATACCGTCGCCCACCGATTGGATCGACGCCTACTGCAAGGTGCCTCGCTAGCGTTGTGCACCCTCGCTGCCTTAGGTTTGTTGTGGTGATGTAAAGCTTGGATGCAGCCACGTAACGAAAAATTCTTCACGTTTTGCTCGCTGTCATGAAGTTGTCATGGAACCCGTGCAAGGTATGCCTTGCGAAGGCCAGATCCCTACATGAACAGGAGTATTTCGCATGAACCGTATTCTAAAAACCACCGTTATCGCGGCTGCTGTAATGAGCGTTGCCGGTGTTGCCCAAGCCCGTGATCAAATCCGTATCGTAGGCTCCAGTACCGTTTACCCGTTTGCCAGCTACGTAACTGAAGAGTTCGGTGCGACGACCGGCAATCCGACGCCTGTTATTGAATCGACTGGTTCGGGTGGCGGTTTGCGCCTGTTCTGTAACGGTGTTGGTGAAGGCACTCCGGACATCACTAATGCTTCACGCCGCATGAAAGTGTCTGAGTTCGAGCGTTGTGAAGAGAACGGCGTTACCGATATCACCGAGGCTAAAATCGGTTCTGACGGTATCGTTTTAGGCCAATCCAACGAAAATGACGTTGTTGACCTGACGCTTGAGCAGATTTTCATGGCAGTAGCCGCTCAGGTGCCGGTTGATGGCGAGCTAGTTGATAACCCTTACACTAACTGGAGCGAAATTGATTCTTCGCTGCCAGACCGTGAAATCTCCATCTATGGTCCGCCGACAACTTCTGGTACCCGTGACGCTTTTGAAGAGCTCGTACTGGAATCTGCATCGCTTGAAATGGATGTTTACGGCGAAGAAGGCTACACCGATATTCGCTCTGACGGTGTTTACATCGACGCTGGCGAAAACGACAACCTTATCGTTCAGCGCTTGAGTGAAGATACCGGCGCAATGGGTATCTTCGGTTACTCATTCCTTGAAGAAAACACCGATACACTGAACGGTGCCACCATTGAGGGTGTTGCGCCAGAGCCAGAAGCAATCAGCTCGGGTGACTACCCTGTTGCGCGTTCACTGTGGTTCTACGTGAAGAACCAGCACGCCGATGAAGTACCGCCGATGGCTGACTACGTCGAGATGTTTATGAGCGAGCAGATGATTGGCTCAGATGGTTACTTGAAAGATATCGGCTTGATCGTGCTGCCGGAAGACGAGCGTGAAGAGTGGCGTCAGGCTGTAGCAGATCGCACTACAATGTCAGCAGACGTTCTTAAGTAAGCGGTTGATTTAGATGTAAAAAAGGCCGGCAGCGCAAGCTGTCGGCCCGTTATTGTTAATAGGCTTCTTAACCGGTGACGACGTGAGAGAGATGCGATGCAGACCAACCAGCTTCTTTTGATTTTTTGCGGTGCGTTATTACTGCTGGGGCTGCTGGCTTTTTTTGCTGGCCGTTCAAAAGCCACTCGTTTACGAAGCGCGGGCACGGCTATGTTTGCTCAGCCAGATCAGTACGCTTGGTTTACCGTGCTTTCCACAGCCGGTCCAGCCGTGCTAGTGAGCTCAGTTGGCGCTTTCGCGCTGCTGTTAATGGGTGCCGATATTCCTACGCTCTATTTGCTCGCGGCCAGTTTGGTCGTGGCAGCCATAGGATTGATGGTCAGTCTTAACCAAGTAAAGCCCGATTTTCATGCTCGTCAAGCTATTGAGCGGGTAATCCGCATGATCTTGGCCGGGGCAGCGTTAATCTCAATTTTCACGACGTTCGGTATTTTGTTCTCGATTATTTCCGAGGCGCTGCGCTTTTTCCAAATGCACAGCTTCTGGGAGTTTATTACCGGCACTACATGGAATCCCGGCGCCAGCTTTTTAGCGTCTGCGGGTCGTGGTGATGGAGGCGGCGCTGAGTTCGGCTCAGTGCCGCTGTTTGCCGGTACCTTTATGATTACCGCCATCGCTATGTTGGTGGCGGTACCTATCGGTTTGCTCTCGGCGATTTATATGTCTGAGTATGCGCCGAGCAAGGTGCGCACCGTTGCCAAGCCGGTGCTCGAAGTGTTGGCGGGTATCCCTACCGTAGTTTATGGCTTTTTTGCTGCCATCACCGTCGCGCCAATTATCGTCAATATTGCCGGTTTTTTTGGACTTGACGCTTCATATAACAATGCGCTGGCACCCGGTATTGTGATGGGCATTATGATCATTCCGTTTATCTCATCGCTGTCTGATGACGTGATTAACTCGGTACCCGATACCATGCGCCAGGGTTCGCTGGCGCTGGGGATGACCAAAGGCGAAACGATTCGTGACGTGGKGGTTCCTGCCGCAATGCCGGGGATTATTTCTGCAGCGCTCTTAGGCATGTCTCGGGCACTGGGTGAAACCATGATTGTGGTCATGGCGGCGGGCATGCGCCCCAATTTAACGTCGAATCCTTTGGAAGATATGACCACGGTGACTGTGCGAATCGTGGCGGCACTTACCGGCGACCAAGAGTTTGAAAGTGCTGAAACATTATCAGCTTTTGCGCTCGGATTGGTGCTCTTCGTGATCACCCTTGCACTTAATTTGGTGTCGGTTCTGATGATCCGTCGTTTCCGTGAAAAATATCGCGTGAATAACCTGTAACGCTGAGGAACTGTTTCGATGAGCAATACTTTTGACGAAATCAGCCAGCAGTTAAAGCGGCGTCACCGTAAGTCTTCACGCTTGAAGTGGATTTCCATGGGGGCGTTGGGCCTTGCCGGGTTGTTTCTGGTGCTGTTTTTTGCCGATATGCTGAATAAAGGCTTGCCTGCGTTTCAGCAAGCGTATGTCAAGACAGAGCTTAATTATACAGAAGAAGCTACTACTGATGCTCGTAAGGCAATTGCCGAAGAGTTGGTGCCATTAGTAAGCCGTACAGAGCTGCGTACTATCCCACTTGAGATGCGCAATGATGAAAGCATGATTGGCACCTCCGAAGAACGCTGGTTGCTGGTTAATAGCGAGGCTGATCAGTATCTTAAAGGCCATCGTCATCGTCTTAATGAAGAGGAACAGGCGGCCATAGACGAGCGTGTCGAATCTGGCCAGGTAAGTTTGCGCTTCAATACTACGTTTTTTGGGACAGGTGATTCCAAAATCGCCGAGAGCGCGGGTATTTTATCGGCAGTGGTCGGCACAGTGATGACCATGATCGTTACCCTGGCGATATCCTTCCCTATCGGTGTGATGACGGCAATTTATTTGGAAGAATTTGCCCCGGATAACCGTTTTACACAAGCGATTGAAATCAACATTAATAATCTGGCCGCGATTCCGTCGATCCTGTTTGGTTTGCTAGGTTTAGCGATCTTTATAAACTTCTTCGGTGTCCCGCGCTCATCACCATTGGTGGGTGGTATGACGCTGGCATTGATGACCCTGCCGGTCATTATCATTTCGACGCGTACTGCGTTGCGCAGTGTCCCGGATTCCATCCGCCATGCGGGTTTTGGTGTCGGTTGTTCGCGCTGGCAAGTAGTACGCGATCACGTTTTGCCGTTAGCAATGCCAGGTATCATGACCGGCTCTATTATTGGCTTGGCGCAAGCGATGGGTGAAACAGCACCGTTGATTATCGTAGGAATGGTGGCCTTTATCCCTGATGTGAGCGCGACATTTACCGAAGCGGCAACGGTGATGCCCGCGCAAATATTCACTTGGTCAGGTGAGCCTGAACAGGCGTTTGTGGAAAAAACCGCCGGTGGTATTTTGGTGCTTCTCACCATACTCATCTCACTCAACGCCTTTGCCGTTGTGTTACGTAAGAAATTTGAGCGTCGCTGGTAGGCCAGCGCGATAGAGGACATGACTATGAATAGCCAAGCACCTGTAATGAACGGCCAGCAGACACCTGCGGTTGGGCAACCCTATACACGAAATGATACAGCGTGCCACGACCTGAGTTTCCGGGTTCGCGATTTGAATCTGTGGTATGGCAAAAACCAAGCGTTGAATAATCTGAATATCGATCTTTTTCAGAAAAATGTGACGGCACTGATTGGCCCTTCGGGGTGTGGTAAGTCGACATTTTTACGCTGCTTGAACCGTATGAACGACTTGATTCCTAGCGTGCGTACCGAAGGTCTGGTCGAGATGGACGGATTAGACGTTAATGCGCCTAAAATGGACGAAGTGGCGCTACGTCGTCGGGTGGGCATGGTGTTTCAGAAGCCGAATCCGTTTCCTAAATCGATCTTTGAAAATATTGCCTACGCACCGCGTATGCACGATTTGGTTAGCCGTAAAGCCGAGCAAGAAGAGCTGGTTGAAAAGGCACTGCGCGATGCCGGGCTTTGGAACGAGGTGAAAGACAAGCTGCATGAGCCTGGCACCTCGCTTTCCGGTGGTCAGCAGCAGCGCCTGTGTATTGCTCGTGCCATTGCGGTACAGCCCGATGTCATCTTGATGGATGAGCCAACCTCCGCGCTGGATCCGATCTCGACGGCAACGATCGAGGATTTGATGGACAAGCTGAAAGAAAAGTTCACCATCATTACCGTTACCCACAATATGCAGCAGGCGGCGAGGGTGGCGGACTACACGGCGTTCTTCCACCTGGGTGAAATCATTGAGTACAACGATACCAAAGTGATGTTCTCAACCCCGGCGCAGAAGAAGACCGAAGACTATATCTCCGGTCGTTATGGTTAAGCTTTTTTAAAAGTAGGCCCATCGTTCATCGGTGGGCCTACTGGTTAATGCGCTTTTTTTTATGCATTAATATATGTTTTTCCGTATGTAGGTATTATGCTTTTACCCAATAGATTCATAAGGAGCTTCCATGACACTCAGTATCGGTATCAACGGTTTTGGACGTATTGGTCGCTTGGCGCTGCGCAGCTTGTGGGCGCAGGTAGAATCTGGTGCGGTAGAGCTTGAGCGCATTAATGACCCAGGCGGTGATGCGGCCACTTTTGCCCACCTGCTGGAGTTTGACTCGGTACACGGCCACTGGGCCCCTGGAAAGGGCATCTCCGCCCAGGAAAGTAGCATTATCATCGATGGTAAACCGATAGCATTTAGTTCTAATAAGGCCCTGGGTGACAGCGACTGGTCTGGCTGTGATGTAGTGATCGAGTGCTCGGGCAAAATGAAAACTACCGAAAAGCTGCAGGCATACCTTGATCTAGGGGTAGGGCGGATAGTGGTCAGCGCACCGGTCAAAGAGCCGAGTGTACTTAACGTGGTGGTAGGGGTGAACGACCATCTTTATGATCCTGCACAGCACCCCATTGTGACGGCGGCAAGTTGCACTACCAACTGCTTGGCGCCGGTAGTCAAAGTCATTCAGGAGAGCTTTGGTATTCGCCATGGCTCGATGACCACAGTACATGACATCACCAATACCCAAACGATTTTAGACGCGCCGCATAAAGACCTTCGCCGCGCCCGCGCTTGCGGCATGAGCCTGATTCCCACCACGACCGGTTCAGCCAAAGCCATCACCGCGATTTTCCCCGAACTGGAAGGCAAGCTAAACGGTCATGCGATTCGTGTGCCGCTGGCTAACGCTTCGCTTACCGATATGGTGTTCGAGCTTGAGCGTGAAGTGAGCGTCGACGAAGTCAATCAGGCGCTAAAAGCCGCTGCCGATGGCCCGCTGGCGGGCATTTTGGGCTATGAAGAGCGCCCGCTGGTGTCGATCGACTACCGCACCGATCCGCGCAGCTCAATTATTGATGCGCTCTCCACCATGGTGATCAACGGCACCCAGTTGAAACTTTACGCCTGGTACGACAATGAGTGGGGCTATGCTAACCGTACCGCTGAGCTGGCCCTGATGGTCGGGCGTGAGCAGGTGGCTCGTGGCTGATTCGCCGTTTTTGAAAATGCGTGCCCGCGTAAAGGCGCTACCTTTCGAGGTGCGCCAATACATGCTGATTACCGGCAACTACTGGGCGTTCACGGTAACCGACGGCGCTTTGCGCATGCTGGTGGTCATGCACTTCCACCAACTGGGCTACTCGCCGTTGGAAATCGCCATGCTGTTTTTGTTTTACGAAGCCTTTGGCGTGGTGACTAACCTGGTAGGCGGTTGGTTGGGCGCGCGGTTGGGGCTCAATCGCACCATGAATGTGGGGCTTGGGCTGCAAATCATTGCGCTCGCTATGCTGATGGTGCCCGCTAGCCTGCTGACCGTTGCCTGGGTAATGGCCGCTCAGGCGTTATCGGGGATTGCCAAAGACCTCAACAAAATGAGCGCTAAAAGCGCCGTTAAAGTACTGGTGCCTAAAGAGAGCGCCAACGCCAATAGCTCGCTTTACCGCTGGGTAGCGATGCTGACCGGCTCTAAAAATGCGCTTAAGGGGCTGGGCTTTTTTGTCGGCGGGCTTCTGCTCACCTTGATTGGCTTCCAGGCGGCAGTGTTCGTCATGGCAGTGATGCTGGGTGGCGTGCTGCTGCTTTCACTGCTGCGGCTAAAGGCGGATTTAGGCCGCCAAAAAGTAAAGCCCAAGTTCTCCGAAATCTTCTCAAAATCACGTGCGATTAACGTGCTCTCCGCGGCGCGTTTTTGCCTATTTTCGGCGCGGGATGTGTGGTTTGTAGTAGCGCTGCCGGTGTTCTTATACGACCAGCACGGCTGGACACACTGGACAGTGGGTGGACTGCTGGCTGTGTGGGTTATTGGCTACGGTGGAGTGCAAACCCAGGCGCCTAAATTAACCCGGCTGATCAAAGGCGATGCTCGGGCGCTTACCGCAGGCTGGGCCGCGGCGCTGGCGGTGCTGGCGATTGTGTTGGCGATGCTGCCCTTGGCGCAAGTGGGCTGGCTGGTCGTCGGGCTGCTCGCCTTTGGGGTGCTGTTTGCGATTAACTCCAGCTGGCACAGCTACTTGATCGTGCATTATGCCCGCGCCGATGGCGTCTCCATGGATGTTGGTTTCTATTATATGGCCAATGCCATGGGGCGTTTAGTGGGCACGCTACTGTCGGGCTGGCTATATATGGCATATGGGCTGAGCGTCTGCCTGTGGGTATCCGCCGCCTTAGTGGCTGCCAGCGCATTGATGGCCCTAGCGTTGCCTAAGCAAGTCGCATGATCCGCGCTTCGCCCAGGCTGGGTTTAACGCTCACTTTAGGCAGTGCACAAACTCTTGCCTGGGCCTCCAGCTATTACTTGCCCGCTATCCTTGCGGTGCCCATGGCCCGCGAGCTAGGGATGTCGCCAAGCTGGGTGTTTGCGGCGTTCTCTGTCGCCTTGCTGTTAACCGCCATGCTTGGCCCCAGCGTAGGACGCTTGATTGACCAGCAAGGTGGGCGAGGCGTGCTGATGGCATCCAACGTTGTTCTGGCGTTTGGCTTGGTCATCATGGCGCTGTCCCAAGGTGTGTTAAGCCTAATGCTTGCCTGGCTGATTACCGGCGTGGGCATGGCGATGGGGCTATACGACGCCGCCTTTGCTACTCTCGGGCGGCTATTAGGTCGCAGCGCCCGCGCTTCTATTACCGGTGTGACGCTACTGGCAGGGTTTGCCAGCACTATCGGTTGGCCACTAACGGCCTTGTTGGAAAATGAGTTCGGGTGGCGGGCCACCTGTGGCGCCTGGGCCATTATGCATATAGTGATGGGCCTACCGCTGAATGCCCGCCTGCCCAAAGCCGGTGATAGCACTCACCATTTCAATGACGAAACATCTGTACCATCGCCAGAGCGGGCCACGCCTGGCGATGATTTTATTAGCCTATGTATTTGCCGCAGGCTGGTTTGTGTCGACGGCGATGGCGGCGCATCTGCCCAGGCTTTTGCAGGAAACCGGCGTGTCGCTTTCGGTGGCCGTAGCCGCTGCGGCGTTGGTAGGGCCTGCGCAAGTAGCCGCACGGCTGGGCGAGTTTGCACTGCTTCGCCATTTGCACCCATTGGTGGCGGCGCGGGTGGCCACAACGCTCCACCCCCTTGGTGCGGCACTGCTAGCCACAGTGGGTATGCCCGCCGCGGGATTTGCGCTACTCCATGGCGCGGGCAATGGCATGATGACGATTGCCTCCGGCACGCTGCCGCTTGCGCTGTTTGGTCCAAAAGGGTTTGGTCAGCGTCAAGGTTTGATTATCGCCCCGGCCAGGGCTGCGCAAGCCTTTGCACCGCTGCTGTTTGGCTTATTGATAGAGCAAAATGGTGCTGGAGCGCTATGGCTGACTACGGGGTTGATGCTGGCGGCGTGTCTAGCGCTAGTGTTTATTCGTGTGCCCAGAGCTCGGGTATGAGCCATCCACATACAGGTGGCGCAACTTCCAGAACCCTTCAACGTCGACACGCAGTCCTTGGTAGGCAAGCTCTGTCGCAATGAAGAGAGTTATATCTTCATCACTATGGCGCTGGTAAAGCGAAGGGTCTTTGGGGGCACTCGCCTCGGCGACGGCAACGTTGGCGAGCCCCCCACAGCAGCCGTGGCGGGGTGATAAACGCACGGTCACCACGCCTCCCTGTTGCTTGATAAACGCTTTTGCATCGTCAGACGCATCGATAATTTCCAGCATTGAGACGCCTGTTAAAAGAGAGCTCCCAGCTTACCAGGAAGTAATAGGGGAGCCAGAGGGCAGTAGGTGAACTTGAGGCCTTTAGGCTTTCAGTATAGCTTCGATTTTTTTACGATCTGGAATACCCCCGCTGTGGGCAAGCTTGCCATTGACCGCGACCGCCGGGGTCGACATAACCTGATACTGCATGATGATTTGTGGGTCAGTGACTTTAGTCACCTCAACATCGGTGCCCAACTCTTTGGCAATAGTCGTAATTTGCTCCGCAGTGACGGTGCACTTTTTGCAGCCTGTGCCTAATACTTCGATCTTTTTCATGCTGTATCCTCTTGGGTTTATAAACTGCTGAATAACCAGGGTGCCAGCAGGTTAATTATCCAGCCCACCAACATAAAGTTGATAAGTAGAATGATGAAAATGGTGGCTAGTAAGCGCCACAGCATGACCTGCTTGAGCATGATAAATTCGGGAAAGCTCGCCGCGACGGTGCTCATGCAGAAGGCCAGTGTTGTACCCACAGGCAATCCTTTCGTGATCAAGCTTTCCATGATGGGAATAACGCCGGTAGCGTTGGAGTAAAGCGGTAAGCCCGCCAACACGGCCACCGGAACACTCCACCATTGGCCGCTGCCCAGGTTGTCACTGAACCAGCCATCCGGCACAAAGCCATGCAGCGCGGCGCCCAGCCCCACGCCGATGATGATCCACTTCCAAATCCGCGCGACAATGTCGAAAAGTTCATTGCGGGCAAATTCGTGGCGTTCTCTCAAAGTCAGTGACGCAGGTTCCGGAGCAGGCCGATTTGCTTGCGGGCTTGTTGCTGCGTTCTGATAGGCTTTCGCCGCAAAGTCTTTTAACCAGCGTTCAGCGCCTAAGCTATCGAGCAGTATGCCGCCGCCTATGCCCACGGTCATTCCGATGGCGATGTACACCAGAGTGAATTCCCAGCCTAGCAGGCTCCATAGCATGATGACGGCAACTTCATTAATAATCGGTGAGGTAAACAGAAACGCCATGGTAATGCCCAGAGGAATGCCTGCACTGGTGAACCCGAGAAACAACGGAATGCTTGAGCAAGAACAGAACGGTGTAATCGCGCCAAAACCAGCGCCTAAGCCGTAGCCTGCGAAACGGTTCTTTTGCTGAATGTAATAACGCACCCGCTCCAGATTGAGCGAGGCGCGTAACAAGGCAATGGCATAAATCATCACCACCAGTAACGCGAAAATTTTGCTCGTGTCCTCGACGAAAAAGTGCAGTGAGCTACCTAACTTGCTGTTAGGGTCAAAACCGCCAAGGCCGTATACCAGCCAACTGGCCAGCCAGGTATAGATCTCCAACATCGCTGCTTTCCTTTATATGAACGGTTCTATAAAGAAGACGAAGCAATGTGGAAAAGGACGCAGGGAAAAGCCAAATAAATATTCGCTAAGGTACTTATTCGGTAAAGGGTATCGCCCGATGGCAGCAGACATGGCCTTGATCATCAAAGACGATCCCGCACTGGGCAACCAAGGTTTCGCGGAGACGTTTCCGGGCGCGCAGTAGCCGCGCTTTGGTCGCAGGGAGCGTTAAACCATGACGCTGGGCATAGTCACTTTGCTTAACGCCGTTAAGGTCACAGGCACCGACAATATCGGCGTCTTCGTCAGTACAATGAGCCAGTGCCTTCGCGATGCAGGTAGCCAAGCTCGCTAAGGGAAGGTGGGCATCAGTGTGGTTATTAGGCAATGGCGCTGCTGTTGCGGTATCTAGCGATTGAGTGTCAGGCGTTGAGCGGCGCAACTCATCAATCCACTCATGTTTGGCGACCGTATAAAGCCATGCTTTGGGTTCTGCCAGTTGGCAAAACTGGGCGCGATGCGTCAGCGCTTTTACATAGACACGCTGCAAGATTTCGTCGGCGGCGTCCCTGTTGTTGCATAGTGCCAAGAGGTAATAGCGCAGTGCCTGATGATGGCTGTTCCAAGCCTCCTCAATGCAGGGTGAGGCAGCGTTTTTCCTCATGGGTAGGTCACTATGTCACCGTCTTCTTTGGTGAAGTGTTTGATCGGTTTTTCCAAAAGCGCTAATACTTGCTCTGAAGGGCGGCACAGGCGTGTGCCCTTATTGGTCACCACAATAGGGCGATTAATCAGAATCGGGTGGGCCATCATGGTGTCGATAAGTTGATCATCGCTCAATAAAGGATCATCCAATTTAAGTTCTTCATAGGGAGCACCTTTGCGACGTAGTAGCTCCCTGGGTGAGATCTGCATCATCGCCAATAGCTTTTCCAACTCTTCCCGGCTGGGCGGTGCTTCCAGATAATGGATCACCTCTGGTGTTTCGCCGGAGGCTTTGATCATTGCCAGGGTGTTGCGCGACGTACCGCAGTTGGGGTTGTGGTAAATAGTGACGGGCATGGTCTCCTCACGATCGATTAGTTGCTTTCACTGCCGGGCGCGTTGCGTTGCGAGGGCGCGGTTTTAAAAGCGGGCGATACCCGCGTTGGATCTACCTGCTGTTTATAGCTAGCCGCGGCTTCCGCCCACCACATGAGTTGGCCTAACGTGCGGCCAAAATAGCTTTCCCAACGTTCCTGCTCTTGCTCAAATTGCCCCTCTTCGTTTAGCGCCTCCTGAGCTTTAGGTATATGAATCATGGCTGATACGGGCAGGCAGCCAAGCTCGGAGAGAAACGCGCGCATGGCGACTGCTGCACGCACGCCGCCCCACTGGCCCATTGAGTAGGTCACGATGGCGCTGGGTTTAAACGCAAACAGCGATGCGCCGAAGTGGTTTATCAGATGGCTAAGCGCCGGGCTCATGGAGTGGTTATATTCTGGACTGACCATCACATAGCCATCGGCAGCGGCGATTTTATCAGCCAGCTCTGCTAAGTCCTCCGGCGCATCGTTTTTTGCGTAAGCAAAATGCGGCTTAAACGGATCGCTTAAGTTTAGCGCTAGCGGATCAATAATTTCCGCCGTTGTATGAGGGAGCGATGAAAGCAAGCGCTCGCACGCTTTTGCGACCCGCTCGCCAAGGCGAGCCGGGGAGGGCGGTGTGCTGGTGCGGGTTGAGCCTAGAAATACCAAATAGTGAGCCATAGCGCTTACTCCCGATTAATTCGCTTCTGCCGGAAAATGGTGGCGGGTCTTATTGGCAATTCTTACCAGTGCCAGCATCAGCGGTACTTCGACCAATACGCCCACTACCGTGGCCAGCGCCGCGCCCGACTGTAAGCCAAATAGCGCAATCGCTGCCGCGACGGCTAACTCAAAGAAATTGCTCGCACCAATCATCGCCCCCGGGGCGGCAATATTGTGCGGCAACTTCCAGGCTTTAGCCCAGCCATAGGTAATAAAGAAGATCAAAAAGGTCTGAATAATCAGCGGGATCGAGATCAGCACGATATGCAGCGGATTATTCAGAATGACCTCGCCCTGGAAGGCAAACAGCAGCACTAGGGTAATGATCAAACCAATCGGCGTGATCGGGCCAACGCGCTTCATAAAGACATTGTCGTACCATTCGGCGCCGCGTTTTTTAATCAAGCTCTGCCGGGTGATATAGCCCGCCGCCAGGGGAATCACTATATATAGGATCACTGATAGTGCGACGGTGTCCCAGGGCACCTGAATATTGGAAATGCCCAGTAGGAAGACCACGATAGGAGCAAACGCGAACAGCATAATCAGGTCATTAAGCGCCACCTGCACCAGGGTGTAGGCAGCATCGCCGCGGGTGAGGTAGCTCCACACAAACACCATGGCGGTACACGGCGCAGCTCCGAGTAGAATGGCACCGGCTAGATACTGACTGGCTAGCTCGGCGGGAATCAACGGTCGAAAGATCACCATTAGAAATAGCCAGGCAATGGCGAACATGGTGAAGGGTTTGATCAACCAGTTAACGGAGGTCGTGATGATCAACCCTTTTGGCTGGCGCCGGACACCTAATAAGGAGGTAAAGTCAATTTGCGCCATCATGGGGAATATCATCGCCCAGATGAGTATTGCCACGGGTATCGAAACCTGCGCCACTTCAAAGCGTGACAGCGTTTCCGGTACCGCTGGGATAAATTGCCCGACTAAAATGCCCATCACAATGGCAAGTGCTACCCATAGTGAGAGGTAGCGTTCAAAGACTCCCATGCCTTCGGCAGTGGAGGGCGATGCGTTATCTTGCAGTGCTGACATGTGAAGCTCCTGATTAAATGGCGCGTTGATTAACCCGTTTGGAGACTTCTTCCGCGCTCTCTTTGCGCTCCGAGTAACGATCCGTGAGCAGTTCGCTGCGGTCACGCACCAGCAGCGTGAATTTCACCAGCTCTTCCATAACGTCGACGATACGGTCGTAGAAAGGGGAGGCTTTCATCCTGTCGTTATCATCAAACTCCATAAAGGCCTTGGGTACGGACGATTGATTGGGGATCGTCAGCATGCGCATCCAGCGGCCCAAAATACGCAGTTGGTTGACGGTATTGAAAGACTGCGAACCGCCGCACACCTGCATCACCGCCAATGTCTTGCCTTGGGTGGGACGTACGCCGCCCAGGGAGAGCGGGATCCAATCAATTTGCGCTTTCATAATGCCGGTCATCGCGCCGTGGCGTTCCGGCGAGCACCACACCATCCCTTCGGCCCATTGGGCCAATTGGCGTAGCTCTTCAACTTTGGGGTGGCTGGCATCTTCACTATCCGGCAATGGTAATCCTCTAGGATCAAAGATGCGTGTTTCGGCGCCCATGGCATTGAGCAAGCGTGCGGCTTCCTCAACCATTAAACGACTAAAAGAGCGTTCACGTAGCGAGCCGTATAGCAGCAATATTTTAGGTGCATGTTCAGCACGTTGTGGTACTCCAAGCCGCTCGCTGCTGGGGGGCTCGAAAAGCGCGGCATCAATATTGGGTAAGTCATCAAGGTGGGACATTAGGTTCTACCTGTTCAAGCCATGATCGGTTAGTTGCTTCATGATATATGTTTTTCCGTATATTTCCAGCGCAGCCTGCCAGTTGCAATAATGCCGTCATGATCCAGGCGTAGATTGGCAGCCATCAATCAAATAAGAGGCTGTTTATTTATGTCGAAGCGCCGCGTGTTGTTTCTCTGCAATGCTAATTCTGCACGGTCGTTGATGGGAGAGGCGCTGCTTCGCTATTTGGCAGCTGATCAGTTTGAAGCCTTTAGTGCCGGGTCTGAACCCGATCAGCCCCATGCATTGACCCTTGAAGCGTTGCGCAAGCAGGGGTTGCCCACAGAAGGCTTGCGCAGTAAGTCGCTGGATGAGTTTGAAAGCGAAACCTTCGATTTTGTCATTGTGCTTTGCGACAAAGCCCRGCAAGCCTGCCGTGAATGGCAAGGAAAGGCGGGCGAGGTGCTGTTCTGGGATATTCGAGACCCTCGCCTGATTGGCAAGTCAGATGCTTATGAGCAGGCGTTATTAGAGATTCGTCGGCGCCTGCAGCTGTGGCTGCCCCTCCACACGTCTGATTAACCTTACTGAAAGGGGAGGGTTGAGATGAAATGGATTAATAATTTAAGCGTTAAAGCGAGTTGGACGCTGGTACTCGTCGCCTTGAGTGGCTTGGTGGTCGTTATTGGCGCGTTGGGGCTGTTCGCCAACCATTTTGGCCGTGAGGCATTCACGTCACTTCATGAAAGGGACATGGCGCAAATTAGCAACCTCGATAGCGCCTACTCCCAGCTATTGCGTTCGCGAATTCAGATGAACCGTGCGGCGGAGTTAATCCGTACCCCTTCATTTGATCGGCCTGACCCCTTGATAGAAGAAGCCCAGCGGTTGCTTGACTCGGCCACTGAGAATTTCTCTCAATTTACAGCGAGTGATTTTGATCAAAATCAACAGGCACTTGTGGATCAGTTAGCGTCGAGCTTTCAATCATTCGTTAACAATAATCTCAATCTTCAGATGATGATGCTGGAAGAGCGCGATATATCCGGTTTCTTCTCAGGCGAGTCGCGGGTGGATGATAGCAGTCAGCACTTTGTGGAGAGTGCCGAAGCATTTTTTGCAGCCTCAACCCAGCGGGGTAACGCGCTGTTCGCGCGCTTTGAGCAGGTTTCATCGCTGCTTTTTTGGGGCGTGATTGCGGCGCTGGGTACTGCACTGCTGGTAGTGACAGTAGTGGTATGGGGTGTGCGTAAAAACGTGCTGCGCCCATTAAAAACGATCACTGGGCATTTTCAGCGCATTGCTAGCGGTGATCTGTCAGCGCCGGTAACAGCACACTCAACCAACGAAATTGGTCAGCTGTTTAGTGAGTTGGACAAGATGCAGCACTCGTTGACGGCGACTGTTAAGCGACTTAACGCAAGTAGTCAGCAGGTGTATAGCAACAGCCAGGAGATGACCGAGCAGAACCAACTTCTGGCGAGCCAAACCGACACTCAAGTCTCAGCCTTGCAGCAAATGGCCGCGAGCTTGGAGCAGCTGACCGCCACGGTGAACCAGAATGCTGAAAGCGCGGCGCATGTTAATCAGTCCACGGCGGATGTGTCCCACAAAGCGCAGCAGGGTGACGAGGTAATTAGCCAGTTTATCGCTACGATGGAGGCGATCAATGATCACTCCGAAGAGATTCAAAGCATTATTCGAATGATTGAAAGTATTGCTTTTCAAACCAATATTTTAGCGCTCAATGCATCGGTTGAAGCGGCGCGCGCCGGAGAACATGGGCGTGGATTTGCGGTGGTGGCCAATGAAGTGCGTGCGCTGGCAACCCGCAGTGCCAGTGCCGCCAGCGATATACGGACGCGCATTGAAGCGTCGAGTGCGAGTGTTCAGCAGGGTAGCGTTCTGTCCCTACAGGCCGGCGAACATACTCGGGCGATCATGCAAGCGGCGAGTAACGTCAATACGCTGATGACGCAAATCACCCATGCCTCTGAGGAGCAGCGGCGAGGCATTGAAGAGGTCAATCAAGCGGTGACCCAAATTGATACCACCACCCAAGACACCATGCGTTTAGTCAATCAAGCAGCCCAGAGCGCAGAGGTGTTGTCTCAAGAAGCCTTGCAGATGCGTGAATATGCTGGCCAGTTTAGCGTGGTAGAGAACGACTCAAGCTTGGCTGAAGTGAGTGAAGAGCACGCCGAATATCCCGAATGGGAGCAGCTTAGCCATCAAGACACCGCCTTGGCTGATACCCAGGTTCGCCGTCAAGCCAGCTTAATGGCTTCTGCTTAGCATGCTGACGTGAGCAATTTACGTTTACTCAGAGTCAGTTAACGCTATCATGCGGTTTTCTCTGAGCGGTCTATGGCGTGTTTGCAACAAAGCGGTTAGCGACACCTGTTAGTGTGTTTGTTCAGCGTTTTCTTAACGATCCTATGCTGCTCTTTATGAGCGGCCTAGGCGGCGTTCTGTGGTGGCTGCAGCCCCAGTCGTTGATGGAGATGGCTGAACGTGTTCACTGGACAACCCTGGCAGTGTTGACGGGCCTGATGGTGCTTAGTAGAGCGTTAGAACTGAGCGGCTATTTAACCCTCTGGGGGCGGCGGTTGTTAGCCCACCTGCGTGGCGAGCGTCGCCTAGCGGTTGGGCTGGTAATGTTTTCGGGGCTGCTTTCCGCGGTAGTTACCAACGATGTGGCGCTGTTTATTGTGGTGCCGCTGACGCTTAGCCTGGCAGGAATGGCGGCACTGCCGATTGGGCGTTTGATTGTATTTGAAGCGCTGGCGGTCAACGCTGGGTCATC
This sequence comes from Halomonas ventosae, assembly GCA_002257525.1. Taxonomy (GTDB): domain Bacteria; phylum Pseudomonadota; class Gammaproteobacteria; order Pseudomonadales; family Halomonadaceae; genus Vreelandella; species Vreelandella ventosae_B. The sequence continues at coordinate 2,070,200 of CP022737.1, forward strand.
GCTGAGCCCGATAGGTAATCCACAAAACCTTTATTTATGGCAGCATTCAGGCGTTAGTTTTGGCGAGTTTTTATCCGTCATGCTGCCGCTGGGAGTGGGGCTGATGGTGCTGCTGTTGCTACTTGTTCCCTTGGCGTTTCCTAAAGCATTAATACGCCTGGATACAGTGGCAAGCGCGCCCAATGAGCGGTTACAAAAACCGTTATGGGCCGCGCTCATCGGCTACCCGCTGTTCTTGCTCGCCGTTGAAATGGGCTGGGCTGCCCAGGCAATGGCGGGCGTTCTGCTAGCGATGTTGCTCGTGGCCCGACGGGCGGTATTCAGCATTGATTGGCTGTTGCTGGTCGTGTTTGTCTTAATGTTTGTAAATTTGAGTGTGATCGGAGAGTTGGGCGTCGTTCGGCAGGCGATTGCTACGATGCAGCTGTGGCCGGGTGGCGATACCAGCGTCGGTGTGCTGCTCTCACAGCTGTTATCCAACGTGCCGGCAACGCTGCTGCTTGCCCAGCAAAGCGAGTGGCAGCCGCTCGCCTGGGGTGTCAGCGTGGGCGGTTTTGGTTTAGTGATTGGCTCAATGGCTAATTTAATTGCGCTGCGATTGGCGCGCCAGCCGGGGATGTTGATGGAGTTTCATCGCTGGTCGCTTCCCATGCTGGGGCTTGGTTGGTTGTTTGCCGCTGTGTGGCTAAGCGCCCTGGCTCGGTAACCGTGCCAGGGCGTTTTCCAGCAGCTTTCTCTTCTAGCTCTCTCTTCCAGCTCTCTCTTTAAAGATCGCGAATTAGTCGATTAGCTCGACGGCGATGGCCGTCGCTTCGCCGCCGCCAATGCATAAGCTAGCAATGCCGCGTTTGCCGCCTTTAGTGCGCAGGGCATGAATCAGTGTGGCAATAATACGCGAGCCGGTGGAGCCAATGGGGTGGCCTTGGGCGCAGGCACCGCCAAACACATTGACCTTGTCATGGGGGAGGCCCAAGTCATCCATTGCCATGAGTGTCACCACTGCAAAGGCTTCGTTAATTTCAAATAGATCAACGTCGTTCACGCGCCAGTCCAGCTTTTTCATAAGCTTATCAATGGCGCCAACAGGGGCGATGGTGAATTCACTAGGGTGTTGTGAATGGGTCGAGTGGCCCAACATGCGCGCCAGTGGCTTAATGCCGTGCTGATCGGCGGCTGCTTGGCTGGCCAAGATAAGTGCCGAAGCGCCGTCGGAAATTGAGCTGGCGTTGGCGGCGGTAATCGTGCCGTCCTTGGCAAAGGCGGGGCGCAGCTGGCGGATTTTGTCGAGCTTGGCTTGGAAGGGCTGCTCGTCGTGTTCGACCAGGATTTCACCCTGGCGAGAGGAGACCATCACCGGTGCCATTTCTGCGTTTAGGTGGCCCGCGTTGGTGGCAGCCATGGCGCGCTCAAGCGAGGCAATGGCAAAGTCATCCAGGCGCTCACGGGTATAGCCGCGATCCGAAGCGACATCTTGAGCAAACACGCCCATTAGTTTGCCCGTTTCGGCGTCTTCCAACCCATCCAAAAACATATGGTCTTTGAGCTCGCCGTGGCCTAAGCGATAGCCACCGCGTGCCTTGGTCAGCAGGTGTGGGGCGTTAGACATGGATTCCATGCCGCCTGCCAGCACAATATCGCCGCTGCCTGCCTTGATTAGGTCGTGGGCAAGCATGGTAGCTTTCATGCCCGAGCCGCACAGCTTATTGATCGTCGTGGCGCCATTGGCGTCGGGAATACCAGCTTGTCGCATTGCCTGACGTGCTGGGCCCTGATTAACGCCTGCAGGCAGTACACATCCCATAATGCCCTCGCTGATCGCAGCAGAGTCAATGCCTGACGCTTCAATCGCTGCTTTGATGGCAACAGCGCCAAGCTGTGGCGCCGTCATGTTCGCAAGGCTGCCCATCATGCCACCCATTGGCGTGCGTTTGGCGGCGAGAAATACAATATCGGTGGGGTTACTCATGGTCAATCTCCTTCAGTTTTATTGTGATTATCGTATCGAGTCGTGGGTGATACATTGACCCGTAGGCGGTGCTGTGGTTCTCTCCTGAGTAACCAAGCAAGCGCTAGTGTGAGTGACATGAATGTAATGAATGCATCCCCTCGTCGCAAGGAATTGACGCGCCTCGCCGCTCAGCTATTCGTCCAAGAGGGCTTTGACCGGACGACGGTGCGTATGCTGGCGCAGGAAATGGGCATTAAGTCCGGCAGCTTGTTTCACCATTTTAAAGATAAGCAGGAAATCCTCGCCGCGGTTATCGAAGAGGGCACCCAAAATGCCTTGGCGATTGCCCGCAAAGCCCTCGCTGAGTGTGCCGCTGAGCCTGAGATGCGGTTACGTGCCATGGCCCGTGCTCATTTAGAAACGCTATTTACCGACCGCAATGCGCATGTGGTGGCGCTCTTCGAGTGGCGTCGCCTGGATCCTGCGGCAAGTGCCCATTTGAGCCATCTACGCGATGCTTACGAGGCGCTGTGGGTCGCTGTGATTGACGATGCCTTGGCAGCAGGGTTGATTCATGGTGACCGCTTTCTTGTCTCGCGCTTTGTACTTGGGGCGCTCAACTGGACGGTTCGCTGGTACGACCCTAACGGCCCTCGCTCACCCGATGACCTTGCTGATGAGCTTGTCGCCATGATTATGCCTACCCCTGCTTGATGCCTCGATGACCACCGCCTCGACCAACGTCTAACGCGACAATTTATAACAGTGCTTGCTCTCTGCACCGATTACTTTTAGCGTTGCTATTATCTATGGGGTTACGTTAACGTCAACGGATAATTATAGCGACGGACTACTTTCCCACCTTTAATGCCTAGAGCTCGTTACCAACAACAATTATCAACGACATAAGAGAGCCATCATGACAGCGATATCACAATCACTGCCCGACTATCACCACTATCGCGATAGTTTCTCCGTGGATAGCGTTATTGCTCGCCTGGATGACCACCAGGACGGCTTGCTGAATGCCTTTGAGGCCTGCTGTGGTCGTCATGTGCGTGAGGGGCGTGGCGAGGTGCTGGCGCTGGTTCAAGAAGATACTCAAGGTGATTTGCATACCTTGACCTACGCCGAACTCGATGAGCAGAGCGCGAAGTTAGCGGGATGGTTTGAATCCCAAGGGTTGGGTAAAGGTGATCGCATTGCCTGTATGCTGCCGCGGTCACCACAGCTATTGATTGCAGTACTCGCCACATGGCGTATTGGCGCGGTTTATCAGCCTTTATTTACCGCTTTTGGCCCCGATGCGGTGGATTATCGATTAGGCCGTGCGGATACCAAACTAGTGATTACCGATCACGCTAACCGCTATAAGTTTGATGGCCTTAGCCAGTGCCCGCCGGTTTTGACTGTAGGTGGAGCGACCAGTGAACACGGCGAGGATCACGATTGGCTGTCAGCGTTGACGCATACGTCAATGAGCGACAAGCCGCCGCGACTCTCGCCCGAAGAGCCATTTCTGCAAATGTTCACCTCCGGCACCGTAGGCAAGCCAAAAGGCGTAGCTGTGCCGCTGGCAGGGATGACGGCTTTTGCGATCTATATGGAACTGGCCATTGACCTGCGTGACGATGACCGTTTTTGGAATATGGCCGACCCCGGCTGGGCCTATGGTCTTTACTACGCGATTGCCGGGCCTTTGCTACTTGGCGTGACGACGCATTTTTGCGAGGCAGGATTTAGCGCCGAAGGGGCGCTGGCGTTTATGAAGCGCCATCATATTACCAATTTTGCTGCTGCGCCGACGGCTTATCGGCTGATGAAGGCGTCAGGTCTGTTTGATGACGCCCATGAAACGTTGCAACTTCGGGCGGCTAGCTCGGCGGGTGAACCTTTAAACACGGAAGTGGTGACCTGGGTAGAGAGGTCGTTGGGTTGTCCGGTCATGGATCACTACGGCCAGACTGAGACCGGCATGACGTGTAATAACCACCATGCTCTTGACCACCTTAAGCATGTGGGCGCGATGGGTGTGCCGATGCCAGGGTATCGTCTGGCAATTTTGGATGCGGAGTATAAAGAGCTGCCTGCCGGTGAGCCTGGTGTCCTTGCGGTGGATATCAAGCAATCTCCAGCGCACTTTTTTCAGGGCTACACCTGGCAAGAGAAGAACCCTTTTGTAGAGGGCTATTACCTGACCGGTGACGTGGTTATCCGCAATGAAGACGGCACCTTCCAGTTTGCTGGCCGCGACGACGACATTATTACCACGGCGGGTTATCGCGTAGGGCCAACGGATGTCGAAAATAGCGTGATGACGCACCCTGCGGTCGCTGAGTCTGCGGCGGTTGGACAGCCCGATGAGATTCGCGGCGAAGTGATTAAGTCGTATATCGTGCTGCGCGAAGGCTATGAGGCAAGTGATGAGCTTGCAGATGAAATCAAGCAACGTGTGCGTGAGCGGCTATCAACCCACGCTTTCCCGCGCATTATTGAGTTTGTCGATGAGCTGCCTAAAACCCCCAGCGGCAAGATACAGCGCTTCAAATTGCGTGCCCAGGCGGTAGAAGAAGCCAAAACAGCTAAGTAAACATAACGACCATAGGGAATACGGTTATGCAGGTTAAGGAGAGTACTTTTTTAATTACCGGTGCCGCTTCGGGGCTAGGGGCAGCAACCGCTGAGCGGTTAGTCGCTGCAGGTGCCCGCGTCGTTTTATGCGACCTAAACGATAGCGTCAAAATCCATGCTGAGCAGTTGGGGGAGCAGGCCCAAGCGTGCCTGGCAGATATCACCTCAGCCGAACAAATGCAGCAGGCAGTTGATGCAGCGGTAGCGCTGGGGGGGGAGCGTGGGCTTTCGGGGGTGGTTCACTGTGCCGGCGTCGTTAGCGTAGCCAAGCTGGTGGATCGTGAGGGGAATCCAGCGGATTTAGACAGCTACACCAAAACGATAAATATCAACCTGGTCGGCACTTTTAACGTCATGCGCCTCGCGGCTGCCGCAATGGCTAAAAATGCGCCTAATGAGAGTGGCGAGCGGGGGGTGATTATTAATACCGCTTCTATCGCCGCTTTTGATGGGCAGGTAGGGCAGTGTGCTTACAGCGCCTCTAAAGCGGGCGTTGTGGGTATGAGCTTGCCTGCGGCGCGGGAGTTGTCGCGGCATGCTATTCGTGTCATGGCCATCGCCCCAGGTGTATTTGAAACGCCGATGATGAGCGAGATTCCCGACGAGGCCGCCCAGGCGCTAGCGGCCGCTGTGCCTTTTCCTAAGCGCTTGGGTAAGCCGGATGAATTTGCGCAATTAGCCGAGCAGATTATTACCAATCCCATGCTGAACGGTGAGTTGATCCGTTTAGATGGCGGCATTCGCATGCAGTAAGTAAGTGGTAAGTAGGTGGAAGGGAAATAGGGAAACTCGTCAGCTTTTAGCTGGCGAGTTTTTTATTATTGATGTCAATGGGTTACTCCGTAGGCGACCAAAGTTCTAGTGTGTTTCAAGGCTAAATTCAAACGCTCGCTTGACTCTGTGGGGCGCTCGCGATAGTTTTCAAACATGTGTTTGAAAGCCTTCTGTCAAAAGAATCTGATTGGCTTCCAAGCCCCCTATTTCAGGAGAAGTGTGATGCCCAGCTATCAGGCCCCCATTCGTGATATGCGTTTCGTTATGGACGAAATGCTCGACTACCCCGCTCACTACGCGCGTCTACCTAGTGGTGACGATGCATCGCCAGACGTGGTCAGTGCCATTCTAGAAGAGGGCGCACGCTTCGCCCGTGACGTACTGCTCCCGATCAATCAGAGTGGCGATGAAGAGGGTTGCCTGTTAGAGGGAGGCGAAGTCAAAGCGCCTAGCGGCTTTAAAGAAGCCTACCAACAGTACGTAGAAGGCGGCTGGCCGAGCCTTGCCGCTGATCCTGCCCATGGCGGCCAGGGCTTGCCGCCTTCATTGGCAATGCTGCTGTCGGAAATGATCTGCGCGACTAACCTGGCGTGGGGTATGTACCCTGGGCTCTCTCATGGTGCGGCGGATGCGCTGCGCCATCATGGCACCGATGAGCAGAAGGCGACGTATCTCACCAAGCTGGTTGAAGGTGTATGGACGGGCACTATGTGCCTAACCGAGCCGCACTGCGGTACTGACCTAGGATTGATCAAGACCCGAGCAGTGCCCGCTGATGGCGATGCCTATGCGATTACCGGCACTAAAATTTTTATCTCGGCCGGTGAGCATAATCTGGCTGAAAATATCGTCCATTTGGTTTTGGCAAAACTGCCCGACGCACCGGAAGGATCTAAAGGTATTTCGCTATTTGTAGTGCCTAAGTTCTTGCCTGATGCCCACGGCAGTGTGGGTGAGCGTAATGGCGTCACCTGCGGTTCGCTCGAGCACAAGATGGGCATTCATGGTAATGCCACCTGCGTGATGAACTTCGATGGCGCAACCGGCTATCTGGTGGGTGCCCCGAATAAAGGCTTGGCGTGTATGTTCACCATGATGAACGCTGCGCGTCTTGGGGTGGGGATTCAAGGGCTGGGGTTGATTGAAGCCAGTTTTCAGAATTCATTGAGCTATGCCCGTGATCGGTTACAGATGCGCGGCTTATCGGGCAAACAGGCTCCTGAAAAGCCTGCTGATCCGATTATTGTCCACCCTGATGTGCGCCGCATGCTGCTGACCCAGAAAGCCTTCGCCGAAGGCGGGCGTATGTTGGTGCTTTATACTGCGCAAATGCTCGATGTAGTGGAGCATGGTGAGCCGGGTGCAGAGCGAGATCACGCTGAAACCCTGCTTGGCTTGCTAACGCCTATTGTTAAAGCCTTCCTGACCGAAGTTGGTTTTGAAAGCACTAACGAAGGTGTGCAGATCTACGGCGGCCATGGCTTTATTAAAGAGTGGGGCATGGAGCAGTTGGTGCGTGATGCGCGTATTACTCGACTCTATGAAGGCACCACAGGCATTCAGGCGCTTGATCTGCTGGGCCGTAAAGTGCTCATGAGCCAAGGTGAGTCGCTAAAGGTTTTCACCAAAGAGATCCATAAATTTTGCAAAACCGAAGCTGACAATCCAGCCCTTAAGGAATTTGTCGAACCACTGGCGAAGCTCAATGCAGAGTGGGGCGAGCTAACCATGGGCGTGGGTATGAAGGCGATGCAAGACCGTGAAGAAGTCGGCGCGGCGAGTGTTGATTACCTTATGTATTCAGGCTACGTCACGCTGGCCTATCTATTTGCCCGCGCGGCCAAGCAGGCATCTACATCGCTAGAGGGCGACGATAAAGCTTTCTATGCCGCTAAGTTGAATACTGCCCGTTTCTATTACCAGCGGCTATTGCCGCGCACCAAGGCTCATGCGCAGATGATCCAGTCAGGCGCTTCCAGCCTAATGGCTATCTCCAGCGAAGATTTTGGTTTGGGTTTTGAAATTTGAAACGTCGATTGCTGAAGGCGTGAGCTAAAGCACGCCAACAGGCACTCTCTGGTCAGGCGTTCTGATCGGTGGTTTGCGGCAAAAGGGCMACCTTTTGYCGCTTTTTTATACGCAATACGTCTTTTACTTGCTATCTTGATAGTGAGGCCTTAAAGTACGCATCCGCTGCCGGGGACGCCAAGCGTTACCAGCGGTGCATAAGGTGTAAAAGCCTTGGTTTGTCAAATGGTTACCGCTTTTGCGATAGCTCGCGGTTTTGGGTGTAATGAGTACCACATCGAAAACAACGCCCTTGACAACCACCAGGAAATGCGTAGAATGCGTCTTCCTCGCTGCGGCAAGCCAGTTCAACGGCAGCCCGGTTACTTTCACAGTAACCCGACAGCGAAACAGCTCTTTAACAATTTGATCAGGTAATTCATGTGGGCGCTTGCTGATGTTGGTGACAAATCACCAAATATCAAGGCAAGCGACTCAAGCAATAAGGTTTTAAAGGATTCGTCCTTTGGGATCTGTTTTGAATGAATTCGTTTGAACCTTGAGCCAAGTTTGGTTCGCTTCTGTCACTTTCGAGTGGCGGGTAAGAACCGCATAGATCTTAAACTGAAGAGTTTGATCATGGCTCAGATTGAACGCTGGCGGCAGGCCTAACACATGCAAGTCGAGCGGTAACAGGGGTAGCTTGCTACCCGCTGACGAGCGGCGGACGGGTGAGTAATGCATAGGAATCTGCCCGATAGTGGGGGATAACCTGGGGAAACCCAGGCTAATACCGCATACGTCCTACGGGAGAAAGGGGGCTCCGGCTCCCGCTATTGGATGAGCCTATGTCGGATTAGCTAGTTGGTAAGGTAATGGCTTACCAAGGCAACGRTCCGTAGCTGGTCTGAGAGGATGATMAKCCACATCGGGACTGAGAMAMGGMCCGAACTMCTACGGGAGGCAGCAGTGGGGAATATTGGACAATGGGGGCAMCCCTGATCCAGCCATGCCGCGTGTGTGAAGAAGGCCCTCGGGTTGTAAAGCACTTTCAGCGAGGAAGAACGCCTATCGGTTAATACCCGGTAGGAAAGACATCACTCGCAGAAGAAGCACCGGCTAACTCCGTGCCAGCAGCCGCGGTAATACGGAGGGTGCAAGCGTTAATCGGAATTACTGGGCGTAAAGCGCGCGTAGGTGGCTTGATAAGCCGGTTGTGAAAGCCCCGGGCTCAACCTGGGAACGGCATCCGGAACTGTCAGGCTAGAGTGCAGGAGAGGAAGGTAGAATTCCCGGTGTAGCGGTGAAATGCGTAGAGATCGGGAGGAAYACCAGTGGCGAAGGCGGCCTTCTGGACTGACACTGACACTGAGGTGCGAAAGCGTGGGTAGCAAACAGGATTAGATACCCTGGTAGTCCACGCCGTAAACGATGTCGACCAGCCGTTGGGTGCCTAGAGCACTTTGTGGCGAAGTTAACGCGATAAGTCGMCCGCCTGGGGAGTACGGCCGCAAGGTTAAAACTCAAATGAATTGACGGGGGCCCGCACAAGCGGTGGAGCATGTGGTTTAATTCGATGCAACGCGAAGAACCTTACCTACCCTTGACATCTACAGAAGCCGGAAGAGATTCTGGTGTGCCTTCGGGAACTGTAAGACAGGTGCTGCATGGCTGTCGTCAGCTCGTGTTGTGAAATGTTGGGTTAAGTCCCGTAACGAGCGCAACCCTTGTCCTTATTTGCCAGCACGTAATGGTGGGAACTCTAAGGAGACTGCCGGTGACAAACCGGAGGAAGGTGGGGACGACGTCAAGTCATCATGGCCCTTACGGGTAGGGCTACACACGTGCTACAATGGCCGGTACAAAGGGCTGCGAGCTCGCGAGAGTCAGCGAATCCCTTAAAGCCGGTCTCAGTCCGGATCGGAGTCTGCAACTCGACTCCGTGAAGTCGGAATCGCTAGTAATCGTGAATCAGAATGTCACGGTGAATACGTTCCCGGGCCTTGTACACACCGCCCGTCACACCATGGGAGTGGACTGCACCAGAAGTGGTTAGCCTAACGCAAGAGGGCGATCACCACGGTGTGGTTCATGACTGGGGTGAAGTCGTAACAAGGTAGCCGTAGGGGAACCTGCGGCTGGATCMCCTCCTTAAACGATGCGTCACAGTCGGTAAGCGTCCACAATGAATTACCTGATCAGATAGCTGTTGATGCGCAGTGATAAGCCAGCCGCCTACGGCGTTGCCTTATCACTGCGTATAGCAGTCGCTCTTTAACAATGTATATCATGCTGACAAGAACATACCGCAAGGTATGGTCTTAAATTGTGATACGTCTCAAGCGTATCCGGCAAAATGAAACGTGATCATTGCGACATCCAGACTCCTTCGGGTTATAGGGTCAAGCAATGAAGCGCACACGGTGGATGCCTAGGCAGCCAGAGGCGATGAAAGACGTGGTAGCCTGCGATAAGGCTCGGTGAGGTGGCAACAACCTGTGACCCGGGCATTTCTGAATGGGGAAACCCACTCATCATAAGATGAGTATCGTGCACTGAATACATAGGTGTACGAGGCGAACCAGGGGAACTGAAACATCTAAGTACCCTGAGGAAAAGAAATCAACCGAGATTCCCCTAGTAGCGGCGAGCGAACGGGGACCAGCCCTTAAGCATGTGACTGATTAGGCGAACACGTTGGGAAGCGTGGCCGTAGCGGGTGATAGCCCCGTAGTCGAAAATCTGATCATGTGAAATCGAGTAGGTCGGGGCACGAGAAACCTTGACTGAAGACGGGGGGACCATCCTCCAAGGCTAAATACTCCTGGCTGACCGATAGTGAACCAGTACCGTGAGGGAAAGGCGAAAAGAACCCCGGAGAGGGGAGTGAAATAGATCCTGAAACCGTGTGCGTACAAGCAGTAGGAGCAGACTTGTTCTGTGACTGCGTACCTTTTGTATAATGGGTCAGCGACTTATATTCAGTGGCGAGGTTAACCGTATAGGGGAGCCGTAGGGAAACCGAGTCTTAACTGGGCGACACAGTCGCTGGATATAGACCCGAAACCGAGCGATCTATCCATGAGCAGGGTGAAGATTGAGTAACATCAATTGGAGGCCCGAACCAGGATCTGTTGAAAAAGATTTGGATGACTTGTGGATCGGAGTGAAAGGCTAATCAAGCTCGGAGATAGCTGGTTCTCCTCGAAAGCTATTTAGGKAGCGCCTCACGTAGTACCGCCGGGGGTAGAGCACTGTTTCGGCTAGGGGGTCATCCCGACTTACCAACCCGAGGCAAACTCCGAATACCGGTGAGTAACGCGTGGGAGACACACGGCGGGTGCTAACGTCCGTCGTGAAAAGGGAAACAACCCAGACCGTCAGCTAAGGTCCCGAAATCCTGGTTAAGTGGGAAACGATGTGGGAAGGCTCAGACAGCTAGGAGGTTGGCTTAGAAGCAGCCATCCTTTAAAGAAAGCGTAATAGCTCACTAGTCGAGTCGGCCTGCGCGGAAGATGTAACGGGGCTAAACCAGGTACCGAAGCTACGGGTTCATCCTTAGGATGAGCGGTAGAGGAGCGTCGTGTACGCCAATGAAGGTGGATTGAGAAGTCTGCTGGAGGTATCACGAGTGCGAATGCTGACATGAGTAACGATAAAGGGAGTGAAAAACTCCCTCGCCGGAAGACCAAGGGTTTCTGTTCGACGCTAATCGGAGCAGAGTGAGTCGGCCCCTAAGGCGAGGCCGAAAGGCGTAGTCGATGGGAAACGGGTCAATATTCCCGTACCGGACATGGTTGCGATGGGGGGACGAAGAAGGCTAGGTGAGCCAGGCGTTGGTTGTCCTGGTGAAAGTGAGTAGGCTGAGGGTTTAGGTAAATCCGGACCCTTTCAAGGCCGAGACACGAGATGAACTGACCACGGTCAGGAAGTCACTGATGCCACGCTTCCAGGAAAAGCCTCTAAGCTTCAGATCATGTGCGACCGTACCCCAAACCGACACAGGTGGTCAGGGTGAGAATCCCAAGGCGCTTGAGAGAACTCGGGTGAAGGAACTAGGCAAAATGGTGCCGTAACTTCGGGAGAAGGCACGCCGGCGTAGGGTGAAGAGACTTGCTCTCCTAGCCCGAACCGGTCGAAGATACCAGGTGGCTGCAACTGTTTATTAAAAACACAGCACTCTGCTAACGCGCAAGCGGACGTATAGGGTGTGACGCCTGCCCGGTGCCGGAAGGTTAAATGATGGTGTTAGCCGCAAGGCGAAGCTCTTGATTGAAGCCCCGGTAAACGGCGGCCGTAACTATAACGGTCCTAAGGTAGCGAAATTCCTTGTCGGGTAAGTTCCGACCTGCACGAATGGCGTAATGATGGCCACGCTGTCTCCACCCGAGACTCAGTGAAATTGAAATCGCCGTGAAGATGCGGTGTACCCGCGGCTAGACGGAAAGACCCCGTGAACCTTTACTATAGCTTCACACTGGACGCTGATGTTGCCTGTGTAGGATAGCTGGGAGGCTTTGAAACTCGGACGCCAGTTCGGGTGGAGCCAACCTTGAAATACCAGCCTGGCATCATTGGCGTTCTCACTCAGGTCCGTTATCCGGATCGAGGACAGTGTGTGGTGGGTAGTTTGACTGGGGCGGTCTCCTCCTAAAGAGTAACGGAGGAGCACGAAGGTACCCTCAGCACGGTCGGACATCGTGCATTGAGKGCAAGAGCATAAGGGYGCTTGACTGCGAGACAGACACGTMGAKCAGGTGCGAAAGCAGGTYCTAGYGATCCGGTGGTKCTGTATGGAAGGGCCATCGCTCAACGGATAAAAGGTACTCCGGGGATAACAGGCTGATACCGCCCAAGAGTTCACATCGACGGCGGTGTTTGGCACCTCGATGTCGGCTCATCACATCCTGGGGCTGAAGTCGGTCCCAAGGGTATGGCTGTTCGCCATTTAAAGTGGTACGCGAGCTGGGTTTAGAACGTCGTGAGACAGTTCGGTCCCTATCTGCCGTGGGCGTTGGATGTTTGAGAAGGGCTGCTCCTAGTACGAGAGGACCGGAGTGGACGACCCTCTGGTGTTCCGGTTGTCACGCCAGTGGCATTGCCGGGTAGCTATGGTCGGACGGGATAACCGCTGAAAGCATCTAAGCGGGAAGCCCCCTTCAAGATGAGACATCCCTGAGGCCTAGAGCCTCCTGAAGGGCCCAGCGAGACCAGCTGGTTGATAGGCACGGTGTGGAAGCGCTGCAAGGCGTTGAGCTAACGTGTACTAATGGCCCGTGAGGCTTGACCCTATAACACCCAAGGGGTCTGGTCGTAATGATGACGCAACATTAAAACACCGGATACGCAGCGTGTGGCCTGACTCAAACGAGCAGGCGGCACAATGAGACGATCACAAACAGCATGATGTACATTAACAGTTACGCCTGACGACCATAGCACGCGTGAACCACCTGATCCCTTGCCGAACTCAGAAGTGAAACCGCTTAGCGCCGATGGTAGTGTGGGGTCTCCCCATGCGAGAGTAGGTCATCGTCAGGCACTTATTACGAAAAATCCCCCAGGGCTGATGCCTTGGGGGATTTTTTTTGTGTTGGGTGAAGGGTAAGTCGTGAATCGTGAGTAGAAAACGTTGGKGAATGGGGGTCTCCCCAATATCCTGTTCCGCCTCACACCTCACACCTCACACCTCACACCTCACACCTCACACCTCACACCTCACACCTCACACCTCACACCTCACACCTCACACCTCACACCTCACACCTCACACCTCACACCTCACGCCTCACGCCTTAGCTAGATAAATGCTATGATGCGCCCCAATTAATTAGGCAGCCCTCACCGTTTGTGATGGGCGGAATCGAGGTGAAGAGGTGAGTGAAACGGTACCTACGTCATGGTTAGTTTACTGCCGTCCTGGGTTTGAGAGTGATGCGCTGGCAGAGCTACAGCATCACGCAGCATTACAGGGCATTCCCTGTGAATCATCTCATGGGGAAGGGTGGGTAAGCTTAACGCGTGTCGATGGCGAAGCGGTGAATGATTTACACCGTCAGGCAGCGTTTAAAAAGCTGATTTTCGCGCGCCAGAGCTTAGCGGCCTTGCCTGCGCTCMCTCTTTCACGTGACGACCGTCTTACCGCGATCTTGGAACAGGTCAAAGCCAGCCGCTGGAGCTTTGAAGAGATTTGGCATGAAACGCCGGATACCAACGATGGCAAAGCGCTGGCCGGGCTGATTAAGGCGCTTAMCAAGCCACTGGAAAGTATGTTGAAAAAGCGTGGTGCGTTAAGGCGCAGCGCGGGCGCACGACGCTTACATATTTTCTGGACTGATGGTGATCAAGTGCAGCTGGCGATGAGCTTCCCAGGCAATCGCAGCGATTTAATCAATGGTATTCGTCGATTGCGCTTTCCCTCTCGTGCCCCCAGCCGCTCAACGCTTAAATTGGAAGAGGCGTGGCACGAGTTTATCCCTAGGGAAGAGTGGGAGACGCGCCTTGCACCGCATATGCAGGCAGCTGACTTGGGGGCTGCCCCGGGCGGCTGGACATGGCAACTGGTTCAGCGGGGCATGTATGTGTACGCCATCGATAATGGCCCCATGGACACGCAGTTGATGAAGACTGGGCAGATAGATCATCTTAAAGAGGATGGCTTTACCTGGGAGCCACCACAGCGTTTGGACTGGCTGGTGTGCGATATTGTTGATAAACCAGTGAGAGTGCTAGCCATGGTGGAGCGCTGGCTAATTCGTAAATGGTGCAAAGAGGCGATCTTTAACCTTAAACTGCCCATGAAAAAGCGTTGGGATGAGGTCACACGCTGCCTAACGGCACTGGAAGAGTCGCTGGAAAAAGCAGGGGTGCATGCCAGTATCTCGTGCCGTCACCTCTATCATGACCGTGAAGAGGTGACGGTGCATGTGCGGTTAAGAGATTGATAGATTAAGCAAAAGCTATTTAATAGCCAGGCTCGTAAATCCGGATAGTTTCATCTTCAGTTAATAGCGGTAAAATACGCTGCATGGCCATTGCCCGCGCTTCGCTTGAGTGCCACTCCTTCCAAGCGCGGATGTCACGCCATTTGGTAATCATCAGTCGACGATCGGTATGACCAAGTTCTACCAGTGTTTCACCACCGATGAAGCCCCTTACGCCTAGAGAAACGCGCATTGCCTCCCGCGCTGCTTGTTCAAATTCTTCTTCAAGACCGGGCATAATTCGCCGTTCGATGATAACTTTAATCATACTTTCTGTTTCCTACATCGAGGATATTGATGGCTGATAATACGGGTACGTTACCCAGCTTTGACGCGGTATTAGACACCACGGGGCTCTACTGCCCAGAGCCGATTATGCTGATGCATAACAAAGTGCGCGATATGACATCAGGCCAAGTGCTCAAAGTGATTGCCACCGACCCGGCTACCACGCGAGATGTGCCCAAGTTTTGTCAGTTTTTAGGGCATGAACTGCTTGAGCAGAACACCTCCTCTGTGAATAACTACCTCTACTTTATTCGTTTGGCATAGCCCTTTGAGTTAGTCCTTTGGGATAGCCTTTCTAAACAGCTCTTAGAAATAGCTCTTCAAAATAGCGCGAAAACCCAAGCGAGGCCCACATCAACTAATTGATATTGGCCTCGCCGATGGTCGCAGAGCTAAGTCATAGCACTAATTTTGCCCAGTTAATCACTAGCCACTACCATCATGGCTAGCGCATCAAGCGTTGCTGGATCTTCTTCCAGTATACGATTGGCGATATGGCGCTGGAAAAAGTAAACCGTTTGATGGCGGGCGTGGGCACTGTACAGGCACTTATCCCCTAAMAAAATCGGCGTCATCGCCGCTTTATTCTCATCTGCAAGTAGCGCGTCTAGGCTGCCGTCGCTGTAGAGGCGCCAGCCGTAAACGGGCTTCATATGCCAGGGTGAGTTGGGGTGATTCATGCACAGTGCGTGGGTGCCCAAGGTATCAGGGATTTGCTGGATGAGGGTCACTTCGCCAGAAGACTCATAATCAAAGTATTCAGCTGCAGCGACTAGCTCGTGGTATTTGTGATCTGGTGGTGTATCAAAAATTTCCTCTGTTTCAGGATCACGATAACCCACAAAATAGCCGTTCTCCTGGCTATTCAGATCATGGCAGGCTGCCAGGGTTTCCATCCACGGCACCAAGCCGATGACGCTACCATCCTCCCTTAACCCCCAGGCCAAAATAGGCAAGCCATAGTAGGTATCGGGACTCGCAGCGAGTTGGTACACCATCTCTAGGCCATCTAGCTCAGGGGCTAAACGGACTAGGCACTTTTGCGCCTGCTGACGCTGGCGCACAGTTTCCAGGTCGATGACCTGGGCAGAGCGGGGTGACAGGGATGCGCCCATTGTGTCCCTCCTTGTGCTGCGTGGTCATCACATTGGTGAAGCAGATGCTTAGTTTGCGTCTTTATTCACCTAGCTTCATTACTCACCAATAGCACATGTTGCTCATAAGGTTAAGGGTTCTGCGATTTTTAATTGTTTGAGCAAGGTGCAAAGCGCGCTCGTAGCGTTTGATGTTCGGTGAGTGCTCGCTGAAACTGGCCCCAGGGCGCTTGGGCATTATTCAGCGAGAGCCAGCGTGTTTGATAGCGTTGGATCGCCAGTGGTTTGTCTACCTGTTGCGCGTCAATTAAACGATTGATCKCTGTTAACCACTGCTTGGCTGTACTTGCTAAGGGCTCAACCGACGGTGTCTCCCAGCCCCTTAAACAGTGTGTGGCATCGCTGTGCTGAGTTAGCAATGCATTTGCTTCTGTTAAGCGTTGAGAGGCGAGTAGCAGGGTGCGCAGCACTTCGGCGGTTAGGGGCCGCTCTTGGAGGGTTTTTAAATGGTTCTCAAGCGTTGCAGAGTCTTGCTGCCAGTCAAGATCAAACTGGTGGTCAGTCATTTTTTGCAAGTATTCGATGGCGTCAAGCTGGCTGGTAAGAGCGACTTCATCAACATTGCTTAAAGGCTGGCTTGCCCGTGCAAAGCTTTTAACCCACTCGCTGGAGTCAAAAATAGCGTTCCAACTTACCGCGGGCAGCTGGGCTGTTTTAGTCGCTGTTAATTGTTCTAGGCGGGTTCGGTCTTCATCGCTTAACTGATCGGGGACTTGGCTATTTAAGCAGGCGCTTAGTCGCTGCCATAGCGTGCGCTCATATAACCACTGTTGGCTGGGCGGCGCGACACGCCCCAGTTGGTTGTTACGTGCGGCGACTAGCGAAGTGATTTGACATTCGCGCAGTGCGTAAACATTCAGCAGGCTATCTCGCGTTTCGGGAATGTCAATAAGCCGCTCTGAGCGCTCAGGGAAGTCACCAATATTAACTGGGTCAGCTCGTTCAATGCCTGGCTGTGCGAGGTCATCGGCGAGTTGTTGGTGGTAGGCCTGCCACTGCTGCTCAGCGGGGTTGTCGCCACAGCCAACCAGCAGGGCGCTTAGCGCTATTGCTAGAGAAAAAATTCTCCATCGAGCCATGCCTACCCCCGAATACTAATGCGCTGTAAACGCCAGCCAAGTAGCAGTGCCGCAGTGCTTAAGCCAGCAATCAAGCCAATCCAGTAGCCATGAACGCCGAGTGGGGCTAGGTCACCCACTCCAAGAGAGCCCAGCCAGTGTCCACCACCCAAGCCTACAATCCAGTAAGAGAGCACCGTAATTACCATGACAATGCGGGTATCTTTATAGCCACGCAATGCGCCCGCTAAATTGACCTGCAGCGAGTCAGAAAGTTGAAAAATAACCGCTAGGGCAATGATCGACAGCGCTAGCGCTTGAATCTCGGCATTCGAAGTGTAAAGCGAAATGACCGGCACAGCGGTTACCCATAGCAGGATGCTGTTAAATACGGCGACACAAACACTGACCACAATACCGTTCCAGGAAACTTGGCGGGCTAGCGTCAGACGCTGCTGTCCAAGTGTATTACCCACCCTGACGGTCAGCGCCATGCTCAACGACATAGGCAGCATAAACAAAATGGTGGTGAAGCTAAGCGCTATTTGGTGAGCGCCCACGGTGACTTCGCCAAAACTGGCAATAAACAGCGCAATAAAGGTAAACAGGGTAACTTCGACAAAAATAGCCACGCCAATGGGAACACCCACCACTATGAGCTCGCGAATGCCGACCCATTGGGGAGGCGTTAGCTGCTGCCATATAGCGACGCTTTTATAGGTACGTCCTCGGCGCGTGTAGTAGGCCATCGCGAGTGCCATCGTCCACATTGAGAGGGCCGTCGCAATACCACAGCCAAATGCCCCCAAGGCAGGCAGTTGTTGCAGGCTACTAGGGATCCAGGTGCCGAAGAGATTCACTAACCCCTCGCCGCCGTAGATCAATAGGTAGTTAGCAGGAATATTGACCGCTAAGCCGACCAAGCTAATCCAAAGGGCTGGCCGGGTATGGTTCATACCATCGGAAAAAGCCCTAAGCGCTTGAAAGAGGGCAATGCCCGGCATACCAAAGGCGACGGCAGAAAGGTAGGCAGCAGACTGATCCGCGACCGCAGGAGGCACGTCCATTGCCTTGAATATGGGCATAACGGCAGACCAGAGCAGCACTGCTGCTACGGCACCTAACAGTAGCGCAATCCAAAGCGCCTGATGAACTGCCGGGCGAATAGCAGCGTGGCGCTGGCCGCCCAGTAAATGCGCAACGATGGGCGTAAGGCCCATCAGCGTGCCGGTTATAAACAGCATCAACGGCATCCATAGGCTAGAGCCTACCGATACGGCGGCGAGTGACGTTGCATCATGTCGGCCTGTCATCATTACATCGACGACACTCATTCCGGCCTGAGCCAGCTGAGCGCCGCAAATAGGCAGCGCTAAGAACATCAAAGAGCGTGTTTCTGGCCAGTAGATCGATTTCAGTTGTTGAGTAAAGCCGCCCACTTGTTGGCTCCTGATGGGGAAAATTATTCACGAAAAGTCGTTATATTAGCAGGTGCGTCACGCTTATGGTGGCTAGACGTTAGCTTGCGTCAACAGGGCAGGTATAATGCGCCAAAATCGATGACAAATGAGGTCAATGTGAGTGACACGCAGGATCGATGGACGCTTGCCGATATTACCGCGCTTTTTGATGGGGTTTTTGCTGAGCGTTATCAAACTCGATTGATTCGCGGCGGCGATGAGCCACTCTATCGTCCCGCCAACGGCGAAACTCCCTATCACCAGGTAATTTTCGCTCGTGGCTACTATGCCAGTGCGCTGCACGAAATCAGCCATTGGTGCATTGCAGGGGCAGAGCGGCGTCAGCTCGAAGATTACGGCTACTGGTATTGCCCTGATGGGCGGGATGCTGAACAGCAAAAAGCGTTTGAGCAGGCTGAGATTGCGCCACAGGCGTTAGAGTCTATCTTCACCCGTGCCTGCGGTCGCGATTTTCATGTCAGCGTAGATAATTTAGGCGGCGATATAGAGGTAGATGTTGAGGCCTTTGCGGCGCGAGTAGAGGCCCGCGCCCAGCGCTACTGGGAAGATGGCTTGCCAGCCCGGGCCAACGCCTTCCTGATGGCGCTTGAGCGCTTCTACTGTCACCAGGAGACGCTTGCAGAGGCGGTGGCCCAGGCGCATGCCACGATGGATAAAATGGATAACACGGACTCTGCGGTCACTGCATAGTCGTTTGCTTAGCGCTGTGCCTAGTCCTCTTCTGTTAAGCGTTGATGCATCGATAGCATCACTTCCAACTCATGTTCAGGGCGCATCGGCTCTAATCCTAGCTCGCTGAACGTTTCACGCCGCTGGCGGTGCCATTCGCCTGGGGTGAGGGAAGGGTAAAGCACCGAGGCTGGGGCTAACTCCACGAAAGGGTCTAACCCATAGGTGTCAAACAGCCGCGCCAGCGCCGCTTCGTCGTCGCCGTTGTCGCTGGTATACAGGGTAGCGGAGAAGTGATCGTTCTCCAGCTCGCGGATGACCTCTAGCGGGCTAACCCCCAGGCTCTCCAGCTCTTCCATGCTGTAGGCGCCCATGGCATTGGTATCTTCTTTGATCCAGCTATCGTCTGGCTGAATCAATGTTTGCTTTACTCGGCCATCGGGCAGTGACCAGGCAATGGCTAGCGGGAGGCCATCGTCTTCGCCCGTTTCAATGGCTATAAATCCTGGATAATCGGCCACGCTAATACTCCTGTTAAGATTCCGTGGGTAGACGGAAAAAACGCTGGGCGGTCTGTGTGGTTGCCGCCCCTAACTCAGCTTCGCTAATACCGTGCCACTGGGCAATCTCGCGGACAATCCACGGCAGCAACGCCGGTTCGTGTCGACGACCCTTTAGCTTCGCCGGGAGGTTGCGGGGCAGCAAGTACGGGCAGTCGGTTTCTACCATCAAACGCGTTAATGGAATATCACCTACTAATGAGCGTAGATGATGTCCGCGTCGCTCGTCGCAAATCCAACCGGTTAGGCCTATATGCAAGTCTAGGTCGAGATAGCCAAACAGCGTATCGCGATCGGCGGTAAAACAGTGCACCACTGCGTGACTGATATCATCTCGCCACGCATGCAGTATTTCACGCATCCGCTGGCCCGCATCTCGCTCGTGTAAAAACAGCGGCAAACCGCTTTCCACCGCAAGCGCCAACTGTGCTTCAAAGGCACGCTCCTGTTGCTGGGGCGTTGAGAAATTGCGATTGAAATCCAGCCCGCACTCACCCACCGCGACGACTTCTGGCATGGCATGCAGAGCCCCCATGGCGCGCTCAAGGGGTTTGTCCCACTGGCTAGCGTCATGGGGGTGAACGCCTGCTGTGGCGTAGAGGCCAGGATACTGCTTGGCCAGCGCAACCGCTTGCTCGGCGTGGGCAAGGTCGGTGCCGGTGACGATCATGGTCGTTACCTGCGCCGCCTGGGCGCGCTGGATAACCGCCTCAAGATCGCGACCAAAGCTTTCATGAGTCAGGTTTGCGCCAATATCCACCAAGGGTGTGTCAGGACGAAACTGGAGTGCTTCGGGTAAAAAGTCATCGGCATAAGCGGTGGCCAAAGGTGTCTCCCGTTCAATAGGCAAAAGTACCATTGTAACGGTATGCGCAAGCATCGACTAATGGTGTGTTGAAACTGGCAAGGGTGTAGATATGGCACGAATTGCAAAAAATCTGGCTTGATAGGTAAACAGCCATGGCTTATTACCGCCTAAGATGAACCCAAGCTATTGCGTGTTACGTCACTGCGATTGATTCAATGACAACCCTTAATAACAACAAAAGAGAGCCACATAACAATGCAACTATCTTATCGTTCATCTCATCGTTCATCTTACCGCTTTGCTACTTCAACTCTCGCTGCTGCCGTTCTGATGGCCAGCTATGCACCTATTGCCGTTGCCGCTGAGAATATTTCTGATAACGAAATACGCATTGGCTATTTAGCCGATATGTCCGGCGTTTATCGCGACCCCATTGGTCCCTTGGGTGAAGATGCCATCAACATGGCGATTGAAGATGTGGGCGGCAGCGTCAATGGGGCCAATATTGTGGTGTTTAGCGCAGATGATCGTAATAGCCCGGATGTAGGCTCAAGCGTCGTTCGTGAGTGGATCGATGAGCGGAACGTCGATATGGTCACCGGGCTGGTGGCATCTTCTGTCACCTTGGCCGCAGTGAGCCTATTGGAAGAGGCGGATAAACTCGGGCTGGTTAATGGTGCTGTTTCGTCAGGCATTACCAATGAGCACTGCTCACCCAACCATATTCACTGGGTTTACGATACCTGGGCAATGTCCAACGGTACTGCAAAGGCGATTACCGATGAGGGGCATAAAAACTGGTACCTGCTGAGTGCCGACTACTCCTTTGGCCACGCACTGGAAGCGGATGTCACTCGCGTCGTGACTGAAAATGGCGGCMCCATCGTGGGTAGCGCCCGCCMCCCTTTCCCCAGCAGTGATTTCTCCTCGTTTATGCTTCAGGCCCAGGCGTCCGGTGCTGATGTTATTGCGCTGAATAACGCTGGCGGCGATACGATTAACGCGGTGCAAACAGCAGGTGAGTTCGGTATTACCCAAGCGGGTCAGATTTTGGCGGGGATGGTGCTGTTTAGTACCGATGTGCGCAGCATCGGGCTGGAAAACGCCCAAGGCCTACAGTTCACCAAAGCGTGGTACTACGACTTGAACGACGAAACCCGCGCCTGGGCGGAGCGCTTCCGTGAGCGTACCGGCAGCATGCCCACCATGGTACATGCGGGTCTTTACTCCAGCACGCGCCACTACCTTGAGGCGATTGAAGCCACTGGAACTGATGATACGCAAACCGTTCGTCAGCAAATGGCCGATACCCCCATTAACGATATCTTCGCTACCGGTGGCTACATTCGTGAGGATGGTCGAATGGTTCACGATATGTATTTAGTGGAAGTTAAAACCCCCGAACAGTCCCAAGACGAAGATGACCTCTTTCACATCATCCGTACCATTCCGGCAGAAGAGGCCTTCCGTCCGCTATCAGAAAGTGTCTGTCCGTTGGTTAACAGTTAAGTCGCTGCCAATTTACTACAAAAACTCAGAGGATTTGGCATGTCTGAAACGTCTGTTATTCAGCAAAATACCATCGGGGCTGCTCTAAACCGCAGCGCTCGAAAATATTCACATCAGCTGGCGCTGGTATTTGGCGAACGTCAATGGCGCTACTCAGCACTCAACCAAGCATCTAACCGCGTTGCCAACGGCCTGCTGGCAGCAGGGCTTACCCCAGGAGATCGACTAGCGGTGTATGGCAAAAACTCCGACGCCTACGTCATCGCCTGGTTGGCCGCTACGAAAGCGGGTTTGGTGCATGTGCCAATCAATTTCGCATTAAGTAGCGATGAGTTGCGCTACATTCTTGACCAGTCGGGGGCAGGGGGCTTGCTAAGTGACCTCAGCCTCGCCGACAAAGTGAGTGCCGCGACCGAAGGCTTGGATCTAGCCCTGATGGGCACCCTGCATGCGGCTCAGGAGCGGGGTGCAGAAGGCTTTGATGTCCTCGCTCATGCGCTTTCTGAGTTCAATAGCGAAGAGCCAAATGTGACGGTCGACGGTGCTAGCCTTGCTCAATTGCTCTATACCTCGGGCACCACCGCCGCGCCGAAGGCCGCGATGATGACCCATCAGGCACTGATGGCCGAATATATGGCCTGCATGGTCGAGCTGGATATCAAAGGTAGCGATGCCATGCTCGCCGCGCTGCCGCTATACCACTCGGCGCAAATGCACGTCTTTCTCATGCCTGCACTGTTACTCGGTGCGCCCGTCTATTTGCTAGAGGCGCCGCTTCCCGAGCTGTGCTTAAGCGCCATCACTGAGCATCAGATCGCATCATTTTTTGCCCCGCCCACGGTTTGGATCAGCTTACTGCGTCATGCTGAATTTGATCGCTTTGACCTAAGCACCCTCAACAAAGCCTATTACGGTGCCTCGATTATGCCGGTGCCGGTACTGGAAGAGATGCAGCAGCGGATACCGGGCGTAGGGCTCTATAACTGCTATGGGCAGAGCGAAATCGCCCCCTTGGCGACCGTTCTGCGCCCTGAAGAGCACGCCGAACGGCCCGCTTCAGCCGGGCGGCCCATTTTGACGGTGGAAACCCGCATTGTTGACCTTGAGATGAACGATGTCCCTCCTGGCGAACATGGAGAAATCGTCCACCGCTCACCCCAGCTTATGAAGGGCTACTGGGATAAAGCGGCGATGACCGAAGAGGCGTTTCAAGGCGGCTGGTTCCATTCGGGGGACGTGGGCTACTTCGATGAAGCGGGTTACTTGTATGTCGTCGATCGCATTAAAGACGTGATTAATACCGGGGGCATACTGGTGGCTAGCCGTGAGGTAGAGGAGGGGCTGTTTAAGCACCCGGCGGTATCCGAAGTGGCGGTGATCGGTCAGCCCGACGAGAAGTGGATCGAAGCCATCACGGCGGTAGTAGTATTGAAAGAGGGCCAAGAGGCAAGCGAGGAGGAGCTGATCCATCACGCAAAAACGCTGATGGCGCCTTATAAAGTGCCTAAATACATCCTCTTTGCCGATGCGCTGCCCAAAAGTACCGCAGGCAAAATCCTTAAACGCCATCTACGTCAAGACCTTAAGGGGTAAGCATGGACGCGCAAACGACCGAACTGTTTCACGCCATGATCAAACGCTGCCTCCGTCAGGAGGTCGCCCCTTACTATGATGAGTGGGAGGCCTTAGGCGAAATACCCCGCTCACTGTGGCATGCGCTGGGCGCTGCGGGCCTGCTCGGTATTGACCTGGACGAACAGCATGGCGGATCGGGCGCTGATATTGCCATCACCCAGCTGGCGCTGGAAGAGTTGTCCCGCCAAGGGTTTGGTGGCCTGGCCAGCGCTTATAATATTCACGCCAATATCGTGATGCCCTACCTACAAAATTTGGGAACAGCTGCTCAGCGGGAGCAGTGGCTGCCTGCCATGGCTCGTGGTGAATATCTTGGCGCCATCGCGATGACCGAACCCCATGCGGGGAGTGATCTTGCGTCAATGAGGACCCGCGCAAAGCGCACTGCCGAGGGCTGGGAGTTAAACGGCAGCAAAATCTTTATCACCAACGGCCAGTTTGCCGACTTAGTCATTGTGTGTGCCAAAACGGATCCCGCCGCCGATGCCAAAGGGGTCTCGCTGTTTTTGGTCGATACCCACTTATCTGGCTTCTCGCGGGGTAAGCCGATTAAAAAGATCGGTCAGCACGCCAGCGACACCGCCGAGCTTGCCTTTGATCAGATGCAGCTACCCCATGATGCGCTGCTGGGTGAAGAGGGTGCTGGGTTTCGCTACTTAATGCAGGAGCTACCCCGTGAACGCCTGGGCGTAGGAGCGCAGGCGTTAGGTGCCGTAGAGGGCGCGCTGGCGTTGACCTTGGAGTACGTGCAGCAGCGCCAAGCATTTGGTCAGCGGGTCGCGGATTTTCAAAATACCCGCTTTACCTTAGCCGAGATCAAAGCCCAGTTGGACGTCGCTCGGGCCTACTTTGAGCACTGCGTCGAAAAGTACCGCCAAGGCACCATGAGCAGCACGGATGCGGCGATTTTAAAACTGCAGCTAAGCGAGATGCAGTGCCAAGCGGTGGATCGTTGCCTGCAGTTGTTTGGCGGTTATGGCTACACCCACGACTACCCCATTTCACGCTTCTATCTAGATGCTCGGGTGCAGACCATCTACGCCGGTAGCTCGGAGATCATGAAAGAAGTCGTCGCGCGTTCGCTGTTGGGCAAAGTGGCCTAGCGAAGCGCCCTGGATATAGCGAAGCGCTTGAATACAGGAGAGCACCATGCGGTTGGATGATGTAGTAATTTTAGGCGGTGCGCGTACCGCGATCGGTGGTTTTGGCGGTTCGCTGTCAACAATGGCGCCGTTTGAGCTGGGGGCGATCACCGCCAAAGAGGCGTTGCGGCGGGCAGGCGTTGAGGGTGGCGATATCGACCACTCGGTATACGGCCACATTATTACCACCGGGCCCCAGGATGCCTATCTGGCGCGCCATATTGCGCTCGAAGCAGGTGTGCCGAAAGAGGCGGGGGCCTTCAACGTCAATCGGCTGTGTGGTTCAGGTGTACAGGCGGTGGTCTCAGCCGCCCAGCAGATTGCTATGGGCGACAGCCGCTTAGCGCTGGCAGGTGGCGCTGAGTCAATGTCGCGCGGGGCTTATCTGCTGCCTCCTCAAGTGCGCAACGGCGTGCGTATGGGGGATGTGAATGTTGAGGATTTAACCCTAGGCATTTTGAGCGACCCCTTTGGCAGCGGCCATATGGGCTGCACCGCCGAGAACATCGCTAAACAGTATGGCCTAAGCCGTGAGCAGTTGGATCAGTTTGCCCTTGAGAGCCATCAAAAAGCGGCGCGTGCCATCGCGGAAGGCCGCTTTGACGATCAAATCGTAGCAGTGGAGGTCAGTCGCGGTAAGCAAACGGTACTTTTCTCCCGCGATGAACACGTGCGCGATGGCGTCCAACTTAGCGATTTGGCGCGGCTCAAGCCAGCCTTCCAAAAAAATGGCATGGTGACCGCAGGCAATGCCTCGGGTATCAACGATGGGGCCGCCACGTTAGTGCTGGCCCATGCCGATGAAGCCGCACAGCGTGGCTTAACGCCCAGGGCGCATCTTCGTGTTGCCACCAGCGCAGGCGTTGAGCCAACGCTAATGGGCCTTGGGCCGATTCCTGCAGTGAAACGTTGCCTGCAGCAGGCGGGGCTTAGTATCAACGATATCGATGTGATTGAATCCAATGAGGCCTTTGCTGCCCAAGCGATGGCGGTGGCGGAAACGCTCGGGTTCCCGTTAGCGAAGCTAAATCCCAACGGCGGCGCGGTTGCCTTGGGGCATCCGGTGGGGGCCACCGGGGCTATTCTGATTCTCAAAGCGCTACACGAGTTGGAGCGCATTAATGGCCGCTACGGATTGATAACGCTATGTATTGGTGGAGGGCAGGGCATCGCCCTTCTTATCGAGCGCGGCTGATCCGAATCGATTGCTACAAGAACAGTGTTATAAGAAAAAAGTTATAGGAGTTTTTATGCCTTCAGTTACCCCGAAAATTTTACCCGCCGCGGCCTCTGCGACAAACCCTGCCTTGATGATTGGCGACCTGCTGGAGGCGGGCGTGCGCATGGCGGGCGACAATCAGATTGTCTACCGGGATCAGAGCCGCCACAGCTATGAGCGTTTTCGTGAGCGGGTGCACCAACTGGCCCATACGCTGACGTCTCAGGGCGTACAAGCAGGCGATGTGGTGGCGGTGTTGGATTGGGATAGCCACCGCTACCTGGAGTGCTTTTTTGCCATTCCGATGATCGGCGCGGTACTCCATACGGTGAACGTGCGCCTAGCCCCGGAACAAATTCTCTACACCATGGAGCACGCCGAAGACGCATTTGTGTTCGTGCACGAAGAGTTTGTGCCGCTGCTTGAGCCGCTGGCCGATAAGCTCCCCCAGGTGCGTGGCTATCTGCTGTGCCAGGAGGCTCCGCAAGCAGTCGATACCACTCTGCCACTGGTAGGCGAGTTTGAGGCACTGTTAAGCCAGCAGCCCACCCATTACGATTTCCCAACCTTTGATGAAAACGCCGTTGCCACGCTGTTCTATACCACCGGCACTACGGGTAACCCCAAAGGGGTTTTCTTCACCCATCGCCAGTTGGTGCTGCATACCTTGAACGAGGCCAGTGCTTTTCAGGCCCCCGGTTTTGAGCTGCTCAACCGCGACAAAGTGTATATGCCGATTACCCCCATGTTTCACGTTCATGCCTGGGGGGTGCCGTATACCGCCACGCTGATGGGGGCTACCCAGGTTTACCCAGGCCGCTACGAGCCGGAAATGCTGGTCAAGCTATTGGTCAGCGAGAAAGTTGATTTCTCCCATTGTGTGCCAACGTTGCTCAACATGGTGGTTAGCGCCGAAGCGATTGCGTCAAAACAGGTCGATCTCTCAGGCTGGAAAGTGTTGGTGGGCGGTAGTGCGTTAACCCAAGCGCTGGCAAGCAAAGCATGGGCACTGGGGATTGATACCCGCAGTGCTTACGGTATGTCGGAAACCTGCCCGCTGCTCACCGCCGATATTCTACCGCGGGATATTGGTGACGCTGATTTTGAGACCCAGCTACCCTGGCGCTGTAAAGCGGGCCTGCCAATTCCGCTGGTCAAGTTGCAGGTGGTTGACGCGGACGGCGAGCCGCTCCCCAACGATGGTAAAAGCGTTGGGGAAGTGCGAGTTCAAGCGCCCTGGCTGACCCAGGCTTACTACAAAGAGGAGAAACGCAGTGCGGAGCTGTGGCGTAACGGCTGGCTGCATACCGGGGATGTCGGCTCACTCGATGAGCGGGGCTTTTTGACCATTAGCGACCGCATTAAAGATGTGATTAAAACCGGCGGCGAGTGGCTCTCATCGTTGGAGCTGGAGAGTTATATCAGCCAGTGCCCAGGCATTGCCGAAGTGGCAGTGATTGGGGTGGCGGACGATAAGTGGGGGGRGCGACCGGCCGCGCTAGCCGTTCCTGTTGATCTAAACAACCCACCGACGACGGAAACCGTGCAGGCGTTTCTAGAGCAGTTTGTCGCCCAAGGCAAACTCAACCGCTGGGCGATTCCCAGTATGATTCGCTTCGTCGATGAGATACCCAAAACCAGCGTGGGCAAGCTGGATAAAAAACGTATTCGTACCGAAATTTAGATATTCTTAGTGAGTTACTACTCTTACAAGTGCTCATTCACAGGGTACGAGGGCAGGTTTCCGCGAGGGCGCTGTGAATCCATCCGTGGACGCTACTTTTTCCATCCATGGAAAAAGACCCTCGCTCCAACCTGCCCTCGACACTGATGTATGCAGGTAGGTAACTGCTATATCTCTATGCGATTAGCGAACATTCCCTACCGTGCGTGCTTTGCGATACGCGGCGGGGGAGTTGCCTGTCCAGGTTTTAAAAGCACGGCTAAAACAGGCTAGATCCTCGAAACTCAATGCTTCTGCAATATTGACAAGGGGCTTCTCACTGCAGGTGAGTGCCTGAATAGCGACATCGCGGCGGTACTCATCCTTGACCGCTTGAAAGTGGGTACCCTCCATTTTTAAATGCCGCGCCAGCGTGCGTGCAGACATATGTAGCGCATCGGCAGCGCTGTGCACCGAACCTGCCGTCAACAAATGACGTGAAAGGTGCTCCCGCACCCGGTGAGTGAGCAGGCGATCGGCAAACGACACATAGAACCAGTCCGCCGGGGCGCGCTTTAGAAAAGCGCCCAGGTGTTTCTTTGTCTGCCGAATAGGGTGATCAAGCAAAGTGCGATCAATATAGATAGCGGTTTGCGGCTGCTCAAAGCGCACCGTGCCAGGATAAAAGTAAAGATAATCAGCACTGTGGGGCGGCTGGGCGTAAGCGCATTCCATCAAAATGGGCGGTATTTTACGCGCAATCATCCACGACGCGATGCCATGAAACAGCTTGAGCATTAGCTCATGAATTAAGATGCGGCTGCCCACCAAGGGCGCATGCTCCACCAACGCCATGCGGGCCAAGTCATCTTCAAGGGTAAACGCATAGCCAAAGTCATCAAGCAGTATACGAAAAAACTGCGTATAGCGATGCAGCGCCACCTGCAGGTTTGGTGCATCCAGCATGCTTAAACAGAGCAGTTTTAGGGTGCCACCACGCAGCGGGCGGGAGAAAAATCCAGGCGTTTCGTCATCCAGTTCGTTGACTAGTCCGCGGTAGAGTTCGGCAAACTGCTCAACGGTGACGCGACCATGGGGAGCCGAAAGTAAAAAGGGCGAGATCCCCGCTCGTTCCAGGTAGCGGGTGGGCGTTGTATCGCTGTTGGGTAAACCTTTAAACAGCTCATTTACAAAATGCATCGAGACGGTCACCGTCACTGTCAGCCCGCCTTTAAAAAAATGTCTTTTAATAGGGTTACTTTATTTGCTGGGAAAACGTTACCACGCTGGTGGTCTCTGCTCCATACGGTTCAGTGCTATAACGTTCCCCCTCCCGGCGCGCTCATGCGTTACACTGTGCGCCTCACGATTAAGGAGGACACCGCGTGACCCTGTTACGACTCGAACAGCTGCAACTCGCCTACGGCACCCATGTACTACTCAATCGCGCCGACCTGACGGTTGAAAAAGGCGAGCGGCTGGCGCTGGTCGGGCGCAACGGCACCGGCAAGTCCACCCTGCTGAAGCTGGTCGCGGGGGATATCCTGCCCGATGACGGCTCTATCTGGCGCGCACCTGGCCTGAAAATAGGCGTACTGTCTCAAGAGTTACCTGAGTCATCCGGTCTAACCATTTTTGATATGGTGGCCCAAGGCCTGCCGGAAGCGGGGGAGCTGTTGTCGGAGTACGATCATCTTATTAACGATCCCGACCCCGATATGAATCGCATGGCGACCCTGCAAACGCGCCTGGAAGCCATTGATGGCTGGTCGTTCCACCAGCGTATCGACACCGTGCTGACCCGCTTAGGCCTGCCCCCCGCGGCTGAGATGAGCTCGCTCTCCGGTGGTTGGCGCCGCCGTGTAGCGCTGGCGCGCGCGCTGGTGGCCGAACCTGATCTGCTGCTGCTCGACGAGCCTACCAACCATTTGGACCTAGACACCATTGCCTGGTTGGAAGAGCAACTGCTGGCCTTTAATGGCGCGGTACTACTGATTACACACGATAGGGCGTTTCTTTCCAAACTAGCGACCAATATTCTTGAACTGGACCGCGGCCAACTAGGGCGTTACCCCGGCAAGTACGAAGAGTATCAGGCCCGCAAGCAGCATGAACTGGAAGTGGAAGCGCGGGAGAACGCCGAGTTTGATAAAAAACTCGCCCAGGAAGAAGCCTGGATTCGTCAAGGTGTTAAAGCCAGGCGTACCCGCAACGAAGGCCGGGTGCGGGCGCTGGAAGCGATGCGCAACGAGCGCAGCCAGCGTCGTGAGCGCCAGGGTAATGCCAACCTGACGGTAGATCGTGGTGAGCGCACAGGCAAGCGCGTTGTTGAACTGCAGGGCGTTACCCAGCGGTTTGGCGATGAGGTGATCTTGCGCGATATTAACCTTGAAGTGCTGCGCGGTGACCGTATTGGTTTCCTGGGGCGCAACGGTGCGGGCAAGACAACCCTGCTGAAAATCCTGCTGGGCGAGTTGGAACCCAGTGAAGGCAAGGTTCAGATGGGGACTAACCTAAAAGTGGCCTATTTTGACCAGCTGCGCGCCGGGCTTGAGCTGGAAAAAACGGTTTATGACAACGTTGCCCAGGGCAGCGATCGCGTTAGCGTAGGCGGCAAAGATCGCCATGTAATGAGCTACTTGCAGGACTTTCTATTCACGCCCGAGCGAGTGCGTCAGCCGGTAAAAGCGCTCTCTGGCGGCGAGTCAAACCGCCTGCTGTTAGCCAAGCTGTTCACCCAGCCAGCTAACGTGCTGGTGCTCGATGAGCCGACCAACGATCTCGATATGGAAACCTTGGAGCTGCTTGAAGAGCTGCTGCTCGATTTCGATGGCACGCTGCTGCTGGTCTCCCATGACCGAACCTTTATGGATAACGTGGTCACCAGCATGCTCGCCTTTGAGGGCGACGGCGTGGTGCGTGAATACGKGGGCGGCTACACCGACTGGATTCGCCAAGGTGGCAAGCTGCCACCGGCGCCTTGGGAAGGCGCGGCACGTCAGCGTACCGAGCCTACTTCAGAGGCGCCCAAAAAGGTCGCTGAAGCACCCGCTATGCCAGCGAAAAAGAGCGTCAAACTTTCTTACAATGTGCAGCGTGAGCTAGATGCACTGCCCGCTGAAATCGAACGTCTTGAGGGGGAAATAGAGGCGTTAGAGAGTGAAATCGGTGACCCTGCGTTTTATCAGCAGGATGCCGACGCAGTGACGGCTAAGCTGCAAACGCTTGAAAAAGTGCAAAAGGCGTTAGAAGTTGCCATGGAGCGCTGGATGGAGCTGGAAGCGATGGCTGCAGGGGAATAGGCTAAGTAACGTTAAAAGGCGCCGTGTGGGCGCCTTTTTTGTCAGCGGTATAACGCCGTGGATTACTCGTCGCTTTGTTCGCCTTTTTTACCTACGCGCACCGCGAGTACGTCGCACTGGGCGCCGTGCAGTACACCGGTAGAGGTTGAGCCCAACAACAGGGCGAAGCCGTGGCGGCCATGGGAGCCCACTACGATCAAGTCCACATCGTGCTCTTCGGCAAAACGGTGGATTTCGGTATCGGGCATACCAACGACAACGTGCTGATCAGGCTCGGCAATATGTGGGGCGGCAATTTCGGCCAAGCGTTTTTTAGCGTGTTCATCCAACTGGTCTTGGATGCTGGTCAAGTCCATGGGGATATCGCCACCGTAAGCAAACCCAAGCGGTTCCAGGGTATGCATAATGGAGATTTTGGCTTGTTCGTTACGTTCAGCGATCGCAACGGCACGTTCCAGAATCTTGTGGGAGTCTTTGGTTAGGTCAACGGCAACTAAAATGTGGTGATAGCTCATGGCGTATCTCCTTGGCATGGATAGCACTAGTTAACAAAGAAAAAAGCTCTTTGTTCAATGACCTTTACTTTAGATGGCGTGTCCTTTTTTAACAATAGCAAGCGTTTTAACAATGACTTGAGTCAAAACAACGGCCTGAGCCATGGTTTTTAGAGTAGTGTAATACAGTGTGGCTTATGTAGGAGGAAATGTAGAGATGGATTGGTTCATTATAGTGTTTATTTTGATGCTGGTAATCGCGCCAGTGATGTGGCTAAAGCCCAGCCCGCGGCAAAAACGCCAACAGGCGCTGCGTTCGCAAACCTCAAAGCAGGGGGTTAGCATCAAACTGGAAAAGCCGCCGCTACACTATTTTAGAGGCACTATGCCTGCGTACCGTTGGCACTTTCCCCAGGAAGGGCCCGGCCCGGATTTTCTGCTGGTAAGAGACAGCAATGCCAGCGAGGCTTTAGCACCCTATTACGCAGGCTGGCGTTGGCGAATAGCCCCCTTGCGTCCGCTACCCGATAATGCCGCGATACCTTTAAAAGCGTTGCTGGAACGTTTACCGCAAGACGCACTGGTGGTGCAATCAACGCCTTATGCGCTGACGCTTTGGTGGTGGGAGTCGCAAACCGCGGAGCGATTCGCGACCTATCTACCCGAATTTCAGCAGCTGCGAGATGCACTGCGTGGCCATGCCGACCAGCCTTTCAGCCAGCCACTGAAGGGCACTGAGCCGGTGTCGCTCAAAGCCAGTGATCAAGAAGCCGGGCTGTCTTGATCCCGTGCTTGTATTGCCAGTCCATTCGCTTCAATCACCGCCAACCAGTCGTTGAGTTGCTCAAGGTTCTCCTCACTTAAGCCGGCGAACATCTCTTTGCGCGCCTGTTGGGCAACGTTGTCGATCTGCTCCAACAGCGGCATAGCGGCTGGGGTAAGATAAATACGCTTGCTGCGGCGGTCATTGTCGCAGGCGCGTCGCTCAACCAGGCCTTGCTCCTCAAGCTGTCCAAGGGTGCGCACCAGCGAAGGTGCCTCAACCCCAATAACGCGGGCGAGATCGCACTGCGGGTGGCCTTCGCCCAGCCGCCACAGGTGGTACAGCGTCACCCAGCGTGTTTGGGTTAAACCCAACGGCGCTAAGCGTCGATCCAAGATGGAGCGCCATAAATGGGGCAAGCGTGCGATGCGAAATCCAATCGTTGAAGCCATAGGTAACTAGCTGCCAATAAGTGTGAGTATAGGAATTGTCATAAGCTGCGCCGCTGAATGCAAGGTGCTTAACCCCTCAATCTTCCGGACGCGCTTCTTCATCATTAGAGCGACCCGGTATAAATCGCCGTAAGTTTAATCCACTTAGGCCACTGGCGCTTATTTCGCCATCTGCCAGTGAAGCGTGCTGAGGATCTGCTGACACCTCAAAACGTATCAACCCTAAGCGCTGGCCAGTCCCCGTCATGATGTCGATGCGCCAATCCCCAGTAGGGTCTTCAGGAAAGTTTTGTTTATGACTCCACGCGCGATAGCCCTGCTCGCGGCCACCATCGATATTAAGCTCCACAACGTCCATTTCCTCACCATTATGATGCCAAGCATGGGTAATGGTTTCACTTAAGCCGCGTGGTGCCCGAATAGCGGTATAAACATAAAGGCCATTCTCGCTAATCGCTTGCGGTGTTAATGCCATAGAGCCCTGAGGTAGACGCTGTTCCACATCAAAACCGGGAGACAGCGCGCTGCTGGTCATCCATAGGCTGGCGGGTGGGACCCAGATACGTCCAAGCCAAGCGCCATAGGCAAGTAGCAGCGTCAATACAAAAAAAGCGCACCAGCGTTTGAGCGAGCGCTGCTTAAGCAAGTGCCAAAAGCTTGGCAGGGCTACCAAAATGGTGATTCCCAGGGCCAGTAGCAGACTTTGGCCAGTGGTGAGATGCACCATGATGGGTAGCGTGACCAGCAGTACCAGGAAAACGCACTGGGCATGAAAGACGAAATATAGACTGCGCCAACGCTCCGCGACCTTGAAATAGAGCGGATCGATAATCGACAGGATCGCCATGCCGCCGACCAGCAACGCAAACAGCGTCTGTCCGCTATTCCACACGGTGGTGACTAAAATAAACGGCAGCGTGAAGAAAAGTGTTTCCTGGTGAATCATTTGAGCAATAAAGGTGGTCACGCCACGCGGGGGTGTGGGATGTCCACGTCGCGACAACCAGCGGCTGATCAAACTTTCGGAAAGCAGTAGTGTCCAGGCGAACAGTAATCCCAGCGCTAACGCAGCGCCTAACCACTGCTGGCGATCGACCAGAAAGAAGCTACCTAAACCGGCAGTGAACGCCATGGGCGGCCACATCCAGCTCCACGGCTTTAGCCGTTCGACAATGCTTTCAATACGCCGCTGAACGGCCTCAATGCGCGATGGCGTGAGCAGTGTGCCCATAACAAGGTAACCTACAAAATTAAAAGAAGCGTGATCCTAGCAGTATGAACGCACACAGGGGAGTGCTGGTCTCACTAGATGGGTAAATTAGCCAAAAGTCTGGGCTTGACGTTGCCTGGCAACTCAACCAAGCTAAGGCAATCAAACGACCGTATGAAAGTCTATAGAAGCCGTATGAAAAAACGTGGCGGGTTCTCTTTTCAGA
Source organism: Halomonas ventosae (assembly GCA_002257525.1). GTDB lineage: Bacteria > Pseudomonadota > Gammaproteobacteria > Pseudomonadales > Halomonadaceae > Vreelandella > Vreelandella ventosae_B. The sequence goes on from CP022737.1 coordinate 2,104,176, forward strand.
GCCAGCCCGAAAATGTGGAGAGAGCGCGGATGATTTATCAAGGCAACGCCATCACGGTGACACGTCGTGACACCCCGAGTGGCAATGATATCGCAATGCTCACTTTCGATCTGAAAGATGAGTCCGTTAATAAGCTCTCCAGCGCTGTGATAGCAGAGCTGGATGAGGCGGTGAAGGCCATTCAAGCTGAAAACGGCTTAAAAGGCTTGCTGATTGCTAGCGGGAAAGATGTGTTTATCGTGGGCGCCGATATCACCGAATTTCACAGCCTGTTTGATAAAGGCGAAGCCTACCTGGAGGAGATGAACCTCAAGGTACACGCTATCTTTAACGCTATCGAAGATCTGCCGTTCCCCACTGTTACGGCGATTAATGGATTGGCGCTGGGTGGTGGCTGTGAAGTATTGCTGACCACCGATTTTCGTGTGATGGGCGAGAAAACCAAGATCGGCCTGCCAGAAACCAAACTCGGCATTCTGCCCGGTTGGGGTGGCTGTGTTCGCCTGCCGCGTATTATCGGCGCCGACAATGCCATCGAGTGGATTGCCGGTGGCACCGAAAACCGCGCCGATGCCGCGCTAAAAGTAGGTGCCGTGGATGCGGTGGTGACGGCCGAACAGCTGGAAGAGGCCGCGCTGGATATTCTGGATCGTGCCAACGCTGGTGAGCTGGATTATCAAGCTCGTCGCGCTGAAAAGACCAGCCCGCTGAAGCTCAACCCCATTGAGCAGATGATGGCTTTTGAAACCGCTAAAGGTTATGTCGCCGGTAAAGCGGGGCCCCATTATCCGGCGCCGGTTGAAGCGATCAAAGTGATCCAAAAAGGCGCAGGTGAAGAGCGTGGCCGTGCCCAGGCGATTGAAGCCAAAGCTTTCGCCAAACTGGCGCTAAGCAGCGTAGCGTTTAACTTGGTGGGCCTGTTCCTCAACGACCAAGTGGTCAAGAAGAAAGCCAGCAAGTATGAGAAGCAGGCGCAGCCAGTTAAGCAAACGGCTGTGCTGGGCGCAGGCATTATGGGCGGCGGTATCGCTTATCAGAGTGCCTCTAAAGGCACGCCGATTCTGATGAAAGATATCAAGGACGACGCCATCGAACTGGGGCTTAAAGAAGCCCGTAAGCTATTTGCCAAGCAGGTAGAGCGCAACAAGCTGACCACTGAGCAAATGGCTGAAAAACTCAGCAATATTCGCCCAACGCTCTCTTACGGCGATTTTGGCAATGTTGATCTCGTCGTCGAAGCGGTGGTTGAAAATCCCAAGGTTAAAGGCGCTGTGTTAGCGGAAGTGGAAGAGAAGGTGAGCGACAACACTATTCTGACCTCTAACACCTCGACGATTTCCATTAACCGCTTGGCGCAGAACCTCAAGCGGCCGGAAAACTTCTGTGGCATGCACTTCTTTAACCCCGTGCACCGTATGCCGCTGGTGGAAGTGATTCGTGGCGAGAAAMCCTCGGATGCCGCCGTTGCCGCTACCGTGGCCTACGCGCGGGCAATGGGTAAAACCCCGATCGTGGTTAACGACTGCCCCGGCTTCTTGGTCAATCGGGTACTGTTCCCTTACTTTGGTGGCTTTAGTTTCTTAGTTGAGCAAGGCGCGGACTTTCAGCGCGTCGATAAAGTGATGGAGAAGTTCGGCTGGCCCATGGGCCCGGCCTACTTGCTGGATGTGGTCGGTTTAGACACCGCTGTTCATGCCAACGAAGTAATGGCTGAAGGCTTCCCTGATCGTATGGCTCGCGACGGTAAAACCGCCATTCAGGTCATGTACGACAATGATCGTTTAGGCCAGAAGAACGACAAGGGCTTCTACGCCTACGAAGAGGACAAAAAGGGTAAGCCGAAGAAAGTCACCGACGAAGCGGCTTACGCCTTGGTTAAAGAGGTGGTGAAAGAGCATAAAGAGTTTTCCGACGAGGATATTATCGCTCGCATGATGGTACCACTCTGCTTGGAAACCGTGCGCTGTTTGGAAGATGGCATCGTGGCCACGCCAGCTGAGGCGGATATGGCGTTGATTTACGGCATTGGCTTCCCACCGTTCCGCGGTGGTGCGCTGCGCTACATCGACGCCATGGGCGTGGCGGAGTTCGTCAAGCTGGCTGAAGGCTTGGCCGACGAGTTGGGGCCGCTTTACGCGCCCACCGATAAGCTGCGTCAGATGGCTCAGAACAACGAGCAATTCTATCCAGGCAATCAGTCTGACGCTAAGTCTGCCAATCAAGCCTAAACCACCACGCACAGGAGAAATATGATGAGTTTGAATCCGAGAGATATTGTGGTGGTAGACGGTGTACGTACCGCCATGGCGAAAGCCAAAAACGGCGCTTTCCGCAACGTTCGTGCTGAGAACCTTTCTGCTGCGGCTATGCAGGCGCTGTTTGCTCGTAATCCTAATCTAGATCCTTCTGAAGTCGATGATGTGATCTGGGGCTGTGTGAACCAGACGCTTGAGCAGTCGATGAATATTGCCCGCAACGCGGCCATTATGACCGGCATTCCCCGCTCGGTACCCGCACAAACCGTTAACCGTTTGTGTGGCTCTTCGATGACGGCGCTGCATATCGCCGCTGCCAATATCAAAGCGGGCATGGGCGACTTCTTTATCATCGGCGGTGTGGAGCACATGGAGCACGTACCCATGGCCCACGGCGTTGATGTAAACCCGGCGGCTAGCAAGTATGCGGCCAAAGCGGCGATGATGATGGGCCTGACCGCCGAGCTTCTGGGTAAGATGCACGGCGTTTCCCGGGAAGAGCAGGACAAATTCGGCGTGCGCTCTCACCAGCGCGCCCAGGCGGCGATGGAGAAGGGCTACTTCGATAACGAAATTATCGGTGTCGAAGGCCACGACCAGCGCGGCTTTAGAGTCATGGTTCAACGCGACGAGGTTATTCGTGGCGACTCCACCCTTGAATCCATGGCGAATCTGAAGCCGGTGTTTGATCCGCGCAACGGTACTGTCACGGCGGGCACCTCCTCGGCGCTCTCTGTGGGCGCCTCGGCGATGGCGGTGATGAGCTACGAGCGCGCTCAAGCACTCGGCCTAGAGCCCATTGCGAAAGTGCTCTCTACCGGCGTGGCAGGCTGCGATGCGTCCATCATGGGCTATGGCCCGGTGCCCGCGTCTAAAAAAGCGCTGAAAATCGCCGGCCTCTCCGCGGCGGATATTCAAACCGTTGAGCTCAACGAAGCTTTTGCCGCTCAGGGTATCCCGGTGCTGAAAGATCTCGGCTTCCTGGATGCAATGGATGACAAAGTGAACCTGAACGGCGGCGCGATTGCCCTAGGTCACCCGCTGGGCTGCTCGGGCTCACGTATCTGCACCACGCTGCTTAACGTGATGCAGCAGCGCGATACCACCCTGGGCTTGGCGACCATGTGCATTGGTATGGGGCAGGGCGTTGCGACGGTGTTTGAACGTTTGAAATAACCACCGCGCTCTTCATTGCTTCAATTCGACACTACAAAACGGCACCTCACACCGCGAGGTGCCGTTTTTATTAGCAAACCTTTTATTCAGAAAAACGCTATTCAGATTGAAACGCCGTGCGGTGGAAATCTGCCGCGGCTTGGACTTCCGCAATGCCGCAGGTATCAGGGACTGGAACAGTGTTGCCTGCTAGCACGGAGAGTACTGCTCTGGTGCCGTTGGCCAGGGACTCCAGGTTGTAGCCGCCCTCTAATACAAACACCAAACGACCATCGCAATGCTGTTCAGCTAGCTGCTGTAAAAAACCGGTTAGCGCGCCAAATCCTTCATAGGAAACATTCAGCGCTAAATCGTGCCAGTGCGGGTCAAAGCCGGCGGAAACTAAAATAATATCGGGCTTAAACCACGCCGCGGCCGGGGCGAGAATATCGCGAAATGCCTTTAGAAATGCCTCATCGCCAGCGCCCGCCGGTAACGGTACGTTGATGGTGGTGCCTTCAGCTAAACCAGCGCCCACCTCTTCCAAGTGCCCTGAGCCAGGGTAGAAGGGCGCGGCGCGGTGTATATCAAAGAACATCACGTCGGGCTCTGCCCAAAAGATATCCTGGGTGCCGTTGCCGTGGTGGGCGTCCCAATCGACGATCAGTACTCGTTCACAGCCCAGCGCGCTGCGTGCATGGGCCGCTGCCACCGCAACGTTATTGAATAAGCAGAAGCCACGAGCACGCACGGGTTCCGCGTGGTGGCCCGGTGGGCGTACCAGGGCAAAGGCGCTTTTAGCGCGCTTCTCCATCACCGCTTCTACCGCGGCAATGGCCGTTCCTGCGGCGACTTCTGCAGCATCTACGCTGCCCGGTGAGACCGCCGTGGTGTCGACATCCAGCCAGGCATTTTTGCCGCGCAAACTGAAAATATCGCTTAGATAAGAGGTGGTATGCACCCGGGCGAGTTGTTCATGGGTGGCCGCTTTGCCCCCTTCAGTTTGAAGCCCCGCAATGGGTGCTCGCTCGAGCAGTTGTTGAATGGCTTTCAAACGACCGGGATGTTCGGGATATTTCCACGGCACCGGGAGCCCTGCCAGCAGGTGTCGAATGCGCTTATCGATCCGTTGGGGTAAAAAGTCGGCATCAATGTTGGGCTCGTGAGCGAGAACGCGATCATCATAGAAGGCAATGACGTTATGCATAATGGCTACCTAGTGTATGTGCGTTGAGTCACCGCAGTAATGTAAGCAAGGCGCTGCCGTCTTTTAATCGCACAATGGGCACGAAAATGCTTAGCTACAGTAAGGCAGGCTAGGCAGCGTTATACAATGTCACATTTCAAACAATGCCACTCTCAACACTAAACGCCAGGGTCATACTGAGTTCTTCTACTTGATCTGCAAACGAAGGCTGCCACTCGCCGAGCAAAATGAGCGGTGGCTGTACCCACCGCCAGCGCAGGCCCGTAATGATGCTTTCCACTGCGCGCTGGGTGCCAGTGCCATCATGGCCGGCGCGGATATAAAGCGCGCAGGGCAGTCCCTGCTTCTCTTCAAGCACAGAGTAGTAGCTGCGATCAAAAAAATCCTTGAGCGCGCCGCTCATATAGCCCAGGTTTTCCGTAGTGCCGAGCAGAATGGCATCGCAGGCCAGCACATCGTCTGGGCGTGCTTCCAAGGGAGCCTTGACCACGCAATGCATCTGTTCGAGATCAGGATGGCAAGCGCCTCTGTTCGCAGCCTCGCGTAGAGATTGCGTATTTGCTGAAGGGGCGTGGGCCACAACCAATAGCTGTTTTTTGAACTCAGATGTCATAACAGTTGCCTATAAGCGGTCAATATCAGAAAGGTTGCACCCAACGTTGAAAATGCCACACTGCTTCAGTGACGCTAAGTAGAGAGCCTATATGCCCAATGAGCCATCGATCAATGTCTTTTACGATGCCCAGTGCCCGCTGTGCCGGCAAGAGCGGCGACGCTATGAGCGCTGGTCGGGCCGCCACGCAGATGACATTGGCTGGCTAGATGTGAGCGAACATCATCAGGCGTTGAGGGAAAAGGGCGTTGACTCTGATACAGCGCTGCGATCTCTACATGTCGAAACCGCGCAAGGCCAACTGATTGAGGGTATCGATGCTTACCGCCTGTTAATGGCGCGTATCCCTTTACTGGTGCCGGTCGCCTGGATCATTGGCCTGCCGGGAATTAAATCAGGACTGCGAGCGCTTTATGACGTCTGGGTTAAGCGCCGCTTGAAGAAACAAGGCCGGTGGAGTTGCTAGACTGGGTGCGAAAGACGCATCAAATAAACCAAGGAGATAAAGCATGGCATTTGCACTTTCATCAATGCAGGTTACCAGCTCGGCGTTTGCCGACCATCAAGCGATCCCCTCCAAGCATACCGGGGAAGGTGAAGATGTTTCGCCAGTGCTTGCTTGGCAGGGCGCGCCTGAAGGAACCAAGGGATTTGCGGTGATCTGTCACGATCCTGACGCACCGCTGGTCAAGGAAGGCAGCTACGGCTTTGTCCACTGGGTGCTTTATAACCTGCCTGGCGATCTTCATGAATTAACCGAAAAGAGCGCTGCGGGCACCGTTGGCGCTAATGATAAAGGCGGTACAGGTTATTGTGGCCCGATGCCGCCAGAAGGGCACGGTAAGCACCTTTATTATTTTTGGGTGCTGGCGCTGGATCACCAAACCTCGCTGCCTGAAGGACTTACGCTGGCTGAACTGCTCAAAGAGGTAGAGCCTCACCTGCTGGGCATGAACCGTTTGGTTGGCACTTATCAGCGCGATTGATCTAGCCTCTGGCTGGACATTTTGCGTAACCCGTGTAGGCTCCATCGCTTTCTTAGACCTTGTATTAGTCTTATTTAATAGCCATGTGATGGAGCCGTCTGATGAGTGATCTGCCTAACTGTCCTGCCTGTGCCTCTGAGTTTAGCTACGACGATGGATTGCAGTATGTCTGCCCAGAGTGCGGCCACGAGTGGTCAAAGGTGGCAGAAGAGGAGGGCGCTGATGACGCATCAGGCGTACGCGACGCCAATGGCAATATGTTAGCTGACGGCGATAGCGTCACGGTGATTAAGGATTTGAAGGTTAAAGGCAGTTCACTGGTGGTCAAAGTGGGCACCAAAGTGAAAAGTATCCGCTTGGTGGACGGCGATCACGATATCGACTGCAAGATTGATGGTATCGGCCCAATGAAGCTTAAATCCGAGTTTGTTAAAAAAGCTTAAAACGACTACCGATAGCCAAAAAAAAGCCCTCTGGCGTTAGTCAGGGGCTATTTGCTTATCTACCGTCAATTAGTTACGCAGTGGTATTAATCTGCGTGCCAACGCTGCCACTGGTGGCCAACTGTGCCTCCATGGCGCCGTCCATTAGTGCCGTTATCTGCGCTGCTTGTCCGTCTAACGCCTCTTTAAAAACGCCGAACTGAGCCTCTTGGATGGCTTGTGCCTGCCTCATATCCAGCGTTGCGTTTACCATGTTGTTGACTGCTGCATCCATAGTCTGCTTCTCCAAATATCTCGATGCCTCACACAGTAGGGGCATCTAATACGCCTTGAAACTAGCAGAGACGGCTAATCAATGCAAAGCAGCAGATGCAGAGGTAATAGCTTTTCTAAATGATAATGATTGCTGTTTTTGATGTGATCAGCGGCGAACGTGCTGTTATTTTGCGTAAATTGTTATCCATTTTGCTCAAGGGCTTCACATCAAATTTATACAGGACTAAAATGGTACTCAATTGACGTGGCGACCATATGGTTAGCGGCGTACTGATGACATAAAGGGAGTCGACATGCTTAAGCTTTCTCGGCTGACAGACTATGCCGCGGTGGTCATGGCGCAAATTGCCCGCCACCCCCAGGCGTCGCATGCAGCGACAGAGTTAGCTGAGGCCGTGCAGTTGCCCCATCCGACGGTGAGTAAAACGCTCAAAATGCTGGTGCGGGCAGGGCTGCTGGTTTCCCAGCGTGGCGCCCAAGGCGGTTACCGCCTTGCCCGGCCCGCATCACAGATTACCGCCGCCGATATTATTGCGGCAATTGAAGGCCCTGTCGCCATGACCGAGTGCAGCCAAGCAGAAGGCGATTGTGAGCTTGTGGCTACCTGCGGTGTGGCCGACAACTGGCAGCGGGTCTCATTGGCCATGCGCACGCTGCTTGAAAGTGTGACGTTAGCGCATTTAGCCGATACAGCGCCGATTAAGCTGCCGGTGCAACTGCCTATTCAAACGATCAGCCTGTCGGCAGCGTCTGCCTAACAGCAGCGTAAGCACAGCAGGCCTAATTTATTATTAAAGGCGATGACCTCGCCACCCAACTGCCCGGAGGGTATCACCATGGCAAGCGAAGAAATGGAACAGTTGGTTCGTCGCGAATACAAAGATGGCTTTGTAACCGATATTGAGAGCGACACCCTGCCACCTGGCCTGGATGAAAACACCATCGCCTTTATCTCCAAAAAGAAGGGTGAGCCGGAGTGGATGCTGGAGTGGCGTCTGGATGCCTACCGCCAGTGGCTGAAGATGAAAGCCCCTTCCTGGGCGCATCTTGACTATCCGCCGATCGATTACCAATCGATCTCCTATTTTAGTGCGCCGAAACGCCCGGAAGATCGTCCTCAGAGCCTGGATGAAGTGGACCCCAAGCTGCTGGAAACCTATGAGAAGCTGGGTATCCCGCTGCACGAGCGCGCCGCGCTGGCGGGTGTCGCGGTCGATGCGGTATTTGACTCGGTGTCGGTAGCGACCACCTTCAAAAAACAGCTGGGCGAAGCGGGTGTTATTTTCTGCTCGATTTCTGAAGCTATCCGCGACTACCCAGAGCTGATCAAACAGTATTTGGGCACCGTGGTTCCCGTGGCAGATAATTACTTTGCCGCGCTGAACTCTGCGGTGTTCACCGATGGCTCCTTTGTGTTTGTGCCGGAAGGCGTGACTTGCCCGATGGAGCTGTCTACGTACTTCCGGATTAACGCGGCCAACACCGGCCAGTTTGAGCGCACGCTGATTATTTGTGAAAGCCGTGCCCAGGTCTCTTACCTGGAAGGCTGTACCGCGCCGATGCGCGATGAGAACCAGCTCCACGCCGCCGTGGTAGAGCTTGTGGCGCTGGATGATGCTTATATCAAATACTCCACCGTGCAGAACTGGTACCCCGGTGACGAAAATGGCGTCGGCGGTATCTATAACTTCGTCACCAAACGTGGCGACTGCCGCGGCGACCGTTCACGGATTAGCTGGACCCAGGTAGAAACCGGCTCGGCGATTACCTGGAAGTACCCCTCCTGCGTACTCCGCGGCAAAGACAGTATCGGCGAGTTCTACYCCGTCGCCGTTACCAATGGTCGCCAGCAGGCCGATACCGGCACCAAGATGATTCACATTGGCGAAGGTACGCGTTCGTATATCGTCGCCAAAGGTATCTCAGCGGGTAGGAGTGACCAGTCCTACCGTGGCCTGGTGAAAATTGGCCCGCGGGCCAAAGGGGCGCGTAACTTTACCCAGTGCGACTCATTGCTAATCGGTGATAAGTGCGGTGCGCACACCTTTCCTTATCAGGAAATTGGTAACAGCACGGCGACCATTGAGCACGAGGCGACCACCTCGAAAATCGGTGAAGACCAGTTGTTCTACTGCCAGAGCCGCGGTATCTCGGAAGAGGACGCTGTCAGCATGATCGTCAACGGTTTCTGTAAAGACGTCTTCCAAGAGCTGCCCATGGAGTTCGCCGTTGAAGCCGAAGCGCTGCTCAACGTGACCCTGGAAGGCGCAGTCGGCTAACCGCTGGTCATTTATTCCACTTAATTACAGTAGTGTCGCCGTAGCGACTCGCCAGAATCAGAAGGTAATCAATATGTTGCAAGTGAATGATTTACACGTCTCCGTCGAAGGTAATGAAATCCTCAAAGGCCTGACCCTGACCATCAAGGCGGGTGAAGTGCACGCCATTATGGGGCCGAACGGCGCGGGTAAATCGACTCTATCCGCGGTGATTGCCGGTAAAGACGGCTACGAAGTCACACAGGGCACGATTACCTTTGAAGGCAAAGACGTGCTGGAGATGGAGATTGAAGAGCGCGCCCAGGCCGGCTTACTGCTGGGTTTCCAGTACCCGGTGGAGATTCCAGGGGTTAAAAACATCTACCTGCTGAAATCTGCGCTTAATGCCCAGCGGGTAGCCCGCGGCGAAGGCGAAATGCCCGCACCGGAGTTTATGAAGCTGGTCAAAGAGAAGCTGGGCTATATGAAAATGGACGCCAGCTTCCTCCAGCGCGCCGTTAACGAAGGCTTCTCCGGCGGCGAGAAAAAGCGCAATGAGATCCTGCAAATGCTGGTGCTTCAGCCGAAGCTTGCCATGCTGGATGAGATCGATTCCGGCCTGGATATCGACGCCATGAAAATCGTCGCCGACGGCGTTAACAGCCTGCGCGCTGAAGACCGCGCCATTCTGTTGGTCACTCACTACCAGCGCCTGCTGGATTACATCGTGCCGGATAAAGTTCACGTCCTGGTCGATGGCCGTATTGTCAAAACTGGCGACGCCGAGCTGGCTAAACAGCTGGAAGCCAACGGGTACGAAGGTATCGAGGAGTCTGTGGCATGAGCGATACGCAAACCTTTTTAGATACGCTGAAGGCGCGCAGCTCGAACTACACGGCGGAACCCACCTGGATCGCCGCGCGTCGCCAAGCGGGTGCTGCGCGTTTTGAAGCGCTGGGTTTTCCTACTCGTCGTGACGAAGAGTGGAAATACACCGATGTGCGCTCGATCGCCCAGGGAAACTTTGCCCTCGCCGACAACGCTGAGTTCTCCCAGGCCAGTGCCGCGGCGCTAACACTGCCGATTGATGCTTACCGCTTAACCTTTGTGGATGGCGTTTTCTCATCGGCGCTCTCGGATGTGGATTCACTGCCGTCAAGCGTTCAGGTGTTACCGCTCTCCAAGGCGCTAGCAGAGAACCACGAAGCCGTGGGTGGGCCGCTGGGGCGTTTAACCGGGGTTGATTTCTCACCCTTCGCGGCGCTAAACACTGCCTTTATGGAAGAGGGCGCCGTGGTTCGCATTGCCCCGGGAACAGTGGTTGAGAAACCCATCCTGCTGCAGTTTCTGTCCCGTGCCGGTCAGCCGGTAATGTGTCACCCGCGGGTGCTGGTAGAAGCGGGAGGCCGCAGTGAGGCCACGCTGATCGAGCATTACACCGGCGAAAGCGAAGCGACTAACTTCACCAATGTGGTTGGCGAGCTGATGCTTGMCCGTGGCGCGATCCTGGCCCACTACAAGCTGCAAGAAGCGCCGCTGGGCGATATGCACGTGGCTAGCATTCACGTGGAGCAAGCCCGCGATACCCGCTACACCTCCTACAACCTGAGCCTGGGCGGCGCGCTGGTGCGCAACGACCTGATCAGCGATTTGAATGGCCAGGGTGCGGAAACCAACTTCCTGGGGCTGTTCTTTGGTCAGGGTCGCCAGCACGTCGACAACCACACCAAGGTAAACCACAATGCGCCGCTGACGTTCTCCAACGAGAACTACAAGGGCATTCTGGATGACCGCGCCCATGGGGTGTTTAACGGCAAGGTGTACGTCAAGCGTGATAGTCAGAAGATTGAAGGCTTTCAGAGTAACCAAAACCTGCTGCTATCGGATCGCGCCCACATCGATGCCAAGCCGGAGCTTGAGATCTATGCGGATGACGTCAAGTGCTCACACGGCACCACCACGGGTCAGTTAGACGAAGAGGCAATCTACGCGCTGCGTACGCGCGGTATCGATGAAGCCACTGCCCGCGGGCTGCTCACGCTCGCTTTTGCTGGCGAGGTGTTGGACAAAGTTACTCTGGATGAGATTGCCGAGCGCGTTGAATTAGCGGTTGCTGGCAAGCTGCCAGAGCGCTTCAACCTTGCCGGGCTTGTCGAAGCGGCGGTTTCACTTAACGACTAGCGCCACTACCCAATCAGGAGCGTCTGATGTCACATCCCGTTATTGAGCCAACGCACAGCCCTTTGCAGTCGAGTTCTTTGCAAGAGAGCCCTACGCAAGCGACCTTTGATGTTATGCGCCTGCGCCAGGACTTTCCGGTGTTGGCTCGTCAGGTGCACGGCAAGCCGCTGATCTATTTAGACAATGCGGCCACTAGCCAGACACCTCAGCAGGTGATTGACGTGTTTAGCGATTACTACTCGCGCTATAACGCCAATATTCACCGCGGGCTGCATACCCTCGCCGATGAGGCGACGGCGGCGTTTGAAGGCACGCGCCAACAGGTTAAGGCGTTTCTTAATGCGGAAGATGCGCGTCAGATCATCTTTACCCGCGGCACCACGGAAGCGATAAATCTGGTCGTTCATAGCTGGGGGCGCACAAACCTTGCTCCCGGTGATGAAGTGCTGATTTCGATGCTTGAACACCACTCCAACATTGTGCCCTGGCAACTTCTGGCCGCCGAGATTGGCTTTACCATTAAGGTGATTCCCGTTGAGGCCAACGGCGCATTGGATATGGCTGCCTATCGCTCGCTGCTGAGTGAGCGCACTAAGCTGGTGGCGGTGAATCATGTTTCTAATGCCCTGGGAACCATTAACCCGGTGCAAGAGATGGCAACCCTTGCCCATCAGCAGGGTGCGCTGATTCTGATTGATGGTGCTCAGGCAGCACCTCACCAAGTGGTCGATGTGCAGGCCATTGATGCCGACTTCTATGCCTTCTCTGGCCACAAAGTGTACGGGCCGACAGGCGTTGGCGTGCTCTACGGCAAGCAGGCACTGCTTGAAGCCATGCCACCCTGGCAGGGCGGTGGCGAGATGATCAGCACCGTCTCTTTTGATGCGGGCACCACCTTTGCTGCTATTCCGCATAAGTTTGAAGCGGGCACGCCCGCTATTGCGGAAGTGATCGCCTTAGGGCGAGCTATTGAGTGGATGGAGAGCATCGGTATCGCCGCCATTGGTGGCTGGGAAGGGCAGTTACTTGAGCACGCGACCCAGGCCGTTGGCCAAATCGATGGTCTGCGTATTTTAGGCACCGCGCCGCAAAAAACAGGGGTACTATCGTTTGTGGTGGAGGGAGCTCACGCGCAAGATATCGGCCTGCTGATCGATCAGCTCGGCGTCGCTATTCGTACCGGCCACCATTGCGCACAGCCCTTGTTGCATCATTTCGGGGTAGACGCGACGTGCCGTGCTTCATTTGCGGCGTATAATACCCTCGATGAAGTGGATCGCTTTGTAGAAGCACTCCAACGTGTCATTGGTATGGTGCGTTAAGGTCGATTCTTTAAGAATCGTCATTTAAGGACAGTTATGGATCTTGAGCAAGTTGCCAGCCTCGAACGTGGCCAACAGTTACCGCTCCAGCGCGATGTGGAAGCTATTGCCATTCCGTTTGGTAGCACGGAAACATTGGCCGAGGATAGCGTTGTAAGCGTTATGCAGGCGAAAGGTAGTACGGTAAGCGTCGGTTTTGAGGGGCGCCTCTACTTGATAGAGGGGCGCAACCTGGATGCTTTAGGGCTTGAGTCGCTACCACGTCCTACGCTGCCAGAAACGGCTACCGAGGAAGAAATAGAACAGTTCGTGTGGGAACAGCTACGTACCTGCTTTGACCCAGAGATCCCGGTCAATATCGTTGACCTGGGCTTGGTTTACGGCTGCCGCATTGAGCGCCTTATCAGCGGCGAGCGGCTTGTTACTATTCGCATGACGCTCACGGCCCCAGGATGCGGGATGGGCGATGTGATTGCGGCGGATGCGCGCAATAAGATTCTCGGTGCGCCGCAGATCAGCAAAGTGCACACCGAAATAGTCTTCAGCCCACCCTGGAGCCGTGACATGATGAGTGACGAGGCCAAGCTTGAACTCGGCATGTTCTAATCCCGGCTGGGGAGCTGGATGCATAACGTTTTGTTAATATGGCTAAAGCGTTTATTAATGTCGCTAGGAGCACTATTGCTGCTGGCGACATTGCTGTTTATAGGTGGTAATTTTTGGGTTCTCGCGACGACTGCGGCTTATATTGAGCGTCAGCCACAGCAGTGTCGCCCGGCAGAAGTGGGGATCGTCTTTGGCACGTCTCACTGGACGCGCAGAGGGGGGCGAAACCCGCACTTCCATGCGCGTATGCGAACCGCTGCTACCTTAATTGAACAGTCCCAGGTCGAGCATCTGTTGCTTTCAGGGGATAATCGTACCCAGGCGTATAACGAGCCACGGGCAATGTGGCGCGAGCTGTATCGACGTGGGGTCGCGTCTGAGCAGTTAACCATGGATTTTGCAGGCTTTAGTACCTATGACACGCTGGCGCGTGCCCGGGATGTCTTTCAGTTGGACAAGGCCCTGCTGATCACCCAGAGCTGGCATCTTCCCCGCGCGGTCTATATTGGTCGTGAGCTAGGTATCGACGTTACTGGCTGCGTGGCAGATGACCCTAATGTAACGGTGGGATGGCGTTTAAAGCTGCGCGAATGGGCAGCGCGTGTGGCCACCCTGGGAGATCTCTATGTATGGGGGAGGGAGCCCTATTTTCTCGGTACGCCCGAGCCCATCGAGTTACCTAGGCGGGCGCCCTTCGATCTTATTCTGCCTTCACTAAACGAGCGCTTTGCAGTCCCTTAACGGTGCGTTTTGCGCTTTTGCAGCGCATACAGCTCGCGGATAAGCTTACGGCACCCCTGCATACACTCTTCTACCACCGGTTCGATCGGATCGGGTAGTGGGTGGGTATACAGCGAGGAGAGGGCCTGCATTAACACCCGCTCTTGCTCCAATAGCTCATTGATCAATACTTGGCTATCGTTGCCGACGAAGCTTTTTAGGCGMCTCCACAGCCATAAAAAATCATCGCGCTCAACGTCCGCGTCCCGGGGCAGCATTTTTAGATGCGCACGGGCAAGATCCTGCAACTGGCGCATCTGCTTAAGCCGTGCTGTGTAATGCGGCTTTAAAGCGTCACGCAGCGAGGGGCGCAGGCGTTCAATATTGTCTTGGAAATAATCAATGCTATCGGCCAGCGCTTCCAATACGCTGTCCATCGCCACTTGGCGATTATCGAGAAACATGAGCGTCTACCTCCTTCGGTGACGCAGATTGTGGGGGTGACAGCGACGATTTGCCACCCCTGAATCGGATTATTTTTGCAATCTTGCCTTAGCCTTTAGGCTTGGGCGGCGCTTTACGGGCTGGCGTGGCGTTTCTTTCAATGTGTTCAATGATCATTCCCGCAATATCCTTGCCGGTGGCGTTCTCAATGCCGAACAAACCAGGCGAAGAATTGACCTCCATTATCACCGGGCCGTGATTCGAGCGTAGCAAGTCGACACCGGCGACGCGCAGGCCCATGGCCTTGGCGGCGCGAATAGCCGTTGAACGCTCTTCAGGGGTGATCCGGATCACGCTGGCGGAGCCACCGCGGTGAAGATTCGAGCGAAACTCGCCATCCGCCGCCTGACGCTTCATTGAGGCGACGACCTTATCGCCGATCACAAAGCAGCGAATATCGGCGCCACGCGCCTCTTTGATGTACTCCTGCACCATGATATTGGCTTTCATGCCCATGAACGCCTGAATCACCGATTCTGCGGCCTGGTTAGTCTCCGCCAATACCACGCCAATCCCCTGGGTGCCTTCAAGCAGCTTGATGACCAGCGGTGCTCCTTTGACCATGGTGATCAGATCAGGAATATCGTCGGGGGAGTGGGCAAAGCCGGTAATCGGCAACCCCAACCCTTTGCGCGACAGCAACTGCAGTGAGCGCAGCTTATCCCGTGAGCGGGTAATAGAGACGTTATCGTTGATAACGTAGGTGCCCATCATTTCAAACTGACGCAACAGCGCGCAGCCGTAAAAGGTGACGGAGGCACCAATGCGCGGAATCACCGCATCGAAAGGCTCAATCTCTTGGCCTTTATAGTGAATCGAAGGGTGGTGCGAGGTGATGCTCATATAGCAGCGCAGCGTGTCCACCACGCGAGCGGTGTGCCCACGCTGCTCTGCGGCTTCAACCAGGCGGCGGGTAGAGTACAAATTGCGATTACGTGACAGCAGAGCGATATGCATATAGAAGACTCCGAGCCTAGATTAAGGCGACTAAATAAGGGGTTAAGGCTCACCGTGCAAAAATGCAGCACCCGGAGCAACCAGCAGGCGGCGCATGGCGCGGCGTCCTAGTAGCATCGGGTGACGCATATTGCTGCGGTCAGTAAGCGACAGTTCAACAGGAAAATTCAAATCGCCCATCTGCATGGGAGTACGTATCACATAACGCCACTCGCTATGACCGTTGGAGCTGGTGACCCGGCGCCGATCATGCAAGTGCAAACTGTAGCGGTGGGCCGGCGTTGCCGGGCCGCCACTGTGGGTAATAAAACTTACCCACAGTTGACCATGTTCATCTTCATGTGTCTCTATCTCTTCTGCATGCAGCGCAGAAGTGCGTGCGCCGGTGTCTGCTTTGCAGCATAGGTGAAGCCCTAGCTCAGGTAGCGTCACCATCTCGCGGCGGCCAATGACCGCTTTGGCCTGATAGGGTAATTCCTTCACGGCTCACTCCTTGCAATTAAAAGTGACAACATCAAATCAAGCATTTCTGTGTGACATCATCAGGTTCAAACGGCGTTGAATAGGCGAGCCTTCAGGCGCATCCCGCAATGCCATCATGACCGGTAAGCGTAGCCGTGGTATTAACGCAATATCACGCACTACGGCGGCAAAATCGCTACGCTCATCTTCTGCTAAGCGTTGCAGAAAAAGAGGCAGGCGCTGCGCGTCTTCCAGATAACCCCAGCCGCGCCCGGCGATGGCCGCCAGAACATCCGGCCCACAGGCCGCTGTGTCATTGAGTAAGGCCGTGTACCAACTGCCCACCGCTGATGCCTCCGTATTACCCACTGCGCGCAGACAGGCACACAGGGTTTCAATGTCGCCCGCTTGGGCGGCGGCTTCGCCGCGACGCTGCAGTGCGGGGACTAACGCCTGTGGCAAGGGCTTGTGCTCTAAACAGTAGCACAGGGAGTGAATAACGGTGGTCGGCAGGTCAGGCAGCCGCAGCGCTAGCGATTCAGCGTCAGCCGTTTCCATACGCACAGCGTAATCGGCAATCCCCTGTAACCCCAAGGCCTGCCAATCAATCGTTTGCTGGCCGCTCAAGTAGGCCTCAACCGGCTCAAAATGCTGGCTGGCTGGCAGCCCCTTGTCATGGGTCGCGCGGGCATTGAGCATGGCTTGGAAGGTGACACTAGGGGTGAAGGCGAGAGGATTATCCTTCATTAAGTGATCCACGTCCGCTGTTTCTTCACGGCCTACCTGGGAAACTGCGCGTCCTAGCGTTTCCAACAGGCGATTTAAAAACGCATCGCGCTGGGCGGGAGCAATCATTCCCTGCTCATCCAGCGGCAAGGCCAAGAACCAAATGGCCGGTTCGGGCATATCGCCAAGGCGAAACACAATGGCTAAGCGCGCCTGGCCCTGCCATGGCTCTGGCCAGGCCATTTCGCCACTTTCAAAAGTCGACAGTGATTCCCGCTGGCAGGGAACGACGTGTCGCCCCATATGGTAAAGGGAAACCTCGCCGCCGCTGCGGGTAAAAAACTCATCAAGGGTTTGAATCGGTTGCATGACATCCTTCCGCGTTGCAAGCCTGCACTCTACCTTGCTGATGTGGCACTGTCAGCCGCAGTGACTGATAAACATGGTGTTAATGACAGTGCCTTAAGGCATTAGCATTAATGACAATACGGTTAAAAATTAATCAACTTTGCCAAAGCCCCATGAGAGCAGGCGCTGCGACACCTTTCCATAGTTTATCCACAGGCTCGTGCAGGTTTTCTGTGAGTCTATGGATAACTTCCCGCAAGCGTTGATAGGTGGCAAGGCGCCCGCTGAGTGGGGATAATGGGCAGACGATACACTTACTTCATTTTCCAAGGTAGTGACAAGCGACTTTATGAGTACTTATCAACCGCTGCAGACAGCGCTTCTAGAGCTTGAGGCGTCGATGAAAGCCGCCGATTTATGGCGCATGCCAACACCCGATGCAGAAGCATTCGCCAGCCAGCAGCCGTTTTGCATCGACACCATGTCGCTGCCGCAATGGATACGCTTTGTGTTTATTGCCCGCTTGAATGCCCTGATGGATGCGCGTGCAGCCATGCCCGCAAAGTGCGAGGTAGCTCCCGCCGTGGCAGCCTACTTGCAGCAGGAAAAAACACCCGCTCACCACCAGCTGCTGATTGTGCGTGCGGTAGAGAAGGTCGACCAGATCGTCACTGAAAGCACTTAAAGCGGCATGCGGCTAAACGCACAAAGCCCACCGTGAGGCAGGCTTTGTGTATAACATACGCTAACGGTTTTGCAGGCGGCTTAGAAACGGTAACTGAGGCCTGCCATCACCACGAGAGGATCGATCTCAACGATACCTACTCCCGCACCGTTAACGCTGGCATCGGTATCAATATCGATGTACCAAGCCGCGGCGTTCAGCGCCCAGTGATCATCAATAAGCAGATCAACACCTACCTGGCCCGCCGCCCCCCAGGAATCATCCAGGTCTAAATCACCAATCGTCAGCTCTTCATCGGAGAAGTGGGTGTAGTTAATGCCCGCACCGACATAGGGCTGTACGCGGGACTGAGTGCCACCCAGCGGGTAGTACTGCAGCGTTAAGGTCGGCGGCAGGTGCTTGGTTGAGGCGATATTATCGCCGTTCAAATGGATGTCGTGCTCAAACGGCAGCGCCGCCAGCAGCTCCACGCCGACTTTATCGTGGAAGCGATAGCCCAAGGTGAACGCGAAATCGGTTTTATCCTGTACATCCACGGACAACGCACCGTTGGCCAGTGAGCCGTTGTCGCTTTTAGGGGCGACTTTGGCAACACCCACGCGAGTAAAAAAATCACCAGCGCCGTAGGCAAATGCCTGGCTGCTGGTCATCATCGCCGCAGCGGCAACAGTGGATACAAGTAGGGTAGGCAGGGCGGCTTTACGCATGGGTTCACTCCTGGTGTTAAAGCAGATAGTTTCAAACGACTAGTTGCAAAGCTGGGTGGCTATTCGATAGCCGCTTAACGATGCAGCCAGTGTAGCGAGAGCCAGGGAGTGGATTATTGATCCAGGGCAAGGGTTATTAGACAAACGTTATTGGGGGAGTGGTGGTGCCCAGGGAGGTCGAATTCAGGAGCGGGCTGCTGGCCACTTGGCTTGCCCATTTGTATGGCTGCATGCACAGCGATATGAAGTATTTTTAGTCATTAATGCGCGTTTTTCTGGTACGCTCAGCAAGAGGTATGCTCAAATTTTCCGGAATATTTTTATAAAAATCAATTGAAACAGGAAGTTGTAAAAAATCTGCCCGTGTTTATAGGCAATGCGGAAAAGATGGTCAGAAGTGATTATGAGCATGCTCTTTTTTCTAGCAAACTTTGCAGTGGGGGTTGAAGATTTTCCATTACTATCAATATCTTGAAGATTTTTTTATGGTGTTAGGTTTTCTAGAAAAATACGCATGCGTAGAAATAAACTGTTAAGTGTACTCACATGGAATTGTAATGGATTCATATTTAGACGTTTTGCCTAAAGGCTCTACTGCTGTTGCAGTCAAAACACAGGGCCACAACTTTTTTATTGATTACAGCGGTATTTCATCTACTGGTTGCTGGGTAGTATCAAAATATAGAGTCGATGATTATGTAATCGTATTTCATCAAACAAGCACCGAGAATCATGTTTATATAGGTGAGCTTGTAGGAAAAAACGCAGAAGAGCATACTGAACGCAAAGGCAAGCAATATCCGCGTTATCGAATATTTATTAAAAATATAAAGCTTGCTCTGAAAACACATACAAACTGGACTTCTTTCGTCGGCAAAAGTAATGGCGGATTTGAGCGTATATATTTAGAAAATGAAGGCCAAGCAAAGCCAAAATACCTAGACCCTGACTCTGCAGAAGCCGAAGAAGGGTACCGTAAAGATTCAAGTCGTATGACTAGCGTCAGAGATAGAAAATTAGCTAATGCGCGAAAGAAAAGGGATAATTACACTTGCCAGTCTTGTAAAAAACAATATTTTGTGAACGATAAATATGTAATCGACTGCCATCATTTGAGCCCAATAACTTTAGGTAAAAGAAGAACAAAAATTGAAGACCTTGTGTCGTTGTGCCCTACGTGCCATCGAATAGCACATACACGAATTCCTCCATACTCTTTGGGGGAGTTGAGAGAAATAGTTAAACAGTACACTTAACAAGTCGCTGAATAGCGACGCAGAAAAACGCGCGCATTAGCGAGGCGTTACATAGAGAGAAGGCATTGAACCATAGTGAATACTCTTCTTTTCGAGAATGATCTTACCCAGCAACAGTGGACACTCGTTTAAGCGATCATTCGGACTTCAAACGCCTCTGGGCTGATCATCCCTATAGCACTGTGCCGTCGTTGCTTGTTGTAGTCCAGTTCGATGTATTCAAACACCTGGCGTCTCATCATATCTCGCGTTTTAAAGTTCTCGCCGTGGATCGCTTCCACCTTGAGGCTGTGAAAGAAGCTTTCGGCACAGGCGTTATCATAACAGTTGCCTTTCGCGCTCATACTGCACTTGAGTTCATGTCGCGTCAGTAGCGACTGATACAGCGTCGAACAGTACTGACCACCTCGATCTGAATGGACGATCACGCCTGTTGGCATTTTACGTTTCCATAGCGCCATTTGTAGTGCATCACAGACAAGATCTGCCGTCATACGCTCGCTCATTGCCCAACCAACGACTTTGCGAGAGTAAAGATCAATTAGCACAGCAAGATAAAGCCAACCTTCACCCGTCGCCAAGTAGGTGATATCACCCACCCACTTTTGATTAGGGGCTGAAGCCCTGAAGTCTTGCTCTAGCAGGTTTGGCGCAACAGGTAGCGAATGTCGAGAGTTTGTGGTGGCCTTGAACTTACGGGCAGCTTTAGCACGCAGGCCTTGTCGCTGTAAGCTGGCAGCCACGGTCTTGCGATTCACCGGTATTCCGTCATCTTGCAGGTCTAGAGCTAATCTCGGGGCGCCTGAGCGGCCTTTACGTTGGTGAAACGCCGCAGCCACACGCTTATCGAGAACGGCTTGCTGGCTGCGCTTTAGAGACAGACCTCCTTCGCGCTGTCGCCAAGCGTAGTAGCCGCTTCGAGCGACCCCAACAACATGGCACATGCGCTGAACACTGAAAGCCTGGCGATGACGATGGATAAAGGCGTACTTCACTTCAGGCTCTTCGCAAAGTACACCGCGGCCTTTTTTGTGATGGCCAGCTCCTCATTGGCTTCGGCTAACTGTCGCTTCAGGCGAGCGTTTTCTTCTGCTAGTGACCGCTCTCGCTCCGATGTATCTTGTTGTTGCTGAACCTTAGAACGCCACTGATAAAGCTGACTCGAATGTAGACCCAATTCACGAGCCGCTGCAGCAACGCCAATGCGATCAGCGAGTGCTAACGCTTCTTGCCGGTAAGCTTCTGAGTAACGGGTATAGGATTTTTTCTTCATTGATGTCGTCGATCTTGCCATGGTCCACCTCACTGCAGTGTATTACATTCTTGAGATGTCCATCGTTACTGGGCAAGATCAGAAAAGCTCGTTGAGCATCTTTTCATTGGCGAACTACTAAAGCTTTCCTGGAAGGAATTCGGCTGCACGCTAGAGATGGCGAGTCCAGAAGTTGATAACGCTGGCTACGATCTAATAGCGGAAGATAATGGGGTCGTGAGGCATATACAGCTTAAAGCTTCATACGTTGGCGGCAAAACAGCCAGCCAGAAAGTTCATACGAGGCTTTTTGGAAAGCCTTCTGGGTGTGTTATTTGGATTTATTTCAACGAAGATACCTTGGAGCTGGGGCCATTTCTCTTTTTTGGTTCTCTTCCCGGCGAGAAATTGCCTAGCCTTGACGGGCTAAAGGTTGCAAAACATACCAAGGGTGACCAGGGCGGATTCAAAGCCGAGCGCCCTAACATAAGGGTTTTGCCAAAAGGTTGGTTCAAAAATATCAGTTCCATTGATGAGGTCTATGAGGCCTTATTTGGGGCACCACTTAGCTGCCTGCATAATACACGCGTATGATGCGGCGCTAGGCGGAAGCTCAATATCCAATCCCGCGCGTACTTTAGGCGCTATGCACCAAAGGCGGCGTTCACATCCATGCTCTTGTGTAATATGCGAATTATTCTTATTTTATGGCTTCCGGTTTGTTGGTAAAAAATAACATGGCTGCCCTGCGGAAACTTGCGGTAATTCTGGCGAATTTCGTCACACGATTTTCCGATATCAGGGGTTTCTGCCAGTAACCAGAATGAGTCATCAAACTGGTTTAAGTAGACGTTCCGCTGCTTTTTACCCCAACGGCGCTGAGTAAACAAAGCAATGTCTCTTAAATCCATTTTGGCAGCTAGCGTAAGTGTGAATAGCGTCATTAGTTACTTTTTTCACTATCAAGCTCATTGATAAAGCTGCTGAGGTCATAGTCAGCGTCACCGCTTTGCTCACCCTCGATAAGCAGTTGCCTGAGTGTATGTAGTTTGGTTTCCTGGTTTTCGAGTAGACGTAGGGCTGAACGAATGACTTCGCTCGTAGAACCGTATCGACCACTTTGTACTTGAGTGGTAACAAAATTTTCAAAGTGGTCACCAAGTGTGATGCTTGTATTTTTAGCCATGTCCTAGGTCTCCAGTGATACCAGAATATACCTGATTATGGTATAGGGTTGGGCTGTCGGCAAGGTGCCTAACAAGGCGCTGCTAGCGTCTTTCTAAACCTATTCATGCGCGAGGGAACTTAGTTCAAGAGAGTGACGGGCGCGACGCGATTAGCAAAATAAAAAGCAGCCAGAGAACCCGGCTGCCTAATAAAAAAGCCGCTAACGAGTAGCGGCTAAATAATGATCGCTGAGACATTGATCAGCGTTTGCTTAGCCCAGGAGGAGGGCGAGAGGCATTAATCCGCCCGCTCACCTCCTAAGCCAACACTTAGCGCCGATCTACTCGGCGGTTGCCAGCAGGCTGGCGTTGCCGCCCGCTGCGGTGGTGTCGATGCACAGATGGCGTTCCACCACGTAACGATCCGGCGAGATGGTCTGGGTCTCGAGCGGTATTATCGCGCCGTCGCGCTTGGCCAGCGCAATGCGCAGTTCACGTGTCCAGTCGCTGTCACCCGCGGCGGCAACCGCTGCAATGCCTTTGACCTCGCTCAACGACTCGGCTGAAACGCTGCCATCAAGGCCGGCTATCGGCGCACCGGCATCGAGCAGCGGTTTCACAGCCTGCTCGGCACCTGGGGCGACTACGACGGCCCCGCAGCCTGCGCCGAGGGCTTGCGCAGCCTGGGCAATGGCGATGTCCAGGGTTGGCCCAAGGCACAGCACCACGCCCTTGGGATACATTGCCAGGCGGTTGCTTTCGCCCGTTGGCCCCGGCAGCGTCTGCGACGTCATATCCAAGGCTGCTGTTTCGGCGAGCGCCTTGCGGATCACGCCGTTTTTGCCGGAGAGTGCCTTGCGCAGTACCTCAATGCGATTGGGACGTACCGCCCAGTTACGGGCGTCCAACCCATCAAGGGCCGACTGGAGATCGCTAAGTGATACGGCTTTGCCTTCTGGCGCTTCAACGTGCTCAGCGTCAGCGGTGCGGCGGAAACGCGTTACGTAGAGCGGGCCACCGGCCTTGGGCCCGGTGCCCGAGAGGCCCTCGCCGCCGAATGGCTGAGAGCCAACGATAGCGCCGATCTGGTTACGGTTGACGTAGACGTTGCCAACATGGATGCGCTCAACGATCTGCTGCACGCGGTCGTCGATGCGGGTATGCAGGCCGAAGGTCAGCCCGTAGCCCTTGCCATTGATGTCATCGACGACCTTGTCGATGTCCCGTGCCTTGAAGGTGGCGACGTGTAGAACCGGGCCAAAGATTTCCCGTTCGAGATCCTCGATGCCGCTGACGTCGACTACCGCAGGGGTAACGAAAGTGCCTGTGTCCGGCGCCGCCAATTTCTTCAGTACCTTGCCGTTCTTCTCGTGTGCCGCCACGTAGTCGTTGATCTCGGTCTGGGCATCGGCATCAATCACCGGCGATACGTCGGTATCGGTGTTCCAGGGGTCGCCAATGGTGAGCGCGTCCATGGCGCCGTAGAGCATGTTGAGCAACCGATCCCGCGCCTCTTCCTGGACATACAGCATGCGCAGCGCGGAACAGCGCTGGCCAGCCGACTGGAAGGAGGAAATCAGAATATCGCGCACTGCCTGCTCGGTCAGTGCCGTGGAGTCCACGATCATGGAGTTGAGACCACCGGTCTCGGCGATCAGCACGGCATCAGGCCCGGCGTTCTCGGCCAGCGCTTTGTGGATAATCTGGGCCACCGGAGTTGAACCGGTGAAACAGACACCGGCGATGCGTGGGTCGCTGGTTAGTGGGCCGCCTACTGTTGGGCCGTCGCCAGGCAACAGCTGTAGGGCCGCTTCCGGCAAACCGGCTTCGCGCATGAGTTCGACGGCGCGGGCGGCGATCAGAGGTGTCTGCTCAGCGGGCTTGGCGAGTACCGCATTGCCAGCCACCAAGGCGGCAGCGATCTGGCCGGTGGTGATGGCCAGGGGGAAGTTCCACGGGCTGATGCAGACGAAGATGCCGCGGGCGCTGCCGGGCTCTTCTGCTTCCAACCGCTCGCCTTCGTTGGCGTAGTAGCGCAGGAAATCCACCGCTTCGCGAACTTCGGCAATACCATCGAACATCATCTTGCCCGCTTCGCGGGTGGCGATCACGGTCAGCTCGGCGATGTGTTCCTCGTAGAGGTCGGCGGTGCGGCGGAGTACCGCGGCGCGTTCGGCGGCCGGGCGCGCCGACCACTCTTTGAAGCCTTGCTCGGCGGCGTCGAGGGCAGTGGCGACCTCTTCCGGGGTGGCCTCATGCACCTTGCCGATCACCCGTGAGCCGTCGGCGGGGGAGACGGCATCGCGCGCTGGGCCCCGGGGAGCGGGGCTGCCCACCAGCATGGGGCCTGCGGTCCAGGTAGCGTCGGCAAATGCTTCGCGGGCATTGAGCAGCGGCAAAAGCGAAGCGGGTTCGTTGATGCGGTAGCCCTTGGAATTCTTACGCTCAGGCTCAAATAGCTCGCCGGGCTGGCGGATCAGCGGGCTTGAGACGTCGTTGCCGAGTTGCTTAAACGCTTCAATGGGGTCCTTTGAAACGTCGCTTGGCGGAATCGAGCTATCCACTACCTGGTTGACGAACGAGGAGTTGGCCCCGTTCTCCAGCAGGCGGCGTACCAGATAGGCCAGCAGGTCACGATGCGCGCCGACCGGGGCGTAAATGCGGCAGTGGGTGCCTTCCGACTCTTTAACGATGTGGTGCAGCGATTCGCCCATACCGTGCAGGCGCTGGAACTCGTAGCTGTCCTTATCGCTGCCCGCCATTTCTACAACGGCGGCGCAGGTGTGGGCGTTGTGGGTCGCGAACTGCGGGTAGATGCGGTCGCGCCGGTCGAGCAGCATCTGCGCGCAGGCCATGTAGCTGACATCGGTGTTGACCTTGCGAGTGAAGACCGGGAAGGTCTTGACCCCCATTTCCTGGGACAGCTTGATCTCAGTATCCCAGTAGGCGCCCTTAACCAGCCGCACCATAATCTTGCGGTTAAACCGCTCGGCCAGCTCGTAGAGTGTCTCTATCATCGGCGCGGCGCGGCGCCCGTAGGCTTGCACGACCACCCCGAAGCCGTCCCATCCATCAAGACTGGGGTCGGCCATTAGAGCCTCAATCACGTCGAGGGAGAGATCCAACCGATCCTGTTCTTCGGCGTCGATATTGAAACCGATATTGGCCTTGGCTGCCTGCTGCACTAGTTCCTTGGCGCGCGGTACCAGTTCTGCCATCACCGTGTCGCGGTGGGTGTATTCATAGCGCGGGTGCAGCGCCGAGAGCTTTACTGAGATGCCGGGGCTTCCGCGCMCGTCGCCCTTGGCCTGCTCGGCAATCGCGGTGATCGCCTCTGAATAAGCTTGGTGATAGCGGACGGCATCTTCGTCGGTGCGTGCCGCTTCACCCAGCATATCGTAGGAGTAGGTATAGCCCTGTTTCTCAAGTTCGCGGGCATTCTTCATGCCTTCTTCGATGGTCTGACCAAGCACGAACTGGCGGCCGAGAATCTTCATCGACTGGCCAACCGCCTTGCGCACCACCGGCTCGCCCATGCGGCGAACCAGGCCGCGCAGCGCCCGTGTGGGGCCCTTGGGGTCTTCTTCCAGCACCTTGCCGGTTAGCAGCAGCGCCCAGGTCGAGGCATTGACCATTGAAGACGAAGACTTGCCCAGGTGGGCGCCCCAGTCGGAGGGCTCAATCTTGTCGTGGATCAGGTCGTCGATGGTTTCCGCATCGGGCACGCGCAGCAGCGCTTCTGCCAGACACATCAAACCGACGCCTTCGGTGGTCGAGAGCCCGTACTCGGCTAGGAACGCCTCCATCATTGAAGGCGATCTTTCCTTACGCACACGCGCTACGTAGTTGGCGCCAACGGCGGCGACCTTCTTGCGGTCATCCTCCGACAGCTTGATACGCTCGACCAGCCCGTGCAGCACATCTGCCTCGTTGGCGTCGTAGTTGGTGCGAATGCGTGAGCGTAGATCACTCACGTCGCTATGCAGATGGTCGTTCATACAGGGTCTCTCCTTGCTAGCCGACACTTAGGCATTCCCGCGTCGGTTAGGGTGTAGTCATACTTTTTGCAGTTAACACAAAATAACTAACCTAAAGAGGGCTCCCGCGGGAGCCCTCTTGATACGCTCAATGTGGTTGAGCGCTTACTTGCGTTCGATATGCTGATATTCACCGGCATCGTCAGTCGCATTGCTGACTACGATGATGGCGATGAAGGACGCGATGAAGCCAGGAATAATCTCGTACACGCCAGGGCCACCCAGGAATTCACCGTTCCAGCCCAGTGAGATCCAGATCATGACGGTGAGAGCACCCACGACCATGCCTGCGATGGCGCCATTGCCATTGGTGCGTGACCACATCAACGACAAGATAATCAACGGGCCAAACGCGGCGCCGAAGCCTGCCCAAGCGTTACTGACCAGCCCCAGAACCTGGGAGTTTTCGTCAGAGGCAATAATCGCTGCCACAATGCCCACAAGTACTACACAGACGCGGCCTACGGCGACACACTGCGCTTCCGTTGCATTCTTGTGCAGGAAAAGGCGATAGAAGTCTTCGGTCAGTGACGAAGACGCCACCAGAAGCTGGCTTGAAACGGTGCTCATAACCGCTGCAAGCAGTGCCGCATAGAGGAAGCCGGTAATCAGCGGATGGAACAGTAGATCTGCCAGGATGATAAAGATCGTTTCCGGATCTTGGACATCAATACCGTTGCGGATCGCATAGGCCCGGCCGAAGATGCCCAAAGAAACGGCACCAATCAGCGAGATAAGCATCCAGCCCATGCCAATGTTGCGGGCAATGGGCACATCCTTGAGTGTACGGATCGCCATGAAGCGCACAATGATGTGCGGCTGGCCGAAATAACCCAGGCCCCAGGTCACAGCCGACAGCCACCCGATGAAGGTCAGCCCCGACGTCCAGGAAAGCAGGGTGGGATCGACTTCATTCAGGGTCTGCGTGGCCTGCGATAAACCGCCGCCACCTTCGCCAAACAGCACCACCGCTGGCATGATCACCAGTGCCAGCATCATGATGCAGCCTTGCACGAAGTCCGTCATGCTCACGGCCAGGAAGCCACCAACAACCGTATAAATAAGCACCACGCCCAGAGTGATCATGACGCCCATGGCGTAGTTGCTCATGTCGCCGAAGTTGTAAATGCCAGTAAACGCGCTTTCAAACAGCTTGCCGCCAGCCACCAGGCCTGAGGCGGTATAGACTGCGAAAAAGATCACGATAACGATGGCAGACACTGTGCGCAGCGACATGGAACGGGTGGGGAAGCGGTTTGCCAGAAAAGCAGGGATGGTAATCGCGTTGCCGTAGTGAACGGTCTGTTCACGTAGACGAGGGGCGACCAGAATCCAGTTGAATAACGCCCCCACGAGCAAACCAATACCGATCCAGGCGGAACCTAAGCCAGATACGAACATTGCCCCAGGCAAGCCCAACAGCAACCAGCCGCTCATATCCGACGCACCGGCCGACAGGGCAGCTACTTTTGGGCTGAGGGTACGACCACCCAGCATGTAATCTTCGGAGGAAGAGGTGGATTTGCGCATCGCATAAATACCGATGGCGACCATGAGCGCAAAATACGCTATGAGACTGATCCAAACACCAATAGCCATGTAATTTCTCCAGTTCGTCAGGACGGAATTAGCTCCGACCGGTTAGCGCCGTTACCGTGCAGAATCCGGTAGTGGCCCGCATTATTTTTTTAACTTCGTTTGCTATTACGTTACGAGGCCTAACGAGCGCCTACTAGAGATAGTGTCAGAAAAGTTGATGGCACGTTTATCAGCAATGATCCCACTATTATTTTCGACCATGAGGTAGTTCCCTGTTCAGGAGTTTTGGTTTGTCGTTGATGAGCTACTCACTCATCGCCTAGCGCCAACAGCGACGCGTTCCCGCCTAACGCAGCGGTGTTATTAGTAATCGTTTTTTTCAGTCATAAAGCGTTGCAGATAAAGAACAAATGAGTAACAAGGCGTTTCGCCCAAACCAATAACTGAATGTAGAGTGCCGCCACCTCGAGTGTATGTTGGTTCCGCGGCAAAACGTGTCAATTTCGCGGCAAGAGCAGCATTTATACGACTTTAGTAGAGTTTCTGCTGGCCTGCTAGCGGCCCTAAAACAGCATTTGACGGGCTCATGGCGACCGGTGGTACATCCGCTTGGCGCAGTTTGCGCGGCGACAATCCGTAGCTGCGGCGAAATGCATGGGAGAGCGCGCTTTGATTGGCAAAGCCGGTTTGAATGGCAATATCGGTGAGGGGAAGACGGCTTTGTAGGACCAGTTGGCGGGCCGCATGCAGACGCTGGCGCTTAACGTACTGCCAGGGCGACAGGCCGGTTTGGGCGCGGAAGCAGTCGGAGAAATGGGCTTCGCTTAAACAGGCGAGTCGGGCTAAATCGGCGACGCGCAGGTCTTCGGCGAGGTGCTGACGAATAAAGCGGTTAATGCGCGTCAAATCCAGGCGCTGCTGGTTGCTGTTGGCGGTGGTGCCTAATCGCGCCTTCAGTGAGCCTAGCAGCGTGGCAGCCAAGCGGTCTTGCTGAAAGGAGTTAGTCGAGGTGTCAAACCCTTGAGCAAGTTCGCTTTGCATAAATGCTAAATAGTGTTGCAGCGCGTTATCTAGGCCAAAAAAACGCGGCGCATCAAACAGCGCTACCAATTCGCGGTTTTCACCGGTGAGCGCGGGGGCGTCTTCGGGTAGGTCAAAAATTAATTGCCGATTGTGGCCGTAACCCGAGTAGTAGTGCTCGTGATTAGCAGGCACGATACAGCCCGAAAAGGCATTAACTCTGCCACCTAAGCCTTCAATTTCAAATTCTGATGAGCCACACAGCGTAATCACAATCTGATGAAAGTCATGGGTATGATGGTGCGTTGCGCTGGCTAGCGGAATTTGTCGAATGGTACTGGGCATGCAGGTCTCCTTAATCGCAATAGGTCTGCTGAACCGCTACTGCTCGCGGAGGGCCGTGTGGGCGGATAAATGGTCGCGAAGGGCCTGCAGTTCTGCCTGCCCCTCTTGATTGAGTAACGGTTTGCCTTGAGCAATCATCCAGCGTCGCCCGTGCTGCTCCATCAAGTGCGCGGCACGGCGTCTAATGCCGTCCAGGTACTCATTGTGTCGAATAGGGTAACCGATCATCGCATTCCACTCGGTTTCGCTTACTTGGCTGTTGAGCGCTTTATCAAACAACGCCAGTAAGTCCTTGGGTTCTGTGCGGTAGCGGGGGGTACTTGAGGTCATTAGCACCAGCATTACCGCACCAATCACCAGCAAACACACTCCCAACACCAATAGATACAGCGCCATTCGCGGTGCTCCCAGGCATCATTAATTAAAAAACTGCCCCTAAATTATACGCTTGACGCCGCCTGGGTCGAAATTTTTACTTTTTTGCGAACTTTTCCTTCATCGCGTGTCTGAGTATGTACAGGCAACATCGCGATAGCAGTCGCTAAAGTTGTTGTTCTGGCTCTATTGTTTTGATCCCTTGCCTCCGCTACTCACTGAGTAGCGGCTTTTTTTTGGCTGAAGATTTTTCTGTCGAATGCTTACCTAGAACGTTTAACAGCCCTGCTAATGGCGGCGTATAGCTAATAGTGCTATCAGGATATCACGTCGTGTCACGATTCCTMCCAGCCGCTGCTGCTCAACCACCGGGTAGACTTTAGGTTTTGAGCCAAGCATCTCCTGGGCCAAGTCGGTTATGCTTTTAGTGGGGGAGACGCTGAGCACTTCGTGGCGCATCATCTCTTTTACCAATGGTGCTTCGTCATCATGGTAAATACTGTCCAGCACACGGCCCATAACATCCTGTTCTGAAATAAAGCCAATTAAACGATCGGCATCATCCACGACCGGCGCGCCGGGCAGGCGGTGCAGTGCCAGTCCTTTAGCCAAGGTGGTGACCGAGGCGTTGGGTGAGACACGGTAGCAATCCCGGGACATGATATCGCGGACAATGCTGGGGGTTGCTCTATTCATCATGGACACTCCTTGCTCATCGTAGTAATCGCTATGGCAAGCAGGGCATCGCAAGCAAAGCGATCTGGTCTAGGTGCTAAAGTAGCAGCGACTCTTTCACTGTAGGTGATTTAATCCGCAGTGTTTTGTCTGCAAGTCGTCTTTATTCAACGCTGTAATTACTGAATTTTCTGAGCCGTTAATTTTCTAACCACTCAAATGATCTGTAAATTAACGCATTAAGGAGCCACCCATGGATGCACGTGAGTACTTAAATCGCAAAGGGGTGGGGCTTGACCGAGACCCTGACCGGCCGAACACCTTGGAGGAGAAAGCCTGGGAGCGTGCGCGGGGTTCCGGGCACCAACGGCCAAAATCGGGGACGCCTCACGATTGGGAAGATTGGGAGCGTCACCACGATGATCTTGCTGAAGGGGCTGAAACCCTAGAGCAGAAAATTGATAAAGAGGCCCATCGGCTTGCCCAAGAGCGGGCCGCTAAGGCCGCAGCTGAGCGCGCTTCCAGCACTGTGGAGCACTTCACACCGCCGCCCAACGCTGAATCAGTGGCTGCACAGGTCGAACCCCCCGAAGCGACTCCTGGGCCGCAAGCAGAGCAAGCAGTGCCAGAGCCTGGCGCGTTAAAGCTTGCCTATTATGCTTTGGCGTTACTCCTGCCTCCGCTGGCGGTGGGTTTAACCCTGGGGGGCGGCAAACGTGTAGGCTTAGCCGTGCTACTCACGCTAGCAGGATGGCTGCCTGGCGTGGTGTATGCGGTTTGGTGGTTGCAGCGGCGTTAACTAACGCCCCCTAAAGACGTTTACCGCTTGGCAGCCTCATCCAAGTGCGTATAATCCGCGTAAACTAAATAATAGATTGAGGTTTACGATGGGTTGTCTGATCGGCGTCACTGCCCTATGGGCCTTCTCCTTTTCGCTGATAGGGGTTTATCTAGCGGGCCAGGTCGACAGCTACTTCGCGGTGCTCCTGCGGGTAACGCTTGCTACGCTGGTGTTCTTGCCGTTTTTACGCCCCAGCCTGCTGCGTGGTAAACAGCGGCTGGCGCTGATGGGTTTAGGCGCCATACAGCTGGGGGTGATGTACACCTTCTTCTATCAATCCTTTTTGCTGCTATCGGTACCTGAAGTCCTGCTGTTTACTATCTTTACGCCTATTTATATTGCGCTGCTGGATGATCTGCTGTTTGGGCGCTTCACGCCGATCTATATTGTGACCGCGCTGCTCGCTGTAGTCGGGGCGGGGGTTATTCGCTATGACGGTGTTGATAGCGGTTTCTGGGCAGGCTTTTTAGTCGTGCAGGGGGCAAACCTCTGCTTCGCGCTTGGCCAAGTAGGCTATCGTCGCCTAGCCGCTGATTTACCGCCTACCCTGGCATGGCACAATGTGTTTGGCTGGTTTTTTATTGGCGCGATGGTGGTGGCCCTGCCCGCCTATTTACTCTTTGGTAACAGCGCGGCACTGCCGACCACGTCACTACAATGGGGCGTACTCGCATGGTTGGGGCTAGTAGCGTCTGGTGTGGGCTATTTCGCCTGGAATCAGGGTGCCACCAAAGTGGATGCAGGCACACTGGCCATTATGAACAATGCGCTGGTACCGGCGGGTCTAATCGTCAACCTAGTGATTTGGAACCGCGATGCGGATATCCCCCGTTTGTTGCTGGGTGCGCTGATCATGGCAGCCTCACTATGGCTCAATCATTGGKGGTGTCAGCGCCGTCAAGTGGCCGTTAGCTAAGCCTGTTTGCCCGATAGCAGAGGTGTCTCCATAATGGCGACTTACGTTAGCGAGAGTCGGCCCATGAGCAACACCTTATCAGCAGACGCTAAGCCAGGGACTGTATCCCCCTCCGGCGATCAATCAAGCAGGCCCTTTAAAACTATCGGGCTGATTGGTCGGCTGGGGAGCGACAAAGTGGTCGACTCCCTCCAGCGTCTGGTGACCTACCTGACTGCCCATGATTATTCGGTGTTGGTGGAAGACCGCACCGCCACTGCCTTGCCGCACCACGGCCAACCGGAAGCGAGTCGCCGTATGTTGGGTGAGCTGTGCGACTTGGTAATTGTAGTGGGAGGCGATGGCAGCTTGCTGGGCGCAGCACGTGCCCTATGTCGCAGTGGTACGCTGATTTTAGGCGTTAATCGCGGCCGCCTGGGGTTTCTTACCGATATCTCCCCAGATGAGCTGGAAACCCGCGTCAGCGAAGTGCTGGCGGGGGAGTTCGAGGTTGAGCAGCGTTTTTTACTCGATACTGTGCTTTATCGTAATGGCGTTGCCGTGGGTAATGGTGATGCACTGAACGAAGTCGTCCTGCACCCCGGAAAAGCGGTGCGCATGATTGAGTTTGAGCTGTTTATTGATGGCCAGTTCGTGTATAGCCAGCGCAGCGATGGCTTGATTGTCGCGACCCCCACCGGCTCTACGGCCTATGCACTTTCTGGCGGCGGGCCGATTATGCACCCCAAGCTCGATGTGGTGACGCTGGTGCCGATGTTCCCTCATACGCTGTCGAGTCGCCCCATTGTGGTTGATGCCGCCAGCGAAATACGCATTCATATTGGTGAAACCAATCAATCCTATCCGCACATCAGCTGCGATGGACAGACCCGGGCGGTGGCCAAACCCAACGATGTGTTGGTGATTACCCGCAAGCCTGAGCGTGTCCAACTGGTGCATCCCATCGGCCATAATTTCTACGAAGTGTTGCGCAGCAAATTAGGCTGGAGCAATCGGCTGGGGGATTGAGTATGGAGGGCTACGACCTTATTGGGGATGTTCACGGCTGCGGCGCTACGCTTGCCTCGCTGCTGGAAAAACTGGGTTATCACCAGCGCAACGGCGTGTATCGCCACCCCCGGCGCAAAGTGATATTCCTGGGCGACCTGATTGATCGCGGCCCAAGAATTCGTCTGGCGGTCACCATTGCCCGACGAATGGTCGAGCAGGGCGAGGCGTATATTGTCATGGGCAATCACGAATATAACGCCCTGGCCTATACCCACCCAGGACCCGCTGGTAGCCACAAACGCTGGTTGCGCGAGCATACGCCGCGGCATAATCGTATTATTCAAGACACCCTAGAGCAGTATCGCGACTTCACTAATGAGTGGGAAGACACCCTGGCGTGGTTTAAAACCATCCCGCTGTGTTTAGAAATCGATGGTATCCGCGTGGTGCATGCCTGCTGGGATGAGACGCTGATTGATGAGCTTAAACAGCGCCGCCCAGATGGCTGCATGGACACCCAGTTTCTGATTGAGTCCACCGACCCCACCACCCAGGCGTTTCGGATCTTAGATCGCCTCACCCGAGGCCCGCATGTCTCGCTGCCCGCGGGCATTGCGATACACTCCGGTGATGGCTTTACGCGGAAAAGTTTTCGCGCTCACTTCTGGGCCGAGGCTCCAAAGCAGTGGGGAGATGTGGTCTTCCAGCCGGATAACTTGCCCGGTGATCTTGAAACCCGCGAATTGACCGACGAAGAACGACAGAAACTTAGCTATTACGGGCCAGAGCAGCCGCCGCTGTTTATCGGTCACTATTGGTGCGAAGGCATACCGGCACTGCCGGCCCATAATATTGCCTGCCTGGACTATAGCGCCGTCAAATATGGGCGTTTAGTGGCTTATCGTTGGAGTGGTGAGTCGGTCTTAAATGCTGATCATTTTGTCTGGATTAAAGTGCCAAAAGAGGAGCGGGCGCTGCCTAAACCCTGGGAAATCGACTTTGATTAACCGCGCCGATTAACAAATGTTTCTTTTTATTACATAAAATTACATATTTTTTTCAAAACGGCTGAACTAACCCTGCCGTCGGCTATCTGAGTAAGTGTTCCCTTGAATGATCCCTTGCTTTTATTCTCCGGCGGTCCCCACCGCCGGTTTTTTTTCGCCTGTATGTTGGCAGCCGTGCGGTACATTCAGTCGTTATCTTCAATAGCTACCCGCTGCGGTCAGCATGACGTCAGCGCTTTGATTAGAGGGATGTTATGCATCCAGTGATGCTTCTGCCCGATCACGCGGATACGAGCAAACTGCGCCAGGCGCTTTGGCGCCATCGCATTGGCCACCGCATTACCGATGAGGCCGACGGCCAACTGCTATGGGTCGCCGACCCGCGCCAACTAGATGCGCTTAAAGCCTTGGTTGAACGCTGGCAGCAGGGGGAACCCCTGGTGCTCCAGCAGCCTAATCAGCATCCACGCACGATGGCCAACTCCTTGGCTGCGCTAAAACAAGTGCCGGTGACGGCGCTGATGATTGTGATTAGCCTGGTGATATTTGCACTGATTAGTGTTTTTGGCGACCAGTTGATTGTTACTTTAACCATCGTGCCGATAGGTATTTCGGGTGGTGAACTTGTGTTCGGCAACCTGACGCAAACGCTTACCTCCGGGCAAGTATGGCGCTTGCTATCGCCCGCTTTTCTGCACTTTGGCTGGATGCATTTAATCTTCAATTTGATGTGGGTGTGGTATTTCGGTCGCCAGGTCGAGGCCCTACAGGGCAGCCGTACCATGCTACTGCTGCTTGTTGTGGCGGGCATTGGCGCTAATGTGGCGCAGTACGCAACCGGTACCGTGCTATTTGGTGGCATGTCAGGCGTTGTTTACGCCTTGCTGGCCCACGTTTGGTTGATGTCACGACGGGTTCCCCAAAGTGGCTTCTTTGTGCCCCAGATGTTGGTGGTATTTATGCTGGGGTGGATGGTGTTCMCCATGACCGATATGGCGGGCAGCGTTGGCTTTGGCAATGTCGCTAATGAAGCGCATTTGGGCGGTTTACTCGTGGGGCTGGTCACAGGCTGGTATTATTCATCCCGCCGTTTGAAAAATCGTTAAGAGGCCTGCAATGAGCGAAATGACGTTCGAAAAAATGATCAATCAGATGACCCCAGCGATTTACGAGAGCCTTAAACAAGCCGTATCGCTGCGTAAATGGCCCGACGGTCGCCGCTTAACGCCGGAGCAGACCGAACTCTGCCTAGAAGCCGTTATGCGTTTTGAGGCGGAGAATAACGTGCCTGAGGAGAACCGCGTTGGGTATCTAGAGCAGCGTACCTGCGGGGCGGCGGCTACCGGTGCTGGCGTAACGCCTGAAATGGCCGGCTTGGCACGGGATGCCACGCGTGATTGAAGCGGCAGTACCGGGCTTTTCAGTACAGGGCTGTTTAAGCAAAATGGCGGCAGCGCTACCTGGCCGCCAAGACCAGCCAGTGGTTTACCACTTGCGCGCGGGTGAGCACCGTGTTGCGCTTAACGAGCGTATCGGTGAGCCGCTTAGCTTGCGTTGGACGGGTGCCATTGCCTGTACCCACTGTGGGCGGGCGACCAAGAAAAGCTTTGCCCAGGGCCACTGCTACCCCTGCTTCAAGCGGCTAGCCCAGTGCGATACCTGCATCATGAAGCCGGAAACTTGCCACTATTTCCAAGGCACCTGCCGTGAGCCGGAGTGGGGCGAGCGGCACTGCTTCCAGCCGCATATTGTCTATTTGGCTAATTCGTCGGGGCTCAAAGTCGGCATTACTCGCAAAACCCAAATGCCTACCCGTTGGCTGGATCAAGGCGCGATTCAGGCGCTGCCGATTCTTGAAGTGGATACTCGTCAGCAGTCCGGCTTTGTCGAAATGCTGTTTAAACAGCAGGTGGCTGACCGTACCAATTGGCGTGCGATGCTCAAGGGCGATGTCGAAACCATGGATTTAAGCGCCGAGCGTGATCGTTTGCTGACTTTGCTAGCCGATGGATTGAACCAACTGCGTGAGACCCATGGCGCGGAGGCGATTCGCACGCTGGAAGCGGTGCCGCAGCATTTTCACTACCCCGTCAGCGTTTTCCCCAAAAAAGTGGTCTCGCATAATTTTGATAAACAGCCGCTGGTGGAAGGCGTGCTGCACGGCATCAAAGGGCAGTATTTGATCCTTGATAGCGGGGTGATTAATCTCCGCAAATTCACGGGTTACGAGATACAAGTGAGTTAGGCGGCTAGCCAGATGAGGGKGTTTTGACTAAGGTTAGGGAGTGATCTGATCCCGCCTTATGCAACGCAAGGAAGCCCCGATGCCTTGGCTTAAACTGCTTCACATTGCCGCGCTAGTGATCTGGTGCGGCTCACTGCTTTATTTGCCTGCCTTACTCAGCCAGGCACTGCAACTGCGCAAAGACGCGGGCTTCGCCCAGGGCACGCCGCCCATGCCGCGCTTCTTTTATAACTCTATTGCTACCCCAGCTGCCCTGGTGGCGATTACCTCAGGCACGCTGCTGTTTCTCGTGCATGGCCTGCTGGGCGGATGGCTGATCTTAAAGCTGGGTGCCGTCGTGGCCATGGTGGCTGCGCACGGCTGTTTTGGCTGGTTAATACTGCGCCTTGAGATGGGCCACTACCGCTGGGTTAAGCCCGCCAACTGGACGGCGCTCTGTTTAGCCCTGGCAGGCATTCTAAGCGTGCTGGGGTTTGTGTTAGCAAAACCACTGGATTGGAGCTAACACGATGACTTTTAACGTATTAGCGTTAATCCTCAACCTCGACACCCACCGCGTGTTCATACACCAGCTGGCCACCCAGCCAGCCCGCCAGGGCGATCAACGCCGCCGTGACCAGCGAGACCGCCAGCCCCCAGGGCAGAATCGCGCTGGGGTCGTTGAAGCGCAGCAGCCAGTTCAGCGACGCCAACGAGAGCATGACCACCGCGACGATGGCGTGGCTCCAGCCGGTAATCAGGCGGCGAATGCGCGGCACGGTGACCAGATCGATAATGCCCGCCGTACTGGCAATCCAGCCGCCAAACGCGCCGACGCCTGCCAGCCACAGGCTAGCGCGCAACCAAAAGGGATCGCCGCTCAGCAGGTAACCGATATCGCTTGCCACCAGCGCCATCAGGGCTGCGACGGGAAAGTGAATCATCACGGGATGAAGCGGGTGGCCGGCGAGGGACGCGCGGCTTTTAATCGAGCGCTGACGAGGTTTTGCCATGGTCACTTCCTGTGGGCCGAAACAGCAATTCAAAGGGTAAGACACACTATTCAACGCTTAACCCCGCAGCGGGTCAACTCACTTGGCGTAACGCTAGCGCTGTTTGCGGGGCTGTTGCTAACCGGCTGCGCGGGGGATAAGTCTATTCTAGACCCGGCCGGTCAGGCCGCGTGCGATGTGGTGATGATCTGGTGGGTAATGCTGGGGTTTGGCAGCGTGGTTTTGGTGCTGGTCACCGCTTTTTGGCTGTATACCTTCAAGCGCAAAGAAGTAACGCGAACGCCTGCCGAGGAGCGAACAATAGCTCGTCGCTGGATTATTGGCGGCGGCATTTTGCTGCCGGTGGCAAGCATTACCACGCTACTGGCCTTCGGGGTGCCCACTGGGCAGCGTTTATTGCCGCTACCGTTGGGAGAACCACCGGAAGTCATCGAAGTTATCGGCCATCAATGGTGGTGGGAAGTCCGCTACCCAGGGGCGGAAGGGGGCGAGGTGGTGACCGCTAATCAACTTATTATGCCGGCGGGAGAACCGGTCGATTTTCACGTCACCGGTGCCGATGTGATTCACGCCTTCTGGGTGCCCCGCCTGGGTGGAAAGATCGATATGATTCCCGGGCGGGTGAATAAAATTCGTCTGGAAGCGGATGAACCGGCGGTATTTGGCGCCCAGTGCGCCGAGTTTTGCGGTGCCCAGCATGCCCAAATGCAGCTCTATGTAGAAGCCGTCGAGCGCGACGAGTACGAGGCTTGGCTGGCCGCTCGCGAAACGGACGCATTGTCGTCGCTAGCGGAAAACGATCAACAGCATGAGCCGGCCAGGGAGGCCTTTATGACCCATTGCGCGAGCTGCCATCGGGTAGCGGGACTCTCCTCGGGTGGGGAGGGGCCGGATCTTTCCGATCTTGGCAACCGCACCAGCCTTGGGGCGGGCATTATGGCCATGGAAGAGGGGGCGGTAACCCGCTGGCTACAGCACCATCAAGATTTAAAGCCGGGCAACAAAATGCCGCCCCACGATGATATTGAGACGGCCACCTTGGAGAGCCTGGGTGCTTGGCTGGAGACGCTCACCCCATGACCACTATCAACCGTGAAGCGACCCCCGAAGGCGATAACATCAAAGGTCCCCATCAACTGCACAGCGACTTGCACGACATATGGGGCAATCCGCGGGGCTTAAAAGCCCTCACCATTGTTAACCACACCACGCTCGGCCTACGTTTTATGGTTACCGGGATGGTGTTCTTCTTGATTGGTGGCCTATTGGCCATGCTGGTGCGCACCCAGTTGGCGCTCCCCGATCAAGACTTTATGTCCCCGGATATCTATAACCAAGTCACCACCATGCATGGCACGGTGATGATGTTTCTGTTCGCCATCCCAATGCTGGAAGGGTTGGCGATTTATATGATTCCCAAGATGATCGGCGCCCGTGATCTGGTTTGCCCACGGCTTACATCGCTGGGTTACTGGTGCTATCTGTTTGGCGGCATCATCCTATCGTTTAGTCTGGTGCTAGAAATGGCGCCGAATAGCGGATGGTTTATGTATACCCCGCTAAGCAGCAGCGAGTACTCCCCGGGATTGGGCTCGGATTTTTGGCTGCTGGGTATTACTTTTGTTGAGATCTCCGCGCTCTCTGCCGGGGTAGAACTGGTGGTTTCGATACTGCGTACCCGCACCCAGGGCATGGCGCTGCACAAAATGCCGCTGTTTGCCTGGTATATCCTCGCCATGGCGCTGATGATCGTGGTCGGTTTCCCGCCGCTGATTCTGGGCAGTATTCTATTGGAGCTTGAGCGCGCAGTCGGGATGCCCTTTTTCGAAGTGGCGGGTGGCGGTGACCCGATTCTTTGGCAGCACCTCTTTTGGCTGTTCGGCCATCCTGAGGTTTACATCATTTTCCTGCCTGCGGCGGGCATTGTCTCCACGCTGATACCTGTCTTTGCTGGCCGTCCGATTGTTGGCTATGGCTGGGTGGTGTTTGCCATTGCCGTGACAGGCTTTATCAGTTTTGGGCTTTGGGTTCACCACATGTTTACCGTGGGCATCCCTCAACTGGCCCAGGCGTTCTTCTCCGCCGCCAGTATGTTGGTGGCGGTGCCCACGGCGATTCAGGTGTTTGTGTGGCTGGCCACGCTATGGCTGGGCAAGCCCAAAATGAAACTGCCGATGCTGTGGATCATGGGCTTCCTGATTATCTTCGTGTGTGGTGGCTTGACTGGGGTGATGCTGGCGCTGGTGCCGTTTAACTGGCAGGTGCACGACACCCATTTTGTGGTGGCGCATATGCACTATGTGCTGGTGGGCGGGATGTTCTTTCCGCTGATTGCCGGGCTTTACTACTGGCTGCCGCTGTTTTCCGGACGGATGCCGTCTGAAACCTTAGGCAAATGGGGCTTTTGGCTGACCTTTTTAGGCTTTAACGGCACGTTCTTAATCATGCACTGGACGGGCCTGCTGGGTATGCCGCGGCGGGTTTACTCCTATGAAACGGGCATGGGCTGGGATATTTTCAATCTGCTCTCGTCCATGAGTAGCTTTATTATGTCGGCGGGGATTGCCATGGTGCTGCTCGATTTTGCGCTGCATTTCCGTTTTGGCAAACCCGCTAAGCATAACCCCTGGAATGCTGACACTCTTGAGTGGGCTAACAGCATGCCGCCCAGCGCCTATAACTTTGTCAGCCTACCCAGCGTCGAGACGCGTCATCCGCTCTGGGATAATCCCGACCTGCCACGCACCATGGCAGAAGGGCAGCATAGCCTGGCGGTGGCGACTCACGGCCGCCGTGAAATGTGGGGCAGTGACCCATTAACGGGCAAAGTGCGCGAAATCATTCACCTTCCGGGTAATTCCTGGTGGCCGCTGTTTGCTGCCATGGCGCTGGCGGTTGTATGTATTAGCTTGCTAACGCGCCTTTATCCCTTGGCGGGCATCGCGGTGGTTATCGCTGGGCTATTTTTGCTGCGCTGGTCGTGGGAGAACGGGGCGCATCCAAAAGCCGCCCCGGATGCAGAAGTTGCTCCCGGCGATCCACCACTGCACTCGCGTACCATGGATGGCCCCGGCCTATGGGCCATGTCGATCACGCTAATCGCCAATGGCTCGTTCTTTCTCTCGTATTTGTTTGGTTGGTTTTACCTGTGGACGGTGTCGCCGGAGTGGCGGATGCCTGAGTCTTCACCGCTCTCCTTGCTGGGGTTGATTCTTGCCGGGGCAGCGCTAACCGCTGGCGCAGGAATTCTCGAAAAACTTGTTAGCGGTTTGCGACAGGGTAGGGATGCGGGGCTGGCAGTGGGCATGTATGGCATCAGTGCCCTTGGATTTGTGCAGGTAGCGATGACGCTGTGGGTGCTGTTAAGTGCAGACTTGGCAGTGACCGAGACCTCCCATGATGCAATCATCATGGTTGGCTTAGCCTATGCGCTGCTACATGGCGGTTTAGGCGCCGTGCTTGCCCTGCTTCAAGGCCTGCGGGTGGGCTATGGCTATGTGGGTGCTCATGCGCCTTTCGAACCCGCTGTGGTTGCCCAATGGTGGCGCTATAACCTGGTGACCTTCTGGATACTCGTGGGCGCGCTTGCCGTGTTGCCTCGTGTAATAGGGAGCTAATCTGATGTGGAAACCGCCTACAATGCAGCGCCTACACCTTACCCATCCACTACATTTCGTCATTGGCCTAACGCTGTGGTGTATCTGGTTTATAGTGGTTTATGGTGGGCATGCGGTTGCCTGCGCAGTCGCACCGCCTGCTCCCGAGCAGGGCGTATTCACCCTGGTGAGCGCTATGCTGCTTGCCGTCAGTGTCGCAGCGATTGCGTTACTGACGGCATTAACGGTGGGCTGCTGCCAGATGGCCAAGCGCCAGGTCGGGCGGCTGCGTTTTAATGCTTCGGTGTCCGCCGGGCTGTATCTTTTCTCTACCTTAGGCGTTGTGTTTGCGGCAATGCCGATTATCGGCATTCCGCCTTGTTTGTGAGTGGCATGACTGACGGCAACGCGGAAAATCTCTATACCCTCCACGGTATGTGGTGCACCAGTTGCGCCCTAGCCGTGGAGGGTTCGCTTAAGCGGCTTGAAGGCGTGCGTGAGGTTAGCGTGCACTACCCAAGCGCAACGCTTTGCATCAGCGGCACGCCTGCCGCTACCCAGCTCTCGAATCTCGCTGCAAAGGTTAAGCGTCTGGGCTACCGACTGACGGAGCTTGAGCCGGTGGCGGACGCCCATGCGCGTTTAGAAGAGGAGAGCCGCTACTTAACGCTTAGACTAATGGTCGGCTCGTTGTTCGGCATGTGGACGATGCTGGCTTCTCTACTGATCTACGCCGGTGCGCTGCCAAGCGAGCAGGTTGAGCAGGTAGTCGCTTGGGTTTCAGGGGCGTTTTCACTGCCCGTTGTGCTGTTTGCCGGCGTGCCGTTTTACCGGGCTGGGTGGCGCACGCTGCTCGCCAAGCGCCCCGGTATGGATGTGCTCGTCAGCCTTGGTGTTATTGGCGCGGTGACGGTGTCGGTATGGCTGCTATGGCGCGGCTCTGCAGAGGTCTACTTTGATACGGCGGTAATGCTGATCGTGCTTTTACTCGTTGGGCGGCTGGTGGAAACGCTGTGCCGCCACCGGGGGTTAAAAGCATTGGATGCCCTGACGCTGCCGGACGTGAATATCACTGCTTGGCAAGAGGAAGCCTGGATATCGCTGCCCGTAGATGACGTGAAAACGGGAATGCGCGTTGAGCTAGCGCCCGGTGCGATGGTGGCTCTCGACGGCACCCTTGAAGAGCCCGGCTGGATCGACACCGCCTCACTGACTGGGGAAAGCTTGCCGCGACATTTTCAAGCAGGGCAGAAGGTATACGCGGGCTGCCGTTATTTGGGTGCCACGCCTATCGTCATGCAGGTCAGCGCTGGGGTAGGCCAGCGGCGACTGGATCGGCTGTGTGATGAAATGCGCCGCTATCAGGCCAAAAAAGGTGAACTGCAGAAGCTCGCTGACCGTTTTGCCGCCTGGCTAAGCCCGCTAGCACTAGGGCTCGCGTTACTGACACTGCCCGCTGCACTGTTATTCGGGTTGGGGTGGGAGGATGCCTTAGTGCGCGCGCTTTCCGTATTAGTCGTGGCATGCCCCTGCGCCGTCGGGCTTGCAGTACCGCTGGCAAGCCTGGCAGGGAGCGGTCAGGCAATGCAGCAAGGGATTGCACTGCGCGACCCCGCCGCGCTTGAAACCCTGGCACGTATTCGCTCGGTCGCACTGGATAAAACCGGCACTCTGACCACCGGTAGCCACGCAGTGCTTCACTGGCAAGCGCGTGAGGGTGTTAATGAACAGGTGTTACAACGCAAGCTCAGCGCCGCCGTTGCGGGCAGCGAACACCCCTTAGCACAAGCGCTCGCTCGCTGGGCGAGTAACCCAGGCGATCAGCGACCTGAACAGTGTATAGAGGTCAACGAATCGCCTGGGGAAGGACGCCGCGTGCAGTTAAGTAGCGGCGAATGGCTGACGGTAGGCAGTGCCAATTGGTTGGCTCGCCAGCGTATCGTGCTGCCTGCCCAAGCGGAGGACGCAACGCTGGCCTTTGCTTCTCAAGTGGTGATAGCTGATAAGGTGGGTTGGCTAGCCACGCTCTATCTCACTGATCAACCGGTGGGCGACGCCGAGCCTAGCGTGAAACATCTGTTAGCGTCAGGGTATGTGGTGGCGATGATTAGTGGTGACCGGCAGGGCGCGGTGAGTTGGTTAGGCGAGCGTGTGGGGCTTGCCCGTGAAGCTTGCTATGCACAGCGCTCGCCGGAAGCGAAAGCGCGTTTATTGCGGGGGCTACCATCGCCAACGCTCTACGTGGGGGATGGCTTAAACGATACCTTGAGCCTGGCCGCAGCAGATGTGGGTATCGCGCCACTAAGTGCCAGCGAAACCGCCCGGGAGGGGGCTGCTGCCCAGCTTATGGCACCAGGAATTGGCGGGGTAGTGAAACTGCTTGGCATTGCCCAACGCACCCGGCGCATCATGGCTCAAAACCTGTTCTTTTCAGCGCTGTATAATACTCTGGCGCTCGGTTTGGTGGTCGTGATGGCAATACCCCCGCTAATCGCGGTGCTCGCCATGGCAGCAAGCTCGCTGACAGTTACCCTTAACGCTGCACGATTAGCCTGGGCTGAGCCGGATTAAGAGGGCTAACTAAATGAAGAGAGCTAAATGGAATAGCCAAGTGCCTGTTTAAGCCGCTCTGCATTGGTAGCCACCCAACGTGGATCAATCGCGCCCCAATTACGTATCTGGTAGCGGCCAATGTTGTGGCGCTCGCCGTCATCTTTAGTAAATACACACTCGATATCCAACTCGGCCAGGGAGGCGATCGTATCCTG
The DNA here is from genome assembly GCA_002257525.1 of Halomonas ventosae. Taxonomy (GTDB): domain Bacteria; phylum Pseudomonadota; class Gammaproteobacteria; order Pseudomonadales; family Halomonadaceae; genus Vreelandella; species Vreelandella ventosae_B. The sequence continues at coordinate 2,147,607 of CP022737.1, forward strand.
GGCGGTGCGCCGGGGCATACCGGTGGCCTCGATCAACGCAGGCACGCTGGCAGCACCTTGTTCGATCAAATGGGCGACGTATAAACGGCGGTAAAAACTTGATTTGGTTTTGCTAAGAGCGGGCATTGGGCTTCCTTTTCAGCTAATTGTTGCATATGCCGCTTAGCTTAAATGAATAAATCCTGCTGCGCTCGTGGCGGGCGAAAATCCCGTGTATTCAAGCCCTGCTCGGTGCGATCCTGCATGTTCCACTGGCGGCTGGCACGGGCAAAGCGCTGGGCGATTAAATCCGCAAATACCCCTTCACCGCGAAAGCGCTTACCAAACTTGGCATCGTACGCCTTACCGCCACGGCACTGACGTATTAGGCTCATCACTTTCGCAGCGCGCTCTGGGTAGTGTGCTTCTAACCACGCTTCAAAAAGCGGCGCCACTTCATAGGGTAAGCGCAGTAGCATCCAGGCGGCAGTGCGCGCCCCTGCACGGCTGGCAGCTTCCAAAAGGTTTTCGATTTCATGATCCGTCAGTCCCGGAATAACTGGCGAAATCAGCGTACCTACGGGAATGCCCGCGGTATTCAGTTCCCGAATGGCTCGTAAGCGCGCCTGGGGAGATGCCGCCCGCGGCTCTAATGTGCGTTTCAAGTTGGCATCCAGGCTAGTCAAACTAACAAATACGCGCACCAGCCGGTGCTCAGCCATTTCGGCCAGGAGTTCTAAATCGCGCAGCACTAAGGTGCTTTTGGTCACTAGCGTTACCGGGTGGCGACACTTCAGTAGCAGCTCAAGTAACTGCCGAGTGGTTTGATGTTTGGCTTCAAGCGGTTGGTAGCAGTCGGTGTTGCCGGAAAGGTTGATGGGGCGGCACACATAGTTGGGATGACAAAGCTCTTCAGTTAACCGCTCCACTAAACCGCTGCGGGCAATCAATTTGGTTTCAAAATCCAACCCCGGCGACAAATCCCAGTAGGCGTGGGAGGGGCGGGCATAGCAGTAAACGCAGCCGTGCTCACAGCCACGATACGGGTTTAGTGATCGATCAAAGGGTAAATCCGGCGATTTGTTCCAGGAGAGTGCGCTTTTGCTGACTTCCTCACGTACTTCGGTGGCGATAGTGGTGGATGTTTCCTCCCGCCACCAACCGTCGTCTTCCGCATTGCTTTGGGTGGGCGCAAAACGGTTATGCGGATCGTACGTTGCCCCGCGACCTTTACGCACGGCTGACGCATGAGACGCTTGTTCGGGAGTCGTCATTGGCCACCTCACCTCTAAATGCTATTGATGTATGCATATGGTTATATATACAGTATATGGCGTTTATAAAAAGACGCAAGCAGAGGGGTAGGAGCTTAAATGCTAAATTCGGGGGATGAACAGACGCTCCGTTATTTCATACTCTTAACTAGGGCCTGTTGGCGTTTCACTCACGGCCACGCTGGCGCCCATATTGAAAGAGGCGATATGACCTATGGAGCTGCAACCACATTTTGAGCTGATGGCATCCTATAACCAGTGGATGAACACCAAGGTATACGATGCTGCCAGCAGGCTGACGACCGCTGAGCTTAGCGAAGAGCGTGGCGCTTTCTTCGGTTCGATTTTTGGCACGCTAAATCATGTTGTGGTCGCCGATACCATTTGGCTTAAGCGGTTTGCAGCGCATCCCGCGTCTAGCGCAAGAACGCTTGCGGTAATAGTCGACCTCCCTACGCCACAGCGGCTTGATGAATTGATGTTTGATGACTTGGAAGGCCTGAAAGCGCATCGCCGATGGCTTGATACTGTAATTATTAACTGGGTGGGCGCGCTAACTGATGACGATTTGAGTACCACGCTGAGTTATCACAACACAAAAGGAGTGGCCTCAAAACGACGCTACTCAAGCCTGATTCTCCACTTCTTCAATCACCAAACCCACCATCGCGGACAGGTATCTACTTTATTCTACCAAGCCGGGGTGGACATTGGTGTCACCGATCTGCTGGCGCTGATTCCGGACGAAGCATCAATATGATGTTTAACCACCTTATATGGTGGAAAACGGTGAAGGGAGAAAGGCCATGCATATTAGATATATGTATACTGAAGATCATTGATAGCGGTCACTTACATTGAAAGGTTTCACATTAATTAAGACGGTTGCGAGCACTAGATGATCAAGCTAGAAAAACTTGATGCAGCGGATGTGGCTGAAGTGCGCAACATCGCGGTGCGCGATGATCAGGTGAAATTTGTGGGGACCGCTAAGGAGTTTCTCACTGATCGACATGAAGCGACGCATCTGCATGTGATTAAGCACGATGACCAGTTGGTAGGATGCTTCAAAATCGATATAGCCTACGCTGATGACTATGATTTTTGTACGGAAGGCAGCATAGGCCTACGCGCGTTTTTCATTGACGCCAAGCAGCAGGGTAGAGGGCTTGGGACGTTGGCGGTAAAAGCGCTGTTTCCCTACCTAAAAGAAAACTATGCGAATTATCCCCGAATCTACCTGACGGTGAACGCCAAGAACCCTGCGGCTCACACCTGTTACCAAAAGGCGGGCTTCCATGAAACAGGTGAGCACTACCTGGGCGGGGCTGCGGGGCCTCAACATATAATGTATTGGGACCTCCAGTGATCAGAACGTTTACCCCAAGCGATAGTGAGTCAGTTCTGACTTACTAGTTCGTTGATGTTATGTAGCTTGACGTATAAGGGCGAGCATAAACGCCTTGGTTTTCTCAAACCAAGGCGTTCTTTTTTCTACCCGGTTAGCAAGCTAGCCTAGCGCTTCTTCTTCGCGGGTTTCTTACCGGCACTGGCTGGTGCGCTTTCCTTCTCACCGCTACCGCCATTAGGGAAGTGCGCACGCACCAGTTCCAGCAGACCTTGCGTTGAGGCGTCGAAGTCGGCGGCGTTGGTGTCGATGCGCTCGCTGATTTCACCGGCGATGCGCTTGCCGAGCTGTACGCCCCACTGGTCAAAGGAGTTGATGTTCCAGATGACCCCTTGCACGAACACCTTATGCTCGTAGAGCGCGATCAGCGCACCCAGGTTTTTCGGCGTTAGTTCGTCCAGCAGCAGTGTGCTTGATGGTCGGTTGCCGGGGCAGCTGTAGGGGTCGTGTTGGCTAAGCTCTTTGCTGTCCCCCTGGCTGCCTTCCATAAAGGCGTTGGCCTGGGCGAGCATATTGGTGAGCAGTGCGAAGTGGTGGTCTTCAACGCCGGGCTCGGGCTTAAGCGAAGCAATAAAGTCGATAGGTACGTAGCGCGTGCCCTGGTGCAGCAACTGGAAGAAAGCGTGCTGGCCGTTGGAGCCGGTCTGGCCCCAGACAATCGGGCCGGTTTTGTAATTCACCGGGTGACCGAAAATATCCACCGATTTACCGTTAGACTCCATATCCAGCTGCTGCAGGAAAGAGGGTAGTTGGTTCAGCGCCTGGTCGTAGGGCACGATGGCTTGGGTTTCGGCGCCAATAAAGTTGATGTACCAAATACCAATCAGCGCCATCAGTACCGGCATATTCTCGGAGAAGGGCGCGTTGATGAAATGGTTATCCATCTCGTGAGCGCCCTCCAGCAGCTCAATAAAGCCCTCAAAACCGATCGAAAGCGCGATCGGCAGACCGATCGACGACCACATGGAGTAGCGCCCGCCCACCCAGGCCCAGAATTCGAACACGTTCTCTTCGCGAATGCCGAATTCCATGGCCGCTTTGCGGTTGGTGGAGGCGGCAATAAAGTGCGCGCCCACGTCGGCGTCTTCACCAGCGTTCTCCAGGAACCAGCGCCGCGCGGTTTTGGCGTTTAGCAGTGTCTCCTGGGTAGAGAAGGTCTTGGTGGAGACGATAAACAGCGTGGTGGCGGGGTCGAGGCGCGAAAGTACCTTCTGAATATGGGTGCCGTCCACGTTGGAGACGAAGTGGAAGTGCAACTCCGGGTGGCGATATTTGAGCAGCGCGCGAACCGCCATATTGGGCCCAAGATCCGAGCCGCCAATACCGATATTGACCACGTCTTTAATGCGTTTGCCGCTGTAGCCTTTCCACTCACCGCTGCGCACCGCTTCGGAGAACAGCTTGATCTGCTCGCGAGTGCGGGTGATCTCCGGCATCACGTCTTCGCCGTCAACATACACCGGCTCATCGCCTAAGTGGCGCAGGGCAGTGTGCAGTACCGGGCGGTTCTCCGTCACGTTGATAATATCGCCGGAGAACATCTGTGCTCGGCGCTGTACCAGCGCGGAGTGGTCGGCTAGCTCGATCAGCTTGTTAAGCACTTCATCGGAGACATGGTGCTTGGAGTAGTCAAGAAACAGGCCGCCCACCCGTAAGCTCATTTTCTCAAAGCGCTGCGGGTCATTAGTGAAATAGTCACGAATGCGGTCATTAGCGGTTTTGTCGCGTAGGCGGTCAAGCGCCTGCCAGGTAACACTGCGAGTGAGCTGAAACATAGGGCGATCCGTTTGTTATAGATGAATTGGGTGATCAGAATCGAAAAAGTATATGTAAAAATACTACATAAAAAACGGCAGATAGTAGAGGGTATTTGTGATCTGAAAAGGGTTAACTGCGTAAAACTACCAACTTTTTTTGAGGGACAGTTGTGAGGGCAGGGCAGGCGCTATGCCTACCCTTCACGTTTAACTAAAAGATGTTAAGTGGCAACGGCGACTTGGGCCGCGCCGCGTTTGATAAACGCATAACCTAACCCTGTTACCAGTGAGCCTGCCACAATAGCGCCAAGATAGAGCAGCGCTGGGGTGATGGCGTTGGGAATCAACAGTACGAAGATGCCACCATGGGGCGCCATCAATTTAGCACCCACCAGCATAGAGAGCGCGCCTGTTAGCGCCCCGCCAGCGATACAGGCCGGAATCACCCGTAGCGGGTCTTTCGCCGCAAAGGGAATCGCGCCTTCACTGATAAAGCAGAGGCCAAGTACAAACGACGCCTTACCTGCTTCGCGCTCCGGTGCAGAGAACTTGTTGCGCGCTACAAAGCTGGCAATCCCCATACCAATGGCAGGTACCATCCCCGCCGCCATAATCGCCGCCATGGGGCCGTAGGTTTCAGAGGCCAGCAGGCCCACGCCAAAGGTGTACGCGGCTTTGTTGACCGGGCCGCCCAGATCGAAACACATCATCGCGCCCAGCAGAATACCTAATAGCACCGCGTTGGTGGAGCCCATGGATTCCAGGAAGCTGGTCAGGGCATTCAGCAGCGCCGCGACCGGTTCGCCAATCACGTAGATCATGGTCAGGCCGGTGACCAAGCTAGCGACCAGCGGAATAATCAGAATCGGTTTGAGTGACTCAACGCTGGAGGGCAGTTTGACGTAGCGTGTTACCGCCAGGGCCACATAGCCCGCCAGGAAACCCGCCAAAATACCGCCGATAAAGCCGGAGCCGATATTGGCCGCTAGCATGCCGCCAATCATACCCGGCGCGATACCGGGGCGGTCGGCGATGGAGTAGGCGATGTAGCCGGCCAGTACGGGAATCATCAGGGCGAAGGCGGTGCCGCCACCGATCTGCATCAGCGCGGCAGCCAGGGTGCCTTCCTGCTCAAAGGCTTCAATGCCGAACACAAAGGAGAGCGCAATCAGCAGGCCGCCCGCCACCACCATCGGCAGCATAAAGGAAACGCCGGTGAGCAGGTGCTTATAAACGCCTTTCTCTTTGACGCTCTTATTAGCGCCGCCCGCACTGTTGCTGCCACTCTCTATAGCGGCCTCGCTGAGCGCGGCTTCAAGTGTAGGGCGGGGCTTTTTCAGCGCGTTGCCGGTCGAGGTGCGGTAGATGCGCTTGCCTGCGAACCGCGTCGGGTCAACGTCGATATCGCAGGCCAGCACGACCACATCGGCGTCGGCGATCTCTTCTTCCGTCAGCTGATCTTGGGCGCCTACCGAGCCTTGGGTTTCCACGCGAATGGCGTGGCCCATGGCTTTGCCTGCTTCCGCTAGCGCTTCGGCAGCCATAAAGGTGTGGGCCACGCCGGTGGGGCAGGCGGTGACGGCGACGATTTTCTTACCACCGGCGCTGGTGGGAACGGGAGATGCGGAGGCTGCCGGGGCGCTATAAATCGGCGCTTCTCGCTTAGCCTTGGCCAGAAAATCGCTGGGGTCGGGGAGGGCGCTGGCAATCGGTGCTTGGAATAGGCGCTTGCCTTCAAAACGCTCTGGGGCCGGTACATGGTCGGCGGCGACCACGATTAAGTCGGCGTTGGCAACCTGTTCGGCGGTCGCGGCTTGCAGCGGGGCGACTTCGCCGTGCATTTCCACGTGCACCGTCCAACCTTGGCGCTGGGCGGCTTGTTCCAGGCGCTTAGCCGCGAGGAAGGTGGTCGCCATGCCGCTGGGGCAGGCGGTAATCAGAATAATATTCATAGCGTGGCTCCCTCGGTGATGGTGTCATCAAGACGCCGTATCCGGGTGTGTTGTTGGAGTGAATCGAAATCGGCTGCATGGGGATTGCCCACACCCACGTGGCGCACTGCTTCGGCAGACAGCGCCGTGGCGAAGCGAAGGGTGTGCTCGGGGGCATGGCCACTCAGCAGGCCGTGGAGGATGCCAGCGAAAAACGTATCGCCAGCGCAAACGGTATTGGTCGCGGTCACCTTGGGCGGTGTCGCGTGCCAGGCGCCCTGGGCGCTGACCCATAGCACTCCTTCGGCGCCCGCTGAAATCAATGCATTGGCGATGCCGCTTTCATGCAAGCGCTTGGCAGCATTCAAACGTGCATCGGAAGACGTCATGTCTTCGCCCGMCCATTCGGCCAGTTCGCTTTCATTGGGCTTCACCCCTGCAGGGTGGGTCGCTATCGCGGCGTTGAGTGCTGGGCCGCTGGTGTCCACCCACAGCGGCACGCCGCTGGCGTTTAAGTGGCTTAACAGTTCGCTGAAATCTTCCAGCGAGAGCCCTGGGGGCAAGCTGCCCGCCACTACGACAGCATGCGGGGGCGTGGCACTGGCCAGCTTGGCATTCAGGGTGTCGATCAACGCCTGCCAATGCTCGGCATCTATCGGCATACCGGGGCCGTTAATGTCGGTAACACGGCCGCTCTGTTCCGCAATTTTGGCATTAATGCGAGTTTCACCCGGCACGCGCACAAAGGCATCGGTTAAGGCGTATTTGGCAAAGGCCAATTGGAAGGGGGCGTCGTTATCGGCACCTAAAAAACCGCTGACGGTAACGTCGTGGCCCAGCCCTACCAGCACCCGGGCAACGTTAACACCTTTGCCCGCGGCTTCTAGCTGCGCGCTGGTGGGGCGATTGACGCTGCCCAACACCAGAGCATCAAGGTTAAACGCCAAATCCAGCGCTGGGTTGAGGGTAATACACAGCACGCGTGCCATTAGCGCGCCTCCAGTGCATCGCGCACTTCATCGCTGGTCGCTTGGGAAAGCGCCAACTGAGCACTGGCCTGGGCATCCGCAAAATCAAACTCGCGCAGGCGGGCCTTGACCAGTGGAATCTGCCGAGCGCTAACAGAAAGTTCGTCTACACCAAGGCCGACCAGCACCGGAATGGCCACGGCGTCCGAGGCTAGTTCGCCGCACACGCCGACCCATTTGCCTTGGCTGTGGGCAGCCGCCACGGTCATCTGAATCAAACGCAGCACCGCAGGGTGCAAACCATCGGCCTGGGCCGAAAGCTCCGGGTGGCCGCGGTCGATGGCCAGGGTGTACTGGGTTAGGTCGTTGGTACCTACCGAGAAGAAGTCCACTTCAGCGGCAAGGCTGGGCGCTAGCAGTGCACTAGAGGGTATTTCAATCATTACCCCAAGCTGCACATCGGTAGCGCGCTGGGAAGTCGGGATCTCTTGGAGTAGGCGATCGTAGATGACTTTAACTGCGCGGAACTCGGCAATGTCTTTGACCATCGGCAGCATAATGCGCAGTGGTTGATCCTTTCCTGCCATTAGGAGCGCGCGCAGCTGGGTTTCGAGTACTTCCGGTTGGGTCAGCGCCAGGCGAATGCCGCGCAGGCCCAGGAAGGGATTGTCTTCCTGGGGCACCGGCCAGTAGGGCAGCGGTTTGTCACCGCCGACATCTAACGTGCGGGCGACCAGCGGGCGACCCTCAAGGGCATCAATTGCCTGGCGGTATTCGCTAACCTGAGTGGCTAAATCCGGAGCGCTGGCGTGGGCCATAAACAGGAATTCGGTACGCAGTAGACCCACGGCCTCGGCACCACGCTCTACGGCATCGGCCGCGTGGGCGGTGTTGCCCAGGTTAGCGGCGACTTCGACACGGTGCCCGTCGCGGGTTTGGGCGACCTCAAAGCGGCTTTCCCAAGCATCGGCTTCGCGCTGCTGGAGGTCGAGCAACTGCTGCTCGGCGCGCTGTAGGCGCTCTTCGGAAGGCTGCGATGTGACTCGGCCGCGCTCACCGTCCAAAATCATCATGCTGGCGTTGTTGAGCGCCATCACTGCTTGCCCTGCGCCCACAACAGCGGGGATACCCAAGGCGCGGGCCAGAATAGCGCTGTGTGCCGTGGCACCGCCGCGTACGGTGAGCAAACCGCGCACACGCGTCGTGTCTAAGCGGGCGACATCGGAAGGGCCGATATCGTCCATGATCAGAATGTAGGGGTGATCTGGCGGTTCGGGAAGCGTCACATCGCAGAGTACGCCCAGCACTCGGCGGCCGACGTCGCGCAAATCGGCGGCGCGTTCGGCCAGCAGGCGGTCAGCGAGCATCTCCTGGGCGTGGGCCGCGGTTTCAATCGCTTCCCACCAGCCCGCTTCCGCCGAGCGTCCTTCACGAATGGCATCCGTCGCCGCGTGATGGAGCTCCGGGTCGTCGAGCATCTCTTCGTGCATCGAAAGAATATCGGCGACTTCGCCACCGGGGGCCTTACGCACCAGGGTTTCCAGTTGGGCGGCGCCCTCTTTTAGCGCGCTGTTTAAACGACTGATTTCGTGTTCAGCGTCGCTGGCGTGCTCGGCGTAGTCGAACTGCATCGGGCGAATCACAAACACGGGCGCAATGGCCAGGCCGGGTGACGCGGCTACGCCCGCATGGGGAGTATCGGCAGTGAGGGGGGCGATATCCGGTTGGGGAGTGCTCGCTTGCGGCGTGCTGTCAAAGCCGCCGTCAAAGGGCGACACTTTCTCCCCCAGGCCCGATTCAACCGCCTCAGCGACTGCCGCTAGTGCTGCGCTCGCCTGCTCGCCTTCGGCTGAAAGTACCAGCCACTGGCCGCGTCGTGCACCCAGGCCAATCACCTTGGTCAGGCTGGCGGCGGAAACCGGGGTGGCGCTGCCCTCTTCCAGGCGCGCCTGAATCGGCATAGCCTGGGCACGGGCAATTTGCACTAACTGCTTGGCGGGGCGGGCGTGAAGGCCGTGAGGGTTAAGCACCCGCACGCGGCGGGTCTGGGTGCTGGCGGTCTCGCCCGCCAGGGTGGCCAGCAGTTGCGCGCTGGTTTTGCCCACTAAGCTTTGGCTTTCGCCGTTCTCTAACACCGCCATGAGTTGCTCAAGCAGTGGGCGATGGGCGTCGCCATGGGCGGCCAGACAGAACAACGCATGCACCGGATGGCCCGCACTTTCCAGGCTTTGCTCCGCTGGCGTGGCGACCCCCAGCGCGGGCTGGTTAACCCCCTGGGCGCTGCTGGCCAGCCAAATGCCTTTGCCTAACCAGGTCGGCTGTGCTGCGGCGACGGCGGTAATGAAGGCGTTATCGACACAGCCACTTTGGCGTAAACGGGCAGCCGCCGCCAAGGCGAGTTCTTGTGGGKCGCGGGCGGGAAAATTGACGCACAGGGTGTCGGCGTCCAGGCGGGGCTCAAGTGCCGGTTTGGAAAGCAGGCGCGCGACATCGGCCGCGGAGGTGGCATTGGCCAACTGCTCGGAAACGCCCTCTTTGTCGAGTACGTGGGTCAACTGGCGCAGAATATCCAAGTGTTCATCGTTTTGGGCAGCAATCGTGACCAGTACGTGTACACGCTGGCCGTCGTGCCATTCGACCCCGTTGGGAAACTGCAGCACGCGCACGCCCGTTTGCTTTACATACTGACGGCTTTCCGGCGTACCGTGGGGGATCGCAATAGCGTTGCCTAGAAACGTGGATGATTGCGCCTCGCGGGCGTGTAGGCCGTCGCGGTACTCGGCCTCAACCAATCCGGCGTCTACCAGCGCCTCAGCGGCACTGTCCAGCGCGGTTTGCCAGCTGTCAGCGTTGCGGCCTAGCAAGATGTCATTGGGGCCGAGTGTCAACATAGGTGTCTCCGTGTAGAACCATAGTCGTAGCGCATCAAAGTGAGCTAGATGAATTGTCTCACCTGTGTATAGTTGGCTATGCTGAATCGATTCACTGAATGACACAAGGTTTGTGCTTTTAGACTTTGGTCTGGTAGGCGCTAACTTGCTGATAAACTGCCCGATCACACCAAGGGGAAACCGCATGACACTTGCCGATATTGCCCGGCTAGCCGGCGTCTCGCGCACGACCGCTAGTTACGTGATTAATGGCCAGGCCGAGCAGCGGCGCATTAGCGCAGCGACCATCGATAAGGTGATGGCGGTGGTGCGCCAGCACCGCTACCACATTGACCCCCAGGCGGCAGCGCTGCGCCGGGGCGCTAGCCGTTTGCTGGGGCTTATCGTGCCGGATCTGGAGAACATCAGTTACGCCCGGCTCGCCAAGCGCCTTGAACGTGGCGCCCGGGAGCAAGGGTACCAACTGTTGATCGTAAGCTCGGATGACTGTGCAGAGAGCGAACGAACCCTCGCCTTGGCGCTGCGTGCCCAGCGCTGCGAAGTCTTGATCACCGCCAGTTGCCTGCCTAGCGACGACACTTTTTATGCCGATCTGGTAGACGAGGGCTGGTGCGTAGTGGGTATGGACCGTGGTCTTAATCCGGCGCGTTTTGCCAGCGTCGTGAGTAACGACCAGGAGGCGGCGGAGACGTTGACGCGCTCGGTGATCGGCGAAGCAACCAAGCGCGTTGCGTGGTTGGAGGCGATGCCAGATCTGTCGGTGAGTCGCGAGCGGCGGGCGGGCTTTCAGACGGCGCTTAAAGGCACTGCTATAGAGCCGCTGTATCTCACCGGATCGCACTATGAGCGCAGCGAGGGGGCACGTTTGGCAGCTGAGTTACTGGATAAGCAGGGAGGTGCCGACGCGCTGGTGACCGCGTCTTACACACTGCTTGAAGGGGTGTTTGATGTGTTCTTGGAACGTGGCGGCTTACCGAACAATATTCGTTTGGCGACCTTTGGCGACCACCGGCTGCTGGATTTTCTTCCTCAGCCAGTGAACTCGGCGCTACAGGATTACGACCGTATCGCCGAGTTAACGTTGAGCTGCGCACTCACTGCCATGAGCGGACACTATGAGTGTGGCCAGCAAGTAGTAGCGCGTCATCTGCACACCCGATAAACACCAAGCCCAGGCTACAAACCCAAGCGACAAGACCTGGTGCATCGTGGTCTAGACCGTTCTGGCTTGGGCCCAGGCGGCAGCGTCCGGTATCGACATGTCGTAGCTCTCGCTTAAGTAGGGCGAGGAGAGCAGGAAGTCCGCGCTCGCCGCATTGCAGGCAACGGGCACATTCCATAGCGCCGCTAAACGCAGCAGCGCTTTAACATCCGGGTCGTGAGGCTGGGGTGAGAAGGGATCCCAAAAGAAGATCAGCACATCCAGCTGCTGCTCCGCTATCCGTGCGCCAATCTGCTGGTCACCGCCCAAAGGGCCGCTCATCAGCCCTTCGACTTCAAGTCCTAACGCGGTTTTAAGCCGCTTAGCGGTGGTGCCTGTGCCAATCAGCTCGTGCTGGCTCAGTGTCTCCTGCCAGCGAGTGGCCCACTCAAGCATTTCACTCTTTTTGCCATCGTGGGCAATCAGCGCAATGCGCTTGCGCGCTTGTAGGGTGCGGATAGCCTGGCGGGGCGGTTGCGCGTCACTCATGTCGTCMCTTTCCTCTTGAGTTTTTTGCTTTTGAAAGGTCGCTAAAGATAAAGCTCGCTACAGAGGTTAGCCCGTTACTCGCTATCCAGAGCAAGGATTTTCATTGTATTGGTGCCCCCATGAGCGTTCATATGGTCGCCGCGGGTCAAAATCACATGCTCACCAGGGTGTACAAACCCTTGCGTTTGCAAGCACTTCAAGGCCTCTTGGTTGAGGTTGGTAGGGTCCATGTCGGTGGTGTCGAAAGGTATCGAGACAACACCACGATAAAGTGCCATCCGCCGCTGGGCGATAGGGCTGTGGGCCAATCCTACGATAGGCAAGCCGGAGCGAATGCGCGACGCAATCAGTGGTGTATAACCGGTGGAGGTCATGCAGGCGATGACGCTAACGCCGGATAAGTGGTTCGCCGCATACATTGCCGACAGCGCAATGGTTTCATCGATACGCTCAAAGCCTTCATGAATCCGGTGGCCTGACTCCTGAGCGAGACGTTCACGCTCGGCGCCCAGGCATACGCGGTTCATCGCCTCAATGGTTTCCACCGGATAATCACCCGCCGCGGTTTCCGCTGACAGCATCACCGCGTCGGTGGCGTCGAGCACTGCGTTGGCCACGTCGAAGACTTCGGCGCGGGTGGGTAGCGGCGACTCAATCATTGATTCCATCATCTGGGTGGCGGTAATCACCGCACGATTAAGTGTGCGCGCATGTTTGATAATGCGCTTCTGAGTGCCGATTAGCGCGGCGTCGCCAATCTCCACGCCCAGGTCGCCCCTCGCCACCATGACCGCCTCCGAGGCTTCGATAATGCCATCCAGAGTGGCGTCGTCGGCAACCGCTTCGGCGCGTTCGAGCTTAGCCACTAAGCCAATTTCTTGACCGGCTTCGCCAAGCAGTTCGCGGGCTTCCTGCATATCCGCGGCGCTGCGTGGGAAGGAAACTGCCAAATAGTCAACGCCGATCTCGATAGCGGTTTTCAGGTCGGCCTTATCTTTCTCAGTGAGGGCAGGCGCGGATAGACCGCCGCCCTGTTTGTTGATGCCTTTATTGTTGGAGAGCTTGCCACCCACGTGAACCCGGGTGTGGACTTCCTGTCCAATTACACGAGTGACATCCAAAACCAAACGGCCGTCGTCGAGCAGTAGGCGGTCCCCTTCCACGACATCATCGGGGAGGGTTTGATAGTCACAGCCGACGCGTTCTGCAGTACCGCTGTTGGCATCTAGCGCCATGTCCAAGACAAATGGCTGGCCGACATCAAGTTTGACGGCACCTTCAACAAAGCGCGCGATACGAATTTTCGGCCCCTGAAGATCGCCCAGCGCAGCAACACTGCGACCAAGCCGTGCAGCGATTTCGCGCACTTCACCTAAGCGACGACGGTGGTCATCTGCCGAGCCGTGGGAGAAGTTAAGCCGCACCACATCCACACCGGCTTTGAGCATCGCTTCCAGCACGCCGGGGCGATCGCTGGCGGGGCCAAGGGTGGCGACGATTTTGGTGCGCCGCAATGGGCTGTGAGGGCTGGTCTGCGTGTGGGAAAGAGGGCTAGTAGACGTCTGAGCTGCTGTGTTCGAGGTAGCATTTGTCACGAGGGCGCTCTCCTTATACAAGGGTATTGTTGGTAATTTAGTATTGGACTACGATAGCGTTTATATAGTAATTTTACTACATATTGGATATTTACTAGCCTTTTGGGGCGGTTAAAACGCTGTTTATCGGCCTCATGAAGCTTAAATACGTATTTTTAGTAATTTTTTTACTAAAAGTACCTCTCATTATTATTGGTTAATTGAGGAGCTATCATGACAATAAGAGTTGCGATTAATGGATTTGGCCGTATTGGCCGCAATGTGCTGCGCGCCCTTTACGAAAACAGCTACCGTGACCGCATTCAGGTGGTCGCCATTAACGATCTAGGCGATCCCTCGCTAAATTCTCACCTACTGCGTCACGACACCGTGCATGGCCACTTTCCTTTTAAGGTAGAACACGACGCTGAGAGCATCACGGTAGATGGTGATCGTATCGCCATCTCCTCAGAGCGCGACCCAGCGCAGCTGCCGTGGGCATCAATGAATATTGATCTGGTGATGGAGTGCACAGGGTTATTTACCAAACGTGAGGCAGCGGCTAAGCATATTGAAGCGGGCGCCAAGCGCGTGCTGATTTCCGCACCCAGCCCTGATGCCGATGCCACTATCGTGTATGGCGTCAATGATGATGTGCTGACTGCCGAGCATACGGTGGTTTCTAACGCTTCTTGCACCACCAACTGTTTAGCGCCGGTGGCCAAAGCGTTGAACGATGCCGTCGGTATTGAGAACGGTTTGATGACCACGGTGCACGCTTACACCAACGATCAGAACCTGTCGGATGTTTACCACTCTGACCCCTACCGGGCACGTAGCGCGACGCACTCGATGATCCCGACCAAAACCGGTGCTGCCGCAGCGGTAGGCTTAGTGCTGCCGGAATTAGCTGGTAAGTTTGACGGCTTGGCGATTCGCGTGCCGCTGATCAACGTCTCGCTAGTGGACCTGACCTTTACTGCCGGACGCGATACCAGCAAAGAAGAGATCAACGCCATCGTCGAGAAGGCTGCCGCCAACTCACCGGTATTGGCCATTAACGCCGAGCCCCTGGTGTCTATCGACTTTAACCACGATGCCAACTCGTCGACCTTTGATGCCAACCACACCCGCGTGAATGGCCGTCTGGTTAAAGTTATGGCCTGGTACGACAACGAGTGGGGCTTCTCTAACCGTATGCTGGATACTGCGCTTGCCATGCAGGAGACTGCCAAGTAATACCCTCCTTTATTAAGGGCTAAGGGCAGGTATCGCCCAGCAGCAGCTCCGTTTGCAGCAGCTGCTGGGCGAGGGGAATGCGGCCAAGAATCATCTGCGCGGCGACCCGTCCTTTGCCCACGCTGTCCTGGCGCACCGTGGTTAAACGCGGTGCACGGTATTGCCCTTCGGCAATACCATCAAAGCCGGTAATGCGCAGCTCTTCCGGTACTTGAATACCGCGCTGTTCCGCGAGCGTTAGCGCTGTGAGCGCAATGCGGTCAGACATACACAGCAGCAGATCCGGCCGCTGCTCTTTGGGCTGGTCGAGAATCTCAGCAATGACTGGCGAGCAGACCTCAAAGGTATTCTCCTCGATATTCCACAGCGGCACCTGTTCCGCATCCACTCCTCGTTCACTCAATGCGCTATGAAAGCCTTCCAAACGGGCGCGGCTGATTGTGCTGGTGTTGGGCAGCAGGGTGTGCTTGGGTGTCACACGGCCGTTGCAAACCTCTTTGGTTAAGCGCAGGTTGATAATCGCCGGGCGTTTGGGCAACTGGCTCAACGCATGGTGGGCGATTTTATAGCTGGCGGCGGTATCGTCGATATGCACCGTTGGGCAGCCTTCAATATCAAAATCGACGGCCACCAGGGTGCGCTGAGCGGGTAGTTCATCGAGCAGCTTATTGTTGGGCATTAGCCCATAGACGATAAAACCATCGGCGATATTGGCCGAGCCCGGCGGTTGAGAGGCGTGGCCCCGGCCCGGCAAGAGCAGCAGGGTATGGCCATGGGCATCAAGGACTTCGGCAACCCCGGAAAGAAACTCGCTGGCCACGGCGTCGTTCAAACTGTAGGTAAGGCTTTCGGCAAGAATCACCGCAATAATCCGCGAGCGGCCAGTGCGCAGACTGCGTGCTTTGGCATCAGGGCCGCTGTACCCCAATTGTTTGGCCTGCTTAAGTATCCGCTCGCGCAGGGCTGGGGAGAGCTGATCCGGCCGGTTAAAGGCATTGGAAATTGTCGCAGTGGAGACATTGAGTTCCTGCGCAAGATCCTTGAGTGTCATTCGGCGCTGATCAGTCACGGTACTTCCTTTGCAGGCTAATTATTAAGAACTTAATTATTTAAAATCTAGCTATTTAAGCCCTGGCTCTTCAAGTCCTGGCTTTTCAAAACAGGGTTATTCAACCAGCCGCCCAAATAAAATCGACCCGCTGGGTGTTGCCATTCCCCATGATAAGCGAAGGGGAGGTTAGGCACACACAGAGGGTCGTTATGCGATAACTTGCGTGTCTGTGTGATTAAGCTGCCGCCTGCTGTTCAGCTAATTTCAGCGCCGTACCGCTGTCATCAAACAAGTGGACTTTTTCCCAATCCGCTGCCAGCGACACCTGCTGGCCTTCCTGCCACTGGCTGGGCGCTTCGCTGCGATGAATCAGCAGTGTATCTCCCTGTTTGGGCTCAAGGTAAACGTAAACCTCGTTGCCCAAATACTCGACGTTGACGATATCAAAGCAGTTTTCATTGGTAGGTGCCGCCAAGCATAGATGCTCTGGGCGAATACCGAGCGTCAGCGCTTCACCACTTTGCCGTTGCTGGGCGTCCTGGGGTAGGGCGAGTTCTCCAATCCCTGTGGCCCGCACGCGACAGCCGTTGGCGTCGCCAGCGAGTAGCTCTGCGGGCATGAAGTTCATGGTGGGKGAACCAATAAACCCGGCAACAAATTTCGTCGCTGGGCGCTGATAAAGCTCGTGGGGGCTACCGACCTGCTCCACATGACCACCATTGAGCACCACGATTTTGTCGGCCAGGGTCATGGCTTCCACTTGGTCGTGGGTCACGTAAATCATGGTGGAACCGAGACGGTTATGCAGTCGGGCGATCTCGTTACGCATCTGC
The DNA here is from genome assembly GCA_002257525.1 of Halomonas ventosae. Classification (GTDB taxonomy): domain Bacteria; phylum Pseudomonadota; class Gammaproteobacteria; order Pseudomonadales; family Halomonadaceae; genus Vreelandella; species Vreelandella ventosae_B. The sequence goes on from CP022737.1 coordinate 2,164,202, forward strand.
ACCCGCAGCGAGGCATCCAGGTTGGAGAGTGGCTCGTCAAACAGCAGAATACGCGGTTCACGCGCCATGGCACGGCCCATGGCCACCCGCTGGCGTTGGCCCCCGGAAAGGGCTTTTGGCTTACGGTGCAGCAGCTCTTCAAGCTGCAAAATCTTTGCTGTGCTCATGACCCGCTCGTGCACGGTCTCTTTGGCGGTCTTGGCCAGTTTCAGGCCAAACGCCATATTGTCGTAAACGGTCATATGCGGGTAGAGCGCATAGGATTGAAACACCATGCCCACACCGCGTTCCCGCGGTGGCAAGTCATTGACCACGGTGTCATCCATGCTCAGGTCGCCATCGCTAATCGATTCCAAACCGGCGATCAGGCGCAAAAGGGTCGACTTGCCGCAGCCGGAGGGGCCAACGAAAACCACAAATTCGCCGTCGCCAATATGTAGGTCCACATCGTTAATAATGTGATCGCTGCCAAACACTTTGTTGATCTTGCTAAGCGTAACACTTGCCATAGGTAACTCCTTGCCGACCTCAATGCTTATGTCTTCTGGGTCGGCCTGTTGTTGTTTAGAGCTTATGAGACGACGCGCATAAATGCCGCTTGATACCCCGGTAGCGTCAGGCTGTCACCATCGCGCTGGGTGATAAAGCCGTGGCCCTGCAAATCGCTGTCTATCGCTAGCGGCAGGTTAACCGTCTGCTTCTCAGCGGTGAGGTTGAAAACGCACAACAGCTTCTCATCCGCTTTTTGGCGGGTAAAACCGAGCAGCGTTTCACCCACATCGACCAGCATTAAGTCGCCATCGAACAGCGCCGGGTGCTGGCGACGGAAAGCCAGCATGTTGCGCAGCGCGTTCAAGGTGGAGTTGGCATCATCCTGTTGGCGGCTTACCGCTAGATCGCGATGACGGGGCTCCATGGGGAGCCAGGGCTCAACGCTGGAGAAACCGCCGTGTTCGCTGTCGTTCCAGGGCATGGGCGTGCGGCAACCGTCGCGGCCTTTAAATTCCGGCCAAAGCACTTTGCCGTAAGGATCCTGGATGCGTTCAAACGGCACGTCGGCTTCCGGCAGGCCCAACTCTTCGCCTTGATAAAGGCAGACGCTACCGCGCAGCGAGCAGAGCATAGCCAGCGCCACTTTAGGGTAGGCGCTAGGGTCTTTGCCTGCGCCCCAGCGGGTGGCGCTGCGCACTACATCGTGGTTGGAGGTCGCCCAGCAGGGCCAGGCATCGCCTGCCAGGCGTTGAAAGCGCTCCAGCACTTCATGAATATAGCGCGCCGAGTGGGGTGTGTTGAGTAGGTCGAAGGTGTAGGCCATATGCAGCTTGTCGCCGCCTGCGGTGTACTCGGCCATGCGCTCCAGGGGGTTATCATCACCAATTTCACCCACTGTCGTGGCGCCCGGATATTCATCCATTAACGCCCGCAGGTCTTTCAAGAAGTCGAGATTCTCCGGGCGGCTAAGGTCATAAACATGACGCTGCCAGGTGTAAGGGTTGGTTTCCGGAGCGCCCAGGGTTTTGGCTTCGCCTTTGGGAACCGGCGGATTGTCGCGCAGCTCGGCGTCGTGGAAGTAGAAGTTAACCGTATCGAGGCGGAAGCCATCAACGCCCAGATCCAGCCAGAAGCGCATATTATCCAACTGCGCCTGCCGTGCTTCCGGGTTATGGAAGTTTACGTCCGGCTGGCTGGTTAGAAAGTTATGCATATAGTACTGCTGGCGGCGTGAATCAAACGTCCACGCCGGGCCGCCGAAAATCGACAGCCAGTTGTTGGGTGGCGTGCCGTCCGGCTTGGGGTCAGCCCATACAAACCAGTCGGCCTTGGGGTTGGTGCGGTTTTGGCGACTCTCCTGGAACCAAGCGTGTTGATCCGAGGTGTGGCTAATCACCTGGTCGATCATCACCTTAAGGCCAAGCGAGTGGGCTTTTTCCAGCAGCGCTTTAAAGTCCGCCAGGGTGCCGAACATGGGGTCGACGTCGCAGTAGTCGCTAATGTCGTAGCCAAAATCGAGCATTGGCGAGGTGAAAAACGGCGATAGCCAGATACCGTCCACGTTTAGTGACGCCACGTAATCAAGTTTTTCAGTAATGCCGTTAAGATCGCCAATACCGTCACCGCGGCTATCCATAAAGCTACGCGGGTAGATCTGGTAGATAACGCCGCCGCGCCACCAGAGTGTGTTGTCTTGCATCTTAGTATCCATCGTTGACATAAACATTCCTTAGCCTTTAACGGCGCCTGCGGTAAGGCCTGACACAATGCGGCGCTGGAAGATAATCACTAATACGACCAGGGGCACCGTGACCACCACAGAAGCGGCCATAATCGGCCCCCAGGGCAGTTCGTAGGCGCTGCCGCCTGACAGCAGCGCGATGGCGACGGGCACCGTGCGCTGGGTGTCGGTGAGTGTGAAGGTGAGGGCAAACAGAAACTCGTTCCAAGCGGCGATAAATGCCAGCAGTCCCGTGGTCGCCATGGCGGGCCACATGAGCGGCAGAAATACCTTGGTAATGGTCACCCAGGGTGTGGCGCCGTCCATAATGGCGGCCTCTTCCAGCTCCATGGGTAGCTGCTTCATAAAGGTGGTCAGCACCCACACGGTGAAGGGCAGGGTGAAGATGGTGTAGCTTAAAATCAGCCCGGCGGGGTTGTTGTAAAGGTTGAGCGCACGAATCACCTCAAACAGCCCGGAAAGCACCGCCACCTGGGGAAACATCGAAACGCCGAGAATCACCAGCAGCACCGTAGAGCGCCCGCGAAAGCGCACGCGGCCCAAGGCGTATGAAGCGGTAATGCCGAGTAGCAGGGCAATGAACACCACGCTAAACGCGACGATGATTGAGTTGAAAATAGCGCGCAGAAAGCTGGTCTGGGTGAAGATGCTGATGTAGTTATCGAAGTTCCAGTTCGAAGGCCATAGCTCAACCCGGAACAGGTCGCTCGACGGTTTTAACGAGGTGACCACCGCGTAGTAGAAGGGAAAAACGGCATACACCATGATCAGCACAATCAGCGCCCAAAACCCGATGCGCTTGGCTATTTTGGCCAACTGACGCGTATTCATTAGTCGCCTCCCAATTGGATTTGTTTACGCCCAACGTAGAGGTAAGCCACGGTAGCCAGGGCAATGATCAAGAACAGCAGGGTAGAAGCGGCGCTGCCGTAACCGACATCCTGAAACTCGACCAGCTGTTGGCGGGCGTATACCGACATCGACATGGTGCTGGTGGAATTAGAGGTCAGTACGTAAATCACATCGAAAACGCGCAGTGCATCCAGCAAGCGGAAAATCACCGCCACCATCAGCGCCGGGGTAATCAGCGGTAGCGTGACTTTGAAGAACACCCGCAGCGGGTGAATACCGTCTACTTCGGCGGCCTCGTAGCAATCCTTGGGCAGCATCTGCAGAGCAGCAAGCACCAGCAGCGCCACGAAGGGGATGGTTTTCCACACATCGACCATAATCACCGCCCACATGGAGTAGGTGGCGTTGGCCGTCCAGGCGATGGGAGCGTCAATCACGCCCAGGCCCATCAGCATATGGTTGATGATGCCGAACTGGTCGTTGAGCATCCACGCCCACATTTGCGCAGAAACGATGGTGGGGATGGCCCAGGGAATCAGCACCGCAGCACGCACAATGACGCGACCCTTAAACTCGGCGTTCAAAATCAGCGCCACAATCACCCCGAATACCACTTCCAGGGATACCGACACCACCGAGAAGTAGACGGTGTTCCATACCGACTGCCACCACACCGAGTCGGCCAGAACCCCATACCAGCGGCCATCGTCATAGACGAGGTAGTTCTCAAAGCCAATCAGGTTGGCGGCGCCTAAATCTGACAGTGAGGCATCGGTGAAGCTGAGAAAAAACGTGCGCACCAGCGGCCAGCCAGCCACCAGCGTTAGCGCAATCAGCATTGGGGCTAAAAACAGCCAGGCGGCTTTCACTCGCTGACGGCGAACTTTAGTGCCCCGACGCGGCTTGGTAGTGAAAGAACGCGCCCCGGCGGGCGCGTCATCATGCTTGATGGAGGTCGACATGGAGGGGCTCCAGGGTTACCAGTTGCGACGCTTCAGGCGAGCCAATTCGTCTTCAAGGTCAGCGACCGCTTGAGTGCCATCTTTAGTGCCGGAAAGCACATCATGGGAGGTGCTGAAAAAGGCGTTGCTCACCCGGCCATAGGCATCGCCGGTGGGGGCGGAGGGCCGTGCAACAGCGTTAACAAAGGTTTCGTAGAGGGTGCCAAAGAAGGGCACCGCTTCGAGCACTTCCTCGTCCTGGTAGAGGGCGTCGATAGTGGGGTTGTAAGAGGCTTGAATGGCGCGGCGCTTCTGCTCCTCTTCACCGGTCAAAAAGGCGACCAGATCAGCGGCTAGTTCCGGGTGCTCGCTGTAGCGCGATACGGCTAAGTTCCAGCCGCCTAGACCCGCGGCACTTTGGCCMTTTTCACCACCCGCGGGCAGTTGGGTTACCCCCACTTTGCCGCGAACGTCACTGTCTTCGCTTTGGGCCAGCGACCAGGCGTAGGGCCAGTTGCGCATAAACACCGCGCCGCCGCTCTGAAAGACACCACGCGCTTCCTCTTCGGTGTAATTGAGCACGCCGTTGGGCGATATATCACCAATCCAGGAGGCGGCAAGATCAAGTGCCTCGGCAGCGTGTTCGTTGTTAATGCTAATCTCGCCATCAGTTTCGACGATGTTTCCGCCACCAAAGCTGGCCACCCACTCAAGGGCATTAACGGTCAAGCCCTCATAAGCACGTCCCTGGAAGACATACCCCTGCATGCTGTCTTTGCCCTCAGCGCGTTCGGCGTCTTTGATCTCGCGGGCAATTTCGGTGAGTTCTTGCCAGGTTTTTGGCACTTCATGGCCATACTTTTCCAGCAAGTCTTCGCGGTAGTAGAGTACGCCCGCATCGGTGAACCAAGGCATGGCGACTAAGCGGTCATCGATGGTGTTATTGGTGACGATGGTGTCAAAGTGCCCAGCGGCTGCGTCATCGCCAAGCACCTCACGTAGATCCAGCAGGTGGTTGGCGAGCAGACCGGGCCACACCACGTCGATCTGCATCACATCGATATCGCTGGAGTTAGCCGAAAGGATCTGCTGATAAAGTGAAAGGCGTTCGGTGGATGAGTTGGGCGTTGAAACCACGTCGACGCTATGGCCGGTTTTCTCCTCCCAGGCGGCGACACCCTCCTGGCAAAGCGTTAGCTCCGCGCCTACCGCACCACATGAAATGGTGAGTTCTTCAGCCTGAACCTGGCTTGCCGCGCTCAGCGAGCTGGCCACGGCGATAGCGGTAGTGATTAAAGTCTTTTTCATAACGGCGTACCTCGACGTTTATTGTTGTGGATGGTGTTGCATCAAAATCAGCGTTGAGCAGCTAACCAATCTATACCTTAATCGCTTTCTTAATCGATTAAGATTGTGCCGCTCAGTTAGCCGCTTGGGCTGGAAAAGTTCAATAGCGACTTTTGTCTAACGGGATTGTTCAGTTTTCACTAAATAAAATCGTTCCTTAGACATTAGTCGCTAATTAGCAACTAGCCGTTGGCAATAAGCGACTTAATCGATTAAGTTTTGGCTATCTTTCCTTAAGCACCGTGGCGTTTAATGACCGCCGCTATCCCCGCTGGGCGAACTGTGCAAGGGAAGTGTTATCGATATGACCTTAATCGATTTAGATATAGGCGATTCAAAATAGTCGCTTAAAAGACAGCCGCTTACCAATAACAATAGGGTACTCAAAACAATGCATAAAATGACATTCAAAACGCCGTTAGCCATTGCGATTGCCGCCGCCAGCTTAGGGATGAGCGGTGTTGCCTCTGCACAAATGACCATGGAGCAGCGCTTTGCCGAACTGGAAGCCCGCATTGAAGCAGCGGAACAGCGTGCCGATGCCGCCGAGCGCCGTGCCGAGATAGCCGAGCAATCACAATCGACCGCCGTGGCGACAGAGAGCGACGCGGAGATCGAAGAGCGTCTGGCCCGGGTGGAGCGGTATGCCGATGGCGAAGAGGGTTTCTCGTTTAACGTTTATGCACGTTCAGGCTTGCTGATTGGTGAAGATGGTAAAAGCGAAAATGCTGGCCCTTACCTGACACCCGCGGGKGGAGAGGGCGGCGCCGTTGGGCGTTTAGGTAATGAGCCGGACACCTACGCCGAAGCGATTTTCAACTACCGTATGCAGTTTGATAACGGCGCCAAAGCGCTTTACCGCACCATGATTGCTGACGGCACGACCTCCAGCAATGACTGGACTGGCGGCGAGTCCGATCTCAACGTGCGCCAAGTGTTTGCTGAATTCAGCGATCTTCCCAGCTTTACCGGCGCCTTTGAAAACGCCTCTATCTGGGCCGGTAAGCGCTTTGACCGCGATAACTTCGATATCCATTGGCTCGACAGTGATGTGATTTTCCTGGCCGGTACCGGTGGCGGTATCTACGACATGCAGTTGGCAGACAACTGGAAATCTAACCTGTCGATTTATGGCCGTAGTTTTTCTGACTATCCGATCGTTGACCGCGAGAACCCCGGTCTTGAAGGCGATACCGACAACCTGATCCTGACCTCCAACAACTACTTCGGCAACTGGCAGTGGATGGTCAACGGTATGTCCGCTGCAGACAACGACGAGCGCGACATTGATGTCGGCCAAACTGCTGCTGATACCGGTTTCCACACCATGATTGCTTATCATGGAGACAGCTTCTTCGGCATGGGCGAGGGTAGTTTCAAAGCGGCTGTGTTGCATGGTCAGGGTTTAGGCGCCGAGACTAAAAGTATTGGTTCACGGGGTGATCTAACTGATGACGCTACCGCCACGCGCCTAGCGCTCTATGGCACCACTTATATTGCACCGCAGTGGCGCGTTGCCCCCTCCATTCTGGCTGAAACCAGCGAAGACCGTTATGCCCAGGGCGATAAGTACAACTGGGCAGGGCTTAACGTGCGCCTAGCCAACGAGTTAACGCAGAACTTCGAAATGCAGTACGAAGCGGGCTATCAGTGGATGGATCTCGATCCCCAGGGGKATAGCGGTCGTAACGCCGTGGATGGTGGCTTCAGCAAATTCACTATTGCGCCCACCTTCAAGCCTGAAGTCGGCGGTTTCTGGCAGCGCCCTGAGATTCGTCTGTTCACCACCTTCAGCGATTGGGACGATGACCTCAACAACTACGGTGCCAGCTCACTGGGCAACGAAGGCTTTACCGGCGGCCAGTGGACCTTCGGCGTTCAGACCGAAGTGTGGTTCTAAACGATGCGAGTTGCTTGATGTAACTGTTTCTTCTCCAATGCACTTTGCCCGCGATCCGTCGCGGGCTTTTTTGTAGGGCTTTAATCGCATTGGTGAACGGTCAGCAGGGCTGCCCAGGGGAGAGCCTATGTCACTTCTACAAGAGAAACTAAAAGCGCCGTTACTGCCGCTTAGCGTGGTAGCCCGGCCGCGCCTAAATGATCATTTCGGTTTAAATGAGCATGTTCGTTTACTGATGGTGCAGGCCCCTGCCGGCTATGGCAAAACCACGCTGCTGGCCGAGCGGCTACCGGCGCTGGAGCAGGAAGCCGCTTGGCTACGCTTGGATCAGCGAGATAATCAGCCCGCGCGATTTTTAGCCTATTGGCAGGCAGCACTCAATGCGCTGTTGGATGACAAAGCGCCGCTGTCACCTGTGGCCGAAGAGGCCGATTGCGTTGAGCAGTTAGAGCGCTGGCTTGGCGAGTTGCCCGAGCAGCGAACTCCGTGCCGGCTGGTGGTGGATGAGTTTGAACACCTGACGCATCCCGATATCTTAGCCGGGCTGGCTCACTGGCTGCGCCACCAGCCGCCCTGGCTGACCTTAACGCTGGCGAGTCGCTCGCGTCCCGCCCTAGGGCTAGCCAGCTTACGGTTACGCGGCGAGATTGAAGAGATCGACCTCAGCGCCCTTGCCTTTGATAGCGAAGAGGCGCAAACCCTGTGCGCAGAGCAGCTCAGCTTTCCACCCACACGAGTAAGCCTGGAGCGTGCGCTACGCAGAAGCGGCGGTTGGGTCATGGTGCTGAACTGGTTAGTGGAGCGCACCACCACCCGGGCGGGGTTTGACGCCCTGGTTGATCGATTAAGTGGCGCTCACCCTGACTTTGTCGCCTGGTTTGACGAACTGCTCTCCGCTGCACTGCCTCTGGAAGAGCGCGAGCTAATGTTGCAACTGGGGGTGCTGGAGCGTTTTTCTCCTGAATTAATGGCGCGGCTATTAGAAGGTGAGCGTTTAACCCAGCGGTTGGAGGCCTTTGAGCAGGCGGGGCTGTTTATTGAACGGACCGACCCTCACGCCCAGTGGTACCGCTTTCAGCGCTTGTTTGGTGAGTATCTTCGCCACCGTCGTCACGAGCTAAGCCTTGCCACCCAGCGCACGCTCCACCAGCGTGCCAGCCAAGCGTGGCTTGCGCTCAACGACCCGGTGATGGCGCTGCGTCAGGCAATTCTCGCCGAAGCTCCTGAAGGCGTGGCCAGTCTACTGACCGCAGAAGGGCCAGCCCTATTGGCAAGCGGGGCCTACGCACTGTTGSCCAAGAGCTTTGCTCTGCTCGGCGAGCCGCGGCTCACCGCCTGCCCAGAGCTTGCACTGCTGTATGGCTGGGTCTCTCATGCTCAGTTTCAGTTTGACATTACCGCCCGGGTGATTGGCTGGATTGAAGCGCAACTAAATACGCCCGAATGGCAACGGCTTAGCGCTGAATTTGCCACCCTGCGCGCGCAGCTGGCGATTAACCAGGGTAATGCCGAGCGTGCCGCACCGCTGGCGGAACAGGCGCTGGCCGTGCCCGCCCGCTATTTAGCCTCAACGCCGCTCACCGCTACCGCCATATTGAGCGAGGCGCGATTTGTGCAGGGGTATTTAGACGAGTCGCTGCAGCGAGTTCGCGAGGTAGAGCGCCAGTCCCGCCAACGTGAAGACCACCAGCTGCTGCTGTGGTCGTTTTGTCATCAATCCGAAGTGCTGGTTGCCCAAGGTCGCCTACAGGCTGCCTACGATATTCAAGAGCGAGCCTTTGCCCACTTAGAGCGAGCTGAGCTTGAGCATCTCCCCGTGGCAGAATTTCTTTACCGGATTCGCAGCCAGGTGCTGTGGGAGTGGCACCGCCTGGATGAGGCCGAGCAGGCTGCCCTGAAGGGGATTGCCGTGCTGGACAGTCAGGGCGAGCGCTGGACGCTGCAGTGCCATATTCAACTGGCAAAGGTTGCCCAAAGCCGTGGCGACCAGGCTCAGTGCGCCGACCATATTCGTCGGTTGCGTAAGATTCTTGCCGAAGGTGATTACCACATCGACTGGGTCGCGAACGCCCACGCTACGCTGCTGGCCTGGTGGCACTCGACCCATGATATGGATGCCGTAGAGCGCTGGCGTCAGGAAGCCCCGGCACCGCTTATCGATAGTGCCACCAACCACTTTTCCCAGTGCAATGTGCGTAACCATGCCCGGGCGCTTACGCTGTTGGGCGGCTACGACGAAGCCCACACGCTATTGGAAGCCCTTGAAGCGCATACTCAGCGTTTGGGACTGGTGACTGATGCCAACCGCAACCAACTCTGCCTGGCGGCGGTTGCCTGGCATCAAGGTCAGTTAGCGCAAGCCAGCCAGCATATGCAGCAGGCGCTTAGCTTAGCTTCTCGCACCGCGTTGGTCGGCAGCTTTTTACGCCTGGGTAAGCCGCTTGGAGAACTGCTGACCAGATTAATCGCCAGCGGCACGCTGGCGCCTTTAGAGCAGGCAAGGGCAGAGCGACTGCTAACGCTTGCTGGCCGACAAAAGGACTTTGGCAGTGCCCGACGCTTAATGCTGGATGAAACGGTAATTGCCGATATCGTCGCGAGGCCAGATGTGCCCGAGCTGATCCGCACTTCGCCGCTGACTCGTCGAGAGTGGCAAATCCTGGGGCTGATTCATGCCGGTCTTTCCAATGAGCAGATCGCTGAACAGCTATCGGTGGCGCCGACGACCATCAAAACCCATATCCGCAGCCTCTATCAAAAGCAGAATATTCGCCGCCGGGACGAAGCGATTGCCCTGGCCGGGCAGCTCTTGGCACAAATACAAGGGGAGTGACGGTACCTCCACTTGTGCTTTTACACCTCCTCCTTGCGTCTACGCCTAGTACCACCCCAGGGGGAGGATTTTATCTGGCGGCCTAGCCTGCATCATGCCCACTATCGGTAATAACTCAGTCGTTGATAAAACCGTCGGCAATAACAAGGATAAGGACTCACCATGATGCAGACACCTTCTACTTCTCACTACGTTGGCAGCCAGGGAGCCGACTGGTGGCGAGGGGCCGTGATTTACCAAATTTATCCACGTAGCTTTATGGATAGTAATGGCGATAGCACTGGCAAAGGGATTGGCGATTTGAAAGGCGTGATCGATAAGCTCGACTACATCGCCTCGCTTAACGTCGACGCTATTTGGCTGTCGCCGTTCTTCACCTCACCGATGAAAGACTTCGGTTACGATATCAGCAACTACCGCGATGTTGACCCGATGTTTGGCACCCTGGATGATTTCGACCGTTTGGTGGAGGCCGCCCATGCCAGGGGGCTGAAGGTGACGATCGATCAGGTGATGTCCCACACCTCCGACCAGCACGCCTGGTTTGAAGAGAGCCGCCAGAGCCGCGATAACCCCAAGGCTGACTGGTACGTATGGGCCGACCCCCAAGCCGACGGCGCACCGCCGACCAACTGGCAGTCGGTATTTGGCGGCAGTGCCTGGCAGTGGGACACTCGTCGCTGCCAGTATTACCTGCATAACTTCCTGGCCAGCCAGCCGGATCTTAATTTCCGCACGCCAGCCGTGGTAGATGCCATGCTGGAGGAAGTGCGCTTCTGGCTAGAGCGGGGCGTGGATGGCTTCCGGTTGGATGCGGTGAACTTCTGCACCCATGGCGAGCTAAAGGATAACCCGCCGCGCCAGGAGATTACCGAAAGTTTTCTAGGCGTTCGCCCCGACAACCCCTACGGCTACCAGCTCCACCAGTACGACAAAACCCAGCCGGAGAATCTTGTGTTTCTGGAGCGGCTGCGCGCTCTGTTGGATGAATACCCCGGCACCACCAGCGTGGGCGAGGTGGGCGACGACGACGCCTTGGGCGTGATGGCGGAATACTCCCAGGGCGGTAAGCGGCTGCACATGTGTTACTCGTTTAACCTGCTTACCGATAAAGCCGACCCCGGCTACTTGCACGAAACGCTAACCGAAATGGAAGCACGCATTGGCGATGGCTGGCCCTGCTGGGCGCTGGGCAACCACGACGTGACGCGGCTGGCAACTCGCTGGCAGGCGGAAGGGCAGCTCGATAAGCTGCGCCTTTATATGGTGTTTCTACTCACCCAGCGCGGTAGCGTATGCCTTTATCAAGGTGAAGAGTTGGGCCTGCCCGAAGCTCAGCTAACGTTTGAGCAGTTGGTTGACCCTGCGGGTATTACCTTCTGGCCTGCCTATAAAGGCCGAGACGGCTGCCGAACGCCGCACCCCTGGCAGGCCGATGCTCATCATGCGGGCTTTAGCAGCGCCACACCCTGGCTGCCGGTGCCTAATACTCATGCTAATCTCGCCGTTGACCAGCAAGATAACGACACCGATTCATTGCTCAATGCCTATCGCGATTTTTTAGCCTTCCGCCGTACTCAGCCTGCGTTGGTGAAGGGCGATGTGCGCTATCACCCTGTGCGCGACGATGTGCTTTGTCTTGAGCGCACCTACCAGCAAACGCGCTTACTGATTGCACTCAATTTTAGCGGTCAAACGGTTACCCGTGCAGCACCTGAGGGCGCTGAAGCCATCGCCGATGCTCCCACGTGGCTTAACGGTGAGTGGCAGGAGGGTGCGCTGACGCTACCTCAACTGTCCCTTCCGCCCTATGGCGTGGCGATTGCCCGTTGCCCGCAATCCCAGGAGGACGCGCCATGGGACGTTTAACCCTAAGCGGCATCGGTAAATCCTTTGACGGAGTGGAAATCTCCCGGGATATCGATCTCACCATCGAAGATGGCGAGTTTGTGGTGTTTGTCGGGCCTTCCGGCTGCGGTAAATCCACCCTGTTGCGCATGATTGCGGGCCTGGAGGATATTACCGAAGGGGATATGCAGCTGGATGATCAGCGGATCAACGAGATTCCGCCCCAGGAGCGGGACATCGGCATGGTGTTCCAATCTTACGCGCTCTACCCACATATGAGCGTGGCAGAGAACATGGCATTTGGCCTGAAGCTGGCGCGGACTGACAAGGCGGAGATTCGCCGCCGCGTCCAGCATGCCGCTGAGATGCTGCACCTCACCGAGCTCCTGGAGCGAAAGCCCAAAGACCTCTCCGGTGGCCAGCGCCAGCGGGTAGCCATTGGCCGCACCCTGGTAAAAGAACCGGCGGTGTTTCTATTTGATGAACCGCTCTCCAACCTGGACGCCGCGCTGCGGGTGGATATGCGGGTGCAGATTGCCGCGCTGCATAAGCGCTTGAACGCCACCATGATCTACGTGACCCATGATCAGGTAGAGGCGATGACACTGGCCGACCGCATTGTGCTGCTATCCAAGGGCCGTATTGCCCAGGTGGGTGCGCCGCTGTCGCTTTATCACTTCCCTAAAACGCTGGAAGTAGCGGAGTTTATCGGCTCACCGCGGATTAATACCTTCCCAGTGACGGTGGTAGACCCTGGCGAGCGTCAAACGGTGGTGCGCCTGCATAGCGGAAGCGAAGACACACTGTCGGTGGCGGTCAATGGCCAACATCTTCACTCAGGCGAGCGCGCCACACTGGGGTTGCGAGCAGAAGACTTTGTTGCACCTGAACAAGCCGAAGCCACGCTAAGTGCTACCTTAATGGTGGCAGAAAAGCTGGGCTACGAAACCCTCGCCCATTGGCAGGTGGTGGGTATCGACACTCCCTTAACCCAGCGCCTGGATGGCTTAACGCAACTAACCGAAGGTCAAACGGTCGCTTTGGGCTTAGCGGGCCAGCACTGTCATCTTTTTGATCAGCAGGGGAACGCCTGCCCACGGCAGGTGGTGGTCGATGGGGTTAGCCAATAATTTTTTTTAAAAGAGTGCATCCAAAACGTCTCCTCGCGGGTATTCCCTATACAGCCGCTATTTAAGGCAGCTGATAATAAACTTTTAGGAGACTGAAAATGACCATTCATCATCTAACGCGGGCTACCCTGGCCGCCACTCTGATTGCATCCTTCAGTCATGTCGCGCTGGCAGATATGACGCCTGCGGATGTCCAAGTGCCTGACGGCAACACCGTTGCGCTCGAAACCGTCGGCGTTGGCGCGATCACTTATATGTGTGAAATGAATGACGAAGACACCATGGCTTGGGTTTTTAAAGGCCCGCACGCTGCGCTTAATGATAGCGACGGCAGCCAGGTTGGCAGTTACTACGGCCCGCCCGCCACCTGGGAAGCGTTGGATGGTTCAAAAATCACCGGTACTCAGCTAGCCACGACGGCCAATGGCGATGGCAATATTCCGCTCCAGCTGGTTGAAGCCAACCCCGCTGAGGGCGAAGGCGCGATGACCGGCGTTAGCTACATTCAGCGTTTGAACACCCAGGGTGGCGTTGCCCCGGATGTGGCCTGCGATATGGATCACGACGGTGCCACGGCTGTTGTTACCTACCAAGCGGACTACATCTTTTGGACGGCTGAATAAGKCGACGAGAGCGCTAATTCCGCTGGGGGCTCGKTTGTCGMGCCCCCAGCGGCTATGCTGTCTGTGAAAACGACGACTGGCGTCGGCGCCGTCACCAGGGAGCTAGGGTTTGACTGACGAGTCTTCAGAATTTGATCATGCTGCGGCATTAGCCAACTGTGCCCGTGGCGAGCATGACGCCTTGCACCAACTCTACGTTCATGAGGGTGCCCGACTATTAGGTGTTGTTGTAAGAATCGTTAAAGATCGCGGTATGGCCGAAGACATTGTCCACGATGCCTGTCTTAATATTTGGCAGCGTGCCGACAGTTTTGACCCTGATAAGGGCTCGGCAAGGGCGTGGATATTTAGTGTGGCACGCCACCTGGCACTCAATGCCATCCGGTACCGTGACCGGGAAGTCACTTTTGATAGCACTTTTGACAGTAATGATCCGACCGAGTTAGACCACCCAGAACATTTCCAGCACGCGACGGTTGCCGAAGATATCTTCGATTGGCAGACCGGCCAGCGGATGGATAGCTGTTTAGAACAACTTGAGCCAGAGCGGCGTAACTGCGTACTTCACGCCTATGTGGATGGTCTTAGTCACGCGGAAATTTCAGCGCATACAGGGGCGCCGCTAGGCACCGTTAAAGCCTGGATCAAACGCAGTTTGCTGCGCCTACGGGAGTGTATGACATGACTCGCCCCAGTCAGCACGAACCAGAACACGACGATGACCATACCTTGGCGGGTGAATACGTGCTGGGTACGCTGTCGTTAGAGCAGCGCAAAGCGTTAGAAGCGCGGTTACCCAATGAGCCTGAGTTGCAAAAAGCGGTGATGGCGTGGGAAGAGCGTTTCTTMCCCTATACCGCTATTACCGATCCGGTAACGCCCTCCGACTATTTATGGCCGCGGATTGAACGCAGCTTAAAAGCACGCGAGACGTCCGCTAAACGGGCCGGTTCCGCTAGTGCGCCGCGAAGACCCGGTCGCATGCTACACAGCCTGCCACTTTGGCGTGGCGCTGCCGGGTTTGGCTTAGCGGCGGCGTTAGTGATGGGCGTGATGCTGGCTAATGAAGTCACCGAGCCAACTATTTCAACGACGCCCGAGTACATGGTGGTGCTGCTGGCCCCGCAAACGCAGTCGGCTGGTTGGGTGGTCCAGGCCTCCTCGCGGCAGGAAATCGAGTTGATCCCACTGGGCACCTTCGAAGTGCCTGAAGGTAAAGCGCTAGAGTTCTGGACTAAAGCAGACGAATGGCAGGCACCGGTATCGCTGGGTTTAGTGGAGCCAGGCCAGCCGATTCGGATGCGCTTAGACCAATTGCCGCCACTTGAAGATAACCAGCTGTTTGAGCTCACGCTGGAAGACGAAACCGGTTCGGCCACCGGCTTGCCTACGGGCCCCATTGAATTTATTGGCCGAGCGGTCGAGATTTAACCTGCGTTAAAGCGTCTGTTCAGCGTGCCTTTAAAAGAATGATAAGCCGACTTGGAACAGGCGCTCCACATCGCGAATGCGGCGTTTATCGACCACAAACAGAATCACGTGGTCGCCGCTTTCTACCTTGACGTCGCCGTGAGCAATGATGACCTCTTTGCCGCGCACAATCGCACCAATGGTCGTGCCGTCGGGCAGGTCGATCTCGCGAATCGTACGGCCCACTACTTTAGACGACTGCTTATCACCGTGGGCGATGGCTTCAATGGCCTCGGCCGCACCCCGGCGCAGTGAGTGAACGTTAACGATATCGCCCCGGCGTACGTGGGTGAGCAGGCTGCCGATGGTCGCCTGCTGGGGTGAAATGGCGATATCGATCTCGCCGCCTTGCACCAAATCCACGTACGCGGCGTTGTTAATCAGCGTCAGCACCTTCTTCGCCCCTAAGCGCTTGGCGAGCAGCGACGACATAATGTTGACCTCGTCGTCGTTGGTCAGCGCGCAGAAGATATCGCACTCTTCGATGTTCTCTTCTTCCAGCAAACGCTTGCTCGTGGCGCTGCCGTGGAGCACCACGGTGCGATCCAAGCGCTCAGAGAGCGTGGTGCAGCGATCCAGGCTGTGTTCGATGATTTTAACCTGGTGACTATGCTCCAAATGCTCCGCCAAGCGTTCGCCGATATTGCCGCCCCCGGCAATCACTACCCGACGGAAGTCCCGCTCGACGCGGCGCAGCTCGCTCATTACCGCGCGAATATCCCGCCGGGCAGCGAGGAAAAACACTTCGTCGTCGGCTTCGATGACCGTATCGCCACGGGGGATAATCGGCCGATTACGCCGGTAAATCGCCGCCACGCGAGTATCCACGTTGGGCATATGGCGGCGTAGAAAGGCCAGGTCTTGGCCCACCAGCGGGCCGCCGTAGAAGGCCTTTACCGCCACCAGCTGAACCAAGCCACCGGCAAATTCAAGCACCTGTAGGGCCCCAGGGTGCTCGATCAGACGGCGCACATGGTCGGTCACTACCTGCTCGGGGCTAATCAGTACATCAATGGGAATCGCTTCGTGGGCGAACAGCCCTTTGCGGGTTAAATACGCCGTGGCACGCACCCGGGCGATCTTAGTGGGGGTGCGAAACAGCGTATGGGCGACCTGACAGGCGATCATATTGATCTCGTCGCTGCTGGTCACGGCGATCAGCATATCGGCGTCTTCGCAGCCTGCCTGGCGCAGCACAATGGGGTAGGAGCCCGCCCCGGTAACGGTGCGAATGTCGATTTTGGTGTGCAGCTCACGCAGTTTCTTGGCGTCAGTATCAACGACAGTGATGTCGTTCTCCTCACGGGCGAGGTGCTCTGCCAATGTGCCGCCGACCTGGCCGGCGCCCAAAATAATAATCTTCATAGGTAGTTAGATCACTTCGGCGACATGTAAATACAGATACTCACCTACTAAGGGAAAACTGTCGAGTGAAGGGAGCCTTAGATCTCCTTTTGCCCGACGGAAAGGGCTTTTTTTACGCCTTTTTGACGGCTAATGCCTTAAACGCCATCGAATTTTTACGCCTGCAATCTCTAAGCTCAAGGTGCCAATCAAAGGAGGCACTTCCATGAATATTGCATTGCTAATCATCGCGACCGGCACAGCGGCGTATCTGTTTTACGCGCTCATCTGTCCCGAGCGTTTTTAGGAGATCGTCATGAACGATATGATCGCTATTTACGCCTTAGTGGCTCTGCTTAGTGTGCCCTTGGGTATCTATATTGCTTTTGCATTAAGCACACAGACGAACCGGCTCGATACGCTGTTTGGCGTGATCGAAAAGCCTATCTACCGGTTGGCGGGCGTTAAAAGTCAACACACCATGACGTGGCAAGTGTACGCGTTAGCCATCCTTAAGCTGCATGTGGGCTTGATACTGCTGGCATGGCTGGTCTTTATGTGTCAGGGCTTATTGCCACTCAACCCGGACGGCATCCCCGGCATGCCATGGGACACGGCGCTGCATACAGCGGTGTCCTTTGCTACCAACACTAACCAGCAGCACTACTCTGGCCAAGCGCAGCTTTCGCATTTAAGCCAAACCTTCGCCATTGTCACGCTGCAGTTCTTAACCCCCGCCACGGGGCTTGCGGTGTTGGTTGCGATTGCCCGCACTTTATTCGTCGCTAAGCCTGCCAAGGTGTTAAACGGCGTTGGCAACTACTACCACGATCTTACCCGCACCCTGGTGCGCGTTATGTTGCCACTGGCAGCGGTTGTCGCACTGCTGCTGACCTGGCAGGGCGTACCGGCCAGCTATCAGGCCGCCCACCAGGTAGACATGCTGGATCCCCAGGTAGAAGAAGTGCAGTCGATTCCCTTAGGCCCGGTGGCGTCCATGGTGGCGATCAAGCAGCTGGGTACCAACGGCGGTGGCTGGTATGGACCCAACTCCACCGTGCCCCTTGAGAACCCCMCGCCGCTGGCGAACGTTATCGAAACCGCTTCGCTCACGCTTATCCCCGTGGCGCTGCTTATCGCGATTGCTCTGATCAGCGGTCGACGTCGGCTAATGACGGGCATTGGTGCCGTGATGATCGCGTTCTCTCTGATTTCCACCTCGGTGGTGGTCTATTCGGAACGCATGCCCAATGCAGCCCTGGTCGAACTCTCCCAGCCGGGGGCCAACTTGGAAGGCAAGGAGCTGCGTTTTGGCACTGACCTTTCTGCTCTGTGGGGCAGTTGGACGACACAAACCTCCAACGGCTCAGTCAACGCCATGCACGATAGCTTCAACCCCATGGGCGGCATGATGCTGCTGATGGATATGTTTGTGAACGTAACGTTTGGTGGAGTGGGCGTCGGGCTGATTGGCTTCTTCCTCTACCTGATGTTGGCGGCCTTTGTGGGCTCGTTGATGGTGGGCAGGGCGCCCGAGCTGTTTGGTAAACCGTTAGAAACCCGCGAAATACGCTGGATTTCACTGGCGATTCTGGCTCAGCCGCTGGTCATCCTGGGGTTGAGTGCGCTGACCGTTGCGATTCCAAGCGCGGCAGCCAATTCCAACCCAGGGTTCCACGGCTTATCCCAAGTGCTTTATGAATTCACCTCTGCGTTTGCCAATAACGGCTCTGGTTTTGAAGGGCTGGGCGATGACACGCCCTGGTGGAATATCGCCTGCGTGGTCGCCCTATTGATTGGCCGCTTCTTACCCATGCTAGTGCCATTAGCGGTAGCCGGTTGGTTGGCAGCTAAGCGCACGGCACCGGCGGGGCGCGGCACCCTGCCCATGGATAGCCCCGCCTTTATGGGCTTAACCGCAGGGGTGATTGTGATTGTCAACCTGCTTGGCTTCTTACCGGCGTTAGTGCTTGGCCCGATTGCAGAATCCGTCGTGCAAGGCTTCTAGGAGAAAAGAGATGTCACATACAGAGCTTGCTAAACAGCCGCGTCGTTCGCTGCCTATTGGCCAAGTCGTCACCGGCGCGGTAAAAGGGCTTGCGCCCCATCTACTGGCTCGCAACCCGGTTATGGCGGTGGTCGCCATTGGTACGGTGGTGTGTTTCGGGCTAACGCCGATTGCTTTCGCCCAGGGCGAAAACGGCGGCTTTGCGCTCACCATTGCGCTACTGCTGCTTGCCACCGTGCTTTTTGCCACCGGTGCGGAGTCACTGGCAGAGTCCCGGGGTAAGGCTCATGCTGGCGCGCTGCGCAAAACCAAAGGGGAGCTCAAGGCGGCTAAGCTAAACGCTGACGGCACCACCAGCGCCGTGACCGCCGACTCACTGTGTAAAGGCGACCGAGTGAAAGTGGTGGCGGGTGAGCTGATTCCGGCAGATGGCGATATCGTCGAGGGTGCGGCGTCTATCAACGAGTCGGCGGTAACCGGTGAGTCCGCGCCGGTGCTGCGTGAAGCGGGCACCGATAACAGCGGCGTCAGCGCAGGCACCAAAGTGCTCTCGGATCAGCTGATCATTGAAGTCAGCGCCAACCCCGGTGAATCCCTGCTGGATCGTATGATTGCCTTGGTAGAGGGCGCTAGCCGTCAGAAAACGCCTTCCGAGCTGGCGCTTTCGGTGCTGCTGGCGATGCTCACCCTGGTGTTCCTGATCGTGGTGGTCACGCTGGTGCCCATGGCCGCTTTCGTAGGAGTAGAAACCTCGACGGTCATGCTGGTAGCGCTACTGGTGTGCTTGATTCCTACCACCATTGGCGGTCTTTTACCCGCCATTGGCATTGCCGGTATGGAGCGCGCCATGCGGGCCAATCTGGTCGCCAAGTCAGGCAAGGCAGTAGAGATCGCCGGTAGCATCGACACGCTGTTACTGGATAAAACTGGCACGATTACCCTGGGCGACCGCCGCGCGACGGAGTTCGCCCCCTGCCAGCAGGTGCCGCGTCAACGGGTACGCGATGTAGCGTTTTTAACCTCTCTGGAAGACCCTACGCCTGAAGGCCGCTCGATTGTGACGCTGGCCACTGAGCAGGGTGTGGATGTGCAGCTTAGCGAAGAAGCGGATGGCGCAACCTTTGAAGCCTTCAGTGCTGAAACCCGACTTTCAGGGGTGGATCTAACCAGCGGTAAAAAGCTACGTAAAGGTGCCCCCAATGCCATCGCCGAGTGGGTAAAGGCGCAGGGCGGCGATATCCCCAGCGACTACAACCAGGTCATTGAGCGTATATCCCGCGATGGTGCCACCCCTATTGCAGTAGCGGAAAACCAGCAGATCCTGGGCGTGGTAGCGCTTTCTGACGTGATCAAAAGCGGCATCGCGGAGAAGTTTGCCGAGCTGCGCGCTATGGGCATCAAAACCGTGATGATCACCGGTGACAACCCGATTACCGCCTCGGCCATAGCCGCCACGGCAGGGGTCGATGACTACATCGCCGAAGCCACACCTGAGCGTAAGCTGGCGCTGATTCGCGAAGAGCAGGCCAGTGGCCGTCTGGTGGCCATGGTCGGTGACGGTACCAATGACGCTCCGGCGCTGGCCCAGGCCGATCTTGGTCTGGCCATGAATTCCGGCACCCAAGCCGCCCGCGAAGCGGCCAATATGGTCGATCTGGACTCCGACCCCGGCAAGCTCATCAGTGCGGTGGAAATTGGTAAACAGCTGCTGGTGACCCGAGGCGCACTGACCACGTTCTCTTTGGCGAACGATGTCGCTAAGTACTTCGTGATTCTACCGGCACTCTTTGCGGCAAGTTTCCCGGCGCTGGGCGTGCTGGATGTAATGAACCTGCATTCACCCACCACGGCGGTGCTGGCAGCCGTGCTGTTCAATGCGTTGATTATTCCCGCACTGATTCCCTTTGCGCTACGTGGCGTGTCCGTAAAAGCCGCATCGGCGACGGTGCTATTGCGCCGCAACCTGCTGATCTACGGTCTTGGTGGGCTGCTGCTACCGTTCCCTGCCATCAAGCTGCTCGACATGCTGATTGCGCTGTTTATCTAGGAGAAGCGTCATGAATATAGGTATTAAAGATCCCGCGGCGATTAATGACGAAGAGCAGCAGGCACCAACGTTTGAGGCAAAAGCCACTTGGGGCAGTGCGTTGCGCTTTATGGTGGTGATGGCCGTTCTGCTTGGGCTGGTGTACCCCTTAGCGACGACAGCGGTCGGTGGCTGGTTGTTTCCTGAGCAGTCGCAAGGCAGCTTGGTTCGTGACGCCGAGGGTCGGGTGGTAGGGTCAAGCCTGGTGTCACAAACCTTTGTCAGCGATGAATACTTTATCGGTCGCCCGTCAGCGGCGGGTAACGATGCGGGCGGGGTTTCAGGGTCTAACCTGGCTCCTAGCAATGAAGCGCTTCGTGAGCGTGCCCAGGCCGATGCCCAGGCGATTGCCCAGCGGGAAGGTGTCAGCGTCGATCAAATCCCGGTTGATCTGATCACCGCGTCGGGCTCTGGGGTTGACCCGCATATCTCGTTACCAGCCGCTGAATTACAGGTCGCAAGGGTAGCGCAGGCGCGTGAAATCGACGAAGCTAGCGTCACTGAACTGATCGACCAAGCGCTTGAAAACACGGGCTGGCTGGGGTCGCCAGTGGTCAACGTATTGCGATTGAATGTGAGTTTGGATGAGCGTTTTCCCGTCGCCMCCACCACGTCGTCTGTCACCCCTGTGGAGTAGCTAAATGTATTCAGCGGATCAGCGACCCGATCCCAATGCATTGCTAAAAGCCGCGCGCCGAGAGGCGCGCGGCTGTTTGCGTGTATTTTTGGGAGCCGCCCCCGGCGTAGGCAAAACTTACACCATGCTACGCACTGCCCGGGAGCGAGCAGAAGAGGGTGACGATATCGTGATTGGCGTGGTTGAGTCCCACGGCCGCGCCGACACCGAAGCTCTCTGCGAGGGGCTGTCACGTATTCCGCTGGCGCCTTTACAGCACCATGGCCGAACGTTTTATGAATTTGATATTGATGCGGCCCTAGAGCGGAAACCCACCATTCTACTGGTAGATGAGTTGGCCCACCGCAACATTCCCGGCAGCCGACATCCAAGGCGTTATCAGGATATTGAAGAACTATTGGATGCGGGGATCGATGTCTGGACCACAGTGAACGTCCAGCATTTGGAAAGCCTTAACGACGATGTGGCCCGGATTACCGGCATACGCATGCGCGAAACCGTTCCCGATACGTTGTTGGAGCGCGCCCGGGATGTGTCGCTGGTGGATTTAACCCCGGAGGAACTGCTTGAGCGTTTAAGGCGCGGCAAGGTGTATATCCCCGAGCAGGCACGCGCCGCCATGGAGGGCTACTTTAATGAGTCGAACCTCAATGCGTTGCGCGAGCTGGCGATTCAAACCATGGCCGAGCGGGTGGATGCCGATGTAAAAGTGGCTATGGATGCTAGCGGCAGAGCAGGCCCTTGGCCGGTAAGGCCGCACCTGCTGGTGGTCGTCAACGGTAGTGAAGACGATGTATCCCTCGTGCGCGCAGCCCACCGAATGGCAGAGAGGCGCCTGGCCGTATGGCGAGCGGTCTATGTTGATAAGGGTGTCGACTCGCCCGAGCAGCAGCTAGCGGTTGAGAAGATATTTAGCCTGGTGACCCGGCTGGGAGGCGACCCACTTCGCTTGCAAGGACATAGCCAGCTAGACGAAGTGATCAACTACGCCCGCTCGATTAATGCCACCACAATTATGGTAGGCCGCGACGGCAAGCGTCGCTGGTGGCCGTGGTCGCGGCCGCTTGCCCAACGTTTGATCGCGCAAAMCGATGTCTTTGATATCGTGGTAGTGGCTCAGGGGAGCATGAAGCAAGGTATGCGTAAGCAGCAGCCTGGCTGGAGAGTGCGCCCACCCCAGCTACTCGCCACCAGCTTAGCGGTGATGGCCTCACTGGGAATAGCCCACCTGCTAGAACCTTGGCTGGAGCTTGCCAATCTGTCGCTGGTGTTTTTAGCCGCCGTGCTGTTCAGCGCTATCTGGGCGGGCACCGCTATGGCCATGTTCAGTGCCGTGGTGGGCTTTTTGGTGTTTAACTTCTTCTTTACCGAGCCGCGTTTGACCTTTGCCATGGTGGAACGGGGGCAACTGTTGACGGTGGTGTTCTTCTTTTTGGTAGCGCTAGTGGTAGGGCAACTGGCGGGTSGTGGACGCCAGCGCTTAGTCGCACTGCGGGCCAGCCGCGACCAGACCCAGCTTCTGCTGCGCTACGCCGAGCAGCTTTCTACCGCCACCGACAGTGCCAGCGCCGCCAAAGTGGGTGTCGATACGCTGGTGCAGTGTTTTGAAGTCCCCGTTATCTTTATTGAAACGGCGGAAAGCGCTAGTGAGGTGCAAGTGGTCTACGCGCTACCGGATTCCGAGCGTTTGGACATGACCGCCAAGCAGGCAGCGGTATGGAGTTGGCAGCACCAAAAACCGAGCGGTCAGGGCACACAAACATTGAGCCAGCAGGCGTGGCGCTTACTTCCGCTCGCGGTGCAGGGAGAAAAAGTGGGGATGCTGGCGCTCAAACTGTCGGCCAGCCCAAAGGCACTCAACCATGAGCGTGAGTCGCTGATTGACACCCTGGTGCGCCAACTCAGTATGGCCCTGGAGCGCACACGTTTGGTGGCCGAGTTGAATACAACGCGGGTGTCCGAAGAGAACGAGCGGCTGCGCTCCGCGTTACTCTCGTCGGTTTCTCATGACTTGCGCACGCCGCTGTCATCTATCATTGGTGCCACCAGCTCCCTGATTGAGCTAAAACCCCAGCTCAGTGAAGACGATCAGCGCGAGCTGCTAGACGGCATATTATCCGAGAGCGAGCGGCTCAACCGCTATATTCAAAACCTGCTCGATATGACGCGGCTGGGGCACGGCACGCTGAAAATAGAGCGTGACTGGGTGTCGTTTGACGACGTTATCAACTCAGCGCTGAAGCGGCTGGGGCAATCGCTGAAACACGTCGTGGTAAGGAAACAGTGGCCTACTACGCTGCCGCTGTTGTACGTTCATCCCGCGCTGGTGGAACAGGCGCTGGTTAACGTGCTGGATAACGCCCAGCGCTTCTCGCCACCCGGTGGGGAGCTGCTGATTAAGGCCCACCTTAATGAAGGTGATCCAGCCACATTGGTAATCACCATTGAAGACCAAGGCCCAGGGATTTCCCCCGAGCTGCGCGAGCAGGTATTTGATATGTTTTACAGCGGCGGCGACGGCGATCGCAGCGCCCATGGCAGTGGCCTTGGCTTGGCCATTTGTCGTGGCATGATTGGTGCCCACGGCGGCACGATCAACGCTGACACAGGCGAAAATGGCCGAGGCACCGCTATTGTCATTACGCTGCCACTGTTAGGTGCAGATATGAGGAAGATGGATGAAGAATGAGGGTAACGGGCGCATTCTGATTGTTGACGACGAACAGCAAATTCGCCGTTTTCTGCGTATCAGCCTAGCCTCCCAAGGCTACGGTGTGCTGGAGGCAGAGAACGGTGAGCAAGCCTTGGCAGCGGTATATACCCAATCGCCCGACGTGGTGCTGCTTGATCTTGGCCTACCCGATATGGATGGCCACGAGGTGCTGCAGGGCATCCGTGAGCACAGTGCTGTGCCGGTAATTGTAGTATCCGTGCGGGATAGGGAGGAGGAGAAGGTCTTATCGCTGGATAACGGCGCCAATGATTACGTTACTAAACCCTTCGGCATCCAAGAACTGCTTGCTCGCATCAGGGCCGTACAGCGTCAGTCGCAGCAAGCGAGGGGGGAGGTGGCCGCTAGCTACTATGTTAGCCAGGGGCTGGTGATCGATCTTGAGTTAAGGCAGGTTTCTCTACAGCAGGAAGGTGTGCATTTGACCCGCAAAGAGTTCGCCGTGCTGGCCCGTCTTTGCCGCTATGCCGGGCGTGTTGTTACCCAGACCCAGTTGCTTAAAGAAGTATGGGGGCCGACCCATGTAGACGACACCCATTACCTGCGTATTGTGGTCAGCCGCCTGCGCCAAAAGCTCGGCGATGACCCCCAAACACCCGTACTGCTTCAAACAGAAGCTGGGGTCGGCTATCGGCTGCTGGTAGAGCCAGCGCAGCGACCTGCAGCTTCTTAGTGATCTGAAAAACAGTAGCTATCTGAAAAGCAATAGTGATCTGAAAACATTAGCGACGCCAGAACATCGGCGTCATCAGCACGACCACCGTCAAAATTTCCAGGCGGCCCATCAACATACCGATACACAGCAGCCATTTTGCCGCCTCGGGAAGCGACGAAAAGTTGCCCGCTGGGCCAATAGTGTCGCCAAGGCCGGGGCCGACGTTGGCCACCGCAGTGGCAGCACCAGAAATGGCCGTCACTAAATCCAGCCCAAGTGCCGAAAGGCTTAGAGCCAATGCCGCGATGGTAATAAAGAAGAAGAACGAGAAGGCCACCACGCTTCTGGAAATGTCGCTGGTTACCGGCTGGTGGTTGTAGCGAGTAGTAAACACGCCGTTGGCATGTATGAGATAACGCAGTTGGTTGAGCAGCATCAGCATGGCAATTTGAAAGCGGAAGATCTTCATACCACCACTGGTAGAGCCACTACAGCCGCCCACAAAAGTGAGATAGAAAAAAGCAGTCACCGGTAACGCGCCCCATAGCGTGTAGTCGTCTGAGGCGTATCCGGTGGTGGTCACCACTGAAATCACGTTAAAAGTGACGTGGGTAAGGGAAACAAACCAATCATCGCCTTGCAGCACCCGCCACCCGCTAAGAACCACTATCGCGGTCAGTAACAGCTTTAAAAGTCCGCGTACCTGCTGGTCTTTCCACAGGGCGGTGCGCGATGTGCGAATAAAACGAATGTATAAAACAAACGGCAACGCCCCGCTTAGCATAAAAAAGCTGCCCATCCACAGTAGCCATGGCTGCTCGGAGTAGGCCCCAAAGGAAGCATCCGAGTTGGCAAAGCCACCGGTAGCCAGGGACGTCATGCCGTGGACAACGGCGTCAAGCGGTAGCATGCCTCCCGCCCAATAACTCACCATGGCCGCAAGCGTTAGGGCTACATAAATACTTAGCGTCGCTTTGGCAATGCCGCCTGTGCGGGGCATGACTTTGTCAGACCAGTCGGAAGACTCGGTATGAAATAGTCGCATACCGCCCACTTTCAGAAACGGCAAAATGGCAATGCCCATAACGATGATGCCGATGCCGCCCATCCACTGCATTAAGCCGCGCCATAGCTTCAATCCGTCGGAAAAATGCTCAATCCCCACCATCACCGTCGAGCCGGTGGTGGTGATGGCAGAGACGGATTCAAAGACGGCATTGGTCACGCTGAGCTGCGGTGCGCCTAAAATCAGCGGTAGGCTCGCAAAACCTGTGATGCTTGCCCAACTGGCTGCGGTGAGCACAAACATTTGCCAGGGCTTTAGCTCTAGCGACACCTTACGCGTGAGTAACCAGGTTGTGAGAGTGGCGCTGAGGACAATCAGAATAGACACACCAAAGGCAGGKGCATCAGGATCATTTTCCACCAGCAATACGACCCAGGGTATCGCCATAAACATGGCAAGCACTAGCCACAGTACCGCCATGATTTTAAATATTTGCGCCCAGTTACGGTAAGCGTCTCGGTAGTAAAGCTTGCTGGGAAAAATGGTCATATTTCCGCTCTTAATTTGCCCTAATGTTCAGCGTGGTATCTCACCATGGCAATTACTAAAAGTCTGTAAAATTCTCCTAAAAAAATGATGTTAGGCTAAAAAAATCGGCCCCAAAGGAGCCGGTCGTGAGCATATTGTCCAAGCGAGAGTAGCTTTGTTGTCAACGAGTATAAAATTAACCTTTAACGCCTCCGGCGGTTAACCCACCAATAATCCAGCGCTGGCAGATCAGGAAGGCCACGGTGATTGGCAGCCCCGAGAGTACGGCAGCGGCGGCGAAGTCTCCCCAGCGCTGATTATGGTCGGCCAAGTATTGCTGGGCGCCCACCGCAAGGGTGAGCTTATGCTCATCCACGAGCAGTACAGACGCCATGGGGTACTCCATGATGCTCATCACAAACGCCAGGATGAACACCACCATCAGAATTGGCACCGACAGCGGCAGTAGGATGTAGCGAAACGCCTGCCAGGTGCTTGCCCCGTCCACCATGGCAGCTTCTTCGAGCGACCCGTCGATGGATTCGAAGTAGCCCTTGATCGTCCAGATGTGCAGCGCCACCGCGCCGAGCGAGGCGACAATCAGCGCGCCATGGGTGTTGATCCCCAGCCAGCCGACGAACTGACCCAGCCGGTCGAACAGCGCGTAGAGCGCCACCAGCGAGAGCACGGCGGGGAACATCTGGAAAATCAGCATGCCTTTCAACAGCGGCTCCTTGCCCTTAAAGCGCATACGGGCAAAGGCGTAGGCGCTGGTGGTTGCTAACATAAGAATTAATACCGATGACACGACTGCTACTTTGATGGAGTTCCACAGCCACAGTAGTACCGGAAAGGGGGGCTGGACGATGCTACCGTCCGGGCGCTCCCAGGGAATACCCAGCGCCAGTGACCAATGCTCCAACGAGAAGCGCTCGGGGATCAAGCTCCCCGAGGCAAAGTTTCCCTCACGAAACGAGATTGAAATTACCAACAGCAGCGGAAACACGATCAGTGAAACAAAGCCGATCAGCGCCAAATGGGCGCTCCATCGCCGTGCGCGAATGGAGCGGGGTTGAACCATCGCCATCGTAAACCTCCTAAACTTTAACCTTGGAAAGCCGCAAATTAACCACCGACATGCCCACCACCAGCAGGAAGATCAGCGTTGCAATCGCTGCCGCCAGGCCGAAGTTCTGGCCGGCATCCTGGAAGGCGATGCGGTAGGTGTAGCTCACCAGCAGGTCGGTGGTGCCCGCGGGCGTGCTGGCACCCAGAATGTCCGGGCTGCCCCCGGTGAGCAGCGCAATCAGTACGAAGTTATTGAAGTTAAAAGCAAAAGCGGCGATTAACAGCGGCGTGAGTGGCTTGATGATCAGCGGCAGAGTGATCTTCATCAGGTTGGTGATCGGCCCGCCGCCGTCTACCGCCGAGGCCTCGTACAGATCGCCGGGGATCGACTGAATCAGCCCCATGCACAGCAGCAGCATGTAGGGGTAACCCAGCCAGGTATTGACGATCAGCAGCATGGTTCGGGCTAGCCAGGGGTCGGTAAACCACTCCGGCGAAATGCCGAACAGCGCCTCCAGAATCATGTTTACCTCACCAAAATGCTGATTGAACATGCCTTTGAAAATCAGAATCGAAATAAACGCTGGAACCGCGTAGGGCAGTATCAGCAGCGTCCGATAGACCGCCTTGCCCTTGAGCTGATCCCACTGCAGCAGCGAGGCGAGGACAAACCCCACGGCCAACGTGAATAGTACGGTGAGCCCGGCAAACACGAAGGTCCAGACAAATATCTTCATAAACGGCCCGCGTATATCCGGGTCGGTGAAGATCTTGGTGTAGTTGGTGAAGCCCACGTTCACCGGCCACCCAGGGGTGATGCGTTCGTCGTTCTCGGTGACGAAAAAGCCGATATCGTTATCCGGCGTCAGCACCTGACCCTCCTGCTGATCATAAAGGCTGCCGTTGTCACGAATCTCATAGCGGTCGATCATTGGCGCGAACTGGCGCAGGCCCGCCATGCGTAGCTCGGTGCCCCCGGGCGTTTGCAGGCGCAGCGCCTGGAGGGCGTCGCGGGCCTGAATGGCTTCGCGCATGGGAAGCGGCTCACCTTCGGGCGGGCCGTCTACGGCTTGGGTTGGAGCGCGACGGACTTCGCTGTTAGTTAGGTTGATCGCGGCGGATAGTAGCCGGTCGTTATCGCCCGCAGGAGCGTCGCTTTCCAGATAAAGGCGCACCAGCTCGTCCTGCTGGTAAAGCGAATAGGAAAAGGCAGCGCCCTCTGCCTGGTAGCTTTGATCGGTCAGTTGTGCGCGCACGCGCTCCTGGCTGAGCAGATTGTCCGAGCTGTAGTTACTGAAGCTAATGCCGACGGTATACACCAGCGGGAAAATAACGAAAACGCCAAGCCCGGCCACTGCCGGGAAAATATACCGGTGGCTCATCAGCGAACGGCGGCTGAACACCACGCCCAGCGATGTGCCAAGCACTAAAAATAGCAGCGCAAACACCCATTGGCCGTGCATATAAAAAGCCATCACCAGCCAAAGCAGGGCCAGTACCATCAGCCCGATCACGCTGCGCATTGCCCAGCGAGAATAGCGTTCGGCCACATGACGGGAGCGGTGGCGGGGCAAGCCCCGCGAAGCATTCGTGGTAAACATGAAAGATGTCCTGCGAAACTTCCCGGCTTTGCCAGCGGTGTGCCATGGCCGGTCAGTGAAGGAAAGGCGAGTGGCTACTGGCGCATACGCCGCGCGGCGGCATCCAGTGCTTCCTGGGGGGACTGACGCCCGCTGCCGATGTTTTGCAGCGCGGGTTCCATGGCTGCCCAGAAGGCGCCCATTTCAGGAATGTTCGGCATCGGCATACCGACTTCGGCGTTATCGAGGGTGGCCGCGATGTTGGGGTTGTCGGCCAGTTCCGCCTGATAATCGATGTGTGCCACGGCCCCCAGCGACCCATCGCTGTTGAAGGTGCGCATACCCTCCTCGCTGAGCAGATAGTTTTCCAGGAACTCGACGGCCAGGAAATCATTGGGCGACGCAGAGTTGATCATTGCCGTCATAACGCCAAACATGGGCTTGGCACGTTCTTCGCCCACCTTGGGCAGCAGGGCGACGCCGTAATCAATGCCGCTGCGCTCAAGGTTCGGCCAGGCCCAGGGGCCGCTAATCATGGTCGCCACTTCGCCCTTGTTAAAGCGATTATCCATGATGCTGTAGTCGGTTCCCCGCGGTACCACGTCGCTTTCGATCAGCTCGACCAGCAGCTCAGCACCCTGCACGGCGCCTTCGTTGTTAACGCCAATATCGGTAACGTTGTAGCCTGCGTCAGTTTGTTTAAATGGGTAGCCACCGTTAGCGGCTAGCAGTGTCCAGCCGTAGTAGGGCTCGCTGTAGTCGAACAGGATGGCTTTTTTACCCTCTTGAGAAAGCGTCTCGTCCAGCTGCATTAGCTCGGCAAAGCTCTCCGGCGGGGTGTCCACCAGGGCTTTATTATAAATGAGCCCGAGTGATTCCACTGAAATGGGGTAGCCATAGGTTTCGCCATTCCACAGGGCAGCTTCCCAGGAGAAGTCATAAAAAGACTCACGGAAGCTGTCACTAGGCGCTATCTGTTTTAGTAGGCCGCTTTGTGCCCACTCGCCAATCCGGTCGTGGGCCCAGATCACGATGTCCGGCCCTTGGCCACTGCCCGCCGCCTGTTGAAAACGGTCGGTCAGGTTATCTGGAAAGACCACCTCAACTTCGATGCCCGTCTCTTCAAGAAACTGATCGGCCAGCAGCTGAATACCTTCCTGGCCTTTGTTGTCGCCCATCCAGATGGTTAAGCGGTCATCTTCAAACGCGAAGGCTGGCAAAGTTGCTCCTGCAAGCAGGGTGGCGGTGATTAAAGGCGTAAATCCGGGCCGATGTCTTGCCATCATTTAAAAAGCCTCAATTTTTGTTATAAGGGATGGTGGCGTTGCCACCTGAACAGTCTTAGCCTCGCCAATTCAGTCGGCAGCCACCTCATCCTTGAGGGGCGTAGTGATGGCGTATATCAGGGGCGTAGAAACATTAAATAGAAGTAGGGGGGCTAAAACCTGTTGCAGGCTCTACCAAATGCGCTTTTGAGGGCTCTCGCTCAGACTAAATGCAAAACAGACGCCATGCATAATTAGCCAACTGGAAATTCAGTTGTCGCATATTTGACATGCGATTTGTGACGTACAGTCAGCGTATAACCTAGCGTTAGGGGGCCAAGACGGCCAATAAGCATTACGGCCATGATAATTAGCTGGCCCGCGGTACCCAGTTCACTCGTAGTGCCACGCGATAATCCTACGGTGCCAAAAGCAGAGACAACCTCGAACGCTATATCTAAGAAGTCGTCTTTTACAAAAATCGTCAGCATAAAAACAGCTATGAAAATGGTTGCCATACCGATAGTCGCGGTAGCTAAAGCTTTTAGTAATGTTTCTCGACTTAGTGAGCGACCAAAGAAGCTTACGTTTAAATTTCCTTGGAGAAAAGATTTTGTCGCCGTGATTAAAATGAAAAAAGTAGAAATCTTAATGCCGCTAGCGGTTGAGTTCGGTGCGCCGCCAATAAACATAAGTAGAAGCATTAGAACACTAGTGCCTGCTGTTAGAGCACCAATCTCGAGCGTGTTGAAACCAGCCGTTCTAGGAGTGACACCTTGAAACCATGCGGCCAGTAGCTTGCTCCAAAAGCCTTCTAGCATGCCTAGCGTGTTGGGGTTGTTAAATTCCAAAATCAAAACCGCCGCGGTAGCGAACAAGTTGAGAAATAAAGTGGTGGTTAAGATAATTTTTACGTATACCGAAAGCCGAGGCCATGAACGCTTTTCCAATAATTCCATAATGACGATATAGCCAAGTCCTCCAGTAACAAAAAGTGCTGTGACAGATAGCGTGATGCCGGGATGAGAAACGTAATTTGATAAGCTATCTGGAGATAGCGCAAAGCCCGCATTATTAAATGCGGAAATGGTATAAAAAAGCGCATTATATAGCCCGTCACCCCAGCCGAGTTCGGGAATAAAAAAGTAGCTAAGTACAATAATCCCAATGGCTTCGCTGGCAATGGCAAATAGCGCAATAGAACTCCCCGCTTTTCTAGCCGTTTGAAGGGAGACTTCATTAAAAGCTTCTTGTGCCACCAACTGTTGCTTTAGGCGTAACTTAAAACCAAGCGCTAGAGCGGTCAGTACTGCAAAGGTCATCAACCCTAGTCCGCCTAATTGAATCAGGCATAGGATGACGAGCTGACCGAAGGTCGTGTATTGACTGCCTGTATCGACAACCACAAGGCCCGTTACCGTAACGGCGGAGGTGGCAGTAAATGCTGCTTCCATCCAAGAAACCGGAGCGACGGTGGCAAATGGCAGCTTTAGTAAGCATGCTCCAATGAAAATTAATATGAGAAAAGACTCAAGCAATAGCCAAGGGGGCTTAATGCTACGTTTACGCTTTGGCCCTTTGACGATCGTTTGGTGAGGCGTCTGGTCTTGTAAGCTTGCTTTCATAAGTTTTTAACAAGTTTTCTTAATTCATCAAGCCAGCCGCCAAGTACTAAGCGATCACCTCTGCGTATTTCCCAATCGAGGTCAGGGTGTGCATGCACTTCTGTATTTCTTTTGACCACTAAAGCCGCTACATCAACATCTTCGATGATTTTTCCAATGGTTTTTCCAATTAAGTCCTCTGTTGTATGGAATTCTACGACAACATAGTCCTTCCCCAGGTTTAAGTAATCATGAACCATTGGGTAATTCAATTCCTGAGAGATTCGTACACCCATTTCATATTCAGGTGCAATAATACGTGTTGCACCAAGCCGTTCAAGGACTCTGTGGTGTTGATTCGTCAGTGCTTTCGTCCATACCTTTGTCACACCTAACTCTTGCAACTGAAGCGTTGCCAACATCGCTGCCTCAACGTTTCTGCCTATCGCTACCACTGCTGCGTCATAGCTGCCCGCATTTAGCTCTATAAGCGCGTTTTCATCTGTTACGTCAGCAATGACTGCGTGAGTGATCTCATCTGCTAATCGATTGACACGCAGCTCATCAGCGTCGATCCCCAAAACCTCATGACCAAGCTGAGTTAGCTCACGCGCAATAGTCGCGCCGAATATGCCCAGACCAATGACGATAAATTGCTGTTTTTCAATCATGATAAAGCGCGGCTCCACAGCTTTGAATTACGTAAATTTATATGCTGTAGCTCTATTGCACAATAGCTGTTTAATCCTACGTTAGCAGACGTAAAAATTGCGTAAAAAAATTGCTTCAATTGAGTCGCATGTACCTGCGTATGGTTAAATTATAAATAAATACTCTTTTAATGGGGGGAATATGGCTGTGGGGTTATTTCAAACAAATCCCAATTCGTATTTTCGTATTTTCGTGTTACTCACTTGGCTATGGGGTCTGGCGGTATATAATTATCATGCTGAAAATCCGGTTATATCCATATTTCCGTATCTTATACCAGTCATTTTGATTGCATGGGGGCATGGTGTTAAGTGGGGATTCGTAGTTGCAGCTTTGGCAACATTGTCTGCTATGTGTGCAGATTATGCGGAAATTTACACTCAAACAGAGCTGATCTATTCTGGTATTGCTACCTATGCGAAATTAACAGGCGCCGCTATTGGTTTCTCTTTGGCAAAAATAATTCATAAAAACATAAACCCAATGTGATGCCTCTTCCTTTGTCATCAGCCCAAGTTGGTGCTTTATGCACTGCCTGATGAATTAAAGCATACTTCATTATTGGCTCATCTAGCTCGCCTCCTCCTTAGGGAGCGTAGCAGTAGCGCATATCAAGGGCGTAGAGTGAGAGTGGAAATTCCTTGAACAATCACAGCTGTAAACGCATCGAAATAGAAGCGGTAGATGCCATTTTGTAGTAAAATTACACGAATTATTGCGTATAATGCCCCCTTTACGGTAGATTTTAGGTAATCTAACTACATTAGATGCCTAATTATAAATAGGAGCGACGATGAGCCAGTCCACTGCTTCCCAAGGTGCACCGCTGGGCGATCCGAATCACGCTATTGATTTAGCGCTGTTTGGGGCGCTGGGTGATCTTGCCATGCGCAAGCTATTTCCTGCCTTATACCATCTTGATCGCGAAGGCTTGATGCCTGAAAGCACGCGCATTATGGGGCTGGCCCGCCATGAGCACGACGTTGCGTCATTTCGCAAAATGGTTAACGACGCGCTGCAAAAACGACTGAAAAGCAGCGAGCAGGATAAGCAGAGTATCGAGCGCTTTCTCGCCCGCTTGGATTACCTAAAACTCGATTTTTCAAGCGTTGAGGGTTACGACGCTATTCGTCAGTGGCGCAAAGGCTCACCGCGCCCAATGGTGGTCTACCTTTCCGTTGGTGCATCTATTTATGGCGATATCTGCCGTCATCTGCAGGCCAGTAAAAGCCTGGACGATGAGGCCCGCGTGGTGGTGGAGAAACCCATCGGCTACGACCTGCACTCATCCATTGAAATTAACGACGCTATTGGTCAAGTGTTCCCCGAATCGCGGATTTACCGTATTGACCACTATTTAGGTAAAGAGACCGTACAGAACCTGATTGCGCTGCGTTTTGCCAACCCGCTGTTTGGTACCCAGTGGAACCAGAACAATATCTCCCATGTGGAAATTACCGTTGCCGAAAAAGTGGGCATCGAAGGGCGCTGGGGTTATTTCGACCAAGCGGGTCAACTGCGGGACATGGTGCAAAACCACTTGCTGCAGCTGCTGTGCTTAATCGCCATGGATCCGCCTTCCAATCTGGATGCCGATGCCATTCGCGATGAGAAGGTGAAAGTGCTTAAAGCGCTCAAGCCGTTTGTGGGCGAAGCGCTTGGCCGAGATGTGGTGCGCGGCCAATATATCGCCGGTACTAGCGATGGCCAGTCGGTGCCAGGGTATTTAGAAGAAGAGGGCGCCAACACCCAGAGCCAAACCGAAACCTTTGTGGCCATGAAAACCGAAGTGGCTAACTGGCGCTGGGCAGGCGTGCCGTTTTACTTGCGCACCGGCAAGCGCATGCCGGATAAGCTCTCACAGATCGTTATTCACTTTCGCCAGCAGCCGCACTATATCTTCGACCCGGATCAACGCGGCATCGCCTCGAATAAGCTGATTATTCGCCTGCAGCCGGAAGAGGGTATCGCCCTGCAAGTGCTGACCAAAGATAGCGGCTTGGATAAAGGCATGCGCCTGCGCCCCGGCCCGCTGCATTTGGACTTCAACAATGCCTTTCCCAAATCGCGGATACCCGATGCCTACGAACGCCTGCTGCTCGAAGTCATGAAAGGCCAGCAGTATCTGTTTGTCCGCCGGGATGAAATCGAACACGCCTGGCGTTGGTGCGACCAGCTCATTGATGGCTGGAAAAAACGCGACACCCCACCGCGCCGTTACCCGGCAGGCTCGTGGGGCCCCGTCGCCTCCATCGCCATGATTACCCAAGACGGCCGCAGCTGGTACGAGGATTATTAATATGAGCCAAGCACGCCAACAGTTGGCTGAGCAGCTTGCCGAAGCCGTTTTTCAGGCGCTGCACGACGACTTAAACCATCAAGAGCGCGTCCTGCTGGTGGTTTCAGGTGGTTCCACCCCGGTGCCTTTCTTTAAGGCGCTGGCGGCCAAACCGCTACCCTGGGAGCGCATTGACGTAACGCTTGCCGACGAGCGTTGGGTCGATGAGCAGAGCAGTGATAGCAACGCCAAGTTGGTGCGTGAGCACCTCCTTCAGGGCGACGCTGAAGCGGCTACTTTTATACCGTTAACTTGCGGCGCGGCGACCCCCGAAGAGGGCGTAGATGAAGTGGTCAAGCGAGCGGAATCACTGGCCTGGCCTGCCAGCGTGGTGATTTTGGGGATGGGGGGAGACGGCCACACCGCGTCACTGTTTCCCGATAGCCCTGAGCTGACCCTGGCGCTTGCCACGGAAGAGCTGTTAGTGGCAGTTAGAACGCCTAGTCAGCCGCAGCCACGGATTACCTTTTCGGCCGACCGCCTGCATCAGGCACGGCGGCATATTCTGCATATTACCGGTGACGATAAACGCGCCGTGTTGGCCAAGGCATTAAACGGCGACGACGTTCGTCAGTTGCCTATTCGTGCCTTTTTAACCTGCCCATTGGCCATTTATTGGGCGCCTTGAGCGCCAGCCGGTTTAGCCAATAATAAGTTGCTTGGAGACTCACTAATGACTATCGACAAACAGTTACCTTCTACCCGTACCGCAGAGCTGGATAGTATCTGCTCAAAAGCTGAAGTGATTCCTGTCATCACGATTGAGCGCTTGGAAGACGCAGTACCGCTAGGGCGCGCCCTGGTGGAAGGCGGCTTAACCGTGCTGGAAGTTACCCTGCGCACCGATTGTGCCCTGGACGCCATCAAGCGAATGAAAGAAGCGCTGCCGGGTGCCAGCATTGGTGTGGGCACCGTGCTAACACCCGCGCAATATCGCCAAGCCGAGCAGGTGGGCGCTGATTTTGTGGTGACGCCGGGCGCCACTGACGCGCTTTACCGCTATGGCGTGGAAAGCCCTGTGCCAATGCTACCAGGCGTGTCGACCATTTCTGAGCTGATGACCGGCTGGCAGTACGGCTATCGTCGGTTTAAGTTCTTCCCCGCTGAATCCAGCGGCGGCGCTAAAGCAATCAAAGCGTTTGGCGCACCGATTCCAGAAGCGCGTTTCTGCCCCACCGGTGGCATTACCGTGGACAACGCAGACGCCTACCTGTCACTGCCGAACGTGATGTGTGTAGGCGGCTCCTGGTTGACGCCGAAAGCAATGGTCGATGCTGAAGATTGGGACGGCATTCGCGAACTGGCCCGTCAATCAGCGGAGCGCTTTCATCACTAAGCAGGCATCACTCAATAGGCATCCTTAAGCAACCTATCGCAGGTTGTGTAAATGCTGGCCCTAGTTATGGTTTTTAACCATTGCTAGGGTTTTTTTATAGCGAAATTTTGTCATTCGCGTATGGTACCCGCCTGCGTACGACCAAAGACGTATAACGGGCTATATTCAGCTCAACTAAAATGGCGGGACGATTTGTCTGACATTTCGCTATACGCGCATACAGTAACGTGCGTGCCACTTACAATGATCATGAGGTGAGTCAAAATGCACGCTTTGACCCTGGCGTCCTTCCTGTTTTTTACAGGGCTTGTCGCCTTTATCACTTGGCGAATCACCCGCCGAGATGACCACTCAAGCACCAGCGGCTACTTTCTAGCAGGGCGTACGCTAACCTTTCCGCTGATCGCTGGCTCTCTGCTAATGACCAACCTCTCCACCGAGCAAATGGTGGGGCTCAATGGGGCGGCCTTTTCCGATGGGTTAAGCGTGATGGCCTGGGAAGTGGTGGCGGTTATCGCACTGGTGGCGTTGGCGCTCTTCTTCCTGCCGCGGTTTTTGAAAAGTGGCATTGCCACGCTGCCGCAGCTGCTCGAAATACGCTTCGATAAAACCACCCAGCTAATCACCAATATCATCTTCTTGATCGCTTACGCGGTGATTCTGCTGCCGATTATTCTCTATTCCGGCGCCATCGGTCTGCAGGGGATGCTCGATCTTCAAGGGCTAACAGGTATCGAGTCTTCGGCGACGCTGCTTTGGCTAACGGTGTGGATAGTTGGCATTATCGGTTCGGTCTATGCACTGTTTGGTGGGCTACGCACGGTGGCGGTTTCGGATACGCTTAACGGCGTCGGGCTATTGATCGGCGGTTTCGTGATCGTCTATTTCGGCCTGCAGGCCGTGAGTGACGGCAGCGGCATTATGGAAGGTTGGAGCATCCTCAAAGAGAGCGACCCGGATAAGCTTAATTCGATTGGCGGCGCTGATCAGCAGGKGCCTTTCTTTACCCTGTTCACCGGTGTTTTCCTGATTAATCTATTCTACTGGAGTACCAACCAGCAGATTATTCAGCGTACCTTTGCGGCCAAAAACCTGGCTGAAGGCCAGAAGGGTGTTCTGCTGACCGGTCTATTTAAACTGCTGGGCCCGCTGTATCTCGTGCTGCCGGGCATCATTGCTTACCATCTTTATGCCGATCAAGGCGTGCGTGCTGATGAGGCCTACGGTCACTTGGTATTTAACGTACTGCCGCCGTATCTAACCGGGTTTTTCGCCGCGGTGATGGTCGGTGCGATTCTTTCGTCGTTTAACTCCGCGCTGAACAGTACTACTACGATTTTCAGCCTGGGCATCTATAAAGGTGTACTGAACAAAGAGGCGACGGAAGAGCAGGTGGTGAAATCGGGTAAGGTCTTCGGCTGGATCATGGCCATTATTACCATGATTATCGCGCCGTTGTTGGCAGGCCAGGATAGCCTGTTTGGTTACCTGCAGAAGATGAACGCGATCTACTTTATTCCAATTCTTGCCGTGGTGCTGGTCGGGCTGCTAACCAAACGTGTTCCGCCGATGGCAGCTAAAATTGCCCTGGTGGGCGGCTGTTTATTGATAGCCGCCGGTTACTTTGTGCCACCCTTTACGCTGCTGCCGCAGGTTATGCACGAGTTCCACTTCGTGGCGATGGTGTTTGTGTTGTTGGTCGTCGTGATGCTGATCATCGGCAAGCTGCGCCCACGGGAAACCGACTGGATTCAGCAGCACAGCGGCGATGTGGATCTAACACCCTGGAAAGGCGCAGTACCGGCCGGTATTGTCCTGGTCGTGTTAGTCATCGTGATGTATATAAGCTTCGCCGGTTGAGTGCCAGCGCTAGTCGCTAAGAGGTAAAGCCAGAAAGTGGCCCCGCTAGTATCCGCTAGCGGGGCCTTTTGCTGTGAGGTTTATAAGAGAGTTATGCCAGGCGCAGCGGCAGTTCGGTCAATCCTTTGATGCCGGTTTCGACCCTATACAGCGAGCCTGCAGTGGGCTCCTGGGCTAGCTGTTCAGCGCTAAATCCCTCTTGCGCCGTAGTGATATACAGCGTTTTTAGATCAGGGCCTGCAAACGCTGGGCAGGAGGGTTGGCTGACCGGTAGCTCAACGCGGCCTATTATTTCGCCGTCATGATCCAAACGCACCACTTGCCCAGCTCCCCACAGCGCTAGCCATAGGCAGCCTTCGCCATCCATGACGGCACCGTCGGGGTTGCCCTGGCTGGTAAAAAAGTCTGCCCAGGGTTGCGGCTCGCCCTTCGGCCAGCCGTCGCTATCCAACGCCCAGCGCATCACCACACCCGTCACCGTATCGGTAAACCAGGCAAACTCGCCATTTTCAGCAAAGCAGATAGCATTGGGAATGGTCAGCCCTGAGCGCAGCCGCGACAGCTCGCCGCGGTGCAGGCGGTAAAGGCTGCCAGCGTTTCTTTCAGCGCTTTTACCCATGCTGGAGAGCCACAGGCTGCCGTGGCGATCAATGCGGGCGTCATTGCTGCGGGTGACCGGGTTATCGGCCTCGAAATCACACAGCTTTTCTACCTTGCCGCTGCCTGGGTTGAAGCGGCTTAAGCGGTCTTCGCCGACTAACAGCAGGCCTCCTTCTTCAAGGGGCGCAGCCAGTGACACCCGATGTTCAAACTGATAGTGGCCGCTTTCTCCAGTGGCGGGGGATAGCCAGTGCAGCTGCTTTTCAAGAATGTCGCACCAATAAAGGCGCTGATTTTTAGCGTCCCACTGCGGGCCTTCACCTAGGGTGCAGCGGCAATCGACCGCTAACTCTGCCTGCCACGTTGCAACATGCATACCTGTATTCATTGTTATTGGATCTCCTTATTGTTCTCCTGCCAACCAGGCCTCGACGAGGGCTTGTGCCTGTTGACCTMCCTGGGAAGCGCTTTGGCCGGGTTTGTATAACGCGCTGCCCAGCCCTGCACCATCGACACCCGCTGCGCGCCAAGTGGCGAAGTTATCGATCCCAACGCCGCCGACAGCATACAAAAGGGTGCCTGTGGGCAGTACTGAGCGCACTGCCTGCATGCCCTCTAATCCTACCTGCACCGCTGGGAAGAGTTTAAGTCCGGTGGCACCGGCATCGAGTGCATCGAAGGCCTCAGAGGGTGTCACAATCCCCGGCCAGCTCGCCATACCGAGTCTATGCGTCTCTTCAATGACTGCAGGCCGACAGTTGGGAGAAACGATCAGGCGTCCACCCGCAGAGTGAACTTCACGCACCTGAGCCGGAGTGAGTACCGTGCCTGCACCAATGACCGCGCGCTTGCCAAATGCGTCTACCAAGCGGCGAATGCTCTCCAGCGGGTTGGGTGAGTTAAGCGGTACTTCAATCTGGGTGATGCCCGCGGCCAGCACCGCTTCCGCGATATCCACGGCCTCATCAGGCGTTACACCGCGTAAAATACCAATTAGTGGCAGCGACATAGCCAATTTCTCCATGCTTAAATTATGTTAACGCGTGATGGGCGAGGCGCAGACCTGCTAAGACGGCGGTGTCGCCATCCACATGCTGCGTCTGATAGCCGATCGTATTGAGCGCCAGCGTATAGCGCTGGCTCAGGGCTTGGTTACCAATCAACATGATCGGCTTATCGGTGGGGCATTCACGGCAGGCGCCAGCAAGCTCAAGGCCAATGGCGAGCCCAGAGAGCCTGGCCGCCAGTACGGCTCCACGCGTGTCGCCTGCAGGTAGCCGACCATCGAGTAAATCCTGCGCGCGCAGGCCGAAAAGACGGCTACTAAAAGTTTCGGGCGCCGCGTAGATCTCGCTAACTGCCGAAATAAACGCCTCACGGCAAGCGGGGTCTTGAAGCTCATCGGTGCCGATTGAGTGGCGCAAGACCGATTGGTTGGCCAATAGCTGGTAAAGCTCGCCGGTCAGGTAGGTCGAAAACCCMCTCACCGCACCCGCTTCAAGAGTGGCCCATTTGGCGTGGGTACCCGGCAAACAGGCGAGACCCGTAAAGTCAGGTGTGTTAGCGACGAGGCCTGCTAACTGGGTCTCTTCCCCACGCATTACATCAAAGTGGGTTGCAGCACTGCGGGTTTGGCTTAAACCGGGTAGCAGGTAAACACGTAGCTGGTCGCCTGTAAGCGTTGGCGTTACTGCGCCCTGGCTAAGCTGGTCAAGCCGCGTGGGTACCGGCAAATAGGCGGCTTCCAGCCAGCCCTGACGGGCGCCCGCCATGCCGCACACCATCACATCGGTGTGAACATTGGCAGGCAGCCAATCGCCCACTAGCCGCCGTAGCTCGCGCTCATAGTCGGCGGGGGTAAGCGACAGCATGCCCTTGTCGCTACTGGCTTGGGCAATCACTTGGTCGTGTTGATTGAGGCCCCAGGCGCGCAGGTTGCTGGAGCCCCAGTCCACGGCAATCCACGCCAGCTGTTGCTCTAACGATGCAGTCGTCGCGCTCATTGGGTAAGTCTCAGCGTTGATTGCATGGCTTACCACTCCGCAATAGAGCCGTCTTCGTGAGTCCAGACCGGGTTGCGCCAGCGGTGGCCCACCTTGGCGCGCTCCTCAACGAACTCTTCGTTGATCTCCACGCCAAGCCCAGGGCCCTGGGGAATGGCACAGAAGCCATCTTCAATCGCCAGGGCTGATTTATCGACCAGGTAGTCGAGTACATCGTTACCCTGGTTGTAGTGAATACCCATGCTCTGTTCTTGAATAAAGGCGTTGTGGCTCACCGCATCCAGCTGTAGCGAAGCGGCTAAGGTCAGCGGGCCAAGCGGGCAGTGGGGCGCCAGGGCGACATCGTAGGCGGATGCTAGGGCGGCGATTTTGAGACCTTCGCTAATGCCGCCACAGTGGGAAATATCCGGCTGGATAATGTCGATCATGCCATCGGCCAGCAGGTCGCGGAACTGAAAACGGGTATGCAGCCGCTCGCCGGTGGCTAGCGGGTAGCCAAGCCCGCCAGCAATATCCTTCAAGCAGGGCAGATGTTCGGGGGCGACCGGCTCTTCCACAAACATGGGGTGAAAGGGCTCTAGCTCGCGCAGCAGTGCTTTGGCCATAGGGCGGTGCACGCGGCCATGGAAGTCGATGCCGATGCCTACATCTGGCCCAACGGCGTTGCGGGCTTCTGCCACCCGGGCAACGGCTTCATCGACCTTGCGGTGTGAATCGACGATTTGCAGCTCGGGGGTGCCGTTCATTTTGAAGGCCGTGAAGCCTTTTTCGACCAGCGCTTTGGCACCAGCGCCCACGTCGCTTGGGCGGTCGCCACCGGTCCAGGCATACATGCGCATTTTGTCGCGCACGGCACCGCCTAACAGCTGGTGAACGGGCACACCCAGGTCGCGACCTTTAAGATCCCACAGCGCCTGGTCAATACCGGCAATTGCACTCATCAGAATCGGCCCGCCGCGGTAAAATCCAGCGCGGTACATGATGTTCCAGAGATGCTCGATGCGGTGTGGATCCTGGCCGATCAAGTAGTCGGAAAGCTCGTGTACGGCGGCTTCAACGGTTGCCGCGCGGCCTTCAATTACCGGTTCACCCCAGCCGTAGCAGCCTTCATCGGTTTCGATCTTGAGAAACAGCCAGCGCGGGGGGACTTGCCAGGTCTTGAGTTTGGTGATTTTCATTAAATCAGATCCTTATTAATTGACGATGCCAAGATCGATGGCGGTACGGCGCAGTACTTCACGTGCGGCACTCTCTGCGCCGCTGGCATCGCGGTTGCGTATGGCGTCAAGCACCTGACGGTGGCGGGCAAGGCTGTCGTCTAGCGTATCGGTGCGGTGCTGCGAACGGTGTATCAGCGCCATGATTGAAGGGCGCAGTAAATGCCCCATTTGCCGCCAGACTAAATTGTGGCTCGCCCGGTAAGTGGCATCGTGAAAGGCGACGTCGTACTCGGCATGCTCAGCACGGGCTTCAACACTGCCTGCGCTGCTCTCCATGCCTGCAAAGGCGCTCTCAAGGCGCTCTATGTCTTCAGCCTGGGCTGCCTGCGCCGCCAGGCCTGCCACCACGGGTTCGGCAGAGTAGCGAAAGGCGTAAATAGCCCTGACCAGCTGCGGGTCAAGGTTGATCAAGCCGGTCATCCATTCGCTCATCAGCGGGTCGAGCAGGTGCCAGTCGCCGATTTCGCGCACCAACGTGCCGCGCCCCGCGGTGCGCTCTAATAGCCCTGCAGCGGTGAGGCTGGTGAGTGCGTTACGCACCTGGTTACGGCTAACGGCAAAGTGTTTACCGATATCCAACTCGCGAGGAAAAACATCGCCGGGCTGCCAATGGCCTGCCAGCAGTGCCTGGGCAAGTAAACGCGCTAACTGTTCAGCGCCACCCTGGTGGGTAGGTAGAGCATCCAGCGTCATCGGTTGTCTCTTATTATGTGTTCGATGACCGCTAGTCTAGTAAATGTCTGACATTTCCACAAGCGAACTGCTTTAGACAAAAGTCAGAGCTTAATTTGACGTCTAGTCACCCCAAATCAGGTACAAAAAAGGCACGCCTACCCAGGCGTGCCTTATGTTAATAGCTTATAGGGCGACTTATTTAGCTAATATCTGCTCGCGTTGGCAGTGCGGCGTAAGCGCCTGGCCGAGTAACGGCATGGGCGCCGCAGCGGCAGGCGGTAGCTACTGCACGGTGTAGAAAGTCAGCATCGCTCTGCCAGTTTTCATTGATGCCGTGGGTCGAAAGCTCGGCCAGAAGACCCCCAATAAAGGCGTCGCCACCGGCGGTGGTATCGACTGCTTCCACTTTAGGGGGGGCAATTCGCTGGTCGATGCCGATACCTTTTAGCACCACATCGTTGGGGCCGTCGGTAATCAAGATAACCTTCACCCCAGCCGCCAAACGTTCAGAAAGCCACGATTCTGCAGGGTGATCAGCACGCAAGTAGTCGAGTTCTTCCTGGGAGAGCTTGAGCAGCTCGGCGCCGTCTAGTAGTTGCGTGACTAAGCTGGCGTCTGCTTCACCGCCGGGCCATAGATTGTGGCGTAGGTTGGCATCGACGCTGACCAGGCAGCCTGCGCGCTTGGCCATGGTGGCCATTGCCAGAGTAACGTCGGCGATCTCGGGGTCGGTCAGGCTGTTACTGCACAGGTGCAAAATAGCAGGATTCTCAAATACGCCCTGGGGTAAATGCTCAAGGCGGTAAAGCAGATCAGCTGCGGGTGGACGATAAAAATCAAAAGTGCGCTCGCCCACTGCATCCCGGGAAACGAACGCTAGCGCCGTACGGGATTGTTGGGTGTACACAATGCCGCTGGTGTCTACACCGTGGCTATTAAGCTCACGCACCAAAAAATGCCCAAAAGTATCGTCGCCTACCATGCCTAAAAACTGGCTAGGCACACCCAGGCGGGCGCAGGCGACCGCCACGTTCGCGGGAGCGCCACCGGCGTAGGGCGTAAAGGTTTCCTGGGCATCAGTGGCGGCACCCAAACGACTGGAGAGCATATCAACCAGTGCTTCCCCAAAGGCGATAACTGGTGTCATCTGTGGCTCCTTATTATGATTAGTGTATTTGTTTTAAAACGAGCGGTGTTGCACGGAACAGTTTTATGCCACGCAATGACCGCGCGCGGCTTCAAGCAGCTCATACCACGCTTCCCGGGGTAGCGTTGCGGGGGCATTCAGCATGTCGCTAATTCGCTCAGGTTTAACGCTGCCAATCACCGGTATCGGCGAGTTGGGCAGGCTGCGCAGCCAAGCCAGCGCTAAGGCGTTGGGCGAGCTATCAAGCGTAGTTGCCCACTTACCCAAACAGTCGCCCACGGAGCCCTGCATCAATTGCCCACCTGCCAGCGGCGACCACGCCATGGGCGAGTGGCCGTCGGCGCATAGATCATCAAAGCTACCGTTAAACAGCGGCGTGGTATGGGCGATTGAGAGCTCGATCTGGTTGGCGCTTAATCGATGATGCATGGCTGCTTGCAAACGGCGCCACTGGCTAGGCAGGTGGTTGGAAATTCCCGCGGCGCCAATTTT
Organism: Halomonas ventosae; assembly: GCA_002257525.1. Lineage (GTDB taxonomy): Bacteria > Pseudomonadota > Gammaproteobacteria > Pseudomonadales > Halomonadaceae > Vreelandella > Vreelandella ventosae_B. The sequence continues at coordinate 2,208,273 of CP022737.1, forward strand.
GCCTGCTTCAATGGCGTTGTCCAGCGCGCGGCCGGTGGCTTCAGCGTTCATTAGCAGGTCGGGGCGGTGAATCAGAAAGTGGTCGAGACGTTCGACGTTTAAACGCCCAAGCGAGGCGTCGATGGCGCTATGTAGATAATCCGGGCTAGCGTTGTAGTGCTTTACCTTACCCGAACCGGGCGCGGGGTTGTCGTTAGCAATGCTCGCTTTGGTGACGACCTTGACCCGCTGAGCCAGGGCAGGGCGCGCCCGTAGTGCGGCGCCAAAAAGCGTCTCTCCTTGGCCGCTGCCGTAAATGTCCGCATGGTCAAACCAGTTAAGGCCCTGTTCCAGGCGTGCTTCGATCCAGTCTGCCAACCGTTCAGGGTCGTGCATGGCGGGAGTTTCGTGCAGACGCATCATGCCGAGAAGAAACGGCACATCAAAGGTGGCAGCGGGCATAGCAGATTCCATATTGATGTTGTTAGAAATTGTTATCAGAAAACTTCTTCGTTATGCAGTGCTTCGGCGGCACCCAGCAGGCCCGTCCAGGGGGCAGTCACCACCCATACGGGGATGTCAGCGTTATAAGCACCCATACGGCCTTTATTGACAAAAGCGGTGCGCAGTTCGCTCTTCGGCAGCCACTCCAGCAAGCGGGGAAGAATGCCGCCACATAGATAAACTCCACCCCTTGCGCCCATGGTTAGGGTGGCATCGCCACACACATCGCCGAGGATTTTGAGAAAGCGCAGCAGGGCAGCGGTGGCGAGGCTATCGCCCTCGTTGGCCGCTGTGGTCACCTCGGCCGGGCTGGTTAGGCGAGGTTCAATTCCCTCAAGGCTGCAGTGCGCCTGGTAAAGCTCGAGTAAGCCCTGACCGCACAAAATGCGCTCTACGCTCACCCGCTTGTGACGCTGCAGAAATACATCCAGCAGCGCCCGCTCGGTGCCATCCGTGGGTGCAAAAGTGACGTGGCCGCCTTCGGTGGGCAGTGGTATCCAGGCGTGCTGCCCGGGAAATACCCCAGCAACGCCCAGCCCGGTGCCAGGGCCGATGATTAAGCGTGTGGAGTGCGCCTGGGTTTGACCCGGCTGAACCTCGACCAAATCACTGGCTGCCACATGGGGAACGCCCAGCGCCTGGGCGGTAAAGTCATTAATCACTTTGAATAGCGATAGATTCAGCGCTTGCTGAACGTCGCTTTTCAAAAAATCCCAGTGGTTGTTGGTCATTTTGACCCGCTCAGCGTGAACAGGGCAGGCGAAGGCTAAGCAGGCTTCTTGAGGCGCGTTGTCACCGGTGGCGCCCACGCGATTCAAGTAATCCTGCACCGCTTCTACAACGCCGGGGTAGTCGGTGCAGGGTAGGTTCAAAATGTCGTGCGGGGTTATTTCACCGGGAGACACCAATGCCAGGCGTGCGTTGGTGCCCCCAATATCGCCGATGAGTGCCGGTCGCATCAGGCATCCTCTTGTGAGATTTGCCCCTGCTGGCGGGCGAGATCATCGGCTTCAAAACCACCAAACACGCCAGCGCCCTCTTCACCGCGCATGGCAAGGTGACGGAAGCCGCCAAACAGCTCGCGACCCAAGCCCACGTGGTAGTGATCCAGGTTACCGATGGCTAGTTGCCGATCAGCCCAGCTGGCGGGGTCAACTTTGGCTTCCAGCGTGCCCGCATTGGCATCCAGGCGCACAATATCGCCATCGCGCAGTTTGGCCAGCGGGCCACCATCCAGGGCTTCCGGACTCATGTGGATAGAAGCCGGTACCTTGCCCGATGCGCCCGACATGCGGCCATCAGTGACCAGCGCCACTTTATAGCCACGGTCCTGCAGCACGCCCAGGAACGGCGTTAGTTTGTGTAGCTCGGGCATGCCGTTAGCTTTGGGCCCCTGGAAGCGTACAACCACGATGACATCGCGGTCTAAATCGCCAGACTCAAAAGCCGCTTTCATTTCATTTTGATCTTCGAAGATTTTTACCGGCGCTTCAACAATGCGATGCTCTTCGGCGACTGCTGAGATTTTAATCACACCGCGTCCCAGGTTGCCTTTCATCACTGTTAAACCACCCGTTGCCGCGAAGGGCTTAGCGACAGGTCGAAGAACGTCTTCATCAAGACTTTTTTCGGGGCCTTCATGCCAGACGACTTTGCCATCTTCCAGGAACGGCTCCTGGGTGTAGGCGGTTAGGTCAGTGCCAAACACGGTGGGGATATCGCCGTGAATCAAGCCTGCGCCCAACAATTCCCGGAACAGGTAGCTCATGCCGCCCGCCGCCTGGAAGTGGTTGATATCCGCCTGGCCGTTAGGGTAAACCTGCATCAGGCTGGGAGTAACCGCCGAAAGGTCGGTGAAGTCATCCCAGTTCAGGGTAATGCCCGCAGCGGCGGCCATGGCGATCAGGTGCATCGTATGGTTGGTTGAACCACCGGAAGCCAGCAAACCCACCACGGCGTTAACAATCGCGCGCTCATCAATCTGTTTAAAGAACGGGCGATAGTCGCCGCCGGGTTCGGTGTTACGGATGGCCTGCTCTGTGGCGTAGCGGGTCAGTGCTTCGCGCATCTCGGTGCCAGGGTTTACAAAAGAAGTGCCGGGCAGATGTAGGCCCATCACCTCCATCATTAGCTGGTTGGAGTTGGCGGTGCCGTAGAAGGTGCAGGTGCCGGGGCTGTGGTAGGACTCCGACTCGGCTTCTAGCAGCTCGGCGCGGCCCACTTTACCTTCTGCGTAGAGTTGGCGGACGCGCGCCTTCTCTTTGTTAGGCAGGCCACTGGGCATTGGGCCCGCGGGGACAAACATGGCGGGCAGATGCCCAAAGCGCGCGGCAGCGATGAAAAGGCCTGGAATAATCTTGTCGCATACACCCAGATAAAGGGCAGCATCGAACATATTGTGCGAGAGGCCAACGGCCGCGGACATGGCAATCACATCGCGAGAAAACAGGGAAAGTTCCATCCCCGGCTGGCCTTGGGTCACACCGTCGCACATGGCGGGCACGCCACCGGCAAACTGGGCGGTTGAGCCCATGGCACTGGCGGCTGCTTTAATCGTTTCAGGAAACGTCTCAAACGGCTGGTGCGCCGAGAGCATATCGTTGTAAGACGATATAATCCCTAAGTTGGCGCTGTTCATCAGCTTGAGTTCGTTCTTATCACGCGGGTTACAGGCCGCGAAACCGTGGGCCAGGTTGCCACAGCTTAGTTCGGCACGGTGCACACCACGTTTGTGCTGGTCAGCCATGCGCCGCTCATAGAGGGCGCGCCGCTCAGCAGAGCGCTCACGAATGCGCTGGGTAACCTCAGCAACGGTAGGGTTTAAAGTGGCAGGTGTTGAGCTCGGCATAGGGACCTCTGCGTGATAGAGACGGTGAGTAAATATTGTAGTTATTTTACATTTTTTAGCGTCGATTTAAGAGACTTTACGGCAATAAAAACCACATTTGTAGTTTTATTACCCGAATGTAGGCTGTCAGTCACCTTACGTAAAATAGGCGATGGTATTTATGGAACCCTGACAGGGTGGAAGCATCGCCAGTGAAATAGCAAGTATAGCACCCAGGCTTTTGCTACCATTTTGCGCTTTGCCTTTGAATGTTTGATGACCCCTACTAAGCCGGAGCCTGCATGCACGCTATTGTTGACCACATTCAGCCTGTTGATCTCAATGCTGGGGAAGAGGCTCGTCGCTACTTGGATACGCTCACCAAGCCGCCGGGTAGCTTGGGTGCCTTGGAAGAGTTGGCGATACAGCTGAGCGCCATCACTGGTCAGCTCAAGCCCAGCGTGACGCCGCCGGCGGTCATTGTGTTTGCTGCAGATCACGGCGTTGCCGTCGAAGGGGTATCTGCCTTTCCCCAAGAAGTGACTGCCCAGATGGTGGCTAACTTCGCCAATGGAGGGGCGGCCATTAATGTGTTTGCCCGGCAGATAGGGGCGCTGGTTGAGATAGTCGATGTTGGCGTGGCTGCGACGTTAACAATGGCAGGCGTAACCGCTGCTAAAGTGCGCCATGGCACTGCCAATATGGTGGAAGAAGACACCATGCAATCGGCTGACGTCATTAATGCTATGGATGCGGGCGKGGCTGCCGTTGAAAGGGCAAAAAAGGCCGGCGCAAAATGCCTCATTGTCGGTGAAATGGGCATTGCCAATACCACCGCCAGTAGTGCGATGTTAGCAGTACTAACGGGTGAGTCGGTAACAAGCGTAGTCGGTGCGGGAACCGGGATTAATCCCCAGCAGCAGGTGCACAAAGTGGCGGTGATTGAACGCGCTATCGCTGCGCGTAACGCTGACCCACAGGCCCCTTTAGCGGTGCTTGCAAAATTGGGCGGCCTGGAAATTGCTGCCATGACCGGCGCGTATTTGGCAGCAGCGGCCAATAGGATGCCAGCCATTGTGGATGGCTTTATTGCCACAGTGGCCGCGTTGACCGCCTGCCGAATCTGCCCCGCGGTACGCGGCTACCTTATTTTTGGCCATCGCTCCCAAGAGCCTGGGCATGAAGTCGCATTAAGGGCTTTAGAGGCTAAGCCGCTACTCGATATGGGCATGCGGCTAGGCGAGGGCAGTGGTGCCGCGCTGGCGTATCCGTTAGTGAAGGCGGCGACAGCGATGGCGGCGGAGATGGCGACCTTTAACGATGCCGGCGTTAGCGATAAGGCTAGGCTATGAGCGCAAGTGCTACATTAACGGGCGTAGCGCTGATCGCTTTAGCGATCATGATTGATTTAATCGTTGGTGACCCACGCTCAATACCGCATCCGGTGGTGCTGATAGGGCGCTTTATTAGCGCTTTTGAGCGGCTGTGGAATCGCGGCACGGCGCAGCAGCGCAAGCTCAGCGGCGCGTTGTTAACCGTTGTTGTGGTCGGCGGCGTATGGCTTGTTAGCGGGTTAGCGCTGGCGCTGCTAGCACGATTGCACCCCGGGCTGGCGTTGATTGCTGAGCTTTGGCTGCTATCGACTACGCTGGCGATTAAAGGCTTGGGCGATGCGGCACGCGCCGTGGTTAAGCCGCTGACAAAAGGCGATTTGCACGCTGCACGCAAGGCGCTGGGAATGATAGTCGGGCGCGATACGCAACGCTTGGATGAAGCGGAAATTACCCGGGGCACGGTGGAAACCGTGGCGGAAAACACCGTTGACGGCATTACCGCCCCACTATTTTTTGCCCTGATTGGCGGGGCACCGCTAGCGCTGGCGTACAAGGCGGTGAATACTCTGGATTCGATGGTAGGCTACAAAAACCAACGCTATGCCGATTTTGGTTTTGCCTCCGCGAAGCTGGACGATGTCGCCAACTGGATACCCGCACGCTTAACCGCGCTATGCCTGTGGCTTGCTGGCCTGCTACTGGATATTTCAGGCGTTTTGAACCTGCGCTGGAAAGGCGCACTGAGCAGTACTTGCCGCGATGCGCCGCGTCATCCAAGCCCCAATGCTGGCTGGCCGGAGGCCATGGTGGCCAGGCTACTCGGGGTTCAGTTGGGCGGCACCAATGTCTATCAAGGTGTGGTGTCTCAGCGCGCTACCCTAGGTGAGCCGCTTGAAGTGCTGCAGGTAACGCATATCTCTGCTGCGGTGCGTTTAATGCACGGTGCCTGGATACTGTTTATGGTGCTGTCAGTGGTGGTAATAGCGGGCATATTATTCATTTTTAAGGGGCTACTATGAGTCAATGTATGTGGCCCAGCCACGGCGGGCAAGCCGAGGCGCTATTAGCGCACTTCGGTTTGCCCGCCGATCACCGTCTGGAAGATTTTAGTGCCAACCTCAATCCTTTGGGGCCTCCGGCCTGGGTCAGCGATTGGTTAACGAGGCAGTTAGCCTGTCTGGAGCGCTACCCGGCACCCGATTATTGCGCTGCTCGCCACGCTATTGCCGCCCACCACCAAGTCCAGCCCGAGCAGGTGCTGCTAACCAACGGCGGCGCCGAGGCGATTTTCCTGGCTGCCGCGGTGCATGCAGGCAAGCGGGCGGCGATTATTACCCCAAGCTTTGGCGAGTATGCCCGCGCCTGTCGTGCTTATCGGCTCTCCGTCACTGAGATCGCACTGCCCGCGCCGCACTTTGTGCTGGATGTTGGTTCTTTGTTGACCGGGCTTAACGGCACTGAGGTGCTGTTTTTATGCCGCCCCAATAATCCTACCGCTACGCTAATTGATATTTCGGCAATGGAAACGCTGCTGGATCGCAGCGCAGCCATTGGCTGCCATGTGGTAGTCGATGAGGCCTTTATTGACATGGTAGGCGAGGCGACCCAGCAGGCCTCGTTGGCTCCGCTGTTGGCGCGCTATGCGCACTTGACGCTGCTGCACTCCATGACCAAGTTTTATACCCTGCCAGGGCTGCGGTTGGGCTATATGCTGGCGGATGCGGCAACAATAAACGCCGCCGCGATCCATCAGCCAGCCTGGAGTGTTAATCACTTGGCGGCGGAGCTGGTGGCGCCGTTGCTGACGGATGATGCCTTTGCCCGGCGCACCCAACGGTGGTTGGCCAGCGAGCGGCCGCGTGTGGCTCAAGCGCTTACCGAGTTGGGGTTGGACGTTGTGCCCAGCCAGGCGTGTTTTTTTCTTATCCGCCCCAGTGCTGCGCAGGAAATCACCACGGATGCGCTATTTGAGCAGCTACTGCGCCAGGGCATTTTAGTGCGTCATAGCCACAATTTTGCCGGGCTTAATGGCGAATGGCTGAGAGTAGCGCTGCGCGACGAATCTGCCAACCGGCGGCTAGTTAATGTGCTGAAAAAGGTACTGCATGATTGTCTTCGTTAGCGGCGGCGCACGCTCCGGCAAAAGTGATATTGCCGAGCAGCGGGTAGTGGACGCAGCGGGTAGCTCACCCTGTTACTACTTAGCGACCGCAGCCGTATACGACGCAGAGATGGCTGAGCGAGTGGTACGACACCAGCAAGCTAGGAACGGTCACGGACAAGCCGCTCGATGGGTAACGCTAGAAGCGCCTGTGGATATAGATCAAGCGCTGGCCGAGGTGCCCGATGGCAGTGCGGTTCTGCTGGACTGCTTAACGCTATGGTCCAGCCAAGTGCTGTATGGCAGTGAGCTTAGCGACGACGGTGGCCTGGCGCTGCTGACAAATACGTTATCGGATGCTCGCGCGCGCAGTATTTATCTAATGATTGTCTCTAACGATATTAACGAATCGCTGCCGCCCACAGATACGCAAACCTGGCGCTACCTGGCGTTTCTTCAGCGCGCTCACCGCTGGCTAGCGGCGGAGGCGGACTCGGTGCTAGAGGTGCTCGCAGGCTGCGCCATCGAATGGAAAAACCACGGGAAGCTGCTGTGAAAGAGGGTGCTGTGAAAAATGCTCTGTTCGGTCTCCTGCTGGCGCTGCAGTTTCTGACCCGGATCCCCATACCAATAGCCGTCCCCTGGACGCCCGATMCCCGCCGCTGGGCGGTGCGCGCCTACCCTTTGGTGGGCCTGTTGATCGGTAGCGTGCTGGTGCTGCTAGCGTTTGCGATGCACAACGCCCCCACACCGATCACCGCGCTGGCGATATTAAGCGTGTGGGTGGCGCTTTCCGGTGGGCTGCATTTGGATGGCGTTATGGATATCGCCGATGCGCTGGGCAGTAATCAGCCGCTGGCGCGCCGCTGGGAGATTATGAAAGATCCGCAAATCGGCAGCTTTGGTATCTTGGCGCTGGTGTTTCTACTCGCCTGGAAGGGCGTGCTGCTATGGGCATTGCTCACTTATCAAGCGCCGCTCTGGTGGCTGCTGGTGGTGCCCGCGCTAGGGCGCTGGGCGGGCGTTGCCTTGCTGGTTCTGACCCCCTGCGCCCAGCCGAAGGGCCTGGCTTGGAGCTGGCAGCAGTCGCTTAGCGGCCAGGATGTGGCACTGGCGCTGGTACCGCTGGCGGTTGTCGCGCTGTTCGCCCCTGCGCTGGTGCTGATGGGGCTCTTGGCGGCTGTCTTTGTGGCGCTTTCACGCGGGTTTATGGTGCGACTGTTTAACGGCATTAACGGCGATATGGTAGGCGCCACCATCGAAGGAGGAGAGCTTTGGCTACTGATCTTAGTGTGGAGCTGGTGGCAGTTCGCCACGGTATCACCGCTTGGAATTTAGAACGTCGTTATCAGGGCCAACAAGATATACCGCTGCTGTTGCCTGAAGCTGAAGAGGGGCTACTAACGCTGCGGGAGGCATTGGCAGATGAGTATTTTGATGCCATCTACTCAAGCGATCTTAACCGCTGCCAACAAACGCTGAAGTGGGCGGAAGTCGCCAAACCAGGCGTGCCCCTTACGCTTGAGCCACGCCTGCGGGAGCTCGATTTTGGCGAGTACGAAGGCAAGGTTTACGACGAACTCAAAAACCTATCCCACTACCGCGCCTGGATCGACAGCGTCGGTGAGCTGAAAATCCCAGGTGGCGAATCAGCGGCCCAGCTGCGCGCACGTTTGTATGCTTGGCTTGATAATGTGGCCGTCAATGCTCAATCGGGGGGGCACAAAAAAATTCTAGCTGTCACCCACGGCGGTGTGATTCGCGAGCTGCGCCGTCGTTTTGAAACCATCCACTTCTGGGATGGCTCAGTGAGTCAGGCCCAAGGCAGGCGCTGGAAACTCACTTATTACACCGATGCGAATGGACAAGGAGAATGGCAATGCAGCTCTTCATCGGCGGTGCCTGCGCTGGCAAACGAGACGTTGTAGCCGCACGCTTTCTCAAGGCGAATTGGTGGCAACTGGATGCTGCTAAGCCCTTCAGCGATAGCCAGCAAGCGCTCGTAGCCGATACGCCGCTTGTTCTCACAGGTGTGCTTGAATGGCTTGGCGCTGCGCTTGAGCGTGACGATAACGATGCCCTGCGCCAGCAGTGGCAGAGCGATATGGCAGCGCTCTGCCAGCACGCCGACGAGCTAAACGCGCCGTTAATCATCATTGCCAACGAAGTTGGCCGTGGGATTGTGCCCATGCAGCCTGAACAGCGCCGCCTTCGTGATCTCAATGGCTGGTTTGTTCAGGATGCCACTACTCAAGCTGAGCATGTGTGGTATGTCCGGCATGGGTTGGTGATGGCGGTTAAGTAATTAGCTAAGCCTTGCTCCGCCAGCGCTGCTGCCAACCAATCATCAGTAGATGCACTGGCAGGTAGACTATTATGGGCCAGAGCAGCGTGAGTAGGAACAGATAGAGCAACGGGTCGAGGCTCTCCTGGGACTGGCCGAAGGGGCCATGCACCCAGTTGATATTGCGCTCGGCTTCGGTAAGCAGATAGGTCAATGGCACCACAATCCACGTTAGCAGGATCTGCCAAAGCAGGGCGCGGCGTGCATAGCCAAGCCTGGCTATGCCGATACCCGCCACCAGCGTTAGCACCACGTGGTAGAGCGACATGGCTCGCGCCATGGGTGGATGCTCCGGGTCGAACATATACTCGGTGCCGCCGATAGGATGCACGCCAGKGAGCGCCGCCGTGGCGACGTCCAGGCTCCATAAACTGCCGACTAGCGCCACCGCCAGCCATTGCATCGACATCAGGGTGCGGTGTTCACTCCACAGCGCCACCAGCAGCAGAAAACTCGCTACGTTGCACAGCCAAAAGAAGTTCTGTGCCCCCAGCAGCACTACGTAGCTTGGTGCCCAGACCAGGATCCACAGTGTAAAAGCCAGCTTTAACCAGCGTGGCACGCCGGCTGGTGAGGAATCGACCATGATCGTCTCCTGTTCCGTGCGTTGTCTATACTCTAGCAGCTCATCATGAATTGACCGCCCTCCAACAAGTTGCTAGCTTACGCCCACTCTCAGGTGCTGGCGGTGGATCAAGCCGCTAGTGAAACGGGAAGTTGGTGAACGCCTTGTGTGATTCCAACGCTGCCCCCGCAACGGTGATCGAGATAAGAACGGCTAAGACGCCACTGTGCTTATGCACGGGAAGGTGGTCGTTCGGAAAGGCGCATTGTTAGATGCTGCCTTTCGCTCGTCAGCCCGGAGACCGGCCCGAGAGTAACGGTTCAACCTGAACCGATACATGCCGAGGCGCGGTGGGTGCTCTCAAGGCGATTAACGGTGGAACAATGCAATCATACAGTGCGACCGTGATTTCCTTGTCTTGTCCTGCGCTCGGTCAATAAAACGACGTTGTGCGGGKGAGCACGACGAGCAAGGGATCCCTCCATGAACCACCGTTTCCACACCACCGCCCAACGGGCGGCGTTGAGCATGGCTGCTTTACCACTCGCCATCTCCTTTTCAGCCCAGGCCCAATACGCCGCCGCGACGACTGATTTAGCCACGCTTGATCCTGTCGTGGTTACCGCTGCGTTAGCGCCGCGCACTGCCAACGAAAGCCTTTCATCGGTTAGCGTGCTGGACACAGCCTCTTTTCGCCGCCAAGACCCCACCAGCCTCAGCGATCTGCTGCGCGGCCAGCCGGGCGTTGATGTCACCAGCAACGGCAGTTTTGGTAAAAACAGCAGCGTTTATCTACGCGGTGCGCCCAGCGATGCTTCCGTTCTGATGATCGATGGTATTCGGCTGCGATCTGCCACGGCAGGCGGCGCCGCTTTTCAGTATCTAGACCCACGCATGTTTGACCGTGCAGAAATCGTGCGCGGCCCCCGCGGTAGCCTTTACGGTGCGGATGCCGTCGGTGGTGTCATTCAGCTGTTTACCCCGGAGGGTGACGAAGAGGGCTCGCACCCTAGCATTTCAGTCGGTGGTGGCTCCTTTAATACCCAGCGATTAAGCGCAGGTATTTCTGGCCGCGAGGGAGGCACGCGCTACAGCTTCGCCGCTAGCCATTTCAATACTGATGGCCAACCCATTCGACGCGGCGGTGAAGACAAAGGCTATGACAACACCTCGGCGCTTGCCCGCGTTGCGCATACCTTTGAGAGTGGTGCTGAGGTGGGTGTGCTGGCACTGCGCGCTCGCGGTAACAACGAATATGACGATGGAGAGAATGACTTTGTCCAGCAGGTGGCAGGTGTTTACGGCGAGGTGCCAGTTACCGATACCTGGCAGAGTCGCCTGACCCTTAGCGAAGCCCGCGATGAGCTGGATACGCTGGATAATTTTGGCGACTCGATCATTGATACCCGCACCCAAACTGCCCGCTGGCAGAACAATCTTCAGTTGGGTGCCCATGAGTTAATTGCTGGCGCTGAAATCAGCGAAGACCGCGTTTCAAGCACCAACGACTTTGACGTCACCAGCCGCGATAACACCGCCGTGTTTACCCAAGGGCTGCTCGACTTCTCTCCGTTTGCCATTCAAGCAAGCTTGCGTTATGACGACAACGAAGCCTACGGCGATGAGGTTACCGGCAGCTTGGCGCTGGGTTATCAAATAGATAACTATCACACGCTGCGCGCAAGCTTAGGTACTGCTTTTAAAGCACCGAGCTTTAATGACCTCTATTGGCCGGATTCTGGTAACCCTAATCTCAATCCAGAAAAGTCTGAAACCGTCGAAGTGGGTGTTCGAGGCCAATACAACCGATGGTTCTGGGACTTGGCCGCCTTTCAAAACGAGTACGACGACATGATTGCCTGGGCGCCGACGTCGAGTGGTTTATGGGCGCCGCAGAACATCAACAGCGCGCGTATTCGTGGGGCGGAGTTTGCAAGTGGTGTGGAAATGAATGATTGGACACTGCAAGCCGCCTTTACCTATCTGGATCCGGAAGACCGAGATACCGGTAATCGATTAGCCCGTCGGGCCACTCAAAGTGTGCGTCTGGATGCCGATCGGGAGCTTGGCGATTGGTCGCTGGGGGGCTCGTTAATCGCGCAGAATCACCGCTACGATAACGTCTCCAATACCCAGCGTTTAGGTGGCTATGGACTGGTTAACCTGCGCGCGGGATGGCAGTTTGCGCCGCTCTGGACGGCTCGTGTTACGCTAGAAAACGCCTTTGATAAAGAGTATTCAACCAGCCGTGACTATATTAACGCTGGCCGAGCAGGGTTCTTAAGTGTTCACTTTGGCCAATAGTAAACGTGGTGTTGCGCGCGGGGCCTTGGGCCTCGCGTTGTTATTAACAGCGGCTACTTCGCATGCCCACGATCACTCGCGCTGCGTAGTGGATGATCGTGGCCGTGAAGTGTGCCTGTATAATGCTGCTCAGCGCATAGCCACGCTCTCGCCCGGTGCGACTGAACTGACCTACGCGGCTGGCGCAGGAGATCAAGTGGTCGCCGTCGTTGCTTACAGCGATTATCCGCCGGCAGCCAAACAAGTGACGTCGGTGGGAAGCCATACCCGGATTGATCTAGAGGCGCTGGTAGGGCTTGCGCCCGATATAGTCATTGGTTGGGTGACGGGCAACCCAGCTGAACAGCTTGAAACCCTCGAAGCCTTGGGTATGCCGGTGTTCTATATCGAGCCCCGGGATGTAGAGGGCGTGGCCAGTGCCATTGAGCGTTTGGCACGGCTGGCGGGTACAGAAGCGGCCGGGCAGTCGGTGGCAGACAATTTCCGTGACACCATGGCCGCGCTTGCGTCGCGCTACCGTGATCGTGACCCGGTAACCACGTTCTACCAAGTGTGGGATGAGCCGCTAATGAGCGTTAACGACCAGCACCTTATCGGCCAGGTGGTCGAGATTTGCGGCGGTGAAAATGTGTTTGGCGAGCAGGCGCGACGGGTGCCTCGCATAGACGATGAAGCCGTGCTGGCAGCGAATCCTGAGGCGATTGTGGCCGGGGGGATGGGCGAAGAGAACCGCCACTGGCTGACCCACTGGGAGCAGTACTCCAACCTGACGGCGGTGAGCGAAGATAATCTCTTCTTTGTGCCGCCTTCGCTGATTCAACGGCCCACGCCGCGGCTGATGGAGGGCACCCAGATCCTCTGTGAGAAGCTCGATATTGCGCGCCAAAAGCGTGGACGCCGTTAATGCTCGCACGCCTGGGGCTGCCGCTTAGCCTGCTATTACTAGCGGCGTTGGCTGCGCTGATTATTTCCCTTGGTGTTGGCAGTGCGCAGATTTCTCCGGCGCAAATTTGGCAAGTGGTGCTGGGTAATCTTGGTTATATAGGGCAAGGCGAGAGCGATGCGTTGGCGCGTACCATGGTGATGGAGCTGCGCTTGCCCAGGGCGCTCTCGGCGTTTGCCGTCGGCGGTTTGTTGGCAGTAGCGGGGGCGTTAATGCAGGTGCTGCTGCGCAATCCGCTTGCTGACCCTTACGTGCTTGGCCTATCCGGTGGCGCCTCTATTGGCGCATTGGCAGCCATGCTGGGAGGGTTCGGCGGGCTGGCGATTTCTGGTTCGGCATTTGGCGGCGCGCTATTTTCGACATTTTTAGTGTTTGGTTTGGCCCACGGCAGCGGCGGCTGGACCCCTTCGCGGCTGCTGCTCACCGGCGTAGTGGTCGCGGCGGGGTGGGGCGCGGTAATTACCCTAATGCTGGCGATGAGCCCCGCCGAACGCCTGCCAGGCATGCTCTACTGGCTGATGGGCGATCTCTCCTATGCGCGTACCCCTTGGCCGCCGCTGCTATTGTTGTTGGCTACCTGCGTGGTACTGATTCCGCTTGGGCGTAGCCTGAATGTGTTGGCCCGAGGCCCTCAGCAGGCCGCCGCGCTGGGCGTTGCGGTTAGGCCGCTGGAGTGGTGTATCTATATTGCCGCCAGCCTACTCACCGCAGTGGCAGTGACCACCGCTGGCAGCATTGGCTTTGTCGGTTTAGTGGTGCCGCATATGCTGCGCCTGCTGTTAGGCAACGACCAGAGGCTGATACTGCCCGCCTGTGCGTTGGCGGGGGGCACGCTATTGGTGTTGGCGGACACACTAGCGCGCACCATGATCGCCCCGGAACAGCTGCCCGTAGGCGTGATCACTGCGCTGTTGGGCGTGCCCACCTTCCTGTTTCTGCTCTACCGGAGCCGCTGATGAGCGTACTGGCTACCCGAGACCTCATCATCGACGTGCCGGGACGTGAAGGTGGCACACCGCTTAATTTAACCGTTGAACCAGGCCAAATGTGGGGKGTGTTGGGCCCTAACGGGGCGGGTAAAACCACTCTGCTGCATACTTTGGCGGGGCTGCATGCCCCACGTTCGGGCAGCGTTCAGCTCAACGAGTCAGCGCTTGGTCAGCTGCGCCGCCGGCATATCGCCCAGTGTTTGGGATTGGTGTTTCAGGATCGGCAGGATGGCTTTCCCGCAACCGTGCTGGAAACCGCGCTGATTGGCCGTCATCCCTATCTCTCGCCGTGGCAGATGGAGGGCGCCGATGACTACGCCCGTGCCGAAGCTGCGCTTGAGCGATTAGATGTGGCGCATCTGCATGACCGTTTAGTCAGCACGCTTTCCGGCGGCGAACGCCAGCGGGTAGCGATTGCCACCGTGCTGACCCAGGCGCCCAACCTGTGGCTGGCCGACGAGCCCACCAACCATCTTGACCTTCACCACCAGAGCGCCGTCATGGCGCTGATGGCAGAGCAGGCTGCCCAGGGGCAGGCGGTCATCATGTGCTTACACGACCTAAACCTGGCTGCCCGGTGGTGCGACCATATTTTACTGCTCTACCCCAATGGCGAGGCGTGCTGGGGCCCGCGGGATAGCATGCTGATGCCCAGTGCTTTAGAAAGCCTCTACCGCCAGCGGCTAGCGGTGGTCGAGGTGGATGGGGCACCGGTGTTTGTACCGATAAAAGAGTGATACCTAGTGCTCCAGCTCATCCCGCCAGGAGTGGCGTGGTGTAAAGCCGACCAGACGGCGCGCTTTTTCATTAGTGTAGAAAGTCTCAAATTCGCCCATTTCGCGCTTGATCGGTACGCCAGCGTAGAAGCGTTCGATGATTTCTGGATTGGTCAGGCCCACCGAGAGATCGTCATTGGCGACGTTGAATATCTGGTAGCCCAGGCCATCCGTTTTCAGGCAGCAATCGACCATCTGGCCCAGGTCGCGGGCGTCGATGTAGGCGAAGATATTGCGGCGGCGCAGGGCGGGATCATTCATGTAGGCTGGGAAATCCTGACGGTATTCGTGGGGCTCGATAACGTTGTTGATGCGGAGGCCGTAGATGTCGATGCCCGAGCGCGCCTGGAAAGAGCGCGCCGTTACCTCGTTTACCACCTTGCTCATGGCGTAGCTATCTTGAGGCACGGTGGGGTGCTCTTCATCGATGGGGAGATAGTCCGGTTTCTTCTCACCATCGGCAAAGCAAACGCCGTAAGTGGTCTCGCTGGAGGCGAAGATGACCTTGGGAATGCCCAGTTTGGTGGCAGCATCGAGAATATTGTAGGTACTTAGCGTATTGATGCGATAAGTCTCGTTGTCCGGTCGATGGAGGATGGCGGGTATGGCCGCAAAGTGGACAATCGCATCGTAACGCGGCACGCCAGTGCCTGGCTCCAGTTCGTCGAAATCGGCGTAAGCCCGGCAGGCATTGAATACCTGGCCTGCATCGGTCAGGTCGGTCTTTAGGGTGGTAATGCCGGGTACGTCGGACGCCACCCAATCCAGGTTGGTGACTTGGTGACCTTGGTCGCGAAGATAAGCCGTCGCATGACGGCCAGCCTTGCCACTGCCGCCGGTGAATAAAAGTCGCATATGGAACCCCGCCAATTAGTAGAGTGAGCACCCACCTTAGCAAAGAAAAATCCTTACCTCCGAAAATGATTTTATGTTCTACACTAAAAATGATTCGGAATCTTATTGATCCAATCGATCAACGTCTGACCCTAACAACAGAGCATCTACAAAACCGGGAGGTCGTTATGATCCATCATGTTTGGGGGCTCCTCCATCATCCTGAAAGAGAGTGGCATTCGATCCGGGGCGAGCATGAATCTATCAGTCATCTGTATGCCCACCATGTCCTTTTACTCGCTGCTATTCCTGTCGTCTGTGCGCTGATAGGCACTACCCAGGTCGGTTGGACCTATGGTGGCCCTGAAACCTATCAAGTCTCTCTTGCCAATGGTATTGCATTAGGCGTGGCTTTTTATGCGTTGATCCTAATGGCTGTGGCCGTTGTGGGCAGTATGATCCATTGGTTGGCCCGTCGTATAGATAACCGCCCCAGCCGCCGTGATTGCCTTATTTTCGCGGGTTACATTGCGACACCGATGTTCCTGTGTGGCGTTTTTGCACTCTACCCGGCTTTTTGGTTCTGTATGCTGGGTATGGTGATTGGACTGCTCTACAGCGCCTATCTACTCTATAAGGGAACACCCAGCTTTTTAGGCATCAGTCATCAGCGTGGGTTTATTCTGTCAACAACGACGCTGGGTGTTGGTGTTTTGGTGCTAGAGGCACTACTCGTTGTGATTGTACTGCTGTGGAGTATGGGCACGGATCACAGCGTGGTTTGGCATCTCTTTCGATGAAGGGTCGCCCTGGCGCACTTGGTACAGGCGATAACTAAATTGCGCTACGAAACCGCATGATCTGTTTGCCATCGATGGGGTCATCGATCACGTGGGCATGCACCCCAAAGGTCTGCTGTAGTCTGTTGGCGGTGAGTACGTCGTGAGGGTGGCCGCTGTCGATCAAACGGCCGCCATCCATCACGCCAATACGGTCACACTCCATGGCTTGATTAAGATCATGCAGCGAGATCACCACCGTGATCGGTAGTTGCCTGACCAATTCAAGAATCGACAGCTGATGGCGAATATCCAGATGGTTGGTGGGTTCATCCAATAGCAGGATTTTAGGCTTCTGGGCCAGTGCACGGGCAATATGCACCCGCTGGCGCTCGCCGCCTGAGAGCGTGTGCCAAAGCCGATCCGCCATATGCACCATATCGACATCTACCAGCGCCTGAGCCACGACGGCATCATCTTCAGTTGACCAGGGGCGCAACGCGGTAAGAAAGGGCGTCCGGCCCAGCGCCACTACGTCACGCACGCTAATTCTATCGGTTGTGTCGGCCTGTTGCTCGACTAGCGCAATAGATTGAGCAATCGCTCGCTGCTTTAGCGTGTGTAGGGGCTGGCTACCCATTCGCACACGTCCTGCTTTAGGTTTGTTCAAGCCTGCCAGCAGGCGAAGTAGCGAGGTTTTGCCCGAGCCGTTCGGCCCCACCAAGCCAAAGGTTTGGCCGGGTTCGACGGTAAGGTTAACGTCAATAAGCAGGGGCGTGCCATGCACCGCCCAGGCGAGTTGCTCAGCTGATAACTGCATTAAGACCTCTTGCCGCGCACGAGAATTAGCGCAAAGGCAGGCGCGCCGATCAGCGACGTAATCACCCCGATAGGGAGTACCTGGCCGGGCACCAGCACCCGGGAAAGAATATCCGAGCCGATTAAAAATACCGCACCCGCCAAGGCGGTGGCCGGTACCAGCCGGGTATGACGGCTACCGACGATAAAGCGCATGGCATGGGGGATCACCAAGCCTACAAAGCCAATCGCCCCCACAATAGACACCATCACCGCCGTGACCAGCGCCATGGCGATAATCAGCATGCCGCGCACCGGGCGCACTGCGATGCCCATGGAGGCGGCGCTGTCGGCACCGAAAGTAAATGCATCCAGGGAGCGCCGGTGCCATAGGCAAACCAGTAGCCCAAACAGCGCGGCAGGCACGGCCAAGGTGACATCGGCCCAGCGCACTCCTGAAAGATTGCCCATCAGCCAGAACATGATGCCCCGGGCCTGCTCGGCGCTCGCTGACTTGGTAATGATAAACGCGGTCAGCGCATTGAACAGCTGCGAGCCTGCAATACCTGCCAGAATAATTGCCCCCGCGGCCTGAACACCGCGCCCACCACCCACACCGCTGTTGGCCGCATGGGCGAGCATGACCACGATGCCGAAGGCGAGCAGGGCGCCCACAAAGGCACCCAAAGAGAGCGAAAGCGCGCCTGCACCCAGCCCGGCGACGGCCACCGCGACTGCCCCCGTAGAGGCCCCGGCGGAAATGCCCATCAAGTAAGGATCGGCCAGGGGGTTACGCAGTAGCGCCTGCAGCACGATCCCTGCCAGTGCCAGGCTGGTGCCACAACAGGCGGCGACCACGGCGCGGCTGAGACGATAGTTCCAAATAATGCCCGCGTCGATGCGATCAACCGCGTAATCCGCGCCCAGTAGCTGATTGGCGAGTACCTTGAGAATGGTATCAACCGGAATTGGCGTCTCGCCGATGGCGGTACCCGCGATCAGTGCTGCCACGAGCACCAGCGGTGTTATCCATAGCCAGCGCAACCCGAAGCCTGCGGAGGAAGCTCTCGTTAGCGCTATGCTCATTCGTTAAACGACATATTAGATAGTGCCTCGGCAAGTGTCTCAAGGCCGTAAATAGTGCGCATAGTGGCGCTCATGGCGTGGGCGTCCATCTCGACGATACGGTTATTTTTAACCGCGCTCATCTCCCGGGTGACCGGGTCGCTGCGTAAAAACTCCCATTTTGCTTCAATGTCGTCGGCAGGAAAACGGCGGCGATCCATGTTGGCGATAACAAGCACATCGGGATCGGCTCTGGCGATGCTCTCCCAGCCCACCGTGGGCCACTCTTCGTCAGACTCGATGACATTACGAATGACGAGTTTTTCCATCATATACCCCGGTGCCCCCAGTTGCCCCGCCACGAAAGGGCTAACCCCCAGATCTGTCGATGAAAACCAGAATGCCGCCGACAAGTCTTCCGGTAAATCAAGGCTGCTCGCCAAGTCGATGGCGCGCTGTTCGCGGGCGGCAAGGTCGGTTATCAGCGCCTCGCCAGCGTCTTGAACATCGTAGATCTCGGCTAACTCGGTGATCCCTTTATAGATGGAGTCAGTCGAGAAGGCGGCGGTGCGGGTGCCATCGCCGCCGGTCGAGTTATCCTTGGTGTCGCAATCGGCGGGCATAATATAGGTATTAATACCCAGCTCATGAAACTGCTCACGGGTGGCGACACTGCCGGTGGGGCCCACGTGCCACTCATACTGCACTGCCACCAGATCAGGCCGTTTATTGACTACGGCCTCGAAGCTCGGGTCGTCGTTGGCGATCCGCTCGATTGCTTCATTGGCATCAGCAAACTGGGGAAGAACCGGATTAAACCACACTGAGGTGCCATTCACTCGATCAGCGAGCCCCAGCGAATAGAGAACCTCCGTGGCCGATTGACCTACTGTCACCGTTCGCTCCGGGGCTGACGCCACGCTGATCTCTACGCCGCAGTTAGTTAAAGTAACAGGGTAGTGGGTTGCATCAGCCATCGCGTAAGAGGCGGGKAGCAGCGATGTAGCAGKTAGCAGGTAACGAACGATCTTCATGTTTGGCTTCCAGTAAACGTGTGGTGCTAGAGAGCTGGTGGTCTTGGGGCGTGCTAATTAATACCAATATGAAATGTTATAACATAATAAATAGGCTTGATGTCAAAGATTAGTCGTATCTTACCTTATGGTTATCTGGGCTGTCTCATAGGGTTGGCCTGGGTACCAAACTGGCTTCGCCGCCATGCCTTCCTCTATACTGACCCCTTTCTTCCGCTCACTTCTTTATGAATGGTTTTATCATTATTAACCTATTTACCATGAAACAAACTCACGTCCAGCGGACATCTAGCCGGTTAATAAAGGTTAGCCAGTTGACGAGTTGGCTGTGTACGGGAGGCATCAGTGAGTGAGTTTCCCTTTGCGGCGGTGGTCGGCCAGGAAGCGCTGAAAACCGCGCTACTCCTTAACGCCATTAACCCGCGTATCGGCGGGGTGCTGATCAGCGGGCCAAGAGGCAGCGCCAAGTCGACCTTAGCCCGTGCTCTAGCCGCCATTTTGCCTAGCGATAGCGAAGGGCAGCGTGCTCCTTTTGTCACGCTGCCGCTGGGCGCCAGCGAAGACAGACTGGTCGGCAGCCTGGACTTGCAGAAGGTACTGGCCGAGGGTGAAGCTACCTTTCATTCTGGGCTGCTGGCTAAAGCCCACGGCGGGGTGCTGTATGTCGATGAAGTCAATCTGCTGCCGGATACCCTGGTTGATTTGCTGCTGGACGTGGCCGCCAGTGGCACCAATATCGTTGAGCGCGATGGCATTAGCCACTCCCATCCGGCGCGCTTTAGTCTGATTGGCACCATGAATCCAGATGAAGGCGAACTGCGACCGCAATTGCTCGACCGTTTCGGTCTCTGCCTTGAGCAGGCGGGAGCAGTAAGCATCGACGAGCGTATTGCCATCGTGCAGCAGCGGGAAGCCTTCGACCGCGACTCGGCTGGCACGCTGCAACACTTTGAGGCTGCCCAGGCCGCCCTGACCGAGCGTATTAGCCAAGCGCAGCGCTTACTCAAAGAAGTCAACAGCGACCCCTGGGTTTATCGAACGATTGCACAACGCTGCGAAGCCGCCGGTGTAGAAGGCCTGCGGGCAGACGTTACTTGGCACCGCGCTGCCCAGGCCCATGCTGCCTGGCGTGGCGTGGCTAGCGTGGAGCAGCAAGATATCGATACCGTTGAACCCTGGGTGCTGGCTCATCGGCGTACCCAACCGCCTGAGCAGAGCCCGCCATCATCTCCACCTAATGGAACACCTTCGAAAGACGAGAGCGGTTCGTCGTCGGGCAATAACGCATCGACCGCTGGTTCATCCCAACAGAGCGCTGAACAGGGCCAGTGGGGCGCAATGCCTCCCATGGCCCAGGAAGCGATTAGCCAGTCAGCGGTAAACTTGCCCGATAGCGAAGACCTTTTTCAGCGGACTAAGCGTACTGATACCGCCGCTAGCGCGGGCAAAGGTGGTGCGTTGGGCCAGGGGCGATCTCAAGTGACGACTTCCCGGCTGGATGGGTTTGCGACCGTTATCGCCAATCGCGGCCAGTGGCCTTGGCAGCAGCTAAAGATGCGCAAGACCCGCTCTGGGCAGGCGACAGCACACCTGGTACTTCTGGATACGTCGGGTTCCACCCTGGGTCAGCGCCTGCTGGGCCAGGCAAAGGGGCTGGTCGAGTCGCTAGTCAGCCAAGCCTACGCCGCGCGGGAGCAGGTCGCGGTGTTGGGGTTTGGCAATGGCGGTGTCGTGCCGATACTCTCCCGCCGCCGGGCGCCGAAAAACGCGCGAGGCACGCTTGAGGCGGCCAAAGGCGGTGGCGGCACCCCGCTGCGGGAAGCGATTATTGAAGCCAAGCGGCTGATCCGCCAGTGGCAGCGCCGCGAGCCCGGCCTGAAGGTGCGCACCTATCTGATCACCGATGGCCGCACCCGGGAAGCCGTTGACGATCTCGCTCCGCTGGAGGAGTGCCTGCTGATCGATACCGAACAGTCCAAAGTCAAACGCGGGCAGGGCGCACGGATCGCCCAGCAGTTGGGCGCGCGTTACTGGCCAGCCTCGTTTGGCAAACCCTCTATGGCAGTCTCTGCACATCAACCTGGGAACCTCTCATGAGCGACGCAAGCCATTTAGATCGCATGCAGCGTAAAAAAGACGTGGTCGACGAGCGCATCAGCAAGGCGACCGAAGAGCGCGGCGTGCTGATTCTGCTCAAAGGCAACGGCAAAGGTAAAAGCAGTTCGGCCTTCGGCACCATGGCGCGCTCACTGGGGCACGGCCAGCAGTGCGCGGTGATCCAGTTCATCAAAGGCCGCCGCGAAACTGGCGAGTACCTGTTCTTTCGCGATCATCCCAAGCTTGACTGGCACATCATGGGCCATGGCTTTACCTGGGAAACCCAGAACCGCGAGCGGGACATCGAAGCCGCCCAGGCCGCCTGGGAAGTCGCCAAAGGGCTGCTGGAGAACCCCGCCTATCATATGATCGTGCTGGACGAGATGAGCTATATGTTCAAGTACGGCTATCTCGACCCCGAACCGGTGGTGGAAGCGTTGAAGCGCCGACCGGCGCACCAGAACGTCATCATCACTGGACGCACCATGGCCACGCCGCTGCAGGAAATTGCCGATACCATCAGCGTTGTTCAGGACGAGCGCCACGCCTTTCGTGGCGGCGTTAAAGCCCAGGCGGGGATCGAATATTGATGACGACGCCAACCGTTAGCTGCCCCGCGCTGTTTATCGCCGCCCCGGCTTCCGGCCAGGGKAAAACCACCGTCACGGCGGGCCTGGCGCGCCTGCTGCGTAACCAGGGCAAGGTAGTGCGGGTGTTCAAGACCGGCCCGGACTACCTGGATCCGCAGATATTGGCCCAGGCCTCCGGCCAGCCGGTGGATCAGTTGGATCTATGGATGGCAGGCGAGGCCTACTGCCGCCAGCGGTTTTATGACGCCGCCTGCGAAGTGGACTTGATCCTGGTGGAAGGCGCCATGGGGCTGTTCGACGGCGAGCCCTCCAGCGCCGATCTGGCGGCCTTGTTTAATATTCCCATGGCGATCGTCATGGACGTAAAAGGCATGGCCCAGACCGCCGCCGCGCTGGTCTCGGGATTGGTCGGCTTTCGCGACGACATCCATATCGCCGGGCTTATCGCCAATGCCTGCGGCTCCCCGCGCCATCGTGAGCTGATCGAAGGGGCGCTGCCGCCATCGATTCCTTTGCTGGCTGCCGTACCGCGCGATCCCGCTTTGTCGCTCCCCGAGCGCCACTTGGGGCTGGTGCAGGCGGCAGAAATTCGCGAGGATCTGGAAGCACGCTTTGAAGCGGCGGCCAAAGCGTTGGAAGCGGCTGGGTTGCTTGAATCACTTGCAGCGCTTTCGCCGGTAACCTTTACCGCACCACAAGAACAGCTTGCGGCCGTTAAGCCGTTGCTCGAAGGCCACACCATTGGCGTGGCCCGCGACGCCGCCTTCAGCTTTGTCTATCAGGCCAACCTTGACCTGCTGGAGCAGATGGGCGCCACGCTGCGCTTCTTTTCGCCGCTGACGGATAGCCACCTGCCCGAATGCGACGCCCTCTGGCTGCCCGGCGGCTACCCGGAGCTTCACGCTCAAACGCTGGCGGATAACGACGCCATGCGTTCGGCCATTGAGGCTTTCTACCGCGCCGACAAGCCCATTCTGGCCGAGTGTGGCGGCCTGCTGTACTGCCTGGAAAGCCTGACCGACTACGACGATATCACCCACACCATGCTGGGCCTGCTGCCTGGGCAGGGGGCCATGCGCGGGCGTCGCGGCTGTCAGGGGATGCAAACCGCCGAGCTGCCGGAAGGTCCGGTTCGCGGCCATGCGCACCACCGCTCCATGGCGGAAGGCACCCCCGAGCCGATTGGTCACGGGCGACGCCAGCGGCACCCCGCACCGGGGGAAGCGATCTACCGTCAAAAGCGCCTGACGGCGACCTATTTACATCTGTTTTTTCCTAATAATCCTGACGCTGTGGCAAGGCTTTTTTCTGTCAGCCCGGCGTACTGCGAACCGCAACACAGCGAGGCATTTACCCATGCAGCCCAATAACGTAAAGCTGAATAAGATTCCTGCCACGGTCGTGACCGGTTTTCTCGGCAGCGGCAAAACCACGCTGCTGGCCAATATTCTGCGCCAAGTCACCGGCAAGCGGATCGCCGTGATTGTTAATGAGTTCGGCGAGCAGGATATCGACTCCAGCCTGCTGCGCAGCTGTGCGCTGGGGTGTGAAGAGGGTAGCGAAGGCGGGCAGCTAGACGGAGAAGACGGCAGCATCTATGAACTGGCCAACGGCTGTATCTGCTGCACCGTGGAAGAAGAGTTTCTGCCGGTCATGAAAAAGCTGGTCGCCCGCCGCGACGATATCGACCACATCCTGATCGAAACCAGCGGCCTGGCGCTGCCCAAGCCGCTGGTGCAGGCGTTCAACTGGCCCGACGTGCGCCAGCACTGCACCGTGGATGCGATTATTACAGTGATCGACGGCCCTGCGGTGGCCGCCGGCCGCTATGCCAGCGACGTGGATAAGGTGGCCGCCCAGCGCCTCGCCGACGAGAGCCTGGATCACGACCCCAGCCTGCGCGAGCTGCTCGATGACCAGCTCAGCGCGGCGGATCTGGTGTTGGTCAGCAAAGCCGACCTGCTTAGCCCGGAAGAGCGCGCAAAGGTGGAAACAGTGATTCAGGCGCGGGTGACGGCCTCGGTGAAAACGCTGTTTATCGATCAGACCCTGACCACCGACACCACCCAGCTGGAAGCGCTGATGGGCATTGGCGCGGCAAGCGAAAAAAACATCGATAGCATCACCAATCACCACGACAAACACCACGCCGAAGGCGCTCATCACGACCACGCCCACGATAACTTTGATTCCTGCGTGATTACCCTGGGCGAAGTTGATGGCGACATCCTGGCCGACAAGCTCCAGCAGCTGTTGAAAAGCCACGAGATCTACCGCGCCAAAGGCTTTGCGGCCATTCCCGACAAGCCTATGCGCCGGGTCATCCAGGCGGTGGGCGAGCGCCTGGAAGGCTACTTCGACCGGCTATGGGCTCAGGACGAAATCCGCCAAACCCAATTAGTGATTATTGGCAAACACCTGGATAGCGCAGCGCTGCGTGACGCGCTGGCTGAAGCAGAGGTTCAAACGTCTTCTCAAACGGCTAGCTAATGCACTTATTCGCCGCTAAGCCGGGGGGCTTTGTCGATGATGAAGGCATCATCGATCTGCAACAGAGCCCCGCCGAGGTCGTGATACTCTCCGCCGCCGATAGCAATCTGTCGGCGCTGGCCCAGGCGGTTGACCGTCTGGGCGAGGCGTACCCCTCGGTGCGGCTGGCCAACTGGATGAACCTGGTAAAACCGGCCGCCTACGATCTCTACGAAGATCGGGTGCTGGAAGGTGCCCGGTTGGTCATCGTCTCGCTGCTGGGCGGCAAGGCCTACTGGCAGTATGGCCACGAACGCCTGCTGTCCTGGGCGGCGGCCAAACCCGAGCGCCATCTGATCCTGGTACCGGGCTGCGATGCCCCGGATGATGCGCTGCTGGAAGACTCCACCATCGCCTTCGATGACGCTTACCGCGTGTGGCGCTACCTGCGAGAGGGCGGCGCCGATAACGCCGAGCAGTTGCTGCGCTTTGTCGCCAATGAGTATATGGCCAGCGAGTGTATAGATAGGCCGCTGGGCGACTGGCAGGAGCCCAAGGTCATTCCACCCGCGGTGATTTATGCGCCGCAAGAGCAACAGGCGTCCAGCCTCAGCGAGTGGCGCGATCGCCAGGTGCCCGGGAGGCCGGTGTGTCTGCTGCTGTTTTATCGCAGTCATTTGCAGGGGGCGAATACCGCCGTACCCGACGGCTTGCTGGCGGCGCTTAAAGACCAGGGACTTGAGCCGTTAGCGGTCGCCGTGGCGTCCCTGAAAGAAGGGCCGTGCATTGATTTTATCAATCACTTGATTGAGCAGACCGGCGCGATGCTGGTGATCAACACCACCAGCTTTGCGGTCAACCGCAACGCCGACGGGCTGAATGCCCAGGGGGAAGAACTTCCTGACAACCTGTTTGTAGGCCGACCCGTGGTGCTCCAGGCGATTCTTGCCAGCAGCACCTCGGAAGACTGGCAGGGCATGGCCGCCGGGCTGCATAGCCGCGATGTGGCCATGCAGGTGGTGCTCCCCGAGATGGATGGCCGCATCATCACCCGGGCGGTGGGCTTTAAAGCCGAAGCCCACTACAACCCGCGCTGCCAGCTGGCGGTGACCCACCACGTGATCCACCCGGAGCGGGCCGCCTTTGTGGCCGAGCTGGCGCGGCGCATTTGTTCGCTGCGGCTGACCCCCAACGGGCAGAAGCGGGTCGCGCTGATCATGGCCAACTACCCCAATCGCGACGGCCGGATCGGTAACGGCGTCGGGCTGGATACCCCCGCGTCGACGCTGAAAATTCTCAGCGCTCTGAAAGAGGCGGGTTACCCGCTCAGCGAACTGCCGGAAAATGGCGATGAGTTGATCCGCCAGCTTCAGGGGGCGGTGACCAACGATCACGGCAGCCTCGACCAGCGCGCCTGCTGGCAGAGCATCAGCGTTGACGACTACCTGGCCTGGTTTCAAACCCTGCCTGGTGAGCTTCAGGAAACCGTATGGACGCGCTGGGGCGCGCCTCATGAAGACCCCAAGTGCCGCCAGGAGCGGTTGATGATCGCGGGKATTCGTCTGGGTCAGACCTTCGTGGGTATCCAGCCTGCAAGGGATTTTATCGACGATCTCACCCAGTCCTATCACGATATGGAGCTGGCGCCGCCTCACAGCTACCTAGCGTTTTATTTTTGGCTGCGTGAGCACTACCAGGTCGATGCAGTTATCCACGTGGGTAAGCACGGTAATTTGGAGTGGCTGCCGGGTAAGAGCATCGCCTTGAGCGCGGAATGCTGGCCGGATATTGCCCTGGGGCCGCTGCCGCACTTTTATCCGTTTATCGTCAACGACCCCGGCGAGGGCGCCCAGGCCAAGCGCCGCAGCCATGCGGTGATTATCGACCACCTGATGCCGCCCCTGGCGCGGGCCGAACTCTACGGCCCCATGGCCGAGCTGGAAGCACTCACCGACGAGTATTACCAAGCGCTGGATATGGATCCCCGCCGGGAAGCGCTGATTCGCAGCCAGATCCTCGCCCACCTGCTTGATACCGGTATCGACCAGGAACTGGCGCATGTAGTAGACGGTTTTGACAACAGTGCTGATGACGCGGAGATTCTCAACGAGCTGGATACCTTTCTTTGCGATATCAAAGAGTCTCAGATCCGTCACGGCCTGCACATACTCGGCACGTTGCCGCCGGAAGAGAAGCGGGCGGGCACCTTGGTGGCGCTGTTGCGACTACCCCGTGGCGAAACGGTGGCAAGCCGCGGCCTGCTGCACAACCTGGCCAGCGATTTAGGATTGGATTTTGATCCGTTAGCCGCGGGCAACGAGTCCTGGCAGGGGCCCGAACCGGCTATTTTAAGCCAGCAGCTCGATACCCCCTGGCGCACGGGGGCGGATGCCCGCGAGCGGCTGGAGCTTCTAGCCGAGCGCTGGGTGGCCGACTACGTCTTGGCAGACGGCTGCCTGGATGACCTGGTCCAGGATTACCCCGCTACGGCAGCGCAACTGCGCTACGCCCGTGAGCAGCTATGGGTCACCATGCAGCGCGGCGTGAAGATGGAGATTCAGTCGCTGCTCGACGGCCTTGAGGGCATCTTCGTGCCCGCCGGGCCCAGCGGCGCCCCCAGCCGGGGGCGGCTGGATACGCTACCCACCGGGCGTAACTTTTTCAGCGTCGATAATCGCTCGATTCCATCGCCTGCCGCCTGGGCGCTGGGCGAAAAATCCGCCCAGGCGTTTGTCGAGCGCTACCTGCAGGATCACGGCGACTACCCGCGCCGGTTGGGGCTATCCATCTGGGGCACCGCCACCATGCGCACTGGCGGCGATGACATCTCCCAGGCCTTCGCGCTGATGGGCGTGCGGCCCATCTGGTCGCTAGGCTCCCAGCGGGTGAGCGACTTTGAAGTCATTCCCTCGATGCTGCTCAATCGCCCCAGGGTAGACGTCACGCTGCGGGTGTCCGGGTTTTTCCGTGACGCCTTCCCCAACGTGATTCGCCTGTTTGACGCTGCTGTGCAGGCGGTGGCGAGCTATGAAGAGCCGGGCAACAGCAACACCATCCGCGAGGCGGTGCTTTCCCGCCAGCAAGCACTGGAAGACCAGGGGCTAAGCCCGGAGATGGCCGCTCAAGAGGCGAGCTACCGCATCTTTGGCAGCAAGCCCGGCGAATACGGTGCGGGCCTCAACCGGCTGATTGAAAACCGCTCTTGGGACAGCGCCGACGATTTAGCCGAGGCCTACATGGAGACAGGCGCCTACGCCTACGGCCAGTTCAAGGGCTCCGGCACTGCCGCCCGTAATGCGTTTGAACAGCAGCTCCAGGGGCTGGATGCGGTGATGCAAAACCAGGATAACCGCGAGCACGATATACTCGATTCCAACAGCTACTACGCCTTTCAGGGCGGCATGGCCAACGCCACCCGCTCGCTAAGCGGCAAGGCGCCGGAGATTTACCACGCCGACCACGCCAACCCCGCGATGCCCAAGATTCGCACCCTGAAAGAAGAATTGGCGAAGGTGATTCGCTCGCGGGTGCTGAACCCCAAATGGATCAACGCCATGCGCGAGCACGGCTACAAAGGCGCCTTTGAGATGGCCGCCACGGTGGATTACCTGTTTGCCTACGACGCCACCACCGATCTGATTGCCGACTACCAGTACGCCCAGGTGAGCGATGCCCTGGTATTCGATGCCGCCAATCAACAGTTCCTGCGCGAGCACAACCCGGCCGCCCTGGAAGAGATGGCCGAGCGCTTACTCGAAGCGGCCCAGCGGGGCATGTGGCAAGCCCCCGGCGAGCATGGCGAGGCGCTTCAGGATCTGCTGCTGGAAATGGACGAAGCCAAAGAGACCCATGGTCATGTCGCCCAGCCCGCGCATTAAAGGCTGGTGCCCCGGCGCCTGGCGACCCATGGCCACTGGCGATGGCCTGCTAGTGCGCGTGCGCCCGCCGCTGGGCCAGCTATCGCGGGAACAGGTATTGGCACTGTGCGAAGCCGCCGAAACCTACGGCAGCGGTTTGATCGAGCTGACCAGCCGGGCCAATCTGCAACTGCGTGGGGTGACCGATGAAAGCTGGTCGCCGCTGATGGGGTTTCTGGTCGAGCATCAGTTGGTGAGCGACGACCCGGAAGCAGAACGCCAGCCGCAGCTTATGCTGGCGCCCGCCTGGCAAAAGGGCGATGACACCCATACCATTGCCCGCTTGTTGCAGGCGCGGGGTAGCGAATTAGCCGCCATGCCCGGCAAGGTCGGTATCGCCATTGACGCGGGAAAAGCGCCGGTGCTTGGCGACAGCGCCGCTGATTTTCGAATCGAGCGCTCAACGGAAGGCGGCCTGATGGTGCGCCCCGATGGCTACGCGCAAGGCACGGAGGTGAACAATACCGAGGCCGCCGTCGAGCAACTGATACGCCTGACCCACTGGTTCGTAGATACCGGCGGCTGGGAGTCAGGCCGCATGCGGCGGCATACAGCACCGCTGCCCGATTGGGCGCCCGCTGATACCGCCCCTGCACCTCCCGGCGAGAAGCTGGCGCTGGGCGAACATAGCGAAGGCATTGTGATTGGGCTTCCCTTTGGCCGGGTGGCGGCTGATACGCTGCGCGAGGCGGTCTTTCCGGCAAGTGGCTCGCAAGCAAGTATCAGTGCTGTGCAGGTCACCCCCTGGCGGCGCCTGTTGTTGCAGGATTGCGATACACTACCCGCGATTGATGGCTTGATCCGTCATAATAGCGACCCGCGGCTAGCGATGGACGCCTGCCCCGGTGCGCCCTATTGCGAACAGGCGAGTGTCGCCACCCAGCCGCTTGCCGAGAAGCTAAGCGGCTTGTTGGAAACAAGCGTACATATATCCGGCTGTGCCAAAGGCTGCGCCCGTCGCACCCCAGCCGATGTATGCTTGGTCGGGCAAGCAGGTCGATTTAATGTTGTTGTTAACGGCGCTGCCGATAGCACGCCGATTAAGACAGGCCTCACCGAGAGTGAGGTGGTTGGTTTTTTGAGAAAGCTCAGCGAAAACAGTTAGGTTGTTCCTCGGTAGCTGAGTGTCAGGGCAGGTTGTAGCGAGGGTCTTTTTCCACGGATGGAAAAAGTAGCGCCCAAGGATGGGTTCACAGCGCCCTCGCGTAAACCTGCCCTGGCACGGGTGTCTTGCAGACCAGCAGCGAATTAGTTTATTTGGAGAGTTTGGGTGCCCTATAAGTACGAAACCAGTGGCCCGGCGATTTACCGGGAGTCGTTTGCGATTATTCGCAGTGAAGCCGAGCTTGGCCGCTTTTCAGTGGAAGAAGAGACCGTGGCGGTGCGCATGATTCACGCCGCCGGGCTGGTGGAGTTGGCCGCGCATATTCATTTTCAAAACGACGTGGTCAATCGCGCCCGCGCCGCCTTGGAGCAGGGCGCACCGATTCTCTGCGATGCCCGCATGGTCTCGGAAGGCATCACCCGCAAGCGGCTGCCCGCTGACAACGAGGTCATCTGCACCCTCAACGATGAGCGCACGCCCGGCCTCGCCCAGGAAATGGCCAATACCCGCTCGGCGGCGGCGCTGGAACTGTGGCGGCCACACCTGGAAGGCGCCGTGGTCGCCATTGGCAATGCACCCACCGCGCTGTTTCATCTGCTCAATATGTTCGAAGACCCGGCGTGCCCGCGCCCAGCGGCGATTATCGGCTGCCCGGTAGGCTTTGTCGGCGCGGCGGAATCCAAAGAAGCGCTGTTGGCTAACCCGGCGCTGCCCAGCTGTATCGTCCGCGGTCGCCTGGGCGGCAGCGCCGTGACGGTTGCGGCCATCAACGCCATGGCGGATCGCATCGAATGACCCAGGGAACGGTATACGGCGTTGGGCTGGGCCCCGGCAGCCAAGACTTGATGAGCGTGCGCGCCGACCGCCTGATACGCGGGGCGACCCACGTGGCGTATTTTCGTAAAAAGGGCCGCTGCGGCCATGCGCGCACTATCGTGGAGGGCATGATCCCGCCCGGCGCCATCGAACTGCCCATGGAATACCCGGTTACCACGGAAATTCCCTTCGACGACCCGCGCTACAATGAGCTGCTGGCGGCTTTCTACGAACGCAGTGTGGCCCAGCTCATCGAGATGGCAGAGGCCGGGTGCGATGTGGTGGTGCTCTGCGAAGGCGACCCGTTCTTCTACGGCTCCTTTATGCACCTCTACACGCGGCTGCTAAACCGCGTGCCGGTCTCGGTAGTGCCGGGTATTACCGGCATGTCAGCGGCGTGGACGGCCACTGGGCAGCCCATTACCTGGGGCGATGACATCATGACCGTGCTGATGGCCACGCTACCCGAAGAGGCATTGGCCGAGCGCATCGCCCAGACCGATGCGCTGGTGGTGATGAAGATTGGCCGCAACCTGGCCAAGTTACGCCGGGCCCTGGTTCACGCTGGCCGCGAAGGCGAAGCCTGGCTGATCGAGTACGCCGCCATGTCGCAACAACGGGTATTGCCGCTGGCGGACGTGGGCGAGAGCGTGCCGTACTTCTCGATTGTGCTGATCCATGGCCACGGGAGGCGGCCATGAGCGGCTGGCTGAAAATCGTCGGCCTGGGGCCGGGCTCAGAGGCCATGATTACCCCCGAGGTAACCGCTGCGCTTCAGGAAGCCACCGACGTGGTGGGCTATGTGCCCTACGTTAACCGGGTTGCGCCACGTGATGGATTAGTCCGCCACGGCTCGGATAACCGCGAAGAGATCCGCCGGGCGGAGCAGGCGCTACAGTTGGCGCTTGAAGGCCATAGGGTCGTGGTGGTGTCTTCCGGCGACCCCGGCGTCTTTGCCATGGCCGCTGCGGTGTTCGAGGCGCTGGAAGCGGGCGATGCACAGTGGCGCACGCTGGATATTCAGGTACTGCCGGGCATTTCCGCCATGCTGGCCGCCAGCGCAAGCGTCGGCGCGCCACTGGGGCACGACTTCTGCTGCATTAATCTATCCGACAACTTGAAGCCTTGGGCGCTGATTGAAAAGCGCCTGCTCCTGGCTGCTGAGGCCGACTTCGCTATGGCGTTTTACAACCCGCGCTCCAAGGCGCGCCCGGCGGGCTTTGAGCGCACCTTGGGCGTACTGCGGGAAGCCTGCGGGCTGGATAGGCTGATCATCTTTGCCCGGGCGGTGTCCACGCCGGAAGAGTCGATTCGCGTCACCACCCTAGGCGAGGCGACGCCGGACATGGCCGATATGCGCACCCTGGTGATTGTCGGTTCCCAGCAGACGCGCTTGATCGAGCGAGCAGGGTCACCGCTGGTTTATACACCGCGCTCCGCTGATTAAGTGTGGTCGCTGATCCAGCTAAAAACGTCATCGATGCGATGAACTTCGTGGCGGGGTGGCAGTGCTGGCCGCTCGATCATCACAATGGGCAGGCCGAGGGTTCTTGCCGCGGTGAGTTTAGACGCGGCCCCTTCGCCGCCAGCGTTTTTACACACGATGTGCTGGATGCGCTGGGTTTCCAGCAGGGCGAGATCGCCTTCCAGTGTAAAGGGGCCTCTATCGATCACGGTGCTGACATCGGCCAGTGGTAACGGGCTGGTAGGCCGGTCAACCAAACGCAGCACGTAATGGTGCTGGGGCTCAGCGGCAAAAGCGCTTAGGTGCATTCGCCCAATGGCGAGCAACACCCGCTGGGGCGGGCCAGCCAGGGCGCTAACCGCCTCATCAATACTTGCCACGCTTTGCCACTGGTCACCGGTAACTGGCTGCCATGCAGGCCGGGTAAGAGCAACGGCCTTTACGCCGCACTGTGCCGCTGCGGCTAACACGTTGCTACTCATCTGCGCGGCAAAAGGGTGGGTGGCATCAACAATGTGGGTAATGCGCTCCTGGGCTAAAAACGTGGCTAGCCCATTAACGCCGCCGAAACCGCCAATGCGGGTTGGCAGCGGCTGGGGTTTAGGCGTGGCAACACGTCCCGCATAGCTGAAAATGGCGGGAAGCCCGCGCTTGGCAACCGCACTGGCCAGAGCGCTGGCCTCCGAGGTTCCCCCGAGAATTAGGATCTTGTTCATGGTTGAGGTTAACAACACTCCCTGGCTGACCCTGTTAGGTTGGGGGGAGGGTGGCACACAGGAACTAACGGCGGCAAGCCGCGCCGCACTGGAAAGTGTCGAGGTAGTGTTCGGCGCGCGCCGCCACCTACGCCTTTTGCCGCCCCTAAACGCCGAGGTGATTGAGTGGCCGGTGCCCTTTGCCGATGGCATTCCTGAACTGCTCAATCAGCGCGGCCGCGGGGTGGTCATGCTGGTCTCAAACGACCCGTTCTGGTTTGGGGCGGGCAGCACACTGGCGCAGCATCTCAACGCTGATGAGTGGATGGCACTACCAGCGCCTTCCACCTTCAGTCTGGCAGCCTCCCGCCTAGGCTGGCCGCTGGAGCGCTGCACCTGCCTGGGCCTGCACGCCAAACCGCTGACCCGCATTCGACCTTACTTGCATGCCGGTAGGCGTTTGCTGGTACTGGTAAGAGACGGTGCGGCGGTGGCCGAACTCGCCTCTCTGGTTAGCCGATTCGGCTTTGCGGCTTCCCAGCTAACGGTGCTGGAAGCCCTGGGCGGCGATAACGAGCGCATTCGCCATTGTCATGCCGACGCCAGTTTGCCCCAGGATATTGCCCATCCGGTCGCGGTGGGGGTGGAAGTAGCAGGCAGCGGCCCCGCCTTGCCGCTGACGCCCGGCCTGCCAGATCATTTTTATGACCACGATGGACAGATCACCAAGCAGGCCATTCGCGCCATCACCCTGTCGGCTCTAGCCCCCATGCCCGGCGAGTGCCTATGGGATATCGGCACCGGGTCGGGCTCTATCGCCATTGAGTGGCTGCTCGCTCACCCGGATAATCAAGCGGTAGGTGTCGAGCAAAACGCAGAACGGGCAGCACGGGCGCGCCGCAATGCAGAGAACCTGGGTGTTGACTGGCTTGAGGTAAAAGAGGGCAGCGCGCTGGAAGCGCTAAACGATACGCCGCTGCCGGATGCGGTGTTTATCGGCGGCGGGCTATCTCAAGCGCTGTTAGACGATTTATGGCAGCGCTTGCCCGAAGGCGTGCGTGTCGTCGCCAATGCCGTCACCCTGGAATCCGAAGCGCTGCTGGCGCACTGGCAACAAAAAGCAGGTGGTGAACTGCTGCGTCTGGAACTTGCCAACGCCACCCCCATCGGCACCCGGCGAGGCTGGAAGGCCAGCTACCCGATTGTTCAGTGGCGGGGCGTTCGATGACAGCACAGGGATTGAGGGTAGCGGGATTTGGCTTTCGCAGTGAGGCCACGCTTGCTTCGCTCGGTCAGGCGTTGGATCAACTTATCGACCAGTATGGTGCTATCGAGAAGCTGGCGGCGGCTCGCTCGATGCTGCCGTTAGTTGAAGAGCTGGGACGAATGCGCAACATTGAAGTCATCGCCGTGGCGGACGCTGAGCTACCGACAGTTACAACGCTGACTCATTCTGCGCATAGTTTGCAGGCGCGTGGCACGGGCAGCGTGGCCGAGGCCGTGGCGCTGTTAGCGGCGGGCCCTGTGGCGACGTTGCTAGGGCCAAGAGTAATCTCAGCGGATAGGCAGGCCACCGCCGCCCTGGCGTTGTCAGAAGTACCAGAAGGAATCACAGAATGACCGTACACTTCATTGGCGCAGGCCCCGGCGCACCGGATCTGCTTACCCTGCGCGGGCGCGACCTGATCGCCGCCTGCCCGGTGTGCCTGTACGCGGGTTCATTAGTGCCGGAGGAAATCCTCGAACACTGCCCGGCTGGGGCGCGGGTGATCAACACCGCGCCGCTATCGCTGGATGACATCATGCAGGAGATCAGCCGCGCCCACGCCGAAAGCCAGGATGTCGCCCGGCTGCATTCGGGGGATCTATCGGTATGGTCAGCCATGGGCGAGCAGCTGCGCCGCCTGCGCGAGCTGGATATTCCCTACAGCATTACCCCAGGTGTGCCAGCCTTCGCGGCAGCCTCGGCAACCCTAGGTCAGGAGCTGACGCTGCCCGGTGTCGCCCAGTCGGTAGTGCTCACCCGCACGCCGGGCCGGGCCAGCGCCATGCCCAGCGACGAGACGCTTGCCAATTTCGCCCGCACCGGCGCCACGCTGGCTATTCATCTCTCGATCCATAATCTTGCCCAGGTAGTGGAAAGCCTGACGCCTTACTACGGTGAGCAGTGCCCGGTGGCGATTGTGTGGCGGGCAAGTTGGCCCGATGAGCGGGTAGTGCGTGGGCGGCTAGCCAGCATAGAAGCGCTGATCGATGACACCATGCAGCGCACCGCGCTAATTCTGGTCGGGCCGGTGCTTGAGAGCGACGACTTCCAGGAGAGCAGCCTCTACGCCGTGGGTTACGACCGACGCTTTCGCCCCCAATCGGCGGATTCGCCTTTTGCCACGGCAAGCCAAGACCAAGAGAGCGAGTCATGATCACGCTGTCGCTCATAGGCATCGGCACCGGCAACCTTGACCACGTCACCCTGGCCGCCGTGCGCGCCCTCAATAACGCTGATTTGATTCTGCTGCCCCGAAAGGGCGAGGCCAAGTCGGATCTTATCGATCTACGCCGCTTGCTCTGCGAACGGCTGCTGGAAGCGCCGGTGACCACTAAGATCGTCGAGTTCGATCTGCCTAGTCGTGATGGCCGCAATGACTACCTTGGCGCGGTGGACGACTGGCACGCAGCCATCGCCGGCGTCTGGGCGCAGCAAATCGATGAACATCTACCCAACGGTGGGCGGGTCGGGATGCTAGTGTGGGGCGACCCCTCGCTTTACGACAGCAGCCTGCGCATTACTCAGCGGCTAAGCGCTGCGGGTAAGCAGGTCGATGTAGAGGTAGTGCCAGGCATCACCAGCCTGCAAGTGCTCACCGCTGAACATAAAATCCCGTTAAATGCCCTTGCCGAGCCGGTACACATCACCACCGGCCGCCGCCTCCGCGAGCGCGGCTGGCCAAGCGATGCCGCCACGGTAGCGGTAATGCTCGATAGCGGTGGCGCCTTCACTACGCTGCCACCTGAAGATACCTACATTTGGTGGGGCGCCTACCTGGGCATGGATAAACAGTGCTTGATCAAAGGCTGGCTTAGCGACGTCGGCGACCAGATCATCCAGCGCCGGGCGGAGCTGCGCGACACCCACGGGTGGATAATGGATATTTACCTGCTAGCCAGACAGCCTCTGCTATAGTGCTGGTATTAATATGGAATGATTTTCCATAAAATGGTGCTACTGACCAACTAGTATTTGAGGAATAGCCATGAGCTTTTACGTTTATCTATCCGGCGAGATCCATACCGACTGGCGCGAAGAAATCCAGCGCGGCGCCGAGGCCGCGGGCCTGGATATCGTGTTTACCGCACCAGTCACCGACCACGCCGCCTCTGACGCTGCCGGCGACCACCTGGGCAAGCCGGAAAATGGCTTCTGGCGTGACCACCAGTCATCCAAGATCAACGCCATCCGCACCCGCACAATGATCGAACAGGCCGACCTGGTCGTCGTACGCTTCGGCGACAAATACAAGCAATGGAACGCCGCCTTCGATGCAGGCTACTGCGCAGCGCTGGCCAAGCCCTACATCACCCTGCACAGCGAAGACATCGTCCACCCGCTGAAAGAAGTGGATGCCGGAGCTAACGCCTGGTGCACCACGACGGATCAAGTCGTTGAGACTCTGCGCTACGTTCTGAAAGCGTAAAGCCAAGGCGCCTCCCACAAACCCAACCACAGCATTAGTGGTGTTGATCCGGTGTTGTGGGAGGGCGCTTCAGTGCGCGAAGACCCCGCCCCATAAACAATCCACCCCAATAGAGTGCCAGGACACTATTGCGAATGTACTTCGCTTACCACGCACTATAAACCCCTTAAAATCAAACGATTGCACACTTTTAGCGCGGCGTAACGCTTGGCGAGGAACGAGCCAAAAGGCACCCGCGAAGGCAGCGCCAGCTGCCCAAAGCCCCCGCCAGTACTTTTTTCTGCAAACCCACAAGACCTAATTAAATTACTATGAATAGAGTAGGGTTAGATCAGCAAGTGCGTACGTGAATTTTGGATATACAGCCGAACGGTTGTTAATATATCTTAAAGATCAGATAGTTAGGGGTGTTTCGGCGCGCGATAAGAATGTTGAATAGTGCAGCGCATTCATTCAATATCAGAACGGGCAGTTTAATCACGTTAACCTAGCTAGTTAATCGAGAAATATATGCAGGAAAAGAAAATTGCGCTGCAAGTCGTTGAGGAAGCCCTGAAAGAGCTAGAGTCATCCAAAGGCTCCATCCTTTCTGCAATCCAAAAACTGCAAAGAGCCTCGTCCATTGTTGGAGATGACGAGAAAAGACTGTGGTGTTCCATTCAGCTTGCTGATGCTATATATGTGGGGCCGCTAAAAGATCTTGCTGATTTTTTGGTAGAGCATCAAGATCCTTCTACTAGCGAATATCAAGAAGGACTTTCAAAGCACATTAAGGCTTTGGGAAAGCTTGGCCTCATCCACGAAGTTCATTTTACGAATGAAGAATTAAACATAAAACTAAATAGCGCAGGTGGTGGATATGCCAACATTGGATTTGTCGAAGAGCGTTATGCTGACCTTGTAAGGCAAAAGAGTGGAAATGATGGTACGTACTATAAGAGTCCATTAAACAATCACTTGAATTTTGTAAAAAAGAAAGCTCACGAGCTTGCCTCTCTTCTCTACAAGCAGCTTAAATTTTCTGGAACTGTTAGTAATTGTTTCGACTTGTTAAAAAATGCTGTAGACGACAAGCTACTAGACTTGAATCCTGTCATAGCTGAGCAGCTTATGCTTGCATTCAAATCTGTATCAACTGGAAAAGAAGAAGAATGGTCTCAAGCGCTTACTACTTGTCGCAGACTCATTGAGGGATTAGCTGACCAGCTTTATCCTGCTACGAATGACAAGGATAAGGGTAGGTCGCTAGGGCAAGCTCAATATGTGAATAGAATCTGGTTCTTTATGGACACGTCTATAGAGTCCAAAAGCAATAGAGAGCTTGCAAAGGCTCATGTGGATTTCATGGGTTCATGGCTGGAGAATATAAATAAAATTTCCAATAAAGGTGTACATGCAGAACTAGGTCAGCTCGAAGCCACCAAGGCAGTTTTTCATACCTACCTAATGATTGCAGATATTTTAGATTATTTAGAAGAAAAACCACAACCAAACAATAAGAAAGATATTAATCTGGCTACTATCGACGAACTTGAAGCTCTTTTAGGTGTAAATAGAAATATAGCAAAAGAAATTTTCAAGCATAGAATAAAAGAAGGTGGTTTGGACTGTGCTTCTCTTGCCAAAGTTGGAGGTGTCGGCCCTAAGATAATTCAAAAAATAAAGCAAGAGTTTATCATTGAGGATTGATTGTATAATAAATGCGTCAAAATCGACGCTCGTACCTCGCGTGATTTATGCGGGCATTAGTGCTATAGGAGAAATATTTTTKAGTACCAATGAAAGCGTCATTGTTTTTATGCGGTTCGTTAAAGAAAAGCATCGCGAATTATGCGAATCTTTAGACCGATTAGTCAATTCATTAGTTGGGGAAAATGCCTCGCAGAAAGCTAAAATTTCTGAAGAAACGCTTAAAACTGCCCAAGATCTTCAATCCACAATTTCAAAGTCGGATCGACCAGACTGGTTATCTGGATTAATTCAAGGATTAAATCATTTCCACAATAAATCTTGGAATCAGCAACACTTAATAAAGCACTTAATAGATAATCTGTCAAAGATAAAGGAGCATAGATGGCAGTTTGAAAATTCTAATGAGAAACCTTTTGACTTTGATTCTATCTACGAATACTATAAATCTGAAAGTCGTCTTCCTGAGTTGTTTGATGAAATTATAAGTATACTTGAAGAAATACAGTCTAGCGGCGAAATAGACAGCTTAACTATGATGAAGTCTCTGGGCAAGGTTATTTCAACATTGAAGCAAAATCGCGATGGATCTTACTTTTCTTTGAATAGCGCTTGGGACTTTCTAGTGTCATTCCTTAAAAACTACATGTGGAATGAGCTATCTAGGTTACCTGTTCTCGGAGCTTCTATGGAAGCATTAGAGAAAACCATCAAAGAAACAAATGAAGAAATGTTTAAGGTTCATAGCGCTATAGAAAAAGAAATGAAAACTGTAGTGGAGTCGGAAATCAAAGGGCTTAAAGGGAAGTCTGATTTTTCTTTTGTAAGTTATGATCGTACTGGCCTTACACTAAATGATAACAAAGAATTCAAGGAAATTGACCATAAGGTGTAGCACTAACAAGGCGGTGTAGTCGTTAACTTTGGTTACAGGGGCGCAAACATGTGGGCGGCTCCGCTATTTTTKTACACATGTTTGCGCCCCTAGGCTAGGCATTGACAATCAAATGAACCTCGTCATCCAAAAGAAATATCCGACTGTGGCATCGCAGCATGCGCGGTGCTTGCAGGCATTATCTATGCTCAGGTGAAAGAGACAGCAAACCCCCTGGGTATTTAAGCCGAAGACACAGCGCTTTGGTCAGACAATAAGCACGTTCGTAAGCTCTTATGTGCGTTGGGTATAACATTTGCACACACGGAGGCGCCATTCGACACCTGGGAAAGCCTGCCAGACAAAGCGTTTTTAGCAATCAAATGGCGCATGGAGCAGGGCTGGCCTTTCTGGCATCGGGTTGTATTTTTTAGGAGTGAGTAGGATGCCGTGGTGCTGGATTCAAAAAAAAGATTTGAAAAAACACCTGTCGTGACTTAGGGCGTATCAAATCCAAGTGGTTCATTCGTGTAGATTAAGGCTTGGTGGCTATTATTGTCTACGCACTTGCGTTTGATTGCCTTCTGCCTTATCCAGAAGCACCGGGTCGCTACCCGCAAGATAAATATCATTTCAAAGCGCTGCAGTTATTCTATAAATTCAAATTATTCAAGGCGATCCATCGATATTATGACGAGAAAAACACTAGGTTTGAAGGCGAAAAGAGAGATAGATGCCAAGCCCGCCGACGACGTTGAAGATCAATTCCCTAATGATCCCGAAAAACGTTTTCTAAATGGCGTCGCTATTCATCCTTCCCCACGCATTTATTTAGAGCCTGGCTCTCAGCAGCGTACTGTGCGGGCGATGGATCTGATTACGCCCATTGGGATGGGGCAGCGAGGGTTGATTGTGGCGCCGCCGGGCTCTGGCAAAACGACGATGTTAAAACATATCTGTCAGGCCGTAGCAGAAGCTCATCCTGACATAAAGCTGTATGCCTTGCTGATTGATGAGCGCCCGGAAGAAGTGACCGATTTTAAGCGCAGTGTATCGGCAGAAGTACATGCATCGTCTTCAGATGAAAGCTACACACACCATGTGCGTATGGCCGATAAGCTTCTTGAGACGGCGCGTAGGCAAGCAGGCGACGGCCATAATGTGATGATTGTGATCGATTCTTTGACCAGACTCTCGCGCGTTCATAATGCCGAGCAGCGAGGTAATGGTCGCACTATGTCGGGTGGGCTGGATAGCCGAGCGATGGAAATACCCCGGAAATTGTTTGGCGCCGCGAGAAAGATCGAAAACGGCGGATCGCTCACCATTCTGGCCACCGTGCTGGTGGATACGGGAAGCCGTATGGATCAGGTGATTTTCGAGGAGTTCAAGGGCACGGGCAATATGGAACTGGTGTTATCCCGGGATGTGGCCAATCAACGGATTTTCCCTGCAATCGATATTGCCAAAAGCAGTACCCGTCGCGAAGAGCTTTTGATTGATGCAAAAGATATTGAAAAAGTAAGAACATTGCGTAGAGGTTTGACAACGCTTAAGCCAGTAGAAGGCGCGCAGAAGTTACTTGAGTTATTGGATAAATATCCCACTAATGCCGAGCTATTAGATGCGTTTTTGCCAGATTCGTGAAATATAGATAATAAAGAAGCCCACCCTTTTAAAAGGTGAGCTTCTTGGGTAAGTTTTAACGATTACTTTTTACTGAAATTCAAGTTTGATTCAGGCACTGCTTTTCGAACCGGAAAACCTGCAATCTCTTTGCGCTCAATAATACTTTTTAAGCGCCTTTCAATGGCACAAAGGTTTTTAAAGTCACTCATGTCGACTAAAGAGATGGCTTCCCCTGAGGCGCCCGCGCGGCCGGTTCGGCCAATGCGGTGGATGTACTCTTC
The DNA here is from genome assembly GCA_002257525.1 of Halomonas ventosae. Lineage (GTDB taxonomy): Bacteria > Pseudomonadota > Gammaproteobacteria > Pseudomonadales > Halomonadaceae > Vreelandella > Vreelandella ventosae_B. The sequence goes on from CP022737.1 coordinate 2,248,768, forward strand.
TGGCTTAAAGGGTAAATCATAATTCACCACACGGCTCAGTTCGCCAATATCCAAACCTCGCGCGGCAACCCCCGTGGCGACCAAGTACTTTAATTCGCCGGTTTTGAACTGAGCCAGAATCTTTTCGCGCATCGCTTGGCTTCTATCGCCATGAATGGAATCCGCAGTGATGCCGCGTTTTTCCAGTTGAGCAACAAGCTTGGCTGCATTGTGTTTTTTCTCGGTAAAAATAAGCGCCTGATCCCACTTTTGTTCGTTGATCAAGTGGCTCAACAAGGCGGATTTCGTGTCTTTATCGACGGTGATGAGCCATTGTTTGACATTAGCGGCGGCGCGGACGTTGGGAGAAATGGATATTTCAGCCGCCAGATCGGTCATCTGACGATCCGAAAAATCGTAGGCGAGGGCGCGAACGTCGTCTGTGATGGTGGCCGAAAACAGTAGGTTCTGACGGTCTTCAGGCAGGCGATCTATGATTTTATGGATATCGTCGGCAAACCCCATGTCGACCATTCTGTCCGCTTCGTCCAGTACCATGACTTTAAGTTCGTCAAAATGCAGCGCACGCTGATGCGCCAAATCGAGCAATCTGCCCGGGGTGGCGACCAGAATATCCACCCCTTTGATCAGGCGTTCTTTTTGAGCTTCGGTATCCACACCGCCATACACCGCCATCGAGGTTAGGTGCGTGTGTTTAGCGTATTGAGCCACATTGGCTTCGMCCTGAACCGCTAGCTCACGGGKCGGCACGAGAATCAGCGCACGTATCCGCTTGCCACGTAACGTGCCCGCGTTACTGAATCGCTCTAGCAGAGGAAGAACAAATGCAGCGGTTTTACCTGTGCCTGTTTGTGCGGTGGCGATTAAGTCGTTACCCGAGAGAATGGCAGGAATCGCTTGTTCCTGAATGGGCGTTGGCGTGTTGTAACCTAGTTCGGTAATCGCTTGAACAAGAGGACTGGATAATCCTAGTTTTGAAAATGGCATTAGGAGCTCTGACCGATGGTCGTAAGGTGTGTCGAAAATGAAAAATGATGCAGTATAGCGTAAAAGCAGCCGCTCGTTGCTCGAACAGGGCAATTAGCTTCATAGTGCTGAGGCGGCTTTTGTGATGAAATTAAAGGCATTCATTAAATGAATGGTAAGTGATGCTTTATAGTACGCTAATATTGGTCAGAATTAGCTTTAAAATTGGAGAGATAACATGGGCGATATAGGATTCATTTTTGGAATTATGGGAATGTCGATGGGCATCTTGGGGTTTGTTTTTGGCATCATTTCATTTTCTAAAGTTGTTAAGCTAGAGAAGAAATTGGCGAAAGTGGAGTCTCAGGGTAATTGAAGTTAGATCGTGAGTGAGCGAAATAAAAATTCAATTAAATTCAATTATTTAGGTCGTTTCGCGCTTGTTCCTTGCACCATTTATAGCAAACGTTAATCAATATGCAAATGAACCCCGTCATTCAAGAAGAAAGATCCGGCTGTGGCATCGCATCATGCGCTGCTCTTGCGGGCATTAGCTATGCACAGGCGAAAGAGACAGCCAACGCCATGGGTATCTATGCCGAAGACACAGCGCTTTGGTCAGACACCGAGTACGTCCGTAAGCTCTTGCGTGCTTTGGGGATCACGGCTGCCCCTACGGAGACGCCATTTGATACCTGGGAGAGCCTTCCAGATAAAGCACTGTTGGCGATCAAATGGCGCATGGAGCAGGGCAGACCTTTCTGGCATTGGGTGGTGTTTGCTAGAAGCGAGCGGGAAACCGTGGTGTTGGATTCCAAGAAAGCCTTGAAAACAAACACCCGTCGTGACTTCGGGCGCATCAAGCCCAAGTGGTTCATCCGTGTAGTTTAAGGCTCGACAGCTATTATTGAGGACTACTCTTAAGGTCTATGAGCTAGCGCTTGGATCTTGCTGGGCTCTCGCTTTCTGTTCTGCCTGATCGAGAAGCACCGGGCCGCTACCTGATTCCGCCAGCTTGTCGTCCGGGTTGTAGAGCGGGCAACTGGTCATGCTCAGGCAGCCACAGCCTATACAGCCTGCCAGGTTATTACGGAGCTTTTGCAGATAAGCAATCCGGCCATCGAGCATCTGCTGCCAGTTTTTTGAAAGCTGTTGCCAGTCTTCAACCGTCGGTGTGCGGTTATTGGGCAGTGATTCAAAAGCTCGCTTGATCTCTTCCAGGCTCACGCCGACTTTCTGCGCGGCTTTGATCACCGAAATCCGCCTTAGTACTTCTGGTTTATAGCGGCGCTGATTGCCCGCATTACGCCAGCTATGGATCAGACCTTGCTGCTCATAAAAGTGCAAGGTACTGACGTTAATGCCGCAGCGCTTTGCCACCTTGCCAACACTCCAAATTGCCTCTGCCATCACGCACTCCTGAATCTTTTTTGCTATTTTTTTCCAAAAACAGCTTTACCTCAAGTGAAGTTGAGGTTTTATCCTGCCATTTCACTTAACGCAAGGAGACTCTTATGTACTTGGAACACGTTAATCTGGTCGTTGATGATATGGATGCCATGTTGGATTTTTACCGCGCCGTATTCCCGCATTGGCGGGTACGCGATGAAGGCCATGGCGAGTGGTATGGCAAACCGCGTAAATGGGTGCACTTTGGTGACGACGAACACTACCTGGCGCTAAGCGATCATGGCGAAGGGGCGAATCGCGATTTGAAAGGCCACAGCGTTGGCTTAGCCCATTTTGCCTATGTGACCGATAACCTTGACGCCGTTGTGGCCAGGTTAAATAACGCGGGTTATGCCATTGCGAAACCAGGAGCTGTAGAGCCGTTTCGCAAGAATGTTTATTTTGTCGATCCGGCTGGGTTTGAGGTGGAGTTTGTCGAGTATCTAAGCGATATCCCGGCCGAGCGGAATTTAAATCAAGATGCCACTTAATAAGCAGTTCAGCACCTTCCGGGGTGCTGAACCGTAATAGTTTAGCTTTGATGCATCATGAAATATCTTTAGAATAACCTGTTAAAATTCCTGGATCTTTCAGTGGGACTTGGAAGCAAAAAGGCTTTCAGGAAGTGATGAGAGCTAATTACTCCTATGGAAGGAACGGATTGACCCTAAGGAAGACAAAGCATACCGGCCTAAATTTATGAAGCTGCCTAGCGCTGGTTCAGGTGCAACCTTATCCAGGGCTAGGCAGCTTTTCAGTACCGCCTTTGGCGCCATTGACCATCGTTAGGAACATTTAGATGATTCGTAAATACCGCGAGGCGGATATTGAACAAATTTTGGATATCTGGCTTTCAGCTTCGATTAAAGCCCACTCCTTTGTTGGTTCTGAATTTTGGCAGTCAAAAGTTAGCGATATGCGGGATATATACATCCCTGCATCAGAGACCTTTGTATTTGAGGCTGATGAGCAGATTACAGGGTTTTATTGCCTCTATGGAAATACGTTAGCAGCAGTTTTTGTGCTACCAAGCCTGCAGGGAAATGGTATAGGGTCAGCGTTGATTGAAGATGCTAAGAGCAGAAGGGCGTGTTTACAGCTAAGTGTCTATAGACAGAACGCTTCCAGCATCAGTTTTTATCAAAAACATGGCTTCATTGCATTAAGTGAGCAGATTGACGAACAAACTGGCCATCCTGAATTCATCATGGAGCACTACTGTTAACAGCGTGTAGCTATTAGCTGCTGTTTGTAATCGATGGTGTAAAGCATTAAGGAATATTCGGTGAACGGTGAATGTCTGTGTGGGGAGATTAAGTTCGAAATCGAAGGGGAGATACCGAGCTTCTATCAATGTCACTGCTCTTTGTGTCGCAAAGCGACAGGGTCTGCGTCAAATACGGCCACTTTTGTAAAAGCGGATAGCTTCTGCTGGCTTTCCGGCCAATCCAAAATCAGTACTTTTCAGAAGCCAACCGGCTATCGGAATGATTTTTGTGCGGTCTGCGGCAGTCTGGTACCCAATCAACTGAGAGACTCTGGGTTGGTGTGGGTTCCCGCTGGTTTGCTGAATAATGTGACTGCGTCGCAAATATCTATTCATCTTCACCTTTCTTCATCGGCTTCTTGGGCGTCAGAATCAGAGGGTTGTGTTCGTTTAGATGGTGGCCTTGATAGTTTGGAATCGCTTAACCAGGCATTGCAGAAGCCAAGTTGTTGAATGCAGGTCGAATTTTTTGCCATTGATAGCTGAAATGTCCTCCAATACCTCTAAGGAGTGGTCTGATGGCGCGAGCCGCTAGGACGACCACTCAACCAACACCCCAGCATAAAAACCGTAAAATGATCGCCCGTAGAGCCATCCCCAAAGGGTATAATGCCACTGGTAACGGTGGGGTGGCTTCGTTACATACGTTGATTTTCAGCAGGTTTGTTTACTTGTTACTATATTTTAAATAGAGAAAAGGCAGTCGTTCATGATTAACACCAAAATATACAAGGCGGTTTACGAACTCGCCGAAAAGCTCATGAAGGCTGCCGATAAAGAGGATAGAGAGGCTTTTGATGCGCTCTATGCGGAGCTGGAAGCTATTTGCACCGAGAATGAGAGCACCGATAAAGATCATCCAGAGCAGTGGGAAACATTGGCTGACTTCACGGAAGAGCTGGATGAGGCGCTGGCCGTCTACGAAAAAGCCTTTGAAAAGGCCGTCGCCGTTAACTCGAAGGATCACATGTCATCTATCGCGTTCTCCATGGCGAAGTTGCAGGTCGAACTGGGCCAAACCGACGCGGCTATCAGTAATCTTAAAAATGCCCAAGTCACCGCCAATAAAATTGAAGATGGCGAGCTGAAAGACGAAATTGACGAGCTGCTTGGAAAGCTGACAACAGGTTAGGGTTTGTACGAAAAGACGGCTAGCGCAGGCAGTTTTCGTACAAAGCCTAGTTTATTTAAGCTGCTGGTTTTAATCATATTCACGATAAACGTAGATGCACATAAAGCCTGATTGTGCTGGGTTTGCCTAAGACTAGGGACACTATTTTGACCAATAACGATATTTTTCGCCGCATACGTTACACCTTTGATTTAAAAGACAGCMCCATCGTGGATATCTTCGCCTTGGCAGAGGTCAGCGTGGCTCAAGAGCAGGTAACTGCCTGGCTGAAAAAGGATGAAGACGACGCCTTTGTCACCATGAAGAACAAAGAGCTGGCGGCTTTTTTGAACGGCTTTATTAGCTTTAAGCGTGGTAAGCGCGAAGGGCCGCAGCCCGTGCCAGAATCGCAGTTGAACAACAATATGGTGTTTCAGAAGCTGCGTATTGCGCTGAATTTAAAGGCTGAAGATATTTTGGCTGCTTTTGAACTGGCTGGCTTCAACCTAAGTAACCATGAATTAAGTGCGTTTTTCCGCAAGCCCAGCCATAAGAATTATCGAGAGTGCAAAGATCAGGTGCTGCGAAATTTCTTACTCGGTATGCAGCTTCAATTGCGGCCAAATCAGGATACTCCAAGCACCGAGTCCTGAGCTCATAGGGTTGGAAGCGTCGCTGCTCAAATGGCTTTAGCAAATGCGGGTTTTATATTCACGACAAGAACTGAAAAGTTTTATCAGGCCCCGCAATTGAACGTCGAGTATAGGGACGTTTTCCACTACGAGTTCAGGGCTTGATAAGGCTAGCCCCGGACTACGCTCGCGCTGAGTTAGCCTTCGCAAAAATACTTCGATGTCACCAGTACTGAGTCATACGGGAGCCTTTCCAGTGATCAAGCAAGTGGGCGGAGTTAACATTCAACCTAGGCACAGGGCTACATGCCACTGCTGCGGCATGGTGGAGCTCGAACTCGATCTGCCTGATGGTCTTGTTGACCCGAAAAGGTGTAACTGCTCTATTTGTAGGCGCAAAGGCGCTGTTATGGCCTATGTGTCATTGAGTGGTCTTCACATTCTTCGCGGTACTGAGCATCTAAAGCTATATCAGTTCAATTCAGGTGTCGCAAAGCATTACTTCTGTTCAAACTGCGGCATCTACACCCACCACCAAACGCGCTCGAACCCCACTGTGTATGGATTCAATGTCGGGTGCTTGGAAGGCGTTAACCCCTGTGATTTGGATGGTGTACCGGTTAGCGACGGTATCAAACATGAATCTGATCTGTAGCATCAGGGATAGGGGAGCTATAACGTGTCCAGCATTGGATGGTTCAGCACCACCCAGCAATTCAAAATAGGCGCATTGGTAAGGTATTGAGATGGAGCATGAAGCGCTGGTAAAAAAATGGCTAATGAGTGATCCGGCCCGTATTGAGGCGCTGACAATAGCGGCTGCGCAGAAGCTGCCGGGGTGGTGTCTCGCTGCTGGATTCGTTAGAAACTTGGTGTGGGACAAGCTGCATGACTTTTCATCGAATACGGCCCTCAACGACATCGATTTAATTTACTTCGATCCTGACGACATAAACGATTCCCACGATCATGATATCGAGCAAGGATTAAGGGAAGTCTCAACGTTTCCCTGGTCAGTAAAGAATCAGGCAAGAATGCACGAGAGAAATAATGACTGTCCGTATACATCCACTGAAGATGCCATGAGTTTCTGGATAGAGCTAGAAACTGCCGTAGGCGCTGCTTTGGATGACGATGGAGAGGTTATCCTTGTCGCTCCCTTTGATGTTAAGCCACTGTTTGACTATACCATTACATTAAATCCCAAACGGCCAAAACGAACGGATTTTGAAGCCCGAATATGCGCTAAGCGATGGCTACAAACCTGGCCAAGGTTGGTGGTAAATGCCTAATCAGGCATCCCAATGGTAGCTTTTACGACGTCAGCTCCCATTAGCTTAATGGTTTAGAGGAGATGGATTTCGGCTATCGGGTTTTGCTGGATACCGAAAGATTGAGTGCTAATGTCATTAATTTTTCATTGAAGTAATTTTCGCCGCATTAATTCTTATAGCCGCTAGGTAACTTAAACCCAGCGGCTATATCAATGTCGAACGTCGACTCAATTAAATGCGCTTCTTACCAGTATTTTTCATACTCATCACGTAAATAATGAACATGATGAGTGAGCCCATTACAAAACACCATACGCCTACGGTTGCGTAGCTCGCAAAAGCGGGAAGAAACAAAAGACTGCCAAAGAAGAAAAATAAGCTTGATAAGAGACCGAGTAGGTTGGGTAGCTGTTGATGCTGCGCTATCTCACTGTTCATTTTATTTCCTTATCTGAACTATTACTTTCAAGAGCCTCACAGTGCTTAAATACTGATGTCCGGTGCAAACTGAAAGCCCACCGATACTCGATTCCAACTGTTGATTTGGACAATAATGGCGGTGAGGTCAATTAGCCCCTGCTCACCAAACGCAGCTAGGGCGTTTTGATAGTCGTTGTCACTCACAGTTTGCTGGCTGACCAGTGTTAGTGTTTCGGCCCAGGCGAGTGCGGCGCGTTCTTGTGTGCTGAAGCAGGGCGCTTCACGCCAAGCAGGCAATACGTCTAAGCGAACCTGGTGTTCGCCATCGTCTCTGGCCTCTTGCGAATGCATGTGCTGACAAAAGCAGCAGTGATTAATTTGCGAAACACGTAGGTTGACCAAGTGGATTATCGAGCGATTAACCGTTGAGTCTGGGGCAACGTCGCCTAGTGCCGTAAGGTGCTTAGCTAGGCGGGGGTAAAGGCGATACACAGACTGTTGAGACATACGAGTAGACATGTGGGGAACCTCGGTGAGTAAGTTGAGAACTCAGCTTAACGTCGAGGTTTTTTTACGCCTTGTAAATTTGCGACAGTTTGCGCTTGCGATAGGCGGCGGGTGTTTCATAGGCGAGTGATTGGAAGGCATGGGTGAAGTGAGCTTGGTCATAGTAGCCGCATTGTAGGGCTATTTCCGTTAAGGGCAGCGTGGTTGCAAGCAGTCCATGGCGGGCTCGGTTCAGTCGGGCATAGGCTACTAATTGGCCTGGGGTAACGCCCACTTCACGTTTTAATTTGCGCTCCAGGGTACGTCGGGTAAACCCGAGCGTGGCGCCTAACTGTTGGGGCGGAAGCTGTAGTTCTCCAATGGCTTKAACAATCGTAGTGATACGGCTATTGGCGGGTGACTGGCTTTCTAGTCGATGTAACAACCATGTTTCCAGCAGGCGTAAACCCTGTTGCGAGTCCGACTGGTAGAGGCGCTCTACCACGGGCATTAATCCTTGCAATCCTAATGGTTCAAGCTCGTTCTCCAAACGGTAGTGTGTATCTGTGAATGCTTCGGGTAGCAAACCCAGCAAGCAGTGGGTGCCGGCTGCCTTAAAACGAATGCCCAGACAGGGCGCGGTGGTGTCGAGTGTCTCTATCAACGTGGTTTTGTTGAAACAGAGCGTGATAATGGGGTGGGGGCTGGTGAGCTTGATGCTGAGGCTAGCACCGGCATCTGGGTAGAACTTTTCGGTTCGGGGATCGGTGAGATGCCCTGGGCGACCCATTGACCAAAGGCACTGCACCCACGGGGCTAAGCGTTTATCAGGCAGGCGATGCCGAAAATTAAGATAGTTGGCGTTGCTTGGCAAGATGAATTCGGTCATGGCGTCAACCAATGGTATGTTTTTTAATGATGGCTCACATTAACTCAATCACGCAGCGTCTGGGAGCTGGCCCGGCGCCATACACTAGGCGGCGCTTTTTCCTGGCGAGCCCAGTTGCGCCTTAGCTGCCGCTCATCCCCGAATCCGGATGCTTCGGCGATGCGTGCTAGCGTCCATGTCGTTTCGGTCATTAACGCTTTGGCTCGCTGCAGGCGCAACCCCATAATGTAGTCGCCGACCAGCATGCCGGTGAGGCTTTTGAATTGGCGCCGAAAATGACGCTCGCTCATGGCTGCCTGAGCCGCTAATGTCTCGATACGCCAGGTTTGCGAAGGGGCGGCGCAAATTGCATCTTGAACGCGATGCAGCCGTTCATCCACATGATTGCGGCCCTCAAGCCAGGCGCCCAGCTGAGGCTCCTGACCACTACGGCGAAGATACAGCACCATCTCCCGCGCTACCGCTAGAGCCAGCGAGTGGCCGCAAGCGCGGGTTAGCCAGTACAGCATGGTATCAATGCCGGTCGAAATCCCCGCGCTGGTTAAATAGCGCCCGTCCTCGGTAAAGATACAATCACGTTGTACCTTTGCTTGTGGGGCTTTGGCTTGTAGCTGTTCAATTAGCGTGTGGTGGGTGGTACAGCGTCGCCCCTCTAACAGGCCAGCATCCGCCAGTAATAGCGTGCCCGAGCAAACGGTCATCAGCGTATCTGCATAGTGGGCATTCTCCTTGAGCCAAGCGACACATTCTTGCTGCACCAATGGCTCAAGGCTATTGCGGTACTGCCCCGGAATAAGCAGTAAATCTTGAGTAGGAAGCTGTTCAGGCAAGGGATCGATGCCGCTAAGAGTAAGCGGCCCTAGCCACTGCATGGCCGCTTGGGGGCCGAGATAGCGCACCTGAACGTCTATCGAAAGTCGGTCTGCACACTGCAAGACCTGTAGCGGGCCAATCAAATCAAGCGGCACCTGGCCGGGCATCATCAATACCGCCACACGCAAGGTGGTGGCTCTTGCGGATGGCGGCTGGCTATGTTGTTGCTCTTCACTCACGCGTGTTTTGCCATTCGTTGATCATGTCTTGTGTACTGATAATACGCGCAAAGCGGTCTTCAAGTACCAGTTCGGTGCGTGCCTTAATATCCTCAGCTGACCAAGTGGTGCCATGGCGCGTCATGGGGAACGTTAGGGTAGCATCACTGATAAAGTCGACGCTAAACCCTAAATCCGACGCCACGCGTGCGGTGGTTTCGCAGCATTGCTCGGTACGAATACCGCTAATCGCCAGCCGTTCAATGTCTCGCTCCCGTAACCAGCTTTCTAGTGAGGTATCGCTGAACGCGTTATGCGCACGTTTATGGAAGGTCACCGCCACTTCATCGTTAAAGTCATCGAGCGGACGAATAAGGCCATTATCAGGGTCGAAAGCCCCTTGGCTGCCAGGTTCTTCATGCAGAACGCGCACAACCGGTATAGCGTTGGCCTGGGCTGCATTTAGCACTGCACGCTGCTTGGGGCACCACGCCTGAGCCAGTGATTCTACCCAGTAATCGCGGGCGGGAAAGGAGGCTTGAACATCAATTAATAACAATGCGGTTTTAGGCTGGGCCATGGCTAATCTCATCGTGGTGAAGTGAGGCTACAGATTAGCTGTTACGCATTCAGCCAACGATGCGTTGACCGGTCACAAAGGGGACAATTTCGGCCATGTATGGCCAACGTTTTCTGACGGACAGCACGGGAGATGGTGATTTTCAGGGGCAAGCAGGGTTTATTTCTTCACACAGACAAAAATAGAGTTTCCTGAGGCGTTATCCCAGGGGATGATCTTTTCATAGTTGTGCTCAAACACATGAACCTCAAAGTGAGGCGCTAAGAGTGCGCTTAACTCTGCAAAGCTGACGGCTACCATGGGGTGTTCGTCGTTCCATAGCAGTGTTCCTTCAGCGTTGGCTTTTTCAATGCTGAGTCTAAGCGACTGCTTTTCGCCTTGGCCGCTGTAGTGCCATCCGGAGCGGAAGGTGAATAAATCGTTTGCTTGTTTGGCGCTGTGCTTAACAGATAAAGCGTTATCGATTTTGTCTTTATCGACGGCGTTAAAACAGAAAATGCCATCAGACTTGAGTGCACGATAAACACTGGATATACACGCTTTGAGCTTTTCAATGCCATCGCTGTAGTGGATTGAGTATAAAAAACAGGTGATTAAGTCTTGAGGTTCGTTGGCTTTGAAGTCGCTCATGTCTTGCAACGTGAAGAGCGCTTCTGGGCAGCGTGTGGCGGCGATATCCAGCATGGGTTGGTTGATATCCAACCCGCTGCTGGCGTATCCAAGATCAATGAAATGGCGCACGTGTGGGCCGGTGCCACAGGCTAAATCTAGGTGTGTCGTACCGCCGTTACCGAAAATCTGATGCAGCCTGCGAATGGCGTGACTTTGCGCTTGATAGTCGATATCTACGCACATCAAATCGTAGTAGCCAGAAAGGTCGGTATAGAGGACGTTGACGGGCATGGTGACCTAAATAGTGGCAACTGAAAGATTGTGGGTGGCGCATAGTAAACGAGCGGGTAGGGTTTGAGAAGCAGAGCCATAGCTAGGAGCGTTGGTGTTCATCAAATACCTTCTGGGACCCTAAAGAAATCCTGACGTTTACCGATATATAGCAAAGGCCATGAAGATTTCTCTGGTCGTTGTTAAATGCCAAGAGACCCTGCTATGCCCAAAAACCTGATCTTTATCTTTGCCACCTTGTTTCTCTCGCTATCCTCCCAAGCTCATGCAAACAGCAGTGATGCAGAGGCGGCGGCGTTGGCGTGGCTAGAAGCCATCGATAGCGGTCAGTATGAGCAGGCATGGGAAACTTCGTCTTCATTACTAAAAAAGCCGCTTTCACCGCACATGTTAGAACGGACGATTGGTGCAGCGCGCCGTGACTTTGGTGCGGTTCAATCCCGTCGGCAAGTAAGCGTCGTTCGCGAAACCTCTATGCCAGGGGCTCCAAGAGATGACTACGCGGTTTTGACGTTCCAAACAAGTTTTGAAAACAGGCCGCAGATTACGGAAACCATCACCCCTCACTTGGAAGAGGGGACGTGGAAAGTGAGTGGTTATTACTTGAACTAACCGATTCCTCAAAATATTTCGACCACCTCTGGCCTTCAAAATCGCTAACTTGGTTCAGGCTCTTTTTACCCACGAAGCTTGCCTTCACGTTGTTCATGACGAAGCTCAAAGTGGCTGCTACGTTGAGTAGATAGCCTTGTGTATGTTGCTATGGATAAGCTTCAGATTCAGAGGGGAATGTTCAGGCGTTGAATGCGAGGAGTGGGTATGCAAACCCTTTCTCTCAAACCGCACTGGCTCTGGTTGATAGTTGCCGGTTTGCTAATGGCTACCATGTCGTTGACCTGGCAGGCCATGGCGCAGTCCTCTTCTTCCAGCGCGCTGGTGCTCAATATCGAAGGCGCGATCGGCCCGGCGACCAAGGATTACTTCGAGCGCGGCTTGGATAAAGCCCGCGAGCAGGGCAGCGAAGTGGTGATCGTCGAGCTCGATACCCCCGGCGGRCTGGKCGACACTACCCGCGACATGATTCGCGAGATGCTCAACGCTGATGTCCCCGTCGTCATGTACGTATCCCCCAGCGGTGCGCGCGCGGCAAGCGCGGGCACCTATCTGCTTTACGGCAGCCATGTGGCCGCCATGGCCCCCTCGACGCATCTCGGTTCGGCCACGCCCATTCAGATGGGCGGCGGGCTGCCCGGCAGCAATGAAGGCGACGATGACAGCGCGGCTGACGAGTCGGAAGGCGAGGGTAGCGCCATGGAACGCAAGGTGATGGAAGACGCGGTGAGCTTTATCCGCAGCCTGGCGGAACGCCATGATCGCAATGCCGATTGGGCAGAAGACGCGGTGCGTGATGCCGTCAACCTCACCGCCAGCGAGGCGCTGGAGCAGAACGTCATCGAAGTGGTGGCGCGCGATCTCACCGATCTACTTGAACAGATCGACGGCATCAGCGTGGTTATGCAAAGCGGTGATGCCACCCTCGAGACCGCCGACCTCACTATCGAGCGCTTCGATCCGGATTGGCGCACCCAGGTGCTGTCGCTGATTACCAACCCCAACATCGCCTTCTTTTTGATGATCATCGGCTTCTACGGGCTGGTTTTCGAGCTTGCCAGTCCCGGTAGCTTGTTTCCCGGCACCATTGGCGTGATTTGCCTGTTGCTCGCCCTGTTTGCATTTCAGGTGCTGCCGATCAACTACGCTGGTCTGGCGCTGATTGTCGTCGGGCTTGCCTTGATGGTGGGCGAGGCTCTGATGCCCAGCTTTGGTGTGCTGGGGCTCGGCGGCATTATTGCTTTTGTACTCGGGTCGATCATGCTCATGGATGCCGAGTACATGGCGATTTCATTACCGCTGATTGGCGGCGTGGCGCTGGTATCCGGCGGCCTGATGCTGTGGACGTTGACGCGCTTTGCCACGCTGCGCCGTCGCCCGGCGCATACCGGTATCGAGCAGATGATAGGTGCTAGTGCCGTTGCCCTGGAAGATTTTGAAACCAACGGCCACGTTTGGCTGCACAGCGAACGTTGGAATGCGGTGAGCGATGCTCCCGTCAAGCAGGGTGAGGAGCTGAAGGTAGTGCGTCTTGAAGGCTTGACGGTCTATGTCTCACATCCCTAGCGACCCTGGCCTTGGTGGCTGTCGTTGGGTAATTGATCATCCGCTAAACGAGGTGCCCCATGATTCTTTCGTATCTTGTCCCAGTCGTATTAGTGGTGCTACTAATCGCCGCCTCCATTCGCATACTGCCGGAGTACAAACGCGGCGTAGTGTTCTTTCTGGGCCGCTATCAGAAGGTGAAAGGGCCGGGCCTGGTCATCGTGATCCCCGCGATTCAAAAGATGCAGGTGGTCGACCTGCGCGTCATCACCATGGACGTGCCCGAGCAGGACGTGATCTCCCAGGATAACGTCACGGTGAAGGTCAACGCCGTGCTTTACTTCCGCGTGGTGGATCCGGAAAAAGCGATTATTCAGGTGGAGAATTTTACCCAGGCCACCAGTCAACTGGCCCAGACCACGCTGCGTTCGGTGCTGGGTAAGCATGACTTGGATGAAATGCTCTCCGAGCGCGACAAGCTCAACGACGATATCCAGGAAATCCTCGACGCCCAGACGGACTCCTGGGGCATCAAGGTGGCGAACGTCGAAATCAAGCACGTGGATCTTGACGAGAGCATGATCCGCGCCATTGCCCGCCAGGCCGAGGCGGAGCGCGAACGTCGCGCCAAGGTCATCCATGCCGAGGGTGAACTGCAGGCTTCCAAGAAGCTGGTCGAAGCGGCCAATGTGATGCAGGAAAACTCCGCCGCGCTGCAGTTACGCTATCTGCAGACCATGAGCGACATGAGCAACAAGAACGCGTCGACGATCGTCTTCCCGCTGCCCATGGACATTATGGAAGCCTTCAAGGATATGAAAGCCAAGCATACGGCAGCACCGCCTGGTAAGGCGCAGGATGACGCCTAGGCTAGCTCTTCCCACTGCCTGTGGTACGGTTTGGCGGCAGCTGGCAGTGGGCTCCCTGAATACATTTTTTGTTTCATGGGATATGCTTCGAAGCCCCTGATCCAAGAAACCCGGTGATGCCATGTCCATGATTGCCACTACCCCCGAACCGCCTTACTACGCCGTTATTTTTACTTCACTACGCACAGAGGTCGATAACGGCTATGACGAGATGGCGGCAAGAATGGTTGAGCTTGCAGCGCAGCAGCCGGGATTTTTAGGAGTGGAGTCTGCCCGCAATGAAGTGGGTGTAACAGTTTCTTACTGGGCCGACTTGGCGTCTATTAAAGCGTGGAAAGCCCATGCTGAGCATCAAGAGGCTCAGCGGCTAGGCCATCAGCAGTGGTACCAACACTTCAAAACCCGTATCGCTAAAGTCGAGCGAGATTACGGTATTTAGCTGGTTGGCATCGATTCACGGCTTACACCACCAGCCCAGCCAGTGCCTGCATTCCTAGAGCCACCGCAAGTACAACAACCCCTGCCACCAAACTGGTTACCAAGGCATGGCGTTTCCACAGTACCAGAACACGGTGGCCAAAGCGGTGAACCAGCCAGGCAAGGCCGAAGTAGCGCAAGCCACGGGCGATTAATGTCGCTACTACAAACATTACGATTGGGTAGCCGGAAAGCCCGGCGGTAATCATCGCCACCTGGAAGGGAATCGGTAGTATTCCAATGGCCAAAATAGCGGCAAAACCGTACTGATCGAAAAATGTTTGAAATGCCTGGTAGCTATTCTGCATCCCCATAGACTCAATAAACCAGGTGCCCACCGACTCATAAAGCACTAAGCCAATGCTGTAGCCCACCAGCGACGCGACGAGGCAGCCCGCAGTAGTGACCAAAGCCAGTAACCACAGCCGCTGCCTATTAACGGCCATCAGCGGTATCAACACCAGCTCAAGAGGAATGGGCAGAATAATAGTCTCCAAAAAGGAGAGGGTGGCGAGTAGCCACAGCATATTCTTCGAGCCGTTAATACGCTCAAACCACTGCTTAGTGCGTTTGGATGCTATGGCCATGCAGGTCTCTACACTTCGGGATTAATGCGGCGATAGACAGCCGCTAATAGGCTGTAGAGACCAAACGCGAAGAGTCCCAGTGCGACAAACCCAAGTAGCCACTGACCGAAAGGCTGGCTTCGCAGCGTGCTAAACACTTCGCCCATACCGCCAGCTTCATTGGGATTGATTTGATAAGCGGCGATGATAAAAAAGCTACCCACGATCACAAATACAAGACCACGAATCACTAAGCCAAAACGGCAGATAGGATAGGCCCATTGTTGAGTTTTGGGTGGCATAGCAAAGTGTTTGTCGAATTTGGCTTTGTAGCCTTTAAGCGCGTGGGCGATACCTACGCCAATCATGATGAGGCCGACCCCGCCTACCAGCCAGCGCCCGAAAGGCTGCTGCATCAGCCAACCTGCGACGCCTTGTGAGCCGCCACCTGAATCACCTGAAGAGCCCGCAAATTGCAAGATGAGCGTGGCGGCAAAAAAAGCCAACAACGTGTGGGTAATGGCGCTGGCCAATAAGCCCGCACGAATTGCCAGCCCCTTGGCACCGTTGCCGTGATGGTCGGTGTCTTTAACTGCTTGGATGATCCGCCACATCGCGTAGCCCACCAAGCCGATGGCCATAATGGCTAACAAGACTTTTCCGAAGGGAGCAGTGAGCACGCGTTCTAAGGCGCCCCGACTGCCTTCTGTTTGGCCGCCTTGCCCAAAAGCTGCCAGCGCTGCAAGGCCGCCTACTAATACATACACAATGCCCCGAGAGGCGTAACCCATGCGGGCGAAAAGGGTAATCGCATCACGGTGGTCGGGGTTATTCATACTATTGGCCATGGTGTCCTCCTGACATATTAGGCGTTGCGCATCCCTATGCAATCTAGTTCATATAGCGCTTATCAGTGGCCCATACTGGGCGTGTGCTGTGCTATTGTCCAGCCTAGGCCAAGCCGAAGCGTCAAAGGCTATTTTTGAATAACAAGAGCAGAACATGAGTACAATTTCGTCACCTATCTTCTGGCGGGATACGCGTATGTCCTATGTGGAGCTGCGCAAGATTAGCGATGCGCGACAAGTTTGCTATGCGCCGCACAGCCATACGCATTGGTCGCTGGGGGCCGTTACCGCAGGTAAAAGCACTTTTTGCTATCGTGATGCGACGCATCAGATTAGTACGGGAGACATCGTTATGATGAACCCCCACTGGGTGCACGCCTGCAACCCCATTGAGAACCAGCCCTGGGCGTATATGATGCTCTACGTCGATACCGAGTGGCTGACTGAATTGCGTTACCAATTGGGTCTGCTAAATACGCCTTACTGGCAAGATATCGCCACCGCCGTCATTACCCAGCCAGCGCTTTATGCCGGGTACTGCGATATGGCTGCTTGTTTGCTGGATGGGCACCGCGACATTAGCGATAAGCAAACGGCGCTAGTCGAGTACTTGTCTACCATGCTGCAAGTGCTTGCTCAAGAATCCCCCGCGGTATTGCCCCAAGCGCCCAGTGCGCTAGAACAGGTCGCGGCCTATTTGCGTGCCAACTGTAGCGCTGATATATCGCTAGAGCGCCTATGTGAGCAGTCCGGCTATAGCGCTGGGCACTTGATTCGCGCCTTTAAACAGCACTTCGGACTAACGCCTCATGCTTACCTGATTAATCAGCGCATTCAGATGGGGCAGCAAGCGTTAAAACAAGGGCAACCTATCGTTGAGGCGGCTTTGAACGCTGGCTTTAATGACCAGCCCCACTTTCAAAGAACGTTTAAGCGGCTGGTAGCAGCGACACCCAACCAGTACCGCTATCCGTTACTCAACCAGTAAGACAATAGCGCTAGCCGCCAGGCAGATAGCGAGTGCGCGGTTAATCGTCAGTAAGATGATAGGACGATGAACATAGCGTTTCAGAAAAGCGCCTGCATATACCCAACTGGCCAGCGATAGCCAGCAAATAGGCAGATAGAGGCCGGCGAACAGCCATAGCAGATGGGGCTCATTAGCAGTGGTGTAGGCGCCAATGCCAGCGGCAGACGCCAGCCACGCCTTGGGGTTGAGCCACTGCATCATGGCGCCTGTCATAAACCCTGGCGCTTTAACGCCGCCTCGCTCCTGCAAGCGCCCGTCGTGCTGTAGCAGTTGATAGCTGAGGTAGAGTAAAAACAGAATACCTGCCCAGCGTAAAACCGTTTCCAGCAGCGGCGCCACACTCAGCAAAGAGTAAAGGCCAGCGCCGATGGCTAAAAATAGCGCGATAAACCCCAGCGTAGCGCCGGTTACAAAAACAAGCCCTTTAGCGATAGGGTAGTGCGTACCGCTACTCAAACAAACGATGTTGACCGGTCCCGGCGAAATAGATGCGGCAAGCGCAAATGCGGACATGGGCAGAAGTGTAGGCAGCAGTAGTGTAGCGCTCATTGTCATCCTCCTCGGTAGTGCAAGGAGTTTGCAATGGCCACTGGTGGCGGTATTGCACAAAATTGAGGTCGTTGCTTAAAGCGTTGCCCTGCTAATGGCCAAACACCGACCAGCCGGTGCGCTGCACAAACATTTCGAGCGCCTGGGTGCCCAGCAAACTATTGCCATAGGCATCCAGCCCCGGCGACCAAACGGCTATGGAGCCATGGCCGGGTGCAATGGCCAGAATGCCGCCGCCCACGCCACTTTTACCAGGCAGGCCGACGCGAAAGGCGAACTCCCCCGAGGCGTCGTAGTGTCCGCACATCATCATTAATGAGTTGATCCGGCGGGCCCGCTGGGGGGCTACCACGCGAATGCCGCTGGGTTTGTTGATACCATCCGAGGCCAAAAACAGCCCGGCATGGGCCAACTGCTCACAGCTCATGGCGATAGCGCACTGGTGAAAATAGGTGCCTAGCACCTTATCGACATCATGGCGTAAGCGGCCAAAGGCTTTCATAAAGTGAGCCAACGAGGCGTTGCGGTCGCGGTGGGCCATTTCTGAAGCGGCCACTGCGTGGTCGAAGTAAATGCTGTCATCATTGGCGATATAGCGCACAAAGCTAAGAATTTCGCCCAGCGTCTCTTTGGGCTCGTGGCCCATCATGATCGCATCGACCACCGCAATGGCCCCGGCATTGATAAACGGGTTACGCGGTTTGCCGCTTTCATGCTCTAGTTGCACGATGGAGTTGAAGGGATCACCTGAGGGCTCGCGGCCTACTTTTGACCACAGCGAATCACCCACTTGCCCTAGTGCAATGGTCAGCGTAAATACTTTAGAGATACTCTGAATCGAGAAGGGCGTGGTAGCGCAACCCGCCGAGTACACTTTGCCATCCACCGTGGCGAGCGAAATGGCGAACTGCTGTGGGTCAACATGGCCAAGCTCGGGAATATAGTCTGCGACCTTACCGCGTTCTTCGGCGTTTGCCATGGCTGCGGCAATGTCATTGATCAAGTCTTGCATGGGCGTATCGTGTACCGTCAATGGAGGCGGGGCATTACCCTAGCGAAAACGAGGGGAAATGTCTGTTAAACATAGCGTCTCTTTTAAACATAAACTGTCTGAGTACCCGCCAGTGCGCAAGATTCGGGTCGGCAACTCGCCCTTAAAAGCTTAGGCTGAAAGGAACTAAGCAGCCCCGCTAGAGAGATTACCCAATGAATGACTATGAGCGTATCGAAAAAGCCATGGCCTATATGGTGGCTCATGCGGCGGAACAGCCCAACCTGGAAACGGTAGCTGCTCATGTTCATTTGAGTGCCTTCCACTTCCAGCGGCTGTTTTGTCGCTATGCGGGGATTAGTCCCAAACGCTTTTTGCAGGCACTCACCTTAGAGCGCGGCAAGCAGTTGATGCATTCGTCCACTTCTTTGTTGGATATCGCCCATACCCTTGGGCTGAGCGGTGGCTCGCGGCTTTACGACCACTTTGTTCAGTTAGAGGCGGTCACTCCCGGCGAGTATAAGCGCCAGGGCGAAGGAGTGGAGATCGCTTATGGCGTTCACGAAACACCTTTAGGTCGCCTATTCGTCGCGGTAACGCCCCGGGGTATCTGCCGAATGGGGTTTGTCGATACGACTAATTCGGAGGAGTTACTGGCAAGATTGGCCAAAGAGTGGCCGCGCAGCACCTTTCAACATAGCACTGAGGCCACCCGCTACGCGGTGGAGAGGCTGTTCTCTCAGTCCGAAGAGGGAGCCGCCGCTGTGTCCCTACACGTGACCGGCACCAACTTCCAAATAGCGGTTTGGCGAGCGCTGCTGACGATTCCCGAGGGGCAGTTTGCCAGCTATTCCCATATTGCCCAGGCGCTAGGGGCACCTAAATCGTCCCGTGCAGTGGGCAATGCGGTGGGGGCTAATCCCATCGCGCTATGGATCCCCTGCCACCGGGTGATTCAACAAAGCGGCGCACTCGGCGGTTACCGCTGGGGATTAGAGAAAAAGCAGATGGTACAAGCTTGGGAACTGGCGCTGGCTCACACAGACAACACATCGCCCGCTCCCAGTCTAGCGACTTAATCAATCAACCCATTAGCATCATAAAACGGGAAAGGGCCAGGGTAGCGCTCAATAAACCCTTGGTGAGTCACCATACCGTTAGTCGCCGACCACTGGTGTAGCAGGTAACCGGGGGGCTCTAGCTGAAAGCTGGAGGGGCCGTCTGGGCTTAGATCCAAACTCACCTGATGGGAAACCCCAGGGCAGCTAATCGCCAAAGTGTTAGCAAAGCGGGCCTGGATTGAACGGTGCAGATGCCCACAGAGCACGCGCTCGACCTGGGCATGTTTGCCAATGACGTCGGCTAGCGCGTCTGGTCGCTTAAGCGGCTGGCGATCCATATGGTCGATGCCACTAACGAAAGGGTGGTGATGCACCATGACGAGAGTCGGTTTCTCGGGCTGCTCTGCCAGCGTAGTGTCTAGCCMCTGCAGGCTTTCATCGCTTAACTCACCGTGGGGCTTACCGGGCACTGATGAGTCGAGCCCCACTAGGCGCACCGGATAATCCTCTATCACCCACTGCAGATAGTCGCGGTGCTGAAACAGATAACGGTGCTCGGGAAAGGCGGCGCGCAGATGATCGCGGTCATCATGATTGCCAGGAATCACGTACACGGGCAGCGTTAATTCAGCCAGGATCTGCTTAAAGGTGGCGTACTCGTCAGAATGGCCAAAATCGACCAAGTCACCGCTAATCAGCACCAGGTCGGGCCGCGGCGCTAGCTGATTGAGCGTGCTAATTGCTTGGCGCAGAGCACTAGCGGTATCTACCTGGCGGTAAGAGAGTTTACCGCCCGCCTTGATATGCGGATCGCTAATCTGGGCGATAAGGCATTGCTGGGCATGCGGGGCTTTCTGAATGTTGAAACCTTGATCAGCCATTGGCCATCTCCTTGGCATTAACAGGGGCGGTGGGCTTATCTGGGTGAAAAAGCACCCTGGAGGGGAGTGCCAAACCAATCGCGGTGCCGTTTGGCCAGCGCTGGCGGGAGGGTGCCTCAATCTGGAGCGGCGAAGCGCCGCCCGTGTCCACCATCAGGCGCTGGGTCTGGCCCAGGAAAATGCTTTGTACCACTTTCCCCTTTACATCGGCTTGGTCAACGGAAACCACCTGGATATCTTCTGGACGGCAGTAGACAGTGGATACTCCCTGCAAATGGGCAGCGATGAGTTCACCTCCATGGACGACCAATCCTCCATCGGCGCGTGTGCTGATCACGTCCAGGCAGTTAACCGCACCAATAAAATCGGCCACAAAGGCATTAGCCGGCTGATGATAAATCTCTTGGGGGGTGCCCAACTGCGCGATGCGTCCGGCTTGCATGACCGCGATGCGGTCACCCAGGGCCATCGCCTCGTCTTGATCATGGGTGACATAAACCGCCGTGGTGCCTAGCTCCCGTAGAAGCTGGCCAATTTCGATGCGTAAGCGGTCGCGCAGTTTGGCGTCGAGGGCTGCTAACGGCTCATCAAACAGCAGCACCTTGGGGCGAACAGCAATGGCGCGGGCGAGGGCGACGCGCTGCTTTTGCCCACCTGAAAGGGCGTCGATGCGCCGGTCACCAAAGCCTTGTAAGTCGACCATATGCATGACTTCGTCAAGCCGATGGGCGATCTCGGCACGTGGCAAACGCTGTATTTTTAAGCCGTAGGCAATATTGTCGGCAACGCTCATATTGGGAAATAGCGCGTAGTTTTGAAACACCATTCCCACGTCGCGCTGCTCAATCGGCAGAGCGGTGACATCACGCTCGCCAAACAGTACTTGCCCGCCTTTGTCGGGGCTTTCCAGGCCGCTAATAATGCGCAGGGTGGTGGTTTTGCCGCAGCCGGAAGGGCCCAGCAGTACCAGGGTTTCGCCCGCATTAACTTGCAAATCAAGCGGCTGGAGCGCTGTGTTGCCGCCTGCGAAGGTGCGGCTGCATTGGTGTAGCGTAATGCTGACAGATGAACTCATAACGGATTCTCAAATAAAGCAATCGAATGTTTTGAAAGCGCAAGGCGCTTAGCGACGCTGCTCGGTGAGTCGTCCCGCCCACTGAATCGCCACCAGCAAGGGCACCACCATCACCAGAAATATCAGCGTGTAGGCTGAGCCAATTTCCAGTCGCATCGAGGCGTAGCTGTCGGCTAAACCGACCGGTAGCGTTTTGGTCAAGGGGGTATGCAGCATCCAGGTAATGTTGAATTCACCGATCGATAGGGTGACCACCACCAGCGCTCCTGCCAAAATGCCGCTCATACAGTTGGGGATGACCACCCCGAAAAAGCGTTGCCTAAAGCTGGCACCTAAGCTGGCGGCGGCTTCTTCCAGTTGGGGAAGCTTGGCGGTTTGCATCACGGAGAGCACCGCGCGCACCATAAAGGGCAAGGTAAACAGCACATGGCCAACCAGAATAAATASCCAGCTGCCGCGAAATTCACGGTAGCTGCCATAGGCGAGCAGTAGGGCAAGCGCGGTGGCCAGCCCAGGCACGGCAACCGGCAGCAGCAGGAGTTCTTCAATCGCATTGGCCCAGCGGCGACGGCTGCGCAGCAGGCCATAGGCGGCGGGTACGCCAATCAGGATAGTGATCAATAAACAGGCGAGCGCCAGTTTAATCGACAGCCAGATGGTATCGGCGTAGAGCTGCCACACCTCATTTACCCAGCGCAGCGTTAAGCCACTCTGCAGGCCAACAAAGTAGTTCTCGGTTAGCCCCGCCATGACTGACATTGCGACAGGCACGATCATGAACAGGCACACCAGCAGGGTGAAGCCCAATTGCAGCGTAAAGCGTAGACGCGATTTCATACGGAGGCTCCCAAGTTGCCGCCTGCCAGCCTGCGGGCAAGGCTCAATGCCATCCACGTAATCACACCCAGCACCACCGAAAGCGCGGCGGCCATGGCGAAGTTAGCGTAGTTGGTGAATTCGCCGTAGATATTGAGCGGTAGAATGCTCAATCGCGTGCCCAGGGTAAACGCCGTACCAAAGGCGCCCATGCTGGTAGCAAAGCAGATGGCACCGGTTGAGAGCAGCGCGGGTGCAATGCCGGGTACGATGACATCCTTGGTGACCTGCCAGGTGTTAGCACCTAACGAGCGAGCTGCCTCTTCAAGACTTTGATCCAGGTTGTCGCAGGCTGCCATCACCGTGGTAATGACGCGAGGAATGGAGAAGTAGAGGTAGCCAATAAATAGCCCGGCCAGTGAGTAAGCGAACATCCAGCGCTCGCCAAACAGCCACAGGCTGGTCTGCGCCAAGGCACCTTGACGCCCTCCCAGCATGATGACCAAAAAGCCCACCACCACACCTGGAAAAGCCAGCGGAAAGGTGAGGATAGCTACGAGTATGGACTTGCCAAAAAAACGCTGGCGGGCGAGAAAAAATCCGGCAACGCCCGCAATGGCAACCGCTACCAGTGACACTACCAGCGAGAGACAAACGGTGGTGGCCAGGCTGATTAAGTACTGACGATGGGTAAGAATGGTCAGGTAGGCGCTAATACCGCTGCTTGGATCAGCCTCTGCGCCCATCATGATTAGACGCGAAAAAGGCAGTAGCCAAAAGGCGCAGAAAACCACCAGAGCTGGCAGTAAGGCGAACATTGCTATAAGGCTTTTTCGACGCGCGGGCCCAACCTTTATCTGACGGCTATTAACGTAAGAAGCAGCCCCGGAGGGCTGCTTGGATGCTGCTGTCATGATTAACGAACCTCCGACAGATACCGCTCAGAGAAGCTACGCTGAGCAGCCGCCATAGCGGGGTAGTCAAGTGCCTCGGCACGGGCGTACTCGCTATCGGGCAGAAAGACTTCGCGCGCTTCAGGGGAAATGGCGTTGGCGCGCACGGGACGTAGGTAAGCATCTGCCCATACCGCTTGGCCTTGGTCAGAGAGCACGAAATCAAGCACTTGCTGGCCGTTCTCAGGGTTCGGGCCATCTTTTACCAGGCTCATAACATAAGGCACTACTACGCTGCCCTCTGCGGGAATCACAAACTCTACATTGGCACCATCGCTATGGCGTGCGCGGTAAGCGTTGAAGTCGTAATCGAGAAGAATCGGGATCTCACCAGAAAGTACTCGAGCGTAGCTGGTTTGCTTGGGCACAATTGGGTCGTTTTCGGCGAGCTGATTGAAGTAGTCGATCGCCGGGGTGAAGTCATTAAGATCGCCACCCATGGCTAGATTGACCGCCACGGCACCGACGTAGCCGACAAAGGCGCTGGCTGGGTCAAGGTAGCCCACCATGCCGCGGTACTCGGGCTTGAGCAGATCTTCCCAGGAAGTGGGCACCGGCGCGCCATCCAAGGCGTCGACGTTGACCATAAAGCCGAGGGTGCCGGAGTGAATGGCAAACCAGTTGCCTTCGGGGTCTTTTAGACCTTCAGGAATCTCATCCCAGTGTTCGGGCTGGTAGGGCGTCACTACGTCCTCTTCCATGGCTTGAATGCCGAAGGTCACCCCGTAGTAAACGACATCGGCCACCGGGCTACTGGCTTCGGCAACCAATTGGGCTAAGGATTGGCCGGAGTTTTTGTTGTCTTGCGGCACGCGAATGCCGGTCTCCTGTTCGATCAAACGCAACTGAGTGCCCCAGTCCGCCCACTCAGGCGGGCAGTTGTAGCAGATAGCGTTGTCGCTTGACTGGGCAGTAGCGACCCCTGACGCACTGATAACCGCCGTGGCCAGTAACGCTTGATAAAGACGCTTAAGGTTCATGCGTTTAAGACTCATACCAAGTTCCTCTATAAAGTGCTTAACGTGGACTTGCGGGATGCCGGGATTCCGACACTTTCGCCCTTACGCAATGCGTGGGGCAGGGGAGCGGGTGTGCATTTTTCTCCCCGAATCATGGCTAACAAGGTGTGAACCGCGGTGCGCCCAATGTCGGCGCGAGGCTGCTCAATAGTGCATAGCGATGGGTAGAGGTGCTTGCCTAAGGCAATGCCATCAAAGCCCATCACAGAAAGGTCGCCAGGCACGTTAAAACCTGCGCGTTGTAATTCGCCCATCAGGCTGATGGCGAGCAGATCATTGGTACAGATCACCGCGCTGAGAGCCTCTGGCCCTTGCAGTGCAGGTGTTAGGCTTTTCAGGTCAGCTTGGGTATGGCGGGTCATCTCAACCAACGGGCGTGCGATCAGGCCTGCCTCGCGCATAGCGTGGCAGTAACCGTCAAAGCGCTGCCGGGCGCGGTCTGACTGGAGCAACGGGCCAGCAACCATGCCAATTCGCTGGTGCCCTAGAGTGATTAAATATCGCGTGGCATCAGCGCTGGCGGCACGGTTATCGACGCCGATTGAGGGGAAACCACTATTACCGGGTGGGTTGTAGACCAGTAAGCAGGGCGTCTTTTCCAAACGCAGCTTCTCTAGCACGGCGCTGCTATCCGCTTCAGCCACGGTCAGCACCAAGCCGTCCACGCGCTGGCGCAGCATCTCCTCAACAATGTCACCCTCGCGGCTGGGCGAGTATTCGCTGGTGGTCACGATCAGTGAGTAACCAGACGCACGGGCAGCCACTTCCATGGCTTGTAGCTGCTCGGCAAACACCGGGTTATCAAGGCTGGGCACCATCACGCCAATCATCTGGGTGGCTTGCGAGCGCAGCTGCTGTGCGACTTTATTCGGCCTAAACGCCAACTGCTGTGCAGCGTTAAAAACGCGTTCTCGGGTAGCGGGTCGTACCAAGTCGGGGTTTGAAAAAGCCCGCGCCGCGGTTGCCCGGGAAACCCCGGCGAGTTTGGCGACACTAAGTAAATCAGCCATGCGAATACCTGTTGTAGATGCAATGAGATCGATCTCATTTATTAGGTATCAGCCTAGAGATGGCATATGACGAATTGATGGCGATAAAAAGTATTTTTGATTATTAAAGGAATTAGGGTGCTTGAGCGGAGACTGAACACATTGCGCCACTTAGCGCCTCCCGCTAAAGTCTTGCTCTTGTTCACCTGGGCGAGACCACTTTATGGCCACACTGATGATTCAAGGCACCACCTCGGATGCGGGTAAAAGCACCGTGGTGGCAGCCCTTTGCCGCGCGCTGGCAAGGCGTGGGATATCAGTGGCGCCATTTAAACCTCAGAATATGGCGCTGAATAGCGCCGTGACTGAGGACGGCGGCGAGATTGGCCGTTCCACTGCGTTACAGGCGCAAGCCTGCTATTTAGCGCCCCACAGTGATATGAATCCGGTACTGTTAAAGCCAGAAACCGATCGTGGCGCTCAGGTGATTTTGCGTGGCAAGGTACATGGTCATATGGATGCTCTGGATTACCACGCTTTTAAACGCACCGCTAAAGAGAGTGTAATGGCCGCGTGGCATGCGTTAGAAAGCCGCTTTGATGTGATTATTGCCGAAGGCGCGGGCAGCCCGGCTGAAATCAATTTGCGTAAAGGCGATATCGCCAATATGGGGTTTGCCGAAGCGGTAGATTGCCCGGTATTACTGGTGGGTGATATTGACCGCGGTGGTGTCTTTGCCCAACTGGTAGGTACGTTGGCGCTGTTAAGCGAGAGCGAACAGGCTCGCACCAAGGGTTTTATTATCAACCGCTTTCGGGGTGATATTGCACTGCTCAATCCTGGGCTCGAATGGTTGGAGGAGCGCACTGGAAAACCAGTGTTTGGAACATTGCCTTATCTGCAGGGGCTGGTACTCGATGCCGAAGACAGCATTGGTTTAACCCACGCTGAAAAAGCCAGCCAGACGCTCAAGGTGATCGTGCCCGCGCTACCGCGCATCAGTAATCACACTGACTTTGACCCCCTGCGGTTACATCCCCAGGYCTCGTTGTCGTTTATCCGGGCCGACCAGCCGATTCCTGCCGCCGATGTGATTATGCTGCCCGGTAGTAAAAGTACCGCAAGCGATCTGGCGTGGTTAAAACGCCAGGGCTGGGATATCGCCATTCAGCGTCATCTGCGCTATGGCGGCACGGTGCTAGGTATTTGCGGTGGCTTCCAAATGCTGGGCGAATGGGTGGATGACCCGGAGGGCCTGGAGGGGAAACCTGAAAAAGTAGCGGGGTTAGGACTGCTTCCCCTGACCACGCGCATGGTGGCGGGTAAGCAACTGCGCAATGTGAGTGGTTTAACGGTGGCGGAGGGCGCTACCGTTACCGGCTATGAAATCCATAACGGTGTAAGCGACGGGGCAGCGCTTAGTTCACCGCTATTTGAAATAGACGGACGTCCAGAAGGCGCCGTTAGCAAAGATGGCCAAATTATCGGCACCTACCTGCATGGGTTGTTTGACCACCCCGAAGCCTGCCAAGCATTGTTAAAACAGCTGGGCCTCGTGAATGGGGAGGAGAGTGATTATCAAGCCCACCGTGAACGCGAGCTCGATCGCTTAGCCGATATGCTGGAGGAGCACATTGATATTGAGGCGGTTATTGCGCTGATTGATGCTGGCGTGATGAAAGCCGTTAAGTAGATTCTTTGACCCAGTGCTCCAGCAGTAAATCAATAAATAACTGAGCGGTACTGGAGAGGCTGTGGGTATTGCTGCGTACAAGACCAATGGAACGCTGAATGCGTGGCTCAGGCAGATCTCTTGAGCACAGTGTGTCGTGATCTGGGCCAGGCATGGTCATACGCGGCAAAATAGCCACCCCTAAGCCTGACTCTACTAAACCCAAAGAGGTCGACAAGTGCTGAACCTCGTAAAAGCTGTTGAGGTGGATGCCCTCTGCCGAAAGCGCATTATCCAGCAACGTGCGGTTACCACTATCGCGGCTCACGGTGATGAGTCGCACATCTTCTAGATCGCTCCACTCAATCTGCTTTTTGCTGGCGAGCGGATGATCCGAGCGTAGTGCCAATACAAAGGGGTCGCGCAGCAGCGGGGTAAATCGCACCTCCGAGCTTTGCGCGCTGATCATGTTGATACCGAAGTCTGCCTCGCCATTAATGACTTTTTCCAGCCCCTCGTTGGCGCTGACATCCAAAATTCGGATGCGAATGCCCGGCCAAGCCTCGCTAAACACACGAATGACACTAGGCAAAAAGTAGAATGCCGCCGTCGGCAAGCAGGCAATCGTCACGGTTCCTTTTTGGTGCGTGACCAACTCCCGAATCCCCAAGATAGAGGACTCGTACTCCTCAAGCATTCGCCTGGCCCGGGGCAAAAAATCGGCCCCAATAGGCGTCAGTCGAGTACGCCTAGTGGTTCTCTCAAGTAGTTCAACTTCAAGGAGTTCTTCCAGCTTTTGGATACGGCGAGTGAGGGCCGGTTGCGACAAATGCAAGCGCTGCGCCGCCTCATGAAAGGTGCCCAATTCAGCGACCAAAATGAAGGCCTGGAGGTCAAGAAATTCGAGTCTATGCAGCATAGGATTGTTGCGCTAAGAAGGTGGATTAATAATCAAAACACATTAATGCAAAAAACGGATTTATAACAACCTATATTTGCATTTGAGACATTAAAGATTGGCTGACATTCTCCGTGCATACAGTCATCGCGAACTATGGCGGAACGATATGAACAGCATTCCTTGTGTCATTATGCGGGGCGGAACCTCTCGAGGCCCCTTTATTCGCATGAAAGACCTGCCCAGTGATCAGGCCCAGCAGGCTGATATCTTGCTGAGTTTGATGGGCTCCGGCCACGCGTTACAGATCGATGGTATTGGGGGCGGCGACCCGCTCACCAGTAAAGTGGCTATTGTAGAGCGCTCATCGCACCCTGGCGCCGATGTTGACTATCTGTTTGCTCAAGTGGATGTAGTGAACAAGCGTGTCGACTTTAACCCTAACTGCGGCAATATGCTCTCTGCCGTAGGGCCATATGCTATAGAAACGGGGCTGGTAGAACCGCAAGACGGTACCACCGTGGTAAAAGTCCATAACTTAAACACCCAGCGGTTGATCGAATGCCATGTCCCAACACCGGGGAAGCAGGTGCAGTACGAAGGCAGTGTCACCATTAGCGGCGTTCCGGGAAGTGCTGCGGGTATCCAGCTTAGCTTTTTAGACATCATGGGCAGTAAAACGGGTCAGCTGTTACCCACGGGAAACGCATGCGATGAGATAGCAGGGGTTGAGGTGAGCTGTATTGATGCGGCTACCCCGATTATGCTGCTGCGCGCTGAGTCGGTCGGATTAACCGGCCATGAATCGCCTGCCGAATTGGATGATAATGCGCCGTTGTTAACACGTTTAGAAAACCTGCGCCGCGCAGCGGGGCTACGGATGGGAATGGGTGATGTTAGTCAGAGCGTTCTTCCCAAGGTCGTGCTGATTTCAGCAGCTGAAGCGGAATTGAGCACGCTGAATGTTCGCTATTTTGTGCCTCATCGCTGCCACAAAGCCATTGCCGTCACCGGGGCGATGGCCGTTGCCGCCGCGATTAATTTACCCGGTTCTGTTGCCAATGATATGGCCATCAGCCATCAAAAGCTTTCGGCTGGGCAGCTTCTATCACAGATCGTCCTGGAGCATCCTTCTGGCTCTATTGAGCTGACGGCAGAGTATCGCCAGCAGAATGCGTTTGACCTGGCACGTGTGTCGCTTATCCGAACGGCCCGCAAAATTATGAGCGGGCAAATTTTCTACGCGACCCCTTTAAAGGCAGCGGGTAATCACGCCATCGAAACCATTGATTGAATCACGCTACCACTATTAACAACCGACAATAATCAATAACAGGAGTATCGCCATGACTACCTCGAAGCACACACCGCTTAACAAGTTCAAAAAAGCGCTACTTGTCGTTGCTTGTTCCACGCTGGGCGCCATCAGTGTGAATGCCCAAGCGAACGATGTGAACGTGCCCGACACGATCCACTGGACCATTCCTTTTGGTGTAGGCGGTGGAACCGATGTATGGGCACGCTTCTTCTCTACCTGGATGAGTGACCATATTCAAGGTAACCCTACGCTGGTCATCGATAACGTGCCCGGCGGTGGCTCCATTAATGGCAGTAACCTGTTCGCTATGCGTGCGGACTCAGATGGCAGCCAATGGATAGGCACGTCTGCTTCCACCCAGTACCCCGCCATGCTGCAAGACCGGCGTGTACGTTATAGCTACGACGATTGGACACCGATTTTAGCGACCCCCACAGGCGGTGTGGTGTATGCCCAACCTAGCCTGGGCGATAGCGCAGAAGAGGTGCTGAGCGCGGTGACCAACCAGCGCGTTAAATTTGCCGTGCAAAGCCATACAGGGCTGGAGCTGCCGGTATTGATTGCGCTTGATCTGCTGGGTGCTGATGTACAGGCCGTCTCTGGCATGCGTAGCCGTGGAGAAGGGCGGTTAGCCTTTGAGCGCGGCGAGGCGGATATCGACTTTCAAACTACTTCTGCCTATTTCAGCAGCGTAGAACCTCTGGTAGAGAGCGGCCGAGCGGTGCCGCTGTTTTCGCTAGGTGTGCTTAACGACAGCGGCGAGATCGTGCGTGACCCTGCCTTCCCTGACTTGCCAACCTTCAATGAAGTTTACGAAACCTTGCATGGTGAAGCGCCTAGCGGCCCTGCCGCTGAGGCGTATCGCAAGTTCTTTGCCTCCGGGTTCACACTTCAAAAGTTGATCCTGCTACCCAGTGACGCGCCAGATGAACTCATTCAAGAGTATCGCGAAGCGGCACAGCGTTTTGTGGATACAGAAGCGTTTAAAGACGCGGCGGAGGCCCAGCTTGGCCCCTACACGCCGGTGGTGGGTGAGGTCGTCGAGCAGCATCTGCAGGAGGCCATGTCACTTGATGATGCCACGCGACAGTGGTTGGTCGAGTGGCTGCTAGAGCAGCACGGTGCCCGTATTTAACACGCCAGTTAACACAAAAAAGCACTGCTTAAGCGGTGCTTTTGGGCTCCCTTACACTAAACAACATAAGAGCCATGACAATGATAGATGTCTTATTTTCCAGTTTGGGGCAGTTGTTTACTGTTCCCCATATGCTGTACATGGTTATCGGTGTCCTGATTGGGCTGATTGTGGGCATCATCCCTGGACTTGGCGGTATTGCCGGTATGTCGCTTCTGCTGCCTTTCCTCTATGGTATGGAGCCTTCTGTCGCCCTGGGTATGTTGATGGGGTTAGTGGCGGTGATCCCCACTGGCGATACGTTTGCCTCTGTACTGCTTGGGATACCAGGCTCGAGTGCTTCCCAGGCCACCGTGGTGGATGGCTTTGCATTGGCTAAGAAAGGGCAGGCTGCACGAGCGCTCTCTAGTGCATTTCTGTCGTCAATGATTGGCGGCCTGTTCGGTGCGGTGGTGCTCACGGCCTTTATTCTCATCGCCAGGCCTGTTGTGCTGTCATTTTCATCGTCAGAGCTATTTATGTTGACGCTGCTGGGGCTCTCCATGGTGGCGGTTTTGTCTGGTAAGGATGTCTTTAAAGGCATTGCTGCCTGCGGCGTTGGCTTACTGGTTGGCACCATTGGCATGGCGCCAGCTACCGGAGAGTTTCGGCTGCCGTTTGAAATTGACTACCTCTATGACGGTTTGCCGTTAGTGGTGGTAGGTTTAGGTATTTTCGCACTGCCTGAAATCATTGATCTATTGGTGAAGCGTGGCGCGATTGCCGAACAGCCCTGCCAATTGGGCAAAGGCTGGAAAGAGGGTGTAAAGGATGTGGCCAGGAGGCCTGGATTAGTGGCTCGCTGCGCGGGGATTGGCAGCTTGATGGGGACTATCCCAGGCTTGGCGGGCTCGGTGGTGGATTGGCTCMCCTACGGCCACGCGGTGCAGAGCGCCAAGGACAAATCGCAGTTTGGTAAAGGCGATATTCGCGGCGTGATTGCGCCGGAGTCTGCTAATAACGCATGTGCCTGCGGGGCGATGGTGCCTACTTTACTGTTTGGGATACCCGGTTCGGGTACGGCGGCGGTGTTTTTAGGTGGTTTGCTTCTGCTTGGCCTGCAGCCCGGTGTCAGTATGTTAGAGACGAACCTCGATCTGACGTACACCATTATTTGGTCATTAGCGCTGGCTAATATTTTAGGCGCGGCGCTTTGTTTAGGGTTAGCTAGGCCCGTGGCCAGCTTAACCCGGGTGCCATTCGTGATTTTAGCGCCGCTGATTACCATCTTGATCCTCTTCGCCGCCTATCAAGCGACGCGTTCGCTGGGTGATCTATTTGCACTCGGCATTATTGGCGCAATTGGCGTGCTGTTTAAGCAGGCAAACTGGTCTCGCCCCGCCTTTTTGATTGGCTTTGTGCTAGCTCCCGGTGCAGAAGCCTACTTCTATCAAGCCGCTCAGTTTCAAGGTGCAGAAGCCTTTATGCGGCCTGGGGTACTGATCATTGGTGCACTGATTGCGGCATCACTGATTGTCCCCCCTTTACGCAGCTACTTGCACAAGCGCCGCCCAACCGAGAACTCTGCTAAACATGCGCTTCAAGAAGAGGTGGCGCCGCTGTCGCTGGGTGTGATCGATGTGGCATTGCTTGGCAGCCTGTTAGCGGTGGCTGGATATATGTGGTGGGCGTTTGCTGACCTTTCCATGCTAGGGGGCATTATGCCGAGGCTGGCGATTGCCATTATCGTGGCGGCGTGCGTACTGGAAATTATCAGAACGGTCATAAAACCGATGAAGTGGCAAATTCAGACATTAAGCCAGCAGTTGCTCTGGGTAGCCGGTTTCTTTGCCTTGATCGCAAGCGTTATGGTGCTCGGCTTCCTATTTGCCGCCGCGCTATTTTGCCTTGGGTTCTTACTGGTGGTAGCGCGTATGAAGCCCGTTGCTGCCGTGGGTTTAGCGGCTGGCGTGACACTCTTCTTAATGGGGATGGCGAATCTGTTAACGCTTACCTATCCCACAGGGATGTTGGCTGGGTTATAAAATTGACTGCCTCTAAACAAACACAAAAAGCCATTAAATTGGCTTTTTGTGTTTAAAGAAACTAATGATTTGCGCGCTTCGCCATCACAGTGATTTCAATACTGCTTCCGCCGTAGAGGTTAGGGGATTCGGTGCAGGTGCGGGCAGGGTAGCGGCCAGGTTCAAAGTACTCCGCGTAAACAGTGTCCATGTCTTGGATAGCGTGTAGATCCGTGAGGTGGATATCAACCCGCACTATATCCGCTAAGCTGCCGCCTTCCATTTCAAGCATGCGCGAGAGTGCGCGCATCACGAGGCGAGTCTCCTCTTTAACGTCGCCCCGGGTTGCGTGGCCGTTAGAGAGATCGCCAACGGTCAGTCCTGAAATAAACACATAGTGATCATCGACTACCATGTGGCTACCGGGGAAGCTTGGTGTGGGCATGGTAGGGTCATTCATAAAGGTGGGCATACTAGCTCCTTCTAAGTGATGTTCACGCTTACAGTTCTCTTCGACAGATAGTTAACAGTAGTGTTCAGTATCAGTAAAAATGAATGGACGTCGTGGTGAGGCACGTCGCGCTGTCAAAACGGTGATGTTTGCTCTAGGCTTGCGGGTTTTTAGTCGCTGAGGATGATTCAAATGAAGGTCGTACACGTTAACGCAGAGGCCCAGCGCAACGCCTGTCTGGCGCGATTATGCGCTGAGGTTTACGGACAAGAGGCTGGTCTTACGCCGCTGGTTGTATTCACCGGCACCTGCAGTGTGTTTTTTCCGCAAGAAGCAGCGCGGCTGTTTGCTGCTGTTGATAGACAGGGTAAACCTCAAGCGCTGGCACTACTAGTGCTGGACGAGGAGGGCGAGGGCATGACGGTGACTCACGCCTGCGCGCTTGACCAGGCAGATGCCCCGCAGCGTTTGATCAGCGAACTTACTTTGAAAGCCCCACTACGTGTCGAAGTGGATAACGCCGAACAAGAAGCGTTCTATCAAAAAAGTGGCATTAAGCGCTGGTTCGGCGGGGTGGATGGAAAGCGTATTGGCTTGGGCGCTCGCCACCCTGCCAAGAGTATTCGCGAATTAGCGCCTACCCTGGTGTTGGATGAAGCGCTTATCCTGCGTCGCTTTAAACATGACCCTAAGGCGTTTGAAACGGCCAAACAGGCATTTTTGAAGGGCTTAAACGATTTCCCGCAGTCGCTTTAATAGCCCTTGGAAACGCTGCGTTCCAGTTTGTGCAACTAAGTTGCACGTTGTTGCCATGTTATTTACGTGTTGCCCCGATAAAATAAGCATCACGACTAGCTCATTAAAAGAAGGGAGAAGCTGCATGGCATTACCGATAATGGATAACAGTCAACGTTACGGTGCGATTAGCCGCTTGTTGCATTGGGGGATGGCGCTACTGTTTGCTTGGCAGTTTACGAGTGCCACGGCGCACTGGCTTTTTCCCGACACTCCCTTTGAAGAGTTCTTCTGGGGAACCCATTACCCAGTGGGTGTATTGCTACTGACCTTAGTCGTACTGAGAGCGATATGGGCGTTAGCCAATGCGTCGCGTCGCCCGCCATCGGTGAGCGTTATGGCAAAGCTGGGCCATCTTGCACTCTACGGCTTGATGATCGCGATTCCGACGATTGCACTTATTCGCCAGTACGGTTCGGGCCGTTCGCTTGAGGTGTTTGGAATTAATCTGATGTCAGGTTTTGAGGGCGAGGAGATCACCTGGATGACGGATCTCGGCGGTTTGCTCCACGGTGAGCTGGGCTGGACTCTGCTGGCGCTGATCGTAGGGCACATCGTGATGGCCATTTTGCATCGCAAGCTGACCCACCACGATGTGCTGACGCGCATGGCCAGATAATAGCCGGATAATTAGACTACTTCTTTGCTAGCTCGCGCATGGCGGTTTCCAGACCCTCCATGGTCATGGGGTACATGCGGTCATCGATGATCTCGCGGATCAATTGGGTCGAGTAGGTGTACTCCCAGGCTCGGGTCGGCATAGGGTTAAGCCACGCCAGGCGAGGAAACGTTTCGCATAAACGCTTAAGCCAAACGCCGCCCGCTTCGTCGTTAAAGTGCTCGACGCTACCGCCGGGGTGGGTGACCTCATAGGGCGACATGGCCGCGTCACCGACGATCACTACCTGGTAATCCGCGCCGTAGGTGTGCAAAACATCCATGGTCGGGATCCGCTCGTTACCCCGGCGCATGTTGTTACGCCAAACCCCTTCGTAAAGGCAGTTATGGAAGTAGTAGTGCTCCAGATGCTTGAACTCTGAGCGGGCGGCAGAGAACAGTTCTTCGCAGACGCGAATATGGTCATCCATCGAGCCGCCTACATCCAAAAATAGCAGCACCTTCACCGCGTTATGGCGCTCTGGGCGCATCTGCACGTTGAGTAGCCCTGCGTCCTTGGCGGKTTCACGGATGGTGCTATCCACGTCAAACTCATCTAACGCCCCTTGGCGGGCAAACTTGCGCAGGCGACGCAGCGCCATTTTGATGTTTCGGGTGCCCAATTCCAGAGAATCATCGTAATCACGGAAGCGCCGCTCGTCCCAGACCTTGGTGGCACGGCGGTGACGAGAGCCATCCTGGCCAATGCGAATGCCTTCCGGATTGTAGCCGTAGGCGCCAAAGGGGCTAGTGCCGCCGGTGCCGATCCATTTGTTGCCGCCCGCGTGGCGCTCTTTTTGCTCCTCCAGGCGTTTCTTGAACGTTTCGATGAGTTCTTCAAGCCCGCCCAGGGATTCGATTTTGGCTTTCTCTTCATCCGTTAGCTGCTTCTCAAACTCCCGGCGTAGCCAATCATCAGGTATCAGCGCCTCAATGGCGGCGTCCATGTCCTCAAGGCCTTTAAACCAAGCGGCGAAGGCGCGATCAAAGCGGTCGAAGTGACGTTCGTCCTTGACCATCACCGTGCGGGCCACCTGATAGAAAGCTTCCATATCGGCGAACACCACGCCGCGTTCCACCACGGCGTGAAGATCCAACAGCTCGCGCAGCGATACCGGAACGCCCGCGCGCTTTAACGTCTCAAACAGGCCGATAAACATGGCTTAGCGGCCTGTGCCTTTCTGGCGACGGATCATAAACGCCAGGCGTTCCAGCAGTTGAGTGTCCTGCTCGTTTTTGACCAGTGCACCCGCCATCGGCGGCAGCGCTTTGGCTGGGTCGCGGTTGTAGAGCGCCTCTTGAGCAATATTGTCAGCCATCAGTAGCTTGAGCCAGTCGACTAGTTCAGACGTAGACGGTTTTTTCTTCAGGCCTGGCGCTTTACGTAGTTCGAAAAATACCTCTAAGGCCTCGCTGACCAGCCGGGGGGCGATATCCGGGAAGTGAACATCGACAATCGCCTGCATGGTCTCGC
Organism: Halomonas ventosae; assembly: GCA_002257525.1. Lineage (GTDB taxonomy): Bacteria > Pseudomonadota > Gammaproteobacteria > Pseudomonadales > Halomonadaceae > Vreelandella > Vreelandella ventosae_B. The sequence goes on from CP022737.1 coordinate 2,284,460, forward strand.
GATCAGGGAACTCAATGTAGTGGAAAAAGCAGCGGCGCAGGAACGCATCCGGCAGCTCTTTTTCGTTGTTTGAGGTGATGATTATAATCGGGCGCTGTTCGGCGCGGATGGTTTCGCCAGTTTCGTAAACGTGAAACTCCATACGATCCAGCTCTTGGAGCAGGTCGTTGGGAAATTCGATATCGGCCTTGTCGATCTCGTCGATCAATAACACCACGCGCTCGTTAGCGGTAAAGGCTTCCCACAGCTTGCCGGGCTTGATGTAGTTGGCGACGTTCTCTACACCTTCAACACCTAGCTGGGAATCCCGCAGACGGCTGACGGCATCGTACTCGTATAAACCCTGGGCCGCCTTGGTGCTGGATTTGATATGCCAGGTAATCAGCTGGGTATCGAGAGACTCGGCCAACTCTTCAGCCAGCAGGGTTTTGCCGGTGCCTGGCTCGCCTTTGATCAATAGCGGCCGCTCAAGCACCACGGCAGCATTCACCGCCTGCTTAAGCGCATCAGTTGCGATATAGGAAGAAGTGGATTCAAACGCCATGGGAGAGCCTCGGCTTGTCGAAAGCGGGGTTATAAAAGGATAAACGAATTCAAACAAGTGTACGTGAGGGTCACCCTCAAGGCCAAGAGGTAGTGATAGCTGGCATTCTGCACAACACTGTGCCGAGTGCAGGTTTCCGCGAGGGCGCTGTTAACCCATCCGTGGGCGCTACTTTCGCCATCCATGGCGAAAGACTCTCGCTTCAACCTGCCCTCGCACCGTGTTCTCAAGATATGTTGCAGTTATTTCTAAATCAAAAGCCCTGAAGTCGCTTTTTTATCACCCCTGCCAATTCGGGGGCACTATGCCCTGGCGCTGCATTTGCCGGTATATCGTGGGCCTTGAAACCCCGAGAGCGCGAGCCACGGCGCTAATGTTCCAGTGCTGCTCCTTGAGCATTTCCAACAGTGTGTGATCGCTGTCGCTACCAGCGTCTGCAGGCAGGGGAGTTGCCTGCCGCGTGATGCGTTGGCTTAGGCACTGCTCGGGTAAGTCATGAACGGTGATTTCTTCGTTTTCTGAGGTGGCCAGTGCAAAGGCCAGCGCATTCTTTAGCTGACGGATATTACCGGGCCAGGCGTAGGCGAGCAGGGCGCTAATGGCATCGGCCCGCAGGCGCGGTGATTGGCTGCACCCCCGCTCTTGGATGATGTCATCAAAAACACGGCGGATAACGAAGAGCTTATCGGCGCGGTCGCGTAGCGCGGGAAGGCGCAGTTGGGCCCCGTTAAGGCGGTAATAGAGATCTTCGCGGAACTCACCCTGCTGAATCATCGCATCGATATTGCGATGGGTGGCGGTAATCACCCGAATATCAACCTTTTCAGGCTTATTGGCCCCAAGAGGCATCACTTCTCGCTCGGCCAGTACGCGCAGCAGGCGGGTTTGCAGGGCCAGCGGCATATCGCCGATTTCATCTAAAAACAGTGTGCCGCCGTGGGCTTGGGGAATCAGCCCGCGCATGCCTTTGGCGCGCCCGCCGGTAAAGGCACCGGGCTCGTAACCAAACAGCTCGCTTTCGATTAGCGCTTCGGGAATGGCGGCACAGTTGACCGCGATAAATGGCCCCCTGGCACGGTTGCCGCTGTCATGTAGGGCACGGGCAACCACCTCTTTGCCGGTGCCGGTTTCACCGCTAATCAGCACATTGACGCTGGCTTCGTTGCGTAGCCGCTCAGCCAGCTTCTGCACTTTGCGCATGGCGGGGTCGTCGGCGCCGAGGCGTACCAGTGGTTCAGGCAGACTGGAGGGGAGCGATTGTGCATGCTGAGCAGGTCGCGGGCGGCGGGGCTCCAGCAGACTAATAAAGTAAATGGTGTTGTCGACCCTGGCACGAAAAGCACGCAGTTGATCGTCGGTGGCGCTATTAATGCTGAGCACATCGCCGATCTCGCACTCGAATAGCTCTCCCAGCATGGGAGTGTGATGGGCTGACCAGGGTGGCCAACGGCGCTGGTGTTCACTTATCAGATCACGACCCACTGCGTTGGCGGCAATCACTTGCCCGTTCTCTTCAATGGCGATGAGTCCGCGCCCGTTTACATGCACAAACTCTCGTGAGGTATCCAGCCGCACCATCAGGCAGTCACGGTAGCGCTGGAGAAAATAGGCGTCCTCGATCATCCGTGCGTAGAGCGTTACCAGCGAGAGGCTAAAATTTTGGCTCTCATGCTGGGTGGGTGATTGCAGCGCTGAGATGTCCAGCACGGCCATGACGTTGCCTTGCGGGTCGGCGATGGGCGCGGCAGTGCAGGTAAGCGAAATATGCGAGGCGTCGAAGTGCTCCTGGCGGTGGCAAATGATTGCTTGTCGGTCATGCAGGCAGGTGCCTACTGCACAGGTGCCTGCAAAGCGTTCGTCCCAGTCAGCACCCAGATAGAGGCCTGCCCGGCGCAGTTGCTGGTCTTGGTTAGGGTCGCCGCGAAACTCGACGGTTATCCCGCGGTGGTCGGTGAGTAGCAGCACGTAGCCTAGCTGGGCGATTTGTTGATAGAGCTGGTCAACCCCAGCGCGTGCCACGTGTAAAAGTTCATCGACAGATTCCCGGTGCTCAATCAGGGTTTGCTGGGGCACCACCCGAGCTGGGCGTGGCTGGGTGGGATCGAGTTGGTACTCGTTTAGACAGCGCAGCCAGGAGCGTCGAATGGTTTGCTGGGCCGGTAGCTGCGGAACTTCCAGGCCTTCGCCGAGCTGGAAAATATGCTCAATATGCTGGCGCTGGACGGATTGCAGCCGTGCAGGCAGAGGCGATTGAGTAGGCATGGCGTGGTTCACCGTGGGGCTTGTTATTGTCCTTCCAGCCTATGCGCTCTGGCGTGGGTGTCAACGCGGCGCTATTACGCCGTTAGTCGTGCGTTACACCTGTAACGCCGTTTACAACTAAACGTGACAGGTGTACGCCTTGTGCGACGCCTAATAGATATCTGCTTTTTTAGAATTGTTTATATTTTTCAGATGCTTGTGGTTTATATGAAATGATTGGCACGGCGGGTGCTTAGAGTTGGGTGTCTCAACAGCAATTCAACAATAACAAACGATGGAGTACTCGCTATGTCCGAAATATCGGCACAAACCCAGCAAACCGCCACGGCCACTGTCCAAGGGTGGCTGAGTGATTTTGATAAAGCGCTGCAAGGCCAGGATATCCAGCGTGTCTTGTCGCTATTTAATGAGGAGTGCTACTGGCGCGACTTTGTAACCTTTACCTGGAATTTAAAAACCTGTGAGGGAAAAGATGCTATTCAGGCCATGCTCAATGCAACCCTGGAGAACGTGCGTCCTTCGAACTGGCAGCTAGAAGGCGAAGCTACCCAGAACGGCGATACCAGTGAGGCGTGGTTTACCTTCGAGACAGCGGTCGCCAGCGGCAAAGGCTACCTGCGCCTTAAAGACGGCAAGTGCTGGACGCTGCTAACGACTATGCAAGCGCTCAACGATTTTCCCGAACCGCGTAATCACAACCGTCCGAAAGGGGCCGAGCATGGCGCCAACAAACAGCGTGAAACCTGGCTAGAAGCACGGGAGCGCGAAGAGGCAGAGCTTGGCTATACCCAACAGCCTTACTGCGTAATCATCGGCGGAGGCCAAGGTGGGATTGGCCTTGGGGCCCGGCTGAAGCAGATGGGCGTGCCGACCATTATTATCGAGCGCAACGAGCGAGCCGGGGACTCCTGGCGCAAGCGCTATAAGTCGCTCTGCCTGCATGATCCAGTCTGGTACGACCACCTTCCCTATATTCCTTTCCCTGAAAACTGGCCGGTGTTTGCCCCCAAAGACAAGGTGGGCGATTGGCTGGAGATGTACACAAAAGTGATGGAGCTCAATTATTGGAGTTCCACTGAGTGTCAGAATGCACGTTATGACGAAGCCGCAGGCGAGTGGGTGGTTAACGTTAAGCGCAACGGCGAAGAGATCACGCTACGCCCGAAACAGCTGGTAATGGCCACCGGGATGTCGGGCATGCCCAATGTGCCGACATTTCCGGGCGCAGAGAGCTTCGCAGGCGAACAGCAGCACTCCAGTCAGCATCCAGGGCCGGATGCTTACGCGGGCAAGAAGTGTGTGATTGTAGGCTCGAATAACTCTGCTCACGATATTGCCGCGGCACTTTGGGAGCACGACGCCGATGTGACCATGCTGCAGCGTTCATCCMCCCATATTGTGAAGTCGGATTCATTGATGGAGGAAGTGCTGGGGCCGCTCTACTCCGAAGAGGCGGTGGCCAATGGCTTAACCCACGACAAGGCTGATCTGATTTTTGCCTCGATTCCCTACAAGGTGCTGCCAGATTTTCAGCGTCCGGCGTTTGAGGCAATCAAACAGCGCGACGCCGAGTTCTATCAGAAGCTGGAAGATGCGGGCTTTCTGCTCGATTTCGGTGACGATGGCTCGGGGCTGTTTTTGAAGTATCTACGCCGGGGCTCAGGTTATTACATCGATGTGGGGGCCTGCGATTTGGTGGCCAACGGCGATATCAAGCTACGCAGCGGCGTAGGCATTGAGCGCATCAATCCCCACTCCATCACACTCACCGATGGCAGTGAGCTAGCGGCAGATTTGATCGTTTACGCGACTGGCTATGGCTCCATGAACGGCTGGGCGGCCAGGCTTATCTCCCAAGAGGTGGCGGATAAAGTCGGCAAGTGCTGGGGCCTGGGCTCTGACACCACCAAAGACCCCGGCCCTTGGGAGGGCGAGCTGCGCAATATGTGGAAACCCACCCAGCAAGAGGCGCTGTGGTTCCACGGCGGCAACCTGCACCAGTCGCGGCACTACTCACACTATTTAGCGCTGCAGTTAAAGGCACGAATGGAGGGGCTGGAAACGCCTGTCTATGGGCTGCAGCCGGTTCATCATACGTCTTAACAGGAAGGGTAACCCATGAGTCAATCAAGCATGCAGGCAGCTGTGTGGTACGCGGCAAAAGATCTTCGCGTTGAGCAAGTTTCGGTTCCCACTATCAGCGACCCCCATGAAGTGAAGGTGAAAGTCGCCGCCTGTGGCATTTGCGGCAGTGATCTGCACGAGTATGCTGCCGGGCCGATTTTTATTCCGGTAGGTAAGCCGCACCCGATCAGTGGCGAGCAGGCGCCGATCATTATGGGCCATGAATTTGCCGGGGAAGTGGTCGAGGTCGGCGATAAGGTAACGCGAGTAAAAGTGGGCGACCGCGTCGCCATTGAACCGATTCTCTCGCCCAATAAAGACGGCGCCTACCAAATGGAGCGCTATAACCTGACGCCCTTGCTTGGCTTTCATGGCCTCTCGGGCGGTGGTGGTGGCTTCTCGGAGTTCACCGTGATGGGTGAGCACATGGTACATAAGCTGCCGGATGAGCTTAGCTACGAGCAGGGCGCTCTGGTAGAGCCCGCGGCGGTAGCGCTGCATGCGGTGCGCCAAAGCTGCCTGAAAGCCGAGGATAGCGCGGTAGTATTTGGCGCTGGACCAATCGGTTTGATGACTATTGAGGCTCTTAAGGCCGCAGGAGCTGCGCAGATTTATGCAGTGGAAGTGGCACCATCTCGTAAGGCCAAAGCTGAAGCGCTAGGGGCCACTGTGGTTGATCCGCAACAGGAGGATCCAGTGGCGAAATTACAAGCCTTGAGCGGTGGCGGGGTAGACGTGGCGTTTGAGGTGACCGGAATTCCTGCCGTGCTCAATCAGGCGCTGAATAGCACCCACGAAGGGGGTGAAGTGGTGGTGGTGAGTATTTGGGAAGGAGAGGCCAGCTTTCAGCCTAACGACCTCGTCATCAAAGAGCGTACCATGAAGGGCATTATCGCCTATCGCCATGTTTACCCAGCGGTGATGGCGTTGATGCAGCGGGGCTACTTCCGCGCCGAGGATATGGTCACCCAGCGCATTCCACTGGCGGATATCGTGGAGGAGGGCTTTGAGGCGCTGCTAAGCGACAAAGCCCAGGTGAAAATTATCGTGACACCCTAGCCACTATCTTGAGGATTTTTAAGCGCTAACGAACTCACATGATTCTTTGTGATGCACAAAGGCTGAAAATTGCGCAATGGTGGTGCACTTTATTTGTTGCAGTGCGAAAAAGATCAATGCGAATCAAGTGGTATTATATTAAGTTGTTGTTTTATAGGTTTTTTTTAAAAAGTGGCACGCAGATCGCAATATATATGGCAAAGGGTGATTGAATAGAGAAGCACCATTCACTATCTAGCTTCTCTGCCTTCTTCATCCACGTTGTTACCACCTGGTAGCAACACACCGAGTGAGCTGGCGTGCTCCACCTGGGTCCCCTTCGGGGGACTTTTTTTATGCCTGTATTTTATGTCTTAGTTTGATGTTTGAGCTTTATGACCGAGTTTTATAAATAGAAAAACTATCAGGGCGCACTTTCTTATAACAATATTTCACAAGACATTTGGAAACAGTGTTCGTATACTACAGTCTGTATAGGAAAGTTGGATAGCAACTACCGCAATCCCCAAGCGCAAGGAACTGCGCGCTGCATAGAGGATGACCCTGATGAGTAATATGAAACTGATTTCTGCTGCTGTTATCACCGCTAGCTTTGCACTGGCAAGCCAAGCGGCACTGGCTTATAACGCTGGTGACGTATTTGTTCGTGGCGGCGTTGCCCAAACGGATACGGGTTCAGGTAATGGCAATCTGAATGGTGATTCACTGAACGTGCAGAGCGCTCGCGGCTTCACCTTTGGTGCTGGTTACCTGTTCACCGATAAGGTGGGCGTTGAGCTCAACAGCTCTGAGAAGTTCGAGCACGATCTGAATACATCTGCTTTGGGCGATGTGGGTAGCGTAGATCGTCTGCCTGTTAACCTATTAGTTAACTATTATCCAATGGGTGGTCTGGATTCCAAAGTTCAGCCTTACGTGGGTGCTGGCCTTAACTACACACGCTTCTCTGGCGAGCCTAGCGGTGTAAACGTTGATGAGAGCTACGGCGCCATCGGCCAAGTGGGCGTTGATCTGGCCGTGACTGACAATATCATGCTCAATGGCTACGCCAGCTATGCTGACGTAAACGCTGATATCAATGTGGGCGGTGAAGTCGACATTGAACCCGTCACCATTGGCGGTGGTGTTACTTACCGCTTCTAAGTTTCGTTTCTAAGTTCCATCTGGCTTCTCCTGATAGCCAGACACAATTCAACGCCCGGCCATGTGCCGGGCGTTGTTTTTTGCGCTTGGAAAGAGGGCTTAGGGCGTGAGGTTCGCAAAACCACTTTCAGTCACCGCCACATTATCTTCAACACGAATACCGCCACAGGGCGTAAGTTGGTCGACGAGTTGCCAGTTGATGGGTAGGTCAGTATTGCGCAGCGGAGCGAGTAGCATATTGATAAAATACAGCCCAGGCTCGATGGTGACGACCATGCCTGGACGCAGTGTGCGTGTAAGCCGTAGCGCTGGGTGCTGCTCTGGGGCAGGGGCKGGTGTGCCATCCGGGTGGCGCAACCCGGCCACATCGTGTACCTGGAGGCCCAGCGAGTGTCCCAGCCCATGAGGGCAGAATGCCCGTGTAACGCCTTCGGCCACCGCTTGTTCGGCGGAACCTTTAAACAGGTCGTTAGCCACCAATATTTCACCTAGCTGCTGATGCATCTGCTTGTGGAGTGTCAAAAAGCTAACCCCAGGCGCAACGCCTCTCACTAGTTCTTTCTTTAAACCCTGCATAGCGGTAACCAGTTCGCCAAACGCGACGGGGGCATCGGGGCCTGCATAGGTACGGGTAATATCGGCGCAGTAACCGCGAAAGCGGCGGCCAGCATCAACTAGCAGGCTGTAGCGCTGTTTCGGCGCGGTAAGGTCGTAGTATTGATAATGCAGCACGCCTGCGTGCTCATTTAAGCCAATAATATTTTGGTAAGGCACGTGTGATTCGCGCTGACGGCTAGCCCCCAGGTACGCCAACTGAATATCCAGTTCAGCGGATGCACCAATAAAAGCGGCTTGCGCCGCCTGATGGCCTGCTATCGCTAAGCGGTTGGCTTCACGAAGACAGGCGATCTCGTAGGGCGTTTTAAATAGCCGTAACTCATCAAGCGCCTTTATAACTGGTTCGGGCTGAATATCAGCCTTTGACGCCAGTTGGGCGCCGGAGGTGAGTCGCTCAATATCGCCAATAACGGCGGTATTGCCGGTCAGTGGGGGGGAGACTTTATCGCTGCATAAGTGAATATCGAACGCCGCTACCCAGGGCTCTTCAGGTAGGTGAGTGGGCAAGTGCCAAAAATCAGCGGGTGCATATAAGTAGAGCTGTGGGCGCTCTCCCGGCTGAATAACCAGCCAGCTATGCTGTACATCGGCTAAACCCACCCAGTGCATAAAGTGCCCATAGGTTTGAAAAGGCGGCGTATGGTCATCAGCAAAGTGGTCGCTGGCGTGACCGCTATAAATCGCCAGACTATCCAGCTTGTGGTCAGCCAACATTTCTGCATAAGCATGCTGCAGGTGCGCTATATGATCGCGTTGCAAATTAAATAAGGTAGTTGACATATAAAGCTATGCCCTCTGTTAAGTAAGCTTTCTCAAATACGCTTTTTCAAATACGTGTTCAGGCACGCGGCGGAGTAAGCTCACTCCAGAACCCGTCGAGCTCAGCATGGTGATGGCTTTGGTGGCGGTATAACCGTAGCTCCATGGGTACATCCCAGCGGCTATCGCCCGCTCTTACCAGGGTGCCTTGAGCAAGCTCTGCGGCCACGTTGCGTTCTGGCAACCAGCTCATTCCATAGCCCAGTAGCACCAGCTCTTTAATACCCGCCGCGTAGAGGTTTTCACTCTGTGCGGTTAAAAAGGTGGTTTGCGGAAGCCTGGCTAAATGCGCTTTCACCGCAGACCCCAACAACCCGCGCTTGGGATAGGCAAGCCAGGGCAATGGCTGAGAGCGCGACCCTGGCAACAGCGCGCGGGGTTCTCCCTCTGGGCTTAGCCCGGTCACTGGAATCAGTCGTTCATGCCCAATCACGCGATAGTTGCAGGCACTGGTATCGATATCCAGATCGCAGCGACCAATTGGCCAGTAACAGATCGCCAGGTCGCACTCCGCCCGCGCTAAGGCTTGAAAGTAATCATTGGCCACCCAGCCGGTCGCCCGCAAATAGGGCTGCACGCGATCTTGCCAACCCGTGGAGGCCAGCCATTCAGGTAAAAAGTGCGGCAATAGGCTCTGCGGTGCGGCAACCATAATACGTCGCTGCTGGCCTGCGTTAATCTCACGCACCCGGTCACGGGTCAGCCGCACGCGTTCTGTCACCTGTTCGCACAGGGTCAAAAACTCCTCCCCAGCAGGGGTGAGCGAGAGCGGTAGCGTTTGCCGATTAATCAGCGTTACGCCCATCTCCTCCTCAAGCAGTTTAATCCGCCGGGAGAAGGTGGGCTGGGTAACGTGTTGATCATCTGCTGCGCGAGAAAAATGCCGTGTTCTGGCCAGGGCGATAAAATCTTCTAGCCAGCGAATTTCCATGCGCTACCTCTTAATGCAGGAATCAATAGCCGCCTCACAGGCGCCCCTCCTCAACAGCGTGGCACGCGACACGGGTTCCGTCATCCTGGGTTTGCAGTACGGGAATCTCTTGCTTGCAGCGTGTGTTGGCATGGGGGCAACGGCCATGGAACACGCAGCCGCTGGGTAGATTAACCGGGGTCGGCACTTCGCCGGTTAGCCGAATATGCTGGGGGCGGTCGTCCTTCAAGCGCGGAATCGCCGAGAGCAGCGCCTGGGTATAGGGGTGGCGCGGCTTTTCAAACAGCGTTGCCGTGGTAGCAATTTCACACACCGTGCCTAAGTACATCACTGCCACGCGGGTACCAAAGTGCTCTACAACGGCTAGATCGTGGGTGATAAACAGATAGGTCAGGTTGCGCTCTTGCTGGGCTTCCATTAGCAGGTTGAGCACCTGGGCTTGAATGGAGACGTCCAGTGCGGAAATGGGCTCATCGGCAACGATAAACTCAGGGTCAACGGCCAGGGCACGGGCAATGGCGATACGCTGGCGCTGGCCGCCGGAGAACTCGTGGCCAAAGCGCTTACCCCAGTCCGGGTCGATACCCACCGAGCGCATTACCTCTTCCACCTTGTCGAGAATCTGCGGCCGTTTCCAGTCAGGGTGGTGCAGACGCAGCGGCTCTTCCAGGGTTTGCTGAATCGTCATACGCGGGTTGAGCGACGCATAGGGGTTCTGGAAGATCATCTGCATGCGCTTGCGATACGGCAGTAGCTGGCGGGAGCTTAAGTTATCAATGCGGTTGCCGTCGTAGCGTATCTCACCTTCAGACGGGGTTAGCAGCCCCATCACGGTGCGTGCCACGGTGGACTTACCGCAGCCTGACTCGCCCACCACACACAGCGCTTCACCGCGTTTGATATCCAGGTTGACGCCGTTAATTGCGTGAACGTGCTCCTGGTGGCGTACCAATTTGCCGCCCTTAAAGCGCAGCTGATCTAGAAAATCCCCGGAGAGAGAAAAACGCTTTTTTAGATCGCGAATTTGCAGCAGCGAATCAGCGCTCTCTTCATTCTGCGTGTGAGGAGCGTTAAGCGTTTCTGCCTGTGCACTCATAAGGTTTCCTCTTTCAAACGGCGATCTTCGAGCATTTCAGCGACCATATGACACGCCACACGGCAGTTGCCGGATTCAACAAATTCAGGCACCTGCTGGGTGCAGGCGGGGCGGGGCTGACCATCGGCACGATTGATGAAATCGCAGCGCGGATGAAACGCGCAGCCGCTGGGGAGGTTGGAGAGCGATGGCATGCTGCCGCGAATCTGATTGAGCCTTTCGCCCGGCGTTGCCATTTGCGGCAGGGCGTTGATTAACCCCTGGGTATAGGGGTGCTGCGGGTCGTTAATAATTTCCCGGGTTGGGCCTTGCTCAATGACTCGACCAGCGTACATAACCAGCATGCGCTGGGTGACCTGGCTAACCACGCCCAGGTCGTGGGTGATCAGAATCAGTCCCACGTTATGCTGCTCGCAAAGGTCCAGCAGCAGCGCCATGATCTCGGCCTGGATCGTCACGTCGAGTGCCGTGGTGGGCTCGTCGGCGATAATAATGTCCGGGTCGAGCAGCAGCGCAATGGCGATAATAATCCGCTGACGCATACCGCCGGAAAGCTCGTGAGGGTATTGATCCAAGCGCGTATCCGGCGAGGGAATTTGCACCTGACGCAGCTTGTCCAGGGCAATCGCGCGAGCCTCTTTGGAAGAGATGCGTCGGTGCGCTTTTAAGCACTCGACCATCTGCTCGCCAATGGAGAGCACCGGATTCAGTGTCATCATCGGGTCTTGAAAGATCATTGAAACGCGATTGCCGCGCACTTTTCGCAGGCCACGTTCAGACATGCGGTTAAGCACCTGGCCGTCAAACGTCACCGTGCCACCGGCGATAAAGCCGGGTTTGGCAATCAGGTTGAGTAGCGAGAACGCGGCGACGGATTTACCCGCGCCGGACTCACCGACAATGCCCAGGCGCTCACCACGCTCAAGACTGAAACTAATATCGCGCAGGGCGTGTACGTCACCTTGGCGCAGCGCAAAGCGGACATCGAGGTTGTTGACTTCAAGTAGTGCCATGGTGTCCTCAGCCTTTGTAGAGTCGTGGGTTCATGACATCACGCAGCCAATCGCCGAGTAGATTGATCGACAGCACCAGCACCACCAGTACGGCACCCGGAATCAAGGTGATCCACCAGGAGCCGGACTGGATATAGTCAAAGCCTGATTTGATCAATGAGCCCAGCGACGGGTGCGTCTCTGGCATGCCCAGCCCCAAAAACGACAGTGCCGCTTCAGAGATAATCGCGTTGGCAATCTGCACGGTGGAGATAACAAAGATCGGCGACATGGTGTTGGGCAGCACGTGGCGGAACATAATCCGTTTGCTGCGTAGCCCCATCACTCGGGCAGCATCAACGTACTCTTTGTTTTTCTCTGCCAGCACCGAGGCGCGCACGGTGCGCGCATATTGGGGCCATTCGGCCAGGCCTATAATCAGGATCAGCATCATCACCGCGTACTGGCTATAGAAGGCGCTGCCCATGGTTGCTTTAACCAGGGCACCCACCACGATAGCTACCATTAAGGTCGAGAAGGAGAGCTGAATATCTGCCAGGCGCATCAAGATAGAGTCAMCGCGTCCGCCCAGGTAGCCTGCCATGAGGCCAAAAGTGACCCCCAGCAGTGCCTGCAAAATAACCGCGCCGAAGCCGATCAGTAGCGAGACACGGGTGCCATACAGCACCACCGACCACAAATCGCGCCCCTGAGCATCGGTGCCCAGGGCAAAGCGCTCGTCGGCGCCGTTGATCCAGAAGGGCGGCAGCTCGGATGACATGATGTCGATCTGAGAGAGATCATAAGGGTTCGTAGGCGCCAGCAGCGGTGAGGCAAAAGCTGCGATCACCATACAGATAAACACGGCCAGGCAGAGCTGGGCAGTGTAATCACGTTTAAAGCTGTACCACATATAAGAGTCGCGTAGGCGTGCCCAGCGGCTGGGGGTGGCGCTCGCGGAGGAATTCGTTGTCGTACTCATGCGGGCTTCCCAGTCAGTTTAACGGTGGGGTTCACGAAACCGTAGATCAGATCCACAATCGTATTGGTGACCACAAAAATAACCCCGACAATCATCAGGTAGGTCACGATCAGCGGGATATCGGCGCGGTTAATCGCGTCTAGGAACATCAGACCCATCCCCGGCCATTGGAAAACGGTTTCGGTCAAAATGGTGTAGGCCACCATGGTGCCGATCTGCACGCCGCCCACGGTAATCACCGGCAGCATGGTGTTCTTTAGGGCATGCACGAAATAGACCCGGCGCATCGAAATGCCTTTAGCACGGGCATACTTCACGTACTCCGACTGCAGGACTTCCATCATTTCGGCGCGAATCAGGCGGATAAACAGCGGTAGCATGATAGAGGCTAGCGATACGGCCGGTAGTACTAAGTGTTGTAGGCCATCCCAGGTGGCCAGATTGGTATCCCAGTGACCCACCACATTGACCAAGTCATTGCCACGCCCAAAGGAGGGCATATTGCCTTGGGTAGAGAAGAAGTCATTGAGCCACGCACCCCAACCGGTACTTTCGGGGAATAGCGTAACGGTGACGCCAATGGCAAAAATTTGAATCAGTACAATGGCGGTCAAAAACACCGGAATCGAAATACCGATGATTGATATGCCCATAAACAGTCGCGATATCGGCGAGCGTGGCTTGATTGCGCTGTAAACCCCTATGGGTACTGAGAAAATCACAATAATTAGCGTTGCCGCAAATACCAGTTCCAGGGTGGCGGGTAAATGGCGGGCGATCACTTCTAACGCCGGCTCGCGGTAGAAGTACGAGTAGCCAAAATCACCTTGCACGGCATTTTTGGCAAAGCGGACGTACTGCACCAGAAACGGGTCATTGAGGCCAAAACGCTCGCGAATTTCCGCACGCTCACTTTCCGGCACAGACTGGCCGACCATCTGCTGTATAGGGTCACCCAGGTTATCCTGAATGGCGAAGGCCAGCACGCTGATGACAAACATCACCAAAATCGCGTGCATCAGCCGCTTGATTAAAAAGGCAATCATGGCGTACGCCACCTATGTGAAGGGTTCATCAAAGGGAGTAGGGGCATGTAATACAGAGTTCTCAGCAGCGCGAACCGCCATGCAAAAGGCTTCGCCCCCTAAACGCTTAGGGAGCGAAGCATCCTTGCGGTTAACTTACTTGCCGTTAACTCTCAGGCGGTTAATGCTGCAGTGACTCTGTTAATTTAATGCTTAGTCGTCACTGCGATTAATCACCAGGTCACCCAGGTAGGGGAAGTCAAGAGCATTTACCACAGGCTCAATCTCAATGCCATCGGCGGCAGCGTAGGCAAGGTTCTGCCAATGCAGCGTGATGTAGCCGACATCTTCGTAGAGCATGGCTTCGGCTTCACGCAACATTTCGTTGCGTTTTTCCAAATCGGTTTCGCTGTCGGCTTCGGTGACCAGTGCATCGATCTCTTCGTTGCAGTAGCCACCGTAGTTGTACTGGCCCGCACCGGTTTCTTCATCAATGCAGAAGGAGAGGTATTGGAAGAAGTTAGCGGTGTCTTCAGTGTCAGCGTGCCAGCCGATCATCGCCATATCGGATTGGCGTGTATCGTACTCCGGCCAGTACTGCGCCAGCGGCATGGTACGCAGGTCAACGTCAATATTGATCTGTGCCAGCATGTTGGCGACCGCTTGGGCAATCTGTGCATCGTTTACGTAACGGTTGTTAGGGGCGATCATCTCAACGCTGAAGCCCTCTTCGTAGCCCGCTTCGGCCATCAGTTCCTTGGCGCGCTCAATGTCGTAGCGAGGTGTCAAATCCGGGTTGTGGCCGGAGTAGCCCTTGGGTGAGAACTGCCCCGCTGGTATGGCGAAACCACGCATCAAACGATCGGCAATGGCTTCCTGGTTAATGGCCAAATCAACTGCTTGACGAACGCGGGCGTCCTGGAAGGCTTCAACGCGCTCTTCGTTCATTTGGAAGCCAATGATACGGGTACCGTCAACCTCTACCAGATTGACACCATCGGCCTCGCGTACGCGATCCAGATCATTGGGCGGTACGGCATCAATAAAGTCGACGCCGCCGGAGAGCAGTGCGGCAACCCGTGAGGCATTCTCAGCGATGGGCGTCAGTACAATGTTGGAAACATTGCCTTCGCTTTCGGTATCCCAGTAGTCTTCAAAACGTTCTAAATCGACCCGTACACCCTGGCGGCGGTCAGTCACCATGAACGGGCCGGTGCCTGAAACGTTGCGCGAAGCAAAGGAGTTGCCCGCTTTAACGATTTCCGCTTTGTCGTTGCCGCCGTCGGTTTCACCGCTATAGAACTCGCTATCCATCGGGAAGATGTAGGTAGCCAGGTTGAGTAGCAGCGGGTAAGGTTCGCTGGTGACGATCTCAACGGTGTAGTCATCAACCGCTTCAGCGCTGGCCACCGGCTCAAAAATAGCGCGGTAATCGGGGCTCTCTTTTAGACGCTCAATGGTCCATACCACGTCTTTGGCGGTGAACTCGTTACCAGAGTGGAAGGTAACGCCTTCACGCAAGGTCATGCGCATGGTGGTTTCGTCGACCTGCTCCCACTCGGTGGCTAAGCGTGGCTCAAACTCAAAGTCTTTTGTCCAGCGTACCAGCGGGTCAAATGCCATATGAGAAAAGCGCAGCACGCCGCCAGATAGCTGTTCGTGGAGATCCAGCGTTTCTGGGTCAGCGGTGTAGCCAATGCGCAGGGTTTCAGCGCTTGCGGTCATCGGCAGTAATGTCGTACCCGCTACCACTGCACCAACAACGGAAGCCAGTATGGTTTTCTTGAGCGTCATTATCGTTCCCTTAGGTCATTGTTTATTGTTCGTTTTGCCGGCATTTACCTGGTTAGAAGTATGCTTACAATCAGGTAAGCGTCAGCAAAACAGACACGGTCAGTTGGTAAGCTCTATTTACAACACAAGCATACAACCTAGGCTTACAACATAGAGAGTGCCTATCGCGTCATACAATCGAAATAATGACAGGCATCATTCGTCTGCTGAATGATGGGGCTAAGAGCGGCACGCTGCTGGCTTTTTTTAAGACGAAAGTCGTAAGCAAAAAGCCATGCATAACAGGACGGAAAAGCATTATGTGGAAACAAGTTGGGATAGCGTTGTTGGCTGCTTGGCTACCTACAAGCGGTTTTGCCACAGAGCTAAGCGGTTCTGAGCCAAGTACTTCTGAACCCAGTACTTCTGAGCACGCGGCGCCTGAAATCACAGGGGCGCTGGATGGTGAGCGACGCGAGTGGTTTGTGCTAAGTCAAGGTAGTGACTCCAACGCATCCTTTGTTGAACTGGGCGACGATATCAATATTGATATCACGGGCTCAGTTGACGATGAAGTATGGGAAGGCGAGGAGGCGCTCTCTATTAGCCTGTCCATGAACGCAGAGCAAATGATCAATGCGGTTGTTATGTATTCCATTGGCGCTTCTATTGTCCCCCCGCTGTACACCTCTGAAGGCGGTGAAGTGGCCATAACGCTGACGCGCTATGAACGCACCAGCCAAACGGTGCACGTGGCGGGCAGAATAGAAGGGATACTGGCGTTGCAAATTGAGCTGGGTGAACCGTCAAACCAGGCAGAGGGCATCGAGATTGACGTGGCGTTCGATGTAGAAGCACAAAAAGTAGAGTTTTAATCCAGCAGGCCGGTTTTTGCCGACCTGCTGAAAGCGCTTAGCAGCCAGTTTTTGTACAAAGATTAGCCAAACTGCTGGTGTAACCAGGCATTAATAGTGTCCGATTCGTACATCCACTCTTCACGCCCATCGTCGTGGGTGATTTTCAAGCAGGGCACTTTGACTTTCCCGCCCCCTTCCTGCAGCGCCTGTTTATGCGCAGGGTCAAGCTGGGCATCGCGTCGTTCAATGTTCAGGCCTAAGCGTGCCATTTCTTTGCGCACCTTGATGCAAAAAGGGCAGGTGCGAAATTGGTATAGTGCCAGCTTCTGGCAGGCTTGATCCACGCTAGCTTGCTCTTCAGGCGTACGCTCTACGGACTTGGGTGTGGAGAGCTTCTCGGAGACCAGCATGACCGGGGTAAGCACCAGACGAAGACCACGGAAAAAATAGCGAATTAAAACGCGCATCGAAAGACTCCTTTGCTGATGTGTCGGCTTACACCAGCGTGACGAGTGGGAAGGAAGTGATAGCCACTATTCATAAACAGTGGCCGCATCCTGCAACAACTGGAAGGATTTGTCACTTGAGCGGCGTTTTGCCAGCGTTTATAGCGATGAGGTGATGAGCAAATTGCGTCAACATGCTAGGCTAGTCAGCTATTTTTACGCCATTTTTTGGCTTTTAGTGAATGAGTTTACGGGCGATTAACGGGGCGAGAGCCATGCATCTGCATATTATGGGTATCTGCGGCACCTTTATGGGTAGCCTAGCACTACTGGCGCGTGAAATGGGGCACCAGGTGAGTGGCTCTGATCAGAATGTGTACCCACCGATGAGCACCCAATTGGCTGATGCGGGCATCACTTTAATGCAGGGCTACCATGCCGAGCATCTGTCGCCATCACCGGATCTTGTTGTGGTGGGCAATGCGCTGTCACGGGGCAATGACGAGGTTGAAGCGCTACTCAACAGCGGTTTGCCGTATACCTCGGGTGCGCAGTGGTTGGCGGAACACGTACTGCCTGGTCGGCGGGTGATTGCGGTGGCAGGTACTCATGGCAAAACCACCACCGCGAGCGTATTGGCTTGGCTGTTAGAAAGTGCAGGGCTAGCGCCTGGGTTTTTAATCGGCGGGGTGCCGCGTAATTTTGGCGTGTCGGCGCGTTTAGGTGATCCGCAAGCGCCGTTTGTGGTCGAAGCTGATGAGTACGACACCGCCTTCTTCGATAAACGTTCCAAGTTCGTTCACTACCGCCCGCATATCGCCATCCTCAACAACCTTGAGTTTGACCACGCCGATATCTTCCCCGACCTGGCCGCTATTGAGCGCCAGTTCCACCACCTGGTGCGGTCTGTGCCCAGCCAGGGCCACTTGCTAGTCGCCGATCAGCAGCCCGCGCTTGAGCGTGTATTAGAACAGGGCGTTTGGACGCCGGTAGTCCACTTTGGTGACCAGGACGCGTCCGAATGGCAGCTTAAGCTAGAGCGTGCCGACGCCAGTCGCTTCCAGGTCATTTATCGCGGTGATAAGCAGAGCCAGGCGGTGAGTAGTCAAGAGCAAGATGGGGTCGTTGAGTGGCCGCTCACCGGCGAGCATAACGCCCGCAATGCGCTGGCAGCGCTGGCAGCAGCCCATTGGTGTGGGGTGGATTTAGCCCGTGGCTGCGCGGCGCTGGCGCGTTTTGAAACGCCCCGGCGGCGCCAGGAAGTACGCGGTGAGATCAATGGCATCCAGGTCATCGATGATTTCGCCCACCACCCCACGGCGATTGCCGCCACGCTCAAAGGGCTGCGTGCAGCAACCACTAAAGGCCGCCTGCTGGCGGTCATTGAACCGCGCTCTAATACCATGCGTTTAGGCGCACTGCGCGAGCGGCTAATGGAGAGCGTGGCAGACGCTGATGGCGTGTTCTGGTTTCAGCCCGCCGGGCTTGACTGGTCGATGGAGGAGCTGGTCGCCAGCCAGGGCGCGCACGCCCAGTTGTTTAGCGAAATTGAGACGCTGGTGGCGGCAGTGGTCACTCAAGCGTCACCGTTAGATCGCATTGTGGTGATGTCCAACGGTGGCTTTGAGGGGGTGCATGAACGGCTGCTGGCCGCCTTAGCGATAGCCAAAGAGGGGAAAGCGTGACAGATAGAGCAGATGCAGCGTTTAAAAAGCCGATTACCGTGGCGCTCACCGGCGCTTCGGGGGCGCAATACGGTTTACGGCTGATCGATGTATTAGTCGCCGCGGGCCATGAAGKGTGGGTTATGATTTCGAAAGCTGCACATATGGTCATTGCCACGGAAACCCCTTTTTCGTTACCCGCACAGCCCCAGCGTTTAGCCGAGGCGCTGAGTGAGCGAAGCGGGGCGCGGCCCGGTCAGATTCGCTGTTTCGGCCGCGAAGACTGGATGGCGCCGGTGGCGTCAGGTTCCGGTGCGCCCTCTGCCATGGTGGTGTGCCCGTGCTCGACCGGCACGCTTTCAGCCGTGGCCACGGGGGCCAGCAATAACCTGATTGAGCGGGCGGCGGATGTGGCGATTAAAGAGCGCCGCACGCTAGTTCTGGTGCCCCGGGAAAGTCCGTTTTCACCGATCCACTTGGAGCATATGCTGGCATTGAGCCGTTTGGGTGTTGTGATCTTGCCCGCTGCACCTGGGTTTTATCACTGCCCACAAAGCATTGATGATCTGATTGATTTTATTGTGGCACGGATCCTTAACCAGTTGGGTATCGAGCATACGCTGGTACCTCGCTGGGGAGAGGTCGGTGACGCTGCAGCCGTTAAGGATGACTGAGCTATGATGTCGTGGGCTACGCTCTCGGTTTTTGTGCCAACGTTTCTGTTTGTCTCGCTGACCCCCGGTATGTGCATGACGCTCGCCATGGTGCTGGGCATGACCCAAGGCGTTAAACGTACGCTGTGGATGATGATTGGTGAGCTGCTAGGCGTTGGCTTGGTAGCTGCAGCCGCTGGCGCAGGCGTGGCGGCGTTAATGCTGCGCCAGCCCGAGCTGTTTGTGCTGTTTAAGTGGGTGGGCGGCGCTTACCTGGGCTATTTGGGTATTATGATGTGGCGCTCCCGCGGGCGCATGGCGATTCCCAGTGAACTGGATGCGGGCCCTCCCGCAAGCCCCCTGCAGCTAGCCATGCAAGGGTTTGTTACCGCAGTGGCGAACCCCAAAGGGTGGGCGTTTTTTATGGTGCTGCTGCCGCCCTTTTTGGATAGTAGCCGCCCATTGCCAGGGCAGCTCAGCCTGCTGATCGCGGTCATCTTGACCATTGAGTTTGCCAGCATGCTGGTCTATGCCACTGGCGGAAAAACGCTGCGCAGTGTGCTCGGCAAAAGTGGCAATGTGCGCTTGCTTAATCGCATCGCTGGCACGCTGATGATTGGCGTTGGTTTGTGGCTGGCGCTGGGATAGATGGCCTCTACACCGGTGGCAACAGCCCGACGCGTGCGCTGATAAGCGCGAGTGAGGCGATGCTGAGCAGAAGCCATGGGCAGGGGCGCATTGAAGGGCGAGGCTGTTGCTGCCAGTGCAGCAGCGTAAGTGCGCAGACGACCAGACCCAGTAGCGCACCGCCCACCAGGTCACTGAGCCAGTGCACGCCCACTACCAGTCTTGATAGGGCCATGGGCAGGGCAAGGGCTAGGGCAATCCAGTAAACCCAAAAACGTTTTTGTCGGGGCATCTCGGCAGCAACGAATGCTGCGGTAAGGCCAAATAACACCACGGCAGTTGAGGTATGGGCGCTGGGGTAGGAGAACGACCCGATCAGGTAGTCCGGTGTGTCTGGGCGCGCGCGCCCAAACAGGCCTTTACCGACAGTGTTCAGCAAGGCGACGCCGGCAAAAGCGCCACACCAGTGCAGCAAGGCCGCCCATCGCTTAGTCACTAGCATCCACATCGCCCAGGGAAGTATTAAGGCGATAATGCCCAGGGTGTCACCGATGCGCGCAAAAATATTCCCCGCCAGATAAGTAAAATCACTTTGCAGCCGGGTGAACAATTGCTGAATAAGCAGATCCATTTCCAGCGGGCCATGGTGAGCGATGACCAGCAGTGTCCAGCCCGACAGGCTGCCTAGTGCGATGACCAGCAGTAGTAGGGAGGCCAATGGAACATCACCGCTTTGGCTCATGGCGAGCCATGGTCTGCGTAGCAGCGGAACACGGCGAATGCTTCCGGCAATCGCCCGGTAAAGTCGCCCATGCCGTGTCGCCTGGTGTCGGCCCCAGGAAAAAATGACCGCGAGCACGACAATGATCGCGGCAAGGGTTAGTAATGCCGCCTCTAAGCCTGGCGGAAGGTTTAAATGGTGCTGCCAGGTACGGCCCAGCAAATAGCCGGGCAGCACATAAGCAGGAGCCCACAGTGCTGCAGAGGTGACGTTGGCCCAAACAAACGTCCGTGGTGACATCCGCATCATGCCTGCTACCAGCGGAATAATAGGCCGCACTGGGCCGACAAATCGGCCGATAAACACTGACCATATGCCATAGCGTTCAAAGAATCGCGCCCCGCGGCCTAACCATTCGGGATGCTGCGAAAGTGGCCATCGCTGTGTGACCTTTTCTCTATGCTTAAAGCCCAACGAAAAGCTGATCCCATCGCCTAAAATAGCGCCTATAAAAGCGGCGCCGATTAACCACGCCAAGCCAATATCCTGGTGCCCCGCCAGGGATGCAGCGGTAGTGATTAACACCACTCCCGGCACCAGTAACCCCACTAGGGCAAGTGATTCTACCAGTGCAATCACCAATACCAGGCAGACGATTAGTGGAGGTGATGGCGTCAATGAGTGGAGCATATCGACTAGCAGCACTGAGTACTCCGGCAGCAAGTAATAGAAAGTGATAAAAGCGAGGCCTAGACGTTGGCAAGGGCCGTGCCGCGGGCTACCAGGCGCTTTAGGTAGGGCTCAAAGTGTTCCGTACGGCTGGGTAAGCAGGCGGCAATGCGTGCTTCCAACTGACCGGTCTCTACCAATACACGCTGAGAGAGTGCTCGCTGCAAGCGTTCGCGTACCAGCAGGGCGCCGCTTTCACTGGTGTCCGGTAGCACAAGCCAAAAAGTCGCGCTGTCCGCGCGGCCAAGCACGTCATGGTCGCGACAACGGATATTGACTTCACTGCACAGCGCGCCCAGTAGAGCTGTTTGGGCGCGATGTCCAAACTGCTCTTCTGCCATATCCAGCTGAGGTAGATGTAATACCAGTACCGCCAGTTGCTGATTGAGCATGGCCGCGCGTTGAAATTCGCTGTGTAAACGCTCTTTTAGCGTGTCAATGTGATAGGCCTCGCAGTCGCTGTCGTTAGGGTCAGTGGCGCGCAGGAGTGCGCGTCGACGGGCGTGTTCCCAGCGGGGGAGCGCGAGCAGTAGCGTTAAGGCCGCATAGCCAACGATAATCGCCGGTGGCGCGGCGGCGACTGAGGGGAGCAACCACCATAACGGTCCAATGGCAATATTAATCAGTAACGCGGCCCATAGCGGCAACAGTAAAAAGGCGGCGGTAATCGGCAGGCCTAGCCAAATAGGCGACACCTGGGGCTGATAATAGAAAGCGCCCAATACTACCGAGTAGGTGCCGCAAAGTAGAATAATACGCGGTAGGTAGCTTTTAACGCCTTGCCCGATATGCATTAGCAGGGCTGACAGCAACAGCAGGGTCATAAAGGTGGGAATCAGCAGGTCGCGATAATCGCCCATGGCATATAGCCATAGCGCGTAGCCCACCATCAGCGCGATGCTGGCGGTATAAGCAAGCGTCATTAACCGCTTGGGGATGTGGTGCTCGATCATACCGTCTCCCGCACCCGCTCAGTCGGTAGCTTGCTGATCTCATGCACCGACAGCGTTGCCGGTTCGATATCGATTAGTTCAAGGTGCTCACTAGTGATATTGTCGGGTAGATTGGTGAACAGTAGACGGCGTCGCTGGGAAGCTTCCTTAGGTGAGCGGGCGAGAATTAACGTCACCAGCGTTGTGCTGCTTAAGCGGTAAACATTTTCAAAATCATAGGTAAGCTCGCACAGTTTTTGCGCCGTTGGCCACAGTTGGTGGCGTTTTACATGCAGAATAAACAGTTCTGCATGAACGCCTTCGCGCTCGCAGCGCGTTTGTTCCCGGGCGATATCGCGTAGCAGTTGCTCGCCAGCCCATAGGTTAAGACCCGGAATCAAGCGCAGGCGATGACGAATCGAGCCGTTGATATCGATAAGCTGCTGCGCTCTGGACAAGGCCAGCAGGCCAAGTACCAGCAGAGCGCAAATCAGCAGAATAAATGCTGGCGCGTCCAACTCAGGCGCTACCATGACAGCGCTAACCAGCGCAGCGCTGAGATTGAAAGCAGCTACCCAGTTATTTTGTGGCAGCATCAGCATCGCGGCCCACGACCAGATTAAGATGCCATGGCGTTCTGGGGCGGCGGCGATTAAGCCAACCAGCAGCGCACCCGGTACAATTTGCCATGGCAAACCCCGTGAGCGGCGGTGGCTAAAATCAAGCATTAGCGCGGTGATAAATAGCCAGCCGACGGATAGCCACAGCACTAGCGCCGCAGCGGGTGGCGTGGCAGGTGTCCATAATGCCAGGGCAACGGCAGCGGCTAAAAGGTTGGCTCGTAGCAGGCTGATTTTGTACTTGCTTTGCATGGTGACTTACTATTCGTCCTGAATAACCAGATGTATCCCATCAAGTAGGGTAATTGTAGGATATTTAACGTACACGACCCACATTAGTGCCTTAAGCGTCCTGAGTATAACGGCGAAATGGCGTAATATAAGCAAAACGTTTAAATCGGCGACACTCGGCTAATTAAAAAATTAAAGCACCCTTCTGCACGGAGACACTATGAGCGCTTCAACACCGTTCCAAGACGAGGCACATCAGCACTTATCTGCCGGCAATGTGCCCGCCTATATGCAGGCCTTGGGGCAGGCGGCCCGGCGCGCAGCCAGCGAGCTGCGTCGGGCGGATACTGGGTTGAAAAACCGCGCTTTAATGGCCATGGCACAGCGCTTGGCAGAAGCGCGTGGGCAAATACTAGCCGCCAACGCTGAGGATTTACAGCGTGGCCGTCAGAATGGGTTGGAGAGCGCGCTGCTGGATCGTTTAGCCCTCGACGACGCGCGTATTGACGCCATGATTGAAGGGCTGCAGCAGGTGGCGGGCCTGCCCGACCCGGTGGGCGAAATTGGCGATATGCGCTATCGGCCTAGCGGCATCCAGGTGGGCAAAATGCGCGTGCCGTTAGGCGTTATCGGCATTATTTACGAGTCGCGCCCCAATGTGACGCTGGAAGCCGCCAGCCTGTGTTTGAAATCGGGCAACGCCTGTATTTTGCGCGGCGGGTCGGAAGCCCGTCAGTCAAATGCCGCCATTAGCGCCTGTATTCAAGCGGGGTTAGCTGATGTGGGTCTGCCTGCCGGGAGCGTGCAGGTCGTCGCCACCACTGATCGCGCAGCGGTGGGGGAAATGATCAGCATGCCGGAATATGTCGATGTGATTATTCCGCGCGGTGGAAAGTCACTGATTGAGCGTATTAGTCGTGATGCGCGCGTGCCCGTTATTAAGCATCTCGACGGCGTGTGCCATGTTTACATCGATACCACCGCCGATCCCGCCAAAGCGTTAGCCATCGCCGTTAATGCGAAAACCCATCGCTACGGCACCTGTAATACCATGGAAACGCTGCTGGTTGATGCACCGATTGCGGATCTGCTATTGCCGGAATTGGCCCGTGCCTACGCCGAACATGAAGTTGAACTACGTGGTTGCCAGCGCACACAGGCGCTGTTGCCACAGGCAGCCGCCGCCGAAGAGGCGGATTGGTATGCCGAGTATTTGGCCCCTGTGCTGGCCATAAAAGTGGTCGATGGTATCGACGAGGCGATTGCCCACATTGAGCAGTACGGCTCTCACCACACGGATGCGATTGTCACCCAGGATTATTCACTGGCGCGCCGCTTTATGGCGGAAGTTGATTCCAGCTCCGTGATTGTTAACGCCTCGACCCGCTTTGCCGATGGATTTGAGTACGGGCTGGGCGCCGAGATTGGCATTTCCACCGACAAGCTTCACGCCCGCGGCCCTGTTGGGTTAGAGGGGCTCACCACGCAGAAATACGTAGTCTTTGGTGACGGTCAGGTGCGTGAATAGGGTGTTGGTATGAATAGAGAGCTGGTATGAGTCAAACGGAGCAACGTATTGGCATGTTAGGTGGCACCTTTGACCCTGTTCATTTGGGTCATTTGCGCAGTGCGGTAGAGCTGCATGAGGCGCTGTCGCTTGATCGGCTGCATATGATACCCGCCCAGCAGCCGCCGTTACGTGGGCAGCCCCAGGTTTCCGCACAGCAGCGTCTGAGATTGTTAGAAGCGGGCATCGCGGGCACCCCGGGGCTGGTCGCCGATGACCGCGAACTGCGCCGCGATGGACCTTCTTATAGTGCCGATACGCTGGCCGAGCTGCGCGCCGAATACGGTGAACAGGCGCGTTTGGTGATGGCGATTGGGGTTGATGCTTTCTTACGACTCGCCCAGTGGCATCAGCCAGAGCGCCTGTTTGAGCTTGCCCACCTGGTGGTGATTGCCAGGCCTGGCTATGGCGATGCGCTGCCGGCATCATTAACGGAACTGGTGGAGCATCGCAGAGTCGATAGCGTAGAGGCATTAATGCAGCGGCCCTACGGAAGCTACCTACCGTTGGAACTGCCATCGTTGATGGCGATCTCTGCGACCTACATTCGTGAGTGTTTGGAGGCGGGTAAAAGCGTGCGCTATTTGCTGCCAGACCCCGTCGAACAGGCCATTGAGCAGGGCGGTCTTTATCGATAGCGCGAATAGCGCTGGCAGTCATCAAAGAAGCCGTTACAATGGCCGGCTTTATTGACCGATTAACCAATAAGGTTGTCTTTAGGAGTCATGCACATCGATACATTGAAAAATCTAGCGGTTGACGCGCTAGAAGAACTGAAAGCACGTGACATTACGCAGTTGGATGTCGCTAAATTAACCGAGGTTACCGACCTCATGTTGATTGCCAGCGGCACTTCAACACGCCATGTGGCGGCGCTGGCACAAAACGTCGTGGAAAAAGCCAAGGCCGCAGGGCTTGGGCCGCTGGGCGTTGAAGGTGGCGATAACGCTGATTGGGTGCTGGTTGACCTGGGCGATGTTGTTGTCCACGTAATGATGCCTGAGGCACGCACTCTCTACGACTTAGAGCGCTTGTGGGCCGACCTACCCAGTGACTCGGGTGCCATTGGCGAGTCCCTTGAGCGCTTTCAAGAGCGAGCCGGCATGTCATGAGGATCCGGCTGTTGGCGGTGGGAAGTAAAATGCCTGGGTGGGTAGAAGAGGGCGTCGATACTTACCGCAAGCGGCTGCCAAGAGATTTTAATCTCGAGATAGAAGAAATTGCCCTTGGCCAGCGTGGTAAAAATGCCGATATCGCGAAAGCGCGTGCCCAGGAGGCACAGCGTATTCGCGATAAGCTGCGTGGTGACGAATACATAGTTGCCCTGGAAGTCAAAGGTAAGCCCTGGACCACCGAACAGCTGGCGCAAGAAGCCGATGCCTGGCGCATGGCTGGGCGCGATATCGTCTTGCTGGTGGGTGGGCCTGATGGTCTTGAGCCTTCGCTCTCTGCGAAGGCTGATAAAACGTGGTCGATCTCTCCGTTAACGCTGCCACACCCGCTGGTGCGGATTATGCTGGCCGAGCAGCTCTACCGCGCCTGGACACTACTGATAGGTCATCCTTATCACCGCTAACGGCTGACTGAGACGGTGAGCGATCACTGTTGTAGCCTGCTGTGCCCTTTGTTTGATTTGATTGTTTGATTTGAGAGTCATCGTTGCCATGCTCAAGCGCCCCAACACGCTAAAAAACTCCGAGCAAGAACTGCGTATTTTTCGTGTTAGAGCGTTGCTGGCGGTGTTAGTGGTGCTGACGCTTGCAGGTCTGCTTACGGGACGCCTAATCTATTTACAGATCGTTCAGCATGATATGTACAGCACGCGTTCCGAAAATAACCGAGTGCGCGTTGAGCCGTTACCGCCCAATCGTGGCTTGATCTATGACCGTAACGGCGTGCTGCTGGCTGAAAACCGGCCCACTTACAACCTTACGTTGGTGCGCGAGCGTGTCGATAACCTAGATGAAACCCTGGCGCTGTTGGTCGACCTGCTCGAACTGCCTGAAGAAGAGATTGAGGCGTTCAATGTGCGTTCTCGCCAACGCCAGCGCCCCTTCCAGCCCGCGTTACTCACCAGTGACCTAAGCGAAGAGCAAATTGCCCGCCTTGCAGTAAACCGCTACCGCCTGCCTGGCGTTGAAATAGAGGCTCAGCCGCTGCGTTTTTATCCCGATGCCGAAATCATGGCGCATACATTGGGCTATGTTGGGCGGATCAATGCCGAAGAGATGGAAACACTGGATGCGGGTCGTTACGCGGGTACCCACTTTATCGGTAAAACCGGTGTTGAGCGCTTTTATGAAGAGGAGCTGCACGGTCAGGCAGGCCTGCGCAAAGTAGAAACCAACGCCCGAGGCCGGGTATTG
Source organism: Halomonas ventosae (assembly GCA_002257525.1). Lineage (GTDB taxonomy): Bacteria > Pseudomonadota > Gammaproteobacteria > Pseudomonadales > Halomonadaceae > Vreelandella > Vreelandella ventosae_B. The sequence continues at coordinate 2,311,241 of CP022737.1, forward strand.
CGGGAGCTTAGTCGAACCGACCCGGTGCCAGGGAAGAACCTGACCTTAACGCTGGATAAGTCGCTGCAGACGCTGGCCTATGAATTGCTGGATGGTCGTCGCGGTTCTATCGTGGCTATTGCGCCAGCAACGGGTGAAATTCTTGCCATGGTATCGACGCCGGGGTTTGACAGTAATCAGTTTGTCACCGGAATTGATGTCGCCTCCTACCGCGGCTTGCAGCAAGACCTTGATTTGCCCCTTTTTAACCGTGCGACACGTGGTCACTATCCGCCGGGTTCTACCATTAAGCCCTTCCTGGCGCTGGCCGGTTTGGTCGAAGGGGTTATCACCCCAGACAGTACCATCAACGATCCTGGCTATTACCAATTACCCAATGATTCCCGCCGCTATCGCAACTGGTTGCGATGGGGGCACGGGCGGGTAGATTTAGAACGCGCTTTAGCGGTATCTAATAACACCTATTTTTATACCCTTGCGCACGATTTAGGCATCGATGATTTACATGATCAAATGAGCAATTTTGGTTTTGGCCAGCGTGTAGCCCATGACGTGCAGGGCGAGAGCGGCGCGTTAATGCCTTCGCGAGATTGGAAGCGTGGGCGTTTTAACCAGCCCTGGTACCCCGGTGAAACCCTCTCGGTGGGGATCGGGCAAGGCTATTGGCAAGTGACGCCTCTTCAGCTGGCCAGCGCTACGGCAACCCTGGCCAATCGCGGCCACTGGGTGAAGCCGAGGCTGGCCCGTGAAATTGGTGATACTCCCGTCCCGCATGATCTGCCGGATACGTTAGATGATATTCAACTAGCCAACGACAGCTGGTGGGATCGAGTTTTCAGCGGCATGGAGAAAGTCATTAGCGGCACGGAAGGCACTGCACGTCGCACCGGKGTGGGCCTTGAGTACCGCATGGGCGGTAAATCGGGGACAGCGCAAGTCTTTTCGCTCGGGCAGGATCAGCGTTACAACGCCGATGAGCTGGCTGAACGGTTACGTGACCATGCACTATTTATGGCCTTTGCGCCGCTGGAAGATCCTCAGATTGCCGTGTCTGTCATTGTCGAGAACGCCGGCGGTGGCAGTACCCACGCGGCCCATTTGGCCCGTGCAATGACTGATGCCTGGTTACTTGAGGATGAGGCTCCTGACGTCGAGGAAGTGCGTGAAGTGTTAGAGGAAGATGATGCCAATGTGGAGGGTAACTAAGCCATGCCTTGGCATTACATAGCCCGCTCGATGCGTGGTCMCCCTGTACGCCCGCCCGAAAGTGGCATCGCCCGGCGCAAAAGTATTTGGGAGCGGGTCCATCTTGATCCCTGGTTGCTTGGCTTGCTGCTACTGCTCATGGGAAGCGGGTTAGTCGTTCTGTACAGCGCGTCCGGTCAATCCATTGATGCGGTGATAGCCCAGGGGGTGCGCTTTTGCATTGCATTGGTGGGAATGGTCATTATTGCCCAATTTTCTCCGTCTACCTTTCTACGCTGGGCGCCGCTGGCCTACGGCGTTGGCGTCGCCATGCTGGTGGCCGTTGATGTGGTCGGCGATGTGGGGATGGGGGCGAAGCGTTGGCTAGAGATTCCTGGGGTGATTCGTTTTCAGCCATCGGAAATGATGAAACTGGCGGCCCCGTTAATGGTCGCGGCCTATCTTAATCGCTGCGAATTACCGCCGCGCCTGCGCGATATTGTGGTGTGCGGGGTCATCATTGGCGTTCCTGTGGTGCTAACGGCGATCCAGCCTGATTTAGGTACCTCTTTGCTGGTGTCTAGCGCTGCCCTGATTGTGGTGCTGCTGGCGGGCTTGTCGTGGCGTTTAATTGGCTTTATTACCGCGTTGGGGGCGGCGGCTGTGCCGCTGCTGTGGATGAATATGCATAACTACCAGCGCCAGCGGGTGTTGACGTTTCTAAACCCTGAAAGCGACCCGCTAGGCTCTGGTTGGAACATCATTCAGTCGACCACGGCCATTGGCAGTGGCGGGCTATGGGGCAAAGGTTGGCTGCAGGGTACCCAGTCACAGCTTGAGTTTTTGCCTGAACGGCACACGGATTTCATCATTGCCGTCTTGGGTGAAGAGTTTGGCCTGGTGGGTATGTTGGTTCTGTTGTGCCTGTATTTATTAATTGTTAGCCGTGGACTTTGGATGGCGAGCACGGCTAAAGACACCTTTGGTCGTTTGGTGGCGGGCAGTATTATTTTGACGTTTTTTATTTACGTGTTTGTCAATATGGGCATGGTCAGTGGCATTCTACCTGTAGTGGGCGTGCCGCTGCCGTTGGTCAGTTTCGGCGGCACCTCAAGCGTGACCTTGTTAGCGGGTTTCGGTATTCTCATGTCGATACATGCGCATCGTCGGCTGCTGTCGCGCTAGCGACATTGCCCTGCTCAAACGCCTTTGTTGCTCGTCAATGGAAAGCTCAGGCATGGATGAATTCTGGAATGAATAGCTCAGGAGTGGAGAACCAATGAACAAGGTGCAAGGGAAGACGAGCTGTTATGTGTTGGCCGCGCTGATGTGTTGGGTAACGACCGCGGCGTTTGCCGATCAGGACTTTGCACCCCAACAAAATGCTGACAGTCAGGCGCTAATGGAAGAGCTGGTCGAGCAAGGCCTGCCTCAAGCTTGGCTCGAAGAAACTCTGCAACAGGCGAATTATACCCAAAGCGTGCTAGATGCGATGGAAGGGGCCGCTGAGCGCCGCCTAAAATGGCATGAATACCGCGCTATTTTTCTGACTCAGCAGCGTATTGACGAAGGCGTAGCGTTTATCGACGCGCATGCTGACGCCCTGGCGCGAGCGGAAAGCACCTACGGCGTACCCGCTGAAGTGATTACCGCCATTATTGGCGTTGAAACCTACTATGGACGGCACAAAGGCGAGCATCGCGTGTTGGACTCGCTGGCCACGCTGGCGTTTCATCACCCGGCGAGAGGGGCCTTTTTTCGCGGCGAGCTAGCGGCCTTTTTGCGCATCGCCTATGAGCAGCAGGTCGMCCCTACCGAGCAGCGGGGCTCTTACGCGGGCGCCATGGGCTACCCACAGTTTATTCCCACCAGTTATCAAGCTTATGCCGTCGATTTTGACGACGACGGACGGCGGGATCTTTGGGAAAATCCGGTCGATGCCATTGGCAGCGTTGCCAATTACTTTGCCGAGCACAACTGGCAGCCGGAGGGTAATATCTACCACCAGGCCAGTGGGCCCGACGTCATGCCAGCTGAACTTCTGCAGGAGCTCTCTTTTAATCAAACATCGCCTCCCGCGGTGAGTGTTGCACAGTTGGCCACGCATGGGCTTGAGCCTGACGAGCCACTCGATGATAGTTTGCGGGTGGTGCCCCTGGCGCTTGAATTCGCCGATGGGGAGACGCGTTACCGGTTTGGCGAGTATAATTTTTATGTGATTACCCGCTATAACCATAGTCACCTCTATGCCATGGCCGTCGCTGAGTTGGCCGAAGCGATTGCCGAACGGCACGATAAGCTACACGAGGACGGGGCATGAAAAGCAAACTGACGATGACCCAGCGAGCGGGCGGCGCGATTGCCTTATTAGCGCTGGTCAGCGGCTGTGCTAGTAATGATACTCAGCGAGTAGACGCGCCCAGCTCCGCTAATCAAGCGTCAGCACCTGCTCCAGCGGCGGCCAACACTAGCGGTGGACGCTATGCCATGAGCGGTGACGCCTACCCGCTCGAGCCACCGGATGTTGCCAAGGTGCCTGACGCTGAGCCACGTATTGAGCAGCCTTCCCGTGCAGGCAATCGATCAACTTATGAAGTGTGGGGTAAAACCTACCACGTGCTGCCAGATGCAACGGGCTATGAGAAACGCGGTACGGCATCCTGGTATGGCGAAAAATTTCATGGTTACGCAACGTCAAACGGTGAAATCTACGACATGTATAAAATGTCGGCGGCGCACCGTTCGCTGCCTCTGCCCACCTTTGCGCGGGTGACTAGCCTGGATACCGGGAGATCGGTCATCGTCCGAGTGAATGATCGTGGTCCCTTCCATAGTGACCGGGAGATTGATCTCTCCTACGCTGCCGCTGCACGCCTGGGCTTTCTCGATAATGGTACCGGATCCGTTAAAGTTGAAGCGATCAACCCTGAGCAGTGGCTAGCCGAACATGGTGGGGGTGGCAACGCTGCTCCTCAGCCAAGGGCATCCGAACAAGCAAGGGTATCTGAACAGGCACGGCCATTGGCTGCAAACACTCCCCGTGAGGCTGATCGCCCAGCGGCGCCTACAACAGATTCGGCCGCTCCATCGCCACAAGCACCAGCACCTCAGTCGCCGCCAAGCCAAGAAGAAGCAGGCGACGCTGTGTATTTACAGATTGCGGCGCTGGGTAATTCTGAAGGCGCTCAGCAGTTGCAGCAGCGTTTGCAAGGTGAGCAGCCCCACGCGGTGCGCATTATGAGCGACGCTGACGTTTATCGTGTTCAAGTGGGGCCCATCGCTCCAAGCCAAGAACCTCAAGCGCGAGAAACACTGCGCCAAGCAGGGTTCCCCCAGGTCTTTGTTGTGCGATAATTCACCCCCTGTTTATTTCCTGTGGCGCGTCTTACGCGCCACCGTTTTTTACAAATAAGCTTTTCAAGTAAGCTTTCAAGTAAGTGAGACTGACGTTATGAACGTGTTTACATCCATTGGTCGCTCTGCACGGCTGTGCCTCTTTGCTGTTATGGCGACTGTTGCCGTGCCCGCCAGTGCCCAGTCAACGCCTCAACCGGTAATTCCACAGCCGCAGAACATTATCCCTTCAGCCCCTCAGTTAGCGGCAAGTTCGTGGATTCTGATGGATGCTAACAGTGGCCGTATCTTGGCCGAGCACAATTCCGATGAGCGTTTGCCACCGGCGAGTTTGACCAAACTGATGACCGCTTACTTGGTTGAGCGTGAGCTCAATCGTGGCACCATTAATCTCACCGATATGGTTAATATTAGCGAGAATGCCTGGCGCACCGGTGGCTCGAAAATGTTTATTGAGGTGGGCGATCAAGTGTCGGTGGACGATCTCCTCCACGGCATCATTATTGTCTCTGGTAACGATGCCAGCGTTGCCATGGCAGAGCATTTGGCGGGTGGTGAGGCGCCGTTTGCCGATCTGATGAACCAGCATGCCACGCGTTTGGGTATGAATAACACCAACTTCCAGAACGCCACTGGCTTGCCCGCCGAGAATCACTACTCAACGGCCCATGACTTGGCACGTTTATCTCAGCACATCATTAACGATTACCCCGATCACTACGAAATTTACTCCCATCGAACGTTCTCTTATGGCGGTATTGATCAGCCCAACCGCAACCGTCTGCTGTGGCGTGACCCGTCCGTGGACGGTCTGAAAACCGGTTGGACAACGGAAGCGGGTTTCTGCTTGGTATCATCAGCTAAGCGTGACGACATGCGCTTGGTTTCAGTGGTAATGGGTACTAATTCTGATGAGGCGCGCGCCCAAGAAACCCAAAAGCTGCTCAGCTACGGTTTCCGCTTTTTCGAAACCATGAAGCTCTATGAGCGCGGTGCCGTACTGGCAACGCCACGGGTTTGGGGTGGCGATATCAATGAACTGCGTGTCGGTGTCGATGAAGAAGTGTTTATGACCCTGCCTCGCAACCGCAACGAAGAGCTGCGTGCGCGTCTGAACCTCAATCCAGACCTGCAGGCACCGATTGCCATTGGCGACGAGGTTGGTACGCTGGAAGTGCATTTAGGTGACGAAGTGGTCGGTGAGCGTCGCTTAGTAGCGCTGGAAAACATCGAAGAGGGCGGTCTTTTCAAGCGCCTGTTCGATCAGGTGCAGCGCTTCTTTAGTAATCTGATTAGTAATTTTACCGATTAATCCGCTCTACGATCTGAACACTGATGAGTTCCATCGTGTCTCTGTAGTGAGCGGTATCTTTGCGAAATAGGCTTGTTATGAAAAAAGATGCTCCTCAGGGGCTGCGTGATTTGCGCCAACCGGCGGCTCAGGAGCCGCCTAAGATCACTTTTCCCTGTAATTACTCGTTAAAAGTTGTCGGTGATGCCGCCGAGGATTTTCCTGCCTGTGTGTGCCAGGTAATTGTGCGTCACGACCCCGACTTCGATGCAACAGCGATGCAGGTGGTCGACAGCCGCAATGGCCGTTTTCAATCGGTACGTGTGGTGATTAGAGCGACCGGAGAGCAGCATATTAAAGATCTGTTTGAGGATCTCAAAGCTACTGGCCGTGTGCATATGGTGGTGTGAGCGTGGACAACGCCGTGCCGATTGAGTTATACGATTTGGGACACCAAGCCTACCTGCCGGTTTGGCAGGCGATGCGTACGCTCACCGATACACGGGATGCGCAAACCCCTGATCAGTTCTGGCTGGTCGAGCACGACCCGGTGTTTACCCAAGGGCAGGCTGGCAAGCCTGAGCATCTTCTGCTGCCCGGTAATATTCCGGTAGTGCACGTTGATCGCGGGGGGCAAGTCACTTACCACGGGCCTGGGCAGGTGGTGCTGTATCCACTGCTGGACGTGCGGCGGGGTAAAATAGGTGTGCGTGATTTAGTCACTGCATTGGAGAATGCCGTGATTGATGTGTTGAGCCACCATGGGGTGAGCGCCCGAGCACGGCCCGATGCGCCCGGTGTTTATGTGATGACGGAAGCAGGTGAGGCGAAGATCGCTTCACTTGGCCTGCGTATTCGGCGGGGCGCTAGCTTTCACGGCGTGGCGTTAAATGTAGACGGTGACTTAGCGCCTTTTTTGCGCATTAACCCCTGCGGCTATGCGGGTATGCCGATGACGAAGTTGGCTGACTTGGTGGTATTGCCAAGCGACCATCGGGTAGGGGAACAACTGGCCGAAGCATTAGCGATGCGTTTAAAGCGTGGTTTGGTAACAGGTCAGGAATGGCCACTATAAAGAAGGGGTTGCCCTCTTTATAGTGGTTGATAGCGGCTTGAGCGGTTGGGTTTTAGCCCACGTTCATTGCCGGAATCAGGTTGGGGTTCGCTTCCTGCTCCTGACCGGGAATCGCTGCAGGTGAAGCGAGCCCTAGGTTGTTTTTCTCAAACACGCGATCCGCGCGGTAGCTGGAGCGTACCAGCGGGCCAGACGGCACTTCCATAAAGCCTTTTTCCAGGCCAATCTCGCGGTAGCGATCAAACTCTTCAGGCGTCACCCAGCGCTCCACCGATAGGTGGTTTTTGGTCGGACGTAGGTATTGACCGAGTGTGACGATATCCACACCGATCTCACGAAGATCGTCAAAAGTTTGCAAAATCTCTTCGTCGGTTTCACCCAGGCCCAGCATCAGGCTGGTTTTGGTGATGATGTCAGGGCGGTAGCGCTTGGCATGGGCGAGTACATCGAGGGTTTTACGGTAGCCCGCACGCCGGTCACGCACGCGGCCGGTTAGCCGTTCGACGGTCTCCACATTCTGGGCAAATACCTGCAGGCCAGAATCGACCACGCGTTCGATCGCGGTCAGTTCACCGTCAAAGTCGGGCGTTAAAGCTTCTACTACCACTTCTGGCGTGCGCGCCTTGATTGCACGAATGCAGTTGGCGTAGTGGTTGGCACCGCCGTCGTCGAGGTCGTCACGGTCAACCGAGGTGAGTACGATATAACGCAGCCCCATGAGCTCAACCGACTTGGCAGTGTTCTCAGGCTCTTCGTGGTCTAGCCACCCCTGGGGATTGCCGGTATCCACCGCACAGAATCGACAGGCGCGGGTACATACCGAACCCATTAGCATGATAGTGGCGGTGCCGTTGCTCCAGCACTCACCCATGTTAGGGCAGTGGGATTCGGCGCAAACGGTGCTTAGCCGATGGGTGGCGACGTTTTTCTTGACCGCCTCAAAGCGTTCGCCCCCTGGGATCTGTGCCCGTAACCACTTGGGTTTGCGTTCAAGCTCAACAGAAGGGGCCTCTGGCTGCGCTTTGCGCTGCTTCATGCCATCCTTGATCACCGACATGCCATGTTCATTACGGTATTTTTCACCGCTGGACACGCGCTGCGAGGGGTTATTGCTCATAGGGACAGAGCCTCTCTTCTGTGCGGTATGCCGAAGGCATGAAAGGGCGTTGACCTTTCCAAGCCTGCCAATTGTTACCTAATTAATACGAAGTACGCCCGAGATTTAATCGCGCTAGTTACCACTAATGTAACATATCTCGTTGTCTACAAGACACCGTAAACCGTTACTCGCCTTCAAGGTGAAAGTATCGGTAAACAGGCGACACCGTGGCTGGGCAAGGGGCTTGAAGGTGCCTGGAAATGGCGGCGGTAGTCGGGTAAGTGTTCACGAACAAAGCTTAAAAAAAGCTCGGCAACCGGAGTAGGTAAACGCTCCCGCGTATAGACCGTGCACCAAGAGCGGTGGATGGGGAAGTCGGGTAGCCCCAGCTCAAAAAGCAACCCCTGCTCTAGCTCCAGCTGTACCGCCAAACGCGGCAGTACGGCGACCCCCAAGTGGGCCATAACACCGCCTTTGATCGCTTCATTGGTGCCTAGCTCAATACAGTGGGGAAGGGCGATCTGCTGGTTGGCGGCCATTTGCTCAAAGGCATTGCGCACGCCAGAGCCGGGTTCGCGCATTAGCACGTAGTGACGAGCGAAGTCTGCTAACGAGGGCTGGGGCATTGAAAGCAGTGGATGCTCTGGCCAGACAACGGCGATCAGTTCGTTATCAATAATCGGCATGACGACTAAGCGGTCATCTTCAGGAACCATTGCCATAATGACCAGATCATCCTGCTGCTCGGTCAGCCGTTCAAGTGCCTGGCGGCGGTTGCACACCTTTAAGCGCACGTGCACCTCAGGGTAGTGAGCGCGGAAGCGGGCGAGTAGGTAGGGCACTACATATTGGGCCGAGGAAACCGCGGCGATATTAAGTTCGCCACTTATTTTGCCGTTAATGTCCGATAAGTTCATTTCCAGCCGCGACAGCTGGCCAAAAATTTCTCGCGTCGAGTGGGCGAGGGTGTCGGCGGCAGGTAGCGAGTGGAGCGTTTTGCCCGCGTAGTTAAACAGTGGCTGGCCCAGGGCCTGCTCAAGCTGGCGTATTTGCGCGCTCACCGCCGGCTGGGTTAGCCCCAGTTGTTCAGCCGCGCGCGAATAGGAGCGCTGCCGATGCACTGCCTGGAAGACCTGTAGCTGTCTAAATGTGAGGCGATTGAGCAGATTAGGGGATGACATGGCAACCTCGTAGTCAACGTCCTATATCGACGTAGGAATTAATATCAAAATCAGGCTTCATCGCCAGGGCAAAGCATGCTACCACTGAATCTTTGGCACTGCCTAAACAGGGCCTCATTAGTCGCATAAGGCGTAATTGTCAGGGTTAATGATCGACGCCGCGCACGTAGTGGCCTAGACTATATTGCATTGCAGCATCATTGCTTTCGGGTCTGGTGCCTGTGCATCAACCCAATGGGAGACCCTATGAACTTTCTTGCCAATCCTCTGACCAGCTCTTTGTTTCCAGCCAGCGCTTTTACAAGCGCGTGGTCGAAACATCAAAATGCTTCCACCGCGGTGCCAGGTGGCGAGGCGCTCTCAGCGTTGTTCGACCCATTCGGATTTGGGCGCGCTGCCTTTGGTTACTGGCGCGATAGCATGGAGCGCAGCGTTCTGTATCTGGACGTGATGCGCGAACGGGGTAATCAATACCTTGAGCACATGGAGCAAACCAAGCCCAATGTGTTGGGGTTTGATACCGAAGTGCTGATGGATGGCCGAACGCTACCCCGGCCAACCAACTACGAGCTGCTGCGCGTGCTGCCCCACGAGGGGACGGAAATTGATCCACAGAAGCGTCCTTTTGTGGTGGTAGACCCACGTGCGGGGCACGGGCCAGGGATTGGTGGATTTAAGCCGGACAGCGAGTTGGGCGTGGCGCTCAAAGCGGGGCACCCCTGCTATTTTATTGGTTTTTTGCCGTTTCCAGAGCCGGGCCAAACCGTCGAAGACGTAGTTGAGTCGGAAATTGCCTTTCTTCGCCATGTGATTGAGCTTCATCCCGAAACCACCGAAAAACCGATGGTGGTGGGCAATTGTCAGGCGGGCTGGCAAATCATGATGGCGGCGGCGTTAGAGCCGGACGTTTTTGGGCCTATCCTGATTGCCGGCGCCCCGCTTTCCTACTGGGCGGGTGAGCACGGCAAAGCCCCCATGCGCTATACCGGCGGTATGGCGGGGGGCAGCTGGATTACCGCGCTGACGAGTGATATTGGTGACGGCCTGTTTGACGGCGCGTGGCTGGTTCAGAACTTCGAGCGCTTGAACCCGGCTAATACCTACTGGAAAAAGCAGTACCACCTTTACGACAACATCGATACCGAAGCGGGCCGATACCTCGATTTTGAACGTTGGTGGGGCGGTCATGTCGTACTGGGCGGTGAAGAGATACAGTATATTGTCGATAACCTGTTTGTCGGCAATAGACTCTCTACCGCACAGCTGGTGACCCGTGATGGGCGCCGCATCGACCTGCGCAATGTGCGCTCGCCGGTGGTCGTGTTCTGTTCGCGTGGCGACGATATTACCCCGCCGCCTCAAGCGTTGGGCTGGATTCGTGATCTATATGAAAACACCGATGACATCATTGCCAATGAGCAAACCATCGTCTATTGCCAGCATGATACGACCGGCCATCTAGGTATATTTGTTTCGGGCAGCGTATCGCGCAAAGAGCATACCGAATTCACTGCCAATATGGATTACATCGACGTGCTGCCGCCTGGGCTGTACGAAACCTCCATATCTCCGGCAGAGAAGGGCGAAGACGCTGAGTTGTTCGAGCGTGATTATCTGCTTGAATTTATGCCGCGTAACTTTGAAGAGTTAGATCAGGCAGTAATGCACAAGCCGGAGGATGACCGTCGTTTTGCCACCGTGGCGCGGATCTCGGAAATCAATTTGGGGATGTACCGGCTCTTTCTGCAGCCCTGGCTAAAAGCCATTATGACGCCGGAAGCTGCCCGCTTTATTCGTCGTATGCACCCGATCCGCTTGGGCTATAAGCTGCTTTCTGACCGCAATCCGCTTTCAGTGCCGCTACCGGTAATGGCGGAAGCTGTGCGTAAAAATCGTCATCCGGTATCTCAAGACAATCTGTTTAAAGCGCTTGAGACCATGGGTTCTGACCAACTGGTCGCAGGCCTCAACGCGATGCGCGATCTGCGTGATAGCAACACCGAAAAAATGTTTATGGATATCTACGGTCAGCCGTTGTTGCAGGCTGCCGTTGGCCTATATGGCGATGCCCATGTGCATCGTCGCCGCCCAGGGGCCGAGCCTGAGCATCGTCGCTTCATTGAGCAGCGTCAGGAAGAGCTGCGTGAGAAAATTGCCAAGGGTAGTGCCCATGAAGCGGTGATGCGCTCGCTTATCTACGTGCTGGGCGGTGCTCCAGCCACGGATGAGCGTAACTTTAAGCGTTTGAGAGCTTCGCGCGCAGAACTTGAGCCTGGTATTGAACTGAGTGATTTTAAAAACCTGGTACGTGAGCAGTTCTTTATCTTAAAGCTGGATCGCGAACAGGCGTTGAATTCGCTACCTGATTTGCTCTCAGGGCAGAGTAATGACGATATCGATGGCCATATTAGCCACCTGGAGCACGTGTTCGCCGCTAGCGGGGAGCTATCAGAGCATACCGCTGAGCGCTTTGCCCAAGTTAAAGCGCTGTTTGATAAAGCCAGGCCCAGTAAGCCAGTAGCAACTGCTAAACCCGCCGCTGCCCAGAAGACAGCCGACAAGGTTGAAGCCGTGCCTGCTAAGCCTAAAGCGGCCACAAAGCCTAAAGCGACTACAAAGCCTAAAGCGGCTACAAAGCCTAAAGCGACCGCTGCGCCCGCTAAACCAGCAGCCAATAAGCCCTCAGAAGCTAAGCCTGCAGAAGCTAAGCCCTCAGAAGCTAAGCCCGCAGAAGCTAAGCCCGCAGAAGCTAAGCCCGCAGAAGCCGCTAAGTTGGCATCAGTTAAGCCAGCCGCTGAAACGACCTCTAAGTCTTCTTCCAATGGCGAGGAGTCAGCTGAGCCAACGGCAAAGCCCGCTAGCACTACCGGTCGTCGAAAGACCCCGCGTAAGCGCTAAAACAGTGCGTTAGCTCACTGCGCCCCCGCCTATTTGGTGGGGGCGCTTTGTTTGTCTCAATCGCTTTTGGGTTGCTGTAATGCTGGTGGCAGTCTAGTGTCTAGCTACTATTTACCTGAAATATAACCTTGGTTGTCTAAAATCTACGGATTCTCCCTACGCCATGGTTGCTACTGGCGCTTAGCTTAGGGCTGGGGTAGGGTAGGCGCATTTTTTCATCCGTATCTTTTTGACGGGCGGTTTCATCCCGGCGATACGGCACCGAATTCAGAGCACGCGCTAGACAGCCCGTGCATTAGGAAAGTGGAGCACTATGGGCAAGTCACTGGTCATCGTCGAGTCGCCAGCGAAAGCGAAGACGATTAACAAATATCTCGGCAACGATTTCATCGTGAAGTCGAGCGTGGGTCACATTCGTGACCTGCCGACCAGCGGCTCAGGTAAGGCAGCCTCCGATCCCAAGGAGCGCGCGCGCCAAGCCGCAGCGACACGCAAGATGTCGGCGGAAGAGAAAGCAGAATATAAAAAGCGTAAAAGCCAGGATCAGCTGATTCGGCGCATGGGGATCGACCCCAACAACGGCTGGGAAGCCCACTATGAGGTGCTGCCCGGAAAAGAGAAAGTCGTTGCCGAACTAAAGAAGCTGGCTGAAAAAGCTGACGCTGTCTATCTCGCAACGGATTTGGACCGCGAAGGGGAAGCCATTGCCTGGCACCTGCGCGAGACCATCGGTGGCGATGACAGCCGTTACAAGCGCGTAGTGTTTAACGAAATCACCAAAAACGCTATTCAGGACGCCTTCAAGGCACCTGGGGCACTCAATATACCGCGGGTGGAAGCGCAGCAAGCAAGGCGCTTCCTGGATCGTGTTGTGGGCTTTATGCTCTCGCCTCTATTGTGGGCGAAGGTGGCGCGTGGGCTGTCGGCTGGCCGTGTACAGTCAGTTGCGGTACGTCTGATTGTCGAGCGCGAGCGTGAAATTCGCGCCTTTATTCCTGAAGAGTTTTGGGATGTGCACGCGGATTTAGCCTCGCCCGAGGGTGAGCTGGTGCGTTTTGCCCTGGTACGCCAGGATGGCAAAGCCTTTAAACCCACCTCCGAAAAAGACACCTTGGCGCGTATTGAGCAGCTTCGCAAAGCCAAGCTGGCAATTACCTCCCGGGAAGATAAGCCGACTAGCTCAAAACCCACGGCGCCCTTTATTACCTCTACGCTGCAACAAGCGGCGAGTGGCCGGTTAGGCTTCTCAGTCAAGAAGACCATGACCATGGCTCAGCGCCTCTACGAGGCGGGCTACATCACCTATATGCGTACCGACTCAACCAACTTATCGAAAGATGCGGTTGAAGGTGTGCGCAGTTATATCGGTGAAGAGTTCGGCAAGCGCTACTTGCCAGAAGCGCCGAACCGCTACAGCAGCAAAGAGAGTGCCCAGGAGGCCCACGAGGCAATTCGCCCTTCCAGCGTTGAACGTAAAGCGTCCGACCTGGCCGGAATGGAGCGCGATGCCGAACGCCTTTATGAGCTGATCTGGCGTCAGTTTGTGGCTTGCCAAATGACACCTGCAGAGTACCTGTCGAGTACGCTCAGTGTGGAAGTTGATGGCTATGAACTGCGTGCAAAAGGTCGCGTGCTGAAGTTTGATGGCTACACCCGGGTGATGAAGCCCAGCGGTAAAAATGAGGATCAGAGCCTGCCTGACTTGCCTAAGGGCACGCCCATGGCGCTGGAAGCACTCGACCCCCAGCAGCACTTTACCAAGCCTGCTCCACGCTACACCGAAGCAAGCCTGGTGAAGGAGCTTGAGAAGCAGGGGATCGGTCGTCCTTCTACCTACGCTTCGATTATCTCGACGATCCAGGATCGCGGCTATGTGAAGTTGGAAAACCGCCGCTTCTATGCCGAAAAACTGGGCGATATCGTTACCGAGCGGTTGAAAGAGTCCTTCCCTGATTTGATGGACTTTTCGTTTACCGCTCGCATGGAAGATGGCCTGGATGAAGTCGCTGAAGGCGAGCGTAACTGGCAGGCCCTGTTGGATGCCTTCTACGGCGAGTTTCGTGAAGAGCTGGCTAAGGCAGAGAGCGAAGATGGTATGCGGCCTAATCAGCCGGTGCCAACGGATATCGACTGCCCGAGCTGTGGCCGTCATATGCAGATTCGTACCGCTTCTACCGGTGTTTTCCTGGGGTGTAGCGGTTATAACCTACCGCCCAAAGAGCGCTGCAAAACCACCATTGACCTGATTCCAGGCGAAGAGGCGGTGGCCGAAGACGCGGGCGAAGAGGCCGAAACGGATGCGCTGCGTGCCAAGCGTCGCTGCCATAAGTGTGGCACGGCGATGGACAACTATCTGATCGATGAAACGCGTAAGCTTCACATCTGCGGTAATAGTCCCGATTGTGACGGCTACGAAGTGGAGAGCGGGAAATTCAAGATCAAGGGCTACGACGGCCCAATTATCGAATGCGACAAGTGTGGTTCTGAAATGCAGTTGAAATCTGGCCGCTTTGGCAAGTATTTTGGCTGCACCAACAGCGAATGTAAGAACACCCGTAAGCTGTTGAAGAGTGGTGAAGTGGCGCCGCCGAAAATGGATCCGATTCCCATGCCGGAGCTGGCTTGTCAAAAAGTTGACGMCCACTATGTGCTACGTGACGGAGCAAGCGGACTGTTTTTGGCCGCCAGCAAGTTTCCGAAAAATCGTGAAACGCGACCGCCGCTGGTGAAAGAGCTTAAAGCGCACGCCGATGAGCTGCCTGAGAAGTACCACTTTATTCTCAAGGCACCCAGCGAAGATCCCGATGGCCGCCCGGCGCAGATCCGTTACTCGCGTAAGAGTAAAGAGCAGTACGTGATGACCGACGAAGATGGCAAGGCCACCGGCTGGAAGGCTATGTTTGRTGCCGGTAAATGGCACGTGGAGGACAAGCGCAAGTGAATGCACGGTCTCGAACCAACCAGCTGCTCTACCAAGCGGAGCTATTAGCTGCTTTGCCGGCGGGGGATGATGAACATGCCCCGGCGCGGCAAATGGCGCTGGAGGAGAGTGCTTTAGCGCTTTTTGAGCTGGCACTGGAGTCGCTGCTGCGAGAAGTTACTGAGCACGCCCGCTTATCTGACCACCGTTGGACGGTGTTGCTAGCCCAGGAAGGCCCTGCTTTAGCCGAATTACAGCGTCTGCGCGACTTAGCGGCTCAGCCGGAAAGCTGGCTGAATTGGTTGGTGGTGCAGCTTGAGCGTCTGCATAGTGACGATGGAGCCGCGCGGCGTCCGACGCACAACCCGGCTATGATTGCAGTGGGTAACTCAACCGGTTTGCGTCAGCCGCTGCTGGATAATCTCCAGGCCGCCAAGCGTGAAATTGATGCGCTGCGCGAAACCAGTTTGGAGTGGTGAGAGTTAGGCAACGCTCAAGTAGTCAGGAAAGGAGATCATAATGCGCTACAACCAAGTCAAAGATTTAGTCGAATGGGCCGCTGGTTTTCATGCGCGGATGGCGGAACAGTATAGCGAGGCCGCTGGTAAAGCGGACAATGAACGCCTACAGATGGCCTTTAATTACCTGGCCAGCCGCGAGCTAAAGATGAAAACGGGCCTTGAAGAGCTCTTTCATGACGGCTCTGATCAGTCAGAGGTGCTGGAATTATGGTTCGATGATTCGAGCGATTTTCCCCAGCCGCCTGAACTGGATCGCCTGGCAGAGCAAACGATAGCCGGCTCCTTAGAGGATGCGATGAGGACAGCAACGTCCTCGCACCAGCGCCTTCAAGGGCTTTACGAACATCGCGCTTCGCGTGCGAAAATTGAGCCTGAAGAGGAATTCTTCAACGCTCTGGCTCAAGGGCATAATTCTGAAATACGCCATATAGTGGCCAGTATGGAAGAGTTGCAGGGCGTTTAATGGGTCTCTATCAGTCGTTTGTAGCTAATGGCTTATGGGGTGCGTCAGGCGTGACCATGACGAAATTACTAACGGCGGATGTGGGAATAAGGTATAACAGCCACCAGATGTGCCCAGTCGGTCAATCACGGGCTAACCTGTTTCGAGAGCTTTCATGTTTTTAGTTAATCGCCGCCGATTTTTAGCCATGGTACTGAGTTTGCCGGCCGTGGCCAGCGCTGCCGTCACCGCGCCTGCCGGGCCCGGTCAGTCTGCCTCAACTGATCTTATAGAGACAATGCTTAGCCGCGCCCATGTGCCGCGCCATAGCAACGAGCTGTGGGTGCTGGTGGATGATAAAGAGGCGACTCTTAGCGTCTTCCGTGGCAATGCGCTACTGGAGCGGTTTGCGCCCATCTCGCTTGGCCGCGCGGGGGCTAAAACCCAGCGTGTGCGCGGCGATAATGTGACCCCCATGGGCGAGTTTCATGTCAATCGTTTTAATTATGAAAGCCAGTGGCGTACATTCATTGGCATTGATTACCCAACGCCGTTGCATGCGAGAATGGCGCTGGAAAAAGGCATTTATTCCCAAGCTGACTATGATGATTACTTCGACTACTATCGACGTTACGGCCACCCGCCGCAAAACACCGCACTGGGTGGAGCGATCGGGATACACGGTCTGGGTAGCGCGGATCCCGATATTCACGGGCGCTATCATTGGACCCAAGGGTGTGTCGCTGTGACTAACGAGCAAATTGATCGCTTGACCGAGCTAGTGGGTGTTGGCACACGTGTAGTGATCCGTTAAGCTGTTGCCGTTGATGGAAGTTCGAGGTTTTAAATAAGTGGCTATAGACAACCGCTGTAGTCTATTATAAAACAGCGTTTGACTTGCGTGCTTTGCAGCACAAGTCACTGAAAAGAACCTGCACCGCAGGTAGACAAATTTAAGCTAAGAACTTATTCTGACTTAAGTGACTAGCCTTACCTTTGTCATACCCTTAACGTAGTACCCAAGGACGACTCAAGGAGAACATTATGACTCTGAAAACTACTCTGAAGATGACTGCTGCTGCCGCTTCACTGGCAATTCTTGCTGGTTGTGCTTCTACCAGCGCGCTGGAAGAAGTTCGCATGACTGCTGAATCTGCACAGGCTGACGCTGCAGAAGCACGTAGCATGGCTTCACAAGCAATGAACACTGCAAACCAAGCCCAGCGCGATGCGCAGGCTGCTCTGCAGATGTCTGAGCAGAACCGTGAAGAAATGAACCGTATGTTCCAGCGCTCCATGCAGAAGTAATTCTGCTTGGGCTGCTCAGGGGGTCGCCCGGCTCTCTTCGCAGTTGCTGGAAAATGTAGTTAGTGGATACATCGAAAAGAGGGCGCTGTAAGTTAAGGCGTCAGACAATTAGGTTATTTTACTAGCTACGCAAAAAACCCCGCTTCGGCGGGGTTTTTTGTTGCTTTTATACTGCAGGGGCGTCGTTTAGGCGTCTTTATCAGTGTCCTGATTGACGCTGAGCTTAAGTTCGTCGATCAGTTCAACAGGCTCGGGTTCTGGCTCAGGAGCCTGCGGGCCGAAGAGGGCGATAAATTGACCGTCAGGGGCTTCTACGGCGCGKTGAATCCGTTCGGCGTCTATTTCAGCGTCGTTGTCAGTCAGCTCTGTGACGCGCTCCAGGGCGTTAAGCAGTGGCTCGAAGCCTTCCACATTCTCTTCCAGCTGCGGAAACGACTGTACAAACAGCGTGCCGTCGGCAGCAAAGCCCGCTTTGAAGGGTGCATCCATCAGGTTGACCTGAGTGCCGCTGGGCAAGCGCTCATAAAGCGATTTGATATCTTCCGGGTACATGCGAATGCAGCCACGGCTAACTCGCATGCCCACGCCATCGGGACGGTTGGTGCCGTGAATCAGATAGCTCGGCATCGCCAGCAGGATCGCGTGCTCGCCTAAGGGGTTGTCAGGGCCAGGTGGCACTACGGAAGGCGCTGGGTCGCCGCGTTCGGCTGCTTCGCGACGCATAGATGCCGGTGGAGCCCAGGCGGGGTCTTTAACTTTAACCGTGGTGCGGGTGATGCCCACAGGGGTGGCAAACTCTTCACGTCCTACGCTGACCGGGTAGGTTTCGACGATACCGGGCTTGTCGGCAGGGTAGTAGTAGAGGCGCAGCTCAGAAAGGTTGATGACAACGCCTTCGCGCGGCGCGGGCGGCAGAATGTATTGGGTGGGGATCACCACCTCGGTGCCTACTCCCGGTACCCATAGGCTGACGCCCGGGTTGGCCATGCGGATCTCTTCATAGCCAATGTTGTGGCGGCGGGCGATATCAATCAGCGTTTGCTTGGGGTCTTCAACGACGACCGTGTAGCGTTCGCCAATCACATCGCCATTTTCAGGGAGGCGAAAGTGGCCACGGGGCAGCTCGTCCCGGTCGGCAACCTGAGCAGCGCTATCGACGGCGTCGAGACTGACTTCCTGTGCCTGCTCTTGTGAGGCCTCTTCTGGTTGTTCCTGCGTCTGCTGTTCTTGCGCCTGGGCTGAGTTATCGGCTTGCTCGTCAACCGGCTGCGCATAAGCGGGGCTAATCAGGCTGGCGGCTAATAGCACGGCCAAGCTGGTGGGGCCCCAAAGGGTAAAGGTATTGCGAATGTTCATGGTCGTTCCTAATGTGTTGATTCACTGCTGCTGCGCGTTGTGGGGCCACTATTGCTAATTAGCGGCTGGCTACTGGCAATTTTGCCCCATGCGTCACGCCGCCGCTACTTTTTGATTAAGGGTGCTAAGTAGGTTCTCAAGCTGCTGGAAGCGCTTGTCGACACTTTCCATTGGTAATTCAAACCGTAAGGTGTCAGAACCGTCTAAACGGTAATGTGCTGGAGAGGTCTGAATTAGTGTCACCAAGGTTAATGGATCCACCTGGGTGCTGCTATCAAACAACACCCTGCCGCGGCTTTCACCGGCCTCAATCTTGCTGATACCCAGCTGCTCTGCACGGTGACGCAGCTTGGTCTGGCGAATCAGGTTTTTCAGCGGGTTGGGTAGCAAGCCAAAGCGGTCGATTAGCTCAACCTGTAACTCTTTAAGCTCGCTATCGCTCTGGGTGTTGGCAATCCGCTTATACATCACCAGCCGCTGCTGGACATCGTGAATGTAATCATTGGGGATCAGTGCGGGCAGGTTGAGGTTAATCTCCACGCCGGTATTGAAGGGTGCATCGATATTGGGCGTTTTGCCGGCGCGAATGGCCTTCACCGCACGATCCAGCATCTCCATATAGAGCGTGTAGCCGATGGTTTCCATCTGGCCGCTCTGTTCATCCCCTAGCAGTTCGCCTGCGCCACGGATTTCCATATCGTGGCTGGCCAGGGTAAACCCTGCGCCTAAATCGTCCGAAGCGCTAATCGCTTCCAGGCGTTTGATGGCATCGCGGGTCATCGCTTTGGGTGGCGGGGTCAGTAGGTAAGCGTAAGCCTGGTGGTGGCTACGCCCAACCCGGCCCCTCAGCTGATGCAGTTGCGCCAGGCCAAATTTATCGGCGCGCTCAATAATAATGGTATTGGCACTCGGCACATCAATGCCGGTTTCAATAATGGTCGAACATACCAGCACGTTAAAGCGGCGGTGGTAGAAGTCCGACATTATGCGTTCCAGGCTGCGCTCGGGAAGCTGGCCGTGGGCAACGCCCACGCGTGCCTCGGGGATCAGCTCACGGATCTTTTCAGCACTGTTCTCAATGGTTTTGACTTCGTTATGTAACACATAAACCTGGCCCCCGCGGAGTATTTCGCGCAGCAGGGCTTCCTTAATGATGCTGGCGTCGTGCTGCTGGACAAAGGTTTTGACCGAGAGGCGTCGAGCGGGTGGCGTGGCAATGATCGACAGATCACGGATGCCGCTCATGGCCATATTCAGCGTGCGCGGTATGGGGGTGGCGGTCAGCGTTAAAATATCGACTTCAGCGCGCAGCGTTTTGAGTTTCTCTTTTTGCGCAACGCCAAAGCGGTGCTCCTCATCGATGATCAGCAGGCCCATTTTGGGCAGCTCAACGCTTTTAGCGAGCAGCTTGTGGGTGCCGATGACGATATCCGTTTGGCCGCTTTTAATGCTCTCGAGCGTCTGGGTGACCTCTTTGCCGCTGGTAAAGCGCGAGATGAGGCCAATATTGACGGCGGTATCGGCAAAGCGGTCGCGGAAGTTCTCGAAGTGTTGGCGCGCCAGCAGGGTAGTCGGTACCAGAACCACCACCTGACGGCCAGACTGCACGGCCAGAAACGCCGCCCGCATGGCGACTTCGGTTTTACCGAAGCCGACGTCGCCACACACTACGCGATCCATGGGTTGTGGCGAGGTCATGTCGCTGATCACCGCTTCAATTGCCGCGTGCTGGTCGGGGGTTTCCTCAAACGGGAAGTTGCCTGCAAAGCGCAGGTACTCCTCGCCTGGCGCTTCGTAGACCACCCCTTGCTGGGCTTCCCGGCGGGCGTAGACATCCAGCAATTCCGCGGCGGTATCACGAATTTTCTCGGCGGCTTTACGGCGGGCTTTTTCCCACTGATCCGAGCCTAGTTTGTGCAGCGGCGCCAGTTCATCACCGGCACCGCTGTAGCGGGAGATCATATGCAGGCTGTCGACGGGCACATAAAGCTTGGCGCCATCGGCGTAGGAGAGCGCCAGGAACTCATTCGCCTGGCCACCGGCCTCTAAGGTTTCCAGTCCTAGGTAGCGGCCAACGCCATGGGCCTGGTGAACCACTGGCGCGCCTTCGCGCAGCTCCGACAGATGACGTACCGCAAGCTCGTTGTCGTCGGTGGCTTTTTCGCGCCGTCGACTCTGGCGTACCACGTCGCCAAACAGCTCGGTTTCACTAATCACCGCAACGCTTGGGTTATTCAGCCATAGGCCGCTATCCACCAAGCCTTCGGTGATGGCATAGGGTTGGCCGCTGGCAAGAAAATCGTGGAAGCTATCGGTATGGGGTAGTGCGAGTCCGAGAGGCGCCAGGATCTCTTCGAGCGCTTCACGCCGGCCCCGCGACTCCGCCACAAACAGCACCCGGGTTTGAGCGTGGGCGTGCAGAAACGCCGACAGCTCGGCTAACGGCTGTTTGGCGCGAGCATTAATAGACAGCGTAGGGAGCGGCGCGGCTTCAGGCTGCTGCGCGTGGCGCTGCTCGGTATCCTCAGTAAGTTCGATACGTGGTCGGGCTTTAATTGCCGAGAATACGTCATTGACCGGAAAAAATGCCCGGTGCGGGGGCAGCAGCGGTCGTGTGGGGTCAACGCCCAAGTTAACGTATCGGGCGTCAATTGATTGCCAGTGCTGCTCTGCGGAATCAAAAACGCCTGGCAGTAGCGCTACCCGGGTATCGTCCGTCAGGTGGTCAAACAGTGATGCGGTCTGCTCGAAAAACAGCGGCAGGTAGTGCTCAAGCCCCGGTGACGGAATGCCTTTCAGGGCATCGTTGTAGAGCGGGCACTGTCGGGGGTCAACGTCGAACAGGGTCTCAAACTGCTCGCGAAAACAGGCAATAGCGCTGCGGCTTAACGAATATTCGTGTGCGGGTAGCAGCTCCAAGGTGTCTAGTTTGTCGGTAGAGCGCTGGCTGCCGGGATCGAAGTGGCGCAGGGAGTCGATCTCATCATCGAATAGATCAATGCGGATCGGTTCGTCCATGCCCATGGCAAACAGATCGATTAGCGCACCGCGCATGGCGTATTCGCCGGGCTCATACACGGTTTCGACAGCGCGATAGCCCGCCCGAGAGAGCGATTCACGAAACCCTTCGCGATCCAATCGCTCGCCGGTTTTAAGCGTCATTACCCGACCGGCGATATATTCAACTGGGGGTAAGCGCTGCATCAGCGTATTGATCGGCACCAGCACAATGCCGCGCACGCCATCTTGCAGCTGACGCAGGGTGCGCAGCCGGGCCGAGACAATATCCTGGTGGGGAGAAAAACTGTCGTAGGGCAGCGTTTCCCAGTCGGGGAAAGGCAGTACCGGTACATCGCTATAGAAGTAGAGATCTTGTTCCAGGCGCTGGGCGCTGGCCGTATTGGGAGTGATCACCAATAGGGGGGCTTTAGCAGCAACGCGGGAGAGTGCCAGCGCCGTCGCGCTGCCCGGCGGCGATGTCCAGTAGAGCGTATCGCGAGTCCCTTGAGGCTGGGGCGGTTCGAGCAGTGAGAATGTCGGCATAAGCAAGATATCGTTTTGCGCTGAAACGGAAGGGAGATCATACACGATCACCCGTTTCAGTTAGAGTGCCGCGACGGATGGTAGCGGCTGAATCTTTTCCCATAAGGTCGTTTTGTAGTGAGATCGGCGTTTCTGTAATACCCCTACATGGTGTGCGACTATCCATTCATTGCGGCCGCGTAGCTCGCCCCGGATAATACACCCACCGTTTCCACTATCTGATGAGGCCGCACGTGAGTCAGCAAGCGCTCGAAAACGTTTTTCAAGAATGGCAAGGCAACGAAGCCTTGGCGGAGCAGATGATCCCGTTAGTAGGGCAGCTCTATCGTCAGAATAATGTCGTTGCCACCATGTTCGGACGTTCGCTGATCAAACGCTCGGTCATTCGTATCCTTAAAGACCACCGCTTCGTGCGTAAAATAGAAGGCACTGAGCTCTTGGTTGAGGATACTTACCCCATTGTGAAGGGCATGGTCGCTTTGAACCTTGGCCCCGCCCACGTGGATGTAGGCAAGCTGGCGGTGATGTTCAAGAACCAGGGCGGTGGCGATGTCGACGCCTTCCTGCGTAAAGAGCTCCACGAAATTATTGATGGCTACCAGCCAGGTGCCAGCACCGGTGAGCCGCAAGATGTGGTGCTCTACGGTTTTGGCCGCATTGGCCGTTTGCTGGCACGGGTGATGATTGAGAAAGCCGGTGGCGGTAACTTGTTACGCTTGCGCGCTATTGTGGTTCGCGGCCGTGGCGATGTAGCCAAAGACCTGGAAAAACGCGCTAGCCTGCTGCGCCGTGATTCCGTGCACGGGCCCTTTGATGGCACCATCATGGTCGATGCCGATGCCCGCACGCTGACGGTCAACGGCAATGTGATTCAGGTCATTTACGCCGACTCGCCCAGCGAGATTGACTATACCGAGTATGATATCGATAACGCGGTGATTGTTGATAATACCGGTATCTGGCGCGATGAAGAGGGTTTGGGCCAGCACCTGAAGTGTAAAGGCGCTGCCAAAGCGTTGCTAACGGCACCGGGTAAAGGCGATATTAAAAACATCGTTTACGGTATTAATCACGAATCCATTGGCGACAGCGATCTCATCGTCTCTGCTGCCTCTTGCACTACCAATGCGATCGTTCCGGTATTGAAGGTGCTCAACGATGAGTACGGTGTGGTGAATGGTCATGTGGAAACCGTGCATGCCTATACCAACGACCAGAACTTGATCGACAACTACCATAAAGGCGACCGTCGCGGCCGTAGTGCGGCGCTGAACATGGTATTGACCGAGACAGGAGCCGCCAAGGCGGTAGCCAAAGCGCTGCCTGAGCTTGAAGGTAAGTTGACCGGTAATGCTATTCGCGTGCCGATCCCCAATGTCTCAATGGCCATTCTTAACCTGACTCTCGATAAAACCACCGACGCAGTCGCACTTAATGACTACTTGCGGCGCATGTCGATTGAGTCCGCCTACCAGAAGCAAATCGACTTTGTCGACTCTGCAGAGGTGGTGTCATCGGACTTTGTGGGCAACCGCCATGCCGGTATTGTCGATGCTAAAGCGACTATCGCTAATGGCCATCATGCGGTCGTATACATGTGGTACGACAATGAATTTGGCTACAGTTGCCAAGTCGTGCGTATTTTACAGCAGATGTCTAACGTGCGTTTTTTGAAGCTGCCGCGCTAACCTCAGGGGCCAGATTGCCCTTATGCGGGGCTGTCCGGCTCATTGCGTTTACCAACGCCACCTTAGGGTGGCGTTTTTTTTACCTCAATAAAGCCTTTTTTCGTTGTCTATAACACTTTAGGTGGCCCTCAGGGATGTGGTCATTGGACGCGCTTATCTTTATAATACGATGGATTTTTCGGGGTGGTTCAAGTGCTGCTTGGGCCGGACTGGTAACGATCTGAGCAGAAAATAACAATTCACTGAGCAGAACATAAGCATTCGAACCCCATACCTTCGTATATCCGATCCAACAACTGGGCGAGACTATGATCGAAGTCAAAAAAGGCCTGGATCTCCCCATCACGGGAGCGCCCGAGCAGCGTATTGAAGATGCGCAGGCTGTGCGCCATGTGGCAATCCTGGGAACTGACTACGTTGGCATGAAGCCGACAATGGAAGTCCAGGAAGGGGATAAGGTCAAACTAGGCCAATTGCTCTTCACCGATAAGAAAATTGATGGTGTGCGCTATACAGCGCCCGCTGCCGGTGAAGTGCTTGCAATAAACCGTGGCGAAAAACGTCGTTTACTATCTGTCGTGATCAAAGTCGACGAAACTGAGGAAGCGGTTGAATTCGCGGCTCACGATCGTAATGCCTTAGTGCAGCTTGAGCGTCAGGTCGTTGTCGACCAACTGGTAGAGTCGGGACTCTGGACTGCATTACGCACTCGTCCTTTCTCGCGCACGCCGGCCATTGATAGCACGCCGGCCGATATTTTTGTAACTGCCGTGGATACGCATCCACTTAGCCCTGACCCTGCCCTGATCATTAATGAACAGGCGCAGGCATTCGAGGATGGCCTCAAGGTGTTAGCGCGCCTGACCGAGGGCAACGTCTTCCTATGTACAGGCGAAAACGGTACAGGCGAAAACGCCTCAATTCCGGGCGGTGATGTGGATGGCGTAAAGACAGAAAGCTTTGCTGGACCGCATCCGGCAGGCCTTGTCGGCACCCATATTCATTACCTTTCGCCGGTCGCACTGCATAAAAAAGTGTGGCACATCGGCTATCAGGACGTTATCGCGTTCGGTAAGTTCTTTGTCGAAGGCAAGTTGGATATGAGCCGAGTGGTCGCCATTGGTGGCCCGCGTGCTGAAAACCCTCGCTTGGTCCGTACACGTGTCGGCGCCAGCACGGATGAACTCTTGGCAGGCGAAATCATCAAACCCGATGACACCCGCGTTATCTCTGGTTCAGTATTCTCTGGTTTTGCCGCTGAAGGTAAGTTGACCTACCTTGGCCGCTTCAGCAATCAACTAAGTTTGCTGGAAGAAGGCAACAAGCGCACGTTTATGGGATGGCTCTCTCCCGGTGCTAATCGCCACTCGGTCTTAGGTATCTACATCTCTAAGATTAAAGGCTTAAGCAACTATGCGCCGACCACCTCTACCAATGGCTCCGAGCGTGCTATGGTGCCGGTAGGTGCTTATGAAACGGTGATGCCGTTGGATATCATGCCAACTCAGCTACTGCGTTCGTTGATCGTGGGCGACATTGAGGTTGCCATGCAGCTTGGGTGTTTGGAGCTGGACGAAGAGGATCTGGCGCTGTGCACGTATGTTTGCCCCGGCAAATACGAATATGGCCCCATCCTGCGTGACAATCTCACCATGATCGAGAAAGAGGCCTGATGATGGGTATTMAACAGACACTCCAAAATATCGAGCCGCATTTCCACAAAGGCGGAAAGTACGAAAAGTTCTATCCGCTATTTGAAGCGGTAGATACCATTTTCTATACACCGCCGAGCGTGGCTAAAACCACTGCGCACGTGCGTGATGGTATCGATCTAAAGCGCATCATGATTACCGTATGGATGTGTACCTTCCCAGCCATGCTGTTCGGTATGTGGAACGCAGGCTGGCAGGCTAACACCGCCATCGACGCAGGCTATGCCTCTATGGCTGGCTGGCGTGAAGCCATTATGATGACGTTGGCTGGTGGACATGACCCAAGCAGCTTCTGGGCTAACTTTGTCCTCGGTGCTACCTACTTCTTGCCCATTTATCTTGTCACCTTTGTGGTTGGTGGCTTCTGGGAAGTGCTCTTTGCTATCAAGCGTGGCCACGAAGTTAACGAAGGTTTCTTCGTTACCTCGGTGCTGTTTGCGCTGATCCTGCCGGCTACTATTCCGTTGTGGCAGGTGGCTCTGGGCATCACCTTTGGTGTGGTGATCGGTAAAGAGATCTTCGGTGGCACGGGTAAGAACTTCTTGAACCCCGCGCTAACCGGCCGTGCATTCCTTTACTTTGCCTACCCAGCGCAGATCTCCGGTGACTCTGTATGGGTGGCCGCCGATGGCTATACCGGTGCGACGGCACTCTCAATGGCGTTCCAGGACGGTATGTCTGCGCTGACCGACGCCTTTAGCTGGTGGGATGCCTTCCTTGGCTTTATCCCCGGCTCAGTGGGGGAGGTCTCGACGCTGGCGATCTTTATCGGCGCTGCAGTGCTACTGTGGACGGGGATTGCCTCCTGGCGAATCATGCTGGGGGTGTTCCTGGGCATGGTGGTAACCAGTACGCTGTTTAACCTGATCGGGTCTGACTCGAATCCAATGTTTGCCATGCCGTGGTACTGGCATCTGGTCATCGGTGGTTTCGCCTTCGGTATGGTATTCATGGCGACTGATCCGGTGTCAGCCTCGATGACCAACCAAGGTCGTCTGCTGTTTGGTGCGCTGATAGGTGTGATGACCGTCTTGATTCGCGTTGTGAACCCGGCTTTCCCGGAAGGCATCATGTTGGCAATTCTGTTCGCTAACCTGTTTGCACCGCTGATTGACCATTTCTTCGTCCAGGCCAACATTAAGCGTCGCGTGAAGCGTACCGGCGTTCCGGCCGAGGAGACTGCCTAATGGCACAAGGTAACAACTCCATCAAAAAAGTCCTGATTGTGGCGTTCTCACTGTGTATCGTGTGCTCCGTCATCGTCTCGACCGCTGCGGTCGCTTTGCGACCCATGCAGCAGCTTAACCAGGAGCTTGATCGTAAAACTAATATCTTAAACGTTGCCAAGCTTTATGAGCCGGGTATGGACGTTGAAAAGGTATTTAGCGACGAGATCACTGCTCGAGTCGTTGACCTGGATACGGGCGAGTACTCTGATGAGTTTGATCCCGATACCTACGATAGCTTTGAAGCTGCTCGTGATCCCGCCTCGGGTCGCACGCTTTCTGGCGAGCAGGACATCGCGGGTCTATCACGCGTCGAAAACTACGCCACGGTTTACCTGATTGGTGGTGAAGACGACCCGGAACAGATCGTGCTGCCGATTCGTGGTCAAGGCCTGTGGGGCTTAATGCGCGGCTTCCTGGCCGTAGAGGGTGACGGCAATACCATCGTCAGTATCACCTACTACGAGCACAGCGAAACGCCAGGCCTGGGTGCTGAAGTTAATAACCCGCGCTGGCAAGCACAGTGGGAAGGTAAGAAAATTTACGATGAAGAGGGTGACCTCTCACCGGAAATTCACCTGACCAAAGGCGGCGCCAGTGACGAATACGAAGTCGATGCGCTATCTGGCGCTACGCTAACCAGTAACGGCGTCACTAATATGCTGCAGTTCTGGCTAAGCGAAGAAGCTTTCGGTCCCTATTTGGCTAAATTCCGCAGTGGTACAGAGCCGGAAGACGCCGAAGAGACCGATACCAACTTCGAAGACGTTGAGGGGGCCTGATCATGGCGGACGTAAATGCAAAAGGCGTTTTAACGGCGCCGATTTTTCATAACAACCCCATTGCGCTGCAAATTCTGGGGATCTGTTCAGCACTGGCGGTAACCMCCAGCATGAGCGTATCGCTCGTTATGGCGCTGGCGGTTATCTTCGTAACGGCATTTTCTAACCTGTTCGTATCGTTGATCCGGAATCATATTCCCTCTTCGATTCGTATTATCGTACAGATGACCATTATTGCCTCGCTGGTTATCGTGGTTGATCAGATTCTCAAGGCGTATGCCTATGAGATGTCTAAGCAACTCTCGGTATTTGTGGGCTTGATCATTACCAACTGTATCGTCATGGGGCGTGCGGAAGGTTTTGCGATGTCCAATACCCCGGGCATGTCGTTTTTAGACGGTATCGGCAACGGCCTCGGTTATGGCTTTGTACTCATGGTGGTGGGTTTCTTCCGTGAGCTGCTGGGGGCAGGTAGCGTATTCGGGATTACTATCCTCCAGACCGTCCAAAACGGTGGCTGGTACGTTCCCAACGGTCTGCTGTTACTGCCGCCTTCCGCGTTCTTTATTATCGGTCTACTGATTTGGGTGATGCGTTCCGTTAACCCTGAGCAGGTAGAAGATAATGAGTTCAAAATGAAGGAAAACACCAAGCCCAAGGAGGCCGTGTAACATGGAACATTATCTGAGTCTTTTTGTTGCCTCGGTGTTTGTAGAAAACATGGCGCTGGCCTTCTTCCTGGGGATGTGTACTTTCTTGGCGGTTTCCAAAAAAGTCTCCTCAGCGATTGGCCTGGGCATTGCGGTTATTGTGGTGCTGACCGTCACCGTACCGGTTAACAACCTTGTCTATACCTTCCTGCTGCAGGAAGGCGCGTTGACCTGGACCGGTATTAGCGGTGCTGAAAACATTGACCTTTCATTCCTTGGGTTGCTCTCCTATATCGGTGTTATTGCCGCGCTGGTACAGATCATGGAAATGTTCCTTGATAAGTACGTGCCGTCGCTCTACAACGCGCTAGGGGTTTTCCTACCGCTGATTACCGTTAACTGCGCCATTCTTGGTGGCGTGCTGTTTATGGTGGAGCGTAGCTATAACTTTGGCGAAGCCGTGGTGTATGGCTTCGGTGCGGGCACCGGTTGGGCATTGGCTATTGCTGCCCTGGCGGGTATTCGTGAAAAGCTGAAGTACAGCGATGTGCCGGGTGGCCTCCAAGGGCTGGGCATTACTTTCATCACCGTGGGGCTGATGTCGTTGGGCTTTATGTCCTTCTCGGGCATTCAGCTTTAATCGGAGCCGGTTTTTCCCAGCGGTGCCAGACGCCGCTGGGTAATAGAAACCTCCAGCAATAGGAAACCGACATGGTTGATACAACAGTCATCTTGCTCGGTGTTGTCATGTTCACGGTCATCGTTATTAGCTTAACGGCGATCATTCTGGCAGCGCGCAGCAAGCTTGTGAGTAGTGGGGACGTGACCATTGAGGTCAATGGCGACCCCGAGCACACATTGCAGACCCAGGCCGGTGGCAAACTGCTAAACACGCTAGCAGCCAACGGCATTTTCCTCTCTTCCGCCTGCGGTGGCGGCGGTTCTTGTGCCCAGTGTAAGTGCCGGGTAGAAGAGGGCGGTGGCTCTATTCTGCCCACTGAAGAGTCGCACTTCACCATGCGTGAGAAGAAAGAGGGCTGGCGCCTCTCTTGTCAGGTACCTGTGAAACAGGACATGAAAGTCGAAGTGCCTGAAGAGGTCTTTGGGGTTAAGAAGTGGGAGTGCGAGGTTATCGCTAACCCCAATGTGGCCACCTTTATCAAAGAGCTGAACCTGAAACTGCCTGAGGGTGAAGAAGTCGCCTTCCGTGCCGGTGGCTATGTCCAGCTCGTTGCGCCGCCTTACGATGTCAAGTTTGCTGATTTTGATATTGAAGAGGAGTACCGGGGTGACTGGGAAAAATTTGATATGTTCAAAATTTCCCACAAGAGCAACGAGGAAGTGATTCGCGCTTACTCCATGGCGAACTACCCGGATGAGAAGGGTATCCTCAAGTTCAACATCCGTATCGCCACGCCGCCTCCGGGCACGGATCATCCGCCTGGCTTAATGTCGACTTACGTCTTTAATCTTAAAGAAGGCGATAAGGTCACTGTGATGGGGCCGTTCGGTGAGTTCTTTGCCCGTGATACTGACGCCGAAATGATCTTTATCGGTGGTGGTGCAGGTATGGCACCGATGCGCAGTCACATCTTCGATCAGCTGAAGCGCTTGAAGTCTGAACGCAAGATTACCTTCTGGTACGGTGCACGCTCCTGGCGTGAAACCTTCTACAACGAAGAGTACGACAAGTTAGCCGAAGAGTTCCCTAACTTTGAGTGGCACTTGGCGCTGTCTGATCCTCAGCCGGAAGATAACTGGGAAGGGCCGACAGGCTTTATCCATAACGTACTGTTCGAAAACTATCTGAAGGATCACCCTGCGCCTGAAGATTGTGAGTACTACATGTGTGGACCGCCGATGATGAACGCCTCGGTTATCAAGCTACTGCTTGATATGGGCGTTGAGCCGGAAAATATCCTGTTGGATGATTTCGGTGGCTAAACGGTCGGCGTAAGTCGATAGTAGCGTTAAGCGGGGCTGGCCTTTTGGGCTGGCCCCGTTTGTTTATATAACTTTGTGAAGGGAATGACTTATCACCGCGCTGATAAGAGGAGCTTGGCTAAGGTATAATCATTTTAATGATGAATGACCGTGAGGCACTTATCACTACGGCTGTTGTCGTCAGGTAAGGCCAATAATTTTAAGCGAAGCAATGTAAAGCTGGGAGGTTGATATGACAATTTGGCTACTGGTATTCGGTTTCATGGCACTGATTATGGGTGCTATGGCTGTGGGCGTCATCATGGGCCGCAAACCAATTGCCGGTTCTTGCGGCGGTTTGAATCAAATCGGCATGAAAGATGGCTGTGATATCTGCGGTGGCAAAGATGAGGTTTGTGAAGAAGAGAACCGCAAGCGAGGTGGTGTGCGTCGCCGTAGCGATGAAAGCCGTGGTGCCGATTTGGGCTATGACGCTACACGTCGCTAACAAGACTGCGGTGTATGCAGCGGGAATGATTGATCAAAAATAGCAAGGGGACGCAGAGAGCATGGCGGTTCACAATTACGATGTGGTGGTTATCGGTACGGGGCCTGCGGGGGAAAGCGCTGCCATCAACGCTGCAAAGCATGGTAAGCGCGTAGCGATCATTGAGAAGCAGGCGCAGGTCGGTGGCAACTGTACTCACTGGGGTACTATTCCTTCCAAAGCGTTGCGTCATCAGGTCAAACAGATCATGGCGTTCAACACTAACCGTATGTTCCGCGATATCGGTGAGCCACGTTGGTTCTCCTTTCCCAAAGTCATGGAGCGTTCACGCGGTACGATCGATAAACAGGTAGAGATGCGCACCACCTTCTATGCGCGAAACCGCATCGACCTGTTCCATGGCGTCGCCCGTTTTAAGGATGAGCATACCCTGGTGGTGCGTGACCGCCAGGAGGGCATGGAAGAGCTGGTGGCTAAGAAAATCGTCATTGCCACCGGTTCACGTCCCTATCGCCCTGCGGATATTAACTTCCGCCATCCGCGTATTTACTGCTCTGACACCATATTAAGCCTCTCGCATACCCCGCGTACTCTGGTCATTTTCGGGGCTGGTGTGATTGGCTGTGAATATGCGTCGATCTTTTCCGGTTTGGGCGTCAAGGTCGATCTAATTAATAACCGCGACAGCCTGCTGTCGTTTCTGGATGACGAGATTAGCGATGCGCTCTCTTACCATTTGCGTAAGCACGGTGTGTTGGTTCGTCATAATGAAGAATACGACAGTGTGGAGGGCGATGAGTCAGGCGTCGTTGTGCGCCTCAAGTCAGGTAAGAAAATTCGCGCGGACGCCTTTTTATGGGCCAATGGCCGAACGGGTAATACCGATAGTTTAGGTTTGGAGAATATTGGCTTAAACGCCAATGGACGCGGGCAACTCAGTGTTGATGAGCATTATCGTACCGAAGTTCCGCATATCTACGCCGCAGGCGATGTGATTGGCTGGCCGAGTTTGGCCAGCGCAGCTTACGATCAAGGCTTGAACTCGTGCAATGAGTTGCTCGACAAAGAGTATCGCTTCGTCAGTGATGTGCCCACCGGTATCTACACCATCCCCGAAATCAGTTCCTTTGGCCCTAATGAGCGTGAATTGACCGAAGCGAAGGTGCCCTACGAAGTAGGCAAAGCCTTCTTCAAAGATACCGCCCGGGCACAAATTACCGGTGATACCGTGGGCATGCTTAAAATTCTTTTCCATCAGGACACCCTGGAAATCCTCGGCATCCACTGTTTCGGTGATCAGGCCTCGGAAATTTTGCATATCGGCCAAGCCATCATGCAGCAAGAGGGCGATGCCAATACGCTCAAGTACTTCGTGAATACCACCTTTAACTATCCCACCATGGCAGAAGCATACCGGGTGGCTGCGCAGAACGGTTTAAACCGGGTTTTCTAACCGGAGCTTCGCTGTTCCGTCGAGGTTTAGGAGTCGCTGGGCTCGCGAATCAGGGTGTGAGCGTAAGTTAGTGGGTCGTTATAAGGTGAGGGGGCATTAGGGGGCAACAGGCTTTCAACGCGGTTGCGCCCCAGTGCTTTGGCTTGGTAGAGCGCTTTGTCGGCAAACGAGTAAAGCTGCTCAAACGTCAGCGAGCCACTTTGACACGTCGTAACGCCAATGCTAATAGTCGGATTGGCGTGTAGCACTTCATCAATCAGCGTATGAACTTCAATCTCGCGGCGCAGCCGATCGGCTACCTGTAGCGCATCATGGGTAGCAGTGTTGGGCATCAATAAACAAAACTCCTCGCCACCAATTCTCGCTAATGTATCCGATGGCCGGCATAGCAGGCGAAGCTGCTTACTAATCTGGCGTAGCACCTCATCGCCGATGGGGTGCCCATAGGTGTCGTTGATTTTCTTGAAGTGATCGATATCCAGCAGCATTAGACTCAACGGTGCCTGAGCACGCTGTGCCTGGGTGAGCGCGGCGGAGACGACTTTGACCAAGTGTCGCCGGTTATATAGCCCGGTCAGTTCATCGGTTAGCATTAGTTGATGCATGGTGTTGCGCTGACGGCGCAGGTAAATAACTGCCAGGCAGAGTGTGGTTGCCGCGCTGACCATTAACACCAGTAGCACACTCACGGCGATCGACAGGCGTTGCATAATCAAGCGCTGTTGACCAGCAATGGTGCGAACGTCCTCTAGCAGTTGATTATACAGCCATACTTGAGAGGCACCGACCTCCATGGCCGTATCCTGTAATGATTCGATAAGTTCTGGTCGCCGTTGAGCCTCGCGCGTTTGCTGGTTTAATTTAGCAAGGTGGCTATTAAGCCTATTAAAATAGTTTTTGAGATACTCAACATCCGAAATGATATAACGATGGCGTTCAATACTGCTCTGGAGGTTATCTAAATGCTGCTTGGACAGGGTAGTAAAGTAATCGATGATTTCAATATGCTCGTTGCGAGGTCGGCGGCTACCCTCTTCTAGAGCGGCCCGTAACTGAGGTGTCGCTTGTTGAGCGAGCACAATGTCGCTAATCAACGTGGTGTAGTCAGCACTGGCTTTTTGGCAAGCACTGTAGACGTAACTAGCCATTACTACGGACATTGCGCAGAGTATGGCAGCAAAAACAGACGCAAAGCGCCCGCCAGGCTGACGTAAAAACAGACGCATCATCCTGAGATAATCAACGAGCTGGCAGTAGTGACGCCCCTCTTTACATACTGCCGAGTAGGCGCAAATTCGTTGGGCGAAAAAGTGGGGTCATCAGCAGAGTGCTTCCGTTGCAAAGGGCAGTTCCGCATGGCACCTCTCCCGTTTATGGTTAGGTAATCCAATGAACAGCTTTAAAACATCATCCTTATGCAACTTAAGCACTCGCTTGCCATATGTGCCATCCCACAACTTTACTAATTGCAGGATCATACTTGTGCTCGTTATTATTAATAACGCTGTTAGTGATTGATATTTAATCGTTATTTAGAGAGTCTAAGGCTAAGCGTGCTTTTTCTCGCCAGCTACCATCAAGGGAGGCAGCGTGGGTTAATGCTTCGCGCGCGTCTTCAGGCGCATCGCTTTGCAGTAGTAAAAGGCCTAGATTTAGCCATGCCGCGCCCATTGACTCATCCAGCTCGGTTGCCCGCTCAAACGCCTTGCGTGCGTTGTAGGGTTGTTGGTCAGCGTAAAGCGCGTTGCCTAGCGCAAACTGCCCCATGGCATTGCCAGGATGGCGCTCTACAAACGCTTGCCAGCTTGAAAGCGTGGCGAGCGGCCCATGGGACTCTTCGTAGGCGCTAATCGCTTCCAGCGCGTTACGGGCGGTAATGCCCTCGGGCAGTGTGCCCGGCTCGGCGACGACAAACCCCCAGCGTTCTGTACGTGCCCAGGTGGCATCGAAGCGGCTGAACGACATCGTATGACGCTCAATTTCGCCGCTGCGCAGGATGAGCGTTTCACTGGGCAGGTCGTAGCCAATAGCGACGGCGTAGTGCCACATAGGGTAAATCGGCAGCGACAAATTCTGCATGACGACCACCGGATCGCCCGCTGCCAAATGGTTTAATAGGGCATCCATGGTGCCGCGAATAGGAAACGCCAGCTGCTTATGCCGCCGCACTGTCGCTAGCATTTCTGGCTGCACACTGCCATCGCGGCCGGGTAGGAATACCTGAGGAATCAGCTCTTCAACGTCGGTGTCGACACCCTGATGATTGAGTACCATCGCCAGCGTGGCAGGGCCGCACTGATATTCCGTTTGGGCATAAAACGGCACGTTGGTGATTTCTGCATGGGGTGGTAGCGCTTGATAGGTGCTTTGCAGTAATACCGGATTTCGCGCGCAGCCGCTAAGTAGTAGCAGCATAATAAAAACGCCCGCAAAGCGGGCGTTAGTAAGCAGGTAGGTCATGTGCTGCCTATTGATTAACGAGTAAACGGGTAAACGTCGGTCAGGCCGAGAATATCGGTTACCAGCAGGATGATGAAAACGGCAAATAAGGCGCCTACAACGCCAGCACCGGCAGGCAGTTGCTCAAGCTGTTCGGCCATTTGCTGCGCTTCAGCATCACTGAGTGATGCAACGCGAGCCTCGACTTCGTCCAGATCAACACCCTGTTTTACCAGCTGATCTTGCACATCGGCGCGGGCTAGAATTTCGTTGATACGCTCGCGATCAGCGCCAGCATGGTCAGTTGCCAAAGCAGATTGGGTAGTGACTAAATCCATGGATTGAGGCGCAGTAGGGGCCGCTGCAACGGGTAAGCTGGTAATAACAAGCGCTGCAATCAACAGGGTGGAGAGGTAAGCACGCAATGTTTTCATCGTCTTCTTCCTTATAGACTAGTCGGGGTGGTGTGGGATGAGTATAGAAACAAACGGGGCATTTTTTAAGGGCAATGTGCAAAGTGCTAATTATTTGCACTAATGCGATAGGTCCAGGCGGACTCGGAGAGCAGCCCGCGGCCCCCGGCCATGGTCATCGCCAAATCGTGCAGGCCGGGCCATAGCGGCACCGCCGCCACGCCTTTGACGGCTAAATCGAGGCGCTGCGCCATTAACAGCAATTTATGCAGTCGCTTCATAGGCAGTCGGCCAATCGCTTTCTGGTACGCCGGGCGGCGCTTATCAAAAATCATCGGCTTTTGGGTTTTGCAGGCGTGCTCAAAGCTTTGGCCTTGATCCAGGTGCTGATGCAGCGAGAGCAGGATACGTAGCTCCCGGCTAAGCGCCCACAGCACAATCGGGGCCTCAACTCCTTCACTGCGCAATCCGTTGACAATGCGCGAAGCGCGGCTGGATTCGCCTTTTAAGCAGGCATCGGCCAAGTTGAAAACATCGAAGCGGGTGCTGTCTTCGACTCCTTGGGCAATGCTCTCGACATTTAAGCGCGTGCCCTGAGGGTGAATCAGTGCCAGCTTCTGCAGCTCCTGATCGGCCGCCAGTAGATTGCCTTCGGTGCGCTCGCCCAGCAGTCGGGCGGCGTCCAGGTCAATCTGTAAACCATGAAATGATGCCCGGTCGCGCAGCCAATAACCCAACCGGGAGGCATCTACTGGCCACACCGGTACAAACAGGCCGTGTTTATCCAGCGTTTTAAACCAGGCGGTTTTCTGCTGTTTGGCGTCTAGCTTGCCCATACTGATCAGTAGTACGTCGTCGCTGTTATCCAGGGTTTCAGCGTACTGCGTCAACGCTTTACTGCCTTCTTGGCCTAGCTTGTGATTGCCTAGCCGCAGTTCCAGCAGCTTGCTGGTCGCAAACAGCGAGAGATTGCTCGACATTTCCATCAACCGGCCCCAAGCGAAATTGGGCTCCACGTCGAGGACTTCCCGCTCTTCAACGCCTGCTTGGCGCGCGGCGGCCCTCACCGCATCGCAGGCGTCGCGATGCTGTAAGGGCTCATCGCCCGCGACAATTACTACGCGGGGTAGCTTTTTTGCCAACGCAGCGGGTAGCTGATCAGCAAATACCTTCACTGCATGCCCTCAACGTAAGCCAGGCGTTCGATAATGCGATCAGAGAGCTGGCGTGAAAGCGTTTGCTCAGCTTCCATCATCAGCGTTTCACGGTTGAGCAGGTCGTCATCGCTGACCCGAATACGCGTATCCGTAGACAGGGTCTGGTTATTGATGTGATAGGCATTGGATGCTCGCTCCTGTACCGAAAGGCGAATGCTGAGCGTTAGCTCGTGTTCGCGGCTTGCCCGGCCATCGCCACCCAAGCGACGCTCGGTTAAGGCCGGCGTGCCCAGGGTAACCCGCCAGGGCGCATCAGAGGCGACCTGGGTGCCTAGCTGTTGAAGGCGTGAGGCGACCTGCTGAGCTACGGCACTGTTGGTGTCGCCCTCTAAGGCCAGGGTCGGCAGGGTAGGCAGCGATGCTTGGCCACGTAGATGAAACCCGCAGCTGCTGAGCAGCACCGCCGCCGAGGCGGCGATGCTTGTGGTTAGAAAAGTGCGTCGGTTCATCCACTCACCACGATGTTAACCAGTTTGCCGGGCACCACGATCACTTTACGCACGGTGTTGCCTTCAAGGAAACGTTGTACGTTTTCGTGTTCCATGGCGAGTTTTTCGATGGACGCTTTATCGGCGCTTGAAGGTACCTCAAGGCGAGCGCGCAGTTTACCGTTGACCTGCACCACCAGCTCAATAGAGTCGCGTGTAAGGGCAGATTCATCCACCACCGGCCAGGTTGCTTCAATCGCCGGGCCTGAGTGGCCAAGCGCTTCCCAGAGACTATGGCACAGGTGCGGCGTAATCGGCGAGAGCAGCAGCACGCAGGCTTCCAGCGCTTCGCGGCTAACCGCCAGGCCAGGCTCAGAGCTATCGTCGAACTTGCCAACCGCGTTAGAGAGCTCCATTACCGCGGCAATGGCGGTATTGAAGGTGGTACGGCGGCCAATATCGTCGCTGGCTTTTTTGATGGTCTCGTGGGTTTTCCGGCGCAGCGCTTTTTGGTCGTCGTTAAGCGCATAGCTGTTCAGCGTGCCCGGCGTTCCCGCCGCCAAGTGTTCATTCACCTGACGCCATAGGCGCTTCAAGAAGCGGTGGGCGCCTTCAACGCCGGAGTCCGACCACTCCAGGGACTGCTCGGGCGGGGCGGCAAACATCATAAACAGGCGCACGGTATCGGCACCGAACTTGTCGATCATCGACTGCGGGTCAACGCCGTTGTTTTTCGATTTGGACATCTTCTCGATGCCGCCCATCTCCACCGGCTCGCCGTCGCTCATCAAAATAGCGCTAAGCGGGCGACCTTTCTCATCACGCTTCACTTCCACGTCAGCGGGGTTAAACCACTGCTTGCCGCCGTTATCGGTAGGGCGGTAGAAGGTCTCGGCGATCACCATGCCTTGGGTCAACAGCTGCTGGAACGGCTCGTCGGAATCCACCAAACCGAAGTCGCGCATCAGCTTGTGGAAGAAGCGGGCATACAGCAGGTGCAGAATGGCGTGTTCAATACCGCCGATATAGAGATCCACCGGCAGCCAGTAGTTGGCGCGGTCATCTAGCATAGCTTCGGTATTATCCGCACAGCAGAAGCGCGCGTAGTACCAGGACGACTCCATAAAGGTGTCGAAGGTATCGGTTTCGCGCGTCCAGCCATCGCCCAGGTCAGAAAACGCGGGCATCTTTTTCAGCGGCGAGCCGGAGGCATCGACGGTGACTTCCATGGGTAGCGATACCGGCAGCTCGTCATCCGTCAACGGTACCGTCTGACCTTCCGGGCCGTATTTAACCGGAATCGGCGCACCCCAGTAGCGCTGGCGGGCAACGCCCCAATCGCGCAGGCGGAAGTTGGTTTTGACTTCGCCACGGCCCAGTTCCGCCAGCTTCGCGGCAATGGCATCGAACGCTTGCTCAAAGCCCAGCCCATCGAACTCCCCGGAATTG
Source organism: Halomonas ventosae (assembly GCA_002257525.1). GTDB lineage: Bacteria > Pseudomonadota > Gammaproteobacteria > Pseudomonadales > Halomonadaceae > Vreelandella > Vreelandella ventosae_B. The sequence goes on from CP022737.1 coordinate 2,349,302, forward strand.
ACCACGGTGCCGTACTCGGCGTAAGCGGCTTCGGAAATGTCTGCAGGTTTGCCACTTTCATCGGCAATCACTGCTTTAATTGGGACGCCGTACTTGGTGGCAAACTCCCAGTCGCGCTGGTCGTGGCCGGGTACCGCCATCACCGCACCGGTACCAAACTCCATCAGCACGAAGTTAGCCACGTAAACGGGCACTTCATCACCGGTTAGCGGGTGAACCGCCATATGCCCGGTGAGCATGCCTTTCTTCTCTTTGGTGGCCATCTCGGCCTCGGAAGTGCCACCCCTGGCGCACTCATCACAGAAAGCTGCAAGCTCACTGTTCTGCTCGGCCGCCTGCTTGGCTAGCGGGTGGCCAGCGGCCACCGCCACATAAGTAACGCCCAGCAGCGTGTCCGGGCGAGTGGTATAAACCGCCAGCGGCTCATTGGCTTGGCCATCAGCGCCTTTGACATCAAAGGTCAGCTCGACACCGCGGGATTTACCAATCCAGTTGCGCTGCATGGTTTTGACCTGCTCGGGCCATTCGACTTTATCCAGGTCGGCCAGCAGCTCATCGGCGTAGTCGGTAATCTTCAAGAACCACAGCGGTATCTCTTTACGCTCCACCAGCGCACCGGAGCGCCAGCCGCGGCCTTCGATAACCTGCTCATTGGCGAGCACGGTCTGGTCAACCGGATCCCAGTTCACCGTCGACATTTTCTTATATACCAAGCCTTTTTCCACCAGCTTGGTGAAGAACCACTGCTCCCAGCGGTAGTAGCTGGTATCGCAGGTAGCGAACTCGCGGCTCCAGTCATAGGCAAACCCCAGTGCCTTCAACTGATTGCGCATGTAATCGATGTTTTGGTAGGTCCACTTGGCAGGCGGCACCTGATTCTGAATGGCGGCGTTTTCCGCGGGCATGCCAAACGCATCCCAGCCCATGGGCTGCATKACATTTTTACCCTGCATGCGCTGGAAACGGGACACAACGTCGCCGATAGTGTAGTTACGCACGTGGCCCATGTGCAGCTTGCCGCTGGGGTAGGGGAACATGGAGAGGCAGTAGAACTTCTCGCGGKTGGCGTCCTCTACGGCTTTGAAGCACTGATGTTTGTCCCAGTACTGCTGGGCGTCGCGTTCGATATCACGAGGGCTGTAGTGTGCGTCCATCGGTTTATTAATGCCTTGGCGTATTCGCCCAAAAGGGGCGCAAAGTGAATGTTAGATGACATCTGTCAGATAAGTGAGGTCGATTGTATCCTATGCGGGTGTATCCTTGAACGGTAAGCCGATGATAGGAAACCGTACGCGTCGACAAAAGGAGAAGCACCATGAGTGAACAACAGAATGACAATCGCCTACGCGAAGGCTACGAACGCTTGCTGGAGCGGATGCAGGGGGGCGCTAACGAGCTAACCTGGGAAAACTTACAGAAGGATCTGGACGACGCGGTCGAGTTTGAAGCGGAGCTGGAAGAGTACACCAAAGACGAGCTAGCCCTGCTGCGTGCCTGGGTCGAGCGTGACCTGAAAGATATGCGCTACTACATGGCAGACACCGGCAAGCAGGTGGCCAGCTGGTTGGGCATTGATATCGACGGCCTTTCCCGCCGCGTGGCGGAGTCGCTGCTTTCGATTGCTGATCGCAGCGTGGTCGAACGCGAGCGCTTTGAGGAGGATTTAGAAGCTGCCCGCGCGGACTACTGCGAAGGTGAAATGGCGGCGCCCGGCCTAATGGCCTGCACCCACTGCGATGCTCAGGTAATGCTGCCATCTGTTGCCCGCCTGGAACCCTGCCACCAGTGCGGCCACCGCTACTTCTACCGTTTTCCCAATAAAATCATTGAGACCTGATCGATTAGGTAGCCAGTAAACTGACGCCTGCAATCGCCCCCAGCGAGAGCAGGCTCATGACCGCCGCGTAGAGCAGGTTATTTTTCATCATGCGGTAGCCGCTCACCCCGTAGCGACCCTGCAGTGACAGGKTGATCCCCGAAAGCGGGCCCACGCTGGTGCCCACTGCCCACGAGGTTAACGCCACAAACGCAAACACGGTTTGTTCGCCGCCCTGCAAATTGAGGATCGACGCCAGCACCGATACGCCAATAATGGGATGTAAACCTGCCAGTGCGCTCAACGTGATCCCCGCAAAGCTAAGCATCGCCTGGGGCGCACCAAAGCGGGTGAACAATGTCCAGTCGCTGCCAGCCGCGGCGGTTACCAGTGTCGAAAGGCCAATGGTTAATAACCCCGCCGCCAAAAACAGCGAAATCTCCCCGCGCATGGCGGGTAACCGCGTGGTGGTGTGCTGACGAATCCGCCGCAGGGTAAATTTGGGCCCATGGGGCAGGTTACTTAGCAGCGCAACGCTAGGTAGCAGAAAGGTAATAATACTGACGATGGTCAGGGCAGGGGKGAGCACAAAGTGAAACAGCATCACCAACGCCGCCATGCCCACCGGCATCAACAGGCTGCGCGGTGCCAGCGAGTAGCCATCCACCTCAGCAAGATCGAACCGCCGCCTAAGCTCCAGCGTGGTTAACAGCCCTGACAGCATCGCCATGGGAAAGCCCACCACGGCAATTTGCGCGTACTCAACGTCGGGCACCAGCGCGATCACCACACCCATGGAGGCAAAAAACGGCGACCACAGTGCCGCGCTGCTCAGCCCACGGTTAAGCGCCAACAGCTGCGGTGTCGTCAGCGGGCCACGCCGGGCCAGTTTATCGCCCACCATAAACACGGTAGAGAGATTTAAAATCGTACCCAGGAAGTGAACGCCCAGCCAAGTACGCAGCACGCCACCCGCCCCAGTCACTCGGCTGCCTGTCGCACCCTTGTTGCCTTGCTTACCAATCAGCGAGATAAAACTAACGCCCACCAGCATAGCCGCCACAAACGAATTGCCCTGCAACATAGCGGGCCAATCCACCTCTGCGCCATACACAAACCGCGCCACCAGCAGCATGCCAGCGCCCAGTGCGATTAGCACGGCCGCCTGGATACGCGAACGACGGGGAATATCCCGCCACAGCAACAAAACCGCCGCCCACAGCAAATAGCTCACCGCATGGGCAGTGCTCAACCAGCCGGTAAAGCCAATAATTTGTGCGATCAAACCAAGCAAAATCAGCACGCCCGCCAAGCGCTGCCGAGAAGTCGTCTCTTGCATGCCAAACCCTTAATAGTGAATTAGCAGGCTAATCGGATTTGCGAAGGAAGGCCAGCGCAACAGCGCCTCAACATTGTGGGAGGGCGCTTCAGCGCGCGAAGATTAAGCCGCAATGCTGGCGGTGTTACTGAAATGTAAGAAAGCAACCTTGTAGCGCGTGGTAACGAATCTGCGAGGAACGAGCAAATGAGGCACCCGCGGGAGCRTCGCGCAGCGATGCCAGATCCATGCAACTAACGAGCCGTTGCCCTCAGAGAGGAAACACTTTTTTTCATCGATACGTGACCTAATCCAAATTTATGAATAAGGTATGATTAATTAGTCAGATTCGGTCGCAAGCGGAGCGTTTTAACGTAACCCAGGTGCGCCGTGGCGGTAGCGTGGTTTCGTTTTAGCTCATTAGCCTAAAGGGCAGCGCACACCGGCAAATTCCTTCCTCAGGTCAGGGGAGGGCTATCAAATTCATAGGCCCACACACTCGATTTAATACGTGCATAACCTCTTAGTGAGAAAGCACAACAGGTAATCGACGCGGGCGTTTAGCTCGTGAAAAGGTACCAATATCACCCAATTGCATATCAAGGATATGGCGATACAGAAATACTAAAGCATTAAGCGCTTGGTTTTGTGTAGCTGCAGCCACATATAGCTCTCCGGCAAGGTGCTCCAGAAAAGCTTGGACTTCAGAAGGGCCCATACTGGCAGGGTGTCGCACCCCATGATAGCGAATGAAGTAACGTATCCAGTAACAGTATGTTTTTTCAGTACGTGGGCTGTAGCGCTTTACTCGCATAACAGCTTTCACACGATCCATTAGTTTCGGAGGCCTGCTTTGCATATCCATTTGGTGTCTGTCTTCTGATGGTGGATATGTATACAGTATTATTGCGTTTGGCAAAACGCGCAAGCATGCGAATTCTGCAAACGCAGCCTAATTAATGTTAATTTATTTTAAAATCATGTGGTTATGTGCGAAAAGGTAGGCTACATTTACTAAGTAAACATGCTGGCGCGTTCATCCAATTATAGGACGCGCCGTCTAATACCTGTTAGAAAAGACTATCTATGAGKATGAGTCAAAAGTACGCAGACCTTGATAATCTATGGTGTGAGTGGCCGGAGGCAACGTCTGCAATTATGCCCCACATCGAAGAGAATGAAGTGCTGCAAGGTAAGTCTAGCTGGGGCTTTCGAGAAGGCCGTGTTGTTGCGAGTCATGGTGGTGGATACTCAGTTTCGACTTCATACAGTGCTTACGATTCGTCGGCGCAGTCAATAGTCATGCTATACGTCCAAGCATGCGTTACCGGTTGTGACGAGGTGACAGTAAAAACTACCAAGCGAGAGCCGGTACAGGAGTAATCGTGCCCTGTTGGAGCGTTTCTAACCATGTCAGTCACGGCGACGGTTACTGCATTGCGGCTTCGCCTCCATTTCGTAGCCGCGCGTGCTGAGCGGCGTTATGTGGATCAAGGAGGGTGAGAGGGGCTTATGGATATCGGATCAGATCAGTTTTCGAACTTGATAGCGTGCATATCTTTGGTGATTTCTGGAATTTTGGCTGTTCTCTACGTAAGAGACAGGCGAAATGCCAAGTTTACTATCGCTAATGATTACATTAATCAGCTCTTGCAGTGGCATCATTCCGTTGTCGAAGTTCTCACTGAGCTCAGGCTTAGGGAGTTTTCTGAGCATGACGATGAAAAGCAATCTTTGCTAATCGCGCTCTCAGCGTCTATCGAAAAGGGCAGATTCTTCTTTCCAAATATCAAACCCGATGAGTATGGGATAGATAAGCCTCCAGCCTACCGAGGGTACAGGAATATAGGTTTAGACTTTCTAGTGGCATCATACAATTTGCACCACAAGCCGAGGAGCGCGAGCTTGAATGGGCAAGCTGAACAGTTGCAGCGCCTATTTACGTCGGTCGTATACGAGATAATCAGCCCAAGTGAGCGCCTTGAGACTATTCGCGAACTTACAGATAGATATTTTGTGAAGGGGTTGTCGGTAGAGGACTTACAGGAGCCAGGGCAGTTGTCTGCTGTAAGCCATATGTGGGAACGCCCCGCAAAATCCACATAATACAAATGTTATATGCATGCGTGATCTTGGGGTATGTATGAAATTAATAAATATTGATGAAGATGCACCAGATATATTCTTTATATTTGTGGACCAATTTAACCCCACTACGTATCACAACTTTAATCTAACCAAAATGTTTTTTTCAGGTTCTGTGGCCTCATGTTCGGATGAAGAGTTCGCAAGGAAATATATAGAGGGAACGGTGCGATATCTTCCCTATGAACCCTGCCACAATGACGTTCTCGCGATATCTCCGTACTTTCTAACGGCAATCAATGATTATTGAATTGAGTATGATGCTGAAGTGTTCAGGGAAAAGCATCACCCGTTATATCCATCGAGGCTGTCAGCGCTGTACGCCTTCGGCAATATGGAAGCGTGCGAGCTTGTCTCAAGAAAGTACGGATGGCCACTAGAACCTGTTCGAGAATTTAGGTTGAAAGAGTGGCCTCTAACAAGAATAGCCAAAGTCAATATGGAGCATGTTTCATTGGCGAGGCATGCCTATAAGGTTTTCATGCTTAATGATATTGATAGACTATGGGGAGGGTGCTGGTCAGGGTTTGACAACATCATTTTAGAGCTCCCATCTGCGGGTTTCGAGCGGAAAACATATGATTCGGGAATAATATGGGAGTACTTGATAGAAGGGGTTGTTGAATGCGCGCAGTGAAATCACATAACAAAGCCAAGCACGCGACAAGCGCGTGTTGGCGGCGTTAAGCCACTATGGATAGAGAGCCCCTTTAAATGGAAAAACCAGTGGTAGATGAGATATTTGAATTAATAATACGCGGCGAGCTGGAAAAACTAGATGAGATTTCGAGGCCTGAAGATGCTGTTTATATAAGATCTGCCGTTTCAACTAAAAATGATTCAGGAGCCGGGCTAAGTATTGATCTAGAAGATATTACTAATAGAGCGCCATGGGTTACTCCACTTTTTCTTGGGCCGAAAATATATTTTACTTCTGCTTCAATAGCATTGCAGAATGCAATTACAGGTGGAAAATCCAATGTAATGATCGATTGGTCATTTTCTTTTGATTCGAATGTCGCTGAAAAAGTAAGAGCATATGTCAACCATGAGAAGATCAACCAAACGGATCGTGACCGAGTAATTACCCTTTTGAAGCTGAAAAAGGAATATTCACTACAAACGGATTTGATGCCATTTTTGTTTGAGAACCTTCGACTCTCCAGAGTCGATAAAAACAATGCACGACCGCTTAATACGATCATCGCTTTTAAAAAGCTAGATTATATTGATTGGGATGCTTTTGAGAAGAATCCCAATAAGCCCAAATTTCCATGCGATGAAAACGTATTAATTGAAGACGCGAATCAGACCTACGAAAGTTTAGTAAATGAAACTGAAGTTAAAAAGCGTGAACACAAGGCGTTGTTTACACAGGTAATACTATTTGAGCTTGCTATTATCTGGCTTGGTGAAAAAGTCACACCTGAAGAAGCATTTAAAAAATTGATAGATTTTTGTGTGCTTCAGCTGAAGAAATTACCAAAATATGAACTCAAGTTCGCTTGGAGCTTTCTAAATAAACCAGCTAAGGTAAGGTTTTTCGGGCCGCTAAATGGGATCTCTAAAGATCTGGCAAAGTCTCTTCGCGGAATGGCTTGGGACATGTCGCATATGCGAACCCTTGAGACAATGGCTACAGCGACCAATTTGGGCTCATTTTTCATCCCTGTATTTGTGTCTTTTGATGATAAATTTTCTGAAATATTAAAACAAAATCAAATACAGGTTTTAGTGGTAGATGACAGGTTAAGAAAAATGCATAGCGCTGGCGTCGGAGAGGTAGAATTTCAATTAGAGCTGAACTCTTGCATGTCCAAAGAAGTTCTAGATGAAATGACAGATTTAAAGTCGGAGGCAAGGCGATCTTATGATCTTCCCTTGGTTGATTTGGAACACATCCTTTCCCATCAAACTCTGATTTTGGAAAGACTAGCTAGTGAAAAAAGGGCCGCCAGAAATACAAAGAAGATGGCTTAACAAAGCATTGCACCGGACTAGCCGGTGAATGCGGCGTTATGGGTGCTCGGCTTTATGCTTTTAGTTCGGTGCCGCTAGGTTTCGCCGACCTCGTGCCAAAAGCCAGCCTACCCGGCATCGCAGTTTTCCAGTCCATCACAGGCTTGGCAGTTTCGCTCCTGGAGGCACTCGGAAAGTAAGAGTTGTTCGGCAACATCATCGCTAACAGCGTGGTGTACCAGTAAGAAAAATTGGGGCGGTGGCAGGTGCTCAGTTTTTGCCCCGCATTGTTCGGGGTGTGGCTCCGCTAGCGCTATGCGAAGTGCTAATAGAAGGTTGGGAGCGTCGCAGCCATAACCAAGCGCAGCACTACACGGTGGACTTCCCCCAGTTCAGTGGACACGCATCGATAACTCTGCAGGAGGAGAAATACGATGCCGGAGATGATCACGGGGAAGAAAACTCAGCAGTACAGCACTGAGTTCAAGGTCAAAGCGGTGGAGTGGAGTCACCAGGCCCACCGGAGTGTGAAAAGCGTCGCCGAAGCGCTGGATATTCACCCTTTCATGCTGTCACGCTGGCGTAAGGAATACCGAGAGGGAAAGTTCGCCATGAAACGGGTAAAGAAAGCGCCAGCAGACGCCAAGAAGAAGATCCAGGAACAGGATGAGGTTGCCCGCCTGAAACGCCGGATATCGGAGCTTCAGGAGGAAAACGACATTCTAAAAAAGTTTCAACGTTTTCAGGCCGAGGAACGACGGAAGCGTTCCGGTTCATCTGGAAACACCGACGAGACTACAGTGTAAAAGCGCTGTGCAGACATCTGAAGGTGTCGTGGTCTGGATACTATGCCTGGGCCAACCGGGAGCCCAGCAAGAGAGCCACTGACAAGGCAGACTTGTTGTTGAAGATCAGGAAGATCTACGACAACAGTAAAGGCCGTTATGGTAGTCCTCGCGTTTACCAGACGCTGCGCCGAGAAGGCTTGGTGGTCGGAGAGAATCGGGTCGCGAAAATTATGCGGGAGTGGGGCATGAAGGCCCGCTCTGCTCATGTGTACCGCCGATTGAGGAAGCTCAGGAATGATCTGAAAGCCCTGCCAAATTATCGACTTGAGGCAGCGAGGCCGACTGCGGAAAACCAGCAGTGGAGCAGTGACGTCACGTATATCAAGCTTGGCAAGAAGTACGTGTTCCTGGCGGTAGTGTTGGACCTGTACTCACGCCGCATCATCAGTTGGCGCTTGGGGGCGAGTCTGAGCGCAAACTTTGCCAGAGCAACGTTGCGGGAGGTCTTCACAAGCCGTAAGCCGGATTCTGGCCTGTTGTTCCATACGGATCGCGGCATCGAATACCGAGCTCATAAGACACAAGCGCTGCTGAAGCAGTACCAAGTAAAACACAGCATGAACCGACCTGGTCAGTGTACCGACAATGCCGAGGTTGAATCGTTCTTCAAGATCCTCAAGGGAGAATTGCTGCACGCCACCAGCTTCGTGACGATGCGCCAATTACGGAATCATATAAAAGCCTATATTGAAGGCTTTTATAATACCCAACGGCTGCACAGTGGCCTTGGTTACCGGACTCCGCTAGAGTTCGAAGGAGKCAACTGATGGGGCGTGTCCATTTTATTGGGGGAAGTCCACACTATCGTGGCTGGGACGGCTTACGATGCGCTCCAGCCGCCCCAAAGCTTTGCGTTATGTTTTTTGGAGAGTTCTGAGTCATGTCCAAAAAATTCAAGTTGAGAGCTGATGAAATCAAGGATGTTGCCAAAGGGTGCGGCGGATGTATAGCAACGGATATGATTACCGTCCATGGAAAAAAGGTGGGCTACATGTATCGTGATGAGCCGCGAAACGATATGGATAGTGGCTGGTGTTTCATGTGGGGTAAGGAGTCGGAGAAATACATGGATGATCCAAGCAATCACGAAATATATGACGTAAACACAATTGCTAATTACAGTCCTGACATAGTCGAATTTCTTGATGCTCCATATGGTTCGGCATTCGAGAGAAATGCTGAGGGTAAGCTTGTTGAGATCGATGATTAAACATAACAAGCCGCTCAAATTCGTTCCGGCCACAAAAGGCGTGGCCTCCACCGGACTCGCTAACGCTCGCCGTTTAGCGGGGCGTTATAAATCAGGGAGTAGCCATCGATGGAATGGCGTAAGGACGATTACCTAATCACTGACGACAAGTCCAAAGTGCAACTGGATATTGTCCACCGCTTGCTTGCTGCAACCTATTGGGGTGACCGCCGTCCCCGAGAAACCGTAGAGCGCATGGTTGCTGGTTCCATCTGCTTCAGTCTTTACCGGGGTGCCACGCAGATAGGTTTTGGGCGGGCAGTCACCGATAGTGCTACGTTTACCTGGGTAGCGGATATTGTGATTGAGCCCGAGTATCGGGGTGCCGGTTTAGGGCAGTGGATCATGGAATGCTTGGTTACGCACCCGGCCATAAAGGGAACTCAAATGGTGTTGCAAACCCGCGATGCTCAAGGGTTGTACGAGAAGTTTGGCTTCTCTGGAAATAGTGCTCTCATGAGCACCAAAGTAACTGATTTATAACAATTCGCAGCAGTACGCGGCTTGCAGCCGCCGGACGTCCCTGACTGGCCGCCGCTGTGCTCCGTGTTATGTGTAAGGGAAGCCAAAATTAAAGGGGGCAGATCGAGTTTATTGTGATCACTTAATGAGGCAGGTTGATTTATTTTTAACCAAGCTGACTGATCTAAAATCTATCTGACCCCTTTTGGTTCATTGCCTCCCGTTCTCCGCCTAACCCCTAAACCTGCGCGTAGCCCCCGTCAACGAATACCTCGCTCCCTGTCATAAAGCTGCTATCGTCGGACGCCAGGAACGCCACCGCGCCTGCGGTTTCTTGGGGATCGCCCAGACGCTCAAGGGGTACGCTCCGTTTCATCTCGCTCAGGGCGTCGGATGGGAGCAATTCGATTAACTTGTCTGTTTTGGTTGGGCCAGGAGACATGACGTTCACGCGAATGCCGGTGCCCCTAAGATCATGGGCCCAACTACGCACCAGGTTTCGGATGGCCGCCTTGGAGGCGCTGTAGATGCTCATCGCGGGGGTGCCCATGCTGCCGACCGTGGAACCGGTGAGGATGATGGAGCCGCCGTTCGTCATCAGGGGGAGGGCCTTCTGGACGGTGAAGAGGGTGCCTTTGACGTTGATGTCAAAGATATAGTCGTAGTGCTCCCCGGTGATCTGTCCTAGGCTGGCGAATTCGCCGACGCCCGCGTTGGCCACCAGTACGTCCAGGCGGCCTTTCTCTTTCTGGACTGTCTCAAATACGCGGTCAAGATCCTCCGGCTTCGTCACATCCGCCTGGAGACCCCGGGCGTTGGATCCCAGTGCCTCAGCCGCGTTGTCGAGGACGTCCTGGCGCCGTCCGACAATGAAGACGAAGGCGCCTTCGTCGATGAGGCGTTGGGCCGAGGCCAGGCCGATGCCGCTGGCTCCGCCTGTGATTAGTGCGATTTTACCGTTTAGCCGACTCATGGTTGGGTCTCCGTGTGTGTTGACTCGATGCGCTTTCACAATATATAAACCACTTACAAATGTTCAAGTATGTACCTTTTGGTAAGTACCCTTTATGGCGAAAGAAAACTCAGAAAACCCACGTTTCATTTGTGGCCTGCATGCGACGCTGCACGTGATCTCCGGGAAATGGAAGCCGTTGATTCTGTTCTTTTTAAACAAGGGCCCGACGCGTTACGGCGAGCTCAAGCGAAGCGTCCGAGGCGTGAGCGACAAAATGTTGATCCAGCAGCTAAAGGAGCTGGAGTCCGACGGTATTGTCCAGCGCACCGACTATGGAGAGATCCCGCTGCGCGTCGACTACTCCCTGACGCCCTTCGGGGCAAGTCTGGTGCGGGCCATGGAGCCGCTTTGCGGCTGGGGCGAAGAGCACGAAGAGGACATTGCCGCGGCGATGGGCCGCCGTAAAACCAGCCGGTAGGAAGCGAAGCCGGCCTAAGACCAATCTGTGAGAGTTACCGTATGGATGCACCGTGAATTTCGAGACGATTCTGATCATCGCCTGTGCCTATCTTGTGGCTGCCTTCGTCAAAGGGGCAACCGGTCTGGGGTTCTCAACATCCGCGCTACCCATTCTCGCGCTTGGGCTGGGCCTCAAATCCGCTATGCCGCTGGTCATCATTCCCTCGCTGGTGAGCAACGCCATCGTAATGATGCAGGCAGGGCACTTTGGGGAGACGGTGCGGCGCTTCTGGCCGATGTTTCTCGCCACCATTCCCGGCCTGCTGATCGGCCTCGCCGTACTGGATCTGATCGATAGCCTAGTCGCCGGCGCGATACTGGGCCTGGTGCTTATCGGCTACGGCGCTTTTACGCTGTTTCGCCCTGGCCAACCGATGTCGGAGAGCCTGGGCCGCAAACTTGCGCCGGTTTCTGGCTTTCTCACCGGTCTGGTGAATGGCATGACCGGATCGCAAGTCATGCCGGTCTTGCCGTTCCTGTTGGCGCTTCAACTCGATCCCAAGCGGTTTATCCAGGCGATCAATATCTCCTTTACCCTTTCGAGCCTAATTATGGCCGTGGGCCTGGCGAAGCTGGGGCTCATGACGGTCGAATCGATTTGGATCTCGCTCCTGGGACTGATACCCGTGTACGTCGGCACTAAGGTCGGCGGTATCGTGCGCCAGCGGATGGATGCCGACACTTTCCGCAGAGTGGTGTTGCTGATGCTGATCGCCTTCGGTGTCGTGCTGGTCAGCAAAACCGCCCTTGCATAGGGCGGTCAGCGCCTTTCGTGGCGGCTTCAAACCCTATAACCACGATCAATACGCCATGGTGATGATTAACAACCGAGATCCGCTTTAGCCAAGTACCTTTCACGTAGCGCACTATCTGATCGAGCACTGACAGTTCTCCATCCTGAGCGATGTGCTTACAGCGAAATAATGTCACGGTAGACTTCGCATAATCATGCGCCATCTCGGAAACGGCTCACATGAATGTCCAGGCCAATATCCTCGTGATCTTATTTCCCTGCTTCATCTCTATTTCCCGTATATCAACGGCACCGAGCTTACGAATCAGCTTCTTGGCAGGCTTAACATTGTCGGTTTTTGAAACCAGGCTGCTAAACCAGCGGCATTGAGTTGCATACTCCTGGCTTTCTCTTATTAGTTTTTTAAGAAACAGCTGTTCGCCCCCCTTACACCAGAGCTCTGCCCCCAAGCCGCCAAAGTTCAGCGTAGGCGATTGGGTTGTGGTTTTTAGTTCGCCGCGACTACGAGCAAGGTTATTGAATTTACGCTGGCTACCTTTAAGTGCTTCATCGAGCGAGGCGTGAAAGGGTGGGTTGCATACACTGACGTCAAAAAACTCCCCATCTTGAATAATCCCTTCAAAAATATGGTTTTTATTGTGCTGCGTGCGCAGCGTGAAGTGATCTTTGAGCGTGGGGTTATTGGCGATAATCGTGGCGACGTTCTCAAGCGATTGAGGGTTAATGTCACTACCAACACACTGCCAGCCGTAAATTTGGCAGGCCAGTAGTGGGTAGATGCCATTGGCTCCTGTCCCTATATCGAGCAGCTTGATGCTGGGCTGTTCATGTCCAAGTCCAATTAAATCCGCCATGTGATGAATATAGTCGGCTCTGCCTGGGATCGGGGGGCAAAGCGCGCCCTCTGGAATATCCCAATCGACAATATTGTAGTATCGGTTTAATAACGCGGCGTTGAGGGTTTTTACTGCCAGTGGGTCTGCGAAACCGATGGAAAGTTCGCCATAAGCGTTAGGCTTCACATAGGGGGCTAGTGGTGGGTGGCTCTTTACGAGCACTGGGAAGTCATAGCCTTGGTTGTGTAGATTCTTCGGGTGCAGGCCTTTACGAACAGGCTTGGCTGGGCTTTTTTCMCTTCCATGGTGGTTGTTCACAGTAATAGGCCCGAGGCTTGGCGTTCAATTGTCGAGAGGGTATGGCTTAGTGCGTGATTATAATCTTCATGGTTGTGTTGAGCATACTTGGTAGTTAAATGGACGCCCATTCTCCCGGGGATGTATATGTTAGCTCCGATGCCCCTCGTCATTAATTGCGGCGGTGTTGTCGATTTTGATCAGTGGCGAACGACTACTCTATGCAGAGCGCATTATTCCGGTGCTGCAAGCCGGAGCAACGCTGAATTTACGCGAGGAAGTCCGTCATGAGTCAGATTGAATCACCGAGAGTTGTCTCCAAAGAGGAGTGGTTTCGGGCACGCAAAGCCCATCTAAAGAACGAGAAGGCGCTCACGCGTATGCGCGACCTGGTCGCCCGTGAACGGCGTGAGTTGCCATGGGTTAAGCTGGAGAAAGAATACGTCTTCGACACGCTGGAAGGGAAGAAAACGCTTGCCGAGCTATTTGGCACAAACAGTCAATTAGTCATTCACCATTTCATGTTCGGCCCTGACTGGAAGGCGGGCTGCCCGAGCTGCTCGCTGGAGGCGGATCATGCCGAGGGCGCCATCGTCCACCTCGCCAATCACGATGTCAGTTATGTTCGTGTATCCCGCGCGCCGTTGGAAAAGCTGGAAGCCTATCGGAGGCGTATGGGCTGGACAGCCCAGTGGGTGTCCTCCCAGGGCAGCGATTTCAATTTTGACTTTCAGGTCTCTTTCGCACGGGAGGATCTTGAGGCTGGTCGGCTCCACTACAATTATCAAACTATCGAGGATCCGAAATACTTCAGCGAAGAATTGCCCGGTCTTAGCGTTGTCTACAGGGATGAAAGTGGCGCTGTGTTCCATACCTACTCCAGCTACGCCCGTGGCAATGAAGAGGTTATTGGCGCCTTCGTTTATCTCGATATCACGCCGAAGGGCCGCAACGAGAAGGAAATCATGGACTGGGTTCGTCGCCGCGATGAGTACGATGTGAGTCCGGCAGAAGCGGTCTGTCACACCTGCTGATTGCCGCCCGTCGCCGTTAGCTCCATCCCAGGGGGGTATAATAATAGAAGGAAGGTAAATGGGCATTGAGCTTATTGGCTTCATCGCAGTCGTATTGCTGGCATACCTTATTCCCGGTCCGGATTTTCTGCTAGTCAGCCGATATGCGGTACAGCATCGTCGACTCGGTTTAGCTGCTGCGCTGGGTGCTCAGAGCGGACTCTGTATACACATGCTGACGGCCGCTCTGGGCCTTTCGGCCATTGCGGCTCGCTCCGCTGAGCTGTTTATGCTGATTCGATGGGCAGGTGCGGCTTATTTAATCTGGATGGGGCTAGCAGTTCTGTACAGCAGTCGTAGCCAGCACCGTAGTGCACAGGCAGACGCGCAAGAAAACATTGATGCCACTAGCCGTAGCCGTGCTTTTGCCAATGGCTTTTTGTGCAATTTGCTCAACCCCAAGGCGGTCATCTTTTTCCTCAGTGTCTTACCCCAGTTCATCGATCCCACGGTTAGTGCCGCTCGGCAAATTTTGATACTCGGGGTGCTTGATGTACTGATTGGTGTCGCTTGGTGGTGGGGCGTTGTCATACTTATGGAGCGCGTAGCACAGGCATTACGCAGGCCGCGCATTCGGCAGTGGTGGGATTGGGTTACAGGCAGTTTGATGATCGGTGCCGGCGCTCTCTTGGTGCGCAACAGTCCGAGTTAATAATGCCATATACGATCACTGGTGTGCTAAAGGGCACATATTACTCTGCCTAGAAGGTGAGCTTCTTACTGAGCTAGACGATGGGCGTTGCTTTGTTCTTACGCCTGGTTCGAGCTATCAAGTTGCCGACAATGCCGAACTTCATCGTTCGTCGACGGAGCTGGGAGCTAAATTGTTTGTCGTCGACTAGCATCACATAATCACTGTTATACATAGGGAGTAAACGCATGGTCTTCGACTTACCTGCTCCAGAACAGCAAGGCTCCAAGTCATTGGTTGGTAGTATTGCGGCTCGGCGCAGCGTGAGGGAATACACGAATGCACCGCTCCCTATCGGTGTTTTGTCTCAATTGCTTTGGTCGGCCCAGGGCGTAACAGGGCCGGATACAAAAAGAGCAGCGCCATCGGCAGGTGGATTATACCCGCTACACCTAAAAATCTTGGTGCAGCGGGTATCGGAACTTGAGCCCGGTATCTATGAGTATCAGGCTGATAATCATTCGTTAAAGTTAATTGGGAACCGTGTTCCGGAAGGTGCAGTGCAAGCGCTAGGGATTGGCGATCAACCATGGTTGAAAGAAGCGGCTCTTGTCATTGGAGTTGCCGCGAATCTTGGAGAGGCAGTTCGGCACTTTGAAGCTCAGCCACCCCAGGGAGAGCGCGGCGCTCGCTATGTCTATATGGAAACGGGGGCTCTAGCACAAAATGTTCATCTTCAGAGTACAGCGCTCGGAGTTGGTTGTGTTTTAGTGGCAGGTTTCGATGATCCAGGGGTGAAGGAAGTATTGAGATTGCCTTCAGACTTGGAGCCTACTGCGCTGCTGTGCATCGGGCAGCGGCGTGTCCCATAGAGGAGTCGTCATTCATGTTCTCTGCTGAGTTCTTGCTTACCTCGTTGGTTGTCGTACTTATCCCAGGTACAGGCGTTATCTTTACCGTTTCCATTGGCTTAATGTATGGGCGCCTGGCAAGTCTCTATGCTGCTATCGGTTGCACACTTGGTATTGTGCCTCACCTGCTGGCTACTGTTCTGGGCCTAGCGGTCATCATGCATACGAGCGCGATAGCATTTCAGGCGCTCAAGTATGCGGGGGTCGCATATCTTCTGTACCTTGCCGTCGTTACTTGGCGTGATCGAAGCGCTTTCTCTGTTCATGAGTTGAGGCGAAAAGGTGATGCCTTTTCGCTTATGAGCAAGGCGTTCCTGCTGAATATCCTAAACCCCAAGCTGACCATTTTCTTCTTGGCCTTCTTGCCGCAGTTCGTTGCAACTGACGCCCAGTCATCATTAGGGCAGCTACTCGGACTGAGCGCTATTTTCATGGCGATGACCTTTGTTGTCTTCGTCATCTACGGGCAGCTTGCCCATGCGTTTAGAGCAGTCGTTATTGAGTCACCGAAGATTCAGAGTTGGTTGCGCAGGAGCTTCTCAGCAGCGTTCGCGGGATTAGGCTTACAGCTCGCTCTGACTGAGCGGTAAGGCTTAACAATTCATTTAAACCGACGCCGCAAAGCGGCGCGGCTTAATTCAGCGCTAGGTAAAAAGAGAGAGGGAATGAGCGCGACACGAATAATGATCATCGGGGGCCCTGGCGCAGGTAAATCTAGGTTGGCTCTTAGACTGTCGAGAATTCTAGACATAGCTGTTTATTGTGTTGATGAGGCCGTTCATGATGAGAAGGGGAAGCTTCGGCCAAGCTCCGAAATTGATTGCACAGTAAGATCCTGGGCATCAAAACATCAATGGATCATTGAAGGAGGAAACTCCAGAACCTATTCGGATAGAGCATCGAGAGCTACCATTCTTGTATTCATGAAGCCGCCACGTTGGCTAAGAGTCTATCGAGTGGCTATTCGGGATAAGCTCAAATTTTCATTGATTTATTGGCCTTTTAAGTATGATGAGATTTTTGGGTTGAAGGATGAGTTGATATTAGGCTCATCAGGCAAAGATATTGCCACTTATACGATTAGAACAAACAAGGATGCAGATGAATTGTTGAAAATATTGGGGCATAAAAATTGTTAGTCTTGCTGTGAATGAAGGTGTTGTAGTAAAGGGACAAGATTTCCATTGTTCGAAACCAATGATCGTAGCCTAAAAACGCGGACAACGGATACTACATTGCGGCTTCGCACCATATTGTAGCCACGCGTGCTGAGCGGCGTTACGTGCCCTACAGCGGCTAGCATTTCCCAGGCGAAGAATGGGTAAGGCCCTAAAAGATTGAACTTGGAGATAGAATACGATGAACAGTGCGTCTCATAATATTAAAGGTCGTTGCCGTTGCGGACAGGTTGAATTTGAGGTTAGCACAAAGCCAATGGTCACAATGGCTTGTCACTGCACAGGGTGTCAGCAAATGACTTCCAGCGCGTTTAGCCTTAGTTCGTTATTTTCGAGCGCTGCCTTTTCGATTACCTCTGGGGTGCCTGTTATCGGTGGGCTTCACGGTAAAACGCGTCATTTTTTCTGCGGGCATTGCATGAGCTGGCTGTTCACGCGTCCTGAAGGTATGGATGACTTTGTAAATGTACGTTCAACGATGCTAGAGAACTCTCGAACCTATAAGCCGTTCATTGAAACTTACACGGATGAAAAACTGGAGTGGGCGATTACTGGTGCAGAGTATAGTTTTGGTAAGTTTCCACCACAGGAAAAATTCCCAGAATTGCTCCAGGAATATGCGCAAAAACATGAGTAAATATAGCATTTAAAAGTGGGGTTGAGCACACAATAATCAGTTGCAGCGGAGTAATTTACGCGGCACTTCAATCGCCCACTGAGCTGTGTGTTAGATTGCATGCGAACCCTTCCAGTCTGATCTTGTGGAGCCTCAAATGACGGCCTCAGTAATTACCTTCGCAGCGTATGCTTTCGACTCCCGACTCAGTGACTCCTGCGCGCTCTGGCGCAGCTCAAACTCATGTTATGTGCCAATGAGGAAGAACTTTGAACATTACAGATTTACCTTTCGGGGTCACCGATTGGTCTGAAGTTGAGAGGACTGAACACTCCGGAGAGCATGGAGTTGCTTATTGGAGGACTCGAAATTTCGGGGATATTCGGGTTCGTATGGTTGAGTATAGTCCTGGGTATCTGGCTGATCATTGGTGCGCTAAAGGGCACATATTGCTCTGCCTTGAAGGTGAGTTGCATACTGAGCTAGACGATGGGCGTTGCTTTGTTCTGACGCCTGGTTCGAGCTATCAAGTTGCCGACAATGCCGAACTTCATCGTTCTTCGACGGCGCAGGGTGCTAAGTTGTTCGTTGTCGACTAGCATCGCATAAACGCTGTGTTGATCCGGCGATTGGTCTTTAGTCTTGAATCTCCGACAGAGGAAGAGCTGAAATCCGACTGGTTATTTGAGGCTCGCAAGAGAGCAGAAGAACTTGATAATGGGTCGGTGCAAGCTGTGCCCGGTGACGACGTTACGAGGACGGCTCGAGCACTGATCAAATGAACTATTTTTTTCACCCGGCAGCGGAAGCCGAGTTTCTGGAATCAGTCGGTTACTACGAGTCGAAAGTTCTAGGGTTGGGTGGTGCCTTTGTAGAGGAATTTGAGGCCCTGGCCGTATTGATTGACGAGTCGCCAGAAGTTTGGCAAATCCAGCTTGAGCCAGACATTCGCAGAGCTCCCCTTCATCGATTTCCACTATCAATCGTCTACCGAAAGCACCCTGGAGGTTTCCAGGTTCTTGATGTTGCACATGACCGACGACGCCCATATTACTGGCTGACCAGGCTTTAACAAGGGCGTTATGAGTGAGCATCCACGAGGAAGGAGCCAACGATGTTTGAGGTAAAAGCAACCCAACATGTGCTGGCGGTTAACGATCTTGAGGCGACCGAGAGCTACTTTCTCGACAAGCTTGGATTTTCCCTACGTTTCCGTGTGGATGGCTGGTCGTTCCTTAGCCTTGGCAGTTTTCACATTATGTTGGGGCACTGGCCGGACGAACTTCCTGCCCGTGATACGCACGAGCATTCCTATTTTGCGTATCTAAACTGTGAAGGTATAGATGAACTTTACCAAAATTATCAGCAGCGTGGCGCCGAAATTTTCCAGGCAATAGCTGATAAGCCTTGGGGGCTACGTGAGTTTGGTGTAGCAACCCCAGAGGAGCATCGAATCATGTTTGGTCAAGATCGCCAACTGGGTAACTGATGCCTGCGGCGTTATTATGTCGGTACGTGTTGCAACGCCGATAAGCTAAAAGGAGCTGTTTATGCGTGCTGCGGAAACACTTTGCTCACAGGATGCGGTGATCGCCGTGGATGTGCAGAACGATTTCTGCCCTGGCGGCGCGCTGGGTATTGACGGTGGCGATGCGGTGGTGCCGGTGCTGAATGATTGGTTGGAAAAGGCCGCCCAGCAGGGTGCTCTGGCCGTGGTTTCCCGGGACTGGCACCCGGTGGATCATTGCTCCTTTGAGTCCCAAGGAGGTCCTTGGCCACCACATTGCCTTCAGGATACAGAAGGCGCTGCTTTTCATCCGGACCTGCAATTGCCGCCGAATACCGTGCGCGTTAGCAAGGGTACGGCATTTGATCGCGACGCCTACTCCGCTTTTGATGGCACCGGCCTTCAAGGCTTTCTAGAAAGCCGGGGGATCAAACGCGTTTGGATTGGAGGGCTGGCCTGCGATATCTGCGTTAAGGCTACCGTGCTAGATGCCTGCAAGTTCGGTTTTGAAACCCACTTAATCGCCGATGCCACCCGCGCAGTCAATGCGGAGCAATTGGGCGCCGTGATGGATGAAATGCGCGAAGCCGGGGCGATTATCGAAGACAGCGCGTGAACTGTAGTTGAGCGGAGCTGCTCTGTTCAGACCGCATTTCCGGTATTTGCCGCAGTAAAGGATGGCCTTCATCAGCGAGTGTGACGCAATGCATCGTATATAGACGGGGGAGTTTATGAGCGATAAGAGCCGAGTCAGCGTTCAGTGCGTGGTGGGCGATATTGCCCAACAGTCCGATGTAGACGCTGTGATTAATGCTGCCAATGCGCAATTGCGAACCGGTGGTGGTGTAGCAGGGGCGCTTCATCGCGCAGCCGGGCCCGGCTTAGCGGAAGAGGGGCGGCTTATTGCGCCCATCGTCCCGGGCCAAGCGGTACTCACTGGCGGCCATAACCTGCCCAATCGCTGGGTGATTCACTGCCTGGGCCCGGTATACGGCGTCGACAAGCCGGGGGATCAACTGCTGGCGGACTGCTACCGCAACGCGCTGAAACTTGCCGAGGAGAATGATATTGAGCGGCTGGCTTTCCCGGCACTCTCTACTGGCGCCTTTGGCTATCCAACGGAAGAAGCCGCTCAAGTGTGTGCGGCTACCCTTGAAGCCACACTCCCCAGCTTGCATAAAGTGCGCCTGATCCGTTTCGTACTGTTTAACGAAGCGGCTCGGCAGACTCTCCACAAAGCATTGGCTCAACGCTTGACCATTGATCCAGTAGAACCGTAGTTTCGGTGTCTTTTGGGCGAGAGTTACATAACCCTGCGCAGTGATTGGATTATTTGTCAGCAGGCGCTTTATTGCCGCTGGCGAGCTTAGACGCTAGTGTCCACTTGGAGGTAATCGGATGCCGGTTGATCAATCTTTAGTTGAGTGTTCATGTGGCCAAGTTGCCGTTGAGCTAGAGGGCGCGCCAATCTATTGCACTGTGTGCCATTGTGATGATTGCCAATTTGCGGCAGATGAACTTGCAAAACTCTTGCCGCCGGAGCCCATCATGGACCCATTTTTAGGTACCCAATATGTGCTTCATCGTAATGACCGATACGCCGTAGTGCGCGGTCATGAGTATCTCCATCCTTATAAATTTCGGGATAAATCGCCAACGAGTCGTATGGTGGCAACATGCTGCAATTCACCTCTTTTTGTCTCCTTTGAAAATTCGCAGCACTGGATCTCGTTGTATCGCCAACGATTTGTAGACGAAGCACCGCCTCTCCAGTCACGTATCGCCACCAAGTTTCTCAAGGATCCCAGCACTCTTCCAACTGATCCGCCTGCCTATAAGTCATTTCCTTTGAAGCTGATCGTACGCCTAGTTGTCAGTAGGCTTCAGATGATTATTGGCCGCTAACGTGAGACGCACCAACAGGGATAGGCCATCTTCGTTGCGCCAGTGCCTTGGCGACAAAGCTAAGCGTGCTGTTATCTACCCATTTGATCCAAGATACACGCGCTCTTAGCGGAAGTTCTCATAGATTAAAGGGGGGGGGGCAATATTGAAGGATCAATTTTGAGCTATCTTGGCTTTTGAGGGTTGAACACGAATATCTGAAGGAGATAAATATGGCATCCACCACACAGCTTCATGGGGCCTGTCTTTGCGGGATTGTCAGCGTTACTGTTGCCACCAAAAGCAACCATGTCGGCGTTTGTCACTGCTCGATGTGTAGAAAGTGGGGTGGTGGCCCGTTGTTTGCGGTTGAGTTTGCCGGTGGTGTGGACTTTAAAGGCTCCGAGTATATATCCACCTTCAGTTCCTCTGAGTGGGCTGAGCGTGGTTTCTGCCAGAAATGTGGCACCCACCTTTTTTATCGCTTAAAGCAGGATGGGCATTATGCGCTTCCCGTTGGGCTTCTTGATGGTGCGGATGATTGGAAAATAACCGAGCAAATATTTATCGATCAAAAGCCGCGTTACTATTCACTAGCAGAAAAAACCAAGCAGTTGACCGGCGAAGAAGTGTTCGCCCAGTTTGGTGAATAGGGAGGCAATTCAGGAGCCGGCTGAACGACGCCCGGTGGCACCTCAGCTAAACCCCGGCACCGCTTCGCGCTGCTCCCGCGGGTGCGCCTGAGGCTTACCACGCGCTACAAAAACCCACAAAGCCAGATGTGTGCACATACCGTAGCGTGTGGCCATGAGAAAGCGAGTTCTACGAGCGCTACACATAGGGCTTATTTTATAGGGCTCTCACCCCGCGTATTTTCCAGCTCCTCAATCATCATTTGCGCCGCATTGGACAGCGTTCGGTTGGTATGCACCAAGTACCCCAGCGGGCGGTAAATAGGCGGGGTGTCTACTTTTAGCTCAACCAGTTCGCTGTCGATCATTTTTTCCGGTAGCAGGCTCCAACCTAAGCCCACGCTGCACATCATCTTTAGCGTTTCTAAATAGTTGGTTGCCATGCTCACCGGCAGTTCCAGGCCCGCTTGGCTAAAACGCTGCGCGATAAGGGATCCTGTAAAGGTCTTCGCCCCCGGCATCACGCAGTTGTATTCGCATAGATCGGTCAGTGACAGAACGCTTTGAGAGACCTGGTGGGTAAGAGGGTGATCGATAGCGCAGGCAAAACAGAGCCGGTCGCGCCACAGCTCTACCACCTGCAGTTGCTCATGAGGGTGGGGCGCCAGCGTCACCACGGCCATTTCCAGGGTGCCGTCCAGCACTCCCTGGTAAGCCTGTTCGGAATCCAGAAAGTGCAGGTCTAGCGTAACCTCTGGGTGGCGCTGGGTGTACTGCTTTAATAGCGGTGGTAAGCGATGCAGGCCAATATGGTGGCTAGTGGCCAGGGTGAGTTTGCCGCCTACTTGGCCAGAAAGGTTGGCCAACGCGCGGCGGCTATCTTCTACGCTAAACAGTATCCGCCGCGCTTGGGGTAGCAGCACGCTACCGGCTTCGGTTAACGCAATACGCCGACTAATACGATCAAACAGCCGTGTACCCACCTGGGACTCTAGCGTGGCAATGCGTTTGCTTACCGCAGGCTGGGTTAGGTGCAGCTGTTCAGCCGCGCGTGAGAAACTTTGCGTATCTGCCACGGCCAAAAAGGCTTGTAAGCTTTGGGTATCCAAGGGCTGCTCCCTAATTAGCTATTCCAGTTTGGAATCTAAACTATGAATAACATGAATTGCTTTTATGCGCGAGTCGCGTGACACTGACCCACAAGCAATTTAAGCAGCCCATAGAGGCGGCCATACCGAACTAGCAGTGCACTGCCCAGGAGAGTCACATGTCAGGTCAAACCCTTTACGACAAGCTTTGGAATCAACACTTGGTGAAGCAGCTCGATGACGGCACTGCGTTGATCTACATCGACCGCCAGTTGCTTCATGAAGTGACCTCGCCTCAAGCGTTTGAAGGCCTGCGTTTAGCTAATCGTAAGCCGTGGCGTTTGGATGCCAATTTAGCCACGCCCGACCATAACGTGCCAACGACCATTAAAGAGCGTGCCGAGGGCAACAGCGGGATTAAAGATCCGGTGTCACTGATTCAGGTGCAAACCCTGGACGACAACTGCCTTGAGTACGGCATCGAAGAGTTCAAAATCAACGATCCGCGCCAGGGCATTGTGCACGTGGTTGGCCCCGAACAGGGCGCAACGCTGCCAGGAATGACCGTGGTGTGTGGCGACTCTCATACCGCCACCCACGGGGCTTTTGGTGCCTTGGCCCATGGTATTGGTACCTCGGAAGTTGAGCACGTCATGGCGACCCAGTGCTTGCTGGCGCAAAAAATGAAGAATATGCAGGTGCGCGTGGAGGGTGAATTAGGCCTGGGCGTGACTGCCAAAGACGTAGTGCTGGCGATTATCGGCAAGATCGGCACCGCAGGCGGCACTGGCTACGCCATTGAATTTGCTGGAAGTGCCATTGCCTCGCTCTCTATGGAAGGCCGCATGACTGTGTGCAATATGGCCATTGAAGCGGGCGCACGGGTCGGTCTGATCGCCGTAGACGACACCACCATCGATTATCTTGGTAAGCGCCCCTTTGCGCCGACCGCAGAACAGTGGGAAGCCGCAGTAGCCGACTGGCGCAATCTGGTCTCTGATGACGATGCGCAGTTCGATAAAGTGGTTACTTTGCAGGCTGAAGAGATCGAGCCACAGGTGAGCTGGGGTACCAGCCCGGAAATGGTCACCGGCATTTCCGGCCAAGTGCCCGACCCGTTAGCCGCGCTGGATGAAACCGTACAGCGCAGCCATACGCGAGCGCTTGAGTATATGGGCCTTCAGCCCAACCAGAAAATTACCGACATTAAGCTGGATAAGATTTTTATCGGTTCCTGCACCAACTCGCGTATTGAAGACTTGCGTGAAGCCGCCAAGGTGGCCAAGGGCAAAAAAGTCGCTGACTCTATCAAACTGGCCATGGTGGTGCCGGGCTCTGGCTTGGTGAAGCGCCAGGCAGAAGCGGAAGGGTTGGATAAAATCTTTATTGAAGCGGGTTTTGAGTGGCGTGAACCGGGCTGCTCCATGTGTTTGGCCATGAACGCGGATAAGTTGGGTGCCGGCGAACACTGCGCTTCGACCTCTAACCGTAACTTTGAAGGGCGGCAGGGCTACGGTGGCCGCACCCACTTGGTCAGCCCTGCCATGGCAGCGGCAGCGGCAATCGCCGGTCACTTTGTCGATGTCCGCAGCTTGCCCGCTAACGACGCCACTCACGCTCAGGAGGCCTAAGCCATGAAAAAATTTGAACGTTTTGGAGGTGTGGTTGCGCCCCTTGATCGCGCCAACGTCGATACCGATCTGATTATCCCGAAGCAGTTTTTGAAATCAATCAAGCGCACCGGCTTTGGCGTTAATCTGTTTGATGAATTGCGTTATTTGGATGAAGGCCAGCCGGGGCAGGATTGCTCGCAGCGCCCGCTCAATCCTGATTTCGTCTTGAACCAGCCGCGCTTCAAAGGTTCTGAAGTGCTGCTGGCGCGGCGTAACTTTGGTTGCGGTAGCTCCCGCGAACACGCGCCTTGGGCGCTGGAAGATTTCGGTTTCAAGGTGGTGATTGCGCCTAGCTTTGCCGATATCTTCTACAACAACTCGTTCAAGAACGGCATTTTGCTGATCACCTTCCCAGAAGATGTGGTCGATCGCCTGTTTGCTGAAGTGGAAGCCAACGAAGGCTACCAGTTGGATGTGGATTTAGAGAACCAGCGGGTGGTTACTCCCAGTGGTGAGATTTTAGAGTTTGAAGTGGATGAGTTCCGCAAACACTGCCTGCTGGAAGGGCTGGACGATATTGGCCTGACGCTAAAAGACGAAGACGCCATTCGTGCTTTTGAGCAGAAGCATAAAGCCGCGCGCCCCTGGTTGTTCCGGCAGTCTGCCTAAACGCTTTCCAGTTTTCACAGTCAGTTTGATAGCGCGTTGCAACCCCATTGCAACGCGCAAAGCGGCCAAAGTCGCTTGATAACACGTTAAGGATTCAGCATGACGCATAAGGTTTTATTGCTGCCGGGTGATGGTATCGGCCCCGAGATTGCTGCTCAGGCGGCACGTTTGTTGAAGGCGTGCCAGGAAGCGGGCTTGGATATTGAAGTCGAAGAAGGCCTGGTGGGCGGCTCGGCCTATGATGTGCACGGCGAGCCGCTGCCTGCGGAAACCCTTGAAAAAGCCAAAGCCGCCAGCGCTATTCTGCTGGGGGCTGTGGGTGGTCCCAAGTGGGACAAAATTGAAGACCTCTCCAAGCGTCCTGAAAAAGGCCTGCTGGGTCTGCGTAAAAACCTGGGATTGTTCGGCAACCTGCGCCCAGCAATGCTTTACCCGCAGTTGGCCAGCGCTTCCAGCCTGAAGCCTGAGCTAGTGGCCGGGCTGGATATTATGATTGTCCGTGAACTCACCGGCGGTATCTATTTCGGCCAGCCCCGTGGCATTGAAGTGCGCAACGGTGAGCGAGTGGGCTTTAATACCTATATCTATTCTGAAAGCGAGATTGAGCGTATTGGCCGAGTGGCGTTTGAAATGGCCCAAAAGCGCGGCAAAAAACTTTGCTCAGTAGATAAAGCCAACGTGCTGGAAGTCACCATCTTGTGGCGGGAAGTGATGGAGCGTTTGGCGCCAGAGTACCCAGACGTAGAGCTCTCCCATATGTACGTGGATAACGCCGCCATGCAATTGGTGCGCGCGCCCAAGCAGTTTGACGTAGTGGTGACGGGCAATATGTTTGGCGACATTCTTTCCGATGCTGCCGCCATGCTCACCGGCTCCATTGGGATGCTGCCTTCAGCATCGCTTAACGAAAGCGGACAGGGCATGTACGAGCCTTGCCACGGCAGCGCGCCGGACATCGCCGGTCAAAACGTGGCTAATCCGCTGGCCATGATGCTGTCTGTTGCCATGATGCTGCGCTACTCATTAAACGAGAATGCCATGGCTGAGCGTATTGAAGCCGCTGTAGGCAGCGTGCTGGATGACGGCCTGCGCACGGCGGATATCGCCTCTGAAGGTATGCAGGCCATTGGTACCGATGCCATGGGCGATGCGGTGTTGGCTGCGTTTGCTAAGCAGTGAGTAAAGTCGTCGGGCTACTCCGGCGATAGGTCTACGAGGGGGCGCTGTAAACCCCTCCCTGGGCGCTACATTTGCCATCCATGGCAAATGACCCCCTCTACGACCTATCCTCGGCACCTTTGTTTGCTCAGCCATTAACATTAGCTGTTCAGTGCGGCTTCAAAATCACCGTAAAGAAGTGTGTATAATACAAGGACTCATTCTTTGCAGGAGGACTTCATATGTTGAAAGTCGGTTTCGTGGGATGGCGCGGCATGGTGGGTTCAGTGCTGATGCAGCGCATGCAGGAAGATGGTGATTTTAACGGCATTGAGCCGGTGTTTTTCACCACCTCCCAGGTAGGTCAGCCCGGCCCCGACATCGGTGTAGACGTCCCTCCGCTGAAAGACGCCTTTGATATTGAAGCGCTCAAGGCGCTGGATGTCGTTATCACCTGTCAGGGTGGCGATTACACCAAGCCGGTTTATAAAGATCTGCGCAGCGCAGGCTGGAAAGGCTACTGGATTGACGCTGCCAGCACGTTGCGTATGGAAGATGAAGCGACGATTGTGCTGGATCCGGTTAACCGCAGGGTGATCGACGACCAGCTAGCCAAAGGCGCCAAAACCTTTGTCGGTGGCAACTGCACCGTGAGCCTGATGTTGATGGGCTTGGGCGGTCTGTTTGAAGCCGATATGGTCGAGTGGATGACCTCCATGACCTATCAGGCGGCTTCTGGCTCGGGCGCTAAGCACATGCGCGAGTTGCTCAACCAAATGGGTACGCTGCGCGATAGCGTTGGCGAAGAGCTAAAAGATCCGTCAAGCGCAATTCTGGATATCGATCGTAAAGTCACCGCAGCGATGCGCAGCAACGACTTCCCGACCGATAACTTTGCCGCACCGCTGGCGGGTAGCCTGCTGCCGTGGATCGATACCAAGCTGGATAACGGCCAGAGCCGTGAAGAGTGGAAGGGCAGCGTTGAGACCAACAAGATTCTTGGTCTCGACAACAACCCGATCCCCATCGATGGTCTATGCGTGCGTATTGGTGCGATGCGTTCGCACAGCCAGGCGTTCACTATCAAGCTCAAGCACGATGTGCCGCTGGATGAGATCGAAGATCGCATCGCCAAGCACAACGAGTGGGTCAAGCTGATTCCCAACGATAAAGACGCCACCATTGCTGGCCTAACGCCTGCAGCTGCGACTGGTACGCTACAAGTGCCGGTTGGCCGTCTGCGTAAGCTGCAAATGGGCGGTGAATACCTCTCGGCATTCAGCGTGGGTGACCAGTTGCTGTGGGGCGCCGCAGAACCGCTGAAGCGGATGCTGAAGATCCTGCGCGAGCAGTAATTATTTGTTGTAGTACGGTATGTAGTACGCCAGTCGAAAACGGGAAGCTGCTCGCAGCTTCCCGTTTTTTTTGCTCTTATTCGCCACGTTAGTGGGAAAAACCGCTCTATTTCGTTAAGTTATGATAAAAAAGACGTAATACAATAATTGGGTATCAATGGTTAAAAGTAAGTGGGCATCAGGGAACATTCATGAAAAAAACACTGACATGGATGACATGGCTCTCGTTGAGTGCAATGAGTCCTATCGCGCTAGCCATTGGCTTAGGGCAGGCGAGTGTCAGCTCGTACCTGAATGCGCCTTTAGATGCCTCGATCCCGCTATTGGAAAGCAGTGATTACGCACTAGACAATATTCGTGTAGAGATTGCCGACCCCTCTGATTTCGCCACAGCAGGCCTTGAGTGGACGCCGTTAGCTGCCAGTGTACGTGCTCAGGTGGTGGAGTATCAGGGGCAGCGTCAGGTGCGCTTAAGTTCTGACCAAGCGATGCAGGAGCCCTGGCTTGATGTACTGTTAACGGTTGAGTATCCGGGCGGGCAACAGTTTCGCGATATCACATTGCTGTTTGATCCCCAGGGCTATTCTCAACAAGGCTATTCTCAGCAGGGTCGGTCGCAACAGGGCCAGGCTCAAACCGCTAGCCCCGTAGCGGTTGCCACTCCAGTTGCTGAGACTGGGCCCGCGACGCCTGCTCGTGCCAGCGGGAGTGCCCCCGGAAATAGCCGCGCTTACATAGGCAGTGGCGATACGTTATGGAGTGTTGCCGAACGTATTAAGCCCGACAAAGCAAGTGTTCAACAGATGATGGTTGCGCTACTGGAGGCCAATCCTGAGGTCTTCCCATCAGGCAATATAAATGACATGCGTGCCGGCCAAACGTTAGAAGTGCCTTACGCTGAACGCATTCTGGCACGCTCTCATGCTGATGCCGACACGGCGATTAAAGCCATGAATGAAGCCTGGCGGGCACGCCGCAATGGCTCGTTGCAGGCAGTGTCGCTACCCAAGGCTGAAACCGCCCCCGTTGCTGATGCCGCCATAGCCGACGCCCAAACCCTACAGACAAATGGGTCTAACCAACCTGATAGCGCGCTTGTCGCTGGCGGTTCGAAAGCGGTCTTGTCGGATGGTTCGGAACCCGACGAGCCAGAAGCGTTAACTCGTGCAGAGCTGACCGAGCAACTGCGCCTTAGCCAAGCGACGCTTCAGCAGGTGCTTGAAGAGCGTGAGTTGATGCGCGCAGAGCTTAACGAACTGCGTGGCGAGGTCACCTCGCTGACCCAGGCGCTAAGCGAGGCATTGGCGGCTCAAGAGCCATCGCCAGAGCCACTCGCTGCCACTTTGAATGTTGTGGACAGGGACGAGACGGATGGCCCGGGTATCGCTGCTTTAATTGAACGCTACCAGTGGTCGCTGGCGTTGGCGGCCATTGCACTGCTGGTAGCGCTATTAGTGTGGCTACGTAAACGCCGGGAAGAGACCTGGGATGACGTTCCGCTTGTTGAGCCAGTGGTGAAGCCAACGGTGTCGCCCAGCGCCGCGACTATGCCTGACAACGAACCAGAGCCCCAGGCTGAGGCCGCCGATGCTCCGGCCACTAACGACGAGCAGCCATTAGATACCGACCAGTGGCTGGTCGACGATCAAGCGCAGATGCCAGCGCAAGATGACACTCTACGCTATGAAAAAAGCCAAGCGTCGGGACTGGCTGAGCAGGGGCGTCAGCGACGGTTCGGGCTGCATGCCGTGGCCACTGACAGCTCTGAAAGCGTTTCATTGGCGCCTCCGCCGAGTGCTGCCCCCATGAGCCAGCGGCTGGCTTCTATCGGTACGGGTTTACCCGCGTCTGAACCAGCGGCGGCTGCGCAGCCAACCGAGAAGCCATCGGTTGCCGCTGAGGATCCCGGCCATCGCTTTATCGATTACCATCCGCCGATCTTAAACAGCGCTTCCAATAGCCCTTCAAATAGCTTTTCAGACAGCCAGGATGGCCCTCGCATTGAGACCCCAATGCAGCCCACGGTAGCGCTTGCCAGTGAGCCGCATGCGGAACCGGTGCCTCCGGCGAAACACCCGCGTCGGCCGGTCGAGGAGGAGTGGGAAATTGAAGAGGTAGCATTCAAGCCGCGAGGGCTGGATAATAGTGATCCTTCAAAATCTTCAACATGATGTGGCTTGATGACGCTGTTCTATCACTTCGATGAGAAAATTCCGCTTACTGGCCGCTTGGCAATGGGTATCGAGTACGACGGTACCCGCTACTGCGGTTTTCAGCGCTTAAACCACGCCGCATCGGTTCAGGCGTCGCTAGAGGATGCGCTGTCCAAGGTGGCCAATGAGTCCATTCGGGTGAACGCTAGCGGGCGCACAGATTCGGGTGTGCACGCGACGCGCCAAATCGTTCATTTTGACCCGCCGGTGGGGCGCTCTGAAAAAGCCTGGATCTTTGGCGCTAATACCCAGTTGCCCCGCGATATCGCCGTGCGTTGGGTAAAGCCCGTAGGCGACGACTTCCACTCACGCCTGTGTGCCCTGGGGCGCCGTTACCGCTACGTGCTGCTGAACCAGATTAGTCGCCCCGTATTAGAGCGGGCCAATGTGMCCTGGTGCCGGGATCCGTTAGACGCCGATGCCATGCACCGGGCCGCCCAGGCGCTGGTAGGGGAGCATGATTTTTCCAGCTTCCGCGCCGCTGGCTGTCAATCGAAATCCCCCTGGCGGCATATGCACTTTGTCGACGTAAAGCGCTACGGCCAACTGGTGATGATCGATATTCAAGGCAATGCGTTTTTGCACCATATGATTCGTAACATCGCCGGGGCACTGGTGAGTGTAGGGCGTGGTGCTCAGAGTGAGACCTATATTGGCGAACTGCTGGCGCTGCAAAACCGCCGCAAAGGCGATGTCACCGCGCCTGCTTGTGGGTTGCATTTTGTCGATTCGGTTTACGATGAGCGCTTTGATCTGCCCAAAGAGCCGCTGGGGCCGCATCTGCTCTCATTTACCGGTGAATGGACCGGGGAGCGCGAGTTGCCTGATACGCCGCGGATAGCTTATCGGCGCAATCGTTCGCTTCGCCATCCGGCTGCTAACCCTGAGCAGGAGGTGCCGTCATGAGTGCTGCTGCGCTAATCCGTACCCGCAT
Source organism: Halomonas ventosae (assembly GCA_002257525.1). GTDB lineage: Bacteria > Pseudomonadota > Gammaproteobacteria > Pseudomonadales > Halomonadaceae > Vreelandella > Vreelandella ventosae_B. Next base: position 2,379,922 of record CP022737.1, read on the forward strand.
CAAGTTCTGCGGCTTTACCCGCGGCGAGGATATTGACCGCGCCGTGGCGCTGGGCGTGGACGCCTTGGGGTTCGTTATGTGGCCGAAAAGTGCCCGCAGCGTGAGTGTTGAGCAACTGGCCGCGCTGTCTGCCCGGGTACCCGCCTTTGTGACCCGGGTGGGGCTGTTCGTTGACCAGCCTGCTGAGCTCATCGAGCAGTGCTTACCCTATCTCGATATGCTCCAGTTTCACGGCAATGAAACGCCCGAGGAGTGTCAGCGCTTTGCGCTACCCTGGATGAAAGCGCTGCGTATGCGCGATGAGATAGATCTAGCCCATGAGGCAGAGCGCTATCATCAGGCCCAGGCGCTGCTGTTAGATGCCTATCGACCGGGAACGCCGGGGGGCACGGGAGAGATCTTTGATTGGTCGAGAATCCCCGCAAATCTTGCAAAACCTGTTATCCTCGCCGGTGGGTTGAGTGCTGCTAACATTGCTGACGCTGTGCGTCAGGTAGCGCCTTATGCAGTGGATGTGTCGGGTGGTATTGAAGCCTCCCACGGCTGTAAAGATGCCGACAAGATGGCGTCTTTCGTTCGTTATGTAGCGTTAGCCGACGCTCGTTAGAGTACGCTGCGCAGTGACGTGTACTGAATCTGCTGCGTTATTAGTGAGTTCATTTATTGTTTGCCTGTTCTGGCGATCTTGTGAGGTATCTCTGTGACAGTTTCTGCGACGCCTGCTCCGAAAACTAAATTCAGCGATCTGACCCGAATGCCGGATGCCCGCGGTCATTTTGGCCCCTACGGCGGTCGGTTCGTGTCAGAAACTCTCAGCTTTGCGTTGGAAGAGTTGGAGAAAACCTACTTAAGCCTGCGTGATGACCCCGACTTCCAGGCCGAGTTTGACTACGACCTTGCCCACTACGTAGGACGTCCGTCACCGCTTTACCACGCCAAGCGCTGGTCGGCGAGTCTTGGCGGTGCGCAGATTTGGTTGAAGCGCGAAGACCTGAATCATACCGGCGCTCACAAGGTCAACAACACCATTGGTCAGGCACTACTGGCCAAAAAAACCGGCAAGCCGCGGATTATCGCTGAAACCGGGGCGGGCCAGCATGGCGTTGCCTCTGCGACCGTGGCCGCTCGCTTAGGGCTTGAGTGCGACGTCTATATGGGCGCTGAAGATGTCCAGCGCCAGAAGCTAAACGTCTATCGTATGCGCCTGCTGGGCGCTCGGGTCATTCCGGTGGAGTCCGGTACCCGTACCCTTAAAGACGCCATGAACGAAGCGCTGCGTGACTGGGTCACCAACGTTGATAACACCTTTTATATCATCGGTACCGTGGCTGGCCCGCACCCTTATCCACTGCTGGTGCGCGATTTCAATGCGGTGGTGGGGCGTGAAGCGCGCCGCCAGTCGCTTGAGCAGATTGGCCGTCTACCCGATGCGCTGATTGCCTGTGTGGGCGGTGGCTCCAACGCCTTGGGTCTGTTCTACCCCTTTGTGGAAGATGACGACGTGGCCATGTACGGCGTCGAAGCCGGTGGTGATGGCGTGGAAACCGGCCGTCATGCGGCGCCGCTGGCATCCAATGCCCCCCGCGGCGTGCTGCACGGTAACCGCACCTACTTAATGTCAGATGAAGCCGGGCAGGTATCTGATACCCACTCGATTTCGGCCGGTCTGGATTATCCGGGCGTGGGCCCAGAGCACGCGCTATGGAAAGACGTGGGGCGGGTCTCCTACGTGGCGGCAAACGATAAAGAAGTGCTCGAAGCGTTCCGCGAGCTGACCCACATGGAGGGTATTATGCCCGCCCTTGAGTCAGCTCACGCGTTGGCTCACGCCAAGGTATTGGCGCCTACCATGCGTCCTGACCAGCATATCGTGGTCAACCTCTCCGGGCGTGGCGACAAAGACATCATGACAGTTGCTAAGATTGATGGCATCGAATTTTAAGGGCGAGCATGAACCGTATTGATCAGCGTTTCAGTGAACTTAAGCAGCAGGGTCGCAAGGCCCTGATCCCTTACATTACCGCAGGGGATCCGGCGCCGCAGTACACCGTGGGCTTTATGCATGCATTGGTGGAAGCAGGCGCCGATGTGATTGAGCTAGGTGTGCCTTTTTCCGACCCCATGGCCGATGGCCCGGTGATTCAAAAAGCCTGTGAACGTGCTTTAAAGCAGGGCACACGGCTGGTTGACCTCATGCAAATGGTCAAAGAATTCCGCCAAACCGATACCACCACGCCGGTGGTGCTGATGGGGTATTTGAATCCTATTGAGCGGATTGGCTACGAGAACTTTGCCGATCAAGCCGCCAGCGTAGGCGTTGACGGCGTGCTGATAGTGGATATGCCCCCGGAAGAGGCCGAAGAGATTGGGCCGCTGCTGAAATCTCGGCATTTAGCAGCGATTTTTCTCGTTGCGCCTACCACTTCGCACCAGCGTGCCGCTACAATATGCGCCCATGGTGAAGGCTACCTCTACTATGTTTCGCTGAAAGGCGTGACCGGTGCCGCCACCCTGAACGCAGACGATGTAGCCGAGCACCTGGCGCCGCTGCGGGGGATGACCGATTTGCCGCTATGTGTTGGTTTCGGCATCCGCGATGGTGTGACTGCTGCGGAAGTCGCTAAAGTCGCCGATGGTGTGATTGTAGGCAGCGCTTTGGTTAACCGCATTGCTGAAAGTGTCGATGCGCCGGAAACCATTGCAGGCCAGTTGAAAAGTGTATTAGCAGAGATGCGTACGGCGATGGATGCCTAAAGCAGCACGCTTTATCGCCTATACTGAATAGATTAACGACACTCATCAAGCCTGGTTTTGCCGGGCGTTGACGTATAACGGAAGCCTTTTTGATATGAGCTGGTTAGACAAGATCGTACCCTCCATGGGTCGTATCCAGCGTAAAGACCGTCGCGCTAGCGTGCCCGACGGCCTCTGGCGTAAATGTCCCAAGTGCGAAGCGGTTCTCTATCTCCCTGAGCTAGAGAAACATAACAGCGTATGCCCCAAGTGCGATCATCACCTGCGCTTGACGGCACGCAAACGCTTGGACTGGTTCTTGGATAAAGCAGGACGCGAAGAGATTGCGGCGGAAATCGAACCTGTTGATCGATTGAAGTTCCGCGACTCTAAAAAATACAAAGACCGCCTGACCGCGGCGCAAAAAGACACTGGCGAGAAAGATGCGCTGGTCGCTATGCGCGGTGAGTTGGATGGTCTGCCGGTGGTCGCCGTTGCCTTTGAGTTCACCTTTATGGGTGGCTCAATGGGGGCGGTGGTCGGCGAGAAATTTATTCGCGCCGCTACCCTGGCCCTGGAAGAGAATATCCCGCTGGTGTGTTTTGCCGCCTCTGGTGGTGCGCGCATGCAGGAAGCGCTGTTCTCGTTGATGCAGATGGCTAAAACCTCCGCCGCGCTCGAAAAGCTCAAGCAAGCGGGTGTGCCGTACATTTCGGTGCTCACTGATCCCGTCTTTGGCGGTGTTTCAGCCTCGTTGGCAATGCTAGGTGATTTGAACATTGCCGAACCCAATGCCTTGATTGGTTTTGCTGGCCCGCGGGTTATCGAACAAACGGTGCGTGAAACCTTGCCGGAAGGTTTCCAGCGCAGTGAGTTCCTGCTCGAACACGGCACTGTCGATATGATCGTCCATCGCCATGAAATGCGTGCTCGCGTGGGCAGTGTGCTGCGTAAGCTAACGCACCACGATGCGACCCCGGTGAGTTCGATAACCCCTGATGATGCTGACGTAGTGGAGCCGATCGTCGAGGAAGCTACCTTAGCGGATACTGCTAACGTCACTTTTGAAAAGGTCGATGCGACCAAGCAGGATACCACTTCCGCTAAGAGTGATGATCATTCACGCAATGCCTGACTCTCTAGAACCACACGCTCTACAGCCATACTCTTTACAGCAGTGGCTCCAGCATTTGGAAACGCTGCACCCGGTAGGGATTGATATGGGCCTGGAGCGGGTCTCTGAGGTGGCAAAACGTATGGGGCTGCTCGCAAGCCCCATCGCCCCTCGCGTTATTACGGTAGCAGGCACCAATGGTAAGGGCTCAACCCTTGCCATGATTGATAGCGTTGCCCGTGCCCATGGTTGGCGTGTGGGTACCTATACTTCCCCTCATTTATTGCGCTACAACGAACGCGTTAAAATCGACGGTCAGGAAGCCGACGACCAACTGCTTGTGCAGGGGTTTGAGCAGGTGGAGCGTGCGCGCTTGCAGGATAGTGAAATCAGCCTCACCTATTTTGAAGCGGGTACGCTGTGTGGTCTGTGGTGCCTGGTCAATGCAGAGCTTGATCTTGCGGTACTGGAAGTCGGGCTGGGTGGGCGCCTAGATGCGGTTAATATTGTTGATGCGGATGTGGCTATCGTCACCACCATCGCTCAGGATCACGCTAACTTTTTGGGCACCGACTTAGCCCAGATAGGGCGTGAAAAAGCCGGTATTTTTCGGCCCAATCGGCCCGCCGTGTTAGGTAGTCAAACGTTGCCAGAAAGCGTTGCTGAGTGTGCCCAGGCGCTTACCGCGCCCACGTTTAGTTTGGGCCAGCAATTTACCCATCAGGCGATGGCGGGTGAACGCTCCCAATGGCGCTGGCAGGGGCAGTATCTGGATGGTCAACCCATTGTTATTGAGGAACTTCCCGATCCTGGGCTGCCTGTTGATAACGCTGCCAGCGCTTTACAGTCGCTTGTGCTTGCCGGGCTTGAGTTAGAGAAATCACGTGTGCAAGCAGCGCTTGGTTCGGTGCAGTTGGCAGGACGGTTGCAATGGGTTGGCCCCTGGTGCCTGGATGTGGGGCATAATCCTCATGCCGCCGAGTATGTCGTTCGCCATTTGCCATCACCGCCGGAAGGTGGTCGCCAGTGGGGTCTTATCGGCATGTTGAATGATAAGGATATTGACGGTGTCATACAGGTGTTAGCGGCCCGCATTAATGATTGGGTGTGCGTGTCGCTTGGTGGCGAGCGAGGTTGCCAGGCAAGCGAGTTGTCGCAACGTATTATAGCTCAGGGAGGGCGGGTGCATTTTCGCGCCGATTCGCCGCAAGCAGGCGTCGATTGGCTCGCGCAAATGTTAACGCCCAATGATCGTGTCTTGGCCACCGGGTCGTTCTTTACAGTAGCGGCACTGTTAGCTCGGCCACTGCCAACAGGCGCTGCGTCGCTTGATGGAGACGGAAATGAAATACGGTAAAACGGAACGCATTAGCGGCATTGTGATTCTACTCGCGTTACTGGCGATCTTTGTGCCGTGGCTAATGAGTGATCCCGCTCCGAGGGAAGAGCGCCCCCAGCCGAGCTTTGTGATTGAACAGCCGGTTGAAGTGGAGCGCCGTGACGTGCCCGCGCCAGAAAGGCCTTCAACCATTGGTGAATCGTCGCTATCGTCGACCTCTCAAGGGGAGAGTGAAGAGGGCGATATCCCTATTGACGCCAATCCGCGGTTGCCGGAAACCGATCAAATCGCGGCTTCCAATCAGTCTTCCCGCCCAGAAGCGGCGGCCACCAGTGAAGCGGAAGAAACTCCGGCAACCCCCAATAGCGACCCTATCGCTGATTTAATCGCCAGTAATAGCAGCAGTGGTCAAAGCAGCGCTGGAGGCTCGGCGCAGAGCTCTTCAGTAGGCTCTTCACAAGGTTCATCGCAAAGCTCGTCATCTAGCGCATCGAGCCCCTCATCCAGCGCTCAGGGAGAGTGGGCAGTGCAAGTCGGCAGTTTTGGAGAGCCCGATAATGCACAGCGCCTTAGCGAACAGCTCTCTGGTGAGGGTTTTACTGTTTATCAGCGTGAGCGCGATAACAATATGACCACCGTCTTTGTGGGCCCTTATGCCACTTCTGAAGAGGGTGAGTCCGCCATGTCTTCGATTAAAGAGCGCGCTAATGTGCAGGGCCTGCTTGTTCGGGTAAGAGACTAACCCATGGCATTAACCTGGATTGATGCGCTGTTCTTGGCCGTGCTGGCGCTGTCGATGCTGGCCGGCTTCGTCAGGGGGTTTGTTCGCGAAGCGTTGGGGCTGGCCGCCTGGGTGGTGGCGTTAATGGTTGCCCGAGTGCTCGCTGAGCCGGTGGCCGAACTGATGAGCGGGTTTATCGATAGCTTTGATGCCCGCTTAGTACTCGCCTTTATATTAGTGATCTTTGCCGTTATTTTGCTTTGTGGCATCGTGATTCGCTTGGTGCATGCCGCGATAGAGTGGGTGGGCATGGGGCTTTTGAACCGCGTGGCGGGGGCCGCATTTGGCGTTGCCCGCGGGGCGGTTATTTTGCTTATCGCTACGGTGCTGATTACCCTTACGCCGCTGGCGGAGCTACAGGCATGGCAGCAAGCCGAACTGCGCCCGACCTTTATTCAACTGCGCGATTGGGCGGTAAGCCAGTTAGATCAGTGGGATCGAGAACTGCCTGAGGCGCCAGCGTCGCTGCGCGACATTTCGCTACCCGAACTGCGCATGCCTGGCGCGGCGGAGCGAGAAGTTATCCCGACAGGTGATTGACCTGTTACTGAAGTTGATTCTACCAACGTTCGGGCTTGCTTAGGTATAGGCAAGCCATGGCATTAAGTGAGGTAACGTGAATGTGCGGTATAGTGGGCCTTCTGGGCAAGCAAGCGGTAAATCAGGGAATCTACGATGCCCTGACCGTACTTCAGCATCGTGGCCAGGACGCTGCCGGCATGATGACATGGAGCGAGGGACGCTTCCTACTGCGCAAGAGTAACGGCTTGGTACGTGATGTCTTTCACACCCGCCATATGGCCCGCCTAAAAGGTAATCTAGGCATAGGTCACGTGCGTTACCCGACGGCAGGCTCTTCTAGCGAAGCCGAGTCGCAGCCGTTCTATGTTAACTCTCCTTACGGTATTGCGCTGGCGCATAACGGCAACCTGACCAACTCAGAGCAGTTGAAGCAGGAGCTGTTCTCCACCGATCTGCGTCATATCAATACCAGCTCCGATTCCGAAGTGCTGCTCAACGTATTTGCCCACGAGCTTGGCAAACAGGGATTGCACCTGGAAGCGGAAGATATTTTTGACGCCGTGCGTCGTGTTCATCGTCGCTGTAAAGGTGGCTATGCCGCCGTGGCGATTATTAACGGCTTTGGCATGGTGGCATTCCGTGACCCCTTCGGTATTCGCCCGGTGGTGTTTGGTACCCGCGAAGAGGAGAACGGTCAGGCGGTAATGATCGCCTCTGAATCCGTTGCCTTGGACGTGGGCGGTTTCGAGCTTGAGCGTGATTTGTCGCCCGGCGAAGCCATCTTTGTCGATATTGAGGGCAATATTCATACTCAAGTATGCGCTGACCGCCCGCAGCTGCGTTCGTGCATTTTTGAGCACGTGTATCTAGCGCGTCCGGATTCCCTATTGGACGGCGCCTATGTGTACGGCACCCGGATGCAGATGGGCCGTAAGTTGGGCGACCGCATTCTCAACGAGTGGCCGGATCACGATATTGATGTGGTGATTCCTATCCCCGATACCTCGCGCACCTCCGCTCTTGAAATGGCACAGCACCTGGGGGTGACCTACCGCGAAGGGTTTATGAAGAATCGCTATATTGGCCGCACCTTTATTATGCCGGGGCAGACCCAGCGTAAAAAATCGGTACGCCAGAAACTCAACGCCATCGACGTTGAGTTTAAAGGCAAAAACGTCCTGCTAGTGGACGACTCCATAGTGCGGGGCACCACCTGTAAGCAGATTATTCAAATGGCCCGTGATGCCGGGGCGCGTAAAGTTTATTTTGCCTCGGCGGCGCCGCCGGTGCGTTTCCCCAATGTGTATGGCATCGATATGCCAGCGGCGTCTGAGTTGATTGCTCATGGCCGTAGCGAAGAGGAAGTGGGTGATCTAATCGGCGCTGATCGCATCTTCTATCAAAACCTGGAAGATCTAAAATCGGCCTGCCGTGAAGTGAACCCTGAGATGGAAGAGTTTGATTGCTCGGTGTTTGACGGTAACTACGTGACTGGTGATATCGACGACGCCTACTTGGCTGCCTTGGAAGCTAGCCGCAATGATTCCGCCAAGGATCAAAGCGCCGGTGACCATGCCCTGGTCGATATGCACAATCAGGACGATGACCTGGACGATTAGGAGAGACGCCTTATGCATGATGACAATCACCAGGAAGACAATCACCAGGATGAGTGGTCGCTAGAGACGCTGGCTATTCGGGCTGGCCATCAGCGCACCTTCGAGCAGGAACACTCGGAGCCTATTTTTCCGACCTCAAGCTTTGTCTACGAAAGCGCTGCCGAAGCGGCGCGTAAATTTGGTGGCCAAGAGCCTGGCAATGTTTACTCGCGCTTTACCAACCCAACGGTGCATACCTTTGAGCGCCGCCTAGCGGCCCTTGAAGGCGGCGAACGCTGCGTGGCTACCAGCTCGGGCATGTCGGCTATTCTCTCCACCGCGCTGGCGCTGCTTTCTGCGGGAGACGAGATTGTCGCTTCCCGGTCGCTGTTTGGCTCTACGGTGAGTCTGTTCGATAAGTATCTCGGCAAGTTTGGAATTACCACGCGCTACGTGGAGCTTTCCAACATGTCTGCCTGGGAAGCGGCGATTACCCCTAAGACGCGTCTGCTGTTTGCCGAAACGCCCTCAAATCCGCGCTCAGAAATTGCCGATATTGCGGCTCTGTCCGCGTTGGCAAAGCGTCATGATGTGCTATTGGCCATCGATAACTGCTTTCTGACTCCGGCACTTCAGCAGCCGCTAGCGTTAGGCGCTGATTTGGTTATTCACTCGGCGACCAAGTATCTGGACGGTCAAGGCCGCGCCATTGGTGGCGCCGTGGTAGGAAGCCATGCGCTGCTTGAGGAGGTATTCGGCGTGGTGCGCACCTGCGGGCCTTGCCTTAGCCCCTTCAACGCCTGGATTTTTACCAAGGGCCTGGAAACCCTGTCGCTACGCATGAATGCCCACTGTGAAAACGCCTTAACCCTGGCGCGCTGGCTCGATGCTCACCTAGCGGTTAAGCAAGTGTTTTACAGCGGCCTGGAAGATCATCCGCAGCACGCCTTGGCTAAACAGCAGCAAAAGGGCTTCGGTGCCGTATTGGGCTTTGAAGTGAAGGGCGGCCAGGAGGGGGCGTGGCAGGTCATTGATGCGACCCGCATGTTGTCCATCACAGGTAACTTAGGTGATGTTAAAACCACCATTACCCATCCTGCGACGACGACCCATGGCCGTTTATCGGATATGCAGAAAGATGCGGCGGGTATTGCGCCAGGGCTTATTCGCGTGGCGGTAGGCCTTGAGAGCCAGCACGATATCCAGCGTGATCTTGCCCGTGGGCTGGATGTTCTGGCTAGCTAGTGGGTGTTAAGCAATCCAGCGCAGAAACGAAAAACCCACCTTTATGAAGGTGGGKTTTTTCGCACTTCTGAAACCTAATGGGTCATATGCTTTGTAAGTAAAGCACCATTATTTGTTTCAAGAAGCGTTGCGGTGGGGCAGATCTGACAGCGCAATCTGGTCTTCACTATCGGAAGAGCGATTGGCGTGAGAGTTCGGAGCAGCAACGCTATTTTTCTCTGCATCGCCGTTAACTAAAGGCAAATCAGCCGGCGCCATGTATAAGCTGTCCGTGCTGTGATTCGCTGAAGAGCCAGGGTGAACAATCTGGTTTAGTTCGCCAGAGCCCTGTTCAGCTAGAACGGCAGTAGAAGTTAATGTCATGGCAATAGCGGTGATAAGGGTAATTTTTTTCATGATTGGCGCTCTCTAATAGAAAATTTGTGTGCAGCTTTTGAGATCGTTGCACAATGTCTCTTAGGACATGCGCTAATAGTAAGCCTGCAAACAAAATTATAAAATTGATTAAATTTGCTCTATTTGTTCGATTTTGTAGGATGGATTGTCTTTGATTTTTTAGAAAGGCGAACTGCGTAAAAATTGTCATCTGGTTATTCAATGGTTTTTACGAATGAAAGATTCTGCTTTTTTCAGCGGTTTTCGTTAGCTTCTAGCGGTAAGGTTCTGGGCGTGGGTGAGTAGCGTCATCCAAGCTCTGATAGACGCGTTGGCGAAGTTGAAGCAGCCATAGATAACATGAGGAATAGCACAATGTGGCGTAACAGTCGCAACGGTTGGGGATTGGTCAGTATTCTATTTCACTGGCTAAGCGCGTTGACCATTATTGGTCTATTTGCACTAGGCTGGTGGATGACCGACCTGGGCTATTATGACCCTTGGTATAATCAGGGGCCTTGGGTGCATCGCTCGATTGGTATCTTGCTGCTGTTTGCTACCTTTGCACGTTTGGTATGGCGCTTCCTCCAGCCGACACCCCACGCAGAGGGCAACCGTTTAGAAACTATTGCGGCCCATGTCGGTCACATTGCTCTCTATGTGCTTGTATTAGTGGTTATGGTGAGCGGTTACCTGATCTCTACCGCCGATGGACGTGGCATCAGTGTGTTTGGTTGGTTTGAGGTGCCTGCGCTGCTACACGACTTACCCAACCAGGCAAGCCTTGCAGGTGAGGTTCACTGGTATAGCGCTCTAGTGCTAATGATTTTAGCGGGTGGGCACGCGCTCGCTGCCTTCAAGCACCACTGGTTAAATCGACATAAAGCGTTGGTACGTATGCTGAACCCAGCGCATAGCCAAGCTGGCAATCAAAACGCACCAAGATAATGACGTTGTCTGTATACAGGTTTTTCTAAACACTGCGGGTAAGATAATTGAATGCCCGCGGTGCCTATTAAGTAAAGCAAGGAGCAATTCAATATGTTCAAGAAGACAGCATTTGCATCAGCGATCGCCGCTTTAGCGCTGGTACCTTTGAGCCAAGCGCAGGCAGCTGATTATCAGATTGATACCGAAGGCCAGCACGCTTTTGTCCAGTTTAAAATTTCACATCTGGGCTTCTCCTACATTCTCGGCAGCTTTGAAGAGTTCGATGGTCAGTTTGCCTATGATCCTGAAAATCTCGACGCGTCTTCTGCTGAAATCGAAGTGCAGGTGGATAGCCTGACCAGTAACCACGCCGAGCGTGATCGCCATATCTTGAGCGAAGATTTCCTCAATGCCAGTGAATTCCCTACCGCCACATTCAGCTCCACAGGCTTTGAATCAACGGGTGAAAATGAAGGCGTCTTGACCGGTGATCTAACCCTGCACGGCGAAACTCAAGAGATTGAAATGCCGGTTACGCTGATGGGTGAAGGCGATGACCCTTGGGGCAACTACCGCGCTGGTTTTGAGGGCAGCACCACGCTGACCCTGGGCGATTACGGCATCGATATGAGCGACTTCCCTGAGTCCATGCATGAGCTTGAGCTATACGTGACGTTTGAAGGTATTCGTCAGTAAAGAGTACTTTTAGTTAAGCGCCATCACCCCGCTAGGGGTGGTGGCGTTTTTGCGTTAAAGGCGAATAAAAGGAGACTTGGCTTGGCAATTGATATGCAGCAACGCGAGTTGGCGATAACCCTATGGCGCCAAACCTGGCCGATGGCCATTGGGGTGTTGGCGTTATTKGGTTTTCAACTTGTTGATAGTGCGTTTATTGCCCGCTTGGGTACCGCGCCCCTCGCCGCGCAGTCGTTCACCTTTCCGCTGTCCTTTCTGATTATTGGCATTCAGGTGGGTATGGGCATTGCCATCGCGGCGCTTATTTCCCGGGCGCTAGGCGCAGGAGAGGGGGAGCGCGCTAGGCGCTTAAGCAGTTTGGTGTTAATGGCGGGCGGTGGCGTGATCGGTCTGTTAGCGATCGCTTTATGGTTATTTCATGTGCCCATTTTTCGACTGCTGGGTGCGGATGACACCACGCTCTCGTATATCCGTATCTACTGGGGGCCTCAGCTGTTATCTGCGTGGCTGGGAGCGCTGCTCTACTTTAGCTATAGCGTCTTTCGCGCCCACGGCGATACCCGCCTACCGGGCAAAATGATGGTGCTGAGTAGCCTTGTTAACCTGGTGCTCGATCCTCTGCTGATTTTTGGGGTAGGCGATTGGGAAGGCTGGGGGTTGCCTGGCGCTGCCTGGGCAACGGCAATTGCCTTTTCAGTGGGGCTGTTGGTGACCACGCGCAAATTACTCAAACGCGAGTGGGCATCGCAACAGGGTTTGTGGCGAGAAGCGAAACAGTCGTGGCGGCCTTTTACGGGCATTGCCGCCCCCGCTATGGTCAGCCAACTAATGCCACCCCTGGCGGCGATGCTGGCTATCTCAGTGGTGGCGGGCCTGGGTGAAAGTGAAGTAGCGGCGTGGGGCTTGGCGAGCCGTTTGGAGACGCTTTCGCTGATGGTCATCCTGGCCATGACCATGTCGCTGCCACCTTGGTTAGGGCGCTGCTACGGCGCCGGTGATTGGGGACAGATACAGCAGCTTATGCGCTTGGCGGTAAAGGTCGCACTGGTCTGGCAGCTTAGCCTTGGCGTGGTATTGGCCCTGGGAGCTCCCTGGCTGGCCATGGCCTTAGCGGGCAATCCAGAGGTACAAAACGAGCTGACTCTGTTGATTCGCTTTCTGCTGCCTAGCTACGCAGCACTGGGCGTGTGTATGCTCGTGGTCTCGGCGGGCAATGCCTTAGGTTGGCCGCTGCGAGCGATGCTGCTATCCAGCGCTAGGCTGTTTGTTTGCTATCTCCCTTGCCTGTGGTTAGGTTCACAGTTCTTCGGTTGGTGGGGGCTGGCGGCAGGCGCCGCCGTAGGCAACCTGCTGGCAGGCTTGATGGCGTGGCAGGTCATGCGGCGCATTCTGTCCCGCCCGCATCGGCAGGCGGGATTCGTCAATTAACGCAGGCGACCAGCTTCTTGAAATGAGAAGTAGATAAACAGCAGTGCCATGCCCAGGTAGCCCATCACGAACTCAGGGGCAGCATTGAGTGACAGCTCCGGGGCATGCATTAGCCCTACGAAGGAGAAGCCTGCAGCTATAGCTGCAAAGGCAGCCGCGCGTCGGAACTGGTGGTCGATCACCGACACCGTCATGGCGCCGAGCAGTATGGCCATAAACATGGCCCCTTGGCCCATCACCACAATGGCGCTAGAGATATCGGTAACGACCTCACCAGCCCCGCGGTTAAAGCGCGTCATCACGTAGTTGGCGAAGTAGGGCAGCATGGCCAGCGCCACGGCAGGATAGTAGCGCGTGTCGTTGGCTTGAAACGCGGTGGCAATCATCGACATACCGACAAAGACCAAAATCGGGGCGACCACTGAAACGGGAATAATCGCGGCCAGGGCGGCGATTAAACCGAACATGGTGGCCAGCGCATAGACAGCGCCGTTGAGCAGGCTATAGCCGCGGCCAGCGCCCATCCATTTGGCCCCCACGGTGGCAATATAGACCGTGGTCGGAAACACGCCGCCAAACAGGGCGCCGATCATGGTGCCCGCACCGTCGACTGCCTGACACTCGCGTACATCGTACTTATCGCCCGCGGCTTCCATCGCCTCCACGTTGTTCATCGTCTCAATAGCGTTATACAGCGTGATCGGCAGAACGACGGTCAAGACTGCGAGCATGCTGGTGAACAGTAAACCCAGCCCTTCAAACCAGGCTAGATTGGGAAGCAGCGGGKAAAAGCCTAGGTGGGTAAAGGCATCGCTAAAGCGTTCGGTACCGGCATCGCCAATCAAATAGGCCATGGCAGTACCGACGATAATGGCGAATAGCGAGGTGGGCAGTTTAAACGGCATGCTCACTCTGGCGACCAGCCCAACAATAATGATCGCTAACACCAGCAGGCCAATAACCGGCATTTCCAGGGTTTTGAACAGCATTTCACCGGCGATAAACGTCAGGGCGACACCGGCAACGGCACCCAGCATGGCGGCGCGCGGCAAGTGATACTGCACCCAGCGGCCAATCACGCTGATCGCGGCTTCAATGGCGCCGCTAATAAAGCAGGCGGCGACCGCCACCTTCCAGGCCATTTCAGCATCACCAGTGAGCTGTTTGGCGGGCAGCAGTACGCCGAATAGGAACACAAACATGACCGGCGTTGAGATACCGTAAGAGAGCGCCGTTACATCGGCACGGTTCTCCTTACGGGCCAGTCTTGCCGCGCTCCACGCATAGTAGAAATTACCCACCATTACCGCGACTGCCGCGCCCGGCAGCACTTGACCATAGACAATAGAGGAGGGAAATCCCATGCCCAGCATAGTGATGGCGATAATCACAAAGTTGGCAATGTTGTTTTGAAACAGGGCGAAGAACGCGTCGGTGTCTTCTTTTTTGTACCAGGGATAAGGGGTGCTGGCAGCCGCCATGATAGGCCTCTTGGTTATAGTGGGTTGTATACAAGGCGATGCTGAGTGTGCCGAAGAGCTGACTGATCGGTCAAGCGCCTTGCACACAAAAACGCCCAGGAAGGCCTGGGCGTTTTTAGTGCGGTAGTACTTGTTAAGTGCTCGGAAGCTACCTAGTCGTTGACAGCGGCGATCGCTTTAGCCAGGTAGGGCAGGTTCTCCTGGGAGAAGCCCGCGACGTTGGCGCGACCTGAGCGCACCATGTAGATGCCAAACTCATCGCGCAGACGATCTACCTGTTCCGGCGTTAAGCCGGTGTAGGAGAACATGCCACGCTGCTCGGCAACGCAGGCGTACTTCTCGTCAAGCCCGTAGGGTTTTAGCGCTTCTACGAAGTCGCGACGTAGGGTATTAATACGATCGCGCATTTCGGTGAGCTCTTCACGCCATAGCGCGGTAAGCTCGGCGTCATGGAGAATCTCGCTGACGATAGCGCCACCGTGAGCAGGCGGGTTTGAGTAGTTTTCCCGGGCAACGATGGCGGCCTGTGAGCGAATGTTATCCATCTGCTCGCTGTCTTTTGCCACCATGATCAAGCAGCCGGTACGCTCACAATAAATACCGAAGTTCTTCGAGCAAGAGCTGGTGATGATCGCTTCGTCGAGGTTTTCCGCCAGCAGGCGTACCCCGTAGGCGTCTTCATCCAGACCTTCGCCAAAGCCCTGATAGGCAAAGTCGATCAGCGGCAGTAGCTTGCGTTCACGGACAATCTCTAGCACTTCCTGCCACTGGGCGTGGGAAAGATCAAATCCGGTCGGGTTGTGGCAGCAGGCGTGGAGTACCACTACATCGCCTTCCGGAATACTTTTTAGCGCTGCACGCATGCCGTCAAAATCAAGACGGTTGTCGGGGTCAACGTAGGGGTACTTGTGTAGCTCAATACCTGCCGCGGTAAAAATACCGTGGTGGTTGGGCCACGTAGGGTCGCTGACCCAGATACCTTTGCCCGGCAACTGTGAGGAAATGAAGTCGGCTGCTAAACGCAGGGCGCCGGTGCCGCCAGGCGATTGGGTAGCGCTGGCACGGTTAGCTTTCAGTACCGGTGACTCAGCGCCAAACACCATGGGAAGGACAACTTCACCGTAGCTGGGGGCGCCGTGAGAACCGATATAGGTTTTCGTCGTTTCATTCTTGAGCAGGCGAGCTTCTGCTTCCTTAACGGCGCGCATTACCGGCGTATTGCCTTGGGTATCGCGGTAAACACCGACACCTAGATCCACTTTTTGCGGATTGGTATCTTTTTTGAAAGCTTCGATCAGCCCGAGAATGGCGTCTCCTGGGACTCGCTCAATATGCTCAAACATTTATTCGGCTACCTCGTCGGTTCTGGCGGCAAGAATGAAGTCATTAAGATGCAGGCCTTTAATAGCGTGAGACCACCACGTGACGGTGGCTTTGCCCCACTCAGTCACGATAACGGGGTGATGGCCAGCCTGCTCGGCAATATCGCCAACGCTTTGGGTGAACGCCAATGCGCTGACAAAGTCACGGAATTTAAAACTTCGCGACAGCTTCATGATGCCATCGTGCTCGACAATCTGCCACTGGCTGAGGCTTTTTAGCCGCTCTTGGGCTTCATCTTTGCTTAGCGGCTGAGCATCTTTGCTGCACGGTTCACAAATAGCGTTGGCTAAAGTGGTCATCGTTTGCCTCCTGCGCTTGGGGATTTCCTTTAGCGTAGATGGCAAACGCAGTCGCGACCAACGTCTTTGGCACTATACAGCGCTTGGTCGGCGCGTTCGATCAAACTGGTGAGAGGCTCACCGCAGCGGTATTCGGCAACCCCTATGCTCAGCGTTACCTGACCGGCACCCATGCCGAAGTCGCGTACACTAATGGCTTGGCGTAAGCGGTCGGCAAGCGCATGGCATTGCTGCAGCGGGGTGAGCGGCAGCACGACCATAAACTCTTCCCCTCCCAGCCGGGCAACCATGTCTTCACAGCGCAGCAGCGACTGGGCGTCCAGTGCCAGCTGTTTAAGCACGTCATCGCCATGCAGGTGGCCCCAGCGGTCGTTAAGACGTTTAAAATGATCGATATCGATCATCATGATAGAGAGCGGTGTGCCGTGACGGGTGCTAAGCGATGCAACATGGGTTAAGTGCATCATCAGTTTGCGTCGATTGGGCAGTTGGGTCAGCGGGTCTGTATCGCATAGTTTGCGCAGTCGCTGCTCTTCGCCGACCTGATCGCTAATATCCATCATTATGCCGTTCCACTGGACACCGTCGACAACGGGCTTCGGCTGGGCGCTAACCGCAATCCAGTGTGGTTTGCGTCTGGGAAACGGTAGCCGAAAGCGTGTAGTGAGAGGCAGCATCCAGCGCGCCGAGCGTTCGATCGCCGACATTATCTTGGGATGGTCGTTGCCGGTCAGTTGCTCAACCAGCTGGCCAGCATTTTCAGCGAGCAGATCGCGGTCAATATGTTTGAGAGCCGCGCCGCCGCCCTCTAAATAGGGGAACCGCATGTGACCATTGCGAGCGCGGTGAAACTGGAAGATAACGCCAGGTATGTGGGCAACAAGGTGGTCTGCGCTGACTCGCTGGGGTGCGTCTATATCATTCACGGGCATGCGTGAATCTCCAAGCATATGCCAATTTAAATTCGATCGTGAAGATTAGCCCTAAATACGTAATCAGGATGTAAGCCATTGCAGACAAAATGGCTATTATCTATATTTTTTTAGAATATATATGTTCTATTCTTATATATATTCGATTGTATTCTAAGCAACAGGCAAGGCGTTATTGGCATTTAGTGGTAAAATTAATTACTTTTTTGCATATCAAAAACCTTTTTTATTCCTGGGGTGGTTTCTTGGAAGCAGGACGAGAGCAAACGTCTCAGCCATACGGCTTGGTCAGTTTAGTGGGCGCAGGCCCTGGCGATCCAGAGTTGTTAACGCTAAAAGCGTATAAGCGCCTTCAGTCCGCTGAAGTGGTGCTGTACGACCGCTTGGTGAGCGATGAAATTGTCGCCTTTATACCGCCACAGGCGCAGCGCTTTTATGTGGGTAAGGCACGCTCGCTGCACAGCGTTCCCCAAGAGGGGATTAATCAGGCGCTAGTTAAGTGGGCTCAGCAGGGTAAACGTGTCGTGCGCTTGAAAGGCGGCGATCCATTTATTTTTGGCCGCGGCGGAGAAGAGCTTGAAGCACTGGTGGCGGCACAAGTGAGCGTGGAAGTGATTCCAGGGGTGACCGCAGCCTCAGGCTGTGCCGCGTATGCAGGCATACCCTTAACCCATCGCGATCATGCCCAGTCGGTGCGTTTTGTCACCGGGCATTTGCAGCAGGGCGAGTGTGAGCTTGACTGGGATGCGCTAGCGCGGCCTGGGCAAACCTTGGTGTTTTATATGGGGCTGGGCAGCGTTAGGGTGATTAGCCAAGCGCTGATTGAGCACGGCTTAGCGCCCGAAACACCGCTGGCGCTCATTGAGCAGGGAACCACCCGCCAACAGCTTACCCACGTAGGGTCGCTATCGGCGCTACCTGATACTTTCTTGGCGGGTCATATTAAGCCGCCTACGCTGATGATAGTGGGCAGCGTGGTATCCCTGCATACCACGTTGGATTGGKTTGATGTGCTGAATGGAGAGGCCTCTGGCTTTCATGAGGGCAAGCATCCGCCGTCCGGCTAAACAGTGGGTATGCCTGCCCAGCTGGTAACACTGCTGCAACATTTGTACACGATTTTGCAAACAGACTGGCTAGATGCAGAGAGCTGTGTATGCTGAAAGGGGAGATCATCCACGGCTAGCGCATTATTTAGGTATTTGATCATTACGCATTTGATCATCGCTAGCTTGGACAAACGTTAGCTTAGACCATAGAGGAACGCATAATGTCGGAAGCAAACCACTCGGATCACCAGCCGCCTACCAACAAGCCAGAGCCGGCTAAAAAGCCAGGCATGAAAACCCTTTTTCAAGATAACCGCGTAAAGGCGATTGCCGGTATCGCCGCCATCGCGGTTATCTGGGCGATTATGGCGCAGTCTAATGCAGGCTCCCGCCAGGATCGCGTCGATAGCTTAGAAGAGCAGCTTGCCAGCGCTGAGCAGGAAAACAGCCAAATGAGCCAGCGCATTAGCGAAATTGAGGAAGCTGAAACCAATTTAGCCGCGCTGCAAGAGGAGATGGCGTCCCTTGAGGCTCAGCAGCAAGAGGCCAGCTCGTCGCTTGAGAGTGCTCAAACTAATGTCAGCGATGTGCAGTCGCGGTTAGAAGAACTTGAATCCGAGCGAAATGCGTTGGAAGAGGAAATCGCTTCTCTTAATGAGCAAGTAGAGAGCGCTGACAGTGAGATGAGCGCGCTGCGCGAAGAGCGCGATGAGATCACCAGTACTCGCGATGAGGCGGAAAGTACTCTCCAGCAAGTAGAAGAAGCGCGTTCTAGCGCTGAAGAAGCTCGTCAGGAGGCTGAAGCCGCCCGTCAGGAAGCCGAGGAGCAGCGTCAGCAAGCGGTTGAAGAGCTGGACAACACGGAAGAGGAGCTGTCCGGGCTAGAAGAGCAGATTAGCCAGTCAAATGAACAGCTAAGCAGTTTAGAAGAAGAAATCTCAACTGCCCAAAGCGAGCTTGATGAGTTAAAAAGCGAGCGTGATTCCATCACTAGCGAACGCGATGAGCTGCAAAACGAAGTTGATTCGCTAACGGCGCTTCGCGAAGAGGAAGAGCAGAGCTTGAGCGATGTGCGCAGCGAGCTCGATGACGTTATGGTCGCTTTGGAGATGGGCCGCGAGGAAGTGTCGAGTGTTGAAAGCGATATTGAAGAGCGTGAAAGCCAGCTGGAGCGTTTAGAGGGCCAGTTAAGCGAATGGCGCGATGAGTTGTCCACGCTCGACAGTCGCTTGGCCGATGCGGAGCAGTCAGCGGGTGAGGATGCCTCATCTTCACAGGGCAGCTCTTCACAGAACGGCGGCTCTGAAGATGGTTCCTCAGAAGATAGTTCGTCAGAGAATGGCTCGTCAGATGAAGGCTCTTCTAGTGAAAGCGCCAACGACAGCGATGGTGGCAGTGAAGAGGCGCAGCAAAACGCTGGCTAATAGTTGGCTAAAGAGTAATACGCTGACGCACCTTTCATGTTAGCAAAGAGAGGGCGGATGTCGGGGAACCGGCATCCGCCCTCTTGTGTTGGTTTATGATTGGGGCTACGAGGCGTATCATTCACACAAATCCAAATGCAGTTGTTAACAGCATCAAACGAGGAGTGCCATTGAATGGATGGGGTTAAGCATATTATTGCAGTGGCATCGGGCAAGGGCGGTGTGGGAAAATCCACCGTCACCGTTAATTTGGCGTTAGCCTTGGCAGCACAAGGCTACCGCGTGGGTGTCCTGGATGCGGATATCTACGGGCCCAGTCAGGCGCAAATGCTCGGTGTTAAAGAGGGCACGCGCCCTCAGGCGGCCAGTAATGACAAATTTCTACCGCTCCAGGCCCATGGTATTCAGGCTATGTCGATGGCGTTTATGGTCAATACTCGCGAGCCAATGGTGTGGCGTGGGCCGATGGTGGTGGGCGCATTCCAGCAGATGCTGACGCAGACCCAATGGGATAATCTCGATTTTCTGTTGATCGACATGCCCCCAGGCACCGGTGATATCCAACTGACCTTGGCTCAAAAAGTGCCGGTTGCAGGCGCGGTAATTGTGACCACCCCCCAGGACATCGCGTTGTTAGATGCCCGTAAAGGGATCGAAATGTTCCGCAAGGTTAATGTGCCGGTGCTTGGTGTGGTGGAAAATATGAGCCTCTACCACTGTGAAAATTGCGGCCACGAAGCGGCTATTTTCGGCACCGGCGGTGGCGACAGTATCGCCCAGGAATACGATACCCAAGTGCTTGGACGATTGCCGCTGACGCTCTCCATCCGTGAGCTAACGGATTCGGGGCGTCCGAGCGTCGTCTCTGAACCTGAAGGCTCGGTGAGTCAAACCTTCGCTGCTATCGCCCAAAAAGTCGCTGAAGCGGTTAGCGCGAACCAAGGCGACGGCCCAACTATTTCTTTTAGTGAGTGATAACGAAATAAATGAGTATCAAATCTGATAATTGGATTCGTCGCATGGCCAAAAGCGACGCGATGATCGAGCCGTTTGAAGCCGAGCAAGTGCGCTATGTGAATGACCAGCGGGTGATCTCCTACGGCACGTCTAGCTATGGCTACGACGTGCGTTGCTCAGATGAATTTAAAGTCTTCACTAATATTCACTCAGCGATTGTCGACCCCAAAGCGTTCGATGCGAAAAGCTTCGTCGATATTAAAGGCGACGTATGCATTATTCCGCCCAACTCTTTCGCGCTGGCGCGCACGGTGGAGTACTTTCGTATTCCCCGTAACGTGCTGACTATTTGTTTGGGTAAATCCACTTACGCGCGCTGTGGCATTATTGTCAACGTGACACCGCTGGAGCCCGAGTGGGAAGGCCACGTTACCCTGGAATTCTCTAACACCACCAATCTGCCGGCAAAAATCTATGCCCATGAGGGCGTCGCGCAGATGCTGTTCCTAGAGTCCGACGAAGTGTGCGAAACGTCGTATAAAGACCGAGGTGGGAAGTATATGGGGCAGCGTGGGGTGACCTTGCCGCGTACCTAGTTATACGCAATGCGTTGCTACAAAAAAATGCGCCTTACGGCAAAACCGTAAGGCGCATTTTTAATGCTTATAGCGACGATGCCAGTCTAGCCCTGGGGCTCTTCGTCGACTTCTTCATCAAGGTCTTCATCAAGCTCTTCCGCTGCGTCGGCGTGGGAAAGCCGCATCCCATGTTCTGGCAGCAGATGGCCATCCATCTTGGCGCCTTCGGCGCTGAACTGCAGCCGGCCTTCCAAAAACCACTGCACTGCAATGGGATAGATCAGATGCTCGCGGGCGCGAACCTTCTCTTGCAGTGTTTCCGCGCTGTCGTCATCGCTGACCAGCAGCTCCGCCTGCAGTACTACCGGGCCACCGTCTAGCTCTTCGGTGACGAAGTGAACGCTACAGCCGTGGCTGGCAACGCCGTCTGCCAGGGCACGGGCGTGGGTGTTGAGCCCTTGGTAAGCTGGCAGCAGCGAAGGGTGGATATTCAGCATTCGGCCTAGGAAGCGCTGCACAAAGCGAGGCGTCAAAATGCGCATAAAGCCCGCCAGGATGATCAGGTCCGGCTCGTGGCGCTCAATGACTTTGATCAAGGCACCGTCGTAGGCTTCGCGACTATCGTACTCCCGATGAGGAAGCGCGACCGCTTCAATGCCCGCTTCATGGGCGCGCTTCAGGCCATAGGCGTCAGCGATATTGGAAATTACCGCGACAATCTCACCGCCGCCTAAGCGGTCGTGAGACTGAGCATCAATCAGCGCCTGAAGATTGCTGCCACTGCCTGAGATAAGTACCACGATACGGCGTGCGCCGAGGGGCTCTGGCGTTACGTCTTTAATGGTATCGCTCTGGTAGTCCGTATTGGTCATGCCGAGAGGTTCTCCAAAATAACGGCGTCCCCTTGGCGCTCAACGATCTGGCCTAGGCGATAAACGGATTCGCCTTCGGCTTCCAGATGCGCCACCGCCTGCTCTGCTTGCTGTTGCGGTACCACCACCACCATGCCAATACCGCAGTTAAGCACGCGGTGCATTTCGGTTTCACTCACGTTGCCGTTTGCCTGCAGCCAATCAAATACGGCTGGGCGCTGCCAACTGGCAATATCAATGTGCGCCGCGAGGTTGTCGGGCAGTACGCGGGGAATGTTTTCAAGCAGCCCGCCACCGGTGATGTGCGAGAGCGCGTGTACGGCAATATCGCTGCCGCGCATTAAGGAGAGCAGTGATTTAACATAGATGCGGGTAGGAGCCATCAGCGCATCGCCGAGGGTTTTGCCGTCGATGTCGGTTGCTAGCGAAGCGTCGCTGACCTCGAGAATTTTACGAATCAGCGAGTAGCCGTTGGAGTGTGGCCCCGATGACGCAAGCCCCAAAATGACATCGCCTTCGGCCACTTTACTGCCATCTAAGATGTCGGCTTTTTCAACGACGCCCACGCAAAAACCCGCTAAATCGTAGTCACTACCTGCGTACATGCCCGGCATTTCGGCGGTTTCGCCGCCTACCAGGGCGCAGCCTGCCAGTTCGCAACCAGCGCCAATGCCGGTGACAACGTCAGCAGCAATATCCACATCAAGCTTACCCGTGGCATAGTAGTCGAGAAATAGTAGCGGTTCGGCGCCCGCTACGATGAGATCGTTGACACACATAGCAACCAAGTCAATACCGATGGTGTCGTGTTTGCCAAGGTCCATCGCCAGGCGCAGCTTGGTGCCGACGCCATCGGTACCTGAGACAAGTACGGGCTGCCGGTAGCCCGCGGGTATTTCGCATAGCGCGCCAAAACCGCCAAGGCCACCCATGACTTCTGGGCGAGTCGTGCGTTTGGCAACGTGTTTAATGCGGTCAACCAGGGCGTTACCGGCATCAATATCGACGCCTGCGTCCTTATAGCTGAGGGAAGGAGTAGACGAAGAAGAGGAGGTCTCGGTCATGACAGATCCTGTGAAGCAAATAGCGGTGCTAGTAGTGCTGGCGACGAGGCCAGTGCTGGAAGTAACTGGAGCGGATTGTAACACTCAGAGGTCCGTGTCGCACCGCTGTTGCATAGGATGAAAAGCGTACGAGCGACTTTCCTTAATATCCGGCATAGTAGGCAAGTGAGAGTAAGTAAGTGAGAGTAGGTAAGTAAGCGTAGATGAGCCAGAGTATATGAGTAACAACAGTAGCGATAAGCGCACATAGCCACGATAAGCGAAAAACAGCAGTTTAAATTCACGTTAGAGAGGGAACTATGCGGAATTCTTGGTGGGGTGTCCTATTTTTGGTGGTGATAGGCGGTTTAATCTATTTGTTAGATGCGGTTCTGATGCCTTTTATTGCTGGGATGATTCTCGCTTACTTAGCTGATCCGCTGGCTAATCGTTTCCAACGCTGGGGCATGAATCGGCCAGTCGCGGTGAGTAGCGTGTTTTTAGTACTGTTGGTCGTGCTTGTGGCGAGTTTGTTGATATTAATACCGCTGCTTGTTCAGCAGCTTAAACAGCTGGGCGAGGCTATTCCTGGTATCTTTAATTGGGTAGAAAATACTCTCGCTCCTCAGGTACAAGAGTGGACAGGCTATGACTTAACCGCTGAGTTAACCAATGTGCGTGAGACGCTGGTCGAAAACTGGCGTGATGCTGGCGGCTACTTAGCGCAGGCGCTTGGTCACATAGGCCGTTCCGGTATGGCCTTTGCGTCTTGGATCACCTATGTGGCACTGATCCCGGTGGTTACCTTCTATTTGCTGTTGGACTGGMACCGGCTGCTGACCAATATCGCTAACCTCATACCCCGCCAGTGGGCGGACGACACCTTCCGGCTGGCGCGTCGCTGCGATGAGGTGCTGTCGTCGTTTTTACGTGGACAGCTGCTGGTGATGCTCTGTTTAGGGATTATTTATGCAGTGGGCTTAACACTGATGGGGCTGAATTTTGGTCTGTTGATCGGCTTTGTGTCCGGGCTGGTTAGCATTGTGCCGTTCTTGGGCTTTATTGTTGGCTTGGTAATTGCGCTTGTTGTCGCGCTGTTTCAATACGCCACCTGGTGGGCGGTGCTAGGGGTTATCCTGGTGTTTAGTATTGGTCAAATGGCCGAGAGCGTGATTCTGCAGCCTAAATTATTGGGTGATAAAATTGGCCTGCACCCGGTCGCGGTTATATTCGCCGTATTGGCGGGGGGCAATCTGTTCGGCTTAACAGGGGTGTTGTTGGCGCTGCCGGTGGCCGCGGTGATCCTAGTGCTGCTAAAAGAGGTGAAGGTTCGCTATCAGGATAGCGAGCTATACGACGAAAATAATACCGATAAACATAGCTCAATCATTGAGGTCAGTTCTTCGCACCATGATGAGCTGGGACATCATGATGGACGGGAGTCACCATGAGCCGAGTACCGGCACAGCTTCCTCTGGGAATTGGCCTGCGCGATGACGCGACCTTTGATAACTACTATGTAGCGCGTTCGAATACCCCGCTGGTGGAACACCTTACCCAGCAGCTCACCCCTGAGGGGGAGCAGTTTCTTTACTTATGGGGGGCGCCAGGGGTGGGGCGTAGCCATCTGCTCCAGGCAGCGTGCCATGCGGCATCAGATGCCGATAAACGCGCGCTTTACTTACCGCTGGATGACTTGGGCCACTTCCCGCCATTAATGCTGGAAGATATAGAACGCCTGGATATTGTCGCCATTGATGACCTGGAGTGCGTGATGGGTCGCAAGCGCTGGGAGGAGGCGCTGTTTCACGCCTTTAACCGGCTAAGAGATGCGGGCAAAAAATTAGTGATTGCCGCCAGTGCCTCCCCGCGACAGCTTAACGTGGTGTTACCCGATTTGGCGTCGCGGTTGACCTGGGGAGTGACGTTCCACGTTCACCCTTTAGACGATGACGATGAGCGTTTGGCCGCTTTAAAACTGCGCGCCAGCGTGAGGGGGATGCAGCTACCCGATGACGTTGGGCGCTATATTTTACATCGTGGCCCCCGCGAGTTGGGTGAGCTGTGTCGCGCAGTGGAAACGCTGGATAAAGCATCGCTGTCAGCCAAGCGCAAGCTAACCATTCCGTTTGTGAAATCTGCCCTCGGATGGTGAGGCCGCTGGTTAAAAGCCAGACACTAAAACGCCCCTGTCAGCGAGGGCTAACAGAGGCGTTTTATACATCTTAACTGACCAGCTTGCTTAGTCGATAGGCGGTTAAGCGGTTTTGCTTAACTTGCTAGCGGCGGTTTGGGCCTGCTTGACGTTGTCTTCGGTAATTTTCTGACTTTTCTGGATAAAGTCCTGCTGCAGCGATACTACTTTATCGGTATCGCCCTTAACACGCTCAGCCAGCTCTTTAGCCACTTTTTGCTGACCTTCCATGTAGCTGCGCAGACCTTCCGCGTCTTTCACGTCCATCATCTGACGCATTTGCGCAATGCCGGTATCGACGTAGGCTTTGCTGGCGTCCATCTGAGCGTTGATCATTTTTTCGCTGTAATCGATGCTCAGCGCCATGTAAGCGCGTACCGGCGCCATAAACATGTTGTCAAACTGCTGAGTCATTTCGTTAGTATTTAATGTGCGCATCGTCATACCCTCCAGGGTTTGGTCTTGCCAAAAGCAGCTATCCAGAGGTTGGCGCTGCTTGTTGAGTGGTTAGCTTTTTAAGCTATCTTGCGTTGCAGCATAGCAACTGTTTTTGTGCAGTGCAACATTTTAGCTTTTAGCATTTACCCGCCTCGCCTAACCCGCTAGCTTGAAGGTGGCCGATGTGGTTTTGCGCTAGCGAACGAAAGAGTGGTTCTAGGCTCAGATAGACAGCTCTACTAATCTCACTGATGGGAGAAAGAGCAATGGCAACACGGATGGAACGCGATAGCATGGGCGAACTGGAAGTACCTGCTGAAGCCCTTTATGGCGCGCAGACCCAGCGGGCAATTAATAACTTTCCCGTCTCTCATTCGCCTATGCCCCCAGCCTTTATTCACGCCGTCGCCCGCATCAAACTCGCGGCAGCCCGGGCAAATCAAACGCTAGGGGGGCTTGATAGCGCCCGCGGTGAGGCGATTCAAAAAGCCGCGCGCGAAGTATTAACGGGCAAGCACGACCAGCATTTCCCCATCGACGTATTTCAAACCGGTTCGGGTACCTCCACCAATATGAACGTCAACGAAGTGTTGGCGACATTGGCCAGCCGAGAGGGCATTGAGGTCACCCCGAACGATCACGTCAATATGGGGCAGTCCAGCAATGATGTGATTCCCACAGCGATTCATCTGTCGGCTGCCATTGCGGTGCACGAATCGCTACGCCCAGCTCTGGTTCACCTGCGCGACACCATCGACCAGCGCGCCAGTGAGCTGAGCCACGTGGTTAAAACCGGCCGCACTCACCTCATGGATGCCATGCCACTACGTATGGATCAAGAGCTGGGCGCCTGGTCAAGCCAATTAAGCCAGGCCATTGAGCGCTTTGATAGCGCCATGAAAAGGCTGTGTCGGTTAGCCCAGGGCGGCACCGCCGTAGGTACCGGGATCAACGCTCCTATCGGTTTTGCTGAGCAGATCGCGCAAGAGCTGAGCGAACAGACGGGATTGATGTTCACCCCTAACGACAGCTTCTTTGCCAGCCTCTCGTCACAGGATGCAGCGGTAGAGCTTTCCGGGCAGTTAAAAGGCTTGGCCTGCGTCATTATGAAAATTGCTAACGATTTGCGCTGGATGAATTCAGGGCCGCTGGCTGGGCTAGGGGAAATTGAGCTCGAGGCGCTACAGCCCGGCAGTTCGATTATGCCAGGGAAAGTTAACCCGGTTATTCCCGAGTCGGCCGCTCAGGCCGCCGCACAAGTCATAGGCTTGGATGCCGCGATTACCGTCGCAGGCCAGAGTGGCAATTTTCAGTTAAACGTAATGCTGCCGCTGGTGGCTTCCAATTTGCTTACCTCAATTAGCTTGATGAGTAATACCGCACGGCTGCTGGCTGACCGTGCGATTGCCACCTTTAAGGTTCGTGAAGATAACTTAAAAGGCCCGCTGGCAAGGAATCCCATCTTGGTGACGGCGTTAAATGGCGCCATTGGCTACAACGCCGCCGCGGCGATTGCCAAAGAGGCTTACCAGGCGGGGCGGCCAATTATTGATGTGGCAGAGGAGAAGACTGACCTTGACCGAGAGACGCTAGAGCGCCTGCTGGATCCGGCCGCGTTAACTCAGGGAGGCATCCCCGAGTAACGCGAATCAGGTTAGCTGACGTAAGCTCGCCAGCGCTCAGGTTTCCTGCTGTTCGGTTTTACCTTCCTGTATCGTTTCGCTGGCTTCGCTGCGCTCCTCGGCATCGGCTTCAGGCGTTTCATGCTCGTCTTGGCGCGAGGGTCGATAGCAAAAGGTGGCCAGTATCGGGAAGTGGTCGGAACCGAAGTAGTGAAGCCGCTGCATGCCGACCAAGGTAAAGTGCTCGGTGACAAAGATATGATCGAGCGGCCAGCGCAACGCGGGGTGTTTAGCGTGAAAGGTGCTGAACAACCCGCGTCCCCGGCGTGGGTCTAGCATGCCGCCAACACGGCAAAAAAGTCGTGTAGTACGCGACCACGCCACATCGTTCAGATCCCCAGCAACCAGCGTTGCACGCGGATCCTCATGAATCTTTTTACCCACCAGCAGCAGCTCAGCATCCCGCCACAGGGATTTTTCACTCTCGCTGGGCGCCGGTGGCCGGGGATGCAGCGCGTAGAAGCGAATACTCTCGCCGTTGGCTAGCGTTACTCGGGTATGAATGGACGGAATGTCGTCTTGAATCAGCCACTCAACGGAGGTGTCGGTGAGCTCCAGATGCGAGTAAAGGTGCATGCCGTAGAGATTGTCGAGCGGAATTTTAACACTGTGCGGCCACTGCTCAGCGAGTGCTGGATCCAACTGATCCTGCCACCACTGGTCGGACTCCAGTGTTAATACAATGTCTGGCTGATGCTGTTTGATCATATCGATCAGCGCTTGGGCCTGGCGATTAGGGGTCAGCACATTGGCGATTAGCAGCGTGATCTTTTTATCGGCATCGTCACTCTCTGCCGTTTTAACCTGCACAGGCCACAGCGGCGTCCATGGCAGGATATAGTAGACTTGCACCAGTAAAGTGATGCCCGAGGCGAGTAGGGCCACCCATAGCCATGGGCCCGTTTCAACCAGGGTAACGGTTAATATCCAGGTGATTAAGGCTAGAAACGCGATCTGCAGGCGTGGAAATTCAAAACTGCGAATCCACCACCAGTGTAAATGTATGCGTGCGATCAACGTCGCCAATAACAGCGCGATCGCTATGCTTCCTAGCAAAATCCCCAGCATGGTTTATCTCCCTATCGATAACACTCTGCACATTGAAGCGCTAAGCCTAGCGCTAGAAGGTTGCAGGTGTCGAATTGAACATCTATTCGTAATGGGGTTAATGCTTGGAAGAGGGAGGGGCGCAAAAGAAAAGAGCTTGCAATTCAGTGATGAAAGCGTAAGATATGCATCCGTTGCAAGGCGTGCCGCCGTCAAAATAGCGCACTCCAGATAGACCAATAGAACCATAGCTCAGTTGGTTAGAGCGCCACGTTGACATCGTGGAGGTCGGCGGTTCAAATCCGCCTGGTTCTACCAATCTAGCGCCAACACCTCTTTTCAGGACCATAGCTCAGTTGGTTAGAGCGCCACGTTGACATCGTGGAGGTCGGCGGTTCAAATCCGCCTGGTCCTACCAGCTTTTATCAAAAACGCCACAGGCATTTGCTGCTTGGGGCGTTTTTGCGTGGGTGTTATGTGGCGGGTTCAATCAGATTGGGCAGATCAGTTTGACGCATAAACGTTGCTACCAGTGCTTCAAGGCCTGCTTGGTCTTGTTGGCTGAAGCGGGCATGTAGCGGGCTATCCAGGTCGAGTACGCCCCACAGGCGGCCATCCACCACGATGGGAACCACCAGTTCAGAGCGAGAGTTGGCGTCGCAGGCAATATGGTCGGCGACCGCATGCACGTCGTCCACTCGCTGGGTGGTTTGTTGACGAGCGGCCGCCCCGCATACGCCTTTGCTAAAGGGTATCGGATGGCAGGCGGGCTGCCCCTGAAATGGACCTAGGCCTAATACATCAGGCTGGCGCTGAAGATAAAAGCCTACCCAGTTAAGGTCGCTAAGCTGTTGCTGAATAAAGGCGCAGGTTTGCGCGCTGTTGGTGAGCCAGTCGCGTGTATCGAGCAGCGCTTCAAGCTGGCGATTGAGGAAGGGGTAGTCAATACTGTTTTGCATTTGGCTTCCTTGGCTACTAACGCAACAGGCCGACACTTTTGCATAGGGGATTGCCTATGCGTGCCGGCCTGTTGTTATCTATTGATGGCGAGTTCTGGTGTTACTCGATCCAGCCAGGAACGGCTGCGCCTTTGAACAGTTCTTCGGCTTTCTCGATCACTTCATCACGCTGATAGGCGTCGACCAGCTGGCGAATCTCTTCACGCTCTTCGTCGCCGCCGCGTACTGCGATTAGGTTGACGTAAGGGGACTCGGGGCCCTCTTTGATCAAAGCGTCATCCAGGCTTAAGCCGGCCGGCTGTGCAAAGGTGTTGTTGATGAACGCCATGTCCACATCGGGCAGCACGCGGGGTAGTTGGGCGGCTTCAATTTCACGGAAACGGAAGTCGCGGGGGTTTTCCGCGATATCGATAGGCGTAGATTCAAGGAATTCTGGGTCGTTAAGGGTGATCAGGCCTTCGTTGTGCATCAAAATCAGCGCGCGACCTTCGTTGGAAGGGTCGTTGGGCAGCGCGATTTGTGCGCCGTCAGGCAGGTCATCAATGCTGTCGTATTTTTCTGAGTAAGCGCCAATCGGGTAAACGAACGTATAGCCAGCGATGGCCAGGTCATAGCCACGGTCATCGACCATCGACTGTAAGTAGGGCTCGTGCTGATAGGCATTGGCATCTAAGCTGCCGTCGGCCAGGGCGGCATTCGGAGTGACATAGTCGGTAAACTCGATGATTTCCACATCAAGGTCGTACTCTTCTTTGGCAATGCGCGCTGCCACTTCCATCACTTCTGTTTCAGGGCCCGCAACGGTGCCCATTTTGATGCTGCGCGTTTCAGCATTGGCGACGTTAACCGCAAGCGCCAGGGCGGTAAGGCTACCAATAATTAGTTTTTGCATAAGAACTCTCCAGTGGCGTTGTGCTTAATGATGCAATGATGCGGCAATAAAAAACTGCTGTCTAATGCATTTTTGTTATAAGGGATGATTGATGAACGCAATGTCACTTGCGGTCACTTTTGCGTACCAAGTAGTCGCCCAGGCTCTGAAAGCCCTGCACCATGATGACCAAGATCACCACCGTAATCAGCATAATGGTAGGGTTGAAGCGGTTGTAACCATAGCGAATGCCCAAGTCGCCGAGGCCGCCGCCGCCCACTGCGCCTGCCATGGCAGAGTAGCTGACCAGCGTCACTACGGTAATGGTTAAGCCTGTCATGATCCCGCCGCGAGCCTCTGGGATCAGCACTTTGCGAATAATTTGCCAGGGCGTTGCGCCCATGGCTTGGGCGGCTTCGATTAATCCCGGTGAGATTTCATTAAGCGCCGCCTCTACCAACCGAGCGACAAACGGAATAGCGGCAATCGTCAGCGGTACCGACGCAGCATTAATACCAATCGAGGKGCCCACCAGCATGCGGGTAAAGGGAATAATCGCCACCATCAAAATAATAAACGGGATGGAGCGGCCAACGTTGGTAATAATGCTCAGCACCTGATTAAGAACCGGCTTCGCCAATATTTGCCGGGGACGCGTAACGTAAAGCATTACCCCGAGAGGGAGGCCGACGAGGGTA
The DNA here is from genome assembly GCA_002257525.1 of Halomonas ventosae. Taxonomy (GTDB): domain Bacteria; phylum Pseudomonadota; class Gammaproteobacteria; order Pseudomonadales; family Halomonadaceae; genus Vreelandella; species Vreelandella ventosae_B. The sequence goes on from CP022737.1 coordinate 2,410,590, forward strand.
GAAATCAGCCCTGAAACGGCCACCATATAAAGGGTATCCAGCGTGGCCTGTAAAATTAAATCAATCATTGCGCTGGACATGGCCGAGTACCTCCACTTGTAATTGATGAGATTCGAGATAGTGCATGGCTTGCTGAGTTTGCGTCGGCGAGCCCAGCAGCTCCGCAATCATTAGGCCCAGGGTGCGCTCCTGAATGGACTCTACTTTTGCTTGCAGAATGCTGACATCGACGCCGCATTCGCGAGCTAGGCGCGAAATCAACGGGGTCGAGACCGCGTCGCCCGAGAAGGTTAGGCGTACCACAGGGTGGGTGTTTTCGCCTGGGGCATCAAGGAGTCTCTCAATCAGCTCTTTGGGCGGTGTTAGCTGGAGGAAGTCGTTAAGAAACTCACGACCAAGCTGGGTACGCGGGGCGGTAAAGAAGTCGCCGACTTCTGAGTCCTCCACCAATTCGCCGTCCGAAATCAGGCTCACCCGTTGGCAAATCGATTTGACCACTTCCATCTCATGGGTGATCAGCAGGATGGTAATGCCCAGTTGGTGATTAATATCGCGCAGTAGTTCTAGTATGGAGCTGGTGGTTTGTGGGTCTAACGCAGAAGTTGCCTCATCACAGAGCAGTACCTGCGGTTTGCTGGCTAGCGCCCGGGCGATCGCAACCCGTTGCTTTTGGCCGCCGGAAAGCTGGGCAGGGTACTGATTGGCTTTGTCTGCCAGGCCGACCATTTCCAGCAGAGGAACCACGCGCTCTCGAACGGTACTCCGTTGTTGCCCCATTAATTCAAGCGGGAGTGCAACGTTATCGAAGACCGTGCGTGTAGTGAGCAGGTTGAAGTGCTGAAAAATCATGCCAATACGATGGCGTGCCCGGTTTAAGGCCGCGTTGCTCAAGCGGGTCATTTCTTGACCATCTACTGTGACGCTGCCGCTTGTCGGGCGTTCTAGCAAATTCACGCAGCGAATCAACGTGGACTTACCTGCGCCAGAAAGGCCGATGACGCCGTGAATGGCGCCTTTAGGCACAGTGAGGTTGGCTGCTTTAAGCGCATGGACGGCGCTTGTGCCGCTACCATATGTTTTACTGACGTTGCTAAGTTCAATCATAGCGTCTGCCTTACTGGTAGGCCGAAGACGAAGTGCGGGAGAGTAGGAGCAGGCGTAGGGTGGGAATAAAAAAAGCCACCCTTGTGGGTGGCCATTAACGCTGGACACACCCTTTTAGCTGCACTTCACTAGGCTTCTGGCCTGGTGGACGCCCGCAAGATGGGTACAAATCGGCGTCGTTACATTTGCGCCAAAAGTCTAAAGATAGGTGGTTTGCATGTCAATTAGAAGCGAGGTGACTGCACAAAGATGAGGCACCAGTAGTAAGCTGGCGGATTACATCCATTATTTTTACGAGTTCAAGGAGCAAGGCGCTATGTTTACCGGCATTGTGCAGGGTGTGGCTAAAGTAGTGGCAGTGCGCGAGCTAGAAGAGTTCCGTGTTCATGTGGTGGAGCTGTCATCTTCTATGCGCAAAGGGCTTGAGATTGGTGCGTCGGTGGCACATAACGGGGTTTGCTTAACGGTAACGGCGATAGAAGGCGATAGCGTTAGTTTTGATCTAATGCGTGAAACGCTGCGGTTGACTAATCTTGGTGCAATTACCCCTGGGCAATGCGTCAATATAGAGCGCGCGGCGCGCTTTGGTGATGAGATTGGTGGACACTCGATGTCGGGGCACATCATTTCCATGGCAGAAGTGGTGGCCATCGAAGAGGCGCCTAACAACCGTCGACTGTGGTTTTCACTGCCGGAAAGGCTGGGCCGATTCGTGTTTGAAAAGGGCTATATTGGGGTAGACGGTATCAGCTTGACCATTGGTGATGTGCGCTACGCTGAGAGCGGAGCTGTGGAGTTTAGCGTCAATTTAATCCCTGAGACGCTGTCGCGCACCACGCTTCAGGAGCGAGCACCTGGGGATCAGGTCAACATCGAAATTGATCCACAAACTCAGGTGATCGTTGAAACCGTTGAGCGCGTGCTTGCTAAGCAAAACGGGACTAAGCAAGACGCGGAACAGTAACGTTAATCAGCTTTATTGGCTTCTGGTTGACCGATCGGTTAGGTTGTGGCCTGAAGATTGCTTGGTATTCACTGGCGGGGCTGCCCCCGTCAATATTGGTCGCCATACTAAGGCGCTCGCATCAGGGCGAGCGTTTCGGTAGTATGTGCGGCTTTTCTCAGCACCCGAACGCATACATATCATGCGGCGTTAGCGCTAAGGACAACAAACTTCATGAAACTTCTGGATAACTATTTCAAGCTCTCCGAGCAAAAAACCAACGTGAAGACAGAAGTTATCGCCGGGATCACCACTTTCCTGACGATGGCCTATATCATCTTTGTTAACCCGAGCATCCTTTCCGAAGCGGGTATGGACTACGGCGCGGTGTTCGTGGCGACTTGCCTAGCGGCAGCGATTGGCTGTTTCGTTATGGGACTTTGGGCCAATTACCCGATTGCCCAGGCGCCAGGCATGGGGTTAAACGCCTTTTTCACCTACGGCGTTGTGCTGGGCATGGGGTATACCTGGGAGGCCGCATTGGGGGCGGTCTTCTTCTCCGGTTTAACCTTCTTCTTGTTAAGTATTTTTAAAATTCGCGAGTGGATCATTAACTCCATTCCCATGACGCTTAGGCTAGGTATCGCCGCCGGTATCGGTTTGTTCCTGGCGATGATCGCGTTGAAAAACGCCGGCATTGTGGTTGCCAACCAGGCTACCTACGTGACGCTGGGTGACCTTTCTCAGCCGCCAGCTATTTATGCGCTATTGGGGTTCTTTGTTATTACCGCGCTCTCATACCTGCGAGTGACTGGTGCGGTGATGATCGGTATTTTAGGCATTACCGTGATCGCGATGGTGCTTGGCCATAACGAGTACGGTGGCCTGATGTCGATGCCACCCTCCATTGCGCCTACCTTTATGGCGATGGATTTAATGGGCGCGCTGGATGTGGCGATGCTTAGCGTGATCTTTGCCTTTCTGTTTGTTGATCTATTTGATACTTCAGGCACGCTGGTGGGTGTTGCCCATCGTGGCAAGCTGCTAGACAAAGATGGCAAGCTACCGCGTATTGGTCGTGCCATGATGGCTGACAGTACTGCGTCAATGGCGGGTGCCGCTTTGGGTACTTCCACAACGACCAGCTATATTGAATCAACTGCGGGTATCGCGTCGGGTGGCCGTACTGGCTTAACGGCGGTGGTGGTGGGTGTGTTGTTCCTTGTCAGCCTGTTCTTTGCACCGCTGGCGGGTTCGATTCCGGCTTACGCTACCGCAGGTGCGCTGCTGTATGTGGCTGTACTGATGGCGGGTAGCTTGGCCCACGCGAATTGGGAAGACCCCACCGATGCTGCGCCGGTGCTGATTGCTGCGCTGGCGATGCCGCTGACGTTCTCAATTGCCGAAGGAATCGCGCTAGGCTTTATTAGCTATGTGGCGATCAAGGCGCTGTCAGGCCGTTTTAGCGACCTGAATCCGGCGGTGATTATCTTGTCACTGCTGTTTGCGGCTAGATACCTTTTCTTGGTTTGATTAATCATTACCCTTTTTATTACTCAATGAGAGACGCGATGAGCATCTACGGCGACTACATTAAGTCGGTTATTCGCACGGTTCCCGATTGGCCTGAACAGGGCGTGAATTTTCGCGATATTACCCCCTTGCTGCAGAACAGTGCGGCCTTTCGCAAGCTGATCGATAGCTTCGTTCACCGCTATCAGGAGATGAACCTGGATGCCATCGCGGCTATCGATGCGCGTGGTTTTATTATTGGTGCGCCGCTCGCCTATGAGTTGGGCTGCAGCTTTGTCCCGGTGCGCAAAAAGGGCAAGCTACCCTTCAAGACGATTAGCGAGACCTACACGCTGGAGTACGGTCATTCTGAAGTGGAGCTGCACTCCGATGCGTTCCAGAAAGATGACCGTATCCTGCTGATGGATGACTTGATCGCTACCGGTGGCACCATGCTGGCAGCGGCCAACCTGATTCAGCGCAGCGGTGGTCAGGTGGTCGAGACGGCCACCATTATCGATCTACCTGAGCTTGGCGGTTCACAGAAAATTCGCGATGCCGGTTACAGCGTATTCGCAGTTTGTTCTTTCACCGAAGACGAGTAATTCCCCATGAGCAGCGATCGCTATCACCAACATTTCACTGTCTCCTGGGATCAGTTGCACCGGGATGTGCGCACCCTGTGTCATCAGATGATCGAGCGTGATTTTAAAGGCATCGTAGCGATTACCCGCGGCGGTTTAATTCCCGCTGCACTGATTGCTCGCGAGCTTAATATTCGGTTGATCGATACCGTGTGTATTAAGAGCTATGACCATATGGATCAAGGCGGCCTGGATATCATGAAAGGCGTCGATCATGACGGCGAAGGTTGGTTGCTGGTCGATGACTTGGTGGATACCGGTAAAACGGCGCGGGCAGTACGTAAAATGCTGCCTAAAGCTCACTTTGTGACTATCTACGCCAAGCCGGATGGACGTCCTTTGGTGGATCAATATCTGACCGAAGTGGCTCAGCAGTGCTGGATTCAATTCCCCTGGGATATGGGCGTTGCGTACGTTGAGCCGCTTGTCGATCAAATGAAGAGGTAATGATGGCCAATCCACTTCCCGACGATTGGAATCAGTGGCTGGGTAATGAGTTTCAGGCTGACTATATGCTGGCGCTAAAAGATTTTTTGGCGCAGCAAAAGGCCGCGAAGAAGATCATATATCCCCACTCAACGCAGTGGTTTCGTGCCTTTGAACTGACCCCGTTGAATGAAGTGAAGGTGGTTATTTTAGGCCAGGATCCCTATCACGGGCCGAATCAGGCCCATGGGTTATGCTTTTCCGTGCAGCCCGGTGTACCCGTGCCGCCGTCGCTGGTCAATATCTACAAAGAGTTGGCCACCGATGTCGGTTTTACCCCCGTGCGCCACGGCCATCTGGAAGCATGGGCCAAGCAGGGCGTGCTGTTGTTAAACACCTCGCTGACCGTGGAGCAGGGCAATGCGGCGTCGCATCGCGGTAAAGGGTGGGAGCCGTTCACCGATCGCGCGATTGAAACGGTCAGCCAGCATGCGCCGCCGTGTGTGTTTCTGTTATGGGGAAGTCATGCGCGCCAGAAGAAAGCGTTAATCGACCAGGGGCGCCACTTAATACTCGAAGCTCCGCATCCTTCTCCGCTCTCCGCACACCGGGGGTTTTTTGGTACCCGGCACTTTTCCCAAGCCAATCAATTTCTGCAAGCGCAAGGGCGAGCACCTATCGAATGGCAATTGCCGGAAACCCCTTAACCTTGTAAGTGGTTGCGGGTAGAATACGCGCAATTTTGTGCCTAGCTGATGCAACCTTGGTTGCCATTCTGAATCCCCTGCAGTGAGGAAGTCCCATGAGTGTTTACGCCATTAACCATCCGCTTGTACAACATAAGCTGGGTCTGATGCGCGAAGTTGACCTGAGCACTAAGAGCTTTCGTGAACTGGCAGGTGAAGTCGCCAAGCTGCTGACCTATGAAGCAACCAAAGGTCTTGAACTGGAAGATCATGAAATCCAGGGATGGAACGGTGAGCCAATTGCAACGCGCCGATTAAAAGGTAAAAAAGTCACCGTCGTTCCTATTCTGCGTGCCGGGCTTGGCATGCTGGAGGGCGTAACGGATCTAATACCGAGTGCGCGGGTAAGCGTTGTAGGGCTTTACCGCGATGAAGAGACGCTGCAGCCGGTGCCTTACTTTGCCAAGTTTGCCAACGATATCGAAGAGCGCATGGCGATCGTGATTGACCCCATGTTGGCGACGGGCGGCTCGATGGTGGCAACGCTGGACATGCTGCGTGAACGCGGCTGTGAAAGCATGAAGGTGATAGTGTTAGTCGCCGCCCCTGAAGGCATCAAACGGGTGCAGGATGCTTACCCGGATATCGAAATTTACACTGCTTCAATCGATGACCGACTCGACGAAAATGGCTATATCGTCCCCGGATTGGGTGACGCTGGTGATAAGATTTTCGGGACACGCTAAGCATCGTTACTGACATTGCCCCTTACGCCCAGCGTCAGGGGCATTTTTTTGCACACCTACAATCGAATAATCACTAGGAATTCAGTTATGCGTGAAGCTGCCAGTCAGGCTGAGTCGTGGCCGAAAATCATCTTAACCGGCGCGCAAATGCTGTTTGTGGCGTTTGGCGCCTTGGTGTTAGTGCCGCTTTTGACAGGACTCGACCCAAGCGTTGCGCTGTTCACTGCTGGGGTCGGAACCTTGGTATTTCATGGGGTGACCAAGCAGAGCGTGCCGGTGTTTTTAGCCTCATCGTTTGCCTTTATAGCGCCTATTCAAGGCTCTGTCGCGAGCTTTGGGGTTTCGGCTACCATGGGCGGGCTGATGGCGGCGGGGCTGGTTTATGTGGCGATCTCTCAGGCTGTGCGCTTAAAAGGCACTGCCTGGCTGCACCGCTTGCTGCCCGCTGTGGTAGTGGGGCCGGTGATTATGGTGATTGGCCTGGCGCTGGCGCCGGTGGCGGTTAGCATGGCAACCGGTGAAACCAGCGACAACATCGGCTATGGCGCGGCGATTTTCCTCTCGATGACTAGTTTGCTGGTGACGCTGGTGCTGGCGGTATTTGGTCGCGGGCTGCTTCGTTTGGTGCCGATCATGGGTGGCATTGTCACCGGCTATTGTTTGGCGCTGGTGATGGGTGTCGTCGACTTTACGCCGGTGCGTGAGGCGGCGTGGCTATCAATACCAAGTTTCACTGCTCCGAGTTTTCATTGGGCTGCCATTCTATTTATGATTCCGGTCGCGATTGCCCCGGCGGTAGAACACATTGGCGATATGGTGGCGATTGGCTCGGTGACCCGCAAGAACTACCTGGAAAAGCCCGGCCTGCATCGCACGCTGTTAGGCGACGGGKTGGCAACCAGCGTCGCCGCGCTATTCGGCGGGCCGCCGAATACCACTTACTCGGAAGTCACCGGGGCGGTGACCCTCACTCGGGCATTTAATCCCAAGTATATGATTGTTGCCGCGATTATTGCCATTGTGCTGGCATTTGTATCCAAGCTGGGTGCGCTACTGCAGACCATTCCGGGCCCGGTAATGGGCGGCATTATGACGCTGTTGTTTGGCTCCATTGCGGTGGTTGGTATGAACACTCTGGTGCGCGCTGGTCAGTCGCTGACGGCACCCCGCAATTTAGTGGTGGTCTCACTGATACTGGTGTTCGGTATTGGTGGCATGCAGTTTGGCGGTGGCCAGTTTACGCTGCAGGGCGTTAGTCTTGCCGCCTTGGTGGGTATTGCGTTGAACTGGGTATTACCTCGCGAGCAAGAGGGCGAGTAAGCTAACCGCCAGTAACGCCGTATGCATCGTAAGGATGGCATTACTTGTAACGTGCGTTTATAGATCATTAGGAGTGTCGGCAGCATGGAAAACGAACTAACCGCACCCTTTCCTATTCTAGGGATTGCTGCTTGGAGCGGCACCGGTAAAACGACGCTGTTAGAGAAGCTGCTGCCACGCTTAGCTGAGTATGGGTTGAAAGTCGCTGTGATCAAGCATGCGCACCACTCGTTTGATGTCGACCAGCCCGGCAAGGATAGCTATAAGCTGCGCAGCGCAGGTGCCGCACCGGTACTGGTGGCTTCCCGTCAGCGCTTTGCGCTGATGCAGGAAACCCCTGACCAGGACGAGCCTGATTTAGCCCAGTTAGTTGCCATGATGGCACCGCACGATCCCGACTTGGTGATTGTCGAAGGTTTTAAAGCCTGGCCGATTCCCAAGCTGGTGCTTTACCGCGATGGCATTGGCGATCCGGCTATTTTAACCGGGCCTTGGGTTGAGGCAGCCGCGCTCAGCGCGCCACCGCCCATCGACTTAGCGACTGCGGTGATCCGGTTAAATTTAGACGATAGAGATGCAATAGCGCGCTGGATAGTCAGTTGGGTGAGCGCGAAAAACGACGCTATATTTTTAAGTGCTTCGGCTTCAAAAAAGGAACGGTGACAACATGCATCTGACCCACCTCAATACCCGTGGCGAAGCCAATATGGTGGATGTTGGCGATAAACAAGAAACCCGCCGCGAAGCCGTCGCTTCGGGGCGTATTGTGATGCAGTCGGAAACGCTGAAATTACTTAGCGACGGTGAATTGCCCAAGGGCGATGTGCTGGCTACCGCGCGAATCGCCGGTATTCAGGCGGCCAAACGCACCCATGAGCTGATTCCACTCTGCCACTCCCTGGCGCTATCAAAAGTGTCGGTTGAGTTTGATATTGATGTAGCTGAATCCTGCGTTCATGTGACCTCACTGTGTCGTTTGAATGGACGCACCGGGGTTGAAATGGAGGCGCTTACCGCCGTCTCGGTGGCTTGTTTAACGCTTTACGATATGTGTAAAGCGGTAGATAAAAATATGCGTATTGAGGCCATTCAGCTTGATAGTAAGCAGGGTGGCCAGCGCGGTGATTACCAGCGCATAAACGCGCAGGCGCCGATAGTGACAGGCGATGGCATGGCCGGAGAGGTCAGCTTGGGTGAACGCTGCCCATCGCCCTGCGTGCGGGTTAAGTTTTTAGCCGAACTGCGCGAGCGGCTAGGTGAGAGTGAGGCAGTAGTGAGTCTCGATCAATTGGCCAGCCGTGATATTGGCGGATTGAAAGCAGCGCTGGCCGAGCGCGATAGTCGCTTTAAGCAACTCACCGACCAGCGTACGCTATGTGCCATCAATCAAGTCATGGCCAATGACGATGCGTTAGTGACCGATGATGACGAAGTAGCGTTTTTCCCACCGGTCACAGGGGGCTAGAGTGGATATTAAGCTGGATATTAAGGTGGCGATTCAAGCCGCCCCGTTCTCGATGGCCTACGGCTATGACGATGCATTGGCGGGGCGTAGCGATATTGGCGCGGTGGTGAGTTTTACCGGCTTAGTGCGTGATTTTAATGAAACGCCTGACGTCACGGGGTTAACGCTGGAGCACTACCCCGGCATGACTGAGCGCACGCTGACAGATATTGGCGAACAGGCCTGGCAGCGCTGGTCGCTCCAGGCGGTGCGGATTATTCATCGCGTTGGCTACCTGGAACCGGGCGATCCGATTGTGCGGGTGTTAGTTGCTAGTGCACACCGCCGTGAGGCGTTCGAAGCCTGCGATTTTATTATGGATTTCCTTAAAACCCAGGCGCCTTTCTGGAAGAAAGAGCACTCTACCCAGGGTGAGTACTGGGTCAAAGAGCGCCACTCTGATCAACAAGATGCGGCGCGTTGGCGTTGATGTTGGCCCAGCGCGAGCAACTCTTCTAACGATTGGCGGCGTTGTCCAGAATAATAGGATCTGGCATTTCGGCGGCCATGATTTGTAGGTGCACGTCGGGTAGGTGCTGCATATGCTCCGCCAGCCAGTGAACCAAGCGGGGCTGCAATGCCTGTCGCAAGTCGGCCAGCGTCTCTGCGGCAATCTCCTCAAGCTGATCATCCAGCCAATCGCTAAAGCTATCTTCATCCAGCGGGCTGGCCCCTGAGGCATCCAGCATCAAGCGGCCAATGCGCGCCCAGCCAGTGTCAGTCGCGGTCACTGGTAGCGCTAGGTACAAGCTGCCGCGACGGGCTTTATTGGCATCGTTCACCTCCAAGCCAGGGTGGGGCACGACGCTGTTTTGACTGACAATGCAGGGTGGCTGCGGATAGCGTGCTTCACAGTGCAATCCGTGGCTATCAAAACTGATCAGATCGCCGTTTACCGGCGTCAATGGGGCGCTAATACCTAGCTGCTTGGCAATGGCCTGGKGAGCCTGCTGATGGCGTGCTTCGCCATGCACCGGCATAAGATGCTTGGGCCTGACCCACTGATAGAGCTTGATCAGCTCATCCTGAGCAGGATGCCCTGTGGCGTGCAGTTCAGGGTGATTGAACTCGTCATAGATGCTGACACCTAGGTGCGCCAAACGCTTTTTAAGCTGCTCAATGGGTCGCTCATTGCCGGGAATGGCTTTGGCCGAGAAGATGACGTTATCGCCTGGCTGAAGATCCACATAGGGGTGACGGCCCTGGGCTAGGCGCTGTAACGCGGCGCGGGGCTCTCCCTGACTGCCGGTGGCGATAATCACCACTTCATCCGGGGGCAGGTAGCCAAGGTCGTGATTGGGCACCAGCGGCGGTAAATCATCCATATAGCCGAGCCCCCGCGCGACGCTGACCATGCGCTCCATGGAACGCCCCATCAAGCTGATACGACGGCCACATTGATGGGCTGCGCGTCCTATCGCTAACACCCGGGCAAGATTGCTCGCAAAGCAGGAGACCACCACCCGGCCCTGGCAGTTGCTGAGGGTTTTTGCCAGCGCACGGGCAACATCACCCTCGCTGCCTGAGTGGCCGGGCATGGGAGCGTTGGTGGAGTCGCCCACCACTAAATCCACTGGGGCGAGCGCCTTGAATTGGGTCGCGCTTATCGGCGTGCCGATGATCGGTTCAGGGTCGAGTTTCCAGTCGCCGGTATGTAAGACGCGGTAGCCACCGACGCTCATGATCAACGCACAGCTTTCGGGTATAGAGTGCGTTAACAGCAAATAACGCAGCGTGAACGGCCCGCTTTCCAGCGCCTCGCCAGGTTCAATAACATGGATGGCCGCGCTGCTAAGCTGATGCTCGGCAAACTTCAGTCGCAACAGCCCAGCCGCTAGCGGGGTGGCATAAATAGGGCAGTTCCACATCGGCCAAAGCCAGGCAGCTGCACCAATGTGGTCTTCATGGCCGTGGGTGATAAAGAGCGCTTTGGGCACGATCCCCAGTGCTTTCGGTGTATCGAGATTGGGTACCTGCAGTGGAGAGTTGGGAAGATCCTGACGGATCATCATGCCGCAATCGACGGCTATCCAGTGATCGTCGTAGCCGTATAGCGTTAGATTCATTCCAATCTCACCGCATCCCCCCAGCGGCAACATGCGCAGCGGTGGACGACGACGGGGACGAATTTGAACGCGTGGTGAATGCATCTGTTATGAAAAACCTAAAAAGTAGTGACTTAACTATACGGGAAGGCAGGGGCGGCTAACAATCTTCCATGCCCTTCCGATACACTATGCGACCTAAGCCGCTGGTTTGTCATAATTAACTTAGCAATAGGTCAAGAGTAGCTCACATGTCTCATTATTATCGTTTAGTGGTTTCCTGTCCTGACCGGGTGGGGATTGTTGCACGGGTATCGAGCTTTATTGCCCAGCAGGGCGGCTCCATTACCGAAGCCAGCCAGCACTCCGATTTAGAAACCGGCTGCTTTTTTATGCGCTACGAAATTCTGGCGGATTCGGTCGGTATGTCGGTGGAAGCCCTGCGCGCGGCGTTCGAGCCGGTGGCCAGCGAATTCAATATGCAGTGGTCCCTGGTGGATACCCAGCTGCGTCGGCGTGTGGTGCTGATGGTGTCGCGGGAGTCGCACTGCTTGGTCGATCTACTTTACCGCTGGCAGGCGGGTGAGCTGGATTGCGATATTGTCGGTGTTATCTCCAACCATGACGATATGCGTTCGCTGACCGAGTGGTACGGCATTCCTTACCACCACGTCCCGGTAGACCCCGAAAATAAGCAAGCGTCGTTTGCCAAGGTACAGGCCGAAATCGATAGCGCTCGCGCTGACTGCGTGGTGCTGGCGCGCTATATGCAAATACTGCCCCCCGAGCTGTGCGCGCGCTATGCGGGACGAGTGATCAATATTCATCACAGCTTTTTGCCCTCCTTTGCCGGGGCAAAACCCTACCACCAGGCATACCAGCGGGGCGTTAAGCTGATAGGTGCTACTTGCCACTACGTGACCGAGGAACTCGACGCAGGCCCCATCATCGAACAGGATATTCATCGCGTAAGCCACTGCCATACGCCCACTGACTTAGTACGTTTTGGCCGTGACGTTGAAAAAGCCGTACTTGCTCGCGGTTTGCGCTGGCACTTAGAGGATCGCGTGCTGGTCCACGGCAATAAGACAGTGGTCTTTAGTTAACCCTCATCAACCTGAGAGGCCGCCATGTCGTTTGCGCAAAGTGTATTAGCACCCTGGGCGCTGCTGCTCACCTGGCTACTCTCGTTAGCAGTGATCGCGTGGGCACTTTGGGGGCGGCCCTGGCAGGTGTTAATAGCGGATACCGCGCTTCAGCACCGCTGGCTGGGCGCCACGCTGGCGGTGATGCTGATGTGGCAGCTGCGTGCGCAGGCGGTTGATTGGCTAACGCTGCACCTTGTTTTCACGGTTTTAATGACACTCGTTTTTAAAGCGCCATTGGCGCTGATTAGCAACGTGCTGATTAATATCGCCATGGTGGTAATTGGGCGCAATGAATGGCTGCTGCTGGGGGCAAACGTGCTGGTTACCGGTGTCGTCCCGGCGGCCGTCATTGGCACGGTATGGCGGCTGGTAGATCGCCGCCTGCCGGATAACCTGATGGTGTTTTTGTTTGCCTGCGGCTTTTTTGGTGCGGCGCTGGCAACGCTGGGAGGAGGGCTGGCAGCGGTGCTGCTGATCATCGTTGCGGGGACTGACCCTGAGGCGATTTATCTCGCCCAGGAGTATGCGCGCTTCTTACCGCTGTTAATGCCTTCAGAGGCGTTTATCACCGGCATGCTGCTGAGTATTCTGCTGGTTTATCACCCCCATTGGGTGGCCACCTTCAATGACCACCGCTATATCGATCTGCAGTAGGGATGGCCAGGGCGGCGACTAGCCGAGTGCCTGGCCGTTGCCGCCACGAATCACACCAACGCCGACGCCTTCGATATCGAGCGACTGGGAGCGCAGGTCGATTTCAATGGGCGCAAAGTCAGGGTTCTCGGCAAATAGCGTCACTTGGTGGCCCTGGCGCTTGAAGCGTTTAACCGTTACTTCATCCTCTAGGCGTGCCACTACAATCTGGCCATCGCGTACCCGGTCGGTACGGTGAACTGCCAATAAATCCCCTTCCAAAATGCCAATATCCTTCATCGAAAGGCCGCGCACGCGCAGCAGGTAGTCGGCTTTGGGGGTAAAGTACTCGGCTGGTAGCGGGCAGTAACGGTCAATATGTTCAGCGGCCAAAATGGGGCTGCCTGCGGCCACTTCACCGATCACGGGTAGGCCCGTTGGCAGCGTTTCAACGTTGGCTGCGGGTAAGGCGGTGGCAGCACTCTCCATGACTTCTTGCGGTTCCTGGTTGGGCAGGCGGATACCGCGAGAAGTGTTGCGAATAATGCGAATAACGCCTTTGCGTTCCAGCGCGCGCAGGTGCTCTTCGGCCGCGTTGGGGGAGCGGAAGCCAAGCGCCTTGGCAATTTCGGCGCGGGTAGGAGGGTAGCCAAATTCGCCCATCGTTTTAACGATAAAATCGAACACGTGCTGTTGGCGAGCGGTTAGCGGACGCGACATACCAGACTCCATAAATAGTGAATAGACAGTAACAAATTAAATGGCAACTTAATCAATCAGTGGTTAAGTATACAGTATGTTCCTCTGTCCAGTATATGCCTTGTCAGTGGCTATCTTCGATGTCTATGCAATTTTTCTAATCGTTTGAAACTAAGCTTCTGCTTATTTAACGGGCTGTATTTTGTTAATAAATCAAGCGTTGAGACCGCCATGGTTATGGCATAGTATTTTGCTATGTTTTAAACACCTGTTTCCCTGGAGAGCGACATGGCTCAATCTGATACGGTGACCCGTATACTCGATACTGCCGAGGTGCTGTTTGCAGAGCGGGGTTTTGCCGAAACTTCGCTGCGCAACATCACTAGCAAAGCGCGCGTCAATTTAGCCGCTGTGAATTACCATTTTGGCTCCAAAAAAGCCTTGATTCAGGCCGTCTTTGCCCGCTATTTGGACCCCTTCACCCAGCGTTTTCACACCGCCCTTGATGAGCTGGAAGGACAGCATGCTGGGCGGGTTATTGAGCTTGAAACCCTGCTCGAAACCATGGCAACCACCGTTCTTGCAGTGCCCGCTGAACGCAATAGTTTAAAAGTGTTTATGCGCTTGCTCGGCCTTGCCTACAGCCAGGCACAGGGGCATCTTAGGCGCTATATCCAGCAAGAGTATGGCGATGTGTTTACCCGCTTCACCGAGCTGGTGCGACAAGCCACGCCGGACCTACCTGACGCGGAGCGCTTTTGGCGGCTACACTTTATGCTTGGCACGGTAATATTTACCCTGTCCGGCCTTGATGCACTGCGTGATATCGCTGAAAAAGATTATCACGAACAGGTTTCAGTACGTGATTTAGTCAAGCGATTGCTGCCGGTCGTTGTGGCGGCCATGAATGCACCGTTACCGCTCGCCCTTGAAGAAGCCAAGCCAGAAGAAGGAAAACATGCGAACGCCTACGCTAGCTGAGCTACCCCCGGCTGAGAATATCTGGCTGGAGATTGATACTACCCAGCAGCTGCTGCGCTGCTGGCGAGGGCCGAAAGTGCTCCATGAGTGTGCGATCTCATCCGCTGCCGCCGGTGTCGGGGAGCGTAATGGTAGTGGTAAAACCCCCTACGGCTGGCACTATGTGCGCGCCGCCATTGGCGGTGATATGCCCGACAACGCAGTGTTTCGAGGCCGCCGCTGGACAGGCGAGACGTTTTCATCCGCGCTAGCCGAAGCGCATCCAGAGCGTGACTGGATTTTGACCCGCATTCTGTGGCTTTGCGGATTAGAAAAGGGCGTGAACCGCGGCGGTCAGGTGGACTCGCAACGGCGCTATATATACCTGCACGGCACACCGCCTGACGAACCCATGGGCGTTGCGGCCTCCCACGGCTGCATTCGTTTACGTAATAGTGATTTGCTAACCCTCTTTGCGCTCGCGTTACCGGGCACCCCGGTTTGGTTGCACGGCGGACGGCAATCCTTTGATTGATAAGTTTTTGACACCGCTAGACGATCGTCTAGAATCATCGCCCCTTTTCATGGACCTATCACGATGACTCAACCGTTAGGCCCGGTCATGCTTGACCTTGAAGGCCCAAAATTGACGGCGGCAGAAAAACGCCTGTTGCTGGAACCGACGGTAGGGGGCGTTATTCTATTTGCCCGCAATGTCGAAAATGGCTACCAGGTGCGCCAGCTGTGCAGCGATATTCGCCGCGTGCGGGCTGATTTACTGCTCGCAGTGGATCAGGAGGGCGGTCGCGTTCAGCGTATTAAAGAGGGCTTAACACGCCTGCCTGCCATGGCGCGTATCGGCGAGTGCTACCGCGCTTCCCCGGAAGACGGTCTGGCGTTAGCCAAGGACGCCGGTTGGCTGTTGGGGATGGAGATGGCCGCCTGCGGGCTGGATCTTAGTTTCGCTCCGGTATTGGATGTTGAGAGCGGCCTCTCCAGCGTTATTGGTGACCGCAGTTTTAGCAGTGATCCCCAGCACGTGGCCCAGCTGGGCAGCGCCTTTATTCAAGGGCTTCACGATGCCGGTATGGCCGCAGTGGGCAAGCACTTCCCCGGCCATGGTGGGGTGGCGGCGGACTCCCATGTTGCCCTACCGATAGACGGTCGCCCGCTAGACGTGATTAAACAGCACGATCTTGTGCCCTTTACCCAGTTAGCCTCGCAGTTAGATGGGGTCATGCCTGCGCATGTTATTTACTCCGCTTTCGATACACGCCCCGCAGGATTTTCACCCAATTGGTTGGGTATGTTACGGGAGTCGCTAGGCTTCAAAGGCTGCATTTTTTCTGATGATCTGAGTATGGCGGGCGCCCACGAAGCGGGCGAACCCAAGGCGCGTGCCCAAGCCGCGCTCGCAGCAGGCTGCGATATGCTGCTGGTGTGTAATGACCGAGCCGCCGCGCTTGAGGTCATGGAGGCGTGCCAAGGGATCAATAACAAGCGCCCCGCCAAGTTGCGCTATAGCCGCGCGCGGCCAGACCTGGATGCACTGAGTGCGCTGGGACGTTGGCGGCGTGCCCACGCTAAGTTGGAAGCGCTGGCGGATAAGCCCAAGCCCAGCGCTGAATAAATCGCTTGCTCAAATAAATGAAGCTTTTCACCCGCGTGGAGTTGGTAGATGTCAAAGCTGGATAAAGAAGCCTTAGAGTCGTTGGACTCGATGCGCGAACTAATGGATAACGCCGACTGCTTAATTTCGCAGCAAGAAGTAGAGCGGGCGCTTGACCGCATGGCAGAAGCTATCACCCGAGATTTAGGCGATAAACTGCCGGTGTTTTACTGCGTGATGAATGGCGGCTTAATTACCACGGGGCACCTGCTGACCCGCTTGGGCTTCCCGCTGGAAGTGGATTATCTGCATGCCACTCGCTACCGCAACGAGCTACGTGGCGGCGAGCTATTTTGGCGGGTTTCTCCGGAAGTGCCGATGGCCGGTCGTCATGTTGTTATCGTCGACGATATTTTGGATGAAGGCGCGACCCTGGCGGCGATTTTGGCCTACTGTGAAGAAGCCCAGGCCGCCAGTGTTACCACGGCGGTGCTGGKGGATAAACAACACAACCGCAAAGCAGTGCCCGGTTTAAAAGCTGACTACTGCAGCCTGGAAGTGGCCGACCGCTATGTGTTTGGCTTTGGCATGGATTACAAAGGCTACTGGCGCAACGCACCGGGAATTTTTGCCCCCAAGGGCATGTGATCCGCTGAGGGCTTGTGGTGATGTTTTAGGCTTAGCGGGGCGAGAAGCGCCTCGCTAAGCCGGTTTCGGCAATCATTCGTGTGGAAATCTCCTCGACCGAGAAGCGTGTCGCATCAATATAGGGAATGTGCATGGTGCGGTAGAGCGACTCTGCCTGTTCCACTTCTTGCAGGCACTGATCCATCGAGCTATAGCGGCTATTGGGACGTCGCTCGTTGCGAATCGCCGATAGGCGCCGCGCATCAATGGTTAAGCCAAACAGCTTTTGCCGATGGGGCACGAGCGCCTTGGGTAGCTTGAGCATGCCATCTTCGTCTAAATCATCTTCTGTCAGCGGATAGTTAGCCGCTCGAATGCCGAACTGTAAAGCCAGGTAGAGCGAAGTAGGGGTTTTGCCGCAGCGCGAAACGCCGACCAGAATGATATCTGCCTTATCGTATTGATGCGTCCGGGCACCGTCGTCGTTATCCAGCGCAAAGTGCACGGAGTGTATGCGGTCCATGTAAACGTCATCACTGCCAATCGAATGGGTGCGGCCAACGCTGTAGGAAGAGTGCGTCTCTAACTCCTGCTCCAAGGGCTCCAGGAAGGTGGAAAAAATATCGACTTTAAACCCGGATGCCTGACGAATAACATCGCGAATCTGTTGATCCACAATGGTATCAATGATGATCGGGCGATGGCCGTCGCGGTTGGCCGTTGACTCAATAATTGCGGCTAACGCCTGAGCTTTTTCCAACGTATCGATATAGGGCTTGGTCAGCATATCGATCTCAACATCGCTGAACTGAGCCAGCAAGCTACGGCCTAAACTTTCCGCCGTGATCCCGGTACCATCTGAAATAAAAAAAGCCGTACGTCTCATAACGAAATCCACTGATGAGTGATCCGCCTATTGTGTGCCGAGGCGTTTGCCAGCACAACGTGTCATCGGCCGCTATGGCTGCGTCGGATGGGCCTGACTACATAAATAGCCAAAAAAGCGCCGCTGTTGTAAAAATCCTCCACTCTCTTCGCTATTAGACCAATGGCGAATGTATTGGCGCGGTGCTAGGGTAGCCATTGAATTATCCATGGCCCACGGCATTAATGCCCATATCAGTGGCCATGCCGATATCTATGAGCGAGGGGGTTACGTGGAAGAGTACATTCTGTGGTTCGATCAGCTGGGCATGGCCGACGTCGAACGCGTAGGTGGTAAAAACGCCTCGCTGGGTGAAATGATTTCCAACCTCTCCGGTGCTGGCGTAACGGTGCCCGGTGGCTTTGCCACTACCGCCCACGCTTACCGTGAATTTCTCTCCCACGAAGGGTTAAACGAGCGTATTAATGCCACCCTGGCTCGCCTGGATGTCGACGATGTTAAGGCGCTGGCCGAGGCGGGTCGCAATATTCGCCAATGGATCATCGATACACCGCTACCCCCTAGCTTTGAAGCGGCCTTGCGCGATGCTTACGGCCAGTTGCAGCAACAACACCCGCAGTTGAAAGTGGCTGTGCGCAGCTCGGCGACCGCTGAAGACCTGCCCGATGCCTCCTTCGCTGGTCAACAGGAAACCTTCCTTAATATTGAGGGCTTCGACAATATCAAGCGTGCGGTGCACGAAGTTTTCGCCTCGCTATTTAATGATCGCGCAATCTCTTACCGTGTCCACCGCGGCTACGCCCACGAAAATGTCGCCTTGTCGGCAGGCGTGCAGAAAATGGTGCGTTCAGAGACCGGCGCGGCAGGTGTTATGTTTACCCTAGACACCGAATCCGGCTTTAAAGAGGCCGTTTTCGTCACCGCCTCGTGGGGCTTGGGCGAAACCGTGGTGCAGGGCGCCGTCAACCCTGACGAGTTCTACGTTCATAAACCGACCCTGGCGGCGGGCCGTCCGGCGGTGCTGCGGCGTAACTTAGGCTCCAAGCTGATCAAGATGGTTTACGGCCAGGACGCCAGCGCCGGTAGATCGGTGGAAACCGTCGATGTGCCGCACTCGGATCGCGGCCGTTTCTGCCTTAATGATCAGCAAGTCATGGATCTGGCCCGTCAGGCGATGACCATTGAGCAGCACTACCAGCGCCCCATGGATATTGAGTGGGCGTTGGATGGCGACGACGGTGAGCTCTACATCGTTCAAGCCCGCCCTGAAACGGTGGTCTCCCAGCAAGAGGGCGGCAAGCTTGAGCGCTTCCAACTGCGTGAAAAGGGTCGCACATTAATCACCGGTCGGGCGATTGGTCAGCGCATCGGCCGGGGTACTGTCAAAGTCGTACTCAGCCCTGACGATATGGATAAAATCCTTGATGGCGATATCCTGGTCACCGATATGACTGATCCGGATTGGGAGCCGATCATGAAGCGGGCTTCCGCGATCGTCACCAACCGCGGCGGGCGGACCTGCCACGCGGCGATCATCGCCCGCGAGCTGGGCATCCCCGCGGTGGTGGGCTGTGGTGATGCGACGACTCAGTTAAAAGAGGGTATCGACGTCACGGTCTCTTGTGCGGAAGGCGATACCGGCAATGTGTATGAGGGGCTGCTGGAGTTTGATTGCAAAGTCTCCAGTGTCGATGCCATGCCGGAGATCCCCTTCAAAATCATGATGAATGTGGGCAACCCCGACCGCGCCTTTGGCTTTGCCAGTCTGCCTCACGCAGGTGTTGGCTTGGCGCGTCTCGAATTTATCATTAACCGCATGATCGGCGTCCATCCCAAGGCGTTATTGGAGTACGACACGCTGCCGGTGGACTTGCAGCAGGTGATCGATTTACGTACCGCGGGCTATAGCGACCCGGTGAGTTTCTATGTCGATAAACTGGTTGAAGGCATCTCTACGCTGGCGGCGGCTTTCCATCCCCAGCGTGTCATCGTGCGGCTGTCAGATTTCAAATCAAACGAATATGAAAACCTGATTGGCGGCAAGCTCTATGAGCCGGGTGAAGAGAACCCCATGTTGGGCTTTCGGGGGGCATCACGCTATATTTCAGAGGCATTCCGGCCCTGCTTTGAGCTTGAGTGTCGGGCACTGAAGCGGGTGCGCGAAGAGATGGGCTTCGAGAATATCGAAATCATGGTGCCCTTTGTGCGCACCACCGACGAAGCGCGTGAGGTGGTAGAACTACTGGCCGCGAACGGCCTGGAGCGGGGCGGCCCCACAGGTTTGAAAGTGATTATGATGTGCGAGCTGCCGGCTAACGCTTTGCTGGCCGACGAGTTTTTGGAGTATTTTGACGGTTTCTCCATCGGCTCAAACGACCTGACTCAGCTAACGTTAGGCTTGGATCGTGACTCGGGTATCGTGGCGCATCTGTTTGACGAGCGTAATGGGGCGGTTAAAAAGCTGCTCGCAATGGCAATTCAGGCGTGCAAGGCGAAAGGCAAGTATGTGGGTATCTGTGGGCAGGGGCCGTCAGATCATCCTGACCTGGCTAAATGGTTGATGGAGCAGGGTATTGACTCTGTATCACTTAATCCCGACGCGGTACTGGAAACCTGGTTTATGCTCGCAGGGCAAAAAATCGAATAGTTATATTTATTTTGACTAATTTACGCCCGGCCATTGTGCCGGGCGTCGTTGTTTTTATAGGCTACTCTTCTGGAGTGGTTTTTTAATTTGTCGCGGAGAGCGCTGAGATGTCCCCAAAGTCAATTAAGTTCGCGCTACCTGTTTTGCTGGTGGCGCCATTATATAGCTGGGGGTTTAGCTATGAGACTCCTTCAATTTCACCCGAAAGCGAGTCTGGTTACGAAGAGAAGCCGGGCTGGGCGGCGGAGTCGTTTGCGGTGGCCGCGGCCAATCCGCTAGCCACCGATGCTGGTTATCAAGTCCTTAAAGCCGGTGGTAACGCTATTGATGCGGCCATTGCGGTGCAAATGGTGCTGAATTTGGTGGAGCCGCAATCCAGCGGTATCGGCGGCGGCGCTTTTTTGATGCTCTACGACGGCGACGAAGTGCGTGCCTACGATGGGCGTGAAACGGCCCCCCAGGGCGTTAATGGCGAGCTGTTTTTACAGGATGGTGAGCCGATGGCGTTTAACGACGCGGTGGTTAGCGGTCTATCAGTAGGCGTGCCGGGCACGCTGCGTATGCTTGAGAAGGCTCACGCTGAGCATGGTGAACTGGCGTGGGCGGAGCTGTTTAAACCGGCGATTACCTTAGCAGAAGAGGGGTTTGCCGTTAGCAACCGGCTGCACACCAGCCTTGAAAGCGATGAGTTCCTGCGACAAGACCCTCTGGCGAGCCAATTTTATTACGATGCTGAAGGCGAGCCCATTGCCGTCGGTGAAACGCTCAAAAACCCTGCCTTGGCAGCGGTTTTACGCCAAGTCGCTGAGCAAGGCAGCGCCGCCCTGCATGAAGGGGCCGTAGCCGAAGACATCGTTGAGCGCGTTCAGAACCACCCTGAGCGCCCAGGCAGCTTGTCGATGGAGGACATGAGTGGCTATGAGGCGCTTGACCGCGAGCCGCTGTGTACGCCTTGGCAGCAGTGGGAAGTGTGCGGCTTCCCGCCGCCTTCGTCGGGTCATCTGACCGTGATGCAGATTTTGGGCATGCTTGATCAGCAGCCGTTGCTTGAGGCCCCGCTAGATGATGGTGTTTCCAGCAGCGGGTGGCTGCACCAGTTTTTAGAAGCGTCGCGCTTAGCATTTGCCGATCGTGGCCGCTACATCGCCGACCCTGACTTTGTCGAGGCGCCGGGTGGCGACTGGTCGCTGATGCTGGCGCCCGATTATCTTGAGCAGCGCAGTGCGCTTATCGAAGAGATGAGTATGGGCGATAGCGCGGAACCAGGTAATCCTGGCGAGCTAAGCGTTAGCTGGGCTAGCCAGCCCGAGCAGCCCGAGTACGGTACCAGCCACATCAGCATCGTCGATGAGGAGGGCAACGCGGTTGCGATGACCACCACCATCGAGCAGGCGTTTGGCTCGCGGATTATGTCCGATGGCGGCACGGGACTAACCGGTGGTTTCCTGCTTAATAACGAACTCACCGACTTTTCATTTGTGCCTGAGGTCGATGGCGAACCGGTGGCAAACCGAGTCGAGCCCGGCAAACGTCCACGTTCCAGCATGAGTCCGACCCTGGTATTCAATCAGGACAGCGGTGAATTAGTGGCAAGTCTTGGATCGCCGGGCGGTGCTGCCATTATTCATTATACTGCGCGTACGTTAGTGGCGATGCGTGACTGGGGCTTGAGTGCGCAGGAAGCGCTCAACCTTCCCCATGCTATAACACTTGGCGGGGATGTCTATGTGGAGGAGGGGCGTTTTCCTGAGGCGACCATCGAGTCACTGCGCGAGCGCGGCCACACGGTCAGCGAGCGAGAACTCACCAGCGGGCTCCAAGCCATTATGCGCCTTGAAGATGGCAGCCTGTTTGGTGGCGCTGACCCCCGTCGCGAAGGCGTGGTCATGGGCGATTAAGTGAATGCCTATTGGCGGAGCCAGTTACGCAGCTTGACCAGCATCAATGCACCGTCGCTTAATTCGCGGCGGTCATGAATTAGTTCGGTTAAGCGATCTGGGTAGTCGGTGATGATCGCATCGACACCCAGATCAATCAGCGTCGACATTCGGGCTCGATCATTGACGGTCCAGGCGTGTATTTCGTACCCATATAGGCGTGCTAAGCGTATTTCCCCTTCCGTAATACGGTTATGTCGTAGACCCAGTGCATCAAAGTCGCGCCGATCCAGTGTGCCGGGCAGAATAAGCTGGGCCAGTAAGGTCACGCGCAGCGCTGGTGCACGCTCATTCAGATATTCCAGCAGTGTTGGCGACATGGTGGCCATGCGCATATCCATTAGCGCATTAGGGAAACCGCACGCCGTATAGCCGTCGAAAGCGCTTTGTTGGGTCGCCCAGCAGCGATAGCGTACGTCGCTCTCTGCATTTAAGGCGTCAATAACGGCCTCGGCTAACGCCTGTTCTTGACCTGGCAGCGGCTTGATATCAATCATTAACCCCGCTTTGCCACGGACTCTTTCGAGAGCTTCGTCCAAGCCGGGAATATTCTCGCCTTGAAAAGCATCGCCAAACCAACTGCCCACATCGAATTGACTAAGCTGCTCTCTGGTCAGTTCGCCAAACTCGCGGTTATCGCCGGTGAGCCTCGCCATGCTGCGGTCGTGGTAGAGCATTACCTGCTGGTCACTGCTCAAGCGCACGTCAATTTCGATATAGTCAGCGCCATCGATCAGGGACTGTTCTAACGCGGAAAGGGTGTTTTCAGGCGCGACCATGGAGCTGCCACGGTGGGCAATGACCGCGACATTGTCACGTATCTCAAAGCTATTCAGAATCCACCACGCTTGAAGTCCGGCAAAAATCAGCACGCTGAGTTCAACTGCCCAGGCCAGCTTGCCTGCGTTAATGTCCTCAGCAGGGGCTGCTGGGCGGGGTTCGCGGTGGGCTAACTGCATATACAGACAGGCGGAAAGCAGCGCATTGGCGGCAATACCGATAAAGGTAATGGCCAGTGTGACCAGGACATAGCCGAGTAAGTAGGCGAGCATCGCCGGGATAAGCACGGCATTATGCTCTGGTAGCCACCACAGTAGCGGCGTAAATAACCGGTCAAACAGCAGCGTCACCAGCAGTGGCAGGCTGATAATCAGCACCAGGAGCAGCAGCACCGCAGCGCCAATAGAGCGGCGCCAGCCACGGGTTAGGGTGACGCTACGCTTAAGTGCCTGCCACGGGCTGCAGCGTTCCAGGGCCACTAGAGGCAGTGCTAACAGCCAGCGCAGGTAGAGCCATGACGCTGCCCACGCCCAAGCGATTATCAGCGGCAGTGCGCAGGCAACGAAATACCACAGTACGGGGGGGCGCACGCGCTGCAGGTAGTAGGGGTCTATACCGCCTAGCCAGACATCGTAAAGCCATGCTAACCCGGCCATAAAGGGTGCCAGCAATAATAAGTGGGTGCCTACCTGGAGTATCACCAGACCCGCCAAAGCGGGCAGCCGTCGGGTACTCAGCCAGAGCGCTTCAAGAGCTAGCCGATAGTGGTTATCGCGGGGTCTGACGGCCACCTGCAGCATGCCCGCCTGCTGCCAATAAATAATCACAAACGTGAAGCCAAGCCCTACCAGCATGCCGATCAGCCCCAGCGGGCTGAAGAGTAGCCCAATCAACTCGTCGTTGGTGACCACGGTACGGTTAAGCTGCGCTAGCAGTCCACGCGTCACCCAGGTGATCGCTGGCAGCAGCAAGGCTGAGGCGAGCAGGGTAAAAAACAGGTGGTAGGCGATCAGTGGGCGAAGATGATCGCGTAATGTGCGCAGTAAGGCAGAGCCAAGGTAGGTCAAAGGCTGCATCGTCATGAAACGGTAAGAATGAGCCACCAGGGTGGCAGTAACCGCCACACCTGGCAAGGGGCTCTATTTAAAACAATCTTCGTTAATAAAGCGTTGTTCTCAAGCAAGCGGCAGCTCATGGTCAGCAACAATAATGCCGTTGTTATCGGCATACAGCCACTGGCCGGGCTGCAGGGTGGCACCGGCAAAAGTGACATTGATATCACGCTGACCGTCACCGCGCTTTTCACTTTTGCGCGGGTGGCTGCCCAACGCCTGAACGCCAATCGGCAGGGCGGCGAGTATATCCACATCGCGCACGCAGCCGYACATGACGACGCCCGCCCAGCCATTGGCGACCGCCTGTTCAGCGAGCATATCCCCCAGCATGGCGCAGCGGTGGGAGCCACCCGCATCAACCACCAGCACCGCGCCGTTACCCGGCTCGGCGACGGCCTGCTTGACCATGGAGTTATCTTCAAAGCACTTTATCGTACGAATAGGGCCGTAGAAGGCGTCAAGCCCACCAAAATTGGCAAACAGCGGTTCCAGCACTGCGACCTCCGGGTGTGCATCGCAGAGATCGGGCGTCACGATATCAATCGAGTTCGTCATCATAGGTTCCTGTTATGAAAGGTTAGTATCAGCATAGACAGCTAAGCGGGCCGTGCAAAAAAAACGCCCCGCCCTGTAAAACAGTGGCGGGGCGTTCGGTCATCGACTCAGAAAATGCAACCTGTCACATCTTCTGCGATGTTGCGAGCATCGGCGATGGGGCGGTCTATCTCAAGTGCTTAACGAACGTTAGGCTTCTTGAGCGACCGGTATCACGTTTGAGGCGATCTTTTGATACTCCTCAATCTCGTGAAAGTTCATGTAACGATAAATCTCGCCCGCCATAGCGTCAAACTCACCCATATAGCGTTGATACTCTTCAACGCTGGGTAGGCGTCCTTCTACTGCGGCAACGGCCGCCAGTTCCGCTGAGGCTAGGTACACATTGGCACCGTCGCCCAAGCGATTCGGGAAGTTACGTGTAGACGTAGACACCACGGTGCTCTTAGCAGCAACGCGGGCCTGGTTACCCATACACAGTGAACAACCCGGCATTTCCATGCGGGCACCGGCACGGCCGTAAATGCCGTAGTAGCCCTCTTCGGTCAGCTGATGCTGATCCATTTTCGTCGGTGGTGCCAGCCACAGGCGGGTTTTTAAACTGCCGGCAGGCTGCTTTTCAAGCAGTTTGCCGGCAGCCCGGAAGTGGCCGATGTTGGTCATGCATGAGCCGATAAAGACTTCGTCGATTTTCTGGCCTGCCACTTCAGACAGCAGGCGCGCATCATCCGGGTCATTCGGCGCACAAAGAACCGGCTCTTTAATTTCAGCCAGATCAATTTCGATAACTTCGGTGTACTCGGCGTCTTGA
Source organism: Halomonas ventosae (assembly GCA_002257525.1). Classification (GTDB taxonomy): domain Bacteria; phylum Pseudomonadota; class Gammaproteobacteria; order Pseudomonadales; family Halomonadaceae; genus Vreelandella; species Vreelandella ventosae_B. The sequence goes on from CP022737.1 coordinate 2,435,927, forward strand.
TCTGCGCGCATCAGGCTTGGGTTGGCCAGCCACGCTTCCATGCCTTCAATACGACGGCTGATGGTGCGCTCGTCGCCGTAACCGTTGCCCATCATCCACTTCAACAGAGTGATGTTGGACTTGAGGTACTCAGTAACGCTCTCTTCTGACAGGGTAATGGTACAGCCAGCGGCAGAGCGCTCGGCGGACGCATCAGAAAGCTCAAAAGCTTGCTCTACGGTCAGATCTTCCAGACCTTCAATTTCCAACACCCGCCCAGAGAAGGCGTTTTTCTTGTTGGATTTATCAACGGTCAGCAAGCCTTGCTTGATGGCGTAGAGCGGAATAGCGTGAACAAGGTCGCGCAGGGTTACGCCAGGCTGGCGCTTGCCTTTAAAGCGAACCAGTACCGATTCCGGCATATCCAGCGGCATGACGCCGGTGGCAGCGGCAAAGGCGACTAGGCCCGAACCGGCTGGGAACGAGATGCCGAGCGGGAAACGGGTGTGCGAGTCGCCGCCGGTGCCCACTGTATCGGGCAGCAGCATACGGTTCAGCCAGCTGTGAATAATACCATCGCCAGGGCGCAGCGAAACGCCGCCGCGGTTCATGATGAAGTCGGGCAGGGTGTGGTGGGTATCCACATCCACCGGCTTCGGATAAGCGGCGGTATGACAGAACGACTGCATGACCAGGTCAGCCTGAAAGCCCAGGCAGGCCAGGTCTTTCAGCTCGTCACGGGTCATCGGTCCGGTGGTGTCTTGCGAGCCAACGGTAGTCATCTTGGGTTCGCAGTACATGCCAGGGCGAACGCCGTCCAAACCACACGCCTTACCCACCATTTTCTGCGCTAAGGTAAAGCCTTTGCCAGTATCTTTGGGCTGATCAGGTAGGCGGAAAACGTCAGAAGTGGGTAGGCCCAGCGACTCACGCGCCTTGCCAGTGAGCCCGCGACCAATGATCAGGGGAATACGGCCGCCAGCGCGTACTTCATCCAGAATCAGCTGCGTTTTAAGCTCAAAGGTGGTGATAACGTCATCGCTATCGTGCTTGCACACTTTACCCGCGTAGGGGTAAACATCGATGACATCACCCATGTTGAGGTGGGTGACGTCCATCTCAACCGGCAGGGCTCCCGAATCTTCCATGGTGTTAAAGAAGATAGGCGCAATTTTGCTGCCAAAGCAGAAACCGCCAGCGCGCTTGTTGGGAGCGTAGGGGATATCGTCGCCGAAAAACCACAGTACGGAGTTGGTGGCTGACTTACGCGATGAACCGGTGCCCACAACGTCGCCTACATAAACGACTGGGAAACCTTTGGCTTTAACGTCTTCGATCTGCTTGAGCGGGCCAGTGGTACCCGGAACCACTGGCTCAATGCCGTCACGCTCGTTTTTGAGCATAGCATTGGCGTGGAGCGGAATATCCGGGCGTGACCAGGCATCCGGCGCAGGAGAGAGGTCGTCGGTATTGGTTTCGCCAGGAACCTTAAACACGCTAAGGGTGATTTTTTCCGCCAGTGCTGGTTTTGACAGGAACCACTCGGCGTCAGCCCAGGACTGGATAACCTCTTTCGCGACACTGTTGCCGTTTTTGGCACGGCTTTCCACATCGTGGAAGGCGTCGAACATCAGCAGTGTGTGCTTGAGCTGTTCGCCTGCTTCGCGGGCCAGCTCCTCATTATCGAGTAGCTCTACCATCGATACGATGTTGTAGCCACCCTGCATAGTGCCAAGCAACTTAACGGCGTGGATCTTGTCGATCAGCGGAGAGCTTGCCTCACCTTTAGCGATGGCAGTGAGGAAACCGGCTTTTACATAAGCGGCTTCGTCAACACCCGGCGGAACGCGGTTGGTGATTAAGTCGAGAATAAATTCTTCTTCACCGGCCGGTGGCGTCTTCAGTAGCTCAACCAGTGAGGCGACTTGTTCGGCGGTTAGGGGTTTGGGCGGGACGCCCTCAGCGGCACGTTCCTCTACATGTTGGCGGTAAGCTTCAAGCACGTTGGGGCCCTCTCATTGACGTTCTCATTTGACGTTCTCATTAAGCTTATGGTGACGGCCTCGTTGCACGCTGTGGGTCATACCGCGTTGGGCAATGGGCCGACCACATACGACATACGCTTGACAAACAGCGTGTGGTTGGATGGCTGAGATTCTACGCCAAACTGTCGACAATGTTAAGCTGGCAAGCAGCGACGGCTGTTGTACTTTATGTTGATGCCACGATTTAAACGGGTCAAAAAAGCGCTTTTTATAGACCAATTGGCTCAAAATCAGGAAAGTTTTTTCCATTTCATCGCCAACCACCCGCGGTGTGGGTGTGATTGTGGTTACAGCGCGTTACCATAGTCCTCACTTTATAACCTTAGCGCCACGCTAATGACTGCTGGTGCTGATAGCAGCGTGCCAATAAAAGTGTGTGGAGCATTTTTAAACGCACAGCTACATTAGTTATAGACGATGAAGGCTATGAAGAACGCAATGCAACAGGGAACTAAGCGCCTTGTGCGCTTATATGTTGTACAATAGTGAGATATAAGATTGGTAATGGTATTATGTTGATACAACCTGGTATATCACAGCCCGCTACACAAGCGAGTGCTTTGCAAATGGCTGATCACGCGGTGAAAGCGGATGATCTGCTGCCGGAAAGTTTGCACCAGTTTTTGGCCTGCTCGACCCCCGAAGCGTGGCTACAATGGGCGCTTGAAAACCCGGAAACGCTATTGATTGACCATGCGCAGTGCGAAAAAAAAGCGGCTTCTACGGCGATGAGCTTGCTTTATCGCTACGTTGATCAGCCTCTTTTGCTTAGCAAAATGTCGCAGTTGGCGCGTGAAGAGTTGCTGCATTTTGAACAGGTGGTCGCACTAATGGAGGCCCGTGGCGTGGCCTACCGGCACCTAACTGCTTCACGCTATGCGGAAGGCTTAAGGCAGCACTTACGCAGCAACGACCCCGAACGGCTCATCGATGTGTTAATCATTGGCGCCCTTATTGAGGCGCGTAGCTGTGAACGATTTGCTTGCTTGATTCCTTATTTAGATGAAGAGCTTGCTAGGTTTTATCGCACTTTGGTGAAGTCAGAAGGTCGTCATTTTGAGGACTATCTGTTACTGGCTCGCCAGCAGACATCGGACTCGATTGATGAGCGAATCACTTTTTTTGTAGCGCGTGAAGCGGAGCTGATTACTTCGCCCGATACGGCTTTTCGTTTTCATAGCGGTGTGCCAGCTTAAGCCGCTTAGCCCGGCAGGATGTTTATCATGCGCGATGCTCGTGAAACAGATCAGTTAACTCTCTTCGGTCACTTTTCGCTTACCCAGGGCGAAGACGTCTTAACCCACTTTAGTTACGACAAAGTGAAGGCGCTGCTCGTTTATCTGCTGCTGCACCGACAGCCGGTTAACCGGGCCGCGCTGGCCGAACTACTGTGGCCCGACCAGGGATTATCTTCTGGTCGAACTAACCTGCGTCACGCGCTGCACTGTTTGCGCCAGTCGCTAGGTGAGAGTGCCGACCAAGTGTTGAGTGTCTCCCGGCAAACGATTGCCTTCCAGCTTCCAGCTCATTGGAAAGTCGACCTGCATACGCTGCAGCAGCTGCTCGAAGGGCCGCGCGACTTAGATACGCTCGAAGCGCTGATGGCTTGCTACCAAGGCGATCTGATTGAAGAGCTTCAATTGGCGAGCTGTAGTGAATTTCAGCGCTGGCTAGTCCAGGTACGCAATGAGTGGCGTCAGCGCGTCATCCGTTTTGCTGAACAGGTGCTCGACGCTCACAGCGATGTGCCGGACCTGATTCTGGAAACCTTGGTGAGTCGTTTTTCAGGCTACGGCCCCTTTCATGAGCGTCTGGTGCGCCAGCTTGCCGAGCAGAACCAAATGGCCGCCGCTCACGAGCAGTATAATAGCTACTTGCAGTTACTTGCGTTGTCAGGGCAGCAGCCTGAGCCCAGCTTTTTGCAGTTGGCCAGCTATTGGTCCGACGGTCACCACGACCCTCGCATGATGAGCCCCCAAGGCGCTTTTTCACGTGCGCTGGCGGCGGACAGCAAGCCTCTGCGTGAAGATGAAATTGAGCTGCGACAGCTCTCCGTGATGGCTATCCGGCTACGTTTAAAAGGGGAGTGGCAAGACCGAGCTGCAACGCGCCACTGCCTAACGCTACAGTTAGAGTTGCTGCGTTGGTTAGAGCAGCAGTGCCATCACCTAGGCGGTTTTTGGTTGCCCGGCGCCACCGGTGGCTTGGGGTTGGCGTGTTTCGGCACCCATGGACCCGCTCACCAGTTGGCGGAGTTGGTGGCGCTCTATGAGCACTGCCGCCAGGCGCTTCCCCAAGAGAGCGCCCGTCACTGGTCTGGCGAAGACGAAGTGCCGCAGTTCGAACTGGCGGCTGGTTTGCACAGCGGGCGCGTTGTTTACTTGCCCGAGCGGCAGTTGGCCGATCCCCTTGGACAAGTCACCCAAACCTCTCTGGAATTAATGAGTGCGGCCGAAGGCAGTGAGCTGGTGATCTCACAGGAGGCCAGCCAGCATATGCCGCCAGCGCTTGATCTACAGCCACGGCTGGTATCGCGCTTGGTGGCTAGCGACGGCCGCGTACGTTTGCGTGCGCTGGTGTTAGGCCAAAACGAAGGCGGCCGCGATGCGCTGCCGCCTAGCCTGGTTGGGCGTGAAACCTCGCTGCGTACCCTGCGTGATGCGCTGGCGCGGGCAGGTATTGGCTTGCGTCAAAGCGTTTTGGTGCGCGGCGCATCGGGTATGGGCAAATCAGCGCTGATGGTCGGATTTCGCCAGTTAGAGCTTAGCCGCGATGCGGCTATTTGCTGGCAGCCCACCACGCGGCTGTCGGTGCTCGATCCCTACGGGGTTGCCCGCACGCTGGTGGGCTGGTACCTCCAACAACCGCTGACCGTCGAGGCGATTCACGCGCTTCAGGCAACGCTTGAGTTTGATCAGCTTACACCTGAGCGTCAGCAGCTGTTGGAAGAGGCGCTTGGGTTGCACGAAGTTCAGGAGATTACCCAGCTTGCCCAAAGCGGTGAAGCCGTTGAGCTGGTGGTGATGTTCCTGCACCGCTTAATCGAGCGCCAGGCGACTACTCATACCCTGGTGCTGATGGTCGACGATCTCCAGTGGCTGGATGAGCCTTCCTTTAAAGTGCTCGCCGGGCTACAGGCACGCTTGCCCATCAATACTGCCTTTATGCTGGTGGCTAGCCATCACGGTCGCGAACTGCTGCCGGTAAAACTGCATTGGGATCAGCAAATTAGCTTGGGTAATCTGGATGCGCAGCAGTCCTCACGGCTATTGTCACAGCTTTCGCGGCGTTATCGTATTCACATGAGCCCGCGGCTACGTAACCAGATTATTGAACGCTGCGATGGCGTGCCGCTGTATATGCAGGAGATTTGTCGCCGCTTGGATATGGATCGTCGCGAAGGGCGCAGTGTCCAGTTCGACGAACTCCCCAAAGGGCTGCTGGGTCTATTGGCCAGCCGTATTGATCAACTGGAAAGCGATCGAGAAATTGCCCATGTGGCAGCCGTGCTGGGTAAGCGCTTCCGGTTGGATTTCTTACAGGAGTGCAGCGGCTGGGAAAAAGGGCGGCTGAACCAAGCGCTCGAGCATATGCGCGTTTTGGAGATCATAGAGCCGGTCGATAAAGACAGCGGTGAGCACGAGTACCAGTTTAGCCATCAGCTGTTGCAAGAAGCTGCTTATCTTTCCTGTCCGCGCGATGTGCGGGTAAAACTGCACCAGCAGGTGGTGACCTTAATAGAGGAGCGCTTCCCGGTATGGATTAGTCGCCACCCCGGTGATTTTGCCACCCATCTGCGTCGTAGCGGTCACTACGCCCGTGGCGCTCGCTACTTTGAGCTAGCTGCACGAGAGGCGCTGAAAGTCAGCGCTAACCGAACCGCGCTACGCATGGCCGATTTTGGTTTGGCGAGCCTGCGCCACGTTGAGCATGAGATTGAGCGTGAAGTGAGCCTACTCACCGTGCGTGGTCAGGCGGCGTTTTCATTAGAGGGACACGGCTCGCCAACCGCTCACGAAAGCTTTGTGCGTGCCCGTGAGCTGCTGCGCGAATCGGGCACCGATAGCCTGGAAGATCCAGAAGATCTAGAGCAGATATTCCTGGTCAAATGGGGGCTTTGGGTGGGGCGTAGCCAGCGCTATGCCCATGCTGATGCCTTCGCCCTGGCGTCGACGCTCGCCGATATTGCCGCGCGCCTTGAAGACCCACGCTATCGCCGCTTGGCCGACTATGCGCGTGCCAACTGCGAGTATTGGGCCGGTCGTATTCAGCAGGCCCACGACCATCTGGATGAAATCGACCCGCTCAATGCGCAGATGATGATCGAATGGCTGCCGTTCTCCGATCACCCGCAAGTCTCGGCCGCCTGTTTCCAAGGCTGGGCGCTGTGCCTGCGGGGTGATTATCAACGCGCCGAGCGTCAGGTATCGGCAGCGATCCGTTTGGCGGAGAAGATTGCCCACCCCGGCACCTTGGCGCTGGCACTACTGTTTGCCGCGGCACTCTATCGCCAGCTTGGCCACGTTCACTTGGCCACACGGCATGCGGAGCGGGCGGCGGCAATGACCGGCACGCCAGATTTACAGCTATGGCAAATTTCCAGCCAGTGTATTCTCGGCTGGCAACGCGCCCTGGCGGGTGATGCCACTGGCTTGGCTCAATTGCGTGATAGCCTGGATCAGATGGCGGAATTGAATGGTCGCGACCGCTACCAGCGGCCGGTGTTGTGGTACTCGGATGCCTGTATTGAGCTGGGTGAGCTAAATGCTGCAGAGGAGTACCTTGACCAGTGCTTGGTGATTGCTCGGGAGCGCACCACGCTGTTTCTGCCCGAATTAGCCACCCAGCTGGCTAAGGTGCGTGAGCTGCTTGGGCATCCTGCCAATGAAGTCAAAGCACTGGCTGAAATGGCAATTAACCAGGCCCGCGAGCATGGCAATCGCCACCAAGAGTTGGCAGCTCTTGAGCTATGGCTAACGCGCATTGAGCCTAACGACCAGCAGGCTAAGGAGAGCTTTAGGCGGTTGTTGAGCGAAGTCAGCCACAGCGATGCCCCGGTGCTGACCCGCTGGATCAGCTTGCTGGATCGGCGCTTGCCGCACCCTGTGGGCATTGAAGGCTAACCGGTATCCCGTTCTAGCCACGTCAAGGTGGCGAGCGCCTCTTCCCGGTGTTCGCCACATACGCTGGCGTCAAAGTTAAATCGCTCGCAAACCCTGGGGCGGCTTGGGTCGCCAAATAGACGGCACAGGTTATGCTCATCTAATTGCACGCAGCGAACGCCCGCCGGCTTGCCCTCTGGCATGCCGGGGATGGCGGAACTGATGGAGGGCGCGATGCAGCAGGCGCCACACCCCGCCCGACAGCCTTCACTCATAGCCTGTCACCTGGGTATAGCACTGGGTGAAAACGCGGCAATTGCGCCCTTGTTAATGCCCTCAAAGGCCTGGATGCGTGTGGTTACCCCACTTTGCGTGGCAACCTCTTTTGCCAGCCAAGCGGCAATATTTTCTACCGTGGTAGGGCCGGGGAGAACTGCGCATAGCGACTGTGGCAGCGTAATGGAGAAATCACCTTGGGCGGCCCGGTAGCCGCAGGTAAGGAAGTTGTTATCCCTTGAGGTGATATCGGCCTCTTCAAGCAGGTAGCGATTATCCAGCCACGCCGCCCACTGCTGTTCGAGCTCGGCTTGACGCACCCCCTGCTGAAAGATATGTAGCCGCGAGCGGTGGCCGTGGGCGATACGCTGGCAGTTGCCCAGGTGGCGCTTCAGGCCATGCGTGTAGCCATAGGCAGCGCCGTTGATAGTTTCGTCACTAAGCGTCAGAGTGACTTGATGGACATTCTCTGGGCGCTGCTCGGTGAGCTGCTGGCTTAAATGCTCGGCCACCGTGTTCATATCAATAGCCTGCCAGGGCAGTAAACTAAACGCCTCTTTCGGCCCGCGTACTTCCATGGGGTAGGGGGTGGTGGTACGTACGCAGACACCCTCAGGGCACTCCGTCACCGTGACCCCAGGTGCTTGAGTGGGCACCAGCAGGGTGTGGTCGAGTCCGCTGTCGAGCGTGCGTTTGATCCATGGTTTAACTTCACCAAAGTCGAACAGCATGCCATCTTCGCCCAGCTCGCCATCCAGCACTGCGTCTACCTGCCAGCTACAGCCGACTAAGCCGCGCTGAGAACACCAGAGGGATACGTCAATATGGGTCAGTTGTTGAACAAATAGGGACATTAATCAAAACCTGCTAATTTGTGCATTTGCAGCGACAGTCGCCACTGGGGGTTAGCCATACAGTAAGCAGTCGCTTCAGCGACGGTGGTCTTAGCCTGATTGAGAGGAGCAAGATCCATCGGCTGTAGAAAGAAATGGTGAAACCCAAGGCGTGAAAACTGCTCCGGGGGAGCATCTGCCTGGGGGTAAACGAGCTTTAATTCGTCACCTTGGGTAACGACCAGCGGATTGCTGCCCTTGGGGCTTACGCAGAGCCAGTCTATGCCTGGGGGTGGGGGTAGCGTTCCGTTGGTTTCGACAGCCACCTCAAACCCATGGCTATGCAGGGTGGCAATCAGCGGCGCATCGAGCTGCAGCAACGGTTCTCCGCCGGTAAATACCACATAGGGCGTCGCATTGTCGCTCTGGCTGGGCCAGAGCGCAGCAATATGCTCGGCCAGGGCAGCGGCGGTGGCAAATTTCCCGCCATTGATGCCGTTAGTGCCGATAAAATCGGTATCGCAAAAGGTGCATTTAGCCGTTGCCCGGTCAACCTCACGGCCCGACCACAGATTGCAGCCGCTAAATCGACAGAAAACGCTTGCTCTGCCGGCCTGGGCGCCTTCACCTTGCAGGGTATAAAAAGCTTCTTTGACCTGATACATCAGCACTGACCTGCTGTGCTGTTCACGCTATAAGCTAGTGGGTCGGTGACACCGTTGGCCGCAAAGGCGGCCAGCCGTTCGCGGCAACTGCCGCATACGCCGCAGGCGAGCTCACGGCCTTCGTAGCATGTCCAGGTATGGGCGTAGTCCAATCCCATGGCAAGGCCTTCGCGCAAAATATCGGCCTTGCTTGTGTATAAATAGGGGGCGTGTAACTTTACCGGCTCGAAGTTGGCAATGCCCGCTACTTGATTCATTGCCTCGACGAATTCGGGGCGACAGTCAGGGTAGAGAACGTGGTCACCGCCATGGGCGCCGTAGTCGACTCGCTCCGCACCAATATTAACGGCCTTGGCAATCGCCAGGGAGAGCAGAATCATATTACGGTTAGGCACCACGGTGGCGCGTAGATTGTCCGCGTCATAGTCGCCCTGGGGCATCGCTTGCTCGGGATTGGTGAGCGCCGAATTATCAATCAAACCGTGTATCGCACGAATATCGACCACTTGATGGGGCAGCTCAAGAGAGGTGCAAACCTGGCGCGCAGTATCGAGTTCGCGGGCATGGCGCTGACCGTAGTCAAACGAAAGCGCGTGTACGTTAAGCCCTTCCCGCAGCGCGCGGTGAAGTACGGTAAAAGAGTCCATTCCACCGGAATAGATAACAACGGTCGTGGTGGCTGTGTCAGCAGCCACTGGGGGTATTGATGACATGAGAAAACACTCTTTGTCGGAGAATTTATTAATCGCGAGCAGCGTTGAGCTGGCGCGGCGTTCCGGGGTCCGGTCCGGAAGTGCGGCAGTTTACGCAATAGTCGTGAATCTGGCCAGTTCTAGCGCCAATCGACGTACCCTGTTGAGGTAAAAAAAGCGTAGGCAGGCAGCATGAATATCAACATGCTACGCTATCTCTCCATGCTGTTAGAGGCGAACCAATGGCAACGATTGAACATAGTGAAATCATTAACGCGCCGCCCGAACGCGTGTTCGAACTACTGCGCCGTGTCGAAGATTTTGCCGATTACTCAGACCTGATTCGCTCAATTGAAACCCTGGGCGAAAATCGCTATCGCTGGCATGTCCGCGCCGTGGGTATGTACTGGTCGTTTGATGTCATGGTGACCGAGATTCAGCCCCCCCATGTGCTTGCCTGGGAGTCGTTGGATGGCGTAAAAAACCAGGGGCGTTATCGCCTTCGCGAGGTGCCCGAAGGCACCGAGGTGGCGTTGACGCTCACTTATGAGATCCGCAATCGTCTGATGGAAAAAGCCGTTAACAAAGCGGCGAAGCCGTTAGTAGGAAAAGTCAGCCGACAAATTCTTGAGCGCGTGGAAGCTCGCTTGAATGAATAGCCCACCACGACATCCTTGGCGCTGGGCGCTAGGGTTTGCAAGTTTTGCCATGCTGGCCTACGTGTGGCTATGGTATTCGCCCGATTTGATGGCGGTTAAGCAATGGGCTTCTCAGGCGTCTCATTATCCGATGGTGATTATGGGGGTGATGCTAATCATGGCCGTTACCTTGGCCATAGGATTGCCGGGCAGTATTGGGCTGTGGCTTATTGCGCCTTTTTACCCGCCGCTTATCGCCACGGTAATGCTGACACTCAGTAGCGTGGCGGGAGCATGGGGGGCTTATCAAATAGCGGCGCGGGCAGGGCGGCGTTGGAATCCTCAAGGGCTGACCTTAAAAGTCATGCAGATGTTAGAGCAGCGAAGCGATGTAATGACCCAGTGCGCAATGCGTATATTGCCCGGCTTTCCCCACTCGGTTATCAATTTTGCCGCAGGTTTACGCCATCTGCCTCTTAAGACGTACCTAGTGGCAGCGGCTTTGGGTTTGTCGATAAAATGGGCGGTTTATAGTAGTGCGATATACGGCGCCTTAGAGGCTATCGAAGACGAGGATGCGCTGCAGTTTGATGTAGTGCTGCCTCTGATAGCACTGGCGCTACTGCTGCTGGCAGGGGCGTGGTACAGGCGCCGCGTTGAAGCGGCGCGGGGCGCCTAGCAAACCGGTTCTAGCGAGCTTTGTGCATTGAGGCGTCGAGGTGGTCGACCACTTCGGCCCAGTCGGCGTCCTCTTCCACCGCTTCTTTTAAAAATTCCGCCTGCCCCTCGTTCCAGCAGGGGGCCTCAGCCAGTGGCATTGTTTCCGGGAGCGGGGCGTTGCGCTGGATAAAGCGCTCAATTGACTCTGCATCGGATGCCAAGCCTAACTGTTCGAATAGTTCGCTGAAATGGTGTACCGGTTTTTCCATAACCTGTTGCTCCTTCAAACGCTTAGAATCGTTTCTATAACATAGCTTGATTCTCAGCCTACGCCACCTTTCAACCGCTTTGGCGGGCTAGCGTTCACCGATTAGCGAGGTTAAAAAACGCTGACGCTGATCTTCTAGTGCGAGTGGTTGCGCCACTAAGTGGGCTAGCTTGGTGAAAGCCGCTTCTGGCGTCATATCATCACCGGCGAGAACGCCTGCATCGCTAAGGCCATGCCCCGCAGCGTAAGCGCCCAGATGGAGACTACCCTGCGGGCACTGGCTGATGGCGGCAAGCAATTTGCCTTCCCCGCTGGCCTTGGCGAGTACGTCCAGTAAGCTTGGGTCGTCGGGCAGATTACCGGCGCCCCAGAGTTGTAGTAACGCCCCTTTAACCCGTGGATCACTCAGCCAGGCGCTTAACTGCCATGCCGAAATGCCCGGCCAAAGGGCGATGCGGACGACCTCTCCTTGATTAACCAAGCGGTAGTCGGGCAGCTCGAAACGCGGTGCGCCGCGCTGCTGAAGGCCAAGTCCACGGCTGGGGTAATAAACGAAGTCGTCGCCTACCCGCTCACCCAGCAATGGATAGTTGGGGCTGGCGAACGCGTTGGCTGCTTGACTGTGCTGCTTAATGGCGCGGGCGCCCCGCAGCAACTGCCCGGCAAAGTAAATAGCCACCTCTTGGAGCGCGGGCTTGGCGGCGAACTGCAGCGCGCCATACAAATTGCCTAAGGCGTCGCTGCCGGGCGCTTCCAGTGGCAACATGGAGCCTGTTATTACCACCGGTCGGTCCAGTCCCTGGAGTTGGTAGGCAAGGCTAGCAGCCGTCCAGCTAAGCGTATCGGTACCATGAATAATGACGAAGCCGGCGTAGGCCGTTAGCTGGTCGCTCACATCGCGGGCGACCTGTTGCCAGGTAAGCGGCGTGGCCGCGCTTGAATCAATTAATGTCGCGTAGCTAACTAGATCATAGCCGGGTAAAGCTTGCTGTTGGGTAAGGGGTAGCTGGTTCAGCGCCGTTGCCATGCGAGTGGCAAAGTCACCGCTAGGCGCAAGTCCATCGGCATGCTGCTGCATACCGATTGTTCCGCCTGTGTAAATAACCAGAATACGCTCTTTATTAGGGGGCTTGTCAGCTAAAGGGGAGTGGGAGCTCATTGCCTTTTCCTGGAGGGTCAGTAAGTACGAGTAACGTGCTCTACCAAAAGTCCACCGCTTTGGTCATCTAAGCGCTGGTTGCGACCCGCCAGTAGGGCAAAGCCACAGCAAACCGTGATCAGAACGATCAATAGCCAGGCGATATGTGATATGTCGGCGCCTGACTGCAGCATAACCCCCACACCGAAAGGGCCAAGTGCTGCCAGTGTATAACCACCGCCCTGGACGAGCCCAGAGAGCTGACCGGCAAGGCGTGAGTTGGCTGTGCGCAAGACTAACAGGCTCAGCGCCAGGCTAAAGCTGCCGCCTTGGCCGATGCCGAGGAGTGCGGCGCCGGGCCATTTCCATATTAATGGCGCGATAAGCAGCATCCACAGACCCATGGCGGTGCTAATCAGTACCAGTAATAGCGCGGGCCGCTGGTCACGACCCAGGCGCGCAACCCAGGGGGCGCCCAGCGCGGAGACTAGCTGGCACATAATCGAAACCGCCATGGTCCAGCCTGCATCGGCTTCGTTGTAGCCGCGATCAACCAGTAGCGTGGGCAGCCAGCCAAATACGATATATGCCATGGAAGACTGAATGCCCATAAAGAACATAATGTGCCAGGTAAGCGGCTGCTTAAGTAGCCGTAAAATGCCGCTTTTGGGTGGTGTGGGTATGTCTGCCCTCGTAGTACTGGGCATTTGAAAGTGCCACAGTAGCAGTGCGAAGAGCGCTAGTAGAGACCAACTCATTAAGCTTGCTTGCCAGCTGCCCAATAGTTGGGTTAGAGGAACGCTAAACCCGGCTCCTAAGGCGCCGCCTAAACAGAGCGCCATGGTGTATAGACCGGTGAGCAGGTCGGCGCTGTCGGGAAGTTCACGCTTAACCAAGGCCGGTAGTAGAGTGCCACCAATGCCAATTGCACAGCCTGCCATTGCCGAGCCGACAAAGAGTCCGCCGGGAAGTGGCAAACCACGCAGAATAAGCCCTGCTGCCAGTAGTGTCAGCGCTGCACTCAGTGCTCGTTCGCTGCCTATGCGTTTAGCCAGCGTCGGAGCAAGTGGCGCGGAGAGGCCTAAAAACAGCACTGGAAGCGTGGTGAGTAGCCCTGCGGCGGTAGCGGAAAGCCCCGCACTCTCTTGTAGCCGGGTGAGTAAGGGGGCGACCGAAGACATAGCGGGGCGTAGATTTAGCCCCACCACAACCATCAGCAAAATAAACGTAATTGAACGACGCGATGCCATATTTATACTTATTTAAAATCCGCTTTTACTTAAGGTGGGGGCGCAAGTCTCCACGAACGGCATCGAGTAGCGTGATGAAATGGTAATCCTGGGGGGTATCCAGGCAGTCCACCCTGACGTTGGTGCGCATACCTTTATCCATATTCAATTGATCGAATATTTCCAACGTTAACTTGCGTGCAGGTTTATCGCCTGGCGCCATGATGCCGTCTTCAAGGGTAAAGGTTTCAAGCAGCGTGACGCGCACACGGGTACTGTTGCCTTCGCTAAGTACGCGGCGCACAAACAGCCAGCCTTCGCAGGGAAGGGCGTGGTTGTCCTCCCGCTGGCGTAAGAAGATCGTGCGGTAGCAAGCGCCTTCAACCGACGCTTTTTCAGCCATGCTGCGGTAGGCTTGAACTACTTGATTAGCTGACGCCCGGGCGTCCTCTAAGCGCTGCACGATCCCTTGATGTTCGCGGCTGAGCTGCTCTTGACGTTGAAACGTCAGCCATTGGCGGTACTCGGCCATTAGTTGAGAAGACGCCATATTCACTCCGTGAAAGGTGTTGGCTGAAATAGCTGCTGGAAACAGCGGCTTGGAATATACGAAGGGGGCACCTTCGCATATTCCTGCGCTCTGAGCTAGCGGCGAACGCGTCGTTTACGCTCACCACCCGTATTGGCACTCTGGCCATCGGGTTTGCGCTTGGCACGCGGCTGGCGCTGATTGCGTCGGCCATTCTCGATAGGCTCAGGTTTGATGCTGGGGTCGGGCTCAAAGCCTGGTTCAATATGTTTTGGCAGCGTCTGTTTGATGAGTCGCTCAATACTGCCCAGCAGGGCGTCTTCGTCAACACACACCAGCGAGACGGCTTTGCCATTGCTGCCAGCACGGCCGGTACGGCCAATGCGGTGGACGTAATCTTCCGCCACATTGGGGAGATCAAAATTGACGACGTGGGGCAGCTCATTGATATCCAGACCACGGGCAGCAATATCGGTGGCCACGAGTACCTGCAGGTCGCCACTCTTAAAGGCGGTTAACGCGCGGGTGCGCGCCCCCTGACTTTTGTTGCCATGGATCGCCATGGAGGGAATATCCTGCTTGGAGAGCTGCTCGGCCAAGCGGTTAGCGCCATGTTTAGTGCGCGTAAATACCAGCACTTGAAACCAGCCGTTTTGCTGGATTAAGTGGGCCAGAAGCTCGCGCTTCTTCTCGCGATCAACGCGGTAAATAGCCTGCTCAATTTTCTCGGCGGTGGCATTGCGCGGCGCTACTTCAATCATCGCCGGGTTATCCAGCAGCTGTTGTGCTAGGGCTTGGATCTCGTTAGAGAACGTTGCTGAGAACAGTAGGTTTTGGCGCTTTTTAGGCACCAGCCGCAGCAGGCGTTTAATATCATGGATGAAGCCCATATCTAGCATGCGATCCGCTTCATCAAGCACTAGAATCTCAACGCAGGAGAGGTCTACATGCCCCTGTTGGTGAAGATCCAGCAGTCGACCGGGGGTGGCAACGAGTACATCCAAGCCGGCTTTTAGTGCATCGATTTGAGGCTGTTGGCCAACGCCGCCAAAAATAATGTGAGAGCGCAGGGCCAGATGCTGGCCATAGGTCGACACGCTTTCGCCTACTTGAGCGGCAAGCTCACGGGTCGGGGTTAGCACCAGCGCCCGTACCTGACGTTTCGCAGGTCGTTTGCCGGTGTTCAGGCGTTGCAGCATTGGCAGCGTAAAACCAGCGGTTTTGCCAGTGCCGGTTTGGGCGCTGGCTAGCATGTCACGACCTTCTAATACGACGGGGATGGCCTGTCGTTGTATCGGGGTAGGTTCGGTGTAACCTTGCGCTGTGACAGCGCGTAACAAATCGGCGTGCAGGCCAAGTTCAGAAAAGCTCATGCGTTCTCCGCAATCACCTAGTGAATTAATACCGTTAAGTGGTTGTTATCACTAGGTGTAATGTTCAAAAAGCGAGGTTGATTCACCATCGCGGCAGCGAAGTGTGCCAGATAATTCAGTGTGCCGCGATGGTCGTTGGTTAGCCGTGGATGACAGGAGACGTGAAGGAGATAGCGCCAAGGCGCACTATCATCTGATGTGCACGGACACACCAGTAAACCTAGGCGTTAGTAACACGTGTCAGTAATAAGACGAATAGTGTAACACGGTTATGCAGCGTCAGCTTGTTTCGCTGTCACGTGTCAGTGATGGGTGCTGGGCATGCAGTGGAATTACCCGAGCTAAGGTAGCGGGCGGTAGTTGTAGTTGTGCCACCTGTTTAGGCGTTAAGGCAAAAAAGTGCTCAGGGGTGAAAACCCCCAGTTGAAAGAGTTGGCGCGCAGTGGCTGGCCCGACACCGTCGAGCGCCAATAGCTGTCGCGCAAAGAGGGCGATAAAGCGGCCGCTTTGCTGTTCATCAAATTCGCCGTTAACCGTTTGATAGTAGTGCCCAGCTTGAACAGTAATAAATTGCTCGATGCGCTGGAGCGCGGCCAGTGTTGAGGTGTCGAGTGTGCGTGCTGCTAGCTGATCGCGAAGGGCGTCGTGGCTATTGAGGGCTGTTTCAAAAACCCCTTGAGACGCTTCGCCCTCTATCAGCGCCGTTACTGTTTCCATTAGGGCGTTAATGGCATCACGCAGTTGTTCAACCGGCACTTCAGTCGTTTGGTTCGGTTCATCTGTCATGTGGGCACCCCAGAGAGGAATAGCATTAAGCTTAGTGCAGCAAGCCCCGTTTAGAAAAGCGCTGACTAATCAAAATAGTCGCCCTGGCGTATTGCGTTGGCGATAAGCTCGGCAGCCTGATCCCAGCTATCGCTTAATGCGCGCACCAGAGCGGGGTAGCCATCCTCTGCAAGGGCTGTTTCCGTGTGGAAATTTTCCATCGCTAGCAGTTCACCCACAGCGTTAAGCAATTGCCATTGGCCGCTAGCCACGGCGACACCGTCAAAGCGGCCCTGGAATTGATCAACGTTGAGGCGCAGGGTCAATGCGTTGGCCTGTTCACCTTCCTCACGCATAACCCTAAGCCTTGGCAGCGCTTGCGCTAAGTTAGCGCGCACCCTTCGCTCTAGCTGTCTGCCCAACCCTTCGGCCCACTGGTGTTCCCGCGCAGCGTTCAGGGTAATATCGTCGAGCTGCATCACGATGCCATCGACATCAAGGTAATGGGCAAGCCGAGGGGAGCTGACCAGTAGCGTGCCCTGTGGCTGTTGGGGAGTGCTTGCCAATGGCGCGCTCGGCAGCATATAGCGTGCAGGGGGCGTGACGCTGCTGGCGCAGGCGGAGACCAGTAAGCAGACCAACAGCAGCAGCAAATACCTAATCCATATCAACATACTTTGCTCCTTAATCACGCGGCGCACGCGGAATGGGGTCTTGGGCATCCAGATTGTCAAACAAAAGTGCTCTGGGGTTGTCATTGAGCGTTCGAGTGAGTGGCTGCAGGTCACGCATCAAGCGATCCAACCGTTCAATCGCCGTTGTAAGCTCCTGGTAGGCAGGCGATGAAGGGGATAAGCCCTGTAGCGTGCTGCGCAGTTCTTCTAGCGTCGCGTTTAGGTTGCCCCCAACAGCTTGTGTTTCCGGGTCATTGAGCAACTGGTTAAGGGAGGTGCTCACATCGCGAACCTCATTCAGCATACTCTCAGAAGCCTGCAGATTACGATCCAAGCCGGTTAACAGCGGCTCGACCTCAAGGGCGTTTAACTTCTCGAGTAAATCCGTCACCTGAGCTTGTATCTGGGCAAAGCCGCCAGGCACGGTGGGGAATACGGCTCGATCCGAGAAGCGTTCGGCAACATACTCATCGGCAAGATCACGCTGGAAGTTTAAATCGACAAACAGGGCGCCCGTCAGCAGGCTGCCACTTTTTAGCGAGGCGCGCAGCCCCAAGCCAAACATGCGCTGGAAGCGTGCCTCCCACTCTTCCAGGTCAATATCGCTATTTTCTATGCCCAGGCGCTGAGGCTCAATCCTAATCAGGACGGGAATCGCAAAGCGTGCGCGCGAGTCGGGCTGGGGTGCGGTAAAGTTCCAGGGCACTGCGGCAACGGTGCCCAGTCGCACGCCGCGAAACTCTACCGGCGCGCCTTTGGAAAGTCCGCGTACCGTTTCGTCTACCAGCAGCACATACTCCAAGTAGCGGTTAAAGGTGCCTTCCCGTGCGGCGTTTTCATCGGCATAGAGGGTGAAGTGCGTATTGGCTTCAACGGGKTGTCCCATCGGCAGGTCTTCGGGTACGCCGAAGGTAACACCGCCCCCCAGTAGTGCTTCTAGGGATTCAACGTTAACCCGAACACCGTCGGCGTCTAAGCGGAAATCAACACCGCTAGCGGTCCAGAAACGGGTGCTATCGGTGACTAAATTGGTATACGGCTCTTCAATAAACACCTGATGCTTCATGGTGCGTGACTCGGGCTCAAAACTATTCTCTTCGATACGGCCTACGGTGTAGCCTTGGTAGGAGACTGGATCACCTACCCGCAGTGAATTGCCCAGTTGACTCGTTAAGCTAAGACGCAGGCCTGCTTGGCCTGCTGGCGCAACAGGGGGGATATCGCTTACCGGGAATTCTCGCCGGGGTGCTGTCTCTGTGCCTGGTTCAAGCTGAATATAAGCGCCAGAGAGCACGGTGCCCAGCCCACTAATACCTTCACGGCCAATGCGCGGCTTGACCACCCAAAAGCGGGTGTCTTCGCGCAGCATATCCTCTACCTCTGGCTGAATGCGGGCGGTTAACACCGCATGGGAAAGGTCGTCAGACAAGCGCACGCTCTGCACTCGGCCAACTTCAACATTACGGCTGCGAATCAGCGTATTGCCCGCTTCGATCCCCTCGGCGCTCTCCATGGTCAGCGTTACTTGGGTGCCACGACTGGCGTAGTTGTCATAAACCAGCCATAAACCGATAGCGATCGCGACGATAGGCACGACCCAAATGGGCGAGAGCCGGGTCTGGCGTGATGTTTTGGCTTTATTTAGATCCTGACCGTTTGTTGGGCTGGGATTTGACGATGCTGGTTCGTTAGCCATCAACAGGTTCCTTGGTGGCCGCTTTACGGCGAAGAAGAGAGTGACGAGGTGGGAGTGGAGTATCCCAAATCAAGCGCGGATCAAAGCTCATAGCCGCCAACATGGTTAACACAACCACAGAGCCAAAGGCGAGTGCCGCCGGGCCTGGTGTAATGGACATCAAGGAGCCCGCGCGAATCAGCGCTACTAAGATGGCCACCACGAAGACATCGACCATTGACCAGCGGCCGATAAATTCTGTTAAGCGGTACAGCCGGGTGCGGCTTTGGGCGTTTAATGCACTGCTACGCCTGACGACTAAGCAAAGCCAGGTTAACGCCACCAATTTGCCGACGGGGACGATCACGCTGGCAATAAAGATAACTACTGCAATCGGCCATGAGCCCATCTGAATCAGTTGCACCACACCGCCAATAATGGTCGAAGGCGAGGAGTTGCCTAAGCTGGTGGTGGTCATAATAGGGTATACATTGGCTGGAATGTACATGATGGCCGATGCACCGAGAAGTGCCCATGTGCGCTGCAAGCTGTTCGGTAGCCGCTGATGCAGTTTTTCATGGCAGCGAATGCAGCGCCCACGGCCCTGTGGCGATAGCCTGTTGATCAGCCCGCAGGTGGGGCAGCCGGTTAGCCCTTGTTCGCCAGCCGGTAGCCCTGTCTGAGTGCCTTCGGGAGCCAGTGGTTCTCCCTCTAGCGAGAACCACATCCAATCGGCGTCCAGGGACTGACTGGTCATCAGTAGCAGTAGTGCAAAAGCACAAAATGCCCAGAAGGAGATGCCTATGGTCACGTCGGCCAGGCCGGCGATTTTTATCAGGCTGACCAATGCGCCGATAATAAACACATCGGCCATCATCCACGGCGTTAAGTGCGCTAATGACCTGGCAATATCACGGCTAAAGGGCAGGGGGCGATCGCGGAGTAGCCCAAACTGCAGCCAGATAACGCCCAGTAGGTAGACCGCGGGCAGTACCACAATGGTCATAATGACCGCTATGGCGACCACCGGCTGGTGAAAGCCGATCAACGTGGTGGCCGTCTGTGTCAGTTCAATGCGGTTACTCACTCCGCTGACAGTAAAGCTAATAAACGGGAACGACACTGCCATTATAAGGGCCGCAAGCGAGGCAATGGCTAGAGCCATGCTGCGCTGGGCTGGGTAGCGGTGGCGTTTAACCAGCACGTGTGAGCAGCGTGGGCAGCTGGCTTTCTCGCCAGAGTTTAACGGCGTCAACGCCGATACCCAGTCACACTCATGACAGGCACGCAAACGCCGTCGCTGAGTTCTGGCCTCAGGTGGCAAACGGTCAACGAGGGGGGCGTTGACCGGCAATGTAGGGCGTTTAATCAATCGTTGTGGAGGCAAAAACCAAAACTCTCAGTGCGAGCCCCTAGCAAAACTACTAGGATGTGGCGGATTAAGCTGTCAAATACGTAGTTTAGCAACTCTATGTCGCTGAAATAATCTTCAAAAACATAGGCTAGCCGCTTGACCAAGGCGTTAGTTTAGACAACGATGCTGCGGCGCAGTGACGAGCTGTTAAATATGCTCGGGATGGCCGCGTAATTCTGCGTCGGATTAGCTTCTCAGTGTCGCAATATAGTGGCAAGGATTGCTAGTAATAGCATCTTACTACCGTCGCTATGAAGTGTTATTTAGATCAGAATCTGTGAGCAGTGCCAATCATTATGCCACGAAGGAAACGAAATGTTGCTTCCCACATTAGCGGTTGTGTTTGGATTAGTCCTATTGGTTTGGAGTGCCGAGAAGTTTATCGACGGTGCTGCGGCAACGTCGCGTTGGCTTGGCTTGTCACCACTGTTGATCGGGATACTGGTTATTGGTTTCGGTACCTCAGCACCGGAAATGATGGTGTCGGTTCTTGCGGCGCTGGACGGAAATCCCGGCTTGGCGGTCGGTAATGCTTACGGTTCAAATATAGCCAATATTGGTTTGATACTCGGTTTGATAGCGCTTATCGCGCCCCTCTCGGTTCACTCTAGTGTTATTCGTAAAGAGATGCCGATATTAATGCTGGTGATGCTAGCAACAGGCTTGATGCTGCTGGACGGGTTTGTTGCGCGCTGGGAGGCTGTTGTTCTTTTGCTGGCGTTGGTTGTTTTTATTGTTGCCAGCATTTTGCGGTCTCGGAATCAGCCCGAAGATTCAATCGTATCTGAAGTGGCAGAAACCCTGGAMAACAAGCCGATGTCCAGGGGGAAAGCCATTATGTGGACGTTAGTGGGGCTAGTGCTGCTGATCGCTAGTTCACGTCTACTGGTATGGGGCGCCGTTGAGATTGCGCTGCGCTTCGGTGTGAGCGACTTGATTATTGGTCTGACCGTGGTAGCTATAGGTACGTCACTGCCCGAGCTCGCATCCTCTATCACCGCTCTGCGTCGCAAGGAGCATGATATGGTGCTGGGCAATGTGGTTGGTTCTAACCTGTTTAACAGCTTGGCGGTCGTTGGTCTTGCGGGGTTGATTGCGCCTATCGAATCAGGGCGAGAGGTGCTGGTGCGGGATTGGAGCGTGATGACCGGCATGACGCTACTGATGATCCTGTTTGCGTTTTCTTGGCGCGGCCGCCCACGGCGCATTAATCGTCTGGAAGGGGGCGTTCTGCTGGCCCTATTTGTCGCTTACACCGGCTATATGGTCAGCGTGGTGATAATGTCTCGGTAGTGCTTTTATCGTCATGGCGTGCCGCTATGGTATTTAGGCCATCAAGGTTGGCGCAGGCTGATCGGTGCGTCAATGCGACTCATCTTGGGCAGTGAAGGCTTGTTGTATAATAATTGTCCAAGAGGGGCGCTAGTGACAGGGTCCTGGCGTAAAGCAATAAGCTTAGTGCTTATAACTAAAAGTGTCGTGCCATAAAGGCTCTACTAAGCTTGTGTTAACCCATATGGGATACCGATTCAGGTCTTAGGAGAGTGAAATGGAACTTGATCCGCTGGTATTATCGCGATTGCAATTTGCATTCGTTGTGTCGTTTCACGCTATCTTCCCCGTGTTCACGATTGGCTTGGCGTCCTATATCGCGCTGCTCCATGGCCTGTTCTTCAAGACGAAGAATCCTGCGTGGGATCGCCTCTCGCTATTCTGGACAAAGGTGTTTGCCGTTGTCTTTGGCATGGGGGTGGTGTCAGGCATCGTAATGTCCTTTCAGTTCGGCACGAACTGGAGCAACTTTTCTCAGGCCTCTTCGAATTTCCTCGGGCCCATGCTTAGCTATGAAGTCGTCACGGCGTTCTTTTTAGAGGCAGCCTTCTTGGGCGTGCTGCTATTTGGGCGCGGTAAAGTCCCTCAAGGGGTGCACCTATTTGCGGCGATTATGGTGGCGGTGGGCACCTTTATCTCTTCCTTCTGGATTCTATCGGCTAACAGCTGGCTGCATACTCCTGCCGGCGTTGAGCTGATCGACTTTCGCTTCCACGTGACTTCCTGGAGCGAGGCGATCTTTAACCCTTCGTTTCCTTACCGCTTTATGCATATGGCCGTTGCCTCGTTTTTGACCGGTGGCTTTGTTGTGGCAGGGGTGAGTGCTTGGTTCCTGTTACGTGACCGTGACCCCGAAGCGAATCGTCGTGCACTCTCCATGTGTCTCTGGCTGTTGCTGTTTCTGGCACCGACCCAGGCGGTCATTGGCGATTTCCATGGCATTAACACCTTAGAGCACCAGCCGACGAAAGTGGCTGCCATGGAAGGGCACTGGGAGACCTCTGGCAATGTGCCGCTGTTGCTGTTCGCCATCCCTGACCAGGACGCACAAACCAACCACTTTGAGCTGGGTATTCCGAACCTGGCCAGTATCATCTTGACCCACTCTCTTGATGGGGAAGTGCCTGGCATTAGCGAGGCGGCGCCTGACGAGCAGCCGCCGGTGCTGATTGTATTTTGGGGCTTCCGCGTTATGGTCGGGATTGGTCTGCTGATGATTGCGGTGGCGTTGACGGGGTTAATCTTGCGTCGCAAAGGTCGTATCTACGACAAGCGGCTATTTTTAAAAGGCCTGACGGCGATGATTCCCATGCCGTTTGTGGCTGTTTTGGCGGGCTGGATCGTCACAGAGTCAGGCCGTTCGCCGTGGCTGGTTTACGGCATGATGACCCATGCCGAGGGCTTAACCCCGTCGCTCACCGGCCCTATGGCGCTGTTTACGCTGATTGGCTATGCCTTGGTCTACGGCGTGGTGTTTTACGCGGGCATTTATTACCTCACCCGTGTGGTGCGTAACGGCATGCTGCCGGAAGAGGAACGCGAAACCACCGACGAGAACTTCAAGCGCCCCATGCGGCCTATGTCGGCGGCGCATACGCCTTTTGATGATGACGTTGACCCGGTGAGGAGCTAGACATGGAAATGTTTGATCTAACGTTAGTTTGGGCCTTCATCATCGGTTTCGGCATCATGATGTATGTGCTTATGGATGGGTTTGATTTGGGGTTGGGTATTCTCTACCCCTTTGCTCCCGATGAAGATGCTCGGGATGTGATGATGAACTCGGTGGCGCCGATATGGGACGGCAACGAAACATGGCTGGTACTCGGCGGTGCTGGCTTGTTAGGCGCCTTTCCGCTGGTTTATTCGGTGTTCTTGCCTGCGCTTTACATCGGCGTCTTCTTAATGCTGGCCGGGTTGATCTTTCGCGGCGTTGCCTTTGAATTTCGTTTCAAGTCTCGCCGCAACAGGCGTTGGTGGAACCGCGCTTTTTGCTGGGGGTCGGCGGTCGCCGCCTTCGCTCAAGGGGCTGTGGTAGGGGCCTATATTCAAGGCTTTCCGGTTGAAGATTTCGCCTATGTAGGCGGTGCCTTTGACTGGCTAACGCCGTTCTCAGTGCTAACTGGGCTTGGCTTGATGGCGGGCTACGCGCTGCTAGGGGCGACTTGGCTAATACTCAAATCAGAGGGCCATGTGCAGGATTGGGCCTACAAAATCACTCCGCTGCTGCTGGCGCTGGTGCTGTTTGTTTTCGCCGTGATTAGCCTCTGGACGCCGTTTGTGAATCCTCTGGTCTGGGAACGCTGGTTCGGCAATATTCAACTGATTTGGGTTTTTCCCTTTGCTGCCTTGGCTTGCGCTTTTGTGGTTTTCCGTTCGGTACAGAAGCGTCGTGAAGGGGTGCCTTTCCTGGCGACTATCGGCATTTATGTTTTCACCTACCTGGGTTTGATCGTCAGTAAATGGCCGGTGATTGTGCCCCCGAACTACACGCTGTGGGACGCGGCTTCATCACCCGAGTCACAGCTATTCCTGCTAGTCGGTATGGTGTTTGTCATCCCGATTATATTGACCTATACCGCCTGGACCTATTGGGTGTTCCGCGGCAAGGTGCGTGTAGGCGAGGGATATCACTGATCCATGGTAACTGAAGTCGCGCTTTCTCTTACGCCGCGCAGTTGGCTACAAACGTTGGCTAAGGGAGAGCGCAAGCGCCTGCTGGGCGCTGCTCTTTGCGGCGTGCTGGCAGGTAGTCAAACGATCGTTGTGGTAGTGGGTCTTGCCTGGCTGATTGATCAGTTGGTGGTTCACGATCAATCGCCCATGTCCCTAGTGCCGATATTTTCCCTGCTGGTGGGTTGCGTGCTGTTACGCGCTGCCTTTCAGTGGGGGCATGAAACGCTGAGCCTGGAAGCGAGCCTGCGCATTCGTCAACGTGCCAGGGCCCAGCTACTGGATAAACTATCTGCCTTAGGCCCGGTTTGGCTTACCAGTCAGCACAGCGGCTCCCTGGCCAACCAAGTGGTTGAACATATTGATGCGCTTGAAGGTTATTTCGCGCGTTTTTACCCCCAACTGCGTATCACGCTCTGCTTGCCGCTGTTGATATTGGCGGTGGCAGGTTGGCTCGATTACCTGGTGGCGCTGTTTCTACTTCTTTCTKCACCACTTATTCCGCTTTTTATGGCCTTGGTCGGCATGGGGGCTGAGCGCCTTAACCGTGATCAGTTTGTGGCCGTATCACGATTGTCAGCGCATTTTATTGACCATGTGCGCGGTATGACCACACTGCAGCTATTTGGCCGTACATCAGCCGCGCAGCAGGATGTTTGGTATGCCACCGATGGCTATCGGCGCCTTAGCATGCGTACTCTTCGGTTGGCGTTTCTCTCATCGGCAGTGCTGGAGTTCTTTTCCTCAGTGGCGATTGCGGTTGTGGCCATGTATGTCGGTTTTGGCCTGCTCGGCTACATCGAGTATGGGCCGTCGCAATCACTGACGCTTTTTTCGGGCCTGGCGGTGCTGCTGCTTGCGCCCGAGTTTTTTCAGCCGCTACGCACCCTTTCTCAGCACTACCATGACCGCGCAGCGGCCTTGGGTGCCGCTGAGAGCGTGGTGAATATACTCAATCAGCCAAGCTTGGTGAGCGATTATGGCGCTATGGCGCCGCTGTCGGATAGGTCGGTCATTGAGTTAATGGCGGCTTGCGTTGCTTATCCTGGCCGAGGGCAGGTGATAGGCCCTATCGATTTCACCCTTCAGCGGGGTGAAGTAGTGGCGCTTAGCGGTGCCTCCGGTAGCGGTAAGTCGACGCTGCTTGCTTTACTCGCGGGCTTTATCTCACCCAGCGCTGGAGAGTGCCGGCGGCAAAAAAATAGCCCTTACGCCTGGCTGGATCAGCAGCCCTGTCTCTTGCACGGTAGTTTGATTGATAATCTGCGCTTGGCAGCACCTGAAGCTAGCCGCGAAGAAATGGCCGCTGCACTACATCGCGCTGGTTTTGGACCTCTGTTAACCCAGCTACCCGATGGCTTGGATACGTTAATCGGCGAGCGTGGAGTCGGGTTGTCAGGCGGGCAAGCCCAGCGCTTGGCGCTTGCCCGCGTATATCTTAGCGATGCGCCACTGCTGCTATTAGATGAGCCTACGGCGAGTTTAGACCAGGAAACTGAGCAGTTTGTTTTGGCGGCGTTGTTAGCGCTTGCCCAAGAAGGGCGTACCTTAGTGATAGCGACCCATCATCCGGCGGTGATTGCTGTTGCTAATCGTCACTTGGCGTTTGAGCAGGGTGAGCTGGTCGAGGTGGTCTTATGATGGCTATTTATCGCGACTTTCGTCCCTGGCTGTTACTTTTAGTCCGGCGGCGCCGGCGCTTTTTATTGGGCGCTCTGCTGGTTTGGATCACCCTAATGGCTGGGCTTGCCCTGCTGGGCTTATCCGGTTGGTTTATTACTGCCAGCGCTCTGACCGGTATTGCCCTGGCTCTTGGCATTCCTGCGCGACTCGATGTTTATGTGCCCGGTGGCGGCATTCGTTTCTTCGCCTTGGCACGTACCGTCGCGCGCTATGTTGAACGTCTTTATAACCATAATACGGTGTTAACGCTGCTTGCCGATTTGCGCTATCGCGTATTTGGTTATTTAACACGCCTCGACGACGCTCGCTTGCACGGTGAGCGTGCCAGCGACTGGTTGAGCCGGTTAACGGCGGATATCGACACCCTGGATAATTTTTATCTGCGTCTCTTGGTGCCACCTTTGGTGGCGCTACTTGGCGTGGTGGCTGTGTCGCTTTTTGTGGCTATTTGGTTGCCGGGCATTGCCATGCTGATGGCGGTGACACTGAGCTTTCTCTGGCTAGTGGCGACACTATTGGCGGCTGTCTGGGGATTTTCGCAAAGCTATCAGCAGGTGGTTGACCAGCAGTCGCTGCGGCGTTTAGTGGTCGACCAAGTGCAGGGGGCTGCTGAGTTGATGAGCTATCAAACGACCCAGTGGCATCGGGCCCTGATCGCTAGTCAAGAGCAGCAAGCGTTTAGCAACCAGCGCCGTTTAGGGCGTAAGGCAGCGTTGATTAACTGCCTGGTGAGTGTTGTCAGCGGATTAATGGTGGTGGCAGTAGTGTGGTTCGCTAGCTGGGTGTTTAGCCAGCAGTTGGTTACAGGACCTATTTTGGTGATGGCGGCATTGATAGCACTGGGGGCGAATGAGTCGTTCATTACGCTACCGGCTAGTTTTGTCAAGCTGGGTGCTAGCTATGCAGCGGTGCGGCGGTTAAATGTGCTTACCGGCGATTCATCGTCGACGCCCCCCACTGTTACGCTGCCAAACGGTGTTGGTCTAAGCATTCAAGTTGAACGGCTCTCTCTGCGCTATGCGCAGACATTAGCGCCCGCGTTAAGCGATGTTGATTTCCAACTACCTGCAGGCAAACGAGCGGTGATTACCGGCAATTCCGGTGCCGGAAAATCGTCTTTAGCCAGGGTATTAATGGGGCGCTTAAAAGCGACCGAAGGTAAGGCGCTGGTAGGCGGCATACCATCCTGGCAGCTTTCCACCGAAAACCGTGCCACTCACTTTGCCATGCTGACCCAGCAGGTCGATCTGTTCGATGCTTCTATCGCCGAAAATCTGCGTATCGCCAACCCCGCGGCTAACGATGACATGCTTTGGGCGGTATTGAATGGAGTGGCCTTGAAAGGCTGGGTTGAGCAATTGCCGCAAGGCTTAGCTACGGCGGTGGGCGAGAAAGGCCAGCAGCTTTCAGGGGGGCAAGGCCGGCGTTTGGCATTAGCCCGCCTGATGCTATGCAACCCTCAAGTGGTCATTCTTGACGAGCCGTTTGCAGGCGTTGATGCGGCGACGGCCAAGCACATCGCGGCGACCCTGGATAAATGGCTGGTTGACCGAACGGCTATTTTCTTTGTCCATCAGGTTAGTTCGCTGACTCTATTGCCTGGGGTCGAGTACCACTGGCATCTAGATGCCGGTAAACTTGAGCAATGCCCGCTTAAATAATGAGTGGCATTGATCAATTGATAAGACAGCTAGGAGCCATTCATGCACGAATTTTTACGTGATCTTCCCAAAGTAGAACTCCATTTGCATATCGAAGGCTCGTTGGAACCTGAGTTAATGTTTGCTTTAGCGCAGCGCAATGGCATTGAGTTGCCCTATGCGACAGTTCAAGACGCCAAAGATGCCTACCACTTCAACGATCTGCAGGGTTTTTTGAATCTCTATTTTCAGGGTATGAGCGTACTTCGTAATGAAGAGGATTTTTACGACCTGGCGATGGATTATTTCAAGCGTGCACGGGGGGAGGGCGTTGTGCATATCGACATGCACTTTGACCCCCAGGCGCATCTTCAACGTGGCGTACCCCTTGAAGTGGTAATGACCGGGCTATTAAAAGCCAAGCAGGAGGCTGAAGAGACTCTCGATCTCTCTATCGGCATGATTATGGCTTTTCTACGCGATCGTCCGGCAGAAGAGGCCTTACATGTACTTGAACAGGCTGCGCCATATTGGAAGATGCTGGATGCCATTGGCTTGGATAGCGCCGAGCTAAACAATCCTCCCGCTGACTTTGTCGGCGTATTTGAGCGCGCTAAGCAGCTTGGATTGGTGCGCGTAGCCCATGCGGGGGAGGAGGGGCCTGCTGAGTATATTACAGAGGCCCTGGATCTACTTGATGTTCAGCGCATTGATCATGGGGTGCGCTGTATAGAGAGTGATAAAGTAGTTGGGCGGTTGCGCCGCGAGCAAATTGTTCTAACGGTCTGCCCGCTATCTAACGTCAGTTTGAAGGTGGTAGAGGATCTTCGTGATCATCCGCTCCCGAAACTTTTGGCTGAAGGGCTCAAAGTAACCATTAGTTCCGACGATCCCGCTTACTTTGGTGGTGGTATGCTGACCAATCACCTTGCCTGCGCTGAAGCGTTTGGCTGGGATCAGACAGTCTTTCGTCAGCTAACCCGCAATGCCATCGAAGAAGCCTTTGCTACCCCTGAGCGACGGGAAGAGCTCATGGCTCGCTTGGCTGCAGCGTAAAGGGTTCACGCCTAGTTTATTGGGTCGGTGTGACGGCTATTAAATACAGGACTAGGTTTTTGCTCATAAATGTTCAAATCGCTGTTGACCCTGACGGTGAATCGGGTAGTATACGCACACGTCAACGGGGCACGGCCTCTGCGACCAGCTCTTTAACAATTTGATCAGGTAATTCATGTGGGCGCTTGCTGGCGTTGGTGGCAAATCACCAAATATCAAGGCAAGCGACTCAAGCAATAAGGTTTTAAAGGATTCGTCCTTTGGGATCTGTTTTGAATGAATTCGTTTGAACCTTGAGCCAAGTTTGATCCGCTTTTGTTCCCTTCGGGTGACATGTAAGGATCACATAGATCTTAAACTGAAGAGTTTGATCATGGCTCAGATTGAACGCTGGCGGCAGGCCTAACACATGCAAGTCGAGCGGTAACAGATCTAGCTTGCTAGATGCTGACGAGCGGCGGACGGGTGAGTAATGCATAGGAATCTGCCCGATAGTGGGGGATAACCTGGGGAAACCCAGGCTAATACCGCATACGTCCTACGGGAGAAAGGGGGCTCCGGCTCCCGCTATTGGATGAGCCTATGTCGGATTAGCTAGTTGGTAAGGTAATGGCTTACCAAGGCAACGATCCGTAGCTGGTCTGAGAGGATGATCAGCCACATCGGGACTGAGACACGGCCCGAACTCCTACGGGAGGCAGCAGTGGGGAATATTGGACAATGGGGCAACCCTGATCCAGCCATGCCGCGTGTGTGAAGAAGGCCCTCGGGTTGTAAAGCACTTTCAGCGAGGAAGAACGCCTATCGGTTAATACCCGGTAGGAAAGACATCACTCGCAGAAGAAGCACCGGCTAACTCCGTGCCAGCAGCCGCGGTAATACGGAGGGTGCAAGCGTTAATCGGAATTACTGGGCGTAAAGCGCGCGTAGGTGGCTTGATAAGCCGGTTGTGAAAGCCCCGGGCTCAACCTGGGAACGGCATCCGGAACTGTCAGGCTAGAGTGCAGGAGAGGAAGGTAGAATTCCCGGTGTAGCGGTGAAATGCGTAGAGATCGGGAGGAATACCAGTGGCGAAGGCGGCCTTCTGGACTGACACTGACACTGAGGTGCGAAAGCGTGGGTAGCAAACAGGATTAGATACCCTGGTAGTCCACGCCGTAAACGATGTCGACCAGCCGTTGGGTGCCTAGAGCACTTTGTGGCGAAGTTAACGCGATAAGTCGACCGCCTGGGGAGTACGGCCGCAAGGTTAAAACTCAAATGAATTGACGGGGGCCCGCACAAGCGGTGGAGCATGTGGTTTAATTCGATGCAACGCGAAGAACCTTACCTACCCTTGACATCTACAGAAGCCGGAAGAGATTCTGGTGTGCCTTCGGGAACTGTAAGACAGGTGCTGCATGGCTGTCGTCAGCTCGTGTTGTGAAATGTTGGGTTAAGTCCCGTAACGAGCGCAACCCTTGTCCTTATTTGCCAGCACGTAATGGTGGGAACTCTAAGGAGACTGCCGGTGACAAACCGGAGGAAGGTGGGGACGACGTCAAGTCATCATGGCCCTTACGGGTAGGGCTACACACGTGCTACAATGGCCGGTACAAAGGGCTGCGAGCTCGCGAGAGTCAGCGAATCCCTTAAAGCCGGTCTCAGTCCGGATCGGAGTCTGCAACTCGACTCCGTGAAGTCGGAATCGCTAGTAATCGTGAATCAGAATGTCACGGTGAATACGTTCCCGGGCCTTGTACACACCGCCCGTCACACCATGGGAGTGGACTGCACCAGAAGTGGTTAGCCTAACGCAAGAGGGCGATCACCACGGTGTGGTTCATGACTGGGGKGAAGTCGTAACAAGGTAGCCGTAGGGGAACCTGCGGCTGGATCACCTCCTTAAACGATGCGTCACAGTCGGTAAGCGTCCACAATGAATTACCTGATCAAAGATAGAGCAAACGGTAAAAAGCACGATCCCCTCTTGGGTCTGTAGCTCAGTTGGTTAGAGCGCACCCCTGATAAGGGTGAGGTCGGCAGTTCAAGTCTGCCCAGACCCACCAAATTTTATCTATCGCTGCGTTATTTTATAACTCGCATAGCAGGCTATGCGTCGTCATAAAATGTCTTGCGCTAAATAAAATTGGCCAGAGGTGACTGTGACGAAGAGTGACTACTAGATGGGGCCATAGCTCAGCTGGGAGAGCGCCTGCCTTGCACGCAGGAGGTCAGCGGTTCGATCCCGCTTGGCTCCACCATTTAGTACTACTTTTTACCTTAAATACCGTTTGTGAACGTTTCGTGACCATTGATAAGTCGCTGCGCTGTAGTCGCTATAAGTGTTGTTATAGCTACAGAATGCCGCTTTATCACTGTTCATTGAACAGCTGCTCTTTAACAATGTATATCATGCTGACAAGAACACTTCGCAAGAAGTGGTCTTAAATTGTGATACGCGTCAGCGTATCCGGCAAAATGAAACGTGATCATTGCGAGTCCAGACTCCTTCGGGTTATAGGGTCAAGCAATGAAGCGCACACGGTGGATGCCTAGGCAGCCAGAGGCGATGAAAGACGTGGTAGCCTGCGATAAGGTTCGGTGAGGTGGCAACAACCTGTGACCCGGACATCTCTGAATGGGGAAACCCACTCATCATAAGATGAGTATCGTGCACTGAATACATAGGTGTACGAGGCGAACCAGGGGAACTGAAACATCTAAGTACCCTGAGGAAAAGAAATCAACCGAGATTCCCCTAGTAGCGGCGAGCGAACGGGGACCAGCCCTTAAGCATGTGACTGATTAGGCGAACACGTTGGGAAGCGTGGCCGTAGCGGGTGATAGCCCCGTAGTCGAAAATCTGATCATGTGAAATCGAGTAGGTCGGGGCACGAGAAACCTTGACTGAAGACGGGGGGACCATCCTCCAAGGCTAAATACTCCTGGCTGACCGATAGTGAACCAGTACCGTGAGGGAAAGGCGAAAAGAACCCCGGAGAGGGGAGTGAAATAGATCCTGAAACCGTGTGCGTACAAGCAGTAGGAGCAGACTTGTTCTGTGACTGCGTACCTTTTGTATAATGGGTCAGCGACTTATATTCAGTGGCGAGGTTAACCGTATAGGGGAGCCGTAGGGAAACCGAGTCTTAACTGGGCGACACAGTCGCTGGATATAGACCCGAAACCGAGCGATCTATCCATGAGCAGGGTGAAGATTGAGTAACATCAATTGGAGGCCCGAACCAGGATCTGTTGAAAAAGATTTGGATGACTTGTGGATCGGAGTGAAAGGCTAATCAAGCTCGGAGATAGCTGGTTCTCCTCGAAAGCTATTTAGGTAGCGCCTCMCGTAGTACCGCCGGGGGTAGAGCACTGTTTCGGCTAGGGGGTCATCCCGACTTACCAACCCGAGGCAAACTCCGAATACCGGTGAGTAACGCGTGGGAGACACACGGCGGGTGCTAACGTCCGTCGTGAAAAGGGAAACAACCCAGACCGTCAGCTAAGGTCCCGAAATCCTGGTTAAGTGGGAAACGATGTGGGAAGGCTCAGACAGCTAGGAGGTTGGCTTAGAAGCAGCCATCCTTTAAAGAAAGCGTAATAGCTCACTAGTCGAGTCGGCCTGCGCGGAAGATGTAACGGGGCTAAACCAGGTACCGAAGCTACGGGTTCATCCTTTGGATGAGCGGTAGAGGAGCGTCGTGTACGCCAATGAAGGKGGATTGAGAAGTCTGCTGGAGGTATCACGAGTGCGAATGCTGACATGAGTAACGATAAAGGGAGTGAAAAACTCCCTCGCCGGAAGACCAAGGGTTTCTGTTCGACGCTAATCGGAGCAGAGTGAGTCGGCCCCTAAGGCGAGGCCGAAAGGCGTAGTCGATGGGAAACGGGTCAATATTCCCGTACCGGACATGGTTGCGATGGGGGGACGAAGAAGGCTAGGTGAGCCAGGCGTTGGTTGTCCTGGTGAAAGTGAGTAGGCTGAGGGTTTAGGTAAATCCGGACCCTTTCAAGGCCGAGACACGAGATGAACTGACCACGGTCAGGAAGTCACTGATKCCACGCTTCCAGGAAAAGCCTCTAAGCTTCAGATCATGTGCGACCGTACCCCAAACCGACACAGGTGGTCAGGGTGAGAATCCCAAGGCGCTTGAGAGAACTCGGGTGAAGGAACTAGGCAAAATGGTGCCGTAACTTCGGGAGAAGGCACGCCGGCGTAGGGKGAAGAGACTTGCTCTCCTAGCCCGAACCGGTCGAAGATACCAGGTGGCTGCAACTGTTTATTAAAAACACAGCACTCTGCTAACGCGCAAGCGGACGTATAGGGTGTGACGCCTGCCCGGTGCCGGAAGGTTAAATGATGGTGTTAGCCGCAAGGCGAAGCTCTTGATTGAAGCCCCGGTAAACGGCGGCCGTAACTATAACGGTCCTAAGGTAGCGAAATTCCTTGTCGGGTAAGTTCCGACCTGCACGAATGGCGTAATGATGGCCACGCTGTCTCCACCCGAGACTCAGTGAAATTGAAATCGCCGTGAAGATGCGGTGTACCCGCGGCTAGACGGAAAGACCCCGTGAACCTTTACTATAGCTTCACACTGGACGCTGATGTTGCCTGTGTAGGATAGCTGGGAGGCTTTGAAACTCGGACGCCAGTTCGGGCGGAGCCAACCTTGAAATACCAGCCTGGCATCATTGGCGTTCTCACTCAGGTCCGTTATCCGGATCGAGGACAGTGTGTGGTGGGTAGTTTGACTGGGGCGGTCTCCTCCTAAAGAGTAACGGAGGAGCACGAAGGTACCCTCAGCACGGTCGGACATCGTGCATTGAGTGCAAGAGCATAAGGGTGCTTGACTGCGAGACAGACACGTCGAGCAGGTGCGAAAGCAGGTTCTAGTGATCCGGTGGTTCTGTATGGAAGGGCCATCGCTCAACGGATAAAAGGTACTCCGGGGATAACAGGCTGATACCGCCCAAGAGTTCACATCGACGGCGGTGTTTGGCACCTCGATGTCGGCTCATCACATCCTGGGGCTGAAGTCGGTCCCAAGGGTATGGCTGTTCGCCATTTAAAGTGGTACGCGAGCTGGGTTTAGAACGTCGTGAGACAGTTCGGTCCCTATCTGCCGTGGGCGTTGGATGTTTGAGAAGGGCTGCTCCTAGTACGAGAGGACCGGAGTGGACGACCCTCTGGTGTTCCGGTTGTCACGCCAGTGGCATTGCCGGGTAGCTATGGTCGGACGGGATAACCGCTGAAAGCATCTAAGCGGGAAGCCCCCTTCAAGATGAGACATCCCTGAGGCCTAGAGCCTCCTGAAGGGCCCAGCGAGACCAGCTGGTTGATAGGCACGGTGTGGAAGCGCTGCAAGGCGTTGAGCTAACGTGTACTAATGGCCCGTGAGGCTTGACCCTATAACACCCAAGGGGTCTGGTCGTAATGATGACGCAACATTAAAACACCGGATACGCAGCGTGTGGCCTGACTCAAACGAGCAGGCGGCACAATGAGACGATCACAAACAGCATGATGTACATTAACAGTTACGCCTGACGACCATAGCACGCGTGAACCACCTGATCCCTTGCCGAACTCAGAAGTGAAACCGCTTAGCGCCGATGGTAGTGTGGGGTCTCCCCATGCGAGAGTAGGTCATCGTCAGGCACTTATTTGAAAAATCCCTCAGGGCTTACGCCTTGGGGGATTTTTTTTTGCATGGGCGTGAGGGGTAAATAGTGAGGAGTGAGGGGGAATAGTGAGTAGAAAACGTTGGTGTAGGGGTATCTAACGAATATCCTGTTCCGCCTCACGCCTCACGCCTCACGCCTCACGCCTCACGCCTCACGCCTCACGCCTCACGCCTCACGCCTCACGCCTCACGCCTCACGCCTCACTTCTATAAATCCCTGCGGTGTTGGCAGATGCCACCCGCCCAGGTTTCATAAATCGCGCGGTCATCGGCGAGCATCATTAATGCAAAAAGTCGCTCGCCAAGCGTAGTGCAGTGGCTGATGCGTCGAGAAAGTAATGACGTCGCTTGAGTATCAATCACCACAAAATCTGCTTCCAGCGTGGGAGCCAGTTGGCCAATTTGGCTATCCAGCGAGAGTGCTTTTGCATTCCCCTTGGTTAAACCATAAAAGCCTTGCCAGGCAGTAAGCGGTTGTCCACCTAGTTGACCCACTTGATAGGCCGCTTTCAGCGTACCAAAGCCCGATAAGTCAGTGCCTGCACCTATATCGCTGGCAAAGGTGAATGCCATACCCGTCTGTTTGGCGGCCTCACGGTCAAATAAACCGCTGCCAAGAAAGAGATTGGAGCTGGGGCAAAAGGCAATATTGGCGCCTCGATCCGCCAATCGCTTGCGCATACCGTTATCGAGATGAATACCGTGGGCAAAGGTACTGCGTGGGCCAACGAGGCCTGCTTGCTCATAAACGGCCAAGTAGTCGCGGCTACCTGGAAACAGTTCGGCTACCCAGTCCAACTCACCGCTGTTTTCAGCCAAATGGGTCTGTAACCAGAGACTTGGATCATTACGAAGCAGGGCGCCTGCCGCATCCATTTGTGTTTTGGTCGATGTAGGCGCAAAACGCGGGGTGACACTGTAGCCGAGTCGCTCCTTGCCGTGCCAATCTTCAATTAGCCGCTCGCTATCGGCAATGCCCGAAGCACCGTCCATTAGGGCCTCTGGCGCGTTACGATCCATCAATACCTTACCCACCAGCATACGCAACTGGCGCTTTTCACAGGCGGTGAAAAAGGCATCCACGGAACCAGGGTGGCTAGACCCAAATACCTGAGCCGTTGTAGTCCCTGCGCGTAGCATCTCATCCAAAAACGCGTTAGACAGCGCTTCTGCATGGGCGTGACTCGCAAAACGACACTCTTCCGGAAAGGTATAGTCGTTTAGCCAGTCAAGTAGCTGACGGCCATACGACGCCATGATATCCAATTGAACGTAGTGCACATGGGTGTCAATAAACCCCGGCATAATAAGTTTGTCACGGTAATCGAGAACTTCCGCACCTTTGGGTAGCGACGGCGCCAATTCAGGAAAGTGGCCGACGGCATGAATATGCTGGCCTTTCAACCAGAGTAAGCCATCACCGTAGTGCTCTAAACTGCCCGGTTGAGGCGTATCGCCATCTCCAGGGTCGCGGGCAAAACTGATCAGTTCGGCACGAATAAACGTATCGGTAGAAGAAGTCGTCATATTAACTCGTGGTCGTCGGAGAATCGGTCAATAGCGTTCGCAGAGACTGGGAGTCCAGCCCGCGGTTATCTTGAGAAGTGGGCGTGTCCGTTAGCCAAAGCAGCTCAGCCACTACCGTTAGCGCAATCGCATAGGGGGTTTTATTATTCAGCTTAGTGGCGTGGATGCGCCCAATGGGGCTACGTACCCGCGCCATTTGTTCGTCAGAGTACCCGTCGCGTTTCAGCCGCCCGGTAAAGCTTGCCCACTTGCTGTCTGAACCAATCAATCCAATCGACGCGATGTCGTCGCGCTGAATTAACGCTTGGATCAGCGCATAGTCTTCGTCATGGTTGTGCGTCAACACCAGCGCATGGGTATCTGCAGGCAAGTTTGCGACACATTTCTCTGCATCATGAAGCGGATAACGGTGAAGTCGCGGTTGCTGCTGCCCGACGACAAACGCATCACGACGGCTATCGTACCAGTGCAGTTGCCAGGGAAGCGGGGCGCCTAGCTTGACGATCTCTTGACCGACGTTGCCTGCACCAAAGATAGCGATGTGAGCCGTAGCGCCGGGAAACGCTTCCAGAAGAATATTCACGAAGCCACCACAGCACTGGCCGCTTCGTCCACCTAGAGAGAAGGCTTCTAAGCTGAGTCCGTAGCGTTGTTCAGCCAAACAGGCCCGCGCGGCGGAAATGGTTTGCCACTCAAAGGTACCGCCTCCCAGCGTATCAAAGATGGCATCATCAGTGATCACCATGCGAGCGCCAGGCTCGCGGGGCGTTGAGCCTGCGCTGGTCACCTGGGTGGCTAGCACATGGGGGATGCCGTCGCGCTGTAAACGATGCAGTGCCGCATGCCAGGTTTCCGGTACTTGAAGTTCACTCACAGCGCTCTCTTCCTGATGGCATTGGCCGCGAGCATAACCCGCTCAGGCGTGGCCGGTGTGTCTAAGTGCGGTGATGTGGTGTAATCGGTAAGGCTCGAAAGGGCGTCACGCAACGCCGACCAGACACAAATGCCGAGCATAAAAGGGGGCTCACCGACTGCTTTTGAGCGGTAGAGACTGGCCATGGAGTTGGGATGGCCTTCCAATAGCGCAACATTGAAGATAGGCGGTAGGTCGCCAAAGGTGGGGATTTTATAGGTCGCCGGCCCATCGCTGACCAGCACGCCTTTATCGTTCCACTTCAGCTCTTCGCTGGTCAACCAGCCCATTCCCTGAATAAAGCCCCCCTCCACTTGGCCAATATCGATAGCGGGATTAAGCGAGTCGCCCACATCGTGCAAGATATCAACGCGGTCAACCTGATACTCGCCGCTCAGGGTATCCACGCTCACTTCAGCCACTGCCGCGCCAAATGCATAGTAATAAAAGGGGCGACCCTGGCCGACTGAGCGGTCATAGTGAATCAGCGGTGTAGCATAGAAGCCTTTTTCAGACAGCGATATCCGATGCAGATAGGCCGTTTGCACCAATTCTCCCCACGGAATACTGCGCTCGCTTTCGCCGAACCCGGCCACTAACATGCTGTCTTCCAGGCGCATGCCTTCCCGATCCAAACCCTCGGGATAGTGCTCGGTAGCAAAATCGAACAGACGTTCACGTAGTTTGCTGGCCGCATCCCGGGCAGCCATGCCGTTTAAGTCAGCACCGCTGGAAGCGGCGGTCGGGGACGTATTGGGG
This sequence comes from Halomonas ventosae, assembly GCA_002257525.1. Taxonomy (GTDB): domain Bacteria; phylum Pseudomonadota; class Gammaproteobacteria; order Pseudomonadales; family Halomonadaceae; genus Vreelandella; species Vreelandella ventosae_B. The sequence goes on from CP022737.1 coordinate 2,473,134, forward strand.
ACTTTATCGGTTCGCGTAGCGGTAATGCGCACTTTGTCTAAATCCAGCCCCAGCTCCCTGGCTACTACCTGACAAATCTTGGTATGCAGCCCTTGGCCCATCTCGGTACCGCCGTGATTAATCATCACGCTGCCGTCGGTGTAAACATGCAGAAGGGCGCCCGCCTGATTCAGATGCTGGGCGGTAAATGAAATGCCAAATTTGACCGGCGTAAGTGCCAGGCCTTTTTTTATCACTGAGTTCGTGGCATTGAAGTCACTGACCGCTTTGCGCCGCGACCAGTATTCGCTGTCACTTTCTAGCCTTTCAACGAGTGTGTGCAACAGCTGCAACTGATCGACCTGCTGGCCGTAGTGGGTGACGTCGCGACCCTCGCGGTAGAAATTGCGCTTACGCACGGTGAGCGGATCTTCGCCAATCTGGCGGGCAATATCATCCATGGCCGCTTCAATGATCATCATCCCTTGGGGGCCGCCGAAGCCCCGGAATGCGGTATTGGAGGCGGTATGGGTTTTGGCTCGATGCCCGACTACCTGGGCATCCCCCAGCGAGTAGGCGTTGTCGGCATGAAACATGGCGCGATCAACGATGGCGTCAGAAAGATCCGGCGAGTAGCCGCAGTCACCGATCACCGTGATCTCACCCCCCTGAATAACGCCTTCAGCGTCAATGGCGAGCCGGTAGCGATTATGGAAGGGGTGGCGTTTCCCCGTGGCATGCATATCGTCGCTGCGTGGTAAGCGCAGGCGAACCGTCTTGCCGGTGCGGCGAGCAATAATTGCGGCAATACACGCCCAGGGAGACGCCTGAGTCTCTTTGCCACCAAAGCCACCGCCCATACGACGGACTTCGACGGTCACCGCATGAAAAGGGATATCGAGCACCTCCGCCACCAACTTTTGGGTTTCGCTGGGGTGCTGGTTGGAGGTGTGAACAATAACACCCTCATCCTCGGTAGGGTGAACCACACAGGCCTGGCCTTCCAGATAGAAGTGCTCTTGACCGCCAACAAACAGCTCACCTTCAACCCTCTGTTCCGCCTGGTCGAGTGCCTGTTGCCAATCACCCCGCGTCTGCACATGAGTGGGGCGAACAAACTCTTCCCGCTCTGTTGCGGCCACCGGGTCTAAACTAGCTGGCTGCTCATCGATGCTGATAGTGGCAAATTTGACGGCACGGCGAGCTGCCTGCAGCGACGTTGCCGCCACGGCGAACAGGCACTGGCCTGCATAGCTGATCTCATGATCGACAAAAATGGGATCGCCCGGAAAGACCGGCCCGATGTCGGTATGCCCCGGCACCTCATGAAAGGTGATCACATCGACCACCCCTGGCGCCTCTTTCACCTTGCTGAGATCAAGCTGCGTCAAGGTGCCGTGGGCGACAGGTGATAGGCCCAGCGCCACATGTAGCGCATCGGCCGGTACGGCTAAGTCGTCAATATAAGCCGCCTTGCCGGTGACGTGCTTTTCGGCACTCTCATGAAAACTTGCGCTACCCGCCTGGCGTTGGCCAGTACTGTCGACCGTATGGCGCGCCAAGGGGCCAGAGCCTTGAATGTGGTCGTGCAGTTCACGGCGGGCACGGCTACTATCGCCGTCCAGTTTAGTGAGCGTACGCATGGAGCATCACCTCTTGGTCGGGCACTGAGAGAGAAAGGTAGAGCCGTTCAATTAGATTCTGGGCAGCTTGCTGGCGATAATGTTGGCTACCCCGCACGTCACTCATAGGTTGGAAATCATCTTCAAGTGCCTGCTGAGCGGCGCGAAACGCCTCTGGGGTAATAGCGCTGCCCTCAAGCGCTGCTTCGGCTGCTAGCGCGCGTTTGGGAGTAGCGGCCATACCGCCAAAAGCGATTCGTACATCACGCATAACACCCTGCTCAACGCGGTAGCAAAAGGCGCCGAGTAGCGCGGAGATATCATCTTCGCGACGCTTGGAGAGTTTCCAAACGCGCAGTTGACTCTCTTCAGCCGCTTGCGGGATGAAAATTCGTGAAACAACTTCATCGGTCGCCAAGGCGGTCTTTTTATAATCCAGGAAGAAATCCTCAAGCGCTAAGCAACGCTTGCCGGTTACGCTAGCAAGCTCTACCTGGGTATCCAAGGCCAGTAGCACGGGGGGCGTATCGCCAATAGGGGAAGCATTGGCGATATTGCCCCCCAGGGTTCCCCGGTTGCGAATTTGCTGGGAGCCCAACCGGTGCAGCAGATGTGCAAATGCTGGGAAGTGCGCATTAAACAGGGGTTCGAGTTGGGTATAGGTCACCCCGGCGCCTATCCACCAGCCGGTTTGATTCTCAAACAGGGCCTCTTCAATGGTGAGTAGCTCGGCAACCCTAGAAACGTCAATCAACTGATCAAGGGGGGCCAAACGCTGAGTGCTCTCTAGCCAGAGATCCGTGCCGCCGGCCACCAAGCGCGCCTGGGGGAAGGCTTGGCGTAGCTGCGCTAGCGCGACCAAAGACGTCGGTTGGGCAAAAAATACAGCCGTTTCCGCTAAGTCTGTGATCTGCGCATCGCTTTCTGAATCTGGCAATGTAGCGTCAAACCACTGAGGGCGCAGGTAAGGAGTCGCATTCATACTCAGCGCTGCATCCCGAATCGGCCGATAGCCGGTGCAGCGGCACAAGTTACCGCCTAGAGCGGCTTCGAGTCGCTCGGGTGTTAGCGGAGAGGGGCGCTGGATAAGATCGCTATGCAGAGTGAAAAGCGACATGACAATACCCGGCGTACAAAAACCACATTGGCTACCATGGCATTCGATCATCGCTTCCTGAGCGGGGTGCAAGTGACCCTGTTCCGACAACCCTTCAACGGTCACCAAGTGCCTGCCCTGCAGTTGGTGAGCAGGCGTAATGCAGGCATTAGCGCTGGTATATCTGTGTGTGCCTGACGTTGGCTCGCTAATCGCCACGGTACAGGCGCCACAGTCACCTGAAGCGCAGCCCTCTTTGGTGCCCGTTTGGGCCAAATGCTCGCGCAAAAGGGTTAGAATGCTGGTGTCGGGTGAAACGTCACACCGCTGGGGGGTACCATTGAGCAGGAACGCAATCGTTGCCATGCCGAACTCCACTGTGATCGTATAGATCGGGATTGTGCTGACCGATCGGTCAATATGAGTTGAGCTTGGGACAAAACGTCCTCTCTTGCAAGTATTTGCTCGCTGCACAGGAGTGGGGCAAGCTTATGCTAAATGCCACTATTTGGGGCGATTAGCCTATCCACCGACTCTTATCAAGGAACACTGTTAATGACCGCCGTATCCGTCCCTTCTGAAAGCCCAAGCCGGGAAAAAATAGAGACAAGTATCCTGATTGCCGCGGAGCAGGTGTTTTCTCAGCACGGTTACCGCGGGGCAAGCTTGCAAGTGATCGCTGACCGAGCAGGTCTCCCCAAAGCCAATATTTTGTACTATATGGGCAGTAAACAGGCGCTTTACGTGCGGTTGCTTAACCGCATGATGCTTCGCTGGAATGAAGTGCTTGAAGACATTACCCCAGAAAGCGATCCAGCGACGGTGCTCAGTGATTTTATCCGCACTAAAATGGTGCTTGGTCAGCGCTATCCTGAAGGCTCAAAACTCTTTGCGGCAGAAATTTTAGCCGGTGCTCCCTTTTTAAGTGAGTATCTGGCGGGTGAGTTACGCGATTGGGKGGCTTCTCGCGCGGCAATCATGCGCCAGTGGTCGGTACAGGGCAAAATGGACGATGTCGATCCGCGCTGGCTAATCTTCCTGATTTGGTCTGCGACGCAGCACTACACTGAATATAGTGCCCAAGTGTCCGGTATTCTAGGTCGCGAGGCATTAAGTGACGATGACCTTGAGTCTATATCGGCTTTTCTTGAGCACGTTATCCTTAAAGGCTGTGGCATAACTCAGCCTGTTGCTAAAGCACGCCCGCTGGAAAAGTGAAACGAGAATGAGTGTGCTCCCAATTGACCAGCATCTTGATCATTTAAAAGATAGCTTAGCTGCCCACAATCGTCTGGTGCTGATTGCTCAGCCAGGGGCGGGTAAGACAACCCGCATTCCGCTGAGCTTATTGGCGAGCCACTGGGCCGAGGGTCAAAAACTACTGCTGTTAGAGCCACGTCGAGTCGCTGCTCGTTTGGCCGCTACGTTTATGGCCCAGCAGTTGGGTGAGAACGTTGGCCAAACGGTGGGTTATCGCATGCGCGGCGATAGCTGTGTCAGTGCACAAACCCGCTTGGAGGTAGTGACCCAGGGCGTACTCATCCGCATGCTACAAGATGACCCGCTGTTAGAGGGCGTTGCCGGGATTATTTTTGATGAATTCCATGAGCGCAGCCTAGAAGCCGATGTGGGCTTGGCGCTAACGCTGGATGTGCAAACCAGTATTCGCGACGATTTGCGCTTACTGGTGATGTCGGCAACCCTGGATATCGCGGCGCTCAAGCGAGTGTTGGGCGAGCAGGTGCCGGTCATTGAGTGCCATGGGCGCCAATTTCCGGTGGAGACGGTTTATCGTCCTGCTCAAAGCGGCGAGGAGAGCTTGAATCACGCACTTAGAGTGGTCAATGAAGTGCTTTGCATGCCTGATAGTCAGGATATATTAGTGATTTTGCCCGGTGTGGCGGAGATCAATCGTCTAGTACAGGCGTTGGAAAGAGCCTTGCCCGCTCTGGCGGTCAGACCATTGCACGGCAGAATGAGTATCGCTGAACAGCAGGCAGCCCTGGCAGCGAATACATCAAAACAGCGAATTATTGTGTCCACCGCGATCACTGAGTCGAGTATTACCGTGGATGGCGTGAATGTGGTGATTGACGGTGGTCTAGAGCGCGTGCCGCTTTTTCAGCCGCGCACCGGGCTAACCCGTTTAACCACGCGACGCATTAACCGCGCCAGCGCTGATCAGCGGCGGGGGCGGGCAGGGCGTCAGCGAGAGGGCAGCTGTTTTCGGCTTTGGGCTCAGGATCAGACGTTGGTGCCTTACGGTGAGCCGGAAATACAACAGGCGGATCTCTCGTCGCTGGCGCTGGAACTGGCGTGCTGGGGTGTTGCATCGCCCCAAGCGCTAAACTGGGTAACGCCACCGCCAGAGGGCGCCTGGCGAAGTGGCCAAGCGCTGCTGGTGCAACTGGGGGTATTAGATGAGCAGCACACACTAACCCCTCTGGGTAGTCGCTGTGCCCGCTGGCCAGTTGAGCCGAGAATTGCCGTGATGCTGGAGCGAGCAGCAGACTTTAATGCTGTGCCTCTAGCCTGTGGGGTTGCGGCACTGCTAGAGGAGCGTGACAGCAATGAGCGCTCGCTGCACGATGCGTTAGCCCTGCGGCTTCGCCAGCCAAAACGGTTCCCCAGTTGGCAGCGCGAGGCGCTTAGGCTGGCAAAGAGAGCAGGGGTAGCGCTTAGTGCCGCTGCGCTAGAACCACTTGGGCCACTCTTAGCACTGGCTTACCCTGAACGCATTGGCCAGCAAGTAAGCCCTGGTAACTTTCGGCTTGCCAATGGTAAAACCGCCACGCTGTCGTTAAGCGATACATTGGCGCATCAACCCTATTTAGTGGCCGTGGCGTTAAATAGCGCGGCAAGTGGTCAGGCACGTATTGCCGCGGGTGAACCGCTGTCACTTGAATCGCTGCTTTCGCTCTATCCCAGTATTCAACAATGGCAGCCGCGGATAACATGGTCGCAGGAAGAGGGGCGTTTAGTCGGTGAAGAGGTGCAGGCGCATGGCAGCCTCGCTATTGCCAAACGCCCTTTAGCGCATCTGCCGGAAGAGGCGGTGAAAGAGGCGCTATTGAACGCCTTACGTCAGCAGCCTGAAACGTTATTTGGCGATAAGCTACAGCAGTTACGCGGGCGAATGGCGCTGCTGCGTGAATATCAGGGAGAGGCTTGGCCCGACTGGTCTGAAGAGGCATTGCTAGCCACGTTAGACAGTTGGTTAGCTCCCTATCTGATCGGGGTCAATCGGCTGAGTCAAATTGAGAAATTGCCGCTAGAGCGCTACCTGCTCAATTCACTGCCCTGGGAGGCGCAAGGTGAATTTGAGCAGTTAACGCCATTAACGCTTGAAGTGCCTAGTGGCAAGCAGGTTGGCTTAGACTACCTGCCATGTCTTTCCCAACGCCCACCTATTTTAGCGTTGAAACTGCAGGAGGCCTTCGGCTGGCGGGTAACTCCTACCGTTGTGAATGACGCTGTTGCAGTGATGATTCATCTGCTTTCACCTGCGCGTCGGCCGCTGCAGGTAACCCAGGATTTAGTTAGCTTTTGGCAAAATGGCTACCCTGAAGTGCGTAAAGAGATGCGCGGTCGTTACCCCAAGCACCCTTGGCCAGAAGACCCGCTGACTGCCTCCGCCACCGCGCATACCAAGTGTAAGATGTGACAGTTTTGACATCCGCCGCGCTGGTAGCTACTCGCTGCGCTTTTCCGGGATCTCATCTGGAATCCGGTAGCGCACACCATCTACCCGCTCTTCTTCATAGCGCTGATTCTCCTCGTCAGGCACAACCCCGATGACGGTTTCCTGAGAGCCGTCCGGCCATGTATAAGTCGTACAACCAGCTAACAGCAGCAGAACAATAACAAATAGCGCATTGATGGGTAATGCGAGGCGGCGCTTGAGCATAAGGCACTCCATTGGGTGGCGCTGATCCTGAGAATAAGTTGAGTATCTCACATTAAGAAACTATAGGTAGTCATTTGCCTAGCTGTAAATGCTTAGATTTCGACACTTTACCCTGACGTAATGCTTATGTATGCCTATGATAATAGTGATTAACTCATTCAGGGCTGAATAAATGCAAGAGCGTCAATTCCCCTCGGAGGTTCTATGTGGTCGGTGGTGAAGTCAGTGCTAGCAGCCTTGCTAGGCGTTCAGAGCAACCAAAAGCGGGAGGAAGACTTTAGTAGTGGCAGGCCAGCAGCCTATCTTGTCACTGGTGTGGTGATTACGCTGCTGTTTGTTTTGCTGCTTATTTTTTTGGCCATCATGGCGGCCCGCTGAAAAGCGTTGATAGCGTTAAATGAGCAAAGCGTGACGAATCGCACATATTTTCTATACTGCTAATATCTCATTTCATCCTGCCCTAATCTAACGATAAGTAATAACAATAAAATTGGAGGTATCTATGCATTCACGGTGGTGGCTAATCGCCATATTCCTTACTGTAAATGAGTCGCAGGCTCAGTCCAACGGCTGGAATATGCCCGTTGGGGTAACAGATGTAAGCAGCGATATTTATGGCCTGCACATGACCATTTTTTGGATATGTGTCGTGATTGGCGTGGTGGTCTTTGGGGCAATGTTCTACTCATTGTTTCGTTATCGTCACTCCAAAGGAGCAAAGGCTGCTCACTTTCATGAACATACCAGTGTGGAAGTGTTATGGACTGCCATCCCCATTCTTATCCTGGTTGGTATGGCCGTGCCCGCCACAGCCACCCTAAAAAACATGTACGACGCATCAGACGCCGAGTTGGACGTCATGATCACTGGTCAGCAGTGGCGCTGGCGCTATGAGTATCTTGGTGAGGACGTAGCGTTTACCTCCAATATGAGTACCCCGAGAACGCAAATCAGTGGTGAAGAAGCCCGCGGTGAGCACTACTTATTAGAGGTTGACGAACCCCTGGTGCTGCCGATTAACCGTAAAGTACGTTTTCTAATGACCTCGGACGACGTGATTCACTCATGGTGGGTGCCGGACTTGGCGGTCAAGCAGGATACGATTCCCGGCTTTATTAATGAGAACTGGGTAAAAATCAACGAACCGGGTATTTATCGTGGTCAATGTGCTGAGCTGTGCGGTATTGATCACGGTTTTATGCCGGTGGTGGTGCATGCCGTAGAAGAAGAAGAGTTTGAAAGCTGGCTGGCTGAGCGGAAAGAGGCCGCTGAGCAAGAGGCAATGGGGGTAGACCGTGAGTGGGAAATGGCAGAACTAGTAGAGCGCGGTGAATCCGTTTATCAATCGATTTGCTCCTCTTGTCACCAAGCCGAAGGCCAGGGCTCGCCGCCGGCATTCCCGGCACTAGCAAATAACGAACAGCTATTAAGTGATGTGGATTGGCACCTTGATAAGGTGGTAAACGGTGTCTCGGGCGCGGCAATGCCCGCTTTTCGAAGCACCTTAAACCCTGTTGAAATCGCTGCTGTAGTCACCTATACGCGTAATGCTTGGGGTAATGATACGGGAGAGGTGGTGCAGCCTTCTGCAGTGGCTGAGTTAATCGCCCAATGACGTTGGTTTGCCACGCAATCGGACAACAACAATATTTTGGAGAGACACATGGCGCCCAAACTGCCCCCTCAGCCACCACTACAACATAGCTCTACAGCCGTCGCCGACGGTCAATCGCATGGTCATGCCGCGCCGCCAAAAGGTATTTTGCGCTGGCTATTGACCACCAACCACAAAGAGATCGGCTCTCTCTATTTGATTTTTTCGCTGACGATGTTTTTCATTGGCGGCATATTTGCCCTGGTGGTCAGGGCTGAGCTTTTCCAGCCAGGCTTGCAGCTGGTTGAACCTGAGTTTTTTAACCAGATGACCACCATGCACGGTTTGATAATGGTGTTCGCTGCGGTAATGCCCGCTTTCACCGGGTTAGCAAACTGGATGATACCGCTGCAGATTGGCGCGCCGGACATGGCGTTACCGCGGTTAAATAACTTCAGTTTTTGGCTGCTGCCGGTGGCGTTTACGCTGCTACTTTCAACGCTATTCATGCCCGGCGGGGGGCCTAATTTCGGCTGGACATTCTATGCGCCGCTGTCGACGAATTTTGCGCCACCCTCGACAACTTTCTTTATTCTCGCCCTGCATATTGCCGGCATTAGCTCCATTCTCGGTGCTATCAACATTATCGCAACCATTTTAAATATGCGTGCGCCGGGCATGCGTTTAATGGATATGCCGCTGTTTGTTTGGACATGGCTGATTACTGCTTTTCTGCTGATTGCCGTGATGCCGGTTTTGGCGGGTGTGATCACCATGATGCTTATGGATATTAACTTTGGCACCAGTTTCTTTGATGCAGCAGGCGGTGGTGATCCGGTGTTGTTTCAGCATCTATTCTGGTTCTTCGGTCACCCCGAAGTGTACATTATGATTCTGCCCGCCTTTGGGATTGTCTCGGCGATCATCCCCACCTTTGCACGTAAGCCTCTGTTCGGTTACGCATCGATGGTGTATGCCACCGCAGCTATTGCATTGCTGTCGTTTTTAGTCTGGGCTCACCATATGTTTATAGTGGGGCTCCCGCTGGTGGCAGAGCTGTTTTTTATGTACTCCACCATGCTGATTGCCGTGCCTACAGGGGTTAAGGTATTTAACTGGGTCACTACCCTGTTTCGCGGCTCAATTAGTTTTGAATCGCCGATGCTATTTTCCCTGGCCTTTGTGGTGCTATTTACCATCGGCGGCTTCTCCGGCCTGATGTTGGCCATCGCGCCAGCGGATTTTCAGTATCACGATACCTACTTCGTCGTCGCCCACTTCCACTATGTGTTAGTCCCAGGGGCGATCTTCGCCATCATGGCGGGGGTGTACTACTGGTTGCCGAAATGGACCGGTCACTATCCCAACGAGCGACTGGCTCAGTGGCATTTTTGGTTCTCGATTATTGGCGTCAATTTAACCTTCTTCCCCATGCACTTCGCAGGCTTGGCGGGGATGCCACGGCGAATCCCTGACTACGCCCTGCAGTTTGCTGATTTTAACTTGCTCTCAAGTATCGGTGCTTTCTTCTTCGGTGCGTCGCAGCTGCTGTTTGTATTGGGCGTGATCCTATGCATCCGCGGTGGTAAAAAAGCGCCCGCCAAAGCTTGGGAGGGAGCGGTTGACCTGGAGTGGACGGTGCCTAGCCCAGCGCCACTACACACATTTGAAACGCCGCCAGTGTTTCAGCGCACGTCTCACTAAAAATACATAAACCGCACGGGTCACCGGCCTAAGAGGTGTTATGAATAGTCAAGAACAGACACAAGTGGGAGTGCGACGCACGGTTATTAGGACAGTCGCCGTGCTGGTCGGCATGTTTGGGTTTGCCTTCGCACTGGTGCCGCTCTATGACGTTTTTTGCCAGATCACCGGTCTTAACGGCAAAGTGGATGCCACGGCGCAAAGTATCGTGCATGAAGAGGTGGATGAATCGCGTTATATCAACGTGCAATTTATCACTCGCGGCAGCCCCGGCCTGCCATGGCAGATGAGCGTTGAAATGCGCCAGATGAGCGTGCACCCCGGGCAAATGGCGGAAGTCGATTTTACCTTTACCAATAATAGTAATAGCGAAAGCTGGGGGAGAGCCGTGCCCAGTGTGTCTCCCTTCACTGCCACGACGCACCTGCGTAAAATCAGTTGTTTCTGCTTTCAAGAGCAGCAGTTGCAGGGCGATGAACGGTTAACCATACCGCTGGTATTCCAGCTGGCGCGTGACCTGCCTGCAGATATTAATACTATTACGCTGGTATATACCCTGTATCCCGTAGAGCATGCGATTCAAAATGCTTCACTGAATAGCGCTAATAGCGACTTAGAGAATGATGACGACCTGAGCAATGGTCCCGAAAACAGTCTCAGTAACGAGCCCAAAAACAATAAAGCGGTGGGAGAAGCGATATGAGCAGTGGTAGCTATTACGTTCCGGCGAGTAGTCGGTGGCCTGTTCTTGGCTCGGTTGCCCTAGGCGCCATGATGGTGGGTACCGGTATTAAGCTCGTCTACGACACGGGGTTGCCGCTGGTGTTAATCGGCGTAGTGGGCGTTATTGCGGTGATGGGGCTCTGGTTTCGTGACGTGATTAGTGAGTCTCGGGGAGGACTTTACGATGCGCAAATGGACCGTTCATTTCGCTGGGGGATGGGTTGGTTTATTTTTTCGGAAGTGATGTTTTTCGCCGCTTTTTTCGGTGCGCTATTTTACGTACGTATGTTTGCCATTCCATGGTTAGGGGGGGAAGGGGCAAAAGGCGTTTCCGCGTTGTTGTGGCCTGATTTTGTAGCCACATGGCCGTTGCTGAACCCGCCGGACTCATCTATCGCTGGCCCGCAACAAGTCTTTAGCCCGTGGCAGCTTCCTCTCGTCAATACCCTGATTTTAATTACCTCCAGCATCACATTAACCGTTGCCCACGAAGCGCTAAAGTTAGGCGACAGGAAGACATGCCGCAACTGGCTAACGGGCACCGTGCTGTTGGGATTCTGCTTTATCATGATTCAGGGCATTGAGTATTACGAGGCCTACGCGCATTACGGAATTACCTTAGAAGCCGGTATTTTTGGTGCGACATTCTTTATTTTGACGGGTTTTCATGGCGTGCACGTCATTATTGGCACGCTGATATTAGCCACCATGCTGGTGCGTATTATTAAGGGGCACTTCGCCGACGAAAACCACTTTGGTTTTGAAGCCTCTTGCTGGTATTGGCACTTTGTGGATGTGGTCTGGGTGGGGCTGTTTATTTTTGTCTATGTCTTATAGTCGCATTAGCCTAACTGGCCTGACCAATAGCCGAAAATAATAAGGGCTACAAGCAAACAACCTAAACCAATTCTCCATTTGAGAGAACGTAATAAGCGGTGAGAAGAGGCGTTATCTCGAATCAGAAAAACGGCGCCCATGGCCAGGCTGATGACCATCGCGATAAATACGGCGGCAATGAGTAGTTKTAACCACATGATGAAACCCTCTCGGCAATGGCGTTTTTATAGTTGGTGTCTGTTCTGGAGTGTACTGGTGGCGTTAGGCGCCTGTTTAGGACTATGGCAGTGGGAGCGGGCAGATGACAAGCGGTTAGCAATAGCCATGCGCGATGCAGCCCCCGCTTTGGTAAAACCGACAGCACAGCCAGCCCAAGGCGCCCAGGTGACACTGCGGGGAGAATACTTGGCTGAGCAAACACTCTATTTGGATAATCGCATCGTAGACGGAAGGGTCGGTGTGGCGGTACTAACGCCACTGCGTGATATTCACGGTCAGTTGTGGCTGGTGCAGAGAGGCTTTTTAGCCACCGGGCCGCGTCGCGAAACACCCCAGGCCGCAACACCCAGTGGGACGGTTGACCTGACTGGCGAGTGGCAGGAGGTACAGGCGGGCGGTCCGCTATATGGGGAAAACAGAGAAGGGGCACGGCTGCAGCAGCTCAGTCTTGAGCCATGGCGCGCTTCGCTAGGTGCCTTCAGCTACGCTGGCTGGTTGCATGCTTCCGAAGGCGATGGGGTTCTCACCCCGTGGTGGGAAGCCAATGTCATGCCACCCAGTCGGCATATGGGCTATGCGGTTCAGTGGTGGGGCCTAGCCCTGGCAGCCTTGGTGGTCATGTTTATCGGCGGCCAGAGGTTGCGTCGCGATGGGACTCAACAAAAGCGTTCAGGTTATAAAAATAAACAGGGGTGAAAGTATGCAGGATGCCAAACACATTCGCCGCCAGCGGCTCAAGTTAATCCTTATTTTTGTGATATTCGCGGCACCTATGGTCGCTGCGTGGGGAATGGTCGAGTTACGCATTGGTATTCCAGACCGGCATACGGCTCACGGCAAGGTTGACCTGAAATTACCCATGCTCGATGAATGGCCGTTAACCACGCTGGCTGATAATAGCCAAGAAGAGTGGATATTGGTGTTTGACTGCGCCCAGCAGTGCGAACAGCGCATGGATGAGTTTTGGCGGCTACACCGTGCTTTAGGTCGCGAGGCGCCGAGATTAACCCGTTTGCGGATCGGTGGGGATGCAGAGCCGCTACCGGGAGAGATGACCAGCGAATGGCAGCACTTACCCTCATGGCGTGAAGACAACTCAGTATGGGTACTCGATCCCATGGGGCGTCCTGCACTGGCTTTTGAGGCCAATGTAGCCACTAAGTATGTGCTCGAGGATATCCAGCATTTGCTTAAAGTGAATCCTCAGTAAAGCAAGCTAACCCCTGTTGTTAAGGAACCGCCATGCACGATTCATATGCGCGCCGCTTGCGGTGGTTAGTGCGATTAACGCTGGTAGGGGCTCTGTTTACCACGGTGGTCATGTTGGTTGGTGCCTGGACGCGTTTAGTCGATGCGGGGCTAGGCTGCCCTGATTGGCCGGGGTGCTATGGAAAGTTGTTAGTTCCTGATAGTGACTTGGCCACGCTGCGCCATCCTGATGTCCCGCTGGACCCTTTTAAGGCGTGGGTGGAGATGGCGCATCGCTATATCGCAACGCTACTGGGATTGGTGGTACTTAGCGTTGTGGTGTTGGGTTGGCCGTTGCGTCATCGTCGCGATTATCCATGGCATCTGAGTTTGATGCTGCTAGTGGTTATTTTGCTCCAGGGCGCCTTTGGTGCCTTCACCGTTACGCTTAAGTTGTGGCCTCAAGTCGTTACTCTCCATCTGCTGGGCGGGTTGAGCGTACTGTTGCTGTTCTTGTGGGTACATCTTCGCTTACGTCTCGCTGTGGCGCCAACGCCAATAAATGAACCGCGGCGTGCCAATGCATGGTGGGGCATTGCGGCTTGTTTGCTCGTTGCGCAATTGGCGCTAGGCGGCTGGGTAACTAGCAATTATGCCGGTGTGGCTTGCCAAGGATTCCCTACTTGCAATGGTCAGTGGTTGCCCGCCATGGACATCAGCGAGGGCTTTCACCTTACCCAGACCGTCGGGCCCAATTACCTGCATGGACAGTTGCATGCCGAGGCACGTACCGCGATTCAAGTGGTTCATCGTTTGGGGGCGCTGCTGCTGGGGGGCGGGCTGATAGCGCTTTGGTGGCGTTATCGGCATTGGCGGAGTGCTGCAAGGCCGCTCGCGATAGTTGTCGGTTTGTATGCGCTGCAGGCTGCGTTGGGGGTTGCCAATGTGGTGCTTTGGTTGCCGCTATGGCTGGCGCTACTGCACACCGCTGGCGCCATTGCGCTGGCCGCTGGGTTGGTTTGGGCGTGGTGGCGTTGGCGCTATCAAGTGGCTGAGGTTTACTCTACGACAACTCATTCACCTTATAACAACGTTATCGCTCAATAAAAGGGAAGCATGCCATGCGCAATATAACAATGACGCTACCCACGGCTGTGCCTTCTATGCTGTGGGGTTGGAAAGAGCTATTGGGCCTGTGCAAGATTAAAGTGGTGGCCGTTATGTTGGTGTGTACGGCCGTAGGGATGGCATTAGCGACCCCAGGCCTACCACCGCTGACGAACGTAATGCTTGGTCTAGCGGGGATCGGTCTCGCCTCTTGCGGTGCGGCTGCTTTTAATCATGTTATCGACCGCCGCCTGGATGCGGTAATGACGCGAACTGCTCGTCGCCCTGTGGCAAGTAAGCGGCTACCCGTGGCGATCGCTCTAGGGTGGGCGTGCATGCTGTCTGTCGCGGGTGTTGGGCTATTGGCGTGGCAGGTTAACCMCTTAACAGCTGCGCTCACCTTTGCCTCCCTGATTGGCTATGCGCTGATTTATACTGCTTTTTTAAAACGTGCTACGCCACAAAATATCGTTATTGGTGGGGTAGCTGGCGCGGCGCCGCCACTTTTAGGTTGGGTCGCTATCACAGGGCACATCAGCTCTGAATCGCTGCTGCTGATGCTGATTATTTTTGCCTGGACGCCGCCACATTTCTGGGCCCTGGCTATTCATAAGCGCGATGATTATGCACGTGCGGGGATTCCCATGCTGCCTGTTACGCATGGCATTCCTTTTACACGGCTGCAAATTTGGCTGTATGGGTGGTTAACCGTGTTGGCCACCTTAATGCCGGTGATGATTGGCATGAGTGGCGCACTCTATCTGTTCGTCGTGATGTGTCTTAATGCACGCTTTATGGTGTGGAATTGGCGAGTATGGCGCGGGCAGGATCCCGCCGCCCCCATTAACGCGTTCTGGTTCTCGATTCGCTACCTATTGGGTGTTTTCGGTGCGCTATTACTCGATCATTACGCTGCCGTGCTTGTTTGGTAAGCCCGTGTAGCAAGTGGCTAGTGGAGTAAATATTTAGCTAGCTGGAACTCAAGCCTGGATGCCATTGGCAGAATGGTGGTATAAGGGTGTACAATTTTCGTCAAGTAATTTATCCGCTTAATGAGGAGTTTCATGAACTCAACGGTAGCGCTGATATTACTGGCCGTGGCGATTGCAGTGATTGTAGGACTATGCATCTACGCATGGGGGTTACGCAAAGAGGTCAGTCGCCGAGAAGCTTATCGGCGCGATGAAGATGCTCGCGCTCAGCAAAACAGCTTAGAAAACCTTGATTATGTCGCCAGCGCACTGGTTCAGGAGCAGGTCGATATCACTGAGGGCGCTTGGCGCTGTAAGGTGCTTCTTGAAATCATTGATCCTAGCTTAACGGAACGAGCGGAATTTAAGGCATTTCTTGACCACCATAGTCGCACTAAACACCTGAATACGCATTCCGCACGTCAGCAATTGACCGCCCGAGAGCGTATGCAGGAGGACAAAGAGCGGTTGATGGTGGAAAATGATATGCGCGAAGCTGTACTCGAAGCCGCTCGGGCAGTGTTAAAGTGGCGTGCTCAAGGTAAAAATGCGTTGCATTAACTATTGGATTTTGGCGGTTTAAACCGCCAAAATGCATAGCAAACTAATTTTTAGTGCCCATCGCGGCATTTTTGCTATGCTGAGGGATGTCGGTATTGGCAAGAAGTTGATATCTTGGCATTGTTGCCTTCTAGCGCTTAGGCGTTAATGATAGGTACACCGTTCTGTATTGACTGGGTTCTAGGTAATGAGTACGTCGTCATTAGTACTGAGAGCTTGGTTCATTAACCAGTGGTTCAGAACAGGCGAAAAATGGATGCTCTCGCAAATAAGAAGCATTGGATAGATTTGGTCACTTATGACCATTTCAGCATTGGATCAAGAAGGAGTCTTGCATGAAAAAATCAACGACTGGGTTGCTAATCGGTTCCGCCCTGGTAGTCGGCCTCTCTGGCTGTGCCAGTTCGGCCTCACAATCTTCCGGCCAATCAAGCGCTAGCAGTGACCGTAGCTGGTATCAGCATCCTGCGGTATGTGGTTTGGCCGGCGGTTTAATTGGTGGCAGCATTGGCTACGCCACCAGCAGCAGTTCTGATGAAGAGAGCGGTGCTGCTACTGGTGCCGCTGCTGGTGCTGCTATCGGCGGTCTGCTATGTGCTGACCGTACGCCTGAGCCGGTTGCACCACAGTGCCCAAGCTATGGCGAAGTGCCTGCTGGTGTTGCTGTTGACGCTGAAGGTTGCCCGCTAGATTCTGACGGCGACGGCGTACCGGACTACCGTGATCAGTGCCCAGGCACACCTGCTGGCGTTGAAGTTAATGCCAATGGTTGCCCGCTTGACTCCGATAACGACGGCGTGCCGGACTACCGTGATCAGTGCCCGAATACACCAGCTGGCGTAGAAGTTAACGCACTTGGTTGCCCGGATAGCGTTGTTCTACAAGATGTTAACTTCGAGTTTGACTCTGCTCAATTGACTTCTAACGCTCAGAATGTCCTGAACGGTGTTGCTGAGCGTTTGGTTAGCAACCCTGATGTGCGTGTAAGCATCGAAGGACACACTGATTCACGCGGTTCTGATGAGTACAACAAAAACTTGTCACAAGAGCGTGCACAGTCTGTTGCATCTTACCTCGCTAGCCGTGGTGTAGAAGCCAACCGCATGCGTGCAGTAGGTTACGGTGAAGAGCAGCCGGTCGCGTCTAACGAGACTGAAGAAGGCCGCTTCCAGAACCGTCGCGTTGAATTGGACGAGTGGAACTAAGTTCACTTATCCTCTGAGGGTTGTTGATTGCCTATAAACGGCTAGCTGCAACCCACAGGTAAAGAAACGGGAGGCTTATGCCTCCCGTTTTTATTTTAAGCGGTAGGTAAGTCTGCTAGGCTTGCCGCTGCTTTATAGCGGTACACTTTGCACCTCCCAAGACCATTGATAGCGAAATGTGATCCTTGGTATGGATCACCACTGCGCTCAAGGAACCTGAATGCCTATTGTTACTCTGCCTGACGGCAGTCAAAGAACGTTTGAAGCACCGCTGACCATTATGCAGCTCGCAGAATCCATTGGCCCTGGTTTGGCTAAGGCCTGTATTGCTGGGAAAATCGATGGTGTGCTGGTAGATGCCGCTGACCTGATTGAACAAGACGCGAAAGTGGCCATTATTACCGCGCGTGACGATGAGGGTCTGGAAATTATCCGTCACTCCTGCGCCCATCTAATTGGTCATGCGGTCAAGCAGATGTACCCCGAGGCCAAAATGGCGATCGGGCCGGTCATTGATGACGGTTTTTACTACGATATCGAGTTTGGTCAATCTGTGACGCCGGAAGACCTGGAAGCGATAGAAAAGCGTATGCAGTCACTGATTGAGAGCGAGTACGATGTCGTACGCGAATACGTTAATCGCGATCAGGCAATGTTGACCTTCTTGCATCGTGATGAGCCGTACAAGCAGGAAATTGTTCGCGATATTCCCGATGACGCGAAAATCCGGCTTTATCATCACGAAGAGTACACTGACATGTGCCGCGGGCCGCACGTGCCGAATACCCGCCACCTAAAAGCGTTCAAGCTGACAAAGCTAGCCGGTGCCTATTGGCGTGGCGACGCTGCAAACACCATGCTAACGCGCATCTACGGCACCGCATGGGGCGATAAAAAGCAGCTTAAAGCGTATCTCAAGCGTCTTGAGGAAGCCGAGAAGCGCGACCATCGTAAGCTCGCCCGCAAGATGGACTTATTCCATATTCAAGAAGAAGCGCCGGGCATGGTGTTTTGGCACCCCAATGGCTGGACGATGTATCAGGCCTTGGAAGAGTACATGCGCAACATTCAGCGCGAGCATGGCTACCAGGAAATCAAAACGCCTCAGGTGGTTGACCTCTCTTTGTGGAAAAAATCCGGGCACTGGGGTCATTACAGTGATCTGATGTTCACCACTGAGTCTGAGAAGCGCGAATACGCGGTCAAACCCATGAACTGTCCTTGCCATGTGCAGGTATTTAATCAGGGGTTGAAAAGCTACCGTGATTTGCCACTGCGTTTAGCCGAGTTTGGTAGCTGCCATCGTAATGAACCTTCCGGCTCTCTGCATGGTCTGATGCGCGTGCGCGGCTTTACCCAGGATGATGCGCATATTTTCTGCACCGAAGGCCAAATACAGGCTGAGGCAGAAGATTTTATAGCGTTAACGCTGCAAGTTTATAAAACGCTCGGTTTCGAAGATGTTGAACTGAAGCTCTCAACGCGCCCGGACGACTTCCTTGGCGAAGCTGAAGTGTGGGATCAGGCCGAACAGGGGCTTGAGGCGGCATTGAATGCAACGGGCTTGGCGTGGGATCTACAGCCAGGTGAGGGGGCTTTTTATGGGCCTAAAATTGAATTTGCACTGCGCGATTGTCTGAATCGTGTCTGGCAGTGTGGTACCCTACAGCTCGATTTTAACTTGCCAGGGCGTTTAGGGGCACAGTACGTTGATGAAGATGGCGTACGTAAGACCCCGGTGATGCTTCACCGCGCGATTTTAGGCTCCTTCGAGCGTTTCTTGGGGATTCTGATTGAGCACTATGCGGGCGCTATGCCATTATGGCTTGCGCCACAGCAAGCGGTTGTCATGACCATCACCGATTCACAGCGCGAATATGCGCTTGATTTGGAGAAACGCCTGCAAAAAAGTGGCTTGCGTGCTAAAGCGGACTTGAGGAACGAGAAGATCGGCTTTAAAATCCGTGAGCATACGTTACAGAAAGTTCCCTATCTCCTTGTGGTGGGAGATAAGGAAGTCGAAGCTGACTCAGTGGCCGTGCGAACACGCAGCGGCGAAAACCTCGGTACAATGACGGTCGATGAATTTATTGAACGCCATACTGCCGAGAGAGCAGCCCTGGCGACATCGTCAATTGCCTAAGGAGACGGAACGATCAAGAGAAGCAACCAGCGCGGGCGTCCAGCAGACAAACGCCCACCAATGAACGAGCGAATTGTCGAAGAAGAAGTGCGTCTTATTGGTAGCGACGGTGAGCAGCTGGGCGTTGTGCCCACCACCGAAGCGCTAGAGCGTGCTGAATCTGAAAGCTTAGATCTCGTGCAAATTTCGAATGCCGATCCCATCGTCTGTAAGATTATGGATTACGGCAAGTTCGTTTTTGAGACCAAGAAGCAGAAAGCGGCTCAAAAGAAGAAGCAGAAGCAAATCCAGGTTAAGGAAGTTAAATTCCGTCCTGGCACCGATGAAGGCGATTATCAGGTAAAGCTTAAAAACCTGACGCGCTTTTTGGAAGGTGGTGACAAGGGCAAAGTCACACTGCGCTTCCGTGGTCGTGAAATGGCGCACCAGGATATCGGCCGTAAGCTGATGGAAAGGATCGCGGCAGACCTGGAAGAGATCGGAGTGGTAGAGGCCTTTCCTAAAATGGAAGGCCGCCAGATGATCATGATTATTGCCCCGAAAAAGAAGTGATCCAACGGCGATGTCAACGGGCCACCGTTAAACCGGTGGTCGGCCCTGGGTTTTCTAAAAAATATCGAGCGGAGTTTTCCTCATGCCGAAAATCAAAAGCAACAGCGGCGCTGCCAAGCGCTTCAAGAAGACTGCTAATGGCTTTAAGCACAAGCAGTCTCACCGTAGCCACATCTTGACCAAGAAATCGACCAAGCGTAAGCGTCAATTGCGTGGAATGAAGCAGATCCACGCGTCTGATAAAGCGCTCATCCAGCGTATGCTGCCGAATCTATAAGTCGGGTTTTCGTTTTTCTGAGTGCACAATTTTTTTGCCTCAGCCTTAAAGTCAGGAGTGTGTTATGACTCGAGTTAAACGTGGCGTAGTAGCGCGTCGTCGCCATAAAAAAGTATTGAAGCTTGCCAAAGGTTACTACGGTGCCCGTTCGCGTGTTTTCCGCGTTGCCAAGCAAGCCGTTATCAAAGCGGGCCAGTATGCTTACCGTGACCGTCGCAACCGTAAGCGCCAGTTCCGCGCGCTTTGGATCCAGCGTATTAACGCTGGTGCACGCGTAAACGGCATGTCTTACAGCCGTTTTGTAGGCGGTCTTAAGAAAGCCGGTATTGAAATCGACCGTAAAGTATTGGCCGATTTGGCGGTACACGAGAAGGCTGCATTTGCTGCCATCGTGGAAAAAGCCAAGGCTGCCCAATAAGGTAGTATGCACTGGGCGTATGCCCGTGTTACGTGCCTGAGGTCATTTCAGAGTGACCCATCCAGGGGAAGAGCAGCCGCTCTTCCCCTGTTTTTTTGTCACCTTCAACGTGCCACGCCATCTTCACGGATGGACACCGCTTAATTCGGAGTGAAACGGATGGATCACCTTCCTACTCTGGTATCTGAGGCGCGCGACGCCATTCAGGCTGCGCAGAGTGTCGCCGCACTAGACGAGTTACGAGTACGCTACTTAGGTAAGAAAGGTGAGGTAACTGCCTTGCTGAAAGGCCTGGGTAAGCTGTCAGCCGAAGAGCGCCCGGCGGCGGGCGAGCTTATTAATCAAGCCAAGCAAACGCTGGCCGACGAAATTGATGCCAAGCGCGAACAGCTTGAAAGTGCTGCGCTGAGTGCTCGTTTGGCCGCTGAAAGTATTGATGTCACCTTGCCGGGGCGTGGCCAGGCCGGTGGTGGGTTGCATCCCGTGACGCGTACCCTCGAGCGTATAGAGGGTCTGTTCACCCGTATTGGTTATGATGTGGCGATAGGGCCAGAGATTGAGGACGACTATCACAATTTTGAAGCCCTCAATATTCCCGCGCACCATCCCGCTCGTGGTATGGCGGATACGTTCTATTTTGATGCCACGCGCTTGCTGCGTACTCACACTTCGCCGGTGCAAGTGCGCACCATGAAGAGTAGCGAGCCGCCCATCCGTATCGTCTGCCCAGGGCGTGTTTATCGCAGTGACTCTGATCTGACCCACACGCCGATGTTTCATCAGGTTGAAGGGCTGTTGGTCGATGAGGGGGTTAGCTTTGCTGACCTTAAAGGTACCATCGAAGACTTTCTGCAGGCATTTTTCGAGCGCGACGATCTTTCGGTGCGTTTCCGACCCTCCTACTTCCCATTCACTGAGCCTTCCGCCGAAGTGGATATTCAGTGCGTGATGTGTAGCGGGGCTGGCTGTCGCGTCTGTTCCCATAGCGGCTGGCTGGAAGTAATGGGCTGCGGCATGGTGCATCCTGAGGTATTTCGTCACTCGGGCATTGATACCGAGCGCTATACCGGATTTGCCTTCGGAATGGGGGCTGAGCGTTTGGCAATGCTGCGCTACGGCGTGAATGATTTACGCCTGTTCTTTGAAAACGATCTGCGTTTTTTACGTCAATTCGCTTAAGACCGCCGCCGAATACAGGATCAACCATGAAATTTTCAGAACAGTGGCTGCGTGAGTGGGTTTCCCCGCAGCTTGAAACGCAGGCAATGGCCGACCAAATCACCATGGCGGGCTTGGAAGTTGACGCTGTTGAAGCGGTAGCCGCCGTCTTTAGCGGTGTGGTGGTGGCTGAGGTGCTGAGTAAAGAGAAGCATCCTGACGCCGATAAGCTAAATGTCTGCACCGTTAATGACGGTAGTGGCGAACCTGTTCAGGTTGTCTGCGGGGCGCCCAATGTCGATGTTGGCCAGAAAGTACCCTTTGCCCAGGTGGGTGGTGTGCTGCCGGGCGACTTTAAAATCAAAAAAGCCAAGCTGCGCGGCGTTGAGTCGCGGGGGATGATCTGTTCGGCCTCCGAGCTGGGGCTTGAAGAGGAGACGTCGCCTGGCATTCTGGTGCTGTCGGCTTCAGCTCCAGCGGGTGTCGACTTCCGAGCGTTTATGCATCTCAATGACATGACTATTGAGGTCGACCTGACGCCCAATCGCGGTGACTGCCTAAGTGTTAAAGGGCTGGCGCGTGAAGTCGGCGTACTCAATCGCTTGCCGGTTCGCGGTCCCGCAATAGCACCAGTGGCGGCGGAGGTTGAAGATAGCTTTGCGATAAGCATAGAGGCGCCMGAGCAGTGCCCACGCTATCTCGGTCGTGTCATCAAAGGCGTCAATGTTCAGGCTGAAGCACCCCTGTGGATGGTGGAGCGCTTGCGCCGCAGTGGCGTTCGCTCCATTGACCCCGTAGTGGATATTACCAATTACGTCATGCTGGAGTTGGGCCAGCCGATGCACGCCTTTGATCGTGACAACCTGCAAGGGGGGATGGTTGTGCGCATGGCCAAACCAGGTGAGCGGCTAACGCTGCTTGATGGTAATGACGTGGCGCTGCGTCCTGAAACGCTGGTGATTGCCGATCATTCCGGCCCGCTAGCCATGGCAGGGGTGATGGGGGGTGAAAACTCCGGCGTTAATAAAAATACCCAGACTATTTTCCTTGAATCAGCCTTCTTTACGCCGCTTGCCATTGCCGGGCAGGCGCGCTCTTACGGACTGCACACCGACGCATCGCATCGCTTTGAGCGCGGTGTTGATCCGCAGCTGACGCCAGTGGCCGTCGAGCGGGCCACACAGCTGTTGATTGAGATCTGCGGCGGTCAGGCTGGGCCTGTTGTGGAAGCACAAAGTGTCGAGCATATGCCCGTAGAGCGCGCGATTCTGTTGCGCAGTGCGCGTTTAGAGCAGGCGCTTTCCAAGGCCCTCGATAGCGATGATGTGACCGATATTTTGCAACGCCTAGGGCTTGATGTCAGCGTA
This sequence comes from Halomonas ventosae, assembly GCA_002257525.1. Classification (GTDB taxonomy): domain Bacteria; phylum Pseudomonadota; class Gammaproteobacteria; order Pseudomonadales; family Halomonadaceae; genus Vreelandella; species Vreelandella ventosae_B. The sequence continues at coordinate 2,495,762 of CP022737.1, forward strand.
CAGGATGACGGTTGGGCAGTCACCGCGCCAAGCTGGCGTTTTGATCTAGCCATCGAAGAAGATCTTATCGAAGAAGTGGCGCGTATCCACGGCTACAATAATTTGCCGGTACGTCGCCCTGCGGCGCGCTTGGCGTTGCGCTCTGCCGATGAGGCAACGCTCACCCAGGCTCGCTTGCGCCGCCAAATGGTGGCCCGCGGTTTTCAGGAGGCGATTACCTACAGTTTTGTGGCGCCCGAGCTGCAAGCGGTCATGCTGCCTGATGCTGTAAGCCCAGCGCTCGCTAATCCTATCTCGGCTGATATGTCGGTGATGCGCGCTAGCCTGTTTCCCGGCTTGGTGCGTACCATGGRGTACAACCTTAACCGCCAGCAAGCCCGTGTTCGACTGTTTGAAACCGGTTTGGTCTTTAACGGCGAGCTGGATGCATTGTCACAAGTGCCGATGCTCGGCGCCCTGGTGTGTGGCCCAAGGGAAGCCGAGGGCTGGAGTGATGCTAAAGGCCGCGTCGACTTTTACGATCTAAAAGGTGATTTAGAAAGTGTCCTGGCCTTGGGTGGCGACGCTGACGCATGGCGCTTTGAGCCAGCTGAGCACCCAGCGCTTCATCCTGGTCAAAGTGCGCAGCTGCTGCACCATGGAGAGCCCGCTGGCTGGATTGGCACCCTGCATCCGCAAGTGCGCGCCAAGCTGGGCTTAAAAATGGATGCGGTGCTGTTTGAAGTGCGCCTGGATGCACTGAGTCAAGGTCGGATTCCTGCTTTTGAGCCGCTATCACGCTTCCCTGAGGTGCGCCGTGATCTAGCGTTTATACTCAAAGAGGCGACACCTGTGCAGGCGCTACTGGATTGTGCCAAGCAACAAGCAGGCGAATATCTGCAGGATATTAAGCTTTTTGATGTTTATGTCGGTAAAGGTGTCGCCGAAGGGTGCAAGAGTATTGCATTGGGCTTGACCTGGCAGCATCCATCGCGCACGCTAAACGACGAAGAAATCAATCAGTTGGTCGATTCGATTGTCACACAAGTGCGTGTCAAGCTGGATGCGGAGCTGCGCGGCTAAGTTAGTAGTATAGGTAAGTACTATAATTAGTACCTACGTACCTGGGCCACGCCACGATGCTTATCACGTTCTTGGCAATGCGTTTGCCACTGTATGTTGACTACAGGGCGTTTGTTGCTGTGTTTGCTGCAAGGATAAGGAGAAGCCTTATGGGTGCGTTGACCAAAGCAGAGCTAGCTGAACATTTGCATGCGGAGCTAGCGTTGTCTAAACGAGAAGCGAAGGCCATGGTCGAAGCTTTTTTTGAAGAGATTCGAGCCTGTCTACGTGAAAACGAACAGGTTAAGCTGTCGGGGTTTGGTAACTTTGATCTGCGTGATAAGCGCGAGCGACCAGGACGTAACCCCAAAACCGGGGAAGAAATACCTATTTCTGCTCGTCGAGTCGTAACGTTTCGTCCAGGCCAAAAGCTCAAACAGCAGGTCGAACACTATGTAGGCGGTGAGTAGTCTATTAGTCTATGAGGTGCTATTGATTCCAAGGTGGTGGGTTGTGCTCATCGCCACCAATGCTCATAGCTAATCAGACTCATGCTTTGTAAAAGGAGTGCCTTCGGGCGCTCCTTTTCTTCTTGTGATGAGCGTTGGGGTCAGAACGCCTTTGTAGTGTGAGTTCATTGATGCCCTTAAATGCCACCACTTTCAATCAGCCAAGTAATCACCACTTTAATGACGTAGCCCAGCATGCCAGCGCCCAGCACCACAAACAGCATGATGGTGCCAAACTTGCCAGCGTTCGACTTTTTAGCCAGATCCCAAATAATAAAACACATAAATATGATTAAACCGCCAATCATTAGCGGGGTGATCCAAGCCTCGAAGGTTTGCTGCATAGCCACTCCTGTGTGCTGCGTGTGAGTCACCCGTTGCGGGTGATGTGTCTCATTCTAACCAGCCATGTTAATATTTGAGCAAATTCATCGGGTATTTGTCGACTTGACGGTTGGCACTGTGACACTTTGACAGGGGAGTGACGATGCCGAAGCTGAATATTTTGGTGGGCACCATGTATGGCGGTGCCTTAGATGTGGCAGAGCAGGTGAAACCCCTATTTGAGCAGGCGGGTTACGCTGTGGCGATTCTTGAACAGCCTGCTGTCGATGATATTGTCGGTGGCGATGCTGACTTGGTGCTGTTTTGTGTGTCGACCACGGGCAGCGGCGATTTTCCCGGCGGTTTCGTGCCCTTTGTACGCAATTTGCGCGATCAAAGCCCCTCGCTTACCTCGCTTCGTTACGGGCTCATCGCGCTGGGTGACAGCTCTTATGGCGATACCTTCTGTGGCGCAGGTCGCGCGCTTGACGAACTGCTGGCGGACCACGGTGCGACCCGGTTAGGTGAGCGCCTAGAGATTGATGCCATGGAAACCTTTATGGCCGACGATGCTGCCGTGCCCTGGGTGGAAGAGTGGATCGTTGCCCAGCAATTAGAGGTAGCTTAAGCGATGCAGCGAGCGCCTACTTCACCTGAGCGCATTAGCGTTGCGCTGGGCTTGTGTATCGTTATGCTGGCGACGCTGCCTCGCTACGTTGCGGGCGGGCATGAAACCCGCCAGACGCTGATTATCATTGCTCTGGCGCTGGTTGCCTTTGTAGCCGTTATACAGTGGCGCTTATTGGCCTTAGAGGCGCGTAGGCGGTTGCCACAACTGTGCAAACGGTTAGTGGTCATGCTGCTGCTAGGAATGGTTGTCATGGGTGGTTGGCACGCGCTGTTTACGGACTGGATTAGCTGGCAGGTATTCATCTCCCACGGGGCAACCCTTGGCGTGCTGATGCATGCGCTAAGCCTATGGTGGTCAGGTGAGCGTCAAGCTGGCTAGGATTTTTCTGCAGCGATTGAAAAAGTCGCTGCAAGACGCACAAAACAGTAGAATGGCAACAGTAATGCAGTGTGGGGGCCAATAATGAAGCCAAACACACCCTAAAACGGTTAATTGCTCGCTTATTGCCTTGTTTTTATAATCACTGCCCCCATGTTGCGAGCATGGTGCTTGCCACTATGCGTTGGGGTTCTTAAAATTGCCCCTTTGATCTTTTTAGACGCAATCAGCACAATTACATGCAATCAACACAACGCCCAGCCGTTAGAGGACAATTCATGCAAGTTTCTGTCGAGACGACCTCCCAGATCGAACGCCGCATTACCATTCAGGTGCCGGCTGCCGAAATTGACGAGGCCGTTAGCGCTCGCTTGAAAGACACCGCGAAGAATGTTCGCTTGAATGGTTTTCGCCAGGGCCGGGTGCCAATGGCAGTAGTCCAGCAGCGCTACGGCCAAGACGTACGTAACGAGGTGGTCAGCGAAGTAATGCGCGAGCGATACGTGCGCGCTATTACCGAAGAAGGCCTAAACCCGGCTGGCTTCCCGCAAATTGAACCTTCCGTTAACGAATCAGGCAAAGACCTTGAGTTCGTGGCGGTCATGGAAATCTACCCGCAGGTTGAGCTGACCTCCATCGAAGGGACTGAGGKTGAACGCCCGGTGGTTTCCGTCAGCGATGCTGATGTCGACGAAATGATCGATACGCTGCGTAAGCAAAACGCCGGCTGGGAAGAAGTAGACGCTGCTGCAGCCGACGGTGACCAAGTCGCTATCGACTTCCAGGGCTACATCGGTGATGAGCCGTTTGAAGGCGGTAGCGCCGAAGGCCACACGCTGGTCATTGGCTCCAATAGCTTTATTCCTGGTTTTGAAGAGCAGTTGATTGGCGCTAAGGCGGGCGAAGAGAAAACGCTGAACGTCACTTTCCCGGCAGATTACCAAGCCGAGCATTTGGCCGGTAAAGACGCCACCTTTAAAGTCACGGTGCATAAAGTCAGCAGCCAGAAGCTACCCGAAGTCGACGCTGAGTTCATTGAGCGCTTTGGTGTTGAAGGCGGCGACCAGGAAAAATTCCGCGCTGAAATCAAGAAAAACATGACCCGTGAGGCGTCACAAGCCGTTGATAATCGGGTTAAGCAGCAAGTGCTTGATGCGCTGAAAAAGGTTAACGAAATTCCTGTGCCTAGCGCCCTGGTTCAGCAAGAGACAGATGGCATGAAGCGCCAAGCGGCGCAGCAATTTGGTCTGGGCGAAGATTTTGATGTCAGCCAGTTGCCCAACGAACTGTTCGAAGAGCAGGCCAAAGGCCGCGTTCAGGTTGGTCTATTGCTAGCTGAAGTAATCAAAGCTAACGAACTCGATGCTGACGATGACGCTATCAAAGCTAAAGTGACCGAGTTGGCTGAGCAGTACCAGGATCCTGATGAAGTGGTCAGCTACTACATGGGTAATGAAGAGCTGAAAACCCAGGTTAAATCTGCCATTCTCGAAGAGAAAGCGGTTGCTAAGCTACTTGAGCAAACGAACATTAAAGACGTTGAAATGTCTTACCAGCAAGCCCTTGCTGCTGCGCAACAGCAGGCAGAGCAAGGTGAGGGTGCTGAAGAAGGCGAGCAAGCTAGCGCCTAACACCTTGGAACGTGGCGCACCTTTATGTCGGTGCGCCTTTCCCTTCCCGGACGCAAGGAATCACCTGAATGAGTGAGTTTGATATTCAAAACGCCGGTGGTCTAGTACCCATGGTGGTTGAGCAGAGCGCCAAAGGGGAAAGAGCCTACGACATTTACTCACGCCTTTTAAAAGAGCGTGTGATCTTTTTGGTAGGCCCTGTAGAAGACTACATGGCTAATCTGGTTGTCGCCCAATTGCTGTTTCTGGAGTCGGAAAACCCCGATAAAGATATTCACCTGTATATCAACTCGCCGGGTGGGTCGGTCACCGCGGGTATGTCGATTTACGACACGATGCAGTTTGTGAAACCAGATGTCTCTACAGTGTGTATTGGCCAGGCGGCCAGCATGGGCGCGCTGTTGTTGACAGCAGGCGCGGCTGGTAAGCGCTACTGCTTGCCTAACTCGCGGGTGATGATTCACCAGCCGCTGGGCGGTTATCAGGGGCAAGCGTCTGACATCGAAATTCATACCCGTGAAATTCTGGGTATTCGTGAGAAACTGAATCAAATTCTTGCCCATCATACGGGGCAGGATATTGAAGACGTTTCGCGTGATACCGACCGGGATAATTTTATGAGCGCCAATAAAGCCAAAGAGTATGGTTTGATTGATGCAGTGCTGGATAAGCGGCCTACATCCTGATAGCGTGATAGGATTCTGCTTTTCTAACGAGCTTTTCCGGCGGCGAAAGCCGCCGCAGTGATAGAGGTATGCGAATGGCCGACGGCAAAGGCAAGGACGAAGGTGGCAAACTGCTCTACTGCTCGTTTTGTGGCAAAAATCAAAACGAAGTGCGTAAGCTGATTGCGGGCCCGTCCGTTTATATCTGCGATGAGTGTGTCGACTTATGTAATGACATCATTCGCGAGGAAGTTCTCGAAGCCGATGCCGAGAGCGATGAGGAGCGTTTACCTACGCCTCGCGAAATACGTCATACGCTTGATGATTATGTTATCGGACAGGATCGCGCCAAAATGGTGCTTTCCGTAGCGGTGTATAATCACTACAAGCGTCTGAAAACAGATGTACGTGACGGCGATGTAGAACTAGGTAAATCAAACATTCTGCTGATTGGTCCCACTGGTAGCGGTAAAACGCTGCTGGCGGAAACAATGGCACGGCTACTGAATGTACCTTTTACCATTGCGGACGCAACCACGCTGACGGAAGCCGGCTATGTCGGTGAAGATGTTGAAAACATCATCCAGAAGCTGTTGCAGAAGTGTGATTACGACGTCGAGAAAGCCGAGCGCGGTATCGTCTATATCGATGAAATCGATAAGATTTCACGCAAATCGGATAACCCTTCAATCACTCGCGATGTGTCGGGTGAAGGTGTTCAGCAAGCATTGCTGAAGCTGATTGAAGGCACGACAGCTTCTGTGCCGCCTCAGGGCGGACGCAAACATCCGCAGCAGGAGTTTGTCCAAGTTAATACGGGCAATATTCTGTTCATCGTCGGCGGTGCTTTTGCGGGGCTGGATAAAGTTATTCGCGATCGCGCTGAGAAGGGCGGCATCGGTTTCAACGCGGCGGTAAAAAGCAAGGAGTCCTCCCGCGGGGTGGGTGAGCTGTTGGCCGACGTAGAGCCTGATGATCTGGTTAAATTTGGTTTGATTCCAGAGTTTGTGGGTCGCTTGCCGATCATCGCGACGTTGATGGAACTCACCGAAGATGCCCTGGTGCAGATTCTTACCGAGCCCAAAAACTCGCTGGTTAAGCAGTATGCCAAGCTGTTTGAGATGGAAGACGTAACGCTTGAGTTCAGAGATGAAGCGTTACGTGCGGTGGCTGAAAAAGCCATGGAGCGTAAGACAGGTGCTCGCGGGCTGCGCTCTATCTTAGAGTCGGTGTTACTGGATACCATGTACGAAATTCCATCACTTGACGGCGTCAGTAAGGTCGTTATCGACGCTTCAGTTATCGCTGGAGAAAGTGAGCCACTGTTGATCTACTCTCAGCAGGAAGAAGCACGTGTCGACGGCACTGATGGTTAGTGGTTAGTCGAGTATTGCGGCCCAGCTTCAACCGCTTACGCTAAACCAAGGGGTCGCCTAGGCGACCCCTTGTTCTTGCAGAGTTATTGCAGAGCTATGGTGTAGAGAGTTCTGGTGTAGAAGACTCTTATAAAGCGTGTGATGAAATCTAGCGATCTAGCTAGAGAGCTACAAAGCCTAATTCGTGAAGTGTTACTGCCTAGCCGATTCAATGTTAACGTTTTTAAACGTCAGCATTTTGAAAAGTGTGCAGTACTTTTCCAAGTACTCCTTTAAGTACTCATCCGATTTGTCGAGGAACGTCTGCGATGCAGCAGAACGCCGAACAGACACAATGTCTACCCCTGTTACCATTGCGCGATGTGGTTGTTTATCCGCAAATGGTCATCCCCCTTTTTGTAGGTCGTGAAAAGTCTATCCAGGCGCTCGAAGCGGCGATGGAGGCTGATAAGCGTGTGCTACTGGTGGCTCAGCGTGAAGCGTCTCAAGATGAGCCTGACAACGCGGATCTTTACGCAATGGGCACCGTGGCCGATATCATGCAACTACTTAAGTTGCCTGATGGTACGGTCAAAGTCCTTATTGAGGGCAATTTCCGGGCGGATGTTCTGAGTGTGGAAGAGAACGCCGCAGGCTACACTCAAGCCCATTTAACGCCCCGGGAGAGTGAGCCGCTTACCAGCCGTGAGCAGGAAGCGCTGGTTCGCGTGCTACTCAACCAGTTCGAGCAGTACGTTAAGCTCTCCAAAAAAGTCCCCAACGAAGTGCTTAATTCGTTGTCGGGGATTGAAGATCCAAGCCGTTTGGTGGACACCATTTGTGCCCATCTGTCGCTTAAGATTGGCGACAAACAAGAGCTGCTTGAGATGGATCGCGTGCGCGATCGTATTGAGCACCTGATGGCGCTGATTGAGTCAGAAATCGACCTGCTTCAGGTAGAGAAGCGCATCCGCTCGCGGGTTAAAGAGCAGATGGAGAAGACTCAGCGCGAGTACTATCTCAACGAGCAAATGAAAGCCATCCAGAAAGAGATGGGTGAGCTGGATAATGTGCCCAATGAGGCCGAGAAGTACGAGCTGGCGATTAAAGAGTCCGGTATGCCGAAGGAGGCGTCTGAGAAAGCCACGCAAGAGCTCAACAAGCTCAAAATGATGGCCTCAAACTCCGCCGAAGCAACCGTGGTGCGCTCTTACCTGGATTGGTTAGTCGCTGTTCCATGGAAAAAGCGTACCCGCGTCAAACATGATCTTGTCAAAGCGCAGCAGGTGCTGGATGAAGATCATTACGGGCTGGAAGAGGTTAAAGCGCGCATCCTGGAATATCTTGCCGTGCAGAAGCGCGTGCGCAAGATGAAGGGCCCTGTGCTGTGCCTCGTCGGGCCGCCTGGGGTGGGCAAGACGKCGCTTGGCCAGTCCATCGCCCGTGCCACCAATCGTAAATATGTGCGTTTGGCGCTGGGTGGTGTTCGTGATGAGTCGGAAATTCGTGGTCATAGGCGTACCTATATTGGCTCGCTGCCGGGTAAGTTAATGCAGCGGATGAGCCGGGCTGGGGTTAAAAACCCACTGTTCCTGTTGGATGAGGTCGACAAGCTAGGCATGGATCACCGCGGTGACCCGGCGTCTGCACTGCTCGAAGTGCTCGATCCCGAGCAGAACAACAGCTTCAGCGATCACTACCTTGAGCTTGACTACGATCTCTCCGAGACGCTGTTCATCTGTACCGCTAACTCGATGAATATTCCCAGCGCCTTGCTTGACCGTATGGAGATTATTCGTCTGCCGGGTTACACCGAAGATGAGAAGTTGGCTATCGCTAAGCGCTACTTATTACCCAAGCAACTAGCCGCGAACGGTTTAAAAGGCGATGAGTTAACGCTGGAAGACAGCGCGCTTTTAGAGCTTATTCGCTACTATACCCGCGAAGCGGGTGTGCGTGAGCTGGAGCGGCAGATTGCCAAAGTGTCGCGCAAGGTGTTGCGTGAGCGGCTTGAGAAAGAGCGTGACCCGCAAGCCGCCCAAGCGGGGCAGAGCTTAACGGCTGAGCAAATTGAGCACTACGCGGGCGTGCGCCGCTACAGTTATGGCTTGGCGGAACAGGACGACCAGATCGGCCGAGTAACAGGGCTTGCCTGGACATCGGTGGGTGGTGAGCTGCTCAACATCGAGTCAGTGGTGACGCCGGGTAAAGGGCGGATCAACAAGACCGGATCGCTGGGCGATGTGATGAAAGAGTCAGTGAGTGCCGCCCACACAGTGGTGCGCGCCAGGGCTGAAACTTATGGCATTGATCCCGAGCGGTTTGAAAAAGAGGATCTGCATATCCACGTGCCGGAAGGGGCAACGCCGAAAGATGGCCCCAGTGCGGGTATTGCCATGGTGACGGCGATCGTTTCCGCTTACACCCAGCGTGCGGTACGCTGTGATGTGGCAATGACCGGTGAAGTCAATCTGCGCGGAGAAGTATTGCCGATTGGAGGGTTGAAGGAGAAATTGCTGGCAGCTCGCCGCGGTGGTATAAAGACAGTGCTAATTCCTGAAGAAAACCGTCGTGATCTCAAGGAAGTACCTGACAATATCAAAGGTGCATTGGATATTCGTCCGGTACGCTGGATAGATGATGTCTTAGCCGTAGCGCTAGCTGATAAGGTAGAAGACGGTGCGCCATTGAAAAGCACCGAAGCATCGTTTAGTAATACCGTTGTTGCTAGTACCCATTAAGCTGTTAAAGTCCTCGTTGGTCTTTAATTTTACTTAATATTTGCCCGCCGCTTGTGTGGCGGGTATATCGCAGTATGGTTGCTTGACAGATGTTTCAAGGCATTGCTATAAAACGCAGCTATGCTTTGATCGTCGTATCCATCGGTAACCATGCCGTTCAGAGCCATTTTTTGAAACAGTCAAGGGGTGAAGAGTGAATAAGTCCGAGCTGATTGAAGCCATTGCCGCGTCTGCAGATATTCCCAAAGCAGCGGCAACCCGCGCATTGGATGCCATGGTGGAGTCTGTCACCGATAGCCTTAAGAAGGGCGAAAGCGTATCTCTGGTAGGTTTTGGTACCTTCGCGATCAAAGAGCGTGCTGCTCGTACTGGCCGCAACCCACAAACGGGTGAGCCAATTCAGATCAGTGCTGCCAAAGTACCCAGCTTCAAAGCAGGTAAAGCGCTGAAAGACGCCGTCAACTAATTTGACCGCGTTTGCTGTAACCTAATGGGCGCATCGCATTGGCGATGCGCCCATGTTATTTTCTAACCCACTATTTATTAGGGGTTAGCGGGCCGATCTGTTTGGCTGTGACTATCTGAGGCTAGCATGCTGCAAAGTATTCGAGATGGCTCCAGGAGCTGGGGTGCCAAAATTATTATTGGTGTTATGGTCGCTGCCATGGCACTTTTCGGGATTGAGTCACTGTTTGGGCTTTTTGGCGATGATCCAAACGAAGTAGCGAGTGTTAACGGTCAGCCGATTATGCGCCAGCAGCTTGAGCTTGAGGTTCAGCGTGCGCTGCGTTCCGGCCAAGTACCGCCAGAGCAAGAGCGCGCTCTGCGCCGCGATATGCTCGATCAGTTGATCACTCAGCAACTGCTATCCCAGTATGCTGAGGAGGGTGGTTTTGCCGTTTCTGAACAGCAATTAGATCAGTTAATTGTCAGCCTGCCGGAGTTTCACGACCAAGATGGCCGCTTCTCCGCCGAGGTATTCCGCAATCGCCTCGCCAGTGCAGGCTATACGCCGGTTGCCTTCCGTGAAGAGTTACGTGTCGATATTCAGCGGCAGCATTTACAGCAAGGCTTAGCCTTCAGCGATTTTAGCCTGCCGAACGAACAAGAGCGCCTAGCCGAGCTACAGCGCCAGCAACGTAGCTTTCGCTACCTGATCCTGGATAGCGACGATGTCGAGGCTGATGTCGGTGTTAGCGAGGACGATCTCCAGGCTTATTATGATGCCCACCAGGAGCGCTATGAGCGTCCTGAGCAGGTGCGCCTTGAATATGTGTTAATTGACCGCCAAGCCATGGCGGAGGGGCGTGACGTAGACGAAGAGACACTGCGTGATGCATGGCGTGAGCAAAACCGTGATGCCGATCGCCGTGTATCCCATATAATGATCACCTTTGGTGATGAGCGCAGCCGGGATGAAGCGCAGCAGTTGGCTGAGACCGCCCGAGAAGCGCTGGACAACGGTGAGTCGTTTGCCGATACAGCCGTTCGCTACTCTGATGATACCGCCAGTGCGGAAGAGGGTGGTGATCTTGGGGTAATTAGCCGTGGTTTCTTTGGCGACAGCTTTGATGAAGCTGCCTTTGGCCTTGAAGAGGGCGATGTTTCCCAGCCGGTTGAGCTGGATAGCGCTTTCCATATTATCCAAGTGACGGATATTCAGGGGCCCACCTTTGAAGAGCAGCGCGATGAATTGGCGCGTGAAGTCGCACTACGTGATGTAGATGATGAGTTTAATCAGCGGGTTCAGCAATTAATCGATGAGAGCTTCGCTGCCGATGACTTGCAGAGTGTTGCCGATGATCTTGATCTGACCCTGCAGGAGAGCGACTGGCTCGCCAGTGATGATGAGGCGGAAGGCGTGTTATCTGAGCCGGGTGTAATGTCGGCGGCGTTTAGCAGCGATGTGCTTGAAGAGGGCTACAACAGTGAAGTGATCGAGTTGGATCAGGATCGTCGTTTGGTGCTTCGAGTTGCCGAGCAGCGCGATGCGACATTGCTGCCGCTGGATGAAGTACGTGAAGAGGTTGAAGTATCGGTAGCCGCCGAGCTGCAGCAACAAGCGCTGCGTGAAGAGGCGCAGGCGCTGGTCGCCAACCTGCGAGAAGATCAGCAGGTGGATGTTGATTGGCTCGAAGCCAATAACGTAAGCCGCCAAGCTGACACCACTGTGCCTCAGTTGATTGTTCAGGAAGCCTTCCGCATGGCGCGCCCCGAAGAGGGCGAGAGCGTCTATCGCACGGTTGAACTCCCGCAAGGTGTTGCTGTGGTGGCTCTGGATGGCGTCAGAGATGGTGAGGTCGATGAACAGATGGAGGCGTTTGTTGCCCAAATGGCCGAGCAGTTGCGTGCTCAATCGGTGCTGCAGGGATTAATTGATGACCTACGCAGCGATGCGGATATACAGCGGTAGGCACGCTTAAGTCCGAGTTTAAAATAGTAATAGCAAAAAAAAGCCGATCTCGTGATCGGCTTTTTAATGCGTAAAATGCGCTTAGGCGTCAGGCAGTTGCGTTAAAGAAAACTGACGCAGCCGTGGCGCCGTGTGGTCGCTGCGCTCGATAATAATATCCCAGCCGTGCTGAGCATCCCAGTCGCCTAGCACATAGCGTTTGGCCGGCACATCTTCTACCGTCAAGTCATGGACGTGCGGACGGTGGGTGTGACCATGAATCATGGTGCTCACACCGTGGCGCTCCATGACATGGATGACCTCCTGGTGAGTGACATCCATGATCGCCTCAGCCTTATTGGCATTGGCCTCACCCGATTGCGTGCGCAAACTCTGGGCAAGCGCTACGCGCTGCTCCAAAGGTAGCGCAAGCATTTGTGCCTGCCATTCAGGGTTGCGCGACTGCTGGCGAAAAGCCATATAGGCTTCATCCCGAGTACACAGGCTGTCGCCGTGCAACAGCACAATCGGTACGCCCTGAATTTCCACTTCCTCAATATCCGGTAGTAGAAACGCCTGACAGGCATTGATAAAGCGCTCGCCGAGCAGAAAGTCGCGGTTGCCGTGCATTAAATACACAGCGGTGCCATCGCTGCTAAGTTTGCGTAAATGCTTGATAACCTCTTGGGCAACACCGCAAAGTGGGTGCGTATTGGCGTCGAGTAGATCATCGCCAATCCAGGCATCAAAAAGGTCACCAAGAATATACAGCGCGTCGGCTCCTGGAGCGGTGTGCTCTAAATAGCGGTAAAACCCCTGGTTGATCTCTGGGGTATCGCTACTCAGATGAAGATCGGCAACAAGCAGTGTGCGCATAAGGCTCCCGGCGTTATTCTGCGCCTTTGACGTACGCGCGCTCGATAATGACATCTTCAGAGGGCACGTCGGCGTGCATGCCGCGACGGGTCGTCGCTACGTTTTTAATCTCGTTGACCACATCCATGCCGTCAACGACTTCGCCAAAGACCGCATAGCCCCAGCCTTGCAGGCTTTTACCGCTGTGATCAAGAAAACTATTATCGCCCACATTGATAAAAAACTGGGCAGTCGCCGAGTGTGGGTCTTGGGTGCGAGCCATTGCCAGCGTGCCAATGGTGTTTTTCAAGCCATTGTCAGCTTCGTTGTCGATAGGGTCACGGGTCGGCTTTTGCTCGAAGTCTTTGTCGAAACCACCGCCTTGAACCATAAAACCATCGATGACGCGGTGAAACAGGGTGCCGTCGTAGAATCCGTCGCGAACATACTGCTCAAAATTCGCTGCGCTAATCGGCGCTTTTTCGTGGTTAAGGGCGATGGTGATGTCACCATGGTTGGTCTGTAATACGATCATAGATAAATTCCTGTTCAATAAAGGCGTTCGCCTTGGCGCTGTGCATCGGCGTCACGTTATAATAGCGGTTTTGACCTGCACCGCGAAGGGCCATAGGCGTATCCTATGTTTTCACAGCATGTTTTCACAGCATGTCTTCACGGCTCAGTACGCCATCCACCACGAGGTTATCAACACCATCATGACCAACGAGACCACCCCAGCGCCGAACTTCATTCGCAACCAAGTACGCGACGAAATCGAGGGCGGCCAGGTCACTAAAATCGTGACGCGCTTCCCCCCGGAGCCCAATGGCTTTCTGCATATCGGCCATGCGAAGTCTATCTGTCTAAATTTCGGGTTGGCGAAGCAACTGGGTGGCGAGTGTCATCTACGCTTTGACGACACCAACCCGGCCAAAGAAGAACAGGCCTACATCGATGCGATCAAAGAGGACGTCAGCTGGCTAGGCTTTGAGTGGGCAGGCCCAGTGCGCTTTGCCTCCGACTATTTCGACCAGCTCTACGCCTGGGCGCAGCACTTAATGCGTGAAGGCAAAGCCTATGTCGACGACCTGTCGCCGGATGAAATCCGTGAGTACCGCGGTACCCTGACAGCGCCGGGTAAACCTAGCCCCTACCGCGAACGTAGTGCCGAAGAGAACCTGGATTTGCTGGCGCGCATGCGTGAAGGTGAGTTTGGCGAAAGTGAAAAGGTGGTGCGCGCCAAGATTGATATGGCTTCACCCAATATCAATCTACGCGACCCCATTATTTATCGCATTCGCCACGCCACCCATCACCAAACCGGTGATAAGTGGAAAATTTACCCCTCTTATGACTTTACCCACGGACAATCAGACGCCATTGAGGGCATTACCCACTCGATCTGCACCCTGGAGTTTGAAGATCACCGCCCGCTGTACGAGTGGTTTTTAAATAATCTGCCGGTACCTGCGAAACCGCGCCAGATTGAGTTCGCGCGGCTGAATCTTGACTATACCCTGACCTCCAAGCGCAAACTGAAGTTGCTGGTGGATGAGCAAATCGTGGATGGTTGGGATGATCCGCGTATGCCAACGATCTCGGGCATGCGTCGCCGTGGCTACACGCCCGCGTCGATTCGTAAATTCTGCGAAATGATAGGCGTTACCCGTGCTGACGGTGGCTTAGTGGATATCGCCATGCTGACCCACGCTATTCGCTCGGACCTGGAAGACAACGCGCCCCGCGCCATGTGTGTGTTAAAACCGTTAAAAGTCGTGCTCACCAACGTGCCGGAAGACCACGAAGAGGTTTACGAAGTGGCGGGCCMCCCCGCCCGAGACGATATGACCATGCGCAAAGTGCCGTTTAGCCGCGAGCTGTATATCGATCAAGACGACTTTATGGAAGATGCGCCCAAAAAATTCTTCCGCCTAGCGCCCGGTAAAGAAGTACGCCTGCGCAATAGCTACGTGATTCGCTGTGACGAGGTGATCAAAGACGCCGCCGGTGAGATCAGCGAACTGCACTGTTCGGTGGATTTCGATACGCTGGGTAAAAACCCAGAAGGGCGCAAGGTCAAGGGCGTTATTCATTGGGTTAGCGCTAGCCACGGCGTTCCAATGGAGGTCCGTCTTTACGACAACCTGTTCACCGTTGAACAGCCTGATCGTGATAAAGATGTCGATTTTCTAGAGCATCTTAATCCGGAGTCGCTGGTCGTTTGCCAAGCCATCGGAGAGCCCAGCTTAGCCTTCGCAACGCCCGAGTCACGCTTCCAGTTCGAGCGCGTCGGCTACTTCTGCGCTGACCGTCACGACTCTACGCCAGAGCATTTGGTGTTTAACCGTACCGTGGGGTTGAAAGATAGCTGGGCTAAAATCAAGCAGAAGGGCTAAAACAAACATGGATAGCCATATGCATATTTACAATACGCTGACGCGCCGCAAAGAACCTTTCACCCCGCTGGAAGCGGGTAAAGTGAGCATGTATGTCTGCGGCATGACGGTGTATGACTACTGCCACCTGGGGCACGCCCGTGTCATGGTCGCCTTTGACGTTATTACCCGCTACTTGCGTGAACGTGGCTATGACGTTAACTACGTGCGCAACATTACCGATATTGACGACAAAATCCTCAAGCGCGCCGACGAGAATGGCGAAAGTATTACGGCGCTGACTGAGCGCATGATTGACGCCATGCACGAAGACGAGCAACGCTTGTTTGTTTTGCCGCCCAGTCATGAGCCCCGCGCCACCGGCCATATCGACGATATTGTGGCGATGATTGAAACGCTGATTGAGAAAGGCTTTGCTTACGCGGCAGATAACGGCGACGTCTACTACCGGGTACGTAAATTTGCCGATTACGGCAAACTCAATAATCGCCAGCTCGACGATATGCGCGCAGGCAGCCGGGTTGATGTGGATGTTCATAAAGAAGATCCGCTCGATTTTGTGCTCTGGAAAGCCGCTAAACCAGGGGAGGCGCACTGGCCGTCACCCTGGGGTAACGGCCGCCCAGGTTGGCATATTGAGTGCTCGGCAATGTCGACCTGCTGCTTAGGTGATACCTTTGATATTCATGGCGGTGGGCCGGATTTAACCTTTCCGCACCATGAAAATGAGATTGCTCAATCAGAGGCAGCCACGGGTAAAACCTACGTCAACACCTGGATGCATGCAGGTGCCGTGCGGGTGAATCAGGAGAAAATGTCCAAATCCCTGGGCAACTTTTTCACCATCCGCGACGTGCTGGCCGAGCACGACCCAGAAGTGGTGCGTTTTCTGCTGGTGGCTAGCCACTACCGTAGCCCGATCAACTACTCGGTTGATTCACTGACTGAGGCGCGTAAATCGCTAACGCGCTTGTACACCGCGCTGGAAGGTATTGAGCTAGGAGGCGCAAATGGTGATGCAAGCGGGGACGCTTCGGCTTACCGTAAGCGCTTTACTCAGGTAATGGACGATGACTTCAATACGCCTGAAGCCTTGGCAGTGATGTTTGAGTTGGCACGAGAGGTTAATCGCGCTAAGCAAGAGCAACCTGATGGCGCCGCCAAGCTTGCGGCCGAGTTAAAGCAGCTAGGGTCTGTTTTGGGACTGCTCCAGCAAGCGCCGCAAACGTTCCTAAAAGGCACCCAGCAGCAGGGGATGCCACTAAGTGAGGGCGAGGTCGAAGCCAAAATTGCTCAGCGTATCGCGGCTAAAGCCAATAAAGACTTCGCCCAGGCGGACGCGATCCGCGATGAACTTGCTGCGATGGGAATCATGCTCAAGGATTCCCGAGAGGGCACGTCTTGGGTGTTTGAAGCGCCTTAATAAGGAACCTTAATCACTCGTTGGTAGCTCATGCGCTAACTTAAACGTTGAAGGCTTTTATGCTGCAACGCTGAAGGCTCTTATGCCGACAAGCTGAAGGCTCTTATACTGAATAAGAGCCTCAGAAGACAATACCAACGTAAAAGGAACTCAAAATGCGCTTTTCAGCTAATGCTTTAATTGCTGCCTGTGCCGTATCTGCTATCTCCCTTTCCCAGGCCAGCGCCAATGAGCCTGTCGTAGTGTCATCCAAAATCGACACGGAAGGTTCGGTATTGGGCGAACTGATTATTCAAACCCTGGAACGCCACGATATTACTACTGAAAACCGTTTACAGCTGGGTGGCACCAGCGTCGTACGCACGGCTTTAGAAGCTGGTGAGATTGACCTTTACCCAGAATACACGGGTAATGGTGCGTTCTTTTTCGATATGGCCGATAGTCCGGTATGGAATAATGCCGATCAGGCTTATGAAACAGTACGCGAGCGTGATGCGCAGCAAGGCTTGATATGGCTGCAGCCCGCCAGCGCTAATAACACCTGGGCAATGAGCATCCGGGAAGATGTCGCCGCTGAAAATGAGCTGGTGAGCCTGGACGATCTTGCTGCTTATTTAGCCGATGGCGGCGATTTTAAATTTGCCGCAAGCGCTGAATTTGTTGAGTCTGCTCAAGCACTGCCAGCGTTCCAGGAAGCCTACGGTTTTGAGCTCAGTGATGATCAACTGTTGGTGCTCTCTGGTGGCAATACCGCCGCCACCATGCGGGCGGCCGCTCAGCAGACCAGTGGCGTTAATGGCGCTATGACCTATGGCACGGACGGTGGCTTAAGTGCGCTGGGATTGGTCGTACTGGAAGACACGAAGGGCGTGCAGCCGGTGTATCAGCCAGCTCCCGTGGTGCGTGAAAGCGTACTGGAAACGTACCCAGAAATTGAAGCGCTGCTCAATGAGGTGTTTACCACTCTCGATTTGGTCACCCTGCAAACGCTCAATGCCGATGTCGCCGTAAATGGCCTGTCGCCATCTCAAGTGGCTAGCGACTACCTCGATACGCTTAATAATTAATGCCTGGTACTCTTATAAATTAATGCTAATGCTAGGGATAACTAATTAATGTCGTTAATGGATGCACTGCCTACCCCGCGGCTTCGTTGGGAGGGGCGGCACCCTAACATTGTGCTCGTTAGCCTTAGCTTTCTCATGCTAGCCTCATTCTGGACGTTTGACGTCGTTAGCATGGCCCCCAACCGGATTGTGTTGGGGACGGGGCATGGCGCACTGGAGGCCTTTGGTTGGCCTGGCGCGCTATTGGTGACCCTGCTGCTCTCTTGCATCGGTATTCTCGCCTGGCAACCGAGCCATCGTCACTACCGGGCGCTACTTGCGGCGGTAGTGGTCATAATGGCGCTGATGCCGGTTGGGTTGATGGCGAGCAGCTATTTACTGATTGACCCTGAGTTGCCCCAGGCGCGTTTAGGCTTAGGCGCGGCGTATTGGGTAGTGTTATTCGTACTGCTGCTGTGCTTGGTAGAACTACGTTTGCGTTTAAACCTAACGCGAATATGGCCCACGCTGTTGCTGTGTGGTGTCGCGCTGGTGTGGTGGCTATGTGCGGCTTTTGGCTTGGAGACGCTCGCGCTTGTTCAAGAGTTTAGAGCACGTGACCAACAGTTTTTACGCGCCGTTGTGCAGCACATTAAGCTGGTAAGCCTCGCCGTTAGCGTCAGTATTGTGCTTGGGATGGCACTCGCCATGTTAATGCGCCGCTATGCCCGACTACAAAAAGGTGCTTTTGCACTCCTCAATTTTCTACAGACGATACCTAGCCTGGCGCTATTCGGACTACTGCTGGTGCCGCTTGCCTGGCTTGCCGCCAGCGTGCCTGTGTTAGACCAACTTGGCGTTAGCGGTATTGGCACGACCCCCGCCTTAATCGCACTGATCGCTTACAGCCTGCTGCCCATTGTCCGCAATACCTACACGGCGCTTGAGCAAGTGAGTGCCGATACCTTGGAAGCCGCAAAAGGAATGGGTATGCGTGCCGGCCAGCGGTTTTGGCAGGTGCGGCTACCGCTGGCGCTACCGGTGCTGTTGGAAGGGGTAAGGATTACCACTGTTCAGGCAATTGGACTCACCGCCGTTGCCGCTCTGATTGGTGCGGGCGGGCTGGGTACGTTTATTTTTCAAGGCTTAGGCCAGGCCGCCATGGATATGGTGTTACTTGGTGCACTGCCGATCTTAATGCTGGCTCTGGTGGTGGATGCGAGCTTAGGTGCTCTTGCAGAAGCGCTGCGCCCCGGAGGAATGAGATGATTGAGCTGTCCCATGTATCCAAGCGGTTTGGGGATGAAACTGCGGTGGACGATATTTCACTACGGGTGCCAAAGGGCAAGTTTTGTGCATTAGTAGGTACCTCGGGCTGTGGGAAATCGACCACCTTGCGTATGATCAATCGCTTAATTGCGCACAGCGAAGGCGATATCATCCTCGATGGGCAGGCGATTGACGTCTACGACCCGGTGAAGCTGCGTCGTCGAATTGGCTATGTGATTCAACACACGGGGCTGTTTCCTCACTGGAACGTTGCGCGCAACATCGGCCTGGTTCCGCGGTTATTGAAGTGGTCAACAACCGACGTTCAGTCGCGGGTTGCGGAGCTAATGCATTTACTCGGCTTGCCGGTTGATGAGTTTGGGCATAAATATCCCCATCAGCTTTCCGGGGGGCAGGCCCAGCGCGTGGGCGTTGCACGTGCCCTGGCGGCAGACCCAGACATTCTGCTGATGGATGAGCCGTTCGGCGCGCTGGACCCTATTACCCGCGAAAAGCTGCAGGATGAGCTGGCCAAGCTACAGGCACGACTGCACAAAACCGTGGTGTTTGTGACCCACGATATGGATGAAGCACTTAAGCTGGCGGMCCACTTAGTGGTGATGCGTGAAGGTCGAATTGTGCAGCAAGGTTCACCGCTGGCGCTATTACAAAACCCCGCCGACCCGTTTGTCGAGTCGCTGTTGGGTGGGCTGGAAAGGGGACTCAAACAGGCAGCATTAACCCGGGTGAAAGATCACATGACCTCCATGGGGCCTACCTTGCCCGCGCAGTCGCGGATCCCTGGGGTATTCTCGCTACGTCAGGCACTCTCCATGATGCTGCGCGACCATACCGACCGGCTGACCGTCGTCGACCAGCATGATGTGCCGGTCGGCGAACTGTCGTTGCGTAGAATTATCAAGGAGGCTCAACTGGATAATGGACACCCACGTGAGTAACTCCCTAAGCGTTGCCCAGCCCGATAAAAAAGCCCCCCAATGGCTATGGCCACTGCTGTGGAGTGCGCTACTGCTGGTTAGCGTCGTGGGCATGTCTGCTGCCGAACCGCTGTTTCGCTGGATAGAGCCTGAAGCACGGCAAGTTATTTACAACCGCGCCGAGTTTTACGTTCTGCTAGGCCGTCATCTCTTCGTGGTCGGTATCGCCGCAGTCGTAACCATTATCGTGGGGGTGGCCGCGGGCATCGCGGTGACCCGCAGGTGGGGCAGCGATTTTCTACCGCTGGTGGCTCAACTGGCATCACTGGGGCAAACGTTTCCGCCGGTGGCCGTTTTAGCGCTGGCGGTACCCGTGCTGGGTTTTGGCACCTTACCTATTATTGTCGCCTTAATGCTCTACGGGCTACTGCCTATCGTGCGCAATACCCTTGCCGGTCTGCACGGAGTGGAGAGCGATATTAAAATGGCTGCCCACGCCATGGGCATGACGCCAGCGCAAATCCTACGCCAAGTCGAACTGCCGCTGGCAGCACCGGTCATTTTGGCGGGCATCCGTACTTCGGTGACGATTAATATTGCTACCGCAGCGCTCGGGGCGACCGTGGGTGCCAGTAATCTGGGCGACCCGATTATCTCCGGCATCGTCAACGGCAATATGGCTTATGTGGTTCAGGGGGCGCTGACCATTGCGCTATTGGCGCTGACGATCGATAGCCTGTTTGAACTGCTGCAGCGTCAACTACGTTCCCGCCTCTCTGCGCCTTAAGCTCTCTCTGCACCTTAAGTAGCATCCCTAAAGTTCTTGTGCTGCGGTACTGTCCTTATTGTTGTGGTAACCCTGGATGTTGCGTTGGCCTATGGCAGATAAATCCACTGGCATAAACGGTCAATACCAACAACACTGCCCTCAAAAGGGGTAAAACAAGGACAATAATGATGACACAGTACGTACACCAGCCGGACTTCATGACCGGCGATGAATTTTCGATTCCCACCTTTAGCCTGCTTAATCCCGAGGGTGAGCTCTATAGTGGCGCTGATGAGCCTGCGCTTGAGCGTGATCACGCCCGGCGTATCTATCAGGCAATGCTGGCGACGCGCATTCTCGATGAACGCATGATGGCGGCTCAGCGCCAGGGGCGGCTGAGCTTCTACATGCAGTGTACCGGCGAAGAGGCCGCTGTAGTGGGCGCCACCGCTGCGCTAAATGACGCCGATATGATTATGGCGCAGTACCGCGAGCAGGGCGCCTTGATGTATCGCGGCTTCTCGATCGACGAATTTATGAATCAGCTGTTCGGCAACGAGCTGGACTACGGCAAAGGCCGTCAAATGCCGATTCACTATGGGTCGCGCAAGCTGCACTACATGACCATCTCGTCTCCCTTAGCGACTCAGATTCCTCAGGCCACGGGCTACGCCTACGGCCAAAAATTGGCTGGTAACGGTCACTGCACGTTAACTTTTTTTGGGGAAGGCGCTGCCTCCGAGGGTGATTTCCACGCCGCGCTGAATATGGCTTCAGTGCATCAGGTGCCGGTGATTTTCTTCTGCCGTAACAATGGATATGCCATTTCCACGCCTGCCGTCGAGCAGTTTGCCGCCGACGGTATCGCTCCGCGTGCCTTTGGCTACCATATGCACGTGATTCGGGKCGATGGTAACGACGTGCTGGCTGTTTACGAGGCAACTCGGCAGGCACGCAAAATCGCCGTTGAGCACAATCAGCCGGTGTTAATTGAGGCCATGAGCTATCGCCTTGCCGCGCACTCTTCTTCCGATGACCCTTCTGGCTATCGCTCGAAAGATGAAGAGGAGGTGTGGCGCGCCAAAGACCCACTGCTGCGACTGCAAAAATGGCTCTTGAAGAAGCAGTGGTGGAGCGAAGAGGAGGAGACCTCCCAGCAGGAAACCCTGCGCCGCGAAGTGCTGGAAACCATGAAGCGGGCAGAGAAACGCTCGTCACCGCCGCTGGAGAGCCTGATCAGCGATGTGTATGCCGATATCACTCCGTCGCTGCAGCGTCAATTCGATCAGTTAAAACGCCATATTCGTCGCTACCCAGAGGCTTATCCCCGCGGTGCGCAGTCGTTGGATTTAGACGTGGGCACCGAGACTGATACCCAGGGAGAGGCGTAACATGGCTACCATGAACATGCTCCAGGCAATTAATAATGCACTGGATATCGCCATGGCAGAGGATGAAAAAGTCATCTGCTTTGGTGAAGACGTGGGTATCTTTGGCGGTGTCTTTCGAGCTACCAGCCACCTGCAGGAGAAGTACGGCAAAGCGCGCTGTTTCAATACGCCACTTGTCGAGCAGGGCATTATCGGCTTTGCCAACGGCTTGGCAGCCCAAGGCTCGGTGCCTGTTGCAGAAATACAGTTTGCCGACTATATCTTTCCGGCGTTTGACCAGATCGTTAACGAAACCGCCAAGTTCCGCTACCGCTCAGGCGATCTGTTTAACGTTGGTGGTTTGACCATTCGCACCCCTTACGGTGGCGGTATCGCTGGTGGCCTCTATCACTCTCAATCACCGGAAGCTTATTTCACCCATACACCTGGATTAAAGGTAGTGGTGCCGCGCAACCCCTATCAGGCCAAAGGGCTACTGCTCGCCGCTATTCGCGATCCGGATCCGGTACTTTTTCTGGAGCCGAAGCGTCTTTATCGCGCTTCAGTCGGTGAAGTACCCGAAGAGGATTACCAGCTACCCATTGGCGAAGCCGAAAT
Source organism: Halomonas ventosae (assembly GCA_002257525.1). Taxonomy (GTDB): domain Bacteria; phylum Pseudomonadota; class Gammaproteobacteria; order Pseudomonadales; family Halomonadaceae; genus Vreelandella; species Vreelandella ventosae_B. Next base: position 2,518,113 of record CP022737.1, read on the forward strand.
CACCAAAGAGGGCACGGATATTACCGTGGTGGGCTGGGGCGCGCAGATGGAGGTGATCGGCAAAGCGGTCGAGCTAGCCGAAGAGCAGGGCATCGCCTGTGAAGTGATTGACCTGCGCTCACTGTTGCCCTGGGATGCGGATACGGTGGCTGAGTCGGTGCTGAAAACCGGCCGGCTCGTGGTGAGTCATGAAGCCCCCTTAACCGGCGGCTTTGCCGGTGAAATTGCCGCGACTATTCAAGAGCGTTGTTTTCTCTACCTGGAATCGCCCATTGCCCGGGTGACAGGGCTGGATACGCCTTTTCCGCTGGTGTTGGAAAAAGAGTATCTGCCTGATCACCTGAAAATTTTTGAAGCGATTCGCGAAAGCGTCAACTTTTAGTGCCTATTAATGCCTAAGTACGCATGGGGAGAAAAACAATGAGCGATTTTTTACTGCCGGATATTGGCGAAGGCATCGTCGAGTGCGAAGTGGTTGAGTGGCGCGTCGCGGAAGGCGATCAAATTGAAGAAGACCAGCCCATCGTTGAAGTGATGACCGACAAGGCGCTGGTGGAGATTACCGCCCCCGAAGCGGGTGTCGTCACCAAGCTGTATGTGGCTCAGGGGCAAATTGCCAAAGTGCATGCGCCGCTATTTGCTTATCAGGTGGAGGGGGAGAATCAGACCGGCGACCCGACTAGCAACAATAAGAGTGAGGCTGAGACAGAAACGGCCCAATCGGCCGCCAGTGAAAAGCCGAGCGAACGGCCGGCAGAATTCTCCACCGCTACAGCTACACCGGCTGCTGGCCGCTTATATAACAAGGTTCCCGCCAGCCCTGCCGTTAGACGCCTGGTGCGTGAACACGCCTTACAGCTCACGGAGATCGCGGGTAGCGGTAAAGATGGCCGAGTGCTAAAAGAGGATGTGCTAACGCATCTTGACCAAGCATCGCAAACCGCTACCCCATCCAGCCAAGCAGCGGTTAAAACCCAAGCCGAAAGCAGCGCGCCCAGGGTAGAGCCACTGCGCGGCGTGCGTGCAGTGATGGCCAAGCGTATGGTGGAAGCGGCGAGCACCATTCCCCATTTTCACTATGGCGAAGAGATTGACGTGACCGCACTGCTGGCGCTGCGGGAGCGCTTAAAGCCATTGGCAGAAGCCCAGGGTGAACGGCTGACGCTAATGCCGTTGTTTATGAAAGCCATGGCACTGGCGGTCGCCGAAGAACCCATCGTTAATGCCCAATTAAATGCCGCCGGGGATGAGCTGCATTATTATCCCCAGTGTAATATCGGTATGGCTGTCGATAGCAAAGCGGGCCTGATGGTGCCCAATGTTAAAAACGTTGAGCGCCTAACCCTGCTGGAGATTGCGCGGGAAGTCGGCCGGTTAACCACGGCGGCACGAGAAGGGCGGGTGGATCAAGCGGATCTAAAAGGCGGCACCATCAGTATTTCCAATATCGGTGCGCTGGGAGGCACCTACGCCGCACCGATTATTAACGCCCCGGAAGCCGCTATTGTGGCGATTGGTAAAACCCAGTGGCTACCGCGTTTTGATGAACAAGGCGCCGTGCAGCGCCGCGCGATTATGACCATCACCTGGGCGGGCGATCACCGCTTTATCGACGGTGGAACCATCGCACGCTTCTGCAATACCTGGAAAGGTTTTCTGGAAGCGCCAGACAGTATGCTGCTCCATTTGGCATAGCTTTTGGAATAGCCTCTGGAATAGCCATTGGAAAAGAGATGATCTCTCAGGCACCGCTTCAGCAGTTCTATATACCCGAAGAGCAGTCGGTCTACCTGCTGAGTCATCACGATGCCCGCAAGCTGAAAGACTGGGTGGCGCTGTGTCAAGCGCAGCTCACCCAGTTGGGCTATCAAGGCATCGAGTTAATTGGCAAGGGCGCCTACGGCTTTGTATTTGCCGGAAGCACCGTCCACCAAGGCGCTACTGCCCACTACGTGTTTAAGTTCTCGCGCATTACCCTACCTACCCATTTGCAGGAGCGCCTCGAAGAAGAGGCGTTCATGCTCGATCAGGTCTCGCACCCGCGAATACCTGGCCTGATCGCCTACCAGCGCTCCCGGGGCCAATCCATTTTAGTCATGGAGCGTGCCCCTGGCTGGAATTTAGAGCAGGTATCGCTTAAGCGGGGACGCTTGTCGCCTAGGCTGATCGTGCGTATCGCCGCCCAGTTGGCTGATATTCTTGCCGCCCTTCGGCGTGAGTCAGGCCCTCAGGCTCGTCCGGTCGTGCATGGCGATATAAAGCCTTCCAACCTGGTGTATGACAACGAGCACGAGTCTATCGCGCTAATCGACTGGGGTTCATCGGTATTTGCCCAGCTAGATGCACAGCTGCAGTTTGTGGGCGCTAATGTGATGGAGCTGATGTCGGATAATTTGCAGCAAACCAATGCCCGTCTGGGCGATGTCTACTTTATCGGCGAAGAGCAATTGAACGGCGCGCTGTCGTCACCACGATTTGATGAGCAGGGGGCAGCGGGAACCCTGTATGCGCTGGCGTCAGCGCAGTCGTGTCGCTTCGGCTGTCGAGCGATTCCCGCCAGTTCGCTGGGTCTGCCGATGGAGTTTGCCCGAACCCTGGATGGCATGCTCGACCCCGACCCTCAGGTGCGGCGCAAAGCCGGCGACTACTTTTTAAACAACATGCCGCGTATGGCCAGGGTGGTGATGATTGATCTGCCTGCATCGCTGAATGTACCGCTGGTGCCTGTATGGGCGCGACCCGCGCATCAGGAGATCGATACCGTGGTGTACAGCTCGCGCAAGGCCTTTCTACGCGAAGTCTTTTCACAGGAAGAGCATGCCCAAGAAACCCTGAATGATGTCAATGATGTGCAGTTAGACCGCTACTACAAGCAGTTTATGCAGGGTATGGGTGAAACCGAAAAAGCCTTTTTGGCATCGGTCAGCCGACTGGGGAAGTACCCGGTAGTGGGCGGCTTGGCGGTACGCTGGGAGCGGGAGGGTGTGTATATCGACTCGTCGTTAAATTTACACGACCCGGCACTCAAGCCTGCCTTCATCGAGGCGGTTAATAATATGGTGCATCTGGCGCGGGCAATTCATCGCCAAGGGGTATTTAAAAGCTGCCTGTTTAATGCCCGCCAGACGCTTCATTTAGAACGTGCTTCTGTCGATGAGGCGTTTGTCAGCGAACCCAGCATGGCCATTGGCTACGAACTGAGTGCGGTGCCGGAGCTTGAAGATCGCACCCGCCAACACAGCTATTTTGAAGATGGGCCCGATCCCGAAGAGCTACTCATACTGCCTGAATCGATAATGCGCGTGCTGCAGCAGCTCAATGATATTCACCATACTGGCATGATCATTTTTGAAGCGCTGCCCCAGCACCTCAAAATACATAGCTACTACCGCCTGCTGGATCCAGCCCGAGAGGGCGAGTTCCGCACGCTGCTGGCGCACATTCTTGCCTCGGTAGACCAAATCGAGGGCCTAGGCGTCTCGGGCTACATGAAAATGCCCTATAAAGACACCCGCTACTTTACCCACCTGGCAAGCCAGCCTGAGCGCTATTACCCCCGCGACCCAAAGGAATATGCGAAAAAATTAACAGAACAGTAAAAGCACCCTCTATTTCTGCTCTGAGCTGTTCATTGCATCCGTCTGATCCGCCAACCACGCTGTCAGCTGTTCAGTGAGCTCGTCGCTGGCGCTGCCAAACGCATCCACCACGTTGGCAATAGCGACGCTGCTCGCTTGAGCGCTGGTGGTGAAGCTCTGAGTGGCAATAGACGTGCGGTTTTGAGCGCTGACGAGCTGTACATCGAGCTGTACTTTCACCGTGGGCGGCTGGGTCACATAATCGCTCTGGAAGTGGCGTAGTTCGCTGAGTAGCAGAAGCTCGGAAGGCAGGCTGTCGCTTCCCACACTGGCAAAGAGGCGACTCTGCTGTAACCCTGCGATCAAGCGCGTCTGGAGTAAGTCTGGGGCATTCTCCTGCCAGCGGGCGCCTTCATACACATTAACGGTATTGCCCTCTGGGTAGACCACAATGCGGTTGCTGCTGAGTAAATGGCCCGCTTGTGGGGCAGCCMCCGCGAGACGTTGTCTAGTCGTCAGCGAATTGGATGAGGGGGTAACGGGCTGTATATCGGCACTGGGCAAACGATACAGCGTCGCTGGCTCACTTTCGGGCAATATTGAACAGCCACTACTCATTAGCAGTACGGCAGAAACGCAGACAACAGAAACGAAAGCAGCGGGGCGTAACTTCATGGGCGGAACTCCTCTACCTGATCACGGCCGAGGAAAAAGTCCGTTGGGCTCTCCTCTAGCTGGCGGGTAATACGATCTAGCGTAGCGAGCGTGGAGCGCAGCGAAGAGAGCGCCGGGGCAATATCTTGCGCACCCTGTAAGCTACCTTCGATGGCCCCAGCGTTAGTCTCCACTAACTGCTCGATGCGCTGTGCCGCACGTGCCACATCGCGGCTTGCATCGGCAGCGCTCTCCATCACCAGGCGGCCATCCTGACGCAGCAACTGGGTTGCTTCCTGGCTAAGTGCATCAATGCTGCTGAGTGTGGTCGTAGCTTGACGGGTCGCCTCGCCGAAAAGTGCCATGTTTTGGTCTAGAGCGTCCTGCTGGGTGGCAATCATTTCGGTGATCTGAGCAATATTGGTTAAAATACTGCCTGCCTGCTCACGGTTGTTATCGTCAAACAGTTCGTTGACGTTTTGCAGGATTGAATTGATGTTTTCGATCATATCTTCGCCCTCATCAAACAGCGTAGCGATGGGCGAAGGGTCTGCGTTTATAAACGGTGCTTCGATATTGGTTTGGTCAATTAGCAGTGGGGCTTCAGGGGTGCCGCCATGGAGCTGAACAGACATGCTGCCGGTGATGCTGGCAAAGGCGAGCTTTGCCCGGGTGTCTGTCTTGATCGGCGCGTCATCGTAAACGCGGATATGGGCAATCACTTGCCGAGGATCGTCAGGATTGAGGTTAAGCTCGGTGACGTCACCTACCTCAATACCGTTATATTGCACACGACTGCCGACTGATAAACCGCTCACGCTGCGCTCAAATAGAATACGGTAAGGCTGATAGCTACGTTCGCCTGCTGCATAGCTCATCCATAGCGCAAACAGCAGCGCCGCGGCGGCGGTGCCCAGCGTGAATAAACCGATTAACACGTGATGCGCGCGGGTTTCCATCTWCCCTCACTCCTGTGTGTAAGCATTCGTTGAAGAGGCAGTATGAGCACGTTGCGCGGCTCGACCACGCGGCCCATGAAAGTAATCTTGAACCCATTCATCGTCGGTCTCCGCGACCTTGTCGATGGTATCCACCACCAACACGCGTTTCTGCGAGAGCACGGCGACCCGATCACAGGCGGCGTAAAGCGTATCCAGGTCATGGGTGACCAGAAAAACACTGAATCCTAAAGCATTGCGAAGGGTGACCAGCAACTGGTCAAAAGCCGCCGCGCCAATAGGGTCAAGCCCTGCCGTCGGTTCATCAAGAAATAGAATGTCGGGGTCCAGTGCTAAAGCCCGGGCCAGCGCCGCGCGCTTCACCATGCCGCCAGACAGCGATTCAGGGAACTGAAGCGCAGCCTGGGGCGGTAAACCGACCAGCGAGAGCTTTACTCTGGCAAGATGTTCGGCATCTTCACGGGGTAGCTTGGCATGCTCAATCAGCGTTAGCGCAATATTCTCTTGCAGGTTCAGCGAACTAAACAGGGCTCCGCGCTGAAACAGCACGCCAAAGCGCCGCTCTATTTGGCTGCGCTGTTGGTCGTCTAGCTCGTTAAGCGTATTGCCAAGCACTTCAACCGTGCCGCCATTGGGGCGTTTCAAACCAACGATACTACGCAAAAGCACTGATTTACCGGTACCTGAACCGCCCACAACGCCAAGAATTTCTCCGCGCTTAAGGGTTAAATCCAGGTTTTCATGAACTACATGGGCGCCGAAACGGTTAACTAATCCCTTTACCTGAATTACCGGTTGATCGGATTGTTCTGTCGATTTAGCTGAATCTATCACCAGCCCATCTCCATAAAGAACAGCGCGGCGACGGCATCAATCAGAATCACCATAAAAATCGACTGAACCACGCTTGAGGTGGTGTGTTCGCCCACAGATTGTGCGCTACCGCTGACCTTAAAGCCTTCAAGGCAGCCGATAACGGCGATCACAAAGGCAAATACCGGTGCTTTGCTAAGCCCTACCAAAAAGTGCATCACCGACACGTCTTTTTGCAGCGTGGCCATAAACTGGGTGAGTGAAATATCCAGTGACAGGGAGGTGACCATAGCGCCACCGGCTAAGCCGCTGAGCATACCCACAAAGGCGAGCATGGGCAGGCTAATTAACATCGCCATTACCCGAGGCAGCACCAATAGCTCGATCGGGTCTAGCCCTTGGGCTTGCAGGGCATCGATCTCTTCGTTGGATTTCATGGCGCCAATTTGGGCGGTAAAGGCGCTGGCGGTGCGCCCTGCTAATAGAATCGCGGCCAGCAGAACACCGAACTCGCGTAAGAACGAGAACGCCACAAGATCAATGGTATAAATCGTCGCGCCAAAGTCCTGCAAAACAGTGGCCCCAAGGAAGGCGACGACAGCACCCACCATAAAGGTGAGTAGGGCGACGATAGGCACCGCATTAAGGCCGCTCTGCTGAATGTGGGCGACGGTGGCCGTTAAGCGCCAGCGGCGCGGCCGTAATGCCAGATGGAAAAGGGTGGCAATGACCAGGCCAATAAACGCAAGCAGCTGGCGCTGTTGAGACCACAGCCCCACCATTTGCTGACCAATGCTGGCAAGTGCTTGATTAATCCGTGAGTGGGAAGGTTTATCAACGTTGAGCGGCGCGTTCATGGCCTCGGCAATGCGGATCAGCAACGCCTGCTGCTCCTTCGGCAGTTCGCTTGCCCATTCGGTGACTGATATGGCTTTTTCAACACCAATCAGCTCAATAATCAGTACCGCACCCGCTGTATCTAGCCGAGTAATCGCGTCTAAGGAAACAGTTTCATGTGTTGCCTGGCCAACATCACTCTGGGTAAGCGCTGATTTAATATCGCGGTAATGGGCAAGCGTCCACTCACCTTGTAGCGCTAACGTTTGATCATGACGCGCAATCCACTCGCTTGGCATCCTAGCTCCTTGGCGCTCTGGGTATCGATGCGCTTGTTTAGCAGGCTATGATGCATTCAAACGAGTGTTAGTTAAAGTCTTCCTAGGTCTAAGTTATCGAGCAGAAGGGTTCCTTGGCGCCAATTCTTGCTTTATCTGGTTAGCGACTTCTTTGAGCCTTGGGCCTAGATTGTTGACCAAGCGGTCATGGTCCAAGCGCAGGCTGGAGCCACCGCAGTTGATTGCCATGACCTCTGCGCCATCTTCGAGGATCAGCGGCATGGCTACCGCGCTAATATCGCGCTGCCAATCCTGTTCTGAAAGACAAAAGCCATACTGCGCATAGTCTTTAAGGCTCTGTTGAATGCCCGCTTCATGCTGCGGCCAGKCGTCACCGTATTCGCTTGCCAACTCTTGAAGCACCTGCTGACGGCGTTCGTCGGATAAGCCGCAGAGCCAAGCGCGACCAATGGCGGAGGTGACGATCGGCAGTCGTGAACCGGTATCCAGGCGAATGATGAGGGGGCCATGGCCGTGGCAGGTTTCCAGATAGACCATATCGCTGCGATCAGCGCCGCCCAGGCTAACGTTGCAGTCCGTGGCATCGGCGAATTTCTGTAGATGTGGGCGGGCAATTTCACGAATGCCCATATTGGCGAGAAAGCGATACCCCAGCGCCAAAACGCCGGGGCCGAGGCGATACTTCTCTAAATGCGTGTTGTGCTGCAAATAGCCAAGCTGGGTCAGGGTGTAGGTTAACCGTGACACCGTCGGGCGGGGAATATTGGTACGGTTGGAGAGTTCGGCGTTGCCTAAATACTCTTCACCCGTGCCAAAGGCGCGCAGTAGCTCTAAACCGCGCGCTAGCGCGGTCACAAAATTACGATCTTTTCCTGGCAGCTGCGGGTCGTCAGCATCAGTGTCGGTGGGGTGCATTGAGKATCCCAACAATAGGTGGCTTATGGCGCCCAGTATTGCATATCTACTTAGACGCAGCTGTTATGCCCATCAACGAAAAGGCGTTGGTTATAAAACTATCTCACCCATCCAGACGCTCAATAATCGTGGCGATGCCCTGGCCGACACCGATGCACATGGTGACCAGCGCGTAGCGTCCGCCAGTGGCTTCTAACTGACGTAAGGCCGTCAATGCCAAGCGCGCGCCAGAGGCACCCAGCGGGTGCCCGATAGCAATTGCGCCGCCGTTGGCATTTAAGCGCGTGTCGTCACAGGAAAGCCCCAACTGCTGAACGCAGCCGAGTACCTGAACGGCAAAGGCTTCGTTAATTTCAATCACGTCGATTTGCTCAAGGGTCAGCCCTGCGCGGGCAAGGGCTTTTTGCGAAGCGGGAACGGGGCCCAAGCCCATCACTCGCGGCGCAACACCGGCAACGGCGCTGGCAACAATGCGCGCGCGTGGGGTTAAGCCTACACGCTCACCGGCAGCCTGGGTGCCCACAATCAGGGCGGCGGCGCCATCGTTAAGGCCTGAGGCGTTGCCTGCGGTCACCACGCCGCCCTCAAACAGTGCGGCTAACTTGGCCAATTTATCTTCCGTGCTTTGCGGACGTGGATGCTCGTCTTTATCTACCAGCAGGGGGGGCTGTTTGCGCCCTTGAGGAACCTCAACACCCAACATTTCGCCGTCGTAGAAGCCGGCTGCCAGTGACTGGGCGTAGCGCGCCTGGGAGCGGGCGGCAAACGCATCGCTGGCATCGCGGCCAATGTTGAGATCATGGGCAATGTTATCGGCGGTTTCCGGCATGCTGTGGCTGCCGTACTCTTTGGCAATCCAGGGGTTGGGGAAGCGTGAACCTATCACCGTGTCGAACATCGGCTGGTTGCGGGCAAAAGGGGAGTCTGCTTTACCCAATACATAAGGTGCGCGGGACATGGACTCAACGCCMCCGGTCAAAAACAGCTCGCCTTCACCCAGTCGAGCTGCCCGGGCAGCATCCATCATCGCCGCCAAGCCACTACCACAAAGCCGGTTGACGGTTTGGCCCGCCACTTCAATAGGCAGGCCTGCCAACAGTGCACCGTGGCGGGCCACGTTACGGGAGTCTTCACCTGCCTGGTTGGTGCAGCCTGCCAACACCTCTTCATAGCTTTCCGGCGCAAAGGGGTTGCGGGCTACCAGCGCTTTCAGCGTCAGCCCCAGCAGTTCATCGGGGCGAATAGCCGCCAAGCTGCCACCGTGGCGGCCAAAAGGGGTGCGTAAACCGTCGTAAATATAGGCGTCTTGCATGATGGTTTTCCTGTTGTTGTTAAGTTGTTGTTAAGCAGTCGTTAGCGACATTTGCAGAGCGGCACGACGGCGCAGCCATGGGCTAGGGCGATAGCGTGGGTCACCGGTGGCCTCGAGCAGGTTATTGAGTATCGTCATAATGCGCGTGGCGCCGTAATGGTCACCCATACGTAGCGGGCCCAAGGGGTAGCCCAAACCCAGCTCAACTGCGCGGTCGATAGTGGCGGGTTCCGCGACGCTTTGCTGGGCAATCTCGGCACCAACGTTAACGATGCAGGCAACAACGCGTTGAAGTACAAAGCCGTTACTGTCTTGAAGCGTGCTCACCGGGGTGCCGTCGTGGTTGAGTAGGCTTTGCGCTGCTTGAATGAAGGTGTGCTGAGTTATCGGTGTGGTCATCATGCTGCGGCGTTTATCTAGCCCCGCGAGCATATCCACCGCCACGCACTGTTTGGCGTCCAGCCCTTGGCGCAGCGCACAGCTAGTAGCGTCTTCACCAAAAGGCGTCAGCAGGCAGAGCGCTTGCTCAGTGGGCTGTGGGCCGGTCTCTAATGGCCAGCCCGCCGTGTTGACCAATTCAGCGAGCGCTGCGGCGGATTCGGGGTCGTCTTGACTGATCCACACCGGGCAAGGAGACACCGCCGCGATAGCGGGCTCATCCGCCATTTGTTGCTTGCCTTCCACATAGCGGTAAAAGCCTTCGCCGGTTTTACGCCCCAGCAAGCCTGCAGCCAGGCGCTGCCGCGTTAGCGGTGAAGGTCGGAAGCGCGCTTCCTCATAATACTGGTGATACACCGATTCCATCACCGCGTGGGAGACATCCAGCCCGGTAAGATCCAGCAACGTAAACGGCCCCATTCGGAAACCACCCTGATCAACCATAATGCGATCAATGGTGGCTGGGTCGGTAACGCTTTCGCCTAGAATACGCAGCGCTTCGGTGCCGAAGGCGCGCCCGGCGTGGTTGACTAGAAAGCCAGGCGTATCGGTAGCCTGGGCAGTAAAGTGGCCCATGGCTTTGCCCAGAGCATTCAACCGCTGGGTGACCTCATCGGCGGTGCGTAAACCAGGAATGACCTCGGCAATCTTCATCAGTGGGACGGGATTAAAGAAGTGGAAACCAATCACTCGCTCAGGGTGTTGGCAGGTAGCGGCAATGGCGGTGACGGATAGTGAAGAGGTATTGGTCGCTAGCACGGCCTGCTGGCTGACAATCGTTTCTAAATCACTGAACAGACCCTGCTTGGCCTCAAGCTTCTCGACAATGGCTTCTACGACGATATCGCAGGGGGCCAGCGCGGCGAGTTCGCTTGCCTCTGTCAACTGCTCACTATAATGCTGCGCCTGCTCTTTAGTGATGCGCTGCTTATCAGCACTTCTCTCCCATAGGCCGTTAATAAACGTTTTGGCTTCTTTTACAGCACCCTCCTTAACATCGAACAGTATGACCTTTAGGCCTGCTTGGGCCGCCAGTTGAGCGATTCCACGGCCCATGGCGCCAGTGCCGACAATGCCAAGCGTGGTGAAGGGGGAAGGTGTTGATTCGCTAGCCATACGCCAAATCCTCGCTGCAAGTGAGTGCTTTATAGATTTTGATTCTGCATTGCAGAACTGTGTTTCAATTATTGACTGCCATCCTAGGCTATGCAAAAGTGCCTGACAAGAATAGTGAACAATAGTTTTGCTATGCAAAATATGCGCATTGTCCATGCTCAGCGCTACTTCTAATGATAACGCTAACTATAAAACCCGTTGCCACCAGGAGCCGTCATGATTCGCGATCCCGAACTGATTAACCAGCTTGTCGATACCATCGCCCGTTTTGTCCGTGAACGCCTAATTCCCAATGAGGCGAGACTGGCAGAGGAGGACGCGGTACCGCCGGAAATCCTTGCTGAAATGAAAGAGATGGGGCTGTTTGGGCTTTCGATTCCAGAAGGGTACGGCGGCCTGGGGCTGACCATGGAAGAAGAAGCGTTGGTGGCGATGGAGATAGGTAAAACGTCGCCCGCCTTCCGCTCGGTGTTTGGTACTAACAACGGCATTGGTGCTCAGGGCATTTTGATTGATGGCACCGACGAGCAGAAAGCCAAGTATGTGCCGCGTTTGGCAACGGGGGAGATTCTTAGCTCGTTCTGTTTGACCGAGCCGGATTCAGGCTCCGACGCGGCCAGCCTGCGGACGACCGCGGTGCGCGACGGCGACCACTACATCTTGAACGGCACCAAGCGCTATATCACCAATGGTCCCGAAGCTGACCTGTTCACTGTGATGGCACGCACCAACCCGGAGAATAAAGGCGCGGGCGGTATTTCTGCGTTTATTGTTGAAGGCGACACACCTGGCTTAGTGCGCGGCGCGGCGGATAGCAAGATGGGACAAAAGGGGGCTCACACCTGCGATATTATTTTTGATAACTGCCGGGTCCCCGCCGAAAACATTATTGGCGGTAAAGAGGGGCAAGGTTTTAAAACGGCCATGAAAGTACTGGACCGCGGACGGCTGCACATTTCTGCAGTCTGTGTCGGTGTGGCTGAACGCTTAGTGGAAGAGTCTTTACGCTACACCATGGAGCGTAAGCAGTTTGGTGCTGCCCTTGCCGAGCACCAGTTGATTCAAGCCATGCTGGCAGATAGCAAAACCGAAGCCTACGCAGGCAAAACCATGGTAATTGACGCTGCACGGCGCAAAGATGACGGCGAAAATGTTTCGACACTGGCCTCCTGCTGCAAACTGTTCTGCGCCGAAATGGTAGGCCGTGTGGCCGACCGCGCCGTTCAGGTGCACGGCGGCGCTGGCTATATGTCCGAGTACGCCGTTGAGCGCTTCTACCGTGATGTACGGCTATTCCGTATTTACGAAGGTACTACGCAAATTCAGCAGATCGTGATTGCTCGGAATATGGTGCGGGAGGCGTCCTAATGGCTTTGTCGGTACCTTACCAAGCGCCGGATGAAAGTATTTTTGGACGTCTCGCTAGCGAACTAGTGGCTGAGCTTCCCGAGCGGCTCAGCACCCGCGTGCTTGAAAATGCCAAACGTATGGGTGGTCAGCCCGCCATTGTGGATGGCAGTGTGCGTTGGAGTTATGCAGAGCTGGGTGAAGAAATACACGCCGCCTGCGACTGGTTAAGCGCGTTGGATATTCGCCAAGGCGACCGGATTATGACGGTGAGCGAAAACTGCCGCGCCCTGGTCGTGCTATTGCTGGCCGCCAGCGAGATGGATGTGTGGGTGGCGATTGTGAATTCGCGCCTCTCAGCTCAGGAAGTTGACCTGATCCAGGGCAACTGCTTGCCCCGGCGCGTGTTCTATACCTGCGATGCGTCGCCAGAGGCGTGCCAGCACGCCGAGCGCCACGCCGCCGACCGCTATCAGCACCCTCAGTTGGGTGGGCTGGCGATTTCTTCTCTCTACGAGAGCGAACCCGAGCCGGTTTGCGCTAGCGGTGCCGATCAGGTGGCCGCAATGATCTACACCTCGGGCACGACCGGCACCCCTAAAGGCGTCATGCTGACTCATCGTGGCATTCTCTATATCGCCTCAATCTCAGGCGGTATGCGTCACTTAAGCGAAGGCCAACGGGTGTATGGCGTGCTGCCAATGTCTCACGTGTTCGGTCTCTCATCGGTCTGTATGGGGTCGCTGTATAACGGCGCCTGCCTCTATACCGTGCCGCGTTTTGATGCAGCGCATATGCTGGACACACTAAAGCAGGAGCGAATCACCGTGCTCCAGGGCGTGCCTGCTATGTATGCCCGGGCGTTAGAGTTTTTAAAACGCGAGCAACGCACTCTTGAAGCGCCTGAGCTGATTTACATGTCTGCGGGTGGTTCGCCGCTGGATAGCGACACCAAAGTGCGGGTGGAGGCAGCCTTTGGCCTAACGCTACATAATGGCTACGGATTAACCGAGGCCAGCCCCACCATCAGTCAAACCCGTATTGATGATCGCCATACCAACAGCACTGTTGGTCGTGTATTGCCCCTGTTGGAGTATCGTCTGGAGCCGCTAAGCGATAGCGGCACTGCCGAGCAGCCCGGTGATGAAGTGGGTGAACTGTGGGTGCGCGGCCCCAATATTATGAAAGGCTACTTTCGCCAACCGGAAGCCACCCGCGCTACTCTGACCGAAGAGGGTTGGCTCAACACCGGCGACATTGCCAAGCTCGATCATGATGACCAGCTGTATATCGTGGGGCGTAGCAAAGAGCTGATTATCCGCTCGGGCTTCAATATCTACCCACCGGACGTGGAAGCGGTGATCAACGAGCACCCGGCAGTAACACTGACTGCCGTGGTAGGGCGCCAGATCGCCGGTAACGAAGAAGTCGTGGCCTTTGTGCAGTGCGAGCCGGGCGTTGACGTTGATATGGCGGAGCTCAAGGCGTTTATCGCCGAGCGGTTGGCGCCTTACAAACGGCCTACTCAAATTGTATTGATGGATACGCTACCTTCCACCGCCAGCGGCAAAATTCTTAAAGGGCGGTTGCGGGATTTAGCACAGCAGGAGAGCGGGTTATGAGCCCTTCGCAAATACATACGCCAGATACGTCTCAACAAGCGCTGATGGGCTATCACGAACTGCTGGGCATGCAGGTGGTTGAGTGGCAGCCAGACCGCGCCGTGGTAGAACTCACTATCGAGCCCAAACATCTAAACCGTAGTGGTAATGTACACGGTGGCGTATTGGCCTCGATGCTGGATAGTGCGCTGAGCTTGGCAGGTCTGCACTGTGACGTACCCGGTAATATTCGCCGGGGAATGACGCTATCACTGACTACCACCTTTGTTGGACCCGCTCGGCAGGGCGTGCTAAGGGCAACAGGCAGTGTGCGCGGTGGCGGTCAGAAAACTTATATGAGCAGCGGCGAGATCGTCGATGAACAGGGCACTTTAGTGGCCATGGGTGAAGGTTCATTTCGGCGTCGCAGGGGTAGCGAATCGCCTGAGGGCTTTGCGGATAACAACCCCGGGGAGCCTGCTGAGTGAGCCCAGCCCGTCTGCGGGTCTCGCTACTGCTGCTAGTCACTCTGGCAACGCTATACCATCTGGTGGTCGGCAACCTATTCTGGCAGGCCGTTGGCATTGGCGCATTGCTGCTCTATTTAGCAACGCTGGCGGGGCAGCTTACCCGTATGGCCAAAGGGTTGCTGCTGGTGGCGGGCGTGTTGACGCTAGTCGCGTTGTGGCGATCGCCAAACCCCGCTCAACTGCTGTTTGAGGCCAGCGGGCGTTTTGCTTTTTTTGCCACCTTTGTGGTGGCGCTGAGTATGCTGCGCTTACCTGCCTATCGTTCCCGTTTGGTGCGCCGATGCGGTCAGAGTATGTTGCATCACCCCCCCAGCCGCCGTTACCCCATTTTGTCGTTAGGTTCGGCACTGTTTGGAATTATCCTTAATATTGGCGTGCTTAATCTGTTCGCCGCCATGATCGAAAAAAGCAACACGCTAGGTGCCGCCCAAGGGCGCGCCTGGGTTCGCGAAGCTCGACAGCGGCGCATGATGCTGGCGCTGCTGCGTGGGTTCTCCCTGGCGCCACTTATTTCGCCCATGGGTATCGGCGTCGCCGTCGTACTGTCGAGCCTTCCTCAAGTCACCTGGCTTGAGCTTGCGCCGTATATTTTGGGCGCCGCAATACTGATTTTTCTAGCGGGTTGGGCAGTGGATTACTTAACCGGTCCGCATCCGCCTGCCAATAAAGCACAGGCAACTTCACCTTCTTTACGCCCGCTGGCGCAGTTTAGCGTGTTGCTTGTCGGTATTGTCGCGCTGGTATTCTCTATTGCCTGGCTGCTTGATTTACGGCTGCCTATTGCCGCGCTGTTGGGCGCACCTACCGGTGCATGTCTATGGCTTGCCTGGCAGCGACGCAGGCTCGGCTATGGCGGGCTACCTGCGGCAATGACGGTGGTGCATCGTCAGCTACCTTGGTTGCTGTCGCCCAGTACCAATGAAATCGTGGTGTTGGGAGCAGCGGGCTATTTAGGCCACTTATGCGTTGGACTAGTGGATACACAACAGTTGGCACCGCTATTAACCGTGTTAAATCAGTGGGGCGCCTTTAATGCCGTGCTGGCTATGCTAATGGTGGTGGGGCTTGCCCAAATAGGCGTTAATCCGATTGTAACGGTGACGCTATTGGTGGGCTTACTGCCTCAATTAGCTATTGAGGGCCTGACGCCGCCGCTAATTGGCGCGTCACTCATGGTAGGTTGGGCGCTGGCGCTAATGTCGTCGCCGATGACGGCATCCATGCTGATTTTATCGCGGTTTACCGGGGTGCCCGCCACGCGCATTGGCTACCGTTGGAACGGCCGATTTCTGGTAACCTCGATTCCACTGTTAGCGGGGTGGTTTGTCTGGTCACCTTTTTAAGGGGCGCCACAATAAAGAAGCGCTTGACCTTTGTCCGGCGTTTTTTTATTGTTCTTGTTATAAAGTGAAATAATATTCTGCTATGCGAAACTATATGTTTATTAATCGCATGAAGTATTTATTAATCGCCTGGAGCACGCCTTATGAAARTWCTCGTCGCGGTTAAACGCGTYATCGACTACAACGTCAAAATYCGCGTTAAAGCGGATCACTCGGACGTCGACCTTACCAAYGTCAAAATGGCCATGAACCCGTTCTGCGAAATTGCTGTGGAAGAAGCAGTACGCCTGAAAGAGAAGGGTGTGGCCACCGAAGTGGTTGCCGTCACCGTTGGCCCCAAAGCCGCCCAAGAGCAGCTGCGTACGGCACTGGCGCTGGGTGCGGATCGTGCTATTCATATCGAAACCGATGAGCGCGCCGAATCCCTGGCCGTGGCCAAGCTACTGGCTAAAGTGGTCGAGGAAGAGCAGCCGGGCTTAGTGGTTCTCGGCAAACAGGCCATCGACACCGACAACAACCAGACCGGCCAAATGCTTGCCGCGTTGACCGGCCTGCCCCAGGGGACGTTTGCGTCAGAAGTGGCGGTGGACGGTGACAAGGTGCATGTGACCCGTGAAATCGACGGCGGTCTGCAAACCATTGCCCTGACGCTGCCGGCGATTGTGACCACCGATCTGCGCCTCAACGAGCCGCGCTACGCTAAGCTCCCCGATATCATGAAGGCCAAGAAAAAGCCCCTGGAAGTCAAAACCCCCGCCGATTACGGTGTCGAGGTTGCCTCCAAGGTGAGCCTGCTAAAAGTCGAATCGCCAGCGGAGCGCAAGGGTGGCGTTAAAGTCGCCTCGGTAGACGAACTGATCGATAAACTCAAAAACGAAGCCAAAGTACTTTGAACAAGGTGCTTTTACTTTGAACAAGGTGCTTTAAAGAGGAGCTGATTCCATGAGCATTCTGGTACTTGCTGATCTACACGAAGGCCAACTGGCCGGTGCGACGGCTCACGTGATTGCGGCCGCCCAAGCCATCGGCGGCGATATCGACGTTCTCGTTGCCGGTGAAGGGGTGCAAGCCGCGGCCGAGTCTGCCGCCAAGCTCGACGCCGTGAGCAAAGTGCGCGTCGCCGATAACGCCGTTTACGCCCACCAGCTGGCCGAGCCCATGGGTACGCTACTGGTCGAACTGGCAGGTGATTACACCCACGTACTTGCCAGCGCCTCCACCACTGGCAAAAACGTGCTGCCGCGCCTGGCGGCGCTAAAGGACGTCAGCCAACTGTCGGATGTACTTGGTGTAGAAAGTGCCGACACCTTCCTGCGCCCGATCTATGCCGGTAACGCCATCGCCACGGTTAAAAGCGATGACGCGCTGAAGGTCATCACCATCCGCACCACCGGCTTTGACGCGGTAGGCGCTAGCGGCAGTGCACCGATTGAAGCGGTCGACACCGTGGTGGAAAACACCCAGTCCAGCTTTGTCAAAGAGGAGCTGGCGAAGTCTGATCGGCCTGAGCTGGGCGGTGCCAAGGTGGTGATCTCCGGTGGTCGCGGCATGGGCAACGGCGAAAACTTCAAGCTGCTTGACGGCATTGCCGACAAACTAGGCGCGGCCATTGGCGCTTCCCGTGCCGCGGTAGACGCAGGCTTTGTACCCAACGATATGCAGGTCGGCCAGACCGGTAAGATCGTTGCCCCGGATCTCTACATTGCCGTGGGTATCTCCGGTGCCATCCAGCACCTGGCGGGCATGAAGGATTCCAAGGTGATCGTCGCGATCAACAAGGACGACGAAGCACCTATTTTCCAGGTGGCGGATTACGGCCTAGTGGGGGATCTGTTTGAGATCCTGCCGGAGCTTGAGAGCAAGCTGTAAATGCTTCTGGCATCCACGTATTGGTCGGAACAACCCGTAGCGGGGGTCTTTCGCCAGGGGTGGCGAAAGTAGCGCCCATGGATGGGTTCACAGCGCCCCCGCGTAGGGTTGTTCCGACCATGCCATTGCAGTGTGACATCTTCTTGAAAGGCCCAGTGGGGCCTTTTGCAGTATTGCCTCACAATAACAACCAGCGAGTTTCCCATGCTAACGCGCCTAACCGCTTCATTAACCCTGCCGGTGATCGGTTCACCCATGTTTATCGTCTCCGGGCCAGAACTGGTGATTGCCCAGTGCCAAGCGGGCATTCTGGGTGCTTTCCCCGCGCTCAACGCCCGACCTGCTGACGTATTACGTGAGTGGCTACAGCAGATCACTCAAAACCTGGCAGACTACGACGAACAGAACCCCGAACAACCCTCAGCGCCCTTTGCGGTGAACCAAATCGTGCACCCCACCAATGATCGCCTAGAGCACGATGTCGCGCTATGTGCCGAGTTCAAGGTGCCGCTGGTCATCACTAGTCTGCACGCACCTAACCAAGTGGTGGAAAAGGTGCACGCCTATGGCGGGCTGGTGTTTCATGATGTGACCACGTTGCGGCACGCCAAGAAAGCGATTGAGGCGGGGGTCGACGGGCTGATACTGGTCTGCCACGGTGCGGGCGGCCATGCCGGACGCTTAAACCCTTTTGCGTTTGTGGCCGAGGTGCGGCGCTTCTACGACGGGCCGCTGGTGCTGGCGGGGGCGATTACCCAAGGCGAACAGATCGTTGCCGCTCAAGCGCTAGGCGTTGACTTGGTGTATATGGGCACGCGCTTTATTGCCACCCAAGAGGCAAACGCTCAAGCCGCCTATAAGCAGATGGTGTTAGACGCCGCCGCGGGGGACATTGTCTATACCAACCTGTTTACTGGGGTGCACGGTAACTATCTACGTCAGAGTATTGAACAGGCAGGATTGGACCCGGATGCGCTGCCTGAAGGCGATAAAAGTGCTATGCGCTACGGCTCGGGGGGTAGCAGCAAAGCCAAAGCGTGGCGGGATATCTGGGGGGCGGGGCAGGGCGTAGGCAGTATTTCCACACTTAATAGCGTGGCAGAAGAGATAGACACGCTGCGCCAGGACTACCAGCAAGCGCTGAATCATTTACGCCGGCTTTGACGAAACGCCGCCAGGCGTATCTGGAAATCTTCAGAGGCTTTGCACTGATCCTGTAACTCGCCCTCCAACGCCATCGTGTCATTCAGCGAGCGTTGTGCGGCTTCACGCAGGGCGCATTTGGTAGCGCTTAATGCCTGGGACGACTGCGCGACCAGCGCTTGGGCCAACGAACGCGCCTCCGCTAGCACCTGGTTATCTTCGACGACGCGGTTAGCCAAGCCGAGTGCGACGCAGCGCTCACCCGCAATGGGGGTTGCCAAGGCGGCCATTTCAAACGCCTGAGCATGGCCAAGCTTGCGTACCAGATGCCAGCAGGCGCCCCCGTCGGGAATCAAACCAATATTGATAAAGGCAAGCTTGAGATAAGCAGAGCTGCCCATCACCACCATATCGCTGGCGAGCACATAAGAAACGCCTATACCTGCAGCAGCTCCGTTAACGGCCGCTATCACCGGCTTATCCATCGTCATTAAACTGCGCAGGGCGGGTAGAAAGAGCGTTTCCAGCCGCTCGCTGGCGGGCTCAGCCGTGGCTTTCTCAAACTCCGCCAGATCAGCGCCAGCGCAAAACGCGCTGCCTTCCCCACGCAGAATCACGCAGCGAACCTGTTCATCAATTGCCACTGCCGCTAGCGCCTCATTGAGTGCCAAGGCGGTGGCTTCATTGAGGGCATTACGTACCTCTGGGCGCGCAATCGCTACTTCGACGATGCCATCATCAATAGCGCTGACAGTGACTAACTCGCTGAGAGGGTCTGGCATATAGCGCTCCACTTTAACTTTTCAAGGCAACATTGTTAGGCAATATCGTTAGGCAACCTTTAATAGTTCGCTGACCGTTTCAAGGTGGTAGTCGCTGTCGCCTAAATGGTGATCGAACATTACCAGATGCTTGGCGTAACTGGCGACATAACACTCTTCGGACATCCCCATACCGCCGTGGAGTTGGATCGCCTGTTCGGCAATAAAACGCGCCGATTCGCCGCAGTACGCCTTGGCCGCGGCAATTTTATAATCCCGCTCACTGGCTGGCAGGGTTAGGCTAGTGGCAGCTAAAATCGCCATTGAGCGCGACTGTTCCAGGTGCAGATGCATATCCACCATGCGGTGCTGAAGCGCCTGGAAGGTAGATAGCGGCATGCCAAACTGCTTGCGCTCTTTCAGGTAGGCCAGGGTCTGATCGCAGGCCTCTTCCATTGCACCGATAGCTTGGGCACACAGTGCGGCACGACCAAGGGCGAGAACCTCGGCCAGCGCATCGCCGACATCGTCACTCAGGCAGTTGGCTGGCGGCAGCGTGACGCTGTCCAGGGTCAAATCACCGGCGGGCTGGTCGTCGATAGTGCGGTAAAAGKGCGACGATGTGCCCGGTGCATTCGCAGGGACGATAAATAGTCCTAGCTTGCCGTTATCCAATCGAGCGGAAACCAGACTAGCCGCTGCTGCTTCAAGGTTCAGGACGACATCTTTTCTGCCGCTTAACTGCCATTGCCCATCTTGCTGGGTCGCTTGGGTAGCGATCGCCAAGGCGTCGTAACGGGCGTTGTGCTCTTGCCATGCAAGGGCTAGCTGGTGTTCGCCTTCAAGCAGCGGGGTTAGCCACTGGGTTTGCTGATCGCTATTGGCAGTTAACGCCAGCAGTTGACCTGGCAGCACCAGACCGGCCAGATAGGCTTCTGGCACCAAGCCGCGTCCCAGCGCCTGCATGATAATCATCAGGTCGGTGCCGTCGCCGCCTAATCCGCCGACGTCTTCGCCAAAGGGCATATGCAGCAGGCCCAGCTCGGCAAAAGTGCGCCATAGCGCAGAAGCACCATTGGGAGTAGCGGCAAGCATAGTACGGCGCTGTTCGGGCGAAACCTGGTCGGCCACCAAACGGGTGAGCGTCTCTTCGAGCATGCGCTGCTCGTCGGTTAAAGCAAAATCCATGGTGACCTCACATGTTTAAAATGGTTTTGGCGACGATACTTTTCTGTATCTCGTTGGCACCGCCATAAATCGACAGCTTGCGACGGTTGAAGTACTGGGCGCTGGCGGCTGCGCTTTGGGCGCGCTCGTCATCCAGGCTGCCTTCGCCATGCAGGAAGTCGGGGAAGAATGGCAGTGCGGCGGGGCCAAGGGCACGGCGGGTGAGTTCGCTTAGCTCCTGGCGAAGCTCTGAGCCACGTACTTTGAGTAGTGAGCTTTCTGCACCGGGTACGCCGCCATCCCGGGCCGCGGCAATCACGCGTAGGTTGGTGACTTCCAGCGCCATCAATTCAAGCTCGGCTTTGACGACACGGTGGCGAAAGCTGGGCAGCTCCAGCAGCGGCTTGCCGCGATGCTCGATTCGGCTGGCCAGTGACTTTAAGTGACGCAGCGCCTGCTTGGCGTGGCCAAGCCCTGCAATGCCGGTGCGTTCGTGGGTGAGCAGGAATTTGGCGCAGGTCCAGCCCTGGCCCTCTTCACCGACACGGTTTTCAACCGGCACTCGAACGTTATCTAAAAAGACTTCATTAACCTCATGGGCGCCATCCAGGGTAATAATGGGCCGCACGGTAATGCCAGGGGTTTGCATATCAATCAGCAGAAAACTAATGCCTGCCTGCTTTTTCGCCTCTGGGTCGGTACGTACTAAGCAAAACAGCATGTTGGCGTGCTGGCCTAGGGTCGTCCACGTCTTCTGGCCATTCACGATATAGTGGTCGCCATCGCGCACCGCGCGTGTATTCAGTCCCGCCAAATCAGACCCTGCGCCGGGCTCAGAGTAGCCTTGGCACCACCAATCCTGGTTGCTCAAAATACGCGGCAGGTAATGCTCCTTTTGCTCAGCGCTACCGAATTTCATAATCACCGGCGCCACCATATTAACGCCAAAGGGCACGACTGTCGGCGCGTGGGCCGCGGCGCACTCTTCATCAAATATATGCCGCTGCACGGGCCCCCAGCCTGGGCCGCCATGCTGTTTAGGCCAGTTAGAGGCTAGCCAGCCCTGTTCGCTGAGGAGGTTCTGCCAGCGCAGGTGATCATCGGCACGCAGGTGGCGCCCTAGGCGCACGCGTTCACTAATATCGCTGGGCAGCGCATCGGCTAGAAAATGGCGAACCTCTGCGCGAAAGGCCTGCTCTTCGGGGCTAAAGGTGAGGTTCATCGGGGGGTGTCCTTTAGGGTTGATTGACGGTGAGGCCCACCTAAGTGACGCGGGTATCCCAGTACTTCCACCGCCAACAAATCGATATCGCTCTCGCGGTAGCAGAAGCCGTTCTTTGCGATGCCGACGCTCGCCTGTTCAAGGGCAGTTTGTCTGTCGCTCGCTGTAGCCTGCTGGCTAGCAAGTTGCAGCGTATTCAGAAGGCTTTGCTGTCGGCTGACCACAACGTTTAACCGCAATGCTTTAAGAGTGAGTGCCGCTCGCTGTTGGGTAAGTGGCTCTGCGCTTAAGTTGACCAGCTCTACCATGCTGCCGTTTTCAGCAACGATAAGGCTTAGCGCGCTATCGCTGCCGCGGCTGATGCCAATGTTTTCTAGTGCGATGGTAGGGAGCGCTGTGCCTGATTCCCTCGCTGCATTTGGCGCCAATAGGCAGAGTTCAGTAGCGTTGTCTGGTGCACTGGTTAGGGTAATGCCCGCCTTTTGTGCGGCTTTTTGCAGGCGCTCAAACAGTGGATCTTCGCCGATTAGCGCAACGTGTTTAAACGCGTCGGCTTTCTCAACCTCAGGCACCATATGGGGGCTACGCGCAGCGAAAAAGAGATGAATCAGTCCGGCGCGTTGAGGGGAGTCCATACAGGCCAAAAACAGCTCCCGCTCACGGCGCAGGCCGTCTTGGAGTGATTCAGCCGTCACAGAGGCCTCCACAGCTTCCACAATGCGAAACGGTGAGAAGAGCTCGGCAGCGTCTTGATGCAGCCGTTCCAACATAGCGGAGATTGCCTGGGGATTAGCCGTTGGCGCTGGCAGTTGGCCCGTAACACGTGCCATTGGGTTGTCTGCAAGCACTGCTTGGGCCGCAGCTAAACCCGCTTCAAGCGGTGTTTCAGCACTGCTAATGGCGTCGATAATGCCTGCCTCAAGTGCTTCTTCTGCTTCCACAAAACGCCCGCTGGTGATCATCTCTAAGGCGCGCTCAACGCCTACTAAACGCGGTAAACGCTGGGTGCCACCAGCGCCGGGCAGTAGACCCAGCTTAACCTCCGGAAGACCCACCCGGGTTCCCGCCAGTGCCACTCGATAGTGGCAGCCCAAAGCCACTTCCAATCCACCGCCCAGGGCTGTGCCGTGCAGGGCGGCAATCAGCGGTTTTGGGCAGGCTTCCAGTTGGTTAATCACATCGGGCAGCAGAGGGGCTTGAGGCGGCTTACCAAACTCACGAATATCTGCCCCGGCAATAAAGGTGCGGCCATCGGCGAGCACGACCAGCGCTTTAGCATCTGCGTCAGCAACACCCTCTTTAAGCGCATCGACTAAGCCACTGCGTACCGCGTGACTTAAGGCATTGACCGGCGGGTTGGCTATTTGAATAACGCCTATATCGCCGTGACGCTGATAATGAACGGACATAGTTAGGCTCTCGTATTTCGCATGATAGTGAATTGAAAAGAGTACGCTTGGTGCCCCATCTGTTACGCAGCAGAGGCGCTTTGCGAACGCCGATGGTGGCGCTGGCTTAAGCGTGCCATCAAAACACCGGGTACCAGCGCGGCTGCGGCCAGACCGATCAATTCCCACTGGCTAAGCGGCACCATCCCACCACCCGGTAGCGCCAGGAGCAGGCCAGCGATCAGTATCAGGGCACGAATCACGATCTCTTGCAGTGCGCCATAGCCCAGTCGACCAACCCCCATCAGGTAGCCCTGCATGGCAGAGGCAAACAGGATGATGCCGATGACCGCCTGGATAAAGACAGCCACGATCATCAGCGGCGCGCCCTGCATAATCAGCGCGGGGTTGAGTACGAATAGGAAGGGAATAAAGTAGATCACGCTACCCAGACGCATCGCCTGCAGGCCCGTTTCCATGGGCCGGGCACCGGCCACGGTAGCCGCGGCAAAGGCACCCAGTGCCACTGGCGGGGTAATAAAGCTCAGCATGCCCCAATAGAGAATGAACATATGTACGGCCATGGGATCCAGTCCGCCGCCTTGAATCAGTGCAGGGGCTAGAGCAACGGCGAGGAAGATATAGGCAGCCGTCACGGTCATGCCAATACCCAGCACAAAACTGGTAACTGCGCCCATAATCAGCAGCAGCGGCACGCTGCCACCGGCAATATTGATAAAGTCGTTAGCGATGGTGCCGGAAAGGCCGGTCATCGAAAGTGCGCCCACCAGCATGCCCACGCCAGCCAAAATAGCGATTAACTCGGCAAACAGCTTGGCCGCAGACGACAGCGTATCGGCTACATCCTTCCAGCCCCAGCGGTTATGTTTGGAAAGCTGGTTGAGCACCAAAAGCAGCGCGGTGGCGTAGAAAGGTGCCACGGCTTCGCGCTGCATAATCAGCAGCATCCAAACTAATAAAGCAAAGACAAAAATAAAGTACCAACCCTCTTTGAGGGTTTGCCATAGCGAAGGCAGTTCAACGGCGGGCAAGCCTTTAATGTCGTGGCGGGCCGCGTAGGCATCAATCTGAATAAACAGACCCAAGAAATACAGAATTGAAGGAATGACGGCAGCCAGTGCTACCGCGGAATAGGGAATGTCGAGAAACATGGCCATGACGAAAGCGGTTGCGCCCATCACCGGTGGCATCAATACACCGCCGGTTGAGGCGCAGGCTTCCACACCGCCAGCAAAGGAGCGGCTCATACCGATACGACGCATGGCGGGAATCGACAAAACACCGGTGGTTAGTACGTTACTAATAACGCTGCCGCTCATCGAGCCCATCAGGCCGCTGGAGAAAATCGACACCTTAGCGGGGCCGCCGCGCACATGGCCCAGCAGCGCAAATGCCAGGTTGATAAAAAACTTACCGCCGCCGCTTTTTTGCAGCACGACACCAAAGACCAAAAAGCCGATCACCAGGCCCGCGAACGCCTGCAGCGGCACCCCCATGATGCTTTCGGTACTCATGGTGTGGTACATAGCGGTCTGTTCAAGCGTCGAAGGAAACGCCTGGATAGGGCCGGGGACGATATCCGCCACCAGCGGGTAAAGAGAGAAGACCCCCGCAATAATAGCAATCGGTAAACCGCCTGCCCGGCGGGCCGCTTCGATAATGAGCAGCCAGTAGGCATAGCTGGCATAAATAGCGATCTCAGGCGCAGAAAACGCCCAGCCGCGCTCTAAAATAGGGACTGCGTTATAAACAAAATAGCCGCCAACGATTAGCGTTATAGCGCTCAATAGGTAGTCGTACCAAGGGATAGGCTGTTCTTGTTGGCGACTCCGCATGGGCCAAAGCAAGAAAACCAGCGGKAGCAGTAGTGCCACAACGGCATAGTAGAACTGTGTTTCCAAGCCGGTTACGAACGTCAGCAAGCCAACGTTGAAAAGATAATCCAGCGTCATCGCCATCAAGATGACGGTGACCGTGGCGGGGATCCAGCGCAGCGCAGGGGGAAGCTGACGAATTTGGCTGATTTTTTCTTTAACCTGCTGATTATTGGCAGGTGAGGTATCTGTGGTCATGAGGGCATCCGTCAATCAGCAGGGGGCGGCAAGTGCCGCCCCGTGGCGTATTACTCGAAGATCGGTTCGAAACCGGCATCGCTAAGCGCGGTGGCTCGGGCTTCCATCCAGTCGGCAGTAAACGCCTCGTCATCACTGGGGGCGTCTTGCATAAAGCTTTCCCAGGCGCTTAGCAGTACATCCTGACGTTCAACCAGCTCATCCTGATGGGCCTGCATTTCATCAGTCCATACGTCGATCTCTTTGTAGTACT
The DNA here is from genome assembly GCA_002257525.1 of Halomonas ventosae. GTDB lineage: Bacteria > Pseudomonadota > Gammaproteobacteria > Pseudomonadales > Halomonadaceae > Vreelandella > Vreelandella ventosae_B. The sequence goes on from CP022737.1 coordinate 2,543,751, forward strand.
CCACGACCGCATCGTGGAACGGCACTACCCATTGAAGATCTTGCTGTTCCAAGGCGTAGCCAAGCGCCCCTGGGGCGTTATCTTTGTAGTCGTCGAAATTTTCCTGCATGGCCTTGATTAGGCCATAAGCGACGTTGTCATCCAGGTCTTGGTTGGCGACCACAATGGGGTATGGGTAGCTAGCGCTGGGCACCGGGTTTTCGGCGCTGATGCCACCAGCCCCAGAAGTGACTTCGTGCGGGCGGAAGTAGGGCGCAACGGCGGCCATGCGCTCCCAGCCTGCTTCGTCGTTGGGGTCTAGCACTGGCCAGCTAATGCCGCGCGGACTACTGGCCAGCTGCTGGGCTGGCGGGGTCMCCGTGGTGGTAAAGGAGGCATCCACATCGCCAGCGATAATGCCATCGAACGAGCGCCCGTAGCCGGGGTAATCAACCCGCTCTACGTCATCCCAGGTCAAGCCACCAAAGGCAAGGTAAGCTTCGGTGCCTTTATTGAGCGCATCGTCACCGCGGATATAGGCGATGCGCTTGCCGGCCAGGTCAGCGGGCGTTTCAACGTCCAGGTCGCCCGCAACCGCAAGAGAAAGACCAAAAGAGGCAGTGGAAGTGGTAATGACGCGTAGTGGCTGAGGACCCCAGTCGCGGTCGGCAAACATCATTACCCCTTCAGCGCCGTAGTAGCTGGCGATCCCGCAGGCGCAAAGGTCAACGCGGCCCTGCTTAAGCGGCGTCATCCGTGAAACATCGTTGTCCCCCGGCAGGATACGCACTGATGAATCGTATTTGTTCTGCAGCATATTGCCGATGGCGACGGCTTGGGCATAGCCGCTTGAGTTAGTGCCATAGGCCGTCCAGGCCATGGTGCCGGGGAGTTCAATGTCACTGGCGTGGCTGACTGCTGCGCCGAGTAGCGATAAAGGTAAGGCGGCGATGAGTAGGCGGTGAGCAAATGGATGCATTGGGATGCTCCTTTATTGTGGTTGTGTTTAAGGTTTTAGTTACGTTTTGCTACATAGTGTTTTGCTATGCGGTACTTGGTTTTGCTAAGTGGTCGGCTGATAGTAGAGAAGCCGCTGGGTGGCTGTCAATGCTGTTGTCAGCAGCGGTGCCCGTTGGTATACAACAGGTATAAAAAAACCAGGCAAAAGCCTGGTTTTTCAGAGCGGTAGCGAGAGCAATGCAGTTAAGAAAATTCACGCCAAGCGGCGTAGGTGCTTAAAAACACCCGCCCGGTAAGCGCATCCAGAAAGTCACTCTTCTTTAGCTGATCCATCACCGGGCCTTTGACCTCGGATAAATGCAGTTTTACATCGGAGTCTTTTAAGCGGGCGTTGATGGCATCCAGGCTTTCTAGCGCCGAGGCATCAATCAGGTTAACCGCCGAACAGATCAATACAACGTGCTCAAGCTCGGGGTGGCTCGCTACCAGGTTATAGACGGTGTCTTCCAAATAGCGGGCATTGGCAAAATAGAGGCTCTCATCAATGCGCAGCAGGGCAACGGTATTGACCGTCTCGACATCGTGGCGGGTAGTATTTCTAAAGTGTTCGGTGCCGGGGACGCGGCCTACCAAGGCGCTATGAGGGCGGCTGGTGCGGTACAAAAATAGCGCAATAGAGAGCGTTACCCCGCTGATGATGCCCGCCTCAACGCCTTCGCACAGTGTCAGCAAAATCGTCACCGCCATGGCGGCAAAGTCGCTGCGGGAGTAGCGCCAGGTTTGCCGCAGCATGGGGATGTCCACAAGCGTCAAAATCGAAACGGTGATCGTTGCGGCCAGGGTCGCGATGGGCAGGTAGTAGAGCCAGCCGGTGAATGACATAGTGACCAGCGCAATACCTAGCGCCGCAAAGGCACCTGCCGCAGGCGTTTGTGCGCCTGCATCGTAGTTGATGACCGTGCGGGATAACCCCCCAGTGACTGGCATGCCGCTGGAAAGCCCGGCGGCTAAATTGCTGGCACCAAGGCCCACAAGCTCCTGATTGGGAGAGATACGCTGGCGCCGCTTCGCGGCCAACATCTGGCCCATGGAAACCGACTCCACAAAGCCGACCAGACTAATCAGCAGCGCGGGGATCACAAGTGCCCGCCACAGTGAGTAGTCTCCCAATGGGAAGCTCAGTGCGGGTAACCCGCCTGGAATTTGTCCCACAACGCTGACGCCTTTATCGCCCAACTGCCAGTACCAGGTAACCAGGGTGGTAATCACGACGGCAAAGACCGGCCCTGCTTTGGCAATCAAGTCTGCCAGGGTGCGTGGCAAGCCCATTGAGTGCAGGGCGGCTTTACCATGGCGTCGCATAACGATCAAAAACAGCAGCGTTCCACTGCCGATCAGTAAGGTGGGTAAGTTGAAAGTGGCTAAATTAGGCACCAGGGTGACAAGGCGTTCCACCAGGGTAAAGCCACTACTCTCAACCCCCAGCAAGCTGCCCAGCTGGCTAGCAGCGATCAATATGCCCGACGCCGTTAAGAAGCCGGAAATAACCGGGTGACTGAGAAAATTGCTGAAAAAGCCCATTTTAAGCAGCCCCATGATTACCAGCATGCCACCGGAAAGCAGGGACAGGATGAGCGCGGCCTGTAAATAAGTCTCTGTGCCTGTGACCGCCACGGAGGAGAGTGCGGCACCGGTCATCAAAGCGATGATGGCGACCGGCCCGACGGCAAGGGTCTTGCTGGTGCCAAACAGGGTATAGACCAGTTGCGGCAGGATGCTGGCGTAGAGGCCTACCACTGCAGGCAGTCCGGCTAGCAGCGAATAGGCCAGCGACTGGGGAATGACCATCACCGTGACGATCAAGCCCGCCAAGAGATCGGCCCCAAACAAGCGTTTATGGTAGTGGGGTAGCCACGTCAGGATCGGCAAATAGCGCTTTAGCATGGGTTCCAGGTGTTATCGGAGTGGCAGAATAAAGAGAGTAAGGGATATTCCATTTCATTGCAGTGCTTATATTCATTTCTACTGCGGTAAGCCAATGATGAACCAGCGCTTATACACTTTCGTTCTGCCCCCAAAGTGCTACTTCTTTCATTAGCGTAACACGCTAAGCTTAGCCGCAAAGGGGAGTTAAGCCCCCTAAAATAGGGTTTTCGATACTCAATAACGTCAATAAAAAGAGTACTGCTCATGCGCTTACTGCGATTGTTAGTTCCGGGGTTTTTGTTGGCGCTGTCCGTAGGTCTTGTCGTACAGGGCGGTGTCTGGATTTATCTGGCGCTCCTGTCCGCTGCACTGGGGGGCGGCGTTGTACTGCTCAGTGCGCTTGAAAGCGTGTACCGGGCCGACCAACGTCGTCTTGAACAGCGCCAGCGTGGCTTTAAGCCCCTACGTGATTACCGTTCGTTACGTGGTATGGCGTACCGGTTAATGAATCGCGCCAGCAGTACCGCGATTGCCTCGGCAGAAGTGTCACACTATGCCGACCTGATGGATCAGCGCCTTTCCAAGCAAGAGGCCATGGCCCGTGAGGCTTCATCGAGCATGACGGCGATTAATGCGGCCATTATGCAGGTCAGTGCCAGCGCCAGCCAGGTGGCGGCACTGGCAGAGAGCGCCCGAGAAGCTAGCCATCACAACCATGCTGAGCTGGACGATATAATCCAGGATATGAGCGACGTTGCCGACCGCTCCAACCAAGCATTGGAAATGCTGACTGCGCTGAACGATAAGATTGAGCGCGTGCGCAGCGTCACCTCCATGATCGAGGATATCGCTGAGCAGACCCATCTGCTATCGCTCAATGCGTCAATTGAAGCAGCACGTGCGGGGGAGCACGGGCGTGGGTTTGCGGTAGTCGCGGGTGAAGTGCGTAATCTGGCACTAAAGACCTCAACCGCGACCCAGAGCGTCGATGAATTAGTTAAGGATATGCATCAGAGCGGTCAATCGGTGGTCGCTACCATGGGTCAGTTAATGACCCGCATCAGCGAGCGTTCCAAAGGATTGCAAGTGGTCGGCAATAGCCTGGGTACGATGACCCAGGAATTCGATCAGGTGCAGAGCGAAATTACCCGGGTTGCCGGTGCGATGGAGAACACACGCCAGCATAGCCAAACCGTGGCGGATGGCCTTAGCCAGCTAGAAGATGATGTGGATGAAGGCAACCGTAATATGCATGATTTGGCCGAGCAGGCGCGGGCGCTGATGGAAGCCGCAGAAGGCGTCGATGGGGAACTGGCTCAACAGCATTTAGAAGGGCGCCACCAGCAGGTGTTCCGCGCGGCACGCTCAACGGCCAATAAATTGGGCAAGTTGCTGGAAAAAGCGATAGCCAGSGGGGAGCTTTCAGATACCCACCTGTTCCAGCCCCAGTATGAACAGATTCCGGGTACGCAGCCGCCACAGTATACAACCGGCTTTGATAGTTTCACCGATAGGTATCTACCTGATCTGCAGGAGCCTTTGCTCACTCAGCTAGGTTTGAGCTACGCAATTGCCTGTGACCGTAAAGGCTATGTGCCTACCCATAACAAGGCAGTTAGCCTCGCGCCAACCGGTGATTACGCCCACGATCTAAAATTCTGCCGCAACAAACGCATTTTCGATGACCCAACCGGCAGCCGCTGTGGCGCTCATGAAAAGCCGTTACTGCTGCAAACCTACAAGCGCGACACCGGCGAGATCATGCACGACCTCTCGGTACCGGTGTATGTCCAGGGTAAGCACTGGGGCGGTTTCCGGGTTGGCTACCAGCCTGAGCGTGATATAGCGGCTCCCCCTGCGTTGCAGTCAGAGACCGCTCCAGCGCCACCGCTTGCACTAACTAGCCGCAGCGTAGCGCGGGCGTGACTGCCACGCCGACCAGGAGTAAAGCGCGAGCCCGATCCAAATAAGCACAAAAGTGGCCAACTGGATAATGCCCAGGGGCTCGCCGAAAACCGTTAGCGCGATGAGAAATTGGATACTGGGATTGATGTACATAAGAAAGCCAATGGTCGCTAAGCGTAGCCGACGGGCCGCGCCGGCAAAAGCCATAAGCGGCAATGCGGTCAAGACACCGCTGGCGATTAGCAGACTAGTGGTAGATGTATTTTGCAAAAAGTGCGAACTGCCGTTCCAGCTTAGCCAAGTCAAGGCGATCAGGGCGAGGGGAAATAGCAACAGGGTTTCTACAAACAGTCCTGATAAGCCGTCCAGCGGCACCTGCTTACGAAACAGGCCATAACTGCCGAAGCTTAACGCCAGCATCAGGCTAATCCAAGGCAGTTCACCCAGCATCACAAACTGGATGGCAATGGCCACGCTGGCCAGCCCCAAGGCGACCAACTGCAACTTTGCCATCACTTCCCGCAGCACCAGCATGCCCAGGGCGACATTCACTAGCGGCGTTAAGAAGTAGCCCAAACTTGCCTGCAGTACCTGCTTAGACTCCACTGCATAAATATAGATACCCCAGTTAAACGCAATCAATAGCGCGCAGGCCAACACGCGGCCAAGCCGCTTGGGTTCACCCAGTGCAGTGACCACCGGCGGCCAGCGGCGCAGTAAGGTAATCAAGCCGACCAAGAAAAGACACGCCCAAATGATACGGTGAATCAATATTTCAAAGGCGGGAACGCCGTCAAACAGGGCAAAAAAGAGCGGAAAGCAGCCCCACATGGTGTAGGCGGTTAGCCCAAACATAACGCCTTTGACGGCAGCGGGATCGCGTGTTGGAGTAGGAAGCATAGCAGCCTCATTATTTAAAGATGCTAATCTAGCATAAACTTTGCAATCACACTGGCGGAATGGAGGTGTTCAATGAGTGACTCTGGAAACAGCCAACTTAGCAGCACGCTAGTGCAGTGCGACCTGCGCTGGGAAGACCCCCAGGCCAACCACGCCCATCTTGAACAGTTGCTAGGCGAACTGGATGGCCGCGATACGGATCTGATTGTATTGCCGGAAATGTTTGCCACTGGCTTTACCATGAACTCCCGCGAGATGGCTCAGCCGATGGCAGAGAGCCAAAGCGTTGCTTGGCTGCAGGCCCAGGCGAAGGCGCGCAAATGCGTGATGACGGGCAGCGTGGCGATTGAAGAGCAAGGCGAGTTTTATAATCGCTTGATCTGGGCCACCCCAGAGGGCGACTTAACCCACTACGACAAGCGCCACCTGTTCCGTATGGCCGGTGAGCATGAGCGCTATGGCATGGGTAGTGAGCGCAAAGTGGTGGAACTCAACGGCTTTAAACTGCTGCTCAGCGTTTGCTATGATCTGCGTTTTCCTGTGTGGATGCGCCAGCAGCCAGCAGAGGGGGAGCATTTCGAGTATGATGCGCTGCTGTGTATTGCCAACTGGCCAGCACCGCGTCGTCACCCTTGGCGCACGCTGCTACAGGCCCGTGCGGTAGAGAACCTAAGCTATGTGATTGGCGTTAATCGCGTTGGAGAAGATGCCAAAGGGCTTGCCTATAGCGGCGACTCCCTGTTGGTCGACTTCAAAGGCGAAGCGTTAATTGATAAACCTGCCCATACCCCGTTTATAGAGACGGGCACGCTGGATAAAACTGCCCTTGATGCTTTTCGTGAAAAATTTCCTGCCTGGCAAGATGCCGACCATTTTAAGCTGCTGCCAGGAGTCGGTTAATGATGCGCCTTGATCGCTTTTTGAGTGAAMCCTCACCGTTAACCCGCAGTCTCGCCAAGCGGGCACTCAAAAATGGCGAAGTGACCCTGAACGGTGAGCCGATCAAACAGTCGGCGACCCAAATCGATACCGATAATGATGTGGTGGTACTCAACGGCGAGCGGCTAGCGCTGGTAGGCGTTCGCTACATTATGCTGCACAAGCCCGTCGACGTTGAATGTAACGCCCGCCGCGGTCTCTACCAAAGAGCAATCGATCTAATTGATCTACCCAAAGCGGATCGGTTGCAGCCGGTAGGGCGGTTAGATGTAGATACCACGGGCTTACTGCTATTAACCGATGATGGTCAGTGGTCTCACCGCGTCACATCTCCGCGCCATCGCTGCGCCAAGGTGTATATCGCCGAGCTAGCCGAGCCTATGGAAGGCGCCGCGGCGGAGTGGGCGATTGGCCAGGTCGCCGATGGCCTGATGCTGGATGGGGAAGAGACACCGACCCAACCTGCAACGTTAAGACTTCTTTCGCCTACCCAGGCGGAGCTCACCATTACCGAAGGGCGCTATCACCAGGTGAAGCGGATGTTTGCCGCCCTGGGAAACCATGTGAACTCACTGCACCGAAGTTCCATCGGCGATTTAGCGCTGGATGAGAACCTGGCGCCTGGCGAGTGGCGGGAATTAACCAGCGACGAAATCGCGCTTTTCTGAGTGCCGGTTTAAGGTCTGCTTTAGCCGCTTCCTCAATGGATGAGCGGCTTTATTTTTAATTTAATATTTATACCGTTATCTTACGTTTTCGCCCCAAGTTATTGCCTGGAGATTGTGCGAATCAGGTGGAAAGTCGTAGGCGGAAACTGCCTTCCAGCAGTTCCGTTAGCCGTTGCTTCGTCTTAAGGGGCTAGGTGGGCAGCAGCAATCAGCGCTTGGGTATAAGCGTGCTGGGGCGCTGAAAGCACCTCTAGGCAGGGGCCTTGTTCGACCACTTCGCCATCCTTGAGCACCATAATGCGGTGTGCCATGGCGCGGACAACGGCTAAATCATGGCTTATAAACAAATAGCTAAGCTGCCGCCGCGACTGTAGGTCACGCAGTAGCGCGACTAACTGCTTCTGCACGGTACGATCTAGCGCTGAGGTCGGCTCATCCAGCACCAGCAACTCTGGTTCTAGGATAATCGCTCTGGCTACGGCAATGCGCTGGCGCTGACCACCGGAGAACTCGTGGGGATAGCGGGCGGCACAGCTTTCGGGCAAACCTACCTCGTGCAGGGTTTGATTAACCCGCTGGGCGACTTCTTCAGTGGTGAGGTGAGGGTAGTGAAAGCGCAGGCCCTCACTAACGATATCGAACACCGGCATACGGGGTGAGAGGGCGCCATAGGGGTCTTGAAACACCATCTGCAGCCTGTGGCGATGACGGCGCAACGCATCGCCGGTCAGGGAGCTTAGCTTATCGGTACCAAGGCTAACCTCGCCATGGCTGGTAACCAGTCGCATGACCGCCGAGGCCAGCGTGGTTTTACCTGAGCCGGACTCGCCCACAATGCCCAGAGTCTCTCCCGGCGCAATATGGAAATCGGTTGGTTGAACGGCTACAAAAGCGGGCGGCTGGCGCTTAAATAAGCCGGTTTTAGGGCGCTTAAAGCTGACGCTTAACTGACGAGCGGTTAATAGCGGCGCTGTTTGCTCAATGGCTTGGGGCCGACCCTCCGGCTCGGCAGCCAGTAACGCTTTGGTGTAATCACTCTGCGGATGCTGAAAGACCTGCTCCACCGGGCCGATTTCCTGAATGCGCCCCTGGTACATCACGCAAATTCGGTCTGCATAACGGCGAACTAGGTTTAAGTCGTGGCTGATAAACAGCATACCCATGCCATGGTGATCGCGTAGTTCACGCAGCAGAGCGAGAATCTCCTGCTGTACCGTGACGTCCAGCGCAGTGGTGGGCTCATCGGCAATCAACAGTGAGGGATTGTTGGCAATCGCCATGGCAATCATCACCCGTTGACGCTGCCCACCCGAGAGCTGGTGGGGCCAGGCGTCCAGCAGTTCGTCCGGGCGCGGTAGTTTTACTTGTTCCAGCAGCTCTTTGCTGCGCTCACGGGCCGCCTGGCCGCGCAGTCCTTGATGCAGCCGTAACGCTTCACCAATCTGCTTACCCACCCGATGCAGTGGATTGAGCGAGGTCATCGGCTCCTGGAAGATAAAGCCGACGCGATTACCGCGTATAGTGTTCCACTCAGTTTCCGTTAAAGTGGCCAGATTGGTATCACCCAGCCAGCGTTCGCCCTGAACGCTAGCGTTACTGGGCAGCAGATTTACCATACCCAGCGCCGATACCGATTTGCCGGAGCCTGACTCACCGACAATAGCCAGGGTTTCGCCCGCATTGAGAGTGAGTGAGAGTGACTGGACCACCGGGTTGCCATCAAAGGCGACATCAAGATGTTCAATGCGCAGCAGGGGATTATGCATGCTGAGTCTCCTGGGCAGGCCCAGCTTGGCGCTGCTGCACGTGACGAGGATCAAAGGCATCGCGCAAGCCTTCGCCGATAAAGACCAGCAGCGAGAGCATGATCGCCAGGGTCATAAACGCCGTGATACCCAGCCAAGGAGCGTGAAGATTATTTTTACCCTGGGCTGCCAGTTCACCTAGCGAGGGAGCGCCGGGGGGCAGGCCGAAACCGAGGAAATCCAGTGCGGTGAGCGTGCCAATTGCACCGGTAAACAGAAACGGAATAAATGTCAGTGTCGCGACCATGGCGTTGGGCAGCACGTGGCGCCACATGATCAGGCGTGACGGCAAGCCCATGGCTTTGGCCGCGCGCACGTACTCGAGATTGCGCGCGCGCAGGAACTCGGCGCGCACGATATCCACCAAGCCCAACCATGAGAAAAGCAGCATAATCCCCAGTAACCACCAAAAACCTGGCTGAACAAAGCTGGCCAAAATAATCAGCAGGAACAGCACCGGCAAGCCGGACCAAATTTCGGTGAAGCGCTGCCCAATCAAATCAATTTTGCCGCCAAAGTAGCCCTGCACGCCGCCCACCACAACGCCGATGACTAATGACCCGGCGGTGAGTACCAGGGCAAAGGCCACCGAAAGACGAAAACCATAAATGACCCGTGCCGATACATCCCGCCCCTGGTCGTCGGTGCCCAGCCAGTGGCGGCTATCCGGTGGAGCCGGGGAAGGGCGGGTCATATTCATATCCAGAGTCTGATACGAAAACGGAATGATAGGCCAAAGCGCCCAGCCGTGATCTTTAATCTGTTGTTGAACAAAGGGATCCAGATAGTCCGTTCGGGTCGGCAGGAAGCCGCCAAACTCGGTTTCTGGGTAGTCCACCTGCATGGGAAAGTACCACTGGCCTTCGTACTGCATAATGATCGGTTTGTCGTTGGCAATCAGTTCGGCAAACAGGCTAACAATAAACAGCGTGGCAAATAACCAGAGTGACACCCGGGCACGACGATTGGCTTTAAAAGCGGCCAGCCGACGGCGAGTGATAGGTGCTAAACGTGACGATAAAGCGGCCATTATCACGACTCCCGAGTCGAAAAGTCGATACGCGGGTCTACCCACACGTAGGTCAGATCGGAAATCAGCTTGAGGATTAAGCCGATCACGGTATATAGAAACAGGGTGCCGAAAATTACCGGATAATCCCGCTGCATCACCGCTTCAAAACCGAGCAGTCCCAGCCCATCCAGGGAGAAGATCACTTCGATAAGCAGCGCCCCGGTGAAGAAAATGCCGATCATCGCAGCGGGTAGGCCGGCGATAATAATCAGCATGGCGTTGCGAAACACATGGCCGTAAAGCACGCGCCGCTCGTCGGCGCCCTTAGCGCGAGCGGTAATCACATACTGCTTGTGAATCTCATCAAGGAAGCTGTTTTTGGTAAGCATTGTCAGGGTGGCAAAGCTGCCAATCGAGGCGGCGATTACCGGCAGCGTGATATGCCAGAAGTAGTCTTTGACCTTGCCCCAGGCTGAAAGCTGGTCGAAGTCGGGTGAGGTCAAACCGCGTAAAGGGAATAAGTCCCAGTAGGTGCCCCCGGCAAACAGGACAATGAGCAGGATGGCAAACAGGAAGCCCGGAATGGCATAGCCGACAATCACTAGTCCGGATGACCAGACGTCAAATCGGGAACCGTGACGCAGTGCCTTTTTGATGCCTAACGGGATGGAGATTAAATAGACCAGTAACGTTGTCCAAAGTCCTAATGATATGGAGACCGGCAGCCGCTCTATCATCAGTTCGGTGACCGGGCGGTCACGGAAGAAACTGGTGCCAAAATCGAGGGTGAGGTAGTCCGCCATCATGCCGATAAAGCGTTCATGGGCGGGTTTGTCAAAACCAAACTGCTGCTCTAGCTGTTCGATAAAGCGCGGATCAATGCCCCGGGCACCTCGGGAGTCGTCGCTGACCTGGACGTCGGCGCCGCCCATATCCAAGCGAGTGCTGGCCATGGCGTCAGCACCCTCAAACCGCGCCAACATCTGATCAATTGGCCCGCCCGGCGCCGCCTGAACAATCATAAAATTGAGTAGCATGATGCCGAACAAGGTCGGAATCATTAGCAGCAGTCGGCGTAAGGTATAGCGGGCCACAGAGCACTCCGAGGTTTATGACGATGAAACCGTTAAGGATAAGCCGTTGCAATCAGTCGTTGTCATCGCGGCCGTGTTAGCGTCCGCGTTGACGGCGCTGTAGTGCTGCTTCACGGTCGGTGTCTACCCACCACGCATCCATATCCATGGCGTACTCTGGGAACGGCTCGGGGTAGCCAAACTTATCCCAAATGGCGATACGGGTCTCCCCTGAGTGGTAGTGGGGAATCACATAGAACCCCCAGCGCAGCACACGATCCAGCGCGCGGGTGGCGGTATCCAGCTCTTCACGGCCATCGGCACTAATGATCGTTTCCACCAGGGCATCGACCGCAGGGTGTGCCAGCGCCATCCGGTTGCGGCTTTGCGGCGCCTCGGCGGCGGCACTGGTCCAGAAGTCACGCTGCTCATTGCCCGGATTGTTCGACTGAGGGAAATGACTAATCACTATGTCATAGTCGTAATTGCGCTGCCGATTTAAATATTGATTAATATCAACGATACGCAGCGATGTCTGCACCCCTAAGCGGGCCATATTGCGCAGCATGGGTTGAACCACCCGTTCAAGTCCAGAATCGTAAAGTAAGACTTCCAGACTTAAAGGACGTCCGCTGTCTTGGTTGACCAGCACGCCGTCCTCAACCCGATAACCTGCCTCACGGAGTAAATCAAGCGCTTTACGCAGCCGTTCGCGTAGCTCGACGGGCTCATCGATAGGCAGCGGCTCGGTAAACAGGCGATCAGAGCCATGGGAGGCCATTAACTCTTCACGGAAGGGCTCCAGCAGCGCTAGCTCTGCCTCTGAAGGCAGCCCGGTGGCTTCCATTTCAGAATTTTGGAAAAAACTCTCGGTGCGTTGGTAAGTACCGTAAAAAATATTGGTATTAAGCCACGGGAAATCGAAGGTAAGGCTCAATGCTTCTCGTACCCGTGGGTCTTGAAACTTCTCCTTCTGCAGGTTGAAGACAAACGCCTGCATCATGGATGGATTAACGTCCGGCACGGTAAGTCGCTTGACCAAGCCCTCTTCGTAGGCAGGAAAGTCGTAGCCAATTGCCCAGGTGGCGGCGCGGGCATCGGTACGAAAATCGGTCAGACCGGCTTTAAAAGCTTCCCAGGCAATGTCGCGGTCACGGTAGTAGTCGTAAATGATGCGATCGATATTGTAACGACCCACGTTGACCGGTAAATCTTTACCCCAATAGTTCTCATCGCGCTGATAAACAATGCGCCGACCAGGGTCGACTTCGCTAATACGGTAGGGCCCGGAGCCTGGGTGCGCGACTAGGGTGGGTGAGGTGAATTCCCGGGGCTCCCAATAGTGGCGGGGGAGTATGGGTAACTGGGCAATGATTAACGGCAGCTCTCGGGACTCGGTATCGTTAAACGTAAAACGCACCTGATGCTCGTTTAGCGCGATGGCTTCCTCTACCCCAGCGTAGTAGCTGGCGTAAAACGGGTTGCCTTCTTCGCGGAGCAAGTTAAGCGAGAACACCACATCATAGGCCGTAACCGGCTCACCATCCTGGAAACGTGCTTCAGGGCGCAGGTCGAACTCAATCCACTGCCTATCTGGATCAAGGCGTACACCCTCAGCCAGTAAGCCGTAGAGGCTAAAGGGCTCATTAGGGTTGCTGGCCATTAGGGTGTCGTAGATTTGTGAAATGCCGGTAACCGGCGTACCGCGAATAATAAACGGGTTTGTCGAGTCAAAGCTGCTGCCCACGGCGGTATGGGTAATGGTGCCGCCTTTGGGGGCCTGCGGGTTTACGTGAGGGAAGTAGGGGAAATCTGCTGGTAGCTCGGGGCTATCGTACAGCGATAGCGCGTGAACGGTTTCAACCGGCACCACGTTATGCGCGTCGGTATTTAAATCACCCACCACGTTGGCGCTGGAGGTGGTGTCAGAAGCATCGCTATTAGTCGCTGTTTCTGAAGCGCTGGCCTCTGAAACAGTGTTCTCTGAAGCGATGCTCTCTGAAGCCAGTACCGATACGTTGAATAGCAGGCCACTGATGAGTAGAAGCGATTTCGCAAAAAACAAACCACGCGGCATTGGTGACATCCCATGTGAACAAAGCCAACTATGTTAACCCGGTTTAACGCCCTGAAAGTGTCAGCAGTTGGCCTGGTTGTAAAGCGCCGGGGCGGTCAATCGCATTCCAGCGGATAAGGTCTTGCTGGTTGACATTATAACGGGCTGCAATCGCCGAGAGGCTATCGCCACTTTCAACGCGGTGGGTATCGGCGCTGCCATTTTGTGCAACCGCTTGGCGACTGTCTTGTGCTTGACTACCGTCTTGTGAGAGTTGCGCGAGCATCTGCGTGTCGACCTCTTCAGGTACCAGCAGGGTCTGAGCACTGCGTGGATCGATACTGCCATTCAGCAGGCCTGGATTGAGCTCGGTTAACGCCGTCTTACTGACATTCAGCAGCTGCGAGGCTTCCGAGAGCGTCACCGCGTGGGTCAGCTTCACTTTCGCGAAGGCTGGGTCAACGTGTATTTCCGGTAAGCTGACGCCGTACTCCTGAGGATCGTTAATGATCGTCGCGATGGCTTTCAGTTTGGGCACATACTGCATGGTTTCGTAGGGCAGCGAGAGATCCCAATAATCGCCGTTTAAACCTTGAGCCTGGGCCTGATGCTGAGCACGGTTAACGGTTCCGGCGCCTGCGTTATAAGCGGCTAATGACAGCATCAGATCACCTTCGTACCACTGATCAGCCTGCATTTCCAAGTAGTCCAGCGCTGCCTCGGTGGAGGTCAAAACGTCTAACCGGCCATCGTAGTTTCCATTACGTACCAACCCCAACGCATCCCCGGTACCGGGCATAAACTGCCATAGCCCAGCGGCACCGCGGTGGCTCCGCGCGCCTGGGTCAAAGGAGCTCTCTACAAAAGGAATTAATGCCACTTCACCGGGTAGACCGCGCTCACTAACCTGCTGGGTAATCCAGGCGAGCCAAGGGGTAGCGCGTTCGGTGATAGTGGCAATATTTTCGGGGCTTGAACGGTAGTACTCAATCCACTCGTCTACCCGCGCTTGGGCCTCGGCGGGTAGTGACTTCTCTTGCCACTGAAAGCTTTTACGCAGCGTTGTCCAGGCGTCTTGAGGCTCCAGTTCCAGCGCTTCCCAGAAGTGGATCTGGAACGGCGTTGGGCGTGGCTTTGTAGCGTCTACTGGGGTGCCTGTTGATGCAGTTGGTCTTTCATAGGCTGTGGCAGAGGCTTGAGAGCTTGCCGCAGCGGCTAACATTAGGCCCATAATTACGGTACTGCCAGCGCTCAGCATCAAGCGCTGGCGAATCGTTCGATAGGTCATAGTGGCATTCGTTTGGTTTCGATAGCGTTCTTAAAAACGGTTCTTCCACTCGCGTAGAGTGGTGAACGTAGCGAGATCATCATTATTAACACCCTGGGTACCTGCCGCCTGGCGCACGCTATCAGTGCCCACGCGGAGGTAGGGATTAATCTTCAGCTCGCGTCCTATCGTGCTGGGTAAGGTGGGGCGATCCAATGCCCGCGCCTTCTCACACTCCTGCAAAGCGTGTTTGACGTCTTCGTTTTCAGGATCCGCAGCACGAGCAAACGTTAGGTTTGCCTGAGTGTACTCATGGGCTGCAAAGACCAGTGTATCTTCAGGGAGTTCCGCAAATTTTTTCAGCGCGGTATACATTTGCTCCGGCGTACCCTCGAATAAACGACCGCAACCGGCGCAGAAAAGTGTGTCACCGCAGAACAGTAGCGCAGGGATACCGGCGGTGAAGTAGCTGATATGATCCAGCGTGTGGCCGGGTGTCTCCATAACGTCAAACAAACGGCCCATAATGCGAACTTCGTCGCCGTCGCCCACGGTTTCATCAATGCCTGCAATGTTAGGATTGGCCGGGCCGATCACGTGAGGCGAATAGCGTTTAATTAATTCCGCTAAACCACCGGTATGATCATGATGATGGTGGGTAATCAGAATACAGTTTAGGGTTAGCGACTCACGCTCAAGAAACTCGATCACCGGGGCAGCTTCACCGGGATCCACCACGCAAACGCTTTGACTATTATCTTGTCTTAATAGCCAAATATAGTTGTCGCTAAGGGCGGGGATCGGTGTCACGCTCATCATCGACGAGATCCTTTAAGTTACGAAAAAACACATCAAACTTTGCGCTTATCAGCGCTAAATCGGTGCGTAAAAGACGTTAAAAAGCCGTTACTGTGGAGGGAAGCGCTGTTCATGTCAAATTCGACGACGGCCACGACACTGGCTAAGCGCTTACAAAGTAGCCAGCCTTATTGGCAAACAGAGGCGGGGCGTTCGCTTTGGGAAACTCAGCGCGCCTGCTTAGGGCCCGTGGTGGAATCGCGGGTGGGCGGCCACAGCTTGGAAATGAGCATGGGGCCGACACTGATGACCATGTCGGCCATTCCACACCCCATACGCTGGTCGCCTACGCGTCAGTTAGCCGATACCGATAGCACCTTAATATGTCCGCCGGATCAGCTTGCGCTGCCGGATCGCTGTTTGGACGTAATGGTCATTCACCACTGGCTTGAGCATTTAGCTGATGCCCACTTCACGCTTCAGGAGGCCGCACGGGTGACCGCCGATAACGGCATTATGGTGCTGTTTGGTTTTAACCCTATCGGTGTGAGCGGGCTTGCCCGGCAATTGCGAAAGGGGCAGCAGGCGTTTCCCTGGAACGGTAGCTGGCGCTCCGCTAGCCGCCTGCGCGACTGGTTGGCGTTTGTCGACTTTGAGGTGGAGCGAGTAGACTATTGCTGCTTTCGGGGGCGGATGAATGCCAAGTGCGGTGAATATTGGGAGTCGTTAGGGCGGCGGCATAACCTGCCGTTGGGCGAAAGTTATATGATTCAGGCTCGCCGACAGCAGCGCCAAGCGCCGGTGCAGCGCCTGAAATTTGGCTTGAAGGCACCGGCATCCCCGGCGTCGTTGGGTGTTACCCGCTCAGGCACATCTGCCCATTACTCGTCTTATCAAGAGTATCCGACTCAAGTGGCTCCCGCTAAAAGGCATGAACCTGAGTCGCAAAAAACCGGGCCATTTAAAACTAAGTCACGCAAAACTGTTTCATTTCAACCAGGGGATCAAGAGTTTGACTAAAGAGGCGGCCGGAGATCTACCCCGGGTAACGGTGTATACCGATGGAGCGTGCCGTGGCAATCCAGGCCCCGGCGGTTGGGGCGTCGTGCTGGCGAGTGGCGAGCATGAGAAAACCTTGAAAGGTTATGAGGCGGATACCACTAATAACCGCATGGAGTTAATGGCGGCGATCATGGCACTGCGCACCCTTAATACCCCGTGCGAAGTGGCGCTATGGACCGACTCCCAGTATGTTCGCCAGGGTATCACCCAGTGGATTCATAACTGGATCAAGCGCGGCTGGAAAACTGCTGCCAAGCAGCCGGTCAAAAATGCCGAGCTGTGGAAAACCCTGCACGAAGAGACCCAGCGCCATAAAGTCGAGTGGCACTGGGTAAAAGGGCACAGCGGGCACCCAGGCAACGAGCGTGCCGATTCGCTGGCCAATGAAGCGATTGATGAGCACCAAAAAAGGAGAGCATGATGCGTCAGGTGATCTTAGATACTGAAACCACGGGTATCGACCCCAAAGATGGCCATCGCTTAGTCGAAATTGGTGCCATTGAAATGGTCAATCGCCGCTTCACTGGTCGCACTTATCACCAATACATCAACCCCGAGCGGCATATCGACGCTGAAGTCGTCGACGTTCACGGGATTGATGACGCCAGAGTTGCTAACGAGCCGATATTCGCTGCAATTGCCGATGAGTTTTGGGCGTTTATCGAAGGCGCAGAGCTGGTGATTCATAACGCCCCCTTCGATGTGGGCTTTATTGACCACGAGCTCGGCATGTTGAATCGGCAGCGTAAATCCCCTCTGTTGGGGCCCGTCAGCGATCATTGCAGGATACTCGATACGCTGACTATGGCGCGCAAAATGCACCCCGGCCAGCGCAACAGTCTTGACGCATTATGTAAACGCTACGATATCGACAATGGCCACCGGGTGCTGCACGGCGCCCTGTTAGACTCTGAGATTCTCGCTGAGGTCTACCTGGCGATGACCGGTGGGCAAACCGCGCTGACCTTAGACGCGGCCAGTGCCGCGGAACAAGAACAGGCGGATACCTCCAATGAAGGGCTGTCGATTCAGCGTGTCTCCCTAACGCCTGGCCAACTGCGCGTGGTGCGCCCAACCGACGAAGAACAAGCGGCCCATAAGGCCAAGTGCGAGGCGCATAAGCTGCATTGGTTTGAGGGTGCGGCCAGCGATGCTTAGGCGAGAAATTCCCCATCATGAACAAGCCGGGCGGGTAATTCGTCTATCGCGCAGCCTGTTGGCGCCCGCACCGCTAAGCGGCAGCGAAGCATTAACGCCGTTGCAGCCCTACCAACCCTGGACAGAGCAGATGCAGCCGCTTTGCTACTGGGATGACGAACCGGTGGCGCTGCTCGTTGAGCCCCAGGCCGGAAGCGGTTGGATTGACGGTCGCCAATGGATGAGCGAACTCTCCACCGGCTGGTTTAGCCTGCTCTCTACGGCGCTACAGGTAGGTGCTTGGTTAGAGAACCATCGTTTCTGCGGACGCTGTGGTGCACCGGCCACCAAACTCACAGCGGAATTCGCGATGCACTGCCACGCCTGCGGGCACCGCAACTATCCGCGTATTTCCCCGTGCATTATCACCCTGGTAACCAGCGGGGAAGCGATGCTGCTTGCCCGTGGCCCGCGCTTCCCACCCGGGCGCTACTCCACCTTGGCAGGTTTTATCGAGCCAGGGGAGTCAGCGGAAGAGGCGGTACACCGCGAGGTGTTTGAGGAAGTGGGCGTGCATATCGATCAACTGCGTTATCACCAAAGTCAGGCGTGGCCATTTCCGCACTCGCTGATGTTTGGCTATTTTGCTGAAGCGACCACTCGGCGCATTCGTATCGACGGGGTAGAGATTAGCGATGCGGCGTGGTTTTCACCCCGTCAGTTGCCCTCTCTGCCGCCGCCTTACTCGATATCCCGCGAGTTGATCGAAACGCATTTGGCACGCTGGCGCGAGTAAATGGCGCCGCGTGCCGATATCGCCATTACTCGCTAGGGAATAAGCTTGTCAGCTTTGTGGCCAACATGACATTGCCGGTGGCTTTCAGCTTGCCGGTCATAAAGGCCGTCATGCCATTGATCTCGCCACTCATAATGCCTTTCAGCGTGTCAGTGGTTAGGCTTAAGCTGACAGAAGGATCGTCGTGCTCACCCTCTTGTACGTCCAACGTGCCATCTTGGATGTTTAAGTAGTAGCTGCCAGCATCGGTAAAGTGAAACTGGAAAACTTCATTCATGCCCTTTGCTGCTTGCGGACTGAAACGCGCTTTTAGCTTCTCAAGGGTAGTGTTTGACATAACATATCTCTCAGTTAGGTAGATGAACTTAAGTAGATGGGACTAAGGCTAGCGACCACCGCCAATATAAACAATCGCAAAGGCAAGCGAGGTTATTTCATACGTGCGTTCCAATCAAGCACTGTCCCGATCAGGTATATGCCAAAGTACACGTCATAAAGGAATCAACCCTCTAAATGGAGAACGTCAATGAGTGAATGGGTAGCAGAAATAGGCACCTTTGTTGTGCAAACCACTATCGTGATGGCGCTGATAGGCGTTGGCTTGCTGCTGATTGCGCGCACCAAGCAAGACAAAGAGAGTGACCTGAAGCTCACTATCGAGCCGCTAAACGATCAGCGCCGCCGCCGTGGTCGGCGTTTACGGCTGGCTGCTACCTTGCCGGGGGCGCGTAAAAAGCTGCTGAAAGTATTTCGTAGCGAAGATAAAAAGCGCCAGAAGGGGCATAAATCGGAGCAAGATGCTGCCCCAGCGTCGCAGGTTTGGGTGCTCGACTTCCACGGCGACCTGAAAGCCTCCCAAACTGAGCATTTTGCGCAAGAGGTGTCCGCTATTATCGACGTTGCCGCTAAACAGGATGAGGTAGTGGTGCGCCTTGAGTCTGCGGGTGGGCTAGTGCATGCCTACGGCCTGGCAGCCGCCCAGTTAGACCGGCTGCGCACGGCAGGGCTGACCAMCACGGTGTGTATCGATAAGGTGGCAGCAAGCGGTGGCTACTTGATGGCGTGTACCGCACAGCATATTAAGGCCGCGCCCTTTGCGGTGATTGGCTCTATCGGCGTGGTGGCACAAGTCCCCAATATTCACCGCCTGCTCAAGCGCCACGATGTTGACGTTGAGCTGCTTACCGCCGGCAAATACAAGCGCACCTTGACCGTGCTGGGTGAAAATACCGAAGAGGGCAAAGCAAAGTTCTTAGAGGATTTAGAGAATACTCACCGCTTGTTTAAAAGCTATGTGGCAGAACGGCGCCCCACCATGGACATCGATACACTCGCTACGGGCGAGATTTGGTACGGCAGCGAGGCATTGCCCCAACAGCTTGTTGACAGCGTAGGTACCAGCGAAGCCTATTTGGTTGAACGCATGACCGAGGCGCAAGTCTTCCTAGTGAAACTAGAAGCACCTAAAACCGTCAGTCGGAAACTGGGCTTGGCCGTGTCGGAAGGGATCGAAAAAGCGGCGCTGAAGGCGCTGGGTGTAATCGACGCCGCTGGGTGGCAGCGGCGCTGAGATTAACCTTAAAACATCAGGCAGCGTAATGGTGTGCCAAGGTGGCGATTACTGCCTTGGCACTTTCACTGCTTAATGAGTAATAGATCGTTTGTGACTCCCGCCGGGTATCGACGAGCTCATCACGCCGCAAAATAGCCAGATGTTGAGAAAGCGCTGACTGGCTTAACGCAAGTTGTTGATTAATTTGCGTTACTGACAGCTCTTTCTCGGCAAGAAGGCAGAGTATTTGCAGCCGTTTCTCGTTGGCCAACGCTTTAAGCAGGTTAGTACCCGCTTCAATCGCGCGACAGTTATGTTCAAGCAGGCGTGTGGCGGCGCTTGTAGAAGCAGACATAAAGTTCTCCTTGCCTACACTGTTACATCAGCGTTTTATAAGCATTGTTATACGTTGTCGAGGCATCGTCGCGTCGCGAGGATTAAGTTGTTTAATGATCAGTAATTTAGCGAGTTTTGTCCAAGCTGCTGTTTAACGATTAATCAATGGTAGTTGTTCGCCATCTTGTCGACAATGTCGAGGGCTGTCTAGCGCTTTAGTCGCTATTTAGCCCATAGTATGAGGGTGAGGCGTCGGTTTCCTTTGTAAAGTGTCAACAATCCTTTTTGATCGCTACTACAAAAAAGATAGGGACACCATGAGCCGCTACCAACACACCTTCCAACGCTCCATCGAACACCCGGAATCGTTTTGGGCCGAGCAGGCCAAACGTATTCCCTGGTACACGCCGCCGCAAACCATACTCAGTTTTGATGGCCAGCACCCTGCACAAAAACATGCACGCTGGTTTAGCGACGGTGAAATGAATCTTAGCTACGCTGCGCTGGATTACCATGTTGAAAATGGCCGCGGTGACCAGGCGGCGATTTTTTGGGATTCGCCCGCCGCCGAGGCCAAGCTAACCATTAGCTACCGGGAAATGCGTGACAAAGTGGCGTACTTCGCGGGGGCGCTGACCCAGCTAGGTGTCACCAAGGGGGATCGTGTGATCATCTATATGCCGATGATCCCCGAAGCCCTGGTGGCTATGTACGCCTGCGCCCGTCTTGGCGCCATTCACTCGGTGGTGTTTGGAGGCTTCGCCCCCCATGAACTGGCGGCACGCATCGAAGACGCCGAACCTAAAGTGGTGGTTGCCGCTTCCTGCGGTATCGAATTGGGCAAGGKGTTGCCCTATAAGCCAATGGTAGACCAAGCCGTTGCATTAAGCGCCCATAAGCCGGATGCCTGTGTGGTTTATCAACGCGCAGCACACCGTGCTGAACTGGGAGCAGGCGATCATGACTGGGAAACGCTGGTCGCCAAGGCGCCGTTTGCAGAGTGTGTCCCGGTAAAGGGCACCGACCCGCTGTATATCCTGTATACCTCGGGTACCACTGGAAAGCCCAAGGGGGTTATGCGCGATACGGGTGGCTACGCGGTGGCGCTGGCTTATTCGATGCAGGCGATCTACGCCATGGAGCCCGGCGACGTATTCTTTACCGCCTCGGACGTGGGCTGGGTCGTCGGGCACTCGTATATTGTTTATGCGCCTTTGTTAGTGGGTTGCACCACAGTAGTGTACGAAGGAAAACCGGTAAAAACTCCTGATGCAGGCAGCTTTTGGCGGTTGATTGAAGAGTACCGGGTTAAGAGCTTCTTTACCGCGCCCACCGCCTTTCGCGCGATTAAGAAAGAGGATCCCGATGCCAAATTGCTGCAGAACTATGATATCAGCAGCTTGAAGCACCTTTACGTGGCCGGTGAACGCCTTGATCCTCCTACATTTCATTGGCTGGATGACCTTTTKGATGTGCCGGTGATAGACCACTGGTGGCAAACCGAAACTGGCTGGCCGATTGCCGCTAATTTGCCGGGCATTGAGTCAACGCCGACCAAAGCGGGGTCAGCGACATTCCCGGTTCCCGGCTTTAATGTACAGGTGCTTAATCGCGACGGTGAGCAGGCCAAACCCATGGAGCAGGGCAGTGTGGTGATCAAACAGCCCATGCCTCCGGGGTGTTTGACCGGCGTTTGGCGGGACGAAAAGCGCTTTCATAGCGCCTATATGGCGGCGTTCCCCGGCTACTATTTAACCGGCGATGGCGGCTATTTTGATGAGCAGGGCTATCTGTTCATTATGGGCCGCACCGATGATGTCATTAGCGTCGCGGGTCATCGGCTTTCAACAGGGGAAATGGAAGAGGTGGTCGGTGCCCACCCAGCGGTGGCCGAGTGCGCTGTAATTGGGATTCATGATGATCTGAAAGGGCAGCTGCCAATCGGCTTAGTGATTCCCAAAGATGGCTTTGATGGTGATGAAGCCACACTAGAAGCCGAACTGATTGCGCGGGTTCGCGAACACATTGGCCCGATTGCCTGCTTCAAGCAGGTGTTAGTGGTAGATCGTTTGCCCAAAACCCGTTCGGGTAAGATTTTGCGCAAGCTGCTGCGCACGATTGCTGACGGTCAAGAGTTTGCTATTCCCTCCACTATTGATGACCCCACCAGCTTGGCGGATGTTCACGCCGCCATGCGTGAGCGCTCGGTAGGCGCGGCGGACAGAGCCACTCCGCTGGATTGACGTTTGGCAGGCCCAAGCCGCCCGAGATTGAGGGCGGCTTTCATTAGCCGACTTTTAATACCCCACAGAAGCCGTATAATGCGCTCCCCAGAACAGCGCCAGCTTTATCAACGTTGATGTAGCGATGCGCTTACTACCCCGAGGGTTCCCTAACCCCTCTTCGCTATTAAAAAAAGGTCTACCCGTATGTTTGCATTGAGTGAAACTCAGCACCGCCGTTGCCTAATGGTGATGGTGGCTTTCCATATCGGCATTATTGCCGCCAGTAACTATCTCGTTCAGCTGCCGTTTACGCTGTTTGGTTTTCACACCACCTGGGGGGCGTTTAGCTTTCCGTTTATTTTTCTAGCGACCGATCTAACCGTGCGTCTGTTTGGTAAAGGGCCCGCACGGTCGATTATTCTGCGCGTGATGCTACCCGCGCTGCTGGTCTCTTATGTGGTCTCAGTGGTGTTTCCCCGTGGCAGCTTTGCCGGTATTGAAGCGCTGTCGGAGTGGAATCTGTTTGTTGCCCGTATCGCACTGGCTAGTTTCTTGGCCTATGTGATCGGCCAGCTGTTGGATGTTCAGGTGTTTGACCGCTTGCGCCAGTGGGCATGGTGGGTGGCGCCGGTCTGCTCAACGGTGCTGGGTAACCTGGCCGATACCTTTGCATTCTTCTCGGCGGCGTTCTATAACAGCCCAGACCCGTTTATGGCCGCCAACTGGATCGAAATTGCTGCCGTCGACTATGCCATTAAACTCGCCATCAGCCTGCTGTTTTTCCTACCGCTGTATGGCTTGCTGCTTGCCTGGCTAACGCGCCGTTTGGTGGTTTGGACAGGTCAGGKGGACGCCGCACCCCGAACGGCGTAATGGCGTAATGGCGTAATGGCGTAATGACGTAAACACCACACAGACCGCAAAGCTTAGGAGCTAGCATGACTGCCGTTGCCACCGTTGATCTGCATTTTATCGATATGCCCGCCGAAGAAGCCGCCGCGGATACCACCCCACTGGTGATTATTCACGGCTTGCTGGGAAGTGCCGATAATTGGCGTTCGCACTTGAAAGKGTGGCAGCGCAGCCGCCGTGTGATTGCGCTGGATCTGCGTAACCATGGCCGCTCGCCCCATGCAGAAGGCATGCGTTACGCGACCATGGCGGATGACGTTATAGCGCTACTGGATAAGCTTTCGATTGAGCGCGCTCACGTGCTGGGCCACTCCATGGGCGGCAAAGTGGCGATCAGTCTGGCGCGCTTGGCGCCCGAGCGTGTGGCATCGCTGATAGTCGCCGATATTGCCCCAGTGGCTTATGAACATGGCCATGACGATGTGTTTGCCGCGCTGGACAACGTGCGGAAAGGGCAGCCCAAAAACCGCCGTGAAGCCGATGACCTGCTGGCTGAACATGTGGATTTCCGGCCCACAAGGCTGTTCTTAGCCACCAATCTGGTGCGCAATGACGATAACGTGATGGCGCTTCGGGTAGGCTTAGATGAGATCAAGCGTGGGTATGGCGACATTATCGGCGTGCCGGATGGCGAGCAGCCCTACGATGGCCCAGCGCTGGTGCTGCGTGGCGGCGATTCCCACTACGTGGCCGACGATATGCTGCCCGCACTGCGTGAAGTGTTGCCCCGCGCCCGTGTGGTAACGCTTAAAAATGCCGGTCACTGGCTACACGCCGACCAGCCGGATGCCTTTCAGCAGGCGGTCGAGGCGTTCGTCGACGCCCAGTAGATGCACGCGCAGTCATACAAACAGGCGCTGCCTTATCAGAGCGGAGTGACCGTTAAGCCGTGCTGCTCTGGATAACGCAAGAAACGGTTCAAAATTCGGTAGCTATCCACATCGAAGCTTGCGGACGTTTCCGCAAGCGTTTGCGCGTTGTTAAAACTGGTCGCGCTGCCTAGATAGCACCACTGGCGAACGACATGCCATGCAGACCCTGTAGCGCCCGCTGACTTCTCCTCAATAGCAATACTGCCCGGCCAGGGCCACACGTTGACCTGAAGCTGGGTGAGTGCTTTTTGCGCCCGCTGGGTATGCGCTGCTATCGACTCCTGACCATTGCACGCTCCACGGCACTTGCCCACCTGATTGGCAAAACAGCGCCCCTTACCTTTTTCCAGCCCCAACACCCGAGGGCAGAGCTGCTGCTCTTCAGCAATGGCGCGCAATGCATTCTTGGCCTCGCGTGCATTACGAAACAAGCCATACAGCGTGCCGCTTATAGGCTGGGTCAGGGCGTTACCGCTAAGCAACTCAGGGTGGTCGGCTTCCTCCGCCCAGTGCCMGGTAGTTAACTTGCGCTGTTTGCGTAGCTGCCGGTTCATAATCGGCATTAACGTTTTAACCAGCTGCGCCTCACGCAACTGGGCGCCTAAATCGCCAGCGGTCTCTTCCCACTCGATATGCTGAACCTGCTGGGCGAGGCGCATCTCTTTGTCGTCCTGGTGGTCGCGTTGAAAATGCCCTAGTACACGGCTGCGCAAGTTGACGCTTTTGCCCACATACAGGGGCAGCCGGTTGTGGCCATAAAACAGGTAGACGCCAGGGCGGGCGGGCAAATCTTGCAACTGGGCGCTATCCAGATGGGCAGGTAGCGTGCGGTGGCGGCGTTCATCGCCCAGCAGGCGCTGCCACGCTTCGTCGCTGTGTTCTGCCTGCCATGCCTGCCACAGCGACCACAGTGCATCCACATCGTCTCCGGCACGGTGGTGGCGGGTGGGTGTAATGCCGTAGCGGTTAAGCAGCGCTTTCAGATTGTGCTGACGCTGTTGGGGCGCTATCCGTCTTGATAACCGCAGTGTGCATATCAGCGGCGCCCGGAAATCCTGCCCAGCACGCTTAAATTCGTTGCGCAGAAAACTGTAGTCAAAGCGCGCATTGTGGGCCACTAATTGCCCGTCGCCCAACCACTCTCGAAGCGACTCGGCTATCTGTGCAAAGCGTGGCGCATCAACAAGCATGTCGTCGCAAATCCCGGTCAACTGGGTGATCTGCGCGGGTACCTTGCACTCCGGATAGATCAAGCTCGACCAGCGGTCAATCAGCTCGCCATTGATGACTTTAAGGGCGGCTATTTCGGTGATTCGATCCCGCGTCGCGCGGGTGCCAGTAGTCTCAACATCAACAAAAATTAAAGCTGTTTCGCTCATGGGCCGCCAGGTTCGTGGATAAAGAGCTATCAATACGCGGTTATAGAGTGTGGGGATTTACCGCCAGGCGCGATACTGGCAGCGTGTCTTCAATAATGCCCGCTTGTTGCAAAAAGGTTTCAAAGCCAGCGTAGCGTCGGCTGTCCAGCGCTGCAGGGCTCAATGCCATACGGCGCAGAATATCCTCCCAGGCGTTGGCGTTAATGTCATTGTCGAGCACAGGGTGCGCGCTAACCAGCAGATCCCAGGCTGCGTCAGGGTTGTCAATAATCCAGTGGCTCGCCTGCTCAAGGGCAAGCACGAAGCGAGACCAAGTATCAGCGCGGCGGGCAAGCGTATCGCTATTGGCCAGCACCACCAAGCCGTCATTGCGTGGAATATCTAACTCATCGAAGCGAATGACGTGGGTGTTAATACCCTCAGTCGCCAACTGCTGGGGAAGGTAGTGGTAAAAGCCATCGGCGACGGCGTCAATTTGGCCTTCACGTATCGCCCGGATGGGATCAAAGTGCAGGTTGACCGGTGGCGTAAAATCATCGGTTTGCTGCACCGAGCGGGGCAGTAAACGCGGAATGCTCAGATCGCGGCCTTCACCGGTGGTATAACCGTAGTGTAACCCTGCCAGGGTACTCTCTGTTTCTGCCTGCTCTTCACCGGTCACGATTACCGCTGTTAACGACGTTTCAATCAATGTCGCGATCCGGGTGATGTGCGCGCCATTATGGACTTGCAGATGAAGCAGCGGCTGACGGGTTAACGCCAAATCGACTTCGCCTGCGGTTAGCAGCTTGATGGCGATAGAAGGGTCGGCCGGTGACTGAATCTCCACCTCAAGCCCCTGGGCAGCATAAAGCCCTCGCTCTTTAGCAATCACCAAGGCCGCATGCTGCGGGCTCAAGTACCAATCCAGCATCAGCGTCACGCGTTTAACCGGGGGAGGCTCAAGCGGCGGTGCTGGAGTTTGCGCCATGGTGGGCACTTCCTCTTCGCTTTCGCTGTCAATGTTTCGCCAAAACGCTTCCGGCACCTCGACGTCTGTATCCAGCGTCAGCGGGTTCGTTTCTTGAGGAGTCTCTTGTTCAGAGCTCTCTTGTTGAGGGCTTTCTTCGCTCTCTTCATTAGCGTAAATAACTGAATTAGAAAACAGTAAGGTAACGATGAGACTCAATAGAATGGGGTGCCACCAGCGTGATAGGCAACGCAACATAGTCAGTAACTCCAGAGGTCGTAACGGCGAAGTGTAGCCGCCTGGGAAAGCTTCTGACCAGCCCTTTGACAATAAGAGGGCGCGGAGAAGAGACAGTAAATTCAACGGTTACATGCAATAATAGCGCTGTATTGATGTAGAGACGGAGAGTCATGGACGCAATTTATATGTTCTTTTTGGTAGGCGGTTCGCTAATGGCGCTCAGTATTCTGGCCAGCCGTTTATCGTCGATGATGGGTGTGCCGCTGCTGCTGATCTTCCTTGGGCTAGGCATGCTGGCAGGGGAAGAGGGCGTGTTGGGCGTCGTGTTTGACGACTACTCCATGGCCTTTGCTATCGGCCACCTCGCGCTTGCCATGATTTTGTTAGACGGTGGCTTACGTACCCGCCTCAAAACCTTCCGGGTAGGTTTTAAACCCGCGCTCTCTCTGGCTACCTTTGGGGTCTTTATCACTAGCGCCATTGTTGGCGTTATCGCCATGTGGATTTTTGACCTAACCATCATTCAGGGCCTGCTGGTTGGAGCCATTGTGGGTTCCACCGATGCTGCAGCAGTTTTCTCCATGCTGAGCGGTCGCGGCGTTAATCTCAACGAACGGGTAGGGGCAACGCTGGAGATTGAGTCGGGTACCAACGACCCGATGGCAATTTTCTTAACCCTGATGCTGGTCGAGCTGTTAGTGGGGGATATTGGCGGCCCCGTTCAAACGCTGCTGTTTTTCATTTCCCAGTTTGGTATTGGTTTGATTGTTGGCCTGGGGGGCGGTTGGCTGAGTGCCAAGCTGCTACGCTGGCTCGATTTAGCGCCGGGCCTTTACGCCATGTTAGCGCTGGCACTGGGGTTCAGCGTGTTCGGTTTAACCAGCGTGCTGGGCGGTAGTGGCTTTTTGGCGATCTATCTTGCCGGCTTGATGATTGGTAATCAGCCCGGGCGCCACCTTAACTTTATTCTACCTGTGCACGATGGCTTGGCGTGGCTAAGTCAAATCGGCCTGTTCCTGGTGCTTGGCCTGCTGGTCACCCCCAGTGAATTGTGGGACGTGGCACTGCCCGCTGGTTTAGTGGCGCTGGCGCTTATCTTTATTGCCCGCCCACTGGCCGTGCTGATCACCATCAAGCCGTTCTTTAAGTTCCGCTGGCGGGAAACCTTCTTTATCGCCTGGGTAGGCTTGAGAGGGGCGGTGCCTATCGTACTGGCGATATTCCCGGTCATCGGCGGGGTCGAAAACGCCTCGCTCTACTTTAATGTCGCGTTTGCTGTGGTGTTGATGTCGCTGCTKATTCAGGGCGGCTCGCTGACGCTGATGGCCAAGTGGTTGAAGGTGGAAGTGCCGGTAGGCACCGTGCCTAACCGACGCGGCCCGCTAGGCATATTGCCGGAAAACGACTTTGAGCTGTTCGTGTACGGGGTCGAGAACCAGGATTTAGAAGACGTGCCCATTCGGCTGCTGCGTTTTCCATCAGGTGCTTTGATTTCCGCGCTGTTCCGCGACCACGCCATGCTGCACCCCAAGGGCAGCACACGCTTGAAGCTGGGCGATGTGATTTGTGTGATCGGCCGCTCAGAGGACTTGTACGCGCTTAACCGACTATTCAATGGCGATGCCAAGCTCAAGCAGGAGCGCGCCTTCTTCGGTACCTTTACCCTGGATGGCAGCGCGCAAATGCAGGACATCGCCCAAGCCTATGGCCTAACGCTCAGCCCCGGCGAGCAGAACATGACGCTGGCGGAGTTTATTGCCCTGCGCGTGGGTGGCCACCCGGTGGTCGGGGACGACGTGGATTGGCACGGCATCCATTGGGTAGTCAGCGATATGGAAGGCGGCAAGATTACCCGCGTCGGGTTACGTTTGTACTAAAAGGCGTTGACTTCCAAGGAAAAGCTGTTAGTATACGCACCCATAAGCCGGAGGGATGGCAGAGCGGTTGAATGCACCGGTCTTGAAAACCGGCATAGGTTAATAGCCTATCCAGGGTTCGAATCCCTGTCCCTCCGCCACTTATTCAAGGGAATCAGCTACTTAGCTGGTTCCTTTTTTTATGTCTAAGCATCGGAAAAGGGCGAAAATATAACGAGGGGAACACCTACCGTTATACTGCTCCAGCCAGACCAGTGCATAATAGACTAAAGTCTAGTCTTCTAAGAACTCTCCCGCTCCCAGCGTGCTTACCGTCAACACTCGCTTGGCACGTAGATAGACCTCAGTCGTTCGCCGGTCGCTGTGCTGCAAATTGGTCATGGCGTTATAGCCTTGGTCATCTGCATCAGTTGCGTGCTTGGCGCGTATATCATGCTCGGTAAACCGTTCGATATGGCCCTCATGCATCGCCTTACGCATCCCATACTGCCAGCGGCTGTGAAACTTATCCTTGTTGTAAGGCATGCCGTCCCGCTTACAGGACAGCGTAGGGCCTTGCTTGCCACGGCCTAGGTTGTCGGCCTTTATCTCCTGCACTAAACGCCTTAGCTCATCATCCCAGGGGATCACAGCTTGTTTGCCTGCTTTGCTGCTGCGTAAAGCGATGCCGTCTGGAGTAAGTTGGTCTAGGCGCAGAGTGAGAAGGTCGCGTTGACGTAGTCCGGTTTTGTACTTCAGCAGGGCATAGCGGCGCACCCACGGGGAAGTGAATTTCAGGAAGCGGCTAAACTCAGCGTGCGTGATATAGCGGTCACGCGGCTTGAGCTTGAACTTGGTCACCGGATCGGCGGGGTTGTGCTCGACAATTCCCCAGCGCTGGGSATATCGAAAAATGTGCTTGAGCAGAGCCAACTCATGGTTGGCCTGCGTTTTGGACTGAACGCCGCGGGCGTCCATATAACGATAAATGTCGTGAGCCGTTATATCTCTTGGCTCGCATTCAGCAAATACTACATACGCTCCAGCACTTCGCCTTTGCTGTTTTCAAACGCCAGCAGGTGGCCCCAATCTTCTATCAGCTCGACCATTTCCTCCTGGTCGAAGGTGCTGCCATCGGCATTTAGGTAGGCAGTGAACTCTGGTGTTTTGGGCAGGTTCAAGGTAGCGGAATGATCGCAATGGCCAGGGCGCTCAGTAATGCCGATATCCAGATAAGAGCATGCCGCCATGGCGTCGCGGAATACAGGAGCTTCACTCTGGCGACCCGCCACGTAGGCAATAAAGTCTTTCAGACCCTCGGTTTTGAATTGCCCACGAAAGCGGCGGCGCTGGTCTTGATACTTTTCCATGTCCACCAGTGTTGACGCACATGACCGTTTCGGTGGTGTGTTCTTCCGACTGTGTGCCGTGTTCGGTCGGAATCTTGAAGGCCAGCTTGTGGGTAACGCCGACCCGGGCACCTGAGCCAATGTTCTCGACTGTTAGATCAATCGACACTTTGGCTTTCTTCTTCGGGTTGTCCGTTGCCAACGCTGCTGCGTGGCTAAGGACTTTACCCAGGCGTTCAGCCAATACGCCGTCTGGTCACATCGGTTGGGTGTGACATACGAGTACTACGTAGCGAGGGTGGGTGTGAATGGGAGGCATCAAAAAGGCCACCTCAGTGGGTGGCCTTAAATCAGCGCGTATTAAGCGATGGTGTTACGTTAGCAGTCTTCTGCAATCCAACGATTTTCTTGGGTCGTCGTAATTGTTTCGCTACTAATCAGCTCGGTCTTGGAGGTAGTGTGCTCTTCGCTATGCTGCGTAATGGTGATATTAATCTCAACATCTTGATCACCGTATGAATTAGACGCAGAAGCATGAACTGTGTTGCCGCTCTGCGGGGGCGAGCCTCATTGAGCTTGAGGGTGATTTTTTGCATATTTCAACAGTAGCTAAATTTCAACTGCTTAGATAGATGGATATAGCGTAGGTTTAATGCTTTTCTGCCTCATTACGAAAGGTCAGTCAGTGCTTCAGGGTGTTTTTCAGCTACTCGTAGCAATGTGCGTGCAGTGCCGGTAGGCACGCGACGGCCTTGTTCCCAGCCGCGAAGCGTACCAGGGCTTACGTCCAGCAGCTTAGCAAACTCACCTTGAGAGAGCCCCATGCGATGGCGAATTTCTGCGGCCTTGGGTACTTCTACTTGCGTCTCACGAGCGGCTTTGCCTTGCTTCATTTGGCGTATGGAAGCCAGCAGCGTATTGCCAAGCTCTTCACCGGTCATAAAGTCATCACTCTGCATCTTCAATCTCCTCTTTAATCTGCTTGAGGATGTGAGAGGGGATATTCCCACGTACTGATTTAGCGTATATCACCAATAGCCAAATCTTTCCATCCGGTAAGCAGTTGTAATGAATGACACGTACGCCGCCGCTTTTCCCTTTACCCTGTAGCTTCCAACGCACCTTTCGGCACCCACCCGATCCTGGGATAACATCACCAGCTTCAGGGTTTTTGGCTAACCACTCGAAGAAGGCTGTTCTTTCAGCTTCACTCCAAAGTGAGTCAGCGCTGGCTTTAAAGATATCTGTTTCGGCGATCGTGTACATAAGCCTATTGTGCGTCACTGACGTATAAATGGCAAATGCAAATTTCCAGATGGTGTACTAGATAGGTGGAGGGGGAGATAGATTTGGGGAGGTAATTGAGGGCTTCAGATCAGTTTGGATTCAGGATAGCAGTAGGAGGGGATAGTCAGTAATATCAGATAACGGAAAGGCGCAGTATTGGGATGGGAACAGAGCTAAAACACATGAGTATAACCGAGTATCAGTTATACTGATGCATTCTAAGTTACTGTTATATTTGGAAAAATAGAGGCTAATTCTCTGGTCTTGAAAACCGGCATAGGTTAATAGCCTATCCAGGGTTCGAATCCCTGTCCCTCCGCCAAGTATTACGACTAAGCCGCTGATTTCAGCGGCTTTTTTGTTGCCTGAAGGTTTTTGACCCACACTTTGACCCACACCTTGCAATTGGCTCTCTTCGAAACGACTGGGACGCCTATGGACAGTTCTTCTATCCATGAAGGCGTCTACAGGCATACCACTGAGCATCCTTTCCCAAAGCTTCACCCACATGACAGTCCTAATCTGCTATTCCAAAGATGACACAGACTGCAGACATCTTTATTGTAGTCTTAAGAATTATGAGTATTTGCCATAGACAGATTTCGACCCTGAGCGGACATCCCGTCAGAAGCGGCATGCTGCTTCTGCTGTGTTATGCGGCTGGTACGATAATCTATTCTATGCAGCCTATTTATAATCAATTTTTTTAATATCAATGAGAAAGATTGTTAATAAAGGGCTGTATTATCTCAATAAACGCGCCGTCGGGTTTATTGAGGTTATGTGGACGGGTTTATAATCACTGTTAAGTATCAAGGATCTTATGAGCAAGAATAGTAAATCTAAGAGAGATGCCAAAAAAAAGGCGAAAAAGCATCTGCAGAACAAAAAGCAAGATTTAGCCATGCGCGAAAAGCAAAAAATCCCAACGATCTTTCTTGATGAATCAGGAAATACAGGCTCGAATCTACTTGATCCAGACCAGCCTGTTTTCACTCTATCTAGCTGTGTATTTTCTGAAAAGGAATCTGAGAAACTGCTAGCTCTTGTAGATTCCAATTCTCCACATGAAGCACATTTCAAAAATCTGAAACGGAGAAAATCTGGTCAGGATGGCATCATTAGGTTAATGAGTAGCCAGTTACTAAATACAAAAAATGTGAAAATAAACATATTTTTAAAGGAGTTCATGGTAACAACTAAGATCGTCGATCTTCTTGTCGAGCACATGTTACACCTGATGGGCGAAGACCTCTATTTAAACGGAAGGAATATCGCTCTTTCAAACATGCTTTATTACTGTTTGCCATCATTTTGTGACAAGGATATGGTTCAATCTATGTACAAATCCTTTGTGGTAATGATTCGAGACCAAAAGCAGGACGATATTGACAACTTTTACAGCAGTCTTGAAAAGGTAAAAGAGTCTTCGTCTAGCGAGGATTTTAAAGAAGACATTGACTTTATTATAGCTACGAAAAATTGTATCCACGATGCTCTTAACGGAATTGACAAATTTTCCTTAGATCCATCAATACCAGCATTGTTTAGTCACTGCGCTCAATGGGGAGACGCATATCCGAAAGGTTTTCATATCATTCATGATGATTCTCATAGCATAGAAAAGCAAAGACTCTTGTTTGCACAATTTATGGACTGGACTCAGGACGAGGTGGAGCTTGGTTACGATCGAAGGAAATATAACCTCCCTCTTAAAGGAAAGTCTTTAAAGTTCGCTAGCTCCAAAGATTATTCACAAATTCAGGTAGCAGACATCATAGCTAGCTCATTTTCATACTGGGCTGCAGGAGTTAGTCGCGGCGAGACCGAGGATTACTTATTTTTAGAGCTTAACAAGCTCAATTTAGATCGATTTATCGGCCACAATAAAATATGGCCAACAATGGATGTAACGCCAGAGGATTTAGGCACAGTACATGATGGTGGTCTGAATGCTGCAAACTATACGCCGTTCTTTTTAGAAAAAGCCATCCCGAATCCAGATGTTGCGAACACTTAACAAGTCAATTAACTACGCGCCTTTCAGGCGCCGGACGCAGCAAAGCTGCGCCGGTTATTGAGGCGTTATGTTTCTAGGAGAGAAATTTGAGTATCTGCCTCAACCTTACATCAGCAGACATCAGCCTCACTAAAGATTTAGTGGCGATCATTGGAACTTTCGGGGCGCTGGCAATCGGTATCCTTGGGTTGAATACATGGCGTCGTCAGCTGCATGGAACCTCCAAGTTCGAAGTTGCTAAAAATATACTTACAACAACTTACAAGATTGAGGACGCGATTCAGGCGGTAAGGAGCCCAATGCTTCATCTGCGAAAAGAGGAAGTTGAGGCAGGCAGAGCCCTGGAGCAAGAGCAACGAATATACTCTGAACGGTTGCAAAGGCTGAATGAAAAGCGAGCGGAATTGAGAACCTTGGCTCTCGAAGCACGAGCCATATGGGGAGAGCAAGATCACTTCGATGCACTTCAAAAGCTTATCGGTAAGCTCCATTCCGAAATTTGGCTCCATTTCTGGTTAAAGGGCGCTTATGCAGGGCCTGGTGCCCAAGTAGATCGAAGCCCCGAGCGAGTAGCCGCGAATGATAAAATTGTCTATTTCATTAATGATGAAGATGACTTTACTCAGCAGATCAAAAATGCTGTCAGTGATATTGAGTCAGTTTACAAGAAGCGGCTCCGCGAATGACGAAACATAACCAAGCAATTAAGTACGCTCCCTGCGGTCGCCGGACGCTCGTTCCTCGCGCCGCTTATTGCGGGCGTTATATCAGCGCCTACTAAAAGGCCGCTTTTGGCCGCTAATAGCCGGACAAAGACGGCCCAACAGGCCGTCGTTTATCCTCATCAAACCTCTGTCTGTTCTGCCATTTCCAGCGCGTCATCTACCTCTATCCCTAGATATCTGAGGGTGCTTTCCAGCTTCGTGTGACCCAAGAGCAGCTGTACTGCCCTTAAGTTTTTCGTACGTCGGTATATCAGAGACGCTTTGGTGCGGCGCATTGTGTGCGTGCCATAGCTTGAAGGATCTAAACCTATTTCGGTGACCCAGGCTTTCACGATACGGGCATATTGGCGCGTGGACAGATGCTTTGTGCTATTAATGCGGCTGGGAAACAAGAAGTCTTCGCTTCTGAGTTGAGCAAGCTTTATCCAGTCCACAATAGCGATACGGGTTTGCTCGGTTATTTCGAACTGGACAGGTCGATGCGTTTTTTGCTGCATCACGATGGCTCGTGGAGATATGCACGCACCATGGGCTATATCTCGTAATCGTAAATTGACGAGGTCGCAGCCTCGTAACTTGCTATCGATGGCTAAATTGAAGAGGGCAAGGTCTCTCGTCTTTTTGGCAAGCTGTAGGCGCACACGTATGGCCCAGATATCTCGAAGTCGCAGAGGCGCCTTCTGCCCAACTAACTTGCCTTTATTCCAGGGTGTAGGTGTACGGGAGATTTCAGTCACAACGTTCATAGCATGTTCCTCCATCAGGTGGAGGTCAAAGAATGGCTCAATTCACGCTTGTTATATGCTAAGGTTAATTTGCGGTCTGGGCCCGACCCAAAGCGACCCATCCAGCCAACGCGGCATGCTGGTTCATCAGTGTTAGCACCTCAATGTAAGCGGTACTTTGAGCCAATCCAAAATAGGGACTATAGAAAATTGTTTGAGCATATCAAGAAGAGAATAATTAAAGGACTAATCGAAGAGATATCCTGCTTAGACGCAACAGGAATTGAACTGGTTGGTCATAACTATATTTCTCAGCGTGAAAAACAGACTCTAATTCACCATGGTCTAAATAAGGATTACATGCCTTCGGGTTACACAGTAGACACATTTTCTGATGACTCTTCGATTGTCGGAGAATACAGTGCCGAGAAAGGCTACTTCGATTATTCGGGGAAAAAAGATTCACCTGTTTATTCAAAAATAAATAAAGATATACGTCATGCTTTGGGCCATAAAGGCAACTCCGCTCCAGAAAAGATATACCTTATTAGTAATCAAGAAGAGAATTCATCTTTTCGCGCAAAGTTTAATGCTACACAGATTGGTCAGCAACACGCGGAACGGCTCATAATAATCGATGCAAGAGAGCTTGCTAAAGGCGTATATGAGCAGTCAATAAACAATCCGGCCGCTGCCGATTTTTACAAACAATATTTTCCAACGTTCTCTCAAAATATGGATAATTATGAGTACTTTGGGAAATTACCAAACGCTTGTGATGAATATGTATACACTGATGAGATTAACGATGCCATTAGCAATCACTTTAATACTGGAAACAGTGTTTGCGTACTACATGGAATCAGCGGGTCAGGGAAGACCCAGTCGGCTATCGATTTCGTCAGAAGAAATGAATTAAATTTGCCTAATTATATTTGGATTGGAGGTGAGGATTGGAATCGAGATACTTCACTTAGTTCTGTGCATAGAAGTAGAGGTGGGGCGCCAGTTAATGTCGCTGGGCTATTTAATTCTGAAAAATCTATCCTTGTTATCGATAATTTTGGATCCGGCCTTGAAGAAAGTGATTTTGAAGAATTGAGGTCGGGGTTTGAAAAAGGAGGGGTTGTTCTAGTTACTTCTCAAGTTTCTGTGCCGCAAAGTTCAATATACCTCTCTATTCCACAATTCTCGATAAATAGTGCCCTCGAACTACTAGGGGAAACAGGTTCTTCAGCCTCTGAGTTATGCAGAGAATTCATATCAAG
Source organism: Halomonas ventosae (assembly GCA_002257525.1). Lineage (GTDB taxonomy): Bacteria > Pseudomonadota > Gammaproteobacteria > Pseudomonadales > Halomonadaceae > Vreelandella > Vreelandella ventosae_B. The sequence continues at coordinate 2,579,729 of CP022737.1, forward strand.
ATGCCGTTTTTCACCACTAATTCTCTCGATGACCAAAAAGCTAGGCGATGAACAGGGAATCGATAAAGAAACTATCTATAGGGAAATTCTAGACGAACCAGAGTTGGTCGATGACTCTAGTGGCGCATCAATTGTAAGGAAAATTCTTTCTAGCTTGCCTCAAAGTTCTCTTGATGCGCTAAAAAAAATAGCTAATTCAGGAATAAATTCTCATGATATTGAATTTTTGAGGAAATACATTGGTGTTCTAAGATGCAATTCTCTGCAAAAGTTGTCAATTCTTGTTCCCGAGAATACACCTGGAGTTCTTCGAGTTCATGAGCTTATATCTATTGCTGTTCAAGACGAATTAAATAGCTCACTTTTAGTTTCTTCGGTTGAGGATTATATATCATCAAATGCCGGTGATATGACTCCAAGTTTTCTTCGACAGATACATTTGTGTTCCGATATTATACTCAAAGAGCATCAGCGACGTGGATCTAGAGATATTGACTGGCTACATTACTCCCTACTGCAGTTAGAAGGAGATATAAAAGTAGAGCTTCATAGTGAGATACATGAAATCGCTCTTACCGAGAACGATAGTTTACAAAAGATTAAGAGCGTTATAGACGCTAAGGAAATTCATTCGTATACGATTGATGATAACGAGGAGAGGAAAAGCTATTATAGTGACTGCGCCAATTTATATGACGATCTCCTAAATAAAAATATATCTGAAGAGATACAACTGGAGCTCCTTCATCATAAAGGTAAGTCTCTTAGACGTTCAGGAATGTATACTGAAGCCTTAGAATCATTCAACCAACTGCTAGTGTTAAAGCCTGAATGGCATGCAACTTATGGACAGATTGCTCACTTAGGAACTCAAAATGGAGTAGAGAAAGATGTAAAGGACGCTGGTGAAAAAGCTATGCGAACTCTACTAGGATTTATCCAAGATGAACTGTTTTCAGTCCCCCTCCGTGTCTCATTAGCTGCTCTTGCTAGATTAAGATCATATGGAAAAATTGTTCGAGAGATTAATGAAAAAAAAGATTTAGTAAAGAAGCTGGCTGATGTGATATCTCTGTCGGCCTTAGAAGGCCTAGGTCAATTTTATGAGGCATTCGTCTCTTTTACATCAATGTTTGGATATAAGCATAGCATTGCGTGCGTCAGAATCGCAGAATCCATACCGGAGTTAATAGCTATCCCGCCAAATCAAGTTGAAAAAAGGCAATGGGTAAGCGCATGTGAAGCACTTACCAATTCATCAGTGGCAGCCGGAAGAGAAAATAACGTGAGGCTTGCCAAGTTATTGATTGATTCGGCTTTATCATTTGCAAATGAAATTAGCGGCAGTGAACAGCTCCGCTCATATGATGGAAGATGCGTGGCAAAAACATATAACATAGGTTTGGAACCAGAAAAATCAATAATAGCAATAATGAAAGTTCCCGAGGAAGAAGTAAATCATTGGTTATTATATGAGAAAGCAAAAGCACACTTAGAGCTAGGGGAAGGTAACTATGAAGAAGCGTTATCCAGTGCTAAAGAGTGTTTTTCTTCAGCAAAAAGCGATGATAAAGCATCTGCAAGAATATCTATCTATCATGACCTGCTTAGTAGTTGCTATATAAAACTCGATGATCATAAAAATGCAACTCGAGAACTTCGGGAAGCAATTGAAAATTGCTCCAATGAAAAATATAGGGCCGACCTGGAGCTTCGGTTGAAAGAACTCTCCGAATGCTAACAAAGCGCTGCTGTCGGACAAGTTTTCCGCTGCGCTCCAAACTTGCCGCAGAGCGCGGCGTTAGGTTTTCGATATTATGATCGACTCCGAGTCATATGAAGATACATTAAAAAGCTATGAATCTGCCCTCGAATGGATGCAGAAAATTGGTGTCAATCTTGGTGCTGGACGGACATCGCATTACGAGAGCCTTGTCAGCTATTGGGCTGAATCATATAGAACAGCTTCGATTGAAGAGGGAAAAAGGATCTTTCCGAGCTTTGTGAATTCGATGCTGGAAATTCACGATTTTGTGAGCGTCTACAAAGCCTTTAAAGATATTCCTGCCGCAAAGCTTGGAGGCATTGGCGCAAAGCTCAATAAAGCAGTGAATGGGCCAATAACTTTAGAGGAGGAAACTCCAGCTTCCACAACAGCTAGGAACTTTCTGTTTGAGGCGTTGGTTGCGGCAAGACTCCATGCTCCAGTTCGAGGCGCATCTGCAATTCTCGATGCGCCGTCAGATACCGGGGTGCTATTTGGCGGCAACAAAATTTGGGTCGAATGCAAGCGTGTAACATCTGAGAGAAAGATTGAGAAGAACGTCAGAAAAGCCTCACGCCAGTTAGAAGAGGTGTTACATAAGAAGATGGGGGCGAGGAACAGAGGAATGGTCGCCCTTGATGTATCGAAAATCTTTAACCCGGGGGATCGCATCTTCGTCCGTGAAAGCGACGCGCATTTGCTTCAATCTGTCGACCGCTTAATGAACGATCTAATTGAACGCTTTTCTCCAGTTTGGCAAAAGGTTTATGAGAGACGGGATCGTAAAGTAATTGGAACAATCGCGCGTTTTGCGTTTATGTCTGTATCAGAAGAGCGCAACTTGCTGGTTCATACAACTCAGTGGGGAGTGAACCCCCGTGTTGGTACGTCTGGTCAGAATGAAAATATACAGGAAGAGCTCTCTTTCGCTTTAGATATCAACTGAAGTTAATGAGATCGAAACCTAACCAGTCGCTGTTGCCGGACAGTTTTTCCTCTGCTTTGCAGCTCATAAACTGCCGCAAAGCTTCGCGTTATATCAGAGACGACTAAAAGGCAGCTCCTGGCCGATTCTTGCCTTCTAAAGGGAAGTTTGCTGGCTGATCAAGCCATCCCTTTCAGAGCTGAGTAAAGGTCTATTTTCGTGAAGAAAAACTCCCTCTGCTTCACTTGATCGGTAAAGCAGAGGGGAGGGCTGTAACGTGAAGGCTTGTATTGCCAGAGGATAATCTTGCAAATACATATAAAAAATTGCTTATGATCAGAGTTTTTATGCTTATGCGCAATTTTCAGAGACGGGTGATAATGTTGAAGTGCATGCGCATTTTTCTAACGAGCCTTACTAGCAGGAAATGGTATTTACCCCATTTATATCAGTGGATTAGATGATTTTTGGCAAGGTAGGGCTTCCCAGATAAAACTCGCATGCGCATGAAAAAGTTTGTTAAATTACCTGAGAGGTCTTAAGCATGCACGAATGGGATGACGATATCGAGGCGCTTGATATGAGCGCTGCCGAAAAAAATGGCCTGCAGGTTTCTCGAAATTATATAAAGGCAGCGCAAGACGGAGAAATAAGTGATGAACAAATGGGGGCTTATAGCTATGCTAATGAGTTTAATAATTGTTTCGTTAGTCATGATCTGGAACCAGTTTCGAGAGGACCTTGATAAACCGCCACTTCATTCCTTGGCGTTTCACTGGCTTTTGAATCGCTTGCCCCCAAAATAAATACTGTCCTAGCAAGCGCTCATTCAACGTTAATTGCATGATCAGTTCCATAGCTACTCAATGGCCGGTGTATCTCATCACAGATGCGATCACATGAGAGGAAAGCGCTTAACAGTGGCTTTACATACCTCATCTGACGACTCAATATCTCACTCAGGATTCAACTCTGGCGAGTAGGTCGAACATATGCAAACGGTGTGCATTCACTCAACGACTTTTTGCCTGAAAGGTGTATCCTGGCGTTATCGAGCACTACAAAGTGAGAATACAGTTTTTTGCGCACTTAAAACTCGTCAAACGCTTTGATCACCGTCTTAGCTGTCACTGACCTCGTTGTGGTATGGCAGATCATTTTCTAGCAGCTCTGAGCCCCTCAATACGTTCAGCCTGCGGCTACATAAGTAAGCGGTTACATTGTATGCCCGGTGAGACTCCACGCGCAGGGTATCGACTAAGTCATTTTTTCAACGCTCGGCGAAGGTTCATCCTGCTGGCGGCTTCTTCTTCAAAACAAGTCTGCCGGGATCGAGTCTGATGAGGCTATGTTGTCCTGCAGTTGCTGATGATCACGATCGTCCAAGACAGGCGTGAGACCAAGGCAAAGCTTGTCAATCAATTAATCAAGGCCTGACGCTTCCCATTGCTTGAGCCATAGTGATGAGGCATTGCTGCGAAGCTCCGGTATCTCTCTAATGTGGTTCTATGACCTTGATGGCTAAACAAGATGGCATGTGAGCGGCAGCGTAGAGCAGGCTACTACCATGTTCATTAGAGAGAGACAGCGTCAGTGAGGAGCGCAGCGAAACGCTGCAACATGGTTCCAGTAACACAAAAAATCTAAAAAATAACTTAATAATTAATAGATTAAAAATTCCATGATTTTGATGATGCTAAGCTAGCATTACATAATGGCTATCATATGGGCGAGTATCATGAGCACTCAAACGAAAAAAAGCGAAGTCAAAATACTTCATGGCAGTCGGAGCTACGTTCTTCATGAGCTTCAAAAAATTCACTCTGAAAAACTCTTGGCCATTCAGGCAGACCATTTTAAAGCCAGTGAATTTAAGCAATTCGGGGATAATATCAGCAAAATCGTTTTGGCCATGCGAGGTGTTTTTGCTGAAAAAATCGAACAAAAAGCACTATTTCAAATAGTGGAAATCCTTACAAATGTACCGGTAGCAAAGCCACACCTGCTTCAGGAGGTCAGTATGAGCATCAGCGCTCGCAAAGCGGTTATTAACAGTGGGGAATGGCTCTCTGCAGCACAGATAACGGAGTTAGCTGACCCTAGTGCTAGTGACCCCAGTGCACAGCCCAACAGGTGGAAAAAAAAAGGTCAGATCTTTGCCATCAAGCATAATGGTGTAAATTACTATCCAGGCTTTGCACTCGACTCGACTGCAGGCTACCGACCATTAAAAGCAGTGAAGGAAATTATCGATATTTTCAAAAGTACAAAAGGTAGCTGGGAAATGGCCTTTTGGTTCCAATCTAGTAACAGTTGGTTAGGCGGCCTTAAGCCACAAAATTTATTAGCGAACGATGCTCAAAGTGTCATATTTGCGGCCCGCAAAGAGGTCGAAGAGATCGTACATGGATAAACTGGCCAAGCTTGCTGAGCTTAGCCGATACTGCAAAGAGCTATATGTTGCTGACAGGTTCTGCTTTTGGCCGAACAACGACGGCCCAGGATAGGTCGTCGTTTGTCCTTATTAAACTTCAGTCTGTTCTGCCATTTCCAACGCATCATCGACCTCTATCCCTAGATACCTGACGGTGCTTTCCAGCTTTGTGTGACCCAGGAGCAGTTGCACTGCCCTTAAATTTTTCGTTCGACGGTATATCAGCGACGCTTTGGTGCGTCGCATCGTATGCGTACCACATACTGACGCCTCCAGACCTATTTCAGTGACCCATGCTTTCACGATACGGACATACTGGCGTGTTGAAAGATGCTTTGCGCTATTGATGCGGCTGGGAAACAAGAAATCTTCGTTTCTGAGTTGAGCAAGCTGTATCCAATCCATAATAGCAATGCGGGTTTGCTCGGTTATTTCGAACTGGACAGGTCAATGCGTTTTTTGCTGCATCACCATGGCTCGTGGTGATATGGACGTACCATGGGCTATATCTCATACTCGTAAATTGACAAGGTCGCAGCCTCGTAATTTGCTATCGATGGCTAAATTGAAGAGGGCAAGGTCTCTCGTCTTTTTGGCAAGCTGTAGGCGCACACGTATGTCCCAGATATCTCGAAGGCGCAGAGGCGCCTTCTGCCCAACCAACTTGCCTTTATTCCAAGGTGTAAATGAGATTTCAGTTGGAACGTTCATGGCATGATCCTCCATCGGGTGGAGGTCAAAGAATGGGTTGCCTCAGATGTCATGGCAAACAACCCATAAAGGAAAAAGTTGAGATCAAAATGTTCGGGCTAATGCACGTGAGGATAATATCCATAGTGAACATGAACAACTGAGTGATTTATCTTCGAGTAGATATTGTTACTTAATAGCAATCATCCTAAGTCGTAAAGCATTGCCAATCACGCTCACTGAAGAGAGTGACATCGCCGCCGCCGCGATAATCGGTGATAACAGCATACCTGTGAAGGGGTACAAAATCCCTGCGGCAATGGGGATGCCTGCCGCGTTGTAAGCAAAGGCAAAAAAGAGATTTTGGCGAATATTACGCATGGTGGCTTTTGAGAGCTTATGCGCCGTGGCAATACCGGTAAGATCTCCTCGCAGTAGAGTAACCCCAGCGCTTTCTATCGCCACATCGGTGCCGGTTCCCATGGCAATGCCGACATCCGCTGTAGCCAGCGCAGGTGCATCGTTCACGCCGTCGCCGGCCATGACAACAATGCGCCCTTCATCACGGAGACGCTGAATCACTCGGCCTTTATCCTCTGGAAGCACTTCAGCTTCGACCTCATCAATGCCTAGCCGACGTGCCACAGCGTTGGCGGAGGTGCGATTATCGCCTGTCAGCATCACCACTCGAATGCCGTCAGCCTGGAGTGAACGAATGGCTTCTTCGGTGGTTTCCTTGACCGGATCGGCAATGGCGAGCAGCCCAGCTAAATTCCCGTCGATGCTCGCAAAGATGACAGTAGCACCGTCGCTGCGCAATTGATCGGCATGTGTGTCTTGAGACTGGGTGTTAACGCCCTCGCTTTCCATCAATAGCCGGTTGCCCAGGGCAATACGCTTGCCATCTATCTGGCCTATAACGCCCATGCCATTGGGAGCCTCGAAGTCCAACGCTTCTGTTAATTTTACCTCTGCCTCTTTAGCCTTTTCGACTATTGCATGGGCCAAGGGGTGCTCGCTGCCTCGCTCAAGACTAGCTGCCAAGCGCAAAAGCTCCGATTCAGCAATGCCTTCAGTGAGAATCAACTCGGTCACTCGTGGTTTGCCTTCGGTAAGCGTGCCGGTTTTGTCGACGACGACGGTGTCGACCTTCTCTAGACGTTCAAGAGCTTCGGCATCGCGAATCAACACGCCTAACTGGGCACCGCGCCCTACACCGACCATAATTGACATGGGGGTAGCAAGACCTAGCGCGCACGGGCAGGCAATGATCAGAACACTAACCGCCGCAATAAGGCCAAACGCCATCGGCGGGGTAGGGCCCCACAATGACCAGGCGATGAAAGCCACAACAGCAATGAGAATAACGACGGGTACAAAGATGCTGGCGACTTTGTCGGCAAGCCCTTGAATGGGTGCGCGGCTGCGCTGGGCGCTGGCGACCATTTGCACAATCTGCGACAGCATCGTGTCCTGGCCCACCTTGTCAGCGCGCATGACAAAGGATCCTTGACCATTGATGCTGCCGCCAATGACGCCATCGCCGACTTCCTTTTTCACCGCTAGTGGTTCACCGGTAACCATGGATTCGTCAACGTTGGAGCGACCTTCCATCACTTCGCCATCTAATGGCACCTTATCGCCGGGGCGCACCCGGAGACGATCCCCTACCTGAACCTGGTCAAGAGAGATATCTTCCTCATTGCCCTGATCATCAAGGCGTCGAGCGGTAGCAGGCGCCAAGTCGAGCAGAGCACGAATAGCGCCAGAGGTTTTTTCACGAGCGCGTAGCTCTAATACTTGTCCCAGTAAAACTAAAACGACAATCACTGCCGCTGCTTCGAAATAAACGGCCACCGAACCATCGGCTTGACGGAAGGCGTCGGGAAAGATGCCCGGTGTGAGGGTGGCCAGCAAACTGTAGAGCAACGCGGTGCCGGTACCGATCGCGATTAGCGTGAACATATTAAGGCTGCGATGCACTAGCGAACGCCATCCGCGTACAAAGAATGGCCAACCTGCCCAGACGACTACCGGCGTTGCCAGCAGCAGTTGAATCCAGTTAGAGGTTTGCTGGGAAATAAAATGCATAAGGCCAAACACGTGGCCACCCATTTCTAGGGCAAACACGGGGAGGGTCAGTACTAGGCCGATCCAGAAACGCCTGGTCATGTCCTTGAGTTCGTCCGAAGGGCCGGTGTCAGCAGAGACGGTCTCAGGTTCCAGCGCCATGCCACAGATTGGACAGTCGCCTGGGCCTTCTCGTCGAACTTCTGGGTGCATCGGGCAAGTATAAATAGACCCCGAGGGTACTGACGCTTGTGACTGTTTGCTTGGCTCAAGATACGCATCAGGCTTGGCAATAAACTTTTCCTGACACTTTTCTGAGCAGAAGTACCAAGTCTTACCCGCGTGATCGGCACGGTGGCGGGAGGTATGGGGATCAACGTCCATGCCACAAACAGGGTCTTTCACCTTTGTCTCGTTATGGTCTTCAGACATCGTTCATTCTCCCCGTTTGGCGAACAAGGCGCATGGCTTCGTGCTCTTCAAGTGCTAAAAGGGAATCTAAGAGCTCTTTAGCCTCAGGAATTTCCGCTTTGCCAACGAGGGTTCGATAAAGGTTTATCGTTTGTTCATGGAAATCAAAAACCTCTCGGCAAATGTCGTCAACACTTAGCGTGGAATAGGGCGCATCGCAGGTACGATGCGTACGGATAGGTTTATGCTCCAAATAGTCATAAACGTAGGTTTTTAATGCTTTCGCGTCAGCAGTCTGTTCAAAGCGCGCCACAACGCGCTGCATTTCCGCTTCCTGTGCAGCTAAGTAATTGAGCAACATGCGAGCGCGCTCTTCTTCGTGTATATCGGCGCAATGAGCAAGGCAAGCTGCAAGATGCTCGTGTAACTGACGGGTCCAATCGATCAATTCACCAAAGGTTCTAACGTCCATTTGGTACCTCCTATAACGCTATTAACGTTAATGAGTGTGAGAGTGCTCGCTATCGTTTGAAGCGTCGCGTTTGGATAGGAAAATCCATTCGCCGAGTAAAAGAGTAGCCATTACTACGCCAGCAACGATGAGCACCATGGGGTCCGAGATGGCTTTTACCCATAAAAAGCCGATTAACACGACAGCATCTAGTAGTATGGCAATGCTAGGAATAACAGGATTAGCCCCCACTCTGTCCTTGAGATGACGAAGCACACCCCAGTGGATGGCCATATCCATGATCAGGTAGAAAATGATGCCTAATGCTGCGATGCGGCTCAGGTCAAAAAAAGCGGTGAGCACTAAGCCAAATACGATGGTGTACACCAGTGTATGCTTTTGTACACTGCCGGGCATGTGGAAATGGCGGTGAGGAACCAGCTTCATTTCTGTCAGCATGGCGAGCATGCGTGAAACGGCAAAGACGCTGGCGATGATACCGCCCGCCGTTGCCAACATGGCGAGAATGACGGTAAACGCAACTGCCGCTTCACCCAGTGCGGGACGGGCAGCGGCGGCCAGGGAGTAGTCTTGGGTTTCGATAATTTCAGGCAAAGATAGGTTGCTGGCAACGGCAAAACCGACAAGGGCATAGATCACCACGCATAGCGCAATCGAGATCGTGATAGCTTTGCCAAGATTCCGCTTAGGATCTTTAAGCTCCGAACCACTATTGGTAATCGTCGTGAAGCCTTTAAATGCCAGTATGCCGAGCGCCGTAGCACCTAAAAAGCCCGTTATCGTAGGCGTAGGTGCATCGTTGCCAGCACCCATTTCGATGGAGTCGGCAATAAACACGCCGACAATACCAAACACTATAATGCCACCTATTTTGATAAATCCGAGCACCGAGGCGACGGTCTCGATCAAGCGGTTGGCGGATAAATTGATCAAAAAGGCTATTAGCAGTAAACCAACCCCGAGTAGGGGCACAAATAGTGAACGATCCCCCAGGTCAAACAACTCAAGCGTGTAGGAACCAAACGTTCTCGCCAAAAAACTCTGTGCGATCACCATGGAAAAATACATCAGGAGGGCATGAAAGGCGGTGGGAAGCGTCGGGCCATACGCTTTCTGTAAATACATGCCAATCCCACCTGCTGATGGGAAGGTATTGGACATTTTAACGTAAGAATAAGCGCTGAAAGAGACAATGACGGCAGCGGCCAGAAAGGCTAGAGGAAATAGCCGACCAGTCATTTCGGCCATTTGGCCGGTTAGCGCAAAAATACCGGCCCCAATCATCACGCCGGTGCCTAATGCAACGGCACCGACCAACGAAAGACTGTTTTCTTTATATTGTGGCGTTCTATCCTGCCCAACCATGAAAGCGACTCCTTGTATTAACGGCAACCACAGCAGCAATAACTGCCGAGGACTCCTGTGCGGTGTTTTTTGATGCTATATAAATTAAAAATAGAACCTATGTGCAGCCACATGGCAAATGACTAACGGAATGTCTGATTTTGCGAGGCCACAGGCAAGCAGCTCTTMCCCTAAACTAGCTAGTCTTGCTCCTGGTTGTGTCATGTAGCCGTTATGACTATTAATGACAGCTCCAAGGTTCCTGTTTAGCGTTGTCTTTAACGTTCTGATCGACGAAACGGTAATACTCCTTCTTAAAGCGGTTCCACCGATCAGCGCTGACCTGTATGTCATGGAGCTTGAGAATTTTTTCAACGTCATCGATGCAGAGCCTCAGCGCATCGTAAGCAAGGCTGATATTTCGGTTTTTCTCGTTGTAGACCACCTTATCCATTCCATAGAGTCGGTCGATATCTGACAGCGCTTCTTCAATGCGTTTGGATTTACTAGGCTTGATTTTTAAATTCCGAGTCACCAGTGTGTTTTTGGAAACACCCAAGCGGTGCTCTTGTTGTGTCGTTTTCATGGTCTTTCTCCCAGGCGCGTACATGTATATATAGAGTGGTTCAGTCCTTGTCTATTTTGTCCTTATGACCGCCGTGGTGTTTATGCATGAAAATATGCATCAGTGGGCATGCTGCCAAAAAGAGGAAAGGTAAGAACTGAAATAGGTGGAGACGGTGCTCGGTTCCAATCAGGTATCCCGCCCAAATGACAAACCCAGCAAGTGGCACCCACAACATCAGCAAACGACTACTTGTACTGTTACTCATAATCACCTCAGTAACTCGCCCAAAGAGCCAACAGCAGTTAAGGCCGTTGGTTTGGGAAAAATCAAATAAATAACCCCAATAACAGCATGGATGATTTGTCTGAACGCAACCTGAACAGCATCGGAGGGAAATATGATCCTGATCAAGCGCCTCGCAAAAAGTAGGCGATAATTACCCAAGCGGTATCCATAGCCTCATTCCCATCATCATTAGGTTTTCGGTGAGCGATACAAAGCTTAATGGGTATAAAGCCCCACGGTGGTCTCTCCCACTTGGGTTTCCAGGGCAGAAACATACGTCGAGCCGATTGCCAAGGCCATAACCGTCATGCTGACCAAGGGAATCTTCTTGTTATTCCACATGATGACACCTCTTTATGAATTGTCTTGTTTTTACGCCGATTGCGGCACTATAAAGTTAGCGAAAATTCCTGAATTAAAGCTGAATTTGTTTGCCGAGATACTAGTTTTTCATAAAAAAGGTCAGCTCATGGCTGACCTTCTTAATTCATGTCAAGACTAAAGGATATCAATAGGCGACATGTAGTTCATAATAACTGTTATCATCACTGCCTCCCCTTGATCTTCCTGTTACCTCAAGCTGATAATTACCCGGTTGCAGCTGACGAACAAGTTCGAAGCGCCCCCGTGGGCTGGAAGCTTCTGCTACCTGCTGTCCCGCCTCATTATAAAGAACAGCTGAAATGCGGTTGCCAGTGCTGGTAAATCCTGGAAAGTGCTCACTCACTACTTTCAGTGTAGTCGCTTGTTCAATGTTAATATTGAAACGCTTAGGTTGCCCCTGGGCAAGCATCTGTGTAGAAGATACGCCTCTTTCTAGTAAGGGAAGATTCTGTGTTGTATTGCCTAAGCTCGCTAATACAGGTGTAGAGAGGATACTTGCTACTACTGCACTAAAAACAATTGATTTAACTTTCATGATAACTACTCCAGTGGTTGGTTACATGGTTATATTAGCTGGGGTTTTTGAAATGAAGCTGAATATAAAAATAAAAATAATAAAAAACGCCACCATTTGGTGACGTTAAAAGTTACACACTGTCAGAGTCGTTAGAACATTAGTTTAACACCGGCAACAACTCCAGTATCTTCAGTGTTGTCGCCACTGGCTCGGGAGAGATCTGCAGTGTCGCCGTATTCTTTCTCCCAATAGGCACCGATGTAGGGGGCGAAGCGTCGGGTCACTTCGTAGCCTAGCCGTAGGCCAGCACGAACCGAGTTAAGGCCTTCGCCCACGCCAAATTCTTCAACTTCACTGGCGGCCACGGCAATTTCGGTGCGCGGCTGTAGGTAGAGCCGCTGAGTCAGGCGCAGATCGTATTCGCCTTCAAAACTGGCGGCTACGTCGCCATCTTCACTCACTTGTAATGCCACGTCGGTTTCAATGCCGTAGGGCATTACGCCTTGCAGGCCGACAACCCCATAGGTGCGTTCAGCGTGATCATCGGAGAAAACACCGCCTTGATAACCGATCCCCCCCTGTAACTCCCAAAAATCAGCCACTAAACGACTATAGAGTAGTTCCAAAGACTCAAACTCAGCATCTTCGCCGTCGCCCTGGACATTTTCGCCTTCTGACTTTAGGTAAATGCGGTTGATATCGCCGCCGTACCAGCCTTGAAAGTCCCATACCACGGCTTCTGGGCCTTTATCAGGCACGCTATATTCGAGCCGATCAAACAGTGCCATACCCATATTATGTTCCTCAGTGGGCGCTGGCCAACTGTCTGGTGCCGCATAGCCATCTTCGGCTTGAGCGGTCGTGGCGGCGGCCATGCCAAGGGCGGCGCTGGCGAGGGTTAAGTAGCGCTTAATTTTCATACTGCCTCCTTAAGAAACTTGAACAACGCGGAACATGCCAGCATCCATGTGATAGAGAAGGTGGCAGTGGAACGCCCAACTGCCCTCTGCATCTGCGGTGATCAACGCAGATACGCGCTCACCGGGCTTCACATTTAGGGTGTGTTTGCGTGGTATCAATTCCCCTTGGCCGTTTTCTAGCTCCATCCACATACCGTGGAGGTGAATAGGATGCTCCATCATGGTGTCGTTAATCAGAATTAGGCGCAGCCGCTCATCTTTCTCAAAATGAATAGGGCCGGTCACTTCGCTAAACTTCTTACCGTCGAACGACCACATATAACGCTCCATATTGCCGGTCAGGTGCAGCTCAAGCTCACGGCCTGGCTCACGGCGATCAGGCCATGGTGTGAACGCTTTGAGATCCCGGTAAACCAATACGCGTCGTTCGTCAGGATCAATGCCGATTCCCGCCTGGTTATAGCGAGAGCCCGGCTGAGCTTCACCGGCGAGAAGCAAACCATTTGCGCCTATTTTGGCCTGCTCGGCTGCCATCCCCCCCATAGTAGAGTGATCCATGCCTTGCATGTTGGACATACCGGAGTGATCCATCCCAGCCATGCTGGAATGATCCATCCCCGACATGTTGGACATGCCAGAGTGATCCATCCCCGCCATGTTGGAGTGATCCATACCGCCCATACCGTGGGCACCCATGGCTTCCATACCGCGGTCTGCAATTTGACGGCGTTCAGGAATCTCCGCCTGCATGCCTTCACGTGGAGCTAGCGTGGCGCGTGCATAGCCGCTCCGATCCATGGCTTCGGCGAAGATGGTGTATGCCCGGTCGTCTTCAGGTGAAACCAGCACATCGTAGGTTTCAGCCACGCCAATACGGAACTCATCAACAGGAACGGGTTGCACCGGTTGTCCATCAGCGGCCACCACGGTCATCTTCAGGCCAGGTATACGAACATCGAAAAAAGACATGGCTGAGCCGTTAATCACGCGTAGTCGTATCCGCTCACCAGCTTTGAACAAGGCATTCCAGTTTTCTTGAGGAGAATAGCCGTTGAGAAGATAAGTATAAGTACTACCGGTGACATCGGCGATATCCCGCGAACTCATGCGCATTTGAGCCCACATGCCGCGCATTTCAGCGGTCTGAGCAAAACCGTTGTTACGAACATCGGCAAAGAAGTCAGCAATCGTGCGCTCTTGGAAGTTGTAATAGCCTTCCATGGTTTTCAGATTACGGAACACCGACATCGGGTCTTCAAAAGTCCAGTCGGTGAGCAGTAACACATGCTCACGGTCGTAACGGATAGGCTCACGCTCGGCAGCGTCGATAATCAATGGCCCTGCATGGCCAAGCTGCTCCTGCATACCGGAATGACTGTGGTACCAGTAGGTACCGTTCTGACGGACGGGAAAACGGTAGGTAAAGGTTTCACCAGGGGCGATACCTGCAAAGCTAACGCCAGGCACACCATCCATTTCCGGCGGTAGAATGAGACCATGCCAGTGGATGGAGGTGGGCTCGTCCAGCAGGTTGGTGACACGCAGTACTGCGTCTTGACCTTCTTTCAAACGAATCAGCGGGCCAGGACTGGTACCGTTAATGGTAATTGGTTGGGCTTCTTGTCCGTCAATAGGCAACGATTCACGGCGGATCGCCAGCGATACCTCGGGCCCTTCTTCAACGCCCTGAGCATAGACGTTGGTACGGCCCCAGGGGTTTGCCCAGGCGGGAGTTAACCCCATTGCCGCAGCAGAACCTAAGCCTAAGGCAGCGCCTCCTTTTAACACTTGCCGACGAGAAAGAGGGTGAGAAATGATACTTGAGCGTGCCATGTGTAACTCCCATCAATGGTGAATAGCACCATCTTGATGGAAGAAGCTGAAACAAAGCTGAATGATGATTAATTGACCACTTCAGCCGTCAAGGGCAAAGCAATCGTCACTCGTAAACCACCCAGTGGGCTTCGTTCAAACTGAGAGTGACCTGAGTAGCGGACGATTAACTGTGCAAGAATCGAAAGGCCTAAGCCGTAGCCAGGACGGCGCTCATCCAGTCGTGTACCACGCTCTCCCAGGCGTGAAAGTTCCTCTTCTGCAACGCCCTGACCATCATCATCAATAGTTAGCGTAAGTGCAGTTACAGTGACTGCAATATCGCAAAGAACGCGCCTGCTCGACCATTTTCCTGCGTTATCAAGCACGATGCCTAATATTTCTGAAAAATCGTGAGATTCAATGGGAACTTGTTCTTCCTCACGTGCTGAGTGAGTCAGGTCGAACATACGCTCAGGATAGAGGCTACGGAACATCTCAATCAGCCGTAAGCTATCACGAGTAACGTTGGCCATTCGTCCCGCATTAGGGCCTGCAATACGTGAACGACGCAGCTCCGCATCCAACTGGGCGTTAATGTCTTCAATACGGCTGAGTAGTTTATGGCGCCGGTTGTCATCAATAGGCCGGTTGCCACGCAGTACTTGAGTAACGGCTGCCAGCGGTGTTTTTAATGCGTGTGATAGGTTGGCGACCGATTCTCGCGAGCGCTTCAGACGAAGATCAATGTCGTCCATGAACCAGTTCAACTGGTCGACTAATTCATCTAGCTCCGAAGGGGCTACTAATGACAAGCGATCACGTTTGCCTGATCGCAATGCTTCAAGTTGTTGGCGCAGTTGCCAGAGTGGTATGAGTCCACGGTTAACCGCTAGCATGTTGAGTATGATGAGCATCCCTAAAAGCACGGCGGCGATCCCACCGACCCACCAGTGTAAAGTTGCAAGCCCTGATTCTACTTGGGAAAAATCCTCGCCCACCAATAGCACACCCTGCGTGCCCTGCCACTCAAAATGGCGGCGATAGACGAGCATGTGCTGTGTTCCGCGATTCACATCTATTAGGGCATCGCCGCTCTCATCTAGCAACGGAGCCAGCTGTTGCTGCCATTGCGGGTCAGAAGCGCTGACCGAGCCATTGAAACGGAGTACGTAGAGATGATGAAAGACTTGATAGCCTTGGCTAACCGAGTCGAGCGCAGTCGGTACAGCCGTTTGGTCTTGCTCTAGCTGCGCGACCGCGTGGTTTGCTTCACGTTGTAAGCGTTCACCTAAAAAATCCCTTGCCAGGCTCTGTAAAAAGATCCCGTGCAATAGCCACGTGGTGACCACCACCAGTAGCGCGACGCCGCCTAACCATGCGAGTAGCCGAATGCGTAAACTGCGTCTATCAATGTGAAGCAAAGAAATACCCCTGACCACGTCGCGTTTGAATGACTGATTTACCGAGATAACGGCGCAGACGAGCGATGTAGACTTCCACCAAGTTAGGKGCGGCAGCGTCCTGATCCAAGGCGTAGAGCTGCTCTAGTAGCTGATCTTTCGAGTGAATACGGTCTGGATGAAGCATTAAGTAGCGCAGTAATCGAAACTCCGTTGCTGTTAGCGAACGCCACGTTTCTCCTTCTAAGCACACGCGTTGACCCGCCTCATCCAACGAGACACCGTTAAGCGTAATCACATGAGATAACTGGCCAGACTGCCTACGCAACAAGGCCTTCAGGCGAGCCATAAGTTCGGCTTCGTGGAAAGGCTTGGTGAGATAGTCATCGGCTCCGGTTTCAAGTCCGATAACTTTATCTTCCCAGGTATCGCGCGCCGTCAAAATCAAAATAGGCGTACTGCGCTTCTGCTTGCGCCAATGAGCGAGAAGATCTAACCCCGACCCATCGGGCAAACCGACATCTAAAATAGCCAGCTCATAATCCTCGGTTGCCATCAGCGACTTGGCCGCTTTCAATGAAGCGGCCAAATCAACCAGGTAACCGTTGTCCTTGAGACTCTCTGCCAAGCTTTCTGCTAACAAATCATCATCTTCGAGTAGCAACAGTTTCATGGGTCTGCGTCAGATTAGAGAGAAAAATTACCGTACATGCCGGATTCATAATGACCAGGAATGTTACAGGCATACTCTAGCTCGTTAACATTGTCAGGGACACTCCATAATAAAGTCCCGGTTTCACCAGGCGCAATGGTGACACCTGCCATGTCCATGCTGGCCATATCGTGACCGCCGCCGTGTGACATATTCGACATATCGTGGCCTCCGCTGTTGGCCATGTTTAGCATCATTTGACGATGTTCTTCTTGGGCTTCTTTGCTACCAATCACAAACTCATGTTCTAAATTGCCGGTGTTGGTGATTTCAAATTTAACAATTTCACCCGCCGCCATTTCTAGCGTTTCAGGGTCGAACCACATATCGCCAGCATCAAGAGTGATCGTGCGGTCAACGTCAGCCTCGGTTAGGTTATTGCCACCACCGCCGTGGCCGGGTGCAGCCAGCGCCGCGCCCGTGATCAGACTTAATGAAAGGGCAAACAAAGACGTTGTTAAAAGAGTGTAGCGCATGGTCATTTACCTCAGAGGTTATTGTCACCCGTTCTTTATACGGTGTTAACCTGAAACGAGCCTGAACCTACAGTAAAAATATGACTTGCCGGATAAGTAGCTATCACGAAAACTTGCAAGCGCAAGGCCTTATTTCGGGACCTTTTTTAATTCAATACAGCATCTTCCGCTTAATAGTGAAATTTGTTCAGTTGCCGATGTCGGCAGCAGGGATGCTCTTGGTCATCACTGCGCATCATTGTCGGCAGAAAATAGTTGCCCCTTGTTGATGATGATGGTAGCGCTAGTTACTTTTATCGCTATGACCGGACGTCGGCTTTCCACTTCATCTATATTAACCCTTGTGTCTACATTTCCTGAAAGTTTTGCCACAAGATGTTAATGCGAGCGTACAAGCACCATGAGCGCTCATCATCGACGTTGATCTATCAGCAGAAGGTGTAGCTCGTTAAATATCGCCCTCATGAACTCAATGACCAGCCGATGCTGGCCAGTTTGATCTAGATCAGCGTGAAAAAACCAGAGGACAGCTCTTGCAAAAGACCAGTGGCTCCCCAGGGATGACAGAAGCAGAAAGGCTGAACCAGCACTGCACCTGTATCACTCTAGACCGACGAGCAGCCACCCAAAGTCTTATCGACCAGTTGGGCGACGATGCCGATGAGGCCTTTATCCGTTCGACCTGGCATCAACTTTTCTCGAATGTCGCTGTCTTTGTCCCATCTCAGGTTCTGGAGCAGATGAGGGCCACTGTTCAGGCCATAGAAAACGCCGCCGCTCTTCCCGACTATCAGCGGCAAGTACTGTCTTGGGCCCCGCAAAGTGCACAGTTAAACCCCGGCCCAGTAGGTGTCTTCATGGGCTATGATTTCCATCTCGGCGAGGACGGGCCTCGCCTCATCGAAATCAATACCAATGCCGGAGGTGCATTTCTTAACGCGATCCTGGTACGGCCCCAACTGCAGTGTTGTGGTGATGCTAAAAGTGCGGCCGGGTCTGCCGACTTCGAGGCTAAAGTGATAGCCCAGTTCGAGAGCGAATGGCGTGCCCAGCGTGGCAATGGACGTCTGGAGAGGATAGCTATCGTTGATGATCAGCCTATGGGGCAATACCTCTATCCTGAATTCAAACTTGCCCAGCAGTTATTACGGCGTCATGGCATTGATGCTCTCATCCTCTCGCCTGGCGACCTTCGGTATGAGTCAGGCATGCTATACAGCGGCGGTAAGCGAGTAGATATGGTTTACAATCGCTTAGTGGATTTTGGGCTCGAAGCACCCGGAAACTCCGCCTTACACTCTGCCTGGTTGGACGGAGGCGCAGTCATAACCCCAAATCCCCATGCACACGCATTGTTCGCGGACAAACGCAACTTGGCTGTGTTATCAGATCCCGCGACGCTTATGGCTTGGGGGTTGAGCGCTCAAAATGCCGAATTACTTCGCTCTTGTATTCCCCGTACCTTACAGGTCAGCGCTGATAATGCTGATACCCTTTGGCAACAGCGACGGCAGTGGTTCTTCAAACCTGTCGCAGGCCACGGAAGTAAGGGAGTGTACCGGGGAAGTAAACTCACCAAAAAAACATTCAGCCAAATCTTGGAAAGCGACTATATTGCCCAGGCCCATGTGCCTCCCTCCGAACGCCTCGTTCTGGTCGATGGACAGCGTAAAAATCTCAAGGTCGACGTTAGACTGTATACCTATCGCGGCACACTGTTAATGGCCGCAGCGAGACTTTATCGAGGACAGACGACCAATTTCCGTACGCCAGGTGGGGGATTCGCACCTGTGCTTCTCATGAAAGATTAGTTATCAAAAATATGATCTAAAGAGTTTGTCCCACAACTTATGCGATTATCGTGATAGGGCGTGGAACTCATCTTGCAAGGCGATCGCCTCACTTCGGCCCGCGATTAGTTATTCGGAAATTGCTCCCAGCAACCTTTCAATTGCGCGCAAGTTTTTCCTGCATTTGGATTTAAAGCCTGGAAACTTACAATATTATCAGCTACGCGGATGAAACCTCGTCAATGAAGGCTGCCCTTAAAGGGGTATCTCTGGAGCGATATAGATAGCCACCTAGCCGAGCGATGGCCTTCATATAGAAACCATGTCGCGTCGCTGACCCAGTCGAGGCGGTGGAATCGACCGGTCGACCAGAACTAATAAATGATCAGTAAAGAACCGTTGCTAGCAAGGCAGCCGGGAACTGATGCCTAAGAATGATCAGTCCGGATACGATGTAGCCGAGCATAATGCCGATGGTGAGTCGATCGGCTGTGGTGAAGCACATATCCTCAATCCGGTAGCCAGTTTTTCAGATTCCATCATATACGTGTGTGCTAACGCACAGATCGTGTGATGTCAGACCCTGAACATGATGGTGCGGGTCCGTGTCGTTTGATCGCCAAGGTATCGGTCGCGTTACTATCCGCGCTAGATAACGAATAGTGCATTATGGAAATACAATCCTAATAATGTCAGGAAGGGTCTCCTCATGAATAGAGTCA
This sequence comes from Halomonas ventosae, assembly GCA_002257525.1. Lineage (GTDB taxonomy): Bacteria > Pseudomonadota > Gammaproteobacteria > Pseudomonadales > Halomonadaceae > Vreelandella > Vreelandella ventosae_B. The sequence goes on from CP022737.1 coordinate 2,599,429, forward strand.
ACACTGCAGCAATGGCTTTTTGTCTTCTCGCTGTTCTGCCTAGGGCAGCATCCGCCCAAAACTCAGAGTACGGCCCACAAGGGGGTGTCCGTGAGTTTTCGATCTCTGGAACTGGCAGTAACGATCGGAATTTTAATAGCGGAAACTTCGGCGTGAGACTGTTGATCTTGGTTGGTATCTGAGGGATAACATGGTTGCCGGTGTTCGGCAAAGCGTCAATTACGCCGATGTCGAAGGCGAAGGCGGGCGTCACAGATGGTTTCTGGAACGGCTCAACCCGTGGTTACCTAACCCATCAGTTCCTTGATGGTCGTGCGCGGCCCTTCGTCGGTGCTAGCCTCGGTGGTATCTATGGAGACGGCGTCAAAGACAGCGCCTTCGCGGGACGGGAAACGGGTATGAAATACTATGTTCTGCCCAAGGCCTATTTCCTCGCTCGCGCTGAGTATCAGTTCCTGTTCAGCGATACCGACGATGCCACCGATGCGTTTCAGGAGGACGGTATCTGGGCTTATACGATTGGTCTGGGCTACAATTTCTGAACCACATCAAGATGCCACGAACCACCACGGCCACGTGGCGGGTGTGCATCTCTTGTCGCGCGCGGATGGCATCGGCCTTGCCTTCCGGATAGCGTTGCTTATAGCTATTAAGCTAGGTTCTTAACTACCTAAGGTGGTTGTCCTGACGGTCACCCATTCGGTGATGTCACCCTTGTCAGCACCGCCGTGATCAGCAGGATAACCACGACCAGCACCACCTCCAGCGCAATACTGCGCTGCAAACGTCGTGGGGCTGTTGCATCGCCGCTCTCAAAGGCAGGTACAAGCCGCCACTTGTTCGCGGCAGCAAATAACAGCAGCACCGCGACAATCAATACTTTGCCGATCAAGAACTGTCCATATGCCGTGGTGAGCAGGGGTGTGAGACCGCCTGTTAGCAGCGTGGCCAAAGTGACGCCCGCCAGTACCAACACGCCAACTCCGCCCATGGCGAGTTGCCCGAAACGGGTCAGAATGCGGGCGGTATTGCCGTGGTTGTAATGTTGCCCCACTAAGTGGAACAGCGGCCACAGCGAGGCTACCCAGAATGCTGCCGCCATCAGGTGAACGATCAGCAAGACAGCCAGAACGAGGCGTGGGGTGTTTACTGTATGCCCCACCTGCACGAATGCCAGCATCACCAATAAAACGCCTACTAGGCTCAAGCTGTTGGCTGTTTTCGAGAACGCTAAGTTATTAAGCTGAATCGCCTGGACCAGCAGCAAACCAGCTACCACCAGTATTAGTCGACCCCCGGACGCGCCATCGAACACGATCCCGAGCAACATTGGGTTGGTTGCAGCCGCTATATTGCCGCCTCCAAGGTAACCAGCTTCTAAAGACCACTGGAACAGAATCAGGATGACCCCCGCCCAGGCAGAAAGGACACCCATGCGGGCGACGCGCCTCCGGTCGTGATCAGGGAGCCGGGGAAACGCTAGACGAAACAACACGGCCCCCGTCGCGACTAGGGCGCTAAGGTAAATCCCGGCCGCCACGAGAATCATCGCGACGGTCCAGACATCGAGGCTATTTTCGGAGAACCACCAAGCCACGGGTCAGGGCTCGACCGAGAAGTTAAAACCGTCGGACATCATGTGTCCGTCATCCAATAGGCCGCGCCAGTGCACCTGGTAGTCCCCAGCCGAAAGAATTTCACCGGGCTTCACGACGTAGCGTTCGACCTGTTCACTGCCTGGCTGACCATCAAGAGGAACGGGGCCGTTTGGGCCTGTCACTTCAAACTGGGTGATGCGCATCATGCCACCAAACTCGATGCCAATCTCTGCTGGGGAATCCTGAATGGTGACGCCATCCTTAGGCGAAGTGCTTGCGCCCCCTTCATGGGCCAGCACTGGGATTGCTAGCGACAGCAACAGCGTTGCTAAGGTAGCGTGAATGATAGGGAGCGAACTCGTCTTCTTTTGCATACCGTATCCTTATATATTTTTAGGGTTGAATGGATGCCGTTACTTCATCGCGGAGGCGCTAAAACTGATTCGGCTGAGCCTTCTTACATCGTTCATCTGCCCTGTTTGGCGAACAAGGCGCATGGCGTCGTGCTTTTCTTCATGGAAATGAGTCGGTGTTATAACGTGCCAACCTACCTGAAACAGGGCTGAAAATGGCGGAAAAAATGATCTGTGACAACACTTAGGTATTGGGATCGGTTTCTCCTTTACCTTTGGGCCACCTATAGGTTGTAGGCTTATAACGAAAGCTAACTCCGCCTTCTTCCATTTTTAATGGATAAGGCGATGTCTCGACCAGCAACATGATAAGAGGAAATATCATGGTTAAGCACAAGATGATCTTTGCCATTGGTCTGGCTGCAAGCCTCAGTGTCCCCAGCAGCGCCATCTTCGCTCAAGGTATGAGCCAAGGCGCCCAAGGTCAGGGCAATATGATGGACGGCCAAGTCGGTATGGGTTCGGGCATGATGATGGGCAGTCAAGAAGGCATGTACCCAGGAATGATGATGGGAGGGCAAAGCGGGATGATGCCTTGTCCAATGATGGAAGGCATGGGGAGTATGTCCGGCATTGGCGGTATGCTCGACGAGCAGCAGATGAGTACCATGCGTGAGATGCGCCAAGAACACCGCGCGGCCCAGCTTGAGCGGATGGGCGAATTGATGAACCTGCGCGACGACATGATGCAAACCATGCAGACTGAACGCCCTGAACCAGAGGAAATAAAGGCGCTGCATGCTCAAATGGCCAACCTTCATGGCGATATGATGGCTGATAACGTGCGCATGCATAATCAGATGCAGGACTTACTGACCGATGAGCAGCGTGAACAGATGAGAGGAAGCATGCCCAGCCACCATGGCCCGCAATAAGCCTTGGCGATTGCCTCTTTTTTTAGGAGTGATGGCATGATGAACGCGGAATGTTTTGCTTTTATGGGGTCAATGGGGTGGCTAGGCTGGTTGATGCCCCTGGCCATGCTGTTATTAATTGGCTTGGCGATCGCTTCGCTGGCCAAGTACCTCTTCAGTCGTTCACGCTAAGGAGTTGAAAATAATGCAACATATGAGTCTGGATTCATAGAATAACCGCAGCACTTTGGATCACACAGTAGAGGAAGGAGGGCCAGCGCCGGTACCCTCTCGACTTTACCGACCAAAGTGAAGCAGAGAATGGGATACCGACAACTGACCCAGGCCCAACGATACCAAATTTTCGCTTACCTTGAGACTGGCATCAGCCAGCGACAGATAGCCAAGGCTATTGGGGTTCACAGCAGCACCATTAGCCGGGAGATAAAGCGCAATGGGCTTACTGCTGGCTATGCGCCTGAGCAGGCTCAATTGAGAAGTGATCAGCGTCGACGCAGCGCCTGGAAAGTGACGAAGCGACTGCCCAGCCTAATTCGATGGGTCACTGATCAACTGATGGACGAATGGAGCCCCCAGCAAATTAGTGGCTTCATGGCGAATGCCAACGGCGTTTGCGTAAGCCATCAGTGGATCTACGCGTTAATCTGGGACGACAAGAAACACGGCGGCGAATTATGGAAGCGACTCCGCCTACCACACCAGCGGCGCTATCAGCGCCGATTGGCCAAGCATGCGGGATTGGGCAAAATTCCACACCGGGTTCTTGAAATCATAGCACTTTCAGCCGCTTTCTTTTATACCCTGTGAGAAATCCAGGTTAGGCGTATATGCGAAATATCTAAAAGACCGCTTCTGGCCGTTTTCTGCCTTTACCCAAAAAAATAAAGCTGGCCTAATTACTGGAGCTGCCTCGCTGGGCAGCTCCATTTTATCCCAACATTCACCTACAAATACCCCATTTCCGCAAACGACTTACACCCATCACTTCCCACGACCACGTGATCAATCACACGTATATCCATCAGTCCCAAGGCTTCCTTTAGGCGATCAGTAATACGCCTATCAGCCTCACTGGGTTCGGGATCTCCGCTTGGGTGGTTGTGAACGAGGATAACGGCCGCAGCGTTGTAGGTAAGGGCGGCTTTTAGTACTTCACGTGGGTAGACGCTGGCCGCGTCGATGGTTCCACGGAATAGCTCTTCAAAACGGATAACGCGGTGCTGACTATCGAGGAACAGCACGCTAAACACCTCGTGCTCGTAATCTTGAAGCAGTAACTGCAGGTGCTCAAACGCCTGGGAGGGCTGCGTGATCTTACGGCCTTTGGCGAGTTTGCGTCTTGCGAAGCGCTTGGCCATGGTGATGATGTCGGTTTCGGTGACGGGAGAAGTGACTAGGTAGGTGCCTGTCACTTCCCCGGCTTTAAGTTTGGCATGTGTCATGATTGTCTCCAAAAAAATGCCGGGGTGGTGGCCCCGGCATCTATGTCATTAGATAGCGTGTTGAATATTGAGGKAAGGGTTCCGTCACGCAGCCATCACTTGACTCATGCGCCGCTCCATTTCTTCATGGAAAACCTCGACCCGCTCAGCAATGGCGCGAATCATAATGTCATCACGGTAGGCACGTTTGATAAACAGCGGCATACCTGGCCAATAGCTCACAAAGTCGATCCATTCCCGTTCGCTGACCCATAGCCCGCCCTGGCATTGGGGCACGTGCTCATCGGGTATTTCGCCGCCGAGCAGTACCTCAATCTGGAACTTAGGTAGCTTTGTTTTGATTTCCAGCAGACCGTTAGCACCTACCAGACTGTCAGGCGAGTAGCCCACACCGTGGTTGAGGATAATGCCCACTTCCTCTGGTTTAGGTTCGCCGGTGGCATCCGTGTAAAGCGAACGGGCAACTCCTTCCATCGTATGCCCACGGCGGGTATGGGCATTGCCTTGAAATGGCTCGGCCAGTTCGCCGGTTATCCGTTCACCGATCAACTGGTGCATATAGGTAATCGCCCCGGCACCCAACCCACCTGGGCCTTTACCCTTCACCAGCAAGACCTTGAGCTCCGACATGGTGACGCGACCTAGCCGCGCCGCCAGCCACTCTGGGGTGCCTTGTTCCATAGTAAGCACTTGCATGGAAGTCTCCTGTAATAAGGGGTAGAACGTGGATTACTTAACCGCCCGTTTAGAGAGTGAGGCGCGTAGCTTGTCGAAGTCACCCTGGGGCACCTGTACAGCGGAGCCATACTTACCGCTGAACCACTCCTGCGTAGTTGCAGGGCATTGGCTAATCAGCCGCTGGATCTGTCCCGCCTGAAAGGGTGTCACTAGCTTGATGCTCGCTTTGGTACTGGTCTTGCCGTTATCGTCCTGCCCCCGGGTGGTGATATTAAGTAGTGCGCAGAGTACGTAGCGCTTGCCGTAGCTGGTGGACGAGCCAAACGCCTGTACAGCGTTTTTGTTACCGCTTATATCAGCGGGGAGCAGCATACTGGTTTCTTCACGGTGGCCATCCTTATGCATCAGTACACCGGTGATCTGAATACCGCGTTCCTGGGTCTGAATACGAAAGCTCACTGCAAAGCCGTGCTTTTGCATAATGGGGCGCACGGTATCGACGATATCTTCCAGCGTGGCGTAGCAGCCGTTATTGGTTTGTCCACGCTCTTCAATGCTGGGGAGTTCGGTCTGCATGGCTGCCATAGCCGCGCTATAGGCCATCATGGCCTGGCGATCCATGACCCTTTCCTGCATCTGTAGCAAGCGCTCCATTTTGTCGATATCGACGTCCGGGTTGAGCGCCGCACGCTCAATCACCTGGATGATGGCGGTGCTTTCCACAAGGKGAGGGGTGGGTGCTGCAGGAACGGCTTGTAAAGAAGATGCAGATGACTCGTGATTTACCACATTAGTTTTGGTGGCCATGACAAGGCTCCTTCAATAGGGGTTAAAGATCGGCGGGAAGCTCACTGGGAGGAACGGGGCATAGGCGTAGCTCGGTGCGATACAGCTGGCCCTTTGCCATGACGTAGGTCTGGGCAAAGGTTTGGTCTTGGGTGAGTAGTCGTTCCGTCAACTGGGTTAAAGCGATATCTAAATCGGGGCTAAGAGAGGCCATGATGTGCTCCACGTAAAAAACAAAAAGCCCAGCCTGTTAGGGGCTGGGCTTATTGCGCTATCCAATGAGGGGTAAGACAAAACCAATAAAATCAGTAGCAGTAGAGTGAGAAACAGCAAATCAGCTCACCAGAGCAAGGGCTGTTTGCAGTGCCTCCTGCTTCAACTGAGCCCCTTGGCCGAACCACGCTGAATCCAGTCGGGTATCGTTGCTACGTGCACGCTTGTCGTGATCCACGTACTCGGTAACGGCATTGAGCAGACCCCACGCAGTATCTTTGGCAGTGTCGAGGTGGGAACCGCGGCCTTCGCCTTGGTAGAGCTTCTGTACCTTGTTGAGTGCCCGGTAGTTAGGCAGCTTGGAAGGGTCATCTATCGGCTTATCGATACCGCAGAGTACCGACTGAAAATACTGCTGCGCCTCGCGTTGGTCGATCTTGCGTTCAGCTAACGCCTTCATGCGGTACATGAAGTCGTTCCACTGGGAAACGGAAATACCCAGCTGGCTTTTTACTGCACGAGGATCGAACTCCGACCGGTGGGGTACCTTCACCGCCTGCGACGTACCATCGACGGCGATCTGCAGCGTGTTGTTACACACCACCCGCACCGTGGTGGGTGTCGCCATGGTGGCCAGCGTGCCATCACACGACGTTGCCAAAAGCAGGTAGTCGTTGACCTCATCCTGGCCTTTTAGCGAGGTGCTTAAGCCACTGCGTGCCAAGGCCCAGAACTTACGCCCACCTTTAAGCACACCTGCGGTTTCCAGCTCATAACCGGCGTATTCCGTCAGGTCGCGGTAAAACTCCAGGATCTCCTCGGGCTGCACCACCTTATAACGCTGGGATACGACCGATAGCGGCGCCTTGGTATCCGAGCGGTAGAGCACTTTCTGCTCGGGGAACGAGTGAATACTGCCCAAGTGGCTGGCACCCTCGGCAATAAAGCGCACCGGGGCTTCTTCAATATGCCAGTTCATACCGGCCTGTTGCTGCCAGACCTCTAACGGTTGTTGACGGGATAGCTGTTGCCCCAGGCCGTGCCAAGGGGTAGCGCCGACGTAGGCCATTTGTTCAACGAGATGAGCCATGGGTAAGTCTCCAAACATAAAAAACGCTGACGAATCGCCAGCGCTATGGGGTGAGGTAGTAAAAGCACAGCCAGTCGCAATCAGTGGGCGGCGGCCAGCGGAGGATGGGACTGTCGAAACGAATGCCCACAGGCGAGACACAGCCAGGGGGTGCCGGAGCCAGGTGGCAACCACTGCAAAAAAAGTGACGTTGTAATCCGAACGCCTGATCGGCCACCGGTAACCGCACCTATCAGGGCGGCCGGGAGTTTCGCGAGCGGAAAACGCGCCGTAGCAAGTGATAACGTTTGGGTAGCCGCGGTAGCGCGTAAGGCACCAATCGCGCCGCCCACAAGGCCCCCGCTGACAACGCCTATACGTTGGGCGGTATCAAGGTTAATCAGGCGTGTGGCGGCACAGCGTTTACAAGGTGGGGGCATTAGCAACACTCCTAGGTGACACAAAGCGATTTATGGGGTGGATTCATAGGAGTGATATAGGTCTGAAAGTTTTTAGCGTTGACTCTTAAATGGTTGCTTGGCTAGCCCTCTTTATTGATACTGTTTATGCATACAGTAAAAAGGAGAAGCCTTTCATGTCATTGAACGTTTCACTGCTCGGCCGGGCAGACGCCGTGGCCTCGTCACTACCCTTACCGCTCTATTCAACCGCCGTACGCGCAGGGTTTCCTTCGCCCGCCGATGATCACTTGGATACTGAGCTTGATCTGCACCGCTACGTCGTGAAGCGGCCTGCTTCAACCTATTTTGCGCGGGCGGAAGGGTATTCAATGATCGGGGACAGCATTCACCCTGGGGACTTATTGGTGGTAGATCGCAGCCTGGAAGCGCTGCCTGGTCGGATTGTGGTGATTTGCGTCGATGGGGAAATGACGGTTAAGCGACTGGAGCGCGTTGGCCAGCGTACCTACCTCAAAGCAAGCAATCCTAATTTCAAGCCGATTCCCCTTGATGGACGCGAATCCCAAGTCTGGGGCGTGGTGACCGACGTGATTCACAATCTGCTGAGGTCACTGCCGTGATTGCGCTTGTTGACTGCAACAATTTTTATGTCAGTTGCGAGCGCGTCTTTGATCCAGCGCTGGAAGGGCGACCGGTAGGGGTGCTGTCGAATAATGATGGTTGTGTCGTTGCCCGTAGCAATGAACTCAAAGCCCTGGGGGTTGAGATGGGGACTGCCATGCACTTGTTACCGCCGGCGATACGCCGCCAAGCCGTGCTGCTGTCCAGTAACTATGCGTTATATGGCGATATGTCCCAGCGGGTGACCGAGGTGCTAGGCGAGTTTTCACCCCATGTGGAGGTGTATTCCATTGATGAGAGCTTTGTCGGGTTTCAGGGCTTCGACCCCGAGAGCCTGGAGGCACGTGGCAAGGCCATACGTGACACCGTTCGCCAGTGGACGGGCATACCCGTATGCGTGGGCTTTGCGCCGACCCGCGTACTCGCCAAAGTGGCGAATCAAGCGGCTAAAAAACATCCCGCCTACAAGCAGCACGGGGTGTGTAAGCTGACCGCTGATAGTGAAGCGACCAAGGCCCTGCTAAAGCAATTGCCGGTGACAGAGCTGTGGGGGGTGGCACGCCGCACCGGTGAACGTTTAAGAGTGATGGGTATTGAGACCGCATGGGATCTACGCGAGGCAGACCCTAAGCGTATTAGGGGGCGATTTAGTGTGGTGCAGGAACGCATCGTATGGGAGCTACGCGGGCAATCCGCCATTCAACTTGATGACATGAGTCTACCCAAACAACAAATCATGGTGTCGCGTTCATTCGGAAGGCTCACCAGCAACCCCCACGATTTGCGCGAAGCCTTAAGGCACCACGCTGCTAGGGCAGCCGAAAAGCTGCGCAAACAGAACAGCGTTACCAGCGCCGTGATGGTATTTGTGCGTACCAACTCATTCCGTACCGACTTACCGCAATATCAGCAGCGTGTAGTCGTCTCCCTTGAAAGGCCTACCGATGATAGCCGCGACATCATCGCAGCGGCGGTCCAAGGCCTAAGGCGTCTCTGGCGAAAAGGGTATGCCTATCATAAAGCAGGTCTCATGCTGCTCGATCTATCCCCCAAGGCCAACCGCCAGCTCACCCTCACCGAAACCCCGCAAACCGACGAAGAGGCTAAACGTAGCGAACGCCTGATGGCGACGATGGACAAGCTGAATCGAGAGCTAGGTAAAGGAACGGTACAGCTGGGCCTACCCTGTAAAGGCAATGCCTGGTCGCTGCGCAGTGAGCGACGCACGCCACGCTACACCACACAATGGGGCGAGCTTTTAAGAGTTAATTAATCTCTTTACTGAGTGCCATCACTGGCAAAGTGACCAAGCTACAACCGAAGCACTGATTGAGGATAACACCGTTGTAAGTTGCTACTCCTGCTACTTTGTAGCAGGAGTAGCATACAAAGCAGTCCGCTTCAGCATTTGTTGGCTAGATCCCCGCCACGCCTCATGAGCGTGCTATATCAATTAGTGGGAAAACATCGAACTCTCACAAAGTTTAATAAAAGCTCATTTATGTGCTTTGAACAGCAATAGCGGCTTGTTACAGATAGTTACTGAGTCGACAGTTTATGCCTACCTGCAATGCTTAATAAGCTTCTCAAATTTGACGTCAAAAAAGGTCAAATTAAGTCATGTGATTTTTTTGATGTATGCAGTCAAGATGTCTCTCACAAGCAGCGCAAACAGGGTATCTGAATTGATACCTGCTACTTCTAAACAAAACAGAGGTGTCATGTCATGCAACATCAAGAATTGCAATCCCCGGTTATGTTACGTCTAAAGCATGTTGTTATACGTACTGGCCTTTCAAGGTCAACAATTTACAACATGCTCGATGAAAAATCTTCTAGTTATGATCCTGACTTTCCTAGACAAGTAATAATGAGTAAGGCAGCAGTAGCGTGGGTAGAGCACGAGATAGATGCGTGGATTAACAACCGTATTCAAAAGCGCAATGCTTAAAAAGGAGTTAAATCCATGACCGTACACAGAACACCATTAAATAAAAAGAGTCAGCCAAAAAAAACTGACATAATTGATAACGCGGCACGAGAGTTGTCGCATAATATACAAATTGACCAAAAAATGGCGTTAGCTGCTTACATAAGTGCAGCGTCAACTGCCCTGCAAGGTGTAATAGATGTGAAGTGGCCTGATGGAAGAATATCACCTACTTCACTAAACACACTTACTTTAGCTAGTTCTGGGGAGCGTAAAACGACAGCTTTTTCAATAGCCCACAAGGTGGTTTTTGAAAAAAATAGTATCTTATCGGATTATAATGACATTACGGTTCAAGCGTATGAAAGAGAAAATTGTTTGTGGACTAGGAAATATAAATCAATTGAAAATAAGATTGGTAGAGATGTTCTTAAAGGTAAGGATACACGTAAGTTTGAAGATATGCTTAATGAGCTTTTAAGGGAAAAGCCTGAAAAACCCTTAGTAATTGATTTTATTTATAAAGATGCTACATCCGAAGCATTAATGAATGGAATTTCAGAAAGGTCAAAGTTCGTCTCACTTATTTCCAGTGAGGGCGCAGGTATTTTGAATGGAGGTGCGTTTAGAAACTTCTCAGCTATTAATGATCTATGGAGCGGTGATGCTATAAAGGTTGATCGAAAATCGTCTGCATCAAGTTATGTTAAAGGGGCTCGATTGACGGTGGGGATTATGGTTCAGCCAGGCGTAATGGATGCGTTTAACAAAAAAGGTAACAATGAGCATCGTAACTCAGGATTATGGGCTAGATTCTTAGCTTTTGTACCTGAGAGTCGTATTGGACAACGTACTACTGGTACGTGGAAAAGTTTATCGAACTCAAGTTTGTTTGATAAAAAAAGTGAATTTTTTCTGAACAAACAGATTGAAATTCTTAAGGGAGAAAGCGAACGTTATGTCATGAGCCTTTCTAATGAAGCCAAGCCGGTGTTTGAACGTATATGTGTATATATAGAGTCGAATTCCGTTCTGGGAATGAGGTATTCAAGTTTTGCTGATTTAGCTTCCAAGATGCCCGAAAATATTATTAGGTTGGCAGCCATCATGAGTGCGTTTGATGAGGGCATAAAACAGCCAATTTCAGTAAATTCTATAAACCGTGCCATTCAAATAGTGATGAATTGCGCAGACGATTTTATACGTGTTTTTTATGTGCCGACCAAAGAAGAAATAGACGATAATACCTTGACTAATTGGCTAAATTCAAAAAAGAAGCTCGGCTATCGTTACTTTAAAAAGAACTATATTAGACGGCATGTTAACCCTAGCTTAAGAAGCAACGAAAGGTTAGAGCCTAGCATTCAGCGATTGGAGTCTAAAGGTGTGCTTTGCACAATATTACTTGGGAATGTTCAGTGTGTAGATACAGAGCCTTTGTACGCATATGATCCAATTGCTGCAAACCGTGAGATTTTTGGTACAAAATCAATTTTTAACCAGAAGTATTGACAATAACTTTAAATGGTTATTGTCACTGTTGAAGTGAAGGCTGTGGGAACGCGCTGAGGTTATTTCGATTTAGTAATTTGGTATATATGTTATTACCTTCTACTGGTTCTTGGTAATGGATTTGTTCTGGCTTTATCAACTTATATAGGTGCGTATTAATTATTGATAGGAGGTTATTAAATGAATACATTTAGCTCAGGTAATGCATTGAAAAGATTTGATTTAAATAAAAGCCATTCCCTTGAAATTAGCAAAGAAGAAATACATGGATATTGCATACAAGTTGTTGCGATAATAAAAAGACTGGAGGATCTAGAGTGGCCTAAGTTCAATAGAGCAGAATCTAAAAGAAGTTCGTGTTGGACTAGTCTGACCGCAAAAGAGTTTAGCGGATTAATTACTCTAGGCATGAAAGCTAGAATTGATGAACAACACATAATGAGCACGCATCCCTACTTAAAGTGCTTTTCTGAATTCATAAGGATAGTTGCCAATAAAAATATAAGTCAATGTCAAGAGTTAGAAAGTAAGTTGGATCTAGTTAACAGATGCTCCGAATTTATGCAGAATGCAATAAATTCTTTAGAATATCGTTTGTTTAAATACAAACAAAGGAAGGCACAGCAATATCGAGTTAATAGTGCGCATGAGTATATTGATTTGATACGAGCAAGTTACTCAAGAATTATGTGTATTAGAATAGATTTTTCTTATCGCAAAGGTATGTTTTTAGAAAGCGATAGATTTAATAGTCATGTGGAAAATGTTAAGTCGCAGTGGAAGCAAATGCGTACTGCCCTTACTCAAGGGATCTTAGTCCCGGATATGGTTGGGTATATATTAAGACTTGAGTATAGCTTTCTAAAAGGTTTTCATTACCATGCGTTGATAATTTATAACGGCTCGCTGCGGCAGCAGGACATCGTAATAGGAAAGATGTTAGGAGAACACTGGGTTAATAGTATCGTTCCCAACGGTGATGGAAGATACTTTAATTGTAATGGCTCAAAAAACAGGTATCGAAAACTGGGGGTTGGTACGATAAATTATTACGAAGATGAAAAATATGATGTATTAAAAAACATTGTTGTAGACTACTTAGTGAAACCCGATGATGTTATGAGTTTTATAACACCTAATGAAAGAGTTTTCTTTAAAGGTGTAACGAAAAAGCCCAGGCTTTTAGCAAAAGGAAGGCCAAGAAAGAAACTGTAATAAACGTTCTTTTTTTTCTATACATGGCAGTGTCATGATGCTCATTATTAAGCGTCTGGATGAGCTAAAAAGGACTCTATCTATTTTATTATTAGCTCTGTAAATATATTCAGTAGTGTGCTCTTTTCATTCCTCACACCTTAATGGTAGTGTGATGAACGAAGGAATGTACTCGTTAGTACCGCCGTAAAAGGTATATAGAAGCGTAAGTGATATGGAAAAGCCGCCCCTTTAACATCGTACAGCTTAGGTGTAAGTTAACAGCTTCCAAAATTGTCGATGTAGGGGGGGCTACAGCGACTAAGCGACCCGCCTGCTGCAGATGAGATATGTCTGTAAGCGTCCACAATTTCATCTTTTGGAGTGACTGGCACTAGCCACTCTAATGACTTCTGATCATTGGGAAATGCCATGAACGAACTGGCATCGACGCAGGGCTAACGATTGGATCATCTATTTCTTATCTCGTTTCTGCAATTGGCGTTGAGTGATTATGTCGAAGAGCAGGGGCTGCTACAGACGGCGCTGCTGTTCTGACGCTTGAAATAAACTCTACCGACTTGAATCAGTAGTTGAGAGATACGCTTGCTTACCAAACGGGAGAGAAGGGTACCAAACGCGATACCATCATCTATACTTTGATGAAGTCACCCCACAACCGAGCCCTCATCATGTCTMCCTTCCGTTCAAGCATGCGCTGGCTGACAGCGCCGGTAATGGTTGGGCTGGCCATCCCTGGCCTGGCCAGCGAGATATTCGTTGACGGTAACTTAACCCACCAATCCCGAGTGCTCGCTCTCGATACCCATGATTCGGCCAAGCTGTTCGATGCAGTCGTCAACATCGACTCACTGGGCGACGATGCCTTCGAGCTGGTCATCGAATCGCCGCCGAGTTTTCTCGAGCCTCTAGCAGCCGGCTGGCGGCTAGTTGCCGCTACCGACGCGCCGATTTATCCTCTGGGACGAGCAGAACAGCAGCTTGTGAACTCAGGCCTGCTCGGGCATCTGACAGCGCTTGATACCGATGAAAAGGGCACCTTGAGGCTATCGCTTGAACCCGCCGAACTGGAGGACGTGGTTGAAGACGGCACACTGACCATCATCGTCGTGGAGCGGGTCMCCTCCGAAGCGGATGATTTTCCGGTAGAAAGCTTACTTGGTAATGCTCCCCTTGCTAAAGGTCGCTGGCTGCCGGCCACCTTTCATGAGCATGGCTGGGAGCCGTGTCCACCCGAAAGCACCGCCTTCGAGCATGAGACAACGCTGTACTTCACGCCCCAAGCTAGCGCCACGATTCGCTTACAGGCCACGCTCGCCTTGAAACGGCAGATGACGTTTCAAGGCGGTCGTTTGAAAGAAGCTCAACTGGAAGGCCGCCTGTGTCAGGGCACTGAAATCACCCCACGTTTCGAACAGCAACTCCAGATAGACGAACCGGTCTGGACACGCCACCAAGGGCCCTTCTACCGCATGGTGGGCTGGATACCTATTATGTTCTCCGTGAATGCCCGGCTCAATGCAATACTGACCACTAGTGGACGCCTTACGATAAGCGACCCGATTCACCTACACCATGACAGTGCTGGTGGCTTGCTGCTTCAAAACGGCGAGTGGCAACTACAGCAGCGCCCATCTCAACATCAAGACCCTCAGCTGCCCTCACTGGAGCTGGATACCAGGCTCAATGCAAGCTTCGCCTTCAAACCACGTCTGGAACTGATTCTATACGGTAGAGGCGGTCCTTACCTGGAAGCCAACGCCACCACGAGCGCCGTCTGGCAGCCTGACCAGCAAATCCTCAGCGATCTCAGCTTGATTCTGCTCGGCGGCCTTACGTACCGCAACAGCCTGTGGAGCGATGACTGGGAAGACGAGGCACTGGAGCCAGCACTGTACCGATGGCCAGAATAGGAAAGCAGGTGGTTCCTAATCTTCTTTAACACGCTCTTATCCCACTTGTTCCACGCTGGCTCAGACTGGATATAATGGTCCTTTGGTTTGTGTGCACTTTACACAGGAAATGCAATGTGTGCTTGTGTACCACGTAGCCAAGGAACTGATGTTACCGTTCTTAGTTTTAGTAACGAATTCAGCGGCTAATGATAGATTTGATTTGGTCCTGCGATTACAACTTATGCAGACAGATGCACACCTTCTTCATGGATCGCTTAATGCGATTTTGATTAATAGCAGCATAAAAGCGGTCAGATAGGGCGGATTATTTAGCGGCACCATTTAACGTTACTTTTTAGAAATTCGGTAGCATAAATGGAACCAAGTGATTGATCATACCCTTTGGCATGACCTGCGCTTGGATTGCTTTCTCTTTTATAAAGGTTTTGCTTGGTTTTAATGTTTTTTTAGATTCTTTTAGGTGATTTGTGTAGAGATTGTAGGCCAGTTCATTGATATTTATAATAGATGGTGATAGTGATTCATGATAATTTTGTTGGATATTGGGGGAGGGGAGCCGCATATTCTGAAATGCTGAAGTTTCAAGGACAGCCTTTAAGCAAAATTGTAAAGGTGTCTTTGCAATCTCTTTGTTGTGAATTTTTATATATTCTTCAAAGATATATTTCTTAATTATATTGTTAAATTCAGTGGTATTGGCAGCACGACCTTTTTTAAGTAAAATATATCTCTCCAAGCAAGCACGATTAAGTAATTTTAGATCCTCTCCCATCCATTCGTATGTAATATTTACACTTCTGAGAGACTCGATTTTTTCTTCTTTTTCAAATGCTTTTAATTTTTCTTCTTTTTCAGCTTTATCTTTTTTAATTAAAGCATCTGGATAAAGTGTACAAAGGTTAGATGAGCTAATCCATAACTCATCAATCGTGAAAGAGATATTGCTTTGTTCTGTAGGAGGGAACTGAATTGTTTTCCCTCTAATTTTCTGACTTGGTATTGAACTTTTTTGTCTGAAAAAATAGAAACTTGCTTTTAAATTCAATTGTTTGATAGCAGATAATTTCTTTTTATCGTCATTATTGATGATAAAATATTTTGCGCTAACCAAGCGGATAGAACCATCGGTATTTAGTTTTGCAAATTTATCAAAATTTTCTAAGTGACAGATTTTTGTGACTAATATGTGCTGATAGGCCATGCTATCTATAACTATATAGTCATAATCTTGTACTTCTTTATATGAAGTAGCGTTGTTATTGAGAATGTCAGAATGCGCCATAAATGGCGGGGTGAAAGTGTGATCAATAGACAAACAATAGAGGTGAAGCTTGTTGCTAGGTTTGTAGAATAAGGGTGTGTTGTGTATCACAGCTTTGCTAAGCAACTGCTTAATACTGACATCAGCCACATCAGCTGCATCTCTAAAAAGGAAAAATTCTTCTGAAGTCATATCGAACCTAGCTGCTTTAGTTTTCAATTTAAATCAGTACAAATATAGTCAGACCAATCCTGCATCATGCGTCTGCGTTTATCAAAAAGATCACCGCGACGGTAGGCTGCTTCCACCTTATTCTCAATGGCATGAGCTAAAGCCATTTCTGCGACATCCCGTGGATAGCTAGTCACTTCTCCCGTCCAATCTCGAAAGCTTGAGCGAAAGCCATGAGGTACATAATTGCCTTTTTCACCACTAGGCCCATAGCCAAGCCCACGCATAAACTGAAGAAGCGACATATTTGATAACGGCCGGGCGGGTTTCATCCCCGGAAAAATAAAGCTATTGCCTTTGATGCGGGGTAGGCACAGCAACAGATCCATTGCCTGCTTGGAAAGTGGCACTCGATGTTCACGATTAGCTTTCATGCGCTCTGCTGGAATTTGCCATGTAGCTTTTCCAATGTCGATTTCATGCCATTCAGCGTTGAGCACCTCTGATGTACGCGTAGCAGTCAGTATTAGAAACTGTAGTGCTTTTGAGGACATGCTGCCGTAAAGCTGAATCGAGCTTATAAATGCCGCTACTTGATCGTAAGGCATAGCAGGGTGGTGATTCACCTTTTGTATACGCGATGGCTTAGCTAGTAGTTTATCGAGATGACCTCGCCAGCGGGCGGGGTTAACCGGGTCGCGATACTCATGCGCCGCTGCATAGTCCAATATGTTTTCGATACGCCCCTGCACTCGCTTAGCTGTCTCGTTTTTGACMCTCCAGATCGGCGTTAATATTTTCAAAATATCTTGGGTAGTTACATCTTCAATCGACTGATTGCCAATAACCGGCCGCACATAGGTTTTAAGCGTGCTTACCCATTGACGTGCATGCTTAGCATTTCTCCAGCTGCGGCGGTGTGATTGGATATATCGCGCCGCGCAGTTGGTAAATGTTACAGGCTCCGCTTTTTTTTCATTCTTCTGTTCACGAGCTGCTAACGGATCGATGCCTTGCTTGACGAGTTTTCGATGATCGGCGGCTATTTCCCGAGCTTCTGATAGCGCTACGTTTGGGTATGCTCCCAAGCCCATATAGCGTTGCTTGCCATTTAGCTTAAAGCGATAGATCCAACTTACTGACCCACCGGCGGTTATTTGAAGATATAAACCTTGGCCGTCGCCAGTGGAGCCTTTTTGTCCTTCTTTTGCGAGCTTCTGAACGGCCTTGCTAGTGAGCTTACCCATGGTGATTCGTCCTTGGTAAAGCGATTGGTCAAACAGAGGATAGCATAGCTGACCCACATTTTGACCCACACCTTTGTTCTGTCTTTGATGGGATGGCTATGGAAGAGTATGGATATGTAAGGTTATTAATTTGTTTAAAAACAATAATTTAAATATTGAAATGGAAGCTATTGGATGTGCTGTATGCGGACTGTCCCTCCGCCACCTCGATACTAAAGCCCCTGATTCGTCAGGGGGGCTTTTCTAGGCTCTTCGCTTCCTCCCAAGTAAGCCCTTTATAAAATGCACCGGTCTTTCACTGTAATCCGGAAGTTCGTAATGCGCGCACTGGTGCACGCGCTCTTAAATCCTTCCCGCAGATTTCCAAGTCGTTCACCATCTGCCTTCGAGACCACCCATTCGTTTTCCTTCTTCGTCTGGGGGTGTCGCAGCTACCACCTTAGCGGGATTCGGCGTGGCTTTCTATTCCCGTACTTGCAGCCGATTACCTAAGGCAAATCAACCGTCATTCATGGGGTTGAATGATTGCTTGGTAATCCGCCTTAGGCAGTGCCTGCAGGTTCATATACGACACGTGAACGGCCATTTCCGTCAGCGTGAATGTCGCCAGCTCGTCGATGAGCGAAAGGGCAAGATCGTAGCTGGAGAGGCTGGTGGCAATCCCTGGTGTCCAGTGGTGAGCTTTGATGGCGCGGGCTATCAGCACATCTCTATCAGCATCTAGTGGGAATGCAGCGCCTCGGTAGGCTTCACGCCAGTGGTCGCAATAACAAGCAACGACAAACTCCCGGAAGGTATTAATCAGCATTTTGTGCAGCGCTTCGACGTTTTCGACGCCCGACTCTGGCAGGTTGCTGTATTCCCGCTGCATCTGCTCGAGCTGATCCCAACGTTTGTGGTAGGCGGCCTTGTCCAACGCTTTCCCCTTATCCCTAGTTTAGAAGCCACCAATATAGCGATATTGGATGGCTTTGCTCAATTCCTCTTTGGCCTGAGACTGGGCTTTCTATTTTAGGGGATTGCTATGAAAAAGGTTTCGCCTATTCGCCATTATCAGATGAGCAGTAATGCGATATGCCCTAACCGATAAAGGGTAATAATCACTCTTCATCAAGCCTCAAGTGATCAGCTTTAATAAGCGTTCCCACTTGTTGAGAGCAACCACTCCGTTTGTGCGCCCGAGCTGCACACAGGTATCGTTAAAAGCAGGCTTACGAAGGCCTTCTATATCGGGAAAATCAATCAAAGCGATTCTACACGTTTCACATTCGTATTCTTCAAAGCTGTAAGTCGTTTTCTTCATGTAGAGCCTCTGAAAGCGTCGCCTTGCCTTGCGACATTGAGCTGCATTCTTTGAATGCTCGACCAGACCGATGGGGGGGTGGCGTGAAGAGTTCAAAGGCGGAAGGGCTTGGGAGGTGATTTATCATCGTTATATGGATTGGAAACTCAATCAGGAGCTAAGGCTATGAGCTTGATTCAAAAGCACGGCCAGAACATGAATGGAAGAGATTTTATCGTTGGTGACATTCATGGGCAGTACGACCTGCTGCTTGAGTCCATGGCGCGCGTTGACTTCGATAAGTCAAAGGATCGGTTGTTTTGTGTAGGCGACTTGATCGACCGGGGGATGGATTCTTTCGAGTGCTTATCGCTAGCCTTTGAGCCTTGGTTTTTTGGCGTGCGTGGCAATCACGAGATGTTGGCCATAGATGCGCTTGAGCATGGTGGAGAGGCGGAAGACCTTTGGATGATCAACGGCGGCACCTGGTCGATAACTGAGAATATGATCGAAGTCCGGCAAATTCTTCGTGAGGCGCTGAAGTATCTGCCTTACGCCCGCCAGATAGATGTTTTGGGGCAGCAGATTGGCATCGTTCATGCCGAGCCGCCTGCGGACTGGTCGCAGGTTGAGATGGCGGATGATGTAGGCAAAGKGGCAATGATATGGGGCCGGACTCGTATAAAGAGAAGGGACACGACGCCAGTGGTCGGCATCGATGCTGTAGTGGTCGGGCACACCATTGTTGAGCAACCTACTTGGCTGGGCAATGTGTTCTATATCGTCACGGGTGCTTTTCATACGGGCCGGTTGACGTTGATCAATGCCCGAGAGGTGTTGGCATGAGCTGGCGCTAGCAAACCACTGCCAAAAAGCTACGCCGTCCTCGAGCACTAACCAAAAGCGGCGCGCCCCGGGCAAAACCTGTTGATTGGGAAGGGCAGGAGCAAGCCGTCCTGATCCGTTGGCTGTATGGCGAGAAGATGCGCGGTCATCCGGTAGGTGAGTTGTTTGATGCCACCTTCCACGTGCCCAACGGTGGCCACCGCAATAAGAAAACCGCGAGCGACCTAAAGCGCCAGGGCGTTAAGGCAGGTGTGAGCGATCTCCCCGTTCGCCAAGCCCGCGGCGGTTGGTTTAGCCTGTACCTGGAGTTCAAGGCCACCCCGCCCAAGGATGCGCCGTTAGCCGATAGCCAATTCAAGTGGCTGGAAGATAGCGAATATGAGGGCTATTGCGCCGTGCTGGCGCTAGGGCTTGAGGAGGCAAAAGCAGTGCTTAGGGAATACGCTAGTTGGCCCCGTACGCAAATAACCGGCGAACGGCTGGCGCTGGAGAGTGGTACCGAGTGGAGGAAGGGGTGATGACACAGCAGAAGGGGAGCCAGATGCAGTTTGATGATTGGAAGCGAGTAGCAAACCCCTGGCGTGTCGTAGAGGCGGCAAAGAGTGATAAGCGAGCGCGTGATGCTGCAGTATCACGCATCATAGACACCATGCTGGAACTGCAGCTGGATTATCGCCAGATAACCCCGGTTTCCAGCCGTTCAGTGTGACGGCTCTAGCAGGTGAGGTACCTGGAGGTGGTGGCCGCAGTGACCAGGCCATGCTGGCCGCGCTTCGCTACCACCCTCAAAGCCAATGGCATAAAGCCTGCGGCGTACTGCTCGATCAACTGCCCAAACGCCAGGCTGCTGCGATGCTGATACAGGCCGCTCGCATTCGCCCCGAGAAGATTGGCCATAGCATTTGGATGGTGACTGCCAGGCAGATGGTTGAGCGGCAGGAGGTGTTGCTTAGGGCGCTTGGGCTAAATGAGGGAGTAAGGCATTTTGAGAGTGTTGAGGTGTTGCAGGTGGCGGGTAAGCGAGGGCGTAAGCGGCTTTGGCAGGTGTTGGCGGTGGGGGAGGTGCGCCAATGAACTACCTTTAGATTATGCAGGCATATATCGGTCTAAAATCACGAATAGACCACAAATATTTGACGTATTCATTTTGCTCTTCGACCTGGCTACGGTTACTCTGGTCTTCACAAATGAAGTGACTAACCAAATTAGGCCATAGAGAAAGATGAGCATCCCAAACCCAGACATACTCAGGTGGGCGCGTGAAGGGGCCGGGCTGAGTCTTGAAGAGGCAGCGAGAAAGCTTTCTCTGAAGAGCAAGGGCATGTCTGGTGCTGAGCTATTGTCAGCATATGAGACGGGTACAAAATTGCCGACCCAAAAAAAGCTAATGGATATGGCAAAACAATACCACCGTCCGTTCATTACTTTCTTTCTCTCAGAGCCGCCCATGAGTGCTTCTATGGGCGAGGATTTTAGACTGCTTCCGGATACACAGTTTGACGAGCACGAGGGAAGTGTTAAAGCACTTGTGCGAGACATATACATTCGTCAGTCTATAGTCAAAGAGGCGCTGATTGACGGTGATGAAGATGTTGGCATTGAGTTTGTCTCAGAAGGCAGTACAGATACGCCAATAAAAAAAGCCTGCCAAGTTGCAATCAATTATTTTAATATTAATATAGAAAATTATCGCCGCAATGCAAATCCACATGATGCCTTCAACTACCTAAGAAGATGTGTGGAAAGGAAAGGAATTTATGTTCTTCTTGTAGGCGATTTGGGGAGCCACCACTCATCCATTAGTACTGAGGCTTTTCGCGGCTTCGCTTTGTCTGATCCAATAGCGCCTTTTGTAGTTATTAACCAAAATGACTCGAAAGCAGCTTGGAGTTTCACGCTCTTGCACGAAGTCGTGCATGTTTGGCTGGGAAAAACGGGCATCAGTGCTCAGAATAACGAGCATATTGTTGAGCGATTCTGCAATGATGTTGCTAGCAACCTACTAGTGACTAGTGGTGAAGTCATAAAGCTATACGATGAAGCCATGCACTCAGATGAGGATTTCCTGCCTGCGCTGCAGAGGCTTGCTCAAAATTTGAATATTAGCGCCTCACTCGTAGCTTATCGGCTATTTAGGCAAAATATGATTTCACAAACTGAATGGGTTCAAGTTAGAACTGAGCTGCGAGATCTTTGGCTCAAGAGTAAAGCTCAACAAAAATCTAAAACGTCAGATGCTGGAGGTGACTTTTATAACACGCGCCGACATCGTGCGGGTGGGGCTCTAATTGAGCTTGTACGTCGCTCTTTGCATGATGGCGTTATTACAGAAACGAAAGCAGGCAGAGTGCTCGGTGTGAGCCCAGGTAATGTTGCTCAAATGGTGGGGCTGTGATGTCTGCACAAAAAAAAGAAATTTTCTTGCTCGATGCAAATATCATCATCCATGCTCACGATCTATATTATCACATGGATCGAGTTCCGGAATTTTGGCGGTGGTTAGAGTTTCATGCTGATAATGGGTCAATCAGAATGCCAAAAGAAACTCATAGCGAAATCAAAGGCGGTGTTAAAGCCCAGCATGTGCAATGGGCTAAACATAAAGATGTGCGAAAAAGCTTAATTCTGGCTGAAGACTTCGAAATAGCTCTTCTTAATAGAGTTATTAGTGAAGGGTATGCCTCTGATTTGAACGAAATTGAAACTGAAAAGATTGCAATGGATCCTTTCTTGGTAGCTTATGCACTCAAGGATCCACAGAATCGAATTGTAGTGTCTAACGAGGTCTCAAAGCCGAGCAAAAAGCGTGCCAATCGAAAAGTGCCAGATGTCTGTGATGCTTTGGGCGTTCGGTGTTGTAATGTTTTCACTCTTCTCCGCGAGTTAGATTTCCGTACGGACTGGCAAAAAGTAATTTGATGGTCTGAGTCATCTAAGATTTGTCTCATAGATGCTTACAGCTTTTCATCAGGCTATAAGGACACATGTAAAATATGTCCATGTTTTTTGCTGGTCAAACAATATGATATAGTCAACATTTTGAAAAATCGAAAGCTACAAGTATTGGCTAAATAAAGATATTAGCTTTTATGGGTGAAAGCACGCGTGAGAGTCAATGCATGTCTGGGAGGTTAGGTGTGTATTTATTCTTGTGATGTCGAAGTTGTTAGCTAGTTAATACTGTCTTTGAATATGCAGTAAGTCCATGACCGTTTCTGGCTGATACAGAGCAGTCAGGCAGGACTGCTGCCTGACTCCCATGAGCAATCCTAGTCAATAAATCTGTGGGATTACTTTCATCGCGTTGTTAATTCTGACGCCCTTTTTTTAGTATTTTCCAGGCCTGGGTGAATAACACCATCAACAGCAGGGCGATGATTCCCTGCGAAATAGGACGAGTAAATAGGGATCCCCAGTTATCCTGGGAAATCAGCATTGCCAAACGTAAGTTTTGTTCCGCCATTGGCCCTAACAACACTCCCAGCACTACTGGCGCAAGTGGGAAGGCTAGTCGATGGAGTAAATAACCGAGCAACCCAAAGGCTAGCATTACATAGAGGTCTGTCATGTTCCCTTTGACGGTATAAACACCCACGGCCATGAGCACCAACGTCGTTGGTACCAAGAGTGCGGTGGGCATGCGCAAGACCTGAGCAAATAGGCGGGTGGCCACCATGCCTCCTAGTAACAGGAGTAGCATCGCAGTAAACAGCATTTGCCACATGAAACCGAAGACCACATCAGGCGACTTCGTAAACAGTTGTGGGCCGGGCTGAAGTCCATGAATCATCAGCGCGCCGAGCACTAAGGCAGCAACCAAATTGCCAGGAATCCCTAATGTTAGGGATGGAATCATTGCAGAAGCATTGTCGGCACTGTTACCTGATTCAGCTGCTGCAACCCCCACAGGATTGCCCGTGCCGAAAGATTCGGGGTTCGTGGACTTGCGCTTCGCTTCGTTATAACTCAGTAATGCTGCCAGATTGCCACCGGCACCTGGCAAGATACCTACACTAACGCCTATCATCGACGAGCGAGTCCAAGTGCGCCAGTGCTGACGTATCAGTCCCAGTGCGTTGCCGCTAGCATCAACCTTGAAGCTTCCTGCATCATAGTAAGTCGCGTTGCTTTTCTCCGCCATCTCCAGTACTGGCGGTATCGCGTAGAGGCCGATGAGKACAATGATCAGGKCGAACCCCCCACTTAAATAAAGCGAATCGAACGTATAGCGTTCCGCTCCACTGATTGTGTCAACGCCTACAAGGCCGATGATTACGCCCAAAAGGGCGCTGAGCATGCCTTTGCTGATATCACTGCCCACCAATACGGCGATGCTTACAAGTCCGAAAACGGCTACCCAGAAATACTCGGTGGGCCCAAAGGCAAGCGTGACCTGTGCCAAAAGGGGGGCTAGCGTCATCAACGCTATGGCGCTAATAATTCCACCGATGGCGGACGACCAGCACGCGGTCTTGAGAGCCAGCCCGCCCTGGCCGTTACGTGTCATAGGGTAACCGTCGAATGTTGTCGCGATTGCAGCTGGCGTTCCTGGGATTTTTAGTAAGATGGCCGGAATAGCTCCACCGTACATTGAGCCATTATAGATACCTGCTACCAACCCTAGAGCAATTACAGGATCGAACCCATACGTCAGTGGGAGCATGAGAGCGATTGCCATGACCGGGTTGAGCCCAGGTAGGGCTCCGATCAAGATACCCACCAAGGTGCCGACGAAGAGGCTGACTACGGAGCCAAGTTGCAAGGCCACAGGTAGTGCGTTGAACAGGGAATCAAACATATCGTGTAACCCTATTTAGGAAACCAGGAAAAATTCGACGGGCAAGGGTCGTTTTAGCACCATCGCAAAAAGCCCGTATAAGAGGATGATGAAGCCCACCGTAATACCTAAAACCACGATGGGGCGCCTTTCACCCAGTACCAGAGCCAGCAGGATGATGAACAGGGTGCTAGTGGAGTAGAAACCCACGGTTGGCATGGCTAAGTAGTAGATCAGGCAACAGGCGACTGTCGCCATAAACCTTCCCGGATGATCGATTAAGGCGGCGGCGCTGCTCAAGCCGCCATTTTGATGCGTTTGCACCACGCCCTTAAAGACCAGAGGAAGTGAGAAAAGGCACATCAGAATGCCAACTCCCATGGGCACGTAAGCTGCACCGGCATCAAAGCCACTCCCCACCCAGACCACCGTGCAGCCAAAGATGAGGAAGGCGATGCCAGAGATAATATCTCTGAAGTTCATGAGCAAGTTACCGTCCATTCAGGCATGAATTAGTTTTTCTTAAGCCCAAGCTTTTCGAGCGTCTCTCCAATCGCTACGGTTTCCTGATGCAGACGCTCACGGAGCTCTTCACCTCGTACGAGATTCAGCGTCTCTCCTTGAGATGTCAGGAACGCTTGGAACTCAGGATGCTCGACGGCGCTAGCTACGGCATCGGCGATGACATTAACGCGCTGTTCATCCATGCCCTCCGGTGCCAGCATCATGCGCCATAGCACGGTTTCCAGTTCAGGATGACCGAGTGCTGCTAGGCCTGATGCCTGGGGTAGTGCTTCGTTATCGTCGGCTGAAGTCACGAGTAAGCACTTTGCTTTTCCGTCCTCAACATAGGGAAGTGCGGGTGTGATGGAGCCACCGTAGATATCCACGTGTCCACCCAGGAAGTTTTGGAGGGTCTCACCAGCGCCGCCAAAAGGAATAGGGCGGGCTTCAATGTCATAGGCTTCAAAGATACGCTCTGCTGCCAAGCGCATGGTTCCACCGACCCCGTCATTGCCGTAGGTGTACTGACCAGGGTTATTCTGTAGCTCGGCAAGGAATTCCTCACCTGTTTCAGCTGGAAAATCGGGGGCTACACACATAGTGTAAGCACTCTGCGAAGTGCTGGTGATCGGGGTCAATGTCTCGTAAGAGTACTGAACACGCTGCATGTGCGGTACGGTAGTGATAGGACTATTCCAGGTAGAAAGCAGCGTGTAGCCATCGGGCTTGGCACGGGCAATCTGGTTGACCCCAATAGCACCACCTCCACCAGCGACATTAAGCACAGCAAGTGACTCTCCTAGCTCTTCTTGCAGGTACTGATTGAGCATGCGCGCAACGTTGTCAGTGCCGCCGCCGGCTGGTGCCGGTACGATTATTTCGATGGGACGATTCGGATAGTCGTCAGCCATGACAGGCATAGCGGTAAACGCTGATAGCGCAACTAAAGACGTAAGCTGTAATGTTTTCATTGTTAGTTACCTTTTTTTGGAATGCAGGGTGATGAGGTGTGCATTTAATGCGATCTCAAGCAGGTTGATCACCGAGCGTGACACGGTAGCGGAACCGCTCTGGCCTTCCGTGTACTCGTCGAAACTCGATGACTCTGCCTGCAGGATTGCGGGCAATGCGCTGGATGGCGGCGACCGGAGCCCCAGTGGCTAGTTCTAGATGCTTTGCACTGGCCTTGGTGGCGGTGCCGAACGACAGCTCGTCGGTTGCCGACGAGATCAAAATCCCGAATTCCTCCAGAAATACGGGATACAACAAAGGGCCCATCGCTTTTGGGTTTAGCGACAACAGCCCGTTGAAATCGGGTAAGCGTAGATAAATTTCTTCAAACAGCAGTGGGTCGCCTGACCAAAGGCGGACACGTTCCAACTTTATACAGTGGCTGACTGATTCTTCGCCGAAGGCCTGCTTTACGTCGGCGGGAAGGGCGACTTCCTGATGACTGAGAATTCGACTTTCCGGGATAACGGGTACATCGGGATCTTCCACATCATGTACATGGAAAAAACGAAACAGATCGGCTCGGAAGGCGGGTTGCTTAACGAAAGTGCCGGTACCTCGCCGCCGATCCAGCAGCCCCTCATCGACCAGCTGCTTCAGGGCCATCCGCATGGTTGCTAAAGCAACGCCATACTCTTCGGCTAAACGGTTCTCCGAGGGAATCATGTCGCCTGGTTTCCACTCACCATTGGCGATCCTTGAGCCTAATTGATCACGGAGTTTGGCGTACAGGGGTAATCTTCCGTCCGTATTAGCAGAGAACTTGGCTTGCATAGGGTCACCCAGTGGTTATCTTGATTTCTTGAGGTCATTGAAGACCCGTGTATACTTCCAGTCAACCAGTTCTCTAGAGAACTAGACTTATGTATAACAGCTCAGGGATACGAAATCCCCAGTCAGAACGTAATGAGGTGCCAAAAGTGAAATTAGGTTTTGATTGTCATGCTCATGTCTACGGGGCTGTTAAGGAAGCCAACGGGTCTAACTACAGTCCATCCCGTCCTGCACCACTTTTGAATTGGCAAGAAAACCTAGAAAGCTGCAAATTAAGAGGCGGGGTACTGGTGCAGCCGAGCTTTCTGGGAAACGACAACCGGCAACTGCTTGAGATTCTCTCCAGACTAAATCATGCGTATCGCGGAGTCGTTCAGCTAGCCAAGGAGACGACGCTAGAGGAGATAGCCGCCCTTGATGCTGCAGGTATTGTAGGGGTGCGATGGAATCTCATTGAGGGGCGCAGCGCATTGCCAAACCTCAAGGATCCTCAATGGATAGACTTTCTAGATAATATTAAAGCTATGGATTGGCATCTTGAGCTGCATCTGGAAGGGAACCGGTTACCTGAAATTTTTCCAGCATTACATGAGCATGGCGTGAAATTAGTCATTGATCATATTGGGCTGCCAGTCGAAGACGTTCCTATGCAAGACCCAGGCTGCCGTCTTCTGCTTGCGTCAGGACAGGCAGAACGAACCTGGGTGAAGCTCTCAGCCCCCTATCGTTCCCCTGTGTGTGATCTTAGACCGCATGTCCAGGCTTTGTTGCATCATCTTGGGCGTGATCGGTTAGTGTGGGGTAGTGACTGGCCGTGGACGCGCCATGAGAATAAACACACTTACCGCGATACTTACGGATGGCTCAATGACTGGGTTAGAGATGCTGATGATCGTCAGTACATTCTAGATACTAGTCCTAAGGCTTTGTTTCAACTAGGGTAATCCTCGACATTCTTCATTGACGGTACTGAGCGAACCACTGCCGGGTAGTGCTAGTAGTTTATTGACTGCTAGCTAAACCATAAACCCACGAGATTCATGAGTTGCCAAATCAATGTGCGGTGTGCGGTGTCGTCATCACATTATTCTTGGCAGCCAGGGCGAGTTAGCAAGGAGAGCTTCTTCGGCTAACACATCAAGCCACAACTGCACGGATATTTTACTCAAGCACCCGCTCATCGACAGAGTCTTGGCTTGCTCAAGTGGTAAATAGCTGTCGTCTTTTCCTACTCATAATAGTTTTCCTGCTCAGCGATACGTTTGCCAACGCTGACTGGCTGTCAAAAAATGCACGCTGAACACCTGGTGTTCATACTCCTGTTGACGTCGCTGCCTAGCATTACCTTGCTACGCAAGGAAATTTATTAAAAAAACCAATTTGGTCATTTCTCTACTTCGGTCACGTTGTGCCGAAACAAAGCCCAGCAGTAAGCTCCTTACTCAGGCTTACATAGCCTGCAAGATAAAAACAATTAATAACGCTAGGAGAAACGCAATGTTCAAGAAAACCGTTCTTGCCGCATCAGTCATCATGATATCGACCACGGCAGCTCAGGCTGAAGGCCCTTACCGCATCGGTATAACCCAAAATAATGTAGGTGTTGATAGCTATCAAACCACCTATGAAAGTGCTTTTGAAGAGGCCGCCGAGCGTGAAGGCAATGTCGATATCGTGGTGTTAGATGCCGGTGGTGATGTTGCTCGTCAGATTGGCCAAATGCAGGACCTCATTCAGCAGCGAGTTGATGCCATCATTATTTGGCCGACCAATGGTCAGGCCGTTATTCCGGCGATTCGTCAAGCGCATAATGCAGGCATTCCTGTGATCGTTACCAACTCTAAAATTGCTGAAGCGGGGCTAGAGTACATCGCTGCCTTCTCTGGGCCTGATAACGTACAGCAAGGCGTTTCCTCTGCCGAGATGATGTGTGACGCCTTAGGTGGCGAAGGGCAGATCGTACAAATTGCTGGCCAGCCCGGCTATACCACTGCGATGGAGCGTGCAAAGGGATTTGAGGATCGGCTAGCTGAAGCGTGCCCGGGTGTTGAACTGATGGAAACGCAACCAGGCAACTGGAACCGTGAACGTGCTCAGCGTGTTATGGAAGATTTTTTGACCAAATACGACCGTATTGACGGCGTTTATTCGGGCGATGACAACATGGGTGTTGGCGCTCTGAATGCGGCTAAAGGCGCTGACCGAGCTGATGAGATTATTTTCATTGGCGCCACTAACTTCGCCGTTGGCTACGATGCGATTGAGCGTGGTGAGTATTACGGCTCTATTTATCAGTCTCCCGTAGATGATGCTGAAGCTGCTCTGCAGACAGCACTGGATGTTCTGGCGGAAGAAGACCTGCCGAAGATGAATTTCTTCGATACCCCCAAAATCACCGCTGAAAATCTCAGCGAGTTCGACCGTCCCGTTTTCTGAGGTAAGGCATGCTGCCCGGAGTGACTGCGTTTAGTGTGCAGTTTCCGGGATACAGCATGCGCCTGAAAGCAGGGTTTCCTGCGCGTGGAGTGCGCGGAAAGCATCAATGGAAATATGTTTGCCCATTGCGCTAACCGGTCTTTCCAAGTGATTTTATAACAGGTGATTAGCATGGCTTCCGCTGAACAATCTAAATCCAGGCTGCCGACAGGAAAGCTTAGTAAGGCTAGCGTGATGAGCTTTCTGTCAGCTCAGGGAATTCTCATTTTTTTCCTGCTCGGCATGTTCGTTTTCTCTTTCTTTTCTGAGCAGTTTCTTTCCCAGTCGAACATTATGACGGTGATCCGCCAGGCCTCGATTATTGGCATTATCGCGGTAGGCGTCACCGTGGTGATCATTGGTGGAAACTTGGATCTTTCGGTGGGATCGATGCTGTCATTTTCGACGGTGCTCGTCGTGGATTTACACGACAAGATAGGTCCCACCAATGCCATCCTGATGATGTTTGCATTGACGCTTATGATCGGTGCCGTCAATGGTTTTTTAATCGGCTTTCTGCGCCTTAATTCGCTCATTGTGACGCTTGCCATGCTGTCGGCGATCCAGGGCTTTGTGCTGATCTATAGCGGCGGCCAGAACGTTGATATTGCTAACCAAGATGGCACGTGGTTCGCCTTCTTTGGTCGTGGCTATATCACGGGAATTGCTGTTCCTATCCTGCTGTTTGGGTTGTTGGCCATTCTGGTTCAAGTAGTCATGTCCTACACCGGCTACGGGCGACGTATCTTTGCTGTCGGTGGCAACCCAATGGCTGCCGTTTACTCGGGTATTCGCAAGAACTGGTGCGTCTTCAGCACTTATCTGATTTCAGCCTTTTGCGTGGCATGTGCGGCACTGGTGCTTGGCTCTCGTGTTATGGGTTCCCAAAACAACGTTGGCCAGGGATACGAGCTGTTGGTGTTGGCCGGCATCATTCTCGGTGGCACCAGCTTACTGGGTGGTTCAGGCAGTATTTGGAAAACTGTGATTGGTGTACTGATCCTGGGCTTTATTCAGAATGGGCTGCTGTTGATGGGCTACCCCTATTACATCCAGTGGATCGTGACCTGGGTAATTATCATCCTGGCCGTATGGCTGGACCTCGCTAACAAGCGTAAGCGCTTGTTGACGACCCACTCATAACGCGGAGGAGTGACAGATGACTTTTTTAAAAGGGTTCTTCCGTGGCAAAACGGCTATCCAACCGATATGGGTCTTCGTCCTAGCCATCTTCATTTTTTTCAGCTTCACGTCAGAGTACTTTCTGTCGTTTGGCAACATTTCTAATATTTTGGTGCAGACGTCCACTATCGGCCTAATCGCATTAGGCATGACCTTAGKCATGATCAACGGCAACATCGATTTGTCGGTTGGGGCAACCTTAGGGCTGGCTGCTTCACTGGCGGTAGGKTTGCAGGAAACCAGCATGATACTGGCAATCCTTGTGGCACTCGGCTCAGGCATTCTGCTGGGCGCCATTAATGGTTTCATCGTTTGGAAAACGGGTGTTAACGCTTTCATTGTCACGTTAGGGGCCATGCTGGGGGTGCGGGGCCTGATTTTCTTGTACACCGGTGAGCAGTCGTTTTATGCATTGAATTTCGCTTTCTCTGACTTCGGTGCCAGCACCATTGGGCCTTTTCCAGTACTGGCGATTATCTTCCTGATTTGCACACTGATCATGCACTTGGTGCTCACGCGAACGGGCCATGGCCGTAATACCTTTGCGGTGGGTGGCAATCCGGAAGCCTCGATTGATGCGGGGATTCGCTTGGGGCGCCACATGATGATCAATTTCATTATTGTTGGTTTCTTCGCTGCATTAGCTGGCGTGCTGCTCGCCAGCCAAATGGGCGCGGCAACTCCCAATTTAGGTCGTGACTATGAGCTCTGGGTGATTACGGCCGTGGTGTTAGGCGGTACCAAGTTGACCGGTGGCTACGGAAGTATTGTTGGCACTCTGGGTGGTGTACTCGCCATTGGCATTCTGCGTAACGGCATGAACTTGATGCAGGTGCCCGCTTTTTATGTGCTGGTGATCCTCGGCGTCATCCTTATTTCCGTACTGATTATCGACAAGAAGCTCAATGTACCCTCGGCTAAGGAGGTGCGGATATGAGCCCTTCACAAGAAAACCTGTCTCAAAATTTAAATGAACAAGGCAGTGCCACGAAGCGGCAGCCGGTCAACGCGGATCCGATACTTCGTCTAGAAGGGATTACCAAACGTTTTCCTGGTGTGGTTGCTTTAAATAACGTGGATTTTGACGTGCGGCCCGGCGAAGTGCATGCGCTGCTGGGTGAGAATGGTGCAGGCAAGTCGACGTTAATGAAGGTACTGGCGGGTAAGCACCAAGCCAACGAAGGCAAGATCATTCTTGGTGGGCAAGAGATGGCTTTCGAAAATCCCAAGCACGCTAAGCGCGCAGGGGTAGTGCTGATCCACCAGGAGCAGTCGCTGGTTTCCGAGATGACGGTAGCCGAAAACATCTTTCTCGGCAGCCTGCCCAGAAAGCCATTCAATCGCGTTGATTGGCACAAACTGCGTGAAGATACCAACGCTATTCTGGCGGCTCTCAAATGCAGTTTTCAACATGACGACCTAGTAGGGTCGCTATCGATTGCCAAGAAGCAGATGGTTGAGATCGGTCGCGCGCTGGCGTTTACCCCGCGAGTAGTGGTGTTTGATGAGCCGACGGCATCACTCACCGACTACGAAAAACCCGTGCTGTATGACGTAATTAATTCGCTATGTGAGCAAGGTGTAGGGATTGTTTATATCTCCCACCGCATGGATGAGATTTTTCACCTATCGCACCGCATTTCGGTACTGCGTGACGGTGAGTACACCGGAACCGTCAATACGGCAGATACCAACGAGGACGAGATCACCCGAATGATGATCGGTCGCAGCTTGGAGCTCGATCATGCCAGTAAACCGAGTGATTTCGGCGACAACATGCTGGAAGTGCGCAACCTCTCGGTCAAACGAGTATTCGAAGATGTCAGTTTCAATGTCCGTAAAGGCGAGATTGTCGGAATGTATGGCCTGGTGGGGGCGGGGCGTTCCGAAGTTGCAGAAACGATCTTCGGTTTGCGCACGCCCTCCGCCGGTGAAGTGGTATTGGACGGCAAGGTGGTGGCGTTTCGTAACTCCCATGATGCGGTGGTCAATGGGGTCGCGTTAGTGCCGGAAGACCGTAAGGATCAGGGGTTGATTCTGGGTATGAACTGTCGCGATAACATGACCCTGGCAAGCCTCTCCAGTGTGTCGTCGTTGGGCTTTATGACGAGTTCAGAAGAGCGCCAGGTCTACGATAAGTATCAACAGGCGATGAAAATCAAAACGCCCAGTTGGCGTCAGAAGGTGGGCAACCTAAGCGGTGGTAATCAGCAGAAAATTGTTATCGGCAAGTGGCTACATACCCACCCTAAATTACTCATTCTCGATGAGCCTACCCGCGGTATTGATGTGGGTTCCAAGTCGGAAATCCACACCCTCGTGAAAGATCTGGCCAAATCCGGCTATGCAGTGTTGGTGATCTCCTCAGAGATGCCGGAAGTCCTAGGGCTGAGTAACC
The DNA here is from genome assembly GCA_002257525.1 of Halomonas ventosae. Taxonomy (GTDB): domain Bacteria; phylum Pseudomonadota; class Gammaproteobacteria; order Pseudomonadales; family Halomonadaceae; genus Vreelandella; species Vreelandella ventosae_B. Next base: position 2,632,047 of record CP022737.1, read on the forward strand.
GCATTATCGCCATGTATGACGGCCGCGTGACCGCTGAGTTTGATGGCGACAACGTCAGCGAGGATGAGCTGGTACAAGCGATTACTGGGATGGGCAAGCAGGCACAGGCGAGCTAGCTCGCCTGTTGCGACGGGTGCGCTCTGTCAATCGCGCACACATACCACATCAGACGTATAAGGAATGTTTCATGCAACCCTTTGTTTATGATGGCCTGCCATCCCGCGTGGTGTTTGGCCAAGGAACCCTGTCACGGCTAAGAGAAGAGCTTGAGCATCTCGGCTGTACACGCGCCCTGGTGCTGGCAACGCCCCAGCAGCACGAGCAGGCAAGACGCGTGCTCGAGCAGTTGGGTGAGAAGGGCGTTGGCGTTTACGCAGAAGCCGCCATGCATACGCCGGTCGAGGTGACCGAAAGTGCCTTGCAGGTGGTGAAAGCGCTAAACGCGGATTGCACCATTGCTATTGGGGGTGGCTCGACCATTGGCTTGGGTAAAGCGATTGCGCTGCGTACGGGCTTACCTCAGATCGCTATTCCCACCACCTATGCCGGTTCAGAGATGACGCCGATCCTGGGTGAAACCCGCGATGGTATCAAGACCACTCAGCGCACCTTGGACGTACTGCCGGAAACGGTGATTTATGACGTTGACCTCACCTTAACGTTACCCGCTGTGATGTCGGGGACTAGCGGTATTAACGCCATTGCCCATGCAGTAGAGGCACTTTATGCCCGCGACTGTAATCCGGTGATTGCGCTGATGGCGGAGGAGGGCATCGCGGCGCTGGCAAGAAGCCTGCCCGTAATAGCTAGCGGCCCTACCCATGCTGAGGCGCGCTCTGATGCGCTTTACGGCGCCTGGCTGTGCGGCATTTGCCTTGGCTCGGTGGGTATGTCGCTGCACCACAAGCTTTGCCATACCCTGGGCGGTTCCTTCAACCTACCCCATGCGGAAACGCACACCATTGTGCTGCCTTATGCGCTGGCTTATAACGCGCCTGCGGTGCCTGATGCGATGGCTCGTATTAGCCGCGCGTTGGGCTGTGACGATGCGGCCGCTGGCCTCTATGACCTGGGGCGTGCGGTCGGTGCGCCCAGTGCACTCTCCGAGTTAGGGTTTAGCGTGGAAGATGTTGACCGGGCCACTGAGATTGCTACCCGCAACCCTTACTGGAATCCACGTGACGTCGAAGCCAGTGGCATTCACCGTTTGTTAAGCGATGCCCAATCGGGTCTTCGACCCCAGGCGGGTAGTGGGGGTGGGCAATGAACAAACTGTTTATTAACGCCACTCTTGTCACTATGGATCCGCAGCTGGGTGAGCTAAGCGATGGCCAGGTTCTGGTTGAGGGTGACCGTATTACCGCCGTGGGTCATGACCTGACCGCCGACCCCAAGGCACAAGACGCCGAGGTGATTGACTGTGACGGAGGTATCCTTATTCCCGGGTTGGTTAATGCCCATATGCATACCTGGCAGACCGGCCTGCGTGGCGTTGCCGCCAACTGGACGCTTCTTGAGTATTTTCGCCACGTACACCGGGGGCTTGCCGCGCTATTCMCGCCGGAAGACATCTACATTGCCACCCGCATGGGCGCGATTAATCAGCTTAACTGCGGTACCACAACGCTGGGTGACTGGTGCCACAACAACCCGACCCCTGCGCATACTGACGCGGCGGTAAAAGGCTTAAAGGAGTCCGGTATTCGTGCGCTGTTTATGCACGGCTCGCCCAAGCCCGACCCAAAACCTGGTCAGCCGCACTTTAGCGAAATTCCCCACCCGCGCCATGAAATAGAACGCTTGTTGAGCGGTGAACTGGGAAACCCGGAAGGGCTTGTCACCTTAGGCATGGCCATTCTTGGCCCTCATTATTCGACCCTGGATGTGACCCTGCAGGACTTTGCCTTGGCCAAAGAGTTTGATCTGGTCGCCTCAATGCATCAGGGCGGCGGCGAGGCAGTGGCGCCCGGTGCATGGGACGAAGTGGAAGCGCGTGGTTTGCTTGGCCCCGACATCAACATTGTGCATGGCCAAAGCCTGGATAATGGCCAGATATCGCGGTTCTGCGCCAGCGGTGTGACGTTCTCGATTGCGCCGGAAAATGAGATGACCCAAGGCCACGGCTTTCCGGTGACGGGGCTGGTGCGCCAATACCGAGGCGTGGTGTCACTGGGGGTTGATCTTGAGTCTGTATTGTCAGGTGACATGTTCAGTGTAGCGCGCATGGCGCTGGGTATGCAGCGTGCCCTTGATAACGATGCATCGCGTCGTGAGCAAGGCAAGATTCCTGATACTTCCACGATTACCACCCGAGAAGCGCTGGGCTGGATCACGCTGGATGGGGCGAAAGCCCTCGGTCTTGACGACCGCATTGGTAGCCTGACCCCTGGCAAGCAGGCCGACCTGGTACTGCTGGATAGTAATCAGCTGAATATGCAGCCAGTCAACGACCCTGTTTCTACGGKGGTCATGCAAACAAGCCTTGCCAACGTCGACAGTGTGATGGTGGCTGGGCAGTTCAAAAAACGTGGCGGCCGTCTGTTAATCGAGACTCAGCAGGGTATCGCTGAGCTTGCCAAATCTGGCCACCGTATTCACTCCGAACTGCTGGCGCGTGAAGCGCAATCGACACAGGAGGCAACCCCATGACAACCGTTTCCACAACGTCCCCTTCGTCCTCTAAAGTGGCTTGGGTAGGCTTAGGTAAGCTGGGCTTACCGATGGCCGCCAGAATTATTAAATCAGGCACCGCGGTAGAAGGATTTGACCTTTCCTCGGAGCGGATGGCTTTAGCAACGCGTATCGGTATTACCCCCCATCAGAACCTGACTAGTGCCGTTGCCGATTGTGCACTGGTGTTTGTCTCGATCCCCGATGACCGCGCACTGATCAATCTCTGCATTGAATCGGGTGAGCTTGTGCGTCACATGATGCCCGGCACTATTTTGATTGAGACCAGCACGGTAAGTGTTGAAGCCTCTGCACGAGTGGCCGAGGCGGCGAAGGCCCATGGCATTGCCTATTTGCGCAGCCCCGTGTCAGGGAATCCGGTAGCAGCAGAGGCGGGCACGCTGTCGGCGATGGTCTCTGGCCCACGCGAAGCGCTGGAAACGGCTAAACCCGTATTTGACGCCTTTACCAAGGCGCAGTACTGGCTGGGCGATGAAGAGCAGGCCCGGGTGGCCAAACTGGCGATCAACCTGATGATTGCAGTGAGTGCCGGGATGATGAGTGAAGCCCTGACCCTGGCGCGCAAAGGCAACATTGAATGGGACGCCATGTTAGAGCTTATATCTGACAGCGCGGTGGGTTCGCCCATGGTGAAGTACAAGGTACCACCACTTTTAGAGCGCGACTTTACCTCGACGTTTTCCGCCGCCCAAATGGCCAAAGATCTTGATCTGATACTCGATTGTGCCCACGGCTCAGGGGTGTCTACGCCGCTGGCAGCGCAAATGCGCGAAGCCTATACCGCGCTCATCGCCACGGGGCATGGCGATGATGACTATATCGCCACCGTACACCACACCGAGCGCCTTTCAGGGCTGGGTGAACCGATGCCAGCAAAGCATGGAGGGCAATAAGATGCGTAACTTAACAGCCGACAATATTACCGCAGCGGTGATCGATGAGTTTTCCAGCTGTGATGATGAACGGCTTAAAACGCTGCTTAATGGCTTGGTTAAACACCTGCATGCCTATCTGCGCGAGGTGCAGCCCAGTGAGAAAGAGTGGACCCAGGCAATTGAGTTTCTAACCCGTGCGGGGCAGATGTGTGACGACGAACGCCAGGAGTTCATCCTGCTGTCTGACACTCTTGGTGTGACGATGCTGGTCGATGCGATTAACCACTCGAGCAGTGATACTAACATTACCGAAAGTACTGTGCTGGGGCCTTTTTACGTGGCTGACCCTCCCCAGGCGAATCAAGGTGATGCCATAAATTGGGGTGTTGAAGGCGAGCCGCTATTCGTCGAGGGCAACGTGCACGATGCCCAGGGTAAACCGTTGGCGAATGTCACCATTGATGTGTGGCAGTCCGACAGTGAAGGCTTTTATGACGTTCAAAAGCCTGAGCTGGAAAACGCCTCATTACGCGCGCGCTTTCATACCGACCGCCAGGGTCATTATGCCTTCTGGACGGTGACTCCTTCACCTTATCCGATTCCCACTGACGGGCCTGTGGGCAAAATGCTCGACATCACCGGGCGTCACCCATATCGACCTGCCCATGTACATTTCATGTTGATGGCACCGGGGTATGAAACCTTGGTGACCCAAATCTTCGCTGAGGACGATCCCTACCTCGATTCTGACGCGGTATTTGGTGTCAAAGATTCACTGGTCAAGGAGTTTGCTCAGCAGCCGGCGGGGCAGGCGCCCGACGGTCGGCAAATGGAAACGCCTTACCGCTACTTTCACTACGACTTCGGTTTGAAGACGGCCTGAACGTTTCACCCTGAACGTCCAGCTCGTACTGAGCTGGCTAAATCGAAAGAGGAAATAACATGACAACGATTGATCAAACGGCTATCGCAACCCTGTTTACAGAAGCACGCACCCACAACGTTTGGCAGGATCGTGAGGTCAGCGAGGAGACCCTGCGCGAACTGTATAACCTGATGCACTTTGGGCCCACTTCTATGAACTGCCAGCCCTCGAGAATTATTTTTCTGACCACCGATGAAGCAAAAGAGCGCCTGAAGCCTGCTCTGTTACCGGGTAACCAAGAAAAAACCATGAAGGCGCCTGTGGTTGCTGTCATTGGCTTTGACACTGAGTTTTATGAGCATCTGCCGCGTATGTTTGCCCACAATAAGGATGCCAAGTCGCTGTTCGAGGGTAAGCCTGACTTTATTCACTCCACGGCCTTCCGCAATAGCGCCATTCAGGGCGGCTACCTTATTTTAGCAGCGCGTGCGCTAGGGTTGGATGCAGGCCCCATGTCCGGCTTCAATAATGCCGCCGTGGATGAAGAGTTCTTCCCGGATGGCAAAGTGAAGAGCAATTTCCTATGCAACCTAGGCTATGGCGATGCCAGCGCGCTGTTCCCACGTGGCGATCGTTTCTCCTTCGATGAAGTGTGTACAGTGCTGTAAACATTAGCATCGCTACGCTTAATTGTTTGCCTAAACGAAAAGGGGCCGTGACTGTCATGGCCCCTTTTTTCGATCGTAATAAGAGGAGCTGCGGCTCAAGGCTGAAGAGGCTTTCAGATGGTTGTTGACTGGGTGTTTGTGGCGCTAATGGTGACGGCTGTGCTACTCACGGGTATTTCCAAGTCGGGTTTTGCCGGTGGGGTAGGCGTGGTGGCTGTGCCGCTAATCTCACTAAAGGCGAGCCCGACCTTTGCAGTGGCGGTGATGCTGCCGCTACTGATCGTGATGGATGTGTTTAGTCTAAAGGCGTGGTGGCGACAGCGGGTTGATCGTTTATTGTGGCTTATGTTTCCACCTGCGGTGCTGGGTGTGGCGATAGGCTATTTCMCCTATGGCTGGTTTGACGAAGCGCTACTGAAGCTATTGCTAGGTGTTTTTTCGGTGCTGTTCGGCCTGTGGGGGTTGTTCAAACCGCTGCGCGGAAAGCGGCTGCCTGGTTGGGTGGGGGGCTTGTGTGGTGGGGTGGCAGGGTTTACCAGTTTTATCGCCCATGCTGGCGGCCCTCCGCTTAACTTTTACTTACTGCAGTGCCAATTAACCAAGCAGCAATTTTTGGGGACGGCTGTCGTCTTTCTAGCGATTACTAACTTGGTGAAGCTGGTTCCCTATACCCTGCTGGGCTTGGTGAATATCGATAACCTGACGATAGCACTGCTGCTGATGCCTGTTGCGTGGTTGGGGGTTCGGTTGGGGCTGGTTATTCAGAAGCGCATCGATGGTGAGCTGTTTTTCCGAGKGATCCTGTGTTTACTGATTTTGCTGGGCATTCGGCTAATTATGGACGGTATAGGCTGATTGTCAGCCTTATGGCTATGTGATGTTTTGGAGTCGTCATGAGAGACGGTCATGTTGAGATAAATGAGGCTAAACCAGAAGGGCCTTACGATAAGCTGTCGCAAATGCCCGCCTCAAAAATTTCTAATACAGAGTTCGCACGATTCATCGATTTCATTGAAAAATTCGAAGACGAAACTGAAAGCACGCTTTCCATGTCGTTGGGCTATCGAGAGATGCGTATGTTACTGCACGTTATGCGTAATCATCTTGCGGGAAGATTAACCACCCCAACATCATTGGCTGATGCGTCTGGCCTTACCTATGGGACGGCAAAGCGCGGCATCGAAAGCATCATGCAGCGCGGTCTGCTGATCTCACGCCCACGCACTAAGTCAGGTAAAACGGTTTCGCTGCATCCTTCCGCCCAAATGATCCAGGAGTGGGAAAGCTACGCTGAGCGAATCAAGGGGTTCCTTGGGCCATTGTTCGGGATAGACCCGGCATCTGATACCGCCAGTAAGATATTTCTTGGCACCTCATCAATAGAGCGCGTGATATCGACCCCAGCCGTGCTGTCTGCACGACTGGAGCTGAAGGGCGGGTTACGTGTGCTGGCGCATGCTGACCCCACATTTATGGCCATGCATAACCTGAAGCGTCAATTGGAATCGATTTTTGGGCTGGAAATTCGTAACAAAGCAAAATCCATCGATAATTTGCTAGATGAGATTTTAGACAATGCCCGTTTGGCTAAGTCGCGTTATGACGTCGTGGCCTGTGACCTACCCTGGTTTGGTGAGCTAGCGGCGAGTGGAGTGCTTATGCCTCTCGACGCGTTAATCAAACGCGATGATTATGATCTCTCCGATTTCCACCCAATGGCTATTCAGAGCTCCAGATACGCAGGCAGCCAGTACGGAATACCGGTTCAAACAACCCCCGAATTGCTTTGCTATCGCCAGGATATTTTCGAAGCAGCGCAGTTGCCGCCTCCCACCACAACGGAAGCGCTGGTTAAAGTGGCAAGGCAGTTACATGCCCCTTCCAAAGGACGTTACGGTATCGCCTGGAATGCGGCGAGAGGAACGCCCCTTGGGCACACCTTTAGTTTTTTAATGGCGAAGTTCGGCCAGCCGTTGCTTAATTTACCCATCTGTCAGGGCGGTTATGACTTTCAGCAAGCCGCGGGCGAGCAACTGCGACCTATGTTCGACTCAGATGCCGCTTATCGGGCCTGCGAATATATGCTGGATATTTTGAAATATTCGCCGCCTAATATTCTCACTATGTCCTGGTACGAGCGAGCCAAATCGTACGCTTCTGGGGAAGTCAGTATGGCCTATTGCTATACACTTCTGGCGCCTCTGTTTGAGTTAGATAAGCAATCACCGGCGTATGGCAACACTGGCTACTTACCCCATCCAATTGGCAATCACGGTCGCGCTATAACTCCCATCGGCGGTTATGCCCTGGCCATTCCTGCTAACTTGGCACCAGAGCGAGTTGAGGCAGTCTGGACGGCGCTTAAGCACCTGACCTCTGCCAACATGTCCAAGCTTTATATTATGAATGGCAGCCTGGTAACGCCTCGCTTTAGTGTCAGCCAGGATCCTGAAGTGTCTGCATTATCGCCGCTGATTAAAATCGTCAATGATATGGCTAAACAGGACATTTTACAGGCCTGGCCACGCCCGCCTGTACCTGGAATAACTGACATCATTAGCATCGCGGGGAATGAGATATTCGACGTGCTGGATGGACGGCGCTCGATCAAGAAAGCGCTCTCTATTGCTCAAGAGCGTGCCGATAAGGTAATGCGAAGCAGAGGCGTTTACTGATTGAGCGGCAAAATGAACGATCCCCATGTTCCAGTAAGCAAAACATGGGGACGATCAACGCGGGTAGCTACTGCATGATCATACCGCCATCGATCATAAGCAGTTGTCCTGTCATGTAATCCGATTCCTGACTGGCCAGAAAAGAAGCGGTACCGACCACATCTTCAGGGTAAGAGTAACGCTTCATTAGAATCATTTTCTCAGCAAGTTCATCCATCGACTGTCCCTGCTTATCGAATTTGCCGATGCTAACCAAATCTTTATCGAGCTGTTCCCATAGTTCAGTGCGCACTACGCCGGGGCCATAGCCATTAACGGTAATATTGTGATCCACGAGCGCTTTAGCACCGCCGTTGATCATGGCTAGCACCGCATGTTTGCTGCAAGAGTAGGGGACTACATCGTCAAACGCTTGGCGAGAAAGAATCGAGCCAACGTTAATGATTTTATAAGGGCCGTTGTCTTTACCCTGGCTGATCATCTGCTTAGCGGCTTCCTGCATGCCAAGCAGGCAGCCCAACGCGTTAACATCCATAATCTGGTGCCAGTTTTCCTCGGTAATATCGAGAAACATCAATGGCTTGTTGATACCCGCATTATTGACCATCACGTTCAAGCTGCCAAAGGCGTCGACAGTGGCTTTAACAGCGGCAGTTACTTCAGCACGGTCGGTCACATTGAGTTTGACCGCAATGGCGTCGCCGCCGTTTGCCTTGATACGTGCGGCAACTTCTTCGCACCCTTCAAGGTTGATATCCGCCACGCAAACGTTTGCTCCTTGTGCAGCATAGTGTTCGGCAACGGCGGCCCCCATGCCACGTGCAGCGCCGGTAATCAAGCAGTTTTTACCTTTAAGTCGAGTGTTGTCCATGAGCTTACCTTGTAAGTTTTGTTTTGGGTCAGTCCACGCTACCAACGTTAATTAATCCTGGTGACTTGGCGCATGGAGCCTTTGTTAACAAGGGCTTCCGTCGTTTATTCGTCAATGCGAATGACAGTTTTTTATTACCTTGTGTTGACATATTCTCGGGATGTCGTCTTCGCAATGACAGGTTGGTCTGTTGCTAATATGACCAGATTGGACGTTTCAGTGGGCGTTGCGATGGGAAAGCGAATCTAATGAGAGCTTGATGACATCTTCTTAGTCGTTGGCAGTGGGGTCGTACTTGTGTTGCGCCTGATTACCTTCGCTTAGACGCTCAATGGATGCGTTACCTTGCTTCGCCAGGGTTGCCAAGCGGTTGATCTGCTCGTCCAGGCGGGGTAGGGCTTCCTGACGATAGTTTGAGAGATCATCAATGGCGCCCATCACCTCCCCAAACGCTTCCTCAAGCACTTGCATGTCGAGCATTGCGGAAGAGGCTCGTTTCTGGATGTCTACGCCTTGCTGGCGCAGCGCCTTGGCAGTGCCGCCAATCATCTGCGAGGTGGTCGTGTTGAGGGCTTCGACGCGATCCAGCACTAGACGCTGGTTGGCCATTGCCATGGCGACCGTCACTGCCACGGTGAGGGCTGAGACGGTGACATTGATGGCTCTGTCCACACCGCGCATCAATTCCCGGTTGTTGCGGATGATCACTTCCAGCGCCAGCACACCCTGCTGGCTTACCGCCAGCTGCTGCTGGAGATCAACGATGCGCTGCCGAAGTGGAAACAGTAGTTCTTCCTCAAGAAATTGACGCCGTGGGTCATCGCTGTCTCGGGCGGCTATCTCGTCGCACAGGCGTTGATCAATCAAGCGCCCCAGGGCGATCTGGCGGTTCAGCTCGGTTAGGATGTCATTGAGGGCTTTCTGGTCATCGCTCAGCGTCAGGTTGTCACGATGTAGCATGTCGCGACCGCTTTCCAGATCCTCAATGATCGCATCCAGGGCTTGCTGAGCATTCTCAAACTTATGGAAATAGCGCTGTAGCCGACTATCGATACCGGGAATGATCGCTAGAACGCGATCCAACGCGCTTGGCATCAGGCGATGACGTGAAGGGTCGAGACCCTCCATGCGGCCGCGTAGATCGGTCAGTGCCTTGGCAACGGGCCCTCCTTCATCGCCCTGGTGGGCCAGCTTGCGCAGTGGCGTTTGTAGCATGGCGCTGCGGTGGGCGGCCTGCTGTTGCAACTCAAGGCCCATCTCGTCCACGGCCCGGCGCTGGCGAACAGTTGACGCCTCGTCACCCTCGGCAAGGATATCCTCGACAAAGCGGTCGGCCATCGCCTCAAGCTCAGGGTCGCCGGAGCCGGCTTGACTCGTGCCCAACTGGCTGGCGATCTCGTCCACCGGGGGCAGGGAGAGGCGAGGTTGGTCATCGGATTGCTGCGTCATGGGCATCTCCTGAGCTGTCTAATAAAAACGTATGAATACCGCTCGCAGCCAGTGGCCGCTGGATTACTCCTTACGGGCATAGCGATCCGCGCCTTCGACAAATTGGCGCAGATCCTCCAACGCCTTCTCGGTGGTGACCGAGGCCTGTGGTCGTGCCGTCTCAATACGCGCCATGGAAACGGCGGTATCATCAAGCACGGTCAGGGCGGATTCAATGCGGGCGGAGAGCTTATTTAGCCGATGTTCGGTCTCTACCAGCAGATCCAGGCGTCGCACCAGCGCGGCGCGTTCTTCATCGCTTAACCGTTTGCCCTCCCGGTCCAAACGATCCCGAACGTAATTACCATCGACGCTAACCACCCCGCGCGCCTGCGAAGCCATGGTCGTCAGCGTATCCACCGCGCCGAAACAGACCTGGGTAACCAACCCCCGCGAGCGCTCGAAGGCCAGCTCGCCAGTTTGGAATCGGCCACTCAGCACGTTCATTACATGGCGGTAGCGGCTATAGAGGCGATCTGAAAGGATCGCTAGGTCAGGGCGCTGCACGTCAAGTAGGCTCTGTTTGGCTTGACACATGGCGAGCACAAGGTCGTCGGATCCCACGGGCGGCCTTGCTGGATCAAGCACTAACACGCCAGCTTCATAGGCCTTGCGCTCCTCTTGGGCACGGCGCTGATGGGCTTCGGCCTCTCGTTGTGCTTCCCAGCGACGTTCGCGGCGGCGGGCCAGCCAGCCGCGCAGTCTTCGCTCGATAGGCAGCGCCACAGGAATGGCAACAATACCCGCTAGCCAGCCCAATAGGCTCGGGCTGAAACCACCCCATAGGGAGGTCAGCCACAGCAGCATACTGATAAAAGGGATGATCAGGCAGTAGCGGGCGATGACCTGCAGGCGGCCCTGGGTCGCCACTGGAAGTGCCAGCCCAGGGTTGAATAGGCCAACCAGTAGCCAGGGCAGGCAGGTCATAAACAGGCCATAGGAAAATCCCTGCAGGAATCCCAACATAGATGCGGCTATCCTTCGGTCATGGAACGCAAACACGAAGTGTAGAGTAACTGAGGTTGGGACGCTAAGCACCCGTTGGGCAACTGCAGGGCATTGGCTGACGCTGAGGTGTTATTTAACCTTGCAGGTATTGATGCCCAGTAGCTTGTAGGCTGGGCAAAAGTTAAATAGCCCGGTGGCTAACGGCACCACGCCGATCCAGCCCCAAACACCGATGGTTCCGGTTAGGGCCAGTACGATCAGTGCAATGCCTACCAGGATGCGTAAAATCTTATCGATACCGCCTACGTTGCTAGTCATGACAGGCTCCTCAAAAAAACTGGGTTCAAGTGCTTAAAAATAGCCGCAGTAGCGGCTGTCAGTGCCAGGGCAGTGGTGCTGGTTTATGGGCGTTATTGATACGATTACCTCGTTGGGTTTTTAGGCATAGGTATCAATCATTTTTATTGGCTTTTGATATAAGTTAATAACCTGTACTTATATAACGAGCATAGCCGCCTTTTTGCTCATGAACACGAGGCAAGTGGTCGCAGCTTGATCTATATCAAGCCTGTGGGGCTTTTAGTGGTTGCGAACAGCTGTATCGCTGGAGAAGGGCGCAATTACTTGGATGGGCAGGGGCCATGACGGCGTCTTCCAGATAAAGAGCATGCGTCTATCCGGAGAGGGGTATGCTTAAATCGTCACAATATCTGCGGCAATCTAGGCCGGTATAACTGGGATTCTCCTGGTTACCGTTGCTGCGTTTGAGAGGTTTCATGCTGTTAAAACTGCTTCTCTGGGTGATCCGTTTATTGGTGATCTTGATGTTAGTGGTGGCCTTGCTGCCATTAATACCCAGCGGTCAATGGTGGGTCAGGCTGTGGGATTTTCCGCGCCTGCAGCTAACGGGCGCGCTGGTTCTGCCACTGCTGCTCCTGGGTGTGCACGCGTGGCTTAAGCGTCCACGAAAAGAACACGCCGTGTGGGGCGTTGTCATCCTAGCCATAGCGGGGTGGCACTTAACGCACATCCTGCCGTTTACATCCGTTTGGTCGACCGAGGTGCCTACCGCTGAGGTACAGCCTGGTGAAAACCGGACGACGCTCAAAGTGCTGACGGCCAATGTTACTTACACGAACGATCACTACGCTGAAGTCCTGGAGATGGTTCAGCGTGAAGATCCCGATCTACTGCTGCTAATTGAAGTCAATAGCGCCTGGGCCGAGGGACTGGCGCCCCTTGATGAAGATTATGCCTATCGAGTAGGCGAGGTACGCGGTGAGGGCCTTGGGATAATGCTGTGGTCACGAATTCCGCTGCTGGAAGATGAGGTTAAGTATTTGGTCTCTGAGCGTAGGCCCTCAATTTTCGCGACCATCGACGCGCCAGGCATTGGGCCCGTGCGCTTTGTTGGCGCCCACCCGGTGCCGCCAGGCTTAGAGGAGAGAACCGTCAGCAACGAGGATAAACGTCGGGACAGTCGTGAACGCGATGCAGAGCTGATGCTCATTGCCCGTAATGTTGAACAAGACCCGGACAACCGCTGGATCGTCACTGGGGACTTCAATGACGTAGCGTGGTCTGACACCACTAAGCTTTTTGCCGATTTGAGTGATCTTAAAGATCCTCGCCGTGGTCGGCGACTGCTCAGCACCTACCATGCAGAACACCCATGGTGGCGATACCCGATTGACCACCTGTTCGTTTCTGATGGGTTCCATCTTATTGATATCGACAGAGTGAAGGTGCAGGGTTCGGATCACTTTGGTCTTTCTACCACGCTAACCGTTGGTCAAAAAGATCAAGGAAAACCAGAGGCTTCTCCCGAGGAGGAGGAGGAAGCTCAAGAGATGGTCGAGGAAGGAGCTGAAGACGCTGCCGAGCATGATGGTGGTTAATCACAGGCAGCTAGGGGCATCGATAAAGCCGGGTTTTTGTTAATTTTTAAAATAGGTGGGGCTATTGTGCCCTAGAAGACAGGCAGAATTATTCTTTAATAATCTTTAGATAACTTCTACAGCTATTCAACAGGAATTCTACAGTTTAGTTGCCATTTGTAACCGTATCGACTAGCTTAATTACTAGGGGTGCGCTAAAAAATACCCTAATGCTGGCTTACTCAATCGCCACTGAGCACCACTGACTGCGGCTCAGCTCACTTGGTGCGCTCTAATCCCAGCGCAGTCAATTTGGGTCAACCAGCAAGGAGGACATTGAATGTCGATAACATCAGAAAAGCAATTACCCGAAGCAGTAGCGGCTTGGCGTGATCCAGAATTGGACTCGGTTAAAGGCACTGAGACCCCTAAAGATCCAAATAAGGGTTACATCGCCCTACTTGGCTGGAGTGTGAACGCGATCAAGGCTGCGCAAAAATTTGACCGCCGCTATGTCGTTGTTGCGCCGGAGTGGGCCGCGGATTTTTGTACTGCTAACAATATCCCTTTTCTCCCCTGGGACTTCATTCGACTGAATGATCGGTCGATGGAAATTGCTGAAAGATTGAAAGAAGAAGGCGTGGACGTTGCCATCCCGCTGTTTGAGGAAACCGTTGAGTGGTCCGGCGCGATCAACTCCGTGCTCCTTGATAGTCCGCGGATGTTCGGACAGTCCATCCTTTTCCGCGACAAGGCCCTAATGAAGCGCCGTGCTCAGTTGGGTGGCATTCGTGTCGGGATCTTTGAAGAGGCTCATGAGAAAGAGGACATCGTCCGCTTCATGAAACGCGTCAACCAAACGCTGCTCAAATTGGACGGTGATCCGGATGACCCGATTCACGTCAAAGCATTCGACAAAGCCGGTTGCCTTGGCCACCGGATGATTCGGACGATAGACGAAATCGAGAATATTCCGGATGACGAATATCCGCTGCTGATGGAAAGTCACTTAAGCGGCTGGGAGTTTGCCGTAGAAGCCTGGATTCACGATGGCAAAATTCAGTTCCTGAACATTTCTGAATACGTGACGCTGGGCTATTCGGTCTTCGTACCCGCGACCGCGGAACTGGAAAGCTGGCGCAATGCGATCACCAAGCAGATTGAGTTGCTGATCAAAACGTTCGATATCCAGTTCGGTTTGATTCACCCCGAGTACTTCGTCACCGCTGATGGTGAGATGTACTTTGGCGAGGTTGCCTATCGTCCGCCTGGCTTTAAAGCGTTTGAGCTGATCGAAAAAGCCTACGGGTTCAACGCCTATCAGGCGTCGATGCTGGTGTTCGATCCGAAAAGCAGCAAAGAGGAAGTGGCTGCCTTCTTCCCACGCGAAGTGGTCGATGCGAAGGGTTATGCCGGTTGCTTTGGTGTATACCCTCGCCGTCGTGTTGTCAGCAAGCTGGAAATGCCGGAAGAAACGATTAATCATCCGTATTTCGAGTCACACGAACTGGTCGCGCCAACTGAAGAGACCGTTCCTGACCGCTCGGCCTTCGGGACGCATTGGGGCTTGCTATTCTTCTTTGGTGACGACCCCATCAAGATGCGCGATTTGCTAAAAGCCCAAGAGGATCTGGACTTCTACGTCTAACGTTCGTTAACGCAATGCGCTGATCTATGGGCGCGTGTATCAGTATCAGGAGTACTCAACCTCCCGATGCTGATATACGCGCCCTTTATTTTTGTCTGCGCTCCGAGAGAAAATTGATGCATCCTATATTTATATTAAAAATCAATTGCTTATTATTTTTCTGACTTTTTCTTTGTTGTGCACCATACGGTACTGACTGGCTAGACGCGTTGGTACTACCGTGCTAAGTTATTGTTAATAAACGGTCTAACATCTGACTGATAACACTTGAAGTGTTTTTGGTCTGCCTGAATGCTTAAAATTCCACTGCTATGTTCGATAGCGCACGGTAAGTGTTTGCTTTAAGGGCCATCCTACAGGTGAGCGAGGCAAAGGATATGCCTACACAGGGACGTTGCGCTATGCGCTGCAGGGGACGCAGCGCCCCTTTCTCACAGTAAACCGATTGTTCGATAGTATCTCATTCTTCGTACCGCGCTTTGTCCTTGGCATCAGGGATCGTTACCTGGCGCTGTTCTCAACGGGTGGTTTCTATCCTCGGTTTGGCAGAAGTAAACTGGCAAAGGAGGGCATATGCCGACATCTTCAGTTAGCCTTGATCGTCTGACCGACATGAAGCAATTCGGAACTGACCCTGGGTCGTTGCATGCGGATACTTACATACCTAAGAACTTCCCAAAGAACGGGCCGCTCGTGGTCGTGCTACACGGCAGTACCCAGTCGGCAGAGAGTTATAATCGCGGTTCAGGCTGGTCTTCCCTCGCTGACGAATGCGGGATAGCACTCCTGTATCCGGAGCAAAGAAAAACCAATAACCCGCTTAGTAGCTTTAACTGGTTCAAGTCTGGCGACAGCCGCCGGGGAGATGGAGAACCGCTCTCTATTCGCCAGATGATCGAGCAGGTCGTTGATGATCACGCCATCGACCCGTCGCGCATCTTCGTCACCGGGATGTCTTCGGGGGGCGCCATGA
This sequence comes from Halomonas ventosae, assembly GCA_002257525.1. Classification (GTDB taxonomy): domain Bacteria; phylum Pseudomonadota; class Gammaproteobacteria; order Pseudomonadales; family Halomonadaceae; genus Vreelandella; species Vreelandella ventosae_B. The sequence continues at coordinate 2,647,626 of CP022737.1, forward strand.
CATCTGTGATGCTGGCCACCTATCCTGAGGTGTTTGCAGGTGGGGCGATCATCGCTGGTTTACCCTACCGCAGCGCGGACAACCTTATAGAGGCGATGGTTCGTATGAAGGGGTATGGGGGCCCATCGGATCACAGGCTCGACGCGCTTGTGCGCGAAGCCTCGACCTTTGAAGGCCCTTGGCCAACGATATCGGTCTGGCATGGCGGTAGCGATTCGACCGTCGATAATGCCAACGCCGATTCCATCGTTCGGCAGTGGCAGCAGATCCACAAGGTTGAAGGGCCACCGACACGTGTAGAGGAACTCGATGGTTTTCCCCGCCAGATCTGGTGCAATGCGGGTGGGCAGGAGGTGATCGAGGAGTACATCATCAAGGGAATGGGCCACGGCACACCGATCATGGCCGGTGGAGACGAAGGCCTAGGGGAAGCAGACAAGTATATGCTGGAAGTCGGCATTTCTTCGACCCGCCATATAGCGCATTTCTGGGGCCTTACGGAGTAGTGGAGCGGTGGTCGGGCGTGTCCCGCGGCCACCGCTCTTTAAATCTGCGCATTACCTCCGCCCCAGTCACATTTGCCTAACATAGCTGCCTGGGGCGTACTCCATGTCGGGTAGCCTTTTGAACCAATGCCTGGCGCCGGAGCTAGATGTCCTGAGTGCTCCTTCTTAGCCTCGCCAGTGAAGCCCGCACAAACCTATCCAGACTGCCGCATTGAGTATCGTCGAACAGCATAAGCACTATCCCCCTCCAACGATTGCAGTATTTATTTCAAGTCCTATAGTTCACACCAAATACGCTCTCGGAAGTCTTCACTAAGCTCTGACACGTTGCGCATACGGTTAAAAGTGGCTTCTGTCATATCACCAGCAATTTGGTGATAGCAAGACGCTACTGATTCCGGTGTCAACGGCCCATTGAGGCCCAGCATGCAGTGGGTGAGCTTGCTATATACCGGTGCCATGGTCGCAAGAAAATCGATTTCATGGCGCAATGCGTCGTTAAGTGTTGCTAGCCAAAGGCATTGCAGCTTGGCCGCCGAATGGGTCGTTTCAGTCCACGGCTGATACCAAAAAGTGAGAAAGTCTTTGTTATCGAGCATGTTGCTATTGGCGATGTTAAGAGCGGCGTTTGGAAACGTTGATGTTGTCATTTTCTTGGCTCCTCAAGTGAAGTAATAAGTATAGTGCTCATCAATTTCACAGCCGTATTTAATAGCCGCTGGTTTGACCGACATCAATGTTGTAGTGGGGTAAATAATGGCTAATGAAATGTGCCGTGGCGGTAGTGCTCAACCTGTAGCGGCGATGCCTGATTCCCTCTGTTTTTGCTGCTTTAGGAGACGGTATGGAGACACCCACTGCCGAAAACGGAACGTTATTAGATAACCGACCAGCGGAGGTTCATGCTCGGCATGCTGATGATGTCCTGGCCGACTTGGCGACTTCGCCTTCAGGACTAGCGGTCGATGAAGCTTCAAGGCGCTTGGAGAAGTACGGACGTAATCAGTTACCAGCAGTGGCTGGTCGACACCCGCTGCTTCGCTTTCTTTCTCATTTTCATAACGCGTTGATCTATTTCCTGTTAGCGGCCGCTGGCGCTGCATTGCTGCTGGGGCATTTTGTCGATGCAGCGGTCATTGTGGCAGTGGTATTGATCAACGCTGTGGTCGGCTTTGTGCAGGAAGGCAAGGCGGAAAAAGCGCTCAGTGCCATCCGTAACCTTATCGCACCGCACGCTCATTTAGTCAGAGAAGGAAAGCACGTCGAAGTACCCGTCGATGAAATCGTTCTGGGCGACATCGTATCCTTGGAGGCAGGAGATCGAGTGCCTGCAGATCTGCGTCTTATTCGTGCCAGTGCATTGCGAATCGAGGAAGCTATCCTGACCGGCGAGTCGGTGGCTGCAGAGAAGCGGGTGACACCAGCGCCAAAGGAGGCCGCACTTGGCGATTGTCACTCCATGGCTTACTCGGGCACGTTGGTGGCCACTGGGCAGGCGACAGGGGTTGTGGTGGCCACCGGGATCGATACTGAGATCGGACGAATCAGTACGCTGCTGCGCGATGTTCGACCACTCACTACGCCACTACTACAGCAGATCAACCGCTTCGGGACGCAGTTCACCTGGATTACCTTGGTCGTGGCGGTCGTATTGTTTGCCTTTGCGGTGCTAGTGCGCGGGCATATCTGGTCGGAGGCGCTGATTGCCGTGGTGGCCTTAGCCGTCGCGGCGATCCCAGAGGGGCTGCCTGCCGTTATTACCATCACGCTCGCTATCGGCGTGCAGCGTATGGCACGGCGCAACGCCGCTATTCGGCAGCTTCCTGCGGTGGAGACGCTGGGAGCTACGTCGGTTATCTGCTCCGACAAGACCGGCACGCTAACGCGCAACGAGATGACCGTACGTCGGTTGGAAGCCTGCAGCGGCCGAATGATGGTGTCCGGGTCTGGCTATGTACCGGAAGGGCGACTGACAGCGGAGACAGCGGCGAACGTGGAGGATACACGGCCAACGGATATCGACTGCCTGATACTGGCCGGGCTGCTGTGTAACGATGCCCAGTTAAACCATACCGATGGAGAGTGGCATGTGATTGGCGACCCCATGGAAGGGGCGCTGGTGGCGTTGGCCATAAAGGCTGGCCTGGAACCCGAGTCTACTCGGCATGAGTGGCCCCGCCTTGACGAGATTCCTTTCGATGCCAAACATCGCTTTATGGCCACGCTCAACTGCCATGCATCTGAGGGGGCGCGTATTTTCGTCAAGGGTGCCCCAGACGAGTTGCTGCAACTATGCTCCCTTCAGGCGGGTGGCGAGGGAAGTAGGTCCCTGGAACGGGATGCCTGGACGGCACGCATCGCAGAGGCGGCTGCTCAGGGGGAACGGGTGCTCGGCTTAGCGACTAAGCGGGTGTCGTCCGGTACCCACAAGCTAACGTTTGCTGACCTCGATGACGAGTTGATTTTTGTTGGCTTAATAGGCTTTATCGATCCGCCACGAGAGGAGGCAATGGCCGCTATTAAAGAGTGCCACTCCGCCGGCATTATGGTGAAAATGATTACCGGCGATCACGCCGCGACAGCCGCGGCTATTGCTCGTCAGTTAGGGCTCGATGACGACCCGCACGTACTGACGGGGCGAGAGCTCGACGATATTACCGATAGCGAGCTGACTGGCATTGTTGCCGCGACCAGTGTTTTTGCCCGAACCAACCCCGAACACAAACTGCGCATTGTTCGAGCGCTGCAATCGACTGGCGCTATTGTCGCCATGACCGGTGACGGGGTTAATGATGCGCCGTCATTAAAACAGGCGAATGTCGGCGTCGGCATGGGACACAAGGGCACCGATGCGGCAAAAGAGGCATCGCAGATGGTTCTGCTCGATGATAATTTCGCTTCTATTGTGGCCGCTGTAAATGAAGGCCGAGTGGTCTACGACAATATTCGCAAGGTGACAGCGTGGACGTTACCAACTAATGGGGGGCAGGTGCTGGCTGTCGTTGCCGCGATTCTGTTTAATTTCGCTATGCCGATGTCAGCGGTCCAGATCCTGTGGATTAACCTTATCACGGCGGTCACACTAGGCTTGTCTTTAGCATTCGAAGGGGCCGAACCGAATGTTATGCAGCGTCGGCCGCGGCCAGCGGGGCAGGGCTTACTGACCACTTTTCTGGTCTGGCGCATCGTGTTTGTATCTTGCCTGTTTCTAATTGCAGCACTGGGTATTTTCTTCTACTCACTGGGCCGTGGGGACGAGCTAGCCATGAGCCGCACCTTGGTGGTTAACACTATCGTGGTACTGCAAGTGTTCTATCTGTTCAATGTGCGCTATCTACACATGACCTCCTTTAACTGGCGTGGCGTGCTGGGAACCCCTGCTGTGCTGACAGCGGTCACTGTGGTCTTCATTGCTCAGCTTGCCTTCACGTATCTGCCGGTCATGCATGGCCTGTTCGATACTCGGCCGCTAGGTATTGCGGACGGGGTGTTAATCATCAGTATCGGTATCGCCATGATGATAGTGCTGGAAGTTGAGAAGACACTGATGCAAAGGGCCGGTTGGCTGGGGCAGTGAGCATGCAAGGGCATGCCCATCAAAAGGGCAAACCCGCTTAGCAAAGGGGAAGAAGGTGAACGTCACGTTGTTAACTTTCTGCGGAGAGTAACTCACTCAATTGCAGCTGTGAAAGCCGCGTATTGGCCATGTAGTAAACAATGTCGCCGTCCTGCAATGGGCGGTCAGTAGTGGGGTTAAGCATATTACCGTCGCTGTCGTCACTGCTGTTAGCGAGTCCTAGCACGGTAGCGTTGCAGACTTTTTTCGCTTGCATAAACAGGTCACCAAAGGTGGCACCGGCAGGCGGTTGGTTTAGCCTGGTTTGGTACTGGGTAGCGCCMCGATCAACCGCAAGCAGTTCATTAACGACTCGTGAAATTCCCGCATCAGACGCTGAGCGTACCAACATTTCAAGCGCTAGTGCTTGGGTGCATTCGATGCCGGGCAAGGTGCGTCGCAACATGGCTGCGGTGTCGGGATTAGCGCAGTGGGCGACGATATGGGCGTTTTTTGCTTTAAGGCTGTAGGCGCTCAGCGCGACAGTGGCAACACGGTCATCGCTGGTATCGTAAATAATGATGCGGCTGGCGCTCTCAACTCCTGCCCGCTTTAATAGGTCGGCATTGGAGAAACTCTCCCCTTTAATAAATTTCAAATCGGCCGGGCGAGGATTGCTCATCTCTTTGATAACGCAGAGCACTATTTCATCAGGCAGGCTCTTATCGGCTTGGAGAATGTCCAAAATGCGCTCTGTGGTTTCACCGTGCCAGCCAATAACAAGCGTATGGCCGGATAGATGGCTAAAATCGCCTTTTCCTTGCATTTGTAGTCTCCAAAAATTAGAGAGAGTGACAGTGGCTTTACCGATTAAGGCAGCAAACAGCGAAATGCCGCCAGGGATAAGATAGAGCGTGGCGATCCACTTGCCAGCCACGGTGGTCGGGCTAAAATCGCCGAAACCCACGGTACTGGAGACGACCACATAAAAATAAACCCAATCGGTAGCGGAATCAGCCATTGCTTCGCCGACCAGTGCAAACAGCACCCAGGTGGTGCCCATGTGGGCGAGCACAATCAGGAGAAGAAAGGTCCACGAAATTTGTAGCGTGGAGGCTTTTAGAACGCGGAGCAGTCGCTGAATAACGGGCATAACGGTCTCTTACAGTAATGGTGTGGCAGTCTAATTTGCTCGGCGTTGATTAGCTTTTGAAGCACTAGCACTTAAAGCACAGCAAGGCGCGCCTGCTATCGTGCTCTGAATAAACAAAAGGGCCGCTATATGCGACCCTTTCATATTTGTTAACGGGACTTGTCAAACAAATCGTTTGGCGAGCCAGGAAAATGCGCTATCGGTTAGCGATTTTTTACCGTGGTGCTCGCGGTGCTGACTCCACACCATACCGCCAGACACAACCGCTAGGCTCATCAACATACCGGCAAGAATAAGTTCATTCATAGCCTTTCATCCTCATCTGAGGTTTTATCGCGCTCTACATAACCATAGCCGAACGACCCTACAAAAATCAATATTATACCTAGCCCCACGCCGAGCCAAACGTTATCGGTATTTAGGCTGGGGTTTGTGACTACCCAGCCGGCAGTGAAGCAGGTAGCAACCACAATAACTCCCACGTTCCGAGTCGCCTCTAAGAACTGTTGTCGAGTCGCTCGGGCGCCAATTCTACGCCGATGGGCTGAAGCCCTGCGTTCTTGTAAACTTTTCTGGAGCCTCGCTCGCAGGGCCTCCTGTGGGTCCTTACCGCCATGAGGTTCTTTCATGCCACCAGCCTGCCATTAATCCAGAAAATCAACGTGAAAACAATGCGGTATTAAAAACCTGCCTTATTCACTTGGGTGCCGCGTATGCAGTCACCATAGACCATGGTGTCGCCAGCCTCTTCTGCTAGTTGGCGGCAGTCTGCGGTTCTTGAAGAGGTAGGGCCTGAACTACAGCCTGCAAGTATCAAGGTAAGTAGGCAGAGGGCGGTGAGGGCTTTCATTGGCAACTCCTTGTCAGCAAATAATCCTTTCGGCATTTAACCTCATAGGTATCGCATGTGTCGATGATATGTTTCGGAACATCGCGCTAAACGTGAATGTCATAGCTAGGGCTTTGTTTTTCTAGGATAGGCATATGGATCGTGTATTTGCATGGGATCACCACCACCGTCAGATCGTTTACCGCATCCCCGGCCATCAGCATGAAGATGGCCGGGAAGATAGCGATCTCTCTCCCGTATGGTTGCCCGCGGAGGAGTCAGACTTACCCGATGGGGTGACGGTTGAGGATCTGCGCAAAGTATCCGTTAAGGATTAGCCGTTAGTGGTCTGATCTGTTGAGCCGCTGCTATACGTGCTGTTCAGGGCTTTTAAACAGGTATGTTCAGGCTCATAAAATAGATTGTGTTTGGCTAGCGATCAGCTAAAATTCGATTGCTAGCCCCTCTATCTCTGGATATACCGCCATGTTGAAAGGTTTGATTGTCTGTTTTGCGGTGCTATTTGCGCAATTGGCGGTACTGCATGTGATTGATGCTCGTCTTTACAACTCCCCTCAAGATGCGCGACAAACGGCGGCGACCACCGTTACCCCGCATAAAGATGAAAAAGACGATGAAGAAGAAGTGCAAAGTTAAACGTTAGCTATCTTCACTCAGGTTTTCCCAACGGGTGTGGTACTAGACTGCTCTGCATTTAAGTTCTTAGCGGCGCCCAGCGCCGCTGACGTTGTTGGCTTTAAAGCATTTCATCCAACCAGACGTTGAAGGCCTCCCAAGAGCGTTGATCGGCGCGCTCGTGATAGGCATCACTACCAAATACGCTAAAGGCATGGGGCGCTCCAGAATAGATGCCTACTTCATAAGTAACGCCTGCGGTTTCCAGCTCCTCCGCCAGAGTAGCAACATCCTCTAAGCTTACCGCGCTATCAGCGCCGCCGTGGGCGATAAAGATAGGCGCCGTTTCACTTGAGTAGGCCTGGCCTTCGGGCGTTGTTAGTCCACCGTGAAAGCTTGTATAAGCGGCTATGTTGTCGGCTTCGCCGGAGCGGGCGATCTCTAATGCCACCGCTCCTCCAAAGCAGTAGCCCATGATCACCGTTTGTTCGGCAGCGCCTTGCTCTCGTGCTTGGGCTAAGCCGCCCAGCGTGAGGGCGCGCATCCGCTCTCTATCTTGGTAGAGCCGATTGGTAGCGGCGCGCTTATCATCGACTGCCTGGGGGCGATTGCCTTCACCATAAAGATCCACAGCGAACACGTCGTAGCCTTCATCGGCCAGCATATCGGCACGCTGGCGCTCATAATCATCCAACCCATCCCAGTCATGAACGATCAGTACACTGCCTTTAGCGTTGTCACCCGCGGAAACGAAGTAGCCCTGAAAATTCTCTTCATTCAGGCTGTAGGCAATATCCTCTCCAGCGGGTGAGAAAGCCATGGCAGGCAGAGCCAGGGTTAAAAGTGTTAAGGTGCTGACAGGCAGTAGAATTTTTTTCATCTTTCTGGTGTCCAAAGAAGTGTTCAACAAGCATAGACAATGATTGTTGAACTGTTTCAACGTTGAATAACCATTTAAGAGAAAGTCTTTGTGTATTAGACAAAGGCTTGCGTCTGGAACTCGGTAACGGCATTCTTGTCAGTTGTTGGAAATACCATTTAGGGAGCATGAATACATGGCTTACAACGATCTACGTACGGCACGTCCTCAGTCGAGCGGCGTTGCCAACAGTGTCAGCACTAACAAGGTGTTGCGTAACACCTACGCGCTATTGGCAATGACACTGCTGTTCTCAGCTGTCACCGCGGGTGCTGCTGTGGCCCTCGGTATCCAGCAAATGAACATCTTCGTGTTCTTCATTGGTGCTTACGGCTTAATGTTCCTGGTTCACAAAACCGCGAACTCAGCGGCTGGTTTGTTGGCGACGTTTGCCTTCACCGGTTTTATGGGCTTCACCCTTGGGCCGATTCTTTCTGCCTACCTGACCCTGCCTAACGGCGGTGCGTTGATCATGAATGCGCTGGCCATGACAGGCCTGACGTTTGTTGGCCTTTCCGCGGTCGCGTTGACTACTAAGAAAGACTTTAGCTTTTTGAGCAACTTCCTGATGGCAGGTGCCATCGTGTTGATTCTCGCTATGGTGGCTGGAATCTTCTTTAACATTCCGGCGCTTTCGTTGATGGTGTCCGCCGGCTTTGTGCTGTTTGCTTCTGCCGCCATCCTGTATCAAACCAGTGAGATTATTCACCGTGCTGGCGAAACTAACTACATTCTCGCCACGGTGACGCTCTACGTATCCATCTACAACCTGTTCGTTAGTCTGTTGTCTATTCTGGGTATTATGAGCAACGACTGATCTAAACAAGCGGTAGACGATATGACAGGCCCTATTGCAGGGCCTGTCTTTTTTTAGGGTAACTGTTACCAGGTATTATGATCATGCAGTACGGCTTATTGGTGATGGGCGCGCCATATAGCAGCCCGGCACCTCACTCTGCATTGCGTTTTGCCCATGCCTTACTATCGCGCGGGCATCAGATTACGGGTGTGTTTTTCTATCATGATGGCGTCCATAATGCCTCATCGCTGATGGCTCCACCCCAGGATGAGCTTAACCTGCGAGAGGCCTGGGTTGAACTGAATCAGCAACAGGCGGTTCCATTAGACGTCTGTATTGCCGCAGCGCTGCGGCGCGGACTGATGAGTGAGTCGGAAGCGCAACGGCATGGCAAGCAGGCTTTTAATGTAGCGCCTCCCTTTGAGTTGACCGGACTTGGTCAATTACTTGAGCTTCAGCAACGCGCTGATCGCTTAATTACCTTTGCTTAAAGGAGGGCCAATGGTGACACCTGAAGCGCTACTAGTAATAATCCGCCATGCACCTCACAGTTCAAACTTGTTACGGGAAGGGTTAGATGCTGCATTGGTCGCAGCGGCCTTTGGCCAGCCCGTGCATTTGCTATTTATGGGCCAGGGGATAATGGCGCTGCTGAAAGAGCAGGGCAGTGGTGCGCCCGGCCAAAAAGCTACGCTGCCCACCATCGATATGCTGGAAATGTACGATATCGACCAGCTTTTGGTTCCTGAAGGGGCGCTGCAAAGTATGCAAATATCCGCCGATTCGCTGATAGAAAACGCCACCTTGATAGCGGATCAGCAAATACCTGGGTTATTTCAGCAACACGCCACGATACTTAACTTCTAGGGTGAGTGCATTATGATCCTACACATCCTTACCAAAGCGCCTGATAGTAGTGCAGCTACGCAAATGCAGCAGGCGGTAGGAGATCAAGATGCCGTGCTGTTAATCGAGGCCGCGGTAACAGCTGCGCTCGATGTGTCCTGGGATGCTTGGCAGCAGTACCCGTCGCGTATATTCCTACTCTCAGAAGATCTTATCTCCCGCGGACTGGCCAATATTGCTGAAGATAACGAGCTGCCTACCCTAGAGATGGAAGGCTTTGTTGCACTTACTGAACAGTATGAAAAGACGGTCACCTGGTACTAACTATGTCAGAAGCAAAAATATACCGTTATCTTGATTCACCAAAAAAATATCCGCTAGATCCTGAAGGTTACTTAATTTATCAGTCCGAGTGGGATGAATCCGTCGCGAATTTAATGGCTGCCGAAGAGGGCTTAACGCTTACCGCTGAGCACTGGGAAGTGATTGACGTTGTGCGAGCATTTTATCAGCGTTACGAAATGGCACCGGCGATGCGACCACTGGTAAAAGCGACCAAGAATGCCTTGGGTGAAGAGAAAGGGCGCTCGATTTATTTGATGCAGCTATTCCCTGGCAGCCCGGCAAAGCGCATTGCTCGCCTGGCCGGTTTACCGAAGCCTACTAACTGCTTATAGCTGAGCCTAGGCCGTGTCGCCGCGGGTACAGACCGACAGAACAACGGCATCGTCTATGCTGGTGGATACCAGGGCGTGCCCCATGTCACTATCGAAATAGATGCTGTCGCCCTCGGCCAGCACTAGCGGGGCGTAGAATTCGGTATAGAGCATGATATCGCCATGCAGCACCATCAAAAACTCTTCACCATCGTGGCGTACCCACTGGTGATACTCGTCAAAGCTACGCGCCCGGACAATGGTTTTGAAGGGAATCATACGCTTTTGGGCTAGCTGATGACCCAGTAATTCGTGCTCGTAAGTGGGGGTGGGGTGCAGTTGCCCTTTGCCTTTACGTGTTAGGTCGCGCCGTCCCATGGTGTAACGCTCCCGCTTAGGCGGCGTGAGCAGCTGAGGAAGGTCGATATTTAAGCCGGTAGTGAGCTTCTGCACCACGCTAAACGTTGGCGAGACCTGGTCATTCTCAATTTTCGATAGCGTTGAGCGGGCAAGCCCTGTCCGCTGGCTAACGTCTTCCAGCGTCCACTGATTCGCGAGGCGAATTTGCTTGAGCCGCTCGCCTAAACGCAGCGGCTCAACAAAGGGTTTGCTTCCCGATGCGATACGCAGCGCGGCATGATGCTCTTCAGTTGTAGCGGTCATAGGTCGTCACATTGGCTGCGTTGTCAAACGATGCGTGTCTATAGGCGCGCGTGATATGCCAACATGATATCACAGCCAAGAAGTGGCTAAGAACGGTTGCCCGAGGCGAGTAAGCTCATGGTACCTCAGCAAAAGGAAGGCCCAAAAGTGCTTTTAGATGCGCCTCAACGCCACTCGCCAGCGACTTCGGGTTATAGCCCCCTTCAAGCACCGATACAATGCGGTTATCGGCATACAGCGTGGCGATCTCCATAGCCAGATGGGTTATCCAGTAGAAGTCCTCATCCTCTAAACAGATATCCCCCATGGGGTCATCCCGATGGGCATCGAAACCGGCGGATAGCATCACCAAGTCAGGTTTAAAGGCGTGCAGGGCAGGTAGCCAGTGGTTCTCAATAATGCGCCGAAACTCTGGGCCATCGGTACCCACTTCCAACGGTGTGTTGACAACGTTTTGCCACTCGCTGCGCAGATAACGCCACGGGTAAAACGGATACTGGAAGCTGGTGCAGATGAGTATCTCAGGGTCGTTTTTAAAGATATCGATGGTGCCATTGCACTGGTGCACGTCAAAATCCAGAATCGCGATACGCTTGGCGCCGTATTTGGCTCGCGCATGGGCCGCGCCCACGGCGATATTATTGTAAAAGCAGAATCCCATCGCATCGCTAGCTTCTGCGTGGTGGCCTGGTGGTCTAACCGCACAAAAGACGTTATCTGCCTGACGCTTAAATACCTGATCCACACCACGAATAACCGCCCCGGCAGCAACCCGCGCGGCTTGCAAGCTGTCAGGGTTCATCATGGTATCGCTATCTAGCGTAACAATGCCTTCGGTGGGCAAACACTTATCCAGCGAGCGCAGATGGCGCAAGGGGTGTACTCTGGCAAGAGCCTCTTCGTCGGCTTCCTTGGCATCCGCCTGCATGGTTTGTTGTAATAATCCGGCAAGCGACAGGCGAGCGCGAATAGCCTCCAGACGCTGAGGGCTTTCAGGATGCTCCGGCCCCATGTGATGCAATGAGCAGTCTGGGTGGGTAAGGTAGGCGGTAATCATTCCAACGCTCCATTATTATTGATGCCACCTTAATCGCCTTCAGGCCTTGGGCGACAGTGTCAATAAGTCGTACAGCTGCGATTCATGTTCAGGGGAGACGCATTTTGAGCACGCGCTTTTTACACCATTTTTTCGAACCTCGCACACTAGCGGTGTTTGGCGCCTCTGAAAAGCCTGCGTCGTTAGGCGGTTTAGTGCTGAGAAACATCCAAGAGGGCGGTTTTAAGGGGCCGCTTTGGGCGGTCAACCTTAAAGGCTACTCCCAGGTCTTTGGCGTGCCGTGCTTTAGTCGTGTAAGCGATCTACCCGAAGTGCCCGACTTAGCCGTGGTCTGCTCGCCTATTGAAGGCGTTCCCAGCCTGATTAAAAAGCTTGGGCAGTACGGTGTCAAAGCGGCTCTGGTTCTCTCAGGCGGTGCTTATCTGGACCGCGATAAAGGCAATAAGGGCTCTATCCGCGAGCGAATGCTCAGTGCGGCACGGGTTTCGGGTATTCGTGTGCTGGGCCCAGAGTGCATGGGGCTGATTGTACCGGGCAAAAAGCTGAATGCCTCTTATGCCAGTCAGCCAGTAAAAGCGGGCCGCGTGGCCTACTTGGGCCAATCCGGTATGCTCGCCAATGCGATGATCGATTGGGCCGCTGGGCGTGATGTTGGGTTTTCCCATTTGATTACCGTTGGCGATAGTGTGGACGTGCTGCTCCCGGATCTGATCGATTACGTTAATCAGTTCTCTCCCGCTCAAGCCATTATGCTGCACTTGGAGCGAATCAGCGACGCTCAGCACTTTATGACCGCGGTGCGGGATGCGTCACGTAACCGCTTGGTGTTGGCGATAAAAAGTGGCCGCACCCCAGAGTCAGATATATCCGGTATGGCGCCCACCCCAGGGATTGCCAATCGTGATGTAGTGTTTGATGCCGCCTTTGCCCGAGCAGGGGTGGTGAGGGTCGACGACTCCGATGAACTGCTTGATGCATTGGAAACCCTGTCGCGCATGAAACCCCTCAAGGGCGATCGTCTGGCCATTGTGTCTAACGGCTTAGGGCCCGCGATGCTGGCCATTGATAAGCTGATTAGTGCGGGCGGCAAATTGGCTGAATTTAGCGACGAAACCCAGGCAGCGCTGCACCGCAGCGAGGTCGATATGAGCAAGCCAGGGGAGAACCCGGTGGACGTGGGGGGCAACGCTTCGCCGGAGCGATTTGTCCAAGCCCTGGAGATTGTCGCTGCTGACGCCAATGTCGATGCGGTACTGGTGGTACACGCGCCCACCCGAATGGCGCCATCGCTAGTGACTGCCCAGGCGCTGATCGATAACCGCAAGAAGTTTCGCCGCAACCTGCTGACCAGTTGGATGGGCTTAAAAGAGGCGCTTAATGCCCGCCATATATGCAATTTAGCCGGAATTCCGACCTATATTTCACCCGAAAAAGCCGTTAAGGCCTTTATGCATATGGTGATCTATCAGCGCGTTCAAGCGCTGCTACAGGAGATCCCACCCAGCCTGCCGTTTTCCACTAGCCCGGAAATACGCGCCCAGTGCCGTACGCTGATTAAACAGGCAAAAGAGCAGGGCAGACAAACCTTAACTCACTCTGAAACCGCCCAAGTGCTTGAGGCCTATGGTATTCCCACGGCACCCAGCGTCTATTTGGCCAATGCCGATGAAGCGCTCGCCCGCGCTGCGGAGATTCCTGGCACCAAGGCGCTTAAAGTAGTGCATGAAGGCAACTGCCGCCCATATCGCTACCGTAAGCACCCGCATAAAATTTCGGCGGGTCTGCTGCAGGATTTAGACACGCCTGAACAGGTGGCGGAAGGCGTTCGCCAACTAGGCGAAAAAGTCGCTGAGAAATTCCCCGAATACGCGATCCGCGAGTACTGTTTGCAGCCCATGCAGCGTGGCAAGCACTCGATGCAGATTTGCGCGGGCATAACCCGTGACCCAGTCTTCGGCCCGCTTATCGTGTTTGGCATTGGCGGTTATAAAGTTAACGTACTGGCTGACCGCCAGGTCGCGCTACCGCCGCTCAATATGAGTCTGGCCGCCGATGTGGTGGGCAGAACCCACGCCGCCTCATTAATTCGCGAACATTCCGCCGACCCTGAGCGTGACATTCAGCACCTTTGCCAAATGCTGGTCAAACTATCGCAAATGGCGTCTGATCTAAGCGATCTGCGCGGGCTAGAAGTCAATCCTCTGCTGCTGAATCGTGACGGTATGGTCGCCGTCGATTTCGCCCTGGATCTTGGTTCGCCATCGCGCTTTGCGATCATGCCGTACCCTGAAGAGCTGCGTGAGTGGGTGACGCTGAAAAACGGCTGGCAGGTCGAGGTCAGGCCTATTCGTGCCGAAGATGCCCACCTAATCACCACCTTCCATCGCCAGCTCTCGGAAGAGAGTATTCGTTTCCGCTATTTCCACAATAAGTCCAACCTGACCCAGCGTGACTTATCGATCCTCTCGCATATCAATTACGACCGTCAGATGGCGTTTATTGCCGAGTATTTAGGCGACGATGGCAGCAAAGAGATGCTTGGCGTGGTCCGGGTGTGGAACGACCCAGATAATATTCGTACCGAATTCTCGGTCATTATCCGCGATGATCTGCAGGGCCTGGGTATTGGCAGCCTGCTGATGAAGAAGATGATTGATTACTGCACTAATATTGGCACCCTGGAGATGATCGGCAAAATTATGGTCGATAATCATCCTATGCGCGCGCTAATGAAACACTTAGGCTTTAAATGCCGCTATAACATGGAAGAGCAGGTAATTGATGCCGTGTTGCGCCTCAACGAGCCCGAAAGTGAGTGGCAGCGACACCGCCTTGAAAGTATGCCGGATTAGGCCTTTTAACAACGTAAAACCGCTACAAGGCCTGCGTACAACACGCAGGCCTTAATTGAATTGGTAAGCTTCGTTTTAGACGTTACGGCGCCATGCGGAAACGGCTCCATTCACCGCCGTCGCGACGTTCAAAGCGTAGGCGGTCGTGTAGGCGGCTAGGCTGGCCCTGCCAAAACTCAATCATTTCCGGACTGACACGATAGCCMCCCCAGTGAATCGGGCGGGGAATGTCCTGTCCATCGTAGGCTTGTTCAAAGCGCTTTTGGCGCTCTTCGATCCAGTTGCGGTCAGGGATCACCACACTTTGAGTCGCAATCCAAGCGCCCAACTGGCTGCCTCGGGGGCGACTGGCAAAGTACTCATCAGACTCGTCGGCGGAGACCTGCTCAACGGGGCCTTCAATACGCACCTGTCGGGAGAGCGAGGGCCACCAGAAGGTCATGGCCGCGTAAGGCACATTGCTCAGCTCGCTGCCCTTGTGACTGTGGTAGTTAGTAAAAAAAACCATGCCGCGTTCATCGAATCCCTTGAGCAGCACCACTCGGGCGTGGGGGCGGCCTTGGCTGTCAACGCTGGCTAGCGTCATGGCGTTGCCATCTTTACCTTCTTTTTCCAGCGCAAGGGTGAACCACTCATCAAATAACACGAATGGATCGTCGGGTGTCTGGGACTCTTCTAGCCTGCCGCCTTCATAATCACGCCTAATGTCGGCTATGTTACGTGTCATCGAATGCTTCTCCCTGTAGTTTCATCCATGTTCGCTGGTCTGCCTTTAAAGCTCAAGTGACCGACATCAATGGATGTTAAACGCGTTGACGCACTGCTTTTATTTACCCAATGTTCTGGCTAACGATGGCGGCTAACTGTCTCACATTCTATGAGACAGGCTCAATTAATGCGAAGCTATCTCATCATTCCGGGCTCACCCACTGTAAGCTCATCACTGCTAATGAGGATAGGTTATGCGCGAGAAGGTAGCGATTGAGGTATGGGATATTTGGGTTCGCCTATTTCACTGGGGGTTAGTGGCGGCGGTGTTGGTCTCCTTTTATACCACCAAGACCAGCGGTGCGCCCTTTCTATTTCCGGTTGAAGTGCACGCCCAAGCGGGCTACCTGGTAATAGGTTTACTCGTCTTTCGTGGGCTGTGGGGCCTACTGGGTAGCGTGTATGCGAGATTTAAAACGTTTTTATATCCACCCGTTGAAACGGTTGCTTATTCCCAATTGCTGCTAAAGCGTCGGCCCGGCGCTTATGCCAGCCATAACCCGCTAGGCGGGTGGATGGTACTGCTGATGCTGCTTTCGCTTAGTTTTCAATCAGTTAGCGGCCTGTTTTTAAGTGACGATATCTTTTTTCAGGCGCCGCTCTATGGCGTATTTGGCGATGGAGCAGGTGGCCAGCTTAGAACCCTGCATCAACTCAATAGTGATCTACTCATCATTCTAATCGGGCTGCATCTAGCTGGCTTGATCGTACATCGGCTGCTGGGTGAACCGCTAGTAACAGCAATGCTGGTAGGTACCAAGCGCTTTCGCCAGCAGCCAGTCGATGCGCGTAACGAACCGTGTAATGTTGCCACGCTGCGTTTACGTGCCATCGGCAGTTTATTTATTGCTGCTGGCGTCGTCCTATGGCTGTGGTTTTAAAGCACTTATTTTTATTGCCCCGTTTTCTGTTGACGCAACTGTCGACTGCGAAAGCGCGCATAGCCCATGCAGCCAGCAAACAGCACCAGCGCGACAACCGCCTCTAGAATTCCGCGCAGACCTTGCCCAGGCAGGGTTATTAACATCACGCCTTGGGTGAAGTAGAGCAGGCTAACAAAAGCGAGCCATGCGTGCCCGCGTGCGCGTTTACCAATGATGGAGGGTAAAAACAGCACCAGGGGAAGCACGAACGCGACCACAGGGCGCCAATTAAATTCGTCGCCTTGGAGTACAAGGCCACGGTAAACAACCAGTAGCAGCAGTATGGCAAAGCTGGCTAATACCACCTGTCGGCTTCGAAGGGTCAGTTTATCAAGCCCATGGCGTGCTTCTACATCTTCCAGCCACTGCCTCATAATGCCTCCTGACGCATAGCGTGCAGTGCCAAGGCAAGACGCGCCAATCGTTTACCCTGGGCAACACATAGTGCGCGCTCGTGCTCGTCGACCGAGCGGTCACTCCGCGTCCCTGCCAAATGGCTCGCACCATAGGGGGTGCCGCCGGTGCGTGTCTCTAGCAAGGTGGTTTCGCTATAAGGCACTCCTGCATAGACCATACCGTGATGCAGTAGCGGCACCAGCATGGTGAGCAGGGTGCTCTCCTGCCCACCGTGCAGGCTTGAAGTAGAAGTAAAAGCGCTGGCTGGCTTGTCGATTAAAGCGCCGTTCATCCACAGGCTGCTGGTAGAATCGATAAAATACTTAAGCGGTGCGGCCATGTTGCCAAACCTAGTAGGGCTGCCCAGTGCTAACGCGCTGCAGTTGCGCAGGTCGTCCAGGTCAACGTAGACCGCGCCTTCAGCAGGAATTTCTGGGTCAACGGCTTCGCAGGTTGTTGATACCGGCGCTACCGTGCGCAAACGCGCCTGAATGCCGGGCACACTTTCCACGCCGGCCGCGATCTGCTGCGCCATGGTGGCGGTCGCGCCTGAACGCGAGTAGTAGAGAACCAAAACGTAAGGGGTCATCTCACTCATCACTATTCCTGAATGGGTTCATAAAAGCTGGCTGGGCAATAGGGCACCGCGCAACTGCCTATGGTACCAGAGCTATCGGCAAGTCCGTGTACGGTAGCCAGGCTTTTTGTCGCGCTGGCAGGCGTTGGTAGACCCAGGCGCGAGTGCCATCGTCGAGGGTTATCGCCACCCGCTCGTAGCGAACTCCAAGTCGCTCGTAGCGGTCAAGGCGCGCCAGCTGTTTGGCGTCCACACGTAACAATAGGCCCTCCACGTTACTCCCCGGCTGCGGTGAAAGATCGAGACCGTTGCGCTGGTACCCCTCAAGCACGGCTTCCTCAGGGTCGCCGAAGCTACCCATAACGACCAAGCGCACAGGTGCATAGCGTAGCGTGCCGTAAACAAACACCTGATGGGTGCGCTGTTCGATAGCGGGGAGGTCGTCAGGGCGGTCATAAAACCAAGGGCTGAGCATGGTTAACCAGAGCCACCCGGCTAGGGCGAAGAACCCCACAGCGCTTAACATTAACAGGCGTTTTAGCCACACCATACGTTGCCTCACTATCTTTAACTCACTATGAACGATACAAAAATGGCTGGTTAGCTTGGCGCGCCCAACAGACAATGACAAGTTCTAGGTTATCGACTTATTGAATCTTCTTAAGCAAAGTGCCTGGATTTGCTAGGATAGCGAGTAGACCTTAACGGAGGAGCCTGCAATGAATCAGCCACTTCGTGAACATACGGATTTTCGTGCTCTTGTTGGCGATGTTAAGCCACTGCCACCGAGCAACCGTGCAGACCCAGGCGCTAACCGTACGAGCCCTTCTGAATCACAGTTGGCCCGGCGAGAATGGGCAGAAGAAGAGATGGGCGCGCGCAACTTTCTATCCGACGATTTTGTCGATCTGCTGCCCCCCTTTGATCCCATGGAGTATCGCCGTGAGGGCATTCAGCAGGGCGTTGTCGATAAATTAAGGCACGGTGGCTATAGCGTTCAATCGCAGTTGCATCTATTAAGGCGGCCATTAAGTGAGTGTCGCCGAATGCTGTTTCCGTTTATTCAAGAAGCCTACGCCCACGATTTACGCTCCGTTATGATCGTGCATGGCCGTGGCCGCGAGATTGATAGTCCAGCGAACGTGCTGCGTTCGTACCTAGCCAAGTGGCTCAGCCAGTTCGAGGAAGTGCAGGCGTACGTATCCGCACAGCCTTCGGAAGGGGGGCTGGGGGCTACCTGGGTGATGCTACGCAAAAGCGACCGCGCTAAGACCAATAACCGCGAGCGCCAGCAAAAGCGCCGGGGATGACGGTTTTACAATAACGCTGTTCACAAATAAAAAAGGGCAGCTGACGCTKCCCTTTAACATTACTTGATGGATGGAATGTGCGTTTAATCCCTAGTGGCTAAGCGGCGTTCAAACAGCGCCTGACGCTCTTCCACATCAGGCTGGTAGCGAACGCTGATAAAGCTGAGCGCACGCAGGGCATCATCTGGATGCTGGTCATCACGCAGCGCCATCGCACTGAATCCACAGCGGCGCATGTAATCCAACTGATCAACCAAGACGTCGCCTACAGCGCGCACTTCACCACGGTAGTCGTAACGCTCGCGAAGCAGGCGAGCGATGGAGTAGCCACGGCCATCAGTGAAGGCGGGGAAATCAATGGCGACCGCCGCAGAACTACCCAGCTGCTTGGCTAATTCTGCCGTCAGCTCGGTATCGCTGGTAAGTAGCGGTGCCAGCTCATCATCATCTTGATTCGCTTGCCATAGTGGCAAAGGCACAAACGCTGGGCGTTGCTCGGGTAGCGTGTCTTCATCATAGGAGACACACCAAGCGTTCTCCGCCGCCACCTCGCCGTTGGCAATCAGGTGATCGACATGAACCGGTGTTTGCTCAACCGCTTCAGTTTGCGTCTCAGCTGTTTTATTAGGCATAGACACGCTCCTTAAAGGGTTTTAGGCCAATACGGCGGTAAGTATCCAAGAAGCGTTCGTCCTCATGGCGCTGTGACACATAGACTTCCAATACTTTTTCCACTACGTCCGGCACGTCTGAGCGGAAAAAGGACGGGCCTAAAATCTTACCCAGCGAGGCATCGTCGGTGGAGTTACCGCCAATCGATATTTGGTAGAACTCTTCACCTTTTTTATCCACGCCCAGGATGCCGATATGGCCAACGTGGTGGTGGCCACAGGCGTTCATGCAGCCGGAGATATTCAGATCCAGCGGGCCAAGATCATACAGGAAGTCTAGATCTTCAAAGCGCTCCTGCAGTGCTTGGGCGATGGGAATCGATACCGCATTGGCCAGGCTGCAGTAGTCGCCGCCAGGGCAGCAGATAATATCGTTGAGCGTGCCCACGGTGGGGTTCGCCATACCCAGCGCTTCAAGCTCTTGCCAAAGTGCTTCCAGCTCGTCGACCGGAACGTCAGAAAGCACCAGGTTCTGCTCGTGAGTGACGCGCACTTCACCAAAGCTGTAGCGATCGGCTAAATCAGCCACGGCTTCCATCTGATCGGCGGTGACATCACCAGGCGCGTGCTCGCGGCGCTTCAGCGATAGCGTCACGGCTTTATACCCAGGCACCTTATGATCGGTTACGTTGTTAGTGACAAATCGTGCAAAGCTGCGATTTTCTGCACGCAGGCGGTCAAATTCTTCGTTTGCGTTTACTGCAACCGGGCGACGATCAGGCTCGGGGAAGTGAACTTTAGCCGCATCAACCGCTGCTTGGTTAAGCGTCTGCGGGCCGTCTTTCAGGTGCGCCCACTCTTCATCAACCCGACGACGAAACTCTTCAATACCCAGCGCTTTGACCAGAATTTTAATCCGCGCCTTGAACTTGTTATCCCGGCGACCAAACTGGTTGTAAACCCGTACGCAGGCTTCCAGGTAGGTCAACAAATGCTGCCAGGGCAGATCTTCACGAACCACGTCCGCAATCATCGGGGTACGGCCCAGGCCGCCACCGGCCAACACTTTTATACGCAGCTCGCCGTCGGCGTTGTACCAAAAACGCAGCCCAATATCGTGAACCTGGATCGCGGCACGGTCTTGGGCCGCACCGCTGACCGCGATTTTGAACTTGCGGGGCAGATAGGCGAATTCCGGGTGCAAGGTTGACCACTGGCGGATTAACTCACACCAAGGACGTGGATCTTCCACTTCATCGTTGGCGATGCCGGCAAACTGGTCGCTGGTGGTGTTACGAATGCAGTTACCACTGGTTTGAATGGCGTGCATCTGCACCTTGGCGAGATCGGCCAGAATATCCGGCACGTCTTCAAGGGCAGGCCAGTTCAACTGTAAATTTTGCCGCGTAGTAAAGTGGCCATAGCCGCGGTCGTAACGGCGAGTGATCTCAGCCAAGGCACGCAACTGGCTGCCTGCCAGCATGCCGTAAGGAATCGCAATGCGCAGCATGGGCGCATGGCGTTGAATATAGAGGCCGTTTTGCAACCGTAACGGACGGAACTCTTCTTCTCCCAAACGCCCGGCGCGGTAGCGTTCCATTTGGTCACGGAACTGAGCGACACGCTCATCAACCAGGGTTTGGTCGTGAATATCATAACGGTACATGGGGCACGATCCTGCTAAAAGCGAAATGGTCACGTTGAGACGGACGTTAATATAGTGTCACCTTAACGCGGGCGTCATATTCTACAAAAGAATATATAATTATCTTTTTATCTCTAAAAGCTATTTAGAACACATATCATGGGCCAGTCAACGAGTTAGAAAGCGGGGGCCAGCCAGCGGCGGCGCTGCCATACCCATAAAAATCCGGCTGAGTTTATCAATCGATAAAGCAGTTGCATAAGCCAAATACCTAATAAACCCTGTTCTAAGCCAATCCCCACCCACCAGGCCAGGGGTAAAAAAAGCAGCCACTGCATCCCCAGGGTGAGCATCATAACCGTGCGCTGGGCGCCTGCGCCCATTAACGCCTGGGCAAGCACCAGGGCGGCGGCATCCAGCACAATCATCACGCCGGTTAGCTGCAGCGGCAGTTTACCCAGCGCGACTAGCTCGCTACTGCTGAAAAATATCCCAAGTACCTGTTCGGGTATCACTAACATTGGCAGCGCCAGCACAAGTAGCAGTAGCCATGCGACCCGCAGCGCATCCAGACCCCAGCGGTGGGCTTCGTGCTGAGCATCTCGGCCTAATGCCTCACCCACTAAGCTCATCGCCGCAACGCCAATACCCACTCCCGGCAAAATTAGCAGCAGTGAAAGATTAATCAACACATGGCCAACCGCGACACTGGCCGTGCCTAGCTGGCTAAGTAACCAAATGAGTACCGCATATCCCGCTGCAAATAAAAACTGCTGCAAAGAGTGAGGAGCGGCAAGTACCAAGGTCGTACGCAGGGTGGCTAAGCAAGGCATGCGTGTCAAAAAATGGTGGATAAATGGGCTTTTTATGCTCACCCAACACCAAACAATCAAGCCAATAAACAGCGATAGTGTTGTGCCAGCACCCGCACCGCTCGCCCCCATTTTGGGTAGCCCGGCAAATCCATAGATCAACCCAGCACTGACCACCACATTAATCAAGTGAACCGCCACGATGATACGCAAATAGAGATGCGTTTGCTGGCGACCGTTCCAGTAGCCACGAAAGCAGAGCGTTAGCGCAATGGCCATCAGTGACACCACCCGCCAACGAAAATAGCTAACCGCTACGCCTTGAACGTCATCGGCCTGGCTAATCAAGCCAATCAGCAGCGGTGCTTGCCACCAAGCCCAGACGGACAGCGGCAGGCCAAACACAAGCCCAATCACCAGCCCCGAGTTAAGCGGTTGGGCGATCTCTATGTTGGCAGCACCGACGCGATGTGCAGTTTGTGACTGCACGCTGGAGGAGAGTCCAAACACGACAGCGCTGAGCATAAACATGGCGTAACCGCCCACTCCCACGCCAGCAAGGGCTACCTCGCCTAAATGCCCTACCAGTGCGGCATCGATCAAGTTGAGCATGCTCTGGGAGAGCATGCCCAGCATGATCGGTAAGGCAAGACGCATAACCTTGCCGTGACGGCCAACTGACAGCATTAATCAGCTCGGGTCGTAGGAGAGTACCGGCGAGAGCCAGCGCTCCATTTCCTCAAGGGGCATCTGCTTACGTGCGGCGATGGCCTCGACCTGATCTCGGGTGATCTTACCGGTAGAGAAGTATTTCGACTGCGGATGGGCAAAGTACCAGCCGGAAACCGCCGCTGCGGGCCACATGGCGAAGTTTTCGGTTAGCGCCAGACCGGTATTTTCAGTGGCATCGAGCAACCGGAATAGCGTGGCTTTCTCGGTGTGATCCGGGCAGGCGGGGTAGCCAGGGGCAGGGCGGATACCCTGGTATTTCTCGGCGATCAAGGCATCGTTGTCCAGAGTTTCTTCCGGCACATAGCCCCAAAACTCTTTGCGCACCCGTTCGTGCATGCGCTCGGCGAAGGCTTCCGCAAGGCGATCCGTCAACGCCTGCACCATAATCGCATTGTAGTCGTCACCGGCGGCCTCATACGCTTTGGAGAGCTTATCGACACCGTGGCCGGTGGTGACCGCAAAGCCACCAATCCAATCGGCTTTGCCGCTCTCTTTGGGGGCAATAAAATCGGCCAGGCTGTAGCAGATGCCGTCGCGGCCTTTGGTGGTTTGCTGGCGAATGTGATGCAGACGCTCGACGACTTCGCTGCGCGACTCATCCGCATAGACCTCAATAACGTCGTCATCGACGCTATTGGCGGGCCATAGGCCGATAACACCGCGGGCCTGGACGCGCTTCTCCTCAACCAGCTTGCGCAGCATGACTTTGGCGTCTTCAAACAGATTGCGGGCTGCCTCGCCGACGACTTTGTCGTCGAGAATTTTGGGGTACTTGCCCGCTAGCTGCCAGCTCATAAAGAACGGCGTCCAGTCGATGCGTTCGATCAGCTCTTCCAGGTCGTAATCATCGAAGGTTTTTAACCCCAACATATTGGGCTCGGCGGGGGTGTGGTTGTTCCAGTCGGTGCGAAAACGCCGCTTGCGCGCCTGAGTGTAGTCAAGATCCGCTGCTTTGGGGCGGCGCTTGGCGTTACGCTCGCGAACCTTTTCGTACTCTTCACGGATTTCGGCGACGTAAGGTGTTTTTAAAGCAGGCGTCAATAATTTGCCCGCTACGCCAACGGCCCGGGAGGCGTCGGTCACATAAATCACCGGATGCTCATACTGCGGTTCGATTTTGACCGCGGTATGCGCTTTAGAGGTGGTGGCACCGCCAATTAGCAGCGGTAGATCCATGCCGCGGCGCTGCATCTCTTTGGCGACGTGCACCATTTCATCCAGCGACGGGGTAATCAGGCCCGAAAGACCGATAATATCGGCGTTGTGATCTTTGGCTGCCTGTAAGATTTTGTCGGCGGCGACCATAACGCCCAGATCAATCACCTCGTAGTTATTACACTGCAACACCACGCCGACAATATTTTTACCGATATCGTGGACATCGCCTTTGACCGTGGCCATCACGATCTTGCCTTTGGCCTTGGTCTCTTCGCTCTTTTCGGCCTCGATATAGGGGATCAAGTAGGCGACGGCCTGTTTCATCACTCGCGCGGACTTAACCACCTGCGGCAAGAACATCTTGCCATCGCCAAACAGGTCGCCGACCACGTTCATGCCGTCCATCAGCGGGCCTTCAATGACCTCAATTGGGCGTTCGGCCTCGGCGCGGGCTTGCTCGGTGTCATCTTCGATATACACCGTAATGCCTTTCACCAGCGCATGTTCAATACGCTTATTGACCGGCCAACTGCGCCACTCGAGATCCTCTTTCTTGGCCGCGCCGCTACCGTCGCCTTTATACTTATCGGCAATATCCAGCAAGCGCTCGGTGCCGTCGCTGCGGCGATTGAGCACCACATCCTCTACAGCGTCGCGTAGCTCGGCGGGGAGGTCGTCATAAACGGCGAGCTGGCCCGCGTTGACGATACCCATGGAAAGGCCCGCGCGGATCGCATGATAAAGGAACGCCGAGTGAATCGCTTCGCGTACTGGGTTGTTGCCACGGAACGAGAACGAGACGTTAGACACACCMCCCGAGATCATTGCGTGGGGCAGGTTGTCGCGAATCCATTGAGTCGCTTCGATAAAGTCGACCGCGTAGTTGTTGTGCTCCTCAATACCGGTGGCGATGGCAAAGATATTGGGGTCAAAGATAATGTCTTCCGCGGGGAAGCCGATTTCATCCACCAGCAGGCGATAGGCGCGCTGACAAATTTCGGTTTTGCGGGCGAAGGTATCTGCCTGGCCATCTTCATCAAAGGCCATGACGACAATCGCAGCGCCAAAGCGGCGGCACTTGGTCGCCTGTTCGCGGAAGGCGGCTTCGCCCTCTTTAAGCGAAATGGAGTTCACCACCGCCTTGCCCTGGACGCACTTCAGGCCCGCTTCGATGATCTCCCACTTGGAGGAGTCGATCATAATCGGTACCCGGGCGATATCCGGCTCGCCAGCGATCAGGTTTAGAAAGCGCTCCATGGCTTCCTTGGACTCGAGCATGCCCTCGTCCATATTGATATCGATGACTTGCGCACCGCTTTCGACTTGCTCCAGGGCGACCTCTAACGCCGTGGTGAAGTCCTCTTCTACTATCAAGCGCTTAAAGCGCGCCGAGCCGGTGACGTTGGTACGCTCGCCGACGTTGACGAACAGCGAATCGGCTTCAATATTGAACGGTTCTAGACCGGATAAACGGCAGGCGCGGCTGCGCTCAGGAATGACCCGGGGCGCCATATCGCGAACAGAATCAGCAATGGCGCGAATATGCTCGGGCGTGGAGCCGCAGCAGCCGCCGATAATATTGACCAATCCGCTTGAGGCAAACTCGCTGACGATCTCCGACATCTCTTCCGGTGTTTGGTCGTACTCACCAAACTCGTTGGGCAGCCCCGCGTTGGGGTGGGCGGAGACAAAGGTGTCGGCCTTGGTAGAGAGCTCTTCCAGATAGGGGCGAAGCTCCTCGGCGCCCAGGGCGCAGTTTAAGCCCACCGAGAGTGGCTGAGCGTGGCGCACCGAATTCCAGAACGCTTCTGTGGTTTGACCCGAAAGCGTGCGGCCAGAGGCATCGGTAATGGTGCCGGAGATCATTACCGGCAGGCGCTCACCGCGGTCATCGAATAGCTCTTCCAGGGCATAAATCGCTGCCTTGGCGTTAAGCGTATCGAAGATGGTTTCGATCATGATTAGATCGGCACCACCTGCAATCAGCGCCTCGGCGGCTTCATAGTAATTCTCGCGCAGCTCATCAAAGGTGACGTTACGCTTAGCGGGATCATTCACATCCGGCGATAGCGAGGCGGTGCGCGAGGTGGGGCCTAACACACCGGCAACATAGCGGGGCACGCCGGTTTCGGCGGCCACCGCATCACACACCTCGCGGGCCAGGCGTGCTGATTCGCGGTTAAGCTCAACCACCAGCGATTCCATGCCGTAATCAGACTGTGACAGCTGAGTGCTATTAAAGGTGTTGGTCTCAATAATATCGGCACCGGCTTCCAGGTAGTCACGGTGAATCCGCGTGACCACTTCGGGGCAGGTAAGCGCGAGCAGATCATTATTGCCTTTGAGATCCGAGGGCCAGTCGCTAAACCGTTCGCCGCGAAAATCTTCCTCGATCAACTGGGCATTCTGCAGCATGGTGCCCATGCCGCCATCCAGAATCAGGATGCGTTCAGCAAGGCGTTGGGTGAGGGTTGCGATCAAAGCACTATCAGCCATGGCAGGGGGAGTTCTCCAGCGTCACAGTCGTCAAAGGGGATGTTGTTATCGTCGGAAAAGCAGCATCTGTCGTTATAAGGCGCATAATGATAACAAAAGGGATGGCAAAAGGCGCCCCTACGGAGGCTATACGCAAGATAAGGAAAGATAATTAATAGTCGCCCGTAAAAAGAGCTGTTTAAAATAGCCGACTAAAACAGTCGGGATTGTGTCAGCGCGCTGTTTTGCTTACCATAGACACAAATGACATGTGAAGTGGCGCCGCCACTACCACGGGAGGAAGACAGCCCTCATGACCACGACTAGCGAAAAAGAAACCAGTGTTGATACCCAAGGTATTGATATTACGAACAGTGCGCAAGAATACTTGGCAGAACTGCTGGAAAAGCAGAACGTTGAGGGTATTGCCGTACGCATTTTCATTACCCAGCCGGGCACACCCTACGCGGAAACCTGCCTAGCTTACTGCCGTCCCGGCGAAGAAGAGCCGACCGATGTCACGCTGGAGCTCGAGAAAATCAATGTATTTCTCGATAAAAACAGCTTAGCGTTTTTGGAAGAAGCGGTGGTGGATTTCAACGCCGACCGCATGGGTGGTCAGCTGACGATCAAAGCGCCCAACGCCAAGATGCCTAAGGTCAATGCCGATAGCCCGCTGGAAGACCGTATTAACTACGTACTTTACAGCGAAATCAACCCTGGGCTGGCGGCCCATGGCGGTGAAATCAAGCTGGTTGAGCTCACCGAGCAGCAGTATGCGGTATTAGCCTTTGGCGGTGGTTGCCAGGGCTGTGCAGCGGTCGATTTAACGCTGAAAGATGGCGTTGAGAAAACCCTGATGGAGCGCATTCCCGAGCTTGCCGGCATTCGCGACGTCACCGACCATACCGATACGACCAACGCTTACTACCGTTAAACCAACGGTATCGCACCAAAAGCCCAGCCTTTAACAGCTGGGCTTTTTTATATTCTCCGTTTTAAGACCAGTCTTTTAAGAACGCAGCTTTGATCACTGTTCTGGTTCATTACCCTTGGCACTCTGATGTGAAAGCGCGTCGGGAAGTGCCGTTAGCTGTGTTTGCAACGCCTCCATACGGTTCCACAACTTCTCTTGCCACGCTTGCTGTAGCGCGGTTTCGCGATCGGCATGCTGTTGGGCCTGCTTCTTGAGCGCCACCTTCGACTCATCCAGCTGTAGGGTAAGCGCCTTCAACTGCTTTTCCAGAGATGTGATTTGTTGCGCCTGGTCACTAAGCCGCTGCTCGCGTTCGTTGCCTTCCAGCTGCAGTTGATGCAGGGCCTGCTGCTTTGTTTTTAACTCCTGACTTAATGTCTCCACACGCTGCTCAGACTGCAGCTGACGTTTTTGGTAACTCTTCTCCTCCTGGGCGCGTGCCTGTTGAGCACTATCCAGCATCGCCATCAGCCTGCCTTCCGCTGCCTCATGACGCTGCTCTTCTTGTGCCAGCCGCTGCTCCCACGCCACCTGCTGCTCACTAAGGGCTTGGCTATGCGTATCTCGCTGCTCCTCTATCTGGCTCTTTAGCTGCTGTTGCGCCTGCTTCAGTTGATTGACTTCACTGTGTGACGCTTCGGCAAGCTGGTGCCAGTGGCGCTCACTGGTTTGACTCGCAGCTAATTCCCGGTTTAACGCCTCCATGCGCTGATCAATATGGCGTAAATGCTCGGCGAGGGCGCTTTCACGCTGTTCGGCGTTGGCCGCCTGCTGTTTAGCCTCCTCAGCAAGCTGCTGGGCATCTGCCACTTGACGGTCTGCATCTTCGCGATAGTGGAGCAGCGTTTGATTCGCTACCTCTTGGGCTTCGCGCCATAGCTCGCTGGCCATAGTCACCACGACTTCCGGCACCCCTCTGGGTGGTGGCACGTCGCGATTTTGCTCCCGCTCGCTGCGCCACTGGCGAAAGTGATCACTAATCGTGGTGAAGCTMCCGGTGCCCAGCACATCGCGGATGCGCTGCACGCTGGGCGTGTCGCCGCGAGCCTGCAGGGTATCTATCGCTTGTTGCACATCGCTGTACTGAATGCCGTTGCGGGCCATGAAGCGCTCCTTCCTTGCGGGCTTTTCTTACCGGATTTGTCGTCGCCATTGTCGGCATTAATGATTCAAAAGGCAATAATTACGTATTATGTAATACGTAAAATTATTTATGATATTGCGTATAAATTCAAGATTACCCGTATTATCTTGAATTTATTCAGCTACAGCGGCACACTTACGACCTATAGAGTGTCAATAAACCCTATAAACAAGGGCTTGGATAAGGGTAGAGAAAGGTATGGCGAATAATGTTATTACACCCACTGACCTGCTATTGCCGCTAAACACCTTGCCCAATGACGGACGCATTAGCGCCCAAAATGATGCCCAGGCGGTGATGGCGTGGCTGGAGGAGTACGTGGATAGCCCGCAAACCTGGAAAGCTTACCGCCGTGAGTCGGAGCGCCTGCTGCTGTGGCTGGCTAGCCAAGGGCTTACACTGGCCGACATAAACCGCGAAACGCTGCGCCAATTCGAAGCCTTTCTCACCGACCCACAGCCCTGCGAGCAATGGGTCGGGCCATCAAAACCCCGCTCGCATCCGGCGTGGAAGCCATTTCGCGGCGTGCTGTCGCCTGCCAGTCGACGCCAAAGTCTGGTGATACTGCAGGGTATGTTTGCTTGGCTGGTGGAAGCCGGGTGGGTTAACCACAACCCGTTTCGTTTGATGCGCGATAAATCGCGTCGACTGAATAACCAGACGCCGCGTATAGAGCGGTACCTGGAAAGCGATCTATGGGCGTGGCTATGGACGTGGCTGAATACACCGTTAGCGGCTGGGGAGGGGAGTCGCGCCCGTTTTGAACATGCACGACGGCGCTTTATCTTTGGCTTTGCCTATTTGCTGGCACCGCGCATTAGCGAGATGGCCGATGCACGCATGGGCGATTTCCAGCGCAGTGAAGGCCGCTGGTGGTGGCATGTGGTGGGCAAAGGCAGCAAGATGGCACGCATTCCGCTGCCTGAGGATATGCTGAACTGCCTTCAGCAGTGGCGCCAAGCACTGGGGCTGCCTGACACCCACAGTCAGCTGGAAACCGCTATGCCGTTGCTTCGCGCCCTGGATGGTCAGCGCGGCCTGGGTCATAACCAGCTTTATCGACTTATTCGAGAGACGTTTCAGCAGGCGGCGCAAGCACTTGAGGCTAGCGGCGGCGCACCTGAACATATTGCCGCACTTCACCAAGCAACGCCGCACTGGTTGCGGCATACCTCGATCACCCACCAGGCCCAGTCGGGTATTAGCCTGCGCCATTTGGCCGAGAGCGCACGTCATGCGCGACTGGATACCACTTCGCGCTATCTCCATAGCGAAGACGCTGAGTGGCACCGTGAGCAGCAGCGGCATCGATTAAACAATTCACTTCCTGATAGCTCCCTCAAGCCGCCTTTGAGTCGTTATAATGAGGTAGATTCATAAACATGCAGATACCACCGAAAAGGAAGCACCATGAGCACTTCCGGCGCCGAACAGGCCCAGCAAGAGCTGATCGAAGATTTCGAGATATTTGATAACTGGATGGACCGTTACCAGTACATTATCGATATGGGTAAACAGCTGCCTGACTTTCCCGATGAGTGGAAAATCGAGGAGTTTAAAATTCAGGGCTGTCAGTCCAATGTGTGGCTGCGCCATGAAGAGGAGGGCGATAAGCTGGTTTTTAAAGCGACGTCTGATGCAGCCATCGTGTCTGGCCTGATCGCCGTACTGCTGCGTATTTACAGCGAGCGAACAGCCGCTGAAATCCGTGCCACTGAACCACATTTCTTGGCTGATTTAGGCCTGGACAAACACCTCTCGCCAACGCGTAGCAACGGTTTGCACGCCATGCTAGAGAAGATCTACGCAGTTGCACAGCAGAAATAGCCAAAACAGAAGCAGGTAAACGCATTAACGAGGATGATGGTCACAGCAGGAGGACGGCGCCTGTTCATCATCCTCGCGGCACAGCTGCTCGCTACGGCCGCCGGGCACCGGATCCATACCGCCGGGATTGCCTGGGTGGCATTTGACGATGCGTTTAAGCGCCATCCAACCCCCTTTTAAGGGTCCATGCACCTGAATTGCTTCAATGGTGTATGACGAGCAGCTGGGCCAGAAGCGGCAGCGGGGGCCCAGCAACGGACTAAGCGTATATTGATAGACCCTGACGCAGCCAATCATCACTTTCATCACCGCCCAGCGTGAAGCTGAGCACAGCGTTGAAATAAATCGAGTCATGGCTAAGCATTTCATGTGTAGAGCTAGGTTTTCTTGCCGTAGAGCGTGTCAGGATCAATCAGCGGATTACTGGTGATCGAAGCCTGCTCTTCGTTAACGGCAATATAGAAACAGCTGCGCCGCCCAGTGTGGCAGGCAGGCCCGGTTTGCTCGACGTGCAACAGTAGCGTATCGCCATCGCAGTCAAGCGCGGCGGAGATAAGCTGCTGCTGCTGACCCGACGTCTCTCCCTTCCGCCACAGCGTTCCCCGCGAGCGCGAATAGTAGCAAACACGCTGGGTGGCTAAGGTCTCTTCAAGTGCCTCGCGATTCATCCACGCCATCATCAACACTTCTTTTGAGTCGTGCTGCTGCGCAATTGCCGGAATTAAACCGTCGGCATTAAAGCGCACAGCCGCCAGCAGAGTGGAAACTGCAGGCAGGCTATCTTCGGGGGTGGCACGCTCTAGTTGTTTAAACAACGCCTCCGGCGCGACTTGATCAAAACGGGACATGATTTACTCGCTGACTATACGAAAAAATTAGCTGTTCGCGATTAGCTGGCTCAGACTCAGTTCGATCGACAATCCTGGCAGAGCCCTTGGAGCTCAATGGTTTGGCGCTCAACGTTAAAGCCTTGGCTTTTTGCCAGCGCTGCCAGTTGGTCGCTGATCTCGTCCAAATGCAGCTCTTCAACATAACCGCATTGGCGGCAAATAAGCAGCTGAAAACCGTGAGCATGCTCTGGGCAAGCACAGGCCACATAAGAGTTCTGCGACTCAATCCGATGCACCAGCCCTTGATCAATTAAGAACTCCAGCGCCCGGTATACGGTCGGGGGACGGGCGGCTGCGTGCTCAGTAGAGAGCTTATCGAGCAAATCGTAGGCTTTTAGCCCACCGCCATTTTCAGCAATCATCTCAAGCACGCGTCGGCGAATAGGAGTGAAACGCACGCCGCGGATATGGCACTGAGACTCCGCCTGCTGTAGTAGTGTACTCGCTTGGGTCATGGGCAACTCGGTTGAACGTGATTAGCCTACTCGATAGTAGTCTACGCGCCGGTGGAAGGGGTGTCAGGGCTTTCTACCCGCTCGCTATCTACCAGTTCACTCTGCCGCGCGAAATGGTGCTGGGCAAAGGCCACACGCTGCTTAGCCGGCACGCCATCGGGTTGACGCTCAATAAGATCCAGGCGGCGGCGCAAGCCTTCGCCATTGGTCATTTGAATGGCCAAGCCAGGACGCGCGTTTAGCTCAAGCAGCATCGGGCCGTACTTGCGATCCAGCACCATATCGGTACCCAGGTAGCCAAGCCCGGTCATCTCATAACAGCCCGCTGCCAAATTAAGCAGCGTTTCCCACTGGGGCACGACCAAACTTGCCAGGTCGTGACCGGTATCCGGATGGCTAAAGCAGGGCCGGTCAAACTGGACGGCACGCAGGGCCGCCCCGGTGGCTATGTTTAAACCCACGCCCACCGCACCCTGGTGTAGGTTAGCTTTGCCGTCAGATGCCGCGGTGGAGAGGCGCATCATGGCCATAACGGGGTAACCTTTAAAAACAATTACCCGTATATCGGGAACCCCTTCATAGGTGTAATCCATTAGGCTTTCATCGAAATTAATCAGCGTTTCAATCACCGCCACGTCGGGCGAGCCGCCTAACGAGTACAACCCCGACAAAATATTCGACACGTGCCGCTCAACATCGGTAAGAGAGAGCTTGGCACCACTTGGCTTGATAAAGGCGTTATCTTCGACTTTTTCAACCACCAGAATGCCTTTGCCACCGCTCCCTTTGGCAGGCTTGATAACAAAGCCTGCGTGGCCGGTGAGCATTTCGCCAATGTGCTTAACGCCAAACTGAGTGGTCACGGTGCCAATCAGTTCGGGGCTGGTAATTCCATACTGCTGAGCCAGCAACTTGGTTTTAAGCTTGTCATCGACCAGAGGGTAAAGGCGGCGCTTATTGTATCGACCAATATAGCGAATATTGCGCCGATTCATACCAATGATGCCTTTATCCCGCAACCGTGTGGGCCAGGTCCAGTTCTTCAGCCAACTCATGAGGGTTTCTCATCATCAGTGATTGGCTTGAAGCGGCGCAGTTCCAGTAAACGGTAGCCGGTGTAATTACCCAGCAGCAAGATCAGCGCCATCAATATCAACTGCACACCCAGGAAGTTGAACGTTATGTGGCGCACCCAGGGGTTATTCATCGCCAGGTAGGCAAGAATGGCCGTGACCAAACTACCGCCACCCTGGATTAGCACCTGCTTGGGGCCTTCCTCTTCCCATAGAATCGACATCCGCTCGATCGTCCAGGCCAGGATAATCATTGGGAAGAAGGTAATCGTTAAGCCCGCACTAAGCCCCATGCGGTAGGCCAGCACAGTGAAGATCGAGATAATCGCAATCACCGTAATAATCACCGCAGAGACCCTGGCTACCAGCAATAAATTCAAGTAAGAGAGATAGTTACGAATAATCAAACCCACAGCAACGATAAGCAGGAAGCCAATCAAACCGGTTGGCAGGGTGGTTTGAATGAAGGCGAGGGCGATCAACACCGGCATAAAGGTACCGGACGTTTTAATACCCACCAATACACGCAAAAACACCACCATTAACGCGCCAATGGGAATCAGCAAGATAGTTTGGAACAGTGCTTGCTCTTCCAGAGGCAGGCTGTGAATAGAGAAATTCAGCAGCGTGTCTTCAGAGTAGTGGTTGCGCACCGCCGCCGAAGCCGGCTGGTCGTGGGTCATCATGGAGAACGTAACCCGTGAGTTGGTACCGCCTTGAACCTCCAGTACCGCTCGACCACCGGTTTCCCACAACAATAAATTGTCAGGCTTGCCTTGTTCGCCCGTCAGTGGGTGAAAAATGGTCCACTCTTCGCCGGACTGATCAAACACCTGGATCCAACTGCTGAGCGTTTGGCGACGACGGCCATCTTCCAACAGCAAGCCGCTCACCTCACGTGCCTGAACGCCCGCCTGGTTCAGTAACCGCACCACCAGTGCCGCCGGATTTTCTTGCGTCAGCAACAGACGTGCATTTTCCTCCTGACGCTCACCATTAATATCGCGAATTAGCTCGCGGGCGAAGGTGGCATTGTTGGCGCTGCGTGCCCAGGCTTGTTCAATCAGCTGGTTGGCCGCCGTGTCGTAGGGGCTTTCCCAGGGCGTGGTAATGGGTACTTCAGGGGCTGTTTGTACCGGTGAGCGAGCGTCTTCCGACACCAACATTTGCACCGAGTAGTAGAGCGTTTGGCTACCCACTGCTTGACGAATTGTCCAGCGGGCAGTGCGGCCTAATTCATCCGCTTGATAAGCAAGTCCATAGCCTGACGATGCGGTGTTTTCAGTCAGTACCCGGTAGCCTGCCTGATGAGAGGGCAGTGCCAAATCGACCTGAACAGGACCGTCTTGCGCATTGAAGTTAATGCCCGCCTCAATTTCCCACACCTGGCGTTGTTCGCCGGGCAGCCAAGGAATTTCAAACTGCACATGGCGATGCACGCTGGTCGCAATACCTGCGATCAGCAAAAAGCCGACAATAATATAAAACATTAACCGTGACATGGAGATTCCTTTCTACGTAAAACGCCAGGGGAGAGTAGTTACTCTTCAGTATCGTCTTCATCAACTGCTTCATCTTCAGCAGCTTGATCGGCTGGCTCACCGCCAGGAAACTCGGGGCGGTCATGCAAATATGTATCGGCCACATCAATCACCGCAATATCCATTAAAAAGCGCCGCCCAAGCAGCACTGGATAATCTAAATGGGAGCGATCATTGAGCGTGAATTCGACATTTTCACGAATTGGCCCTAAGGTCATTAATAGCGAAATGACCGGCCGCGACTCTTCACCTGAGGCTTGAACAATACGCACTCGGCGAACAATGGGCGCTTCAATCCATTCATCACGCTGTGATTCAACGGCCACATCATCTTCGTTTAATGCCAACTTGAAACGCACCCAGTTTTCACCATCACGTTCGAAACGGGTGATCTCTTCAGCAGAAAGTGACGACGTGTTGGCACCGGAATCGACACGCGCTTTGAGATAGGTACCCAGACTCGGTAGCCCTATCCATTCACTGCGACCCAGCAGTGTTTTGGTGGTTAAGCTCTCATCAATTTCACACTCTTCGCGAATGATGACAGGCTCTTCACCGCGGGCTTCCAACTGCTGCACATCTTGACGAAGGTAGCGCAGCAAACTGCCCACTTCACGCATGTCGGCAGTCAGTGCCTCTTGGTGGTCAAGCTGGCGTTCCTGCAGTGCCGACTGGGTGTCGCATTGCTGGGTTAGCTGGCTCTCTAATTCCAGGATACGGGAGTTGAATGAGGCTTCGCTTAAAGGGGGCGGTTGATTCGTTTCCGGCTGGGTTGCTGCACAGCCTGTGATCGCGAGCGACAAGCCAGCTATAAGCCACAAAACACCTGGGCGCATAACGAGAGATATCCTTGGACAATAGGTTGGGGAATGATAAGGAGATGGGGGGCGAGTGTCCAACGCCATCACAGCTTTTCGGACACCTATTAAAGACGACCAGAACACCCTATTTAACATAATATATATTAAGCGAACCCGGTGGTGCGCAGTAGTCACAGCCACTTAGGTGCTCTATGCTATAGAAATACTTTACCATAGTTGTACCGACTTCCATTTCAATATAGGAAATATCTCCATGACCCGCTCCCTGCGCATTAGTTTTTTCACACTGCTTTTCTTGCTGGCTGGTTGTGCTGGCGTTGATGTTGAAGACTACGCTGATTCTGAACCCCGCCTGGATATCGCCGAATACTTTGCGGGCACCACCCGAGCCTGGGGCATGGTGCAGGATTACTCCGGCGAGGTACAGCGACGTTTCACCGTAGATATCCAAGGCACCTACGAAAATGACACTCTCACACTGGATGAGTCTTTCGTTTTTTCAGACGGTGAAACCGATCGCCGCGTTTGGACATTTGAACGCGTTGATGAGCACCGCTGGATTGGCACCGCCAACGATGTAGATGGCCAAGTTGAAGCACACCAATACGGTCATGTCTTCCACATGCGCTATCCGTTAGATATCGAAATTGATGGCCGAATGATCTCATTTACCATGGATGACTGGATGTACCTTCAGCCAGATGGCCGTTTGATCAATCGAACCGCCATGCGCAAATTCGG
Organism: Halomonas ventosae; assembly: GCA_002257525.1. Taxonomy (GTDB): domain Bacteria; phylum Pseudomonadota; class Gammaproteobacteria; order Pseudomonadales; family Halomonadaceae; genus Vreelandella; species Vreelandella ventosae_B. Next base: position 2,682,973 of record CP022737.1, read on the forward strand.
CTTCACGCTGGGTGAAATTACCCTGGTGTTTGAGAAAATATAAGCCCATAGTAAATTTCTCTGCATAAAACCCAGGCTCAACAAAAAAGCAGCCCGCTTCATTTAGCAGGCTGCTTTTGTTATCTCATGCTAGCGCTATGCTTACTCTGGGGCTGCGTATGAGCCATCTTCCTGGTGAACTTCATTACCGGTGATCGGCGGTGTGAAGACACAGGCAACGGTCATGCCTTTCTCTTTACCGCGCAGCAGGTGTTCGTCATGCTGGTCTAGCAGATAAATATCACCTGCTTTGATGGGCCAGATTTTGCCGTCGGCCAGGGTTTCAACTTCACCTTCACCTTCATAGCAGAACACTGCTTCATAGTGATTTTTGTAGTGAATATGCGTCTCAGTGCCAGGAAAAATGCGGGTAATATGGAACGAAAAACCGGCATTGTCATTGGCCAGAACAAGGCGCGTGCTGTCCCAGTTACCATTTTCAGCGGTCACTAGACGCTCTGTTTTACGCGCTTCTTCAAGATTACGAACGATCATAGGAGTACTCCATTGAAAACGGCTGGCGACTACCAGCCGCTATATCCCTAACTAAAAAAACCTGTGAGCTTACTGTTTCAGCGTAACACCTAATTCTAGTGCCAAGTTACTCGCTAGCAACAGCCTTGACGCACGTTTCGAGGATATCCAAGCCTTCCAGCAGGTCTTCATCGCTGATGGTTAGCGGGCACAGACACTTAACCACTTCGCCGTCCTGACCACTGGTTTCAATCACCAGTCCATGCTCAAAGGCTTTGCTGGTAATCTTATCGGCAATGTCACCCGATACGACGTCAATCCCGCGCATCAGACCACGACCACGCTCAGTGGCGGGCATGCCGTGCTCGGTCAACAGCGCCGCTAGCTTCTGAAAACGCTCTTCTACAATACGTCCTTTACGCTGAACATCGCGTTCAAAGGTGTCATTAGACCAGTATTTTTTCAACGCTGCGGTGGCGGTCACCATTGCCAGGCTGAAACCACGGAAAGTGCCGTTATATTGGCCCGGCTTCCATTTATCCAGCTCTGGGCGCATCAGCACATGCGCAAATGGCAAGCCGAACCCGGAGAGTGATTTCGAGTTGGTGATAATGTCAGGCGTAATACCCGCATGCTCGAAACTAAAGAACTTACCGGTGCGACCACAGCCTGCCTGGATATCATCAATAATCAGCAGAATGTCGTGGGCACGGCAGATACCTTCAAGACGCTTCAGCCACTCCAGGCCTGCCACGTTAATACCGCCCTCGCCCTGCACGGTTTCAATGATGACACCCGCTGGAATATCCAGACCGCCAGATTTATCGCCGAGCAGCTTTTCAAAATAGTCCAGGGTATCGGTATGTTCACCCATGTAGCCATCGAAAGGCAGGAAGCTAGCGCCCTGAGTGGGTATGCCACCAGTGGCTTCACGGAATTTACGATTACCCGTGGTCGCCAGAGCGCCCATGGTGACACCGTGGAAACCATTGGTGAAGGTGACAATATTATGCCGACCTTTAGCTACTCGGGCTAGGCGAATAGCGGCTTCTACAGCATTGGKACCGGKTGGGCCAGGTAGGTGTACTTTGTAGTCAAGCCCACGGGGCTTAAAAATAACTTCTTCAAGCGTTTCTAAATAATCACGCTTAGCATTGGTCCACATGTCCAAACCGTGAACGACACCGTCAGTCGACAGGTAATCGATCATCGCCTGCTTCATGTGCGGATTATTATGGCCGTAGTTAAGCGTGCCCGCGCCGGCGAGGAAATCAATATACTCACGGCCGTTCTCATCGGTTAAGCGCGCATTTTGCGCTTTGGTAAACACCACCGGAAATGAACGAGAATAAGTACGTACATTGGATTCCATGCGTTCAAGCGTCTGGGTCTGCATTGCGACCTCCTTGGTTGATCATTTTGCCTTTAGGCGTTAAGCGTTACTTGCCCGGAGCAACATAAGCGGGAAAACCGTCAATCCACAAAACCACGTATTAGATGCGGTCAGTTTGGAACGGGCCAATACGCACCAGGTTTTCCGGGTCATGCTCCCCTCCGAGCTGTTCGGTAGAGAAGTATTCGCGGCTATTGAGCGGCGCATGCCAGCGCGCCGCCAAACGGCGAAACAAGCCCCAAGAGGCTAGATTGTCAGGTGTGATGGTGGTTTCAAGGTGATGCACATCGTCAAGTTCGGGGCGCGACATAATAGCCTCGACCAAGCGGCGCGCTAACCCAGTGCCACGGGCTTTTTCACCAACAGCCACTTGCCATAAAAAGTAGGTATCGGGGGCATTGTCCTTGACATAACCAGACACAAAACCCACGACTTCACCCTCTTCATTGGTAGCGACTGCACAGGTATCACGAAACTGGGTGGCGAGTAGCAGGTAGGCGTAGGCTGAATTAACGTCCAGCGGCGGGCAGGCTTTAATAAGCTCGTAAACTCCCCAGCCATCATCCGCATTKGGTTTGCGAATAAATAGTGGTGTCTCTGCATGACCGACAACGGCATCAGCGACTGTCGGCCGTGCAAGGTCGGCAGAGGGGGTAAACGGTTGTGTCGGCGTACTCATAGTTATGCTTCGCTGTAGCGAATTTGATGATCATTATAACAGCTGATTATGAGCAATTCAAAAACCATATTATTCTCCAACTCACTTTCCATAATTTTTTGTTATGAGCGGATAATCCAAAATGCCCGTTCACGCCAACCACTTCGCCGCTCTCACTTATAGAATAGTGCAAGTAGCCGGGAAAAAAGCGTGCCTACGGGCACGCCTCACGGTCTTTAAGCTATTACCGGCGGGTGAGCGTACGTAGCGTGACAAACTCTTCAGCCCCGGTTGGGTGAATGCCCACGGTGCGATCAAAGTCCTGCTTGGTAAGGCCTGCTCTAACCGCAATGGCAATGCCCTGAATGATTTCCCCCGCATCGTCACCGACCATATGAGCTCCCACCACCACGTCTGTCGCATCATCCACGATCAGTTTCATTAGCGTACGCTCTTGGCTACCCGACAGCGTATGCTTCATGGCACGAAAATCGGTGCTATACACGCGTATATGGGTAAATTTATCCCGCGCAGCCTGTTCAGAAAGCCCTACGGTACCAATATTGGGATGGCAAAAAACAGCGGTTGGAATCGTGGTGTAATCCAACGGCTGCGGGGTCGTATCGGCAAAGTGAACATCAACAAGCTGCATCGCCTCTGCCAAGGCTACCGGGGTTAGTTCAGGCCCAGCGATTAGATCGCCTAGCGCGAGAACAGAAGGCAGCGCTGTTTCAAATCGCTCATTAACAGGGACTTTTCCCGATTCATCCAAGCTCAACCCCAACGCTTCAAGCCCTAAATCACCAATGTTGGCTTTTCGCCCAGTGGCTGCGAGCACCACATCGACTTCAAGCACATCACCGTTGGTAAGATGCACGTTGTAGGCATCGTGGCTGGGCTCAATGCGCTCAATGTTGGTGTTGAAGTGAATATTGACGCCCTTCCTTTGCATTTCAGCGCAGGTAAACTCGCGAACCTGCTGATCAAAGCCTTTCAAAAACATTTCGCCGCGGTAGATGAGATGTGTCTCACTGCCCAGCCCATTAAAGATACTGGAAAATTCCACCGCAATATAGCCACCGCCCAGCACTAGAAAACGCTTGGGGAAGGTATCCAGATCAAAAATCTGATTGGAATCCAAGGCGTGCTCACTGCCAGGAAAATCGGGTACCCAGGGCCATCCACCGGTAGCGAGGAGGATTTTTTGCGCCGTTACCGATATATCGCCTTGCTCGCCACTCAACGTTACCGTATGAGCGTCAGCCAAGCGTGCTCGGGCGTTGAACAGCGTGACCCCAGCACCTTCCAGCATGCGCTGATAAATGCCATTGAGGCGTTTAATTTCGCTGATCTTATTATCACGCAGCGTGGCCCAGTCAAAGCTGGCAGGGCCTGGTAGCTGCCAACCAAAACCTACTGCATCGTCAAAGCTGTCATGAAAATGAGCAGCGTACGAGTAGAGCTTTTTGGGCACACAACCAACGTTGACGCAGGTTCCGCCCAGGTAGCGGTCTTCGGCGATCGCCACCTTGGCGCCGGTGGCGGCAGCCATACGCGCCGCGCGCACACCCCCTGAGCCTGCGCCGATCACCAGAAGGTCATATTCGTATTCAGAAACGTCTGCCATGCTTTGCTCCTGGGGAGTTAGAATTTGTATTAATCAATAGTCGTAGTGCCCATGGGCCAAGTGCGGTGGTTGACCTGACTGCCAAGGGAGGTTAAAACCTTCTGCGGCTATTTTGAACTAGCTCATATTTTATACAGTCCCTAATTTTATACTGCGTAGGGTTTGATATTCCGTTTACCTACCAGCAATTTGAAACCCCTCAACCTTACTGGAGACGCTATGTCTGACCCTATAGCCACACTACTTGATAATAATCGCGCCTGGGCTGAGCGCATGTGCGAAGAAGACCCCGACTACTTTAAACGCCTCTCGAACCAGCAAAACCCGGATTATTTATGGATTGGCTGCTCCGATAGCCGCGTGCCTGCGAACCAAATTATCGCTCTCCCGCCTGGAGAGGTATTTGTCCATCGTAACGTCGCCAACCTGCTTCACCATACCGATATGAATGCCCTCTCGGTGGTTCAATTCGCGGTGGATGTCCTTAAAGTCAGCCATATCATGATTGTCGGCCATTACGGTTGCGGGGGCATTAAGGCCGCCATGATGGGAGGTGAATGCGGCGTGGTGGATTACTGGCTGCATTCGGTGCGCGAACAGTACAACCACCACCGGAGCTCGTTGGATCATCTCCCGCTGGAGGATCAAATCGATCGCATGTGCGAACTCAACGTTAAAGCCCAGGTGAATAGCTTATGCCGCACCAAGATTTTGCAGCGCGCCTGGCAGCGTGGCCAGCAAATCTCCGTGCATGGCTGGGTGTATGGGTTAAGCGATGGTCGCGTTAAAGACCTGAATTGCACCGTAAGTGGCCTAGAACAAGTGGAAACGCTTTACCGTATTGATCGTATCCAGCAGGGCGACTAAGCGCCCTCCCCCAGCGTCTACTTTTCAAGTCGCTATTCTCCGATACCTACCGCTACGCTAGTCGTAGCGGTAGGTACGATGACAGCTCTTACAGCTTGCCCCTACCTCTGAAAGCGCGCTAGCAGTGTCACGGGGATTCTGTTGCTCGGCCACGTCTATCAAATTGGCGATTTTATCCTCAAGGTCGGTAAAACCGGCAGCGAACTGATCCCACTCCTCCCAAATAGAGGCCCGCGCCTCGGAACCACTACCATGTGTCCCGTTGATAAAGGCTGGCAGTAAATGCTCTGCACTGGCGCGCTCTTGAAGCTCCATTAGGCGTGGCGTGGCGACCTCAAAATCCTGGTTATTAACCAGGTCAAAGCGCAGCTGACGCACCAGACTTTCAATATCTTTAAGCTCCTCACGGCGCCAAATCACGGCTTCGCGTTCGCTTGCGAATGGCGTGTCGCTAACGGCCTGCGGCATGGCTAACGCATTTAGCTCCTCMCCAGCCCAGGCCAGCGGCGTGCAAATTAGTAACGCCAAGGCACTGCCCACCGCGGCGTGACCAGAAGCCCTTTTCAAGCGATGACGTTGCTGCATACTGGCTTCCTGTCGATGATTCGCTGATAAACAATTTTAACAAGCGTTGTTAACCGATGGGGCACGTGACACCTGTGCCTTTTAAGCCGCAGTAACCATGGGGATTTTTATCAAGGTACTGCTGATGATAAGCCTCTGCATAATAAAACGCTTCGAGTGGCTTAATCTCAGTGGTGATCGCTCCCCTACCCGCTTTGTCGAGCGCCTGCTGATAGGTAGCCGCACTCTGCTCGGCTGCCGCTTGCTGCGCTTCGCTGGTGGTGAAAATGGCGGAGCGGTACTGGGAGCCAACATCATTACCCTGACGGTTGCCCTGGGTCGGATCGTGCTGTTCCCAAAAAACCTGCAGCAGCGTTTCCAGCTCTACTTGCTTAGGGTCATAAATTACCCGCACCACTTCTGTGTGGCCAGTACGCCCTGTGCATGTCTCATCGTAGGTGGGGTTAGGCGTCTCGCCGCCAGCATAACCTGCCGCGGTGACGAAGACTCCGGGCAACTGCCAAAACAGACGCTCAACGCCCCAGAAACAGCCCATACCCAGCACGATCTCCTCGTGACCTTCGGGAAATGGCGGATGTAGCGAATGGCCGTTAATGGTATGTACATCGCTTGTCTTTATAGGCATATCGCGCCCCGGTAGTACACGGCTCGCATTTGAAGCCGTATTGGAAAATGTATTTGAAAACAATGACATATCGCCCTCACTTATTGCTGCTGTATGATTTCAGGATCACCGGATCGGGTGAAGGTGTAGATTAAATCCACCGCTTGGTTGGTACCCGATACGGCCTGTACATAGAGGTTGCGCCACAGCGTGTAGCGTAGTGTTAGTTCGGCAATCGGCGAGAAAATTCCCACGCCGTAACTAATCCTTAAATCATCGGTGAGTTGGCCACTAACGGCGACTTGACTGTCGTCACCGGCACCGGCGGTATCCAGCGTTAAGTCGTCAATACCGAAGGCTTCGCCAATGGAGCCCACCGCCCCACCGGTGCGCCCTAATGACATACCTATTAGTGCTGTTGTTAGCGCGCTATCAACACCGCCCCCTGAAGCATCCGGCGCGCGCCCCCGTAACAGATAGGAGAGTGCACGAGATTCATCCATCGCCGGTTCAGAAAAGATCAGGACGTTCGGTGCTTCAGCACTGCCCGTCACCCGCAAGCCCGCGATCACATCATCTTCGGTCACGTCAGGGTTGCGAATAGCCTCGAAGTCGAGTGTCGGCAGACCTGGCGGGCCGCTAAACAGCAGTTCACCGCGACGAATAACCAGGTCTTGGCCGAACGCCTGGAAACGTCCATCAACCAAATTAACATCGCCAAACAGCTGCAACGCCCCGCTGCTTTGGCGAATTTCCAGCGCGCCTCCTAATCCCGACTCAAGACCGTAGGCTGAAATTTGCATATCACGGCCCAGGGTTAAGGTTACCAGCACATCAATGGCCATGCCGCTGGCGGCAAGCTCATCAGCAGCGCTGGGCCCGTCTTCATTGGCAGCCGCGCGCTGGGCCTCTATTTCCGCCTGACGATCGTCGCGTTCGGTAATAATGACTTCGTCGCCACTCGGCGTGACGGCTGATGAGGGCATATCGCCAATTTCAAGCCGCGCCCAGGGTAAATTGACATCCCCTCTTACTTGTAGCCTTTCCGGCGTGACCCGGATACGGATATCCGGCGCTACCTCAAGACGGCCAAACTGGGGGAGTACCACCAAGATAGGCTCTTGAACGGCATTCAGGTCAACGCCTATCCGCCAATCATCGCCGCTTGGCCAATACGCATCACCGGTAATTTCCAGGCGGCCCCGCTCGGCGGCCAGGTAGCCATCTATATCGCCCTGTTCACCGTCGAAAGAGACCACCATTTCGCCACCCTGAACATCGACAGGAATATCCGGACCACTCACCCCTATACCGCGTAGCCCAAGCTGACCCTGTAAATCAGGCTGAGCGGTCGAGCCGGAAATTTGCACACTGCCACTAAGATCCCCCTCCAATCGGTCCATGCCTACCAACATGGGCCGATAGGGCTGCAGCGACACATCATTGGCGCGTAGTTCACCTGACAGTGCACCGGCCCCCAAGGGATCATTAATGGTTAGGTCTAAATTGAGATCGCCCGCCTCGGCAAGCGAAAGCGATACATTGGTGTCTGCCCGGGCTTGGGTGGCTTCAATCTGCGCGTCTAAACTAATCTCCGGCAGTGGAACAGGCTGACCATAATCATTAACGGCGGTAATCGCAAGTTCGCTAAGAATTTGCAGATCGGCCTGCCATTGGGCGCCACCCTGGCGCCAGTTAGCAGCAAGATCCGCCGTTGTATCGCCCTCTAACTGCCACTCTTCCGGCAAAAAAGGCTCCAGCATTTCCATCGGCACTTCACGTACCGAAAGCACAGCATTGCCCTGCTGCGCAGAGGCATTGATTTCCTCTTCAGAACAGACCAGCCCGCCCTGCTCACGGCGCAGACAGAACGACGATAGACGTGCCGCGCCATTCGCTAGGTTGTAGCGCACGTCCAGGGGGGCTTCCAAGCGTATATCTCCAGCGTCAGAATCGATTTCCAGCGGTGTTACGCGAGCTTGATACACCTGGCCCGGCTGGTCAAAACGGCCATCCAAGGCAATCAGTGCACGGCTTAAAACATTATTGTCTGCCCCCAGGGCAGACAGCTCAAGCTGATGTTCAGAGAGGCGCCCGGAAAGGTTTGCCTCAATGTTTGCCAGCGACTGCCCACCGGCATTGACGTTTTGTAGCGCCAGTTGTACGTCAAGCGTGGGGTCATCGATGCCCTGTACATCGGCATCCAGCGTCAACCGTTCAACCCGGTTCTCGCCAAAACGCACGCCATCACCCTGTAAATTGGCAAGTAACTGGGGCTGATTAAAACTGCCACTAGCCTCTAGCGTACCCACGACAGTGCCAGCCAAGTCTGGTGAGAGGGTTTGCAGCTGGCGTAGTGCAATATCCGCATTTAACGACATGGCCTGTTCGCTGACTTGACCGGCTGCTTCTAGGCGATTATCCCCCTGGGTGAACAGCAGTTCATCAATATCCAGTTCCAGGTTGCTGTTAGCGTCAAAGGCCGCTTGCAGGGTTAACGGGTAGTCACGCAGTTCACCGTCGATCGCTAAGTTGGGCACGCTAATGGCCCACAGTTCCCCTTGCTGGCGCAGCCTAAGCTCAATGTCGCCGTTTAAATCGCCCTCTAGCTGATCGACGAAGTGGGCCGGATTAAACTGATCCAAACGAATGGTCGTGTTGACCTGTAGCGGTGCTGCCCAGCTGATATTGCCTTCGCTGCGCAGGGAGCTTTCGTCGACCACGAGGGTGAGAGGTTGCCAGCTAAACTGCTCAAGATCACCCTCTCCGTCGACGTTAATTTGCGTACGCGGCAGGCTGGGGCCCTCAACCGCCATAGCAAGTTGCGCGCTATAATCGCTAAGGCTTCCGGTTATTTGTAGATTCAGGTCATCAACTATATAGGGGGCGGGGGCAACATCGCCATCGGCTTGGGCAGTCTCTTCTTCGCTGCTGTCATCTATACGCTCATCGCTGCTGTCAGTTTCGCTTGCAGGCAGCGGCCACTGAACTTGATCGCTTTGCAACTGTAGTTGAAACGGTAGCGTTGGTGCTAGTGCGTCGACTTGACCGCTTAGTGACGCATTGACCGCACCGGATGCCTCCAACTGCGCTTCAAGTGCATCCAGTGTGCCGGACAGCGTTAACGTTAACGTCTCGCCACTAAGTTGAGGATAAATCTCAGGTAAAAACAACGCTACGTTTAAGCGGGCATCGAGTGGATAGTTGCCGCTTAAGGTTGCGTTAGCCGTTAACTCAGCCTCAGCATCCGGGGTAACCAAGGAAAGCTCGGTTAACTCAACGTTATTTCCCTCGGTTAGCAACCCTAGCCGCAGACGCTCAACGCGATACTCGGTGGCCCCTTCAAGACGAAAATCGTTGAGCGTGAATTCAGGTAGCTGAATATCGATCGGTAGCGTGATTTCGGGTAATTCCAGGCGCTCGCGTGCTTCGAGCTGCTCTTCTAACGATTCAACTGCTGCCACGGCCTCTTGTTGCGGCTGGTTGAGCAATATAGCGGCATCGATGGTTGCGGCATCAAGCGGCGTTTGTATGCCTTGCGTTAGCAGGGTACCCGCCGATGGGGGTAAATAAACGCGGGGCTGCTCCAGGTGCGTTGGCGAGAGGCGCACTTGGGTGCCTTCAGCAATGGCCGCCGAGCTTAAAGATTGCCACGCTATCTCGGTACCATCGGCTAACCGCAAGCTGACATCGTCCAGTAGTAGCGAACGCAGTTCGATGGGAAAAGGAAAATGAATAGCCAACGGCGCTCCTTCCTCTTCGGGAGGTGGTGGCTGCTCGCTGGATGAACCTAAGCGGATGTCGGCGCCCACTACACGCAGGGTGTCGATACATAAGCGCCCTGACAGTACACAGTCATCCGCCCACTGGAGCTCAAACTCATCCACGCTGACGCGGGTTTCACCCAGCTGTAGTTGGAAATCTTCGAGCTGAAAATGGTCGAGCAACCCGCCTTCATGATGAGCGTAGGAAAAAAAATCACGCTGCTCACCCTGTGAAAGCAACACCCCGGTGCCCCAGGGAGATAACGCCACCCCAACAATCAGCGCCACAATGCCGAACAGCCAAATCGGTAGCACGATAACTAAACGCACAAAGCTCCAGAACAGAAGCCAAGCGCGATACCGGGGAGACAATATACGGCGTTTATCAGATGAAGCTGGTGCAACCTGGGACAAATCTTTCTCCTAGAATTCCGGGCCGATAGAAAAGTGCAAACGCCAATCGTCTTCATGGTCAAAGGGGTGGGCAATGTCAAAACGAATCGGCCCTACCGGTGAGACCCAGCGCACCCCGGCCCCAGCACCGGTTTTCAAATCATTGGGGCCCCAGTTATCAAAGGCGTCGCCGTTATCCACGAAAGTGGCCCCCCACCAATTTCCCGTCACCCGGCGCTGATACTCAAGGGTTGAGGTGAGCATTTGTTGGCCGCCGCGCAGTCGACCCTCTTCGTTGCGGGGGGATAAGCTCTCATAGGAGTAGCCGCGTACACTACGGTCGCCGCCCGCGAAAAAACGCAGCGATGGCGGTATTTTAGCAAAGTCATCCGTTTCAATAGCGCCCAAACTAATTCTCGCCAAGAAGCGGTTATCGTTGCCGATCATACGAATCCACTCCGTATCCCCCGTGATGCGCGCGAACTTAGMATCCGAGCCCCAGACGGTGTCCGAGTACTCTACAGAAAGCTGCTGGCGGTCACCCCATAATGGAAAGCGCTGAGGGCGTGTTCGGGTGCGAGACCACTGGATACCTGGATAGAATAACCATACTTGATCCGCTTCACCGCCCTGCTCGAAGTCCTCGTAGGTAGTGCGGAAATAGAGTGTTTGAACCCAGTCGTTATCGAATTGCCATCGCCGAGCTAGTTCGACAGTGCCTTCTATTGACTGAGTATCGCTATCGTCGATATTACGGATGCCGTATTGAAGCCGGTAGCTATCGCGCAACGGGTCTTCAAGCGGTACGTTATACACGCCGGTAAAACGCTGCTCCGGGGCGGATAAATAGAGATCATGATCAAGGCTATGGCCATAGCGATTAATCCACGGCTGCTCCCAACCAAAGCGCAGTCGCGGCCCGACATCAGTGGCGTAGCCAATACCCACTTCAAACTGATGACGGTCAGCCGGTTCAACGCTGACATCAATAGGCAACTGGGTATCACTGGGTTTATTAAGGCTTAGCGCGCTAGCCAAAGCAGCGCTGGTAACGCGTGGGCGCTCTGGCTGTGAAGCCGTTGCTTCACTCCACCAAGGGGCTCCGCCGCCGGCAGGAGCAATCACCAGCTCTTGAGCAGTTTCAAGGCGTGGACGCACGGAAACTGAGCTAAACCAGCCGGTTTCCGCAAGCGATTGATTATAGTCGGCTAGGGTTTGCGCCAAATAGGGATCACCGCTTTCAAAGGGTTGCATGCGGAGCAATCGATCTAGTTCAATATGGCTGCCGGTGATCGAGGTTTCACCAAACTGATAGCGAGGGCCGCTATCAAAATCCATATAGAGGCGGGCACTTTGCAAATACGGGCGTACTTCCATACGCCGATCGGTAAATCCCCAGTCAAAGTAACCTCGCTCGATAGCCAATCCGGAAAATTGGCTGCTGAGTCGATCCCAAGGGGCATGTCGCAGCACATCCCCCTCTTCCAGAGGAAAGTCTTCTACGGCCTGCTGAAAAGGCCGATCTTCACTGGCATCGCCTGCCACATTGATGGACAGAATTTCAATTTCAACCTGAGGCCCAGGCTCAATTTCAAGCTGCACACGCTCGTCAGTGGCGCTTTCAAGGGTTATCTCAGGTTCGTAATAGCCATAAACGCGCATGGCTTCCTGGGTGCGACGGCGAATTTCACCTTCTAAACGCACCTCAGTATATTGCGTTGCATCGATATTCTGTAAATAGGCTTGGATGTTGCCTTCAACCTCATCGGAAACACCCGTAATCGTTGCCTCTAGTGCCCATGTTCCAGGTGATACGCACAACATCGGTAGCACTACAATAAACGAGCGTCCTGTGGCTGATGTCCATCGCCGTTGTCTTCCCATACATTTTTATCCCAACCTAAATCAGCGGCTTCATCGACTAAGCCCAACGCATTACCATATTTAAAGATTAAGCAGTCACTCTCATACTTACGACGCAACACAGCTTATTAACGCAACATTTCTAGCTGAGCACTGAAGGCAAGCTGTGCTTGGCGTACTTGGCGCACATCGCTTTCTAGCGAATTTAGGCGTTGAGCCCACTCTTGCTCCAATGCTTCCAAGGCCTCTTGATCCGCCGGCGCTTCTACCTCCGCCAGTGACGCTGAAAAAGATGTTTCCAGCTCATCAAAACGAGCCTCTATCGCGGTTCTTTGCGCTGACAGCTGCTCTTCCCAGTCACTGCTAACATCGTTGATCTGACTATCCAGTACCGAGAGACGCTGTTCGGTCAATTGCTCCAGGTGGGACACTTCCTCCACAAGGTTTTGACGACCGGATGTACCCGTTTGTTCCAATGCATCGAGAGATTCCCGCATCGCCATGAGCTGTCCGTCGCGCGACTCGGCCTGTTCCCTGAGCTGGGTCAACTGTTGCATCAGCGTATTGATCGAATCACTGGAAACCATATCCTCGTTAGTGGTGAGCAAACTGTATAACTCTTCGCGGGTAGTGGCCAACGACATAGAGAGCTGCTCCTGCTCTTGGAAAAGCGTCGACATCTGAGCTTGTACAAAGGTTATCGTATCTTGTACGTCAGTGTCATCCGAATCCAGGCGAGCATGCACATTGGAAACCTCTCCACTCACTCGGTGCAGCTCAGCTAACAGTCGTTCACGCTCGTACCAAAGTCCTGCCGCCGAGGCGCCCAATAGCGCAATGATCAGTAGCAAACATAACCATAGCGGCCATAGGGTGGGCCCCTTTCGGTGGCGCAAGTGTTGCGCCGTCAAGCTTTGATCCACATCGGGCACGATACGAGAGGATCCGGTGGCGTCTGGCATGACATTTCCTCAAAGAGTCTTCGGGKCGGCACGACGGCCAATACCTCGGTACATTAATCCACAGCTGGCAACAAACTCGGGATCGTAAATATTGCGCCCATCTAATACGAGTTTAGCGTTTAATAGCGAACCGAGCCGGTGCCAGTCAGGGTTCCAATACGTTTTCCATTCGGTCACCAGCATCAGCACATCGGCCCCTTCACAGGCTTGATAGGGGTCATGAGTATAGGTGCGCAGGTCGTCGCGCTCGCCTACCAAGGCGCGCAGAGCAGGCACCGCCGCGGGGTCATGGAGCTGAACCTTAATACCCTGCGCCCATAGCGCCTCGAGCAGCGTTAATACCGGCGCATGGTCAATACGTGCAGTGCCGGGCTTAAACGCAGCCCCCCAAATCGCCACGGTTTTACCCGCCATTTCGCCAGCAAAGTGAGCCCACAGCTTGCGAAACAGGGTCTCTTTTTTCTGCTCGTTAATATCCATCACCTGCTCAAGCAGCGCGGAGTAACGGCCACTTTGCAGTTGAACATCGGCCAGGCGCATCAAATCCCGGGAGAAATTCGGCCCGCCAAAGCCACACCCTGGGTAGAGGTACTCAAAACCGATGCGTGAGTCGGCGCCCATTCCCTGTCGAACATGTTCAACATCTACCCCCAGGGTATCAGCCAAGCCAGCAATTTCATTCATATAACTGATGCGCGTAGCGAGCATGCCGTTAATGGCCAGCTTAGTGAGCTCTGCCGCGCGGCGTGGCATACACTGAAATACTTCGCTGCGGCGATTAAACGCGCGTAACAGCTCTCTGGTGACCTGCTCTCCCGTTGCATCATCACAACCCAGCAGACGCCTGGTGGGGCGAGTAAAAGAGTCCCACGCGCGGCCCTCTTCCAGCGTATCGGGAAGCGCCACACTGGTGTGTTGTGCTCCCATCAGGGCATGCAGGCGCTCGGTTTCGCCGACCGGAAACGTTGAGTTATTGATAAGCACAATGCCCTGCTGCTCAGCTAACAGCGGATCTTCAACCAGAGCACTCGCCGAATTGCGCTGCGCGGGAGATAACGCCAGCCAAATCACTTCAGGTGTGGCAGCCTCCTGAAGCTGTTCTATGACTTGAAGCGTCCCCTCCGCCAAGCCTTGTTCCAGATGTGCCATCAGAAGGGGTTCGCTGCGTAGCCAGTCCACCTGGGAAAGTGCGGACCAGGGGGCATCAGCGTGCGGTAACCACTGCACCTGATGTCCCACCCAGGCCAACGCCGCCGCCGCTGTCGCCGCGCTTAATTCGCTACCGTAAAGTAACACCCGCATGGGTTACTCTCCTTGGTGGTAACGTGATAGCAGGGCTTTGAAACCCTCGCCAAACTCGGGATGACGACGAGCATAAGCAAGCGTCGCTTCAAGGTAACCCAGCGGTTGGCCACAATCGTAGGTAGTGCCCTGCATACGGTAGGCCTGAACGCCCGACTGCTCGCGCAATGTTTCCAGCGCATCGGTGAGCTGTATTTCACCCCCGGCGCCCGGCGGCGTAGCTTCTAAAATGGAGAAAATATTCCCTGGCAGCGCGTAACGACCAATCACCGCCAGATTTGAGGGCGCGGCATCGCGCTTAGGCTTTTCCACCATACCCACTAAATCTGCCGACTGATTCGGTGCGGGCACGTCACCGGCTGGCGCCACGATGCCATATTTTTCAACTTGTTCCCAAGCCACCTCTTCCACCATCAGCTGCGCCGTTTGCTGCTGATCATACGCCGCTAACATACCGGCTAAATCCGTTGCTGAATTGGCACTATTATCGACCAACACATCGGGAAGCAGCACCGCAAAAGGTTCGTCGTCGCCAATGATCGGGCGAGCACATAGCACCGCATGCCCCAGTCCTAGCGGTACACCCTGGCGAATACTGATAATGCTAACGTTATCCGGCACCAGGTTGCGCAGCATCTCCAAAAGCTCGTGCTTACCTTTCGCTTCCAGGCTAGCTTCCAGCTCGGCGTGGGTATCGAAGTGGTTTTCAATCGCGCTTTTATTGCTACTGGTGACCAGTACAATTTCACGAATGCCTGCGGCAATCGCCTCTTCGACCACATATTGAATGACGGGCCTATCGACAATCGTAATCATCTCCTTGGGAATGGCCTTAGATGCAGGCAAGCAGCGAGTGCCAAACCCAGCGACAGGAAGTACGGCCTTGCGAATCATAGAGAGGTCCTTTTCATGCGTTCCGACACAGGAGTGGTTAGAATGTCCATAATACTGAAGGCGCGGATGGATGCCACCTCGCCAATGGACGATAACGAGTGTTAATGGTTAATAACCAGTGATTAGGCGTCAACTTTTTGCTTAATACTCAATGACAATGGGAGTCACAACATGCAAGCGACACCACAGGATAGCACTGCTGGTCACTATCAAGGCAACGTCGATGCAGCCGAAGTCGCTAAATTTGAAGCACTCGCTAGCCGCTGGTGGGATCCGCAGGGTGAATTTAAACCGCTCCATGAGATAAACCCTTTGCGCCTCGACTTCATCGATGCCCGGGCAGGCCTGGCGGGTAAAAAGGTGCTTGATGTGGGCTGTGGCGGCGGTATTTTAAGCGAATCGATGGCTAAGCGAGGGGCTAACGTCACCGGTATTGATCTTGGTGAAGCACCGTTAGCAGTAGCCAGGCTACATGCGGAAGAGCGTGGCGTTGAGGTTGATTATCAGCACATCAGCGTAGAAGCCATGGCGGTTCAAAAGCCCGGTTTTTACGATGCGGTGACCTGCATGGAAATGCTTGAGCACGTGCCCGACCCGGCATCTGTCATTCGTGCCTGCAGTGCCCTGGTTCGCCCAGGTGGCTATGTATTTTTCTCTACGCTAAATCGCACCGCCAAGTCTTACGCTTTCGCCATTTTAGGGGCCGAGTACGTGCTTAGACTGCTGCCCCGGGGCACGCATAACTATGCAAAATTTATTCGCCCTTCAGAAATGGCCGCCTGGTCTCGCGACAGTGGCTTGGAAGTACGTGAGCAGACAGGTCTTACCTATAACCCGTTAACCCGCCACTACCGCTTGGTTAGCCATGACGTTTCGGTTAACTACATGATGTACTGCCGCAAGGTGAGTGAATAAATGCCGATCCAAGCGCCTCAAGCGATACTCTTCGATCTAGACGGCACCCTGGTCGACACCGCTCCCGACTTAGCTCAAGCAACCAATGCGCTGCGTGTTCATCATGGCTTAGCCCCGCTCCCTTTTGAAGTCATTCGTCGCCAGGTCTCTAACGGCGGTAGTGCCCTGGTCACCCTGGCACTGGGGTTAGAATCCACATCAGACGGGCATTCTCAAGCGCGTCAGTTTTTGCTTGACGCCTATGAGCAGGCAGTTGCCGTTCACAGTCGGGTTTTCTCACCACTCGATGTATGGCTGAAGGAGTGGCATGGCGACCAGCGTCCCTGGGGAATTGTGACCAACAAACCGCGCCGCTATACCTTACCACTGCTGGAAGCCTTGGCTCTTCAGCCCGGTGCGCTGCTGTGTGCAGATGATCTAAACGTGAAAAAGCCAGCACCTGAGCCACTTTGGGAGGCTGCTCGCCGCCTAGGCGTTGAGCCTGCACAGTGCTGGTATATCGGCGATCATGCGCGGGATATCGAAGCCGCCATCGCTGCAGGCATGACCGCCGTAGCGGTGGGCTATGGCTATATCAGCGAAGAGGATGACTACCAGCAGTGGCCTGCCGATTTATGGTTTGCAGAGTGCGAGGCACTCGTCGATGCCCTCGGGGCGTTTAAACGCTAGCCGCCGAGCACATCGACATTTGAGTGTTTATACCCTGGGCGGCTGGGCATCAAACTTTTGGCCGCTCGTGCCTGTACTGTCGCGCCCCATCAGCCATAAGTAGGTAGGCATGATGTCTTCCGGGGTGCGTAGCGCTAAAGGATCTTCGCCGGGAAACGCGGTACGCCGCATTTGGGTACGCGTTGCCCCTGGGTTGAGCGAATTAACCCGGATATTGGGTTGGTTATCCAGCTCGTCGGCCAATACCTCAACAAACCCTTCGGTGGCGAACTTAGACACAGAGTAAGCGCCCCAGTAGGCGCGACCTTTGCGGCCAACGCTTGATGAGGTAAAAATCACCGAAGCATCCTCAGACGCTTGTAGCAGTGGCAATAGCGCCTGGGTCATCCAGATAGGCCCGTTAATATTCACCTGCATCACCTGCTGCCAAAGCTCAGGGTTATACTGCTCAAAGGGCGTGATGCGACCTAACAGTCCGGCGTTATGCAGTAAGCCATCCAAGCGGCCAAACTCTTTATCCAAGGTTTCCGCCATCTCATGAAAATCTTTGAGCGTGGCGCCTTCAAAGTTGAGCGGAAAAATCGCAGGCTGGGGGCCTCCGGCCGCTTCGATTTCATCGTAAACGCGCTCTAGCTTGGCAATGGTACGCCCCAATAGAATCACAGTGGCCCCGTGCTGGGCATAGCTTAATGCCGCGGCACGGCCAATGCCGTCCCCTGCGCCGGTTACCAACACGATGCGATTTTCCAACAGGTTGGGCGCTGGTTGATAGTCGATCTTGCAGCTCATGGTGATTCCCTGAAGCAAAAAAAGAGCAAAAAATATTAACTTGCTGATTGACGTAAAAAGTCATTGGCAAGGCCCGCGGCACTGCTTTGCGGGTAGTCATCACGTACTTGCTCAAGCAGCTCTCTACTTCGCTCTGCTTCGCCTTTACGCGCTTTCACCAAGCCTAGCTTATAGATCGCATCCGGCACTTTACTGCTGCCGCTATACTCATCGATTACACGGCTAAACGCTTGATCAGCAGCATCCAGCTCGCCCTCTGCAGCATATAGTTCACCGAGCCAGTAGTGACCATTAGCCGTTAGACTAGTATCAGGGTGGTCGCTAACAAAAGCTTCAAAGGCCGCAATCGCTTCGTCAAAACGGCGCGCCTGAACATGCGCAAAAGCCGCTTGATAGTCGGCCTGGGCATCCTCACTGACATTGCGACTTGAGGGTGCATTGACCACTTCCTCGGCAGCTTCAGGCTCTACCGCTGGGGTGGACTGCTCAATCTGGGTTGGACCGCTGCTCATCAGACGATCTTCAATATCGAGATATTGCTGCTGCGACTGGCGACGCAACTGCTCCAACTGGTGACGTAACTCTTCAATCTGACCACGTAGCTGCTGGATTTCCTGCTGGTGCTCCTGTACTTGGTTAAACAGTACAAGATTGCCACTGGACGCTTCCTGACGCTGCGTCTGCTGATAGAAGCTGCTGTTGGAATCGTTGGAAAGGTCTTGAACGAGCGGCTGTTGGGCGATGGCCGTTAGGGGCAATACGGACAGCGGGAGCACTAAGGCTCCCGCACCGCACAGCCTCTCAACGTAACGCTTGAGACTGTAATTCATGATGACTCCGGAGACGTAAACGGCGTGCGGTTAGCCGCACGCCGGATTCATCAGTAGTTAAATACGACGCGACGGTTCTGAGCGTAGGCGCTCTCGTCTTGGCCATTAACGGCTGGACGCTCTTCGCCATAGCTAACAACGCTCATTTGTGAAGAAGAGACGCCTTGAATATTCAGGAAGCGCTCTACTGCACCGGCACGACGCTCACCCAGCGCCATGTTGTATTCACGGGTACCGCGCTCATCCGTATGCCCGTGGAGAACCACCTGGGCATTAGGGTTGGCACGTAAATAGCGCGCATGAGCCATGACCACAGACTCGTACTCGCTTTTAATCGTATCGCGATCGTAATCGAAATAGATCGTGCGTACTTCTGGAATGCGTGAATCAGCCTGCTGACCAGCGCCTGAACCAGAAGTGGAACCATACTGACTGCCCGTGCCTGTACCTGAGGTGCTGGAACCGGTCGTGCTGCCATCCTGGCTACCGTACGAGTCACCGTCTTGGGTTCCGCCGGTGCTGGAACAGCCAGCGATTACTACGATAGATAGCGCTGCTGCTAATGAGCGAGCCAACGGTTTAAGTTGCATAATCAGACTCCTTGCCTGAAAACTAAAATTTCAATGTTAATCAATTTAAGAAGGGTGACCAAGCTGGATCACGAACATCGCCTTGTGCTGATGGCAGCCTGAATGATGAACGGCCATCGGCAGAAACAGCACTTAGCACCCCACTGTTACCCTGCTGGGTAGCGAAGATTACCATGGTCCCGTTCGGCGCAACACTAGGAGATTCATCTCTTGTTGATTCACTTAATACTACCAAGCGGTCGCCGCTTAGATCTTGCCTCGCTACTTGATAGCCACGGCTAGAACGGTGGATCAGGAATATCTGCTCGCCCTCGGGTGAGTAGCGACCGCGAGCGTTGTAGTTTCCGGTAAACGTCAGCCGTTGGGCCTCGCCACCACCCAATGCATATTGATAGAGCTGGGGGCCACCGCTACGATCCGAGGTAAACAGCAGGCTGCGTCCATCCGGTGCCCATGCGGGTTCCGTATCGATGCTGTTGTTATTAGTAATGCGCTCTACAGAACGGCTGCCGACATCCATAATATAAATT
The DNA here is from genome assembly GCA_002257525.1 of Halomonas ventosae. Taxonomy (GTDB): domain Bacteria; phylum Pseudomonadota; class Gammaproteobacteria; order Pseudomonadales; family Halomonadaceae; genus Vreelandella; species Vreelandella ventosae_B. The sequence continues at coordinate 2,702,721 of CP022737.1, forward strand.
TCAGGCTGACCATCTTTAGACAGCGACATAGCGATACGCCGCCCGTCGGGTGACCACGCTGGCGCGCCGTTAATGCCTTCGAACGAGGTTGCTTGCACGCGCTGGCCAGTCGCTACATCTTGGATGTAAATAGCAGGACGCTCAGTTTCAAATGAGACATAGGCGAGCTTAGTGCCATCTGGCGACCACGCCGGTGACATGATCGGTTCGTCAGAGGTCAACACCTGCTCGCTACGGCGACCATCGGCGTCGGCAACGTACAGGCCAAACTGCATGTCGTCCCCTATACCCTGGGCCGTGACGTAAGCAATCTTGGTCGAGAAGGCACCACGAATATCGGTAATCTCTTCAAAGATTTGGTCGCTGATGTAGTGAGCAGCACCGCGCAGATCATTGCCCCTGACGGTGACGGTTTCACCCATCATCCGGCGTTGGCCGCTAATATCCATTAGCTCAAACTGCAGCTCAAAGCCGCCATCCGTCTGTTCGGCCGTACCTACCACCAAATAGCGCACGTCTAGCGAACGCCAAGTGCCGAACTCAACGTCGCCGGACTCGCTAGGCTGCTCAAACATATCGCCGCGCGCCAATGGGTCAAAGTATCCACTGCGCTCAAGATCATCTTGAACAATCTGTGCAACATCTTCAGGCAGGCCGTCTGAGCCTGCGAATGGCACAACACCTATCGGCAGTGCTTGATCGCTGCCTCGCGTGATTTCAATGGTTAAGTTAGCACTTGCCACACTGCTAAAAGTGATCAGCAAGCAAAATAACCAAAATTTCTTTAACACTTGAGTTTGCATCAACGGACTCCCCCTGGGGAAAAGTTCAAAGTGATATTGCGTCGGACTTCGCGCTGTTGATCTTCTGACAATTGTAGTAGCTCAGAAAACGGTGCCGCTTGCTCAACCGCCTGAACAATTGATTGATCAAAGGCACTATCGCCACTTGATGATGTTACGTTTACTAATAATACCTCCCCTGACGGCCCCAGGCGCACATTCACAGAAGCCCGCATACTATCACTTGATCCGCCGGGAATTATCCAGGCTTGTTCAATGGCGCGTTTCATTAAGTTACTAAAATTATTCGCAGCCTGCTCCGCTTGTTGGGCATTGGCAGCTGCTTCGGCTTCCCCTTCAAGCTGGCGCTGCATGGCTGCCTCTGCGGCTGCTTCCGCTTGACGTTGACGCTCTGCCTCCGCTTCACGACGTTGCTGCTCTTCAGCTTCACGTTGTCGCTGCGCCTCAGCCTCGCGCTCCCGTTGAGCCTCCTCTTGCTCACGAAGACGCTGCTCTTCAGCTTCACGCTGGCGTTCGGCTTCTGCTTCTTCGCGCTGCTGCTGTTCTGCCGCTTCACGCTGACGTTCAGCTTCTTCCGCTTCCCGGCGCTGTTGCTCTTCCGCTTCGCGCTGGCGTTCTGCTTCGGCCTCTTCGCGTTGCTGTTGCTCTGTGGCTTCCTGCTGGCGCTGCGCCTCTTCCACTTCACGTTGGCGCTGTGCGGCAGCTTCCGCTTCGGCTTCACGTTCAGCTGTTTCGGCCGCTTGCTGTTCAGCCTGCTCAGCCGCCTCTTCTGCTCTGCGCTGGGCTTCAGCCTCTGCAGTAGCACGCGCTTCTTCTAATGCTTGCTCTTCAGCTTCCGCCGCCTGCTGGGCGGCCTCTTCTGCTGCTTGCTGCTCGGCAGCAGCCTGCTGTTCACTGGCTGAAGGCTCCTCACTAGCTGAAGACTCTTCCGGCTCGGTAGGGGCTTCGGCGGGCGCATTCAATGCCGCTTGCTCTTCTGTGGCCTGCTGAGCCTGATCGGTAAACGTTTCGGTACTGACCAGTGTCGCCTGAACAATCGAGGAGCTATCGGGCTCTGCGTCTCGACTAGGCAGGCTGATCAAGCTAAACGCTACAATCGCGACGTGCACGCCTATCGCCAGCACAGTCGGCCATTTATAGCCGACATCTTGAGGATCGCGCGGGGCTTTCGGTGCCATGTGCAGCTTACCCTTACCCATCTTGCGGCGGCTCGGAAAGCAGCCCCMCATTAGCCACACCGGCGCCTTGCAGGGTACTCATCAAGACGACAATCTGCCCATAGGCCACATTACGGTCACCGCGCACCATGACCGGTGTACCCGGACGGCGCTCAAGAATCGTCGTCACCCGCTGGGACATCTCGTCCAGGGTAACCGATGTGGAGTCTTCTCCCAGCGTGATGAAGTAGCCCCCGTCGCTGTCCACCGAGATAACGATGGGATCATTATCTTCCTGGGTCTCAATGGGTTGGGAGGTGACTTGCGGCAACTCTACTTGTACGCCCTGGGTCAACATCGGCGCGGTGATCATAAAAACCACTAGCAGTACCAGCATGACGTCGATAAAAGGGACGACGTTAATCTCCCCCATCGGCTTGCTTTTATTACTGCGATTGAACGGTCCTTGCATGGCTCTCTCCCTTAGCTGGCGCTCGGTTTGCCGTCACGACCTTGCAAATTGCGGTGCAGGATCGCGTGAAACTCTTCGGCAAAGTCTTCGTATTTGCCCAGCAGACGAGAGGATGAGTTGGACAGGCGGTTATAGAAAATCACCGCAGGAATCGCCGCAAATAGCCCCATGGCCGTTGCGATTAGCGCTTCGGCAATCCAAGGAGCCACCGTGGCAAGAGTGGCTTGCTGGGTGAGCGATAGGGCCTGAAACGAGCCCATGATGCCCCACACGGTGCCGAATAGGCCGATATAGGGGCTCGCAGAGGCCACTGTGGCAAGAAAGACCAAGTGTTGGGTTAAGCGATCCTCTTCCCGCGACCACGCCACGCGCATACTGCGCTGCACACCTTCCAGCACGGTATCCGGGTCGCGGGTTTTAGGCATCAAACGGTTAAATTCGCGAAAACCGGCTTGAAAAATATGCTCGGCGCCGTGGCGCGGGTCATCAGTAGGGATCTCACGGTAGAGCTCGTTTAAGTCGACACCTGACCAAAAAGATTCCTCAAATTGGTTGTACTCTTTCTTGGCACGGCCCAGCGCAATACTGCGCTGAAAAATCACTACCCAAGAGAGGATCGACCCCACCAGCAGTAGTAGCATTACCAGTTGCACTACCGTACTGGCATTCATTATCAAATGGGGAATGGACATGGTGTTATCGTTCACAGGTGCCCTCATCAATCTATTAGGGTCGGTATTGCCGACACAGTGAATGACCTCTTGGTTAAGAGGCCCGGGTCAAAACGTTAAGCGCTGCTGGCCATGCTTTGGGTCGCAAACGCTCGGTGCTCAAGCAGGCTATCTCGACTGTGGCAGAGCAAAGGAGTTCCTCAGCACGCCAAACCTGCTGTTCAAATGTCATCCGACAGCGCCCAACATCGCTAACGTTGGCGCTAATTTCCAACGCATCGTCTAAACAAGCCGGTTTCGCATAGTGACAGGCCAAGCGGTATACCACTAGCTGTGTACCTTCGTCTAGCAGCGTTTGCTGATCCAGGCCCAACTGGCGGAGCCATTCGCTGCGCGCACGCTCCATAAACTTCAAGTAGTTAACGTAGTAGACAATACCTCCCGCGTCAGTATCTTCCATATAAACACGCAGCGGCAGTCGGTAGCCTTCGCTTATGTAACGGCTCACGGACGGCGCTCTCCTTCCATGTCGGTTGCCTGTTCGTGGGGCACACGCTCAAAGTGCAGCCACGCTTGACGGGTAACCACCCGCCCACGAGGGGTGCGCATCATCAAGCCTTGTTGAATAAGATAGGGCTCAATCACATCTTCGATAGTGTCACGCTCTTCGCTGATGGCAGCGGCGAGCGAGTCAATGCCCACCGGCCCGCCATCAAATTTATCGATCATGGCCAGTAGCAGCCGTCGATCCATATGATCCAAACCGTGGTGATCCACATTAAGCATATTAAGGGCGGCATCAGCCATGGCCACATCGACGACGCCGTTACCTTTCATTTCGGCATAATCGCGCACCCGGCGTAGCAACCGGTTGGCTATTCGCGGCGTGCCGCGGGAGCGTCGGGCTATTTCAATGGCGCCATCGTGGCTGGTCTCAACCCCTAACAAACGCGCTGAACGCGAAACAATTTCCGTTAATTCTTCAAGATTATAAAACTCAAGCCGCTGAACGATACCAAACCGATCACGCAGTGGAGAGGTTAATAATCCTGCCCGGGTAGTCGCGCCCACCAGGGTAAAGCGGGGAAGGTCCAGCTTAATCGAACGTGCTGCAGGCCCTTCACCAATCATGATATCGAGCTGAAAATCTTCCATGGCAGGATAGAGCACTTCTTCAACTACCGGCGACAGCCGATGAATTTCGTCAATAAACAGTACGTCGCCAGGCTCTAAATTAGTCAACATGGCGGCTAAATCGCCGGCCCGCTCGAGCACTGGGCCGGAAGTCGATTTCATACCGACCCCCATCTCAGTGGCAATAATATGCGCGAGGGTCGTTTTACCTAACCCTGGGGGGCCGAATACCAGGGTGTGATCCAGACTCTCTTCGCGCTGCCGGGCAGCACCAATAAAGATTTCCAACTGTTCCCGTACACGCGGCTGGCCAATATAGTCATCCAGCCGCTTAGGACGAATAGCGTAATCAATGCGCCCCTCACCCTGTTCAGGCTCTGCGGCGATCAGCCGATCGTGTTCTAGCATAGGTGCTCTTCTTTATGGCGATTGCAAAAGGTCTACTCGTTATCCGCAACATCGGACTTATATCACTGTCTGGTTAGCAACTCATGCGCTGGGTAAGGGCGGCTTTGATCAGTGCTTCGGTGGACTGATTGGGGTCGATGTCGGCGAGCATTTTCGACGCCTCAGTCAGTTTATACCCCAAGCTAACCAAAGCGGCTTCCGCATCGGCAAGATTATTGCGGGCAGAGGCACGGCCATTGGTTGCTTCAAGGGGGAGTAGCGCGTTGCTGCCGTCTTCCCATTCTGGAAAACGGTCTCGCATTTCAATTATCAGCCGCTCAGCGGTTTTCTTACCCACCCCTGGCAGCGTTGTCAGCGCTTTACTGTCGTCATCACGCACGCAGCGCATAAAGGCGTCTTCGTCCATACCTGACAGGATGGCCAGTGCCAGCTTGGGCCCTACGCCATTGACCTTGATCAAGGCGCGGAACAGTGCACGCTCGTGCTCACGACCAAACCCATACAGTAGGTGTGCATCATCACGAATGGTCAGATGAGTGAATAATGAAACGCTCTCGTTCACCGCCGGGAGCGCGACCAGGGTATTCATTGAGGTTTCCAGCTCATAACCTACACCGTGAACATCAATCACAATCCAGGGTGGTTGCTTCGCCACTAGCTGGCCACTCAGACGTCCAATCATAAATTCGCTCGCACAGGGGTGAAAAAGAGTGAAAAACAGATGATTACTATAAAGCGACTCTGTACAGGTGACCAGTAGTTCAAGGTGAGTGGTGAGGCCAGATTTCCGCGAGGGCGCTACTTTCGCCATCTGACCGCCATGGATGGCGGAAATGCCGAAATTGTTGGGAACACTTTCCGGCCCTGGTCAAAAGACCCTCGCTTCAATCTGCCCTCAGACACGGCTATGGGCACATTGTCTAAGCGTCATTTAAAGCCGCCAGCGGCCAGTGGAGCGACGCCGTCCCCGAGATGGTGCGGCGGGTAGACCCTGGCCGCTAAAGGCGTGGCCGTTATAGGCATGGGTTAGCGCAATGGCTAACGCATCCGCAGCGTCGGCTTGAGGAGTAGCAGAGAGCTGCAGTATCGCGGTAACCATATGCTGCACCTGCTCTTTATCCGCGCCGCCCTGACCGGTAACTGCCTGTTTAATTTGACGCGCAGCGTATTCAGCCAGGCTTAAACCATGGTTGGCCATGCACACCATGGCCGCACCGCGAGCCTGACCAAGCTTCAGCGCTGAATCAGGGTTTTTGGCCATAAAGACCCGCTCAATAGCGACCTCGCTGGGCCGATGCAAACCGACGACTTCACTTAAACCGGCGTAGATTTGCGCCAAGCGCTGCTCTAACGCCCCTTCCGCGGTACGAATACAGCCACTCGCTACATAGCAAGGTTTAACCCCGACCACATCAATCACCCCATAGCCAGTCACCCGGGACCCTGGGTCAATGCCTAAAATGCGGATAGGTACGGCGGGCGGTGTTGCATCCATAGCATTAACCTATAAAAACACCGACGCCGTAGCGTCGGTGTTAGGCAGTCAACCAACCGACTTATTCGGCGGCTGTTTCTGCTTTAGCTTTTTGGCGCAGGCGAATGTTCAAATCTTTCAACTGCTCGGGGCTGACTTCGCCCGGCGCGTTGGTCATCAAACAGGCAGCGCTCTGGGTTTTCGGGAAGGCGATCACTTCACGAATCGTCTTAGCACCAACCATCAGCATTACCAGGCGATCCAAGCCAAAAGCTAAGCCACCATGGGGGGGCGCACCGTACTGCAGCGCATCCAGCAGGAAGCCGAATTTCTGTTGGGCTTCTTCTTCACCAATGCCTAGAATCTCAAACACTGTACTCTGCATGGTTTGGTCGTGGATACGAATAGAGCCGCCGCCCAACTCGGTCCCGTTGAGCACCATGTCGTAAGCGCGGGAAAGCGCATTGGCAGGATCTGCCTTCAGCTCTTCCGGCGTACAGGAAGGCGCGGTAAAGGGGTGGTGCAGCGGGCTCAGGCGACCATTATCGTCGGCTTCAAACATCGGGAAGTCGACCACCCACAGCGGCGCCCACTCCTGGGTGTAGAGTTCAAGGTCAGCACCCAGCTTAACGCGCAGCGCGCCAATGGCTTCGTTGACAATACGCGCTTTATCGGCACCGAAGAAGATAATGTCACCATCTTCTGCGCCCACGCGGTCGAGCAGCTCTTCAACGATGTTTTCCATAAACTTGACGATCGGTGACTGCAGACCTTCAAGCCCTTTGGCACGCTCGTTGACCTTAATCCACGCCAAGCCTTTGGCACCGTAGATGCCAACAAACTTGGTATATTCATCAATCTCTTTACGCGACAGCTTGGCACCGCCGGGTACTTTCAATGCCGCGACGCGACCATCATCTGCGCTAGCGGGGCCAGAGAAGACTTTGAAGTCAACCTGCTGCATCAGGTCGTCCACATCGGTCAGTTCCAGCGGGATACGTAGATCCGGCTTGTCGGAACCGAAACGATCCATCGCTTCCTGCCAGGTCATGCGGGGAAACTCAGGCAGTTCAGCTTTTAGTACGTCCTGGAAAAGCTGACGAATCATGGCTTCAGTAATGCCCATGATGTCGCTCTCTTCCACAAACGACGCCTCGATATCAATCTGGGTAAACTCAGGCTGACGGTCGGCGCGCAGGTCTTCATCGCGAAAGCACTTGGCAATTTGGTAGTAACGGTCAAAACCCGCCACCATCAATAGCTGCTTAAACAGCTGCGGTGACTGGGGCAGCGCAAAGAAACTACCCGCGTGGGTACGGCTGGGCACCAGGTAATCCCGAGCACCTTCTGGCGTGGCGCGAGTGAGTACCGGCGTTTCGATATCCAGGAAGCCCTGGTTTTCGAGATACGCCCGCACGTTGTGAGAAATACGCGAGCGCAGCCGCAGCTTCTCAATCATATCCGGGCGACGCAGGTCGATGTAGCGATGCTTTAAGCGCACCTCTTCACCCACTTTGTTATGCTCGTCCAACTGGAATGGCGGGGTAACAGCGGTGTTGAGGACTTCGACATCTTTTGCCAACACCTCAATCATGCCCGTCGGCATGTTGGGGTTTTGAGTGCCTTCTGGGCGCAGCCGAACGCGACCAGTAATACGCAGGACAAATTCACTGCGGGCACGGTCGGCATTAGCGAACGCCTCGGCGGTATCAGGATCAACCACGAATTGAGCGATACCATCGCGATCGCGCATATCGAGGAAAATTACCCCACCGTGGTCACGGCGGCGATGAACCCATCCGCATACCGTAACCGTTTGATCCACCAAAGTTTCGTTCAGCTGGCCGCAATAATGGCTGCGCATGTCAAATCCTGTTCTGTTGCGTGGCAATGTAAGTGTCGCGGGTCGTTTCGACCCTGATTGCCGCGGCTATGCCGCGGCGCCCTTGTCTTTGGGAGTAATGCTCTTAGCGGTAGCGCTGGAATCGCTGGATTTTCCGGCATCTGCAGAGGCAGTTTTGCCATCAGCGACGAGGTTCTTTTTGCTACCCGTTTTGAAATCGGTTTCGTACCAACCGCCGCCGGCCAGACGGAAACCCGCGGCCGAGACAAGCCGTTCCAAGCCATCGCTTTGGCATGCAGGACAATCCTTGAGAGGATCGGCGCTAATTTTCTGCAATTTTTCCATGCGATGGCCGCAGGCCTTGCACTCATATTCATAGATGGGCATCTTAATGACTCCTAATAAGCTCAACCCTAACAAGCCTGGTTCTTAAAGCTAAGTTTTTAAAGACTAAGCTCTGAATGACCCAGTTTTTAATAACCCAGCTCTGAAGGCTCAGTTCTGAAAGAAAAAGAACAATGGCGAACACAAACGCTGCCAGGCTGCAATATGTGGCCAGTCGGGGTAAATTCCAAGGCTGCGGTTGATAAAGCGCCACCATTATACCCTTTTGTGCCCCCTGGCGAGCAAGGTTATACAGCCCCAGGCAGTTAATGGAGAGAAGAAAATGCCCCATGCGGTGATACTGGATGCAGAAAGCCTCGGCCCGGAGATCAATTTAGACGCTATCCGAGAGTCGGTCACACACCTGGAGGTGTTTGAGCAAAGCACGACCCAGCAAGCGCGGGAGCGCCTGGCCGGTGCAGACATAGCGATTGTGAACAAGGTGGTGCTGGATGCCGAGACCTTGCAACAGCTACCCAACCTGCGGCTGATATGCGTATTGGCAACAGGCCTCAATAACATTGATCTTGAAACCGCAAAACAGCAGAACATTACAGTAAAAAACGTTGCGGCTTACGGCACCGCCAGCGTTTCCCAGCACACCATGATGCTAATGCTGACATTAGCCAATCGCCTTCCCCTCTACCAACGCGATGTCGCCGCAGGCGAGTGGCAGCGCAGTGCTTTCTTCTGTCTGCAGGACTACCCAACACTCCAGCTGTCAGGCAAACAGTTAGTGATGGTCGGGCAAGGTGAGCTTGGCACTGAAGTAGCACGCTTGGCGGAGGCTTTTGGCATGCAGGTCACCTTTGCCGCCCGTCCCGGTAATGAAACGAATGATAAGCGCCCTGCCCTGGATGATCTGTTACCCGATGCAGATGTGATCAGCTTGCACTGCCCGCTAAGCGAGGCTACCAAGCACCTGATCAATCGCGAGCGTTTAGCGCGCGCCAAACCGTCGCTGATACTATTGAACTGCGCCCGCGGCGGTGTGATTGATGAAGTAGCCGCGCTGGCAGCGCTACGCAGTGGCAAACTAGGTGGATTAGGGGTTGATGTTCTGCCCGCCGAGCCGCCCAGAGATGGCCACCCGCTGCTGGATGCGCTCAGCGAGCCACTCAACTTAATCGTCACCCCTCACAATGCCTGGATCACCCCAGAGGCACGCCAGAATATTGTCAGCCTAACGGCGAACAATATTGCCCATTGGAAAGCCTCTTAACATCACTGGGTCGCAAAGTGATCCGGGGCGTGGCAACCATCCAGTACGTCGAGTTCGACGTGGGTAACCCGCGCCCCCTCTGAGCCCTGCCATAGCCACTCACTCAGCAGCTTGACCGCATCAGAGTGGCCGCACATCAATACTTCAACCCGGCCATCGGGCAAGTTCTTGGCGTAGCCGGTGATGCTATGTTGAAGGGCTTTCTCTTGAGTAGCACGGCGATACCAAACACCCTGCACCTTACCGGTCACTAGAGCACGTACACAGCAATCGCTCATACTCTCCTCCTTAGCTTTCACTTCTTAGCAAAATGCTAAACAAACTCGCGTTTGACAACCACGGCACTATTGCGCGGGATAAGCGGGCGCCCACGGCGCAGCAGCAATGAACGGGTAAACGCTGCTCCAAACAAAAGAATAAGCGAACTGTAATAGACCCAGAGTAGAATCATTACCACTGACCCGGCGGCGCCATACGTGGATGCTGTTGCCGTATAGGCTAGATAAATCGCAATCACGCTGCGGCCTAGGGTAAACAACACGGCGGTTACAACAGCGCCAATCAGCACATCCTGCCAGCGTAGCACTACGTCAGGCAGGACTTTAAAAATGGTGGCAAACAGCAAGGTGACAACGCCCAGCGAGATCAGCGACTCTACGGATGTCGTTAACAAGCTGGCATAGGGAACTAAATTATCGGCTGCTTGCAACATGCCTCGCAGCACGACGCCCATCACCAGTGAGACCAGTAATATAAACCCAATAGAGAGCACCACCGTTAGTGATAGCAAGCGACTTTTAATAAATCGTAAAGCACTATTAGAGGTAGGCTTTGCCGTTACCCCCCAAATGGTATTAAGCGAGAACTGCATCTGGGCAAACACCGTTGTCGCCCCGATCACCAGCGCCCCCACGCCTAATAGTGTTGGCAAAATACCGGACTCTTCAATTCTCGACTGAGCGACGGCTTCTTGAATAGCGACCGCTGCGTCCACCCCCAAGGTACCTTGCAACTGAGCAACAATCTGCCCTTGAGCCGCCTCTTCACCCATAACAACCCCGATCACTGTGACGGCAATAATGATCGTAGGCGCCAGTGAGAAAAGTGTATAGAACGCTAGCGAGCCAGCGTAGCTAAAGGCATTGCGCTCCAACCATAGTGACGTGGCGTCTTGGACTACTTTCCACCAAAAGATAGCAGTGCGTTTGATCATGTTCACTCCCTGTGTACCGGGTGCCGGTGCTGGATATCGAGGCGTTTTACAAACGTTATCAATAGCCTATTTTTTTCTAGCATACCTAACCACAGCGTTTAGCGCAGTTTTCTGGTACGTTGCATCTTTGAGATCACCACACCCAAAAGGAAGCTTGGATGGCCACTGACACTTCGCGCCCCGTGACCGCCTGCAACTTCGACTTCGACTGTTTGGTGTTCATTGGCCGTTTTCAGCCACCGCMCCTGGGGCACCTGGCGATAATCCGTGAGGCGCTTAAACGCGCACGGCAAGTGATTGTGCTGGTAGGCTCTTCGTGGCAAGCACGCTCACTGCGTAACCCCTGGCGCTTCGATGAGCGTCAAGCCATGCTGCGCGCGGGCTTTGACGACACCGATAATCAACGTTTGGAAATTACCCCGCTACTTGATGCACTCTATAACGACGACGTGTGGGTGCGCGACGTGCAGCGCAAGGTGCGAGATTTAGCTGCGCCTGCCAATGCCCGCCTACCGCGCATTGGCTTGATTGGAGCCAGTCGAGGCCAATCAAGCTACTACTTGTCACTGTTTCCTCAGTGGGAGTCGGTCAGCGTTCCGTCGGTGGAGGGGATTTCAGCCAGTCAAATACGCGAGCGCCTGTTTCGCTCTCCTAGCTCAACGGATGATTACCTGAGTACCGGTGCGTATCACGATTTACCGCCGGGCGTTGTGGCGAGCGTCAAACACTTTTGCAATGAGCGCGCCTATCAACGACTGCTGGAAGAGCAGCAATTATTGGATCAGTACCGTCAGGCATGGGCTCACGCGCCTTATCCACCTATTTTTGTCACGGTCAATGCGGTGGTAGTACAGTCTGGCCATGTGCTGCTGGTGCGGCGCACCGCGGCACCGGGAAAAGGCCTTTATGCCCTGCCAGGGGGATTTATTAACCCTCACGAGCGACTGCTGGACGCCTGTTTGCGCGAACTTCGCGAGCGCATCCGCTTGAAGGTTCCCGAACCGGTGCTCAAAGGCTCGCTGCGTGGTCAACGCCTGTTTGATGAGCCCCATCGCAGTTGGCGTGGTCGCACCTTGGCAGAAGCTTTCTACTTTGCGCTACGCCCTGATCAGCAGTTGCCGCGCTTAAAGCCCGTGAAAGGCGGCGATCATGCACGCTGGGTAGCGCTTGCCGACCTTGAGCCCGACAGCTTGTTTGAAGACCACTTTTTCATTATTCAGAACTTCCTGGGGTTGCCTGCCGATTTCGGCAGTGGCTAGACTACTAACATTCACCATTCACCATTCACCATTCACCATTCACCATTCACCATTCACCATTCACCATTAACTAATTAGGCCTGAAGAAAGTCTCGCGGCAGCTTCATCATCTGCCGCCACAAACGCTCCACACCCGGTTTATGCACCATAGAGCAGCGATATAAACGAATTTCCAAGGGTATATCCCAACTCGGGGCGCCTGCCCTTACCAAGCGGCCACTTTTTAACTCCTCGCGAATACAAAAATCGGGTATCCACGCCACCCCAACGCCTTGTAGCACCATTCCTTTTAAGCCTTCGGCCATGGCGGTTTCGTACACGGTGCGTAGCTTCATGCGCAACGGGTCATTCTTGAGCAGCATACGCACGCTGCGTCCTAAGAAAGCCCCCTGGGTGTAAGAAAGATAGGGAATGGAGGTGTCGTGCTGGAGTGAAAATTTTGCTTTGCCATGCTCGTCTGGCAACGAAACGGGCAGCATATTGACCTTACCAATCGAGAACGAGGGGAAGACCTCGGCATCTAGCTGCATAGTGGCAAAAGGGTCGTAATAAGCGAGCATCAGATCGCAGTTGCCCTCCCGCAGCACATGAATCGCTTCGCCCACATTCATGGCGACCAAGCGAGTCGGCAGCTCACCCAAGCCCTGCTGCAGGCGAGAGATCCACGGCGGATAAAAACTCAGCGCCAAAGAGTGCGCGGCGACAATATCCAGCGCCTCGTTAGCAATCGACAGGCCGCGCAAATGGCTAAGCGATTCGTTTAATTGCTCGACCAGGTTGCGCGCAGTGACCAGAAACAACTGCCCTTCTGGCGTTAACCCAACGGGGGTCGTCGAACGGTCCACCAAAGTGACATCAACGGCCTGCTCCAGCGCTCGAATACGACGACTAAATGCCGGTTGGGTAACGTGTCGCTGGCGTGCTGACGCAGAAAAGCTGCGCGTATTGGCCAGCGCTACAAAATCTTCCAGCCATTTTGTTTCAAGATTCACCCCATGACTCCTTGTATCACCCTGCTTTCACGCATGTTGGCTTTCCTTTTGGGCTAACTTAATTATTGAACCGGGGCCATTAAATAGGCCGCACGCGAGACGACTTTCATCCACACCGGACGCTGGTTAATTTCATCGATGGTCACACGCCGACAGTGTGAAAAGTCTTTTTCCAGCATCTCTTCAACGCTGGTCGCAAAATCGCGGCTTGGTATAAACGCGGTAATCTCAAAATTTAACCGAAACGAGCGATTATCCAAATTGACAGTACCCACCGTCGCTGCCTCGCTATCTACCAGCATGACTTTTTGATGTAAAAACCCCGGAAGATAACGGTATATTTTTACACCAGCCCTTAACATATCGGGTAGGAATGAGAACGCCGAGAGGAAAACTAGCAAGTGGTCGGGACGCTCGGGGATCATGACCCGAACGTCGACACCGCGCATCGCCGCAAGGCGCAGCGCGTCCTGAACTCCCTGGTCGGGAACAAAATAGGGGCTGGTCACCCATAGCCGCTGCTTGGCGCTATGAATAACCTGCTGCACTAGCAGGCTGGCGGTGTCCTGGCGGTCAGCGGGGCCAGAAGGCACAATAACCACGTGATGGTCGGTGGTGGGCGATGTATCCGGGGACCAGTTCAGGCTAATCACTTCATCGGTGGCCCAATGCCAATCTTCCCAAAAAGCCTCCTGCAAGCCCAATACACTGGGCCCTTCCAGCTTAAGATGAGTATCCCGCCAAGGCCCATGGCGCGGATTCTCACCGAGATACTCGACCCCAACATTAAAACCTCCTACCCAGCCCTCCTTACCATCTATCACGGTCACTTTACGATGGTTGCGGAAGTTAAGCTGAAAACGATGCTTAAGGCCTCGCGATGAGCGAAAGGCACTCACGGCTACCTCATCAGTGATTAAATCATTGAGGTAGCTATCGGCTAATTTACGGCTGCCCMCCTCATCATAGAGAAAATACACCCGCACGCCACGCTGCGCAGCACGCTGTAAATGATGCTTCAGGCGCTGCCCAAGGGCATCATTGCGAACAATAAAAAACTGCAGCAAAACATACTGCTCAGCGCGATCAATACCGTCAAACAAGCTTTCGAAGGTCGCGGTCCCATCGATGAGCAGTGTCGCTTGATTGCCATGGGTAAGCGGCATCATGGCAAGCTGTTCCACCGCCTGAATATCCGCACTGCTGGAGGGGGCCACATAAGGCTGAACATTGGCCCGGTAGCGCACGAGCACTCGGCGTAGAACGGTGTCTCGCTGGCCTCGGGCAGATACATAGCCATAAAAACGCGGTCGCCCGAAAAACCAGTAAGCAGGAAGCGCCACATAGGGGAACGTCAGTAGCGATATGATCCATGCCACGGCCCCCTGGGAGGTGCGGCTGGACATCAGTGCCATAATCGCGGAGACAAAGCCTAGCAGGTGTATCAGTAAGATGCCGGTCCCTAGCAACCAGGAGGTCATATCAACGTCCTCATAAAGCAAGGGCCTCGCCGTCAGCGAGGCCCTTATGCGTTTAAAGCCTAATCAACCTTACCACTCCATCATGCCGACTGGGCAATAATCTCTTTCCACTTCGCCGGACCGGTTTGATGTACCGATGTGCCCAGGCTATCAACAGCCACGGTCACTGGCATATCTTCGACCTCAAATTCGTAGATCGCTTCCATACCCAGATCTTCGAAGCCCACTACCCGCGATTTTTTAATCGCCTGTGCTACAAGATAGGCAGCGCCACCGACGGCCATTAAGTAGACAGCTTCATTATCACGAATAGCATCTATGGCGAGCTGCCCACGCTCTGCTTTACCTACCATGCCCAGCAGTCCAGTCTCTTCCAGCATGGTGCGGGTAAATTTATCCATTCGTGTGGCGGTAGTCGGGCCAGCAGGTCCCACTACTTCATCGCCAATCGGATCAACCGGGCCGACGTAGTAGATAAAGCGACCTTTCATATCGACGGGCAATGGCTCGCCTTTGGCCAGCATATCGATCATGCGCTTATGGGCCGCATCGCGGCCAGTTAGCAGCTTGCCATTTAACAGCAGGGTATCACCGGGCTGCCAGGTTTTGACTTCGGCGGGCGTCACCGTATCAAGGTTGACACGTTTTACGTTCTCGCCCGCCTCGCGGGTAATTTCCGGCCAGTCCTCAAGCTTCGGCGCTTTTAGCGCTGCGGGGCCAGATCCATCCAGCGTAAAGTGGGCGTGACGGGTCGCCGCGCAGTTGGGAATAATCGCTACAGGCTTGTTGGCCGCATGGGTCGGATAGTCTTTAACTTTAATATCCAGCACGGTGGTTAAGCCGCCTAGCCCCTGGGCACCAATACCGCTCTTGTTGACCTTATCAAACAGCTCTAAACGCAGCTCTTCAGCACGGTTGCTGGGCCCGCGAGCCTGCAGATCCTGAATATCGATAGGATCCAGCAGCGCCTCTTTGGCAATCAGCATGGCCTTTTCAGCGGTGCCGCCGATACCAATCCCCAGCATACCGGGCGGACACCAGCCAGCGCCCATCTTCGGCAGTTGCTCCATCACCCAATCAACCACGCTGTCGGAGGGGTTAAGCATGGCAAACTTGGATTTTGCCTCGCTGCCACCGCCCTTCGCGGCAACGTGAATATCGACGCTGTCACCGGGCACAATTGAGTGGTGAATAATCGCCGGCGTGTTGTCTTTGGTGTTGGCCCGCTTGCCGTCGGGATCCGCCAGCACCGAGGCACGGAGGATATTATCCGGCAGCAGGTAAGCGCGACGAACACCTTCATTGATCATGTCGTCCAGGCTCATGTCCGCTTCCCAGGTAACGTTCATACCCACGTGAACGAACACGGTGACGATGCCGGTATCCTGGCAAATCGGGCGATGCCCGGTGGCACACATACGCGAGTTAATCAATATCTGAGCAATGGCGTCTTTGGCGGCGGGGTTCTCTTCGCGCTCGTAGGCAGCCGCCATGGCGTCGATAAAATCTTTGGGATGGTAATAAGAGATGTACTGCAGAGCATCGGCAACGCTTTGAATAACGTCGTCCTGGCGAATCACGGTCATGGACTAATTGCTCCTAGGTTATCGTCTAGTTAGCGGCTTTCGTCCGCGCCTGCGGAAGTGCCGTCTTAGCGTGAACCCAGTATACCGTATTGGCCCTTACGCAGCAGCACTCTGCGGTGTAGAACTGATTACTTCAGCAAATCTTGATCCAGGTGTGTTTCTACCAGCAAGATAACGGTATAAATATTAAAGCCAGCGCTGCGACGCGCTTTGGCGCTGCTTATCCTGACTGGCAGTGAGGGCAGAGATAGAGCCGCCGCGAACCGATCATTTTGCGCTCAATCACCGATCCACAGCGGTGGCACTCAAGACCTGCCCGATCGAAAACCGCGAAACGCCACTGTCTGCGCGCCTCGCCTGCAGCTTTGGCCTGGGAGATCCAGGCCTCACGATTGGTGACGCCTGCGGTTTGGTAGGCTTGGCGGGTAATGTCAATGATGCACTCAGCCAGGGTTTGCTGCTGTTCTGGGGTCAAATCCACCGGTCGAGCGCTTGGCGGCAGTTGAGAGAAAAACAGGATTTCAGAGCGCAAATAATTACCCAGCCCGGCGACCAACCCCTGGTCGAGCAGCAGTGCCCCCAGGCTGCGTTTATGAAATCGCTTCAAATTCAGGCGCTGCTGCACATCGGATGGAGCCACATCTTGGCTCAACAAATCAGGGCCCAAGCGGGCTAAGAAAGGGTGCTCGGTGAGATTGTCTGCATGCCAGAGGGAAATATCCGATGCGCTATAGAGACTGGCGCTACGCCCTTCTGCTGTAAGTCGAACACGCAGGGTGCGCTTGGTGTTGGGCGGTTTATCCTCACTATGCAGCTTCCAAACCCCATAAAGCTGATTGTGGGAGTAAAGCACGCGCTGGTCGGCAAAACGGATCAACATTGCTTTGCCCCAGGTATCTACCCGAGAAACCCGAATACCGATCAGTGACGCGGCCTGCTCGGCAAGCTCTGGAAAGGCGAACCAAGCATCGTCAATCACCCGCCCGCCTATTTGCTGTTCAATACGATCCGCCGCGCGGCGAATTTCTGGGCCTTCCGGCATACCGTTAGCCCAGCGCCAGCTGTTTTTCTTTCATCTGGTGGAGTTGATCACGCAGCCGCGCGGCCTCTTCAAACTCGAGATTTTGTGCGGCTTCAAACATGGCATCCTCAAGCTTACTGATGGCACCCAGCAGGTCTTGGTTGCTCATGGTGGTGATATCGTACTCTGCAGCGCTTTCCGCCACTTTACGCTCGTTGCCACGGCGACGGCTGCTCTTCTTGCTGCCTGGCGCCTGGGCGGCTTCAAGTATATCGGCCACCGACCGCGTCACGGTGGTCGGTGTAATGCCATGCTCAAGGTTGTGTTCGGTTTKCTTCGCCCGCCGCCGCTCGGTCTCATCGATCGCTTTGCGCATCGAGTCAGTAATCCGGTCACCATAGAGAATCGCCTTGCCGTGGGCGTTACGGGCCGCTCGGCCAATTGTTTGGATCAACGAGCGCTCGGCGCGCAGAAAACCCTCTTTATCAGCATCGAGAATCGCCACCAGCGACACTTCGGGAATATCCAAGCCTTCGCGCAGTAGGTTGATACCTACCAACACATCAAACTTGCCTAGGCGTAAATCACGAATAATCTCAACCCGCTCGACGGTGTCGATATCCGAATGCAAGTAGCGCMCCCGAATGCCGTGCTCGTCAAAATACTCGGTCAGGTCTTCCGCCATGCGCTTGGTTAGCGTGGTTACCAGCACCCGTTCGCCTACCGCAGTGCGCAGACCAATCTCCGAGAGCAGATCGTCTACCTGAGTGCTGGCCGGGCGCACCTCAATTTCAGGGTCCAGCAGCCCGGTGGGACGCACCACCTGCTCTACCGTTTGGCTGGCGTGCTCGCCCTCATAACGGCCTGGGGTGGCGGAGACAAAGATCGTTTGCGGGGAGATTGACTCCCACTCCTCAAACTTCATGGGCCTGTTGTCCAGCGCCGAGGGCAGCCGAAAACCATACTCGACCAACGTCTCTTTACGCGAGCGGTCGCCTTTATACATGCCGCCTACCTGGGGCACGCTGACATGTGACTCGTCGATAAACAGCAGCGCGTCGTCGGGCAAGTAGTCGAAGAAGGTCGGCGGTGGCTCGCCCGGCGCACGGCCAGAGAGATAGCGGGAGTAGTTTTCGATACCATTGCAGTAACCCAGCTCCAGCATCATTTCGATATCATAGAGGGTGCGCTGCTCTAAACGCTGCGCTTCTACCAGCCGCTCGTGCTTACGCATCCATTCAAGGCGCTCTTTGAGCTCCTGTTTAATGTCATCAATGGCGCCTAGAATCGTTTCCCGCGGGGTAACGTAGTGGGACTTGGGATAGATGGTCATCCGCGGCACTTCCCCGCGCACGGCACCGGTGAGCGGATCGAACAGGCGAATGGTGTCGATCTCGCTATCGAACAGCTCTACCCGAACCGCCTCTTCGTCGGAATCAGCAGGGAAAATATCGATCACATCCCCGCGCACCCGGTAGGTACCGCGGCGGAAATCCATATCATTGCGGGTATATTGTAGCTCCGCTAAGCGGCGCAAAAAGGCGCGCTGATCAATCAGCTCACCGCGGGTGAAATGGAGGCGCATTTTAAGGTACTGGTCAGGGTCACCGAGGCCATAAATCGCCGAGACTGACACCACAATCAGCGCGTCGCGGCGTTCTAGCAGTGCCTTGGTGGCCGAAAGCCGCATCTGCTCGATATGGTCGTTTATCGAGGCATCTTTCTCGATAAAGGTATCCGAGGAAGGCACATAGGCTTCCGGCTGGTAGTAGTCGTAGTAGGAGACGAAATACTCTACGGCGTTATCCGGGAAGAATGCCTTGAATTCGCCGTAAAGCTGGGCCGCAAGCGTCTTGTTCGGCGCCATCACAATGGTAGGACGCTGCTGCTGTTCCACCACATTGGCCATGGTGAAGGTTTTACCCGACCCGGTCACGCCAAGCAGCGTTTGGTGAGCAAGCCCAGATTCCAGGCCACTAATCAGCCCTTTAATAGCAGCAGGCTGGTCGCCAGCGGGCTGAAATTTTGACTGCAATCGAAAGGCTTTGCTCATCGGTGCTCCTATAAAAGATATAATTTAAACTAACCGGGTGGCGATCTCGACCGTAGACTGGGTCATCAGGCGTTGAATGGGGCAGCGGTGGCTAATATCTTCCAGCCGGGCGCGCTGCTCCGGGTCTTCAATACCGTGCAGCGTTAATGCCACGTCTAGCTTGTAGATGCCCTTTTTTTCCTGGCTATCGTCACGCTGCACCGTGACAGTAATACCCTCGAGCGGCCACTCTTTACGCTTGGCGTACATCTGCACAGTAATCGCCTTGCAGGTACCCAGAGCAATATCGAAATAGTCGTGGGGATCAGGGGCACTGCCCTCGCCMCCTACTATCGGTGGCACATCAGCGTATAGATCTTCCAAGCCATTGACTTCAACTCGCTGCCTAAAGACATGGTTGCGTTCACTGATCACGGTAATCGGTGGGTGCATTAGGATACCTTTACGCCTAGCTTGAGTTTTTCAATGGCATTAATCAGCGTTTCGCGCCTTGCCCGGCCGTCTACATCGGCGCCATGGCGCCCCACTTCGGCACTATCAACGCCATCAAGCATCATCAGCGCCGTGGTGATTTTGTTGACCTGATCGACCGATTTAACACCTTGGAATGTTAACGACTGCTGCGCCATAGCGTTTCCCTGCCTGTTGACCTGTGCAAAACTGATACAAGAGAAAGAGTCTAGCACGCTAATGGTGCCTTGCAATCAGCGCTGACCGCCCACACCTAATAGTACTAACGTTACTTTTGACTCTTACGTACTGAATACATCACTACCGAACGCTTTCCCACTTTTTCAGGAGTTTTTATGGCGACCGTTACCGCTAGCACCCCCGCCCTTGGCAGCGTCCGCCTTAATCATTTAGCCGCGCTGGATGTGAAGGGGGCGGATGCCGAAAAGTTCCTTCAGGGCCAGACCAGCGCTCAGGTCAGCTTGGCCGATGGACACTTCGCGCCGCTCACCTGTTTTTGTACGCCTAAGGGGCGGATGTTAGCCAACGCTCAACTGATGCGCTTGGGGGATGAGCATTTTCGTTTGCTACTGAGCGTTACCCTACTTGACAGTTTAGCCAGCCATCTTAAAAAATTCGCCGCCTTCTATAAGACTGAGTTGGTCTCGCTGCCCGATCTTATCGTCGTGGGTTCAAGCGATGATGCCCAATCGATTGCGGATCAATTTGCTTTATCACTACCTGATCAAGTGGGTACCCACAGTAACAACGATCAAGCCTGCGTACTCCGCTACCCCGGTGAGACACCGCGCTGGCTGTTGTGTTTCGATCACGATACCCCGGCATCGGTTAAGGATGATGCAGTGAGCCGCAACGCTTGGCAGCTTGAGGATATTCGTAGCGGCCTGGCGTGGCTTACCGATGCCCAGCAGGATCATTTCCTGCCCCAGATGCTTAACTGGGAAGCGCTGGGTGGCATTAGCTTTAAAAAAGGCTGCTATACCGGTCAGGAAGTTGTTGCCCGGGCACACTTTCGTGGCCAAGTGAAAAAGCGCCTGATGCACATCAGTGTAGAAACCACATCGCTGCCCGAGGTGGGCGCCAGCATCGTTAATTGTGACGATAAATCAGTGGGTGAAGTGGTAGCCAGCGCGACGACCCCGCAAGGCGACATCGAGCTGCTAGCGGTCATGAGCACCAAAGTGGCCGAAGCAATGACGCCGCTGTTTTTAGCTGGGACGCCAGCCACCCTGCTTCTATTACCTTATGCGATTGAGCGCGTTGATCCCGAGCAGCTGGCGGTTAGCCTCAACGGCTAAGGCTTACGTTTTAGGATAAGCCAAACAACGTTGCAGCGGTTTCACTGCTCTGGGCCGCAACATGTTCCACTGTTTGTCCACGCAGAGTGGCCACAATGTCACACACCTCGGCCACTCGGCACGGCTCGTTCCGCCCCCCCTGATAGCCGCTAAGCGGCATGTCGGGGCTGTCGGTTTCCAGCACAAAGGCCTCGTCAGGCAGCGCCGCAGCGGTTCGCCGTAGCCGCTTGGCTCGCTCATAGGTGACGGCGCCACCCAACCCCAGTTTGAATCCCAAGTCGAGAAACTTCGTTGCTTGCTCAATGGAGCCTGAGAAGGCATGAATCAGCCCCGCCTTGGGCAGCGCCAACTGGCGAAGGCGCTTAGCGACCTTGTCGTTGGCGTGGACGCAGTGCACCACCACCGGCAGCGCATGCTGTTTGGCTAGCTTCAATTGGGCATCAAAGTAGTGCCACTGGGCTTCAAGGGTGTCGGTAAAGCGACCATCGATACCGCACTCGCCCACGGCCACCACCTTAGGGTGCTCACTGAGCAGGTTGTCCAGCGCGGCAATATCCGCCTCTTGATGCTGATCCATAAAGTAAGGGTGTAAGCCCAGGCATACCGAGGTGTCCGCTCGTGCGCCAAGCGCCAGCACCTGCTGCCAGCGGGAACGGGTGGTGCCCGGCACCACAAAGTGCGCCACACCCACTGCCTTGGCGCTCTCAAATACCTCAGTTCGATCCTTATCAAACTGGGCAAAGTCGAGATGGCAGTGGGCATCAACCAGCATGGGGCCTACCTATAAACGTTAGTGCTCGCGGGTTGGCTGGAAGCGAATGTCCGGCCAGCGCTCCTGGGTCATCTGTAAGTTAACCCGGGTAGGCGCGATATAGGTGAGGTAACCACCGCCATCAATTGCCAGGTTAGTACTGGCTTTACGCTTAAACTCTTCGAGTTTTTTAGCATCTTCACAGTAGACCCAGCGGGCGGTCTGAACGTTGACCCCTTCGTACAAGCAGTCGACCTTGTACTCCTCTTTCAAGCGGTGGGCGACCACATCGAACTGCAGGGTACCCACTGCGCCGAGAATCAGGTCGTTGTTGTCCATGGGCATAAAGACCTGGGTAGCGCCCTCTTCGGAAAGCTGCTGCAAGCCCTTTTGTAGCGCCTTCATTTTCAGCGGGTCTTTCAGCCGCACGCGCTTAAAGAGTTCAGGCGCAAAGTGGGGGATGCCGGTAAAGCGCATATCCTCACCCACGGTAAAAGTATCGCCGATCTGGATCGTACCGTGATTGTGCAGGCCGATAATATCGCCGGGCCAGGCCTCTTCTACCTGGGAACGGTCGGAGGCCATAAAGGTCAACGCATCGGCAATCTTAACGTCCTTGCCGATACGTACATGGCGCATCTTCATGTTCTTTTCGTACTTGCCTGAACAGACCCGCAAAAAAGCGATGCGGTCGCGGTGATTGGGATCCATGTTGGCCTGGATTTTAAACACGAAACCGGTGAAGCGCTCATCGTCAGACGTAACTACCCGCGTATCGGTTTCGTGGGCCTGGGGTGGCGGCGCGTACTCGACAAAACCGTCGAGCATTTCACGCACGCCAAAGTTGCCCATGGCGGTTCCGAAATAGACCGGTGAAAGCTCACCACGACGATAGGCGTCTAGATCAAACTCATGGGAGGCACCGCGCACCAGCTCGACTTCCATACGCAGCTCTTCGGCCTGATCTTCTCCCAGCACGGCATCCACTTCAGGGCTATCCAAGCCCTCAATGCGCCTATCATCAGGGATTCGGCTGCCCTGGCCCTGGGTATAAAGATGAATCACGTCGTTATAGAGGTGATAAACGCCCTTGAAGTGACGCCCCATGCCAATCGGCCAGGTCATCGGCGCACATTGAATGTTTAGGACGGTCTCGACTTCATCCATCACCTCAATGGGGTCGCGGATATCGCGGTCCATTTTGTTGATAAAGGTGAGGATCGGCGTGGTACGCAGACGACACACTTCCATCAACTTAATGGTCCGATCCTCAACGCCTTTGGCGCCGTCGATGACCATCAAGGCTGAGTCAACTGCCGTAAGCGTACGGTAGGTATCTTCAGAGAAGTCTTCGTGACCGGGCGTGTCCAGCAGGTTAACGATGCGCCCCCCGTAGGGGAACTGCATCACCGAGGTCGTTACCGAGATCCCCCGCTCCTGCTCCATCTTCATCCAGTCCGAGGTAGCGTGGCGATCGTTACGCTTGCTCTTTACCGAACCGGCTAACTGAATGGCATTACCAAACAGCAGCATCTTTTCGGTGATCGTGGTTTTACCAGCATCAGGGTGCGAAATAATAGCGAATGTCCTGCGAAGCTCGGCTTCACGGGCTAATTGAGTCTCTTTCATTGTGCCTCTTCAAATATAGGTACTCAGCGCAGCACTCAATTAGTAGTTCTCGACCAACTAGCCGCCGCGCGTTGAGCAATGTCCATTGCGGCAATTGTAACGCCTGGGAGCGGCTTTTGTCGCGGGTGGCGTCAAACGCGGACCCTGAAAGAAAGACCAAAAAAAACGCTGACCAGGTCAGCGTTTTTTATTTAAGGCACCCATAGCTTATTCAGCATAGGATTTATTAAGCGTAGGTATTTACCTGCGTGCCTACATTGCCCTCTTTCGCCAAGTCTGGCTGAGCGCCAGTGTCAGCGGAGGCCATTATTTCCGTTACTTGATCAGCTTGCGTATCCAAAGCTTCTTTGAACACCTGCATTTGAGCCTGTTCAGCGGTTTGCGCCTGGTTCATATACAGCGATGCGCTTACTGAACTACTGATACCAACATCCATATTTCCMCCTCATGGCGTGCGAATGTACCTACAAATTAGCAAAGCATTAGGTCACACGCAAAAAAATCATCATTACTACGTGTGCTTACACCTGACGCTCTCTAATACTATCGGCTTAATCATCCTGATCATTAATGAATATAGCGCTAGTTAGAACCTATCAGCGCGAAAGGGCGCCATATCAATGGCGGTAGGTTGCCCTTCCATCATATCCGCCAGCAGATGGCCTGTAGCAGGCCCTAAGGTAAATCCTTGGTGGCCATGGCCAAAGGCCAGCCATAGCCCTGGGTGCCGCGGCGCAGGCCCAATTACCGGCTTCATATCGGGCAAACAGGGCCGTGCGCCCTTCCAAGCGGCGTCATCGCAGCGCTCGCCTAGCGGGAATACGCTGCGCGCGACTTTCTCAGCTGCTGCTAATTGATTAACATCCGCAGGCGCATCCAAGCGGTCCAATTCGGCACCTGTGGTCAAACGAACGCCAGCGTTCATCGGCGCCAGCAGATAGCCGACCTCGGCATCCATAACCCAAAAATTGAGCTTTGCCGACGCCTGAGGTACGTAGTGCATGTGATAGCCACGCTTAACAAAGGTAGGAAAGTGATAGCCAAGCTCTTTTAGCCAGCTTCCCGCCCATGGACCTAGCGCCACCACGACCTCATCTACTTCTAATGTTTCGGAGGCGGTATTAACCTGCCAGCGCTCCCCCACCTGCTTAACTGACTTAATATCCGCCTGCAAAATGCGTCCGTCGTCGTTGCTAAACGCCTCCGCGTAAGCCGCAACCAGCGCACCGGGATCAGCAACGGTCCAGGGATCCAGCCAGTGAATCGCACCGATAATGGTATCGCTCAGGGAAGGCTCTTTATCCACAAGAGCCGCCCTATCCAACTGCGCGAACTCCACGCCATAAAGACGCCGCGCTTCTTCAGCCTCTTTTATCCGCGCCGCCAGCTTTTCAGGAGTGCGATAAAGCTCAAGCCACCCCTGCCTGCGCACCAGGTGCTCGGCGCCTGCGGCATCAATCATCGGGCCGTGGGTTTTTAGCGAAAGCTGAATAAGTGAGGCGTATTCCGGGACAATTTTCTGGTAAGCCTTCGGCGCCGAGTTCATCCAGTAGCGCAATAACGGGGAGGCAGCGTTAACCATCCCCGCCGTGCGATAACGAATATCTACCCGGCGATTAGGTAAGACGCTAAGTAGCGTTTTGACGTCGCGGGGAAAAGGGTACGGCCTAACCGCTTCACGCTGAATGATACCCGCATTGCCAAACGAGGTTTCACGGCCAGGCTGAAGGCGGTCCACCAGGGTGACCTCATGCCCCCGCTGGCGCAGATGCCAGGCAATGCTGACACCCACCATGCCTGCTCCCAAAACTACCGTTTGACGCGCCATTTTGATGCACTCCCTTTCACGGATTTAGAACCACATTTGAAGATCGATAACCATTTGAAAAATATCACCAATTCATCCGCATTTATATAGTCGTAAACGCTATTTTTACATCAATAAACAGCAATTAACACTGCTATAAGCGTCAAAAACGATGACTTCACTATTAGCGGCATAACAATTGCTTAGTTTCTATTAGGAAACCTAAATGGCATTCAGCTAGCGCCGCCGTAACGGTTTCTTCTCCTACCGCGCAAATCCAATAAAGCACCAAAAAGAAGCGCATGTGCACCAAAAGTTGCTAAGGAAAACATCATGCCTGCCACGCTAGATTTGCATAGCTCGCTGCTCGACACACTCTGGGTGCTATGGGCCGCTGCTCTGGTATTTGTGATGCAAGCTGGCTTTCTCTGCCTAGAGGCGGGTACTACGCGCACCAAGAACGCTATCAACGTCGCTATGAAAAACGTAGCGGACTTTGCCATTGCCGTCAGTGTTTTTTGGTTAGTCGGCTTTGGCATCATGTTTGGCGACGCCCACCACGGCTTAATCGGTACGACGCTGTTTGGTTGGCAGCTAGAAGCTTCCAGTAGCTGGGTGATTACCGTTTTTATTTTCCAGGCAATGTTTTGTGCTACCGCCGCGACCATTGTGTCGGGCTCGGTGGCAGAACGCATGCCCTTTTTAGCCTACACATGGACGGCTCTCTGGATCGCCCTACTGATCTACCCGGTATTTGGCCATTGGGCATGGGGCGGGCTTTTGGGCGGCGCAAAGGGCTGGCTAGGGTCGCTTGGGTTTGTCGATTTTGCGGGCTCGACGGTGGTGCATAGCGTGGGCGGCTGGGTAGCGCTGGCAGCCGTACTCTGTATTGGCCCACGCACTGGGCGCTTCACCCATGGCAAACCACCTACCGCCTTTCCCTCTGGCAACCTCCCCCTCGCCATGCTCGGCGCGCTGTTTATGATTTTAGGCTGGTTTGGTTTTAACGGCGGCAGCACCCTGGCGGTTACCGCGCAAATACCCGGCATAATAGCCAATACTGTTTTGGGCGCCGTTGGCGGCATTCTTTCGGGCATGTTAATGGGCCTAAGAACGCGGCGCTACGCGGACGTGATGTATGCGATTAATGGCGCCATTGCGGGCTTGGTTGCCGTCACCGCCAGCGCTCACGTGATCTCTTTATCGGCGGCATTTGGGCTGGGTGCAGTTAGCGGCGTCCTGATGGTGCTGACCAGTGAATGGCTGCTAAGCAAGCATATTGATGATGCCGTCAGCGCCATACCCTCACACCTCGTAGCGGGCATATGGGGGACGCTAGCCCTGCCTTGGGTGGCTGACTTAACGCTGCTGGATAGCGGCCTGTCTCGAGCAGCTCAGTTTGGCGCCCAGCTGCTGGGCGTTGTGGTATGCGGTGTCTGGAGCTTTGGCAGCGCCTGGCTGCTGTTTCGTATTACCCGGCGCTTCTTACCCATTCGCGTCTCACCTGAAGCAGAAAAGATGGGCCTTAACCTCGCCGAACATGGCGCTAAGAATGAGTTGAACCAACTGCTTGAGCATATGCGTCAGCATGAACAGCAGGGCGATATGCGCCAGCGAATTGACGCCGACCCGTTCACCGAAGTGGGCGAAATAGCGGCGAGCTATAATCGCGTCACCGCCGCCCTTGAACGCGCCGTTGGGCATACCCGCGTCATGCTGCGCAATCTGCGCGACGGTGTGATTACCTGGCAGGCAGACGGCACCCTGACAAGCCTCAACCCCGGCGCTGAGCAACTCTTTGAGGTAGAGGCCTTACAACTTATTGGCCAACCTGTTACGCAGCTATTGCCGGGGCGCTCCCTTATTCCTGGGGAGCGCCATGAAATCAAACGACGCTCTACAGATATGCAGGTGCGCTATCTGGAAATACAGGTGAGCGAGGGTGCCAGCGGCTCCGCATCAGAACGCTCGGGCATGGTGCGCGATATCACCGAGCGTAAACAGTTACAAGAGCAGCTAAACCGCGAGCGGGATCTAGCCCGCACCACGCTGGCCTCTATCGGGGATGGCGTGATTACCTGCGACGCCAGTGGCAACGTGACGTTTATCAATACCGAGGCTACGCGTTTAACTGGATGGACACCCGAAGAGGCCATGGATAAGCCCATCTATCTGGTGTACCAATTACGCGAAGAAGCCAGCGGTGAGCCGCTAAGCAATCCAGCCAGGCAAGTGCTCACCCAACTAACCTCGGTACACTCCACCGAACACTGCCTGCTGGTTAATCGTGAGCACGCGCGCACTCCCATCCAACACAGCGCCTCACCGATACGTTCACGCAGCGGCATTACCCTCGGCGCAGTGGTCGTTTTTCAGGATGTCAGCCTCACTCGCCAACTGACCGAACAGCTCAGCTATCAGGTCAGCCACGATAACCTAACCGACCTGCTCAATCGCCGCGCCTTCGAATCAGCGCTCACCGCGCTACTCAACCGCGACGATGGTCAACATGTGCTGTGCTACCTGGATCTTGATCAATTCAAAATCGTCAATGACAGCTGCGGCCATCTCGCGGGAGACGAACTGCTGCGCCAGGTCGCGTTAAAATTAAAAGGCCACGTGCGCAGCAGCGATATCGCCGCACGCCTGGGTGGCGATGAATTTGCTTTGTTGCTACCTGATTGCACTTTAGAGCGCGCTTTGACAATTGCAGAAGCGCTGCGCTGCGATATCGAACAGTACCGTTTTGCCTGGCAGGGACACACCTTTGGTATCGGTGTGAGCATTGGCTTKGTTGAATTAAACCCTGCTCAGCCCATGCAGTTGAGCCAGGCACTCCACGCTTCTGATGCAGCGTGCTACGTCGCAAAAGAGACCGGCCGTAATCGCATCCACTGCTATCAGCCTGACGATCATTCGTTACTGGAAAAGCACGGCGAACTTCAGTGGGCACAACGCCTGCAAAATGGCTTGGATAACGACGCTTTCCGCCTTTTCGCCCAACCCATTACAGCCGTTTGTGCCGACAGCCCTGGCTACCGCGAAATTCTGCTCCGCCTCGAAGAGCAGGGAGAGGTCATCGCGCCGGGTAGCTTTCTCCCCGCCGCTGAGCGATATCACTTTATGGTGCGTATTGACCGCTGGGTTATCCGTAACACCCTGGCCTGGCTAGGGGATCAAAACCGCCACGCAGCACTGCCGTCACATAGCCTGTGGGGTATCAATCTTTCGGGCGATTCGCTTTCTGATGCTGATTTTTGCCAGGACCTTATTAGCCAAGTTGCCAAGGCAGAGCTACCCCACGGCACGCTGTGTTTTGAAATTACCGAAAGCACCGCTATTGCCCAACTCTCCAATGTCAGTGAATTAATTGTCACCCTGAAAGAGTATGGCTGCCGCTTTGCACTGGATGACTTTGGCACCGGCGTCTCCTCTTTTAGCTACCTAAAGCAGTTGCCCGTCGATTATCTAAAAATTGACGGTAGCTTTATCCGCAATGTGCATCAGGACCCCATTGACCGGGCAATGGTTGAGGCGATTCATGCCGTTGGCAAGGCGTTGGCGATTCAGACAATTGCTGAATTTGTGGAGACCCAAGCAACGCTGGACACGCTGCACCAAATGGGCATCGACTACGCACAGGGGAATTTACTCGGCAGACCTGAACCACTCACCCATATGGCGAACCACCGCATTAAGGTGATGCCACGCTAGCGGCAGGGAAATCTAAATGCCAGAAACGCAAAAAAACCCAAGATGGGCATCGTCTCTAAGAGAAGGAAGGCAGTCACTAAAATAGGCTAGGATAAATACTGGAGGATATACCGGCTAATGGGGTGGATGATGGGACTTGAACCCACGACCACCGGAGTCACAATCCGGGGCTCTACCMCTGAGCTACACCCACCACAACCTAAAACTGGAAACGCAAATATTGTCACTGGGGTGGATGATGGGATTTGAACCCACGACCACCGGAGTCACAATCCGGGGCTCTACCCCTGAGCTACACCCACCATAGACAAACTTGCGAAACATGCTTGAAGAGATGATTCTGACAGGTTGTTACCACTGAATTAGGTGGCACGCCCAGCAGGAATCGAACCCGCAACCTACGGCTTAGAAGGCCGTTGCTCTATCCGGTTGAGCTATGGGCGCACATAAAGAATTCGGAAGAAACGAATACTGATGAGCACTAGACCACAACCAAAGCTTGGAAAAGCAAACTGCTACCTTTCGCGCTAGTTAAGTGTGGTCGGGATGGAGGGATTCGAACCCCCGACATCCTGCTCCCAAAGCAGGCGCGCTACCAGACTGCGCTACATCCCGATTTCTCACTCTAGACGCTACCGCATGGCCCGTCTCAAGCGAGGCATATATTACTATTTTTAATTTTAAAGTCAACCATTAAAGTGATTGTTAGTGAAGGCGCTTTGCCTGGATGCCCCAGCGTGCGAAAATTAGCATCTCTACGCGCTGCTGTATGAGCGCTTGGTACCAGTTTTTGTCTGAAGTGTTAGCGAACGCCGCTAGCTTTCAGACATGGCTCTTAAGACCTAGCCTTAGCTCTTTTAACATCCACAGGGATTCCATTACATGACCGCCCAACTAATCGATGGCAAAGCCATCGCTGCTACTGTCCGCCAACAGGTTGCCGAAAAGATCGCTGCACGCCGTCAAGCCGGCGGGCGGGCACCGGGACTAGCCGTGGTTGTGGTCGGGGACGATCCCGCCTCTCAAGTGTATGTCAGTAACAAGCACCGCGCCTGCGAACAGGCAGGTATTCTTTCCTTTCAGCATGCCCTGCCCGCCACGACCTCACAGCATGAGCTGGAAGCCCTGGTTGACCAGCTCAACAGCGATCCTGCCGTGGATGGCATCTTGGTTCAATTGCCGCTGCCCAAGCACCTGGATGCAGAGCCTATTTTAGAGCGTATTCTTCCTGGCAAAGACGTCGATGGCTTTCACCCTTACAACATTGGCCGTCTAGCGCAGCGTATGCCCGCCCTACGCCCTTGCACGCCGAAAGGCATCATGACCCTGCTGGCACAGAGCGATATTGCGCTACGTGGCTTAGACGCTACCGTCGTAGGCGCCTCTAACATCGTAGGCCGCCCCATGGCGCTGGAACTGATGCTGGCAGGCTGTACCACTACCGTCTGTCACCGCTTTACCCAAAATCTTGAAGCCCACGTAGGCCGCGCCGATATTTTGATTGTGGCTGTCGGTAAGCCCGGCATCGTCAAAAGTGAGTGGATTAAGCCGGGCGCTATCGTGATCGACGTGGGTATCAATCGCCAAGAAGATGGCACGCTAAAAGGCGACCTCGACTTTGCTGCTGCTGCCGAACGCGCCAGCTTTATCACCCCGGTACCGGGTGGTGTGGGGCCGATGACGGTGGCAACGCTGCTGGAAAATACCCTGGAAGCCGCTGAGCAGCACGATTTAGCCCAACAGGCATAGCCAATTCCGGCATTATCAAATCATTTATCTAGGAGCATGGCGCAGTGAAGCGTATTGGTATTATTGGCGCAATGGCGCAGGAAGTGAGCACCCTGGTGGGTCAGTTGGACGCCCCCCAACGCTATGAGCACGCCGGTTTTGTCTTTCATACCGGCATGCGTTACGGCCTCGAAGTCATTGTGCTGCAGTCAGGG
This sequence comes from Halomonas ventosae, assembly GCA_002257525.1. GTDB lineage: Bacteria > Pseudomonadota > Gammaproteobacteria > Pseudomonadales > Halomonadaceae > Vreelandella > Vreelandella ventosae_B. Next base: position 2,733,507 of record CP022737.1, read on the forward strand.
ATTGGCAAAGTCAATGCCGCGGTGGGCACGGCTATTCTATTAGAGCGCCACCAGCCCGACGCTATTATCAACACCGGTTCAGCCGGAGGCTTTGCCACCGATTTAAACATTGGCGATGTAATTATTTCAGATGAAGTGCGTCACCATGACGTTGACGCCGTGGTGTTTGGGTATGAAATAGGCCAAGTGCCAGGGATGCCCGCCGCCTATTTAGCCGACACAGCGCTGCGAGAAGTCGCGCGTAACGCCATCGCCTCGTTAGGCGAAGTCCAAGTGCGCGAAGGCTTGATTGCCACTGGCGACGCCTTTATGTCCGACCCTGCCCGGGTAGACGCGACCCGCGCCCTGTTCCCCAGCATGCTGGCGGTAGAGATGGAGGGCGCCGCCATTGCCCAAACGTGCCACCTCTACCAGTGCCCTTTCGTGGTTATCCGCGCGCTCTCTGACATTCCCGGCAGTGGCGACAACCACCTCTCCTTCGATGAGTTTCTGGAGGTGGCTGCTGACCACTCGTCACGCATGGTGGATCAAATGCTAAAGCAGCTCGGTAACGTCTAACAGGGCGCTAAACGCTTGATGCCGTCGACGGTTAAAGCGTCGACGGCAGCCATCTCCCTAAGACTTAATCGCCCAGCCCAGCGACTCCCCCGCCAGTAGGGGAATAATTGTTTCCCCCTGGGCGTAAGCGTAGCTTTCCGGCAACGTCCACGCGCGGCGCTCCAGCGTAATGGTGTCGGGATTAGGCGATAGCCCATAAAAGCGCGGCCCATTAAGACTGGCAAAGGCTTCCAGCTTATCCAAAGCATCCATTTCATCGAAAGCGGCGGTGTAAAGCTCAATGGCCGCGGGAGCGGTATAGGCACCGGCACAACCGCAGCTTGACTCTTTAGCACCCTGGGAGTGGGGCGCGCTATCGGTGCCCAAAAAGAATTTGTGGCTGCCGCTGGTGGCTGCTTTTAGCAGCGCCTGGCGATGCTGCTCACGCTTTAGAATCGGCAGACAGTAGTAGTGAGGACGAATACCCCCTACCAGCATCTTGTTACGGTTAAACAGCAAGTGATGGGCGGTAATGGTGGCGGCCACGTTATCCGGTGCCTGGGCAACAAACTCAGCGGCCTGCTGGGTGGTAATATGCTCACACACTACTTTCAGCGTCGGGTGACGCTCCAACAACGGTTTCATCACGGTTTCAATAAACACCGCTTCGCGATCAAAAATATCGATCTCGGCATGGGTGACCTCACCGTGCACCAAGAGAGGCATACCGACCTTAGCCATCATCTTGATAGTGGCGTCACAATGCGCCAAATCGGTTACCCCAGAGTCAGAATTAGTGGTTGCCCCAGCAGGATAAAGCTTCACCGCTTTAACAATGCCACTTTGCGCCGCACGCTCAATCTCTTCGGGTGGTGTTGTATCGGTCAGATAGAGCACCATTAAGGGTTCGAAGGCACTGCCCGCGGGCAAGGCTGCGAGAATCCGCTGTCGGTATTCAAGCGCCTGGGCCGTCGTGGTAATCGGCGGAGTGAGATTGGGCATAATGATCGCCCGCCCCATCTGCGCAGCGGTATGGCCGACGACTGCTTTTAGCGCCTCACCATCGCGCAAGTGAAGGTGCCAATCGTCGGGGCGGGTCAGTGTCACAGTGTCCACGGCAAGTCCTGTAGTGGTGTTAAATCGGGTAAAATGCAGTGCGCACAGTATACGCAATTGTGCGAGGGGATAAATCCGCTACTCATGCGTCCACACCTATGCCCAAGTGTCGTATCATTACGGCGCTGTTCTAAGACCCAGGTCACACCACTAGTTTTTGACGCTAAGGATTCGGTTGTTTATGCAGAACGTGCGGCGCTATGCGGACATTATTGCCAGCCTGGAAGGATTGATGTGGCTAAGCCTCGCTTGGTCGATTTCGCTCTCCGTTCATATCGGCAGTACCGAACCCACTCTCGCCAGTTTACTGGTGATTGGTGCTTTGGTGGTTTTCTGCTGGGCTCATCGGCCCTTGCGTTATTTGCTGCGCCGCTACCATATCCGCAAACGTCGCACCGATATGTGGATCCACACCCTGGCTTTGCCGCTGCTGCTGGCGATGTTCTTCCACATAATGATTGACGCTTTACTGGGTGGTGCTTGGTTACCACCTAAAATGTTGCTGTTCAATATTTTGGCGTCTGCAGGCTGGACAACCTACGTCATGACCCTCTTAATTAAATTTGTCATTCATGGCTTTAAAGCCAAGAAGAAGCAAGCCTAACATGCCGACCGCCCTCCCCCTTCCGCTGTCTACGCCTAACCGCAACTTGGTGCGGCTAACGATTGTGCGCGGCATCACCTGGACTGGTTTTTTACTGGCCATTGTGGTCGGCGTTGAACTACTTGCTTTCGACTTGCCAGTGACGGCCGTGGTGAGTGTGGTCATTTCCATGGGCGTACTCAATATCGCCACCTGGTGGCGCCTGGGCCGCCCCCGCGCGGTGACGCATCTTGAGTACTTGTTACACTTACTAGCCGACATTACCGGCTTGACGCTGCTGTTCTACTTCTCGGGTGGCTCTACCAACCCCTTTATTACCTACTATCTGGTGCCGGTTACCATCGCTGCCGCCACACTGCCCTGGCGCCATGCCTGGATCATTGCCGCCTGCTCCATGGCGGGTTACACCTTTTTAATGTTTTCCTATCACCCCATCCCTCAGCTGGGCCATATCAACAGTGACAGCCCCCTAAGCCTGCATATATTAGGCATGTGGCTTAACTTTGGTCTCTCTGCGGGCCTGGTGACGTTCTTTATTTATAAAATGGCGCACGCGCTGCGTAGCCGTGATCAAGCGCTCTCCCGCACGAGGGAAGCCGCCCTACGTAATGAGCAAGTGCTAGCGGTGGCTACACAAGCCGCAGGCACCGCCCATGAACTGGGCACCCCATTGTCTACTATGGCTGTCCTTCTCAAAGAAATGCAGGCTGACGCCCCCGCCGATTCGGTGCTTGATCAGGACATTAACTTATTGCGCCAGCAGGTAGACGTATGCAAATCACGCCTGCAAAATTTGGTTTCTAACGCTGATCGGCGACGCATGGCCGAACCCGAGGTACTCGACGCGGAAGTGTGGCTAGCAGGCGTTGCGCAGCGCTGGCTGGTGCTTCGCCCGGATGTGAGCCATCAATTCGATGTGGCGGAGAAGCGCGGCAGGCCCTGGCTTGCTGTCGACGCCACCCTCGACCAAGCGTTGACCAATTTGCTCAACAACGCCGCTGACGCCAACCCAGAGCACATTGCTATTCGCTTAGACTGGCAGGGGGAGAGCGTGGTGATCGATATTAGAGATCACGGCCCAGGCGTTGCCATGTCAATTGCCGATCAGTTGGGTGAGACGTTTATTTCGACTAAAAGCAAGGGCATGGGTATCGGCTTGTTTTTAACCCATGCCACCATCAATCGCTTTGGTGGCGGTGTTAGCCTGTATAATCACCCGGAAGGGGGTACGCTAACAGAAGTTACGCTGCCTCGCTGCGCGGCACCCAATTAGACGCGCCCGCCCCAAGCACCGCCAGTAAGGATTGAGGACAACATGCAAACGCGAGAGCAACGCCTGCTGATCATTGATGACGATGAAATGTTTTGCCATGTGCTGAATCGTGCCCTAACGCGCCGTGGTTACGACGTCATCGTTGCCCACGATGCAGAGCAGGCTCTGACCCTGGCAGCGCAGTATTCACCTGCCATGGCGACCCTTGATTTAAAGCTGGAAAACAGCTCAGGCTTAAAGCTGCTTCCCGAGCTGCTTGCCACCGTACCCCAGTGTCGCATTGTGGTGCTAACGGGCTACTCAAGCATTGCCACAGCCGTTGAGGCAATGAAACTTGGCGCGGTTAATTACTTGTGTAAACCGGTGGATGCCGATGATGTTTTAATCGCTTTTGAGCGCCAAACTGGCGACCCGGATATTGAGCTCGCTGACAACCCGCCCTCGATTAACCGCATCACCTGGGAGCATATTCAGAAAGTGCTGCAGGAGCATGATGGCAATATATCTGCCACCGCACGGGCGCTGGGCATGCACCGCCGCACCCTTCAGCGCAAATTACAAAAACGCCCCGTACGTCGTTAAAGCCTGAAAAAAGCCATCTCGCCAACCACACAAGGTCATTGGCGAGGCCAGGCTGATGACTTAATGTGCCGTCCAGCCTAAATCGATATTAAAGCTCGATCCGGTCACGGCGCCGGCAGCGTCAGATGCCAGGTAAGCGACTAACTGCGCCACTTCTTCAGGCTCGATCAAGCGCTTGATCGCCGCCTGTTTGAGCATGACCTTTTCGATCACTTCCTGCTCATCCATACCGTGCAATTTAGCTTGGTCGGCGATTTGGTTGTCCACCAGCGGGGTTTTAACATAGGCAGGACACACGGCATTAGCAGTAATGCCTTGCTCACCGCCCTCCAGCGCCGCCGTTTTGGTCAAACCGATCATACCGTGCTTGGCACTGATATACGCCGCTTTACCCGGCGAAGCCACTTGGGCATGTATCGAGGCCACGTTAACAACTCGCCCCCAGCCTTTTTCACGCATATGCGGCCATGCCGCCTGGGTCAGCAAGAAAGGCGCCGTCAGCATCAGATCGATGATTTGACGCCACTTCTCTTCAGGGAAGGTCTCGATTGAAGCAACATGCTGAATCCCAGCATTATTGACCAAGATATCTACGCCGCCAAAACGCTTAACCGCATCGGCCACCGCCGCACGGCAGGCATCAGGGTCGGTTAGGTCAGCTTCAAAAAAAGCCGCTCCGGCTTTTTCTGCGATCGCCTTACCCGCCGGATTAAAGTCGACGGCGAGCACTTGATGGCCCAGTTCGCAAAAGTGCTTAACCACGGCGGCACCGATGCCACTGCTGGTACCGGTGACTAGCGCAACTCGCGGCGTTGTAACGGCTTGGGAAGTCATAGGCCATTCCTTTTTCACTACGTAGATGGAAGGTACTGTCTGTAGAAACCCTGTCAGTATAGCTGCCTACACTTAGGCGTTGAGCTCTTTGGCAGGTTGCATTAAACGCGCCATCATTTGCTGTGCCAGCCTTGCAGCCTCCTGCATGCTCTCAAGTTCGCCCAAATCATGCAAAATGGCGCGCTTATAGAGCTTATAACCGCCTGGCAAACGCTCTAGGGATACTTTATAGGCACCTGACGGTAGCGAGAGCGTTAGCGTATCCGCCAAAGGCTCAGTAAGCAGCGATTGATCAGGTAACAAGACTAACCACAGCTCACAAGGCGTAATCAACGCCCCCACCCTATGCTCAGCGCCATGATGCTGAAAGCATAGCGCATCAACCCCTAAACGCGGGTTCCAGCCACTCCTTTGTTTAATGGCGGGTAAGTGGACATCGCGGTACGCCTTCGCCAGTGCAGTAAGGAAAGTGTATTCGTCAGTGGTAAGCATTTGCATAGACTTGTTCGTTTTTCCAGATGATAACGGGCATTAATGGTTCATGTAGCGAGCTGCTATTGGCGAAACGTGCTCTGCTCAGCCACAATGGGCGCAAATTTATCGCTTAGCCAACGGCTATTTTCCACTCAGTTACTGCCCACTTGGTAACTTAATCTGCTTATCGTAAAGGAGCGCCAGCTATGTTTGTGGTTATTTTTGGTCGAATGTCATGCCCCTTCTGTGTGCGTGCAAAACAACTTGCCGAGCACTTGGAAAAAGTCGGCAAAATTGAGGGTTATCGCTATGTCGATATGCCTTCAGAAGGCGTAACTAAGGAAGATATCGCCAAAACGGCAGGCAAACCCATTCACACAGTGCCGCAGGTGTTTGTCGATCAAGCCCATGTGGGCGGCTTTACTGAATTTGATCAGTTTGTGCGCGACCAGCAGTTGCTTGCCGTTTAACCGCTCGTTAATACCCGTTGAACCCTTGCTTATCTCGCTTGCCTATACTTAGCAGTTATTAAATGGCTCACGCTAGGTGTGCCACCTTGGGCAAGGAGTTCACCATGCAGCGTCAGGAGTTTGTTCAGCAGCTGTGGCTTKACTATGTACATACCCATCCCGATGTCGGCGCTCTTCGGCTGTGGCCACTAGCAACCGCAGCCGAATATCTAACCTTAGTCACGCTTAATTACGGCCCCTTTGCCGCCACCGCAGTCAGCGGCAACTTAGCCCATATGGGTTACCGCGCTATCGGCCACTACGCCATGGCTGACAAGGGTTTGCTGGTGCATTTACTCGCGCCGAGTGACGGCGGTAGCTGGCTGGTGCTGGCAGAACTGCAAATTGGCACATTATCCAAGGCGCCACGGGAAGCCATCGAAGGACTCGTACGGCAATCGCATCCCCAGGATTGCAAGGGCCATAACTTACTCTGCCGGGGTCGCCCTTGGCCAATGCCTAGCTGGGCGCTTTATCAACAGCTGCAGCAAGCGCACCCCTTGGCTGCCTGGATAGCCGTCATGGGTCCCCGCCTGCATCACGCCGGCTTTGATTGTGGCCAGCTTGGCGAACCCTTGGCAGTCTTGGATCAACGCCTCAACGAGGTAGGCATGCCCAGCCTACAGGGGCAGCAGAACGGCGTTTTTACAGTATCTTCACTGCTTGATCACCGCTTCTACCCCACTACGCCGCAAAAAATGGTGTTCGCCGATGGTGATGAACACCGTCTCTGCCTGGGCGGCCTGGCATTAGTCCAAAAACACGTTGAAGATAACCACGAGCGTATTGCCGATGTCTTGCTACCCCACCACACGCGCTGCGAGATGGCATAAGACGCTAGCGACAAAAACGCTAGCGTCTCACAGAGCTGCCTATTCAAGCGCTACGCCAATAGAGGAGGGGCTTATTCGGCATCAAACGTCATTTCAGGAACATTGTCAGGCACAATTAACTTGCCCGCCGTTTTCTCGACGATCTCCTCAACGCTTACGCCCGGGGCGCGCTCCTTGAGAATAAAGGCACCGTCTTTGATTTCAAGATAGGCGAGATCCGTCAAGACGCGGTTAATGCAGCCTGCGCCGGTTAGCGGCAGTTCGCATTTTTCCAACAGTTTGGACTCGCCATGCTTGGAGGCGTGCGTCATGGTACAAATAATGTTTTCAGCACCGGCAACCAAGTCCATGGCGCCGCCCATGCCTTTGATCAATTTACCGGGAATCATCCATGAGGCGATATTGCCCTGCTGATCCACCTCAAAAGCACCCAGCACAGTGAGATCGACATGACCGCCGCGAATCATGGCAAACGATTCTGCTGAAGAAAAAATCGCTGCTCCGGGACGGGCTGTGACGGTCTCTTTACCCGCATTAATCATATCTGAATCGAGTTCTTCTTCGCTGGGATAACGACCCATCCCCAGCAGCCCGTTTTCGGATTGCAGCATGACATCAATGCCATCCGGGATGTAGTTGGCAACCAGGGTAGGAATGCCAATGCCCAAGTTAACGTAAAAACCATCTTGAAGTTCGCGGGCGACACGCTGAGCCATCTGTTCTCGTGTTAAAGCCATGGTGATTTCCTCTTACTAAATCGTTAAATGAGAAGCGAATGAGACGTTTGAAGCCGTGGTGCGTTAACTGCGCACCGTGCGTTTTTCAATCCGCTTTTCAAACGTGCCTTGAATAATCCGATCCACATAAATGCCTGGGGTATGGATCTGGCTAGGCTCAAGCTCACCCGGCTCAACGATTTCTTCAACTTCCACCACGGTGATTTTTCCCGCGGTGGCGGCCATGGGGTTAAAATTTTGGGCCGTATGGCGATACATCACATTGCCATAGCGATCCGCCTTCCAGCCTTTTACTATGGCGAAGTCACCGACAATGGCTTCCTCTAAAATACAGTGACGCCCGTTAAACTCGCGAACCTCTTTGCCGTCACCAATCGGCGTGCCGTAGCCAGTGGCGGTGTAAAAAGCGGGAATGCCCGCGCCGCCCGCGCGCATTTTTTCAGCTAGCGTACCTTGCGGCGTTAGCACCACCTCAATTTCATCGTTGAGCATCTGCTTCTCAAATAAGGCATTTTCACCTACATAAGAGGCCAGAATCTTACTGATTTGACGATCTTCAAGCAGTATCCCCAAGCCAAAGCCATCGACACCGCAGTTATTGGACACCACGGTGAGATCATTGACACCGCGGCGTTTGATTTCGGCAATCAGGTTTTCGGGAATACCGCAAAGACCGAAGCCACCAGCGATTACGGTCATACCGCTCTCGATGCCTTCCATTGCCTCTTCGTAGGAAGCTACACGCTTATCGAATCCTGCCATTGTGGTACCTCACATTGTTGTAGGTAATACGTGTTGTAGGTGATACGTGAACTGAATCTTACGATAGTGCCAGTGTTGTGCGAGATGATATATTTGTTAAGTTTGTTTTTCTTATCAATTTATTTTTAAAACTTATAAAAGGCACTTTATGACCGTCAAACAGCTACGCGCCTTTCTGGCGGTCGCCCAAACCCTCAGTTTTACCCAAGCCTGCGAGCGGCTGCACCTCTCTCAACCGGCACTCAGCCTGGCGATTAAGGGCCTGGAGGAGTCCCTGGGTGGCAAACTGCTGATTCGTAGCACCCGTAGCGTCAGATTAACCCCAGAAGGCGAGTCACTGCTACCGCTAGCCAAACATCTGCTGGCCCAGTGGGACAATACCGAGGAGCGTCTGCGCCAACGCTTCACCCTTCAATTAGGGCGACTCAGCGTCGCGGCGATGCCCGCGTTTGCCTGCAACCTGCTCCCTGCAGCGCTGGTTAAATTTCGCCAGCAGTATCCCAAGATCAACATTACCGTTCACGATGTGATCAATGAGGAGGTCACCGCCATGGTGCGCTCCCGTCAGGTCGAAATGGGGATCGCTTTTTCACCCGAAGGTACTGGCAGCCTGCTGTTTACGCCGCTATTTGAGGATCATTTTGTGGCCGTTGTGCCGCCTGGATCTGGGTTAATCCAGGCCACCCAGCTCGACTGGACGACCCTGCTCAACCACGATTTCATTACCCTGCAGCGCCCCTCTATGGTGCGGCGTTTACTGGAGCAGGAGCTGGGTAAGCAGCAGATGGAGCTAACGGTGGCCTTTGAGAGCCACCAGCTCTCCACCGTGGGTAGGATGGTGGCCGACGGCCTGGGCGTCAGCGCGGTACCTTCCATGTGTATTCGCCAAATGCACGAACTGGGCGCCCGCTGCATACCACTAACGGCGCCCGCCATTTCCTGCCGAGTCGGCATTTTGACCCACCAAGAACTTTCCGTCGCCGCACATGCACTACGCACCGTACTGCTTGATACCGTTCAAGCGCCCTCGCTCTCGACTAGTTTCATACTAAGTTGATGAGATACACAGGGTTTCTGCTGGGCAGCGTGGCTAGGATCATTTAGCATTCAGTATTACGCTATGGGTCTGACGGTAAGGAAACACGGTATGCCTATTTTAAAGGGGCTAGTTAGCGCACTGCTGCTAACGCTCAACACGCTGTTCTGGGGCGTACCTCTCATTCTCCTGACGCTACTTAAAGTCATTGCCCCAGGGCAACGGCTGAAACAGTTCGTGCTGCAGGGGCTGAATGGCGTCGCGCTGAACTGGATAGGGGTAAACCTATGGTGGATGCGCCACTGGCTGAAGCCAGTGCTCCACGCCAGCGTACCCGACCMCTTGAGCCCGCAGCAGTGGTGGCTGGTAATCTCCAACCATCGCAGCTGGACCGATATTTTTATGCTACTAATGGCGCTGCATCGGCGCATCCCTATGCCACGCTTTTTCCTAAAGCGTCAATTAATCTGGATTCCCATTGTGGGGCTGGCTTTTTGGGCACTAGAGTTTCCCTTTATGCGCCGCTTTAGCCGCGAGCAAATCGCTAAAAATCCTAAACTGGCCAGCATTGATCGTGCCGCTACTGAACGGATGTGTCAGCAGGCGCGCCTTTCGCCCATTGCGATTTTTAATTTTGTCGAGGGCACCCGCTTCTCAGTTGCCAAGCGCGACGCCCAGCAAAGCCCCTACCGCCACTTACTTCGCCCCAAGGCGGGCGGCGTTGCCCAGGTACTTAGTCTGCTAGGGAACCAATTGGATGGTATCCTGGATGTGACGATCAGCTACGCCAACCCCTCGCCGACATTTTGGGGTTTTTTGTGCGGCAAGGAAGCGCCCGTTACGTTGCAGGCACGGCAACTCAGCATTCCTGAGTGGATGTACGCACCAGATAACCACGAAGAAAAGCAGCATAAGGAACGCTTCCACACATGGATCAATTCACTCTGGTTGGAAAAAGATGGCATGCTGGACAGCCGCACCGATCACGACTAACCGGCTGGCTAACGGCCTGGTTGTTAGCGGGATTACTGACCGGCTGCGCCAGTGCYCCTCCATCGTCATCCCAACGAGCGGCATCCCCAAGCGCCAGCCAGATTAGTGGCGATTGGGKACAGGTACAGCGTGGTGACACGCTGGGTAAGCTGGCGGCTCGGGCTAACGTGCCACTGGAACGCTTGGAGCGCTTTAACCCAGGTGCCGATACGCGGCGCCTGGAAATTGGGCAACGTCTATTAATTCCTACCCAGCAGGAGCGGGCACCTTCAGGTGGCCCCTACCGCTATCAAATCCGTCCTGGTGATACGTTCTCGAGCATCGCCCGACATTTTGGCACTACCAGTGGCCGCATTCAGAGCGCCAATCCTAGCGCCTCGCCCACTAGCTTGAGAATCGGTCAAGTGGTCAGCCTGCCTCTTGGCGGTTCTGCGCCGCGCAGCTCATCGCAACGGCAGGCGGCGAGTAGCAGTGGTTCATCAAGCGCTAACAAGCCCGCCGCCGCGCCCACCAGTAGTGCGCCCAGCCAGGCACTGCCCTCTTCCGCCAGGCGCTGGCCCTGGCCGCTGGATGATTATCGCGTGGTTCGCCGCTTTGGACCGGACAGCCGGGGCACTCTGCAACCCATGCTGCTGGCTACTCAAGCCGGTGCTCAGGCTAAATCCGTCGCCCCCGGCGAGGTACGCTTTGCCGATGGCATGCGCCAGTTAGGTGAAGTGGTGATTGTGCATCATGCCGATAACTTACAGACCGTATACGCCCTTTGCGAGCGCATTTTGGTCGAGGTAGGCAAGCAGGTGAGCGCAGGAGATCCGCTGTGCGAGGTAGGTCAAAGCAGTTCCACACAACGCTATGATCTACTCTTTGACCTACGCCAAGGCGGTAAACCCATCGATCCCAAACAGGTACTGCGCTAAAACACTCGGTTGATAACGCTGTCCTTCGTAATGCTGTACTTTATATAACAGCGGCCCTAGCTATGCGGGGGCCGCAGGTATAGGGACACGCTTCTAGCCGCGATAGTAGCCAGGTTTTACAAATGGCATGGGGGTTACCACCATGGGTAACTGCTTACCGCGCACTACCGCGGACACAGCACTTTGCGGCGTTTCCAGTTCACGACTGACATAGCCCATCGCCACTGGTTTGCCGACACTGGGGCCAAAACTGCCGGAGGTCACAATCCCAATCTCATTGCCTGCTTCATCTACCAGGGGTGCACCCTCGCGGACCGGCGCTCGGCCTTCAGCTAATAGCCCAACACGCTTGCGGGTGTGATCTTTGGCATCGACCTGATGAAGAATCACGTCAGCGCCTGGAAAACCTCCTGGCCGATCACCGTCGCGGCGACGCGGCTTGCCTATCGCCCAGATCAACCCCGCTTCGACTGGCGTGGTTTGCTCATCCATATCGTGGCCGTAGAGGCATAAACCGGCCTCTAGCCGCAACGAGTCCCGCGCGCCCAGGCCAATGGCCTCTACTTCGGGCTCGGCTAGCAGCTGCTCGGCGAAGGCTTCACAGCCATCGGCGGCGACTGAAATCTCAAAACCATCTTCACCGGTATAGCCACTGCGGCTCACCCACACTTCCTGCCCAGCAATGGTAAAGCGGCCATGCTGCATAAACACCAGCTCGCAGGCTGCAGGGCAAAGCCGTTGCATCACCTCACGCGCCTGAGGCCCCTGCAGCGCCAGCAAGCCGCGATCTAGCGGCTCAATCGTGTGGCTTGATGCCAAATTAAGACGCAGGTGCGCCAAATCCTGATCTTTGCAGGCGGCGTTCACCACCAAATAGAAGTGATCGCCTGCGTTGACCACCATCAGGTCGTCAATGATGCCACCTTCGGAATTGGTGAAAAGCCCGTAACGCTGGGCGCCCTTTTCAAGCCCCACTAAATCAGCGGGTATCAGGGTTTCTAGGGCTTCGGCCGTGTTGTCACCGGAAACGCTAATCTGCCCCATATGGGAGACATCAAACAGGCCGCACTTTTGACGGGTGTGCTCGTGCTCTTTTTTGACCCCCAGCGGATACTGAACCGGCATATCGTAGCCTGCAAAAGGGACCATTTTGGCGCCCAGCTTAAGGTGCAGCGCGTGCAGCGGCGTTTGCTTTAATTCGGACATGGGGGGCTTTCCTCACTTAAAATTGCTGACTTAAAAACTGTTCGTTCAAAAATAAGACGGGAAGCCACCTGATTAGTGCCTTCCCGACTCTACTGTTATTCACGTCCACCTATAGCGCCGATTAACGCGCTGCGGTATTTATTGATCGTGATCCAGCTCTTCACCCGGCAATACGTCTTTGCCGTCGAAATAGTCCTTGGTTAGCTTAAAGACTACCGGCGAAAGCAGTGCCAAGGCAATCAGGTTAGGGATCGCCATCATGGCATTGAAGGTATCCGCCATCAGCCAGATAAAGCCCAGTTGCGCGATAGCGCCCAATGGGATAGCCAGCACGAACAGCACCCGATAGATCATAATTGAGCGGGTGCCAAACAGGAACTGGCAGCACTTCTCACCGTAAAATGACCAGCCCAGGATGGTGGTAAAGGCAAAAATGGCTAACGCAACCGCCACGATCTGATTACCAAAACCTGGCAGCGCTGCATCGAACGAGAGCGCGGTGAGCGACGCCCCGGCTTCGCCTTCGATCCATACCGTGGAGGTCAAAATCACCAGTGCGGTAATCGTGCACACAACGATGGTATCGATAAAGGTACCCAGCATCGCGATCAAGCCCTGACGCACCGGGTTTTTGGTTTTGGCCGCCGCGTGAGCGATAGGCGCGCTACCCAAACCCGCCTCATTAGAGAAGATACCGCGTGCTACACCAAAACGAATCGCCGCCATAACCGCTGCCCCGGCAAAACCACCGGCTGCCGCCATGGGGTTAAAGGCGTAGTAGAAGATTAAGCCAAAGGCCTCACCGATCTGCCCGGCATTGATGATCAAGACCAGCAGGCCAGCCACTACATAGGCAATGCCCATAATAGGCACCAGCTTACCCGCCACTTTAGCGATGCGCTTGATGCCGCCCAGAATCACCGCGCCCGCCAACACCATAATGATCACGCCCGTTAGCCAGTGCGGCACACCGAAGGTGGCGTCCATGGCATCAGCAACGGAATTGGACTGGACGGTATTACCAATGCCGAACGCTGCCACGGCACCAAAGAAAGCGAATAATCCGCCCAACCATAGCCATTTTTTACCCAGGCCATTTTTGATGTAGAACATCGGCCCGCCCACGTGGAAACCGGTGCTATCAGTTTCACGGTAACGTACCGCCAGCACCGCTTCGGCAAATTTTGTTGCCATCCCCACCAGCGCGGTAATCCACATCCAAAACACAGCGCCAGGGCCACCTAACGCAATGGCCGTGGCGACACCGGCAATATTACCGGTGCCGATGGTCGCCGAGAGTGCGGTCATCAAAGCATCAAAGGGGGATATTTCCCCTTCGTCACCCTCTTTAGCCGGCGCCGCTTTACCCACACCCGGCTTAGCATCACGTCCCGCCCACATTAGCTTGAAACCCATGCCGAGCTTTCTAATCGGCATCAGTTTCAAGCCAAGCTGCAGGTAAATCCCCACACCGAGCAGCAGAACCAACATGACGGGCCCCCAGACCACGCCGTTGATCGCCCCCAAGAGGCTAGTTAATGCTTCCATGTCCATCTCCTCACTTTGTTGGTATGCAATATTGGTGTGTATTATTGGCTTGTTGCGATTACGGGCTAGCCCTAACGTCGCTATTGTTGGTTAGCGCACGATTTGAATGTTTTACACCATAAACTTAGCAAGCATCTAGGGTGATGTCGCTTGTGCATAGAGGATACCGCTTTTTTCATAACCCATTTGCTGCGCAAAAGCACCTCAACAGATTACGCTGTGGTGCAAGCCATGGCGTCCCAAAAGAAGCAACGGAGAAATTTGTTTCCGATTGGAAACACGTTAACATGCTTGCTTATTCGCTTGGCCAGCACCAGTGACTAGTCGCCAAGGCGATCGACAACCGCTAGTATGCTCGAGTCCAGAAAACTGTTTCATATAGGAAAACATCATGAGCAATCTTCCTGCCAATCTTCGTTACGCTGAAAGCCACGAGTGGGTGCTTGATAATCAAGACGGCACCGTTACCGTGGGCATTACTGATCACGCCCAGCAGGCGCTAGGTGATGTTGTGTTTGTAGAGCTGCCCGAAGTGGGTACCGCGCTGAGCAAAGGTCAAGAGTTTGGCGTTATCGAATCGGTCAAAGCCGCCTCTGATCTCTACTCGCCAGTGGTGGGCGAAGTCGTCGAAGTCAATGAAGCCCTTGAAGACGCCCCTGAAACAGTCAATGAAGCGCCTTACGAAGGTGGTTGGATCATGAAAGTGCGCTTAGAAGGCGACGCCCTTGATGGCCTGCTAGACGCAGACGCCTATCAAGCAACGCTAAGCGCCGACGAGTAAGTTTTGCATTCTTGAGCCTGCCCTTAACGGCAGGCTTTGCGCTGTTTGCTCCTGCACGGTTCTCTCTTAACGTCCGGAATCTTCTTCATGTCTTTTGAAACACGCCGTCTGGCCGAGCTGGCCGATCACGATGCTTTTATCAAACGTCATAATGGTCCAAGTCAAGATGACGTGGCCACCATGTTAAAAGCGCTCAACATGCAGCACATGGAAGATCTGATAGAACAGACCGTGCCGAGCGATATCCGCCTTAACCGCGAGCTAGCGCTCGATGAGCCACGTAGCGAAGCCGAGGCACTTGATTACTTGGCGCAGCTAGCGCGGCAAAACCGGGTAGCCAAAAGTTATATTGGTCAGGGCTACTATGGCACCCATATGCCCGCGGTGATTCAGCGTAACGTGCTGGAAAATCCAGGCTGGTATACGGCTTATACGCCTTACCAACCGGAGATTTCGCAAGGCCGCTTAGAAGGCCTGCTGAACTTTCAGCAGGTAGTGATGGATCTAACCGGCATGGAGCTGGCAAACGCTTCACTGCTCGACGAAGCCACCGCTGCCGCCGAAGCCATGGCCCTGTGCAAGCGTGGCAATAAAAAAAGTAAATCCAACGCTTTCTTCGTCGCCGACGACGTTTTCCCGCAAACCCTAGACGTGGTTAAAACCCGCGCCGAGTTTTTTGGTTTTGAGCTAATCACCGGCCCGGCTGAAGAGTTGGCGAAGCACGATGTATTTGGGGCACTTGTCCAGTACCCCTCTGCCAGTGGTGAAGTGCGCGAGCTGGCACCGCTATTAAGCGCCGCGGCTGAACGCAATATCATGACCTGTGTGGCCAGCGATCTTTTAAGCCTGGTGCTGCTTAAAGAACCCGGCAAACTGGGCGCTGACATTGTCGTCGGCAACTCCCAACGCTTTGGTGTACCCATGGGCTTTGGCGGCCCCCATGCGGCGTTCTTTGCGACTTCCGACAAGCTCAAGCGTTCGATTCCTGGGCGTATCATCGGCGTATCAAAAGATAGCCGCGGCAATACCGCCCTGCGCATGGCAATGCAGACTCGCGAGCAGCATATCCGCCGCGAAAAAGCGACCTCCAACATCTGTACTGCCCAGGCGCTGCTGGCCAATATCGCAGGCTTCTACGCTACTTATCACGGCGCTGAAGGGCTGCGCAAAATTGCCGGTCGCGTTCACCGCCTAGCCACGCTGCTTGCCGAGGGCCTTAAGCAGGCAGGCGTAACGCTCGCCCATGACAGCTGGTTTGATACGCTGCGCTTGACCGGCGTTGACGCAGGCAAGATTCATGGCCGCGCCATGACCCACGATATTAACCTGCACTACTTCGCCAATGGCGATGTGGGCATCAGCCTGGATGAAACCACCACCGCCCACGATGTGGCAGCGCTGTTTGACGTTCTACTGGGCGATGAGCACGGCCTTTCCATCGCAGTGCTGGACGAGCAGGTAGTGGCTGACGGCGCTTTAGGCATTCCCGCTGCCTGCCAGCGCGAAAGCGACTTTTTGAGCCACCCTACCTTTAACCGCTACCGCAGCGAAACCGAAATGCTGCGCTACTTAAAGCGTCTGGAAAATAAGGATCTGTCGCTTGCCCATGCGATGATCCCGCTTGGCTCCTGCACCATGAAGCTTAACGCCACCAGCGAAATGATCCCGGTCTCCTGGCCTTCGTTTGCGCATCTGCACCCCTTCGCGCCCCGCGACCAGGTTGCTGGCTATCAGCAAATGATCGACGAGCTCTCGGCCTTCCTGGTCGAAGTCACCGGCTATGATCATCTCTCGATGCAGCCCAACTCCGGCGCTCAGGGGGAATACGCTGGCCTAGTAGCGATTCGTCGCTACCAGGCGGCCCAGGGTGAAGGCCATCGCGATGTCTGTTTGATTCCCAGTTCCGCCCACGGCACCAATCCAGCCTCGGCGGCGATGGTTCAGATGAAGGTGGTGGTGGTCGAGTGCGACCAAAACGGCAATATCGATATGGCAGATCTGCGCGCTAAAGCCGAGCAACATCGCGATCAGCTCTCAGCCATCATGCTGACCTACCCGTCCACACACGGCGTGTTTGAAACCAGTGTGCGCGAAGCATGCAAGGTCGTTCACGACAACGGTGGCCAGGTGTATATCGATGGCGCCAACATGAACGCTCAGGTCGGCTTGACCCGCCCCGGCGATTTTGGCGGCGATGTATCTCACCTTAACCTGCATAAAACGTTCTGTATTCCCCACGGTGGCGGTGGCCCAGGCATGGGGCCTATCGGCGTTAAAGCGCACCTCGCGCCTTATGTGTCTAATCATGTGGTGACACCGATCAACGGCGTTAACGCTGATAGCGGCGCAGTGTCCGCGGCAGCGTTTGGCAGTGCCTCAATCCTACCCATCTCCTGGGCCTACATTAAGATGATGGGCGCGCGGGGGCTGCGTGAAGCCACCGAACTTGCCATCCTGAATGCCAACTACATTGCCAAGCGACTGGAAGCATCATTCCCGATTCTTTACCGCGGCCAGAACGGCACCGTCGCCCACGAATGCATTATCGATATTCGTCCGCTCAAAGCGGCCTCTGGGATTAGTGAGGAGGATATTGCCAAACGCCTGATGGATTACGGCTTCCACGCGCCGACCATGTCGTTCCCGGTGCCGGGCACGCTAATGATCGAACCAACCGAGTCGGAGTCGCTGTATGAAATTGATCGCTTCTGCGATGCGATGATTGCTATCCGGGCAGAGATCGCCCGAGTGGAGAGCGGTGAATGGCCGCTGGACAATAACCCGCTGGTCAATGCGCCGCACACCCAGGCGGATCTAATGGATAACGACTGGCCGCGGCCTTATGACCGTCAGTTAGCCGCTTTCCCGACCGCAGCTGTCCAGGCCGCTAAGTACTGGCCAGCCGTTAACCGTGTCGATAACGTCTTTGGCGACCGCCAACTGATCTGCTCTTGCCCGAGCATCGATGAATATCGCGACTGATCAGCAGGCCGTAAAGCAGTAACGTCTGAGAAAATATAAACGCCTCTGGAACCTAACTATTCGATGGTACTGGGGGCGTTTTTTCTTGCAGGCGCTGAGCGTAAAAACCATCTAGCAACTTCTCGTAGCGCTTAGGCAGCACCGAGTCGCGGCGGCGCAACAAATAAAGCACTTCATTGACCGCGTTAGGCAGGTTCAGCGCTTTGACCTGACGCTGCCAGGGCGAGGTCTCCAATACCAGCCGCGAGACCACGGTAAACCCCAACCCCCTTGCCACCGCATCCAGCACCATACTGACTTCATTGGTAAAGCCTTGATGTCGGAAATGCGTCATTGAGCGAAACTCGTCGGGGTAATTCGCGCGCAGCAGCGCATTGGCGTGGTTAATCCCGTCGTAATAATTGAGAAAACCAATACCCATTAAATCGGACAGCGTGTTACCCGCAAAATCAGCTGGCACCACGAGGCAGAGAGGCTCTTGGTGCCAGATTGTGCAATCAAGCTCGGGGTGGCGCATTGCCTCGGTGACTATACCGATGTCATAGCGCCCTTCGAGCAGGTCATTGACGATTTCGTGATTAAACGCAAAGCTATAGTTAACCGTTAGATTAGGGTGCATTTGCTGCTGCCCCAATATATACGGATAAAACATCAGGCCAACGCTGCCTGGTGAGGCAATACGGCAGTCACCGCTATCCAAAGAGTCATCGTCTAGTCCGTGACGGAACTGCTCATGTTCAGCAAATAGTTTTAAGGCGTAATCGTAAGCACGCCGCCCCGATTCGGTTAACGTAAAGCTACGCCCCTTACGCTCTAGCAACTCTTTATTTAAATACCCTTCCAACTTACGAACATGCTGGCTGACGCCCGGCTGGGTCATTTCTAACCGCTGAGCTGTGCGGGTAAAACTGCCTGTTTCAACAAGCGTAATAAAGGTACGAAAATAGTGGGCATTAAACATAATGAAGCGCCATGGTCTTGGGTAACGGTCTTTAACGGTTAACTCTCTACTGCCGCCGCCCTTGAAAATATGCCTCATAATAGCACAGCCGAGGAGGCCAGCCGCTGCGCTGTACCCGCCGCGTGGTCATGGTAGTATGCAAGAAGACATCACACGATTAGGGACAGCCCCGCTAATGACCGAAAACGTTCAACCTCGCGCCACCCTCTCCAGCATCATTTCTCCCGAAGGAAGCCTCGAAGTACTCTCTCAGCATGAAGTTAATCGGCTGCACAAAACTTCTCAAAGCGGCCTACACGATCTGCTTCGGCGCTGCGCGTTGGCAGTACTTAATTGCGGTAATCCCAGCGATGATAGCCTGGCGATTTTAGAAGCCTATAAAGATTTTGATATTGAAGTGCTACAGCAAGACCGGGGTATTCGCTTAAAACTAACCAACGCGCCCGCCGAAGCCTTTGTTGATGGCCGTATGATTCGCGGTATTCGTGAGCATCTGTCCTCGATCATTCGCGATATTGTTTACGTCTACAATGAGATTCAACACCACAATCGTTTTGACCTTAGCACGGGCGAAGGTACCACCAATGCGGTTTTCCACATTCTGCGCAAAGCGGGCACGCTAAAACCTGGCCGCGATCCTAGCCTGGTGGTGTGTTGGGGCGGTCACTCTATTTCCCGGGAAGAGTACGAATATACCAAAGATGTGGGTTACCACTTAGGCCTACGCGATTTGGACATTTGTACCGGCTGTGGACCTGGCGCAATGAAAGGCCCCATGAAAGGCGCTAACGTTGCCCATGCTAAGCAGCGGCGCAAGGAAGGCCGCTATTTAGGTATTTCAGAGCCCGGCATTATCGCTGCCGAAGCGCCCAATCCCATCGTCAATGAACTGGTGGTGATGCCAGATATTGAAAAGCGGCTAGAAGCCTTTGTGCGCCTAGGCCATGGGATTATCGTGTTCCCCGGTGGAGTCGGCACTGCGGAAGAGATTCTCTATTTACTGGGCATTCTGCTCCACCCCAGCAACAAGGATATTCCCTTCCCGTTAATCTTCACCGGCCCCGCCAATTCTGCGGCCTACTTTCAGAAAATTGATGAGTTCCTGGTCTATACCCTGGGTGAAGACATTCGCCGCTACTACACCATTATTACTGGCGACCCGGTCGCGGTAGCGCGCGCCATGCGTCACGGTATCGATGAAATCGCTGAATTCCGGCGCACCCATCAGGATGCCTTCTACTACAACTGGCGATTGACC
The DNA here is from genome assembly GCA_002257525.1 of Halomonas ventosae. GTDB lineage: Bacteria > Pseudomonadota > Gammaproteobacteria > Pseudomonadales > Halomonadaceae > Vreelandella > Vreelandella ventosae_B. The sequence goes on from CP022737.1 coordinate 2,753,450, forward strand.
ATTGCGCGTGACTTTCAGGCCACCTTTGAGCCGACGCACGAAGCTATGCGCGCCTTGGCCCTGCACCGCCAGCAGCCCACCCACGAGCTCGCCGCCAATCTGCGCCGCGCTTTCTCGGGAATTGTAGCGGGCAACGTCAAAGAGCCCGGTATTCGTGCCATCGAAGCTCATGGTCCCTTTCTACTGACCGCCGAACCCGAATTGATGCAACGCCTGGATGAGCTACTGACCTCTTTCGTGGCCCAAGGCCGGATGAAGCTTGATGGTCAGCACTATACGCCTTGCTACGTACTCAACTAACGGCGCTAAATCCTGAATAAACAATACGCACAGCTGCCATTAGAATGGCGGCTGTGCGCTAAAGGTGGGCCGAGTAGTCTTTTATGCTATCGATTGCATTTATAGCCCTGCTAGTTGCAGGCATCGTCAAAGGGGCCATCGGCTCAGGCGTGCCAGTGATTGTCGTGCCCGTTCTCACCATGCTGTACGACGTTCAACTCGCAATCGCCCTACTAGTCGCGCCTAACCTATTTAGCAATGCCTTACAGGTATGGCAATATCGACGCCACTTATTGCCCCTGCGTTTTTTAGCGGCTTTCTCTATTGCAGGCGGGCTAGGCATTGTTCTGGGCACCTGGGGATTAATCGTTTTATCTCCCGATATACTATCACTGGGTGTCGCGGGTGTGATCGTGCTTTACCTGATCATCAAAGTCATGAAACGTCGCATCGCCCTGCCTTTTAATATCGCTGCGCGCCTAGTGATTCCCATTGGGCTACTCGCTGGCGTACTTCAAGGTGCGGCAGGCATGTCAGCGCCCGCTTCGGTTACGTTTCTCAATGCGATGCAGTTAAAACGTAACGTATTTATTGGTTCAATCTCGGTTTTCTTCGTCGCCATTACCATCGTTCAAATACCGGCGCTTTTAAACGCAGGTATTTTAACCCTAGAACGCTTCCTTTTTAGTATCCTGGCCCTGGTAATCATACTTGCCGCCATGCCACTCGGCGCTCGCCTGGGCAATCGGCTGCCCCACTACTGGTTCGATAATTTGGTTATGCTGCTGCTAGCGAGTATCGCCGGTAAGATTTTTATCGATGCGCTGATAGCCGCCTAACCCCACGGAAAGCCTTCTCTACCTTTTTCTCACGACAGCTAAACAGTGCAGGGAACCAAGTCAGGTAAAAGTGGCCAGAATAGCTACACTTATCAGGCAACACCTCACTATTGACCTTGAAAGGAACTCAATATGTCGATGATTAACCAGTTAAAAGATGTAAAAACCAAAGATTTCGCCAAGCACTGCTATGAAAGCAGCAGCGTCGATAAACTGCGCGAGGCGTCGGAAGGCAGCGCCGATCAGGCAGAAATGGAGCACTGGGGGCTAACCGAAGGGCAGTGGGAAGAGGCAGTTGTTGCCGCTCTCGCCGACCATGAAGCCAAAGAGTAGGTAACACCGCGGCTTTGTAACAAAGCTAATTAACAAAACTATTTAAAGACCACCTTAACAATATCTATGCATGCGCCCTATCGGACAACCGATGGGGCGCTTTGTTTGGCATCGTTTACTTCGCACGATGCTTACTCCACACCCGACAGCGCAACGCCGCCATACTCCTCCCGCAATCGTTCAAGCTTGGCCATTTCACGCTCTGTTAGCTCAGGGGAGCTCCATAGAAGCTGCTCATCACCCCCCTTCAGCCCTTCCAGGGTTACTGTCAGTTCTGCATCAGTGGGTATTTGGGCATTTCCCCAGGGGCCAAATCGGTTGGGTGCCAAGCTCCACTCCAGCGTTTCCCCCGGCTCAATGCCACTAGGAACAACGTAGTAGAAAGACTCATCAACCCAAGGCACCGAGCGGTCAGAGCTAGTCACAACGCCCCTCAACAGCAGCTCAGCAATAGCCTGATCCGTGCCATTGGTCACTTCAAGATCAATCACTGGCTCTGGGGCGCCATAGGGGCTTGCGCCGATGTAATAGCGAGCACTATCAATGGTGAACCGCGCTAGCTGCTGCTGATCACTGGCGGCTTGTGCTTGCTTCTCTTCCAGACGCCTTAAAGTACGAATCGCCTGCTCGCGCTCGCGCGCACGGCGTTCGCGCAGGATCTGATCGGCACGCTGGATCACCTGATCCCCCGTTAACCCGTGCATTTGCGCATTGGCTGTTTCGGCAATCTCAGCAGCATTCATGCGGTGAGGGTTGAGAATATCGATACCACTAAACGACGTTGACGTGGCGATGATGATCAATCCTTGATCAAACTCATCGCGCTTGTAGGAAGGCAACGAGTTACGCACTTCTTCAACAGAGACAACCGACGCAGGCATGGAGCTAGTATCAATTTTGGGATCTGAGCAACCAGCTATCATGAGTACTGATAGTGATATAGCAGACAGCCTTAGCAGGCTCCTCATACAATCACCTCAAAGCAGGCAAATAAAAATTGCTGAGGAGCTTAACGGAAAGCGCTATTAACCACTACCCCCTTCGACCCCAACCGTTTGTTGAGCATTTTCGATTACTCTCTCAAGCCCGTTATATTTGGTCAGCCAAACCACACTGGGATGATGCTAATTGCCCCCCTTATGCGAACGAATACATTCACAGCGAACTGCGCTGCTTGGATATCACACGTTGCCTTGCTGCGTCGCTGTCAGTTTGGGCCGACGATCCGGCGCGAACTCTTAGCGCCACAGCGAAAGTTGATATCCGGTATCACTACAGCGCTATGGATACTCTGCCTTGGGGCCACCTTGGTAACAATTATTTGGATGTGATGTACAGAGAGATATGCTCCATTGCTGACTGAAAACCTAGTACCGAGTAGTCGTCTTTAAGCCAATTAGCTAATTGCTTATGCACACGGTGCAGCCCTTGCACCCCTATAGACAGGCGGTTTGAGGTGCACCTTGAGCCGCTTGCATAAAAGCATTACAAACATTCATTTGCATTAATACGGTGCATTTTGCAATCATTCGCGCTCAATTGGTGCATTTGAGCGTAATATGAAGACCTATTTAAATAAGATGCGCGGTGAGCGTGTTCAGCGTTCATTTGTCGGTTGGAAGGATGCTTTCTGGTCGTGGCTCGGTGCCTTTAGTGGGATGGTGTTAATTTGCTGGTTGAGTGTAGGCTGGCTATCAAAAGAATTGTTAATTGTGGGCTCTTTTGGCGCCACTTCTGTTTTGATCTATGCGGCTCCTGAAAGCCCTTTTGCGCAGCCGAGTCATGTACTCTTTGGCAGCATGCTGTCTGCGCTAGTAGGTGTGGCTTGCTACCAATGGCTTGGAGCCTCCCCCATTGCCATGGCACTCGCTGTGTCATTATCAATTCTGGTTATGCAAATCACCCATACGGTTCACCCACCAGGTGCCGCGGCTGCATTGACTGCCATAGCGGGTGGGGAAAATGTGCACCAATTAGGCTGGTTATTTCCCATTTTCCCCATTGGGGTTGGTTGCATCATTATGCTTGCAGTGGCCATTACGATTAACAACCTTGCCCGCCACCGACGCTATCCTCGCTATTGGTAAAATAGGCAGGTAAGAGGCTGAAGTTACAACAAAAATGCCCCAATATGGGGCATTTTTATATTTAAAACGTCAACTACACCCGCTCCTCTACAACCCAACTCACCACCTCTTCATTGCCAAATTTCGCTTTCCATTCCTGGATCACCTTGTGGTTCCCTCCACGGGTTTCGACCACTTCGCCCGAATGCGGATTTTTATAGACCTTCAAGGGACGCTTCTTACGTCCATCCGTACTGCTTGTCTTGGTGCTCTTGTTTGAAGCTTTACGGTAGGAAGGATCAAGCATGGCGCACACATCTTGCGCTAATTTTCCATACTCCGTCATGAGCGCTTGTAATTTTTCTTTAAATTCAATCTCTTTTTTCAACTCACTGTTATCTTCAAGCGCTTTTAACTCTGCTTGTAACTGCTTCAACATCTGTTCTTTTTTGATGTAATCACTCAGCACTGACGACATGCGTAATATCCTTTATTTTGAATAATCAACGATTGTATTCCAAGCACATATTACACCATACGTTCAATGTTTATACATAATTGAAGTAAGCTGGCATGCGACTGCTAGGCTTCGCTACAACCCGCTTAAATGCGTACTGACTGGCTATTACGCACCTTTATGTTGATACATAGCAGCATCAAATCGAGGCCAACATTGCCATCAACTGCTCTATAGGATTCACGACCCTTTTCATTATTTCCGCAATTGTGGCTGAATCCATGCCTTAAGCCGAGTCCCAGACACTGCACCAGCGAGGCGCGAAACTTCCGCCCCTTATCAATCAGGATCAGCGTAGGAATACAGAGAGCTAAGTTCAGTACCCTTAGGCCTATTCGTTTTGCCAACATTTCACCAACCAACAAAAAACCGCCGCTTGGTTTTACCCAAATCGGCGGTTTTTAATAATCTTTGGTCGGAGCGACAGGATTCGAACCTGCGACCTTTGCAACCTCATTCCATTTACCCCACATTCAAGCAGAAACAAACAGAAACAAAATTAAAACATTGAAAAATATTAAATTAATCATGAGTCATAGTTTTTCCGTTGTCTCCCAGTGTACTCTTCTTCTGCTACCTATTTGCTATCTAGAAAATAAGAGACCACACATGGCAACCACGGGAAAAATGAAGCTAACCGGCAAAATGGGTTAGCCGCCTGTTGCATTCATAAATCGCACTATCTGAACTTCACCATCAGTCGTGAAGTGATGACGCTCTGGCTTCTTCTCCATGGCAGCCACAATGTTCGTTTTAAGCCGCTGAGTATCCCCTGGATAACGTCGCATGACGGCGCGTAAATCTACCGAGTGCTCATTGCCCAGACAAAGCAGTAGCCGCCCTTCAGCCGTCACTCGAACACGATTACAGGCAGCACAGAAATTGTGGCTATGGGGAGAGATAAAGCCAATCCGCGACTGGCTGTCTGCCATACGGTAATAGTGGGATGGATCTAGTGTGGTCTCGGTGGTGGGTAAGAGTTGATAGTGGTTTTCTATGGTCTCGCGTACCGCATCAGTGGAAAGAAAGGTTTCACCACGGTTATGCTCGCTGATAGCGCCCAGCGGCATCTCCTCGATAAAGCTGATATCGACTTGTTCATCCCGGGCAAAGTTTACCAAGTCGATAATTTCGTCGTCATTGCGCCCCTTGAGCAATACGGCGTTGAGCTTAATCGACTGAAAGCCAGCGCGACGCGCTGCACGGATACCCGCGACCACCTGATCAAGATCCCCCGTCCGGGTTAATGCTTTAAAGCGTTCGGGCTTTAGCGAGTCGAGGCTAATATTGAGTCGATGTAGCCCGCCTTGCCGCAAAGCATCGGCATGCTTGACCAACCCTGAGCCGTTGGTGGTCATCGCCAGCTCGCGCAGGCCTTCCAATGCACCGAGTTTTTGCACTAACGTGAGTACGCCCTGGCGTACCAGCGGCTCACCGCCAGTTAGACGGATTTTCTCCACGCCCAGCTCGACAAATGCCTGTGAAAGCGCGGCTATCTCCTCAAGGGTAAGCAGTTGGGCGCGTGGCAGAAAGGTCATTTCCTCAGCCATGCAGTACACACAGCGAAAATCACAACGATCAGTTACCGATATACGCAGGTAACGCACCGTACGGCCATACCCATCGACTAGCGCACTCATTCCATGGGTTCCTCTTGGGTATTGGCATTAACGGGCAGCCGTGCAATGAGTTCTTTTACTTCTGCAGTGACGTCGATGATTGTTTGCTCATCATAAAACTGGCCCCGCCGCTTGCGCAGGCCGTTTCCATATAGCTTTACGTGCTCTGTGGGTATCACATCCGCTTTGGCGAGACAGTGGCTGGCGCAGTGCATCTGGCACCCGTCAATGGCTACAATAGGGCGCCCGGAGCGGGCAATGCGCACCAGACCGGGCACACCACCGCCCACACCGGCAATGCAGGACATTTCCGCCTCTCCTGCATGGTCAAGTCGCAGGGCAACGCTATTGGCAAGTTGCGCCACATCAGAGCAGCCGGAGCAGGCATAAATCAGTGTGCGGGGTTTGTATTGTGAAGACATACCCTCTCCTATGAAAAACAAACGAGGTCAGTGGCCACGATAGGAAAAGCTGTTCAAGCGGCGAACTGATTGATGGGGTAATAGTGATAGGTGGCCCCTTCAGTTACCTGCGTGGCGGGGTTAATCATTAAATAACCATGGGCCTGGCTAGCCGCGCTGAGCATATGTGAGCCCTGCCCGCCCGCTAGCTGCGCCACGGGAGCCCCCTGTGACCAATCCATCACCACCCGTAGTAGCTCGCAGCGCCCCTGGGGGCCACGCTGAGAAAAGCCCGCTTTTACCGGGTAACGCTGTAGAGCCGCTACGGCTCTACCTTGCATGGCATGGATAAACGGCAGCGCCAGCAGTTGCCAGCCCACCAGGGAGGCCACAGGATTACCCGGCAGCGCCATTAACGGTGTGGAAGAGGCAGGCTCCGCGCCCAGATAACCGAACGCAAAGGGCTTCCCTGGCTTCATGGCGACACCATGAAAATGTAAGCCACCGCGCTGCTCGATCACTGGGCGTACATGATCCTCCTCGCCTACCGAAACGCCTCCGGTGCACATCACCACATCCGCAACGGTTTGTGCGTGCTCAAAGGCCTGATGCAATGACTGCGGTGAATCAGCGATGACGCCCAAATCCAGCACGTCGCACTGAGCTTGCGCTAGCAGTACGTTAAGCATGGCGCGGTTGCTGTCGTATACCTGCCCCGGTGATCGCACTGTACCTGGGGCAATCAGCTCATCGCCGGTGGAAAGCAGCGCCACCCTCAGACGCCGTTTGACAGTCACGGCATTGATTCCATGGCTTGCCAGCAGCGCAATCGACGCGGCATCAAGAAGCTTACCCACAGCGAGCAGCGGGGTGCCTATGCGAGTCTCCTCGCCTTGGCGACGAATGTTAGCGCCTAGCACCAAGCTACCCTCGAGGTGTATATGCCCGCGCGGATCAAGAGCCACCCGCTCTTGAGGCACCACAATATCTGCCCCCATGGGCATCGGCGCGCCGGTAAAAATACGCGCGCAGCCTCCTTCCGGTAGCGGCATGACGCCTGCGCCAGCTGGTACGCGTTGGAGAATGGGTAAGCCTGCGCCGCGAGGKGCCGCTTGGTAATCAGCCAGACACAGCGCGTAACCATCCATAGCGCTATTGTCCACGCCCGGCATATCGAGAGGTGCGACCAGCGTTTCTGCCAGCACTCGCCCTGTCGATTGTTCTAGGGTGATGGTTTCTACTGCATTAATGGACGTGGCTGCGTCGATAAGCCGTTGGCGCGCATCAAACAGATCTAACAAGCCGGGCGTGACTATTTCTACGCAGTGACAGTTCATAAGCGCTCCACCTCATTGGAAGAAGTCGCTGTGTGACGTCCACTGCACGGGGTCGCTGAAGGCAGCACCATGGCGGCGAAGTTGCAGGGCCGAGTGCGGGAGTCCAGCTGCAAAGCAATAATCCTGTCCCACGCCAAGGCACACGCTTTGGGCGAACCGGGCATCGCAAATATCATCGTTCGGTTGGCCACCCCCGCTACGGCGCGAGACTGGATCGTCGCTGTGCCGATTGTTTTCAGAGAGTAGTGGCGGAACAGCTCGCCATACCCCTCAATCGCTTTGTCGAACAGCGGTATCAACGCCTCGGGAGTGGTATCCCGGGCGGTAAAGCCAGTGCCGCCATTAACCAGAATCGCGTGGACATCCGTTCGCGCAATCCACTCCGAGACCACAGCACGAACCTGGTAGATATCATCAGAAACGATGCGCCTCTCGACCAAGATATGGCCGCTTTCGCTCAGATGTTCAACCAGCAGGTCACCGCTACCATCCTCGTCGAAACCACGGGTATCGGAAACCGTTAGCACCGCGATGCCGAGCGGAGTGAAAAGAGCATCTACAGGAACATGGGACATCAAGCCTCTCCTATTAGCTTTGCTATTGCTTCAAGCTATTGCATCAAGCTGCCGCCAGCATCGTCATCCAGAACAATTCCTTCGACGCCTATTTCACTCTCTAACGCCAGCAAATAGTGACGCAGCGCGCGTCGAGTTGCCTGCTCCCGTAGGCTATGGCGCACCCGGTCAATAACTTGATCGAAAGGTAACGCCCTACCTTCTCTGCGCTCGTCAATACTCACCACATGCCAGCCATAGCGAGACGCCAAGGGCCGCTCGTGCAGACCTTCGGGCAAGTGCTGCAAAGCGCGATCCAACTCTGGAACGGTCTGCCCTGGAACCAACCAGCCCAAATCACCATCCAGCTCTTTTGAAGGGCAAGCGGAGTGGTGTTGAGCAAATTCGGCAAACCGTTCGGGTATCTGATTAAGCTGTTCGACCAGCTTTTCGCCAAGCTGGTACTCTTCATCGCGACCCAAGGAGTCATCGGGTGCGGCCGCAAGCAGGATATGCCGAACGCGTAACTGGGTCGGKTCGCTGAAGCGTTCACGGTGGGTGTCAAAAAAGCGCTGGCAATCGGTTTCCCCCGGTTCGGGCACCTCTAGCTCCTGTTCGAGCAGTGCAGCAATTGCCGCATCTTCCTGTGCTTCGCTGGCTGCCTGCAGCGACAGCAGGCCGAGCATGTTCGCCCGCTGGCGCAGCAGTTCCCTAACCACCAGCGCGCGAGCCGCCTGAAGCTGGGCCTCCCCCGCCGTTTCAGCGGGGTGATACTGCATCTCTAACGCAATCGTTTCTTCATCGATACTAGCGCCGCCGACGCGTACCGGAGGCGGAGCGATGCCTCCAGGTAGTTGCACGATATCAATCATCTGCATCTTATTTCTCCTCTGGTCCTGGACGTGCACAAGCCGGTTTTTAACTGCGCCGACGGACAATCTGATAGCGACGAGTCACATAGCCGAAAGGCACGCTCCACACATGCACCAAGCGCGAAAACGGGAACAGCAAAATGATAGTTAGGCCAATAAAGATATGCAGTTTGTAGATCCACGACACTTCCTGCATGTAATCCGCCGCACCGCCGCTGAAGAAGACAATCGACTGCGCCCAGCTGGAGAGCGTCAGCATCATTTCACCGTCCATATGGCCTAGCGAGAAGATGATGGTCACCATGCCAAGGCATGCCTGTAAGACGATCAAACCCAGGATCAAGGTATCCATCAAGCTCGACGATGCCTTTACGCGAGGATTGAACAATCGCCGATAGAGCAACATGGCGCCGCCCACCACGCACATGGCACCGGCGATACCCCCCACCACGATGGCAATCAGCTGCTTGGTACCGGCATGCAGGAAAGGTGCGTAGACCCAGTGCGGCGTGAGCATGCCCACCAAATGACCGAAGAAAATCACGATAATGCCGATATGGAACAGGTTGCTGGCCAGACGCATGTTTTTCGAGGACAGCATTTGGCTGGAGCCGGTCTTCCAGGTGAACTGGCCTTGGTCGTAACGCACGAGACTGCCGACCAAGAACACCGTACCGGCCAGATAGGGATAATAGCCGTAGATAAGATGTTGCAGATATTCTATGAACATGGCGATTCTCCTTTTAGCGATCGGCCACGGTTGAGGAAGGCGAAGCGCTCCAGGCGGACGGCATGATTTTGACGGGGTCGCTGTGCACTGCTTTTTTGCGCTCGGCAAGCCGCCGTCCTTCCGCCGACTGCAGCGCGCAGTCTTCGTCAGAAGTGGCCGAAAAGCGTACTGCTTCTTCTTCCCACACGGCGTCCAATGCTTCGGGCGTGTTGTCAGGCGCTTCTTTTTTGACCTGGGGCCGATGCTCTTCGACATCGTCCTCGGCCCCGATTAACGCCAATAGTGACAACGGTACCAGCGCGTGATCCGCTCCCCGCTCCTCCAGCCGCGCAGTCAGCAGCGCCAGAATATGGCGTATTTCGCCCAGCCAGCGGCCGATCTCGGCTTCATCGCACATTGAAAGGTATTCAAGAAATACCGGTAGATGATCGGGCAGTTCACGGGCATCCAGCTCGAACCCGGCCGCGCTGTACTCGGCCATAAGATCTACCATGGCCTGACCACGGTCACGGGACTCGCCGTGAACGTGCTCAAATAGCAGCAGCGACGTAGCCCGTCCCTTATCGAACATAGCGACATACTCGGCCTGCAGCTCAAGCAGGTCGCCCTCTTGGAGACGCTGACACCACTCCATTAGCGACGATTTGAGAGCCGCCCCCAGGCGGCGCTCGGCATTGATAATTTCGATGAGCTCGCCGCTGGCATCCTGCAGTTCCTGTGTCGGGTAATCGAGCAGGCGGGCCAGTACGCGTAGGCTACGCATACCCTGTAGCGGCTCGAACGACGGCTCTACCGGGATCGGCGATTGGGTAGTGGCTTCAGTCATGACGAGACTCCTCAAGTTGTGGCTGCGGGTCGAAGACCTCTACCGGTTTCACCAACACGCTGGTCTGCTTACGGCCATTGAACAGGTTGGGCTGGCTCTCACCGTGGCAACCATCACCAAAGGTAAAGCCGCATCCTCCCCGTTCAGGGAAGGCTTCGGTGGCCATTTCCCGATGGCTGGTGGGGATCACAAACCGATCCTCGTAGTTGGCAATGGCCAGGTAGCGGTACATCTCCTCTACTTGGGCCACGCTCAGCCCCACGGCATCAAGCACTTCGGCGTTGGGGGCACCCTCCACGTGCTTGCCGCGCATGTAGACACGCATCGCCATCAAGCGCTTGAGTGCCAATACCACGGGCTCCTCTTCACCGGCTGTCAACAGGTTAGCCAGGTACTTCACCGGGATACGCAGTGATTCGATCTTGGGCAGGATGCCATCGAACTCTACATGCCCCGCCTCAGCGGCGGACTGAATCGGCGACAGCGGCGGCACGTACCACACCATCGGCAGCGTGCGGTATTCCGGGTGCAGCGGCAGCGCCAATCCCCAGTCGATAGCCATCTTGTAAACCGGTGAGGCCTGGGCGGCTTTGATGACGTTATCCTGGATGCCATCCCGCTTGGCCTGGGCAATTACTTCCGGATCGTTGGGATCTAGGAAAATCTCGCACTGGCGGTGGTAGAGATCACGCTCGTCAGGGGAGCTTGCCACTTCCTCTATACGGTCAGCGTCATACAGCAGCACGCCGAGATAGCGAATGCGGCCCACACAGGTCTCGGAGCAGATGGTCGGCTGACCGGCCTCGATACGCGGGTAGCAGAAGATACACTTCTCGGACTTACCGCTTTTCCAGTTGTAGTAGATCTTCTTGTAGGGGCAGCCGGAGATACACATACGCCAGCCACGGCACTTGTCCTGGTCGATTAGAACGATGCCGTCCTCTTCCCGCTTGTAGATCGCACCACTGGGGCAAGCCGCTACACAGGTTGGGTTCAAGCAGTGCTCGCACAGACGCGGCAGATACATCATGAAGGTGTTTTCGAACTGGCCGTAAATATCTGCCTGCACCTTGTCGAAGTTGGCGTCTTTGCGCCGCTTGGCGAACTCGGTGCCAAGAATCTCTTCCCAGTTCGGGCCCCATTCGATCTTTTTCATACGCTGACCGGAAATCAGCGAGCGCGGACGCGCCACCGGCTGGTGCTCACCGATCTTGGCGGTATGCAAGTGTTGGTAGTCGAAAGTGAACGGCTCATAATAGTCATCCATCTCGGGCAGGTCGGGGTTGGCGAAAATGTTCGCCAGCACCCGCCATTTGCCACCAATACGCGGTTCAATCCGACCGTCGTTACGGCGCATCCAGCCGCCCTTCCACTTGGCCTGGTTCTCCCACTCTTTGGGATAGCCGATACCGGGCTTGGTCTCGACATTGTTGAACCAGGCGTACTCCATACCTTCGCGACTGGTCCAGACATTTTTGCAGGTCACTGAACAGGTGTGGCAACCAATACACTTATCAAGGTTGAGAACCATGCCTACCTGGGAACGAATTTTCATTTCACGGCCTCCTGAGCACTGTTCTTCTGAACACTGTCATTKCCTTCACCATCCAGCCAGTCAACGTGTTTCATCTTGCGCACTAACACGAACTCATCGCGATTTGAGCCGACAGTGCCGTAATAATTAAAACTGTAAGAGAGCTGCGCGTAGCCGCCGATCATATGGGTTGGCTTGGGGCAGACACGGGTGACCGAGTTGTGAATACCGCCCCGCGTGCCGGTGACCTCAGAGCCAGGGACGTTCACGTTGCGCTCCTGGGCGTGGTACATCATCACCATGCCCGCTTTGACCCGCTGGCTGACCACTGCCCGCGCGGCAATCGAGCCGTTGGCGTTGTAGACCTCGATCCAGTCGTTGTCCTCGATATCGATCTCAGCCGCGTCCGCCTCGGAGAGCCACACCACCGGGCCGCCTCGGTTAAGCGTCAACATCAGCAGGTTGTCCGAGTAAGTAGAGTGGATGCCCCACTTCTGGTGCGGCGTGAGAAAGTTCAGCGCCTTCGTTTTAAAACCGTTGTCGGCAGGCAGCGTGAAGCCTTTGGCTGCCTTGGTATCGATGGGCGGGCGATAGACCAGCAGGCTTTCGCCGAAAGCGCGCATCCAGGCATGATCCTGATAGAACTGCTGACGACCACTCACGGTGCGCCAGGGGATCAGCTCGTGAACGTTGGTGTAACCGGCGTTATAGGAGACATGCTCATCTTCGAGGCCGGACCAAGTCGGGCTGGAGATAATCTTGCGTGGCTGGGCGACGACATCGAGAAAGCGGATTTTTTCGTCATGTTTGGGCCTTGCCAGGTGGGTATGGTCACGCCCGGTAATTTTGGAGAGCGCTTCCCACGCTTTCACAGCCACGGCGCCGTTGGTTTCCGGTGCCAGGGTCAAAATCATTTCGGCAGCATCGATGGCGCTGTCGATCAACGGGCGCCCTTTATGCGGGCCATCCAGCTTGCAATGGTTGAGTTTGCCCAGCAGCTCGACTTCCGCATCGGTATTCCAAGCGATGCCCTTGCCGCCGTTACCGATGCTTTCCAGCAGCGGCCCTACGGAGGTGAAGCGCTCATAGGTTTCAGGATAGTTGCGCTTAACCTCAATCAGCGATGGCATGGTCTTACCGGGAATCGGCGCGCATTCGCCCTTCTTCCAATCCATCACCGCCGGCTGGGCCAACTCTCCTGGCGAGTCGTGCTGCATCGGCAGCGTGACCAGGTCGGTCTCTTCGCCCAGGTGGCCTACACACACCTTGGAAAACGCCTTGGCAATACCCTTGTAAATATCCCAGTCGCTGCGCGATTCCCAGGCCGGATCGGTGGCGGCAGTCAAGGGGTGAATAAAGGGGTGCATGTCAGAAGTGTTAAGGTCGTCCTTCTCATACCAGGTTGCCGTAGGCAGCACGATATCCGAGTAGAGGCAGGTGGTGGACATGCGGAAATCCAGCGTCACCAGCAGGTCGAGCTTGCCTTCCGGCGCCTCGTCACGCCATACGACTTCTTCGGGCTTCTGGCCGCCGAAGTCGCCCAGATCTTTACCCTGAATACCGTGGCGAGTACCCAGCAGGTACTTGAGCATGTACTCATGGCCCTTACCGGAACTACCCAGCAGGTTGGAGCGCCAGATGAACATATTGCGCGGGAAGTTCTCTGGCGCATCCGGGTCTTCCGCGGCAAAGCGCAGTTCACCGTTCTTGAGCTGCTGAACGGCATAGTCAGCTGTCGTCATACCCGCGGCTTCGGCTTTTTTCGCTAGGCGTAGCGGGTTAGTGTCCAGTTGTGGTGCTGACGGCAGCCAGCCCATGCGCTCAGCACGCACGTTAAAGTCAATCAGGCTACCGGGGTAATCCTCGGCCTTGGCCAACGGCGAAAGAATTTCTTTAATCTCGAGCTTCTCGTAGCGCCACTGGGAGGAGTGACTATAGAAGAAGGAAGTAGAGTTCATATGGCGCGGCGGGCGCTGCCAGTCGAGGCCAAAGGCCAAAGGCGTCCAGCCAGTCTGCGGACGCAGTTTTTCCTGACCAACGTAGTGGGCCCAGCCGCCACCGCTCTGACCGATACAACCACACATGACCAGCATGTTAATCAGGCCGCGGTAGTTCATGTCCATGTGGTACCAGTGGTTCATACCGGCACCAACGATGATCATGCTACGGCCGTTGGTTTTATTGGCATTATCGGCAAATTCACGGGCAATGCGGGTGCACTGCTCTGCAGGGACGCCGGTGATTTTCTCCTGCCACGCGGGGGTATAGGGACGAATCTGATCAAACGAGGTCGCGCCATCATCTTCGCCGTCGCCGACAAAGCCACGGTCGATACCGTAGTTGGCACACATCAGATCAAAAACGGTGACCGCCAGCATTTCGCTGCCATCGGCTCTCTTCAAGCGTTTGGCGGGCAAATTGTGGAACAGTAGGTCATCGGCGGCACCTACACCGGCTCCTTTTACGTGCTCAAAGTGTTCGTGTTCGATACCACCAAAGTAAGGAAACGCAACGCGCGCGACGCTATCGTGGTGATTGACCAAACTTAGCAACGGCTTGATCTCGGTGCCTGCGGCGTCCAGCGATTCCAGGTTCCACTTGCCCACTTCGTCGCCGGTTTCGCCCCAGCGGAAACCGATGGAACCGCGTGGCACCACCAGCTGGTCACGGGTTTCGTCCCAGGCAACGGTTTTCCACTCGGGATTGTTTTCCTGACCCAGGGCAGCATCAAAATCACTGGCACGCAGTTGGCGACCCGGTGCGAAGCTGCCATCTTCACGCACTTCCAGTTCCACCAGGAACGGCATGTCGGTATAGCGGCGCACATAGTCAGTAAAGTAAGCACTGGGGTTCTCAAGGTGGAATTCCTTGAGGATGACATGGCCCATGGCCATCGCCAGGGCGGCATCGGTGCCCTGTTTGGCGGACAGCCACTCGTCGGTAAGTTTGGAGACTTCGGCATAATCCGGGGTGATCGAGACCGTCTTGGTACCCTTGTAACGTACTTCGGTAAAGAAGTGGGCATCCGGGGTACGCGTCTGGGGCACGTTGGAGCCCCAGGCGATGATGTAGCCGGAGTTGTACCAGTCTGCGGACTCGGGAACGTCGGTCTGCTCGCCCCAGGTCATTGGCGAGGCCGGCGGCAAGTCACAGTACCAGTCGTAGAAGCTCATGCAGACGCCGCCAATCAGCGACAGGTAGCGGCTACCCGCGGCGTAGCTGACCATCGACATGGCAGGAATCGGCGAGAAGCCGAGAATACGGTCGGGGCCGTACTGCTTGGCGGTGTAAACGTTAGAGGCAGCGACCAGCTCGTTGAGCTCGTCCCAGTTACCGCGAACGAAGCCGCCCATGCCGCGAGCACGCTTGTACTGTTTGGTCTTGGCGGGGTCTTCGACAATAGACGCCCAGGCGTCGACCGGGTCTGGGTTAGCCTTGAGCGCTTCGCGCCATAGCGCCAGCAGCGGCTTGCGGATCAACGGGTACTTGAGGCGGTTAGCGCTGTACAGATACCAGGAGTAGCTGGCGCCGCGAGGGCAGCCACGCGGCTCATGGTTAGGCAGGKCGGGACGGGTACGGGGGTAGTCAGTCTGCTGGGTTTCCCAGGTAACTAAACCGTTTTTGACGTAGATCTTCCAGCTACAGGAGCCGGTGCAGTTCACCCCGTGGGTGCTACGCACTACCTTGTCGTGTTGCCAGCGGGCACGATAACTATCTTCCCACTGGCGGGATTCGCTGCGTAGCTCACCGTGTTCGTTGGCAAAAGGCTCGCGGGACTTGCGGAAGAAATTCAGCCGATCTATGAAGTGACTCATGGTCGATCTCCAGGCTCCTCGGAAATTTGCATACCCGACAGTGCGGGTTCCATGGAGTGGATTCTGCGTGATCGACAAGCGAATTACTGCGTGATTACCTCCATATACACCCTGTCTACCCCCAAGGTGATAGAACGGCCAACGTAAAGGAATAGACGGTTGGCGCTGTTGAAATTACACCGTGCGCGAGTGCTGGTTTTTGAAAAAAGGGATATGCACGCAGACAGAAAAGGAGCTTTCAAAGGAGACTCACTATTGAGTGATCATCAACGTTTGATCCCGTTATCATTGCAACCTACTGAACATTCATACAACATGCTTCTTATAGCTGGATTACTCTCGGAGCAAAACGCACTCCATGCATCTCACCCGATTCACAGATTATTCGATACGCGTATTGATCTTTCTTGCGGCCAAGGGGGAGGAGCGTTCGACGATTAATGAAATTGCCGAGACGTTTAATATCTCACGCAATCATTTGATGAAAATTGTTCAGGAGCTAAGTCAAAAGAACTACGTTACCGCTATTCGTGGCAAGAATGGCGGCTTACTGCTGACACGTGCCCCTGCAACCATTGGGTTAGGCGAGCTGGTACGCGAGATGGAGCATGACATGGCGTTAGTGGAGTGCTTTCATAGCGACAATGCCTGCATCATTACGTCGGCATGTCGCCTTCAACCGATACTTAATGATGCACTGTCAGCATTTCTAGGTGTACTCGACCACTACACATTGGCCGACCTGCTGGGCAGTCAACAATCTCAATTGGCGCAACTTATGCGCATTCCTACCGTTAGCGCTTAGCACTTTCTAGCCATCCTGCCCGTCAACGCGCGCCTGCATCAACGGCCAAGTGTAGTGCGCGAGGAATATTGCGTAGGCTACGCACCAGAAGATGATGCTGAGCGTGTAAGTCCAGTGGGTGATCTGGGGAAATAACCCCAAAACGGGTGAGCGCACTAAGGCGGCTATTAGCATTAAGCCTAGCGCCACACCCATACCTGGCAAAGTGCGTATGGGTCGGCCCGTATGACCTAGCGAAACCCTGGCCATCATGGCCAGCATCATGGTACCCATGCCACCAATCGTCAGGGCGTGCACGGCTAGCTCTGTACGCATCAGTCCCATAAATGCCAAGACCCACATAATAAACCCTAGCGGAATGCAGGCGTAGCTACCGTGGAGCCCCCAAAGTAAAGGTTCGCGCCAACTGTGCAGCCCACCCCAGCGCGCCATGCGAACAGTATTGGCCAGCGCTGCTAAGAGCATTACCCCACCCATGAATGCAGCAGGCATGGCAACACCCAGCATGACGACCAGCTGCAGCACGACTACGCCAGCCGTGCTAACCAACGTCACTCCTTCGAGTAAAGGAATAGGGTCAGGTTTGGTTCGTCCCAAACGGTTGGCGGTAAACATGGCAATCACGCGCCCGCCAACGACTGTCATCATTAGTGTGATTAACAGCACGGCTAAGTAGGCAGCTTGGCGAATTAACTCGGCGTTACCCTGCATCACTCCTAAGTGCATCGCCAGGTTAGCAATGGCAAACAGCAACAGCACGGGTATAAAGACCAAGTTGCGCCAACGCTTTGCGGTGATAACTAGACGCGCCATAACAATGGCGACCATTGGCAGAAACGCAAGGTCAACCGCCAGCAATATCCACTCCGGCATCTCCATGGGGAAAGCCATCAGCACCCTACCTAATAGCCATAGCACCACCAGACCCAGTAACGGCCCGCTGTTTAAACTCGGCAATCCTGTCCAGTTACGCACAGCGGTAAGCAAAAATCCCGCGACCACCGCCGCGGCAAAGCCAAACAACATTTCATGCTGATGCCAGAACACCAAGCCGCCATAAGGTCGCAGCAAAATATTGCCGTGCCAGAAGCCCAACCACACCAATAGAGACGCCACGCTAAACAGCGCGGCCAGCAGAAAGAAAGGCCTAAAAGCCAGGCGCATTAATGGCAGATGCTCAAGCTTAGAAGCAGGCTGGGATGAGTTGGTCGTTGGCATGGCGTAATCCTGACTAAATTACTTGGAAATATGATTTTGCGCCTAGCCATCAACAAAAACCATGACATGCATCAAAAATACATCTTATGGCTAGCACCCAAAGACTCACAGCATTAAGATGCACTATAAATGCATCTTAATGTATCGAGGAAATAACAGTGCTAACTCATCAGCAAGAAACACTAATCAACGCAACCGCTCCCGTCGTGGCCGAACACCTCAATGCGATTACCCAGCGCTTCTATCCGCTGATGTTTACTCGCTACCCAGAGGTCAAGCCCCTCTTTAATGAGGTTCATCAGCAAAGCGGTGGTCAGCCCCGTGCCCTGGCCAACGCTGTTTTGGCCTATGTCCAACTGCGCAGCAACCCAGGTCAGGCGCGTGCTACTCTGGATGTTGTGGTCAGTAAACATATCTCGCTAGGCATTCTTCCCGAGCAGTACCCTATTGTCGGTGAGTGCTTGCTGGCAGCAATTGGTGAAGTGCTGGGTGAAGCTGTCACCCCGGAAATCGCCGATGCCTGGGGCGCTCTATATAACGAGCTTGCCGCACTGTTAATCGACCTCGAAGACCAGCGCTATCGTGAGTTTGAGCAGCGCCCGGGCGGATGGCGCGGCACACGCCGTTTCAAAATTGCCAGTACCCAGCAGGAAAGTGCTTTAATTCGCTCTTTTATCCTTGAGCCCGAGGATGAAGGTCGTGTGGCTGACCATGAGCCAGGTCAGTATATCGGTATACGTCTAACCATTAATGGCGAGCTGGTTTATCGACATTACAGCCTCTCAGACACCCCAAATGGCCAAAGCTATCGAATCTCGATMAAACGCGAAGAACAGGGCCAAGTCAGCCGCCACTTCCACGATGTCTTACAACCCGGCGACACCTTGGAGCTGTTACCGCCAGCAGGAGACCTCACGTTGGTTGAGGGTGATGAGCCTCTTCTGCTTGCCAGCGGCGGCGTTGGTCAAACGCCCCTGCTCCCCATGGCGCGCCATGCCTTATCTCTTGGACGGCAAGTTATCTATCTACACGCCGCCCTGGATGCCGACCATCAGGCCTTTAAAGACGAATTAGAGGCGCTGAAGAGCGAGTATCCTCAACGCCTTCAGGCTGCCCGAATTCATGAACGCGGTAACGAAGCCGAACATATTGGTCGTATCGACCGCAGTTTATTAGCTCACTACCTGCCTGATCTCAAGACACGCTGCTATTTCGTCGGCCCCCAAGGGTTTATGACAGCGATTAACAGCGCTTTGTCTGAACTGGGTGTCGACGAGGATCGTCGACACTTTGAGCACTTTGGCCCCTCACGCCCGCTCGACGCAGCTTGATAATGGCCGGTTAGGGTAACGACTTTTAGGCTACCTATTAAAGGCAGGGGATCCCATGACCCCCTGCTCAACTTTACTAGCCTTAAAGAGAAACCAAGGTAATACGGAGGTGGCTATGAAAATCGAATTAAAACGTGCCTACGACTCACCTCACAGCAAGGATGGTTATCGTGTCCTAGTCGACGGGATCTGGCCGCGCGGTGTGTCCAAGGAAGAAGCCAAAATCGATGAGTGGCGCAAGGAGATCGCACCGAGCAGCGAACTTCGCAAAGCATTTCATAATGGCTCACTCAACTGGAATGACTTCCGCCGACGCTATCTCAAAGAGTTAACGCCCTATCGCGAGTCCCTGCGTGACCTTGCACAGCGTGCCAGGAAAGAGCAACTCACGCTGGTGTTCGCCTCTAAGGAAGAGCGCCATAACAATGCCGAGGTGCTGCGCCAATACTTGAACATGTTGAAATAATCGGCCCGACCCATGCCTAGAGAAGTCATAGCGCTCACTAAAGAAAGGAGTAAACGCCCAAAATAACCGCGTCTCAGGCCAACCAGGAGAGAGGACTGTGGCGAACAGCGGCCCCCACCATATAGGCAAAGATAGCCACCGCCACTACCGCGGCTAGGGCTCGCACCGTTGGCTTCGCCCCGCGCTTAATCGCAATGGTGCCAATACCGATATAGGCCAGCAGCGCCAGTAACTTGGCGCCAAGCCAGGGAAGCTGCCAGGGCCATACAGAAAGCAATACCATTAAAGTCACCCCCAACCCCAGCAAAGCCGTATCGATGAGGTGAGGCAATACCTTGACCCAACGGGCGTTGAGCCGCGGGCTTTCCTGCACCGACCACCAGGCGCGCACTACGAAGAGCGTGATGCTCAGCGCAGCGGCCGTCATGTGCAGGTGCTTGATGAGGAAATAGTGCTCCATGGTAACCGTCCCTAGCCGACGTTAACCGCATTGCCGTGATGGTCGAAGGCAAGATAGGCGGTGATATTACCCATTTGCAGCGACTCCATCATACGCTGGAGCTGCCGTTCAACCTCAGCGTCATCTTTTGGGTCGTCCATGGCAGCTGTGAAAACTAGATCCCATTCGATCTCGGTACGGCGTGATTCTTCGACCAACGCCGCCATGCTGGTCAATTCCTCCGTCGACTTATCTACGCATACCACAGGCACCAACACACCCCCTTCACCCTGTTCGAAGCGAAGACGCTGGTCAGCATCAGGGAAATCAGGCAGCTCTGCGCGAACGAACACAAACAGCAGTCGCTGGGACTTAGGTTGTTTACGTGCTTCCTGCAGTAAATCGGCAAACGTCGCTATGGTCATAAAATGGGCCTTATCGCTAGTGGTTTAGAATCAGAAGGTGAGAGAGAGTAGGTAAGAATGAACAGGTGAGACTAATAGGCGACGTTACTCGGGTGACTCTACGAAAAGCCACAGCAGCAGCATTACCATGAATAGAGGGATCAGCAGGCTAAGTGGCGCTGCACGCCAACCATAGGCTTGAACTACCAGGGGGGCCATCCGAAGGGAAAGCCCTACCCCCGCCGCTAAAGCCAGAAAAAGGGCGACAAAAAGAAGCGCCCATCGACCAGGCATCCAGCCTTTGGCGTGGGCAATGCCAGTGGTAATCACCGCACCTCCCAACCCAAGACCAGACCCCACCAATAAAAACTCCCAGGGCTGGCTAGCCATCCCAAACCCACCCAGCGCCAGCGCTAGCCCCAGCAATAGCCACTGCATCAAGCGACAGGTGTCGCCTCGCCTGGCAATACACCAAGACGGCCATGCGAGCAGTGCACCGCTACTCAACGGCACCAGCACATAGAGGGGTTGTTTTGCGAGCAAGGCATAAAGTGTCCAGCTAGCCACTGCTAAAGCGCTTGCCAAAGGCATTAGCAGCATAGCCACCAGCAACTGATAACCATTGACTGGCTGTGTTGATGTCTCCAACGCTGGAGGCGGCACAGATGACGGCATGGCGTTTCCCAGCGAAGGTATAAAGACATCGGAAGACATGCCAGAATTGTCGGTAAATACCGGGTGTAGGTCAAAAAGCATCGGAGGTAGGTCGGCTAACCACAAAGGAATAGCCCTCGTATCAAGATGCAGACAGTGCCACACTCTCCTACCTCTAACGCGCTATCGGAACAAGCATGAAATTACTTCAACGTTCCCTGGTTGCTCGCATCATTGCGTCCCTGCTTGCCATTAGCGGTATGGCCCTCATCAGCATCACTCTAACCATGGCAATGTCTAACAGCAGCCGTGGCGATGCGGCCGCGATCAATGTCGCTGGCTCATTACGCATGAATGCTTATCAGATCATGGGGGCCTTGCAGCGCCTGGAGTATTCCCCTGCAGAGGCAAGTGAAGAACAGCTCGAAGGTCTGATAACGCGCTTCGATCAGCGTTTGCATGGCACAACGTTACAACAAACGATCCCCGCCGATGATCGACATGAGCGTCGCCGTCAATTGGAAAAGCTTCAAACCTACTGGCAACACACGCTTCGCCCGGCACTACAGGTTCCTTCCACAGCCGCAGAGCTTGATCTGGATACGCTAGAAGTGATGATCGTGGCGATGGTCAATGACATTGAAGTGCTAGTAACGTATTTGGAACAGAGCACCGAGGCCAAGGTGCGGCTGCTGGGCATGATGCAGTTGCTCTTTTTGGTACTGATCGCAATTGTGGTCTCGATCGCCCTCTACGATGTTCGCCATAATCTGGTAGTGCCGCTGCGCCAGCTGATGGTACTTGCCCGCGAGGCGGCGCAGCGTAACTTCAAGCCACGTTCACAGCTCCGCGGCAGCGACGAGTTGGCATCGTTAGGCCACACCTTTAACAAGATGTCTACCGAGCTGGCAACAAGCTACGCCGCATTGGAAGACAAGGTATCGCGCAAGAAGCAGGAGCTTGAGCGCAGCAATCAGGCGCTGCAGGTAATGCACGATGCCAGCCGCTCGCTGTATGGGGGCGGTAACGACCTCTGTTCCAGCGCAGCGCCCATGTTGCGCGAATTGGAAAAGCTGCTGGATATCGGGCCGATACGGCTTTCCCTAAACGACCCTTTCGATCAACGGGAAATGCCGGTATTAGAAACCCACTCGCGTACCCGACCAGAGTATTGCCGTGACCAGGAGTGTCACGCCTGCCTGATCGATCCTCGCCCCTTGGAGATGGTGTCCAACAACCAGTCACAGTGCTTACTGCTACCGATTAGCGTAGGCGATACGCTGCTAGGTACCCTGGAAGTGTGGTATCCCCAGGAGCGCCTCAACGATAGCACTCGGCGGTTGCTCACCATGTTAGCCGACCAGCTTGCCACGGCGGTGTACCTACAGCGGCGTATCGAGGAGCAGCAACACGTAACGCTGATCAATGAGCGAACCATTATTGCGCGCGAACTGCACGACTCCTTGGCTCAGTCACTCTCTTATCTCAAGATGCAGGTCGCCCGACTCGAACGCATGCAGCAAAAAGAGGCAACCCGCGAGGCGCAGTCCGCGGTATTCGATGAACTGCGTACCGGGTTGAACAGCGCCTATCGTCAACTGCGTGAGCTACTCACCACTTTCCGACTCAAACTTGAGGGGCCGGGGCTGCAATTTGCCTTGCGCCAGACCGTCGAGGAGTTCAGTCAGCGCATGGGGGTAACGGTCGAGCTTGACTACGATGTGCCGCCTTACCTACTTAACCCCAATGAAGAGATACACGTGCTGCAGATCATTCGCGAGGCGCTGGCCAATACCCACAAGCACGCCCAGGCCCACTGGGCCGGGGTCACTGTGCGCTTCGCCGATGCTCGCCTGCTGGTGCGTATTGAGGATGACGGCATCGGCCTGGAAGACGACAGTTCGCCGCCGATGCACTACGGTTTGGTGATCATTCGTGACCGAACCACCACTCTGAATGGGGAGCTGAGCATCGCCAATCGCCCCACGGGGGGAACCGGTGTTGAGATTGTGTTTACGCCATTGACCGCCCGCTTAATTCAGCAGCAGCCTGCTCCGGCCGCTTCCAACTCTCACTTAGGCATAGAGACCTCTAAATGACGCTGACCACCGCCAACGATACACCCGCCAGTCTGATGATTATCGATGACCACCCGCTACTACGGCGTGGCGTGATACAGCTGCTTGAGCTAGAAGACGACCTTGAATTAGTTGGCGAGACGGGCGACCCGGAAGAAGGCATTGCACTGGCTCTCAAACTTGAGCCTGACTTGGTTCTACTGGATTTAAACATGCCGGGCGTCAATGGATTAGAAGCGTTACGCCGCCTTCGGGAAGCTAACTATAGCGGACGTGTGGTGATGTTCACTGTTTCTGACCATGAGGATGATGTGGTCGCGGCACTGCGCAACGGTGCCGACGGTTACCTGCTTAAGGATATGGAGCCTGAAGACATGGTTCGCCAGCTGCGTCAGGCTGCTTTGGGGCGCATGGTCATCAGCGAAAGCCTGACCGCCCTACTCGCTGAAGCCCTGCGTAATCAGCGCAATGCGCCCACCACTCCCGACATTCATAGCCTAACGCAGCGTGAACGTGAAATTCTGCAACAGCTTGCTGGCGGACTCTCCAACAAGCTCATCGCGCGCAAGCTGGATATTACCGAAGGCACGGTCAAGGTTCACGTCAAGCACCTACTCAAAAAGCTCAACCTACGCTCACGTGTCGAAGCCGCCGTCTGGGCAGTCCAGGAAGGTATCGAGCGCTAGTCGGTTCTGTGTGGTTACCTCCAAAGACTCACAGAGTACTTCTGCCCTGACCCGCCTTTACCCCCGCCCGATTTTTTCTCTTTAAAATCAACGAATCCAGGCTTTTCAGCGACTACCTCTCAAGAGGTATGTCGCTGATTTTACTGCCATTTACACCTATTCCCCAACTTCTTCCTCAAGCGTATCTTGCTTTCTAACTGCTAGATGCAGATAGGTTTGATGCCAAGGGGAAATCGCCATGAGTAAGAGAAATACCGACATTGAAAAGTGGGATGTCGAAGACGCCCAATTCTGGGAACAGGAAGGCAAGCACATTGCCAACCGCAATCTATGGATATCCATTCCCAGTCTGCTGATGGGATTCGCTGTCTGGATGATGTGGGGAATGATTACCACCCAGATGCAGAACCTGGGTTTTTCGTTCACGGTTAACCAGCTATTTTCCCTGACGGCGCTTGCCGGTCTAGCAGGTGCCACACTGCGCATCCCAGCATCGTTCATGATCCGCATCGCTGGCGGGCGTAACACCATCTTCCTGACCACCGCGCTATTGATGATCCCCGCTGCCGGTACTGGTATCGCCTTGATGAACCCAGACACGCCGTTCTGGGCATTCCAGGCTTTAGCGCTACTTTCCGGTATCGGCGGTGGTAACTTCGCTTGCTCGATGAGCAACATTTCCACCTTTTATCCCAGCAAACAGCAAGGTTACGCCCTGGGCATGAATGCTGGCCTCGGTAATTTCGGCGTCACTACCATGCAAATTGTCATCCCGCTGGTAATGACCGTCGGCATTTTCGGCGCTATAGCCGGTTCGCCGATGGAATTGCAAAGCGCTAGCGGTACGTTGATCGGCCGGATCGAAGCAGGTACCGATACCTGGATCCAGAATGCTGGCTTTATCTGGCTTGTATTCCTGGTTCCATTAGCGTTCGCCGGTTGGTTCGGTATGAACAATCTTCGCACTATTACACCCAACCCTGGTTCGCCGCTGGCGGCTTTCAGCAAAATATTAGGCCTCTACGGCGTCGGCATGGTAACTGCCATCGTCGGCATGCTGGCTCTCAGCTGGCTTAATATGTGGGTTGCCCTGCCGCTAACCATTGTTCTGGCTCTGGTGTTGTTGCGCCTGATTCCTGGCGACATCAAGCCTAATATCCAGAAGCAGTTCGCGATATTTTCCAATAAGCACACTTGGTCAATGACCATCCTCTACATTCTGACCTTCGGCTCCTTTATCGGCTTCTCTGCAGCCCTGCCGCTCTCCATCAACGTCATCTTCGGCAACATGATGGAAGCCACAGCAGACGGTACGCTGATTCGCGTGGCCAACCCAGAGGCGCCCAGCGCTTTAACCTGGGCCTGGATAGGCCCCTTCGTGGGCGCCCTGATCCGTCCGCTGGGCGGATGGATTTCCGACAAAGTGGGTGGCTCCATCGTCACCCAAATAATCTCTGCGGTCATGGTGGTCGCCTCTATCGCCACCGGCTACGTGATGATGCAGGCCTATAACGCCACCGATCCCAATCAATTCTTCTGGCTATTCCTGCTGCTATTCATCGTGTTATTCGCCGCCAGTGGTATCGGCAACGGCTCTACCTTCCGCAGCATCGGCGTGATTTTCGACCAGCAGCAGAAAGGCCCGGTACTTGGCTGGACCTCAGCCGTCGCTGCCTATGGCGCCTTCATCGCCCCGCGGGTAATGGGTGAGCAAATCCAGGCCGGTACACCGGAACTTGCCATGTACGGCTTTGCGGTCTTCTACGCCATCTGCTTGGCCATCAACTGGTGGTTCTACCTACGCAAAGGTGCCTACGTTAAGAACCCCTAAATAGGGCTTGCTTCTTTACGCCCGGAGCCAAGCTCCGGGTCTTCACCCCCTACCCCACTGCGGGAGGACACCATGAAAATCATGATCGCCTATGACGGTTCGCGAAACGCCAAACTGGCTCTCGCTCAGGTCGTCACTATGTTCCGCTGTAACCAACCATTGCTGGTACTGGTCGGCGTGGTGGAGAACCCACTCGACGCTACCGATAACAACGAGGCGCTTTTCCAGCAGGAGCACGATGAGGTTAAACAGCACCTTCAAGAGGGTGTGGCATTCGCCATCGGCGAGGGCTTCCAAGCCGAGCAGCTTCTCGCCGATGGGGATGCGCGCAAGATGTTGCTGCAGGCCACTCGCAAACTCTCGCCAGACCTACTGGTGATTGCCCGCCATAGCCATCAACCGGACGGCGGCATCATCGCCAAGTCATTGACTTATTTCGTCGATGAACTCGATTACATGACTTTCGGCAGCGTCAGCTCATTCCTGGCCCGGCGCGCCGAATGTCCCTTATTGATCCTACCCAGCCCTTGAGCAGCCCCTACCCCTCCTTTGGTAAAGACCACCTTTGGGACACAGGACGATACGACCATGAAAGTTTCCGCTGTATTCAAGTTTCGCAGCCCCGAGATCCGGGCCTTGCACCTGACCTGGATTGCCTTCTTTATTACCTTTTACGTGTGGTTCAACATGGCGCCGCTCGCGTCGAGCATGCTCAAGAGCGTCGACTGGCTGACCACAGATGATCTCAAGCTGTTCGCCATCTGCAACGTCGCCCTGACCATTCCCGCGCGCATCATCGTTGGCATGGCACTGGATCGGTTCGGCCCGCGACGGGTGTTCTCGGTGCTCATGGTCACTATGTCGCTACCGGCGCTGGCGTTTGCTTTCGGTAACAGCATGACGCAGCTGCTGGTGGCGCGCCTGGTACTGAGCTCGATTGGCGCCAGCTTCGTGGTCGGTATCCACATGACGGCGCTGTGGTTCAAGCCTAAGGACATCGGCTTCGCCGAAGGCTTCTACGCTGGTTGGGGTAACTTCGGCTCCGCCGTAGCCGCCATGTCGCTGCCAACCATCGCCCTGAGCATGTACGGCGGCCCCGATGGCTGGCGCTGGGCAATCGCCCAGAGCGCTATTGTTATGGCCGCTTACGGCGTTTACTACTGGTTCGCGATTACCGATGGCCCGGATGCCCAGGCTCACAGGAAGCCACGCAAATCCGCTGCCATGGAAGTGAGCTCCTGGGGCGATATGATCAAGCTGATCATCTGGACGGTTCCACTGGTCGGCGTACTCGCTATCCTGGTTTGGCGTATTCAGTATATGGGCTATCTATCAATCACCGGTGCGGTCATCGCCTATCTCGTCATTGTGGCGATCGTTATTTATCAGATCGTACAGATCCTGCGGGTCAACCTGCCAATCCTGCGTAAGGGGGTACCCGAAGATGATAAATACTCGTTCAACAGTGTGGCGGCGCTTAACAGCACCTATTTTGCCAACTTCGGCGCTGAGCTAGCAGTGGTATCGATGCTGCCCATGTTCTTTGAGGAGACCTGGGGCCTGAATGCCGCTACGGCCGGCCTGATCGCTGCGTCATTCGCGTTCGTCAATCTGGTGGCGCGCCCCATGGGCGGCATGGTTTCCGACCGCATGGGTAACAGGCGCTTTGTGATGCTGTGCTACATGTTTGGCATTAGCGTGGGGTTCTTGCTGATGGCCATGCTAAATTCGAGTTGGCCACTCATTCTGGCCATTGCGGTAACCATCGGCACCTCGATTTTCGTGCAAGGGGCTGAGGGGGCAACCTTCGGTATCATTCCCTCCATCAAGCGCCGCATCACTGGGCAAATCTCGGGCATGGCCGGTGCTTACGGTAATGTTGGCGCGGTGGTTTACCTAACCATCTTTACGTTTGTCACACCGTCGCAGTTCTTCTACATCATCGCGACCGGCGCCTTCATCAGTTGGGTTATCTGCCTAGTGTGGCTCAAGGAGCCAGAAGGCGCTTTCGATGACGAATACTACGTCTCTTCAGTCGATAGAGACATCGAAGAGCAAGCCCTACAGAATGCCAAGCCCTGAGTGCTCAGGCCATCTGTAAATAACAGACACACTCCAGGTCGCTTAGGCCTGGAGGATGTTTAATGACGAAAATGGAGAGGTCAGTCTTTGCTAATGCGACTAAGAATAAGCTGAAGTGGCTGAAATCGTAAGCCAGTTTTATCTCAAACAAAAAACCGCCGATTGGTTTTACCCAAATCGGCGGTTTTTAATAATCTTTGGTCGGAGCGACAGGATTCGAACCTGCGACCTTTGCAACCCCATTGCAACGCGCTACCAAGCTGCGCCACGCTCCGCTGTCTTTATTAGCCGCTACATCTTTGCCTCAAGACGGTGCGTATACTAGCGGTTTCTTAGATAAATGAAAAGCCCTTATAGCGCTTTCTTTTCAAGTATTTGTCACACACCGCTATAAATCTCGCCAGCCTTTAGGGCTTGCGTTGATCAGCCTCAAGCAACAGATAGGCCATGGCGTCATATACGCCGGGGGCCGTTACGATTAAATGATCCGGATAAAGGTCTTCTGGTACCGCTGGGGGCACAGGGTATAAGTGCCCTACTCGCGCGCCGGCTTCCCGTGCAATAACCCAGCCTGCAACAAAATCCCAGGGCGAAACACTTTCGTAGTACGCATCTAGGCGTCCACAGGCCACATCGCACAAATCGAGCGCTGCAGCGCCATTACGACGAACATCTTGGCACTCAAATAACACGGCTTCCAACCGCTTCAAAAGGTGCTTACGCTCCTCTTTACGATAGGGAAACCCCGTACCTACCAAGGTGTGGGCCAGTGAGTCTGCACTACTGGGCTGTATGGCTTTACCGTTGCAGAAAGCTCCTGTCCCTTCGGCTGCGCTAAAAGTTTCGCCTAAAAACGGCGCATGCACAACGCCCACCTTGGCAACACCCTCTTCCATCCAGCCAATGGAGACCGCTACATGGCGCAGCCCTTGGGCAAAATTAACCGTGCCATCAATAGGATCTACCACCCACAGCTTCGGCGCCGCTTCATGTAAAGCGCTCTCTGGGGCAAGCTCTTCACTCAGCCGCGCTTCACCCGGGAAGTGCTCCTCCAGGCGCTGACTAATAAGCTTATCCACGGCCACATCCACATCGGTGACCAGCTCATTATCCTTTTTTAAGCGCTGGGCAAAGTCCTGCTGCTCCCGCGCCTTGATGATCATCTGCCCGGCTTCTTCGGCAATAGCGATAGTAATTTCAAGACGTGCGGCTAGTGTGTGGKCGCTCATTGAATCTCCCTTTTGAACGCGATGATGCTGTGAGCCTCTACCATAAGCCGCCGAGATGTAATTTTCGAGTCAAACCGACTTCCGGGGGCAGGAGTTAGCGCAATACGTCTACTAACACATCTACCACGATGCGCGTGGCGGCTTCAATTAGTACCACATCGGCACCAACACGCTCCCACTCATAGCCTGGGTAGTGCGGCAATTGAGACGCTAACTGGCCATCAAATCGCTTGGCGATACCCGGGGGTAAGGGTTTGCCACGCTCAAGGTTGCGCTGAATACCTGGCGGCAACGATTCGGCTCGCGGTGCGTCATGCCGACGCAGCAGTTGGCGTAGCTCACGCTCGTTGATACGTGGCAGATCGACTCGCTCATCGCGGGATTGGCTAGGTCGGTTAGACTCATGCTGCTGGTGCTGCCCCTTATCACGGGCACCGTGGGCCGGGGCATGGTCAGGCTGGGCAAAGGCAGCGCTATTGAGTAGCAGCGCGCCAAGCGCACTCATGGCAATCAGTTTGATAGGGTTCACTGTAAGCTCCTCGCTTAAGGTCAGAGATTTCAGTGTAAAGAACAAATGCGGAGGAAGTATGGAAATAAAACAGTCGCTCCAAAGAGCGGCTGAAAAGTAAAAGAAAACTTGTCGACTGTAGTCTGAATCGGTTTAGTCTTGGCAGCCGCGCGGAAGGATATTGTCAGAAATAGTTGCGTCACAGGTCCAGCTTCCGCTGCTCGCATTTCTACTTAGTGACATTGTGTTTGATGCGCTATCCTCACCAGATGCAGCGTCCCCTATTGATCCAAAATTGAAGGTAATTGTAGGAGCATTGGTATTTAAGTCTGAATAAGTGACGGTATTTCCACCAGTCAGATCATCTTCATTAAAACCGACATAGTCTATGAACGCATTGTCTCCATCCCCTGTTTGAAATTCGGTAGAAGGATTCACCCCCGAAGCCACCGCAGCATCAAATCCTGTTTGTAAAGATTTTAAGGTGGAATATGCTGATGTCGCTTCAGCCCGCTGGATATAAGACTGATACTGCGGCACAGCCACAGCCGATAGAACGCCAATAATAGCGATAACGATCAGCAACTCAATCAACGTGAAGCCGCCTTGTTTGGCGTTATGTGTAATAGGTTGTGCAGCATTCGGCATGAAGGCATCTCCTGAGTGAGGAAAAGATAAGCCTTTATAAGGAGCTGTAATCCTTCAAAAGAATTACAAATAATTGCAATTACATTAGCTTACGCTAACTATTTTTTCAACGCACACTATTAACTTTATCGGCTTGGCCGGATTAGCCATTTAATGCCTGTAAACGCTGGTTTATAGTACAAGCAACATGCCTACATTGATGTGAAACAGGTTTTTTGGATGAGCCAGCCCCCCTCGTTAAGTCACGCCGCCGCGCGTGGCGGCCTGCGCGGCATTGCCCAGCGCTTGGTTAAGCACGACTTGCTGACCGGCGCACAGGCCGCCACGGCAGAAACAACCGCGTCGGATTTGGAAATCTCGCTACTTCAGCATGTTATCGAAAGTGGACTGGTCGACCCTATAAAAGCCACACTGGCCGCAGGCTGGGAGTATGGGTTGCCGGTCATTGACTTGGAGACTGTGCGGCTTGCCGCCCTGCCCCCGGCCTCTGACTACCCCACCAAAGTGCTGCAGAGCCTTAACGTTCTGCCTTTAGCACGGCACGGTCATCGACTCACGGTCGCGGTACCCTACCCGGCCACGTTGACGCAACTGGATGAATTGCAGATTGCCACGGGCCTTGGCGTTGAGGGCATCCTTGCGCCCGTTGATCAAATCACCGTCGCCCTCAATAGCTACCTGGCGCAAAACGAGCGCGGCATGTTGGATGAGCTCGACGATATTGATGATGTGGTTAGCTCGTTGAGCATTGTTCAGAATAACGACGGTAGCGAGGCCCCGCTGCTGGAAGAGTCTTCCCAAAATAGCGACGACGCGCCTATCGTCAAATTTGTGAATAAGATTCTGTTGGACGCTATCCGCCGGGGCGCCTCCGATATCCATTTCGAGTCCTACGAAACACTCTACCGGGTGCGTTTCCGTGTTGACGGTATGCTAACAGAAGTGGCTCGGCCTCCCTTCGCCATGCGCAACCGTATCGCGGCCCGTCTGAAAATCATGGCGCACCTCGATATTGCCGAGCGCCGCTTACCCCAGGATGGAACGATAAAAATTAAGCTTTCCCGCACCCGCTCGCTGGATTTCCGGGTTAACTCACTGCCTACCGTCTATGGCGAAAAGCTGGTGCTGCGGATTTTAGACCCCACCACAGCGCAGCTGGGTATTGAGCAATTAGGCTTCACCGACGAACAGCGTGGCCATTATGAACGAGCGCTAAAACAGCCCCAAGGCATGATCCTGGTCACCGGCCCCACCGGTAGCGGCAAGACCGTTTCGCTGTATACCGGCATTAATATTCTTAATAAAGTTGAGCGCAATATATGCACCGCCGAAGATCCGGTTGAGATCAAAGTCGCCGGCATCAACCAGGTGAGCGTATTACCTAAAATCGGCCTCGATTTTGCCAGCGCGCTCAGAGCGTTTCTGCGCCAAGATCCTGATGTAGTCATGGTCGGGGAGATTCGCGACCTTGAGACAGCCGAAATTGCCGTTAAAGCAGCCCAGACAGGACACTTGGTGCTCTCCACGGTACATACTAACTCCGCGGCAGAAACACTGACGCGACTGGCTAATATGGGCGTCTCCTCGTTTAACATTGCCAGCGCCGTAAGTTTGATTATTGCTCAACGGCTGGCGCGCAAACTATGTACATACTGCAAAGAGCCCATTGAGATTCCCCACGAAGCGCTGCGTAAAGAAGGCTTTAGCAKCGCAGAGCTCCACCAGTCGACTACTTACAAACCGGTCGGTTGCAAACGCTGCACCCAAGGCTACAAAGGCCGCATTGGTATTTATGAGGTAGTACCCATTACGGAAGCGATGCGCCAGTTGATTATGCGTGATGCCAATGCACTCGATATTGACCAACAGGCGCGCAAGGAGGGCTATCCAAGCCTTCACCGCAGCGGGTTATTAAAAGTCATGCAGGGTATTACCAGCCTGGAAGAGGTTAACCGAGTAAGCAAGGAGTAAGGCATGGCTAAAACGGCACGTCGTCGCCAAACGCCCGCCATCAAGCTAGTACGCTGGAAATGGAGTGGTAAAGGCCCGCGGAATAGGCCGCTAAGCGGAGAGATGATTGGCCGCAGTAAAGCTGAAGTAGCCGCTGAGCTAACCAAGCAGGGTATTGTTATCCGCCGGATTAGTAAAAAGGGCACCCTGGGTGGCAGCGGTCGCATTAATCCCAACGATGTCATGGTCTTTGCGCGCCAAATGGCCACTATGATTCGCGCGAGCATTCCCTTACTGCAGGCGCTTCAGGTGGTGGCTGAGAGTCTCAAAAAGCCCGCCATGGTCGCCCTGGTTCAGCATATGATGAGCGATGTCTCGTCGGGCTCAAGCTTCTCTGACGCCTTGCGCCGCCACCCAAAGCAGTTTGATCGGCTGTTTGTTAACCTTGTCGACGCTGGCGAACAGTCGGGTGCGCTGGATCAGATGCTTGATCGTATTGCGACCTATAAAGAGAAGGTTGAGTCGCTGAAGGCGCGGGTCAAGAAAGCACTTTGGTATCCCACCGCCGTTATGACGATCGGTATTGCAGTGACCATGCTGCTGTTAATCAAAGTGGTACCTGAATTTGAAAGTATGTTCCAAAGTTTTGGCGCTGAACTGCCTGCATTGACCCAGATGACCGTGAATTTATCCGAGCTTGCCCAGCATTATTGGCTAGCAGCGCTCGTCGCAGTGGTTGCCGCTGGGCTTCTGCTCACACTAAGTATTCAGCGCTCACCTAATGTCGCCTACCGGATGCACGCACTGCTGCTTCGGTTACCGATCATTGGCGATATCATGCATAAATCTGCCATCGCCCGTTTTTCGCGCACGTTAGCGACCACCTTTGCCTCCGGCGTACCGCTCGTTGAAGGCTTAGACACCGCCGCGGGCGCCACAGGCAATAAAGTTTACGAGCGCGCAGTAATACAAACGCGCCAGGACGTAGCCACCGGGCAACAGCTACACTTCGCCATGCGGATGACCAACCGCTTCCCCCCCTTAGCGGTTCAAATGGTCAGCATCGGTGAAGAAGCGGGGTCGCTTGATGCCATGCTCAATCGCGTGGCTGATTATTACGAAGAAGAAGTCGACAATAAAGTCGATGCCCTCACCTCGCTGATGGAACCGGTTATTATTGTGGTACTTGGAGTACTCGTCGGCGGTGTGGTTGTCTCTATGTATTTACCCATCTTCGACTTGGGCTCTGCCCTCTAAGCGTCAAATGCTTAAACAACGCTAATTTCAAGAAGCCTAAGGAGCTCCATGCATCACCCTCCGTTTATTCTGTGGTTAATCGTTTTATTGATGGGACTATGCCTGGGCAGTTTTCTAAATGTGGTGATTACGCGCCTGCCGGTGATGCTGATGCGCGGCTGGCGTAACGAAGCCCGCGAAGCACTTGAGCTTAGCGCCGAACACTCACCACGCTTTAATTTGACTACGCCTGGCTCCATGTGCCCACGCTGCGAAACCCCTATAGCATGGCACGACAACCTACCGCTGATCGGCTGGATAAAGCGCCGCGGGCGCTGTGCTGCGTGCCAAACGCCTATTAGCATTCAATACCCGCTGGTAGAAATAGCCGGTGGCTTACTGGCCATGGCAGTGCTAGCGCTCCACGGGCTTTCTGCAGAATCAGTCTTCGTTTATGGCGCCTGCCTGATGCTGTTAGTGCTCGCCGTGATCGACTTTCGCACCCAGCTACTGCCCGATGTCATCACCCTCCCCTTACTTTGGGCAGGGTTACTGTTTCAGCTCCTCTTCCAGCCACTTATGCTACAGAGTGCCGTTATCGGCGCAATGGTAGGCTATCTTTCACTGTGGAGTTTTTATTGGCTATTCAAACTGGTCACCGGCAAAGAGGGAATGGGCTATGGCGACTTTAAGCTCCTAGCAGCGCTAGGCGCCTGGCTGGGATGGAGTTTTTTACCGCTGATTTTGCTACTTTCCGCAGGCCTTGGGGCCATTGTTGGACTGGTTGCCCAAGCCTGTTCACCACGCTTGCGCGGCACACCGTTTCCCTTTGGTCCTTTTCTTGCCCTCGCGGGCTGGGTTGCGTTGCTAGTCGGTGATGAAATAATGGTGCTATATCTCAGCCTGCTTATGTAAATATAAGCGATGTGAAGCTCAACTATATAAAAACTCAGCTATATAAAATTTAGCTATGTAAAAGTTAGCTAAGCGAGGCAGCAGATGATTATCGGATTAACGGGTGGCATTGGGTCGGGTAAATCGACCGTTGCACGCGCCTTCGAAACACTAGGCGCCGCCTGGGTCGATGCCGACGATGTCGCCAGGGAGATAGTCTTACCTGGGGAACCGGCACTATTAGCCATTAAAAAACGCTTCGGTGATCGGGTTATGCATGAGGATGGCACCCTTAATCGTGCCGCCCTACGCGAGATTATTTTTAACGATCCAGCACAGCGGGAGTGGCTAGAATCTGTCACACACCCCGAAATAAGGCAGCGACTATTGCAGCATTTAGAGCGACTTAAAACCCAGGGCGCACCCTATGCGCTGCTTGTGTCACCATTACTGTTTGAGTCGGGACAAAATGCGCTAGTTAATCGTGCAGTGGTTGTCGACGTGCCACAAGCGCTACAATTATCCAGAACCCAGCAGCGTGATGGGGTGAGTGAAAGCCAGGTGCGTGCTATTCTCGCCGCCCAACTTTCCCGCGAACAACGGCTAGCAAAGGCAGATGACGTGATAGATAACAGCGGTGACCACGCCAGCATGATGAAACAAGTGGCACTGCTTGATAAAAGTTACCGTCGACAGCTCAACTACTGAAATATCGCGCTTGTTAACGCAATTGGAGTTTTTTATGGCTCGCCCTGCAAACGATTCCCCGCTAGAAGTTAATTGCCCGCAGTGCGCTAAGCGCGTGCCCTGGTTACCAGAAAGCACTTATCGACCATTCTGCAGCAAGCGCTGCCAACTGTTAGATTTGGGCGCCTGGGCAGATGAGTCGCACCGCATATCGGGCGAATCCGCAATGGATGAAGCCGATATAGAAACACTGCTGGCGCAGGCCGACAAGGATGCACCGCTCACCTAAAGGCACTGACTATGGCCGATAAACACGTTAATCCATCATCGCCTTCGGCCTATCAACTGCTGCTTCAATTAGAGCAGCAGTTTGATCATCTACTTGAAACCATTGAAACCGCTGTCTTGCTATATGAACAGCAGCCATTGGCTACGTGGGTCTTTCATCAAACGAAACCGTCTAGCGACTGGCTGCGTAAAGCCCTGTTCGATATGTGGCATGAGCAGGATCAAGATGGCCGTGAGACACGCAATTATATTGCCGTAGTGGCTGCTAATGACGAACTGCTAAAGGCAATAGGCGCCGTTAATCAAGCCAAAGCCAGCTTTAGCGAGCTACTGCAGCATATTAAACAGGCATTCCCACAGGCACTTAGCGATGCCAAAAGCCGTTTGCCTCAACGCCATCCTCACGTTGATGAAGTGTTACGCCGCAATGGGCTTGCCCGCTTGCACCTTAAACAGAGCTGGCGGCAGTTACCTATCGCACAGGCGCCTGTTTCACGGGTTCGTTTTGCTTGGTACAGCAGCGGTCGCTCTATTAAACGCCTGTCCGTGCAAGAGGCTGAACATAAGCTTTTGCAGCTTGATACCGATGCGCCGCATATTCGTATTCAGCTACGCAAACTCGCTGGCATACCAAGCGACGAAGCACTCGCTCAGGTACAAACTCAGGCCCCGCTAATGCGGGCTAACCTGTTTTTTACCGAGCCACTTGATGATGGGCATACACGACGGGCATTGAACGCCGCCATGCCGATCTTTGTGCCTGACAATAACCAACGGCTGCCCCATATTAACCTACCTGCACAAGAGCCCCCCACCACCCGCACACGGGCACGACGACGAGACGAGAAACTAGAGCAAGATGTGTTTTTGCCCAGCTTGCGAGTTTATCGCTACCGTTAGCGCAGAAGCGCATCTGCGATGTTGGGTGACACAGTAGAACTAGCTACCCGGCACGACATCCTGCTGCCATAGCCCACAACCAAGTAGCGTTTCAATCAGCTCGGCCAGATCCAAATGATCCACACCGTACTCGCTCAACAAAGCCTCAAAACGCTGTCTGAACATGCGCTCCTGCTCTTGTTGGTGCTCCTTCTGCTGGGTTTCTACATCTTCTTGTTCCAATGCAGCAAGCGAGCGAACCGGTGGGCCGGTCGGTATATCGAAATTGCTCTCTGGGTCATCTAATTGGCGTAAAGCCTCCGCAAAGGCATCGTCTAATTCACGAAACTTACGTAGCTTTTCACGCTCATCTACCGGCTTTTGAACCTTTTGATATTTCATCGATGTTTCATTTACACCTTGCTTGAAATGGTCGATATGACTGCCAATATAGCTTTTTTTGGCAAAAACTGTGCACAAACGCGTAAAGATAGCGAGCAAACTTGCCTTTGTTACCCAATTGCAAGCATAAAGGCAGCATCAATAGGTATATAAGGGTAACAAGCACACTTATCAAACACGGCACAGTCAGCGACAACTTATTAATCGATGCTTAGCATCAACATTACCTACAAGTAGCCTGAATAGAGATTCAACGCTCATCTGTAGGCTGAACTGTATTCCTTTCAGCCAGGTTACCAACACTAACGCACTGGGAGAGTGCACTACAGGCGAGATAAGCACGACCTGTACGATTCACGCATGAGAGGCCAGATAATGTTCAACGCAATGACACGAGCTGAGATCTGGCTGCAGGATACACTGGATAAGCCGCTCGGTATCGAAGACCTTGCTAATCACATAGGGTATTCGTCTTCCCAAGTTCGGCGCCAATTTCGCCAAAGCTTCCACATATCACCTAGCGCCTATCGTGAAATAAGGCGGCTGGAGCGCGCGGCGGTGTTGCTAGGGCTTACTCCTCTCAATATAGCGCAAATTGCGATCCGCTGTGGTTATCATAACCACTCATCGTTTTCACGGGCGTTTCAACGTCGTTACCAGTTGAGTCCGCGCAACTTTCGGCAAACACTGAAAGCGACTCTCCACAACCCGACGCCTGGTCATGGCTTTAACACGCGTATCGAAAAAAGTAATGGCCGCCAAATGATCCTAATGCGCCTCTACAAAGCTCCCGAGCTTATTAAGGGGCTAGGGGAAGCCAGCTATCATAATAAGCAGCTAGCGTGCATACAGGCGCGCCTGCGGCTATCAAAGACCATCATTGCACTACCCGACATACTCGCAGATAGAATTAGTGCGCTTAATAATGAATCGTTTCATGCTTACCGTACCGACTTTGGCCTTTACCTGGCGGAGACGGACAATGCACAAGATATTGCCCTGCCCGTTCCCTATCGACGGGTCGACATTCCCACCCATTACTACGCAAGCACGTGCTTTGATACTTTAGCGGATCTGTATGGCGCTTTGACGCAGACCATCATGTATCTACTACACAGGCAAAACGCTTACCACGTTAGCGGCCACCCACCTCAGGTATTATGGAAAGCAAATCATTTAGAACTTCGCATCCCATTAATAAGCTAGCAGCGTTGATACCGGCACTGAGGCATAGCTAAAGCATATACCAATAAAAAACCGGCATTTCTATACAGAAATGCCGGTTTTTAGCTAACTTAGTCTTCCATACGCTCCAACCAAGATTCGACGGTTTCATCGCCATACTGGTCTTTCCAGCTACGCAGGCCTTTATGGTTGCCACCGCGAGTTTCGATCACTTCCCCTGTCTTGGGGTTTTTGTAAATCTTAAGACGACGCTTACGGCGGGCATTGCCACTCGCCGTGGTTTTAGTATTGCGCTGGTCAGCAGCAGGATCTAATAAGGCAATGACATCGCCCGGACGTTTGCCGAACTCAGTCATTAGCGCTTCAAGTTTGGCCTTAAATTCCAACTCGCTTTTTAGGCGCTGATCGCCTTCTAAGCGCTGTAGATCTTCTTGAAGCTGCTTTAGCTGCTGTTCTTTTTGGATATATTCGTTAAGTAATGACATCGGGGTTCCTTTAATATCGTATCCAACTGAACGGGGTTCAACTGAATGAGATCCAACTGGCTTAGGTGCAGATTGACAGCCTTTGCACCCACTAGTTCAGAATGCAGGGACATTATTCCTGTAAAAAGAGTAACTGACAACAGTCTAGTTGATTTTCACTCAATTACTAATCGTTTTTTTAAAACTCAATTGCCGTTTAAAGAGATTAACCCAACTAGCATATGACGACTATGCGAACCAATCTGCCGAGCTATTACATGCGTTCAATTACTACAAAGCGGTCAACCACCACAAACAAAAGCGCCGCCCATAAGGGCGGCGCTTTTACAAACCAATAACTAATCGATAATTAGTCTTGGCCCATTTGCTGCTTGATCAAATCACCGATGGTGGTCGGGCCACCCGCTGTTTCCGGCTCTTGCTCACGCATTTTCTTCAGGTTCTGACGCGTATCGTCCTGGTCTTTCGCTTTTACCGACAGATTAATCTGACGGCTCTTGCGATCAACGCTGACAATACGAGCTTCGACGCTGTCGCCTTCATTCAGCACATTGCGCGCGTCTTCTACGCGGTCAGCACTGATTTCAGAGGCTTTCAGCACAGCAATAACGTCAGTCGCCAATTCAACTTGAGCTTCTTTAGCATCAACTTCAATAACGCGACCCGTTACAATGCTGCCCTTATCGTTGACTGACAGGTACTCAGCAACGGGGTCAGAATCCATCTGCTTGATGCCCAGCGAGATGCGCTCACGCTCAGGATCAATAGATAGAATAACGGCTTCAGCTTCGTCGCCTTTCTTAAAGCTGCGTACGGCTTCTTCGCCAGTATCAGTCCAAGAAATGTCAGACAAGTGAACCAGACCGTCAATACCGCCTTCTAGGCCGATAAAGATACCGAAGTCAGTAATTGACTTAATGGTACCGGAAACGCGATCGCCCTTGTTGTAGTCAGTGTTGAAGGTTTCCCACGGGTTAGCAGTACACTGCTTGATACCCAGAGAAATACGACGACGCTCTTCGTCGATATCCAACACCATGACGTCAACATCATCGCCAACTTGCACGACTTTAGACGGATGGATGTTTTTGTTAGTCCAGTCCATTTCAGACACGTGAACCAGACCTTCAACACCCTCTTCCAGCTCGGCAAAGCAGCCGTAGTCAGTCAAGTTAGTGACGACCGCGTGCACTTTCATGCCTTCCGGGTAACGCTCTTTAATGTTGACCCACGGATCTTCGCCCAACTGCTTCAGACCCAGTGAAACGCGATTGCGCTCACGGTCAAACTTCAGAACTTTGACGTTGATCTCGTCGCCAACGGCAACGATTTCGGACGGATGCTTGATACGCTTCCACGCCATGTCTGTAATATGCAGCAGGCCGTCAACACCACCCAGGTCTACGAAAGCGCCGTAGTCTGTCAGGTTCTTAACGATACCCTTGATTTGCTGACCTTCTTGCAGAGTTGCCAGCAGCGCTTCGCGCTCGGCACTGTTCTCTGCTTCCAGAACCGCACGACGTGATACTACAACGTTGTTGCGTTTCGGATCGAGCTTGATGACTTTGAAGTCCAGCTCTTTGTTTTCCAGGTGCGCAGTGTCACGAACTGGACGAACATCAACCAGCGAGCCCGGAAGGAAGGCGCGGATAGAGTCAACTTCGACCGTGAAGCCGCCTTTAACCTTACCGTTAATAACGCCCTTAATGATTTCGTCTTTCTCGAAGGCTGCTTCAAGAATCTTCCAAGCTTCTGCACGCTTGGCTTTTTCACGAGACAGACGCGTTTCACCGAAACCATCTTCTACGGCTTCAAGTGCAACGTGCACGTCGTCACCGATAGCGATGTTCAGATTACCGTGTTCATCGCGGAATTGTGACGCAGGGATCTGACCTTCAGATTTCAGACCAGCGTTGACAGTAACCCAGTCACCGTCAATGTCGACAACCTGGGCCGCGACAATAGCGCCTGGCTCCATGTTGATGTCGTTAAGAGACTGTTCAAACAGCTCAGCAAAGCTTTCGCTCATGGTGTTCCTACGTAATTACGTTGTTGAGGCATAAATGCCTTCTCCGCACCACCAGCAAGTGCGGGCCTAATGTCACTCAGCTTTTGGAGGTGTTAACGCTGGTTAGACCTGACCGGGCTCACCGATGTGAGTTTAGTGCCCTGCCACGTCGTGA
Source organism: Halomonas ventosae (assembly GCA_002257525.1). Taxonomy (GTDB): domain Bacteria; phylum Pseudomonadota; class Gammaproteobacteria; order Pseudomonadales; family Halomonadaceae; genus Vreelandella; species Vreelandella ventosae_B. The sequence goes on from CP022737.1 coordinate 2,793,740, forward strand.
CACCTATCCAAAAACGCCGCAAGGGAGAATCACACGCCGCTTACCAGCCCTCTTTGGGCGAGCAGTTCGGTCAGTCGATCAACCACTTCCGGTATGCTCAGGCGCGTGGTATCAAGCGTAATGGCATCATCTGCCGGCTTGAGAGGAGCCACACTACGTTGCGTGTCGCGTGCATCGCGTGCCTGAATCTCCTTTAAAAGACTCGAAAGACTAGCATCCACCCCGGCTTCCTGCAACTGCAGATGACGGCGACGTGCCCTTTCATCGGCACTGGCCGTCAAAAAAATCTTTAGTGGGGCATCGGGAAAGACCACCGTTCCCATATCACGGCCATCCGCCACCAAACCTGGCGCTTGGCAAAAATCACGCTGCCGCTGTAGCAGGGCTTGTCGCACTGCAGGCAGTGCCGCCACTTGGGAAGCGCGCTCGCCGGCCTGTTCGGTGCGAATAACCTGGCCAACATCTTCACCTTCAAGCAGCGTACGTGGCTGCCCCTCTTCAACAGGAAACGCCACATCTAGCTGTTCTGCCAAACGTGCCAGACCCAACTCATCGTCAACGGCTACGTTGTGCTTAACCGCAGCTTGAGCCGTCAGTCGATAAAGTGCACCACTATCGAGAAGATGCCAGCCTAAGCGCTCTGCCACCAAGCCACTGATCGTACCTTTACCTGCGCCGCCAGGGCCATCAATGGTGAGAACAGGAGCAGTAGCAACACGATCACTCATGCGCGCCCTCCACACTAACGCCCATGCCAATACGCGTGGCTAATTCGACAAAGTCAGGGAATGAGGTCGCCACATTAGCGCAGTCTTCAATCACAATTTCTGCACTTGCGCGTAGCGATGAAATCGCAAACGCCATGGCAATACGGTGATCGCCCAGGCTATCGACACGCCCACCGCCGTAACTCGCTTTTTGACCATCGCCATTGCCGACGATATCAATGCCGTCTTCAACAACAGTGTGCTGCACACCTAACACAACCAAGCCATCGGCCATGGCCTGAATGCGATCAGACTCTTTGACGCGTAGCTCTTCGGCACCTCTAAGACGTGTCACGCCTTCAGCGTTAGCGGCGGCAATAAACAGTGCAGGGAATTCATCAATCGCTAACGGCACTTGATCTTCGGGAATATCAATACCTTTCAACGGTGCATAGCGGATACGAATATCAGCCACCGGCTCCCCACCCACTTCGCGCTCGTTCTCTAGCGCTAAATTCGCCCCCATCAGGGTAAGAATATTGATCACGCCAATCCGAGTGGGGTTAATACCTACGTGCTCAAGGGTAATATCAGCGCCTGGGGTAATGGCAGCGGCCACTAAGAAGAAGGTAGCGGATGAGATATCCGAAGGCACATCAATGGGGCCTGCGGTGAGTTTGCCGCCCCCTTTGAGCCAGCAGGTATCACCTTCACGGGAAACTGCATAGCCAAAACCATTGAGCATACGCTCGGTGTGGTCGCGGGTCGGCGCAGGTTCGCGCACCCGAGTTTCGCCTTCGGCGTAAAGCCCCGCCAGCAACAGGCAAGATTTTACCTGTGCACTGGCCATGGGCATATCGTAATGGATGCCTTTAAGCTTGGCGCCACCGCGAATCTTCAGTGGCGGGCGCCCGCCCTCAGCGGTATCAATGGTTGCGCCCATCAAGCGCAGCGGGTCAGCCACACGCCCCATAGGCCGCTTGGTTAGTGATTCATCGCCGGTCAGCTCGCTATCAAACGCCTGGCCTGCCAGCAGCCCTGAAAACAGCCGCATCGCGGTGCCCGAGTTACCCACATAGAGCGGGCCAGCGGGGGCTTTTAAGCCATGCATACCGACACCATGAATGGTGACCTTACCCTGATGCGGCCCTTCAATCGCCACGCCCATTTCACGAAATGCCTGCAGAGTCGCCAGACTATCTTCACCTTCCAGAAAGCCTTTTACTTCAGTGACGCCTTCCGCCAACGCGCCCAACATAATAGAGCGGTGCGACATGGATTTATCGCCCGGTACGCGCAAGCGCCCCTGGGCTTGACCGCCCGGCTGCACACGGTAGGTGACCTTACCTTGTGGTTGCATATGATATTCCGCCTGATAACTGGTTTTATTCAATAAGGAGTCGAAATAGTGCCGGGCATGGCTGGCCCGATCAAAGGTGGCAATCAGCGCATCGCTGTCACCGGCTTCTACCGCTTGACGCAAGCGCGAAAGCCCCGCTTCAAAATCATCCAGGGAGGCTAAAACCGCCTGCTTATTGGCAATGAAAATATCCCGCCACATCACCGGGTCGCTTCCCGCAATACGGGTAAAATCGCGAAAACCGCCCGCTGCGTAACGGAAAATATCGAGGCGCTCATCCTGGCGGGCCAGCGTATCCACCAGTGAAAAAGCTAGCAGGTGCGGCAAATGGCTGGTACGCGCCAGCACCTGGTCATGGCGCTCTACATCCATTTCCAGCACATCGGCACCACAGGCTTCCCATAAGCAGCGCACGCGCTGCAAAGCTTCACGGTCGACGTTCAGCTCAGGTGTCAAAATAACCTTGTGGTCTACATACAAACGCGGATTCGCCGCTGCCACACCGCTTTTTTCTGAACCGGCAATAGGGTGCCCCAGCACCATATTAGTGGGTACCTGGCCAAATACACGCTGAGCGCAGGCGCGGATAGTCGCCTTGGTACTACCAACATCGGTAATCACAACGTCAGCCGACGCGTTAGGTAGCGCTTCGGCCAAGCTTGCCATCACGCTCTCCATGGCGAGCACCGGCACCGCTAGCACTACCATTGTGGCGTCATTGACTTGCTCATCAAGGTGGGTACCGCCTGAGTCGATCAGCCCCATCTCAATACCGCGTGCAATCTCAGCTTCGTCAGGGTCACAGGCAACAATTTGACCCTGAAACCTTACCGCGCGCAGCGCTGCCGCTAGCGAACCACCAATTAAACCCAAGCCAACAATTAATAACCGCGACTCATGACAGCCCGATGTTTTTACACTGTCTCCGACCATTAATGTCACAGCACGCCTATGGGGTAGGAACCCAGCACGCGCAGATCCGCCGCCCGCAGTTGCACTTCTTCAAGCACTGCCGCGACCTTAGGCTCATCACGATGGCCTTTAAAATCAATAAAAAAGACGTAGTTCCACACCCCGGTGCGGGAAGGACGCGTTTCAAGACGGGTTAAATCAATCTGGTGGCGATGAAACGGCTCCAGCAATGCGTGCAAGGTACCTGGCTGGTTACGCATAGCGACCACGATGGAGGTTTTATCCTCCCCCGCCATGGGCACATCCTGGTTACCAATAATCAAAAACCGCGTGGAGTTATCTGGGCTGTCCTCAATTTTTTCGGCGATATGCTCTAGACCATAGAGCTTGGCCGCCATATCGCCCGCGATGGCAGCGCTATGCCACTCGGTTTTAACTAACTTGGCCGCTTCCGCATTCGAGGAAACCGGCACGCGCTCCGCATGGGGGAAATGTGCGTCCAACCATTTGCGACACTGGGCAAAAGACTGCGGGTGCGAATAGATACGCGAGACTTTATCGCGGCGAGTGTTTTCACTGACCAGCAAGTGGTGGTGGATACGCAGCACCACCTCGCCACAAATTTTGATCGAGGAGTCCATGAAAGTATCCAGGGTGTGATTGACCACCCCTTCGGTGGAGTTTTCCACCGGCACCACACCGTAATGCACGGCGCCCGCCTCTACTTCGCGAAACACCTCGTCAATGGCTGCCATGGGCAGGCTAACCGCGCTTTCACCAAAATGCTTGAGCGCCGCCTGCTGAGTAAAAGTGCCCTCTGGGCCTAAATAGGCCACTTTAACTGGCTGCTCAAGCGCCAAACACGCCGACATGATTTCGCGGAACAGGCGTGCCATCTCTTCGGAATCAAGCGGGCCTTTATTCAACGCCATAATGCGCCGAAGCACCTGGGCTTCCCGCTCAGGGCGATAAAATACCGCGTCTTTGTCTTCAGCCAGCTTCACATGCGCCACCTGCTGGGCACAGCTAGCTCGCTCGCTGATCAGATTCAGAATATCGCTATCAAGCTGATCGATACGCTGGCGCAGTTCGTCCAGGTTGATCGACGTATCGGACATGGTGATTAGCCTCTTGTTTTCTCGAAATCAGCCATAAATGCAACTAAGGCATCTACCGCAGACTCAGGCACCGCGTTGTATAGGCTGGCACGCATACCGCCCACGCTGCGGTGGCCTTTTAAGTTAAGCAGCCCCGCCGCATTGGCTTGTTGTAAGAACGCCTTATCCAGCGCCGCATCGGCTAAGACAAAAGGCACGTTCATCCGCGAGCGGTTATGTTTGGCAATCGGGTTGCTATACAACTCGCTGGCATCAATCGCTGCATAAAGCTTCTCGGCTTTACGCTGATTGATGGCATCCATCGCCGCCAGTCCACCGATATCGTCTTTCAGCCACTGGAAAACCAGGCCGGCCAAATACCAGGCGTAAGTAGGCGGCGTATTCACCATCGACCCCGCGTCTGCCAGCATTTGATAGTCAAACAGCGAAGGCGTATTGGCCTGGGCTTTGCCTAATAGGTCGTCACGCACGACCACCAGTGTTAACCCAGCGGGGCCAATATTCTTCTGCGCCCCGGCATAAATCACACCAAACTCGCTAACGTCGATGGGCCCAGAAAGGATATTCGACGACATATCGCAGACCAGTGGCACATTAGCGCCATCGGCTCGCTGGACATGGGGCGTATAGTCAAACTCCAGACCACCAATCGTTTCGTTAGAGGTGTAGTGCAAATAGGCAGCGTCAGCGCTTACCTGAAGCGCATCACGTGCAGGCACCGCCGTATGGCCGTTGGGCTCACTGCTGGCCACCACATGGCAGTCAAAACCAAGGTGTTTGGCCTCAGCGAGAGCCTTCTTGCCCCAGATGCCGGTCTGGATAAAGTTGCCGCTACCGCCCTGTCCCAATAGATTCATCGGCAGCATGGCAAACTGCATGCTGGCACCGCCCTGCAAGAACAGCACTTTATAATTATCCGGCACGCCTAAAAGCTGACGAAAATCAGCTTCAGCGCGCTCAGCAATGGCGATAAATTCATCGCTGCGGTGGCTCATTTCCATCACGGAAAGGCCGCGCCCCTGGTAGTCCAGCAGCTCTTCACGGGCACGTTCCAGCACAGCGACTGGCAGGGCCGCTGGCCCTGCGCAGAAATTATAGTGACGTGTCATCGGTCCCCGCTTCCTCTCCGTCATCGGGTGATTCGCTCGGCTGGGTATCAAGGCTACCTTCTTCAAGATCGGTTCCTTCAAGAGCAGTGAGTTCATCGCTCTCTTCGGGTTCGTCAACGCGAACCGTCTTGACCAGCTTCTCTTCTTTGCCGAGACGAATCAGCATCACACCCTGGGTATTACGCGATGTGGTAGAGACCTCTTCCACGCGGGTGCGCACCAGCGTGCCGCGGTCAGTGATCAGCATCATCTCGTCGCTGTCGTAGACCTGCATTGCCGCCACCAGAGAACCATTACGCTCGCTGGTTTGCATGGCGATAACACCCTGGCCACCACGGCCACGCAGCGGGAACTCTTCCAAGCGGGTGCGTTTGCCGTAACCATTTTCACTGGCGGTCATAATGTAGATTTGACCATCGGTGGTTTCGGCCACAACGCCCTCTTGGGCGCCATCCTGCATTTCCTCTTCGGCATCCGCTTCAGCGTCGATCTGCTGACTCTTGGGAATAATCAAGCTAATGACTTCCGCGTCGCCTGCCAGACGCATACCACGCACGCCGCGGGCAGTACGCCCCATGGCGCGGGCTTTGCCCTCTTCAAAGCGGATCGCTTTGCCGTTAGACGACAGCAGCATAGCGTGATCGTTACCGGTGGTAATCGCCGCGCCGACTAAGCGGTCACCCTCTTCCAGGTCAATCGCAATCAAACCAACACTACGTGGGCGCGAGAACTGCTCAAGGCTAGTGCGCTTGACGGTGCCTTTGGCCGTGGCAAAGAAGATGTAGTTATCGGGATTGTAGTCGCGCACCGGTAAGATGGCGTTAACCGCCTCACCCTCTTCCAAAGGCAGCATATTAACCAACGGCTTACCGCGAGAGCCGCGGCTGGCATTGGGCATTTCGTAGACTTTCAACCAGTAAACCTTGCCGCGATTAGAGAACAGCAACACGGTATCGTGAGTCGAGGCCACCAGCAGGTGCTCAATCACATCTTCGTCTTTCATTGCGGTGGCAGACTTACCGCGACCACCACGACGCTGGGCTTGATAATCCGACAGCGGCTGGGTCTTGGCGTAGCCAGAGCGGGACACGGTGACCACCATGTCTTCCTCAGCAATCAAATCTTCAATGGAGAGATCCAGGTGGCTGGCCTGAATTTCCGTACGACGGTCATCGCCAAACTGATCACGCACGGCGTGCAGCTCTTCACGAATCACTTCCATCAAGCGATCGGCTGAAGCCAGAATTTCAGTGAGCTCGGCAATTTTCTCAAGAATATTTAAGTATTCATCGAGCAGCTTCTCGGTTTCAAGACCTGTCAAGCGGTGCAGGCGCAGCTCAAGAATTGCCTGAGCCTGGGCAGGTGAAAGCCGATAAGAAGTGGCCGCAGTATTTAAACCAAAGCCCTCTTCCAGCTCTTCTGGTTTACACGATGTGGCGCCAGCCCGCTCCAGCATGGCGGTTACCTGGCCGGGCTGCCATGTCTTGGCGAGCAGCTTTTCGCGCGCTTCTGCCGCATTCGGCGAGGCTTTGATCAGCTCAATCACTTGGTCAATATTGGAGATAGCAACGGCCAAGCCTTCCAACAAGTGACCACGCTCACGGGCTTTTTTCAGCTCATACAGCGTGCGCCGGGTCACCACTTCGCGGCGGTGGCGAATAAAGGCTTCCAGCATCTCTTTGAGGTTGAGCGTACGCGGCTGGCCGTTTTCCAGCGCCACCATGTTAATGCCGAACACATTTTGTAGCTGTGTCTGGGCAAACAGGTTATTGACCACGACTTCGCCGGACTCACCGCGCTTGATCTCAATCACCACACGCAGGCCGTCTTTATCCGACTCGTCACGCAGTTCGGCGATGCCTTCAATCTTCTTCTCTTTCACCAGCTCGGCGATTTTCTCGATCAACCGCGCCTTGTTCACCTGATAGGGCAGCTCGGTAATGATGATGTGATCGCGACCGGTTTTGTCGTGGTGCTCGATGGTATGGCAAGCGCGCACATAAATACGCCCGCGACCGGTGCGATACGCCGACAAAATACCCGCGCGGCCGTTAATAATCGCGCCGGTTGGGAAGTCAGGGCCGGGGATATACTCCATCAAGTCATCCACCGACAGCGTGTAGTCGTCGATTAACGCCAAGCAGCCGTCAATCACTTCACGCATATTGTGCGGCGGAATATTGGTCGCCATACCCACCGCGATACCCGACGAGCCGTTGATCAACAGGTTGGGCACTTTGGTAGGCAATACGGCGGGAATACGCTCGGTACCGTCGTAGTTATCGACCCAATCAACGGTATCTTTTTCCAGGTCAGCTAGCAGCTCGTGGGCGAGGCGCGACATACGCACCTCGGTATAACGCATGGCAGCCGCGTTATCCCCATCAATCGAACCGAAGTTACCCTGGCCGTCGACCAGCACATGACGCATCGAAAAGTGCTGCGCCATACGTACGATGGTGTCGTATACCGCGCTATCACCGTGCGGATGGTATTTACCGATGACATCGCCGACGACACGCGCCGACTTCTTGTACGGTTTATTCCAATCATTACCCAGTTCATGCATGGCAAACAGCACACGCCGGTGAACCGGTTTAAGGCCATCCCGCACATCTGGAAGCGCGCGGCCGATAATGACGCTCATCGCATAGTCGAGGTACGACTGTTTGAGCTCGTCTTCAATATTGACGGGCAAGATTTCTCTGGCGATGTCACCCATGAAAGTCAGATCCTTTGCACTGCATTGGCACTGCGAGAGTTGAAAGCGCTTGTAAACACCGCTCTGAAATTAGAGCAGAACGGCGCGCAAATACTTCGCCATCATACCACTGCAAAAGCAGCAAGGGCAGCCAGGGAGCTCAGCAAAGCCGTTTAGGGGCTAAATGCCTCTTTCGCCGAGGTTAACGCGGCTAACGCCTCACGCAGCTCTCCCTCTATGGCAGCGGCCTTATTGGCGCGGATATCAAGCAGCACGAAGGTTAAATCCGCACGGGCGATGACGGTGCCATCTTTACGCACAATACGGTGGTGGCACACGCCACTGCGTTCACCTATATCAACAATCCCGGTCATAATCTCCAGGTCGTCGCCGTGCCCCGCTGCCGCCAAATAATCAATATTCAAATTGACAACGACAAACGCCCGCCCGGCTTGATGGAGCTCTTTGATCATTGCGGGGTGCTGATCAAAAAAATCCCACCGCCCCTCCTCCATAAACTCAAGATAGCGGGCGTTATTGACATGGCCGTAGCCATCTAAGTGAAAACCGCGAACACGTAATTGAACCCGTGAAAGTGATGCAGTCATAACAGTTCCTTCTTTATGAATTAGCCAACGACTCAATCAAACACAAGTTTGAAACGTGCGCAACAGAGACGATTGGTGGCCGCCGCTGGTAGGAAGGCCCCGCTTTCGACATAATGTGCCACCTTTTGAACAGGATTGGCTCCATGTGGTTTAAGCACTTGCATTTATACCGCCTGCACGACGCGCCCGAATTATCCAGCGATGCGCTCGCTAGCGCTTTAGACGAGCATTCCGCTAAACCACTCGGCAACGCCGATGCGCGACGCCTGGGCTGGACTGCACCAGCGGGTCGTCTTGGCGGCGGTCAGCTCGTTCACGAAATCCAAGGGCACCGGCTGCTTTCAGCCCTGCGCCAAGAACGCTTACTGCCTGCTTCTGTGGTCAAAGAAGAAGTTGATGAACAGGTCGCCGACATTGAGGCCAGTGAAGGCCGCAAAGTAACCCGCAAAGAAAAAACCGCGCTAAAAGAGCAGGTCACCGAGAATTTATTACCCCGTGCCTTTGTGCGCAGCCAGAAAATTGATCTGTGGTGGGATACCCGCGGCCAGATGATTGGCATCAATGCCAGTTCACGTACCCGCGCCGAAGATATTCTGGATCTGCTGCGCGAAACCTTGGGCAGCTTAAAAGCCACCCCGTTAAGCTCCCAAACACTACCTATCCGCGCCATGACCACCTGGCTAGGCGACACGGCTAGCCGGCCTGCCGATCTGCAGCTGGGTGATCAGGTTGAGCTTAAAGCCAAAGGTGATGATGGCGTGTTGCGTGCTCGTCAGGTCGATTTAGACAGCGATGAAATTCAGCAACTGCTGGAGAGCGGCCGCCAAGCCAGTAAACTCGCTGTTAGCCTGGAAGGCCGGCTAAGCTTTGTATTGCACGATGATTTGGCCCTGAAATCGTTACGCTTTGGCGATGCTTTGATTGAAGAAGCCGACCATGCGGACGATGGCGATGATGCCCTTGCTCGCCTGGAAACAGACTTTATTTTAATGGCCCAGGCGCTATCCACGGATATTCCGCGCTTGATAGAGTGGCTCGGCGGCGAGACGCAGCGGGAACCTGCGGCTCAATAAGTGGTTCTATAGACCTTCGCCTCGATGTTATTAATCGATATTTATTATTTACCATCCAACGGTTCGCATGACTCAACACAATAACGCTACCAACGTCTCTACCGAGACAGACCCGTGGGCCGATATTCGGCCCTTTATGGATCATGAAGTGGCCGACGTGCTTGCCAGGCTCTCACGGGATAACGAGCTGCTGGATGCGCTGACCCGCTTTCGGCTGCCGCGTATGGCACGCTGGGCGCCGTCACTGGCGCGTGTTTTTGCCAGCCGTGCCGTGCGTCGTGAAGTCAAAGGCGTCTCGTCGGTTTACGAGTTTCAAATGCGCATTGCCCACTACATGGAGCGCATGATTCGCACCACCACGGATGCCTTTGAAGTTACCGGCCTCGACAAACTCGACGCCAACGGCGCTTACCTGTTCATAGGTAACCACCGCGATATCTCGCTGGATCCCGCGTTCGTCAACTATGCGCTGTATCAAGCAAACCGCGACACCGTGCGTATCGCAATCGGTGACAATCTGCTTAAAAAGCCCTATGTCACCGATCTAATGCGGCTTAATAAAAGTTTTATTGTGCCACGCAGTGCACGGGGCAAGCGGGCTATGCTCGCAGCGTACCAGCAGTTGTCCGCCTATATTCGCCATACCATTACCGAAGATCAGCACTCTATCTGGATGGCCCAACGCGAAGGCCGTGCCAAGAACGGCATCGACCACACTGAGCCCGCCATCATCAAAATGTTGATCATGGCCAGGCGAGCCGCAGAACGGGACATGGTGTTTGGCGAGGCGATTGCCGAACTAAAACTGGTGCCGGTATCGATTAGCTATGAATATGATCCCTGCGATGTACAAAAAGCCCAGGAACTGCACGATATCGATACGCAAGGCAGCTACGCCAAAAGTGAGTTTGAAGATATTCGCTCTATTGTCGCGGGCATTACTGGCTCTAAAGGCCGCGTGCGGCTACATTTTGGCACACCGGTAGGATCCGATATGGCCACCCCCGACGAAGTCGCTGCTGAGATTGACCGTCAGGTGATTGGTGGCTATCGCTTATTCCCCAGCCACTATTTGGCCTTAGAGGCGTTGGGGGAAGCACCTGAACTGGTAGCGCGCAAGTCGATCACACGTCAAGACAGAGAGCGCTTTAATGCCAGGCTTGCCGAAGTACCGGAGCCGTTGCGTCCTTATTGGCTTGCCCAGTACGCGAATCCCGTTAAACACAAGGCCGGTCGATTGACGCTGTAAACCTACGCTTTAATTTAGCTTTTTTAAAGCCGTGCAACGCATGCCCGTTGGCGGAAAAAATGCTATGGTCAAGGCATTGATTGGTTTCGCTTGGCGCTGTCGTCAATTGCGACCCTGAGGAGATTCCCATGTCCGGTTCAGAAATTCAGAAAACACGTGTCATCAATGAGCTACGTGGTTTTATTCGCAAACTGCTGCAAGACCCAAAAATTCTCGAGCAGTCCCTGGCGGTTGCCAGACAGCAGTTAACAGAAGGCAATAGCCCAGCAGCAATGGCCAGGATTGCCAACGAAATTTCCGATACCACCAGTGTGCACATCCCGGAAGACCCAGCCGAGCACTCTGAGGCAGATAAACTCTTTTTAGAACTACTGCGCGAAGTCGTTCAAGAGGAGCAAGCACTCTACTAGTCAGTATCGCCAACCGCGTCAGCGGCGAAGTCTTTTGAAACTTCGCCGTGTTTTTGTTATTGCCGAACCGGCACCCCTATTCACTCGGAATTAATCTTCACCATGTCTACTACCGCCACGCGCAACATTTTGGTGACTAGCGCGCTCCCTTATGCCAACGGAGCTATTCACCTCGGTCACTTGCTTGAGTATATCCAGACTGATATCTGGGTGCGTTTCCAGAAAAGCCGTGGCCAACAGTGCTACTACGTGTGTGCCGATGACGCCCATGGCACTGCCATTATGCTGCGTGCCGAGCAGGAAGGGATTACCTCTGAAGCGCTCATTGAGCGGGTATCCAACGACCACCAAACAGATTTTTCCCGTTTCGGCGTCGGATTCGACAATTATCACTCCACCCACTCCGCTGAAAACCGCCACTTCAGCGAAATGATTTATAAGCGCCTACGTGATAAAGGCCATATCGCTACCCGTGATATCGAGCAGATGTTCGACCCGCAAAAAGGTCTATTTCTGGCGGATCGCTTTATTAAAGGCACCTGCCCCAAGTGCGGCGCCGATGACCAGTATGGCGATAACTGTGAAAAGTGTGGCGCTACCTACACGCCAGCCGACTTGATCAACCCGGTTTCAGCAATTTCAGGCGCCACCCCCGAAGTACGCACCTCGACCCACTACTTCTTCAAGCTGCCCGATTTTGCCGACTTCTTACAGCGCTGGATTGACGACGGCCATGTGCAGCCGCAGATCCGCAATAAGTTGATGGAATGGTTTGAGTCCGGCTTTAACGAGTGGGATATCTCCCGCGATGCGCCCTATTTCGGCTTCGAAATTCCCGACGCCCCCGGCAAGTACTTCTATGTCTGGCTGGATGCGCCGATTGGCTATTTGGCCAGTTTCAAAAATCTATGCGACCGGGAAGGCATCGACTTCGACAGCTATTGGAACAAAGATTCCGATGCCGAGGTATATCACTTTATCGGCAAGGATATCGTCTACTTCCATGCGTTGTTCTGGCCCGCCATGCTGCATGGCGCAGACCTGCGCACGCCCACCGCTGTCAACTGCCACGGCTTCCTGACGGTAGACGGCGCCAAGATGTCGAAATCCCGCGGCACCTTTATTAAAGCCGCCACCTACGCCGATCACCTGAACCCAGAATACTTGCGCTACTATTTTGCCGCCAAACTCACTTCCAAAGTCGATGACCTGGATCTGAATTTGGAAGATTTTGCCGCACGGGTAAACGCTGACCTGGTCGGCAAAGTGGTCAATATTGCCAGCCGCTGCGCCGGGTTTGTTAAAAAGCTCGGTGGTGGAAATCTTTCCAGCCACTGCGCTGAACCACAGATGGTGGCACGTTTTATAGCCGCCGGTGACCATATCGCCGAAGACTTTGAAGCCCGTGAATTTAGCCGCGCAATGCGCAAAATTATGGATCTGGCAGACGAAGCCAACACCTACATTGCCGATAAAGAGCCCTGGGCACTGGCCAAGCAGGATGGCCGAGATGCTGAAGTCCTAGACATATGTTCGGTCGGCATAAACCTGTTCCGCCAGTTGATGGTCTATCTAACGCCCGTGGTACCCGCCATGGCCGAGCAAGCGCGTGAGTTTCTTAACGTTGAGTCGCTGGATTGGCACACTCGACAGAGTGTGCTCACCGAGCACACAATCAACAAATTCAAGCCGCTGATGACCCGCGTTGAACGCGACAAAATCGATGCCATGATTGAAGCGTCGAAGGAAGATCTCGTGGAAGAGCAAAAATTGAAAGAAGCGCCCAAAGGCCCGCTGGCGGAAGAGCCTATCGCCGAAGAAATCGACTTTGCCGCTTTTGCCAAGGTCGACCTAAGAATTGCGCGCATTGCCAAAGCCGAATACGTCGAAGGCGCCGACAAGCTGCTGCAACTCACCCTCGACCTGGGTGGCGAAACCCGCAATGTGTTCTCCGGCATTCGCTCTGCCTACGCGCCGGAAGCTCTGGAAGGCCGCTTGACCGTGATGGTCGCCAACTTGGCACCGCGCAAAATGCGCTTTGGCGTTTCGGAAGGCATGGTATTGGCCTCTGCCAACGAAGATGGCATCTACCTGCTCTCCCCTGACACGGGGGCAGAACCGGGCCAGCGGGTAACTTAATCCGTCGCATAAGCGGTAAGCAAGTTAAAGGGCAGAGACTCAAAGCGCTCTGCCCTTTGCATTTTTATTAAAGCGGCTCTGTTATTCAAACTTCTCACTGCACAGGTGTTTCAAACATCAAACTCCCTTACCTCCCACTAGCCAGCGCCGCCTTTTCTTCGCAAAATATGCAGCCATGAGTGAGCTATTTATCATTTTGATCAGCACTGCCCTGGTCAACAACTTCGTACTGGTTCAGTTTCTGGGCCTGTGCCCATTTATGGGTGTCTCTAATAAACTGGAGTCGGCCATGGGCATGTCCCTGGCCACTACCTTTGTGCTGACCCTGGCGTCGGCTGCTAGTTTCGTGGTTTATCATGGTCTGCTTGTGCCGCTGGATGTCACGTATCTGCGCACCATTAGCTTTATCGTGGTGATCGCCGCTGTGGTGCAGTTTACCGAAATCATGGTGCGCCAGCTGAGTCCGCTGCTGCACCAGGTGCTGGGCATTTTCCTGCCCCTTATCACAACCAACTGCGCAGTATTGGGCGTAGCGCTGCTGTCGTTAAACCGTGAGTTAAGCTTTTTTCACACCACCCTTTATGGGTTGGGCGCAGCGCTAGGCTTCTCACTTATTTTGGTGCTGTTTGCCGCCATGCGTGAACGTTTAGCGGGGGCGGATATTCCCAAACCCTTCCAAGGTGCCGCGATTGCTATGGTCACCGCCAGCCTTATGTCGTTAGCATTTTTAGGGTTTTCAGGGTTGGTGCAGGGATGAAGGCAGCGCGCGATGAATAGCCCCAGTGATGTCATAGCAATCCTTAGCGCTATCGCGGTATTAACCGGCTTGGGTATCGGATTTGGTGCCCTGCTGGGCGTGGTTAGCGAGCGCTTTAAGCGCGAGGATAACCCGCTAGTTGAACAAATTGATGCGCTACTGCCGCAAACCCAGTGCGGCCAGTGCGGCTACCCAGGCTGCCGCCCTTACGCTGAAGCGATTAACCAGGGCGATGCGCTGAATAAATGCCCACCCGGTGGCGAAGCGACGATTCATGCCCTTGCCGATCTGCTTGGTCGCGAACCGGAGCCCCTGGATGGCGAAGCCCAGAGCGAAGCCAAGGTGGCGTTTATTCGCGAAGCAGAGTGCATTGGCTGCACCAAGTGCATCCAAGCCTGTCCGGTCGATGCAATTATCGGCGCAGCTAAATTAATGCATACCGTGATTGAAGACGAGTGCACCGGCTGCGATCTGTGCTTAGACCCCTGCCCCGTGGACTGCATTGATATGCTGCCGCGCTCCACTCCGATCACCCAGTGGCAACCGGTAGTAGCGCACTCATCAAACATGATTGCCAGCGACCGCCAACCCGCTTCAGGGGTGTCTTGATGTCGAACGCCTTTGACTTCCCCGGTGGCATTTATCCGCCTGAGCGCAAACAGCGCTCCAACCAAACCGCACTAATTGAAGCGCCACTGCCCCGTAGGGTCACTCTCCCCCTGCAGCAGCACAGCGGCCAGGCCGCCACGCCCTGTGTGGCGCATGGAGATGCGGTGAAAGTGGGCAGCGTGATTGCCAAACGCGAAGGTATGATCTCTAGCAACCTGCACGCCAGCATTAGCGGCACGGTGAGCGAGGTTAGCGCTACCCAAATCTGCATTGATGGAGATGGGCAAGATGAGTGGCTTCGACTGCCACCCTTGGCGTGGCGACATGTCGAACCCGATGCGCTGCTCGAGCGGTTAAACGAGAGCGGCATCGTCGGCTTAGGTGGCGCTGGGTTTCCCMCCCATATTAAAGCGCGTGTGGTCGAACGTCATGCGATTAACACCCTGGTGATTAACGCCGCCGAGTGCGAGCCTTATATCACCGCCGATGACCTTACCCTGCGCCACCACGCTAACGAAGTGCTCGAAGGTGCGCAGATAGTCGCCAAGCTATGCGGCGCGCAGCATATAATTATTGGCATCGAGGATAACAAGCCCGATGCCATAGAAGCCCTGAAACACGCCCTTTCAAATTGCCAGCCGATCAACATTGAGCTGAAAGTAATRCCCACCCGCTACCCCAGCGGCGGCGAGCGCCAGCTAATTAAAAGGCTGCTAAACCTTGATGTACCCAGCGGCGGGCTGCCCGCTGATGTGGGCGTGCTTTGCCATAACCCAGGCACGCTACTGGCGATACTCAATGCAGTGCGTGATGGGCAGCCGCTGGTTTCCAGGGTCGTCACACTGACTGGAGAGGCGATTACCCAGCCCGGCAATCGCTGGGTGCGTCTAGGCACTTCTGTTAGAGAGCTGCTGGAGCAGGCAGGGCTGAATACCCCAGAGTTACACCAAGTGATTCAGGGTGGCCCCATGATGGGCACGCCACGGCTAACGCTCGATACGCCGGTCACAAAGCTTACCAACTGTTTAATCGCGGCCACGCTTGAAGAGTTGCCGCTGCCCCCAAAAGAATCACCCTGCATTCGCTGCGGTGAGTGCGAAAGCGTTTGCCCGGTCGCGCTGCTGCCGCAACAGCTGCACTGGTACGCTCGCGCTCAAGACGATGCCAAGTTAGAGCGCTATCATCTGTTTGACTGTATTGAGTGCGGCGCCTGTAGCTATGTTTGCCCCAGCCATATTCCGCTAGTGGCGGATTACCGGGAAGCGAAAAGCCGGTTACGCCTGCAGCGGATTGAGGCAGTAAAAGCAGAACACGCCAAGCACCGTTTTGAGTTTCGCCAAGCGCGGCTCGCTCGAGAAGAGGCTGAAAAACAGGCACGCAAGCAAGCCCGCCAGGCGCAACAACGTCGCTCGACCAGTACCGCCGCCAGCAGCGAAAAGGTCGACTTACGCGGTCTGCGCATCGCCCATGCCGCCGCCAAAGCATCGGTCAAAAAGGCTGAAAAAACCTTAGCGCGAGTCGCTCAAGAAGACCCCAAACAATCCCTGGATGACTTAGAAATGCAGCTTGCCACCGCCCAGGAGAACTTAAAAGCAGCCGAGTTGCAGCTTGCCCAGGCGCGCGAACAGCCGTCTAGCGAGGAGTCGTCATGAGCATGATGCACGCTTCAGGGGTTAAAGATGCCAACACGGCAACGTCTGTGCCGCCAACGGCGAGCTTAATGCGCTGGGTCATTGCGGCAACCCTGCCAGGCATCGCCACCATGAGCTACTTCTTCGGCCTGGGTGTTATCAGCAATGTACTGCTAGCTGCCGCTTTTGGTATTGCGCTTGAAGCCGTCGTGCTTCGGCTACGCAAGCGCCCTATCCGTGTGACGCTGAATGACTCAAGCGCTCTGCTTACCGGCGTTTTGCTAGGCGCGTCACTGCCGCCCGCTAGCCCCTGGTGGCTTATCGGCGTGGGTATGATCGCGGCGATTGTGGTCGCCAAGCAGCTATACGGCGGCTTGGGCCATAACCCTTTTAACCCCGCCATGGTGGGCTATGCGCTGCTGTTGGTGTCGTTTCCTACCTACATGACGCTGTGGGCACCGCCCCAGGAACTGCTGCCTAATGGTTTATGGACACAAATCGCCGGAACGTTGCCAACCGCCCAACTAGATAGCTTGAGCGGCGCAACGCCCCTTGATGCTTTTAAGCACAAAGGCGAAGCGGTGCTGGCCAGCGAGTTCTGGGCGACCAACCCACTGCCGGAGGGCACCCTAAGCGCCTGGCGATGGGTAGCGCTTGCTTGGCTAGCGGGTGGTGCGGTGTTGTTAGCGAAGCGGATTATTAGCTGGCACATCCCAGTAGCGATGCTTGGCAGCCTACTACTACTGGCCACGCTGTTTTATCTCAGCGACCCCAGCCACTTCGCTTCACCGCTGTTTCACCTGCTCACCGGGGCAACGCTATTCGGGGCGTTCTTTATTGCCACCGACCCGGTCTCCGCTGCCACCAGCCAACGCGGCAAGCTACTCTATGGCGCTGGGATTGGCGCGCTGGTCATCATCATTCGCACCTTTGGCGGCTACCCAGATGCGGTGGCGTTTGCGGTCTTACTGATGAACCTGTGCGTACCCTTACTGGATCTTTATAGCGTGCCGCGGCCCACTGGCCAGCAAAAAGCCTCACCGGGTAAGCCAGGAGAACAGCCATGACGCTGTTCCAGGCCATGCAGCGCGGCGCGCTTGCCCTGGGGACCTTTGCGCTAGTAACGGCAGGCAGCGTCGCGCTTACCCGCGCGCTAACCGCCGAACGGATAGAGACACATCAGCTGGCTTACCAACACCGTCAGCTGCAGGAAGTACTGCCCCAAGCGCTGGCGAATACGCCCGTCACCCAGGTGTTGGAGAGCACTTTTGCGCTTCCCAATCCAGAAGCGCTGGGGCTTGCAAGCGATAGCCAAGGCTGGTGGGTAAACGCTCAAGGTAGCAGCGCGGKGATCTTACCGGTGGTAACCCGGCAGGGATATAACGGCGAAATCCGCCTGCTGATTGGCATTGACGAGCAGCAGCGTATCAGTGGCGTACGCGTTACCCAGCATCAGGAAACGCCTGGGCTAGGCGATGACATTGAGCGCAGCCGTAGCGACTGGATCACCGAGTTTAATGGTTTAAGGTTAGATAGCTTCCCGCCAGAAGGCTGGGCGGTGACCAAAGACGGTGGTCACTTTGATGCGTTTACCGGCGCGACGATTACGCCCAGGGCCGTGGTTAACGCTGTCCATAAAGCGCTTCAGTACGCCAACGATACACCGCTACCGATATCATTTAAGGAGCCCACCCAATGAGCCAGTGGCGCGAACTCGCTCGAAGCGGTCTTTGGTCGAATAACCCCGCGCTGGTTCAGCTGTTGGGGCTCTGCCCGCTGCTAGCGGTAAGCGGCAGCGTAGTCAATGCGCTGGGGCTGGCGCTGGCCACGTTGCTGGTCATGGTCGGKGCCAGCACGGCGATTTCGCTGATTCGTCACCAGGTGCCCAGCGCAGTGCGTCTGCCCGCTTTCGTGATGGTGATTGCGGCTTTTGTTACCTGCGCTGAACTGCTGATGGCCGCCTACGCCTACCCGCTCTATCAGGTGTTGGGGATTTTTATTCCGCTGATCGTGACCAACTGCGCCATTCTTGGCCGAGCCGATGCCTTTGCCTCCCGCCAGCCGGTATTACCAGCAGCCATTGATGGCTTTATGATGGGGTTAGGTTTTGGTGCTGTGCTGGTATTACTAGGCGCTCTTCGCGAGTTACTGGGCCAAGGCACGCTGTTTAGCGATATGGCGCTACTGTTCGGGCCGCAAGCAGCCAGTTGGCAGCTGACGATTGCCGACGACTACCAGTTCCTGTTTTTCGTGCTGCCGCCCGGCGCATTCTTTGTGGCGGGTCTGTTGATTGCGCTGAAAAACGTTATCGATCAACGCAATGCGGCCCGTGCCAAGCCAGTGGCGACAACACCTAGAACTGAGCGCCGCGTGCGGGTTACCGGCACGATAAAATAGCTGGCAAAATGCCGAAAGTGCACATGTAAACAACTGCTCGTCTTTATAACGTAATTATTAAGAGACCCGCCATGAATGCCCAAAAGCGTCATGAAATTTTCACTCGCCTTCAGGCAGAGAACCCGCACCCGACTACCGAGCTTAATTGGAACACGCCTTTTGAGCTACTGGCCGCCGTGTTGCTTTCTGCTCAAGCCACCGATGTAGGGGTCAATAAAGCCACGGCGCGGCTCTACCCAGTCGCTAACACGCCCCAAGCGATCATTGATTTAGGTATCGACGCGCTTAAAGCACATATCAAAACCATTGGCTTATACAACACCAAAGCCGAAAACCTGATGAAAACCTGCCACATGCTCGTTAATCTGCACGGTGGTGAAGTGCCCAATACCCGCCAAGCGCTGGAGGCCTTGCCCGGCGTAGGCCGTAAAACGGCCAATGTAATACTCAATACGGCGTTTGGTCAGCCCACCATGGCGGTGGATACGCATATTTTCAGGGTATCCAATCGCACCGGCATCGCTAAAGGCAAAGATGTCGTTGAGGTGGAGCAGAAACTGCTACGCCATGTGCCAAAAGGGTTTCTTCACGATGCTCACCACTGGCTGATTCTGCACGGCCGCTACACCTGTATCGCACGCAAACCCCGCTGTGGTAGCTGCATTATCGAGGATCTGTGCGACTATAAAGACAAAACCGAGCTCGCATAGTCGACAAAAAACTTAGCTGATGGAACCCGCCATGCCTAGCCCCGCCACGCTACTCCACGATCAGCCGATTGCACGGCGAATTGATGCGCTGCTGGATTTGTCACGGCAACACGCCGAGCACTTCTGTAGCCCAGGGGCCTGGCTGGCGCGGCAACGTTATACGGCCGAGCACCCAACCTCCATCGTGGTAATGAAGTGTATGGATGGGCGGATTCATATTCCCCACGCCACGCGCACGCCGTTAGGGATTATTACCCCGTTTCGTAATCTCGGCGGCATTTTCGATCTGGGTTGGCCTTACTTGGGTGAGCTACTGACCGATACAGTAGTCGATACAGCTCAGGCCGGGCGCGCCACCCTGATGCTGATCACCTACCACTTTTCCCGTGGCAACCAGGCCCGCGGCTGCGCCGGTTTCAACTGCGACACCCAAGCGGCGAAAGCCCACGCCTATGCCATTGCCGAACAGGCGGGCAAGCTATTCGGTCACGATCATCAGCAGGTTTATCCGCTGGTATGTGGCTTTGAAACCGACAGCGATGCGCTAATTATTCACGGCAAAGAGGGTGCGACCCTGGATGTAAGCGACTGGGTAGGGAGAGCTGCCGAGGGGCTGAGCAGTCAACTGAACGCTATTTGCCCGGATATGCCTCATGACATGCTACGAGATCTGCTACCCCTGCTGGAAGGCAACCTTGCCCACGTTAGCGAACTCCAGGGTGTTGAGCGGGAACTGGATATCGAACACCGTGAATAGGTAATCTGCATTGGCCGGGGCTTTGATTTTCTGCACCTGCCCAATACTGCCTTGATCATAGGCCCCTACGGCCCTGATTTAGCGGTACCCATTGGCACCGCGGCCACTATTATTGACGCCAATATGCGCGCCGGACGCATTCCAGACGATGGCTTTATGCTGCTGGCTTCGACGCCCTATCAACATAGCGGAGTAGACCGCGCCCGGGCGGAGCTAAAATCACACTTTCTATCCGAGTTTGCCGAGCAGGTGATTCGCCGGGAACACCCAGCACTTGCGCAAAAGATGCGTCGTCACACCGCCGTGGTTCACTGGCCGACGCGGCGCTTAGACCGGCTCGACTAATAAAAGCTGCCGATAAGCCTCACGCCAAGCGGGCCACTCCCAAACGGCGGTATCAAGGCGTTCAGGGCGAGCCGCAGGATCGGTGAGCCAAGCACTAAGCCGGTCATAAAGCCCTTCCCGAGAGCCGTCATAGCGATAGGCTGCAGGGTAAAGCGCCGGGAAGCAGAGCCGATCGGGCACCAGTGGTAACGCCCCGCGCTGGGCCGCTTCCATTATCGCCAAGCCTTGAAACTCATGCCAAGTGGTCGAGACCACAATGCCCGCGCTATCCAATAGTTCGCGGTACGCCTCCTCCGGCTGCGGCCCCCAAGCCACAATATGCCTGGCTAAACGCTGCTCAGCCTCGGCAAAAATAGCGGGACCTTGGCGAAAACGCTGGCCAAGCACCGCCAGCTCAAATGAGATGCCTGCTTCGCTTAACGCAAACAACACGGCAAAGAAGTCGTCCGGGTTTTTGTCATACTCCCAGCGATGGTTCCAAACAATTCGCTGCGGCATTGTTTTTTTAAAAGCCGTGTGGTGGCCAGGTTCTGAACTGTCACCAATGGGCACCGGCATTACCATGGCCCGCTCGCGTAGCGCTTCAAGTGGCTTAGCTGCTGGGAGGTTTTCGGGCATTTTTTTCAGAAAGGCTCGCGCACCATCAATAAAGGAGTCGCGGTTATAGGCGCTGTTAAACACCACGCTATCCGCTGCCAGCGCCGTATAGAGGTTAACCATCTTGGCCTCTACTTGTGGCATCTGATCGCTCGATTCAGGATAGGCGAACTGGTTTTCATGAAAGTAGACGACCTTTTTTGCTCGGCCAAGATGCGGAAAAAGCCCCACCAGCGTGGCCAGATCCACCATTGATGTGGCCAGCACTACATCAAACGACTGACTGAGAGTGTCATGCTCTTTTAGCATCCAGCTCAGCGGGTTACCGCGAATACGCCAGGCGAAATGGCGCGGCGGCAGGCTCAAAAGCGTCCATGACACCTCATTAAGCTGCGCCATCAAACTTTGTGCCCAGTAGCTGTGGCTCACCGCTTCGTAGGCGGATAACAGGAGTACGCGCATTGGTAGCCTTAGCAAACAGATCAGAGAACAGCCATCACTCGTCAAGCCATGGCAAAGAGGCCAATAGTGTAACAAAGCGCTCCTGATTGCCCTGTTGAAATGGCCCTATAGAAATACCCCTGTCGAGACAGCCCCTTATCTTGCCTGCATTCGGCCAAGGTCGTCTTGGCTGACCGGTTAGATCTAACTAGACTCCATGCAATGTTAAAACAAATAAAAGCAGGAGAGCTCCATGGCTAAAGTGCTCGTTGTCGATGACGAACCCAACATTGTTTTATCGCTGGAATTCCTGATGGAGCAAGCGGGGTTCGAGGTCGTCACTGCCGAAGACGGTGAACAGGCCCTGGCAAGAGTGAATGATAGCCAGCCCGATCTACTGCTCCTCGATATTAGCCTGCCGGGAATTAGCGGTTTTGACGTGTTAGAACAGCTGCGTGGCAAAGAGGCCACTGCCCAACTGCCGATTATCATGCTGACCGCTCACGGGCGTGATGTTGAGCGGGAGAAAGGCATGGCGCTGGGCGCCGATGATTACATCACCAAACCCTTCTCAACCCAGTCGCTGGTGGAAAAAGTCAAAGCGCTACTGACTGAGGAGCAGCCATGACCCGGGGCGGGCTACCCAAACGTCAGCGCCTGATGGGTCTGTGGCTACTGCTTAGCGGCATCAGCCTGCTGGGTGGGGCCATTTTTGCCGCTTGGCTGGATGCCCAGCTCGCCCCTACTGGGGTAACGCGCATTGCCCTTTGGCTAGGCAGTTTCTCCGGTGGCGCAACGATTTTTTTAGTCGGCTTGCTGCTTGAACGCATGCTGTTTACCCCGCTGCGCCATTTACAGGTGCAGCTGGCGCGCTTAGTCGCCAACCCCGATGCCCGGGACGAACATCCACCCGAAGGCTGGCTCAAAGGGCTGGGACCCGACCTACGCCGGGTGCGCGAAAGCTGGCGTTCGGATCGTAGCCGTTTAGCCACCGCCCATGCAGACGGCGCCCGCAGCGCGGCACGCATTCGCCAAGAGCTGGAAACGCTGCTGCAAGTACTCGAAACACCGCTGCTACTGTGCGATCACCACCGCCGTCTCATGCTGTTCAATCAGGCGGCCGAGGACTTTTTTGAGGGTAACACCGGGCTAGGGCTGGGCAAACGCTTGGAGGCGCTGCTGCCGGTCGCGAGCTTACAGCAAGTGCTCAGCCAACTGCCCAACGACGGTTCTCCCAGAGAGCTGCTAGCGCCCTGTGATGATCGTTGGCTCAAGGTGATTTTACGCCGCGTGCCGGGTAGCGATGGCGAAACACTGCTGACCTTTAGTGACGCCACCGCTTCCTGGTCGAATGAAATGGGCGTTAGGGCGGAATTGGCCGATATGCTGACACCGCTGCGTCAGCATACCGCCAGCCTGACCAGCGCCGCCGATGCATTGATTCAACTGCGCAATCAAAACGATGCCAGCACGTCTGCTTTGCGCCAGCGTTTTGAGCGGGTTATCCAAGAAGAAGGCGCTACACTCGGCGACAACGTGGCGAAAATCGGCCAATTGCTCGACGATATGCAACACCAGGGCGAGCGCTTAACGCCTATGTGGTCAAACGACTTCTGGCAAGCGCTGGATGAGCGCCTTGACCCGGAGCACCGCTTGATCACCCCGGTGGGCATGCCCGCCTGGTTTAAAGGCGACGCACCTGCGTTGATCGCGCTGTTTGACTCGCTGGTCAAACACCTCAATACCCATCTGCCTGACAGTGGCTTTGAAGGTGAGATATGCCTGGGTAACAAACGCGTCTACCTCGACCTTATTTGGCGTGGCAAGGCGATCCCCGAGCATGAACTGGGGGAGTGGCGCCAGCAGCCGCTCAACTCACTGCCGTTGACGCCCAGCGTCGCCGATGTGCTACGTCAACACGCCAGTGACATCTGGAGTCTGGCTGACGATAATGGCGTTTATTCACGCCTACGACTTCCCCTACCCGCCATGGAACGCGTCGGCGCCCCACGCGAAACCGCACCGCCGCGCCCTGAATTCCATGACTTTGGCATTGCCGACCTGCCACCACCGGATGAAGCGCTGGCCAGCCGAACGCTGCGCAGCCTGGAAATTGTCGCCTTTGATACGGAAACCACTGGGCTTGAGCTGCGCCGAGGTGACACGGTGATCAGTCTTGGCGCTTGCCGCGTGGTCAACGCACGCTTATTGGCCAGCGAGGTCTTCGATCAAAAAGTTGATCCGCAGCGTCCAATCCCCCCCGCTAGCACGGCAATTCACGGCCTGACCGATGCCGATGTGGCCGGTGCGCCGCCGCTGGACATTGTACTTACTCGCTTTCGTGATTATGTCGGCGAAGCGGTATTACTGGCCCATAACGCTGCCTTTGATCTGCTCGCCATCAGCCACAAGGGGGTCGCCTTTGATATTCCCATCATCGACACCCTGTTGATTTCGCGGGCACTGGACGAAGCGCTCGATGGGCATGATCTGGATAGCCTGGCCCAGCGCTATGACCTGGCTTTTCCGCCGGGCACCCGCCACACTGCATTAGGCGATGCCCGTGTGACCGCTGAGCTATGGCTAGCCCTGCTGCCACGGCTAGAAGCCCGCGGCGTCGATACGCTTGAGCAGTTGTTAGCGCTGCAAGCCAACGCCTTTGATCGACAGGACGCCAGTGCGTTATGAAACCATCGGGCCTGAAATCGCGACGCAATGAGCGCCTGATAGCGCTAGTGGCTATCGCCCTGCTGCTATTCTGTCCTCCGCTGATTATTGTCGTAGACCGCCTGCCGGCTTTTAGCGTGGGCTGGTTACCGCTCTATCTATTTATCGCCTGGGCAGTGGTGATTGGCCTAACCGCTTGGCTAATGGAACAGCGAGCGGGCCACTAACCGTGCGTAGTGAGGCCGTTATCCTCGGCACCGCCTTTGGCTACCTGGCGCTGCTGTTTGTGGTCGCCGCCTGGGGTGACCGGCGAGCGGAGCAGGGCCGCTCAATCATTGGCTCGCCAMCGGTCTATGCCCTCTCCATCGCTGTTTACTGCACGGCTTGGACGTTCTACGGCAGCGTTGGCCGCGCAGCCGAGTATGGCCCCAGCTTTTTACTCATCTACCTGGGGCCGACGCTTGCGATGCTGCTGGCTCCTTTTGTCATCCGCAAGATGGTGCGCATCGCCGCGCGGCAGCGAATCACTTCCATTGCCGACTTTATCAGCGCCCGCTATGGCAAAAGCACCAGTTTAGGCGCGCTGGTGGCACTGATGGCCCTCATTAGCATCACCCCCTATATCGCCCTGCAGTTAAAAGCCATTACCGTGAGCCACGCGGTGCTGATTAATTATCCTCGCGCGGCCGACACCACCTTGGTAGATGAACACTTCTGGATGGATAAATCCCTCTGGGTCGCCCTGGTATTGGCAGTGTTTATTATTCTATTTGGCACGCGCCACCTGGATGCCAGTGAGCGTCATGAAGGCATGGTGGCGGCAATCGCGGTGGAATCAATAGTCAAACTAGTCGCCTTTATGGCCGTTGGCGTGTTTGTCGTATTCGTGATGTTTGAAGGCCCCGCCGCGCTATTTGCCCAGGTAGCAGCCACGCCCGCCCTTGTCGATAGCATGCGTTTGGACAGCGTTCCTGGTGGCGCCACCGGCTGGGTAGGTATGCTGGTGCTGGCCTTTCTGGCTTTTCTAACGCTGCCCCGGCAATTCCAGGTATTGGTGGTCGAAAATGTCGACGAGCAGCACTTGGCTCGAGCGAGCTGGCTATTTCCCCTTTACATGCTGCTGATTAACCTATTCGTTATCCCCATTGCTTTGGCGGGCCTGCTGCTAGGCGTAAGCGCGGGTGACCCGGACAGCTTTGTGCTGACGCTACCMCTTTCAGCCGGTTTAGAAGGGCTGCCGCTACTGGTGTTTATTGGTGGCCTGTCTGCGGCGACAGGTATGGTGATTGTCGAGACCATCGCGCTCTCCACCATGGTGAGCAACCAGCTGGTGATGCCGCTGTTACTGCGCTCAAGGCGGCTGCACCTAAGTACCAAAGGCGAGCTTGCCGGTTGGCTGCTGGGTATTCGCCGCATCGCTATCGTGCTGATTCTACTGCTCGGATATCTCTACCATGCGCTGATTGGTGACTCCTATAGTTTAGTGACGATTGGGCTGGTCTCCTTTGCCGGAGCGGCCCAGTTCGCCCCGGCGCTGTTAATTGGCCTGTATTGGCGCGGCGCTACTCGCCAAGGCGCCACTGTTGGCTTAATCGCCGGCTTCTTAATCTGGTGTTATACGCTGCTGCTTCCCGGGKTTGCCCAGTCCGGCTGGCTAGATGCCTCGCTGCTCACTGAAGGCCCCTGGGGAATTGCCTGGCTGATGCCCTATGGTTTATTCGGTCTGGAGAACTGGGACATTTACACCCATTCGTTGCTCTGGAGCATGTTGGCCAACGTGGGGTTATTGGTGGGTGTATCGCTATTTACCCGCCCCACGCCCCTTGAGCAAACCCAGGCAGCGCTGTTCACAGAGGCGATGCACCCCAACCTGCAAATCACCTCGCTATCGACATCACTATGGCGCGGGCAGACTACCCAGGGGGCACTCAAAGAGCTGCTTGTTCGCTATTTGGGTACCCAGACCACCCGCCGTGTATTCAGCCATAGCGGAAGTAAAAGCGCTTATGCAGCGGATGAGCCCGCCACTGCCGAGCTGATCACCCGTGCCGAACAGGCGCTGGCGGGGGCGCTGGGCAGCTCCTCAGCGCGAGTACTCATCAACTCGGTGGTACGCGGCGAGGCACTGGATATTGAGTCGATTCTGAGCATTCTGGACACCACCTCACAAACCCTGGAGTACAACCGCCGTTTGGAGCAGAAGTCCCAGGAACTGGTGCAAATCGGCGAAGAGTTGCGTAGCGCCAATGAACGACTACGCGAGCTGGATCGCTTGAAAGATGAGTTTGTCGCCATGGTCAGCCACGAACTACGTACCCCCCTCACCTCCATACGTGCCTTTGCCGAAATTTTGCGCGATAGCGGGCAACTACCTGATGAGAAGCGCCAGCATTTTCTGGGTGTCATCGTTCACGAGAGCCAGCGGCTGTCGCGTTTAATTGAGGAGATCCTGGACCTTGCCCGCCTGGAGAGCGGCCGTTTAACGCTTAATCCCGTGCCCCTCGACCTTGCCGCCCTGACGCGGCACAGCATTGATGCCATTGCCCATCTGCATGAAGAGCGCGGCATTGCACTAGACGTTAGCTTAGCAGCTGACCCTGCGATGGTAGTCGGCGATCATGACCGCTTGGAGCAGGTGATTATTAATCTGCTTGATAACGCGGGCAAGTTTGCTGACCGAGAGCAGCCAAAAGTACGCCTCACGCTTTATCGCCATCGCCGTCATTTCCGGCTAAGCGTGGAGGATAACGGCGCGGGGATTAGCGAAGACGAGCGTGAACGCGTGTTTGAAAAATTTCATCAAATTCAGCAGGACGACGATATTCCTAGGGGTCGGCCAAGAGGCAGCGGCTTAGGGTTGCCGATTAGTCGGGGCATTATTGCCCACCTGGGGGGGCGGCTATGGGTCGAGGATGCCAAAACCTTAGGCGGCGCCTGCTTAACGCTAGAACTCCCCGCGGCACCGGATGACGCTTCTCCCCCCGACTCAGGCTAGGCGTTTTTCACTCTCTGAACAAAGGATCGAACCTGCTGCAGGTCAAACTTCAGCAATAGACGCTCATCTTCGCGCAGGCGCCGCAGGTCAACCCAGCCATCGGCGGTTTGACCACGGGCTTTGTTATACCGCTGCTGATCCAATAGACGCTGCTGCAGACGCTCAAAAGCGGCCACCAGCAGCTCTGATTCAGCCGAGGTTAGCACATCTGCCCTATGACTAAGCGCGATCAAGCGTTCGCGTGTCGCTATGTTGGCTAGCCCATAGCGCAGACAGAGCAAGCGCGCAGCGCTGATCAATGGCAGCAAGCCTTGATGTTTAAGGTTAATGGCGTGCTCGTGGGGAGCATCCAGGCCCGGGCTTGAGGCGAGGCGGCCAAAACGATCCAGTGCCACCGGCAGTTCTTCCAGTAGCGCCGCCATTTCGTTCATAAACAGTGACGCTTTGGGAAGTATTGAAGCAATGCTATTACCCAATTGCTCGGCAAGCACTGGGTTACCCGCTACCGGGGCAAAATCGAGCAAAATATTGGTCTGCTGTACGCGCTTTACCTGTCGGTCGGCGCTCCATATCTCAAGCTGTGCCTGCCATTCGCTAAGCCGTTTGCGCCACATCGGCCAACGCGCCATGACATGACCATGGCAGAGTGGAATGCCTGCTTCATCCAGGCGTTGAGTAAACCGTTCGCCTAGCGCTTGAAAGTAGCCGTCAATCTCCACATGGCGGTAATCCGGATAGTCATCAATAATCAGCGCATTATCCTGGTCGGGGCCTAGCAGGCTTTCGAAACGCGCCGCAGAGCCTAACATCAGAACACAGTAGCCGACTGGCGGTGGGCCCCACCCTTGCGCCTGCATTTCGTCCAGGGATAGCGCAACAGCTTGGCGATACAGTGAAGCATTGTGGTCACTGATAATCTGGCTAATACGCCAGGCGGGCAGGTCGTAATGCACCAATGTTTCCACCAGCGACAGTTGCCAAGCGTAGGCGTCCGCTAATGAGGTGTTCGGCGAGGAGAGCTTTGCGAAGAGTTTAGAGAACAGATGGTCTAACGGCGCGTTGAGCGCCGAGGTATTAAGCGTTCCATTCTCATGGAATAGAGAGCGCCAGGGCGAGGCTTGGTGTACTACACGCATACGCCTCTCCTTTACTCAATGTGTTTGGCGGCATAACTACTCGCTATCGCCTGCCCGGCGAGGGTCGGGCTCAAACATCGCTTCGCCGACTTCATCGATATAGCGCTGCGCTTTGGTGACCATCATGGTATCGCAGGCATCTCGCCCTGGCAGCATATCGGAACGCTCAAAGCGGTGTTCCAGGGTTTCACCGCTGGCATCCGCCTTACGAATCCAGCCGCTGACGCGGTACTGACCGCTCTGATCATCTGGCTGAGAGACAATTTCGTAGCCCTTGTATTCCACCGGTTCAGCAGCTTTGGTGGTAGCGCCTGGCTCAGCCTGACGATCACTACCAAAGAGACCGGAAAGTATTTTTTTTAGCATAATGGCTCCTTTTTAAACACATTGGCTCCTTTTCTTGTAGAGCGGCAGTAATTGCCTGCCGCTCTAGCAAGGTTTGCAGTGCTCTTTTTATTAGCTCTGTTTACGCCCTTTACCTGCGGCAATGCGTAACCGCAGCGCGTTCAGCTTGATAAAGCCTTCCGCATCTTTCTGGTCGTAAGCGCCCGCATCATCTTCGAAGGTAGCGATTGATTCATCAAATAGCGACTCATCAGATTTACGCCCCACCACGATAGCGTTGCCTTTATAGAGTTTCATACGCACGACGCCCGATACATTCTTTTGGGTCTCGTCAATCGCCACCTGCAGCATGCGGCGCTCGGGGCTCCACCAATAACCGTTGTAGATCACTTCCGCGTATTTAGGCATCAGTTGATCTTTCAGGTGGGCTTCTTCGCGGTCTAGGGTTAGCGACTCAATCGCGCGGTGGGCACGCAACATAATGGTGCCCCCTGGAGTTTCGTAACAGCCGCGGGATTTCATACCCACGTAGCGGTTTTCAACAATATCCAGCCGGCCGATACCGTTGTCGCCACCTAGTTTGTTGAGTTTTTCGAGCACTTCATGCGCTTTCAACGGCTCGCCGTCGATGGCCACGATATCGCCCTTTTCATACGTCAGCTCAACGTAAGTCGGGGTATCAGGTGCGGCTTCAGGAGAAACGCTCCAGCGCCACATATCGTCTTCCGCTTCGGCCCACGGATCTTCCAAGATGCCACCCTCGTAGGAGATATGCAGCAGGTTGGCATCCATTGAGTAGGGCGACTTTTTCTTTTTATTGGCAAAATCGACGGGGATTTTGTGCTCTTCGCAGTAAGCCATCAGCTTTTCGCGGGAGGTTAGGTCCCATTCACGCCAAGGGGCGATCACTTTGACGCCGGGCTTCAGAGCATAGCCACCGAGCTCAAAGCGTACCTGGTCGTTGCCTTTACCCGTCGCACCATGGGAAATAGCGTCGGCACCGGTTTCATTGGCAATTTCGATCAAGCGCTTGGCAATTAGCGGCCGAGCGATAGAGGTGCCCAGCAGGTATTCGCCTTCATAAATAGTGTTGGCGCGGAACATCGGGTAGACGTAGTCACGCACGAACTCTTCGCGCAGATCTTCAATATAAATCTCTTTTACGCCAAGCGCTTGCGCTTTTGTTCGCGCCGGTTCGACTTCTTCGCCCTGACCGATGTCGGCAGTAAAAGTCACTACCTCGCAGTTGTAGGTCTCTTGCAACCACTTAACGATTACGGATGTGTCCAGGCCGCCTGAATACGCCAGCACAACCTTTTTGACATCGGACATTCTTTGCTCCTCGTTGACGATAAGAAATTCATGAGTAAAAACCACATCTGCCATTAGCGCTCGGCTAATGCGATCGCTCTCGGGGCTAGACCTTTGAGATAGCCCTTTGAAACAGACCTTGAGTATAGCGTTCTCAATGCCCAGCGAATACCGTCAACGACGCCTGGGGGCTAAAGCTGCTAGAATCACACCACTCAAAGCGGTGGTTTGCCGCTGATGTTGACTGATTACTCGCTTTACACTGAGGAGAGCTGCATGAGCGAGGCAATTGCCCGCGAATTAATGGCCCAACGTTTTCGCAGTTACCTGCCCGTGGTCGTTGATTTAGAAACCGGGGGATTTAATGCCCAAGGCGACGCCGTACTTGAGATAGCCGCCGTCACGCTGACCATGGATCCGGAGGGCAACCTGCTTCCTGATGCTACCTATGCTTACCACATTCAGCCCTTTGAAGGGGCGAACGTGGAGCAGTCCGCGCTCGATTTTACCGGTATTAACCTGGACGACCCCCTGCGCCGTCAGGTAGCACTGAGTGAATCGGAAGCGCTGGGAGAAATTTTCCGCCCGATCCGAAAATCGATCAAGGCCCACGACTGCACCCGAGCTATTTTAGTCGGCCATAATGCGGCGTTCGATCAGGGTTTCTTGAACGCAGCAGTCAATCGCTGCGGCATTAAGCGCAATCCTTTTCACCCGTTCTCAAGCTTTGACACCGCCACACTTGCAGGTCTGGTCTATGGCCAAACGGTGCTTGCCCGTGCCTGTCGTGCCGCGGGCATTGAGTTTGACAACAAGGCTGCCCACTCCGCTCGCTACGACACCGAGCGCACTGCAGAGTTATTTTGCGCCATGGTCAATCGCTATAAAGACCTGGGTGGCTGGCAGCTCGCCCAGCGTGAACAGGAGATGGACGGCGGGGATTAACAGACCGCCGCAGCTAATGCAGTCAACAGGGCTTTACGCTAAACTTTGCGACATTGCAGTAGCGCCATTTTGTAACCCCACTGCCGCCTGTAACCAGAGCATACCTAGCAGTGGGAGATTGTTGCCGATTTACCCAACCGTTTTCAGGAGATGAGACGTTTCCATGGCCCAGCATAATGCCTTTTACGCCCAATCCGGTGGCGTCACCGCCGTGATCAATGCCAGCGCCTGTGGCGTTATCGAAGCCTGCCGTCAAGCACCCGATCAGATTGGCAAGGTTTACGCCGGTCATAACGGCATTATCGGTGCCTTAACGGAAGACCTGATCGACGTTACCCAGGAGAGCGATGAAGCGATTGCCGCTCTACGCCATACACCGGGCGGCGCTTTCGGCTCCTGCCGCTATAAGCTGAAAGATATTGATACCCATCGCGCCCAGTACGAGCGCTTGATCGAGGTATTCAAGGCCCACGATATTCGCTACTTCTTTTACAACGGTGGCGGTGACAGCGCCGACACCTGCTTAAAGGTCTCGCAGCTTTCCGAGAAGCTGGGCTATCCGCTGACCGCTATCCACGTGCCTAAAACCGTGGACAACGACCTGCCGATTACCGATAACAGCCCAGGCTTTGGCAGCGTGGCAAAGTATATTGCCACCTCGACCCTGGAAGCCTCGCTGGATATCGCCTCCATGTGTGCAACGTCCACCAAGGTATTTGTACTTGAAGTCATGGGCCGCCACGCGGGCTGGATCGCCGCCGCGGGTGGCTTAGCAGGCGAAGCCGAAGGCGAGCCGCCACATATGATTATCTTCCCGGAAATTCCGTTTAACCGTAAAGCGGCCATGGCGCGGGTTGAAGAGAGCGTTAAGCAGTATGGCTACTGCGTTATTGTGGTTTCTGAAGGCGCTCGCTATGAAGATGGCACCTTCCTGGCCGATGCGGGTAATACCGATGCCTTCGGCCACCGTCAGCTTGGCGGCGTAGCCCCGACGCTTGCCGGTATGATCAAGCAGGATTTGGGCTACAAGTATCACTGGGCGGTGGCTGACTACCTCCAGCGTGCGGCGCGTCACCTGGCGTCTAAAACTGACGTTGAACAAGCCTATGCGGTGGGCCGCGAAGCGGTCACCTTGGCGCTGGCGGGTAAAAACGCCATGATGCCCGCTATTCGCCGTATCTCCCAGACGCCCTACCAGTGGGACGTGATCTCCGCCCCGCTCTCCCAGGTGGCTAACCAAGAGAAGTTTATGCCCCGGGACTTTATCAGCGAAAACGGCTTTGCGATTACCCAGACCTGCCGTGACTATCTCTCACCGCTGATTCAGGGCGAGGACTTTCCGCCGTTTGAAAACGGCCTGCCTAAAGTGGCTAAGCTAAAACTGGCCAAAGCAGAGCGCAAGCTGCCTATTTTTACGCTGTAAACAGCTAACCCAGCAAGGCTAAAAATAGCGGCAATAAAAAAACGGGGCGATGAAGTGATTMATCGCCCCGTTTTATGTCCAGTTCGCTGCTTGGGCTTAGCGCAACAACCAGGAAAGCACTAGCAGCAGTAACAGAATGCCCGCCACGCCCTGCCAGAAACGCCGCGGCTCCTGGCGGTTCTCTTCCCGATGGGGCAACCGCCCAAGCGGCACCCTCAACGCATGCAAAAACTCGGACATGCGCCTAAACCGCAGTGCCCTTTGAGGGTCCAAGGCACGGCGAAGCGCATCGTCTAGTTCTGGCGTGATTTCCGGGTTAGTGGTACGCGCACTGCGATAGGTCAACTCTTCAAGGTCGGTATGACTGCGCAAACGATTGGGTGTCAACGTATAGGGCAAAGCACCGGTTAACAGCCAGTAAGCCGTCGAGGCTAGCGAGTACTGATCGCTGCGTCGACCGATGCTGTCGCCCAAGGCATATTCAGGGGCGGTGTGCTCGTTAAAGCCAATTTGGCGGAGCAATTCACCGGAGTGACGGTGGCCTTCACCATCGCGCATATGGCAAGCACTAAAATCAGTGAGCACTAGCTTGCCGTGGGGGTCAATCAAGATGTTATCGGGATTGATCTGCTGATGAATAATGTCCCGATGATGCAGCGCCTGCACCGCTTTCCCCAGCTGATTGGCGATATCCAGGCGCTGGGTCAGGCTCGCCTGAGGATGGCGCTCCGCCCATTGCCGCAGCGTCTCGCCTTCAATATGTTGCATCAAATAATACAGGTAGCGGCGTGGCCGGGATGGCTCCATCACCTTCACCACAAAGGGCGAATTAACGCGCTCCACTACCCACTGCTGGAGCAGGAAGTGCTCAAGATAAGCATTGCGCAGCGAAAGCTCAGGGCTAGGCGCTTTCATCACCATTTCCCGTTCGCTATGCACATCACGGACCCGATAAACCCGCGACTGGGCCGTTCGCGATAGCACGGCGAGAATCTCCAGGCCGTCTAAACGCTCACCCGGTGCCAGCTCAGGGGGAATCGGCAGATCGCCGTATAGCTGCCCCGGGTGCTCGGTGACCTCATCGGGTAGTTCATCTATACGTACCAGCTGGAAACAGAACTGATCCCCCCCATAGCCGCGCTCCTGGGCGCGCTGCTTGGCCTCATCGGCTAAGCGCTCGCAGGCGGCATCCAGATCACTGGCGTCCTGACGAATCAGGCGCACATAGTCGGATGGCAACAGCGTGCCGCGCACGCCCTGGGTGGTGAACAGGAACAAATCGCCCTGTTTAAGCGCAACGTGGGTGTAATCGATATCGACACTGCCGTCCATACCCAGTGCCCGTGAAGGGTAGCGATAGCCGCCCAAGTCGGTTACATGGTCACGGCTCAATTGCTCAAACTCCGCGCCGCGTAAACGAAACACCAACGTATCGCCCATATGAAACAGGTGGGCTTCGCGACCACGAAATACCATCGCTGACATAGAGGAGACAAAACTGCCCTCTTTAACATGCTGGCTTTGGCTGTAACACCAGCTGTTGAGCGCGCGTAGTACGCGGGTGGCCGACGTTTTAACATCCCAGTGGTCGGGGGTAGAAAAATAGTCGGCCAGGAAGCCGCGTACACTTATATCCCCCGCCTGCTTGGCCATGGTATTGCGTGAAATGGAGTCGCTAATCACCGCGCAGCCGCCTTTGGCGCGAAGCAGCGGCGCTTCAGGAAAGCGAACCGACATTGAACTGCGGTGCAGGCGCCTATCGGGCGCGACAAACGCTTGACCATAACTGATGAGCAATTGGGCGTGCGACAAGTCATCCTCCTAGGCTGCCGACTCGATCGAGGGACATCACTGTCAACCAATACTGTCAATAAACTCTGCCTATGATACACGCAGCAGAGCAGAAACGATGCCCACCAAACGTCTCTATCGTATTCATCTAATTTGAAGGGCTCCTAGCGGCCAACCTATGTCGCATTGGTAATCGGGCAGCCATGTTCGTATAATTCTTCGCCATAAACGACTTTGAAACGATTGCCTAATCACTGCACGACTTTAGCCACAGCACTATCAAGGAATCAACGATGAACTTCGATAATATCCCCGCTGGAAAGGATCTCCCCAACGACGTTTACGTGGTGATCGAAATTCCAGCTAACCACGACCCAATTAAATATGAAATTGATAAGGACATGGGCGCACTCCTCGTTGACCGCTTTATGGCCACCCCCATGTTCTACCCCGCCAACTATGGCTTTATCCCACACACTCTGGCCGATGATGGCGATGCCCTGGACGCCTTGGTGGTTACCCCGCACCCAGTTCAACCTGGCAGCATTATTCGCGCACGTCCGGTCGGCATTCTGAACATGACCGACGAAGCCGGTGAAGATGCCAAGTTAATCTGCGTGCCCCATGCCAAGCTCAGCTCGCTCTACGACGATGTCCATGAAGTAACTGACCTGCCTGAGCTACTGCGCCAGCAAATTGCACACTTCTTCGAGAACTACAAAGATCTCGAAAAAGGCAAATGGGTAAAAGTCGAGTCCTGGGAAGGCGCAGATGCCGCACGTAAGGCGATTGAAAAGTCCGTTACTGCCTATCAAAAAGCGTAACAATCTCCTTGCGGTGTATCTACCCGCCGCCAATGGGATAAGAGGCCGCCTTCGGGCGGTCTTTTTATATGCGTAGGATTAACGCATTATTAACGGCCGCGTCACGTCACCGCAGCGTATACGCCAGGGGCTTAAGGTTGCGGTATGCTGTTCGCCTTTCATTGCGATGCCATTGATTAAGGACGCACCGTGTTATCTCTTAAACGCCTGAGCCTGTTTACATTATTGATTTTCTTTCTTGGCTTGCTACCGCTAAGTGCAAACGCCCAATGGTTTTCATCATCTAGCAACCAAGACGAATTTTTGCCAGTGATGGAAGCCTTTCAGCCGACTGCTTGGCATGATGGCAATACGCTCTATATCGGCATGGATATCGCAGATGAGTACTACCTATATCGCCACCAGTTCGCGGTAGTCAGCCAAACGGAGGATGTCAGTCTCGGCGACCCCATTATCCCCCAAGGCATCTTTACCAACGATGAGTTTATGGGCGATGTGTATGTGTTCCGCGATCAGGTAGTGTTTGAAGTACCGCTGGAAGCACCCTACTCAGGCCCGCTCAATATTGCCCTGACCTTTCAAGGCTGCGCAGATGCCGGGCTCTGCTACCCTCCAGAGCAAACAACCCTAGAGGCCAGCGAAACCCAACCCCCCAGCCAGTTTGCCGATTGGCAAGCCGATAGTACGGCATCCAGTCCAGCAGCCAACACTTCAGCCGCTAACACCTCTGAACAGAATGGTTTCGCCGCCCCCCAAAGCGAAGACAGCCGCTTTAGCGCTTTGATCAGCGATGCCAGCTTGCCGCTAGGGCTGGGGCTGTTTTTTATTGCTGGCCTGGGGCTTACCTTTACCCCCTGCGTGCTGCCGATGATTCCGATTTTGTCATCGATCGTGGTGGGTCAAAACCCTACCCGCCCTCGCGCCTTTGCACTCTCGTTCAGTTACGTAATGGGCATGGCGCTGACCTACGCGCTGGTCGGGGTGTTAATGGGATTGTTTGGTGCCGGGCTTAATCTTCAAGCGCGTCTACAGTCAGCCCCGGTATTAATCACCTTTGCCGTGCTGTTCACGCTCTTCGCGTTGGCCATGTTCGGGGCCTTTAACCTTAACCTGTCGCCCCGTCTAGCCAACCGTATCGACGCTTGGCAGGCCCGAGCACAGCGCAGTGGACCGGCGGGCTTAGCCTTGGCTGGCGCCCTCTCGGTGCTGGTGGTGTCACCCTGTGTAACAGCACCCTTAGCGGGCGCGCTGGTGTTTATCTCGTCGACCGGTGATGCGGCGATGGGCGGCGCGGTGCTGTTTGCGTTGGGCATGGGTATGGGCGTACCGCTACTGTTAGTCGGCACCTTTGGTACCACGCTGCTGCCCCGCTCGGGCGCCTGGATGAATGGGGTGAAAATTGCCTTTGGCCTTTTGCTGTTGGGCGTCGCGATTTGGATGATCGAGCGTTTAGTGGCCGCGCCCATTGCGCTGTTGCTATGGGCAGCGCTTGCGCTTGGCACAGCGCTCGCCTTGGGGGCGTTAAATTTCAATCAGCCACAGGGGTGGCCGCGGGCACGCCAAACGCTGGGGCTAATGCTGTTGGTCTGGGGAATAGTGCTGGTAATTGGTGCCGCTCAAGGCGGCAGCAACCCCCTGCGCCCTCTCGCGGCAACGTCCAGCCTTTCCGGCGAGCAGCAAGCAGCAACACTCGACTTTACTGAGGTAAGCAGCTTAACCGAGCTTGAAGCGGCAATTGCCCAAGCTGAAGGCGCTAATCAGCCGGCGTTTGTTCACTTTACCGCCGACTGGTGCATTTCCTGCAAGTTGCTGGAGCGGGATGTTTATCCCGACCCACAGGTTTCCGCAGCGCTAAGTAATTACACCTTGATCGCCGCCGATGTTACCCACACTAACGCCCAGAGTCGTGAGTTGCTTGACCAATTCAATCTTTTCGGCCCTCCCAGTCTGCTGTTTTTTAGCCAGGGKGAAGAGATCCGTCCTGCACGCATCCAAGGTGAAGTGACTGCCGACCAACTGCACGAGCATCTCGAAACAGTCAGCCAATGGCTAGTGAACCGTTGATTTCAATACCTGTCATAGCAGCACGTTGAAGCGCTAAAACGGCTTTTTGCAGCGAACATCGTCAAACAGTTGTTTAATTCTTAGCGGCAAGCAGATATAGACGTTGACTTAGGCTGTTGCTGGACATCCTGGCACTTTTTCGGCAAACTCCGCTGCCATATTAGCTAAAAACTTGCTTTTTAACGGTGAGAACGGGGTAACGTTCGCTAACATGCAGCGTTCTCTTCATTTTTACATTTGGTTTACTGCGCTTACATAAGTGCCGCACAGCACCCTTGCCTGCTGGCTAGGGTTAGCTCTGTGACTATTTTTCATAATCTTCTGTTATGACATTGATGGGGCTATGCCATGGATATCCGCAAAGTTAAGAAACTGATTGAGCTGCTCGAAGAATCCAATATTAGCGAGATTGAAATTCAGGAAGGTGAAGAGTCAGTACGTATCAGCCGCCACCCTAATGGCGCCTCGTGGCAGCCACAGCCCATGCCGCAATATGCTCAGCAGCCTGGCTACGCTCCAGCCCCTGCAGCGGGTGCTCCGGCGGCAGCGCCTGCTGCTGAAGCAGAACCCCAGGGCGTTAGCTACCGCGGTGAAGCGGTCAACTCTCCCATGGTAGGCACCTTCTACCGTAGCCCTGCGCCGGGCGCCAAGTCGTTTGTCGAAGTCGGCGATAGCGTCAAGCAAGGCGACACCATATGCATCATTGAAGCCATGAAAATGATGAACCAGATTGAAGCTGACCGTGACGGTGTGGTGGAAGCCATCC
Source organism: Halomonas ventosae (assembly GCA_002257525.1). Taxonomy (GTDB): domain Bacteria; phylum Pseudomonadota; class Gammaproteobacteria; order Pseudomonadales; family Halomonadaceae; genus Vreelandella; species Vreelandella ventosae_B. The sequence goes on from CP022737.1 coordinate 2,831,637, forward strand.
TGGTGGAAGATGGCGAGCCAGTAGAATTCGATCAACCCATGATCGTTATCGCTTAATCTTTCATTTTCAACACGGGTGGACTCTCCCATGCTGGACAAGGTACTTATCGCCAACCGCGGCGAGATTGCCCTCCGTATCCTGCGGGCCTGTAAAGAACTGGGCATTAAAACCGTAGCGGTACACTCCAAAGCTGATCGTGAACTAATGCACGTTCGCCTGGCGGATGAAGCCGTGTGTATTGGCCCGGCGTCGTCAGCGCAATCTTATTTAAATATTCCGGCCCTGATTAGTGCGGCCGAAGTCACCGACTCAACCGCTATTCACCCTGGCTACGGCTTTTTGTCTGAAAATGCCAACTTTGCCGAACAGGTTGAGCGCTCGGGTTTTACCTTTATTGGCCCCCGCGCCGAGACGATTCGCCTAATGGGCGACAAAGTCAGCGCCATCCAGTCGATGAAGGAAGCAGGCGTTCCCACGGTGCCAGGCTCAGACGGCCCCTTGGGTGACGATGACGCCACTAATCTCGCCACCGCGCGTCGCATTGGCTACCCGGTCATCATCAAAGCGGCCTCTGGCGGCGGTGGTCGCGGTATGCGCGTAGTGCACACGGAAGGCCATCTGCTCTCGGCGATTACCGTTACCCGCACGGAAGCCCACGCCGCCTTTGGTGATGGCACGGTCTACATGGAAAAATTCCTTGAGAAGCCGCGCCACGTCGAAGTACAGGTGCTAGCCGACGGTCAGGGTAACGCGATTCATCTCTATGACCGCGACTGCTCACTGCAACGTCGTCACCAAAAGGTGCTTGAAGAAGCCCCGGCACCAGGCCTCGACCCAGATGCCCGCGCCCAGGTGCTTGAAGCGTGCCGCCAGGCCTGTATCAAGATCAACTACCGCGGTGCGGGCACCTTCGAGTTCTTGTACGAAGACGGTGAATACTTCTTCATCGAGATGAATACCCGCGTTCAGGTTGAACACCCGGTCACCGAAATGGTCACCGGCGTGGATATCGTCAAAGAGCAGCTACGTATTGCCTCGGGTCTGCCGCTGTCGATTCGCCAGGAGGATGTGCAGCTCAACGGCCACTCTTTTGAGTGCCGGATTAATGCCGAAGACTCGCGCACCTTTATGCCTTCGCCCGGCAAGGTAACGTTGTTTCACGCTCCGGGTGGTTTGGGCGTTCGTATGGACTCTCACCTGTATACCGGCTACACCGTGCCTCCGCACTATGACTCCCTGATCGGCAAGCTGATCACCTGGGGCGCGGATCGTGAAATAGCCTTGACGCGGATGCGCAATGCCCTCGACGAGCTATTGGTGGAAGGCATTAAAACCAATATCGACCTGCAAAAGGATTTGGTTCGCGACAGCTATTTCCGTCAAGGCGGTGTCAACATTCACTATCTGGAAAAGAAACTCAGCAGTTAACGTCTTCCAGCGCTATGCTTGATGCCCAGCGGGGTGGCCATGTCCACCCCGTTTTTGTCTTTACTGTATTTGCCTTTTATTTGCCCCGCGGAGACTCTCCATGCCCTGGCTTCAACTCAAAGCCCACGTCGCTCCCGAACAGGCAGAGTTCCTCGAAGAACTGCTGCTTGACGAAGGTGCGACGGCCATTGGCCTTCAGGACGCCCACGATGATCCGGTATTTGAGCCAGAGCGTGGCACCACGCCGCTATGGGAAGATACCATTCTCACCGGCCTGTACGATGACCTGGAGGGCGTCGAGAGCATGCTGGAGCGTATTGAGGCCGCTTGGTCCGAACAGATGCCTGGCGAGCCCTGTCCCACCATAGAGTATGAACTGCTCGCCGATCGAGATTGGGAGCGCGAGTGGATGGATGACTTCACGCCGCTGCGCATGGGCCAACGCCTGTGGATTGTGCCTAGCTGGCACGAGCCACCTCAAGCCGACGCCGTCAACCTGATTCTCGACCCCGGCCTTGCCTTTGGTACCGGTACGCACCCGACCACAGCACTCTGCCTTGAGTGGCTGGATGAACTGGCCGTAGCCGGTCACTTAGCCCAGCACCCCGTACTTGATGTGGGCTGCGGCTCAGGCATTCTCGCTATCGCCGCGCTCAAGCTGGGGGCTAGTCACGCCGACGCCACCGATATTGACCCCCAGGCGCTACAGGCCAGCCGCGATAATGCCGAGCGCAACGGTATCGCCGAGTCGGATTTAAACCTCTACTACCCTGAGCAGTTAAGCGATAGCGGCGGCTACCCTATCGTGACCGCGAATATTTTAGCGGGCCCGCTGGTTGAGCTAGCGCCAATGATTGCCGGCCACTTGGCTTCTGGTGGTCGCATTGCGCTATCAGGGATTTTGGCCAACCAGGCCGATGAGGTTTACGAGGCCTATGTGGCCCAGGGGCTCGCTATGGATGAGCCGGTGATTCGTGAAGGCTGGGTGCGGCTTAGTGGCGTACGGCCGCGTTAAAGCGGCAATTGGCCTTCACCCCATCACCGAGTAGGCGTATCATACGCCCCCTTGAAACGCCTACTCGCCGCCAGAGCGTACTCACACACCAGTACTCACAGCTGATAACCAACAAAGCCTGACGCCATGACCTCAATCGATACATTACCCACCATTGGGGCCTTTGCATTACCTAATAGGGTAATGCTTGCGCCAATGGCCGGCGTCACCGACCGGCCTTTTCGCCAGCTATGTCGGCGGCTTGGGGCTGGCTGGGTAGTGGGCGAAATGGTCACTTCAGACCCTAGCTTATGGCATACTCGTAAATCTCAGCTGCGCATGGACCACCAAGGTGAGCCCGACCCGAGGGTGGTGCAAATCGCCGGTGGCGACGCTGACATGCTCGCCCAAGCGGCACGCTTGAATGCCGAGCTGGGCGCGCAGATTATTGATATCAATATGGGCTGCCCGGCCAAAAAAGTATGCAACAAAGCAGCCGGATCGGCGTTACTTCGCGATGAAGCCCTGGTGGCCGAGATTCTTGAAGCGGTGGTGGCAGCGGTTGATATACCCGTGACGCTAAAAATACGCACGGGCTGGTGCGCCGAATCAAACAATGCCCTGCGTATTGCCCGGCTCGCCGAGTCAGCCGGTATTCAATCGCTCGCTGTACATGGCCGACATCGTCAACAGCGCTATACTGGACAGGCAGAGTACGACACGATTGCTGAGATCAAGTCTCACCTATCGATCCCAGTGATTGCTAATGGCGACATAACAAGTCCCGAAAAAGCCGCCGAAGTTCTCGCATATACCGGCGCTGATGCCGTAATGGTCGGCCGTGGCGCCCAGGGCAACCCGTGGATCTTTCAACAGATCAGCCACTACCTCCAACATGGAGAGCGGATGGCGCTACCCAGCCTTACGGAGCGCCACCAAGTGCTGCACGGGCACGTCGAAGCGTTGCATGAGTTTTATGGCACCACCATGGGTGTGCGTATTGCCCGCAAGCATGTCGGCTGGTACCTCAGCGATGACCAACGCTTTACGCCGCCTCAACAGCGCGCGCTTAAGCAGCAGTTCAATGCGTTAGCGACACCTGAGACGCAATTTGATTGGATCAACGACGCGATGGCCCCGGGCGCCGCCACGCGTTTGCTAGCCAAAGGAAGCCATGCTGCATGACCGAACGCGATCTTCTCTCTAGCGACAGCTACTCCAGCGACGCTTATTCCAGCGACGCCTTCTACAAAAGCAACGCTCATTTAGCGGGCACGCTCGCGGATCCTGCGGCTAACGCACCGCCACAGCCCCTTCGCGAGGCCGTGGAAGCGGCCATGCGCCGCTACTTTGAACATCTGGACGGTAGCCAGGCTAGCGATCTTTACGCCATGGTGATGGCTGAAGTAGAGGCGCCTTTACTTGCCTGCGTCCTAGAGCACACCGACGGCAACCAGACCCGGGCCGCAGATGTGCTGGGGCTGAACCGAGGCACGCTGCGCAAGAAACTCAAGCTATACGGACTTATCGAAGGTGACGCCCCATAAACCCAGGGGCGTTGTTGTTTTTAATTCTCGACTCTGCACACGAGCACTCTAAAGGCTGATACCCCTGTTATGGCTGATAATCCTCCCCTGACTGACCGCAACGCTACCCCCGTCCGCCACGCCCTGCTGAGCGTTTCGGATAAAACCGGCATTGTGGAATTCGCCCGCGGCCTCACTGAGCAGGGTATTGAACTGCTCTCCACCGGTGGTACTTTCCGCTTGCTGCAAGAAAATGCCATCCCAGTGAAAGAAGTCTCTGAGCACACCGGCTTCCCCGAAATTATGGATGGCCGGGTTAAAACGCTGCACCCGAAAATTCACGGCGGCATTTTAGCCCGTCGTGGCCAGGATGATGCGGTAATGGCCGAGAACGACATCACCCCGATCGATATGGTGGTGGTCAATCTTTACCCGTTTGCGGCCACCGTCGCCAAGCCCGACTGCACGCTAGAAGATGCCATCGAGAATATCGATATCGGCGGCCCCACTATGGTTCGCGCCTGCGCCAAAAACCATGCCTACACCACCATTGTGGTCAATAGCAGCGATTACCCGCGAGTGCTTGGCGAGCTGGCCGCTCAAGATGGCCAGGTCAGTCGCGCCACGCGTTTTGATTTAGCAGTAAAAGCCTTTGAGCACACCGCTGGCTACGATGGCGCCATTGCTGACTATCTAGGCCGCAAAGTATCGACTGCCGATGAAGCTTTCCCGCGCACCTTTAACCTGCAGCTAGCTAAAAAGCAGGATATGCGTTACGGCGAAAACCCTCATCAGCAGGCGGCCTTCTACGTAGACCCTCAGGCTAGCGAACCCAGCGTTGCGACTGCAAAAATGCTCCAGGGCAAACCGCTTTCTTATAACAATGTGGCTGATACCGACGCCGCCTTTGAGTGCGTCAAGGCCTTTAACGAGACAGCCTGCGTTATCGTTAAGCACGCCAACCCCTGCGGTGTCGCTATTGGCGCCACCGCGCTTGCGGCCTATGACAAAGCATTTGCCACGGATCCTACCAGCGCGTTTGGCGGCATTATCGCCTTCAATACGCCGCTGGACGCGGAAACCGCCCAGGCGATTATCGACCGCCAGTTTGTCGAGGTAATTATTGCCCCAGGCGTCAGCGACGAAGCCGTCGCCATTGTGGCGAACAAGCAAAACGTACGCTTGTTGGACGTCAGCGCTCACTGGCCCGGTGAGCAGCAGCCAGCGCTGGACTTTAAGCGCGTCAACGGCGGCTTGCTGGTACAACAGCGCGACGACGGCATGGTATCCCGCGACGATCTGACCGTGGTTAGCCAGCGTGCGCCCAGCGAACAGGAGCTGCGTGATCTGGCCTTTGCCTGGCGGGTAGCCAAATTTGTTAAATCTAACGCCATTGTGTACGCCAAAGAGGGCCAAACCGTGGGCGTTGGCGCCGGGCAAATGAGCCGTGTTTACTCGGCCAAGATCGCCGGCATTAAAGCCGCTGATGAAGGGCTTTCGGTTCCCGGTTCGGTAATGGCCTCTGACGCCTTCTTCCCCTTCCGTGATGGTATTGATGCCGCCGCAGCGGCAGGCATTACCGCCGTTATTCAGCCCGGCGGCTCCATGCGCGACCAGGAAGTCATTGATGCAGCCAACGAAGCAGGCATTGCCATGGTGTTTACCGGCATGCGCCACTTCCGCCMCTAAAGGCATTTTTTAACGCCTACAAAAACGCCAAAGCCCCACCGGCACTGTGCCAGCGGGGCTTTTTCACGCTCCTTTTTTTACGTTGCTTTTCAGTAAGCGACGCTATAAAGCTTAGCCAAGGTCAATACACAGATACTTGGTTTCCAAGTACTCTTCCAAGCCCTGATGACCACCCTCGCGGCCTAGCCCCGAGGCTTTTACCCCCCCAAAAGGTGCAGCAGCGTTGGAAATGGCGCCAGTATTTATGCCCACCATACCGTACTCCAGCGCCTCAGCTACGCGCCATACGCGGGCAAGATCACGGGAGTAGAAATAGGACGCCAAGCCATACTGGGTGTCATTGGCCATCTCAATCGCAGTCTCTTCATCGTCAAACGGGAAGACAGCGGCCAGGGGCCCGAAGGTCTCTTCGTGGGCCACTTTCATTTTGTCTGTGGCAAAACTAATCAGCGTCGGGGTAAAGAAATTGCCGCCCAGCGGATGCGGGTGGCCGCCCAGCAGCAGCTCAGCGCCATTATCAATGGCGTCCTGCACATGCTCGCTGACTTTTTTTACTGCGTTATCATCGATTAACGGGCCGATATTAATGTTGGGTTTGGTGCCATCCCCCACATGCAGCTCGCTATTCATGGCGACCGCTAATTTTTCACAAAAGGCATTAATCACGCTGGACTGGACGAGGAAGCGATTAGTGCAGACACAGGTTTGCCCGGCGTTGCGGAATTTAGCGGCCATGGCGCCTTCCACGGCGGCGTCTAAATCTGCATCCTCAAACACGATAAAGGGCGCATTACCGCCCAGCTCTAACGAGATTTTCTGGATATGTTCCGCCGCTTGGGCCATCAGCTTGCGACCCACTTCGGTCGAACCGGTGAAGGTGATTTTGCGCACTTTGGGCGACTGCGTCATCGCCTGGGCAATATCGCTAGCGCTACCCGGCACCACGTTAAAAACCCCACGCGGGATGCCTGCACGTTCGGCCAACAGTGCCAGGGCCGTAGCAGAAAACGGCGTCTGGCTAGCAGGCTTAACGACTATTGTGCAGCCAGCTGCCAATGCCGCCCCGGCTTTGCGGGTAATCATCGCAGCGGGAAAATTCCACGGCGTTATAGCGCCGACAACCCCCACCGGCTGTTTGGTAACGACGATACGTTGATTAGCTTTTGCTGCGGGAATCGTTTCGCCGTAAACGCGCCGCGCTTCTTCGGCAAACCAGCGTAAAAAGCTGGCCGCGTAAGCGATTTCACCGGCGGCTTCCTTAAGTGGCTTGCCCTGCTCATAGGTCATCAGCATGGCCAGATCCTGCTGGTGCTCCAGCATCAAATCGTGCCACTTCAACAGCAAATCAGCGCGTTCTTGGGCAGTCATCGCTCGCCAAGCCGGTAGTGCAGCATCCGCCGCATCAATGGCCCGCTCGGTCTCGGCTTTACCCAGGCGAGGAATGTCGCCAATCGATTCACCGGTGGCCGGGTTTAATACGGTAATCTGCTCACCGCTATCAGCCGCAACCCAACTGCCGTCAATATAGGCAAAGGGGCAATATAGCTGTGTTTCTTTAAGCGCTTCCATGACAGGCTCCTGACCAAAATGATGGCCTTCTAGGCTCATTAACGTCTTCATGCTAAGACGAAACACCCCTTCAAACCAAATTTCCGGCGTGTTCTAGTGGCCACAGACTACCGGCAAATTTAGCTAATAAGCATTAAAAMCTCTTGCCGAGTCGCTTGATTGCTGCGAAACCCGCCTAGCATTACCGATGATGTCATGCTGGAGTTTTGCTTCTCTACGCCACGCATCATCATGCAAAGGTGTCGCGCCTCAATGACGACGGCAACGCCTTTGGCCTGGGTAACGTCCTGCACGGCCTCGGCGATCTCGCGGGTGAGGTTCTCCTGAATCTGCATACGGCGGGCAAACATATCGACAATCCGCGCAAATTTAGACAGTCCTAACACTTTACCGTTGGGCAAATAGGCAATATGGCATTTGCCGATAAACGGCAGCAGATGATGCTCACACATTGAGTAGAGCTCAATGTCTTTTACCAGCACCATTTCATCCGTTTGCGACTCAAACACCGCACCATTAATAATGTCGTCCAATGACTGAGTGTAGCCCGCATTGAGAAACTGCATGGCCTTGGCCGCACGCTTCGGCGTATCTCGTAGCCCTTCGCGTTCAGGGTCTTCGCCAAGTGCTGAGATTATCTGGCGGTAGTGCTCAGCGATATCATCGGACATATTTAGCCTCATCAAAAACTAGATCAAAAACCATCTTAAAAACTATCTCAAAAGCTATGCGCAATCGCGTCCAGGCGGTTGCCAAGGTCTATCCCCTTGCGCTTGAAAAGTAAGACCATTGTAGAAGCGACGTTAAACAACGCTTCCTCTGCAAACATTGTACAAAAGATATACCTTCACTAGAGTCCGCACAACGAGTATTAAGCAAAGCATGTATTTTACCGCATCTCGGCTGCCTGTGGCCCGTTTACCTGCGGCAGAGCGCCGCGTCGTTAACTTTGCAGCCTAGGGGCCTGTGATATAATTAAGCGTTTTTATTTTACTGCCTTTATTGCAGGCGCCCACATTGAGAGCTCGCCATGTCATTTAAGCCAACGCCTTTTTGGTTAACCGCCCTCGTGGCCCCCTTTTTTGCTACGCCGCTAGTGGCCATAGCTTCTGAAGCCACGCTTTCTCTGCCCAATGAAGCAACCGTCGGCGTCGAAGTTGTTGAAGAGCTTGCGTTTGAGTCAAACCAAGCGCGCCTGAACGATATTTTGCTGCACCCTACTCAAGCCGCCAGCGCCTCGCACTCTTTACCCGAATACTGTGTCATTGTAGGCAGCGCGCAACGGGTCGATGAGCGTATTCGCGTGACCACCCAAGAAGCAACGTGCATTGAAACACACGACGCTGACAGCAATATCTTCACCGGTGAATTTAGTGCCAGCGCCTATGGCGAAGATGGTCAATACGGCATTGCCTGCGAGGATGCCGCGTGCACCCTCTCCCCAGGCCAGCCATTCCTTCTCACGCTGAACCAACCCGTTGAGATTGAAGAGCTGGACAMCCCTTCTGAAGCGCTTAATCAGCAGCGCCAGCAGGCCAATGGCGAAGGGGTCGCAAATCCCATACCGCGTGAAGATGCTGACCCGGAAGTTGAGTAGGTAATTGATTGGATGCTGTTGGTATATCAAGGGCAGCTATGCCAACCAGCGCGGATTGTCTAACTGAAGGCACTGCTGCTCTAATTGGCGGATATGCTGATCCCAATAGCCGCTGTCCGCCAGCCACGGAAACGCTCGTGGAAAAGCAGGATCGTCCCAGCGTGATACCAGCCACGCTGAGTGCCTGATCAGCCGATAACTTCTAAGCGGCTCAATAAGCGACATCTGCTCGGTAGGAAATGGGCGCGTCTCTTCATACCCTTCGGTAATTTCACTCAAGTAGGATCGCCACCCCTGAGGGTCATCGGTGGGCAGTAGCATCCAGATATCCTGCATGGCAGGGGCCATGGTGCAGTCGTCAAAATCGACCAGCGTAAAGTGCTCGTCACGCCCCAGCACATTGCCCAAATGGCAGTCGCCATGGCATCGAATCATACTGCTAGCAGGCACGTCATGTTTAATAAGCTGCTGATACACCTTCTCTATCACACCATCATAGGCCCGGCGCTGATGACGATTCATCCAATGACTGGTCAGCACGCGCTGCTGAGCATCAAGAATACCGCTAGCCATCTCTAATCGCGGGCGGTGCTGAAAGGTTTTTTTAGCCGCCACTTCGTGTAACCGCCCCAGCAACTCCCCCATGGCAAACAGGTGCGAAGGGTTATCCAACTCCGGCGCCTGGCCGGGGCAGTGGGGAAACAGCGTAAACCGAAAGGCTTTAAAATAGTGTAACGACGTACCCGCCTTATCACGCCAAGGGGCAACGACCGGCACCTGCTGATCAGCCAGCTCCTGCAGAAAATCGTGTTCTTCCTGGATCGCACTATCCGACCAACGGTCTGGCCGATAAAACTTAACGATCCAGTTTTTACCGTCGTCATCACGAAACATCAGCACACGGTTTTCATAGCTATTTAGCGCAAAAGGCTCACCTGCAGGCCAAATGTCCAGCGACTCCACTGCAGACATCACTAAATCAGGCGAAAGAGAGCTAAACGGGTGTGACATCGGTCACTCCTGGGTTGGCAAAAAGGCTGTTGAATCAACGAAAGGGCTATTCTATCAATCCTTGCCTAACGGTGTCCGCGCGGCCGCCCAAATATCAACGCGCTTTGCGCCCGCATCGAGTGCAGCGCACGCCAATGCATGGCCAGTGGCGCCAGTGGTGACCACGTCATCCACCATGACCACATGTGCCGGGGGCGGTGATTCAAATACAAAGACACCCGCCAGGTTGGCGGCCCGTTGACGGCGATTCAAGGTGCGCTGGGATGGAGAGTTTTTTATCCGTTTGGCAGATACCATGGGAATTCCAAGCTGGCGGCTAAGCTGTTCGGCCAACCAGCTCGATTGGTTGAACCCTCGCGTGCGGGCATGTGCAGGGGTCATAGGCACCGACAACAGCACGCTACCCTGGGTGGCCGGTGGGGTTAATAGCATCAATTCAGCTAATAGCATGCCCGCCCGTGGAGAAGCATGAAATTTAAAATCATGCACCAGCTGTTTGATCGCCCCTTGATACAGCAGCCCTGCCTGAGTAGTCGAGAATGCCGGCGGGGCAACTAAGCAGTGCCCACACAAGCTTGCTCCATGAGTGACAGGGTCGCCGCATTGACGACAGGCATGTAGATTCCACGGCAGCTCATCTAAACAGGTTGCGCACCACCCCTGCCCCGCTAAAGCCGGTGCCAGGCAAAATGCGCAGTAGCCAGGCATGGCCTGCTTGATCCAATGCCCTCCCCGCTGTATCCACTGCTTTAATGCCATGCCCTCTCCTTACGGCTAGCTGCATAAATATCAAATCATTGATTGACTTACACCAAAAATTTGATACTATACGTCTCGTCTTAGCGGATGTGGTGGAATTGGTAGACACGCTAGATTTAGGTTCTAGTGCCGTAAGGTGKGGGAGTTCGAGTCTCCCCATCCGCACCAATTACTTGTTAGTTTTCAAGATATTAGAGTTACCCTACCCCCTTGAATTAGTCATTATATAGCCTGTCTCAGGCATTATATTACTAGCTTTTTGTCAGCATCCCCCCTTAAATTAAAAAACATAAATGGCTTATCGCCATGTTTTTGTGTGCTTGTCATCTACTGAATTTATTTCTATTACCCCTGACTTGCCCCCGCTTTTCCGCTAGTCTCTATGCTAAATAATGCTTCAAAAAAACGCGCCGAAGCTTCCCTAGATGGCTATTGCCTAAAAGCCCTCTACAGAGATTATCGCTAATAACATGAGAAGGATCTCACATAATGGAATGGCTCAACGATAACGCTCAAGCAATTTCAGCTGTAGCGAGCATTTGCACGCTTTTCGTGTGGGTATTTTACGCCCAGTTGCTCTATAACGGTTACGTACGGCAACGCCGTCCTCGCGTGATTATTAATCGCGGCAAGGGAATTGGCGTGGACGCTATCTGCTTAATCAGCAATATGAGCAGTGAAGCGATCTACGTACAGCACCTGGTAGCGGTTTTACACACCCAAAAACGCAGCTACTCCCTGGATGTAGTAGAGTATCAGCAGCATGGTGGCAAACATCAAGAAGCCGACTATCGCACTCATCAAGGCCCGCTAGCTTCCGGTGATTACCTAAATATTCAATCGTTTGGCGATATTGTTAAGCAAGTTAAAGATTATTGGGAAATTGATGATAATCTGTTGCAAGAGCAGAACATACAACTTGAAATTCGCGTTATCGCCATTTACGGATCCGAGGATATGCCTACCGGCGCATCGCGAACCTTTAACCTTGACTTGAACGCATCACCCAATCACCAGCTTATCCCGGCGAGCGTCGATACGGATCGACTCAATAACCGAGGCCAACGTAAGCGTGTTCTGGAGTGGGCGAAAGAGATCGAGACCCACAAAGCACGCTGAATCAACGCTAATGCTAAGCGGCAACGCGCCCCATTACCGAGACTACCCACTATGCATAAACTTGTAACCCTCTGTTGGCTTGGCATACTCACGACGGTATCGACGAATGTGTATGCTGAAGAGGAGGATAGTGACTTACCCGAGTGGGCAGAAGAGCGCATTGAGCCGTTTCGTGAAAGCGTCGGCAACTGGGTAGATAACACGTCACGCCGCATTGATGGGTTCTTTGGCACTGACGACCATATGCAGGTCAATAACGAGTCCTATCTTCGTTTCGGCCAAGAGATTGACTGGATGGAGGGCGACGGTACCCGCGGCGACACCACCCTTCGTTACCGTATTGACCTGCCTACCTCCGAGGATCGTCTGCGACTGGTGATCGAGAGTGACCCGGAAGAGTCACAGGGCACCCTAGAAGAGCAAGGTTCTGGACGCCTTGCCAATGATCAGCGTGACCGTCGCAGCTCTACATTAGGCCTGGATTGGCTAGAAAGCCGCGATAAACGCGAAAACTGGAGTAATCGAGTAGGTGCCGGTGTTCGCCTGCGCCTCCCTCTTGACCCTTACGTGCGCTTTACCAGCGAGCGCCTGTGGCAACTGGGCGAAGGGCCGTGGCAACTTGAATCGAATAACCGCGTTTCATGGTTCAATAATGAAGGCTACTCAGCGCGCACTCGCTGGGATGTCGGCCGGCCGTTGAGCGAACGCCGCCACTTACGCTTTATAACGACAGTTCAGTGGCGCGAGGAAGAGGACAAGCTGGAGTACAGTGAAATTGCCGAAATCAATCACCGCATCAACCGGCGCAGCGCACTGCGCTACTCGGCGATAGCCATCGGCGAAAGCGCCTCAAATCCGCGCATGACCAATTACTACCTACAAACCCGCTACCGCCGCGATATTCATAAAGGCATTTTATTCGCCGATGTGATCCCAGAGCTACACTTCCAGCGCGACGTTAGCTACGACCCACGCTGGGCAATGACACTGCGTCTGGAGATGTACTTTCAACGCAAAATCAGCCGCGACTATTTTTAAGCTAATGAAGCATTCCTTGCGGGCGGCCTTAGTGGGCCGCCTACTTATTTAGCAAATCCCTGCGTGGCCTCAATGACAACCCTATAGCCGCAACCCACCATCGCACTCAATGATGCGTCCGGTGAAGTAGTCGTTCTCAATAATAAAGGCGACGCTTTGGGCAATATTATCCGGCTCACCCAAACGCTTTAACGGCACGCTTGACGAGATACGCTCCAACATATCAGGGCGCATCGCAGCGGTCATTTCGGTCGCTACAAACCCAGGCGCTACGGTGCCGGTACGAATACCATAGCGAGCCAACTCCTGGCTCCAAGTTACTGTCAGCGCATGCACGCCCGCTTTAGCGGCAGCGTAGTTGCTTTGCCCCATATTGCCCGCCCGGGAAATACTCGAGATATTGACGATCACACCTTCATGCCCAGCTTCAATCATCTGGGTAGCGGCCTCGCGACCACATAGGAAAACGCCAGTTAAATTAACATTTATGACGTTTTGCCACGCCTCTAAGGACATGCGTTTTTCCACTTGCCCCTCTTTGGCCTTTACCAGCAGAGCATCCTGGGTGATGCCCGCATTATTAACACAGCCGCTGATCGGTCCCATGCGTTGTGCTATATCGGCAAACGCCTGAGTTACAGAAGCCTCCTCGGCGACGTTGACCACAAACGCCTGAGCATCGATACCTTCAGCGGAAAGCTGCGATACCGCCTGATCAAGCGCTTCAGTGCTCATATCCAATAGCGCCATGCGTGCGCCATGCTTGCCCAACCGGAGCGCCATGGCATACCCCAACCCACGCGCCCCACCCGTAACTGCAATTACTTTATCGGTAAGTACCATTCGTGACTCCTTACAACAGATTAAACCAGCGTCATTGTGCACTGCAGCATAGAAGAATTATTGGTATAAATCGAGCTCCATCAGCGCTGAAATACGCCATGCTAGCTGCTTGCTATTTATATTTATGTCACCATATTACGCAATTACGACGGTTTTCGAGTCGCTTTTGCTAGGAGTTAGCCATGCCAATCCTTATTTTCATATCACTCTTCACTCTACTTGATTTTGTGGTTCTGTTTTCGATTGGCAGCCAGATTGGCCTGCTCACGACGCTACTTTTGGTGCTCGGCACCGGCTTTGTCGGGCTACACCTGATTCGCAAAGAGGGTGTCTCCACGTTTGCCCGGGCACGCCAGCGCATGCAGGCCGGTGAAATCCCTTCCAGCGAGCTATTAACCGGCGCTGCGCTTATCTTTGGCGGCGCCTTATTAATGGCACCAGGCTTTTTGTCTGATGCGCTAGGCTTGGCGTGCTTAATTCCCAGCGCACGCCAGTTGATGTTCAAGGCCCTAACCTGGCTGGGGCTTAAAAAAATTGCCGGGCAACAGCCAGGCCCGAGTGATTCATCAGACCAGACTAATCAAAATCAAAATCGCCAATCGTCACAACAGGATGGCCCGATTGAGGGAGATTTTATCAGTCGAGATGAGCCCCGACGCCGTCGTTAAGGTTTCCCTCGGTAGAAAATCAACGAAAAAGCAATTTTTTTATTACCCGCCCCCTTGAAAGGTCATCCGCAGCCCCCATTTTTCATTCAGCACACAAATTCGGCGGCGATCTAAACGGTAGCTGCCATTAACAATGAAGACTGTGAAGTCTTCACCTCTCGCGGGTTAATCCCTCGAGAACACTTTTTAGCTAACCGCCCTTATCAGGGCTTCAACCATACTCAGGAGAACGTGAATGAATATCCGTCCTTTGCACGATCGTGTCATCGTCCGTCGCGTTGAAGAAGAGCAAAAAACCGCAGGCGGCATCGTGCTTCCGGGCAATGCAGCAGAAAAACCGACACGCGGTGAAATACTCGCCGTCGGTAATGGTCGCATTCTGGAAAATGGCGATGTCCGTCCGCTAGACGTTAAGGTTGGCGATAACGTGATCTTTAAAGATGGCTATGGCGTCGAGAAGCAAAAAATCGACGGCGAAGAAGTCTTGATCATGAGCGAAGCCGATATTCTTGCCGTTGTTGAAGGCTAAGCATCGTTGCAGCTGGTACTTATTTAACCAGTGCTTCGACTATTTACTTTCACGTTTTTGCATTCAATATTAGGAAGTAGCAGATATGTCAGCTAAACAAGTTAAGTTCTCCGATGATGCTCGTAAACGCATGGCCCGCGGTGTCGACGTTCTCGCCAACGCGGTAAAAGTTACCCTCGGCCCGAAAGGCCGTAACGTAGTACTGGAAAAATCTTTCGGCTCCCCCACCGTTACTAAAGACGGTGTTTCTGTCGCCAAAGAGATCGAACTGAAAGACAAGTTCGAAAACATGGGCGCCCAAATGGTTAAAGAAGTCGCTTCACAGACTTCTGACGCTGCAGGTGACGGTACCACTACCGCTACAGTTCTGGCCCAAGCCATTATCGCTGAAGGCCTGAAAGGCGTGACAGCGGGCATGAACCCGATGGATCTTAAGCGCGGCATCGACCAAGCCGTTAACGCTGCCGTCAAAGAAATCAAAGCAATGTCTGTCCCCTGCACTGACACCAAGTCGATTGCTCAAGTAGGCACAATTTCTGCTAATGGCGACAAGCGCATCGGTGAAATCATTGCCGAAGCGATGGAAAAAGTTGGCAAAGAAGGCGTCATCACTGTTGATGAAGGCCGTGGCTTTGAAGACGAACTCGAAGTTGTTGAAGGTATGCAGTTTGATCGCGGCTACCTCTCTCCTTACTTCGTTACCAACCAGGACACCATGACGGTTGAACTGGAAGATCCTTACATCCTGTTAGTGGATAAAAAGATCTCMAACATCCGTGAGCTGCTGCCGGTTCTCGAAGCCGTTGCTAAACAAGGCAAGCCGCTAGCCATCATCGCTGAAGATATCGAAGGCGAAGCACTGGCAACACTGGTTGTGAACAACATGCGCGGTATCGTTAAAGTAGCCGCTGCTAAAGCGCCTGGTTTCGGTGACCGTCGTAAATCCATGCTGCAGGATATCGCTATCCTGACCAACGGCACGGTTATCTCTGAAGAAGTAGGCCTGACGCTTGAGCAAGCGAACCTGGATCACCTGGGTACCGCTAAGCGCATGACCATGTCTAAAGAGAACACCACCATCATCGATGGCGCTGGTGCAGAAGGCGATATCGAAGCACGCGTTAACCAGATCCGCGCGCAAATCGAAGACACCTCGTCTGACTACGACAAAGAGAAGCTGCAAGAGCGCGTTGCCAAACTGGCAGGCGGTGTTGCCGTTATCCGCGTCGGTGCTGCCACCGAAGTGGAAATGAAAGAGAAGAAAGCCCGCGTTGAAGACGCCCTGCACTCTACTCGTGCAGCCGTTGAAGAAGGCGTCGTACCTGGTGGTGGTACCGCACTGGTTCGCGTTATGGCAAAAGTACAAGGCCTGACGGGCGACAACGAAGACCAGAACCACGGTATCAACATGGCGCTACGCGCTATGCAGTCTCCGCTGCGTCAAATCGTTGCTAACGCCGGTGAAGAGCCCGCTGTGGTCATCAACCGCGTGAAAGATGAAACCGGCAACTTCGGTTATAACGCTCAAACCGGTGAATATGGCGACCTGTTCGAAATGGGCGTTCTGGATCCGGCGAAAGTTACCCGTACTGCGCTGCAGTCCGCTGGTTCGGTTGCCGGTCTAATGATCACCACCGAGTGCATGATCGCTGAAGATCCGGAAGAGAAAGACTCAGCCCCCGATATGGGTGGCATGGGCGGAATGGGTGGCATGGGCGGCATGATGTAGTGCGACGAGAGTCGCGCAGGTAGCTAGCCTGGCTGGGTTACGTCCTCTGGGAGCACTTACTTTAAATAGGTAAGTGCCCCTTTTCCAGCAGAAAATAGCATTCTATAAACCCGATATCCGGGCTGAACACCAGCTCGGGTATCGGGACTCCTTAATGGAGTATTCGATCGCGAGTATTGGCTTAAGCCTGTACCCCTCCTATGAAGGATACACGTTGAAGCAGCTTTAAATCTTCAAGCTGTGATGCAACGGGGATATCTACGTTTAAAGAAAGCTAAGCACCTGCCGGTGTGAAGCTGTGTCTGATGATTGTTCCACGTTGTCTTGTCCAAAAGTAACTTGGACGAGATAGCGAGAGGAACCCGTTGTGCAACCAACGGTAGTCTAGGGATAGTGCGTCGCTGGTAACGGCGGGGTTCGAAGCTTCCTGACAATGTACTCCCCATAAGGGCTTGAATTTCATCGTGAGGTGGATCAAGGATACCGCCAGTAGCAGGCGGTTGAGAGGCTAGGCTGAGTCATATGGTTAACTTATGTGAACTGCTAAAAAGCACCGTCAGCCGCAATGAGCGCAAGCTGCTGATGCGCTCTGACCAAAAGGTATAAGGCTAGCTATCCCTCTTACATCTGGGGATACGTTGCTATTCAGCCTTCGGTGTATTGGCAGAACCTAAGTGACTCATGTCATCGACACGGAACTCGGAAACCCTGTATCTCCGCCCTTCTTGGGCAGGCAAAGAGCAATCGATGCTGTAGGAGGTGCAGGCTTAGGATGTTGGAAAAAGCGAATGCCATCCTGTAACGGGATGGATAAGAGGTTAAACGTTCCTCTACCGGAAACGGGGCCCACGTCCAACTGGTCTTTAATCGTGTGATAGTGCTGTAAAGCGCTCTTCATGCAGACATGACGATAAAGGTATAGGCTCTTCCAGAGCCTTACCAATACCCTTGCGGGAGCAAATACACTCCCGCAAGGGACTAATGTATTTGTTCTCCGAGGGTCGTCCTATCGGCATTTCGGAGGATAGCAAGATGAGTACTGACTTTAACCAAGTACCTGCGTTCTCCCACCCGCCCGAAAGCTGGCACACCATTGATTGGTCTGTCGTTAATAGGCAGGTGAGAGGGCTACAAGTGCGGATCGCGAAGGCGACTCGGGAAAAACGTTGGCGCAAGGTGAAAGCCCTGCAACGACTACTTACCCACTCGTTTGCGGCCAGAACATTGGCCGTTAGACGTGTCACTGAAAACCGGGGCAAGAAAACGCCCGGTGTTGATGGTGAATTGTGGAGTACTCCACAAGCCAAGTGGTTAGCGTTAGGCAGGCTAAAAAGGAAGGGCTATCGCCCTGCCCCACTACGCCGTGTCTATATTCCCAAAACGGACGGCTCACGCCGCCCACTAGGGATACCTACGATGCGGGATCGAGCCATGCAAGCACTATATTTGCTGGCGCTCGAACCAGTGTCGGAAACGGTAGCTGATCGTAATAGCTATGGATTTCGTCCCTGGCGCTCAACGGCCGATGCGATAGAGCAATGCTTTGTCAATTTGAGCCGTAATCACTCTGCTGAATGGGTGCTGGAAGGCGATATCAAGGGGTGCTTTGACAATATCAGTCACGACTGGCTACTAGCTAACGTCCCTATGGACAAGCACGTACTCAAGATGTGGCTGAAAGCGGGATTCATGGAGTCCAGACAACTGTATCCGACAGAGGCAGGAACACCTCAGGGTGGGATTATCTCTCCGGTATTAGCCAACTTGGCGCTTGATGGGCTGGAAAAAGTGTTGGAATCCCATTTTGGGAAGAAAAATACCAAAGCCAGCTACAAGACCAAAGTTAATTATGTGCGATACGCCGATGATTTCATCATTACTGGCATCTCAAAAGAGCTGTTAGAAAATGATGTTCTACCTGTCGTTACTGCCTTCATGGCAGAGCGCGGACTAACATTGTCGACCAGCAAAACCTTGGTCACGCACATTACAGAAGGATTTGATTTTCTTGGGCAGAACCTGCGGAAATACAACGGTAAGCTGTTGATTAAGCCTAGCCGTAAGAACCTGCAAAGACACCTGAGCAAAATCAAGGACATCGTCAAAGTGAACCGTACGTCACGACAAGACATATTGATAAAGCAGCTCAATCCAGTCCTACTCGGTTGGGCTAACTATCATCGTCATGTCGTGGCCAAGGAGACATTTGGCTATGTTGACTACCGTGTTTGGAAACTCTTGTGGCGCTGGAGCTGTCGGCGTCACGGTAATCGTCAAAAACGCTGGGTGAAAAAGAAGTATTTTCACTCAGTCAAAAGCGAGAACTGGGTTTTCCAAAGCACCTTATTGCCCGGCAAGCCAGTGAGGTTGTTGAGCAGTAAGGACATCCCAATTGTGCGACATACTAAGATCAGGGCGGAAGCGAACCCTTATGACCCTAGAGACGAGCAGTATTTTGAGGACAGGCTGGAGCGTTCTTGGAAGTCGTCGACGAAAGGTCGTAAGAAACTGCAAACGCTCTGGACTCGGCAAGGTAAACGCTGCCCGATGTGCCGTAGTGTTATCACCTGGGAAACGGGCTGGAATGTTCACCATGTGATGGAACGGCATAAAGGTGGCGGTGACGAGCTGAGTAATTTAGTGTTGTTACACCCTAACTGCCATCGGCAGTGGCATTCGAGGGCTACTTAATAATGCAATTATAACGCTCTACATGTGGTAGATTCTGTCTAATAAAGCACGATATATTGACAATCAATCATAAAAACTGTAAATTAAGACAGTAGCTATGATCTTGTTGATGAGGTGTGTAATGACTGATGACTTTATTACCGCAAGTGAAGCAAGAAAAATTGCAGGCTCAACCCAAAAAGACCTTGGCGAGCTGTTATCTCTGGCTGACAGGGAAATTAGAAATTATGCTTCAATCGGCTCAACTAGTTTGGCGCCGGATTTAAGTGGAAATCTAAACACTGTCGACCAGAGTACGTTAAAGATGTTTGTCTCATTTCTGCAAGAAAAGGGTTATGTGACAGAACTCTCAACTACAACGGATCGTTATAGCGTTTCAATCAGTTGGGCAGGTAAAGATCCTCAAAGACTAGTCGCTGGCCCTTAAAGCTTAAAAGGGCTTATAAAGGCTTGAGCCGTATGCGGGGAAACTCGCATGTACGGTTCTTAGGGGGCGGAGACGTAGCAATGCGTCTCTGCTACCCGACATGCACCCCTGAGCCCTCTGCTCAAGACTGCTAGCTGTTACTAGTTGCAATGCAGTCACCAACAACCCCGCCTCGTGCGGGGTTGTTGCGTTTTGAAAGATCACTAGATTCATTGCAACCCAATATCTCCTTGCCCCATCGGGTAGAGCGAACGTGGTACTATCAGCGCGGATTTTTATAAGGCTATAGGGCAAAACCAGCGCATGTTGCAGCATATCCGTATCGTACTCGTTCAGACCTTCCACCCCGGCAATATCGGCGCTGCGGCACGAGCCATGAAAACCATGGGTTTAACCGAGCTGGTGCTGGTTAATCCACGTCTGTTTCCCGATGAAGAAGCAACTCGACTAGCGGCAGGCGCCACTGATGTTCTAGAGAGCGCCCGCGTGGTTAACTCGCTGGAGGAAGCCGTTAACGATTGTGTTCAGGTAGTCGGKGCCAGCGCGCGACTACGTAGCCTACCCTTGCCCCATTTTGACGAACCCGATGATATGGCGGCAGACGTCATTCAGAATGCGCAAACGGCGCCGGTAGCGCTAGTGTTTGGGCGTGAACGCTCGGGGCTGACTAACGATGAGATTCGCTGTTGCACGCACCAAGTCAGCATTCCCGCCAATCCTGATTACGGCATTCTAAATTTATCTCAGGCGGTACAGATACTGGCTTACGAAGTGCACCGCGCCTGGCGTAAAGGTGAGGATAGCGGCTTTGCTTATCAGCGCCCGCTGGAGGCAACGCCGCCCAGCCGCGAACAGTTCTTACACTTTCAGGCGCATCTGGGTCGCTTAATGCAGGAGAGCGGCTTTTTAACCCAGCCACATGCCCGCACTGAAGAGCAGCTTCAAGCCCTCTTCGCCCGCGCCCAACCCAGCCGCAAAGAACTTTCGCTTCTGCGAGGGCTATTAAGCGCGTTTGAAAGCCATCTGCCTAAACAGTGAAGTATTGAATAGCTATAAAAAAGGGACAACAGCGTTGTCCCTTTTGAGTTTGCAGATAGAGCTTTTAGAGCATCATTGCCGCTAGCCAGCCAAAGCCGACTAACGGAATGTTATAGTGTAGAAACGTCGGCACCACGCTGTCCCACATATGATCGTGCTGACGATCAACGTTTAGGCCAGATGTTGGCCCCAAGGTAGAGTCAGAGGCAGGCGAGCCAGCATCACCCAATGCCGCAGCCGTACCCACCAGCACCACCGTGGCCATAGGGGAAAAGCCAAACTGTACCGCCAAGGGCACGAAGATCGCGGCGATAATTGGGATGGTTGAGAACGATGAGCCGATACCCAGCGTAATAAATAGCCCTACCAGCAGCATCACCAGTGCCGCTAACCCACGGTTATCGCCAAAGAGTGCAAAGGCCCCCGATACCAATGCATCAATCTCTCCCGTGGTTTTCATGACTTCGGCAAAGCCCGCCGCGGAGATCATGATAAAACCGATCAGCGCCATCATGCGCATACCGCTAGTAAATAGATCGTCCGCTTCGCGCCACTTAAAGATGCCGCCCATTGAAAGCAGACCAATCCCCACCAAACCACCCAGTATCATTGAACCGCTATAAAGCTGGAGACCGAGTGCTGCGACGATCGCCACCCCCGACATAACAAGCCCCAGCATATGCGGTTTGGCGGGCGTATGGCCTGCGGTAACGTTGGCGTTAGCGATATCTTCGGCTTGATACTCACGCGGGCGGCGGTAACTCCAAAATAGCGCAACGATTAGCCCCAGCGCCATGCCCCCTACCGGCACCGCCATGGCCAGCGGCACCATGCCACGGGTAATCTCTAAACCTAGCGGTTCCCCAGCGCTATTTAAGTTGGCCAAAAGAATATCATTTAGAAAAATCGCCCCAAACCCTACCGGAAGCAGCATATACGGCGCCGTTAAACCAAACGTAAGCGCACATGCTACTGCGCGTCGATCCAGCTTTAAGCGATTCATCACGGTTAGCAGCGGTGGAATCAGCACCGGTATAAAGGCAATATGCACCGGGATCGCGTTCTGAGAAGAAATAGCCACCAACAGCACTGCCGTTAGCAACAGCATTTTGACCCGCGTCTGTTGCGCAACGCTGGCCTCTTCTTTACCCAATAACGTAATCAACCGATTAGCCAGCATATCCGGTAGGCCAGAGCGGGAGATCGCCACCGCAAAGGCCCCCAAGGTGGCGTAGGCCAGTGCTACCTGGGCCCCGCCGCCAACGCCTGTATTAAAGGCGTCCAGCGTTTGTTCTAGTGACAACCCACCCACTAAACCGCCGACTAAAGCACCCACCACTAAAGCAAATACAACCGAGACACGCGCCAGCGATAGCGCCACCATCACCAGCACCGCAAGAATTACTGCATTCATGAAGTTTCCTAGAGCAATTGAAAGGTCATTAACGGCGAAGGGGGCGGATTTTAGCAGATTAAATAGGTAAACCTAAGGCCACAGTTCATGCTTAAAGCATTGCTACTTTAGTCGCGATACCATTACTGCATTGCACCACACTACCTAACATCGCTCTCTGGCTTAATTTCAGCGCTGGCTACTTTACGGTCTGCTTAGGAGCTCGCATGAGCATAGTTGCGATTGTCACTTCACTGCTTTTATTAATGTTCCTCGCTTATCGCGGCATTTCGGTGCTGCTGCTGGCTCCTCTTATGGCGTGTTTAGCGGTGTTGCTCTCTGGCGATGCCGCCTTTTTATTGCCGATCTACACCGATACCTTTATGCGCGCGCTGGGTAATTACGTCATCCAGTTCTTCCCGTTATTCTTGTTAGGCGCTCTGTTTGGGCAGTTGATGGCCGATTCTGGTGCCGCCCAATCGATTGCCAACGGAATTGTCAAAAAACTGGGCACTCACCATGTTGTGCTCACCGTCGTCATGGCCTGCGCGGTGCTCACCTATGGCGGCGTATCGCTGTTCGTCGTTGCTTTTGCCATTTATCCGATCAGCCGTGAACTGTTTCGCAGCGCCAATGTGCCCAAGCGGCTAATTCCAGCTTCCATCGCGCTTGGCTCTTTCACCTTCACCATGACAGCCCTACCGGGGACACCTTCGATACAGAACGCGATTCCCATTCCTTATTATGAAACCAACAGCTTTGCAGCCCCTGGTCTCGGTATTATCGCCGGACTGATTATGCTTGGGCTAGGGACTTTCTATCTTCAGTCACGGGTAAAAAAAGCCGCATCTAAGGGTGAAGGATACGGTCAACATACTGAGCGCGAAGCAGTTGCCAATGAAGAGCAAGAACAAGCACCCA
Source organism: Halomonas ventosae (assembly GCA_002257525.1). Classification (GTDB taxonomy): domain Bacteria; phylum Pseudomonadota; class Gammaproteobacteria; order Pseudomonadales; family Halomonadaceae; genus Vreelandella; species Vreelandella ventosae_B. The sequence continues at coordinate 2,854,606 of CP022737.1, forward strand.
CTAGCCTCCCGCTGTGGCTGGCACTGATACCGATCATTATGGTGATTGGTTTGAATGCTCTGTTTACCTACGGTGTGTTTCCTGCCCTTGATTTAAGCTTTATCAGCGAGGAGTTTGAAAATGTATCGCCATCGGGACAGAGCGGGCTTTGGGCTATTCTGATCGCCCTGCTCAGCGCATCTGCATGGCTGATTATTACCCGCTGGAAGCATTGGCTGGATCTTAAAGAGAGTGTCAATAAAGGCTGTTTGGGCTCGCTGCTGCCGATTTTCAACACGGCTTCAGAGGTAGGCTACGGTGCCGTCATTGCCAGTTTGGCGGGCTTTGCGATTATCCGTGATGCCGTGCTTACAGCTTCACCTGGCAACCCATTGATTTCAGAAGCCATGGCAATGAGCGTGCTGGCGGGGATCACTGGCTCCTCTTCCGGCGGGCTCTCAATTGCGCTAGAGMCTCTGGGTAGTGAATACATGGCCATGGCCCAACAAGCAGGTATTAGCCCAGAGCTAATGCACCGCGTCGCAACGCTTGCTGCTGGTGGCATGGATACGCTTCCCCACTCAGGCGCGGTTATCACCCTACTGGCTATCTGCGGCCTTACCCATCGCCAATCTTATGGCAACGTCGCCATGGTCACCATTGCTCTGCCGATCATTGCGCTCATCAGCGTAATTACTTTGGGTACCCTTTTTGGCAGCTTCTAAAAGCGCACAACGCATGCGATAGTGAGCTAATTGTTAGCCTGCCAATAAAGAGAACATCATGGCCTTCGTTCTTCGCCACTCGCTGCTGCTGATTATATTGGGAAGCCTGGTTATTTCCACGGCCATGGGCTTACGCCATGGTTTCGGGCTCTTTATGGAGCCCCTTAGCAGCGAGCTCGGCTGGGGGCGTGGCGTATTTGCTTTTGCATTAGCCTTACAAAACCTGGTTTGGGGCTTATCGCAACCCTTTACCGGTGCACTCGCGGATCGTTTCGGCGCGGCCAGAATTATCGTGGTTGGCGGCTTGCTGTATGCCTTGGGGCTGCTGTTTATGAGCCTCTCTACGTCAGAACTAGGCATGACGATGAGCGCTGGGCTGTTGATTGGTCTGGGCCTCTCTGGCACCACATTCTCGGTCATTTTAGGCGCTGTGGGCCGCGCTGTGGCGCCCGAAAAACGCAGTATGGCGATGGGCATTGTTAGCGCGGCGGGCTCGTTCGGGCAATTCGCCATGCTGCCCGGCACTCTTGGCTTGCTCGAGTGGCTTGGCTGGGCGGCAGCGCTGATGGCGATGGCGGCTATTGCAACCATCATCATTCCCCTGGGGGCAATGCTGCGCGATAAGCCATCCGCCAAAACCACATCCGATTTAAGCCTCAAAGATGCGCTCAACGAAGCAGCAGGCCAAAAAGGCTTCTGGCTACTCTGTTTAGGTTTTTTTGTCTGCGGCTTTCAAGTGGTTTTCATTGCCGTTCACCTCCCCGGCTACTTATTCGATAACGGCCTAGCGGTACAGGTGGGCACGACAGTATTAGCGTTAGTGGGGCTGTTTAATATTGTCGGCACTTATACCGCGGGGTGGATGGGTGGCATCTGGTCAAAACCCAAGCTGCTAACCTGGCTCTACTTGATTCGCGGCGTAGTGATTACAGCGTTTGTTTATTTGCCGTTAAGCCCTGTTAGCGCTTATTTATTCGGTATCGCCATGGGGTTGCTATGGCTCTCCACTGTGCCGTTAACCAACGGCATTGTGGCGTCCGTGTTTGGTGTTCGTCACCTCTCTATGCTGGGCGGCATCGTGTTTCTATTTCACCAGTTAGGCTCCTTTATGGGCGTCTGGCTGGGCGGCTATTTTTATGATCTTACCGGGCACTACAATACAGTCTGGCAAATTGCGATAGTGCTCTCGGTCGTCGCTGCCGCACTACATTGGTTTATCAGTGAAAAGCCGCTCGAGCGCTCGCAGTCAACAACAGTGATCCCATGACAATCAATCATTTACTCAAAGCCATGGCGGCCATTCTGCTGCTTACCTGTTTAATGCTCGCATGGTGGGGCTGGCAGCATATGGATGCTGCCTTGCTACTGATTGGAACCCGGTTATGCTAACGAACAAAGGCCGATTAAGTTGATGACTTGTTAAGATGACGATTCCTTACCCCGAGCATATCGCGGTTGTGGTAACCACCTTTGTTACCGTGGTCATTGCGGTACTGCTTCACTATGAAGCCCTGTGGCTTATCTCGCGCCAAATAGAAAAATCTCGACGCCCGCACCGACAACGCATCCTGGGGATGGCGTTTGGCGTATTAATGACCCACATTGTTGAAATTTGGCTGTTCGGGGTTACTGGCTGGTGGCTAACCGATCAGCTAAGTATCGGTGCTTTACACGGGTACGACAGCTTTAACGTACTTGATTACATCTTTTTCTCTGCGGTGACCTATACCACCGTGGGCTATGGCGATATTTATGCCATGGGGCCGGTGCGCTTTCTGTACGGCACGTTGGCCTTAACAGGCTTCGTTCTGATCACGTGGTCGGCATCGTTCACTTTTATAGAAATGCAAAAGCACTGGCGGGTTGGCAGATAGTCAGCACCGTCGCTCTAGGGATCCGGCATGTTTGAAGTGGTTATTCTATCGGTAGCGTTTGTTTTTGGCATCGCTGCGCGACAGCTAAGTTTACCGCCCCTTGTAGGGTTCTTAGCAGCAGGGTTTGCACTCAATGCTTTTGGCCCCAATATTGGCCTACCAGCAGATGCGGGCCCACTACTTGAGCATCTTGCTCATTTAGGAGTGCTGCTACTGCTGTTTACTATTGGCCTGAAGCTCAATATACGTAGTTTGGCAGAACCCGTTGTACTGGGAAGCTCATTTATACACTTGGCGTTTACCTGCGTGTTGTTTACGGCGGGTTTTGTCATTTTYTTWTCGCTACCCCTTGATAAAGCGATACTGCTCGCCATTGCGCTGTCTTTTTCAAGTACGGTATTAGCGGCCAAAGTACTCGAAAGCAAACGCGAATTACGTGCCCTGCACGGTCGGATTGCGATTGGCATATTAATCATTCAGGATCTAGTTGCCTTAGTGGTTCTTAGCGTTTATGGCGGTGATTCCCCCAGCCCATGGGCCGTGTTGGTTTTTCTGCTGCCACTATTAAGGCCTGTTCTTTATTGGCTTATGAACGCGGCGCAGCACGATGAACTGCTGGTGCTATTAGGTACCGTGTTAGCCATTGCCGTTGGCGGCATGGGCTTTGAGGCCGTGGGTTTAAGCTCTGAAGTAGGCGCTTTGGTGATGGGACTTCTGCTTGCCAAGCACCCCCGCGCTCAGGAGTTATCTAAGGCGCTGTGGGGAGTTAAAGAAGTGCTGTTAGTCAGCTTCTTTCTGCAAATTGGCATGGCAGGATTACCCGATAAAGAAGCACTTATCTTTGCAGTGATCATGGCTATTCTGCTTCCACTTAAAGGGGTGCTGTTTTTTGCCCTACTGATTGCCTTCCGTATCAGAGCGCGTAACGCCTTTCTGGGTGGCTTGAGCCTGACGGCCTATAGTGAGTTTGGTTTGATTGTCGCTGCGAGCATTTTGCCAGAGTGGCTTGTTCCGCTGGCAATTACCGTTGCCCTATCCTTTGTTATCGCTGCACCGCTTAACCGCATCGCCCATCAACTTTTTGATCGTTGGGAGAATAACCTGCTCCGTTTTGAACGGCACGCCCGACATCCTGACGAGCAGCCGGTAGATTTAGGTAGCGCTACCATTCTGGTGTTGGGCATGGGTAGAACAGGTAACGCCGCCTACGATTTTTTTACCGATAAGGGCATGGCGGCAGTGGGCATTGATTCAGATCCCAATAAAATAAATACTGAACGGCATGTTTTTTATGGTGATATCGAGGATGTGGGCTTTTGGCACCACCTTGATATTGCGCAAATAACAGCTGTTACGCTAGCCACTCCGGAACTTGAGAGCAAGCTTATTGCAACCCGCGAACTACGCGAAGCGGGCTTCACTGGCCACATTATTGCGGGCATCCACTTCCAGGATGAAGCCGACCCGCTGCATGCCGCTGGAGTAGATCAAACATATTTGCTAATGACCGGTGCAGGCATCGGTATTGCCGAAAAAACCTGGGAAAGCCTGCAGTCACCGCCGCTGTAAACGTTTGGGTAAGTGGTATTAACCAATTTGACGATGCCGCCAAAACCGCATCAGTCCCCCCCTTGCTTGGGCGAGAACAGCAGCGCCATAAAGAACTAACAGAGCCATATCTAGATTGCGCTTACTCGTTGCCTCTCACTTTTTGTTAATGAGCGATAAGTGGACTTTAGCTCCGCAAGAAAGCTTTGTGCAAACAGTTTAGCCTTGGCTAACAATATTGCACAAAAATACGTTACTATCCCTCCGACTATCCAATGATTGTTCCCACTGCTTCCGATATAATTTACCAATGACTGATTCTAATCCGAACGCCTCATTGACTACCCCAAGCATTCCTGGAGATGCACTGCCCCCCGTGGAGCAGCATGCCCAGCAGTATGCAACGGTGCGAAATGCCCACGAAACCGAACTGATCGAAGACTACGTTGAGCTAATTGGCGACCTGCTGGCGCACCGCGGCGAAGCGCGTGCAGCGGACATTGCCAACCGAATGGCGGTCAGCCAGGCCACAGTCTCAAAAATGATTCGGCGTTTAAATGAGCTGGAGCTGGTCACTAGTAAGCCCTATCGCTCGCTGTTTCTAACCGAAGCGGGCCAAAAAATGGCAGAAACKTCACGCGCCCGCCACGATATCGTGCTGCACTTTTTACGTGCCCTTGGGGTAAGAGATGCGACTGCACGTATTGACGCCGAAGGCATGGAGCATCATGTAAGCGACGAAACCCTCGCCATCATGCAGCGCTTTACCGAGCAGCAGCAAAACGACTAAACCCGCGTCTCGTCATCGGTGGGAAAACCGCAGATGAGTCACTTGGGTAATTGTACCGTTCGAAATCATTTCCAGTTGAGTGGTTTGGATACTGTCGGCCMCACTGTTTGGTGTCATCAGCGCCCAACAGTGTGCATTAAGCTTGCGTGCAGAGTGATCGCGAAGCCCACACACACCGACGACTCCTCATGGCTGTTACTTTTATAATTAGCCTCCCAATACTTTAGCAGGCATCCCCAACCGCCCTATACCCGGCAGTTTCAGAGCAGGTCGCATAACATCGAGACCAAAGCTCAGGCCGAGGAGATTGAGTTCAATCCCCTCCTCCAATGCCAACATAATGCCCACCACCCCACCCAATGACACCTGATAACCAGTGCCGCTTGGCGCAGCCGCAAAGACGCCATTGAAAATATAATCCTTGCCGATAGCGGTTACCGGTAGCGTCACCTCAAATCCTGGCACTTCGCGTATTACCCAAACAATAAAGCTATTGCTGTTCGGGCCAGGCCACACTCGATAAAGCTCAGCTTGGGGGTAGTCAGCGGCAGCGACCTCTATCTGCGGTATCATCTGCGTAGCCGCATCGCCGCGATAGTCGGCCAGTAGTGTAGGTGGATTGCCAAACCAGGCTCGATCAGGCGTATCGATAGAAGACACCACGGTGGGACGCCGCCAGCTCAATACTTGATGGAGTCGGTAGCTATCAGCGTCTTCCGCCTTAGTCGCAATCCAGATATGTTCGCCAAACGCCCCGCGCCAATTATAAGCTCGTGCTGAATAGACCTGAACAACGGCTTCAGAACTTACCGCTGGGTCAGGCGCTATGCCCGCGGATGAGCGATCCAGTGATGACCAAGGGCTATCAGTCACTACTTGATTACTCGCCAATATCCAAACAGGCCCCGCCAACAGCAGCGCTACAAGCGCTACAAAAATAAGCAGCCAACGCAGTAACATTTTCATCGCTTTATCCGTAGCTGAAAGTTATCTGTTTAGTACCTCGATAGCTCACATGGTGCAAGCACGGGTTTCAACGGCGTCATGGGTTCTGCAGGGGTATGGATAATCGTGCAGTAAAATCCGTTCTAATCGAGACATGAAATATAAGAAATATTTACATAAAAAAAACCCTCCAAAAAATTCAGGAGGGTTTCTAAACTCTATATCTATACTGATTTCAAGTTTACAGTGACTATCTTTTATAAACCTTAATGTCAGCTGAAGATTTCAATAAAACTCTGTTAAAAAACAACAACCACTCAGAATGTTCTGCTTATTAAAATTAGCATAACATAGAAAAATCTATAATTATTTATCAAGACCTTTCAGGTTTAGCAATGCCAATTAGCAAGGCTAGTTTATAGGTAGTCGAATAAATCTTAAAATAATAACATAACAAATAAGCCAAGAGCTTTTTAGAAAAAGGGAGACCCTTTTTAAAAAAAAGACTCAACTGCCTTCGCGGAGGAAAATAACCTTTAAGCAGTGTTAAAAAAAAACTTTTTTTAACACTCTCATTTTCCTTATTTACTTCACCACCGAGCACTCTCTTACGTTTTTTAAGCATGGCTTTGATATCGGCACGAGCAGGATGGTTCACAATAACCTCTGGAGCGTATTCTATTGGTATACCTTTAGCCATTGCCCTCCAGCCCCACTCATTATCACCTCCGGACATTAATGCATCATTAAAAAAACCAACCGTTTTAAAATGTTTAGCCAATGTGATCATGTTGGCAGTTGCGGCGCCACCAGTCTTTGCATATTTTTCCTGATCGAAAGAAAAAGCTTTTTCATAAATTTCAACAAGAGTGAGCTTATCAGACTTAAAAAAAAGCTCTATCCTGCCAGCAATTCGCTCTACACCTTTATCAAATCGATTAACTGCAGCTTCCAACCAGTAAGGATCAGGAATACAATCAGAATCTGTAAAGGCAATAATTTCACCTTTGGCCAATTTTAAAGCAGCATTTCTAGCAGCGTATGACCCTGGTTTAACCTCAGTAATTACACGAAAATTATTGGGCAAGTGAAAATCAAGAGGCAACGTATCTTCTGGTGCATTATTTACAATGATGACTTCAAAATCATTTTGTGGATATGATTGATTTTCCAATGCAGTAACACACAGTTTTAAACGTGCCCAATCATAATAGGTAGGCACAATAACTGAAGCTCTTGGGTTGCTAATTTTCATAACCCCTCCTGCATTTTCTCTGGCACTTTTATATTTCACCTCTTTTTCAAATCTATAAAAAGACATTTAATCGCTCTCCCCATGGTTATTAAAAGTCTGAAAAATGGATGTTTGGTGCTCAAGTGACGCTTTCAGACTTGGGGTAATATATTCAAGATAATTTCGTGTCAGGTGGTGAGTATCAGACCACATTAACCTTCCATCAAAATATGCTGGACACAACCCATCAACACATATTAATTCAGTAAAGTCTATAGAGATGAAAAGAGGAATTTCACCTACATACGCCTCTATAGGATTGTCTTCTAGTAGCACTTCGTCAATTGGTCGAGCGCATTGGCTCGCTTCTTGACGATTCTTCCMCACGCAATAGCTTGGATCACTTTCAAACCACGGATTATCTCTTATCCCCATTACTGGAATACCCAGGTTGGTTATTTCTCTCCATTTCTCCACATGCCCAGTAGGAACAAATTCAATAACATTGTCTGCTACTAATCTGTTGTCGCGTGGCCGATTAGATCTCGTAGAATTCGTTATAACAAGGTCAGGTGATAGCTCACTCAAATACTCAACAATGCTTTCATTCCACAGTTTACAAGTATCATTGTCCTCCACAATTTCATAACCAAGGGAACAGGATTGTTTTATTATACTTACTATCTTGAATCCATATTCTTCTGCTAAGTTCGTAAAAAAAGGCTCCCATTGTCCTATATGTGAACCACCCACTAATGCAACAACGCTGTCAGATGTAACATCTCCAAACTCACAAGTTGAGATTTCAGACTCAGCAACCGTTGCAGCACAATCATTGTCTCTAGCCATGGCTTCACCTAAATCATTAGATATTGCCGTAACATAACTATAATTTAAACTTGAAGCATTATTTTGTATAGAAATTTTAGAGCCATTAAAAAAAGAGTCTTTAAAAACAACGCTTACATCATGAAGATTTTCAATATAATATTTCGCTCCTAGACCAAGCGTCACAGAAGGAATAAAGAACAAAAATCCCGCCATATAAGAAATCCATATTTTAGACTTTGGTATTCTTCTAAAAGGTTTTTCAACTAACCAGGTTGTAATAATAGCTAGCAAAACACTTAATATCACGACTAAAAAACCCTTTATCACTCCTAAACTTGTCGTTTCATAATAATGCTGGAAGAAAACCAATATTGGCCAATGCCAAAGATAAATGGTAAAAGACATTGCACCAAACATAACAAGATATCGATTTGACAAAAGCCTATTCATCAGCGTCGTATATTCAGATTTATCTCCTGAAATTATCAGAAACACGGCTGATATGACAGGAAATAGTGAGACATATCCGGGAAAATTCCATTCTCTAGGCAAAAATATGCCTACACTAAAAAGCACTAGAACACCTAGCAAAGAGAGAGCCGAAGCATGTTTTTTACTCAGATTTATATAAGGTATAAATATAGCAGCAAGTGCACCTATTAAAAACTCCCACACTCTTGCTATAGGATTAAAATAAGCCGTATCTGGAGTATAGTGCGTAGAGATGAGGGAGTATATAAAAGAGAAAAGCACAACAGCAGAAACACCCAATATCAAGGGCATCAATGATTTTATTCTGCTTGAAATATACAATAACGGCCCAATTAAAAAAGGAAAAAAAGCATAGAACTGTACTTGCATTGAGAGAGCCCAGTACTGTTGGAAGGGACTAGCCGGGTCGCCAATCTGTAAGTAGTCAACCTCTCTTCTTATTAACAATAGGTTTTCTAGATGTCCGGCACTAAAAATAAATTCATGTATTGTAGCCACCCAGTATACAGGAGGCACGAAGAAGTAACTAAGAATAAAAGTAGCCAAGAGTACAACGTAAGCAGATGGAGCTACACGCTTAATAATTCCTCCCCAAAAATGAAAAGGCTTTATACTCCCTTCCTTTCCATACTGGCGAAGCAACATGCCTGTCATTAGAAACCCAGATACAACGAAAAATACATCGACACCTCCAGATACCTTCTGAAACCAGATATGGAAAACAAGTACAAGCATCGCGCCGATGGCACGAACTCCTTGAATATCTTCACGATACTTATTATTTAGAGTATAAACATCAAATATTTTGTTCACTTTTATCCTCCTTGATAAATAGCAAAAACATTCAAAAAACCTAGTCATAGGTATCCCCTGAAGCCCCTCAAGAGGAAAACTCAACGTCTATATAAAGTGATTAAGGACAAATAATCGGCAATTCATTACTTTATCAAAATATTTTCAAGCTCTCTCAACCCAAACAATTAGATTCATAATAATTAATTATTGACCTTTTTTTTTGACAAAATCATCTATATATTTCGTGTTTTCTTGACTACTATCTTCAGCATTTATCGTTAACACCGGCACTCCTCTTGTTTTAAATTTCCTAATCACTTTTTTTCTTTTTTCTTGAGCCTTTCTACAGTATTCAATAATTTCACATTCTTGTTTGTTTTTATAATATGGCAAAAGATTACCAGTTTCCCTGTAACGTTTCAGAATACGTTCCGCTATAATTTCTGGCCGAGCGATCATATGTACAAGAATCCTTTTCTCCATCAACTTACTAAATATAAACTTATTTTGTTCCCAATTATCACTAATTTCATATTTGAAATGGTGAAAAAGCCCTTCGTCTATTAGTAATACAGTAGGATTTTTGTTATTTTCAATATATTTATCCATTGCTCTTGGAATAATAGCGTGCCGCAAATATCTAGACCTTACTCTCTCATCCTCCAAACTCATTATTTTATAATCTAAAATACTTGTATATGCACTGGCTATTTTATTATTACGTTGCAGCCTGGTTGCCCATAATTTTGTACAAATCAAGCCTTTAATTAATTCCTTTTCTTCCATATAGTCTATCAGCGTACTCTTCCCCACACCTGGGCATCCTATAATCTCTATAAAAAGTGATTTATTTGCGTTATCTATCTGGTAATCAAAAACACCTTTAACTAAAAAATGTGCTCTATACTCACAACCATAAAATCGATCTAATAAATTTTTGGCAGTTAATACTAATTGGGTCATGGCTCATTACCTTTACAAGTAAATCATTGCATAGATTTATTTTTGTTAGCTAAGATATACAGACATCATTCATATCAGCATGCGGAAAATTCTACAAATCCTCTGTAGTTGTATGATTATTTAGGTGATCTATCTTATACTTTCATTTCGAACAATTACCGTAAATAAAAAATTTTCTTATCCACTTAAAACACGATCCCGTAATCTACCGTAATAGGGCTGAGGTATTATTAGAGTTATTAAGGTCATCCACTGACGGGGGCGCATACTAAAAAGCGTTAATGAGCGAATATCTTTCTCAACCGACCTTCCAACTATCTTTTTCTCGACTGCCCATGACAATATTTTACGATTGATAGCGGCATTGAGATAATGTTTTTCAAACCAATTCAGCCCAACATTAAACTCCCTCTTTAAATCTAAACATGGATGAGTTTGAATTATATTATTTTTATTGCTTACCACACCGCTGTTATGAAGTAACCACATGCTCGTAACAGTGGGATCATAGTGAACCATTTTGAGACTGCATATCACTTTTAACCAAAAATAAACATCCCCTGCACGCAGATACCGATCAACAGGAAATCCACCAAGAGCCTTGAATGTATTTCTATGTATGCAAGCGCCGTTCATATGAATGAAGTCAGAACGAGCGAACGCTGCTAAAGCTTCCTGTCGACTCAAAACTCCGTTTTTTAAAAATTCACTTCGCGGAAGTACTATATTTCCTTCCATCTTCCTAAATGCATTTACAAAAAAATTAATAGATGGGTTTTCCGAAATAGCATTAGCAAATCTCGATAGATGGTCATACACAAGCAGATCATCAGCATCAAAAAAAACCAACCATTCAGATGTTGCCTGCTGTGCCCCATAATTGCGCGCTGCGTACCCACCTGGACCGGGTTTATCTCGGTGGTACAATCGCAGCTTACCCTTACGCTCCTCTTGCAATAAAATCTGTAGAGACCCATCCGTAGAGGCATCATCAACCACAATAATTTCAAAATTCTTAAATGTTTGGTTATAAAGACACGCGAGGGAGTCCAATAAAGTTGCAGCCTTGTTATGAACAGGCATGATAACAGAAAACTTATACATAAACTCACCTCACTTTAAGCCATTAACATCTTTTAACCAAAAATTTATAAACTTTCACATTTATAAATTCTCAAAGGGAGGCACTGACTATTAACCGGAGAATCAATATATTCAATCCCAGGAGAAAATAAAAAACCTTCAATCAAGCCTGTTGTTACAATACTAGCTTTTTTTAACTCCCACCTTCGTAATAACTTTAATATCATATATAAATCCAAACACATCACTTTTATTACTACACGAGCAGGACGATATTTTTTGGTAACAAATATTCTATTTCTTATTAAGTACTTATAATATTTGAGACGTACATCACTATTTTCAGAAATGATGTTCAGCACTCCTTTCTCCTGACGTAAATGCATCACCCTACTGGAACCAACAATAAATCCAGGAACATCTTTCGTTATTCTTAATGTATATTCAGTATCTTCACCCCATATAAACATATCAGAAATAGGTAAACCATATTTATCAAGCGTAGCGCGGGGAACAAGAATGGATACAAAAGTTGCTCGATCCACGGAGACCACACCATATTGAGTGAACTTAGGCCAATCCTTATATCCAATATGATTCATTTTTTTATTGATAGAGGGTGAGTTAGTTACATAGCCATTTTCTGTAAAAGCAGTAGAGATCAGATAAGCTCTGTCAATGCCATTTTCATCGAGGGTATGATCTGCTTCAATCAACCGTTGCAAGGCAGACGGTTCCGGGATCACATCATCGTCCATCATCCAAATAAAATCAGCACCTTCCTGATATGCAAGACGAAACCCAGTATTGAACCCACCTGCAGCACCGACATTCTGCGACAATAAATACACTTTTAGATTCGGGTAGTCCAATTCATTTAGCATTTTTTGTGTATTATCATTGCTAGCATTGTCGACTACAATCACCTGGTCACAAATACGTGTTTGTGAATAAATGGATGCTAAACATAGCTGCAGCAAATCCTGCCGATTGTAGGTGAGTATCACCGCGATCACCTTGTTCATAGTGTCCCCTAAAAATTGTGCCCTTGAGAAATGAATATGGCGTTTATTTATTAGCTAACGCTTCATAAATTTAATAAAACAGCGTCTGCTATTATGTATCGCCTTAGTTTAATCGTTGTTGCTGGTAATAAATATAAGCTAGAGATAATAGCGATTCTTACAAACCCAAATAGATAACACACATAACTTATCTAGCTCACAGCTTATAGTTACTCCCTTTCAGACGACAACCCTAATCACGTTACTAAGTCATTATCGTAGCTATTAAAGCCCCACCCTTTTTAAGCGACGACGGATGCTTCTTGGTATGTTATTATAAAAAAATTTAACAAATGCAATTGGAAAGTAGTAAAAAGGAGCTTTAAGCTGTCGTAATTTTCTTAAGCTTACTTTTAATGAATTATATGTATAACCCAATCGATTTCCAACTTCAAAGCTTTGTTCGTCATGAAGACGTTTAATCGTTAACGGTAAATCCACTCGGTAAAATATAAAACCTTGGCTAAGAGCGCGTACCCAAAGGTCAATATCGACCTGCCTAAATAATGTTTCATCGTACCCCCCAACCTGATCAAAAAATCGTCGAGAGAACAGTATAGAACTATGATTTATCGGATTATGAACATAGAAACTGTCACACCCCATTGGCGTCACTGAGAATCCCCCTCTGAGAATCGACTCTCCTTCACCCTCTTCTTCTCCATAAACGATCTGACTAGCTGTAACGACAAGTTCTACGTCTGGAAACAGACTCAAAGTAGCGACCTGCTGCGATAACTTCTCGGGTAGCCATTTATCGTCTGCATCGATATTGGCTAGCCATGGATAGCGAGCTTGGCTGACGGCAAGATTAAGCGCCTGCGAGCGCCCAACACCTTGCGTATTCACTAACTGGACCTGGATGGGAGCCGTATGGCGTAATCGCTTGAGCACTTCCCAGGTATCATCGTCAGATCCATCATTGACCACAACGACTTCTTTAGCCGGATAGGTCTGAGAAAAAACGGATAAAAGACTAGATTCCAAGTATTTAGAACCATTCTTAACAGTCATAATGACTGAGATGTGAATCTGATCCATCAGTCATCTCCATGGCGTCAAATAAGCTTATTGATGAACCCCAGAAAGCCAAATAAAATTAATCTTCGGACTCTGGTGATGCAATTCATTAGTTTTTAGCAACAGGTTTTGATGTGTTCTACATAAACAGTAATCTGGAAATATCCCTTGCTACCACGCCTTGCTATTAACGATTTTCCACACCAATAACTTTATCTTATTCTTAACAAAACGAGTCCCAAGTTCATCACCGGGATTATATATACAGTTATCACTAGAACAGAAAACTGGCTTCCTTGCTTCCCGACAAATAAGTTTTGCTTGATCAGAATTCGCTTCGACAAATAAATCCGCCGTTGAATCTATGAACGTCTTGACTTTGAACCTCACAAGAGAATCCATTTCCATCACATCTTTATCGTTGTTAGCCATGACAAGGTTTCGATATGAAATTCCATTGTTCACAAGTAAAATTTCTACCTCATGGCGGCTTGATTCATGTTGGCAAGAAACAATTGTATTGATGTACCTTGATGGAATATAACGAAAGCGTGCTGTGCGCTTGTCGCTGCCTGCCTCGCCTTCGATAATCATACCCTCGAGACAAATACACGATCTATTCATGACATTGTGATGGAATATGTTCCATTCGAAAGCCCTAGGGTGTGGAAGGAATTCAAGAATGATATCTATATCACTTCTGATTGGCTTGCCGGAATAAACGGCCAGAGTAGTTGCACGAGATGCTAACCACTCAGGAAGCGCGTCAATCTCGCTTCTTATTGATTTGCCMCTCATTATGCTGTCGTCCACAATGAGAACCTTTTTTGCCTCCCAAGGAGAGCTCAATTCTTTTCTCACTCCTCGGGTAAGCCCTCTTTTCAATGGATAATTATTCACCCAAGATGAGATATCCGTGCAGTTCACATTCAGTGCAAGTGCAATCATGTAAGCGGGAACCATACCACTTCTCGGTACCCCGACAACTAAGTCCCAGTCACCAGAAAATTTTTCAAAATTTTTTGTAATATCTCTGCCTAAATCACCATATGACTTAAACTGAATCTGCATTAAGTTTTCTCCGATAACTTGCTTAATATATCCAGCAACAGCTATCTACCACCCATTTAGCTGATACATATAGATACTTGGTGTATCACCGGTCAAAAATACCTATTGCATCAGAGACAGCAGCTCTAAAATGAGAGACACTTAGAACATGAGCATTGAGGCTGTTAATGCTTTTTTGAGGGTATAATGTAAATAACGCACAGCAATGTTTTATATATTCTATTTAGCCGAAATAGTATCAAATGGTTTTGCCACCATATTCCGAACCTCTGGTTTTCCTATACCCATTGCTTCAAGCATAACGGCATTTACTTTATGCACATCGTATTTATCTTTAGCAATCTCGTTGGAGCGTCTCCCCATACTTTGCATTAAAGCGGGGCGGTCAATAAAATGCTGCATGGCTTTAACCAGCGCATCAACATCTTTCACGGGTATCAAGTAGCCATTTTCGCCATCAATTACGGTTTCTCGACAGCCCGGTGCATCGGTGGTGATCACCGCTCGCCCCATAGACATAGCTTCCAAAATTGAGCGTGGCGTGCCTTCCCGGTAATAACTAGGCAGTACAAAAACGCTGCTCTCGGCTAGTGCCGGTCGCACATCACTTAGCCAACCTAAATGTTCAAGGAATCCTTCCCCTACCCAGGTATCCAATTCTTGTTGCGTAATCGTATCGGGATTGCTATCGATATCACCGGCCAATTGAAATACGACCTCAGGATGCTGCTGTTTGATTTGCCTAGCGGCCTTAGCGTACTGACGCACGCCCTTGTCGGCCAGCAAGCGAGCAACTAATAAAAACCGTGGCGGTCCTTCAGGTAAAGGACCCGCTGCAAAATGAGCCATATCTACCCCTGACCCATTGAGTACTTGCGAAGGGATGTGAGCGCGTAGTATCCCCAAATCACGAAATAAAGTTTCGTCATCAGGGTTCTGAAAAAATACTCTATCTACCTTATTCAGAGCTGCCGAATACAGTCTGCACACCAAATGAAAAAGCAGAGCACGCTTGCCACGAGCCTCTCCGGCAAAGGCATACCCCAGCCCAGTGATTAATGCGTAGCGCTGAGGAACCTTCGCCAACCAAGCCGCTAACATTCCATACACCACCGGCTTGATGGTATATCCCAGAACAGCATCGGGACGAATATCGTTCATCAAGCGATAAAGTGCCTTCAGGGTAAGGAAATCGTGCCAAGGATTCAGTCCTGTTCGTTGCATAGGGATATCATGAATAAACACCCCCCAGGATTCGAGCTGCCGACATGTGGCAGGATCATCACGAAGCCCTGGAGAAGCCGCATGAACTTCTAATCCTGCATTAATCAGACTGCGTACTAGCGGGCCGCGAAAATTAACCAAGGAATAACTTGAGCCCGACACCAGCAGAAAACGGCGATTTGGTTTATCAGACTTAGCGTTCATAATGCCTCCTCAAAAAGTACCAGACAGATTAATAATTTTGCTCTTTAAAACTGGCATAAAATTAATATATTTAATGAGATGTGCTGTCTATCAGAGAATATCAAACAGGTTATGAAAGTGTGCTTTTAGTGGGGAGTGGGTGAAGATAGTAACGGGCTAGGCCTACCCACTGAGTAGTAAGTAAATCCTTTCTCCTTCATGCGACGTGGCTCATAAATATTACGTCCATCAAAGATAGTGGGTTCAGTAAGTTGTGATTTAATAAGATCAAAATCAGGCGCCCGAAAATTTTGCCACTCGGTGACAATAATCAAAGCGTCGGCATGCTTTAAAGCAGCTTCTTTGGTGCCACAAAGAACCAAGTGATCATGCCGCTCATAAAGACGCTGTGCTTCTTCCATGGCTTCCGGGTCATACGCCTTAACCTTGGCACCGGCAGCCCAAAGTGCTTCCATAAGCACCCTGCTCGGAGCATCACGCATATCATCAGTATTAGGCTTGAATGAAAGCCCCCAAATGGCGAAGGTTTTTCCCTTTAGTTCCGCATTGAAGTGCTGACTTATCTTGTTGAATAACGTGTTTTTTTGCTCTTTATTACGTGACTCCACTGCTTTCAGTAATTTGGCATCAAAATCGATAGCATTTGAGACGTGTATAAGTGCCTGGAGATCTTTTGGAAAGCAAGAACCACCATACCCCACGCCAGGGTAAATGAAGTCGTAACCAATACGTGGGTCCGAGCCTATTCCTTTACGCACCGACTCGATATCGGCACCCAAACGCTCAGCCAAATTTGCCATCTCGTTCATAAAACTTATCTTAGTAGCCAACATGCAGTTGGCTGCATACTTAGTCAATTCGGCACTTTTTACGTCCATCACGATAATCTTGTCGTGATTACGATTAAAGGGAGCGTATAACTCGCGCATTACTTCGATCGTGGCATCGCACTCGGTACCGATAATAATACGATCAGGTTTTTGACAGTCGGCGACCGCACTACCTTCTTTTAAGAACTCAGGATTAGACACCACGTCAAACGCAATATCATCACGGCCGCGTCTTGCTAGAATTTTTTCCACCTCAGTTCGTACTCTGTCCGCACTACCTACAGGCACGGTGGATTTGTTAATGATAACTTGGCTCTGTTCCATATGTTCAGCAATGGTTGCAGCCACAGTTAGAACGTACTTAAGGTCAGCACTACCGTCTTCATCCGGTGGAGTCCCCACAGCAATAAACTGTACTTGACCATGTTTGACCCCGGCTACTGCGTCGGTGGTAAACTCAAGCCGTCCAGCGGCGTGGTTTTCTTTTACCAAAGACTCAAGACCAGGTTCATAAATAGGGATGTTACCCTGCCTAAGTTGTTCGACCTTATTATCATCCAGATCAATACAAACAACGTGATGGCCAACTTCAGCTAGAATAGTGCCTTGAACCAGGCCTACATAACCGGTTCCGAAAACTGTAACGTTCATTGAATTACCTAAATGTAGAGTAGAGTAATGAGAAGAATATGAAGAAAGGGGTTACTCAGACGGACTATGTATTTCACTCAAGACGGTGTTTGGTTTATTTAACGAGTAGTAATTACGATACCATTCGACAAAATTTTCAACGCCTTGAACTACTGGTGTAGTGGGTTTATAACCAACCATTCTTTCTAATTCACCTGAATCCGCATAAGTGTCTGGGACATCGCCAGGCTGTAAAGGCAACAGGTTCTTGATGGCTTTTCTACCTAACGCTTTTTCAATAGCTTCTATATAGACGTTGACCGTAACAGGATCATTATTGCCAATATTGAAGATACGAAAAGGAGCATTGCTGGTAGCAGGATCAGGACTATCGCTATTCCACTGATAAGCAGGAGTAGCTATATCATCGCTGGCGCGAATAACACCTTCCACGATGTCATCCACATAGGTAAAGTCACGCGTATGACAGCCATAATTGAAAACATCAATAGGCTCATTGGCCAAAATACTTTTGGTGAATTTAAAAAGTGCCATATCTGGTCGCCCCCAGGGGCCATAGACGGTGAAAAACCTCAGTCCGGTGGTCGGTAATCCAAACAAATGACTATAGCTGTGAGCCATCATTTCATTCGCTTTCTTGGTGGCGGCATAAAATTGCAGTGGGTGATTAGCACCTTCATGTTCGGAAAATGGCATTAGAGTATTAGCGCCATAAACACTACTGGTACTGGCATAAGTCAGGTGCGCTATATTGGAGTGGCGGCACGCCTCCAACACATTAGTAAATCCAATCAAGTTGCTTTCCACATAACTCAGTGGGTTTTCCAGCGAATAACGCACCCCCGCTTGGGCAGCCAGATGAATGACCCGGTCAAAGCGGTGCTCATTAAAGCACTCTGCCACCGCCTGTTGATCCGCTAGATTAGCGCGAATTGAAAGATAGTCGCCCCTCGTTGCTAACGCCGTCTGCTCAAGAATTTTCAGACGCGCCTCCTTAATAGCGGGGTCATAATAGTCATTCACGCTATCAAAGCCGACGACACTATCGCCGCGCTCCAGCAACCGTTTGGCTGTGTGAAAGCCGATGAATCCGGCATGGCCGGTAACAAGAATCTTCATTTAATGACTCCATGACGGGGAAATAGAGGGCATTAGGCAGGAGTGGGAACTATTAACAGCACTAAACTCAGTTGCGTACAAAGCGCTGAATATGGCGCCAGCTCACTCGCCTCAAGCCATCCAACGTCAAGGGCACCAAGGCCACTGAACGCACCATGGCAAGTAATGGACGCGGAAGTTCACTCAGGCATAAGGTTCGCGGCAGCCCGGTATAGGGAAACCAACGATGTCGATAGGAGCTATGACGAGCTGAAAGCGGCAAGTCGCCGGTAAAAAGCGAAGGCACTTCGTACCAGGCATAGTTGCCTTTCAACGTCTTTATTTCATTAGGACCGGGCTGTAGAAATTCGAAATCAATAATCTTTAACCCCTGACAAGGGTCATAGATAAGATCTTGCGGATTAAGGTCGATGCATTCGTAGCCAAGACGGCGATAGTGCAAAATCACTGCTCTCACGCGCTCAATGGTCCAGATAGGCAGCAAACCATGACGAGAAAAAGGCGCACGAGGCGATAAAATGCGTTCCATACAATTGGCATAGCGCTCAAACACTAGGTAATGAGGCCCGACTTCTAGCAGCCGAGATACTTCTGGCAGTGACGCACCGAGCTCACGCGCCTTTACTTCACGCTCTAGATAGCGCTCACGCCCAGGTCGAAACGTCTTGCAAATCGCCTCAGAGCCATGAAAATCCACCAGCTCTACCTTGGCTCGACAAACCTCTTTACTTAGGTCGGCCAGAACCGGATAAGGTGTGCGAAATGCAGCCTCGTTGCTTAGAGCTACTGCACGTATTTCACCAGCCTGCTTGGGTACCAACGTATTGAGATACTCGAGCGCTTGGCCAGCATCGCGGGAACAATGTATCGGACTAAGCAGTTCTTCCTTGCTCTCCCCTTGATGGACCATGGCACTGAACGCTGCCTTGATAATAGGTACGCGTAGATTGTTAACCTTTTCAGGAGCGTCACTTGAAATCTGCTTCTCCGTTAATGGATGGACATCCTGTACCACCAGGAGAAAAACAGGTAGGTACCCACCGCTGGAATATTTTCCTGGCGCCTGTTCATCATCAATAATCCACTGAGCAAGTGCCTGTTGTTGCTTGCCTTCAATTGGCACGCCATACAGCACATTAAATCCATGGTGATCAAGCAAATTGCGGAGGGTATCCAAATACGCCAGTTGACAATCTCTGATCAGAAAAACGGTAATCCCGGATAGCCACTCTTGTTGTTCGCCATTAGATTGTTTGTTCGTCATGACTTGCCTCCTTGTGCTAAAGAGAGCACTTTTTATTGAATAAGCATTGATGACATGCTCAATAATGCTTTTCGCATCACTCAAGCACGAAAAAATGGTGATCAGAGCGAGGATTGAGAAGCTCAGACCCTATGGCATAGGCACCGTAAGAACAGGTTGTGGCAGGATGGGGGTAAACGTCAGGCGGTCACTCGGCTGCTCAGCCTTCCTTGGATACCGGGCTTAATATAGGACCTAGTCGTGTGACCGACCTTAAGGCCAAGTTCGTTGCATCAATGGGTTGACGTTGCGTATCTAAAGGCATTGCCTGGCGTGCTTTCCATACCAGATCGGCTATTTCATCCAAGGGGTTGTAGTCCAGGGGGGCCGACTGCAGCAGTTGGCGGATACGCAGATGATCAGTAGCAATAAACGCCTGCTCCAGTTGCTGTAAAAAGGCTTCGAGCCTCGACCATTCCCAGAATCGCTCTTGTGACGTCATGATACGATCATGGCGCGTCTTGCTGACGTCATGACCTATCAACAATTCCTCGTACAGTTTTTCACCAGGCCGCAAGCCGGAATAGATGATTTCGATATCCCCATCAGGATGGGCAGCGTCTTTTACTTCCAGCCCCGAAAGACGAATCATATTCATGGCCAGATCATGAATACGTACTGGCTCGCCCATATCGAGCACGAAAACCTCCCCMCCCTCACCCATAGCACCGGCCTGGATAACCAGTTGCGCAGCTTCGGGAATCGTCATGAAATAGCGGGTGATATCAGGGTGAGTCACCTTAATGGGGCCGCCTTGCTCAATCTGTTGACGGAACACTGGGACAACTGAGCCGCTTGAGCCTAAAACATTGCCAAAGCGCACCATGCAGAATCGTGTGTTGGACTGGGCATGGGCGAAAGCTTGACAGATAAGCTCAGTTAAACGTTTGGATGCTCCCATGGCATTAGTGGGGCGAACGGCTTTGTCGGTGGATACCACAACAAAAGTTTCTACATCCGCCGCCATTGCCGCCTTGGCTAGATTTAAGGTGCCTAAGACGTTATTGCTCACTCCCTGCACGAGATTGAACTCAACCATTGGCACATGCTTATAAGCGGCAGCGTGGTAGACAGTATGCACCTCGAAGCATTCGAATACGGCCTTAAGACTGCCCGCATGCTGCACTGAGATAAGTAATGGTTTTAGATCGCACCGAGACAACGTACTTTCAATATATTGCTTCAGCTCTTGCTCAATGGCGTATAGTGCGAATTCGCAATTGTCTACCAAAAGTAGCCGAACAGGATTCTGATTTAGAATCTGACGACACAGCTCGCTACCTATCGAGCCTCCCGCCCCCGTCACCATGACCGCTTTATCACGGATATTGGCCTCCAGCAATTCGGGGAAAGCAGGCACCGACTCCCTACCCAATAAATCCTCAAGCGCCACATCGCGAAGTTCGCTGATTTTGGCCCTCCCGGCGATCACATCGGCACTTCCGGGAATTGTTTTGAGAGGCACGGAAAGTCCCGAAAGCCAATGCAATATCTCGCGTCGACGCCAACGGGGAGCGCTGGGAATGGCCAGAAGAACCATAGCGGCCTGATATTCTTGGATCAGGGCCGCCAACGCGACCGGTTGATGTACCCGCAGTCCTTCTACCATGGCACCTTCCAACCCGCGCCAATCGTCAACGAAGGCCACCGGTTGGTACTCTTCTCCGTTTCGAAGCGCCGCTACCAGCTCGCAACCAGCGGCTCCTGCCCCATAGATCACCACCGGCTTGCGCTGACGCAGCTGACTATGGCGATACAATTCACGTAAAACAAAACGCAGGCTGCCGATACCCAACAACAAGAACAGCGCATAGATAACGATAATCGATAACCCAATGGGTGAGGCCGTCATGTAACTGGCCGGTGCGACTAACAAACTCGATGCCAGCACAGCCATAACAATCGTCGATACAGTGGCATGGCTCATGTAGCGAATGACGACGCGATAAAGCCCTAGCCAACGGAAGAGCAAGAGACTCACCGGAACCAACAGGCCGATGGTCATCCACAAGACAACACTGCTTAGCGGTTGTAGGCTTTCCACATGAGTCATTGTTGCAAGCTGCAAGCTGCCCGCGATAATCAAACCATCTAGTGCTACAAGCACCCTGCGCTTTATGCAACGCGGCGTCATCGATAGCGACTTCATTAAACTAGCCATAAGTTATCTCTATCCATTCTCGCGGGTTATCAGATTACAGCGCTGGCAATCACGTCATTTCAGAAGGGGGATTAAAAGCGAAGCCTCGACGGGAAGCCGCGATCGAGCCTTGCCGGTAGAGATGCCAACAGATCACAAGTAGTATCCAGAATAGCGTCGAGCGTAAACCGTTATGGGTAGTGGAATAGATCAATGGTCCCGCTACTCCCGCCCAGATATAGAGCGGAGCTCGCCGCAATACGGTGGCTATCATCGACAGAAAAAGTACTAGCCCTGGTAAACCATAGGCAAACAGCATATTAACGAAGGAAGAATGAATTTCGGCCCCATCATAAGGAGCAAAACGCTCTCGTTTAGCTTCCCCTGCCCCCAATATGGCGTAGGCGGGAAAGTTTGTTAGCCGGTCAAACTTGCGCTCCTCATAAACMCTATCCACTTTGCTTGGTGCCCGATCCATTCGTGCCTCAAGGTTGCGCAATACTTGCCCCTCCGAACTGATATTAGCTATTACAATGCCTCCCAATAGCAGTGGGACTACCAACAGCAGGCGCGCAAAATATTTGACTTGCTTGGCATTTGCTATGGCCCAACCGACCATTACCATGACGCCTCCCCCCATAGCGGCCAACGAAGACGCCGATAAAATCCCTAGTACGCCGCTAGCCAGCCCGGCCAATGCCAAAGGCCTCATTTTCGGGTGAAAATCATCGAGCATTAACAATACCACCACACCACATAGCGAAAAATAAGCCAGCTGGTTGGGGTTATTAAAGCTTCCAGTGGTGCGGTTAATGCCCAAGGCTAGTTGCACTAGCACAAAGCCACCGGCGACCAATAGCGCAATAGACACGCTATTGCGAATCAGGCTATTAGCACGCTCACCATAAACGCTCAGGAAACGCAGCAAGCCCATACCAATTAAAAAGTTGAACAAGAAGAACAGAGCAGGCATAAAAAAGTCCGTCGTTTGCATCACTAACGTCCAACTAAGACATACCATTACCACCCATAACACCATTAACCCCCAACACATAGCGAAGGCAGAAACTTTCAGGTGTTTATCTCCTAGTGACATCAAAAGCATCACGCCAGCAAAAACGATCAGCACAAAGTCAGCCAGCTGTGGGCCACCACTGGGAAACAAATAAAGGCTGCTTAACGCAAGACCCACAAACAGCAATAGCGCACCAATCAAGTTCATGGCGATACCTTTTTTCTACTGTGGCTAGAGGTTAGCCATCATTTGGAAGGTATGATTGCGGCTGGCCAAATCATCATAAGTACCAGCATCACTCACTCGTCCGTTTTCAAGCATATAAATGATGTCGCACTCTTTGACCGTGGCCAGACGGTGGGCAATAAGCACTACTGTCATCTGGCCTGCAAAGCGCTGAATATCTTCCATTACACGCCGCTCGGTAATCCCATCCAGAGCGCTGGTGGCTTCATCAAAGACCAATACTCTGGCTTGCTGATAAAGGGCACGAGCAATACCCAGACGCTGGCGCTGCCCTCCTGATATCTGAACTCCTCGCTCGCCGATTCGGGTTTCGAGCCCTTCGGGAAATCGCTCGATCAGCTCATCAAGTTGCGCCATATGCAGAGCTTCCTTGACCCTCTCAACGTCAATATTTTCGCGTTCAATGGCAAAGGCGACGTTTTCGAGAATGGAACCATCGGCAAGAAATATCTGTTGCGGCACAAACCCCACACCCGCATGCCAATTGCGCAAGTTTTCCTGCGTTAGAGCCACACCATCAATGAGTATTTGACCTTGCTGAGGCTCAATCAGACCCAGCAATAAGTCCACTGCAGTGCTCTTGCCACTGCCTGAAGCGCCGACTAAGCCGACCATTTTGTTCGCCGGAATTGTCAACGTCAGCCCATCCAGTGCCAATGCCCGCGTTCCAGGGTAGTCGAAGGCTACCTCCTGTATCGTTATCTCTCGCTGAGGCACCCACGGCGCTGATTGAGCCTCCGGCTGAGATTCACTACCTGCATTTAATTTTTTGGTTTCACCACGGCTAGCCATTAGATCTTCTCGGATCGCATCATAAGCCGCTAAGTTGCCGCGTATTTTAGTAATAGAGGTATAGATTTTCTGAAAGCCAGGTAACATCTTGAAGCCGGCCAGGGCGTAGATTGAAAGTGCCGGTAGAATGGCGCCCAGGTTGCCTTCGTAGAGGTTAAGCAGGTAGAGAACCAACAGGATTACCGAGCCAAAGGCCACCAGTTCGATCGCGTAACGGGGGGCTTCACTTAATCCTTGTGTCACGCCTTGGCCCCGCGCTATGCGATTGCTGGCCTTTTCAAAACGCGAGGKAAAATTCGCCTGACGATGCAATAAAAGGAGATCCTTAATACCTCCAAATCCTTCGGTCATCAGTTTGAAGCGTTTAGATTGAGCCTCCGATATACGCTTGCCATTAATGCTAAGAAAGCGACGCACCGTTTGATAAAGCAACAGATAAGTGGCGAGGAATATCACCAACCCGGATATCGCTACAACGGGGTTGTAGATAAAGATAGCCAGGCTCATCAAGGTCACCATGACCGTCTTAGCGTTGAGCTCCATCGCTGGGTTGATCACTTTAGTGGTCACGCGCTGGACTTCAACCGAGACCTTGCTGATCAGGTTGCTGGTGTTTTGGTTGGAATGAAACAGCCAAGGCTGGTGCAGGTAATAGCGATATAGGCGACTAGAGAGTTCCGCCCCCACTTGCTCGCTATAAAGCGAAAGACGCCAAGTGGTATACATGGAAATGAGTGCCGCCATTAGCAAAACCCCAAGCACCAAACCGCCTAATAGACTTAAAAAGGATTTGTGGCTTTGCGCCCCGCTATAGGTATAAGCCCAGGCTAACCAGCCATCACCCTGGAGTTTGCTCATGTCACCAACCACTGCCATGAAAGGCCCAATGGCGATCACACTAGCGATCTGCGCTAACGCCATAATAATGATCAGTACCTGGAGGCTTAGCAATCGGCGACGCTGTTGTTGCGTTAGTAAGGAATAAAATTCACGCAATTGATTAAGCATATTGGTTCACCGGTAAGCATAGAGGTAGCTGCCGTAATATCCATGGCGGCTGCTGGTCGGTTTCTTCACGCCGTTTAGAATCCCACCTTTGAGTCTCACACCAGCACTCTCAAGACGACGCTTAGCGGCTTTGATTTCGCCAGGCGGGTTAGTATCGAAACGCACCACCATTAAACTGGTACCTACCAATTTGCCTACCACCGAAGCATCGGTAACCGCCAGTATCGGAGGTGTATCCACGATTACCAGATCATAGCTTTTACTTATAGTGTCTAGAAATTCGTGAAAACTTTGCTGCATCAAAAGCTCTGATGGATTAGGCGGCACACTCCCTCTTGCCACATAATCAAGCCCATCTAGATCACTATGCCGAATGGCCTCTTCTAGGCTGATACGTCGTGCCAATAACTCTGAGAGCCCCTTTACGCCCTTGCCGTGAAAGGCATGGTGCAAATGGCCGCGGCGCATATCCGCATCAATTAACAACACTTTTTGCCCCGCTTGGGCACATACCGCCGCCAAGTTAGCGGCTATAAAGCTCTTACCTACCCCTGGGCTCGCACCAGTAATCATTAACCGATTATTGTCGGACTCCAGCATGGCGAAATAGAGACTGGTACGCAGCCCACGCAATGCTTCCACCGCGATTTCGGCTGGTTTTTTKATGGCCAGCAAGCCGCGAAAAACTTCTTGGGCTTTTTTGGAACGACGCGGGCGAATCCGTTCGGTAAGCCCAGCCTGTTCGCCGGAATTCGGTAATGTGGCATAGACAGGCAACCCCAGTTCTTCAAGCTGTTCGGGAGTTTTAATCGCTCGGCTGAGCAAAATACGAACAACTAGTACTAGCATCGCCAACAGTGCACCAATCAAGCCACTGACAGCAGTTATTAGAGCAATACGCGGCGCAATAGTGCCAGGGCTTAGCATGGCCGCATCCAAGATACGTACATTGCCCACGGTACCAGCCTTCACCAAACGCATCTCTTGAAGTTGGTTGAGCAGTTGCACATACACTTGCTGATTAACCTGGGTGTCCCGGGTAAGACGCAGCACTTCCTGCTGCGTCTCGGGTAGCTCATTCACCAAGGTGTTTAGTCGGTCACGCTCGGCTTCAAGCTGACCGCGTTGCCTCAATAACGTTTGGTAGTTGGGATGCGAGGGACGGTACCTTTCAGCCAAATCTGCTTCTCGCATCGCCAGTTCACTGAGCTGATTCTCCACATCGACTACCCGAGTAAGCAGGTTCTGTGTCTCGAACGTCAGATCCACAGAGTCACGTTGTGCTCGGTAGTCGTTAAGCATTCCTTCGGCATCTGACAGTTGGTTGCTAACCTGGGGAATTTGCTCATCGAGAAAGGCGATCTGGTTTTCTGCTTCTTCCGAATGACGCTGAACATTCTGGGTCAAAAAGACGCTGGTCAACGTATCTAGCGTAGGCTGAATCTGGCTCTGGTCAGAACCATTCAACGTCAGTTCATAGACCCCCGACTCTAACCCGCGCGGGATGATTTCAAAGCGATTCTTCAGCTCTCCGATGGCGCTAAGCGCGGACGTCCGCACTAATGTGAATTCTGCACCGGGGTGTGCTTCTGCCTGACTAACAAACAGACGATATCCCAATTCATCATTCTGGGCGGTTTCCCCAACGCTGCCCGTCAGCAGCGTTTGCTCATCTAACAGTAGCTCGAATTCACCGCCTTCGATGAGGCGCAGCACATGCTCACTTCCCACATTTTCCTCTGGAACATCAAAACGGGCGACTCGCAGCGACTCGCCGGCCCATACATAAGGATTGTTCCAATCATCTTCGGAATCTGCCAACCACTGGAGAATGAAATTCGGCGTAAGGCTTTCAAACCACTCTTGGTTAACGCCATGATGCACCAGGAAGTCTCCTACCAACGGCAACCGACGCGGTTCAACCTGAATAGCAAGGTCAAGACGGTCTGCGGTTTCCCCCAGCACCATACGTGACTGCAGAATTTCGAGCTCAGCAGAGGTGGGATTACCTTGTTGCGGCTCTCCCAGTGACTCCATGAACGCCAAGTTCGACCCTCTGGTCTCTATCTGAACCAAGGCATCAGCCTGATATATTCTCGGCTGAGAACTGGCATTAAAATAGCCCGCCAGCAGAAAAAATCCCGTCACAGACACAATAAACCAGCGATGATCGGAAAGCGTATCTACCAACTTACGCAGATTAAGGTCATCGCTCTCTTGGGGGGATGGCGACGAAGGTGGTGAAGGGAAATTAGTCATGGTGATGCCTCATCACTCTTAAGATATATTGCAAAATTGATGCTTACAGCTCACCGGCATCGATTGCTGACGTTGCAAAATCGCCAGGCAAACTAACTGATGGCAGCAGTAGTGAGATCACAGAGTTCCAGCGAGCCAGCGGTGCTGACGTCACGTAAACCACATCCTGCGGCTCAAGAGGAAAACGTGTTCCCAGCAATAAGCGTGTGGCATCCTGAATATCCAACTGATAGACAGTGGCAAGTTTCTCGCTACCAGGCGGGTTTCCTCGCACTACGAAAATACCCGACGGCTCGGCACGATTTTCATTAACACCACCAGCTCTGCCCAATGCATCCGTTAACGTGATGCGCTCATTACCCAAGGCAATGGCACCGGGGCGACTGACTTGGCCCAGAACAACAACGTTTTGATTTTCCATGGTGGGTACGTGAAGCAAATCACCATCACGCAGTAACCGATTCTGTGTCATATCCCCTTGACGCATCATGGCGTAAAGCGATATCACCTCTTCGCCTCCATTGCGGCTTAGTTTTACGTTGCGCCAATCCGCATTATCACGCGCTCCACCTACTGCACTAATGGCATCAAGTATCGTCATCGGCGAAATAGTCAATGGCAGAGTACCGGGGGTTTCCACGGCGCCGCTGATATAAACTTTCTGAGAGTTAAAAGCCGCGATGCCTACCTCTACCTGAGGCTCGTTGATCACTTCGGAAAGTCGCCGTGCGATTAACTCACGCACCTCGTCAAGCGTCATACCCTCAACCCTCACGCGCCCCACGTAGGGATAGAACATCGTGCCATTGGGCCGTATCCGGTTACCGGTTTCCGCAGCGGAGCGTTCGGCGCCAGCTGGAATAGTCAATTCGGGATGGTCGTAGACAATCACGCTTAAAATATCCCCAGGCCCTACTCGATACTCATAACCTTGTACTTCTTGATTCAATGCCTGAGATGTTGCTTGCGTGGTAGGCGCTTGCGGGACATACAATGTATCTACAAACTCCGGCGTGATTGGCTGTACGTCCACTCGACCGTCCAGCGACTGGTCGAGCTCGCTGTCATCAATGTGTCCACCAGGGGCCATGGCGCAACCACTCAATGCCCCTAGAAGCATAAAAAACGTCAGATAGCGAACCAACCGCACTGGGCTTTTTCTAGTTTCTATACCTGCTATTGCTTTGAAATTAGTCATTTTTTGTTCCCTTTGTTTTGTGTCTTACCACGCTACCGCCCGGGGATAGTAAATGGCATTTCCCTGAGCCTTATTTGGAAACTCGTCTTGGCGGTTCAGTTTTCGAACCGCCATAAGAMATGAATGCCATGTACGGCAGACAAATATAAGGTTACATAAAAAAACAAAACAGATACTTTGATTTACTTAATTGATGAGGGTGAGATAGCTAACGCTATTTAGGCGTGCAGAAATGAGATTGGCGTTAGGGAAATGAGGAAACAACATCATGCCTAGCAGGTAGGTGACATTACCTTTTGTAATACTAATAAAAAATTTATATTTAAAATTAAGGAGTTGTAAAAAATAACATAAGAAGCAATCGCAAGTTACAAGCGCAGAACAATTGTAATACTCCAAAATGGGGAGAGGTCATAGTGACAGTGGAGACACAGAAAAAAGCCCCCCTTGAGGGGCACCCACTAGTCGGTCTTTGAATCAGTTCACGCCTTGTTAGGTTTCCACCGCTCCTTCAGCGCCGTCTTTAGGGGACGTGGAAGGCCAGACGCGATCCTTCGTTTAGCGGCGCGGAGAAGGCGTTTGGTGTAGCCGTGTTGTTCCTTTTTGGCGGAAGTGTTACTGGCCGCCGTATAGACTCGGTTATCTTCACAGCAATAAACGGCTTTCCCCGATATTTTGGCAATACTCGTAGCCTGGCTGGCACCACTTTCAATAAAGAAAGTGTAATCGGAGTTCTTGTAGAACAGGCCCTTATGCGTAGAGTGAACACCCTGGCGCTGACGCTCCTCCTTCGAAGGCAGATCCAGCATGACCAAGCGTTCATACTCAATGCCCTGCTGCTTAAGCCACGTCTCTGTCTGGCGACGGTATTTCTCGAGCCGGTTGGTTACCAAGCAGCCAATTCGACCTGCAGGCAGGAAAAGCAGCTCAGCGTTTTTCAAAAATGCAATGTACTGCGCTCCATCATCGTTCTGGTAAGCGGTAGGATCGACGCACAGCACACCATCGATATCGACACACGCTCGGGAAAGCATGACGGGGGTAAACAGGTTCCACTGGAAAGCCCGGGGTGATTCGAGAGTGTAAAAATGAATATCGACGTATTGCTTACCGTCCGGATCTGCATAGATCGCCAAGGTATCAATTAAGCAAGGGCAGTTGTCGGGGATAGCATCCCGTGCTTCCTGCGCAGTCTTCCCTGTTATGACACTATCATCGACTAGCAGCACTTTTTTCGCATCCCACGCAACGCCCGGCCCACTCTCAGCCTTTCTGCGCAAGCGGGTTTTCAGCGGTCGGTTGGCAATGAATTCTGGGAGCCCTACCACATCGATATGCAAGCCCAACGCAATCATGCTGGCCGGGATCATGCCGCTACGGGGGATACCCACCACCAAGTCGTAACCCTTTCCGTGAACTTTGAACAAGGACGCAGCGATGTCTTCACTTAAATCACCATAGGATTTATAATTCATTGTCTAACCTCTCCTTTTATCAGGATCGTCCAATAAATTTGTGTAGTCAGTAGCCATCTAGGAACGACTTTATAAATACTCAGCAGTGATAACCTTATGTGCGAGAACATACCGGTGTTTTCAGCCCAGGATACGTCACCTCCATATTCTTAATACGAAGCATCGTGACTAGGGTTGCACAGCCATCATAGATAATTGTATGTATCAACAAAACTGGCGATCACGACTCACTGTGCAACGGTAATGTTATTAAATGACATAATCGTGTCACTTAAATGATAGCTCAACAAACACTGCACAAATAACATTATGAGGTAGTATAAAATAAGTCCAAAAAATCGTATAAAGMAAAAAAAATAATACTAGCCACTAGCACTTAATCTTTAAAAAACTAAATAGCAAGATATATGAACTATTTTTTAAATAATAAATAAAAACTATCTTTGATATGCCCAATCGGTCATATCGCAAAAAGATATATAAGGTAAAGTAGATATAAAAAGTAAAAAAGAGACGAAGGCGATGTCTCTAGAGTTTCTTCGACCACGTGAGGGTCGCGTCTTTGAGTAACATATGAATATGTTCGAAAACTTCCATGGATTTTCGGTACGGATCGGGAATATTGCGTCCTTTGCCACTGTCTAGCCAACGACCTAGCAGTAGCGTCTTGCCCAAGGCTTGAGGTGCCTGCTGCCCAACGGCACGGCGCTGGCCCTCGGACATCACCAGTATAAGATCGGCTTCCTGTATCATTGTCGCGGTTAGTTGCCGTGCCTGGTGATTAGTAACATCCAAGCCATCGGCCTCGGCCAGTTGACGTGCAAACGATGCTACAGGTTCACCTTGTAAGGCGCCTAAGCCAGCGGAACTGATATGACGATCGGGTAGCTGCTGTTTAAGCAATGCTTCAGCGACGGGGCTACGACAGATATTACCGGTACACACCACTAAAATACGCTTGAACATGTCTTACTTATCTCCTAGGTAAGCAGAGGCGCACGTTTTCAAATGTGACACATTCAATGCTCCCACTGAATAGCAAGCAACCCAAGGGTTTCGTAGATCGCCCTTTCGGTCTTGCGTAGCTCACGCGCAGAGGGTAGCCAATAAGCTAGCGCTGAGCCCTCCGTTCGATCAGCCAAATAATGAGTAGGTGCAGCCACTGGGGCTAGGCCTGCCGCCTCGAAATGACGCATCGCGCGCGGCATATGCGACGCTGATGTCACCACCAATACTTGAGCACCTTCACCGAGTAGTGACTGCACCGCCTTGGCCTCTTCAGCCGTATCATTGGGCGACACGAGCGTCACGATACTCTCCGAGGGCACCCCCAATGCCTTGGCAGCTTCAGCGTAGCCATGAGCGATGGTCATTTCCGGATCTTTCCCTCCACCTGATACTACCAGCAGCAAGTCTGGACGCTGATGCCATAGCCGCAAGCCTTCCATCAGACGCAAGCCCGAACCTTCGCTGAACCTACCAGTGATCGACCAAGGGCGATCTGGCTGCCAACCACCCCCGAGTACTACCACTGCTTCGATGTCACTCTCTTCAGGCCATTTTTCCCAGGCGGCATATTTCGACTCTAACGGCCCCAGCAAGTTATCTGCCACTGGTGCCCAAGCTGCCAGCAATAGCAAAAGCATTGCCAACGTCATTATGCTGTCACCCAGGCGATGCCGACCCAGCTTTCGAATCGACCATCCGATTGTAAAAGTGACTGCCATCAGTGACATTGGCATCAGCAATATCGCCGTCAGGCTTTTTATTAGTGTATACATGGCGACCATCTTGCGGGACTTGCTCGGCAACGTGAACCCAAAGGAAAATCAGCCAGCTAGCATACACTGCTATACCTGCCGGATATGCAAAAAAAGAATAGCTTAAACCGAAACTCATAAAAGCGATTGGCAACAACATTCCAGCTACAGCATAAGAGCGCTGAATAGGGCTTTCAGCGCGCAAACCTGGAAAAAAAAGCCATAAGGGAATGAGATAGAGGCTCACTACTATAAGAAAACCTGGCAGCCCTCTTCTCACCCAGGCATCCAGCAGATCGTTATGTGCATGCCAGTAATTGCCTAGCTCAGGACTTAGCACGCCTTGTGCCTCTAGTCTTTGCATGGCGGGTAGATAACCCTGATGCCCGTAACCCATAAAAGGACGTTCATAAATCAGCCAGAATGCACCGCGATACATTTCTAAGCGAGCCCCGACGGAGCCATAGTCACCGCCTTCCATATAGCGATGCACCTCAGCCACCGCCTTATCCACGCGTTTTTCTACACCGCTATATGGCGTCGCATACACACCTATCATCACAGCTATTGCAGCACTCAGTGCCAGCCATCGCCAAATCGCTCGCCATCGACGCGCATATCCGCAATAAAACACCCATATCACTAGCGGCAATGCCAACCATCCGCCCCGCGTGCCAGAAAGTGCCGAGGCTAGGCCGCCTCCCATTGCGCCACTCAGCAAAAGCGCTACCCAAAAAAAACGTGTTGAACGCTTTTGCCAAGCCCAACCCAGCCCGGCCAAACATAACAGCGCCACCAACAGCGCAAGATTGCCGAAAAAGATCGAATGTAACGGCGGGTGCCCTGTGGCACGGGTTAAACCAACTACCCATTTTTGCCAGGCTGCCCATCCCCCCGTACCCAATCCACTCAACGCTAAACCAAACCACCACGCGGAAGGCCTTGGTGGTACAGAGCGGATTATTACAAAGGCCAATGCCGCAAGCCAGGCGGCACCCGCAAGCGGCATGGCTTTATTCAAACTTGAATGCCAAGCGCCAGCCGTTATTTCGACAATGCCTACGCCTAATAGCAATGCCAACAGAAGGCTATCCCCACGCCCCATTGTTTTTTTAAAAAAGCTATACTCTCGTCGTTCATCCCTGGTAATAATCGCCCATATGACGGCGCCCCCCAATCMAAGCCAATAGCCAAAGGGAGCCAATAGCGGTAACACAGTGATTGCTAAAGCCTGCATGCAGTGTTTGCCTTGTAGGTCACGGAAGTACGTATGCTTTATTGCCTCACCCGATCTCCGCTTCCTCTACCCATCACCGTTAGGAACAGGWAGCGAAAATACGTCGGCACCGCCATAGTCGCCATCATTTTCTGATCCGTTTCTGCCAGTAACTGAGGCGTAGACATATCAATATCGTTAAGTTGCGCCAGTCCGGTAATTCCCGGGCGAACATTGTATACACCACGCTCGGTACGCTCTTTGATCAACTCATCTTGCGTGTATAAGCACGGACGAGGCCCCACAAGGCTCATATCCCCCTTCAATACATTCCATAGCTGGGGTAACTCATCCAGCTTGGTACGGCGTAAGAAATGACCGAATTTGGTAATTGAGGAAGAGTCTGCAAGATGTGAAGCAACCCAAGCGGTATCAAGCTTCATGGTACGAAACTTGATCAATACAAACGGTTGGCCACGATATCCCACACGCTCTTGTAAAAATAGAGGGGAACCCGTGTCCCAGTAGCCGATTAGGGCTAATATAAACAGTAATGGCATACCTATGAGCAGGCCCGTGGCAGCAAATAGAATGTCAAAAAATCGTAATATTTTAGTCATGATGTCAAAGCCCACAGGGTTAAGTCACAAGCATTGCCATATAAAAATTAGGTCTTGGCAACGTCTAATTCCACAACAATATGCATTTTTTCGCCCAAACGAAGGAATTCAAAGAGTAGCGATATCGATGAGAAGTATATAAACAGACTGCCTATATAGCCATAACGGTTAACCTAATAACCTCAGAGAGCTTTACCATACTATTTTACTACCCTTGCTAACTAGAAATTAAGCAAAAAGTAACCAAGAGTACTTTTCACTAATATGCGTTATTTTATAAAAAACAAGGTATTATTGACAGAAGTCAGCTTTAAATACAATCGAACCATTAATACTAATTTATAAAGAAATCTAGAGTACATAGCTACTTTAGACAGTTACTTTTTAACTTATAGAATTGTCGGGGCAGAATTTCCAAGCCTGACGTTTACGGTAGAGTGTTGAAGGTGCAACTTCTAGCAACGACGCTGCGCGCTGAATATTTCCATTACATATTCTAATAGCATTTTCAATGGCCTTCTGCTCTACCTGCCACAGCGGTGTAACCGAATGAGGCCAAGCCTCGCCCTCATCTTGAGTGCATTTACTTAAATGCTTTTCTAAACTTTCCTCTAGATCCAACATTTCTAAAGTAAGCATAACACCATCGTGCATTATCACCGACCTTCTTATAACATTTTGAAGTTCTCTAACGTTTCCAGGCCACGAGTAATCAAGTAATGCTTTTTTAGCATTCGCCGAAAAATGCTGAAATTTTTTCTTCTCCTCGGACGAATAACGCTTCAACAGATTCTCTGCGATCTCGATGACATCGCGCCCTCTCTCCCGTAAAGGCAATAGCTTTACGGGCACTACATTCAAACGATAATAAAGATCTGATCGAAACAACCCCTTACTAACTTGCTCCAAAGGATTTACATTTGTTGCGCATACAATACGACAGTTTACTGTATGGGCAGTCGTCGACCCGACTGGCATAACTTGTCCCGTCTGAAGAAAACGAAGCAACTTACTTTGCATGGATAGGTCTAACTCAGAAATTTCATCGAGAAAAAGGGTTCCTCCATCCGCAGCTCTTGCATAGCCGATAGTGTCGCATGTGGCTCCGGTAAAGGTGCCTTTCAAATGACCGAAAAATTGAGATTCAAAAATATCAAACGGTATTGCCGCGCAATTAACAGCAATAAAAGGCTTGTCACACCTAGCACCCTTTTCATGCAGTACCGTAGCGCAAAGCTCTTTTCCAGTTCCACTCTCTCCAGTTAGAAAAACTGGAACATCAGATTTAGCCAAACGTTCAAGAGTCTCGTAGAGCGTGCACATCCCTGCTGAGCTTCCAGTAAAATATTGTTTATTTATGTTCTTATCATAGTGTTCAATACTCTTATTTCGGCAAATGTACTGATTCATTATTAACTCCTCTGATTCATCACCTATATAAACAAAGCCCTACCTTAGCATACACAATCAAATATAAAATGAATAAAAAAAATACGCTTTAAATGAGTCTATTTTTATAGCCAAAAAAAAACAAATCGAATACTTATTTTTAATTTTTTTAATATTAAAGTCATACTTATTATTGACTAAAGAAAGGTAGCCATTTTTACCATCTAAGCTAATATATTTTAATTTATTTTCTAATATTCTAAGGGATAAAAAAATAATACTCTGGGTGCTTAATCTACCCAACCTACAGATTTATCGCTTATAAATGCCGCATTTCAAAAAATTTATACTAAAACGAAATGCAAAATGAAAAAACAAAAAAAACACAGAAAGGAACCAAACAGATACCTTATTATAAATAAAGGTAAATTCAGCTTTTGGCATACGTCCTGCCTTGATAACACCAGGGAACAAGCCAGGGCACATTATAATGAAAATGTATAAGTACAGTTTTGCTTGCTGCTTAATAAGCATCATTAGTGGTTGCGCATCTATTGAGCCAAACGTAAATACCGTACATCCGCTTGCAGGGCCACCTGTAACATCGAACGATACGCCTTACTCGCAGTGCCTGACTGCTCTGCGTAATAGCTACGAGGCTAGCAATCTCCCCGTCATAGCAGTTGGGCAGATCAGCGATAAAACCGGTCAACGGACTTACTCCACCGTTACTGAAAGCAGCGCCTTGACTCAAGGCGTTTCAGAAATGCTGATTAGCGCCTTCTATAAGACCGGCAAGGTCAATCTAACTGAACGCTTGGACGTCAGGGTTCCTCTGGCAGAGCAACAACTATTCGAACAGAACGCACTGGCATTCGCACCAAAACCCATTGCGGTAATGCCGGCTAACTTTGTAATTTTAGGCGCTTTAACTGAGCTCAATTACAATATTTCCACTGGAGGTGCGCGCCTTTTCGTGAGCGGAATTGGAGCCGGTATTCGCACCGCCGTCATCAATGTCGGCCTGGATCTTCGCCTGGTCGATGTCAGGACATTCAGCACCTTATACGTATCGAGCCTGCAAAAGCAGGTCGTTGGCTATGAGGTGGAATCGGGCATCTATCGCTTCTTTGGCAACCAACTTATCGAGTTCGATACCGGCGCTGTGAGGAATGAACCGCTACAGCTCGGTGTTCGATCGGTCGTGGAGATGAGTGCTTTTCAGATCCTGACCGAAGGCCTGGGCCTCCCGCTCCCCGATGGCAAATCGTGTGAACCGGAAGCCGGGTATCCTGTAGTCGCTAACCATGAGGTAAGCCACAATGAAACTTAACAAACTCACCATATCTATCGGCGCAGCAAGCGCCCTGATGTTGGGCATCTCACAAGCGCAGGCTTTCGATCAGTCCCACTGGAAATGGGATCTAAACGTAAAGACTGATGTAGATCAGTACATCGATATTGATATTGATGCTCACGAGATTGACCCTGACGGTCTTACATTGGTCGAAATTGACCAAACTTTCAACGGGAGTGTGAACTCGGTCAGCACGGTAACGGATATCGATAATATGTCGAAACCCGACACTGATATCGAATTCGACTGGGAAGCTAAACTCCCTATTTTTGGCAAAGTCGAGGGAGATGCTAATTTACATATCGATAACTCGGATTGGGGGCTAGGAGAGCTAGGCGCGATTGAGAGCACCGCAACGGCGGTCGCCAATAACGGCAACCTTGTGACGGATGCAATGACTAACCTAGATGCCAGTCAGATTTGGAATGGCTCGGGAACCGTTACAGCTACATCTTACGTGGGGAACATCGACAACATGACAGTTGATAGCGCTGCAACGGCAGTCGCCAATAATCTGTCTGTGGATGTACAGCCTACCTATGGTTCAGACTCCATATTGTTGGCAAACATTGTACAAACAGGTACCGGTACAGTGTCAGCCTTCTCTACCGTAAACGATGTGGATCTAAGTGTCGCAGCTCCTAGCGGCTTCGAAGGCCCTCATATCAGCTCAGTTGCTACCGCAGTGGGCAACAACGTCAACGTTAGCGTGGGAAATCTAGGCAATTAGTAATTTTCAACATCAAGGATCCAGAGGGCTGGCTTCAGCCCTCTGGAGTAAAGGAGGCATCATGAAGCTTTACTCTTTTCGATTTGACTTAACTCTCTGCTGCTTTATGTTGGCCATGTTGTTAATGCCCACGCTCGCCATGGCCAGTGACGGCTCGCTAATCGGACCGAAACCTTATACTTTTCCGGCACGTAGCGCTCAGTCTGCCCTGATTCTCTATGAGAACAAGCGGAGCGGTAACC
Source organism: Halomonas ventosae (assembly GCA_002257525.1). GTDB lineage: Bacteria > Pseudomonadota > Gammaproteobacteria > Pseudomonadales > Halomonadaceae > Vreelandella > Vreelandella ventosae_B. The sequence continues at coordinate 2,891,798 of CP022737.1, forward strand.
TAGGACAAGGCGTGGGTGCAACCACGATTTACAGCAATACGTCGATTTCAGCGAACAACTGGCAGCAGATCGAAATGACACTAGGAGACAATGCAGAAGCCGCACTAGACGTAGAGTCTAGTCAGAGCTCTGAGGGTAGCCAATCCACCACTAATTCGGATTTTCTTAATAGACGTGCAGAGACACAAGGCGAGGAAGAACTGCAAAACCAGGACTAGCTAATGAGCGAGACACGTATCAATAAATTGGTGTGATATGTCCAGCGCGGACCGTCTCATTTATGCCCCTAAACTTAATCATTAGTTCATTTTTAAAAATGAAGCAGTCAACCTATAAGGCTGACTGCTCCAGAACTAATTTAACCCACTTAGGCCATACAACAGCCTCTGAGGTCGGCAGCTATTTATCAGATGTAATACGCTAGCCTAACACTGGCGAATTGCTCCCCAGAACAGGGATCTGGCAGGCGCGCTTTATCAAGCAGCATGGCTTTCGTAACCTGCGACAACGCTTAGGCGATCAGAGCCACAGGCTCCATCCCCTTGTACTGAATCTTTTATTGCAGCCCAGCCCAGAACGCCTCTGCATAGGGGCTCAGCGGAGCGACAGGTCTGGTGAGGTGAATCTCCAGCGGGATATCCCAGCTCTGATCCAAAACACGATGCAGCCGCCCATCCGAGATCTCCTGCTCGGTAAGACTTCTGGGCAGCCAAGCGCCCCCTTTGTTCTCCAAAGCCATCGACATTAGAACCGCCGCTAAATGACTGCTAAAGCGCGGTTTCAGGTGCAATAACGCTTCTTTTCCTTGAAGCCTATGCGAAACGATACGCCCTAGCCCTGATTCTTCGGTGTAGGCAAGGTAAGGCAATGACTCAGGCGAGGCGTCGAACTGCGCTGATCCTCCAACTAAGGCAAGTAGAGTGTCGCGACCAATTTCTTTACTGACGAACTGATCAGCCGTTAAACGCGGGGGAACATCCGGGTGACGGTGGCAGAGTAAAAACTGTACTTGGCCATGCACCAACATTTGCTCGCAAGTGGCCATACTGTCGGAGTGCAACCGAACGGATTCGATGGGTGCGCCCTTTTCTGTGCTTCTGATCCAACGTGGAAAGAACGTAAACGACAGTGAATGGGTTGCCGCAAAGTGAAGTGTTTTAGCGGCCGTGCCTGCAACTTCTTGCGCCTCGGCTCTGATACGATAGAGCCTGCTAGCCGCATCTTGCGCGCTAGTCAGAATATGCTTGCCAGCTTCGGTCAACGTGGCGCCTTGGGGGGTGCGGATGAACAGATCTGCTCCAATCCAATTCTCCAATGAACGTATTCGTCGGCTGAATGCTGGCTGAGTGATGTGCCTAGCTTCTGCGGCACGGACGAAGCTGCCGTACTCGGCCAACGCTTCAAAATCTTCCAACCAAACGAGTTCCATAGGGCAATGCCGTCTCAGTATAGGGCGCGGCATTTATAGCATTGGGCGCGCCTCCTCGCCAACCTTACCATGGTCGCGTCAACCACAAGAGGAGCACGTCATGCGTATCGTAGAAATCCGAGAAAAAACTGTTTCTATTGCCTCACCTATCGCTAACGCCTACATCGATTTCTCCAAAATGACCTGCTCGGTCGTAGCTGTCATTACCGATGTCATTCGTGATGGAAAGCCTGTCATCGGCTATGGCTTCAATTCCAACGGCCGTTACGGCCAAGGCGCGTTGATGCGGGATCGTTTCCTGGATCGCATCAGCGAAGCGGATCCGGAATCGCTGATCGACCAAGAGAACGATAACCTCGATCCATTCGCCATCTGGAAGACCTTGATGACCAACGAGAAGCCGGGTGGCCATGGTGAGCGTTCGGTCGCTGTTGGCACCATTGATATGGCTGTCTGGGATGCTGTTGCCAAGATCGAAGGTAAGCCTTTATACCGCTTGCTGGCTGACCGTTATCGTGACGGCGTGGCCGATGACAAGGTCTGGGTTTATGCAGCGGGGGGTTATTACTATCCCGGTAAAGACCAATCCAGGCTCAAAGCTGAGATGCAGAGCTATCTGGATCGCGGCTATGACGTTGTAAAAATGAAGATCGGTGCCGTTCCTCTGGATGAAGACATTCGTCGCATTGAGGCCGTGCTAGAAGTCGTTGGTGACGGTCGCCGCCTGGCCGTTGATGCCAACGGTCGCTTCGATCTGAAAACAGCCATCGCTTACGCCGAGGCCATCAAGAAGTACAACCTGTTCTGGTACGAAGAGATCGGTGACCCACTCGACTATGCCTTGCAGGCCGAGATGGCGAATCACTACGAGCTACCGATGGCCACCGGTGAAAACCTGTTCTCCCACCAAGATGCCCGCAACCTGTTGCGTCACGGCGGTATGCGTCCTGATCGCGACTTCCTGCAGTTCGACTGCGCACTGTCCTACGGCCTGGTGGAATACATGCGCACTCTGGATGTAATGAAAGAACTTGGCTGGTCGTCGCGCCGCGTTGTACCGCACGGTGGTCACCAGATGTCGCTGAACATCGCTGCTGGATTGCACCTGGGCGGCAACGAGTCTTATCCGGATGTGTTCCAGCCATTCGGTGGTTTTGCTGATGGCATCAAGGTAGAGAACGGCTATGTCGCTTTACCTGATGTACCGGGCGTGGGCTTTGAAGCCAAGTCCGCACTGTACGCGGTCATGCGTGAACTCGGCGAAGGCTAAGTTATGTCTACGAATGCCCCGCCACGTGCGGGACATTCGTGCTTTTGGCATCAGCCCCTGATGCCAGCCACAATGCCCATAATAAGAATACCTGAGATGCGTCAGTGGAAACGTGCAAATCACGCTAGTACAGCCAGCTTTATGTACAAGTGCTGATCGACATAGCCATCGGCGCTGTGAACGGTACCAAGCTGCAGTCGTTTGCGGATGAAATGTCTAGCTAATCGTTATTGATCCAATGGATGGAGTAAGCTGGCTGCCTGAGGCGGCCAGCTTTGTGAAGGCGTTATTTAGCAGGTTCTCCAGGAAAAGGAATGAACTCAGCATCGTCTCCGGGGGGAAGACGAAAGCGACCATTCTCAAAATCTGCCTCTACCCAAGCCTGTTTGGCGGCCTCTAGCTTTTCTCGCGAAGAGGCAACGAAGTTCCAGGATATATAACGGGGGCCATTCAGCGTTTCACCGCCCAGTAGCATCAGCCGAGTTCCGGATTCGCCCGCTACCACCGTTATCGGGTCGCCTGGTCTGAACACCATCATGCAGCCAGCTTCAAAGGTTTCCCCTGCGATAATGACACTACCGGACATGACATAAATACCACGATCCTCATGGCCATCCGGCAAAGGAAGCTTTGCCCCTGGCTGCAGTATCGCATCTGCATAAAACATTTCAGAGAAGGTCTTTACTGGGGCCCGCTCTCCCCAGGCCGTGCCCAGGATCAAACGCACTTCCTTGCCCTCGCCTTCCAGCATCGGTAGTGACTCCTCGCTATGATGCTCAAAGCTGGCAGGCTGGTCTTCATAAGCTTCAGGGAGCGCTATCCACGTCTGTATCCCCAACACAGAGTGCTTGTTCTGACGAGTAATAGCACTGGTGCGCTCCGAATGGGTGACCCCATTACCAGCTACCATCCAATTAACCGCGCCAGGATGAATCATTTGGTTGGTGCCCAGGCTATCGCGGTGTTGGAACTCCCCTTGATATAGATACGTAACAGTGGCAAGCCCAATATGGGGATGTGGGCGAACATCAATGCCTTCGTCGTTAAGAAACTCAACGGGCCCCATCTGATCAAAAAAGATGAACGGCCCCACCATCTGCCGTTTTGGGGCAGGCAGTGCACGGCGCACCTCGAAACCACCTAAATCCCGAGCGCGTGGAACGATCAGTGTCTCTATATCATTCAAGCTACCGGCGGAGGGGCATTTTGGCTCTAAATCAGGCATCCAACTCATAGGTTTTCTCCAGAAGTGAGAGGTAGGAAAATGGAGTGCGCACCTTACAAGAGCACATCGTGCCACTCTGAGTGGCGTGCAAATTGTGCTTTTGCAAATGGGCATAACGGCATGATTTTCTTGCCCGAGGAGCGAACGTCTTCGACTGCTTTTGCGACTAACGCAACACCCACTTTTTGTCCGCGCATGGCATCAGGCACTTCAGTGCTATCAATGATGATCATCGAATCACCCGCTTTCGAATAGGTCATCTCTGCTTTAGCCCCATTGAGCTCAACTACATAGCGCCCCTTGGTATCACTGGTTTCATGCTCAATGGTAAAAGAAGCTTCAGGTGTACCAGACATTGCTTTCTCCTTATCGTATTACTCAGCAAACAACTCAGTATGTGTTTCTATAACTTAATAGTTATCAGGAGCCTTTTCTTTCAATAGCACTTAAGACCTGTACTTAAGACCTGTACTTAAAATTAGCACTAAGCTTAGTACTTAGCCCGCCGATTGCTGCGATGCAAGTTGGCTCGCCGGGTCCTTCAACAATTCTTTTGATGAACAACGCGCTGGTGCATGGCCCCAGCCGGGCCATCTTGATACTCACTGGAGATTTGGTGGCTATTGCCGGGCTCGCGGCTTGCTCACTCCTGGGAGTCGGGGCGTTGCTGGAGGCAAATCCAAATGTATTTATGGCTATCAAAGTTATCGGTGCTGTTTATCTTTTATGGCTAGGTATGCAGCAGTTTCTTATGGCACAAGCGATTCCTATGAGTAGCGGTCAGCCTACAACATTGCAAAGCATTCCCGTGCTTTGGCGACAATCGTTTATGGTTGGGCTCAGCAATCCCAAGGCGATTCTATTTTTCTCATCGCTATTGCCGCAATTTGTAAGTACCCAGCAAGACTCGCACATTTCTGCGTTGCTTCCTCTAATCCTGTTATTTGTGTTTATCAAACTGATCGTTTCGAGCGCTTACGCATTAGCCGCCCAAACAGTGGTCACGAAACTGGCGAAACCAGGTGCCGCCGTTTGGGGTAAGCGCGCGGCCGGAGGAGTGTTAATGGCTTTTGGGATCGTAATGGGCTTCACTGCTTTTTACTAAACACCCACGTGTTGGAAAAAAACCACTTCCAACACTGGAAATACCCTACGAAAGTTCAATCGCAAGTTTCCCCGAGTGCGCTGCTGGACGGGCGCTGCACAATAAAACCTTCCCCTCTGGTGGTGATATTCCTTCTGGGTAGGTCACTTCACCCGCTGTCATTGTGCAGGCGCATTCTCCACAGCTACCGCTGCGACATCCATAGGCAGGGTGAAGCCCTGCTTTTTCGGCGGTTTCTAACAGGCTTTCGCCCGGCTGCCATTGGGCAACCACGCATTGATGGGTAAAGCTAACGTCTATCGGTTGCTCGGCGACAGGCGCTGCGTATGCCTGCGTTAGCGCCGAAGGGCCGAACGCTTCCGTATGTATCTGCTCCGTCGAAAACCCAAGCTCTAGCGCCTCCTGATGGTAGCGCTGAACAAAAGCGGCGGGGCCACAAAGATACAGCTGCAACGCCGACAGCTGCTGATCAGCAACAACCTGTTTCAACGAAACCCGTCCAGCAATCCAACCATTAGGTGCAACCTCTGACCCCGTCACGTGACGCCGCAAATGCACTCCTCGTGCCTGGAGGTCGAGCAGCTCCCTGCCGAAAGGGGCCTCGGCAACATCGCGCACGCTCTGAATCAACGTCACTGGGCCACGACCTGCATCGGTTAACTCATGGGCTAGGCTTACTAAAGGCGTAATCCCGATACCACCACCCAGCAGCACCCAATGGGCACGCTTCGAGCCGCTGGCCGTCGCTGTAAACGAACCCGTTGGCTGACTGACGGCTAGCTCCGAACCCACCTTCAGCGCTTTATGTAAGTAACGCGAGCCTTCACCGTCTGCCTTGATACTGATGCGATAGCTTGCTTGGCTGCTACTGCCTGATAGCGTATAGCTACGCACAAGCGGGGTTCCATCCAAGCGCGGCACACGCAGCGTAATGAACTGCCCCGCGTTAAAGGGTGCCAGCGCTTCGCCCTGTAAATAGAAGGAACGAATCTCAGGCGTCTCCTGCACCACGTCCACCACCTGAACTCGCTGCTGAGTGGAAGGGGCAAGCATCTGCCAAGGCCCAAGAGGATCCGCTTCAACCGCTACTCCACTGGCATGGCTACGCCAGCGCATGATGCCCGGCCGCCACACGATATGTCTCGGCGTCAGGCACCAGTAACGCTCAGCACCGAGGTAATGCGCCCCCGCTGTTTCCTCATCCACAAGCCGCGCCTCGCCGGAGAGGTGCAGCATATCTCCACTGGCGAAATCAGGTATTACCAAGGCAGCGCGACCGCTAGCCAACACATTGCCCAGCGTGTTGAAGAAGCGGTTGCCCGAAAAGTCTGGCAAGATCAGGTCAGCCCCCTGACGACGAATAAAGCCTGCTCGCCCACCGCGATGGGAAGCATCCACCTGCAGGCCCTGTTCGGTATGCGCGTAGCTGCCTACGAAAGCCGTGAGTGCCCGATCAATATGCGCTAGCACCGGCTCAGGCAACTGATCAAGAATCGAGTCGCGCATGGTAAGCACGGTGCCCGGCTGAGGCAGCACCGACTTCATCGCTGACCAGTCATGAATGTACTGGGGGCAATTGCCAAAGGCATGAGTTACCTCTAAATGCCATTGGCCGTTTGAGCCTCGCAACAAGCCGTTTACCCGATTACGGCGGCGCGTGTGCAGCTCGATACCCAGCAGCCCCAGGCTGGCGCCGCTGCTAAGCAACGGAGCAAGGGGATCACCCGAGGGCGGCGCTGCGTTTAATTCGAGCCGACCTTCATCATGCGCATCAACAAACCCCGGCGCGCCCTCCAGGAGAGTCACCCAAGGCCAGCCCTCAGCATCCACCGCAGCTGCCGCCACAAACGGCAACTGAGGAAAGAAGTGCTGAAGCTGTGGTGTTAAGAAAGGCCGCATCACTTTGCTGCCAATCTCTGCCATTTGTTGCTCCGCCCCGACTAAGCGCTGTAGGGCGAGCTCGCCCGCATGCCATGGGCTATTGGTGTCGGCATCATTCACTCTCGACTCCTGACGGGAAGGTAACCCGCTCCGTGCTGAGACGTTTTTTAGGCTGGCTTAGCTATTTAGTGTGACTTAGCTAAGTAGCCCTACCTTGGTAACGCCCATTGGCACGAAGCCTTTCAGCGCTTCGATGCGCTTCAGCCAGGCGCGTATATGCGGGTAAGGTTCCAGCGATACATTGCCTTCCGGCGCGTGAGCGATGTAGCTGTAAAGAGAAACCTCAGCCAGGGTGGCTTGGTCGCCCGCCAGAAAGGGCTGCTGCGCCAAATGCGCATCAACAATTGCAAATAGCTCATGCGCATCGGCAATTAGCGGTGCAGGGTCGAAAGGGGCATTAAAGACGGTGACCAAGCGAGCCTTCATAGCAGAGTTCGCCAACGGGCCTGCCGCGACGGACAGCCAGCGCTGAACCTGGGCTTGTTTCAACGGGTCATTTGGCAGCCAGCGACCAGAACCATAGCGACGTTCGAGATAGACCAAAATGGCATTAGAATCCGACAGAATGACGCCTTGGTCATCCAACACCGGTACCTGAGCGAAGGCGTTCAGATTTAAGAAAGGCGGTGCCTTATGCTCGCCTGCAGCGAGATCGACATCGATAAAGGTGGCGGGCAAACCGAGCAGCGAAAGCATTAACTCGATGCGGTGGCAGTGGCCTGAAAGTGCGTGACGATGGACCTTAATAACTTTGGACATGATCGGCTCCTTAATTAGCATCTTCAAGAACAGGTGGGCTTCAGTGAAGGAAGCAACATCACCTATCCTGAGCCAAAACAGGAACGACAAGAATAACGATTTCAATCAATAGAAAATTGCGTGAGATGAAATAATCAATCTAACAACTGTGCCCGCAACCAGGGGGTCGCTAGCTCCAAAAAAGCCATCACGCTGGCGGGCGCCCTTAGGCCAAGAGCGTAGGTTAACGCCAGAGAATCAGCCGCTGGCCAAAGGGGTGCGAGGACGGGTTCAAGCAGGCCCTGGGCGCAAGCGCGACGCGCCTCTAATTGGTAGCAGCGCACGACGCCCGCGCCCTCAATGGCCGCCCGCAGTGCCCCGGTACTGGTGCTGATACTCAACCTAGGCTGAAAGCGAAGGGATTGGCCTTCGGCCAACCGCCAAACCGGTGCCTGCCCCGCTTCTGTGCAGTGAATTAGCGCGTGGCGAGCCAAACTTTGCAGGCTATCAGGCCGCCCTGCTTTGTTCAGATAACGGGAGCTGGCAAACAGGCCAATGCGCAGGTCACCAAGGGATCTGGCGTATACCGTTTCAGGCAGGGGCCCCTGCATTAGGCGGATGTGAGCAGGAGCCACTGCGTCTATCCGATGGGGATGCTCATCAGCGAGTAGGCAGACCTGCAACGCCGGATACGCCGCTTGCACCCTCAGCACTAACGGCAACAGTAGTGGCTCCATCAACGCCTGAGGCGCCTGCAAATGTAACGTGCCGCTGAGTTCAAGGTGCTCCTGGCGGGCGTTGGTTTCAGCGTCGGCCACGGCGTGAATCAGCGCGTCGGCATGTGCGTGTAATCGCTGGCCCGCTGGCGTCAATGAACTGCCTTTAGCTGAGCTAGTGACTAAAGCGACACCCAGGCGCTGCTCCTGCGCACGAAGCAGGCGATGAAGTTTAGCTGCCGAGAAGCTACTCGCGTCAGTTGCGGCCTGCACACTGCCGTATTTAGCAACGGCAGACAGCGCCATCAAGGCCTCAAAACGCAGCGGTGATTCTGGGGAGAGCGCCATGGTCAGGCACGATAGCCGAGTGCCGGGTCGGCTCGTAGCCGCTCGGCAAGCAAATCAACGAAGGTACGTACGCTGGCGGCGCGCCCACGGCCCGCCGTTACCCAAATATTGATGGGAATGGCCGGTGGCTCAAAACGCGTTAGCACTCGCCGCACTCTGCCTTCCACTTCGCTAGCAGCTACCTGATAGGACAACAGCCGAGTAAGTCCAGCGCCCGCCTCGACCGCCGTTAACGCCGCGTGAATGGCGCTGATGCGCAGCCGTGGCGATGGCGTCACCTCAATGCGTTTGCCCTTCTCCTCAAACCACCAATGGTTGCCGAAATGGCTGCCTTCAGCCACCACCGTGGGCAGCGCCTCCAACTCATGCGGGTGCTGCGGCTCGCCATGCTGTGCTAACCAGTCAGGGCTGGCGCAGACTACCTGCCGCACTTCGCCGACAGGCACGATTATGTGCTGGCAATCCTCGGGCACATGCCCGATACGCACCGCCACATCAATGCCCTCCTCCTGCAGGTTAACCGGCCGATCAATCAGTTCGGCGCGAACCTGCACGTCAGGGTAGTGTTCTAAGTAGTTAACGATCTGCAGCGTAACGAAGTACTCGCCGAACAGCACAGGCGCAGTCACGCTTAAAAGGCCACGTGGAGTGAGATAGCTGCCGGTAGCGGAGGCTTCGGCCTCAGAAAGTTGCGCAAGTACCTGCTGAGCATCCTCCAGATAACGACGTCCCGCCTCGGTCACACGCACCTGCCGCGTAGTGCGCTGTAATAACGCAACGCCCAAACGCGCTTCAAGTGCCGCCACCGCCCGCGTAACACGAGGAGGCGACAGCTCAAGCTGCCGCGCGGCGACCGAAAAGCTTTCCAGCTGCGCCACGGAAGCAAAAACACGCATCTCTTCGAATCTGTCCAAAGCAGCTCCACGATCAGCGGTAGAAATCACTCTCAACATTCTACACACCCACAGGGTGCCCAGGCAGTTGTTGCATTGGTCTTTTAATGTGGGCCTTACGGTTCAACCCAGTGTAGTAAAAACAAGAATGCCAGCGACGACCCAACGGTCAACACGTTGTGGTTTTAAGCGCTAGAAAATGTCTAGAGGTTTTTGACTCGGGCATGACGAAGCTTGCGGGGATACATAGCATTACTATTTTCGTAGTAATAGGACAAAGCAATAGCATATGCCAAGTTTTTGGAAAATATGCCGAGGGTGAGGGTATAGGTGAAACCTACAATAGAAATTGTCGTTTCCACTTCAACCTGACATAGCCGAAACGAAAAAACAGTAACTTACATCACGTTCTCCACCTCAAAATGACATAAACTTTCCACTTCTTAATGACATAAAGTAAAACGATCGTTCATTCTGGTTATAAAATTACGTTATTAAAATACATGGAATAATGCATGCTGTTCCACATGACCAAATATCTGTCATGGACTCAAACTGCCCCTATCAAATAGTAGTGCTAGTCCTCAGCTATTCCTGCGGCCTGTAAACGACTTCTAAGGCGCTGATTCTCCTCGATCAGGTCAGTCGCTAGAGCGGCAAGCTCGGGTACTGCCTCGAAATCCCGCTCCAACTGACACATTCGTCGAGCACGGGTTAGGTCATAACTGGTAAAACGCCAGCTCGCCACATAGGGTGAACCATCAGCCAATAGGCCACTCTCAATCCTCTCGATCACCCAATTGGTTTCTACCGAGCAAGCGCGCGCCAGCTCTTCAAGCGTTAATGTCGCCTCGTCGATTAGTTCGCCGTTAACACAATGCTGTTGCGCCATGTCTAAACTCCCTTCCGTTGGCGCGGATCAAAAGCGAGTTCTTGCGCCATAGTCTCATACAGTTCCCGTGCTTTATCTGTATTGGCCAGGGGTAGCACCACTTCAAGTTCTACATAAAGATCGCCAGGCTCCTGCCCAGGTATACCTCTGCCCTTAAGGCGCAATCGCCGACCCGTCTGTGACCCAGCTGGGATCTTAAGCTTCACTGTCCCTGAAGGGGTTGGGGTTTCGATGTTCGCTCCCAAAGCGGCTTCCCAAGGGGTGACCGGTACGGTTTGATGTACATCCCGCCCTTCGACCCGATATCTCGAATCCGGTGTGAAGTGAATTTCCAAGTAAAGGTCACCAGCCGGGCCACCTCCAACACCTGGGCTGCCCTGCCCTGTCAGACGGATATGCTGGCCCGCTTTGATGCCTTTAGGTATTAGTACGCTGAGAGTGTGTTCACGAGAAGTCACACGGTCATGCGCGTCGACCTGGGGCACTTGCAGGGTAATCTTACGAGTTGCGCCTAGGAAGGCATCCGCAAGGTCGATGATAACCTTGGCATGACGATCCTCACCGCGTATCTGATAGCCGCTCCCGGATTGCCCTGCTCGCCCACCTTGACCAAAAAGATTGGCGAAGAAGTCACTGAACTCGCCGAGGTCAGCCTTCTCAAAACCACGACCACTGAACTCGAAACCTGCATCCCAATCAGGGGGTGGATGGAAATCCTGTCCCGACTGATACTGCTGCGCCAGTTGGTCATAGGCGACGCGCTTCTCCGGGTCGTACAGCACCGCCTTGGCCTCATTGACCTCTTGCATACGCTGTTCGGCTTCAGGCTCCTTGCTGACATCAGGGTGAAACTTACGCGCCAGCTTGCGATAAGCTTTCTTGATCTCCTCGGCCGTCGCGGTCTTCGACACCCCAAGCACCTGGTAGTAATCCTTGAATTCCACTTATAAGAAGCTCCAAGAGAGGAGATTTTTTAGACATATTTTGAACATTTATACGTTTGCTATATTCGTGGATAGCATCCGGGTGGGTCTGTTCGTTATAGCACCTAGCAGCAAATTTAGCTGTCGATCACACTAAATATGAAGTGATGCACTTAGAGCTCGCAGCGTTTTCACCACTGCTTCGCTCATCACCGATTGCAAAGCCTATGCGCGGTATCGCACCGACAGCCGACTGTACACCGGTTAATCTTCTTACACTGGTTCATATTTTGTGTAAAAACACGGCATTCGGTTGAATTCTGAGAACCCTCAGGTAGCGGATTATGCATTTTCGACTCGACGGCATTGCTTGTCGAATACTGATCGTTGACTGGGAGTAAGGCATGTCGTTAAAAGGGCCACAGGGTGACTCAATGGTCGTTGAGCGGGTTGCCCTGCAATCAACAGAAGCTGACACATCAAAAAGCAGCATCACTCGGGCCGAGTCTATTCTCAACTCAATCAGTGATGCGCTTATCAGCACAGATCTTAAGGGCAATGTCGACTACCTGAACCTTACGGCAGAACTCATGACGGGGTGGAAACTGAATCAGGTTCAGGGAAAACCGATAGACACGGTAATGCCACTGATTCACAGCAATAGTTCTACGGTTTGTCAGAATCCGATCAATCTGGTTCTGCAGCACAACAAGCCGGTCAGCATGGTGCCCGGCACTATGCTAGTGCGACGTAACGGTAGCACAGTGGCGATTGACGATTCGGCAGCACCTATCAGAGACTCCAACGGTGAGATCAGCGGCGCGGTTATCGTATTTCATGATGTCACTGTGGCTCGTGACCTAGCCATTAATATGGCCCATCAGGCGCACCATGACGCCCTTACACAACTGCCTAACCGTGTATTGCTTTACGACCGCTTAGACCAAGCCATTAGCTTTGCCGAGAGACAAGGCAATTCGCTGGCCGTCATGTTCCTCGACTTAGACAACTTCAAGAACATCAACGATTCGCTTGGGCACGCTGTGGGTGACAGCCTTCTTCAATCAGTGGCGCAACGATTAACTGCGTCTGTCAGGCGCACAGACACAGTCAGTCGCATCGGTGGAGATGAGTTCGTCCTCCTGCTAACTGAATGCCACAATACCCAGAATGCTGCCATAACGGCACAGAAACTACTCACAGCAGTGGCTGCTCCGTATCAGATAGATCAGCACAATTTGCAGATGACTAGCAGCATTGGCATTAGCGTTTATCCCGCCGATGCCCTTAATGCAGAAGCCCTGATTAAGAACGCAGACACTGCGATGTACCGCGCCAAGCAAGCTGGACGTAATAACTACCATTTCTTCAGGCAGGACATGAATATTCGGGCACTTGAAAGGGAGTCTATCGAAAAAAGTCTGAGGCAGGCGCTAGAACTACAAGAATTCAAGGTGGATTATCAGCCTCTTATCAACCTGCAAACCGGAGCAATTATAGGGGCCGAAGCCTTGCTACGCTGGGAGCACCCTGAATGGGGGAAGACCCTGCCTGAGCGTTTTATGATCGTGGCTGAAGAGAGTAGTTTGATACTGCCCATTGGCCGCTGGATATTAAGGAAAGCCTGTTTGCAGGGCCGTCGCTGGCGTGACGAAGGTCTGGTGTTGAGTTCAATTGCAGTCAATATTTCAGAACGAGAGTTCTTCCACCCTGATTTTGTAGATGGCGTTGGCACTATTCTCAGCGAAACTGGCTTGGAACCAGGTTGGCTTCAGTTGGACATCACCGAGCGAGTATTGATGCAAGATGCCAATACCAGCACTGATATTCTCAACAAGCTCAAAGGACTAGGTGTGCAGCTAGCCGTGGATAATTTTGGCACGGGTTATTCTAGCCTGGGTGCTCTTTTGAAGTACCCCATTGATGTGCTGAAGATTGATAATTCGTTCATCCACACCATTAGCGCACGAAATGACGGCAGTAAAGTCGCCAGTGCTGTCATTGCAATGGCCGATAGCTTTGGCTACAAGGTAGTCGCAGAAGGGGTAGAAACCCCAGCACAGCTGGATTTTCTGCGTATCCAGAACTGTAACGAAGGGCAAGGCTATTTGTTTAGTGGCGGCATAGCGGGCGCAGACTTCACGAAGCTAGTCCGGGCAAATTCAGTCACTTGAACTGACCCCAAGAGTATTCGCCTTCAATCACATGCTGCCTGTGGCCATACTGGCCTTTTCATTCCCTCAGCTTTTTTCAAATTGCCAGCACCCTTAGCGATGCTCTTACCCAGCAATCACCTTACCTATGTGTTCGTTAGCGCACGGTGATTAGGACGCACTACAGGCACGATGTCAGTCGCCATGATTTTGTATATACCTCTGATTTAAGTGTACAGATTCCATGCGCGACAACTGACGGGGGTCAAAGGTGCCAGAAAGCCAAGCGGGTGGTAAGGCAGAAACGGACAATATCGGCACTGTTGTAACGGTTCGAGGCAGCGTCATTGATATCCGCTTTGAAGGGGCATTGCCCTCAATTCACAACCTGCTTCACGCGGGTGCAGGTGATCGGGTGGCTATCGAGGTACTGGCCCAGCGCGATGAGCATCACGTTCGAGGAATCGCCCTAACCCCAACGCAAGGCTTGGCCCGCGGAATGCCGGTAAAAGATAGCGGAGGACCGCTAAAGGTACCCATTGGCAAACCCATTTTGTCGCGCATGTTCGATGTTTTCGGCAACACGGTTGACCGCGGTGCACCGCTGGAAGGTGTGCAATGGCGCTCGGTTCACAATGAGCCGCCGCCATTAGTACGCCGTTTGACCCAATCCAAGGTATTTGAAACTGGCATCAAGGCGATCGATGTGCTCACGCCACTGGAGCGCGGTGGAAAAGCTGGCCTATTCGGTGGTGCTGGCGTCGGCAAAACGGTGTTGTTGACGGAAATGATCCATAACATGATCGGCCATCAACAGGGCGTCAGTATCTTCTGTGGGATCGGCGAGCGCTCACGTGAAGGCGAAGAGCTTCACCGTGAGATGGAAGCCGCCGGTGTGTTGCCCAACATGGTGATGATTTTCGCCCAGATGAACGAACCACCCGGTGCCCGCTTTCGAGTAGGGCATGCGGCGCTGACCATGGCGGAGTACTTCCGTGATGACGAGCATCGCGATGTACTGCTACTCATCGACAACATTTTCCGTTTTATCCAGGCGGGCTCGGAAGTGTCTGGGCTGATGGGCCAGATGCCCTCGCGCCTAGGGTACCAACCCACCATGAGTACTGAACTGGCGGCATTGGAAGAGCGGATCGCTAACACCGATAGCGGCGCTATCACCTCACTGCAGGCGGTTTACGTGCCAGCGGACGACTTTACCGATCCTGCCGCCGTACATACGTTTTCGCATCTGTCAGCGTCGATTGTCCTGTCACGCAAACGGGCGAGTGAAGGCCTTTTCCCAGCCATCGACCCGCTACAATCCAGCTCAAAAATGATCACACCCGGCATCGTTGGCGATTATCACTATGCGATAGCGCAAGCGATTCGGCGCACGCTGGCACAGTACGCTGAGTTAAAGGACATCATCGCGATGCTCGGGTTGGAGCAGTTGTCGCCGGAGGATCGCAAGGTCGTCGCTCGTGCCCGCAGGTTGGAGCGTTTTCTTACCCAACCCTTCTTCACCACGGAGCAGTTCACTAACCTAAGCGGCAAATTAGTTAGTCTGAAAGACGCCCTTGATGGCTGTGAACGTATTCTGGCCGACGAGTTCAAGGATATGCCCGAAAGCGCGCTCTACATGATCGGGGCAATCAGCGAGGCACAGGAAAAAGCCACTCTCAGCACCCAGGCAAAAGAACAACCATCTAAAGAGACCACGCATGCTGTTGATGACGCTTAAGGTGCTACTGCCCTTCGAGGTATTCATCAACGAAACCCGCGTCTCCAACATCGTGGTTGAAACCGTACAGGGATCCTTTGGCTTACTGCCACAGCGCCTGGACTGTGTGGCAGCGGTGGTACCGGGCATCCTGAGTTTTGAAGACAACACGAAAAACGAAGTTTTTGTGGCCTTGGATGCAGGGGTATTGGTTAAGACAGGTCGCGATGTCGTGATTTCAGTGCGACAAGCGCTGCGAGGGAAAGATTTGGCTCACCTTCACGAAGCGATCGAGCAGCAGTTTCTAATCCGTGATGCTCAAGAAGAGGCCATGCAAGCAGCGATGGCTAAGGTGGAAGCGGGCTTCATGCGACGGTTTGCTTCTATGAGTGAACGTTCATCATGAGTCAGGAACCGAAGCGTAAACCACTCACTTCAGCACCAGAAGCATTTTCACGACAGGTAGGCGTCAAGGCTGCCCGCAAACTCAAGGCGCGCCGAAACGGTACGCCCGGAGTCTGGTTCGGGCTGGGGATGATGGGTCTGGTCGGATGGTCGGTGGCCGTGCCCACGCTGCTGGGGGCTGCCCTAGGCCTATGGCTCGATCAACACTACCCCGGAGGCCGTTCATGGACGCTAGCGCTGCTGATGGGTGGGCTCACCATCGGCTGCCTCAATGCCTGGCATTGGGTATCGAAAGAGAACCAGTCGATACATCAGGAACAGGAGGACGATGATGTCTGAAAACATTAACTGGGTGTTAGGAGGGTTAGCACTGCTTGCTGGCTGCACGCTAGGCGCATTTTTCTTTGGCGGCCTCTGGTGGACGGTGCAGCGTGGTGCCGCATCAAAAAACCCGGCGCGGTGGTTCATCAGTAGTCTGATCCTACGCATCGGTATCGTACTGAGCGGCTTCTATCTCATTGGTGCCAGCCAACTACTCTATTTGGGCTTTTGCATGCTGGGGTTTCTGCTAGCGCGAACGGTTGTCTTGCGTATAACAAGTGGCCTCTATGCCGCCACCGTACCCGCAATGGCAAGCCCACCAGGAAACCCGCCATGCGCATGACCCCTGATACCTGGATCTTCTGGCAGTACGGTGTTTTTACGCTCAATGCCACCATTGTGTTCACCTGGGTATTGATGGCAGTGCTGACGCTAGGCGCTTTTTTAATCACTCGCCGCCTGACCACCGACCACGAACGCACAAGCTGGCAGAATCTGCTGGAGATCGTGGTGACTTCGATCATGGGTCAGATAAAAGATGTCGGCCTGAAAAATCCACATCACTACCTTGGTTTTCTTGGCACGCTATTTCTGTTCGTGGCCGCTGCGGCGCTTTCCACCATGATACCCGGCTTCGAGCCACCCACCGCATCGCTATCCACCACTGTTGCACTGGCGCTTTGTGTGCTGGTATCCGTCCCTCTGTTTGGTATTTCCAGCCAAGGGCTTTTGGGTTACCTGAAAACGTATATACAGCCAACACCGCTCATGCTGCCTTTTAACCTGATCAGTGAAGCGTCACGCACCATGGCACTGGCCGTGCGCTTATTCGGTAACATGATGAGTGGCGCTATGATCATCGCCATTCTTTTAGCCATCACGCCTTTTTTCTTTCCCATTGTGATGACGCTGTTGGGTTTGCTAACCGGCATGGTGCAAGCCTACATCTTCACCATCTTGGCAGCGGTGTACATTGCTGCAGCCACCCGCAGTAGTAAGGCGGTCAAGGCACTTCCACCGACGCCAGTAACATGAACCTCTGCCCTACCCCCAATCCACCACCACAAAGGTACACTTTATGGACGCTCTCACCTGGATCGCCGTCGCTTCCATCGTCATGGCAGGCTTGACCACGGGCTTCGGTACCATGGGGCCGGCTTTGGCCGAGGGCAGAGCGGTCGCCGTTGCGCTTACCTCATTGGCCCAGCAGCCCGATGCTTCTGCAACCATCACGCGCACGCTATTCGTCGGCTTGGCGATGATCGAATCCACCGCCATTTATTGTTTCGTGGTGTCGATGATTCTTATCTTTGCCAATCCCTTCTGGAATGCCGCACTGGCGGCGGCCAGTCAGGCAATAGGCGAATAAACCATGCTCATCGATTGGTTTACTGTCGGCGCCCAGGTGCTGAATTTCATTATTCTGGTGTGGTTGATGAAGCGCTTTCTTTACCAGCCGGTACTGAACGCCATTGCTGCGCGTGAGCAAAAGATTGCTGCCGCACTGGCGGACGCCGCCAATACCAAGGCAGAAGCGCACAAGCAAAAAAGCGACTTTAAGCAAAAAAATCTAGCGTTCGAGCAACAGCGTACAGATTTATTGCAGCAAGCCACGGATTCAGCAGCGGCGGAGGGTGAACGCCTGCGTACCGAGGCAACCCAGGCCGCCGATAAAGCGAGCGCAGCGCGCGCGAAGGCATTATCGACGGACACCCAACATCTGCATGCAGAGATCGTTCGCCAGACCCAGCAACAGGTCTTTGAT
The DNA here is from genome assembly GCA_002257525.1 of Halomonas ventosae. Lineage (GTDB taxonomy): Bacteria > Pseudomonadota > Gammaproteobacteria > Pseudomonadales > Halomonadaceae > Vreelandella > Vreelandella ventosae_B. The sequence goes on from CP022737.1 coordinate 2,909,642, forward strand.
ATCGCACGCCGCGTGCTAAGCGACCTTGCAAACACTAGCCTGGAGCAACGAACAAGCGACGTCTTTATTCAGCGCTTACAAAACGCCGACGGCGAGACATTGGCATCACTAAGCAAGGCACTCACGGACACTTCCGAATCTAATCCCGCCCTACTGCGCAGCGCTTTCATACTCCCAGCAGCTCAGCAGATGGCCATCCAAACTGCACTGGAGAATAAGATCGGCCATTCCATTGCACTTAGGTTCGAGACCACCCCTGATCTGATAGCAGGCATTGAAATCAGTGTCCAAGGACAGAAACTGGCATGGAGTATTGCAGACTACTTGAGTGCCTTGTCCTCAATTCCGCCTACGGCGCACGCCAAGTCCGATGCGACGGAGGCTGCATGACCGCCGCAATATCCGACAAAACAAGCCTACAGCGCGCTGTCGAAAGCGCGTTCGCAGCTATCCAGCAGCGTTTGCAGACATTCGAACCGCAACTAACACTACGCGAGGTGGGCACGATCAACAGTGTCTCCACCGGCATTGCACGTGTCCATGGGCTACAGCAAGCCAGCTCCGAGGAGCTGCTGATATTTCCCGGCGGACTATTCGGTATCGCATTCAATCTCAATGAAGACAGCATTGATGTGGTACTGCTAGGTGACTACGCACACCTTCATGCGGGGCAAGAAGTTCAGCGTACCGGCCGGGTAATGGACGTGGCCGTGGGCGACGCCTTGCTGGGCAGAATGATCGACCCGCTTGGGCGACCATTGGATGGTCTGGGGCCGGTGATGACACATCAGCGGCTGCCCATCGAACGGCCCGCGACCGCCATCATGGATCGCGCCCCGGTGACAGAGCCGCTGCAGACCGGACTGAAAGTCATAGACGCGCTGATTCCAATTGGTCGCGGCCAGCGTGAACTGATCCTGGGTGACCGCCAGACGGGCAAGACGGCGATTGCCATCGACACTATTTTTAATCAGCGCGGTAAAGACGTTCTTTGTGTGTATTGCGCCATTGGTCAACGGGCGTCTGCGGTGGCGAAGGCAGTCGCTAACCTGCGCGAGAAAGAGGCGCTTTCCTACACCGTGGTCGTTGTCGCCGAAGGTAACGAGGCCCCTGGTTTGGCCTACATTGCGCCCTACGCCGCCACGAGTATCGCCGAGCACTTCATGGAACAGGGCCGCGACGTACTGATCGTTTACGACGACCTCACCCACCACGCCCGCGCCTACCGCGAATTGTCGCTGTTACTGCGTCGGCCACCGGGGCGAGAAGCCTTTCCCGGCGACATCTTCTATATCCATTCACGCATGCTCGAACGCGCCACCCGCTTAAACAAAGAGCGTGGGGGCGGTTCGTTGACCGCGCTGCCCATTATCGAAACCGAGGCACAAAATATCTCGGCCTACATTCCGACCAACCTGATTTCTATTACCGATGGGCAGATAGTGCTGTCGCCATCGCTGTTCGAACTCGGCATTTTACCGGCCATTGACGTGGGTCAGTCGGTATCGCGTGTGGGTGGCAAGGCACAGCGTGCGGCCTATCGCGCAGTGGCAGGCGACCTTAAGCTGGCCTATGCACAGTTTGAAGAACTTGAAACCTTTGCCCGTTTTGGCGCTCGCCTGGATGAAGATACGCGGCAATCCATCGAGCACGGGAAACGCATTCGCGCCTGCCTCGGCCAGGCCGAATTTTCGCCGGTATCCGTGCCCGCCCAGATCGCCATCCTGCTGGTATTGAACGCAGCCTTGTTTGACGCCGTTCCACTTAAGCACATGTCGGCAGCACAACACGCCGTGGAAGAGATGGCCAATGACCTGCCTGATGACCTTAGCAAACGTCTCACCGCAGGCGATAAGTTGACCGACACGGATCGTCTGCAGATCATCGAAGCAGCCCGTCTAGCMCTTGCAACTTTCCTGCCCCCAATTGATAACGCGCTACCACAAGCGACGACTGCTCATACTGAAATCAGTGCCCACCCATGAAAAGGCACAGCGTTAACAGTCCCTATAATAACGCCAATGAAGCGCAGCCTTAATGGCCACCACCCTCATTGCCCTACGCCGTCAGATTGATAGCGCCGGAGACCTCAAGTCCGTCGTCAGTACGATGAAGGCATCCGCCGCATCGGCCATTGGGCAGTATGAACGCTCAGTAGCAGCCTTGGCCGATTACGCACACACGGTCGAACTTGGGCTAGGTGTGTGTCTTCGCTCAGCCGAGCAGCGCGGTTTAAAGACGCAAACATTGCCACCACGAACCCATTCAAGTCGGCAGCACGTTGTAGTATTCGGCTCTGATCAAGGGCTGGTGGGACGATTCAACGAGGTGGCTGTCGACTATGCGGTGCAAGCACTGGCGAATACGGAAGCCAAGGTTTGGGCTGTTGGCGAGCGCGCGCATGCGCGTCTTGTCGATGCTGGCATTTCGCCCGAGGGCCTCTTTGCGGTTCCTGGATCGGTGGAACTGATCAGCCGATTGGTCGGCGATATTTTGCTAAACGTTCAAAGCTCAGACATCACAACGGAGGACGAAGGGCATTTTGCCACGCAAAGCACCGCGCTGACCCTCTTCTACAACCGGCCAAATGCTGCTGGCTATGCCCCAGTAAGCCAGCGCCTGCTGCCCCTGGATACTCAATGGCAGCATGGGCTCGCCAAGCAACCGTGGCCCACCCCCCAGATACCCGAAGTACTGGACATCTCTGCGCAGACACTGCGCGCCTTTATCCGCGAGCACCTCTTCGTCTCGCTGTTTCGCGCCAGCGCTGAGTCGTTAGCCAGTGAAAATGCTAGCCGACTGGCCGCTATGCAGCGCGCTGACCGCAATATCGCCGAGCTGCTGCAGTCACTGCACGCCCGCTTTCATCGCCTACGCCAAGCGGGCATCGACGAGGAGCTGTTCGACGTTATCTCCGGTTTCGACGCTTTAATGCCCAGCGACGGTACCAGCCTCAAGTCATGACGATGCTGCGTGCGTTGACGTACAGACAGGCTTAGATACTGGGAAGAGACTAAGCAGAGACTCCAGCCAACCTAAATCCCAGTCGCTGGCAGCAACCCGTACAGGTATCTGAGATGACTCAGCCACAGTCTGACGATTACCGCTCTACCAATGAACTCGCGCCCACAGACAATGAGCTAGGCCAAGCCTCGATCATCGCTGATGCTCTTCAGGCAAAGCTCAAGCGACAATGCCATCTACAGACTTCAGCGCGTGCGTTCACATGAAGAAGCCTAGCGCAGTTCACTCCGCAACATTCGCAGCAACTAGCGTCGATGACGTCACCACGCCCCACGTCCAAGCCAGTGCCGCCTCGCCTGCCAAATTGGGGCTCAGCCTGCTGGKGGCGCTTGTGGTCGGTTCGATCATCGGCAGCGGCATATTTGGGCTTCCGCAAAATATGGCCGCCGGTGCAGGTGCTGGCGCTATCCTGATCGGCTGGACCATTACCGGTATCGGTATGCTCCTGCTGGTAAGGGTTTATCAGATGCTCTCGATGCGCAAACCCGAACTGAACAATGGCGTTTATGCCTATGCCCGCGCGCTGTCAGGTGAATACGTGGGCTTCAACTCTGCCTGGGGCTACTGGGTAAGCGCCTGGATTGGCAATGTCGGTTATCTGGTGGCTGCCTTCAGTGCGCTTGGTTACTTCTTCCCTATATTTGGTGATGGCAACTCTCCGGCCGCCATCGCTGGCGCCTCCATCGTTTTGTGGGTCATACATCTATTGGTACTGCGCGGCATACAAGGTGCAGCAGTACTTAACGCGGTGATCACGTTAGCCAAGATAGTGCCTTTGCTGCTGTTCATTGCACTGGTAGCAATGGCCTTTGAGATAGACACTTTCCGTCTCGATTTCTGGGGAGACGCGGGTCTCGGTTCCGTGCTCGACCAGGTCAAGAGCACCATGCTGGTGACCGTCTGGGTGTTTATAGGCATCGAAGGTGCCAGCGTCTATTCGGCAAGAGCACGCAACCGTGAGGATGTAGGTCGCGCGACTATCATCGGCTTTCTAATTTGCCTGCTGTTGCTGATGGCGGTTTCGTTATTATCGTTGGGAGTGTTCAATCAACCGACACTGGCCGGTCTCAAAAACCCATCAATGGCGGGCGTGCTTGAAAATGCTGTTGGCACCTGGGGTGCCGTCCTGATCTACGTAGGTTTGATCGTCTCGGTGGGCGGTGGATTCCTGGCCTGGATGCTGCTCGCTGCTGAATCCCTGTTCACCCCTGCCGGTGGCGGCGTAATGCCAAAATGGCTGGGGCAGACAAATACAAAACACGTGCCTGCCAACGCCCTTTGGCTGACGAATGGCATGGTGCAGCTATTCCTGATACTGACGTTATTCTCCGAAGCTTCCTATTTGGCGCTGATCTCGCTATCTACCGCGATGATCCTGCTGCCCTACCTTTTCAGTGCCGCTTATGGCCTTTCACTGGCGTTGCGTGGTGAAGGTGTCAAGGCAGCAATCGGGCGTGCGGATGTTCCTGTTGCAGCGCTGGCCACAATGTACTGCTTGTGGCTGCTATACGCCGCCGGTTTCAAGTACTTGCTGCTGAGCGCCATGCTCTACGCGCCTGGCGTGCTGCTGTATGCCTGGGCCAAGCGCCAGCGCAAGGAACAAGTGTTTACTACTTGGGAGTGGCTAGTATTGGCGGCCTTGGTCGTACTGGCCAGCGTGGCAGCCACGCTKCTAGCCATGGGGCGACTCAGCCTGTGAACACGTACCCACTTTCACCCTCTCTCTGCTTGAACAGGAGAACGATGCGATGACGTCTCAAGGTGTACATTCTGAAGTTGGCCGTCTTCGCCGGGTACTGGTATGCCGGCCCGGCCTAGCGCAACAACGCCTGACGCCAGCTAATTGCCACGACTTATTGTTCGATGACGTTATCTGGGTTGAGCAGGCGCGCAATGACCACGACGCGTTCACCAATGCCATGGTGAGCCACGATGTCGAAGTACTGGAGTTGCATGATCTTCTGGCCACGACCATGGCCGACCCGATAGCCCGCACCTGGTTGCTAGATCGTAAATTAGGCCCAGGAACCGTTGATAGTGAGCTGGTCCAGGAGCTCCGCCCCTGGCTAGAAGAGCTGCCACCACAACGCTTGGCGGAACACCTGATCGGCGGTTTGGCACGCGCCGAACTGACGTTCGAACCAGCGGGCCTGTTGGCGAAATACGTTGCCGCAAACGATTTTCTGCTGCCGCCGCTACCCAACACGCTGTTCAGCCGTGACAGTAGTTGTTGGATCGGTAAGGGCGTGGTTCTGTGCCCAATGTACTGGCCCGCACGCCGGCAGGAAACACTGCTAACGGCAGCAGTGTATCGCTTCCATCCATTATTCGCCGGTCAGGTAACAACCTGGTGGGGTGACCCGGACGAAGAGCACGGCGGTGCGACAATGGAAGGGGGCGATGTGATGCCCCTAGGCAATGGCGTGGKGATGATAGGCATGGGTGAGCGTACGTCACCACAGGCCGTGAGCCAACTTGCCCGCAGCCTGTTTGCAAAGGGCGCGGCTACCCGCGTGCTGGCAGCACAGATACCAAAATCTCGCGGCGCCATGCATCTGGACACAGTATTTACCTTCTGCGACGTAGACTTAGTCACTAGCTTCCCAGAAATGGTCGATGAAATCCGTGTACACAGTCTCCGGCCGGGTGAAAAAGAAGGCAGTCTGGATGTACGTACTGAAACAAAGCCCTTCCTCGAAGTAGTCGCTGAGGCGCTGGGGTTGGCCAAGCTACGTTCGGTGGCTACTGGCGGGAATGCTTGGCAATCAGAGCGGGAACAGTGGGACGACGGCAACAACCTGCTGGCACTGTCGCCTGGGGTGGTGATGGGCTATGCCCGCAATACCCACACCAATACCTTGTTGCGTAAGGCAGGTGTGGAAGTTATCACAGTGCCAGGCTCCGAGCTGGGGCGTGGACGAGGCGGCAGCCACTGCATGTCCTGCCCGATTGAGCGCGACGCGCTCTGATCCTAACCCCTGATGAGACGATATCATGAGTTTTAATCTACACAATCGTAGCCTATTGGCGCTAAAGGACTTCACTCCAGATGAAATCCGTTTCCTTCTGGATCTGTCTGCCGAACTAAAGCGCTCTAAAGCGGTGGGCAATGAAGTGCCGCGCTTAAAGGGCAAAAATATCGTCCTGATCTTCGAGAAGCCATCAACCCGCACCCGCTGCGCCTTCGAAGTCGCGGTGCACGATCAGGGTGGTCACGTTACCTACCTCGATTCTGGCGCCTCGCAGCTAGGCCACAAGGAATCGCTGAAAGACACCGCACGAGTACTTGGGCGCTACTACGACGGCATCGAGTACCGCGGGTTTCACCAAAGCGTGGTTGAAGAGCTAGCGCAATATGCTGGAGTGCCTGTATGGAACGGCCTGACGGATGAAATGCATCCCACACAGATACTCGCCGATCTACTGACAATGCAGGAGTTCGGCGAGAAGCCACTGCACGAACTCAGTTTCTGCTATCTCGGAGACGCCAGTTTCAATATGGGCAGTTCGCTACTGGTCGGCGGCACCCTTATGGGCATGGACGTCCGCATCTGTTCGCCCGCAGAACTACAACCACCCGCCGAGCTGGTCGCCCAAATGCGCGAACTAGCCCGCGCCACCGGCGCACGCATCACACTGGAGACCGATCCATTGAAGGCGGTGACCGGCGCGGACTTTCTCTATACCGACGTCTGGGTCTCAATGGGTCAGGACGACGAGGTCTGGCAGAAACGCATCGACCAATTGCTGCCCTATCAGGTCAATACCGCACTGATGCAGGCAACTGGCAAACCCACCAGCCGATTCATGCACTGTCTGCCAGCCTTCCATAGCCTAGAAACTGAGGTGGGTCGCCAGGTCCATGAGAAATATGGCCTCAGCGAGATAGAAGTCACCGATGAGGTATTCGAATCAGACGCCTCGATTGTCTTCACCCAAGCCGAGAACCGTATGCACACCATCAAGGCCGTGCTGGTAGCGACCCTCGGATGAGACCTAACGGAGCCGAATCATGAGGATTGTCGTTGCGCTGGGCGGCAATGCACTCCTGCGCCGCGATCAACCACCCACGGCGGAAAACCAGTTGGAGAATATTCGTAGTGCAGCTTCTCAACTGGCGCGCGTGGCCGAAAAACACGATCTGGTGCTAACGCACGGAAATGGTCCGCAGGTCGGTCTATTGGCACTGCAGGCTGATGCCTATATAAAAGTGGATGCCTACCCGCTGGACGTATTGGGCGCCCAGACGGATGGCATGATCGGTTACCTGTTAGAGCAAGAGCTGGCTAATCGGCTACCTGCCACTCGGGAAGTGGCGACGCTGATAACCCGCGTAGAGGTCGACCCAAAGGACCCCGCCTTTAAACATCCAAGCAAGCCAATCGGCCCAGTCTACGAAAAGGTAGAATCTGAGCAAATAGCCATTGCCAAGGGCTGGAGTATGGCGCCGGATGGCAGTGCGTTTAGGCGCGTAGTTGCGTCCCCAAAACCAGTCCGGGTACTCGGAATACAAGCAATTCGCTGGTTGCTGGAACGTGGCGCTGTGGTCATAGCCGCTGGGGGCGGAGGCATACCAGTGGCACGCAACATGGGTACTAACGACCTCCAGGGCGTTGAGGCTGTGATCGATAAGGACCTATGCAGTAGCCTACTTGCACGTGAATTGCAGGCGGATCTGTTAGTCATCGCCACCGATGTATCAGCGGTTTTTCTAGATTGGGGAAAACCTACCCAGAACGCCCTCGAAAAAGTAACGCCCCAGAATTTAAGCCAATACGACTTCGCCGCGGGATCAATGGGACCAAAAGTCGAAGCAGCGCAAGCCTTTGTTCTCGCTACCGGTAAACGCGCGGTAATCGGCTCGCTAGAACAGATTGAGGGCATGCTCGAAGGAAGTGCCGGCACGCAGGTCTACTCTGCCAACGCAGGTAATGCTGATTAATGCAGTGCTCGCTTAATACTTGTTGGAATAGAGCCGCAATGCTTTAGCTATTCATTTATCTGCCTATCAGGCGCCAGAGAAACGTTCTCAATAATCATTTTTTTGGTGCTTACCTTTTTTTAAGCCTGCCATAAGTCACCTCATTTAGGATGATCCTTGTGCCAATCGACAAATATGTCTTGCACAGCCAACCATCATCGAAAAGAGGTATTACGTATGCGAACTCACATCACTAAGATTATAACGTCAGCTTTGTTACTGACGGCTAGCACGGCTGCGCTGGCCGAGACTCATTGTACTGATGCCCCCAGTGACGAATGGATCAGCCAAGCTGATATGCAGGAACGTATCAGCGAGATGGGTTACAAAATCAAAGAATTTAAGGTCACCGAGGGAAACTGCTACGAGATATACGGCTGGGACGAGCAGGAACGCCGGGTAGAGATCTATTTCAACCCCGTAGATGCCAGCATCGTGAAGCAGGAAGTCGAAGACTGATCAGGAGTTTACCATGGCCGATAATACCCGTATCCGTGTTTGGGATCCGTTGGTCAGGTTGGTACATTGGGCTTTGGTCGCTGGCGTAGGCGTTAACCTATGGGTAACCGAAGAAGGGGGCGATATACACCAATGGGTCGGTTATGCCTTGGTGGCATTAATCGTCGTACGCATCCTTTGGGGGTTTATCGGTCCCTGGAGCGCACGCTGGCGGAGCTTTTGGCCTACGGTGAGCCGACTTCAATGTGCGCTGCGCGGTCGCGACAGCAAGACAGTGCAAACCGGCATTACCCATACACCGCTGGGGGCCATCATGATGCTGGTGCTGCTTGGGCTAATCCTCGGTCTGGGACTTACTGGCTACATGATGGAAGAAACGGATCGTTTCTGGGGGGTTGGCTGGGTTGAAGAAACCCACGAACTCATGGCCAACGCGTTTCTTTTTCTAGTACCACTGCATGTATTGGGTGCTGTGGTAGGAAGCCTCAAGCAAGGCGATAATTTGATCGCTAGCATGTTGCATGGCTATCGCCGCCGCCCTACCTCTAACCCCAACGCTAAGGCTCACGATGTACAGTCTTAAAAGGTACTGTTAAGACGATACCATGATTGTGGCCACTCCTTAATTTTGCACGAGTGGCCTTTTAAGGCCTGCCTGACACAGCGCGATGGCTGCGCTATCTCTTATTTATGCCACGACGCCGAACAAGCGGCCTATGCCGAAGGTCAAGACCATCGCCAGTGCGCCCCAGAACATTACGCGCAACGAGGCTTTGAGTATCGGCGCGCCACCTACACGGGCAGCTGCCGCCCCCAGAAAGGCCAAAAACACTAGCGAGAAGAGCGCCACCAGAAGAATCAGCAAGGACGGCGGCGCCCACCAAGCGATCAGCAACGGCAACAGGGCGCCAGCCGTGAAGGTCACAGCCGATGAAAAGGCCGCCTGGAGTGGGCGAGCTTGGCTTGTCTCGGTAATGCCAATCTCATCTCTGGCGTGAGCGCCTAGCGCATCGCTTGCCATCAGCTGTTCAGCGACTTGAGTGGCCAGCGCCGGTGTTAACCCACGCGCTTCATAAATCGCTGCCAGCTCTTCCAGTTCAGCATCAAAATGCTCCATCAACGCTTGGCTTTCAAGCGCAAGATCCGCATGCTCGGTGTCAGACTGTGAGCTAACGGAGACGTATTCACCGGCGGCCATCGACATAGCCCCGGCCACTAGACCAGCAATACCCGCTAACATAATGTCGCTATGCGCGGTGCTCGCTGCCGCCACACCGAGGATCAGGCTGCTAGTCGAGACAAGGCCATCATTCGCGCCCATGACGGCTGCGCGCAGCCAACCTGAACGGTTAGATCGATGGTGTTCTGTATGTTGCATAGCTTCACCTCGTGATTAATCTCGCCTTTCTTTCCAAACTTAGCCTGATGCGTCGTCATCAGTTCTGCCTTTTCACAACAGCAGCGGCCCCGTTTGATCCAGATAGGTAGGATCAAAACCGACCAGCGTGGTCAACCCATGGTAATCATCAAAAGTCACCACACCATGGCGAAACGTCATCAGTCCTTTTTCGCGTAGTTGTCTAAGCAAACGGTTAACGTGAACCGCCGTCAGCCCTAATGCATCCGCCAAATGGTACTGCGTTAACGGGCAGTAATAGCCTTGTTTATTGCCCATCCCGACCAGTGTCAGTCGAGCGCCGAGTTCAAGTAGAAAATGCGCCATGCGCTCTATGGCACTTCGTCGACCGATATTCACCAGGTGTTCAACCACCATGGCCTCATCACGCGATGCTGCCCATAAAACCGCCGTAGCTAACCGCAGGTGTTGGGCAAAAATGTCCAATAAATCACTCACCAACACTTCAGATACTTCAATATCCGAGATGGCCTCAATACTGTGATCAGAGGTGTGAAGCAAGGCACTTCTCAGGCCTAGAAAATCGCCCGGGATTTGGAAATCGACGATCTGACGTGAGCCATCCAGCAGAATCTTATACGAGCAAACCCAGCCTGCGGCCAAAATGTAGGCTTTTTGGTCTGACTGGCCCTGATGGACGAGATCTCTTCCTGCTAACACGGCCTTACGCCGCTGGTGTAAACGCGAGATAACCGTAAGCTCGACCTCCGACAGAGCCACAAATGCCCCCAGTTTGCGAGCAAGCGGCGTCGTTTCAATCGCCGTCATAACGTTTCCCAATGGGAGAAAAAAAGCAGAAGTCCAAAGCGCTGACTGCTTTCGATTAGCTCAGCATAACGGGCTTTGTGCCAATCTGCTGCAACTCATATGTGAGACGCATTGATTTAACGCTCGCCACTTAACGGAATGGAGAAACTCAGATGTCACATCATGTATCAAAAGATAAGGAGTTCGCAGGGTTGGCCGCACTGGCTATCTGCGAATCGCTGTTGCTGGCCATCAACGATCACCAGCTATTATCGGAAAGCGAAATCATCGGTGTGCTCACGGATGCCGCCAACACCCATGAGAATGCAGTGGGCCTGGATGACGAGTCGGAGACACACGTAGGGGTGGCCGCGTTAATCAACGCCATCATCAGCGGCGGCAACTCGGTACGGCGGCTTTAAGACAACGGGTTGCTAAGCGTCAGCTCCCCCCCCCTTTGGGTCCTGGGCTGCCTTCTTCCGAGAGTCGAACATGCTGGCCCGGCTGGCCCACTTTCACMCCTTTAAGTATCCACAAATTGAGGGTGCGTGTTCGTAAGGCGACACGCCCCTGAACATCTACCTCAGGCATCTGTACGGCCCAGAGAGAGGCAAAAAACACCGACTTTTAACCGGAATAACTGATGCTGATCAGCTTGTCACATGCGTGCAAGGGCTATCCTCTTTACATCTAGCGGATGGAACAGTTTGGGTGAAATCGTTTGGAGGTAACGGCGATTGAATTCATAAAGGAGCAACGATGTTAAAACGTCCGGCAACCACGGATACCGATAGGACCGTTACCGAAAGCGACACAGCGGCCGAAGACAACGCGGTATCGACCTTTTATCAAACCATCGACCAGTCCGCCCACCGGGCAGTGGCGAAAGCAACGTCAGGGCTTGCCCCTTCGGTGCTGGCGGTAGCGTGGATCGATTGGGCAGTCCACCTGTCTGTTTCACCGGGAAAGCAGTTGCAGCTGATGTCCTCAGCGATGCGAAATGCGCAGACGCTGTGGACACAGGTACTCGCATCACCAATGCGCGGGCCTCAAATGTTGGCCTCCCAAGCATCAGGCGACGAGCCCGACACCTTGGACCGGCGATTTGCTGATCAACGCTGGCGGCAATACCCCTTTAACATTTTGTCGCAGGCGCACCGCCAATACTGGCAATGGTGGCAAGAGGCCATGACCGGGGTCCATGGTGTGGCCCCTGCGCATGAAGACCTCATGGCGTTTGTCACCGGCCTTATGATTGACACAGCCTCGCCGTCCAATTTCGCCTTTACCAATCCGCAAGTCATCGCCGCTACGGTGGAGGAGAAAGGACAAAACGTTGTACGTGGTGCCAAGCAACTGGCCGAGGATGTCTACCGCAAGACCGGCAAAGCACAGCCTGCGGGCCCGCAGCCCTTTGAAGTAGGGCGCAATCTTGCGGTTACCCCCGGCAAGGTCGTCTTTCGTAACGATTTGATAGAGTTAATTCAATACACACCCAGCACCGAGACGGTTCGCCCTGAACCGATTTTTATCGTGCCTGCCTGGATCATGAAGTACTACATTCTTGATTTGTCAAAGACGAATTCACTGGTTCAATTTTTGGTGGCCCAGGGCTTCACCGTGTTCATCGTCTCTTGGAAGAACCCCGACGCAGAAGACCGTGAACTGGGCATGGATGAGTATCGTCAGCTGGGCATTATGGAAGCCATCGATGCCGTTCAAGCGATCACCCATGCTCCCAAACTCCATGCCGTCGGGTATTGTTTAGGTGGAACGCTCCTGGCTATCGCGGCGGCAACGATGGCGCGCGACGGCGATGAGCGTTTCGCGACCGTCACTTTCCTGGCCGCTCAAATCGATTTCACCGAGGCGGGACCGTTGCGTCTGTTCATCAACGACGCCCAGGTGACCATGATTGAAGACATGATGTCCGAGACCGGCTATCTGTCATCGGATCAGATGGCCGGCGCCTTTGCCTTGTTGCGCGCTCGCGATTTGATCTGGGCCCCTGCCATTCAGCGTTATTTGCTGGGGTTGCAGGGCCACTCCTTCGACCTGATGGCGTGGAATGCGGACGCAACGCGTATGCCCTCCCGGATGCACTCAGAGTACCTACGCTGGCTGTTCCTGAACAATGACCTGGCCGAAGGTCGCTACCAGGTGGATAGCAAAGCGATTGCGGTTACCGACATTCGTGCCCCCATCTTTGCCGTTGGCACTGAAGACGATCATGTGGCGCCCTGGCGTTCCGTCTACAAACTTCACCTATTAGTGAATGCTGATGTGACCTTCGTGCTCACCAGTGGCGGGCACAATGCGGGGATTGTGTCGGAACCGGGTCATCACAACCGCCATTTCCGCATCGCCGACACCGATGCAGATGCCTCTTACCGTTCACCTGATACCTGGTGCTCAGATACCGAGACACAGGCGGGATCGTGGTGGCCTGCGTTCACTGATTGGCTTGAAAAACAGTCGGGCGATCCCATCGCGCCTCCCCCACTGGGTGCCCGCTCAGGCCGGTATGCGGCACTGTGCGATGCGCCTGGCACCTATGTGAAGCAAACATGACCGCCCTCCACAACGGCCTGGAAAACGATCGGAAAGACGAGGAGCTTCCAGCGCTTGCTCTTAAAGACAAGGTCGCGCTGGTGGTCGGTGTCGCCAACGAGCACTCCATCGCCACCGGCTGCGCGCAAGCGTTTCGCTTAGCGGGTGCCGACGTTGCGCTGACCTATGCCACTGAACAGGCAAAGCCCTTTGTGATGCCCGTGGCTGATGCCATCGGCGCGGCGTTGCTGCTGCCCATGGACGTAGACGTTGAGGGCGAAATGGAGGCGGTCTTTAGCGCCATTGCCCAGCGCTGGGGACGACTCGACATCCTGGTCCACTCCATCGCTTATTGTCCTGCCGGGGATCTGCATGGGCGCGTCACCGATTGTTCACGCGCTGGCTTTGCCCAGGCCATGGATATATCCGTCCACTCACTGATACGTATGGCGCGCCTGGCCGAGCCACTGATGGTACAGGGTGGCTCAATCCTGACCATGACCTACTACGGGGGTGAGAAGGTCATCGATCATTACAACATCATGGGGCCCGTCAAAGCGGCGCTGGAGGGCACCATGCGTTCGCTGGCCGTTGAGCTGGGCCCCAAACGAATTCGCGTCAACGCCATCTCGCCAGGGCCGCTTAACACCAGAGCAGGCTCTGGGATTGCGCACTTCGATGAGCTCATAGACGCAGCGCGGTTACGGGCGCCGGAACAAGCGCTGGTGACGATTGAGGATGTCGGCCATATGGCGGTAATGCTTTCCAGTGATAACGCACGCTGCGTGTCAGGCGATACCGCCTATGTAGATGGAGGTTTTCATGTCCGAGCTTGAGCATGTCGAGGCGACACCTACCTATATAGAGAACAAAACCTACGACGAGATTTCGATCGGGGACAGCGCACAACTGACCCGGAGGTTAAAAACGCAGGACATTGAACTCTTTGCGGTCATGTCAGGCGACGTTAACCCCGCCCACGTGGATTCTGAATACGCTAAAACCGATATGTTTCATGGGGTCATTGCCCATGGCATGTGGGGCGGTGCCTTGATCTCGGCGGTTCTGGGCACTCAGCTACCCGGCCCCGGTACCATTTTCCTGACACAGAGCCTGAACTTCCTAGCCCCGGTCGGCCTAGGCGATACGGTCAAAGTGAGAGTGGAAGTCACCGAGAAACACCCCAAAGGCCGCTTGACCCTCGCCTGCACGTGCTTCAACGAGCACAACACGCTGGTGATTAACGGCACCGCGGAAGTCATCGCACCGCGTGAAAAAGTGCGCCGCCCTCGGGTTGTGTTGCCCGAAGTACACCTGCACGTGCAAGGCGCACACTATGCCAAGCTGATCGCCGCAACGCATCACCTATCCCCCATCCGAACCGCTGTCGTTCACCCCTGCGATGAACTGTCGATCACTGGCGCGCTGGAAGCCGCTCGCCAGGGCATGATTGTGCCCATCCTGGTGGGGCCCACGGCCAAGATTCACGCAGCGGCCAAGGCTGCCGGGGAGAGCCTGGCTGGCATAGAAATCGTCGATGCGGCGCATAGTCATGCCGCCGCGGATGCCGCCGTGGCGCTTGTCCGGGCCTCGCACGTGGCCGCGCTCATGAAGGGGTCGCTGCATACTGACGAACTCATGAACGCGGTCGTGAACACCGACACGGGCCTGCGCACTGAACGACGAATGAGCCATGTCTATGTGCTGGATGCTCCGCCCTACCCCAAACCCCTTTTCATTACCGATGCGGCGATCAATATTTACCCTGATATCGCGACTAAGCGTGACATCGTGCAGAACGCTATCGATCTTGCGCATACCCTAGGCATCCCACAACCCAAGGTGGCGATATTATCTGCGGTCGAAACCGTCAACCCCCACATCACCTCAACGCTGGATGCTGCAGCGTTGTGCAAAATGGCCGATCGAGGGCAAATCACCGGCGGTTTGCTCGATGGTCCGCTGGCCTTCGACAACGCCATTTCTGCCTCGGCAGCGGCCACCAAAGGGATCGTGTCTGACGTGGCGGGTGATGCCGACATATTGGTCGCCCCTGATCTCGAAGCAGCGAACATGATGGCAAAGCAGCTGATCTATTTGGCCGGTGCTGATGCGGCGGGCATTGTGCTGGGCGCGCGCGTGCCGATTATTCTGACCAGCCGAGCAGATAGCCCGATGGCGCGACTGGCCTCATGTGCCCTGGCACAGTGCTTTATCAGCTACGGGAACAATGGCTCTAGCGGGGAGAAAACAGCGCCATGACAGACGCGATTCTGGTGGTGAACGCGGGCTCATCGAGCCTCAAGTTTGCCCTCTACCCAGAGAGTTCCAACCCTACAGCGGCCCTCTTGCGAGGCAAGATTACCGGCGTTGGCAGCCGCTGTGTGTTTTCAGCGCGTGATGGCGAAGGCCGAGCCCTACCGCCAAGCGAAGGGATGTCTGTCGACGCTGTGGCAGCGCTTGATGATCTGATCCCTACGCTGCTTGAGTGGCTAAAAAATCACCGTGGGGGTGTCAATATCCTCGCGGCCGGTCACCGCGTCGTGCATGGCGGGCGCCACCACACCGGCCCCGCCAGGGTGACTGAGGCCCTGCTTGATGAACTGACAACCCTCGAACCGCTGGCGCCGCTTCATCAAGTCCACAATGTAAAGGCGATTCGCGCCGTGGCCGCTGCTCTCCCCGGTCTGCCTCAGGTCGCCTGCTTTGACACCAGCTTTCACCGCACCCAAGACCGGCTTGCCCAGCTKTTCGCACTGCCGCGCGCACTGACCGATGCGGGGATTATTCGCTATGGCTTTCACGGCCTGTCCTACGACTACATTGCCAGCACACTGCCTCACCATCTCGGCGCCAGGGCGGATGGACGCGTTATCGTGGCTCACTTAGGCAATGGCGCCAGCATGTGTGCCATGCAGGCTCGCCGCAGCGTGGCCACTAGCATGGGCTTCACTGCGCTTGATGGGCTCATGATGGGCCAGCGCTGCGGCACCATTGACCCCGGCGTTCTCTTGCATCTGCTTGACTGTTTGGGGATGACCACTCAGGAGGTCGGGCACCTACTTTATGAAGCGTCGGGGCTGTTAGGCGTATCGGGTATCAGTAATGATATGGCGATACTGCAATCAAGCCCTGCTGTCGAAGCGCGCGAGGCCATCGAGTTGTTTTGCTATCGCGCGGCAGGCGAACTGGCCATGCTGGCAACGGCCATCAAGGGGCTCGATACCATCGTGTTCACCGCCGGTATTGGCGAGCACTCGGCACTGGTCCGTCGTCTTATCTGTCAGCAGCTCGAATGGATGGGGGTGGCGTTGGACACTGACGCCAACGAACGTGATGCCGTCCGCATCAGTTCGACGGCATCAAGCGTTGACGTGCTGGTCATTCCCACTGATGAAGAGATCGTGATGGCCGGTGCGACGCACCGGCTAACCACGGGAGTGCATGCCCCCTTCCCGTCTCATGGCGCTAGTCATCCGTCGCCTCAGATCCGCACCCAAGGCCAGCAAGCTAATCAACGATCTTGATGCTGGTTTTCTCCCACGTCACACTGACCGCCAGCCCATTGGGTGTGCGATTATTAAGCGTAAGGTGTGCGTTTTGGCGCTGAGCCAACTCCGAGACAATCGATAAACCCAATCCGCTACCGGTGGTGCCCTGGCCAGACGCGCGCCGAAAGCGCTCCGTGACTTTATCCAACAGTGCCTCGGGGAGCCCGGGGCCAGTGTCTCTCACCGTGAGTTGAGGCAACCCCTCCCAAAGCGCCAACTCTACCTCTACTTGACCGCCTTCTGGCGTATAGCGCAAGGCGTTATCCAGTAGATTACGGAAGAGAATTCCCACCTCGACTTCGTCGGCGCGAACCTCCAACCGGGTTAAGCCGGTTAGCCTCAAGTGCTGATCTCGCTCTTCAGCGAGTGGCCACAGCTCAGCTACCAGTTCAGCAATAATCGGATAGAGGTCGATAGTGGCCGGTGAGGTTGTGGCAACTTGATCCAATCGAGCCAAAATAAGCAGTTGCTCTACCACCCGCTGAAGCCGCTCAACCCCGACATAAGCCTTTTGTAATGATTGCTCGCCCCCTGCCTGCGCATTATCTAAGTGGATTCTCAGCGCTGCCAAGGGCGTGCGTAATTCATGGGCCGCATCTGCAGTGAAGCGCCGCTCACGTTCTAACGTTGCTTTCAACCGGGCGATAAAGTCGTTTAGCGATTGACGTAATCCATTAAGCTCTTGAGGAACCGAATTATCAATTTGACGCAGGTCGTGGGCGGAGCGGCCTTGTACCTGGCTGGAAAGCGCTTGGATGGGTGCAATACCCCAACGAATAATTCGACTCATCAGCCAAAGAAGGAGTGGCAGCAACAGGAGCATCGGCAACACGTTGTTCCAGGTGATGCGCTCCACCACTTCATCATG
The DNA here is from genome assembly GCA_002257525.1 of Halomonas ventosae. Taxonomy (GTDB): domain Bacteria; phylum Pseudomonadota; class Gammaproteobacteria; order Pseudomonadales; family Halomonadaceae; genus Vreelandella; species Vreelandella ventosae_B. Next base: position 2,927,239 of record CP022737.1, read on the forward strand.
AAACGACCCTCGCAGCCCCATGCTGATCCAGGTATCGCTGGCAACATCGAACATGCTGAAAACCCGCCAACGATGGCCATCGTAGCTTTCCCAGCGAAAACCCTCCTCTAAAGGCGCGGGGAAAGGCCCTGCATCACTCCATTTGCCCCCTAATAGCCTGGGTGAGCCATCGGGATTCCAAAAACCCAGTACTAATTTAAGCTCTTCCTCGTGGTAAAGCTTGGGACCTGATACAGAGCTGCTCACGGGGACTGCGTTACCGTCGCGATATAGCTGGGCCGGATGTTCTGGTAGGCCCATGCGTGAAGCCAAGCGAGCATAGTCGTCAATGGTCGCGTTGGGATCGAGCTGGCCAGCCACAATCCGGCTGTGCAGACTGAGCTGTGTATCGAGAATTTCTTCTAACTCGTGATCGGTAATTAAGTAAGCCGCGGTAACCGCCACGCCCCCGGCGACAACCATGGTAATGGCTAGCGTGCGAAGAAGATAACGCCGTATCGATCTCATTGCGCCTGGCTATCCAGCCGGTAGCCAATCCCACGCACGTTAATAATCAGATGCTTTTCAAGCTTTTTACGCAGATGATGAATGTGAACTTCCACCGTGTTGGACTCTACCTCTTCGCCCCAGCCGTAAAGCAAATTTTCTAAACGAGGGCGAGATAGCACCCTGTCAGGGTGCCTAGCTAGCTCTAGCAATAAGGCATACTCGCGTCGGCCCAACTTTACGTCTTTGCCCCGCCAACTCACCGCATGGCGAGCCTCATCAATACTCAGTGCACCCAGCGTCAATATTTGTGAGGCACGCCCCTCTGCGCGTCGCATGACGACACGCAAACGGGCAAGTAGCTCCTGCAAATTGAAAGGCTTGAGCACATAGTCATCCGCCCCCGCATCTAAACCGCCAATACGGTCTTCCATCGCATCGCGGGCCGTCAAAATCAGAATAGGCAGAGTAGATTGCTGTCGGAGTAAATGCAGTACCTGCATACCGTCCATATCAGGCAGTCCAAGATCCAAAATAATCACGCTGAAGGTCTCGCTGCCGATAGCACTAATTGCCTCGCGGCCAAGCATAAACCAATCGACCGCGTAGCCCTCGCGCTCTAGCGCCGTCTTAATGCCATCCCCAAGCAAGGGGTCATCTTCTATGAGCAGTGCACGCATGCTGATTCCCTCAATCGACAAGCCGCTATCTTGGCTACCAAAACTTAAGCTTTTCTTAAATGCGGCAACTTACTTCCCAAAAAGCGACCTCATCTGAATTCAATCAACAAGCCTAACACTCTATTTTTGCRAAYCTCTTRCGCRGYTTAACTCTTCTTTAAGTTATTTAGGCTCAAGCTKCCTCTTTCGCCATGGGCAAAGCCAAAGCAGCGCCTTCAATGGCGGTCATTTTGAATCTGCCYTRTCGCTRCCRTGGGCAGRWCATTKTCWATTAAYTGAACAGAGCGCCAKAGTATGCACTTACTAACMCTYATTAGAACAAACTATTATTTAAAAATAATGGCCCGTTTTTTAGAAAAAAAATGAAGCGATATTTACTGGGAGGCATAAAGTATATCGTCAAAGCGCCTGAACCAGAAACCATTGACAGCCTTGTGGGCATAGAAAAAATCCTAATTATTCGCCCCAATTTTCGTCTAGGCAACGCGCTAATTAGTACCCCTGTCATCGATGCTTTTCGTGAACGTTTTCCTTGCGCGCGCATAGACTATTTAGCGACTGATAAAACATGGCCACTGTTGCAACAACGACCTGTTGATTATTTCTTTTTACTGTCTAGAAGCGCCATTCTTCGACCTTGGCAGTGTGTGACATTATTACGACGTTTACGAGCACAACGCTATGACCTGGCGGTACAAGTGAGCGGAGGATCAACGAGCGGCTTTATMGTGACCCGGTTAATAGGGGCRCGGTACAGCATGGGKTCRCGYAAAGGTCACCAGCGSTGGTACAGCATTGAGGCKGAAGGTAAGTCATCACAYGCCTAYGATGCCATCGTCAAYTTGACACGYCCGCTYGGYGTTGACTGCCGTAAYCGGCCATTGCTCCAGCCAACAGAGCAGGAACGCAATTAGGCAATGACGAAAATACAGCAGCTTGTCAGCCTTCATAGCGATCATCCATCAGATACAAATTTTATTGCCATCTTCGTTGGTGGGCATCAAAACAAACGTTGGCCGTTGGAATTTTGGTTAATGCTCATCGATGCCATGGAAGCCAGTAAAATACGCTATGTCGTATTTCTTGGACCGGAGGAGTTTAGGCTTCTAGCACCTATTGAGCGGCGTTTGATGTCATCACTTTATGGCAGCTTATGCCCACCACTTCCTATCCGCCAATTTGCCGCCGTTTTGGAACGTGCGCGGTTACTCGTGACGCCAGACTCGGGGCCTATGCACTTAGCGGCAGCACTCGATGTCGCCACCATTTCCCTAGTACGTCAGAAAAAATCACTCGCTTTCGTACCACGAGAAGCCTATGACACTATTCTGTGGCGCCCAGAAATCAGCACGGTAATAGAAGCCATACGCGCTAATCTTGATGGCCAAAACTCAACGGCTCCCGTTCAATCGGCCTCGGCAACAAACCAACTAACACAGTGGGTAACACCACCACCCAGTGCTGACCCTTTGTATTCTAGCTACTGAATTAAAGTGCATAACTGTTCGTTAAGTTTTGCACTTTATAGTGACCCTACTGTTACGTTATCGAGAGTACTGCCTTGCCTATTTCAACGACGTCAAAACCCAATGGCACGGGTGTTAAACGCATATTCCGCGCCTCTAGAAATGCAGCATCGGGTTTAAAAGCTTGCTGGATAAATGAATCTGCCTTTCGACAAGAGGTAATGCTCTGTCTCATCCTCTACCCTTTTGTATTTTTTGTTAATGTCACTTCTGTGGAAAAAGCATTGCTGTTTTCTTCACTCACACTTGTATTGATAGTGGAGCTCATTAACTCCGCCATAGAAAGCACCATTGACCGTATCGGACTAGAACATAACGAACTTAGCGGACGTGCTAAAGACATGGGGGCTGCCGCCGTCATGATGACCCTTTTTATGATGATGGGTGTGTGGCTATGCGTACTACTCTACTAAATGTTCTCAAACCCGTAGCATCCACATGGATTTTATTTCTAATCGCCATGTCAGTTTTCAGCATTTTAAATATAGATTTCACGTTAACTGACTTTATATACCGTCTTCAGGGAAATTTCTGGGCATGGAAAGATACCTTAATTACCCAAAAAATACTTCACAAAGGCGGCAAATGGCTAAGCTTGACGATGGGTTTAGCCACATTACTCCTATTGATACTAAGTACCATGGTGACGCATCTTAAAGCGTATCGCACGCCGCTTTTATATCTTTTTTCCGCAACGCTTATTTCAACGCTGCTTGTCGCAACAATTAAGCACTTGGTGAGCATGGAATGCCCTTGGGATTTAGATCGCTATGGTGGGGCACGAGACTTTATTGGCTTGCTCAACAACCGGCCTTCTTCAATACCAGCGTCCGCCTGCTTTCCCGCCGGGCATGCCAGCGCAGGCTATACGTGGATAGCCTTCTACTTCTTTTTTGCCGCCATACGGCCCAACTGGCGATGGGCAGGGCTTGCACTGGGTTTAGGGCTTGGCCTTACGTTTGGGATCACTCAACAGTTACGCGGGGCGCACTTTCTCTCTCACGACCTCTGGACCGTCATGATTTGTTGGACCGTAAGCTTTGTCCTTTCAAGATTTTTATTAACCCCCAGCGTTCATTAATCTTTTCGTACAGAGAGCCTTTCGATGCCCCCTTTACTATCATTGCCTTCAAAAATTGTTGGCACCGCTTGGCATTATCGCCCGACATTAAGCACGGAGCAGCTTGTCTTATGGGTCGTTGTCATATTCAGTGTTTTTTACAATATGCCTTTTTGGCAACAAGCCTTTGCTGGCTATGACCTTCTTGCCGTCCAGACATGGCTAACCTTTGCCAATATGTTTTTGGTGATGACCTGCCTTAACTATTTGGTCTTCATTAGCCTTGCTTTTCGAACGCTGGTAAAACCCTTATTAATCTTACTGTTTCTGATTGCCGCCTTCGTCAGTTACTTTACTAGCTATTACGGCACCTATTTTGATACTTCAATGTTAGACAACGTGCTTCAAACGGATACTAACGAAGCACAGGAACTTTTCACAGCTGGTTTACTGATTCATTTGGCCATCTTTTTTGGCTTGCCTACCGTCATGATTTGGCGCGTTAACATCACACCTTCATCCTGGAAGAAGGCAATATTGCGTCGCTTGGCTTATTGCCTTGCCAGCACTGTTATATTGCTGTTAGCGCTCTTTTTATCTTATCAAGAAGTGTCGTCACTCATGCGCAACAATAAAGAGCTTCGCTACTTGGTGACCCCAGGTAATTATATTGTTTCGATGGCGCAGGCGCTTTCCAGCCAACACGCTTCCGCGAATACGGTGCGTTCCCCAGTGGGTGAGGACGCCAGTATCAGTTCACAAGCGGGTGACAAACCCACACTGCTCGTCATCGTGGTGGGCGAAACGGTACGGGCGGCGAATTGGGGGTTAAATGGTTATGAACGCCAAACCACACCTAAACTTGCCCTGCAGCCTGACGTTATCAATTTTTCAGATGTTTCCTCATGCGGCACAAGCACTGCAGTTTCATTACCCTGCATGTTTTCATTACCAGGGCGTGCTGATTACGATAAATCTTATGCTCAGCAACATGAATCCTTGCTGGACGTATTAGCCCACGCCGGGTTAGAGGTCACCTGGCTTGATAACCAGTCAGGCTGTAAAGGTGTCTGCGACGGAGTGACAACAAAAGCGCTCTCGCCAGAGGAGTATGCGTCTTTGTGTCCAGAAGGGCGATGCTTGGATGAAGCACTGGTTCAAGCCTTGAACAAGCAAATTAGCGGTACCTCAGCTGATCAGGTGGTCGTGCTGCATCAGCTAGGCAACCATGGCCCCAGCTATTACCAACGTTACCCTGATGACTACGAACGTTTTGTTCCCTCTTGTACCACTGCGGATTTAGCCAAGTGCTCAAGTGATGCTATTACCAACAGCTACGACAATGCCATTCTGTATACCGACACTGTGTTGGATCAGGTGATTGAGATGTTAAAGCGTCAGGATGACTACGCAACTGCGATGATCTATCTCTCTGATCATGGTGAATCATTAGGCGAAAAGGGGTTTTATTTGCACGGCATTCCCTACGCCATTGCCCCAGACGAACAGACGCATGTGCCTATGGTTTGGTGGCTGTCCAGTTCATTCTCACAGCAGCAAGGGCTTAATACGGACTGCTTACGCCAAGTCGCTGATGAAACTGCCTCGCACGATAACTTATTTCACAGCGTGCTGGGTTTGCTTAACGTAGCAACGGACGTTTACCAGCAGGCAAAAGATATTAGCCAAACGTGCCGGAGTCTCACCAATTAATAAATGCTTAAGTGATCGTTAAGTATTCCATGGCAAGCTGCTATCCACTCTGCTCAACTATTCTGGTGTATGCACATGGTTTTATCGCATTTATTGGACTCCAGCCAAGTTTTTTGGAGACGGCTGCTACCCAAAAAAATGGCAACCTCGGAGGACTTGGTAGGCGGCATCAATACATCTATTCATTCTGCTGAATGGCCTACCATTAGAGCCAGCGTTGTTTTAGTCACTTTACTAACGCTTCTTCTATGGATGACGGGAATAGAAAAAATCGAGATTATCATCGCCTCACTAAGTGTAATGTCAGCTGGTATATCACAGTTGCTCAGTCGCTATTTTCTTACAATGTATTAAAAATAGTAGAAATTGAGTTAATAGAAACGCTTGACGCTTTAGGAGCTGCAGGAGTTGGAACCTTAATAGCTTTATAGCTTTATAGCTTTATATTTATTGAATTAACAAACTTAATATTTAATTTAGGAAATAGGCCTCTTATTTATGCCGCTAGGTAAAATTGAAGAATGAAAAAATGGCGGATGCATAAACCCTCTGCGAAGACTCAACAATTATTAAGTTATAATTTTTTGCGCTGCAAATTTATAGAGATTTTTGACACGAGAGTGGCAGACTTTGCGCCTATACATGACACCACACCATTTCGTAGGATTACTACAAAAATCGGTTATGTCACGACAAACCGCAAATTATGTCATTTTGGCTGGAATTTATGTCACAACAGACTGGAAACGACAAGAAATGGAGGCGGCCCCAAAAGCCACATCCCGGCACACGCAGCCACCACTACCGTTGCTCCCTTCCGGGCCTGGCGGGGTTCGCAGTTTAGCGTTGCGGGAGGACCTAAGGGGCCACCATAACGGCACACTCTGTGATTTATCCTACTGCTTACAGGCAGTAGCGAGTGTGCTGAGGTTGATGTGGTGGCTACGCCCTGATTTGAACAGGGGACCCCATCATTATGAGTGATGTGCTCTAACCAGCTGAGCTACGTAGCCTTTTCCTCATCAACGGGTGCAGATTATGCCTACCTTAATGACGAAAGGCAAGCCGGATTCCGGCTTGCCCTGCTAGTCAAAAAGCGTACCGAAATTGGCTTACTGAATAGCGGCGCGAACAGCCTCTGCTCCAGGCTCGCCATCGCGGGTTGTCMCACCTTCCAACCACTCATCCAGCACACCATCGTTGGCGTTCAAGTATTCCCGAGCGGCATCACGAGGGTCTTCACCATCATCCATGATCGCGCTCATCAATTGGTTTTCCATTTCCAGTGTAAACGTCATATTGCGTAATAACGCTCCCACATTGGGGCACTCATCCACGAAACCGGCACGGGTATTGGTATGCACCGTCGCGCCGCCTAAATCGGGGCCAAAATAGTCATCGGCATCAGAAAGATAGGCCATATCAAAGTTGGAGTTCATGGGGTGCGGCTCCCAACCTAAAAACACCATCCACTGCTCATTAGGCACCCGAGCGCGCAGTTCTGCCAACATGCCGGCTTCACTGGAATCGATCACCTGCCAATCGCCTAACCCGTAAGCATCGTCATCGATCATCTGCTCGATGAGCTCGTTGCCGTCGTTACCCGCTTCGATGCCGTGCACGCTGCTATCAAACTGATCTGCGTGCTCTGCTAAATCGTTAACCGACGTTACGCCTGCATCGTAAACATATTGAGGCACTGCCAGTGTGTACTTGGCCCCTTCCAGGTTGGCTACCAGACGTTCGACTTCACCGCGCTCGATGTAAGGATCACTAATGGAGGCCATGGAGGGCATCCAGTTACCCAGGAAGACATCGAAATCATTGTTGCGCATACCGGCGTAGGCAATCGGTACGGAAACTGTATCCACGCTCGGCTCGTAACCCAACCCCTCGAGGACTTCGCTGGCGAGCGCAGTGGTGGCGGTGATATCCGTCCAACCCACTTCGGCAAAGCGCACGCTGCTGCACTCATTGGCATAAGCCGCCGTTGGCAAACCCGCTGCCAGTAATAAAGCACCCGCGTAGCGTGAAGAAATTCTGCTCATCATCGTTGTCCCCTTAAAGCGATAAATATTGTCGACGTCTTTTTATTGATTGAACGTTCAATAAAAAAATGCCATCATGGTTAGGTAATCATGTCTACGCCCGGGTTTCAAGCATCGACCCGCGTCAGACATTCAACGAATTGGGAGAACATCTCTAGGAGAACACTGTGCCAAAGGTGGGAATGGAACCGATACGCCGCCAGCAGTTAATAAATGCGACCATGGCAGCCATTGATGAAGTCGGCCTAGCCGAAACCACCGTGATGCGCATTGCGCGTCATGCGGGCGTTTCAGCGGGCATTATCAGCCACTACTTTGGCGGTAAAGATGGCCTGCTGGAAGCGACCATGCGGCAAATCCTGACCGACCTAACCACGGCTGTTGCGGTGCGCCGCCATGCGTTAGAAGACGACTCTCCGCGCGCCCATATCGGTGCCATTATTGAAGGTAACTTTGACCGCACTCAGGTCACCGGCCCCGCCGCCAAGACCTGGTTAGCGTTCTGGGCCAGCAGCATGCACAAGCCGATGCTGCAACGGCTGCAAAACGTTAATGATCGACGCCTTTACAGCAATTTATGTCACCAGTTTCGACGTGTGATGCCTCGCTTAGAGGCCCGTAACGCCGCCCGCGGTCTGGCCGCCATGATTGATGGGCTATGGCTACGCGGCGCACTAACGCCAGAAGGCCTTGATGCTGAAGAAGCGCGCTTTCTTGCCCACACCCATCTCGATCAGCTTTTTGCTCACTATGGATGCCAACAACCCGCATCCAACACTTACAGCTAATTTTTATCTTATTTAAGGAGTCCTACATGGCCGCTCAAGATGTACAGCCACTCTATATTGATGGTCGCCAGGTAGACGCCACTTCAAGCGATACGTTTACCGTTACCAACCCTTTTGATGGCAGCCTGCTGGCCACTATCGGCCAAGCCAGTCAAGCCGATGTCGATTCAGCCGTCGCCGCAGCCCAGCGCGGCCAGCGCGAGTGGGCGGCGATGACCGGCATGGAGCGTTCACGCATCATGCTGCGCGCCGTTGCGCTATTAAGAGAGCGCAATGACGAACTTGCCGAACTGGAAACCCGCAACACCGGCAAACCGATCAGCGAAACCGCCAGTGTCGATATCGTGACCGGCGCGGATGCGTTGGAGTACTACGCAGGTTTAGCACCTGCTATTGAAGGCAGCCAGATTCCTCTGCGTGATAGCTCGTTTGTGTACACCCGCCGTGAGCCGCTGGGCGTGATCGGCGCGATTGGCGCCTGGAACTACCCCATTCAAATTGCCTGCTGGAAAGCTGCCCCCGCGCTGGCGGCAGGCAACGCGGTGGTGTTTAAGCCCAGCGAAGTGACCCCGCTTACCGTGATGAAACTGGCGGAAATATTCACAGAAGCCGGCCTGCCTAACGGCGTCTTTAACGTGGTACAGGGTGACGGCAGCGTGGGCGCCATGCTTACCGAGCATCCAGGCATCGCTAAAGTCTCGTTCACCGGCGAAGCGGGCACCGGTAAGAAAGTGATGGCCGCCGCCGCTAGCTCGACGTTAAAAGACGTCACCATGGAACTGGGCGGCAAATCGCCGCTCCTGGTCTTTGCAGATGCCGACCTTGATCGCGCTGCCGACGCCGCCATGATGGCCAACTTCTACTCCAGCGGCCAAATTTGCACCAACGGCACACGGGTGTTTGTTGAACGCAGCGTTAAAGATGCCTTTGAAGCCAAGTTGGTGGAACGCGTCAAGCGTATCAAGGCAGGCGACCCCATGGACCCAAGCGTTAACTTTGGCCCGCTGGTCAGCTTCGAGCATCAGGAGAAAGTGCTCTCCTATATTGCCCTGGGCAAAGAGCAAGGCGCTCGCCTGCTCGTGGGTGGCGACGACTGGAACAGCGGCAGCTTTGCCGATGGCGCCTGGGCTGCTCCCACGGTGTTTACCGACTGCACCGACGAAATGCGTATCGTGCGCGAAGAGATTTTCGGCCCAGTGATGTCGGTACTCGCCTTTGACGACGAGGCAGAAGTCATTCGTCGCGCCAATGACACCACCTATGGCCTGGCCGCCGGTGTCTTCAGCGAAAGCCTGAATCGCGCCCACCGCGTGATTCATCAGTTGGAAGCGGGTATCTGCTGGATCAACACCTGGGGTGAGTCACCTTCCGAAATGCCGGTAGGCGGTTACAAAGAGTCTGGCATTGGTCGTGAAAACGGTATCGAGACGCTAAACCACTATACCCAGACCAAGTCAGTACAAATCGAGATGGGGCCGTTCGAGTCAGTGTTTTAAATCAAAGCACCACTTTTTGCGCACTAACCGACCAGGGCGCTGGGGGTGGCTTGTAGCGAGGGTCTTTTCCCATGGCCGAAACCTGGTCCCTTCAGTTTCGGCATTCCCGCCATCCGTGGCGGTCAGATGGGAAAAGTAGCGCCCAGGGATGGGTTCACAGCGCCCTCGCGTAAAGCTACCGCCAGGAAGCCCCGCCCCATCTTCAGACTCGGTAATTCACTATGTCTCAACCACGCGAATTTGATTACATCATTATCGGCGCAGGCTCGGCGGGCAACGTGCTCGCTACCCGCCTCACCGAAGACAGCAGCGTCAGCGTACTACTGTTAGAAGCGGGCGGCCCTGACTACCGCTTCGATTTCCGCACCCAAATGCCCGCTGCCCTGGCATTTCCGCTACAGGGCAAGCGCTACAATTGGGCATTTGAAACCGACCCCGAGCCGCATATGGATGGTCGCCGCATGGAGTGTGGTCGCGGCAAAGGTCTGGGCGGCTCCTCACTGATTAACGGCATGTGCTATATCCGCGGCAACGCCCTGGATTACGACAACTGGGCCAAACAGCCCGGTCTTGAGGATTGGGATTACCTTAGCTGCCTGCCCTACTTCAAAAAGTGCGAAACCCGCGACATCGGTGCCAACAGCTACCACGGTGGCGACGGCCCGGTCAGCGTTACCACGCCAAAAACAGATAACAATCCGCTTTACCGCACCTTTATTGAAGCGGGAAAACAGGCGGGCTACCCGGAAACCGAAGACGTTAACGGCTACCAGCAAGAGGGCTTCGGCCCCATGGACCGCTTCGTTACGCCCAAAGGCCGCCGCGCCTCAACGGCCCGCGGCTACCTGGATACCGCAAAGCAGCGCCACAACCTCACCATCGAAACCCATGCCGTCACCGACATCATTGAGTTTGAAGGTAAGCGGGCAGTCGGCGTGCGCTATGAACAAAAGGGCGAAAAGCAGCAGGCCTACGCCCGTCGTGAAGTACTGCTGTGCGGTGGCGCTATCGCCTCCCCGCAAATTCTTCAGCGCTCCGGCATCGGCAACCCAGAACTGCTTAAAGAGCTCGATATCGAGACGGTACATGCCCTGCCCGGCGTAGGTGAAAACCTCCAGGATCACCTGGAAATGTACATTCAGTACGAGTGCAAAGAGCCTATCTCGCTCTACCCGGCGCTGAAGTGGTACAACCAGCCCAAAATTGGCGCCGAGTGGCTGTTTAGAGGGACTGGCGTGGGTGCCAGCAACCAGTTTGAATCCTGTGGTTTTATCCGCAGCCGCGATGAAGAAGAGTGGCCCAATCTGCAATACCACTTTCTACCCATCGCGATTAGCTACAACGGCAAAAGCGCGGTGCAAGCCCACGGCTTCCAGGCCCATGTTGGCTCTATGCGCTCGGAAAGCCGCGGTCGTATTCGGTTAACCTCGAAAGACCCTCACGCCGCACCCAGCATACTGTTCAACTACATGGCCAAAGAGAAAGATTGGCAAGAGTTCCGCGATGCCATTCGCCTCACCCGCGATATCATCGCCCAACCAGCGTTTGATAAATATCGTGGCCGTGAAATAGCCCCTGGCCCAGGCGTCCAGACCGATGCGGAGCTGGATGCTTTCGTCAAACAGCACGCCGAAACCGCCTACCATCCCTGCGGCAGCTGCCGAATGGGCGATGACGATATGGCAGTCACCGATGGTCAGGGCCGCGTTCATGGCATTGAGGGACTACGCGTAGTCGATGCCTCACTCTTCCCGGTGATCCCCACCGGCAACCTGAACGCGCCGACGATTATGCTAGCGGAGAAAATCGCCGACCGCATCAAGGGACACGAGCCGCTTCCCCGCGCCAGCGTTGACTACTATGTGGCAAACGGTGCACCGGCCAAACGCGCTTGAACATTTAGTCTGTTTACCACTCCAAACGCTATGGCTTGCCGCCATGGCGTTTTTTTTGGCTACGTTAAAGGAACAAGCTGCGCCAAACGTGCCTAAAAACTTGCGTGTGATAGCCCCCATCTGCCAATATTCAAACAAGTGTTCGACTCAATATCTCAACAACGATGTTACTCGCGTTTTATTAACAACAGTCGGCCTGCAACAGTGGCCAGCAAAAAGAGAGATAACCTATGCTCACCCTACTTCTGATCGTGCTCGCCATTGTCGGCTTGCTCGTGGTCATGCGTCGCGAAGCAGGCGCCCCCGCGGCGCTAGCTGTGTTTGGCGTATTAGGCCTTGTTGGCCTACTGTTTGACGCGGAAATCATTGGTGGTCTGCTGCTTCTTGGCGCTGCGGCAGTAGCCGTGGCAGGCCTGCCCGCGCTGCGTCGCAAGTGGCTTACACCGCGTTTATTCGCCACCTTTAAAAAAGTCGCTCCCAAAGTGTCCGCTACCGAGCGCACGGCTCTGGAGGCAGGCAGCGTCTCTTGGGACGGCGAGCTATTTTCAGGCAAGCCCCAGTGGGAAAAGCTGCTCGCCTTTAAAGACGATGGCCTGCGCGACGATGAGCAAGCCTTTCTGGATAATCAGTGCGCCAAAGCCGCGGGTATGTGCAACGCCTGGGATATCGCCCAAGAGCGCGCCGACCTGCCCCAGCAGCTGTGGGATTTTCTGAAGAAAGAGGGCTTCTTCGGCATGATTATTCCGAAGGAGTACGGCGGCCTTGGCTTCTCGGCCAAAGCGCAGTCAATGGTGCTGCAAAAGCTCTCTGCCAACGAAACCTTGATGGTCACCGTGGGTGTGCCTAACTCATTAGGCCCTGGCGAGCTACTGCTCAAATACGGCACCCAAGAACAGAAAGATCACTACCTGCCGCGCCTGTCCGATGGTCGTGAAATCCCCTGCTTTGGCCTCACCGGACCCCGTGCCGGTTCAGACGCTACCTCGCTGCCCGATACCGGCGTCGTCTGCAAACAGACGATCAATGGTGAAGAAGTGCTTGGCCTGCGCCTTAACTTCGAAAAGCGCTGGATCACCCTAGCACCGATTGCCACCGTCGTAGGCTTGGCCTTCCGTCTGTTTGACCCGGAAAAACTGTTGGGTGACGAAGAGGATCGTGGCATTACCCTGGCGCTAATCCCCCGCGATACTGCCGGTATGGAAATCGGCCGCCGCCATCACCCTATCGGCAGCCCGTTTATGAACGGCCCGATTATCGGTAAAGACGTATTCGTACCGCTGGACACCATTATTGGTGGCCCAGATATGATCGGCCAAGGTTGGCGCATGCTGGTGGAGTGTCTGTCTATCGGCCGCTGCATCACGCTGCCATCCGGTGCTACCGGCACCGCCCGCTACGCCCTGGGCTGGAGCGGCGGCTTCACCCGCGTTCGTCGCCAGTTCAATGTGCCGGTTGCCGAGATGGAAGGTGTGCAAGAGCCTCTCGCTCGTATGGCGGCATTGGCTTACATCTCCCAGGCCACCGTGTATCAAACCGCCAATATGATTGATCACGGAGAAAAACCCGCCGTACCCTCGGCGATCCTGAAAAGCCAGCTGACCGAGTTCCAGCGCGTGCTGCTTAGCGACGCCATGGACGTTCACGGCGGCAAGGCGGTGACCCTTGGCCCACGTAACTACCTGGGCATCGGCTACAGCGCCAACCCAGTGGCGATTACCGTGGAAGGCGCCAACATCATGACCCGCAACCTGATGATCTTTGGTCAGGGTGCTATCCGCTGCCATCCCTACGTGCTGGACGAGCTGGCGGCGAAAGACGCCAATGATATGCAGGCGTTTGATAAAGCCTTCTTCGGCCACGCGGGCTTAATCTTTGGTAACGCGGCCCGCGCCTTTACTTTGGGCTTTGGCATCGGCAAAGCCAGCGTGCCCTTCGATGGCCCCGCCGCCGTCTATGCTCAGGATATTGCCCGCCTCTCCGCTGGCTTTGGCCTGTGTGCCGACGCCGCCATGGCGAGCTTGGGCTCAGCACTTAAAAAACGCGAAATGATCTCCGCGCGGCTGGGGGACGTGCTGTCTAACCTCTACCTCACCTCCATGGTGCTCAAACAGTGGCAAGCAGGCAGCAAGGTAGAAGGCGAAGAAGCGTTGCTGCACTACAGCTGCCGTTTCTTGCTCCAGCGTGCCGAGCAGGCGTTTGTAGAGATTTTTGATAATTTACCCAACCGTGCGCTGGGCAAAACGCTCAACGCCGTAGTGATGCCCACCGGCCGCCGCTGGAACAAACCACACGACGATCTGGCTCGCGATATCGCTAAGCGTGTGTCTACTCACAGTGCCCTGCGTACCAAACTGCTGGAAAACACCTGGGATGCGGACGACGGTGAACAGCGCAACCCGCTGGCACGCTACAACGCCCTGCTGGTGGATTATGACCGCGCCGAGAAAATCTATCGCACCGTCAACAAGGCCTATGCCAAAGGCGAGCTACCGCAGACGGCGCTTCACCCTGAAGCACGCGTTGAGGCTGGCTTGGAAAAAGGCTTGATCAGTGCCGAGGATGCCGAGTTTATGCGCACCTTCGAGACCGAAGTTCTGGAAATGCTCACCGTGGACGATTTCGCCTACGATGCCTTTGCCAAGAACAAAACCACGCTGATCGATCACAACGCGAAATCTGAACCAGCGCCTAGGCGGGAACAAGAAAACGTTAAGTAATACTTATTTTTCAAGGTATTACCTGTAAAAAAAGCCGACTCCTGTGCCCAGGAGCCGGCTTTTTTKTGTTCACTTTCTACGCCTAAATGCGTAGTCAAATGCGCCAAAAACGCGTTGCAAGTTCGCAAACGATCAACTAGCCTTTCGTAAACGAAAACGATCTGCACTATTCAATAAATCTACAAAACTTTCCAACAACAATGACGCTAGCGAGATCGGCATGTCCTTACATTTGCAAAATATCGATCACATCGTTAACGGTGTGCCGCATATCAGCGGAATAGACTTGGCCCTTGAGCCAGGCTCTTTCAACGTACTGTTGGGTCGAACGCTGGCCGGGAAAACCACGTTGATGCGCTTAATGGCGGGGCTGGAGCCACCCACCCGCGGCAAAGTGATTATGGATGGCAAAGACGTAACGAACGTCTCAGTGCGTAAACGCAATGTCTCCATGGTGTACCAGCAGTTTATTAACTACCCCAGCCTTACCGTTTACGACAACATTGCCTCCCCTCTCAAACTGGCCAAGCAGCCTAAACACGAAATTGATAAGCGGGTTGGCGAAATCGCTGAAATGCTGCATATCGAGCAGCTACTTAATCGTTACCCCCAGGAGCTCTCCGGCGGCCAACAGCAGCGCACTGCCATGGGGCGGGCACTGGTCAAAGACGCCGATTTGATTCTGTTTGATGAGCCGCTGGTCAACCTGGATTACAAACTCCGCGAAGAGCTGCGCGATGAACTGCGCGAGCTGTTTAAAGCGCGTAACTGCATCGCCGTATACGCCACCACCGAGCCCAATGAAGCGCTAGCGCTGGGGGGCAACACGGCGGTACTCCATGAAGGGAAACTGCTTCAATACGGCCCTACCGAGCAGGTCTATCGCGAGCCTAATGGCCGCTTTAGCGCCGAAATGTTCTCCGAGCCACCGATCAATATTGTTCCCGGTCAGCTTACCGAAAACGAAATCACCTTCGACCAATCGCTGCATTTCCCCTGCGATGATGACCTAAAGCGCCTTAAACCCGGGGATTACGACTTTGGCGTGCGGGCGTCGCACCTTACTCTGCAACCCCAGCAGACCGATGACCTGGCGCTGGATGTGCATGTAGATGTAGCAGAAATCAGCGGTTCAGAAACCTTCCTGCATGTTCATCACGAACGCTTTCCTCTCGTTCTGCACTTAGCAGGCATTCACCAGTTTAGTGTTAATCAACCCTTGAAAGTGTACTTCCCTACCCACCAACTTTACGCCTTTGACAAGCAGGGCCATACGGTACATATTCCTGCGCGTCAGGGAGGAGCTGCCCATGGCTGAGATCACCTTAAAAGGCTTGGCGCACTCCTATGAGAAAACGCCCAAGGGCGCGGCGGATTACGCCATCCGGCAGATGGATCACGTATGGCACCAGGGTGGCGCCTATGCGCTGCTGGGCCCATCGGGCTGCGGTAAATCGACCCTG
The DNA here is from genome assembly GCA_002257525.1 of Halomonas ventosae. Taxonomy (GTDB): domain Bacteria; phylum Pseudomonadota; class Gammaproteobacteria; order Pseudomonadales; family Halomonadaceae; genus Vreelandella; species Vreelandella ventosae_B. Next base: position 2,943,111 of record CP022737.1, read on the forward strand.
CTGAACATTATCTCTGGCCTGCTGGAGCCGTCGGAGGGTGAGGTACTTTTCGACGATCAGCGAGTGAACGAGCTGCCGCCGGAAGAGCGCAATATTGCCCAGGTGTTTCAGTTCCCGGTGATCTACGACACCATGACGGTGTTTGACAATCTCGCCTTCCCCCTGCGCAATATGAACACCCCCGAGTACCGGGTGAAACCCAAGGTGCTCGAAGTCGCCGATATTCTTGAGCTAACCCCGCTGTTAGATCGCAAAGCCAAAAACCTAACCGCCGATGAGAAGCAGAAAGTCTCCATGGGCCGTGGTTTGGTGCGCGATGACGTCACGGCCATTTTGTTTGATGAACCGCTAACCGTTATCGACCCGCAGCTTAAGTGGAAGCTTCGCCGCAAGCTCAAAGAGATTCACGAGCGCTTTAACATCACCATGATCTACGTGACCCACGATCAGTTAGAAGCCTCTACCTTCGCCGATAAAATTGCTGTGATGTATGAAGGTCAGGTGGTGCAGTTTGGCACCCCGCGAGAGCTGTTTGAGCGCCCGGCGCATACTTTTGTAGGTTACTTTATTGGCAGCCCCGGCATGAATTTTATGGCCGTCGAACACCGCGACGATCAGGTAATGTTCGGCGCACAGCCGCTACCGGTTAGCGAGCACATGAAGCACGCCGTCGCCAACGCTAGCTCAGCCAATATCAAGCTAGGTATTCGCCCCGAGTTTATTGCGATTTCCTCAAGCTCTTCAGCCAACAGCGTGCCGATTCAAGTAATTAGCGTGCAAGACCTGGGCACCTACTCCCTGCTGACCTTCAAGCTCAACGAGCAAACCTTTAAAGCCCGCCTGCCTGAAGGACACTCACCGGTGAGTGAAGCGGCGTTTGCGCACTTCGATGCTGCCCATGTAGCGCTATATATCGATGAATATCTGGTGGAGGCTGGCCATGAATAACAAAGTACCCAATAACAGAGCCTGGCTACTGGTGCTTCCCATGCTGGTGTTGGTAGCCTTCTCTGCCATCATTCCACTAATGACCGTGGTCAACTACTCGGTGCAGGACGTGCTCGGGCCGAACGCACGCTTTTTTACCGGCACTGAGTGGTTTCAAAGCATGCTCAACGACGACGCGCTGCAGGCAGCGTTTCTGCGCCAAATTTCGTTCTCGCTGATTATTCTGGCTATTCAGATTCCGCTAGGGATTGGCATCGCGCTCATTATGCCCAAACGCGGCTGGCAGGCCTCGGCGGTGTTGATCCTGATTACCCTCCCGCTACTAATCCCTTGGAACGTGGTGGGCAGTATTTGGCAAATCTTTACCCGTGGCGATATCGGCTTAATGGGCTGGGGTCTGCGCGAATTAGGCGTCGAATACAATATTACCCGCAATGCGGGCGATGCCTGGGTAACCATCATTTTAATGGACGTTTGGCACTGGACGCCGCTGGTGGCCATGCTGTGCTATAGCGGCCTGCGCTCGATTCCCGAAGCTTACTATCAGGCAGCGCGTATCGACCGGGCCTCGAAATGGGCTGTGTTCCGCTATATCCAGCTGCCTAAGCTTACCAACGTACTGGTTATCGCCGTACTGTTGCGCTTTATGCACTCCTTTATGATCTACGCCGAGCCCTTTGTATTGACGGGTGGCGGGCCAGGCAGTGCAACCACCTTCTTAAGCCAATCCTTGACCACCATGGCGGTCGGCCAACAGGACTTAGGCCCTTCTGCAGCGTTCTCGCTTATCTACTTCCTGGTGATTCTGCTGGTGAGTTGGGTGTTCTACACCACCATTATGAATATGCAGAAAGACAAACCGCCGCATGGAGGTGCTTAACATGAGCTATCAACTCGAAAACACCCAGCGCGGTGAAAAGTACAACACGATTTTTAGCAAGGTGTCACCGGCCAAGCGGCGTAACCGCACCGCCCGTGCACACTGGCGCTCGCGTCTCTTGCTTGGCCTGTATCTGGCTCTGATGATTCTGCCCATTTACTGGCTGATCAATATGTCGCTACAGACCAATAGCGAAATTCTCGGCTCGATGACGTTGTGGCCCCAGAACATTACTTTTGATAACTACATCGGCMTTTTCACCAACTCAAGCTGGTACATGGGCTACGTCAACTCGATGCTCTACGTGGCGATGAATATGCTCATCACCATCTGCGTCGCGCTACCCGCCGCCTACGCCTTTAGCCGCTACACCTTTATTGGCGACAAGCATCTATTTTTCTGGCTGTTGACCAACCTAATGGCACCGCCCGCGGTGTTCCTGCTGCCCTACTTCCAGCTCTACTACTCGGTAGGCCTGTTCGATACCCACATCGCCGTCGCGCTGGCTCACTGCCTGTTCAATATCCCGCTGGCTATCTGGATTTTGGAGGGCTTTATGAGCAGCGTGCCTAAAGAGATCGATGAAACCGCTTATATCGACGGCTATAGCTTTCCGCGCTTTTTCGTCAAGATTTTTATCCCCATGATCCGCTCAGGTATTGGCGTCACGCTGTTCTTCCTGTTCATGTTCTCCTGGGTGGAGCTGTTGCTGGCCCGCACGTTGACAGCCACTGACGCCCAGCCCATTGGCATGATCATGACGCGCACATCGACTGCTTCTGGGATTGACTGGGGCACTTTGGCCGCCGCCGGTGTACTCACCATCATTCCCGGTATTCTGGTGGTCTACTTCGTTCGTAACCATATCGCCAAGGGCTTTGCCCTGGGCCGTACCTGAGGAGATCTCACTATGTCTTGGATGGTATGGACAGTGCCCMCCGCCATATTCTTTTCATCAATTGCGGCCATGCTGGCAGGTATGACGGTGTGGGAGATTTTGTCGCCCACAATCGAGCGCAAAGGGTTTTTACCCATTGCCACCACCCGCGGAGACCGGCTGTTTATCGGCCTGCTCTCAGCGGCCTTTATCCACCTGGGTGTGATTGGCTTCACCTCACTCTCCATTTGGATAGCACTAGCAGTATCAGCCGTATGGCTGCTGGTTTTAATGCGCTGGGGATAGCCCTTGGGGAAATGCCACCAGCGTTTAATCGGTATCAAGGACGGCCAAGCCATCAAGGAAGAACACAACAAAACGAGGTCAACATGCAAAAGCGCTACAATAAATCCAAACTGACTAAGTTCAAACTGACTACCCTCGCCGCCAGCTTGCTGCTGGCATCGGGTACGCTGTCAGCGCAGGAAGAGGATACCCGCGCCATCGCTGAACGCTTGGTCGATGAGCACTTCCAAAACTCAACGCTAAGCCGCGAAGAGCAGATCGAAGAGCTGATGTGGTTTGCCAAAGCCGCTGAGCCGTTCCGCGACATGGATATTCAAACCGTCGCCGAAGGTCTCACTACCCACGTTTATGAAAGTGAAGTGTTGGCGGAAGCCTTTAGCGAGCTTACCGGTATCAATCTGACCCATAACATCATCGGTGAAGGCGATGTTGTCGATACCATGCAGAACCAGATGCAGTCGGGGAACAGTATCTACGACGGCTTCGTCAACGATACCGACTCCATCGGCACGCATATCCGTTACGGCACCACCATCAACCTGTCTGAAGCAATGGAGAACGAGTGGGCCGACTACACTCTGCCAACGCTGGATCTAGATGACTTTATTGGCCTGCAGTACGGCACTGGGCCAGACGGCAGCCTCTATCAACTGCCCACTCAACAGTTCGCTAACCTTTACTGGTTCCGCTATGACTGGTTCCAGCGCGAAGACCTGCAGGAGCAGTTCCGGGAGATTTACGGCTATGACTTAGGGGTGCCCACTAACTGGACGGCCTATCAAGACATCGCCGAGTTCTTTTCCGAACATGTGGGTGAGATAGACGGCACCAAGGTGTATGGCCACATGGATTACGGCCGCCGAGATCCGTCGCTGGGCTGGCGTTTCCACGACTCCTGGCTCTCCATGGCAGGCATGGGCAGCCCCGGCGTACCTTCCGGCAATCCGGTGGATGACTGGGGTATCCGTGTCAATGAAGATAGCCAGCCTGTTGGCGCAAGCGTAAGTCGAGGTGGTGCTACCAACTCACCGGCCTCAGTATTTGCAATGCAAAAAGCCGTCGATTGGCTGCGTGACTATGCCCCTGAAGAAGCCCAGGGCATGACCTTTGGTGAAGCGGGACCCGTGCCTGCACAAGGACATATTGCTCAGCAAATTTTCTGGTATACCGCCTTTACCGCCGACATGACTGACCCTGCGGTCGCAGTGACCGATGACGAGGGTAATCCGCTGTGGCGCATGGCACCTTCCCCCACCGGCCCTTACTGGGAAGAAGGTATGAAAGTTGGTTATCAGGACGTGGGTGCATGGACGTTCTTTGACTCAACGCCAGAAGATCGTCGCACCGCAGCGTGGCTGTTCGGCCAGTTCACCGTGTCTAAAACGGTGTCGCTGGAAAAACTCATGCACGGTCTAACGCCGATTCGTGAATCTGACATCTTTTCTGAGCAGATGACCGAGATGGCGCCGAAGCTGGGKGGCTTAGTTGAGTTTTACCGCAGCCCCAACGAGTCGAACTGGACGCCTACCGGTACCAACGTACCCGACTATCCGCGCATGGCCCCCCTGTGGTGGCAGAACCTAGCGCCTGTTATGAGCGGTGAAGTCACGCCTCAGGAAGGTCTCGATAAACTGGCGGCGGATATGGACAGCACGATGAACCGCTTGGCYCGGGCCAACGTCTTCGACAGTTATGCGCCCGTGCTCAACGAAGAGCAGGATCCGCAAGTCTGGTTGGATCAAGAAGGCTCACCCAAACCCAAGCTAGATAATGAAATGCCCCAAGGCACCACCGTTCCTTATGACGAAATGATGGAAGCCTGGATGGAAGCCGGTACGCGCCAAGAGTAACCACGCGTAACGCTTGCAGGGTGGGCAACCGCCCTGCAAGGGTTTCATTGGCGGCAGGCCATAGCACAAGAGAAAACCCCCACTGCAATAGGGCTATTTATTTGTTAATTGGATCCGCTATGAAACTGCGAAATCGAAACATCGAAAAATTACCTACCGAGACCTTTGATGCCCTGATTATCGGGGGCGGTATTAATGGCGCAGCCACCGCAGCGGCGCTGGCGGGTAAAGGAGCCAAAGTCGCGTTGATTGATCGCGGCGACTTTGCTGGCAGCACCAGCATGCACTCCTCCAACCTAGTATGGGGAGGCATTAAGTACATGGAAAGTAAGGATTTTGCGCTGGTTCGCAAACTGTGCAAAAGCCGCAACCACTTAATAAAGAGCTACCCTTCTACGGTACAGGAGATTCGCTTCCTGACCACTATTTCAAAAGGTTTCCGCCACTCACCACGCTACCTGTGGGCGGGCACCTGGCTTTACTGGCTGATGGGCAACGGCTTTACCAAATTGCCGCGCCTGCTCACGCCGAACAAGATTAAGCAGCAAGAGCCGATTATTGATGTTGAGGGCGCCGTTGGTGGCTTCGAATACTCCGACGCCTACCTCCACGACAACGACGCCCGGTTTGTTTTCAACTTTGTCCGTCATGCGCTCAACTATGGAGCAATTGCCGCCAACTATGTTGAATCACTCGGTGCCGAGCGTGACGGCGACCTATGGGTAACCAAAGCGCGCAACGTGATGGATGGCAGCACCTTCGATATCCGTGCCAAAGTGTTGATCAACGCCGCAGGCCCTTGGGTAGATCAACATAACGAGCTGACCGGCCAGAAAACCACCCATCATCACCTCTACTCCAAGGGCATTCACCTCATTGTTCCACAGCTAACCGACTCTCAGCGGGTGTTGGCATTTTTTGCCGACGATGGAAGGCTGTTCTTCGTCATTCCCATGGGTAATCGAACCTGTATCGGCACCACCGATACCCATATGGAGCACCCTGAGGTAGACGTTACCGCTGACGATATCACCTTTGTGCTGGAAAATATCAATAAGCGGCTCACTTTAGATAAACCGCTCACCCAGGACGACATTATCTCAACGCGCTGCGGCGTACGGCCGTTAGCCATCAAAGATGATCAGGGTAGCGACCGTGACTTTCTTCAGCTATCGCGCAAGCACGTGGTCGATACCAATACCGAAAGCGCCCATATCAGCATCTTTGGCGGCAAGCTCACCGACTGTTTGAACGTTGGCGATGAGATTGCCGAAGAAATGAGCCGCCTAGGCGTTTCCCTTTCAGACCCCGACTTTCAGTGGTACGGCGAACCACCCAAGCCCGTGAAACAGCAGTTTATGGATCAAGCCAAGCGTATGAACCTGGATGCCATGACCGCTTCTACCTCATCGGAGCTGCTCTCTACTCGGCTGTGGCGGCGCTACGCTGATCAAGCCATCCAGATGCTTGAGAAAATTCGTCAGGATCCCGCTCAGGGCGAAATCTTAATTGAAGGCACTGAGTATATCCGCTGTGAGATTGAGCATGCCCGCGACCACGAAATGATCACCCAGCTTGAGGATTTCCTGCGCCGCCGTGCCAAAGTCTCACTGGTGGTACCGCACGAGCAGTTACGCCACTCCACCGGCTTAAAAGAAGCGTGTCGAGTTCTCTTTGGCAACAATGCTGAAGCGCGATTTAATCAGTACTTTGAACAAAACCGCGATACGGCGCTACCGCCGACTTCAGCGTCAGCGCTTTAAGATAAAAAAGCCCCCTCACCTAAATGAGGGGGCTGACGATGACTTATTCATTAAACGCTATTATCAAACAAGCTCATCAAATAATCGTTCAGTAAGTCGTGCCCTACTCTTCATCTTCAATGCGCAGTTGAGAATCCCCTGAGAGCACTTCATCCCAGGCTTCTTCCACTGTGCAGCCTGCGCGGCTGTCCACGGTGTCGATAACCTCAACGGCATGCTGCAGTGATTCACGGTTGCCCTTCAACGCCACAACGAGTCTGGCGAGATCTTGCTTGCTGAAGGAGCTGGCGATGCTGTCGGCTTGTTGGCTCAATTCGATGCAGTTCATTAGTAATACCTCATGGTATGGTCATCCGCTGCCTAACCGCCTATCGGTTTAAATGCAGCCATCTTAATTAACGACGTATGGTGACGTTGCTACTCATGCTGGGCCGGGTAAGTGCCCAGTTCGGTAACTGCGAAACGGTCACAAGCTTTGCAAGACCTTCGCCTTTAGCGCTTGGGTAATACTGAAGCGCTATGGTTCTGTAGCAGGGATCAGTTCAGTGATTCGGGATAACGAAGCGCCCTCCTGATCCATGGCTTTACTATGGTTCACGGGAGCTATGCCCACAATGCGTCATTGGCCGCAGGGGTGGTTGTAACTCGACTACATAACCGCTTATTGGCGGTTAAGTGTGTTAAAGACTTTCATGAGGGGCGCTAAAAGCGAAGAAAGGCGGCCAATTGCTTAATTGGCCGCCGCATTATAAGAAATCGCTAGCGCAAAGCGATAGTGTGCTTAAGTAGGGGGGGCTAAGGAGTAGAGCGAACGCGCGAAACGGCGTCTAGCCAGCCTTGATAAAGCTGCTCCCGGGTGGCCTCCTCCATCGTCGGCATAAAGCTTTTCTCACAGCGCCACAGCTGCTCGATCTCTTCCAGCGTTTGATACCAACCTAAACGTAGCCCGGCTAGGTAAGCAGCGCCCAGCGCGGTGGTCTCCAAAATCGTGGGGCGATCCACCTGGACACCCAGCATATCGGCCAGAAACTGCATCACCCAGCTGTTCTTCACCATGCCACCGTCGACGCGCAAAGTGCCCGGTGGGGCCTCCATATCGTCGTTCATACAGTGCTGTAAATCGCGGGTTTGATAGCACACCGCTTGCAGGCCCGCAGCGACTATTTCAGCAATGCCGGTATCACGGGTTAAACCAAAAATGGCGCCACGTGCTTTCGGGTCCCAGTGGGGAGCACCTAAGCCGGTAAAAGCGGGCACCAAATAAACACTGTGGCCGCTACGGGTCTGCTGGGCCAAGGCTTCGGTTTCCGATGCGTCGGCAAACAGGTTCAGACCATCGCGCAACCACTGCACCGTCGCCCCAGCCACAAAAATACTACCCTCCATGGCGTAGGTCGGCTTGCCGTTTAGCCGGTAGCCAATAGTAGTCAGCAGGCGATTACGCGATAGCGACGGCGTTTCACCGGTATTCACTATCATAAAACAGCCGGTGCCATAGGTACTCTTACCCATCCCCGGCTGAAAGCACGCCTGCCCCACCAAAGCCGCCTGCTGGTCGCCTGCCACACCGGCAATGGGCAGCGCGGCGCCCAGCCAGTGCGCCTCGGTAGTGCCAAAATCATCGCTGGAGTCTTTCACTTCAGGCATAAGATTGGCGGGTATATTAAATAACTCCAGCAGCTCTTCATCCCACTCTTGGGTATGGATATTAAACAGCGCCGTGCGTGAAGCGTTGGTGGCATCGGTAACGTGCTGCTGGCCACCCGTCAGCCGCCAGATTAAAAAGCTATCCACCGTCCCAAAGGCCAATTCGCCCTGCTCAGCGCGCTCGCGAGCGCCCTCTACGTTGTCTAGCATCCAGGCGAGTTTCGTTGCCGAGAAATAGGGGTCAATTAAAAGCCCCGTTTTAGCTTGAACGACATCAGTGTGGCCTTTATCGCGCAACGACTGGCACAAATCTGAGGTGCGTCGATCCTGCCAAACGATGGCATTATAGAGTGGCTTATCGGTTTCCCGATCCCATAAAATGGTGGTTTCCCGCTGATTGGTAATGCCGATACCGGCTATTTGGTCGGCGGAAACCTCAGCGGTGCTCATTACGTCCCGGCAGGTCGCCACCACGGTTTCCCAAATATCTTCAGGGTCGTGCTCAATCCAACCGTCATGGGGAAAGTGCTGCTTAAATTCCTGCTGGGCAACGGCGGCCACCTGGCCTTGGCGGTCGAACAGAATAGCGCGGGAACTGGTAGTGCCTTGATCAATGGCGAGTATAAAAGAGGACATATCGAGTTCGCTTTGTTGTATTGTCTTTCGATTTTGTATACTTACTTTCGCTTTATTATCATCTAAGGCTACTCCAGCCATCCAAAATGCTCAAGGATGAAACGGCTACAGAGACTATAGAAGGAGTGTCTGAAAAGTCAGCGAGCGACGCTCAGGCTAGGCGATGTAAAGCGCAACATCGTGTTGATTGAGCAACCGCTGGATCGCTTCCGGTGGTTTGCGGTCAGTAAACAACGCATCCAGCTGCTCCAGATTACCTTGCCGCACGACCGGGTTACGGTGAAATTTAGAGTAGTCTGCCGCCAGATAAATGCGCCGCGAATTAGCAATAATCGCCTGTGCAACGCGTACTTCCTGGTAGTCAAACTCCAGCAGCGAGCCATCCTCGTCGATACCACTGATGCCGATAATGCCGTAGTCCACTTTGAACTGATTGATGAAGTCGATCGTTGCTTCACCGATAATGCCGCCGTCCCGGGAGCGCACCTGACCACCGGCGATAATCACAGTGAAATCCTCTTTATGCTGCAGGATGGCAGCAACATTAAGGTTGTTAGTAATAATCTCAAGGCCCTGATGCTCTAACAACGCTTGAGCAATCACTTCATTACTGGTGCCGATATTAATAAACAGTGAGGAGTGATTAGGGATGTGCTGGGCTAAACAACGGGCAATGCGCTCTTTCTCTTCCAGATGGAGCGTCTTACGCGTGCTGTAAGCGGTATTTACCGTGCTTGACTCAATGCCTACCCCGCCATGGACACGCCGGACCCGGCCTTCATCGGCCAGGGTATTCAAATCGCGACGAATGGTTTGCGGTGTAACGGCAAAATGCTCGGTGAGCTGTTCGATACTCATGTAACCGTGCTGGCGAACCAGCTCGACAATGGCATCCTGACGAAATTGTTGATTCATAAGCCCGGCCTGTTCGATTTTTATTGATATCTGAACATAATCTAGCAAAATTTTCGAAATCTAATAGCACTCTTCAAACAATTCAGCAGGTGCCAAATCGACAGACCGAGCGTTTATTTCACATCATAGCGGCCACACCAAAAGAATCATTGGCATGGCCACGATCAGTACCACAAGCGAAAGCGGCAGGCCCAGCTTCCAATAGTCGCCAAAGCGGTAACCGCCCGGCCCTAGCACCAACGTATTGGATTGGTGCCCGATAGGGGTTAAAAACGCACAGGAAGCGCTGACAGCCACCACCATCAAGAACGGGTCGAGTGAGACATCGAAGCCATTGGCTAAGCTCACCGCAATAGGCGCCATCAGCAGCGCCGCCGCCGCATTGTTGACCACGTTAGAGAGCAGCATAGAGAGTAAAAACAGCCCGACCATGGTAACGACCACCGGCCAGTCGCTGCCAAAGCTAAGCAGCGCGTTAGCAATCAAATCCGCACCACCGCTGGTTTCTAATGCTTCACCCACGGGTATCATCGCTGCTAGCAGCACGATCACAGGGCCATCAATCGCTTGATACCCTTCGCGTAACGGTAACACGCCAATCAGCAGCGAAATCAGTGCTGCAACGCTCATGGCCACTGCGGCCGGGAGTAGGTCAAACAGCATGGCCATAATCGCCAAAGCAAAAATGGCAATCGACACGGCAAGCTTGCGCGGCTGCCCCAGGTGCAACTCGCGGCTAGCCAGGGGTAAGCAGCCCAGCGAGGCCAAGCTGTCAGAGATTTCATTTTCACTGCCCTGCAATAGCAAAACGTCGCCGTTCTTAAAGCGGATATCCCGCAACCGCTGCTTCAGGCGCCCGCCATCCCGTGCAACGGCCACCAAATGCAGCCCAAACTGATGGTTTAATCGTAGCTCTCGCACGCTGCGGTTAATCATCATAGAGTCATTGCGCACCACGGCCTCGATCAACTGCAGGCCTTCGGTATCCACACGCTGTTGATCCTGTGTAGCGTCTTTCTTTTTAGCCTTATCTGCCTCTTTGTCACTGGCTGGATGCTCAGCGTCTTCCMCTTCTGAATCTGCTTCGGCCTCTTCATCCAGCTCAGCAATCGCGCTAAGCCCCACTTTGTCTTCCAGCATTTGGAGTTCATCAGGCCCTGCTTCTAATAGCAGAATATCGCCATCTTCCAAGGCGCCGTGGAAGTTATACCCCGCCCGGCGGTTGTCATCGCGCACCACCGCTAACACGGGAATAGTTTCGTCCAACTCGTCGCGCAGCTGCTGTAGCGTTAAGCCTTTAGCTTTCGACTCTTCGCCTACTTTCAATTCGACTAAATAGTTGGCGGTATCGAACATTTCATCGGTAGAGGCCTGGCCACTACGCTTGGGCGTCAACCGCCAGCCTACTAAAACAATAAACGCCAGCCCCGCCAGCGCTACCACAATGCCAACAGGCGAAAAGCTAAACATGCTAAACGCCTCATCCGTCACTTCCCGGCGATAGCTGGAAATAATGATATTGGGTGGGGTGCCAATCAAGGTGGTCAGGCCACCGAGCAAAGAGCCAAACGCTAGCGGCATCAACAGTAAAGAAGGCGAGGTATTATGTTCGCGAGCTAGCCGCATAGCCACCGGTAGCAGCAGTGCCAGGGCGCCCACGTTATTCATAATGCCCGACAGCAAAACAATGGTACCTACCAGCACCAAGAGTTGGAGCAGCAGGTTCTCCCCCACTTTAAGCACTTGGTTGGCGATGATATCGACGACCCCCGAGCGCTCAAAGCCACGGCTAAGCACCAGCACAGCAGCCACGGTAATCACCGCCGGGTGGCCAAAACCGGCGAAAGCGCTTTCGGCCGGCACAAGCCCCAGCATGACCGAACCCAGCAACGCCGCCAGCGCTACTAAGTCATAACGAAAGCGACCCCATATGAAAGCGGCAAGCGTTAGCCCAAGCACAATAAACACCAGCGTGCTCGGCGCGAGCGTTAACCAGCCAAGATCTAACGTTTCAATGCCTGAATTCTCAACCCCAGAGCCCTGTGCACCTGAGCTTTCAACACTTAAGTCCTCAGCCGACATCCTTTTCCTACTCCCTTGCCCCCGTTTGATAGGGGCAGCCTACGGTTGATGCACGCCACGCCCACAGCATGACATTTCTACTGCACATTAGACGTTTACTATACACAGGTATAGCCCCTGCATACGCTAGCCTATAAAGACATCACTTCAAGGCCAAACCGCCAAATACAAAAAAGCCCGGCGAGGCCGAGCTAATGTATAGCGGTGATATACGAGGAATAACGCGAGGCTATCTATGTCTTTACTGCTCACGCTCGACAATAATGCGGGCGTCGACAATCGCATAGGGTTGGGCATGGTCTGCGGGGTATAGAACCACCGGGTTCAAATCCAGCTCCTTGATCGCTGGATACGCTTCCACAATGTGGGCGACTCGCATCAACAGCTCAACTAACGCGTTGTTATCAATCGCCGCAGCGCCGCGAACACCCTTTAAGACCTTCTGGGCTTTAATCTGCGCCACCATGGACACAGCGTTCGAGCGCGTCATCGGCAATGCGCGAAACGCTACATCCTCAAGTACTTCAACGAAAATACCGCCCAACCCAAACATTAGTACCGGGCCAAAAATTGGGTCGCGCAGCATACCAATGATCACCTCGACGCCCTTCTCGGCCATTGGCGTGACTAACACGCCTTCTATATTGGCTTGAGCATTATAAGCGTGAGCTGCGCCCATTATGGTGTGATAGGCAGCGCGTAGTTCGGCTTCACCGCGAAGGTTGAGCATGACGCCGCCAGCATCAGATTTGTGCAAAATATCTCTGGAAACCACTTTCATGGCTAGCGGCTGCTGGCCGAACTCAGCGGCGATCTGTGTCAGCTCATCGGCGCTAACAGCGACGCGCTCGGTAGGCACTTGGATACCGTGTTCCAGCAATAGCGCCTTGGCTTCAAACTCCAGCAAGTCTCGTTGCTGGAGTTTTGCCGTATCTATCAACCGTTGCCCGAGTACCCGGGGCGCCGCGTTGGTAGCATGGGCACGTTCGCCACGTCCGTTTGGAGTGCGCTCGTTTTGAGTATGTTGGTACTGAGCTAGATAGGCGCCGCGCTCAGCTAAGGCCGCCAACACGCGCACTGCATGCTCAATAGAGGCATAGATGGGTAGACCTGCTGCGTGCAAGCGCCGCAATGCGGGTGGTTTTATCGGTGCATAAAGGCTGTAAATCACTAACGGTTTTTGGGTAGCTTGGGCGAGTTCAATCATCATTTCGGCGCCGCGCATTTCATCCGCGTGCAGCGATTCATCAAAGCGCAGGCCGTAGCCGCCAAACATGCCGACCAGGAAGAGGCTATCAACGTTGTCATCTTCCGCCACAGCCTGCATACACATTGCGAGCAGTGAAGGATGGCTATCGGAAGAGCCTGCCACGTCGACAGGGTTCGCTGTCGAAGCCTGTGGGAACAGAATTTCGCGCAGCTTAGCGCGGGTGCTCTCTGCCAGCTCCGCCAGAACCAGACCGGCTTCAGCCAAGCGGTCAGCCGCAATCGTGGCCTGCCCGCCGCCATCGGCAATCACTGCCACGCGCTTTCCCGCTGCTTTTTGCAATAATCCCAGGCCTTCTGCCACGGGTAATATTTCATCGGAGTACTGGACAACGCTCACGCCTGCCTGGCGAAGCAGATCCACGCTCATTTGGTAACTGCCCGCCAGCGCGCCGGTATGCGAGCTAGCCGCTTGTTGGCCCTGCTCGGTAGCGCCGGATTTATACACCACCACCGGTTTTACTGCCGTGACCTCCCGGGCAACGTCTAAAAACTTGCGGCCATCGCGAAAGCCCTCCACATACAGGGTGGCCACGCGGGTATTTTCGTCTTCACCTAAGTAGCGCAGATAATCGTTAAAGCCAATATCACTCTGGTTACCGGGGCCTATATAGGTGCTAAAGCCCACCTGGCCGTTGTGTTGCGCCTCAAGCGCCAGCGCAAGCAGCATATTTCCCGATTGCGACACAATGCCGATACCACCGGGTTTAACGTTATCCAGCGCCAGCAAATTAATAGCGTGATGAAGGTTAAACATACCGGAGGTATTAGGGCCAATAATACGCACGCCGTGTGCCTGGGCTTGCGCCATCATAGCCTGTTCCAGCAACACGCCCGCAGGCCCCGTCTCCGCAAAACCGCTGGCAAGCACCACCGCACCTTTAATGCCCTGTCGGCCACATTCGGCAATTAGCCCAGGCACGCTCACTGCAGGTGTACACAGCAATGCCAGCGCAGGGGTATCAGGAATCGCAGCGATGGAGGACCAGGCTTTAATGCCTAAAATCATCGTGGCTTTGGGGTTTACCGGATAGATCGCACCGCGATAACCGCCTTTTATGAGCCCCACCATGGCTTTGTAGCCGCGCTTAGTGGGATCAGCAGAGGCACCGATCACCGCGATACTTTGAGGCGCCAAGATAGCGTGCAGCGGGCTACGTGAAGGAAGGTGGCCTTCAATAGGGTTCATGATAGTTACCTACTTAATATACGAGAGCGTGAAGGAGCCCAGCTAATAGGGGCTACTGACCTTTGAAATTCGGCACTCGTCGCTCGGCAAAGGCATCTACGCCCTCTTGCCAATCCTGGGTGGTGGAACAGGTAAAGACGGCATCCAGTTCTTGCTGAAGCTGGCTTTCCAGATCGGTATGCCCACCACGATTTACCAGCGGCTTAAGCAGCGCCATGGAAACCGGCGCCTGTTGGGCTAAGCGCCCTCCCAAGGCCAGCGCTTCGGGCATTAACTGCGCCAGGGGATAGTGGCCAAGCGCAAGGCTAATGCGTTTAGCCTCTTTGCCGGCTATTTTCTCACCGGTAAACAGCAGCCGTCGGGCTTGGCTTAAGCCCACCAGTTGGGGCAGCAGCTTGGAAACCCCGCCGCCGACACAGGTGCCAATGCTGGTTTCGGGAAAGCCGATCTCGGCGTTATCTGCCATAAGGATAAAGTCACAGGCCACGGCCATTTCAGCCCCCGCCCCGAGGGCGTAGCCATTAATTGCCGCGATAACAGGTTTCTTGAGGCGAAGAATGGCGTCGCATACATCGTTGCCCAGCTGAAGATACTGCCGCCGCTGATAAAGCGTGCGGTCTGCGCCGCCATGCTCTTTCATATCCGCACCCACGCAAAACGCTCGCCCTTCGCCGGTTAACACAACGGCGCGCACCTTTGGCGACCAATCAGCAAACGCCAGCACGTCGATTAAATCGGTATACAGCGCCTCCACCACCGCGTTTAGCCGATGGGGTCGATTGAAGCGTATTTCTAAAACACGATCGTGCAGGGTAACAATCAGCGTTGGGTAACTCGGCAGTTGCGCAATCGCCGCGGTGTCAGTCGACATAAAAATTTTCAACCTAAAGCGTGGAAGGGCTATTAAACGAGAGAAATAGAAACATACGTTTCTAAAAACAACACTGAAAGGCACATACGTTTTAAATAACCATAAAGCAATGCTGAACCCGCCGTCAATACATACGTACCGAGATACGTTACTATTGGCACAATCGTACTCACGACAGTCCATTTTTAAGGAGCAAGACGTGCCCTCCTCTAAACATTTGTCACAGGATGCCGATAGCACGCAGCCAAATGCGCGCTTGGCTGATATCAATCATCAGCTTGCCGAGACCTACCCAGCGCTTAGCCCGCAGCTAAAATTGGCCGCGGGCTATGTACTGGAACACCGCATGGAGATTGCGTTTCAGTCGATCCGTAAAACCGCCAGCGCCGCGAACGTGACGCCTTCCACGCTGGTGCGTTTAGCTAAGCGGCTTGGCTTTGAGAGCTACGAGCAGTTTCGTGAGGTGTTCCAGTCTGCCGTTCAGGCCGCTCCCGTCGAATTCACCGGCCGGGCTAATAAATTGCGCGATCAGGCGAACCTGCCGGATGACCCGTTATTTTTAGAGGTAGGGGACGCCGCACTGGATAATATTGGTCGGCTGTTTACCGTCGATAATCAAGCGCGAGTACGCGAAGCCGCCCAACTGATATTGGCGGCGCGTAGTGTTGCCGTGGTGGGATTTCGCGACACCTTTGCCTGCGCTTATCACTTTGCTTACGTGGGGCAAATCGCCATGCCAGGGGTAACGCTGATTCGCGGTTTAGAGGGAGGTTTACTCACCGAGCTGGATCGTTTTAATGAGCAGGATGTGGTGGTGATCTTTGGCTTTGAGCCCTACTGTGCTGAAACGGTCAAGGCGCTTGAGATCACCCGCGCTAACGGCGTAAAGGCTATTGTGGTGACCGACACCTTACGTTCGCCTTTAGTCCCCGGCGCGCGCATCACCTTTAACGTTGCCAACGCCACGCCGCACTTTTTCCCTTCGCTGCTTGCGGCGATTACCTTATGCGAAGCAATCTTGGCCGAGTGCGTCGCGTTCGGGCCCGACAATCTGGTCGACAATGTGGCCAATTTTGAAACACGTATGCGCAAGCTGGGCGCTTATGTGAAGGTAAAATAGCAGAAGCCGCCTAAGCGGCTTCCAAATCAGCTATTTTAGCAGGGCTAATATAAGGCTACGGCAGTAAAATAGTAGACCCTGTGGTTTTACGGCTTTGCAGCGCATCTTGAGCTTTTCCGGCTTCTGCCAGCGAGTACCGATTGGCGATATCGATGTTAACTTTGCCACTTTCAAGCATGGCGAAGAACTCTTCGCACATCATCTCCAACCGCTCGCGGGTGTCGGCGTAACCGTTAAGGCTGGGGCGAGTCACGTAGAGCGCGCCCTTCTGGTTGAGAATACCGATATTAACGCCATCCACCGGGCCAGAGGCGTTGCCAAAGCTGACCATCAGCCCACGGGGTTTTAAGCAGTCCAGCGACATTTCCCAAGTGTCTTTACCCACCGAGTCATACACTACATCGCACATATCGCCGTTGGTGAGCTCGCGTACACGCTCAACCACACTCTCTTCGCTGTAGTTGATCGTCGCCCAGGCGCCGTTGGCCATGGCTAGATCCGCTTTCTCCTGGGAGCTAACGGTACCGATCAGCTTAACACCCAGCGACTTCGCCCACTGGCAGGCAATCGACCCCACCCCACCAGCCGCGGCGTGAAACAGAATGGTCTCGCCCCCTTTTAGTTCATAGGTTTGGCGCAGCAGATACTGCACGGTTAGGCCTTTCAGCATACTCGCCGCTGCGGTGTCGAAATCAACGAAATCGGGGAGTTTGACCACTTTAGCCGCAGGCAACGTATGCAGTTCGGCATAGGCGCCCAAAGGGCCTTGGGCATAGGCCACGCGGTCACCCACGTTTAGATGTGTGACACCTTCGCCAACCGCATCGACAACACCGGCGCCTTCGGTGCCTAGCCCAGACGGCATAGAGGGCGCTGGATAAAGCCCGGTGCGAAAATAGATATCGATAAAATTAAGGCCGACAGCCTTATTGGCAATACGCACTTCTCCCTGGCCGGGTTCAGCGGGAGTAACGTCGACCAGTTCAAGCACCTCAGAACCGCCGGTACTGGCAAATTGGATTCGCTTAGACATGAGTATTTCCTTATGAATTATTGAGTTTGTTCATGGTTAACATGGCAACAGGTGTCGTTATACAAGCGTGTCGCGGCGTTTAAATCAAGCTAGCACGCTAGCGTTTTTTTACCTCTATCTTTTAATGAGCAGAATTTAAGGGCTAGGTTTTAAGGATCAGGGTCTAAGGATCAGGACTTAAAGATCAAGCCACGAAGGCGATGAAATCCTGCTGTCATGCACTCATGCTAGTATTAGCGCTCTTTTATCGTCTAAGGCTTAGAGATTTGTCATGACGCATCCCGCCATTCAAGTACCCACACTCATTGCCCACCGCGGCTACTCCGCCGCCGCCCCAGAAAACACCCTAGCAGCGGTGCGCGCAGCCCACCAAGCGGGGGCCACATGGGTCGAGCTGGATGTGCAACTACTGGGTGACGGCACCCCGGTAATTTGGCACGACAGCGATGTCGCACGTTGCTCAAACGGCCGCGGCGGGCTGGCCTCCATGGATTGGACCAAGGCGCAAACCCTGGATGCAGGAAGTTGGTTTGACGACCATTTTGCGGGTGAGAAAATGCCCAGCTTGGCGCAAATGCTGGCACTGCTCAACGAGCTGGAAATGGGCGTGAATATGGAAATAAAGGTCAACAAGGGCCGCGACCCCATCGCGCTGGTTGAACGCGCGCTGCCGGAAATGCTGGACACGCTCCCCCCCGAGCGTTTGATTATTTCCTCCTTCAATGCCAGCGCCCTTACCCATTGCCGTCAGTTCGCCAGCACAGAACGGCTGGCCCTGGGCGTGCTATTCGGCAGCGTGCCGAAAAGCTGGCGTGAGCAGTGCGAGGCCATTGAGGCGTTCAGCGTGCACCCTCACTGGCCACGCTTAAAACGTGCCCAAGCCGACGCCATGCAGCGCGATGGCTATCAAATATTGTGCTATACCGCCAATGACCCCAGCGCCTTTCATAGCCGCTGGGCGTGGGGTATCGGCAGTGTCATCACCGATGAACCCGCCGCGTTTAAGCGCTTTTTAGATAGTCACTGATAAACTCAAACACTGACAGGAGTCGACCGTGAAGTACCTAGGAGCCCATGTGAGCGCTGCTGGCGGCGCAGACCAAGCCGTACACCGGGCGGTGGCAATCGGCGCAGACGCCTTTGCGCTATTCACTAAAAATCAACGCCAGTGGCAAGGCAAGCCACTCACCGATGAAGCGATCCAAGCCTTTCGCGATGCCTGCGCCGAGCATAGCTTCGCCCCCGAGCAGATTCTGCCCCATGACAGCTATCTGATTAATCTTGGCCACCCGGAGGAGGAAGGTCTACGCAAATCCCGGGATGCCTTTCTGGATGAGATGCAGCGCTGCGAGCAATTGGGGCTGACGCTGCTTAATTTTCACCCCGGCAGCCACTTAAATAAAATCAGCGAAAGCGACTGTTTAAAGCGTATTGCGGAATCCGTTAATGAAGCACTAGCGCATACCCAAGGCGTCACGGCGGTGATCGAAAATACCGCGGGGCAAGGCACTAACTTGGGCTGGCGCTTTGAACATTTGGCCGAAATCATTGCCCACGTAGACGATAAAACACGCGTTGGGGTGTGTATTGATACCTGCCACGCCTTTGCGGCGGGCTATGATTTGCGCACGACAGAGGCCACCCAAGCAACGCTCGATGAGCTAGGCAGCGTTGTGGGCTTTGAGTATCTGCGCGGCATGCATTTAAACGATGCCAAAAGCAACCTTGCCAGCCGCGTGGATCGCCACCATAGCCTGGGCAAAGGCAACATTGGCCTGCCCGCTTTTACCGCTATCATGCAGGAGCCACGGATTAACGGCATTCCGATGATCCTGGAGACTATTGAACCGGAGATCTGGACTGATGAAATCGCTTGGCTGCGCGCTCAAGCATCCAGAGCGATAGCTAAATAATGTACTCAGCGTTCAGCGGTTTTTGCACGCCCGGTAATGCTTGCCTACGCTTAAACTCCTTTACCCAAGCCCCAGCCTACGTAAGGAGTGTGCAATGAGCGATACCGATCTCGGCAGTTTAGATGCCCAGACCCTAGCTCACTTGTTTGAAAGCCGCGAGGCCTCCCCGCTAGAAGTCACCCGCGCCGCTCTTGATCGAATCGAGCGCTTCAACCCAGACGTTAACGCCTATGTGTATGTCGATGCTGAAGGTGCGGAATCGGCGGCCAAAGCCTCGGCGCGGCGCTGGGGGCAAGGCAAGCCGCTAAGCCCCATCGACGGGGTGCCGGTATCGCTTAAAGACCTGACCCAGGTGGCGGGCATGCCCTGCCGAGAAGGATCGTTAACCTCTTCTGAAGCGCTATGCGACACCGATGCGCCACCCGCGCGCATGCTGCGTGAAGCGGGCGCCATCCTGCTAGGCAAAACCAACACGCCCGAATTTGGCTGGAAAGCAGTAACGGATAACCGTGTTTTTGGCGCCACGGCCAACCCCTGGGATACGCGTTTAACCCCCGGAGGCTCTTCCGGCGGGGCCGSCGCGGCCGCGGCGCTCAATATGGGGGTGCTGCACCAGGGCGGCGACTCAGGCGGTTCTATCCGGATTCCCGCTGCATTCACCGGGGTTTTTGGCTTTAAGCCTACCTTTGGCTGGACGCCCCAATGGCCGCCAGCTAAAGAGCCCAGCCTATCGCACCTGGGGCCATTAACGCGCACCGTTCGAGATGCGGTGAGTATGTTAAACGTGATGGGCCGCTATGATTACCGGGACCCTTACGCCACCCGCGGACAGCCTGAAGACTGGGGTGTCGATTTAGATAAAGGCTTAACCGGGCTGAGGATTGGCTACTCAACTGATCTTGGCTACGCGAAGGTAGACCCGCAAATTGCCGAACGCGTGCGCGAAGCGGCCAATCGGTTGGAGGCATTAGGCGCTGAAGTGGTCGACGTGCATCCCGGCTTTTCCTCACCGCTGGATACCTTTCGCAAGCTATGGTTTACCGCCTCTTTAGAACAGTGGTCACAAATGGATGACCACCAGCGTACGCTGCTAGATTCAGGCATGATAGCCAATGCCCGTAAAGCCGAACCCTGGAAAGCCGTTGAACTGTTTCGTGCCTTGGCAGATCGCGCGGAATTAACCCAGCGCCTTGAGCACTTTAACCAAGAGTACCATCTGCTGATGACGCCCTCGGTGGCGATACAGCCGTTTGAAATAAACCAAGAAGTTCCGCCAGGCAGCGATATGCGCGACTGGGAAGAGTGGGCGCCCTTTAGCTATCCCTTTAACCTGAGCCAGCAACCCGCCGCGTCAGTGCCCTGTGGCTTTACCGACAACGGTTTACCGGTGGGCTTCCAGCTCGCGGGCGGCAAATATGATGATGTGCGCGTTTTGCGTGCCTGCCATGCCTACATGGAAGCGCACCCCCCGCGTTTTCCTAGCGTTCCCAACCCTGCCCAGTACGCTTAAATTGCAGCGCCACAGATGTGCATAAAAAAACCCAGCCGGGCATAACGCCGGGCTGGGGTTTATGCTTTCGCAGCGTAGTCTTACATCGCTGAAAGCTTCTCTTCATCCAGTACGCCTGACATGCGCACCATGGCGAGCGCTTCATCCAGGCTGCCCACTTCTTCCATCATTACCAGTTCGCTCTCTAAACTCACCGGCTGACCGGCTGTTTCAGACAGCAGTTTTTCCAGAGAAGCGACATCCATAGCGTCGTCCAATTGGTGAACATCCACTGAGGCGCTGTTGCGGCCCGGCAGGTAGATGGTGCCATTAGAGAAATCCACGGCGTAGGCAATCACTCCGGGTACGATAAAGAACAGCAAACCCACCCCATTGGCGATAGCAATCACCGGATCAATATCACCGCTTAATTGGCCTTTACGCTCAGGATGAAAAAGCGTACCACAACCACTCAGTGACACGATGGAAGCGCCAACCACGGCGCCAGTCAACCAGCGACGAACTGCTTGATGCATGAAGGTTCCCTCAAACAAAAAAGTAACGATAGTCGTCGATATAGCGCATTGCGCTTGGTTTTTTTGCCGACTATCGCGCCATAAAACTCGATAAGTTTAGCACAGCCATTTCAAAGCATAGATGATTTGGCGATAAGGACTATTTTGCCGCTTTAACCGCTAGGCCGTACAATGCCTGCATTCAACGCTTTTAAGCACTTTTTCAAGAACTAATTCTCAAGAACTTTTTTCAAGAACTAAGGAATGCTCACGCCCATGCGCGCCAGCCAATTACTGATTGCCACTCTAAAAGAAACCCCGGCTGACGCCGAAGTCATTAGCCACCAGCTAATGCTCCGCGCCGGGATGATTCGCCGTTTAACCTCGGGGCTTTACACCTGGCTGCCACTGGGCCTGCGCACGCTGCGCAAAGTGGAAGCCATTGTGCGTGAAGAGATGAACCGCGCAGGTGCTCAAGAGGTACTCATGCCCGCCGTGCAGCCCGCCGAGCTATGGCAAGAGTCTGGCCGTTGGGAGCAATACGGTCCCGAGCTGTTACGCCTCAAAGATCGCCACGATCGCGACTACTGCGTCGGCCCGACCCACGAAGAGGTCATCACCGACCTGGTACGTAAAGAGATCGCCAGCTACAAGCAGCTGCCGGTTAATTTCTACCAGATCCAAACCAAATTCCGCGACGAGATTCGTCCGCGCTTTGGGGTAATGCGCTCACGCGAGTTCATCATGAAGGACGCTTACTCCTTCCACTTGGATGAAGCCTCGCTGAAGCAGACCTATCAGGATATGTACGACGCCTACACGCGCATTTTCACGCGCCTTGGCCTCGACTTCCGTCCGGTAATCGCCGACAACGGTTCCATTGGGGGTACTGGCTCCCACGAATTCCACGTGCTCGCGGATTCCGGCGAAGACGATATCGTGTTCTCCACCTCTTCCGACTACGCGGCCAATATGGAAAAAGCCGAGGCTCTGCCAGCACCGCTTGGCAGCCAGGCAGCCCGCGCTGAGCCCAGCGAAGAGATGCACCTCGTTGACACCCCCGATGCCAAAACCATCGCAGCATTGGTTGAGCAGTTCGAGCTACCGATTGAGAAAACGATTAAAACCTTAATGGTCCACTCGGCTGAAGGCGGCTTGATTGCGCTACTGGTTCGCGGTGATCATGAGTTAAACGAGGTAAAAGCCGAAAACCTACCCCAGGTCGCCGCGCCGCTAACCATGGCCAGTGAAGAAGAGATTCGCGCTGTGGTTGGCGCTGGCCCCGGTTCACTTGGCCCGGTGGGCTTGAAAATGCCGGTGATTATCGACCGTAGCGTAGCGCTGATGAGCGACTTCGGCGCGGGTGCCAATGTGGATCACAAGCACTACTTCGGCATTAATTGGGAGCGCGATGTGGCCCTGCCCGAAGTGGCCGACCTGCGCAATGTGGTGGAAGGCGACCCTTCTCCCGATGGCCAAGGCACGCTCTCTATCAAGCGCGGGATTGAGGTTGGTCACGTCTTCCAGCTTGGCCAAAAGTACTCCCAGGCCATGAACGCCAGCGTACTGGGCGACAACGGCAAAACCAGCCACCCGTGGATGGGTTGCTACGGCATCGGTGTGACCCGTGTGGTCGCCGCCGCCATTGAACAGAACCACGATGAATCCGGCATTATCTGGCCCAACGCTATTGCGCCCTTCCAGGTGGCACTGGTGCCAATGAATGCGCACAAATCCCAGCGTGTACGCGAAGAGTCTGAACGTCTTTACCAAGCGCTCACTGCCGCAGGCTTAGACGTCTTACTGGATGACCGCGACACCCGTCCCGGCGTTAAATTTGCCGATTTGGAACTGATGGGCGTTCCTCATCGCCTTGTGATCGGCGACCGCGGCCTGGACAACGGCGAACTGGAATATAAAGGTCGCCGAGATAGCGAAGCCACCATGGTGCCTGCGGATCAAATCATCGACTTTTTGCGTGAGAAAGCTAGCTAAGGTAGTAACGCTTAGCGGGGTCTTGCTGAGCGGCGCTGGGTTTGTAGCGACAAGCCCAGTTGCTGCTCTACCCCAAACCCTGCGCCCTACCCTTGAAGCCGCTAATCAGCAGCATCAAACGCCCCAACAACGCTGGGTAGCGCGTCAGTGGCGTGAACGTATGGACACGCCACTGGCGAGTTTTATGGAGGATGCCGCGCAGCGTCAGACGCTACTAACACGCCTCTATCAAGAAGCCAGGCTGGCAGGCTTACCGCCGGATTTGGTGTTAGCGTTGATACAGGKGGAGAGCGCCTTCAAAGCGGATGCTGTCTCCTCGGCAGGCGCCGTCGGTTTGATGCAAATCATGCCTTTCTGGGTCAGCGAGCTAGGGCTGCCAATTGACGACTTGACCGACCCGCCGCGCAATCTGCGCTATGGCTGTACGATTTTGGCCCACTACCTGGCCATTGAGAATGGCGACTTTACCCGGGCACTGGCACGCTACAACGGTAGCTTGGGGCAAACCTGGTACCCGGAGCGGGTGATGCATGCCTGGCGGGATACCTGGCGCTAATCAACACAACGTTAAGCAACGCACTCTTCATCGATAAAAGCTAACTTGAGAGCTGGTGCCAGTAGCTGGAACGGTGCTTAGCAAAAACAAAAGCAAAAGTGTTAGCTTACCGTTAAGCCAAACGCATGACTTTCTTGGCTAATCCATCCACTATTAAGCCCAACACAGTGCTGGCGAACTACGAGCTAGCTTAATAAGGGGATGCCTGTCTCAATGCCAAAACAACAATGTCGCCCATGTATGGGTTTTATCAGTACATACGCAGCCCCGCTAATTGCACTGGCGATAATCCCCCTACTTGGCTCCACCGCTAACGCCGCGCAGATAACGGTTCGCAGTGCTGACGGCCAACCGCTTGAGGACGCCGTCGTTGAGGTTTACTACGACACAGCGGCAGGCAACCCTCCTCAAGAAGAGAACATCTATCAGCGCGATGCCGCCTTTCACCCCAAGGTACTCACGGTGCCTACCGGCAGCTATGTCGCCTTTCCCAATCAGGATACAACCCGTCATCACGTCTACTCTTTTTCATCCGCCAAAACCTTTGATTTAAATCTCTACCTGCAAGAAACGCCGCCGCCGGTTCAATTTGACCAACCCGGCATTGTCGTTTTGGGGTGCAATATCCACGACCATATGCAGGCTTTTATTGTTGTCAGCGACGCCCCCTATGCGGCGACAACCAATGCTGAAGGCTCGCTTGCCCTGCCTACGCTGCCATCTGGCGAGCATCGCGTGCGCGTTTGGCACCCTCAACTCGATGATAGCCAGCAACTCTGGTGGGAAGGCAACGTTAGCGATACCGACCAACTAGACGTCAGTTTGGAACTCAACGCGCTCCCTCCCCCAGCGCCAACGCTCTCGCCCCTTCAGCAGCGATTTAAAGATGCCAATTAAGCCCCTACCAACGTTCGGGAAATGGCGATCCGCCACTTAGTGAGGTTGCTATGCGCTTTAGAACGCGCCTGATGCTAGTGCTACTGACCGTGGTGATTGTCTCGCAGCTCGCCACCGGCGTGGCATTTCTTCGCGCGACCCAAAATGACGTCATTGCGAAAGGCTCCCAACGTTTAGAGGTGGGCGCCAATGTATTGGCACAACTGCTGGACGCCCGTGGTGAACAGCTAGCCAATAATGTCGCGATCCTCGCCGATGACTTCGGTTTTAAAAGCGCTGTTTCCACTCAGGATACCGAGACCCTCTACTCTGTGCTGGCCAATCACGGTGAGCGTGCCAAGGCCGATATCGTGTTGCTCAGCGGTCTCGATGGACATATTTTAGCCAGCAGCCATCACGCACAAAACAGCCCCATGCCTTTCCAGCAGCTATTCGAACGAGCTCGCCAAGAGGGCGAGGCGGTTAGTGTCGTCATAGCAGATGGGCAACCTTATGAGTTTGCCCTGCTACCCGTACGTGCGCCCAACCTGATTGGCTGGGTCGGCATGGGGTTTCTAATCAATCAGGCGGTGACGGAAGAGATTAATGCATTAACCGGGCTGGACATTAGCGTGGTTAACTTCCGCGCTAACCGTGAGATCAGCTACCTGGCAAGCACCCACGATGAGCAGTTAGCCCAGCAGTTAATCAGCGGGCGTGGGAGTGAGCTCATCGAAGGCGACTACACCCTACACAGCCAGATGACGCCGGATGCTGAGTACCTCTCCTATGCGAGCCAGCTCTATTCCGACGACGCTAATCACACCTATGCGCTGCTGCAACTCTCCCGCAACGAGCTACTCGGCGCTTACCGTTCATTACAGTGGCAGCTGCTGGGCATTATTGCCCTGATCTTACTGTTTACCGTGCTGATTGCCATGTGGAGTGCACGGAGCATGAGCAAACCGCTAATGGAGCTGGCGAAAGCGGCACAGCGCATTGGACGCGGCGAGCGTTTCACCGAGTTACCGATCGGTACTGAGCGCAGCGAAACCGGGCTACTGGCGTCGACACTACTCGCTATGCAGGAGGGCATCGCTCAGCGCGAGGCCACGCTGCATCACCAGTCCCGCCACGACTTACTCACCGACCTGCCCAACCGCATCAGCGCCCAGGAGGATATTAGCCTTTTGATCCAACGCGGCGAGCCTTTTACCCTGCTGCGTCTGGCGATTAATAACTTCCGCGATATTAACGACACCTTCGGCTACGCGCTGGGGGATCATATGCTGGTCACCCTGGCCAAGCGCTTACAGCACTTAGATGCTGATAGCACAGCCTACCGGCTTGATGGTGATGAACTGCTGCTCCTGGTGAAGCAGTCGAGAACTGACTTTGCCTGGCGGACACGCCTTTTCACCACCTTGCACCAGCCTATCGACCTTGATAAATCCCCCGTCACGCCGTCACTCTCGGCGGGTGAAACCAACTACCCCGACCACGGCGACAGCCCGCAACTGCTGCTGCGTCGGGCCGATATCGCACTGGATATGGCGCGCCGCCAGCGCCAGCCCCACCAACGTTACTTAGAGGGTCAGGATGAGCACCATTTACGCCAGCTCACCTTGATTCGTGACCTACAGGACGCGGTGAGCAACGGTGAGCTATGGATGGCCTACCAGCCTAAAGTAGACACACGCAGCGGCCATGTTAATCAGTGTGAAGCGTTGATGCGTTGGCGCCACCCGTCGCTGGGCTTTGTACCACCTGATGAATTTATTGGCTTAGCTGAGCGCTCGGGAAGCATCCGCATGCTCAGTCAGTGGATGTTGGCCAATGTCTGCGCCCAGCTGCAGGCCTGGCAGCAGCGTGGTTACCACTTATCGGTAGCCGTTAACCTCTCCGCCAGTGATGTGATGGATCGCCAATTAACGACTTATCTGGCTAACCTACTTGAACGCTACCGCCTTGCCCCCGCCCGCCTGAGTATCGAGGTCACTGAAAGCGCTGTCATGCAGGATGTAGATGCCGCCATGGCCACGTTGACGGAGCTTAACCAGTTGGGGCTGCGTATCGCCATCGATGATTACGGCACTGGCTACTCCTCTCTGGCGCAAATCAAACGCCTTCCCGTAGACGAACTCAAGATCGACAAATCCTTTGTATTGGCGATTGATTCGCAAAAAGATGACTTAACCATTGTCAGCTCGACCATCGAAATGGGCCACAGTTTAGGACTGCGTTTAGTGGCCGAAGGCGTTGAGAATCTCGCCAGCGCAGAGCTGCTGAGCAAGCTCGGCTGTGACTATTTGCAGGGCTATTGGATTGCCAAACCAATGCCCGCTGACGAGCTCCCCGCTTGGTTGGATAATTTCACCTCGCTGTCGTTGCCCCACCCGATGTCTTCCATACTAAAGATGCTCCAGAGAAAGCCATGATGTTATTTCAATCGGTGTGTTCACTGCACCGTTCAACCTTTCGGCACTTCCTTTCCGGCTGCCTGGCGCCCTGCCTAGCCCTGCGATTAGCCCCGTGCTTAGCGGTCTATTTAGCGCTTGCGGCCGCTCCATCGTTTGCCGGTAGCCGTATTGTAGGTACGGGTGGGGTAAGTGCTATTGAAGGGGCCGCAGGAGGCGGATTATCGCCTTGGGCCGTGCTATCCAGCACCGCAAGCGAGCAGGAAATAGGCGTAACGGCTGCCGCCACTCGTGCCTGGGTGGACGACTACCGGCTAACGGTGACCAGCGCCAGCGTGAATATTTATGATCGTGTTGAAGTCTCAGCGGCTCGTCAAACCCTTGACTTAGAAACCCTGGGTGGCGAGCTAGGCCAGGATATTTACGGCGCAAAGGTGCGCTTATTCGGCGATGTGCTCTACCACCCTTGGGGCATTTGGAGTGCTGGCGTACAGCATAAACGACTGGTGGATGGCACTATTCCCACCGCCCTGGGGGCCGATGAAACGCGCGGTACCGATGTATACCTTAGCGCCAGCAAGCTGCTGTTTAGTGCGGTTGCTGGACGCAATGTTCTGCTCAACGCCACCTTGCGCAACACCGACGCCAACCAGGGCGGCCTGCTCGGCTTTGGCGG
This sequence comes from Halomonas ventosae, assembly GCA_002257525.1. GTDB lineage: Bacteria > Pseudomonadota > Gammaproteobacteria > Pseudomonadales > Halomonadaceae > Vreelandella > Vreelandella ventosae_B. The sequence goes on from CP022737.1 coordinate 2,970,931, forward strand.
TGATCAGGGTAGCCGCTCGTGGGTAGCCGAGGGCAGCGTGGGCGTCTTTATGACCCCGCAGTGGGTTGTCGGAGCCGAGTATCGCCAGAAACCCGATAACCTAAGTGTGGCTAAAGAGGACGATTGGCAAAGCCTCTACACTGCCTACTTCTTCAATAAGCACTTATCACTGACGGGCGCCTGGTTGGATTTAGGCGACATTGCCGGTCTACCTTCTCAGCACGGCGGCTATCTTTCMCTCCAGGCAGCTTTTTAAGCGGGGCGCTATGATTGATCAACGCAGCACCTATCAAAACAAAAGCTATCAAAGCAAATACACTCGTGCACGTGGTTGTTTAATAGCGCTTACGTTTGCCGCGCTCACATTGACACTCGCTGGCTGTGTTCATCAGCCAACTCAAACGACGCTCTACGAGCGCCTGGGCGGTGAAACTACGATTGATGCAGTGGTTGAGAACCTGTTATACCGAATTGCGGATGACCCTGAGGTAGTGGTGTTTTTTGCTAACACCAACATAGATCTGTTTGCCGAATCGCTAGCCAGCCAGCTGTGCGATGTCAGCGACGGCCCCTGCCATTACGATGGCCCGCCAATGGATCGAGCTCATCAACATATGGGGCTGACGGATGTGCATTTTAATCGCTTAGTGGAACATCTTGATGCCGCCATGCAGGAGGAAGACATTGCCCTTGGCGCGCGTAATGAACTACTTGGCAGACTCGCGCCCATGTACGCCGACGTTATGCGTCTTCAGTAACCTGCCAGCCGTCACGGCCCATCGTTTTTACCCGGTAGAGTGCTTTGTCAGCGGCTTCGTAGGCGTAGGAAAACGTTGCTTCATCGGCCACAAAACAGCTGCCGCCCACGCTTAACGTCACGCCTTTTTTATCCGGATGGGCGGGATGCGTAAAGTCAGCTTCACGCAGCCCTTCAATTAACTGATGACAGTAGCTCTTTAGCGTATCAATGTCTGGGCAATGGAGTAGTGCCGCGAACTCATCACCTCCCAAGCGATAGAGCTGCGCTTTATCATTCAGCGTTTTACCAATCAATGCAGCCAACTGGCGCAACAGGGTATCGCCTTGCGGGTGCCCGTAGGCATCGTTGTACTGTTTAAAAAAGTCGATATCGACCAGAATCAGCCCCAACGATTGATGCTGCTTCGCCAACACATCCTGGTGCAAAGCGCTGCGATTGCCTATCCCAGTGAGCGGGTCGCGCATGGCACGCTGCATCCACTCGAAGGTCTCCTGAGTGGCGCGATCCGTGCGCCGCAGCTGGCGCTCGTGAAGCCACCAAAATAACAACCCCATCACAAAGATTAATAAACTGGAGTAAGTCAGCACTAGGCTATGCTGGCGGGTACTTTCTGAAAAATCATTAATCGCCGCACCCCGGCGATCAAGCTGATCCATCTCAATGTGGGTTAAGCATTGAATCGGTGCGAACAACGCCATCGCCGCAGCGACACGGTCAATGTCGCGTGCCGCTAACGAAGCCACCAGCCGATCTAACTCCGTCAAACTAGGCTCGGAACAAGCATATTCACGCCGATATATGTGCATATCGGCTAAACCGTAGGCCAAGTCAATATCCATGGTGGCAGCATCCAGCGCTTCTAGCTCTGGCTGATCGCTCAAGAGCTCGGACTGGGCATTTTGTAGGTAGACCCGTGCCCGCGTAGAGAGCTGCTGGCCTGTAAGACTCCCCGTCTGGCTGAAGTACGCCTGTATTTCGGGGTAGACCCAGCGCGATTCATAAACTATCAACACCATAAGCGCCAAAAAGCTCATCAAGCTCAGCGACAACCACGTAATGTAGCGATGCTGGCGCGCTAGAGGCCGTGGTTGCATCGTTGGCTGCGCAGCTAGCTTGGGTTTGGATGTCACCACTTCGCCTCTATGCTACGAATCATCCAGATCCAGTCGTTAAACTCACGCAGGKTTTCTACGTCGCGATCACCATAGTCACGTTCCACCAGACGCACAGGGCCTCGCGTGCGGATGGTGAGCGGATCGCCATCCTCAGAGCTAACCAGGTACCAATTAGGGTCATTCCAGCCTTCTAAGGTAACCTCGTAGTCATCCCAGGCGGTAAAGTGAAGTGCTGGGGGTACTTCGCCAAACTGTTCAATCAGAAAGGTACGAAAAGCGACTCCCTGCATCTCCACTTCGCGCCCCTGATAGGGATCGTAGAGCGTAAACGTCTCGTCGGACATGGCGCGTAAATCACTAAGGGCGACCTTTTCAGTGACATCGCCGTTGATCATATTCAATGCCTGGGCAAAGACAGTCGTTGGAAGTGTTATGCCCACGACAATTAACGTACACGCCAATCGATCACGTACACGCCCCCATGGGCTGCGGTGTAAGGCAACTGCGTTCATGGCAAAGCTTCCTGGTGTGTGCATTCTTTTAAAGAACTTTACCAGAGCAAGCTTTACATTGCTCTTAAACGCACGCTACGTGTTTTCAACCCAGCCGATTTTGATATTTCAAAAAAAAGCCAGCCCATTATGGGCTGGCAACAGGAGGCTTACTACGCTAGCAAACCCCCTCCCCTGACAAGGTTTACATGAATTGGGTAAGCTACTTCTTGCGCTCATCTTTACGTAGATGATCGCGAATCACGAAGCCCACCCAGCCCACCATAAATGCGATTACTAACGCGACGGTGGATAAGCCGAAGATAATTGTGTCATCCCAATACATGGTGAATCCTCCCGCCGTGATGTATGCGTTCATACTAGTCACTCAATGGCGGGAGAATACTGACCTAGGTCAAGTTACGGCAGGCGGGGGAAGGCGGTTAAACAGGAAATTGATACCGATCAATTTTTGGGCGTGATGAGCACTAAAGCACCTTGCGGTCTTCGACTTTGCTGTGCTCGGTACCTGGCGGTAACGGGTGGCCTTTGGCTAACTCTGCACGGGTAGCTTCGCGTACGTCTAAAATGGTCACTTTATAGTTTAGCGTGCGCCCGGCCAGGGGGTGGTTGGTATCAACGGTGACCCGGTCGCCATCAACTTCGAGTACCGTGACAATTTGCGGCCCGGCTTCGCCTTCGGTTTGAAAGCGGCTGCCCGGCGCTAACTCAGCGTTCCCAAAAGAGCCGCGGCTGACTTCTTGAACCAGGTCTTCGTTGCGCACGCCATAGGCATCGGCAGGCATTAGTTGAACGCTTAACTCGGCCCCAGCCGTTTGGCCTGATAAGGCACTCTCTAGCCCTGGCACGATATTGTCGTGACCATGCAAATACTCTAGCGGCTTATTGCGCGCCTGGGAGTCATCCAATACCTGCTTGCTGCCATCGTTGAGCACGTCGCTAAGGACATAGTGCAAGGTAACGACCTGATGCGCCGTAATCGACATGGAAAACTCCTCTCCGGTAAGCTGTCGGTTTTGTGATAAAACTTTGTATTAGAACACTGTCTTAGGCTTTGTACGAAAAGTCGGCGAGCGAAGGTCAGGTAAGGCAAAAAACGGCGAAAAAGCGGAGTTTACGGGGTGTAAATGAGCATTTTGAGCCGTTTTTTAACGCAGCATGGCCGAGCGCAGGCAGTTTTCGTACAAAGCCTAGTTTACCACCTGGCCATCGCCAGCGTCTTTCCACCAGGAGTAGCGTTTCATGTTAAGCCCCACCCCCCAGCGCAGTTGGCTTGCCGCGCTGGCTGTTTATTGTCGTGCGCCCGTTATTACCATGCTGTTTTTGGGGTTTTCCGCTGGCTTACCATTTTTGCTGGTGTTTTCAACGCTCTCAGCCTGGCTGCGCAGCGATGGCGTTGAGGTCGCGGCGATTGGCTTTTTTGCCTGGATAGGCATGCTCTACTCAATCAAATTTTTCTGGGCGCCGGTGGTGGATCGGCTAGCGCTACCGATTTTGACCCGCGCCTTTGGGCAACGTCGTGGCTGGATGCTACTGGCTCAAGCGACCATTGCTGCGGGGCTAGTGGGACTCGCGGGTTTGAGCCCGGTGGGTAACCTCGGTTGGGTGGCCCTGTTTGCACTGCTGGTGGCCTTTGGCTCGGCGACCCAGGATATTGCCATTGACGCCTACCGTATTGAGTCCGCCGATGACGATGTTCAGGCGGCTATGGCCTCGACCTATATTATTGGCTATCGCGGTGGCTTACTGGCCGCCGGTGCCGGTGCGCTGTATATCGCGGCGTCGGCCTCTTGGGATGTGGCGTATCTCAGCATGGCAGCGCTTATGAGCATTGGCGTGCTTACCGTGTTAGTACGCCCGGAGCCCAAACGCGCCTCGCTCTCCATCCAGCTTATACACGAGCCAAAGGTGCGGGCGTTTATTCGCGCCAGCCGGGGCAAACCTAAAGTGCTACGCCGCCTGGGTGCCTGGAGCATTGGCGCGCTGGTCTGCCCGTTTACCGATTTCTTTAGCCGCTATGGAGTGAAAGCACTGTGGATTTTGGTGTTTATTGCAGTGTTTAGAATCAGCGATTTAGCCATGGCCTCCATGGCCAACCCGCTGTATATCGACCTGGGCTTTTCACTGGCCGAGATTGCCAGCGTCACCAATATATTTGGCATTGCCATGAGCATTACCGGCGGAATTTTAGGCGGGCTTTGCGTGGCGCGCTACGGCATTGGACCGCTGCTGATTTTCGGTGCGGGGTTGGTGATGGTCACCAATTTACTGTTTGCCTTGCTTGCCTTAGTGGGCAATCAGCTACCCATGCTGGTGGTGACGATTATTGGTGACAACCTTGCCAATGGCTTAGCCAGCGCAGTGTTTATCGCTTTTCTCTCCAGCCTCACATCACGGGCCTACACCGCGACGCAGTACGCGCTGTTCTCGTCATTAATGACGCTACCAGGGAAATTTTTAAGCGGCTTTGGCGGGCTGGTCGTTAACGCCCAGGGCTACCCAAGCTTTTTTGTTATCGCCACCCTGCTCGGCTTACCGGCTATTTTACTGGCGGTCTGGATCAGCCGAGACAAACAATTAGTGCCCACCCCCAAGCCTGCTTAAACAGGCTTGAAGGCCAGGCTTGAAGGATTAGCCGAGTGAAGGTTTAGAACTAGCGGTGTGCTTCCAGCCAGTCCAACGCCCCTGGCGTCGTGCGCCACTGATCGCGCATCAGCGTTCGGTACTGCCACGCTTCCGCCCGGGAGCCGGGGTCAACCTGGCCATCTGGGTGGGGCATGGAGGGCCGGGGGTTTTCGGCACAAATCAGCTCCAACGCATAGCGGTTATGGCCGAGCACATCGACAAGCGCGGTCTCAGCGGCTTCACGCTGCTCTAATCGATACAGCGCCAGGGTTTTGCCCATTAGTAGACCAAGCACCAGCGAGCCGTCGTCGTCATTCTCTTCCGCTAACGCCAACGCTTCTTCATTGCGGTCATCGCGCAGCAGTTGATCCAGCACCAGCTCACGCAGACCCAGGCTATCCTCTTGGTCAATCAGCAATAGCTCTTCGGCCAACTCGCGAGAGTGCTGGCGGGCGCCGCGCTCCATACCCACCACCAGCGCTAGCCCTGTGCGTAGCAACATGGCGTTGTTAGCATCGTCCCAGCACAGGCTGCCGTCGCCTTCGGCGCGGGCTTGTTCCAACCAGCGTGAGAGGCGCAGCGCCAGCGGTTCCAGCAGGCTCGGCGCCATCCACGGCAGGCTGCCAAAACGGCTGGTGAGCGCCAGCGTCAAATCTTGCACCACCTGAGGCGCGTCCAACCACTCCGGGTGTGCACACAGTGCCGACATCCACTCAATGGCGTTGCCCCAGGGATCATCGCGAAAGCCCAGCGCTACGTCTTCATCCACCAGCACCTGGAACTGCTCATGCCAGGCGGCAAATAGCGTCGCCTCGCGGGCACTGGTGTTATAAAACAATCGGCCGGTTTCAGCATCGGCGCTGATATCGATTTTGGGGGCGGTGGGCAGCGCAGCCAGCAATGCCTGCAGTGCCACCAACGGCGTGGCCAGATCCTCTTCGGCGCTGAGCAACTGATCAGCCAGCGTTGCACCAGGGTTATCCGCTAGCGCGGCCAAAAAATCCAGCTGGTCTTCGTCCAGCTCGCCCTGGCGAACCAGGCGGCGATACCAGAAGTTGGCGCGCTCTTTGGCTTCCTGCTCATGGCCTTCATGCAGCAACAGCATGGCTTCAATGTAAGCCAAGGTAGGCGAATCGGGTAGCGCCTGCTGGGCTTTTACAAAGGCGCCACGGGCACTGTCCAAATCATCGTTATCCAGATGCATCAAACAAAGCCGCTCAAGGGCCACACCGCGCAGAAACAGCGGTCCGCGCTCCATCACTTCATCAAGCAGGTCGGCGCGTTTACGACTAAAACCACGCTCTTGATAAATATCCAGCAGGATTTCAAAGGCGGGTTCGGCCTGCTCGGGCAGCCGCGACCAGTCGCTGCCATCGAACAGCGACTCGAGGATTTGCATAGCGCGCCCCGTCTGGCCACTTTCCGCGGCGATCAGCCCGGCTTCCAGCAGCGCTTGAGCCGGTGCCTGCTGGCTATCCAGCGCGGCTTTCAGGGTCGCGCCCTTCCATTCGCGCAGCGAGAGCATCCACATCATCTGATCGGGAATTTCGGTGGGAAACTCGACCTGGTAGCAGCACTGCTTAAATTTGCGCCCGGAATCGCACCAGCAGGGCTCGTTACGCCCTGGCGTGGCGAGGGGCTCGCAGGCAAAATCGAGCCGTTCCAGCGGTGTTTGCGACCACAGCAACGGCGCTAGCGCCTGGGCCATGGTCACATCACCTTCAAAGGCGTCCGCACCTTTGGCGCGCACCCAGGTCATGAAGTCCGGATAGTGTTCTTGTTGCCTGATTGCCGAGAGTGCCCCGGAGGCGAATCCCAGCAGCTGATCGACCCATACCGCCAGCATTGCCGTCTCCACTTATAAAAGACCCTATTGAAAAGCGACATAGTCTAGCATGCAGTGGGGCGCTACCGCAGCGGCAATCGGTTGATCGTTAATGGGCTCGTTCCAAGAGTGGACGCGTACGCCCATGCATATCCAGCCGCGCGCCCAAGCGCACCAGATTCCAGTAGTGGCCGTTCAGCGCGCGGGAGAGCAGCAGTGTATCTGCAGGGGGCTGCAGGCGGTCCATCGCTGCCCACACTTTAGGGGTTAATTCGCGCAATCGCCGGTGCACTCGCACATCGCTAAAGTCCTGCTCACCCGGCTCGAACAGCGGCGCAATACACTCCGCCGACTCACGATACAGTGCCAACGGCGCGCCCTGCCCCTGGCGCCCGCCCATTTTCATCAGCGCTTCGTCCATTCCCATCGCATCATGCTTTAAGGTGGCATCGAGCAGTTGCATCATGGCTTTTATACGCGCCTCAGGCACGGCAATAACCGCCCCTAAATCATAAATCACCAGCCGCCCTTGAGCATCAGCGGCAAAGTTACCGGCGTGAGGGTCGGCGTGCAGTTCGCCGTAAGTAAATAGCTCTTGGGTGATCCAGTCGGCTAACGTTTGGGCTATGCCTTGGCGCGTTGCATCATCGGCGTCTGCCAGTTCTCGCAGCGGCGTGCCGTCAACATAGCGCATTGCCAACACATAAGGCCCCGAGAGCTTCGGCAGCGCCTCAGGAATCACCAGTCGGGGATCATCTTTATAACGCTCGCGGTAGCGGGCGAGGGCATCCGCTTCAGCGTGGTAATCCAACTCCCCACGCAGGCTTTCGGCGAGCTCTTCAAACAGCGCATCCAAGCGCGCCTGGGGAACCTTAAACCAGCGGCCTAAACGCATAATGCGCCGCACTTGGATCAAATCACTCTCCAGCACATCCGCCAAGCCTGGGTACTGCACTTTAAGCACCACCGTTTCACCTTCATGGGTGGTGGCACGGTGCACCTGCCCCATGGAGGCGCTGGCAAACGGGCGCTCCTCGATTTCACTGAAGTAGTAGTCGATATCAGCGTATTGCAGCACCAGCGCTTCACGAATTTTTGGCCACGGCATCGGCTCGGCCTGACGCTGCAGGCGGGCAAGCTCCTCAGCGAGATCCGGGGGCAGCAGGTCATCCCACTGGGACATAATTTGCGCCAGCTTCATGGCCGGGCCTTTAAGCTCTGAAAGCCCCTCAAACAGCGCTTCGCCCAAGGCACGCCAATCCGCTTGGCCGCCTAAACGGGTTTTCAGCAGCGCGCCGCCGGTGCGCGCGCCCAAGCCCATTAATCGTCGTGTCCTGCCTCGCTCACGCATTGGCTATCCCCTTGAATTTCACCACACCAAATTATTTATACACAATTTATACAACTTAACAGCATTGACCACTTACCGCATCATTATCCTGCGCCGCTCCAGCTAATCTTTAGAGCGTCTGCTACCATAGCGGCCACCGATGGATACGATGAAGGCTTCGCTGCTATGCGCCTGATAATTGCCGAAAAACCCAGCCTCGCCCAAGCCATTGCCGAGGCGTTGCCGGGCACTAGCAAGCGCCAGGATGGCGCCATTAACTGTGGTGACACTACCGTCACCTGGTGCCTGGGGCACTTATTAGAGCAGGCACCGCCAGAGGCCTATGACCCCGCCGACAAACAGTGGCGGCTGGATCGGCTACCCATCGTGCCGCAACAGTGGAAACTGATGCCGCGCTCTAAAGCGCGTGGCCAGCTCGCGGTGATTCGCAAACTGATCAAGCAAGCAACGGATGTAGTGCACGCAGGCGACCCTGATCGCGAAGGCCAGTTGCTGGTGCAAGAAGTCATTGAGCATATGAAGTATCGCGGCCCGGTTCAGCGGCTGCTAATTAGCGACCTTAACAAGCCCGCGGTAAGTCGGGCGCTGGCAAAACTGCGCTCTAACGCCGAGTATCAGCCGCTGTTTCAAGCCGCCCAGGCCCGCTCCCGCGCCGACTGGCTGTATGGCATTAACTTAACCCGCGCCTGGACACTCACCGGCCGTCAAGCAGGCCATGATGGCGTGCTCTCTGTTGGCCGCGTTCAGACACCGGTACTCGGCTTAATCGTGCGCCGCGACAACGCTATCCGTGATTTTGTGCCCCATCCGTTTTATCCGCTATGGGTGGATTTGAAGGTTGCCCAAGGCCAATTGCGCGCCTGGTGGGCACCCAAAGAGCACGCACCACTGGATGACCAAGGCCGCTTAATTGACCGTACCCCCGCCGACGCTTTAGCGGCTCAGTTGCCCGGCGCAACGGGGCAGCTCACCAAGCTCGACCAGCAGGAGAAACGCCAGGCGCCGCCACTGCCCTACTCGCTCTCTGCCCTTCAGGTAGATGCCGCCCGCCGTCACGGGCTTTCCGCGCAGATGGTGCTGGATATTTGTCAGCGGCTGTACGAGCGCCACAAGCTGATCACCTACCCGCGTTCAGATTGCCGCTACTTGCCCGAAGAGCACCTTCAACTTGCCCAGCGAAATCTAAGCAGTGCGTGCCAAAATGATGAAGGGCTTCAGCAGTGGCTAAATGGAGCGGACTTCACCCTGCGCTCCAAAGCGTGGAACGATAAGCAGGKCGGCGCCCACCACGCCATCGCCCCCACCGGCAAACCTGCTGATTTTGGTCAGCTTTCCGATACTGAAGGCCATGTGTTTAGGCTGATCGTGCGCAACGTCATGGCGCAGTTCTACCGGCCCCTGCGCACCTTTGAAGTAAAAGCAGAATTTACGCTGCTAAATGAAGCCTTCCGTGCCCGTGGGCAAAGTATTCTCGACCTCGGCTGGAAGCCGCTATTTACCACCCGCGATGAAACGCCACCGCTACCACCGCTCACCCAAGGCGAGCCCTGCCAAGCGTTAGGCGCAGGCGTGGAAGAGAAAGAAACCCGCCCGCCGGAGCCCTTCACCGATGCCAGCCTGATCAAAGCGATGATGAATATCGGCCGCTACGTGGATGACCCCGCCGTTCGCCGCACCCTGCGCGACACCGACGGCCTGGGCACCGAAGCCACCCGGGCAGGCATTATCGAAACCCTGGTACAGCGCGGCTACCTGGTACGCCAGCAAAAGGCCCTACGCGCCACCAAACTCGGCTGCGCGTTAATCGCCGCCCTGCCCAGCGCGGTAAGCACACCGGAGCGCACCGCGCTATGGGAGCAGCGGCTGCGGGCGATTTCTGAACAGCAGGATGATCCTGGCGCGTTTCAGCAAGCGTTACTGGACGACTTACGTGGGCTGCTCACCCATAGCGACGCCGCCAAATTGAGGCAGAGCCTGCAAACCGCCCAGGGAGAGGCTGGKAGCCCGCCGAAACGCACGGGTAAGCCGAGAAAGAGCTATGCGAAAAGGAAAAGTACGGGAACCCGCTCGAGTAAGCCAGGCAAGCGCAGTAAAGGGTATATGAGTAGCGATTGAGGGGTATTTTTAGACTTAAAGTCAGTGAGGCACAGCGATATCGACCAGGTGAGTCGGCGGCAATAGATCAAGGCTCGCTTTCATGGTGCGCACTTCCTCTGCTGGCGGGCGGCCAAAAAAACGCTTAAATTCGCGGCTAAACTGGGAGGGGCTCTCATAGCCGACCCGGCTAGCGGCGACGGCTGCCGTTACCCCGTCACGTATCATTAGCAGCCGCGCATGGTGCAAACGGGTGGATTTAATGTACTGGATAGGCGAGGTTTGGGTCACCGCCTTGAAGTGAACGTGAAAGGCTGGCGCACTCATGCCTGCTTCATTGGCCAGGCTGGCGATTTCCAGCGGATCCGCATAGTGGGCATGAATACGGTTGAGCGCCTTAGCGATTTTGCCAAATTGGCCATAGTGGGAGAGTGCTGTTCGAACACTGCCCCCCTGCTCTCCCGTCAATACCCGGTAGCAGATCTCCCTGACGATAAAAGGGGCGAGTATATGCGCATCCGTTGGGGAGGCAAGCGCACTCAGCAGCCGTAACGTTGCATCGGCCAGCGGCGCTTCCAGCGGGCTGGAAAGCATTCCACGCGGCGCCTCTAATGGCCCTCCCGATGCTTCCAGCATCGTCACCAACTCAGCGATCACTACTGCATCCAGGCGGATCGCAATCCCTAGCATTGGCTCTTCAGGGCTGGCTTCTGTTTCCGACGTAAATGGCAGGGGCACCGATAACACCAAGTAATGCTGTGCATCGTAGATATAGACCTCATTACCCAAATAACCACGCTTTCGGCCCTGGCAGATAATGACAATACTCGGCTCGTAAAGCACCGAGGTATTTTGCAGTGGGCGGTTAGAGCGCATAAAGCGCACGCCATCCAATAACGACTGGGTATAGCCTTCGTGGGGTGCCAGTTGGTATAAGCACTCGACGATCTTACGGTAAACCTCAGCATCGCTCTTCAATGTCATGTTAACCACCTCTGTATATGCATGCCGCACCGGAATTAACTCGCCGCGCCGGGCACCTCTTAAGAGTAATATACATGCTGGGTGACTTAACGCGCCGCACGCTATTAACAATCAAATAGGATTAGGCAATGATGCAATAGGAACGCCTATACTGATGCCCGCCGTGGCAGCTTATTCTTCTCAAGGTCAACCACCGAGAGGATTATCCAATGACGGCGTTATCAACCCCATCTTCTAAAGTTGTTTTATTAACCGGTGCCAGCAGCGGTATCGGTGAAGCCACTGCCCGCTGGCTGGCAGGCCAAGGGCACCGCTTGATCATTGGTGCACGCCGCACCGACCGGCTGGAAGCATTGACCCACTCCCTGCGCGCAGAGGGTGGCACAGTGGATTTTCAGGCGCTGGATGTCACCAACCTTGAAGACATGCAGGTGTTTGCGGATTTCGCGATCAATACCCATGGCCGCATTGATGTGATCATCAACAACGCTGGCGTGATGCCACTCTCCCCTTTAGCGGCGCTCAAGGTTGATGAGTGGAACCGCATGATCGACGTTAATATTCGCGGCGTACTCAATGGCATTGCTGCCATTCTGCCGACGATGCAGGCCCAGAAGAGCGGTCAGGTGATCAATATTTCTTCCATCGGCGGCCTCACCGTTATGCCCACCGCCGCCGTTTATTGCGCCACCAAATATGCGGTTCGCGCTATTTCCGATGGCCTACGCCAGGAAACCGACAATATACGCGTGACCTGTGTCTACCCAGGTGTGGTGGAATCGGAACTGGCCCATACCATCACCGATGCTGAAACCGCAAAAGCAATCGACATTTACCGCCAGATTGCGCTCAAGCCCGAGGCGATCGCTTCAGCCATAGCCCATGCCATCAACCAGCCCGATGACGTCGACACCAGCGACATCGTGGTGCGGCCTACCGCCAGCCAATAACACCCCTTGCGTCACGCCCGAGCGGTTGCCGGGTGTGCGCCTAAGCACGAGTGACTTCACATGCAAGAAACCAAGCCTTCCATATACTGGACACGGGCACTGGTGGTCGCTGGCATTATCACTATTTTTCCAGCGGCCACCTCTGCTCAAACCACCCCGAACGAAGGAAATGCCCCCATGACAGACCACCCGTATGTTGGAATGTGGGTCACTAAAGATGGTCGCATTCGCCATCAACTTTTAGCCAACAATCGTTACGACGAGGCCCGCGGTGAGCGTGAAAGCGCTTACCAAGGACGCTATCAGGTGACGGGTAACTATATCGAATACTGGGACGACACCGGCTTTACTGCAGACGGCGAATTTATAGATGGCGTGCTGTATCACGCCGGTATGGTGCTATATCGCAAGGAGTAACTTTCAATCCAAATGGGGCACTAGCAATAAATAACCACGCCCTTACATCAAAGCCATTAAACATCGGAACTATCTTCATCATGCCCTGAGTGGGAAGCTTTTTTCTTGCTGATGGGGCGCGAAAAGAAAGGCACCACATAAAGCACCATCCAGGCCAGCAACGTACACAAAACGGCTGTCTGCTCGCGCCCCAGACCAACCGCTACCCCAATGGCGGCAGTCAGCCAAATACCGGCCGCCGTGGTGAGCCCTGAAGTCGCCTGCTCATCTTTTCGAGTAATGATAGTGCCCGCACAAAGAAAACCGATGCCTGCAATGACACCTTGAATAACACGACTCATCTCTGAATCAGAAATACCCGCTTGCTCGGGTATAAAGATGAATAAAGCAGCCCCCATGCAGACCAGCATATGGGTCCGTATACCGGCCGGCTTGCCTCGCTGCTCTCGCTCGAGCCCCAACAGGCCCCCGAGAATAGCCGCCAGCAGTAGCCGGATTACCACAATGATGAGCTCACCCACATCGTTAAAATCTGAAAACTCTGAGATTATAATCTCTTTGATTTCTTGCACCTTTTAGCTCCTATACGTCCTGTCTGATAGTCCATCATACCCACACGTTAGTGCGCTTGAGCACACAACCCACCCGGCACCGCCACTACCCACTCACGTATAGCCAGAATCGTTGGATCATGCTGACGACTTTCCGGGTAAACCAAAAAGAACGGCTTGCCTACCAATTCCGGGCCGAACGGTTGCACTAAGCGCCCCTCCTCTAATTCATCCTTAATCAACTGACGGCTCATCAGCGCTACGCCCTGCTCTCCAACGGCAGCAGAAATCGCGTGGGTCTCATCGGAAAACACCAGCCCGGCACTAACATCCAACCCAGGCACCTTTGCGTGTTTCTGCCAGAAGCTCCAATTCAGTGGCGCAGACACTTCTCCCTGAGGGCGAAAATGAATCAACGGATGCAGAGGCAACTTTGCTACATCACGCAGGCCAAGGCGCGGGCTACAGGCCGGGACAAAGGTGTTATCAAAAAGTTTCTCCGCTACCAACCCCGGCCAACGGCCATCGCCATAGCGAATGGCAATGTCTGCCGTTACCCCATCCAGCGGAACCGGCTCATGGGACGCATGAATGCGCAGATCAATATCGGGATACGAGTCGCGTAGCAGGCATACCCAGGGCAGCAACCAGCGGACCGCCACGGCTGGCGTTGTAGACAGCGTAACGGTTTGGCGGACAGGTACAGCGCTCAGTCGTTCGACGACATGGCTGATGCTATCAAAGGCTGTTTCCAACACCTGCTGCAGCTCCCGGCCCTGAGGTGTCAGCTCCAATTGACGAGGTTTACGCAAAAATAGCGAAACGCCCAGCGCCTCTTCGAGGCCTCGGACTTGGTGGCTAATGGCAGTGGCAGTCACCGACAGCTCTCGTGCGGCCTGCTTGGCGCTTTCATGGCGGGCAGCCGCTTCAAAAGCGCGAAGCGACGAAAGAGAGGGTAATCGGCGATGGTTCATGAATGAGTTTTGCTCATCTATAGCTGCAAGAAAAGATCGTTTGTTCAGGCTGAAAGGCAAAGCCTAAGCTAAGCCTGTTGTTAATCATAGATGAGTTAAACTCAGATTAGGAGACCACCATGACACACATCCTGCATATAGACGCTAGCGCCCGCCCCGGCATTGCTGGCACAGATAACCACGGTTCGCATAGCCGCCATCTGACTGATCAGTTTGTCAGCCAGTGGCAATCAGGCCGACCACAAGACACGGTTAACTATCGCGATATAGGTCAAAACCCGCCTTCTATAATTAACCACGACTGGATTGCGTCTGCTTTCACCCCCGAGTTAAGCCTAGAACCCTGGATGAAGGACGCGCTTGCAGAAAGCAATCAGCTAGTTGATGAGCTAATTGCAGCAGATATTCTGGTGATAGGAACGCCGCTATACAACTTCGGTATGCCTGCCGCCCTTAAGGCGTGGATCGACCAAGTAGTGCGCGCTGGCCGAACAGTGGATATTGATGAGAGCAACCCGACCGATCCTTACATTCCAAAACTGGATGATCGAACAAGGCATGCGATTATTCTTACAGCCAGAGGCGGCATAGGCTTTGACCCCGGTGGAGAGATGGCACATATGAATCACTTGGAGCCAAATCTGGCCACAGCGCTTGGTTTTATCGGTATTACCCGCCTTCACTACATTGCTATCGAAGGCCAGGAAGTGGGCGGCGAGGTATTGGCCAAATCGGTTGCTGACGCGATACATAAAGTCGAAACGCTTGTTGAAGAGTTGCAGGTAGCGTTGGAAAGTGCGCCATCACCTCAACCGGCCTAAATGATAGCTAATAGTCTTTTATCGTAAATACGCTGAAATATAAGGAGCGACTATCGCTACCCAAGGATGTCCGCTCCTTTATGCCCTTCTGGTACGCCTTGCACTAATAGCACATCGCCCTCTGTATTCCGGGTACGAAATGGGCGGATCGCTTTATAAGCAGCCGAGTCATACCAACCTTGCGCATGCTCCATGGAAGGAAACTCAATCACCACCATATCGCCTGCCCATGCCCCCTCAAGCGGAACGTATGGCCCACCATGCACGAGGTATTTGCCCGAGAATGGCGCGAGGGTTGCATCAATGCCTTCTAAATATTGTTTAATTTCAGGATCGAATCGGGTTTCGCGGATAAGAGCAACGGCGTAGGCAGACATAATCACCTCCCATAGATATTCGCTTAACTATTTATCGGACTGAGCCGTCAGAACACTGCCGCATGGCTACCCTCTTCAAGCTTCAGCTGTTGAATCCACTGGCAAGCTGTCGCACTAGCCTCGTTGTTTATAACGAGTCCCAAATGCGATGCGCCCTTTACTATGTCAATCTCTGCATGCGGAATACACGGTCTGACAGTAGACTCAAAGCGATCAGCAAAGAACGCCTCATCCTCAGAACCGGCAATGAGCAGCACAGGAGTTTGAATTAACCTTAGTTCTTTCTGGAAGTTAACGGGATTAAAGCCTGTCATAAGTCGGTAAGAGTATGCGAGCGTCTCCGAACCATCACGATATTCAGATGGCATATTGAACTGCAGCACGCGCGTCTGATTAAAGCGAGTAACACCGAATTTATTCAGAATAGATAACGCAATAATCTTGCCTACATTGGCATTTACCCACCCGCCTGACTTACCGCGAACGGTTGGCGCATTATGTCCAAGAAATGGAGCAAGCAGCAGATAGGCGGAAACCAAGTTTCCATATTGACCACCGGCAAAGCGTACTGCAAACCCTCCACCTGATGAATGACCACCCACAACGACACGGGCTAACTCGACATTGGCTTCAATATGGCCGATAAGATCAGCAAGGTCATCTTCAAGCTGCTCAATATAGTCGATATCGCCTCGCCGAGCGGGAAAGCTTCCGTGTCCGCGCATATCAGGCGTGTATACGGTAGCGACGCCAGCCTCAGCTAATCCATGTGCGAAATTTGCCAAGTATTTGCTGTCTGTGGCGGATCCATGCAACAGGATTAGCGCAGTGCTCGATACGCTTGGGTAATGACGATATCTCAGTACCGTTCCGTCTCGTGCCTCAAACTGGTTAAGAACTGCCAGCCTTTGCTCTGAGCGAAACTCAGATACCACTGCACCGAAATTCAGCCCGCTCGAGCTTTTTCCTGAAGACATTGTAAATATGCTCCCATGGGCGTGGGCAATACGCTGTTACACTGTCACGTTCTTTCGATGACATCGACTTTTTGCATAAGCGCCTGCGCAGATCTTTTCACTTGGCCAACACTATCTCTTGGAATTACCATAAGGGGGTATGAATCAGAATCAATATCTAGAATGATCAAATTCATTGAGTAACTGTCTAAGACAATAGCCACCAACTTAAATAAGTCCTCGGAATATTCATCACTTTCGTTAATTTTAGAAAAATCGATCGCATTAGCTTTGCAAATTTGAAGCTGTTCAAGATTCCAGACCAAATCTGCAGCGTCGAATTTCCAATCAAGTTCTACTAATGAGGCGCTACGAGTTAGTCCATCAACCAGCGCTATCCAAGGAGTAACCTCAGATGGATCTTCTATCCCGCGCTCCATGAGATCATCGCTGTATTTTTCGAAGTAGCTCTCTGGATCTGAAAGCGCCAAATTGACTTCAACCACGAGTTCATCATCTCGCGGGCATAGCTGTCTACAGATGTTTCCCCAAGTGCTTTCAAAATCCATGACCTACCTCAACGCTGTTATTTCAAATTGATTGCTTCCAACTTTCGAGCAAGAGCTCAAGCTTATTTACTAATTTTAATTTACCACTTACATCACCTGTTGACCATTCATACGGCGGCGCGGAGGTGCTTTTAAAACGCGTGACATATTCAACCTACCTTGCACTAGCAGCCAGCCGTGCACCGAGAGCTACAAACAGTGCCCCCAAGCTTCTATCCATCCACAACCCAACGCGTGGCTTTCTCTTTAGGTAAGCACCCAACTTAGCGCCCGCCAGAACCAAAGGGGGCTCTATTACGGCAGCAACTGCAATAATAAGACTGCCATGCAATAAAAGCTGTGCCTCCGCTGGGCCAGCGCCTTCCACGATAAATTGCGGCAAGAAAGCCAGGAAGAAAATTGCCACTTTTGGGTTTAGCGCTGATACCAGCATGCCCTGCCAATAAACAGAGGATAAGCTCTTGCGACTCGGTTGTTGTTCCGCTGCCACAAATTGATCGCCTCGAGACAGTAACATTTTAACGCCAAGCCAGATCAGATACGCCGCCCCGACCCATTTAACAATCGAAAACGCCAGAGCGGATGTCGCCAGAATTGCTGAAAGACCAACTGCGGCCATTGCTACATGCAGCACCGCTCCTGTCCAAATCCCAAACATAGCGGCAAACCCTTGCCGTCGCCCACTACGTAATGTTTGCCCCAATATATAGGCAATATCTGGCCCCGGCGATAAGTTCAAAAGCACGGCAGCAGAGAAAAACGTCATCCAGTGAAGCAATGTATACTCAAACATAAACACTCTCTTGTATTTTTCCGTTGCCAAGCTAAAAGAATATTAAAGCGCTAGCTTGAAAGGTTAAGCTGCCAAGAAACGCCATATTTATCATTCAACCACCCAAAGTTTTCACTAAAGCCGTAATTATCTAGAGGCATCAACACGTTCCCGCCATCACTCAATGCTTTAAATACGTCTTCTATTTCTTTCTCTGAGTCGCACTCAACGTGTAATGACATTGATGGCGTAAAGCTGAACGGGTGGTCGTAATAGCTATCCATTGCCAGGAAGAGAGTGCCGTTTATCGAGAAGCGGGCGAGCTTAACGGCCCCTTTGGGGTCATGCTCCCCAGCTTCGACACGCTCGATATCGATGATCTTCGAGTTCGCAAATAGCGAAGTGTAAAACTTGATAGCTTCTTCGGCTTTACCTGCCTGATCACCTACAAACATCAGAGATGTTTTGATAGCTTTCATTTTAGCCCCCCATTTCATTCGACCCGCTAAGCGTTACTGTAGAAAACAGACGCGACATTGACTACCTTGACTAAAAGGCATTCTTGAGCGCCTCTTTAATGAAATCCCCTTTAGCCGCCGTATAGGCTTCTCGATCTGATGCAAATTCCGCCACCCACAGGCGCTTCTTTTTCTCATACCGCTGCGCCAGTTCAGTATCCACGCGCAAGCTATTGCGAAAAGCCAACCGACGATGCCACTCCTCGCTGCCATGTACCATAAGATGCAAATGATGCGTCCTACGCCCGTCAGCCCAGCGCATTAACCAACGTCGCCCCACCAAAGAAGCGTTGTACTCCATTGATGTAGCATATTGGGCACGGCATAACGGCTCCAATAACTCATCAGCCCGGGATATTGAGTCAACGCCTGCCAGTATATCGATGATTGGCTTGGCCGAGAGACCATGAACAGCGGTACTTCCGATGTGCTCAACGGCTAGAAATTCATCTGGAAATAATCCTAGTAGCCGGTCTCGCTCCTTCTCGAATAGAGCTGGCCAAGTGGTATCGTATGCAAATAGCGCGACCTCCTCATGGATGGCTCGATTCAAAGATTCCGTTTCATCCATGGTTGAGGTTCCCCTGTAGCGAGAATTGTTGGCTATGCATCATCTGATAACAGTGGCGGCATGGGGCAATCGAGAATATCGGCCATAGCACGGAACAGCTCGGCTTCGGCAGGCAAAATACGTCCGCTGTGCTCAATACAGCGCGCCATCGCTTGCAACAGCGTAGGCTTTTGCAGAGGCTTTAAGCGCCGCAAACGCTCAACCGCCAGGCTGAGTGCACGCATATCACTTATATCGTCAGTGACCCTCAATGAGAACGGCAGCTCACTCTCAGCGGCATTGAGCGCGGCGCTTATCTCAACCGGGTCATCTTGCCCGGCGGTTGCAAGCACCGTCAGTAGCATCTGACACTCCCGCTGCAGGTCGTTTATCTTGAGGTTTGCAGGCCCACTGCCTTGCTTGCTGATGTTATTCAACACCAACTGATATAGCGTCCACTCCAACAGGCTGACCTTACCATCTGCCTCGATCAACCGTTCCATACAGAGGCGAAAGTGTTGGGCCTGCTCCATCGAGAGCGAGCGTAACGCTGGCAGCGCCAGTTCAATCAGTGGCAAGCGTAACTGTACATCCAGCCTCAACATTTCAGGGCCATAATCCATCAGCGCTCGGTAAACATCTGGCAGTGCAACTTGATGCAACGCCTTAAGCTGATGCTTACGCATTGTTTTATCCTGGCTGAGCAGTAGTGAATAGATCAGAGCACGAGCGGCATGGGGCTCATGGGCGGCGATTTTAATCCGCTCAGGCAGCGCATCTAGTGTCGCTCTAGCCTGGTTAAGATGGCGCTGGTCAGGCTGGCCCATGGTGTTAATGGCAGTTTGAGCAGAGGCACCGGTTAACACAGCAGCCATTGCCCCCGTTCCAGTTGCTGTTCCCGAGCCAAATCTGGGCTCCGCTTCAGACCGCTCACCGTTGCCTTCTGGTTCTGTTGCGTCATTCTCGGCTTGCTGGATGGGCCAAGTGACTTCAAAGCGGCCATTCCAATCAGGCATGACCCGCTTGATACGATCTTTAATCGGCGGATGGGTGGCCATCATTTGGCTAAACCCCTGCCGTACGCCTTGACCGAAGAACAGGTGGCTGAATTCCGCCGCCTGTGTCGCTTGCAGTTGAGAACCCTGGCTGTGCGAGCCGATTTTAACCAGCGCATTACCAATCCCCTTAGGGTTGCGGGTAAACTGCACCGCAGAGGCATCCGCCAGATATTCACGCTGCCGACTGACCGCCGATTTGATCAAATTGCCAAAAAAGGTACCCGCGTAGCCGATCAGCATTAGCGCCGCCCCCAGCGCTAAAACGACAGCGCCTGAGTTGTCACGTTTTCCACCGCCCACCCGTCGAAAACGCATACTGCGCAGTAGTGTACCGCCCAATAAGCCAATGATTAGAATGCCATGGAGGATGCTGATCAGGCGCATATTCAACCGCATATCACCATGCAGAATATGGCTAAACTCATGAGCTACGACGCCCTGCAGCTCATCCCGCGTCAGGTTTCGGATCGTGCCACGAGTAATCCCGATCACTGCGTCATTGGTTTGATAACCGGCGGCGAAGGCATTGATGCTCTCCTCCTCCAGCACATACACGGAGGGCACTGGCGTTCCAGAGGCAATCGCCATCTCTTCAACCACATTGAGAATACGTCGCTCATCAGCATCACGGGTATTAAGATTGATCTCGCGTCCACCAAGGGCTTCTGCCACTACCCGGCCACCACGCCTTAGCTGACTGCGTTTGAATAGACCACCCAGCACCACGACGGCCAACACTGCAATAGCAACGCCAATGACAAGTTCAATCGAGAGTGCCGACCACATTCCCTGAGCAGAAAGATTGGTTTGCGTAGCAGATTGTTCCCCCATTAGATGCAGCGCGATGGCAATTGCCAGCGTGGTAACAACAATCAAGGCGAGTACTGCCAGTACCATCAAAACAACCAGACGCCCGGTTTTACGACGAGCGTGATCCTGCGCGGTAAAAAAATCCATGTCGCGTTTTCCCTGAAATTAGAACGACACCTTCGGCGCCGCTTGAATCTGGGCGCTGTCTTCAAACTCTAACAACGAGGCATCCTGCCCATGGCCGAACATGCCAGCCACTGCTACCGGCGGGAAGCTCTGCCGATAGGTGTTGTAGTGCATCACCGCATCATTAAATGACTGCCGCGCAAAGGCCACTTTGTTTTCAGTGCTGGTTAGCTCTTCTGACAATTGCTGCATATTTTCTGAGGCTTTTAGATCCGGGTAGGCTTCCATGACCACATTGAGCCGCCCCATCGCCTGTGTCAGCGCGCCCTCTGCACCGCCCAGGTCTGCCATGGCTTTGGCACTGCCTGGGTTTGCCGCGGCCGCTTTTAGCCCAGCGGCCGCTGTATTACGAGCCTCGATGACCGACTGGAGCGTCTCCCGTTCATGGCTGAGGTAACCTTTTGCGGTCTCTACCAGATTAGGAATCAGGTCATGCCGACGCTTAAGTTGCACTTCAATTTGAGCAAAGGCGTTCTCAAACCGATTTTTCAACGACACAAGCCGGTTGTAGATACCGATGACGTAAAAGGCAATAACGGCGATGATCGCCACGATGATGATGATAGTGAGCAGCATGGTTCTTCCTTGTTAGTCGGCATTCGTCAGTAAAAGCCGGTCTTTGAAAAGCTAGCCAGTGAAAAAAATAGCACACCTGTTCAATATCAGACGTTAACACGTCACTTTGCAAGCTTAGGGAGAAAGGAAATGTCGACATAGTATTCACTAAGATCATCTTTCTCACAAAACACTGTAATCGTATCAGTATGAATGTAGCTCGATGGATCAAACCAAATATTATTGCTTTTAAACACATGCACTTCAGAGGTTGCAGGATTTTGCCATTGAGTTATTACCTGGAATGGATGCCTGCCATTCACTGAGAAGCGTGTATTTAACTCTACCCCCTGATAGTGGGTATCGATAGGCACACCATTTTGCTTTAAAGATTCGCCTTTGCGATGCCTAAACTCAGGCACGAACATAAGAATAGCGCCTGCCAGCAAGAACACGATGCCTATACCGGCAAGAATCGACTCTGCGCCCCATAGTGAAAAAAAGCTATTGATTCGAGCGCTATTTCGCTCACCTGGCTGGTATAAAACCTCCACCTGCTGTCCTGGTGAGTAGCTCGGCGGATTGCTACTTGTTGATGATGCAAAATTCACCACCTGTCCGCTCTCATTTTGAAATTGAACCAAAGGGCGATAAGTGATCGAATCAGTTGAGCGAGACTCAACCAGCTCAAGCACCGTACCTTCGGTGATAACGGCCTCTGAAAGAAAGTCTCTTGTATTAAGCAATAGAAATGCAGAAGCGACTAGCAAGGCAATACCAACCACTAACGACGTTAGCTTTACAAAGAAAAGTGTTTTCACTTCCACTCCTTGGAGAAATTCAGGTCGGCTTCGCAGCCTAGAGCTAGGACAGCCTTATATAGACTAACCGGTTTATTAGCTTTAGCTTAAGAAAAAACCACACGCACGTCAAATGGGAAACGTTCTCAGTCACAACGCTTAATAGATACATGCAAGGAGAAAAATCAGCCGATCACGGCAGGCGGCAAATATATGGTGAACTCGTTGATAGGCTCAATTAATACGCTGTACGGGGAGCTTTGCTCAGCTGCATGAACAATACCCAGGTCAGATAACAATTTAAATTGAGCGGATTTTAACGTAGCAGGCTTCACCGCCAACTCTTTATGCCAAACACGATAGCTACCTAACTTGCCGTCGCGTCGATAGTAAAAACCGGCAAGCGGATGGGTAAGATAAACCAATGCTGATTCAGTATCGGGAAACCCAGGAAAGTTAAAATTTGACTCAGATGATTGCGCAAGCTCAACGGAAGCTTCAGCCCATTTAGACGCCGTTTCCATACGATAATGGCTATACAGACCGGTTGTCTCATCGTACTTGCAATCGAAAGAGACTTTGCCTGCATGCCAAGGTAAATTCCAAAGATATCTGGGAACAACCAACGTCCATGAATCTAAAGTTGTACCCAAAAACCATACACATCGCTCCCCCGTATGCTTGTCGATGATATAGATACGGTAGTTGGTTTGCCCCATAGTAAATTTTGGGAAAGGAAATACGGCAGAGGTGAAGTCCACATCGACAAAAGGCACCACGGAGATAAGCCCCATTGCCTGGCCATCAATCTCAACAGCGTCCAACACAAACCTTCCAGGGAAAAGTCCCTCGAATCGGCTTGCCGGCACAGCATAGGTAATAATCGCAAAGTGCTTAAGACCACACAGCACATCTATACCGTTAGGCTTTGGCCGCTTAACCAGATAATCCTCAAACTTTCGCGATGCCTGCACTAAATCTTCCTTATTTAAATAGGCTGTTTTGCCACCAATCAAGATAGATTGCGGGTACCCTACCTTCATCATCGCACCCACTCAGGATAATTTACCAGTAATGCCCTGTTTCAAAGCGGCTAACGCCGGCAGCAATTCATTTACTCTTTGAGGGCGTCCAGTCACTAACGTCACGTCAGCTGCAAGCCCCCTTACCAAAAATAGAAACTACGTTTGAAAAATCCACAATTGTTTGCCAGTACGTTCCTTGCTAGCTTGAATTCAAATAAGAATAGCAAGGCATTATCAGTAAGATACCGCCAGGTGAGACCACGCCCCAGTTTTCCAGTCACCCCCTAACGCATGGTACTACTTGCCAATGCAATGTTTGGGTAAGCTTTATCAATAACAAAGGTCTTTAGAGAGATGACAATCCGTCTATTTTCCACTGCCAATGGCAGCTGCTTCCTTCGAAAAGTGACATTAAATCTGCGGCAAGAGCTTCATTAAATTTAAAAAACTTTTTACAGCGGAGATGATAATGTCAACAAAAACCCGTTCCAACGAGCATAACCCCGATAGAATACGTAGTTCCGACAACATAGAGCGCAAAAAACTGCCGATGCCGGATGTGTTCGTCATCTTGTTCGGCTTCATGATTCTGATTGTACTGGCTTCTTATATTATCCCCGCCGGTAGCTACGAGAGGGTCATCAATAATGGGCTCACCCAGGTAGATACCGATAGCTTTCGCTATATAAGCGCGGAGCCGCTGGGCTTTTTGGATCTGTTCACTGCCATTCATAAGGGGCTGGTAGGCGCATCGAGCATTATCTTTTTGATTTTGGTGGTTGGCGGTGTGCTTAAAGTTATCGAATCAACGGGCGCTATTAGCTCAGGCATACACCGCCTGATTAATCTTGCCAAGGGCAAACAGAACATCCTTATTTTGGTTTTCTGCACCACTTTTGCAGTGCTGTCCTCTGTAGGCATTGCGCCAAATTTAGCGATTGCTTTTATACCCATTGGGCTTTTGCTTGCCCGGTCGCTGAACCTGGATCCCATCGTAGGCATGGCCATGATTTTCCTGGGCGCCTATGCGGGCTTTGCTGGCGGCGTATTCGACCCCGTGGTGACCGTTACGGGGCAAACGCTTGCCGAGCTACCGCTGTTTTCAGGTTTTGTTTATCGCGGCGTTATCTTCATTACATTCCTGGCCATTACCACCGCTTATATCTGTCGCTACGCCGCCAGAGTAAAAGACAACCCCACAAATAGCTTTATGGGGCAACACACCTTTACGAGTAATGACGCAAACACTCCTCTTGAGGAGCCCGCGACGTTCACGCTTTCCCACAAGCTAGTGCTGGGCTTATTTGTCGGCTTTATTGGCTTTTTCCTCTATGGAGGCTTCAACCTGGGTTGGGGTATTACCGAACTTTCCGCCATCTTTCTTATACTCGGCGTCGTTACGGCCATGCTATGCAGAATCAACCCTAATGACTTCGTAAAGCGGCTGATGAGCGGCGCAAGCGAAGTGATGTATGGCGCACTGGTAGTGGGAGTTGCAGCGGCGGTTATCGTGCTCCTCAAGCAAGCCCAACTGATCGATACGATTGTGCATAGCGTTGCCAGCTCTTTAGATGGCCACGGCCAAATAATGGCGATGCAGTTGCTGTACCTGTTCAATTTGACGTTTAACGGAATTATCACCTCGGGTACCGGCCAAGCGGCCATTGTGATGCCAATTATGGTGCCGATTGGCGATATGCTAGAGGTGACCCGTCAGTCTACCTTTATCACCTTTAAACTGGGTGATGCGGTGACGAACATTATCACCCCCCTTTCGGGCACGCTGATGGCCTGCTTGGCCATTGCACGTATCTCCTATGTAGAGTGGTTTAAATTTGTACTACCGCTGGTAATGATCTGGGTAGTGGTTGGCGGAGTATTTGTCGCTATTGCCGTCGGCATCAATTACGGCCCATTTTAAGCCCACGGCTTGATGACAGAAACCCGCGTATTCGTGAATGATGGTTCAATCAACCATGGCACAAGTACGCGGCTTTACTGAACGGCGGCTACCAATTTCTTCTCCAGATACTCGACAAACGCTTCCAAATGGGCAGGCAAATGACGCTCTGCCATCACTTGCACCTGAAGACTACGAAGGGAGAGCTGAGACTCTTGAATCGGCTTCAGTACAAGGCCCTCTTGTTGAGTTTTACCGCTAACGGCCACGGCGCTACACAGCCCAATCATATTAGGGTGCTCGCATACCATGGTGTAGGTTGCCCCAAGGGAGTCACAAGAGAAGCTAGGAAGCACTTTTATACCCGACAAGCTACACGCCACATCAAATAAGTAGCGCATGGTCGAGCCGTTTAGCGACATGGTTAATGGGTAGTGGCTTAAATCTTTTACCTGTAGGACATCTTTGCTTGCCAGAGGATGACTCTTAGCCATCAGCGCACTGATCGCGGCATTGTGACTTGAGATCACCTTCACGCCGATATCTGGCGAGAGGCTAAAGGTTAAGGCAATATCGGCCTCGCCCTCTTTCACCAGCTCGGAGGCCCGGGTTGACTCGACCACGTGCAGATCAAATCGGGTATCAGGACATTGAATAATAAAGCTGGATATAACGCTGGGAAGGAAGTGCCAGGCCATACCATCCGGGCACGCCACGGTAATTTTGCGCATTTGCCGCGTCATTACGTCCTGCATTTCCGCAATCACACTGCTGATTTCCAGCTGATTACGCAATGCATAGGCCTGCAGCACCCTGCCCGCTTCCGTTAACTGCATCCCGCGCGGTTGTCGGTTAAACAGCTTGATAGCCAGCCGTTGTTCCAAATTGGTAATTTGGCGACTCACCGCTGAAACCGCGACGTGCAGTTCTTCCGCCGCGGCCGACAGAGAGCCCGTTTTAGCGACGCTTTGAAAGTAACGTAAATTGAGTTCCTGCATAGCGGCCTCTTTTTGCCCAACAACAACAAGTTTGAGCGAGTTACCTGCGCCACTTGTTTGCGCCTGGTTTCTTATAATTAGAAAGATTATTTGAAATATTAATGATGGTTGCAAACATAGGCAAGGACTACTCTTTTTCTAACGACTTTCTTCCTACTACCTCCAGACACCATAACTATGTCCAAATACCATAACGGTCAATAAAAAAGGCAGGCAATGGATACAACGCAGCTTTCAGGGCGTGAACTCGCTCTTCAACTGGCGAGCAACGAACTCTCCAGTGGCAACTTTTACCAGACGTTGGCAAGACGCGTCGGCCTTAGAACGGTTAGCCAAGATCCTGAACGTAGCGATACGCTACGTGACTACTTAACGGAAGAAATAGTCCCGCACCTCTCTAAATTAGGCTTCGACAGCCAAGTGATCGAAAACCCTAAATCCGATCACCCGCCTTTATTGATCAGCCAACGTATTGAAAATCGCACGCTTTCTACACTGCTGCTTTACGGCCATGGAGATGTCACCGATGGGCAAGAAGATAAATGGACTGACGGCATCGCACCCTGGGAACTGACGTTTGTTGATGGCCGCGTTTATGGGCGCGGCACAGCTGATAACAAAGGCCAACACAGCATCAACCTGGCAGCGCTGGAGGCCGTTATCAAAGCCCGCGAGGGTCAACTTGGCTATAACGTCAAGATCCTCTTTGAGATGAGCGAGGAAATAGGCTCCCCAGGGTTAGAAGAAACCTGCAAAACCTATAAAGAAGCGCTTAAGTCCGATCTTTTCTTGGCATCTGACGGCCCTCGAATCCGCCATGACATGCCCACCCTGTTTCTCGGCTCACGGGGTGTTGTTCAGCTCAAACTTGCTTTGAACACTGGCAATGGCGGCCGACATTCCGGCAACTGGGGTGGCATCATCACCAACCCCGCGGTAGTGCTGTGTAACGCGCTTAGTACGCTACTCTCCAGCGAAGGAAAAATTCTGGTCGACTTTCTTAAATCACCCGCAATTCCTGACGAAGTAGCCCAATTGGTGCGCAATCTCCCGGTGGGCGGCGGCGGCAATGACCCAGCCATCAATCCCGCCTGGGGCGAAAAACAGCTAACCGATGGCGAGCGCCTGTATGGTGCCAATACATTGGAAATTCTGGGTTTGAGCGCAGGGAGAACCGACAAGCCGGTGGGCGCCATTTCTGAAAGTGCTGAAGCCATTTTGCAGCTTCGCTTCGTCAAAGGCACCGATTGGCAAGCAGTGGAAGAGAACCTGCGCCAGCATCTTAACGCCCATGGCTTAGAGGATATTCAAATTCAGTTTATGGGTGGCTACGCCGCCACCCGGCTTGAACCCAGCCACCCTTGGGTTTCCTTTGTGGCCCAGTCTGCAGAGAACAGCTTGGGCCAGGCGGTGCATATCCTTCCCAACCTGGGCGGGACGATCCCCAACCACTGTTTTTCAGATGTACTCAACCTTCCCACGGTATGGTTGCCTCACTCCTATGCATCGTGCAATCAGCACGCCCCAGATGAACACCTGCTCGAAACGATTATCGAGCAGGGTCTGAAGCTCGCCGCCGGTATACTCTGGGACTTAGGTGAGCCTAAAGAACAGGCTTTCAAACCAACGACAACAACCACACATCGCACAGCCACCAAGGCAGAATAAAATGACGACTCCTGAAGAAAACAGCGTCGATAATGAAGCCATTCATTGGGATCAGGATATTAGCTACGGTCAGTACCTGGATCTGGAACCCTTGCTTGCTTGCCAAAATCCGGCTTCTGATGAACACGATGAATTACTCTTTATCGTTATCCATCAAGTATCGGAGCTATGGATCAAACTGTGCCTTCACGAAGCTCATGGTGCCGCAGCGCATATTCAAGAAGATAACCTGCGCCCTGCTTTCAAGATGCTAGCGCGGGTTTCCAGAATTCAAGAACAGCTTATCAAGGCCTGGGAAGTGTTGGTCACCATGACCCCCGCCGACTATGCCAGCTTCCGAGACAGCCTTGGCCAAAGCTCTGGGTTTCAGTCCTATCAATATCGGGAAATGGAATTCCTGTTGGGTAACAAGAACGCCAAGCTAATCGAAGCTCACCGATCAAAACCCAAACACTACCAAAAACTTCAGGAATCCCTCCACGCGCCCAGTCTTTACGATATCGTACTGCAGCTGCTTGCCAAACGCGGTTTCAGCATTCCGGAAAGCAAAACCCAACGCGATTGGAGTATCCCCTACACCGCCAGTAGCGAGGTGGAAGCGGTCTGGACGGAAATCTACCGCAACAGCGAACAGCACTGGGATCTATACGAGCTCGCTGAAAAACTGGTGGATGTCGAATTCAACTTTCAGCGCTGGCGATTCAGCCACATGAAAACAGTCGAACGTATCATTGGTTATAGACGCGGCACAGGGGGAACGGCTGGGGTGAATTATCTGGTCAAAGCGCTGGATCTTCAATTCTTCCCGGAACTGTGGAGTGTTCGGACGACGATATAAGCACTTGGCGCACTACTACGCACCCAGTTGAACTACCGTCATGATATTCAAAACAGCGACATACAATTTTTCGGAGCAGCCATATGCCTGTAAGCCTGGATAGTGTTCGTAAGCGTGACCGCCAAGACCCATTGGCAGACTTTAAAGGCCATTTCGCCTTGCCCGAAGGCGTGCTTTATCTTGATGGGAACTCACTAGGCGCCCAACCGAAGGCCGCCAAACAAGCGGTCGATGAGACTCTGGATCAGTGGCGCGACCAGTTGATCAAAGGCTGGAACCAGGGCTGGTTCGACGCCCCAGAACGCTTGGGCAATCTACTAGCCCCGGTGATTGGTGCGCAACGCGGTGAAGTGAGCGTCACTGACAATATCACGCTAAATATCTTCAAGCTGCTGGGGTATATCCTCGGCCAAGGCAAGGAGGGTCGCCAGGCGGTTCTTAGCGAAGGCGGCAACTTCCCGACCGATGGCTACATCGCCCAAGGCTATTGCCGGGTGAGTGGCGCAGAGCACCGCTTCCTGCCAGAAGGAGGCAACTTGGCCGAACACCTCGACGGTGTAGCCGTGGTGGTACTGAGTCAAGTTAACTACCGTACTGGCAAATTACGCGATATGGCTACCACCACGAAACTGGTGCACGACCACGGCGCAGAAGTCATCTGGGATTTGGCCCATTCCGCAGGCGCACTGCCCATTGATCTAAACGGTTGCGGCGCTCGCTACGCCGTAGGCTGTACGTACAAGTACCTTAACGGCGGCCCTGGCGCGCCAGCTTTTTTATACGTGCATAGCGATCACCAAGACAAAGGTTGGCAGCCGCTTTCCGGCTGGCACGGCCATGCAGCGCCCTTCGCTTTTGAAGCGGATTATACCCCAGCAGGGGATATTTCCCGCTTTCGCACTGGCACCCATTCGGCACTTGCCTACGCCGCTCTGGAAGCCTCACTCGCTCTATGGAGCGAGGTGGACATGCAGGCGCTGAGAGAAAAAAGTCTGACCATGAGCGACCTATTTCGAGAGTGTTTAAGCGATATTTTTACCACTCATAATATTGACGATATAACCCCATCAGCCAGTCAGCGTGGCAGCCAGGTATCACTGGTGGATAGTCAAAACGGCTACGCTATCGTTCAAGCCTTGATTGCCCGCGGTGTGATCGGCGACTACCGGGAACCCGGCCTAATGCGTTTTGGTTTTACCCCACTGTATCTCAGTTTTGAAGATGTTTGGCAGGCCGCTCAGCACTTCCGCGCGGTAATGGAAAACGGTGAGTACCAGGATCCGCAGTTTCATGTGCGTGATGCTGTTACCTAATAGAGGTATGTTATGACTGAAATACCCCTGAACCTCGCCTACTCGCCGAGCCATTTCGCTCGGGATTACGAAGCCACTTTAACGCGCCAGGCAGCTTTAGGTATCGACCTGGTGGCACGCCACCAGCCGATTACCCTGCGCTACGGTGAAGATCCGGCGGCCCGCCTCAACCTGTTCGTCCCGGAAAGTACCGCGGGCCCCTGGCCGCTGATGCTATTTATTCACGGCGGCTACTGGCAGGAGCTGGATAATACCGCGACGGACTTTCTGGCTGAACGCTACCTGGCCCGTGGTATGGCCTTCGCTTCCCTGGGTTTCGGTTTAGCACCGGAAACCTCCATTCATACCATGGTGAACCAGTGCATTGAGGGAATGGCGGCCGCATGTGACGCCCTCGCGGATAACGGTGGCGTGTGGTCGATTGTATTAGGCGGCCATAGCGCCGGTGCCCAGCTAGCCTACTGGGTAGCCGCCAGTGGTGATATACCCATTGATAAGTTGATACTGGTTAGCGGCGTTTATGACCTCACGCCATTGGTGGATACCTACGTTAACGAAGCGCTGGAGCTCACTCCACCCCAAGCGCTTGCGTTAAGTCCTATATTTGCCGATTCCAGCAAACTACCCTCATGCCAAGTGGTGATCGCCGAAAATGATCCGCCCTCTTTCCGCCAACAAGCACACGATTTTGTCGCAGCGTTAAAGACTAGCCATATCCAAGTCGAGCTCGTGGATATAGCTTACTGCGATCACTTTGATGTGTTAGATGCGTTATGAGTTTGAAGCAATTGCAGAAAACACGGTGCCCGATCAATCGCCTGCCAGTACCGCACGGTTGCGGCCTTCTAGCTTGGCACGGTAAAGCGCCTTGTCGGCGCGGCTGATCACTTCATCAATGCTCTCGGTCTGGCGGTGAAGCGCAACACCCAGGCTCAATGTAACCGCCAAGTTGCCTGCTGAGGTGGCAAAAGTCGGCTCAGCAACGGCTCGACGTACCTTTTCGGCGACGGCCATAGCGCTCTCAACGGTGGCACTTGGAATCAGTAGCAAAAACTCCTCTCCMCCCCAGCGGGCAACCCGATCACCACCGCGAAGCGTAGTGGTGAACCGAGTAGCAAGAATGGTGAGCACTTCATCACCCACTTCATGGCCATACTGGTCATTAACTGCCTTGAAGTGATCCAAGTCGGTCATCAACACAGCAAAGCACTGTTCGTCGCGTTTAGAGCGGCTCCATTCTGCCTGCAAGTCTGTTTGCATCGAGCGCCGGTTGGGCAAGCCGGTCAGCGCATCGGTCAAAGCACTATGCTCAAGTTGCTGGCTGGCAATAAAGGTACGCTGGTGTTCCTGGTAAAGCATAGTAGCAATGACGACGCCTATGCCCATCGCAGCGGGAATGAAGATCAAATGAATGAGGTTATCTGGAAACGGGCTACCTGAAAAAACAATGAAAGCGATTACTGCCATAAGCGGCAAGCCGTATATCAAAACCAGATCTCTAACACCGTAGACGGTCGCTGTAGCCACAGCAATGATGGCCAAGGTTAGCCCCTGAGTGATGTAGAGAAGGTGCCCGCCCTGCTCCGAATAGTGCAATACGAACATGGCAGCCATCATTCCCACTATTGAAAGGTTCAACATCAGCAATAGCGGATAAGCCCAAAAGCCTGGGTCTTTCTTACGATGGAGCAGCAAAAAAGTAATCGCCAGAATAGCGGCGGGCAGGCGGAGGAGAATATGTTTCCATATCAACTCCCCATTAGAGTAGCTGACCAGAGTCGCATCCAAAATGGTGAAAACGGGTAACAACACTAACACTACGCCAGACAGCAAGTAGCCAAGTCGGCGCGACCGTGAGTATTGATTAAGAAGAAAATCGGCCCACCATTCGGCGGGGATTGACGCATGCTTTCTCATCATCACCTGTTTCCGGAACTGGATAGTTTTACACCACCCACCMCCTACCGGGAAACACCGGTGAGATCAGGATCTTCTGACGTGGCTAATGGGCGATTACATATTGTAACATATTGAGTTTCAATGCTCATAATGCCCAAGTTAAGCCGATTTTCGAAATCTTATTACTTTAAACGAAGAGTCAACCAATCCTATCTCAACCGTGAAGCGCCGCCTCAATGTCCGCGATGTTGATTTTTCTCATCTGCATCATCGCGTCGAATGCGCGCTTAGCGACGGCAGGATCGGGATTGGTAACGGCCTTAATCAGCACAGCAGGCGTTATCTGCCACGATAGTCCCCATTTATCCTTGCACCAGCCACAGGCGCTTTCCTTGCCACCATTACTAACAATGGCATTCCAATAGCGATCCGTTTCGGCTTGGTCATTCGTTGAGACCTGAAAAGAGAACGACTCATTATGCGCAACCCCAGGCCCGCCGTTGAGCCCAAGGCACGGAATGCCCAACACGGTAAACTCGACGGTCAATACATCCCCCTGCTTACCCGATGGAAAGTCTCCCGGTGCGTGATGAACCGCCCTGACAAACGAATCAGGAAAGGTATCAGCGTAAAAGCGCGCTGCCTCTTCTGCACCACCATCGTACCAAAGGCAAACAGTGTTCTTTGCGGGTATTGCCATGTCACATCTCCACTAAAACCATCGCGTCATCAAGCCCAGTGAAATATTTACCGAGCTTACCAAGTCTCCTCAGAGCCCGGTGGCCCCATATCGATCTGCATATCAGGCGCTATATCCACTACGCCTTTGATCTTTTTCAGCCGTTCCGCCGTGGCATCGTCAGCCGAGCCGGTAATACAGCCGATCTCCTCCAGCACCTCCTGGATGGTTAATCCTTCAGCGCTGAG
Source organism: Halomonas ventosae (assembly GCA_002257525.1). GTDB lineage: Bacteria > Pseudomonadota > Gammaproteobacteria > Pseudomonadales > Halomonadaceae > Vreelandella > Vreelandella ventosae_B. The sequence continues at coordinate 3,003,629 of CP022737.1, forward strand.
GCGCGTGGCCATTTCATTTATCGGTTGATCGCTGGAAATAGTGATCAACCATAACGCTACCGTTGGCATCTGGCATATCTCCATAGCAAGAGCACTGGGCGACCAGAAAGGAGCGCCTGCCCAGCGCGTCGTCTAACATTAGGGCGCTTGCACCAACCCTGCTCCTACGCCGGATTCAGGCAACGGCAGCTCTTGCACCGAAGCCACCAGCTGCTCCCAAAGTTTCCTGCCCCGCAGCGAGGCATCTGATTGCGCCCACAGTGCCGCGCAACCTGCCACATGTGGCGCCGCCATGCTGGTGCCACTGATCGTTTTATGGCGAGTGGGCCGAGGCCATGAGGAGAAGATATCGCGCCCAGGCGCGGCAATCTCGATCTTGCCATGATTGGAAAAGCTGGAGGGCTTCAGGTTCGGATCGAGTGATGCCACCGACATTACAGTAGGCGAGTTGGCAGGCGCCCCTGTATTGGTAGCTGAATTACCCGCTGCAGCGATAACGAGACACCCATTACGCAGTGCCGCTTCACCAGCATGGGTGTAAGCGGCCTGCACCGGGCTCTGGCTGCCAAGCGACATCGAGATCACCTCACAGCGGTTGGCGATGGCCCAGTTCAGGCCAGCGAGAACGCCCGCCCCGGTACTGCTGCCCGAGTTGGTCAGCACCTTGCCGACGAAGACCTGCGCCTCATACGCGATCCCGTAACGCTGTGTGTTTTCACCGGGCGCCTGGGGGCCACAGGCCGTGCCGATACAGTGAGTACCGTGCCCGTTGATATCCTGCACCGGCTCCCCAATGAATGAGCGGGTAACGAACTCCCTACCCTCGAAATCCGGGTGGCCAAGATCCATCCCGGTATCCAGCACGGCGACTTTTATACCCGCGCCACTCCAGCTACTTTGCGGCACCTTACAGCGTTTTAGCCCCCAAGTTGGCCGAAGGGCGTCCTCTTCAAGGTTCTCTTCGCCTTCTTCCAACTCCAGCTCAACGCCAAGATCACGAGCGATGGTGCTGGCTGCACGCAAAAAACCACGTAGATATTCAGAATTTTCAGAAAAGGCGAAATACTCTGGCTCAATAATTTCGATGGGACTATCCGCAGCGACCTTACCCAGCGCACTCATGCCATGCTGCTGCAGGGCATCGCCGCCTACCAGTGCCACTCCAAGCTCCGGAAATACCATTGCCTCAGCATCTCCGGCATCTTCCAGACTAACGGCTTGATCGGTGAAATCTCGCGCATCAGCGATGCGAAATTTCTGGGCTTTTAGCGACTTAATGCCTTCTTCTACCCGCCCCTCACGATAGCTAATCAGAAAGCGCCCGGTTTCAAGGCAACTGCCGCCCCGCTCTAAGGCCGCCAATAGCAATTTTTCGGTGCCGCATGAAACAGTGGCGAGTGACTCACCCGCTGGCGTATTGCCTTTACCTTTACCTGTCGGTTTTTTCGCCATCGTAGACATCCTTTTCATTTAGCTGTTAAGCGATATGGAATAGGTGAATCATAGACTCCATGCAAGGGAAAGCATGCCTATCTATGTAGCACCCACCATTTCAGCTTAACGCACCTGATGTGCTTCGCCAGATCGATTTCAGGCTACGATCCTTAAACATACAGGGCGCTTAAACGAAGGAGGATGGAGCATGGTCGTTATTGGTTAATCTCAGTAGGGATGCACTCGTTATCGCGGAGTGTTAGCACTTCGACACCAGAGGCTGTGACCGCTACCGTATGCTCCCACTGAGCAGACAATTTCTTGTCACTGGTCACTACCGTCCAGCCATCCCGCTTGGTTTTTATTTTGGCCCTGCCCTGATTAATCATGGGCTCGATGGTAAACACCATCCCTTCTTTCAACGCCAGGCCTCTGCCTCTCTTCCCGTAATGCAGCACTTGCGGCTCTTCATGCATTTCGCGACCAATGCCATGGCCACAATACTCACGAACGACAGAGTATCCGTGTTTTTCGGCATATTGCTGAATTGCATAGCCTACATCACCCAACGTGGCACCGGGCTTAACCGCTTGTATTCCTTGCCACATGGCCTCGTAGGTTTTATCGACCAGGCGCTTGGCATAGGGAGTCACATCGCCAATCAGATACATCTTGCTGGAGTCAGCAATAAAGCCGTCTTTCTCCAGGGTAATGTCGACATTGACGATATCGCCTGTTTTGAGTATTTGCTTGTCGGATGGAATGCCATGGCACACCACGTGGTTGACTGAGGCATTCAATACGTACTGGTAACCGTATTGCCCCTTACTGGCCGGGCGAGCCTGCAATTGATCGACGATATAACGCTCGGCCCAATCGTTAATAGCCATGGTGGATACGCCGGGCGCTATCCGATGGTCGAGATGACTGAACACCAATCCGAGTAGCCGTCCTGCTTCCCGCATCAAACGCAACTCCTCCTCGCTTTTTAACGTCAGCTCACTCACCGGCCACCTTCCTTACTTCAACGTCGGCTTGCTTCATTTGCTCACGCATGATGTCAGAGAAGGTCATGCCCGGATTGGCCTCAGCCAGCATGCCCACCTTTATCCAGTACTCTGCCTGGGCATTGATTGAGCGCACCATGACAGTGCTTGCCTTGCGAATATCCTCATGCAACTGGTCATTGATCTTAACGATACCCATCACACCACCTAATATATGAAACGAATATGAAACATATACGAATCATATATCGCGTAACGATTGGCGGCAAGGCTACCTGATTACGTTGTTACGGGGACACGTTGGCCATAGGTTCCAACGCCAATACTTCTTTGCGCAGCACAAGCTTCGGCTTCTCTAACGAATCACGCCACTGAACACACTCCTGCTGTTGCTGCGGGTCGTTATCGGGGCTTGCGCCAAAGGCATCCAGCCAGGCCTGACGGGAACACAGGTCTTGATACTCGCCGAGCAGGCGCTGGCGGTGCTTCAATTGAGATAGAAACGGCTCAGGGGTCTCTGGATTCAGATCAGCCAGGTAACGAATCCGCTTCACGCCCTTCCGCAGTTCATGGAACCCGGTGTCATGGGTATCCAGCGAGAGTGCCGCCTGGTCTTCATCGTGGCGTGCGATACGCTCATTCAGTACCGTACGGATACGCTTTGGCGTCAGTTTCGAAAGTGCCTTACCAACGTCATCGGAAGCGATAAAGTACTGCCATGCCTCCATCTCCTCAGCATAAGCCGGTGCATTTAACTGCTGACATAGCGCCTGGTGGCGCTCCCGCTGGCAAGCCTGGAGCCACTGCATCAATCCCTGGCGACTACCAGAAGTGAGCGGCGGGGGCGTCTTGGCTATATCCTCCAGAAACACATCAATATCACGCAGGTCACTGGTAGCCTGGGCACGTTGCTTGAGCCGCTTAAGCATCTTTTTCAGGCCAGGCACTCGGGTAATGGCGCGCACGGATTCACCCACTGCCCGGCTACGACGCAGATTAACCCGGTACTGGTGCAGGAACTCAGGATCAATGCCTGCGATGACACCGGCTTCCAAGGCACGGATCATCTGATACTGGTGCTCCAGCATGTCACGCATGCGGCTGGCGGTGTCGTTATTGCGTTTGGGTGGTTGGGGGGCAAGGCGCTGAAAAAGAGGATAGCTGGCCGTTTCCGGGGTCAGGCACCCTGCCAGTTTGGCTCCGTTATGCCCCACGCTTTTCCAAGAAGAGCCGGACAGCGTGAAATGCAGCACACTCCCGGTGGGCAGCGAATGCGGCGCTGTCTGGKCGAGCCAACGAGCCAGATCATGCAGCGCCGGGTTATGCCCAATCACCAGGACTCTTTCGGCTTCGTTTGGCAACGATTCGACCCAGGCCTGCAGCCCGCCACCATCGAACGTATAAAGGTCTTCATCAAAGTGAMCCTGGTTGACCAGGGTATGATCAGGCAGTTGGCCTGCGATCTTGTCGAAGGTTTCCCGCGTGCGAGCCGCTGTACTGACGTAAATCCCCCCTTCTAACGCTTGCCAGTGCTGAAGTACATGCGCCATAGCCGCTGCCTGACGTTTACCACGCTTTCGCAACGGCCGTTGGTGGTCGGTCATGTCGCCACTGGGCTGTTTAGCTTTGGCGTGCCGCATTAGGTATAGGTGCCGCATGGGTTCGCTCCCAAGCACAGTATGATACGCAAAGTTTAGTACACGCCCATCTTCTAGGAAGAGTGCTGACGAGGCTTCACCACAAACCAACTGGCCAACACCAGGCTACCGAATAGCGTGTACACCACCACAAACACCCACTCCGGCAAAGTGAAATAGAGCAGGCTATGCAGCCAGTACTGAATAAACGAGCCCGAATAAGTAGCGGCGCCCGCCTCCGCCCTCAGCGCCATTTCCCAGGTGGTTAACGGGCAAACCACCCCGAGCCAAGCCTGAACCACCACATAGCCAATGGCGCAAAGATGTACGATGCGGAAGGTTTTATTGCGAACCCACCGCCAGTTGAAGAAATAGCCTGCGTAAATGGCGACCAGGCCTAACACCACGAAGGCCACAAACAGCACGTGGAGAATTAGAAGGGTGTCGGCGAGCATTAGCAGCAGTGATGGGGGCATAGGAAAGCGCTACTTGCTGCCAACGGGTGAATCTGGTGCTTCGACGACATCGCTGCAGACGACGACTTGGTTCCTCCCAGCGCGCTTGCCAACATAAAGCATCTCATCCGCTCGTTTAATTAAAGACTCCAGATCGGCTTCCTCTGAATCGGTAGCCGCAACGCCAACGGTGACGCTGGGGCGCAGTTTGCCCATCTCTTCTGTTAACGAAAGTTCAGCCACCTTCTTTTTCAAACGCTCTGCTACCATTTGCGCATCGTGCGAGCTGGTGTCCGGCAATGCAACGACAAACTCTTCACCACCAAAACGTCCTATCACATCCGTTGGGCGCAGCGACTCGGCACAGACTTCGGCAATTTTGGTTAGCACCCAATCCCCGTGGCTATGCCCCCAGGTGTCGTTAATGTGTTTGAAGTGATCCACATCGATCATAAACAGGCTAAATGGCACCTTGTGGGATTGCGAGTGCTGCAACAGATCTTTAGCCAGTTTTATAAAATGGCCGCGATTATTCAGGCTGGTCAGCGCGTCCTGCTCAGCGACTACCCTCAGCTGTTCTTCCAGTGATTTTCGGTGCGCGATCTCTTTGTGTAATTGGTGGTTATTCTCTCGCTCTTCTTGAAGCAGTGCATATTGCTTACGTTGCAGGCATTCCAAGCGCAGCAGGGCGAAAAACCCTACAMCGCTGCCCATAATCAGCAACAGTGCGACCAGCAGCGTCGCTATCGGGCTAAGCCCCGCAAACAGTACCGCAGCCACTAAAAAGCCAATATTTAAATAGAGGCTGGCCGCTGTCACGACTGTTAGCGGATTGGGAATCAGAAGATAAAACGCCATGGTAGCCACCACCACCGCGGTGATTTGAGTGGGGAGGCTTTCGGGTCGTAGGGGGACAATCAATATAATGCCCGTGGCAAATACCCACAGCGGTAAGGCGTGCAACCAAGCACGGTAATCATTGCCACCCCAGCGCCGCACAACGAGTGCCACCAACAGGCAAATGCTCACCACCACTATTCGCATGGTAAGCAGCAGATAGAACTCCCTGGTAAGGCCCAGCAGGTAGTAATCCGCAATCGCGAACATGCCAAAGACACATGCCGCAACGCTCACAGCAAAGCTAAACTCAAGCCGCACGCTTTCCTGGATAGAGCGGCGATACATCAACTCACGGCTGGCATCGCAAAACTGCCCCGTTAACCCATGCACCTGATACTGTTGTTTCTGTAATGGCACAGCCCCACACACTCCCGACGTCACGTGGCAATTTTTCTTATTTTATCAATAACGCGATGCCACTCACCTCAACATTCAGCAGGCGTAACCGTACGATAGCTGGCCGTGGCCTTTTCCAGCCCTTGCTGTAATGCCCGAATGCGCGATTCATGGGCAGGATGCGTAGAAAGAAATTCAGGGGGCTGACCACCACCGCTAGCAGCCATGTTGCGCCACAGGGTCACGCTCTGCTGCGGGTCAAACCCCGCACGGGCCATAATTTCCAAGCCCATCAAATCGGCCTCCTCCTCATGGGTGCGGCTGAAAGGCAGGCTAATCCCCAACTGGGCACCGATACCCAAGGCCTGCATCAATTGCTGGTTGCCAAATTCCTCTTCCCCTAATAACCCCACCACCAATAACACGGCTTTAATGCCAAGCTGCTGGGTAAGCCGCTCATTGCCATGATCCGCCAACACATGCCCCACCTCGTGCCCAATCACCGCCGCTAGCTGGGCTGGCGTCTCGGCCACCCGCAGTAGCCCGCTATGCACCCCGATGCGTCCACCCGGCAGAGCAAACGCATTGGGGGAAGCATCCTCAAATACCACCACTTCCCAGCGTTCAGGGAAAGCGAGCCCTGGGTAGCTCGCCTTAGCGCCAGCCACCACTTTTTCGGCCACGCACTGCACTAATTGATTAGCCTGCGTATCGCGATTGATCGGCTGGCTATTGCGCAGCTGATTAAAGGCATCTTCCCCCATGTCAGCCATTAACGCGTTCGGTACTAACGCCAATTGGGAGCGCCCGGTGGGCGTTTCCCCGCAGCCTGCCAAAGAGGCCAGCAACATCAAAAGAAAAAGAGGTAACAGAAATCGCCGATGCATCGGATAGTATCGCCTGGATTAAGAAATGTGCAGTAGAGTGTAAGGCGCTTCGCAGGCGTGGCGCTCGTCGCGTTCATCAACGCTACCCAGCCCAAGGTGCCGGTCGTTATCGTAGGCTACAAACAGGCGGTCATGATCCAACTCAGTACTAAGCTATAACGAGCCTTCCGCACCTTATGGGGCGGTAGATACCGTCGATGACCTCCCCGTTCCAGTAGCGGGGAGGCACGCCTATATCGCTGTGCTGCAAGATGTTATGCGTTAAGGCTGTAAATCACTCAGGCGTTTGCGCTTCGTCGCGCATCACTTCGAGCGAAGTGATTTCAACGGTGAGCGCATCACGCGTTGTTTCTAACTCACTTACCCGATCACCGACCGCTGAAAGTTGGTTATTGGCCTCTTCAATCTGAGTATTTAGCGCTTCCAGGTCAGCTTCAACCTGACTGCGGGCATCTTCTGCCTCTTGACGAGCCTGTTGCGCGGTATCGCTGGCGGCTTCGGCCTCTTCAATCTCTGTGTTGAGCGCTTCAAGATCTGCTTCAGCCTCGCTGCGAGCGTCTTCTGCGTCTTGACGAGACTGTTGAGCGGCATCACGGGCGGCCTCGGCCTCTTCTTTCTCTTTTTCTACCTCGGCGTAGGTCTCATTCAGCTCTTCAAGGCTGCTCTGCCGTTTGTCGACCTGCTCATTGAGGGTCTCTACTTCTTCTTCACGGGTTTCACGCTCGCCCTGTAAAGCATTCAAATCTTCTTCAGCGTGGGCAATGTCTGATCGGGTTGAAGCTAGCTCGGCTTCAGCATCAGCTTGCTCAACCTCAAGGGCGCTCATTCTCTGCTGCAGTGTTGCTAAATCAAGCTCCGCGGCTTCAACCTCAGACATCTCCGCCTGAATCTGTTGATGCTCTCGCTCAGTTTCAGCCAGCTGCGCTTCGAGCGCTTCCATACTGTCTCCCCGCGCCCCTGCAATGGTGTGCGCCACGATGGCCCAGACCACCGCAATAACCGCGATGACCAAGAGTACCTTTACCCGATTATCACTCAGCAATGCTATCGTTGATGGTTTATTTGTCCCTGTCATTGGTGCAATCCTCTCGCTTTATTAGTAAAGCTAATTTAGTAGATAACGCATCTACTTCAGCGCTTGTTGTCTGGCCTGTTGTTAATATGGAGGAAAGTTTCTAATTGGGCTAGGAGCAGCCATTTATAAAAATGTGGCGTTAAAACACGCTCGTTTGTTTTACATGATATTTCAAGCTAGTAATCAGGCACTCACTGCCTTGGAGACTACTATTTTCAGAAAGCAAAACCCGGCCGTTTTGGCCGGGTTTAAAACACGATTGAATAATAATCTACTCCTGAAATGAGCGCCTATTCAAAACGCTTCCCACTCGACTTCTGCTACTTTGGAGCTGGGCGCCCTCCCTCTTGCAGGCCGAGCCTGTTTTATAGAAGGCACTGCCTTGGGTGCAGAATTGCCGATGGGCAGAGACCCACGGTTCTCGCCATCAGCCAATTTGAAGGTAGCCACAGCCGATTCAAGTTGGGCTGCTTGCTCTTCGAGTGAAGCTGCTGCTGTAGCAGCTTCTTGTACTAGGGCTGCGTTCTGCTGTGTCACCTCATCCATCTGCGAAACGGCTTGATTGACCTGCTCAATACCATCACTTTGCTCCGAGGAAGCAGCGGAGATTTCATCCATAATATCGGCAACACGCTTCACGGAAGCCATTATATCTTCCATTGTTCGGCCAGCCCCCTCTACAAGGTTAGAGCCCTGCTGAACCTGGCCCGCTGATGTTTCAATTAATGCTCTAATCTCCTTAGACGCATCAGCGCTACGACTTGCCAAATTGCGTACTTCAGTGGCTACTACGGCGAAGCCGCGTCCTTGCTCACCCGCACGGGCAGCCTCAACAGACGCATTAAGTGCCAGAATATTAGTCTGGAAGGCAATCGAATCGATCACACCAATGATGTCGCTAATCTTTTTAGAGCTTTCCGCTATACCATGCATTGTCGCAACTACTTCGCCTACGGCTTCACCACCACGTGCTGCCGTTGTAGACGCATCACTCGCTAGGGTGCTGCCCTGCCGCGCATTATCTGAGTTTTGCTTCACGGTGGCGGTGAGCTGTTCCATGCTGGCAGCTGTCTCTTGTAGTGAAGCGGCCTGTTGCTCTGTACGGGAGGAGAGATCGGCATTGCCTCCGGAAATTTCTCTCGCGCCAATATGGATGGAACCACTGCTATCACGCACGGATGAGACAGTTTGTGAAAGACCTGTCTGCATATATTTCATAGCCGCGAACAGTTGGCCAATTTCGTTTCGTCCCCGGTCTGCGATTTTATGCGACAAGTCACCTTGGGCAATGCGCTCAAAGTGATGGACGGCTTCCTCAATAGGACGAATGACAACTCGCATCATCCCCATTCGAACGAAAGCGACACAAAGAAAAACCAGAAGCAATGCAGCCAATCCTATATAACCAGATGTTGTCATGGTCGATTGATAATCGGCCATCAAATTTTGACCACGTGTACTGGCATAGTCATTGAAGGCTACATTCGCCTGGATATAGGCTAGGTTGAGCTGGTCACCTTCACGTTTGGCTGTACGAAAGGCACTTTCATTATTGCTCAGTAGGGCCTGATATTGTGGTTCTATACCGCGTGATACAAGTTGAGTAAAGGCGGCTTCTATCGCATCTGCAAAGGGCTTTCCTTGCTCAGACTTTGGTGCCGCTACAAATGCTTCAAAACGCTGCTGCGCCGTTTGCAGCATTTGGCCTGCTTTTTCAAGATGGGCTTCTGCCAGCGCCTGCTCCCCTTCGTTCAATGCGTCGAGATGATTAAGGAAAAACAGCTGAGTGTCAGCGATATTCACTTGCGCACGGTTAAGCGCGTTCAGTTGCTCAACGTTAATACGGTTAAGTTCATCTATCGAACTCGCTCCCAGAGTGCTGGATTGGTAGCCCAAAGCCGCGACAAGGAGGATCAAGGCTGTAAACAAGCCCAGAACAGCCGTTAAGCCTGCCTTAACGGATAGGTTTTTCAATAGGTTATGCATTGTCTACTCTTATGTAGAGAATCAATCGTTAACGAATGATTCCAGCCACGGGGAGGGTGTTACTCCATAACAAGCAAGCTAACTACTTGTTATAGGTAAGTGCTATAAATTATCGGCAGCAGTAACCCGACATTTAGCTTTCAAAAACGTTAATTTCAATATATTGATCCAGGTCAATTTATTAATTTACTTTTCAGATGGTGGCGATGGTTCCAGCTTGATATAAATCAATTGCTTAACAAACCAATAGGGCAATAAATTAGATTAGCCAGCTATCGACTATTAAGATAAAAGCTTGATATAAATAACAATAAATAAAAATATCGAAAAAAGCAGCGAATATCATTACGTCGCCTAAGTTTATCTTTGAAGCTGGCCTTAATGTGTTGAGTGACAATTAGGCATTCAGATTTAGCTGCCAATAGCCAACGTCGTGCCACTGATCGAACTTAAACCCTACCATTTCAAAATGGGCCACTTTTTTCATGCCCATTTTTTCATGCAGTGCAACGCTGGCAGGGTTGGGAAGCGTGATGCCGCCCATCACCGCATAAATCCCGCTCTCTTTGAGCTTGGTAAAGAGTGTTTCGTACAGCTTTGCACCCAAGCCCCTACCATGCGCCTGGTTGGAAAGGTAGACGCTGACTTCGACTGAAAATCGATAAGCGCTTCTCTCTTTCCATTTTGTCGCGTAGGCATAGCCCACCACAGCACCATCTTCCACTGCCACCAACCAAGGCAAACCTGCCCCCTGGACGTTTTCAATCCGGCCTTGGATGTCTGAACCCAATACTGGCTTTTCTTCAAATGAAATAGCGGTATTTTCGATGTAGTAGTTATAAATGTGCGCTATGGCTTCCGAATCACCCTTTGCGGCATCTCTGATCATGGKTTATTCCATTTATATTCTGACGGTTTACGTTCATCGAAAACGACTTTTGAATAGCTTTCGCATAGCCTATGGGCAAATTATCTGGCAATTCATTGACTGGAAACGTTTCAATATTGCTGTGCTCGTGACTCACTACAGGGTTAAACCGCCCAATTAAGCAGCAGCTATAAGTGACGATGAATACATGTTTGCTCGGAATCACCTCAAAGAGATAGGTATCAATAAGGCCGTTTGCCTCAACATCTATAGCAAGCTCTTCTTTAAACTCTCTAATCAGGCACTCGGTAGAGCTCTCTCCAATCTCAATGCGTCCACCGGGCAGCTCCCACTCATCGCGGTCATTGAGCGCCAGCACCACCTCATCAGATGGCAAGACCAAAACACCTTTTATTGATACTGGAAACATAGTGTTCTCTCCCGCTCATCCTGGTTAAGCCAAGCCACGATAAGAGCCGCCCTCTAACCATCGCACCGCGTTGCCAGAAACTCGCCATTGCCGACAGGTACAGTGCACGTGGTGAAATCGGGGTCTGCCGATACCAGCGCCATAAAATCAGCCATTTCATCTGCATGGGAAGTGGCGTTATCAACCACAAGCAGCCCGCCCTTGCATAAAACTCGCTGGATATTCGGCCACCACTGCACATAATCAGAGCGTTTTGAGTCTAAAAAGAGCAGATCGAAACAGGCATCGTCCAGGCTTTCAAGAAGCCCTCCTGCTTCCCCTCGCTGCTGAGTGATGACCTTAGAGAGGCCGGAGCGCTCAAAATTTCTCGCGGCCATCTCAAGCTTGTATTCGGAAAGCTCAACAGTGGTAACTTGCCCACCAACCCTCTGAACTGCCTGGGCCAGCCACAAGGTGGAGTACCCATTCGAGGTGCCAATTTCCAGCACTCGCTGGGCATTGGTTGCTTGAACAAGTACCGATAAAAACTCACCCGTATCACGAGTAATATTGAGCATTCGTCTTGGGCGTTCAGAAATGGCAGCATCGTTTTGTTGGCCAAATTGCTCAAGTTCCGTTAGCAGTTCTTTAAGGGTTTCACTCACAGTTGTCTCCCGCTAGGCTCAGCATTTCCATCATCAAATTTAGCGGCCTTTGCTTACGCAGGCCGCTTGGCAAGCAGCGCCCAGACACCCGCTGAAGAGAGTAACGTTCCGCCAACCAAGTTGAAGCGACGCTGGGCACGACGCGATGCCAGCATCTTACGCACCGACGTTGCGAATACGGCGTAGAGAGTGGCATTCAGCGTTGCCAACACCACAAACGTGATCGCAAGTATCCACAGTTGTTGCCCAGCATCGGCATTCGGGCTGACGAATTGCGGCAAAAAGGCGACGAAGAAGATAATGCCCTTCGGGTTGAGCGCAGTAACGAGATAGGTATTGGTGAAAAGCTTCCAGCGCGAACCCGATACCGCCGGTGTTACTGGCTGCACCGACGATATACCGGCACGCAACAGCTTGATGCCCATATAGAGAAGGTATAAACCGCCGATCCACTTGATCACGGTGAACCAAAATGCCGAGGTGGCTAACACCGCTCCCAGGCCAAGCAGTGAAAAGAGCAGCGCCGTTGAGTCACCCAATGCCACCGCAGCGACAAGCGGAATATTGGCGCGCCTACCTTGAGCAATGGAGTAGCTAACCACGGTCAAAATCGTTGGCCCGGGGATGGCGAGCAACGCCACGGACGCAAGAGCAAAGGCGAACCAGATTTCAATAGACATGGAAAGCTACCTCACAGGTTGTTAATGCTAAGTTAGCATAAGCTCAACAATGATTGGAATGCTCTGTTAGAAGCTAAGCGGCTCTAGCTATCAAGCTTGCTTTTAACTATCACCATATATCCAGCTGAACGACGATTCAGCGCCCCGATGCGAGGGAACCAGCCCAGCGTGCGCCCTGGCACACATTGCGACTTGGACAACGCCTTACCGAAACCTGGGTGGAATGGGTCGAGGAAGTGATAGAGGAAAAGTAGCTTTTGGTGAAACCAGCTTCTCGTGGAAGCTGGGGCTTTGGTGGGGGCTTGATCAGCCAATAGAGGCTACCAGCGCTTTACGGGCTCGCTTTTAAAAGTTCAGAAAACGAGGGAGGTAGGAATTCATCGATATAGCTATCATTGAATTCGACTAACCGCGCCAACGCTTCGGGGTCGGGCAGCTTCACGTGCTGGCGGTTTCGGATCACCAGCCCCTCATCACGCAGCATCGAGAAAGTCCGGCTTACGTGTACCGGGCTCATCCCCAGCGCATCGCTAATCAGCTCCTGCGTGAGCGGCATGAAGAAGCTATTATCCCTAACAGCCTTGATCCGCTTGAGTCGCAGATAAATTTCGTAGAGAAAGTGCGCCAGTTGCTCGTGGGCTGAATACTTGCCGAGGTAGATCAGCCGCTCGGAGAGTTGCGCCTGCTGACGCGTTGCTGTGGCCACGATACCGGCAGCTAGGCTTGAACGCCCAAAGAGCTCAAAAAGCTGCTGATAGGAGAAAGGACAGATCACACCTTTATTAATCATTGCCGCACTTGCCAGGCGGCGGGTGAAGCCAAAATCACGAATACCTATTATATCGCCAGGAAGGTAGAACTTGAGGATCTGCTTTGAACCATTTTTCAAGTTACGATAGGAGTATGCCCAGCCCTCCTTGACCACGCAGAACAGATCAGCATCCTCGCTCTCTTGCCAGAGCACCTCACTAGCTGACATGTATCTAGGGCTGAGTTCAAGACCCAGCAATAGCGCTTTGTCTTCCTGAGACAGCGCACCTTGAGTACTAAGGCCCCGCATCACTACTGTATCGATGAGAGACACTCTGTTACCCCTCAGGCAAATGGTTTATTAGCGTCATTCTAAAACATTTGCCGACCTCACTAACCTAACGTAGGTTATGAATTATGCTTGTTATCAAATGGTTGCATGAATCCTATAGGGATGCCCTGGTTCCCGAATGCCACACGGCAACTTCGTTTTGGCAACATTTCAGGCAGCACCATCAGGTCAGCCCTCGCGACTGGGGCAAGACCTTCGGCGACAATGCCTGACTATCCTGCCAAACTTCTCGTGTCAAAACGTCAGAATTGACGCTGCGTACCCCTTCTCAAAGCAAAGGAGTTGCAAATGAAGCACCATGGAAAACTTGGACAAGTTGGGTGCAAAAGCTTTTCCCTGCCGGTGGCTATAAGCCGAGTTTACCTTGGGGTTCATTGGCCGACCGATGTGCTTGCCAACTGGACGGCCGAGGTGAGCTGGGCAGCGCTGGATGAAGCGGCATGGGCAGGTAGAGACGGAAAATAGCAGGTCGGACACCGACGACTGCAGTCTTTGCGGCGCTTGGCGATTACGTTCTTGGGTATCCCTACGCCGAGGATCGCCTCACGGTTTTAGTCGTCTGGGTATAAGAGCCTGAAGCTATGGCAGGCCACATCTTCAGGTCCCAGATAGAAGTTCTCCCGGTCACGTATACTGGCCGTCGGCGTCGTTGGTTGGATGCTTAGGTGTTCCAGAAGCTGTCAGCGGTTTGAAACGCTCAAACTGGGCCCAAAGGGTCATTCCGCCGGTTGCCACCAAGATGGCAGCGAGCGGCAGTCCGGCGGGATTCAACACCACATGAAACGCCACAATCACCGCCATCACAGGCGCAAGCAATGCCAACCCTAGTGCAGGCGCTCGATTGCTCAGCAACAACGAAGCGCCGATCAGTTCGATAACTTTCATCAAGGGCCAGAAAAATCCAACCTCTTTGAGAGCGGCTTCAAAAGCCAGACCATCTACTGATGTCGGTGGGTGGATGAGGTGCGATCCAGTGAATATGTACCAAAACCCATCAATTGCGCCGGTCAGGAAGATGCCTCCAAGCACCAGTCTTGGGCCAGTATCAACAAATAGAGTCTTTGCGTTTGGTAACGAGAGTGCCATCGTGAATTCCTTTCAGCTGTATATTGATCTTTGACCGATACGGGGCCATTATGCTGGGAATTCCGTGTCATAAAAGCAAATAGTATTCATTTAGCATGAATGAAATTCAGATTAGAAACCTGGACCTTAACCTGCTTTTGGTCTTCCGTGTGTTGATGGATGAGGGCAGTGTCAATCGGGCCGCAGAACAACTCGGCCGGACGCCTTCGGCAGTCAGCCATGCTTTAGGTCGGTTGCGCGACCAGCTTGGTGATCCGCTTTTGGTTCGTGTTGGTGGAATTATGCAGCCCAGTCCAAGGGCTCTCGCACTTTACCAAGAGATACAGCCGATCCTCGCCCGGATTGAACGCGCCGTGCAGCCGCCAGCAGAATTTAATCCCTCGAAAAGCACACGTATTTTCAAAATAGCCGGCCCCGGCTTGGACATTGTGGCCACAGAAGTTGTCAGAAGGATGCACAGAGAAGCMCCAGAGTCCGGCCTTGCATGGCAGCCCCTGTCAAAGGAGACCATGGGTCAGATCGTAAGTGGCGAAATAGACATTGCTTTTGGGAACGCAAACTTCCCTCTCCCGGCAGGATTGAAGGCTAAGGCTCTCCCCCCATTAAAACGCTATGTCTTCGCTCGTCATGGACACCCAGCTTCAAATGACTGGACAACGGAAAGTTGGATGAGTTGGCCTCATGTCGTTGTGCGCGCTCCAGGTGCAACACATGGAACCGTAGAAGAGCGGTTCGACAGCTTAGGTCTGAAACGCCGGATTGGGTTACACGCTGCCAGTTGGTCAGGCATTGGTGCGGTCTTGAACAATACCGACATGCTGGGTAATTTTGTCGCGCTGTGTCTATTGGGAGGCGCTCAGGGTGAAGATATTCAGGTATTTGAGCCTCCCGAACCCTTGCCTGACGTGTCTTTTCGGGTGATGTGGAAATCAGAACTTGATGGTGACCCCGCCACCCGGTGGCTACGCAATATTGTTTTGGCGACATTCGATGCGCTAATCGATGAGGCTGACCGACGCCTCGCAGCATCTGACATCATCAAGCCACGCTAAAGCACCTGTTAGGCTGTCGCAAAATTTACGGGCAACGAGAGCTGGGTTGGTGATGTCAGGTAGATCGGGACGAGCGCTGAGCCTGCAGGCTCGGAGTGATTATGCGGCGATGGTGCGAGTGCTGTGATCGCGGAGGCTATCAATTTCTTGGCCGTGTCCGGCAATACCAGTTGTCTCGATCTACTGCCGCAGTAGTGGCCGTCTGGTCTCACCGATATCCGGATTGGGTCGAAATCAGCCCTCCAACCAGGTGCATCTAGAGCAATAATCTGCGCTTACCTTCACCCACTCTACGCGCAGATTTTCAAAATCTTCTTAGCGTCAACGCTTCCAGATAATGATTGCTGCCATCGCTGGAAATTAGCCTTTTATACCACCTTCATTTATAGGCAGTGAACACAATAAGCTTGGCGGCAACGCCGCTCCCAAGGATGAAGCCAAAATCGCGAATGCCACACGGCAACTTCGTTTTGGCAACATTTCAGGCAGCGCCATCAGGTCAGCCCCCGCGACTGGCGCAAGATCTTCGGCGACAATGTCTGACTATCCTGCCAAACGTCTCCTATAAAACGTCAACAAGCCCTAGAAGTAAGCGGTTTTCCGCGCTATTGATAACGCAGGCACAATAAGCCGTCATAACCGACGTTGCGTATCACTTATCAAAGCAAAGGAGTTGCCAATGAAGCACCATGGAAAACTTGGCCAAGTTGGGCGCCAAAGCTTTTCCCTACTGGCTCGGCTCGGCCGCTACGAACTAGCGATGCTGCTATGCGTCGCGGTACTTTCCGGTGGGATTTGGGGGTTCGTCGCGCTGGCCGACGAAGTTATCGAGGGGGACACCCATAGCATTGATGAGAGCCTACTGCTCGCCCTTCGCAACCCCGCAGATCTTAGCGACCCAATCGGGCCGGGCTGGGTTGAGGAAATGGGCCGGGACTTCACCGCACTGGGCGGTGTCGGCGTGCTAGTACTCATCACATTGGGCGCCCTGGGCTACCTGTTACTTGCCAGATACTATCGCGCGGCTCTCTTTGCCTCAATCGCGGTGCCCGGCGGCATACTACTCAGCACCGTGATGAAGCTAGGCTTTGACCGCCCTCGCCCAGATCTCGTGCCTCATGAAGCTATGGTCTACACCGCGAGCTTTCCCAGCGGCCACTCAATGATGTCTGCCGTGACCTACCTCACCCTGGCCGCGCTGCTCATCCGCGTACAGCCCGCGCTGAGGCTAAAGGCTTACCTTTTGATACTGGCGATATTGTTGACCCTGCTGGTGGGCATAAGCCGCGTTTACCTTGGAGTTCATTGGCCGACCGATGTGCTTGCGGGCTGGACGGCCGGGGCGAGCTGGGCAGCGCTGTGCTGGATCGTGATGCGCTGGATGCAGCGGCATGGGCAGTTAGAGCCGGAAGAGAGCAGTTCGGGCACCGAATAACGTGGCTCAAACAGCGCTGGGCAACACAGAGGGTGTTGCCCAGCCAACTGGAAGAACGCATATTTAGCTCGAAGCCGATTAAAAGAGGCTGATGACATCCAGACCAGCCAGTCACACCAGAGCAATACTTGCAAAATCAGCGCTTTTGGGGCGTTCTGGGAGGCAAATAGCCGCTTAAAAGCCAGCGTAGAATATTGCGCGGTTCAATTATCGGACAAAAAAATAACTTTAGTCAAAGCTAACAAATAAGCTTAACCCTATAGAAACAAAGAATTAGGTTGTATTGGAGCAAGGTGCGGTCTATCAGTCACCTTGCTACTTCCTGAGGATTTCATAAGGCCAGGATGAGGCCAGCTTTTACGTTTTAGCAGGGTATTAACTATATACAATGCGCGTCGACACTTTATGCGCTAACATCAGCTCTCCGAAGCTGGTTTCATACAGCTTAACGGGTCAACTAATGGATTAATAGAGGCAAATAGCATGAGCAAAGGAAAAGACAGTAAAAAAGACACTAAAAAGAAACCCCTTCTAACAGCGAAAGAAAAGAAAGCTGCTAAATCATCAAAGAAAAGCGAAACCAACGTACTAGGTAACTAAGCGAGCCTAACTCAGCACTACCGCTCACTGCTAAGACTAAATAGCAAAATACAGTAGTGTTAGGCGTTGCTTTTGATAGAACGAAACTTTGTTACCTTACATAATTTCAAACAGCCCCTTCACACTCTTGCCTTTCACTTTTAATTGACCACTACACAAAACACGCCAATAAAAACTGCAAAGGTAAGCGGACATATAAATACAGCCTGGGTATATCAGAATATTGCTCAGGGTATAATGCCAGATTTATATCGGCAGGATATCTGACGGTGTTTTTCAGCTTAGGGAGACTCAGCAGCAGTTGCACCGCTATACGCGGCAACACGCCTGCCAAGCGTCCTGTGTAAGCCTTAATCGCCACTCCGGAGTTCACCTATATAGCGAATGGTTTTACACATAAAATCTATATTTACCTTAAATAAAAAAGCGCTCAGGAAAACCGGTTGGAGAGGAAAGTAAACCGCCCAACCACGCTCTCGTAAATCAAGGGCTCGACCTCAAGCGAACAAGCAGGCATGGTGAGTATTATCATCCACCATCAGCGAACCAACAGGAGGTTACTCAAATGCCGCACTCTCTTACTCAAAACCTGTCTCAAAACCTGTCTCAAAACCTATGCAGGATGGGGCTATTATCGCTCTTGGCGTTGTCCCCCAATGCCTTCAGCCAACAACAACCGGGGGCAGCCTCCGGTAATGATGTCACTACCGAGTCGTTCCAGGACTGGGAAGTCCGTTGCCAGCGTAGTGCCGAGGGCCCGAGCCCTTGTGCGATGTCGCAATTGATCACTCAACCTGACAGCGACCAGCCCTTGATGCAGGTAATTCTCGACTACCCGCCTCAGATCGATGACCCGGTGATGAGCTTCTTCGTGCCGCTGGGGGTACGTCTGGCCCCGGGCTTGCAATTCAGTGTGGATAACGCTGAGCCAGTCCAATTCCCCTATCAGGTATGCCAGGAGCAAGGGTGCCGTGCTGACGTGCCCATTGAGTCGTCGATGTTGCAGCAACTCCGCAGTGGCAATACAGCAACCCTCAGCATGATTAGTCCACGCGGTGAACGCATGGACATAGATATTTCACTGCTCGGCTTTACTGACGCCAGTAACCGCATCGCTCGTTAACCTTCGGGGCCTTGCCCAGACAAAGCCGACTTAAAAGGGACACGTTTACTCAGCCGTTGCCAGCAGCCGCTCACACAGCGTTGGCCAGTGGAGACAGACACCCTTGCCGTCGGCCAGCACTTCCCCTTGCCGGGCGCACAACCAAAACGCCCCCGGAGTTCCGGGGGCGTGGGTGTTGCTAGGTTCTCAATTTACCGAGAGTGTCATTAGCTCTCATTGAGGACCGCTTCCGGGAAGTAGCGACGCAACATCCGGTTTTGGAAGTCGTCCACGAAGCGACTATTGATGATGATAATGAACCGCTCGAAGGGTGACTCGCTGTCGAGCTGTTCGATCCCGTCGACACTGTGGAATAGCCGGTCATCGTTCAGATGAAGGATATCACCCGGATTCAGGGTGATATCGACCAAGGGTTGCGTGCCAGCCTTGTCTGCGTAGAGGTGGTTTTCGGCGCCCGCCACGTTTTCCCGATTGATGACCAGAATGCTTAGGGCCTTGCAGCCATCGGCATGAATTCCCTGTCCCTGAAGGGGGTCGATGCTGCCTTCCCCGCGAACCCCGGTGATCTGCATCAGGATGGGTTCGTGCGCACCGATACTCCACAGCCTTGCCCAGGCGCGAACGAAGGCTTTCACATCGGGGCGTGCCATAAATTCCCGAGTCAGCGGATCATAGTACCGCAGGCGATCCGCCATGCTTTCCGCGTCGTTGAAGGCACCCCCCTGGGCCATGGGGCATTGGCCCATATCCTCGACATCACCCTGATCATTCAGGGCGAGCCATGACATCCGCTTCCATCGCTGGTTAACGTAGGGATCGCGCGGCAGGTCAGCGGTAAACCCCTGCCAGGCAGTCAGATCGATTCGCTCCCGAATATTGGTTTTCGCCCAATCCTGATGCCTCAGCGCCTCTATCACTCCCGGATTCCAATAATCGGCGAGTGAATCGGCAGGCATGGAGGTGAGGTCGAAACCGTGCTTGAGAGTATCGAGTTTCATGTTGGTATTCTCCTGTTAACTGGGCTGAATTGCCCGGTGTTGCCGGTGTAAACACTGAGGTCAACAGGTAGAAAATGAAAAGATTTGCAACGATATGTCAAAGAAATGTACTAAAAAGAGTGATTTTTTTGAAAACAGGATCAGACCGTTGATGACGTATTTGTAGGTTATCTCCTACAAATAGGTGTAGGATAATCACAACAAAGTGCCCCTCTCGTTGCCATTATGATGGTTCTTGACAGTGTTTTTTCTTTAAGTGGATCCCATGACTGCCAGCGATCCCCGACTTCACAGAGATCCGAAACGCCTGAAGGAGAACCGCAGGAAGTTTTCCGGTGCACTCGTGTTGAAGATGTCAAAGACACCTTCAACTGATGGCATCGATTCGCATGATGCCGGTAGGGAAGAAGTCGAGTTAGTACGCCGCCAGTATCTGGAGAGTGAGCAGCAATTCCGCTCCCTGCTGGAGAGTCTGCCGAAAGTGGCAGTTCAGGGTTATGATCGCGATCGGCGGGTGATTTACTGGAATGAGGGTAGCACTCGTCTCTATGGCTATACCGCTGAGGAAGCCCAAGGACAGTTACTGGAAGATCTGATCATTCCTGCCTTCATGCGTGACGGGGTGATCCAGGCGCATGATGCCTGGATCAAAGAAGGGGTCGATATACCCGCCGATGAACTCCAGCTCAAACACAAAACCGGTGAACTGGTATCGGTCTTTTCGCAGCATCTGATGCTCAATGAGCATACCGACTCCCCCCTGATGTTCTGCGTGGATGTCGATCTTTCCGACCAAAAGCGCGCCCACCGTGACCTGGAATTCGCCACCCGTTTCGACAGGCTCACCCATCTCCCTAACCGCCAGACCTTCGAAGTCGATCTGAACAGTCTGTTGGATTCCTGTCGACGCCAGGGTCATGGCCTGGCAACCATCTACCTGGACATCGATCACTTCGTCGAAATCAATGATGCCCTTGGCTATGATCAGGGCGACCGCCTGCTCATTGAGCTGACTCGGCGACTAAGAGAGTGCCAGCGGGTCACTGACCTGGTGTCCCGTGTTTCTAGCGATGAATTCGTGCTGGCCTTTCCCGGCGTCCACTTGCCCCCCGATGTCAGACGGGTCGTTCGCCATGTCCAGAATGTCTTTCGGGAACCTTTCGTCCTGGATGGTCGAGAGCGTCAGGTCACGGCCTGCCTGGGTGTGGCACTCTTTCCCGAGAATGGTGAATCGTCACGCGAATTGATCCGTAATGCCGATGTTGCCAAGAATCGTGCCAAACTGGAGGGCCGGGGTGCTGTACGTTTCTTCCAACAGAAGCTCCATGATGAGCTGGTTCGCCAACACTATCTCTCGGCGCGACTCGAGGAAGCCCTTGATAACGGTGAATTCTCCCTCCACTACCAACCCCAGGTCTCGGCGGCCAGTGGGAGAATAGAGAATCTCGAGGCCTTGATACGCTGGGAGCCTGCCGAGGGCCCGCCGATCTCGCCTGCCGAGTTTATCCCGCTGGCCGAGCGTTCCGGTGTGATCCATCGTCTGGGCGACTGGGTCATCGAAGAGGCTTGCCGCCAGCAGGTGGAATGGCGTGCCAAGGGATTTCATGAGCACCGCATCGATATCAATGTCTCGGGGCGTCAACTGGTGCGTCCCGATGCCCTCAAGAGCTTCGAGGACTCGCTGCAGCGCCACGGCTTAGGCCCGCGGGATATCGGCATCGAATTGACCGAGAATGTCCTGATAGAAGCCGACGAGACCGTCCTCGAGGATCTGCGGCGCCTCTATCATCGCGGTATTCACATTGCTATCGACGATTTCGGAACCGGTTATTCCTCCCTGAGCTATCTCAAGCACTTTCCAGTCACCGCCCTGAAGATAGATCGCTCCTTCATCCACGACGCTCCCACACAGCCGAAGGATAGGGCCATCCTGGAAGGTGCCATCTTCATTGGTCATCGGTTGGGATTGGAAGTGGTGGCCGAGGGCGTCGAGAACGCCGAACAGTTGTCATTGCTTCGCGAAATGCATTGCGACCTCATCCAGGGGTTCTTCTTCTACCGTCCAATGCCTGCCAAGGAAATCGACCGCCTGCTGGGCGGTTTCGTGCCTGGTCACGAAGGGCTGTCGAGCTGAGACTCGTCGTGATTTGGCGTCCAATGCCCGGGGTTGCCATGACCTGGAGAACTTGTTAGCGATCCTGATGCTCATTGATCGCAGGGACTGACACTGCTGGCCCTAGCTGGATTGCCGTTATCGGCCAGAAGCAGACATTCAGCACAACTGAAATAACAAGTAATACAGCCACAGCGAAACCGTTATCTGCAATTGTAAGCTAGGGCTAAATCGCAGTCGTTCACTAGGCTGCTCGCCCGCTATCGCCGATCTTGGCCTGCGCAGCCATGCTACCAAACTGAATTAATATCTATACACCAAGTGATCATAATCAACATCAATAAATCCAGATTTAACACCAAACAGGACTCCAATTTCTTTTATCGCACAGAGAACGTCTCGTTGAATCTTCTGCATGCTTCTTTCTGAGAAATCGTGCTGAAACTTAGCTGCAAAACTGAAACCTATATAAACTACCGGATCCTTATAATGAACAAGATAGTTTCGCATATCAAAAAGATCCTGGATGCCAGCTCTCCAACTTGAATCGCCATAAGGCAATCGAGAGATTTTGTACAATTTTTTTAGCTTGGCTGTTGTGCTTCCATAGCTTCTCTCATTCTCTTCTTTAGCTATTGGATGAGCATGCCAAACTAAATTTACAAATGCCTCAAATGAAATTGCCCAGCCAAGAATAGCTTCAATGCAGAGAGCAATAGTTTCATCATCTTCAAACCCTGGACCTTTAAAGGAATAAGGTTTTCCAGACTCTGGCACAGAATCAGGAACCTCAACCATCTTCTTCTTAGCTTCATCAAAACTATTGTTTGCTCTCCTTAGCATGAGCTGCTCAACATTGAGCCTGTATCCATATGTCATATATTTCTCTGCGCTTCAAAGTTTCATTAATCTGGCTTTTTTTTCGGCCAAAAGCAAGCGTTGAGCATAGCCTAATCTAAACATAGTCGATCGTTAAGCCGACACCGGCAATGCAATAGACCAATCAAACCAAAGCTCCTCGGAGCTATTAGAAAGACCGATCCAGTTTACCCGGACATCTTTCGCGGCAGAGCTCGCATTCGCCTCGGCCAGTTGGGTATTAAAAGCGGATTCCGCTAGTGCTCCTGGTGTGAGTACGCAAAGTGCTCCAAAAGTGTAATGGTTGCTCGTCCATGAAGGTGGAAACTTTACTTCATATAGAAGTTCACACGTTCTCAATGTCGATCGGTACCTAAAGTGTCCTTCTGGGCAAACAAGAAATTCGTTAAATGTCAGCTTCCCGAGTGGAACCTCAAGAGTCGGCAGCTTGAAGCCCTGCTTCGGGCTGTCATTAGTGATGGCAAGGGCCACTGAGCGAGCAGCCCCATCCACATAGAATTCGATCTGCGCTAGCGCGTCCCCAAAATTATATTGCCATATCTCCTCGCACTGCCGGTGCGGCGGACCTAGTGATGCAACCACGAACTCTTTGGAAACCCCAGGGCCTATGTGCTCGAAAAAATTCCGCGGAGTCTTCTTAGCTTTGATTCTATGGGGAACGAGTCGGCCGTAAAGATACTTGACTCCCGCTAAGAAAGCGGACCCACCCAATCGAGTTGCTAATGTTTCAAATATCACAGGCGCCAATATCCTTTGGTCTGACGATAATCGGTGGCCGATCGGCTCCAGCGACCGATGCTGCGGCCGTTACATCAGCATAGCCTGAAGCTACCCCATTCGGCCAATTGCAGTCGTTCGAGAATTGTCCTAGGCGACCCTAAATACTAAACACTCGGTCAGTAGGTGCGTGGCTCTAGCCAATCGACAGCCTCATGCTCGCTTTAAATCTGACGAAGCACGACCACTGACTACTCCCTTGATCACCCGCTCTGTCAACGGAACTGCCGCATATCCTTCTTTACATTGTGCCCCGACTTGGAATAGCCTGAAAAGGTGCCTGTCGAGGCATGAAAATGGGTGTTTGAGTCAACCGGACTCAGCGCCGGCACACCCTGTGCCCTGACCAGGCGGGAACCTGGATATGACTCATCATTGGTATGGAGTCCTTATGACACAATCCTCTCTAATTGCGGTAGCATCTGCTCGTGCGCAATCATTTCTTACCAAAATAAGCAAACGACATGAAGGCATCTGGCAGCAGATTGACGGTGTCCGCCAGCTCGCTCATGAGCATGATACCAAGTGGGACCGGCGTTGCTTCATTCCCACCAGATTTTTGAATCACGAGTTTCAAGACCCCTTCCCTGCGCGCGGTCGCTACAGCCGACCAGGCAAACTGGAACAGAGAAAGCGCTTAAATGACATCGATGTCATTGCCGGCCTAGCTTCTTGGCGCCTCACGAAAGGGATATTTGTGATGAGCGATGAGGACGTTACGGACGCCCGTGAGAACGGTATTCCTAGCGATCCTGATCCCAAAATGTTCCTTCACCTTCCACAACCATGTATCTACGTGCCTACACCGGGGTTTTCATGGCTGGGAGATCCCTTGTCCGGTTTCTTTGCCTATCTCGACGACCATCTCGATGGAGAGTTGGGACTGATTCTATTGATGGACCGTGRCGAGCCGCTTTTTCATTCGCTGACCGATATCGTCCATGTGCGGATCGAATACCAGATTCACAAGGTGCGCGAGCCCATGAACTCACGTGCCGACATCATTCGAAACTGGAAGAAGGGCGCGTCTTGGTGGGGAATGAACAACAATGATCGAAACCTCTTCCAGGCAACGGTTCTAAGGGATTATAGGAAGCGCCCACCACTTCTAAATGAGAGCCAAAAACATCCTGAGGAACTCCTCGAAATCCTGAAAAGCACCCTGGAGGAAGATATCCTTCCCATCGCGGGCTTGCTTTATCGGCTTTGTGCCATAACAGCTGAGGTACCCCCTGCAAGTAGGCCTTCTACCCCAAAGCCCAAGCGGACCCCATCTGGATTCCAGATGATTCCTCCAAAGGAAATCACCGCCTGGGATGTTGAAACTCGAACCCGCCAACTTCGCAAACGCCCCACCTCATCTAAAGCTGGTGACGAAAAGCAGGGCGGCGGCACTAGCCAATCCAAGCGCACACATGCCCGAAATGCTCACCTTCGGAAGCTCTCCAACGGGAAGCAGGTACAGATCCCATCGACCATTGTGAACGCTGCAGCAACATCTCCGGACGATAGGCCCATAACAACTGTCATTGTGCCTCCTCTCAACCATAACTGACTCTGCTCTACAAAAAATGCCAGTACTCGTCACGAGTACTGGCATTACCTAGCAGAGAGAAGCCTATCGCGCTTGGCTGAAATCGGCCAGGAGCGGACGCTTTAAGCTGTCGATGGCAACTAAGATGATGCTTTTACCACAGCTCAGGATCGATCAAACACTTCAGGGCGGGACGAAGGCCACCAAGCGATAGCCGAAAAGCCACAAAGAATTTCTCCCTTTTTACAACCGGAGCACCTCGGCCCATGAGCAAGAAACACGAAGTTTATATTTCAATTGACGTCGAGACCTCAGGCCCGATTCCTGGAGAGTACAGCATGCTCACAATTGGAGCGTGCAATGTAGATAAACCTGAGCAGGTGTTCTCATGTAAGCTGAAGCCAATATCGACCAATGCAGATCCTGAAGCACTAGCGGTGACGGGACTTTCTTTGGAGGCCCTAGAAATTGAGGGACTCAATCCAGAAATTGCGATGGCACAGTTCCAGAGCTGGGTCGGGGAAGTTGTTGGTACTGAAAACTTGCCCGTATTCGTCGGGCTCAATGCGCCATTTGACTGGTCCTTCGTAAACTATTACTTCCACCGCTATCTCCAGACAAATCCCTTTGGCTTTACCGCGCTAGACATTAAGGCACTGTACATGGGAGCAACTGGGTCAAATTGGATAAATACCCGCTCTAGCCAAATGGCCGCTCGACTCCAACCCAAATTACAACCGGACCATCAGGCACTGCATGATGCTCAATACCAGGCCGAGCTGTTTCGCATGATCAGGGAAATCATACAGCAAACGAAGAACTGATCTTTCACTCTGATTTACATGACCCGTTTTGGAGATCTCCGATAGTTCGTGCTGCCCCCTTAAACTGGAGATTCGTCTTGCCACAGGCAATCGTAGCTTCACAAAGTTGTGTCCACTCACGAGATGGTTGGCATGAGGCCAGCCATACACCCATGTTAGGCACGCCACCATGATTACCTATTATCACCATGAGATAACGAGATCTCTCTCCATGGAATGAGTCGAGATATTCCCACGTAGTCTTTTGATCCCGAGCTGAGGGCGACGGATATATCTCTGGATGTGTATGCCACAAACCAACCACATGCCTGTTGTGCGAGAATTCGATCTGTCTATTTCTATCGGAGGCTTTTATATCAGGGTTCCAGGCGCATCTACGTCGGTAATCAGCGCGGTTGGGACCAGTAGCGGTGTGGATGACAAGGCCGCTGGAGCCCGGCTCTGAACTGAATACCTCACCGCCAGCTTCTTTCTGCCATAGTCTCCTTTGGGCATGAGCATACATATGAGACAAGGCTTGCTCAGTAAACAGGACATAACGGGTATTATCGGGATAGAAGAATATCCTGATCATGGAAATTGCCTGTTCAAGATCAACCCATCGTGAACGCTAGCATCCTTTGCCCATTCTTTATGCGTAAGCCCAGGCCAGTGCTTGTCTAAAAAGCGTTGCCCACGTACCCAACTCCGTACTGATGAATCGGTAGTAACTGTTGCTGAATTGTCGATCATCTCCAGCGAGCACTCAGCCACCAATGCAACCGCATGCTCTGCAGCCGCAGCCGTATAGCTTTGGAAGCGGCTACTGCACCCAGGCTCTTGTATAATCACTTCACTTGGCCATACCACTGCTTCTAAATAAGACAATGGATCTTGTGCTCCCTTCAACCATTTCTGACCTGCAGGCAGCATGCAAGCATGAGCGGCAGCCACATAAGGTTCCATCCACCCGATCAGCAAGGGGCGTGGGTAACTTAAGCGGACTTGTTCAATCTGCACTCGTACATCAGGCTCGCCAGTGAGATCGAGCACCACGTCTACATCTACCAAAGTGTTTTTCTTTAACCACTCTGCTGTGCTCATCGCATACGGAGTCACTTCTGTAGCCGGGTAAGCCAAGTTAATCCGCCTAGCAATTGCATCCACCTTATTTTGACCTATAGAGTCAGCCCCAAGCAGGTGCCGCCCAATGTTCGCAGAAGACATGGTGTCAGCATCTACCACGGATATCCGACCAACACCTGCCTTGGCGATATGATCTACGATCGGGCTGCCGAGAGCCCCGGCCCCCAAAACCAGAACGTGCTTACTTTGACGCCCACTAATCTGAGGATGCTGATCTCGCCCGACCGTCCAATCTGGATCTAAGCGGGATGTCATCAGTGGTAGCGGTTTAGGAAGAGAAGGCCTAGCTTTCTTTCCTCGGTATACGTCTAGAACGGTTGGCGGACCACCGGGAAGCAAATAGGCAAAGGACACTTCATTATTTCTTAAAAGAACAACGCAGTATATGCCTCGCCCTTTGCGACTGCGGCAATTTTTAAGCCTCAAATACTCTGCAGGAAGAAGCCTACCCTGTAGAATGCGCTCCAGATCAGACATAGAGCTTGGCCAAGTAGACGGCGTAAATGAATGTGAAATCGGAATATCTGCCACTAGCACGCGAACACGCTGCTTCGCTGCAAGCCCCATGGACTGCACTAAACGATTGGTGATAGGCAACTGCTCATCTGCCGCAATAATGACCCTATTTGGAATCAAGAGCAGTCCGCTTCTAACTCGTGCCTTTGGTGGAGGCGAATCAACTGTCCATAAACCTCTAACGGCATCGAACTTTGAACGTGCCTTAGTTACCGCTATAGCCCAATAATTCAGTGCCTCATTTTCGAAGTCACCATCGAGTTCACCATTCAGCCAAGGCCTCAGGAACTGTTCAACATAGCCATGCAAGGTTAACTTAACCCTGTCCTCTGGKGAATATCCGAGGCCAGGGCCTGGGTCGCCTTCAATGCAAAGCACTCCAGCTCTATCGAGATGCGGTATACGCAAGACAGCATCTGGAGATAACTGAATGAATGCTTTGCCATACTCAGGAAACCCCTTGGGCAAACGCAGCTCAGCCCACTTAAATTCTCTTCCCTCTTGAAAAGGAGGTAGCCGCAATTGGTAGGCAGTGACTCCTCCCTCCCGGTGCAAAGCTGATAGCTGAAGCTCAGGGAATTGCTCGCACAAAAAGCTCGAATCCAGCGCCATTAATCCTCCATTTTTTAAGCCAAACCGCGACTTGCTGGAGTGGCTCTAGGAGCTGGAGGCTGAATTGTAGTCAAGCCGTTGCCCCCACCTGTTGGGGCAGCAATCCCAAAAACATCGCGCACACGTATGGAAATAGCCTGAGGGTCTTTCAGAGCAAGAATGGATTGGAGATCAGCAGATAGTGCGTTTGTCCAAGTCATGAATGATTTATAACGCTCGCCGTTATCATCATTCCATTTCTCAGCGAAGTTCTCTCCCTCGACTGTTGGGTTATCAACCCGGTATTTACCATCGAGTTCCAGCACGAGGTGCGGCATAAGGGTAGCGAGTTCATCCAGCAACTCTATTGGGTGTTCAAATGATCGACCTAAGTCCGCCAGACCCTCATAGCAACTGGTGAGTAATGTCACGATAATGACTGAGATTGGCTTGGTAGCCGCATCAATTATCCCACGCCTAGCGCACATATCTCGGTGGCGKTTAAACAACCGGATAGCAACCCGAAGTGTGTCTGTGATGTCTACGGTCTGATCCGGCACCGGAGAAATGCTTGCTGCAGCCCTATCATATGCATGCGCTTCCATCACATTTGACCAAAGGAGGCGGCGCTCCGACGTGTCGTTAACCCACTTGCTCATACCCTCAGAATTAGAGGTTTTCCAGCTTTCGGTGGGCATATCAACGACCGCAAGCGCGGTTTCTCCATATCGCGCTACGCTATAGCGCGGCGCCATAGAATGTAGGGTTTGCTCCGATATAGTATTCAACGGTATAGAAGGGGTAAATTCGAGATAAAATTTCCGTCCGGTGAAAGGTATCTTCCAGCAGCGCCGTTTGGGTTGAGCCTCTAGCTCTTTCAAAGCCTGACCTATTGACTCAAAAAATGACACGGGATTATCCGCCTCAATGTGAGAGATGTCGATTTTGCATACAGCATCAATGTCGAATTTTTCACTTCCATAGGGGGAGCGAATCAAAGTCTTAGTGCTCACCGAGCCTT
This sequence comes from Halomonas ventosae, assembly GCA_002257525.1. Classification (GTDB taxonomy): domain Bacteria; phylum Pseudomonadota; class Gammaproteobacteria; order Pseudomonadales; family Halomonadaceae; genus Vreelandella; species Vreelandella ventosae_B. Next base: position 3,032,744 of record CP022737.1, read on the forward strand.
GTGGCTTGATCGAAATAGATTCGGGGGGCCAAGAGAGGTTAGTGGCTAAATAATCTGCAACTTCATTGTATGCGTCAGTTGCAGCCGCGATTTCTTCCTTATCCACAGCGATATGCGAATTCGCTTCACTAAGCGCCTTAGCCCAAAGACCATATTCTTCCAGCCTATTTATAGCACCAGCTATGTAGCCCTCTCTGAGAGCCGCAAACGATTCAAGCGACTGCGTTAAACGAGTAGGACATTTTTGTTCAGCATGCTTTACCAATTCTGCGCTTTTAGTGATCATGGTATCAAACTCATTTGGGCTGCTTATCGCAGATTAACTATGTAGGTCTGCTGACCGTCAGTGGCCGAAACGTGATGGCCAGTAATCGACAAAGCAGGTATGAATTCGTAGTCACGMCCTGCTCGGTCATAGATGATGTATTCGGGATGGTGCCCCGCCTGCAGCATCTGCCCGAAACGGAACACTGTGCTGGCGGGACTTACGGCGATAAGGTGTACCTTCTGAACCCTCATCACATCCTGAACATGCATGATTGCTTTACGGGCAACCTCTGCGAACTGGTCAAGATCATCAGGGTGCCCGATACAATTGATTCCTGTATTCGAACTTGTAACGCGAATCCAGGGCAGATGACCATTATCTATACGAGTTTTAAGGTCGGCAGGTAGGGCCCCTTCATCCACGTGAGCCGTTAGCTCAAGAGTAATAAGAACCTCTATGGCGTGGTCCAGCGAAAGTGAATCAACGTTAAAGGTGTCTCTGGAATGAGGAGCAACCTGAGGGTTCCAAGCCCATGTCTTCCGATGCCTGTCGTACTGAAATATCTGAATGGCCTGTGCCTCCCCCATTATGCGTCCTGCTAAAACAAGCGTCGGGATGTGGTGTAAGGGAAAAACGGCCAAGTTTTCAGTAACAGACCCACTGCACGATTCAAATCCAGTAACTAATTGGCGAATATGGTGTTCATGTTCTCTTAAATACTGATGCCAAAATCCTGGCAAATGACGATCATCTCTCTGCGATTTCCGTCGAACATAGTGGACCACCCCTGGCAGCATCGCTCGTCTCGTTGCAATGATGGCTTCAATGAGCTCGGAGTCGTGGAAGTAGGTTGGTACGTTTGCTAGATTGGCATGCAAAGTGACTGCTTTCGTAGGGGGGAATGCCAAAGAATCCAAGTAGTTTCGAACCATATCCCGATGAGACTTGCGCATCTCGTAAAGGATTTCTTCGGTGTAGTGCTCAGGCGCGAACGAGTCGATCAAGCGATGGTGTTCATCGCACATCAACATGATGTTGTCTGGGTTATTTGCGAGCCGATGAGAGTCCTCTTGGTTCCCCCGAGGCCCTTCGGGGTCAGATGCAACGATATGGGCTAAATATCCAACCTGGGCGGCTTTTGTCCAGAGATGGATCTCTGACAAATCCTTGCTACAGCCTTGGAACATGCATCTCCCACCTGCGTCAGCCCACACTTTCTGTGCTGTTTGCTTGGAAATCTCTGGCCCTCTACCTCTGGCTTTGCCGAGCAGCCCATCTCGTGTGGCAATGAGCAAATCTACACAGGGCTTGCTTTTCACTTGGTCATATATCCAAGTGCTGTCGGCAACCCGCGCGTTACTCAGCGCTTCACTCGAAACCTCAAGGCTGAATAGCAGCTTCTTGCCGACTAGCTTCTTTAGACGAGCCTTGGCCTCTGATCCTGGATCAGCTGGATGGAGAACGGGGGCGGACTCTTCAAGATCAACCACCTTGCTCAGGTACCCAGCGTGGACATATGCCACACGATGCTCTTGGGCCAAACAGGCATCCAGCCAGACAGCTAGGCTCTGATCATCAAAATTGCCTGGAGCGACGGTGTTGTTCAAAAGTGAGTCAGAGGCTTGGGGCATTTCTCGCTATTCCTTGGTCGAACTATGAATTGAGCCGCTGTTTGCTAAGGATGACAATGACGATTTTAATGGAAAGCTCCATTATTTTGCTGCTAGGTATTGCCTTTCGAAGGACGTGCAAGGTAGCGCGAATGTCTGCAAAGGGTCGAAAACAGCCATCTAATAATTCTTCATGACAACATCGGGCATCATACGCCGTCACACATTGACCACTTCACCACCAAATTCACTTAGCTTCAAACTTATCAGACATTATTTACCACCGTCACTAGCCATTAGTCCCCTTTGCTCGGCTTTTTTACCTTCGCGACCCTAAACCAAACGCGGTAAGCTTGGCGGCAACGCCGCTGTAGAGTACATGCTTGATATGACTACCCACTGGATACTCGGCCCGGGTGCCATTGGCCGCCTGCTGGCCCATTCGCTTTCACCCATAGCGGCCACCACGCTACTCGGTCGCCGTGCGCTGACTGCGCGCCAGATGCTGACCACGCCGGAAGGCGAACAGCTCGTGCTGCCGTTAAACTCGTTGACGATAGATCAACTGGCATTAAAGACGCTGGTACCGCCCGCCTTTGTGCATATCACTACCAAAGCCATGGTGGCTGAGTCGGCGTTGGCTGGCATTACTGACTGCATTTCCCCTGCTACACCGCTAGTGCTGTGGCAAAACGGTTTTTTGGCGCAACCGCGTATTACCCAGGCGTGGCCGGGGCCGGTGCTGTGCGCGACAACAACCGAAGGTGCTTATCTAACCGGTGATGATGGCGTGGTGCATGCGGGGCGTGGGCATACCTTTGTGGGTGATTTGCATAACCACCACGGTGCGCTGGCGGAAGAATTAGCGCAAACATTAACCCAGGCAGGGCTTGCCGCCACAAAGGTGTGTGATATTCGCCAGCGCTTATGGCAGAAGCTGGCGGTGAACGCGGCGATTAATCCGTTGGTGGCATTAAATGGTGTGCGTAATGGTGAATTGCGCGGTGAAGCTTATGCGGGCCGTGTGTTGGCTGTGGTAAAGGAAGTCGCGGCGATTATGATAGCCGAGGGCATTGCGCCGCCTAATGATGGCAACGGTGAAGATGCATGGTTGGCGTTGGTGTGGCAGGTGGTGGAAAACACGGCAAACAATAAGGCTTCGATGTTGCAGGATGTAGAGGCTAAACGCCCCACCGAGCGCGGGGCGATCTTGGGGCCGTTGATTGAGAGTGCCCAGCGCTATGGGTTGGCGTGTGAGGTATTGCAGGGGTTGGATGATGAGTTGGCGGAGGTTGAGGCGAGCTTTTAGGCATTACCCTGGGGCAGCTTCGCTGCCCTCCCGCGGGTGCCTCGTTTCTCGCTGCGCTCGCTACTCGTTACCACGCGCTACAAGTACGCTTACCTCATTTACATTCAAGCATCACGTTACAGGAATCACCACCACTTTTTGGTAGGCGGGGCGTTCAGCGATTTGTTGGTACCAGCGTTCTAGATTGGGGCGTGGCTGCCAGGTTAAGCCGATATGCCATAAGTTGTAGATAAAGGGTGCAACGGCAATATCACCCAGGCCAAACTCATTGCCCGAGAAGAACGTTTGCTTGGCCAGCACGTTATCCATCAACTCAAACAGCTCTTCACACGCCTGCATACCCGCTTCAATGGCAGCGTTATCGCGTTTTTCGGGTGGGGTTCTGACATAGCCCATTAGGATCGTGCGGTGCCTGGGTGACAGGGTGCTGTTCGACCAATCCATCCACTTTTCTGCCTGCGCCCGTTCGGCGGGGGCTTCGATCCATAGCTTGCTTTGCCCGTACTGCGCGGCAAGGTAGCGAATAATCGTATTGGATTCCCACAGCACGCTGTTGGTGGCGTCATCTTTGAGTAGCGGCACTAGGCCGGTGGGGTTCATGGCCAGGTATTCCGGCGTATTGTTAACGCCGTGCTCCAAGCCAGCCTGGATCTGCTCGAACGGTAGTTCCAGCTCTTCTAGCACCCAGCGCACTTTCTTGACGTTGGTGGAGTTGTTGCGGCCCCAAAGCGTGATCATGGTAGTCCTTGTATATGAGCAGTTTCTTTAAGTTTGCCCGCCCTTGAGATCGGAGACAAGCTGTGGCTTTGGTGGGATAGCTGGGGCGGCTTCGCCGCCCTTTCGCGCGGGGCCGTCCATACGGGTGCCTCGTGTTGCTCGTTCCTCGCAAAACTCGTTACCACGCGCTACAAAACCCCGCTCCTCACCACTTACGATTCATACCTCACGATTCACACCTCACACCTCACACCTCACGCCTCACTCTTTATCCTGATAAAACTGCATCAGGCTTGAGAAGTCGAGTTTACCGTTGCCTTTGGCTTTATGCAGGGTGAACAGTGAGCGGGCGGCGGAGCCCATGGGGACTGCGGAGGCGCTTTGCTGGCTGACATCCATGGCAAGGCCTAAGTCTTTGATCATCAGGTCGACCTGGAAGCCACCCTGATAGTTTTTGGAGGCCGGTGCGTTTTCCATGACGCCTGGGTAGGGATTGTAAACATTGAGCGCCCAGTTACCGCCGGAGCTCTGCTTCATGATTTCCGAAAGCACCGCGGGATCCAGGCCGTTTTTGACGCCCATATTGATCGCTTCGCAGGTGCCCGCCATCAGGATAGAGAGCAGCATGTTGTTGCAGGCTTTGGCCACCTGCCCTGCGCCGTGATCTCCGGCGTGGAAGATATTTTTGCCCATGGCTTCCAGCACCGGCTTGGCCAGCCTGAACTCGACCTCGCTGCCGCCCACAATAAAGGTCAAGGTGCCCGCTTGAGCGCCGCCCACGCCACCGGAAACCGGCGCATCGATAAAGCCGATACCCAGCTTCTCGCCCTCCTCAGCAACGCCTCGGGCAGTGGCACCGTCAATGGTAGAGCAGTCGATGACCAGCGCTCCACGTTTGATCACTTCAAACAGCGGCGCATCGTCTTCAATATATAGCCCGCGTACATGCTTTCCGGCGGGCAGCATTGAAATAATAAAATCGGCGTCGGTGGCAGCTTCCTGGGCCGAGAAAGCCACTTCACAACCATTCGCCTTGGCGGTCTCTTGCGCCTCTTGAGAAAGATCAAAGGCGCGCACGTCAAAGCCCGCTTTTACTAGATTGGCAGCCATGGGGCCGCCCATATTGCCCAGGCCGATAAATGCGATGGTGTTCATTTTATTATCCTTATTAGCCGGTAATGGGAAGATTATATTAGCGTAGATCCGCCAGCGGATTTTGCGACCATGCGGAAGATAGTAGCTCGTTGATAAAGCTCTCCTCTACCGAGGCCACATCGGGATACGTCCAGTTCGGTTGCCCGTCTTTATCGACCAGCAGTGCGCGCACACCCTCGGGGAACTCGCGGTGGCGGCAGCACTGCACCGAGAGCGACATTTCGGATTGGAAAACCTCTGCCAGCGACATATGTTTAGCCCGCTTTAGCTGCTCATCAATCAATTTCACTGACACCGGGCTACCGTGGGCCAGCGTTTTCTGTGCCTTGCCAAACCACTGATTGTCGCTTTTTACCGCCGTAATGGCGGCGACAATTTGCTCCMCGCTGTCGTGATCCATCAACTCGCGAATCAGCGGCGAGTGCTGGTAAACGGGCGCTTCCAACTCGGCAAATACAGGCTGGGATGTTTGCTCAAGCTCACGCATGATGCGGTTAACCACACCGTTGGCATCGGTATTCTCCCCGGCTCCCCATTGTGCGTCGGTCAGCTGCTGCAGCATGGCATCACGGTGGTGGCTGGCGATACAGCGGTCTGCCAAGCCTAGATGTACAGCATCTGGCGCATTGATCTGGCAGCCGGTCATGGCTAGAAAGCGCCCTGCGCCGTTGGGAAGCCGGTTTAAAAACCAGCTGGCGCCTACATCCGGGTAGAGGCCGATGGTGACTTCTGGCATGGCCAAACGCGAGGTCTCGGTCACGACACGGTGGCTGCTGGCGCTTAACAGCCCCATGCCGCCGCCCATCACAATACCATTGCCCCAGCAGATCACTGGTTTGGGGTATGTATGGAGTAGAAAATCGAGTCGATACTCGGTCTCGAAAAAGCGCTCCGGAAAGCTGGGGTCGCCCTCGCCGGTAATCGTTTTATATAGATTCACCACGTCGCCACCGGCACAAAAGGCTTTTTCGCCTGCGCTATCCAGCACAACCGCCACCACCCGCTCGTCGGTGGCCCAGGCGCGCAGGCGGGGCAGCATCTCTTCACACATTTCAAGCGTTAAAGCGTTCAGCGAGCGCTCGGCATTGAGCTTAACCTCAGCAATTACGTGGCCGTCTTGGGTGGCGTGTTCGGTAAACAGTACGCTGCTCATTGGCATTCCTTATCCGTCGCTATCGTATCCACCGTAATCTTATTCATCGTCATTTACAGCTCGGTGGCACCGTCTGCCAGCACCCGGCGGGAGATGATCAGTCGCATGATTTCGTTGGTGCCTTCAAGAATCCGGTGTACCCGGGTATCGCGCACGTAGCGCTCCATCGGGTACTCCTTGATATAGCCGTTGCCGCCGTAAAGTTGAAGCGCTTCGTCGCACACCTTGAAGCCCACATCGGTAGCAAAGCGTTTAGCCATGGCACAGTAGGTCGGTGCATCGGCGTGGCCTGCGTCCAGCTTGGTAGCGGCCATGCGCACCAACTGCCGTGCAGCGACCAGCTCAGTGACCATATCGGCTAGGCGGAACTGCAGCGCCTGAAACTCGGCTAAGCGCTTACCGAACTGTTTGCGCTCCAGCATATACTCCCGCGCTTTGTTGATCGCCTGCTGGGCGGTGCCGATAGAGCAGGTAGCAATATTGATACGCCCGCCGTCGAGGCCCTTCATGGCGATTTTAAAACCGTCGCCTTCATTGCCGAGCAGATGATTGGCGGGTACCCGCACCTCTTCAAAGGTAATCATGCGGGTGGGCTGGCTGTTCCAGCCCATTTTCTCTTCCTTGCGCCCATAGCTAATGCCGTCACTCTTGGCATCAACCGCAAACGCCGAAACGCCGCTGGCGCCCTCACCGCCGGTGCGCGCCATCACCACGAGAAAATCGGTGCTTCCGGCGCCGGAAATAAACATCTTGCTGCCGGTCAATACGTAATGGTCGCCGTCGCGCTTGGCAGTGGTTTTCAGCGAGGCGGCGTCGGAGCCTGAGTTAGGCTCGGTTAAACAGTAAGAACCCAGCAGCTCGCCCGTGGCCAGTTTTGCGCCCCACTGCTCGACCGCTTCCGGAGTACCGAAATCCGCCAGCATCCAGGTGACCATATTGTGAATGGTTAGGTAGGCCGTGGTAGAGGTGCAGCCCATGGAGAGCTGTTCGAAAATGATGCTGGCGTCCAACCGCGAGAGGCCTAGCCCACCCACGCTTTCAGGTGCATAAAGAGAGCAGAAGCCCAGCTCGCCTGCTTTACGAATCACATCGACGGGAAAGAAGGAGGTTTGATCCCACTCGGCAGCGTGGGGCTCGAATTCGTTTTGGGCAAAGGCCCGCGCCATATCGGCAAAGGCCACCTGGTCTTCGTTGAGTTCAAAATTCATGGCGTATCTCCGCAGATGCGCGTGCGCACTGCTGTTGTCGTTATAATTGACGTTAACGTTAACTTATCCATTTACTCGGCTACAAGCAACCTGCCAACGCTTGCTACCTTAGGCGTAGGCCTTATAAAAGAATCAAAAAAAGGGCGCCAAACGGCSCCCAAAATCGGACAGAGAGAGTGCTATTTAATAAAAACGGTTACTTAAAGTTTTTGCGATACATCTTGTCCAGCTCACCGATTATTCCGCTACGGAAACTGAGTACACAGACCACAAAGATGATACCGAGAATAACGCTAACCCAATTCCCCAGCGGCGACTGCGCCAGGATATGCTGAAGGCTGACCACGATTCCCGCACCCATTAACGGCCCCAGCAAGGTGCCCACACCGCCCAGCAGGGTCATCAAAATCACCTCACCGGACATATGCCAGTGCGCATCGGTCAGCGAAGCCAGCTGGAAAACCACGGTTTTGGTCGAACCCGCCAAGCCCGCTAAACCTGCAGAGATCACGAACGCCACTAGCTTATAGGCATCGGCGTTGTAGCCCAGCGATACCGCGCGGGGCTCGTTTTCACGAATCGCTTTTAGTACCTGGCCAAACGGCGAGTGCACCGTGCGCTGAATCAGCGCGAAGCCGAAGATGAAAATCGCGAACACAAAGTAGTACATCGCCAGGTTGCTGCTTAGGCTGATAAACCCAAATAGTTCGCCACGGGGCACGCCGTGCAAGCCATCCTCACCGCCGGTAAACGGTGCCTGTACAAACATGAAGTACACAAGCTGGGCGATCGCTAAAGTCACCATGGCAAAATAGATGCCCTGACGCCTGATGGAGAGCACCCCAAACACCACCCCAAGCAGCGTGGCCAAAACAGTACCGGCGATAATACCCAGCTCCGGGGTTAATCCAGGGTAGCTCGCCAACAGGTAGCCGGTTACGTAACCACCAGTGGCCAAGAAAGCCGCATGGCCGAAAGACAACAGACCCGCATAGCCAAGCAACAGGTTGAACGCACAGGCAAACAGCGCAAAACAGAGCACTTTCATCAAGAACACGGGATAGGCCAAAAACGGCGCTACCAGCCCCACCACGATTAGCGCCAGATAGAACATATTGCGGCGAAACTTGGCCCGTTTCTGACGTTCCAGCACCGCGGATGGCGCCGCCATTGATTGAGATTCTGCCATGTTCATGCCTCCTTACCGAACAGCCCAACGGGGCGCAACATGAGCACGAGGATCATGACAAGAAAGATCACCGTATTAGAGGCTTCGGGGTAGTACACCTTGGTCAGCCCTTCGATGATGCCCATGGAAAGCCCGGTAATAATGGCACCTAGAATCGACCCCATTCCCCCGATGACCACCACCGCAAACACCACGATTAACAAACTCGACCCCATGGTCGGCGATACCGGATAGAGCGGCGCTGCTAACACGCCGGCAAACGCAGCAAGACCAACCCCAAACCCATAGGTGAGCGTGATCAGCAGCGGCACATTAACGCCAAAAGCCTGCATCAGCTGCGAGTTTTCAGTACCCGCGCGAAGGTAAGCACCCAACCGCGTACGCTCGATCATAAACCAGGTAAACAGGCACATCGCCAGCGCTGCCACCAGTACCCAAGCACGGTATGTCGGTAGGAACATAAAGCCCAGGTTCAAACCGCCCTGAAGGATCTCCGGTGTAGCGTAACGCGCCCCGGAAACACCGAAGAAGTTGACCAGCGTGCCCTCAAAAATGAGCGCTAAACCAAAGGTGAGCAGCAGCCCATAGAGGTGATCCAGATGGGCAATACGGCGCAGCAAAAAGCGCTCCAGCAGTACCCCAAAAGCACCAACCACTAGCGGCACTAACAGCAGCGCCAGCCAGTAATTAATGCCCAAATAGCGAAAGCCTAACAGCGCGGCGAAGGCTCCCAGCATGTATTGCGCCCCATGGGCAAAGTTGACGATCTTCAACAGGCCGAAGATGACCGCCAGGCCCAGGCTAAGCAGTGCGTAAAAGGCGCCATTCACCAGGCCCAGCGTTAGCTGGCCCATGAAGACGGCCATTGGCACGCCGAATATCATCGTCATAACGCGACTCCCCTCGCCCTCAAACAGTTGGCGGCAACTTGCCGCCAACCGGTTCTACACATCACTTGCTATGGCTATCTGGTTCAAGCTCAGCCGGGAAATTAGTTTTGCACCAATTTGCACTGGCTTTCAGATAGCGGGCGGTAGGCTTCTTCGGCGGGAATGGTGCTGAGGATTTCGTAAAGATCCCACTCACCGGTGGACTCATCCGGTGTTTTCACCTGGGCCAGGTACATGTCGTGGATCATGCGGCCATCTTCACGAATGCTGCCGTTACGGGCAAAGAAGTCCTCGATAGGCATCTCGGCCATTTGTGCACGTACGGTTTCAGGGTCGTCGGTGCCAGCGGCTTCAACGGCTTTCAGGTAGTGCATGGTGCTGGAGTAGATACCCGCTTGTACCATGGTCGGCATGCGGCCTACTTCATCGAAATAGCGCTGTGCCCATTCGCGGGACTGCTCATCCATATCCCAGTACCAGCCGGTAGTTAGCAGCAGGTTCTGAGTGGCTTCCAGGCCAAGGGCGTGAACGTCATTCAAGAAAATCAACAGGCCTGCTAGCTGCTGCCCAGATTGAGTCAAGCCAAACTGGCTGGCCGTCGTGATCGCGTTAACGGTATCGGCACCGGCGTTGGCMAAGCCAATAATTTTCGCGCCGGAGCCCTGAGCCTGAAGAATGTACGAAGAGAAGTCGTTAGTCGGGAAGGGATGACGAACGCCGCCCACAATTTCACCGCCGCTCTCTTCCACTACTTTGGTGACGTCAGCTTCAAGCGCATGACCGAAGGCGTAGTCTGCGGTCAGCATAAACCAGCTGTCGCCGCCCTGCTCTACGACAGCTTTGGCGGTACCGTTAGCGAGCGGATAGGTGTCGTACACCCAGTGGATGTGATTAGGGGTACAGTGTTCGTTGGTAATGCTAGAAGCCGCCGAGCCGGACACGATACCCAGGCCATTGTTCTCTTCCAGCACTTTGGTCACTGCAATGGACACAGAAGACGCTACTAAGCCGCCCACCATATCGACGTTATCCTGATCGATCCAACCACGCACGGTATTCGCGCCGACGTCAGCGCTGTTGCGATCATCTGCACTGGAAATAACGATGGGCGCGCCATCTACACTGCCGCCAAAATCGGCCACCGCCATCTCCATGGCGGTTAAGCCGCCGGGGCCTGCGAGGTCGCGATAAGTGCCGGACATATCGGCCAGGTAACCAATGCGGACTTCACCATCACTCATATCAGCCTGGGCGGTAGACACGGCGAGGCTTGAAGCGGCCGCAACGGCGATGCTGACGGCCAGCGTTTTTTTCATAAAGGTCATATTCGTCTCCTGGCCCGGAGGCCTTTGTTGTTGTGTTGTTTTTGAGCTGTTGTGTAGTCTTTGAGCTGTCGTGAAAGTGCGTACTGCAAATTACTGATTAATATTGTTGTTTTGTGAGCAGCGAAACTGTTGGCGGAATGAACATTTAAGTGTCTAGCCGTGTGTTATACCCCTAGCATTGAGTTGAGATGTTCCCGACGCGATGGCAGCTGCGCGGCGCTGATTTCTTCGACAATCTGACCGTGATCCATCACGAAGTGGCGATCCGCAAGCGGCGCCGCAAAGCGAAAGTTCTGCTCCACAAGCACAATGGTCATACCGCGCTCTTTCAACTGAACCAGCACTTCGGCAAGCTTCTGCACTATCACCGGGGCCAACCCCTCGGTAATTTCATCGAGCAGCAGCATGCGCGCTCCGGTGCGCAAGATACGCGCCATGGCTAACATCTGCTGTTCACCCCCGGAAAGCCGCGTCCCCTGGCTTCTACGCCGCTCATAAAGGTTCGGGAACATGGCGTAGATTTCGTCCAGGCTCATACCGCCGGAACGCACAGTGGGTGGAAGCAATAGGTTCTCGTGCACATCCAAGCTTGCAAAAATGCCGCGCTCTTCCGGGCAGTAACCCACTCCGAGACGCGGGATATGGTGCGGCTTCATATGCAGCGTTTCATTACCGTTAATCACAATAGAGCCCGTTCTGCGCCCCACCATGTTCATGATCGATTTCAACGTGGTACTTCGCCCGGCGCCGTTACGCCCCAGCAGCGTTACCAGCTCGCCACGCTTCACATCAAAATTGACGCCGTGCAGGATGTGCGACTCGCCATAAAAGGCGTGTAGATCCTGCACGCGCAACATTTCCAGGCTTTGCGTGTTTTCAACCGGCACTTCGGCCTCAGCGATATTCATACGGCAGCTCCCTCTTTTTCAGAACCATCCTCTTCCGCGGCATCGCTGCCCATATAGGCTTCGCGTACCAATGGATTCCGAGAGACAGCGTCGTAATCGCCCTCAGCCAAAACAGCGCCTCGCGCCAACACGGTGATGCGGTCACATAGGCGGCTAACCACGCTCAGGTTGTGCTCCACCATTAATACGGTGCGCCCCTGGGAGACACGCTTAATCAGCGCCACGATGCGGTCGACGTCTTCTGCGCCCATGCCTTGGGTAGGTTCATCAAGCAGCATCATGGTGGGGTCAAGCGCAAGGGTAGTGGCCAGTTCAAGTGCTCGTTTACGACCGTAGGGCATCTCTACCGTTAGCGTATCGGCATATTCCCGCAACCCCACTTCTTCCAGTAGCTCAAGCGCGCGCTCATTAAGGTGATCCAGGGATTTCTCAGATTTCCAGAAATGAAACGAGGTACCCAGTTTACGCTGCAGGGCCACTCGAACATTCTCCAACGCGGTCATGTGGGCGAATACCGCAGAAATCTGAAACGAACGCACCAACCCTAACTGAGCTATTTCGTTGGATTTTTTACTGGTGATTGAGTTGCCGCGATACAAAATATCGCCGCGGGTAGGCGGCAGAAATTTGGTCAATAAGTTAAATACGGTGGTTTTACCAGCACCATTGGGGCCAATCAGTGCGTGAATATGCCCTTCCTGTACCTGGAGGTTGACATCGTCCACGGCGGTGAAGCCGCGAAACTCTTTGGTCAGCCCTCGGGTTTCGAGGACAGGTCCCTGAAGGACATCGTTTGCACTCATAGAGTGGCAAGCCTCTTATTGTTGTTGTGCTAATTCTTTACAGGCATGGCAAAAGCGGCTGCTACTGCCTTACCTGAACGTAAGGTGTATGTGCAAACTAGCAACTGTCGCTATAGCAATACAATTACAACTTTGGTCTATCGACGACATTCTCCTGAATTAACAACTGTCTTCAAAACATAAATATCAACGACTTACCTGATTTCAACGCTTTTCAACTGCTAGCAACAATTGCTTTACGTTAACGTAAACTTGTTTTAGCCTCAGTGGCAGTGTTCCATAGGCGTCATATATTGGGAACAACGACTTTGTGAGAGAACGTCACCATGAGCAAAACTTACTCGATCAGTGAACTAGCCAACGAGTTTGATTTAACCACCCGTAGCATCCGCTTCTATGAAGATCAGGAGCTGCTCCACCCTACGCGCCGCGGGCAAACCAGGGTTTACAGCAGCAAAGACCGTGTACGTCTGAAGCTCACCATTCGCGGTAAGCGGCTGGGGTTTTCATTGGCAGAGATACGCGAACTGTTCGAACTTTGGGACGAAACCCGCAGCGGCAGCAAAAAACAGCTGCATCTAATGCTTAGCAAAATAGGCGAGCGCCGTGCGGCGCTGGATCAACAAATGAAAGACATCACCATGGTTCAGCTAGAGCTTGAAAGCGCTGAGATCCGCTGCCGCCAAGCGCTCGAAGAACTACTCGAAAAAGAGCCTCAAGAAACACAAAACGAAGAAGAGCACGCGAGTTCGGCCGATAAAGCCTCAGCCCCCTCTTCCGCCACTATGCACTGACGCGTCCGCCAGCTCGATTAGCCGACACAGCTACGCCAGCCCAGATGGCTAATTACAGATAGCAAACACAAATAATCAGCACAGGTGATTGACCATGTTTTCACACTACTCAGAACTCAATTTTGGCCTCGAAGACGAACTGAACATGTTACGCGAGCAGGTCAACGCCTTTGCTGCCAGCGAGATTGCCCCCCGTGCGGCCGAAATCGACCGCAACAACGAGTTCCCTAACGACCTGTGGAAGAAGTTTGGCGATATGGGGCTATTGGGGATTACCGTCTCTGAAGAGGATGGCGGCAGCGGCATGGGCTATCTGGCCCACTGCATCGCCATGGAAGAGATCTCCCGGGCCAGCGCATCGGTAGCGCTCTCTTACGGCGCCCACTCCAACTTGTGTGTTAACCAGATCAAGATCAACGCCTCCCCCGAGCAGAAAGCCAAGTACCTCCCCAAACTGATCAGCGGCGACCACGTGGGCGCTTTAGCCATGTCGGAACCCGGCGCAGGCTCGGATGTGGTCTCGATGCAGCTGCGTGCCAAGCAGAATGGCGATCACTACATCCTTAACGGTAATAAAATGTGGATCACCAACGGTCCGGATGCGGACGTACTGGTGGTGTACGCCAAAACAGATCCAGACGCCGGTTCCAAAGGCATCACTGCGTTTATTATCGAAAAAGGCATGCCCGGTTTCTCCACCGCCCAGAAGCTCGACAAGCTAGGCATGCGCGGTTCCAACACTTGTGAGCTGGTATTCCAGGATTGCGCCGTTCCCGCTGAAAACATTCTCGGTGGGGAAGGCAAAGGCGTACGCGTACTCATGAGCGGCTTGGATTACGAGCGCACAGTGCTTGCAGCTGGCCCGATCGGCATTATGCAGGCCGCCATGGATGTGGTGATGCCCTATATCCACGAGCGCAAGCAGTTCAACCAGTCAATCGGTGAGTTCCAGCTGGTGCAGGGCAAAGTGGCGGATATGTACACCACCCTGAACGCCTGCCGCGCCTATTTATACGCCGTAGCCGGTGCCTGTGACCGTGGCCAAACGTCCCGCAAAGACGCTGCCGGGGTGATTCTCTACTGCGCCGAAAAAGCCACTCAGGTAGCGCTGGACTCCATTCAACTGCTCGGCGGCAACGGCTATATCAACGAATACCCCACCGGGCGCCTACTGCGCGACGCCAAGCTGTATGAGATCGGCGCAGGCACCAGCGAGATTCGGCGGATGCTAATTGGTCGCGAACTCTTCACCGAAAGTAAGTAAGGGTCCTGTCATGAGCTCCATTTCCACTCAGATCAACCCGCGCAGCGATGTGTTTCAAGCCAACGAAGCCTCAATGCTCGGTGAAGTGAACAAACTGCGTGAACTGACCGCTGCCGTCGCCCAGGGTGGCGGTGCCAAAGCCCGCGAGCGTCACGAAAGCCGCGGCAAGCTGTTTGTACGCGACCGCATCGATCACTTGATTGATGAAGGTTCGCCATTTCTAGAGTTTTCCGCCCTTGCGGCGCACAACATATACGATAGCGAGATCCCTGCCGCTGGTGTGGTCACTGGTATTGGCCGTGTTTCCGGCGTGGAGTGCGTGATCGTCGCTAACGATGCCACGGTGAAAGGCGGCACCTACTTTCCGCTCACGGTGAAAAAGCATATTCGCGCCCAGGAGATTGCCCGCAAGCATCGCCTGCCGTGTATCTATTTAGTCGATTCCGGCGGTGCCTTTCTGCCCCGCCAGGATGAAGTCTTCCCCGACCGTGATCACTTCGGGCGCATTTTCTATAATCAGGCGACCATGTCCGCCGAGGGCATCCCGCAAATCGCCGTGGTGATGGGGTCGTGTACCGCAGGTGGCGCTTATGTGCCTGCAATGGCGGATGAGTCGATCATCGTCAAAGAACAGGGAACGATTTTCCTGGGTGGCCCGCCCTTGGTAAAAGCCGCCACCGGTGAAAGCATTAGCGCTGAAGATCTGGGCGGTGCAGATGTTCACGCCAAGGTCAGCGGTGTCGCCGACCACTACGCGGAAAACGACGCCCATGCGCTACAGTTGGCTCGCGCCTGTGTGTCGCGGCTGAACTGGCAAAAGCGTGGCAAGCTCGCCATGCAGGCACCCAAGCCACCCAAGCTTGACCCTGCTGAGCTGTACGGCATTGTCGGTACCGACCTGAAAAAGCCCTACGACGTGCGGGAAGTGATTGGCCGCATCGTCGATGACTCCGACTTTGACGAGTTCAAGCGCTACTACGGTGAAACCCTGGTCACCGGCTTTGCCCATATTCACGGCTACCCAGTGGGTATTGTGGCCAATAACGGCGTGCTGTTTTCCGAAAGTGCGGTGAAAGGCGCGCACTTTATCGAGCTTTGCGCCCAGCGCAAGATCCCGCTGATCTTCCTGCAGAACATTACCGGCT
The DNA here is from genome assembly GCA_002257525.1 of Halomonas ventosae. Taxonomy (GTDB): domain Bacteria; phylum Pseudomonadota; class Gammaproteobacteria; order Pseudomonadales; family Halomonadaceae; genus Vreelandella; species Vreelandella ventosae_B. The sequence goes on from CP022737.1 coordinate 3,048,482, forward strand.
TTATGGTCGGCTCCAAATACGAGCACGAAGGCATCGCCAAGCACGGCGCCAAACTTGTGACTGCCGTAGCCTGCGCCAAGGTGCCCAAATACACCGTTCTGATTGGCGGCAGCTTCGGCGCCGGTAACTACGGTATGTGTGGCCGCGCTTACGACCCCAACCTGCTGTTTATGTGGCCCAACGCGCGCATTTCAGTGATGGGCGGCGAGCAGGCGGCGGGCGTGCTGGCCCAGGTTAAGCGCGAGCAACATGAGCGCGAAGGCCGCGAGTGGAGTAAAGCGGACGAAGAAGCCTTTAAGCAGCCCACCCGCGACCAGTACGAGCATCAGGGCCACCCCTACTACGCCAGCGCCCGCTTATGGGACGACGGCGTGATTGATCCGCTGCAAACCCGCGATGTGTTAGGGCTTTCTTTAGCTGCCGCGATGAACGCAGAAATCGAAGAGACACGCTTCGGCGTGTTCCGGATGTAAGGGGGTCTTACCATGGCTTACTCAACACTGAATATAGAAGAGGGTGTGGCGCGCCTGACCTTAAACCGCCCCGAAGTGCATAACGCTTTTGATGACAGCCTGATTGCTGAGCTAAACGCGCACCTTGACCAGTTGCATTCGTTGGCCGAATCAGGCGACGTGCGCGCGGTAGTGCTGGGTTCAGAAGGCAAAAGCTTCTCCGCGGGTGCCGATCTGAACTGGATGAAGCGCATGGTCGATTACGACCTGGAAGATAACCTCGCCGATTCCCGCAAGCTCGCCGCGCTAATGCATGGCCTGGATACGCTGCCCTGCCCTACCCTCTGCCGTGTGCAAGGCGCAGCCTTTGGCGGCGCGGTGGGCTTGGCTGCTTGCTGCGATGTGGTGATCGCCTCGGGCAAAGCCAAATTCTGCCTTTCGGAAGTCAAAATTGGCCTATCGCCCGCAGTCATCAGCCCTTACGTGCAGCGGGCTCTGGGCGAGCGACAGATGCGCCGCTATGCGTTAACCGCAGAAGTCATGGACGCCGAAATAGCGCTCGCGCTGGGTTTAGTCCATCTGGTGGTGGAGCACGATAAGCTAGACGACGAAGTGGACGCCCTGCTGGCAACCCTGTTAGCCGGCTCGCCCCAAGCCCAGCGCGCCACCAAAGCGCTGATGGCCTCGGTCGCTCAAGCGCCTGACAGTGACGCCACCCGCGAACATACCTGTCAGGTGATCGCCAAACTGCGGGTAAGCCAAGAGGGCCAAGAGGGCTTATCCAGTTTCTTTGAAAAGCGCCGCCCCGCCTGGGCCGATTCTAATAACACACCCCACGCTTCGGAGCGTCGCTCATGAGTCATTCACCCCCAATTGATAAAAACGAAAGAGCCGAAAAAGCCGCTCGCACGACGCCTTTTGACACGCTTCTGGTCGCCAACCGCGGTGAAATCGCCTGCCGCGTGATGCGCACTGCCCGCCGTATGGGCCTGAAAACCGTCGCGGTTTACTCTGACGCCGATGCCAGCGCACGCCACGTGCGTGAGGCCGACGAGGCCGTTCGTCTGGGGCCTGCCGCCGCGCGGGAAAGCTATCTCAATATTGATGCGGTGATCGAAGCTGCCAAGCGCACCGGCACCGGCGCTATTCACCCCGGCTACGGCTTTCTTTCCGAAAACGGTACCTTCGTCAAAGCCCTTGAAGAAGCGGGCATTACCTTCGTCGGCCCGCCCGCCTCAGCAATTGCTGCCATGGGCGATAAATCCGCTGCTAAAGCGCGTATGGCCAATGCGGGCGTGCCGCTGGTGCCGGGCTATCACGGCGACGATCAGGACGACGCCCTGCTGCGCAGCGAAGCCGACAAAATCGGCTACCCGGTGATGCTCAAAGCCAGCGCCGGCGGCGGTGGTAAAGGGATGCGCGTGGTTGAGTCTGGTAATAGTTTTCAGGCCGCATTGGATGGCTGCCGCCGTGAATCCAAAGCTGCTTTTAGTGATGACCGGATGCTGATCGAGAAGTATCTGGTGCAGCCCCGCCATGTGGAAGTGCAGGTATTTTGCGACCGCCATGGCAACGGCGTTTACCTGTTCGAGCGGGACTGCAGCGTTCAGCGCCGTCATCAAAAGGTGATCGAAGAAGCCCCCGCCCCCGGCATGACCGCGGAGCTACGTAGCGCCATGGGCGATGCTGCCGTACGCGCCGCCCAGGAGATCGGCTACGTAGGCGCAGGCACCGTCGAGTTTCTTTTAGACATTGATGGTTCGTTCTACTTTATGGAGATGAACACTCGCCTCCAGGTCGAACACCCCGTCACTGAGATGATCACCGGCCAGGATTTGGTCGAGTGGCAGCTGCGCGTCGCCATGGGCGAGCCGCTGCCTTGCACCCAGAACGAACTAACGATTACCGGCCATAGCTTTGAAGCGCGTATCTACGCCGAAGACCCGGACCAGGATTTCCTGCCCGCTACCGGCCTGCTCACTCGCTTTGCACTGGATTTAGAAGGCGCTGGTCTAAGCGGCGACCAGGTACGTTTGGATAGCGGTGTAGAGAGCGGCGATGCGGTGTCGATGCACTACGACCCCATGCTCGCCAAGCTAATCGTTCACGGCGCCGATCGTGATGCCGCGCTGGCTACCCTTAATCGTGCGCTGGCAGCTTTAGATGTCCAAGGAGTCGTGACTAACCGCGCCTTCCTAATGCGCCTGGCAACGCATCCGGGCTTTAAGAACGTGGAGCTGGATACCCGCTTTATCGAGCGCAACGAAGCGACGCTGTTTGCAGCCCGTACTTACAGCATGGAGGCCTACGCGAGTGCCGCGCTGATTGGCCTGAATCAACTTACCCAGGAGTGCGAAAGCGACTCGCCCTGGGATCGCCACGACGGCTTCCGCCTCAACGCCCCGCACACCATTCGCATTGCCCTGTGTGACCCGGCAAGTGCACAAGCGCCGGATAGCGATGAAGCGGTAGTGATCGTCGAAGGTAAACGCAGCCCTGGCGAGTCGCTGTGGAATCTCACTATTGGTGATGAAACCCTTACCGCGAGTTTGCAGCCGCTCACCGGCGATGCGGTAGCAGTTACCTTGAATGGCCACCGCCGTCGCCTGCAGGCCCGCCGCGACGGTCATGTGGTGGTCATGGCCGACCCCAGCGGTGAAACCCGCCTGTTCTGGCGGCGCATCGATGCCATTGATCACGGTCACCACGAGGCAGAATCCACGCTAACCGCACCCATGAACGGCACGGTCGTTGCATTGCTGGTAGAGCCCGGCGTTAATGTTGAAAAAGGCATGCCGCTAATGGTGATGGAAGCCATGAAAATGGAGCACACCATGACCGCTCCGACGGACGGCAGCGTGGAAACCTTCCACTTCCAAGCCGGTGACACCGTGAGCCAAGGCGCCGTGCTGCTCGACTTTGCGGCCAACGAATAAGGAGCTCTCCATGACACTGCGCCAATCTACCTTACCTCAGCAAGTTCGCCTGTTTGAAATGGCCCCCCGGGACGGCCTACAAAACGAGCCAGGGGGGATTGTACCCACGGCGACCAAAATTGCCCTGATCGAGCGGCTTGCCAAGGCGGGTATGACGCATATTGAAGCCGCCAGCTTTGTGTCACCCAAATGGGTGCCGCAAATGGGTGACGCCATCGAAGTGATGGCTGGTATTAAGCGCCAACCCGGCGTGGTTTACTCAGCGCTCACGCCTAACCTGAAAGGGCTTGAAAACGCCTTATCCGTTGGCGTTGAAGAGGTCGCAGTATTTGGTGCTGCATCTGAAGCTTTCTCGCAAAAGAACATCAACTGCTCAATTGCCGAATCGCTGGCACGCTTTGAACCGGTGCTCAAGCGCGCAGGCGATGCGGGCGTACGTGTACGCGGCTACGTCTCCTGCGTATTGGGCTGCCCTTATGAGGGCGAAATCGCGCCTGGCAAAGTAGCCGAAGTCACCAAGGCACTTTATGAGATGGGCTGCTACGAAGTGTCGCTAGGGGACACCATTGGCGTCGGTACACCGCTGGCTGCCAAGCGCATGATTGAAGCCGTTCAGCAGCAGGTGCCCATTGAGTTCCTGGCGGCCCACTTTCACGATACCTACGGCATGGCGCTGGCCAATCTGTACGCGGTAATGGAAGAAGGCGTCAGCGTTATTGACGCTGCCACGGCAGGCCTCGGCGGCTGCCCCTACGCCAAGGGCGCCTCCGGCAATGTGGCCACCGAAGACGTGCTCTACATGCTTGAAGGGCTGGGGATTGAAACGGGTATCGACCTGCAGGCAGTGATCGATACCGGCTTTTGGATCACCGGCGAGCTAGGCCGCAAGCCCAGTTCCAAAGTCGCCCTGGCAAAAGGCCCTAGCCGTTGAAATGAGAAGTGAATAATAAAAATTAAAAGCAGCTAACTATCCTCTGCCTTCCCGTTCGGACAAAAAAAATCTCGGAGAGATACACCATGGCATCATCTACCCTTACCCAACCCAGCTACTCCAGCAGCATGGCAGACAAGCCGCTTCTAGGTATGACGATTGGCGATAAATTTGATCAAATCGCGACACAGCATGCTGATAACGACGCCCTGATTGTGCTGCACCAGAATATTCACTGGAGCTATCGCCAGCTTCACGAAGAGGTTAACCGCTGTGCCCGCGCGCTGCTCTCCATTGGCGTTAATAAGGGTGACCGCGTTGCCATGTGGGCGCCTAACTGCAGCGAGTGGACGTTAACCCAGTTTGCCACCGCCAAAATTGGCGCCATCCTGGTCAACATTAATCCCTCTTACCGTACCCATGAGCTGGAATACGCACTGAACCAGTCTGGCGCGCGCTTTCTGGTCACTGCCAACAGCTTTAAAAGCTCTGACTACAGCGCCATGCTGTATGAGCTGGCACCCGAATTAAAAGCCAGTAACGATGGCGAGCTGAAGTCACAAAAGCTGCCCGACCTTGAGTGCATTATTAATTTAAGCAGCGAAAAGCTCAGCGGCATGTGGCGCTGGTCTGACCTGATGAAAGAAGCCAACAAAGTTAGCCAAACTGACGTTGACGACCTGCAGGCGACGCTGCAGTTTGATGATGCGATCAATATCCAGTACACCTCGGGCACCACGGGCTTTCCTAAAGGCGCAACGCTTTCCCACCACAATATTCTCAATAACGGTTTTTTTGTGGCGGAAAGCATGGGCTTTACCAGCGAAGACCGTTTGGTGATTCCGGTACCGCTCTATCACTGCTTTGGCATGGTAATGGGCAACTTAGGCTGTGTTACCCACGGCGCCACTATGATCTATCCGGATGAGGGCTTCGATCCCGGCAAAGTACTTAAAGCGGTTCACGAGCAGAAAGCCACCGCGCTCTACGGCGTGCCCACCATGTTTATCGCCGAGCTTGAACACGAGGGTTTTGCTAGCACTGACTTCTCCACACTGCGCACCGGGATTATGGCGGGCTCGATCTGCCCTGCGGAAATCATGAAGCAGGTGATCAACAAGATGAATATGAAGGGCGTGCAGATCGCCTACGGCATGACGGAAACCAGCCCGGTCTCCACTCAAACGGGTGCCAACGACAGTATTGAGAAACGCGTTTCCACCGTGGGCCGCACCCAGCCTCACTTAGAGAACAAAATTGTCGACCCTGGCAACGGAGGCATTCTGCCTCGGGGCGAAATCGGCGAGCTGTGTACCCGCGGCTATAGCGTAATGCTGAAGTACTGGAACAACGATAAAGCCACCGCAGAGGCCATCGACGAAGCGGGCTGGATGCATACCGGCGACCTCGCCACCATGGATGAAGAGGGTTACATCCAGATCGTAGGCCGCATCAAAGATATGGTCATTCGCGGCGGCGAAAACGTTTATCCCAAAGAGATTGAGGAATTCCTCTACGCTCACCCGGCCATCTCAGAAGTACAGGTCACCGGCGTGCCGGATAAGAAGTATGGCGAAGAGCTGATTGCCTGGGTAAAACTCAACAACACCGCGGATGAGGTGACCGGCGAAGCGCTGCGCGAGTACTGCAAAGGCAAGATCACCCACTTCAAAATTCCGCGCTACTTTAAGTTCGTTGACGAGTTCCCGATGACCGTCACCGGCAAGATTCAGAAATTTAAAATGCGTGAAATTTCCATTCAAGAGCTGGGCTTGGATCAAGAATCGTAAGCGATGACCCCTTCCAACCCTTTAGCCGATCACTATCAGCGTGCCCTGCGCGCTGATGAGGTATTGGCACAGATTGACGCCCACTACCCCGCTGGCCCCACGCTGCATCAACTGGCCCCTTTGGATCAGCTGCATATTGGTGGCGTGGCGGCCTCTACTCGGCTGCTTGCACGCCTCAACCCTGACACCCACAGCAAGGTACTGGATATCGGCGCAGGACTGGGCGGATTAATGCGCCAGGGTGCTTCGCTGGGTTTTAAGATGACTGGGCTGGATATTACGCATGGCTTCAGTGCACTGAACAAAGCGCTGAGTTTACGGGTTAACCAGGCTGACTCGTTACCACTCATCTGGGTAACCGGTAACGCGAGCGCCCTGCCATTTGCCAATAGCAGCTTTGATGCCGTGCTCTTTCAGCACAGCCTACTCAATATGCCCGATGCCACCAAGGTAATCGCAGAAAGCCAGCGTGTTCTGCGCCCTGGCGGGCAGCTAGTGATGCATGAAGTCATCAGCGGCCCCAACGTGGCACAGCTTCGCTATCCAGTGCCTTGGGCGGCCTCTTCTGAGCACTCCCATCTAATGACCATTGCGGAGCTGACTCAATTGCTGGAAACAGGCGGTTTTCGACTTGAACACACGGAAGACTGGAGCAAAATAGCCTTGGAGTGGCGCCAGCGACAGCGGCAAAAAGAGCAGACGCCACGCCAAGCGGTGCTATCTCCACAGTGGGTATTTGGCGAGCGCTTTATCACAATGGGTAAAAATTTAGTCGATAACTTAGCAGAGGGCGCAATTAAAGTGGTGGAAATCCAAGCCAGTTGCTAGTCTGAATGGGATAGCTTTTTCTCCCGGCCCGTATTCTCACACCCCATGGGTATACGACAATATATGGGTATAAAACAATAGGTGTACGAAAAATGCCAACCAAACGCTTGGCAAGCACCCTGCTCTGCTGCTCCGTTCCTTGGTTTAGCAGCTACGCCGACGATACCCCGCCGGTCATGGCTTATACCGCTCCCAATAGCGAACTCATGCAGCTGGATAACGGCGTTATCTTAGAAGGCAGTGACCTTCAAAGCCTTGATAACTATACCAGCGGTTTTCGAGTAACCGCAGGCTACAGCCCCTGGCGCCTCCCCCAAATCGATATTGGCGCTGAAATCGCCTACCGGGAAAGCGAAGAAATCGCCACATCCTCCAGCATTAATCCGCTGATTATGGATACACTGAGTTTAGGCGGTGCCATTGTTGCCGGTGTTCGCATGGGCGCCTTCAGCGTCTATGCGAAGTCCGGCATCACTGAGTGGCGTGGTGAAAGCGACCTGGAAGGCGCCGATGAAAGCGGCACCGCGATGCTGCAAGGTTTCGGCGCCACCATGACCATCAACCGACTCGTTAGCCGCCTAGAGTACGAACGCATCGACGCCCCATCCCTCAGTCATCTCAATATGTTAAGCGCTTCCTTACATCTGCCGTTTTAAACTGCATCGCGACTTTGGTCTGGCGGTGTCCAGATAGGAACATCCTGCCGTTGCGGCTCGGGCCAATCCTGCTGCATAGCGGTATTGAGCGCTTCTTCGAGTTTCATGAACAGCTCACTATAGCGAGGGCCGAAAGCACTCCCTCCCTCAATATCCTTCCATGTTGCAAACAATTCATCCTCATGGGCATCTTCGTTCTGTACAAACGCCCAAGTCATCTGCTTGGCACGCATGGGATGCACGCCCATGGCAGTCAGTGCGTGCCCGCCCAGTTCCAGCGCTGAGTGGTAGGTTTCACTGATAACGTCGTCGGCCCCTGCGTCACGTAGCTGATAGCCGTGTCCCCGGTCGAATGCACGGGCCAGCACCCACACTTGGGGGTAGGCATGCTTCACATGCTTAACCATTTGTACGGCACGATCACGATCGTCTAACGCGATAACCAGTAACCTAGCGTGCTCAATCCCTGCGGTCTCTAGCAAGTCGGAGCGGCTGGCATCGCCAAAGTAGCTTTTGATGTTAATTTTGCGCAGGTTCTCGATCTGCTCAATCTCCAGATCCAGCGCCACGATGGGAATATTATTGGCGCGCAGCAAGCGGCAGATAATTTGTCCAAACCGGCCTACTCCCGCAACGATAACCGGTGCCTGCTCCTCAATAGCATCGGCTTCGCGATCATCGTTTTTAGCGATAAGGTACCGCGGTAGCACCAGCCGGTCGTAGGCAATAAATAGCAACGGCGTTAAGAACATTGATAGCGCCACCACCAGTGAGAGAATCTGAGAGATATCAGTAGGAATCACGTTGTTTTGAACACTGTAGGTTAGCAGCACAAAGCCGAATTCMCCGGCTTGGGCAAGGCTTAAAGTAAACAGCCAGCCGTTGCTACCATGCACTCGAAATAGCAGCGCCAAGCCCAGCAGAATCACACCTTTAACAACGATAACCGCCACGCCTAGCGACAGCACCGTGCCCCACTCCGCTGCTAACACTGAGAAGTTGATGCCCGCCCCTACGGTAATAAAAAACAGCCCCAGTAGTAGTCCTTTGAAGGGCTCAATATTGGCTTCCAGCTCGTGCTTAAATTCACTGTTGGCGAGCACCACCCCCGCCAGGAAGGCCCCCAGGGCGGGGGATAAATTGACCACACTCATCAGTGCGGCGATGCCAATCACCAGCATCAGCGCAGTAGCGGTAAATACTTCACGCAGGCCAGAGCCAATCACATAGCGAAACAACAGCGGCATCAAATAGTAGCCAGCGGCAATAACGCTTGCGATAGCTGCCACGACCACTAAAGCGTGCGCCCAGCCGGGCAAGTGGGCTACCAGGCTTAAGCTGGCATGGCCATCATCGCCGCCCGCGCCCATTAATTCCGGCAGCGCCAGCAGCGGAATCAACGCCAGCATTGGGATCACCGCAATATCCTGGAATAGCAGTACCGAGAAAGCGCTGCGCCCGCCTTCTGTTTTGGCGAGCCCCTTCTCATTGAGTGTTTGCAATACAATGGCCGTGGAGGAGAGCGCAAAAATCAGCCCCACCGCCAGAGCGGTTTGCCACACAAGCCCCAGCCACCAAGCAATGGCAGTGCCAGCAGCGGCCGTTAGCACTACCTGAAGCCCACCCAGACCGATCAGCCTAACGCGCATCGCCCAAAGGCCCTTGGGGTCAAGCTCCATGCCCACCAAAAACAGCATCATCACCACGCCAAACTCGGCAAAGTGCTGAATGGTGGTGGTCTCCTGCCCCACTAGCCCAAAAATGGGGCCAATCACCACCCCAGCAACCAAATAACCCAGCACTGACCCCAGGCCAAAGCGCTTGGCCAGCGGTACCGCAATCACCGCGGCGACAAGGTAAATAAAAGCTTGAATAAAGTATCCGGTCATCGAATTCCCTTAACGTAAATCAACACGCATTGCTTGACTTTTCTGGCCAACAATATACCGTACTAGTACGCTAGTACACGCTTATTAACCGGCCTTGACCATGCTCACAAACGAACACTACCAGGCTGAGCTCATTCGTCACCTGCTCGCCATCGACTCGCCGGACGCAATGGATGAGGCGCTGGCCAGCCTGCTGACTCCTGCAGAGTACCAAGAAATCAGTAAACGCCTACAGATTTTTAAACTGCTGCAGGAAGGCGTGCCTCACCGCAAAATAGCCGAAACCCTGGGCGTGGGCATCGCTACGGTTTCGCGGGGTTCCCGCGCGCTGACCACGTTACCCTCTTCAAGCCCTTCTTCACGGAATGATGCATCATGACCACTGCCAATACACAGGCCTCATCAGGCCCGCAGCCTTTTACGCTGCCACGCAAACCTCACTATGTGACCTTGGCGGCGGACTGCGACTTCTTTGCCCTGTTTCAGAAAATCGAGCGCCGGTTTGATACCTGCTACATGCTGGAGTCATTGGGCGAAGATAGCCATATGGCGCGCCACTCGATCATTGGCTTTGATCCCGAGTACACGCTTTACGCCAACGGCAACACGCTGACGATCGAAGACCGCAAAGGCAACGCCAAACACTACCCCAGCGATAACCCCTATGAGCTGCTGCGCAGTCTGATCCCGCAGAATATTATTTCCCGCAAGTATGCCGGTGGGTTAAGCGGTTACCTTGGTTACGACGCCATGCAGTACTTCGAGCCCTCGCTTACGTTAAAAGCCAGCGATGATTTCGACACCTTCCGCTTTGGGCTCTACAAAGATGGTCTTATCCTCGACAAGATGACCGGGGAAGTCACCTACTTCTACTACGATAATAGCCGCTACGACTTTCTGCAGACACTGATCAATGCAAACGATGAGCCAGCAGGCCCGCTGCAAATCACCGCTCTGGGCGACACCATGAGTCAGGCAGAGCACGCCGAGGCGGTGGCCAAGGTGAAGCAGGATATTATCGACGGTAAGGTGTTCCAGTGTGAAGTCGGCTTTAAAAAGCGTTTTAGTATCAAAGGCGATACCTTGGCGCTGTACGACCAGCTACGCACCATTAACCCCTCGCCGCAGATGTACTACGTCAAATTTGGTGAACAGAAGCTGATTGGCGCCAGCCCCGAGCTTCTATTCCGGCTGCGCCAAGGGGAAATGGAAACCTTCCCCCTGGCGGGCACCACGCTGCGTGGCCAAACGCCCCAGGAGGATACCCAGCTCGCCCGGGCGCTGCTCAACGACCCCAAAGAGATCGCCGAGCACAATATGATTGTGGATCTACACCGCAATGATATTGGTCGTGTGGCGCAATTTGGCACCGTCAAAGTGCGCAGCCTGATGGATATCAAACGCTTCAGCCACGTTCAGCATATTTCCAGCGAGATCGTCGGCATTATCGCCGAAGGTGAAGATATGTTTACCGCGCTGGCCAGCAACTTTCCCGCGGGCACTCTCACCGGCGCCCCCAAAATCGAGGCGATGAAAATTATCGATGACCTGGAAACTGACGGTCGGGGCCCCTACGGCGGCGCAGTGGGCCAGTTCTCGTTTAACGGCGACTGCACCTTTGCGATTCCCATTCGCACCGTGTTTGTGAATGGTGAACGTGCCTACGTGCAAACCTGCGGTGGCAATGTGTTTGATAGCAACGCTGCCGATGAGTACGAGGAGATCCGCCGCAAGTTTGCCGGTACACGCAAAGCCCTTACCCCCTTTATGGAGACGGACATGGAGAGCCAAGCATGAAGGTACTGATCATCGATAATTACGACTCCTTCACCTATAACCTCTACCAGTTTATTGGAGAGATTCTAACCACGGAGAAGAATCGCGGCGGGCTGGCCAATTTCGAGATACTCGTTAAGCGCAATAATCAAATCGATTTCCACGCCATCGAAGCCATGGCACCGGATCGCATTATTATCTCCCCCGGCCCCGGCTCGCCGGATGACCCGCGCTACTTTGGTGTGTGTGCAGAAGTGATCGAAAAACTGGGCAAAACCACGCCGCTGCTGGGAGTATGCCTGGGCATGCAGGGCATCGTGCACGTGTTTGGCGGCAAGGTAGTCAAAGCGCCGCTGCCGATGCATGGCAAGATCAGCCCGATCAACCACAATAACGCATCGGTGTTTAACGGCGTGCCTGACCAGCTTGAAGTGATGCGCTACCACTCGCTAATTKCCGATGCGATCACTCTACCCGAGTGCCTGGAAGTAACCGCCACCGTAGGCGCACTTGCAGCCGATAGCTTTGAGCAGCGCAGCCGCTGGCAGGCACTGGGCGAATTCGAACTAATGGGCGTTAAACATCGGGAGTACCCGATTCATGGCATCCAGTTTCACCCGGAATCGTTTGCCACCGAGGGCGGTAAAGAGCTAATCGCTAATTTTCTTTTCGCGCCCAGCAACCACGCCAGAGCGTAGGTACCCAGCATAGGGTGGCTAAATGAGACTCAATGAAACCATTAGCCACCCTACACAGACCAGATTTACGACAACTGTCAGCCAGAACGTAACTTGAAAAGCGGTTTTCTGGGTTTTATGTCTCAGTTGCTGTTGGGCCAGTAGCGCACCCGGCCAGCCCCCCACTACCCCAAGCAGATGTAGCGATTTCTCACTCACCCGACGGCGGTTATTAATAGCCGCCTTTTTGTCGATAGCGTAAGTGATATAAGCGATAACGCTAATCACAGAGTAAAAAGCGACGATTGGAATCACAGTGGAAACTCTTGAATGGTTAGCAGCTACTTGCGTCGCTGAGAAGGTTTGCCGCCCACCGCTGGCTTGCCGCGGCCTTTACCCACGGGCTTACCTTTAGCACCAGGCTTGCTTTTAACACCGGGCTTGCCGGGGGCTTTACCTTTGGGGTGCGGTTTACCGGCACTGCCCTTCGGGCCGGTACTGACTTTTCCGCTGGCAGCTTTTTTACCTTTGGGAAGCGGTTTAGCTCCGGCGGCCTTGGCACCAGTCGCCTTCGAGCCGGCTTTGGCCGGGCGCCCTTTCGCAGCGGGCGGCTTTGCCTTTCCTGCGCCTGAGCTGTAGTTGGGTCTTTCAGGCTTAGCTTTACTTTTCTTCTCGGGTGCCGCCTCTGAGCGTTCGGTCAACGCGATAATGGTATCGATCTCTTTGGCAGTGAGATCGCGCCAGTCGCCCAAGGCCAAGCCTTTGAGGGGCACATTCATAATGCGCGTGCGAATAAGCTGGGTAACTTCATAGCCGAAGTATTCGCACATACGGCGAATTTGCCGATTGAGCCCCTGCACCAGGGTAATGGTGAACACAAAGGTGGACTCTTTTTGCACCTTGCAGCGCTTGGTCACCTTGCCAAGAATCGGCACGCCGCTCTGCATGCCCTCTATAAACTCGTCGGTGATCGGCTTGTTCACCGTCACCTGGTACTCTTTTTCGTGGTTGTTATTGGCGCGCAGAATCTTATTAACCAGATCGCCGTTATTGGTTAAAAAAATCAGTCCCTGGGAGTCTTTATCGAGCCGCCCAATGGGGAAAATACGCACGCCATGCTTCACAAACTCAACGATATTGTCCTTTTCGCTGGATTCAGTGGTACTGACAATGCCCACCGGTTTGTTCAGCGCGATCAGTACCAGATCCTCCTCTTCTTGAGGCTCAATCTCCTGGCCGTTTACTTTAACCAAGTCACCTGCCAACACTTGATCACCGGTGGTCGCGCGGCGACCGTTTATCCACACGTTGCCCTGCTCCACAAAGCGGYCGGCCTCGCGGCGCGAGCACATGCCACTTTCGCTAATGTACTTATTGATCCGGGTAGATTTTCGCAACGACATATAACGCCATAGGGCTAAAAGGGAATAAATATACGCTTAAAAAGAGGAGCCGGGCTGCTTTAGAAAGTCCAGCTCCTCGTCGCTAGAGGCCCGCCCCAGCAATGCATTGCGGTGCGGATAACGCCCGTAACGATCAATAATCGCCTTGTGGCGTACTTCAAAATCGAGATTATTCTCTAGTCCCGGCTGGTCAAACAGCTGCATCGCCAGCTCATGAATGACCACAGACTCGCTATGCATATAGGGCATATACAAAAACGCCCGCTGCACTCTGGAAAGCGGAGCATCGGCTCCAACGGCCACTGCCTCTTGGGCCAGCGCCAGCGCTAAGGTATCGGTGGCAAAGGCGCGGGCGTCGTCGCGGTAGATATTGCGCGAGAACTGATCCAACACAATGATCTCCGCGAGCCGCCCTTCGGCTGTTTGCCGCCAAGCGTAGCACTCGCACTGTGCGGCCTGGACATGCAGCGCGCCAAACCTCTGCGAGATTGTACGATCCAACTCAGCGTCTTTTTTAAACCACTGAGCAGCCGTCAACTCCTCAAACCAAAAGTCGAGTACCGCTTGAGCATCTGAGGACATTGGCGCCTCTCTGTAGTAGTAGAACGTTGTAGTAGAACGTTACGGTTAAAAATCACGGTAAAAATCGTATCAAAACAGCCTAGCCGGTGTTGCGCAGCCCTGCCGCTATGCCCGCCATAGTGACCATCAACGCCCGAGAAAGGTCGGCGCTAATCGCCCCATCGGCATCGCGATTACGCTGCAGCAGCTCCGCCTGCAAACCGTGCAGCGGATCAATGTAGGGATTGCGAACATCGATTGCCTGGCGAATCAGCGGGGTGTTCTCCAGCAGCTTCTCCTGCTGAAGAATATCCAGCACTGCTTCTTCCAACGACGCGAACCGCTGGCGTAACTGTTTACCCAACGCCTTCAACGAGGGCTCGTCGACTAAGCGGTGCTCGTAGTAGGCAGCAATGGCCACATCGGCTTTGGCCAGCAGCATCTCAAGCATGTCCAGGTAGGTGCCGAAGAAGGGCCACTCGTTGCGCATCTCCTGCAGCACATCACGGCCACCGGGCTGTTCCAAGCGCCGCGAGAAGGCTTCGCCGCTGCCCAGCCACGCGGGTAGCATCAGGCGAATCTGCGTCCAGGCGAAAATCCATGGAATGGCGCGCAGGGTTTCCACCCCGCCATCCTGACGCCGCTTGGTGGGGCGGGAGCCTAGTGGCAACCTGCCCAGAGCGCCCTCCGGGGTGACCGCCCGGAAATAAGGCACAAAGTCCGGGTCTTCCCGCACTACGCCTACGTAAGCCGCGTGCGCTACCTTGGCGAGCTGATCCATCTCCTCGCGCCAGTGAGGTTCTGGTGTGCGTGGAGGCAATAGCGTGGCCTCCAGTACTGCACAGGCGTAGATCTCCATGGAACGCAGGGCAATATCCGGCTGGCCAAACTTGAAACGAATCATCTCGCCCTGCTCAGTAACCCTGAGGCTGCCGTTTACCGAACCAGGGGGCTGGGAGAGAATAGCCGCGTGGGCCGGGCCGCCACCGCGGCCGACGGTGCCGCCGCGGCCGTGGAACAGGGTTAAATCGACGCCGTGTCGATTACACACATTCACCAGCGMCTCCTGTGCACGGTACTGCGCCCAGGCAGCGGCCAGCTGGCCGGCATCTTTTGCCGAGTCGGAGTAGCCAATCATGACCTCCTGACGGTCATCGATCAGCGAGCGATAGCCAGGAATTGAGAGCAGTTTATCGACAACGTCGCCTGCGTGATCCAGGTCGTTAAGGGTTTCAAATAGCGGCGCAATAGGTAGCGTTACCTGTCCCCCAACCTCTTTCATGAGCAGCGCGACGGTGAGCACGTCTGAGGGCTCAGCGGCCATGGAGATAATGTACGTCCCCAGCGCTTCAGAATGCTCCTGGGCGATGACTTTGAAGGTGTCCAGCACCTCCCGGGACTCGGCGGAGCACTCCCAGCGGCGTGGAATCAGCGGGCGACGCGAGGAAAGCTCGGCGAGCAGAAACTCTTGGCGCTGAGCCTCGTCCCATTCGCGGTAGTGGCCAAGGCCCAGCGTGCTGGTCAGCTCTTCTATCACCTGGGCATGGCGGCTGGCTTCTTGGCGTAGGTCGAGCTTGGTCAGCGTGACGCCAAACACGGCTACCCGGCGCAGGGTGTCCAGCAGTGCGCCATTGGCGATGGTGTCGAGACCTACATCGCACAGCGAGCGGTAGCAGGCGAGCAGTGGCGAATAGAGCTGATCGCGGGTTTCGATAATCGGCCCGCCGTCGTAGTTGCGCCCTTCCAGTTCGGCCTTGGCCCAATCCCGGGTCGACTCCATCTTCGCAAGCAACCGCTTCAGCMCTTCGCGGTAAGGCTCAGCGACATCGCCCGCTTCGGCTTTAAGTGCACTATTAGCCTTCCACATGGAGAGCTCGGTTTTGAGCTGCTCAAGATCGCGCAGATAGAGGTCGGCGGCCATCCAGCGGCCTAACAGCAGAACTTCGCGGGTTACTCGGGCGGTCACGTTGGGGTTACCGTCGCGGTCACCGCCCATCCAGGAGGCGTAGCGTATCGGTGCGGCGTCCAGGGGCAAGCGCTCGCCGGCGGTATCCAGCAGCAGGTTATCCAGATCGCGGTGGAAGTCAGGCACCGCCTGCCACAGCGAGTTTTCGATCACTGCAAAGCCCCATTTGGCTTCGTCTACCGGGGTGGGCCGCTCGTGGCGGATCTCGTCAGTGTGCCATGCCTGACTAATCAGCTCTTCCAGACGCCCTTGGGCACGGGTGCCACGCTCGGGATAATCTTCAGAGCTCTCGATGGCGGTTAAACACTCATCAATGGCGTCATATTTTTGGATCAAGGTGCGGCGAATAACTTCGGTGGGGTGCGCGGTGAGCACCAACTCTACGCGCATATTGGCGAGGGCCTCGACCAGATTACGCGGTGAGTTGCCCGCCTGCTGGGCGCGCTCAAGCAGCTCCCCCAGCACCGGCTGAGAGCCGGGTTTGTAGTCCTCTACCCGGCGAAAGCGCGCCCGATAGTGCTGTTCGGCAATATTGGCGAGGTTTAAAAACTGGTTAAAGGCTCGGGTGACCGGCAGCAGGTCGCTCTCCGGGAGCTCACGCAGATACTCGATCAACTCGCGCTGTTGCAGCGAGTCGCCCTGGCGCCCGCGCTTGGCGTGGGCGCGGATGGTTTCAATTTTATCGACAAATGCTTGGCCCAAATCATCGGCAATGGTGCGCCCCAGGCTGTCGCCTAGAATACGCACGTTATCGCGCAGAGATTCGTGTAGGTCGTGACTCATTGGCATGGCCTCCTTGCAGGGGTCGCATCATTATTAAATCAGGGATGGGTAGGTTGTTTTTCTTCTGCTTTCGCCGCCTGCCAGTGGGCTTCCATCTCGTCTAGAGAAGCCTCCGTTAATGGCCGCTGGGCAGCGCTCAGCTCGCGCTCAACAAAACGAAAACGGCGCTCGAACTTGGCATTGGTAGCGCGCAGGCACTGCTCCGGGTCGGCACTCAGCGTGCGGGCAAGGTTGGTGACCGCAAACAGCAAATCGCCGACTTCTTCCTGGGCGTGCTGCTGGTCGCCAGCGGCAAGCGCTTCTTCGACCTCGGCCAACTCTTCACGAATTTTGTCAATGACACCGCGGGCATCGGGCCAGTCAAAGCCTACCCGCGCGGCGCGTTTAGACAGCTTGGCAGCGCGGCTTAGCGCAGGTAGCGTGCGCGGTACATCGTCGAGCACAGAGGGCGCCTCAATGGCCCTTTCAGCACGCTCCTCGGCTTTCAACGACTCCCAGCGGCTGTTGACCTGCTGGGTTTGCACTTCCTCGGCGCTCACTCCCGGCGGGCGGCGTGAGGCCAGGGTGCCCTCCGGAAATACGTGGGGATGGCGACGCAACATCTTGGCGGTCAGGGTATCGACGATATCAGCAAAGTCGAAGCGCTGCTCCTCCGCCCCGAACTGGGCGTAGTAAACCACTTGAAAAAGCAGATCGCCTAGCTCTCCGGGTAGCTCGTCAAAAGCGCGTCGCTCAATGGCGTCGGCGACCTCGTAGGCCTCTTCCAGGGTGTGGGGCACAATGCTGTCCCAATTCTGCTGGAGATCCCAAGGGCAGCCCTGCTCCTGGTTACGCAGCACCTGCATGAGCGTCAGCAGGTCGTCGATACCATGGCGCATTATGCTCCTCCCTTGCGAACTTGTTGATCCGGGTCGGCGTTGCGCAAACGGCGCACTTCGGTAACGTTGGGCAACTGCTGAATACGCGAGAACAGCCTCCCCAGGGACTCCAGACCGTCGACTTCCAGCGTGATACGCAGCCGGGCAATACCCTCATCAGTATCGGTTAGCGTGTTCACCGCCAGCACGTTAACTTTTTCATTACCCAGCAAACCAGTGACATCACGCAATAGGCCGGAGCGATCCCAGGCCTGAATCTCGATGGTCACCGGGTAGCGGGTTTGAGCACGTTCGCCCCACTCTACTTCGATAATGCGTTGGGGCTCATCCAGGCGCAATTGCAGAATATTGCTGCAATCTTGACGGTGAACAGTAACGCCGCGCCCCTGGGTAATAAACCCGATAATCGGTTCGCCAGGCACCGGACGGCAGCAGTTGGCCATACTGGTTTTCAGGTTGCCGACACCCAGCACGGTAATATCGCTTTTGGTGGCTTTGCTGGATTGGCGTTTTGGCTTGGCGAGCAGGCGGTCGAGCTGCTCTTGGTCGTCAGTTTCACCAAACAGCTGCTGAGCCTGGTGCAACACCTGGCCGATACGCAGGTCACCGGCGCCGATGGCGGCGTACATGTCCTCGGCATTTTGGTAGTTGACGGCCTTGGCCAGCTTGGGCAGATCGAGACCCTCGACATCCAGGCGGCGCATTTCACGGTCAAACAGCACGCGCCCCTCGTCCAGGTTTTGATCCCGCGCCTGATGTTTAAACCACGCCTGGATTTTGGCCCGAGCCCGGGAAGTGCGCACATAGCCCAGGCTGGGGTTTAACCAGTCGCGGCTTGGCCCMCCCTTGGTGGCGGTAAGAATTTCTATCTGCTGGCCGGTCTTTAACTTGTAGGTGAGCGGCACAATGCGCCCATTAATCTTGGCGCCTCGGCAGCGGTGACCAATTTCGGTATGCACCCGGTAGGCGAAATCGATCGGTGTGGCAATCCGCGGCAGATCAATCACGTGGCCGTCGGGGGTAAATACGTAGATACGATCAGGCGCTACATCGCTGGAGAGCCCTTCGCGCAAATCGCCAAAGCCGCCCACTTCGTCCTGCCACTCCAACACTTGGCGCAACCAAGCAATTTTCTCTTCGTAGCTACGGCTTTTGGCGTTGGTATCGTGGCCTTTGTAACGCCAGTGGGCGCACACGCCCAGCTCCGCTTCGTCGTGCATAGCGAAGGTACGAATCTGGATTTCGAGCACCTTATTTTCCGGCCCCATTACGGCGGTATGCAGCGACTGATAGCCGTTCTTTTTGGGGTTGGCGATATAGTCGTCAAACTCGTTGGGCACGTGGTGCCAGCGCGAGTGGATAATCCCCAGCACGGTGTAGCAGTCGGCTACTTCCGGCACCAGAATGCGCACCGCGCGTACGTCGTGTACCTGTGAGAAGTCGATCCGCTTACGCTTCATTTTGCGCCAGATCGAGTAGATATGTTTGGCCCGACCATCCACGTCATAGCGGTGGATGTGCTGGGCTTCCATCAAAGCTTTGATGGTTTCGACGACATCGTGGATGTAGCGGTCGCGGTCAAGACGCTTCTCCGCCAGCAGCTTGGCTATCGCTTTGTACTCGTCTTCGTGCAAATACCGAAACGATAGATCTTCCAGCTCCCACTTAAGCTGACCGATGCCCAGGCGGTGAGCCAGCGGTGCGTAAATATCGGCGACTTCCCTGGCCACTTGTAAACTTTTTTCCCGGGGAGCGTCTTTTACCTGGCGCAGGGCACAGGTGCGCTCGGCAATTTTGATCAGCGCCACGCGCACATCGCCGACCATATTGACCAGCATCTTGCGTAGGTTTTCCTGCTGGTTGTGCTGGCCCATACCGTGATCAGGCGCCAGCGGATAGCTGATAGCGGCCATTTGCAGCACGCCATCAATCAGGCTGGCCACTTCTTCGCCAAAGCGCTTTGACACCGACTCAAGGCTCAACAACCCTTCCCGCACGCCACGGTAGAGAACGGCGGCCTCTAGCGTCGCTTGATCGAGCTTTAATTCGCCAAGGATATCGGCCATTTCCAGGCCCATGCGAAAGCTAGAACCTGGCGACAGCCATACACGATGAGTACGCGGCGCCTCAAGCTCTAACTGCTCAGCGAGCTCACAGGCCTCGACTAAACGCTCAGGCTCAGGTAGGCGCACATCCTCCTGCAGGCGCGTTAACCACTGCTGTATGTCCACCTTTCCGCTTGCGGTTAGCGGCTGGTCTTCACGCACTTTCACCATGACAATCACTTATCCTTTCAGGAAGACGGTCTCTACACGGCCGTCACCGTGGCTTGATGCGATGGGGCAACACTAGCCCCCCAACTTTTAACATCAGCTTTTAACATCAGTTTCAAACAGCATCAGCGTTTCCATATGCGCAGTGTGAAGGAACATATCCGCCACTGCTACTTGCTTGACCCGGTAACCTGCATGCACAAGATGTGCCGCATCCCGGGCAAGCGTCGCTGGATCACAGGAAATATAGACCACCCTGGGCACAGGGTGCTGCGCCAACGCCTGACAAATGACTTCAGCGCCACTACGCGGCGGGTCGAGGACCAGCGCATCACTATCGCCGTGATCGTTTAACAGCTCCTTAACGCTGACAGTGCTGTTTAAATCGGCCTGCTGGCCGCTGACCATTAGCTGGTTACGCTTGGCATTAATGGCAATGCGCGCCACCATGGCGGGGTTMCCCTCCACCGCATGCACCTCAGCTCCCGCGGCCGCGATGGGCAGGCTGAAATTACCGATACCGGCAAACAGGTCGAGTAGCTTTTGTCCTGACTTAGGCGCTAACCACTGGATGACCTGAGCGACCATTTGCTGATTAACCTGGGCGTTGACCTGTAAAAAGTCCCCCGGCGCAAAACTTAAACTCAGCGGTGGCTGGCCGTTAACGGTTAACGACTCTTCTAGCGTCGGCGGTGCGCCATGCCAGTGCAGTGTGGGCGATTCACGCCCCAACCAAGTGCCCAGCGCTACTGCCTGCTGCTGTGCAAAGGCTTGCCAGCGTTCGGCGTCTTTACCATGCTCCTTTAACTGACGCACCAACACCACCTGTGTTGCAGGCGTTGCCAGCAGCTCTATATGGCCTACCTGGCGCGGGGCCTCCAGGGTTTCCAGCAACTCGCGCAGGGGCGCTAGCAACTGCTGCAGGGGATTCACCAATACCGGGCAGCGTTCGATATCCACCAGGCGGTGGCTGTGGGCAGCGCGAAAGCCAAGCCGCGTATTACCCTGGCTATCGACTTTGACACCCAACCGCGCTCGGCGACGGTAGCCTTGATCATCCCCCTGAATCGAGGCGATCTGATCCAGCGTGATGCCTTGACGCGCAAAGAGGTCGCGCACTACTTCGCGCTTATGGGCACGCTGGGCATCGATATTTAAATGCTGCAAATCGCAACCACCGCAGTGGCCAAAATGCGGGCACGGCGGTGTAACGCGCTGCTCCGACGTCGTTAGCAATGACTTGATATGCGCTTCATCAAAGCGCTTGCGAGTGAGGTGAACGGCTACTTCCACCTGTTCACCGGGCAGCGCCTGATCAACAAACACGGTTTTACCGTTGGCAGCGTGGGCAACGCCACGGCCATCGTGGGCCAAGCGCTCAATCACCAGGGGCGATGTATCATCCGTCGCGGTATGCCGCGTTTTGCCGCCTGGCGTGCCCGCTAGACCAGAATGACCTGACGCAGGCCTGGGTGGCCGCCGTTTTCCCAACATGGCCATGGTTATACTCCTGGGGCAAAAAGGCCAGTGGAGAGATAGCGGTCACCACGGTCACAGACAATAAACACAATCACTGCATTTTCGGTTTGCTCAGCGATGCGCAGCGCGCCCGCGAGGCTGCCACCCGACGACACTCCGGCCAGAATACCCTCTTCGCGGGCCAGACGTCGCATGTGCTCTTCGGCTTCCTGTTGGCCAATATCCAGGGTGACATCCACTCGCGGCGCCTCAAAAATAGCCGGCAGGTAAGCTTGTGGCCAGCGGCGGATGCCGGGAATACTCGCGCCATCGGCAGGCTGCAAGCCGACAATTTGAATGGCTGGATTTTGCTCTTTCAAATAGCGCGACACACCCATAATGGTACCCGTGGTACCCATGGAGCTAACAAAGTGAGTCACCTCGCCGCCCGTCTGTTGCCATACCTCCGGGCCGGTGGTGCGGTAGTGCGCCAGGGGGTTATCCGGGTTGGCGAACTGATTGAGCGGCTTCCCCTCGCCTCTGGCAATCATGCCATCCGCGATATCCCGAGCCTCCTCCATGCCCCCGGATTTGCTGGCAGAAATTAATTTAGCCCCAAAAGCTGCCATCGCCTGCTTACGCTCATCTGAGGCGTTTTCCGGCATTATCAGCACCATCTGGTAGCCTTTAATCGCCGCCGCCATGGCAAGCGCAATCCCGGTATTGCCCGAAGTCGCCTCAATCAGCGTATCGCCAGGGGTAATATCGCCCCGCGCTTCTGCTTCATTAATCATGGAGAGCGCGGGGCGGTCTTTGACCGACCCGGCAGGATTATTGCCTTCGAGCTTGGCCAACAGTGTATTGTTACGTCCAGCGCTAATGCGCTTCAGGCGTACCAGGGGCGTGTTACCAACCACATCTTCTAACGTGGGATAGCTCTTGAGATAGCCCTTGAGATCATTCATGAATGTTCCTTATCGTCACCGTTATGCTGCATTATATCGGTGCTGCCTTGGACTGGACAGGCAACCTTATTGAATCAACGAGCTTCTTTTCATGTCATTGAATACCCGTCTTCTATTTGCCTTACTCGGTTTTCCACTCCTGGTGTACGCCCTGATGGCGGTAATGCTGGTCATATTGAGTGATACGCAAGCGCGCGCGGCCCACCAAGAGCGTTTAGTCAGCGTCGGCGAGTTGCTGGCCCCAAGCCTTGCTGATGCGGTCGAAACGGCTGATACCCAGCGCTTGGAGACCTTGGCCCGCCAACTGCTCAATATGCAAGGGCTGCGTACGGTTGCGCTCTTTAATCAACAAGGCAATCGTCTTTTATTAATGGGTCAATCCAACCCACCACCGCTAACCGCCCCCGCTGATCAGCAATTGATTAAGGAGCAAGAGGCTTGGCGACTGCGTTTGCCACTAAGCACTCCCCAGACCAATGCCAGCCAAGCAGACAATAGCAGCGTTGGCTGGCTAGATATCGAAATGGACACCCGGGCGTTAACCCTAGGACGCTATAAACTGATCGCTAGTCTAAGCTTAGGCGGCATGCTACTTGGCCTGCTGCTGTTTTTAGTTGCGTTTGCCATCAGCCGCTATACCACCCGCCCTATAGAGGAAGCCAACCAGGCCCTTTATCGTCTATCCCGCGGTGACTATCGGCTACGCCTGGCGCCCTCTAATACAACAGAGTTTCACCACTTAAGTAGCTATATCAACGCCCTGGCCGAGCACTTTCAGCAGGCCCAGCGGGATATGCAAACGCAAATCGAGCAGGCCACCAGCGAGCTGCAAGAGTCAATGGAAACCATTGAGGAGCAGAATATCAAGCTCGATTTGGCTCACCGCAGTTCTCTGCGAGCTAACGCCGTGAAGTCTGAATTTTTAGCCAATATGAGCCATGAGATTCGCACGCCGCTAAACGGCATTATCGGCTTCTGCCGTTTGCTCGGGCGCTCGKCGCTGGATACACGACAGCAGGAGTGGCTGCAGCATGTGCACCGCGCTTGCGACAATCTGCTGATACTGGTTAACGATGTACTCGACTTCTCCAAGCTTGAAGCCAACCGCCTCACTCTGGAAGAGACGGATATCGATATCGTCGCCCTGGTCGACGAAGTGGTGGGGCTGCACGCCCCAGAAGCCCAGCGCAAGCAGCTGCACTTGGTGGCCATGGTGTATGACGACGTACCCACACCGCTGACCGGCGACCCGCTGCGCATTCATCAGGTGTTGAATAACTTAATTGGCAATGCGCTCAAGTTCACTCATGAAGGCGACGTGATTGTGCGCGTCATGCTGGACAACCTGGAAGGCCAGCATGTGGTGCTCAATCTCAGTGTCAGTGACACGGGGATTGGCCTAAGCGAGGCCCATCAGGAAGCACTGTTTAGCGCCTTTTCTCAAGCAGAGCCCAGCCATTCGCGGCAATTTGGCGGCAGCGGCCTTGGCCTTACTATCTGCCGACAATTGATTGAGCGCATGGGCGGAGAGATTGGCGTCGAAAGCGAGCTGGGCAAAGGCACGACGTTCTCCTTTACACTGCCCATGCTGGCGCACAAAGCCATCGAACGGCCAGCGGAAATCAGCCTTGCCAATCCGGCTATTCGTTTATATGAGACTCACGCACCGACCCGACACGTACTCGAGCATTTACTGCAGCGCTGGGAAGCACAGCCGATCGCCTTTGATGCCTCTGAACCAGCGCAATTACTCATATTAGGGTTGGAGCACGGCGACTTTAACCCCGAATGGCACGCCCATTGGCAAACGGTGATTGATCAAACGCCCTGCCCCACACTCATTTTAGCCAATGGCAACAGCTTTGATCTGCCACCGCTGCACTTAACCCATGGCGGCGAGACTCTCTACAAACCTTTTTCCCGCGCTCAGTTGGTGGCCTCCCTCAAGCAGCTACTATTATCTGCGTTTACACCTACTAACATCGACCAGGAACAACTAGCGCTTCCAGCCGCGACTCCACCACTCAAGCTACTGATTGTCGACGATAATGCGCCGAACCGGGAGCTGCTCAAAAGCATGCTTGAAACCCCAGCTCTGCATGTCACCACGCTAGAAAGCGGCCATCAGGCGCTTGAGTACGCCCGCACCCATAATGTTGACATGGTGTTAATGGACATTCGTATGCCGCGGATGGATGGCGTCCAGACCACCCAAGCGCTGCGCCGAATCAGTAGCACCTGGGCCCGCTGCCCGATTATTGCCGTCACCGCCCACGTGCTCAGCAGCGAACGCCAGCAATGGCTCGCGGAAGGCCTTGATGACGTGCTGATAAAACCGATTGATGAGGAGCAGCTCGAACAGTTGCTAAAGCGCTTTTTGGGGGTTACCCATCGGCTAACCGCCAGCAACCCTGCACCGACCGACTCTCAGCGCGATAGCAAAACCCCCACCAAGCCACGCTTCAGCCACACGGCACCCGCTAAGCTACCTGTCGTTGATCTTGAGATTGGGGCGCGCCTAGCAGGGGGGAAAGAGGACTTGGCGCGAGAGCAGCTCAAACGCCTGATCGACAGTTTGGATGAAAGCGAACAGCATATGCGCACCGCTTTTAGCCAACAACACTTACCCACACTGCTCGACTGGGTACATGGACTCAATGGTGCCAGCCGTTACTGCGGCGCGCCGGAGTTAGCTTTGCTGGTCGAGGCCTTGGAAACCCGCCTTCGTACCAGCGGTTTAGACCATGTTGAGGGGCTATTGGACGAGCTATACCAAGCAATGGCGCGGCTACGTGCGCACCGACCACAGCTACTTAGACATTAAATTACCGGACATTAAATTACCGGCCATTAAATCATTTGGGCGTTAAGTAAATCGAGCACCCAGCAATCCTTAACGTTAATCTTGAAATTATCGCTCAAGCACCACAAAAGCCACCGCGTACTCAGCTTCATCGCTCAAGGTCACATGGCTGTTGATCACACCGGCGGCTTGCAACAGCCGTTCGGCTTCGCCGCTGAGCAGGAAATAGGGCTTACCCAAGGCATCGTTCAGCACCTGAATATCACTCCACTGCAATCCCTGGCGCAGGCCTAGACCCAGGGCTTTTACAAAGGCCTCCTTGGCAGCAAAGCGTTTGGCCAGAAACGCCGCGGGTTGGGATTTCTGCAGCCAAAGCGTCTGCTCATCGGGGCCTAAAATACGCTGGGCAAAGCGTGGGCCGTGCCGCTGCATGGCCCGCGTAAAACGCTCAACGCGGGCAATATCAGAACCGATTCCCACGATCATCGCCTAAACAACCTCTCAGTAGAAAACTGCTGATTAATGCCCGCAGCAGCCATTATGAATATGCTCAGCGTGGTCTGCATGATCATGATCGTGGGCATCTAAGGCCGCCATTAACCCTGCCTCTTGGCCAGCGACGATCAAGCGCTTCATCTCCTGCACAGCCTCTTTCAGGCCAACAAACAACGCACGGGCGATAATGGCATGGCCAATATTGAGTTCGTTAACGCCCGGCAGTGCCGCAATCGCTTCCACGTTGTGATAGTGCAAACCGTGGCCAGCGTTAACCACCAAGCCTAGTGAGATAGCGTGAGTCGCAGCGGTGGTTAAGCGATGATACTCCGCATTGGCGGCATCGCTGCCGGAACGCGCTTCGGCGTAAGCCCCGGTGTGCAGTTCAATCGTCGGCGCCCCGGCGCGCTGAGCAGCGTCAATCTGCTCAATATCAGGGTCGATAAACAAGGATACATCGCAACCCGCCGCGCTCAACCGCTGACAGGCGCTGGCAATGGCGTCAAAACCGCCAACGACATCCAGACCGCCTTCGGTGGTTAGCTCTTCGCGTTTTTCCGGCACTAAACAGACATGTGCGGGGCGAACGTCTTCAGCCAGGGCCAGCATTTCTTCAGTGACGGCCATTTCCAGATTCATGCGCGTGTTCAGCACTTCGGCCAGAATGCGCACATCGCGGGGCTGGATATGCCGCCGGTCTTCACGCAAATGCACCGTAATGCCATCGGCGCCCGCCTCTTCAGCGACTAAGGCCGCCTGTACGGGATCGGGATAGCGAGTATCTCGGGCTTGGCGAAGTGTCGCGATGTGATCAATATTGACGCCTAACAGTATCCGAGGGGGGTGCATAGAGCCTCCAGCGCAGCGATAAAATAAGAGTTTGTGAACACAAAATTTAAAACAAATCAGGACCGATGACGACGCCGCGCTAAATCAAGCATCAGTTCCCGTGAACGTAAAACGGTAGTCCCCAGATGGGGCGCAAGCGCCGCGCGCATTACCGCTTTGAGCGCATTGGCAAGCCCTTCATGCTGCCAGTCACCCTGTTCAATGTAACGTAGCGTTCTGCCATCGAGCCCACGCTCAGCAGGCATAAATGCCCGGCTGTCGGTGTCAAAACGGTAGCGGAGTTGAGGGTCCAAAACGCTACCCTCTGGCGTCGTGAACTGTGGCGTGGCCTCAAGCGCCTCTAGCAGCGCCCACTCATAGCGGCGAAGCGCCAGCGCTCGCTCGGCAGGGGCTGGCAACGCCTCAAGTAGCGCCGTATAAAACGCAAACAGTTCGGGTGCAGGCAGCTCTAACGGCAGCAGCCGGGTGGCGATCTCATTGGCGTAGAGCCCGCATAGCAGGCCTTCCCCAGCCAGCAGCGCCGTCTGGCCGCGGGACTCCATTAACGTGAGCCGCTTTAAGTCGCGGCTGCCCTGCCAGGTCACAAACAGCGGTGTAAACGGCTGCAGGCGCTGGCGTGATTTTGRGCCAGGCCGTTGCCCGCCATGGGCCACAGCACGCACCCTACCGTGATCAAGCGTTAATAGATCCACCAGCGCACTGGTTTCACGGTAGGGCCGACGGTGAAGCAAAAAGGCCGGCTCTGGCGACATCGTTACCTTCAATCGAGGTCGTAACCCAAGCTTTTCAAGGCGCGCTCGTCATCCGACCAACCGCGTTTTACTTTCACCCATAAATTGAGCATCACCTTGGTACCCAGGGCGCGCTCCATATCCAGGCGCGCCTCGCGACCTATGCTTTTGAGGCGGTCACCGTTTTCACCGATCAAAATGACCTTTTGCCCCTGGCGCTCGACCAGGATCAAGGCGCTGATATGAGTCACCCGTTCAGTCTCGCGAAACTCTTCAATTTCGACGGTCATCTGGTAAGGGAGCTCATCGCCCAACTGGCGCATGACCTTTTCACGCACCAGCTCCGCGGCCATAAAGCGCAGGCTTTTATCGGTAATTTGGTCTTCGGGGAAGAAGTGGACGCTTTCGGGCAGGTGTTTGGCCACCTCCTCTTCCAGGGTATCTACCTGGGTGCCGTGCTTCGCTGAAATCGGTACGATAGCGGCAAAATCGCGGCGTGCACCAACCTCTGCCAGCCATGGCAGCAAATCGCCTTTTTCGCCCAGGCGGTCGACTTTATTAACCGCCAGAATCACCGGCGCTTTAACATGCTCCAAGCGCTTTAACACCGCCTGGTCTTCTTCCGTCCAGCGGGTGCGGTCGATAATAAATACCACACAATCGACATCGCGCAGCGCCTGGGTGGCCGCCTGGTTCATAAAGCGGTTAATGGCTTTATTGCGGTCCTTGGACATGATGTGCATGCCCGGCGTATCCACATAGATAAACTGTGTTTCATCAACCGTTTTAATACCCATGACCTGGTGGCGCGTGGTTTGTGGGCGCCGTGAGGTAATCGATATTTTCTGCCCCAGAATACGGTTCATGAGGGTCGATTTGCCCACGTTGGGTCGGCCAACGATGGCAACGAATCCGCAGGTTTGGCTCATGATTTATCTCCAGGGCTTTTTTCGAGGTAGGACAGCGCTTCTTCTGCCGCTTGCTGCTCAGCATGGCGGCGGCTAGGGCCTTTACCGGTGGTATGCTCAGCCAACAGGTCAATGTAGCACTCCACGGTAAAGGTCTGGGCATGCGCCTCACCCTTTACGCAGACAACTTCATACCGCGGTAACGCCGCTTGGCGTGACTGCAAAAACTCCTGCAACCGCGTTTTAGGATCTTTTTGCGTATCTTGCAGTGAGATATTACCCAGCCGCTCGAAGTACCAATCCAACACACGCTCGCGCACCACATCCATCCCGGCATCCAGATAAATGGCGCCAATGATGGCTTCTACCGCATCCGCTAGAATTGATTCGCGCCGGTGCCCGCCGCTTTTCATCTCACCAGAGCCTAGCCGCAAGCATTCACCGAACTCCATTTCCCGGGCTAATTCTGCCAGGGTTTGCCCCTTCACCAACCGCGCACGCAGGCGCGAAAGCTGCCCTTCACGGGCTTGGGGGAACCGCTGAAATAGCGCTTCAGCGATCACAAAGTTGACGATGGAGTCACCCAGAAACTCCAGGCGCTCATTGTTACGACCACCGAAGCTACGGTGGGTCAAGGCCAATTCCAATAGCGTATCATCGCCAAAGGTATGGCCGATTCGTCGGCAAAAAGCGTTCAAGGAATTACTCACAGCTCTCCTACGTCATTGACGTTAACTAAAGTGACATAACTAACTAAATTCAGTCTAAGCAGCGCTTTCATTCAATCCGCCGCACGCTGGTAAAGCTTGGCAACCCACCATCCCAATGCATCCATACCGCAAACGCACGCCCCACAATATTCTCTTCCGGCACGAAACCCCAGTAGCGGCTGTCGTTGGAGTGATCACGATTGTCACCCATCATGAAATAGTGCCCTTCAGGGACTTCCACTTCACGCATTTGCGGCCCAGGGTCGCGGGGGTTGTTATAAATAAAGTGCTCGGCTTCGCCCAGCTGCTCTTCTAACAGTAGCTGCTGTGGCGAGCCATCGGGCCCCTCTTCGATCAACTCCTTGGCCACCGGCTCACCGTTAACGTAAAGCTGCTTGCCTTCGTAGCGAATACGGTCTCCGGGCATACCCACTACCCGCTTGATGAAATTGACCGAGGGCTCTTCTGGGAAACGGAACACCATCACATCACCCCGCTCAGGGTCATCGACTTCGATAAAGCGGGTGTTAATCACCGGCAGGCGTAGGCCGTAGGCAAACTTGTTGACCAGAATAAAGTCACCCACTTCAAGCGTCGGCCGCATTGAACCCGAAGGAATCTGAAAGGGTTCAATGATAAAGCTACGCACCACCAGCACCACCAGTAGCACCGGGAAAAACGAGCGCGCATAGTCGACCGGCCAAGGCTCTTTAAGCAGCTTTTCGCTGGTAACTGGGTCCAGACCTTCCGGGGTCTTGGCCTCCGCTGTGGCGAAGCGTTGGCGGCGTTTGGGCTTTAATAGCCACACGTCCAACAGGTAAATAACGCCCGAAAGCGCAACGGCAAGTACCAGCAGTAATGAAAAATCCATGAGTGGCGTTCTTTCCTAGTCGTTAACCTTGAGCACAGCAAGGAAGGCATCCTGGGGAATTTCCACGCGCCCCACTTGTTTCATGCGTTTCTTACCCGCTTTCTGTTTCTCGAGCAGTTTTTTCTTACGGCTGACATCACCGCCGTAACACTTAGCCGTCACGTTTTTGCGCAGCGCTTTCACGGTGGATCGTGCCACCACTTGGCCACCAATCGCCGCCTGAATCGCCACGTCAAACATCTGCCGTGGAATCAGCTCTTTCATTTTTTCGACCAGGAGACGACCACGCTGGTGGGCATGATCGCGGTGAATAATCACCGCTAACGCGTCGACTTTGTCGCCATTAATCAGCACGTCGAGACGCACCAATTTGGCCTCTTCAAAGCGCTCGAAGTTGTACTCAAGCGAAGCGTAGCCCTTGGAGATCGATTTCAAGCGGTCAAAGAAGTCCATGACCACTTCCGACATGGGCAACTCGTACGCTAGCTGAATTTGGTTGCCCAGGAACTGCATATCCAGTTGCGTACCCCGGCGCTGCTCACACTCGGTGATCACGTTCCCCACATACTCCTGGGGAACCAGAATACTGGCGCGCACCACCGGCTCACGCATTTCATCTACGTCGGCCATGTCGGGTAGCTTTGAGGGGKTGGAGACATAGGTAATATCGCCATTTTTCATCGCCAGCTCATAGACAACCGTCGGCGCGGTGGTAAGCAGATCAATATCATACTCACGCTCCAAACGTTCCTGGACGATCTCCATATGCAGCGTGCCCAGAAAGCCCACCCGGAAGCCAAAGCCAAGGGCATCGGAGTTTTCCGGCTCGTAGGCAAGCGAGGCATCGTTAAGTGCCAGCTTCTCAAGCGCATCGCGGAAGTCTTCGTAATCATCCGCACTGACCGGGAACATGCCGGCATACACCTGCGGTTTTACTTTTTGGAAACCAGGCAGACGCGCGACATCTGGCGTTTTGGTGTGGGTAATGGTATCGCCCACCGGTGCGCCGTGAATCTCTTTGATACCGGCGACAATAAAGCCGACTTCACCTGCACGCAGAATACCGGTCTGCTTACGCTGCGGGGTAAAAATCCCCACCTCAGTGGTGCCCCAATCGCGGCCCGTCGATTTAATACGGATCTTATCGCCTTTGCGCAGCGTGCCATCAAACAGACGAACCAGCGAAACTACACCAAGGTAGTTATCAAACCAGGAATCGATAATTAGTGCTTGCAGCGGCGCTTCCGGGTCGCCCTTGGGCGGCGGAATATCGCGCACCAAGCGCTCTAGCAAGGCATCAATGCCCAAGCCACTTTTGGCCGAGACCTGGCAGGCGTCGGTGGCATCCAGGCCGATAATCTCTTCAATCTCCTGGGAAACCTTGTCGCAATCCGCCTGAGGCAAATCGATTTTATTGAGTACCGGCAGAACTTCTAGTCCCTGTTCGATAGCGGTATAACAGTTGGCCACCGACTGTGCCTCTACCCCTTGTGCGGCATCGACAACCAACAACGCCCCTTCACAGGCGTATAGCGAACGCGAGACTTCATAAGAGAAGTCAACATGCCCTGGCGTATCGATAAAGTTCAGCTGGTAAACCTGACCGTCTGCAGCGGTGTAATCCAGCGTAACCGACTGCGCTTTGATGGTAATACCACGTTCGCGCTCGATGTCCATAGAATCGAGCACTTGCTCTTTAAGCTCACGCTCGGTTAACCCTTCGCAAGTCTGAATCAAGCGGTCAGAGAGCGTCGATTTACCGTGGTCGATGTGGGCGATAATAGAGAAATTGCGTATGTGCTTAAGCTTTCCGTTGGGAACGTCTTGGGACATCGAGTCTGTTCTGCCTTAGTGGTACGCAAGCGACCGCATTAGCAGGCCGCTTCGAGAGTTCAAAGCTCGAAAACAGCTGCCGTTTAAAAATAAGGGCCATTTCCGACAAAAAGATATCCGCTATTGTAGCGATATGCGCAGGCTAGGAACAGCGGTCCGGCGAGAACCGCCGAACCAGGAGTGAAAATAGGCGGGTTATTCCAGACGCAGCGCTACGAAAAGTGAACGCCCATCACGGAACAGACGTACTGGTATAGCGCGATCAGTGGGCAACGCCTCGACAATCTCTACCAGTTCATCGGACGAGGAAACGCTGCGATGATCGATGCTCACCAACACATCTCCTGAGCGAATACCTGCGTCAGCGGCCACGCTGCCGGACTCTACCTGGCGGACGACTACGCCGCCGGGAATATTCAGCTGCTCGCGCGTTGCGTCATCAATTTCAGCGACCATCACGCCAAGCCGGGCTTGATTATTGCTGCTGGCCTGCCCTGGCTGTTGCTCGGCATCTGGCCAGCTACCCAACTCGACTGACTCGGTCAGCTCTTCGCCGTCACGCATTAAGGTGAGTTCCACCTCGGTGCCTGGTGCGCCTTTACCGATTAGGCGCGGCAGTGAGCTTGAACGCTCAACCTCTTCGCCATTGACCTCAAGAATCACGTCGCCGGCCTGCAGCCCACCTTGGGCCGCGGGGCCTTCGGGATCAAGGTCAGCAATCAAAGCGCCAATCGCACTCTCCATCCCAAAAGATTCGGCCAGATCCTCAGACACAGGCTGAATCATGACGCCTAACCAACCACGATCCACCCGTCCGCCTTCACGCAGCTGTTCGGCCACATCCATAGCCACATTGATAGGGATAGCAAACGACACGCCCATAAAGCCGCCGCTACGGGTAAAGATTTGCGAGTTAATACCGACCACTTCCCCGTCTAAGTTAAACAGCGGGCCACCGGAGTTGCCGGGGTTGATCGCCACATCGGTTTGAATAAAAGGTACATACGCATCCCGCGGCAAGGTGCGATTAATCGCACTAACGATGCCCGCAGTAACCGAGTGATCAAATCCGAAGGGGGAACCGATAGCCGCCACCCACTCGCCGACTTTGAGCTCGTCCGAGTCGCCTAGATTGAGCGTAGGCAAGTCATCTGCGTCAATTTTAAGCAATGCCACATCGGTTTGCGGATCGCTGCCGACCACTTCCGCACTCAATTCGCGACGATCATTGAGGCGCACCAGTATCTCATCGGCATCTTGCACCACGTGAGCGTTTGTCATCACGTAGCCATCTTCGCTGATAACGAACCCCGAACCTAACGATTGACGCTCTTCCGTCCGCCCTTGCCCGTTGCCAGGTGGTGCTGGAAAGCTGTCACCAAAGCTCTCTCCAAAAAAATGGCGGAAAATTTCCGGAATTTCCTGCCCACCGAAACTAGGCGCGCTACTGCGCTGAATCGTTCGGCTGGTCGAGATATTCACCMCCCCTGGGGCGGCGTCTTCAACTAACTCGGTGAAATCAGGTAAACCTTGTGCGCTGGCGGCTTGGCCAAACGTTAGCAAGGCCACCACACAGATCCAGAGCGTGGAAGGGAGAATCAAGCGCTTCATGCAAGAGCTCCTACTTAATGTAATAGTAATCGAAGGCAGATCAACAACTCACAGCGAGATGCTGGAGAACCAAATTGACGAACTAATTGACCAAGCGTGGGCGAAAGCGTTCCCCACGCTCACGCATTAGACATTTAATACTCAACGCTCCGCCCGCCAAGGCAATAAAAAAGACCAGCGGCGCCAGCCAGATTGCGGTACTGACGAACGAGACCAGGCCGGATAGCAACAGGGCTAACAATAACGGCAGCCCATAAACACAAAAAGCCAGCAGCGTGACAGAGGCACGCGGCAGGCTGATAGTGACTTGGCTGCCTAACGGATAGCTTTGCTCAGCGCTGTGCACGTTGGGGGGAAGCGTGACGGCAATGCGCTGGCTGCGCTGGCGCGCCAGCAACCCAATGCCGCACCCTCGCCCTTGAGCACACTGCTCACAGCCCTGTTGGGCGGAAATTTCTACGATAAGTCCTCTCGGTGCACAACCGAAAGGGAAATAGTCAACAGTCGTGCCCATGCGAAGCAGAGGGGTACTCAGCTGAGAAGCACAGTGTACGGAAGTCATCAGCTATCTTCTCGCCATGAAACAATAACCAACACTACTGTTCAGCCTCATCGTCACTCTCATGAACTTCACCTTCAAGGAGGTCGAAGGTAATTGAGCGTACAATTCGCTGCAATGTTGCTACCGGCAGCTCACCAATGGCTATCAGTTGCCAGCGCCCTTCAGCGGTAATAGTGTGCTCAATAGCAACGGCCGACACGCCCAACTGCTGCACCCCTTCTTGCAAGGCGGTCGTTTCTTCAGAGGCGAGAGGCTCTACAAAAATACTCACCGTGGCTAAACCATCGCTGTAGACACGCTGATGGCCCTTATCACCAGCCAAGGAAACCGGCTGCGCAACAAAGCCATCGGGCAACCAAGTGGCATGCCAAGGAGTATTGGGAATAACGTTGGGCGTACTCGCTCTAACACTACCGGTATACTTTTGGGGTGATTGGAGCTGGGTAATTTGGAAGGTTTCAATGATCTGGCCTTGCTGATCACTGAGCACATGCTTAAGCAGCAGGCTGGTATCCCGGTCTAACCACCACTCATGAGAAAAACGCCATTGATCGACAGGCTTAAAAACCAGTTTGACGGCGTCTCGACCAGCTACCCGGGCGTCATCCTCTAGCTCAATAGCGTAATATTTCTCAAGATGAGCCGCCCACCTTGCAGGCGAAGGTAATTCACCGTTGCTATGCTCTTCGGTCCAGGCCAACCGACCCACTGGCGAGCGGCGCTCAATGCTGACAGAGGGGCCGTCTAAATACTGAACCACCTGTTGACGAATGCCGTCTTGAATACGGTGTGAAAGCGCCAGCGTGCGCACATCAACGGCATCGATAGCCACCGCTCTGGCCTGAAAGGCATAACAGTGGCTGGCCCACAAACCACGCTCCAGCCACTGCGTTGGGCTGCTGGGCTGCGCTTCGGGTTCCAATGCACACTCGTAGCCCGCATGGTTGCCAGAAGGCGTGCTGGTTGCTGAGGGACTATTGGCCGATGAAGCACTATCGGCGTTTTCCGCATGCGTTTGAAAAGGGAGCGTACCGATGACGACTGCCAGCACCCATGCGCGCTTAGCTCGCTGGGGAACCATCATGTTGCGCACTCCCTACTCACCTAACATGCACCATCAAAATAGAGCGACATTCGGTTTAGCGCTGGCCTAAAGGCTCAGTAACTGCCGATGAACGCATCAGCGGCATCCAACTGTCGCCACTGCCGTAGGCGGCACTCTGAGTGTGCTGCTCTAAATAAGACTGCAGTAAGCCAATCTGCTCGATATCAATATTAGTACCTTGGGAAGCGGTTACTCCCTGAGGCGTCTGAGCCGAGAAGCCACTTTCGCTAATATTCATTAGACCACTTTGACCTGATTGGCCGCTAAGCCGAAACGGCGTTGGCTCAAACATGGGCATGTCAGCACGCGTAGCCATTGCCGACTGAGACGCCAGACTAACGGGCTGCACTTGGGTAGCTCCGTTGGAACCAGACGCTGTCGTCGCAATGTCACTACTGCCCTGGCGAACGGATGAGTCATTGCCAAAGAACTGAACGCCAGTGATCACCATCAATGATACTGCAGCCGCAACCCCGGCACCTCGGGCAAACGATATACCTCCCGCACGGTGAGCCACAGGCTCAGCGTCTTGCATCATTGGCGCAGTCTCGTCGCGCAAACGGGCCATAATACCCGCCGAAAGGTCAACGCTTACATCTACGCCTTGCTCGCGCTGCATCATACTGCGGGCAAGGTGATAACGGCGCCAAGTATCTGCGGCATCGTCATCATTAGGCAGTGCCTTCAACACTCGGCGAAGCTCAAGCTCATCACTTTCGCCATCCATTAACACCGAAAGTGATTCCCGTGTGTTTTGACTCATACTTCACACCCTCACACTGTTTAAAAGAAGTACTGGGGTGATGGGCCATCATTCTGCGCACCACCACTCCGACGACTTCCAAGGCCAAGACTCCGCCACACACTAATAAATTACCAACCCCCATTAGTCTGCAACGCTAAGCTCATGACGCTTTGCACATTGATATATCATTTATCGATACATCGAACGTACTCATCAAGATAGTCAGGCTTTATGACGCCTTACATGCCAGACAGTTCACAAAAAAAGATAAAACCTTTATTTCGGCGTCCTATGGCGACCATGCTGCCTACCCTCTACTGACCACTACTCATCGCGACTGTTCCGCGCGGTGGATACTAATGGCCGGATATGTTCATCAACCGCCTCGCGAGCGCGGAAAATCCGCGAACGCACGGTGCCCACCGGGCATTGCATGACCTGCGCTATATCTTCGTAAGCAAGGCCATCCAGCTCACGCAGAGTAATCGCCGTGCGTAGATCATCCGGCAGGTTTTCAATTGCTTGATAAACCGCAGCTTCTAGCTGGTCTCTGGCAATCGCCGCTTCCGGCGACTCTGAATCGGCCAGCCTTCCGCTTTGGTCGATAATTTCAGCATCGACGATATCCAGATCACTTCCCGGCGGGCGCCTTCCCCGTGAGACCAGATAGTTTTTCGCCGTGTTAATCGCGATGCGGTACATCCAGGTATAGAACGCACTCTCTGAGCGAAACTTGCCCAAGGCGCGATATGCCTTAATAAATGCCTCCTGGGCCACATCCTGAACTTCAGAGTGATCATGAACGTAACGACCAATCAGGCCGATAATTTTATGCTGGTACTTTTTTACCAGCAGATCGAAAGCGCGCGTATCACCTTTTTGGGCACGTTCAACAAGCTGTTGGTCTGTTTCCCGAGTGCCCATTCACACGCTCCTCCAGCTCGTACGGCGTGCGCCGAGCCCCATTCCTATTAGCCCTGACAAATGGGCGTTCACAGCAAGCAGCATAGCGTCCCTTGGGCATTGATTAATAATAGAGTTAGTAAAAGAGCGAATACATCGCCCGAGTATGTTGCTGCATTTTATAACGATATGCGGCCAGTGTTGCGCGTTCTTTGCAGCGTATCAAGCGCTTAGCCCCTTTCGCAAAACCCTGCGGCTGACACTTTTAATGCCGCTATAGTTCCACAGCAATTGATTTTTACCTGCTCGACAAGCGATAGTAGGTGCCACTTTTATCGCCCCTCACTTTTTTTCAGCCATCGCGCAAGCACAGGTAGCAAGATGTCAGAACAGCAGGTTAATAACCTTAACGTCCTCGCTCAAGACGTTCTCACCACCCCAGAAGCGCTCAAAAATGCCGTGCCGTTAACCGATGCGGCAGAGCGCAGCGTAATTGAAGGTCGTCAAACCATTCAGAATATCCTGGATGGCAACGACCCGCGACTCTTAGTCGTCGTCGGCCCGTGCTCAATCCACGATGTGGAAGCCGCGCTTGATTACGCCCGCCGCCTGCGCGCGCTGGCTGATCAAGTCAGCGACAGCCTGTATATCGTGATGCGCGTCTATTTTGAAAAGCCGCGCACAACAGTGGGCTGGAAAGGTCTGATCAACGACCCGCACCTCAACGACTCTTTTGAGATCGATGAGGGCCTGCATATCGCCCGCAAACTGCTGGTCGATCTGGCCGAAATGGGCTTACCGCTAGCCACCGAAGCACTCGACCCCATCTCGCCCCAGTACCTACAAGACTGCATCAGTTGGTCAGCAATTGGCGCCCGCACCACTGAGTCGCAGACTCACCGGGAAATGGCGTCTGGCCTCTCCTGCCCGGTCGGCTTTAAAAACGGCACCGACGGCAGCCTGGATGTGGCGATCAATGCACTCCAGTCCGTGGCCAGCCCACACAACTTCCTGGGCATTAACCAGGCAGGCCAGGTGGCGATCATTCGCACCCGCGGCAATGCCTACGGCCACGTCGTCCTGCGCGGCGGCAACGGCAAGCCCAACTACGATAGTGTAAGCGTTGCCCTTTCTGAGAAAGAGCTTGAGAAGGCCAAGCTATCGCCCAACATTATGATCGACTGCTCCCACGCCAACTCTAATAAAGACGCGGCGCTACAGCCGCTGGTACTTGAAAACGTCACCAACCAGATTTTGGAAGGCAACACTTCCATTATCGGCTTGATGGTTGAATCCAACATTGGCTGGGGCAATCAGAAACTAACCGCAGACCTCAGCCAACTGCAGTATGGTGTGTCGATTACCGATGCCTGCATCGACTGGGACACCACGGTGGAAACCTTCAATCGCATGAACGAGAAGCTGGCCGCCACCCTGGCTAAGCGCATTGCCAAATAACACTGCGTTCAACACCTGCAAAACCCCGCTACGGCGGGGTTTTTCATTACCGGCTAATTTCGCGCCGAAACGGCGGCAACGCATCCAACAGTGCTTGCCCGTAGCGGCGGGTAATCACCCGTTTATCCAATATTGTGATCGTCCCGCGATCACTCTCTTTGCGAATCAAACGCCCGCAAGCCTGTACCAGTTTGATAGACGCATCGGGCACGCTAATGCGCATAAACGCATTGCCGCCCTGGCTCTCTATCCACTCGGCTAGTGTCGCGCCCACGGGGTCGTCGGGCACTGCAAAGGGCAGTCGCGTAATCACCACATGGGTCAGGTAATCACCAGGTAGATCGATTCCTTCGGCGAAGCTCGCCAAACCAAAGATAATACTACCAGCCCCTTTATCCACCGCCGCCCGATGGCGCTCAATAAGCTCACGCTTAGGCAGCGCATCCTGGGCAAGCACGCGTTCCTTCACACTTGCGGGCAGCGCTTTATCCACCGCCCGCAGTTGAGCTCGGGAAGAGAACAGCACCAGTGCCGCCTCGGTGTCGGCGAGTTGCGACACAAACGTGACGATGGCGCGTTCGTGTGCGTCCCTATCACTGGGGTCGGTGGCCTCTTTGGGCACGCGCAACACCGCATTGGCGTAATCAAAGGGGCTAGGCAACGCCTGGTAGCGGTAGCGATTGGCCAACCCTGCCCGTTCCTGAAGACGCTCGAAGCGTCCCAGGGCGGTCAAGGKCGCCGAGGTGACGACGGCGCCATGGCAGCGCCCCCATAAGTGCTTGGCCAGAGTATGCGCCGCCGACACCGGGCTGGCTGAAAACTCAACCTCCGGCTCGCCGGCTACGCGGCTTAGCGTGACCCAGCGGGCGCTAGGCGCTTCATTAGCTACGTCCTGCTCGCTAAACGCCTGCCACAGTGCATGCGCCTCTAACGCTCGCCCGTGTAGCAGTGCCACCAACGGCAGCCAGGTTTCCGCCTGCTCACGGTCAAGGCCGGTCTGCTTATCGGGATCAAGGCTTTCACGCAGAATATCGCTGATGCTTTCCAGACAGCGCGCTAGCGAAGCAAACATCACCAATAGCTGCTGCGCCTGCTCACGCAAAGCATCGGGCACTTGGCCCTTCTCAAAGCGCGATTGATGGGTAGCCTCTTCATCAGCCAAACCGTTGGGCCGCCCCGCCAGCTGATGCCCCATGCTAAATACATCACCCAGAGCGGGCTCCAGGTTATGGATCAGCTCTGGCAAGCTTACCAACAGGCGAGACACCGTTGGCTGAATGGCCAACGCTTGGTGAAGGTCGGTCAAACTGCTTCTCAGCGTTTTCAGCCAGCGCAAACAGCCGTGCACCGCAAAGCGGTGGGCAAAGTGAGAAAGCGCCTTCTCCGGCAGGTGGTGACCTTCGTCAAACACGAAAATGCAGTCTGCTGGGTCAGGCAGAATCGCGCCGCCACCCAAGGCCAAATCAGCCAGCACAAGATCGTGGTTGGCGACGATTACATCGGCATTTTCAAGCTCCCGGCGGGAACGAAAAAACGCGCAGGCGCCAAAGTGCCCGCAGCGTCGTCCCGTGCACTGGCGGTGATCCACCGTCAGCCTGCGCCAGTGGGCATCCTCAATCGCCTCGGGCCAGTTGTCGCGATCCCCTTCCCACTCACCCTGCCCATAGGCTTGCGCCATATCACTGGCAATGACATTGAAGTCGCTACTTTGGGTTTGCAGAGACTGCTCAAACAGTGACAGCGTCGGGTTGGGTTCACTCCCCTCCAGCGCCTGATCTAACCGCGCGACACACACATAACGCCCCCGCCCTTTGGCTAACGCGTAGCGAAAGGCAAGGCCACTATGGCTGGCCAGCGAAGGTAGATCCTGGTTGAGCACCTGCTCTTGAAGCGCAACCGTCGCGGTCGAGATGATTAGCCGCTTGCCGCGCGCTTTCGCGATCGGCAAGGCGGCGATCAGATAAGCCAGCGTTTTGCCAGTACCGGTGCCTGCTTCAAGCACACAGACATGGGTATCGCTGGTTCGCTTACCCTCGCCGTCGCTCTCTATATTACCCAGCGTCCGGGCGATTTCGGCGATCATCATGCGCTGTCCGTAGCGTGGGGTCAGCTCAAGGGTGTCCACCACGCGACGGTAAGCGTCTTGAATCTCGCTTTTGAGGGCTGTATCGAGCATGCGACTTAGAGCATACCTTCCGGCGGATGCACGCAGGGCAGCTTGTCGTTGATATAGCGTTCGATTTCCGGCAGCGAGAAGGCATCCTCTTCACCGACGAAGCTGATCGACACACCCTTGGCGCCAGCACGGCCGGTACGACCAATACGGTGCACGTAGTCTTCCGGGTCTTCGGGCAGGGTGTAATTGATCACGTGGCTAACGTCTTCAATATGGATCCCACGGCCAGCCACGTCGGTGGCGACCAATACCTGAATTTCGCCTTCGCGGAAGCTTTCCAGGGTTTTGATGCGCTGATTCTGGGGCACATCACCCGACAGCATCGCAGCACTGACACCGGCTTTTTTAAGCAGGTCATCCAGCTTACGCACCAAATCACGGCGGTTGCCAAACACCATGACACGCTCAAAGCTCTCCTGCTGAAGCAGATTCACCAGTAAGCGCTGCTTGTCGTCATCGGACACCAAGTACACCCGCTGATCGATATCCGCCTGGTTCTCAACGGTCACTTCGATCTCGACGTGGGCTGGGTCTAACGTCCACTGACTGGCAAGATTCAAGATGTCTTCGGTAAAGGTGGCCGAGAAGAGGAAGGTCTGACGCTCCTCTTTTTTCGGCGTGTAGCGAATAATCCGCTTCACGTCGGGAATAAAGCCCATCGACAACATCCGGTCAGCTTCATCCAGCACCAATACTTCAACTTCATTGAGGTCGATATCGCGCTTCTGGTGGAAATCCAACAACCGCCCTGGCGTTGCCACCAGAATATCGATCTTGCTGCCCAGGCTTTCACGCTGCTTCTGGTAGTCCATGCCGCCGACCACACTCGCCACGTTGAGCTGTGTGAACCGTGCTAACGCTTTGGCATCTTTTTCGATCTGCAGTGCCAGCTCGCGGGTAGGCGCAATAATCAACGCCCGCGGCGCGCCCGGCTTTTGCCCATTGGGCGTTGGCTCTTCCAGGAAGTAGGCCATCACCGAGATCAAAAAGGCCGCGGTTTTACCGGTTCCGGTTTGCGCTTTGCCGACAATGTCGCCACCTAGCAGCGTTTGGCGCAGGGCCTCAGCTTGAATAGGCGTGCAGTATTCAAACCCTTGGGCATGAATCGCGCGCATTAAGGGCAGCGGCAGATCAAAGTCATGAAAGCGCCACTTGCCGGCCACGGCAGGCACCTGAAACTGACGAAGATCCCAGTTCGACTGGCGACGACGCGGTTTACGACGGCGGCGTTTTGGCTTGCGATTCTGGGCCGGGGCTGTGGTCTGTTCCGACTCGCTCATAGGCTGTCTATCTGTCCATTGCTGTGGAAGTTGGCATCATGAAGCGCGCATTGTACCAGGGCTTGGCGATAAGAGCGCGTCCTGCTGTCGAAGGAGTCCCAAGGCCTGTTAGAATAGCCGTTAAATCGACGTAAGGAGCGCGACATGACGCGTAAGAAAAAAACTCGTTCACTGGCCGACAAGGTGACTATTCGTACCGGTCGACGCAAGGATTACAAAAAATGGCGCCACGACAACCCTGATCAAGTCGCCCCTTCGCGCCGTTTTGTGGCTAAAAAGCAGCAACAGCGCAAACTGCAGGCAGTGCGAAAACTCGCCCGTCAGCAGAGTGGTCAAGATATCGCTATTCACCCTGACAAAACGGATAGCGGTGCTAACAAGCCTCAGGGGGACGACTCGTAATGCGCTTGGTTTCGTTCAATATTAACGGTATTCGTGCCCGTCTTCACCAGTTACAGGCATTGATCGACACCCAGCAGCCTGACGTAATTGGCCTGCAGGAAACCAAAGTACAAGACAGCGAGTTTCCTATCGCAGACGTGGAAGCCATGGGCTACCACGTCTTTTATTACGGCCAAAAAGGCCACTATGGCGTTGCCCTAATGTGCCGTCAGGCGCCCCAAGAGGTGCTCTACGGTTTCCCCGACGATGAGGAAGACGCCCAGCGCCGCATGATTGGCGTCCGCCTGCTGGCCGAAGATGGCGAACCGGTGACGGTGTGGAACGGCTACTTCCCGCAGGGCGAAAACGTCACTCACCCGACCAAATTTCCCCATAAAGAGCACTTTTATGGTCAGCTAGCGCGGCTGCTTAACGAACAGCACCGCCCTGACGAGCGGCTGGCGATCATGGGCGATTTTAATATTTCACCGCAAGACCAGGATATCGGCATTGGTGATGCCAACCGTAAGCGCTGGCTGCGCGAAGGCAAAACCAGCTTTCAGCCCATTGAGCGCGAGTGGCTGGAAGGCATTAAAGCCTGGGGACTATCCGACAGCTATCGTCTCTGCCATCCACACAGCGATGACCGCTTCAGTTGGTTCGACTACCGCTCAAAAGGGTTTAACCAGGAGCCCAAGCGCGGCCTACGTATCGACTATATTCTAGTTACCAAGCCGCTAGCCGAGCAGACCACCAACGCGGGCATCGACTACGACCTGCGCGGCATGGAGCGGCCTTCCGATCATGCGCCTACTTGGAGTGACTTCGCTCTTACGCTTAAGACATAGCACTTGAGACATAGCACTTGAGACATAGCACCTGAGACATAGCACTTCCTACATTAGCCTTACCTACTTGAAACTGGCCAGCCACTGCTCCGCCTCCTCGTCACCTAACGACGAGGCGCGGGCAAACGCCTGCTTTGCCTGGTTATTTTCACCCCAGGCATAAGCGAGCTGGCCATAGCTTCGCCAGTCAGCGGCTGTTTGGGTATGCAACGCTAACGTCTGCCAAGCACTCAAAGCCTTCTCAATGTCTTTAGCCTGTCGCCAGGCGCTGGCCAGCATGCGTAGATTGGACTCATCGCGAACAATATCGCCCTCATTCAACGCCAGTTCTAGGTGTTCAGCCGCGCGGGCGGGCGTACCTGCCGCCAGATGGAGTTGAATCAACAGCCAAAAATCTTCCTGCTCGGTTAATTTACCTAATTGCCATGCTGTCTCCCACAGGCCAGCGGCTACACCCGACTGACCAGCCTGCTGGGCAAGCCCCGCGGCTTGACGCCATTCGGCGGCTTCACTCTGCGTATTTAAACCGTCAAGCAACCACCCTAGGGCCCGACCACCTTGCCCAGCGTTGCGATAGATGACAAGCGCCAGCGCCTGTTGCGCTTCGCTTAGCCCTTCATTAATGGCAGGCTCTTGCTCAAGCGCCTGATCAAGCCACTGCGCGGCTTCGTCCCAGCGCTCCTGCTGCGCCAGCAGCCGGGTTAACTGCCAGGTGGCATCACTATCCTGATGGCTGGATAACCACTCACTGAGCAGATCAATGGCATGATCACGCTGGCCCGCAGCACGTCGCAGGGAGGCCTCCTCACGTAGCCAGCGAGCCGCCTGGGCGTCATCAACACCATTTAAACCACGGGCAATCGCCAACCGATCTGCTGCCGCTGCGTGCTGATCCTGGCGCGCCAAGGCGCCTGCCGCCAGCTGTTGATAGAGCGCGCTGGCCCATTGATCCGATTGGTTCCCCGGCGCCAGGCGCTCGGCCTGTGCGGTCGCCCGCTCTACAACGCTGGATAACGCTCCATCTTGTAGCTGGGCCTGGAGCGTATTGAGATCGTCAATCACACCGCCTTGTAGCGCAGGGCTGGCCAGCGCCGAGAAGGACCACGTGGTTAGTATTAAACACATGCTGAGCAATAAAACCGATAAATGACGCTGCATACCGCTACCTCAACTGAAACTCGATCCGCTGGGTGGCATTGCGTAACCGATCACTGGGTTCAAATTGCCACTTAGCAATCGCGTCACGCGCGGCATCATCAAACACCCGGCTTGGCTGCGCATTGGTGACGCGAATGGAGGAACTATCAACACTGCCATCGCGCTGAATCGTAAAGGCCACTTCTACATAACCCTCCATACCCCGCCGCTGTGCACGTGGCGGATAGCTTGGGTTGACCCGGCTGGTCGGCGTCGCTTGGCCAACGCTGACCGGCTCGTTAGAAGGAGCAGGCTCAGCTTCCGGCGCGGCTTCGCGCTCGGCGGGCTCACTCTCTACTGCGTCTGAAGCAGGCGCTGGCTCAGCGGGCACTTCTTGTGGCGGCGGTTCCGGCGCAGGCTCGGGAGTAGGCTCTGGCCGAGGCTCCGGCGTCACTTCCGTCAGTTCGGGGAGCTGACTATCCATTTCAACCGGCTCAACGGGCTCATCCGGCAGCTCTACTTCCGGCAAGCTAATCGTGCTCTCAGTGACTGGCGGTGGCTTGGGGGCTGGCATGGGCGGCGGCGCCTGCTGGGGTGCCGCTTCTACAGGCTGCGGCGTGGGCGCCTCCTGCTCAGGGGCAACTTCCGGCGCTTCAACCATCTTCATCGCCATACTCATGGTCAGCTCTTCGGGCTCCCGCTCAGGGGGGGCAACCAGCTGCGCCAGCAGCCAGAATAAGCCCACCGCCAGCACAACGCCCCCCAACAACGACAGAAGGTGGCGCATCATGACCCACTCCGACTCGCCGCCACCGCCACTTGGTCAACCCCCGCCTCACGTAGGCGATCCATCACTTCGATCAGCAAGCCCGKGGTCGATTCGCGATCCGCCTGGATAACCACTGAGCCATCTTCACTCAGCATATCGGCCACCTGCTGCCCAACCCGGTGAACATCTACCGGGCTACCATCCACCCACACAGCGCCCTCGGAGGAAACCGCGACAAGCACCTGAGCATCAGGGCGCGGCGTGGCGGCACTGGATTCAGGTCGCTCAATTTCGACACCACTCTCTTTGACGAAGCTGGTGGTGACGATAAAGAAAATCAGCATGATAAAAACCACGTCGAGCATGGGCGTCAGGTTCACCTCATTACTCTCAGCGGTCGCATCTATGGAACGGCGTCTACGCATCACTTTCCTCCAGTGCCCGCGCCAAGCGATCATGCAGCCGCTGGTCTTCGCGACGAATGACGTGCTCTAAACGACTAATAAATAACAGTCCTACCACGGCAATGGCCATGCCGGTTAAG
This sequence comes from Halomonas ventosae, assembly GCA_002257525.1. Lineage (GTDB taxonomy): Bacteria > Pseudomonadota > Gammaproteobacteria > Pseudomonadales > Halomonadaceae > Vreelandella > Vreelandella ventosae_B. Next base: position 3,093,423 of record CP022737.1, read on the forward strand.
GTCGGCAGCGTCGCCCGGGCGACGCCGTCTGCCATGGCACGGGCTTGATGGGTCTCGCTCAGCGAAAGGCTATCAAACACGCTAATCATGCCCGTTACCGTGCCTAACAACCCCAGCAAAGGGCACAACGCGACCAACAGCTTTAACCATGGCAAGGGTTTGCGCAGCCTAGCGACCAATGCTTCTGCCCAAACCTGGCGCAGCGTACGCGCACTCCAACTGGTGTGATCGCTGCGCGCCGCCCAGCGACGTAGCAATTGTCGCCGCGCTATACGCCAGGTAATCCGGTAGTACCACCATCGCTCCATGGCCATGGCAAACACCAATACGGCCACGACGGCCAAAACCACCAGTACCGCACCACCCGCCTCCACTAAGCGCTCAACGGGTTCGAGCCAGAGAGGAAGTGTGGACATGTTAGTTCACCACAGGTGTGTGTGATTCCAGGTGATCCGCCAATGTGGCGCTCGCCTGCCCTTCAATCACGTGGGTTAAGTAGCGGCTGCGGCCTGCCAGCGCTGTTTGCACGAACAGCAACGGCACAGCGGTAATTAGACCCAACACGGTGGTAACCAGCGCCTGGCTAATACCGCCCGCCATTAGCTGCGGGTCGCCGGTGCCAAACACGGTAATAGCCTGAAAGGTAACGATCATGCCGGTCACTGTCCCCAGCAGACCGAGCAGAGGAGCAATAGCTGCAAGCAGTTTCACCATCGGCTGACTGCGCTCTAGCTTGGGTAGCTCGGCCAATACTGCTTCGTCCAGCCGCGCTTCTAGCGCTTCAGGGGTTTGATGCTTGTCCATGCCTTCAAAGCGTAGCAGTACCCGCCCCAGCGGGTTATTGGCCTGCAGTTGATCAAGGGAGTGACGCTGACGTTTAACACGCAGACTGACCAGCACCAGATAGAGGTATTGGCCAAGCCCAATTATCATCCCCAAAACACCCAGTGCCACGACCACGTAGCCGACATAGCCGCCCTGCTGGAAGCGCTCCCATAGGCTGGGCTGCTGGGCCAAAGCTTCCAGTACGCTGCCCTGGGTAGGATCCAACGCCATCACGTTACTTTCGCCTTGGTAGTAATTCGCCAGTAAACCGCCAATGGCATCGGGCGTACGCGGCAACACGACGAGATTGCCATCGCTTTCACCACGTTCTAAAAGCTCGCTCGCGGTAAAGGCAGCGAAATTGCCCAGCCTCACCAACTCGCGGGTGGTCACTTCACCGCTAGCATCAGCGACCGGCATTGAAAGCCGCTCGGCGCGCCCGGTGCGCGCGGTTAACGCCGCTAAATGATCCACTACATCTTCCAACTGGTGGCGTTCCAGCACTTCGACTTCATCCAAGCGCGGCGGCAGTGACCCCACCTCTAAGGTGAGCAGGCTCTCTTCACCCAGCGAATTACGAATCTCGGAGCTATGCCGGGCAAGATTTGCGAGCAGACCTGAAAGCGCCTCGCCCTGCTCCGCTTGGCGCTCGCTTAGCTCGCTGGCTTGATCTGTTTGCTCTGCCTGCTGAGCCGCTAACGTATCATGCTGCTGCTGGGCCTCTTCATGCTCGGCGCGCGCCTCTTCCAGTGCGGACTCTAATGCTTGCTGATCATCAAGAAAGCGCATTAACCGCTGCTGGTCTCGCGCTTGCGCCGCCTCACGGGCTTCCCGCAGCGAAGTCGCGCTCTCGGTTTGCGCCATTGATACGCCACTGACCGCTACCAGCCCCAATACAACGCAGGCATAGCCAAGTTGGCGAAGCGTTAGCCGACGCATGGATAGGCGACTAGCGGGTTGGCGGTTAAGTGTTAGGCTGAAACGACTCATGGCTGCTCTCCCTGCAGGTCATTGGCACTGATCGAGAACGGCAAGGTGAGTAGATCCGGAGCGCGCTGATCTTCCGCCATGCGCAACCCACTGCGCACTTCACGCAGGTATTCATCTTCCAGCGGCTCCCATGCGCCACTTTCAGCATTCCACACACCGCCTTCACGGCCGTCAGGGGTTAGGTAATAAAAGCCGATACGCCCAATGCGCAAGAAATCCACTTCGCGTTCGCGGCTATCCTGACTTAGACGCCCCCGCCAGCTGTCCATCTCCTCACCATAATCAAGCTCAACTCGCCACGCTTCGAGCAGTCCGTTGATACGTTCAATGGTATTTTGACCCTGCTCGTCGGGCTGACGCTCAACCCGTGCCAACCGCTCTTCGCGCAGAAATGGCAGGTCACGTTCGATCCACTGGCTAAGCTGCACCGACATATTTTGTTCAATGACAGGCAGCGCGGCACGGGTCTCTTCCAACGTATCCAGCGCAGTCGCCAGCCGCTGCTGGCGCTCAGCCTCTTCCGCCAAGCGTCCTGTCAGCGAAGCATTATCAGCCTCTAACTGGCGGGTTTCACGCTCTAAACGACGTAGCTCTTCCAACTGTTCGCGGGTTTGCTCATCGGCAGCGTCTATCTGCTCTTGAAGCGCTGCCTGGGTTTGCTGGGCTTCGACACTTTCGGCCGCTTGAGCCACTGCTTGTTCACTTGCCAACAGCGTGCCACTGGCCAGCACTCCCGCTAGCCACCATCCACGCAAGGCAAAGAAAGGCCTGTTCAGCACGTCGACTCTCCGTCACTGAGTAGCGGGCGGCGGACACCGCCCAACTAGAAACTAATTGGGTATCAGAACGATTTGCGTTTATCTTTTACGGGCCATAGCCTACCACTAATAGAAGAAATGACAATATTTATCATTAACAATCAATCGATTTTGCTTACCTTGCTCGCACAAAAAAGGCGCCCATCGGCGCCCTTTATCACAATATTCAACTTCAATGCTTCACTACTACGTACTCTTTTGTCAGCGGCGCCAGCGGTAGCTGCCAAGCCTCTTCACGGGTGACCCATCTTGCTTCGGCGATTTCAGCCGCCGCTTCGACAGGCTCATCAATAACCAGGCTAAACAGGTGCGCTTCAAGCGCCATGCCCGGCTCATTGGCGGCGGGAGCGCTGTGCACGCCTAGCGGAATCAGTTGATCTTCATTAACCTGCAAGCCCAACTCCTCCTTCAGCTCACGGCACAGCGCCCTTAGAGCGGTTTCCCCCGCATCGATCTTGCCGCCGGGCTGCATAAAGAAAGACGTATTGTGCTTACGCACTAATAGCAAACGCCCATCGGGGTCGCTCACTACGGCAGCGGCGATCTTCAATAGGTTAGCTTCGCTAGCTGACATACATCCTCCTCTATGACCATGACTTCATGCCCATAACTTCCGGTGATATTAAAACGCCCAGTCGTCGTCTTCGGTGGCGACGGCTTTGCCGATGACGTAGGAGGAACCGGAGCCGGAGAAGAAGTCGTGGTTCTCATCGGCGTTGGGTGACAGCGCCGCCATGATGGTCGGATCCACATCGGTGACGCTGCTGGGGAACAGCGGCTCGAAGCCTAGGTTCATCAGCGCTTTGTTGGCGTTGTAGTGAAGGAATTTTTTCACGTCTTCACTCAGGCCTACCTCGTCATACAGCGACTCGGTATAACGCACTTCGTTGTCGTACAGTTCCAACAGCAGCTCGTAGGCATAATCTTTCACTTCCTGCTGACGCGCGGGTGTCGCTTCCGCCATTGCCTGCTGGAATTTGTAGCCAATGTAGTAGCCGTGTACCGCTTCATCGCGAATGATGAGACGGATCAGGTCAGCGGTGTTGGTCAACTTGGCATGGCTTGACCAGTACATCGGCAGGTAGAAGCCAGAATAGAACAGAAACGACTCAAGGAAAACGCTGGCAACTTTGCGCATCAGCGGGTCATCCGAGCGGTAGCGCTCCAGAATCAGCTGGGATTTTGCCTGCAGCGTGGGATTCTCTTCGCTCCAGCGAAAGGCATCATCCACATCGCGGGTGGTGCAGAGTGTCGAGAAAATCGAGCTGTAGGAGCGCGCGTGCACCGACTCCATAAAGGCGATGTTGGTATAAACCGCCTCTTCGTGAGGCGTGCGGGCATCTTCCATTAATACCGGTGCACCGACGCTGCTCTGAATGGTATCGAGCAGTGTGAGACCCGTAAACACGCGAATCGTCAGCTGTTTTTCTTTTTCTGTCAGCGTGTTCCATGACTGAATATCGTTAGACAGCGGCACCTTTTCGGGCAACCAAAAATTACTCGTTAAGCGGTTCCACACTTCCAGGTCTTTATCATCCTGGAGTCGGTTCCAGTTAATCGCGTCAACCCGCGATAAACGTTGCATGGTGTTCATATCACTCTCTCAAAGCCCGGCCATCACAGCCGGGCTAGCAAAGCTTGGTTATATAAGCAGGGTTATAAAAACTAACGCTCAAAAAAACCTAACGCGTCGGCGCGATTACAGCGTGCACGACACACAGCCTTCCACCTCGGTGCCTTCTAGCGCACTTTGACGCAAGCGGATGTAGTAAAGCGTTTTGATACCCTTTCGCCAGGCGTAAATTTGCGCCTTATTGATATCCCGGGTGCTTGCGGTGTCCGGGAAGAACAGCGTCAGCGATAGGCCTTGATCGACGTGCTGCGAAGCTTCCGCATAGGTGTCGATGATCTTTTCCGGGCCAATTTCGTAGGCGTCCTGGAAATAGTCAAAATTGGCTTCATCCAGGAAAGGCGCGGGATAGTAAACACGCCCTAATTTGCCCTCTTTACGAATCTCGATTCTCGCCGCCACCGGATGAATACTGGAGGTGGAGTTGTTGATATAGGAGATCGAGCCCGTCGGCGGCACCGCCTGCAGGTTACGATTGTATAAACCGTGGGCCATGACCGAGGTTTTAAGCTCCTGCCAATCGTCTTGAGTCGGCAGCGCGATACCGCTGCGCTCGAACAGCCCACGTACTTTTTCGGTACGCGGCAACCACGCCTGATCGGTGTACTTATCAAAGAAGCTACCCGAGGCGTAGGTAGAATCGGCAAAACCTGCGAAGGTGTCTTTATGCTCAATGGCCAATCGGTTCGACGCGCGGATTGCATGGAAGGCCACGCAATAGAAATAGAGATTGGTAAAATCCAAGCCCTCATCAGAACCGTAGTAGATATGTTCACGCGCCAAATAGCCGTGCAGGTTCATCTGGCCCAAGCCGATCGCCCGGGACTTCGCATTGCCTTCGGCAATCGACGGAACGCTGCGCAGATTGCTCATTTCCGAAACGGCGGTAAGGCCGCGAATGGCGATATCCACGCTGGTGCCGAGATCGCCTGAGTCCATGACTTTGGCTATGTTCATGGAGCCCAGGTTGCAGGAGATATCCTGGCCAATATGGCGGTAACCCAAGTCGTCGTCATACTCCGTAGGCGTATTCACCTGAAGTATTTCAGAGCACAGGTTACTCATGTTAATGCGGCCAGCAATTGGATTGGCGCGGTTAACCGTATCTTCGAACATCAGGTAGGGGTAGCCCGACTCAAACTGCAGCTCGGCCAGCACCTGGAAAAATGCCCGCGCATTAATCTTGTGCTTACGGATACGCGCATCGGCGACCATTTCATGGTACTTCTCGGTAACGCTGATATCGCCAAAGGGGACGCCGTAAACGCGCTCGACATCGTAGGGCGAGAACAGGTACATATCGTCGTTACGCTTGGCGAGCTCAAAGGTAATATCCGGAATCGTCACGCCCAGCGAAAGCGTTTTGATACGAATTTTCTCATCAGCGTTTTCACGCTTGGTATCCAAAAAGCGCAGGATATCCGGATGGTGAGCGTTGAGATACACCGCCCCGGCACCCTGACGCGCCCCCAGCTGGTTAGCATAGGAGAACGCATCTTCCAGCAATTTCATAATCGGGATGATGCCCGACGATTGGTTTTCGATGCGCTTGATGGGGGCACCCGACTCACGAATATTGCTGAGCAGGAACGCCACGCCGCCGCCACGCTTGGAGAGCTGCAGGGCGGAGTTAATCGCCCGGCCAATCGACTCCATATTGTCTTCAATACGCAGCAGAAAGCACGACACCAGCTCACCGCGCTGCTGCTTACCACAGTTCAAAAAGGTCGGCGTCGCAGGCTGGAAACGGCCGCTAATAATTTCATCCACCAGCGACTTCGCCAGCGTTTCGTCACCCCGCGCCAGGGTCAGCGCGACCATGCAGACGCGGTCTTCGTAACGCTCTAAGTAGCGCTTGCCGTCAAACGTCTTCAGCGTATAGCTGGTGTAGTACTTAAAAGCGCCCAAAAAACTGGGGAAGCGAAACTTATACGCATAGGCCTGCTCGAACAGCGCCTTGATAAAGGCGAAGCTGTACTGGGCTAGCATTTCTGCTTCGTAGTACTGCTCTTCTACTAAGTAATCGAGCTTTTCCTCTAACGAGTGGAAAAACACTGTGTTCTGGTTAACGTGTTGCAAAAAGTACTGCCGCGCCGCTTCACGATCTTTATCCAGCTGCAGCTCGCCATTGGCCCCGTACAGGTTGAGCATGGCATTGAGGGCGTGGTAATCCAGCGTGCGCGCTTCAGAAGTAGCCGCAGGCCGTTTTGCCTCAACATTTTTAGGGGCTAAATCTTTAGAGGCTGTGTCTTTAGAGGCTAGGCTTGTCGTTTCCAAAACTCTTCTACTCCTTTGCGGACGTTGGCCACGTCGTCGTCGGTGCCAAACAGTTCGAATCGATACAGCAGCGGCACGTTGCACTTTTTGGCGATAATGCGACCAGCAAGGCCATAGGCTTCGCCAAAATTAGTATTGCCCGCTGCAATGACCCCCCGCAGGAGGCCCCGATTATGCGTGTCGTTGAGAAAGTGGATTACCTGTTTGGGCACCGCACCCTGCTCACTTCCCCCACCATAAGTAGGGGTAATTAAAATATACGGCTGGGTGACACGTGGAACAGGCTCGTCTCGATTCAGCGGCAGTCGCTTTGCGGCAAAACCAAGCTTTTCTACAAAACGATGGGTATTGCCTGATTTAGTAGAGAAGTACACCAAACTGCCGGCCGCAGGCGCGGATGTGCAACTTGCCAGCATTTAGATGACTTAAGCCAGCGCTTGAATACGGTCTGGACGGAAACCCGACCAGTGATCTTCGCCGACTACCACGACGGGAAGCTGGCGATAGCCCAGCGCTTCAACTTCTTCTTGGGCACCAGATTCAGCGGTAATATCGATGACGGTGTACTCAAGCCCCTGCTTGTCTAGCGCGCGGTAAGTCGCGGTACACTGAACACAAGCTGGCTTGCTATAAATTTGGATTTCCATGGCTATTTTCCTTTTCATAGCGGCATTTTTCGGGTAGAGCACATCTAGTGCCCGCCCCCTCTAGAAGATACAACGCATACTATATATAGACCAATAGAAAATCAATTCAAGCATATGTGGTATTTTTCATCCACAGGATATTGACAACTAATGCCCCACGTTATCCCAGGCAATAAAAAAACCGCCCACTAAAAGTGGACGGTTTTTTCACAACGCCGCAAAGCGGCGCAGCTAGCGGATCATAGCAATATTAGCTAATCGCCGCCTGGTAACGACGCTCAACGTCTTCCCAGTTAACAACGTTAAAGAACGCTGCAATATAGTCAGGACGCTTATTTTGATACTTCAGGTAGTAGGCATGTTCCCAAACATCCAGACCCAGCAACGGCGTGTTGCCGTGCATCAACGGGCTGTCTTGGTTCAGGGTATTTTCTACTACCAATTTCTTTTCAGGGGTAATGGATAGCCATGCCCAACCACTGCCGAAACGGCCAACGGCTGCTTTTTTGAACTCTTCTTTAAAAGCTTCCAAACCGCCCAGCTCAGAATCGATGGCTTTTGCAACATCGCCCTGGGGGTTACCACCGCCGTTAGGCGACATCATTTGCCAAAACATGGAGTGGTTGGCATGACCGCCACCGTTATTGATAACGGCTTGACGCTTGGCTTCTGGAACGCGATCTAGATTGGCGACCAGCTCTTCAACGGGTACATCTTCAAGACCCGTGCCTTCCAGCGTGGCGTTCAGGTTGTTGATGTAGGTTTGATGGTGACGAGAGTGGTGAATTTCCATCGTCATCGCATCGATGTTTGGTTCGAGAGCGTCATATGCGTACGGCAATTCGGGTAATGTATGTGCCATATCATCATCTCCTTGAGTGGCTTTCGTTGCTTTCACTTAACTATGTGCGGTCAGCCCGCAGCTTTTTCAACCACCGGGGTGGATTTTCTTACCTTTTGCCCCAGTACTTTAGTCAACTATTGGCAGTTTACCTAATAGACCCGGCACAAAAAAGCCGACTTCTGGCGAAGTCGGCTTTTAAGACTTAGCTGTTCAACCGCTTACAGCTTGCTCTCGAGCTCCGGCAGGATCTCAAACAGATCCCCCACCAGGCCGTAGTCCGCGACCTGAAAAATCGGCGCTTCGTCGTCTTTGTTGATCGCGACGATCACCTTGGAATCCTTCATGCCCGCCAGGTGCTGGATGGCACCGGAGATACCCACGGCAATGTAGAGATCCGGAGCAACGATCTTGCCAGTCTGGCCGACCTGCATATCGTTGGGCACAAAGCCTGCATCCACCGCGGCGCGGGAGGCGCCAATGGCCGCGCCTAGTTTGTCGGCAATGCCGTCAAGCAGCTTGAAGTTTTCGCCGTTGCCCATGCCGCGACCACCGGAGATCACCACCTTGGCGCCGCCCAGCTCGGGGCGATCCGATGCCGCCAGCTCTTCTTTAACAAAGCTGGATTGGCTGTTTTCTACCACAGTGTTGACCACTTCGATGGTGGCACTGCCGTTTGTGCCCACAGCATCAAAGCCGGTCGTGCGGATGGTGATGACTTTTAGCGCGTCGTCACTTTTGACCGTGGCAATGGCATTACCGGCATAGATCGGGCGCAGGAAGGTGTCGGCACTTTCTACACCAAGTACATCCGACAGTTGGCTGACGTCCTTTAGCGCCGCCAGGCGCGGCAGCACGTTTTTGCCAGTGGTGGAGGCGCTGGCAAGTACGTGGGTGTAATCACCTGCCAGTTCGACCAGTAGAGTACCCATGGGCTCGGCCAGCTGGTGGGCGTAAACGGCGTTATCGGCGACGCGCACTTTACTCACGCCGTCGAGCTTGGCGGCAGACTCGGCCGCGGCTTGCACGCCTTCACCGGCAACGAGAACGTCGATATCGCCGCCGATTTGTTGGGCGGCCGCAATCACGTGAGCCGTCGCACCGGCCAGTTGGCCTTCATGCAGATCGGCAAGTACCAAAATGCTCATAAAATCAGCTCCTTCAAAAGCGCTTATCTCAACGTACGGGGGTAAACAACCGACTTCAGAGAACTTTGGCTTCGTTTTTCAGTTTGTCGATCAGCTCGTCTACCGAGGCGACTTTAACGCCACCCTTGCGCTCCGCTGGCGATTCGACTTTTAGCAGGCTCACCTTGGAGGCAACCTCGACGCCGTAGTCGGCGGGGGTTTTCACATCCAGCGGCTTTTTCTTGGCCTTCATGATATCGGGGAGCTTGGCGTAGCGCGGCTCGTTGAGGCGCAGGTCGGTGGTCACAATCGCCGGCAGCGTCAGGGCAATGGTTTGCAGACCGCCGTCGATTTCACGGGTCACATGCACCTTGTCACCGTCCACCGCCACTTCTGACGCAAAGGTGCCCTGGGGCAGGCCGGTCAACGCGGCAAGCATCTGGCCGGTCTGGTTGTTGTCGGTGTCGATGGCCTGTTTGCCGAGAATCACTAAGCCCGGCTGCTCTTCCTCGACCACTTTAGCCAGTAGCTTGGCAACGGCCAGGGATTCGGCGCGCTCGTCGGTTTCGATATGAATAGCACGGTCGGCGCCCAGCGCCAGTGCCGTACGCAGCTGCTCTTGGGCGGCTTTGGGGCCAACGGTGACAGCAACCACTTCGGTGGCCACACCCTTCTCTTTCAGGCGTACCGCTTCTTCCACGGCAATTTCGCAGAACGGGTTCATGGCCATTTTGACGTTGGTAAGGTCGACGTCCGAGTGATCCGCTTTAACGCGGATTTTGACGTTGTAGTCGATGACGCGTTTAACCGCGACGAGTACTTTCATAGGTTCCTCGCTTGGCTTGTCGTAAAGCCGTTACCCTGAGACGGCACCCGCCCGGCGGATACCCCTTAATTTAAGACGTGTCGTGAAGACTGACTGGCCACTTCCTAACAGCGACCCACCTGCCTTAACACAGCTACTGCCAACAGCAATGGTGGCGCGTTTAAATTCAATGGATTAAATTCAATCAAGCGTTTGATAGGTGCGCAATTGAGAAACCCTACCAATTTGCCATAGCCTGCTGCAAAACGACAACACCTAATGCCTAAACAACCACTACGGCCTTAGTCGTAGCACTGAACGCTGATTAGCGAAGCATACAGCCAATAAATGCCTCTTTCACCATCGTAGGCGTGACCTGACACAGGTATTATGCCTATCATGGCATATAACCAGAAGCAAACGACCGTTTTAAATTAAGGCCGATTTTTTATAAGCTAGTTCTCATTCGCTAGTGTGTATAAATAATGGCACTTAAAGAGAATAAGGAGAAACCGGGTGGAAACTGTTGAACGCGATGTAATGGACTTTGATGTCGTCATTGTCGGTGCGGGCCCATCCGGGCTTTCCGCCGCATGCCGCCTAATGCAGCAAGCCAACGAAGCTGAGCAAGAGCTTACCGTCTGCGTAGTTGAAAAAGGCTCGGAAGTGGGCGCGCATATATTGTCAGGGGCGGTATTTGAACCCCGCGCCCTGGCAGAGCTATTCCCTGACTGGGAAGAGCGCGGCGCACCGCTCAATACGCCGGCGATTCGCGACGATGTTTTTTTGCTCAAAGACGCCGAAAAAGCGCAGAAAGTGCCCAACGCCTTAGTGCCTAAAAGCATGCACAACACCGGCGGCGACCTTACCCGCTATGTGATCAGTGCTGGCAATCTGTGCCGCTGGTTGGCCGAACAGGCCGAAGCCCTCGGCGTTGAGATCTTTCCAGGCTTTGCCGCCCAGGACGTTATCATTGAAGATGACGCCGTGCGCGGCATTTTGATTGGCGATATGGGCGTCGCCGCAGATGGCACCCCCAAAGATGGCCATATGCCGGGTATGGAGCTTCGCGCCAAGTACACGCTGTTTGCTGAAGGTGCGCGCGGGCATTTGGGCAAACGCCTAATTAAAGACTTCTCCCTGGATGCAGGCCGCGACCCGCAACACTACGGGATCGGTCTCAAGGAGCTGTGGGATGTACCTGCTGAACAACACGAACCAGGGCTTGTACTCCACGGCTCAGGCTGGCCACTGGACAAAAACACTCACGGCGGTTGGTTTCTCTATCACGCGGAAAACCAGCAGGTCGTCGTTGGTCTAATTATGGACTTGGGCTACCAGAACCCATGGCTCTCGCCCTTCGACGAGTTCCAGCGCATGAAGCATCATCCAGTCCTTAGCCAGTACCTGGAGGGTGGCAAGCGCGTGGCTTACGGCGCCCGGGCGATTACCAAAGGGGGCTTTAACAGCCTGCCTAAAATGACCTTCCCAGGGGGGCTATTGATTGGTTGCGATGCAGGCACCCTCAACTTCTCCAAGATCAAGGGTCTGCACACCGCCATGAAGTCAGGCTTGGTCGCGGCAGAGAGCGTATTTGAGGCGATCAAAGCTGGCGATGAGGGTGCGCAGGAGCTAACGAGTTTTACCCAGAAATGGGAAGCGAGTTGGGCATATCAGGAGCTTAAAGAGAGCGCCAGCTTCGGCCCCGCGATCCATAAATATGGCACTGTGGGCGGTGGAGCATATAACTTTGCCCACCAGTTGCTGGGCAACAAGCTGCCTAACGTCCACGACACCACTACCGACCACGGCGCCCTTAAGCCTGCGGCCGAGTTTGAAAAGATTAACTATCCCAAACCGGACGGCAAGCTCTCCTTCGACAAGCCGACCTCGGTATTTCTGTCGAACACCAACCATGAAGAGGATCAGCCGTGCCACCTGCACCTTGATGATCCTGACCTGCCGATCCGCGAAAACCTGCCCGAATACGCCGAACCGGCACAGCGCTACTGCCCGGCCGGTGTTTACGAAGTGGTGGAAGATAGTGCAGGACAGCCACGCTTTCAGATCAATTTCCAGAACTGCGTGCACTGCAAAACCTGTGATATTAAAGACCCGGCGCAGAATATTACCTGGGTAGCCCCCGAGGGCGGCGGCGGACCCAACTACCCCAATATGTAGCACCCCAGTATGTCGTAGAGACGACTGATACTTAAGGCGTCGGCGCTCGCCGACGCCATTTAAGATGATGAAACCAGCTTGAGAGTTTGGTACTTAACTCAGCGCTATGCTACAGAAGTGCACATTGTTTTTACCCGCTTGCTTGGCTTGATACATCGCCACATCCGCATTTTTCATTAAGCTTTGTTCATCGAGTCCATCAGCGGGGAACAGCGACACCCCGATGCTTACCGATATATGACACTCTTGACCCGCTAAGATAAATGGCTGCCTCATGGAGGATAGTAATTCGTTAGCAATCGGTACAATTTGCTCGGTTCGACTTACTTTGCGTAATAGAATAATAAACTCGTCACCCCCCAGTCGGGCTACCACATCACTTTCGCGTACCGCTCCAGTCAGCCGCTTAGCCGCTTCTTGCAGTAGATAATCGCCCACAGCATGCCCCAAAGAATCATTGATTAATTTAAACCGATCAAGATCCAAGAAAAGTAGTGCGAAAGATTCGCCATGGCGACCACAAAGGACAACTTCCTGGCTCACTAGATGACTCAAAAAAGCGCGATTAGGCAAATCGGTTAGCGTGTCATGAAAAGCCAAGTGCTCCACTTGCTGAGCATGCAATACACGCTCGTCCATTACCCGCTGCCGCTCCCGCTGAAGCTGCCAGCTCAGGCGGCCGAGTATCACCAGAATCATGAGCAACAGAGCACTTGTCCACGCGGCTCGCTGCCAATACTTTTGCACTAGCAGTTGAGCCTCTGCCAACTGCTCCTGGGCCGAAAGCCCTACGACGATTGATAGTGGAAAATCATAGAGTTTGCGCACCAGTGTGTAGCGTTCCACACCTTGCCAGTGGGTCAGAAAGGGGACACTAACAGCATCCAGCGTACTACTTTGCCAAGCCGCTAACTCCATCAACTCGCCTGAATTAATAGACTCCCCGGTACGCCTGACGCGGACGATGCCATCCTCGCCGACTAGCGCCAGCATACCCTGCTGGCCCAAAGAACGAGCTTCATAGCTGCTCACAAAATAATTGGCATCAATAGCAATAACGACCCAGCCCGAGCCTATCTCTTGCGTTGGCGCTTGCCCCGGCAGTAGTGGCCGGGTAAAGGTAAGCTGCTTCTCTTGTTCAGTCTGTGCTTCACCCACAGCTAAGTAATCACCCTCTTGCGTGGCTTGCAAAGGAGGCCTCAAGCGCAGCCCAAGCAGCTCTGAATCAGTCGACTCAACCACCATACCCTGGGCATCAACAAGACTGATGGTAAATAGCAACGCAGGTGGCAATAAGCGCTGTTCATTTAATGCATTGAGCACGTTCGCGTGGCCGGTGTTGTTGGCGGTGAAACGGACTAATTTCAATGCCGTGTCAATTTCCCTGAGAGCTCTTACAACGCGTGCTTCATAGGTGTCGGTAATTTCCCCAACGGAGAGCTCTGCCTGACGCTCAATGGCCACACGCTCTTTATTAACTAAAAAATAAGTACTCCCCCAGACAACCAACAGCATCATAAAAGCTACTATGCTGAATAGCACCAGTGGCTCTACAAGATGATGAGGCCATCGCTTAATAAAGGCTTTGGTTGAGCTGAACCGGTGAGGACTTCTCTGCTCATTGAGACTACTCAATTGTCAACACTCTTAAACGCTCATCAAGAAAAGCAGGGTCTATATAACCCAGTGCTTTTGTATCACTGACCAGCCGCTCTACCACAGCACGACTATTAGCGAGCGCTTGGGGCGGCTGCCCCCGTCCGGTAAATATCTGCCTGGCCCAGTGCGCCTTGATCTGCGCGGGGGTTTGCCCCGTGAAGTGAGTGTAAAACTCGCTTCTCGCCGCCGTACCTTCAGACTGATCCAAAGGTACCACCATCATCCCATCGGCTATTTGCGTACGGCGTCCTAAATAAATATCCCTTAGATCACTGCTTGTGAGGCGAGAAAAAGGCGCGTCCGCTGATACAACCACCAACACCTCAGCTAAAGCGGGGTTATAAATCAGGCTCAGCATTGCCCCCAATAAGAGGCTGATTCCAGGCGCAATAAGACGTTTAACCATTGTCACTCTCCTTAAAACACAAAGTCGAGCGCAAGGCTGAACAAGTTAATACGTTCACCTGGGGTAAACTCGGACTGTTGATTAATCAGCCCCCCGGATGACCCTGAACGCATATCGATATGATCATACTGGGCTGTAAGTGCCATGCCCGGCCTGAAATCCCAGCGAGCCCCAACCGTAATACTGTCTTGCTGCATTCTGCTGGATAGAGTCTCATTTAACACACCATTAAGAAGCTGCGCGCCTTCTGCATAGGGCGATGGGTAGAGGGCAGCATTCAAGCCCGGTTCTGAGGTGCTACTGGTGATTTTTGCCCGCGCCACACCCACATAAGGCGTCCAGTCGGCGATACGATAGCCGAAAGTCATGTAGGCTCCTTCACTTTTGCCTAACAGAGACGACGACGAAAAGTGCGCCCACTCTCCCATCACAAACCATGAACCGGGGTCATAACTCGCCCCTAAACTCAGCAGGCGCGCACGCTTACCATCAACTTCGTAACGGCTAGCAAGCTCTTCGCCAGGCAGACCAAAGAGACGGTAAATATCGAAGAATTGTGTGAGCTCATCAGCGCTTACTTTCAGTTCGCCGTAGCTGGCAAACAGGGTGGTACTCCCCCAATGCGTGCGATGAGACACACCCCATGAATCGCTGGCGTCGATACTTCCAGTTTGATAATCAGCGCTGCCACCCCCAAAATTCATCTGCAGCTCATTGGTGGCACTTCCGCGGTGGTATCGATAGCGCACATCAACACCATCGAAATTAGCCACAGGGATTAAACGGTAAACTTCTTGTGGTGGTCTAACCCACGGGGTGGCGTAATTAACCTTGCGGTGCTCAGAGGCCATAAAAGAGCTCTGCACCATACGCCCAACGCGCAGACTAAGATCAGGGGTAACATCGTATTGGACATTCGCCCATTCAATATCAGGTGCGAATGAGCCGTCGTGTCGCTTCTCGCTGACCACCTGCACAACAGAGGAGAGCTGAGGCGTCATTCGTAGCGTTGCTTGAAGCCCTAAGCGGCTATCAACTTCAGCGCTCCAGTCATTACTATACCCCGCACCTTCTGAGGCAAAGGGGTCAGCAACGAAGTCAGCGTCACGCTCATCAGAGTGAACGACCCCTAGCGTGCCAAAACCATTAAATTCCAAGTTCGGCATACCGCTATCGGCCAGCAAGGCGCCGCTTTGGGTGACAATCAAAATGGCGCAGAGCCAAGTGGCTTKCCTTACCATGCCCGTTCCCTATTTCATCAGTTATTATGCGATGAGCTGCTGAGTATTAGCTCGGTAGGCTTGTGGGTATTAAATCGGCAGGGCCATGCTAAGTCAAACCGCCCTAAAGCTTAATTTGACGGCAAGTGTGAAAGAGTGTGTCTTGGCGTTGAATCAACTACTTACCCAACAAGCGTTGAGCCATTTTTCAACACTTCAATGGGTGCCCGACGGGCAATCAGCCGCCGTCTTCCCGCCTGATCAAAGCGCACATCAATCACCGGGTCGCTGGCACTTCCCTCTACCGCCGCTACTTCGCCCTCGCCAAACACCGCATGAAGCAGCCGCTGGCCAGGATAAAAGTGCGTCTCTCCGGAAGAGCCCGCGCCTGAATAACCGGCTTTGGTCTCTTCAACCTGCGCCGGGGCAAGCACAATGTCGTCGCGCCCAAGACGCGCCAGATAGCGCTCTACCAGCGCCACCGAGGTCACCTGTAGCGAAGCAGCAGTTGAGCTTTCAGCAACCAGGCAGGCAGCGACGCGCATGCTATCTTGCCAGGCGCTTTCGGCGATAAAACGGCTAGGACGGTGCACGCCGCCGTCATGCAGCACCAGCAGTTGCTCTTGGGCGCGGGTGATCGCTACATAGAAAAGCCGTCGCTCCTCCTCCAAACGCTCATCGCTGAGCGGGTTATCGCGGCTATAGTGGGGGAAATCTTCCTCATTGACCCCGGCCACCGCTACCAGTGGCCATTCAAGCCCCTTGGCACCGTGCACAGTACTGATCAGCACGCCGCCCGCCTGGTTCTCTACTGGGCGTTCCAATAGCTCGATAAAAGCGTCGGGGTCTTGCACGCTTTGTGCTTGTTCAATCAGCACGTCGAGTAAGCGAACATCCTCTTCGCCTTTATCCCGTCGCGCCGCCGCGCGCTTCAGCGTCTTTTCAGCATCGATACTTTCCACCACGTGACGTAATAGCTTGGCGGGTGGCCAGGCACTTAATTGCGGCAGTTCGCAAAGCAGTACCCAACGTTTTTTCAGCGTACGGCGCTGAATCGGCTTTAGCTCCGTCAACATGGGATCGTGCCGTTCGGGCCMCTGCTGAGTAGCAGCCAACTGATAGGCTAGCCGCTGCAGCCGCTCACGGGCAACGAAGGGCGTCGGCTGGGAAAGCAGCAGTAGCAACTGCTGGGGGTCGCGTAGCAGGTCAGGCCGACGCGACAGCTTTAAATAGCCCGCCAAGGCCTGCACCAGCGGCAAACGAAACACAAAGCGATCCTCGCGCTGCAGCCGAAACGGAATGCCTGCCTGGAGCAGCGCCAGTTGAAATGGCACCGAGAGTGCCCAGCTACGCACCAGCAGGCTGGCCTCGTTAAACGCTCGCCCCTGGGCCTGCCAATCCATTAATGCATCGAGTAGCAGGCGGCTGCCCTGCCCCACCGCAACGCGAGTTTCGGGGTTATTGGCCGCGGCTAAACACAGCTGGTTAGGGCGCCGCTGGTTAGCGGCAATGGCATGATTAGCGGCGAGCGCTAAGGCGTGACCGTGGCGAAAGGTTGTCGATAGCGGATAGTCGGTAGCACTGCCGAAGGTGGCCGTAAAATTTTCCAGCATGGTGTCGGGTTTGGCGCCGCGCCACTCATAAATACACTGGTTAGCGTCGCCCACCGCCATTACCTCGGCCGTGCGGCCCACCAGCACGGATAAAAGCCGTTGCTGCGCGGCGTTAATGTCCTGATACTCGTCAATAATGACATGATCGAGAAACCCTTCCACGCGACCACGCAGGTCAATATCTCCCTCTAAAGCCAACAGCGGGCGGTAGAGCAGATCGGCATAGGTCATCACCCCTTCGGTTGCTAGCAGCCGCTCGCCCTCGGCAAAGGCCGCCGGAAAATAGTCCGTGTCGGGGTCTAAATTGAGCCGCTCATAGAGCGCTTCCGGGGTGATCATTTCCGCCTTCACTAAGCCGCAAAAGTGGGCCAGGGTTTCAAGACGATCCCCTTCCAGTGCAGCATCGCGGCGTTCAACTGCGTCACGCAGCACATTGAGACTCGCTTGGCGAAGCAGCCTTTCCAGCTGCCAATCAGCGGACAGTAGCTGGCGTGGCGCCAGCGCACCCCATCGACATAAGCTTTGGGTTAAACGGTGGCCCAGGGAGTGAAAAGTGCGCACATCCGGCAGCGCCTGCCCAGCGGGTGCCATTGAGGCTAACCGGCGTTGAAAATCATCCTTGGCGGAGCGGTTGAACATCAGCACCAGGATACGCTTTGGCGGCACACCGCTAGCCAATAGATGCAGTACCCGGGCAGCCATAGTGGTCGTTTTACCGGCCCCAGCCACTGCCGCCACCCGCGCGTGCCCAGCTTGGTGATTAACCACAGCCTGCTGTTCAGCGGTTAACTTCACGGCGCCTCGCCCAATGAATCGTCGTCGAGTTGCCCCAGCGCAAACCAGTGCCCGGCGCTCATCAGCCCAATTTCGCTAGTGCCATTGCCTAAATCACGGGTTTCGGCGGCCTCTACCAGTTGGTAATAGACATTACGGTGCAAGCGCGCAGCCAGTCCAAAACGTACCGGCAGTTGCGGCACCGCCTCTCCTTGCGGCGTTAACGTAACGGAGAGCGGATGTTCGGCATCTAAGCGAATAACGTCGTCAAACTGGGTGGTAAACCACCAGGCATTATCACGAAAGTCGGCTTCTACCGCGACCAGCGGCAGGTCTTCAACCTGAACACGCCAGCGCTCCACCGGCGTGACCAGGCAGTAACCCTGGTCATCAAAGCGCAGCAGCGTGGCCAACAAGCGCGCCACCTTGGGGCGGGCAAACGGCTGACCTTCGTGCCACCAGCTACCGTCAGCGCGAATGCTTATATTCATATCGCCAGAGAGCGCCGGCTGCCACTCATCAAGCGGCGGAATAGCGCCAGCGCGCTCTTGCTCTCCACTACCTTGCTGCAGCAATCGGTCAATATTCATCTCGCCCACCTCGCTTAAGCGTATTCGCTATAAAAGCCCAGCGTTTGCCAGTGCCTGTTTAACGTGTTCTGGGGCATCCGGCGCGGCGGCACGAAAGAGCTGGTAAAAGTTGGCGGTGGTTTGCATGGCAACTTCATCGACACTGATCCCCCGTTGCTTGGCGATGCACTCTGCCACTTGCGCCACCCAGGCTGGCTCATTGGGCTTGCCGCGATATGGAACGGGCGCTAGATAAGGGCTATCGGTCTCAATCAGCAGGCGGTCCAGCGGCAGCTGACGAGCAAGTTCACGCAGCGCAGCAGCGTTGCGAAAAGTAATAATACCCGACAGCGAAATATAAAACCCCAGCCTCACCGCCTCACGGGCCATCGCCAAGTCTTCTGTAAAACAGTGTAATACACCGCCCACGCGGGAGTCGCTATATTCACGCAGCAGCGCCAGGGTTTCTTGTTTGGCTTCGCGGGTATGAATAATCACCGGCAACTCCAGCTCTTGCGCCGCGATCAAATGCCGCTTGAAGCGCTCATGCTGAATCTCTACAGGTACGCTGTCACTGTAGTGATAATCCAGGCCGGTTTCGCCAATCGCTACGGCGCCATACTGTCCAGCGGCCTCTTTAATATCCGCAACACTGGGTTCGCGCTCAACGCTATATAAAGGGTGTAACCCAGCGGAAATTGCCACATCGTGATGGGCACGGGCAATGGCCGCCAGCTGCGGCATATCCTCTAACGTCACCGCCACAGCAAGAAATTGGCTGACGTGGGCAGCACGAGCAGCGGCCAGGGTAGCGGCGATATCGCCCTCATGGGTCTGGTCGGATAAACG
This sequence comes from Halomonas ventosae, assembly GCA_002257525.1. Taxonomy (GTDB): domain Bacteria; phylum Pseudomonadota; class Gammaproteobacteria; order Pseudomonadales; family Halomonadaceae; genus Vreelandella; species Vreelandella ventosae_B. The sequence continues at coordinate 3,112,654 of CP022737.1, forward strand.
GTCTAAGTGGCAGTGTGAATCAACAAACATGCAGGTCTCGACAACAGGTGGGCTATAAGCGTTTTAACCGTCTGATTTAGAGCGTAAACGACGGGGCTGCTTTATCTAATTGACCGGCAAGCAGCGTCTCAATGCGGTCACGCACCGGGTAATCTTGCTGGCTGAAGTGCAGGCCAATACCTGGCATACGGCGGCCACTCMCCCCCTCTGGTGATACCCACGCCACCTGACCGGTGACCGAAAGGCGTTCACTTTCACCCGGTAGCGTGAGCAGTAAAAACACTTGCTGGCCAAGGGCGTAAGGGGTTTGAGTGGGCACAAACATACCCCCATGATCCAGAAAAGGCATATACGCGGAGAGCAGTGTCGGCACATCCGGAACAGTAAGAGAGAGCGCTTTTTGAGCTGCCATAACGACCTCGCTGCAAAACGTTAAGATATGCCGCTATGAGCGCAGCAGCGCCGCCCAGCGCACCAACCATGCTTCAAGCACTAACTGCGGATTGGGGTTGGCCCCCACCGCCAACAACCGCCGCTGCTCGCGGGCGTAATCCAGCAGGCGAAACCAATCCTGCACACGACCATTTTTAACCGCCTGGCGATAGAGCGGCTCAAGATCGGGGTTATGCAACACCTCTGCTTCACCGGATAAGCCCAGTCGAATCAGGTCTTCCAGCCAGGCGATACCGTACCATAAGATGGCATCAATCGCCTGGCGATCCAGGCGAGCCGCCTCTGAAACAGGCTCAGCGCCGCGCACTAGCTGCTCAAAACTGTCGTGAATCTGGTGGCGCAATGCACGCTCTTCCGGGACGGCCAGCTCCACCGCAAGCAGCGGCAGACCGCCAGCCACCTGCCACCAGAAATAGGCTTCATCGGCGCTGCCCAACTGCTCAATTAACCAGCCGCGACACGCCTCATAAGCAACGCTTGGCAGCGACCACTGCTGGCAACGGGAACGGATCGTCGCCAGCATCCGTGAAGGCACGTCTGAGAGCAGAATAAACAGCGTTTTATCGCCAGGCTCTTCTAGGCTTTTGAGTAGCGCATTGGCGGCGGCAACGTTCATTGCCTCGGCGGGCGAAATCACAATCACCCGGTAACCACCCTGCTGGGCCGTTTGCGAAACAAAGCGATTAACCTCGCGAATCGGGTCAATACGGATTTGGCGCTTCCCCTCTTCCGGCGAAACGCGCAGTAAGTCCGGGTGGTAACCCGAAGCCAGCATGGCACAGCTATGGCAGTGGCCACAGGCCTGGTCGGCAGGCGATGCACATAGCGTCCGGGCAATTAACGCCTCTGCCAACTGCTGCTTACCCACGCCGTGAGCGCCGTGAATAAGTAGCGCATGGGGCATGCGTCCGCTATTGGCCAGGCGGGTTAACTGTTGCCACGTGGCCTGGTGCCACGGCATTACGCCGGTTAACGCCATGCCGCGACCCGTGTGAGCAGGGCTTGATGAATTTGCGTTTGTACTTCTTCTAGCGGGTGCTGGGCGTCGATCAACGCAAAGCGCTCCGGTGCTTCTTTTGCTCGCGCTAAATAGCCATCACGCACCGCCTGGAAGAACTCGGCCTGCTCCTGCTCAAAGCGATCACGCTGTTCATGGCGATCACGCAGGCGTGACTCTAAGCGCTGTTTTGCCGCCTCTTTGGGCATATCGAGCAGTAGGGTTAAGTCCGGCGAAAGCCCCTGCTGAACAAAGTTTTCCAGCACGGCTATACGCTCCTTTGCAATGCCCCGTCCGCCGCCCTGATAGGCAAAGGTGGCATCAGTGAAACGATCACACACCACCCACGCCCCTCTGGCCAGGGCGGGCAGAATTTTTTCCGCTAAGTGCTGCGCGCGGGCGGCGAACATCAGCAACAGCTCAGCATCCACATGCAGCGGCTCTTGGGGGGCGGGATCCAGCAGCAGTGCGCGAATCGCTTCGCCACGGGCGGTGCCGCCCGGCTCGCGGGTGCGCACCACTTCCAGCCCTTGGGCTTCCAGACACTCGGCGACAAAGCCCACATTGGTGGACTTTCCGACACCTTCGCCGCCTTCTAGCGTAATGAAGCGTCCACGCTTACTCATCATGCTCCCTTAATGTGGTAATCAGTCATGGCTATTATCGGTTGCGGATATAGCGATTAACGGCATTGTTATGCTCTCGCAGGGTACGCGAGAAGTGGTGCGTACCATCACCACGGGCGACGAAATAGAGTGTTTCTCCGGGCAACGGGTTCACAGCCGCTTCTAGCGAGGCCCGCCCCGGCATGGCGATCGGCGTGGGTGGCATCCCGTCAATCACGTAGGTGTTATACGGCGTGGCCTCGCGGATATCGGCGCGAGTAATCCGCCCGTCATAACGCTCGCCCATACCGTAAATAATCGTCGGGTCCGTTTGCAGGCGCATGCCCTGCTCCATGCGGCGCTTAAACACCCCGGCAATTTCGCGCCGCTCCTCAGGTGCACCGGTTTCCCGCTCGATCAACGAGGCCATGATTAGCGCCTCGTAGGGGGACTCAATGGTTAGGTCGTCCGCGCGCTCTTCCCATACCTCTTCAAGGATGCGCTCCATCCGCGTAAGTGATTGGCGCAGGATATCGACGTCGCTCATCCCCAGGTGGTAACGATAGGTATCGGGGAAGAACCAGCCTTCGGGAAAGGTGTCTTCGCGGTCAAGGAGCGTCATTACCTCGGCGTCGCTCAACTCAGCGGTACGATGGTCGAGTTTCGGTGCGGCATTGAGCAACTCGCGCATCTGTCGAAAAGACCACCCCTCAGGAATCGTCAGCGAGTAGGTGACCACCTTATTGCTGCCTAACAGTGCCATCATTTCCAGACCGCTCATATCCGGCAATAGCTGGTACTCGCCGGTACGCAGCCGTGGCACGCGTTCTGGCTCAACCCGTGCGAGCAGACGAAACGCCCAGGCATCTTCCAGCACACCCTGCTCTTCCAATTGCGCCACAACCTGATTAAAGCCCGCGCCAGATGGCACCTGGTAAAGCATTGGCTCATCAAGCGCAAGCGGTGCCTCTAATCGGCTCTGCCAATAGAAATAACCGCCTGCTGCAGCTGCAGCGCCGACCACCACTAACACCAATAAAGCGGTTAATAACCGTTTCACCATGACACCTCTAAGAAAATTACCAGGCGATATCTGAACAAACGATATCTAAACAAACGTTGGTGTTTAAGCAACACCCAATAGCTGATGTGCCAAGCGTTGGAACGGGTCAGACTGAAATAAGGGCCAGCGCTGCAACAGCGAGCCATCCGCTGCAAGTAGCGTAGTCACTGGCCATACCCCCTGGACAGAGTTTGCCACCCATAGCCGTTCGACATCCGCGAGTTGATGAAGCAAAAGCGAAGCTTGAGCAACGGCACCTTGTTCAAGCATTGCAGCACGCAGCGTTCCCGCCACTCCGCACTGGTCAAGCGGAGGTGTCAACACCTCCCCCGCCTGCTGCCAAAAAACATTCATACTGGTGGCTTCTACGACAAAACCTTCGCTATCGGCCAGCACCCCTTCGGCAATAGCGCTATCGCTCCACTCTTGGCGGGCCAGTACGTTTTCCAGTCGATTTAGGTGCTTGATACCCGCCAACCGAGGCTGACGAGCAAGCTGCAAGTCGCAAAGCCGTACCGCCACTCCCTTCTGCCAGCGCTCAACCGACGGTTGAAACGGCGCTCGACGGCTAAGCAGTCGCGGTGCCATCTGATCCGGCTGGGCATAGCCACGCCCGCCACTGCCACGGGTCAGTATCAGCTTAAGCACTTCGAATTCAGCCGTGGGGTCTCCCTGCCAAGCGGCGTCAAGCGCCTGCTGGCAAGGTAGCGGTATTCCCAGACGATGACAGCCCTGCGCCAAACGGGCCACGTGATAGCGCCACAGCACGGGTGACCCAGCACGCAGCAGTACCGTCTCAAACAGACCGTCACCATACGCCAGCCCACGGTCATCAAACGGCACAGACTGTTCGTCAGATAGCGCGGGCGGCAGCATGGTCAACTACACCTTCTTAAACAGCAGCGAACCGTTAGTGCCACCAAAGCCGAAGGAGTTCGATAGCGCCATATCAATAGGCATATCACGCGCTGTATGCGGCACGTAATCCAGGTTGCAGCCTGCCTGGGGGTTATCCAGGTTAATCGTGGGTGGTGCAACCTGATCGCGTATTGCCAAAATACAAAATACTGCCTCTACAGCGCCTGCTGCACCCAAAAGGTGGCCAATCATCGACTTGGTGGAGCTTACTGCCACCTTAGCAGCGGCATCGCCTAAGACGTTTTCAATAGCGCGACTTTCCGCCAAATCTCCTGCAGCCGTCGATGTGCCATGCGCATTAATGTAATGCACTTTAGAAACATCTATCTGGGCATCTTTGATCGCATTGCGCATAGAGAGCGCTGCGCCACGCCCATCTTCCGGCGGCGACGTCATGTGATAAGCATCATCGCTCATACCAAAGCCCACCAGCTCGGCGTAGATATTGGCGCCCCGCGCCTTAGCATGCTCATACTCTTCAAGCACCAGCACACCCGCACCATCGGAGAGCACAAAGCCATCGCGGTCAGTATCCCACGGGCGGCTTGCCGCTTCCGGATCATCATTACGTGTAGAGAGTGCACGAGCAGCCGAAAAGCCGCCCAGGCCCAGCGGCGTGGTGGCCATTTCAGCGCCCCCGCAGATCATCACGTCAGCATCACCATAGGCAATCGTCCGCGCGCTGTAACCAATATTGTGGGTACCCGTCGTGCAAGCTGTGGTAATGGCGATATTGGGACCTCTGAAGCCGTGCTGGATCGCCATATTGCCGGAGATCATATTAATGATGGAGCCCGGCACGAAGAATGGCGACACCTTACGAGCACCGCCTTTGTTCAGCGCGTTGTGGTTATGCTCAATCATGGGGAGACCACCAATGCCTGAACCGATAGCCACACCGATACGGTCGGCATTCTCCTCAGTGCACTCGATACCGGAATCTTCTACTGCCTGGGCGCCCGCCGCCATGCCGTACTGAATAAACAGATCCATCTTGCGGGCATCTTTAGGATTCAGATACGGGCTAATATCAAAGTTTTTAATCGATCCACCAAAGCGGGTGTTAAAGCCGCTGGTGTCAAAATGCTCTATGGGCGTAATACCGCTTTTACCGGCCACGATGTTAGCCCATGACTCATCAACGCTATTACCCACTGGGGTCACCAGGCCTAACCCAGTTACCACTACCCTTTTCCGTGCCATCAGCTTTCCTCCAGGCATCCATGGTGACGCGACCCACTTGGGTCATTTGCTGCTTAAATTTGGTCAACAGTATAACGGAGATTGAACGTTATAAGCATTGTGGCAGCAAAGCAAAAAAGCCGCCCTGGAAAAGGACGGCTCTTAAGGCGGGTGGCTAGCACCCCMCCCTGGTTCGATGCATCGACACAACCCTTACTGGTGGGCGTTCACGTAATCGATGGCTTCTTGAACCGTGGTGATCTTCTCAGCTTCTTCATCAGGAATTTCAGTATCGAATTCCTCTTCCAAAGCCATGACCAGCTCAACGGTGTCGAGCGAATCAGCACCCAAGTCTTCTGTAAAAGAAGAGCTGTTTTGGATGTCTTCTTCTTTAACGTTCAGGCGCTCTGCTACAACTTTCTTCACGCGCTCTTCAATAGTACTCATTAACGTACTCCAGTCGTTCACATTAGCCGTTTTTGATAACCAGCTATTTGGAAACCGCAAGCCAAAAGCTGCGGGGTAGTTTATAGACGCCCTTGGACAGACGCAACCGCCAAGCCCAAGGCCATCAACGCATATTCATGCCGCCATTGACGTGAAGCGTCTCGCCMGTGATATAACCGGCTGCATCACTGGTCAAAAAGCCTACCGCGGCGGCGATCTCTTCCGGCGCCCCTAAACGGGCCAACGGAATTTGCTTAAGCAACATCTCGTGCTGTGCTTCAGGCAGTGCCTCGGTCATGTCGGTGGCGATAAAGCCCGGGGCCACAGCATTGACCGTAATCGCCCGTGAAGAGACCTCGCGGGCCAGAGCGCGGCTAAAACCTTCCATACCGGCCTTAGCTGCAGCATAGTTAGTTTGGCCCAGGTTGCCCATGGTTGCCACAACAGAACTAATTGACACAATACGCCCAAAACGCGCCTTGGTCATACCGCGCAAACACGCCTTGCTCACACGATAGACCGATTTCAAGTTGGTATCCACAACGGAGTCCCACTCGTCCTCTTTCATGCGCATCAGCAGATTATCTCGGGTGATGCCAGCATTGTTGACCAAAATAGTGGGCGCACCAAAGCGCTCAGTGATGGTTTTCAGCACACTATCAATGCTGGCCTGGTCGGTCACATTAAGACACAAACCGGCCCCTTCAATGCCGTGCTCTTTCAAATCGGCATCAATTTTTTCAGCACCTGACTCGCTGGTCGCGGTACCAATAACCGTACGGCCTTGGCGACCTAACTCGCGAGCAATGGCTTGGCCAATGCCGCGACTCGCCCCTGTCACCAGGGCAACTCTACTCTCTTGTGTCATAACGTTCTGCCTCTAACCGTGTAATCAAGCCTGGATAGCGAAATAAAGAGCCCCTTGGTCACGCCTTATCAGCCAAGGTTTCACGTGCCAGCTCAAGCGCCGCCTCCAGGCTGTCAGGATCATTTACCGCCAACCCTCTGCTACCCTTTACGATACGCTTATTGAGGCCAGTCAACACCTTTCCTGGCCCGCACTCAATAAATACCTCCACGCCCTGACCCGCCATTGCTTCAACGCAGGCGCTCCAGCGTACCGGCTGATAGAGCTGTTCGATTAACCGTGTGCTGAGTGTTGCGGTATCGGCATGGGCCTGTGCATCGACATTCTGGATGACCGTATAGCGCGGCGCCCGCAGCTCAATGCTTTGCATAGCCGCTGCCAGGCGCTCGGCCGCAGGGCGCATTAGCGCGCAGTGCGAGGGCACGGAAACCGGCAACGCCACGGCACGCCTGGCACCGGCCTCTTGACAGGCAACGATCGCACGGTCGACGGCTACTTTAGAGCCCGCTATCACCACTTGCCCTGGGGAGTTGTAGTTAACCGCTGACACAACGTCGCCCTGGGCAGCCTTTTCACAGGCGGCTTCAACCGCATCGTCTGCCAGGCCCAAGATCGCCGCCATACCGCCTTCACCTGCGGGCACCGCCGTCTGCATGGCCTCCCCGCGTAGACGCACTAAGTTGACGCCCTCGGCAAAACTCATAACGCCTGCGCATACCATGGCGCTGTATTCACCCAGGCTATGGCCCGCCATCACTGTCGGCCGCGGCCCTTCTAACTCTTGCCACACGCGCCAAATAGCGACGCTTGCAGAGAGTAGCGCAGGCTGGGTGCAGGCGGTTGCATTAAGCGACTCTTCGGGGCCTTCTTGGACGACTTTCCACAAATCGTAGCCCAAAGCATCCGACGCTTCCTCAAATGTCGTTCCCACCACACTGTAGCGCTCGGCAAGCTCTCGCAGCATTCCAAGCTGCTGAGAGCCTTGCCCGGGAAAAATGAGGGCAAGGGGTTGAGACATGTCGTTCACCTTTGCTCTTGTAGGCATTTGCTCATATGAGCGATAGGCGAGATTATTGGCACATCCTGATGCCACCTATAAACCCGCAAAAAATTAGCTATTTATTATCTCCATGGCTGACGTGCGCCATCGCCTTCACTTGATGACGTCTGCCAGCGGCCTGCGATCCGCGCAGGTAAATCATGTTCTACCTCTTGCAGGGCACGCCGGATAGCGTAGTAAAAACCATCGGCGTGAGTACTGCCGTGACTTTTTACCACGATGCCGCGCAACCCTAATAAGCTGGCCCCGTTGTAGCGCACGGGATCAAGCTCTTGCTTTAAGCGCTTCAACACAGGCTTGGCCAGTAGACTTGCTAAACGTCCGCTTAGACGCGATTCAAATGCCATCTGCACACGTTCAACCAACATACTGGTCAAGCCTTCGCTCGCCTTGAGCACAGCATTGCCCACAAAGCCATCACACACCACCACATCCAACTGGCCTTTAAACAGATCACCACCTTCAGCATAGCCCTGATAGTCGAAAGCACTCGCCTTGGCATACTCGCGCAGCAGACGGTCAGCCTCACGCACGCTAATACTCCCTTTGGTGGCTTCGGCACCAACATTGAGCAGCGCCACACGGGGCACCGCGGTGCCATCTATACACTGCGCCATCGCCGCCCCCATCAGCGCAAAATCGACTAATCGATGAGCGGGGGAATCCACGTTGGCGCCCAAGTCCAGCAGATAACAGCGGCGCCCTTGGCGTGCGGGAATCGCAGTACTGATCGCCGGTCGAGAAATCCCCTCAACCATGCCCAGCTCGCGCCTTGCCAAAGCAACAAGCGCCGCCGTATTGCCTGCGCTAACGCCGGCAACCGCTTCACCCTGAGCGACACACTGCAGCATGTGCACCATGCTAGTGGCATGGCCTCTGCGCAATGCCCAGGCAGCCGTTGATCCGGGCGCCACGCTATCGGGKGCATCACGCGCCACCAAACGTGACGTTGCCGCAGCCAGAGGCTGCGGCAAGCGCGAAAGCTCAGCAAGAATCTGCTGACGCGGGCCAAACAGAATCAGCTCAAGGTCGGGGTATTCCACCACCGCCTTTGCGGAGCCTGCGATCATCGCACGAGGGCCTTGGTCACCCCCCATCACATCAATCGCTAAGCGCATACCGCACTGAGTCCGTTTAGCCGCTTAGTAACGCAATTGAGGTTTATACCTCAACCACTTTACGACCACGGTAGAAACCGTCTGGAGAAACGTGGTGACGCAGGTGAGTGGTACCGGTTTCTTTGTCCTGGGACAGCGTCGGAGCGGTCAGCGCATCGTGGCTGCGACGCATGCCGCGCTTGGAACGAGTTTTACGGTTCTGTTGAACTGCCATGGGTGTTTACTCCAAGGTATTTAAGGTAAAGGGTGCTTATTTTTTGCCTTTCAAGACATTGAGCACCGCGAAAGGGTTCGTCGCTGGCGTTGTTTCCGACGCCGCGCCTTCTGTTTTGCTGACCAGCTGCTCCGCCGAGACATGACATTCGGCTTCATCGTGATAGACCACCTGGGGCAGGCTGAGAATTAACTCATCTTCAACCACCGTCAGGAGATCCAGCTGTTCCTTTTCCACCAGCACCGGTTCATGACTAGCAGGCAACTCGGCCGCTAAGGCTTCGTCAGTGACCATTCCAAGCAAAAAGTCACTGCTAACCTCTTGAGGCAGCGGCACCAGGCAGCGTCGGCAGGCAAGCGCCAACGTCGCTTKCAAGTGGCCACGAATTTCACGACGACCTTGAGCGTCGACGCCAAACTCAAGCACGACTTGACAGTCGCCGGTTTGGACACCCGCTTCTTCGGCAAGACGTGGCAGCTTATCAAGCGCTACCAAGCCTTCGATTCGTTCGTGGCGGGCTGCGAGCTTATAAGGCTCCACCCGACTGGGGAGTTGTGAGGTCAACMTAGGCGCGCAATGATAGGCACTCCCCCYGCTGGTGTCAAAGCTGTCGGTATATTTCTTCATGCCTACCTCAGCAAATAATCCACATAGGCGACAATAAACAGCCAACATAGGCACTTGTGTTGGCTTTCGCTACACTCTACTGCTTTAGATTTCGATACGTGTAACCCCGTTGCCAGGAGCTATTTGTGACGTCCTCATTACCAACAGAGCCATCAAGCAACCAGCTATCAACGGCAGAACTGGTACTTGCTTCAAGCTCACGCTCGCGGCGCGAGCTACTGAACCGCCTACAACTCCCCTATCAGTGTCTCTCACCGGATATTGATGAAACGCCCCAGCGTGGCGAAACGCCCCAGGCATTAGTGCATCGGCTAGCGCTAAGCAAAGCCAACGCCGTTGCGCAGCATTTCACTCACCACCTCATTATAGGCTCTGACCAGGTGGCGGTATTTGAAGGCGACATTCTGGGCAAACCCCATAGCGCCGAAAAAGCCTGCGCCAACCTTGCTCGCTTCTCTGGTCAGCGTGTCACCTTTCTGACCGGCTTAGCGCTACTGGATACCCGCCACCAGCGCCATCAGGTTCATGTAGAGCCTTTTGAAGTGGKCTTTCGCCCCTTGAGCAACCAAGAGATCGAAAACTATGTCGCTAAAGAGCAGCCTTTAGACAGCGCTGGCAGCTTTCGCATGGAAGGCCTCGGCATTGCGCTGTTTGAAAAACTGGAAGGCCGCGATCCCAACGCGCTGATTGGCCTGCCGCTGATTGCGCTCTGCGAGATGTTGCGCCAAGCGGGTCTCGACCCGCTTGGCGCCGCCCACTAACCATGAGAGGCTATGCCAACCTAGAAGCGCAGCGGGGTGTTGGGCGCACTAATACCCAACACCTCGGCGGCAACCTGGGTAAAACGCCGCGTAAAGCGCTCAAATGGATCAAGGCTCGGCGTATAGTCTACCCAGTCGGTGTTACCGACCTGATCGCGAGACAGCTGTTCGAGGCTACCCAATTGATCGACTAAACCTAGCCCGATGCTTTGCTCGCCACTCCAGATCAGCCCTGAGAAAATGTCCGCACTATCGCTGAGCCTTTCGCCGCGACCGGCGCGCACATCATCGATAAACTGGCGATGGGTTTGGCTGAGCACACCTTGCCAAAATGCCTCTGCATCGTTATCCAGCGGCTGGAACGGGTCTAAAAAGGCTTTATTCTCCCCGGCCGTGAGCACACGGCGCTCAACACCAATACGCGCTATCGCCTCTTCAAAACCAAATCCTGCGTAGATAACACCAATTGAGCCCACCAAACTCACTGGTGAGGCAACAATTTCATCCGCCGCCGCCGCAATATAATAGGCACCGCTGGCACCGATATCTTCAATCACCGCAATAATCGGCTTATCGCCCTGCTCGCGCAGGCGCATGATTTCTGCATAAATCCGCTGAGACTGCACAGGGCTACCGCCGGGGCTATTAATGTGCAGCACCACGGCAGCCGCGCTTTCGGCATCCCAGGCTCGGTTTAACCCTTGGATGATGCGCTCCGCATTGGCTGGCGAATCGCTGGCGATTACTCCATTAACCTCAACAATGCCCAAGTGGCGCTGGGCGGGCGTTGCGACAGTCGGCGAGCCCCAGAACAGGCTATACAGCGCGGCAGACAGCGCCACCAGCACAACAGCGAGAAACATCAGCCGGAAAAACAGCTTCCAGCGACGAGTACGCCGCTGTTCGGTCAAGACGCCACCTATCCAGTGATCCATCATTTCCAGCTGGGCGAGTCGCTGGCGTTCGCGCAGGGTTTCGGCATCGTCGCCTGACGCCCCATACCCCTGCTTAGCCCCTTTCCCGGGCGGAACCTCAGGCCCTTCAGTCCAGGGATCCTCATTTAGCTCACTGGACTGGCCACTATTATCAGCGTCGCTACGGCGGTAGCCGCTGGCCGGGCCATCATGCCCTTCATCTGAACCACCTGGGCGGGTTGGATCGTCACTCATAAAATATCCTTATAACCGGTCAAAAAGCTCGTCGACGCTATGGGCAATCCACTTCGGGCGGCTCAGCGCTAACCGCTCCGGGGCATGAACCCCGTATGTGACTCCCACTCGGTCCATACCGATTGCGCGGGCCATTTCAAGGTCGTACTCGGTATCGCCAACCATCACCGCCCGCTCTACTGGAACCTCAAGTTCTGCCAACAGCTCAGACAGCATTTGCGGATGCGGCTTAGAGCGGGTTTCATCCGCAGTGCGGCTGGCATGAAACCACCCACCACTGCCTGTTTCAGCAAAAATGCGATCCAAACCACGCCGGCTCTTACCTGTCGCCACCGCTAAACGCTGCTGCTCACGCCCGCGCAAACGGGCAATTTGCACCTCTACGCCGCCAAAAAAAGCCATCGGCGTAGCGTCAGCATGTACAAAATGGTGCGCATAACGCTCGCGAAGCCGCTCAGCCTGGGCAGGCAAAATGCCTGGGCAAAGCTGTGCAATCGCCTCTGGCAGCCCCAGGCCAATAATATCTTCCACCTCCGGCGCTGAAAGATCGCCCCACTCGGCCTCTACAGCCGCCGCCTGCATGCAGGACACGATGCGCGGCACGGAGTCCATTAACGTCCCATCCCAATCAAATATAATCAGCTCGTACTGCATGGCAACTCCTTGTTGCTGGACACACTTATAAGGTCGTATCAGCGAAGGGCATTTTGCCGGGCGCGCCTAAGCGTCTCTTCCAAGGCGTCAGGCAGCGGTGCTTTAACGGTGACTGGACGTCCGTTACCAGGCTCTGGAAAGGTCAACGCTCGGGCATGCAAAAACAGCCGCCCCAAGCCCAACTGCTTAGTGAGAAACCCGCTTTCGCGGGTAGCGTACTTGTCGTCACCTAACAGGGCATGCCCGGCATGGGCGGCATGAACGCGAATTTGATGGGTTCGCCCGGTGACCGGCTCAGCCTCTATCAAGGTTACTTTTTCGAAGGTTTCGACCACCGAAAAATGGGTACGCGACACTTTACCATTAGGGTCCACCCTTACCCGCCGCTCACCATTGCCCGCATCAAAGCGATCCAAACGGGCGCTCTCATAGGTTTTTCGGGCTGGCCAACGCCCACTCACCAAGGCTAGGTAGCGCTTATCCATACCGTGTTTTTTCAGCGACTCGTTAAGGGTCACCAGCGCATCACGAGATTTGGCCAGCAGTAAACAACCGGACGTATCGCGATCCAAGCGGTGAACCAGTTCCAGGAAGCTCAGATCATCACGCACCTGACGTAGAGCTTCTATTAACCCAATTTTAACTCCACTGCCGCCATGTACGGCCAAACCAGAGGGCTTGTTAAGCACCATCCAGTCTGGGCCTTCCATAATGACGCTCCCTACCAACAGGTCGCGCAAATTATCGCTGACTTCCTTAACGGCTTCGCGAGGCGCCAAGCGTAGCGGCGGAACGCGGACTAAAYCGCCCGCCTGTAAGCGGTAATCGACCTTTACGCGCTTTTTATTAACGCGCACTTCGCCTTTACGCACGATGCGATAGATAAGCGCGCGTGGCGCCCCCTTAAGACGCGTCATGAGAAAATTATCAATTCGCTGCCCAGCCTGTTCCGGGGCGATATCCACCCACTGCACTTCACGCCCTTCGGACATTACCGCTTACTCCTGCTCTGCTGTGACGCTAAAAACGGCATTCTAACGTAGACCCAAGGGCATTGCGTCAATTGCTGGTCGTTGTCTTTACTGTTATATTCAAAGTTGTTCACCAGCTAAGCGCCGAAAGCTTCCTTGTCTAGCGCTAGTGACTAGCTGAATGATAGCTAATTGATTAAATTTGTTAGCAAAGAGCATCACCGCTGAGCTTGGTTAATGCGCCTGCCCGACTAACACGCAGGCCTGAACACAAAACGGCACCAGTGTACGCATTGGCCGTTTTTCCAGTATTAAAAACTGATCTTAAAAATGCAGTAACTCTGCCGCCCGTTTTATGCCGGCAGATGAAAGTAAGCCTAGCCCTCAACGGCAGGCAGTAACTAAACAACGCCACGCCCTGAGCAGCCCCTCCTTATTCGTCACAAGGCGCTGGCTGACTCCGGGCGAAAAGTTCAACGCTGTGCCGGTGGCCGGCGTTGGTGAATCGATGAATGCCAGGTGTTGGCGGTGTCAGCAGGGCCGGATGGACGTGACAGAACCACCGGAACACGTCCTGCCTCCGCCACGTACTCAACGCCCTATTGGCCGGGTCGGCGATGACGCCCTCCCGGCTTGACGCGTCAGCATAGCAATGCGCCGAGCACAAGCACGCAGCACCCAGCGGTTCGCCTACGTCACCCCATAGGCCGTTCGCCGGTACGCAACGCTATGCGAGACACTATGAAACGGATGCTTATTAATGCGACCCAGCCCGAAGAGCTGCGTGTCGCTTTAGTTGATGGACAACGCCTTTACGATTTAGACATCGAATCCGGCGCAAGAGAACAGAAAAAAGCCAATATCTATCGCGGCAAAATCACCCGCGTAGAACCCTCCCTGGAAGCCGCCTTTGTTGACTACGGTGCGGATCGCCACGGCTTCTTGCCTCTGAAAGAAATTTCCCGTGAGTACTTTGTCAAAGACGTTTCCGGGCGTCCAAGCATTAAAGAAGTGCTTAAAGAGGGCCAAGAGGTCATCGTTCAGGTTGATAAAGAGGAGCGTGGCAATAAAGGCGCCGCGCTAACCACCTTTGTTAGCCTTGCGGGCCGCTTTTTGGTGCTGATGCCAAACAATCCGCGGGCGGGTGGCATTTCACGCCGCATCGAAGGCGACGAGCGCAGCCAGCTCAAAGACGCCATGGGCCAGCTGACCGTGCCCGATAAAATGGGCCTGATTGTGCGCACCGCTGGCATCGGTCGTAACCCAGAAGAGCTACAGTGGGATTTGGATTACCTCGTTCAGGTGTGGGAATCGATTACCACCGAGGCTGCCAAGCGACCTGCCCCCTTCCTGATTTATCGTGAATCCAACGTCATCATCCGCGCCATGCGCGACTATCTTCGTCAGGACATCGGCGAAGTATTGATCGACAGCCCCGAGATTCACGCCGAGGCGCTGGGCTTTATTCGTCAGGTCATGCCCTCGTATCAGCAGAAGATCAAACTCTACGCGGACGAAGTGCCGCTGTTCTCGCGCTTCCAGATTGAATCGCAAATCGAAACCGCCTATCAGCGTGAAGTGAAGCTGCCTTCGGGCGGCTCGATTGTCATTGATCACACTGAAGCGCTGGTTTCTATCGATATCAACTCCGCGCGCGCTACCCGCGGTAGCGATATTGAAGAGACCGCCCTACAGACCAACTCTGAAGCCGCCGATGAGATCGCCCGCCAGCTACGCCTGCGCGATATTGGCGGCCTGGTGGTGATCGACTTTATCGACATGGGGCCCGCGCGCAACCAGCGTGAAGTTGAAAACCGCATGCGCGATGCCCTAAAGCTGGATCGTGCACGGGTACAGATTGGCCGCATTTCCCGCTTTGGCCTGATGGAGATGTCCCGTCAGCGTCTACGCCCTTCACTAGGTGAGACCAGTGGCGTGGTTTGCCCGCGCTGTAATGGACAGGGCACCATTCGCGATGTGCGCTCGCTGTCGCTCTCCATCATGCGCCTGATTGAAGAAGAGGCCATGAAAGAGAATAGCGCACAGATTCGCGCCATTCTGCCGGTACCGGTGGCCACTTACCTGCTCAATGAAAAACGCAGCGTGCTGGCTGATCTTGAGTCTCGTCAGAATGTTCGCGTCGTACTGCTGCCCAATCCTGAAATGGATACGCCCCACTACGACGTACAACGCCTGCGCGACGACCATCTGGACGAGGATGACACTCAAAGCCTTTCGAGCTTTGAACTCTCGACCGATACCGAAGTGGGCAAAGAGCCGACACCCAGCTTTGTGCCACCCGCCATGCGGGCAGAAGCGGCGGTTAAAAGCGTCACCCACAACGCGCCAGCACCCGCTTCGCTGCAAACCGAAGAGAAAGCGCCTGCGGCTGCCCCAGCTCCTGCGGCCCAACCAACACCGGCGACCAGCGAGCAACCCAGCGTTATTGGTCGCTTTATCCGCGGTTTCGCCAAACTGCTTGGCAGCGACGAAAATACAACCGAAGCCACACCAGCGCCAAAGGCTGAAACCCCGGCGCCACGCAAGCCGAGCGAGCGTAAAACTACTCAGCGCAGCAGCGAGTCGCGGCAGAAGTCTTCGCGCAGCGAGCGCGGCGATAGCAGTGCCAGAACTGAGCAAAAGGCTGAACAAAAAGCCGACCAGAAAACTGAGCAGCGCAGCAGCACACCGCGCCCAGCCAATGACGACAATAGCGAAAAGCGCAGCGGCCCTAACCGTACCCGCAACCGCCGTCGTCATCCTCAGCAGGAGGATGCCAATGGTCAAGATTCGGCCAAGGCACCTCGTAAAGAGTCCCAGGCTGATAACTCTTCTAAAGACGGCGCCTCCAAAGGCAGTACTGCCAAAGAGAGCTCTAAAGAGAGCAACAACAGTAAAAGCGCAGGGCAAAAAGAGCCACGCCGTGATAGCGGTGCTGAAAAAGCAAGCGACAATCAGCGCGATGAAACGGCTAAGCAGGACGACGGCAAGCCGAAGCGTACCCGTAACAACCCGCGTAACCGCACGCGTACCCAGGCGATTAATCCCCAAGCAGAAGCTGAGCAGTTAAAGCTGCAGGCCCAAGCCCAGGATGACGCGCCAGCAGCCGCGCAAGCGCCGAGTGAAGCACCTGCTACAGAAGCACAGGCACCGGAGGCTAAGGCAGCGACAAATGAGACACCGATTACTCCCGAACCGACATCGGGACCGGAATCGGATGATCGTAACCCCGCGCCAACAGCCGACACCGCTCAGCCAGAACCGACAGCAGCTGTAGAGCCCGATACCACAACGGAGCCCGAGGCTAAGAGTGCGCCAGAGCAAGCGGACAACGTTACAACCACCGACCAGCCCGTGGCAGAGAACGCTAAAGCGCGCAAGTCGACGCACCAGCGTCGTCAGCCTAAAGCGGCACCTGGGGAAACCACCGAGGATAGCGCTGAGCAGCAGGCAGCCCCCGCTGCTGAAGCGCCCCTGGCTGAAGCCAACGCGGAGCCTGCTGACACTGAGCAAACTGGCGATAGCCAGCCCAGTGCTAGCGAACCGGTAGCGCCTGAAGCCATCGAACCGCCTGCGGCCAACGCTGTTGATCCAGCAGAAGCAATTGAAGAGGCCGCCTCCTCTGCGCCTTTCCATAGCGCTGGTTCAGACGAGCGTCAGCCTGAAGCGTCAACCAACGTCCAGGAAACTGGCACTCCCAGTGCTGCTGAGAGTGTCGACGCTGAGCCCTCAACTGAAGAGCCATCCAGCAGCGAGCTAAAGCCAAGCGCCGAAGCAAAAAACGATGAGCCACAGAACGTTGAAGAGAGTAGCGTTGAACTGAATAATACGGAAGAGAGCAGTACTGAAGATAACAGCACTGAAAAGAAGAGCAGCGATCTAGAAGCCCCTGCGGCTGAAGCTGAGCCTCAGCCCGCTCAGTCGGTCGCCAACGAAGCACCTGCTAAAGAGGAGCCTGCAGAAACGGTTAATGAAGATATGCCTAAACCGCGTCGTCGCACCCGGGCCCACAACGACCCGCGCGAGAAGCGTAAACAGGCGCAGCAAGACACCCACTCCGAGTAAATCGGTCAGCGTGTTGCAACAGCAAAAAACCCCGCTTCGGCGGGGTTTTTTACGTTATCGGCACCGTTAGCACCCGTTAGTAATAAGCATTAGGGATTAACCAACCGCGGCTCAGGTTCTAAACGTAGTCCAAAGCGTGCTTCCACTTGGGCGGCGATATAGTCGGCTGTTTTCATCAGCCCCTGACGATCTCCGCCGCCAAAGTGCACCAGCACCAGCGCTTGATGCTGGTGCACCCCGAAGGCGCCATCGCGCATCCCTTTCAAGCCGCACTGATCGATTAACCAACCCGCCGCCAGCTTTGTTTGACCGCCCTCCTGGGGGAAGTGCGGCATGGACGGGTGTTCTTTCAGCAGCTGTGCTGCCCATTGATGGCTAACGAGTGGGTTTTTGAAGAAACTTCCCGCGTTGGCCAGCACCTGAGGGTCGGGCAACTTCTCGCGCCGAATAGCGCATACCGCTTCGGCGACGGCAAGCGGCGTGGGAGTGAGAGAGTTCGCTAAGCGTGCAGCGAGATCGCCATAGCCGAGCCGGGGTGCTGGCGTACGTGACAAACGCAAAACCAACTGGGTGATCACCACACTACCCGCCAATTCACCTTTAAATAGGCTGTCACGGTAACCAAAAGCACACTGCTGAGAGCTCAACCAATCAACCTGCCCGGTGGCAAGTTCCATTACCTGTACCGCTTGCAGCGTATCGGCAAGCTCAACGCCGTAGGCACCAATGTTCTGCACCGGTGCGGCACCACAACTACCGGGTATCAGCGCCAGATTTTCAATGCCCCATAGGCCGCGTGCAGCTGTGGTCATCACCAGCGTATGCCAATTAACGCCAGCCCCCACGTGGGCCAATACATCCCCTGGACGCTGACTAAGCCAGTACTGCTGCAAAGCAGGACGCACCACCAACCCTGGTAACGTTTCGGGCAGCAGCACATTGCTACCGCCGCCCAGCAGCGTGACCGGCCAGCCCTTACGGCAAGCCTCCGCTAGCGTTTGGCGTAAGGCTGTTAATGTCGTTGGCGCTGCGAAGCGCTCTGCTTGGCAGGGAAGCCGAAGCGTGTTCGCCGCGGACAGATCGACATTGCTGAAAATAGTCATTTATTTAGCCACACCATCAGCCCCATTAAAGCCCACGCTTGAGGTGTTGAATCAACCCATCTGATGCGGCCTCAATCATATTCAGCACGTTCTCAAACCCCTCATCACCGCCATAGTAAGGATCTGGAACTTCGGCACCCGCGGAACCGGCAAAATCCAAAAAAAGCCCCACATGCGCCTGGCTATTGGCGGGCTTCAGCTCGCGCATGGCGCGTAAATTGTCCTGATCCATACCCAGCACGTAATCGAATTCACGGAAATCCTGCTCGCTTAGCTTACGGGCCCGCAGGTCACTTAAATCGATACCGCGCAGTCGCGCTGCCTGCTGGGCACGGGCGTCCGGCGCTTTGCCTAAATGCCAACTGCCGACGCCGCAGGAGTCAATTTTAACCTGCCCGGCCAACCCCGCTTGTTCAACAGCACGACGAAAAACACCCTCCGCGGTGGGTGAGCGGCAAATATTGCCTAAACACACAAATAACACTTTCACAGTAGCGCTCCTTTACAACTTATTAGCGTCACTCGTCATTAACCACAGGCTATGTTAATAGCGCGCTAAGCCAGCAGCGCCCGAACCCGCGCTAGATCCTCAGCCGTATCGACCCCAGCAGGGTTGACTTCGCAGGCCAATGCCACCTGAATCACGTGGCCGTTCTGCAGTGCACGCAGCTGTTCGAGCTGTTCAAGTTGCTCAAGGCTTGAAGCGGGCCAGTCCCGGTAGGCGGCTAGAAAACTAGCCCGGTAGGCATACAGGCCGATATGACGCAGCCAAGCATCGGTTGCCAGCATGGTGGGCGGCGCTTTGAACTGTTCACGATCCCAGGGAATTGGCGCCCGGGAAAAATACAGCGCGCGCCCCTGAAGCGTACGCACCACCTTAACCACATTAGGATTAAACAGCGTGTCCACATCATTGATAGGCTCGGCGAGCGTGGCTATCGATGCCTCGGGATCGTCGGCCAAACGCAGCGCCACCTGGTCAATCAGCGCGGGGGGAATTAACGGCTCGTCACCCTGCACATTGACCAGCAGCGCATCATCCGCCAACGCTAAGCTAGCAGCCACCTCGGCTAAACGGTCGGTGCCCGATGGGTGATCGTCACGGGTCATGATCACCTCGGCACCGTAAGGCAGCATGGCATCGCGAATGCGGCTATCGTCTGTCGCCACTACCACTCTGGCGGCGTGGCTCTGCCAGGCGCGACGCCATACGTGGGCAATCATTGGCTCCCCGGCAATCTCAAGCAGCGGCTTGCCGGGTAACCGGGTAGAGCCATAGCGCGCGGGTACGACAACCGTATATTCAGGAAAAGCCATTAAGCGCCTCCTGAATGTCCTGGAGAGCGTCCTGAAGAACTGGGTAACTTTTCATCGGCATCCATTGTGCGGGCCTCTTCAGGCAACATCACTGGAATCCCCTCTTGAATGGGATAGGCGAGTCCATCGTAGTGGCAGCGCAGCTCTTGAGCGTCGCGGTCATATTTCAGCTTACCGTTACACAATGGGCATACCAGCATTGCCAGCAGTTCCTTATCCATGCGCATATCTCCTTTAGGAAAGAGCCGACAGCCGCGCTGCCAGCCAGTGCTCAAATTCGGGTGGAAGGGTTGCTTCCACGTCTAGTACCCAGCTATTCGGCGGCGCCAGGGCGTAACACTTAACGGCGTCTTTGGCGGTCATAATCACCGGGCGCGACTCTGCAAAGCTTAGCGCGTCTGCATCAAAATGCTGGTGATCAGCTAGCGGGTGCCACTCGCCCTCAATACCCAGCGCAGAAAGGGTACGAAAAAAGCGTTCGGGATGACCGATACCGGCGACCGCGTGCACCGGCAGCGTAAACGGCAGTGGCGCAAGAGGAAAATGCACGCCATCGTCAAGGCGGCGCCAGCGCAGCGGCGCTAGTTGCATGGTAGTGACCGAGGCGACCGGCAACGACGGCGGTGAGTCGCCGTTGACGATTACCGCATCAACACGCTGCAACCGGCTAGACGACTCGCGCAGTGGCCCCGCGGGCAGGCAGCGGCCGTTACCCAGCCCGCGGGCACCATCAACAACGACCAGCTCAATATCCCGGGCCAGCGCCAGATGCTGCAAACCGTCGTCGCTAAGGATAATATCGCATCCCGCATCAACCAATGCCTGAACACCCCGCACGCGCTGGGGATCCGCCACCACTGGCAAGCCGGTTTGCTGTGCCAGCATCAGCGGCTCATCGCCGCTTTCGGCAACGTTGCTGCTGGCGGTAACAAATAATGGGTAGTGCAGCGCTTTTCCGCCATAGCCGCGACTAACAATGCCTGGCGACCAGCCTTGAGCCACCAGCCAGCTAGCCAACCACGCCACCAGCGGCGATTTTCCCGTTCCCCCCAAGGTAATATTACCGACCACAATAACCGGCACGGGGGCTTCCCAGGCGGCCTTGCTGCCACGCTGATATGCCTGCTCCCGACGCACCATGGCCCACTGGTACAACGCCCCTAATGGCCTCAGTGGCAATAGCCAGCAACTGCCTTGATAGGCGCCCTTCAACCAGCGCTGCGACAGTGTCATAGCACCTCTTGGAACTGTAGCTGGTGCAGTGCCGCGTAGGCGCCCTCGGCATCCAGCAGCGCCTGATGCGAACCCTCTTCGATAATGCGCCCCTGATCCATCACCACAATTCGGTCGGCTCTTTCAATGGTAGACAGGCGGTGAGCGATAACCAGCGTAGTACGCCCTTCACAAACCCGCTCAAGGGCTTTTTGGATATAGCGCTCGGACTCCGTATCCAGCGCTGACGTCGCCTCATCCAACACCAGCAACGGCGCATCCTTAAAGATCGCCCGAGCTATCGCCAGCCGCTGGCGCTGCCCGCCCGAGAGCATCACACCGTTTTCGCCCACGGTGGTGGCATAGCCATTGGGAAGCTTGTCGATAAACTCATGGGCATAGGCAGCCTCTGCCGCCGCCTGAATGGCCTGGGGATCAGGATTGTCCACCCCATAGGCAATGTTATCGGCGATCGAGGCGTTGAATAGCGTCACCTGCTGGGACACCAGGGCAATTTGCTGGCGTAGTGGCCCCAGCGCGTACTCATCAACGTTAATGCCATCGATGCTAATACGGCCCTGGCTGGGCCGGTAGAAACGCGGCAGCAGGCTGACCAGGGTGGACTTGCCACTTCCCGAACGCCCGACAATCGCCACCAGTTCACCCGGCGCTAGGCGCAGATTAATATCGTGCAACACTTCGGGCTGGTCGTCAGCGTAGCGGAAGCTAACCTTATCAATCACTACCTCGCCGCTTAAACGGCTGGCGATGCGCTTACCGCTATCCTCTTCAGGGGTCATATCCAGTAACCCGAAAAGTTCTGACGCGGCCGCTAGGCCTTTCTGGATCTCACCATTAATCTCAGTCAGTTGGCGCACTGGCTTGATCATCAGGGCGGCTGCGGTAATAAAAGCCACAAACTCACCGGGCGTCATGTTCTCCATCAGCGAAGGCGCCATGGCCAGCCAGACCAGGATAGCCATGGAGATAGCCACCAGCATCAGAATCACTGGGGAACTGACCGCACGGGTCATGGCCTCTTTCATGCTTTGGCGGCGATTCTCTTCACTGACCCGCTCGAAGCGCTGCTTTTCATAATCTTCCGCGCCGTGGGTTCGCACTACCCGGTAGCCCGACAGCGCCTCAGAGGCAATATGGGTGACATCGCCCATGGAGTGCTGAATACGCTTTGAAATGCGCCGAAATCGTTTACTCACGTAGCTCACCACTACCGCGATGATCGGCGTTACACCCAAGAACAGCAGCGTTAACATCCAGTTAGTCCACAGCAAATAGAGCACCAGACCGACGACGAACAGTCCCTCACGCAGAATAATCGTCACCGCTTTGGTGGCCGCCCCGGCAACTTGCTCCACGTGGTAGGTCACCCGCGACACCAGTTGACCGCTGGAGTGGTGGTCAAAAAACCAGCCGGGCAGATGGAGAAGATGGGCAAACACGTCGCAGCGCAGGGTATGAATCACGTAGCGGCCCACATAGGCCATAAAATAGGTGCTTAAAAAAGTACCTAGCCCCCGGGCGGAAAACATAATAATCACAAACAGCGGTAGAAATAGCCGAAAGGCCGCATCCGGGTTTTGAATGCCATCAATTAGACGCTTCATCATTTCCGCAAGCGCCGTACTCGATGCGGCATACACCACAAACCCCACCACCGCCAGTGCAAAAGCACGCCAATGCGGCTTAACATAGCCCAACAACCGTTTATAGATAACCCAACCTGAATCAGTCACACGCGCTCCTGGCCATAGTGTGCAGTGTCGGGAATTCTACCTGATGGCGGCGCGCTTCAACACTGGTTACGTCGTCCCGGCAATGGTCGCGTTGTTTCAACCTGAACGGGATGGGCCGCGTTTAGCCAAAAACGCAGTGCTCCGTCATGCACCGTGTTCCATAGACAGCTTCCCTGCTGGCGAAAACGGCGCACAACATCATCGACCGGATGCTGAAAAGCGTTACCCCGCCCGGCGCTAAATATCACATGTCGAGGTGCGGCATGGCGCACAAACTGGATACCCGAACTAGTGCCGCTGCCATGGTGCCCAGCAACCAGCACGCTAACGGGCCGCTCTACCTCACCCAGAAAGCGCCGCTCTACCTGCGTGCCCACATCCCCGGTAATCAGCAGACGCTGCTCACCAACGCTCACCTCAAGTACGCAGGAGCGATCGTTGGCAGAAAAATCGTTATCTCCCGCGGGCGGCCAAAGGATGCGGTAATTTACGCCGTCGCGCTGCCAGCGTTGACCACGCTGGCAGTCATGGCTTGAAACAGGCAGCGCCTCACCCGCGGGCGCCATCCACTGCCTGACCCGATGATCGGCTAGCAACGCGCGAATACCGCCCGCATGGTCATTATCAGCGTGGCTAACAATCACTTGATCAAACCGCTGCCCCGGCGACCAAAGCGTCTCTAGCGGCATAAAGCCGCTACGAAAGCGCGGCCCGGTGTCGTAGAGCAGGCGATAATGTTCGCTGCGCAGCTCTATCAACTGCCCCTGCCCAACGTCATACACACTAACTCTGAGCGTATTGGGAGGAATCGATGACGGCAGCGACCACCAGGGCAGCGCTAGAACCAGCGCGGTAGCAGACAACCGCAGCCCCGGCAGCACGGCAGGCAGCCCCCAGCATAACGACAGTAATAACAATGCAAAAGCGAGCGGGTAAGTTAACGGCCGATCAGGCTCCCACAATGGCCAGTGCTGCACAGCAAGCGCCAACAGCAGATGGAAAACGTCAAGTGCCTGCTCAAACAACCACCACAGCGCTTCTCCCACCCCAGGTATCGGGGACAGCAGCCACCCCAGCAGCGCCGAGGGTACCATCACCGAACTCACCCAGGGCACGGCGACTAAATTGATTAACGGCGCGGCGGGCGCCMCCCGTCCAAAGGCCACCAGTACCGCAGCGGCCATTAACGGGGCGAGCAGTAGCTGAGATCTCACCAGCGCCCAGCACCAGCCTTTCACCCCTTTGGGTCGCTGCCGCCCCTGCCAAATAAGGATTAACCACGCTACGGCTACGAACGACAGCCACATGCCAGGGCGCCATAAAGCCAGCGGATCAACGATCAGCACCAGCGCAAGGGCCAGCCACCACGCTTGCCACGGCCCTGGCGCATGACGCCCGCTGAGCACCCACAGCCCTATCAGCGTCATTACCATCGCGCGCATGGCGGGAGGCGCCATTCCGGCAAGGGCGGCGTAACCGACGCAGGCTACTGCCGCCAACCACCATGGCCAGGTACGCATGCGCCAGTGGGTGGGCGTCGTCAAACGCGCGGCTAACTTGGCGAGTAGCAGCGCAAACGACGCCACCAGACCGACATGCAAGCCTGAAATCACTACCAGATGCGTGGTGCCGGTAGCATTCAGCAGCGACCAGTCATCCTGGGTAAGCTGTTCGCTATCTCCCAGTGTTAGCGCCGCTAACCAACGCTTCGTACGCTCGTCAATTGTTTGCTGGGCTAAAAAATTCAGCGCCAGTTGGCGCAGCGAAGTGCTGGCGGGAGAGAGCCGCACCGGTGCAGGGTCCTGGCGCAGGTAGCCCGTGGCGTGGATTCCCTCACGCCATAGCCACTGCGCATAATTGAAGGTATCAGGATTGGCAAAGCCGCTTGGAGGGCGCAAACGCAGCGTCATTTGCCACGCTTCTCCGGGCTTAAATCGCTCATCGCTATAAGCGGTTATGCGCACCTTGGAGAGCGCCGAACAGCTGGGCCGGGCTGGGCTATTTACAGCACTGTGGCACTTATCAACGCTTAACAACAGGCGCGTTGCATTGCCCAACGGCTGAGCGGTCAACACGGTCGCCTCCACGGTAATATCTTCACCGCTGAGTCCCGCCGGCAAGCGACTTCCCCACTCACTTTGTACGCCAATGAAGACCCACGCCCCGATTAGCAGCCATCGACCTGAGCGCGGCCGCCACACCATTACCAGCAAAGCAGCTACCAACCCCCACTCAAACCCACGTTGGCTCAGCGCGGCAGTGTGGCTATACCAAGCAAAAGTGCCTCCGGCGAGTGCTGCAAGTGCCGCTGGCATGGCAACACCTAAGCGCATAGAACCCTCCCTGGTGACGCATCATTGATGGCCTAGCATAGCCGAAAGGCAGCTCGATATGGATAATGGGCCACATCGATAGGTAAGAGTATCCATCATGCCGCGCCGGTTCCTGCAGCGCTACATGCCCAAACCCGACACCATCAGGAAGCAGCGCTCGCTACGCTTTATGGCACCGCTGATTGCCGATCCAGGTTTGTGGCTTTTAACTCGCCGAAGCGTTGCCAATGCATTTAGCGTGGGCGTGTTTTGCGCGATGCTGCCTATCCCCTTTCAAATGGTGGTCGCCGCGCTGGGCGCGCGCATAACACGCTGCAACTTAGCCCTCTCGGTGGGTTTGGTATGGATTACCAACCCCTTAACAATGCCGCTGATTTTTTACGGCAACTACTGGATTGGCACCTTTATACTCGGCGCGCCCGTGCGGGAAGCCCCCTCGCGTATCTCTTCACGCTGGATCGCCGAACAGATGCACGACATTATGCCGCCACTGATCGTCGGCTCATTGGTAACGGCGGTCGTATTGGCCATCGTCGCTAATATTGGCATTCGATTAATCTGGCGCTGGCACGTCTCCCATAACTGGAAACGCCGCCGCCAGAAACGTCGGCAGCGGCGCGCACAGATTGAAGCGGAATTTGATGAGTAATGATGGATGATTGAGCTCGACGGTTAGAGCGCTGGAGCCTGCTCTACCAACTTACCCGCATCCAGTTTAAGCACCCGGTCTTGATGGGCCGCAAGGCTCACGTCGTGGGTCACAATCACAAAGGCGCAGGCGCTCTCTTTGGCCAGTTCGTCCATCAGCGCCAAAATAGTCGCCGCCGTGGTCTGGTCCAGGTTACCCGTCGGCTCATCCATAAGCACCAGGCTAGGATCGGTGACCAGCGCGCGGGCGATAGCCACGCGCTGGCGCTCCCCGCCGGAAAGCTCTCCCGGCTTATGATCCGCACGGGGCTGCATGCCTACCCGCTCGAGTATCTGCATCGCCCGCTGCTCGGCTGCCTTTTTCGACTGGCCGCGAATAATCAGCGGCAACGCAGCATTTTCGACGGCGGTGAATTCCGCCAACAGATGGTGAAATTGATACACAAAGCCAATGTAGCGGTTACGGAAGCTMCCCAGCGCCGCTTCATTTAAGCCCGAAAGCGGCTCACCGGCGATCACCACCCTGCCTTCGCTGGGACGATCCAGCCCCCCCAGCAAGTTGAGTAGCGTCGTCTTACCCGACCCCGAGCTACCTACGATGGCCACCCGTTCCCCGGCACGCACCTGCAAGTTGAGCTTATCCAGCACCGTGAGATCCTGAGGGCCCTCACTGTAGGTTCGTGTCAACGCTTGGCAATCGAGCATCACCGCCGCCTCTTGCCCACCGTGGGTAGACGTAGCGTTTATAGTCGCCGAATTCATAGACATCGAGTCATCCTTATTCCTGAAGTCATCATTCCGGAAGCCATTATTCATAGCGCAACACATCCGCCGGCTGAACTTTTGCTGCCCGCCAAGCAGGATAGAGTGTCGACAGGAACGTCAGACCAAAGGCTGCCAAAACGATCCGAATAACATCGCCCCACTGCAGTTGAGAGGGTAGATCGCTGATGAAGTAGACCCCGGCATCCAAGAACTGGATACCTATCGTTCCCTCAACCCAGCCGATGAGATCGGCAATGGTGAGCGCCAGCAACACACCCACAGCCACCCCGATGGCGATACCGATAAGCCCGATGGCCATGCCCTGGACAATAAAAATGCCCATAATCGAGCTCGGTTTAGCGCCGATCGTACGCAGAATAGCGATATCCGCACGCTTGTCGGTAACCACCATGACCAGCGTGGAGACGATATTAAACGCCGCCACGGCGATAATCACGGTTAGCAGCAGCGCGATCATGCGCTTTTCCATCTGTATCGCCTGGAAAAGGTTACCTTGGGAGAAGGTCCAGTCGCTGCCGCGATACTCAGGGCCAAGTTCATTGAGAATTGCCTGGGTTTCGCTACTGGCGGCAAATAAGTCATCCAACTGCAGGCGAAGTCCGCCTACCGCATCGCCCATCCGTGCAAGGGTCTGCATATCTTCGATACTTGCGTAGGCCAAATTGGCATCAAGTTCGGCGCCAACGCTAAAAATACCGCTAACGGTAAAGCGCTTTAAGCGCGGGAATACGCCGGCGGGGGTAATGGATGCTTCCGGCACTAACAGTGTCACCCGATCCCCCACGCCAACCCCCAAGTTGCGCGCCAGCATCGACCCTAGCACCACATTCCACTCACCGGGCACCAGATCGGCCAGCTCGCCTTGGCGCATATGCTCGCCGATGATAGACACCCGTCCTTCCCAGTCAGGATTAATACCGGTCACCATAGCGCCCTGATTGCGCCCCCCCACGGAGAACATGCCCTGCTGCTCAACGTAGGGAGCCGCGCCAATGACGCGCTCGCGCTGCATTAACTCTTCAGCCAGGGACTCCCATTCGACCATCCCCACACGGGACTCGATTTTAGCGTGGGGCACCATACCTAAAATACGCGTGCGCAGCTCATGGTCGAAGCCGTTCATCACCGACAGCACCAGAATAAGTACCGCGACCCCCAGCATTAGCCCCAGCATCGAGGTAAGTGAAATAAACGAAATAAAGTGATTCCGGCGTTTAGCGCGCACGTAGCGCAGCCCCACCAGAAAAGGCAAACGATCAAGCATGGCGTCATTCCTTATCAATAAGCGCTCATGGTACGGTTTTTTTAGTCTCTCTGCATGTTCCAAACGGCCATTAGAGCGGCCTTCGCCGTGAGCGTTCATAATAAAAACGTTACGCTTGCAACTTGCCCCGCCACACCCTACATTGCGCCGATTTACTGCTGACCGTGTGGCTACCTTTGTGTCTTAGCCTCGGTTAGGTTTATTTACTCCAAAAGGCCTTCATGACATTGGCGACTATGACCTATCGTTTGCTACCCGAATGGCATCCCCAAGACGGGATACAACTGACCTGGCCTCGCCATGACGGCGATTGGGCGCCACTGATCGAGCGCATCGAAGCCACTCTCGAACGCATTGTGATGGCCACGGCTCACTACCAGCGGCTACTTATATGTATCCCCGATGAGGCCACAAAACAGCGTTTAGCGGTCACTTTTGACGCCTACGGCGTGCCCGCTGAACGCCTGCAGCTTATTGTCGCACCTACCGACGATACCTGGGCGCGGGATCATGGACCGATCAGCGTGGTCGATGAAGATGGCCAATGCGTCATGCTCGATTACACCTTTACCGGCTGGGGTGGCAAATTCCCCGCCGAGCGTGATAATCGACTCACCCAGCGGCTTGCTGATGCAGGCGTATGGGCCTGCCCGGTGGTAAGTCGGGATTTTGTGCTGGAGGGCGGTGCCATCGAAACCGATGGTGAAGGCACCCTGCTGACCACCGAAGCATGCCTGCTAAACCCCAACCGTAACCCCATGCAATCTCGAGTTGAGGTAGAAGCACGGCTAGCCCAAGATTTCGGCGTTGACCGCGTATTGTGGCTGGCCAACGGCCATTTAGAAGGCGACGATACCGACAGCCATATTGATACCCTGGCGCGCTTCTGCGATCCATCCACCATAGCTTACGTGCGCTGCGATGACCCCAACGACCCGCACTACCCGGCCTTGGCAGCCATGGAGCGGGAGCTGCAGGCTTTCCGCCAGCGCAATGGCGAACCTTACCGGCTTATCGCCCTGCCCTGGCCCCAGCCTTGCTTTGACCCGGAAGATGGTCACCGCCTGCCCGCCACCTACGCCAATTTTCTGATCATTAATCAGGCCGTGTTGGTGCCCACTTACGGCGATCCAGCGGATGTCACCGCGCTAAACGCACTGGCGGTTGCTTTTCCTGAACACACGCTTATCCCTATTGAGTGCGTCAGCGTTATTCGCCAGCACGGCAGCCTGCACTGTTTAACCATGCAGCTTCCACAAGGCACGCTTGTCCGGGACACGCTTGTCCAGCACTCGGCTGGTACTGATTAGATAATACTGACGAAATAAAGGAGCCATTATGTCGATTAAATCCCGTTCGACGCTAACCGTCGGTGTTGTGCAGCAACCCGCCTGGCCGGACAAAGCCCAAAGCCTGTCAGCAAGCGAAGAAGGTATCCGTAGCGCCGCTAAACAAGGCGCGCAGTTGGTACTGCTGCAAGAACTGCACGCCACCCACTACTTTTGCCAATTTGAAGATCCCGCGCTGTTTGATCTCGCGGAGCCCCTCGACGGCCCATCCGGCCAGCGCCTGGCGGCGCTCGCTAAAGAGCTGGATATCGTCTTGGTCGGGTCGCTATTTGAGCGCCGCGCCCCCGGGCTCTATCACAATACCGCTGTGGTCTATGACCGTGCTAAAGGCCGCGTCGGGCAGTATCGTAAGATGCATATTCCCGATGATCCGGGGTTTTATGAGAAGTTTTACTTCACGCCGGGTGATCATGACAGCGCCCGCGGAGAAGGCTTTACGCCGATTGAAACCTCGCTGGGCCGTCTCGGCGTACTGGTCTGCTGGGATCAGTGGTATCCCGAAGCCGCCCGCCTAATGGCACTGGCCGGCGCGGACTTACTGCTCTACCCGACGGCGATTGGCTGGGACCCGAACGACGACAACGCAGAAAAGACCCGCCAGAAAGATGCCTGGACGGTGATTCAGCGCGCCCACGGCGTGGCTAACGGCTTGCCGGTAGTGGTGGCCAATCGGGTGGGCTTTGAGGCAGATCACTCCGGGGTCGGCGATGGCATTCAGTTCTGGGGCGGCAGTTTTGTCTGCGGGCCGCAAGGTGAACTATTAGCCCATGCAGGAGAAGAGACAGAGCAGCTTGTTGTACAACTTGATATGGCGCGCAGTGAAAACACCCGGCGCATCTGGCCCTATCTGCGTGATCGCCGCGTGGACGCGTATGGCGATCTAACCCGCCGCTACCGCGACTAGGCTTGTTAAAGAAAAAAACGCCTGCCTTGGATAACTACCGAGGCAGGCGTTTTTCATTACATAGCGCTTTTTATGCGTTCTGGCTTGGCCGGTTTACTTCCAGAAATCACGGATTGAGGCGATCCCTTGGGCGCCCACGGCGCGGGCGTGGTTAGCGTCAAAGCGCGTCATACCGCCCAATGCAAACACTGGCATACCGGCGCGCTCGACCAACTGCTGGAAATCATGCCAGCCGAGCGGGAACACTTCTGGGTGTGACGGCGTAGTGCGCAAAGGCGACAGGCTAACAAAGTCGCAGCCTAACACCGCCGCCTGGGTAAGCTGCGTTTGGTTGTGGGTCGATGCCGACAACCACTTGTTTTCGGCAATCGGGCGACGCTCAAGCTGCATCAAACGCTCGCTGGTCAAATGAATACCATCGGCGTCAATGTGATCAAGCAGCGTTGGCTCACCATTGAGCAGCAGTCGCGCGCCATGCTCACGACACAGACTCAAGGCACGCTGGGCACGGGCCAGATAAGCCGCCTCATCCAACTGCTTGGCACGCAGCTGTACCAGGCGAATCTTGTCTTCACGCAGCGCACGCTCCAGGAACGCATCGAAACGCGCCTCATCCGACTCTTCCCCGGTAATTAAATACTCGGTAGGCAGCCTTACTGCGCGCAGAATCGGCAAATTCGCCGCCGGGAAAGGGTAATTGGAGAGCTCACTCATGGGCACCCAGCGCACCGCCTGCCCTTCACGACCAAAGGGCTCGCCAGCAAACTCGTGTACCTGCCATACATCGAGCAGGATGTGCTTGTCGGGGTACTCATGGTGGACGCGAATCAATGGCTGGGCGCACACAATCTCGACGCCCAGCTCTTCGTGCAGCTCTCGCTTTAACCCTTCTAGACCGGTTTCATAAGGGGCCAGCTTGCCGCCTGGAAACTCCCACAGTCCGCCATGGTCAACGTTTGACGGCCGACGAGCAATCAGTACTTGCTGTTGATCGGCGCTGATAATCGCAGCCGCCGCGACGTGAACCCGTCGTTTTACCTTTACACTCATTACGTCTTTATCCACTGTCTGCGCGCCGCCATTCTGCATGACGGCGCTATCTCGCTGCGTTTGCCCATTACCACCGCTAATCAGTCCCCTCTTAGGGCAACATGACTAGCTGCGATAATCCGCGTTGATCGACACATAGTCATGGGAGAGGTCGGAAGTCCATACCGTGGCACTCTCCTCACCGCGCCCCAAGTTAATGCGAATGGTAATTTCTGACTGCGCCATCACGGCGCTTCCTGCCGCTTCGGTGTAGCCCGCTGCACGTCCACCCTGCTCGACTAAACGTACATCACCTAAATCAATCACCACACGATTCACATCAAAGTCACTCACCGGCGCTCGCCCGACAGCCGCCAAAATACGCCCCCAGTTAGCATCTGAGGCGTAAAGCGCGGTTTTAACCAGCGGCGAGTGCGCAACGGTAAAGGCCACATCAAGCGCCTCTTGACGGCTTTTAGCTTCGCCCACCTGCAGGGTAACGAACTTGGTTGCGCCTTCTGCGTCGCGAATAATCGCTTGTGCCAGTTCGGTCATTACCCGCTGTAGAGCGTTGCTGAACACCGCTATCTGCTCATCATCGGCGATGCGAGGGCCTGTCCCGGTTGCCGCTAGCATACAAGCATCATTGGTCGAGGTATCGCTGTCCACGGTAATGCAGTTAAACGAGCGGTCGACCGTTTCCCGCAGCAGGCGATCCAGCAGCGGTGCTTCGATAGCCGCGTCAGTCACCACAAACCCTAACATGGTCGCCATATTGGGCTTGATCATGCCCGAACCTTTGGCGATACCGTTAATCGTCACCGGCTGGCCATCCATTTCCAGCGTCACAGTCGCGCCTTTGGCCCGGGTATCGGTAGTTAGAATGCCTTGGCCTGCGTGCTGCCAGGCGGCAGCGTCACTGGCTAAACTTTCGATCGCTGGCGCCAAACCCGCTAACAGCCGCTCCATGGGTAGCGGCTCACCAATCACACCGGTCGAAAACGGCAGCACGTCCTGCTCCGTCACGCCGACCTGCTTAGCCAGTTCTGCACAGCTTGTATGGGCATCACGCAAGCCAGCATCGCCAGTGCCTGCGTTGGCATTGCCGGTATTGATCAGCCAAAAACGCGGCGAACGCTTTTCTGCACGGCACTGTTCAAGGTGCTGCTTAGCCACCACCACGGGCGCTGCACAAAATGCATTACGGGTAAAAACCCCTGACACTGTCGCGGTATCGGGCAACTCAATCACCACCACATCACGGCGATCCGGCTTTTTGATACCTGCCATTGCAACCCCCAGGCGCACCCCTGCTAAGGGGGGCATCGCTGGAAAGGGAGTGTTTCCTACCGCCATGATTCTTCTCCTTCAGGCAGACGCTTAGGCGATGCCTGACCACCCGCTACGCTCGCTGAGTGTTCAGGCACGCTGGATCAGACATACTCGCCGTTAACTTAATTTTCCGCAGCACTGCTTATATTTTTTACCCGAACCACAAAAACATGGATCGTTGCGGCCAACCTTGGGGCCTTCGCGCCGCACAGGGCGACCATCTACACCCGGTGCTTCCTGCTCGGCTGTGGACGGCTCCGGGCTCGGGGTGTCATGACGGCTTGCCGCCGTGGCGGTTTCCCGCGCCAGCGCTTCGCGGCGCTGTTGCTCAAGGGCGTCTACTTCCTCGGGCTGACGAACCTGAACGTGGCTCAGAATGCGCGTTACATCGGCTTTAATATGCTCTAGTAAGTGCTGGAAGAGCTCAAAGGACTCACGCTTGTACTCTTGCTTGGGGTTTTTCTGCGCATAGCCGCGTAGGTGGATACCGCGACGCAGATGATCCATCGATTGAAGGTGCTCTTTCCAACGCGTATCCAGCACTTGCAGCATGACCTGCTTCTCAAAGCGACGAATCAGCTTCTCACCCGCCGCCTCGATTTTGGCTGCATAGGCCTCGCGATGCATCGTCTGCAGACGCTTGCGCAGCTGCTCTTCACTGAAACGGTCATCCTCAGCGGCCCATTTAACCACGGGCGCATCAAGGTTGAACTCGGTCTTCAGGTGCGCTTCCAAGCCGGGCAGATCCCACTGTTCAGGCAGGCTCTGGGGCGGCACGTAATCGCTGATAGCCGTCTCCATTACCTCTTCACGGATACCGATGACAGCATCGGCAACATCGTCCGCAGCCAGAATTTCATTGCGCTGGTCGTAGATCACCCGGCGCTGGTCGTTGGCAACGTCATCATACTCAAGCAGCTGCTTACGAATATCGAAGTTACGTCCTTCGACTTTCTTCTGGGCGCGCTCAACGGCGTTAGAGACCATCTTATGCTCAATGGCTTCGCCGTGCTCAAGTCCCAATGCCTGCATCAGGCGCTTGACACGATCAGAGCCAAACAGCCGCATCAGACTATCTTCAAGCGACAGGAAGAACCGCGTCGAGCCAGGGTCACCCTGGCGCCCAGCACGGCCACGCAGCTGATTATCGATCCGCCTGGACTCGTGGCGCTCAGAGCCCACTACGTGCAGGCCGCCCGCGGCCAGCACACCATCGTGACGCGCTTGCCACTCGGCTTTAAGTGCATCAACCTGCTCTTGGCTTGGGTTTTGCAGCTTGGCGACTTCGGCTTCCCAGTTGCCGCCCAGAACAATATCGGTACCACGACCGGCCATATTGGTGGCGATGGTAATCGCCCCTGGACGGCCCGCCTGGGCAATAATTTCGGCTTCGCTCTGGTGCTGCTTGGCGTTCAGCACGCTGAACGTCAGGCCCGCTTCACGCATCAGCTTGGCAAGGTACTCGGATGTCTCAATGGAAGCCGKACCCACCAGTACCGGGCGACCGGCTTCAGTCTCGGTTTTGACATCTTTAATGATCGCTTCGTACTTCTCTTCCGCGCTCAAGTAAACCAAATCGTTGAGGTCTTTACGGGCCAATGGCCGGTTGGTGGGAATCACCACCACGTCGAGGCCGTAGATTTGCCTAAACTCAAAAGCTTCGGTATCTGCCGTACCGGTCATCCCAGCTAATTTTTCATACAAACGGAAGTAGTTCTGGAACGTCGTGGAGGCCAGTGTCTGGCTTTCACGCTGCACCGTGACGCCCTCTTTGGCCTCAACAGCCTGGTGCAACCCTTCCGACCAGCGGCGCCCTGGCATCGAACGGCCAGTGTGCTCATCGACGATCACCACCTGACCTTCAGAGACAATGTAGTCGACATCCCGGTTATAGAGATAGCGGGCACGCAGGGCTGAGTGCATATGCTGAAGCAAGTTAAGATTTTGCGCGGCATAGAGCGACTCTTCATCGCCCAACAAACCCTCAGCGCGCATCAGCTCTTCAACTTTATTATGCCCCTGCTCTGTTAGCTCTACCTGTTTCTGCTTCTCGTCGACTAAAAAGTCACCGACCACGGCGGCCTCTTCATCTTCAATCTCCTCGCCTTTCTCAAGCTGTTGGGCAAGTTGATTAACGACTTTATAAAGGTCGGTATTCTCATCCACCGCGCCGGAAATAATCAGCGGCGTACGCGCTTCATCGATCAGAATCGAGTCAACTTCGTCGACAATTGCATAATGCAGTCCACGCTGGACTTTATCTTCTAACGAAAACGCCATGTTATCGCGCAGATAATCGAAGCCGAATTCGTTGTTGGTACCGTAGGTAATATCGCAATGATAGGCATGACGCTTCTCTTCGCCAGTCTGGCCGGAGAAGATAACGCCAATGGTCAGGCCTAGAAACTCATACAGCGGGCGCATCCACTCGGCATCGCGCCGAGCCAGGTAGTCGTTTACCGTGACCACGTGCACGCCCTTAGCCGGCAGCGCATTCAGGTACACCGCCAGCGTCGCTACCAGCGTTTTACCCTCACCGGTTTTCATTTCAGCAATACGACCACGGTGCAGGGTCATGCCCCCCACCATTTGCACGTCAAAGTGGCGCATGCCCATAACGCGTTTACTGGCTTCTCGAACGATCGCAAAGGCGGGCGCTAGCAGCGCATCAAGGGACTCACCAGCCTCTAAACGTTGGCGCAGTTCGGCCGTCTTTCCCTGCAACTCCGCATCGCTAATCGCCTCAAGCTCTGCTTCTAAGGCGTTAATCTGCGGCACATTTTTGTGCATGCGTTTAACATCGCGGTCATTTTTAGAACCCACGACTTTACGTAATAAATTATTAAGCATGAAATATCCAAGTATTCACGAGCGTCCTAGCGGACATTGCCCTTTTACGACAGGCTTTTCACCGCACMCTCTTTCTCTGCAGAGCATGCCCAATGTAGGTGTATTAACGACAGACTCGTTGGGAAGGTGGGCCGCGCTGGGTCAAGACATCCCGTGCAGCGACCAGCATAGCCATTGGGGCAAACCAGAGGCATAGGCGCCGAATAGGCGCAAATCGCCGGGGGCTTTGCGCCCAGCGCTGCAGGGCACGCCGTCGCTTGGCAATCCAGTGCGACTGGGCGCGTAAAATCGCGGGCACCCAAAAACAGATAGCCACGCTACGCTCGCCACTGCGCAACGCATCTGCAGGGCCTAAACTGGCGGGCAATAGGCAGCTCACTAGCAAACCGGCCAGCCACCAACGCGCTATACCGTAACGGCGTTGGCGCCGCGGCAAAGCTGATTGAACATCAAGCGTAGGTGGCATGCTGTAGACCGGCTCCTGAGCGTGGTAAAATCGGCTAAAGTGAAATCGGCTAACATTTCCGACATCGTCATTAGCGGTACCCTAGGATAGCGGTACCCTAGGAATTAAGCGTATGAGTATAAAGGTTAAGCGTTCTCGCGCACAGCCCATTGCCCGCCTGCTCTCGAAGTCGGGCGATATTAATAAGCTAATGCGCCTATCTCGGTTAATCGATCAGGC
Source organism: Halomonas ventosae (assembly GCA_002257525.1). Lineage (GTDB taxonomy): Bacteria > Pseudomonadota > Gammaproteobacteria > Pseudomonadales > Halomonadaceae > Vreelandella > Vreelandella ventosae_B. The sequence goes on from CP022737.1 coordinate 3,148,392, forward strand.
GCAGCGTCACCTGCGCGCCCACCTGCCCGAAGAGATGCGTGAGCATATCTTTGTGGGTGGCTTTAGCGAAGGTCGCTTAACCCTGATTAGCGGCCAGGCGAGCTGGTTGACATGGCTACGCTTTGAACAGCGGCGGCTGCTGGAACTGCTTCACCAGTTACCCGGCTTTGAAGGGGTCAGCGGCTTCACCTTTAAAGTGCGCCCTGTGCGCCCTATTGTGGCTCCCCAGCGCAACACACGCAGCCTATCAGCCGACGCGGGCAAAACACTGGCGGAGTGCGCTGAAGACACCACCAACCCCGCGCTTAAACGGGCGCTTGAACGTCTTGCCTCTCACGCGCGACCGGCTAAATAATCAGCGTACCGACCGACGTTACTTGTGGTCGATTTTAAACGCATAAAGCACCGCCTAAGCGATGCTTTATTAACTTACCTGCCCAAGCGACTTGATTCCTATAAACTAGCTCGTATGATTTGATGCATATAACTTAGCTCAAATGATCTGGCTCATAGCGCTCGGATTAGCTGGCACAACATCAGGCCATAGCAGGCGCTGCATAAGAGATCGGCGCCACAGCCTTGTCTTCTTCAAAGGTAACGATTTCATACGCCTCTGGCTGCGCCAATAATTCGCGACACAGCTGGTTGTTTAGCGCGTGGCCAGACTTCACCCCACGGAACTCCCCGATTAAGCTATAACCCAACTGGTACAAGTCGCCAATCGCGTCTAACACTTTATGCTTAACAAACTCATCCTCGTAGCGTAGACCGCCTTCATTAACAATGCGGTAATCGTCCACCACAATAGCGTTATCTAAACTTCCGCCTAACGCCAGGTTGTTTGAGCGCAAAAACTCTAAGTCGCGCATAAAACCAAAAGTACGCGCTCGGGAAACTTCCTTGACGAAAGAGGTCGTCGAAAAATCGATCAGTGCGGTTTGCTTCTGCTGCTCAAAAACCGGGTGATCGAAGTCGATAGCAAACGAGACCTTGAACCCTTGATGGGGTAAGAAAACAGCTTCTTTATCGCCATCGGTCACCGCCACGCGGTGCTTGATACGAATAAATTTCTTCGCAGCGTCCTGTTCCAGGATACCCGCCGACTGAATCAAAAACACAAACGGGCTAGCGCTACCATCCATAATGGGCACTTCAGGTTCGCTAACGTCCACATAGGCGTTATCGATACCCAATCCAGCAAAGGCCGACATCAGATGCTCGACGGTGGCTACCTTGACCCCATCCAGAACCAGCGCAGTACACAATTTAGTGTCTTCCACCAATGCTGCCCGCGCGGGCACGTGTGCAACGGGATCCAGATCGGTTCTAACAAACACAATCCCCGTATTGGGCGGCGCCGGACGCAGAGCCAGATGGACTTTTTTGCCAGAATGCAGGCCCACTCCGGTGGCGCGAATGACGTTTTGCAGGGTGCGTTGTCTGATCATGGATAGTAGCCGAGCTCTGATGACGGTAATAACCGCAGGGGAAAAAGTTATCAAACAGTGTTCACTTTAACAGCAAACGAGCGTTTTAGCCAATAAAACGCTCGCTCGCTGCTGCAGTGAGCCAGATATCGAGAATCAATCCGCCTGGCGGCGTAGAAACGCGGGTATGTCCAGATAGTCATCGGCTTCAGCAGCGCGACGCTTTTCAGGACGAGGTTTTGCGGCCGTTTCAGGTGCTTCAGAGCGGGCCGTTGCCTGCTGACGCATCACCGTCGGCTGCTGCAGCTTGCGGTAATCCGACGACTCCGTCGCCGAACGACGCGCTGGCTCGCGGGCGGCCGTTTTAGGTTTTTGTCCATCTAAACCAGCAGCCACAACGGTGACACGCAGTTCATCGGACATTTCCATATCAATGGAGGTGCCCACAACGATAGTGGCGTCTGGAGAAGCGAACTCCTGCACGGTAGCGCCCACATCGTTGAACTCACCGATCGACAAATCGGGACCAGCAGTGATGTTGACCAAGATACCGCGCGCGCCGTGAAGATCGATATCTTCCAATAGCGGGCTACGGATAGCCTTCTCAGCAGCTTCACGAGCACGATTTTCGCCCGTGGCCCCACCGGTACCCATCATCGCCATGCCCATTTCAGACATAACGGTGCGCACATCGGCAAAGTCGACGTTGATGATGCCTGGGCTGGTAATCAGCTCTGCAATACCTTGCACAGCGCCCAGCAGCACATCGTTCGCCGCACTGAATGCCGTTAGCAACGTAGCATTCTTGCCCAGCACGGAAAGCAGTTTTTCATTGGGAATAGTGATCAACGAATCCACGTGCTCAGAGAGCTCTTTCATGCCCTCTTCAGCAGCGCGCATACGCTTTGGCCCTTCAAAGGGGAAGGGGCGCGTCACTACCGCGACGGTGAGAATCCCCAGCTCTTTGGCGACCTGAGCCACAACCGGGGCGCCTCCGGTACCGGTACCACCACCCATGCCAGCAGTGATAAAGACCATATCGGCCCCCACCAGCAATTCCGCAATCCGTTCGCGGTCTTCCATTGCTGCCTGGCGTCCCACGTCGGGATTGGCACCTGCGCCTAATCCTTTAGTGATTTCGCTACCCAATTGCAACACCGTCTTCGCTGCACAGCGTTTCAGCGCCTGGGCGTCCGTGTTAGCGCAGATAAACTCAACGCCTTCAATATTACTCTCGACCATGTGGTTAACAGCATTGCCGCCACCGCCGCCAACACCAACCACTTTGATGACCGCACTGCTCGAGGGTGCGTTATCTACTAATTCGAACATAAGCCCCGTCTCCTGAACCGCGCTTGCGGCCCTGTCAGAAATTTCCTTTGAACCAGCCTTTAATTCTTGCCAGCGCCGAATGGTCTTCCTTGATATCACGCCGGGCAAGCTCGTTGCGGCCCTTATGAGCTGCAACCACTCCCCCGTGGCTTCTTAGACCTTGCCCATGACGCGTTTCCTGCAAGGCATAATGCAGTAGCCCGACGCCTGTTGCATAAATGGGGTTATGAACGACATCCGCCAAACCTCTTACATTTTGCGGACATGCGATACGAACGGGCATATGGAAAATCTCTTCCGCCAATTCGCTAACCCCCTCCATGCGCGAGGTACCACCAGTAAGCACTATCCCAGCAGCCACCATGTCTTCATAGCCACTACGGCGCAATTCGTCTCTTATTAGCGTAAACAGCTCCTCATAGCGCGGTTCTACCACTTCAGCGAGCGCTTGACGCGATAGATCACGCGCAGGACGATCGCCTACGCTAGGTACTTTAATCATTTCATCGCTTGCGGCTAAATGGGTAAGCGCGCAAGCGTATTTAACTTTGATCTCTTCAGCGTGCTGCGTTGGTGTGCGCAGCGCCATGGCAATATCGTTAGTGACTTGGTCACCCGCGATAGGAATAACCGCCGTGTGGCGTATGGCGCCTTCACTGAAGATAGCCATATCGGTCGTTCCGCCGCCAATATCTACCATACAGACGCCAAGTTCACGCTCATCTTCAGTGAGCACTGCCATGCTTGAGGCCAGCTGCTCTAAGATAATAGCATCAACTTCTAAACCGCAGCGGCGTACACACTTCTCAATATTTTGCACCGCGTTTAATGCGGCCGTCACTAAGTGCACCTGCGCTTCCAAGCGCACTCCGGACATACCTAGCGGCTCACGTATACCGCCTTGAGCATCAATCGAGAACTCCTGGGGCAGCACATGCAGCACACGCTGACCTTCTGAAATGGCGCGCGCCCTTGCTGAGTCAATCACGCGTTCAATATCGGAGGGCGTTACTTCACGCTCTTTAATGGCCACAACGCCATCCGAATTCATTGAACTAATATGGCTACCGGCGACGCCAACGTATACCGAGTGGATATCACACCCGGCCATTAACTCTGCTTCTTCAACCGCCCGCTGGATAGACTGTACCGTTGATTCAATATTGATCACCACGCCACGTTTCATACCACGCGAAGGGTGCGAACCAATACCAGCAATTTCAATTCCGCCATCATCGGTAGGTTGACCGACTATCGCGACGACCTTGGACGTTCCAATGTCCAGCCCGACCACCATATTGGATGCGTTGGGTGAGCCTGCCATGAGTCGGGAAATCTCCTTGCGTCATTGTTAAAAATAAATATAAATAGGGTGACGCTTAACATTGAAGGCGTACTACCCGAAATAATCAGTGCTGTTTCTCAGACACTCGCTAATTGTCGATAGTCGAAATTAAAAACTATTTAACTCGTGTCTGGCCCATAGTATAGAAACAATAGTCGCAATACGACTAGTACAAAACCACAATAATAGGCTTGAAAAGCAATTTAAAGCCGATTATTGGCTTTTTCAACGATGGCAACCACTCACTTTTACACCTTATTTGCATCAAGTAATAGAAAAGTTACTCATCTTGCACCGCAAATTCACTTTCTCCATGCCACGCAACAGCAACACCGTTAGGGTAGCGTAGATCAATATAGCGAATCTGTTCGCTAAGAGAACTTAACTCCCGCTGCCATGAAGCCGATAAACGTGCTAAGCGTACTTCATGCTGTCGCCTCCCCAACATCACCCAAGCGCCATCGTTTAATTGCAGCCGCCAAGCACCGCGTGGCTCTAAACGAAGCTGAGTGAGTTCGAGCGATAATTGTTCGAAGTGGGATTTTAGCCGATGGTAATAGTTCAACACTTCTTCGCTGCTACCAGCGGGGCCTGCCAGATCAGGCATGCCTGACGGTGGCGTTAAAGGCGCAAAGGCGAAAGGCTCGCCATCAGGGTTAAGCAAGAAATCATCATTCCAGCGCGCGACGGGCTGCTGCTCAATGAGCTCAAACACCAGGGCGTTAGGCCACTCACGGGAGATGCGCACTTCGTTTAACCAGCCTACCTGTAGAGCCCGGTCGCGCAGCTCTCCCAGATCTGCCGACAGCCAAGTGGCATCGACCACCAGTGGGGCCAGTTGAGTGCGCAGATAGTCGGCGCTGACGTACTCCCATTCGCCACGAATAGACACCCGCTCAATAGGGCGATCTAGCCACAGCCAAAGCGCACGCCCGCCTGCCCCCATCAGCAGCGCCAGCAGGATAACTCCCAACCAAGCATTACGCCTTTTCATAAGGCACTTTTAATAAGGCGCTTTTAAATAAGTTATTGCTCATGCGGTGAACGGCTCGCCTGCGGTGTTGAGTATGTGCAGCACTAGATCATCAAAGCCAATACCCGCATGCGCCGCTGCTTGAGGCACTAAACTATGATCGGTCATGCCTGGCACCGTATTGACTTCCAATAACCAAAAACGCCCTTCGCTATCGCGCATGACATCAACCCGGCCCCAGCCTACCCCGCCTATGGCTGTAAACGCCTGCTGGCACAGCTCAGCCAGTGCTGCTTCATCCTCGGCAGATAAGCCGCAAGGCAAGTGGTACTGGGTGGTATTAGCGATATATTTGGCTTCGTAGTCGTAGAAGCCGCCGGGCACTTCAACACGGATGGCGGGCAACACCTGGTCACCTAGCAGCGCGACCGTATACTCGTCGCCCACTACAAAGCGCTCCGCCATCACGCGGGCGTCGAACTGGGCTGCCTCGCGGTAGGCCGCCTCAAGCGCTGCCTGACTTTTTACGATGCTAATTCCCAGCGTCGAGCCTTCGTGTACCGGCTTCACGATCAGCGGTAAGCCGAGCTGCGCGACGACCGCTGACCAGTCCGCTGTTTGATCCAGCATAATGCTTTCAGGGGTAGGCAGGCCAACTGCACTCCACACCTGTTTGGTGCGCTGCTTATCCATCCCCAGCGCCGAGGCCAGCACCCCGCTACCGGTATAAGCAATACCCAGCAGCTCTAATGCCCCCTGCAGGGTGCCGTCTTCCCCGCCGCGACCATGCAGGGCAACGAAGACCACCGAGGGAGCCAGTTGCTCTAAGCCTACCAAGCCGTTGTCTCGGGGGTCGTAGCCGCAGGCATCGACACCTTTACGCTGCAGCGCTTCAAGTACCGCCGCACCGCTTTTCAGCGAGACCTCGCGTTCCGCGGAGGTGCCGCCGTAAACAACCACGACTTTTCCAACAGAGTGGGGAGTTGCTACGTCGACGCTCACAGATCCACCTCGTTCATCGCTAGCTGTGCCTGAGCCAGACGCAGGGAGATCCCCCCCACATCACCGGCGCCCTGGGTAATTAAAATATCACCTGGGCGTAATACGTTGGTTAACAGCGCAGGCAATTCATGTTTATTCTCGACAAACAGCGGATCGACGTCACCGCGCTGGCGGATAGAGCCCGCCAAGGTGCGCCCCTCTGCGCCAGGAATCACCGCTTCACCGGCACTGTAAACATCAAGCAACACCAGCGTATCGACTTGAGAAAGCACGCGCACAAAATCTTCGTACAAATCGCGGGTACGGCTGTAGCGATGGGGCTGGTACAGCATGACCAGCCGACGCTCAGGCCAGCCTGCACGAATCGCTTGAATGACCATATCAACTTCGCGAGGATGGTGACCATAGTCGTCCACCAGCATGATGTCGCCGCCACCTTTAGGCGCAGGAAAGTGGCCGTGCACCTGAAAGCGACGCCCCACCCCGGCAAAGCCTGCCAAACCGCTCAAAATAGCCCTATCACTCACCCCGGCATCGGTGGCCACCACGATCGCCGCCATGGCGTTTAAGGCGTTATGGCGGCCCGGCATGGCCAAACGCACGTCTAACGGCGCGGCGCCACCAGGGCGTAGGGCTGTAAACGATACTTCACCGCCTTGCTGGGCAAAATCCACAATGCGGTAATCGGCATCGCTGTCAAACCCATAGGTCACAAACTGCCGTTTCACCTGTTCGCATAGCACACGCACGTGAGGGTCATCGATACACAGCACTGCCAACCCATAGAACGGCAAGTTGTGCAGAAATTCGATAAAGGTACTTTTCAGCCGCTCAAAATCACCACCGTAGGTAGCCATATGGTCTGCATCGATATTGGTGACAATCGAGACCATCGGCTGCAAGTGCAAAAACGATGCATCAGACTCATCGGCCTCGGCGACTAAATAGTCACCCTCCCCCAAGCGGGCATTAGCACCGGCGCTGGTCAGTTTGCCGCCAATCACAAAGGTCGGATCGAGCCCACCTTCGGCCAGCAGTGTCGCCGTTAAACTAGTCGTGGTGGTTTTGCCATGGGTGCCCGCCACGGCGATGCCGTGACGAAAGCGCATCAGTTCAGCAAGCATTTCAGCCCGACGCACTACCGGCACGCGGTGTTCATGAGCCCAGCGTATTTCCGGGTTGGTTTCATCAATGGCGCTGGACACGACCACCACATCGGCGCCTTCCACATTGGCCTCGGCGTGCCCGATCGCCACACTGACACCACATTGACGCAGGCGCTCCAAGACCGAAGAGTTTTTGGCATCACTACCGCTCACGGTATAGCCCTGATTCGCCAGCACCTCCGCAATACCACACATGCCCGCGCCACCAATGCCAACAAAATGGAGTCGGCGTATCCGACGCATGCCAGGGCCCGCAGCAGTCCGTGAAGGTGTCATGGTTTGGTCTGAATCGATCACACAGAGTCTCCTACCGGCACCATCGCCAAACACCCTTCAGCCAAGCGCTTCGTCGCGTCTAGATGCGCGGCCTGGCGTGCTTTTGACGCCATCGCAGCCAGGGTGTTTGGGACGAGCAATTGATTTAAAAATTCACTTAACCGCTCAACGGTTAGCTCAGACTGAACAACGCACTGGGCAGCACCTGCCTTGACGAGTACCTGGGCGTTGATGCGCTGATGGTCATCCACAGCAAACGGGAACGGCACCAGTAGCGCGGGCTTAGCCGCAGCCGCTAATTCAGCCACTGTCAGCGCACCAGCGCGGCACACCACTAAGTCAGCCCACTCGTAGGCGGCGGCCATATCGTCAATAAAAGGGCTAACCTCAGCGCTCACGCCGTGCTGCTGATAATTTTCAGCAGTGGCCGTTTCACGCTCCTTACCCGCCTGATGGCGCACCTGGGGACGCTGTTCGATAGGCAGTGCAGCCAGTGCGGGGGCCAAGCGCTCGTTAAGCGCGACAGCGCCGAGCGAACCACCCACCACCAGCAAACGTAGAGGCCGAGAAGAGAGTGTTTTCTCATCCCTCGGCGTGCTCCCCAAGGCGGCGATATCCTCCCGCACTGGGTTACCGACCACTTCGGCGCGCGCCCCAAAAGCCTCAGGGAAGGCAGCGTAGGTGCGCTTTGCCAGCCGCGACAGCACCCGGTTGGTCAGACCGGCTACGGCGTTCTGCTCATGGATCACCAGAGGAACACGGGCCAACCATGCAGCTAGCCCCCCCGGCCCACTGGCAAAACCGCCCAGGCCGACCACGACATGGGGCTTGAAGTCACCAATAACAGTGCGCGCCTGCAAAATCGCGCGGCTAAGGTTCAGTGGTGCTTTTAGCCAGCCCGTTAAACCGTTGCCGCGCAGCCCACTCACTGCAATGGTATGTAACTTAATTCCTGCCTCGGGCACCAGACGGTTTTCAATTCCCCGCGGGCTACCCAACCACTCAACATCGACCTGCTGTGCCTGCAAAGCCTTGGCAAGCGACAGCGCCGGGAACACGTGGCCGCCGGTACCACCGGCCATAATCAGTACTCGTCGCCTTACGTTCGTCGTCACATCAAACTCCTGATAACACCCAGCGGCATAGCGTTACGATAAACGCGGTTCATGGCGCGATTTATACGGGGTGGAGGCGCGCCGGGGCCGATGGCGTGTTTCGGCATCTGTACGCAGCAGCAGACCGACCATAATCCCCGTCACGAGGAGGCTAGAGCCGCCATAGCTCATCAGCGGCAACGTTAGCCCTTTAGTCGGCAACAGGCCAGAACTGACCGCCATGTTAATAAACGCCTGGGCGGCTACGACAAAACCGACCCCGTAGCTTACATAAGCGCCAAATAGATGCCCTGCCAGTTCAGCTTTGCGCCCTATCCACATAGCGCGGGTAATAAACAGCGTGAACAACAGCACGACGATAATCGCGCCGATCATGCCCAACTCTTCAGCGATTACGGCAAAGATAAAGTCGGTATGCGCTTCGGGCAGGTAATGCAGTTTTTGCACACTGTTACCCAAGCCAGTACCGGTGACGTGCCCCCGTCCGAAGGCGATTAACGCTTGGGTTAACTGGTAGCCGGTTGCAAACTGATCGGCCCAGGGGTCTAAAAAACTGGTCCACCGGGCCAGCCGGTAGGGTTCTATCAACACCATTACAACCGCCCCGGAGCCGAGCAGCAGCCCGCTGCCAACCAGCAGCACCAGCGAGGCACCGCACATCATCAGCATGCCAATCACGCAGACGGTAAAGACCACCATCCCGCCGAAATCAGGTGCTAAAAATAGCAGCCCAACCGGTACGGCCAGCACGGCCAGAGGGCGCCACATGCTGAACGCTCGGCGACGCAAATCGTAGGTAAAACGCGACATAAACGCCGCCATATAGAAAATCAGCCCGACTTTGGCAAATTCAGAGACCTGTAAACTCGGCAAGGGCCCCGGCAACGCTATCCAGCGCTTACTACCATTGATCTCCTGGCCAACAATCAGCACCAAAACCAATAGAAAAATAGTGGCGAGTAGAATTAGCGCTGCGTTTTGGCGCCACACTTCAAGCGGCACACAGAGCATAAATACGCAGGCGATGATGGCAAGCACCAGGAAAACGCCGTGCTGACGTGAGTAGTGATAGGTATCTTCCAGCAAGCCAATCGACGCCGAACTAACCATGACCCAACCCAAACCTGCCAAGGCAACCGCTGCCACGATGAGCCAGACATCGCAGGGTAAATCGCGCGTTGAAAGCGTCGCGCGAAGACGTTGAAGTCGACTCATAGTGCCCCCTCGCCTGTTGGTGATGCCTTTTGCTGCACCCAACGGCGAAATACGTTGCCGCGCTGCTGGTAGTTGGCAAACTGATCCAGGCTTGCGCAGGCGGGCGAAAGCAGCACGCAGTCACCAGGCTGGGCAAGCTCAAAGGCTGTCTGCATCGCCTGGGTTAAATCCTCTACCTGCTGAATACTAACGTGTTCAATCAATGCGTCGGCTAGCCGTGGGGCATCTAACCCGAATAACAGCACGTGACGTGCGCATTTTGAAAGAGGCTCGGCCAAGGGAGAAAAATCGGCGCCCTTGCCGACCCCGCCCGCCAATAAAATCAACCGCCCTTCCAGCGTAGCGCCAATGCCATTAATGGCCGCTAAGGTAGCGCCCACATTAGTACCTTTAGTGTCATTAACCCAGGTGACGCCGTTAATTTGCGCAATCACTTCACTGCGGTGCTCCAAGCCTTTAAATGCGCGCAGCGCGCTGCACATGGGCCCAGCCGCGAAACCCAACGCCTGGCCCATGGCCAGTGCCGCCAGGGCATTCAGGTAATGGTGCTGCCCGGCCATGTTTAACTCATCAATGGCCAGCCAGGGTGTTTTACCCTGCATTAATGTCAACTTATCGTGGTGAAGCGCCAGCCCCCACTCGCCCCCCTTAGGGGCAGCTTGAGTAAAGTAAGCCACTTGTGCCACTGACTGCTCAGGCCATGTCAGGGGCTCATCGGCATTCACCACGGCACTCTCTGCACCGATAAAAATACGTTGTTTTGCGGCGCGATAGCCATGCATATCCCCATGACGATCAAGGTGATCTTCGGATAAGTTCAGAAAAGCCGCACAGCTCGCACCAAGAGAGGGAGTCGTCTCAAGCTGAAAGCTTGAGAGCTCAAGAATATACAGCGCAGCACCAGGATGACTGGCCAATAGATCCAGAGCAGGCGTACCCAGATTACCGCCCACCGCCGCGTTGACACCGGCGGAAGCGGCCATTTCTCCCAGTAGCGTGGTGACCGTGGATTTGGCATTAGACCCGGTGATAGCGGCGATGGGGGCGTTAGCGGCACGTACAAAGAGGGCAATTTCGCCCACCACCCTCGGCTCGCCGGTGCGCGGATTAAGCTGATCCACCAGCTCTATCAAGCCCGGCATTCTCGGATCAAGACCAGGGCTAACGACTACCTCTTCAACATCACGTAGATCCAGCGACGTTAACGGGCCACAGTGAACTTCAACACCCGGATGAGCGGCTTTAAAGTCATCCAACCCCGGTGGCTCGGCACGTGTATCCGCCACCATGTAAGGCACCTTTAAGCGGCTTAAATGGCGACAAATGGCACGACCCGACAGCCCTAGCCCCACCACCAACGTTAAACCTTTAGCAACTTGAACCATCACAGGCTTCCTCTCGCCTCATGCTCACGACCAATAGCGGCACACATGGTCACCTGCATTAACGAATTTTGAGCGTTGCGAGGCCAAGCAGCACCAGCACCACGGTAATAATCCAAAAGCGCACGATAACCCGCGGCTCGGGCCAGCCTTTTAATTCATAGTGGTGATGCAATGGCGCCATGCGGAAGATGCGTCGCCCAGTGAGTTTATAGGAGCCCACCTGAAGAATGACCGATACCGTCTCCATGACAAAAATACCGCCCATGATAAACAGCACGATCTCCTGACGCACGATCACAGCCACCACGCCCAACGCAGCTCCCAGCGACAAGGCGCCTACGTCGCCCATAAAGACCTGGGCGGGATAAGTGTTGAACCATAAAAAACCCAGCCCGGCACCGGCAATAGTGGCACAAAAAACCGCCAACTCGCCGGTACCGGCAATAAACGGAATATGCAGGTACTCAGCAAACAGGGTATTGCCACTCGCATAAGCAAACACCGACAAGCCCATAGCGACCAGTACCGTGGGCATAATCGCCAAGCCATCAAGACCATCGGTCAAATTAACCGCATTGGAACTGCCCACAATCACAAAGTAGCTAAGCACGATATAGAAAACGCCCAACGGTAGTGCAACCTCTTTGAACATCGGCACTAACAAACTGGTTTCGACCGGCGTTGAGGCGCTCAAATAAAGCAGCACTGCCGCCCCCAGGCCAACGACTGACTGCCAGAAATACTTCCAGCGAGCGGGCAAGCCACGGGGGTTTTTCTCTACCACTTTGCGGTAATCATCGACCCAGCCAATGGCACCAAAGCCAAGCGTGACGCCTAATACCACCCAAATATACAGATTGGTGAGGTCACCCCATAGCAAGGTACTTATGGCGATAGCCAACAGGATCATCGCCCCACCCATGGTCGGAGTACCCGCCTTGGAAAGGTGCGACTGAGGACCATCGTCACGCACGGATTGGCCGATTTGGCCTTCGACCAGACGCCTGATCAYCCATGGCCCCAGCCATAAGCAGAGCATTAACGAAGTGAGAGCGCCTAAAATCACGCGCAGGGTTAAATAGTTGACTACCTGAAAATCAGATTGGTATTGCGACAGAAAATTCGCCAAGTGAAGTAACATGAACGGCGTTTACCTTATTTATCCGAACGCAGTGCATTGATGACATGTTCCATGCCCGCACTGCGCGACCCTTTCACCAGCAAGGTGGTGTCCGGCGGCAAAGTATTAGTGACATGACGCGTTAGCGCCTCGTGATCGTTAAAATGCAGCCCACGACCAAAGGCCTCGCTGGCGGGACCTGCGGCATCACCCAGCGTTAAAAACTGATCAATCCCTAGCTCAGCGGCGTAGCGGCCAATTTCCGCGTGCAGCGCTGCCGACTCGTCCCCCAGCTCACCCATCGCCCCTAACGCACACCAGCGTGGGGCTGGGAAACTTGCCAGGGTATCCAGGGCTGCTTTGACCGCCCCAGGGTTGGCATTGTAAGTGTCATCCAGCAACTTGGCCCCCCGCAAGCCAGGTACCACGGTTAACCTACCCGCTAGCGCAGGCAGCGCTGCCAGGCGCGCAATAATTTGCTCTGCCGACACACCCAGCGCTAATGCTGCTGCGGCGGCGGCCAAGGCATTACTGACATTATGTTTGCCGAGTAGCGGCAAACGCACCTGGCCCAGCGCCTGACCATGCTGCAGTAGCGTGAAAGCATACCGCCCTTGAGGATCACAGGAAAGCGCTGAGGCACTCACATCAGCCTGGGAGTGAAAGCCAAAACTGACAACTCGCCTTGGGGCCGCCCGAGAGGCCCAGAAGGTGTAGTAGTGATCATCGCGATTCAATATGGCCGTACCCTGCCCGTTCAGCCCAGCCAGCAGTTCACTTTTCGCCTGGGCGATCTGCCCCATGCCGCCAAACTCACCCACATGGGCACCGGTCACATTGGTAATAATCGCAATATCGGGGTGTGCCAGCGGCGCTGTCCAGGCGATCTCACCCAAATGATTAGCCCCTAGCTCTATCACGGCGGCTTTATGCTGCTGACGCAATCGCAACAGGGTCATCGGCGCGCCGAAATCATTGTTCAGATTCCCCTCGGTGGCTAGCACCTCCCCTAAAGGCGTCAACAGTGCAGCGCACATCTCCTTCACGGTGGTTTTACCGCTGTTGCCGGTGACTGCGACTAAGGGGCCTTGCCATGCACGCCGGTGCGCGCCGGCCAGTAGCCCTAGAGCTAAGCGCGTATCGGGGCACACCAGTTGGGGTAGGTCACTGGCAACAGGTGTGTCAACCAACGCTGCCACCGCGCCCAGCGCGTGAGCACGCTCAACAAAATCATGACCGTCAAAATTGCCACCTTTTAAGGCAACAAACAGGCAACCCGCCTCAATTTTACGGCTATCGGTAATCACCGCAGAGATAGTTAACCGGGCGCTTTCTGACGGTGCTTCAATACCGAGCGCCGCGGCTACTTGACCAAGATCCCAGTGCATTATTGGGCTCTCCGCAGGGCAAAGGCACGCTGAATCTCTTCACTATCGGTGTAGGGGTGGCGGACACCTTCGATCTCCTGATACGCCTCATGCCCTTTGCCAGCGATCAGCACCACATCCTGGGCACCAGCTTGTTTAATGGCCGCTGCCAAGGCTTCGCGGCGATCACCGATTTCAATGGGATGCGCGCTAGCCGAGAAGCCCGCCAAAATCTGCTCACGGATTTGCGCGGCGGGCTCGTGGCGCGGGTTATCATCGGTGATCACTATGCGATCCGCCAGCGGCTCGGCGGCCCTGGCCATTTCGGCGCGCTTACCTGTATCGCGTTCACCGCCGCAGCCAAAAACGCACCATAATTGACCCGCATCACCCAGGTGAGCGCGTAGCGCCTGCAGGGCACTTTTCAGGGCATCCGGCGTGTGGGCGTAATCAACCACTACGCTGGGAGCGCCAACATCGCCATACAGCTCCATGCGCCCCGGCACCGGCGTCAGCGCCATCGCTGCATCAAACAGCGCATCAAGGGGTTCGCCTAATCCGTACAACACGGCCATTGCCAGTAACACGTTATCTAAATTAAACCGCCCGATTAACTTTAAGCGCAGTATTTTCTCGCCGTCTGGGGTCGCAATCATCGCCTGCTGCCCCTGCTCAAACGCCTGCCAATCGAGCACCCGCAATGTCACGGCTTCGTCTTGCCCGGTGGCCAGCACGCGTACGCGGTTGCTGCAGCCGGCCAGCATTAAACGCGCCAAGGGATCATCACCGTTGACCACCGCCAAGCTAAGCTCAGAGCGTCTAAACAGCTTGGCCTTTGAAGCGGCGTAGGCGGCCATGCTGCCGTGGTAATCCAAGTGGTCACGGGTCAGGTTGGTAAACACCCCTACGCTGACGTTGACCGCTTCCAAACGGTACTGATCCAGGGCATGGGAAGAGGCCTCCAGAGCAACACGTGTTACCCCCTGCTGCGCCAGCTCTCCCAACGTCGCCTGCAGCGCCAGGGGCCCAGGCGTGGTTAGCCCGCTGTCGTTCAACTCGCCGGGGCGCCCCACACCCAAGGTGCCGACGAGGCCGGCAGGTGTGCCCAGGGCCTCGCTAAGGGCTGCGATGTAATGGGTCACCGAACTTTTACCATTCGTCCCCGTTACGGCAATGACTTCCAGCTCACCGGGCACCTTAAACAACGCTCGCCCTAGCTCTCCCAAGCGTGATGACAGATGCGGCAATGTCAGCACCCGCCCATCGAGCTGAACATCACTGTGCGCCCCCTGCGCTAAAACAAGCGCCGCACCGGCCTCAAGCGCTTGCTCGATAAAGTCGCGGCCATCACGCTGGCTGCCCGGCACGGCGACGAAAATATCCCCTTTGGCAAGCTTGCGCGAGTTCATCTCAATGCGCACCTGATCCGGCAGCTTAGGCAGATCAGCGGGCAGTGGTAACTTGGGCCATACTTTCGCAAGCGCCGTTAATACATCGCCTGGACTCAGCGTCATGCAATCTCCTTTAAAAGCTACTCCGCCTCGTGATCCGGCGGAACGTCTAACAAGCGTAAAGCATTCCCTGTCACACTGGAAAAAACCGGTGCGGCGACAGCGCCGCCGTAGAACTCGCCCGCCTTGGGATGATCAATCATTACCACAGTGACAATACGCGGATCAGAGATGGGGGCTATCCCGGCAAAAACGCTGCGGTAAGCATCGGTGGTATAACCTTGCAGGCCTACTTTACGCACTGTGCCCGTTTTACCGCCAACGCGATAGCCCTCTACACGGGCTCTGCGGCCACCGGTATAGGCCGCCACCGACGTTTCGAGAATATTCAGCAGATCATTGGCAACCGTCGGTTCGATCGCAGGAATACCCTGGGGTGGCTCAGAAAGGCGCAGCAACGAGGGTGGCAAACGCATGCCATCATTGGCTAACGCCGTGTAAGCACTGGCCAGTTGTACCGCTGACACAGACAAGCCGTAACCATAGGCGAGGGTCGCTCGCTCGCTGCGCGACCAGCGAACCGGCGACGGCAGGCTCCCCGTAGACTCGCCTGGAAAGCCGGTTCCGGGCGCCTGGCCCAAACCTAGCTGATTATACTTTTCCCAAATCGCCGTATCGCTTAACCGCAGCGCCAGGCGGGACATACCCACATTTGAAGAGTGTTCCAGAATGCCAGCCAAATCCAATTCGCCATAATTACGGAAATCGCGGATGGTGAACTGATCCAGCCGCATCCAGCCGGGCGAGGTGTCCACGATAGCGTTACGATCCACCACCCCACTTTCCAACACGGCGGCCATGGCCAATGGCTTCATCACCGAGCCCGGCKCGAACACATCTACCAGCGCCTGATTACGTAACCCGCGTGGATCAAGCCCCGCTCGATTATTAGGGTTATAGGAGGGTAAGTTAGCCATGGCCAAAACTTCCCCGGTGCGGGCATCCATCATTACCAGCACGCCGCCATCAGCCTCATTCTCAGCCACCGCGGCGCGCAGCTCACGGTAGGCCATATATTGAATACGCTGATCAATGGAGAGGGTCAGTTCGCCCCCCGGCTGGGCTTCGTTAATCACTCCCAGCTCGCGCACCAGCCGCCCACGGCGATCCTTAATAACCCGCCGTTGACCTGGGCGGCCCGCTAGGTAAGGCTGATAGGAGAGCTCTAGCCCCTCCTGACCGACATCATCCACATTGGTAACCCCCAGCAACTGGGCGGCGACCTCACCGGCAGGATAGTAGCGTTTATATTCGCGTTGCGGATATACGCCGGGCGTGCGCAGGTTAAGTATCTGCTGGGCCGCCGCGGGGGTCATCTGACGGCGCAAATACATGAACTCATGTTCACTAAAGCGCGCCACCCGAGACTCAAAGTCGCTTAACGTCATACCCAACGCCTGGGCTAACATAACGCGCTGAATGGCATCATCGGGTAATTCTTGCGGGTTGGCCCAAAGAGTCACCACTGGCGTGGAAATAGCCAACGGCTCGCCATTACGGTCAGTAATCATGCCGCGGTGGGCGGGGATCGTTTCGTGACGGAGGGTACGTGCGTCACCCTGGCTTTGCAGAAAGGGGCGGTCAATGACCTGAAGCAAGGTAATGCGGCCAATCAAAATAATAGATGCCAAGCCAATGGCAACCAGCATAAACATGAACCGCCCGCCGCCGAGAGGGGGCGCAATCGGAGCCTGGCGGGAGGTACCGCCTCGACGTTCGTTTCTCATGGCCGAATCACCTCAACATCATGGACGTCGGGGATTCGCATACCCAGGCGATCAGTGGCAATTTGTTCAATGCGGGCAGGCGTTGACCATGCGCCCTCCTCAAGCAGCAGCTGTCCCCACTCCGTTTGCAGCTGGTTCTCTTCCTGCTCCAGCTGTTGCAGCTGAGCAAATTGAACCCGCGTCATATGGGTAGTGACGACCACACCTAGCCCGGAAGCCATGCAGAGTAGAAACAACAGCGTAATAACTACCGGCCAGGTGCGTAGGCGCAGCCTGAAAGGCCATTCGGTGCGTAGCGTGGTCGCCCACTGCTCAATCCGATCCATGCTCATGATGATATTTACATCCGTTTGCGTGCAGCCCGCATGACAGCACTGCGTGCGCGAGGGTTTGCATCCACTTCCTCCTCGCTGGGACGCACGCCTTTGCCCAGCGCTTCAAGCCGCCGATTCAGCTGATCGTCGCGAATAGGCACTCCACGCGGTAGGTCGGTATCGCCGCGCACATGATGGCGAATAAAGCGCTTCACACGGCGATCTTCCAGGGAATGAAAACTGATCACCACTAAGTGACCACCCGGCGCCAACGCCTCAAGCGCGGCGTCTAAAGCACTGTCTAACTGCTCCAACTCGCCGTTGACGAAAATACGCAGGCCCTGAAACGCCTTGGTTGCTGGGTGGCGTCCCTTCTCCCAGGCGGGGTGGGCAACTTTTAATACTTCCGCTAAATCCACCGTATGGGTAAACGGCTTCTCAACCCGACGAGTCACAACGGCGCGGGCCAAACGCTTGGCATAGCGCTCTTCGCCGTAAGTTTTCAACACATAGGCAATATCTGCTTCGCTGGCACGGGCCAGAAAATCAGCCACGCTTTGCCCCTGGGTAGGATCCATACGCATATCCAGCGGGCCATCACGCATAAAGCTGAAGCCGCGCTCGGGGTCATCAAGCTGGGGAGACGAAACGCCGACATCAAGCAGCACCCCAGAAAGCTTGCCGAACACGCCCTGTTCGCGGGCAAACTCGGCAAGCTGAGCAAATTCGCGCTGGGTAATCAGGAAGCGTGGATCGGCTATTTCAGCAGCGGCGGCAATCGCCTGGGGATCACGATCCATAGCCAGTAGCTGGCCCTGGGCATCCAGACGATCAAGAATAACCCGTGAGTGACCGCCCCTCCCGAAAGTACCGTCCAGATAGATGCCCTGCGCATCATGAACCAAGGTATCGACAGCACCCTCCAGTAGTACGCTGGTATGGCGAAAGCGGGGAGCAACCTGTTCAGCGTCAGGAGAAGGCATGTTTTTCTCACACAAGATGATAGTGACAGCGTAATAAAGAGCGTGGGTGCACGCTCTGGTACGTAATATGGGGGAGTCGGCCGATAAGCCGGGTTCTGTCGTGGACAGCCATTCCTCTAGGCGCTGCGTTACCACAGCGCTCAAGCAACCTACCCGGATCCAGCGCGGGCCACGCCATTGGATCCCTATTTGGTCTTGCTCCGAGTGGGGTTTACCATGCCACGCACTGTTGCCAGGCGCGCGGTGCGCTCTTACCGCACCCTTTCACCCTTACCGGCCCCGGAGGGCTTAGGCGGTCTACTCTCTGCTGCACTTTCCGTCGGCTCACGCCGCCCAGGCGTTACCTGGCACTCTGCCCTATGGAGCCCGGACTTTCCTCCCCCAACACCTTTTGAGGGGTATTAGCGGCGACTGTCTGGCCAACTCCGGCGGCAAGCATACCAGCGCCCTCGACTAGCCTCAATGCTCACCTTTAATTGCTTGCAAGCGCGCGTACCAAGTCTGCTTGCGACCACCGAGCATTCGCGCCGCAATTGCAGCGCCCTGTTTGACGCCAACCCCCTCGGCCAACAGCGTTTCTAACAACGCATCCGCTGATATAGCCTGATGCTCACTCTGCTCGACCGGCGGGGCGCCGGCGACAATGACCACAAATTCGCCGCGAGCCTGATTAGGATCAGCGGTCAACTGCGCCAATAGCGACGCAGGGGTACCGTGCAGAAACGTTTCGAAGGTTTTGGTTAGCTCACGCGCCAATACCACATCGCGATCCGCCATTTGCTCCTGCAGTGCCTCAAGAGTGTGCACGATACGGTGAGGTGATTCATAAAACACCAGCGTCTCTTCGCGGGTTTTCCAACCGTCCAACGCTTGGCGACGCGCGCCTGGCTTGGCGGGCAGAAAACCCGCAAACACAAAGCGGTCTGTCGGCAAGCCCGCGCCTGAAAGTGCAGTAATCAGCGCGCAGGGGCCCGGAATGGGCACTATATGGCGATTGCGTGCCCGTAACTCGCGCACCAACACAAAACCTGGGTCGCTAATTAACGGTGTTCCGGCATCGCTGATCAGGGCAATATCCTCACCTGCTGCAAGGTAACTATCCAGGGTATCCACCCGGCGCGCTTCGTTGTGCTCGTGCAAAGAAAGCATGGGCTTATTCAGCCCCAAGTGCGCCAACAGGCGCCCACTGTGGCGGGTATCTTCAGCCGCAATACGCGAAACTTGTCCTAACACCCGAGCGGCACGCGCGGTTAAGTCATCCAAATTCCCAATTGGCGTGGCAACCACGTACAATGTGCCCGGATTATCGTCTGTCATTGTTGACTCTCAATTCGTTGATGGCTTGCCCTGCTGGTGCGCTATGCTTGTGCAGTGGCTTTGTCAATCGCTGACAAGCAGCGACAGCGCAAATGGAAACCTAAGGAAGGATACATGAAACAGTCATTACGTGGCTTACTCGCCGCTGCCCTCATGGCATTTCTGGTTGCTGGCTGTGCGATGCAATCGCCTAGCGTGGTAGATCGTGCGCCCGATGAAGATCCCGGCCAGCTACTCAGCCAAGCCGAACAGCAAGCACCAGAACAGGCCGCCAAGACACGCTTGGAAGCGGCTAATATTCTGGCCCGCCAAGGTGAGCGCGACAGAGCCTTTGAAACCGCCGACGGGATCGATGAAAGCCTGCTATCAGAACCGGATCGTGTCCGTTGGGCGCTGCTCTTTTCCGAACTCGCCCGCGCCCTGAATGAGCCGCGCGCCGTACTTCGTGCAGCACAAGTGCTTGACGACGAACTACCGATGCAGGCCAATCAGCAAGAGAGGCTTGCAGAGCGCCAACGCTGGGCCCGCGAGGCACTTGATCAGCCCAGCGATGCCGTTAGCGTTGCGCTACCAGAGCTCGAGGGCCAGGAAATACGCCGCATTGTGGTTGCGCTGCCTGAATCAGGCCCGCTGAGTAGTGTTGCCAACACGATCGCCACGGCCATGCGTCAGCACCATGATGTCAAAGGTAGCAATGTCGAGTTGAGCTTTCTGGACGCCTCGCGCTACTCGATGGATGAGCTTTATGACCGCGCCCAGCAGATGAATGCGCAACTGATTATTGGCCCGCTAGACAAGGATCAAGTCACCCAGCTAGAGCAGCGCGATAGCGTACCGCTCCCGACACTGGCACTCAACTATGGCAGCGGCGAAAGCAACCAAGCCCAGCGCCTGTTCCAGTACGGCCTTTCGGCTGAAGACGAAGCGCGTCAAGTCGCTCGCCGCGCCTGGCAGGATGGACACCGCCAAATGTCCATGATGGTACCGGATAACGGCTGGGGTCGCCGCGTAGGTGAAGCCTTCTGGAATGAGTGGCACAGCCAGGGCGGCGAGATCACTAACGCCGTACGCTACAACCCCGAGAGCTCGGTCTCCAATGCCGTACAAACGGCTCTCAATGTCAGCGGTGATCGTGCTCGCCTAAGCAATATTGACGCTCTGTTCCTGCTCGCCTTGCCTGAGTATGCCCGCCAGGTGCCCCCGACCATGGATTACTACTACGCCCCCGACCTACCTATCTATGCTACCTCACACTTGCATGAAGGACGCTTGCAGACGCGCCTTGACCAAGATCTAAACGATGTCATGTTTGTGGATATCCCCTGGCAGATCCCCGATGCCGCTGTGGGCGGCGAAGAGGCCCTGCCCTTTGCATCTACCTATCAAAGCCTGCGCGACGAATCCGATGCTTCTATGTTCCGCCTAATGGCCATGGGCGTAGATGCTTACGAACTGGCCATCCGCTTTTCCGATCTGGGCGAGCTTAATGGCCTTAATGGTAGCACCGGTACTCTCTACCTGAGTGGCGACGGGCGCATCTACCGCGAGTTGCCCTGGGCCAAATTCCAGAACGGTGTGCCTTCGCCCATTTTAATCCCAAACCTGGTCGACAGTGACGACTAACGCCCACACTGCCCGCGCCCGCGGTGCAGCCATTGAGCAAATTGCCGCTCAATGGCTGCGCCAGCAGGGGCTCACCCTGATCACGCAGAATCATTACGTGAAAGGGGGTGAGCTTGACTTGATAATGCGAGATGGCGATATTCTTGTCTTTATTGAGGTCAAACACCGTACGACGACGCGCTACGGGCATCCACTGGAAACCGTCACTTACCAAAAACAGCAGCGCCTGGTGCGTGCGGCACGGCTTTATATCGCCCGCGGCGGGCTTTCATCGCCTTGCCGCTTTGATATTCTGGCGATAACGGGCAAGCCACCCAACCTTGAATTTGACTGGGTGAAAGCTGCCTTTGATGCCTTTTGACGGTTTTTAAAAGCTGTTTTTAAAACTATTTGTAATAACCATTTTTTTAAAAGCTGCCTTTAAAAACACTCATTAACACTCTCATTTTACCAGGAAGCCCCTGATGGACTTTCAATCTCGGATACTCGACCACTTCAACGCCAGCATCGACACCAAGACCTACGCCAGCGAAGTACTTCCGCCGTTTATTGAAGTGGCCAGCCAAATGATGGTGCAGTGCCTTGTCAGCGAAGGAAAAATTCTCACCTGCGGCAATGGCGGCAGCGCCGGTGACAGCCAGCACTTCTCCTCAGAACTGCTCAACCGTTTTGAACGTGAACGCCCCAGCCTACCCGCACTGGCCCTGACTACCGACACCTCTACGCTAACCTCAATTGCCAACGACTATAGCTATAATGAGGTGTTTTCAAAGCAAATTCGCGCCTTAGGGCAGCCAGGTGATGTATTGTTGGCTATCTCCACCAGCGGTAATTCAGGCAACATTGTGCAGGCCATTCAAGCCGCCCATGATCGCGACATGACCGTGGTTGCGCTTACTGGCCGCGATGGTGGCGATATGGCGTCGCTATTAGGCCAGGATGACTGCGAGATTCGCGTCCCGGCAACATCGACGGCGCGCATTCAGGAGGTTCACCTACTGGTGATTCACTGTTTATGCGATCTTATCGATGAACAGCTGTTTGGCAGCGCCTAATCACTTTATTAGCGCGTTGTCACGCAGGATATTGTTTAACTGAACGTTTTTACAACCCATGCTCTATCTGCCAGCACTAAGGAGTCATACCGATGACCCAACGCCTCTCCCCCCGCGGCTTACTGGTCGCTGTGCTTTGCGCAGCACTCTTCATCACTGGCTGCGCCAATAACTCAGCCTCCAATCAGTCCAACTATGCCCAACGTAGTGACGATGTTGAAGCCGTCGATACCACCATCGAACGTGAAGTCGGTCGCGCTCTGGAACGCGCCGATGCACGTCTAGCCGATGCCCGCATTCATGCCCATAGCTATAACGGGGTTGTACTACTGGTGGGGCAAGTGCCTAGCGAAGAGCTTCGCGATATGGCGGAAGACGTCACTAGCCAGTTACGCGGCGTTAATCGGGTTCATAACGAGCTAACCATCGCCGCTAATCTACCCACAAGCCAACGCCTAGCCGACACCTGGCTCACCACCAATGTAGTTAGCCAACTAGCCACCAATGACCGCATCGACTCTTCAAAAATAAAAGTCACTTCTGAAAATGCCAGCGTTTATCTAATGGGCCGCGTTACCCGCGAAGAGGCTGATCGCATTGTCAACGCAGCCTCCTCGGTGGGCGGCGTACAGCGTATCGTAAAGGTATTTGATTACCTCGACTAAGCATCACGCCAAGGCACTCTATTAGCCACAAAAAAGCCTCGCTTAATAAGCGAGGCTTTTTTGTGCGGCTACCGCTGGGGGTTATTTAACAACCCGCAGGGTTGGCTTTTTCTTCGCCTTGCTCTTTGCTTGCGCCTCTTTATCAGCGTCTTCGCTTGAAGCGTTAGAATCGCCGCCAGGCTTTTCAGCAACCGGCTCAGTCACCGACAGCTCAGGCTTGGTAGAGGACTTCTCCTCATCCTCAATATCACCAAAGGATTCGGCACCTTCGCCCAGTTCAGGCTCATGGCCAAAGACCATTCCAGCGCCATTTTCTCGGGCATAGATAGCGATTAAGGCCTCGGTCGGTATCATCACCTGCATAGGCTGCCCGCCAAAGCGCGCATTAAAACCTATCGCCTGATTCTCCATAAAGAGATCACGCACAGCGGTCGGCGCTACGTTCAAAACGATCTGACCGTTCTGAACAAACTGGCGAGGTACTTCCACGCCTGGCAAGGTAGCGTCAACCACTAGGTAAGGCGTCAACTCATTGTCCAACAACCACTCATAGAGGGCTCGGGCGAGATAGGGGCGACTCGATTTCATCTAGACTCCCTCCTCCTTACAAGAAAGGCTCCCTGCCCTTATCACGCGCAAGGGAGCCGAATGAATTCAAGCGCGCATCTCTTTTTCACGCTCACTTAAAGATGCCTTAAATGCTTCACGCTCGAATACTCGCGACATGTACGACAGCAGCGGCTTGACCTGTTTTTCAGGCAACTCGATATTGAGCTCCGGCAAACGCCATAATAAAGGCGCCAAACAGCAGTCCACCAGCGTAAACTCTTCGCTCATAAAGAAAGGCATGTCCTCGAAAATTGGCGATATGCCAATCAGACTTTCACGCAACTCTTTACGTGCCTTATCTGCCTCTTTCTTTCCACCGCTACGAATCAGGTCGACCATTGGGCACCACTCGCGCTCAATGCGGTGCATCCAAAGGCGGCTTTGCGCACGCGCTACTGGATAAACAGGCAACAGCGGAGGATGCGGAAAACGCTCATCCAAGTACTCCATCATGACTTTGGATTCATACAGCACCAAGTCACGATCTAACAGCGTTGGCACGCTGTTGTACGGGTTGAGGTCTGCCAGCTCTTCCGGTGGTTTTTCGTCGAGCACATCGACAATATCGACGGCAACCCCCTTCTCGGCCAACACAATGCGCACACGATGACTGAAATGATCATCACTACCTGAGTAAAAGATCATCGACGACCGCTTGGCCACAACACCCATGAAAGCATCCTCACATCAAAACAATCTTGGATAATAACACGCCAGCGCTACCTTAGGGGAAGCTAGCCTGCTTTGCTTTATTGCCATGCCGACAAGCAAAAGGCGCACGGCTTACGCCGTGCGCCCTACTGACCATCAGCTACTGCTAATTAGTGGATATCTCGCCAGTACTCACGCTTGAGCAGGTAAGCAATCACACCAAAAATGAAAATAAAGATCAGTACTTTAGGCGCCAGCGTCTGGGCCTGAAGCTTGGAGGGCTCGCCTACGTAAGCCAGGAAGTTAGTAAGATCATACATCGCTTCCTCAAACTCAGCTGGTTCGAGCTCACCCGGTTCGGTCACCTGCAGCACATCACACGACTGGTACTTGCCCGATAACGCATCCGGCTCTTGGCCTTCTACCGGGTGATCCGTTTCAGCACACACCAGCTCCTGCACGCCCTGCAGAGGCTCCAACACGTTCGGCATTGCGACTAAGTCAAACACCGTGTTGTTAACGCCCGTGGGACGGCTAGGGTCTTTGTAGAAACCCAGCAGATAGGAGTAGATCCAATCAGTTCCACGCACACGCGTTTTTAGCGACAGATCAGGCGGCGGCGCTCCGAACCAACCCTCTGCATCGCCACTGTTCATGGCGTTATGCATCTGATCGTTATAGGCCAAATCAGGTGAGAAAATCAGATTCTCTTCAACCAGATCCTGAGGCATTCCCAAGTCGTCTGCCGCACGCGAAAAACGTTGGTACTGAAGCGAGTGGCAGCCCATGCAGTAGTTAACATAAAGCTTCATGCCATTTTGCAGCGAGGCTTGATCTTGCAGATCAGGATCCATCGAGTGGGGCACGCTTGCGCCCCCTGCAGCCATCGCGGTTACTGGCACTAAGGCGAAAAGGAGTCCAAATAGATACTTTTTCATTAGCCAGTCACCCTTTCCGGAACGGGTTTAGTCTTCTCCAGCTTGGTGTAGAACGGCATCAAGACAAAGAAGGCGAAATAAATCACGGTGCACGCCTGGGCTAGGAGCGTCCTACCCTCTGTCGATGGCAATACACCCAATACACCCAGAATGACAAAGCTGATAGCAAATAGCAGCAGCATTACTCTCGACATCCAGCCTTTGTAACGCATAGAGCGCACCGGACTACGATCCAGCCAGGGCAGAACAAACAGTATGGCAATCGCCGCCCCCATAAATATAACCCCCAGGAACTTAGCGTCTAAGCCAAACACCGAGAAGGTTATCGCGCGCAAAATGGCGTAAAACGGCGTCATATACCAAACGGGCGCAATGTGATCGGGCGTCTGCAGCGGGTTCGCCTGGTCAAAGTTAGGCCGCTCAATGAAATAGCCGCCGCCTTCTGGGAAGTAGAATACCACCACACAGAAAACAAACAGGAAGACGGCCACGCCAACAAGGTCTTTCACCGTGTAGTAGGGGTGGAAAGGAATTCCGTCCAGCGGTATACCCGCCTCATCTTTCTTCTGTTTGATATCAATGCCGTCTGGGTTGTTAGAACCCACCTCATGCAGGGCAATGATATGCAGCACAACAAGCGCCAGAATAACGATCGGCAAGGCGACCACATGCAGAGCAAAGAAGCGGTTAAGGGTAATACCTGAAATCAGGAAATCACCACGTACCCACTGCGCCAGATCGGGCCCGATTGCCGGAATAGCCGAGAATAGCGAGATAATAACCTGCGCGCCCCAGTAGGACATTTGCCCCCATGGTAGCAAATAGCCCATAAAGGCTTCCGCCATAAGCACCAGGTAAATCGTCATACCAAAGACCCACACCAGCTCACGAGGGGCTTTATAAGATCCGTATAAAAGGCCGCGGAACATGTGCAGATAGACGACGAGGAAGAAAGCAGAGGCACCGGTGGTGTGCATATAGCGAATCAGCCACCCCCACTCCACATCTCGCATTATGTATTCGACGGAATCGAATGCACCTTCAGCAGAGGGGTTAAAGCTCATGGTTAGCCAAACCCCGGTCAGGATTTGATTAACCAGTGCCAGCAGCGCTAACGAACCAAAGAAATACCAAAAGTTAAAGTTTTTCGGCGCATAGTATTTGGAAAGGTGCTCTTGCCACATTTGTGTCGCAGGGAAGCGGTCATCCACCCAACGCATGAGGCCTTTTTCCGCTTTGGCTTTATTCGGATTACCCATTAGGCAGCCTCCTCATCTTCGCCGATGACAATGATATCGTCATTCTCAAAGCGGTAGGGKGGAACCTCAAGATTGGTCGGCGCAGGGACGTTACTGAACACGCGACCCGCCAAGTCAAAGCGAGAACCGTGGCAAGGACAGAAGAAACCACCCGGCCAGTTATCAACACCGACACCTTCAGCGTCGGGCTCGGGACGGAAAAGCGGCGAACAGCCCAAATGCGTACAGATACCGATCAACACCCCAATTTCAGGCTTGATAGAGCGCATATGCCCTTCAATATAAGGTGGCTGCTGAGGCTCTGTTGATTCTGGATCCGCGAGCACGCCCTCCCCAAGCGACTCAGTTCGCTCGATCATCTCCGGCGTGCGATTGATAATCCAGATTGGGCGACCACGCCACTCAACAGTCATACGCTGCCCAGGCTCAAGCTTGGATATATCTGCTTGAACGGGAGCACCCGCTGCTCTTGCCCTGGCACTAGGCTGCCAAGAAGCCACAAAGGGTACCGCTACCCCGACAGCACCTACCGCACCTACTACGGAGGTGGCGCCTACGAGGAAACGGCGTCGGCCTTTGTTTACGCCGTTATCTGCCATTTCAGGTTTCTCCCATCAGCTTACCCGTTCCGCCGCAAAGAGATCCCGCGGCGACGAATATTAATTACGCTCTATGGTAAAAAAACAAAGCGCTGTGCACAAGAACAACCGCTCGTGACCATAGTGGTACAAGCAATATAATTTTTTGATATTCCAATAAAAAACGCCCAGGTCGATGACCTGGGCGTTTTGCCGCATAGCGTGGAAATTAACGCTTAGAGAACTGCGGACGACGACGTGCTTTGCGCAGGCCGACTTTCTTACGTTCAACTTGACGCGCATCACGCGTTACGTAGCCAGCGGCACGTAGCGAAGGACGCAGGTCTTCATTGTAGTTCATCAGGGCGCGGGTAATGCCGTGACGAATAGCGCCGGCTTGAGAGGAGCCACCACCGCCAGCGACAGTCACGAAGATGTCAAACTGGTTCAGGGTTTCAGTCAACTCAAGCGGCTGGCGAACAACCATGCGACCGGTAACAMGACCAAAGTAGAGGTCAAGGTCTTGGCTGTTGACAGTAATTTTGCCAGAGCCCGGCTTCATAAACACGCGAGCGGTGGAAGTCTTGCGGCGCCCGGTACCGTAATACTGCTGTGTCATGGCGAAGATTTCCTCAGATGTCTAGTTCAAGCGGCTGTTGGGCAGCATGCGGATGCTCGGCACCGGCGTACACTTTTAATTTAGTGTACATGGCGCGACCCAAAGGACCTTTCGGCAACATGCCTTTAACGGCTGACTCAATAATACGCTCAGGCGCATGATCAAGCATTTTGTCGAATGTCATAGAGCGCAGACCGCCCGGGTAACCAGTGTGGCGGTAATAGGKTTTAGCCTTCGCCTTGTTGCCGGTCACATGGACTTTCTCTGCGTTGATAACGACGATGTAGTCACCGGTATCAACGTGAGGGGTAAATTCGGGCTTATGCTTGCCACGTAAGCGGCGAGCAATCTCGGTTGCCAGACGACCGAGCGTTTTGTCCTTAGCGTCGACAACATACCAGTCGCGCTGGACGGACTGCGGCTTAGCACTGAACGTCTTCATGGATAAAAATCACCAGATTAAATGTATTGGGTGACTCACACCGTTACACGGCGAAGCACCATCCCTATTCTTTTTGGTTGCTGGTTTACGCCAGCAACATGCAGCGAGGCGGCATTCTACAGTAAGGCTACTTACAAGTTAAGCCGTTTCGCGACTTTTTTATTGGGKCGACGCACACCCCGGCTCTTAAGGTTTATGCGCCAGCGCCAGGTACTCTTTGGACTGCATCTCTTGCAGGCGTGAAAGGGTTCGCTGGAACTCAAACGTCAGCTTGCCATCGCTATACAGCTCTTCAATCGGCGCTTCTGCTGACATCAGCAGCTTCACGCCGCGGTCATAAAACTCATCGACCATATTAATGAAGCGACGCGCCTGATCATCCTGCTTGGCATCCATACGCCTGACATTGGAAACCAACACTGTATGGAACTCCCGGGCCAGCTCAATATAGTCGTTTTGACTGCGCGGCCCATCGCAGAGCTCCAAAAATTCAAACCAGGCAACGTCATCATGCAGACGGCGCGTTTTTAGCACCCGGTGGTTGACCTCCAGCGATGCCTCCGACTCCCCTTCGTTCCCCGCTATTTCCCGAAAGCTGCGCGACAGTTCACGCTCAGCGGACGCATCCAACGGTGAGTAAAAGATGGCGGCTCGCTCTAAGGCGCGCAGCCGATAGTCCACCCCAGAATCGACGTTAACCACTTCACAGTGGCGGTTCACAAGCTCAATAGCCGGCAAAAAGCGCGCCCGTTGCAGGCCATCTTTATATAAATCATCAGGCACAATGTTGGAGGTCGCCACCAGCACCACTCCACGCTCGAACAGCGCTTCCAGCAAATTGGCGAGAATCATGGCGTCGGTAATATCTTTAACAAAAAACTCATCAAAGCAAATAACCCGCGCCTCAGTGGCAAACTTGCCGGCGATTAGCGTGAGCGGATTCTTTTCACCTTTATAGTGGGTCAGCTCGTTATGAACCCGCTGCATAAAGCGGTGAAAATGGGTGCGCATTTTATCGGGAAAGGGCAAGGCTTCATAAAAGGTATCGACTAGGTAAGTTTTGCCACGCCCTACTCCGCCCCAAAAATAGAGACCCTTAACTTGAGGCAAAACAGGCTCCTCAGGCGACGAGGATTTCTTACCCATAAACCCCGCCATTTTGGCTTTTAACCCTTTATGCAGGCCTTTATTAGCGACCAACGCTTTGGGGACCGTCGTAGGCGCGGCAACAAGCTCATCGTAGAGCCGCTGAAGATGCTTTACCGCCAACTCCTGAGCGGCATCATATTGAAAATCATCGCGCTCTAAGTCCGCCCGATAGCGCTCTATAGGCGATGCAGGGCGCGTCTTTATCGCTGCCCCACCCGCAGATGTTGATGACATGCACTCGCCTCCTACAGCATATAAGGCAGTAGCCAGCACAACCACTGGCAACCTTAAGAAGGCAGTGATTATACCTGTAGAGACATCTAAGCGCATGAGTGGATTGACCCAACCGGCTGACTGACGCCTATAATAGCAGCCTGTTCGATTCTTAAGCTGCTAGCTAATGCAGCCTAACTGTTATATTCAAGGCGCCAGGGAGAACACTGTGGACGCAAGCTCACCATTAACGTTTGCCATCATCGGGTTTATTGTCGGCCTAATCGTTGGAGCGGTCGCATATCGGCTGTTCAGCAAAAGCCAGCGCGAGGCCTCTTCCATGCGCCAAAAGCTACTCGAGCGCGAGCATCAGATTGCCGAGATGAAGAGCAGCGTGGGCAGTCATTTAACGGGCATTTATCAACGTTTAAGCAATATTCGTGATGAAGCCAACCAGCTTGAGCTTCAGCTCAAAGAGGACGCAGCGGAGTGGAATATTCGCGATGCAGCCATTCATCAACCCAGCCTCGATCTTTCGGGCGTCGATTCAGCCCAAGAGCAGCAGACAACGGCTGACACCAACACGCCTGCTACGCCCCGCGACTACGCGGATGGCAAAGGCGGCACGCTGTCTGAAGACTTTGGCCTGAAAGGCAATGAGGCGACGACACCCCAGCCGCCGCCGCGCTACTAGCCCCCAATAATAATTAATCAGCCCCGGCTTCTGCTATCAGCGATCCGGGGCATTGAATGTTAAGCAGGGTTATCAATATTCACAAAACGATGCTCAACGTCGTACTCATCGCTTAACCACTCGCCCAGCGCCTGAATCCCATAGCGTTCAGTGGCGTGGTGCCCGGCAGCGATATAGTGAATGCCCATTTCCCGCGCCAGATGAGTAGTCCGTTCGGAAATCTCACCCGATACGAATACCTGCGCGCCAGCATCGAAGGCAGCGGTAATCATGTCTTGCGCCCCACCGGTACACCAAGCAATGCGTTCGATATCTCCCACCTGCGGGGCTTCAATGACCAAAGGCTCACGCTGCAAGGTTTGCGCTATTTGCGCGGCTAGAGCGCTAACCGACTGCGACTGCGCTAAACGCCCTGACCACAAAAGCCCCTCCCCCAGCTCGCCATCAATACACCCTTCTACCTTCCACCCCAGGCGACGGGCCAACTCGGCGTTATTGCCCATTTCTGCATGCGCATCCAAGGGCAGATGATAAGCTAACAGGCTGATATCATTATCAAGCAGCGTTTTAATCCGCTTCTGTTTCATGCCAGTAATCGCTACGGGCTCATTCTTCCAAAAGTAGCCATGATGCACCAGCACCATATCCGCCTGCCAAGCGACCGCCTCATCCAGTAGCGCCTGACAGGCAGTCACCCCCGTCATGATACGCTTGACGTGCTCGCCGCCAGCTACCTGCAAGCCGTTAATGGTAAAATCTTTAAATTCCGCCGCACGTAACTGATGGTCACAGGCCGCCACTAATTGGTCACGATGAATCATATTGCATCCTTTATTGATTTAACTGCACCCGTGAGGAAGTTGCTAAGAAAGTGTTACCATAAAACCATTGTAAAACTTGCTGCTTTTTATCGCGAACAGCAAGACCGACCCGCTAAGGAAATGATCGCATGCGACGCTACGTGCTGCCTTACCTCTGGCCTGTTATCACAGGCGTACTGCTCGCGGTGGTGATCCTTTTTGCACTTCCCGAGCAGCTACCCAACCCGTTTCGTGGCTCATCGCCACAAGCCCCTCAGACGCCAGCCCCGGTGATTTCTACGACCCCGACACTGGTAGAGCCCAATCCCAACCGCCCCGCGCCAGAAATTCATCAAGCGGCGCCACTATCTCGCAACGAAGGCCCCGCTAGTTACGCACAGGCAGTCGAGCAGGCCGCGCCTGCAGTGGTTAACATTTACTCGTCACGCATTGTTGAGCGCGACCAGCACCCGCTGATGTCGGATCCGTTTTTTCAGCAATTTTTTGATAATCAGGGTGACGACGCCACCACCCACCAGCGGATGCTGTCTAGTTTAGGCTCTGGCGTTATCGTCAGCGAGGACGGCTACGTACTGACCAATCACCATGTTATCAACGGCGCCGATGAAATCCAGGTCGCCCTGCGTGATGGGCGCGAAACCCTGGCGGAAGTTATTGGTACAGACCCAGAGAGTGATTTAGCCGTGCTGAGAATAACTCTGGACGATCTGCCGGTAATTGAACTGGCGGATTCTGCCGATGTGGCAGTAGGCGATGTCGCGCTCGCCATTGGCAACCCTTTTGGCGTCGGCCAGACGGTCACCATGGGCATCATTAGCGCCACGGGGCGCAATCATTTAGGGCTCAATGCCTACGAAGACTTTATTCAAACTGATGCGGCCATTAATCCGGGCAATTCAGGCGGCGCGTTGATCAACCCCGAAGGCGCTATGGTCGGGATTAATACGGCGATCTTCTCGCGCTCAGGTGGCTCTCAAGGCATTGGCTTTGCCATTCCCGCCAACCTTGCCCACAGCATTCTCGATGAATTGGTCACTCAGGGACGGGTGATTCGTGGCTGGCTGGGTATTGAAGCGCAGGCGCTATCCCGCGAACTGGCGGCTTCCTTTGGGCTGCAAACGCCCCAAGGCGTCATCGTCGCCGGCGTTGTCAGCGGCGGGCCCGCCGAGAAAGCGGGGCTGGAGCCGGGCGATGTACTACTCTCCGTCGACGGTCAGCCTATTTTGGATGCCCGTAACACGATGAGCGAAATCGCCTCTATAGCCCCCGGCACTTCGCTACCGCTCACCATCGTACGCAGCGGCGAACGCATGGAAATGACGCTGGAAGTGGGAGAGCGTCCACTGCCCACCACTCCGATTAATGAAGAGACTCCCAGCCAACGCGACTCATAAAGGCCTCACATAAGCGCCTAAGTCAGCATGTCTGCTAGGCGCTTTGTTAGACGCTGTCGTTATCTATCTAAGTTATCAATCGCGAATCCGGTACTCCGCTGAGCGGGCGTGAGCGGTTAATGACTCTCCCCGCGCTAACACCGAAGCTATTTTACCCAGCTCGGAGGCTCCCTCTGCCGAGCAGTGAATAATCGAAGAGCGCTTTTGGAAATCGTAAACGCCCAGCGGTGAAGAGAAGCGCGCTGTGCCAGAGGTAGGCAGCACGTGGTTGGGACCAGCACAGTAGTCACCTAGCGCTTCGGCGGTGTAACGCCCCATAAAGATGGCACCAGCATGGCGAATATCGTCTAACCACGTTTCCGGGGCAGCCACCGAAAGCTCCAGGTGTTCAGGGGCGATCCGGTTAATCAGCGTAATCGCCTCTTGGGCGTCCTGGCAGAGCACCAACGCTCCTCGCTTACGCAGCGACTCACGCACGATTTCTTCGCGCTCCAAGGTGGGCAGCAGCCGCTCAATCGCCTCTTCGACGGCCTCTAAGTGCTCAGCATCCCAGCTCACCAAAATCGCCTGGGCATCTTCGTCGTGCTCGGCTTGAGAAAACAGGTCCATCGCCAGCCAATCAGGATCGGTCTGACCATCGGAAACCACCATAATTTCCGAAGGCCCGGCAATCATATCGATGCCCACTTGACCAAATACCGCACGTTTGGCTGTGGCCACATAAATATTGCCCGGCCCAACTATTTTATCGACTCGGGGGACACTTTCCGTGCCGTAAGCCAGCGCTGCGACGGCCTGAGCGCCACCTATGGTAAACACATAGTCGACACCTGCCAGGTGAGCCGCTGCCAGCACCAGCTCATTGAGCACGCCATCGGGGGTAGGCACGACCATAACGATTTCACGCMCGCCGGCCACATGGGCAGGAATGGCATTCATCAGTACAGAGGATGGATAAGCCGCTTTTCCGCCCGGCACATAAATGCCGGCGCGATCCAGAGGGGTGACTTTCTGCCCCAGCACCGTGCCATCAGCCTCTTCATACTGCCAGGAGTTGGGCTTTTGGCGCTCGTGGTAGCGCTTAATCCGCTCGGCGGCACTGGAGAGCGCCTCTCGCTGCTCAGCAGGCAAGTTGKCAAACGCCCTTTTCAACTGCTCGGGCGTCAACTGCAGCTCATCCATCGAGGTAGCAGAAAGCCGGTCAAAACGATTGGTGGCTTCCACCACCGCCGCATCGCCCCGCTGCTTTACGCTGGCAAGGATTTCTTCTACTCGCGTCTGTACCGCTTTATCAGACACCCCTTCCCAATCCAACAGCGCATCAAGCCGATGGTTAAAGGCAGCATCGCTTGTCGATAGGCGTGAAATCGTCGCAGTCGTCTGTTTGCTCATGGGGGTCACCTCAGATCATTCGGCAAGCTGGGTCTGACGCTTTTTGACCGCACTGGCTAAGCGGTCGAGTAACGGCTTAATACGCTCATGCTTCATGGTCATGGCGGCCTTATTGACCACTAGCCGGGTGCTGATATGGGCAATAAGCTCGCGGGGCTCCATGCCATTTGCCCGCAGGGTATTGCCAGTATCGACGATATCGACAATCTCATCGGCTAGGTTCATCAGGGGCGCAAGTTCCATAGCGCCGTAGAGCTTGATCACTTCGGCCTGAATCCCCTGTTCGGCGTAGTAGCGGCGCGCCACGTTAACAAACTTCGTTGCCACCCGACGCCGGGCGCGGGCTGGCAATTGGCCGGTCACTCCCGCAGTCATCAACTTACAGCGGGCAATCTCCAAATCCAGCGGCTCGTAAAGCCCTTCGGCACCGTGCTCAAGCAGTACATCTTTACCCGCAATACCGACATCGGCTGCCCCTAGCTGAACGTAGGTGGGCACATCGGTGGCGCGGATAATCACCAGTTTTACGTCGGGCAAGTTGGTATCAAATAGCAGCTTACGGCTTTTGCTTAAATCCTCTGCAGGCGTAATGCCCGCATCGGCTAGCAGTGGCAGCGTCTCTTCCAGAATACGGCCCTTCGAGAGGGCTAAAATCAGTTGCTTACTCATCATGTCGCCCAGTGGTTATTAGCATACAGGGGCTTAGCAGCAGGGGCTCAGCAGAAATGGTCTAGCCAGGAATACGGCGAATGCGCGCACCCAGTAGCTGCAATTTCTCTTCGATACACTCGTAGCCGCGGTCAATGTGATAGATGCGGTCTACAAGGGTTTCGCCCTCGGCCATCATGGCCGCAATCACCAGCGAAGCCGACGCGCGCAGATCGGTTGCCATTACCGGCGCACCGGAAAGTTTCTCGACCCCCTCGATCAAGGCGGTGTTGCCTTCCAGCACAATATTGGCGCCCATGCGGTTTAGCTCTTGAACGTGCATAAAGCGGTTCTCGAAGATAGTCTCGACTACCCGAGAGTGCCCCACGGCCACTGCGTTCATGGCCACGAACTGCGCCTGCATGTCGGTAGGGAACGCAGGATAAGGCGCGGTACGAATATTTACCGCCTTAGGGCGCTTGCCGTGCATATCCAGGGCAATCCAGTCGTCGCCACTAGTGACTTCGGCCCCCGCCTCTTCCAGCTTAGCGATGACCGCATCCAGGATATCGGCCCGGGTACGCTTGACCTTGACCCGGCCGCCGGTCATGGCGGCGGCGACTAGAAACGTGCCGGTCTCGATACGATCGGGCATGACATCGTGTTCGCAGCCGTGCAGCTTCTCGACACCTTCGATAGTAATGGTGTCAGTACCCTGGCCGCTGATTTTAGCGCCCATTTTGATCAAGCACTCTGCCAAGTCGACGATTTCAGGCTCGCGGGCAGCGTTTTCTAGAACGGTTTTGCCTTCGGCCAAGGTCGCCGCCATTAGCAGGTTTTCGGTACCGGTCACCGTCACGGTATCAAAGTAGATAGTTGCGCCTTTCAGGCGACCGTCGACCCGCGCGCGGATATAACCCGCCTCAACGCGAATCTCCGCCCCCATGGCTTCTAAACCGCGAATGTGGAGATCCACCGGCCGCGAGCCGATGGCACAACCGCCGGGCAGGGACACATCGGCTTTACCGAAGTGGGCAAGCAGAGGGCCCAGCACCAGGATGGAGGCACGCATTTTCTTCACGAGCTCATATGGCGCGTGGCACTGGGTCACCTGGGAGCCATCCAACTGAATACTCAGTTTTTCGCCCATCACCGGCTCAACGCCCATGCGGCCAAGCAGCTCTAGCGTGGTGGTAATATCCTGTAGGTGGGGCAAGTTACCAATTACCACAGGACCATCGGCCAGCAGGCTGGCACACAGGATTGGTAACGCCGCGTTTTTGGCGCCGCTCACCCACACTTCACCGTCTACCGACCCATTGCCGGTAATAATTAATTTATCCATGGGGCGACCGTTATTGAACGTTTTCCGGTGCAGTTTGCCACTGCGCCGGAGTAAACGTTTTGATGCTAATAGCGTGGAGCGCGCCCGAGGCGATCTCATCACTCAGCGCTGCATAAACCAGCTGCTGACGTTTGACCGGAGAGAGACCTTCAAAGGCATCGCCAACCGCAATCACCTGAAAGTTACAGCCTTCACCCTGGATATGGAACTGACATCCGTCAATACGGGATTCAAGCAGTGCTTTTACCTCGTTGGGTTGCATGGCGCAAAAACTCCTTTGGGGTCATCGTTATCATTGAGCGTAATTGGGTCGACATAATAAAGAAAAGCAGCGCGCTTGGCGATGCCGTACTTTTAAACTGCCAAGGTAGCGGTGGGTTGCTCAATCAACGCATCCAATTCAGCCAGTGAGGCAAGGCGGCGCAGCGGAGCTGAAAAGTGAATGGATTGAACCTGGATACCGCGCTGCTGGCAGATGCGAAGCCATTCAAACAGCACGCTAATAGCAACGCTGCTGGCCTTTTCAACGCGGCTGAAATCAAAGCTGATGGTGGTGAGCTCGGTGTGTTTGAGCCATTTAACGCCACTGGCGGCCAAATCGGCCGCCACGGTTACCTCCACATCCCCCACTACCAGCAGGGTGGCATCATCTACGCTAACGGTGACGCTAGGGTGTGAAAACAGCGCTGTCACGCATCGCCTCCCTGCTCCAGCTCTTCAACGCCCACCTCTGGCGACCACCCATCAATTACCGCATCGTAATCGCGGTTGTTATCGCGCATGGCTTGGTCAAACTGATTGCGGAAGGTTAGCCCCAGATTAATACCATTAACGATCACATTCACCACCCGCCATTCGCCGTCAGAGAGCCTTAGACTATAGCTAACGGGATATACTTGCCCGTCACTGGCCACGACTTCCATGGCAACGCTGGCCTGGTCGTCATAGCGCTGTGCCTGCTGGGTATCCAACACCCGCAGCTCATCGTAATCAAACGTCACCAACCCGCGGGTATAGGTATCAATCAGCGTTTGCCGAAACACATCGACAAAACGACGGCGCTGCTCCGGTGAAGCATTGCGGAAATAGTTGCCCATCACGCTGGCACCGATATAGCGAAAATCTGCCACCTGGTCGAGATTGCTATCCACCAACGCCTCAAGCTCGCTAAGGTTATTGGCATAGTAATCCTTGCGGCCCTGAAGATCTGCCATCAGCGACTCAACGTTATCGCGAACCATCTCTTCTGGCGTCTGAGACTGCGCATGCGACTGCAATGGCACCATTAACGCTGCCATCATTACGACGACCCATAACCAACGCCCCCACATCAAGTTCACTCCATTCATAACGCTTATCTCCCTACCCGTGATTACACAGGGTTAGTGCCTGCAATTTGAAACATTAGCTATTTAACACAGTAGCTATTTAACACATTCGCTACTTGAAACATCAGTTACTTGCCATATTGGACACAAATTGCTGGATAAGTTCTTCCAGCACCAGCGCCGACTGGGTGTCGCGAATGGTGTCGCCATTCTCCAGCATCTCGGGGTCGCCGCCCACGCTTAGGCCAATGTACTGCTCGCCTAATAAGCCTGCAGTCAGAATAGAGGCAATCGAGTCTCTTGAGAGCTGGCCTTCAAGTTCGCTATCCAGGCTGAGCACCACCCGCGCATCGAACCACTCGGTATCTAGTTCAMTCGCTTCTACTCGCCCCACCGTTACGCCCGCCATAGTGACCCTGGCACGGGGCTTTAAACTGCCAATATTGGCAAAGTTGGCCTCTAGCTGAAATGACTGTGTGGGTGCAGAGAGCGTCAGTCCACTAACCCGCAAGCCGAGGAACACAAGCCCCAGGATGCCTGCCACCATAAACAGGCCTACACCGAACTCCATGGTTTTACTGCGTTTCATGAAACTGCTCCAGCCATTAAAGGCCGCCAAACATCATGGCGGTCAACACAAAATCAAGCCCCAATACTGCAAGCGACGAATACACTACCGTGCGCGTAGTAGCACGCGAGATACCTTCCGAAGTGGGCACCAAATCATAACCCTGGAACACCGCAATCCAGGTTACCACCAGGGCAAATACGGCGCTTTTGATCATGCCGTTACCAATATCACTGAGAAAGGCCACGTTGGCTTGCATATTGCTCCAGTAGGAGCCCTCGAAAACGCCTAACCACTCGACGCCCACCAGGTAGCCGCCCCAAATACCCACCACGCTAAAACCTACCGTTAGGATAGGCAGCGACACAAAGCCAGCCCACAGGCGTGGGGCCACCACGCGGCGTAGCGGATCAACCCCGATCATTTCCATGCTGGTGAGCTGCTCGGTGGCTTTCATCAAACCAATCTCGGCGGTAAGCGCTGAGCCTGCCCGGCCAGCAAACAGCAGCGCCGCCACTACTGGGGCAAGCTCACGCAATAGCGAAAGCGCTACCATTTGACCCAGCGCCTGCTCAGCCCCGAAATCAACCAGAATGGTATAGCCCTGCAGCGCCAGCACCATGCCGATAAACAGCCCAGACACCAACACAATGGCCAGCGAAAGCACGCCAACAAAGTGCATCTGGTGCAACCACAAACGCCAACCTTCCCGGGAAGGCACGCCAATCGCTGACTGGAATAGAAACACCCCGGCACGGCCTAATGCTTCCATTAAATCGCACCCTCGACGCCCTAGCCGGGTGATACGCGCGGTGCTACTAGAGAACTTTGACTGCATTAACCCTGCCCTTTATTTGCCCTGCATGTGTGCATTTAAGCTAACGTTGTCGCCTATCCCTACGGTGTCACCGGGGCGTCACCCAGAATGTCGCGATAAAACGCTTCAGCGGGGTAGTGAAACGGCACCGGGCCATCTGGTTCGCCATGAATAAACTGGCTAACCCGCGGATCTTGGTTAGTGTCCAACGTTTGCGGCGTGCCATGGGCGACCACCTGACCATCGGCAATTAAATAGAGGTAATCCGCAATGCTCAAGGTCTCTTTGATATCATGGGAGACCACCACGGAGGTTAGCTGCAGCGCTTGATTCAGGCGCTTGATGAGCTGCACCAACACACCCATAGAAATAGGATCCTGACCCACAAACGGCTCGTCATACAGAATCAGCTCCGGATCCAGCGCTACCGCACGGGCCAACGCCACCCGGMGAGCCATCCCCCCGGAAAGTTCCGCGGGCGTTAAGTGGCGCGCGCCGCGCAGTCCCACGGCCTGTAGCTTTAACAACACCAGATCGCGCACCATGGTGTCAGGCAAATCAGTATGCACGCGCAGCGGGAAAGCTACGTTCTCGAACACATCCAAATCGGAAAACAGTGCGCCACTCTGAAACAGCATTCCCATCCGCTTGCGCAGCGTAAATAGCGCCTTCCGGGATAGCCGATGAACATCCTGACCATCAATGAGGATGCGCCCGCTCTCCGGGGTCAACTGGCCACCAATCAGTTTCAACAGCGTTGTTTTACCGGTGCCGCTTGGCCCCATGATCGCCGTCACTTTACCCCGCGGTATAGTCATATTCACACCACGGAAAATCTCGTGATCGCCACGAGAGAAATAAAGGTCTTCAATTTCTATAAAGGGTGCATCAGTCATGGATCAGTTGACTCTTAACAAGGCGCAGCTAGGACTAATTATCATACCCTACTTGCTGCTACCGCAGTTAGAAAACAGTGTTTCTAAAACATTATCGAACATTGTACTATAACGCCACAAAACATTACGGCGCGAGCGGGCCTTCCTGTTGATTAATAACATCACTGGTGAGCTAATCCCTAGACTAGGCCAGCTTACCGCTCAAGCCACCAGGGATAACGAGCGCAATTACTGCCTATAAGCGGTGTCGAGATGTTATTCTTGGCGGTTACCACTTTTTATATTTTCAATCGTTAAGAGAAAACGCTATGCGCCAGCCTCTCGCTTCATCCAGCCTATTACGCGAAAGCGCACTGCGTACGCTGCAAATTGAGCAGGCAGCGATTGGCGGTCTCCAGGCTAAACTAGACGAAAGCTTTGACCGCGCCTGCGAATTAATCCTCGCCTGCCAAGGGCGGGTGGTGGTGACTGGCATGGGCAAGTCGGGGCATATTGCTGGCAAGCTGGCAGCAACGCTTGCCAGCACGGGCACACCGGCCTTTTTCGTTCACCCCGGTGAAGCCAGTCATGGCGATTTGGGCATGATCACCCGCGCTGATGTAGTACTGGCGCTCTCTAACTCGGGTGAAACGGCCGAAGTCACCGCCCTACTGCCGCTGCTTAAACGCTTGGGTACGCCACTGGTCAGCATGACGGGGCGTCCCCACTCGACGCTTGCCAA
Source organism: Halomonas ventosae (assembly GCA_002257525.1). Lineage (GTDB taxonomy): Bacteria > Pseudomonadota > Gammaproteobacteria > Pseudomonadales > Halomonadaceae > Vreelandella > Vreelandella ventosae_B. The sequence goes on from CP022737.1 coordinate 3,188,392, forward strand.
ACACGCTGATGCACATCTTAACAGCGGCGTTGAGCGCGAAGCGTGCCCGCTCGATCTGGCCCCTACCAGCTCCACTACCGCCGCTCTCGCCCTAGGCGATGCACTGGCGGTGGCGTTACTGGAAGCCCGTGGATTTACCGCTGAAGATTTTGCCCTTTCCCACCCGGGTGGCAGTTTAGGCAAACGCCTGCTACTGCGCGTTAGAGACCTGATGCACGACGGCTCGCGCCTGCCCCAGGTCGCGCTGGGCAGCCCGCTGCGCGATGCGTTATTGGAGATTACCCGGCAAGGGCTTGGCTTTACCTGTGTGGTGGATAGCGATGGACGCCTCGCCGGAGTCTACACCGATGGCGACTTGCGCCGTACGCTGGATCAGTTTCACAACCTGCGCGATGTCCGCGTTGACGACGTTATGACCCGGCCAGGCAAACGCATCGGCCCCGACATCCTGGCGGCCGAAGCGGTACGCATTATGGAAGAGAGCCGGATTACCGCGCTAGCGGTGGTGGATGAACAACAGCGCCCTATTGGGGCTCTACATATGCACGACCTGCTCGCTAGCGGCGTTATTTAACCCATCACCGTTCTACGCCGACTGGTTTTAAAAATGACTGATATGGAGGCTCTATGACCCTACCTGCTGCGCTACTTGATCGACTCCGCCGCGTACGCCTATTGGCGCTGGATGTTGACGGCGTACTCACCGATGGCCGCCTCTACTTTCAGGCCGATGGAATCGAAATCAAAGCCTTCCATACCCAGGATGGCCATGGGCTAAAACTTCTCAAACGCGTGGGCGTGCATGTTGCGCTGATTACCGGCCGCGATTCACCTATGGTAAGTCAACGCGCTGCCGCTCTGGGTATCGACCATGTCCATCAAGGCTGTGAGGACAAACTGGCGACCCTGCGCGGGCTCTGCCAGCGCCTTGATATCGAGCTGGAGCAAGTGGCCTATTGCGGCGACGACCTGCCCGATCTAGCGGCGATTAAGCGCTGCGGCGTCGGCATTACGGTTCCTAACGCGCCGGATTATATGCACACCCACGCTGACTGGACCACCGAACGTCTGGGTGGCCACGGCGCCGTGCGTGAAATTTGCGACACGCTGCTTGAATCTCAAGGGCACTGGGGCGCGGTGCTTGACACCTATCTGCACGGTCGACCATAAATGTTGAAACGGCTTAACCTACGCCTCTGGCTCGGCGGGCTTGTTATCGCGCTAGGCGCGCTGTTGGTGTGGCTTGACCCAGGCGGGCCTCAAGATACCGCTATCGACCCTGAAGCACAGGCTCAGGAGCCAGGCCACGTACTCGAAAACGCTGAAATTACCCTGTTTGGTGATAACGGCAAGGTGTTGCAGTCGCTAAAAACGCCGCGCCTAATTCATACCCCTCAGCGAAGCGAAACCTGGACCGAAGAGCCCGAAGCCGTACTATACGACAGCGAAAACCGTCAGTGGCTGGCCAGCGCCGATGTCGGCACGCTCAATACCGCTACCCAAGCCCTGCTGCTGTCAGGTTCAGCTCGCCTGGTCGCGCCGGATGAAGGCTGGCAGCTAGACACCGAGCTATTGCATTATGATGGCCTAACTCAGCATGCCTGGAGTGAAACACCGGTAATGCTGCAGCAACCGCCCCAGCAAATGAGTGCCTCACGCATGGATGTGTGGCTTAACAATAGCCAGGTTCGGCTAACTGATAATGTGCGCGGCACGCACCCCCCGGCCACGCAACGCTAATAGGAATTGTCATGAAAGCACTTATTTACACAGCCCTTTTTGCGCTCGCGATGCCGCTACTGGCACTGGCCCAAACCTCACAACAGGCTCCGGTGGAAGTCGAAGCCGACCGTTTAGATCTCGACCAACGGGCGGGCACCGCCGTTTATACCGGGAATGTGGATATTCGTCAGGGCGAGATGCAGCTGCGCGGCGAGCGGGTAGAGATCGAACGCAACGCGGCTGGCGAACTCTCGACGGCAACAGCCACCGGCGAGCGCGCCTACCTGCGCCATCAAGCCGAAGGGCAAGATGGCCCGACGGAAGGTTGGGCGCGACGGATTATTTACCACGTCGCCGAGCGCCGCGTAGAGCTAATCGACCAAGCCGAACTGATCCAACAAGAAGATACCTTTAGCGGTGGGCGCCTTGAGTATTTTATTGACCGCGAAGTGATTCAAGCGCGCTCTGACGTTGACGGCAGTGAGCCCCAGCGCATTCGTATGACTATTCAGCCTGAACAATAGGGAGCCAAGCTGTGGCAACTGCTGACACTGCGCCGATCAAAACCCTGTATGCCCACCACCTGGCGAAAAGCTACAAGCGCCGCCGAGTGGTCAAAGACATCAATTTAGAGATCTCCCAAGGCAGCATTGTTGGCCTACTGGGCCCCAACGGCGCAGGTAAAACCACCTCGTTCTACATGATTGTCGGGCTGGTGAAATCCGATGCTGGCAAGGTCGGAATCGATGCGGTGGATTTAACCCGTGCGCCGATGCACGAGCGCGCAGCGGCGGGTATTGGCTACCTCCCCCAAGAGGCGTCTATTTTTCGCAAACTATCGGTTGCCGATAACATTATGGCGATACTCGAGACGCGCAAAGAACTTGACCGCACAGGACGCGAACAGCGCCTGGAAGCGCTACTCGAAGACTTTCATATCACCCACATCCGCGACAACCTTGGCATGAGCCTTTCGGGCGGTGAGCGCAGGCGTGTAGAAATTGCCCGCTCGCTGGCCACTGACCCTGCCTTTATTTTACTGGATGAGCCCTTTGCTGGCGTCGACCCTATTTCGGTAGGCGAGATCAAAACCATCATTCGTGCGCTGAAGCAACGTCATATTGGCGTACTGATCACCGATCACAACGTGCGTGAAACCCTCGATATTTGCGATATCGCCTATATCGTTGGTGATGGGCAAATCATTGCCAGCGGTTCACCCAGTGCCATTCTCGATAATCAGAAGGTCAGAGACGTATATCTGGGTGCTGATTTTCGCCTTTAAACTGATCAGCTATGCCTACAATCACCGCCTGCCCATAAACCTATTTTTTGGTTCTGTAAATAGCGCTCTGCAACAACTTTACTACCAATGGCATGCTTATTGCACTTGCACCAGACACTCACTCGCACTAGGGTGGAGCATTCTGATTAACGAGTGGTTCTCAGATGGTCATGAAAGCTTCTCTCCAACTGCGTATCGGCACACAGCTGACCATGACGCCCCAGTTGCAACAGGCGATTGCGCTGTTGCAACTCTCGACGCTGGACCTTCGTCAAGAAATTCAGCAGGCCCTAGATGCCAATCCCATGCTGGAGCAGGAAGATGAATTTGGTGAGCAGGCTGTCAGCGAGCCTAAGGAAGAAGAGTGGTCAGAGGGCATCCCCACTGAACTCTCAGTAGATAGCGACTGGTCAGATACCTATCAAGATATGGGTAGCCAGGGCGGCAGCAGCGAAGGCCCTGATTTTGAGCGTCAGGCAGCCGGGCAGAGCCTGCATGGGCACCTACTATGGCAGCTTGCCATGACCGACTTTAGCGCCCGCGAACAGCTTGTCGCAGAGAGCTTAATCGACGCGCTCGACGCCAACGGCTACTTAACCCAGCCGCTTAACGATATTCGTGAGGGCCTGCGTGCCCAGGGCATTGACGGGCTTAGCCAACGCGAGGTAGAAACCATTCTGCTCAAACTCCAGCAGTTTGAGCCAACCGGTATCTTTGCCCGCGACCTGCGTGAATGCCTGATGCTGCAGCTCGCCGCCCTGCCCGATGATACGCCGCTACTGGTTCCCGCCCGCCGCCTAGTGCGGCAGTTCCTCGAAGCGCTTGGTAAGGATGACATGCGCCTGCTAAAGCGCCGCCTGGGGCTCGATGACCAACAGCTGGCCGATGTTATCCTACTTATTCGCAGCCTCGACCCCCGCCCAGGCAGCGCCTACGGCGACACCGATGACAGCTATGTAACCCCCGACCTGGTCGTCCGCCACGACCACGAAGGCTGGCATTTAGAACTCAACCCAGAGGCCCTGCCACGGCTGCGCATTCAGCCCGACTACGCCAGTTTGATTAAGCGTGCGGACAAAAGCGATGACAACCAGTTTCTCAAAGAGCACCTACAGGAAGCGCGCTGGCTGATTAAGAGCCTCTCGAGCCGTAACGATACGCTGCTACGCGTGGGGCGCGAAATCATCACCCGCCAGATTGGCTTTTTAGAGCACGGCGAAGAAGCCATGAAACCGCTGATACTGGCCGATATTGCCGAAGCTGTGGAGATGCACGAATCGACGATTTCACGGGTCACGACGCAAAAATATATCCATACCCCCCGGGGCGTGTTCGAGCTCAAGTACTTTTTCTCAAGTCAGGTGAGCGGTCAAGATGGCGACAGTCACTCCAGCACCGCCATCCGCGCGCGACTCAAGAAATTGATTCAAGAGGAGCCACCCGGCAAGCCGCTCTCAGACAGCCGCCTAGTCACGCTATTAGGCGAAGGAGGGATTCAAGTAGCGCGGCGTACGGTGGCTAAATATCGCGAGGCCATGGGCATTCCTTCCTCCAGTGAGCGACGTCGTTTACGCTAGGTTCTGTCGACGTTGCAGCGAATCTCTCGACAAGGGCTTTGCAACGCGGCAAAAAGGGTTACAATCGAAGTACAGTCCGATGGATAAGGAGCACGTCAATGCAAGTAAATATCACTGGTCATCACGTAGAACTGACTGACGCCTTGCGTGACTATGTCAACGAAAAGCTTGAGCGTGTAGAGCGCCATTACGACAATATAACCACGGTGCAAGTCACCTTATCAGTGGAGAAAGAGCGCCAGCAGGCCGCTTGTACGCTGCACGCCGCAGGTGCTGACTTACATGCGGAAGCCCTCGACAGTGATATGTACGCCGCTATCGACGCCCTAGCGGATAAAATCGACCGTCAACTCGTTAAACACAAGGAAAAAGCACAAGCTCGCGCCCAAGGCGCAGGTGTGCGTTAATTCAATGACGTTGGAAACCATACTCCCCCCGGAGCGCGTTCTTTTTGACGTACCCGGGGGCAGCAAAAAAAGGGTGCTGGAGTTTTACAGCACCTTTATCGCGCAAAATATCCCCAGCCTGGACAGCCAAGAAGTGTTTAGCCGTCTAATCGGCCGCGAGCGCTTAGGCAGTACCGGTATCGGTAACGGCGTGGCTATTCCCCATGCGCGCAGCCCCCACTGCACCGCCCCTATCGCTGGTTTTTTAAAACTCTCAGAAGCGATTGATTTTGACGCTATCGACGGAGACCCGGTAGATCTGGTGTTTGTCCTGCTGGTACCTGAAGAAGCAGATGACACACACCTCTCTCTGCTCGGCCAAGTAGCGACCATCATGAATGATGCGGATACACGCCAGCAGCTGCGTAAAGCAGCCAGTCAGCGCGAGCTACTTGAGCTGATTACCGCCAAAATTCGTGAGCAATCCGCGGCCTAACGGTCTTCAAACCTGTTTTAAGGTTCGTTACGGCAGGTAATGTTTCGCTCACCACCCTCAACGCAGCTTGACCAAAGCAAAGAGAGACTCTATGCAACTGGTGATCATTAGCGGCCGCTCCGGGTCAGGCAAATCTATCGCTCTACAGGCGCTGGAGGACCTTGGCTATTATGCGATTGATAACCTCCCCGCTATGCTGCTGGGCTCGTTGGTGGACGAATTACGCGACCAGGGTGACCGCGCTCACTTGGCGGTCAGTATCGATGCCCGTAATTTGCCGGGAGCGCTGGAGCGCCTACCGTCTTTGTTAGAAGAGTTGCGCCAGCGTAAAATCGATTTTCAAGTTATTTACTTGACCACCGATGCCCGTATCCTGCTTGAGCGTTACTCCGCTACCCGGCGACGCCATCCGCTGACTCGGGATAGCGAGATGACCCTGGAAGAGGCGATCAATAAAGAAGAGGAGACGCTGGAGGATATTCGCGATCTAGCCGATCTATTGATCGATACATCTCGCTTATCGGTACACGATTTGCGCCGTCGCATTACCGACCAGGTAGCGCACCAGCGCCGCGATAAGCTAACGCTGACCCTTGAGTCGTTTGGTTATAAACGCGGCGTGCCGTTAGACGCTGATTTGGTCTTCGACGTGCGCTGTCTGCCGAACCCTTACTGGGACCCAACGCTACGCCAGTTCACCGGCCGCGACGCTGAGATTGTGGCTTTTTTGAGCGGCTATCCCATTGTTGACGCCATGAGCGACGACATTCTGGCTTGGCTAGAGCGTTGGCTACCCGCTTACCAGAATAGCCAACGCAGCTACATGACTATCGCGATTGGCTGCACCGGTGGCCAACACCGCTCGGTCTATATGGTCGAGAAGCTGGCAGAAAGGCTGGCCACCAGCATGGGCGACGTTCAATTACGCCACCGTGAGCTGGGGCTGCACTACACCTTAAGCGATCAGTCGGCGGCCCCTCTCCTCAGCGCTACTCCAAACAACGAGCGAGAAGAGACTTCTTAAGAGCGCCTATCCATTAATGACACCACTCGGCGAAAAGGAACCAGGGTGCCAGAAAGAATACTTACACTCACCAATCAACGCGGGCTACACGCGCGCGCAGCGACAAAACTGGTCAAATGCGGCCAACAGTTCTCGGCTAAAATACGTGTTTACAAACAGCAACAGGTTGCCGACGCCGCCAACATCATGTCGCTGCTGATGCTCGCCGCCCCTTGCGGTACCGAGCTAACGATCAGCGCCGAAGGTGATGACGCCGAACAGGCACTTGAAGCTATTCAAGCGCTGTTCGACGCGCGTTTCGAGGAAGATCAGTAGCCGCACTTGGCTATTTGGACTTAGTCACCGGCTACCGTCATGGCATCGATTAACCAGCTACCCGTGTGAACACTGCCACGGGTATCGGTGTCATCGCCGATACCGACTAGCCCAGCAAACATCCGCTCTAGATTACCGGCAATGGTGAACTCTTCGACCGGGTACTGCMCCTTACCGTTTTCGACCCAAAAGCCTGCGGCACCGCGGGAGTAGTCGCCAGTCACACCGTTAACGCCTTGGCCCATCAGTTCAGTTACCCAAATCCCCCGCCCCATCTCCTGCAGCAGGCTTTCGCGTGATTGCAGCGGCGCCGCTAAACGCACATTACGTGCGCCACCGGCATTGCCCGTGGTTTGCATATCGAGACGACGAGCGCTGTAAGAAGAGAGCATATAGCTGGCAATGCTGCCCTGATCGATAAAGCGATTATTACGGGTTTGCACGCCCTCGCCATCAAACGGCGAGCTCGCCGTGGCACCGMCCTCCATGGGACGCTCTTCTAAGCTAAACCAGTCGGGAAACAGCGGCGTGCCGAGCCGGTCGCACAAAAACGAGGCCTGCCGGTAGAGCGCGCCACCGGCCAAACCACTGAGAAGGTGGCCGATTAAGCCACTGGCCAGCGAGGGATCAAACAGTACCGGAAAAGTGCCCGTGGGCGGGCGTTTAGCACCGAGCCTGCGCAGCGTTCGCGCGGCGGCCTCGCGGCCCACTTCGGCAGGGTCTCGCAGTGCCTTGGGGTCGCGGGCAGAAGTGTAGTCGTAGTCGCGCTGCATACCGGCCGCGTCTTGGGCAATCAGCATGCACGAAAGAGAGTGACTACTGCCTTTTTGGGTACCTAAAAAACCGTGGCTATTGGCGTAAACGCGTACCCCTTCGCCGCTGGAGAGTGACGCGCCATCCGACTGAGAGATGCCCTCAACGTCGCTTCCCGCCTGCTCACAGGCAAGCGCCAGCTCAATCGCCTCATCCGTTGTCAGGGACCAGGGGTAGTGCACTTTTAAATCGGGCTGCTCGGTGGCCATCAACGATGCATCGGCCAGCCCAGCGGCAGGGTCTTCGCCGGTATAGCGGGCAATCGCCAGGGCTTTCTCCACGGCGGCCTGAATTGAGGCGCTGCTGGCGTCTGTGGACGAAGCACTGCCTTTACGCTGACCTACGTAAAGCGTGACGGCAATGCCCTGGTCACGGGATAACTCAACCGTTTCAACTTCGCCCAGGCGCACGCTGACACCGATGCCCTGGTCTACACTTGCGCCCACCTCAGCAGCATCTGCGCCCAAGCGCTTGGCCAGCGCTAGCGCTTCTTCGGCACGCGCGGTCAATAACGACTGCTGCGCGGATGCATTAAATGCCTGTGCCATATGGCCTCCTTTTTCAACCGCATGTCTCTCAAGCGAATGTCTTTCAAGAGAGTGTCTTCGGCGAATCAATGTTGTACTCGCAGCTGGTATAATGCCGCTACGAATCTTGTCTGTGAGTCACACTATGCGTAAGCAACGTCCCGATACCGTCTCAAGTACTAATGAAGTAGAAGAGCAGGAAGAACGCCCTAGCAAGTCGCAACTCAAACGCGAAATGCATGCCTTACAGGCACTTGGGGAAACCTTAATCGCCATGCGACCGGCGGAACGCGCCCGATTCCCCCTCTCTGACGATATGCTGCGCGCTATCGAGGAAACCTCGCGCATCCGTTCCCATGAAGGTCGCCGCCGCCATATGCAGTATGTCGGTAAGCTAATCCGTAAAGAGGATCTCACCGCCATTCAAGGCGTATTCGATTCCATCGACCAGGAGCAGGAGCAGCGCGACCACGCGTTCCACCGACTGGAAAAATGGCGGGAACGCTTAATTGACGAGGGCGATCCTGCTGTCGACCTGTTTATGGCGGAGCACCCCGATGCCGATCGCCAGACCCTGCGTCAATTGATTCGCAACGCCCAGCGGGAACGCGAGCAGGGCAAACCGCCGACCAGCTCGCGCAAGCTATTCAAACACCTGCGCGAAACGCTCGCTCTTTAAAGGCGGCTCATTAAGACTGCGTGCCGCCGACGGTCAGCTCATCCAATTTCAGGGTGGGCTGGCCGACACCCACCGGTACGCCCTGCCCCTCTTTACCACACACGCCAATACCGGTATCCAGCGCCATATCGTGGCCAATCATGGAGACCCGCTGCATCGCTTCTGGCCCGTTACCAATCAAGGTGGCCCCTTTTACCGGCGCCGTCACCTTACCATCTTCAATCAGGTAGGCTTCGCTGGCGGAGAACACGAATTTACCCGAGGTGATATCCACCTGACCGCCGCCAAAGCTGACCGCATAAATACCGCGCTTAACGCTTTTGATAATATCGCTGGGCTCATCTTGGCCCGCAAGCATAACGGTATTGGTCATACGCGGCATCGGCAGGTGAGCAAAGGATTCTCGCCGCGCGTTGCCTGTGGGTGCCATGCCCATTAAGCGAGCATTTAGCTTGTCCTGCATATAGCCGGTCAAAATGCCGTCTTCGATAAGCGGCGTGTATTGCCCCGGCGTGCCCTCGTCATCCACGCTCATGGAGCCACGGCAATCCGATAAAGTTGCATCATCAACAATCGTTACGCCTTTAGCGGCCACGCGCTCGCCCATCTTGCCTGCAAAGGCGGAGCTGCCCTTACGGTTGAAATCGCCTTCAAGGCCATGCCCCACTGCTTCGTGGAGCAAAATACCCGGCCACCCAGACGCCAGCACTACGGGCATTTGACCCGCGGGCGCATCGACGGCTTCCAGATTAACCAGCGCCTGACGCACCGCTTCTTTGGCGTACTGCTCGGCGACTTGATCATCGCGCAGCTTAGCCATGGAATAACGGCCACCACCGCCTGCGCTGCCGCGCTCACGGCGACCATTCTTAACCGCAATAACGCTGACATTAAAGCGTACCAGGGGGCGAATATCGGCAGCCAGAGTGCCGTCGCTGGCCCGCACCAACACCACTTCATAAGTACCCGACAGAGAAGCGCTCACTTGGCTAATGCTCGGATCAGCCGCACGCGCCACACGGTCAGCCTGTTTGAGCATGGCCACTTTCTCTTCGGCGCTTAGCCCGGCTAAGGGATCAATCCCTGCATAGCGCGACATAGCGGAAACGGGCCGAACCAATTGCCCAGGTAAACGTTGACCGCTGCGCACAATACCTGCCGCGGTGCGGCCAGTGTCCATTAGCGCATCGGCCGTAATTTGGTTGGAGTAGGCAAAGCCGGTTTTTTCACCGGCCAGTGAGCGCACGCCGACACCGCCGTCAATATTGTAGCTGGCCTCTTTCACCTCACTATCTTCCAGCACCCAGCCCTCTTGCCAAGTACGCTGAAAATAGAGATCCGCGTAGTCAATGCCCGCGCCCATGGCGTAGCCCAACCCCGTTTCCAGAGCCTCTAAATCGAGTCCTCCAGGGGTCAACAGAATGGCAGCAGCCGTATCTACATCACTTTTATATGCGGTCATTGGGGGCCTTCTAAAGTAACCTGCGGCGAGGTCCAAGGGCCTCGCACGCGATAATGGAGTGTTGTGGCACGATCTAAAGCGTCGCCAAACATCTGGTCAGCAAGGAACAGCGCGCCGCCCACGATGGGCGCGCCAACGGCGATCGCCGCGATCGGTAAACTTTGCGTCACTGGTAGKGTGACGCCAAGCCGCTGGTCAAGTTCACGCGACACCAGGTCGACACTGCCGGTAAGCGTTAGGGTGGTGGCCGGCGCATCAATTTGCAATGGCCCGCGTAGCGTCAGCAACCCACCGGTAACGTCGGCGGTGCCCTGGACACGATCAAATGCCGTGCCCCGGCCGGTAACGTCAGAAAAATCCRGGCGCAGACGACGTAAAATATTATCGAAATTAAGCAAGCCGATTAAACGCGCAGGCGCCGATTCCAGGGTAACAAAACGGCCATCGCGAATGTCGGTACTGATAGTGCCATCCGAGCGGCTTAGCTCCAACTGCCAGGGAGCTCCCGGCCAATCAAGCGAGGCGGCCACATCGGTACTACGGCTGCGCATGGCCACCGGTTGGTCAAGACGTTCAAGGGCGGTCCCAATGTCGCCCCCCTGAATGGTAATGTCCGCACGAGTATGACTGGAAACAGCGTCCCCTTCCCAGTAAAGCTCGCCTCGCGCAGAGAGCTGGCCCAGGGTTAAGCCAACGGGGGTAAGCGAAAAACGCTCACCGTCGGTTTTCCAATAGGCCGTCAAGGGACCAAAACGACGCGGCCCCATCGCAATTTCGGCTAAACGCAATCGCCCATTGGGCACATCGGCTAGCCAGTCAGGAATGGCCAACGGCGCCTGACGCTGCGTTTCGACCGATCCCATCCAGGAGTCTGGCATCGGTGCATCGCTGTCATGCTCAACATTGGCTAACGCCAGCAAGCGATCAAGCGCCAGCGCTTCAATGGCCATATCTAAAGGTTGTGATGATTGAGCATCGTAGTTTACACGCCCGGTGACCAGGTTACCGCTTAGGCCCAAATCGATCAGGCCAGCGTTAATGCCTCCAGATGCGTTTAGAGAGCCTAAACACTCGCCTTGGTAAACCACGCAGGGGGTGGTTAACGAGACCGCCAGCGGCGTTTGAGTGCCTGCGCTTGACTCCCCGGGTGCCCCACCAGCCATTAGCGGTGCAATCGCCCGCTGCCACGCTAGCGGGTCAAGCCTTGGCACGGCAGCGTTAAGGCTAAACCCAGGTTGGGTGGGCCAGCCGGGCAGACGCTCCGCTTGGCTGCCTAAATTTAGCGACCCGGCAAACTCGCCATTACGCTGCTGAATTCGGGCTGCGACGATATCGGCCAGCTGTGTTTCAAGCCGTTTGGCATCTAAATCAGCGGTCAAAGTCCAGGGCCAGGGCTGCTGTGGAGATTTGGCAAACGGTTCGGGCAGGTGGCTAGTAACACCGAGCAAGCGGCTCTCAAGGCGAAGGGTGGGCGTCGGGACTATGCTGACAAGGCCCTGCCACTCTATCGGCCCTTCTAAGGGCAGACGTCCTTGGCTACTGTCTAACCCGGCAAGCCCGAACAGCGCCGCGGTAGCGACACTCCCTTGCAGTTGTATGCCGTCGCTTTGAGTATCAATATCAGCGTTGATAGCCCCCCCCAGCAACTGCCCTTTAGCCTCGCCGACGAGCCCCGAACTCTCCCCATCTTGAAGCCAGGCGAGATCCCCCTCAACCGATTGAAGACGTAAGTCGAGCGGTTGATAAACCACTTCCGAGAAGCGCGGCTGAGCATTAATTTCCAGCTGCAGCGCCTCAGGGTTTGCCAATGGCAATGACAGCGCAATATCGCCGTTAACATCCCCCGTCACGCGCAAATCACTTAGTTGGGAAAGGTCGACCTCAGGCATCGCCTGTAAAAATGATATAAGCGCTGGCCCATCCGAGATTAACTGCCCCGAAAGGTTGAGCGTCTCATCCTCCATCACCACCTCGCCCTCTGAAGCCGTAACACCATGGCTCTGGGCGTTATCAATTTCAGCCTCTAACACCCTGTTTTGCCACTTCAGTCGCCCCTCGACATCGTCAAGGCGTGGCCAGCCTGGCGCGATCGGCAAATGCCCTTGCGTCACCGCCAAGGCAAGCGTTGCTGTAAAGTCTTGGGCAGTCGCCCCTTCGCCTAACGGCTGGCTTAGCTGCAGCGAGCCTTCGCTGACGTAACCACCCATATCATTAAGCAGCCATTCGCGCAGCTCATCGTCCATCACGCTGAGCGGCAACCACTGGGCAAGCGGACGCTCAAGAGCATCCACGTCGCTAAAAGTTAGGTCTAAACCAAAATGACCACGCTGATTGCCGGTCACCAAACCGAAGCCACCCGCTATCTGGGCACCGTCCCAGTCGACGCTTAGCCGCTTGCCACTCACCATGGTATTGGGGCCGTCATATACCCACTCCACTTCCCCTTCAGCACGCCGTAGCTGCATGGGAGCGGCAAAAAACTCAGGAAAGTAGAGGGTGCTATCGCCGTTGCTGCTAAACAGCACGCGGCCGCGGAAATCCCGCGCCTGCACCCAGGCATCCAGCGGGCCACCGCCCGGCGCCTGCTGCCACGGTGAAACCTCTACGCCGGTTAGCGCCGCGTCCACCCCCCAGTGGCCATCCTGCTGCCCCACGTGTAACCCTTCGACTTGCCCGCGGGGGGCCAGGGTTTGCAATACCCGGGTGACGGATTCAGGGAGCAATACGTAGTCACGCCAAGCAGTCAGCGAGGCGAGCTCAAAGGCACTGGTGCGCACTTCCCACTGCCCAGGCTGGTGGGTGGCGTGCCAGTGGCGTGGCAAGGCAGGCCCGACGCTGCCACCGGGGGGCTGCGCCCACTCTACACTGTCGGCATCACCGCTTAGCCACGCTTCACCGCCGTCGCCGTCGCGCTGCCATAAACCGTTAGCCTTGATGTCCCTTAACACCGCGTACTGAACCTGATGGCGTAGCGTCAACTGGGGAACATCGACAGCAATGCGAGACTCCTCAAGGCGTCCGGCGCTCCAGCGCCCCCACAGCCGCGCACTGCCGCCGGCTTGCTCTAAATAAGCGGCATGATCCGGCCGGAACATATCCGCCAAGACGACTAACTGATCAAGCTGAACATCCAGTTGCAACGCTGCCGAAAAATCGCTGAAGCCCCGTCGGCCGGGCTGCATTTCGACCTTCATTTCAACCGCGGGCAGATCCACCTCGCGCGCCTGCTGTAGCGATTCTGCGATATTGATAGCGCCTTCCAGCCGTGTCCGCCGCTCATCGCCGGTCAGCAGCAGTGTCTGCGCATGGAGCATCACGGTGTCTTGCTTGCCGTGCAGCACCACGCGGGTGTCATCCACCCAGAGACGTTGACGCAAAATCAAGCCTGCCCAATTATCAATCGTGGCCAGATCCACGTCTGGCTCCGCCGCCATCAATAGCGGTAACTCTGCGGGCTCAGGCCACTGCAAAGACGCCCCCGAGCCTTGATAAAGATGAAACTGGGTACCGCTGATGCGTGCGTCGCTAAAAATCGGCGCCATGTTGACAAGCGACGCCCAGGTATCCAAACGTAGCCCCGCATGCTCCAGGGAAAACAGCGCTTGGCCATCCGGGGTTTCCGCGTTTACGCCATCAAGGCGTAATAGAAGATCGCTCCGGGCGAGCGAAAGCGATAGCCGCTCGATGGTGACCGGCACGCCAATGCGCGCCTCTAGCAGCGCTTCAATACGTGGGGTTAGGGCATCGGATTGGCTAATCGCCAAGCGCAGCAGCAACAGCAGCACAGCCGTGCTGCCCAGTAGCCAGGCTGCGATCAGCAAACTCCAACGCACCAGCGAACGCGTTAGCATGGTTACATCAGCACAATATCGTACTGCTCTTGGGAGTAGTGCTGTTCAACCTGAAAGCGGATGGTTTTATTGATAAACGTCTCCAGGTCAGCCACCGCGGCTGACTCTTCATCCAATAAACGATCAACGACAGGTTGTGATGCAAGCACCATGTAGGTTTCAGCACTATAGGCGCGCTCTTCGCGCAGTATCTCACGAAAGATTTCGTAGCAGACGGTTTCTGGCGTTTTAAGCGTGCCCCGCCCACTGCAGGTGGGGCACGCTTCACACATCGTTTGCTCTAGGCTCTCCCGGGTGCGTTTCCGGGTAAGCTGAACAAGGCCAAGCTCGGTAACGCCGGTACACTTGGTTTTGGCATGATCACGCTCTAAGGCTTTTTCCAATACCCGCAACACCTGACGCTGATGCTCAACATCGACCATATCGATAAAGTCGATAATGATAATGCCGCCCAGATTGCGCAACCGAAGCTGGCGGGCAATGGCCGTAGCTGCTTCAAGGTTGGTTTTGAAAATAGTCTCTTCAAGGTTGCGGTGACCAACATAGCCCCCGGTATTGACATCAATGGTGGTCATTGCCTCAGTGGGGTCAATCACCAGATAGCCACCGGATTTCAGCTGTACCTTGCGCCCCAAGGCTTTTTGGATCTCATCTTCGACGCTGTAGAGATCAAAGATGGGCCGCTCGCCGGGGTAGTATTCAATCCGCTCCACCGCGTCGGGCATAAACTCTTCGGCAAACTCCACCAGCTTGACGAAGTTTTCCCGCGAATCGATGCGCACTTTTTCGATATCGTCGCGCATTACGTCGCGCAGGGTACGCATAAAGAGCGGCAAATCATCGTAAATCACGCTTTGCGGCGTCGCGGTCACTTTACGCTCGCTAACCTTACGCCACAGCCGCAGCAGAAAGTGCATATCGCCTTTTAGCTCTTCGTCACCCACGCCTTCCGCGGCCGTACGAACAATAAAGCCCCCCGTCACTTCCAGCGTCTGCTCCGCCACGCTATTATCCAGCAGAGCTTTTAACCGTTCGCGTTCGCGCTCATCCTCAATACGCTGCGAAACGCCGTGATGCGGCGAATCGGGCATATAGACCAGATAGCGAGAAGGGATCGACAGGTGCGTGGTTAAGCGCGCCCCTTTGCTACCGATAGGGTCTTTGGTCGCTTGTACCACTAACGCCTGGCCCTCATGGAGTAACTGGCCGATGGTCTGCTGCTCATCGAGCGGTGTGCCGGGTGGCATCACTTCGTGGGCGTGAATAAACGCTGCCCGATCTAAGCCAATATCAACAAAAGCAGCCTGCATGCCAGGCAGTACACGAACCACTTTGCCTTTGTAGATATTGCCCACGATGCCACGCCGACGGGAACGCTCGATCAGTGCCTCTTGCAAAACGCCATTTTCAACCAGCGCGACGCGGGTTTCCATTGGCGTTAAATTGATGAGAACTTCACCGCTCATGCAAAATTCCTTGTTGGTTGACGTATTCCTTGCCAGCGATACAGGTGCTCGATACCTTCAATCCAAAGGTGTCAGACACGCTGCCAGATAGGAACTCCCTGTCGGCATAGCAAGTGCGTCGTCTCAAACAGCGGTAGCCCTACCACTGCCGAGTGACTGCCTTGAATCTGTTTTACAAATATGGATGCCAATCCCTGTATGGCGTAACCACCGGCCTTATCAGCAGGTTCACCGGTACACCAGTAGGCAGCAATTTCATCGGCGCTTATCTCACGCATCGTCACCTGAGTGGCCACACAGCAAGAGAGCATCCCCGCCGGCCCACTCACTGCCACGGCGGTAAGCACCTGATGGCACCGACCCGAAAGCAGCCCCAGCATTTCAGCGCCCTCCCCTGCATTCGCCGGTTTACCTAGAATACGCCCATCGACCACCACTGCGGTATCTGAACCTAGCGTAGGCAGGTCAGTGAATGGCACTGCCGCCTCAGCTTTGGCCATCGCTAAGCGCTGTACATAGGCTTGAGCCGACTCACCGACCAGCGGCGTCTCATCAATATCACAGGGATACACCTTGACCGGCACCCCAATAGAAGCCAGCAAGGCCCGACGGCGTGGAGAAGCAGACGCTAAGCACAAAACAGGCGTCGTCATGAAGCCGCCAACCGGCGCTCTAACGCCTGGAACATCGTCGCCAGCCACGGCCATAGCAATGCACTGATCAGCGCGGGAATCAAAAACGCTAAATGAATTGAAAAATCACCCACGATAGTGCGCAGCCACTGGGCGACTAGCTGCATCAAGCCCAACAGTACCAGCACCAGTGCCGACTGCTGTACCAGCGAATAGGCCCGAAAACGGGGGTAGACCAGAGCACACAAAAACGCCAACAGCGCATAGATAAGCGCATGCTGCCCCAACACGGTGCCTTCAATTAAATCCATCAAAATACCCAGTACAAAGCCGTGAAAAACACCCACTCTGTCGGGAGTACGCATACACCAGTAGATCAGCATCAACCCCAGCCACTCAGGGCGATATACCTGCCAGCCATCGGCTAGCGGCATAACTTGCAAGCAGAGGGCTAGGATGAGACTAAACCAAATAACCACTAATGGAACAATCGGTGCTCGCGGCATCAGGGCACCTCTGGAGATGATGCATTTTGTGCGGGAAGCGCTTCTTCAGGACTGGCGAGCTGAAGAGAGGAGCGCAATGCCTCTGCCGAGATATCCAGCGTATCATCCCAGGCACTCTCTTCCACTTCCTCTCGCAGAGGTGGGAAAAGCAACAAGAAGTGACGTGAACGCTGCAACTGCGCCATGGGTTCGGCCGTTACGCGCGCAAATGGCTGGCCTGGATCGTGGTACACCTCAGTAACGCGCGCCACGGGGTAACCCGGAGGAAAGCGCCCAGCCAAGCCCGATGTGGTCAACAAATCACCTTCGCGAATATCCGCCGTATCAGGCACGTGCATCACATTAACGCTACTGTAACGCCCCGCCCCCTGGACAATAAAGCGCAGCCCATTGCGGTTTAACTGAACCGGCAAGGCGTGACTGGCATCGGCCAATAGCAGCACACGGCTGGAGTAAGCAGAGACTGCGGTAATTTGCCCCACCAATCCAGAAGCATCGATGACCGGCTGACCTACATAGGCGCCGTTACGATGGCCACGGTTAACCACCATCTGATGACTAAAGGGGTCATTATCCAGCGACAGCAGCTCAGCCGTGATATAGGGAATATCACGCCGCTTCGCCGCCTTCAGCAAATCGCGCAGTTCGCTGTTTTCCGCCGTCAGGTTGGCCATCCGCTGACCACGATGGGAAAGGGTGAGAATCTGCTCACGCAGGCGGCGGTTCTCATCCACCAGCGCCTGTTGATCAGAGAGCGCAAGCGACCCCCAGTTCAACAGGTCGCTAGGCACACTAACGACCCATTGAATAGGAGCAACGACCATCGACATCTGCGCACGGACTTGCTCCATACGCGTGAAGTTCTGGTCGACAAACATCAATGCACTGGCAGCCAGGACACAAAAAAACAGCCGGTAGCCCGGCAGTGGCCCGTGCGAAAACAGCGGKTTAATAGGCAATCCCCCCGCAATTAACCGCTGCGATTAGTCGCTCGACAGCAACTCAAAGGTGTGCTGATCAATCATTTCCAGCGCTTTACCACCGCCGCGAGCAACGCAGGTCAACGGATCTTCGGCAACGATCACCGGCAGACCTGTCTCTTCAGCAATCAGCTTGTCCAGATCGCGCAACAGCGCACCACCGCCCGTTAACACCAAGCCTCGCTCGGCGATATCAGACGCCAATTCAGGCGGTGACTGTTCAAGAGCGCTCTTAATCGCGGCCACGATAGACCCCAAGGTTTCTTGCAGCGCTTCCAGGGTTTCGTGGGAGTTGAGCGTAAAGCTACGTGGAATGCCTTCGGCCAGATTGCGCCCGCGCACGTCAATTTCGCGCAGTTCGCCACCGGGGTAGGCGCAGCCAATTTCTTCCTTAATGCGCTCAGCCGTTGCCTCACCAATCAGGCTGCCGTAGTGACGACGCACGTAGGCGGTAATGGCTTCATCAAAGCGGTCGCCACCCACCCGAATAGATTCGGAGTAGACGACGCCGTTAAGTGAAATGATCGCGATCTCGGTGGTACCACCACCGATATCCACCACCATCGACCCCTGTGCTTCATCAACTGGAAGGCCTGCGCCAATCGCCGCCGCCATGGGTTCTTCAATCAAGAACACCTCGCGGGCACCGGCACCTTCTGCTGACTCACGAATCGCCCGACGCTCTACTTGCGTTGACATGCAAGGAACGCACACCAGCACACGCGGGCTGGGGGTCAAGAAGGTGCTTTGGTGAACTTTGCGAATAAAATGCTGGAGCATCTGTTCGGTGACGGTGAAGTCGGCAATAACGCCATCTTTCATCGGCCGAATCGCGGTAATATTACCCGGCGTGCGCCCCAGCATTCGCTTGGCATCGGTACCGACTGCCGCGACGCTGCGCATATTGCCAGACTGGCGGATAGCAACCACGGACGGCTCATCGAGCACGATACCGCGACCGCGTACATAAATCAGTGTGTTGGCCGTACCCAAGTCGATCGATAGATCGCTGGAAAACAGCCCCCTCAAACGTTTAAACATGGATGTTGTTACCTAGTGCAGACCGGGAACCCTGTGCGGATGCAAACGGTATCACCGCAACCCCCTGGCAGCAAGCACGAGTCGCGCCTAACACTGCCCGTTAAGGCCAAGATGTGGTACCTTTTGCGGCTATTTTCCACGTCTGCGACACAAGACGTATTTTTTGATATCGGTATGTATACCGCTTAAAGCGGATTATGTTCCATCACATTTACGAGGAAGACTCGATCATGGCGCTTGAAGAATCTCATGTGCGCCGGGCCGCTCACTTGGCCCGACTCGCCGTCAGCGATGACCAAGCCAGCGGCTTTGTAGACGACCTAAGCCGGATTCTGGACATGGTCGACCAGCTACAAAGCCTCGATACTGAAGGCGTTATGCCGCTCGCCCACCCGCTCGATGCGACCCAGCGACTGCGCGCCGATGAAGTAACGGAAACCAACCAGCGCGACACCTTTCAGCGCTGTGCTCCGGCAGTGGAAAATGGCCTGTATCTGGTGCCCCGCGTCGTTGAATAAACTCAGTGAACAAACACGCTGAGTAACGGCATACGAGCATTGGCAGCCACCACTATTGCCACTTTTTTTCTCCCCTGAACGGAGCTTCTGGGTCATGCATGAGAAAACCTTAACGCAACTCGCTGCCGCCTTGAAAAGCGGCGAGTTTTCCAGCCGCGAGCTGACCGCTCACTATTTACAGCGCATTGACAAGGCTGACGGCAAGCTGAACAGTTTTATCAGCGTGACCGCTGAGCAGGCGCTGAAACAGGCTGAAGTCGCCGACAACGCCAGAGCGGCGGGCAACGCCGGGCCGCTGGCGGGCATTCCTCTGGCGCTGAAAGATATTTTTTGCACTCAGGGTGTAAAAACCAGCTGCGGCTCGAAAATGCTGGATAATTTTATCGCCCCCTATAACGCCACCGTGGTTGAAAAGCTCAACGCAGCGGGCACGATCAGCCTGGGTAAAACCAATATGGATGAGTTCGCCATGGGCTCCTCCAACGAAAACAGCTACTACGGCCCGGTTAAGAACCCCTGGGATCTTCAAGCCGTGCCCGGCGGCAGCTCAGGCGGCAGCGCGGCCGCAGTGGCGGCAGGCTTGGTGCCTGCCGCCATGGGCACCGACACCGGCGGCTCTATTCGCCAACCGGCGGCGTTTTGTGGCATTACCGGCCTAAAGCCCACCTATGGTCGCGTCTCGCGCTTTGGCATCATTGCCTACGCCTCAAGCCTTGATCAGGCAGGTCCAATGGCGCGCAGCGCTGAAGATTGTGCCCACCTGTTAGGCGTTATTGCGGGTCACGATGGCCGCGACTCCACCAGCGTTGCCCGCGGCGTGCCCGACTATGTGGAAGGCCTAAACGCCCCGCTCTCAGGCCTTAAAATCGGTCTTCCCAAAGAATACTTTGGAGATGGTTTAGCCCCGGAAGTCGAAAAAGCCGTCCGCGAAGCAGTGAAAGTCTACGAGTCACTAGGCGCCACGGTGCGCGAAGTTAGCCTGCCGCATACCCACTATGCGATTCCGGCCTACTACGTCATCGCCCCCGCGGAGGCCTCGTCGAACCTGTCCCGCTACGACGGCGTGCGCTTTGGTCACCGCTGCGACAACCCCAGCGATTTGATTGACCTGTATACCCGCTCCCGTGCAGAGGGCTTTGGCGAAGAGGTCAAACGACGCATTCTCATCGGCACTCACACGCTCTCTGAAGGCTTCTTTGACGCCTACTACACCAAAGCCCAGCAGGTGCGCCGTTTGATCCGTCAGGACTTCCTGGACGCCTTTGAAGACGTCGATGTACTGATGGGCCCCGCTTCGCCTACGCCAGCCTTTGACCTGGGGGCCAAAAAAGACCCGGTGTCGATGTACCTGCAGGATATCTACACTATCGCGGTGAACCTGGCGGGCATTCCCGGCATCAGCGTACCGGCAGGGTTTGCCGGTGGCCGCCCCGTCGGCCTCCAGATTCTGGGCACCCACTTTGCCGAAGCGCAGCTGCTTAACGTCGCACACCAGTTTCAGCAAGCGACCGACTGGCACTTACAACGTCCTGCCTTTGCCGAGGAGTACGCCTAATGCAATGGGAAACCGTGATTGGGCTTGAAGTCCACGTTCAGCTCGCAACGCGTTCAAAAATATTCTCCGGTGCCTCCACGGCGTTTGGCGCTGAGCCAAACACCCAGGCCTGCGCAGTGGATTTAGGCCTACCCGGCGTGCTGCCAGTACTCAATGAGCAGGCCGTGGCCATGGCCGTGCAGTTTGGCCTGGCAGTGCATGCGGATATCGCCGAAGTCTCGGTGTTTGACCGGAAAAACTACTTCTACCCCGACTTGCCCAAGGGTTATCAAACCAGCCAGATGTACCACCCCATCGTCGGCCCTGGCGACGTTGAGATTACCCTGGAGGATGGCAGCACCAAGCGTATCCGCATCCACCATGCTCACCTGGAAGAGGATGCCGGCAAGTCACTGCATGAAGATTTTCACGGCATGACCGGTATCGACTTAAATCGGGCGGGCACGCCGCTGCTGGAGATTGTCTCTGAGCCGGATATGCGCAATGCCAAGGAAGCCGCGGCGTACCTCAAGGCGATTCACTCCATCGTGACCTACCTGGGCATTTCCGACGGCAATATGGCGGAAGGCTCCATGCGTTGCGACGTTAACGTCTCGGTACGCCCCAAAGGTCAGGAAGCCTTTGGCACCCGTGCAGAAATTAAAAACGTTAACTCATTCCGGTTTGTCGAACGTGCGATTGCCTTTGAGGTTGAGCGCCAGATTGAACTGATCGAAGATGGCGGCAGCGTGGTTCAAGAGACCCGCCTGTTCGACCCTGACCGTGATGAAACCCGCAGCATGCGCACCAAGGAGGAGGCCAACGACTACCGCTACTTCCCCTGTCCTGACCTACTGCCGGTGGTGCTTGACCAAGCCTACCTGGATCACCTGCGTGGCCAGTTGCCCGAACTGCCTGCGGATAAGCGCGAGCGCTTCCAGAATGCGCTGGGGCTGTCTGCTTATGACGCCAACGTCATCTCCGCCAGCCGCGATATGGCCGAATTTTTTGAAGCCGTACATAGCGAGTGTGGCGATGCCAAGCAAGCAGCCAACTGGGTTCAGGGTGAGCTTTCCGGGGCACTTAACCGCGAAAACCTAAGCATTGCCAATAGCCCGATTTCTGCCCGCCAGCTAGGCGAGCTGATCAGCCGCGTGTTGGATGACACCATTAACGGCAAAGCCGCAAAAGAGGTCTTCCAGGCATTGTGGAATGGCCAGGGTGAAAGCGCTGATGAGGTGATTGACGCCAAAGGTCTCAAGCAGGTGACTGACACCGGCGCTATTGAAGCAATGATTGATCAAGTGATTGCCGACAGCCCCGCCCAGGTCGCCCAGTACCGCGACTCGGAGCCGGAAAAACGCGGCAAGATGATTGGCTACTTTGTGGGTCAGGTGATGAAAGCATCACGGGGCACCGCCAACCCCCAGCAGGTTAACGGCTTGCTAAAAGAGAAGCTCGACGCGTTGTTGTAACAGGGAGACGATCCGAACAACTCTTCGCGGTGGCGCTGTGAACCCCTCCCTGGGCGCTACTTTCGCCATCCCTGGCGAAAGACCCCCGCTACGAGCTGATTCGGATCTGAAAGCTTGCAAATACTAGCGGCTGCATTGGCASCCGCTTTTTTTGGCATTTAAGGTTCTTAAAGCTGGCTGGGCTGGGTAAAGCGCTTCAACTGTGCACACCCCGCCGCCCATACGTCAGCCTCAAGCTCGGCGATAGCGGCGGTAGGGAAGCCAACTCCCTGGGCTGGGCTACCCTCGACTAATAATCCGGCCAACTCTCCCACCAGCGGCATATGGCTGACCAGCATAATTGGCGCGCCCTCAGGCTGCTCAAGTAGCCAGTCGCTTACTGCACCGGGGGAATCATCCGGGGTAATAAAATCAAGCGTCTCAAGTGATGTTTTCAGCGCGTCACAGAGCGTTTGCGCGGTCTGCTGCGCGCGGGCATAGGGGCTGGCATAAACCCTCGGCACTGGCAACTCACCCGCAGCAATACGCTCGGCCAGCCAGCGCGCCATTTTTTCGGCTTCCAGCTCGCCGTGAGGCGTCAACCGGCGCGCCYGGTCGGGATACCCCGGCGCGGCCTCGCCGTGGCGCATCATTAGCATATCAGGCATGCCAGCCTCCATTTTCTCTATGCGCCTGCTGCACCGCTTCACGGGGCAGAATAAACTCTACGTCACTGCTCTGCTCACCCATCATTAAGGTACGCGCCATATCCTGGGCAGGTACGCCGTCAAACAGCACGTGATTAAGGCCCTCAGCAAGCGGCATGTAAACGCCCATTTCACTCGCTTTAGCGCATACCAGCTTAACGGTATTCACCCCTTCTGCGACTTGACCAAGCGCATCAACCGCTTCTTCCAGCGTGCGGCCTTCCCCCATGGCGTAGCCGACCCGGTAATTGCGCGACAGGTTAGACGAGCAGGTAACAATCAAATCCCCCACCCCCGCTAGACCTAAAAAGGTCATCGGGTTAGCCCCCTGGGCGACGGCAAAGCGGCTCATTTCCGCTAAAGCGCGGGTCATCAGCATGCTGCGGGTGTTTTCCCCCATGCCCAGCGCTGCCGCCATACCGGCAGCAATGGCATAAATATTCTTCAGCGCACCACCCAGCTCAACGCCGTGGCGGTCATCGCTGGCGTAAACGCGGAAATAGCGGCAGCCCAATGCCTGCTGAACCCGAGTGCGGGTTAACGGATCTGCACTGGCAATCACCGTGGCGGTTAGCTGTTTATCGGCGATTTCAGAGGCCAGATTGGGGCCAGCAATCACGCCAATATGGCTAAAGCCCGTCTCCTGCTCAAGCACTTGGCTCATCAGCAGAAACCCATCCTGCTCAATTCCCTTAGTCGTACTGACCAGGATCTGCTCGGGCCTCAGCCATGCTTTCGCAGCTTGCACGACGCTGCGAAAAGCCTTGGAGGGAATCGCGATCAGCACTAGCTCGGCGTCGGCCAGCACGGCTTGAAGGTCGGTTGAGGCCTCCATGGCCGGATTCATTGCGTAATGCGGCAGATAACGTCCGTTACGGTGCTCTTGGTTGATTTGCGTGACCAGCGTTTCATCACGCATCCACTGGCGAACACGGGCGCCGTTGTCAGCGGCAATACTCGCCAGCGCCGTACCAAAACTACCGCCCCCCAGCACCGCTACGTTGATTTGCTGCTCAGCCATAATAATAGTGTCCTAAGAAGTCTTGCAGAACGTAAACCCTACTCTATCAAAACAGACGGCCCGCTGGGGTAACCAGCGGGCCGTCGTCGTTAACGCAGCGTATTTTATTAAGCCGTTAGAACGCTATTCAGGCGCTTCACGTAGGCAGCAGGGTCATCCAAGTGGCCACCCTCGGCGATGATCGCTTGATCCAGCAAGATGTAGGCTAGCTGGGTAAACAGATCGCCTTCAGCACCTTCCAAACGGGCTACCAGCGCATGGCTGGGGTTAAGCTCAAGGATCGGCTTCACCTCGGGCAGCGGCTGACCAGCGGCCTCCATAATGCGGCGCATCTGGTAGCCCATCTCATGCTCGGGCAGCACCACGCAGGCCGGTGAATCGGTAAGACGGTGGGTCACTTTGACCTCTTGAACGCCATCGCCCAGGGCTTCTTTAACACGCTTGACCAAATCTTCTTTGGCTTTAGCGGTCTCTTCCTGGGCTTTCTTCTCTTCTTCGTTTTCCACATCGCCAAGGTCAAGCTCGCCCTTGGCCACATCGGCAAAGGTTTTGCCGTCGAACTCGGTGAGATGGCTCATTAGCCAGTCATCAATACGATCAGACAGCAGCAGCACTTCGATGCCTTTTTTGCGGAAGATCTCCAGGTGCGGGCTGTTTTTGGCCGCATTGAAGCTATCCGCCACCACGTAGTAAATCTTCTGCTGACCCTCTTTCATACGCTCTACGTAGTCTGCCAGCGCATGCTCTTGGGTAGCTGTATCGGTGTGGGTTGAGGCAAAGCGCAGCAAACCAGCAATTTTTTCGCGGTTGGATGGATCTTCACCCGGCCCTTCTTTAAGGACGCTGCCGAAGGTATTCCAAAAGGTTTGATACTGCTCTTTATCCTTGGCGAGCTTTTTGAGCATATCCAAGCCGCGTTTGGTGAGCGCCGCTTTGATCTTATCCACATTGGGGKCTTGCTGGAGCAATTCGCGGGATACGTTGAGCGACAGTTCGCGGGTATCCAGCACGCCTTTGACAAAGCGCAGATAGAGCGGCAGGAACTGCTCAGCGTCGTCCATAATGAACACGCGTTGGACGTAGAGCTTAACGCCCCGGGCGCCGTCGCGGTCAAACATATCAAAGGGCGCACGACCCGGCACATAGAGTAGGCTGGTGTACTCAAGCTTGCCTTCGACCTTGTTGTGGCTCCAGGTCAGCGGGTCAGAGAAATCGTGCGCAACGTGCTTATAGAACGCCTTGTACTCATCGTCGGAAACCTCGCTCTTGGGGCGCGACCAAAGCGCCGTCGCTTCGTTTACGGTTTCCCAGGTAGTCACTTCACTACCTTCGATGGGATTGCCTTCGTCATCTTTCGCCGTTTCCGTTTTCGGCATGCGCACAGGCACTTCAATATGGTCCGAGTACTTGCGCACCAAGCCTTGCAGGCGATAATCGTCGGCAAACTCTTTGGCGTCGTCTTTCAGGTGCAGGGTAATTTCGGTGCCGTGCTGGGCACGCTCGATATCGGCTACGGTAAACTCGCCTTCCCCTTTTGAACGCCATTCAACGCCCTCGGCGGCTGGCGTGCCCGCTTTGCGGGTACGTACCGAAATTTCATCAGCGACAATAAAGCCCGAGTAGAAGCCAACGCCGAACTGGCCGATCAGCTTGGCATCTTTCTGCTGCTCGCCGGAAAGCTGCTTGAGAAACTCAGCGGTACCGGAGCGCGCGATGGTACCCAAGTTGGCAATCACGTCTTCGCGGTTCATACCGACACCATTATCACGTAGCGTGATGGTGTTGGCTTCACTGTCGTGCTCGATTTCGATACGTAGTTCGCTGTCGCCTTCGTAAAGTGCATCGTTATCAAGCGCCGCGTAGCGCAGCTTGTCGCAGGCATCTGCCGCGTTTGAAATAAGCTCGCGTAAGAATATCTCCCGGTTGGAGTACAGGGAGKTAATCATTAAATTCAGCAGTTGCTTAACTTCGGTTTGAAAGCCAAGGGTTTCTTCGTGGTTGGCTGGTTTGTCGGTCGCTTGTTCGTGGGTAGCTGTCGTCATGCGCTTAGCCCTTATCAATCACGTTGAGTCATGTACCCCTGCGTGATACCTGCAGGGGCTTAAAGTGGTTTCGTGAACTTGATATGGGGCTAAGCAGGGATTTTTCAAGCAGCGGAATGTTAACAAATCGTGGGTATTAAGAAGGTGTCATATCGGGATCGGTATATTTCCAGGCCCGATAGCCCTCTAAGCGCTGATCGATACGATTTAGCAGCCAGCCGACAATCAGTACATCGTCCACCACACCGATTAGCATCAGAAAATCGGGAATCAGATCGAAGGGCATTATCAAATAGCCCAGCGCTAATGCCATCATGCCAAATGCTGACCAGGGGATAGGCCGAAAATCACCGCGGAGCACATCGCGGGTCATGGGTATAAACAGTTTTAACGCACGTACAATGCGTTTTGTCGCCCAAAGGCGGGATTTGAGTCGACGTAAGAACCACCAAGTGGATAATGGGGCCATCGTAATTAGATCCTTTAAGTATCTGGGCGGTCAGATCATGACTGCGGGTATTCGTTCAGTATAGCGGTTGCTCAGCAAACTAGGTGGGCTGCTCCCGAGCCCAGATAACGTGCCACCGATTGATAGAGAGAGAGCACCATGTTGGTTTCGCCATTTCGCCATATCGCTCGTCTGCTGTGTACAGCACTGCTGGCTGGGTTACCCGCGCTTTCCTGGGCGGCTTCAGACAGTGAGTTACGTGATGCCCTCGCTGCCGCAAGGGAGCAGCAGTGGGCGCGGGTAGATGAACGCGCCATTGAAGACCACACGCTGCGTGGCTACGTGGAATACCACCGCATAAGGGGACAACTGCCGAATGTCTCCCCTGACCGAGTGCAGCAATTTATTGATCAATACGCCGACTCTCCGTTAGCGGGCTGGATACGCGGTCAAGCCATTGCCAAGTATGGTCACGCGGGGCGCTATAGCGACCTGCTCGCGGTAGCCGACGGTGAACCGGCGGGCACCGCTCGCCAATGCCACTACTACACGGCGTTGCTCGCTAGTCAACCCCAACTGGCGAGCGAGGCAGGGTTAGCTTTATGGCGTGTAGGCAGCTCTCAACCTGACGCCTGCGACCCGCTATTTGAGCGTCTGCGGGCCAATGGCACTATTGACGCTACGGCTATCTGGGAGCGCAAAATGCTCGCCTGGCAGGCAGGAGAAACACGCCTCTCAAGCTATCTTGGCGGGTTATTAAGCGGCCAATGGCAAACTGCCCTGGATACGGTCGATAGCGTGGCAGCGCGCAGCAGCGCGATTACCCAGGCGCCCGCTTGCCTAGGCCCGGAGTGCGCCGCCACGGCAAGCTTCTACCAGGCTGCCATGCAGCGCTATACCCGCGAAGATACATCGGCAGCCTTTGCCGCTTGGCAAACACTATCACCACGCTTAAACCTGCTGCCCAGTGACCGTGCAGCCATCGAAGAAGAGCTTGCCTTTTACGCTCTGGTGCGGGATGTCCCAGGCACGCTTAGCTGGGTCGACGGCGTATTACCGACACTTGACAGCGAGCGGGTGTTAGAGCTGCGGGTCCGCCATGCGCTGGCCAGCCGTGACTGGAATGGGGTTATCCACTGGATCGCTGAAATGCCCGCTAGCCAGCAGGAGAATAGCCGTTGGCAGTATTGGCTGGGCCGCGCCAACGGACAGCTTGGCAATCAAGCAGCGGCAGAAGCGCGCTACCAGCAGGCTTCCCAGGATCGCAGTTTTTACGGCTTTGCGGCAGCAGAAAAGCTTGGCCAACCCTATCAACTGAATCTTGAGCGCAACCATTTTGACGCAGCGTCGCGCCAACGTGTTGCCCAACTCCCCGCCGTACAGCGCACCGAGGCCTTGCTACGCATTGGCGAAGATGGGCTGGCCAACAGCGAGTGGTTACACGCGGTACAGAGCGGCTCTCCCCAGCAGGCGCGCGCATTAGCCGACTACGCCGCTCAGCAGCAGTGGCATGCGCGCTTAGTGCAGACCACCATTGCCGCCGAGATGTGGGACGCCTTGGACTGGCGCTTCCCTCAGGCTTACCACGACAGTTTTCAGCATTGGGGCCGAATGACGGGCGTTGATCCCTACTTATTGATGGCGATTACCCGGCGTGAAAGCGCTTACAACCCCAACGCCCTATCACCTGCAGGAGCCCGCGGGCTTATGCAGTTGATGCCCGGCACCGCTAGCCAAGTCAGCCGCGAACTGGGTATTAACGACCCTGGCCCCTACGGCGTACTCGACCCCGAGCTTAATATCCGCCTGGGCAGCACCTACCTGCGCGATAAACTGCAACGCTATCAGGGTAATCGCCTAGCCGCCGCGGCGGCCTATAACGCAGGCCCTGGCCGCGTCGACCAGTGGCTTGGCGATGGCGTAGAAGCCTTCGRTCTGTTTGTGGAGAGCATCCCCTTCCGCGAGACCCGCGACTACGTCCAAGCGGTGCTCAGCTATCGGGTGATTTTTGAGAGCCTTGCCAACGGCGGCAGTAGCGAAGGCGTTTCGCTGCTAAGCGATAACGAACAGCAGGTGCGCTACSACCGGGCGCTACTTGCCCGCCGCTAAACCGCATCCTCTGCTTTAGATTGACGCCAACGCCCGGTTTATACCGGGCGTTGTGTTAATGCCAGCCGAATACCAAACACCACCAATACCGCCCCCGTAGCGGCGTTTAGCGTTTGCGCAAAGCGCGCACTGGCCAACCACTTACCGGCACTCCCCACCATTAGCACTACGCCGATTTGCCAGATATTGGCGATGATAAAGTGCACCCCCGCCAACCACAGCGACTTCAGTAAAGCAGGCTCGCCGGGCGCGATGAACTGAGGCAAAAAGGCCATATAGAACACCACTGTTTTAGGATTCAACACATTGGACAAAAAGCCCTCTTTGACCGGCTGCCAGCGAGAAACAGCCGATGTGCCCTCTAGCACGCCATTAACCGGCAGCGGCTGGCCTTTCCGCGCCGCCAACAAGCTGGTGATCCCCAGCCAAATGAGGTAGCCCGCCCCCACTAGTTTCAGCATATGAAACGCCCAGGCGGATTGCAGCAAGATCAGCGAGATGCCCAACGCCGAGATCGTGGCATGCACAAACAGGCCACAGCAGATAGCAAGACTGGTGGTAACCCCATCCCTAATCCCCCCACGCGCCGTATTACGAATCACCAACAGGGTGTCAACACCGGGGCTAATCGTTAGCAGCGTGATCGCTACTAGAAAGGAAATAAACTGTGCATCAATGAAACCTAACTGCATCATGAGTGCTTACTCGCAACGAAATAAAAAATCTTAGGAATGTCGCTGGACGACAGCCGCGTTTGCATCTAGAGTAATTGTAGCGGGTGGACAATTGAGTTGCCCGTGATTACTAAGCATGTTAAGGAAATAGAAAATGGCAACTGGCACTGTTAAGTGGTTCAACGACACTAAAGGCTTCGGCTTCATCTCTCCTGATGACGGCGGAGACGATCTGTTCGCCCACTTCTCCGAAATTCAAGCTGAAGGCTTCAAGACCCTGCAAGACGGTCAAAAAGTCAGCTTTGAAGTGACTCAGGGTAAAAAAGGCCTTCAGGCTTCCAACATCCGCCCAGCTTAATTGCTAACGGATGGACAAAGGCCCGCATTTGCGGGCCTTTTTTATTGCTGATCGATAACGCTAATCGAGCCCTCAGCGATCACCCTTCATCACTGCGAGAATCACCGTTCGCACCGCTTTCCTGGCTATTTTCACTGCTTTCAACATCGCTGCCAAGTTCGCTTGATGGCTCAACAACCGCGCCACTCTCAGCCTCTCGATTTTCTAACTCTTGATACTGCTCTTCAAGCCGCTGCTGTGCTTCTTCAAAGCGGCGTTCGGTATCTTCAATCAAGGCATCAACATCGGTTGCCTCGCGATCATCCTGCAACGGCGTGCGCTCTGGCAAACTGCTTTCGGTGTCCCAACTCGGCGAGACATCCTCACTTTCCATCGGCTCTAATGATGGCGCCTGCTGCTCCACCTCCTGAAACTGCTCTTCTAAACGCTGCTCCGCTTCTTCGAAGCGGCGTTCAGTTTCGGCAATGATCTCATCCACATCAGAGCGTGTAGCCTCACCCGGCATAGCACCCTCTTCATCGAGCACATCTTCAGGATTAGCCGCCAGCGTATCTTCTCCCGCTTCAACCTCTTCACCGTCTGCCGTCGCATTGCCACTGACGCCACTAGACTGGGTATCGTCCTCGCGTAATGCTTCCGCTCGCTCAAGCTCTTCAGCGGCTTGGCGCGCTTCAATGTCATCCTCTACCTCTTCGGGACTGGACATATCTGCCGCATTTTCAGCGGCGTCTGGAACCTCTTCCTCGCCCGCCCCCTCATCACGAGTCGGCTCTTCATCCGTCACCGCAGCATTATCATCAGGTGTCACGCTGGGATCATCCTGGGAGTCTCCGCAGGCACTCAGCAACAGTGCCACGGCGGCGAGTGCGGGTATCCACACGCGATTTGCCATTTGATTCTTCTCCTTTGTAACGTTAAAAATCTAAATCCAGCCTGTCATGGATGATTGGAGGAGAGCAACGGGCACTCCTCAGGTAGCAATACGCGCAACGCAAGGGGCACTACTTCCGCGCAAAACTGATCATAGTAGCGCGCCTCGCCATCGAGCGTGAGTGGCCAAGGTGACTCATTTGGCTGAGTGGTCACCGTCAGTTGGGTAGTGGTGAAATAGCGCACGAATCGCCCGTCATAGGGAAAGCTTTGCAGCTCGCTGATGAGCTTGGTCAGTTCCGTTACCGAGCTGAAGTCTTTAACCAGCAGCACGTCCAAGCGACCATCATCCAGCTTGGCACGGGGCCCTAGCACTTGGCCGCCGCCTGATTGACGCCCATTGCCCAGTGCCAATAGCAATAACGAGGCGCTCTCCTCTTTCTCGTCCCAATGCAGCGTGCCGCGATAGCTGCGATGGCGCCACGCTTTTAGCGCCCCCATCACGGAGTATGCCCCGCCCCCGAGCAACCGCTTTAAGGTTTTCGGTGTCGATGAGGTGATTTCAGCGCCAAACCCACCGGTGGTCATATTGATATAGTAGCTGGTGGCTGATTCACCACCAGCGCCTGCGGTCACGCGCACAACATCAATGGGATAGGCGTTCAATTCCCTTGCCGCAGCCAAAGCGGCGCTTGGCTCCAGCGGCAGGCCGACCGAAGTCGCAAAGTCATTGGCACTGCCTAGTGGCACAATGCCCAATGCAGGCCGTC
Source organism: Halomonas ventosae (assembly GCA_002257525.1). Taxonomy (GTDB): domain Bacteria; phylum Pseudomonadota; class Gammaproteobacteria; order Pseudomonadales; family Halomonadaceae; genus Vreelandella; species Vreelandella ventosae_B. Next base: position 3,219,659 of record CP022737.1, read on the forward strand.
GATCATGGGGCAGACGCATCAGCCCATTCATGACTTCGCTAACGGTGCCATCACCGCCACAGGCAATCACATGGGTGATCCCCATGGCGTCAGATTGCTCAGCAATATCAGCAGCGTCGCCCCCTTCCCAGGTGGCGCGAACAGTAATCAGCATCCCTGCCCGACGTTGTTCGTCGACTGCTTCACGCAATGCCGGATTACCGGCGGATTTWCCATTAATAATCAGTAAATAGTGTTGCTGAGAATCTGTCACTGTTGTTATTCCTTTCCTTAGGATACACGTTTAATAGCAATACCTTATGCCAATGCCTTCTCGACCACCTCGTAAACATTTGCCGATAGCGGCTGTTGCTTAATGCGTTCAAGCTCAGACCGCATCAATGCTTGGCGGGTTTCATCAAAGCGCTGCCAGCGGGTTAGCGGCGTGATAAGCCGTGCGGCAATCTCTGGGTTGAGCCGATTAAGCTCAATGACCACATCGGCCAGCAGTTGGTAGCCTTGGCCATCCAGGCGGTGGAAATTCACTCGGTTCTGAGCAAAGGCCCCCACTAGCGCGCGGACTCGGTTGGGATTTTTGAGTGAGAAGGCGGGGTGCTGCATCAGATACTTCACCCGCTCAAGCACATCCGGCTGGGGACGCGATACCTGAACCGTGAACCATTGATCCATCACCAGCGGGTCATGGGCCCACTTCTCTCCGAATGCCTTCAAGGCGGGTGACGCCAAATCATCACGATCACTATGCACCAGCTGGGTTAGCGCTTGACGCACATCGGTCATATTGTGATCAGCAGCAAACTGCGCCTCACACAAGGCCAAGCCCTGCTCATCCTCAATCGACATCAGATAAGCAAGCGCCACGTTTTTCAGGCTACGCTGAGCAATTTGCTCCGCTGTCGGCGCGTAGGGCTCCTCCGCCACATTGGCCTCATAGACAGCCAGAAACTCATCGCGCAGGGCTACGGCCAACGACTGGCGGACAAATTCACGCGCAGCGTGTATGGCATCAACATCAACAATAGGCTGCTGCTCGGCGATATAGGCTTCAGAGGGCAGCGTCAACATCTCAGCCAATACCGCTTTATCACTCATTGGCCCGTTCAGCAGGGCTTTAAAGGCATCCACAACGCGGCTGTCCATGACCTTTTCAACCCCATTGCGATGGGCGGCAATCAAGTCATCCAAGGCCAGTAGTGCCAGGCGTTGGCCCGCATCCCAGCGATTGAAACCATCGCTGTCGTGGGTCAACAAGAAGGCAAGGTCTTCCCGTGAGTATGGGTAATGGATCTTCACCGGCGCTGAGAATTCGCGTAGCAACGAGGGCACCGGCGCTTCGGCAACATCGGTAAACACAAACGTCTGCTCGTCATCACGCAGGTGAATGACCGCATCTTTGCCTATTTTTTCGCCATTGAGTGTCAGGGTGAGATCCTGGCCCGACTTGGTACCCACCAACCCCATACGCACCGGAATATGCAACGGTAGCTTATCCGGCTGGCCTGGCGTTGCAGGCGTGCGCTGACGCAGCGTTAAGTGGTACTCACCGTGCACGTAGTCATACTCGCCGTGGGCATCAATGTCCGGCGTTCCCGCCTGGGAGTACCAGCGCATAAACTGGCTAAAATCTTCACCGGAGACTTCCGCCATACAGCCGACGAAGTCTTCAATGGTCACCGCTTGGCCATCGAAGCGTTCAAAGTAAAGGTCTGAGCCGCGGCGAAAATTCTCCTCTCCCACCAAATTACGCAGCATGCGGACAACTTCAGCCCCCTTCTCATAAATCGTCAGGGTGTAGAAGTTGGTGATTTCAATATAGTGGTCGGGGCGAATCGGATGCGCCGTGGGACCGGCATCTTCGGCAAACTGGGCAGTACGGAAAAAAGACACATCCTGGATGCGCTTAACCGGCGCTGAATTGGTATCCGCCGAAAAGCACTGGTCACGAAAGACCGTAAAGCCCTCTTTCAGCGAGAGCTGGAACCAGTCGCGACAGGTGACACGATTGCCCGACCAGTTATGAAAATATTCGTGGGCAACGATCCCTTCGACACTCTGAAAAGCAGCGTCAGTGGCCGTCTGAGGATGGGTCAGTACCGCCGCAGAGTTAAAGATATTGAGGCCCTTGTTCTCCATCGCCCCCATATTGAAATCGTTGACGGCCACGATCATAAATAGATCCAGGTCGTACTCGCGGCCATACGCCTGCTCATCCCACTCCATCGCCCTCTTTAACGCGGCCATGGCATGTTCGGTTTTATCCAGGTTGTCTTTTTCCACCCAAATCTGCAGCGTCACGTCACGCCCGCTCATGGTGGTGAAGTGATCCTCTACACTATGCAGATTACCTGCCACCAGGGCAAACAGGTAGCAGGGCTTGGGGTGCGGGTCTTCCCAAGTGACAAAATGACGACCGCCTTCCACCTCGCCGCGCTCTATTGGGTTACCGTTTGCCAGCAAAATCGGCTCGCGCTGCTGATCACCGATCACGGTGACCTTAAAGGTCGCCATAACGTCCGGGCGGTCGGGGTAAAAAGTAATCCGACGAAAGCCTTCAGCTTCACACTGGGTGCAGTACATAGCGTTGGACTGATATAGCCCCTCTAACGCGGTATTCTCCTGCGGAGCGATCTCCACCTCGCTTTCCAATGCAAATCGCTCGGGCACCTGAGCAATGCGCAGGCCTTCATCATCGAGTGCATATGCCGAGGCTTCCAGCGGCGTTTCATCAATAGCCAGGGAGATCAGCGTCAGGTGCTCGCCATTTAAGACCAGCGGGGCATTAACGTCAGCCTCTGGATGTCGCTCCATCAACAGTCGCGCTTTCACACGGGTCGCGGCGGGGTCAAGATCAAACGTCAGCTCGGTATGAGTTACCCGGTAGGCGGGTGGCTGGTAGTCGCTTAAATAAACCGGCTGCGGATCAGACATAGTGCGTGACTCCTGTATAAAACGAATGTTACATAATTAAAATGTTCGACAGCTGAACACCATCGCCTAGTCGCGGAAATTATCAAACTGGAGTGGCAGATCCGGCCCCTCTTCGCCGCGCAGCAACGCCATAACCGCTTGTAAATCGTCGCGATTTTTGCCCGTCACACGCACCTTCTCACCCTGAATTTGCGCCTGTACTTTCAGCTTGCTGGCTTTAATGCGCTTGACCACATCTTTGGCTTCCGCCGCGTCGAGCCCCTCCTTGAGAGCGACTTCCTGGCGCGCTTTCACGCCGGAGAGTAGCGGGTCTTGCACATCCATACAGCGGGCATCGATGCCCCGGGCGATGAGACGTGCGCGCAGCACATCGAGCATTTGCTTAAGCTGGAAATCAACTTCCGCCTCGAGCTGCACTTTGTCGCCTTCAAGGGTGAAGCTGGCATCAACACCTTTAAAATCAAACCGCGACTGCACTTCTCGGTTGGCTTGATCAACGGCGTTAGCGCCTTCGTGTTTATCGAACTCTGAGACAATATCAAATGAGGGCATGATGTAATTCCTGATAAGAGATGGCTCCTATTCTAGAGCAGCCAGACCCCTAGGGGCCAATTCTGTTGTTTTTTGTTGGTTTTCAGAATGAATTACTAAGACAAAGGTTCACAAGGCATAGAAAATATCTATACAAAAATTATCTCAAAGTACGACCATAGAGATGTTCAACCCTCGGCGGATGGCTTAGGCTAACGGATTATGAATTTTGGTTATTTTTTAGCTTGCTGCTTTTACCAGGAGATATCATGAGYGACCGCGACACCCGCCACAAAGCCTCTATGGAGAAGCTCAAAGCGCGCGTAGAGGAGAAAGTCGCCAGTGCCAACGAGCAGCGCGGCCTAATCATTATTAACACCGGTAATGGAAAAGGCAAAACAACGGCTGCCTGGGGCACGGTTACACGCGCCTTGGGCTACGGCTACAAAGTGGGCGTGGTGCAGTTTATTAAGGGCCTGTGGGAGTGCGGCGAACGCAATCGATTGGAAGATGATGCCAACCTAGAGGTGGCGATAATGGCCACTGGATTTACCTGGGATACACAAAATCGCCAAGCGGATACTGACGCCTGCCAGGCGGTGTGGAAAGAGGCTGAGCACATGCTGGCCGATCCAGAGACCTATCTGGTAGTACTCGACGAAATCACTTATATGCTCAAGTTTGGCTATTTGGACATCGCCACAGTTAAGCAAGCATTGGAGAATAGACCTCAAGAACAGACGGTGATTATTACTGGCCGCAACGCTCACCGCGAGCTCGTCGCTATGGCCGATACGGTGACCGAGATGCAGGAAGTTCGCCACGCCTTCAACAATGGTCTTAAGGCACGCCGTGGCATCGACTTTTAAATAGCAAAAGGGGCAACTAAGTTGCCCCTTATTGTTCATCTGCCCATCTGCATACTCACAATGACCAGCGTGCGAACCAATCTTAACTATCGAAGGGGTTACGCAGTACGATGGTTTCCATGCGGTCTGGGCCGGTGGAGATAATATCGATGCTGGTACCTACCTGCTGTTCGAGATAGCTGATATAAGCGCGGGCGTTGGCAGGCAAATCCTCTACCTTTTTAGCGCCTAAGGTAGACTCTTTCCAGCCTGGCAGGTCTTCGTAGAGAGGTTCGACCGCTTCATAACCTTCTGAATCCACCGGGGTTTCCAGCACTTCACCATCTTTACTGCGATAACCCACGCAGACGCGAATATTTTCCAGTCCATCCAGCACATCCAGCTTGGTCAAGCAGATACCTGAGACCGAGTTGATTTGCACCGCGTGACGCAGTGCCACGGCGTCAAACCAACCGCAGCGGCGGGCACGGCCAGTGGTAGCGCCAAACTCATGGCCACGCTCGGCAAGATGGCGGCCATCGACGTCAAACAGCTCCGTGGGGAACGGGCCTGAACCCACGCGTGTTGTATACGCCTTGGTGATACCCAGCACGTAGTCCAAATAGAGCGGGCCGACGCCAGAGCCTGTCGCTGTGCCGCCTGCGGTGGTATTCGAGCTGGTCACGTACGGGTAAGTACCGTGGTCGATATCCAGCAGCGAGCCCTGGGCACCCTCAAACAGGATGTTCTCACCCGCCTTACGCAGGTCGTGCACCATACTCACGGTATCGCATACCATGGGGCGCAGCTCTTCGGCCATCTGCATCGCGGTGTCCAGCACTTCCTGGAAGTCGACTGCCGGTTCGCCGTGGTAATTCACCAATACGAAGTTGTGGTAGTCGAGCACTTCGCCCAATTTGGAGGCGAAACGTTCGCGATGCAGCATATCACCCAGGCGCAGGCCGCGGCGGGCGRCTTTGTCTTCGTAGGCGGGCCCAATGCCCCGGCCTGTGGTGCCAATTTTGGCGATGCCACGGGCTTTTTCACGGGCCTGATCCAGACGCACATGGTAAGGCAGGATCAGCGGACAGGCCGGCGAAAGACGCAGACGCTCACGCACCGGAACGCCTTTGGCTTCCAGCTCACGGATCTCTTTGATCAGCGCTTCAGGTGAAAGCACCACACCATTACCAATCACGCAGGTTTTACCTGGACGCAAAACGCCGGAAGGTATCAGGTGGAGAACGGTCTTTTCACCGTCGATGACCAGCGTATGACCGGCATTATGACCACCTTGAAAACGCACCACGGCGGATGCTGATTCGGTGAGCAGGTCAACGATTTTACCCTTGCCCTCGTCACCCCATTGGGTGCCCAGCACTACGACATTCTTACCCATTATGATGCACTCGTCTCTTGTGTCAGGGCCGTTGGCTGCCAACGACCATCGATAAGCTCAAGACGGCGGTCACACTCATGCTCCGCCGGCCCAGTACGCTGCCCTGGCAGCGCTTGAATCACGCGTTCCCCCTGCTCACGCAGCGCGACAATGGCAGCGTTAAGCGACTCATCCTGCGTAGCGGGCGCCCAAATTGCCCCATGGCTTGGGGATGCCAGCGCCAGCGATGCCAGCTGTTTCAGGTCCATCGAGAAGCCGGTGGCCGGACGCGCACGCCCAAAGGCCCGCCCCGTATCATCATAGCGCCCGCCTTTCGCCAGCGCATGGCCGTAGCCTGGCACGTAGGCGGCAAACATCATACCCGTGTGGTACTGATAGCCGCGCAGCTCCGCCAGGTCAAAGTAGAGCGATACATCAAAGCGTGCCAGCACTCCCTGATAAAGGGCATCCAACTGATCCAGTGCCGCCGTGACTGAAGCGGGTGCGCCGGCAAACCGCTCCCGCGCCTGGCGTAGAATATCTGCGCCACCGTGCAGCTCACCCAGCGCCAGCAGCATATCCGCTAATGCCGGGTCGCTGACACTGGCGTCTACAAGCTGCGCCAGTTGACTCGGTGATTTTAGCGCCAGCGCCTCAAATAACGCACGCTCTTGTTCGTCGCTGAGCGCTGCGGCCTCTACCAGGCTGCGGTAAATACCGATATGCCCCAGCGCCAAGTGAATCTCTTCGGCGCCTGCGGCTTTCATGCTGGCCAGCGCCAAGTGAATAATTTCACTATCCGCCTCAAGCCCTGCATGACCAAACAGCTCAGCACCCACCTGCACCGGGCTACGCCCCCCTTGATGCTGATCCGCCTTAGCGCGCAATACGTTGGTGCAATAGCACAGCCGTACCGGCCCCTGACGCTTTAGCGAGTGGGCATCCATACGTGCGACTTGCGGCGTAACGTCAGCCGAGGCGCCCATCATGCGCCCCGTTAACTGGTCGGTCAGTTTGAAGGTCTGAAGATCCAGATCCGTACCGGTACCCGTTAGCAGCGAGTCCAGAAACTCCACTGGCGGCGGCATGACCTGGTCATAACCCCAGCAGTGGTAAAGATCGAGCAGCGCACGGCGCAGCTCTTCCATACGGCTTGCCTGAGGCGGAAGCACCTCATCCATGCCGTCGGGCAGCAGCCAGCGGTCAGCAATGGTCATGTAAACAATCCTGCAAGACGATGAAGGCCCAACAAATTCAATCAGTAACGTAGCATGGTCATGGGCGACATTAGCGTTAAACGAGGGCCACAAAAAAACCGGGCGACGCCCGGTTAGTAAATTCTATCACGTTTATGGGCCGGGTGAACCCCGCTTGGCTGTCAGCCAACCAAGACGAGGAGCACCGGCCAACGGCGGTTTACTCGCCGTTGTCTTCACCGCTTTCTGGTTCAGCGCTGCGCAAATAGCGGAAGAAATCGCTACTCGGTTCCAGCACCATCAGGTTGCCATCGCCAGCAAAGCTTTCGCTATAGGCATTCAGGCTACGCCAGAAAGAGTAGAACTCCTGATCCTGACCATACGCTTCAGAGAAGATCGCAGCGGCCTGGGCATCACCCTCACCGCGCAGTGTCTCTGAGCGCTCATTGGCCTGAGCAAGTAGAACCTGACGCCGACGATCCGCATTGGCGCGAATACGCTCGGCCTCTTCCTGACCCTGCGCGCGCCATTCACGGGCTTCACGCTCACGCTCAGAACGCATCCGCTCAAATACCGCGGCCGACACATCTTCCGGCAAGTCGATGCGCTTAATACGAATATCACGAATGGCCACCCCGAGCTCTTCGCGCATAAGCGCGTCGAGTTCTTCGGTGGGGCCCGTCATTAGATCATCACGGCGCTCAGCAATAATCTCCTGAAGGTTGAGGCGGCCAAATTCATTACGCAGGCTTTCATCCACCCGCGGCTGAATCAAGCGGATAGCCATCAATTCATCACCCGCCGTCGCTTCGTAGTAGCGCGTGGGATTCACCACCTGCCACTTAACGTAGGAATCGACGATCACCGCTTTCTGCTCAAGGGTCAGATAACGGCTGGTATCGGTGTCCAGCGTCAGCAATCGAACATCAAACTTACGGATCGTTTGCGCGATCGGCACCTTGGCGTGCAGGCCAGCCTGAATATTCTCTTCAATGACCTCACCAAAACGCAGCTTAACGGCGCGCTCGGTTTCGTCTACGACATACAGAGTGTTGCTCGCCAGCCACGCCACGGCAGCCAGACCACCAACAATCAGCAGGGATCGATTATTAATCATTTACCGGCCCTCCCTGCGGATGGAGCTACTATTGCTATTCGATGAAGAACTGGAGCTGCCCTGGGTGTTGCGTAACCGCTCAAGCACACTCGGGTCTAGCTGTTCATCGCTGTTGTCGCTTCCGCTGGAAGAGTTATTTCGATTACTGCTTCCACCGCTTAGCTGATCGAGGGGCAGGTACATCAACGGCGCATTTTCGCTTACATCCAGCAGTACCTTCGGCGTTTTGCCAAACACCTCTTCCATCGTGTCCAGATACATACGCTCGCGCATGATATCAGGCGCATTGCTGTACTCGGTCAACAGCGAGTTAAAGCGGTTGGCTTGACCCTGCGCTTCAGCGACGACCGACTCACGATAACCCTGGCCCTGCTCAACAATACGCTGCGCCTGACCTTGCGCTTCAGGAATGATCGCATTGGCGTAAGCAATACCTTGGTTGATGGTACGCTGGCGATCTTCACGAGCACGAATAACATCATCGAATGCGTCAATCACTGGCGCGGGCGCCGAGGTAGACTCAATGTTGATGGTTTGTAGACGAATACCGGCACCATAGTTGTCGAGATAGGACTGCAGACGACTAGCGACCGAGCTACCCAGAATTTCACGACCCGAGGTCAGGATATCGATCATATCGGTACCACCAACGACGTGACGGAGCGCCGAATCCAGTGCGTTCTCAATCGAGATGGCAGGATCACGTACGTTAAGTACGAAATCGCCCGGATTAGCCACTTGGTACTGGGCAGAAATTTCCACTTCGACGATGTTTTCGTCGCGGGTCAGCATCGACTGCGTTTGTGACAGCGAACGCACACGTGTCACGTTGACCATGCGGACATCATCAATCAACGGCGGATTCCACTGGAGACCGGGGTTGACAACGCCTTGGTATTCACCAAAGCGGAGTACAACACCACGTTCGGATTGGTCAACCAGATAGAAGCCCATGGCCGCCCAGATAGCCAGTGCCACGATAATCAGCAAGCCTGGCAGCGCAAAGGGGTTGCGGTTTTTATCACTACCGCCACCGCCGGTTTTTTTACCACCGCCTTTTTTACCACCACCCAACATACCGTTGAGCTTGTCCTGAAACTTTTTCAGCGCTTCATCCAGGTCAGGAGGCCCTTGGTTGTTGCCCCCTTTATTACCGTTATTGCCGCCGCCGTTGCCATTGTTATTGCCACGGTTTCCATCACCATCATTTCCACCGCGTCGGCCGCCGCTACTCCAAGGGTCGTGCTGGTTGCCACCACCAGGCTCATTCCAGGCCATACTTCTTCTCCACTAAGGGTATTCGCTCGCGCATCTGGCTTCGTAAATCAACGAAGCGCTGGCGTTTTGATATTATTGCTATGTAAATCTTGTACCGTTTTTATACAAAAGCAGATACTGACAGCGTACTAGACATTAAACGGTGAGGCTACCAATCTTCAGTTTCCTGCAACGCTGCAGGTAAATAGGTATTGGCACGCTCGCCTAGCTGAGCCATTAGCTGGTTGAAATCGCGCCGCGGCAAACGCACATCCAGCACCGACTGCCCCTGCTCGTCAAAAGCCTCTTCGCGAACAGCATTCAACTCGTGAAGGCCAGCGCGCAGCTTACCTTGCTCAGGAGTGAGTGTCAGCGAAAAGCCAATGACATCGTTGGCCAGGCGCTCGGTTAATGCTTCATGGAGTAGCTCAAGGCCCTGCCCCTGCTGGGCCGAGAGCCAAACCACTTCGGGTACGCCATGGCCATCACGCTCTATGCGTGGGGCACTATCGAGCTTATCAATTTTGTTCATGACCTTGAGTACCGGCACATCATCCGCGCCGATCTCTTTGAGCACTAACTCCACCTGCTCCACGTTTAACTCGCGGTCAGGGTCTGCGGCATCAATGACGTGCACCAACAGCGACGCTTCCGATGCTTCTTGAAGCGTGGCTTGAAATGCCTCAACTAACTTGTGTGGCAAATGGCGAATAAAGCCCACGGTATCGGCCATCACGACGGCGCCAACGTCTTCAATCTCAAGCCGTCGCAGCGTGGGGTCAAGTGTCGCAAACAGCTGGTCGGCGGCATACACCTCGGCGTTGGTCAAGGCGTTAAACAGCGTCGACTTCCCGGCGTTGGTGTAACCGACCAGCGATACGCTATGAATTTCCGCGCGCGCACGCGCACGGCGATTCTGGTCGCGCTGGCTACGTACTTTATCGAGGCGTTTATGAATCGATTTAATTCGCCCGCGCAGCAGGCGGCGATCCGTTTCAAGCTGCGTCTCACCCGGGCCGCGCAGGCCAATCCCGCCTTTTTGGCGTTCAAGGTGTGTCCACCCACGAACCAAGCGAGTCGACATATATTCAAGCTGAGCAAGCTCTACTTGCAGCTTACCCTCATGCGTTCGAGCCCGCTGCGCAAAGATATCGAGAATCAGACCGGTACGGTCAAGCACTCGGCATTTGAGCTCTTGCTCAACATTGCGCTCTTGAGAGGGACTTAAGCTATGGTTGAAGATCACCAGCTCAGCCTCGTGAGCCGCGAGCAATGCCCGCAGCTCTTCCAACTTACCTGACCCAATAAAGGTGCGCGAGTCAGGTCGGTGGCGGCTAGCAGTGAGTAGAGTCGCAGGCTCTGCACCCGCAGAGCGTACGAGCTCTAAAAACTCACCCGGGTCTTCACGTTTTTGTTCATCATGAAAATCGACATGAACAAGAACTGCCGTTTCACCGGCGTCTGGGCGTTCGAAAAACAATCAATACCTCGTGGACTCTCTTGCTGCTTCAGCGGTGTTAAATCTCCGCATCTTGCTCTGCCGGGTCTTGCGCAGGCAGGCGTACGTTGCGAGATGGAACAACCGTAGAAATAGCGTGTTTATAAACCATCTGACTGACGGTGTTACGCAACAGGATAACAAACTGGTCAAACGATTCGATCTGGCCCTGCAGCTTAATGCCGTTGACCAAAAAGATAGAGACCGGAATGCGCTCCTTGCGCAGAATGTTCAAGTACGGGTCTTGAAGGGACTGCCCTTTGGACATGTTGCTCTCCCTAAAACTGTCGTTGGGGTTAATTATCAAATGGCGTGCCCTACTGGTGCTACGCCGCACTATTTATTACTGCCCGAAAGGCCGAGTGATGCCCGAAGAGCTTTGAGGTTCGCGACAGGCCCAATCACTCAGCCAATCGAAAACACACTTACTAAGTTACTATCTTAGCGGACTATCTTACGCTAAGCACCGCTGTCACGCACGAGTTTCAGCACCTGATCCAGCGCGTCTGAACGCTGTGAATCAACCCAATTAAGCTCTGGCCAGCTTCTTAACCAGGTTAATTGACGCTTGGCTAGCTGACGAGTTGCGATCACGCCTCGCTCAACGAGCGAGGAATAGTCATACTCACCTTCCAGGTACTCCCACACTTGGCGATAACCAACACTCTTCATCGCCGGCAGGCCTAAATGTAAGTCATTACGCTTTTTGAGGGCGGCGACTTCATTTATCAAGCCCTCACCCAACATTACTTCGAAACGCTGGGCAATGCGTTGATGCAAAAGCGCCCGATCATTAGGTGCCAATGCTATCGACAACACACGCCAGGGAAAGGTTTCCGGCTGTTGTTCCGCCCATAGCTCACTCATTGGACGCCCACTGGCGTAGTACACTTCCAGCGCACGCATTATGCGCTGGGGGTCATTGGGATGGATACGCTGAGCAGAGATCGCGTCCACCTCAGCCAACTGCTTATGCAGCGACGATAGCCCTTCACTTTGCCATTGCGCTTCGAGCCGCTGACGAATGACCGGGTCAGCAGAGGGTAAATTCGCCACACCTTCGATTAGCCGCTTGTAATAAAGCATGGTACCGCCGACCAGGAGAGGAACTCTGCCCGCCGCGCTCATTTGTCGCATTAGCCGTAGCGCATCTTCACGGAAGTCGGCGGCGGAATAGGGTTCGGCAGGATCACGGATATCGATCAAGTGATGGGGCGCTCGGGCAATCTCAGCCGCGCTGGGTTTGGCGCTGCCAATATCCATGCCGCGATACACCATCGCCGAGTCAACGCTGATCAGCTCGTGCCCCAGCCGCTCGTGGAGCGCCATCGCGGTATCGGTTTTCCCGGCGGCCGTTGGGCCCATCAAAAAAATCGCCCAGGGGCGCGTATCAGCCATGCGCGGTTCCATCAGGTAAGAAAAGAGTAGCTGTAAAAGAGTAGTGACTATTGCCCGCGCAAGAAGAGCCGATCGAGCGCTTTAAGCCCCATCTGTGTCCAGGTAGGGCGGCCATGATTGCATTGGTCGCTGCGCTCGGTGCGCTCCATATCCCGCAGCAGCGCGTTCATTTCGTCGATCGTCAGCCGTCGGTTGGCACGTACGCTGCCGTGGCACGCCATGGTGGAAAGCAGCTCATGCAAGCGCGCCTCGACTTGATGGGTACGTCCATAACGCGCCAGCTCCTCCAGCATCTGACGCACCAGCGCTTCAGGGTCAGCCTGGGCAAGCAAGGCGGGCAATTGGCGCACCAGCAGCGTCTCTGGCCCGGCAATATCGAGCTCAATGCCCAGCTGGGAGATCGCCTGTTGCTCGCTCTCAGCAGTGGCCACCTCTGCCCGGCTAGCGGCAATGGAGACGGGCACCAGCAACGGTTGCGCATCCAACCCTTTAGCAGCGGCCAGCTGTGTTTTCATACGCTCATAGACAATGCGCTCGTGGGCGGCATGCATATCCACCAGCACCAGCCCTTCGGCGTTCTGGGCCAGAACATAGATACCGTGCAACTGCCCTAGCGCAAAACCTAGCGGCGGCGCTGCAGTGGGGTCGTTGTCGGGCATTGCAAGGGGCGCTTCACGCACCTCACTGCCCCGCCCACTGGGGACATTCGGCTGAGGCGTTAATAGCGTCTCTTCATGATCGGGGTGAAGCGCCTGATAGCCCTGCATAAAGCGCCGCACGCGCGCCGCACCTGGGTGGCGATCCGGCGAGTGGGTTAATGCGATGCCCTGCTGCTGCCATCGGGGCTGCTCGGCGCTCGCCTCTGAAGCCACGCCCTGTGGCGATGCGCCTGGCGTATTGGCCTCATCGGCAACCCCCTCGTCTGAACTATCGCCCGAACTATCTCCTGAACTATCTCCTGAACTCTCAGCAGGTTTAGCGGAGGCCAGGCAGTGGTGGAGGCTCGAATAGAGAAAATCATGCACCATGCGGCCATCGCGAAAGCGCACTTCGTGCTTGGTGGGGTGAACGTTGACGTCCACCACATCCGGTTCGAGCTCCAGATAGAGCACAAACACCGGATGACGGCCGTTAAACAACACGTCGCGATAGGCCTGGCGCACCGCGTGGGCAACCAAACGGTCACGCACCACCCGCCCGTTAACAAAAAAGTACTGCTGGTCGGCCTGGGAACGCGAATGGGTGGGTAGACCCACCCAGCCGCTTAGCCGCAAACCGCCCGCTTCGCGCTCGATATAGCGGGCGTGCTCGATAAAATTTTTGCCTAGCAGCGAGGCAATCCGCCGCTCCCGGGCCGACGCTGAGTGACCGGCAGGCAGTTGGTGAATGACTTTTTGGTTATGGCGCAATACCCAGGTGATGTCGTAACGCGATAGCGCCTGGCGACGAAACGCCTCTTCCACGTGGGCAAACTCGGTCTTTTCAGTCCGCAGGAACTTGCGCCGAGCGGGGGTATTAAAAAACAGATCGCGCACGCCGACGCTGGTGCCACGGGGGTGCGGTGCTGGCGTCACTCTGGCGTCCATACCCCGCCCTTCGGCTACCACTCGCCAGCCGTGACGGGGATCCTCTTCGGCATTGGAGATCAGCTCCAGCCGTGAAACGGAGCTAATTGAGGCCAACGCTTCGCCGCGAAAACCTAGTGAGCTGACACCCTCTAAATCTTCCAGACTGCCAATCTTGCTGGTGGCGTGGCGGGCCAAGGCCAGCGGCAAGTCCTGTTCGCCAATGCCGATACCATCATCGCGCACCTTAATCAGCCGCGCGCCACCCTGCTCAATTTCCACCTCGATGCGCTGGCTACCGGCATCGATAGCGTTTTCAATCAGCTCTTTGGTTACCGATGAGGGGCGCTCAACCACCTCACCGGCGGCTATCTGGTTAGCCAGCCGCGGGTCGAGCACATGAATACGCGGTGCAGTAGCGGKCACATCAGTCAACACGACACCTCATGAACGGGGAATCTGTAACACTTGGCCAACGCGGATCACGTCACCATTCAGGTCGTTGGCCTGCTTCAACTGATTCACCGGTACGCCGTGGCGCACGGCAATCGCCGACAGGGTATCTCCCGACTGAATACGGTACTCATTACCCGACGGCTGGCGTTGGTTATCACGCTGCCAGGCAAGCAGGCTGGCCGGCGGTGGGAAGCGCTCAAAGTGATCGCGCAGCCCACTGAAAATTGCTTGCGAAAGCCCCGACTGGTGCACAGGGTCGCGTAGACGACGCTCTTCGTCGGGGTTCGAGATAAACCCCACCTCAATCAACAGCGAGGGGATATCGGGAGACTTTAATACCATAAACCCAGCCTGCTCGACGCGGGACTTATGTAGCCGATTAATTCGCCCTAACTGTTCCAACACCTGCCCGCCGATAGACAGCGAATCGTTTAAGGTAGCGGTCATGGTTAAGTCCAACAATACCCCGCGCAGCACCTGATCTTTATCGCGCAAAGAGAGGTTGCCATCAACGCCGCCAATCAAGTCGGAGCGGTTCTCGCTATCCGCCAGCCACTGGGCGGTTTCCGAGGTAGCGCCGCGCTGGGAGAGCGCATACACCGAACTGCCTTGAGGGCGTGGGCTAGTAAAGGCATCGGCATGAATGGAGACGAAGAAGTCCGCCTTCTGCTCCCGCGCCAATGCGGTACGCTGGCGCAACCCTATATAGTAGTCGCCGTCGCGCGTTAGCACCGCCTTGAAGCCCGGCGTGTCATTGACCTCCGAGGCCAAACGACGGGCAATTTCCAGCACCACGTCTTTTTCACGGGTACCTGAAGGGCCGATGGCCCCTGGGTCTTCGCCACCGTGACCGGCATCGACGGCGATAATAATGTCTCTACGCGGATGCGGCTTGGCTTCCTGAACCTCAACCGGTACTGAGTCACTGGGTGGCTCTGCTGTGCCCGGCAACTGGTTTTGCGCCGATGCCCGCTGGGCCTGAATTTCCTGATCCCGAATCATCGCCTCGATAGGGTCGATCGGGTTCTCAACGGCGCTTTCACCGGGATATTCGAGATCCACTACCAGGCGGTGCCCGTATTGATCATTGGGCGTCAGGGTGAAATGACGCGGCTCAATCTCACGGTTAAGTTCAAGCACCACCCGCAGGCCACCTCCCTCCCGTACGCCTGTGCGTACCGATTCAATCGCACTGTCATTCAAAGGCAGCGTGCTTGGGTCGGTACCCATTTGGGTATCATCTAAATCAATCACCAAACGCGCAGGATTCTCCAGCGAAAACACGTTGGCATTGGTGGCAGCGGAGAGATCAAATACCAGCCGGGCATGATCCGGCGCCGCCCACAAACGCATACTTTCGACGCTGGACGCTTGAACATTAACCGCCGCTAGGGCAAAAAAACTGGCGGCCAATAAACGATATACGCGTGCCGCTATGCCCTTTATTTCCATTGAATCACACCACTCTCCAACTGGTCGGAACTTAGCTTACTTGCGTTACTTAGCTGACGTTGCAAGGAGGTCAATATGCGTTCACCTTGCTCACTACCCGCGGCCAAGGAGACCAAACGCCCTGGATCAGCCACTTCCAGCACCAGACGAAGATCCGGCACTGGCAGCCATCCTTCACCGCGGCTGGGCCACTCAATAATGCAAATCGCATCGTCGGCCAGCACGTCACGACCACCGATAAACTCTAGCTCTTCTGGATCAGACAAACGGTACAAATCTAGATGATAGATCCGCTGGGAGCCTAGTTCGTAAGGCTCCACCAGCGTATAGGTAGGACTTTTAACCGCCCCTTGATGCCCGTAAGCGCGCAGAATGCCACGTGTTAGTGTCGTTTTACCGGCACCCAGTTCACCCTCTAGATACACCCGTCCGCGTCCTTGCAACACTTGCCCTAATGCTTCGCCAAAAGCTACCTGGGCCTCTTCACTGTCTAATCGCACCTGCATGTGGGCTGCCTTCACGGATTAATCAATTTTCGCGCATAGGATGCCAGATCGCTGGCCAGCAGGCCACGCTCGCCTTCTTCCTCGGCTGCGCGATCTGCCGCTAGCGCGTGCACCATGGTACCCAGCCAAGCGCTAAACTCCACGTCACCACGCTGCGCCATCAGTGCCCCCAGCATGCCGCTGAGCACATCGCCCATACCCCCGCTGGCCATGCCTGGGTTACCGTAAGGGCACACCACCAAGCCACTGGGGCCAGCAATTAAACTGCCTGCACCTTTTAGAATCACCACGCCCCCCCGGGCACGTTGCAGTGCCAGGGCGGCGGCAGGCCGATCCGCCTGAATATCGGCCACTTCACAGCCCAGCAGTCGCGCGGCTTCACCGGGGTGCGGCGTCAATACCCAGTTATCGCGGCGAACATCCGGCCACTGGCGCGCCAAAAGATTCAAGCCATCGGCATCAACCACCAAGGGCGCGTCTGACTGCAGCGCACTCTGTAGCACCGCCTGCCCCCAAGCAGCCTGACCCAGCCCTGGCCCGACCACCACAACGTCAACGTTGTTGGGCAACTCAGCGGCCTCAGCGCCACCGCGAACGCCATGGGCCATCACTTCCGGGCAGCGCACCAAGCTGGCGGCAATATGTTCAGGCGCCGTTGCCAAACTCACTTTACCCGCCCCCAACCGCGCGGCGGCCTGGCAGGCAAGTAGCGCCGCCCCGCCAAATCCAGGAGCCCCGCCCATCACCAGTACGTGGCCCATATCCCCTTTATGGTGGGTACGCAGGCGGGGCGCAAAGGCCTCTTCCAGTAACGAATCATCCAGCCGCCAAGCCGTGGGCGGAATATCAAAATAGGCCTGAGCCTTGACGCCTAGGGGGCGAAAATCTATTTCGCCGGTATAGGCCGGCGCATTCCCTGTGTGCAAACCCACCTTATCGCCAATAAACGTCACCGTGCAGGCGGCTTTAACGGCAATACCCAGCACGGCGCCAGTATCAGCCACTAACCCAGAAGGAATATCAATCGCCAGTACCGGCTGATCTGCGGCGTTAATCATTTCAATAGCCCGCTTGAAGCGCCCTTCTACCTCACCGGTCAAACCGGTACCTAGCAGTGCATCGACAATTATTTCGCCAGTAAGCACTATCCCGGCGCTCCACTCTTCGCAGCCTACGCCTGCGGATGTCGCCAGCGCTGCTGCACGCGCCGCGTCGCCGCTTAGTTCCTCAAGGGGTTTAAGGGTTACCCGCTGCACTTTAAGGCCAGACTGCATGGCCAGCGCTGCCAGCACATGACCATCGCCGCCGTTGTTCCCGCTGCCACACATCACGGTGATGCCACGCGCTTGGGGCCAGCGCGAGCGGAAGCTGTGCCAAGCGCTCGAGGCGGCGCGTTGCATCAACGCAAATCCATCGATACCACCGGCAATGGTGCGGCGATCGAGCTCCTGCACCTGGGCGGCTTTATATAATGGGCGTAGCATGGAAGTATTCGGGATCGACACGATCGCTCCTTTCACATGTTTTGATGGCTGCCAATGCGTTAGCATAGCGCGGCTAACGTCTAGCCGTTGAGTATCAACTTCCAATTCCTTTGGCTTTTCATTTTTCGCGACAAAACGGCGCCCATGCTTTCAGAAAACACTCTTACCGATCTTGCCGACCTGATTAAAACCTGGGGACGCGAGCTGGGCTTCCAGCAGGTAGGTATTACCGATACTGAACTGTCCGCTCATGAAGCCCACCTCGACGCATGGCTGGAAAACGGCCATCACGGCGAAATGGGCTTTATGGCCAAGCATGGCACCAAGCGTACCCGTCCTGCAGAACTTGAACCCGGCACTCAGCGCATTATCAGCGTGCGCATGGATTACCTGCCTGCCGAAGKGGAGAGCACCAAGGTGCTTGGCCAGCCCAGCCGCGCCTATGTTTCGCGCTACGCTTTAGGGCGTGATTATCACAAGCTAATACGCAAACGGTTAGCCCTATTAGCAAAAAAAATTGAGCAGGAAGTCGGCGACTTCGGTTATCGCGCCTTTGTCGACTCCGCGCCGGTCATGGAGCGCGCCCTAGCGCAAAAAGCCGGGCTCGGTTGGTTCGGCAAAAACGCCATGCTACTCAACCCCAAGGCGGGCTCGCTATTCTTTCTGGGCGAACTCTATACCGACCTCCCGCTACCCATTGATGCACCCTTTGAGCATGAACACTGCGGAAGCTGTAGTGCCTGCCGAACGGCCTGCCCCACCGGCGCCATCGTGGACGACAAAGTGGTCGACTCACGCAAGTGCATTTCCTACCTCACCATTGAACTGCACGGCGCTATTCCGGTTGAGTACCGTCGCGCCATGGGTAATCGTATTTACGGCTGTGACGACTGCCAGCTTGTGTGCCCGTTCACTCGCTTTACCCATATTACCCAGGAAGATGACTTTGCACCGCGCTACGATCTAGACCGCGCAACGCTTATCAGCCTGTTTTGCTGGGGTGAAGCGGAGTTTCTGGATAAAACCGCCGGCAGCCCAATCCGGCGCATTGGCTACGAGCGCTGGCTGCGCAATATCGCCGTTGGCCTGGGCAATGCACCCTGGAGCGAAGCCGTAGAGGCCGCACTGTGGGCACGCAGAGCCTACCCAAGTGCCCTGGTACGCGAACACGTCGCCTGGTCGCTTGAGGAGCAGCGCCTTAAACGCAGTGAGCGCATTGCCACTGACGCGTCTTAAACGCTACTCTTCTTAGCTATTCTTCTTCGTCGCTGCGCTGATCAACGCGCAAAAACGTATTGCGATAATGAGCGAGCTCGGCAATCGACTCTTTAATATCGTCCATGGCCAAGTGCACATTTTGCTTACTAAAGCCGGCCAGCGCGCCGGGGTTCCAGCGTTTGGCGACCTCTTTAAGTGTCGACACATCGAGATTGCGGTAGTGGAAAAAGTTAAGCAGCGCAGGCATCTCACGCTCCAGAAAACGCCGATCCTGATGGATACTGTTACCGCACATCGGCGACGAGCCTGCCACCGCGTACTGCTGTAAAAACGCCAGGGTTTGCTGCTCGGCTTCAGCAGTTTCCACTTGGCTGGCTTTAACACGGGCAACTAAGCCCGACTCGCCGTGGGTTTTCTGATTCCAGTCATCCATCTGCGCCAGCAAGCTGTCCGGCTGTTTCACCGCAATCACCGGCCCTTCCGCGACCACGTTTAAATCCGCGTCAGTAATCAGTGTGGCCACTTCAATGATGCGCTCTATATTAGGATCCAGACCGGTCATCTCTAGATCAATCCACACCAGCAGATCATCCCGTGGCACCGCTGAATCCGTCTTTTCGTTGCTCATTACCGTTCTTCCTTTGCCCAAATGGCCATTAATATCATCCAAGTGTGCCTTAAATAAGCCCATCAAGCAGCTATACAGGACAGCTTGGCTAGTTGGTAGGTACAATGACCGCCATTGTAACGATCATCAGGTGATCATGAGCAAACGTAAATTAAGTCGCCAGCAGCAGTGGCGAGTCGAGAAAGTCCAGGCGGAACGTGCCCAGCGTGCGGAAAAGCGCGACGTACAAGACGCTGAAAAACTTGCCGCGGGCGAATACGGCGCAGAACAGCCGGGCCGTGTCGTTGCTCACTTTGGGCGCACTCTAGAGGTGCGCAACAGCGACAATGAACCGGTTCGCTGCCACTTACGCGCCAATTTGGACGGCCTGGTCACCGGTGACCGGGTGATTTGGCGCGCCGGGCAAGAAGGCTCCGGCGTGGTCGTCGCTCGAGAGGAGCGAGACAGCGTGCTCAAGCGCCCTGACGCCCGCGGCCTGCTCAAACCGGTAGCTGCCAATATTGATCAGCTGTTGATTGTGTTCGCAGTGGAACCCGCGCCCCACGCCAACCTTATTGATCGCTATCTGGTGGCTGCCGAAGCCACCGGTATAGCGCCGGTGCTGGTGCTCAATAAAACCGATTTGCTGCCGGAAGATGGTGGCGAGCTGGGTAAACTACTCGAGCGCTATCGTGAGTTGGGCTATCCCGTGGTGCGCACCACCACCGCCACAGAAACGGGGCTAGACGAGCTGCGCAGCCAGCTTGAAGGGCGTACGTCGGTGTTTGTTGGCCAGAGCGGCGTCGGCAAGTCATCGCTGATCGACCTTTTGCTACCCGACGAAACCCTGCGCATTGGCGCGCTTTCGGAAGATTCCCGTAAAGGTACCCATACCACAACCACGGCACGCCTCTACACCATGAGCCGCGCTGAAGTGGCTGACGGCGATCTCATCGATTCTCCAGGTATTCGCGAGTTTGGCTTGGTGCACCTTAATGAGCAGGAAGTCACCGACGGCTTTATTGAGTTTCACGACTATATTGGCCACTGCCGTTTTCGTGACTGCCGCCACCGCAATGAGCCCGGCTGCGCTTTACTTGCAGCGGTTGAGGCAGGCAAGATTCATCCAGCACGCTTTACCAGCTATCGGCGCATTCTCGATAGTTTGGATAGCTAGGATTTACAGGAGTTAGTCATGAGCACAGCAAGCCAATCGTCGGAAGCCAACCTGCTGCCGCTGATCGTTGAACCCGAACAGCTGCAGGAGCATTTGGGTGATTCACAGCTACTGATTATCGATGTGCCGGTCAACGGCGACAGCTATCGCCAGGGCCATGTACCCGGCGCTATATTCCTCGACTTCCGCTACTTGATGCGCGGCGAAGGGCCGGTGCCCAGCGATGTTCCCGATGTGGATGCGCTATCAAGACTATTTAGTGCCTTAGGCCTGACACGCGATACCCATGTAGTGGCTTACGATGACGAAGGCGGCGGCTGGGCGGCACGGCTACTGTGGACGCTAGACCTGATCGGCCACACCCGCTACTCCTACTTAAACGGTGGTATTCACGCTTGGCGCGATGCAGAATTCGACGAGAGCATCGAACCGACAGCCCCGACACCCAGCGATTACCATGCTGAGATCCTCAACCCCGATGCCCTGATCACTTGTGAAGAGATCAAAGAGAAGCTCAGCGATAAGCAGTTCGCGGTATGGGATGCACGCTCCAAAGATGAGTACGATGGCGTACGCGGTAACAATAAGCACCTGGGCCACATTCCCGGCGCGGTCAACATGGACTGGCTGCAGGCCATGGATCGCTACCGCGCGCTGCGCATCCGCGATTACGCCGAGCTTATCACCGAGCTAGGCGCACTCGGCCTCACGCCCGACATGGAAATTGCCACCCACTGCCAGAGCCACCACCGCAGCAGCTTTACCTGGCTGGTAGGTAAAGCCTTGGGCTTCAATATGCGCGGCTACGCGGGCTCCTGGGGTGAATGGGGCAACCGCGACGACACACCGATTGAGAAGTGAAAATATTACTGTGACTCTTTCCCAAAAAGCCTTTTCGCTACTCCAATATCCGCTGCCTCACCACGCGCTCTCGCGCCTGACTGGCAAGTTCGCCCAGTGCGACAATCCGTGGGTGAAAAACACCCTGATTAACGCCTTTATCAAACGCTTTAATGTGGATATGAGCCAAGCGCTGGAGCCCGACCCCACCGCCTACGCCACGTTTAACGACTTTTTCACCCGCGCGCTAAAAGCCGATGCGCGCCCACTGGGCGATGGCATCCTGAGCCCCGCCGACGGCACGCTCTCCCAATACGGGCTGCTACAGGCTGGGCAACTGGTACAGGCAAAAGGCCACACCTACTCCGCCCAAACCCTGCKCGGCGGCGATACCGCTCTGGCAGAAGAGTTTCTGGATGGCAGCTTTGCAACGGTTTACCTATCGCCACGGGACTACCACCGGGTGCATATGCCGGTAACCGGCACCCTGCGAGAAATGATCTACGTCCCTGGGCGATTGTTCTCGGTCAACCAAGCCACCGCCAACTACGTGCCAGGTCTGTTTGCCCGCAATGAACGATTAGTCTGTATCTTTGATACCGAGCAAGGCCCCATGGCAATGGTATTGGTCGGTGCCATGATTGTCGCCGCCATTGAGACCGTCTGGTCTGGGCAGGTAACACCACTCTCGGGTTACCCTCAGCGCATGCAGTTTGGCCAACCGATCACACTAGAAAAAGGCGCCGAGATGGGCCGTTTCAAGCTCGGCTCCACGGTCGTCATGTGCTTCGCCAACCAGGTCAATTTCGCACAGCTTCCCCCTGCCACCATGGTGCAAATGGGGCAGACGCTAGGAGCGGGCCACACCCGATAGAAAAATCGCGACACAGCGCCTTGCCCGGGCGCTGCACTGCGCCTCGTCAAGGCACAAACTGCGGCCAAGCAGCGCGTCAATATGCCACTCACCGAGCAACATACCCATAAACATACCGGCTGCTTCGCGGGGATTATCGAGGTTAAGGCGACCGGCGGCGGCCTGTTCGCCAAGATACATCGCTAACGCCTGACGCGTCTGGTCGGGGCCGCGAGTAAGGAACAGCTCGCAAAGCTCGGGGGACCGCTCGGCCTCAAAGGCCAAGCCGCGAACCAGACGAATCACACCGGGGTCACACACCAGCGTCAACATGCGGCGTCCCAGCTCATAAAGCACCTGCTCTAGGGCATGATGATCCCGCCGCCCCTCTTCCAGCACGGCCCAGGCGGTAGAGATATGGCGCTCCATGGCCGCGGTAAATAACCCCTCCTTGCTGCCAAACTGCTTGTACAGTGTCGCCAGTGACCCACCCGCGCGGGCAACCACTTCATTAACACTAGCGCCTGCATAGCCCTGTTCAAGAAAGACATCTCGGGCAGCGTCCAACAGGCGTTCGCGACGCGCCATACCCCGTGAAGTCACTATGGCATCCGCCCTATTAGGGCAATCGGGCGGACCTGATATTGTTGAACGAGGCATTTCCACTCCCGTTGAAGCATCCGAGTAATCGTCAATGATAGAGGCGCTAAGCGTGAATGACATGTGTTAGTGCTAGATATGTAGTGTAGCATTCATTACACTATGTATCTTCACTTCCAAGGGTGGTGTCTGCACCTCCCAGGAAAGCCCCTTTGTGACGGTAGGTATTGAGGAGTGGCCATGACAACGGATGGCAAGCGCAGCGAGGCTCAGGCCAAACACCAGCGCGACGATTCAGTCACAGGTCGAAAGGCAGGATCCAAAGGAAAAGCTAAGCGTAAACTACTCATCGTACTGGTCGGGCTCACTGCCTTGTCGGCGTTAGCCTGGTGGGGGCTGGGCTGGTGGCAAACCGGCCGTTTTATCGAAGAAACCGACAACGCCTATGTGCGCACCGACAGTGTCGCGGTGCGCACCGAGCTTTCAGCGCGGGTCGCCGAAGTAGCGGTGGACGACAACCAGATAGTGAAACAAGGCGATTTGCTCGTACGCCTGGACGCCGAAAGCTACCACGACCAAGTCACCCAGGCTGAGGCGCAGCAGGCCGTGGCGGCGGCCTCTATTGCTCAGTCCCGTCGTCAGGTGGAACTCCAACAAGCAGCTATCGATCAAGCTATAGCGGAGCAGCAGGCCACCCAGGCTAACGTTGATCAGGCGCGTCAGCACCTCGAACGCTCCTCCTCCCTGGCTGCCAACAACTATGCCTCACGCCAGCAGCACGAGGACGACCAAGCCACACTGCGGGTTGCCGAAGCCAACCTGGCTAAAAGCCGTGCCGCCGTCGTATCGGCCCGGCGACAGTTGGCCGTCGCCGAGAGCGATGTAACCCGCGCCGAGGCTAATCTAGATGCTGCCAGCGCCGATCTTGACTATGCTCGCCACCAACTGGACAAGACCCAAATCGTCGCCCCTCGCGATGGGGTGATCGGTAACCTGAGGGTCGAGACCGGTACGCTGGCACAGCCATCGTTGACACTTCTGCAGTTAGTGCCGATTGATTCGGCCTACGTGGCGGCCAACTTTAAGGAAACCCAGCTCACCCGGATCCGTGTCGGCCAGCCGGTCGAAGTGCACCTTGATGCCTACCCGGACATCACTTACCAGGGGGTGGTCGACAGCTTGTCGCCAGCCACCGGTACCGAGTTCAGCCTGCTGCCCCAGGACAATGCCACCGGCAACTTCAACAAAATCGTCCAGCGAGTACCGGTCAAAATTCGTGTTACCGGCCCCGCCGAGGCGCTAGGCAGTTTGCGCGCAGGGTTATCCGCAGTGCCCGAAGTCGATACCCGTGATTTGAACCCTCGAAAGGATGATGCGACCGAAGAGAGTCATCGTCCGATGGCCACATCTTCCGGCACTCTGGCCGATTCGTGAGCAACGTGGCCGCAGGTTCAGTCGCAGGCGTCAGCGATATGCCACCCTGGCCGCAGCGCATCGGCTTCATCGCCGCAGTGTTTGGCATGTTTATGGCGATTCTGGATATTCAGATTGTCGCCAGTTCGCTCAACGAGATCCAAGCGGGTCTGTCGGCTAGCGAAGACCAGATCTCCTGGGTGCAGACCGCCTACCTGATCGCCGAGATTGTGATGATCCCGCTATCGGGCATGCTGATGCGGATCCTCTCGACCCGAGTCGCCTTCACCCTCTCCTGCGTCGGCTTCACCCTGGCGAGCCTCGGCTGCGCGCTGGCCACTTCGATTGAGCAACTCATCGTGCTGCGGGCCATTCAAGGCTTTATGGGCGGGGCGATGATTCCCATTACCCAGGCGGTGAGCTTTTCAATTTTTCCCCGGCGCGTGATGGGCAGCGTCCAGGCAGTGATCGGTATGGTGGTGACCATGGCACCCTCGGTCGGCCCCACGGTAGGCGGCTATATTACCGACACACTGAGCTGGCACTGGCTGTTCCTGGCCAACGTGATTCCCGGCGTACTGGTCTGCTGGCTGGCGTGGTCTTACTTAGATATCGACAAGCCTAACCACGCGGTAGCGCGCAACCTGGACGTCATCGGGCTGATACTGATCGCCTTGTTTCTCGGCTCGCTGGAGTTTGTGCTTGAGGAGGGGCCCGGCGACGACTGGTTCGCCAGCCAGCGGATAATACTGTTCAGCCTGACTTGTCTGGTAGCGGGGGTGTGGTTTTTTACCCGCACCTTGCGCCACGACCATCCGATTGTCGATCTGCGCGCTTTTGCCAACCGCAACTTCGCGATCGGCGCGGGAATGGGTTTTATCATCGGCATTGCGCTCTATGGGCTGGTCTACATCATGCCGCTGTTCTTCGGTTTTGTGCGCGGCTATTCGAGCCTGCAGATCGGCCAAGTGATGTTTGTCACCGGGGTAACGATGTTTCTGTGTGCACCGGTCGTCGGTCAGCTGACCAACCGCCTTGACCTACGCATTATGCTGTTCATTGGCCAGCTGCTGGTTGGCGTGGGCACCATGATGAACAGCAACCTCACCGTAGAGTCGGGTTTCTGGCAGTTCTGCGTGCCCCAGATCGTACGCGGCATGGGGCTGATCATGTGTATCATCCCAGCCTCACGTATCGCCATGGGCACGCTGCCGCCCAGCGAGGTGGGCAACGCCAGCGGGCTGTTCAGTGTAATGCGCAACCTGGGTGGCGCTATTGGGCTGGCGCTGCTTGATACCGTGCGCGATATTCGCGAGGACTTTCACTGGAACCAACTGATTCCGGCCATCGATACCAGCCGTGAAGTGGTGGTGGCAGAGATCGCCAAGTACCAGACGATGCTCGCCGGCTCGGTGCCCGATGCCTACCACGCCGCCGTCGCGATGCTGGCCCAGAGAGTCTCACAGCAGGCCCAAGTACTGGCCTTTAACGACATTTTTACCTGGCTGGGGCTAATCTACATCGCCACGGTGCCGTTGGTGTTCTTACTTAAACGCATCGAGGCTTAGGCCCTAGGCTTACGCCGCCCCTAGCAATTGGGTGTCGAGAACGCCAGCACCTCTTCCAGACGCGCCTTACCTAGTGCCAGTTGAATCAAACGATCAATCCCCAGCGCCACCCCGGCACCTGCCGGCATCCCGTGTTCAAGGGCGGCCAGCAGGCGCTCATCGATATCCACTTCCGGTAAACCTAACCGGCGGCGCTCGGCGTTATCTTCAGCAAAGCGGGCGCGCTGCTCAGCCGCATCGGTCAGCTCATCGTAGCCGTTGGCCAACTCAATACCGTTTAGATACAGTTCAAAGCGGGACGCTACCCATTCACCGTCGGCATCTTGGTGGCGGCGCGCCAAGGCTGCTTGGCTTGCCGGGTAATCAATCACCACACTTAGCTCATGCTGGCCTAGCTGCGGCTCGATCACCATGCTCATCAACAGGTCAAGGCAGGTATCACGGCCTTCGCCAGCTAAGGACTGGGCAGTCATTTGCGCCCGCTTAGCGGCCAATGAGCGCAGCTTTTCCAGCGAGGTGGTAAAAGGGTCAACCTCTAAGTGAGTATGAAACAGCTCCCGGTAGCGGTAATGCACAAGCGGTCCCGGGAAACTGGGTAGCAGCGACATGACCAGGGTAGCGGCCTCATTAATCAGCTTTTCCAGCGTAAACTGTGGTCGATACCACTCCAGCATGGTGAATTCGATATTGTGGCGGGCGCCGATTTCAGCGTCGCGAAAACTTCTGGCGAGCTGAAAGATCGGCCCACTGCCAGCCGCTAACAGCCGCTTCATATGAAATTCAGGGGAGGTTTGCAGCCACAGACGGCGCTGACCTTTATCCGTCCGCGCCAAGGTGTGCAGCGACACCAAATGCACATCCGTACTGCCCCCCTGCCCCAGCACCGGTGTTTCTACTTCCAACACGTCACGCTGGGCAAAAAAAGCTCGCACTTTGGCCATTAACCGCGCACGAGCGCGGAGCGTTTCAATTGACGCCGAGGGTTGCCAGTCAATGGCCATCACTACTCCTTAGACACACGATTCACAAGTAAAAATGGCCMCGCACAAGGCGTGGCCATCAAAAAGTGCGAGTAAAAAGTGATTAAGCGCGGGAGACGTAGTCGCCACTGCGGGTATCAATTTTCAATACTTCGCCCTGATTGATAAATAGCGGTACGCGGACAACAGCGCCAGACGACAGCGTCGCAGGTTTAGAACCGCCCTGCGCAGTATCGCCTTTCAAGCCAGGATCTGTTTCAACGACTTCCAACTCAATGAAATTGGGCGGCGTCACAGAGATCGCCTTGTCATTCCAAAGCGTAATAATGTAGGGCACCTGCTCCTTGAGCCATTTCTCGGTGTCACCCAAGGCTTTCTTCTCCACCGCGTACTGCTCGAAGGAGCCATCGGTTTTCATAAAGTGCCACATGTCGCCGTCGGTGTAGAGATATTCCATCTCCAAATCCATGACATCAGCACCTTCCAGCGAGTCACCGGACTTGAAAGTCTTCTCACCCACGCGGCCGGTCATCAGGTTGCGCAGCTTAACGCGGTTAAACGCCTGCCCCTTACCCGGCTTGACCAGCTCATTTTCAACGATCGAACAAGGATCGCCGTCGAGCATTACTTTCAGACCGCCTTTAAATTCATTGGTAGAATAGTTCGCCATATTGCCTCTCAATTACCTATTCTTAACGACTTTGTCTGCGAAGCCGCAGCTTCACGCTTGTGATCAGTGCGCCGCATGATAACCCGAAGGAGGGCTTTTTTGCAGGAGAACATCATTATTGCCGCGTCTGAAACGCAAAGCCATGGCAGCTCAATGGCACGACCCACTTGGCAGCAGCAACTTTCCCATGCCATTCGCGACCCTCAGGCACTATGCCAACGGCTGGGGCTCAGCCGCGAATGGTTGCCCGGCGCCAAGTTAGGCCACGAACTGTTTGAGGTATGCGTGCCTGAAGCGTATCTCACCAGAATAGCCTATGGCGACATAAACGACCCGCTGCTGCGCCAAGTAATACCGCTAGGCGAGGAAGCGCTTACGCCTCAGGGCTACGTTGTCGACCCCCTGGAAGAGGCCGATCACCGGCCCGCTAAAGGGTTGATTCATAAGTATGCGGGCCGGGTGCTGCTGATCGCCAGCCCTAACTGTGCCATTAACTGCCGCTACTGCTTTCGCCGCCATTTTCCCTACAGCGACAATTCACCTTCCAGAGCCCAGTGGCAGGAAGCCCTCGACTACTTACACAACGACACCACTATCCACGAGGCGATTCTTTCTGGCGGCGACCCGCTGGCCGCCAATGACCGCCAATTGGCATGGCTGGTGGAACAGCTAGAAAGCATCCCGCACCTTAAGCGGCTACGCATTCATACCCGCCTACCGGTCGTGGTTCCTGACCGCATTGATGACGCCCTACTCAATTGGTTATCCACCACCCGACTACAAAAAGTCGTGGTGCTGCATATTAACCACGCCAACGAGATTGACCAGGCAGTCGTTGATGGCTGCACGCGGCTTAAACAAGCCGGGGCGACGCTACTCAATCAGAGCGTACTGCTGCGCCGAGTGAACGATAGCGTCAGTGCGCTTGCAGCGCTATCTGAGCGGCTATTTGAAGCGGGCATTTTGCCCTATTACCTACATGTATTAGACCCCGTGCAGGGCGCTGCGCATTTTGATGTGCCGGATAGTGAAGCCAGTGAACTCGTTGCTCAACTGCGCGATCATTTACCGGGGTTCTTGATGCCACGCCTGGTGCGGGAAATTCCTGGTAAGGGCAGTAAAACACCTCTTTGACGCTGACCAAGCGACACAAATCAGTGCAGAAGCCCACTTTTTCGCACTATTAAGATGCATGAAGCGGGCCCATGCCCCTGCCGCTCTGCAGGATTTTGCACTGTAATTATCTGAAACGGAAAGATTTAGATTGAATCGGCCACGATTTTGCCTTGTATCTAAGCGTAACAAACGGGGTATCGGTGGCTAACGCTGCCACACAATTTAGTTTCCAATAGATCGCTAGGGTTCCGACACCATCAACGTACGCCCCCTGATGGCTGTGGCTGGTCCGAGAGCAATCGACCTAACGCTAAGGCGTTAGGTTACACGGCGGGACAAAAGCCCGGGAGGATAAGGTGCAGTGATGCGCCGATGCCCCCGAGTTTTCTCTTAGCCGCTGGAGGCTGCCATGACCCGTTGCAAGCGCATTTCCCCAAATCGTGTATCCCCAAACCGTACTTCGAAAAGCCTATCCCTTGCGCCGCTATCGGCTGCCCTGGTGATAGCCGCTCTTACCTCCCCMCTCTCGGTTACTTCTGCCCAGGCCCAAGAGCGCGATGAATTCAGCGTCTGCTGGTCGATTTATGCTGGCTGGATGCCCTGGGCCTACGCCGATGTTGAAGGCGTCGTCGACAAATGGGCCGACGAGTACGGCATCAGCATCGATGTGGTGCAGGTCAACGACTACGTTGAGTCAATTAACCAGTTTACCTCGGGCAATGTTGACGGCTGCGCCATGACCAATATGGATGCGCTGACAATCCCCGCCGCCAGTGGGGTTGACTCCACCGCACTGATTATTAACGACTACTCCAACGGTAACGACGGCATAGTGCTCAAAGGCAGCGACGATCTAGCCGATATCGAAGGCCGCGAGGTCAATCTCGTTCAGTTCAGCGTCTCCCATTACTTTCTCGCTCGCGCCCTTCAGAGCGTCGGCTTAACCGAACGCGACATCGAAACAGTCAACACCTCCGATGCGGATATTGTTGGCCTGTTCTCTAGCGACACCACCGAAGCCGTGGCCGCCTGGAACCCACAGCTAAGCGCTATTGCTGAGATGCCCGACAGTAACGTGGTGTACACCTCAGCGGAAATTCCCGGTGAAATCCTCGACATGATGGTCGTCAACACCCAAACCCTGGCGGACAACCCAGAACTTGGTCATGCCCTGGTAGGCGCTTGGTACGAAGTGATGGACTTGATCGAAGCAGACGACGAGAACGCGCTGAGTATTATGGCTGACGCTGCAGGCACTGATGTGGAGGGCTATCGTAATCAGTTAGACGCCACCTACCTCTACACCGMCCCTGCCGAAGCTATCGAGTTGATGGAGAACCCCGAACTGCTTGACACCATGGAGCGCGTAGCCGAATTCAGTTTTGAGCACGGTCTACTCGGCGATATTGCACCCAATGCAGGCGTGGTCGGCATCGAAACCCCCAGTGGCGTATTCGGCGATGAGAGCAATGTGCAACTGCGCTTCGACCCTAGCTTTACCCAAGCTTACCTCGACACTCAGTAACGGGGTCCTCCTGCATTAGCGCGATGGGAGCGGCGCCTGCCGCTCCCTCTGCACTCATCTTCTGTGGACAACCGCCATGAAGCGATTGATTAACCTAGCGCCCTCCCGGGGCAGCCGCTGGCTTTTAGGCCTACTGCCTTTTTTGCTATTGGCGATGCTGTATATGAGCTTCTCCAATGCAAGGCTGGCGGAAAACCCTGATGACCGCCTGCTGCCTACGCCCTCGACCATGGCCAGCACTTTTTACCATTTGGCCACCGCTGAGAACGTGCGTACAGGGGAGGTGGTGCTGTGGACAGACACCTTTGCAAGCCTGGAGCGCATCGTCATTGGAGTGGGGATCAGCGCGTTGATTGGCTTGGTCGTGGGCATCTTAAACGGCGGCATTCCCATCCTTCGTGCCAAGTTCTCGCCGCTGGTCACCGKCGCCTCACTGATTCCTCCCATGGCGATACTGCCGATTCTATTTATCGCCTTTGGTACCGGCGAAGCCGCCAAGATTGCACTGATTGTGATTGGGGTAACGCCCTTCCTTATTCGTGACCTACAAGGCCACGCCTTGCGGCTACCCGACGAGCAGTTGATCAAAGCGCAAACCTTAGGCGCCAGCTCCTGGCAGGTGTTGTTAAGAGTTCTGCTGCCACAACTTACCCCACGGCTATTAAACGCCACCCGTTTGGCACTGGGCACCGCTTGGCTGTTTTTGATCGCCGCCGAAGCCATTGCCGCCCAGGAAGGGCTTGGCTACCGCATCTTTTTGGTACGCCGCTACCTCTCCATGGACGTGATTCTGCCCTACGTGGCCTGGATCACCCTGCTGGCGTTTTTGCTTGACCAGCTGTTGGCCTGGGTATCGCGGCTGGCATTCCCTTGGTACCACGCTGGCGAAGGAGATAACTCATGAGCCTGCTAGCGGCCAAACGGCTAGAAAAGCACTACGGCAATCATGTGGTGCTCGAAAATCTTAATTTCAGCGTTGAGCCTGGAGAATTTGTCACCTTAGTGGGTGCTTCAGGCTGCGGTAAAACGACTTTTCTGAAAATGCTGTTAGGTACCGAAGCCATTTCGCGCGGCAGCTTAACCCTGGATGATCAGCCCATTCCCAATGAGCCAGGACCAGATCGCGGCGTGGTGTTTCAGAAGTACTCGGTGTTCCCCCACTTAACCGTGCTCGGCAACGTAATGATTGCCGATGAGTTACACAGCTCAAAACTGCTGGGCAAAAGCTTCGGTGCCGCCAAGCGCCGCGCAATAGAAAAAGCGCGCGCTCGGATTGAAGAAGTCGGCCTGGGCCACGCGCTTAATAAATACCCTCATGAGCTTTCCGGCGGTATGCAACAGCGCCTGGCCATTGCCCAGGCGCTGATGATGCGGCCACGCATTTTATTACTCGATGAGCCTTTCGGTGCGTTAGATCCCGGCATTCGCCAGGATATGCACGTGCTGATCAACCGCCTGTGGCAAGAGCAGCAGCTGACCATCTTTATGATCACCCACGACCTTAAAGAAGCCTTTGAGCTGGGCACACGGCTGTGGGTATTTGATAAAACCCGCCACGATCCCCAGGCGCCGGAAGCCTATGGCGCCACGATTACTTACGACTTACCTATTTCACGCGATCGTCCTTCGAACGAACTTAAAGAAGCGCTTCACCAGGGCGGCCTGCAAACTCACACCCAGGAGACGCTGCTATGACAGACGCTGTTATGAATAGCCAACCCGCTTACACCACCCMCTTACCCGGCGGGCATCACTGGTCGCTGCGCCTGCGCCGCGGCACCACCCTCACGCTGACGGCCAAAGAGGCCGACAGCAACGTGGGGCTTTTGTGCTATAACCCGGAAAACCTGCTGGAACGCTTAAACCTGCCCGATACCTTGAAGGGCCAGCACACCTTTAAGCTTACCCAGGGTCACTGCCTTTACTCAGATATGGGGCGCATTTTCGCCTCTATCACTCATGACGACCTGGGCTGGCACGATAGCGTTGGCGGCAACCTGATGCCCCATCACTTGCTAAAGAAAGGCTGGCAGCCGGTCAGCTATCAGCAGGCTCACAACGACTGG
Source organism: Halomonas ventosae (assembly GCA_002257525.1). Taxonomy (GTDB): domain Bacteria; phylum Pseudomonadota; class Gammaproteobacteria; order Pseudomonadales; family Halomonadaceae; genus Vreelandella; species Vreelandella ventosae_B. The sequence continues at coordinate 3,251,906 of CP022737.1, forward strand.
ACGCTTACTGGCTTCGACGCCTTTTTGGTTGAGCTTGCCAAGTACGGCCTGGGCCGTCGGGATATGGCGGCCAACCTCAACCTGTTTTCTCGGGTAGAAAGCGACGACGAAGGCAAGCTGCGCTATGTGCCCGGCCACTGCCAGCCGGGCAAAAGCGTCACGCTGCGCTTTGAGATGGACACGCTTGTCCTGTTGCATACTTGCCCTCACCCCCTCGATCCCAGTGCTGACTACCCCCACCGTGGCGTGGACATTGCCCTCGGCACCGCCGAGCCGGTGACAGAAGACGACCCCTGCTACCGCTCGCGGCCTGAAAACGCGCGTGGTTTTGCCAATAACCGCCTTTACCACCTCGGCTTATAAGGGAGACACCGCATGATTATTGAAAGCACTCTACGCCCCGAAAACGCCTTGAGCCGCACAACGGTGAACGCAGGTGATCACTACATTGGCACAGTCAAGCGCGGCCAAACCCTGCGCATTCTCGATTTAGAGGGTAACCAGGCCGCCGACACGCTGTTCTTTAGCGCTGACGATACCAGCGAACGCTACAGCGCTATGGATACGGTACGCGAACAGGGCGCGGTTTATCTCACCGCAGGCACGACGCTAATGTCCAGTGAAGGCCGCGCCATGCTGACGATCAGCGCCGATACCTGCGGCCGTCACGACACCCTGGGCGGCGCCTGCGCCAGCGAAAGCAACACCGTGCGTTACGACCTGGAAAAGCGTCATATGCACTCCTGCCGAGATAACTGGATGCAGGCCATCGCCAACTTTCCAGAGTTCGGCCTGACCAAGCGCGATATCACCCACAACATCAACTTCTTTATGAACGTGCCGGTCACTGCCGACGGCGGGCTGACCTTTGAAGACGGCATCTCCGCGCCGGGCAAGKATGTGGAGATGATCGCTGAGATGGATGTGATCGTGCTGGTCTCCAACTGCCCTCAGCTCAACAACCCCTGCAACGGATACAACCCAACGCCCATCGAGCTATTGGTTTGGGAATAAGTACTTCGCCCTAGGGACGACCCTAGAAGGCCAAGCAACCTGCGGGACGACCCGCCTTTGTTTGCAGGCAGTGCCATGTCCATCAATACAACGTTTAGCAAAGTTCTGATTGCCAATCGCGGCGCCATTACCGCACGCATTTTACACACGCTGAAAGCCCTCGGTGTGGGCAGCGTGGTGGTTTACGCAGATGCGGATCGCGACGCCCCCTACGTCCACCAGGCCGATGAGGCTTACTCTCTCGGCGAAGGCGGCGCCAGCGATACCTATCTTAATATCGATAAGTTGATCGCCATTGCCCAACAGAGCGGCGCCCAGGCAGTGCACCCCGGCTACGGCTTCTTGTCAGAGAACACCCGCTTTATCGCTGCCTGCGATGCCGCAGGGCTGACCTTTTTAGGCCCAACCGTCGAACAGATTGAGCAGTTTGGTCTTAAACACCAAGCGCGTGCGCTGGCCGAAAAAGCCGGTGTACCGCTAGTACCCGGCTCCGAGCTGCTTGCAAGCGTTGATGAAGCACTCAAAAGCGCCGAGCAGATTGGCTACCCGGTGATGCTCAAATCCACCGCCGGTGGTGGCGGCATCGGCATGCAGGTATGTCAAAACGCCGCCGAACTTGAGCGCGCCTTTGACTCGGTCAAAGGTCTGGGCGAGCGCAACTTCGGTGACGGCGGCGTGTTTCTCGAGGCCTATATCGCCCGCGCCCGCCATATCGAAGTGCAGCTCTTTGGCGATGGCCAGGGCAATGTCGTTGCCCTGGGCGAGCGTGATTGCTCGACCCAGCGCCGCCACCAAAAAGTGCTCGAAGAGTGCCCGGCCCCTAATCTACCGGAACATGTTCGCCAGGCGCTGCACGCCACCGCTGTTCAGTTGGGCAAAGCGGTCAACTACCGCAGCGCCGGTACCGTTGAGTTTATTTACGATACCCAGCGCGAGGCATTTTATTTTCTTGAAGTGAATACCCGGCTCCAGGTTGAGCACGGCGTCACCGAGATGGTGTATGGCATTGATATCGTTGAGTGGATGGTAAAACTGGGCGCAAATCAACTGCCCACGCTTGAAACACTGACAAAAGATCTCGCCCCCAGCGGTCACGCAGTGCAAGCACGCCTCTACGCCGAAGACCCCGCCCACGATTTTCGCCCCAGCGCAGGTTTGCTGACTGAAGTTGATTTCCCACAGGCTGACGGCCTGCGTATCGACCACGCCATAGAAGCCGGGCTGGAGATCTCAGCGCTCTTCGACCCCATGCTAGCCAAAGTAATCGCTCACGCCAACAGCCGCGACGCTGCTATTGAGCAGTTAGCTGCAACGCTTGATACCGCCAGTGTTTATGGCATCACTACTAACCGCATCTGGCTGGCCCATGTGCTGCGTGCCGAGCGTTTTCAACATGCCGACCTGGATACGCACTGGCTTGCTACCCTTGAGTGGGCGCCCCCCGTCGTAGAGGTGATCGCTCCTGGCACAATGACGACGATTCAGGACTTCCCAGGCCGCCAGGGCCACTGGGATGTGGGTGTGCCGCCTTCCGGGCCATTTGATGACTGGTCATTTCGCCTGGGCAACCGCCTGCTGGATAACCCCACCGATGCCGCCGGGCTTGAAATCACCCTCACCGGTCCAACGCTACGCTTTCACCGTGCGACCCAGATCGTGCTGGCAGGTGCCAGGCTCCCCGCTACGCTAGATGGAGAAGAAGTAGCCTTTTGGCAGGTAGTGGATATTCCTGCCGGTTCCACGCTGACGTTGGGCAAGGCCGCGGCGGGCGCTCGCGCCTATCTATTGGTACGCGGCGGTATTGCCTGCCCTCGTTACCTGGGCTCCCGCAGTACCTTTACCCTGGGCCAGTTTGGCGGCCACGGCGGCCGCGCGCTAAGAAGCGGCGATATGCTAGATTTACCTCTGCTCTCGCCTACCTCGGCGGCTCAGCTTGATAAGACGCTCATCCCGACCTTTGGCAATCAAGGCAGCGGTAAAACCTGGCGAGTGGCGGTACTTTACGGCCCCCACGGCGCGCCGGACTTTTTCACCGATGACGATATCGAGCGCTTTTTCGATCACGAATGGGAGGTGCACTACAACTCCAGCCGCACAGGGATCCGGCTGATTGGTCCACGCCCCGAGTGGGCGCGAGCCGACGGCGGCGAGGCGGGACTACACCCCTCCAATATTCACGATAACGCCTATGCCTTTGGCACTATCGACTTTACCGGCGATATGCCGGTTATTCTGGGCCCCGATGGGCCTTCACTTGGCGGCTTTGTCTGCCCCGCCACCGTAATCCGCGCCGAACGCTGGAAGCTGGGACAGCTCGCCGCGGGCGATAAAGTACGCTTTGTCCCGGTCAGTCTTAACACCGCTCGCACCCTGGAAGAGCGCCAGCTAGACCAACTGGCGTCTCTCACAGCAGCGCCCGTCGAAGAGATTCAGCCAGAGCGTGACACCCCTGTTGTGCGCGACGTACCCGCCGAGCAAGCCGGTGAGCGAATTGTCTACCGCCGCGCCGGGGATGATTTCCTGCTGATCGAGTTCGGCGCCATGGAGCTGGATATCGCGCTGCGCTTTCGGGTTCACGCCTGGATGCTGTGGCTACGGGAACACTCGCTGCCCGGTCTGCGGGAATTAACCCCCGGTATTCGCTCGCTGCAGATTCACTATGAGCCATTAGCACTGTCCTTGGATAAGCTGCTCGCCCATCTGCAAAAAGCCGAGCAGGCGCTAATAGATGTGGAATCGCTGGAAGTGGAGTCGCGGGTGGTGCATCTACCGCTCTCCTGGGACGACCCCGCCTGTCAGGAAGCCATCGATAAATACCAGCGCAGCGTGCGCCCGGATGCGCCCTGGTGCCCCAGCAACCTGGATTTCATTCGCCGTATCAATGCGCTTGAAAGCGAACAGCAAGTGCGCGATATCGTCTTCGATGCCCGCTACCTGGTAATGGGGCTGGGGGATGTCTACCTGGGTGCGCCTGTGGCGACTCCTCTTGACCCGTGCCAGCGGCTGGTGACCACCAAGTACAACCCCGCTCGCACCTGGACAGCTGAAAACTCCGTGGGCATTGGCGGCGCTTACCTGTGCGTTTACGGTATGGAAGGCCCCGGCGGCTACCAGTTTGTTGGCCGTACGCTGCAAATGTGGAACCGCTACCGCACCACGGCACACTTCGAGACCCCTTGGCTGCTGCGCTTTTTTGATCAACTGCGTTTTCATGAAGTCAGCCACGAAGAGCTTGAGCAAATTCGCCGCGACTTTCCCCATGGTCGATATGACCTATCTATTGAAACCGCACGTTTTCGCCTAGCGGACTACCAAGCCGAGATCGATAAAAATGCTGAAGCGATTGAGACCTTCCGCACCAAGCGCGAAGCTGCTTTCCAGGCAGAAATAGCCGCTTGGCGGGCCAATGGCCAATTCACATTCGAAGATCAGGCACCGGAAAGCGCCGAAGTAACAGCGCTGGATGACAACGAGCTAGGCATCGAAAGCCCCGTCACCGGCAGCCTTTGGAAGTTACTGGTTGCAGAAGGTGAGCAGGTAACCGCTGGCCAACCGGTGGCACTGGTGGAATCGATGAAAATGGAAGTTGAGATCACCGCCCACTGTGGTGGCCGCGTCGTTCGCCTGCCGCTTACAGAGGGAGCATCGATTGCCCCCGGGCAGCCCATCGTGGTGCTTAGCAGTGAAGCGGAGGCAACCCCATGAGCCAATCAACGAACGATCAGCGCCTCGCCGATTTTCAGGCGATCCCAGTGATCGATATTCATGACCTGCTACATGGAGATGTAAGCGCGCGCCAAGCCGTTGCCGAGCAACTTGGCCGCGCCGCCCGAGAGGTGGGTTTCTTTCAAATGGKGGGGCACGGCATTGATCGCCCCCTTCGCGAAGGGCTAATCAGCCAAGCCAAGCGCTTCTTTGCCCAGCCAACCGAGACCAAAATGGAGCGCTATATTGGTCTTTACCACCACCACCGGGGCTATGTGCCGCCCGGTGAAGAGTCGCCGGATCCCAAAAAGCCGGATATGAAAGAGGCCTTCGATCTTGCCTTTGAACTCCCCAGCGATGATCCTGAGGTCTTGGCAGGCACTCCCCTGCTCGGCCCCAATCCCTGGCCCGACCTTGAGCACTTTCGCGAGCCGGTCGCAGCCTATTATGACGCGGCCTACCAGGTTGGCCGCACACTGATGGGCGGCTTTGCCCTAGCGTTAGGGCTTAAAGAGAACCACCTACTTCACCATGTGACTAAACCGCCCAGCCAGCTGCGCCTGATTCACTACCCCTATAACCCCGATGCCGAAGATGCTCAGGGCATTGGTGCCCATACAGATTATGAGTGTTTCACCCTATTGCTCCCCACCGCACCGGGTCTTGAGGTGATGAACGGCGCAGGTGAATGGATTGATGTGCCGTTTCGAGACGACGCCTTGGTGGTCAATATCGGCGATATGCTGGAGATATGGAGCAACGGCGAGTTTGTCGCCACCTCTCATCGGGTGCGTAAAGTAAAGGAAGAACGCTACTCTTTCCCGCTGTTTTTCGCCTGCGATTATCACACCGTGGTCGCCCCGCTGCCCGAGCTGGTGACCCGCCACGGCCAAGCATATTACCCACCGCTTAAAGCGGGGGATCATCTCTACGCGCAAACGATTCAAACCTTTAAATACCTGCGTGAACGGCTAGCCCAGGGAGAAATCGCGCTGCCCGATGGCGCCCGCGAAGTGGGCAGCCTTGGCCAGCACGGCAAGCATAAGGAAACCCCATAATGAGCGTTTCCTTACCCAGTATCCCGCGCGAATTTCGTGGGGGTTGGCAGCGCACGCTTTATGCCGAGCCCGCCACCGAGCCCTACCAACAGGCCGATAGTACCAGCCAGGTTGTCTGGCTCCAGGGCGAGCACTGGCATGCTGATTTACGCCTACCTGCCAACGGCCCGGATTTTTCCGGCATTACCGGCCTAGAAGCGTGCAACCGATCACAGCTTGAGTGGTTGGCAAGCCTGACCGCCTTTGCGGGCGTTACCCAAACCGAAGAAGGGCTATGCATATGGCACCGCTATCAGGATCTTTGCCCCAGTTTAGAGCGTGATGTTGGCCTACTACGCTGGCTTGATGACACCACCCTAGAAGAGCGGCCCCCCCATGGGCTCTACGTTGAGCACTGGCAGCGGCTTTCCGGTAACGCCGTTGAAGAAGTAGTTCGTTGCGATGAGCAAGGCCACCTTCGCTGGCTGCAGCTGGGCGAATACGCCATAGCGATTACCCCTCGCTCCGCAACGGCCAATCTAGCAGCTTTATTTGAACCAGTAAGTGACTTAACTGAAGGCGCTTTACGCTGGCGCGCCAGCCTTTGCTTCGACTACTTAGAGCGCAGCCAAAACGGTTGGCAGATAGTGCTTTCGACTCACCCCTGGCGGGTGGGTGAGCTACTTTCAGTATCAACGTTTAATGACGGTCACCGTTCACAGATAGGAGTTTAATAATGTTACCCATCGCATCACTGGATATTGCGACCCTTCACACCGCCTACCAACAGGGTGAGCTTACCCCCGCTGCGTTAATCGACGAGCTGCTGGCCCAAGCTGAAAGCCACGGCAAAGAGCCCGCCTGGATTACTCGTTTAACGCGAGAGCAACTGGAGCCTTACCTACAGCGCTTGGAAGGCGAATCACCAGACACACTGCCGCTTTACGGCATTCCCTTTGCGATGAAAGACAATATCGACTTGGCGGGAATTCCCACCACGGCAGGTAGCCCGGCGTATGCCTATACGCCAACCGAAAATGCTTTTGTGGTGCAGCAGTTGATCGGTGCGGGCGCGATCCCGATGGGTAAAACCAACCTGGATCAATTTGCCACTGGTCTGGTGGGTGAACGAGCGCTGGATGTATACGGTACGCCTGCTAATGCCTTCGATCCTAAGCTGGTACCCGGCGGCTCCAGCAGCGGTTCGGCGGTGGTCACTGCGGCGGGGATGGTCAGCTTTGCGCTGGGCACCGATACCGCTGGTTCTGGGCGCGTGCCCGCCTGCTTCCATAACCTTTACGGGGTCAAGCCAAGCCTGGGGCTGCTTAGCACCCGAGGCGTAGTACCTGCCTGCGCGACGCTAGACACCATTAGCCTGTTTACCTTCACTGCCGACGATGCCGCTAAAGTGCTCGGCATTACCGCTGCCTATGATGATCAGTGCGCTTGGTCGCGGAAGCATGACTTTGCTGTGCACGGTAAACGCTATGGCAAAGCCCCTGCGGCGTTCCGCTTCGGCGTGCCGCTGGAATCCCAGTGGCAAACCGATGAGGCGTATACCAAGGGAATGCACCACGCGATTGCCGAACTGGAAGCTCTCGGCGGTGAGAAAGTCGAGTTGGACTGCTCGCCATTACTCGCAGCAGCACGCCTGCTTTACGAAGGCCCTTGGGTGGCGGAACGCTACCATGTTATTCGCGAGTTGATGCAATCACATCCTGACGCTATCCACCCGGTAACGTTTGAAATTACCCAAGGCGGCGCTACACCACTGGCCGTGGACGCCTTCGATGCGCGCTATAAGCTCGCCGAATTTAAGCGCCAAGCCGACGCGTTAATCGCTAACGTCGATATCATGCTTTCGCCCACCACAGTCACGCACCCAAGCAAGGCCGAAGTAGCGGCGGACCCCATCGGCGTTAACTCCCGCCTGGGCACCTGGACTAACTTTATGAACCTGCTCGACTACAGTGCTCTGGCCGTGCCTGTAGGCTTTAGCGAGCGCGATTTACCAGTGGGCGTGACACTGTTTGGGCCGGTGTTTGCTGACTTAACGCTGCTCTCCCTCGCCCGTGCCATAGAAGCCCGCTTAATGCTGCCGTTAGGTGCCACAGGCGTTGCCCATCCGGCGTTATCTGAGCCCTTAACCAATGCCCAAGACGGCACCATGGAGCTGGTAGTGTGCGGTGCACACCTGCAAGGACTGCCGCTTAACCACCAATTGACCGAACGCGGCGGCGTATTAGTGAGCACCACCCAAAGCGCGCCGCGCTATAAGCTGTTTGCCCTGGCAGGCGGGCCGCCCAAACGCCCAGCATTGCTACGCGACGAAAACGGCCAAGCCATTGAAGTGGAAGKGTGGCACCTGCCCATCGAAAGCGTGGGCAGCTTTTTAGCAGGCATTCCCGCCCCGCTCGGTTTAGGCCAAGTGGAGCTTGCCGACGGTAGCTGGAAGTGTGGCTTTATTTGCACCGCCGGAGCGCTTAATGAAGGTGGCGAAGCACAAGACATCAGCGAATTTGGCGGTTGGCGCGGATGGCTGGCGAGTCGTTCATAGCGCCAACATATCAGGCCCATCTAGTCGATGGGCTTTTAAGCGAAACAGATTTTTAACCTACGGCTCACGAACGAAACGCTCATACTTTTCTAATTGGGCCAGCGTACTGAGCCACCAGCTCATCCGCTGTGATTAGCAAAAAACCTTCAGCCTCTGCCTGGGCCACCAAAATCCGATCAAAGGGGTCTTTATGAATGCTAGGTAAATGAGCGACGTTAAGTGTATGCAGTGAACTGATGGGGAGTTCTAAATAGCCATTATCCACCAACCCTCTTCGCAATAAGTGCGGGTCAACTTGAAAATCAGGGCGCTGCAGGCTGTTCTTGATCACCACTTCCCAGATGCTGGCGGCGCTAAAGTAGAGCCTATTATTCTCGTCATTGATCAGCGATAGCGCATCCGCCGGGAGTTGCTCCGGTGACGCCGCTGCCCAGAGCAAAACATGCGTGTCCAGAAGCAGATTCACATCAGCCTCCAAACATCTCAGCTATTTCCTCCTGCCCCATCCGATCAAAGTCATTAGGCACTTTAAACTGGCCTGCCAAAAAACCTAGCCGCTTCTGCTGACCAGGCAGAGGGCTGTCAATCGCCGTTACCCGCGCCATCGGCTTACCCGCTTTGGCGATAATAAACCCCTCGCCCTCGGCAGCCCGCGCGACTAGCTGCGACAAGCGCGTTTTGGCTTCGTGTATGTTGATAGCTTCCATATGAAGTTCTCCCGAGAAACACGACTTAGTTCAATTAGTTTAGTTTATTCGAGATAGGCAATTTTGCAATGCCTTACCTCCACTGAAAAAAAACAGTGCGACGTGTTGCGACATTTGATCAGGTTACGGCCCCCAGATCATAAAGGTACCGTTTTCTGCTAAAGTTATAGTGCTAACGATTTCTGACGTTGAATTAGCCTCAATGTCAGGCTTTCCACTCAGCAGGAGGCCAACACGTTATGTCGTCACCCCTCTCATCAAAATCGGGCGCTATCGTCCTTCTGATAGCCTCACTCGCCGGGCTTGCAATCGCTCTATATGCCTATTTCACACCACTTACCGGGGTCACGGGAACACTCGGGGCACTGGTTGCCATTGTGGCCTGTTGCGTTCTTGCGGTGATGGCGCTATTGCTCATGAAAGTCAAAACACGCGGGGCCTCCCTCMCACTGAGAGGGCTTATTCTGCTAGGGCTCGCCGGTACATTTTTCGCCGCAATGCTGCTCCATCAGTGGTGGATTGGCGTTGCCATGGTGCTCGGCCTGATCGGTTTGATTGTGGACATGGTTCGCCCAGCGCCTCACGCACGCCTCACTCACAACTAAGGAGCTGCCCATGCCAACTTTATTATCCGCCCCGAGCACTCCGTTTAAATTTGTCACATCGGGCTTAGGCGCGATTACCGCTCTGGCTATTTGCTTTACGCCCTTGCCGCTACTCGCTCAGGAGCCGTCAGTAGATACACAGCAACCCACTGCTCAAGAACAGTCAGGTGAACAGGCATCGCCAGGGGAGCAAGAGAACGACACACCGGAAGAATCGACTAGCGCCGCCCCCATTCCGCTGGTGCCTGGAGAGCCGACCTGGGACAGTTTTCATGGTCAGCTCAACGCCCAGAAATATAGCCCGCTTGATCAGATTAATGCCCACAACGTTGGCGAATTGGAAAAAGTCTGGGAAGTGCATACCGGCGATGTAGCGGATGGTTCAGGTGATTTACCAGCGACCGTTTGGTCTGCCACTCCGGTGTTTGCCAACGACACGCTGTATATCGGCACCCCCTTCTACCGGATTCTGGCCCTAGACCCCGCGAATGGCGAAGAGAAATGGAGCTTCGATACGCAGTCCTCTCTCGAAGCGCTGACCCAGCCCGCCCTGAAGAATCGCGGTGTGGCTTATTGGGAAGCGGATACCCCGGAAGCAGGCGAGCCCTGCCAAAAGATCATCTACATGGGCACCATGGATGCGCAACTGTTCGCGGTCGATGCCGATAGCGGTGAACAGTGCGCAAACTTTGCCGATAACGGCGTGTTGGACGTCAACCAGTGGAATGACACCAATGAAAAATGGCCGTTGTCGCTGCTACAGCCACCCACTGTGGTGGGCGACCATCTAATTCTTGGCTGGGCAGGCATGGACTGGGCCTATGAAGAGGCTCCCCCTGGCACCGTATTTTCAATCAATGCCCGCACCGGCGAGCTCGAATGGACGTTCCAGGCGCTGTCTGATGAGATGCGCGAGCAGAGCGGCACCGCCAATGTCTGGACGCATATGTCCGCCGATGAAGAGCTTGGCCTAGTCTATTTACCGGTCTCCTCCCCTTCACCGAACTACTGGGGCGGTAACCGCAGCGAAGAAGTGCCGCTAGGCACATCGACCACCGCGGTGGATATCGAGACCGGCGAAGTGGCTTGGTCGCGGCAGTGGGTTCACCACGATATTTGGGATTACGACATTAACGCAGCCCCAACGCTGATGGACATTACCGTCGATGGCGAAGAGATCCCGGCGCTGATTCAGGCGACCAAAATGGGCTTTCTGTTTGTGGTCAATCGAGAAACCGGTGAAGATGTTTGGCCGATTGAGGAGCGCCCAGTACCCAGCGGCGACGGTAGTGTTGAGGGCGAAGTCTATGCGCCGACTCAACCCTTCCCCACCAAACCCGCGCCACTGTTAGATCAGTCCGAGAAACCCAACGTCTGGGCGCTGGCTGATGCGGTTAGCTTTGGGGAGTGCTCTGCACTGTGGGACGATCTCAGCTATGAAGGCATGTACACCCCACCGACGACCCAAGGCGAAGGCACCCTTGGCTTTCCCATCAGCGCGGGTGGCGTTCAGTGGGGCGGCGTAGCCTTCGACCCCGAAAGCCAGACAGCGATCGTCAATACCTCGCACATTGTGCAGTACATAAAACTCTATAATCGCGAAGATTATGACAAAGCGGATAGCGGATCCGGCAATGAAAGCGGTTTTGCCCCACAGGAAGGCGCGCCCTATGGGATGCGTTTAGAGGTCGCGCTCAATCGGTTGGGCATGCCCTGCTGGGAACCACCCTTTGGTGAGCTTGTTGCCCTCGACATGACGACAGGTGATATCAAATGGCGTCGTCCCATCGGCGCATCGCAACAGTACGGTTTCTATATGCCAGAGAGTTGGGGCTCGCCCACCATTGGCGGCCCAGCGGTAACCGCTGGCGACGTTATCTTTATTGGCGCTTCCATGGATGCCAAGGTGCGTGCCTACTCGCTGGAAACCGGTGAGGAGCTGTGGTCAGATCAGACCGAAGCCCCCTCCGTCTCGAACCCTGCTGTCTACGAGTACAACGGTCGCCAATACGTCGCCTTTGTTTCCGGTGGCAACAGCATCTTGAAAGATCAGGTAGGTGATCAGGTTGCCGTTTATGCCTTGCCGGAATAACGCTTGCGGTTGATCAATAGAAAACAAACGGGGCGGCCTTAAGGCCGCCCCGTTTATGTTACATCCCATCTTCTTAGTTAGTCTCGTCGACTTGCCTTGGAGTACGTTTGGCTAACGCATGGTTAGCAGTTTTAAAACATACCCGCATCAACGGCACTAGCAGCCACAGCAGCGGCGTCAACAGCCAGCGATAGGCAAATCGCGCCACTATCAGCACCGGCAGTAGCACAACCAGCCAAATAAGAAACTGGCCCAACCATACCGGCCAGCCTAGCCAGGTAGAAAGGTTGGCGCCCAGCGCGCTAACTAGGCTTGGGTGGCGAACCACCACATAGGCGGTGCCCGCTACCGCTGCAATCTTGGCCATACGCGGCAGAGTCGCAAAACGCCCGCTGGTGGCAACAACTCCCTGGCGCAAGCCAACACGAGCGCCCTGGGCTTCAACGCTCCCTACCCGCGCAGCACGAGCGGCCTTGCCCGCCCGCAGCACCTTAACGGTGCTGGCCATGACCAGTAGATCGACACCGGCCCAGCCCAAATCGGCTGCGCCAATAGCGTCGCCCCGCCGCCACTGGCTTTCGAGATCGCGCAGGCCGCTGGTAAAGAAATCGCCAACGCCCGAGACCAGCCGTTCGCCCTGTAGCCACTCCACGTCGCCTTGTTCACTGACTACAAACTGGTTGAGCAGCGCGTGACCATTGGCATCCAGCAGCGCAATACCCATCTGCCCGCGGCGGTAAGGGGTGAGCGCCGAATCCGCGTCGCCCTCTTCATCGCTCCACCAATGACTAAGCTGCTGATAGCGCTCACCAACCCAGTGCTGCGCCCTTAGCGTCGCTACATCGTGGCTGCGAAAGTAGCTGATAGGCAGTACGGCGTCGGCGCCAAAGCGCACCAGCACCTGCTGAAACTGAGGCGATAAACCGTACTCCACCAGCACATCGCGGGCTATATCACCATGGCGTAACATCGCCAGCGAAGCGCTCATCCACAGCGCCTGATCGGCGGCGTAGCTGAGAAAAAGCGCGTTGAGCTCTGGCGACTCCTGCTTAAGCGATGCCTCTAGAGCGGGCAGCGCCCGCTGAGCTTCCAGGCGTACCAGCTTGGACTCAAACGGCTCGTGGGAAGCCACGGCTGATGCTAACCCAGCCAGCACTAACGCGATTAACACTATGATCTGCCAGGGCCGCATCGCTTTCCACCTTGTTATGTTGGCAATCGACTACTAGCCCAACGTCTCCGCCGTCACGTTCGCCGCCGCAGGCTGGGTGGAGTGGTGGCGATTGATCGCGCTAAGGACGCCTTTCATGGAGGCACTGGTAATGCTCTCATCGGTGCCTACACCAAACACCGCTTTGCCATCGATGCGCACTTCGACATAGGCAATAGCTTCAGCGTCGGCGCCCTGGCCACGGGCGTGCTCGTGGTAGTCGATGATTTCCACATCGTGCCCAGCGGCGGCCAACGCTTTAATAAAGGCCGCTAGCGGGCCGTTGCCCTCACCAGTAAGCGTTTGCCGCTCACCGTTTTGTTCGACCACGGCATCCAAGGTGATTTTAGGGCTGTCGGGCTCCGACGACAAACGATGGCTCACTAGCGCGAAAGGTGAGCGCTGCTCTAAATACTCATCGGCAAAGGCCTGATAAATCATCTGCGAGGTAATTTCTTTACCGGTGCGCTCAGCCACTTCCTGCACCACCTGGCTAAACTCGATGGAGAGCCGACGAGGTAGCTCAATACCGTGTTCCTGCTCTAGCAGGTAAGACACCCCGCCTTTGCCCGACTGGCTGTTAACCCGGATCACAGCTTCATAGCTGCGGCCCACGTCCAGCGGGTCGATGGGCAAATAAGGGACGTCCCAAACGGCATCAGGATTTGCGCGCCGATCCGCCATGCCTTTTTTGATCGCGTCCTGGTGGGAGCCAGAGAAGGCGGTAAACACCAAATCGCCCACATAGGGGTGACGGGGATGGACCGGTAGCTGATTGCAGTACTCCACTTCACGCATGATGGGAGTGATATTGGAGAAATCGAGCGCAGGGTGAACGCCCTGAGTGTACATATTCATTGCCAGAGTAACGATATCCACATTGCCAGTACGCTCGCCGTTACCAAAGAGAGTACCCTCAACCCGGTCGGCCCCAGCCATCAGCGTTAACTCGGCTGCCGCTACGCCGGTGCCGCGGTCGTTATGGGGGTGAACGCTGACGATCAGATGATCACGGTTTTTGACGTGGCGGCAGAACCACTCAATTTGATCGGCATAGTTATTCGGCGTGGCAACTTCTACCGTGGCCGGGAGGTTCACGATCATGCGCTTATCAGCGCTGGAACCATAAGCCGCCATGACCGCTTCGACGATCTCAACGGCAAAATCCATCTCGGTAGTGGTGAACAGCTCAGGCGAGTATTGAAACGTCCAGTTAGTTTCCGGTGCAGCGTCCATCTGCGCGCGTATCTGCTGGGTCGCCTCTACGGCGATTTGCACGCACTCAGGCTTATCGACGTTAAACACCACCCGGCGAAACATGGGATCAGTGGCGTTATAAACGTGGACAATGGCGTTCTTGGCGCCTTTCAAGGCTTCAAAGGTGCGTTCAATCAAGTGCGGGCGCGCCTGGGTCAGCACCTGAATGGTCACATCCTCAGGGATTTTATCCTGCTCAATCAGCGAGCGCACAAAGTCGAAGTCCGTTTGCGATGCTGACGGAAACCCTACCTCTATCTGTTTAAAACCAACGCTGAGTAGCATGTCGAATAAGCGCTGTTTACGCTCCTGATCCATAGGGTCGATCAGCGATTGATTGCCGTCGCGCAGGTCAACACTGCACCAGATAGGCGCTGATTCAATGCGCTGGCTCGGCCACTGACGGKCCGGTAGATCAACGGCCACAAAGGGGCGGTACTTTTTGGCAGGATCAGTCAACATCATGGCGGCTCTCCTAAAATCAGTCAGTTGTGGGTTTGTCAGTGTGCTTTACCGCCCGCGTCATTCTGGTGTGTGGGGGCTGTCGAGTAGGCTTGAGCGAGGGCTGACTCCATGCGGTCAAGCTGTGCTTTCAGCCCGCGAACATCATTGCGTAGCGACTGCAGCTCGGCTTCTTCGCCTTCGCCGTTGTCCAGCGCCATTTGCGCGCTCTCTTTCTGCATCACATCCAGCACAATACCAATCATCATATTGAGAAAGATAAAGGCATTCAAAAAGATAAAGGTTAAAAAATAGATCCAGGCATAGGGATAAACCTCCATGGCCGGATAGAGCACCGCAGTGGCCCAGCTCTCAAACGTCGCCACCTGAAATAGCGTCAGCATGGCCAGGGAGATGTTACCCCATAGGCCCTCGTCGACATTGTGGAACAGAAAACTGCCAATGGCGGCGTAAATATAGAAGATGATAAACATCAGCAGGACCACATAGCCCATCCGCGGCACCGATTTCACCAAAGCGCTAAGGAGCATCTGTAGTTCAGGTATCATTGATACCAAGCGGAGTACCCGGAAAATACGCAGCAGCCGTGCCAGCAGCACCATTTCCGAGTCGTCCATGGGAATTAGGCTGGCGGTGACAATCAGGAAGTCAAAAACATTCCAGCCCTTTTTAAAAAAGCTAAGCAGGCTGCGTTCTGCGGCCATTCTGATTAAAATCTCAATCAGGAAAAAAATCGTCACTGCGATATCGAGATAGAGCAGCCACTGCTCAACCTGGGAAGTTTCGTCGTAGGTCTTGGCCCCTATCACCAGGGCGGAAAGGACGATAATGGCAATCACCACCGCTTCAAAAAACTTATTCGAGCGCAGCTTTTCAAAACGGGACTGCCAGGTAGTAAAGGAGTTACTCATGTAACAAAAAATCTCTTAACGGTTAATCCGCACACTTTATACTAAAATTACACACCTGCTACACAAGTGATATCCTGTTGTTTCACTTGATGTATCCTACGCCACCAGAACGCCTCTATAGGCGCCCTGTCGGTACTCTTTTGTTTAGACGCTGGATGACCCCATGACACTGCTTTGGATAGCCTTATTGCCTCTGCTAGGCGTACTGGTGCCGGCACTCACCGCACAGCGCGGGCGCGGTTTCTGCTCACTTGCGACGGCTGTGCTGCCGGCGACTGCCTTAGTAATGACGCTACTCAACGTGCCGGCTCTGCTAGACGGCGAGCAGCTGCGTTTTTCGGCCACCTGGATGCCTGAACTGGCACTGAACCTAGCGTTTCGCCTGGATGGACTGTCGCTACTGTTCAACCTGCTGATACTCGGCATTGGCCTGTTGATTATTCTCTATGCACACTACTATTTAGCCAAAGATGAACCCTATGGCCGATTCTACGCCTTCCTGATGCTTTTTATGGCGTCAATGGTGGGTATTTCAATATCAGACAACCTGATACTGCTTTGGCTGTTTTGGGAATTAACCAGTCTGTCATCTTTTCTGTTAATTGGCTTTTGGTCCTACCGCAGCGACGCTCGCAAAGGCGCACGTATGGCGCTAACCGTAACGGGCGCAGGCGGCCTGGCACTGTTGGCAGGCTTACTGCTACTGGGCGATATGGCAGGCAGCTTCAACATGGGCGATGTATTGGCCAGCGGAGACGTTATTCTTGCCGACCCGCGCTATCCGCTTATGTTGGGGTTAGTCCTGTTGGGTGCCTTTACCAAATCAGCCCAGTTCCCGTTTCATTTTTGGTTACCTCATGCCATGGCGGCCCCCACGCCGGTATCAGCCTATCTACACTCGGCCACCATGGTGAAAGCAGGCATTTTCCTGATGGCACGGCTACACCCCGCTATTGCGGGCAGCGAGCTATGGAGCGTGGTGGTCTCGTTGGTGGGTATCATCACCATGCTTTATGGCGCCTGGTTTGCGCTGATGAAAACCGACCTCAAGGGCATTTTGGCGTTCTCCACCGTTAGTCATTTAGGCTTGATCACCGTGCTGTTGGGCATCGGTAGCCCCATGGCCATTTTGGCTGCCCTGTTTCACATTCTGAATCACGCCACCTTTAAAGCCGCCCTGTTTATGAGTGCCGGCATTATCGATCACGAAACCGGCACTCGGGAGTTGAAGCAGTTGGGGGGGCTGAGAAAAGCCATGCCTGTGACGGCGCTACTGACCACCCTGGCTGCGGCAGCAATGGCGGGCGTACCGCTATTTAATGGCTTCTTATCCAAAGAGATGTTCTTCACCGAGGCGCTGGCGACACCCGTTTTAGGTGGCCTAAGCTGGTTATTACCCGCATTAGCGGCGCTTGGCGGCATTCTTTCCGTGGCCTATTCACTGCGTTTAGCACACGCCGTTTTCTTTAAACCCGCCCGTGAAGCCCCTCCGAAATCTCCTCACGAGCCGCCACACCTCATGCGGTTGCCGGTAGAAATATTGGTAGTCCTGTGCGTGGTAGTGGGCCTGTTCCCGGCCTTTATGGCAACAGGCTTACTTGAACTCGCCAGCCAAGCGGTGATCGGTAGTCCGCTCGATTTCCACCTGGCTATCTGGCACGGCGTAAATCTGCCACTCATCATGAGTTTGCTCGCCTTCATAGTGGGTATTGCACTCTATTGGCGCCATGCCGAGGTGCGTCGATTTACCCAGCAGTTTGCCGGAGTGGATGCTCGGCGCGTGTTTGAACGTATTCTTGTTTCCATGGGCTATCGCGCCGAGCAGCTTATCGCCGCGCTTGAAGGCAATTCGCTACAGCGCTATGTGGGCTGGCTGTGGCTGGGCGCACTAGTCATGGGTGGGATCGGTCTGGTCCAGATCACCGACTTAACGGGAGCTGCTGGCAATCAAGAGCTGGATGGTATCCTTATACTTGGGGCGGGGATGTTGATGTTTGGCGGCGTAGCCACTGCTGCCACTCACCGCTACCGGCTGATTTCACTGCTGATGCTATCGGTCGTCGGGCTATTTGTGGCGCTCACCTTTGCCCGCTTCTCAGCACCCGATTTAGCGCTGACACAGCTTTCGGTGGAAGTGGTGACCATGATTCTGCTGATGCTGGCGCTGTTTTTCCTGCCGCAGAAGACCCCACGGGAATCCAGCCCACTGCGCAACGTTCGCGATATGCTGCTGGCAGGCACGCTAGGCTTGGTGATTGCCAGCCTTAACTACGCGGTCATGACCCGCGAGACGCTGTCGATTTCCAGTTTCTTTGTGGAGAACAGCAAGCCCGGTGGTGGCGGCTACAATGTGGTCAACGTGATTCTGGTCGATTTCCGGGGATTTGACACCCTAGGTGAAATCACCGTACTGGCCATCGCTGGCCTGGCGATCTTTAAGCTACTCAACCGCTTACGCCTGTTTATGCCGCACAGTGACGGCGAAGGCCGGGTATGGTCACCTGACCGCTACCCAGCGGTACTCACGTCAATTTCAATGACGCTGCTGCCACTGGCMCTGTTGGTATCTGCCTTTATCTTCCTGCGCGGCCATAATCAGCCTGGGGGTGGCTTTATCGCCGGGTTGATTACTGCGGTCGCCTTGATCCTGCTGTACATGGCCCGGGGTGTGGCGTGGGCGCAAGAACGTTTGGACTTCCCGTTCCAACCGGTAGCCGTCATTGGGGTGGCGATAGCCACTCTAACCGGGCTGGGTAGTTGGCTATTCGGCCATCCGTTCTTAACTTCGGCCTTCGGTTACTTCTCGCTACCACTGATCGGTACCTTTGAACTTGCCACCGCGTTGCTCTTTGACCTGGGCGTTTATTTAGCGGTAGTGGGTGCCACGCTGATGATTCTTGCCAATCTGGGCAAGGTCACCACCGCCCACCGCCCGGTTACTGAAGCTTCAGAAAAAGATGCCGACGCCAGCGCGGCAACGCCCTCTGCCAAGGAGCCTCGCTAATGGAACTGCTCTATGCGATGACCACCGGTGTATTGACCGCCTGTGGCCTGTACTTGACGTTGCGAGGCCGCACCTTTCCAGTAGTGGTGGGCCTTACGCTGCTCTCTTACGCCGTGAATCTATTCCTGTTTTCGATGGGCGGCTTAACCACTGATGGCCCCGCTATTGTGTCTGAGGGAACTGACTACGCCGACCCGCTCCCCCAGGCGCTGGTGCTCACTGCCATTGTGATCGGCTTTGCGATGACGGCCTTTGTGGTGATCCTGGCGATGCGGGCGCGTAGTGAAGTGGGTAACGACCACGTCGACGGTAAAAAGGAAGACCGAGAATGATGCAGCACCTGATTGTTTTTCCTGTTGTTCTACCGTTAGTGGCGGGCATCTTACTGCTCTATCAACGCCAAGGACTGGTGCGCTATAAGCGTATTGTCAGCGTTGCCGCCACTGCGCTACTGCTGCTGGTAGCGATTGGCTTGTTACGCCAAGCCGCTAGCGGTGAAATCACTTACTACGCACTCGGTGACTGGCAAGCCCCGTTTGGCATCGTACTGGTACTTGATCGCCTCTCGGCGTTAATGCTGCTGCTGACCGCTGTATTAGCCGTTGGCGCAGTGGTCTTTGCCTGTGCGGGTGACGACGAAAAAGGCAGTAACTTCCACGGCCTTTTTCAGTGGCAGTTGCTGGGCATTAATGGGGCTTTTTTAACCGGCGATTTGTTCAACCTGTTCGTCTTCTTTGAAGTACTGCTGCTAGCTTCTTACGCCCTGCTACTGCACGGTGGCGGCAAAGCGCGCATTCAGGCAAGCGTCCACTATGTGGTGCTCAACCTGGCGGGCTCTTCGCTGTTTCTGATTGCGGTGGGAATTCTCTACGGCGCCACGGGCACGCTGAATATGGCCGATATGGCCATCCGGGTCGCTGACCTACCGACAGAACGCGACGGTTTAGTGACCGCCGGTGCACTAATGCTGCTGGTGGTGTTTGGGTTAAAAGCGGCGATTCTACCGCTCTACTTTTGGCTGCCCAAGGCCTACGCCTCCGCCCCGGCCCCGGTGGCTGCACTGTTTGCGATTATGACCAAAGTGGGGATTTACGCCATTCTGCGCGTTTACTCACTTATTTTTGGCGATAGCGCTGGCGGCTTGGAGGCGCTGGAGCAGCCCTGGGTATGGTGGCTATCGCTCGGCACTCTGGCAGCCGCAGGCGTTGGGGTAATGGCCGCGCGAGATCTGCGCTTGCTGGTGGCTTACCTGGTGTTGGTGTCGGTGGGCACGCTGCTGGCAGGTATTGGCATGCGCTCACCTCAGGC
This sequence comes from Halomonas ventosae, assembly GCA_002257525.1. GTDB lineage: Bacteria > Pseudomonadota > Gammaproteobacteria > Pseudomonadales > Halomonadaceae > Vreelandella > Vreelandella ventosae_B. Next base: position 3,271,775 of record CP022737.1, read on the forward strand.
GGTCTCTGCGCTACTCTATTACCTGATCCACACCACGCTAATCACTGGTGGTCTATTCCTGCTAGCGGAAATGATTGGCCTACAACGCGGTAAAGCAGGCACCCGTTTGGTCAAGGGTCGCCCTATGGTGCAAGGCGCCGTACTCGCCATGCTGTTTTTTGTCGGCGCTATCGCCGTCGCGGGCATTCCACCGTTTTCCGGCGCTTTCGGCAAGGCGTTGATGCTTAATGCCGCCGAGGGCACCCAGCGCTTATGGCTCTGGCCACTACTGCTGCTGACCAGCCTGGCCTCGCTGATCGCCCTCTCCCGGGCTGGCTCTACGCTATTTTGGCGTAGCCACCGGGGCACCACCAGCGGTAGCTCACTACCCGCTTGCCAGTGGTTTGGGGTTATCTGGCTGCTGAGCGCAGCGCCGCTATTAGTCGCACTTGCAGGGCCTGTGAGCGGCTACACTCAAGCCACAGCTGAGCAATTAGCCAACCCCCAGGTGCTGATTCGCACGCTACTACCTGATGCTGGAGATGCCCAATGATCGCCCCGCGTTCCTGGCTACCCACGCCTGTATTATCGCTACTTTTGCTGGTCGTGTGGCTGCTGTTAGTACGCAGCTACGCCTTTGGACAATTCGTGTTGGGCGGCTCGTTAGCTATCCTGATTCCCCTGCTGACCCACCGCTTTTGGGATGCACGGCCTCTGATCGCTAAGCCTTTCGCCCTACTGCGGTTTATCTTCCGGGTACTGGGAGACATTATCACCGCCAACTTTGAAGTGGCTTATTTGATCGCCAACCCCTGGCGCAAACTAAAGCCTCACTTTATCGAATACCCGCTAATGCTCGAAGAGCGCTTCACCATCACGTTACTCGCCAGCACCATCAGCCTGACACCGGGTACCGTGTCGGCCAATCTGCGTATGGATGGTAAGTCACTGCTGATTCACGCCTTAAATGTCGACGATGAAGAGGCGCTGATTAACCAGATTCGTGAGCGCTACGAACGCCCGCTCAAGGAGATTTACGAATGCTGAGCATTGCGCTTTATATCACCTTAGCGCTGGTGGTGATGGCACTGTTGATGAACCTATATCGGCTGACCATCGGCCCTAGCCTGCCCGACCGAGTACTGGCTCTAGACACCATGTACGTCAACTCGATTGCACTCATTGTGTTGTTAGGGCTGTGGCTGAACAGCAAAACCTACTTCGAGTCGGCGCTGCTGATCGCGATGCTAGGTTTTATCAGCACCGTGGCGGTATGCAAATATATTCTACGCGGAGACATCATCGAATGATTAACATGAACTATCGAATGATGAATCTAGGTCAGGGGGAGCTATGTCAGTAATCATTGAAGCGCTTATTTCACTGCTGCTGATCGCTGGCGGTATCTTCGTTTTCATCGGTTCGCTGGGGATGGCGCACCTGCGCGATTTCTATATGCGTCTGCATGGCCCTACCAAGGCCACCACCTTGGGCATCGGCTGCATGCTGATCGCTTCAATGCTGTATTTCTGGAGCATTGACGGCAAACCGGATGCTCAAGAGCTGCTGATTACGCTATTCCTGTTTATTACCGCCCCCGTCAGCGCCCACCTGTTGGCCAAGTCAGGCCTGCACCTGCGCTTAAAACACGCTGATAAAACCCAGGGTAAGCCGGTAGAGCTGCGCCCTGAGGAAGTAGGCGACAAACCAGTACCGCATCCGGATAAAGGTCATGGCTAAAAACGAATAGAGGCACTAAAAAATATAAAACAAGGCGGCGCCCAGTGGCACCGCCTTTTTTTACGGCGTTAAATCCTGCTGATGGTAGCCCAGCAGATAGAGCACACCGTCAAGACCCACCGACGATATCGCTTGGCGTGCCTGGGCACGTACCAGAGGTTTGGCGCGAAACGCGACCCCCATCCCCGCTTTGGCAAGCATTTTTAGATCGTTGGCGCCGTCACCCACCGCAATCGTTTGACCCAGGCTAAAACCTTCCCGCAAAGCAATGGACTCTAATAGTGCGGCTTTGCGTTCGGCATCGACAATCGGTTCGCTAACTGCGCCTGTGACCTTGCCCTCCTCGATGATCAGCTCATTAGCATGTATCTCGTCAAAACCCAGCTTTTCCTGCAAGTGAAGAGCAAAGTAGGTAAAGCCGCCAGAGAGAATTGCGGTTCGATAGCCCAAGCGTTTTAGATTGACCATCAGCCGTTCAACGCCGTCCATCAGCGGAAGCTCCGCAGCGATTTCCGCCAGCACCGACTCATCCAAACCGCCCAGCTTACTCATCCGCTCGCGGAAACTTGCTTTAAAATCAAGTTCGCCGCGCATGGCCCGCTCGGTGACTTCTGCGACCTCTTCACCAACGCCATGGCGGCGCGCCAGTTCGTCAATCACTTCGGCTTTGATCAGCGTGGAGTCCATGTCGAAACAGACCAAACGGGGCTGAACGTGATCTCGCGTATCTGCTTGGATAACAATATCCACGCCCAGGGTTTCGCTCAGTACCAGTGCGGCATTGCGCACGGCCTCAACATCTACCTCGCCTACCAGACGCTGCTCAACACAGTCGATACTCTCGCCCTGCTGTATATCAGCAAGGCGCTGGGTGCTCTTTTGCTGTAGACCAAATTGCACGATAAGCGCGTCTATCTGAGCCTGAATATCCGCGGTGAGTCGCGGCGCTAAAACGGTTAGGATCAAGTCACCGTTTGCCATCACTTAACTCCTACCATTATTTATTCCCCTGCCTCTAAACGGTCAACTTTTTGGAAGCCGCGGGGCAGCTTGCTGCCGCGTCGGCCACGCTCGCCACGATAATAGGCCAGATCGTCGGCTTTTAGGGTTAGCTTGCGCTTACCGGCATGAATCATTAGTGCATCGTTAGACGCCAGCACGGTAAGACCGCAGACAAACTCTTCTCTGCGCGCAGCCCTTGGGCCGGGTATATCGAGCATTTTATTGCCTTTGCCTTTGGACATCTCAGGCAGTTGATCTAGCGGGAACAGCAGCAGTCGGCCTTCGTTTGAAACCGAGGCCACCCACAACTCGTCGCCCTCAGGCACTTCAACCGGCGCCATCACATTGCAGCCTTTGGGCAGGCTAAGCACCGCTTTACCGGCTTTATTTTTACCGGTGAGCGTATCAAGGCGCGCCACAAAGCCATAGCCACCGTCGGTAGCGAGCACAAAGCGGCGTTCGGGCGGCGCAAACATCAGCCCCGCCATTTTTGCCCCGGCGGCGACATTAGCACGCCCGGTAACCGGCTCACCCTGGCCCCGGGCACTGGGCAGGTTATGCGCCGATAGCGTATAGGCACGCCCGGTGTCATCCAACAACACCAGCGGTTGGTTGGTTTTACCTTTGGCCGCTAGCTGGAAGCTATCCCCAGCTTTGTAGGAGAGCCCTTCGGGATCAATATCATGCCCTTTGGCGGCACGAATCCAGCCTTTGTCCGACAACACCACGGTAATCGGGTCAGCGCCCAACAGCTCCACTTCAGACAGCGCTTTGGACTCTTCACGTTCCACCAGTGGTGAACGGCGTTCGTCGCCGTGCTCTTTACCCGCGGCGCGAATCTCTTTTTCGATCAGGGTGGTGAGCTTGGCTTCGCTGCCTAGCAGGCCTTCTAAATACTTGCGCTCTTTTTCCAGTTCGTCCTGCTCTCCGCGAATTTTCATCTCTTCGAGCTTGGCAAGGTGACGCAGGCGCAGCTCTAGAATCGCTTCCGCTTGACGCTCGGAGAGACTAAAAGTCGCGATCAGCGAGGCTTTCGGGTCATCCTCTTCACGGATGATGCGGATCACTTCGTCCAGATCGAGGTAGGCGATCAGCAGGCCTTCCAGGATATGCAGGCGGTCTTCGACTTTACCCAGGCGGTGCTCTAACCGGCGGCGCACTGTGCTGCGTCGGAACTGCAGCCACTCGCCCAGCATTTCGGGCAGCGGCATCACCCGTGGGCGCCCATCCAGGCCGATCACGTTCATGTTCACCCGCACGTTCTTTTCCAAGTCGGTGGTAGCGAACAGGTGCGCCATCAACGACTCAACGTCAATGCGGTTGGAGCGTGGCTCAATGACCAGGCGCGTTGGCTCTTCGTGGGTCGACTCATCGCGCAGGTCGGCCACCATGGGCAGCTTTTTGGCCTGCATTTGCGCGGCAATCTGCTCCAGCACCTTGGCGCCGCTGACCTGATACGGCACAGCGGTGATAACAATATTGGCTTCTTCGCGGATATAGCGCGCGCGCAGCTTGACCGAGCCACGGCCGGATTCGTAGAGCTTACGCAGATCCGCGGGCGGGGTAATAATTTCCGCATCGGTGGGGAAGTCCGGCGCGGGCACGAATTCCATCAAATCGGKGGTGGTGGCCTTGGGGTTGCGCAACAGGTGGCAGGKGGCTTCGACGATTTCCGAGACGTTATGGGGTGGAATATCGGTAGCCATGCCCACGGCAATCCCAGTGCCGCCGTTAAGCAGCACATGGGGGAGCTTGGCAGGTAGAACCAGTGGCTCCTGCATGGTGCCATCGAAATTAGGCGCCCAGTCAACGGTGCCTTGGCCCAGTTCGCCGAGCAGCACTTCGGCAAACTTGGAAAGTTTGGCCTCGGTGTAACGCATGGCGGCGAAGGATTTAGGGTCGTCGGGGCTACCCCAGTTGCCCTGGCCGTCAACCAGCGGATAGCGGTAGCTAAATGGCTGCGCCATCAGCACCATGGCTTCGTAGCAGGCGCTATCGCCATGGGGGTGGAACTTACCCAGTACGTCACCGACGGTACGCGCCGACTTTTTGTACTTGGCGTTAGCGTGCAGCGCCAGCTCGCGCATGGCGTAAATGATTCGCCGCTGCACGGGTTTCATGCCGTCGCCGATATTGGGTAAGGCGCGGTCGAGAATGACGTACATCGAGTAGTCGAGGTACGCTTTTTCAGTGTAGTCGCGCAGGGAGAGACGTTCGACGTCGCCCTCCGCTACTTGAATATCCATGTCGATTATATCCTACCTTGACAACAAAACCGCCCCAGTCGGGGCGGCTGATAAGCGGACGCGCGGCCACTTAACATGGCTCGCTATGTTAATTGATACCTTTCGTTTGGTGCCTTCGTCTCGTGTGACAGTGCAGCCGCTTGAGAACTGCCATGAAACTCATCAAGCAATCCTTTCAAGCGCTGGGCCTGGAGCGACAGCTCATTGGCAGCACCAGCGGCCTGGCTGACCAAGCCAGCGTTCTGTTGAGTTACCGTATCCATTTGGGTAACCGCCCGGTTGATCTCGTCAATGCCGTTAGTCTGCTCGCCAGACGCTTGGCTGATTTCACTGATCCGTGCGGTCACCTCTTCAATCGCCACCACTATGTCTTTCATGGCAGATTCAGCTGCCTGAGCATAGCCACTACCGGTCGCAATCTGCTCAGAAGTGGTTTTAATCAGCCCATTAATGTTTCTGGCAGAGGCAGCACTGCGTGACGCCAGCTCGCGAACTTCGCTAGCCACCACAGCGAACCCACGGCCATGCTCACCCGCACGCGCTGCCTCAACTGAGGCGTTTAGCGCCAATATATTGGTTTGGAAAGCAATATTCTCAATCACACTAACAATGGTAGACACTTCACCGGAGCTTTCGTTGATCGCCTCCATGGATTGCGCCAGCCGCGATACCTGTTCACCACCTTGCTTAACTTTTTCCGCTGACTCTTTCGCTCGCTGATCCGCCTCTTGGGCGTTGTCAGCGTTGCGCTTCACCGTCGCGGCCATCTCTTCCATCGTGGAAGAGGTCTCTTGCAAAGAAGCCGCCTGCTGCTCGGTGCGGCTAGAAAGCTCGGTATTGCCCGCGGCAATTTCCGTCGATTCACTGGCGATAGCATCAGCTACGCTGCGCACGTCGCCGAACAGATGCTGCAGTTTATCCGAGTAGCGGTTTACAGCGCTGCGTAGCTCGCCAATTTCATCGTCGCGATAAATAGTCAGCTCMCGGCTAGAGCCACCCTGCCCTAACTGATCAATCTGCAGCGTGGTACTGCGAATTTGCCGCAACAGGATGCGTCCACCCCACCAACCCAGTGCAAGCAACAGCGCTAACAGGGGCAGAATGACAACCAGCAAATCACGCGTTAAGGTTCGCGCCAGCGCCGTCACTTCTTCTTGCGGCGTCATTAACCCAAGCGTCCAACCGGTATCCTGCATATCAAACAAGCGCACCGAGGCGGGAGSATCCAGCACTCCTGCTGTCTCAACGCTGATTTCGTCGCGCCCTTCATTGAGGCCATCAATAACGGGCTGCAACCAAGGCATATTGCTGGTTAAATTCGCTAAGCCCTGCATTTCATCCGTTTCCAGGTCAGCACCTGGGAAATGAATTACATTACCCGCACTATCAAGCACAAACGCATAGCCACCGGTAGCACCGCCGTTTTCGGTTAAGAACTCGGCAACACCTTCTAGCTGCATATCAATAGTGGCCACGCCCGCAAACTCATCATCAAGATAGTAAGGGACGCTACACGTCACCATTGCCACGCCCGTGGCAGGGTCACGATACGCCGTTGACCATACGCATTGCCCCGGTTCGGCACCACGGGCGCTGCTGTACCACTCTTCATCCTGATAAGGCGACATACCGGGGGCATTATAATCATCTAAAAACTCAAGCCCGCCTTGCTCGTTTCTTGCCCAGAAGAAACTAAAACGCTCAACCCCCTCTTCAAATGCATTGGGCTCTGGCCAGATGCCACCGCCAACAATGACGCTGTTACTATTGTCATCCACCACTCTTGGGAAGGCTTGCAAATAAAGTTCTTCTTCGCGAGGTAACGACTCAGCCAAGGCGGCAAGACTCGAGGTATTGCCTTCAACCCGCGATAACTGCGCGTCCAAAGCGTTGACTATCGAACCGCCTGTTCGATCCACCAACGACTGGCTTGCTTCAATCMCCAGCGGKTGGCCACGCCACGCCATCACGGCGTAGATACTGGCGGCCATCAGTAGCATAAGTGCGAGTGCGGCCAGCGTTAGCTGCCTAGATATGGTTTTAAACAACGTTTTCCCCTTGAATGTGCGGTTTTTAGAGTTTGTAAGCCCTACATTCAACTATCGGCTAAAGCACGAGTTACTGTAACAACGCCTTGTTAACGCTTATCTATTTTATTTATACCTCGATATCAGCGAGGTTGCCGTAATCTTCCAGCCACTTTTTGCGATCACCGGCACGTTTTTTGGCCAGCAGCATATCCATCATTTCCATGGTGCCATCGCCATCGGTCAAGGTGAGCTGCACCAGGCGCCGGGTTTCCGTCGACATGGTGGTTTCACGCAGCTGCAGCGGGCTCATCTCCCCCAGGCCCTTGAAACGCTGCACATTAGGCGTGCCGCGCTTACTGGCCAGTTGCTTGAGAATGGCGGCTTTTTCGCTCTCATCCAGGGCGTAGTGCACTTCTTTACCCAGATCAATCCGGTAGAGGGGCGGCATCGCCACATAGACGTGGCCGGCATCGACCAAGCTCGGGAAATGGCGCACGAACAGCGCGCACAGCAGCGTGGCGATGTGCAGGCCGTCGGAGTCGGCATCGGCGAGAATACAGATCTTGTGGTAGCGCAGTTTTTCCAGATCAGCGCTGCCGGGGTCGGCGCCGATGGCCACGGCGATATCATGGACTTCCTGGGAGCCGTAGATATCGTGCGTTTCTACTTCCCAGGTATTCAGGATCTTACCGCGCAGCGGCAGTATCGCCTGCGTTTCGCGGTTGCGGGCCTGTTTGGCACTGCCGCCGGCAGAGTCCCCTTCGACCAAAAACAGCTCGCTTTGCGCGGGGTCTTGGCCGGAGCAGTCGGCCAGCTTACCGGGCAATGCCGGGCCGGACGTGACCTTTTTACGAGCGACCTTCTTGGCTTTTTTCTGGCGATTCTGCGCCGCGCTGATGACCAGTTCGGCAATCGCTTCGGCTTGATCCACATGATGGTTTAGCCATAGCGAGAAAGCGTCTTTAACCACGCCGGAAACAAAACCAGCAATCGTGCGCGATGAAAGCCGTTCTTTGGTTTGCCCGGCAAACTGTGGGTCGAGCATTTTTACCGAGAGCACAAAGGAAGTGCGCTCCCATAAATCATCGGCGGTGAGCTTGATGCCGCGGGGCAACAGGTTGCGGTATTCGCAGAACTCGCGCAGGGCATCCAAGAGCCCGGAACGGAAACCGTTGACGTGGGTGCCGCCCTGGGGGGTAGGAATTAGGTTAACGTAGCTCTCCAGCAGCGCTTCGCCGCCTTCGGGTAGCCACTGGATGGCCCAGTCCACGCCGTGTTCGTCGTCGCTAAAGTGGCCGACAAACGGCTCGGGGGGCAGCACTTCATAGCCATCGGTGGCTTCTACCAAATAGTCGCGTAGGCCGTCGGCGAACTCCCACTCAGTGGTGGTGCCCTCGGGCTCTACCAGCTTGACCTTGAGCCCAGGGCAAAGCACCGCTTTGGCACGCAGCAGGTGTTTGAGCCGCGTTAGCGCTAGTTTGGGACTATCGAAGTAGCTCTCATCGGGCCAGAAACGTACCAGGGTGCCACTCGTCCGCTTGGGCGCTTTACCAATTTCATGCAGCTCTTCGACTTTTTCACCGAACTCGAAGGCCATGGCATGGCGTGCACCGTCGCGGGTGACTTCGACATCCAGTCGGCGCGATAGCGCATTCACCACCGAAACACCGACACCGTGCAGGCCGCCGGAGAAGCGGTAGCTGGTGGAGGAGAACTTTCCTCCCGAGTGCAGTTTGGTAAAGATCAGCTCAACGCCGGATACCCCGTGCTCAGGGTGCAGGTCGATAGGCATGCCGCGGCCATTGTCCTGCACTTCGATCCCGCCGTCGCTATGCAGCACGACGTGGATCTCGGTGGCGTGGCCTGCTAGAGCCTCATCGACACTGTTATCAATGACTTCCTGGGCAAGGTGGTTGGGGCGAGTGGTGTCGGTATACATACCGGGACGCTTACGTACCGGCTCGAGGCCCGACAGGACTTCGATGGAACTCGCGCCGTACTGAGAGGCATCAAACTGGGTCATGTAACGTCGGTTCCCTGAAAAATCGTACTGGCAGCCATATTGAATGCTGAATCGAGTAATTGGCGGCTGGCAAAGAAGCACAGGATAGCGGAAAAGCAAAAAGCTGTATATCTAGCCATGCTTATTACCAGGGGCGCCGGGGACAGGACAGATCACTCTTGCTCCGCCGCCCAAAATGCCTCAATCAACCCACGGCTTGAGGCATCCATCCGCGATAGGTCTCCTTCACCGTCGATGATTTTCTGGGTATCGGTGGCAATCTGTTTACCCAACTCAACGCCCCATTGATCGAACGGGTTGATATCCCAAATCACCGCTTGAACAAATACCTTGTGCTCGTAAAGCGCAATGAGCGCCCCCAGCGTAGAGGGCGTCAGTTGATCAAGCAGCACCGTGGTGGAGGGCTGATTGCCCCGATAACGTTTATGCTCCGGTCGTGGGCCGTCATCTTCCAAAGCATCGTCACCGAGCATCAACACACGGGACTGGGCAAAGCAGTTAGCCAGCGCCAGGCGGTGCTGGGTTTTAAGGTGGCGACGGGTATCCGGGTCTTCCACCTCATCATAACGCTTGAGCGGCGCGATGAAATCGCATACTACCGGCTGGGTGCCTTGGTGCAGCAACTGGTAAAAAGCATGCTGGGCATTAGGGCCAAGCTGGCCCCAAAGTACCGGGCATGTGGAGTAGTTAACCGGCTGGCCTTGGCGGGTGACCGACTTGCCGTTGGACTCCATCTCAAGCTGTTCAAGGTAGGCGGCAAAATACTCCAATCGTCCATCGTAGGGCAGTATGGAGTGCGCGCGGATATCCAGAAAATTAACGTTCCAGATTCCTGCTAACGCTAGCAGCACGGGCAGGTTCTCCGACATTTCTGCCTTGGCGAAATGGTGATCCATGGCGTGCGCACCGGCTAAAAATTCGCGGAAATTCGCCATCCCCACCACCAGTGCAATCGGCAAGCCGATAGTGCCCCACAGCGAGTAGCGCCCGCCGACCCACTCCCAAAAAGTTAACTGATGGTCGTCCGCAATGCCCCACTCGGTCATTTTCTCGGGGCTCGCCGACACCCCGATAAAGTGCTGGCGAACAACTAACTCTGCGCTGATCGGCGTCGCGCCATGCTGAGTCAAACGACCCAGCAGCCACTCCCGGGCAGTGTTAGCGTTGGAGAGCGTATCAATGGTCGTGAATGATTTGGACGACAGCACAAAGATGGTGGTTTCAGGATTCAACCGACTCAGATAATCCGCTAACTGCGAGCCATCCATGGTGGAAGCAAAATGCACCTCAACCGGGTGAATATCTTTGGGACGGAAATCCGCCAACGCATGGGTGACCATCAAGGGTCCCAGATCTGAACCGCCAACGCCCAGATTCACCACATGGCGAATCGGCTTGCCGGTGGCACCGCGCCACTGCCCTGCGTGCAGCCGGCTCACCAAGCGCTCCATTTGGGCAAGGCTTTCGTGCACGGCAGCGACGATATCTTCACCTTCAACATCAAGCGAGGCATCGGCGGGCAAACGCAACGCTGTATGTAACGCCGGACGGTTTTCGCTAACATTCACTCGCTTACCGCTTAGCAGTGCCTCAATCGCCGAGGGCACCCCCGCTTCAGTCGCCAGCGTAAACAGATGCTCGAGCGTATCGTCATCCCAGCGCTGTTTGGAGAGATCCAGCGTCAAGCCCGCCACCTGGCGAGTAAAACTCTCCCAGCGCGAGGGCTCGGTGCCAAACAGCGTTTTTAGGTGAACGTGCTGCAGCGTTTCAGCGTGATGCTTTAACGTCTGCCACGCGGGTAACGTATCGGGGGTAGCGCTTGATGCTGAGGCCATGTGGCATCTCCAGTGGCGTCGTTCCATGCAAGGTCTGTTCTGGCGTACTGTTCTGACTTACGAAGGACGCGTAAACTACGCAGCCTCATTAACAATACCGGCTTGCCCATGAGTGATGCATCTTACCGTGACGCTATCTTTTCGACACCCCTTGACCGCGTAGCGCGGTTCTCTTTCGATGAGAAGGTCGTCGCATGCTTTCCTGATATGATCCGTCGATCAGTGCCTGGATACGGGCAAATTCTGGGCATGCTGAGTTTAATTGCCCAGCGCCACCTTCGCCACGGTGCCCATGTATATGACCTGGGCTGCTCCCTTGGCGCCTCCGGGCTTGCACTGGCGGGCGCGCTGCCGCCTGATGCTTTTCGCTACACAGGTGTCGATCTTTCCCCCGCCATGGTGACTCAGGCACGGCAAACCTTCGCTGACGAGTGCCCAGCGTACGCTATGCAGGTCGAAGAAGCCGACATTCGTACCCTAGAGTATGCGCCTTCGGGCATGATCATTCTCAATTTTACCCTACAGTTTCTACCCGCCGCTGACCGCGATGCGCTACTGGCGCGGCTTTATGCAGCACTGGAACCCGGCGGCGTGCTGATTCTTTCCGAGAAAACCGTCGATGCCGACGAGCGCGATAACGCCTGGCGGGTCGAACGCTACCACGACTTTAAGCGCGCCAATGGCTACAGCGATTTAGAAATCAGCCAAAAGCGCACTGCCCTGGAAAACGTGCTGGTACCGGACACACTGGACGCACTGCATGGGCGGCTAAAGCAGGCAGGCTTTCCGCGCTCAATGACTTGGTTCCAGTACCTCAACTTTGCCTCGCTGATTGCGTTTAAGGAGGGCTAAAGGTGGCACCGTTATCCGACGATCATCGCGCAATTTATCAGGCGTTTTTAGATCAAGCTACACTGGATGCCTCGCTAACMCCCTGGCTAGCGAAGCTGCCTGAGCAGCTAGCTTATGGGCTTGACCGCAACCGCCACGGCGACTTGTCTGCCTGGGAAAAAGCTGTGGCCAAACTGCCCACGCTGCCCTCTGAGCGGCGCGTGGATTTAAACAGTGATACCGTCAGCGTTGAGCTCGACCTTAGCGATAGCCAGCAGCGCCAATGCTTTAACCTGCTTAGAAAGCTTGCCCCGTGGCGTAAAGGCCCTTTTCAGCTAGGCGGCATTTATATCGACACCGAGTGGCGCTCTGACTGGAAGTGGCAAAGAGTGGCGCCACACCTGGCACCGCTAAAATATCGCAAAGTGCTCGATGTGGGTGGCGGCAGCGGTTACCACGCTTGGCGGATGGCCGGGGCAGGGGCTGCTTTTGTGCTAATCATCGACCCTTCGCCACGTTTCTACTGGCAGTTTCAGGCAGTACGCCACTTTGTGGGTGATGCGGATGGCGGCAGAACGCAGTTTTTACCCGTGGGCATTGAAGATGTGCCTGAGAATCTGGGCTTTTTTGATACGGTATTTTCCATGGGCGTGCTCTATCACCGCCCTGCCCCGCTGGAACATCTTCAGCAGCTAAAAGCCGCCTTGGCACCGGACGGCGAGCTGGTGCTGGAGACCCTGGTAGTCGAAGGCGACGAACAGACCGTATTTGTGCCCGGCGAACGTTACGCCGCCATGCCCAACGTCTACTTCCTGCCCTCTTCTCAAGCGCTCTGCCACTGGCTGGAGCGCTGCGGTTTTACCAACGTGCGCGTGGTTGACGAAGCCGTTACCACGTTAGACGAGCAGCGATCGACGGAGTGGATGACTTACCAATCGTTGGCCGATTTTCTTGACCCGAACGATCGCAGCCGCACAATCGAAGGTTACCCAGCACCGCGGCGGGCGGTGATTTTGGCGAATAAGGCGGGGTAGATAACATGTCGCCCGCCCCAGCGGCAACTTCAAAATGGGGCTTAGCCGAAAGCCATAGTTTTAAGCCATCATGCTCGCCCTCATGGTGTTCCATCACTTTTTATTTCCAGGTTTAGCTCTTCTTCTATCGCTAAATAATTAGGAACCAAACTTACCATTAGGTTTTCTCTTCCTTTCCATTTTGTATTTTTGACAACTGATCGATGAGAAGCCCTCGCCTCCTCTAGCTCTTTCCAGCTAACCTGCTCGTAAAATTTTTTCCAATGAGCGCTTTCGACTATTCTCTTTCCTTCTTTATCATGAAGCCTGGTAGTAAAATCTAAATCGCGAAATGGCTCTAACTGAGGAATGTCTGGAAGAGGTTGAGATACATCCATATAACGACATAACATATCCCATGCCGCCTGATGCTCCGCGACACCTCCATCTACTTCTAATATAAAATCAAGTGGCTGATAAGCGGTAGGTGAACGGCTATCATTAGGATAACGATGAATTATATTTAAAGCGTATTTGTGGTCACCTAATAAGCTTACTTTCCTGACAATATAAGCATCAAATTCATAAAACAAAAACTCTCCCCACGGTGCAACAACTTTTCCAGTCTTGCGTGAAAAATAAAATTCGTTCAAACCGCGTAGAGACAACCGATGGTATTTATGATCATTTTCCACCCACTTAACTACTAAATACGCTCCTGTCATAAATACAACTATCCAGCCTATAGGGCTTATTAGCACTGCTAGCAGAGAGTATGGATCCATCTTATAAGCAATGATTACAGAAATCGAAAATATGCAATAAAAAAACTTCTCAGATGAACTTGCACTACCCCAAAACCTAAACCAGTCATTATATAATCTTCCAAAATAACTTTTAATGACGTCAAAATCATTAAACGCCTCATTTATTCTCATTAACCAACGCGTGTCGTTCACTTCGCAATCTTTTCTTCGTTGGGGATCCATAAAAAACGCTGAGGGAGTTTCAGAATACTGATATGACGTAGGGTGCACTCCTAGGTAAGAAGACCACCCAAGACGTTTTACAAGCTTCTTTTTCTTAAGTCTAAAATCCGCATACGCATTTTCTTGAGCAGGGATAGAGTCTAATCTAAACGCCGTTTCTGAATACCCAGACTTACAACCATTAGGTGAATACTCTTTCTCTGAGAGTAATTTCTCGTCTTCAATTTTATCAGTCATAATATCTCTAGCTTACTATCATTTTAAGCTTTAATCTTCCGGAAAAAATAGAGCCCTTCACATGCCTACTCCTGCCCTCCAAAACTAAGAGGGTTAATACAACAACCGCAGCTCCAATCATCTCCTTGCTTATATTGTCTTATAGTCACTACATCTACTATTGAGTAGCAAAAGCTATATTACCCCTGCTTCATCAGGCGTTTCTAACAGTTGTAACACCATACTATTTAGGGAATCTCTCGCCGATAGAGTGAATAGCCAGCCACCCGCCAACGTTCGCCTGTGCGGGTGTCGTAGTAACCTCCCTGAGCGCTGCGACCTTCATCCTCTATACGCCAGTCAGCACCACCATCGTAGTTAACGGCCGTAACGTCTTTACCCAGCAGGCTGCCTTCGTTAACCCCATCGAACAATAATCCCTCTTCCGGCGTGATGTAGAGTGCATAGCCCACCAAGTCGCTGTCGAACTCATGTAGTTCCGTCAGTTGACTGCCATTCCAGTGCCAGATAGATGTAGGGTGATGTACCAACTGTTCCTTGGGCATCAGGGACGTCGGGCGTCCTTTGCGGGCCAGAATATAGACCTCACCCTGTTCATTAGCGGCAATATCATTCACGCCGTAATCGCCGATGGCGACCTCGAAGCGTGGCTCGGTTTCTCCCCACGGTAGTGAGTAGATAACGCTTTCGCCACGAGCTTGATCGAAGAATGTCATCCGCAGAACGTTATCCTGGCCAAGGGCAACTAGATCGAAACGCTCCCGTTCATTTTCCGGATCACGCGCTTCTGCTGGCACAGGGATTTCCTCCCAGTGCTCACCACCATTCTCGGTACGCCATATATGTGGTCCCCAACCAATCAGGTAGCCTCGCTGGGCGTCGAGAAACCGAAATGCCGAAATATTTTGGTCTTCTGGCCAGCGTAACTTCTCCCAGGACTCGCCCTGGTCGGTGGATTTAAAGAGTTGAGTTGCTTGAGGGCGATAGCGCTGACCTACAGGCTTATTAGCAGTACGGTCTGACCAGCCTGTCGCTAGATATAAGGTATTCCAATCTGGAGACAGCCACCAGTCGGCCTGCTGGGCAGGCTCTTCAAAGCGCCGTTCAACGCCTTCTTCAAGCGAGCCACCAAGAATACGTACCGTACGGCGATTAGCTGTTTCGCTTGGGCTATACATCCACTGTTCAGTAAACTCAGCCCGTGTTGGGTCGCTTCGCTCTTCACGCGACTTCGTGGTTACTTCAGGATTTGTAAGCTTCATGGACAGCACTTGCTCTCCACTCATCCTAAAGTCCCCTGGCCCGTAGGGCGTATCTTCCTTCATAAAGTCGTTACTAACACGCTCCCACTCCGTGCCATGGGTGAAGGCCCAGTATGCAAATAGCACGCTCCCTAATAGGAAGCCATAGCGCTTTTTCATTTAGGGAATTTCGCGTCGGTAAAGCGAATAGCCAGCCACCCGCCAGCGTTCGCCCGTGCGTGTATCGTAGTAGCCTCCTTGGGCGCTGCGGCCTTCATTCTCTATCCGCCAGTCAGCACCGCCGTCGTAGCTAACGGCCGTAACGTCTTTACCCAGCAGGCTGCCTTCGTTAACCCCATCGAACAATAATCCCTCTTCCGGCGTGATGTAGAGTGCATAGCCCACCAAGTCGCTGTCGAACTCATGTAGTTCCGTCAGTTGACTGCCATTCCAGTGCCAGATAGATGTAGGGTGATGTACCAACTGTTCCTTGGGCATCAGGGACGTCGGGCGTCCTTTGCGGGCCAGAATATAGACCTCACCCTGTTCATTAGCGGCAATATCATTCACGCCGTAATCGCCGATGGCGACCTCGAAGCGTGGCTCGGTTTCMCCCCAGGGCAGTGAGTAGATAACGCTTTCGCCACGAGCTTGATCGAAGAATGCCATCCGCAGAACGTTATCCTGGCCAAGGGCAACTAGATCGAAACGCTCCCGTTCATTTTCCGGATCACGCGCTTCTGCTGGCACAGGGATTTCCTCCCAGTGCTCACCACCATCCTCTGTGCGCCAAATGTGGGGTCCCCAGCCAATCAGATAGCCCCGCTGGGCGTCGAGAAACCGAAATGCCGAAATATTCTGATCTTCGGGCCAGCGTAACTTCTCCCAGGACTCGCCCTGGTCGGTAGATTTAAAGAGTTGGGTCGCCTGAGGGTGGTAACGCTCACCTGCAGGCTTATTAGCAGTACGGTCTGACCAGCCTGTCGCTAGGTATAAAGTATTCCAATCTGGAGACAGCCACCAGTCGGCCTGCTGGGCAGGTTCTTCAAAGCGCCGCTCGACGCCCTCCTCAAGCGAACCCGCGAGAATGCGTACCGTGCGGCGGTTGGCGGACTCACCGGGTTTCCCCATCCACGCCTCCGCAGGTTCTGCTCTATTAGGATCACTCCACTCATCACGTGGCTTAAACGTTATTTCAGGATTCGTGAGCTTCATTGACAATATCTGCTCACCACGCATTCGAAAATCCCCCGGCCCGTAAGGGGTGTCTTCCTTCATAAAATCGTTACTAATGCGCTCCCACATACCACCACTCCCTATCACGTATCCTGCTATCAAAATGACCAATGTTGCTGCTGCCCACTGATATCGGCGCATAGTGGCTCCTAGCGTATATGATTCATCAGCCGCGAAAGCGCCTGCTCCACAGCACTGAGACCCTCATTCGCCGCCTCGGCCGCCGCTTGTGCTCGGCTTGAGACAGCATCCTTGGCACTGTTAGCTTTGTCCCAGCCGACTTCAACAGCGCTGTCCCAAGCCTGCTTCCACGTCTCGCCATCCAACCACTCTTCAGCATTGGGCTGGGTGCCAATTCGCATCAGGTCGGTGATCGGTAAATCAGCAAGGCCCGCATCAAGATAGGCAGGTACATGGGTATTGAAAGCAAAAGTTTTGAAGGTGATGGGATCGACTTCCAGCTCATACTGGGTGACTTCCATCTGAACGCTGCGGTTGGGGTAGCGGCGGCAGACCACAGAGATGTAATCGCCATCCATATTGTCTTCAAGACCAGTTTCTATATTCTTCTGTAGCAAATATCGCGCTTCTGCTAACCACCCTTTCCCAGCATCGCTTAAACGAGGTTGAAGTCGCTCCCCATAGGTATAACAGTAGTAATATCCGTAGCTGATGTAATAACCCGGTGGCAGATGCCCGCAGCCAATATGGCGCATCATAAAATTGGCGTGCCGCGACCAGTGAGAATGGGCGCTATCGGGTGCAATAATTTCATCCCGGTTAGCTAGAAAACGGAGGAATACGTCAACATTGTCAAAAGGGTTCCAGGTGGTGGCCCAGGCTTTAAGAGCTTCCCAGCTTGCAACGCCGCTTTTATCAATAAACTCATCGTGAAGAGGACGATAATACCACTCGCAGTTGCCTAAAAAGGCCTCATTGGCGGGTGGCACCTGCTTGTTACAGACATGAAGATTAACGGTGRCAGGCTGTGTGTCATCGGTGGGGGTATAGGCCGCATCAGCAGCACCTAGAACATCATCATTCGTAGACACCCTTAGACTCCTAAGATATCGATATGCAAGCGGCCAGGTACGTCGCTTTCGGTGAGCTCGGTTTCACCCAGTTCATTAGTGCGCCCTTCTTTTACGACGCCACCCTGCGCATCGGTAATGCGATAGCGCATATTGGCGGCAGGTATATTCGTACCGCTCCATTTAGCGACAAAGGCTTGGTTATAGCTACCAGCGTCACTTTCACTGCCACTAGGCCGCAAAGGGTCTAAGACCGCCTGTCCACTCCCCAAGCCGGGGCTACCCCCAGAGTTGAACTTGACCTGAGCACCAACGATGGTAATGCCGCTAAGATCAAGTTTTACGAAGCTGCCCCCGGCTTTGAGGGTGATCTCTGCTCCGGCATCGATCACCGTTTTGCTGCCTGATTTTTGATGCACTTCCTGCCCCGCTTCCATCAGCTGCGCCTGGCCAACTTTTTCATGGCGGGTGCCGTCGATTCTCAGGTGGTCGTCACCATCGACTTGGGTATGGCGGTTGTTATGCACCGTGTGGTGATCGTCGTTATCAATCTCGCTGATGCGGTCATTGTGCACCTTGAGRTGGCTGTCGCKSCGGATCTCTTCRRTGCGGTCGTTRAGBGTTAACAGSTCCAGGTCTTTCTGGGCRTGGAGCCARATYTGCTCTTCGCCYGCTTCRTCYTCAAAGCGCAGTTCGTTGAAGCCTTCGGCCTTGTGGCTTTGGGTACGGATGACGGTGCGGGTTTTGTGTTCCGGCAGCGGGTAAGGCGCCGTATTCACCGCGTGGTAGGTACGCCCGGTAACCAGCGGCTGATCTGGGTCACCCTCTAAAAACGAGATAATCACTTCATGACCAATACGCGGAATGGCGATACTGCCATAGCCGCCACCTGCCCAGCCTTGGGCAACACGCACCCAGCAGCTCGCCGTTTCATTAGGTTCGGCGTAGCGATCCCAGGGGAACTGCACTTTCACCCGGCCGTGCTCGTCGCAGTGGATCTCTTCGCCTTCGGGGCCCACGACAAAAGCCACCTGGGGCCCATCGACGCGGGGCTTGGGATTAGGCGTGGCTCGCCAGGGGGCATCTCCGGGGATCAGCGTGACCTGATTGTGATAACGGGTCATCCCAGCGCTGTCAGAAGCGGTCATCCCGTCCTCTTCCAGCGCCTGGGGTTGCTCACCAAAGTGTCTCACTTCAATGGCTTGCCAGTCGCGGTTTAGACTGTCGGTGTCATGATTAGTCAGAGCAAAGCGCAGGCCGGGGGCCAGTTCGGGAAGGTCGCTTTCGGCGCTGGCGGTGATCGCTTCCCGGCGCAGCTGCTCCAGGCGAATGCGGGCAAACGGCTCGCCAGAGGCGTCCTGCTTATAGCGACCGGGGTAGTCGTAATGCTCGTAGTCAGCTTGCTGCCCACTAGCTTCTACACCTCGGCCCTGGTAGTCGTGCAGCTGTGCATAGGCGGGGTTTTTAAAGCTATAGTCTTTCAGCGTGGCGGACGCGGTCGCAACACGGGCAGTATGGCTGAGTTTGCGCACATGGCGGCTGGGGGCGGTGCCGCCTGCACGGCTGTGGTAAGTGCGTTCGCCGAGGTTGGTCAGTACCTGCGGGTCATCGGCGAAGATCAGCCGATGGCTACCCTCTGCAAATTCATGGAAGTAAAACAGGCCCTCTTCGGCGGCCAGGCGCTCGATAAAGGTGAGGTCGGTTTCACGGTACTGGACGCAGTACTCACGCTCGGCTAGGTCGCGGTTTACCGCAAATCCAACATCGGTAATACCCCGCTCATCGCACAGGGTATTAATGATGGTGAGCGGGTCGACCTTTTGGAAAATACGCGAGTTCTGACGCAGCGAAAGCCGCCAGAACGCTGGGCGCAGCCCCAGCGAGTAGAAGGTACGGCGATGGCCGCGGTCGCCCTGGCCAAATTCACTAACGATACCGTGCACTCGGCGCAGCGGTTCGCCATCCTGCCAAATAGTCAGTTCTGCCTCACGATCCAGCAGCTCCGCGGCGTCCAGGCTGCCATCGCGGCTGGCAAGGTTGAGCGCCAGCTCGAAAGGCTGGGAGAGCGCTTCATGGTAGGTGAAGTCAATCACCGCCACGTCATCCACCCCCGGTAGCGTTAGGGTGAATTGAAGGCCTGTCTTATCCGCCCCCATCCTGTCAGACATAATGCCGCTCCCTGGACCATCATTCGCTAATGAGAAACGCTCAGCATAGCGAGCCAAAAGCGAAGCGCAACCCTTGCAGGGCAAGTCACAGAGATCTCTTACACGCATGTAAGAGATCTCTTACAAAACTTTAAGCGATGGCTTACAGAAATCTCAGCACTCCCTCACTTAGTAGTGCTTTTTAGCAATAGCAGACCAACATTGAGCTATAGCTTTGTAGTCATCAGTGGCACTGAAAACCTGAATTCAGCAACAAAGATGCAATACACACTTACCGCCGCAAAATCACCAGCCAACGGCCCAAATTCATGACGCTGGCGAGCGAGGCGGCTACGTAGGTGAAGGCGCAGGCGGTGAGTACATGCCGGGCACCGGGCATATCGTAGGGTGGCACATACTCTTTTAGCAGCGGCAGTGCGCGATTAAAGCTGGCATCGAACTCTACAGGTAGGGTCACCAAATGCACCAACGCCGCCGTGCCAAAGCTGATGACCGCCATGGCAACCACGATCGCCAGGCCACCTGGCAAACGGGTCAATAGAAAAAGAAAAGGCGCGGCCATCATCAATAGAGCGCCGAGTTTTTCGGCTTTTTGAGCGACGCCGACTAACCGGCTGCGCGCCAGCAGTGGCGCGTAGCCCTGATGATGCTGAATAGCGTGACCGACCTCATGAGCGGCCACGGTGACGGCAGTTAGCGAACGGCCATCATAGTTGTCCGGGGAGAGCCTCACGCAACGTGTTTCGGGGTCGTAATGATCGCCAAACTCGGTGCGCTCTACGCTTGCGCCCTCAATGCCCAACCGACGCAGCAAATGATCGGCCAACTCGGCCCCTGTACCGGGGTAGTCGTCACGACCGCGGGTGTGGCGTTTGAGTACCCATTTGGCCCACACATTGGGGAGCACAAAAACCGCCAGCGCAAAAATGATCAGCAGAACAACCATGGCAGCCCCTGTTGATAAGCAAACGTAGGTAAATAGCCACACGCAACTATTTACTCATAGCCCGAAGGGCTGTTTTACCATGGGGACTGACTTGGCAACAGCGTTATACAGGTATGAGTTAGGTAGGATGGTTGCGGTGCTCTTCTACGTCGCGCTGAACCGCCTGCAAGCCGTGAGCAGAGATATCGCCCTGGGCGTGGGCGTGTTCGGCAATCAGCACGCTATCAGCGGCTAACACCAACTCACATTGGGTACCTACTAACTCATCGCGCAGGCGCTGAATCGCCTGCTCGCGCTTGGGATTTTTATCCACCCGACGTATATAGATAGCTTTAATACGGTTTGGGTAGGCCTTGACGATCTCGATATACACTTCTGGATCGTGCTGACCGCTGTCGCCAATCAGTATGCACGGCAGCTCGTTGTAGAGGGTCAACATGCGATCAATCAGATCGCGCTTATGCTCTTCGGCACGGCGCGGCCACGGGCGGCGCAAAGAGATGCCCCACTCGCGTAAAAAAATAATCGGCCCGACAGGAATGCGATTGATCTGAAAAAAGGTTTCGAGCATTTCATAAATGGCCCAGGGCCCCCGGGAGACATACAAAATAGGCCGTTCGGCGCGTTCACTCACGCCACGATGCAGCGCCTGATAAAGCGATGCTACACCGGGAAAAGCGGTGCGGCGATGGGGTTTTTTAACAAATAAGCGATACAGCATTTTGAGCTTTTCCGCCACGCCGGTAAACATCACGGTGTCATCGATATCACTGATCACCAGCAAATCGGCTTCGGGGGGCGGTATGTAAACTTCTACGTGAGTACGCACTGGCGTTTGATTGGGGCAATGCACCACAATATCGGCGCGGTGCCAGGAGACATCAATGGGTAGCGTGTGACTAATCGGCAAATGCACGTCGAAATAGCCATCGCGATCCGTACCCACGCAGAGCTGATTTTCGCCGATATGAATTTCTACCTGTGCATCGGCCAACCCGCGGCGCAAAATTCGCCGCGCCACATCTGCCGTATCTCGCAACATGCCATGGCGTGGGATGGCTCGACCTAGCGCAGCTTGGCGAAACACCCGGCCCATGACAAATACTTCACGCTGGGAGCCATAGCCGCGGTAAGGGTGCACCACCATGCCACCGCGGCTACTGTCTCCTTTAATGGGTTTGGCGATGACGTGGACAAGCCTTTTTACAAAGCTTGCCCACTGACGAATTAGCGCCATCAAGCGTGCTGGCCGGAGTGACGTCCTTCCTGCAGCTCTTCAAGTAACTTGGCATTAAAGGCATCCAAGTCTTTCGGCGTACGGCTAGTCACGAGTCCGCTATCCACAACAACCGGCTCGTCGACCCATTCAACGCCGGCATTGCGTAAATCTTGTGCAACGCTTGGCACGGAGGTCATGCGACGGCCTTCAACCACACCCGCGTTAATTAAAATCCAGGGGGCATGGCAAATAGCCGCGACAGGCTTGCCTGTCTTGAAAAACGCCTTTACGAAGTTCAGGGCATCGTCGTTAATGCGCAATGCATCGGGATTGAATAAGCCACCTGGAAGTACCAGTGCGTGGTAATCAGACTCACTGGCATCAGCAAGGGCTTTATCAGCTTCATAAGTGTCGCCCCAGTCGGTTTCCGCCCACGCGCGAATTCCTTTGCCTTCCGGGGTCACTACGTGAACCTCAACACCCTCTTTTTGCAGAGCAGCGCGCGGCACACTCAGTTCAGACTCTTCAAAACCATCGGCGGCTAAAATCGCCACGCGTTTACCGTTTAATGCTTGTTTCATCATGCTCTCCTTTTCGTGATGATTTGCGTTAGTAACGCTCCACCATTGTGGCGCATACAGTAACAGCGTCAAGCTAACCTGCTAACGATGTAAGCGAGTGCCTTAAGCGTTATAGACAATTTTTCCGGCCTCTCCGATATCATAGCCACCTAGCATGGCAGCCCTCTCGGCAAAGCGCGCTTGTTGCGTGAAAGCCAACAACCGCTGCAAGGCAGGTTCGAAATAGCTGCGCCGCTGCATAATTAAATCAAACGGCTCGTCGCAGAGTGGAATGAAGCCCAATTGCTGGCGATGGGCGGCGGCTTCAACGCCCAGACCCACATCGGCCTCGCCCTGACCAATACTGAGTGCCAAATCATCTTCACTTAAGGATGCGTGCGGCGCCCAGTTAAGCGCCGAGCTCTCTATCCCTGCTTGCTGTAGCAAACAGCTCAGCAGCCTTGCTGCCCCCGCATCTGGCTGGCGGTGCGCCACGCGAACATCGGGCCGCTTTAAATCGCTCAGCCCGGTGATTTTCAGCGGGTTATCAACGGGTAAGAGCAGCCCCTGGCGACGTTTGGCCCAGTGCACTATCAACAGGTCACGCATGCCGCTTAAACCGAGCAGGCTGGGCTCGTTGTAGCGTTGGGATGAAGCATCTAGGAGGTGAATACCCGCCAGCATCGCCTTGCCATCAATCAAGCGCCGTACACCATCGCCACTGCCCTGGCAGAGCATCGCCAAGTCAGAGCCACTCTCTCGAATCGACCACTCCAGCAGCGGATCCTGGCTCCCCGCGACGACCAGTGGTACCGATAAACGCTGCGCCTGATCGCCCTCCAAATGGCTCAGCACCCATAAATCAATCTGTTGACGGGGAAACAGCAGCTTTCCCGTTACCCGACTACAGGGGATCTGGCCTTGGCGCACCAGGTCGTAGACTTTGCGCTCTTTTAAGCGCAAATAGTCAGCGACTTCTGCGGTGGTCAGGTAAGCATATTGTTCAGCCATCACAATGAGCCCCTCCGCTGAGTATAAGCAATAAACAATTTACTGCATAAGGCTGCACTAATTTCAGCCTCAAGTGCATTAAGTCACTTTTCAGTACATTATGCTCAATATCACATAATAATGACGCCGATGCTCAATGCTAACCAGTGACAACCCCTTTAGTACCGCCCTCGCACTAATCCTGAGTATGGATAGCGCGTTAATTTCCATCGTGGCGCTATCGCTGCAGGTATCGCTAATGGCGGTGATGATTGCCAGCCTGATAGCCCTCCCCTTAGGCGCGGCTCTGGCGCTATGGTGCTTTCCCGGGCGTAACATCGTCATTGTTGCCCTTAATGCCTTAATGGGCTTACCGCCTGTCGTCGCCGGGCTTTGCGTGTACCTACTGCTTTCACGCGCGGGTCCACTGGGCGAATGGGGGCTGCTATTTACGCCGACGGCGATGGTGATCGCCCAGGTCATCCTGGTACTCCCGATTATTGCCGCCCTCACCCGCCAGCAAGTTGAAGCGCTTCACAGTGAGTATGCTGAACAGCTGAACTCACTAGGGCTAACACGCTTTCGCATGATCCCCACCCTGCTTTGGGATGCGCGCTTTGGGCTCCTCACGGTGATTCTTGCCGGCTTTGGCCGTGCCAGCGCCGAGGTTGGCGCGGTGATGATTGTCGGCGGCAATATCGATGGCGTTACCCGCGTCATGACCACCAGCATTGTGCTGGAAACCAGCAAGGGCAACCTACCCATAGCACTAGGGTTGGGGATTATTCTACTTGTCCTGGTCACCATGATTAACGCTATCGCCCATATAATCGGCGAAACATCGAAGAGGCGGCTGGGATGAACGCACACCACATGCCTCCCGTCGCCACTCTTGAGTTAGACAACGTGGGCTTTATCCATCGCGGCCATACGCTGCTTAAGCCCACCTCACTGCGTCTGGCGGGCTGCCAGCGAACGCTAATTATGGGCCCCAACGGCGCGGGCAAAAGCCTGCTTATGCGCCTGGCCCACGGCCTATTAACGCCTACCAGCGGCACGGTTCGTTGGCAAGGCGCACCGCCCGCACAAGCCATGGTTTTCCAGCGCCCTGTGCTGCTGCGCCGCTCGGCGCTGGATAATCTGACCTATGTGTTAGCCATCAACAAAGCGTCGCGATCAGAACCTAAAACATTAACCCGGAAAGCACAGGCCATGAGTGCCCTTGAGAAGTTCGGCCTGGCGCATCTCGCCAAACGTCCAGCACGGGTGCTTTCTGGAGGCGAACAGCAACGTTTAGCACTGGCGCGGGCTTGGCTACTCAATCCCCAGGTGCTGTTTTTAGATGAACCCACTTCGGCACTCGACCCCGCCGCCATTAAGGCCGTTGAAGATGCGGTGCTTGAGTTTCATCACAGCGGCACGCGCATTGTGATGACCACCCACGACTTGCACCAAGCACGCCGCTTAGCCAATGACGTGCTGTTTTTGCATAACGGCGAATTACTTGAACACACCTCCGCCAGCGACTTTTTTACCGCCCCCACCTCTCGTGAGGCAGGCGCGTTTATTCGCGGTGAGCTGGTTTGGTAGTCCCAAAGTGGGCGAACCCTGGGTATGAAGAAAAAGTACTGAAGCAAAAGCACTGAAGAAAAATGATTAATGCCAAACGATCAAGGAGCAATCACATGAATAAGACCACCGCATGGTTAACCGCAGGCGCGCTAGGGCTGACCTGGAGCGGCACACTGCTGGCAGCGGATGACTACATTACCCTGGCGTCGACCACTTCTACCGAAAACTCAGGCCTGTTTGACGCGATTATTCCTMCCTTCACTGAAGCAACAGGGATTGATGTACGCGTAGTGGCCGTAGGCACCGGCCAGGCGTTTGAAATTGGCCGCCGTGGCGATGCCGATAGCCTGCTGGTTCACGACACCGCGGGTGAAGAGCAGTTCGTGGCCGATGGCTACGCCACCGAGCGCCTTAATGTGATGTACAACGATTTTGTGATCGTTGGCCCCAGCGATGATCCTGCTGGCATCAGTGACAGTGAATCAGTAACCGATGCCATGCAACGCATAGCCGAGAGCGAGTCGCCCTTTGCTTCACGGGGCGACGATAGCGGCACCAACCGCGCTGAGCTGCGCTTGTGGGAAGATGCGGGCATCACGCCCCAGGGCGAGTGGTACCGTGAACTGGGCAGCGGCATGGGCCCCACGCTGAATACCGCCGCGGGCATGGATGCCTATACGTTTACCGACCGCGCTACCTGGGTTGCCTTTGACAACCCGCAAGACTTAACCCTGCTGTTTGAAGGCGATCAAGCGCTATTTAATCAGTACGGCAGCCTACTGCTCTCAACCGAGCGCTTCCCACACCTAAAGCATGAGCTCGCCGCCCAGTGGCACGAATGGCTGGTGTCTGAACAGGGACAGCAAGCGATTGCGGATTATGAAGTGGATGGCCAGCAGCTGTTTTTCCCTAACGCTGAGTAATCTTGCAAGCCCCCAAAATAGTAACGGCACGCCTTGAAGGCGTGCCGTTTTGCTTTAAGCGATTATATTTAGCGGTTAAACAAGCCGCTAATATCTTTCGCTTCCCAGTGGGGGAAATGCTTACGCACCAGGGCATTCAGGTCACGCTCAAACGCCGCCCAATCAGTGGTGTTTGAAGCAGTGCCTGGGGCGCTTGCGGTGCCGCGAATCATGCCCGCGCCTACGGTCACATTGGTCAGCCGATCAATAATAATAAAGCTGCCGGTGCCCGGGCTGGTGCGGTAGTCATCCACAGGAATCGCAGCAGTCAGCTCCACGTCGCAGCGGGCAATGGCATTTAAGCCCAGCGAATGCGTGGCATGTTTCTCCAAGGTATTGACGTCGATTTGGTAATCTATCGCGCTTACCTGGCCGGAAAGATCGCGGGTCGCTAGCTTGAAATCATATAGCTTACCCGGGGTTAACGCCTCTTCCTGCATCCAGACAATATCGGCTTTAAAGGTGTTGGAGAGCGGCAACTCGCTATCCGCCGCCACCAGCCAATCGCCACGGGAGATATCGATCTCGTCTTCCAAGGTCACCGTGATCGCCTGACCTGGATACGCCGCGTCAAGGTCACCATCATAAGTAACAACCCGTGCAACCCGCGACGTTTTACCCGATGGCAGCACTTTAACGGCTTGCCCTGGGCGCAACACACCCGCGGCTAAGGTGCCGCAATAACCACGGAAATCAAGGTTCGGGCGGTTGACGTACTGCACCGGCAAGCGCAGATCGCTAAGGTTTTGATCGCGGGTGATCTCGACACTTTCCAATAACTCGATCAGCGTTTTACCCTGGTAACTATCGGTAAAGTACCAGGGCGTTTGCTCGCTGCGATTCACCACGTTGTCACCATTCAGCGCCGACATCGGCACGAAGCGAATGTCCGGTGCTTGGAGGTTAGTGGCAAAAGCGCGGTACTCATCGACTATCTCATTAAAGCGCTGCTCGGAGAAGTCCACCAGGTCCATCTTGTTGACCGCAATCAACAAGTGCTGAATCCCCAGCAAATCGGCAATAAAACTGTGTCGGCGCGTTTGCGTCTGCACGCCGTAGCGAGCATCGATCAGGATAATCGCCAAACTGGCCGTTGAAGCGCCAGTGGCCATATTGCGGGTGTACTGCTCGTGCCCCGGCGTATCGGCGATAATAAACTTGCGCTTATCAGTGGAGAAAAAGCGGTATGCCACATCGATGGTAATGCCCTGCTCMCGCTCCGACTGCAGGCCATCCACCAATAGCGCCAGATCAACCGTATCACCGGTAGTACCACTGGTTTTAGAGGCCTGGGTGATCGCCGCCAGCTGATCTTCAAAAATCATTTTCGAGTCGTGGAGCATGCGACCAATCAGCGTCGACTTACCGTCGTCGACGCTACCGCAGGTAATAAAACGCAGCAGATCCTTGTTCTCGTGCTCGTGCAGGTACTCTTCGATATTATCGGCGATTAAATTGGATTGATGAGACATATTAGAAGTACCCCTCGCGCTTTTTCTTCTCCATGGAGCCCACTTGGTCGCGATCAATGGCGCGGCCACTACGCTCGCTGGTTCGGGTCAGCAACATCTCTTGAATAATTTCCGGCAGCGTCGCGGCTTCGGATTCCACAGCGCCGGTTAAGGGGTAGCAGCCCAGCGTTCTAAACCGCACCGATTTCTCTTCCGGGACTTCGCCAGGCGCCAACGGCATGCGGTCGTCATCCACCATAATTTGCATACCGTCGCGCTCGACCACCGGGCGCTTGGCCGAGTAGTAGAGCGGCACGATAGGGATCGACTCTAGGTAGATGTACTGCCAGATATCCAGCTCGGTCCAGTTGGAGAGCGGAAACACGCGGATCGATTCGCCTTTATTGACCTTGGCGTTATACACATTCCACAGCTCAGGGCGCTGATTCTTGGGATCCCAGCGGTGATACTTATCGCGGAAGGAGTAGACGCGCTCTTTGGCCCGGGACGCCTCTTCATCACGGCGGGCGCCGCCGAAGGCCGCATCAAACCCATGTTTATCCAGCGCCTGCTTGAGCGCTTGGGTTTTCATGATATCGGTGTATTTGGCGCTGCCATGATCGAAGGGATTGATATTGGCTGCCCGCCCCTCTTCATTGGTATGCACGATCAGCTCCATCCCCGCCTCTGCCGCCATGCGGTTGCGGAACTCGATCATCTCGCGAAATTTCCACGTGGTGTCCACATGCATCAGCGGGAATGGCGGCGTACCGGGGTAAAAGGCTTTACGCGCCAGATGCAGCATGACCGAAGAGTCTTTACCAATGGAGTACATCATCACCGGGTTGGAGAACTCCGCGGCGACTTCACGAATAATATGAATAGACTCGGCTTCTAACTGCTTGAGATGGGTCAAACGCGCAGCATCAGGGGTGTTAAAAGCCTCTCCCGGTGGCGCTGAAGACCGCTCCTTTGAAGAAATAGTAGACAATTGGGTCATGGCCCCTTACCTCACAAAAACATGCTCGTCACACAAGCTAGAAACAGTGTACGTTCTAAATATTGTACGTTCGAATGCAGGTAGGGTAACGCCAAGCTGATAATAACCCAAAAGAATTAATAACTATCTTTTTATTCCTAAATCACCTATCCAAGAATGAAACAGAGATAATCTTCTAATCGATGCGCTCAATCCAGCTCTGCCACTCGCCTCGTTGGGCATCGCTCCCGGTCAAATCAACAATGCGATAGCCAGGCCGAGAGGCTTCATCAATGGCGAACTGTTCGGCGCCGGGTAGAAACTGATCCGCCATCGCCGGGCAGCCATACACATCAATCGTGGTTTCGCCTAAGCCTTCACCTGTACCTTCGCTCAAAACATGCTGCTCGGCGTAGGCTTGATGCGCGTGACCAAACACGATGATTTTGACCTGTGGGTGCCTGCTTAGCAGCTGCCAAAACGCTTCGCGATCTTGCAACCCAATGGCATCCATCCACACCGCGCCTACATCAACCGGCGGATGGTGCATGGCAATCAGCGTGGGGCGATCGTCCTTCTCTAGCTGCTCAGCAAGCTTGGTTAGCCGCTCGCTTCCCAGCTCCCCAAAAGGCTTGCCTTCTACCTGGGTATTAAGCAGCACTATACGCCACGCACCCACGTCCACTTGATCGACCATCGGGCGCTCAGCAGCCATAAATTCGGGCTGGTCGTGGTTACCCGGCAGCCAGTACCAGGGGCAAGGCAATTGCTCCATCGCTTGAGCTGCCAAGGCATAAGAAGCGGCCGATTCATCCTGACTGATATCACCGGTAAACAGCACAAGATCGGGTTTGGCGGCAACAACGGCACTTAATACCTGCTGAAACTGACGCCAAGGGATGCCCGCTCGGGAGCGCGCTTGGGTATCTGCATAGAGATGAGCGTCGGTAATCTGCACCACCCGCATTAGGGCATCTCCGGAACATCAGCGGTATGGCCGTGGGCAAGGCCGTGAGCCAGCCACTCGCCTAGGAAACGGTTGAGCTGCAGCTTCTCATCGGGCTGATGCATGCGGGCATTGGGATAGCGGTAGCGGCCACTAAAGTGGCGCTCGCGCTGAAAATCGGTCACTTCCGCCATACGGACATCGTGATAGAGGTGCACCCGCATACGCGGCCCTTCCAGAACAGTATCTAGCGGACCGGTCTGAGAAACATCCACCATAGTGGTGTAAGGCGCCTGCTGTTGAATATAGAGATGCAAATCGCCGAAATGCTGTTTATTACCGCGCAGGGCAATATCACGGCGCTGGCCGGTCTCCATATCGCCCACCAGGCGCACCAAACGTAAATAGTTGGCGCTGCACTCCCCTTGGAGCGATTTTAAATCGGTGACATAGGCCGTTCTCGCCATGATCACTCCTTATCTGTTTCGCTTTGCGTCGTTTCGCTTTTCGTTACCGCGCGCTGAGAGGCGGCACGCAGTGACGCTCGCTGGTTATTCAGCCAATGTAGCCCAATCAAACACATGGCGTTGTCGAGTCGTCCTTGGGTTAAGAGTTCCCAGGCATCTGGAAAAGACACCACGTGAACACGAATGTCCTCATGCTCTTCGTCTAAGCCATGAATCCCGCCTAAGCCTTGGGTATCTACCAAACCACAAAACAGTGTCACTTGCTCGTTGCAGGCGCCAGGACTGGGATAATAAGTGTGAAGTTTGGTCAGTTGGGCCACTTTACAACCGGCCTCTTCCCACGCCTCGCGACGCGCCACGTCTTCCAGCGATTCATCTTTTTCTGCCAAACCGGCGACGATTTCCAATTTCCAGGGCGATATGGCGTCATCAATAGCGCCAGCGCGAAACTGCTCAATAAGCACCAGTGAGTCGCGTTCGGGGTCGTACAGCAGTACGCCCACCGCATCAAAGCGATTATGCACTTCACGCCGCATAGGTTCGCTCCAACCGCCTTCAAATAGCCGGTGGCGAAGCTCTAACGCTTCCAAACGGAAAAACCCCTGGTGCAGCGTCTCACGCTTGTGCAGCTCAACATCGTCGAGCTTTAACGGCGGAACGCTAAGCGATGGGGCAGTGGGACTCGTCGACATGCGGCACTCCCGGTGGTGATAATCGCTCTATTATCAATGCTTGCCACCGGGAATGCCAATTCAGCGGAAGGATTAAAGCTGATTAAGCAACGCCTCGGCATCGCGGCGCAGCGCCTCATCAGAGAGTTGTCGGTTATCGCGGGCGGTACCGTTAACCGCCCGCTGGGCGTGCTCACGGGCGGCCTGCCCGTTGCCCTCCTCTTGCAAAAAGGCGGCATAATAGTAGTTCACATCAATACCGTCCGGACGAATTTCCAGAGCACGCTGGAACATGCGTTCAGCGGTATCGCTATTGCCAAAACCAAGCGGACGGCCTGGAACACGATCATAGAGCGCGCCTAGCGTGACGTAAGCCGAGCCATTCAGCCCTTGAGGGTCGATTTCAATCGCCTTTTCCAGCGCCTCGCGCGCATCACCAGCGGTGCCTAACGCGCCTAAGCCACCGCGCTCACGAGCATAGGAGGCCAGCACGATCCCTTCCCAGACCAATACATCAGCTTCGTCACTGTACTGCTCGGCTAACTKCTTCGCTTCACCCGCCAATGCTTTTAACGTGCTTTCCCGCTCGTTGTCGGGCAGTTCCGCCACGCTATGCTCCCACCTGTTTTTCAGCGAGAAGAGCTCGCTTTCAAAGGCCGAAGCGGCTAGCGGCGACAGCACCAGCGCGCTGCCAATGGCGGCGGCAATTAATGAGCGTGGTAAAGAGATAGATAAAAAAGAGGGCGTTCGCATAGTTGCTCCTAAATTATTGTTGTCCGGCTTATACCCACCCATGGCGGGCCTCTCCCCCAATATAGCAAAAAATCTAACGAACGTTTGAATGATTCATCAGCGGCATGCTGCTTGGTTGCTTGGCGCAATTAACGTAAGGTAGATAGCTCGAAACATAATGGGGAACAGGTAATGAAAGGCCGCAACATGACCCGCTGGCGCGATCCAGCCAAAGATCCGCGTCAAGCCCCTAAGAGCAACCTGATTACGCCAGAAGGGGCGGCCCGCTTGCGCGCTATTTTAGATCACCTCTCGCGGGTTAAACGTCCGGCTATTTCAGCGAAGGTCGGCGAAGCAGCCGCCCAGGGTGACCGCAGTGAAAATGCCGATTACACCTATAACAAAAAAGAGCTGAACCGCGTTATTGCCCGGACCACCTACCTGACAAAACGCTTGGACGAACTGCAAATCGTTGACCGCCTACCCGCTGACACCAGCAAGGTGTTTTTCGGTGCGTATGTCAGCCTGGAAGATGGCAACGGCGAGCAGGTGCATCTTAGAATTGTGGGCCACGACGAAATCGACACCAAAAAGCGCTGGATCAGTATCGATGCGCCCATGGCCAAAGCACTGCTGGGTAAACAAGTGGGTGATGAAGCAAAGGTGCTCACGCCTAACGGTGATACGTTTTATACCATCACCGCCATCGATTACACCGCCTAACTGCTGCTCCTTTAACACTTAATCCTGCTGCACCTAATCTTGTAAGGCATAGTCTACCGTGGTGACAACGCGGACACGCTTGGTTTGCGGCGTGTAGCTATCCAAGTCTTCGATGGAAAAGTAGCCTTGTGTTGCTTGGCGAATTTGGCCCACTTGGCTACCGGAGTCTTCGGCAAACTGCTGTGCGGCGTTGCGCGCATCAGCAGTGGCTGCCGCGATCATTTCGGGCTTGATCGCGTCAAGACCGGTAAATAGAAACTCCGTACGGTACTCATAGCTTGGCGAGAGCAGTACACCCTCGCGCACCAGTGACGTCGCACTAGGGATCGCCTCAATTACGCCCTCAACATTGGGGGAGCGCAGTAGCAGCGTCGCTTCGGCACGGTAGCGTTCATCCGGGCGCTGACCGCCGTATTGGTTGCTAAATTGATCGGTAATTCGTGGCGGTGTCGAGCTAACATGCTCTGGGGCAAAGCCCTGGGCCTCAAGAAAATCGCGAATCGCCTGCTCATCCCTGGACAACTGCTGCTCAAGGTCGCCCAAGCTGTTGGCGCTGACACTGTAGTTGAACGGCCACAGCACCAAATCAGCAGGTACTTCTCGCTCAGCTAAACCTCGCACCGTGACGCTACGTGACGACTGCTGCCATACTTCCGCAGCGCCCTTGATATAACTACCGCTCCATACCAGCCCCAGCGCCAGCAGCCCGCCCAGCAAAATAGCGCTGCCCAATACCGCTGTATTACGAATGTTTCCCGCCATTTCGGCCACTCCCACTAACGTTCGTTAAATTAACGACTACTTATTTGCATCATAGCCCTTAAAGGTAGGGTCGTCGGCGGCTGATTGTGGCAAGTTTGAGGAAATATCTATGCGTTAGCTCTAACGCCCTGACTTAATCGCACCGTAAACCTTGAAGCGACGATTATCCGCCAGGGTCTGGAAATCCTGAAACGCCCGCTGCAAGTGATCTGGATAGGGTAAAAAACCATTGGCAACAATGACTAGACGCCCACCTGTGTTTAGGTGCTCGGGCGCTTGGCTAATCAAGCGTTGGCTGGGACCATAGCTAATATCGCGCTCTTTATGGAACGGCGGATTGCTGACGATCCAGTCAAACTGCTCACCTTCAAGGGCGCTAAAAACATCACTGCAGAGTACCCGCCCCGCTAGTCCATTGGCTGCTAAGCTGCGCTTACACGCCTCCACTGCAAAGGCGCTAACGTCCACAGCAGTCACATGGTGACCACGCTGAGCCAACCAGGCGCTAATGATGCCGTCGCCACAGCCCATATCCAGCACTTTGAGCGGTTTTTTCGGCAAACTACTTTCCAAACTCTCCAACAGTAATAGCGTGCCTTCATCGACTTTGCCGTGACCAAAAACGCCCGGGTGACTGTTCAGCGTCAGTCCTAATGTCTCGAATTGCTGCCAAGCGCTATCGCTAGTCGAATCCAATGCAACGGTTTGGGTGGCAAAGAGTGAACAGCGCCGGGCGTTGTCGCGCTTATCCCAAGGCATACCCAGCTCATCAAGCATCTTGGGAACGCGTTTGATCCCCCCTTGGTGTTCACCGACAATTTCAATGGGTGTGCCGTCGGGTAGCTGTTCACATAGCCACTTGAGCCACCAAATTCCCAGTTGGTGGGCCTTCGGCCAAAACAGCACAATCTCTTTGCTTAAGGGCTCCCCCGCCGCCAAGTCAAAAGGCGTTCGGGCCTGCTTGCCTTTCGCCTGCCACTCACGCAGTACGTCTAAGTCACCACTGATCACGCCCATCGATTGATCGATAAGCCAGCTATCAGTGGGTGGGCCAATGGCCCACAGCGCTGTATAGGTATCATTTTGACGCTCTAACAGCTGGCATGCGGGTGCTTGGGCACTCATTCAGCGAACTCCGGTTTAGTTAATGTGTAAAGTAGGTAACGGCCCAGGCGCCAGTGGGGGTCTTGGCGACAGTACTGCTTTTCCAGCGCCAGCAGCGTGGCATTTTCTGCTGGCGTGGCGGGTGGTTGGCGTAAGTAATCTTGAAAGRCGCGGATACCGGCAACGGCGTCTATTCGCAAACCGCTCTCTGCGCTCCACTGTTCAATCTCCGCGTGGCTAACGGGCGAAATAGGCGTCAATCGTTGGCGTTTGCCCTTCCCCGCTAAGCGGTCACTCAACGCCTTCTCCAGATTGCCTTTGACCGCGTTGGAAAAGCGCAGTGCATCGCGATTAAACACCATCAAGCTCAACTGGCCGCCCGGTGCCAGTAACTGACTCAAAGTAGCTAGCGCTGTCTGAGGATCGCCCAGCCATTCCAACACTGCGTGGCAAGTGATTAAAAGCCATGGGCCAGGGGCCTGATCGGCCAGTTCTTGCAGGGGCGCCTGCAGATAAGTGAGCGCCGCTTCCGGCAACGTCTTAGTACCCTGGTGCCAGGTTTTCGCATAATCCAGCATATCTGCTGAGGGCTCCGCCATCACAACGCTATGGCCCCGCTCAGCAAACCATGCCGCTTGTTGGCCCAGGCCACCACCGACATCGAGCACTTTCTGGCGGCTCAAAGTAAGCATTTGCGGCAACAGGTAGTCCAGCATTGCTAAACGCAGCTCGCCACGCGGCGCTTGATAGAGCGAACGCGAAAACTTATCGACTAACCCGTCAAAATAGCGATCGCCAGCCTGGGTTAATTGATAGTTTTTAAATTCGGGATTTATTAATTTATCGTTGGGGTGCATGCATAAGACCAAGCGTCGCATCAAAGCGGCGTAGTTTACCCTGCTTGCGCGTGGAACGCCTGCGGGGGTAAGAAGTGTTGCCAATCATCGTGCTGTTCCATGGCAGCAGCGAGCTGAAGCAGTTGCTTGTCCTGCCCAAGGCGGCCCACCACCTGAACACCAACCGGCAAGCCATTGCCCCCAATATGCATAGGCACTGACATGGCAGGCTGCCCGGTAAGATTGGCTAGTTGGGTAAACGGCGTACGGCTGAGCGCGTCTACCGCCAAACGTTTTAGCATCCCCGCCTTCAACGCCAACGATGGTACCCCCGGGATCGCCAACAGGCTCATCATCCGCTCTCGCGCTTCTGAAGGGTATAGCTCGCCAATCTTTGGGGCTGAATCAGCGGCTACTGGCATCACCAGTGCATCATAGCGCTGATGAAACAGGCTCATCTGCTCGGCCGCCATATGCCAGTAACGTTTCGCCAATTCGTAATCCCGCGCGGAGAGCTTTGCTCCCAATCGTCCAATGGCGCGGGTTGAAGGCTCAATATCGAGCTTGCGGACAGATATCCCGGTTTGCTGACTAACCCAAGCCAGGTCCGCGGCCAAATGGCCCAAATATAGGGTGAGATAACTATCGGCTAGCGCCYCTCCATCAACGGGCGGGTCACACCACTCGACCTCATGACCCATCGCTGCCAGCGCCACAGCCGCCTTCTCAACCGCCAAGCGAACCTCACAACTTAACGTCGTTCCCAGGCCTTGGCTTAGTGGCTCGCCCAGCGAGATGGCAATGCGCAACGGTGGAGGCGGAACTGACAACGCTGCCACATAGCCGGTTTCCCTCGGCACCGGGKAGGGCCCCGACGCCGCCATACCGTTGATCTGTTCAAGGAGAGAGGCACTATCACGTACGCTACGCGTCACGGCATGCTCAATGACCGCACCTTGCCATACCTCACCATGGGCAGGCGCAAGGGGAATCCGTCCACGCGAAGGTTTAAAGCCAAACAATCCACAGTAACTGGCAGGAATGCGAATAGAACCTCCACCGTCCCCAGCGAGGGCCATCGGCACGATACCGCCGGCCACTGCTGACGCGGCGCCACCGCTGGAACCGCCAGGGGAGTACCCAGCCCGCCACGGGTTTTGGGGGTGCGGATAAGCTTTCGGCTCAGTAATCCCCATCAAACCAAGCTCAGGGGTGGCTGTCTGCCCTACGAATACCAAGCCAGCAGCTCTTGCACGCTGAATCAGTAACGCATCTTCCTTGGGGCACCATTTCGCCAGCGACGCACTACCAAAGGCCAGCGGCTCACCGGCCAGCCCCATTAAAAGGTCTTTACTTAAGGTGGGCACCCCACCGAACGGAGTATCAGCCGGGAGTTTTTGACTCTCTTGCCGGGCACGCTCATAACGCGTTCGTACCACAGCGTTCAAGGCAGGATTAAGTTTCTCAATAGCCGTTAGGGCAGCTTCCAACACCTCATCCCGACTGACTTCACGGCGGCAAATCAGCTCGGCCAAGCCCACCGCGTCATACTGCTGGTACTCGTCAAGATGCATGGTAGTCGCCTCATATTTTTTTCCCAGCCTAGCAGACAGCATACATATCGTGCCTATCAGCACTCCAGCAACATGCCCCTTAGCCCCACCATCTAACGCTGGTAGCCATTTTTGCCCAAAAACATTGACCATGCTCAGCAAGTACTGGTTTTCAATGTCACCTAAGCCCACGCCACCACAACAAAAAGGCTATCAAGGAACATTTCATGATAAACAAAATAAATTGATATGTGTTTGCAAATGCTTTCGGAATACTAGCTAATAAACTGATAGTTTATTGGCAGATATTTTATACACATTCCCGACAGGTGCTTACTAAAAATCGACAAATAAAATCACCTAACTTTACAAAAACAATACAAAAGGTGGGATTGACATGCTTATCGACACAGCCATTCAAAATACTACCAGCCAAATAATGAAATCGTTGTTCGATAAAGACCACACCATTACGATTTTTTCTAAGGAAGCTGCCCAATCCATAGCGGCGACAGCTATTAAAGTTGAGCCCGATAATAGAAAAATTACGTTAGAGATAAAGTACGCGGGTCTTTCGCTGTCTCCTTACCTAAATAACGACACCATATCGTTTGATATAGAGGCTTCGCGGCATGGGCATGATGCTGAAGAAATTTATAATATCGAGCACGTTCCTGCTCATATTATTCAAATAGACACCCACACTTACCACCTAACGTGCCAATTACCCAACTCCATTTTTTCCTCTGATAACCGTGGTGCATTAAGAGTCCCTTTTGTTCTTGGCATGCACGCCCGCGTTTACCTGGAAGTGTTTGCCCACGAGCTCAATATAGAGGGGAAAATACGAAACCTTTCAGTGGGTGGCTGTATGGTGGATGTGCGCCTAGAAGACAGCATTGCGCTTTCTGTCGATCAGATACTTCCAGGCGTAACGCTAAAATTTCCAAATGGAGAGGCATTTAGTACCCAAGGCCGCATACGTCATATGCGCCCTTTTGGCAATCATGGTCATGCCGCCGTTGGCATAGAGTTCATTGATATGAGCCCCGCCGCAACGGAAACGCTGTTCCATTACGTTGCTGAAGCTGAATTTGAGGCCGCTTTACGCTCGGGTACTCAACATAACGCGCGGGCAAGATCAAAACTGTTTATAGCCGATGCGAAAGAGAAAAAAATGCAGCGTCAAGAAGAGCATGACCAGCTAGTAAGTGCGCAACATACCCCCTTACTGCGAGGCGTCCTCGAAATAGCCCAGCAGCTCCAAATCATGTTGATGTTTATGAAAAATAAACATTTATTACCA
This sequence comes from Halomonas ventosae, assembly GCA_002257525.1. GTDB lineage: Bacteria > Pseudomonadota > Gammaproteobacteria > Pseudomonadales > Halomonadaceae > Vreelandella > Vreelandella ventosae_B. The sequence continues at coordinate 3,309,155 of CP022737.1, forward strand.
GCAGAAATTTTATATGAGTGCGTGGATAGCATCCTGTATATGGTCAACCATGACCGCAAAGCCCTACAGTATGCCCTGACGTATTTGCACGATGAGCCGGAGTGGGTACGCCACGCCATCCAAGTGGGTAGCCAGCTCGCCATGATGCTGATTAGCCGCGACCCCTACGCCTACAAAACGCGGGAAGCAGTAGCGGGCGCCTTGCTTCATACCATGGGCAAACCACTGCTCATTAGTGAGCAGTTGCCCTCACTGAAAATACACATGTCACCGCCACACGCGGAGATACTCAAGCAGCATGTACATGCCCTTAGCAAAAAACTGTCGGTTCTCGACTGGACACCTAGCCCAACGTGCAGCGACATTATCCTCAATGCAAACGAAAGGCTCGATGGCAGTGGCTACCCCACGGGAATGCAAGCAGAGGCGCTATCAGAAGTTGTTCGCTTAATGAGTGTTATCAAAATAATCAACAAGCTGACACATGAACGCAATGGGCAACACCCACAGCAACCTCTGGATGCTTACCGGTGGGTTAATAGCCGTCCAGAGAAATATGAAAAGTCATTGTTGGTCGAGTATATCCAACACTTTGGCCTTTACCCTATCGGCAGCCTGGCTAAGTTTTCAAACGGTTTTCTAGCCTGGATTGTGGATGTAGATGCAAAGGGCATGCCTTGTAAGGTAGACGTTGTTAAAAATTTGGCTTTTAGGGATACGTCCATTGATACAGTGCTGTTCAGTAACGACTTTAACCAGATTGGTCGACTCGAGGGGACGGTCAACCCTAGCGATTATAATGTCAGCATGAAAAAAGCATAGCTAGGCTTACCGTTCTCAAACATAGCTACCTTCAAAAGGTCGTTGCTAAGTAATAAGTGATTGCTCAAAATGGAACCGATACCATTACTTTAAGTGGTTTATGTCGTCTATCTCACGTCGCTCCACCATTGTTGAAGTAGCCCGTCTCGCTGGCGCCTCTAAAACCAGCGTTTCGCGCTATTTTGGCGAAGAGCGTGACCGGCTCTCGCCTTCACTTCAGGCGCGCATAGCCCATGCGGCAGGCACCCTTGGCTACCAGCCAAATCAAATGGCACGCGGCTTAAAAGGTGGTCGATCTAAATTGATCGGCATGCTGGTCGCCGATATCCGCAATCCATTTTCAGTGGCCATCACCCACGGTGTTGAGCAAGCGTGCCGCCAATACGGCTACTCGTTGGTCGTGTGTAATACCGACAATGACCCGGAACAGGAGCGCCAGCACTTAGACCTGCTTGGCGCCTATCAAGTGGAAGGTCTCGTGGTCAATGCGTCCGGCAACCCAGAACGCCAACTGCACACCTTTATTAGTCTGGGGACACCCATCGTGTTGCTAGACCGGGAAGTCGACCATGTAGAGGCGGAAGTGGTCGGGCTCGATAATCACCTAGCCATTGATATGGCGCTCAAATACTTAGCCGGTCAGGGCTACCAAGCCGTGCTGTATGTTAGCGAAGCGCCTGAACAATCAAGCACACGGCAAAGGCGTTTGTCCCGCTTTCACCAAGCTGCCGAGCAGCGAGGTCTGCATAACGCGACATTACTACTCGCCGCCCCAAATGGCACGGCAGCGCAGCAAACGCTAAGCGACTTTTTAGCCGCCCATCAACAGCACGCCTGCGCGGTTTTGTGTGGTAACGGCACCGCCACCCTAGCAGTGACCCGCCTGTTTCAGCAGTTGGGCTTAACGCTTGGCAAGGTAGGCTTGATGGGAATCGACGAGCTCGATTGGTGCGCCTTAGTCTCCCCCGGCATTACCACGCTTGCCCAGCCCACCGATGCGATCAGCAAAACGGCGGTTGAGTGCTTGATGCATCGCATTGCGCCGCATACATCGGCAATGCCGACCACGGTAAGTTTTGCCCCTAGCCTGATTGAACGAGGCTCCACCCAGCGCTAATTTTTAAGGCACCGCTAGAAAAGAGTCGCAAAAATGGTATCGTTCCCATTGAATGACAACAAACAGCACCAAGACAGCACAAAGAGAGTATCGACCATGCCCCACTCCATCTCTAGCCCACCCGAAATTCTCACCTTTGGCGAAGCCATGGCCATGTTTGTGGCGGATACGCCGGGCGACTTATCCAGCATTGAGCGTTTCCACCGACGCTTGGCCGGTGCCGATAACAATGTCGCTATCGGCCTCTCAAGGCTAGGTTTTCACGTCGGCTGGTTAAGCCGAGTGGGAACCGATAGCTTTGGAGGTTTTATCCAGGCGGCATTAACAGAGGAAGGTATCGATGACCGCTATATCCACGCCGATGCCCAGCACCCCACCGGGCTGCTTTTTAAAGAGCGCGCCCAAGACGGCGCCGACCCGCGAGTCGAGTATTTCAGGCGTGGCAGTGCCGCCAGCCACCTTACTATTGACGACGCCCAGAGTGTCGACTTTCAGGCGCTGAAACACCTTCACGCGACGGGCATTACCCCGGCGTTATCTGAAAGCGCCTGCCAGCTGAGCCATCATTTGATGGAACAGGCCCGCGCCCATGGCGCCACTATTTCCTTTGACCCTAATTTGCGACCATCACTTTGGCCCAGCGAGAGTGTTATGCGTTCGACCCTCAATGAACTTGCCGGCCGTGCTGACTGGGTTCTACCAGGGCTTTCCGAGGGCCAGCTGCTCACCGGGCAGAAGACACCTTACGACATAGCAGGCTACTATCTGGATCAAGGCGCCTCCGCGGTGATCATCAAGCTGGGGCCGGAGGGCAGCTATTATCGTGGCAATCTGGATGGGCAAGAGGAGAGTTTTACAGTCAGCGGTTGCCCTGTCGCTGAGGTGGTGGATACCGTGGGCGCAGGCGATGGCTTTGCCGTCGGAGTGATTAGCGCCCTGCTTGATGGCTTTACAGCACGCCAAGCCGCCCAGCGGGGAAATCTAATCGGCGCTCAGGCAATTCAAGTCATTGGTGATATGGAAGGCCTTCCTAATCGCAAGCGGTTACAAGCGCTTGAAGCAGAGCAACCCTCTGCCTAATTCGCCTCCGATGTTCTTAGTATATGGTTCTTAATATATGGCTTTTAATAAACGACCTTTAATAACAGGCTTTTACCCAGGAGATAACAATGAAAAAACGCCTAGTGGTTCAAGGACGACTCAGCGACGCCCAACTAGCGGCGCTTAATGACTTGTTTGAGGTAGACGTACTGCCGAAGACCACCGCGCTTGATGCCCCTGAAAATCGCGCGCTGTTAGCTGACGCTCAAGGCATTATCGGCTCCGGCTTGGCGATCACTCCCCAGTTGCTGGACGCAGCACCCAACTTGAAAGTCATCGCCACCATCTCGGTTGGCTACGACAACATCCCTGTTGATGAACTGACTAAGCGCGGCATTATGCTGTGCAATACGCCTGATGTGCTTACCGAAACCACCGCCGACACCGGCTTTGCGTTGATCATGGCCGCGGCGCGCCGGGTGGTTGAACTAGCCGAGTGGGTGAAAGCCGGTGAATGGCAAGCCAGCATTGGCCCCGCACTGTTTGGCAGCGATGTACACGGCAAAACACTGGGCATGGTGGGGTTTGGACGCATTGGTCAAGCCGTTGCCAGGCGCGGTGCGCTAGGCTTTGGCATGCAGGTGCTCTACTCCAACGCTTCACCCAAGCCCGATTTAGAGAGTGAACTTGGCGCGCAGCGCCGCGAACTCAGCGAGCTATTGGCCGAGGCCGATTTCGTCTGTGTCACTGTACCGCTTACCGCCGAAACCGAGCATTTGATCGGTACCCAAGAGTTCGCGCTGATGAAGCCTTCCAGCATTTTTATCAATATTGCCCGCGGCAAAGTGGTCGATGAGCGCGCCTTGATACACGCACTGGAGAACGGAGTTATTCACGCGGCCGGGCTGGATGTCTTTGAGCAGGAGCCACTACCCGCTTCGTCACCGCTGCCGAAGATGGCCAATGTCGTCGCCCTGCCCCATATCGGCTCTGCTACCCATGAAACCCGCGACGCCATGGCCCAGCGGGCGGTGGATAATATTCGCCTAGCGCTTCAGGGCAAGCGGCCGATTAGCTTAGTCAACGAGGACGCCTATCAATGAACTCTGCGATGAACACGGCCACACCTCTCTGCCTGCTGTTTGACTGCGATGGCACCCTGGTGGATAGCGAAATACTGCTTGCCGAGGTGATGGGCGACATTCTTCCTGAGTTCGGCTTACCTTTCTCAGCACGGCAATATATGGATGAATTTCGCGGGGTACGTTTCCAGACCATCGTGCAAACGCTAGAAAGCCGTTTTCAGGCATTGGAAGAAGACACGTTTTCCCAGCTTGAAGCAGGTATGCGAACCCGTATGGAAGCCCGGATGCGTGCCGAACTAGTGGCAATACCCGGCATGTCCAATGCGCTGGAACAGCTAAGCAGCCATCCCAAGGCCGTGGTATCCAATGGCCCTGAGCGCAAAATTCGCTGCGCCCTGGAAAGCACTGATCTAGGCCACCATTTTGCCGACAGGCTGTTTAGCGCCTATACCCTCAACGTCTGGAAACCCGACCCAGAACTGTATCGAAAAGCAGCCACTGCCATGGGCTACTTACCACAAGCGTGTGTTGTGATCGATGATGCGGCAGTGGGTGTGGAAGCGGGGCTAGCGGCAGGCATGCATGTGATTCATCTCAACCACTTTCCGAATGAAGAAAGCACGCCCGAAGGCGCGGTGGGTATTCACCACGCCAGCGAGCTGCCCGCGGCAATCTTACGCTTAGCGACAGCCACTACCGCTTAGCGGCGGGAAGGCGCGGGCGATTTTTAAAAGCAGGTCACCAAGCGCTCTTTAACGTTTAATTGATCATCGACGAGCAATAGCTGGCGCCACTTATCAAAGGTCAAACACGGATGAGAGGCGCCAAATGCGACGATATCACCCACCTCAACGTCCTGCGCCTCATCGGGAAGCCGCACGAATGTATGTTGATCCATGATTTTCGTCACTTCCCAACCACCCACCGACAAGGGCTGCGCGGGGTCACCTGCTTCCCGGAACCGACGTAGCGCAATAGGTAACTGGTCATGACCAATATCACGCTTACCTAGGGCCACAATAGCCAGTCCAGGTTCAGGCAGCGACTGCACCTGGGCAAAAACTTCCAGGGCAGGCTCAAGCCCCTGGTGCAAATCTGGTCGACGGTTTAGCACGGCGGACTGCGCTTCACGATAGAGCCCATGGTCGTGGACCACATAGCACCCAGGCCTTAGCACCGGGGTAAAACGACCCTGTAGCGGCGCGCCTTGAAAGGCTTCCGCAATCACGTCATACCAGGCAGAACCTGAGGCCGTTACGATCGGGTTTTCCTCCGCAAAGCGTCCAGCAGCTTCGAGCTCTACTGCAACATCCACCAGGTATTGAGCATAAGCACGAATGCCAGATTCAGGGTTATCCCCGTGAACCACACCTTCATAGCCCTCTAGCCCCACCAGGGAAAGCGCTGGCTCATTAGCAATTGTCTCCGCCAGCGAGAGAATCTGCTGCTTATTGCGGCAGCCGCAACGGCCACCGGTGACACCCACCTCAATAAGTAGCGCCAAATTCAAATCACGCTCAGCAAAGAAACGCCCGAGCTGGCGCACGTTTTCCTGACTGTCAACCACACAGTAAAACGTCGCGCCCTGCTCAATCAGGCTAGCGATGATGGCCATATTAGCCTGACCGACTAATTGGTTAGCCATTAATAGCTGGGTAACACCATTAGCAAAGGCCGCACGACACTGGGGCGCCGTCGCCAGGGTGATGCCCCACGCACCCGCCTGAAGCTGGCGATGGAAAAGTGCCGGGGTCATGGTGGTCTTGCCGTGAGGGGCCAAACGGGCACCATGGGCTTCCGCAAAGCGTTGCATCCACTCGATGTTATGCGCCAGCGGGCCTTCATGCACCACCGCGGCGGGCAGGCTGACACCGGACAGCATATTGGGCCCCACTTCGATACCACCTTTGTCCAACGCTAACGCCATTGTCTGCATTCGCCCATTTCCTCTTTAGCGTAAAGCACGCATGTTAGTTACTTTCACAAGCATTGACTTCAAGTTAGAAACTAACATATTTTCTAAGGAAGGCAATCATAGGAGTCCACGGTGAGCCAAGAAATTGACATTTTGTCACGCATTACCACTGACTTTGCCGCGCTGCGCGACGCTGAAAAGAAAGTTGCTGAGCTGATATTCGCTGACATTGAGTTTGTTACCGAAGCCAGCATCGGTGATATTGCCCAGCGCGCCGGGGTGAGCGACGCCAGCGTCACCCGCTTTGCCCGCGCCATCGGCTGTACTAACGTGCGCGACTTAAAAACACGCTTAACCCGCGCCTTAGCTGCTGGCCGTCGTTTTATTCAAGAAGCAACGCCAGAAGACAACTCAAGCGTGGTGTATGACATTGCCACCCAAACCCTGGCGCTTAACCGTGACCTACTTGCCCAAGCCGACGTAGCAGGCGCGGTTGAACAGCTAGATAAAGCCCGCCAGATACTGGTGTTTGGTGCTGGCGGCGGTTCCAGCATGCTTAGCCAGGAGCTCCAGTTTCGTTTGGTACGCCTTGGCTATGCGATCAGTGCTTACCCGCAAGCACTGTTGCCCCGCATGGTGGCATCCACCCTTGAGCCCGAAGATGTAGTGGTTGTACTCTCCGCCACCGGCTACACCCCTGAAATGGTGGAGTCTGCTCAGATTGCCAAGCAGTACGGCGCTAAGGTGATTGCGATCACCGCGATGAATTCTCCGCTAGCCGACACATCCGATATCGTGCTGCCAGTGACCTCCCGCGAAACCGACTTCATTTTCCATCCTTCCGCCTCCCGCTACGCGATGCTCGCCGTTATCGATGTATTAGCGCTTGAACTCGCCATGCGCCACCGCGAGCGCTCGCGGACTAAATTGCGCCGCCTCAAGCTGAGTCTGGATGACCATCGCGGTGGTGATAACCGCCAGCCTCTAGGAGATTAAGATGGTTTACGACTTACTGATTCGTAATGCCAACGTGCTGGATGGCTCAGGCGCTGCCCATTTTCGTGCCGATGTAGCTATTCAGGGCGAACGTATCTGCGCCATCGGCGATATGCCCGACGCCACTGCCACCACTATCATTGACGCCCAAGAGCGCTATCTGGCCCCTGGCTTTATCGATGTCCACACCCACGACGATACCAACGTCATTCGTACCCCCGAGATGCTGCCGAAGTTGACCCAAGGGGTAACCACAGTGGTAGTAGGTAACTGTGGTATTAGCGCAAGCCCTGTAACGCTTGCTGACGAAGTGCCCGACCCAATGAATCTATTGGGCAATCTAGAAAACTTTCGTTATCCCAGCTTCGCTGACTATGCCAACGCCGTAGACGCCGCTACGCCAAGTATTAACGTCGCCGCCTTGGTGGGGCATACCAGCCTACGCAGCCAGGTAATGGACAGCTTTGCCCGCCCCGCCACACAGCAAGAAATATCCGCGATGGAGGCTCTGCTACGCCAAGCGCTGAGTGAGGGCTCGTTAGGGCTTAGCTCGGGGCTTGCCTATCGCAATGCGATTCAGGCGCCCACCAGCGAAATGGGGCCACTGGTGGCGGCTGTTGGGGAGTCAGGCGGTGTCTATACCACTCATCTTCGCGATGAATTTGCGGGTTTACTGGGTGCCATGGATGAAGCCTTTACCACTGCGCGGGAGGGCAAGGTGCCGCTAGTCATCTCGCACCTGAAATGCGCTGGGGCAGGCAACTGGGGAGGAGCGGGTAAGGCGCTGAGCAAGTTGGAAGCGGCCGCACAGCATCAGCATGCCCACTGCGACTGCTACCCCTACACCGCGGGCTCTTCCACCCTCGATTTGGGCCAGGTCACGCACGAGATTGAGATCACCATTACCTGGTCTCAGCCCCACCCAGAGCAAGCACGCCGCCCACTCAAAGAGATCGCCGCTGAGTGGGGTTTATCGCTGCTAGAAGCTGCCAAGCAGCTACAGCCTGCGGGCGCGGTTTACCACAACATGAGCGAAGCGGATATGCAGCAGGTGTTAGCGCACCCGCTCTCCATGGTGGGATCTGATGGCCTGCCGAACGATCCGCATCCACATCCGCGCCTTTGGGGTGCATTCCCGCGTGTACTGGCCCACTACAGTCGCGATTTAAATTTAATGCCACTGGCAGAAGCGGTGCGCAAAATGACCAGCCTCTCGGCGGCCAATTTTGGCTTAACCGATCGCGGCGTGATCCGCATCGGTGCTTACGCAGATCTCACCCTGTTTGATCTCGCGGTGCTGGAAGATACCGCGAATTACGAGACTCCTATCGCCGCCGCAAAGGGCATCGATATGGTCGTGGTGAACGGCCAGCTCGCCTACTACCAAGGCGCGATTACCGACCAACGCGCTGGCCGAATGCTGCGCAGAACAGCGCGTATTTCTCAAACCCTCACTCCCTCACAACCCAACCAGGAGCAAACCCCATGAGTATTACTCGATACGGCACCGAAGGCGGCGTAGGCACCGGCGGTCAGAAGCTGCCCTTTGCGCGCGCCGTAGAAGCAGGTGGCTGGCTATACGTCTCTGGCCAAACGCCGATGACCGATGGCGAAGTGGTGGAAGGCGGCATTGTGGAGCAGACCCGCCTCGCCTTCGACAACTGCCTGGCCATTATGCAGGAAGCCGGGTATGGCGTTGAAGACGTCGTACATGTCACCACCGTGCTCACCGATGCGCGCTATTTCACCTCGTTCAACAAGGTGTTTAAGGAGGTCTTTGGCGACAACCCACCGGCACGTATCTGTAGCGTTCAAGACCTAGTGGTGGATTGCAAAGTAGAAGTTGACGTGAAGTGTTTCAGAGCGGATCGCGTTTAAACACCGGCTCTAAAAAAAGCGCCGCGCCCCGGCAAGGGCGCAGCGCCAGATTACCGCGTGATTAGGATAATAAAGCCCCGCGGTAATCGCTTCCATTGCCTACCTTCGGCCGCGGCAACGGCCGGATACACAACGACAAGAGGTTAACATGAACAGTCAACTATTCCTTATTACCTTCGTGCTCTACATTGTCGCCATGATCGCGTTTGGCTGGTGGGKGTCCAGGCATAAGCGCGGTAGCGGTGACGACTTTCTACTTGGCGGGCGAAGCGTGCCGCTCTTTTTAACCGTGGGCACCACCGTCGCGACCATGGTCGGCACCGGCTCCAGTATGGGCGCCGTCGGCTTTGGTTACGCCAACGGCTGGGCCGGTGCTTTATACGGGCTTGGCGGCGCAGTGGGTATTTTACTGCTCGCGGTCTGTTTTGCCCCAGTACGTCAGTTTCGTTTTATGACCATGAGCGAAGAACTGGCCTATTACGTCGGCGCTAACCGGCTGGTGCGCAACGTTGTCGCGCTACTTATCTATATCGCCTGCATCGGCTGGCTGGGTGCGCACATTCTGGGTGGCGGTCTCTACCTCTCTTGGATGGCGGGCATCGACCTGACCACGGCGCGTATTTTGGTGGCACTGGGCTTCGGCATCTACTGCGTCGTCGGCGGTTATTTTGCGGTTATCTGGACCGATACTATTCAAGCCGTTGTGCTCTTCGCGGGCTTTATTTTAATGGCAATATTGGCGCTGATAGAGGTGGGCGGCCTCCCAGGTCTTACGGAGGGTATGGATGCGGGCGCCACTAGCTTTTTAGGTATTGGTCAAATAGGCGCGCTCCCGGCACTATCGTTGGCGGCTGTTATCGCTATTGGTGTGCTGGCAACGCCCTCTTTCCGCCAACGTATATACTCTGGCGAATCAGTCAAGTCGGTACGCCGTTCGTTCTTAATCACCGGCGTGCTATACCTGGGCTTCTCGATTATCCCCGCGATTATCGGTATGGCCACCCACGCGCTTAATCCTGGGCTCGACAATAGCAACTACGCCTTCCCTTTTTTGGCGACTGAAATTATGCCGCTGGGGTTAGGATTGCTGCTATTGGTAGCGGGCCTCTCCGCCACCATGTCCAGCGCCAGCTCCGATGCCATCGCCGGTGTTTCCACCCTGATTCGAGATCTCTATGTGCTGGCCACGGGCCGCACGCCATCCGCGCGTAACGTGGTGCGCTTCTCGCGTATTGCGCTGGTGGCTACCATAGGCTTGGCGCTGCTGTTCGCACTCGCCTCGGACAATGTGATCACCTACATCACCCGCATGATCTCGACGATTCTTTCAGGGCTGTTTGTCAGCGCCATGCTGGGCCGCTTCTGGCCACGTTATAATTGGCAGGGCGCTATTGCGACGCTTATTTGCGCGTCGGTGACTTCCTTGACGATTATCGCCAATAGCGATTGGACAGCCTTCTGGGGTAACCCCAGCATCCCCGCGGTGCTAGTAGCGCTGGTAGCCGGTGTGGTCGTCAGCCTGGCAACACCCGCTTCCCGCGTCACTTCTGCCCAGGCCCTGGCGATTCTTGACCAAGAACGWAAACGTATGGAGCAAGTGCCCGAGCCGACACTGACCGGTGCAGAAGCGCCGTCTACTTCGCGCTAACGGTTAGCCATTCGTACACAAAACCCCCGCTGATTGAATCAATCAGCGGGGGTTTCTATATGAAGGTAGTGTCTTGATAGGTAATTAGGTTAACTGCCGCACTGCCAACTCCACACCGCGCAGTTCGGCAAGGCCGCGCATACGGCCATAAAGCGGGTAGCCGGGAGCCGTATTGCGTCGTTGATCATCAAGCAGTTGGTGACCATGATCCGGGCGCAGTGGTAAGCGCGCCCCGCCCTCTCGTTCGCGTCGCCGCTCTTCCTCCACCAAGGCATGTATCACCCCCMCCATATCCACATCGCCGGCCAAGTGCGGCGCCTCGTGGAAAGAGAGCGTATCCGCTTCACGCTGCGTGGCGCGTAGATGAATAAAGTGTATATGCGCGGCAAAGTGGCGGGCCATCGCCACCAAATCATTATCGTCACGAACACCGTAAGAGCCTGTGCAAAACGTCAAGCCATTGGCCGGGCTGGGCACGTGATCGACAATCCATTGGGCATCCTGCCGCGTCGACACAACCCGGGGCAGGCCCAGCAGTGGCCGCGGTGGGTCATCCGGGTGGATAGCCATTCGGACACCCACCTCTTCTGCCACCGGAATCACCGCCTGCAGAAAGTAGCCAAGGTTTTCCCGCAGCCTGGCGGCGTCAATATCAGCGTACCCTTCCAATACAGTGCGAAACTGCTCAAGGGTGTAGTGCTCTTCGGCGCCCGGTAGCCCAGCGATCAGCGTATTGACCAGCTTGTCACGACGGGCTTTATCCAACCCGTCTAAATAGCGAGCTGCCTGACTTTTTTCCTCGGTACTGTACTCGTTCTCAGCACCAGGGCGTTGAAGCAGATACAAGTCAAAAGCTGCAAACGCCACCTGCTCAAAGCGCAGCGCCAAAGCGCCATCGGATAGCTCATAGGTCAGATCGGTGCGCGTCCAATCAAGGACAGGCATGAAATTGTAGCAAACAGTATCGACGCCACAGGCAGCTAAATTGCGCAGGGTCTGGCAGTAGGTGGCAATTAACCCGTCACGTTCGGGCAAGCCTTTTTTAATCGACTCATGTACCGGCACACTCTCCACCACCGACCATGTCAGACCAGCCGCTTGGATCATTTGCTGGCGCTCACGAATCGCCTCGACCGACCAAACCTGATCATTGGGCACCTCATGCAGTGCCGTCACGATACCGGTAGCGCCTGTCTGGCGGATCTCTTCTAGGCTAATCGCATCATTAGGGCCGAACCAGCGCCAAGTATGCTCCATTGGGATCTCCTTATATTAGTTGTGATCAAGCGCCGCGAGCGCCCCGCGCAGCCCATCATGGGTCAACGTCTGATAGGCGACCACCACCGCCTGGACAAATCCCTTATTCGCTGCCAGTTCCCTCGGCACCACATCGTCCATAGCCAAAAAGGCAGCCACTAGTGCAGCGCTATCGGAACCCTGTGCTTGGTGCAGCGAGGCAAACCGCGCGGCCAACGGGTCGTCGACGGTGTAACGATTCCCAAGCAGATCTTCGCCTGCGGTATAGCGAATCCAGGCCGCCATCCCCAACGCCACGCAAGGCGATGATTGACCAGCGGCGCTGCGTTTTAGTGCGCCGGAGAGCCAGCGCTGCGGGAGCTTTTGGCTGCCATCCATGGCGATTTGCTGCAGGCGATGGCGCAGGCTGTCATTAGCAAAGCGTGCCAGCAGCGAGTCGGCATAGGCGTCTAAATCGATTCCTGCGGGCAACTCAAGGGTAGGCGCCGCCTCTTCAAGCATATAACGACGCAGTAGCGCGCGAAGTTCGGCGTGATTGACGCCGTCAAACACGGTTTCAATGCCCGCCAATGCGCCCAGGTAAGCGAGTAAAGAGTGGCTGCCATTCAGCATGCGTAGCTTCATGGTTTCAAACGGCGCCACATCGGCGACCATTTCAACGCCCTCGGCTTCCCAGCTTGGGCGCCCCATAGGAAAGTGATCCTCCACTACCCACTGAGAGAAAGCCTCACATACCACCGCATTGGGATCAGTAACGTCCAGTGCCGCTAAACGCCCGAAGTCCGCGTCGGTCATCGCGGGCACAATGCGATCCACCATGCTGCAGGGAAATGCCACCTTATTGGCGATCCAGCTGGCCAATTCTGCGTCTCGATGTTCGGCCAGTTGCATCACCGCTTGACGTGTTCGCTTACCGTTATCCGGCATGTTGTCGCAAGAGAGCACGGTAAAGGGGGCTATGCCTGTCTCGCGCCGCCTAGCTAACGCTTCCACCAATAGCCCAGGGGCAGTACGCGGCTGTTGGGGCGAAGCTATATCACCGATGATCATCGGGTCATCGACTCTTAGTTCACCGTTGGCGGGGTTTAGAAAGTAGCCCTTTTCGGTCACCGTTAAAGTAACGATACGGGTATCCGCAGAAGCCATTCGCACCAGCAAAGCCYCCCTGTCGCGGCTCCAGTTACCCGCGCCATCACGGCCCGAGAACAGCGTCTCTTCAATCACGCCTACTTCACGCAGCGTGATGTTATCGCTATCAGCGTACTCTGCTACATGATAACGATGCCCAGCCGCGCTCAATCCATCGACTAAACCAATGCTAGCGCGTAGGTTAGCGCTGCATATACCCCAGGCAGTATCGCCGCTGCGCTGACGATAGCGCTCTAAATAGACAGCCTGATGGGCGCGGTGAAAAGCGCCTAAGCCTAAATGGACAAACCCGATCTGGCCGCTTTTAGGCATGGCGTCAAGACGTTGCTGGTCCATAGTCACTACTCTCCCATCAGCAAGTTAGGCAACCAAAGCGAAATCGCGGGGACATAGGTCACCAACAGCAGCACCGCTAAGTTGCAGAGCAAAAAGGGCACGATGGCTCTGGCAACGGTCAACATCGGAATTTTGCCAATGCCGGCCACCACAAACAGGCATACCCCTACCGGCGGTGTGGTTAAACCAATCATCAGGTTCAACACCGCGATCACCGCAAAGTGAACCGGATCGACACCCACGCCAGTGGCTACCCCCACTAAGGCCGGGAAAAGAATAATCAGCGCGGCGATGGTCTCCATAAAAGCGCCGACAAATAGCAGAATCAGGTTGAGAATAAGTAAAACAATGAGCGGGTTATCGCTGATGGAGAGAATAAGCGCAGCGATCATCTGCGGGATCTGCTCACTGGTGAGTATCCAGCCAAACAAGTTAGCCAACCCTACCATCAGCAGGAGTGCCGAAGAGGTTAATACAGTATCCGACAAAATCGCCGGGAGCTTTTTCCACGACAACCCTTTATACACAAACATCCCCACGACCAAGGCATACAGGCAAGCCACAATGGACGCTTCGGTGGGGGTAAAGAACCCGCCAATAATGCCGTACAGAATAATCACGGTCATCAGTAGTGCCCAGAAGGCTGTTTTGGCTTCGCGCAGCAGTTGCAAAAAAGGTACCCGCTGCTCTTTTGGATAGCCACGCCGAACGGCCAGAATGTACACCGTGATCATCATGGCGAGGCCCATTAAAAGCCCCGGAACTGCACCGGCTAGGAACATCCGCCCGACCGAAATACCGCTAAGTGAACCGGCAATAATCATCGGTACGCTGGGCGGTATAATCGGCCCAACGGTTGACGAGGCGGCGGTAACCGCAGCAGCAAACGGCTTGTCATAACCCGAGCGCGCCATACCGGGAATCATCACCGAGCCGATGCTGGCGGAATCGGCTACGGCCGTACCGGAGATACCGCCAAAAATCATCGATCCGGCCACGTTGGCCAAGCCAAGACCGCCGCGAATATGGCCTAACAGAGCGTTGGAAAAGCGCACAATATGATCCGTAATATTGCCCACATTCATTAAATTGCCAGCCAGCACGAAACCGGGGATACACAGCAGCACGAAGGTATCGATACCCGCATACATACGCTGCGGCACAATGGTTAATGAAATGCCTTCAAGCAGAAGATAAGAGAGCGACGCTAACCCCAACGCAAACGCAATGGGCATGCCCACCAACAGCAAAACCAAGAAAACGCTAAAGAGGATAATAACTTCCATGCTTACGACTCCTGAAGGGAGGCAGAGGAGCGACACATTGCGATAATTCCCTCAAGACACCCTAGTAAGCTGTAAACCAGGAGTAGCGCAAAGGTGACTACCGTTGAGAAAAAGATATACAGCATGGGAACATGCAGCGTGGGCGAGGTCTGCCAGGCGCCGTTTTGCGCATACTGCCAAGCGTAAGGCAGCACCAGAAAGGCAAACAGGCCAATCAGCGCACAGATCAACACTTGAAAAGCCGCCTGCATACGCGGCCCTAGCAGGTGATGAAAAAGCTCGACGCTAATGTTGCGGTTCTGGCGCAGTACCACGCCAGCGGATAGCGCCACCATATAAATAAACAGATAGCGCGAAAGTTCTTCGGTCCAAGCTATCGAAAACGGCAAAAAAAGCCGCGAACAAATTTGCAGCAGTACCGTGGCGGCAATCGCTACAAGTGCCACAACAGCCAAGGTCAGAAAGCACCTATCCACCCAGCCAATCACGCGTCCGATGGGGCCCTTTAGCTTAGGCACCGCCGACATTGAATCCAGGCTATCCAACGCTTCCTGTTCAAGCGCTTTGTGATCCGAGTTCATAACCGTATCCTTATAGGCAAGCTGCATGTGCAGTTCGAAGATGGGCCAGCAAGATGCCAGCCCATCGCCATTACCAATTCACTGCAAATACGACCTTACAAATCCTGGATAGCGTCGAAGAGTTCGCGCTGCTCTTCGGTTAAGGCCTCAAGCACGGCGGGGCGAGCTTTCTCTGCGAACGCATCAACGTCGACTTCCACGAACTCCATGCCACGCTCCTGAAGCGCTTGCTCAAGACGTGCCTGGTCATCAACAAAAAGCTCGGCCTGATACGTTTGCATTGTTTGGGCGGCATCACGAACCACCTGCTGAAGCTCATCCGGCATGCTTTCCAGCTGGTTACGGCCAATCACTACATAGATCCAGCTGCGCACATGGCCGGTCATGTTGACGTAGTCCTGGACCTCATTGAAGCTGGCGCTTTCGATCAGACTAAGCGGGTTCTCCTGACCTTCCAGGGTATTTTGCTGTAGCGCGGTGAACACTTCGCTAAACGCCATTGGGGTTGGACGTGCCCCCATTGCCTGCCAGGTATCAACGAACAGCGGCACGTTCGGCACGCGTAGACGTAACCCATCCAGCTCATCAGGCGTTCGGATAGGACGATTGGAGGTCAGCTCACGGGGCCCACGCTCAAACCACGCCAAGGGCACCAGGTTAGTACGCTCAGTGATTTGCGCTTCAATTTCAGCACCAATATCACCATTCACCGCCGCATGAAGATGTTCGGAATCTCGAAAGGCGTAAGGAACCGCCATCATCGCGGCTTTAGGCGCCCAATTCTGTAAGCTTTCACCGGTGATCGTCATATCCGCCGTACCTAGCTGGATACTGTTGATCACGTCCATCTCGTTACCCAGTTGCTCACTGGGGTAGAGACGCACCTCAATCTGCCCCTCGGAGTTCGCTTCGACCTCCTGTTTAAATTTCTCGGCGGCCTGGTGCCAAATATTCTGCTCGTTGGCTAAATGGCCAAAACGCAGCGTGTAATCTGCCGCCATTAATGAGTGGCTGCCTAGCATGGCGGCCCCAAGAACAGCGCTGGTGATCAGTTGTTTAATCATTGTCTTTCTCCTGCACGCGGGTGTTGTTAGTTGTTAATTGCAGCTTCTAATTGCACGTGGGTTGGCGTGGGTGGGTGTAGCCCCTCAAGCACCGATTTGAATCAGCACCTTGCGGGCCTCTTCTGGGCGGTGTTCAAGCATGTCAATAGCGCTGGGCATGTCGCTTAGCGGCAACCGATGGCTGACTAACGCCAACGGATCCAATTGCCCACTTGCCATTAGCTTAAGCACCTCCGGAAACTTACGGTTGTTAAGTCGCGAGCCGACCAGGGTCAGCTCTTTCTTAATCACCTCTAACTGCACTAGCTCGCTGGGCTGAACGCTAAAGCCCAGCAGACCAATGCGCCCTGCCGGCGATGCTAAGCGCAGCATTTGCGGTAGCAGCGCGGGCACGCAGGCCGCATCGGCAATCAGCGGCACACCTTCACCCTGGGTTAAGGCAAGCACCTCTTTTTCCACATCCTGCTCGCGGCTGTTAAAGACCTGCGTTGCCCCCAGCTGTTTTGCCGCCGCTAATCGCTCATTAATAACGTCCGTGACGATGACCTCTTCGATACCCTTGGCCAGAGCCATCTGCAGAATCGTCAGGCCAATAACGCCAGCGCCCAAAATCATCAGTCGGTCGCCGGGATGCGGCTGCATACGATCAAGCACGTTAGCGGCGATGGTGTAGGGCTCAACCAAGGCCGCAGCATCTAGCCCAATGTGATCAGGTAGCTGGTGCAGATTTTCAGCGGGCACGGCGACTAACTCTTCAAAACCGCCATTGCGATGCACGCCGATCACCTCAAGCGTACTGCACACGTTGGGACGGCCAATCCGGCACGGGTAGCACTCGCCGCAGCTAATCACGGGGTCAACGCATACGCGATCCCCGACGGAAACGCCGAGCACGCCTTCCCCCACTGCTTCGACTACCCCGGCAAACTCGTGACCGGTGATACGCGGAAAGCGTACAAAAGCGTTATCGCCATGGATAATATGCATGTCCGAGCCGCAAATGCCGGCAAATGCCACACGCACCAGTGTTTCACCAGTGGCAGCCTTGGGCGTTTCAACGTCCGCTACCTGATAGTCGTGAGGCGCCTTCACCTGGAATGCTTTCATTGATGTAAATCTCCTTTACCCGTGCGTTAAGTTACCAATGCCCCTAATTCACCAATGCCAGAGCGTGCCATCTTCCAACCGGTTAACCGGCAAGCTTGCGCGCTTATAGGGGTACTGCTTGGCTAGCCGTTCATCGATATCAACACCATGCCCCGGCTTTTCGCCGACAATGAAATGCCCATCTTCAAAGCGATAGTCGTGGGGGAAGACCTCGTCAGTGGCACGGGAATGGGGCATATACTCCTGGATACCGAAGTTGGGCACCCAAGTGTCAAAGTGAATCGCCGCACCCAGACACACCGGAGAAAGGTCCGTCGGCCCGTGGAAGCCGGTACGCACGTGATAAAGGCCTGCTAAATCGGCGATTCGGCGCACATGGGTAATACCACCCGCATGGGTTAGCGTGGCGCGGATATAGTCGATCCACTGATTTTCAATCAGCGCTTTGGCATCAAACAGACTGTTGAAAACTTCGCCGACGGCCAGCGGTGTGGTGGTGTGCTGGCGGATAAGCCCAAACGCCTCCTGATTTTCAGCCGGTACGCAGTCTTCAAGCCAAAATAGATGGTAGGGCTCAACCTCTTTGCCTAAGCGGGCGGCCTCGATGGGCGTCAGGCGGTGGTGAACATCGTGTAGAACATGCAGGTCTTCACCGAAGCGCTCACGCACGGCGGCAAACAGCTTGGGCACATGATTTAAATATTTGCTGGTACTCCAAACGTGCTCGGCGGGTAAATCAGAATCGGCTGGCTCATAGGGCTCGCCATCTTTTTTGGCAACACCATAAATGCTCGCAATGCCGGGCACACCGGCCTGCACACGTACCGCTTTGTAGCCCTCATCCACATGACGGGCGACCTCTTCCAGGCAGGCGTCAATATCACGCCCCGTTGCATGGCCGTAAACCATGACGCGGTCTCGGCTTTTACCACCTAACAACTGGTACAGCGGCATGCCCGCGAGCTTTGCTTTAATATCCCAAAGCGCCATATCAACGGCGGCAATCGCACTCATGGTGACAGGCCCACGCCGCCAGTAAGCGCCGCGGTAAAGGTAGTGCCAGATATCTTCAATACGCTGAGGGTCTCGGCCGATCAAGGTCGGGATTACATGCTCTTCCAAATAAGCCACTACGGCCATTTCACGGCCATTGAGCGTTGCATCACCAATGCCGTACTCGCCCTGATCGGTCACAATCTTTAGCGTCACAAAATTGCGCCCCGGCGAGGTCACAATGGTATAGGCGTGCTCAATTTTCATCGCATCGACTCCTGCTTTAGCTGTTGATTTTCTTGTTCTTCGAACATGGCGGGGAAACGGCGCACCAGATCAGGCATAGAGACCAAAATTTCACGCAGATGAAGCATCATCGTCTCTTCAGCTTGCTGAACGTCTCGCGCCTCAATGGCCGCCACGATGCTGGCATGCTGGBCCACAAGCCGTTCGAGCGGGGTGCTATGGGGCACACTGAGGTAGCGCACCCGGTCAAGCTGAGCGCGGACTTCTTCAATGACTTTCCAGGCTGCATGCTGCTTTACCCCCAGCGAAAGCGTCCGGTGGAAAGCTTCGTCAAGACGATAAAATCGGTCATTATCATTAGGCTCAATACAGCGACGCTGCCGCGCTAGCAAATCATGCAGCTCCGTCAGCATCGCTGGCTCAATCCCCTTCTCTGCCGCCAATTTCACTACGGCTACTTCAACGGCTTCACGTACAAAGCGTGCCTCAAGCACCGCCCGCTGGGATATTTTGACCACATAGGTGCCACGCTGAGGTTTAACCTCCACCAGCCCAGCCTCAGAGAGCCTTATGAAAGCCTCCCTCACCGGCTGACGGCTAACCGAAAAGGTATCGGCTATCTCCTTTTCAGATAACACCTGACCCGGCGCCAGCACCATTTGGATAATCGACTGCCTCAGCACGTGAAATAGCCGTTGGCGAACCGATTCTCCATCGTGGGTTTCCTGCCAAAGCGTTTGTAATGTTGTGGGCATGGCACCTGATCCTGATAGAGAAGTGCGTGTAGGTTAGCTGCGAGAACTGATATGACTAGTATGGTAGTTGACTTAAGATAAAAAAAGCCCGAATGCGTCACTCTTTAGTCGCATTCACGATTAACGCCCACTAGCCAAATTCATACATACCTTGTAAGAAATATCTTACATAACAACCCGTTTTGGGTTATTTTTTGAGCATTGCTCTGCAAAAAAATCGCCAGCTAAAATTAAGTATTTCGCAACCTAATCGCTTAACATGCTTTGATACAAACGACTGAATACGATGACCACTGCCCAGTACGGCAATTGCCATGGACGGCCGAGGGCTGCTGCGAGCCAATACCAGTTAGGAGAGAGTAATGCAGGCCATCCAGGCAAGGGATAATTCGAAAGACCTGGTCTTAACGAAGGAACTTCCGTCATTTTTGGTAGCGGATCTACTCAAGTGCCCAAACTTACCTACCCTGCCCACTGTTGCTGTTAATGTCTTGAAAATGGCACGTACAGAGCGTCCTTCGGTTAACGACTACGCGAATGCCATTGAGCGTGACCCAGCTTTGACTATGCGTATCATTACCCTTGCCAACAGCGCCTTTTTTTCGCGTAGCCATACGAAGGTACACGGGTGTCAGGAAGCGACGGCTCGCCTGGGGCTAGACACCACGCTGGCAGCGGTAATGAGCTTTAGTCTGCTGCAAAACAGGGGGATTGATGCCCATTACCAACGGGTATGGATGCGTTCTATCATCGCCTCGTTAGCAGCACGACACCTGGCCATACAGCTCTGCCCCGATATAGCAGGGCCCGTGTTCACCGCCGCCTTACTACAAGACATTGGCATCATGGCCCTAAGGGCGACATACCCTAAAGAGAGTAATGAGATATATACCGAGGTGGCCTTATCTCATCGACAGTTATCCGAGTCTGAACAGCGGCTTTTTGGCTGCGATCACTCTCAAGTGGGCGCTTGGCTTGCCGCCAAGTGGGGCGTTCCGACACCGCTTGCTCAGCGTATCTGCGATAGTCACGGCGAACCTGATATTACAGCCCTGGACAGGCTGTGCATTCAGCTCTCTGGCCCCATCGCCGATGCCTGGCTCTCGTCTCACCCTGCGCAGTCGCTAGTCGCCGTGGTGCGAGAGTTTGAAACCTATCAGGGGGCCCACTCGATCTCGTTACGGCATTTACTCGAGAATATTCAAGAACAGTTGCCTGCGCTGGCAGATATGCTGCAAATGACGGCGCCCCCTTTACAGGATAACGAGTCGCTGCTTGCCGAGGCCCAGCAACTGCTGTTTCAGCAAACGCTACAGCTCAAGGCGCGCCTTGATACCCAGCAAGCAGAACTCGGCTCCCTGCGTCAGCGCCAAGATGAGTTAGAAGAGCGCTCACGAACAGATATGCTTACCGGGCTTGCCAACCGATCCTGGCTTGAAGAGCAGACGCATCAGCGCTTTATACTTTGCAAGGAACAGGCTCGCATCATGTCGGTGGTGTTTATTGATCTTGACCACTTCAAGAAGCTAAACGATCAATACGGCCACCAAATGGGTGACCATGTGCTGCAAAAATTTGGTAAAACGCTACAGGCACTTATTCGCGAAGGTGACCTTGCAGGGCGCTGGGGCGGCGAAGAGTTTCTGGTCATTTTGCCCGATGAAGATGCCCAGGCAGCCCAGCTATTCGCCAAACGAATTGCCCAGCGTTTAGAAAAAACACCCATGGCTCACGATGACCAGCAACCCATCCATGTATCCGTCTCGATTGGCATTGCCTGCTTGGATGATGGCGGATTTGGCGATGCAGGCGAGCTTATAGATGCCGCTGATAAAAGTATGTACTTCATTAAACGCACAGGCCGGGGGGGAATAGCGGTGTATGGCGAGCGTGGTGCTCCAGGCGCACCTCCTAGCATCGACTAGCGTATGCTTATTGTTTAGCCCTTCAGTTGACGACAAGAGCAGCCATGCTGGAACTTCACCAGATACACAAAACCTACGCGACGCCACAAGGCCCGCTGAAGGTACTTGAAGATGTCTCCTTTCGCCTAGCGTCAGGGCAAAGTATGGCGCTAATGGGTGTATCCGGCAGCGGCAAATCCACTCTATTACACCTAGCCGCCGGATTAGATCTGCCTGACCAGGGAAACATCACCCTGGCAGGAAACAACATCGCCTCTCTATCTGAACCCTCCCGTGCCAAGCTGCGCCGAGAAAACCTGGGTCTGGTCTTTCAGCAGTTCCATCTAGTGCCTAGCTTGACCGTCATCGATAACCTGCGCCTTCAGGCGCGCCTCGCTGGTCGCGACAATGCCGGCTGGACAGCGCACTTACTCGAGCGGCTAGGGCTGACGAGCATGGAAAAACGTTACCCGGAACAGCTCTCCGGTGGTCAACAGCAGCGCCTGGCCATTGGCCGCGCTTTGGCCCCGCGCCCGCCTCTGCTACTGGCCGATGAACCCACAGGCAATTTGGATGAAAACACCGCTGGCGAAGTGCTTGAACTGCTATTGAGCCTGGTTCGCGAAACGCAATGTGCGCTGTTAGTCGTGACTCACAGCCAGCAGGTCGCCGCGCCACTTGATCGCTGTCTGCATTTACGCCATGGCCAACTGATCAATAGCGCACATGTTTAGAGCAATGCCCACCGTTCTGGCCACGCTCCTTAGCCACTACCGGCGTCACCCTGGGCAACTGGCCATGCTGCTACTTGGTCTTTGGGTTGCCAGCGCTTTATGGAGCGGTATTCAAGCGATCAACGCCACAGCAAGAGACAGCTACGCCCGCGCCGATGCACTGTTTGCCACCCAACTGGACCAGTTTGAGCGCCGCGATGGCGCCCCACTCACCCGCGCCGAGTATCACGCTCTGCGCCAAACAGGCCTGCCTGTTTCGCCTATGCTAGAGGGTGAAGTCGTTACCCAAGATGGCACCCGACTAACGCTGATCGGCATTGACCCGCTTACCCTTTCCAGCGATAACGCGCTGGCTCAAGCAAACACCTCCGCGTCGTTAAGCGACTTTCTAACGCCGCCGTGGCAAACACGCCTAGCGCCTGATGCCTTGGCAGCCCTGGGGATAGAGCGCGACAATGCACCGGGTGCTAGCCCAACGTTGGCAGATGGCAAAACGCTACCTCCGCTCGTTTTAGCGCCAGCGTTGCCGCCGGACACTCTGATCATGGATATTGCCGCAGCGGCACAGTTACTGGAAAGCGGCGACGAGATTACCCGAATCGTTAGCGCACCGGGGGCACTTGCGAAAGCGCCCGCAGGATTGACCCTCACCCGTGCCAGCAACTTAGCCACCCCGGGCCAACTGACTGAAAGCTTTCACCTAAACCTTACCGCCTTGGGGCTACTGGCCTGGGTGGTGGGGCTATTTATCGTTCAAGCAGCGCTGGGTCTAGCCTTAGAGCAACGTTTGGGTATGCTGCGCACCCTCAGGGTGCTGGGTGTATCAGGGCGCAGTTTAGTCGTGACACTCAGTTTAGAGTTACTCCTGCTCGGCCTGATCGGCGCGCTTGCCGGTATTGCCAGCGGCGTCTGGCTGGCACGCCTGCTGCTACCCGATGTGGCGGCCACCCTGGGCTCACTTTATGGTGCAGGCGTGGGTCAAGAACTCAATCTACCCTGGCATTACTGGGTCGGCGGGCTGGCAGTTAGCCTTGGCGGGCTAGTGCTGGCGGGCAGTGGCGTGCTATGGCGTGCCGCCCGTTTAAACATGCTGGAGTTAGGCCAGATGCAGGCCTGGCGTAGTGGTTACCGTCGGCAATTAACGCTAATGAGCATGGGCGGTGCACTCGCCTTGAGTATTGCGTTAGCGCTATACGCCTGGTTACGTTTACAGCCCCCTGGCGATGGCTTAGTGGCAGGTTTTGGACTAATCGCAGCCCTACTGCTGGCCAGCGCCCTGTGGTTGCCACCCTTGTTAGCGTTGGTATTGAAAGTGCTGGCGCACCTTGCCCGGCGGCGGCCGCTTATTCACTGGGCAGTCGCGGATATGCAGCTTCAGCTACCCAAGCTTTCGCTGGCCATGATGGCCTTGCTCATCGCGCTGGCAACCAATCTGGGTGTCGGCAGTATGGTAGGCGGCTTTCGTTTGACCTTTTTAGACTGGCTTGATCAGCGCTTAGTCGCCCCMCTCTATTTAAATGCACCCGCCGAGCAATATGCAGACATTGATGCCTGGCTGGCGGATCGCCCGGAGGTCTTTGAGCGCCTGCTCACTCGGCGCAGCGACGCAACCCTTCAAACAGTTAGCACACCCGAAAGCAACCGCTCTTTAGGCACGCCTATCGAGCTTTATGGTATTACCCCTGGCGTATCGCTGACACCTCACTGGCCGCTGCTGGAGACACAATCAGGTCGCGCCGCAGCCTGGGCAGCTTTCGACCACGGAGCGGTTTTTGTTAACGAACAGTTAGCCACGGCTGAAAACCTTGCCCCCGGTGATCGGCTAGCATTGAGCGCGCCAGGGGTAAGCGAAAACCTGATCATAGCCGCTGTCTATCCCGATTACGGCAACCCCAGCGGCCAAGTGTTAATGGCGTCGCCCCAGCTCGCCGCACGGTTTAATGCACCGCCTAGCTCGATAGGCTTGGTGCTACATGACGATGCCGATGTGGGTGCTCTACGAGCAGCCCTTACCGTGCGTTTCGATTTAGGCAGCGATGCACTTACCGATCAAGCCGAAATCAAGCGCATTGCCACCGAGATTTTTGAGCGCACCTTTACCATTACCCGCGCGCTTAATGCACTAACCCTAGCCGTCGCTGCCCTGGCACTATTCGCTAGCCTGCTGGCCCAGGCACGCAGCCGGCGCCAGCAGTTAGCCCCACTCTGGGCGCTGGGCGTCCCCCGGTCACAGCTAGCATGGCTAAACTTAGCGCAGCTGGGTGGCGCGGCATTCGTCACCGGCCTGCTGGCCGTACCACTGGGCATTGCGATTACCTGGGGCTTAGTGGCGATTATCAATGTGGCCGCCTTCGGCTGGCGTCTGCCGCTCTACCTATTCCCTTGGGAAATGTCCGTGACACTCGCCACGGCAGTCGTCGTGGCGCTGCTGGCTGCTGCCCTGCCCGCGCTGCGTTTCTGGCGCGCATCACCGCGTGCATTGCTGGCGGAAGAGGCCAATCAATGAGC
Organism: Halomonas ventosae; assembly: GCA_002257525.1. Lineage (GTDB taxonomy): Bacteria > Pseudomonadota > Gammaproteobacteria > Pseudomonadales > Halomonadaceae > Vreelandella > Vreelandella ventosae_B. Next base: position 3,333,577 of record CP022737.1, read on the forward strand.
ATACGCCGACGGCTAAACCTGCCACTTCTACTGATAGCCATCGTTGCTTTGATGCTTCAAGGCTGCGGCGATGAAGACGTAACCTCAGCCAGCAGTGCGGGGTTTGCCGGGTTGGGCCAGGACGCCGACGGCTTCCAACACGCCGTGCCAAACCAATTACTGACATTCCCAACGGATCACTCAGCACACCCGGATTACCGTATCGAATGGTGGTATTTAACCGCCAATTTGGAAGATGAATCCGGCGAGCCACTCGGCCTGCAGTGGACACTATTTCGTCAGGCGCTGATGCCACCCAACGAGCGACCCGAACCCACGCCCTGGGCAGCGGATCAACTCTGGATGGCCCATATGGCAATCTCACAAGGCGAGCAGCACTACGTTGCTGAGCGCTTTGGGCGCAGCCACTCACAGGCCCCATTGAGCACTCCCCAGGACAGCCAGGCGGGGGTTATCGCTTCACCCTTCCACGCTTGGCTGGATGATTGGCAGCTTAAAGCAAACGAGCAGGCCGATAGCAGCGATTTCAATAGCCTAACGCTCACCGCCTACAGCGGCGAAGGCGCGTCGCGGTTTGGTTATACGCTGGAACTTACCGCCGAGGGGCCGCTGGTGCTGCATGGCGACAAGGGGTTTAGCCAGAAAGCCGCCAATGGCCAGGGCTCGATGTACTACAGCCAACCCTTCTGGCAGATAGAGGGCGACGTCACGCTCAATGGAGAAACCAAAACGGTCAGCGGGCGCGGTTGGTTAGACCGGGAATGGAGCAGCCAACTACTGGATGCCCGCCAATCTGGCTGGGACTGGTTCTCGATTCACTTTGATGACGGCCACAAGCTAATGGCCTTTCAGCTGCGTGGCGGCTCCGCCCAAAATGCCGACTACCGCTCTGGCACCTTGATAACGCCTGAAGGCCGAGCCACCCCCTTAGCCAACAACGACATCACACTCACACCGCTGGCAAGCTCGGCAGTCGGCGGGCGCGAGGTACCCACCCAATGGCGGTTGGAAATACCGTCAGTGGAAATCGATATCAACATTGAAGCCCCTCACGCCAACCGCTGGATGACCACCAGCGTGCCCTACTGGGAAGGCGAAGTAGTGGTCAACGACCGCGCCAGCGGCGAGCCGCTGGGCGAGGGCTACCTGGAAATGACCGGGTATTGAGCTAACAAACACATTAACCCTTTGCGTAGCGAGCCTCCCCCCATCGCTGCATCGCCTCAAGCACTTCACGCAGCACCGGTCGTACCTCGGCGGCGCGATCTTCGCGATAGGCGAAGATAGGCTGGTCATCATCGGGTTCGTTCATATAGGTGCGCTGGGAGAGTTCGAGCTGCGCCGCGTGAATATGGTTGGCGGGATCGCCATAGCCGCGCGTAATATGCCCGCCTTTAAAGCGGCCATTGATCACATGCGTAAAACGCGACTGAGCAGCACAGACGGCTTGTAACGACTTGCTAAGCTCAGGGTCACAGCTCTGCTCCTCAAAGGTACCCAGGTTGATATCCGGCAGTTGGTCGTCGAAGAGCCGCGGGATGCGAGAGCGGATAGAGTGGGCGTCGAACAGCAGCGCATAGCCGAAGCGCGTCTTTAGCCGCGCAAGCTCCCTCGCCAGGGCATTGTGGTAAGGGCGCCAAACATGCTCCTTTGCCCACTCGCGCTCTTCCTTGCTCGGTACTTGTCCGTCTCGAAACAGTGGGTCACCGTCGAAGTCGATGTCGGGAAATAATCCAGTCGTCGCACCCGCGTAGAGCGGCGCGTCATTCTCAGGCCGATTAAGGTCGATAACGTAGCGCGAATAGCGCGCCTCAAGTCGGCTCGCCCCAAGCTCGGCGGCGAAGTCGTAAAGCTTGGGTATATGCCAGTCGGTGTCGGCAAGGCTGAGCGCAGCTTTATTAAGCCCCGCCTCTACCTCCGGCGTTAGCGCGGTGCCTGCGTGAGGCATTGAAACCAATAGCGGCGTATCGCCCTGGGTGAGTTGGTAACTTTCGATCATGCCTCTAGCTCCTTACCTGCTTTGAATACCGTGACCGGCAATTGCCCGCCCAGCCAGTAGCTAAGCTCCGCTGGCCCGGTAATCTCCCAGACGACCGCGTCTGCCCATTTACCTACTTCTAGCGAACCGTGAGTGGCATCAATACCCAGCGCTTTAGCGGCATTGATGGTCACGCCTGCCAGCGCTTCTTCAGGGGTAAGGCGAAACAGCGTGCAGCCCAGATTCATCATCAGTCGTAACGACAGTACGGGTGACGTCCCGGGGTTAAGGTCGCTGGCCAGCGCCATGGTGACGCCCTGCTCACGAAAGTCTGCAACCGGCGGTAGCTGGGTTTCACGCAGGGTCAGAAAAGCCCCCGGCAGCAACACGGCGGCAGTACTGCTTTGTGCCATCGCACGGGCATCCGCTTTATCGGCGTATTCGACGTGGTCCGCAGAAAGCGCGCCAAACTCCGCAGCCAGTTGGCAACCGCCAAGACGCGACAACTGCTCAGCATGTAGCTTGAGCGGCAGGCCCAATTGCTTTGCAGTTTCAAATACGCGCCGCATCTGTTCCACAGAGAAGGCGATACCTTCACAGAAGCCATCGACGGCGTCGACAAGACCTTCCTTCGCCAGCGTCGGCAGAATTTCCTCGCAGACTAGATCAATATACTCATCGCTACGTTCGCGGTATTCGGGCGGCAGCGCGTGAGCCGCAAGGCACGTCGTGAGCACTTCGGCAGGTAGCCGTTCCCCCAGCGCCCGGGCCACCTTGAGCATTTTGCGCTCGCTCTCCAGATCAAGCCCATACCCCGACTTGACCTCTAGCGTGGTGACGCCTTCACGCAGCAGTACTTTGGCGCGCTTCTCGGCGCTGGCCAGTAATTCGTCAAAGTTGGCCTCGCGAGTTGCCCGCACGCTGCTAACGATCCCACCGCCCTGTTTAGCTATCTCGCTATAGCTCACGCCCTCCAGGCGCTGCTCAAACTCATTACTGCGGTCACCGCCAAACACCAGGTGCGTGTGGCAGTCGATCAACCCCGGCGTTAGCCAGCGCCCACCCAGGTCACGCACTTCATCGAATGCCACATCGCGGTCAAGTTGCGCCTCAGTGCCAATCCAGGCGATGCGTCCCGCGTCTATAATCAGCGCCGCATCGCGCACAATTCCGTAGCGGCCACCCGCCAGGGTCACCGCATGGCAGTGGTGCCATAGCTGTTTCATGCTTCCTCCTAATCGCTAGGCTGCCGACTCGGCAGTAAGTTCGGGGCAATAGACAGGAGCTTATCGATCACTTGAGTCTCCTTTAGGCGCTGGTAAGCCGCCTCAATATCCAGGTGCAGCGCATGCTCTTCCTGGTAGGCAGGCAACACTTCTCGCAGTGATTTCCAAGCCAACGATGTGCCCTTGGCAAACTCATCGCTGCCAATTAAATCAAGGGCCTGAGAGGCGAGTAGATATTCGATCGCAAGAACGTAGAAAGCATTGTCGAGGCTCTTGTCCAGTTTCAGGGCAGCACTTTCGCCAAAGCTTAGATGGTCTTCCTGGAGGCCTGAGGTGATAAAATTGTCGGTCACTGCGGGCTGCGCCAGACGTTTGTTATCCGCCACCAGGGAAGCCGCCGAGTAGTGGGCGATCATCATGCCGGACTTGACGCCGCTTTCAGTGGTCAAGAAAGGTGGCAGCTGATTTGCCTGGGGGGTCACTAAACGGTAAGCGCGCCGCTCGGAGATCGAACTCCACTCACAGGCCGCGATGGCCAACAGATCGCAGGCCATCGCCACCGAGGCGCCGTGAGGATTAGCCTGAGACACAACCTGATAGCCATCTTCAACGGGAATCACTAACGGATTATCGGTGGCGGAATTAAGCTCTTTCTCTACCTGCTTTGCCGCATGGTCGAGCTGGTCGCGGCAAGCACCATGTACCTGGGGCATGGAACGCAGGCTTAGCGCATCCTGTAGCCGCTGCCCTTTATGACGCGCCAGGTGCGCACTGTCCGCAAGAAGCCGGCGCAAGTTGTCGCCAGTTTGCTGAACGCCTGGGTGGCATTTGAGGGCCGTCACCTCGGCCATAAACGCATTCAACTGCCCGCCCAATGCCTCAAAGCTCATGGCACCGATAATATCTGCCCAGGCGGAGAGGCGCGCTGCATCGTCAAGCGCCAAACAGGCCAGCCCGGTCATCGCGGGGGTGCCGTTCACCAGGCTCAGCCCATCCTTGGGCCCAAGCGTTACCGGCACCATACCGATGGCCTCCAGCGCCTGCTTGGCAGGCATCCGTTGGCCACGAAACTCAACATCGCCGTGACCGATTAGCGCCAAGCCAATGTGTGCCATATGAGTGAGATAACCCACCGAGCCGCGTGAGGGTACGACGGGAATAATCTGCTCATTGAGCAGCCTTATCAGCCCCTCCACCACGGCCGGACTGATACCGGAGTAGCCGTGACTGTAGTTGATCACCGCGCTGCACATAATGGCGCGAACTTGCTCCGTTCGCAGCGGGCTACCAACACCACAGGCATGGCTCATCAAGGTGTGGTGCGAGAGACGTTGCAGCTCATCCTGCTTGAGCACTACATCGCACAGCGCGCCTAACCCGGTATTGATACCGTAATGGGGCACGCTCGAAGCGGCAATCTTCTCGACGGCTTCGCGGGCGCAGCGAACCTTCTCCCAGGCCGAGGGCGACAGCGACATCGGATACCCGTCGCGGGCGACCCTGACCACCTCCAGCCAAGCTGGAGGCGTATTGCCAATTTCCACGTAGCGAGACAACTCACTCATAAACATCCTCGGCGGGTTTAACACGCGCCTGGCTCTCTTGGGGGTTATTAGCGCCATCCAAGATGAAAACCTTCACCGCAGAAGCCACAATCAGCAAAAACAGAAACAGCACGATAAAGCCCCCCGCTGCCGCCAGGAACTTAATACCGTCTACCCCCTGAGCACCGCCGCCAAAGGCCACCATGACATAGGCGATAATAGCGATTGATAGCCCCCAGAGGATCTTCTGCTTGCGGGGAGCTTCCTCCTCCGCCGTCATGTTTCTAGTGCAGATGGTAGCGATGGTCGATGACATAGAGTCTGCGGCCGTAGAGAAGGAAATAATCAGCGTAAAAATAGCTAACGGGATCAGCAAAGCGGACATTGGCAGGTTTTGCAGGAAGCCCCAAAGTCCCGAAACTGCGCCGTTCTCGGTCACCACGCTAACCAGATCGAGAGTGCCATCCATCTGCCACTTGATCGCCGACCCGCCCCAGATAGCGAACCAAACGATGCCGAACACGGAAGGCAGGATCCAGTTAATTACCAAAAACTCACGTAGCGTTCTGCCATAGGAGATCCGCGCCAAAAACAGACCCATCAACGGGGCGTAGGCGATCCAGATCGACCAGTCGTACATCGTCCACCAGGTGACCAGCGCTTCACCGCCAGACTCTTTGGTATCGAATGACCACAGGAAGAAGTTATCGAACCAGTAACCCAAGCTGGTTACCGACAGACTCAGGATGTAGCTCACTGGGCCAATGATCAGCAGAATGACGACAAAAGCGTAGAAGATGTAAGCATTGACCGATGAGAGGAAGCGGATGCCCCGCTTAAGCCCAGATAACGCAGAGGTAATAAAGATCGCCGAAATAACCAGCGTTAAAATCAGCCACGTCATGGGGCTCGAAGCGATACCGTACTCAGCCTCAATGCCGGAACTGATCAGTGCGAGGCCCGCCCCTAACGATGATGCCAGCCCAAGCGCAATGGCAAGAATAGAGATAATATCGACCACGGCTCGTACGGTAGGGCTTCGCTCGCGACTCCCTAAGAGCGGGGACAGCGTCGAAGAGATCGAGAAACGCTCTTTGCGATTAAAGTGCATATATCCAATCATCAAGCCAACGATGGAGTACATGGCGTAGGGAATAAAGCTCCAGTTATGGAAGCTTCTTGCCAGTGCAAAGATGGCCGCTTCGCCACTGTTGGGCTCAAAAGATTGATTGGCGATCTCGCCATAGACATTGCCCAGATAGATGATGGGCTCATTGACCGAGTAGGTCACCACCCCCGTCGCTATCCCGCCGGTTAGCGCCATGGCAAAAGTCGCCGCCAACGAAAACGTGGGTTTAGCGTTCGCCCCACCCAAACGGATATTGCCTGCCTTGGAAAAGAAGATAAACGCCGTGACACCCAGCGTCGAGATAGCCAACAACTGATAAAGCCAACCAAAGTCGGAAAGCGAAAGATAGAACAACTGCCTGGCAACGCTGACCAGTAGTTCGTTATTAACCAAGCCAATGATGACGGCCAGCATAATAATCACGAAGGCCGGTATAAAGACGCTTCGCTTTAACTGTTTCCTGTCTGTTTGTGACATTGTATGTCTCCTGTCGAGGTTTATTCTTATAACGCTTTTTTATTAGGTGCCGACATGCTGTCTGTCGACACCCGTATCTGTGTATCCAGCAACGTTAAAGGGAGGGAGGTAGTTGATAAGGAAGATTACTTAACCATCGGCAAATCGAGCCCCTGCTCACTGGCACTCTGTTTGGCGATGTCGTAGCCAGCATCGGCATGACGCATGACCCCAGTGGCCGGATCATTACGCAGCACGCGGCCCAATCGGGCATGAGCGTCATCCGTGCCATCGGCGACGATCACCACCCCTGCATGCTGGGAGTAACCCATGCCCACTCCACCGCCATGGTGAAGAGAAACCCAGGTAGCGCCCCCGGCAGTGTTGAGCAGCGCATTGAGCAGCGGCCAGTCGGAGACGGCATCCGAGCCATCCTGCATTGATTCAGTCTCACGATTGGGGCTGGCCACCGAGCCGGAGTCCAGGTGGTCGCGACCAATCACAATGGGTGCTTTGAGCTCACCACTGGCGACCATGGCGTTAAACGCCTGCCCCAAACGCGCACGATCCTTTAAGCCCACCCAGCAGATGCGCGCCGGTAAGCCCTGGAAGCTGATACGCTCCTTGGCCATATCCAGCCAGTTATGCAGATGCGGATCATCTGGGATGAGTTCTTTGACTTTCTGGTCGGTCTTGTAGATATCTTCTGGATCACCGGAGAGCGCCACCCAGCGGAATGGGCCAATTCCCTGGCAGAACAGTGGGCGAATGTAGGCAGGCACAAAGCCGGGGAAGCCGAAAGCATTAGAAACGCCCTCCTCCTGAGCCATCTGGCGAATGTTATTGCCATAATCGAAGGTAGGTATACCCATTGCCTGGAAGTCGAGCATGGCCTGCACATGCACCGCCATGGAGCGCTTAGCCGCCTTGACCACCACCTCGGGTTCGGTCTTCCCGCGTGCCAAATACTCATCCCAAGTCCAGCCTGCCGGCAGATAACCGTGCAGTGGGTCGTGAGCGCTGGTCTGGTCAGTCACCATATCCGGCTTGATGCCACGCTTAATCAGTTCCGGCAGAATCTCAGCCGCATTACCATGCAGCGCAATCGAGACGGCTTTACTTTCTGAGGTATAGCGCTCCAGGCGCGCCAGGGCATCGTCGAGATCACTCGCCTGCTCATCCACATAGCGGGTACGCAGACGCATATCAATGCGGCTCTGCTGACACTCAATATTAAGGCTGCAGGCCCCCGCCAGCGTTGCCGCCAATGGTTGCGCCCCGCCCATACCGCCAAGACCAGCCGTCAGAATCCAGCGCCCGGCTAGCTTGCCATCGTAGTGCTGGCGACCAGCCTCAACAAAGGTCTCGTAGGTGCCCTGAACAATGCCCTGAGAACCGATGTAGATCCATGAGCCAGCCGTCATCTGGCCGTACATCATCAGGCCTTTCTTATCCAGCTCGTTGAAGTGCTCCCAGTTGGCCCAGGCGGGCACCAGGTTGGAGTTGGCGATTAATACCCGTGGCGCATCCTTATGGGTCTCAAACACCCCCACCGGCTTGCCGGACTGGATCAGCAGCGACTGGTTATCTTCCAAGCGCTTGAGGGTCTCAACGATGGCATCGAAGCACTCCCAGTTACGGGCGGCGCGACCGATACCGCCATACACCACTAACTCTTTGGGGTTCTCGGCCACATCTGGATCAAGGTTATTCATCAGCATGCGCAGCGGTGCTTCCGTCAGCCAGCTCTTGCAGGAGAGCTCGGCTCCATGAGGTGCCCGAATTTCGGTATCGCGAAAGCGTGAAAGAGACATGGTAACTCCTGTTTGCTGTCAAAGTTTGTATATACATTATGACAACAAACGCTTCTGCGCAATCACCTAAATCGCCCTTTTTAGCAAAAAAACAACTCAGCCCTAAATATTCGCCAACATAGTGCAAACGCCAACAATAGGGCGAAATTACGCACCAAAATGGACTTTACGAGGAAATTCCAACTCTCTTCTTTACCTAAGAAGCGGACTTCGCTATATGTATATACATTAGCCGTTATTCGTTAACAAAAAGGAGCCCCGATGACCCACTGCTATTTTGCTGATCATGCCCTACTCCCGACTGGATGGGCCTCTCAGGTGCTGTTCGAAGTCGATGCCACCGGCATGCTTATATCGGTACTGCCCAACAGCTCGCCCGGCAACGCCCAGCGCTTAGCCGGGCCAGCGCTACCCGGTATGCCTAACCTACATTCACACGCTTTTCAGCGCGCCATGGCGGGCCTGGCAGAAATCGGTAGCCCCCAGCCAGACAGCTTCTGGAGCTGGCGAGACCGCATGTACGGCTTKGTTGACCGCCTGACACCGAATCAAGTGGGCACTATTGCCCAATCGCTGTATGTCGAAATGCTTAAGGGCGGCTATACCCAGGTCAGCGAGTTTCATTATTTGCACCACGATCTATCGGGCAAGGCCCATAGCGATCCTGCTGAGATGGCCTGGGCGATTAGCCAAGCGGCCGAGCGCAGTGGCATTGCGCTTACCTTGCTACCGGTGCTTTACGCCCACAGCGGCTTTGGCGGCCAGCCACCCAATCATGGGCAAAGACGTTTTATCCACGCCGTACCAGATTTTTTGAAATTGCTTGAGACGTTGAAGCCAAGCTTTGCCGACCACTCCACACAGGCACTAGGCATGGCGTTTCATTCCCTGCGCGCGGTGACATTGGAAGAGATCCAGGCGGTGCTGGCGACGAACCCTGTCGGGCCACGCCMCATTCATGTCGCCGAGCAGCAACGCGAAGTGGAAGACAGCCTCGCCTATTCAGGCAAACGCCCTGTGCGCTGGCTACTGGATAACGTTGAGGTGGATGAGCGCTGGTGTTTGATTCATGCCACACACCTGGACGATGCAGAGATACGTGACCTCGCCACTAGCGGCGCCGTGGCAGGGCTCTGTCCGACCACCGAGGCCAATCTGGGCGACGGCATCTTCCGCGCAGTGGAGTATGCCGCCCAGGGTGGGCGTCTGGGCATTGGCTCCGACAGCCATGTCTCACTCGATGTGGTTGAAGAGCTACGGCTACTTGAGTATGGCCAGCGCCTTGCCACGCAACAACGCAACTGCCTGCACAATAGCGACATACGCCCGGTGGGCGACTGGCTTTATCGCCAGGCCTTAGCGGGAGGCGCCCAGGCCTCTGGCCAACCCATCGGCGCGCTCGAAGCGGGCAAACGAGCCGATATAGTCGTCCTCGATGGCAGCGATCCCTACCTCGCCACGAGTAACGACGAAACACGGCTAGGACGTTGGCTGTTTGGCGGTTCAAAGCAGCAGATACGCGATGTGATGGTCGCAGGCCGCTGGGTTATCCAGCAGCAGCGTCACGCCCTCGATGAATCAAATAATGCCGCGATGACCAGGCTGTTTCGCGATATCGGCTAACCAACAAGCGCCCCGCTGACCAAAACTCTCCAACTGCCCTTGGAGCTCCTATGCCTGACGCAAACTACACCCTCAAAGCCACACCAACCGTTCTGTGTAAGCTACTGGTGCCCAGTCTGTTAGGCATATTGGTATTCTTTGTACCATTGCCCATTGGTGGTAAAACCGCCGTGCGCAGCATGCTTGGGGGTACAGCGGCCTACTACGTCATGGCGGTGATCGTCGCAGGCGCCCTCTATCCGGTGATCACCGGGCAGTGGGCAATGCGGTTGGCAATCAGCAGTCTGTCGCCTCCCGCCTTTTGGGCCTGGCGGCTTTTTTATGGCTGATGTCCTTCGAATTTCTAACTCAGGACACTAAGTCAAAGCCTCCATAAACGCCTGCACCAAGGGTGATTTAATCGCCTCAGGCGAACATATCCATGAGAATGACCGCACTAATGTCAGGTCGGTGTTAAGCGGTACAAAACGGCCAGACCCATCAGCATCTAGGGAGAGGTGTGATAAACACCCTGCCCCCAGCCCACTGAGCACAGCTTGTTTAATAGCCTCCTGACGGCTCAGGGTTAAGCGTATCTTCGGCTGAACGCCTACCGCCTGCATGGCGGTATCAAACACTTCCCGTGTGCCGGAACCCGGTTCGCGGACAATCCAGTCCAGGGTTCCCAGTTGCTCGGCCGACACCTGGTTTTCTTTTGCCAACGGGTGATCCCGGGTTACAAACAACGCCAACCGATCCTCCTGCCAGCGCCGAATCTGCAAATAGTCGTGCACCGCCGGCCCTTCTATCAGGCCGATCTGCGCCTGTCCGGTTTCCAGTTGTTGCAACACGCCCCGGGTGTTTTGAATATCGATGGTCGGGCGGATGCCCGGGTACTGGCCCGTCAGCCGGGCCAGTACGCCGGGGACTACATAACAGGCAATAGTGGTACTGGCGGCAATTCTAAGCTGACCTGCCAGCTCATCGCCCGACCCTTCAGCCAGCCGCTGGCAATCGCTGAGGATCAACCGCACCTGCGGCAAACGATCACGTCCGGCAGGAGTAAGCACTAACTCTCGACCTCTCCGCTCAAACAAAGCCAGCCCCATTTGTCGCTCCAGCTCCGTTACCGCCTGGCTCGCGGCAGACTGGCTGATCGCCTGTTCTTCGGCCGCCAGTGTGAGACGCCCAAGACGGGCTGTCGCCTCGAATATGGCCAGTTGGCGCAAGGTAAAATTCATAAGTTAAACCGAACTTTTAGTTAAGTTATATCCATTATACTTATCATAGTCACCAAACTACAGTAATCGCACTTGAACAGGAGCTATGTGATGGTGTGGATACTGGTAGGTTTGGCAGGCGCGGCCTTGTTGCTGTCTCAACTGCCGTTGCTGGCGGGCATAGGCCTGAGCGCCCTGCCGTTGGCCGTGCTGATTGGTGCGCTTTATGGCAATTCACCGCTGGCGACCGAACCAACTGCAAAATCTAAAGACGTTCTGGGGTTTGCTCAGCAAAAGCTGCTGCGCCTGGGTATTATTCTGTTTGGTTTTAACCTGAGCCTAACCCAGCTCGTCGCCGTCGGCTGGCCTGCCCTGGTGGCCGATGCCATTATGATCGTGGTGGTGCTGAGTTTCGGCATCTGGTTTGGCATTCGCTGCCTGAAGATGAGCCCGGAGCTTGCTTCACTGACCTCGGTCGGCAGCGCCGTCTGCGGTGCCGCTGCCATCATGGCCGCCAACCCGGTGATCAAGGGCCGTGATCAGGACGTTACACTAGCCGTGGCACTGGTCGTTATTTTCGGCACACTGGCCATGTTCAGCTACCCTCTGCTGTTCGCCTATTCCGGGCTGGACCCGGCCTGGTTCGGCATTTACATAGGCAGCACGGCCCATGAAGTCGCCCAGGCGGTCGCTGCTGGGCAGTCCATGGGTCCGGAAACGATGGAGTTCGCGGTCGTCACCAAGCTGGTACGCGTCATGATGCTGGCACCCGTTGTGCTGGTGCTGGCGCAAGTCTTCATCCGATTGCGTCAAAACGAAACAACAGACACCACCCAAACCCGCTTGCCTATCCCCTGGTTCGTTTTCGGTTTCATGCTCGCCGCTGGCATCGGCAGCCTGGGCTGGTTGCCGCCCGTGGTCATTACCGCTCTGCAATGGCTGGCCCAGGCGGCACTGGCTTTGGCGATGGTCGCCCTCGGTATCAAAGCCTGCTGGTCAGACCTGAAAGCCGCTGGCTGGCGCCCGGTAGCACATGCTGGGGTGTTGTTTGTACTGCTGTTGGGTGGCGGGCTTGGGGTAACGTCTGTTTTGGTGGCGATATTTTGAACTAGAAAGCCTGGCTGAATGCCGATGACGAGAAGCCAATCGTTCATGCTGACACCGCAATCGTGTCTTCTGGCGACCAACTTAGCCAGACATTGCCATCCCGTGGCAGTTCGGGGATATCCCTATCCCGCGCGACCAGTTTCCACTGCTGCCCATCGACATCAATCAGACAGGTGGCCATAGCTCCGGCAAAAATGCGCTGAGTCAGCCGCCCCCGAATAGAATTGCGCCCATCCTCTGGCACCGCGCCGATTGTCAGCGCTTCGGGCCGAACGGCAAAGCTGCGCCCAACGCGACCACCCGGGAGGGCAAGGCTGCCCAGACGGCTTTCCGGCAGCCAATTCGCTTCTCCCAGGAACCCTGCGGCAAAGGCGTCTTTGGGATGATCATACACCTCTCGCGGGGGACCTGACTGCACGATACGCCCTGCCCGCAGGATGCCGATGCGATCCGACAATGTCAGCGCCTCTTCCTGATCGTGGGTGACAAAAATCGTGGTGATGCCGATTTCACGCTGGATGCGTTTAAGCTCGATCTGCATGTCGATCCGCAGCGATTTGTCCAGAGCCGACAGCGGTTCATCCAGCAGCAGAACCTTGGGGTTGGTCACGATGGCCCGTGCCAGCGCCACCCTCTGCCGCTGCCCGCCCGAAAGCTGGCTCGGGCGTCGTCCGGCCATCGCACCAAGCTGCACGAGATCCAGCACCTCGGCGATCCGCCGTTTTTCCTCTGCTGCGCCCACTTTACGAACCCGCAGGCCGAAACCCACGTTGTCCGCGACGCTCATATTGGGAAACAGCGCATAGTTCTGGAACATCATGCCGATGTCGCGCTCTTCCACCGGGATCTTTTCCACGTTCCGATCCCCGATGCGGATGCTGCCGCCTTCGGGATAATGGAACCCGGCGATAGTGCGCAGCAGCGTCGTCTTGCCCGATCCCGACGGACCAAGCAGGCCAAAGAAACCGCCATCTTCAAAAGTGATCGACACTTCGTCCAGTGCAATCGCCTGGCCGAATTTTTTCGTGACGTTCCGCACATCGACGAGCGACATCAGCGTTCTCCTCCGAACTTGGAATAGCGGGTGGCAAGGAACATGATCAGCATCGACAGGGTGATGATGATGGTAGAAATCGCGTTGATCTCCGGGGTGAACCCCTTGCGGATGGCGGTGTAGATCAGGACAGGCAACGTGCTGTCGCCCGGTTCCGACAGGAAATAGCTGACCACGAACTGGTCAAAGCTGACGGCAAAAGCAAAAAGCGACCCTGCCACGACACCCGGTGCTATCCATGGCAGAGTTACGCGCCGCAACACTGTCCAGCCAGAAGCCCCCATGGAACGGGCGGCTTCTTCCAGCGTGATGTCAAAGCTCGACAGGCGCGCGGTGACGGTGACGATGACATACGGCAGGGCAAGCGCGACGTGGCCAATGATGACCGCAGGCGTGCCCCGCCCTATGCCGATGGCGAAGAAGAAGATAAGCATGGCGGTGCCCGTGATCAGCCACGGAATGGCGATCGGCGGGAACAACAACACCTGAAATACGCGTTTGCCCGGAAAGTCATAGMGGAACAACGCGATCGAGGCGGCCGTGCCAAGCGCCGTGGCGATCACCGTCGTTGCCAGCGCGATCAGCACCGACCGGACGGCAGCCGCGATGATCTGCTGGTTCCCGCTCATCTGTTCATACCATTCCGTCGAGAATTTGAACGGCAGTTGATAGAACGGCGAGGCGTTAAAGGACATCGTCGCCATGACAAGGATCGGCGCATAAAGGAACACGAGGATCAGCACCAGCCAGAAGCGGCCGATTAGCGAAAGAATGGAACTTTTCATGTTCTTGCCCTTTTCAGGATCGGGCTGGACAGCGCAAGAACCAGCAGAACCACGGCCAACAGGATGAACGACAGCGCCGCGCCCAGTGGCCAGTTGTAGACGGCAACGAATTGATCCTCGATCACCGTGCCGAAATAGGTTCCCATCCGGCCACCCAGAATGCGCGGCTCCATGAACGATCCGACCACCGGTACGAAGACCAAAACGGCGCCCGCCAGCAGTCCCGGCAGCGACAGTGGCAACAACAGCCGCCACAAGATCGTGATCCGCGATGCGCCCATGGAGCGAGCCGCATCCACAATATCGTCGTCAATGGCCTGCAGCGCGAGATACGAGGTCAGAATCACATATGGCAGGAAACTGTGCACCAGCCCGATCACCACGGCTTCGGTCGTGAACATCAGATTCAGTTGGATGTCGAAGGGCAGGATGAATTCAAGGCTTCGTTCCAGCACGCCGTTGCCACGCAGCACGATGGCCCATGAGAAGATCCGGACAAGCGAATTGGACCAGAACGGCAGGATCACCAGCAGGAACAGGGTTTCGCGCGCGCGTCCCTTGATAGTCCGAGCCAGCACCAACGCGCAGGGATAGCCGATCAGGATGCAGACCAGAGTGACGGTAAAACCCAGCTTCAGCGATTTCCACAACAGCGTGGCGTAAGTCGGGTTCGTCAGGAACTGGTTGTAATTGCCCAGCGTGATCCGCCAGTCCGGGGTATCCTGTGGCAGGTCGGTCAGAAAGCTGAAGAACAGCATGGCCGAAAGAGGCAGGAACACCGCGACCAGCAACCAAAGATAGGCGGGCGACAGAAGCGCGAACAGGCGCCTTCGATCCATCGGAGCAGTGGGTTGAGCCATTCCAATCTCCTTCCTTTTTATATTCTACGGAAGCATAGCGATTGCCGGACCCTGTATCGGGGTCAATTTTGACATTTACTGGGCGGCTTTCAGTCCCTGCCATATTTCTAAATAGGCCTCGCGCGACTCATCCGTGACGGGCGCTTGGAACTTCGCTCGCGCAACCACCTCCGGATCTCCCAGAACGCGTTTGTTGAACGCATCTTCTGGCAGAGCCGCCGCCGCATCTGCGTTAGCGGAGGCAGGCGCGCCCTCCTGATCCCAGCGGGTGTAGAATTCAGGATCAATCATCCAGTCAATGAACTGCTGCGCAGCCTCCCTGTGTTCAGAGGTCGCGGGGATCGACAAGGCATCGAGCCAGCCAATCGCACCCTCTTTCGGCACCACGAATTCAACCGGCAAGCCAAGGGAGGCGGAGCGGGCGGCCGAACCGGACCAATAGCTAGCAATGTCCAACTCGCCTGCGGCCATGTACTGGTTCCAGTCGTTTTCGCTGCTCCAGAAGGTTCGTAAGTTGGGCATCAGCGCCGCGAGCTTTTCTTCCGCCGCGTCCAGGTCTTCAATATTATTGATGTCCTGCCCGGTCGCGAGCGCAGCCAGTTGCATCGCCTCAAGCGCATCGTCGCGGATCGAAATGCGACCTGCATAGGCAGGATTCCACAGCGCCTCGATGCTGTCGGGCGCTTCCTCAATCACCGATGTGTTGAAAGCAAAGGATGTCAGGCCCCATGTCCATGGCACACCGTAGACGTCATTATCTGAAACCAGTTTTGAGTCCTGCGCAAAGCGCTCCGGCACACCCGCATAATTTTCGATGACCGAAGCGTCAATGGGCGCCAGCAACTCTTCCTCAATGGCCTGCGGAGTGAAGACGGCATTAATCATTACCACGTCATAAGCGCCAGGGTTGGTTCGCAGCTTTGTCAGCATCTCCTGCTCGGAGTTGAAATATTCATGCACAACGGTATGGCCGGTCGCCTCTTCAAAGGGCTCGATGGAAAAGCTCTGGTCAGTGCCGTAGCCCTGCCAGTTTAAAACGCGAATTTCATCCGCCAGGGCGGTACCCGTCGTCAGAGCAAGCGCGGAAAGGGAAAGCAATGTTGTCTTCATCACAGATACTCCTTGTTATTGGTGGTATGAGATCAGACCAGAGCCAAAACCTGCCTATGCTCTGGMGGGGTCGCCGAACCGGCCCGTGTCGTGGACAGGGCCGCAGCGATGTTGGCGTAACGCGCGGCACGCAGAGCGTCGCCGGATCGGGCAAGCTCGGCGATAAAACAGCCAATGTGGCAATCCCCCGCGCCGTTGGTGTCAATGGCCTCAACCCTATGAGGCTCAATCCGGTGCACCTGACCGTCAGTGGCCAGCACACAACCTGCCGCCCCGCTGCGCAGAACAGCGCCCTGGCGGTCTTGGGCCAGGGCGCTAGCGGCCTCCGCCGGATCGGACTTACCGGTCAGCACTGCTGCCTCGGCGGCATTGGCACTGATCCAATCGGCACGGGACATGACCGTGCGCAGGATCACTTCGGACAACAACGCTACGACGGGCGAGGGATCGAAGATCACCGTGATATCCGCCTGCAGACCGGCAACCCAGTCGGCCAAGGCAACCCGTGCTGCGGGGTAGTAAAGGGTATAGCCCGAGAGCATCACATGAGTGACACCTGACAACTCGATCTTCGCCAAGTCCGAGGCCGTGATCTGTCCTTCAGCACCGGGATATCCAACAAAGCTGCGTTCTCCATCCGGTTCCAGCAGCACGGTGCAACACCCCTGATCGTGTCCTGGGACTGCCGGGCGGGCACAGTCGATGCCCAGCTCCTTCAGTCGTTCTGCCACGATCCCTGCCAGCGGCCCAGTGCCGATTGATCCACCCAGGCGCACCGCCATTCCGGCTGCATGCGCCGCGGCCATCGCATTGAATCCACCGCCAACAACCATGGCAAAGCCCGTAACCTCCGCCTCCGTACCCGAGGCGGGCATGGCGCGGACATTGTAGGTCAAGTCCATCACCGGCCCAGTCATCTGCAGCAGCAGGCTCATCCTATGACCTCTTCGCAATCTACACCGCGCAGCGCCAGCAAACCCCGCGCGACTGCGTCGATGTCCAGATCGTTGGCCGCCATGACTTGCGCCTCTGCCGCGGGAGGAACATCACCGCCCAAAGCACCAGCCATGGCTCCCACTATCGCCCCAATGGTATCGGTGTCGTCGCCTGCATTTGCGGCAATCAACAGCCCCCGCCATAGATCGCCCTGCGCCAGACGCAGGATGCCGAAAGCCGCCGGAACACTTTCGCGGCTGGCGACAGAGGTGCCGATCCCGGCGATAAGAGCTTCTTCGTCGCCGCCTTCGGCCAGGTACAGAGCGGTTTCGATACGCCCGGCCATGTCAGTTTCACCCACGGCATGGCCAGCGGTCTGCCCTAAGCGGCACGCCTCCAGTGCATAATTCAGCGCCGCGTCCAGATCGCGCCCAGCGATCCCGCAGCTAACCATCATGGCGACGGCTGACGCCGCGGCGATGGCCTCTCCAGTGTTATGGGTTACCCGGCAGGTCAGTGCAACCCGTGCAACCACTGTTTCTACCTCTGGTGGAGTCATGATTCCAACAGGCGCAACCCGCATTGCTGCGCCATTGGTTGTCCCACGCCACCCGGACTCTTCGGACGAAGCTCCGGCTAACAGCGCGTCAATCGCCGTGCGGGAGGACGGACCAAGCAGATCCGACAGTCCCTTGGCGCGAATAGCCGCTTCCCACTCCAGTAGGTCGTGCGCCCAGGCCTCATGGTCGAACCCCTCGGGGTGGGCGATAAGCCTTCGGGCCAGCAGCAGCGTCTGTTCGGTGTCATCGGTCACCTGCGCGGCGCGCAGCCCGTGGGAAACTGGGTGCCCTTGAAACGGGGCGACGAACCCTTCAATCCGGCCGTAATGGGCCTGGATGGCGCTGCGCGTCAAAGTCTGTGCCGGCATCCCAAGCGCATCGCCCATTGCGAGACCCATTAGCGTCGCGCGAGCCCGGTTCAATATCGCATTCGTTACGCTCATCTTCAGAACTCCAAGTGCAGACCAAAAAGTCCCGGATCAAGAAGGCTTTCCACATATTCGACAATGTCACCAGACACCGTGCGCGTCAGCCGACGCAAGCGCAGCATCGGCTCGCCCACTGCACGCCCCATCAGCGCTGCGTCCTCAGGCGTAAGAGCGGGCAACACATTGGCCCACTCCTCGCCCGAGGCAGGCGATAGGTTCCGCGCCTCCAACGTCTGACTGAGCGAACCGTTCTCCAGCCCTTCTGCCAAAATCGGAGCAAAGTCGTCGCGCCACGGCACACGGGATCGCTCTAGTGTCAGCGCGCGGCCTGTATCTTTCCGAAAGCGGATACGGTCAACGGCAAGCACGTACTCTGCTGTGAACTGCTGGACGTCTAGATCCATCGGTTGCCGCACGATCTGCAGAATCCGCGCGCCCATCTGCGTGCCAGTATCCGATAGGGCAAGGCTCCAGCCCGGCCCGTTATCAATCACCGCACCGCCATAGGTCACAAAGGAGCCAATTCCGACCCTGGTTCGGATGAGCCCCTTGGCGACGAGGATACCCAGCCCCTTGCGTACTGTTGTACGCGAGACGGCAAAACGCTCCACCAGGGAGCTTTCACTAGACAGCGCCGCTCCATCATGCAGCGAGCCAGAGCGAATTTCCGCCTCCAGCACACGGGCAATTCTTTCGGATTTGGACTTTGGTGCAGCCTGTATCATGCAGCCTCCTTTTCTATTCACCATACTATACAGGTCTAGTCAGGAATATCACAAAAAATTACTAATCATCTATTTAAAGAGCGTAAAATTCTATTTTATCAGCACCTTATGAATACATTAAAAACACCTGTATGGTACCTGTATTATTTATAAAATCAATTATTCCAGCCAAATGCCGCATACGCATACCCTAAGCTGCTCTATCAATGATCATAGAAATGACTTAATTCCTGGCAAGCAACGCGGCTAGGCCATTGGCTGTTTGGCGGTTTCAAGCATCAGATACGCGATGTCATGGTCGCAGGCCGCTGGGTTATTCAGCAGTGGCGTCACGCCCTCGACGAGTCAAACAATGCCGCGATGACCAGGCTGTTTCGTGAGATAGGCTAGTTGTTGTTTCGCGAGAACGACTACTTAGAAGAGTGCGCCATGGTGCGCAATTTATAGCGGTCACCGGGATGCAGCAGGTGAGCATAACTAATTAGGCGGTCGCCTGACCAAGTGCGCCGACGAACACTAAGGCAGGGTAGCGCAGCATCAATTTCTAGCCACTCTGCCGCACCCGCCTCAGGCAGCACCGCCTCTACCACGTGCTCCATATCAGTAATCGGGCAGGCGGCAACCAACACCTCGTTGGGCGTTTGGCGATTGAAGTCTGCCTCCAGATAGTCAGGCACCCAGCGTGGATTGACGAAGCGCTCTTCGAGCTGGATCGGCTGGCCATTTTCCAGGTGAATAAGAATCGAATGAAATAACCTAGTCCCAATACGCACACCCATCCGCAGGGCAATCTCATCGTCAGCATTCAGCGCTTCGCAACTCACCACACGATTAGCGTATTCGTGGCCACGGCTGCGTACCTCATCAGCGATATTATTAATTTCGGCCAATGGCGACTCAGAGCGACGATCCGTCACAAAAGTGCCGATCCCCGATTGACGCACCAGATAGCCTTCCTGCACTAGGTCGCGAATGGCCTTGTTGGCCGTCATCCTGCTGACACCGAAGGTAACCGCAAGCTGCTCCTCAGGCGGGATCTTATGGTCGACGGGAAAATGACCTGTTTGGATATTATCCAGCAAGTACTGTTTGATCTGTTGATACCGGGGCGGTTGGCGTCCCACGTGCTCTCCTCAAATCCCTTTCACCACCCCGCTTTATTAGCACTCTGAAAAGAATTATCAAACCCGCGGAAACAGGTCGATCCTAATCAGGCGCGTTGCAGGCAGCGTCTCAAATGTCATTGTGTGACAGCTTTCGGTCGCTAACTCGTCATCAGCGATGGGCCTGGGCCAGTGCCAAATATCGCCACCATTAAGGGGCAGTGACGGCTCACTGACCAACCACGCCTGCCCACCAAAAGCTAAGATAAGTGCCTCAGCGTTCGGGGCTTGCCTTAGCGACTCCCCAGACGTTAGCCAGCGAACAGAAGCCTGCCAGTTTGCTGGATTGTACATTAAATTCAGTGCCCGGCTCGGCCCTTCAGGCAACAAGCAATTCACCGCAGCTTCGCCTTCGAAGATAAAGCTTTCCCGAGCCACCAAAACAGCACGCTGATCAGGCAAAACAAGTGTGACCGGATGCTCGCCTATCACCGTAAAGTGACGCCTGACCCCAGCAATAATCGAGAATGGCCCTTCCCTGTCAAGTTCAGCCACCGAAACCCGCCAACCCGGCGACTCACCTTCTCCCTCCTGGCGAGCCACTTCACGTGTTACTCCACCGCCATTTTGCCAAGCGACGGGCAAAAGATCGGTAAAGCGTAACCTTTCGGGTAGCTTCATTGATTGCTCCTCATCAGGATGCGGCAGCCTTGCGGTAGCTCATTGAGGCATCAATGCGACCCAAGATGTAGTCACCCGCGGCTACCGGCGGATATTGAGCTTCTGCTGCTGAGACACCAAGGTCGGCAGGATCAACGCGAGCCGTATAGTCGGGGTCATAAAAGGTCGCTATGGAGKAGCGTTCCCGGCCACTGGTATTGATGACACGATGCAACGTAGAGCGAAAGCGGTCATTTGACCATCGCGCCAACAGATCACCGACATTAACCACCAACGAGCCCTCAATAAAGGGGGCGTCAACCCAGCGCTCGCTACCCAGCTCGCGCACCTGTAAACCACCGACGGCGTCTTGGTAGAGCAGCGTCACGCAGCCATAATCAGTATGCGGCGCAACGCCAAATTGATCCGCCGGTCGATCATCAGCCTGCACGGGGTAATAGACCGCCTGGGTGCGCTGCAACGGCTTAGTGTATTTTGCCGCGAAGAACTCAGGGTCGATTCCTAGGCTCACCGCAATCGCACGCAACAGATCTGCGCCACAGCGACCTACCTCAACAAAGTAGCGATCCATTGCTGGCTGAAACTCCGGCATAAAGTCTGGCCACTGGTTCGGCCCACGCAGTGCCTCGCCTGCCAGTACGCTTGGGTCATCCTCGGCCAAGTCCAGCCCAAAACCATAGAACTCCTTCTCATCAGGTCGGGTTGCCTGATACATAGTGGCACCACCGCGCCGATGAAAACCACGGTGGTGCTTATTAACCGCCACCTGCGCCTTGCGCTCCAGTGGCTCAGCAAAGAAGCGCTGAGCGGCCTGCATAGCATCGTCTATTACTGCCTGTGATAAACCATGGTTGATGATGTAAAAGAACCCCACCTGGGTACAGGCGTTGTGTATCGCCTCCCCCGCCCGCGCGAGGCTATCAGGGTCGCCCTCACGCACGCCCTGCATATCAACCAGCGGTATGGTCATTGCTGAAGTTGTCATTACTTGAGTCTCCACTGTCAACGAAAAGCCAGCCCAATCCTTACCCGTGTTAGTCCACTTAGGCTATCGGTAGCGGCTATAAACAAGAACAGCCACAAGCAATAAGTATATACATATAAAAATACTTTTATCTATCCATGTCATTAAAACAAATCCTATAAAATTTCGCCTAAAACGCACCAAAATCACACAAAAAGCACCATTAATGCACTAAAAATTATCATTTTAAAATAATCTCTAACAGCGCCAGGAAACTTAACCAATAGAACTTGCATAAACACCACCTACCTGTATATACATAATAGCAGCGTCCGATTTCATAGACACAGATTCTCAACGACAGCTGGGAAGATCTAAAAACCATTTTCAACACCCGCTGAGTGAGAAAAAGACTGTTTAGATGCTCCCAAATGATGCCCGTAAAGCACTTCAGAGGTCACCATGACATCAGTACAACGACTCTCCCCAGGCCAACTTACGCTTGCCACACTTCGCGCGCTTTTTGAGGACAGCCCCACTATCGAGCTCGATGAGGAGAGCAGGGCTAGAGTCGCTCGGGCCGAAGCAACGGTTAGCGACATTCTGGATAGTGGCCGCACCGTTTACGGTATTAACACCGGCTTTGGCGTGCTCGCCCAGACCTCAATACCACGCGCGTCACTCACAGAGCTCCAGCGAAACTTAGTGCTGTCACACAGCACAGGGGTTGGTGACAACTTAGACGATGCCACCGTTGGTTTGATACTGGCGCTTAAGGCCGCCTCGCTGGCCCGTGGCCACTCCGGCGTACGCTGGCTGATCATTGACGCATTGCTGGCGCTTTACAACGCCCAGGTCTACCCCTGTATTCCCGCTAAAGGCTCAGTAGGCGCCTCAGGGGATCTTGCGCCGCTAGCGCATTTAGCCGCCACCCTGCTCGGCGAAGGCCGTATGCGCCATAAGGGACGCGAGATGCCAGCCGTTGAAGGACTTGCCCTAGCGGGTCTGGCACCGCTGACACTAGCGCCCAAGGAGGGGCTGGCACTCATCAACGGAACACAAGTTTCCACTGCACTTGCGTTGCGCGGCCTGTTCGCCACCGAAAAACTATTCACCGCTGCCGTGGTCGCCGGTAGCCTGACAGTGGATGCTTTAAAAGGCTCAGACACCCCGTTTGACGAGCGCATCCAGGCCGTTCGCGGCCACCCCGGTCAGTGTGATGTCGCTGGTTTCTACCGCGAGCTGCTAGCGGGCAGCCGGGTGCGCGAATCCCACCGCGACTGCCCGCGGGTTCAGGATCCCTACTCGCTGCGCTGCCAGCCCCAGGTGATGGGCGCCTGCCTCGACCACTTACGCTTTGCAGCGGGCGTATTTCTACGTGAAGCTAACGCCGTTTCTGATAATCCGCTGATCTTTGACAACGGTGACGTCCTTTCCGGCGGCAACTTCCATGCTGAGCCGGTTGCCATGGCCTCCGATGTGCTGGCGCTGGTGATCTCAGAAATCGGCGCGCTGTCGGAAAGACGTATCGCCCAACTCGTCGACCCCGCCCTCTCAGGGCTACCGGCGTTCTTGGTCAACGACAGTGGCCTTAACTCTGGCTTCATGATCGCCCAAGTTAGTGCGGCGGCACTGGCGTCCGAGAACAAAACCCTGGCCCACCCCGCCTCAGTAGACAGCCTGCCGACCTCCGCCAATCAAGAAGACCACGTATCAATGGCGACGTTTGCGGCAAGGCGACTGGCCGACATGGCGTTTAACTCCAGCGCGGTAGTCGCCATTGAGCTACTGGCGGCGGCCCAAGGGGTGGAATTCCACCGCCCCATGACCACGTCACCTTCCCTCGAAGAAGCGCTGGCACTGATTCGGCGCGACGTTAAACATTACGACCGGGATCGCTACTTTGCCCCCGATCTCGTTGCCGCCCAGCGCTTTGTTGACGAGGCTATCTTCGAACCACTGCTGCCCCGCCCACGCCTCTACGCCGAAGGTTGATATGAAACGACGCTACGCCCCAAGCCACCGCTGGCGACACGCCCAAAGTATCGATGAACTGGCCACGATGGCCAGTAGCCGACTGCCCGCCTTTGCCTGGGAATATCTCAATGCAGGTGCCGAGGACGAGCACACCCTCAACGACAATCGCAGAGCATTTCAACGCTGGCAGTGGCGACCACGCACGCTGGTTGACCTAAGTGAGATCGACAGCCGCACCACCCTTTTGGGCCAGGAGTGCGCAATACCCCTGGCAATCGCCCCCACCGGCTACAACGGCATGCTGTGGCGTGACGCTGATATCGCCCTAGCCCGAGCGGCGCAACGKCACGACGTGCCCTTCACGCTGAGTACCGTATCCTGCAATAGCCTTGAGGAGGTTGCCGCCGCTGTCCCAACCGGTCGGCTGTGGTTTCAGCTCTATCCACTACGCGATAAATCAGCGACCCAGGATCTGATCGAACGCGCTCAAGCAGCTAATGCAGAGGCTCTTGTAGTCACTACCGATGCAGTGGTGCTCGGTCGACGCGAGTGGGACAGCCGCAGCTACCTGAACCCTCGACGCCTGACCATGGGCCATACGCTAGATGCTTTGTGCCACCCACGCTGGGCCGCCCAGGCACTCTGGCCCAACGGCCTACCGACACTGGGTAACCTGCTCAAATACTTGCCCGCAGGGGAGCACAGTGCGGCCAGCGCAGCTACCTACATCAGTCAACAAATGGCGACCGACTTAACGTGGGAAGCGCTAGCCGAGATTCGCCAGCAGTGGTCGGGCAAGCTGATCATCAAGGGTATTCTCAATGCTGAGGATGCCCGCCACTGCCAGCGGCTAGGGGCCAACGCCATCGTGGTTACCAACCATGGTGGACGCCAACTGGATGGCTCGCCTGCCAGCCTCGACTGCTTGCCACCCATCGTCGATGCGGTGGGAAAAGAACTTGAGGTTCTGCTCGATAGCGGCATTCGCCGAGGTAGCGATATTGCCAAAGCGCTAGCTCTAGGCGCCAATGGCGTACTCAGTGGAAGGGCCACGCTATATGGTCTCGCGGTTGGCGGCGAGGCAGGCGCTAATCATGCCCTGACGCTACTCCAGCAACAGTTACACAATACGCTTGCTCTGCTGGGTCGCCCATGCGTGTCCCAACTCGACCGCGACTGTCTGGGTCTTCCCCTCCATCTTTCACACGACAACTCACATTACCTCACGGCTAATTCGGTGGATTCGCCCACACAAACCGTGCAGCCGACTATGGGAGATCTATCGTGAGCATTAAACCCAGTAAAGACGATGCCTTCCTAGATCTGTTGCTAAGCGCCTTTGGCGACAACGTGCTGCTGGGCGAGTCAATCCCGGCGTCTTGTCATAGCGATTGGACCGGCCACGCCGCCTGTCGTCCACTGGCGCTGGTACGTCCAACCAGCACACAGGAAGTCTCCAAGCTGCTGCAACTTTGCAACCAGCACCGTCGCGCCATCGTCCCCCAGGGTGGCATGACGGGTTTAGCCGGTGGCGCCGTACCCACGGCTGAGAGTGTCGCGCTGTCATTAATCAAGCTCAGCGGCGTGGAGAACGTTGACCAAGTTGCCGCCACACTGACGGTGCGAGCGGGCACTACACTTCAGGCCGTCCAAGACGCGGCTATAGAAGCAGGCTTTTGCTATCCAATTGATTTTGGCGCCCGAGGCACTTGCCAGATCGGCGGCACCTTATCCMCCAATGCGGGCGGCCATGGCGTGATTCGTCACGGCATGACACGTGACCGTGTGCTCGGCCTTGAAGTAGTGCTAGCCGACGGGCGGATTCTCGATTTGATGAACAGCATGATCAAAAATAATACCGGCTACGACCTTAAGCACTGTTTTATCGGTGCCGAGGGAACACTAGGCGTCATCACCCGCGCTGTACTGCGTCTTGCCCCGCCCCAGAGGGAGTCCCGCACGCTTTTGTGCGCGCTACGCGMCTACCCGGCGGCGGTCAGTCTGCTGCATCGACTGCGTGGCACCGGACTAGCCCTAGAGGCATTCGAGGTGATGTGGCAGGACTTCTATGCGATGAGTTGCGAGTGGCAGAGCAACCAGTCGCCTCTCCCATCAAGCTACCCTCTTTACGTGCTGTGTGAGGTCGAAGGCGATGCAAGCCACCTAGAGATGGTCCTGGAAGCCGCTCTGGAAACTGGCGAAGTGCAAGATGCCGTCATGGCAAGCACGATCAAACAGGCCCAAGAACTATGGGCAATTCGGGAGGCGACTGGCGAATTTCCCGTCAAGTTGGCACCGATCAACTTCGACATCAGTTTACCCATTGCAAAAATTGGCGACTTTGTTGAAGCGGCAGGCAAGCTGCTCACGCACCGCTGGTCAGGCATCCGCATCGTCAATTTCGGCCATATTGGCGACAGCAACCTGCATCTCACTGTAGATAGTAACTCGCTAACTGAGAACACCTCGGCGACTCACCACGCTATCGAAACTGATATCTACGGGCTGGTCGGTGAATACCGCGGCTCCATTTCTGCCGAGCATGGCATTGGTCTGCTTAAGCGTGAATTCCTGCATCACAGTGTCCGCCCCGAAGCGTTGAACGTTATGCATGCCCTCAAGCAAACATTTGATCCAAACAACATTCTCAATCCCGGCAAGGTGCTCAGTTAAGCCACCTTTATTCACCAACAACCGCACTCAAACAGGGCGAAGTTAATTCGCCCTTTAGTGCCAAAATTTGCAAAACCATTATGTATATACAGGTAAGTACTTTTTGGCATGCAGTTTGCTTTTATAAAGCTGACGTACTGGTACGCATTGTCAGTTTCGCCTCCAACAGATCCAGGCGCCCTGACAGTTTCTTAATCATCCCGATGGAGTCATGACTCGATGAAAAAATCCAATCTACTCAAGCATTCACTCTCTTACCTGGCGATAAGCCTTGGTACTTCTTTTGCAGCCAGCACCGCCTCTGCGGATCTGCTTGAAGAGGTTCAAGAACGGGGGGTTCTCAATGTAGGTACTGAATTTCATTTCGCCCCATTCGCTTATCTAGACAATGGCCAGCAGAGCGGACTCAACCTTGAACTTATGGAGCGTGTGGCTGAAGAGCTAGAGGTAAGTATCAATTGGATCGATCTGCCCTGGCCCAGCGTACTGCCAGGCCTTGAGGCTGGAAACTATGACTTCGTAGCTGGTCCGGCGATGATTACTCAAGAGCGCAAGCTACGTTACAACTTCACCCTGCCCATCGCTGATGCCACCGTCGCCATCTTAAAGCGTGCTGACGACGACTCTATACAAACACCCGAAGATATCTCCGGCAAAGCGGCCGGTGGTGGTCGCGGCACTGCGCAGCTTGAGCAGCTAAAAGCGTTTGCCGCTGAATTGCCCGAGCCCCCAACGATTACCGAGTACGTTGATTATAGCCAAACCTACGCTGATCTTGCCGCGGGTCGGATTGATGCAGTAGCCAACTCACTCCCCAATATTGCTTACACCGCTACCCAACGGCCAATGTTTGAGGTGGTCCATCCCCCCTTTGGGCAACCCGCCTACTTCGGCTATATGGCGCGCAACGATGAGGAGTCCGCCTCACTGGTGGAAGCCATCAACGAGGTGCTGTTATCGATGCACGAGGATGGCAGCCTAGCTGAGCTGCAAACCAAATGGTTCGGCGAGCCGATGGATGTTCCCAGCGAAGATTTTGAACCGGAGATCTAATCAGCTTGTGACGTGTTCGGGCGGTCATTGAGCTAGATACCGCCCGGTATGCTCTCCCTCACCTCCAGGGATATTGCCAATGTTCGACTGGCCAACCTTTCTTTTCAGCCTTCCGTTGCTTGGCAAGGCACTGCTTATCACGCTACAGACGTCGTTGCTGGGTAATACCTTTGGCTTTGTCATCGCGATACTTATTTCCAGCATGCAACTGGCAAAAATGCCACTACTACGGCGCCTCGGTGGCAGCTATATCTTTATCTTTCGGGGTGTACCGCTGCTCGTGCAGCTATTGGTCATCTACTATTTGGCGCCTATGTTTGGCCTACCCAACCTTTCCCCTATGGTCGCCGCGGTGATGGCGCTCTCGCTCTGCTCAGGCGCCTATATCGCAGAAATATTACGCGGTGGCCTGATGGCAATCCCCTCAGGGCAGAGTGAAGCGGCACATCTACTAGGCATGAGCCGTCCGGCTATTTTGCTGCGTATTGAGCTGCCCCAAGCGGTTCAAAGCACCCTCCCTTCACTGGTCAACGAGCTGGTATTGCTGATTAAGGCCTCAGCGTTAGTGTCGGTGGTCGGCCTGGCGGACCTTACCCGGGTGGCCCAGAACCTCGCCTCGTCAGACTACTTATTCTTCCAGCATTACCTGGTGCTAGCGGGGATCTACTGCCTGATTAACATACCGCTGACCATGTTCGGGCGCCGACTTGAGCGTCATTTAGAGAGGAGTCTGGCGTGACTTTCGATCTATCCATTATCACTGCCAATGCCGGAGCAATCTGGAACGCATTTTTAGTCACCATTTATACCTGGTTGGCAGGTAGCGTGCTGGGCCTTATGGCGGGATTACTGATTGCTGCGCTGATGCTCTTTGGTGGGCGGCCATTACAGCTGTTACTAAGAGTATTCATTGAGCTGGTACGCGGCACCCCCTTTCTGGTGATCCTGTTCCTGGTCTACTACGGCGGCCCCTCATTTGGCCTGCGGCTCGGCGCGATGACGGCTGGGGTGCTCTGCATCGCCTTCTATAGCAGTGTCTATTTTGCGGAAATTTTTCGTAGCGGTTTTGCCGCGGTGCCACGTGGGCAGCTGGAAGCAGGCGAGTGCCTGGGGCTTGGCCGCCTTCAGCTACTGTGGCGCGTACAACTACCGCAGATGCTCGTCCTTATCCTGCCAGCAATCGTCAATATGCTGACCATTCTGTGCAAGGAAACCGCCGTACTGTCGATTATCACTGTGCCGGAGCTAACCGCGGTGCTCACCGGTATTGGCACCCGCACCTTTACCTTTATTGAAACGTTATTAGTGCTCTGCATCGCCTATCTATTACTGATCGAGATCACCTCACGCGCAGGCAGGTGGCTTGAGCACCGCGTCGGCATCTACTTGCAGCGCTGAACAGGAGCTAGCTATGTCGCTTTCCCTATCTTCGTCCACATCTACCCCTGCTGCGGCTTTAGTCGAAGCTACGCAAAAAGGGGGTGATAAGACGCCCCCCATTATCCATCTCTCCGCCGTCGGCAAGCGTTTCGGCGAGCATCAAGTACTCACTGATATCAACCTTGATGTGCATCACTCGGAGGTAGTCTGCCTGATTGGCCCATCGGGGTCGGGTAAAAGTACGCTGCTGCGCAGCATGGCCTTTCTTGAGGAGTATGACGAAGGGGAGATTCATATCGAGGGGCGCCTACTCGGCTGGGAAATCGATGACCGGGGGCGCCGTCAACACGCCGGACGCAACCGCCTCAATCAGGCCCGACGCAACCTGGGCATCGTCTTTCAGCAGTTCAACCTGTGGCCACATATGACAGCGCTGGGCAATGTCACGGAAGCGTTAGTCAGGGTAAGGCGCTTACCGCGACAGGAGGCTGAAAAAAAGGCGATGAAGGCGTTAGACAAAGTTGGCCTCAGTGAAAAAGCCAAGGAGTATCCCGCACGCCTTTCCGGTGGCCAACAACAACGCGTGGCGATCGCCCGGGCACTGGCGATGGAACCCAAAATCATGCTGTTTGATGAACCTACTTCGGCCCTCGACCCGGAACTGGTGGGTGAAGTGCTGGCCGTGATGAAACAGCTCGCCCAGGAAGGCATGACCATGGTGGTGGTGACCCACGAGATGGGCTTTGCAGCCCAAGTTGCCGACAGCGTCGTTTTCCTGGATCAGGGCAGCATCGTTACCCGCGGCACCCCCAATGAAGTATTCCGTGATACCAACCATCCACGTCTACGCCAGTTCCTACAGAACTACCTTGACCGCAACGCCTTTTGGCATACGACCCCGGAGCAAACGAGCTGATGCCCAACCTCGACCCGACCCATCTGGCGCGCCGGGAAGTTCGCGAACTCAAGGGTTACAACGCCGGACTCTCAAGCGAGCAGGTCAGCAAGCGCTTCGGCGTAACACGTATCGCCAAACTGGGTAGCAACGAAAACCCTCACGGCCCCTCTCCACAAGTAGCCGCTGCGCTCTCTAAAGCCTTGATGGATAGCGGCCTGTATCCCGATGCATCCTGCAGTCTGTTACGTGGAGCGCTCGCGGCGCAACTGGATATAGCCCCTGAACGGCTGGTATTTGGCAATGGCTCTGAGGATCTGATTGCGATTTTGTGCCGGGTATTTCTCGACCACGGCGACAGCCTGGTGACGATCACCCCCGCCTTTGGCCTGCACACACTCTACCCGCACTCGCTAGGGGCCCATATCCACTCGGTGCCATTGCTTGATGGGGGGCGTTTCGATATCGATGGGTTGCTGGAGGCACTGGTCGAGCCGCCACGCGTGCTGATGTTCTCGTCGCCCTCCAATCCGGCTGGCAGCGCTTTATCCGCCGCTCAGCTTGATCAATTGCTTAATGCGCTCACCCCCTCCACCCTGCTGGTCTTCGACGAAGCTTATTATGAATACGCCAAAACGAGCCCCGATTACCCAGACGTGCTGGCCCAGCTGGCTCACCAGCAAATTCCCTGGATCGTACTGCGCACCTTCTCAAAAGCCTACGCACTCGCTGGTTTGCGGATTGGTTATGGCATTGTCAGCAGCCCCGCCCTTGCCGACTTAATCGACCGCCTGCGTACGCCATTCAACGTCAACCGCCTCGCGCAAGTGGCGGCGGTGGCAGCACTCCAGGACACGACGCACCTTGAAACAAGCCTTGAGCTGACAATGAGCGAGCGCAGTCGCGTGGCGCAAGCACTGAAGGATATGGGGCTGACAGTGGTACCGTCACTGGCTAATTTTCTGTTCTTCGAAACGACCCAGCCATCAGAGCAGGTGCATGAGGCGCTGCTGGCTCACGGAGTGATCGTTAAACCTTGGCTAGAGCCGGGATACACCCATTGGGTACGTGTTTCAATCGGCAGCCGAGAGGAGAACGACCAGTTCTTGGCCGCACTAGCGGCTTCAATGCCACACTAACCTAGCCCTAGCTGATTGCCTTATTATGACGTCACTAGCGATTAGCTCTAAGCCATCACTGGAGTAGTGGATGAAAAAATCCGGCACCGATAGCGTCACCGCACCAAAAGCACTTTATTTACAGGCCAAACAGTTTGTATTGGAACGCGCCGCCTCAGGTTTTTGGAAACCTGGCGACATGATTCCATCTGAAAATCAATTAGTTAATGAGCTCGGCATGTCGCGTATGACGATAAACCGGGCGCTGAGGGAACTGACTAACGAGGGTTTCTTAGAACGTACCAGCGGTGTAGGTACTTTTATTGCTGAGCGCAAACCACACTCCAATTTATTGCAGATAGCCAATATTGCTGACGAAATAGCCTCCCGTGGCCATCGTTACCATTGCGAAGTACTCGAACTTGGTCGTGTAGCCGCACCGTTCTCCATTGCTTCAGCGCTTGAGCTGACCACCGGTAGCTCGGTCTATCATCTGCGCTGTGTTCACTACGAGGAAGAGCTCGCTGTACAGCTTGAGGATCGCTMCGTTTCGCCTGCCATGGCCCCGGATTTTATTCACCAGCAATTTGATGACACATTGCAGCCTTCACGCTACTTATTGAACACCATCCCCGTAGACGAAATAGAGCATATCGKCGATGCGCTATTGCCCTCGGAAGAAGATGCCAAAGCGCTAGATATTGATGTCAACGAGCCCTGTTTAGCACTTATGCGCCGTACCTGGAGTGCCTCACGGGTCGTTACTTACGTTAAGTTTCTCCATCCCTCCATGCGCTATCGTCTGGGTAGCCGCTACTCAGTGGATGCGACCTCCCATGCTGGCTGACGCTCCACACTTTGCGCCATCCCCCCATAGATGATTGTGAATAGCCAGCTATGTATAGCGAATGTCGCTTTACGACAACTAATATTTGCCCACCGCGACACACTAGTAAGCGAATAAACCGCTGACTAGAGAGCACGCCATGAACCGCAATGTCATCCTAACCTGTGCCGTCACTGGCGCGGGGGATACCACCGCTAAAAACCCCAACGTTCCCATCACGCCCAAGGCCATTGCGGCGTCCTGCATCGAAGCTGCTCGTGCCGGGGCCAGCATCGCGCATATCCATGTTCGCGACTCGGAAACTGGCGGCATTAGCCACTCGACTGAACAGTTCCGCGAAGTGATGGAGCGCGTTCGTGAGGCCGATGTTGATATCGTGATGAACATCACCGCTGGCGGTGGTGGCGACTGGATACCCGATGCCCTAGATCCTACGCGCGGCGGCCCCGGCACCGATATTCAAACGCCCGCTGAACGTCATGCGCCGGTAGCTGAACTGCTTCCAGAATTGTGCACGCTGGACTGCGGCAGCCTTAACTTTGGCGATATGGTCTACGTGAACCCAGCCGACTGGCTACGCGAACACGCCCGTTTGGTGCAAGCCGCCGGCGTTAAGCCGGAGCTGGAGTGCTTTGATCTGGGCCACGTCTGGTTTGCCCGCCAGCTTCAGCAGGAGGGCCTGATCGACGGCGACCCGCTCTATCAGCTCTGCCTGGGCATTCCCTGGGGCGCCGAAGCCGATACCGAAACCATGCTGGCCATGCGCAACAAATTACCTGCCAACGCCAACTGGGCCGCCTTCGGCATTGGTCGTCATCAAATGCCCATGGTCGCCCAAGCGGTGCTGCTCGGCGGCCACGCCCGGGTTGGCTTGGAAGATAACCTGTTCTTGAAGAAAGGCGTGCTGGCCACTAACGGCCAACTGGTCGAAAAGGCCTCGACGATTATTGAGAATCTCGGCGCCCGCGTGATGACGCCTGCAGAAACCCGCGCGCATCTCAAACTGCGTGACCCAGAGCTGCGCAACCCGGCAGGAGGTGACGCATGAGCCGTTTAGCCATCATTGGTACCGGCGTGATCGGCAACGGCTGGATTGCCCGCGCTCTCGCCCAAGGCTGGGATGTAGTGGCCTTTGATCCAGACCCTACAGCGCCAGCGCGCACCCAGTCGTTTATCGACAACGCCTGGCCTTCGTTAACCCAGCTCGGCCTGGCGCCCAACGCTAGTCCTGAACGGCTAACGTTTGTAGCAACGATTGAAGAGGCCGTGAACGGCGCTGATCTGATTCAGGAAAACGTCCCTGAGCGCCTTGAGCTAAAACAAGAGATCCTAGCCGCAATTGACGCCGCTGCCGCACCAGACGTCATCATCGGCTCGTCCACCTCTGGCTTTAAGCCCACTGATCTGCAGCAGCAGTGCCAACAAGCGCCAGGTCGGGTGATCGTTGCCCACCCCTTCAACCCAGTCTATTTACTACCGCTGGTGGAGCTTGTTGGCGGCGAAGCTACTCAGCCCGCACAGATTGCCACCGCCCAGGAACTCTACCAGTCGCTCGCCATGCGCCCGCTGGTAGTTTGCCGGGAAATTGAGGGCCATATCGCCGACCGTTTGATGGAAGCGCTGTGGCGGGAAGCCCTGCATCTGGTCAACGATGGCGTGGCCACCACTGAAGAGATCGACGCTGCAGTAGTTTACGGCTGTGGACTACGCTGGCCGTTGATGGGCACCTTTCTCACCTTCCMCCTTGCGGGCGGCGAGCCCGGCATGCGACATATGCTGGAGCAGTTCGGCCCGGCGCTAAAACTGCCCTGGACAAAACTGGAAGCCCCAGAGCTCACCGACGAATTGATTGATAAGGTGGTAGAAGGCTGTGAGCACCAGGCCGCAGGCCGCTCAGTGGCCACGCTTGACCGCCGTCGGGATGACTTTTTAGTCGAGCTGCTGGAGGTGGTACAGAAATACTGGCCGGAAGCCGAAGGCTTAAAAGGACGCATTTAATGATCATTTATGAGACCCAGGTCGCTCCCGAGTGGGTCGACTACAACGGGCATATGAACGACGCGGAGTACGCCCGCGTCTTCTCTCAGGCCTGCGAAGCGCTTATTGATCACATCGGGCTGGATGAAGCGGGTCGCGAGCACTACGGCTACACGGTTTATACCCTGGAAACCCACCTTTGCTACCGCCGCGAGGCGCACCAAGGCCAGCCGCTCAACGTAGACCTTACATTGCTTGATAGCGATGCAAAACGGCTGCATGTGTTTTTCGCCATGTTCGATGATGAAGGCAACCTGCTGGCGACCAGCGAGCAGATGCTGATGGGTATGAAAAAAGCGTCAGGACGGCCAAGTCCGTTTCCAGCGAAGATTGCGAACTGCATCGAAGAACTGCCCAAAGCAAATAGTCAGGCGTGGCCGACGTTAGCGGGCCGCACCATCGGAATACGGCGCTGAGCTATTAAAAACAGGCTAACGCTATGCACATAGACGCTTTTATTGATCGCTTTAGCGCAGGGCTAAGCGATATCGAGGCACTGCCTTTCCCCGAGGCTCGGCGCGCCTACGATAAGCTTTGCCGCACATTCGCTCCGGCCAACCCA
The DNA here is from genome assembly GCA_002257525.1 of Halomonas ventosae. Taxonomy (GTDB): domain Bacteria; phylum Pseudomonadota; class Gammaproteobacteria; order Pseudomonadales; family Halomonadaceae; genus Vreelandella; species Vreelandella ventosae_B. The sequence continues at coordinate 3,367,401 of CP022737.1, forward strand.
GCCGGCATGCATATTGAAGATAGCGCTATAAACGGCGTTAGCGTGCGTCGTTTTAATCCCCAGCAGCCATCACCGGGATGTGTGCTTTTTATCCATGGTGGCGGCTTTACCATCGGTTCAACCGATAGCCACCATGGCCCCGCCGCCAGCTTGGCACAGCAGCTTGAGCGTGAAGTGGTCAGCGTTAACTACCGGCTGGCACCGGAGGTGAAGTACCCCGCCATGCTGGAAGACTGCAAAGCGGTGTTAGCAGCCGTTCAACCTGTTGCTCTGGTGGGTGATAGCGCGGGTGGACGATTAGCTATCGACCTTGCCCACCCACTGAGTGAAGCGCCGCCGTTGGGGTTAATCTACCCACCCGTTGGCGAGCTTTCGCCAGCCTGCCTAGGCGAAGATGCCCCACTGCTTGCGCGCAACGATGTACTGAGCATTCGTCAACATTGCCCTGAAATCATTGCCACGCATCGAGATAGCACCCCTCCTGCCAATAGCATTGAAGTACTGACGGTGGAGCGAGACCCATTAACGCGGCCTATCGAAGCTGCATTGGCAAACTGGCGAGCAGCAGGCGCCTCCGTGGGCTACCGCTGTGCGCCGCAGATGGTCCACGCCGCTCTGCACGCCCAATCGCAGCTATCCGATATGGGCAGCGCGTGGCAGGCGTTTTGCCACGCGCTCAAGCAACGCCTTGATGGATAAATAAACTATTTAAGAACAGAACTGGGTTAAGAACCGAACTGGGCCCGCACCTGCTCAATGGCGGATTCGCCATCGCGAGTTTCAACGCCCTCTAGCCACTCAGCCACAGTATCCAGATTGTTGCCGATCCACTCGTTCGCTACTTCATCTGCTGGACGCTCTTCATAGCTGTACTCGTGTACCCAGTCGTTCTGGTCTTCGATATCGATCACATACTGCGACAGGAAGCGGTGAACTTCCGGCGCTTCGTCCACCAGGCTGGCAGGAGTAATCGTCCATACCGTACTTTCAATGGAGGCCACGCCTGCATCATCGCTATCGGCTAAATAGGCCAAATCGAAGCTCACGTTCATCCAGTGAGGCTCCCAGCCAACAAAGGTCACCCACTCTTCATCGGCCATTTTCTGCTCGGCCTGGGCCAGCATGGCCGAGGTTGAGCTTTCGCGAAGCTGCCAATCGCCCAGTCCTGCAAGGTCGTTATCAATGGCGTTGAGAATGGCATCGTTGATGCCGGTGCCCGCTTCAATGCCCTGGATTTCACCATCAAAACGGTCGTGGTGTTCTGCCAGCTCGGACACTGTGGTGACACCCGCATCGTAAACATACTGGGGAACCACCAGCCCGGAATTGGCGCCGCGGATATTGGAAACCACTTTTTCTACTTTCCCGTCGGCCACCAAGGGCTCGACCATATCGGTCTGAACGGGATACCAGCCGCCCAAATAGATTTCCAGGTCGTTACGCGACAAACCTTCCAGAATGACGCTCACGGCTAAATCCTGCTGCCGCGTCTCGTAACCCATCGTCTCCAGTAGCTGGGCTGCAACTTCTGATTTTACCGTTACGCCAGGCCACGGCGGTACCCCAAAACGTAGCTCATCAAGCTCCGCCATGGCAGGGGTGGCGGCAAACGCAGAGAGTAAAAACCCTGCTGTTAACGTCAATGACTTGGTGGTGGGAGAAATGGTAGTGGGAGACATTTAGCTAAACCTCTTATTCGTTGGGTTTAGTTAGTATGCGCGGCTGCCTCCCCACTACTAGGCGTAAGGCGACGATTACCAGGCATTACACGACAATTATTGAGCCTTAAACGCCTTTCTCCCGCACCTGCCGAGGTGAATAGCCATAATGAGTTCGAAACGAACGCGCAAAGCTAGACGACGAACTGAACCCGCAGGCTAAACCCACCGCCAGCACCGCGAGATCTGTCTCCGCTAGCAGCCGCCGGGCGCGCTTGATGCGCAGCTGCAAATACCACTGCCGCGGGGTCACGTTCAGTTCCTGCTCGAACAAGCGCTGCAACTGGCGAACCGATACATCTACCCGGCTGGCTATCTCGTCAAGGGCGAGCGGCTCTTCAAGGTTCTGCTCCATCAGCGCCACCGCCTCCACAACGCGCCTGTTGTGAGTGCCTAAGCGTTTCACCAGCGCCATACGCTGCTGGTCGCTGCGAGTGCGAATTCGGTCATGAATAAGTTGCTCGGAAACATCGATGGCCAGCTTCGCCCCATGCCGCCGTGCGATCACTTCCAGCGCCATATCCATCGCTGCCGCCCCACCCGCGCAGGAGAAACGCCGTTCGCCCAACTCATACAGCTCATCGGTAGTATCAATACCCGGAAAGCGCTCACGAAAGGCGGGCAGGCTCTCCCAGTGCAGCGCCACCCGCTGGTGCTTTAACAACCCGGTGGCAGCCAACAAAAACGCGCCGGTATCAATGCCGCCTAAACAGCAGCCCGCCTGATCCAACTGATGCAGCCAGGCCATTAACGGCCGGGTAAGATGCGCCTCAGGAGTGAAGCCACTGCATACCGCCAGTGAGGGTAGATGGTGGACATCCGCCGTTGCCTGATCGGTCATCAGGGTCATGCCGTTAGACGCCGTGACCGGCCCGCCATCCGCACTGATTAGCGTCCAGTCGAACAACGGACTATTGGCTATGCGGTTGGCAATTCGCAGCGGCTCCACTGCCGCAAAAAAGGCCATCATGGAAAACTGCGGCAGCAGTAAAAATCCGACCATTTCAGGCAGCGGGCCCTGATAACTAAGACGCATAGCAATGCCTAACATTTCTAGTGTGTGGATATCAGGTCAGCCCAAGCAGCGCTTCAGCCAGCTTAACGTCATCATAACGGTGGCTGTCAGTGTTCTCCGGCGCAAGATCCAGGTCAATCACTTGTATCCCCATTGCATCACGGATTGTCTCAATCTGTTGGGGAGAAACACTCAGCAGCTGCGAATCAAACAGTAAAAAATCAATGGAAGACCGCTTAGACGATAGGGGCTCAAGTGTGCAAGACAAGTGCGCATTGAGCACTTGAACCTGGTCTACCAGTGTCATGCCTCGGGTTTCAAGGTCAGCGCCTAGACTCGGCACATAGACCTTAGCTGAAGGGTTCTTAGCCAACGCCCTATCCACCCCTTTGGGCAGTAGGTTGGCAATGATGCTGCTGTAAAAGCTGCCTGGCGGGAAGACGATCAACTCTGCCGAATCGATAAGTTTACGGGTCTCCTTGCGCACCTTGGAGGCATCCAAGGTCTCGATATCATCCGCATCACCGGATAATTTTATCGCCTGGATAGGCGAGTCGATTTCAGCCGTCTCTTTGCCGGTAAAGCGGTGCTGGCCAATAATTTTTCGCCCATTCTCTAGCAACACCTCCAGTTGAAGGTCGGCGTCTGTCGTGGTGCGAACGGTACCGCGGGTTTTGATCAGCTGGCCAAATAGAAAGGCGATTGGGTCCAGGGAGCGATCATGAATTAGATAGCCGCCGGTCAAGATAAGGTTCCCGACACTGGCACCATTGAGGTTAAAGTCCTGGGGCATGTGTTTATAAAAAGCGGCGATATAGCTCTGAATGAGCGACCGCATGGGTTCAGCGATCGCCTTAAGCAGCGGGTGCTTAGCGCTAACAAGGGCCTGCAGGCTTTGCTCAAGGGCGGCCTTTGCCGCTGTGTTGTCCCGCCCCTGGGCGGCTAACCGATGGGAAAAAAGCGCAGCTACCTCTGGGTGCCCGGTGACTGAGTCGTCAGCCAGCGCCAGCAGGCGTGCTCTCAGGTCGCCCACGGCAGGCATCGCAAAGGCCCGGCGCAATTCTGCCGAGCTGCCGCCTGAATCAAAGGGGGTAACCAGATGAATGGAATTATGGGTATAGTCTGTCAACACCTCAGAAAAGCGTTTCAGTGCTGTACCACCGCTGAAAAAGAGGATTTTCGGCCCCAGCTCGGGGGCTTTTCGGTATCTGGCCAAGCGCAGTTCCCGCCCCCTGCCAAGGTCACGGGGCAGGCACATTCGAGTATAGGTAAAACGTCTTTTTTTCATACAACTCTTTGAACTGTAAGAAACGTGTAACGTAAATGACGGCCCGGTTATTTATACTAGTTACACTAAAATACAGTGGCTATCCAAGCGCACTTTATCTCGGTGAGGCAGCGTATCAATACGTCGATTTTGGAGCATTTCTATTTTCTACGATTCGAAGTCGAAAATCACTTCGAGTTAGTTGAAGCTTATGTGACTAAGCCCAGTGAACCTCTTGTTCAGCGCCTCATCAATCGCAAGGGCTATAGAAGCACGCTGCTGGAGAAAGTAGAGCTCGCCGTCGCTATGGATGTGCAGCGACGCAAAATCGATGGCCAGGGTTTTCAACAATCTAAATCCCTTGAACGCTTAGCCCGTTTGCTTGACCAGCTCGGCCAAGCCTGCCTTGAATTCACCGCCATTAAGGCGCTAAAACAGCTTCCTGATAAGTCGCGAAAAGAGTACGCCAAGCTGATTCGGTTGGTAGGCAAATCATTGAAGCTGGTGATCATTAACATCGATGACGCAAATATTCGCCAAGGCCTAAAAATAGGCCGACGGATACCCAATATAGCCGCTCGCTTAACGGCTGCTTTCGGTCCTGACAATTCAGCCGTCAAAAACAGCGCCGTGGTAGATTTTCAACTTCACCGCATGATTCATCTGCTTTCAGAACTTGCCGACGCCCTACTCGCCGCCAACTTTGGCCCCGCCGTACGGCTGCAAAACTATAAGCAGCTGCAAAACGCCGCCCACGCGATGACCGCCCAGAGTGAAGACTTTAGCGTTGAGCGGCTGGCGCTTACCCGCAGCGGCAGCACCATCGCTACATTGAAAGCCGAGCATGCCGCTTCTGGCAATATGATGGCCGTCTACAAAGAGGGTGAAAGTCAGAAAGTCATTGAAGAGCTGTACGGGGTAGATCAATGGAAGCGGGTCTACCCCAAGGTGGCGCCCACGGTGCTCTCCCACCATGTGGAGCAAGGCGATGAACTGGGCTCGATGGTCATCGAACACCTACCAGGTCAAACGCTTGAATCACTGCTGTTAAACGGCCAGTGGAAATCAGCCAAGCAACTTACCCACACCCTCCAACGAACGTTGAGAAAAATCTGGAAGAGTTCACGCACCCCTGAACCCGCTCAGGCCGAATATATGCAGCAGCTGCGTAAACGCATGCCGGAAACCCGCCAAACGCACCCGACACTGTTTAATGAGCGCCAGACTATTTGTGGACTGCCCCGCCCCAGTTTTGATCAGCTGATCGATAGGGTTGAGCCCCTTGAGGGCCAGCTTAGAGCGCCATTTTCCGTGCTGATCCACGGCGACTTTAACGTCGATAACCTAATCTACGACGAACTCAAAAATCGCATCTACTTCATCGATCTCCACCGAGCCTCCTACTCTGACTATGTTCAGGATCTATCGGTACTGATGGCGTCGATTTATCGGCTGCCCATTATGGATGAGCCCCCTAGAGCCGAACTAATGGCATTGATCAGGCAGCTCTATCAGTTTGCTCGACGGTTTGCCAAAGAGAATAACGATACACGTTTTGACGCCCGGCTAGCCATCGCCTTGGGGCGCTCCTTTGCTACCTCCACGCGCTTTATTTATGACAAACCTTTTGCCAACCGGCTCGCCCTTAGAGCGAGCTATTTGTTAGAAGCCATAACGCTTCTAAACCCGGAAAAAATTGAGCAGTACAGGCTTCCCCTAGAGGATATTTTTAGTGATTAATAAGCGGATTGCGGTCATCGGGATACCGGGCAAATGGTCAACCGAGGTCTTGGCGAATCATTTAGAACAGCGCACCGGCTACCGCTGCGTCGTTGATATGGCAGACGTCGTGCTGGAACTTGAAAGCGGCCAGTTGCGCTATCAGGACACCCTGCTCAACGCCCTTGACGGCGTGATCATCAAAAAAATAAGCGAAACCTACTCCCCTGCCGCAGACGACCGACTCCGTATGCTCAGCAGCCTCGAAGCGGACGGTGTGCGCTGTTTTAGCAGCCCACACCAGGTAAGCCGTTTGATTAATCGCCTTGAGGGCACCGCCGCCCTGGCAGCAGGCGGCGTCCCGCTTCCCGCAACGCGAGTTACCGAGAGCACTGATGCAGCGCTGGCGGCTATCCACGCGTTCGGCAAGGCGATCCTAAAACCGCTCTACTCAACCAAAGCTCGCGGCATGATGGTGTTACAAGCAGCAGACGGTGTAAAAGCCAACACCCAAAAGCTGGATAAATTTAAGGCTAAGCACGGTCTGTTTTACCTTCAGCAGTTCGTGAACCTGGGCGGTCAGGATTTAGGCATGGTGTTTCTCGGCGGCGAGTACCTGTGCACCTATGCCCGTGTTAGCGATGGCAAAGCCTGGAACACAACGATACACAGCGGGGGCAAATATCAACCCTTTGATGCCAGCCCTGAGTTGATTGAGCTGGGCCGCAAAGCCCAGTCATGCTTCGATCTAAGCTTTACCACTGTAGACATTGCCTTGACCGATGAAGGCCCCGTGGTGTTTGAGGTTTCCGCCTTTGGCGGGTTTAGCGGCGCAAAAAAAGGCTGTGGTATCGATGCCGCCGAAAAACTGGGTGATTATGTACTGGGCCAATTAGAGGCAGCGACAGCAGAGGCAGGCTAATGATCAACCTTTTTGACAACCAGCAAATCATTCAGGCCAAGGCCGCCTGTCGCTACACGCTACCGCTGACGTTTAATGGCTTAACGGTGCGCGTATTGGCCGACCAACCGGCCATTCTTGACCATCTAGAGGTTTACTATGCTGGTTTAACGGCGTCAGGTTTACTCCCGAAAGAAGTCCATACCATTGACCAGCCAGAACTACCGGTATGGCTACTGGATCAGCAGGTGGATACCAGCGGCCGCGAGTGGACAGCGGTCAAGCGTGCTAAAACCAGCGCGCTAGGCCTGAAAGAGGCCTACGTGGATACGCCCCAAGGGCGCTGGATTCATAAAGTACGCACGGGCATGGTGCTGTTCCAGTCATTAACGGCGCCGGTCGCGGTGGGCGAGTTAAACAAGCATCACTCACAAGTCATCAACTTTATTAACAACCAGTTTCTTAATCATCATCAACGCGGCGGTTACCTGCTCGGCCACGCCTCGGCTTTCGATATTGATGGCAACGTTACGGCCATTGCCGCCAGTTCCGGTGGCGGTAAATCGACGCTGATGCTGAAAGCGCTGGAAACCGCACAGGCGCGCTTTCTCTCCAATGACCGGGTTCTGTTTAAACCCGACAACGGCCAGATAAACATTCTCGGAGTCGCCAAACACCCCCGGGTTAATCCGGGCACGCTGATCCACTCCCCGCGCTTGATCGACATACTGCCTGCCCATGAGCGTGCCCGTTTTGAGCACATGCCCAGCAGCCAGCTATGGGATATTGAGCAGAAGTACGATGTACTGATTCCCAACGCCTACGGCGCAGACAAAACCGCCCTATCCGGCACGCTTAAACACCTGGTTCTGCTGGACTGGGCATTAGACTCGACGGCCCCCACCGCGCTGAGCAGCGTGGATATCGCCACCACACCTGAGGCCCTGGAGGGCTTACGCAAAAGCCCAGGGCCGTTTTTTCAGCGCGCGGATGGCCATTTCCCAGCCGAACAAGCCCAATCTGCCCAGGCCTATGCCGAATACCTAGCGGGCGTTGACGTACTGCGCCTCACCGGCGCCATCGACTTTGCACGGGCAATCGAACTTTTCAACGACAGAGGCATTCTCTGATGGCGGCGCTGGCACTGATTCGCCACGGGGCTTATGCACAGTTGGCGAATACGCCCAGTGCCCTGCAGCCCTACCCCCTCACTGAAAAGGGTGCACAAGACGTTCGAGAGCAAGCGCGGCAATTCGGTGAATGGCTAGCGACTTCAGGCTATCAACTTCATGCCGAGATTCACTGCTCGACGCTGTTAAGAGCCTGGCAAACGGCCGACATATACCGCGAAGAGCTCACACCACTGTTTGCTGAGCCACCCCGCTTGCGCAGTTTCTCAGCCCTATGTGAACGCAGCGTTGGGGCACTAGCCAACCTTAGTGTTCAGGAAATAGAACGCATCGTTGCCCTTGACCCCCGCCTTGAACCTCTTCCAGCGGGCTGGAAATCGGCCAGCGAATTTAAACTGCCCTTCGATGGCGCGGAGTCACTGTTAGAAGCTGGTGAGCGGGTCGCTGCCCATTTACAAGCCCTGTTAGCGCCATCGCCAGGGCTTGAAGCAGCGAAACAACTGCAATTGGTCGTGGGCCACGGCGCCTCCATTCGCCATGCGAGCTATCATTTAGATGTCATCCCCTTCAGCGATATTAAACGGTTAAGTATGTTTCATGGTCATCCGGTCGTTTTCGAGCGACATCACCAAGGCTGGAGCCGACTATACGGCAACTGGAAACAGCGCCAGCCGGCAGACCCACTCGATTAAACGATAGCGACCTATAAGATGGCTTCCATGACAGCGTCCAATGTTATTCCGCAAATTAACGACCACCCCTATCACAACGCCATCTTGGCTCGCCTGCCAACGGAGTGGGCGCCCTGGCCCGATGATGCCACCTCGGTCAATCACGACGAAGCGCTAAGCACCTTTGTTAAGCGTGCGCAGAAAAAGGGCTTCACTTGGCCCAAAAAACCGGTGGTGTTTATTTCAGACCCCCATGCGGATGCCGAAGCCTTTGAGGCATCCCTAATTGCTGCCGGGGTGATCGAGCGTGACGGTGACCACCTATGTGAGTATGCGCTGACAAAATTCGGCAAAAAAGCCGACATCGTTGTGGGCGGCGACTGTCTGGATAAAGGCCCCAGTAATCTGATGATGCTGCGCAGCCTGGCCCACTTATACCGCCTTAACGCCAAGGTCACCCTGCTGGCCGGCAACCATGACCTACGCCTGCTGATGGGGCTGCTTTCCCTGGAACGCGACACTGACGCCGGTAGCCAGCACCTCTTTGTACGCATGGGTAAAAAGGTGATACCGCTGTTCAAAGAGGTCTTCGATCAATACCTGGCCGATACCCAGTGGGACAAAGGGTTACCGTCGGAGGAGGCGTGCCGACAGGCGCTGTTTCCAGGCAGTGACTGGTTCGAGAACTTCCCCTTCTATGCCGCCGGGTTTCTGACTGATGAAGGCATAGCGCGTGAAATTAGCAAGATGACGACCAAGGCCCAGAACTTTGAAGCGCACTGTGCAAAAAACGGCCTGTCGCTCTCCCAGGTCTACGCCGCCGCCATGAAGTGTCGTTCGCTGTTTCTCAAAAAGTCGGGGGAATTTAGCTGGTTTTTCCGCCGCATGCGGCTGGTCAAAAAGCGCGGTTCCTTTCTGTTTCTGCATGCGGGCCTCGATGACCATATGGCCGAACTGCTCGCCAATCACGGCGTCAAGTATGCCAACCGCGCCTTCAAACAAAACCTGATGAACCAGAATCTGTTCAGTTTTTATTACGGCTCTTTGGCCAACACCTTTAGAACGAAATACCGTAAAGCCGACCTGCCCCTTACGCCCCGCGGCGCTTACGTTGCCCGACAGGCAGGCATTCAGGTGCTGGTTCACGGCCATATCAACCAACACTTTGGCCAGCGGGTGACGCTTAAAAACGGCCTTATCCATATCGAAGCCGATATCACCTTGGACGCTCACTCGCGTAAAAATGAGGGGCTCGACGGCTGTGGTGTGGGGGTAACGTTAATCGACAAAAAACGCGGGGTGATCGGCCTGAGCTGTGACTACCCTCAGATAAAAGTGTTCAAACCCAGCCTCAAAAGGAAACGGGTAGGAGCCCACTAAATGAAGTCCAAAACTAAATTCAGTCACGACTCGCTGCTGGATCGTCAGGCAACCCAGGAGCTGTTGATCACCCTGGCAAACGCGATCAATAAAGGCGAGCTGGCCTTCCAGGAGAGCGAAGGCGAGCTAGTGCTGACACCCCAGCAGTTGCTGCAAGTCTCCCTACGCGCCAGCGATGAAGGCGATAAGCAAGAGGTGGAAATAAAGATTAAGTGGCGCACCAAAGAGAAAGAGCTTTCCGATACGCCCCCCAAAATTAAAACCAAAGCGGGTAAGCGTTAGGCCGAGCATTATCGCGATGTCCCGTGCCCTACCACGATGAATGTGGGAACATGATGCCAATTGCCCCAGAGCCCTTTCGGCTCACGGAAGAAAGGCTATGGGAGCGCAGAGATGGACGTCACACATTTAGAGCACGTCATTATCGCTTTGGTCATTCAGCTCTCACTATTACCGTTTGTTTCTGCACGCGTGGCGGGGGTTATACCGGTGGCGATACTGCTTGGTCGCGAGATCGCGCAGCACGAATACAGGCTAGGCATTCAACGTGGATGGGCGTGGAGCGAAACGCTACCAGTCGGTATGTTTGAAGGCGTCTGGCGCGGGTGGACGTTAGACTCAGTGTTTGATGTGCTGCTGCCAGCACTGGCGTGCGGGCTGCTAGCGGTTATGGTTGGCCTTAAAAAAAGCCATAAAACCAAGAACAGCTAAGCCCCTTGGACTAGGAGTGACTGGCCCAAGTGCGATAAAAGGTGACGACTAGTCATTATCAAGGCGCTCTTTACGATAAAGCTGCCACTCATTTTCAACCCGGCCATCAGGCAAGCGGCAATAGCGGCCAGTGCCTAAGCTGCTTTCGCGAATTTCATTCTCCCCGCCGAGGCTTCTACAGTATTCAGCCGCGTATTGCGTCATCTGATTGTCAGAATCCGGGCCACCCCCGCCCGAGGCACAGCCGCCGAGCATGAGTAGCACTGTTATTGCACCGTAGCGGTATATAAATCTTGTTAGCATTGGAACCTCCCTCCCTGCGCATACAGTTCAGCGTCAGTTTGATTTTGGTGAGTAACCGCGTGCACATCAAGCAGGATGTTACCTGGCGAGAGGTATGATTATTTAATAGAGCGTTTGCTGATGTCGAAAATGGTAGCTAGGCTGTAGCTAGTCATCTTCGATGTACAAGCATTGTCTATGGCTATTTTTAGTACCGAATTCATATGGAGAGTGAAGCTATGTCCAGCCCGGAACATAAGCAAAAGATCTGGAAGATGATCAAAGATATCAAAGTGGGCATGCTCGTGACGTTGGATAACGACACACCCCGAGCGCGCCCCATGCATCTGGTGCAAGATGAGTACGATGGCACCCTGTGGTTCTTCACCCGCCGCAGTGCCGAAAAGGTATTTGAAACCCAAAGCGACCACGATGTGTGCCTTAGTTTCTCCGACCAGGAAGATGGCGTCTACGTTTCCCTATCGGGCAAAGCCAACCTTACCGATAACCGCGAACTGATCGAGAAATACTGGAATCCTTTCATCGCGGCCTGGTTCCCTGAAGGTAAAGACGACCCAGACGTTGCACTGCTGGAAATTAAAGTGCAGATGGGTGAGCACTGGAAAGCCAAAGAGAGCAAGACGTTCCAGCTTTACGAAATCGCCAAAGCTAACCTCAAACAGGATGCCACCCCGAACCTTGGTGAGAATGAGAAGTTCGGTGGGTAACGTCCTACCCAAGCGCCCCGCTACCGGGGCGCTTTCCAGCCTGATAGTTGTCATGCTCCTGGGTTCAAGCGGCGCTTGGGCCAATGATCAGCCCCCGAGTGACGATGCTATCAGTCAGGATAAGTGCGAACTTACCGACCAACAGCAGGCAATGCTGTCGCTGGTTAACGAAGCGCGTAGCCAAGCACGACAATGCGGCGACCAGCCGTTTGAGGCCGTAGAGTCGTTAGCATGGAGCTGCAAGCTTGAAGCAGCGGCCAAGAGCCACTCCCAGGACATGGCCGAGAATGACTACTTTAGCCATACCGGCCCGGATGGCGCGGGAATTGAGCAACGGGTGGGCAATCAGGATTACGCATGGCAAGCCGTGGGAGAAAATATCGCCGCTGGCCACACCACTGTTTCCGCCGCGGTTGAAGGCTGGCTAGACAGCCCCGGCCACTGCCGCAACATCATGAATGACGCCTTTACCGAGATGGGCATGGCAAAAGCCGAGGGTTCAGAGTCGCGCTACTCAACCTACTGGACACAAACACTCGGCAAACCCCGCTAATCGCCCACAAATCGATTACAGGTCACTCCTCTATTTCACCTTCCCTAATGCCACCATAGTTAACGGCCGTAATTGCATTTTTAGGTGAGCCGTCTACCAGCTTGGTGCTATAGGTCAGGTACACAAAGGTCTGGGTTTCGGCGTCATGCATGCGCACAACGCGCATATTCTTGAAAAGCGCAGAGCGACGTTGGCTAAAAATCACCTCTTGCTCGTCTACTTCTGCAGGGTCGAAGACAATCTCCCCCGTCTGCCGACACGCCACGCTCGCCTCACTGGCTTCCTCAGCCAACCCCACCGCACCGGAAATCCCGCCAATCTGTGAGTAAGAGAGATAACAGGAGATACCCTGAACCTTCGGGTCATCGAAGCGTTCCACTTCAATGGTATTGTTCGGGCCCAGCAGCTTGAACTCGGTACGCACGCTGCCGATATGAGCATCCTGAGCGAATAGCGTGGGCGGCAATAGCGCAACCATAGCAATGAGCAACGTGAGGGCAGCGCGTTTTGGGAAAAGCATGGGTAACTTCCTTGGGATTAGTCAGACTAAGAGACAGGCAAGCGCTAAGGATACATGATGTACAAACTTCCTGGAGAACCATCAGCAGGCAGAATCCCACTTCCCTTTTTACTTCTGAAACGTAATATTGCGCATTATGAGCATGGCTGGGGCGTACCAGAAGACGACGTAGAAGCCACAAGGTGGTTTCGTCTCGCGGCGGTGCAAGGGTATCCAGAGGCACAGTTTGCTCTCGGGGCCCAGTACGAATTTGGGAGGGGCGTAAATCAGGACGATGTAACCGCGTACATGTGTTAAACCATTTTTGAAGCCGACAGTGATAGAACAAATGGAAATAAAACAGATTTCGCCGAAATAATGACAGACGAAGACATAGCTGAAGCTGAACGGCGTGCAAGTGTGTGCATGTCCTCCAACTATCAACCAGGTTGTGAATAGAGTACTACTGGCAACATTGAGCCTAAAGAGAGTGGATTCACAGACGTTATACTAATTAATACTGTGGCACTCTGTTTTATCGGCGAACATGGCAGCAGCATTGAGGAATACAACACGCTAACGCCCTACTCAAAGTCGGGGCGCTCATAACTCCAGCGTCACCATCAATCTACCCACCACCCCCGCTACATTTCAGAAAAGGGAAGCCACAAAGGCAAAGGGTCGTCGAAAGCATCCCTGGGATTCGACGACCCTTCACCCTTCTCAACAGCCAACGCATTAAGCTTTTATATTATCTGTAACCTTCCAAACACCGGGTGAGTTCCAGACCGCATTATGTATTAAGCTTTTTTCGGCGAGGCTGTGTACCTTTCCACTCAGTGTTACATCATGATCATGCACTTCTACTTTGATGGCGTTAGCATCCTGAACAGCCCTACGTTTCAGTGAGGCTTCAATATCGGCCTTGACAGCCGCCGCTGTCGGCTTAGGTTTTAGAATGATTTGATTGCTAACACCGGTAACACCGGCCAGGTAACGAATAGAACTAGCAGCCAAACGGCGTTGATACTCCCAGGGAACTTCGCCAGTCAGCGTCACCCAACCATCCTCGACCATTACTTTCAACGGATCATTGGGTATAAATACATTCCACTCCAGCGTGTTCTTCACCGCTCGTGCGATATCGGCATCGGTACGCTGATTACTTCCTGGCAACTTCACGTCAATTTCTACCGCAACCCCCTTCACACCGCTGACTCTCTGTGCTGCGGTTTCTGCATGCCACTTCTCCGCATAGCTATCGACATGCCCAGCCAATGTCACAATGCCGTCTTTCACCTCCACTCCAATATCTGTAGCGCGAACGGAAGGTTCCCATTTGAGTTCAGCAAGCACATCTTGCTGAATTTGAGTATCTGACTTAAACATGTCTACATCTCCCTTAAACGCATGAGTGATCTTTAGGCACATAACATACACTTTCAGTTAGCACCTCATTACATATCAACAATTGCTTACCTGCCTTAGTTGACTCATTTAACTTCTAACTTGCGTCGCGAAGTCTTTTTCGTTTTTGGCAGAGTAATTGTTAAGATACCATCCTTAAACTTAGCGTCAGCATTTTGTGCATCCACCTCAGCTGGCAAAGCCACGGTCCTAGAAAAAGAGCCTTGCCATATTTCCGAATAAAAATATTCATCCTTTTTTTCTTCGGTCTCACCAGAGCGATGCCCTTTTAACGTTACCGCATGCTCAGTGACTTCAACCTCTAATTCTTTTCGATCAATTCCGGTAATTTCAGCGCGTACTATGATCTCTTTTTCGCGATCAATAATATCAACCTTAGGATTGCGTTGAGAGAACAATCCCAACCGCTCTTTGACTGAATCGTCTTTAAAGAAAGGCTTCATCCAACTGCGTTCAAAAAACCCTTCCATCATTCGGTCAAACTCCTCCAGGGGACTCAATGCACGGCTAGAAGTCTGGGTATCGTTTTTACCCTCTACTGAAGACTTGATGGCTGTCTTGCTCATGTTATCACTCCTTTTTAGGACCCTTATAATAAGAAATACAAATATATTACTTACCTTAGTTTTGATAGCTTTTCCCAATGGTTATAAAAACCACTTGGTTAGTTATAGCTTAACTTTGCATGGAGAGTAGATTATTGGGATCATTAAAAAGTGTTAACATACGTAAATTTTGACCTATGTCAAAATAAAGCATCATATTCAAAAAACTATTTTAAAATATTAAAAAAACCATCTAAACCTCTTAACAGTTTCTCTTAGCCACATGCAAAATTTGTAACTTAAGTATTCATCGTTAACAGCCACACTGGCGAGGAAAAGGTCACTGAGTCTAAATAGGTATTAATAAAGCTATTTTAATAACCCTTTGTGAGGCATGAGATATATGTTTTTCGGAAATTCTCAGCATCAAGATTTTGATAGACTAGTGCGTGCCTCACTGGCGGGGATGACAATGGGTATTTCCCCTATGTCGGTTATGCTTACATATTTGGACTGGTTATCCAGCATGGTACTATCTCCAGGAACCCAGGCTCATTTGCTACAAAAAGCCTTAAAAAAAACAGCTGCGCTTGTTTTCTTGGGCTAGCCACTCGGCTTTTGATCCCAATGCTGCCCCTTGTATTACCCCCTTACCTCAGGATCGTCGTTTTCGCGACCCTAGCTGGCGCAGCTACCCTTACAATGTGCTTTATCAAAGTTTCTTATTGCAACAGCAGTGGTGGTATAACGCCACAACAGGCTTACGCGGCCTCTCACCTCATCACGAACAAGCCTTAGAGTTCGGGGCTCGGCAATGGCTTGATGTGCTGTCGCCCTCCAACTACCTGCTGACCAACCCTGTCGTATTAAACAAAACTTTCTTCAGCGGCGGAGCCAATCTGCTTCAGGGAATGCAACACTACTATGAAGATATTCAGAACCATTTACTCGGCAAACCTCCCGTTGGCACCGACACTTATGTAGTAGGAAAGGATGTGGCGATCACACCTGGCAAGGTCGTTTACCGCAACCATTTGATCGAGCTTATTCAGTACACGCCTACGACCGACAAAGTGCATGCCATACCTACGCTGATAGTGCCTGCTTGGATCATGAAGTATTACATTCTTGACCTCTCACCACATAATTCGCTAGTCAAGTATCTGGTTGATCATGGGCAAACCGTGTTTATGATTTCCTGGCGTAACCCTACCGCCGAGGATCGTGATATCGGCATGGATGACTATCGCCAGCAAGGTATTCTCGCGAGTCTCGACACCATCGCGCAATTAATGCCCAATCAGAAGATACATGGCGTTGGCTACTGTTTAGGCGGAACGCTATTAGCTATCACTGCTGCGGCTATGGCTCGAAATAAAGATGATCGCTTAGCATCCATGACACTTTTGGCTGCACAAACCGATTTTCGGGAAGCTGGTGAGCTCATGCTATTTATCGATGATAAGCAACTCGCTTTCCTTGAGGATATGATGTGGGCTCAGGGCATTCTTGATACCAAGCAAATGTCGGGAGTATTTCAGATCCTTCGGTCTAACGATTTAATATGGTCTCGAATGATAAATGAATACCTGCTAGGCACACGACAACCCGTAAACGACTTAATGGCCTGGAACACAGATGCAACGCGCATGCCCTACCGTATGCATTCTGAATACCTGCGCAACCTATTTTTAAATAACGATTTAGCCGAAGGTCGCTTGCGGGTGGATGACCGCCCAGTAGCGCTTAGCGATATACAGGTGCCGATCTTCTGTGTCGGCACCGAATGGGATCACGTTGCACCTTGGCGATCCACTTACAGGCTGAACTTGCTTTCTGATGCACCTGAAACCACTTTCCTACTCACCAGCGGTGGCCATAATGCGGGGATTATTAGCCCTCCAGAGCACTCTCATCGGCACTACCGAATGACAGTGGCGCATGAAAACGATAGTTATATTGACCCTGACACTTGGCTAGAGAGCACAACTATACAGCCAGGCTCCTGGTGGAAGGAGTGGCAAATCTGGCTGGAGAAACACTCAGGGCCTCTGGTTAGCAAGCCAGCTCTGGGTTCAAGCGACTACCCGCCATTAGAAGATGCACCGGGGAGCTATGTGAAGCAGCCATGAACAAGGTTTTCTTTTCGGCGAGATAAATTGGACACCAGTTCGCCAGCGAAACGCGAAGACTAAATAAACTGGCAAAAAAGCACCTTCAGGATGCTAACTAATATTGATGGCACCTCCCCCTCTTTCCTAACCTAAAAATCATCTTACAAGTCATTTTGTTACTGACATAGGCTTTAAATATAAAAATAACTAGCTTTTATCACTGTATAACTCACAACATCTGCTACGCTTAACTTCCCCAACGTCTAAAAAAACCAAAAACCACATAACTATCTGAATTATAATACTTTCAAGAGAACCTTCTTTAAAAATCGTTCGTGGCTCATAGAGTTACACAAAAATTTTATTGGGGAACCTAGGATAAACGTATGGAGAAGTCAACTGGTTTGGATAAGCCATATGTCGAACAAGGAGTGCTTTACAGTCATTCCTCTCTCTTATTTGTACAAGAATTGAAAAACCTGTCTCAATACATATTAACTTTGCGTAGAAAAAACACACTATTATACCAAGGAGATCCTTTTCAAGGCTTATACATCGTGCAATGTGGCATGCTAAAACAAATGCTTCAGTCTAAAAACGACAATGAGCAGCTCACACACTTTTTTCTACCTGGCGAAATTATTGGCCTAGATGCTATTGGCGAGGGATTTTATGCAGGCACCGTGATTGCCATTGAAACATCAGGCTTACTGCACATTCCCTTTAGACGAATTGAAGAGTTTCCCAACCTTCAAGCTAGCCATATGCAATTGCTGCGCTGTTTGAGTCGGGCTATGAGCCTAGAGCACTCACGAATGTGGCAAATGATTAGCCAGCCTGCAGACGTCAGATTAGCCTGTTTTTTTGCTGCAATGTCGAGGAGTTTTTTTGCTCGGGGCTATTCGCCCTACTCTTTCAGGCTTGCCATGTCACGACATGAAATGGCCGATTATCTCTGTATGGCAGTAGAGACGCTCAGTCGCCTCATCAGCCGCTTTCAGCAACAAGAAATATTAACAGCACGTGGTCATGAGTACTGCATAGTAAACCCTGATGCATTAGCGTCTATAGTTGTAAAAAGGAAGTGAATTTATCGCAGACGACATTCTCCTAAGCGACCGTTTCTATCTTAGGAACAGGCGCGCTCTATCGCTCTCCTTTTACACAGTACGCATTATAATAAAAAACAACATCTTGGCCATCTCGTTTCCTCAACTTAAACACACTTTTATCGCCATTGGCCATGCGAAAGGCTTAACCATCCGCCAGACAGGAAAAGCAGTGAGCAAGCCTTGCTGTGCTGGCCTGACAGCGCATAACATTCGGTTCGGCGACGAGTTCCCATTACAGATTTAGCACGACGGTGACGCTATCCGCCTGATGATCCGTTGGCATCACCAGAAATCCAAACTCTTTTACCATCTTGAGCATTGGGTGATTCTCGCGCAGCACATCCGCAAATAGCTGCTTAATCGCGTTCATGCGGGCAAAATCAATAATCTGCTGCATAAGGCTATAACCCAGTCCGGTTCCTTTAAAATCACTACGCACCATGACCGCAAACTCCGCTTTCTCTTTATCGGGATCGGCAGACAGGCGCACTACCCCCACAATCTCGTCGCAGCCAGAAGGTATCGCTACAAAAGCCATTTCCCGGTCGTAGTCTATCTGGGTTAGTCGCGCCGCAAAGGCATGGTCGAACTTTTTGATGGCTGCAAAGAAGCGCAATCGCACATCACTGGGAGAGGAATGGCCCAGCATGTTGACCAGCGCCGCTTCGTCTTCGGGGCGKATGGGACGCAAGAAATAGGCTTGGCCACTGCGTGTCGTGATTGTTTGGGCGAGCTGCTTGGGATAAGGGCGGATGGCCATTGGCAGCCGTTGTTGCTGACCGGATCTAATCACGATGCGCGCATCCAAAGCCATCACACCAGAAGCGTCAGCCAACAGCGGGTTGATATCAAGTTCGACTACGCGTTCCAAGTCGCTGGCCAGTTGCGACAATTTTATAAGCGTGAGCGTGATCGCATCCAAATCAGCTGCTGGACGATCACGATAGCCTTGCAACATACGCGATATGCGTGTCGATCTGATCATATCTTGAGCCAGCAGTGAGTTAAGCGGGGGTAAGCCAACCACGCGATCACCAATGACTTCAACGGCTTTACCCCCCTGCCCAAACAGAATAATGGGGCCAAAAACGCGGTCTTCAGCGACGCCTAGAATGAGCTCATGCGCACCTGGACGACGAATCATCGGTTGCACATTGAAACCATCGACCCGTGCCGAGGGGGCCTCCTGATGGACTACCCTAAGCATATTCTCGGCCGCCAGATACACGGCCTCGGACGAAGCCAAGTTTAATTGCACACCCCCGACATCAGACTTGTGAGAAATATCGCGCGACAAAATTTTCAGCACGACCGGGAAGCCCAGCTGCTCTGCTACGTGACAGGCCTCCTCCGGCGTGCGAGCCAACATGGCCGGCACCGTAGGTATGCCATAGGCAGCCAAGACAGCTGATGCTTCGGGCTCCGTCAGTACGCTGCGGCCCTCATCAGTAACACGATCAATAATCGCGTTCGCGCTAGCCATATCGATGGTAATGAGATCGGAAACAGCCGCAGGCGTCTCCATAAGGGCCCGCTGATTGCGCCAGTAGCTGGAGAGGTGCAAAAAGGCACGAACCGCCTGCTCCGGCGTGCCATATGAGGGAATACGTTTCTCCGCAAACAGTCGTCGGGCTTCTGCGGGCGCGCCTTCGCCGAGCCAACAGGTCAAAACGGGTAGCCGATGTTTCTCAAGTGTCGTCATTACCGTTTGAGCAGCATCCAGGCTGTCGGTAACCGCTACTGGGCAATTAATAACGAAGAGTGCATCAGCACCGCGTTCATCAAGCAGTACGTCAAGCGCCTCAGCATAGCGTTGGCCCAACGCATCGCCGAGAATATCAACGGGATTAGCGTGTGACCAAGCCTTGGGTAACACGGCATTCAAACGCGCCAAGGTCGCCTCGGAGAGCTCTGCCAAGTGGCCGCCCAAATCGATCAATTCATCCACGGCTAACACACCGACTCCACCACCGTTGGTGAGTATAGCCAGCCGATCTCCCTGCACGCGGATGCCCGTGGCGAGCGTTCCTGCCGCCTGAAATAGCTCATCTAGGGTTTTCACCCGAAGCATTCCCGCACGCCTAAAGGCAGCGTCATAGATAGCATCGGATCCCGCCAGAGCCCCAGTATGCGAAAGCGCCGCTTTGGCACCTGCATCGCTACGGCCGGCTTTCACCACGACGACCGGCTTGTTTCGTGAAGCCATGCGCGCCGCCGACAAGAATTTACGTGCGTCGGAAATGGCCTCGACGTAGAGCAGAATGGAATGCGTTTTTGGGTCAAGCGCCAGGAAGTCGAGCAMATCGCCAAAATCAACATCGCTCATTGCGCCTAGCGAAATAATATACGAGAAGCCGATACCTCGCGCTGACGCCCAGTCGAGCATCGATGTTGCCACAGCCCCCGACTGGGTAACGAAAGCGATATCGCCCTTCAAGGGGGTAAGATGAGCGAAACTGGCATTGATACCCTTGTGAGGAGCCAAAACACCCAAACAGTTGGGCCCTACAATACGCATTAGATAAGGTCGTGCCGCCTCGAGCATTGCCTGCTGGAGCGCCTTTCCATCTGACTGCTCTCCTTCGCCAAAGCCTGCGGTGATAACCACCGCCGCACGACAGCCCTGCTCACCAAGTTCCTTTATCAGGCCCGGAACGCTCTCCGGCGGGGTTGCGATGATCGCCAGATCAGGAGTGAGCGGCAATTCACTAACAGAGTGGTAGTTTAGGGTTGATCGAATGGCACGCTCACTAGGGTTGACGGTGAGCACCGGCCCTGCAAAACCAGCACTGAGTAAATTTCGTGCCAACACGGCACCCACCGACCCAGGCTGGTTGCTAGCACCAATGAGCGCAATTGTTTCAGGAGAGAACAGTACATCTAAATTGCGAATCGACATCTAACATCTCCGATCATGGTGGGATTTCGGGACGCCTCACATCGTGTTTAAAGTCACCTGAACCAAGTAAATTGAAGCTCGCACTGGCCTTGAGCGAGAAATGACGTGGACTACTCATTGTATGACGCTACTTTTTGCAGTAACTGTTTATTAACTTATTAACAGCAAAAATATTGATCTACAACATCAAAGCATTGATTAATGGGTAAGCCAAGGGGCCTATTTGCTTCTATACTTCCTTTTAGTCCTTAGGAGGTAAAAAAATGACAACCATGACAACTTTACAATCAAAACACCCCAAAAAGGCTTTGAACGCATTCAATTATGATAACGTTTTTATATGGTGGTACCAGCCCTGGATGACAACCAATGGCTCGGCTGCCAAGKTACAGGGTATTTTGTTTGATTCCCTCAATGATACCATGCGCCATGAACTCGAACTGTTTTCGACCATGGCCGATTCTTATAGCAAGCTAACGAGCTGTCTACTTGGGCTTGAAGGAATACAGACACCGCTATCGATGGCGTCTTGCTACCATAAAGTAGCGAGTGACATGGCTGACGTAACCATGAGGCGAATGCATAAGGTGTCTGAGCTTAACGAAGACTTCAAAGAACTTCTCTGGTGCGAAATATAGCACACCGAAAACCTACAAAAATAAAACTCTAACCAAAGCTGGATAGACAATGTCAGTCGAAACTATTCAACAAATGTTGAAGATGACGCGTTTATTACACACCAACTTAGCTTATAGCTTAAACAAAGCATCCCTTTCAACAAAAAAAGAAAAAGTGCGCATGCTGCTTGATTACCTATCACTGCATGAAAAAGAGCTGAGTCGTGTCTTGGCGCTGAGTGAGCAAGATGCTCAATCAGCTGCTATTCACACATGGTGTGKTGAGCACTTCGACAAGAACTTTATCACACTCGAAAATATTGATTACAGCAACATGACCTTCGCAGAAATCATGTGCTCAATCGTAACAATACATAACAAGATCATTGAGCTTTATCGCTATTTGGCGCTGCGTGCAGAAACAGTAGTTGCAAATGAGCTACTTAACAACCTCCTCACTCTTGAACAGCATGAAGCAATGCGCATGGTTCGTGACGCGCAAGAGCTTGAAGATCTTTAGCGCTCTAACTAAAGGCACTCACGAGGTTTAACAATTACCAAAGCCCACCTTGCATTCAAATACTTTCTAGCCGTAGAGACTGAACATTAGACCATTATGCTAAATAAAGAGCGCTTCATTTTACTTTTTATCAAGCACTGAGGGTGTACCATGATTGCAAATGACAGAAGAATACAGCTTGTGGAGCTCCGAGTAGAATTACTCGAACGTATACAACGCTACGAAGCACATCAGCACCAGCGAAGTGGTGCCTTAGATAAAGATTTGGAAGAACAGGCGCTTGAAATTCAGAGTGATGATGTCGTCGACCTTTTGGAAAATGAAGCACGTGCAAAGCTTACGCAAATTGAAAAAGCCCTCACTCGTATTGACGCCAACGTGGGAGAGCTCTGTGAGGTGTGTGGCGGAGTGATCGATATTCACCGCCTCCAGGCCTTACCTTACGCGACACGTTGCAATGAGTGCGCTATTCCATAAAGTGATGCGCTATTAATTCAGTAATCATCAGGCTGTGAGAGCAAAAGAAGTACATTCGATGCGGTTACGGCCGTTTCGCTTGGCATTCAATAGCAAGTGATCGGCACGGTTAATCAAATTATCAATGCAGCGATCATTCAGTTCAAGCGTGGCGATGCCAATGCTAACAGACAGCCTGGCGCTCTGCAGAGTGTTACTCAGTCGCTCTGCTATAACCTGGGCGCCTTGGATATCTGTTTCAGGTAATATGATGATAAATTCGTCCCCACCATAACGACCCAATAAATCCCAATCGCGCACCGTGGAACGCATCGCATGGGCTAAAGTTTTCAGCATATGATCACCCGCCGCGTGCCCCTGCTCATCATTGATAGTCTTGAAGTGGTCAATATCCAACATCATCACACAGAGCGATAAGCCATAACGAGCAGCCCGCTTGAACTCAGTGTTAGCCAAATCAAGGAGATGGCGTCGATTATACGTTTCAGTGAGGCCATCATGGGTAGCCAGGTAGGTCAGGTGCAAATTCGTAGCCACCAACTCAGCGGTGCGCTCTATCACCCGGCGTTCCACTTCTTGCTCGGAGTATTTCGCAACCTGCGTAATGTTGGTCATATTTGAGCTCAACACGATGCAGAGTAGATGCGACACTACCCCTGGTTGGTGCATGACAGGAAATAGAAGCAGCTTAAAGCTATGCTGGTCCCCCCCTTTGTTGAAGCAACCATCCGCCACTTCAAAATGAACAGGCACTTCCCCTTTAACACAGCGTGTGCAGTTTACGATCAACTCCTCGGCTAGGGGTGATGGAAGTAGATTTCTGAAAGGTTTACCCACACTTATTAGATGGTTGCTAAATTCAGCAGATTGCAGATGCTTAATCTCTTCAATAATATAGTGATTTCGCTCAGTAACACGAACGATTATCATCTCTTTAGGAAAACACTCCCAAAGGCTTTTTGCCACTAAATTCAAATCGCTATTAAGACAGCTAAAAAAATCCGGTTTATTACATACTGAAGTAAGCATGAACACACCTCAATGATATGAGCACATATATGTACAACACACTACTTCGGCTTTGACTACGACAAGCTACTTATAAAAACCTATAGCCCGTTGTTCGCGACACTCCTGTATGACGCGAAACTCATTATTTTTCTGCGTTACGAAGTCGAATAAGGTATTGTGTAACTCAGGAGTGGCATTAGTTTCTAGCAGCCAGCAAAAAAATGTCCATGACACTTCAGCAGCTTCTTCAGCTTTGGCGAGGATTTGATGCCCTATTTGATCGTCCACAACAAAAAAATGCTGTTCTTTTGTATTGAGCAAATGTATGTTCCCTTTTTGCTCAGTATTAATGCAAGCGCCAAGCTCCATTTTCCTAGCCACTTCTTGCAAATTGCAAAGGCGATGCATGCACTCCATGCTAATTGCGGTCATCAAACGACTAACCGATGAATCAAAAGGTAGGAAGGTAAGTGCTAGCCATCGATACCGTTTTAGCTCAGAAGCTTCATTAGAATAGGCTAAATTCAACTGTTCTTGAGGTAGAAGAGAAAGAGCTGCCAAGTTATTCATGATAACGAACCTTTGGGCAATAAAAAAAGGATCAGAGCGGGGCCCACAGGTGCATACTAGAGCATGATAAAGCCTACTTTCCTTGATATTCGTCAATTTTTATAGCGCAATTAAAAATATACAAAAAACGAATTAACAAGCTAATCCACTAACGCTAAGTTATTTTTAATAAAATTAACATTATTTAATAAAAGCTAATATTGAAATTCCGTATAAACAAAAGCACTAAACTACACAGGTAAAACCTTTATTAAAAAACACCTCATTGGGTAGTGTATTTTCAAAGCCCAGCAGCGCGCAATCTATCTTTTAGTCGCTGGTTTTCCTCAATTAAATCGGTCGTCAATGCGGCAAGTTCGGGTGCAGCCTCAAAATCGCGCTCCAACTGGTACATCCGCCGAGCACGTATCAGATCTTGACTGGTGAAGCGCCAGCTCGCCACATAAGGGGAACCATCAGCCAATAACCCGCTCTCAATACGCTCGATGACCCAGTCGGTTTCCACTGAGCAGGCACGCGCCAACTCATCAAGTGTCAGGGTCGCCTCATCAATCAAATCACCGCTAATAATAGCTCGCTGTACCATGGCTTAGCCTCCCTTCCGTTGGCGCGGATCAAAAGCCAGTTCCCGCGCCATGGTTTCATAGAGCTCCCGTGCCTTATAGCTATCGGCCGGGGGCAGTACGACCTCTAATTCCACATACAGATCACCCGGCTCAGGCCCGGGAATACCACGCCCCTTCAAGCGCAACCGACGCCCTGATTGAGAGCCAGCAGGCACCTTCAATTTCACGACCCCAGAAGGGGTGGGAGTTTCAATGCTGGCTCCTAACGCAGCCTCCCAGGGCGTTACCGGTACTGTCTGATGCACATCACGCCCTTCAACACGGTAACGCGAGTGGGGGGTAAAGCGAATCTCAAGGAACAGATCCCCCGGAGGCCCCCCGCCCACACCGGGGCTCCCCTGCCCCGTGAGACGGATATGCTGGCCGGTTTTAACGCCCTTGGGAATTCTTACGCTAAGGGTATGTTCCCTGGAACTGACGCGGCCTTGGGCATCGGCCTGTGGCACAAGCAGCGTGATCGACCGGGTAGCCCCGAAGTAGGCATCCTTGAGATCAATAACAACTTTCGCGTGACGGTCTTCGCCGCGCATTTGATAGCCGCCGGCGCCTCTTCTTGGGCGACGTGCATGGCCGAAAATATTCGCAAAGAAATCACTGAATTCACCGAGGTCAGCCTCCTCGAAGCCACGGCCGCTGAACTCAAAACCTGCATCCCAGTCCGGAGGGGGATGGAAATCCTGGCCMGAGTGATACTGCTCAGCCAGTTGGTCATAGGCGAGACGCTTCTCGGGATCAGACAGCACTGCCTTGGCCTCATTGATTTCCTGCATGCGCTGCTCGGCATCTGGCTCTTTGCTCACATCGGGATGAAACTTGCGAGCCAGCTTGCGGTAGGCTTTTTTAATCTCCTCGGACGTTGCGGTCTTCTTCACGCCGAGCATCTGATAATAATCCTTAAACTCCACGTTGAGAGCCTCCCGCAGTCGGAATGGGCTCCAGGCATTGTTCCGCCAAGTATCCCGGGTAACAAGCAGTAAATGACTTAAGGATAGTCGAGGCTCACGTCGCATGCCTGTAAGTTGGACATCTATTGATACCCAATTTAGAACATCAGAATTAAAGCCGTAGGCCCTTTAAGCAACCGTGGAGACGCCTGGCGTTGGCACACCACTTGCGGGTGCGACACTAGCACCTCCTGGATTCATAGAATAAGCGCAGCACTTTGGATCACAAGGTAGAGGCAGGAGGGCCAGCGCCAGTACCCTCTCTGCCTTACCTACCAAAGTGAAGCAGAGCATGGGATACCGACAACTGACCCAAGTCCAACGATACCAAATTTTTGCCTATCTTGAGACCGGCATCAGCCAGCGACAGATCGCCAAGGCCATTGGTGTCCACAGCAGCACCATTAGCCGCGAGATAAAACATAACGGTCTGCCCCGTGGTTATCCCAATTGGCAAGTGATCAGCGCCGACGCACTGCCTGGAAAGTGACTAAACGACTACCAAGCCTGGTTCGCTGGGTCACTGGCCAATTGATGGACGAATGGAGTCCTCAACAAATCAGTGGTTTTATGGCCAATGCCAACGGAGTCTGCGTAAGCCATGAGTGGATCTATGCGTTAATCTGGGACGACAAGAAGCACGGTGGAACCTTATGGAAACGGCTCCAGCTGTCACGCCAGCGGCGCTATCAGCGCCAATTGGCTAAGCGGGCGGGGTTAGGCAAAATCCCGCACCGAGTAGGCATCGAGCAGCGCCCTGCCAAGTTGGAAGAACGTCGCCATATCGGACATTGGGAAGGCGACACGGTGCTTAAGGGCCACAAAGAATCCGGGCTGGTGACCCTGGTCGAAAGACGCAGKGGCTACCTCTTGACAGCGCGGCTGCCAACAATCACCGCCACTAGAACGGCACAGGCGATGACGCGGTTATTGGCACCACGCCGAGGGGCAGTGCACACCATCACTTTGGATAATGGGTCGGAATTCGCCGAGCATCGGAAGGTTGCCAAGTCCGTCTCGGCCAAGACCTATTTTTGCGACCCGTACCGCTCATGCCAGCGTGGTACTAATGAAAACACCAATGGTCTGATTAGGCAGTATTTTCCTAAAGGTACTGACTTCCGCAAAGTGACCAATGCCGAGCTACGAAGAGTCGTCAATAAGCTAAACGATAGACCAAGAAAACGGCTGGGATACCGAACCCCAGCCCAGGTGTTCTTAGGTGAATACTCAGGAGCACTAGAAACCGCAGGTGCTGCACTTATTAGTTGAATTCAGGATAATAGTCAGTCGAGCGATGATCAAGCCTAGAGGATACGTTAATCCAGGAGAAAGCTCAGCGATTATCAAATTACAGGGACACATTAACTAAGTGCTATTTATTGTTACGAGGTGCTGAATTCGATGCTCGATAGAATGAAGCCAACAACTACGTAATAAAATCAAAATTTAAACTCATCTCCGTCTTCGTAAAATAGATCAATATCATTTTCAAGCTGTGACTGTTTAGCCTGCTCTTGCGCATGGAATTTCACTCGTTCTGTTAACTGAATTACTTGACTCATTGAGAATAGTTGAGCGTAGGCTAACGGCAAGGCACCACGGCGATGTAAATCAGCTAACGTTCCTTCTCCTAATTGGTTCAGAGCTTGCTGATTAATACAATGTAAACCCTGCATATGCAGTGACGCCTGCTTGTCACCCCAGGTCAGCTGTAGAGGCCAAGGCTCGATTAGGCCTGCTTCACTTAACACTTGGCAGGCAGCAGTCGTTAAGTGTCGGTTACACTCGCTTTGTTTGAGAAAACTCAGTGTTAGTTCGACTTGATTAGCAAGATTTCCCTTCCCTCCAAAAAGTGGCTCGGCGCTCAAATCGTCAGTGAGGTGCTGCCGTTCTATGCAGAATACTTTTTTATTCGTCTCGGCCTTTGCCAAGGTAAACGGATACTCTCGCAGCGACGCGGGCACGTAATCACCCAGCCAACGACCATCGCGATGCAAATACAAGTTGCATTCGTTAAATCCCAGTACTGCTACTGGGTGATAACCCTCATTCTGGTAAATAAAGCCCAATACATAATGGGGTACCAGACTGGCTAGCTCTTCCAGAAGAATGGGAGCCAAGTGATATTCTGCAGAAAAGAAATAGCCTTGACGTGACCAGAATCGTTTATTGACATGCTGAGTACGTGATATGGCGATCCATTCAAGCATGAGTGCACCTACTGTTCTTCAAAAAAAAGGGGCTGGTGAAACCAGCCCCTCATGCTACTAAGCTACTAACTTATCAAAAACTTCCTACCGTTGACTCATCATTAATACCAACTAGGCCAACTTCTTGGCTCATTGATGAGGGATTGAGAGTTCCAAACTCATCATCTCCCGGCATATCACTTATAGAGTTACTCTCGAACAGAAGGGTTGCATCATTACTTAGTTGGCTAGCACTGGCGTTATCAGCCACAGTAATAGCAAGCGTTGGAGCAGTCCGGTCTCCTCCAGCCGCCTCGACAAAGCGAGTCCCACCAGTTCCTTCTATTTTGACCGTGATCAGATCTCCTGAGTTAAGCCCCTCCTGAGCAATAAGCGAATTAAGTTGATTTGCCAAGTTAATACCTACAGTTATATTTTCACCATCCTGCCATGTACCTGTAGACTGCCACACTTCCTCTTCAGAGAGATAATTGCGGTTAGTGACTGAGCCGAAGCCCGCTCCGTTGAGTGAGTTCTCTACGGAGAAAGTCATCGTCGAGTTGGCAGAATGCGTCCTATCAGATACCCAACTGATAATCGCACTATCAATAGTTTCACTATCATCAAGATTAATATTATCAGGCACGGTAAATTGAATACCGACAACATATGAGCCTATCTCTAAATCAGGACTAGACAGAGATGAACCCTGTTCAATGTCGCCATTAGCACTCTCGACCATGGCGACAAAGTAAGTATCTGGCTCGTTTTGATCCTCTGGCACCACCACCAACTCAAAACCTGCTGTCGCAGTAGCACCATCTTCATCGGTTACCTGAACTTCCAGCGCGTAATTACCTACCCCTGCACTAGGGCTCCCCGAGAAAGTCTTCGTTTGTGCGTCGAAGAAGACTCCATCAGGTATGTTTAGGGCTTCATAGGTCAATATATCGCCATCCAGGTCGCGAAAGGTATCATCAGGAATCTCGAAGAAAAACTCATCTTCAGCTTCGATCGTCTGATCTTCAAGAGGGTTATTAACGAAAGGCTCGGTATCACCACTAAGTATAAAGGTAGAGTTCGTCGCGTTTATACTTGGCGCATTGCCTTGGTAAAGCTCAAAGAAGTCAATATGGAAGCCTTCGGAACGGCCTGCGAAAGTAATCGTATGAACACCGGCGTCAAGCACAAACTCCGCTGGGAAATTCGGTACCGAATCCGAGGTGCTATCGATAAAGTTCGCGAAGCCAAAATCGCCTGTTGCATTACCATACAGCTTTATAAACCCACTATTATCTATCGCATTGACATTACTAACGAGAAGCTCTTCAGCATTGTCATCTATCTTCACCCAGACATCATTCTGGGCATCGCTGGCCCCACCTGGATCCCGTGTCCCCCGAACTCGCAAGGTAAACTCCCCTGCTGCCGACTCAGGAATGACGAATGTATAGGTCAGTTCTGCCTGCGGCCCATTAAGAGCCTCACTGTCCTCATCGCCCCAGAGATAGTAACCAACTCCCTGGAAGTTCGCCTGGTTACCATTTTCGTCTGCCTCATCGAAGAACTGCCATTTGCCAGGAGGGTTTACTCCACCAGGTCCATTTATATCCTCAAACTGTACTTTAAGACGACTGTCCTCCATAAGGTAATAACCTTCCGACGGGATTGTCGTATCGCCATCCACAACAGGCGTACCATTCGAAATTAGATAGATCGGCTGCGATACCGGCCCCAATCCCAAGCCATCAGAGGTATTCGGGTTATCAATGACGGATGCAACAAAACCAAGCGGAAGTGTGTCATCTCCATCGAAGCTGGAGGTGTCGTTCAGGAAATCCCCATAGGTAAACTCCTGCGAAACATCGGCTGTGCCACTGGCGCCCAGCTGTACATCTACAAACTGGAACTCTGCAGCATTGTTAGCAGGGAAATTCTTATCCGCTAGACGGGCATTTACAGTATCGGCAATGCCATCCTGATTATTGGTTACTGGCTGGTGCCCTTTAGTCATGACGACTCGCACCCATTCACCAGCTGGCCCGCTAACAATTACCGAAGGTACTTCACCACCGTAGGTCCCTTGACTACCGGCAGAAAGCCCGTTGACACTCAATTCGGCAACTAGGTTAGGTGGCGTTTCACTCACCAGCACTTGTGCTCCAGCCTGGCTGCCATCGCTCATCAATTGTCCGCTGGCAGTACTACCATCAGTAAACTTGATATACACATTGGAGCCGATAAGTTCCGCCCCTGAGATCCCCCCCACATCCCAGAAGGGAATCGATCCCGTATCGACACTGGATTTGGTAAAGCCAGCAATCGAGTTAGGATCCATATCACCACTGAAACCAACTGTTTCACCGTTAGTAAATCCACCGTTGGCAGTGGCCGAAAATTTCACCAAGGCCCCACGGTAACCACCATTATTATCTGAATTCTCAGGCTCAGGATCGATTCCCGGCAGGAAATAATGCTCGTAGCCAGACGACCCCACAGGCTGAATTGCCCCGGTGTTACCGGCACTGTTGATCGCCCACTCCTTGGCTGTCGCATCCCCACCTTTGCCATCGGGATCAAACACGCTATCGCCATAGAGGGCTGTCGTCACATCAAAGAAAACCGCGGCGATCTTCTTATCTCCGGTATTTTGCACCTGGAACGAGTTACTGCCGTAATTGGAACTCTGTACGTCATTCCCGCCAGGAGTCACAGTGACCAATGCAGAGCCAACATCACCTTGATCATAGCTATCCGATAATTCGAGGTTAGCACCAGCAAAAATTTCTTCGATCTCGGTCGCCGGCACCGGCAAAGGAGTGCTAGTGTCTTCCTTGGCACTTMCCTCGAAGTAGTCATAGGCAGCGGTAAAGGCTTCCGCCGCACCATGCGTGTGGGTAATCCCTACGCCGACCGAAGCTGCAGGGTCTAGTATCGCCTCCTTAAGGGCTCCGGTGAGTTCCAACCCGCTAATGGTCACGCTGGCATTACCCGGTAAAGGTTCACCTGATGCGTCCAGTAAAGTGACTGTCGCCGTCGCCATAGTATTGCCGACGTTATTGACACTGACATCGAGTACTAGCTTCGCTTTTGCAAAATCACCAAAGCCATAACCATCTGGGAAGTCAGCCCCAAGTTTGGTTTCGGCGTTGTTGTCGCGCGAGGAAAACTCAATGTCCTGACCAACACTGCCAAATACCAACTTGGCAAAATCATTACTGTTCACACTAACCGCCAGCCCTAGCTGCGAATAACTACCGGGCGCCGAAGCAAAGGGGTTATCCACCACGGACTCCAGGATGAAGCCTCCATCACGAATAATGCCCAAGTGATAATCATTCTGTGGCGTATTTGCAGACCCCGTATCACCACTCGTTGTCGTGACCCTGAGTTGATTATCGGCAACGATGCCGGCGCCGGTATCTTCGTCCTGGAATGCCGCATCAGAACTGGCCATAACCCCGGTGAAACCGTTCTGATAGGGAGTGCCGTTTACTTCGAAATTAAGGCGTATGCTTTCGCCGTCGGCCAAAGGCTGCCCATTTTGGGCGTCATAAGCAAAGACATCATCTACATTGGCATCACCATCACCATCAATATCTTCATCCGCCTGATTGGCAGTGCCATCTTCGTCCAGGTCATCACCCGGGGCATAACCGCCAAGCGGGCTGCCCTCATCAAAGTCAATCATGAAGCTCGTCGATGGCGTTGAATCGACAAGGTTGGCATTCTCTGAGGCATCTGAGACCGCCCCCTGAGCCACCCAGACCGTATAACTACCATTTTCATTCCAACCTCCAGCTGGAGACGAGATCGCATAAGTTGCTTCGCCCGTCGTTGCGTTGAAGCCATCGAAGCTGATCGTGGCAGCAACTGGAACCCCATCCAGCATGAGTGCGATGTCACTGTTATCAAGCGTCTCCGTAGCGATGCCCGAGGCATCAGCGTAAGTGACAACAACCGTAAGTTCCGCGTCGGTGTTGACTGGCTGTAGGATAGCAATCGTCGCGACCGGCTTGTCGTTATCGTCAGTGGATTCTTCGCCCTGTTGCTGAATACGCAAGTAGTCATAATTAGCAACAAAAACTGGACCGGAACCAAACGAGGTCTGGGTTACGCCAACACCGAACTCTTCTCCCGCACTAGTAATGGCTGTATTCAAAGGGCCATCCGGTAGGAGCAGTGCTGGCAGAGCCGTATCTCCCAAACTTTGTCCTGATGCATCAAGGAAGGTCATGGTGCCCGAGAAACTTGCCATGCCACCATCAACACTGGCTTCGATAGCCACAACAACATCAGCAATCTGCGCGAAGCTGATGCTTGGCGGCAGGCTGAAGGTCTGTTTGCTTTGTGAACCTCCTAGCTCATAGGAGTATTCAATTTGCCCGCCTCCGACGTTGCCGAAGGTTACCTTCAGATATTCGTCCTGGCTGAGGCTTATATTAAGACCCAGCTGCGAATACTGTGCAGGCAGCGAAGGGAAAGGGTTGCCAAATTTAAGCTCAGCAGTAAAACCATCACCTCCAGACACATTAGTATAGTAATTATCATTGGCGTTATTACTGCCTCCAGCATCACCCTCACTGGCCGAAATAACCAAATTTCCATTAATGATTTCAGCTGTACCGGTTTCCTCTGTGTCAGTACCCGAACCTTCAGTCACTCCGTCAAATAAGCCTTGTAGAGTCTCACCTTCATCGAATTCAAGATTGATCGTCGCAGGATCGGTGCTGGTAATATCATCCTCCGTCACCGTTCCCATTGCCGTCGCAGCAGCGGGATCGATAGCAAACGCCTCATCTGCAATCCCATTCAGGATGACACTGACCTGCTCCGGGCCGTTGGCTTGATCATCGTTGGCGACGTCAACCGTCAAACTGCCGACGCCGCCGGTGAAGACCACCGTGCGGGGCTCGGATGTACCATTAATAGTGAGATCCAATGCCACCTCGCCGCTGAAGCCTTCCGAAGCGGTGAGGCCGAAACTTAGCGTGGTGGCACCCTCGTCGCCGCTTTCGACCATCGGATCAGCATCGGAAATGCCGATCAAGGTCGGCGCGGGTGGCTCGACGATTCCCGCGGGCACAAACTCGATATAGTCGATACGTGCGTATTCCAGCGTAGCCGCAGTTGCAGAGAGCGCCAGAGTAGCATCGTCGCCCACTGTGACATTTTCGAAAGTCACTGTGCGGAAGCTTGACGCTTGGGCAGCATTGCCACTGGTGGCGTCGTTATCGAAGATCCAGTCRCCGCTRAAGCTCTGGCCCTGGGCATTACCGATGCTCAACTGCGCCGTACTTTCGCCGTCGTTTTCGTCAAAATACCCGACAATCACGGTGTAAGTGCCCGCCGCAACCGCACCGGCTAGCGCGTAACTGGCCGTGCCCGACTCGCCACCCTGCAGCCGGATACCTTGACCCTCATCCGCTGCGCCGATGTTCTCGACGGTGTAATTGGTTGCCGTGGTAAAGTCCTCGGCCTGAAGGCGTACGGGCGTTGTTGGCGCGACCTCGTCATCCTCTGTCACTGTGCCCGTTGCCGTTGCAGCAGCGGGATCGATAGCAAACGCCKCGTCTGCAATCCCGGCTAGGATGACACTGACCTGCTCCGGGCCGTTGGCTTGATCATCGTTGGCGACGTCAACCGTCAAACTGCCAACGCCGCCTGTGAAGACCACCGTGCGGGGCTCGGATGTACCATTAATAGTGAGATCCAATGCCATCTCGCCGCTGAAGCCTTCCGAAGCGGTGAGGCCGAAACTTAGCGTGGTGGCACCCTCGTCGCCGCTTTCGACCATCGGATCAGCATCGGAAATRCCGATCAAGGTCGGCGCCGGTGGCTCGACGATTCCCGCGGGCACGAACTCGATATAGTCGATACGTGCGTATTCCAGCGTAGCCGCAGTTGCAGAGAGCGCCAGAGTAGCATCGTCGCCCACCGTGACGTTTTCGAAAGTCACCGTACGGAAGCTTGCTGCCTGGGCAGCATTGCCACTGGTGGCGTCGTTATCGAAGATCCAGTCGCCGATGAAGCTCTGACCCTGGGCATTACCGATGCTCAACTGCGCCGTACTTTCGCCGTCGCTTTCGTCAAAATACCCGACAATCACGGTGTAAGTGCCTGCCGCAACCGCACCGGCTAGCGCGTAACTGGCCGTGCCCGACTCGCCACCCTGCAGCCGGATGCCTTGACCCTCATCCGCTGCGCCGATGTTCTCGACGGTGTAATTGGTTGCCGTGGTAAAGTCCTCGGCCTGGAGGCGKACGGGCGTTGTTGGCGCGACCTCGTCATCCTCTGTCACTGTGCCCGTTGCCGTCACAGCAGCGGGATCGATAGCAAACGCCTCATCTGCAATCCCAGCTAGGATGACACTGACTTGCTCAGGGCCGTTGGCTTGATCATCGTTGGCGACGTCAACCGTCAAACTGCCAACGCCGCCGGTGAAGACCACCGTGCGGGGCTCGACCACCCCATCAATATCCACGCTCAGGGCCACCTCGCCGCTAAAGCCTTCCGAAGCGGTAAGGCCGAAGCTTAGCGTGGTGGAGCCCTCGTCGCCGTTTTCGACCATTGGGTCGGCGTCGGTAATACCGATTACCGTTTGGCCAACATCATCTTCTGTCACTGTGCCCGTTGCCGTTGCAGCAGCGGGATCGATAGCAAACGCCGCGTCTGCAATCCCGGCTAGGATGACACTGACCTGCTCCGGGCCATTGGCTTGATCATCGTTGGCGACGTCAACCGTCAAACTGCCAACGCCGCCGGTGAAGACCACCGTGCGGGGCTCGGATGTACCATTAATAATGAGATCCAGAGCCACCTCGCCGCTGAAGCCTTCCGAGGCGGTAAGGCCGAAGCTTAGCGTGGTGGTGCCCTCGTCGCCGTTTTCGACCATCGGATCAGCATCGGAAATACCGATCAAGGTCGGCGCCGGTGGCTCGACAATTCCCGCGGGCACAAACTCGATATAGTCGATGCGCGCATATTCGAAGGGTGCCGCCGTGCTTGCCAGGTCCAGAGTGGCGTCGTCACCCACCGTGACGTTTTCGAAAGTCACCGTGCGGAAGCTTGCTGCCTGAGCAGCATTGCCACTGGTGGCGTCGTTATCGAAGATCCAGTCACCGCTAAAGCTCTGGCCCTGGGCATTACCGATGCTCAACTGCGCCGTACTTTCGCCGTCGTTTTCGTCAAAATACCCGACAATCACGGTGTAAGTGCCCGCCGCAACCGCACCGGCTAGCGCGTAGCTGGCCGTGCCCGACTCACCGCCCTGAAGCCGGATGCCTTGCCCCTCATCCGCTGCGCCGATGTTCTCGACGGTGTAATTGGTCGCCGTGGTAAAGTCCTCGGCCTGGAGGCGTACGGGTGTTGTTGGCGCGACATCATCATCCTCTGTCACTGTGCCCGTTGCCGTCGCAGCCGCGGGATCGATAGCAAACGCCTCATCTGCAATCCCATTCAGGATGACACTGACCTGCTCCGGGCCGTTGGCTTGATCATCGTTGGCGACGTCAACCGTCAAACTGCCAACGCCGCCGGTGAAGACCACCGTGCGGGGCTCGGATGTACCATTAATAATGAGATCCAGAGCCACCTCGCCGCTGAAGCCTTCCGAGGCGGTAAGGCCGAAGCTTAGCGTGGTGGCCCCCTCGTCGCCGTTTTCGACCATTGAATCGGCGTCGGTAATACCAATCAATGTCGGCGCCGGTGGCTCGACAATTCCCGCGGGCACAAMCTCGATATAGTCGATGCGCGCATATTCGAAGGGTGCCGCCGTGCTTGCCAGGTCCAGAGTGGCGTCGTCACCCACCGTGACGTTTTCGAAAGTCACCGTGCGGAAGCTTGCTGCCTGAGCAGCATTGCCACTGGTGGCGTCGTTATCGAAGATCCAGTCACCGCTAAAGCTCTGGCCCTGGGCATTACCGATGCTCAACTGCGCCGTACTTTCGCCGTCGTTTTCGTCAAAATACCCGACAATCACGGTGTAAGTGCCCGCCGCAACCGCACCGGCTAGCGCGTAGCTGGCCGTGCCCGACTCACCGCCCTGCAGCCGGATGCCTTGACCCTCATCCGCTGCGCCGATGTTCTCGACGGTGTAATTGGTCGCTGCGGTAAAGTCCTCGGCCTGGAGGCGTACGGGTGTTGTTGGCGCGACCTCGTCATCCTCTGTCACTGTGCCCGTTGCCGTCGCAGCAGCGGGATCGATAGCAAACGYCTCGTCTGCAATCCCATTCAGGATGACACTGACCTGCTCCGGACCATTGGCTTGATCATCGTTGGCGACGTCAACCGTCAAACTGCCGACGCCGCCGGTGAAGACCACCGTACGGGGCTCGACCACCCCATCAATATCCACGCTCAGAGCTACCTCGCCGCTAAAGCCTTCCGAGGCGGTAAGGCCGAAGCTTAGCGTGGTGGTCCCCTCGTCGCCGTTTTCGACCATTGAATCGGCGTCGGTAATACCGATTACCGTTTGGCCAACATCATCTTCTGTCACTGTGCCCGTTGCCGTCGCAGCCGCGGGATCGATAGCAAACGCCTCGTCTGCAATCCCGGCTAGGATGACACTGACCTGCTCCGGGCCATTAGCTTGATCATCGTTGGCGACGTCAACCGTCAAACTGCCGATGCCGCCGGTGAAGACCACCGTGCGGGGCTCGGATGTACCATTAATAGTGAGATCCAGAGCYTCCTCGCCGCTAAAGCCTTCCGAGGCGGTAAGGCCGAAGCTTAGCGTGGTGGAGCCCTCGTCGCCGCTTTCGACCATCGGATCAGCATCGGAAATACCGATCAAGGTCGGCGCCGGTGGCTCGACAATTCCCGCGGGCACAAACTCGATATAGTCGATACGCGCATATTCAAAGGGTGCCGCCGTGCTTGCCAGGTCCAGAGTAGCGTCGTCACCCACCGTGACGTTTTCGAAAGTCACCGTGCGGAAGCTTGCTGCCTGAGCAGCATTGCCACTGGTGGCGTCGTTATCRAAGATCCAGTCRCCGCTAAAGCTCTGGCCYTGGGCATTACCGATGCTCAACTGCGCCGTACTTTCGCCGTCGTTTTCGTCAAAATACCCGACAATCACGGTGTAAGTGCCCGCCGCAACCGCACCGGCTAGCGCGTAGCTGGCCGTGCCCGACTCACCGCCCTGCAGCCGGATGCCTTGACCCTCATCCGCTGCGCCGATGTTCTCGACGGTGTAATTGGTTGCCGTGGTAAAGTCCTCGGCCTGGAGGCGTACGGGTGTTGTTGGCGCGACCTCGTCATCCTCTGTCACTGTGCCCGTTGCCGTTGCAGCAGCGGGATCGATAGCAAACGCCTCATCTGCAATCCCGGCTAGGATGACACTGACTTGCTCCGGGCCATTGGCTTGATCATCGTTGGCGACGTCAACCGTCAAACTGCCAACGCCGCCGGTGAAGACCACCGTGCGGGGCTCGGATGTACCATTAATAGTGAGATCCAGAGCCACCTCGCCGCTAAAGCCTTCCGAGGCGGTAAGGCCGAAGCTTAGCGTGGTGGAGCCCTCGTCGCCGTTTTCGACCATTGAATCGGCGTCGGTAATACCGATTACCGTTTGGCCAACATCATCTTCTGTCACTGTGCCCGTTGCCGTTGCAGCAGCGGGATCGATAGCAAACGCCGCGTCTGCAATCCCGGCTAGGATGACACTGACTTGCTCCGGGCCATTGGCTTGATCATCKTTGGCGACGTCAACCGTCAAACTGCCAACGCCGCCSGTGAAGACCACCGTGCGGGGCTCGACCACCCCATCAATATCCACGCTCAGAGCCACCTCGCCGCTAAAGCTTTCCGAGGCGGTAAGGCCGAAGCTTAGCGTGGTAGTGCCCTCATCGCCGTTTTCGAC
The DNA here is from genome assembly GCA_002257525.1 of Halomonas ventosae. Taxonomy (GTDB): domain Bacteria; phylum Pseudomonadota; class Gammaproteobacteria; order Pseudomonadales; family Halomonadaceae; genus Vreelandella; species Vreelandella ventosae_B. The sequence continues at coordinate 3,404,892 of CP022737.1, forward strand.
CATCGGAACAGCATCTGTTATGCCAATCAGTACCTGAGGTTCGGCCTCTTCGGTCGAGGACACCTGGAGATAGTCGTAAGAAATGTCGAAAGTATCAGGCGACTGGCCACCGGTGGATGTTTGTATAAAGCCTACGCTGACGCCCTGAGCTTCATCCTTAATTGCTGAAGCCAACGGATCAGTCAGCGTTATTTCTCCCGAAGCACCGTCAATTATATTGGTATTATTCAACGTCAATACAGAGCGAGTGAGTGCCTTAACTTCGCCGGATGTAGTATCTACGACTATTTCAAGCATCAGCTTCACTGAAGCTATGTCGCTGTAGACAACACCACTCGGTAAGGCAAAGGTCGCGCCTGGAACAGCAGGTGTTGCTCCCTCTACCTGTTTATTTTCATGGGCGAGCTGGAAAGCAGCGGTACCGTTCGCACCGAAAATCCATTTCACTAGATTGTCTTCCGAAAGACTGACCGCAACACCACCAGCCTGGTAGTTAAGTGGTGCCTGCAGGCCCTCTTGCTGATCATCGAAGTCCGGCATAGCAAAACTTGTCTCAACGATAAAGCCACCAGGATTCTTCACCCCTACCGCATATGCATCCTTCTGAGAATTGTTGTTGGTATAGTGATCACCTGTATCGGCTACAATATTAAGTGTGCCATTCTCGACACTTGCTGTACCGCTCTCGACAGCTCCAGCAGAATTACTCTCATTTGCCCGGCCCATTAACCCCGTCAGGCCAGCCTCATAGGGACTCGCGGTGTCTTCTTCAAAGTCAAGCAAGAAGGTTTCGCCAGCCGCTAAAATCATGCCATTAGCAGCATCGTATGGGAAAAGGTCGTCATCATTATTAACGCCGTCCTCATCCAGGTCGTCCGGATTGGGCACAGAGCCCTCATCGTCTTCGGTCACACTGCCCGTTGCTGTGGCCGCCGATGCATCAATTTCAAACAACCCTGTGCTATTGACTGCGACCAAAGTGACTGAAATTTCGTTGGTACCATTAGCCACATCGTCATTAGGCACATCAACCGACAGGATGGCGGTGCCGTCGCTGAAGTTCAACGTATCCGTCACGGTCACGCCATCGATGCTCAGGGTCAATTCCACCTCGCCACTAAAGCCATCTGAAGCGGTGAGGCCGAAGTTCAGTGTCGTGAAGCCATCGTCTCCATTCTCGATGATGTCAGGAGCATTAACGATAGCCAGAGTAGTGGTGGGATCCGTTGGCTCTGAAATGAGATCCGGCGAGGTAACGTTGAGATAATCCCAACTAGCCATGAACGACTCTATGGGATTGTTGTAATCAGTTGAAGTGACCCCAACTGCCGTTGTTGAGTTCAGATCAGTAAGATTACTTAGCACTGCGGGTGGCAACACCTCAGGGGACGCCGTTGCGAAACCATCGGTTGCCTCGGCACGCAAGCCCCCCAGAACATTTTCGTTAGTATCGAAGAAAGTAACGATAGGAGTCACAGTACCGGCTGTCTTGTTGACGACTAGCGTCAGTTCTACAGAGGCAATATCATTCAGGGTTGTTGAGGCATTACTCAGCATATTCGCAAGCGGAATGACTGTATCAATGGCGCTTTTGGACCAGATTTGCACCCCGTTACCGCCATTACCACCGAACACTAGCTTGACGAGCTCATTATTGCCCTGACTGCCAAGACCGAAGACTATGCCTTGCTGGGCAAAGTTCGGGACAGTATCAGTTGGTAGCTCTTGGGCTGCGAGAGCGGCAGGGAAGGGATTATCAAAGCGCGAGGTAATGTTTATCGTCTCTAACGCTGGATCGCCCAGTGCCACATACTTGATAAAGTCATTCGCACTCGGGTCAGCCGCTTGTGAAATGTCGCCATTGGATGTCCAGACGATCAGTTCGCCACCCTCCACAGTAGTGAAGACCGTATCATCTACAACGTCACCCAGCGTGCCATCAAAACCGCCTTCCTCAAGCGGCGACCCGGGATTCTCGAAATCAAGTTCGAGGATGACTCCATCGCTCGAGTAATTCACATAAACCGAACTAGCCGTTGCGCTGTTGCCATTGTTATCGCTATCGAGTACTGCATTGGCGGCGACTGAAGCGGTGATTGTCCCGGTTTGCCAGCCGCTCTCAGGGGCGTCAAAGGTATAGGTGGCAATGCCACTGGCGCTATCATAAGCCACCAGCGAAGGAGTAACTAACGCACCAGCGGCAGAGGAAACAGTGACATCGGTAGCACCGATCTGTGTGCCGGAAATGTTGCCATCGTCAGTGTACTGGACAGTGACAATAACCTGTCCATCGCTCGACTCCGGCGCTTCAATCGAAAGAATGCTGGCAATCGGTATACCGCTGTCGACTGCCTGATAAATAGCTATGGCGTTGAAGCCCGGCTCGCCGTTATCCGCATTGACATCAATAACGATCTTGCCATCTGTCACTATAACGTTTTTGGTAAGAACGGTTGGCTTGTCGGCTCCTCCCGCTGCTATAAAGGCATCAAAGTTCTCAGCAAACAACTCGCCTTGTATCGTGTAGTCACCCTGGCGCTGGCCGCCCTGGGTTTGATAAAGCTCAGCAAAATGCAGCTCCACCACATATAAACCATTGGGCACTTCATAGGTTGCTGTGTATGAGCCAGCAGCAGAGTCACGATAGGTGTGGTAGGCAGAACCATCCAGATCGACCCCACCACTGTTGCTACCGGTTGCTCCGGCTTTACCATCAATATTACTGACTGTTTTTGTACTCGGCGAGTAATACGCGGGGTCATCCGCCTCAAGATCGATACCCAGGATCGGATCATTAGTGATGGCACCGCCATAAGTATTTTTATCATCACCCTCGAGACTATTATCGATAGTGTTGCTGGTTGGTCCGACGTTTATCGCTCTTTGTAACGCCCCCTTGACGAGCTGTTCAAGGTTCCGGGCAATAATGACATCCGTTTCAAAAGCGGCGACACCAAGGCCTGTCGTATCAGTAAAGCTACCTGCAGCAACGCCAACCTTGAAAGCACCATTTTCCCAAGCATTAGAACCTGTCGGCGGGGAAATGGTGTACTGGATAGTAGCGGTCTTGCCATCATTGCTGAGTGTAATAGCATCGTTATCAGCCAGGGAGACGGCACCAGGCTCATAACCGGTAAAAATCAGCTCATCACCATTGATAGAATCAACATTAATTCCAGCGTTATCGGTAACCACTACTGTGGCCAAGATGTCACTGTCGTTATCGAAAGGTTGATCGATCATTATCGACACTACTTCCGGTGGTGTTACATCTTCAGGTGGCACATAGGTTCCACCAACTTGCCAGACCACCAAACCGCTGATTTTGGCCTGGTTGACCGAGGCATCGAAGCCAATGTTGAGAACACCATCAGTGACGGTAACGGCGTAGGTCTTGATCACTTCGGTTGCTGCGCTACCAACATCGCCAATGATGTCATAGTCATCTTCCACCAGCGCATCCTCAATGCTAATGTCAAAGACACGCGCCCCAGTACCGCTGCTGTTTTCCACACCATGGTAAATCTCGGCGAAATACATATCGATCAGGTATTCACCGTTCTCGACCGGAATCGAGTAGCCCCATTCGCCGGCATCTTCTGCCGAGCGCTCAGACTGATGCAGCTCATCGGGGACACTGCCGTCGATGTCGACTACGTTGACATAATCTTTGGAGGTGACACCGCTAACCCAGCCATTAACCTCAGCGTTGGTCATGTCTGAGAGGAAATCAATTGTCTGGTCACGTACGGKGACGTTGTTAATATCGGGCCCCCCCGAGCTGATCGCGGCAACCGCAGTCAACGCAGGTACAGTGGTAATGCGCGTCCCGTTAGCGGTGGACGTGAAGCTGAATACTGACTCGCCAGTACTGGGATCGAAGTCTTCAAAACCCTCACCACTAAAAGTGATTGCCGTTTCGTTATTGATAGTAATGATCGCGGATCCAGCTTGATAGGTTACGTCGCTGGCATCGAACGAAGCACCCTGAACAACGACTTCATCGTCGGGTGTGAAGTCGGTGATTTCAGTACCGTTTATAGTATCGAGCGTACCTTGGAAGCTGTCGGCTCCACCGCCCCCTGTAAACGTATTATTGCCACTCCCGGCGATCATCACGTTGTCGCCGCCATTACCAGTGGCATGAAAATCTGCCATGGTGCCGGAGCCATCGAAGTTCTCGACGCTGTCATCCAGCGGCGACAGTACGGTATCGGTTCCGGTATAGATAATAGTGTCAATACCATTAGAGCCTTCGGCCCCCACACCGCCAGCCGAATCTGCCTCAATCTCATTACCGAAGCCATTTATTTTGAGGTTTTCGAAGTTAACCGGTGCAAGAGGCGCACCTTCACTGGTTTCAGCTAGGAAGCCAAAAGCAGCTCCAGAGGGGGCCTGGGAATCACCATCGCTGATGGTATGATTACCTGTCAGGACGTCACGTAAAACACCCTCAGGCAGCGTAAAACCATTCAGAGGCAGTTCGGTAAAGGCATCCTGGCTATTGAAACGGTAGCCCGCGTAGAGGGCGAAGCCGTCAGCCATATCAATCTCTAGGTATAATTCAACCTGCGTCACAGCAGTATCTGTGAGTGCTGGCACCGCCACTTGAGCCAACGCCTGATAATTGTTGTCGTTGATTTCATAACCAACTTCAAAGCCAGCTTCTCCGTTTACCTCTCCAAACACAAGGCGTACGAAGTTGGCCTGAGTACCATCGCCAAACATGAGTCCAGTCAGTTGGCCATCTGCAACACCGCCATTATCGGCAACCCAGTTGAGCACCTGTGTTGTTGCCACCAGACGCTGAACATCACTGCTGGGATTGACACCTACATGCATAGCATCACGAACGCTATTTGCAGGACCGACCACAGTGCCCGGCACAACCTCCTTGATTTGGAACAGTGCGGCATTGGCACCGGGAATGATATTACCGCCGATATCATAAAGGCCGGGAAGCCCCTGATCCGGGTTGGCATCCTGATTCGGCGTCGCACCATCAAGTGCTGCGCCCATCAAACCAGTATCACCGATGGTGCCGGGATAGGGAGCCTCGGTAGGCTGAAAATTCATGACGATGGCTTCGCCTGGCGTCAGCGCGAGACCATTTGCGGCGCTGTACTCAAATGGGTCATGAATATGGTTAATGCCGTCAAGATCATGATCAGTCGGATCAGCGGCTTCACTGCCGGCGAGAGGAACAGCCCCATTATTGGGCTGGAGGATTTCGATTTTGGTACCACTTCCGCTGTAAACAGTTGCCCAAACAGAACCACGAAACGCTGCCTGGTTATCCCATGCAGATAGGTCATCGCCAATAGAAGCCAGCCCAAGAGGACTGCCTGACAACGCCAATGTGATCCTCTCAGCAGCTTTTACCCCACCGCTACCGCTAGCGGTTTGCATGACGCCATTCTCATCCCGTCCCATCACGATGAGGTTGCCACCGCCCAACTGTACTGCCATAAGAGCGCCGGACATCTTCGTCTCACCATCATCAAAAACGGTCGACGTATATTCGGTCAAACCATTGATCGACCCCGTACCTGAGTCAATTGCGCCATCGTTATATCCCCCTTCGAGATAGTTGCCTTCTATAACGTTAAGTGTGGCCACCACGTCATCAATATCTGCCGGCACCCCAGCGGTTCCGAGTACACCGGATCCTCCGATACTCGACGGCGTCTGGGTATAGTCGCTAGTCAGGTACGCCTCACCATTTTCGGTAATGTAATACAGCTCTCCAGGAACTAAGCTAATAACGCGGCTTGTAAGATCCCCAGAAGACACGCCGTTAGACTCATCCTCAACAGTTACCAGCCAGTCGATAACACTGTCGTAGTGCTCTTCAGATACCAGCAGGAAAGCATCCTCAACCCCATTCTTGGGCGTAAAGAGGAGCCCAGCTTCACCGCCACTGGCACGTGTCGGGTTCGGGTGACCGCCGTAAACCAGGGTTAAAGGATCGTCAAAGTCAGGATGCGCCATTACGTAGGTGGCGGCGCCCGCCTGACCAGCGGAAAGAACCCGGCCAGCGAGATCGTCTGATCGAGTGATTTCGTGAAACTGATCGAGGTTTTTAGGATTCCAAGCTTCAGTATTGATGCTGTCACTACCACTACCATCACCGTTATTAAGATTGGTAGCTATATAGTTTTCATCTTGTTCAGCATCGATATTGCCACCATTATCCCCCGCCTCGCCAACAGGGCGACCGCCCCAGCTATTATTAGCGCCGTTATCATAAGTCCAGACGCGTCCATCTTCGGTAACTTCTACATCATAGGCATTACGATACCCCGCAGAATAAATCTGCACTGGGCCGTTAGGATCTATTTTTCCCCCGTTGAAGCCATCATTACCACCAAAGGGGTCAGTGAGCGCTTCTTCGCTCGGGGAGCGTGAGGGGTCGTTTAAGGTAGGAATGTCATAGACGTAATTGCGGCCATCATCGTTTTTGATCTCCATGGATTTAAGTTGATCAAGATCGACCTCTAAAATCGCCGCACTATAGGCCGTTTCCTGCTGTCCAGAAAAATTATTCGAAGGTGCACCAGCATTGGCATTACCCCCGTTAGCAACGATGAGCCTCTCACTTAGTAAACGACCGTTATCGTCAAACTCTTGTATGACTTCCAAACCATTAAGAGAGTGATTCTCTTCGGAACGAGCAAGTCCCCGGACAAGATCTAGTGCTTCCCATCCATCTACTGTCTGCGTTAGGCGCGTAATGATGCCAGAGTTTGTATCGAGACCTGTGTCAGAGCCACTACTCCCAGCACCAATGCGATTATCACTAGATGTCACATAGATATTGACTGCCGGCTTTCCATTAATTATGACCGGGTCACCGTTTTCATCATATTGCGGGGTTACATCAATACCCGTAACTTGACGATTGTTAGATCCCCCCTCGGTACCATCATCGTTATGGTTAGGTAATTCCTTTACTAAAAAAACAGTTTCAGCTTCAACGACATAGAAACTTGCCGTACTGTCACTATCTGCTGTATTAGGATCTCCAAATGCTACGGTTAAAACCTTGACATCACCACTCTGCTCAGTGATATAGAGGCGACCATCTGCCCCCCACACCAGTGCGGTAGGTTGGGACAAGGTAATTTTTCCGTTGAGATCTAAACTGCTTTGAGAAAAATTATTCGTAACCATGATGGGAGGATCCTTTTAACTGATTATTTTAAAACAGCTTTCGGGCAACAAATTAACTAAAAATTACTAAAACAGAACGCAAGCCCTACTTCGCATCATGAACTTTAATCTGCAAGCAATTTTCAGCTTCATTAGTTTTATCAACAATGCTAAAGCTACGCGGCAACAAACGCTGCTGCATAGCTTCCACGCAAAGCCACGCACTGGTTAAAAAATAGTTCGGATAAAAAAAAACATCAACAGACTTATTATAAAAATCAGGCCAACTAACCAAGAAAACAAAGTTTAGGTTTTATTTTTTACTGTTACCAAGCAAAAGAAACATTAAAAATAATACATTTTCCGTTTAAAAAATGACGCCAACTAATGCTTTTTTACAGTAGAAACCTAACTATCAAGGACTAAAAACATACCATTCCAGGCCACATCCAGAAGCTAATTCACTGATTTCTTATTAATAAAATCAATCAAGAAAGCTTCCCTTGCTTTATTTTAAACAACTGAATAACCGAGGAAATACATTTGACCACCTCGTTTGAACAAAGCATTGTTTAAGCGAGTGTATGTATTAGCCCTTTTAAATGACTGGGAACTTATTCGTGCAAGAAAAAATCAAGTGGTGGAAATTGTCTTTAATAAAATCGTAAGTTGGTAGCCATAGTTTTCGTGACGTACAGATGTCCAGCCGTGTTACTCAGCAGCACAGACGACCAAACAAACGATAAGCACTTAAAGGCAGTCACTGTATTTCATCCACTGGTATAGAAGGCGGTCTCAATAACCAAGCGCACACGACGTGACTGCCACTCCAGTTCGATCTACATCGTTCGGGCGTGATGGATGTCAATGGCATCTATTAGCAGATAGAGTTTGGCGTCCCTGGCAGGAGCAGCACAGACACGATAAATATATGTTTTTATTATAAGAAATCAAAAAACCATTCTCTTTGTATACCAATGAATATACCACTACTCTGAAAAAATAGTTTAAACAGACTATCCACCCTAAAGAACTGGCATGGTAAAGACCTCGTGAAGCGATTGATGCGCAGCACTGCTGACCAGCCAGACATCTAGAACATGAAGACTGCAGGATATCCTTATCAAAACCTAGCTATTGAGTTAAATTTCTTGATATTCCATTTTCAGAAAACGATTTTCCTTTGTAAATGCGGCGCGTGTATATTTTTTGATATCAATTTCAAGTGAGTCCATATCTTCACGACTCAGCTTATCTCTATTAAGAGTCAGTATGTATTGCTTACCTATTAAATCATTAGAATTGTTACCAATGAAATTTATGCTTTTTACCAATGTATCTTGATCAACGTCAAAGATATTATCATGTACTAAAAAGCCAGGATGCCGACTAGCAGTATCAGGATTTATCAACAATCCAAGATCATATAGAAACACTTTCTCCCTATTTATACTGTGGCTACCATCAGAATCAATTCTAAGCTCAAATTTCAATATCTCTTTCTTATTCGATACATCTATTGAAAATGAGCTTTTTCTATTTCCAAAAATATATTGATGCATATCAAGCAAGGTATTTTCAAATGACTCAATAGTCTCAGCTGCATCATTTACGAAGCTTTGCAACAAGTATATTTCATTTTCTCTCTCGCGTTTCTTATTTTTATGTTCAGCATCGTACTCTGAATATTTTTTCAAAAATGAAGATAACGCAGAAAACTCTTGAGCTTTTTTCTCATGAACATAAATCGTTTGTTTAAGGCTTATGAGCAAACCATCTTGGTCTAATAGAAAAAGCTTTTCTTTATAGTCTTTATCCAATAATAAAACACGCTCTTCGATATCCTTCAATTCAGACTCCAGCTCTTCTCTCCTTCCTTCAATAATATTTCTTTGGAATTCGTCTATTTTTTTCTTAAACTCAGAAACCTCATCTAAGCTTTTTTTAACAAGATCGCCTAAACCCTCTTGAAACTGATTATAAAGCTCTGCCACTTCATCGCTATCAATATAATTTTCACCACGAAATAATTTTAATTTTGAGAGTTCTGACTTTAGAACGGATTGCGTTGCTCGCTCTTTCTCAATCACATTCTCTAAATCAATAATTTCATTTTTTACAATATCAAAACCTTCAATGTTCTCTAATCTATCGATACTTTCTTTTATTTTTTTTACTTGGCTCTCTAACTCATTCAGCTCTGACTTAGATTCAGACAAATTCTTGCCTGTTAAAACAGTTACATTTTCCTCCATTTTTTTCCTAGCTTTAGATATGCTATCCAACTCCTTTGAAAGTGATTTTGCACTAACATAAGGAGAGGGATCTATACCCAAAAGGAAAAGGTGGGGGGTGTAGTCAGGAGGAATACTTTTCCTAGTATCAAAGCAATGTATTATTGATTTGAACTCTGAACCTTCCTCTCTAATTAATGGCCCCATCATAGACCTGAAAGATGGCACGCTAAAAAATTCGCTACTAGGAAATAGTAAAGCATTTATGTGTTCGTGAGCATCAGAAAGACGAGAGTAGCTTTTTGCTTTACCATCAATTATTAGAGTTGGAGAGTCTGGATTTTCGATTTTTCGTTTCGATATGACAGAGTGCCCATTTATTTCAAAGTCTAAGCAAATAGTAGTATCATGCGATAATTTTTTTTCAGGTATTAATGAAATACGGCAGTCAGCATATCTTTTCAAAAGCCCAAAGCTAATAAAATCTATAGCAATAGACTTACCTACACCGTTGGTTTTTACATTCCCATCTTTTGTTTCTCCTAGGATAAGATTAAACCCTTCGTAAAAACAAATAGGATCAAAAACTTTTGGTTCACTATATAACTTATTGATCTTCATTAGCTACAACCACATATGGTTCATTAAAATCTACAATACCTAAAGAAAAAAGAAAAATCATTCCGTAGTACACCCCTCTTGCAGAAGTATTACTCTTCTTTCTTAATACTTTAGCAACCTCAAAAATACTTACCCTCTTATCTTCGCTATTTCGAATTAGCTGTAATATTTCAAAACCAATAATAGGCGCGGTATTTTTAAACTCTTCATCCTTGGTGAATAAATTGCTCATCTCGCACCTCTTTATTAGGAAAAACATTACACTTAATAAGCTGCTTAATTATATAAAAATATGCAGCACCCGTATCAGCTTCAAAACCATTACTCTGAATCAATAATAGAAAATCACTTAGCATTTTCTGCAGTGCTGTAGTAGGATCACCACCGCACTCAGTAAGAACTTTATCGCTCGTAACTCTTAAATGCTGAGCTACTCTACGTATTTTAACTGGGCTTATATCTGAATTTTTCTCAACAGCATCAAGTACTGCACCATAGTCACGGTATAGCTCAATATACTCTCTTTTTAAAAACTCAGCATGATCAGCAAATCTTTTATTAATTTTTTCCTGTGGAAAAGGTTCATCAAGAAAGCCCTCTCCGATAGCCGGGTGGTTTTCATCACTTAGTAACTCAACAATTTTCAGGATAGTTTCAACATTTCTGGCTAATTTTTCTTTAGGCTTAACATGCAACTGATCATTTAAAAACTCATTAATAAACTCAATATTTTTTAAATCCAAATTGTTAATTTTGGCACAAAGATCTCCAACATCCCAAACACAATCAGTTATTTTAAAAATAAAGTTTTCATTTCCAAGCTCTTTTAATTTGTGCTTCTCCTTCTTAGCAATATTCAAAATGATCAGCTTGTCATACTTCAAATAAAGTTCTTTTTCAATAAATTTACTAACAGTATGCCTTGATTTTGCGAGCGCAGATGTTGATGTTACTTGTATAGCAATTCGTTCATTCTCGTCACCAAGATCAATAGCAGCAGCATTACCATCGATACTATTAATATTAATAAAATTATAGCCAAACGCTAGATTTAACAAATCTCGATAGAAATTTTCCGCATGAACATTGATATCAGTTAAATTTAGCTTATTACTAATATCGACTTGGATAGAAAGCCAAGACAATGAGGATATTATCGACTTTTGTAATTCTTGTCTGTTCATACCCCACCAAATTCAGTGTTAGCTAAAAATAAAATCTACTTTAGCTCATTTTTCATGCTCTTGGGAATACTTAGGCCTTACCTAGCTTTATCAATACCAACCAATTCAGCAGCCAAGCTCATTTACTGTTGCTACCTGATCACCACCAACATGTTTGATATTCAACGTTCACAAATCCGCATGATTTCGCATGCCTCCAACGCACCCAAAACCCGCCTACAGCCCAGCAATAGCGGGCTTTGGGCCGTTTTGCGGTGTGCATGAAGAATTGCCCCACAAGCGAACACCGCAGGCGGGTGGGGGACAACGCGCCGTTGGGTGCGGCGGCCTGGGGGGCCTACCCCTTGGCAACCATCCCATATAGCCGCTGTGTGCCGCTGTAAGCCCTGCTAATGCTTTGAAACGAGAAAGCCCCGCACAGGGCGAGGCTTTGGCTTGAGGGGCGTGATTGAGCGCTAGGCGGCTGTATCGTCGCTATCCAGCTCATCAAGGCTTGGTACGAAGCCCATTTTTTCTTCAAGCTCTTTCAGCTCACGTGGGAAGCGGATGGGTGAGTAATAGCCGCCATCTTTATAGTCTTCAAACGGCAGGCGCTCAGGGATCTCGGTGCCTGGGAGCTTTATCCGCTTGTGATCGACTGGTATGCGACTGAGGAACAGATCGCCAAGTGCCGACATTTGACGCCTGCTCACCTCGCGATTCAGTTGAGCGGTGTCTTCGTAGTTCATTACCGCCTTATAGGCCGCTCCTTTTTGCTTCCAGGCATCGATCCCTAACGTGGCCATGTAAGCATGATCGTTGCAGGTATCTGTTTCGATGCGCTCGAACAGGTACTTCACAACCTCCCCTAACTTGGCCATGCACTCTGTGTTACGGGAAAGCTCGTCCACAGCTTCAATTAGGCGATTATGCGTCACCAAGTCGATGAGCCTGCTTTTATTGTCCACTAAGGCATTACGCGCCAGATAGGTATACATTTTGATCCACTGGGCCTGTGGCTCAAGTAACTCGATCATTTCCTTGATCTGCTCGGCCTCTAGCTTAGCTTGGGTTTTCTGTTTGACCTTATCGCGCATCGATTTAGTCTGTTTGCCAAAGCCTTTCAAAAAGCTCTGCTTCCACTCTCCATCGGCTTCTTCGCCCTGCTGTTCTAGCGCGCTTAGCGTTTTTTTCAGCCGATCCAGTTCATTGCATACCTCTGTCAGCTTCCGGCGACGCGTGAGGTATCTCTTCAAGCCCTTCTCAACATTCTCGCGCAGATCTTCTTCTGAGATACAACTCGCTATGTAGGGCGCATCGAAGTAAGTAAGTGAACGTCCAGGCGCTTTGCCCCCTTTGGCGGGTGCTTGTGCTTCCAGTTGTGCGGTTTCCATGGTTTGGCCCTCGTTGCTGTTACGGTCGGTCTGTTGAGTGGTAGTGGCTGGTTGGTTCATCAGGCCCTCCATTGGGCGGTTGGGGTGCAGGGTGAGGATGTGGAGCTGAAGCCCCACGGTTGGGAAAACGGGAGAAAGAAGAAAAGCGCCTGCCAGAAAGGGGGATGGGTCACGGCAAGGAGACAACCAGGAAGTGTTCGCATAACGAACGCAACCATTCCCCTATAATTCCCCTGACTGATTTCAAAAACGCGGGCAACGAGGCAACACCGGTAACACCATTGATTTAATTGATATTTTTTTTGGCAACCTGTAGCCGCTTTTTTAAAACGGCAACAGACAAAATCAGGTGCTCTATAGATATAAAGATATGTGTTGCCTTTGTTGCCACCTCTCTTATTAATAGGCAACGGCTGCAAGCCGCATGGTTGCTGGGTGTTGCCGTTGTAGCCAGTGTTGCCACAGAAACTAGGTTCACGCGTAAAAAGCCTATCCATCATTCGCCCCCTCGCTCTGCATCCAGCTTGTCGGGATCAATGACGAAAAAGCGCGTGCTCCCTCCTCCTGGCAGGCGGTAGTTTTTCTGGCGGCGGCCACTGTCGGTTTTGGCTAGCACGTTGTAGGTTTCCAGGGTGCGTATCACTCGGTCACGGCCATACCCCGCTGCCGCCTCAGTCAGTGAGGCACGGTTGAATAGGTAAAGACGCTTGCCGTCCTCGATCTCGAAGTAACCTGCTCGGTGCTTAATGTTGGAGTTGGGTAGCTCAGCAGCAATATTGGAAAAGCGGCTATCACCGTGCATAGCGATAAAATCCGATAGCGCGCTAAGTATTTGCCGATCTTCTGCGTTACCGTCGCCTACCCTGGCGATCCACTCGCGGAAAAGCTGGCGGCTTGCATTGGCGGCGGTGCCTTCTTCCCACGGCAAAATTCCGTAAGTGGTCGCCAGCTCACCTGCTAGCCCAATGATGGCGAAGCGATCCGCTACCCTGCCCGCCTGGGGGCCTTCAGAATTGAATCCTTACCGTACCTCAGCAAACCGGCGATAAAAGTAGTCGGGATCGGTTTCCTTGAGTATCTGCTCCACGAAGGCGGGGCCAATCATGCCAAAGTGGTGCGCTGTGGCCGTGGTTAGCCTTCTATGGAAGGTGGCCCCGCTCATGCCGTGTACGTCGTCAAAGGCGCGATAAGTGCGGGTGCCTGCATTCACATCCACCATGCGCAGTTCTGCCCCGGCATGGGCGGCATTGCCAGAAATGGCTGCGTGTTCTGTCAGCGATCGTTCACCACTGGAAAGCGCCAAAACCCGCCAATATAGCTTGGGCCGCCCTTCCCGTTCGCGGGTCATGGTGCCCTTGCCCGTACCGTTAGCGATGGCGTAGGCCATTTCTTGTACCCGCTTCGGATCGGCGCGCTTGATCTCGTCCAGAATCAGCACCGTGTCATTGCGTGACGATGCCTCGATCTCGATACCACCCTTTGACATATCCCACGAGGCGGCAAAGCGGCTGGGGTCGCCCCACACCGTGGCGGCGAGTGCTTGAGCCAGTGACTTACCGCTTGAGGAGTCGCCCACCAGATGCACACCGCCCCCATTCACGCCTACTTTTGAAAGCAGCGGGCCTGCCAATGCGCAGCAAACCGAAAGGATCAGTACCGGGTTGCCCTGGCAGTAGTAAGCCAGCTCGCTTTTCCAGCCTTCCAAGGTGCCCCGCTCTGAAAACAGCAGCGCGCCCTTGCCGCTATCCTGATAGCGCACATCTTCACCGCCTAAAACCCGACTCGGAAGCACAAAGGCCCCGCTTCGCTCGTGCCACCCTGGCTTTGTGGTTGTGGCTAGGATGCGAGTTAAGCCGTGGTAGCTAGCAATGTAGGCAGGCACATAGCGGCGCTGGTGGTAATCCACCTCTAGCCCTTGGCGTAGCAAGGCTTTCAGCACTTCCTCCCCTTTGCCCGCTAGGGCTTCCATGGGCATGACGTACTCAATGGCGTGGCCGCGGTGCTTGAAGCGCAACAGGCGGCCCACGCTGCCATCGTCGCTATTGATCGTTTCCGCTTTGACGTACAGCGGTGCGCATAGCCATAGGTCAAACGGCTGGCCTGCCTCGTCGCTGTTGGTGTGCTTGATGCCGTGATACCAAGTGCCCGCCCGGTACTGCTTGCCTTCCACCATGGTTGGCCCTTCATAAACGGCGTAGCTCGGGCGCTCTAAGGTGTCGATCTTGGGCGCGGTCGGCTTGCCCACCAGGGCTAGGTGCGCTTGCTGTTCGCGTGTCGTTTGCTCGCTCATGTGGCGTTCCTTTGCTGGCGATACCAGCGAGCTAAGTCGTTAAAGTCGCTGAGTGTGGTGGGGGCTTCTTGTGGCCATACGGGAAATAGCACCAGGGCACCCACTGCCAGCGCTGCCGCGTTGGCGGCGGTGCGGCCTGGGTTGCCGGGGGTTAAGCGGTCGTCATCCCCAGCAATAACCAAATCCAGGGCGTCGTATCGGTCGCGTAGGGTTTCGGCCACGGCGGCAAGGTTGCCCGCGTTCATGGCACACGCCACCGGCTCGCGGGTGTGAGCGTGAAGGGTTGCGCCAGTGGCCCAGCCCTCACAAATAAAAAGCTGGCGGCCTGCCTGCACCCTGCCAAGGGGCGCATAAGCGCCCCGCACACGGCCACCTTTCAAAAACCGCTTGTGGCCTTGCTGGTCGATGCACTGCACATTGACCAATTGCCCATCTGCATACAGCGGCACAAGCAATTGGCCCTGTGCGGATTGGCGAAGGTGGTAAGGCTCGATCCCCTTTTCCACCAAGTACGGGTGTGCAGGGTTAGCAGGGCCTGCTGAGTGCCAAAGCCGTTTAGCTGCCAGGGCAGCGCGTTCATGGGCAGCTAAACGCTCGGCGTCTGCCTGCTGGCGTAGCTGGGTTTTGGTGGGCACATCGTAGGGCTTGGGTAACGGCGCGGTAGACGCGCATGCACGTTGAAAAATGCCTAGCCCAAGCTGCTCATCAATCAGCATAGCGGCGTCGACTTGCCGACAGTTACGTAGGTAGCTCAGTAAGGAAACCAGATCCCCGCCGTGGGCGTCTTGGTCGGCAAAGTCATTCCACTTGCCAGAGACGAGCGACACGCCAAAGGAACCTGGGCAGGCATCGGCGCGTGCCGTGTTCAGGGCTACCCACTCGCTCCCCTGGCGCTGCCCATCGGGCAGCCACTCAACCAATAGAATTTCAGCACTGTTTAGTGCCACCGCCGCGACCTGCTGAATCTTTTGGATAGTCGCTTTAGCCATGGCGCACCCCCTTCCTGGCAGGCGCTTGTTGACGTTTTGCGACTAGGCGGGCAGCCATGAGTAGGTCATGGGAGTCAGCTAGCAGAAAGCGCGACGCAATCGCCACATTGGCTAAATCGCGGGCATCAGCGCTGGCTCCTGGCGTATCCAGTTGGCAAAGCGTAAACATTAAATTGCTAGCGGCTTCCAGGCGGGCTTCCGCTTGGTCAAACAGTGCGTCGTGATCGGCGCGGGGGTCGATTAATAGGCACTCAGCATCAGTCAGGCAAAGCGCATCTTCTAGGCGTGGGGTCTGGGTGAAATTAGGCATGATCCACCTCCTCGACGCACAGGCGCTCTAGCTCGATGAGAAGTTGGTCGTGTTCTTGGTAAGAAAGGGCGTTAAGTGCGCAGGCCATGCGAGCCATGCCTAACAACTGGTGAAGCTGTTCAGGCTTACGGTTCACACGGTAAGCAATCAGTTTTGCACCGATAAGCGCGGTAGAAACTTGCGAGGGGGAAATTTGGGTGTGCGTATACGCACCTTGGCTTTGATTGGCCATGGGTGAGACTCCTATTTGATTTTTGGAGTCACCAACAACCGTTCTCACGCGATTGGAGGCGACCGTACGCAGGGTGAGAAACCGGTCAAATAGGAAACCGGCCACGCCGAAGCGTGCCCACGCACAGCCGCCATAACGACGCACTACAGGCGGAAAAAAAGCGCCTGCAATGATAGGGGCGCTGTAGCGCCTATTTGAACTCGGGTTCTCACGCCCGGCTGTAGATTTTGCTACAGCAATACCATGATAAGCATTCCCTAGCGTTCCTCGCAAGCTTTCGAGGCAGCAAATTTCACATACTTTGATAGACTTCATGGGCACCTTTCTTTTGCTTTGCTTCGGCTCCATCGCCCCCCAGCTTTGGAGCCTTTTTCGTTTTTTGGGCAAAACTTCCCCCTACCCACTGGGCATTAGCCCAGCAGCGTTACTACTTGCGGAAAGGGTTTAGGGGGTTAGCAGTCGGTTTCGACGACACCAGCAGATGAGTGCTTGCTGAAACGCTGCGTACCACTCTGGTCGTTCAACACCTTGGCGTAGATGTTTCCTGAGGTGCCCTTACGAAACGTTTTTTCGCTAGGGTTACGCATCGCCTCCATCATGGCGGTAGACATGACCACCACATCCTCAGCGGTCAGTTGCAGCGTGGTGCCGTTGATAGTGACTTCAAACTGGTTCATGCGCGTTGCTCCTGCGGTTGAGTGGTCATGCGTAGCGGTGTGGGGCAGTTTTCCAGGCGTTGACGTTTGCGCGCTTCCAGGCAGTGGGCAATCCAGCTATCCACCTCCTCTTCTAGCCACGCCACACTCTTTCCACCGATGGGCACCGGGGCCGGAAAAGTACCCTGGCGAATACCCTCATAAATGGCCGAACGGCTCTTTCCGGTTTTCTGCTCCACGTCTTTACGGCGCAACAGGCGATTGCCTAGCGCGATCTGGTTCACCGTTTTGAAAGTGGGTTGGTGTGTGGTGTCGGTCATGGGTTTATGTCCTCGCGGTCTCGTTCCCAGCAAATGCTCCAGTAGCCCGACTAAGCTTGACGCCCATACCAAAACCTTTCCATCAGAGCCGGGTGTAAGTAGACTCACTCACACCGAGATACAACATTTGACTTAGCGCAGTAAGATATATAGATATTCAATACATTTAGGAATGTCAGAGTTACCAATGCCAGTTTAATAGAAGCTAAAAATCAAAACACAGCTATTAGCAATAATCAGAAGGATAAAATGTGAATTCAAATCTCGACTCTGCTGCTATTAGAGAAATTTTATTAACAACAGAACAGCTACTTGAAGCAGATAGAATGTATGAGGCACTAGCTGCTCTCCAAAGCTCATATATTGAAATTAAAGAAACTGGTTTCGACAACTGGAATGGAGGCACCACCTTATGGACAATTTACTTAAACCTAGACCCTCAAACTTATTCACAACTTTCTAGAAAAAAAGAAGTTTTCGAAAAACAAATATCAAAAAGATTCAATCTCACTATAGAGCAATATAGTAGCGATAACTTTACAATAAAATTTGTACCAAAAGTTGTCAAAAAAGAAATAACCACAACCAACGGTGAGATACCAAAAGATAAGCGAAAAAACATTTTTGATTGTTTTACAATGGATAATATTCATTATGCCGGAGCATTAAACGATGTTGAGTTCCTTCAGAGAATATTCGACCTAGAAACACTTCCCTCTTATGATTCAAGATATAGCACAGCAGCCGGAGACATCTGGCAGCATACAGTCAATAACGATGATTACCCACTTAACTGGGTGTTTACTGACGAGCGATTCAATCTATCGAGCTGTGATGAAGAGGTCTTCATAAAATTCATTTCGGAGGCTCTAAACCCAATTGTCAGGCCGGACAGGAACGAAACATTAAGTTTAGTCCAGCATATAAACGATCAACTAAAGAGCTGTGGTTGGGAGTTGATTGAAATAGAGAAAATTGCGGGCCGCCCTAGATTCCAAGGCGAAAAAACAGCTACTAAGAATCGTTCCATATCAAGAGGAAAAGCTGTAGCAGATTCTTTAGATGCAGGATGGATGCAAAAAGAGATTGAACGGCTTGAATATGCGGTGGAAACAGATCCAATTCTAGCTATCGGCACAGCTAAAGATTTAGTGGAAACTTGTTGTAAAACAATTTTGAAGAAAAGGGAAGTCGAATACCCTAGATCAGCGGATATACCAACTCTGACCAAGCTATTAACTAAAGAATTAAAGCTGGTTGCAAATGATGTTCCTGACTCAGCCAGGGGTGCAGAAAATATAAAATTAATTCTTAGAAATCTGAGCAACATCACCAAAAACATCGCTGAGCTTAGGGGGCTTTATGGCACTGGGCATGGCAGGGATGGACAGCATAAAGGGCTTGAAATCAGGCATGCACGCCTTGCAGTTGGTGCCGCAATAATATTTATAGACTTTATCACAGAAACCCATAACAAGCGTCAGCTTACACAATCAACAGACAAAGAATAATCATTAAATGAAAACAAAAATCAAAAGCCCACTACAGGCTCTAACAATTAACTTAACAATCACATTGCTAACTATACTACCCATACTATTAGGTTTTGATCTCACCATACCTGAGTTATCAGATGAAATGAAAAGACGTTTCGGTCAGGCCGCAGCATTATTAAGCTTTATTGGTGCACTTCTACTATCATATCATTTTCTACAATTTCACAGATATAAAAAGCAAGAAGAAAAAATCAATATCGAAAAACACAAGCTACTCTTAGAAATCGATATAGAAAGCTATAACTTACACTCCGCGCAACAAAAAAAGGAATTAGAAGACAAAGTCAAAATAAAAAATAAAGAATTATCAGAAGAAAGCGGGAACATCTTAAAACCTGATACTACTGTTAACTTAAACATGGCCCTTGGGTTCGTAATACTTGCTATAGCTGCATTGATGCAAGTCATCAGCGCTGGCTAAATTCAACAAGCATAAATTAAAATCACGCACCTCTAATTAACGTAATACTCATCTCTACTTTCATCTTGGCCCCACAGCTGGGGCCAGTACAGCTTAGATAGAACGCCTTGAAATATTCAGAAACGCGCCTACTGGTTCTGACACGAAAATACGACCCGCATTTGCCACACATGTCGCCAAAAAAGCACAATTCATCTGGATAGCAGACCTTTTCGTCAATAAGTATGCAGCTAGCTTCAGGCTCTTTCTCGCTTATTTCACTCTCAGCCTTTGAGCGCTTATAAGCCCTAACAGGGGAGAAATGTAGGTCAACATACCAAAGACGACGACAGCCGAAGCACTGCAACACGGCCTCTTGGTGCTGGTAGGTTATCCTGCGGCGCTCCTTGGTTCTCATTATGGACCCACACGCTAGACACTTCTCCCCTATCCCTTTCATATCGCTAGCCCTTCGCTTCTCCTCTCAGTGCCAAAGAGGTGATCCGCCCAAAACTGCATCATGGCGGGCCTTTGATCCGGGGCCATGTGCTGGGCATGGGTGTAAACGCCCTCGATCCCTGGCAGCTTGTGCGATAGCTGTAGCTCTATCCATTCTCTGGGGTAGCCCAGCTCTTTTAAGCCGGTGGCCACCACATGGCGGGTGCCGTGGGGAACGTGCCTGCCCTCATAACCCATACGCTTGAGGGCCATACCAAAGGCTGCATCTGATATGGGCTTTCTGGGGTCGTTTCGGCCTGGGAATAGCAGTTTGAAGGGGCCTGTTAGCTTGTGAAGGTAGCGCAGCTCGTCCACCGCCTGAGCAGGCAGGGGCACTTGGTGCGCCCTGCCCATCTTCATGCGCTCGGCGGGGATCTTCCAAACGGCTGCATCTAAGTCGAATTCAGCCCACTCTGCCCTGCGCAGCTCTCCAGGGCGAACGGCTGTCAGTAGCAGTAACTTTAGTCCAATACGTACCATGGGGCTTTTATCGTACGCCTGAATATCGCGCACAAGCTGTGGTAATTCACTTTGCGGGAGATGGTGGAAGCTACCCCGCTTGTAGGGCTTGAGCGCCGTTTGAAGGTCGGTAAGGGGGTTGTAGCTGGCTCTGCCCGTAATGATGGCAAAGCGATAGATGTCACGACAAAAGGCGTGTAGGCGGCGTCTCTGCTCGAATTTGCCTGCATCCTCTAGCGTGCGCAGGATCTCCAACCACTCCAGCGGTAAAATGCTCTCAATAGCGCGGTCTCCAACCTTCGGAAACACGTACATTTCAAGCACACGTCTGCTGTCGTTGACACGTTTAGAGCCTTCTTTCCAGCGCGGCACCATGGCGGCATGCCACTCCATCGCCAGCACTTTGAAAGTGTTCTCTGACGCGTATTTTAGAGCGCGCTTTTCGTTCTGTTTGTGCTCGACAGGATCAATACCCTTAGCAATCAACCGTCTTAAGTCGGTTCGCTTCTCTCGCGCCTCTGCAAGGGTCACTTCGGGGTATTTGCCCAGGCTGATCATGTTGCGCTTGCCGTTGGGGCGGGTGTAGCGCAAACGCCATCCACGGCTGCCGTTGGTTGTGATCCTAAGKTCTAATCCCATGCCATCGGAGAGGGTAACAATTTTCGTGCCTGGCTTAGTTGCGTTTATCTGACGGGTAGTTAGCGCCATGAGGGTATATCGAGAATCCTCGAATAGGGGTCTATACCCTACTGTATACCACTTTGCGGCTGGCTTTGGAAGGAATGCTGAGGAACTGTGAGGGGCAAAAAATTAAAGTCTTTCAGAGTGTTAGACTTCTATTTTGGCCTTGTCAGGACTACTCAAGATTGCCCGTTGGCGTCCCTGGCAGGAGTCGAACCTGCGACCTGCCGCTTAGGAGGCGGCTGCTCTATCCTACTGAGCTACAGGGACAAACGTGGTCTTAAACTTGCGGGCGCGTAGTATAACGCGTCGACTTAGGTAGGGCCAACCGAATGGCTATATCCAGCCCAGCAAACGCAGCGCGAAGATGCCTAGCGTAACGGTAATGCTCGCCATCAGCGTGGTGATGGCGATGATATTGGCTGCCAGGGCCACATTGCCGCCTATCGCTTTCACCATTACAAAGCTGGCGGCGGCAGTGGGGCTGGCGAAGAACAGGAACAGCAGGCCCAACTGCTCGCCTGAAAACCCCACTAGCCAAGCCGCCACAGTAGAGAGTATTGGGAGCGTGACCATCTTCATCAAGCTAGCGCCGAGAGCCACCTGACTGCTGTCGCGCATGCTCGACACGGAGAGCGTCGCCCCAATGCAAATCAACGCCAGCGGCAGTGTTAACGAGGCAAAATAGTCCCCGGAGGTAATCACCCAACTGGGTAGCGGAATAGAAAGTGCCGTAAAGGGTAACGCCGCAAACACAGAAATAATCAGCGGATTTTTGGCGACATGCTTAAGCAGGCTGCGCCAATCGGTGGACTGGCCCGGTTGGTAGAAGGCCAACACCACAACCGAAAACGCGTTATACATCACTATCACCACGCCCAGTAGAAGACTACCCGCTGAAAGGCCATAGTTACCGTACATCCCCGCTGCCAACGCCAGCCCTACTATCCCGCAGTTGCCGCGAAACGCCCCCTGAACGTAAATGCCGCGATCATGATGCACTACACGGTATCGCGCCCATACCCAGCTCAATAAAAACTGCCCCAGCGTAGCCACGGCAAAAAACACCATCAGCGAGACGTCTAAAGCAACGCTTAGGTCGGCTTTAATCAAACTAAGGAAGATCAGTGTGGGGAGCGTTGCTCTAAATACCAGTGCGGAAGCGGTCGAGACAAAAGCGCTATCGATCCATTTCAAGCGCTTAAGACCCAGGCCAAGAAATACCATCGCGAAGACAGGCAGCGTGACATCAAGCGTGCGGGCAAACAGTTCAAGTAGGTTCACAACAGTATCTCGGTCAGCTTTGATTTAAAAACTGGCTTCCAACAACAAATTTAGCACCTGCTTATACTGTACTGCCGGACGACGTTTGTCGACTGGCAAGCGCCCCTGAGTGTAGAACAGAACACGCGCTTGCCAGACGTTATGTGGATTGGTCAAAGAGCTCCACCACACCATCATTGGGCATATTAACCACCACACCATCACGACCCAACCCCTTGGCTTTATAACTACCGGCATCGGCCCGCGCCAGGACATCGGCCACGTTGGAGTCAACTTCATCAAAGGTGGTGACACCGATACTGAGCGTCACCATGTACTCTTTACCTTCATGGGTAACAGAGATTTCACTGACCGATTGACGTAATGACTCGGCGATCCTTCTCGCTTGAGCCAGGGTGCAACTGGGCAGCAACACGCCAAACTCGTCTCCTCCCTGACGTGCCACATGGTCGCTGCGGCGAACTTCCCAGGCGACCACCTGGGCAATACGGCGCAGCATTTCATCGCCTAACGCGTGGCCACCTTCATCATTGATAGGCTTGAAGTGGTCCAAATCGAACAACAATAGGGCTGAAGGTGTACTGGTTTTTTGGAAGTCGGCAAAGGCTTCGTCCAGGCGACGCTCGAAACCACGGCGATTCAACAAGCCCGTTAACGGATCATGTTCTGCTTCCCAGCGCTGAATAGCTTCCTGCTCGCGGCGCTCGGTAATGTCTTTTACCACCCCGACCAACCCAAGGGTATGGCCATCCTGGGAAAGCATCACCACACGGGCATGAATATCCAGCCACAGCAGCTCTTTATCGCTGCGCAAAAAACGCAACTGTCGGATGAAATCGCTGCCGCTGTTAAGGCTATGCAGCCACATATCCTTGGCATCGGCGAGGKCGTCACTATGGATCTGGGGCAGCCATGTCTCCATTGGCGCGTCAGCAGAAACCCCCAGCATCTCTAAAAGCGCAGGATTCATATAAGTAATGCTGCCCTTAATATTGGCGACAAACATACCTTGCGGTGCGGCGCTCAACACCGAGTCTAGAAACGCCTCACGCTCTTGAAGATAACCGAGCAATAGCTGCCGTTCTTCTTCTACTCGGTTGAAGGTACCCGCTACCTGCTGCAACTCCTGCATATTCGTCGCCAGGGTTACATTCTCACGATAGCCGAGCCCCACCTCGCCAATTTGCCTTTCCAAATGCTTCAGGGGCGAAAGCACTTGGCCTAACATCCACCACAGCAAAGGCAGCATGGAGAGCGCAAACAGTACCCACAACCACCACAGTTTCTGAATAAAGCTAGCCAGCGGAAGTTGCGCTTGATGAACCGGCAAGTAGAGACCCACCACCCAGCCTGCAGGCCATACCTGAGCATAAGACTGAAGCGCCATTTGACCATTTAATAGTTTGCCTAAACCATCTCCCTCCCAGCCATCCAGCGCAAGGTCTAACCACGGGTTAAATGACTTGTCGGGAACAGGGCCATTAATTAAGGTGCGATCCGGGTGATACAACACTTTCCCTGACGCAGTGGCAATACCCGCATAGCCATTCTCACCCAAACGCACCTTGGCTAAACGGCTGAAGATGCCCCCTGAATCAAGACTAAGAATTCCCCCCACAAAGCCATCGAACTCGCCCTGTTCGGTGAAGCGCGGCACACTTACTAACACCATCGGCATACCGCTCGCCCGCCCTTTAAATGGCTCGCTCACATAGGGCCGACGAGTACCGCGCAACATGCGGAAATACTCAAGCTGTGAGGTTTCCAGCCCTACCCGGCCAACAATGGCGGGCCAATCGGCCACTATTCTCCCCTCGCGATCAGCCACGACAATGCCCTCGAACCAGGCCAGCAAACTATCGTTTTGCTGCAGTTGATAGCTGATCCAAGACGCATCATCGGTGTTACCAATCATTCCGCGTAGGCGCTCCAATGCCTGGAAACGCAGCTCAACCTGTTGAGTGACTTCATCAGCCAGCAGAGTAGCTTCATAGCGCAGGTGCGACATATTGGTTTCTTGCACCATGGTTTTACCCAACTGCCAGGACATGCCCAGCACCAGGGTAACGACCAAAAACCAAGTAGCGGCAAGACCCAGCAGTAGCCGGCCTCTTAATGAGCGGGAAATATGCATTTTTTTCAGCAGGGCAGCCAGACGCACGAGGAGCCCCTGAATCTATAGAATAACGGCAGCATTTGTATCCATTTGCTGTTGTTGGGGGTGATGAGCGTATCGCTCAAGCCACTTCAAACACTAATTTACCAAACTTGTGGCCTAACGAGCGTTTCACTTATCAACTAAGCGTGCCCTTTACATGATCTAGCCTATCACTTAAAGGAGGATGAATTGATTACCCTAGCCAATTAACGTATGTTCGCCCGCCTACTCCTTGTCCTGTTACCTCACTGCGGCCTTATTTATGGCGAAACGAACGGCAGGTTACACATCCTCAGGTATTCGCAAGCTGGCTGCCCTGCCTGCGCTGCTGCCCGAATTTGACCAATTCGTCCGTATAAGTTCACTTAGGCCGCCCCCCGACGCAGTAATTGGCTGGGGGTTAAAGCCCACCAGCGTCCGCGCCAGGCAGTATGCTCAGCGTCGCCAGCTAGCCTATATCGCCTTGGAAGATGGCTTCATACGCTCGTTAGGCTTAGGCGTAAACGGCTTTCAACCGCACAGCATGGTCGTCGATGAAACCGGTATTTATTACGATGCATCGCGACCTTCGGATTTAGAAAACTGGCTCAACTCAGCCACTTTCGACGCTGAGGAGTTAGCCCAAGCAGAGCGCTGTATAGCACTGATTGCCCACTACCGGCTCTCCAAATATAACCACGCCCCAGATCAACCTATTAACAACCGGGGACGCGTGCTGGTTGTTGACCAAACCGCTGGGGATGCCTCTATACACTACGGCGGCGCCAGCGGTAATAGCTTCGATCAGATGCTTGAGGCAGCGTTAGCAGAGCACCCCGACGACGACATCCTGGTCAAGATTCATCCGGATGTGATCGCAGGCAAAAAACAGGGCCACCTGCTTAACGCCGCAGACCACCCGCGCTGTCAGGTAATCGGTGAAGACCTTAACCCCTGGGCGCTATTTGATCAGGTCGACCATGTCTATGTCGTAACCAGCCAACTTGGCTTTGAAGCACTGCTTGCCGGCAAACAGGTGCACTGCTTTGGCATTCCGTTTTATGCAGGATGGGGGCTGACCCATGACCAACTGCCCTGCCACCGACGTCGCACTCAACGCACGTTAACGGAAGTGTTTGCTGCCGCCTATTTACGCTACTGCCGCTACGCCAACCCCTACACCCGGCAGTCCGCCACGCTGGAAGAGACGATTGCCTTAATCGCCGACCAAAAGCGCCAGCAGGAGCGCTACCGGGGCAACTGGCGGGCGTGTGGTTTCTCCTCATGGAAACGGCGCTTTATTGGCGATTTTTTAGGCATCGCCGCCCAAGTGAAGTATGAGCCCGAACTGCCTTCCCACGAGCAGCCCGACGAGCGGCTACTGGTGTGGTCGAGCCGCATTGATGCCGATTTTAAACGTCAGTACGCCCAGCACATGGCCAAGCTGTGGCGCATGGAAGATGGCTTTATCCGCTCGGTAGGCCTGGGGGTGGATCTCACGCAACCGCTGTCACTGGTCATTGACTCTCAAGGCATCTATTACGACCCCAGCCAGCCCAGCGATTTGGAAGCGTTGTTCAACGACACCTCGTTCAGCGACGACCTACTGCTACGCGCCAAGCATCTACGTGAACGGCTAGTGGCACTCAAGCTCTCCAAGTACAATGTACGCGGCACGGCAGATATCGATCTGCCCAAAGGGCGTTACACCATACTGGTGCCCGGCCAGGTAGAGAGCGACGCCTCGATTGCCACCGGCTCTCCGCGCATCAACACCAATAGCGGACTGCTGAGCGCCGTACGAGAAGCACACCCGGATGCCTACATAGTCTACAAGGCCCACCCGGATGTGCTGAGTGGTGCGCGTGTCGGAGCACTCGATACTAACGCTAAACGCCTGTATGATCTGGATGCCAGCGCTATCGACATTGCCACCCTGTTAGAGCGTGTCGATGCCGTGCACACGATGAGCTCCTTAACCGGGTTTGAAGCACTGTTACGTCAGCGAGAAGTCAGCACCTACGGCCTGCCTTTTTATGCTGGCTGGGGGCTAACCCAGGATGCGCTTAGCTGCCCACGCCGTAAGCGCTCACTCTCGCTGGATGCGCTGGTTGCCGGCACCCTGATTCTCTATCCCGGCTATGTAGATCCCACGACCCGCCAGCTATGCAATGCTGAAACCGTCGTCAGCCTGTTGGAACAGGCAAGAGCACAAAAAAACACCCTTACATGGAAACAGCAACTCTACCGCTGTTATCGTAACTTGTTGATCGGAAGGCATTGAGTTGAAGGATCAGAAGCGTGCATTCTTATTTTTGCAGGGCGTATGCTCACCGTTTTACCAGCGTTTAGCCAAGCGCCTGGTCAACGATGGACACCGCGTCGTTAAGGTCAACTTTAATGCGGGCGATATCGTCTACTGGCAGCGCACCCACGGCGAAAGCCACCTGTTCCGTGGCCCCACGTCCGAGTTACCCGGCTATATTAAAGCGCTGTGGGATCAATACGGCATTACCGATCAGGTTGTGTTCGGCGACCGTCGCCCTATTCACCGCCCCGCGGTCGACAATGCCGCTGCAGCCGGTGTTCGCACCCATGTGTTTGAAGAGGGCTACTTTCGCCCCTTCTGGATCACCCTGGAGCGCGAAGGCGTTAACGGCCACTCGCTGCTGCCCCGTGACCCAAGTTGGTTTTATGAGACTGGCAAAGCGCTGCCCGAACCCGCTGCGCCGGTGCGCTTTCGCTCCTCGTTTAAAATTCGCGCAATGCATGATGTCGGCTACCACTTGGCCGGGCTAACCAACCCGCTGGTGGCACCGCACTACCGCAATCATGCGCCGATCACAGCCCCCGTTGAATACGCGGGCTACCTCAAGCGTTTTGCTCAATTAAAGGCGGTTTGGAAAAAGCGCGATGCTGAGCGCATCAAAACGCTGATCGAAAGCCGTCGCCCTTACTTTATGCTGCCGCTGCAGTTGAATAGCGATGCGCAGATTCGCGACCACTCCCCCTACGCCAATATGCAGCAAGTGATGGACGATGTGATGGCCTCGTTTGCCCAGCACGCGCCCAGCGATACACAGCTATGCATTAAGAACCACCCGCTGGATATGGGGCTGGTCAACTACCCCAAGATCATCAAACAGCTTGAAGAGCGCCACGGCCTGCAAGGCCGTATCGTCTATTTGGAGTCGGGGGATCTCAACGCCCTGCTAAAACACGCCAACGGCAATGTGACCGTTAACAGCACCGTGGGCATCGTATCGCTGGAGAAAAACTGCCCCACCTTCGCGCTTAGCGACCCAATCTACAATCTGGACGGGCTGACCTACCAAGGCGACTTAGCGGATTTTTGGCAGCAGCCGCAGCCGCCTAACAGCGAGCTATTTGGCTATTTTCAAAAGACCGTGATGCACGCCGTTCAGGTTAACGGTGGCTACTACTGCCAGCCCGGTATCGATTTAGCCGTAGAGAACGCCGCCCGCATACTCGAAGCCTGCCCGTCGCCGCTGGAGAAGTTACTGTGACAGTTACTGAAACAGCTCCGGAGAGAGCCACTGAGAGCCCCCCAGAGAAAGCCCTTGAGAAAGCCCCTGAGAAAGCAACGGTGAATAAGCCTACTCAGAACCGCTGCGTGCTGATCACCGGCGCCACCGGCGCGATTGGGGGTGCCCTGGCAAACGCTTATGCCACCCCTGGCACCCACTTGGTGTTGCACGGGCGACAGCAGGAGAAGCTAGAGGCACTTGCCGAGACCTGCCGCCAGCAAGGTGCCCAAGTCACGCTCTCAACCATCAACCTGACCGATGATCACACCCTGCAAAGCTGGCTAGCCGAACTCTGCGCTCAGCAGGTGCCGGATATTGTGATCGCCAACGCAGGCAAAAACACCCACCCCCAAGGGCCCGCTATCTTAGAGCCCTGGGCAGACGTGCAAGCGCTGCTGGATATTAACCTGAAAACGCCTATGGCTATGGTGCAGCACCTAGTACCGGCCATGCAGGCCCGCGGCAGCGGCCAGCTGGTGCTGATTAGCTCCCTTGCTGCCTGGCACGGCTTACCCACCACGCCCAGCTATAGCGCCAGCAAGGCGGGTATTAAAGCCTATGGCGAAGGGTTGCGTGGCCTACTCGCGCCCCATGGCATTGGCGTAACGGTGGTTATGCCCGGCTATGTCACCTCACCCATGTGCGAAGCCATGCCCGGCCCCAAACCCTGGGAGTGGCCGCCCGAGCGCGCAGCCAAGGTAATCAAACGCGGCATCACTGCCAACCGCGCACGTATCAGCTTCCCCTTTCCGCTCAATTTTGGTACCTGGTGGCTGGCGGTACTGCCTGCAGGGATTTCTCAATGGTTAATCAAACGCCTGGGCTTTAACCMCCCGGGAGACTCGCCCCATGACTAACGCGCTGGTATGGCCGCTGCTCCTGGGGCTATTGATCAGCGGCGTGTTTGAAGCCCTGCTTAGCCCACGACCGCGCCCGTTTTGGCAGCGCGGCCGTGCGGCTAATTGCGTGCATATCGGCTCATGGCTACTGCTTTTCGGCATCTTGGTATTGCTACTTCAGCGCCCCTGGTTTGCGCTGATGGTGTTTCTCTCACTGCAACTGGTCGTCGTGCAGTCGAGCAACGCCAAATCACATACCCTCAACGAGCCGTTTATCTGCCACGACTTCGAGTACTTTTGGGACGCCATTCTGCATCCTCGCCTGTACGTGCCTTTTTTTGGCGTTGGCTTGGCAATCGCCGCCAGCAGCGCCGCTGCCGTTGCGATTGGTGCGTTCTTCTACTGGGAAGGCTCGCTGGTCACCAGCGAGGGCGCTAGCCGCTTTTTAACCACAGTATTGGGATTAATCGCAGCAGGCGCCCTGCTGCTCACCCTCAGCCTACGCAGGTTGCCCCCCATCGCTTTGCGACCCATCGATGATATGCACCGCTTAGGGCTTTTCGCCAGCTTATGGGCTTACGGTGTGGCGCTGATGCGCTCCCCCGTGCCAGCACCTGAGCAGTCCCCCTTTCACGCTTTAACGCCGGTCGCGAGCGCGCATCAAAGCGAGCAGCCACTGCCCAACGTAGTGCTGGTGCAGAGCGAGTCGTTTTTCGACCCGCGCCCCTGGTGTCATGAGGTAAATGCCGACCTACTGCCCGATTTTGATGCCACCCGCGCGAGTGCCAGCCTGCACGGCACATTAAACGTGCCCGCCTGGGGCGCCAACACCGTGCGTACCGAGTGCGCCGTGTTAACCGGCATTGCCCCCAACCAGTGGGGCGCGCGCCAGTTCAACCCTTACCGCACCCTGTCACGCCACCCAATGCCCAGCCTGGCGAGCGCGCTAAAAGCCGCGGGCTATCGCACAGTGTGTGTGCATCCATACTTGGCGAGCTTCTATTTTCGCCACAAGGTAATGCCCCAGTTAGGCTTTGATCAGTTTATAGATATC
Organism: Halomonas ventosae; assembly: GCA_002257525.1. Taxonomy (GTDB): domain Bacteria; phylum Pseudomonadota; class Gammaproteobacteria; order Pseudomonadales; family Halomonadaceae; genus Vreelandella; species Vreelandella ventosae_B. Next base: position 3,434,709 of record CP022737.1, read on the forward strand.
AATGCCTTCCAGAGCAGCGACAAAAGCGGCCAATACGTTAGTGACCAAGCGGTGGCACGAAAGATTGGACGGCTGCTTGAAGATGACGATAATAGACCGCTATTTGTATTTGTTATCACCATGGAAAATCACGGCCCACTGCATTTAGAAGCTCCACGCCAGGCAACGTTAGCCACCACGCTGCCCCGTGCACCCTGGCCGCTGCCCAACCATTTGCGTGACCTTGCGGTCTATTTGCAGCATTTAAGTGAATCCGACAAGATGTTGGCAGGCGTTAAAAATTCGCTGAATACTGCAAAACGACCGGGGCTGCTAGGCTGGTATGGGGATCATGTACCAATTCTGCCTGAGGCGTATGCACACTTTACGCCTCCTGATAGCCGCACCCCCTACATGGTATGGTCAACGGGTGAGAAGGCAGCCGCAGGTGAGCAGTTGGCGACGGAGCATTATGCAAATAATCATTTTGCAAAAAACCATGTTGCGAAGAACCATTTCGCAAAGAACCATGAGTCACAGGAATTGGCCGCAAACGAACTTGGTGTCCAGTTATTCAAACATGTGTTTGGACACGATATAAGTAACGATGTGATCAAGGCAGAACCAGAACCTCAGGAGCAAGAATGACTAAACGCGTTGCCATCATCGGCGCCGCCCATCGTTTCCCCGGCACCACCCCTGAAACGTTCTGGCAGGACCTGCAAGCCGAAAAAGATTTAGTTACCGAAGTGGCCGCTGACCGCTGGAGCCACGACGTCTACCAGCATCCAGATAAGCGTCACCCCGGCACCAGCGTGACCTTTGCCGCCGGTAGCCTGGGCGATATTAGCGGCTTTGACGCCGAGTTTTTTGGCATTTCGCCCCGCGAAGCGGCCAACATGGATCCCCAGCAGCGCATGCTCCTAGAGCTCGCCTGGGAAGCCATGGAAAATGCCAGCATTCCGCCCAGCTCCCTGCGTGGCAGCCAGTGTGGGGTGTTTTTAGGCGTTGCCAGCCTCGACTACTCTTATCGAATCGCGGACGATTTGGCGGCGATTGATGCCTCCACCGCCACCGGCAACACTTCGAGCATCGCCTCTAATCGATTGTCGTATGTGTTCGACCTACACGGCCCCAGCATGTCGCTGGATACCGCCTGTTCGTCTTCCATGGTGGCCTTTCACCAGGCCTGCCAATCGATTCGCAGTGGTGAAACCACGATGGCGCTGGCGGGCGGTATTAGCCTGCATCTGCACCCTTACGGCTTCATCATCTTCTCCAAAGCCAGCATGCTCTCGCCGACGGGCCGCTGTCAGGTATTTGATGAAGCAGGCAACGGCTATGTACGCTCGGAAGGGGCAGGCATTTTCCTGCTCAAAGATTACGACCAGGCGGTAGCCGATGGCGATGATATTATTGCCGTGGTGGCTGGCTCCGCGGTCAACACCGATGGTCACAAATCCGGCCTGACGGTACCTAACCCCAGCGCTCAGATTGACCTGATGCGCCGCGCTTATCAGCAGGCAGGCATCTCGCCGGACGAGATCGACTACCTGGAAGCCCACGGCACCGGTACCGCCGTTGGTGACCCGATTGAGGCCCGTGCGATTGGCGAAGCGCTTGGCCAGCAGCGTAAAACGCCGCTGCTCATCGGCTCGGTAAAAAGCAACCTGGGCCACCTGGAAACCGCTTCCGGCGTGGCAGGGCTTGCCAAGGCGCTCTACAGCATTCAGCACCGGGAAGTCCCGGCCACGATTGGCATTCGCAAGCTTAACTCGCGCATCAAGTTTGATGAGTGGAATATCTCGGTGGTCACCAAAGGCCAACCGCTGAAAAAACAGGGCCGTTTGGTCATCGGCATTAACTCCTTCGGTTTTGGTGGCGCTAACGCCCACGTTATTCTGGAAAGCCCACCCGAGCGGGTCAAACCCGAACCGCAGGCACCAAACTCACCGCTACCGATTCGCCTTAGCGCCCGCAGCGAAGCCGCGCTCACCCAAAGCGCCGAAACCCTGGCTAGCTATTTGCGTGAAAATGACTTGCGCGAAAACGACAGCGCCAGCTTTTACGATATCGCCTACACGCTGTTTAACCACCGTGACCGGCATAGCCATGGCGCGCTGCTGTTTGCCCAAACCGCGGAAGAAGCCGCTGCAAAGCTGAGCGAATTTGCCGCCGGTGAAGCAAACGGCGTTACTACGCTGGAGCGCCTGCCCACCCCGGTAGGTCCAGTGTTCGTTTACGATGGCAACGGCTGCCAGTGGGAAACCATGGGCCGCGATCTGCTTAATGATTCGCCAGTTTTCGCTGAAGCCATTGATCGCGTTGACGCACTTTTTCAGCAGCACGGTAATTTCTCGCTACGTGCCGAGCTTGAAGGTCGTAATAGTGAACAGGAAAGTGATGACAACCGCTTCGCGCTGACCGAAATCGCCCAGCCTGCGCTATTTGCACTACAGGTAGCGCTGACCGAGTGGCTGCGCGATCAAGGCATTGCCCCCACGGCGGTCTTTGGCCATAGCGTGGGTGAAGTGGCCGCTGCCTGGGCCAGCGGAGCGCTTAGCCTGGAAGATGCGGTAAAAGTGATTTACTACCGCAGTGACTACCAGGGCAAAACCCGTGGCCAAGGCGAAATGACCGCCGTGGCCATGAGCGCCGACGACATCGCCGAGTGGCTCGAAAAGCCCGAGTTCAATCAGGTTTKCCTGGCCGGCATTAACAGCCCCAAAGGCATTACCCTGGCGGGTGATAGCCAACAGCTAGGCATTCTGGAAGCCGCTCTGAGCGAGCAGGATATTTTTGCCAAGCGCCTGCCGCTGGACTATGCCTTCCACAGCCCCGCGATGGACAGTATTGAAGCAGGCGTCATCGATGCGTTAGCCGACATTACCCCACGGGCCACGCAGATCCCCTACTACTCCACCGTGACCGGTGCGCTAAGCGACGGGCTTGAACTGGATGCCACCTACTGGTGGAAAAACATCCGTGAGCCGGTGCTGTTTGACGCCGCCGCTAGCGCGTTAATCGAGCAGGGCAGCAACGTCTTTATCGAGATTGGCGCCCACCCCATTTTGCGCCGCTATCTCAATGAGTCACTCCGCCAAGTGGAACGCCCAGGACTGGTATTTGGCACCATTGAGCGCCATAAACCGGGAATTGAGGGTTTACAACGCTGCCTAAGCCAACTGCTGCTGAGTGGCCTTACCTTGGCTAGCGACCAGTTACCCGTGGTAGGACAGCGCGTGCCGCTACCCCGCTATGCCTGGCAGCGTAGCCACCACTGGGTGCACGGCACCAACGACAGTCAGGGCCTGCTTTCGCGCTACTACCAGCACCCGCTGCTGGGGTACGCGATGGCGCAGCACGAACACACCTGGGAAAGTCAGCTCGACACCCAGCGCCAGCCCTGGCTGGCCGACCACGTCGTGGGTGAAAGTGCGGTGTTCCCTGGTGCCGGTTTTGTGGAACTCACCCTGGCAGCGGCACTGCAGCTAAAAGACACCCCGCTGCTGGATATCGAAGAGCTGGAAATCCGTGCCCCGCTGCTGCTGGATGGCCCCCATGGTCGCGCCATGCGGTTGACCTACCTGCCAGTAGACGGGCGCCTGGAGATCCACTCCCGCGAACCAGCTACCGGCGTTGAGTGGCAGCTAAATGCCGTGGCCCGCACCATGCGCGAAAGCCGTGGCTTTCTGCTCAACCGCACAGCGCCAGTGCTGCCCTCCCGTGCGCCGGACTACACGCTGGCAGACCACTTGGAAATGGCCGAGCGCATTGGCCTGCATTACGGGCCCGCTTTCCAGGCGATTTCCCACGGCTGGATTGAAGGCGATGCGGTAATTGGCGCAATCGCGCTGTCAGACGAAGTTCAAGCGCAGCTCAGCACATTGCACGTGCACCCCGGCATTCTGGATAGCGCCTTCCAAATGTTTATCCCGCTGCTGGCGCAACACAGCGAGTTTGCAACACAGCTCGCCTTCGTGCCGGTTCGCGTGGGACGCATTCAGGTCAACACTCAGGCCGGTGCGCCGGTACTCGCCCGCGCCGTTATGGGCAAGCGTGCGCCGCACTCCTTCACCGCCGACTTTGAGCTGTATGACGCCGCCGGTAATGCCGTCGCCGTTTTAAGCAAAACCCGCTTCAAAGCAATTCGTCTCAACCGCGCCCATCATCAACACTTTAGCTATCTGGATGTGCAGCTCACCCCAGCGCCGCTGCAGCCAGAACCGCTGGCACTGCCCGGCGATGCGCTCGCTCGGCTGGCCGATATCGCGAGCGTTTACGCCGCCAGCACCGGGCAGCGTTACGGCAATGAAGTGGCGCCGCTACTCGACACGCTTAGCGAAGCGTTTGCCCAGCAAAACGCTGTGGTTAAAGACCAAGATCAGGCAACCGATGACGCMCAGCACTCGCCAGACGTTATCTGGCAACTGCTGGTGCAGGACTACCCCGACTACTTTGCGCCCATTCACCTGGTGGGCCGCTTAGGGTTTCACCAGCAGGCGTTACGCAGCGGCACAAGTGACCTGGAAGCACTGGGCATTAGCCGCGACCAGTTGGCGCGCTTAAACCGTGTGCTGGTGGGTGAAAGCGGCTGGCAGGCGTTGGCAGGCGAGTTAGCCGAGTTGATCGATGCCCTGATAGCAGAGCTTCCCGCCGGACAGCGCTTGCAACTGCTGGAAGCGGGCCCCAGCGCGCCTGCGTTGGGCGAGCGACTGCTGGAGCGCAGCGCCCAGGCGCTTTACCACGACCTTACCCATTACCGTGTTATCACCACCCTCGATAGCACGCGCCATCAGGCCGAGCAGCTGCAAGAGCGCTTCCCGCTGATGGATATGCAGCACCTGGGGCAAGATGACGCCACCGCGTTGACCGCCCCCACCCGTGTTGAAAAAGCCCAATTGGCGTTTGTCAGCGTGGATATCACCCAGCCTGCCGCTACGCGTCAGTTGATTGAAGCCTTACCTGATCAGCTAGCCCCTGGTGCTCAGGTCATGCTGATCGGCATTGCGCCCAGCCGCTGGTTAGATGATCTGCTGGCCACACCCGGCGTCGATCAAACCGCCCTGGAGCAAGAGACGCTGATCGGCTGGCTCAACGACCAAGGCTTTGTGGTTTCCACGCCGATGGCATTGGAAGAGAGTGACAGCGGCGCTTATTTACTCCACGCCCACTATCCGCTAGATACGCCATCAGTCGACATTGAGGCCAGCGCGGCGCAGCGGCGGCACCTGGTCGTTGCGGATCACAACAGTGAAGCGCTTGCCGCCAAACTGGTCGAGGCCCTGCAACAGCGGGGAGATTCAGCCCTACTCAGCGTTAGCCAAGCCGCCCCCGCTGAACTGCTGGCTCAATCGGCACTCGACAGTCAAGCCGAGCTAACGCTCAATGTGATTGATCTGCGCGGCCTCGGCGCCAGCACCACCGCAGAGCAAACCGCACGCTGTGAGCACGCCCTACAGTGGACGCTAGCCCTGGAGCAGCACGGCCTTGCTGCTTCCCTGTGGCTGGTGACCAACGGCCTGAGCACACTCTGGCAGGCAACGCCTGCCTCCGGCCTTAGCGATAGCGATGTCCCTGGCGATGCGGCCTTATGGGGCTTTGGCCGTTCGCTGGCCAACGAAGCGGTAGGCCATAACGTCTACCTGCTGGATGTACCCGCGGCGGTGAGCGAACCCGCGCTTAGCGCCTGGGCGATGCTGCTTGCCCAACCGGATGGCGAAAACGAAGCGCTGATTGATAACCAGGGCCACCGCTTTGCCACCCGGCTGCGCACCCTGCCAGCGCCCCGCCCAACACAGGCGGAAGCCGCTAAAACCAAGCGATCTCATCAAGCGATGACGCTAGGCTTTGCTATGCCCGGCCAGCTGCGCCAGTTAACCTGGCGCCCGCGCCCGCTACCCGAAGCCAATGCCGACGAAGTGGCCATTCGCGTTAAGGCCACCGGGCTTAACTTCCGCGATGTGATGTACACCCTCGGCCTGCTCTCCGATGAAGCAATTGAGAACGGCTTTGCCGGGCCAACCTTGGGCCTTGAATTTTCAGGCGTGGTAGAAAGCGTGGGTAGCAACGTTACCCACCTAACCCCAGGGCAAGCCGTGGTCGGCTTCGGCCCCGCCAGCTTCAGCGATAAAGTTATCGCCAGCCAGCACGCCGTGGCGCCGCTGCCGGAAGGCATTAGCTTTGCCGCCGCGGCGACAATCCCAACTACCTTCTTTACGGTTTACTACGCGCTTAAGCATCTGGCGCGGGTAGAGCCCGGCGAGAAAGTGCTTATTCACGGCGCTGCAGGCGGCGTGGGGATCGCCGCGCTACAAATCGCCCAGTGGCTGGGGGCCGACATTTACGCCACCGTAGGCTCTGAAGAGAAGCGCGACTTCCTGCGTTTGATGGGGATCGAGCGACTTTACGACTCGCGTTCGCTCACCTTCGCCGAAGAGATCCTTGAAGACACTAATGGCGAAGGCGTCGATGTGGTGCTTAACTCCCTGGCCGGGGAAGCAATCAACCAGAACCTGCGCGCACTGCGCCCGTTTGGCCGCTTCCTGGAACTGGGTAAACGTGATTTCTACGAAAACACCCATATCGGCCTGCGCCCGTTCCGCAACAACTTAAGCTACTTCGGTATCGACTCCGACCAGCTCATGAAGGTGCAGCCCGCGCTCACCCAGCGCCTGTTTGGCGAAATGATGGCGCTGTTTAACGACGGTACTTTAAGCCCGCTGCCATTTACTTCGTTCAGCCACACCCAGGTGATCGACGCCTTCCGCTATATGCAGCAGGCGCGCCAGATCGGCAAAGKCGTGGTGACTTACGAACAGCCCATCGCGCCGCCCCAGAACGAAGTATTGGGCACGGCAACGATGCAGCTGTCCTCGGAGGCCAGCTACCTGGTCACCGGCGGCCTGGGAGGCTTTGGGTTAAGGACTGCCCAGTGGCTGGTAGACAAAGGCGCCCGGCAACTGATACTGCTCAGCCGCAGCGGCGCGGCCAGTGAAGAGGCCCAAGCAGCCATTGCGGCATTTGAACAGCAAGGCGTTACGGTACTCGCCGCCGCCTGCGACATTACCGACCGCGCTGCGCTGGCCGATGTGCTGGAACGCGCCAAGGGCGAGCTCGCGCCGCTGCGTGGCATCGTCCACGCCGCCACGGTGATTGACGACGGCCTTATTCGCAACCTGGATGCCGAACGCATTCAGAAAGTGCTAGCGCCAAAAATCGACGGTGCCCGTCATCTCGATGCGCTCACCCGCGAAAGCGAGCTGGACTTCTTCGTGCTCTACTCGTCGGCCACTACGCTGTTCGGCAACCCCGGCCAGGCTAACTACGTCGCCGCCAACCACTGGCTGGAAGCGTTTGCCGCCAACCGCCGTGCCGCGGGCTTACCGGCCACCTGTGTACGCTGGGGCGCCATTGAAGATGTCGGTTTCCTGGCCCGCAACACCCGCACCCGGGATGCGCTGCAAGAGCGCCTGGGCGGCTCCGCGCTGCGCTCGGAGGACGCGCTGAAAGTACTCGAACAGATGCTGCTGACGCCAGGGCCAAGCCTGGGCGTGCTGGAACTGGAGTGGGGCGCACTTGCCCGCTTCTTACCGACTGCCGAAGCACCGCGCTTTAACGAAATAGCCCGCGCCAGCGACGACGACGGCAGCGCCGATGCCGATGACGACATCAGCGCCCTGCTGGCCGAGCTCTCGCCCGAAGAGTTGCACAGCACGGTCACCGAGCTGTTGCGCGCTGAACTGGCCAGCATTCTGCTGGTGGATGAAGAGAAGCTCGATATTCACCGTTCGGTTTACGATATGGGCTTTGACTCCCTAATGGGGGTTGAACTCATGACCGCTATCGAGAACCGCTTAGGCGTTCAGGTGTCAGTGATGGTGCTCAGTGAAGCATCGACCCTCGACAAACTGGCGGGCGTGCTGATTCAGAAATTGCATCAGCATGACGATGTTGAAGACGCTCCTCAGGATGCGATAGCCTCACTGGCCGCTCAACACGGGGCCGAAGGGTTCACCACCGAGCCTGCGTCTGCCTCCTCATCACCCGCGACCGAGACACCATGACTGCCAAGCGCTCTGAACTGAAACAGCAACTACTGGAAAAAGCACGCCAGCGCACCGCGCCGCGTGCTGCCAGCGCCACCGCTCCCGCCGCCAATGGCCAGGGGAGTGAGCAGCGCACGGTGCCGGAGCGCTTCACGCGTTTTGACGCCCAGCCCGGCTATCAGCAAATTGCCATGATGCGCCAGGCCGCCGACCAGTTAGGCTTGGTCGACCCGTTTTTCAAGGTGCACGAAGGCACCGCCGGGGCGACTAGCGTGATCAACGGGCAGACCTGCATCAACTTTGCCAGCTATAACTACCTTGGCTTCTCAGGCGACCCGCGTATCAACCAGGCCGCCTGCGATGCCGTGGCCCGCTACGGCACCTCGGTTTCCGCCAGTCGTGTGGTCTCCGGCGAACGGCCCATTCATCAGGAGCTGGAACAAGCCCTGGCCMCTGCCTACGACGTCGAAGACGCGGTAGTGTTTGTCAGTGGCCATGCCACCAATGTCTCTACGTTGGGCCACCTGCTGGGGCCCAAAGATTTAGTGCTCCACGACGAGTATATCCATAACAGCTCGCTGGTCGGCGCGCAGCTTTCCGGCGCCAAGCGTATGTCGTTTAGCCATAACGACCCCGCCGCGCTGGAAGCCCTGCTGGCCCGCCATCGGCATCAGTTTGAACGCGTGCTGGTGGTGATCGAAGGGCTCTACAGCATGGATGGCGACATCCCTGAGCTGCCGCGTTTTATCGAGCTCAAGCAGCGCTATCAAGCGTGGCTAATGGTCGATGAAGCCCACTCCTTCGGGGTGATGGGCGAAACCGGCCTGGGGCTGCGCGAGCATTTTGATATCGACCCGCGTGATGTGGATATCTGGATGGGCACCATGAGCAAAGCCATGGCTGGCTGCGGCGGCTATATCGCAGGCAGCAAACCGCTGGTGGAAACGCTACGCTACCTCGCCCCCGGCTTTCTCTACAGCGTGGGCATGCCCGCGCAGGTCGCCGCGCCTTCGCTAGCCGCGCTGCAGCTAATGCAGCAAGAGCCCGAACGGGTTCAGCGCCTGCACGCTATTTCGCGCTACTTCCTCGAACAGGCCACTGCCCGCGGGTTAGACACTGGCAATAGCATTGGCGCCGCGGTGGTACCGGTGATTATCGGCAGCTCCGCCGCAGCCGCCCGGCTTTCCAACGCCCTGTTAGAACAACAGATTAACGTACAGCCAATCCTGCACCCGGCGGTACCCGAAAAAAGCGCACGGTTACGCTTCTTTCTCTCCTGTGACCACACCCAGGCACACATTGACCAAACCCTTGATGCACTCACCAGACTACTGCCATAATTTTGTAACGCTTTTCTCGACACAAGGATGATGGCATGGACGTTTTCAACGACCAGGAAAGTGCAGCAACGCCCGCCTGGTACGTTATTCATTGCAAAGGGGGCGAATCATTTCGCGCCGCTGAACACCTCGCCAACCAAGGTTACGAGGTGTTTCACCCGGTGCTGAATAGCCAGCGCAAGCGCCAGGGCAAGCTCACCACGGTGACCGAACCGCTATTCCCCTACTACCTGTTTATCTATTTGGATCAACTGGTCAGTAACTGGCGACCGATTCGCTCCACCCGCGGCGTTCTGCGTTTGCTTACCTTCGGCGATAGGCCCGTCGCCGTACCCTCTCAACTGGTCGAAACCCTGCGTGCGCAGCCGCACCGACAGGAAGGCATTCACAGCTATTTCAGCGCCGGTGAAAAAGTCACCATCACCGACGGCCCCTTCAAAGACCTGGAAGCCATCTTTACCCGCCTTAAAGGCGAAGAACGCGCCATCGTGCTGCTGAATGTACTCAACCGGCCACAGCATCTGGAAATACCGCTAGCCACCTTAAGCAAGAAGTAACGACGCCCCACGCCAATAACGATGCGCTACAATAGGTTTTTATAACCCAGGTTTTTATAACCCAATCATTCTGCATGGAGGCACGGGTGGCAACCTATCAACGCGCGCATATACCTGGCGGCTGCTACTTTTTCACAGTCGTCACCTACGCACGACAACCCCTGTTGGCGGATCGCCTAAATATTAACGCCCTCGGGCGAGCCTTCAGCAGAGTTCGAGAAGAACGCCCCTTCGTCATGGATGCGTTTGTGCTCCTCCCCGACCACCTCCACTGCCTATGGACACTCCCCGAAGGCGACGCCGACTACTCCTCGCGCTGGAGGGACATCAAAAAATACGCCTCGCAGGAATTTCTATTTCCACCCGGCACCCAGAACGCCTGGCAGCGCGGCTTCTGGGAACACGTCATTCGCGACGACAACGACTGGCAGCAGCATATGGATTACATCCATTACAACCCCGTCAAACACGGCTGGACGAAAGCCCCACGCGATTGGGAATGGTCGAGCTTTCGACAATGCGTACAGAAAGGCTGGTACGACCCCGACTGGGGCACCCAACAAGTACCCGATGTCGCCGACATGAATTGGGAATAAAGCCCCCGTGGCGCGTGGTAACGAGTCTCGCGAGGCAAGAGCAAATGAAGTACCCGCGGGTGGCGGAGGAACGACGCCCTGTGGCGCGGAATCAACCCGGCACCGCTGCGCGCTGCTCCCGCGGGTGCGCTAACGCTTACGCCGCGCTAGGAAAATCCAAAGGTTCAGCTTCGAGCACGCACCGTAGCGCGTGGTAACGAATCTCGCGAGGCACGAGCGAATGAGGCACCCGCGGGAGGCGGCGCAAGCCGCCCAATGGCACCCAACCAAACCCCAGCAATGCTGCGCGCTACTGCTTCCGTGGGGTCATCAAACTTATGTAAAGATAACAAATTGCAAAATGTCAGCCACAAGTTAGGTCAGCAGCAATCAAAATAACGACAAAAATCTTGATGTAGTTGTTGAAAGCGTACGGCCGTTAAAGAGCCATATTTCTTTACAACAACCTGCTTTGAAATGACAAATGTTTTTCGTACCATAATTTTAGAACGCTTTGGCAGACCACCTTCTCCTAAATCAGCTTCTTCAAGCAGTGACTCATCTTCATGCAGCCTATGTAATTGGCTACTGACAGGAACCCCAACAAAATCATCAAAAGGCAGATTATCCTTAAAAACGATCACAGGCCTGAGTTTGCGCTGTTTGGAGTCGGAGAAGTAGAACTCACACAACACAAGTTCACCTCGCCTCACTTCCATATTGCGTCCTCAGCTGCACTGCTCCACTCATCTACCAATCCCGCTGAATGTTCAGAAAATGCTCGCAGATCCGAGCTTTCGGAGTCATCTTCCAGCAAGATAACAACACGCGCATGTCTGTTGGCAAGCGCCTTGTACTCGTCAGGAATATTGACCACCCCATTCTGGATATCGGTTTCAAATTCAATCGCGTACATCACACCCCCTTTTGCTCACATATCTTGACTGACCATTGGACACCTTTTTTATTATAAATTCGAGCATTACCACACTCCGCTGCGCGCTGCCCCACGGATGCGCTTTAGGCTTACCTGGCGCTACAAGGTTTGTGCACGATCGAAAAACCGAGGAACGGTGGTGACGACCTTAAATTAATATTTATTAAGGTAAAGCTAATCTACAACCCGGACTTCTCTAAGGATGGGCACTTCGACTCTACTAAGTCCACCCAACCTCCATCCCTCAACGGGGCTACTGCCATCTGTACCCCCGAATGCCCCCCAAACCACTCGAAACGTGGTTGCGTACAAAGCCCCATCTCCCATAACGATGTTCGCATCCATATGAAAGCGACGCTTCTGCTCTTGCATTAATTCATCATCAAGCTCGGTTATTATTTCAATATCCGCGATACCGTTCTCTTTGCACGCCTCATGAAAAGCAGCAAACTTTTCATCATAATAGGGATCTGGTTCTATTTTTCGATAATGCATTGCAAGGTGTCTGTCTTTATCACCATCACAGATCGCCTGAACAGCAGCATTCACCATCCCTGTTGCTGTCTCGCTAAACACTTCCTCCTCCGCCAAGGCAGAGGAAGATAGCAGCAGAGCAAAAGCCGTAGCAGACAAAATAGAGGTTAGCTTTATTTTTTGTATCATTCCCATTTCCCTTTTGTTGTTAAGCTATTGTTGATCCCAGCCCGACTTCAAACTTAGCATCACAAGTGCCCCTCTACTGACTACGACCCCGTACTTTTCAACACCCCCGCTAACAGCGCTTTAGCGTTTTCAATCAATTCATCCAGGTGCTGCTCACCTTTGAAGCTTTCGGCATACACCTTATAAAGCGATTCTGTGCCACTTGGCCGAGCGGCAAACCAACCGTTTTCGGTGGTGACTTTGATACCACCAATGGCGGCACCATTGCCGGGCGCATTGACCAACACCGCAGTAATCGGATCACCAGCAAGCTGCTGCTCAGTCACACTCTCGGCGGTCAGTTTCTTGAACGCTGCCTTCTCTTCCGGTGAACAAGCCGTATCCACACGCTTATAGAAAGGCTCGCCGAAACGCTCAGTCAGCGTGCGGTAGTACTCGCTAGGCGTCTTACCGGTCACCGACATGATTTCAGCCGCCAGCAAACACAGCACGATGCCATCTTTATCGGTGGACCACGCCTTACCGTCACGGGTTAGCAAACTAGCGCCAGCGCTCTCTTCACCACCAAACGCCAGCCAGCCCTGGTGCAGGCCCTCTACAAACCACTTGAAGCCTACCGGCACCTCATAAAGCTCGCGCTGGTGGGAAGCCACTACTCGGTCGATCATGGAGGACGACACCAGCGTCTTGCCAATTTTCAGGCTAGCCGCCCACGCCGGGCGATGAGTAATCAGGTAATCGATGCACACGGCCAAAAAGTGGTTCGGGTTCATCAAGCCGTTGGCATCGACAATACCGTGGCGGTCGGCATCCGGATCATTACCAAAAGCGATATCGAAGCGGTCTTTAATCTTGAGCAGATTGGCCATCGCCGCAGGGCTTGAACAATCCATACGGATTTTGCCGTCGTGATCCGGCGGCATAAACGCAAATTCAGGATCGACCGTGGTATTCACCACTTCAAGATTAAGGTTGTAGTGCGCCGCGATTGCCTGCCACACCGGCAGTGCGGTGCCGCCCATGGGGTCGGCGCCCAAGGTCAGGTTGGCTTCCTGAATCGCGGCAATATCCACCACGCTGCCCAGCTTGGCAACGTAATGCGCCGTAAAATCGAACTCTTGTGCGTGGGCAATCGCCTCGTCAACTGGCACGGTGGGCACATCTTCCAACTGGCGCAGCAGGTAAGCATTGGCGCGCAGCTCGATCCAGCCCGTGGCGTCGGTATCTGCCGGGCCGCCGTGGTAAGGGTTGTACTTGATGCCGCCATCTTCCGGTGGATTATGCGAAGGCGTGATGATCAAGCCATCCGCCAGCGCCACCTCAGTTCCCGCCTGATCTTGAGGACGGTTATGGTGCAAGATTGCCTGGCTAATCAACGGCGTCGCGGTGTAGCCGTGATCTTTCTCGACGAATACCGGCACCCTGTTTGCGGCCAGCACTTGCAGCACGCACTCCCAGGCGGGACGAGAAAGCGCATGGGTATCAAACCCTAAAAACAGCGGCCCCTGATAGCCCGTCTCAGTGCGGTAATCGACCACCGCCTGGGTGATCGCATAAATATGCGCCGCGTTAAAAGTACGCTCTAGGGAACGGCCCCGGTGGCCGGAGGTGCCAAACGTCACCCGCTCCTTGGGAACGCTGGCACTCGGTTGTTGTTCGTAAAATGCTTTTAAAATGGCTTCCATTTGTAAACTCCTTTTAACAACAAAACCTACGACCAGCGGCCTCAACACCTAAGTCTATAAGACTCAAGTCTGTAAGCGCTAGGGCCAAAAAAAGAAAGCCCCAATGATAGGGGCTTAGAACCATGAGTGTTTCTACAGCACCGCTCCGCACTGCATCGCGGGTGCGCTCCGCTTACCACGCGCTACGAAAAGCACAAAACCAAGTGCTTGCACATACCGTAGCGCGTGGTAACGAGTCTGCGAGGGACGAGCAACGAGGCACCCGCGGGTGGCGGCGGAACGACGCCCAATGGCACAAAACCAACCCCAGCACCGCTCCGCGCTGCATCGCGGGTGCGCTATCGCTTACCACGCGCTACGAAAACCACAAACCAAGTGCGTGCACATACCGTAGCGCGTGGTAACGAGGTTGTGAGAGAAACGAACATCCGAGGCACCTGCAGCGGCAGCCCGGCACGGATAGCGGCGGAACGACGCCCAATGGCACTTGTCATCAATCACTACCAAACAGGTCACGGGTATACACCTTGGCTTCTACATCGCTCAACTCAGCGACCATGCGGTTCGCCAGGATGACATCGCACTTCTCCTTGAACGCATCCAGGTCACGCATGACGGTCGAGCCGAAAAACTTATCGTCTTCTAACACCGGCTCGTAAACCACCACTTCCACCCCTTTCGCCTTGATACGCTTCATCACGCCCTGCATGGCACTGGCGCGGAAGTTATCCGAACCCGTTTTCATGATCAGCCGGTACACCCCCACCACGCTCGGGTTGCGGCGCAGCACCGATTCCGCGATGAAATCTTTCCGCGTGCGGTTCGCATCCACAATCGCCTGAACCATGTTACTGGGTACATCGGCGTAGTTGGCCAGGAGTTGCTTGGTATCTTTCGGCAGGCAGTAGCCGCCGTACCCAAAGCTCGGGTTGTTGTAGTGCTTACCGATACGCGGGTCGAGACCCACGCCCTGGATAATCTGCTTAGCATCCAGGCCGTGGGTTTCAGCGTAGCTGTCTAATTCATTGAAGTAGGCAACCCGCATGGCCAGGTAGGTATTCGCAAACAGCTTGATCGCCTCGGCTTCGGTGCTGTTGGTTAGCAGCACCTCAACCTCTTCTGCCATCGCCCCCTGCTTGAGAAGTTCAGCAAACGTTTCGCCGCGCTCGGAACGCTCGCCCACAATAATGCGCGATGGGTAAAGGTTGTCATAAAGCGCCTTACCTTCGCGCAAAAACTCAGGCGAGAAAAGTAGGTTCTGGGTTTTGAAGCGCTCTGAAGCACCCTTGGTATAGCCCACTGGCACGGTGGATTTAATCACCATCACCGCATCAGGATTAATGCGCATGACCTGCTCAATAACGGCTTCAACGCTTTTKGTATCGAAATAGTTGGTTTGGGGATCGTAATCGGTGGGGGTAGCAATGATCACGAACTGCGCATCGGCGTAGGCCTGCTCAGCATCCAAGGTGGCCGTAAAATTCAAATCATCACGATTTAAAAACGCCGCAATTTCCGTATCTTCGATCGGTGAGCGGCGATTATTCAGCAGCTCGACTTTCTCGGGAACAATATCCACCGCGACCACTTCGTGGTGCTGCGCAAGCAGCATCGCGTTGGAAAGCCCTACATAGCCCGTTCCTGCAACGGCAATTTTCATGCGAATCAATCCCTAAGATGTTTCTAAAAGCTGACCATAAAACCAATGGTAACAAATCAGCTAATCAGAAAGCGCAGGAGCGGGCAAACTTTCATCGATCGGCGTGCTTCACCGGCTCATGCCCCCACGCAACAAAGTTAGGGTTGAGGATTTCACGAGGGTTGGCGTAGCTGAGCTCAGTGCCTTCCAGGTTTTCTATCCGGCCGCCCGCCTGGAGCAACACCGCATGGGCCGCTCCGGTATCCCATAAAGAGGTGGGGCCTAAACGCGGGTAGGCATCGGCAAAGCCTTCGGCGATGATGCACATCTTCAAAGAACTGCCCATGGGCAACATGGTGTGCTCACCCAACTGCTCAAGCCACGCAGCTAAATCGGGGCTGGCATGTGAACGGCTGCCCATTACCCGCCACGCCACGCCCGCTTTAGGCTTACCGGCGACAGAAATAGCCTTACGCTCACCATTGGCTTCCACCTTAAACGCGCCCAGCCCCTGGGCAGCCACGTAGCCAACATCCAACGCCGGGGCGGTCACCACGCCCAGCACCGGCTTGCCGTTTTCGATCAGGGCGATATTGACGGTGAACTCGTCGTTGCGCTTGATGAACTCCTTGGTGCCATCCAGCGGGTCCACTAGCCAGTAGCGGCCATTCGGATCAACCCCAGTAAAGCCTTCGATATCTTCTTCCGAGAGAATCGGAAATTGCTCCGGCAATGCCTGCAAGCCGCGCACGATAATCGAGTGAGCAGCTTTATCAGCTTCGGTTAACGGGCTTTTATCCGCCTTTTTTTCCACGCTGAAATCGCGAGCGTAAATGCTCATAATTGCCTCGCCAGCTTCATAGGCAATTCGTTCGACGGCATCCAGCAGTGCTTGGTTAATAACCGCCATACTCCAAAACTCTATAAGACTAAATTTTAAAGATTGTCTTTAATATCTAGTCCTTGTATAAAAAAGCCAAGAAGCAGCCAACAACCCATCCACCACTTGACAGCTAGTGCCTTAAAATCAGCTAATAATTCCACGTTCACATAAGGCTGCGATCAAAGCTTCGGCTGCTTCTTCTGGGTTCATTTCGAATGCTTTCAAATGAAAATACGGCGTTTCATAAACGAAATTAATACCAGTGAGATTTTTCAGCTCACCGCAGCGGGTCTTTTATGTCGTAGAGATTGTTTAGAAAGAGTTGGCGGAAAAGTTCTTTGATTTGTTTAAAAAAATTGATCAATATATTAATTTCAAAGTCTACTAAAAAAAGATGCATCAGTGAAGACATCAGCCGCCTGTTGAGGCCTCTTATACGTCATAACCCGCTTCGCGAGCTAAAATATTATTAGCTTGTAACCAACCTTCAATATGTCCGCAATCAAAAGTGCGACCATGCATTCGAAAAGCCTGCACAATATTACCTTCCTGCATTAACCGGTCGATGGCATCAGTCAGCTGGATTTCGTTGCCTGCGCCCGGCGGCTGGTCGCGTAGCAGCTCCATAATGCGGTACGGCAATACATAACGGCCAATCACGGAAAGGCGTGAAGGCGCCTCTTCCGGCTTAGGCTTTTCCACTACGCCACGCATAGTGGCGCTCTCGCCTGCGGCGGGCTCGTCGCAATCCACAATGCCGTAACGGTAAACGTCTTCTTGTGGCACCGCTTCTACCATAATTTGGGAAGCATCGTTCGCGTCCCAACGCTCTACCATACTGCCTAAATCACAAGCGGTGCTGCCTAACTGCGGCTTTACTAATACATCCGGCAGTATAACTGCGAATGGCTCGTCTTTGTCTAGCAGATGGGCTGCACAGAAAATCGCATGGCCTAACCCTTTTGCATTGGGCTGACGAACACTGGTCACTTTCAGTTGTTTCGGCGAAATAGCGGAAAGGGTTTCCAGAAGTGCATCTTTACCCTTGCTGGCCAGTGAATGCTCAAGCTCAAAGTGAGCATCGAAGTGGTCTTCAATGGCCGACTTTCCAGCACGCGTGACCAAAATAATTTCGTTGATGCCCGCGGCCAGCGCTTCCTCCACCACGTGTTGGATAAGAGGGCGATCCACCACCGGCACCATCTCTTTAGGAATCGCCTTGCTGATCGGCAGCAGGCGCGTACCAAAACCAGCTACCGGAATAATCGCTTTGCGTACTTGAGTCATTTACCACTTCCTTTTTCGTTACATTGCTGACGCCACTCACTCACTTTACGCAGCAGCTGAGCAGTACCGGGATCTTCTACATTCTGGTGTTCAATCGGCTGGCCCGCCAGGGTTTGATATAAGCTATTGGCTAATTGCTTACCTAGCTCGACACCAGGCTGGTCAAACGGGTTGATGTTCCACAACACCGATTGAACAAACACTTTGTGTTCATATAGCGCTAGTAACGCGCCTATCGACCACGCATCTAGCGATTTAAGGAGTATAACGGAGTTAGGCTGGTTGCCTCGATACCCCTGTGCCATGTAACCACGTAACGCGGGCGGTATCGCATCGTCTCCTAATGCAAATAGCTGTGACTGCGCCAAACAGTTCGCCAGCGTCAGCGCCTCTTGGTCGTTTAACGCCGTATTAGCGCGCTCGAAAGCGCTAGCTGCACGGTCTGCCACCGCCACAAAATCTGCACTGACGGTATGCCCACCCTGATGAAGCAACTGATAAAACGCATGCTGAGCGTTAGGCCCTACATCGCCCCACAAAATAGGGCAAGTCGCATGGTTGATGGAGCGCCCATCCAAACTAACGCTTTTACCGTTCGATTCCATCTCTAACTGCTGCAAGTAAGCAGCCAAGCTTTTAAGGCGGCCATCATAGGGCAGTACGGCGTGAGTAGGGATATTTAAAAACTGGCTATTCCAAGCCCCCACAAGGGCCATTAACGTAGGTAAGTTTGCTTCCAGTGGCGCGGCCATGAAATGTTGATCCATCGCATGCGCGCCTTCCAATAGAGCATCAAAGTGCTCTATCCCAAGCTGCATGGCAACACTCACGCCAATCGGGGACCACAATGAAAACCGCCCACCAATCCACTCTTTGAATTCCAACTGATGCGCGTTGGGAATACCGAACTCGCTCATTTTATCGGGTTTAGACGACACACCCAGCAGTTGGTAACGGCGAATGGTCTCCTCTTCTACTTCAAGCGCATCGCTGAGCCATAACAGCGCCGTACGGACATTAAATTGAGTATCGGCGGTGGTGAAAGATTTTGACGCCAGCACCAGCAGCGTTGTGGCAGGGTTCAATGTTTCCATTAAGGGCAGTAACTGTGACCCATCCATGGTCGAGACATAGTGCACGCCCACTTTGACACTGCTGGGGCGATCAGCCAGTGCCTCACTCACCAATTCGGGGCCTAAATCAGAGCCACCCACGCCAATATGCACAATATCAGTGATGGCTTGCCCAGTAGCACCAAACCATTCCCCACTGTGCACACGTTGCACAAAGTCTGCCATTTTCATCCGCTGTTGCTGGCAAAAAGTCGCGGCAGCTTCCATCCCTTTAGGGGGTGTAGAACCAGCAGGCCACCGCGCCGCCATGTGCAGCGCAGGGCGTTTTTCGGAAGGATTCACCTCAGCACCGGCGAAAAATGCGTGGCGCTTCGTTTCCAACCCACAGCTATGGGCCCACTCCACCAGCAAAGAGAGCGTTTCATTGGTTAAGCGCTGCTTGCTGAAATCCAGATGTAGCGCGCCAAAGGTGAATGCAAGAGACTCTGCCCGACGTTGCGCAGACTCAGTAGTACACAGCAAATCACTGAGCGATTGAGCCTGTAAGCGCTCAGCATGAACGGCCAGAGCATTCAAAGGGGTATAAACACGCTGAGTCGCAGCTGATAACGGTGTGTACATATGTCTTCCTTGATATACAAAAGGCGTTGTGGCCTACATTTATTAAGCAAACTTCATGCCAGCCCCTATCAATTCAGTGTTAATCATATAGTTTACAACATCATGAAAAGCACACGTAGTACGGCATAACTAGGCACTGGAAAAGCGTACAATGCTACCCTGCACCATTAAACCTGGGAGCCACCGTCGGCACTCCTAGCGGAGTGCTTCGCGGGTGCCTATCTAAAACTGCCTGGGAGCCATGTAGCGCGGCGTGACGAAAGAGCGAGAGCAACGAGCGAAAGAGGCACCCGCGAAGGCAGGCGGCGAGTAGCCGCCTGGGTCAGGCCACCGTGAATCATCAAACCTCTGTGCCACCATCGGCACGTGAACTACTTMCCCTTTCAACAACCCAGTTAAAAGCGCGGTGACAATCTCAATCAACTCATCCAAATGCTGCGGGCCTTTGAAGCTTTCGGCTTACACTTTGTAGAGCGATTACGTGCCGCTGGGGAGTGCGGCGAACCAACCGTTTTCGGTGGTGACTTTTAAACCACCAATGGCTACTTGATCACCCAATGCTTTTACCACTAAGGCGGTGATGAGGTCTCCGGCCAAGGTGGTGTCGGTGATGCTCTCGGCGGTGAGGCTTTTGAACGCGGCTTTCTCTTCTGCGCTGCAGGCGGTATCGACCCGTTTGTAGAACGGCTCGCCAAAGCGTTCTGTGAGAGTTTGGTAATACTCGCTAGGCGTTTTACCGGTAACGGCCATAATCTCAGCGGCTAGCAAGCACAGTGCGATTCCGTCTTTATCGGTCGACCACGCCTCGCCTGCTTGGGTGAGTAGGCTTGCGCCAGCGCTCTCCTCGCCGCCGAAGGCGAGCCAGCCTTCGTGCAGGCCATCCACGAACCACTTGAAACCGACCGGCACTTCAAACAACTCACGGTTGTGCGAAGCCACAACGCGGTCGATCATGGAAGATGAGACGAGCGTTTTACCTATTTTCAGCGAATCGCTCCACTGCGGGCGATGGCTAATCAGGTAATCTACACACACCGCCAAGAAGTGATTCGGGTTCATCAACCCGTTGGCATCCACAATGCCGTGGCGGTCGGCGTCAGGGTCGTTGCCAAAGGCGATATCGAAGCGGTCTTTAATCTTCAGTAGGTTCGCCATGGCATACGCGCTGGAACAATCCATGCGGATCTTGCCGTCGTGATCGGGCGGTATAAAGCTGAAGTTGGCATCAATGGTGGTGTTCACTACTTCCAGGTTCAGGCCGAAATGCTCAACAATCGCCTGCCACACGGGCAGCGCCGTGCCGCCCATGGGGTCTACGCCCAGCGTTAAGTTGGCTTTTGAATCACCATCATATCCACCACGCTACCCAACTACGCTAAATAATGCGCGGTGTAGTCATACTCTTGGGCATGAGCAAGCGCTTCTTCCAACGGTACCAGCGTGATATCACTTAGCTGACGAAGCAGGTACGCATTGGCGCGTAGCTCGATCCACTTGGTGGCTTCAGTATCAGCGGGGCCACCGTGGTAGGGGGTTGTACTTAATACCGCCATCTTCTGGCGGGTTATGACTAGGCGTAATAATCAGGCCGTCCGCTTTCATGGCAGGCATGGCCTGGCGCTGCTGAGCGATGTGCTGAAAAATGGCGTGGCTGACTAAGGGAGTAGCCGTGTAGCTATGGCCCTTTTCGATCATCACCGGCACTCTATTAGCGACCAGCACCCTCAGCGCACACTCTCAGGCGGGGCGTGAAAGCGCATGGGTGTCCACGCCTAAAAACAGCGGCCCTTGGTAGTCTTCTTCTTTGCATAATCCACCACCGCCTGCGTGATGGCGATAATGTGCGCTTCGTTGAACCTGCGCTCGGTAGCGGGGCCACGGTGGCTTGGATTTGCGTCTCCCTACTCATTTCGCCGTTTAGATCAACTTATACATTACTGAATACGCGCGAGCTTTTTCTCCCATGCCCATGCATGGCGAACAATAGTAATTAGGTCTGCATATTGAGGCTGCCAACCCAAGGCTTTCTTTGCCTGTGTGGCATCTGCGACTAGTCGAGCTGGATCCCCTGCGCGTCGCTCACCTTCCTCTACTGCCAATTCGCAACTATCTTCTGCCACAATATCTTTCACAACGTCGATGACTTCTTGTACCGAATATCCTTGTCCGTTGCCTAGATTAAAACCAAGCGCGCCAGACAACTCACCATCTACCAGCGCCTGTAAAGCTAGTGCATGGGCTGAACACAAATCTTCAATGTGGATATAGTCTCGGATACAAGTACCATCTTCGGTTGGGTAATCTCGCCCGAAAACCGTAATGCTTTTACGCCGACCGGAAGCCGCTTGCAGAATCAACGGAATCAAGTGGGTTTCCGGGTCGTGACATTCGCCCAGCACCCCTTCCGGGTCCGCGCCGCAGGCGTTGAAATAACGCAGGGAAACCGAGTTCAGTCCATACGCAGTGGCGTAATCCTGCAATGCCCGCTCTACCATTAACTTGCTGGCACCATAAGGGTTAATGGGCGCTTGCGGATGCGCTTCGTCTATCGGCGTGTATTCCGGCTCGCCAAAGGTAGCGGCAGTGGAAGAGAAAATGAAATGGCGCACATGGTGGCGTACCATTACATCCAATAAGTTCAGCGTATTGGAAACATTGTTGCGATAATATTTGGCGGGGTCGCCCACGGATTCTCCCACCAAACTACACGCTGCAAAATGCATGACCGCATCAAACTGGTGTTCGCGAAACAGCCGTTCCAACAGAACGGTATCCGCCAAATCCCCGACCACTAACTGGCCGTAACAGGCGAGTTCACGAAAGCCCGTGCTTAGGTTATCAAGTACCACCACCTGCTTACCGGCTTTTGAGAGTTGCTTGACCATATGGGAGCCGATGTAGCCTGCTCCGCCAACAACTAATATCACCATCTCCTCTCCTATAGAACT
The DNA here is from genome assembly GCA_002257525.1 of Halomonas ventosae. Taxonomy (GTDB): domain Bacteria; phylum Pseudomonadota; class Gammaproteobacteria; order Pseudomonadales; family Halomonadaceae; genus Vreelandella; species Vreelandella ventosae_B. The sequence goes on from CP022737.1 coordinate 3,456,944, forward strand.
ATTTCTATTAAGCTTCAAAATGCCACAAACTGACAAAACTTACCCATACAGAACCAACACCATATTTGACTCAAAGGCCAATAACTTCAAGCCCCAAATCATAAACTTCAATAAAGCGATTCTGAGCTCCAAAATCCGTCGAGGTCACAAAGACACTTCTCACCTCAAAATCAGCTTCAAACTCAAAATCAAACTCGACAAATTCAAACGCTTTTAAGAAAACAGCACCTAGAACTTTAGAGTCACTTTTTGAAACCCCTTCAACAATAACTCGAATACCTTTACTTGTCGAAAAGTTGGTTCTAATCCTGCCATACACCTTGACTTTCTTATTTATAACAGCACGAGCAAAGCACAGTGTCTTGACATTAAAGAACAACTGCCTTGCCACTTTATTTTTCACTAGAGTCAGCTTTGTGAATTCTTTACACCTTTCCTCATGCCAGAACCCATCATGGTATATTGGAAAACTGGATAGATTTTCAAAATTCAATCTCTTGCCTTCAAAAACAGATTTCATTCTACTTAACAGAGCTACGCCGCCCTCAACACTCATTATGCTTTGCGCCATTAACCTATGAGCTAAATAAGGAACACTTATCTCTTGGTAAGGCCCAAACAGAAGCTTTTCATCTGAGTCCAAATGATGCTTAGCAGCCGGAGAAGTGCCAGCATAGTGTATTACGCTCGTCCTATCACTATAGTACTGATAACTTACATTACCCAGCCCTTGTAGAACAATATCTCCCAAGACTTCTCTAAACCTACCTTCGAAAACAAACCCTGCAAGACCTTGATCTCCAAATATTTGAACCTCACCCATAAAAGATTTAACAGGCGGCAATGAGGCCACGTCATTTGCAATAGTTTGATAATATTCACTATTCATCGAACGAGCTTTCATTTCTTTTAAATTAAGCAATAAAACCCCTGAGTTAAAAACTCTACCCAGTTGCTTCTGCTCATCAGACATAGGTTTTTCTAATAGCTCTGCCCGTTTTGGGTTATGATTAAAAGATACCAGCAAGGTTTGGTCATCAAAAGATTCCGAAAATATATACTTTGTTAGATCCTGAAGCACGACAACATCTAAATCCAAAAATAGAGCTACTTCAATATCATCTGGAAGGTACTCATGGGCAATCATCCAATAAAAAGCCTGTTTACCCCACCGAGAACTTCCTTTCTTCATTTTATCGATATATTCAAAATCTTCTTCAGAAACCAGTATATATCTAAAATTTTGATTATAATACTCTGCTATTTTATTCAGAGATTCAAGAACATCCGGCTCGATGTAATCTGAAAGAGCATAATAATTAACTCTCAAGTCTTTGTGCATTTCATACAAATTCACCAACAATGTTGGTGCCAGTTTGAAATACCTGGAATCTCCAGAAGAAAAAACATTTATAATCTGACCCATATCCCCTCCACAAAATACTTATATCAAATATAAAAAACTGCCAAGCAAGCAAATCAAAGGTGTAGCTCACATTACTTTGGCGACCAAGGAGTTAAAGTGTAATCACTCCTTATACGCACCAGACCTTTTCCCAAACTCAGGAAATTCATAAATCCAGTCAATCAAGATCTATTAAAATATGGCACAAGCTCATTTTCCATAACTTGAAAAAGAGTCATATAGGTTCGCGAAAGCAGAACAGTAGATAGAATATTCAAATTATCCCTAGCTTCTTTGAATATCAGCCCAGGAGCATTTTCTTGCGAGTTTAACGGTGTTGATTGCCGAACTCGCTGTTCGCGAATGAGAGCCGTTGATTCACACCTTCGTTCTCGACCGTATCTGGGGATTCAGTATTTCACCCTGAAGACTTGATCACAGCTTTCCTAGGTTTTGTATGAATAAGTGACGAATTGCAGGCCGTTACGAGATTTCAAGGTACGGTTAGTCGTTGATTGACGATATCATTTCTCTGCCCCAACGCATTGAAAGACCCAGAAAGGACGATCAGAAAATACTCAATGGTATTTTCTGGGTGCTGTGCTCCGGTGCGAAATGGCAAGATGTGCCTAATAGCTATGCCCCGTGAACCAGGTTCTACGATCGCTTTCCCCGCTGGCATGAAGACGTCACCTTCGATACCGTTCTCCAGTGATTGCATCTTTAATTGTAAGAAGACAGCATGATTGGTTTAGATGCATGGATGTTCGACTCCACTTCCATTAGTGCTACGGGGGCTGCCTCGGGAAGAGACAACAAGTGAAGCCCCAGCGAACCTCAAGATCATTCATTGGGTCTCAACAGTGGCCAATTGAAAACAAAATTTTACTTGGTACACGACCGGCAAGCTACCCCGGAGCTTTATCTTATCACTAGGTCCGGACGCTAACTTACCTCGATTTATCGTCGCCCTAGACAGTATCCATTTACCTGGGCAACATTGTGTCTTCGAAAACGCCATAATTATATGCTGGTAAATATAATAGCGCAGCTTTGCAGCACTGCTGCTTTATCAGCTACAGAATGAAGTTATCATCATTCATAGCAATATGCTTAAACTTAGCCTCAGATTGCCTTCTAGGTTCGAAACGAAGAAATTCCGTAGAACATTGTCTATCTGGCTCAAAGAACAGAGCTATAGCAGCCACACTCAGCAAGGAGCCCCCCTACAAACCGTTATCAATCTAACAGCAACGATACAATCAGCGAATTGCAAAAATCTAAGAAAATTGAGATTATGGTTGTCAATCTCAACCTGATGAGTGCCAAACTGATTTGTACCTTGGATCAAGCAAGGACTAATTTGGCTATACCCATGATGCGCTTACTACAACTTAGAGCAATCAGACAAGTTCCAGCGTATAGGGAATGAAACGTTTTAAGGAGTTTGGCTGTGACTCGAAGTGCCTGATCGGCACCCCGAGAGACCAACACAGTCAGATGGCTTAACCTTAAAACCCACATACTATCGAGTTGAAAATACATTTTACGAAAAATTTAGGTGGCCATGCGCTTCACAGCTAGCTTTCAAAGCTCTCTATGTAAGATCGCTACCTAGTTCAACAAGATATCAGTTACATCCAAACGCATGGATTTCGGTACAAGAGCGTCACTATCATGGTAGCCAACCGCAACAAATGCTATGAATACGTGGGATTCTGGGATGCCTAGCAGCTTGCGTGCTTGGTTGACCTGATCAGTGCTCATGGCTGTATTAAGCGGACATGCACCAAGACCCACATTCTCAAGGCCTAGAAGCAGGTTCATCAAGAACAATCCCCCATCGATAAACGCCTGGTTACGTTCGTCCGCGAACACATACGCAGACAAGTCACTAGTTACCAAGAGTAATTTGGGCGGCATGTCATAGCCAGACCAGCCCCCCTGTAGCTTTAAGGCATTTTGCATCAGCTGTTTATCATCGAACTGGAAAACCCGAGCTGGCTGTCGATTACAAACAGAAGGCGCTTGTGCAGCAACTTTGATCGCATTCAGAATGTGAGTGTTGTCAATTTTTTGATCCAGAAACTCACGGACACTACGACGCCCGAATGCAACTGAGGAAAAGGATTTCTCGTAATATTCTGCTTCAGACGTGGCACGCTCCAAGTGTGCAGCTTGCACACCTCCCGCCTGAGCATCAGCCTTTTCAACATGTTCTAGAACTTCCGGCTTAAACAAAGCCCTAAACTCGGAAACATTATAACCTATTGTTTTATGATGATCGAAATAAGCCCGCATGACAGCCGCGCCTATTTTAAAAAAGCTATCATCTGTCGATTTGCCGCTTTCGACCCAACTGTTCATCTCTGCTGCAAGCTTTGGTATTGCTATCTTACCAAACCCAGGACGAAAGTTTGCACGGCTCAGCCCCTTTTCAACAGCATGTGCATTGAACATAATTACGCTGCGTGCGTTGCCTTCGCTATTTGATACCATGTTCTGGGCGTAGAACTTTATATAGCGGTCGCTATCTGCTTCAGACAACCTTTTAACTTTTTCAGCAGGCGTAGGAGCTTTTATCAGCTGAGGCCTACTCATGTCGGCTTTATCAATCGGATCAAGCACAATTTTATAAAAGCGTGCGCCCGGATTAACGCCCACAAAATGGACAGCCCCTAACATTATTTGCGAAAGGTTATCCTGGGGCACAATAAAGTCGATGAAATTCTGCTCATTGCTACCTTTACGTCCACCAGGCAATGTTCCGATAACATTAAAAGTACCAGTCTTTGCATTCCTCAAATGAATATTAATCGCACGCGCAGTGGTAATCGGTGCCCAATCAAATGTAAGCCGATAAGCATGGCCTTTCACTAAAGACTGGGGCAAGTCGCACCAAACCCGATTACCCTTGACTGAACCACCCGGTGTAACCGTAATGGAAGTCTCACCAGTTGCCTTAGCGACATGCCAAGCATTGCTGCTGGCATGAAACTCGGGCGCTTCGATTGTGATTGCTCTATCAGATGGCGGCGAAAAATGCGGCTGCCTCTGCCCACTTGCCTCAATACCCACGCGCAGGGCACCGCTCTGAACACGTGCTACAGTCGTCGCAAGCGCATCTTTTAGCCAAGCCACCGATGCTTCACGATCCACTTCCAAGACATCATTTGCAGCCGTGAAATCCAATGTAGCCGATACATTACTGTTCTGAGCAACCGTAGTCTCATCATCAGTTTCATACAATCGACGACTTTCGCCAAACTTGAAATGCTTCAGAATGTTTACAAAGCGATCAGCGCCACGTTTTGTATTGTAGATTGATGAAAACGGACGCTCAAAAATAATACTGAAGGCTGTGCCGTGAAAGCTGTCAGTGATTACATAATTCGCATTTTTGTAAGCGGCCAGGAAATTCTCTACCGCATCCTCTGGTACGAATTCAAATCGGTCGCCCGAGAATATCTCCATTGAAAGCGCACGTCCCTTGTCGGGATTGGGTACAATGACAATCTTCGACAGACCCAGCTTGTCGGCAACAGCCTCAGCGACCCGACGCTTTTCAGGTGTCGGATCAAGGTAGAAGACATTCAGATAATCGCCCTCGGGCTGCCAGCTGGCGCTATCGGCAAGCTTCTCGTACTCGGCCTTTTCCAATAGGAATACAGGGTCTACAACTTTATGAGCCTCAACGCCGAAGACATCGCGCGCAACATCTACGGCATATTCTTCGCGCACCGAAACGGCATCGAACTTCTGCAAATTTTTCGAATGCTTTTCACGGAACTCACCATCGAATTTCTTGGTACCCTTGTTGCCAAACGAAGTTGCATAGGCAATGCGACCGTTTTTGTCCGATACGAAATCAAGAAACAGATCATCGTTAACGCGCCCGATCAGTGGGTTCCAAAGCTGATCGCTGCCCACAATAAAAGTGTTAACTTTCATGTTGTAACTCGGCAGTTCGCTAAAATGGAACTGGTTCGTATACTCATACCCCATGCGATCCGCAAATTTTATAGATAGTAAGTCATGTGGCCACTCCACACGATAACCGTTATAACCTAAAGGTTCGTGAACCATAAGCACACTGTAGCCTAAATTAGAAATCGCACGGTGCAATCCGTAATAGGTAGTCATAGAGCCATAATTAGCACCGTACCACCAACCCAAGATAGCTACATCATATTCATGCTTCGTGCTCATTACTTTCACTCCGATTTAAACCGTTCTTCCCAAGCAGCTTTTGCAGCAAGGGTTTTAGATAATTCTTTGTACTGATTGCTCAACTGTTCGTAATTAGCTTCCAGCTTACGCACTAAGTCTTTAAAACGTTTACGGTTGTCAAAATAGGCTTGTTTATCTATTTTACAGATGTAACCTTTACCTGAGGCAGGGTCTACTGTTATCGTATAAGGGCGTAAGAATGTGTCGTGTTCAATAGCCCTTACATCCAAGGGGAAAACAACGCCTTTTTGATATTGTAATGAGTCTGGCAGTAAGTGGCCATTATAACTAAACCGACGTAGCAAACTCTTCCAACGGCCTTTATTGCGTTGAGGTGCATGGTGAGTAACATTGCCAAGATTCATAGAAATGGCATTTTGAATTTTTTCATTTTGTGTATTGCTATTGATCAGCTTTCTTCGTTCAGCCATATCAACATTCTGCTCCCAAAATGAATCTCCGGCCAATACATCCTCAATTGCTTGGCAAATAGCATCAGCAGATTCATAGTGGTAGCTATTATTAAATCGATTGAAAAACTTGGACATCAAACGACTTAACGATTTTTGACCAATCTCAATATTTTCGAATGTTAAATGATGCACAAGATGATAACGCATGTCCAAATATAGCGTTAGCGGTGTTTGCTTAGTAAAGAAGTCTTCTTGAATTGCAACAACTCCTGGCATCGTAATAATGTCAAAATCGTTTGCAAGTGAGAAATAACTATCATCTCCTCTGACAAAGAATGGAAACGGCCAAACATTCACTGATGCAATAGGAAAACAAAAATACCACCAGCCCGCATATTTATTATCTATGTTACGGGGCTGCCCGATAGACATCGCAACCACCTCACCAAAATCACCAAGATCTCGGCCATTATCGATAGGTTTACAACGCTGATCAAACGTAGCACCGTTCTCCCACATGCGCCATTTATGGGATTCTGTGATCATGGCACCACAAACTGCCCTGTTATCAGTTTTTGAATACTGCAAAACTGACATAGTTCTTCTTAGTGACTCAGGGAAAAAACTTGCATCATCATCCATAAATAGAACATGTGACGACAGTTGATTTTCAACGACCTCCATTAGGCCACGAGTAAAGCCACCCGCACCACCTAAATTACGATTCTTTATTACTGTTGACTTTTCAAACGGAATTGAATCAGTATCACCACCATTATCAATCACTAACAACTTGAACTTATCTAGTAAATCAACGTTATTCTCAAAATATGATTGCATGCGACGTCCTGTTTCCTGCACAGCTTCGTCGCGCTTAAAAGTTGTGATTACTGCTGTTAATGAAACACTCTGATGTATTTCACCGACAATACTATAATCTACGTCATATATAAGAGTATCCCGCAGAGATATTATTTCTACATATATCAACCCATCAAGCAGCATCGTGGGCAGACGAATTTTTTCTACTTCACCGTCAGTTAGCTCAACTCTGCTTTGATATAGTTGCTCCCAACTACGGCCATGCCTTGCCATCACAATTTGTACGATAAAAGTGCCTGATGCTTTTATTTCAACATCTACCGCATGTTCATCTAAATCGTATAAATGCACAGGAAATGAATTGAAATAGCTATTAAAACTTATGGTAGCGCCACGCTGAGCAAAGTACGCTTTTTTCAGGGTATCAAACCCTGCAACTCCACCATGATGATGAAAAAACAGGGGGTACTCGCTATTAATACCTGGCTCAGGCATCACTAGGCGTTGAACAAGGTTTACCAATTGCATATCATTTCCTATCTGCTCATTAACTATAACATCGGGTACATCGCTCATTGCTTAGCACTCGCTAGATATTTTTCTGCAACATCCAATGCAAGCCCAATTGTTATATCCATATCTAAATACTGATATGTTCCTAAGCGTCCTACAAAAGTTACGTTCTTTTCTTTTGCTGCACGTTCTTGATAGCGCTCTAGTAGCTGTGTCTCTTCAACCAGCCGAATTGGATAGTATGGAATATCATCAGGGCCACATGAGCGACTATATTCACGAAATGCAATTGTCTTTGTAAAGTTACCGCTTTCCCAGGGAGCAAAGTGCTTGTGCTCAGCTATACGTGTAAAAGGTATATCGGCATCTGGATAATTCATTACAGCTGTGCCTTGATAGTCACCTTCTGCGCGTACTGGCTCAAAGTCAAGTGTACGATAACCTAAGCGGCCTAGTTCATAATTAAAGTAACGGTCGAGAGGGCCAGAATAAAAAATATGTTCGAACTCTTCATTAAGTCTTTCATATTTAGTGTCAAGGCGCACCTCAATATTTTCATGATCCAAAATATTTTCCACTATGGCTGTATAACCATGACGTGGCATTCCTTGATAGGGGTGATTAAAATAATTATCATCATAATTGAAACGGAGTGGCAAGCGCTTCAATATAGATGCTGGTAATTGACTAGGCTCAACTCCCCACTGCTTTCGAGTATAACCAGCAAAGAAACCTTGATAAATATCATCCCCTACAAAACGCAAACCCTGTTCTTCAAATGTTTCAGGCTCTTGTATATCCATCCTTGCCTTACCTTCAATGAAGGACTTCGCTTCGGCAGGAGACATACTTTTACCAAAAAACTGATTAATAGTATGTAGGTTGATAGGCATCGAATATACCTGCCCTTTTACCGTTGCTTTTACACGGTTAACATAGGGCATCATCTCACCAAAGCGATTTATATAATTCCATACCCGTTCATCGTTTGTATGGAAAATATGAGGCCCATACTTATGGACCATTACACCACTTTCAGCATCGCGCTCAGTGTGACAGTTACCTGCTGAGTGCTGTCGTTCATCTACAACTAAGCACTCATAACCTTCCTCGGATAAACTGCGCGCAATCACAGCACCACTAAAGCCTGCTCCAACTATACATATGCGCTTCATATTCGTTCACCTTCTAAGTTATTCAAAGTTTCGTAAGATCTAGTTCTCACGTAAAAATGACATATAATGCTTAAGCCCCCAACGCTGTTGAGTAACTTCATGCCGTATTGAAAAATACCCCATTACCATATGAAATTTTAAACGACCACCCGTCACCTTTGAACCAGCCAACAGCTCCCCCTCATGCGCAAACTGATGATATGGTTCAACATGCAAACTTTTAACAGTCTCGTCTCGTTCTCGATAAAGATCGATCGACTTTTCTTTCATACGAGAGACAAGATGTGTATTTCGTGGCCGATAATGTCCCATTGCAACTTTGTCAATAATGGCCACTTGTTTTCGCGGATCTTCTACCAGCTTATGCCACATCCAATCAACACCAAGTGCTGCGTGTTTTCCTTCCATTATTGGCAGTAGCTTATGTAACAAATCTGTATGCACTAACGGCATCATAAGCTCTACAAAGTTTGTTAGCCGAAAATTAAAACGCGGATTGCTAATAGTAAGACGGTAGGCATAGACACTTTGAGGGGTCAGTGATGGCTGGGACAACTGAAAACCGTGAGTTTTCACAATCCTGAAGAAAGCTAAGACGTCACTTGGATCAGTTTGAATATCATCGTCTGGAAACCAGAAATAGTCATATTTCTCAAGCAGCGAAGGATTAGACTTAAATAGATCACATATCCCTATCCATTTACCGCCATTACAAACATGATGTTTTTCATCAGCATCTACCCCATATTGGCTAATTAACACATCATATTCGCTAGTACTAGCTAAAAGCCATTCAGGAGCTTTTTGATAGCTTTCGGCACGACATACAACTAGAACAGGCTTCATAAATAACCATTTATTAAAAATTTAAAACCAATAACATGGCGGGCTTAATCATCTCCTACAATATACTCAAGGGCTGCTTCTTTATCGCTTTTGTATCTATAGGCAAGTACTTTAGCCTTCTCCAGAACACTATATTCTTCTTCAGGCCATCCCTCTCTTTCCGCCAAACTCATACCATATTCAACACCTAGAACACTGCGTTCATATTTAGTCACTTCGGCTTTAGCTTCTTTATGCATTCCATCAGGCGTCGATGTAATTATACCCACCAACTCTTCTATTCGTTTTTTAGCATACTGATTAGCTCTACGCAAAACGTCTAACTCTTTTTTATTCCAATCATTCTCTTTAGCTGCATGTATAATAACATGCAAACCATTAAATATTTGACGCACCTTTGACAGCTCTTTTCTTAACGAACTAATTTGCACAGCACTTAGCAAGAGCGGATCAATATCAAACGTTTTCTCGTTTAATGCATTTATTAGCGTTTTATCATCTGTATCTTGATGATAATCAGAAATTGCCTCTCCTATATCATCATACCAAACAGCAGCTCCGCCTTGTAAGTATATTGCCGATTGACATAAGTCACGCAATATACCTTCACCATGTGACACCATAATTAAAGATGCACGACCAACACGTTCCTTAAATAAGGCCTGAGCTTTCGCCTTGAATGCCCTATCACCTACGGCTGTCGCTTCATCCGAAATGTAAATATCAAAATCAAATGCGAGTGACAAGCCAAAGGATAATCTTGAATTCATACCAGATGAGTAAGTACGAACAGGKTCATCAAAGGCTCCTCCTATTTCTGCAAACTCTTCAACGAATGCAATCACTCGCTTTATTTCCGCGGGGCTACTMCCTTGAGCTCGCGCTACAAACTTTACGTTTTGGCGCCCTGTCATGTTGCCTTGCATGCCACCCGATAGCCCCACCGGCCACGATACACGGCTGTGGCGTATTACCTCACCCCTATCGGGGGTATCCATACCAGCGATCAGACGCAGCAGGGTGGATTTACCTGCGCCGTTGGGGCCGATCAACCCCACGCTTACCCCGGTGGGGATCGTCAGGTTGATGTCCTTGAGTACCCAATCGCTGCCGTGGTGATTGTGGTAGCGTTTGTAGAGGTTTTTTATTTCAATCATTAAGTTTTAGAAGCCATTGGTGTCTTTTCATTTTCGAAAGCCACTTCGCAATGCATGGTTCAGGTGGCAACTTCGGGCGGCTTCGCCGCCTTCGCGGGTGCCTCATTCGCTCGTACCTCGCGAGATTCGTTACGCCGCGCTACAAGGATGCTAGTCGCCATTCACCACACTTACACTCCTGCGCTTGCGTGCGTATATCGTTTCTAGCTTATGTTTGAGCGCTGTGCGCGCTGTTTGTTCCCCATGCACTAAACGAATGGTGTGCGGCCAGCGGCGCATGCGTTTGACGAAGTTGAGCAGGTCTTTTTGATCGGCGTGGGCGGAGTAGCCGCTTATAGAGGTCACGCCTGCTTTGATATCGATTCGTTCGCCATCGATGCTTACCCAACCGCCCTGGGGGCCGTACTGCTGAATATCTCGCCCTGGGGTGCCTGCGCCTTGGTAGCCTACAAAGAGCACTTGGTGGCGTTCATCGCCCAACATGGCTTTGAGGTAGTTCATGATGCGCCCGCCTGCACACATGCCGCTGGCGGCAATGACTATTGCTGGGCGACCTGTTTTGGCCAGGTACGCCACGGTTTGTTCGTGCTCTTCGTGGCTATCCACCGTGTAGAGGTTGGCAAAGTTGAGCGGATGACGGCCACTACGCAGGCGGCGTTGGGCTTCTTTATCCCAGTAGGGTTTTAGCTCGCGGTACACCTGGGKAAAGCGTGCGGCCAGCGGTGAATCTACAATGATTTCCAGCGACTGCCATTGTGGTGAACGAGACTGGTGAATAATGGTTTCCAGTTCGTAGAGCAATTCTTGGGTGCGGCCAATGCTGAACGCAGGCACCATCACCGTGCCGCCGTTAGCGAGTGCTTGCTCTATGGCTGCTTTTAGTGTGGAGCGGCGGTGGCGACGATCCGGGTGGTTGCGGTTGCCGTAGGTACTTTCGAGCACCAGTTGGTCGCAACCGTAGGGTGATTTGGGCGCGGGTAGTAATGGTGCATAAGGTGCGCCTAGATCACCTGAAAACACCACGCGCTCTTTATCGTTGGTGACGGCATCCTGGTAGCTTACTTCTACGTAGCTTGAACCCAGAATGTGCCCCGCCCGTTTGAGTTTGACACGGGTGGTTCCTTTTCCGCCAATGCCTGAGCTAATACCGGAGTGACCGCTTACGTCGCTTGCTGACTCTATGTTGTGCCATTTTCCGTAAGGCACGCTAACAATCTGCTTTTCGAGCTGGGCTTGAAAGCGCTCGATTAGTTGGGTGTTGCGGGTAAAGCCGATTTTTAGCGCGTCTTCAATGACCAGTGGTAGCAGTTTGGCTGTGGGGATCGAACAGATGATGGGGCCGGTGAAGCCTGCGGCCAACAGATAAGGCAGCCTGCCTACGTGATCAATGTGTACGTGGGTGATGATTAGGGCTTTTACGGTGCTGATATCAAATTCAATTTGTAGCAGCTCGAAGGTGTCTTCTGTGGCGTCTTCGCCTTGGAAGAGGCCGCAATCTACCAGTAGGGATTCGTTTTGATTCAGAATCAGTTGGTGGCAGCTGCCGGTGACGCCGGTGGCGCCGCCGTGGTGGAGAATTTCGAGCATTTGAAACCGGGATTTTGGGTAGTGATTTGTGAGCAGTTTGAGGCGGTGCCGGGGTTGGGTTGTGTGCCATTGGGCGTCTTGCAGACGCCATCCGCGGGTGCCTCGTTGCTCGTTCCTCGCAGACTCGTTACCACGCGCTACGGGTTCTGTGGCACGCTTCTTAGTTTGCGGAATATCTGTAAGTGCACCCGCGGGAGCAGTGCGTTAGCGTTGCCGATGGTGGCACCGGGGTGAGCGGTGGCGTTTTAGCATTTGGTGGCGTTATCGGGGCGGCTAGCGCCGCCCTTCGCGCCGGGCCGCCGCTGCGGGTGCCTCTTTCGCTCGTTGCTCTCGCTCTTTCGTTACGCCGCGCTACGGGGTTTCTGCCGCGCTTCTGTGTTTGCGAAGTATCTGTAGCACCCGCGGGAGCAGCGCAGGTGCGGTGCTGGGTTAGTTAAGCGGCTTGGCTTTTTAAAAGTGGCCATGCACCTTGCTTCGAGGCCTCCAGAATGACGATTTCATTGATTGTGCCATCCTCTGCGTAACTAATATGTGTGTTCCAATCTTGGGAAACCTCCTTTACGGTAGGTTTATCAGATAGGTGCAGAACCAAGATATCATCTGCTTCATCGTAGGTAGTTCGCATTACTTATCCTCCCACTCAAAGTGATGCATTTAGTTATGGCAGAGCGGAGTAACGTGCCTTTGGGCGTCGTTACGCCGCGCTACGGGGTCTCTGGCGCGCTTCTGAGTTTGCTGAGTATTCGTAGCGCGGTGTAAGCGATAGCGCTCCCGCGAAGCAACGCGAGAGCGTTGCCGATGATGGCACGGGGTGAGCGGTGGCGTTTTGGCATTCGGTGGCGTTATCGGGGCGGCTAGCGCCGCCCTCCGCGGGTGCCTCGTTGCTCGTTCCTCGCMGACTATTTACCACGCGCTACGAACCCCTTCACCATTCACGGCTCATCTAGTCTCTGTGATCCTTGATGATCATGATTAGCATGCTGAGGATGAAGGCTAGGAAGATGGTGATGATGGCGAATACGCTGCTGTTGTAGAGCCGGTTTGGTTCTGTGGGGTATTCCGGCATTAGCGGGCTTTGCAGTACGCTTACTTGCTTGAGCTGGCGGGCGGCTTCTAAGCGGGTGTTTTCCAGTGCGGCGAGTGCGCTGGAGTAGGTTTCCTGGGCGAACTGGGCCTGTAGCTCCAGCGTTTCATATTCGGCGGAAACGCTGTTGAGTGAGTCACCTGATGCTTGGGCGATACGGTCCCGCTGCTCAATGATTTGGTCGCGAAGCGCAGTGATATTGCGCTCGACTTGGCGCAGCTCGGGCGATTGCGCACTTTGAAAGCTGGAAAGCGCATTGCGCTGTGCTTGAAGGCGCGCAAGGTCCGCTTCCAACGTTGCCACCACCTGGTTGATGCTCGCCACGGTATCCGTCGGTGATACTAGCCCGTACTCGTTCTGATACTCCAATAATGCCTGGCGGGTTTCGGTGAAGCGCTCATCCAGGCGCACCATTTGCCTCTCCAGAAAGCGTACCTGCTCGTCGGCCAGACGGTGTCCCATTTCGTTCATATGGTTTTCGCCTGCTTCCAGCAGCAGCGTGGTCATTTGATGGGCAAATTCGGGCGTATAGCCCTGCMCTTCAATATTTAATACACCTGCGTACTCGTCTAGCTCGACTTCCACACGACGTAGATAGTATTTGTGCAGGTCTTCGATTGGAGCTTCTTTATCGCCAAGCTTGGCAAAAATATCGCCATGCTCGCTGTAGTGTCCGCGAATGTCGAGCTCTTCATCCAGCCGGCGCAGCATGTCCACGGAGAGCAGGTGCTCACGCAGTAGTAGCAGATCCTGGGTATTGCCACCGCCGCCACCCATAATTGAGGATAAGCTGATTTCAGGGGTTGCTACCTGAGGGCTTTCCAATACGACCGTAGCGCGGGATACATAGCGCTCCTCAGCAATTACAAACCAATAAAACGAGACCAGTAAAATAGCGGCAAAAGCTAACGCCCACTGAGGGGACTTAACTAAAAATCGGCGTAACGGTTGGTTCATAGATTATTTTGCCTTTAAACGATCGATAAAGCGCAGGTGCATCAACAGCCCCAGGGCATTAAGAGAAAGCGTGACCAGCCAGAAATAAAGCATGCTGGTGTCGTGAATTGTTTTGTAATTTTCAAAGAAACCAAGGCGCAAGGTTTCTAGACCATGAGGAATAGGGTTGTACATGAGATATTCAAGCAACCAATGCGGCAGGTTATTTAAGGGAAAAATAACACCTGATATTATTAATAAAGGCAAAGAGAGCATCCTGATTACCCTACCTACTTCTGGCACCAGTGTGGCAGCTACTGATGTAACTAATCCAGCTCCTATACCTAAACTCCAGAGTGATAACCATGCATATATTGCACGTAATGCATTATCCGGATAGATATCCAGACTTAGTAACAAACCACCACATATAAAGAGTAAAAAAACAAAGCTACGCAACATTCCTTCAAGAAAATTACGCACCAATACAGGATCAACTGGTTGCACTTGACGGTACGCAAATAAAGCACTGTTAGCCTCTACTGCGCCCATGCCACGTAACATCCCTTCCCTGGCGAGTGAAAATCCCATTAAACCAGCGATCATCCAGGGTATAAAAGGAGCGTTAACGATGAGTTTATCGCCACTCACAAAGCTCCGTATACCGACCATAATCCCAATAAAAGCAACTGGCTCAAAAATCATCCAGAACCAGCCCATGCGGTCCGACATGGTGCGTGAAATGGCTTCGCGCATGAACATGGCGTACCACACGCTGCGTGTTACCTGCCACGGTGTGCGGGCGCGCCGTGGGCCGTGGTTTACGTTATCCATAGCGTTAATTCTTTAGAAATAGACAAAGCGTGTTCCTGCGCATTGGGGGTCAGCACGATTGGGCGGCGTCGCCGCCCTTCGCGGGTGCCTCACTTGCTCGTTCCTCGCGTCATTCGTTACCACGCGCTACGAGAGTCCATTCAACACTCTTACAGATCAAGCGCGACGCGGGTGGCGACGGCTACCTGGAATAGTATTTGGGTAAGCGTAGAAGCTAGCTGCAGGTTGTGGGTGGGTGCTGCGGGCATGACCAGGATTTCGTCGCCGGGGCGTAGGTTCACGTTACGGGCGTTTTCAACCGCGCCGTTTTGGCGAACGATAAGAATGTGGTCGTCATCGGCGCGCTCGGTAAAGCCGCCTGCGCCTTCGATGTAGTCAATCACGCTCATGCCGGGGCGGTAGACCGCTGCCTGGGGCACCAGCACTTCCCCGCTGATCAACATGGAGTCGCTGACTTCAGGAATGGTGACCACATCGCCATCCTGAAGGCGAATATCGGAAATGCGACCGTCGTAGGCCACGACCAGACGGCCACTGGGTTCCAGTTCGCTGGCACGGGTGATGAAGTCTTGAATCAACTGGGCTTCCTGAACTCGAATGGCGGCCTCTTCGTTGGTATTGGAAGGCGCACCGAGGTAGGTGGTTTCCAGGCGGCGCAAGCTGTCTTCAAGGGATTGTGCTTGCTGCTCTTTAACGCTTTCCCGTTTAATTGAAATGCTTTCCACGGCGGTCATGCTTTCCGGCACCGCGATGGCATCCAACAGTTCGCTCAGGCGGGCATCCCTGGGCAGCGCGTAGCGAGAGGGGCCGTAGTAGCTGCCTTCGACCTCCACCACGATGGTTTCACTACGCTGGTCGGAGCTGAACAGTACTTCGTCCCCGCTGCGAATAATTTGGCCTGCGAACATATCAATGGGGAAGTATTGCGCAATGGGGCCATCTTCACGGTCGCCGCGCAAAAGTACGTGGGAGACGCCGCTTTTCAGCCGTGCCAGATTCACTAACTCGGCGCCGCTTAGCTGGTTGCCAATTAGCTCGTAGCGATGCTCACGGTGTACATCCCCTCCGACGGCAATGGCCGGGCCGCGCTCTTCGATCACGATGGTGTCGCCATCCTGAAACTGCGGGCGGGCAATGCTGCCATTGAGCAGGAAGTCGTAAAGATCGACCGTGGCGACGGTTGTGTCGTTGCGAACCACGCGCACTTGGCGATAGCTGCCTAGATCTTGGTCAATGCCGCCGGCCTGGTCTAGGAAGTAGAGCAATGAATCGTTCGGCGTGCCCGCATAACGGCCTGGGTTTTCAACGTAGCCGGTGACGTACACCGCAACAGGCTGAACGCCTTGCAGGTTGGTGTAGACCTCTACGTTATCCGGATAAACGGAGGTAATCGCGCTGCGCACGCTGTTATCGACTTGCTGACTGCTTTGGCCTTCTMCATTCAGCGGGCCGGAGCCGGGAATGAAGATGTTGCCTTGGGCATCCACCGGTAGCACACGGTCAAACTCGAACGCACCCCAGGCGCGCACGGTGACTTGGTCGCCGGGCTTGATGCGGTAATCCGGGTTTAGGCCGTCGCCCATGGCGCCCCGAAAGCCGCCGGTAAACAGGTTGGCGCCAAACGGGGGTAACGCATCCGGGTTTTGCGGGGTTTGCGATACCGGGCCATAGGTGCCGCTGCGCCAGTCTGCACGGGGCGTGTCGTTAACTTCTTCCTGCTGCTGGGCATTAGCGCCAGCACCCTGCTGGCCGCTTTGCTGGGGCAAAATACTGTCGGAAAGGCTGAGTGACTGCGCCCAGGCGTTGGTTACCGTGAAACTACTGACGAGTGCCAGCGAGGCAACGGCCAGGGTTTGCTTGAGTGAAGCGGGGGTAAATTTGGCGATAACGTTCATTACATGCGCCCTTGTGATGTTTGCGCCACAACGCGTTGATTAACCCAGCCGTTTGGCGTTTTGCACACCAGCGCGGCGCCTGCGGCGTTGGTGCCTGCTTCGACGACTCGCAGCTTACGGCATTCGCGACCACTGGCGGCCAGGTAAGCCGCATCGGCGACGACTTCAACGTTGTCGCCCCAGGGGCTACGGGTCACGTTAATGATGGCACCGGCGGGCGCTTTTGATAGGAAGTCGTTGAGGCTTTCATCTTGCAGCAGTGTGGCGGGGTCGTTGTTGAGCACGTATTGCGCTTCTTGCTGGCCAGAGCCGGAGGGGTAACTGGCGCAACCGCTGACCATGACTAAACTGAGCGCCGCCAGCAGCATGCGAGCTGGCGACACCAATGAACGTTGTGATAATGGCATAGTAAATTCCAAATTAAAGGCACGCTACCGCCCAGGGATCGTTACGGGCGTATTCCCTTGCCCTACTCTTCTGTGCGGATGAATGTGGTGGTGCGTTGAACGAACACTCTTTACACCAGGCCGCCATTGTAGGGGAATACCGTTGTCGCCTCTACATCGACAACTCTTGTACAACTCGCTAATTTAACTTATGAGCTGAAAAGGTTAGTTTTCATCGGCTTAACGGCGTGAGCCAAAGGGATATAGAAGGTATAAACAAAAAGGTATGAATAAATAGGTATAAAAAACGCCACACTGGCAAGCCAGCGTGGCGTAGGCGTAACGCACCTTTCCGCTTTTTAGCGATGGCGGTGGTGACTAGCTGTATACATCCGCTGATGCAAAAGCGCTGCCCGCTTGGTCTTTTTCAGAGAGCGCAAACGGCACCGGCAGTTCGGGCCATTCGATACCCAGTTCCGGGTCGTCAAATCGAATGCAGCGCTCTGATTCTGGGTGGTAGAAATCGGTTGTCTTATAAAGGAAGTCAGCCGTTTCAGACATCACCACAAACGCGTGCCCAAAGCCTTCGGGCACCCATAGCTGGCGGTTGTTTTCAGCAGAGAGCTCGACCCCTACCCACTGGCCGAACTGCGCGGAATCGCGGCGTAAATCGACGGCCACATCCCATACGCTGCCGTGCACGACACGTACCAGTTTGCCCTGGGGCTGTTCTAGCTGGTAGTGAATGCCGCGCAGCACGCCTTGGCGTGAACGTGAGTGGTTGTCTTGCACGAAGTTGCGCTTGCAGCCGGTGGCATCTTCGAACGCCTGCTGGTTGAAGCTTTCCATGAAGAAGCCGCGTTCGTCGCCGAATACCTTGGGGGTCAAAATCACCACCTCGGGTAGGGAGGTTTTTTCAACGAGCATTAGTGGCCTCCTTTCGCATCTAAACGGTGCAGCAGGTATTGGCCGTAGCCGGTTTTGGCCAGTGCGTTAGCGCTTTCACGCAGGGCTTCATCGGTTAGCCAACCATGCTGCCAAGCGATCTCTTCAAGGCAGGCGACTTTCAGACCTTGGCGGCGTTCGATGGTTTGCACGTACTGGCTGGCTTCAAGCAGGCTGTCGTGGGTACCGGTATCCAGCCACGCGAAGCCGCGGCCTAGCCGTTCAACGCGCAGGTCGCCGCGCTCTAGATAGGCGTTGTTGACGCTGGTGATTTCCAACTCGCCGCGCTCAGAAGGCTTCACTTGGCGGGCAATTTCCACTACGTCGTTGTCGTAGAAGTAGAGGCCGGTCACCGCATAGGGCGATTTGGGCTTGGCGGGCTTCTCTTCAATGGAAACAGCGGTGCCGCTTTCATCGAACTCCACCACGCCGAAGCGCTCGGGGTCTTTGACCAAGTAACCAAACACCGTGGCGCCGCTGGCTTGGTCAGAGGCGCGCTTGAGCTGCTCCGAGAAGTGCTGGCCGTGGAAGATGTTGTCGCCTAGCACCAGGCAGACCGGCGCATCGCCAATGAACTCTTCGCCAATGAGGAACGCCTGGGCGAGGCCATCCGGGCTGGGCTGTACGGCGTATTCAAAGCGCACGCCGAAGGAGTCGCCATTACCCAATAGGTTCTCGTATTGGGGCAGGTCTTCCGGCGTGGAGATAATCAGGATTTCGCGAATACCTGCCAGCATCAATACCGAGATGGGGTAATAGATCATCGGTTTGTCGTAAATCGGCAGCAGCTGTTTGGAAACGCCGCGCGTGATGGGGTGCAGGCGGGTTCCGCTGCCTCCCGCTAAAATTATGCCTTTACGTTGCATCGTTGTTGCTCCTTGCTCGTTGCTCGACGACTAACGCGAGCTTGCTATTTCTTCCACGGTAAGCGCCAACTGGCTTTGCCAAGTGGGCATCTGAATTCCCAATGCTGCTTCTAACTTTTCCACCGCTAGCCGAGAATTCAGTGGGCGGGCTGCCGGGGTTGGGTAGTCAGCGGTGGGGATTGCGGAGACGCCTTCCGGGCTAATCGCTAGCGGCAATTCGGCCTGCTTGGCTACCTGGAATATCTCGCAGGCAAACCCGTGCCAGCTGGTTTCGCCCCTGGGGGCAAGATGATACACACCGCTTGCCAGGTCGTTGGCGGTTTTCGGGTTGTTCAGCGTCGCTAACGCTTGTTGGGTGACGAGTGCAATCAGGCGTGCCGGTGTGGGTGCGCCCATCTGGTCACTCACAATGCTTAATGCTGGGCGCTCAGCCCCTAGCCGTAGCATGGTGCCTAAAAAGCTTTTGCCAAACGCGCTATAAACCCAGCTGGTGCGGAAAATAAGGTGTTTGCAGCCGCTATTGGCCACCGCTTCATCACCAGCCAGCTTGGTCGCGCCGTAAGCATTGCATGGCCCGGTGGCATCGTTTTCCTGCCAGGGGGCGATGCCTTCACCGTTGTAAACATAATCCGAGGAGTAGTGGATTAGCCAACTGCCCCGCTGCTGGCAATATTCTGCCAACTGCGCAGGCACTTCGGCGTTTAGGCGCGTTGCCATGGCCTGGTCGGATTCGGCGTTATCGACGGCGGTGTAGGCTGCCGCGTTAACGATTAGGTCTGGTTGGTGTTGATCTAGGTAAGCACTAACAGCATCGGTGTCAGCCAGATCTAACTTAGCGCGATTGGGCGCTAGAATTTCACCCAGCGTTGCCAATTGACGACGCAGTTCAAAGCCCACCTGACCATTGCCGCCGGTAATTAAAATAGTGAGGCGTGAAATGAGAGGTGTGAGGTGTGAGTGTTCAGAGTTCATAGTGACGCCTTTAAATGCTTGATCAGCCCGCCTAGCTGTGAAAATACAGAGTTAATCGCTATTTCGAGAGTTGAAATATCAGCCGTATACCCTAAGCGTTGGGCAATTTGGCACTGAGTTTCAAGCTCACTGAGCGATCCCCGCGCTATATGCAAAAATCTTAAGAAGTCAGGTTTACTGCCTCGTGCCGCGCCTTCAGCTATGTTGCTCGGCACCGAGACAGCGGCACGCTGCATTTGGCTAGCAAGGCCAAAGCGCTCAGTTGAGGGAAAGGTCGAGGTCATTGTGTAAATAGAAACAACGAGATCCATCGCTTCTTGCCATACACGCAGTTGCTGGTGCTTTCTCATGACCATTCCCCTCCCCCCTTACAAGCGAAGCGCTTACCCCTTACCTCTTACAAACTGCCTAGGCGCTGGCCCTGGTAGCTGCCGTCTTGTACGCGTTTCCACCAGGATTCGTTGGCGAGATACCACTGGACGGTTTTGCGTAGCCCAGTTTCGAAGGKTTCTTCTGGCTTCCAGCCTAGCTCGCTTTCGATCTTGCTGGCGTCGATGGCGTAGCGTAGGTCGTGGCCCGGGCGGTCTTGTACGAAGGTAATCAGGTCGCGGTAGTTACTTTCCGCTGGCACCAGCTCTTGCAGCAGGTCACATAGCGTTTCAACCACTTCTAGATTGGCCTTCTCGTTATGCCCACCGATGTTATAGGTTTCACCCACAACGCCTTCCGTGACAACTTTGATCAGCGCGCGGGCGTGGTCTTCTACGTATAGCCAGTCGCGTACCTGTTGACCATTGCCATACACCGGCAGTGGCTTACCTGCCAGGGCGTTAAGGATCATCAGCGGGATGAGTTTTTCAGGGAAGTGGTAAGGGCCATAGTTGTTGGAGCAGTTGGTGACCAATACCGGCAGACCGTAAGTACGGTGCCATGCGCGGACCAGATGGTCTGAACTTGCCTTGCTGGCGGAGTAAGGCGAGCTGGGGGCGTAGGGGGTTTCTTCGGTAAACAGGTCTTCCGGGCCTCCCAGGTCGCCATACACTTCATCGGTCGAGATGTGGTGGAAGCGGAAAGCGCTGGCTTTTTCAGGGGCGCTTGCTTGCAGGCCTTTCCAGTAGTGACGCACCGCTTCCAGCAGCGTGTAGGTGCCGACAATATTGGTTTGAATAAAAGCGGCGGGGCCATCGATGGAGCGGTCTACGTGTGACTCTGCGGCCAAGTGCATCACGGCATCAGGCTGATGGCGTTCGAAAATAGCCGCCATGCTGTCGGCATCGCCAATATCGGCCTTTTCAAAGGTGTAGCGTTCGTTGCTTTCCACCGATGTTAGCGACTCTAAATTACCGGCGTAGGTCAATGCATCGACATTCACCACGGCGTGTTCGGTCTGCTCGATCAGGTAGCGGATCACCGCTGAACCGATAAACCCTGCTCCACCTGTTACTAAAATATTCATTTAAGGTTCCTTATAGATCATTCATTACATCCCTTGCACCGGCTCTTGTGTACTTTTTTGCTTTGGGTACCGATAGATTGTCCAGATAAGCCCTAGAACAATTATGACAGTGCGACCATCGAGAGGAAATAAATAGGTCGGCGGATTGATGTGTGGACAAGCTTTGCTAACAAAATATAAACAATCGTTTAAAATATGCTAAGAACAATATTCGGCATATTAATTCAAAATTATTAGTTTAGCTGTTTGCGGTGACGTGAGTGAATTCCCCACAAAATAGCCAACAGAAAGGCATACATCATTACTCCACTGTTATGTCCCAAAAAGGTTTGGGTTATCCCAAAATCGATATAGGCCACGGGCAACAAAAACCCGGCAACTGCCACCGCACGTATTTCTAGGTTGCTATGCCTTAAATACTCGCTAAATAGCTTCATCGGCACTAAATAGAGCAATAGAAGTACGGCAAGACCGATCAGACCTCGCTTTGCAAAAGTGTCAAGAAATTCATTGTGTGCATGGTCAAACTGCAAAATACCAGCACTGACGATGCCATCTTCTGCCAGCGTAGTCATGCCTTTCAAATAGCCATTCTGACCCCAGCCTAGTATTGGCCTATCTGAAATTAAATGACTGGCACCTTTCCACATTTCAAACCTGGCGCCCACAGAGGTGTCTTGTGATTCACCAGAAACATAAAGTGAAATATCATCAACCGCCTGAAATACTCGTTCCTGAACACCTGTTTGGGGTAAAGCAAAGACCGTTACGCCCCCTAGTACAAGGCCGAAAGCCAATGCTCCTTTCCATTTAAGTGGCCACTCTTTGCCGTAGCTACGGTAAAGAACGAGTAGAATCAAAGGAAAACCAACCCAGCCACCTCGACTCCCTGAAAGGAGTGATCCCAGTATCCCCATAACAGCACCCAGGGCAAGCAGTACCAACCAGCGCTTTCTATGCGGTTGTAATATGGCCCATCCCATACCTGCAAGGCAGAGAATGCCCAATAGCATACTCAAATTGCCGAACTGGATAACGTGGGTATAGCCACCCGCACGCACAGTATTTAATAGCAGTTTCTGGCATAAAGCCCAGCCACCCGCACCAATGGCGCCCAATGCAAAGCCACTCCACATTGCCGATAAGCGTGGTGGATTTGCAAGCAAAAATAATAATGCAGGGATAGCTAGCAATAATCGACTTGGTCGATCATAAGCACGAGAGCCTTCATCATAAAACCATGCCAACAAGATGATGGTGAAAGCATAAAGTGCCATAGTAGTCATGACGAAGCAGTCACGACGACTTATAAAAAATTGCGGCCTTAGCAGAGGGAGAGCTAACCCTCCTATCAGAAGAAGCACAGCACCAAACGAGTAACCAGAAGGTACCACCAATGAAAGTGCCCCAAAAATAAACACAGAAGCACTTGCATAAAAAATAGATTTAGAATCTTCTAAAATAGTAAATGGCACTTTTGCCTCATTAACGGTAGTTTTAAGGGCCATATAATATATGTATTTGCTGTTTAGGGCTTACCCAAAACATCAACAAGGCAGACTAGTAGGCATTTTTATTGGTAAAACCTTTAAAAATAGTTAGAAAAATAATACGTAGATCAAGCCACAGAGACCAGTTATCGATATACCACAGGTCATACTCGACACGACGTTGCATTTTATCAAGTGTGTCTGTTTCACCACGMAAGCCATTAACCTGGGCCCACCCAGTAATACCTGGCTTGACTTTGTGTCGCCGCATATAAGATTCGACAAGATCTTTGTAATAATCATTATGCGCTAACGCATGTGGTCGCGGGCCAACTATGGACATACGACCTTGTAATACATTGTAAAATTGAGGCAGCTCATCAAGTGACGTTCTACGCAAAAAAGCACCTATCGGAGTTATTCGCTGATCATTCTTTGTCGCCTGAGTAACCTGGCCTGCTTTTTCCTTATGGACACGCATAGATCTAAATTTATATACCTTCACACGGCGTCCGTTTGCACCAGTGCGATACTGCTTAAAAAGAATTGGCCCTGGAGAGGTAATTTTGATGCCCACTGCGATGGCTATACAAACTGGAGTAATCAGTAAAGCGATAAGACCACCTACAACCAAATCCTCACCACGTTTTATGATACGCGCCATACCACTGAGTGGCGTAACACTAAGGTCAATAGCGAAATGCCCTGCCACCTCGCTAAACCTGTGGTTGAGCAATTGCATACCCTGAAAATCAGGTATGAAACGCACTTCCGCAGTGTGATTTCTCAATGCATAAAAGATAGAACGAACAGCTCCGCCCATTTCTAAAGGAACACAAATCCAAACTTCACGTGCACCTGACACCTCAATTCTTGATGCAATGTTAGATAAGCTCTCATTATTAAACCCAGCATGCAGCCTTTCGACCCCCACGATAGAATAACCTTCGCCTTTGGCTACGCGCATACTTCTCGCGACTTGCAGCAACTGGCTACTAGGACCAACCAGAAATATGGATCGTCTCGCACGCCCCTTCATACGAGCTTTTCTTAAAATAATTTGCGCCAGAACACGCCCTCCTCCCGCTATGATATAAGAGAGAAGCAAAGAGGAGGCTACCCACAACCTTGAAAACCGAACAGAGGCATCCGCTAAAAAAATCAACGATGTCGCCAGTAATCCAACAGCTACCCAGACCATTAAAAGTCGGGCCACCAATGTAGAAACGGGTGTAATACGCCATCGACTATAGCCACCAAACATGCTGTTAAGTAGAATAGCAAAAAGAGCAATTAATGAAGTCGCCAAAACATAGCGCTCATGAAGATGAAAAGTTCCAAACCGGAAATTAAAAGCAATAACACAAGCACATACAATCGCAAAAAAATCAAAGACCGGCACTATAAGTTGCGCGGGATAACGCTCAGTTAAACCTTGTGTTTTGCTAGACATTTGGAACCCCTTCACTATTTTCCATATTCAACATACTCTGTTCAATTATAAAATCATTCAACCCAATACCGGGAGTGCATTGAGAGCTTTTTATTTATAGAAACAGGTATTTTGTGAGAATGTTGCCCCAATTTGTAACCAATCAATTTTAAAGCATTACGAATAAAGCAAGAGGGCCAAAGGTAGAACCGCTCTAATCCAATATAACGAAGTTCAGATTTAACATATCTAAAACCTTCTCCACCCGCACCACCGAAAGTTTCTCTGATCCAAGGTTGCTCAGCATGGAATACACCAACATCAAAATAACGCCGGAATTCTTCTAGCATCGTATAGTTATGGGAGTGACGACAACAAGCATTACCGGCGTAAACGACATTATAACCTGCCATTAACATTTTGGCAGTCGCGTACATATCTTCCGATAAGATAACATCGTTGGGAAACCCACCTACCTCAACTAAAGCCTCCCTACGATACGCGGCAAAAGAATTGGACATAAATGGGGTTTTAATACCTAACACAGGTGCATCTTTTAGTGACTTATGTATAGTCTTATCTGGATAGTTAAAGAGGCGTGCGTGTGCTGCCAATAAATTAGCGTCATGGTGAGGAAGCTGTCTTCCACACACCGCTCCTACTGCACTGCTTTCAAAATAACTTATAATTTTTTCAACAGCTAAGACATCATCAAGATAGGCATCCTGAGTTAGAAAAACGAAAATTTCGTATTCAGAGTGCTCATTAACTATTTTCTGCCTAGTACCTCCATGATTAAAGTCTTTAGTATCGATAACTATGACCTTATCCGCCCTCTCAAATGCCAACTGCTGAGATCCATCTTTGGATGATGAGTCAACCACTACAATATCAAAAGCAGCAGTTTGCTGATCTAAAGAGTCAAGAAGCCTCAATAAATCGGATTTGCCATTATAAACAGGTATTACGCATGCTACTTTAAGACCACTTACCATACGGTATTCCTTACCTTTAAAATCAATCCGTTTCGTTAGTTAAAATAGACGTGTAGCAGGTCACGAGAGCAGTTACATGGCTTTCAAGATTAGGCTGACTTTCCCAGAATTTTTGATAGGCCTGCACACCCAATCGATTAACAGTTTCATCGCACTCTAACACTGCAAGCTGTCCATCTAAACTGCTACTATCACCGGTTTCAAATATTAAACCCGTCTCATTATGTATAACATAATCAGTCGCTGCCGTCTGAGACGCCACAATTGCAGGCACGCCTAATGCAGCAGCTTCTAACACAACTAGGCCCTGGGTTTCATAGGAACGAGAAGTAAATAAAAGAGCCCTAGTATCCTGTAAGTATTTTTTCACCTGCTCAGCATCTACCCAGCCAACAAATTCAGCCTCAGGCAACAATTCTCTCAGCTGATCTGAGATTTCTCCACTTCCAATGAAGCGCAGCCTATCAGGAGCTATATTCTTAACTTTGGACAATAGAAGCGCTCCCTTTTCTGCAGACAACCTTCCAATGAAAGTATAATAACGTGCATTTGCTGGCGTTGCAGGTGAAACTTTTTGGATATCGATTGGATTACCGACTCGCCAAAATATGGAATCATTTGGAAGTAATGGTTTTAATACTGTCTCACTATAATCAGACACACTAATGAAGTTCTTAATCCCTTTATAAAAGCCAGCAGGTTTATAAACTAATTGTCTCAGCACTCGCCAAGCCTTATGTGAATAACTACGGGCATCACAATTAGTAGTAATACAATCTATGGACATAGGCACTTTATGGCATATGCCTTCTTGCTGATAATTATAAAGCCCGCCGTTCGGGCAGACCGAAAAATAATCATGTAATGTTAAAACTCTGGGAATATTAGAACTTACAACAGCCGAGACAGCACTAACACTAAGAGACTTTACCCAAGTATGAATATGTACAATCGTGTTATTCGGATTAAAATCAGACAAATAATTTTTTATCACTTTATAAGAGCGAGTATTCCATATACCCTGAAAAGAGGCTTCAAAACGATTAGGGTTATCTAGCAAGTCATACTGTTTTAAATCTATCAGTTCAATGTTTGAATGTATCAAATCCTCACTAGCAGGACCTACTGCAAAAATATAGGTAACATTATATCCCGCAAGGGCAAGGCCTCGCGCACTGGCAATAGCGACTTTAGCAGCCCCACCTTCAACTCTTGCATAATCATTAATGATGACTACGTTACAAAGCTTCTCGTCACTCATTCCATTATCCGCCGCTTGTTTAAAAAAGACACATAAATTGCTGCTATAACAAGAAACACTCCGGGTGAAAAATAGCCATATCCTCTGAGAAAAAACTCTATTGAAAAAGCAATAAAGAAGCCGTAAACCAATATTTTCTTTTTGAGCTGTGCTTCATGAGGAGCATTCTCTTTCGCCGATCTAAAGTAACGATTAATATAAAAGGAAATTTTCAACAATGAAAACAAATAAAATAAAACCAGCAAAAGCCCTAATATACCAAACTCTGCCACTATTTTAGCCAACAAAAAGCCACCATCATAAATATTGAAGTATTTACCTGTTAAATAATAAATACGTTCAGAAACATCAGGGAAATAGGTTGCCTCAGTTCCCAGCATTTGAAATCCAATACCCAGCCCATACGTTTCCACTAAATTAGTATAGGCCATAATCCAGCCCTGAAGAAAAACCAACGTGGTCAAATTATCTGAGTTTTCGAATGTTAGCCGACTTTGAAAGTAAGGAAAATAATCGAGTAAAAAAATAAAAAAAACTAATCCGATAATAATTAGAAAGCCAGCACAAAAAAACAAATAAACTGGCTTCATGCGCAACACATACATGAGACATGACAAGCAAAAAACGACTAGCAATGTTAAATTTGGAAAAAGCAGAGCCAGAAATAATACATTTAACAAAAAAATAACAACAACTTTAAAGCTGTTACTAATCAGAACATAAGGCAAAATCATCATGCATAATGCTAACGCATAATGACTTTCCTCTGAAAAAGGAAAGACAGATTTTTCAAGAGTGCCATATCCTCCCCAATGCATACCAAAAAGAATTTCAACCCACCCGATAATAAGCAATAAAACAATAGAATAAAATAAAGTAGCATAAAGCCTATCAAAGCTCATATAAAAAACGTAACGCCCGAGCAGCATTGCCGTAAAAGCCACATAAAACCATATTAGTGATAAAAGGGGCTTAATATCCTGATAAATAAAGCAAATAACTGCACAGTTGATCGCAACTAATAGTAAAATAATTGAGAAAAGAAACAGTAGCTCAGCATCAATTTTAAAAGCACCTCGAGAGGTCGTCAAAACAGCTTGTATCAAAAAGGATGATACAAGCATGCCTATTGCTAATGAGCTAGTATCCAAGGTCACGAAAATAAAGCTTGGCATTAGCAATACAGTTAGAAATATTAATAACAACCGTAAATCAACGATACCATTGCGTAGATACATATAGAACCACTCTATTTAAAAAACATTTCCGAGTTAAACCTTTAATACATATTTATATAAACATGAATCTTTCCATAACAAGAAGAAGCCTTTCTCGTACTCAAAGAAAACTTCCTCTCATTAATTAATGACTTCACTAATAACTAAGCCAGCGCTTTCTCTAAATATTTTAATGTATCTTTTTTAAGCTTCTCTAATTTTAAATTGGCTACTTCAAAATCTATCTCTTTCGGCAAAATATTATCTAAGTCCTTGGTGTTTTCGACAAGACGTTCCCCCAAGCCCAGACTATCTAAAAATCCTTTGATGCGATTAGTACCTGATTCAGGCTTAATGGAGACAAAAGGAATTCCAAAATTCGTGGCAAAAGCTGTACCATGAAAAGAGTTTGTGACTACAAACGATGCATTGTTCATCAATGACATATACTCAAGCGGGCTCGCATCACGATAATGATGATCCGTCTTATAGAGTAGGAAAGGGTCTTGATCAATCGCCACAATTTTCAAATTAAACTTTTTAGCTACTTTATTAACAATCTCATACACTAAGCGATCTTTTTTCAATGTATAAACAAAAATATAGCGTTCATGAAGAGGTTCTTGGTCAGTTAAATTGAGTAACTCACTCCMCTCATCTCGTGTGAGCATCAGCGTAGGGTCCAGCGTGCACTCTATGTCATCTCGACCAGAAAGGACTTTCATTCGTTCGGCAGTATCTTCTTCACGAAAAGATAATGAAGAATATGTGTTAAGAGATGCTTGTAGATAATCCTTACTTTCCCCAGTATGCACGTATGAACCCGAGCTAGTAGAGAAAGCTACTTTCTGCTTGTCTTTGACAAAATCAAGCATATAGTTTTTATCGAACGAGCCTATGATGACCGGGTTCCAAATCTGGTCACTACCACACACGAAGATGTCAAAATCGTTATTTAGCTTATGCAGGTCAGCTTGTGAGGTGCAAGATTTAGTAAGGTTATAGTTCTCTTGCATAAACTGATGAAACCTTTCTATAAGGCGCTTCCGGGGAAAATAGCGTCCTATATCTTTGATTAAATGCAAACCGGTACGTGGGCTTTTACTGAACCGTAAAAGCTTCATTGTATTTGCTAACTGAGGCGTTTTATAATCAATAATTGACACTTCGCCAAAATTCGAAAGAATTTTCTGAGAGGCTAATGCCTGCAAACATCCACCATAACTATTAGCATAGTGTATCGTAATAAGAGCTATCTTCTTCATTTGTAGTCCTTTACTAAAGTTTAGTATAAATTTCTTCAATTGGCCGTCTGGCTGACTGGCATACCTTGTTCATTTCTTTTGGATAGCCAATTGCAAGCATCATCATTACTGAATGTTCAGGATTGATAGGTAATGATTTCCTCAATTTTAAGTCTGTTGTAGCGTCCTGGCTCCAATTAAGGCAGCAAGAACCAATGCCCAGAGAATGTAATGTGAGAATTAAAGACATTGAAAAAATACCACCATCTATCCAATGTTGATACCGCTCTTTATAAGAGACGAAAGCTTTTAAATCACTACTAATAATTAACAGTCGACTTACTTTATGTCCAAACCCGCGATTGCCATTCTGCAAAGACAACGCTGCTTTGATTAGCTCAGGCTTATCTATATCATAAATATGCCATGCTTGCCGATTACACACTGATGGAGCCTTCATGGCCATGTGTATGGCTCGTTTTAGCTGATCATCTTCCACAATATGATCACTGAATTCACGTATTGAATGACGTCCTAAGAAAAAACTTTCCGGATTTTCTAAACGGAAGGTTGGCAACTCTACTTCTAATATCCCACCTTCTTTGCTTGCTTCATGAGCTATGTGCTGTAAGTCATGATGCAGCGCTATCCCTTCACCACTATCCGCAATCTGTGCAGAAAAGTCGCTGAGGACTTTCAGAGCAACACGATCTTGAAAACCATAGTCATTAGACTCTTCCGCTCTATCCAGAATTTTTTTTAATAATTTTGCATTACTTCCACCGGCCGAAGGGTTACGCTCTGTCAGACTAAGGCTTTTCTCCAAACTATGGTAAACGCGCACAGAAGCGTAGTTTCTTTCCTGTTTGTCACGCATATTTTGACGCCATCCACCATAACGTGTAAATCTAAAGAAATCGTAAAGCATACAAAATAAGCAAAAAATCAAACGACCAAATGACTTTAACATATTCATCAAACTCTCCATTAATTCTTGACAACCAGCCGCTTAGCTGTGATGAAATATAGTAATGCAAGAAGAGCATTACTCAAAATAGTTGCAATTGCAGCACCCATCATTCCATAAACCGGTATTAATATAGTGTTGAGCAATACATTCATTAATGCCACTGACATCATCAGCTTAACTTTCAGCTTCATATGATTTTGAGTAACAAGAACAGCGCCCGCACTAAAAGCCACGAACATAAATGGGACAGAAAAAGAAAGCATCTTTAAAACAGAAGATGCTGAAGAATAGGTATCCCCGAAAAGCAATAAAACCATCCAGTCCGATGCAACCCAAATACCTACAAGAAAAAGGAGTCCAAGAAGCAGCATCGCAATGTTACCTTGTTCAAATACCTTTTTGACTCGAGAGGGATCCTGGATTGACCAACGATGAATCTTAGGTAAAAAGTACTTCTGATATATAACGCCAGGCAAAAGATATATTGCTGAAATAACCAGAAAAGCGATATTGTATATACCAGCACTTGCATCGCTGTCCAAGTATTTAAGCAAGACTATATCACTTTGGTAATATATCAAGTGAGCAAATGCAGCTAAGCCGAAAGGCCATGATGAGTTAATAACAGCTTTCCAGCTTTTTTTATTCTCACAAAATTCTTTAAAGTGTTTTTCGTGGCCTACCAAACCAAATTTATTATTAAACATTGGTTTAAGCATAAAATAGCCGATTGGAATCATTACTAGAGCAACTACTGCATACATCAGGGACCCTAATACTACATTAATCTTTTCGCTTAAAAATAAAGCCAATGCAGCAACCAAGAAGAAGCGTAATAAATGTGGAAAAAGTTGCCATATAGCTAAAGACAGAAACCTTTCTTCAAGCTGCAACCGACTACTAACCAACTCCAAAACCACTTGCGCCAGCACATGAAAAGCTAACAAGCATAACACTAAGCTTGTTATATAATTATGAGGGCCAATTACTGCCCAAACAATTAATCCGCAATAAACTAATCCTGTCGAATAAGATGTAAACCTTATGGAACCGTTTAGCCATCGCTTTGCAGCCCAGCCTTCTTGGCCAAACGCTTTTAGCCAGAATTGGGCAACTCCAAAACCAGCAAGAGGAACGAAAAGCATTACAAAAGACAATGAAGAGGAAAAAACACCATACGCTTCTGGAAGCAATGAACGAGCAAGAATAGCTTGTGTAATAAAAGCTAAACCTGCACCAGTTAGCGTTGCAAGCCAAAGAGAAGAAACGGCTTTTATAGCCTCACGTTTTAATAAAATCATTCCGCTCCTAACCCTCGGCTCACTTTAAAATAAATCATTACTTAGTGCTTCTTTAAATCACGGCGTTTCATATTACTAAATGAGACTGAAATCAATGCTATAACAATACCGAAGATACCACCTACAATAATTGATAGTGCAAGTATTAGAGGTTTATTAGGTGATACAGTACGCTCTCCAGGAAAAGCATACTCAATTACGTCCACTACTCTTTCGGTAACTATAAAATCATCTAATAAATTTATTGAAGATTCATTTTCATCTATAGACTCACTAATCTGTTGTCTTGCGTCTATACTTTGCTGATTATCTCTTACGTCTTCATTGCTTAACCCTTCATTTAAAGAACTAATTAATGCGTCTCTCTCAGACTCAAGCGTTTGATAGCCCATGAAATATTTAGGCAAGTTTTCTTCACTAGAATATATTATTTGGCTACCGCTCTGTTCGCCATCTAGTTGATAAGGCATCGTTGGCATTTGAATATTCAAATTACGTGCAACTGTTATCGCTCGTTCAACTTCAAATATCTCTTCTTCCCGTTCAGAGCGAAGCGCTGCTTGCTCTAAATCAAGATTTATATTTAAACGCATTAGCTGCGCTTGGTTATAAGCCGTAAACCTCGAATGCAAAGTAGACCAAACCGTGTTTGAAGTATCTGCTATGTAAGAATTTAATAGCTCATCCCCATTTTCACCTTCTGGATACTGATACTTTACACTCAGAGTCATATTTCCAGCCCGATCTTCAACCAAGCCTTCAATGGTAAATCTATTTTGAAAGAGTTCTATTAAAGACACCTCTGTGTCAAAGTTAAACTCACCTTCTCTTTCTTCAATAAAAGCTTCAAAGTTCTGATAACTAGTCAGCCTGTTTCCTAATGCCCTATATGCATCTTCTGGAGAAATTTGAAAATCATTAAAGTGGTTAAATACTGMAAAATTTGATGCTGCTGCAGGAGCAGCGCGAAAACGGGCTTCGTATACAGGGGTTACTAGCGATAAATATACTAATGCGAGGGATACACATAGTACTAATGTACCAACAATCCAATACCAAGCACCTAAAATTGAAAGTGCTACCTCTCTCAAATCAATTTCATACGAATTTTCAAATTGAGTATTTGATTCCATTGCCATTTTCGAATTTTTCCTATTTTATTCATTAATAGACAATTACTAGTGATCACAAGATATATTGTAACATCATATTTTAGCCCAGATAGGCAGCGCATGATGCCTTAATTGACAAAACCGATGATTCTATATTGATTCATTTGTTAACACAATCTGTAGTAATTCATCCGTTCACCCAAATATTGTCTTTTCTACAATGCCTAGATGATATTAATTATTATTTATTTTTTGTATATTACCTCTCATAATCTTTTTTCTTTAACTAAGTATAAAAAAACCTTCACGAATGAGTGAAGGTAAGAAAATTAGCTCACCTTTTTTACCTCTAACTTTCTGATTATCAAGTCATTTTAAAAATGGTACCTTACCCCAGTCAGCCAATATGCTTTGTCAGAAGAGCCCCCCTGCCGTACGCTGGGTGCGTAGCCATCGGCTAGCTCCAAGAACAGATCAAATGCGCTGGATATCTTGTAATACGCCCCCGCTGCCCAGGCATTGCTCTCTTCGTTCTCATCCCGCTCTACGTTGTAGTAGTCTGCGGTAAAGGCCCACTGCCCAACTGTATAGGTTCCACCTAGGCCAAGTGTCTCGAATCCTCCGCCGTAGCTATCGCTGTTATCTTGCGTTTCAGCACCTAAGCGCAGGGTAAATTGATCGCTCAGTGAGTAGGCCCCCATCAACCCATAGAGCATTTCGCCGTTGCCACCGCCACGCACTACATTTTCCACCGCGCCAAAGCCAATCTTGAATGGCCCTTGTTGATAGCGGATACCGCCCTGGGCTGCGACGACTTCGCCCTCTCCACTCTGTTCGGCAAGGGTGAACCCACGCTCACTGTAGTGTTTGAACTGTAGGAAGGAGGKAAAGCCATTTAACTCCGGTGTGTAGTAACCAATGGAATCGCCTCGCGACTGTAGCCCGGTTGAGTTGAAGAGCAGGCCTTTATCGAGATAGACATCAAAGGGTGCCGATACAAATTGATAATAAAGGCTGTCGAAGCTGCCTGCCTGAACCGTGCCGTACTGCTTGCTGGTTAGCCCGATATAGCTTTGACGAATCTCATTAAAGCCTTTCTGCGTGTTGCGTTCATCACCGCTAAAGCGCCACTCTAGACGCCCAAAAGCGTTTAGACCATTGTTGACGGCATGGCTCATGCGAAACCCTAGCCGTGAGTAAACATCGACAAACTCTGCCCCGTTATCCACCTTATTGCCCGAGCTATCGAAGTCCGGCCCACCGCCAGCGATCCCCATGGCAATACGTCCATAAATATCGAACTTTGTACCCTCTTGGTGATATAGCGTTGTTGCTTGCGCTACTGAAGCCGAAAGTGCGGCGATAACTGCGCCTGTTAACAGCGTTTTTTTCATCTTTTATCCCTTACATTATTTTACCCACACACGCATGTGATGCAGTTGATGTACGCATCTATTGCAATGTTATAAGATAACAATTAATAAGGGAAGGCAATCTTCTGATCAATGCACCTAAGTAGTTAATTTATAGATTGATTACTTAGGATAAATCATCAATGGAATATTCAGGTCAATAAAAAAACCGGCCTCCYAAGAGGCCGGTTCTATTGGTTCTGCTAGGCAGTTACCCTTTAAGCGTGGTGTTTAAACCAAGCTTAGAAGTGGTAACGAGCGCCTGTCAGCCAGTATACGTCGTCAGTCAGGTCACCAAGGGTAACGTCACGATCAACAGTTGGTGCGTCGCCATCGTTAAGCTCGAGGAACACGTCGAAGTTACTGGATACATTGTAATAAGTACCTAGAACCCAAGCGTTACTGTCGTCTAACTCTTCGCGGTCTACGTTGTAATAGTCAGCAGCGAATGCCCAAGGACCAGTGGTGAAAGTACCACCTACACCAACTTTATCGTAGCCATTTTCGTCGTTAGCACCACGAAGCGCGTAGCTGTCGTTGTTGTCACGAGTTTCATAGCCCAGACGTGCAGAGAACTGGTCAGTGAAATCGTAAGAACCGATCAGGCCGTACAGCACTTCGCCGTTACCGCCGCCGCGCTGCACGTCATCAACGAAGCCAAGACCAACAGTCACAGGGCCTTGTGCATAACGTACGCCACCCTGAGCTGCAACAACTTCACCTTCTGAAGATTGCTGAGCTTCAGTCAGGCCGCGCTCGCTGTAGTGCTTCGCTTGCAGGTAAGCAGTGAAGCCACTCAGGTCAGGCGTGTAGTAACCGATAGAGTCGCCACGTGACTGCTTCGGGTGACCTGCGAATTCTAAACCACGATCGATTTCCCAATCAAAGGGCAAAGAAACGAACTGGTTGTAGAAGCTGTCGAAGTTACCCGCTTGGAAAGTACCGAACTGGTCGCTTTGCAGACCGATGTAGCTCTGACGGATTTCGTTGAAACCTTGGTCAGTGTTGCGCTCGTCACCGCTGAAACGCCACTCGAGACGACCGAAAGCAGTCAGGTCACGTGAAACTTCATGGCTCATGCGCAGACCAAGACGTGAGAAAACGTCTACGAACTCAGCACCGTCATCAATTTCTTGACCATCGCTGTTGAACTCAGGGCCGCCGCCAGCGATACCCATGGCGATACGGCCATAGATGTCCAGCTTGGTGCCGTCTTGGTCATAGACAGTTGCAGCTTGTGCTGCAGCTGAGGCACCCAGGGCGCCAACGATAGCAGTCGCTAAAAGTGTTTTTTTCATGATGTAAGTTCCTTAACTCGTATACTGTTTCGATCGTTGCTGCTCGACTCTTAATAAGCCGGCAGGTGGCTTGCGGGCCATGCTCTTTTCCCATCCGCCGGTTTTTCCCGGTGGTATGCGGCATGTCCTCAACTAAGCCTTGTTATAGTCCAATGCTCGCAGGACAAACTCTATACCGGGATTCCAGTGAACGCAATAGAAAAAAACAGTGTTTTTTTACTATTTGCACTTTTTTATGGAACCCACGCTCTCAAGCCCGGTCTCAGCGGCCTTTGAATTTCTGCTGCAAGCCTAGCAATTTGTCTTCCATGCTAAGCGACTTATGCGGCTCACTTTTTTCACTCTTAGCCTGCTCTGCCGCCGCCTGGCGGGGCTTTGGTACTATTGGCTTCGGTTTCGACTGAGCTTTTTGGTGCTGAGAACTCTCTTTTTTATCCCCATGCTCTTTCTTATCACCGCGTTTTTCTGACGCATGCTGTGCGGCTTCTTTATCGACCTTGCCAGCAGGCTGACCGTCTAAATCTACTCTTTCTGCTCCCGCACGCACAGCTTTTATGTAGCGCGGAAGGTTTACGTAGTTGGCCAATGCGCGACGAATGAGCTTGCTGGGCCACTCTTCGCGCTCTGCCAGGTCTTGATGAATGCCGACTTTGAGCGGTTTAGTATGGCCTTTAAAGAACGCTTGTGGGTAGCGTTCATACCATTGATTAAGTAGTGCATGGGGCGAAGGTACTTGATCAGGTGCAGTCGTGTGCCCTGCTTCCGCTATTTCGCTAGGTGCGCCTTGTTCACGATGGCCTGATTCTTTAGCTTGTTGAGCGAGTGCTTCAGGCTCAGGTTTCTCGATTGTTTCTTGGTCGTGTGTTTCTTGAACGTGCACTGCTTGATCGCGCACTTCTATTTCTTCAGGTGCTGCCTGTTCAAGCGCTTCGCCCTTGGGCGCTTCATGTTCAGGGGCAACTGGTTCAGGGGCAGTTTCGCTGTGAGTCTCTGCTATGGTCGCCCTGTCCTGGCTTGGCACGCTTGGCTCTTGGGCAGCTTGCTCTTGAGTACCTTGTTCTTGAGTACCTTGCAGGGCCAATTGCTGCTTTAGCCGCTGATTCTCTTCGCGCAGGGTTTGCAGCTCAGCTTGTGTGCGTTCAAGACGCGCTTCTAAATCATCCAACAAGTTCGTTAAGCTGGCGGCCATAGCCTTCTCCTTTGACCTTTTTAGTCGGCGATACGCTCGTAGACCACGAAATCGTAATTTGGCTGCCCTTCTGCTGGCTGCCCCGCTACGCGCTGTACTTCTTGCCATTCGCTGGGTTCGAAGTCTGGAAACGTTGCGTCGCCTTCTACGTCAATGTCCACTTCCGTTATGTAGAGCCGCTGAGCAAAGGGTAGCGCCTGACGGTAGATTTCACCGCCTCCCATTACCATGATCTCTTCTGCCGCCTCTATGGTGGCGTGCTGGTCAGCGAGCGCGAGCGCTGCTGGCAGGTCGTGACACACACGTACGCCTTCGTGAGAAAACTCGGTGTTGCGGGTAACCACTACATTAAGCCGATTCGGTAGCGGCTTGCCAATGGAGGCGTAAGTTTTACGCCCCATCACCAGCGGTTTTGCCTGGGTAATACGCTTAAAGAACTTCAAATCTTCGGGCAAGTACCAGGGTAGCTTGCCGTCGACGCCGATCACTCGGTTTTTTGCCATGGCGACAATCATAGCCACCGGCACCAGGGAGTCGAAGCTATCGTTTTGCTGGCTCATACCGCCACCTCAGCTTTGATGTGGGGGTGCGGCTCGTAAGCCTCAATCTCAATATCTTCGAAACGGAACGCGAACAGGTCATCTATTTCTKGGTTAAGCACCAGCTTTGGCGCGGTCTTCGGGGTGCGCGCGAGCTGTTCTTCGGCCTGTTCCAGGTGGTTACTGTATAAGTGCGCATCGCCTAGGGTGTGGATAAACTCACCCGGCTGCAGGCCGGTTACCTGCGCGACCATGGTCAGTAGCAAGGCGTAGCTGGCGATGTTAAACGGCACGCCGAGGAAAATGTCGGCGCTGCGCTGATAGAGCTGGCACGACAGTTTTCCATTGGCAACGTAAAACTGGAACAGGCAGTGACACGGAGGCAGTTTCATTTCATCGACCTGGGCTGGGTTCCAGGCGGAAACGATCAGGCGGCGCGACTGTGGTGAGGTGCGAATTTGCTCGAGCACCTTGGCAATTTGGTCAACGCTGCCACCTTTAGGGTCTGGCCAGCTACGCCACTGGTAGCCGTAAACGGGGCCTAGGTCGCCGTTTTCATCTGCCCATTCATCCCATATCCGCACGCCGTTCTCTTTCAAGTAGGCGATGTTAGTGTCGCCCTTCAGGAACCATAGGAGTTCATGAATGATAGAGCGCAGGTGCAGCTTCTTGGTGGTAATGAGCGGAAAACCACGGGATAAATCGAAACGCATTTGATGGCCAAACACGGAGCGCGTACCCACGCCTGTGCGGTCGTGGCGATCAACGCCATGCTCCAAAACGGTTTGCATCAAGTCTAAATAAGGTTGCTCAAGCGCGGGCGTTGTAGCAGTCACAGAATTTCCAAATTAACAGGCGGTGTAGCGGTTTATTCTAGGCCCCCGTAGCTGCTTGGTCTAGCGGTGCCGCCCGGTTAACGACATTCACCCCAGCACAGCAAGGTTTCGCGGGTGTGAAAGCGCTTACCACGCGGTACGAAAACCACAACATCAGCGAAGGCGGCAGGACGGCGCCCGGTGACACCGCACCAACCCCAGCACCGCTTCGCGCTGCATCGCGGGTGCGCTCCGCTTACCACGCGCTACGAAACCCACCCAACCAAATGCCTGCACATACCGTAGCGCGTGGTAACGAGTTTGTGAGAGAAACGAACAAACGAGGCACCCGCGGGTGGCGTCGGAACGACGCCCGGTGGCACCGCACCAACCCCCAGCACCGCTCCGCGCTGCATCGCGGGTGCGCTCCGCTTACCACGCGCTACGAACCCCACAAAATCATATGCGTGCACGAACCGTAGCGCGTGGCAACGAGTCTGCGAGGAACGAGCAACGAGGCACCCGCGGGTGGCGGCGGAACGACGCCCAAGGGCACMGCACCAAACCCCAGCACCGCTCCGCGCTGCATCGCGGGTGCGCTCCGCTTACCTCGCGCTACGAAACCCGCAAGTGCATGAATCGTGGCGCGTGACGAGGCAAATGTTTAGCTTGCGGCTTTTACATCTATTGGCTGAGAGCGTGACCAGGCGATGATGATTAGACCCAGGGCGATCATGGGGAGGGTGAGTAGCATGCCCATGGTGAACCAGCCAAACGCAAGATAGCCAATATGGGCGTCGGGCATACGGACAAACTCGACCATGAAACGGAAAACGCCGTAGCAGACTAAAAACAACCCGGATATGAAGCCGCGGGATGTGGGCTTGGAGGAGACCCACCAGAGGATGGCGAACAGCACGACACCTTCTAGCAAGGCTTCATAAAGTGCAGATGGATGCCGCGGTTCAGGGCCCATGCCGGGAAACGGCATACCCCAGGGTAGCGATGTGATGCGCCCCGGCAGCTCATGGTTGATGAAATTGCCGATGCGCCCTGCCCCCAAACCGATGGGAACCAAGGGAGCAATGAAGTCGGTCAGGGTTAAGAAAGCCAGCTGTTTACGGCGGGCAAATATCCAGGATGCGAGCAGTACGCCGAGCAGGCCGCCGTGAAAGCTCATGCCGCCATCCCATACGCGGAAGATCCAGAGCGGATCGGCTGACCACTGCCCAAGCCCGTAGAACAGCGCGTACCCTAAACGCCCACCGGCCACGACACCGATCGCACAATAGAAAAGWAAATCGCCGATATCGTCATTATTGAGGCCGATACGCGATGCGCGCCGACAGCCGAGCCACCAGGCCGCTACAAACCCCACAACGTACATCAGGCCATACCAATGGACTTGCAGTGGTCCTAAGGAGATTGCCACTGGGTCAATCGTTGGGTAATTAATCATTTAAACTCTCTAATCTGACCAAAGGAATTAATGAGGCCTTCTCGCGGAGGTAGGCATTTAGCAACCGTACATCGTCACCACAGGCCACCGCTACGAGGCGTGCGCCAATGTCACGGGGGCAATGATAAGTCGGCATACTCAGAAAGCCACCTTTATCGTCATTTAGGCGGCGGCGCTTTAATCCTGCGCACCTGGAAACCAGCGGACAATCATATTAAGAAGAGTTTCAGGTTGATAGGGCTTGGCGAGCAGGTCATCCATACCTGCAGCTAAACAGGCATCGCGCCCGGCATTGTCGATATTGGCCGTTAACGCGACCAGCACGCTTGGACTGCCGCCACTTTTGCGCTCGTACTCGCGCCAGCGCCGGGTAGTTTCAAGCCCGTCCAGAGTGGGCATAAAGATATCCATAAACACCAGATCAAAGCGGATGCTTTTTTGGCGCTCCAACGCTTGCTCGCCGCTGCTGACGCCTTCCACCTTTAGGCCTTGGGATTCCAGCATTTGCCGCGCCAACATCAAATTGACCGGGCCATCATCGACGACTAATACACGTAAGTTGCGCTGGGCTCCGGCATGCTCACCGTTCTCCACCTCCGCTCCACTGATTACAGCAGCTTGTCCAGCATCCTGCT
Source organism: Halomonas ventosae (assembly GCA_002257525.1). Taxonomy (GTDB): domain Bacteria; phylum Pseudomonadota; class Gammaproteobacteria; order Pseudomonadales; family Halomonadaceae; genus Vreelandella; species Vreelandella ventosae_B. The sequence continues at coordinate 3,496,835 of CP022737.1, forward strand.
CAGCACCTTGCTGAACGAGATTCACCAATAGCGCACGGATATCCGAGACGTGCTCGTACACTTCCATGACATTTTGTCGAAAGCCATCGGTAATCTCTTTTTCAGCCATAGCACTTAAATGATCTAGCAAGTTATCTGTTTCACGCTGCAGCAGCGTTAAATAGCCTGATTTCAAACGCGACTCTTCCCGCGCTCTTTCGCGGCCTGCCATTAACAGTTTGAGCTGACGCTGCTGGTGCTGAAGGTCGTCCAACAGGGTTTGCTCATGCTCCTGCTGGGTGTTCTTAGTCGCGGCAGTGGCTACTTGCGAGCAGTGCATGCAGCGCTCAAGACCGGCTAGCACTTCATTAACGKTGGCCAGGCGCTGAAGGGGTAGGTGGGATTCGTCAGCAGTGTCTGGTGGAGAACATTTATGTTGGGATAGCGAACGTGCAGCGGTGGCGCACAGGGCATGACTATGCCGTTCAAGTTCGGCGAGCTCTTGCATAAAACGGCTATCTTTACGCCGGGCGCGCGCTTTAACCAGCATAAGAAAGGCGCAGACATTCAAACTACTGCCGATCAGCAGTGCCGCCATTAACCACAGCGTGGTGCTCCAGGAGGCGTAATTGGGGGACATCCACCACACCATTGCCCCAACGACCAGGCAGAGCACGACCAATGCTGCTTGTACAAGCAGCAGAGGCCACAGAAGAGGCCACACGATGGCATTCCAAAAGTGCTCCCTTTGATAGCGTTGCATGATCTCGCCTTCCTCTTGGCCGAATAGCCGCTGATAACGTGACCGCTGTTTTACCCCTGAGGCAACTACCCGTATGGCTGCCATCACACCCTTTAAGGTGATGCTTAGTGCTACAAACATGATACTTATATAAGTGTACGTCTACACTTCGTTACTGTCATGCTGCTCTTCCGTTGAACGTTTTTCACCCTTTTCGCCTAAGAGTTTGTTATGTGTTTGATTTCATTTGCTTGGCAACCTGGCTCGCCTACCCCTTTACGGCTGATTGGCAACCGTGATGAGTTCCATGCGCGCCCGACCGCCCCACTGGCTGAGTGGAAAGATAACCCAGTGATTGTCGGAGGCCGTGATTTAGAAGCCGGGGGCTCGTGGCTGGCTGCCAAGCGTGGCGGTGTGGTGGCAGCTTTGACCAACGTACGCGACTTGCAATTGGCCACGCCGCCCGGTGCGCCAAGCCGTGGCGAGCTGGTCGCCGGTGCCCTGCAGTGTGACGATATTGAGGCGTGGCTAACCGCGCTCAGTCAGGGCGAGGCATTGCGCTACGCGGGTTTTAATTTGTTAGTGGCGACCCCACAGCGGCTTTGGCACTTACACCGTGGCCGTGATCATTTGGCCCTAAGCGACGTGCCGCCTGGCGTCCACGGGCTATCCAACGCTGATTTAAMCTCCCCCTGGCCAAAACTGTTACATGTTCGCAGTGCGCTTGAGCAACAGTTATTACCTGCTGGTTTACAACCCACATGGCCAACCGTCGTTCAGCGTGCCATGCAGAATCCGCAGGAAGCGGCCTTGGAGGAGTTGCCGGACACCGGCGTGGGGCTTGAATTAGAGCGCCAGCTATCGGCGGCGTTTATCGTTGGCGAGCGCTACGGCACCCGGGCTACTTCGTGGCTGACGTTAGATGCCCAGGGGAACATCGACATTACCGAGCAGCGCTTTGGACCGCTGGGGCGCTTCGAAGGTGAAACCTCCTTAGCGCTTCCCAGCAGTTGATAACAAGTATTTTTAGTCGCGGGGCGGCATCAAGTGCGACAGCTGCCACTCATCCAAACGCTGATCTAAATGGGCATGCACCTGAGCAGGCGTGTCCAGCTCCATGACTTCTTTCAGCAGTTGCTGGGCATCGCTAAACGGCACCCGGCGAATGGCCGCGCGCACTTTGGGCAGGCTAGGTGCGTTCATCGAGAGACTGGTAAAGCCCATGGCCATCAGCAGCAGCGCCCCGGCCGGATCTCCGGCTAACTCACCGCATAGCGAAATCGGTTTATTCAGCCGCGTGGCGTCATTGGCAAGCTCTAGCAGGGCGCCGAGCAGCGCTGGGTGCAGCGCATCGTAAAGGCTCGATACTCGCGGGTTATTGCGGTCCACCGCCAGCAGGTACTGGGTAAGGTCGTTGCTACCCACAGAGAAGAAGTCGACACGCTTCGCCAGTGCATCCATTTGATAGATGGTGGCGGGCACTTCGATCATCACACCCACTTTTGGCCTGACGACGGTAATGCCCTCTTCACCTAACTCTAAAATGGCGCGGTCCAGCAGGCGCAGGGCTTCATCTACTTCTTCTACGTTGGTGATCATCGGGAACAGCACGTAGAGGTTGTCTAGATCGATTGACGCTTTAAGCATGGCGCGTAGTTGCACCATCAACACTTCAGGGTGATCCAGCGTTACCCGCATACCGCGCCAGCCAAGGAATGGATTGGCCTCTTCGATGGGGAAATAGGGTAGATCCTTGTCGCCCCCAATATCCAAGGTACGCATCACGACCGGCAGCGGCGCAAAGCCTTCTAACTGGTCGCGGTAGAGTTTGGTTTGCTCTTTCTCGCCGGGGAAACGTTCGGTAATCATAAAAGGCACTTCGGTGCGGTAGAGCCCCACCCCACCGATGCGGCTTTTCAGAAGCGCAGTGGCATCGACGGCCAACCCGGTGTTCACCATGAGCGGCATGGTATGACCATCGGGCGTGGCGCTGGGCAGATCCTGTTCGTGCTCAAGCAGTTCGCTGAGCGCCTCTTCTTCGGCGATCAGACTTGCATAACGCGCAGTAAGTTCAGGCGCAGGGCGTACAAACAGTCGGCCACGGTGGCCATCCAACACTACGGGGGCGCCGCCCATGCGGGGTAGCGGTAAATCCACCATACCCAGCACCGTCGGGATGCCCATGGCGCGAGCGACAATCGCCACGTGGGAGGTACTGGAGCCCCGCACCGAAACCAGCCCTTTAAGCTTGTCTCGGGGGACTTCACCCAGCATGGCCACGCTGATCTCATCACCGACCAAAATGGCGTTATCCGGGKAGGTTTCCGGCGTCGAGGGGGTGCCTTCCTGCAGGTGCGCCAGCACTCGGCGGCCCAAATCGCGAATATCGGCGGCGCGCTCTCGCAGGTAGTTATCGTCGACCCGCTCTAAGTACTGCACGTGGCGGCGCACTACGTCGGCGAGCGCGCCTGGGGCCCACTGCCCTTCACGAATACGCTTTTCGACTTCATCTGCCAGCGCTGCTTCGCCCAACATCTGTTGATACACATCGAACAGCGCCAACTCTTGGGCGGAAATCCGGCTCGCCAACCGTTCGGCCGCCGCACGAATTTCATTGCGGGTTTTGCCAATGGCCTCCATGAGGCGAGCAACCTCGTAGTCCTGGTCGCTGGGCACTAAATCGGGAACGCTATTGAGGTCAGCCGGGGGCGTAATCACCACCGCTTCGCCCATGGCCATGCCGGGTGATGCGGGCACGCCTTTAAACATTGCCTGACCACCGGCTAGCGCCGGGCGCATGAGATTGCCCGTGGCCAGGGCGTGGGCCAAGACCCCTGCTAACTGCGCCGCCATAGTGACCAGAAAGGCTTCGTCTTCATCATCGTAGCGGCGCTTTTCGGCTTGCTGCACCACCAGTACGCCCAGCATATGGCGCTGGTGAATAATCGGTACGCCTAAAAAGCTGGAGTAACGCTCTTCACCGGTGGCTTCAAAGTAGCGGAATTGCGGGTGGGTCTGGGCATCTTCAAGGTTTAAAGGCTCACTGCGTTTGCCCACCAACCCCACCAAACCTTCGCCAAGCGGCAGCACTACACGCCCGACTGCCTGGGTGCGTAGACCAATGGTCTCCATCAATACCAACGACTCAAGCTCTTTATCGTAGAGGTAGAAGGAGCACACATCGGTCTGCATCGCTTTCCGAATTCGGCGTACCATGGTGGACAGCGCGGCGTCGAGGTTGCGCGCGCCATTCACTTCCTGAATCACCCTGCGCAGCACCTCAAGCATGGACGTTTTACTTTTCACTGTTATTTGCCTCGCTGAGGAATTTCTTGGCAGACTGCCGCTGCCCTACCTTGGCAGCGGCGTGTCGCCCTAATCGTCATCCTGTGCCAGGCGCTGAACGCGGGGAGACAACTCTCGCAGCGCGCGCCGATATACCTCTCGTTTAAAAGGCACTACTTGCCCTAGCGGGTACCAGTAGCTTACCCAGCGCCACCCATCAAATTCGGGTGTTGGGGTTGCCGTCATACAGATTTGGCTTTCCTGGCAACGGATTTTAAGTAAAAACCACTTCTGCTTCTGGCCTATACAGACCGGACGCGAATGTGTGCGAACCATACGTCGTGGCAGACGGTAGCGTAGCCAGCCCCGGGTGCAGGCAACAATATCAACATCGTCGGCGGTTAGGCCGATCTCTTCGTAAAGCTCACGAAAAAGTGCTTGTTGTGGCGTCTCGCTTGCATTGATGCCCCCCTGGGGAAATTGCCACGCATTTTGTCCTACCCGACGCGCCCAAAGCAGCTGCCCCTGGCTATTGGCAATGATGATGCCAACATTGGGGCGAAAGCCGTCAGCGTCGATCACGGACATCACCTTCATAAATTTTCAGTTATCCCCATTTTTCCACAAGGGAGACAAGCGTATCAATACAATATAACGCTAAGTGCTGAATGCTTACGTTGTCTAACCCTCATCGTTGGTGGGAATGGCACGGTGACTCTGCGATAATCCGCGTCCGCTATTTGCCTATCTAGCGTCTTTATAAAGCATTACTGACCGTCAATGACCAACGACTAATAAAGGGGAGCGCCGTGAGTCTGGCCATATTCGATTTGGATAATACGCTGCTATCCATCGACAGCGATCACGCCTGGGGCGAGTTTTTACTCGAACAAGGGGCGGTTGACCCGATCGCTTACCGGGAAGCCAATGAGCGCTTCATGGCCGATTACAATGCGGGCACTCTGGATATGGCCGCCTTTTTGGAAATGGCGCTTAAGCCATTGGCTGACAATCCACCTGAACAGCTTTCGGCGTGGCACCAGCAGTTTATGGCCAGCAAGATCGAGCCAAACATTCTGCCCAAAGCGGAAGAGCTGCTGGCGCGCCACCGCACCAAAGGCGATACCCTGCTGATCATTACCGCTACGAACCGTTTTATTACCGCGCCGATTGCCGAGCGTTTAGGGGTTGATCACCTGATCGCCGTTAACCCGGAAGTGCATGCGGGCCGCTACACGGGCCGTGTTTCGGGTATTCCGAGCTATCGCGAAGGCAAAGTCACCCGTTTGAACCAATGGCTTGAACAACAGGACATTTCAATGGAAGGCGCTTGGTTTTACAGCGACTCCCACAATGACCTCCCCCTGCTCGAGAAAGTCGACCACCCCGTCGCGGTAGACCCCGACGACACCCTGCGAAAAGTCGCCGAAGAGCGCCAATGGCGGATTATGAGTTTGCGGGATTGAGGTGAGTGGTGAGTGGTGAGTGGTGAGTGGTGAGTGGTGAGTGGTGAAGAGTATGCGGGTACGTAGCGCGTGGTAACACGTTTGTGAGAGAAACGAACAAACGAGGCACCCGCGGGTGGCGGCGGGACGACGCCCCTTGGCACCTCACCAAACCCCAGCACCGCTCCGCGCTGCATCGCGGGTGCGCTCCGCTTACCACGCGCTACGAAACCCCACAAAATCAGATGCGTGCACATACGTAGCGCGTGGTAACGAGGTATGTGAGGAAACTAACATGCCGAGGCACCCGCGGGAGGCGGCGGAACGACGCCCAAAGGCACCGCGCGAGCTGGCATCAATACTTGCCACACCACGTAGGTAAATATTTAGTTGCTTAGCAGAGCATCTAGCGAAATCACACTGCCAGTATGTTTAGCTGCCAACTTGACATCGTCTGTGACCAACGTAGCTGCTACAGATGCGGAAGCAGAGATAATACTATCCGGCAGTTTCATCTGAGTACTTCGTCTTACCTTGATGGTTTCGTTTTTGACCCGATGATCCAGCTCCACTCTTGTTAGCTGGGCCAATATTGCTTTATCGCCTGCTCATCTTCTGGGAGTAAACTGGGGAAGGCCAGAAGCTCGAGTTCTGTGATAACAGAATAGGCATAATGAGCAGCAGGTAGACGCAACTTGCGTTCAATGGCATTAATGAAAACATTGGTATCGAGGAGATAGCTACCACTCATCCCGTAGGTTCCTTTGGTACTCGACTCCGTCATGAGCGGCTAAGGACGGTGCTTTGACAGGCCCAAAATCTATTCCAACTTGCCTAACAGAAGAGCTCTCCTCATCCGCTGTATTTTCATACAAAACAACGATTCGGGCATGCCTGTTCTTTAAATGCGCATACTCATCGGGGATTTTAACTACCCCATTCTGAATATCTGCCTCAAACTCAATCGCCTGCATTTTAACCCCCTTACACCCAAATGACTTGCACAGCCATTTGACACTCTTTCTACCAAAAATTCGAGTAACTAAATAAGAGGTTCATGGCCTCGGTACCGCTTCGCGGCTGCGCTCCGCTTACCACGCGCTACGAAACCCACAAAATCAGATGCATGCACGAACCGTAGCGCGTGGTAACGAGTCTGCGAGGGACGAGCAACGAGGCACCCGCGAGTGGCGGCGGTACGACGCCCAAGGGCACCGCACCAACACAAGCACCGCTGCTAAATCTCACCCAATAAAAAACCCCGCAAGCTTGGCTTGCGGGGTTTTGCGTTTACTGGCGCTTGTGTAAGCGTCAGCGGGCGCGTTTAGCCGAGCAGGTGCTCGACGGCTGCACGCTCTTCGCGCAGTTCTTTCTCGGTGGCTTTCATCTTCTCTTGGCTGAATTCGTCAATTTCGAAGCCTTGAACGATTTCATACTTGCCACCCTGGCAACGCACTGGGTAGGAGTAGATGATGCCTTCTTCGATGCCGTAGCTGCCGTCAGACGGAATTGCCATGCTGACGATGCCTTTGGAGCCCAGCGCCCAGTCGTGCATGTGGTCGATGGCGGAAGAAGCAGCAGAAGCGGCTGAAGAGGCGCCACGTGCTTTGATGATTGCCGCGCCGCGCTGTTGCACAGTGGGGATGAAGTCGTTTTCGTACCAGTCGCGCTCAACCAGATCGAACGCTGCTTTGCCGTCGACTTTGCACTGGGCCAGATCCGGATACTGGGTGGCACTGTGGTTGCCCCAGATGATCATGTTTTCAACGTCAGTGACGTGCTTGCCGGTTTTCTGTGCCAGCTGGGTCAGGGCGCGGTTGTGGTCCAAACGCGTCATCGCGGTGAACTGGCCTGCGTCCAGATCTGGCGCGTTGCAGGAAGCTATCAGCGCGTTGGTGTTAGCCGGGTTACCCACGACCAGCACTTTCACATCACGGCTAGCGTGATCGTTCAATGCTTTACCTTGTACGGAGAAGATCGCGGCGTTGGCTTCCAGCAGATCTTTACGCTCCATGCCTGGGCCACGCGGACGTGCACCTACCAGCAGAGCGAAGTCAGCGTCTTTGAACGCGACGTTCGGGTCATCAGTTGCGACGATGTCTTGAACCAGCGGGAAAGCACAGTCGTTAACTTCCATTACCACGCCGTTCAGGGCGTCCATTGCCTGGGGAATTTCGAGCAGCTGGAGAATGACTGGCTGATCCGGCCCCAACATGTCGCCTGCAGCGATGCGGAAAATAAGTGAGTAGCTGATCTGACCGGCGCCGCCGGTAATCGCAATACGTACTGGATCTTTCATCATTGCTCCTTGATAGATTCGCCTAGGGTTGGTTCTCGCCTGAGGAGTGGCTCAACAGAACTCAAGACGCGAAGATGGTATGCCCAGCCGGGGAAAAACTCAATCAGACAAGAGACTACTACCCATTTACCATACTTGCCATTCACTCAGCGGCTTGCTACTCGCTGAAAAGATTGAGTTGCGCTATGGTATCTTCCATTTTATGCCCACCTTTCTTGTTTTGCTAAGGACATGGACGCTCCATGCGAAAAATCCCGTTCTCTTATGCATTGGCTAGCTTACTGGTGCTGGCGCTGGTGATATGGCTCGCCTTTGGTAATTTCCAGCGCTTCCAAACCAGTGCACCGGAAGCCTCTCCCCGCAACGACACGGAGCCACGGGTCGAAATTGCGGTGCAGCAGAGTACGCCGTTTATTCCCCAACAGATTATCCAAGGCCAGTTGACCGCTGAACGCGAAACCACCCTGCGGGCCAACGTCGCAGGCTTTGTGGCCGAAAAGCCGGTTGCCCAGGGCAGCCGCGTTGAGGCGGGCGATACGCTGCTGGTCCTGGATAACGACGCCCTGCCGGAACAACTGCAGCAGGCCCGGGACGAGTTAGCGGTGGCTGAGGCGGAGTATGCCGGGGCACGCAACCTGCGCCAGCGGGAGCTGATTTCGCAGCCCGAGCTTTTGCGCCTGCAGAGTTCACTCAGTGCCAGCGCCGCCTCGGTGGCCCAACTGCAGAAGCAACTGGATGACAGCCGCCCCACTGCGCCTTTTGATGGTGTGATCGATCGTGTGCAGGTAGAGGTAGGCGACCTGTTACAGCCCGGAGAAGAGTGGGCCCAGTTGGTGGACGACCGCCGCTTGAAGGGTGCCGCCTGGGTATCCCAGCAGCAAGTAGGCGATTTAAGCGAGGGGTTGCCGGTCACCGCACGATTACTCAATGGAGACCACCTTGAAGGCGAGCTGACCTTTATCAGCCACCGCGCCGAAGAGGCCACGCGCACTTTTTACATCGAAGCTACGCTGGATAACCCGGCGGGTAAACGTCTTGCCGGTGGTAGTGCGGAACTGACGATTACGCTGCCACCCCGCCAGGTGCACACTCTGTCGCCTGCCCTGCTCAGCTTGAACAGTGAGGGCCAACTGGCCGTCAAGCACCTGGATGAGGACGATCAGGTACAGCAGACCGCCGTCGAACTGGTGAGCGCCGATATACAGCGCGCCTATGTGACCGGCCTACCCGATCCGCTGCGCCTCATTACGCTAGGCGCGGGCATGGTGGATATCGGCGAAACGGTGACACCGGTGCCTGCTGAAGACGCCATTATTTCGCAACCGCAAGCCGGGCAGGATAGCGTTCATGCGCCAATTGATTAATGCGGCGCTAGACCACACCCGCACGACACTTCTTCTGTTGGTGAGCCTACTGCTGGCGGGCATCGCTGCCTGGCAGATGATCCCTAAAGAAGCCAACCCCGACGTCACCATTCCAATGATTTACGTTTCGCTGTCGTTGGAGGGTGTGAGCCCCGAGGATGGCGAGCGGCTGCTGATCCGCCCCATGGAGCAGGAACTGCGCGGCATTGAAGGACTGCGCAAGTTTACCGCCCAGTCCAGCGAAGGCCATGGCTCGATTACACTGGAGTTCGACCCTGGCTTTAACCCCGATACCGCACTGACCGACGTGCGCGACCGGGTGGATATTGCCCGCAGCGAGCTGCCTTCAGAAGCCGATGAGCCGCGGGTGATGGAGGTCAATGTATCGGAGTTTCCGGTGTTGACCATCGGCCTTTCGGGGCAGTTGGACACCCGGGAACGGATGTCGATTGCCCGGCGCCTGCAGGAAGAGATCGAAGGCATCGCCGATGTACTGGAAGTCGACATCGCCGGTGAGCGGGAAGACTTGCTGGAAATCGTCGTTGATCCGCTGGTGCTGGAGAGCTACGGGGTCGATTTTGATGCGTTGTTTAATCAGGTATCGCGCAATAACCGCTTGGTGGCAGCGGGCAGCTTGGATACCGGCGCGGGGCGCCTGGCGTTAAAAGTCCCCGGCATTATTGAGTCCCTTGAGGACGTCATGAATATGCCGGTCAAGGTCGATGAGGATCGCGTGGTCACTTTTGGCGATGTGGCGTGGATCAACCCCACTTATAAAGAGCCGGAAGGCTTCGCCCGCATTGATGGCCAGCCCGCGGTGGTGCTGGAAATTTCCAAACGCGCGGGGGCGAATATTATCGCCACCATTGGCGCGGTACGTGAACGATTGGCCGAAGCCGATGACCTGCTTCCCGAGCAGTTGCGTTTCACCACCATTCTGGATGAGTCGACCACCGTGGAGAATATGCTCTCCGAGCTACTCAACAACGTGCTGACTGCCGTGGTGCTGGTGCTGATCGTGGTGGTCGCGGCCATGGGCTGGCGCATGGCGCTGTTAGTCGGGCTTACCATTCCCGGCGCGTTTTTAACCGGCATCCTGCTGGTGTGGGCATTCGGTTTTACGCTCAATATCGTGGTGCTGTTCGCGCTGATTCTGGTGGCGGGCATGCTAGTGGATGGCGCGATCGTGGTCAGCGAGCTTGCTGATCGCCATTTACGTGATGGTCAAACACCCCATCAGGCGTGGCTTAACGCGGCTTCGCGCATGAGCTGGCCGGTCATCGCCTCGACCGCCACTACGCTCGCGGTGTTTATTCCCCTGCTGTTCTGGCCCGGCGTGGTCGGCCAGTTTATGAAGTACCTGCCCGCCACGGTGATTTTGTGCCTTTTAGCATCCTTGGCCATGGCGCTGGTGTTTTTGCCCACGCTGGGGCGCTTGTTTACGCGCTCGGAGGCCAAACAAACAGACGCGACACATGCAGATAGCAACCATGAGGAAGAAGCGACGACGTCGTTTGGGCGGGGTTATCGCCATCTATTGTCCAGGCTACTCAAGCACCCTGCCTGGGTACTGCTGGTGACGATGCTGTTAATGGCGCTGCTGTATACCGGCTATGCACGCTTCAACCACGGCGTCGACTTCTTCCCCAGCGTGGAACCTGACAGCGCCCAGGTGCTGGTGCGCGCCCGCGGCGATTTTTCTGCCGTCGAGACCGATGCCATCGTTCAGCGGGTGGAAGCGCAGCTATCTGGCATGAGCGAAGTGAGGGCGCTGTATGCGCGTTCGTTTGCGGTGCCCAACGAACAGATGGGCAATGACGTGATCGGCATGCTGCAGTTCCAGTTTATCGACTGGCATGAGCGCCGTCCCGCCCAGGCTATTTTGGACGATATGGCCGAGCGTGCAGGGGATATTCCCGGTATTACGCTTGAGTTTCAGGAGCAGGAGATGGGCCCTGGCGGCGGCAAACCGATTGTGCTGGAAGTGAGCGCCACGAATCCTGACGTTGCCGATGCAGGGGTTAACCAACTTACCCAGTTAATGCGCGAGCTGGGTGGTTTTACCGACATTCAGGATAACCGCAGTCTGCCCGGCGTGGAGTGGCAGGTTAACGTGGACCGGGAAGCCGCGGCGCGCATGGGCACCGATGTCACCACCATTGGTAGCGCGGTACAGCTGCTTACTACCGGCCTTCAGGTAGCGAGCTATCGGCCGCCGGAAGTCAGCGATGAAGTGGATATCCGCGTGCGTCTGCCGCAAAACTGGCGTTCACTGGATCAACTCGAGCGCTTGACGATCAATACCCAGCGGGGCCAGGTGCCCATCTCGCATTTTGTGACCCTGGAACCGGCACCTAAAGTCGGTACGCTCAACCGCATTGATGGCCGACGTGCCATTACGATAGACGCCGACCTTGCCCCCGGCTATCTCGCTGATGAGCGCCTGGGTGCCCTGCTGGAAGCTGGCAGCGACAGCCTGCCTGACGGCTTAATGGTTAATGTGGCCGGAGAGCAGGAGGATCAACAGGAATCGATGCAGTTCCTGGCCAGCGCGTTCTTGATTGCTATCGGTTTGATGGCGCTGATTCTGGTCACGCAGTTCAATAGCTTCTATCAGGCGGGCTTGGTGCTGTCGGCGATTGTGTTCTCTACCGCCGGGGTGCTGATGGGTCTGCTGATCACCGGTCAGGCGTTCGGCATTGTCATGGTGGGGATGGGGGTGATTGCTCTGGCGGGCATTGTGGTTAATAACAATATCGTCTTGATCGATACCTACAACGAGCTACGCGGCCAGGGTATGACMCCCGGCGAGGCGGCGCTGGAAGCGGGCTGTTTGCGCCTACGCCCTGTGCTGCTAACCGCGATTACCACGGTGCTGGGGTTAATGCCGATGGTGCTGGGGATCAATGTAGACCTGTTCACCCCTGCCCTGGGTTTCAATGCCCCTTCTGCCCAGTGGTGGACGCAGATGTCGAGCGCCATCGCCGGGGGGCTCACCTTCGCCACCGCTCTCACGCTGCTGCTCACGCCGTGTATGTTGGTAATTGGCGGGAAGCTGCGGCGCAGGGGGTGAATGGTGAATGGTGAATGGTGAATGGTGAATCGATTATGGGGTATTGGGCGCCCACCGTTTTATGTACATGCGTGATTTAGTAGCGCGGCGTAAGCGTTAGCGCACCCGCGACGGCGGCCCGGCGCGAAAGCAGCGCGAAGCGGTGCCGGGGTTGAAGCGGGATTACCATGGTGCAGAAGCGCCGCGTGGCGGCGCCTGTTTAATAGCGGACTTAAGCGGGAGCTTTGTTGTGCTCAGGGCTGTGGGCGGCATGTAAGCGAGCGATTAGCTGGTCTTCCAGGGCAAAGCGTTCGGTGAGKCCGCGGGCTAGGCGGTCGATCCAGGCAGGCAGGCGGGCAATATTTTGCTCGCAGCTAAGCGTGGAGCCAAAATCGGTATCAAACTCCAATACCATCTCGGTGGACATTTCTAAACGTTCGAGCAATTTTTCCGCAATGACAAGCGCGCTTTCATCACCAAAGGCCTGCGCCTCTTCTGAAAGCTGCGGATAGATCTCAAAGTGTCCGGCGCTGATGTAATCCATCAACTGCTCACTGAAGGTATCGATGGGTGCTTTGCTCACCGCTTCCAGTTCAGCATCACACGCTTCTTTTAGCTCAATAAAGCTGACCAATAGATGACGACGTTGATCCAGCCAGCGGTCGATCAACGTATGCACGCCACCCCAGCGCTCCAGGGCATTTTTGCAATCTTCGAGCATGGGGCTTTCTCCTTAAACTCACCTTTTGACTAAGCAACTTTTAACGACACTACTTTTGACTGTGCTTAGCCGCTCAGAACAACGGTAGGCCTAGGTTCGCGCCTCCTCCTACCGCTGTCAATCCCAGCGGGTACGGTTTCTTTGGTACTTAACGTTCACTGCTAATAACGCTTTTGAATACGCCGCATAAACACTGCTCTCAAGCGGCTAGCGCTAGCATTACATTAATTATATTTATGCTCTCAACTTCCGGTCGCCATTGGGTGTAAAGGCGACTGTCGGGTATCAAATGCTCGTCAAAATATATTTTAAGCCTAAACATTTTAAGCTTGAATTTTATACATACCTCTCCTATCTTCAAAACAGAGTGTATTTTCCCGTGGAGAAAAATAATGAGAATCGCCTGCCTGGGTGGAGGGCCTGCCGGCCTCTATTTTGCGATCAGCATGAAGCTGCAGGACCCTTCCCATGAGATCGTGGTGCTTGAACGTAACCGTGCCGACGATACCTTCGGTTGGGGCGTGGTGCTGTCCGACGAAACCCTCGACAACCTGGCAGCCAACGACCCGGTTAGCGCAGAGCGAATTCGTGAGCACTTCGCCTATTGGGATGATATTGCAGTTGTTCATAAAGGCGTCAAAACCGTCTCCACCGGCCACGGCTTTTGCGGTATTGGCCGCCGCCAGCTGTTAATTCTGCTCCAGGAGCGCGCCCGCGAACTCGGCGTAGACATGCGTTTTGAAACCGATGCCACAGAAGACGCCATTGAACAGTACCGGCAAGAATATGACTTGGTGTTGGCGGCCGATGGCCTGAACTCCCGCACCCGCCAAACCTATGCTGAGCATTTCAAACCCGATATTGATGTGCGGGCGTGTAAATTTGTTTGGTTGGGCACGCACCAGACCTTTAACGACGCTTTCACCTTTATTTTCGAGCACACCGAGCATGGCTGGGTGTGGGCCCACGCTTACCAGTTTGATAACGATACGGCGACTTTTATTGTCGAGTGCAGTGAAGCCACCTGGCAGGCGTTTGGCTTTGGTGAGCTGAGCCAGCAGGAATCGATTGCGGTCTGCGAGCGTATTTTTGCCAAGCATCTTGATGGCCATGCGCTGATGACCAACGCCAACCATATACGCGGCTCGGCGTGGATCAACTTTCCACGGGTGCTTTGCGAGCGTTGGAGCTATGAGAATGTAGTACTGATGGGCGATGCCGCAGCGACTGCCCACTTCTCGATTGGCTCGGGCTCCAAACTCGCCCTGGAAAGCGCCATAACGCTGGCTAACTGCTTACACAGTGAAAGCAGTATGGAAGCTGCCATCGCCCGCTACGAAGAAGACCGCCGTTTCGAGGTGCTGCGCTTACAGTCCGCAGCGCGTAACTCCACCGAGTGGTTTGAGCAGGTAGAGCGCTACCTGGATCTCGACCCGGTGCAGTTCAACTACTCGTTACTGACCCGCTCCCAGCGCATCAGTCACGAAAACCTACGGGTGCGCGACCCCGAGTGGCTGGAGAGCGCCGAGCGCTGGTTTCAAACCCAGGCGGGCAATCCAGACAGCGCCCGCGCACCGATGTTTGCCCCCTACCAACTGCGAGAAATGACGCTGATTAATCGCGTCGTGGTCTCGCCCATGGCCCAGTACAAAGCCGTGGATGGCTGCCCAACCGATTGGCACTTTAGCCACTACGCAGAGCGGGCCAAAGGCGGTGCGGGACTGGTGTATACCGAAATGACCTGCGTCAGCCCCACTGGGCGTATTACCCCCGGCTGCCCAGGGCTGTACGCCCCCGAGCATGAAGTAGCCTGGAAGCGCCTGTGTGATTTTGTTCACGCGGAAACCAACGCCAAGCTGTGTGCCCAAATCGGTCACTCCGGCCCTAAAGGCTCTACCCAGCTGGGTTGGCAGGAGATGGATGCCCCGCTGGCGGAGGGAAATTGGCCAATACTGTCAGCCTCTGCTCAACCTTGGGCAGCGCGCAACCAGGTGCCGAAGGCGATGGATCGCGAGGATATGGATCGCATCCGCGACGAGTTCGTCAGCGCAGCGCAAATGGCTGACCGCGCGGGCTTCGATATGGTCGAGATTCACGCCGCCCACGGCTACCTGCTCTCTTCGTTTATTACCCCCCTGACCAACCATCGTAACGATGAGTATGGCGATGCTTTAGATAATCGGCTGCGTTACCCGCTGGAAGTTATCAACGCCGTACGCAGCGTTTGGCCTGCCCATAAACCGCTTTCGGTGCGTATTTCCGCCAACGACTGGTGCGGCGATGAAGGCATTACCCCTGATGATGCGGTTGAGATCGCCAAGCGGCTGCGGGAGGCTGAGGTGGATATTGTGGATGTCYCAGCTGGGCAAACCTCGACCMAAGCCAAGCCGGTGTATGGTCGTATGTTCCAAACGCCCTTCTCTGACCGGATCCGTAACGAAGCATCAATTGCCACCATGGCGGTGGGTAATATTTATCAGGCCGACCATGTGAACTCGATTCTAATGGCTGGCCGCGCCGACTTGGTCTGTATCGCCCGCCCTCACCTGGCTGACCCTTACTGGTTGTTGCACGTTGCTGCTGGCTTAGGTGATAGAGAAGTCGAGTGGTCAGCGCCCTACCGAGCAGGGGCGGACCAGCTGCAACGTTTAGCTGAGCGTGGCGAGGGTTGGATATGAGTTTGATGGGAAAACGCGCCGTGATTACCGGCGGCGGCAGCGGTATTGGTGCGGATATGGCGCTGGCCTTTGCCCAGGCGGGCGCTGACGTGACCATTACTGGCCGCCGGGAGGCTGCCCTTCAAACGGTAGCTGACCAACATGATGCCATCAGCTTCGCAGTGGTCGATGTTACCGACGAAGCCGCCATGGTGGCGTTTTTCGAGAACATCGGCAGGGTCGATATTGTTATCGCCAACGCCGGAGCGGCGGAAAGCGCGCCATTTGCCAAGGCATCGTTCGAGCAGTGGCAGCGCATGCTTAATGTAAATCTAAGCGGGGTATTTCTAACCCTACGCGAAGGCTTAAAGCAGCTAAATGACGGAGGTCGACTAATCGCCGTTGCCTCCACCGCTGGCCTGAAGGGTTACGCTTATGTGGGCGCTTACTGCGCGGCAAAACATGGCGTGGTGGGGTTGGTGCGTTCGCTGGCGGCTGAGACAGCGACCCGCAACATGACGGTTAATGCGCTCTGCCCTGGGTTTACCGACACACCCTTATTGGCGGCCAGCGTCGACAACATTGTGGCTAAAACCGGCCAGTCCGCCGAACAGGCGACCTCTCATTTTGAGTCCACCAACCCCACCGGGCGCTTAGTCACTCCCGCCGAGGTCACCGCAACGGCTTTATGGCTATGCGGCCCTAATAGCGGCGCGATTAACGGCCAAGCAATCTCAATTTCAGGGGGTGAAGTATGACGGCTGGGAATGTGGCTGGAAACAGCTTAAGTAAGGAACGCCTGCGCTTATGGTTGCGCATGTTGAGGGTTACCCGCCAGGTGGAAGCCGAACTGCGTGAGCGCCTGCGCACCGAGCATGACTCTACGCTGCCGCGCTTTGATGTGATGGCCGCGCTGTATGCCGCTGAGGAGGGCCTAAAAATGAACGAGCTCTCCAAACGACTGCGGGTTTCCAATGGCAATGTCACCGGCATTATCGATCGACTGGTAGAGGATGGTGCCGTGGAGCGTATTGCCATTGAGGGCGACCGGCGCGCCACGCGGGTGTGCTTAACGGTGGTTGGTCGGGAAAACTTTAGAGGAATGGCCGTTGAGCATGAACGCTGGATCAATGCGCTATTTGAGGGGGTAAACGAAGAGGACGCCCACCACATAGGCGAGCTGCTCCACCGCTTACCCGCTTCTCCTAACAATGCCGATTAATCACTGATAGGCGAGAACAATATTATGAAGAGCATGGCAGGCTTAACCCCCGAGCACTTTATCTGGGAAATGCGCGGTGATGTTGCCGTTATTCGGCTCAATCGCCCTGAGCGCAAAAATCCGCTGACCTTTGAGAGCTACGCAGAGCTGCGCGATACCTTTCGTGATCTGGCCTACGCCTCGGATGTGCATGCCGTGGTATTTACCGCCAACGGCGAGAACTTCTGCTCCGGCGGCGATGTACATGAAATTATCGGCCCGCTAGTGGGCAAAGATATGAAGGGCCTGCTCGAATTCACCCGCATGACCGGGGATCTGGTCAAGGCCATGCTGAACTGCGGCAAGCCCATTATCGCCGCCGTAGACGGCATTTGTGTGGGGGCGGGGGCGATTATCGCCATGTCCTCGGATATTCGCTTTGCCACCCCTCGCGCCAGCACGGCGTTCCTGTTTACCCGGGTGGGCCTGGCGGGCTGCGATATGGGCGCCTGCGCGATTCTTCCACGCATTATCGGTCAAGGCCGCGCCGCAGACCTGCTCTACAGCGGCCGCAGCATGAGTGCCGAGGAAGGCCTGCAGTGGGGTTTTTACAACCGCGTGGTCGAGCCGGACGCTCTTGAAGAAGACGCCATCGCCTACGCCACCCGCCTGGCCAATGGGCCCACCTTTGCCCACAGCATTACCAAAACCCAGCTAAATCAGGAGTGGTCGATGAGCCTGGAGCAGGCTATCGAATCGGAAGCCCAGGCCCAGGCAATCTGCATGCAAACCAACGATTTCGAGCGCGCCTACCACGCCTTTGTAGCCAAACAAAAACCTGAGTTTAAGGGGGACTGATGAGCGACAAGAGTTTTCTAGCGTGGCCCTTTTTTGAGGCCCAGCATCGCGAACTTTCCGAGCAGCTTGAGGCGTGGTGTCATGCTGAACTACCCCGCGATCACAGCGATGTGGATGCCACCTGCATCCAGCTAGTGCGCGACCTGGGCAAAGCGGGCTTTTTGCAAGGCACCGCTGGCGAGCATATCGATGTGCGCAGCCTGTGCCTCATTCGCGAAACCCTTGCCCGCCACGACGGCTTGGCCGATTTCGCCTTTGCCATGCAGGGGTTGGGAACCGGCGCAATTAGCCTGTATGGCAGTGACGAACAGAAGCAGTGGCTGGATAAAACCCGCCGGGGTGAAGCCATTTCTGCGTTTGCCCTGAGCGAGCCCCGCTCGGGGTCTGATGTGGCCCAACTGGATACCACCGCCGAGCGTGACGGCGATAGCTACCGGTTGAATGGCGAAAAAACCTGGATCTCTAACGGCGGCATTGCCGATATCTATACGGTCTTCGCCCGCACCGGTGAAGGGCCCGGCGCTAAAGGGCTTTCAGCCTTTTTAGTGCCTGCCGACACCCCAGGGCTGGAAATTCGTGAGCGCCTAGAGTCTGTGGCACCTCACCCGCTGGCACGGCTGGGCTTCAACGATATGGTGCTGCCTGCCAGCGCGCTGATCGGCAAGCCTGGGCAAGGCTTTCGGATTGCCATGTCGGTGCTGGACGTTTTCCGCTCCACGGTTGGAGCAGCAGCCCTTGGCTTCGCCCGCCGGGCGCTGGAAGAGTCGCTCTCCCGCAGCCGCTCCCGGGAGCTGTTTGGCGCAACCCTTTCTGATCTGCAAATGGTGCAGGGCCACTTGGCCGATATGGCGCTGAATGTAGATGCCGCTGCCCTGCTGGTTTACCGCGCCGCTTGGACCAAAGACCAAGGCGCGGAGCGCGTCACCCGAGAAGCCGCGATGGCCAAGCTGTTTGCCACCGATCAAGCCCAGCAGGTGATCGATCAAGCCGTGCAGCTACATGGCGGTGACGGGGTGCGCAAAGGCCACATTATCGAGAGCCTCTACCGGGAAATCCGCGCGCTGCGTATTTATGAAGGGGCATCAGACGTCCAGAAAGTAGTCATCGCCCGCAGCATGCTCGCGGAAGAGTAAGCAGCAAAAAGTCGAACAAGGTTTTACACCAAACAATAAAACACAACGCCAGACACCGTATCCCTGCCCCAGGGCTATCACAGTTGGAAATGACTTCTTTGAATATCTCCGTTAACGGGAGAAGAGAGCAGGTTGGAGCGAGGGTCTTTTGACAGGGATGTCAAAAGTAGCGCCCAAGGAAGGGTTCACAGCGCCCTCGCGGAAGCCTGCTCTCGAGACCAAAGCGGTGCAGATCTCCATCTGAGAAAGACCTGATTTCTATATGGCTCGGGCAGGAATAAACAACGACTCTAAATACGGAGGTTGGTCATGTACATCCAGTCGGCTCATGCTGATACTTTTGCGCGGGATAACCTGCCACCCACTGATGGTCAGCCTGAGTTTCTGCTCGCGGGCTACGATTATCCTGAACGCCTGAACGCAGGCGTAGAACTGTGCGATCGGCTGCTCAACCTGGGCCACGGTGAACGGATTGCCTTAGCGGGCAATGGCCGACGGCGAACCTATCAAGAACTCACCGAGTGGACCAACCGCCTTGCCCACGTGCTGGTCGAAGACCTTGGCGTGATTCCCGGCCAGCGAGTATTGATTCGTTCGGCCAATAACCCGGCTATGGTGGCCTGCTGGTTAGCCGCCACCAAGGCAGGCGCTGTTGTCGTCAACACCATGCCAATGCTGCGCGCCAAAGAGCTATGCCAGGTCATTGATAAAGCGGAAATCAGTCTCGCCCTCTGCGATACCCGCCTGCTCGATGAACTGGTTGAGTGCCAACAACATAGCCCGGAGCTCAAACGGATCGTTGGCTTTGATGGCACCGCCAACCACGACGCCGAGCTTGACCGCTTGGCACTCAGTAAACCCGCCACCTTTGATGCCGTGGATACCGCCGCCGACGATGTGGCGCTGCTCGGTTTTACCTCGGGCACCACCGGCTCACCTAAAGCGACCATGCATTTTCACCGTGACCTGCTGGTGATTGCCGATGGCTACGCTAAAGAGGTGCTGCAGGTAACGCCGAAGGATGTATTTGTCGGCTCCCCCCCATTGGCGTTTACCTTCGGCCTGGGTGGATTGGCGATCTTTCCGCTGCGCTTTGGCGCCACCGCCGTGCTGCTCGAACACGCCTCCCCACCCAATATGATGGACATTATCCGCGAGTATCAGGCCACGGTAGTATTTACCGCACCCACGGCATATCGCGCCATGCTCTCCGCACCCACTCGTCATGAGGATTTAAGCAGCCTGCGCGTCGCGGTTTCCGCTGGTGAAACCCTGCCCGCGCCGATTTATCATGACTGGATCAAGCAAACCGGCACGCCCATCATTGACGGCATTGGTGCGACGGAAATGCTGCATATCTTTATCTCCAACCGCCTGGATGACCATCGCCCCAATTGCACCGGCAGACCGGTAACAGGCTACCAAGCACGTATTGTTGATGACGCGATGAATGATGTACCTCGCGGCACGGTGGGTAAGCTTGCCGTACGTGGCCCTACCGGCTGCCGCTATCTAGCCGATCAGCGCCAGCAAAAATACGTCAAAGATGGCTGGAATATTACCGGCGATGCGTTTTATCAAGATGAAGAGGGTTACTTTCATTTCGCCGCCCGCAATGACGATATGATTGTCTCGGCGGGCTATAACATCGCAGGCCCTGAAGTGGAGGCGGCGCTACTGGCCCATCCCGCTGTTAAAGAGTGCGCGGTGATTGGCGCACCCAGCGAAGAGCGGGGGCAGATTGTCGAGGCTTTTGTTGTTCTAAACGATGGATTTCAGCAAGATGAAGAGTGTCAGCAAATGTTGCAAGACTTCGTGAAGCAGTCCATTGCGCCGTATAAGTACCCTCGCTCCATACGTTTTATCGAGGCACTGCCTAAAACAACCACGGGTAAGGTTCAGCGCTTTCGGCTGAGCCAGGAACATTACCCCAGCGCTGGCTCTCCCTGCACCAATATAAATAGCACCAACGTATAACCCTCTAAGCAATAAAACGATTAAAAATGAGGAATGATCCATGAAAATGATATCCCGCTTTGGCCTTGGCTTACTGCTCTCCTCCAGCCTGGTAACCGCTCACGCCGACGACGTTAAAATCGGTATGATTACCACCCTGTCAGGTGGCGGTTCGCACCTGGGCGTGGACGTTCGCGATGGCTTTATGCTCGCTCTTGAGCAGGCTGGCCGTGACGATGTGGAAGTGCTGATCCAGGATGACGCTAACCGTCCTGACTTGGCGCGCAGCTTGGCCAATGAGTTTATGCAGCGTGATGAGGTCGATATTCTGACCGGCATTATCTGGTCTAACCTGGCGATGGCAGTGGTCCCCACTGTGACGCGCCAGGGCACGTTCTATCTCTCACCCAATGCCGGACCTTCCGACTTAGCGGGTCGCATGTGCCATGAGAACTACTTCAACGTGGCCTACCAGAACGATAACCTGCACGGCGCGATGGGTGCTTACATGCGCGAGGAGGGTTATGAGCGCCCGATCATCATGGCGCCCAACTACCCGGCTGGCACCGATGCGTTGGCGGGCTTCAAACACCTTTATGAAGGTGAGGTTGTCGGTGAGCTTTACACCCAAATGGGGCAGACTGACTACGCTGCGGAAATTGCCCAGATTCGTGACAGCGATGCCGACAGCCTGTTCTTCTTCTTGCCCGGCGGGATGGGTATCTCGTTTATGAAGCAGTGGGAGAGCTCCGGCGTTGATATGCCGATCTTTGGCGCCGCCTTCTCGTTTGACGAAATTCTGATCAAAGCGGTAGGCAGTGCAGCCATTGGCGCACGCAATACCTCGCTATGGGCTTATGACCTCGAAAATGACACCAACGCCCGCTTTGTAGAGGGTTTCCAGGCCGCCTATGACCGCATGCCGACGCTTTACGCTGCACAGGGTTATGACACCGCCAACCTGATTCTTAGTGCGCTTGACGTTGCCCACCCCGATGATAAAGACGCCTTCCGCGAAGCACTACGTGCCGCTGATTTTGATAGCGTGCGCGGCGAGTTCCGTTTTGGCCCTAACCATCACCCTATCCAGGACATCTACGTTCGTGAAGTCGTGGAAGGTGACGATGGTGAGCCTACCAATCGCCTAATTGGTATCGCGATTGAAGATATCCAGGACGTCTACTTCGAAGAGTGCAAGATGTAATACCGCTGCGGCTGGGCGTGATCGCCCGGCCTTTGCTCTTTTCCTTCGCAAAGGATGTTTGACGTGTCCGTTACTCTGCTAATTGAGCAACTACTTAACGGCGTGCAGCTCGGCACCATGCTGTTTTTGATGGCCAGCGGCCTCACCCTGGTGTTCGGGGTGATGGGGCTAATCAACCTTGCCCACGGTTCGTTTTACATGGTGGGGGCCTATGCCACCGCCGCTGTGACTGCCTCAACCGGCTCTTTTTTGGTTGGCCTGGGGGCCGGTATGGCTGCGGCCGCCATGGTCGGCGCGCTGGTGGAGTTACTGGTCATACGCCGACTCTATCACCGCCCTCACCTTGACCAGGTATTGGCGACCTTTGCGCTTATTTTGATTTTTTCGGAAGGTACGCGCTGGGTTTTCGGCTCGTCGCCCATGCGGCTTAGCCCGCCCACCTGGTTAACCGGGTTCGTCACGCTGCCCGGCGATACCCGCTATCCCATCTATCGACTGATGCTGATTGGCGTGGGGATTGTCATTTCCATCGCGCTTTACTTGCTGATTTCTAAAACACGCTTAGGCATGCGTATTCGGGCCGGAGAAAGTGACCGCGAAATGATTGGTGCACTTGGGGTGAATATTTCCAAGCTGTATACCGTGGTCTTTGCGTTGGGCGCGGGGTTGGCAGGCTTAGCCGGTGCATTGGTGGGGGCGCTACAGTCTGTACAGGTAGGCATGGGTGAACCGGTGCTGATTTTGGCCTTCGTCGTGATCGTGATTGGTGGTATCGGCTCCATTAAAGGGGCGCTACTGGGTGCGCTGTTGGTGGGTGTGGTCGATACATTGGGACGGGTCTATTTGCCGATCTTTTTCCGTGCGTTTATGCCGCCCTCTGAGGCGACAGGTGTCGGCGCGGCGCTGGCTGCGATGCTGATCTATATCCTCATGGCCGTTATTCTCGCGTTCAAGCCAAAGGGACTGTTTTCTGCTCATGACTAATAACACTTACCTGTCTAAGAACGGCTTGGCTAAGAACGGCCCCCAGGGCGTTACCAACGCTTCCCTTGCCACCAAGACGGATAGCCACTTTGATCGCAAAGGGCTGGTGCAGATAACCCTGCTCGGGCTGCTATTTTTGCTACCTGTTGCGGCTTATTTTCTGGGCCATACCTACTACGTCAATTTGGCTTCACGGATGACCATCATTGCCATGGCCGCCGTTGGACTTAATCTGGCAATTGGCTATGGCGGCATGGTGAGTTTTGGCCATGCGGCCTACTTTGGCCTGGGTGGCTACGTGGCAGGCATCAGCGCCTATCACGCCTTTGATGTTACACCGTTTATGACCTGGCCCATTAGCATTCCGGGCAGCGATAGCCTGCTGGTGGTATGGCTGGCCGCCGCCGTACTGTGCGGACTGCTGGCGCTGGCGATCGGCGCTATTTCACTGCGCACCACCGGGGTGTATTTCATTATGATCACCCTCGCCTTTGCGCAGATGATTTACTACTTTGCCAACTCCTGSCCCACCTATGGCGGCGAGGAKGGCCTGCCGATTTACATACGCAATACCCTGCCGCTGGTCGATAGCAGCAATGCGCTAACCTATTTTTTGATCTGCTTCACCGGGTTAATACTGGCGATGGCGATCACCTCACGGCTGATGAAATCACGTTTTGGTGCAGCACTCACCATGGCGCGGCTTAACGATGTGCGTTTGGCCACTGCTGGGATTAGCCCCTACCCCATTCGCCTGGTGGCGTTTGTGATTTCTGCGGCAATTACCGGGCTTGCCGGTGCGCTCTATGCGGATCTAAACGGCTTTGTTAGCCCCACCATGCTCAGTTGGCATTTCTCCGGTGAACTGATGGTGATTGTGATTCTGGGCGGCGTAGGGCGCCTGTATGGCCCGCTGGCCGGTGCAGTGCTGTTTGTAATGATGGAGACATTCCTCGGAGGCGTTACCCAGTATTGGCAGCTATTCCTGGGTTTAGTCCTGCTTGGCGTGGTGCTGTTCGCCAAACACGGGGTGATGGGTTGGTTAGCTGGGAGGGAGCGCAATGAGTGATATCGTTCTTTCACTGCAAAACCTGAATAAACGTTTTGGGGCGTTGCAGGCAACCGGTGATGTCTCGCTGGATCTTAAGCCAGGAGAAATCCACGCACTGATTGGGCCCAATGGAGCGGGTAAATCGACGTTGATAGGCCAAATTGCCGGCAATATACGCCCGGATGAGGGCCGCGTTTTTCTAGCTGATACCGAAATCACCGGTATGAGCATTGCCCAACGCGCCCGTTTGGGGCTGGGACGTAGTTTTCAGGTCTCCTCGCTGGCCGAGCCGCTTTCCGTGATGCGTAATGTGATGATGGGCGTTCAGGCGCTGCAGAGTCATAGCTTTCGCTTCTGGAAACCCGTCGCCCGTGACCGGCACTTGCTTGAACCCGCTTATGCGGCGCTGGAGCGCATGCAGCTTAGCCATCGCGCCTGGACGCCGGTCTTTGAGCTTTCCCATGGTGAGCGCCGTCAAGTGGAGGTGGCTTGCGCCCTGGCCCTTAAGCCCCGCGCCCTTTTGCTGGATGAGCCCATGGCTGGTCTGGGCCCGGAAGGTTCGGCGAAGCTTACTGAGCTGCTGGAAACGCTAAAGCTGGAAGTGCCCATTTTGCTAATCGAGCACGATATGGAAGCGGTGTTTCGGCTTGCCGATCGCATCTCGGTGCTGGTCTCTGGCAGCGTTATCGCCCACGGCGATAGCCAGGCGATTAGGCAGGATCCGCGCGTTCGTGAAGCCTACCTGGGAGATTCTGATGCTTAAGGTTGCTGACATTGAAACGTTTTATGGCCCCTCCCAGGCGCTCTTTGGCGTCAACCTTGAGGTGAACGCCGGGGAAATGGTGGCGTTGATGGGCCGTAATGGTATGGGTAAAACCACCACCATTCGCTCGATATTTGGTCTGACGCAAGCTAGCCGCGGCACTATTGAATTTGAATCTCAAGAGATACGCCGTTTGCCCGCTTACCGCATCGCTAAGGCGGGGTTGGGTTTGGTGCCAGAAGGGCGCCGCTGCTTTCCCAATTTATCCGTACGCGAAAACCTGCTGGTCACCGCTCGCCCTGGCGAGTGGACGCTGGAAAAAGTGGCAACGCTGTTTCCGCGTTTGGAGGAGCGCCGGGCGCAAATGGCCAAAACCCTTTCTGGCGGTGAGCAGCAGATGCTGGCCATTGGTCGGGCATTGATGACCAATCCGCGCTTGCTAGTACTTGATGAAGCCACCGAAGGCTTGGCGCCGGTTATTCGTCAGGAGATTTGGCGAGCGATTCGGCTGCTTAAGGAGCAAGGCCAGGCCACGCTGTTGGTGGATAAGTCGTTAAGCGAGATTCTGCCTATCGCTGACCGCTGCACCATTCTTGAAAAGGGCAGCACAGTGTGGGATGGGAAACCAGCGGCACTGGACAGTGCTGTGCGTGACCGTTACCTGGGTGTGTAGGGAGGAAAATAATAATGGCGTTTACCACGCAGCGGAAGGTTCGTTTTCAGCACTGTGACCCGGCCGGTATCGTTTTTTACCCTCGCTATTTCGAGATGATCAACTCGGTGGTAGAGGATTGGTTTGAGGAGGTCGTGCACCACGACTTTAACCAACTGCATGTGGAGACCGGTACGGGCGTGCCCACTGCTGCTATCGAGACCCAGTTTCATGCACCTAGCCGATTAGGCGAACGGCTGACCTTTGAATTAAGGGTTCAGTCCATGGGGCGCAGCAGTTTAACGCTGCAGATTGTCGCTTATTGCGGAGAGCAAAAGCGCTTAACCAGTGATTCAACCCTGGTATTTGTGGATTTAAGTAGCGGTAAGCCGATGCCATGGACAGAGGCAATACGCCAGCATATTACCGTTGATAACCTATAAGGATAGCCATAATGAGTGACGCCAACTTTCATCAGCTTCTTCACCCTTCCCACTGGAAACCGGCCATTGGCTACGCTAACGGCGTGCTGGCTTCGGGCCAAACTGTGTTTGTAGGCGGCCAGATTGGCTGGAATGCCGACCAGGTATTTGAAAGTGATGACTTTGTCGTGCAAGTGAACCAGGCGCTGCAAAATATCGTGGCGATCTTAAAAGAGGCTAATGCAGGCCCGGAGCATATCGTGCGGTTAACTTGGTATGTGACGGATAAGCAGGAGTATCTGGCGCGGCTTAAGGAGGTGGGCGCAGCCTATCGCGAAGTGCTGGGCAAGCATTTCCCGGCGATGACTATGGTTCAGGTGGCGGGACTTGTCGAAGATCAGGCCAAGGTAGAAATCGAAGCGACTGCGGTGATTCCGGCCGTATAGCGTTATGAGTACGGGGCAGCGGCAGGGTGCCGCGGGGGCGCTGTGAACCCATCCATGGGCGCTACTTTTTCCATCTGACCGCCATGGATGGCGGAAATGCCGGAATTGTCGGGAACATTTTCCGGCCCTGGAAAAAGACCCCCGCTATACCCTGCCCCAGCCCCTCGCTGGAAGCCGAACTTTCAGCGCCCTAACTGGACGCTGCTTGGTATTAGCAGTGAAACCCTTTAATCCACTCAACAAAACAACCATCGTTAAGATAGTGCTCAAGAATCGAGAAGTGGTCTACGTTGGGAAGTAGCTGCTGAGTCACTGTTTGGCCTTGCTGGCTTAAATGCTCAGCATAGCTGCTCATCTGGCGCTCGAACTCTTCAGACTCCAGGTTCCCTGCTACCAGCTGTATAGGCGCAGATACTCGGCACGGCAGCCATAAGGGGCTGAACTCCTGCACATCGCGCCCGCTGAGCTGAAGCTTGGGCTGCAGCCATGACCAAGGAAATGGCCGCAGGTCGTATAAACCGCTGATACAGAGCGCGCCGCGAATCAACTGGTTGGGTAAGCCAAAGGTGCCTTGCCAATCCGTCGACATTAACATCGCGCATAAATGCCCGCCCGCCGAGTGCCCCGAAACACTCAGCTGCTCAGGATCAACTTCCAACTCAGCGGCATGGCAATAAATGTAGGCCACCGCTGCTTGGCTCTGCCGCACCAGTTCGCTAAAGCGAACCTGTGGGCAGAGCGCGTAGTTGACCACCGCGACGGTGATACCAGCGTTGACCAAGCCATCGACGATAAAACTAAATTCACGATGGCTCAGCGAGCGCCAGTAGCCGCCGTGGAAGAACACATGCACCGGCGCTTTTGGGCTATCGGTATCAGGTGCATCGGCATGAAAGATATCCATGCGCTCAGCAAGCGTTGAGCCATAAGGCAGATCGAGCGTTGTGCGGTGGTTAATTCTTGATGCTTCGCTGCGCTCACGCCAATCCTTTACCAACACCGCCGGGTCACGACCCATCATCGGGTCGTAGGCGCGATCGATCTCTTCTTGAGTCGTAAAGTGTTGATAAAGCATGTACGTCTCCTTATCGCTGACGCCCTACTAACCCCGACTTTTCATCAACAGCATACGCAGCGGTGCGATTGCCAGAATGGCAAATCCGATTAGCGTCCAGGCGGGCAGTGATAGGCCGAGCAACGAGAAATCGATATTGGCGCACTCCCCCGAGCCGGTTAACACCATGGAAACCACATCCTGCATGGGCAGGATATCCATCATGTAATCGAGCCCAGGGCCACAGGAAGGGACTTCATCGGCTGGCAAGCCTTGTAGCCACACATGGCGTCCGGCGATAAAGGCACCCGTTCCCACCGCAATGAGCGACAGCAGGCCATAAATGACTTTACCCGCACGCCCAGCGGGGCTGTGGATAGCCGCAATCGCAAACACGATGCCCGCGGCGATCACCGCTACGCGCTGAAAGATACACAGCGGGCAAGGTTCATAACCGCCGATGTGCTCTAGCCCAAGGGCTACCGCCATCATCAAAACGCAGAAGGCTAAACCGGCCAGGGCTACCGAGCGAAAGGAGTGCAAAATCATTGACGAACCTCAGATGGCAGCGCCGACATGGCGCGGGACTCACGGGCTTTAGTGAAGTAGACCTGTAAAAACTCTTCAAAGGTCTCTTGGTCAGCGGCTTCAATATCGTGCTGCTGCTGGTGGGAGGTCTCGATTAACTGGGCAAGTAACGCTTCGCGACTACGCTGCATCGGCTCGGCTTTCAATTGTGCGGCCTGCTCTTGAGCAAGGCTTAACATCAAATCGCTAAGCGATCCGCCATTCTCCTTCAGCCGTTGAAGCACTTGCGCCGATGGCGTTAGCGAAGGGTCTGCCAGGCGTGGAGCAAGGCTTGCCAGCGCGTCAGCATGAGGGGCTCCCTCCTCGACCGCATCCAACAGTCGGGCGACTTCTCCCATCTCTGCGAATATCTGCTCGCCCCACTCACGTACCGAGGTGGATTCACCGTGGTTAAACAGCGTGAGTTCAGGGTCACGGCCGCGCTCGACCACCCAGCGACGGTTGTCGTCCAGACGGTCACACTCTTCATCGGAGATCCATGGGCTGTCGCTGAGCAAGCACCACATCAAGAAGGTGTCCACAAAGCGCATCTGCTCTTCAGTGACGCCGAGAGGGTCGAAAGGATTCAGATCCAAACAGCGCACTTCGATGTACTCCACACCGCGTGCTTCGAGCGCCTGGCTGGGCGTTTCGTTGTGCTTGGCGACCCGCTTGGGGCGAATATCGCTGTAGTATTCGTTTTCGATTTGAAGAATATTGGCGTTTAGCTGGCGCCACTCACCATCCACGTGAACACCCATTTTTTCATAGTCGGGCCACGGCGAAGAGATGGCGTGGCGAAGGGTGTTAACGTAGTTAGATAGCGAGTTAAAACAGATTTTAAGCTGCGACTGCACCTTGTTTTGATAGCCCAGATCCGACATGCGTAGGGTTGTCGCGTAAGGCGCGTAGTAGGTATCGTCACTGAGGGAGTGCAGCTTTTCAGGCACTTTTTTGTCGTCGGGCAAAAAGCTCTTATCGATGGCCGGGGATGCGCCAAACAAATAAAGCAGTAACCAGCTATGGCGACGGAAGTGGCGAATCATGCCGAAATAACGGGTAGAGCGGTAATCGTTGAACGGGATATTGGTGGCTTTTTCCATTTCACGCAGGGCGTGCCACATATCATCCGGCAGCGATACGTTGTAGTGAACGCCTGCAATCGCCTGCATGATGCGGCCATAGCGCATATCCAACCCTTTACGGTAAACATGCTTCATGGTGCCCACATTGGAGCTGCCGTAGTCGGCAATCGGCACGCTGTCGTTACCGGAAAGCCTGGAGGGCATGCTGCCCGGCCAGATCCACTCATTTTCAAGATGGTGATAGGTGAAGGTGTGCAGGTCAGAAAGAAAGCACAGCGCTTCACCCGGCAGCGAATAAACCGGCGTAATGTACTCTAACAGTGACTCTGAATAATCCGTGGTGATATGCGGGTGGGTTAACTTGGAGCCCAGCGCGTGGGGGTGCGGCGTTTGCGCAATGTGGCCCTTGGCATCAACCCGTAGCCCCTCTTTCTCAAGTCCACGACGCAGGCGGCCCAACCGACCAAGGCGCGCACTGGGGATCAGGCGCTCGACTTGCGCGGTCAGCGCAGATGGCACAGTGAGTGGTTCAGGCAAGATGAACACTCCTTGTCAGTAAAGCCCGCCGTAAGCGGGCCTTGTTGTAGTCAGGTGGCATCGCCATCATCGCTGTTCGAAAGTAGACAACAGGATATGGCGGCAACSATCATTTTTTCAAGGCGCGCGACTATTTGCCGCCACGTGCTTTTAGCAAAGCAGCCCCCAGCGCGCCCATGGGCGCTGGTTCGTCGGTCTTGGCGCTATTACGTTGGTTCCGAGACGGCTTGCGGTTGGCGTTCCGCTGATCTCTAGTTGAGCCATCGTGCTTATTAGCATCGTTTTCTGCCTCTGGCTGGTCATCCAGGCGCATTGAAAGCCCCACCCGCTTGCGGGGTATGTCCACACTCATGACTTTGACAGTCACAATATCCCCCGCCTTAACCACGCTGCGTGGATCGTCGATAAAGCGATCCGACAGCGCTGAAATATGTACCAGGCCGTCCTGATGGACACCGATATCCACAAAAGCACCAAAATGTGTCACGTTGGTAACTGTGCCTTCGAGCACCATGGAAAGCTTGAGATCGTTGAGGGTTTCGACCCCTTCGCGGAACTCGGCAGCTTTAAACTCTGGGCGCGGGTCGCGGCCGGGTTTATCCAGCTCTTTGAGAATATCGCTGACCGTGGGCACCCCAAAGCGCTCATCGGCAAAGTCGGCTGGCTTTAACGCTTTCAGCGCAGCGCTATCGCCAATCAAGCCGCGCACTTCACGGCCGCTCTGCTTAGCGATACGCTCTACCAGTGGGTAGGCTTCAGGGTGTACGGCGCTGGCATCCAAGGGGTTATTGGCATTATGGATGCGCAAGAAACCCGCACACTGCTCAAAAGKCTTTGCGCCCAGTCGGCTGACTTCTAACAGCTCTTTACGGCTTTTAAAGGCGCCTTTGGCATTGCGCTGGGCAACGATATTTTCGGCCAGTGCAGCACTCAGCCCCGCCACCCGGGAAAGCAACGCGCTGGAGGCGGTGTTGAGATCGACGCCTACGGCGTTAACACAGTCTTCAATCACCACTTCCAGGCTGCGGGAGAGCTGCACCTGGGAGACATCGTGCTGATACTGGCCAACGCCGATGGATTTGGGCTCGATTTTCACCAGTTCGGCAAGCGGGTCTTGCAGGCGACGGCCGATAGAGACCGCACCGCGTACCGTGACATCGAGATCGGGCATTTCACGCGAGGCGTACTCAGAGGCGGAGTAAACCGAAGCGCCCGCCTCAGAGACCATCACTTTGCTTAAGCGGTGTTTGGGGGCCAGTGCTTTGAGCAGTTCACCCGCCAGCTTATCGGTTTCCCTACTGGCGGTGCCGTTGCCCACCGCAATCAGCTCGACGCCATGCTGTTTGGCCAGCTTGGCTAGCACGGCCAGTGACTCATCCCAGCGATTTTGCGGCGCGTGCGGGTAAATCGTGGTGTGATCGACAAACTGCCCAGTGGCATCGATGACCGCGACTTTACAGCCGGTACGCTGGCCGGGGKCGATGGCCAGAGTGACTTTCTGACCCGCCGGTGCCGCCAGCAGCAGGTCTTTCAAGTTGGCGGCAAACACTTCAATCGCGGTTAATTCGGCCTGCTCGCGTAGACGCCCCAGCAGCTCGGTTTCCAGGGCGGTGTAGAGCTTTACCCGCCATGTCCAGCGCACCACTTCGGCCAACCATTTATCCGCCGGGCGGCCCTGATCACTGATACCAAACTGCTTGGCAATCGTGACTTGAGCGGGATGAACGGGAGCCTCCTCTTCGCCGGGCAGCCGGATTGACAGGCTTAACACCCCTTCATTGCGCGCACGGAACATGGCCAGGGCACGGTGTGACGGCGCTTTGGCGAGTTTTTCATCGTGCTCAAAGTAGTCGGAGAACTTGGCGCCCTCCTGCTGCTTGCCTTCCAGCACCCGGGCGCTTAGTTCGCCCTCTTGCCATAGTCGTTCACGCAGTTGGCCAATGAGCTCGGGATCTTCGGCGAAGCGCTCCATCAAAATCTGCTTTGCGCCATCCAGGGCGGCCTTGGCATCTTCAATGGCGGGAATATCGCCCTCTGCTGGGCGTAAATAGCTCGCCGCTTCGCTGTCAGGATCAAGGGATGGATCGGCCAGCAGCGCATCCGCCAACGGCTCAAGCCCTGCTTCGCGGGCGATTTGTGCTTTGGTGCGGCGCTTTTTCTTAAACGGCAGGTATAGATCTTCCAGCCGCTGCTTGGTCTCGGCGGCGTCAATACTCGCTTTAAGCGGGCCGTCTAGCTTGCCTTGCTCGTCGATGGCGGCCAGTACGGCGGCTCGGCGCTCTTCCAACTCACGCAGGTAGCGCAGGCGCTCATCGAGCTGGCGCAGCTGGATATCGTCCAACGCGCCGGTGACTTCTTTACGGTAGCGGGCAATGAACGGCACGGTGGCGCCACCATCCAGCAGCTCCACCGTAGCCGATACTTGCTCGGGACGTACGCCAAGCTCAGTGGCTAGGCGGGAAATAATACGCTGATTGACATCCATAAATTGCAACTAACTCATGCAGCATTTTTAAGTGTCCACAAGGTATCACAAACCCGCCACGGCTGGCATAGCTTGAGGCATTAGCGGCGCCACCCGTGGTCGTCCCAAAACGGCCGACGTGATTCACGCTGAACCGCTTCGCGACTAATGCCAATATCTTTAAGCATATCGTCGCTTAAATGACGCAAGGTCTCACGCTCACGACGCAGTTGCTGCCAGCGATAGAGCCTTTCTCGCCAGGTGACTCTCGGTTGCCGTTTCTCAATCGACTGGCACTGTTGGTTTTGCAAGCAGTGTAACGAGCGCTCCATTTCAACCTCCCTTCGCCGCTAGATACGGCGGCATGAATAAGTGTTGAAGGAAGTATTGAACAGCGCCTACAATCAATCCAACGAATACTCTTTATAAACAACATCAGAAATATTGATACCCATGGCCACACTACCCACCATCGATCACGAGCTGCTGCGTMCCTTTGTTGCCATAGTTGACCAAGGCGGCTTCACCCGCGCCGCTCAGACGGTGAACCGCACCCAATCGGCCGTGAGTATGCAGATCAAGCGGCTTGAAGAGGACGTTATTCAGCGTCCGCTGTTTGTGCGCCAGAGCAAGCCGCTGCAACTGACCAGCGAAGGCCACACGCTGCTTGGCTATGCGCGTAAAATTTTATCGCTGCAGGGAGAGGCGCTAACGCTTCTGCGCCAACCCGATATGGTGGGCCGCGTACGCTTGGGCGTACCAGATGACTATGTAATGCGCTTTCTGCCCGGCATTCTGAAAACCTTTTCCCAGGCCTGGCCGTTGGTGGATGTGGATGTCCACTGCGCCCCCTCGTCAGTGCTTTCCCAGCAGCCGCAAGGAAGCCTGGATCTGATTATTATGACGCGGGAGATAGGCGATGAGATTGGCACCATCTTAAGGCGTGAGGCGACCGTGTGGGTATCGGCGGAGAGTCACTGCACCCATTTACAGACACCGGTACCGCTTGCCCTGTTTGAAGCCCCCTGCTTTTGTCGCCGCCATGCCTGCAACGCGCTTGACCGCGCAGACCGGGCTTATCGAATTGCTTACAGCAGCCCCAGCCTGGCAACGCTGCAAGCCGTTGTTGGGGCGGGGCTGGCTGTGTCTGCCTGGATGCGCAGTCTAGTTACCCCCGATATGCAGATATTGGGGGTAAAAGAGGGGTTTCCCGAATTACCCGAATCATCCATCGTGCTACTGCGCACCGCCTCCACCCAGTCACCGATCATCGATAGCTTGGCAGAGCATATTGTTGAAGGGTTTAGGCTTTAATTGGCTGAGATGAGTCGCTTGCCGCCTGCTGGTATAGGCAGGTACGATCAAGCTGTGAAAGGCTGGTCAGCCCTAGCAGGGCCATATTGCGTTCAATTTCACGCTG
The DNA here is from genome assembly GCA_002257525.1 of Halomonas ventosae. Classification (GTDB taxonomy): domain Bacteria; phylum Pseudomonadota; class Gammaproteobacteria; order Pseudomonadales; family Halomonadaceae; genus Vreelandella; species Vreelandella ventosae_B. The sequence goes on from CP022737.1 coordinate 3,530,176, forward strand.
CAAAAGATCGGCGACATGCTCTACTCCGGCCTGCCCCGCGCAGGCGGCTGCGTAGTTGAAGGGCCGCCCGACAAAGACAAAGTCAGCCCCCAGCGCTAGCGCCTTGATAACATCGCTGCCACGTCGGAAGCCGCTGTCGATCATAATTGGAATATCACTGACCCGGCGCTTAATTTCTGGCAAGACTTCGAGCGGCGAGATGGTGCAATCCAACTGGCGGGCGCCGTGATTGGAAAGGATAATGCCATCGACACCCGCTTGATGTGCACGAACGGCATCTTCCGGGTTGAGTATTCCTTTGACGATCAAGGTATCGGGCCAAAGGCGCCGCACCAGATCGAGATAGCCCCAGTCAAAATGACGCCGCCCCGAAAAATCCCGCGCGGCTTGGCGAGATATGACGGGGGCACCCCGTTCGGCATAATTGTTCTCAAAGTGTGGCATGCCATGCTTACGCAGGGTGCGCAGGAAGGTATTAATCAGCCAGTCTGGGCGCATCAATCCATCAAACGCTAAACGCAGGCTTGGTTCCAGCGGGGAGGCAAACCCCGAGCGGCGAAAATTATCAGGATTGGGCGGTACCGGGTAATCAAGCGTTACTACCAGCTTCTTGAAGCCAGCCCGCTGAATACGTGCCAGCAGCGCTTCGATACCTTCCGGGGTTCCCGGCAAATACGCCTGGAACCAGTCGGCGCCCTCCACTTTGGCCACCTCTTCCATGGGTATCAGCGACGAACCGCTCATAATCATCGGTAGGTTACGCTCAGCCGCTGCCCGCGCCAGCACTAAGTCACCCCGGTAAGCCGAGAGCGCACTGATGCCCATAGGGGCGATGCCGAAAGGTACCGCGTAGCGTTTGCCATAAAGCTCGGTGTGCAGATCAATTTGCGCAACGTTAACAAACGCTTTGGGCAAAAATCGGTACTCATCAAAGGCGCTCAGATTAGCGCGCTGGGTTCGCCCATCCTCGGCGACATGGTCGATATAGCCAAAAATCGGCCTGGGCAGTTTGCGCCGCGCCAGTCTCTCAACATCGTGCAGGTTATGGATGCTGGCGAGTTTTTTTTGAGTACTCAGTCGTTGAAACCATCCTTTCACACAGCGCTCCTAATCATTGTTTTATATCGCTCCAGTTAACAGGCTCACCCATTCAAGCCGGCATGAAGCGCAGGGCCACTCCGTTATTACACCAGCGCAGGCCGGTGGGGTCAGGGCCATCTTCAAATACATGGCCTTGATGACCGCCGCAGCGGGCGCAGTGGTATTCGATGCGAGGCCAAACCAATTTGAAATCCAGCTCTGTCAGCATATGTCCTTCTACATGCTCAAAAAAGCTTGGCCAACCAGTGCCAGAATCATATTTCATTTCACTGGTGAAAAGTAATAGGTCACAACCAGCGCAATGGTATTCGCCCTCTCCCCACTCTTTATCCAAGGGGCTAGAGAAGGCAGGTTCAGTCCCGTGCTTACGGAGCACATTAAAGGCCTCATCAGAGAGCCGTTCGCGCCACTCAGCTTCACTCAGATCCAGTGTTTCCAATCCAGGGGCAGCCTCAAGGTCTAAGCGTGGAAAGCCAAACGAAAAACCGGGAATTGCCCCTACTACGCTGGTGAGTCCTGCTAGGCCTAAAAATTGACGTCTTTTCATGGTGTTGCTCCCGTCGTAATTGGCAAGGAAAATAGCCAATAAAAAAATGGGACAGCGCCTGAGCACTGTCCCATTCTGACTTCCATCGCTTCTAACGCCTTTGTCGCCCCTGCATTCGATTCCTTACATCAGCGTGCATCTTTATATCCGCTAACGTTTAGCCTAGCTGAGGGCCCGCCTTGATGATTGCTTCGTTGACGCCTTCAAACTTCTTGAAGTTATCGACGAATTTGGTCGCCAGCTCTTTTAGATGGCGGTCATAGGCATCACGGTCTTGCCAGGTCTCGCGCGGGTCGAGCAGGCTAGAGTCGACGCCCGGCACAGCGAGCGGTACTTGCAGGTTTAGGCCGTCGATATGCTTGGTGTCGATGTCGCGCAGAACACCGGATTGAATCGCACTGATGATGGCACGGGTGGTGGGGRTGGAGAAGCGTGCACCACCTTCGCCGTAGGCACCGCCGGTCCAGCCGGTATTGACCAGATAGACCTGGGCATCTTTCTTCTCAACGCGCTTAATCAGCAGGTCAGCGTACTCACGGGCAGGACGCGGGAAGAACGGTGCGCCGAAGCAGGTGGAGAACGTGGCCGCCAGGCCTTCAGAGGAGCCCATTTCGGTAGAGCCCACTTTGGCGGTGTAGCCAGACAGGAAGTGGTATGCCGCGGCTTCTTTGGAAAGAATCGACACCGGGGGCAGTACGCCGGACATATCGCAGGTCAGGAACACGATGGCATTCGGCTCGCTGGCCAGGTTTTCCGCTACGCGTTTTTCAACGTGCTCTAGCGGGTAAGCGGCGCGGGAGTTCTGGGTCAGGCTGTCGTCGGCGTAGTCAGGCTCGCGGCGGTCATCCAACACCACGTTTTCCAGCACGGTACCAAACTTGATGGCGTTCCAGATAACCGGCTCGTTTTTCTCGGAGAGGTCGATGCACTTGGCATAGCAGCCTCCTTCCATATTGAAGACGATGCCGTCACCCCACGCGTGCTCGTCGTCACCGATCAAGAAGCGCGCCTGATCCGCCGAGAGTGTCGTTTTACCAGTACCGGAGAGGCCGAAGAACAGGCAGGTTTCGCCATCTTCACCGACGTTAGCCGAGCAGTGCATGGGGAGTACGTCTGCGGCCGGTAGCAGGAAGTTCTGCACCGAGAACATAGCTTTTTTCATTTCACCGGCGTAGCGCATACCCGCGATCAGCACTTTTTTGTCGGCGAAGTTGATAATCACGCAGCCGTCAGAGTTAGTGCCATCGCGCGATGGGTCACACTCAAAGCCTGGGGCGTTAACAATCGTCCACTCGTCTTTAACCGCTGTGTTGTAAGCCTGGGGGCGAACAAACATGGTACGGCCAAACAGATTTTGCCAAGCGGTTTCGGTGGTAACACGTACCGGCAGGTAGTGAGCGGAATCGCTGCCAACGTGCAGCTCAGCAACAAAATGCTCTTGGCTGGCCAGGTACTCATTGACCCGATCCCACAAGGCGTTGAACTTACCTGCGTCGAAGGGCTGGTTCACATTGCCCCAGTCGATTTGGCTGCTGGTGGAGGGCTCGTCGACGATATAACGATCTTTCGGTGAACGGCCGGTACGTACGCCGGTCTTGACTACCAAGGCACCGTTGGCTGAGAGGCGGCCTTCGCCACGTGCCACCGCACGCTCGATTAGTTCGGCGCTGCTGAGATTAACGTGGGTTTGGGGAGCGGCTTGAGTCGTGGTCATGTCGATTCCTGGGCTTCTCTCGAGTTACCGGGCGTCACCGACGCCTTAAAGTCATCCCMGCCACTACAAAACCGGCTGGGCGCGCTGAAGTTCGGCGCATTATGGCAAAAAGAAAGCCCCCAGGAAACGGGGGCGAAGATCAAATATCTTGTAGTTAAACTACTACAAAGGCACTACATTTTGTGTTGCGGCGCAGTAATAATTCAAACAGCCGTTTGCAAGAAATTGCAAATTCATTGAATCCACTGGCCCTCCTAGCACTGCTGGGAACTGCCCTACCCCGCGACCTCGACTACATACTTAGTGAATCGTGGGCGATGGCGCTTCGGGGTCGTCCAACAAAGTTTCAATATCCGCTGCTGTGTAGTGATATTTCGTGTGGCAAAAGTGGCATTGGGTATCGATAGCACCCTGTTCGTGGAGAATATCGCGCAGTTCATCCTTGCCTAGAGAGTGCAGCGCGTAGCTCATACGTTCCCGAGAGCAGGTGCAGCCAAAGCGCAGGGCTTTGGGCTCAAAAACACGCACGGTCTCTTCGTGGTAGAGGCGATGCAGTACTTCGCGTTGCTCAAGACCCAGCAACTCTTCTGTTTTGATCGTATCGGCTAGCTGTACGCTGCGATCCCAGGCATCGACATCCTGGTTTTGTGACTCTTCTGGCAGCCGCTGTAGCAGTAACCCACCCGCGCGCTTCTCATCGGCCGCTAACCACAGGCGGGTTGGCAACTGCTCGGATTGGCTGAAATAGGCTTCCAGGCAGCCACCCAGTGACGCTTGGTCCAGCGCCACGATGCCTTGATAGCGATTACCTTCGCGGGGATCAAGGGTAATCACGATCTGGCCTTCGCCCACCAGCTCGCGGAAGCTGGCACGCTCACTAGGCAGCGCGGCGTCTTCTGCTATGCGGGCAATCGCGCGCAGTTCGCCACCGGGATTGGATTCGGCCATCAGCAATGAAAGAACGCCGCGCCCGCGCACTTCGATACTCAGCGTGCCATCTAACTTAACCGTGTCGGTGAGCAGCGCCACGGCGGCTAACAGCTCGCCCAGCAGCTCATTGACCGCCGGAGGGTAGGCGTGGCGATCCAACACTTCGTGATAGGCGGCAGCCAGGGTGACGATCTCGCCGCGGACATTGGTGTGATCGAACATAAAACGTTGAATTTGATCGGACATAATTTGGCAACCTAAGGTTTAACTAGTTTATTAGTGGCTAAGGGCTACTTGGCTCAGGGKTATCGCAGTTGACAATCCGCGCTCCTCAGTGCCGAGGGCAGGTTTACGCGAGGGCGCTGTGAACCCATCCATGGGCGCTACTTTTGACATCCTTGTCAAAAGACCCTCGCTTCAACCTGCTCTCGGATCCCGTTATGGGGGAGTAATTAAAGGGAGTCACTCACCTACGATAGTCTCGTTACTCACCCTGATGGCGCTGGAAGCGCTGGATATCGCGGCGCTGCTTTTTGTCGGGGCGCTTGAGCGGGTGCTGCATCGCTTCGTTAGTGAGGCGTCTTGCTTCGGCCTCTTTAGCACGACGCTGCGCGCTCTCTGCGGTTTCCGCATAGAGCGTGCGCGCTTCTGGTGCCCCGCGGCGTTGATCCGAAAGCGATAAGACCTCTACCTCCAATATCTCCCAGCCCTGGGGCACGCGAATAAGTGCACCGATTTCCACCTGCTTGCTGGTTTTAGCGCGGCCACCGTCGTAATTCACTTTCCCGCCCTCAATGGCTTTTTTAGCCAGTGCGCGGGTCTTAAAAAATCGTGCGGCCCACAGCCATTTATCCAAGCGTACGCTGTCGCTCATGAACGCTCTCCTTGCGTTGCTGAAAACTGATGTGGCAGTTGCTCGGGAAACAGATGCGCAAAGCGGTCTAGGGCAATAAATTCCTGTAACTCTTTTTCAGGCCGCTGGCTGTCTGGCTGTTTAATGCCCAGTAGATGCTTAATCCCAAACTCACGAGCGCTCTCTAACACGCGGGCGTTATCATCGATAAACAGCGTACGCGCGGGATCAAAGGCCTCAATTTCCTGCAGGGCAAACCAGAATGCTTGTTCCTCTTTGGCAGCCCCCACGTCCTCGGAAGAGACGATAGCGTCCAGGTAGCCTTCTAGGCCGGTGAGGGGTAGCTTCAGGGCAAGACTGGCGCGATCGGCGTTAGTGGCGAGCACTACCCGCGGGTGGGCCTGTTTTAGCCATTTGAGAAAATCCAGCGCGTCGCTGCGCAGGCCTATCAAGTGTTGGACTTCGCGCTTCAGAGCGACGATATCCACACCCAGCTCGCGGCTCCAGTACGCCAGGCTGTACCAGTTCAAGGTGCCCTGCTCGCCGATAATACGTGCACGCAGGGCTTCTTGAGAGGCTTCATCCAGTTGGTGCAACTCACGGTAGCGCCGCGGCAGATGCTCCAGCCAAAAGTGGCTGTCGAAGTGTAAATCCAGCAGCGTGCCGTCCATGTCTAAGAGGACGGTGTCTATCTCGCGCCAATCAATCATTGCCGCTCCAGTCACGTTAGGAGTAAGCGTGCTATTGTAGCGTAACCGCCTTTTACCAGCCATGGAGGCCCACTGTTATGTCGACGTTCCCGCCAACGCACAACCCCTTCAATCACCCCGACGATGCCAACATTAACCGCTCCGGGTACCAGCAAAAGCCACAGATTTTGGCGCGCAAGCGCGTTGCCGAAAGTCGCTTATTCCAGATTGAGTCATTGGATTTGCGCTTTTCTAATGGCGAGGAGCGCCAATTTGAGCGCTTAACCGGCGCTGATCGCGGTGCGGTGATGATGGTGGCGATGCCCGATCCCGACCATGTGCTGCTGATCCGGGAATATGCCGCAGGGTTTGAAGATTATGTGCTGACCCTTCCAAAGGGATTGGTCGACCCCGGTGAAGATATTATCACCGCAGCCAACCGCGAACTGATGGAAGAGTGTGGCGTTGGCGCTCACCGCATTGAACCGCTGGTCGAGCTTTCGCTGGCGCCCAACTATATGCGCCACCGTATGCAGGTACTCCTCGCCACCGACCTGTACCCCAAGCGCCTGCCAGGGGATGAGCCAGAGCCGTTGATTGTGGAAACCCACGCCATTGAGGAGCTCCCCGCCCTACTACTGCGCGAAGATTTTCACGAAGCCCGCGCTATCGCCGCGCTCTATATCGCCCGGGATAGGTTGCGGGAAGAGAAACGCAATAGCGCGACGGATTTGCTTTGATTGGGTGGTGAAGCGTGAGAAGAAAGGAGTGAATAGTGCGCGGAGTAGCAAGCCGCCCAGAGGCCTTGCCACCCCAACCCCGGCACCGCTTCGCGCTGCTTCCGCGGGTGCGCTGACGCTTACGCCGCGCTACGAAAACCCACTCACGATTCACCCCTCACCCCTCACCCCTCACCCCTCACCCCTCCCCCCTCACATCAATGGTTCTTCAATGCGATCCAGCGCCGTTGACGGTGGCTGTCTAAGCCTGCTTCCAGCAAGACCATTGAGCGCAGGGCGTCGTCGACGCTGACCGGTAGCGGTGCTTTATCGCGGATAGCAGCGGTGATGCCTTGATAATACGCCAGATAATCGCCCGGCAGGGTAGGAAGCTCACGGCGCGTTAGCGGCGCGTTTTCGCCCTCTCCTTCGCGCAGTGTCAGGGTGCCATTTTGGGTATCTTCGCCCCATTGGGATGTCGGCACTTCGCCTGCTTTTAAGCGATCCTCTTGAGGGTCTAAGCCGTATTTTATGAAGCTGCCTTGGGTGCCATTAATCCGAAAGCGTGGCGTCGGTTCCGCCACCAGCGTGCCCGCCGCCAAGGTAACGCGAAAGCTTTCGTAGTCGAGCAGCGCGAGGAAGTCATCGTCGGCCTTGGCGCCATCCCGCAGTGCGCCAAGCTCCAGCAGGATTGCGTGGGGCATGCCAAACAGTTCGCAGGCTTGATCCAGAAGGTGTGGGCCCAGGTCGTACCAGATACCACCACCGGGGGTGGCTTTCTCGCGCCAGCGGTCGCGAACTTCCGGGCGAAAGCGGTCAAAATGGGATTCAAAATTCACCAGCCGACCTAATGTTCCCGCCGCCAGCAGATCTTTAACGGTCAAGAAATCGCTATCCCAGCGGCGATTATGGAACACCGACAGCAGACACTCTTTGTCATCTGCTAACTTTTTGAGCAGTTTGCCTTCTGAAAGCGTGACCGTAAACGGCTTATCAACCACGACGTGCTTGCCCGCCGTTAGGGCCGCTTTAGCGAGCGAAAAATGAGTATCGTTGGGCGTGGGAATTACGATCAGATCAATATCGCTACGCTTACAGAGGTCCAGCGCTTGGCTCTCAACCTCAACATTGGGAAGAGACGCCTCTACCTTGGCCGCATTGCTTGACGACACTGCCACCAAATCCAGGCCTTCCGTGGCCTGGATCAGCGGTGCGTGGAAGGTTTGGCTAGCGAAACCGTAGCCCACTAACCCAACGTTAATAATCGCCTTCATTTGATTCCTTACTCGGATTGTTGCGAATGTCGATTGCGTGTATCAGCTGTGAGTATCAATCGAGCTTGCTTAGATCCCGAACCGCCCCTTTGTCGGCGGAGGTCGCCAATAGGGCATAGGCTTTAAGCGCTGGAGTAATCTTGCGGGGGCGCTGTTCAMCTGGCTTCCAGGCTGTGACACCTTTGGCGTCCATCGCTTCGCGGCGAGCCGCTAGCTCAGCGTCGGTCAGTTTGACGTTGATCGCCCGGTTGGGGATATCGATACGGATCAGGTCGCCCTGCTCAATCAAACCAATCGCGCCACCCGCCGCGGCCTCCGGGGAGACATGGCCAATGGAGAGCCCTGAGGTGCCCCCCGAGAAGCGTCCATCGGTCAGCAGCGCGCAGGCCTTGCCTAGCCCTTTGGATTTTAGGTAAGAGGTCGGGTAGAGCATTTCCTGCATACCGGGGCCGCCTTTGGGGCCTTCGTAGCGAATCACTACCACATCGCCCTCTTTGACTTTATCCGCCAGCACATCGGCAACGGCCTGATCCTGGGACTCCACCACATGGGCGGGGCCTTCAAACACCAGGATTGAGTCATCGACACCGGCGGTTTTGACCACACAGCCATCCAGCGCGATATTGCCGTAGAGCACCGCCAAGCCGCCCTGCTGTGAGAAAGCGTGTTCAAGGTCACGAATACAGCCGGTAGCGCGGTCGCCATCCAGACTCGGCCAGCGAGCACTTTGGGAAAACGCCGTTTGGGTGGGAATGCCACCCGGCCCGGCTTTAAAGAACTCAACCACTTCAGCGCTTGGCGAGCGCATGATATCCCACTCATCCAGCGCGGCTTTGAGGCTATCGCCGTACACGGTGGGTACCGACGTATCCAGCACCCCGGCACGATCCAGCTCGCCTAGAATGGCCATGATACCACCGGCCCGGTGAACGTCTTCGATGTGATACTTCTGGGTATTGGGCGCCACTTTACATAGCTGAGGCACTTCACGGGAGAGGCGGTCTATATCCGACATGGTAAAGTCCMCCTCGGCTTCCTGGGCCGCCGCCAGGAAGTGCAGGATGGTATTGGTCGAGCCGCCCATGGCGATATCCAGGGTCATGGCATTTTTAAACGCTGCCTTGGAGGCAATGGCACGGGGCAGCAGGTGCGCCTCGTCGCCTTCGTAGTAGCGCTTGGCCAGCTCGACAATGCGATGCCCCGCGGTTTCAAACAAGCGGCGGCGATCCGAGTGAGTGGCCAGCACCGTGCCGTTGCCCGGCAGCGCCAAGCCCAGCGCTTCAGTCAGGCAGTTCATTGAGTTGGCGGTAAACATACCCGAACAGCTGCCGCAGGTGGGGCAGGCGCTGCGCTCTACTTCCGCCAAAGTCTCATCGTCTACGCTGTCGTCAGCGGCCATGACCATGGCATCGACGAGATCCAGCCCATGGTTAAGCAGCTTGGTTTTACCCGCTTCCATGGGGCCGCCGGAAACAAAGACAACCGGAATATTGAGGCGCAGAGCCGCCATCAGCATCCCAGGAGTGATTTTGTCGCAGTTGGAAATACAAACCAGCGCATCGGCGCAGTGGGCGTTGCACATATACTCGACACTGTCAGCGATCAGATCACGGCTGGGCAGTGAGTAGAGCATGCCGTCGTGGCCCATGGCGATGCCGTCGTCCACCGCGATGGTATTAAACTCTTTGGCAACACCACCGGCTTTCTCAATCTCTCGCGCCACCAGCTGGCCCATATCTTTTAAGTGAACATGGCCCGGCACAAACTGGGTAAAGGAGTTGGCGACCGCAATAATCGGTTTTTGAAAGTCGCCGTCCTGCATACCCGTGGCACGCCACAGGGCGCGGGCACCGGCCATATTGCGGCCAGCGGTGGTGGTACGTGAGCGATACTCTGGCATGGCGTCCTCTACTGTCTACTTTTTACTGTCTATTATTTATCAGACCACAGCATAAAAGGGCGTGGGCTGGTGTTAATCCAACGGCCTTAGATTGTGGCATGGGTGCTGCGTAGAGACTAGATGCAGAGGCGAGATGCAGAGAGTAGGGCAAAGACGAGATTTAGCGCCCTCCATGGCGCCGAAGAGTTAAAACGTTTCCCACGCCTCTTCCGTTGGTTGTGCCTGGGCAGTGCGTTGCGGAGAGCTGTGCTGAGGTGCGGCTAGTGCTTGGGGAGCTGGTGCTGATAATGGAGTAGGTGTAAGTTTAAGCAAGCGCTCGCGGGCGGTCTCGCTGCTCTCATCTGCTGCGCCCTCTAAGCGGAAGGCGGCAATCACATTAGCCAGTTCCAGGGCTTCCTGGGTGAGGTTCTGGGCGGCGCTGGAAATCGACTGTACCTTGGAGGCGTTCTGTTGGGTAACGTGATCCATTTCCGAGACGGCGGTATTTATTTGCGCGATACCGCTGCTCTGTTCATCGGACGCGGTGCTGATCTCTTCCATAATATCACTGACTTTCATCACCTGAGTAACGACCTGCTCAATCGCGGCTTCGGCCTCTCTCACAGCCTGGGCGCCGCCGTTAATCTCCTCGGRGGAGGCGTCGATTAAGCGGCGAATTTCGCCTGCGGCATCGGCACTTCGCCCGGCTAAGTTACGCACTTCGTTAGCCACTACCGCAAAGCCACGCCCCTGCTCGCCGGCCCTTGCGGCTTCCACCGAGGCATTCAGCGCCAAAATATTGGTTTGAAAAGCGATGCCGTCAATCACACTAATGATATCGGTCATTTTATTGGCGCTAGCAGCAATGCGCTCCATACGCTCAACCAGCGCCTGCATGCGCTCGCCAGTTTCCCGGCTGGTCGTCGCATTTTGCATGGCCAACTGATTGGCCTGGCGGGCGTTTTCAGTGTTTTGCTGCACGGTTGCGGTCATTTGATCCATGCTCGAAGCGGTTTGCTGCAGCGAGGACGCCTGCTGCTCGGTGCGCGACGCCAGGTCTTCATTCTGCTGTTTGATGTGTTCGGACGCAGGTGTCACCACATCGACTTTGTTGCCCACCTCGGTAATCAGCCCCGACAAGCTGGCACGCATGGTTTCCAGCGAACTCAGCAACTCGCCTAACTCGTCATTACGCTTTAAAGTCACTCGGTTGGCGAGGTTACCCGCAGCGATTTGGAACGTTACCCGGCGCGCCTCGTTGAGCGATTTAATCAGCGATTTAAGGACTGCCATGCTGAGGCCGACCATTAATATGATACCTAGCAGGAGAACACCTAACTGGCCGTATAAGAGCCCTTGCTGTTGCTGCTCGGCGTTTTCCATCAAGGTTTGAGCGGCCGCTCGCTCCTGGTCCACCAATACATTGATAGTGGCACTAATACTCTCAGAGGTAGGTTGCACGGTGTCATTAAAGGCTTCAAAAGCGGCAAAGCCGTTGCCATCACGGATAGCGGTTAGGGTGGTATCGGCACTTTCGTTAAAGGTGGTGAGGTGCGCTGTTAGCCCTTCCTGCACACTGCTTGTTTCGCGTTGCGCGCTATAGCCTTGCCATGACGCTTCAATAGCGGTGCTCATGGTGGCTAGTTGTGTATCCAGCACATCGAGATCTGCACGCCGCGGGTTACGCACCGCAGGCTCTAACACCTGGATCACTTGGCTAACGCGCTGACCAATCTGCTGAAGATCGGTGATGCCTTCAAGACCGGTTTGATTGAGCGTTCGCAGCCGTTCAGCGGAACTGGTTAAGCCATAAACCCCTGCTGCCCCCGCCATTACCAATAAGATAATAGACGCCAACACCATGCCGATTAGCTTGGCCTGGATACTGCTGAAACTAAAACGTTGCGCCCAACCCCGCAGCCCCGTGCGGCGTAACGCACCATAATGAAGCTTAAAGCCACGTATTTTGCCCTGTTGCATTGCAGTGTACACGCGCTCAGCCCGGGCAACGGCCTTAGCCGAGGCTTTGCGCCGGATAGAGGTATAGCCCACAACACGCTCACCATCGAGCAGCGGTGCAATGGTGGTATGTATCCAATACGCCTCTCCACTTTTACGGCGATTTTTGATCAGTCCTTGCCAGCTTTTACCGGCTTCAATGGTTGACCATAGATTTTGAAAAACGCCTGTTGGCATTGTCGGGTGGCGGAACAAGCTATGGGCTTCGCCCATTATCTCTTCCAGCGAATAACCGCTCACCTCCACAAAGGTCTGGTTGACGTAGGTGATTCTGCCCTGAAGATCCGAGCGTGAGATCAACACTTCGTCATCGGCTAGCTCATAAACAGCGGATGCTGCTTGTTCGGCATTTTGCATTTAGAACCCCTACTTTTTATTGAAGGCTTGCGCCATCTTTAGGCTTAGCGGTTCCCTAACACTAAGCCTTTTCAATTAGAGGTGATGCATGAAATATGCCACCGCAAAGGGTGGCATATGATTAAAACGAATAAAGGCAAATCAATCACCTAACCGCGTTGCCTGGGGTACTAGAATTCTTCCCATTGGTCGGCGCGTGGTTGCGTTGCGGGTGGCTTAGCGCCACGCTGCTCGGCAGGCCCGGGCAAACTTTGGGCTGCTTTGCTGAGGGCTTGGTTGGCGCGCTGTAACTTCGCTCGCGCCTCTTTGATGCTCTCATCTTGGGCACCTTCCAAACGGAACGCATCAACCACGTTGGCGAGTTCATAGGCTTCAAGGGAGAGGTTGTCGGCTGACGCCGCAATCGACTGCACTTTAGAGGCATTCTGCTGGGTGACAAGATCCATTTCGGCAATCGCCGAGTTAATTTGCCCTATCCCGCTGCTCTGCTCACTGGAAGCCGTGCTAATCGATTCCATCAGCTCACTGACCCGGCTGACCTGCTTAGAGACCTCTTCAATTGCCCGCTCCGCCTGCTCCACCGCACTGCGGCCACCGCTGACTTCCTGGGTGGTGCTATCAATCATCTTACGGATTTCCTGGGCGGCATCCGCGCTACGACCAGCTAGATTGCGCACTTCACTGGCGACAACCGCAAAGCCGCGGCCGTGTTCGCCCGCGCGCGCAGCTTCAACCGACGCATTCAGCGCCAGGATATTGGTTTGGAAGGCAATACCGTCGATCACGCTGATCATCTCGGTCATCTTTTCAGCACTCTGGGCGATACGCTGCATGCGCTCCACCAGCTTTTGCATTTGCTGACCGGTCTCCCGAGTACTTGCCGCATTTTGCACCGCCAGGTCGGTAGCCTGACGGGCATTCTCAGTATTCTGCTGAACCGTCGAGGTCATCTCCTCCATACTCGAGGCGGTCTGCTGAAGCGACGATGCCTGCTGCTCGGTACGCGAAGAGAGCTCTTCGTTTTCAGCAGCTATCTGCTGAATTGCCGGAGTGACCACAGAGACACGATTCTCTACATCACCCACGATGCTGGAAAGGCTAAAACGCATGGTGTCCAAGGAGTAAAGCAGCTCGCCCAGTTCATCGTTGGTTTGACGCCGCTCACGGGCGGCCAGGTTACCCGCGGCAATTTGGAAAGTGATATAGCGCGCGCCGGACAAACTGCGAAACACCGACTTCAGAATCATCACGCTTAGGCCGATCATGACTAAAAAGCCCACTGCCAGTAGCACCAATTGCGCTATTAGCAGCTGTTGACGCCCGCCTTGCGCGTTGGCGACCAACGCTTCGGCATCGGCGCGCACCTTTTCGACCAGCGTGCTGTTCATCTCACGTAGTGATTCAGTCGTCGGCACCACTGTGTCATTAAAGGCTTCAAAGGCCGCAAACCCATTGCCCACTTGAATCGCTTCAAGGGTTGTTTGCACCCCGTTTATCCAGGTAGCCAACGTACTGTCAAAGACCTGGGCGGACTCATCCGTCACCGCATCACCCGCGTAGTAATCCGCCCACAGCGTTTGCATGGCTTCGGTGTATTGGCCTATGTCTGCGTTGACGGCATCCAGGTCAGCGCGGCGGGGGCTGCGCACTGCAGGCTCAAGCGTCTCAAGCGTTTGGCCAATATGGCGTTCGATATGCTGCAACGAGGCGACATCACCCAATCCGGAGCGATTAATGGTTTCTAGCCGTTCACCGGAGATCATCACCGCGTATACGCCTAATCCACCCGAAAGGCAGAGCAGCAGCAGCGATGCCACGACCATGCTGGTGAGCTTGGCTTTCAAGCTAGAGAACTGAAAGCGCGACAGCATACCTGTCAAGCCTTTACGCCGCAGTGTGCCTTGAGCCAGCTTATAATGGCGGGACTTGCCCTTTTCGCGAATGTCGGCGTAGACTTTTTCTGCCCGGGCAACGGCTTTACCGGCAGCTTTGCGGCGCACAGAAGTGTAGCCAACGATACGCTCACCGTCCCGCAGTGGCGCGACCGTAGCATGCACCCAGTAGTGATCGCCGTTTTTACGTCGGTTTTTGACTACGCCTTGCCACGTTGTCCCCGCTTGAATCGTTTTCCAGAAGTCTGCATACGCGGCTTCAGGCATATCTGGATGACGAAGAAGGTTGTGAGGAGAGCCGATTAGCTCTTCACGGCTATAGCCACTGACCTCAACGAAGGTGGGATTGGCATAAGTGACATTGCCTTTTAGATCCGAGCGGGAGATCAATACCGCCTCTTCGCTCAGGACATACTCGCGTTGCGTCACAGGCTGGTTATTGCGCATCAGTTCTCCAAGAATTAGATATTCTTAATTTTTATTCAATCATACGCTATTATCGCTAGGGTTCTTGTCAGCAAACCAGTGAACAAATGTAAAAAAAGCGCCTTACTTTGGTAAGACGCTTAATAAAAGGGCAAATAGCCTCTGCAAGGAATTAAATAAACGTTCTATCAGCGGCCAAACACCACATTGGCCACATCACGGTAGCGTTTCGCAAAGTGCACCGTCATGCCCTCTTTTAGGTAGTCGGGCAGCTCTTGATAATCGCGTTTATTGGCATCGGGCAGAATTAATTCAAAAATATCGCTGCGCCTTGCGGCAATCACTTTCTCGCGGATCCCCCCCACGGGTAGCACCTGGCCGGTTAGGGTTAACTCGCCGGTCATTGCCAGTGGCCGATCGATCGCATGGTGCTTGGCCAGCGAGAGCAGTGCGGTGGTCATGGTGACACCAGCCGAGGGGCCATCTTTGGGCGTGGCGCCTTCGGGCACATGCAAATGCACAAACGCCGAGTCAAAGAAGTCTGCATCGGCGCCATACTCCTGTAGATGACCTAAAGTATAGCTGTAAGCGATGTTAGCGGACTCCTGCATCACTTCGCCGAGCTTGCCGGTGAGCTTAAAGCCACGATCCAGCGAGTGTACTTTGCCCGCTTCGATGGGCAGCGTCGCCCCTCCCATGGAGGTCCACGCCAGACCGGTCACCACCCCTTCGCCGGTAAGCACCTTTTCCTTACGGAAAATCGGCGCACCTAAGAACTCCTCAAGATTTTTAACCGATATCTTGACCGTCTCGCCCTCTTCTTCGAGCAGTTTAACGGCCGATTTACGCACAATGCGGTGCAGCTGTTTCTCCAACTGGCGTACGCCGGCTTCCCGGGCGTAGCCTTCAATTACCTGCTTTAAGGCCGCATCGGACAAGCTGATGCGTTTTTTCGTCAGATTGTCGCGCTTGAGCAGTTTCGGCCATAGGTGGTTCTTAGCTATCGCCAGTTTTTCTTCGGCGATATAGCCGGAAAGACGTATCTGCTCCATGCGATCCAGCAGTGGCCCAGGAATCGAGTCCAGGGTGTTGGCGGTGCATATGAACAGCACCTTGGAGAGATCCATGCGCACGTCGAGGTAGTGATCAAGAAAGTCGACGTTTTGCTCAGGGTCGAGCACCTCCAGCAGTGCCGAGGCGGGGTCGCCCTGGAAGGACTGCCCTAGCTTGTCGATCTCATCCAACATGATAACGGGGTTTTCGACCTCGACCTCTTTAAAGGCCTGCACCAATTTGCCGGGCATAGCGCCCACATAGGTACGCCGATGGCCTTTGATTTCCGCTTCATCGCGCATGCCGCCCACCGAGAAGCGGTAGAACTGGCGCCCCAGGGCTTCGGCGATCGAACGCCCGATGGAGGTTTTACCTACCCCCGGCGGGCCGACCAACAGCACAATCGAGCCGCCTACGTCGCCTTTAAAAGTGCCCTCGGCCAGAAATTCGATGATGCGCTCTTTAACGTCTTTCAAGCCGTCGTGGTCACGATCCAGCACTTGGCGGGCGTGGGGTAGGTCCAACTGATCTTGGCTGGTCACCCCCCAGGGCAGTGAGGTGAGCCAATCCAGGTAGTTGCGCGTGGTGCCGTACTCCGGCGAACCGGTCTCCAGCACGCTGAGTTTGTTGAGCTCATCGTCAATGCGCGATTGCACGCGCTCGGGCACGACCAGCGATTCAAGACGCGCTCTAAAGGTATCCACATCGTTTTCGCGATCATCTTTGGAGATACCCAGTTCACGCTGGATGACCTTGAGCTGCTCACGCAGGAAAAACTCGCGCTGGCGATCCTGCATTTGCGCGTTGACCTGCTCGCTGATCTCGCCCTGCAGCAGCGCCACATCGATCTCTTTGCGCAGCAGCGGCAGCACTTTCTGCATCCGCTCTTCCACCGACAGGGTGGCCAGCACATCCTGCAGTTCGGGGCCTTTGGCGGAGGTGATCGCGGCGGCAAAATCGGTCAACGGCCCCGGCTGATGGGGGCTGAAGCGGTTGAGGTAGTGTTTGAGCTCTTCCCCATACAGCGGATTAATCGGCAGCAGTTCCTTAATGCCGTTGATAATCGCCATGGCGTAGGCGCGGGTCTCTTCATTCTCCGCGTCAACCGGCTCTTTCGGATAAGTGACTTCGACGAGATAAGGCGGCTCTTTAGACAACCAACGGGTAATCTTAAAGCGCTGAAGACCTTGGGCGATAAACTGAATTTGATCATCTTCGCCCTTGAGTTTATGCACTTTGACCGCGGTACCGATTTCGGGGAAACCTTCGTGGTCAAGAGAGGTAACGCCCTGTTCACCCACAAAGGCAACGCCTAGGGTGTGGTGCGGCGTGTTGCCCACGCGGCGCATGGTCTCTTCCCAGCGCTCACGATTGACCACCAGGGGTTGCACCTGGGCAGGGAAGAAAGGTCGATTATGGATAGGCAAGAGATAAATACGTTCAGGCAGCATTTCGCTGGCGGGCACGAGGGAGTTTACTCGTTCGCCGTCAGAGCGAAAATCTTCACTGCCCTTCTCATCAGCCGTCGTTGAGGATGACTGTTCATCATCAGTTTGCCAGTCAAGGTGTTCATTATCACGTTCGTAATCCTGGTCGCTCATGCATCCTCCAATGAACCGGTACTGGCGGTGAGAACCGCCTAGCGKTGTCCATGGAATGCGGGCAGTGCAGCTAAACTTCAACCCTTGGGGAGTAGAACAGCCTGCTTAACAGCGCTACCTGCGAGCGTAGGTAAGCGTTGCTTTTAAATTATTGAGGCCAAAGCTCGGGCATTGGGCGACCATTGATTCGCCATACGCCGCGTACCACATCAAATTGCAGCTCACGGGTGCCGAGCGGCAGCCCTAACCATAGCGCAGCGACGGTAGGCGCATCGTGCCAGGTGAAATCGCCATCAATACGCTCCAACCACTTCGCCTGCTCTTTCTTATTATCCAGATTAACCACACTCAGCTCATCCAACTGGCGGGCATCAAAAAACAGTGCGCCATCCGCATCCAGGCGAATACCTAGCAGCGGACTGTCGATGGCAACGGTCATCACATCTAAACGCGGCGAGTCGCTAAGCACTTTGCGCAAATCCGGCTCAAGGCGTGCCAGCAAGCCTTCGGCCATGGGTAGGCTAGCGTCTCCCCAAGCGGCTTCCTGCCGCAAACGGCGAATCACGTGGCGTACCGCATCGGCATTCAGGCGGGAGAGTTCCATCTCTATGCGGCCATTAAGTAGCGGCATGTCCGGCGCTTCAGAAGGCACCATCACATCACCTACCTCTAAGTCACCTTTGATACGCAGCTCGCTCTCATCCAGCACCATATGACTATTCAGGTCGAGGGGCGAAAGTTGGATATCGTAGGAGGGGTAGCTCAGCGTCATTGTTTCAATATGCAGGTGATCGCGCTGAGCAAAGTGGTAGGCACCGTCGGTATAGGTGTAGCGGCTTTCCAACGCCGTGGGGCCTAGCGCTAGCTGGGCCATGCCATCGGTGAGGGTGAGTTGGTCAAACAGCGCGCGTAGCCGCCAATCGCCAAACACGCCTTCCAGGCGTAGCCGACCGCCGCGAACGGCTAAGTCGCGGCCATTTTGTTGAATAACGAAGGGAGCAAGCGCCAGGCGCAGCTCGCTATGACCGCTCAGGGTGTGGTAACGCCCTTGCCAGCGCGGCACAGAGGGGGCAGTGACTTCGCCCAAGGCTTGCTGCAACACAGTATCCAGGCGCGGTAACACAGTGCCTTCGACATCTGTGGTTAAGATACCGTGACGCGCATTATAGGTCAGCTCAAGACGCCAGGGGCGACCCAATAGCGGTGAAAGAATCAGCCTACCTTGGGAGCTTAGCCAGCCCTGATGACTCTCAGTACGATTGACGCGCCACTCTCCCCGCGCCTCCAAATCTTCGAGCGCTTGGCGCAGGCTGCGCTCAAAAAGCACGCTGGAGAGGAGCTGCGCTGCCATCCACACCACCGCGATAATTGCCAGTGTGGGGACAATCAGACGTTCCTTGCGCATGCTACCTCCTTGAAGCCAACGCCTTGCAGTCAATGCACTCGAAAAAAGTTATCAACCGCTCCTGATCTCTATTTACCACTTACCACTTACCAAGTTTAGTGAAGCCAGAACCACAGGTGCATAGTACTCCAGGCGTAGGCCCCGGCCATCACATCATCGATCATAATACCAAAACCGCCCGCTACGCGGCGGTCTGCCCAGCGTATCGGCCAGGGTTTAAAGACATCGAAGATGCGAAATACCACAAACCCCCATAGCGCAGCTTCCCACGAAAAAGGCACCGCCGCCATGGTCAGCCAGTAACCCACAAACTCGTCCCAAACGATGCCAGAGTGATCGTGGACACCTAGATCGTGAGATGTTTTATCGCACAGCCAAACGCCAATAACAAAGGTGACAAAACAAATACTCAGGTACCACCCCAGGGGCAGTTCCGCCATCATCCAGTAGAACGGAATGGCTGCCAGGGTGCCAAAGGTACCGGGTGCCCAAGGCACAGCGCCGCTGCCTAAGCCAAAGGCAAAAAAATGTGTTGGACGGCGCCAGACACTTTTAGGTGCACGATTCATGGCGCTTCCCCACTAAAATGCTGCCAGCCGGCGTAGCTGCTTAGGTCACTCTGGTCAGAGGCCCTCACGCCGAGCGATTCGCAACAGTGACCAATGACGGTCAGCGTCAAGCCTAATGGCGCAAGGCGCTGCTGCGCCGTGGCTACATCGTTAGCACGCAATGTCACTAGCAGCTCATAATCATCGCCGCCGGAAAGCGCCGCCTGTAAAGCAGCCTCCCGACCTAGCGTGCTTTCCAGCTCATCAGCTAATGGCAGCGCGTCTAACGCGATGACGGCCCCTACTTGCGAAGCCTCGCGAAGATGGGCTAGATCCGCCAGCAGGCCGTCGGAAATATCCAGCGCCGCGGTGGCTAGGCCACGTAGCGCCAAGCCCGCGGCTAAGCGCGGCTGCGGCAACAGATAGCGACTTAGCAGCGGATGCGCTACATCACGCTCGCCCCGCTGCCAAAGCACCAGCCCGCCTGCCCCGCCGCCCAATGCGCCGGTGACGGCGATCAGGTCACCCGCCCGGGCACCGCCACGGGTCAAGGCTTCACCCACTGGGACTTCGCCCATCACGGTGACGCCGATGGAGAGCGCACCAGAAGTGACATCCCCCCCCACCAGCGTTGTGTCGTGCTGCTGGTTGAGGGAATGAAAGCCACGCGCATAGTCTGCCAGCCAAGCATGGACAGCTTCATCATCGGCAAATTGACGCTGATCCAGGGTCAACGCCATTAAGCACCAGCGTGAAGTCGCCCCCATGGCGGCCAAATCGCTCAGCGCAACGGCCAAGGCACGGTGGCCCACCGCAAATGCCGGGGCTTCGCGGGGAAAGTGTACATTCACCACCGAGGTATCAACGCTTACGGCCAGCTGTTGACCTGCTGGCGGTACCAGTAGCGTGGCATCGTCTCCACATCCTAGTGTGACGCCATTTGACGCGGTCGACGCCTCCTGCGACGACATAAAGTAGCGTCGAATCAAATCAAATTCGGCAAGCACAAAGGCCCCTTAAACGCATTGTCATACCGCTCGCGTTCAGAGACGACGAGCGGTGACCTCGGCACTACGCAAGCGAATAGCCAGCTTGTCGAGAATACCGTTCACGTATTTATGGCCGTCGGTGGCGCCAAATGACTTAGCCAGCTCAACGCCTTCGTTAATCACTACACGATAGGGTACTTCCATGCGCCGGGAAAGCTCGTAAGCGCCCAATCGCAGAATTGCCAACTCGACCGCATCAAGATCTTCCAGGCGGCGGTCTAACAGGGGAGAGATTTCACGGTCCAGTTCCACCTTAAAACGTACGGTATTATGGAGCAGCTCGTGAAACAGTGCCTTGTCGGCMATCTCCATCACCTTGACCCAGTTTTCATGATCTTCCAGATCATCATCAGCCACCTGGCTACGAAACTCGGCTTCAATAGTGGTGATGGATTTACCCGTCATGTGCCACTGATAAAGCCCCTGCACGGTTAACTCACGCGCTGCGTGGCGGCCCTGCTGAGCGGCAGAAGGTTTACGCTCGCTCATTGGTTATCTCCTAACGGCAGCGCGCGCAGCAGAGAGACCATTTCCATGGCCGCCATGGCCGCTTCGGTGCCTTTGTTACCGGCTTTGGTGCCCGCACGCTCAATCGCCTGTTCGATGTTTTCAACGGTTAATACGCCGTTAGCCACCGGGGTATCAAACTCAAGCTGCAAGTGATTGATCGCCGTATTGCAGCCGCCCGCCACATACTCAAAGTGAGGCGTTCCACCGCGAATGACTGCGCCCAGGGCAATTACTGCATCGGGTTTCATCACCTTTAGCACGCGCTTCACCGCCAACGGCAGTTCCCAGGCACCTGGCACGTGAACAATATGAATGTGCTCGGCGTCTACGCCGTGGCGGGTCAAGCTGTCGACGGCGCCTTCCACCAGGCTATCCACCACGTGATGGTTAAAACGGCCGACCACAATGACATAGTGGCCATCGACGTCAACAAAGGTACCTTCAACTTGAGTGAGGGAGTGCATCAATTTATTCCTGCTAAATTAGTCTTGCTGAGAAGTTGGCTCGTACGCCGTGTCGTTAGGRCCCAGTCGCTCGACGACTTCAAGGTCAAAGCCGGACAGCGCGGAGAACTTCCACGGTGAACTAAGTAAGCGCATTTTACCCACGCCTAAATAGCGCAGAATCTGCGAACCGGTGCCGATGGTTAAGTAGTTACCGGCGCCGTCGGAATCGCTAGTACGCGGCTGACGCACACGATCCAAAAAGATATCCAACTGATCTTTTAAATCCTGATGAGGGCGGCCGTCATCAATCAGCACAAACACACCCGGCGCGGCACCGGCAATCTCTTCCAGCGCCCGATGAGCATCCCAACGGCACTGCTCGTCTTTCATCAAGCCCATCACGTCGCGTAGCGTATCGCTAAGATGCACGCGCACCGTGGTGGCTTGCTCAGGCGTGGGCTGGCCGTTCACCAATGCCAGGTGATGGGCGCCCTGTATACGATCACGGAAAACGTGCAACGTCAGCTCGCCATGGGAGGTCATCACCGTTGACGCTTCTAGATGGTCGATGGTCTGCTCATTGACGATGCGGTAGTGAATCAAATCCGCAATGGTGCCAATTTTAATACCGTGCTCATGAGCAAAGGCTTCGAGTTCCGGGCGGCGCGCCATGCTGCCATCATCATTCATGACTTCGCAGATCACACCGCTGGGGTCACAGCCTGCCAGAGCCGCCAAGTCACACGCCGCTTCGGTATGCCCGGCACGACGCAGCACACCGCCCGGTTCTGCCATCAGCGGAAAGATATGGCCCGGCTGCACGATATCCGACGGCTTGGCATGGGGCGCCGCCGCTGCCTGTACTGTGCGCGCTCGATCCGCCGCGGAAATACCGGTCGTGACCCCTTCGGTTGCCTCAATCGAAAGCGTAAATTTGGTACCAAAACCGGAGCCGTTATCACGCACCATCAATGGCAAATTAAGCTGCTCACAACGGGCACGGGTCATTGGCATACAGATCAAGCCACGGGCGAAACGGGCCATAAAGTTGATATGTTCGGCCTGCACTTTTTCGGCGGCCATGATGATATCACCTTCATTTTCGCGATCCTCATCGTCCATGAGAATCACCATTTTGCCCTGGCGAATATCTTCAACCAGCTCGGCGATAGGGGCTAAGCCTCTAGAGGTGGGGTGCGCCATGGAATCTCCAGTCAATGTTTTCATGAACAGTTGTCACGAACGGTTCTCATGAGCGGTTGTCATTAACAATTATCACAAACAATTGCCGTGAGCAGTTGTCGCAAAGAAAACGTCCCGCGAAAAATTAGTCATGATTTTGCGCGTCAGGGTACCTTGCTCTCGTTCAATGCGCTAGTCGCCTGAGGAGAGGCGATAATGCGCCAATCACGCCCCACCGCTCGCATATCATGAATGGTTAAACGCCGCTGGTCGGCCATACGCGAGAGCCCTGGCAGCGCAAAAAGCGGCCGTGCTTCGCCACCTAACAGCGTGGGGGCGACAAACAGCTGCAGTTCATCGACCAGCGCCGCGTCAAGCATAGCGCCTGCCAGCGTCGCACCGGTTTCCACCAGCAGTTCGTTAACCTGCTCATTTTCTGCTAACCACTGCAGCATTGCCACTAGATCGATACGACCATCGCTCCCAGCGGGCACTATCTGAACTTCCGCACCCGCTTGGATTAGCCGTTCGCGCTTCTCCTCCGCGTGCTCTGGCGTGGTGATCACTAGCGTCCGCCCTGGTTCGCTTAAACAGGCCGCCGCCAGGGGTAAGCGCAAGTGGGTATCTAAAATCACCCGCAGAGGCTGGCGGCGAACCACGTCGTCAACATTATCGAGGTGCAGCTGCTCTTTGCGTAGCGTTAGCCGTGAGTCGTCCATAATAAGCGACTCCACACCGCTCAATATGGCGCTGGAGCGCGCCCGCAGCCGCTGCACCTGTGTTCGCGCTTCGGGCCCGGTAATCCACTGGGACTCCCCGGATCCCATGGCGGTACGGCCGTCTAAACTCATCGCCATTTTCAGGCGCACAAAGGGACGCTGTTGGGTCATGCGAGCAATAAAGCCGGGGTTTAACCCGCGCGCTTCACTCTCAAGCAAGCCCACAGCAACCTCGACACCGCCCTCTTCAAGCATGCGAATGCCGCGACCGCTCACCTGGGGGTTAGGATCCACCATCGCGATCACTACCCGTGACACGCTGGCCTCCTTCAATGCTACCGCACAGGGCCCGGTGCGCCCGGTGTGGGAACAGGGCTCCAGAGTCACGTAGGCGGTCGCCCCCTGGGCCCGCTCACCGGCGGCATTTAAAGCGTGGATTTCGGCATGGGGKTCACCGGCACACCGATGAAAGCCTTCACCGACAATCTGCTCATCACGCACAATCACACAGCCGACCCGCGGGTTCGGATCAGTAGTGTATAAGCCCTTTTGCGCCAGTTGCAGCGCCCGCGCCATATAGCGGTGGTCGGCGTGGCTAAAATCGCTGCTCATTTTGACGGTCCGCTCTTGTTTGAGGGCTCTTGGGAAAGCCGATCAATCTCAGCGCGAAATTCATCCAGATCCTGGAACTTGCGATACACCGAGGCAAAGCGGATATAAGCCACGTGATCAAGGGTTTTAAGCGCTTGCATGACCGACTCACCGATATCCCGGGCGTTGATCTCACGATCGCCCCGAGCGCGCAGCGTTTGACGAATGCGCTCCACCGCCGCTTCAATGGCTTCAGCACTGACCGGGCGTTTTTCCAGTGCGCGCAGCATGCCTGCCCGCAATTTGGCTTCGTTAAAGCTCTCCCGTGAGTCGTCAGACTTCACCACTCGCGGCATGACCAATTCAGCGGTTTCGTAGGTGGTAAAGCGCTCTTGGCAGCTCGCACACTGGCGGCGACGGCGCACCTGGTCGCCATCGGCTACCAGCCGCGAATCGGTCACTCGAGTATCGTTTGCACCACAAAAAGGGCAATGCATGGCGGTCAACCTGTTGTCAGCTCGTGTCGGCGTGCCCCACGAGTTAGCGTGTTATAACCTGTCAATGTGTGTGCTATTAATGGCGTTTCGCAGTAGCAACTGCCACAAGCTAATATATCTTAGCGTTTAAACGCGGTATCAACCTCGTATTGTAACGATTTGGCACACAAGCTGCAGCGTTTGTGGCAGATTGTTTATCAGGAGTCACCCATGCCCCCCTTTGAGCAGACCGTTCACGCCTATCTCAGCCACCTTTACGGGCCCCGTGCAGGCGAAGTGCAGCGCCGTTTAAACCAGCGCCTGGCACATTTCCAGTCGCTTGCCCCATTTTCACCCAACGCCGTGGAAGCCAACGCTAATAACGCACCTTCCTGGAGCGAAAAGGACCAGTGGGTGATCAGCTATGGGGACTCGATTATTGAAGAGGGCGAGCCACCGCTGGCAGTGCTTAGCGATTTTCTTCAAGCCCGGCTGGGCGATCGCATCAGCGGCGTGCACGTTTTGCCTTTCTTTCCTTGGAGCAGCGACGACGGTTTTTCGGTGATCCACTATCGGGAAGTGAACACCGATCTCGGCGACTGGTCGCATATCCGCGAGCTGGCCAGCCATTATCACTTAATGGCCGACCTGGTGCTCAACCACGTTTCAAGGGAGTCTCTCTGGTTTGTCGATTACCTGAGCGGCAGCCTGCCGGGGCGCGACTACTTTATCGAGGTCGACCCGGATACCGATGTCTCCCAGGTGGTGCGACCACGCAGCAGCCCACTGCTAGTCCCTATTTCCACCCGGCGCGGCACTCGCTATCTGTGGGCGACATTCTCCGAAGACCAGCTTGATCTAAACTTTGAAAACCCGGATGTGCTGCTCGAGTTCGTGGGTATTTTGCTGTTCTACCTGGAGCAAGGCACGCGGATTGTGCGTCTGGATGCGGTGGCCTTTCTGTGGAAGAAATTGGGTACCGCCTGCATTCATCTGCCGGAAACCCACACCGTGGTGCGGCTGCTGCGGGCGATTGTGGATCACGTGGCGCCAGGCACTCTGCTGATTACCGAAACCAATGTGCCCCACCAGGAAAACATCAGTTATTTTGGCTTAGATCGTCTTGCGGAAGGAGAGCCCGACGAAGCCCATATGGTGTATCAATTTGCCCTTCCTCCCCTGCTGTTGCATACCCTCACCCGTGGTGAAGCGAGCACCCTGCAAACTTGGCTTGCCAGCCTTCCCGTCCTGCCTGACCACTGCACCTACCTCAACTTTACCGCCAGTCACGACGGAATCGGCGTGCGCCCACTGGAAGGCTTGCTGCCCGATCACGAGCGCGATGCACTGCTGGAGCTGATGCACAAATTCGGCGGCTTTGTCAGCATGCGCAGTAACCCGGATGGCAGCGATACGCCCTATGAGATCAATATCACCTGGTTTGAAGCCATGCGCGGCACCCGCCGTGGTCCCGACCCATGGCAGATTGCGCGCTTTCTATGCAGCCAGGCGATTATGTTGAGTTTGCAGGGCATACCCGCGCTGTATATTCACACCCTGACAGGCACCCTCAATGACGTGGAAGGCGTTGAGCGCAGCGGGCGCCTGCGCTCGATCAACCGTCGGCGCTGGCAGCGCAGCGAGCTTGACCTCCTACTCGATAGCCCGTCGACGCCCACTCACGATGTTTTCCACGCCTTAAACCGGCTATTAGACCAGCGCCGCAAGGAGCCCTGCTTTCACCCCAATGCCGCTCAACGGGTTGTGGTCTCAGCACCGGAACTGTTGGCAGTAGAGCGCGGCCCGCTCCACGATGGTCGCCGGCTGCTAGCGCTGTATAACGTCACCGACCTACCGCTTCCTTTAGAGAATATGGGTGAGGCAGTTACCCAGGCACTTGAAAAACACGCCTGGCAAGCGCTGGATCCTGCTAACCCCTGGAGCGCCGAAGGTTCGCTGCCGCCTTACGCCGTACGCTGGTTAGTGGCTGATCGTTAATACCGTCGAGAAGCCTAAAGCTTCAAAAACCGCCAATTGCGACATATCGCCCCAGGTATAAAACACCTAATCCCTAAATAATGTCGTGCTGCGACAATGCCCGCACAGCTTTATTCTAGGGGTTATTTTTTCTTATGTTGCAACAGAGTGTTGCCCTGGGCCCAATGGGCTTTAGTATCCACCAGCTCTTGATTGGCTTGGCTTTTTTATTGGCGCTGCTTGCCGGTGCGCTGCTGGGGCGCCGTCATGGGGTGTCTGTTAGCGATACGCTATTCACTCTGCTGTTTGTCGCTTTTATAGGCGCCCGCCTGGTCTTCGTGGTGCGTTACTGGGGCGAGTATGACGGCCTGCTTTCCCGCCTGGATATTCGCGATGGCGGTTTTGATATTGTTGGCGGTATCGTTATCGGCCTTGCGTATGCCAGTTGGGTTTTATGGCGCTCACCACACCAGCGGTTTCCGCTGACTGGCGCACTATTGGCTGGCGGCCTTGTGTGGGGGCTGGCTGCGGGTAGCGCTACCCTAATAGAGCACCAATCTCGCCCGTTACCGGATATCGCGCTGACTACCCACGCAGGTGAGTCCATCGATCTACCGCAAATGTCGCGACAAAACCAACAACCTATGGTGGTAAACCTATGGGCCAGTTGGTGCCCGCCGTGCATCCGCGAAATGCCGGTTTTTGAACAGGCCCAAACTAATGAAACAGACATCACCTTCGTATTCGTGAATCAAGGGGAGTCAGCTGCCCATATTGAGGCGTTTATGAGTGAACACGACTTCTCGCTGGACAACATATGGCTTGACCCCCGCAATGCGGTTGGCCAAGCCACCGGGGCTCACGCCATGCCAACCACGCTTTTTTATGATGCGGATGGAAACCTAGTCAATACGCACTTTGGCGAGCTTTCCAGCGCTACTTTGCGGCGTGGGTTAGAACGTTTGCGCTGACCTGCTCTCTTATCAAGCGCCTTCTGCTACTTTTTTCACCCCATTTTTTTAACGCCATATCATTAAAACAGGACGTTGTAATGCAATTAACCCGAAACACCATTAGCGGCTTTTTGTTACTGGCAGGATTGGTAGGCACCTCTGCGAGCGCTGCCGACGAGCTCCCCGCCCCTATCCAGGCGCTTGCCAACCAAGGCTTGGAGATTCATGGCCAATTCGATGCCCCCGGCGGGTTGCGCGGCTATGGCGCCAGCGTGCAGGGCCAGGACATGGCGATTTATCTGACGCCAGATGGCGAGCACGCCGTAGTGGGTACGTTAATGGATAGCGAGGGCAATGACCTTACCGAAGCGCAGTTGGATGAGCATGTACGTGCACCGCTAGAGGCACAAACCTGGCAACTATTAAGCGAAAGCCACTGGGTTCAAGATGGCGACGTTGATGCTCCCCGGGTGATTTACACCTTTACAGATGCCAACTGCCCCTACTGCCGTCAAATGTGGCAAGACGTTCGCCCCTGGGTGGAAGCAGGTGAAGTGCAGCTACGTCATATTATGGTAGGTATCTTAGCGCCCGACAGCCCTGGAAAAGCAGCCGCCATACTCGGAGCCGATGACCCGGCAGCGACGCTGCATGCCCATGAAAGTGGCCAGCAAGAAATCGAAGCCAGCGCCCAACCAAGGGAAATTGAAGAGCAGGTGTATGCCAATAACCAGCTGTTCGAGGAGTTAGGGCTGTATGCCACGCCCACCTCGGTTTTTCAGCGTGAAACAGAGAATGGCAGCGTACGCCTTGACCGCATTCAGGGCATGCCCAGTGATGAGCGGCTGATCGACATGATGGGCAGCGAAGCGCCATAGAGGGTTGCAGGAGGCCGCTAAAGCGGCCTCCTCAATGCTACATTCGTCTCCCTAGCTTACTCCTCGGAAAGGTTTTCAAACCGCGGCATGCCGACGTTCCAGGGTTTAATGTCGCCCTTCTCCCCGAAGTTGTCGTGGTCACCGAGTACGTGGCCGTCGTGTTCGCGGGTTTGCCCGTACAGTGAGCGGTTATGGAAGGTCGGGCCGAAGCGCTCGGCTGTCTCGGCGACATCGCCCGTGKAGCGGGGGTCTTGGGGGCGCTCTTGGCTGCTTATGAAGTAAGCAATATCCCAGGTGTCTTGAGCGCTGAGCGACCGCGGCTGACCAAGCGGCATGTTTTGGTAAATAAAGCCCGCCATGGTTTCTACTCGTGCGATTCCCGCCCCCCAATTATTAGAGCCGTCGCCCCAGGGGGCTGGAAATACGTATTCGCCGTTTTCATAGTGACCCGAGCCATCTTCCTGATGACATACCGAACAGTTTTCCTGGTAAGCCGCTTCGCCTCTAGCGTAGTCGGGCTCTTCAGTTGGCTCATCCGGCGCGGGGAAGCCACGCCCATAGATCGGTTTGTCTGGATACATCGGCGCACCGGTGGCCAGCCACTGATGGTAGGCGCTTAGCGCCAGCATTTCATCGCTGCCATACTCCGGTGGCACGCCGTTCATGGAGTAAGCAAAGCAGCCTGCGATACGCTCTTCCAGGTTATTTACATGCTGGTTTTTACCCCGGAAGTCCGGCAGCGTGATGGCCGCCGCCCACACCGGCGCGCTGAACGGCACCCGCCCTTCACCCAAATGACAGCTTGAGCAGTTCATGTCATTGAACACGTTCTCTCCACGCAACTGCTGCGTATTGGTGAATAGATCGTGCCCGTAGCGGATGACTTTTTTCAGCTCCGGATGAAGTTCGGAATTCTCAAGGTCTTCCATGGTGGGGGGCTCGTGGACAAGCATATTCAGCGCGGCATCTGGGCGCTCTTCTGGCTGGGCAAAAACCGTGGCTGCATAAAGGGCACCGAACGCAAGCGAGCAGCCGGTCAGTGCTATAACGAGGGGGCGACGACAGGTAATCATTGTGCTGTCTCCTGCTCTTCTGAACCGGGTTGCGTGGCATACCAGGCAGACACCGCCTGAATGTCGTTATCGCTCATGCGTTTGGCAATGGCCCCCATGAGATTCTGCGGGTCGTTGCTGCGTGTCTCGTTTTTCCACGCCGTCAACTGAGCGCTGATATAGCCAGCATGCTGGCTGGCGACACCTGGGAAGGTACTGCCAACGCCCGTACCACCAGGCCCGTGGCAGCTTTGGCAGGAAACAATATAGGCGTTCCAATCGCCACGTTCGGCAAGCTGTTGACCACGCGCCAGCAGAGCTTCGTCGGCCTCATCGCCGCCTTGCCCCGGCGTTAGCGGCATTTGGCTATAGTATTCGGCTACATCGGCTATTTGCTGGTCATCGAGCATATTGGCAAATGTCACCATGGTCGCATTTTGACGCTGCCCGGCTTTAAAGTCGTGTAACTGCTTGGCGATATAGTCGGCATTCAGCCCAGCTAAGCGCGGCCATGACTCACCATTGGGCACATTCATACCGCTGCCATCGGCCTGGTGACAGGCTGTGCAGGTAGCCGCTGCTGCCTGGCCTCGCTCTGCGTCACCCTGCTGCGCCAGTGCACCTCCAGCGGCTAAGCCAATCCCCATCAGCAGGCCAAACCTGCTTAAGCATTTTTTATTCATCTCGGTTCCTCCCTTGCATTATCGTTGTTAGCTACCCGCCACTGGCACCACCAGGCAGGCGGTAAAACCACCTTCTGCTGGGCTGGAAAACGTCACTTCGCCACCGAAGCGTTCGGCGATAGCGGCCACAATGGCTAGCCCCAGCCCACTGCCCTGCTGTTTACTGGCGCGCCAAAATCGTTGCGTTAATTGTTCAAGCGTCGCGCCATCAACACCTGGGCCTTGGTCGCTAACGCTAAAGGTAAGGTGACGCTCCCCTGGCCCCCACTGCGCATTAAAGGTAACTTCGGCATCGGCGGGCCCATGGCTAATAGCGTTATCGAGCAAATTACGCAGCGCGGTGATGGCCAGTTCGCGGGGCATCGCAAGGGCGACATCAGGCCAGTGGGGCGGGACTATAAATCGCGCTGATTTGTCGTGTTGGCTATCCGCCAGGGCGTGCTCGGCCACGTCCGCAACGCGGCTAGCCTCGCCATCGTCAAAGCGCACACGCCCCTCTACGCGGGCCAACGTGAGCAGCTGGTCAAGGGTTGAGCTCAACCGCACCACACCTTCTTCAGCATAGTTGAGCGATGTTATTGCAGCCTGCCCTTCGACCCGACGGGCCACTTGCAGGTGGGKTTTGATTGCAGTAAGCGGTGTGCGCAGTTCGTGGGCGGCATCGTTGGTAAAGCGCTGCTCGCGGATAATGGTTTGCTGTACGCGCGCCAAGAGGGCATTGAGGGTCTCAATCAGCGGCCGTATCTCTTTGGGTAAGCCGTAGGTAGCGACCGGGGCCAGCGCATCAGGGTGGCGATTGGCCAGCGATTCGCGCAGCCGTGTTAGCGGTGCTAAGCCACGCCAAACCCCCAGCCAGAGCGCAAACATGCTGCCTACCAGCGCTACGATAAAGGGCACCACGGTCATGCGTATAACGCCGCTGAGCAGCATATCGCGCTCATCCATACGGTCAGCGGTGGTAATCACGATGCCAGCGCGCTCGTAGGTAAACACCCGCCAAGTCACGTCGCCTGCCTGACGATAAGTGTGGCCGCCCTCTCCCGGGGCGAGAATAGCGTCCATATCGGCATGGGTACGCGCCATGATCTCACCTTGGGGCGAGTGCACTTGGCAGGCCAGCCCCTCAATGGGTGGAATAGACAGCACCGGGTGCTCGGCGTCTTCCCATACGTCAAACGGCAGCTGCAGGACTAACCCGGCCACCATTCTTGCCGACTGCGCTAAGCGCTGATCCAGGGTGTCTACAAACTTCTCTTCCAGGTCGCGCATCAGCCACGCCGCTGCCACCCCCCAGAGCAGTGCCAGCGTTAATCCCAGAGTCAGCAGCAAGCGCGCACGTAAACTCATAACTGCCCCTTGTAGGGCGTACCAGCCGCATGTACCGATTCGGGTTTGCCCAACCGATAGCCAAGTCCTCGCACTGTCTCGATCACGCCGCTACCCAGCTTGCGGCGCAGGTGGTGGATATGCACATTCAGCGCATTGCTCTCCACATCGTCGTTCATACCGTAAAGGCTATCTTTGAGCTGGTCGGCGGAAAGGACGCTGCGTGGCGATTGCAGGAAGGTTTCAAGCAGCACCAGTTCCCGGCGAGACAGCATAATCAGCTGTTCATCGACGTAGACCTCCCTAGCCGTTGGATCTAAGCAGAGGGCGCCGTGGGCAATCAGACCGCTGCTGCGCCCTGCTACTCGGCGTAACAAGGCGTGCAAACGCGCTACCAGCTCATCTAAATCGAAGGGTTTTACCAAATAGTCGTCAGCGCCGCCCTGCAGTCCATCCACCCGGTCACGCACCGCATCCCTGGCGGTTAACACCAGCACGGGAACGTCGTTGCCCTGCTCACGCCATTCGGCCAGCAATTGAAGACCATCGCCATCGGGCAATCCGCGATCAAGAATGACCACATCACTGGCCACCGTTCGCATCGCCTGACGGGCGGCGTTCACCGTGGAGACGTGATCGACCACAAAATCGTAGGTCATTAATCCAGCGCGAATACCCGAAGCAACCAGCGGGTCATCTTCAATCAACAAGACGTGCATAGCGGTTTCCTATTTATTACCCATCAGCATGGCTGATGGGTATTAACCCAGCGTTAAGACAAATAAAAACGCCCTTGCTGTGAAGGCAAGAGCGTGGGCATGGCAATCGCCGAATAAGGACGAATGGCTAGGCGAGACGCTTAGCAGCAAACCACCCCAACACCATGGTCACCAGCATGGCCAATAGCGGTAAGGAAAGACCGCCGATGGAGGCTATCGCTGGCCCTGGGCAGTAGCCGGAAAGTCCCCAGCCAATGCCAAACAGGGCCGCGCCCCCTAACAACTTTGCGTCTAACTCTCGTTTGGTCGGTAACTGAAAGACGCCACCCAACAGTGGAGCAGTACGCTTGAATACCAGCCGATAGCCGATAAAGGTGGTGACGACGGCCCCACCCAATACGAACATCAGCGTTGGATCCCAGGCACCCGCTACGTCTAGAAACCCCACTACTCGCGCGGGGTCGGTCATACCTGAAACAGCCAAACCGATGCCGAAAAGTAGTCCCGCCGCATAGCCTGCCGCCGTTTTCATCCAACTGCTCTTGTTTGACTGACTCATTGAACTATTCATTGAACGCCACCTAAACCTAGCAAGTGGCGCGAGATATAAACGGTCACTAGCCCCGTCACTAAAAACATACCGGTGGCCGCCATCGAGCGTGGCGCCAAGCGCGCCAGCCCGCATACGCCATGGCCGCTGGTACAGCCACTGCCCAGCCCCGTGCCTACGCCCACTAACAGCCCAGCCACTAGCATTAACCCTACGCCTCCCACCGGTGCGCCAATCACCTCGCCAGGACTACCGGCAACGTTGCCCAAACCACCACCAAACGCCATAAGCAAAAGCGGGCCGCTAATCAGCCCTAACAGAAAAGCCACTCGCCAAGCGCTATCGCCCTTAGGGCGTTGGGTTATCAAGTTGCCCACGATGCCACTGATACCCGCGATACGCCCCAGCGTTGCCATCAGCCAGGTAGCGGAAAGCCCGATCAACACACCCCCAACCAGCCCTTGTAAGCCTGCTGTCCAATCCACTGGTCACTCCTCAACTCGCACTTAAACCGTTAGAAAAAATTAATCGGCACTTTGAGATAGACGGTGCCGTTCTCTTCCGCCGGAGGCAGCTCCCCCGCACGCATATTGACCTGCACAGAGGGAATAATGAGCTTCGGCATGCCTAAGGTGGCGTCGCGCTCTGTGCGCATCTTCACGAACTCGTCTTCGCTGACACCTTCATGAACATGGACATTCTCACTGCGCTGTTCCGCAACGCTGGTTTCATGCTCAAAGGTATCGCGGCCGGGGGCTTTATAGTCGTGGCATAAGAACAGCCGCGTCTGCTCGGGAAGCGCCAGCACTTTTTGAATAGAGTGATACAAGGTGCGCGCATCACCACCGGGAAAGTCACACCGCGCGGTACCATAATCCGGCATAAACAGCGTATCGCCTACAAAAGCGGCATCGCCCATTACGTAGGTTAAACAAGCAGGCGTATGCCCTGGGGTATGCAGCACACGGCCTTGTATTTGGCCAATCGTGAACGTATCGCCTTCTTCAAACAGCGCATCAAATTGGCTGCCATCCCGAGCGAACTCACTGCCCGCATTGAACGCCTTACCGAATATCTCCTGCACCTTCACTATGTTGGCGCCAATGCCGGTTTTACCGCCTAACTGCTCATGCAGGTATGGCGCAGCCGAGAGGTGGTCGGCATGCACATGGGTCTCCAAAATCCAGACAACATCGAGATCGTGTTCGCGAATAAAGGCGATGATGTTGTCAGCGGATCGCACGTCCGTATGCCCAGCGGCATAATCAAAGTCGAGTACCGAATCTATAATTGCGCAGGCACGGCTATCGGGATCTTGAACGACATAGCTAAAAGTGTTCGTGGGCTCATCAAAAAAGTGCGTAACGATTGGGCGTTGCATCGCTGCCTCCCATGGGTGGAAATGTCTTTCTCATACTGTAGGGACAGCATAGTTCATTTTTCGTTCTATATTTAGATCATTTTAGAATAAAAAGGTGCTACTATCCGCAATATAGCGTTGATGCAAAAAGCACCTCCACCAAATATTTCGCTAAGGTCTGTCCTGTTTAGGCCGATAGTGAACGAATAGGGAACGGGTTCCTTACCTCATTACAACAACTAGGAAGAACATGACTCACTTAACAACCACACAAAAACTCTGGGGAACGCTGGGTATTATCTGGGTTGCCATGCTGCTCCTGGTTGGCTGGCTGGCCTGGGAGAACCGCCAGACAATCGAGAATGAACGCCGCGACAGCATTCAGTACGTGGTAGAAAGCGTGCAAAGCCAAATTGAAGCCCTGCAAGAGCGGGTCGCCGCCGGTGAGCTAAGCCTGGAAGAAGCGCAACAGCGGGCCATCGATAATATGTCCACCGTTAGCTTTGGGGCTGGCGAGTATATTTTCTCTTTCAACGATGACTTGCTCGTCATTTCTCACCCCAGCCGCGAAGCCGGCACAGATATGACCGACTATCTAGACGCCAGCGGCATGGCGCTCTATCCGGAATTACTACGAGTTGCCCAAGCAGGCGGTGGTCACGTTAACTACTACTCCACCCGCGCGGGTGGCGATGAGCAGCTGCCGAAAACCAGTTACGTCGCGCACCTTCCCGAGTGGGGTTGGTCACTGGCGACAGGCGTTTATGTCGATGATATTAACGCTGCCTTTATTGACGGTTTGATTCGCTCGATCGTGATACTGCTGATCATTGGCCTACCGGTAACGCTGCTAATGGGCTGGGTTATTCGTGATGTCGCACGCAGACTGGGGGGCGACCCACGCTATGCAGCCAGCGTTGTACGCCATATTGCTGACGGAGATTTGACCCAAACCACGCAGCTTTCGGCGAAGGATCAGCAGAGCTTACTTTTTAATATCAATCGTATGCGTGAAACCCTGGCCGCAACCATTGGCGACATTCACCAAGGGGCAGATCAGGTGAATAGTGGTGTAGAGCAAATTGTGGGCGTTAACGAAGAGCTTTCCACACGTACCGAACAGCAGGCGGCTTCGTTGGCTGAAACGGCCTCTAGCATGGAACAGCTTACCGCCACGGTTAAGCAAAATGCCGAACACACGGATCATGCGCGTACGCTTGCCACCCGAGCGGCCGACAGCGCACAGCGCGGCAGTGACTCTATGTCGACGGTGATCACCACTATGGCGACGATTAACGAAAGCGCCACCCAAATGAGCAGCATCGTTAACACCATTGACGGCATCGCCTTCCAAACCAATATCTTGGCACTGAACGCCTCGGTGGAAGCGGCACGCGCAGGCGAGCAAGGGCGCGGCTTTGCCGTCGTTGCCAATGAAGTTCGCCAACTAGCCAGCCGTTCGGCCTCCGCTGCGCAAGAGATCAAAACCTTGATCGAAGCGTCGGATAGCAAAGTGGTGGAAGGCAGCCGCCAAGTGCGTGACACCGGCGATGTGATCAATGGCATGGTTGATGACATCAAACAGCTCAGCACAATCGTTCAGGAAATTTCTGCCGCCACCACGGAGCAGAGCAGCGGCATTGAGCAGGTCAACCTAGCAGTAACGCAAATGGATCAAATGACCCAGCAAAATGCCAGCCTGGTGCAAGAGAGTAACCACGCCACCCAAGCGCTTGCACAGCTCAGTGCCCAGCTGCGCCAACTGGTCGCCCACTTCCGCATTAACCAGAACGCGGACCATGTTCAGGCTAACTTGCCCGCCTCCTCTCCGGCACCTCGGGCAACCCATCAGCATAGTGATTTTTAGTGCCTGTTATCACTAGCGAAACGCTATAGAGCTATGCTGCCGCGGCAAGCGAAATTGCCGCGGCAGCATTTGCTTTAAATTTCGCTAAGGTATTAGCGCCCTAAGCCGATAGAAAACTACGTTGCTTACTTACATCGGCTAGGATAAACATGACACGCTTAACGACGACACAGAAACTCTGGGGAACACTGGGCATTATCTGGGTTGCCATGCTGCTGCTAGTAGGCTGGTTGGCTCTGGAGAATCGCCAGACGATTGAGAACGAACGCCGCGACAGCATCCAATACGTAGTGGAAAGCGTGCATGGCCAGCTTGAAGCCCTGCAAGAACGGGTAGCCGCCGGTGAGCTTAGCCTTGAAGAAGCTCAGCAGCGCGCCATCGATAATATGTCCAGCGTCAGCTTTGGCGGCGGTGAGTATATTTTCTCCTTTGATGACGACCTGAGAATTGTTTCCCACCCCAACCGTCCCCGCGGTGAAGATATGAGCGCCTACCAGGATGCCAGCGGGATGGATCTCTACGCCGCTTTTCGAGAGGCAGCTCAGGCCGGTGGCGGGCACGTTGACTACTATTCCCGCCGTATCACTGGCGATGAGCAGGTACCGAAAATCAGTTATGTTGCCTACCTTCCGGAGTGGCAGTGGTCACTCGCGGCGGGCGTTTATGTCGACGATATTAATGAAGCCTTTATTGCCGGTTTGATTCGTTCGGTCATCATACTGCTGATCATTGGCCTTCCGGTAACGCTGCTGATGGGCTGGGTTATTCGTGATGTCGCGCGCAGGTTGGGGGGCGACCCACGTTATGCAGCCAGCGTAGTACGCCATATTGCTGACGGTGACTTGACCCAAACCACCCAGCTTTCGCCGAAGGATCAGCAGAGCTTACTGTTCGATATCAACCGCATGCGCGAAACCCTGGCCAATACCATTGGCGATATTCACCACGGCGCCAATCAGGTCAACAGCGGCGTAGAGCAGATCGTCGGGGTAAACGAAGAACTATCCACGCGTACCGAAGAGCAGGCTGCTTCATTGGCCGAAACAGCCTCCAGCATGGAGCAGCTCACCGCCACGGTTAAGCAAAATGCCGAACACGCCGATCATGCGCGTACGCTTGCTACCCGCACTGCGGACAGCGCCCAGCGCGGCAGTGACTCTATGTCCACGGTGATTACCACCATGGCGACGATTAACGAAAGCGCCACCCAGATGAGCAGTATCGTTAACACCATTGATGGCATTGCCTTTCAAACCAATATTTTAGCGCTTAACGCCTCGGTGGAAGCTGCACGCGCCGGTGAACAAGGGCGCGGCTTTGCTGTTGTCGCCAATGAGGTTCGCCAACTCGCCAGCCGTTCGGCGGCTGCCGCCCAAGAGATCAAAACCTTGATCGAAGCGTCGGATAGCAAAGTGATGGAAGGCAGCCGTCAAGTGCGTGATACCGGCGATGTGATCAATAGCATGGTCGATGACATCAAGCAGCTCAGCACACTGGTTCAGGAGATTTCTGCGGCCACCATTGAGCAGAGCAGCGGTATTGAGCAGGTCAACCAGGCGGTAACCCAAATGGATCAAATGACCCAGCAAAATTCCAGCCTGGTACAAGAGAGCAACCACGCCACCCAGGCGCTTGCACAGCTCAGCGATCAGCTGCGCCAACTGGTCGCACACTTCCGCATTAACCAGAAGAGCGCGGGGCATGCACAGGCAAGCTTACCCGCCGCCTCTTCTGCCAAGCGGGCGGCTCATCAACACAGTGATTTTTAGCACTAGCGAAAGCTAAGTATTGAAAATCATGGGCTAAAAAACCGAACGCTAAAAGACTGCTCTAAGTACAAGGCCAGCTACCTTAAGGTA
Organism: Halomonas ventosae; assembly: GCA_002257525.1. GTDB lineage: Bacteria > Pseudomonadota > Gammaproteobacteria > Pseudomonadales > Halomonadaceae > Vreelandella > Vreelandella ventosae_B. Next base: position 3,567,380 of record CP022737.1, read on the forward strand.
GCTGGCCTTTTTAATGGATGAACGGTTTTTAAGAAATGATGACTTAAACACCTGGGCCGTTAAACCTTACCCTGGTTATCCAGTTCTACCGCCTCGTGCATCCGCGTGAGCAGATCCGGCACTGCGGCCTGCACCCGGTTCCAACTAGGAATAAAGGGGCGCTCTCGCGGGTTATCCATAAACAGATTGCCGGCTTCGAGTAGGTTGCTGGCAAACAGCTCTACTGCCTGCTCTTCACTGTGGCGGTCAAGGCTCAGCCCGTTCATGGTGGCATCGTGATCGTAGGCTTCAATCAAATCCAGCGCAAAGCGGTAATAGGTGGCTTTAAGGGTGCGGAAATCTTCGCTGCTAAAGGTAATGCCCTGGGTGGCTAGTTTACGGTAGAGCGCTTTTGAGATATCCAGGCTCATGCGGTTTAAGCCGCCGTTGGGGTCCTCTTCGCTAACCGGTTGATGCTTGTGGTCGTAGGCATCGGCAATATCGACCTGGCAAAGCTGGCGCAGAGAGTAATTACGCTGCAACTCCGACAATACGCCAATCTCCAACCCCCAGTCCGCTGGCATACGGATTCCTTCAAGCACTTCGCTACGCATCGCAAACTCTCCCGACAACGGATAACGAAAGCTATCCAGGTAATCGAGATAAGGCATTGGCCCACAGACGGTTTTCAGCGCCCGCAGTAACGGCGTGACTAACAGTCGAGAGACGCGACCGTTCAGTTTGCCCTCGGCAATGCGCGGGTAATAGCCTTTGCAGAAACTGTAGTTAAAATTGGGGTGGGCAACCGGATACATTAAGCGTGCCAGTAGCCCCCGCTCGTAGGTCAGAATATCGCAGTCGTGCAACCCCACTACCTTCGAACGCCCAGACGACAACATATAACCGGCGCAGTACCATACGTTGCGCCCCTTGCCGGGCTCCAGCGAGCCTAGCCCGTGCTCTTCCAACTCTGCGTCCAGGGCGCGCAGCCGTGGGCCATCGTTCCATAAAATGCGCGTATGCAGGGGAAGGCGAGAGAAGAAATCGCGAGCGTACAAAAACTGCTCCCGATCGGCGCGGTCCAGGCCGATGACAATTTCATTGAGATACGGGACTTTAACCAACTCATCGACAATCGCCGACAGTGCAGGCCCTTCCAGCTCCGAAAACAGCGACGGCAGAATCAGCCCCATGGGGCGTCGTCGAGCAAACTGGCACAGCTCTTGTTCAAGCGCTTCTACCGAGCGCCGGGTAAGATTGTGAAAGTCGGTAATAATTCCGTTTTGATGAAAGTCACTCATGCACTTACCTCCCTGAATTCAAAGAACTGTACTCAAAGAACAAGATTCCAAGAACACAGCCGCATCTTTCTCCGCCGTCGCTAAACGGCGGTCGTCTCGCCCCCACCAGTAGTCCACCCCCTCGGCCCAGCCGGTCGGCCCTGTTGCCTCGGTGCGATAGAGCGAAGCGTTGCGGGGCTCTACAGCTAAATCGTGGCAACCTCGGATCACGACGGCTTGATCGACTGCTTCGAGCATAGTGATATCGTTCGGCCCGTCTCCTAACCCTAGTGAAAGAGGCGTTCGACCTCTTAACGCCGTAAAGCGCTTAACCAGCCACTCGACGGCATTACCCTTATCGGCGGAGAGCCCCATGACATGCCAAAAGCGCCCGCCTTGAGTCAGCTGTAGCCCATCCCCTTCTAAAGCGGCGCGAAATGCCTCCAAAGCTGCTTCGGAGTCCTGCCACAGCAGCGGCTCACTGCCTTCCCGCTGTCTTGCATCGCGGGCGCGAACTGCGTCAAGCCCAGTAAGCTCCATCACCTCAGGTACACTCAACTCCCCCATGCGAGTGAAACGAATATCCAGACGTTCGCGCCATACCTTCAATCGGGCACGAATAAAGCCAACATCCACACCAGGATGCTTGATAACAACGCCATCGCGGCCACTTCCTGGACGGTCTAAGCGCGCATGGCACCAGCCTGGCGGCAAACCAATCACTGCTCCATTTTCAGCAATAAACGGCGTTGCTGTAAGGCCTAGGGCTTCGCGCAGGGGAATCAGTTCGGCGCGGGTTTTACTGGTCACCGGAATGACCGGCACCCCCATCTGCTTTAAACGGGCAAGCCAGGGGGCCGCAGGGCTGAAGTCATAACTGTGATGGTCGAGCAGCGACCCATCGAGATCGGTCACTACTAGCCGAGGCTGCAGAGCGGGATCAATCGAAGAGATTGACGCTGCCGAAGGCGTTGATGCGGAGAGACGAGCGGATTCAGGCATGGCACTACCTCTTTTCGGCCTTAACGCATTATTTAGGCATTATGTCTAGAACACCTGATGTGAGCGATGACCAGCTATTAATTGGCTATCAAGAACATAGCAATTTATAAGCCAAAACAGAGAAGTTCCGACTCAGCAGAGGGTTACAGAACGTCTTACGGAATAAATAAATCGGAATATCTGTTAGCACCAAAAAGAGGCAAACAAAGCGCACCAAAAAAGTGCATGAAACAGATCGGTGCGCTTTAGTGCTGTTTCCTATCAAAAAAGGCGCATTAGAACTAACTAAGATGAAAATAAAGTTATAAAAAAGTGTCACAGTGCTTGGCAACGACGCATAAATAGCTATACTGAAATTGTACCCACTGGTGGTCTTGTACACCCCTCACCTGATACCAGTGGGCTGCAGTGAGCCAAGCCCTTTAATGCCCGCCCTTCCCCCGGCGGGCTTTTTTTATGGGCCACTGTCATAGAGGGGTGCGTCGGCTGGAGGTCGATTTAGCTCCAGACCACTGGGCTTCTAGTGTTATGACGCCCTCCCTTCGAATAGCGTCTACATTAACCGTTACTCGACGTGAATAACCACCTCAACCCGCCGGTTACGCGCACGCCCTTCCGCTGTGGCATTGCTTTCCAATGGTTTTGTGGCCGCCAGGCCTACGGCGCGTAGCCGCTCAGCATCTACTCCGGCGGCTTCAAGTGCTTCCACAATGGCAATGGCTCGAGCGCTAGACAATGCCCAGTTAGACGAGAACTCATCAGTGCTAATGGTCTGGCTATCCGAGTGCCCCTCAACCCATACTTCGCCTTCATAGCGCTGAATAGTTTCCAATAAACTGCCCACTAGTGACGATCCGTCAGTGGTTAGCTCAGCCGTTGCTGAAGGAAACAGCAGTTGGTCCTGCACGCGAAGACTAATCCCCTCGGCCACCCGGGAGACTTCAACCCCCTCAAGGTCGGGCAGGTAGGTAGACTCTTCTACGCGTTCTGAAAGCGCCTGGTTTAGCGCAAGTGCCCCCGAGACCGACTCATCACTCACTGCTTGCACATTCACCGGAGGGCGATCAGTCAACACCACCATGTAGTCAGCTAAGGGCGATGTAAAATCATCGCTGCCCGCGGGCATCAGCAGCTTTGGCAGAGTGATCGCAGGTTCGGCGAGGGGCGGTGGCGCTGCCAAAAGCGGCGGAACACCGAAGCTTGTTCTACGCCGCGGGAAATCCGTTAACTTGGGCAGCCCAGCCACGCCGAGTGCCGCACTAACGGCCACAGGGCTTAACCCTGCCCCGTGCCACCGAGCAACGCTGGCACGCTCATCGCTTACCTGGGCCAACGACTCGGGCAGGGGGACTTCCAAAGCGGGTACTGATGTGTAGGCGTATTCGCTCGCGCTATCTTTCTGAGTATCCTCCTGGTTCCACTGAGGAATTACCGGCCCAGCGGCAGCGATAATGACCACAAATAGCGCTACCAGCAGCGTCATAATATCGAGGTAACTAATCATCCATCCGCTACCGCTATCGCTTTCATGGTAAGCCGACATTAGCGAATCATGGCGCGGACCGCTGCGGTGATCTTCAAGCATTATTATCATCGCTCATTCAAGTTTTTAACCTCGTGGCCGATCTAGCTAAGTGAGTCAAATTAGGTGAGTCGAATTAGGCATGGCAAACTAAGATGCCATATTACGCATGGCTAACAGTCTATCAAAAGCCGTTTTGTAGCAAAAAAGGAACCCGCAGGTGCGCACCCGTCCCAGATTATCTCCATTGCCCTATTTTATACGCCCTGTCAGTTTGGGGCTGGCAAGCTTAATGCTCAGCGGCTGCTTTTATGCCAATACCTCCCAAGCGCCGATTGCCACCACTTATCCCTATAGCGAACAGCAGCGTATGCAGGCCGCCCATCACTGGGATGTACTGGCCCGCCACGAAGCTACCAGCATTTTGAAGCGTGAGCGTGTTCGCAATCGCGATTTACACATCAGCGAACCCGACAGTGAAGCACTGCATGCTTATAGCGGCGGCGAATTTGGCCGCGGCTTTCGCGCCCTACTGACCAGCGAACTGGTGTCCAGAGGTGCCAACCTCACCMCCGTTCCCACTGCGAACAGCGCCAACATCACGTTTAATGTCGAGGTCGTCGAACACCGCGATCGCGGCTTTATACGCCCCCCCGTCGGTGCTTTTACCGCCCTCACCGCGGGCATCGCTGTAGCCACCATTCCGTATAACCAGTGGGCCGAACCTGCACTGGGGTTAATCCCCGCGGGTATGCTCGCCGATACCACCAGCGGTAGCTGGACGAATACGGGCAACGAAGAGATCATCGTGACCACGCAGATTATCGACGGCGAGCGAATTCTCTACTCTTCGTCCAACATTTACTACATTAATGCCGGTGATCGTCGTCAATATGCGCCAAACCGCGTGCCCCAGGCACCTACCACCCCTTCCGTTCCGCTTACTGATACGTGGTAATTTCATGCTGATGACACTTTTCGCTACACGGCGCACTCGCTCTATTAGCCATACCACCCGAGCGGTGACCATTGGCATGACGCTACTGTTAATGGCTGGCTGCGGTGCGCTGGGCAATGCTAACAACATGCCCGCCGAACCGGAACCCGATCTTTCGGAATTGGTTCATACTGCTGCCGAGCAGATGGTTGCCAGCAATCCAGAGCTAACGCGCTATAGTCCCATGATTGCCGCTACCTTTGTCAGCATCGATAATTTAAGCCAATCCTCCACGCTGGGGCGTATGAGCTCAGAAATTATGGCCTCAGCGCTATCCCGCCAGGGCATGCAGGTGCGCGAAGTTAAAATGCGCGACAGCATGTTTATTGAAGAGAGCGTGGGCGAGCTAATTCTTTCACGGCAAGTTCAGCGCTTAACCGCCCAACACAACGCCCGATCAATATTGATGGGCACCTACGCGCAAGGCCAAGACTACGTCTATGTGAGTGCTCGGGTGGTGCGGGCAGGGGATGCCATGGTGCTCGGCAGCGCCGATTTCCGCTTACCGCTCAATAACAACACCCGCAGTTTGTTAGAGGGCCAGGGGGGTTGGTGATTATTGTATAGAAGAGAGTAACGACATGGTTGCCACTAGATCATTACTCTCTAGCTCACCTACCGCTGACTGTAGCGCTAAGCTATCTAGTGCGTATTCACCAATGACGTCAACATATTGAATGCGTTGATCATAGAGGCTAGCGCGGGCATCAAGCACATCTACTAAATCGCGTAGGCCAAACTGCTCTCCGCGCTCGGCGGCGTTTAGAAACAATTGGCTTGAAGCAATAGCCTGCTTGACGGCTTCAATTCGACGCACATGCCCTTTGAGTGAGCGTAACCGTTGACGCACTTCCTGCATCGCAAGATTACGCTGATTATCAAACGCAGCTTTATTAGCGTCGATGCGATTTTCCCCCTGCCTAACGCTTGCGGTCGTATAGCCGCCACGATAGATGGGCATGCTCACTTCAATACTGGCGCGGTAGTCCTCGCTTTCACGTAGCTGGTCATCGCTTTGTCGATCTGAATAGCTCAAATTTAAATTAATCTCTGGGTAATAGCCCGCCCGACGAACATTAGCATTTTCTTCTGCAATGCGCAGCTCTTGACCCGCCAACAAAACATTCAGGTTCCGCCCGGCTTGCATTACCCAGTCCTCCTGCTCTCCCCATTCACTTTGCAATGTAATGTCAGTTAGCTCGCCAACGGCTAGGCCATGGAACTCGGGCAGCGTGCCGGTTAAACGCTCTAGAGTGCTGAGAGCATTATCCAGTTCATTTTCTGCTTGAACGGCGTCTGATATTGCTTGATCTAAGCGTGACTGCGCTTCCAGTAAATTTATCCGGTCACCAATACCAAGATCAAATGCTCGCTGAGCTTGGCGAACTTGCAAATCTAGTGAAGTCTGCTGCGTTTCTAGTAAGCCGAGACGCAGGGAGGCTAGATAAGCTTGCACATAGGCTTCACTGACCTGGAGCGCTAGATCGCGCTCGACTACCGCTAGCTGTAAGACAGCGGCGCTGACCTGGGCATTGGCAACGCCAACACCCCGCCAGCGTTCTAAGCTAAATAGGGGCTGCTGCAATTGTAGCTGCCACAAGGTTTCATCAATTTCCCCAGGCCGCTGAGCACGTTGATCGAGACCAAAGTCATCGGGCGAAGTTTGAATATTGGTCGAGTCTTGCCATAAGTACGAACCGGTAGCGCTGACTTGGGGCATCAACTGTGAACGCGCCATAGGAATTTCTTCACGCGTGGCCTCTAATTCGTAACGTTGACGCAAAAGGTCGGCATCATTTTCAAGTGCACGGGCAAATAGTTCTGGCAAGGATGGCAGGGCCACAGGAAATGTGGAATGTGATTCAAGCGCCGCCAGCTCTGCTGCGGGGGCATTGCCCGCTCGTAATTCCTGTTGCGCATAAATCGACGGAGATAAAATACTCAACGCAATCACAATAGCCGCTAGGCGTAGCGACCTCCACTGCATGGCGCTTACCGTTATTGTATCGAGAGATATTTTTGGCATTAGTCCTCCCGCAGGGCCCGCGCCAGCATGTCGGTAATTGGTTTGGCAATATAGCTTGCGAATGTTCTCTCACCGGTACGAAGCATCACTTCTGCGGGCATACCTGAAAGCAGTTGCATCTGTTCATTCATTTGCGTGTAACCCTGTTCTGTTACACGTATTCGGGTACGGTAATAATGTTGCCCTGTAGCTTCATCTTCAAAGCTGTCCGCACTCACGTGAATGACCTCACCATCAATCACATCGGTTAGCCGTTGATTGAAAGCGCTAAAGCGAATTTCAGCAAACTGACCAATATGAATATTGTCGATATCGCGCGTTGGGATGCGGGCTTCTACTACAAAACCGTCATTAGAGGGCACGATATCCATAATGGTATCGCCCGCACGGATAACAGCACCGACGGTATGAATTTGGCGGCCCACCACAATCCCCGAGACAGGAGCCGTAACGATGGCTCGCTCTACCTGATCACTCAGTGAAATAATGCGCTCTTCTGCCTCAGCAATTTGTGCTTGCGCTTCGCGCAACTGCTCGCCAACCTCTTTCTGAAACTCTTGCTGCTGAATCTCGCGCTGCATACGATTTTCGCTTATTTGTGATCGCAACTGGGCGATATTAGCGCGAAACTCGGCGTTATCGCCTTCGTACTGAAGCACCTGCCGCTCTAATTCACGCAAGCGCTGGCTATCTCCTAAGCCCTCCCGATAAAGGGAACGAAAGGCACCTGCCTCGGTATTTAATGAGCTGTTACGGCTGGTGTTAACGCTAATCCGCTGCTCCAAGCCGACAATCTGTTCACGCATTTGCACAATCTGCTCATCCAATGCTTCTAAAGTGCTTTTAAGCGACTGGCGACGTGCGGTAAATAGACTCTGCTGTACAGCAACCACTTGCTGAACACGCATGTTATCAGTGTCTTGAAGATCGTCAGGTATTACCATGGCCTCCGCCCCTTGCTGCTCGGCGAGCAGGCGGGCTTCCATGGCTCGATTAATCAAATATTGGGAACGGGCAATGGCTAGTTGAGAGCTGGCTTGAGTATCACTCAACACTATTAAGGTGTCTCCTACCGCAACTTGGTCACCATCTTCGACCAGCAACTGCTCAACAATACCGCCTTCCAAGTGCTGCACGGTGCGCTTGAATGACTCGATCGAGACACTGCCCGGCGCAACAACCGCAATCGCTAGGGAAGCGGTGGCGGCCCATAGAACAAAGCCGCCCAAGGCAAAGATGAGAATCGCAAAGCCCAGCTTACGGTAGCCTTTATCACTGATGGGTAGTGATTCGCAGGCCTCGCCGTCAATTGTCAAAGGGCGATTGGGGGTGATATCGATCTCGGAGGTGGGAGGGTTACGTTTCTCGTCGCTCATGCTATTTCTCCTCAGTGCCACGGCCACCCGAGATGGCTGAGAGGCGCGCTGTCCCTTGCTGGCTTACTTGCCCGCGCGGTTTTTTAGCAAACTGAGCGATAATTTGGTCACGTGGCCCAAACATGCTTATTTGCCCCTCTTTCATCACAAGGAGTTTGTCCATACTTTTCAAAACACTGGTGCGATGGCTTATAACAAAAAGCGTCGCTCCCTCGGCTTTAAGCTGGGCGATAGCCATCGCCAATGCCCGTTCGCCAGCATCATCTAAGTTTGCATTGGGCTCGTCTAGCACCACCAATACCGGGTTGTCATACAGAGCGCGCGCTAACCCAACCCGCTGGCGCTGGCCTCCCGAGAGACCACCACTCGTGGAAGAAATCACCGTGTCGTAACCGTTGGGTAATTCCAAAATCATTTTATGCACGTCGGCTTTTTTCGCCGCATCAACCACCTTTTTGGGGTCGAGATTGCCAAAACGAGCAATATTTTCACTAATGGTGCCGTCAAACAGCTCAATGTCTTGAGGTAAGTAGCCAATATAGGGACCAATTTCATCTCGGTTGTATTGAGTGATCACCCCGCCATCTAGACGTACGTCACCCACTTGGGTTGGCCATATACCCAATAGCACTCGCGCTAGCGTCGACTTACCCGCGGCACTAGGGCCGATAATGCCAACGTGTTCCCCCTTAGCGACTCGAAACTCAATGCCGCGGATGGTTGCCATACGCGTACCAGGCGGTGCAGCGGCGACCCCTTCAAGTGCAACTTCACCTCTTGGTGCAGGCAGCGACATCTTACGCTGCTCATCCGGTATTTGAGTCATCAGTTCATTTAACCGCTCATAGGCACCGCGCGCGCCTACAAAACCTTTCCAGCCACCGATCATTTGGTCGATCGGCGCAAGCGCACGGCCCATCAAGATAGAACCGGCAATCATCATGCCGGGGGTCATTTCCCCCCTTAGCACCAGTAGCGCACCCAAGCCTAAAATTAAAGATTGAAAGAACAGGCGCATAACTTTGGAGGTATTGGTTAGCGCTCCAGCGCGATCACTCGCCTGGGACTGCTTGGACAAAAACTCATGGTGACGCTTCGACCAGCGCCCCATAATGCCCGGCAACATGCCCATGGCATGCAGCACCTCGGCATTGCGCAGATTAGAGTTGGCAAGATTTTGCGCCTGAATATGTTCGCTATTGGCTTCTGCCAATAGCCTTTTGGTCGACTTCTCGTTGGCAATCGCTAGTGTTAGCAAAATCAACCCAGCACAGGTAGCAAATACCCCAAGCCAAGGGTGAAATAGAAAGAGTACGCCGAGATAAACAGGCACCCAAGGGGCATCAAAAAAAGCAAACAGGCCATTCCCGGTTAGAAACTGGCGCAAGCTGGTCAAGTCACTGAGAGGTTGTGCGCTTTGACTGCCCTGAACCACCAAGCTACGGCGGAACATCGCGCTATAAAGCCGCTCGTTAATACTGGTGTCTAACCGATTGCCAACGCGCACCAATATGCGTGAGCGCACCAGCTCTAACCCTCCCATGATCATAAAAAAGAACACGACGACAAGGGTAAGCATTAATAACGTGTCTAGACTTTGGGTGGTGAGCACACGGTCATACACTTGCAGCATGTACATTGGCGGCACAAGCATCAGTAAGTTAACAAACATACTGAAAAAACCCACCGAAAAAAATGAACCTTTACAATCTTTTAATGCACGCTGCAAATCGGTTTTTTCTTGTTGTTTTGCCATGGCGAGCCTCCCTTAAATCAATAAGACGCTAAGCACGTAACAATATGTTACACACATTAACAGAAACGCCTCTACAGAGTGTAGAGGCGTTAGTGATAAAGGGTATTTTTGGTATTTAAGTACTAGTTTCGTTACTCATAAACCGGCAGCCGCGCGCAAACTTCGGCTACTTTATCTAACACCTGGGCTTCGATGGCGCTGGTGTCTTCGCCTTTGGCCAGTACATCGAGAATGTCACAGATCCAGCCAGCTAGCTCGGTACACTCCTGCTCACTGAAGCCGCGCGTGGTCACTGCCGGCGTGCCAATGCGCAGGCCGGAGGTGACAAACGGGCTTTGCGGGTCATTAGGCACGGCATTCTTGTTGACGGTGATGTGGGCACGCCCCAGTGCAGCATCGGCATCCTTACCGGTTACGCCCTGTTTGATCAGCGAGAGCAGGAAGAGGTGGTCTTCGGTGCCGCCGGAAACAATGTCGTAACCGCGATCGATAAACACCTTAGCCATAGCCTTGGCGTTTTTAACCACCTGCTGCTGGTAGGTTTTAAACTCCGGCGCCATGGCTTCTTTGAAGCAGATAGCTTTAGCCGCGATAACATGCATCAACGGGCCGCCCTGACCACCGGGGAAAACCGCTGATTGCAGCTTTTTCTCAATCTCAGCGTCGTTTTCTGCCGAGAGAATCACACCGCTGCGGGGGCCGCGTAGGGTTTTGTGGGTGGTGGAGGTAACCACGTGGGCATAGGGCAAGGGACTGGGGTAGACGCCCGCCGCGACCAAACCAGATACATGGGCCATATCAACAAGTAAGTAAGCGCCCACTTCATCGGCGATTTCACGGAACTTGKCCCAATCAATAATTTGCGAGTAGGCAGAAAAACCAGCGATGATCATTTTGGGCTTATGTTCACGAGCAAGCTGAGCCACCTGGTCGTAATCGATCAGTTCTTGATCGTTCAAACCGTACTGAATGGCGTTATAGTGCTTACCCGAAAAGTTGGGCTTGGCTCCGTGGGTCAGGTGGCCGCCCGCGTCCAGACTCATACCCAAAATGGTATCGCCGGGCTTGACCAGCGCCTGGAATACCGCGCTGTTAGCCTGTGACCCGGAGTGCGGCTGAACGTTAACATAGGTAGCGCCGAACAGCTTTTTGGCGTAATCAATGGCCAGGTTTTCAGCAATATCGACGAACTCGCAGCCGCCGTAGTAGCGCTTTCCGGGGTAGCCTTCGGCGTACTTATTAGTCAGTTGGCTGCCCTGGGCTTCGAGTACGCGGGGGCTAGCATAGTTTTCGGAAGCGATCAGTTCGATGTGGGCTTCCTGGCGTGCCACTTCTTTCTGCATGGCATCAAACAGCACATCATCAAATCCGGCAATTGTCATATCGCGGCTGAACATCGGCGGGAACCTCGTAACGAGAAAGGGTCATCATGGAAGAAGCGAGGACGCTATCATAACGCAGCCTGACGCGACTTTCATCGCATCCGCGTCAGGTCGTACATGAACGTGCTTCATGTTGTTCTGTTCACTAAATGCTGACCAAATGGATAACTAGGCTGCCTTATCTCGCAATCCTTCAATGTCACCGCGTGCGTCCCTGCGGATGTCATTGAGCAGAGCAAAGCAGTTTCATCCCCCGATCATTTGCATTTTCCTTCGCCCTAAAAAATACTGTATATTTATACAATATTTTAAAATCAGGATGCCGACGATGCCGGGCCAGTCAGCTCACTTTATCTCCGCCTTGCCGTTAACTTCCCAGCCACTGCCTTACTTAACCTTTTTGGGCCGCGCTGGCTTCAGCGGTTTTCCTTCGCCTGCGCAGGATTACGAGCCATGCACGCTGGATCTCAATACAAGGCTGGTTAAAAACCCCACCGCGACCTTTTATGTCACTGCCACCGGCGACAGCATGGAAGGTTGGGGGATTTTTGAGGGCGATCTGCTGATTGTTGATCGCAGTATTGAACCGCGCCTAGGACATATTTTGATCGCTATGCTGGAGGGCGAGGCATTAATTAAACGCTACGCGCTTTATCGGGGCTCACCCCATCTATGTTCGAGCCACCCAAACTACCCGCCGCTGCTTCTTGAAGGCAGCGACTGCCAGCTATGGGGCGTGGTACGCGCGGTGGTGCATGAGTACTTACGTTGAACAAGCTACTGACGTTGACTGAGGGGTGGCGATGATCGGATTAGTCGATGCCAACAACTTTTATGTCAGCTGCGAGCGGGTTTTTCAGCCCAAGCTGGAAGGTAGACCTGTCGGCGTGATGTCAAACAACGACGGCTGTGTAATCGCCCGCTCAACGGAGTTGAAAGCGCTGGATATCCCTATGGGAACGCCAGCTTTCAAGCTTGAAGGACTGCGTCAGCGCGGCGATATTCACCTGCTGTCATCTAACTACGAGCTCTACGGCGATATGTCGGCACGGCTGGCCCAACTGCTACGCGATGCCTGCCCTGCGGTCGCGCCCTATTCAATCGATGAGATGTTCGTCTACTTGGAAGGTTTCACCACAGCACAATGTGCGGCGCTAGGGCAACGCCTGCGCCAGCTTATTCGCCGCCACTTGGGTCTGCCGGTGTGTGTGGGGCTGGCACCCACTCATACGCTCGCCAAACTGGCCAATCATCTTGCCAAGCAAGACCCTCGCTACCAAGGCGTTTGCTTGCTCAATGGGCAGGATCACACCACTGAGGCATTGCTCAAACGTACGGCGGTAGGCAGCGTATGGGGCGTCGGCCATCGGCTTGCCGAGCGTTTAGCGATTGGCGGCGTGACTACTGCTTGGGACTTGCGTGAAAGCGACGAAAAGCAGCTGCGCAAGGGCTTCTCGGTGGTACTGGCACGTACCGCGCTCGAGCTGCGCGGCACGCCTTGTATGGAGATGAACGCGCTGGAGCAACCGCGCCAACGCATTATGACCTCGCGCTCCTTCGGCCAACCCACCGGCGTTTTTGCAGAAGTACATAATGCCCTGCGCCGCCACGCCCAGCGCAGCGCTGAAAAACTGCGCGAACAGCAGAGTCTGGCCCGTGCGGTAATGGTGTTTCTGCATACCAACCGCCACCGCCGCGACCAGTTGCAGTATTTCCCGCAGGCGCTAATCCCCCTGCCCTCACCTAGCGACGACACCCGAGTGATCCTTGACGCCGTTCGCCAAGGGCTTGAGCAGATTTATCGTCCTCGCTACCGGTTTATGAAGGCTGGCGTGATGCTGCTGGATTTGGTGGACGCTGAGCAGCATCAACTTTCGTTGCTACATCCGCCCACACGGAATCGTCATCCGTTTTTGATGGCAACGGTGGATCAGATTAACCAGCGCATGGGGCAAGGCACGATCAGCTTTGGCATGACGAACGCACCTGCCGCCTGGCAGTTACGCTGCGCCCATCGCTCAGACCGCTATACCACGCGCTGGGATGAGCTGATGAAAGTGGGCACTCACCCCGGCGCTACCCAAGCGTGTACTTCGCGAACAGAACCGCTACCCTAAGGCGTCAATTGCGTAGGAAACGCTGTTTTTATGACCCTCTCTCGGCCAGATAAAGAGTACGCCCCAGCCCCTGGCCTAGCGCAGCGCTGGGCTAGTCGCTATGTACAGGGCTATTTACGCCGCCACCCGGCACTTGATTCCCCTGACCCGCAGGCCCTGAAGCGCGCACGGCGCTGGATCATCGCCTGGGCAGCGCTCGCTGGTTTGATTTCCGGCACGCTGATTGGCAGCGCCGAATGGTGGATGCGTGAGTTTGCCACTAGCCCCTGGGAAGCCATGAGCCTTAGAGAGCAACTTCCCTACTGGGCCGGCTATCTGGCCGTTGCAGGCTGTGTTACCGCGCTGGAAATCGGCTTTTTATACTGGAATGCGCTGCGCGGTGTGGCGAATATTACCCGTTTGGCGGGCTTACGTTACGGTCAAACAGACGCGTTGGAACCCGATATTCAGCTGACCGTTCACGGCGTTTCCCGGTCGGCATTGGAGTACCCCAGCCCTGGTAGTCTTATTTATGGCGTAGACCCCCACGCCTACCTGCATGGCTGGAAGCTAACACTTTGAGCGCTACTTTATCGCTTAAAAATCAGCTTAAGCAGCTTTCTACTGCGTTTACTGCTGCGTCGGTTATTGGGACGACTGACGCTGCGCGGCTTTCTACCCGTATTAACCGGCCCGCTATACGCCGTGTGGAACGCCTGGATTGCGGCACGGATTATTCAAGAAGCTTATCTGCAGGCGCGAGGCCCCGCCCTGGTTAAGCACTTGATGGAAACACTGACGGACAGCGACGCACACACCCGCCGTCTGGTAGCCCAGGGGGTCGGCGAGCTTATTATGCGCAACCAGCACCCTCATCCCAACTTGGTGCTGCTGTTGGCTCGCCTGCTGAATAGCCTGCCTGAAAAACCTCCGGCGATTGACATTGATTGGCCAACTGCTCTACAGGGCTATGCGCAACTGACGGGCGAGTCACGTAAAACATTGCTGAATACGCTGACCCAGGTGACGCTACTTAGCGGCACCTATCGAGGTTCACGCAAGCGATTTTTAACAGAGGTGTTTGCGACCTGCCAAACGCCGCTGTGCAGCGATGAGGTAAAAGCTCAGCAGCAGCGTTTGTTATCGGGACAGGTGCCGTAACGTATTACGCTGCCCTCAGCGCGTGACGCAGCCGTGGGCTGAGGGTTTCGCCAATCGCTGCCATGACGACTAGAATCACCAGCAGCCAGGGCCAGTGAGCGGCAAATGAAACCTGATAGATCCCCAGCGCGTCGACGAAAATCACCACAATCCCCAACGGGCTAACGTAGCGCACCATGGTCAGCCATAGCGCATAAGGCAAGGGGGCAAGCCCTAGCTCGTCACGGAAAGTGCTACTTTTCAGCACAAACCCAGCCAACACCACCGTGCCCAAGCCACCCAGCGGCATCATCCAGCGTGAGGTTAAATAATCCAGCCAATCAAAGAAATGCTTACCGCCCAGTGTCCAGTCCGCGCCCAGGTTAAACGACAGCATCGCCAGTGTGCTAATCAACCACAGCACAATACCGGTGCCCCAGGCGGCTGCCGGACGCGAGATACCTTTGTTGTCGCACAGCCAGGAAACCGTGGCTTCGACCATAGAGATCGAAGAGGTCAGCGCTGCCATAGAGAGCATCAGGAAGAAGAGAATGCCAAACAGGGTGCCCAGCGGCATCGCCTGGAAAGCCAGCGGCAGGCTCATAAAAATTAGCCCAGGGCCTTCGCCGGGGTTCATACCGTTAGCAAAAATCACCGGGAAGATCGCCAGCCCCGCCATCAAGGCAACGACGGTATCCGCTACTGCCACACTGACCGTGGTGCGGCCAATTGAGGCGTCTTTGGGTAAGTAGCTGCCGTAGGTCAGAATCGCCCCGGAGGCCAGCGAGAGAGTAAAAAATGCATGGCCCAGCGCTGCTAGCATGCCCTCGCTAGAGAGGCTTCCCGCATTGAACGAAAACAGGAAGTTCACCGCTGCGCCAAAACCACCTGAGAAAATGCCAAAACCGATCAGCACGACCAGCATGATCACCAGCCCCGGCATCATCCAACTAACGCTTTTCTCGATACCCTTTTGCACGCCCTTGCCCACAATCAGCATAGTAACCAGCGTAACGAGAGTGCTCCAGAAACCGAGGTTCAGCGGGTTGGCGTTATTGGCCCCAAACACGGCGGCCATCTCATCCACGCTGGTGCCCGCGAGGCCACCAGTCAGCATCTTCCATAGGTACGAGAACGACCATCCCGCTACCACCACGTAAAACGACAGAATCATAAAGCCGCACAGCATGGCCATCCAGCCAACCAGCGACCACGCCGACGATCGGCCAGACTCGTTGACCACACGGCGAATGGCGTCCACCGGACTGCCGCGGCCACGCCGTCCAAAGGCGATTTCTGCCATCATTACCGGCACACCGACAGCAAAGATGCACGCTAGATAAACCAATACGAAGGCGCCGCCGCCGAACTCCCCGGTCATGTAGGGGAATTTCCAAATATTGCCCAGCCCCACCGCGGAACCGGTGGCTGCCAACATAAAGCCCCAGCGGCCTAGCCACTGAGTGCGAGGTTGCCTAGAAGAGGTCATTTGCCCAGTTATCCTGTCTGAAAAAGGCGCCTATCCTAGAGGATTTCGTGGGCAATGCCCACTGGACCCCAGTTCCTAGGTGTAGACGCTAGCTTTGGCAGCGGCATCCAAACGCTGGGCAGTTTGGTCTACCTTACGCAAGCAGGCCAGCAGCACCGCGCCGAGGGTCACAAAGCCGCCCGCAAGCCAAAGCCCAACGCCATAATGGCCAGAGGCTTCCGCCAACATACCGGTTAACGCCGGGGCGCATATTTGAGCGGCACCGTATGCCAGCGTCATCTGCCCCATTAACCGCGCAGGGCTTGAAGGATAGAGCCTGCCTGCCATGGTCAGCACCAGACTGACGCAGCCAAGAAAGGTGCCACCGTAGAGCACAGCGCTTAACAGCACCACCGCGGCATTGGCGGTAATAGCCGGCAGCACTATGCCCACCACTTGAATCGCCATGGCGATAATCAGCGCCCCTAGGTAGCCCACCCGACGAGCAACTAAATCCCATAGCATGACCGCAGGTGCGGCGGCCAAACCGGCCAAGGCGAACGTCCAGTTGCCCATGCCCGCCAGCAACGGTTCACGCTCCACGATGGCGACTAAGAAAGTAGCGCTGATCACATAGCCGTAACCGGCACAGAAGTAAGCGGCCAGCATCCAGCGCATAAAGGTGCGGGTGGGCGGCATAACTGGCTTACTACTGGCTGCGTTCGCTCCCACTAGCGGTTTTGCCGGGCGCGGCAGCCACCGCCAGGCAGGCACGAGCAGCGCGGCACCCAGCAAGCTAAAGCCCCACCACTGGGTCTGCCAGCTAAACGACAGCTGCAGCATCATTTCCACCGCGACCGCCGCAACAATCATGCCTAAGCCCACACCGGCAAAATGAATACCCAGCTCGCCACGTTGGCGATGTTGGATTAACCAGTGAAGAATCAGCCCTGACGCTAATAGCATGGAAGCGCTGCTTGAAAGACCGGCCAGAAAGCGTAACCCTGCCCAAACCCAGAAGTGATCGGTAAGCGCCATACCCGCAGTCGTGATTACCGCCAGGATTAACCCACAGCGAAATAGCGTGTCTTTAATATAAACAGTGTGAATAGAGGCGGCCAGCACTGCCCCCAGCATATAGCCCGCGTAGTTAAGTGCGGCCAGCCAGCCGCCATCGGCATCGCCCATCCAGGTCTGCTGCTGCATGACCGGTAGCAATGGGGTATAGGCAAAGCGCGCGATGCCAACACATAATATTTGGCTAAAAACGCCCGCCAGCAGCACTTTGAAGCGCTGGGCACCTAGCGTTGCAACGGTCATGGGGCGGCTCCTGAACGGCTCTTTAACGACGACTTAGCGAGCGTTATATTAATTAGCGTGCGTATTTTATCGTCATAGTAAGGCCTTTCGGGCAGCGGGTCATGACCACCTAAGTCGAGGGGCTAGGTTAAAAAGGTCTAGCTCGCATCAACCTCCATGCTTAAAAGCAAAAACGATAGCGTTTTGCCATGCCCGTCCAAATTGAGCGCGCCATTAACACCACCCTGCAGCACATCATCAATCACGAAGTTCATGCCCGCCAAATTGGGCAAAGGGTAGCGTCGCACTCGGCTGGCACCGCGATGAGCAAACAGCGCCAGCACACGCTCTTCGGTTACCTGCTCCAGCAAGGTGGCGTAGTGGTTTGGGTCATAGGCAAACAGTGCCACGTTAAGCCGCTCACCTTTGTCACCAGCACGGGCATGGGCGAGTTGATGAAGAGCGATTGAGGAATGCGGGCTTACCGCTGTTTGCGTGTGTTCAGTTTGCAACATAGCGTTCACTCCTGCGTTCGCCGAGCGGCGATGATTCAAACAGACTGGCATGGGGATGAATATCGCTACGCTTTACCAAATAAGAAGCGGTAAACACTCGCCTTTGAAATTGACGCCGCACGCCGCCGCCGCCCGCAGGCCCGGCACAATAAAGCGCCAATAGCTCCTGGGTGGCACGGGCTACCCAGCGCCGCTCGCTGTGCTCGGCCGCCAGCCGCAACCGATAATCGCCGCTGGCAGACCCTGAAGCGCTACGCTGCAGCTCACCGCTATCGCTATCGAATACGCTGGCCAAGCCAATGATATCCAAGCGGGTACGCAGCTCGGCAGGGGCTCGAAACACCAATCGTTCACGCAGTACCTGCGCTGCAAGCTGGGCTCGTGCCAACGCGTTGGGGCCTGCATAGGAAATTTCCGCCTCGCCCTGCCAACCGCCTTCATAGCACACGGTGGTTTTTAGCCGCTCAGGCGCAGGCTTGCCGCGAATTCCTGTCACCGCCACGCGATTGGGTGACAACTGACGCACCTCTGCGTGGGAAAGATCCACCGTGACATCCGGAGTCAGATAATTCGCCGGGTCATGCACTTCGTAAAGCAGCTGTTCTTTCACCGTTTGCTCGGTAACACAGCCGCCGGTATTGGCAGGCTTGGAAATAATAAGGCTGCCATCCTGCTCCACTTCAATAATCGGATAGCCCACCGTGGCGAGCCCGGGCACGTCTTTAAAGCCCGGATCGGCAAAATAGCCGCCGCTTACCTGGGCGCCACACTCAGCCAAATGCCCCGCCATCATGCCGCAAGCCAGGCGATCCCAATCGTCCCAACGCCAATCGAAGTGGTGCATCAGCGGCGCTAAAAACAGCGCCGGGTCGGCAACACGGCCTGTAACCACCACATCCGCCTGCATGGCCAACGCCTCAACCAGCGCCTTGGCCCCCAGGTAGACATTGGCTGAAATCAGGGCGTCATCGCCCGGCATATCCAGCCGTTCGGCCTCCCAGCGCTGTAAGTCCAGGCTATGTAGCTGCTGACGGATATCGTCACCATGCACCTGGGCAATGCATACATCCCCGCGCCCAAGCTGCGTAGCCAAGTCAGCAATTACCTGACAAGCACCACTGGGGTTCGCCGCACCAAAGTTGCCTAAAATCTTAATGTCGTGATCCAGGCAGTCGCGCAGCACCGGCGCCAGCAGCTCGTCTAACAGCGGTTCAAACCCGCTTTCGGGATCATCACGCATCGCGCGGTGAGCTGCCGCTAATGTCCGTTCACCCAGGGTTTCAAATACTAAAGCGGAGGGCTGCTGTCGCTTGATCAACTCTGCCACCACCGCCACGGCCGCATCGGTACGGTCGCCAGAAAAACCCGCACCGCTGCCTAATAAAAAGCTCATAGCTGGGTCTCCTTGGCCTGAAGAGAGTGGTGGTCGCCCGCGACGGCCCCCTGCTCGTCTCTCAGCAGAGAGCGGCGGCGTATAAATAGCCCAATGATTAGGGCTAGCGCTGCCAGTGTGGTCAGCCAGCCGGGCGTCAGCGCCAGCCCAATCACTGCGATCAGCGCTACGACATCGATCAAACGCTTACCCGTCATGGCTACCCGGGACATCAGCGCGGCAAAGGCCATCACAAACACGACCCCCTGACAGCTGGCCAAGACAACCTCCAGGGCAGAACCAAACCCTGCCAGGGCTGGGTAGATCAGCAGCAGGAATGGAATGACATAGATAGCCGCCGCCAAGCGCACTGATTCAATAGCCGCAGGCAGCCAGTTGGTGTCGGCAATGCCTGAGGCCACGAATACCGCAATGCAGACAGGCGGTGTAATAACAGAGAGTGTCGCGAAGTAGAAAACGAACAGGTGGGCAATCAACGGCTCAACGCCGATGGTGGTGAGCGCAGGCGCCAGCACTGATGCCACCAGAACATACGCTGCCGTGGTCGGGATCCCCATGCCCAAAATCAGGCACACGCCGCCGACGATAAAAGCGACCAGGAACAGCGATTCGCCGCCTACCGTGACGATCAAGCTGGCTAACGTCACACCGATGCCCGTCATACCGATCATCGCCACCAATATCTGCGCCCCGGCCAGCAGCACGCCAATAATCACCATGCCCTTGCCTGCATCGACCAGACCAGCCACCAGTTTGCCGAGGATCTCGCGCAGCGGCATCTTGGCCAGCAGCGCAAAAGGCACGAACGTTAGCACGGTCATCAAGATGCCGTAGAACGCCGACATTTGAATCGAGCGGCCGCTAAGCACGCCGTAAAACAGCCCGCCTAATGCAGCCAGAATGGGAATAATACGTTCAGGGCGTATCACGTCTGACCAGCTGGGCAGCTCATCATCGGGCACTACCTGCAGTTGGCGGCGCTTGGCGACGAGATGAATGGTGACAAATACGCCCAGGTAGAAAAGAATTGCGGGCAACAAGGCCGCTAAGGCGATACGTAAGTAACTTTCGCCTAGAATTTCCGCCATGATAAATGCCGCAGCGCCCAGGATCGGCGGTGCGATTTGGCCGCCGGTCGAGGCGACTGCTTCTACCCCAGCCGCGAAGGGGCGTGGGTAGTTCAAGCGCTTCATCATCGGAATGGTGAAGTTGCCTGTGGTGGCGACATTGGCCMCCGCGCTACCGCTGACCATGCCGAATAGCCCCGAGGCTACAGTGGCCACTTTGGCAGCACCACCCGGTGAACGGCCGCTAATACGCAACGCCAGATCCATAAAGGTATTGCCGCCTCCGGTATGTAGCAGCAAACAGCCGAACAGTACGAAAGCGGCAATTGTCGTCGCAGCGACGCCCACCAGCATGCCCCACACGCCTAAGTCACCGAGGTAAATGGTTTCGGTCATGTAGTAAAGATCAAACCCGCGGTGGCCAAGCGGCCCTGGAATGGCGGCCCCAAACCACGCGTAGGCTAATCCCACTAACACCAACAGTGGAAAGATCACGCCGATGGCACGGCGTGACAGTTCCAAAATAGCCACTAGCAGTACGCCGGTCAGCAACATATCCCGAGGCGTTGCCCAGGGTAGTTCGACCAGAATTTGTTCGTAGTTAAGCGCCACATAGCTGCAGGCAACTACCACCCCCACTGCCAGCACCACATCAATAGCGATACCCAGCGGGCGCCAGCGCTTGCCTGCGCCTAACGGATAAACGGCAAGCCCTAGCAGGATGACCAGCGCGAGAAAAATGCTCCGCTGAATCAAACTCTCGAAAGGCCCAGTGGCGGAGGTATACAGGATTAGCCAGCCCAGCAGGAGCGCCAAGCCTTTGGTGAGTGTCTCGCGCATGATCATCTTCTCCAATGGGCCTTACTGGACAGGCTGCAAGGTATCGGGGATGTCATGCCCCTGCTCTTCGAAATAGCGCGCAGCACCGGCATGCAGTGGCACGGTGCCAACCTCCAGGGTCATCTTCGCCATATCCGCATCCTGCATGGCCGCAAAGGCGTTAACCTGCGGTTCTGGGTTTTCCATCACCGCTTTGACGATTTGATAAGCGGTTTCTTCATCCATATCCGGATGGGCGTGCACGGCAACCCCAAAGGCCCAAGTGGTGTAGGCAGGAATACCCTCTGCAGCCCCTTCAGGTACATCGACAATCGCCACGTCGGGCATTTCGTTGCGCAGTGCGTCGGCCTGCTCTTGGTCAAGCGACAGCACGCTTATCGGTGTGAAAGTGGCGATATCCATAGAGGAGCCATCCAGGCGTTCTCCGACACCCGACTTAACGGATCCCATCACCCGGCCATCTTTCATAGCGTCGACCATATCGGTCGTTGAACCACGCACATAGTCAGGCTCAATACCTAGCGTGCGCATTACCGCTTCGGTGGTTTTCTCGGTGGCTGACCCCGTAATGCCTGGATTGAAGCGCACACCGTTTAAGTCAGCGAAGGTTTCCACCCCTGCATCCTGGCGCATTACGGTATTCTGCGGTGCCACGGTGTAGACCCACAGCAGGCGGTTATCGACGGGGCGGCCTTCAAAATCCTCCTCGCCCGCGTAGGCGTGATAACCCGTATTGGTGGTCACCAGGCCCATATCGATTTGGTTGCGGCCTAAACGGCGCAGGTTATCCACAGTGGCACCGGTTTCGGCAACCGAAGAACTGATCCCTTCAACTTGGTTATTAATAATCTGATTGACGGCCACAAAGTAGCTGTAGTGGCTGGAGGAGCTTGAGGTAGAGCCAATCAACAGGCGTTCATCGGCATGAGAGGTCGCAGCGGCTAGCATAGCGGCGCTTGCCACCATGGCGGTCAGTAGCGTTTTCATTGTGTCTCCGAAGCTCGCTAAGCGAGCTATTGTTATTGTAGAGCGGTTTTTTATCTAAAACGGTGATCGCGACGAATCTAATCGCGATAAGCCAAGCATGGTGCTCCGGTTTAATTTTGTATATTGAATAGTTTTTAATTTATGTTTTACTTTCTAAATGAATCCAAGCATCCAGCAATTGCGTGTTTTTGTTGCCGTCGCCCACTCGCGCAGCCTTGCAGAGGCCAGCGAGCGAGTACATCTTTCCCAACCGGCGATCTCTATTGCGCTGCGTAAACTTGAGGAGAACGTCGGTGGTGCACTGTTTGCCCGCACCACGCGCCAGCTCGTGTTAACACCGGAAGGCGAAGCTTTTCTGCCCGTTGCCGTGCGGCTCCTGAATGATTGGAACGAAGCCTTTGAAGATCTCAACGACCAGTTTTCAAAACAGCGCGGAAAGGTAACGGTGGCCGCCCTACCCACTCTGGCGGCAGGACTATTTCCGCGCGTCATTAAGCTTTTTCATGAGGCCTACCCACGAATTAACCTCAGCCTGCACGATGTGCTGGCCGATCAAATCAATCAAATGGTGCGCGAAGGCCGCGCCGATCTGGGTCTTTCAGTGCCGCCAAGCGACGCAGACGACTTAACGTTTGAACCCGTCCTCGAAGACAGCTATGTGGTCGTTTGCCCCTGCGGGCATCCGTTGCTGGCGCAATCAGCCGTCGCCTGGAGCCAACTTGCAGCTTATCCGTTTATTGGTATCAATCGCCTTTCCAGCTCGCGCCAGGATATTGACCGCATTATGCAGAGCGTAGGAGAACGGCTGGATATCTTGTGCGATGCGCGCCAGATCGCCACAGTAGGCCGCATGGTAGCTGCGGGGTTAGGCATTAGCGTGCTGCCCTCGCTCAGTTTTCGTCAAATTGCCGCTGATGGGATTGAATACCGCCCGTTGGKCGAGCCAACCATTCGTCGTGAGCTGGGCATTATATTGAGCCGCCGTCACCCTCCTTCCGCCGCCACCAGCGCCCTGCGCGAGCTAATTCATCACCATGAATAAGCGGCTTTCTCTACACACAGTGCGGGAATCTGGCAGACTAGAGGTGATTAACATCCACCTAAAAATGAGTGAGCGACAACGATGAGCGATAGTGCAAAACCCTGGACACAGCCAATGCCCGACGCGCAGTTCAAACTGATGCGCGATATTCTTGCCGCCCCCAGCCCTGTAGGCCTGGAAGCTGCCATGACCTACGGCGTACTCAAGCCGCATTTTGAGAGCTTCGCGCCTAAAAGCTGGCACCTTCACCAGTTTAAGGGCAACGCGGGCGTTGTGCTGGACACTCACCCCGGCCGCGACGACATGTTCAAGGTCATGCTGATCGGCCATGCGGACAAAATCCGCATGCAGGTGCGCTCGATTGGCGAAGACGGCAAGATCTGGATCAATACCGATTCGTTCCTGCCGACGGTACTGATCGGCCATGAAGTGAAGCTGTTTAGCGAAGACCCGGACGCCCCCGGTAGCTACCGCTGCATTGAAGGCGGCACGGTCGAGGCACTGGGCGCGATTCACTTCTCTGACCCTGCCCAGCGCGATGGCAGCAAAGGGCTGAAAAAAGAGCAGATCTACCTGGATCTGCAGATTCACGGTGAGAATAAAAAGCAACAGGTGCTGAACTTGGGTGTTCGCCCTGGTGATTCGATTATTTTCGACCGCCCTATCCGCCCCGGCTTTAGCCCTAATACCTTCTACGGCGCTTACCTGGATAACGGACTGGGCTGTTTTGTGGCCGCCGAAGTGGCGCGCCTGATCGCCGAAGCAGGCGGCACCCAAAACGTGCGCGTGCTGTTTGCGATTGCCAGCTATGAAGAGATTGGCCGTTTCGGTAGCCGTGTGATGGCGGGCGAAATGAAGCCGGATGCTTTGATTGGCGTGGACGTCAACCACGACTATGTGGCTGCGCCCGGTATTGGCGACAAGCGCATGCAGCCGCTGGAGATGGGCAAAGGCTTCACCATGGCGGTGGGCTCTATTGCCAGTGAACAGCTCAACCGCATTATCGCCACTGCCGCTAAAGAGCAGGATATTCCGCTGCAGCGCGATATTGTGGGTATCGATACGGGTACCGATGGCATGGCAGGCGTATTGGCGTCTATCGACAGTGCCGCTACCTCGATTGGTTTCCCCATCCGTAATATGCACACCATCTCAGAAACCGGTCATACCCAGGATGTGCTGGCGGCGATTCATGCCCTCACCCATACCCTGCAAGCCTTGGATGCCATACCCGATCTACAGCGTGAATTCCTGGATAACCACCCGCGCTTAGACCAAGCGAGCCCGCTCACTCACCAAGGCAGCGACAAGCCGGACAGCGAGGGC
Organism: Halomonas ventosae; assembly: GCA_002257525.1. Taxonomy (GTDB): domain Bacteria; phylum Pseudomonadota; class Gammaproteobacteria; order Pseudomonadales; family Halomonadaceae; genus Vreelandella; species Vreelandella ventosae_B. The sequence continues at coordinate 3,591,873 of CP022737.1, forward strand.
GATGACAGTAAAGATGAGAATACAGAAAGTGACCAAAGCGCTGCGAGTACTCAAAGTAAAGAAAGTAATCACAGTAAGAAAAACAAGAAGAAAGCTAAAAAATAAAACAAGCGTATAAAAAAGAAGCCCCGGCCATTCCCTGGCTGGGGCTTTATCAAACCTTCCTTGATTCATCTTCACAAACATCCTGTTTGTGCTTCCATGAGCATAAGCCTTCCTAGCTTAATCTTCCCTGTTGCCACTTCCGTGTGGTGTATGCTCACAGTGAACCTTAAAACGGTCTATTTATCTAACCTATGTTATTAAAACGGAAAAAAATTTATCTTTTTTTCACAATCTCAGGGATAGCTATTTAAAGCACGCTTTTTATCTTTTTCATATGGCACATATACCCAGCAGCGCTATACTTTTAAAAGTGTCGGCAACGATACTGCTCTACATGGACGTTACCACGCCTGAACCATCATCGAACCTAATGGTAGGAGGTCAGCGTGCGCGATATTATAATTACCAATAAAGTCAATGGCCTGGATGTCATCTGTCGTCATTGTGGCAACTCAGAGTCACCCAGAAATCCATTCTTGAACCGCTTCCGTTTAGAAGGCACCGGTAAAAACAGTACCACCGTACGCTGCCTGAACTGTCAAACCGCGGTTGAAGTACCTCTGAATGAGTTAAGCTCGCTTTATTATCATTATGCTTGCTAAAGTAAGCACTTGCTAACTTTAGCGCTTGTTATAAAAAGGCTTATTTCATCACCACTGTCCTTTTATTATCATAAGCAATGCATTGTTAATAAAAACGTCATAAGAGCTTAATTAACTTGTTATTTATGTCGAGGTAAAAAAACCCGGCCMCTCCTTGGCCGGGTTTTCATCGGGTCTTCCCTGATCTTGCACCACAAACATCCTGTTTGTGCATCCTTGTGTTACACAAGCAATCCTTGCTTGTTCTTCCCTTTCGCGAGTTCCCTTCGCTGTGTGCACACAGTGCGCTTTATAACAGTAGGTTTATCTAACCTATGATATGTAGCGGCAAATAAATTGTTTTTTAACGGCTTTTTAGCTTTTAACCCCCTACCGTCTTATAGAGAAAGGCAAAAAAAGCTGATCACCAAAGTAGCAAMGGCGAGGGGYCGCCTCGCCGTTGCCGCTGGGTAGATATGAGTGTCTATTTCATTAGTGCCTAAGCGATTATTTCGCCAGCCATGCCATCAGCGTCTCAGCTGTGAGCGCCGAGGAAGGCGGGTTCTGCCCTGTGATCAACTGGCCATCTTCACGTACGTAAGGAGTGAAATCATCCGCTTTGCTATAAATCCCGCCGCACTTTTGTAAGGCATCTTCAACGAGATGTGGCACGATATTGGTCAAGCCAACGGCCTCTTCTTCGCCGTTGGTAAAGCCCGTTACTTGGCGGCCTTTCACTAGTGGCTCGCCTGCGCTGTCTTTGGCATTCACCAGTACAATCGGCGCGTGGCAAACCGTGGCAACCGGCTTGCCTTGGGCGATAAAAGTTTCGATCAGGCGAATAGAGTCCGCATCGTCGACGAGATCCCATAGCGGGCCATGGCCACCGGGGTAAAATACCGCATCGAAGTCATCGGCCTTCATATCGCTCAAGCGATGGGTAGCGGCAAGCTCCGCGTTAGCTTTTTCATCTTGCTTGAAGCGGCGCGTTTCATCAGTTTGGCTATCCTCTGCATCACTTTTGGGATCCAGCGGCGGCTGCCCTCCCTTGGGCGATGCCAACGTTACTTCAGCACCCGCGTCTTTAAAGACATAATAAGGGGCGGCCAGCTCTTCGAGCCAAAAACCGGTTTTATTGCCGGTATCACCCAACTGATCGTGAGACGTCAGTACCACTAAAATACGCTTGCTCATATCTCTCTCCTGGCGGTGGAAAATGAGGCTATTAAAATGCGTTACGGTTAGTTAGTGGGGGCCTGGGTGGCGGAATACAAGGAGAAACGATAAGTGAGCATTGAAGCGCGGGATTTTTACCGCAGCGGGCCAGACCATCGCCAGGGGGAAGCCAGTAGCTTTGCCTTGATTCGGCGCCAGTTTGATTTTCGTTCCATTGAGATTGGCCGCTGGGTTACCAGTACCGAGCGTGACCGGGCCGCTGAGCTTTTTCACGATGCGCTATGCGATCTTATGATGATCTTACAGGGGCCAGAGGCGTTGATTTCGCTACGCGGCTCAATAGCGTTGCAATATGGCAGCGGTGGTCAGCCGGGCATTTCTGCCCACTATAACCCCAGCCAACGCAGCTTTGCGCTGGCTAAAAATGCTGGCCCCGGCAGTATTGCCCATGAGTGGTTTCATGCTTTCGACCATTATATCGCCAGTAAGTGCTTTCGCGGTGCGCCCAACGGTATGTTCGCTTCTACCGCTTGGCTTGCCGATGTGGCGCCTATTCCCCATCCGCTCAACCAGTTACTGATACGCTGCTTCAAGGAAATTTTGCTACAGCCAGCGGGTGAACAGCCAAGCAAGCTATTTAAGCACTCGGCACACATGGACAAAAAGCTTGGCCAGCTCTACTACAGCAAGCCCGAAGAGCTCTGCGCCCGCGCTTTTGAAGCGTTTGTGCAAGATGCCGCCATTACCAATCACTTCCTAGTCAAAGGCACCAAAGCCTCCCCCGAAGCGGAAATGGGGCTTTACCCGCAGGGCGAGCAGCGGGAGAGAATTAACCGCGCGTTTAGCGACTATTTTGGCGGGCTAGGAAAGGCGTTGAAAAGCGAAGAAAAATAATCGTTGGCCATCCGAAGCGCAATGACATCGCAGCAGGGACACGGCTGCACTCTGGACTCAAAGGAAGAGACTCAGCCTATTGTGCTGTGTGCGAAAAAGCACAATCGCGACTACGCTATAGCAACGTTCACTACTCAAAGGAAGAGAATATGTCTACTACCACTATCGTCGTTATCGTTGTTGTTATCGTTGCCGTGTTAGGTATTGGCTTCGGCGGCGTGCTGCCTTTTTAATAGCCCCCTTTATTTTCCCAAAACTGTTCCCAACAGCCAGAAACAAAAAGGCCGCCAAGCTAAGCACTTGACGGCCTTGAAAATTCTGTGGCGGAGGGGGAGGGATTCGAACCCTCGAAGCCTTGCGGCTTACACACTTTCCAGGCGTGCTCCTTCGACCACTCGGACACCCCTCCGCGTTTTGGCGCTGTTGAAAGGCTATACCTTTCGCGACAGAACGGCGCACATACTATGGGCTAAGCCTCGAAATAGCAAGCCTTTTCAGGCCGATTACCCATTCGGTTAGCGGGACGGCAACACCGCGTAACTGCCGTTGGCTTCCAGGCAGAGTGTCTCACCACAATAGAGCCGCTGGGTTAGCTCTATACGCCCTTTACCGCGCTCTGCGAGCTTGTTGGCAAGCTGTGCGGGGCCTTCTGGTAGAGCTGGCGTGCATACCAAGCGGTAGTCACTCGTTACCGGCGCAAGAAAACGCTGGCTAGCCTCGGCAACGACCACATCCCGCGCAATGCCCCGCTCGCGCAGCCATAGCGTTAGCCAGCACCAACCTTGCAGCGTAGTCTGCGCCGTGAGTGCACCGCCAAACCCCGTGCCCTTATCGTTAAGGTTAGGCGATAACGCTAACTGCCAGGTTAGCGAATCGTCCTGGCGTGAGACTTCGTGAATGCCTAGCGCGCTTACCATGGGGATGGCATCACTTAGCCACTGCTGAAAGACGGCCAGGTCCTCCGGTTGGCTCTCTGGCAGCGGCAAACGGGGGTGGGGTATGCTTGGCTGGCGGGGCAGATTCATACCTAGCCCCAACGCTCAACAAAGTCAGCAACGTTATGCTGTGGTACGGGTTTGTGGCGACCCCCTAAGGTGCCCAGATAGATAAACGCGACGACTTCATCATCTTCATCCAGGCTCAGCCCTTTGCGAACCACAGGGTCGAAAGCATATTTCCCGCTGCGCCACATAGCGCCTAAGCCTAGCGCGTGGGCGGCTAGCAGTATGCCGTGGGCGGCGCACCCAGCGGAGATCACCTGCTCCATTTTGGGTACTTTTTCGAGTTCGGGCGTGACCTTGGCGATTACGGCGATAATCATCGGCGCTCGCAGCGGTTTTTTGCGCGCTGAGTTGAGCGTTTCGTCGTCGGCGCTGGGATCCTCCTGAAACTCCGCCTCGGCAAATAGCTCGCCTAACCGTTCACGCCCTTCCCCGCTGAACTCGATAAAGCGCCAGGGACGCAGCTCTTTATGGTCGGGCGCTCGTAGCGCGGCCTGATAAATGGCGCTGAGTTGTTCGCCGCTGGGTGCTGGCTCCATCAGCTTGCCCATTGAGCTACGTTCGTGAAGCAGCGTAAGTGCGTCCATTAATGACTCCAAATCCAATCGTGTGAGGCTACTGTAGCACCGTCATTTATAACACTGTCCTTAATAACACTGTCATTTACAACATTGCCGTTTACTGCCTTGCTAGGCGCAGCGGGGCGGGCGGCGTTAGCCCGGGCGTTGCGCGCCAGGGGCTAATGTCCAACCCGCCGCGGCGCACGTAACGCGCCAGCACCAGCAACTGAGTAGGCTGTACCTGGGCCATTAAGTCGGTAAAGATATGCTCAACGCAGTGTTCGTGGAAATCCTGGTGCTGACGAAACCCAATCAGGTAGCGCAGCAGCCCTTCGCGGTCGATTTTGGGCCCTTTATAACAAATCAGCACGCTGCCCCAGTCCGGCTGGCCGGTAACGGGGCAGTTAGATTTCAGCAGGTGGGAGTAGAGCGTCTCTTCAACGACCTCATCGCCTACCGTTAAGTGGGCGCTACTAGGCGTGTAATCGCTTACTGCGATATCTAAATCGTCCAAGCATTCGCCTGGCAAGCGCTGCGCTGAAAGCTCAGGGGCATCCACATCAAACAACTCAACGCTCACCTCAGCCCCTGCCGCAACCGCGAGGTCATTGGCAAGCGTTTCCATCACTTCCTGACGAGTATAAAAACGGGTTTGGTTGAAGCTGTTGAGGTAGAGCTTCCAGGATTTAGACTCAATCAGATGGGGGGAGCTTGCAGGCAGGCGAAAGCGCGCCACGGCTACGATAGGCTTACCGCGGCTGTTCAGCCAGGAGACTTCAAAGGCGTGCCACTCATCCTCCCCCACAAACGGCAAAGCGCCCTCTTCAATCCCTAGTGGCGCCCGGTTAGCCGCGCGGGGAATCGGGTAGAGAAGCCCCGCGTTATACTGTTCAGGATAGGCGGAATCGCGCCCTAACGGCGCATGTTCTAAGGTATCAGGGCGATGTGCCATGGTATAAAAGCTCTCTTCTCAATCAAGTTGTTATGCGCTTAGCTGCGAATGCCTTTGCCTCGCTCTAGCATCGCTAGCGCAATGCTAAACAGCACAATAATAAAGGCGAAAATGGCGGCAAGCGCCCAGCCAACGGGAATATCCGACACTCCCAAGAAGCCGTAACGGAAAACATTCACCATGTACAAAATCGGATTGAGCATGGAAACGCCCTGCCAGAAGTCAGGCAGCATTGAGATTGAGTAAAACACGCCACCCAGATAGGTAAGCGGCGTGAGAATAAAGGTCGGCACGATAGAAATATCGTCGAACTTATTCGCCAGCAAGGCATTAATAAAGCCGCCAATAGAAAATAGCGCAGAGGTGAGCACAACGACCAACACCGTGAGCAGCGGATGTTCCATGGTCAGGCGGGTAAAGAACAGCGATACCACGGTCACAATCAACCCTACGCCCAGCCCACGCGCCATACCGCCTAGAATAAAGCCGGCCAAAATCACCCAGTTGGGCATCGGCGATACCATCATCTCTTCAATCGAGCGCTGGAACTTGTTTGAAAAGAAACTCGATGCCACGTTGGAGTAGCTGTTGGTAATCACCGACATCATGATCAGTCCAGGGACGATAAAGTCCATGTAACTGAAGCCGTCCATATCGCCAATCCGCGAACCAATTAGATTACCGAAGATGATGAAGTACATCGCCATGGTGATTGAGGGCGGCAGTAGCGTTTGTGGCCAAATGCGGGTGAAGCGTTTGATCTCTTTTAGCACCAGGGTCCAGAGCGCGATGAGTGTCTGGCTGAAATTCATGCGCGCACCTCTTTGGTTTCATCACTTGAGCTTGCTACGCGCTGGTCAATCGCTCCTTGGCCACTGCTTTCCACCATTGACACAAACATCTCCTCAAGACGGTTGGCGCGATTACGCATGGAAACCACCTGCACGCCCTGCTCGCTCAACGCATTGAAGACATCGTTCAAGCGCTGTCCGCGATGCACTAACAACGAAAGCTGGGTGGGTTCTAACTGGTGCAGCTCAAAGCCTTCGATTCTGGGCACTTCTACAACTGGCTCAGCCAAATCAATCAAGAAGGTCTCGGTATCAAGCTCAGCCAGCAGCTCCCGCACGCTAGTGTTCCGCACAATGTCGCCATTATTGATAATCGCCACATTACGGCACAGGCTCTCAGCCTCTTCCAGGTAGTGCGTCGTCAGGATGATGGTGGTGCCTTCGTCTTGGTTAATTCGCCGCATATACTCCCACATACTGCGCCGCAGCTCGATATCCACCCCGGCGGTTGGCTCATCCAGAATCAGCAGTTTGGGACGATGCATCAGCGCTCGAGCGATCATCAGGCGGCGCTTCATGCCACCTGACAGCATGCGCGCGCTGCCGTTGCGCTTTTCCCATAGGCCCAGATCGGTCAGCAGCTGTTTAGCGCGGGGCAAGGCCTCACGGCTAGTCATACCGTAGTAGCCCGCCTGGGCCAGTACGATATCGAGCACTTTCTCAAATTGATTGAAGTTGAACTCTTGAGGCACTACGCCTAGCTGGTACTTGGCTTTAGCGAAGTCTTTATCCACATCAATGCCGAATATGGAGACCTTGCCCGCCGTCTTTTGCACCAGCGAACAAACCACCCCCAAGGTGGTGGATTTACCGGCGCCATTGGGGCCCAACAAAGCAAAAAAATCGCCCTGCTGGACGTCGAGATCAATACCTTTGAGCGCCTGAAAACCATTGCCATACACTTTGGTAAGGCCACGGATCGACAATGCCGGTTCGGCCATGAAAATGTCCTGTCAGCAAAATGAGAAGCACGAAAAAGTGCGTTAGAAGGAGAGATATCGGGGCAATCATATGTTTTTTCAAGCCACCCACTGCCACACATAGCCTGCTATTGGCTAGCGCGCTATCGATTCAAGCGCATATGTACATTTAATGACACTTTGCCACGCTTTTGGGGCAGAAGCCCGCGAACTAATACTTTAGTATTAGCGCCGTGCTATGTAGGGAGTCGGGATAACCACCGCTTGGCATACAAGGGAATCAAGAAAACACATAAGAGAGCTAATCACATAATGAGCGCCACTGTTACTCACCACCCAAAGGCCTTAGCCAGCTTACCGCCAGTCGCTTCGCCTAAGACAAAGAAGAGCTTAGCCGCTTTACCCCTTCGTCGACAGCGGCTTATTGGAGTTGTTGTGCTCTGGTTGATCCTTGCCATCATGATTGTCGTTAACGCATGGCAAAGTCGTGCCTTACTGTATACCGAACGCGAACAACGCATGGTCACCGCCGTGGATATCGCGGTTTCGACCATGGAACATTTTGACATGCTGGCCCAGCAGGGCGATATCACGCTGGATGAAGCTAAAACCCTCGCCTTGGACACCATTCGCGATGTGCGTTTCGGGGAAGAAGATAATTATCTATTTGCGTTTAGTGGCGACCTGAAAATGCTTGCCCACCCTAAACGGGAACGAGGAGACGATCTGGCCCAGGTCACTGATCCTGAAGGCACGCGTATTTTCCAAGCCATTCTAGATAACACCCGCGGCACGGGAAGCAGTTTCACTGAGTATTACTCAAATTTTGCCAGAGGAAACGATGCGCAACCGTTGGTACGTACTTACGCCGAGGCTTACGGGCCTTGGGATATGTACATTGCCAGCGGTGTTTTTATGGGGGATGTTAACAGCGCGATCATGGGTCAGCTTATCGAAAGCGTAGTAGTGGGCATACTCGCTGGCGTGCTAGTCACCATCGCTTTCTGGAGCATGATCTCGTTAATCCTACGTCGTCTTGGCGGCGAGCCTAGCTACGCCGCAAGCGTCGTTGGCCGTATTGCTCAAGGCGATTTATCCGCAACAGTGCTGCTCAGCCAGAACGACACCAGCAGCTTATTGCACGATATCCAAGCAATGCGTGACAAGCTGCGCGAAACCATGCAGGAAATACAGACCACCAGTAGCGCCGTTGATCATAATGCCGGCGAGATCGCCTCAGGCAATCAAGAACTCTCCTCGCGCACCGAGCAACAGGMTGCAGCGCTTCAACAAACTTCTTCCAGCATGGAAGAGGTCACCGCCACAGTGCGACAAAATGCCGACAGCGTAGAACAAGCCAAAGAGCTGGTACGCAATGCCGGCGAAACGTCCCAAGCAGGCCAACAGGCGATTGGGGAAGCGGTCACCTCCATGCAGGCTATTAACGCAGAAGCCGCCAAAATCACCGAGATCGTGACTCTGATTGATGGCATTGCGTTTCAAACCAATATTTTGGCACTCAATGCTTCCGTGGAAGCCGCTCGGGCGGGCGAACATGGGCGAGGCTTTGCCGTCGTCGCTGGCGAAGTGCGCCAGCTAGCGAATCGTTCAGCCAACGCCGCTCAGGAGATCAAAACGCTGATCGACACATCGAACACACAAGTGAGCAATGGCGCTACGCTGGTCGGCACGGCGAAAGAGCGGATGCAAAAAATTGATCAGCAGATCCAGCAGGTTAATGACTTGTTTACCGACATTACCGCGGCCACCCACGAACAGACGCGGGGCATTGAACAGATCAACGTTGCGATTGCTCAATTAGATCAGGCTACCCAGGATAATGCATCCATGGTTCAGCAAACGGCAACGTCCGCCCATGACCTAACCAAGCGTTCACAGTCGCTAAACGATGTCGTCAGCCACTTCACACTCACCCACTAACCATTCAGAAACGCTTTTCTGCGCTCAAGCCTGTTGGCTTGAGCGTATTGGGTGTGGCAACTATTTAAGCGCACGAAAAAAATCGCACAAAAACAGGCGATTATTAAAAAAGCTAAAAGCTTGAATACAAAGAGAATGACGGCAGAGAGGATAACGAAGGAGTACGACTGCTTACACGGAGKGGGAAAGGAGATTCGACGTGACTGGCCTTCCAGCTCACGACCCTCGCCTTGGCAAGGCGATACTCTTCCACACCAACAAAACTGGAGCGGGAAAGGAGATTCGAACTCCCGACCCTCGCCTTGGCAAGGCGATGCTCTACCACTGAGCTATTCCCGCAACGCACACACAACTGCTTATAACGCTTGATGGCGTCCCATAGGGGGTTCGAACCCCTGTTACCGCCGTGAAAGGGCGGTGTCCTAGRCCACTAGACGAATGGGACWATATATCGAAACTGGAGCGGGAAAGGAGATTCGATCGGACTGGCGCACCAGATCCCGACCCTCGCCTTGGCAAGGCGATACTCTTTACCACACCATCAAACCTGGAGCGGGAAAGGAGATTCGAACTCCCGACCCTCGCCTTGGCAAGGCGATGCTCTACCACTGAGCTATTCCCGCTTATAAAACGCTTGCTCTTACTTAACGCTTACCTAAAGTACCGAAAGTGGCGTCCCATAGGGGGTTCGAACCCCTGTTACCGCCGTGAAAGGGCGGTGTCCTAGRCCACTAGACGAATGGGACAMTWTAAGCAATTTCTGCTTGGAGCGGGAAAGGAGATTCGACCGGGCTGGCGTTCCAGCTCCCGACCTCGCCTGACTTACCACACACCTAACACMTACTTGGAGCGGGAAAGGAGATTCGAACTCCCGACCCTCGCCTTGGCAAGGCGATGCTCTACCACTGAGCTATTCCCGCATTCCGATAACCCTGACGACCTCTTATCTTTAAAGGCTTAGCCTCAAAATAAGTGGCGTCCCATAGGGGGTTCGAACCCCTGTTACCGCCGTGAAAGGGCGGTGTCCTAGACCACTAGACGAATGGGACGTTGCATTGCCTCGTCGAGGTGGCGCGTATGTTACTCAGACCGCCTTAAGCTGTCAAGCACTCAGCCCTCATCAAGCTAACTGACCTGCTTTCAACCACCTACACGCTCAGACAATAGAGAGCGATATCAAGTGCACACCAAGAGTGCCATTTGAGATCAACAAGCTGCATAACGGTGCAAACCGTTAATTTTGTTGTGCTTACCTTGCCAACTTGCAACCTACAAAACCCTTTAAAATCTTTTATTTATAAAAAAATCGATTTTTTATGGCACACCCCTTGCTACTTCATTGTGTTCCCTTGCTGACCTACTTCCCAATTAATGAGGTGTGCTATGTCCTTATCCCGTCGCAAGTTTCTCACTACAGCCGCGGTCTCCTCCACGGCCGGCTTGGTATTAGGGGCGCCGTCAATTGCCCGTGCGCAATCCGCCGAGAGTTTTAACTGGCGTATGACCAATGCTTATCCACCCGGCTCGCCCTTTTACGTGGAAGGTCCTGGCAGCCCCACCGATGTAATCGCCAAAATTAACGCCATGTCAGGCGGTCGACTCAACATTCAACACTTCTCATCCGGCGAGCTGATTCCCGCCTTTGAAGGCTTCGAAGCCGTCCAAAGCGGCACCATCGAAATGAACGCCGCCAACAGCTACTTTTGGTCGGGCACTACCTTTGCCGCCCAGTACTTCACCACCGTGCCATTTGGCATGAGCTTTATGGGCCATATGGCGTGGCTTTACCACGGTGGCGGTTTGGAGCTTTGGCACGAAGTGTATGAACCCTACGGAATGGTGGCCTTCCCGCTGAATAACACCGGCGTACAAATGACCGGCTGGTTCCGCGAACCCATTGAGGATATTAGCCAGCTAAACGGTCTGCGCATGCGCGTTCCTGGCTTAGCGGGTCAGGTCTACTCCTCGCTTGGCGTGGATGCCCGCGTGCTGCCCGGTGGCGAAATCTTCCCGGCGCTGGAGCGCGGCGTTATCGATGCCGCCGAGTTTGTTGGCCCGTTCCAAGACCGCCGCATGGGCCTACACAACGCTGCCAAGTTCTACCACACCACTGGCTGGCATGAACCTTCTACCACTGGCGAACTGCTGATCTCGAAATCACACTGGGACAGCCTGCCTGAAGATCTGCAGATGATTGTGAAAAGCGCCTGTATGGCTGCCTGCTTGGAGAGCGTGACCTGGTCGGAAGCCGTTAATGGTGAAGCCATGACCGACCTGGTAGAAAACGAAGGCGTCACTGCCAGCATGCTGCCACAACCCGTCATTGATGCGCTGCGTGAGGCAACGATGGACACGCTTTCTACCGAAGCCGACGCCGACCCGCTGGTGCGTAAAGTGCACGATAGCTATATGGCGTTTAAAGCCAATCATGACCGCTGGGCAGGCGCCAGTGAACGCGCTTGGTTAAACGACATTATCGGAGTCTGATATGCGCGCCGTGGCATGTTTTGTCCACGGAGTTGAGGCGGTGGTTCGGCTTTTTGGCTGGATCGCCGCCTGGACCTGCGTGGTATTAGTCGGATTAGTCGCTGGTGACGTATTGATGCGCTATGCATTTAGCGTTGGCGCGGTATGGCTGCAGGAGCTGCAGTGGCACTTGATCTCACCTATCGCACTGTTTGGCATGTCGTATCTACTGCTGATGGGTGAGCAAGTTCGCGTGGACGTCTTCTACGAACGCTTCCCCGCGAGTCTGCAGCGAGTAATTGAGGTGATCGGTGGGCTATTACTGCTAGTCATGGGGCTGTATATCGCCTGGCTGACGCTGCCCTGGATCGCCCAGTCGTTCGCCCGCGGCGAGGCGTCACCCAACCCCGGTGGCCTACCTCTGCGCTGGCTACTCAAATCGCTGATTCCGTTTGGTTTTGTCCTTCTCGCGCTGCAAGGGTTGGCCCACGCGCTGCGTCAGGCGTTCGCCCTGCCCACACGAGGTGAATAACGCATGTCTCCCAATGAATGGCTAGCGATCGGCATGATCGTGGCTTTTTTCGTGTTTCTGCTGATTGGTATACCGGTAGGTATAAGCATCGCCGCTACAGCCTTCTTCTTTGGCTATATCGGCTTCGGACCGATGCTGTTTAATCTGCTGCCATCGCGTATCTACGGGGTGGTGACCAATTACACTTTTATGGCGATACCGCTGTTTGTGTTTATGGGGGTGATGCTGGAGAAGTCGAAATTGGCTGAAGAGCTGATCGATGTGATCGGCCACTTGTTTGGCGGCGTTTCAGGCGGCATGGGGGTGGCGATTATTTTAGTTGGCGTTTTGTTAGGCGCCGCGACGGGCATTGTCGGCGCCMCCATCGTCACCCTGGGCCTGCTCACCCTGCCCACACTGCTACGCCGCGGTTACCCCAAAACCCTGGCCACCGGCATGATTTGCGCCTCGGGTACCTTGGGGCAAATTATTCCGCCCAGCCTGGTGCTGATTTTACTCGCGGAAATTCTGGGTGAATCGGTCGGCACGATGTTCGCCGCGGCCATGGTGCCGGGGCTGACGCTGGCGGCGGTCTATATTATTGCCATTCTGATGATCGCCAAACTCTACCCCCACCTAATGCCGCCAATTCCGGCTGAAGAGCGTGCGGATATGGGGAGGCGCCAACTGATTCGTAAAGTCGTTACCGTAGTGGGACCGCCTGTGGGCTTGGTGTTTGCAGTATTGGGTTCGATTATTGGCGGTATTGCGGCGCCTACCGAAGCGGCCTCCATGGGCGCACTGGGGGCGTTAGTCATTGTGACTTGCTCCGGGCGGTTAACCTTTGCGCTGCTCAAAGAGGTTGCCAAAGCCACGCTGGTAATCTCGGCGATGGTGTTCTTTATTTTAATCAGCGCCCAGGTGTTTGGCCTGGCATTTCGTGGTTTAGGCGGCGAGCACTTGGTTGCCCGTATGTTTGATTGGGTGCCCGGTGGTGAGCTAGGCGCGATGCTGTTTATGCTGCTACTAATGTTTGTCTTGGGCTTCTTCCTGGAGTGGATCGAGATCAGCTATATTGCCCTACCGCTGTTTCTACCCTTCTTTGTCCAGATGGGCGTTGATATGGTGTGGCTGGGTATTTTGGTGGGGCTGGTGCTGCMAACCTCGTTTCTTACCCCTCCCTTTGGTTGGTCGCTGTTTTTCCTTAAAGGCGTGGCGCCTAAAGAAGTCTCGACACTGGATATTTACAAAGGCGCACTGCCCTTTATCGGCTTACAGTTTCTGGCCGTGGCGCTGGTGTTTATCTTTCCGAGCATTGCCACTTGGCTACCGAACGCGATTGGCTGGTAATCATAATTAAAAAGGACGCTGGATATGCTCCACACTCAACGTAGTTATGGCGGCAGTTGTGTCGCCCCTCATCACCTAGCTGCCAGCGCCGGGCGCGATGTGCTTAAACAGGGTGGTAATGCGGTAGAAGCCATGGTTGCCGCTGCCGCGGCCATTGCCGTGGTTTATCCGCATATGAACGCCTTGGGCGGCGACGGTTTCTGGTTAATTCATGAGCCGGGCAAAGCGCCGGTAGCTATCGACGCATGCGGCCCGGCGGCAGGCTTGGCCAGCGCGGATTTCTACGCCGGTGAAACGCAGATTCCCGAGCGTGGCCCTAAAGCTGCGCTTACCATGGCGGGCACCATTGGCGGCTGGCATGAAGCACTGAACGTGGCATCAACATGGGGTAAGTCACTTCCGCTTACCACCCTACTGGCCGATGCCATTCATCATGCCGAAACGGGCATTGCGGTTTCCCAAAGCCAAGAGGCGCTCACTGCCAAACACGTAGAGCGTTTATCCCAAAGCCCTGGCTTTAGCGATGCCCTTCTGCTTAACGGCCAGGTACCCCGTGAAGGCGAACGGCTGCGCCAGCCGCGTTTGGCCGCCACACTCAAGCGTTTGGCAGAAGCAGGATTAGATGACTTCTACCGCGGCGAGCTGGCCGCCAGTATGGCGCGGGATTTAGAGGCCGTCGGCAGTCCGCTGCGCCTGGCAGACTTTCACGCTTATCGCGCCCAACGGGTCACACCGCTGGAAGTAACGCTTCAGGATGCCACGCTGTATAACCTGCCTGCGCCGACCCAAGGCATGGCCTCGTTAATGATTTTAGGTATCTACGAGCGCCTAAAAGCCGCCGAGCCCAACGGTTTTGACCACCTGCATGGTTTAATTGAAGCCACCAAACGCGCCTTTATCCTGCGCGACCAAAACGTCACCGACCCCGGCCGTGTGCCAACACCGCTGCAAGATTTGCTCAGCGAAGAGAACATTGGCTTAGAAGCGGCTCAGATCGACCCGCAGCACGCCCTACCCTGGCCCCACGAACCAGCGCCAGGCGACACCATTTGGATGGGCACCGTGGATAGCGAAGGACGTTCGGTGAGCTTTATTCAGAGCATCTACTGGGAGTTTGGCAGCGGCGTGGTGTTACCGGAAAGCGGCGTGCTGTGGCAAAACCGCGGCATCAGCTTCTCGCTTAACCCCGACGACCTGCGCAGCTTAGCCCCTGGTCGCAAACCCTTCCACACGTTGAACCCGGCGCTGGCCAAATTTAACGATGGCCGCACCATGGTTTACGGCACTATGGGCGGTGAAGGCCAGCCGCAAACCCAGGCGGCCGTATTTTCACGCTATGCAATGCACGGCATGCCGCTCCAGCAGGCGATTACCGCCCCCCGCTGGTTGCTGGGTCGTACCTGGGGAGAAAGCAGCACGAACTTAAAGCTGGAAGCGCGCTTTGACGACGCGCTGATCACCGCCTTAGTCACGGCGGGCCATGATGTGGAAGTACTCCCAGAGGCATTCAGCGACACCATGGGGCATGCAGGTGGGATTGTGCACCACCCCGATGGATTAATAGAAAGCGCCCACGACCCGCGCAGTAATGGCGGGGSGGCAAGCTTATAAGAAGCAGACTGGCGGCTTTCTCAGCCTTCGCACAGGCTGAACTTGGGCAGGTGGCTAGCTGTCACTTACACAAGTGATAAGCTAGTCTGCCTAATAAGCCTCTGAATGATTGAAACCAGAGGGAAAGGAGAACCCCATGGCGAAAATAGAAAAATCCCCCGACGAATGGCAACAACAGCTAACCCCAGAGCAGTACCGTGTTGCGCGTGAAAAAGGCACGGAACGACCGTTCACCGGCGACTATCAGGTGCGCGATGCGCAGGGTATTTACCACTGTGTCTGCTGTCATGCGCCGCTGTTTGAAAACGAGCACAAGTTTGACGCTGGCTGCGGTTGGCCAAGCTTCGACCGGCCGCTGGGCACCCGCTGTGTGGAGGAGCATACCGACACCACGCACGGCATGCAGCGAACCGAGGKGGTCTGCTCCCACTGCGATGCCCACCTGGGTCATGTATTCCCCGATGGGCCTCCAGATACCACCGGTTTACGCTACTGCATTAACTCCGTGTCACTGGAATTTCACCCCGACGAGTAATCAGCGTTAAGTCCGGCGGGCTGCTATAATGGCAGCCCGCTTTTTTTGTGCTTGTAGGAGAGATTCATGCTCGGCTGGTTTCCAGGACATATGAACAAGGCCCGCCGCCAGATTGCGGAGGTGCTGCCAGAGATCGATGTCGTGATCGAGGTACTCGACGCGCGTCTGCCCTACTCCAGCGCCAACCCGATGCTGGCCGAGCTAACCCGCCATAAGCCGGTGTTGAAAATTCTCTCCCGCGCCGATCTCGCCGACCCTGAGCGAACGGCCGAGTGGGTGGCTTTTTTCGATGCCCAAGAGAATATGCGCGCCCTGGCGGTGACCACCACCAATACCCGCGAACTAAAGAAAATCCCCAAGCTATGCCATGAGCTGGCCGGTGCCGTGCGTGCTGATCGCGATGTCCGCGTAATGGTGATGGGCATACCGAATGTCGGTAAGTCCACGCTGATTAACGGCTTAGCAGGGCGAAAAATCGCCAAAACCGGCAACGAGCCTGCGGTGACCAAGCGCCAGCAAAAGGTACGTATTGATGGGCGTGTGGCGCTTACCGATACCCCTGGGGTACTGTGGCCCAAAATTGAAGACCAGGCCAGCGCCTATCGCCTCGCCGCCACCGGTGCCATTCGCGACACGGCCATTGAGTACACAGACGTGGCGATTGTGACCAGCGCGGAGCTTGCCAAACGCTACCCTGAAGCGCTCACCGAGCGCTATAAGCTCAAAGAGCTGCCGCCCTACGCGGCGCCCGATATTCCCCACGACATTGATGCGGACGGCCCCAAAAAGCCTGACTTCCTCGCTATTGCTGGCTTTGACGGCAACGCCATTTTGAAAGATATTGCTGCTCGCCGTGGCGGACTGCGCCCCGGCGGTGCCGTCGATCTGCATCGCGGCGCGGAAGTACTGCTTCACGAACTGCGCGATGGCAAGCTAGGCCGACTAACCCTTGAAACTCCGGCGGATATTCCCCCACCGCCCGAGCAAAACAACGAAGACAATCAAGACCTTTCCGACGCATAATGGTTTGGCAGCCTGTTAGCCGATGACGGCTCGTAGGCGCTTACCTTTTGGATACTTTGGGCCTCTCGCTACTTTTGGACAGACACCTCATGGATACCCCGCAGTCGCACGAATCACAACCGCTGAAGAAATCTCATAAGCTGCACAATGTCTGCTATGACATTCGTGGCCCGGTACTCGACCATGCCAAGCGCCTGGAAGAGGAAGGCCAGCGGATTCTCAAGCTCAACATCGGCAATCCTGCGCCGTTCGGCTTCGAGGCGCCGGAAGAGATTCTCCAGGATGTGATGCGTAATCTGCCCACCGCCCAGGGCTACTGCGACTCCAAGGGCCTCTACTCCGCCCGTAAAGCAATAATGCAGGAGTGCCAGCGTAAGCAGATTCCCAACGTGGGCATTGAGGATATCTTCATCGGTAACGGCGTCTCCGAGCTGATTGTGATGGCCATGCAGGCGCTGCTCAATGACGGCGATGAGGTACTGATTCCAGCGCCGGACTACCCGCTATGGACCGCGGCCGCCCACCTTTCCGGTGGCCATGCGGTGCACTACCTGTGCGACGAACAA
This sequence comes from Halomonas ventosae, assembly GCA_002257525.1. Classification (GTDB taxonomy): domain Bacteria; phylum Pseudomonadota; class Gammaproteobacteria; order Pseudomonadales; family Halomonadaceae; genus Vreelandella; species Vreelandella ventosae_B. The sequence continues at coordinate 3,608,916 of CP022737.1, forward strand.
GCCGACTGGACGCCCGACATGGCGGATATTCGCGCCAAAATCACCAGCCACACCCGGGCCATTGTACTGATCAACCCCAATAACCCAACGGGTGCGGTATATCCGCCTGCCGTGGTTAAAGAGGTATTGGCAATCGCCAAGCAGCACAATCTAGTGGTGTTCTCTGATGAGATCTACGACAAGATTTTGTATGACGGCGTTGAGCACACCGCTACCGGGGCACTGGCGGACGATGATCAGTTAGTCATCACTATGAACGGTCTCTCCAAAAGCTACCGTTGCGCCGGCTTCCGCTCAGGCTGGATGATTATTTCCGGCACCCTGGCCAAGCTAAACGCCCAGGACTATATCCAGGGGCTGAATATGCTGGCCTCTATGCGGCTGTGCGCTAACGTGCCCGCCCAGCACGCGATTCAAACCGCGCTGGGGGGCTATCAGTCGATCAATGATCTGATCCTGCCCGGCGGGCGACTGCTGGCCCAGCGCGATATTACCGTGGAGAAGCTGAACGCTATTCCCGGGGTCTCCTGCGTGAAACCCAAAGGCGCGCTCTACGCCTTTCCACGCCTCGACCCGAAAGTGTTCAACATTAAAGATGACCAGCAGATGGTGTTGGATCTGCTGCTACAGGAAAAAATATTGCTGGTGCAGGGCACCGCCTTTAACTGGCCCGAGCCGGACCATGTACGCATCGTCACGCTACCCTGGGCCGACCAGCTTGGCGATGCGCTGGACCGCTTTGCTAACTTTTTGTCCCGTTACCGTCAGTAAGTCAGGAAGATTTAACAGCCTCCATGACTTGAAACTGCCATGAACAGTACGTATCTAAGCAACTATTCCGTGACCCATTTCACTGGCTGCTGTTAAACCGTTTTATAAACGCTTAGGGAGAACCTGCACCATGATGCGAATTCTACTGTTTTTAGGCACCAATATAGCGGTATTGTTGGTCGCCAGTATTACCCTGCGCCTGCTGGGCGTTGAAGGGTATCTGCGCGGCCAGGGGATCAACTTCACCAGCCTGCTGATTTTCTGCTTTATCTTCGGTATGGCGGGCTCGATTATTTCGCTGTTCATCTCCAAATGGATGGCCAAGCGCAGCACCGGCACGGTGATTATTGAAACGCCTTCCAACTCCACAGAGCAGTGGTTGCTGGATACCGTTGCGGAGCTTTCCCGTGAAGCGGGTATCAAAACGCCGGAAGTGGGCATCTTCCCCGCCCAGCAGTCCAACGCCTTTGCGACTGGCTGGAATAAAGATGATGCGTTAGTCGCTGTTTCAGCGGGCTTAATGAACCGTATGCGCCCGGAAGAAGKGCGCGCAGTACTGGCTCACGAAATAGGTCACGTCGCTAACGGCGATATGGTAACGCTGGCACTGATTCAAGGCGTGGKGAACACCTTTGTCATGTTCTTTGCCCGGGTGGCGGCGCACCTAGTGGATAACTTCCTGCGCAGCCGTAGCGAGGGCGGTGGCGGCCTGGGCTTTATGGGTTACTTCGCAGTGGTTATGGTCGCTGAGATTGTATTTGGTATTTTGGCCTCGGCGATCGTCGCCTGGTTCTCGCGCTACCGCGAATACCGCGCCGACGAAGCAGGTGCACGCTTGGCGGGCACCAACGCCATGGTCAGCGCGCTGGCACGCTTGAAAACCGAAACCGAAATGCCCGACCAAATGCCTGATACGCTGCGCGCCATGGCCATCACMAAAGGCCAAACACGCTCGCTGGTGGAAAAGCTATTTGCCAGCCACCCGCCGCTGGATGAGCGCATCCGCGCACTAAAAGAAGCCGCTTATCGTCAGTAAGTTTTTCCGCAATTTCATACGTTTAAGGCCCGCATATGCGGGCCTTACTGTTTTTCGCCATCGGTTTTCAATAGCTGTTTTTCACAATCTAGCTAGTGTTACCGCAAACCCTGCACCACGCAGTATACCCTCTAGCGCTACCGCCTCCCCTGATAGCTGCACGTTGAGGGTAGCGAACTCGCGGCGTAGCGGGTAGTTGGCGCGGCAGTCGTCAAAGCCTTTGCGCATACCGTGATGCAGCGTTTGACGCTCTAGCGCATCGTGGTCGCGGCGTACGTCGTAAACTGCTCGCATGCAGAGTCGCAGGGCGTCTTCCGGGGGGAGTGCGTGCTGCAAATGCAGCGACGCGAGGGCGGGCGGTGGGCAAATATCAGCAAACGTCAGCTCGCTGGGTTGGCCGCAGTGGTGCGCCAGCGCTTGCCGTATCATCCAGGTGCCGCGCAGCTTGCCATCCAGGCTATGCCCGGCAATATGCGGCGTTGCCAACGAGACCAGATCGCGCAGTCCAGCGTCGATGTCCGGCTCATCTTCCCATACATCCAATATTGCGCTGATATCGCCCTTCCCCGCCAACCGGCTGCGCAACGCCAAGCCATCCAGGCAGTCCCCACGCCCAGCATTCAGAACAACGCAACCCGGCATCAGCTCTTCGATGCGCTGGGCGTTGAGTAGTTGGTAAGAGGCGTGAGGGCCTTCCCGGGTCAGCGGCGTATGCAGGCAGAGCACATCACAGCGTTCAATGAGGGCGTCTAGAGAGTGAAACCCTCTCACCCCCTCCTCCTCAGCCCGGGGCGGGTCACAGGCCAGCGTTGCTATGCCCATGGCGGTTAGCCGTGCTTGCAAGTGGCTGCCCACATTACCCACTCCCACAATACCCACGGTACGCTCGCTAAGCAGCCAGCCATCGCGTTCTGCCAGCGTCAGCAGGCTGCTTAATACGTAGTCGACCACCGCTTCGGCATTGCAGCCGGGGGCACTGGCGAAAGCGATATCGCGCTTAGCGAGCGCCACCTGATCGATATGATCGGTGCCGATGGTGCAGGTGCCAATAAAGCGCACGGGGCTATCAGTAAGCAACTTATCGTTAACGTGGGTAATGGAGCGCACAATCAGCGCGTCGGCGGCGTGAAGATGAACGGCGTTTATCTCCCGCCCGGGTACGCGGGTTAGCGTACCCAAGGAGCCAAAGCAGGTGTCTGCAGCAGGGATGTTAGCGTCGATGACAAGTTTCATAGGCGTTTGGGTATCCGGGCTTTACAATACGCCCGCGACGGCTGATGGGCAGGCGTGTTTAAAGGCTATCTTTTAAGGGCTAAGTAAGGAGAGTGTTGTGATCGTACGCTGGGAAACCAACCATGACTATGTGTTGGTTCATATTCACCAGGATATGTTTGGTGACTGGATTTTCAGCCGCGCTTGGGGCCAAATCGGCACTCAGTTTGGCGGCCTGAAACATCAACTAGCCGATACGCTGGATCAAGCCCATATGTGGCTGGAGGATGAGGCCACCATCCAGTCTTCACGGGGGTTTCGCAAGGTGCTGGAAGTGGCCGACCATACGCCAGAAGGCCAGGAAGCCATGCGCCAGCTTTCACTGCTGGATGTGCTTTAGCCACCACGTTTAGCCATGCTTGTTAACCGCGCACTTTTAGCCATACACTTTTAGCCTAAGAAGCGCCGCCCGTCACGCTCATGGGCGCCTTTAGGCGCTGTGCTTTCTGGCGGTGCGGTAAACGCCGCCAGCGCCGATTCATCCAGCCAGCCGCGTTCGCGCAGCCAGGCACTTAAGCGCTCCAGCTCAAAACCACGATCCAGCTCCTTACCGTCACTGTCCATCAGCACCGGGATACGCACGCCGTAGCGCTCCACCAAGGCATCGTCGTCGCTAATCTCGATATGGTGCAACCATACCTTTTGGTTCGCGAGCGTGGCCACCAGTGACTCTAATTGGGTACACAGGTGGCAGCCCATGGTCGTGTAAAGCGATAGCTGGATCATACTGAAGCTCTCTTCATACTACAGCTCTCCTATGACGCCTTATGGCGAAGTAGAAACACATGGTGCAAGTTTGTACGCCGCTGGAAATCGGGGTCGAAGCTACGCCCGGTAATGTCCTCTACGGCAAATTGCTCGCTAAGCGCCTCATCCAGTTTAAAGCGCCGCTGGTTATTAGAAAATACCAAGGTTCCACCGGGTGCCAGGCGCGCCATTGCGAGCTCCACAAGCCGCGGGTGGTCACGCTGCACGTCGAGGGTGTCGCGCATCTTCTTGGAGTTAGAGAACGTCGGCGGATCCATAAAGATCAGGTCGAACTCGGCGTTGGCGGTTTCCAGCCAGCGGAAACAGTCGTCGCGCACCACCCGGTGCAGTCGCGTATCAAGTTTATTTAGCGCAAAGTTGTCTTTCGCCCACTCCAGGTAGGTGTTGGACATATCCACGCTCACGCTGTCGCTAGCGCCACCCAAGGCCGCCTGTACCGTCGCTGTGGCGGTATAACAGAACAGATTTAAAAAGCGCTTACCGCTGGCCATTTCGCCCAGCATGCGCCGTACCGGCCGATGGTCAAGGAACAGCCCGGTATCCAGGTAGTCGCGCAGGTTGACCCATAGCCGTGCTGCGCCCTCCTGCACCTCAAAGCGTTCACCGCTGGCGGCTCGCTTCTGGTACTGAGCGCTGCCAGTTTGGCGCTCGCGGCGTTTGATATAGATTTTGCTGGCATCAACGTTAAGCGCCTCGGGCATGACTTCCAAGGCATCGTACAAGCGCTTTTGCGCCTGAGCCGGATTGATCGAACTGGGCGCCGCGTACTCTTGCACGTGCACGCGATCACCGTAACGATCCACCGCCAGGGCGTACTCGGGCATATCAGCGTCATAGATGCGATAGCTGGTTTCACCGCTCTGTTTAAGCCATTTCTTCAAGCGCTTCTGATTTTTAATCAGTCGATTGGCAAACATCTGCGCATTGTCTGAGCCTTTTGAGGCTGGTGCGTGAGGCGTTTCTTGGCGATCTTCAGCAGTCGGCGCAGCACCGCTCTCAACGCTGGCCTGGGGCGCATCGCTAACGGCAGGCGAGTGCTCGGCACCACCAATCTCCATTAGCAGCAGCTTAGCATCCAAGGCGCCGTTTTTGAGCGCATACTGTTTGTGCGCCCGCATAGCCAGCCGGTGGCCGAGATCCGGGTTGCCGGTAAAGACCGCCAGCGTCCAGCCGGGAAACAGCGCTTTGGCTTTCTCACCCAGCTGGGCGTAGAGACGCACCAGCTCAGGCAGCTCGCCCAGCCGTTCGCCGTAAGGAGGATTGGTGATCAGCAGGCCGCTTTCAGCGCTGAGCGTTTCTGGCCGGGTCAGTTGGGCCAGACTCTGCCCATGCAGGGAAATCAGCGCAGGAATACCCGCTCGCATGGCATTGGCTTTCGCCGCATTGAGGGCCGCCGGGCTCTGGTCGAAACCTAAGAGTTGCGCTTTGCAGCGCTTGCGGCCAATCGACGCGCGCGCTTCGGCTTCGCGCTTCTGCTCCCGCCACGCCTCGTCATCATGCCCTGCCCAGCCGTGAAAGCCGAAGCGCTCACGATTAAGGTTTGGCGCTTGGTCGGCGGCCATCATGGCGGCTTCGATGAGTAGCGTGCCCGCACCACATAGCGGATCAATCAGCGGCTCACCCGCTTTTAAGCGCTCGGGCCAGCCCGCGCGCACCAATAGCGCTGCGGCCAAGTTCTCTTTTAGCGGCGCGTGGCCTACGTCACGGCGATAGCCCCGGCGGTGCAGGCTTTCACCAGAGAGATCCAGGCCAATGGTCAAGTTCATCCGGTGCAGATGGGCGTAGATGCGCAAATGCGGGGTTTTGGTATCCACGTTGGGACGTTCCTGCCCGGCCAGCTGCAGGGCATCGACCACGCCGTCTTTAACGGTTTGCGCGCCAAAGCGGGTATGGCGAATATGCTCGCTGCGGCCGTGGAAATCCACCGCCAGCGTGTTACCCGGTGCCAGGTGTTGCGTCCAGGCGATGCGGGCGACCACATCGCGCACCTGCTCGGCGGTGTCGATCATCGATTCGCGCACCAGGGTTAAAATCACCCGGTTAGCTAATCGCGACCATAGGCATACGCGGTAGGCGATGGCCTGACTGGCAGTGAAGTACACCCCAGCCACCGTGGTTTTGCCCGGCGTAGCGCCCAGCGCTATGAGTTCATCGTGGAGCAGGCCTTCGATGCCTTTGGGGCAGGTGGCTAGCAAATTTAGCGGAGCAGTTTGGTTCGACTCGATCATGATAATAGCGGCGCTGAAAGGCGCGATATTCCTGTATATAACAAATGAGTTTACGTTTTATGACAAATTGGTAGTCGACAGATGACCCCATCATGGTCTAACAATAAGAGAGTAGCTACTGAAAAACGCATGCGTTGCCTGTCAGGGCCGGTTTATGACTCGGCCTATGATTTGAAAGAGATCGCCGCTCGACCCGTTCAGCTCGTGAGTGCTAGACATTTGAGTTGAGGCGGCGTCTCGCTCTTGAAGCAAGCTCTCGGAATAATGGTGTTTTCGAACATGTATTACCAATAGTGTCGTCAACATCCTATTTCTTATCAAAGGCTTTCGTGAAAAGAGGTTAGCCAATGAAACGGCAAAAACGTGATCGCTTCCAGCGGGCTTATGTCCACGGCTACAAAGCGGGTGTATCGGGTCGTTCTCGTGATGACTGTCCCAGTCAAGATATCAATTTACGCGAATACTGGATGAGCGGTTGGCGTGAAGGTCGCGGCGACCAGTGGGATGGGATGACCGGCATTTCCGGTATCCATAAAAACCCCATGGTCATGACTTAACGTTTTTAGACTCTCTGATGTTTAAATGTAAGCTAACTTTTAAACAAAAGGTTATAAGTGAGCCCACTTTTTAAGTGGGCTTTTTAGCTAGCTTTCAGTGCCCTCGCACACTCGCCGACTAGTTTAGGCCCTTGGTAGATCAAACCTGAGTAGAGTTGCACTAAGTCCGCGCCAGCTGCGATTTTGGCCTGGGCGGCAGCGGCGCTATCAATACCGCCTACGCCAATAATCGGCAACGCGGGGAGGTGCTCACGCAGTTGTCGAATCACGCGATTGGATGCTTCGAAGACCGGCTTACCAGAAAGTCCACCGGCCTCCTTCGCTTGGGGGTCGTCCTGCACCGCTTCACGGGATACCGTGGTATTGGTGGCAATCACACCATCAAGGTGGTTGCGCTCAATACTTCCCGCCATCAACGCTACTTCTTCAGCACTCATATCCGGAGCGATCTTAATGAGCAACGGCACCTTGCGGCCCGCTTGGGCATCAAGCTCTATAGCGCGGGCACGAATAGGCGCCAACAGCGCGTCCAACTGCTCGCCAAACTGCAGACTGCGCAGCCCGGGGGTATTGGGTGACGAGACATTAACGGCAATGTAGTCCGCATAAGGGTGCACCGCGTCTAAACACACCAGGTAGTCATCCAACGCCTGCTCTACTGACGTGGTGAGGTTCTTACCAATATTGATACCCACTATGCCAGCGTAATGGCGCTGTTTAACCTGCTGAATCAGATGCTCCACCCCTTTGTTGTTAAAACCAAAGCGGTTGATGATCGCCTCGTGCTGCGCCAGACGAAACAGCCGGGGCTTGGGATTGCCCGGCTGGGATTTGGGCGTGACGGTGCCCACTTCGACAAAGCCAAAGCCCAGCGCACCCAGGGCATCCAAATGGTCGGCGTTCTTATCCAACCCGGCGGCGAGCCCGACGCGATTGGCAAACCGCAGCCCCATCAGCTCGACGGGATCATTGACCGGCTGTCCAAATAGCCGCGTTACGCCGCCCATGCGATGCAGTGTCTCCAGCGCGCTTAGCGCCATGCCATGGGACGTTTCTGGATCAACGCGAAAGAACAGCGAACGGGCAAGGTTATACATAGCGGGTCTCTAAAAACGGGTGCGGGGCTGAAAACGGGCGCCAGTATAACGCAATAAAGCGCGCCCCGGTGGAGAACCGGAACACGCTTTACAGTGGCGTATGAAAAAGCTAGGCGAACCTACGCCTCGCTATCGCTCTCGGCAAGATCAACCAGCTCGCGTACCGCGACGGCAAACAGCGCAAAGCCGCCTTCACTGCCGCCACGCACCTCTTCGATAAGACGGCACCAGCGGCGGTGCAGGTCAGCGTGCTGATCCAGCCACTGCGCCACCCGCTCCTGGGTATCGCGGCTTCCGGCATCCAACTTCAGTACGCTGGTGGTCAGCGCCAACTGCTGGCGCTCAATATCGTCACGGAAGGTTTCCCGCGCCTGGGCCTGCCAGGCGTCGCGCACTTCCAGCTGGGTTACCTGCTGAATCATCCACGGCAGTTCCAGGCGGCTGCCAATTTCATACAGCACCTCCGCTACCCGCTGCGGTTTTTCATTGGTCAGGCGCGCCGCTTGGATAATACCCAGCCCAGCGTAGAGGCTTGATGACGCTGCCACGGTGGACGCCAAGGCCTCGGGCACACCCGCTTCCAGCAGCTCGTCGCGGCGGTTATTCCAAGCGCTCAGCTCTTCGCCGCTGAGCAACTCACCTATACCTTCCTGCAGCTGCGCTAAGCGGGGAGCAAAGTACTCAATGGTATCCTGGGTCGAGAGCCCCAAATGCTGACGCACAAACCAGCGCGTGGCACGGCGGATCAAGCGCATCAGATCGAGCATCATTGAGGKCTGAATACGGTTGGGCACCTGATTATCGAGGGCTTCAATCTGTGCCCATAGGCCGGGCAAGTTGAAGCTATCGCGGGCCACGATATAGGCCCGCGCGATATCGGCACGCCCAGCGCCGGTGGAGTCCATCAGGCGGCGTACAAAGACGATGCCCATATGGTCAACCAAGTCATTGGCGACCTGGGKGGCGACAATCTCCCGCTTCAGACGGTGCTCGTACATCTCGTCTTTAAAGCGCTCAACCAGCACTGATGGGAACAGCCGCTCCAGATGCCGGTGAATGTAGTGATCGTCCGGCACTTCAGAGGTGATCAAGTCGCCCTTCAAGGTGCTCTTGGCGTAGGAGATCAGCACCGAAAGCTCTGGCAAACGCATCCCTTGGCCATTACTGGTGCGCTCTTTGAGCACCTCATCGGTGGGCAGGAACTCCAACTCGCGATCAATTTGTCCTGCGGCTTCCAGTTCGCTGATAAAACGGCGGTAAGGGCCCATCGAATAATCGGAGAGGATGGCCGATAGATCCAGCGCCTGACTCTGGCGGTAGTTATCCAGGATCACCAGATCACCTACCTCATCGGTCATGTCCGCCAGCAGTTCATTGCGCTGCTTGTCGGTCATATCGCCACGCTTGACCACTTCATCGATCAGGATTTTGATATTGACCTCATGGTCAGAGCAGTTCACCCCACCGGCATTGTCAATAAAGTCGGTATACACCCGTACACCCTTGGCGGCGGCTTCCATACGCCCGCGCTGGGTCAAACCGAGGTTACCGCCCTCGCCGACCACACGGCAGTTTAAGTCATTACCGTTAATGCGCAGCGTGTCGTTAGCTTTATCGCCTACATCAGCGTCAGTCTCTTCAGAACCTTTCACGTAGGTACCGATACCGCCGTTCCAGATCAAATCCACCTTGGATTTGAGCATGGCGCGGATCAGTTCATTGGGCGACAGGCGCTCTTCATGAATGCCAAATACCTGCTGCATCTCCGGCGTGATGGCAATTGACTTGGCGCTACGGCTAAAGATGCCGCCACCGGCGGAGATCAGCTCCTGGCTGTAGTCTTCCCAGCTTGAACGTGGCAATGCAAACAATCGCTTACGCTCGGCAAAGGAGGCCTCTGCATCCGGGTTGGGGTCGACAAAGATATGCAGGTGGTTGAAGGCGCCGACTAGCTGAATCTTGTCAGAAAGCAGCATGCCGTTACCAAACACATCGCCAGCCATATCGCCGATCCCCACCACGCTAAACAGGTCGCGTTGGGTGTCGAGATCAAGATTTTTGAAGTGGCGTTTAACCGATTCCCAGGCACCGCGCGCGGTGATACCCATTTTCTTGTGGTCATAGCCATTGGCGCCGCCAGAGGCAAAGGCAYCACCCAGCCAGTGGCCATACTCAATGGAAATTTCGTTAGCGATATCCGAGAAGGTAGCGGTGCCTTTATCGGCGGCCACCACCAGATACGCATCATCCGCATCGTGGCGAACCACATTTTCCGGCGGGACTACGTCCCCCCCCACCAAATTGTCGGTGACATCCAATAGCGCACGGATAAAGAGTTGATAGCAGGCAATACCTTCTTTCTGGACAACGTCACGGCTGGCATTTTCCGGCATGCGTTTACACACAAAACCGCCTTTGGCGCCGACCGGCACGATAACCGCATTCTTCACCTGCTGGGCTTTCACTAGCCCCAGCACTTCGGTGCGGTAATCTTCAAAGCGATCCGACCAGCGCAGACCACCGCGGGCCACTTTGCCGCCACGCAGGTGCACGCCTTCTACCCGCGGCGAGCAGACAAAAATCTCAAACATCGGCCGCGGCTTGGGCATACCGGTGACTTTAGAGGGCTCGAGCTTGTAGGCGATGTAGTCTTTAAAGCGCCCACCCTCGGCAAGCTGGTAGTAGTTGGTCCGCAGGGTGGCGAGGATCAGCTCCATAAAGCGGCGCAGCAGCTGGTCGTCGTTAAGGCTGGCGACACCTTCAAGGCGCTCGTTCAAGCTGGCAATACACTCGTCGGTGGCGTGGCTCTGCTGCTCAGGATCAAAACGCAGCCGGAATAGCTCAACCAGCTCGCGGGTAATGGCCGGGTAGTTGGCCAGCGTGGCGGCAATATAGTCCTGGGACATGCCGAAGCGGATCTGCTTTAAATAGCGGGCGTAGCCGCGCAGCATGGCCACTTCGCGCCAATCCAGCCCGGCGCCGATAATCAGGCGGTTAAAGGCATCGTTATCGGCTTCGCCGGTCCAGATGCGCTTAAAGGCTTCGGTGAACACATCGCGCMTATCGCCCAGACTGACATCCGCACCGCTGTGCTCAAGCTCGAAATCGTGGATCCAGTAGCGCTGTTCAGGGGCGTTGATATCGTAGGGACGCTCGCCAATCACGCGCAGGCCAAGATTTTCCATCATCGGCAGCACGTCAGAGAGAGGTATCTGCGTACCGCGGTGGAACAGCTTCAGATTAACCCCGCCGCCCTGCTCTTCCAGCGGGCGATAGAGCGACAGCGATAAATCGTCGCCGTTGTTCAGCGTCAGCAGGTGCTGAACATCAAACMCCGCGGTACGCGCGGAGAAGTCTTCCCGGTAGCTGGCAGAGAACGCCTCGCGGAACTGATCCATAAGCAGATTAGCGCGCTCTTCACCGAAGCCTTCAATCATCGCGCTCTGCAGCTCGTCGCGCCAGCTGCGCGCCAGCCGCGCCACTTTACTCTCAAGGCGTTTGAGGTCGTAGTCGCTGGGCGCGTCGCCATTAAAGCGCAGAATCAATTGAATACGCGCCAGCACCGACTCGGATAAATAGGTATTGAAGTCGCCAAAGTGGGCGTCCAGCTCGTCGCACAGTACGTTTTGGATGCGCTGACGCAGGTCCGTAGAGAACACGTCGCGGGGCACAAACACCAGGCAGGAATAAAACTTGCCGCTGATATCGGCGCGAATAAACAGCCGCACCTGGCGGCGCTCGCGGATATTGAGAATGCCCAGCGCGGTACTCGCCAGCGACTCGGKATCAATCTGGAACAGGTCATCGCGGGGGTAGACTTCCAGCACCTGGAGCAGCTGCTTGCCGTTGTGGCCTTGGGGGTTAAACCCAGCAATATCCATTACCGCTTTAAGTTTGCGGCGCAGCAGCGGAATATTGCGCGGTGACTCGTTATACACCGTAGAGGTAAACAGACCAAAGAAGCGCCGCTCGCCGATCACATTGCCGTCGTCGTCGTAGCGGTCAATGGTGATATAGTCTGGGTAGGTAGGACGGTGCACCCGGGAATGATGGGCGCTTTTGGCAAACGACAGTAGTTGCGGCACCAGCACATAATCGTTGTGCTCATCCACGCCCTCTTCGGTACGAATGCGCTCGCAGTAGCGCGGCTGATCCAGGCGGAACACGCCTAACACGCTATCGGCATCGCGCTGCAGTTCGTGGCCTTCCAGCAGGTACTCGTCGTAGCCCAGGAAAGTGAAGTTATCTTTGAGCATCCACTCCAAAAAGGCAATCGCCTCTTCGTGGTCGTCGGGGTCGATCTGCGGCGGGCAGTTTTTCTCCAGCTCTTGAATCGATGCGGTAATTTGCGAGCACATGGCGTCGAAATCGCCTACGGCGGTACGTACATCGCGGAGCACTTCGTGCAGGTTGTGCTCAATCTTCTCAAGCAGCGCCACATCGGTGTGCCGGTCTACCTCAATCACGATCAGCGACTCGCGGGCTTCAGGCGCGTTTTCATCCCTGGGCGAGGCCAGTGCCTGTAGCTGGTGACGCTCATCACGAGCGACCGCCAGCACGGCATTTTGAATCGCGTGCACCGTCAAGCCGCGGCGGTTGAGCTCGATACGCACCGAATCGACCAAAAACGGCATATCTGCGTGGAGAACGGCGACGAAAGTATGCGTCGACTGCCAGCCGTGCTCTTCAAAATCTGGATTAAATACCCGTACCTTGGGGCTTTGCGAGTCGTGGTGCTGCAAAAACTGCCAGATCGACAGCGTTGCGCCATACAGATCGTCCAGGCGACGATCTACCAGGTCTTCCACCGGCACGGTGGCATAAAAGTGTCGAGCAAAGGCGTCCACAGTGGCGGCGCGTGCGGGGTCTAACCGCGCGTGTAGCCGCTCCTGAAGCTGCTTCAAAAGATCTTGCCGACTCTCTTCAATCGCAACGTAGTGCATCCATCACCTCGACTGCCTGGGCCATTAACCGGCCAAAAAACGAAGGACAATAGGCCTTTAGGCCAACATAACGGCTAGCTTACGCTACCTATCGTCACGGCCCTAATCACCTGACGTGTTGTTCATGACGCATACCGTTTACGCATTAGGTCGACGCTTACTCGACCTCGCGCCGCTTTAACAGCACCCCACACTCACAGTGGTCGGTAAACGGAAACTGGTCAAACAGCGCAAAGCGTTCTATCCGATGGGTGTTGGTCAGTATGGTCAAGTTTTCAGCTAACGTGGCTGGGTTGCATGAAATATAGACGATCTGGGCGTACTCGCTGAGTTGCTCACAGCTCTGCGCGTCTAAACCAGCACGCGGCGGATCGACCAGCACGGTAGAAAAATCGTACTCATCCAAGGCCATTTCCGCCACGCGACGCCCGGCTTTTTCGCCCTTCAGTGCCTGAGAAAACTCTTCAGCTGACATGCGCCCAATCTGTGCGTTCGTTACCCCATTAGCTTCCAGGTTGACGTTGGCGCTGGCCACCGAGGTGCGAGAGATTTCGGTGGCCAGCACGCGGCGGAAGTTGTCCGCCAGGGCGATGGTGAAATTTCCATTGCCGCAATAGAGCTCAACCAGATCTTTGTTTAAGCCCTGCTCTGGCTGGTCGGCGGTGACATCCCGTGCCCAGCGGAGCATTTTCTGGCAGATATGCGCATTGGGCTGGGTAAAGCTGTTTTCGACCTGTTGGTAGTGTAGCGTTCGGCCATCCACCTCTAGCCGCTCCCAGACGTGGTCACGGGTCAACACAAGGCGCTGCTTGCGGGAACGACCCATAATCATAATACCCAACTGTGCTTCCAGCGCCCGCGCTTCTTGCTCCCACTCTTCGCCTAACGGGCGGTGATAAATCAGCGTTACCAGCGCCTCCCCCGATAGCGTGGTTAAAAACTCGACCTGAAACAGCTTGCGGCGTAGCTCGCTAGACTTAAGGCAGGCCTCGCGCAGTTGCGGCATGAGCTGGTTAATGCGCTCGCTGGCCACCGCGTACTGATCTAGCCGAATCACCCGCTTGTTCTTCGGATTCTCAGGGTCTACCTCGAACATGGCGTAGAAGAGATCGTCCTCTTCGTGCCATATGCGAAACTCGCAGCGCTGGCGGTAATAACCCGGCGGCGATTCAAACACCTCTAACGCCGGTGGCTGGAAAGGGGCAAAGGTACTTTCCAGGTAATCGCGCTTGGCGGCTAGCTGCTCAGCGTAGCGCTCAGGTTCTACAACGGGGATAGCCAAGGCTGCTCCTCTTAATATTTTGATCAGAAGTAAATAACGTTCAGTCGTCCATATCCAGCCATTGGGACGCCTTAAACCCATAGCGGGCGAAACCAGCGGTCAGGTTGGCAGCGGGTGCCGTGGTAAAGCAGCGGCCATCCTGTTGACCGCTATAGAGCTCATCAACCACTTGCGCGACCCGGCGGGCAATCGCGTCGCCGGAATCGATCCAGTGCAGCGGCACAGGGGCCAGCTTGGTCAGCCAGGGCTTTAGCAGCGGGAAATGGGTACAGCCCAGCACCACGGTATCCAGGGCCCGATCGTCAGAAGATAAGCAGTCAGAAGATAAACGGAGGGCAGACGAAGGTGTCGAGGCGTGCCATAACGGCGCCAGGGCCGCCTGCATACGGTCAGTATTGGGGCTTATACCCGCCAAGTACGCTTCTGCTTCGACGACCAAGGCATCAGCGGCGACGCGAGTAATGACGCAATCACTGGCAAAGCTATCAATCAAGCGCTGGGTATAGGGCCGGCCAACCGTGGCTTTGGTGGCAAGCAGCCCAATATGGCGTGTCTGGCTGATCGCCGCGGCAGGTTTGATCGCGGGCACGGTGCCCACAACGGGGATCGCTAATCGTTCGCGCAAATTTTCCAACGCCAGGGTACTTGCGGTATTACAGGCAACGATCAAAACGCTCGGCTGGCATGCCGCCACTGCGGCGCAACACACTGCCACGATACGATCAGTCAGCGCTGCGTCTTCGCGCAGCCCATAAGGCAACCAAGCGTTGTCGCAGGCGTAACACAGCGCCGCATCAGGGTAGTGTTGGCGCAGGGACTGCGCCACCGACAGGCCGCCAACGCCGGAATCAAAAATTAACACGGGCCCTTTCATGACTCTGCCTGAAAAAAACGGAGCCGCTAGTTTAGCATGCTCCGTCATTTTATTAATGGCCGTTAGTGCGCTGCGAATGCCGCTAGCGCTATAACACGGGCACGTCGGCCCCGCGCAGCTCGGCGTAGAGTTCGGGGTAGGCTTGCTGCAAACGCTCTAACTCCTGCTCAGCGCCTGCTGGGAGCGCCTGACGCAGCTCTTCCATGTCCTCGGGGCCAAAGTGTTCATCAATCAGCGGGAATAGGCCTTCACGCTCATGGCGCAGATAGGCTCGGTGGGCTTCTAAATAGGCTTTCAAATCATCGGCAAAGCGATCCATTGGCAGAACATTATCCATCAGTATCATGTCGATATCGTTGGATAAGCGCTGCAAACGCGGCTTTAATTCACGGTAGTCCTCCGCCATCTGCTCGGTAAGCGCAACATGCTCCGGCGCCTGGGTTTGCAGCCGCTCCACACAGACACGCTCCAGCGGCGCTGCGAAACCATCCATATAGGATAAAATATAGTCGACGACCTCGCGCATCAGCTGAAAATTGGGTCGCTCTCCCTGGACAAGGGTTTTCTGCTTTAACTGCAGCACATGGAGTAATCTCGCCATGTTGGCATGATCTAGACGCAGTTGGTTTAACATCGAACCGTCTCCTTTATTGTGTCATGCCTACCATCGAGCCTTGGTGATTGACAGCATGCGATCATAAGCGCGGTAACAAGCATGTTGTGTCGCTACAACGTATCGTAACCTGAGCTTGTCGTAACGGTAGGGGGTTATCATAAACAATGCCCCTCTAGCGTTATCCTAGCAAGTGTATCTTTCTGATAGGTTACGCCAAAGGTAGTTCGCTAAGGCGCGGCTTACCACTCACACTTGTTGGTAATTTGTTGCTCAATGGTTTGATTTATAACGGAAGCTTACATGGATCTTTTTGATAGCGCCCAGGCGACACCTGCCGACGACGCCCCGTTAGCCTTTCGTATGCGTCCACGTCAGTTAAATGATTACGTGGGTCAGCAGGCGCTGGTGGGGCCAGATAAACCCTTACGCCGCATGGCGGAATCAGGCGTCGTGCGCTCAATGATTCTATGGGGCCCGCCGGGGGTTGGCAAAACCACGCTGGCGGAGCTATTGGCACGGGCTTCCCAGGCTCACCTAGAACAGCTCAGCGCGGTAATGGCTGGGGTTAAAGAGATTCGCGCCGTAGTCGAGCGCGCCCAGCAGATGTCATCCACGGTTATCCTCTTTTTAGACGAGATTCATCGCCTTAACAAGAGCCAGCAGGATGCCCTACTGCCCCATGTGGAGTCGGGCCTGCTGACGCTAATAGGTGCCACTACCGAAAACCCCTCCTTCGAAGTCAATTCGGCGCTACTTTCCCGCGCGCGGGTTTACGTGCTGAAATCGCTCACTCAAGACGAACTGACCACGGTGATGCGCCAGGCCCTTAACGACGTTGAGCGTGGGCTGGGCAAGCGCGATATCCAGGTTGATGACGAGGTATTAACCGCCCTGGCCCACGCCAGCGCAGGCGACGCCCGACGGGCACTGGGGCTTTTAGAAACCGCCTGCGATTTCGCTACCCAGGAAGCTGGCCGCGAAGTGCTGCATAAAGCGGTACTCGCCGATGTGATTGGCCACCAGGCCAGCGCCTTTGATAAGCAGGGGGATGCTTATTACGACCTGCTTTCAGCGATTCATAAGTCGATACGCTCTTCGCGCCCCAATGCCGCGCTGCTGTATATGGCGCGCTTTATGCAGGGCGGCGGCGACCCACTGGATGTGGTGCGCAGGCTAACCGCCATTGCCTCAGAAGATGTCGGCAACGCCGACCCCCGCGCGCTACCGCTGGTGATTGCGGCATGGGATGCTTACTTACGCTTGGGGGATTACGAAGGCCAGCGGGCGATTGCCCATGCGGCGATTCATTTGGCAGTGGCGCCCAAAAGCAACCGCATCGACCGCGCCTGGAGTGAAGCTAAACAGTACGTGCGCCAGCAGCCCCAGGTGGACGTGCCCACTTACCTGAGAAACGCGCCGACCAAGCTGATGGAGCAGTTAGGCCACGGCGAGGGCTACCGCTATGCCCATAATGAACCAAACGGCTACCCGGCGGGCAGTGCCCACGACTGTTGGCCTGAAGAGCTACCTAAGGCCGACTTTTTCAAGCCAAGCGCCATCGGTCAGGAGAAGCGCTTTGGGGAAATTATGGCGTGGCGGGAAAATCTTGATCAGGAAGCAGATCAGGCGCCCTAAGGCGCCTGATGGTTCAACCAGTGGCAGGTTTAACTGCCACTCTCCAGCAATTACTTATCTTTAACGACTGACTCCTTACACCTGACCATTCACGCTTCACCCTTAAAGCTCTTCGCGGATAACATCGGTGCCTTCGGGGATCTCGAAATCAAACATATCCGGGGCGATATCACCATTGAGGGTAATATTGCTAAACGTAATCGAGGTGCGCTGGCCGGTGCTGTCCATCATCCACAGCTCGCTTAGCTCTTCACCTTCAAACACCATGCTCAACTCTTCAAACAGCGTGTCGGCAGAGATAGGCACTAGAGTAAAGACATCGTCTCCCTCATCCTGCTCGTAGAAAACCTCATAGCTTTCGGCTAAATCATCCACGCTTCCCGACAGCAGCAACGCTGGGGTATGGGTGACCCGATCATCCATCTCTTGAACGGTGACCTGTTCAAGGTCAGGGTCGTACATATACACATCTTCACCGTCGGACACCACGGTTTGAGAGTACGGCGCTTCCACTTCCCAACGCAGCATGCCTGGGCGGGACAACCACATCTGCCCCCGCGCGCTCTGCATCCGCTCGCCACTTCCATCCAGAATCTGCTGTTCAAAGTCGGCTTGATAGCGCTCAAGCGGATCCAGCCGCTCGGTCAAACGTTCGGCCGCGTCATCCGCAAAAGCGGGAGCACCAAATGTTAACCCCAAAGCGCTGGCCGCAAATGCCAGTTGTGAAGGACGTTTTGTTTGCGTATCGCGCATATGATCTCCCTAGGCAACCGTTGACAGATAACCGTTGCTAAATAACGAAGCTTGTTAAAAATAACTGAGGCCGGTGTAACCGCTCATGCCTCACTCGGAAACGTAACAATCAGACGTGAAAAACGCCGTGGGGTTTCACCTACGGCGTTACTTTCACGCTTATTGCATAATTGCGCGCGGTTAGTGGCCCACCGGCGGCGGCGCCAGCACTTCCCGCGCCCCGTTGGAACCCATGGACGTCACTACGCCAGCGCCCTCCATAGCCTCAACCAAGCGCGCAGCTCGGTTGTAGCCAATTTTAAAGCGCCGCTGCACCGCAGAAATCGAGGCTTTGCGTGTTTCGGTGACAAACTGGACGGCCTCATCGTAGAGCGCGTCCTGCTCTGCATCGTCGCCATCGCCCCCTTCAGCCTCAAGGCCAGTTAGGGCATCGGCAGAGACGCCGCCAGAAAGAATCTCTTCGATATACTCCGGCGCACCACGACGCTTCCAGTCATCGACCACCCGATGCACTTCGTCATCATCCACAAAGGCACCATGGATGCGGTTAGGCGGCCCAGAGCCCGCGGGCAGATAGAGCATATCGCCATGCCCCAGCAGGCTTTCGGCGCCGCCCTGGTCAAGAATGGTGCGCGAATCGATTCGAGATGAGACCTGAAACGCCATCCTTGATGGGATGTTGGCTTTAATCAAGCCCGTCACTACATCCACCGAGGGGCGCTGAGTCGCCAGAATCAAATGGATACCGGCAGCGCGGGCTTTTTGTGCCAGGCGCGCAATCAGCTCTTCCACCTTTTTACCGACAATCATAAACATATCGGCAAACTCGTCGATCACCACGACGATGTAAGGCAACTTCTCCAACACCGGATGCGGCTGATGCACTTCCCAAGGCTGCGGCTCCCAGAGCGGGTCGGCCACTTGAGCACCGGCGCGCTCCGCTTCGTCCAAGCGGCCATTGAAGCCCGCAATGTTGCGCACCCCCATGGCTGCCATTAGCTTGTAGCGGCGCTCCATTTCAGCGACACACCAGCGCAGACTGTTGGCCGCCTCTTTCATATCGGTAACCACGGGCGCCAGCAGGTGGGGAATACCGTCATACACCGACAGCTCCAACATTTTCGGGTCGACCATAATCAGCTTCAGCTCGCTGGGCTTCGCTTTCAGCAGCATCGAAATCAGCATGGCGTTAACGCCCACTGATTTACCCGACCCGGTGGTACCCGCGACTAGCAGATGGGGCATCTTGCCCAGGTTAGCGACCACGGGACTGCCGCCAATATCCTGGCCAAGCGCCATGGTTAGTGGCGAGGTCTCCTGTTGATAGCGGTCGGAGTCGATGACTTCGCGCAGCCGGATCATGGCACGGTTGGGGTTGGGTATTTCGATCCCCACCGTGGGGCGACCGGGTATCACCTCGACCACACGCACGCTTTTGACCATCAGTGAGCGTGCCAGGTCTTTGGCGAGGTTACTGATCTTAGACACTTTGACGCCCGCGGCGGGCTTAATCTCAAAGCGCGTAATGACCGGCCCAGGCCAGGTATCGACGACTTCTGCCTTGACGCCGTATTCGCGTAGCCGCACTTCAAGCAACTCAGCCATATCGGCCAACTGCTGGTCGCTGTAGTTGGGCTGATAAGGCTCTGCGGGTGTCAGCAGTTGCAGGCTCGGCACGTCGCCTTCGGGCTCATCCAACGTCTCAAAAGCAGGCCGCTGGCTCTGCAAATGCTCCACGGTCCATAGTGCAGGGCCTTCATCCGCTTCTGGCGTGCTCTCGTCGGGCGCGAAGGTGGGCTCCTGACGGGCTGCCGGGGTTGGCGTAGGCGGCGCATTGCCTATCTCGTCATCGTTCAGCTCTTCATCATCCAGTTCTTCATCATCCCACACCGGCTCCGGGACGACCTCAGCCACCCGTTCAGGTCTACGGGCAGACTCAGGTGCAGCAATGCGCTCAGGCACACGCTCAGCCTCGCTAACACGTTGTTCGGCCTCGGTGGGGGCTTCGTCGTTGACAAAAAAGCGGCTTTCCGCAGGCGTGGGCGGCTCTTCTTGACGCGTCGCACGCAGCGGGAAGGCAGTGTCGGCTTCTTTGGGCTCTTCAAACGCAGGTGTCTGCTTCTCAGGCACTGCGGCCGGTTTCTCAGCCTGGACAAAGGCATTTTCGCGCGGCGCTGCTACCTTTTGCGCGCTGCTATCGGCTGACTCCGCGTTAGGAGTAGAAGTGATAGGTGCGGGTGTTTTAGCTGGCACATGCTTATTGCTTGAAAAAGCCGCCGCTTCCCAGGGAATCGAAGTGTCCGTGGTCTCGCTGCTTTCTGAAAGGCTGTTTTCTGAAGGACTCACTTCGGAAGGAGTCGTTTCTGAAGAACTGTTCGCTAAAGAACTATTCGCTAAAGAGCTGCTCTCTGACGTGCTGCCCGAAAGCGGCATAGACAAGCCGGGCTCACGGCGCTCGCGACCGCTCGGGCTTTTACCGACTGGCTCCGCCGCAGGCACAGCGTCGGGCTTAATCTCCGCGGTTGCGGCTTCAGGCGCTACTGGAGACTTACTTTCAGGCGCTAGTGGGGACTTAGCTTCAGGCTGTACTGGAGACTTAGCTTCTGGTTTCGGCGTAGGCTTAGCGGCGGCTTTAGCAGCCGCACGTTGCGCTGCGCGCATGCGGCGAGACTGCCGACGTGCCGATAACCAGCTGCCCAGGCGACATAGTCGCTTGCCGAGCTCATCCGCCACCTGCAGCCATGACATACCGCTAAACAGCGGAAAGCCGCTTAAAATTAACGCCGCGGCGATTAGCCCCACGCCGCCACTGCTTACCAGCGGCCTAAGCGCGCCGACCAGGCCTTCGCCCAAAATACCGCCAGAGGCGTAGGGCAGCATGCTTTCAGGGTGATAAAAGTGCAGCGCACCCAGCATGGTCGTGCCAAAAATAAGCAGCATCAAGCCGCCCGCGTGCACGGCAATCGCCACCGGGTCAAGCTCAAAACGCACCTGACGCGAGCGAATCAGCCACCAGGCGGCAAAACCAAACATGCCTGGCCACCACAATGCGCTGGCGCCAAGCAGTGAATAGAGGACATCGGCTAGCCAGGCGCCTACTTGGCCCATCCAGTTACGAACATCGGTTTCCGGGCCCTGATAAGACCAGCCTGGATCAGACGGGTGGTAGCTAAATAGTGCTAATAATAAAAACACACACAGCGCAAGCAGTATCACCACTACGCCTTCGCGTACGGAGCCTTGTAAGCGCAGGCCAAAACGACGAGCCTTATCCTTTGCGGCGTTAACACGCGCAGAAGAAGCCGATGATGGTGTTTGACGCGCGCTACGCTGCGTTCGCTTGTTTACTGCTTTATTCACTTTCAAGCGACTCTCCCTTTACACCTCAATGGCGTCTTTAATCCACTTGCGAGTTTGCATGATACCGAGCATCCTTCCGCCGTCACAGAGCACGCTGCAACAGGAGCAAGTAATGCTACCTTGGCTTTCCTCGCCACATCCTACATTTCCAGCTACGCATAACGCCCTAGAGGCGCCCAATGGCCTGCTGGCCGCTGGCGGTGAGCTCTCCCCCACCTGGCTGGKAGAAGCCTATCGGCAGGGCATATTTCCCTGGTTCAGCGACGACGACCCCATTCTGTGGTGGAGTCCAGACCCGCGCATGATACTCCTACCAGAGCAATTTAAGCAGCGTCGTAGCCTAACCAAACGATTACGCCATGGTGGCTTCCATGTCACCCTGGATCAACACTTCGACCAGGTGATTCAGGCCTGTGCCGCCCCACGTGGCGAAGAGGCTGGCACCTGGATCACGGATGACATGTGCGACGCTTACAGCCTGCTGCATGCCTTGGGCATTGCCCATAGCATTGAAGTCCATCAAAACAGCCAATTAGTGGGCGGGCTGTATGGCATTGCCATGGGCCCAGTGTTTTTCGGCGAGTCGATGTTCTCCCGCGCCCCGGATGCCTCAAAGGTAGCGCTGGCCCACCTTGCCAGGGCCATGCGCGAGCACGGTGGCAAACTCATCGACTGCCAAATGCATACGCCCCACCTGGAGAGCCTGGGCGCTATTACAGTCGCCCGCGAGGCATTCATCAACTATCTTAAAAACTGGTTGCCCGATAAGGCGTTTACGTTCCCTTCACCAACCACTGAGACACCCACTGTTCCCGCATCGCTGTGGCTAAACGCGATTGCCGCTGAGGGTAATGCATAGTGACGAACTTATTCTGTTTCAACCCTTTCTTTCAACAAGGAGGCAAGCCGTGAGCAGTAACACTCCGCGTCGCCCGGTGCGGGATTTACGCTTCTTCCTTACCGTGCCGCATGCCTGTAGCTACCTACCCGGCCGAGAGGCGACGACACTGTTTCTCGACCCTCAGGAGTCGCCAGTCCCAGGTGTCTATGACTCGCTGGCGCTGTTAGGGTTTCGTCGCAGCGGGCGCCATTTATACCGCCCTCACTGTGAGGGATGCAACGCCTGCCGCTCGGTGCGTATTCCCGTTGAACAGTTTGCGGCTAACCGCACGCAACGCAAAATTTGGCGCCGCAMCGCCGATATTAGCGTGCGTATCGTGCCCGCTCACTTTGCATCAAGCCACTACTCGCTCTACGCTAACTACATTCGTCAGCGCCATGCCGACGGCGATATGTACCCGCCCAGCCGTGAACAGTATCGCACTTTTCTCACCCTTGATGAGCCCTATGCCCATCTAATGGAGATGTACCTCGACGACGAACTGGTCGGGGTAGCCGCTTTTGACCAGCTGGAGCATGGGCTCTCGGCAATCTACACCTTCTTTGCCGTGAGCGAGGCCTTGGACAAGCGTTCGCTAGGCACTTTTGCTATTCTCCAGCTTATTGAACTCAGCCGAGAAAAAGCGCTGCCGCACCTTTATTTAGGGTATTGGATCGAAGAGTGCCGTAAGATGCGCTACAAGCAGGCGTTTGCGCCGTTGGAAATCCTTGATGGGCGCCATTGGCGGCCGTTAATTCGCTAAACATGCCAGCTTTTTTGCCTTGACGGCGGGCTTACGGCACAATATAGCGCTGTTTCTTGAGCGCCCACCTAGCGGCACTCAAATTCTGACCGATTATTACATCACTAACTCATAAGTGAGGACATGCCTATATGGCACGCGAAGATCATATTGAAATGGAAGGCGTTATCGTCGATACCCTTCCGAACACCATGTTTCGGGTTGAGCTGGAAAACGGTCACGTTGTTACCGCTCACATCTCCGGCAAAATGCGCAAAAATTATATCCGCATTCTGACCGGCGACAAGGTAAAAGTAGAGCTGACACCGTACGACCTGTCCAAAGGCCGTATCGTTTACCGTTCGCGCTAAGCCCTCAGCTTGTTGATAGCTGATACTAACGCGTTGGGCTGGCTTCGACTGCTGCTAAGAACTGTTTCGAAGAATTGCTTCTAGGACAGCGCCGATCAGTGTCAATGACTGCTGACTAAGAACGACAACGCCCCGTCAAAGACAGGGCGCTGCGTTTTTATGGGTACAACATAAGTGATGGGCTTTAATGCGGCTTAGCGCCCTTTTCAGGGCGCATCTGCCATTTCAGTCTCTGTGGAAAGGTGCAACTCGCCCTCCTCCAGGCTAACGTGAACAATGCCGCCCTGGTCAGCCAGCTCGCCAAACAGAATCATCTCGGCTAATGGCTTTTTCAGCTTCTCTTGAATGAGGCGCGCCATTGGGCGTGCACCCATATCAGGATCATAGCCTTTATCGGCCAGCCAATCTCGTGCCATGTCGTCCACATCCAGCTGAACACGCTTCTCATCCAGCTGCGCCTGCAGCTCGATCAAGAACTTGTCGACGACGTTGCGCACCACCGAAACCGGCAGCGAATGGAACTGAATAATGCCATCCAGACGGTTGCGGAACTCCGGCGAGAAGGTCCGACGAATCACTTCCATGGCATCGGTGGAGTGGTCTTGATGCTGGAAGCCAATGGAGCGGCGCGACGCCTGCTCAGCACCGGCGTTAGAGGTCATGATCACGATAACGTGGCGGAAATCGGCTTCGCGGCCGTTGTTATCCGTTAAACGACCGTGATCCATGACCTGCAGCAGCAGGTTAAAGACTTCCGGATGAGCTTTCTCGATCTCATCCAGCAGCAGCACACAGTGCGGCTGCTTAGTGACCGCTTCCGTCAGCAGACCACCCTGGTCGTAACCGACGTAACCCGGGGGCGCACCGATCAAGCGCGATACGGTGTGACGCTCCATATACTCCGACATATCAAAGCGCACCAACTCGATGCCCATAATATGCGCAAGCTGCTTGGCCACTTCGGTTTTACCCACCCCCGTGGGGCCAGCAAACAGGAAGCTACCGACGGGCTTATCGGGGGATTTAAGCCCTGCCCGGGAGAGCTTAATGGCCGCCGAGAGGCTATCGATTGCTTCATCCTGCCCAAACACCAGCATCTTCAGGTCACGATCCAGCTTCTCTAGCAGCTTGCGGTCAGAGCTTGAAACACTCTTCGGCGGAATACGCGCAATCGATGCCACCACGGCTTCCACTTGCTCGACGTCGATGGTCTTAAGACGCACTTCCGGCGGCAATAGACGCTGGTGAGCGCCCGCCTCGTCAATCACGTCAATCGCTTTGTCGGGCAGGAAGCGATCGTTGATGTAGCGATCCGCTAAACGTGCCGCGCTCTCAAGCGCGCCATCGGTATACTTCAGTTCGTGGTGCTCTTCAAAGCGAGAACGCAGCCCTTTGAGGATTTTGATGGTGTCGTCGACCGMCGGCGCCATCACATCCACTTTCTGGAAGCGCCGCGCCAGGGCACGATCTTTCTCGAAGATACCGCGGAATTCTTGGAACGTGGTCGAACCAATGCAGCGCAGCTCGCCCGAAGAGAGTAGTGGCTTAAGCAGGTTAGACGCATCCATCACACCACCAGAGGCGGCGCCTGCGCCAATCACCGTGTGGATCTCATCGATGAATAGCACCGCGTTAGGCTGCTTGCGTAGCTCGCTCAGCAGGCTTTTGAGGCGTTTTTCAAAGTCGCCACGGTACTTGGTACCGGCCAGTAGCGCGCCCATATCCAGCGAATAGACCACCGCATCGGCAATAACGTCGGGAACATCTTCTTCAACGATACGCTTGGCCAAGCCTTCGGCCACCGCGGTTTTACCCACGCCTGCCTCACCGACCAACAGCGGATTATTCTTGCGCCGCCGGGCCAGAATTTGCACCACGCGCTCAAGCTCGTGGTCACGGCCAATCAGCGGATCAATTTTGCCCAGCCGCGCCTGCTCATTCAGGTTGGTTGCGTAGCCCGTGAGCGGATGAGCAGCGCCCTCATTGCCACCCTCTTCCGCGTCTTCGCTCTCTGACGAAGAAGGAGCGGGAGACGGCCCGTGACCAGCCACTTTGGAGATACCATGGGCGATGTAGTTGACCGCATCAACCCGCGCAACACTCTGCTGTTTAAGGAAGTAAACCGCTTGGCTCTCTTGCTCGGAGAAGATCGCTACCAGCACATTAGCGCCGGATACTTCACTTTTACCCGATGACTGAACGTGGAAGACCGCCCGCTGTAAAACACGCTGAAAACCAAGCGTGGGCTGGGTCTCGCGATCACCCTGGCCTTCTGGAATCAGTGGCGTGGTCGAGTTAATAAAATCCTGCAGATCGGACCGCAGCTTGTCGAGGTTCGCCCCGCAGGCCTTCAGTACGTCTACCGCTGAGGCATTATCTAGCAACGCTAGCAGCAGGTGCTCAACGGTCATAAACTCATGGCGCTTTGAGCGCGCCACGGTGAAGGCCGTGTTCAGGGTCATTTCAAGTTCTTTGCTCAGCATGGCAGTCCCCTTTTCGCTACTACCTAGGGCGTATCGCCACCTAGGGCTTGCGTCGGATCAGTTTAATCGACCGGCACTCTCAACATCGGGTACAAATGGCACGGTTGCAAGCCTCACCGCCAATTATTTCTCAACGTTTTTAATTGGCGGCCTCAATATCACTTATCAACGGGTGCTCACACTCCCGGGCATATTCGTTTACCTGATAGCTTTTGGTTTCAGCTATATCCCGCGTAAATACGCCGCAGGTGCCCTTTCCTTGGGTATGTACGGCGAGCATAACCTGAACGGCTGTCTCGCTGTCCATGTTGAAAAAATCTTGCAGCACTTCAATGACGAACTCCATCGGCGTGTAATCGTCATTGTGAAGCACCACCTTATAAAGCGGCGGTTGCGCCAGCGCCGGTTCTGCTGACTGCACCGCGATATCGCCATCTTCATCGGGCATATTTGGCCGTGTCATCCCCGTTTGTACGGGTAGCATGGCCAAGCATGAACTATCTAGGTTGGGCATAAGCAGCACGGTGGTTGTCTCAACACTGACCGCTGGAAGCGTCTACAGGTCTCACGATGGCTAATTGGCTATTAACTTTCACTATTAGCTAAGACGCTTTCGATCAGCAAGGGTTCATGGAAAAATTAAAATATCACAGGGTGTAACAGGGAGTGCAAGAGCGGGTGGAATAGAGAACTTAATACGAAACCCCCGCCCGCCGAGCGGACGGGGGTTAACAAGCCTCATCGCGGGCGGTTGCTATTAGCTCTTAGCGACCATGGCCAGCGTTTCGTTAAGAGTCTTGCTGGGGCGCATAACCTGACCAGCCAACTCAAGATCTGGGTGGAAATAGCCACGAATATCGACAGACTGCCCCTGAACGCTGTTCAGTTCATCGACAATGGTCGCCTCTTTGGCCGTTAGCGCGTCGGCCAAACGACCGAATAAGGCTTGCATCTCGGCATCTTCACTCTGCTCAGCCAAGGCTTCTGCCCAGTATAGCGCCAAATAGAAGKGGCTGCCGCGGTTGTCGAGCTCACCCACTTTGCGCGACGGCGACTTATTGCTATCCAGGAACTTACCGTTCGCCTGATCGAGGGCTTTAGCCAGCATTTTCGCCCGGGCGTTATCGAAGGTGCTGCCCAGGTGCTCAAGGGATGCCGCCAGAGCCAGGAACTCGCCCAGCGAATCCCAGCGCAGGTGGTTCTCTTCCAGCAACTGTTGAACGTGCTTGGGCGCAGAGCCGCCAGCGCCGGTTTCAAACAAACCACCGCCATTCATCAACGGTACGATTGAGAGCATTTTGGCACTGGTGCCCAGCTCCATAATCGGGAACAGATCGGTCAAGTAGTCGCGCAGTACGTTGCCAGTGACGGAGATGGTGTCTTCGCCCTTACGGATACGCTCCAGGGAGAAGCGCATGGCGTCTTCCGGCGCCATGATACGAATATCCAGGCCAGTGGTATCGTGATCTTTCAAGTAGCTTTCGACTTTCTTGATCAACTGAGCATCGTGAGCGCGCTGGGCATCCAGCCAGAAGATAGCGGGCGTGGCGCTTTCACGGGCACGGTTAACCGCCAGCTTCACCCAATCGCGCACCGGGGCATCTTTGGTCTGGCACATCCGCCAAATGTCGCCCTGTTCAACGCTGTGCTCTAACACGACATTGCCGCTGGCATCGGTAACGCGCACCGTACCGTCAGTGGGGATTTGGAAGGTCTTATCGTGAGAGCCGTACTCTTCAGCTTTCTGCGCCATTAGACCCACATTGGGCACGCTGCCCATGGTGGTCGGATCAAAGGCACCGTGCTGTTTGCAATCTTCAATCACGGTTTGATAGATACCGGCGTAGCAGCGATCAGGAATCACTGCTTTAACGTCGTGTAGCTGGTCGTCGGCCCCCCACATTTTACCAGAGTCGCGGATCATCGCGGGCATAGAGGCGTCGATGATCACGTCGCTGGGCACGTGTAGGTTGGTGATTCCTTTGTGGGAGTTCACCATCGCCAAACGCGGACGCTCGGCATACAGCGCCTGTATCTCATCCTGAATCTGGGTCTGACGCTCTTCTGGCAGCGATTTAATCGCCGAGTAGAGGTCACCGATACCGTTATTGGCATCGAAACCCGCCTGCTGAAGATCATCAGCATGCTTGCTCAGCACGTCCTGATAAAACTCGCTGACCACCATGCCGAACATGATCGGATCAGAGACTTTCATCATGGTCGCTTTAAGGTGCAGCGAGAACAGCACGTCTTTCGCTTTGGCGTCAGCGACTTCTTCGGCCACAAAACGGCGCAGCGCGTTACGGCTCATCACCGCACCATCGACCACTTCGCTTTCCAGCACCGAGGTTTTCGGCTTGAGTACCGTCGTGCTGCCATCTTTCGCGACCAGCTCAATCTTAAGATCGGTGGCCTTTTCAATTAGCGCCGACTTTTCACTGCCGTAGAAGTCGCCTTCACGCATATGCGCGACATGAGATTTGGAGTCGCTGCTCCATTCACCCATACGGTGAGGATATTTGCGGGCGTAATTTTTAACTGACAAGGGCGCGCGGCGGTCAGAGTTACCTTCACGCAGTACGGGATTGACGGCACTGCCTTTGGTTTTGTCGTAGCGGGCCTGGATATCTTTTTCTTCGTCAGTTTGGGGCGTTTCCGGGTAGTTGGGAAGTTTGTAGCCCTGCTGCTGCAATTCTTTGATCACCGCCTTTAACTGGGGCAGTGAGGCGCTGATATTAGGCAATTTAATAATATTAGCTTCTGGGGTCTTGGTCAGTTCGCCAAGCTCCGCCAGGTGATCGCCGATCTGCTGCTCTTTACTCAGATAGTCGGGAAACTGAGCGATGATTCGAGCGGCCAGGGAAATATCGCGGGTCTCTACCTGAATACCAGCAGAATCGGTGAATGCGTCGATAATGGGTAGCAGGGAGTGTGTCGCGAGCGCGGGCGCTTCGTCGGTGAGCGTATAGATGATCTTCGGCGTTTTGGTCATTTTTGCGTTAACCTCTCTCTTTTCGCTGCGGTGGCAAGAAATCTTGAGCGGAGCGCGAGCTCAACGATGGGCGCCCCATCAGGTAGCCGGAGTATACCAGCGCTGCCCTCCATGCGCATGGTCGACATGCCAAAGGCACCGAGTAAAGAACAGCAACGAGACTTCATGAGCAACCTCTATCTACTGCATAAGCCTTTCCAGGTACTGAGCCAGTTCACTGACCGTGAGGGTCGCCCCACGCTGGCGGACTATATTGATGTCAATAATGTTTACCCCGCCGGCCGGTTAGATTACGACTCTGAAGGCCTGCTGCTGCTCAGCGATGACGGTGAATTGATTCACCGCATCTCTCACCCCCGCCATAAGCAGCCCAAAACCTACTGGGCTCAGCTCGAAGGGCACATTGATGACACGGCGCTCAAGGCGTTACGCCAGGGCATTACCCTTAAAGACGGCCCCACCCAGCCCGCTAAGGCGCGGCGAATAGGTCCTCCCACTACCGCGCCGCGCCACCCGGCCATCGACCCCAAGCGCCATCCCTCGACTAGCTGGCTGGAGCTAACCCTCAGCGAAGGGCGTAACCGACAGGTGCGCCGCATGACGGCCCACGTGGGCTTTCCCACCCTGCGCTTGATTCGCATCGCCATTGGCCCATGGAAGCTGGACGGTTTGGCCCCTGGCGAATGGCGTAAGGAAGCGCTACACGCTCCTCGACCCGCCAATACGCCTGCTCGCCAGCGAGCGCGACCCACCACAAAACGCAGGAAGCCCTGATGAGCCTTATTCGCAGCACCGCAGCCTGCGTGATTCAGCAGGGTGAGCGCTTTTTGATGGTAGAAGAGCAGCGCGGCGGCCCTCAGAGCGTGTTTAACCAGCCCGCCGGTCATATCGAACCCGGCGAGGGGCCTATCGCGGCAATTCTGCGTGAGGTGCAGGAAGAGACCGCTTGGCAGGTATCACTCACCGGTTACCTGGGCCTATACGTATTCCATAGCGACGCAGGACAGACGTTTCATAGCCACGGTTTTATTGCCAAGCCGCTTGATAAGCTTGATCTCGCCCTTGACCCCGATATTTTCGCCACCCATTGGCTCACACTTGAGCAAATACGCGCCTTAGATCACCAGTCACGTCTACGCAGCCCACTAGTACTCAAACGTATTGAGGATGCGCTCAGCGGGACGAGTTATCCGCTGGCGGTGATTCGCGAGTGAAGCACTCGAAGCCATCACCCCCCATCGTGTATAATCCCCGCCCAATTGCATAACACTTTTTAGCAAACCACCTTTTGCACACTATTTCTTACTGAGGATGCCAATGTCATCCAATACCCAGCCAGCCAGCGATGGTTCAACCACTACCGAGCCCTCTACTAGCGGCAAAGTCATTGTCGGTATGTCCGGCGGTGTCGACTCGTCCGTTTCTGCCCTTCTCCTCATGCAACAAGGCTATGAGGTGGAAGGTCTGTTTATGAAGAACTGGGACGAAGACGACGGCACCGAATACTGCACCGCTAAAGAAGATCTCGCCGACGCCGAAGCGGTCTGCGCCAAGCTGGGCATTAAACTGCACACCGCCAATTTTGCCGCGGAGTACTGGGATAATGTCTTTGAGCACTTTTTAGCCGAATACAAAGCGGGCCGTACGCCCAACCCGGATATTCTGTGTAACCGGGAAATCAAGTTTAAGGTGTTCCTTGAATACGCCGAAATGCTGGGTGCCGATAAAATCGCCACCGGGCACTATGTTCGTCAAGGGCATGTCCGCCAAGGCATGAGCGAAAGTCGTCCGCGCCTGCTTAAAGGGCTGGATGGCAATAAAGATCAAAGCTACTTCCTGCATGCGGTGCCGGAAGCCGCGATCGCGCGCACTCTGTTTCCCGTGGGCGAGCTGGAAAAACCCGCCGTGCGTGCGTTAGCGGAACAGCACGAGCTGATTACCGCCAAGAAAAAAGACTCCACCGGGATCTGCTTTATTGGCGAGCGGCGTTTTCGCGACTTCCTGCAGCAGTACCTACCCGCCCAACCCGGCAGCATTGAAACGCCGGACGGCGATGTGATTGGCCAACATATGGGACTGATGTACTACACCCTGGGTCAGCGCCAAGGCTTAGGCATAGGCGGACTGGCCAACTACTCAGAAGAGCCCTGGTACGTGGCAGCGAAAGACCTTGATCGCAACGTACTGGTCGCGGTGCAGGGCAAGCACGATCAATTGCTCTACTCCGACACTCTGGCCACGGAAGCCATGGATTGGGTGGCGGGCGAGCCGCCGATTCAGCAGGGTCGCTTTACTGCCAAGACGCGTTACCGGCAAAGCGACTGCCGCTGCGAAATGCGTGTGCTGCCCGACGGCGGTGTCGAGGTTACCTTCGATGACCCGCAGTGGGCCGTCACCCCCGGCCAATCGTTGGTACTTTACGATGGCGACATTTGCTTGGGCGGCGGCGTTATTCGCGCCACCTGGAAGAAAGCCGCGGAGGCTGCTGCATGAATCCCACCACGCCGATCCATCGCGCGCCCGACTCGCCGTCTGCCCGCCAAGCGCTTGCGTTAGCAGGCGTGTTCCAAGCCGCCAGTCTGGTGGACGAACTCGCCCGCACCGGGCAAGTCGACCCGCGCGCCTGGGAAACGCTGATTGAAGCCACCGTGGATACCAACCCGGAGAGCTTTGAAGCTATTTACGGCGGGCACCCCAACAACTTACGCCGTGGCCTGGATACCTTAGAAGCCCTGGTGGGCCGCAAGCAGGCGAACCCGGTGGTGCTGCGTTACGGTTTTTCGCTGCTGATGCTGATGAATAAACTGCGCACCAGCAACGACATGATGGACGCTCTGGGCCAAAAGCTCACCCGCATTCAGGGACAGGCCGAGCATTTCGGTGCTACCCATGAAAACGTGGTCGCCAGCCTGGGGGAAGCCTACCAAGAGACCATTTCCACCTTTAAAACCCGCATTGTGGTGCAAGGTGACCCCTCGCTATTGCAAAGCCGCATGATGCCCGAGCGTGTGCGCGCCTGCCTGATGGCAGGGATTCGCTTTGGGTTATTGTGGCATCAACAAGGCGGGCGGCGTTGGAAGCTGGTATTCCAGCGCAAAGCGCTACGCCGGGCGCTGGACAGCCTCAGCTGACCGCCACCCAATCGACTACTCTGTTCTCGTTTGACTTGTTCTTGATTAATTTGCTCTCGATTAATTTGCTCTCGAACCACCTGGAAACCATGCCATGCAACTCTCCGCTTTGACCGCCCTCTCCCCCGTTGACGGCCGCTACGCTTCTAAAGCCGCCGCCCTGCGCGAACACTTCAGTGAATTCGGCCTGATTCGCGCCCGTGTGATTGTGGAAGTTCGCTGGCTTCAGCGCCTGGCCGAGCACACCCAAATAATCGAAGTGCCGCCGCTCTCCGCTGAGGCAACCGCGTTTCTTGAGCAGCTGATTCGTGAGTTTTCAATCAGCGATGCCGAGCGCATCAAAGAGATCGAGCGCACTACCAACCACGATGTCAAAGCGGTGGAGTATTTCCTCAAAGAGAAAATTGCCGATCAAGCCGAGCTACATGCGGTCACCGAGTTTATTCACTTTGCCTGCACCAGTGAAGATATCAACAACCTCTCTTACGGCGTGATGCTCAGCGATGGCCTAACCGCCATGCTGCCCACCATGCACGAAGTGGCCGACGAAATCGCCAAGCTGGCCATCGCCCACGCCGCCCAGCCGATGCTATCCCGTACCCATGGCCAAACGGCGACGCCAACCACGCTGGGCAAAGAGATGGCCAATGTGGCCTACCGCCTTAAGCGCCAGTTGAAGCAGATTGAAGCGGTGGAAGTGCTGGGCAAAATCAACGGCGCCGTGGGCAATTACAACGCCCACCTGACCACCTACCCAGAGATCGATTGGGAAGCCAACGCACGTACCTTTGTGGAAGGCCTAGGGCTAACGTTCAA
This sequence comes from Halomonas ventosae, assembly GCA_002257525.1. Lineage (GTDB taxonomy): Bacteria > Pseudomonadota > Gammaproteobacteria > Pseudomonadales > Halomonadaceae > Vreelandella > Vreelandella ventosae_B. Next base: position 3,641,523 of record CP022737.1, read on the forward strand.
CCCTTACACCACCCAGATCGAGCCCCACGACTATATCGCCGAACTGTTCGATGCTATCTGCCGCTTCAATACGATCTTGATCGACTTCGATCGCGACGTATGGGGCTATATTTCATTGGGTTACTTCAAGCAGCGCACGGTTGAGGGCGAAATTGGCTCATCGACCATGCCGCACAAAGTGAACCCGATCGACTTTGAAAACTCCGAGGGCAACCTGGGTCTGGCCAATGCGGTACTGAGTCATCTTGCCCAAAAGCTGCCGATTTCCCGCTGGCAGCGTGACCTCACCGACTCCACCGTACTGCGTAATCTGGGCGTAGGCTTGGCCTATGGTTTAATTGCTTACCACGCCAGCTTAAAAGGCGTCAGCAAGCTGGAAGCCAATCCCGAGCGTTTAAACGCCGACCTGGATAACAGTTGGGAAGTGCTCGCCGAGCCGATTCAAACGGTGATGCGTCGCTACGGCATCGAAAAGCCCTACGAAAAACTTAAGCAACTGACCCGCGGCAAACGTATTGACCAAGCGGGCTTTGCGGCGTTTATTGATACACTGGAATTGCCCAGCGAGGTTAAAACCGAGTTGAAGGCGCTTTCACCGGCCAACTATATTGGTAATGCTCAGGCCCAGGCCGAAGCATTGACGCAACAATTAAACTGTCTATAAAGACATCTATAACGACACCTTATATCGCCAACTTACTAACGCCAGGGCATGCCATGAACCATCACGATAAGCCGTTAACCCTGCTGGGCGATCTTACCGCCGCCGACTTTCTGGCCCATTATTGGCAGCAAAAGCCGCTGCTGATTCGTGGCGCGATGCCCGACTTCATCAGCCCCATTGAAGCCGATGAACTGGCGGGCCTTGCCTGCGAGCCTGGCGTGGAAGCACGTCTGGTCGAAGAAGAAGGCCCGGRCGGCCCCTGGCAGGTCTCTCACGGCCCCTTCGATGAAGCCACCTTCGAACGGCTACCGGAAAACAACTGGAGTCTGCTGGTGCAGGCGGTTGACCACTATGTGCCCGCGGTGGCAGCACTGATGGATGAGTTTGACTTCCTACCCCGCTGGCGGCTCGATGACGTGATGATCAGCTACGCACCTCCTGGCGGCAATGTGGGCGCGCATATCGACCAGTACGACGTTTTCCTACTCCAAGCCAGCGGCCACCGCCGCTGGCAGCTGGGTGGCAAACTGACCGAAGATGCGCCGATTATCCAAGGCATTGATCTGCGCATTCTGAAAGAATTCAGCGTAGAGCCAGACTCCGACTGGGTGCTTGACCCCGGCGATATGCTCTATCTTCCTCCCGGTTGGGCACATCACGGCGTCAGTCAGAGCGATGACTGCATGACCATTTCGGTGGGTTTTCGCGCACCTTCCGCCGATGAGGCGATCMCCTCCTATGCGGACTACCTCGGCGAGCAGCTACCGGCCTCTCAGCGTTACAGCGATGCAGGCATGGCGCCTGCTCAGCAGCCCGGTGAACTGGATGACGCCGCAGTGGAACGGATGCGTCAGCTGATTATGTCGACGCTGGATAACCCAACCCAAGTCGCTCAGTGGTTTGGCCGGGTGATGACCCAGCCAAAATATGTCGATCAAGTGGTACCGCTTGAAACACCGATGACCGAGGCGGCGCTTGTTGCTCAGCTACAAGACGACGAACCGCTTTATCATATGCCGGGCTCACGCTTTGCCTGGCGTAGCGACGCCAGCGGCACCACGCTATTTGTTGATGGCGACGGCCACGCTTGCTCGGCTGAATTGGCTAAACGCCTTGCCGACACTACCCCGCTCTACGCCGACGACCTTGAGCTTGACGGTGCTGCTGCGCTCATCACGCAACTGGTCAATACCGGCAGCCTGGGTTTTATGAGCGATGAAGGTGATGACGACGAGGCGTATTAATGGCGATTACCCACATTAGCACCGGCAACTGGGAAACGCTTGGCCAGGCTGCCAGCGAGATCCGGCGCCGAGTATTTATTGAAGAGCAGAGCGTGCCTCAGGAAGAGGAGTGGGATGGCTTGGATCCTGAGTGCCAGCACTTTTTGGCACTCCTCGACGGGCAGCCGGTAGGCACCGCACGGCTGCTGCCCGATGCCCATATTGGCCGTGTTGCAGTACTTAGTGATGCCCGCGGCACCGGCATCGGCGTGCTGCTGATGCAGGCCGCCATTGAGGCGGCTCGCCATGCAGGACACCCTCAAGTCGTGCTGAGCGCCCAAGTTCACGCGTTGGCGTTTTATCAGCGGCTAGGCTTCGTTGCCCACGGCGAGGAGTTTCTCGATGCAGGTATTCCCCATCGAGAAATGACGCTTTCACTCGCGTAATAGATACTCTTGTTTGATCTCTAGCACTGCTCCGGCAGTGCTTTTTTATGCCCTCCTGACGAAAAACCACTACACAAACCCACCGCTGTATTACCCGCTGTAGTCGGGTTACAACCCACTGTGCCCCCAAGTGTCAATTGTTGAATACGCCATCCTCGTGGATAGTTATTGCATTGCAGCGTTATGGCGATGTGGTTAAGGCTTCAAGCCCGCAACGCTGTATCAGATGCCTCTAGCACTGATGTCTCTAGCACCCAAGACAATGGGCTTAGAGACGATTGACTTAGAGACGATTGGCTTAAAGACAGTAACGCGAAATTCAATGATGCTGAATACAACTTCGCAGGTGCAGCATAAGCAAGCGCTGATTTGCGAAACAACATCAAGACCAAAGAGGGTAAGCTCATGTCAGGACTGCTCGACGATATCAAAGCCATGGCCCAGCTCCGCGAAGCACAAGGCGGCAAATGGGAAGCCATCAAACCTGAGTACGCCGCCCGCATGCGTGCTCAAAACCGCTTTCACACCGGCCTGGACATTGCTCGCTATACCGCCAAAGTCATGCGTGAAGATATGGCTGCTTACGATGCTGATACCGCACAGTACACCCAGTCACTAGGCTGCTGGCACGGCTTTATTGGTCAGCAGAAGCTTATCTCAATCAAAAAGCACTTTGGCACCACCAAACGTAGCTACCTCTACCTTTCTGGCTGGATGGTTGCCGCGCTGCGCTCCGAGTTCGGCCCGCTCCCCGACCAGTCAATGCACGAGAAAACCTCCGTCGCGGACCTGATTGAAGAGCTCTACACCTTCCTAAAGCAAGCCGATGCCTGGGAACTTAACCACCTGTTCCGCGCCCTGGATGAGGCTAAAGAGGCCGGCGACAGCGGCAAAGAGCAGGAGTTGATCAGCAAAATCGATAATTACGAGACCCATATCGTGCCGATCATTGCCGATATCGACGCGGGCTTTGGTAACGCAGAAGCCACCTATCTGCTGGCCAAGAAGTTTATTCAAGCCGGCGCTTGCTGTATCCAGCTGGAAAACCAGGTCTCTGACGAAAAACAGTGCGGCCACCAGGACGGTAAAGTCACCGTGCCCCATGAGGACTTTCTGGCCAAAATTAACGCCGTGCGTTATGCCTTTTTGGAACTCGGCATTGAAGATGGCGTTATCGTGGCGCGCACCGACTCACTCGGCGCTGGTTTGACGCAAAAAATTGCCGTCACCAATGAGCCAGGTGATCTAGGCGATCAGTACAACAGCTTCCTGGACGGCGATACGATTGAGAACGCCGCCGACATCAATAACGGCGATGTGGTTATCAAGCAGAACGGCAAGCTGGTGAAACCCAAGCGCCTCGCGTCGGGCCTCTACCAGTTCAAACCCGGTACTGGCGAAGATCGTGTCATTCTGGACTGCATCACCAGTCTGCAAAACGGCGCCGACCTGCTATGGATCGAAACCGAGAAGCCTCACGTTGGCCAGATCGCCAGCATGGTTAACCGGATTCGTGAAGTCGTGCCGGATGCCAAGCTGGTCTACAACAACTCACCGTCCTTTAACTGGACGCTGAACTTCCGCCAGCAGGTGTTCGATGCCTGGCAGGAAGAGGGTAAAGATGTATCGGCTTACCAGCGTGACAAGCTGATGAGCGCCGAATACGACGAAACAGAGCTTGGTCAGTTGGCCGATGAGTGGACGCGTAACTTCCAACGCGACTCATCTCGCGAAGCAGGGATCTTCCACCACTTGATCACCCTGCCGACTTACCACACCGCCGCCCTGTCCACCGATAATCTGGCGAAAGGCTACTTCGGCGACGAAGGCATGCTGGCTTACGTGAAAGGCGTCCAGCGCCAGGAAATTCGCCAGGGGATCGCCACAGTTCGTCACCAGGATATGGCGGGCTCCAATATCGGTGATGACCACAAAGAGTTCTTCCACGGCGATGCCGCGCTCAAAGCCGGTGGCAAAGACAACACCATGAACCAGTTTGGCTAATTAGCAGGTTTTAAACTGCCTTAACTCGCCATGCAAACCCTGCAACAGGRGGCCTTACAGGCCTCCTGTTTTTGCTTGTCTAGCGGTATTTGCACACTGTTTTCTTAATACGCTGTTACACTCTGGCGTAAGCTATTTGGTAGCGCCTGCGCTACCAGTTGTGATCTTTTTAAACGATCACTGGTCAAAAGCGGTGGCATCAGCTATCTTTAACGAACACTGTTCTATAACTGTAATTGCTCCTCAAACCGTCATCTTAATGACAGCCATGTGGGCGACAGTTATCAAAATAGACACACTGGAGGTTTTAATGAAACGTCTTCTTTTACCCGTTGCCGCACTAAGCATTCTCACCCTAGCTGGCTGCGCCAACACATCCGGCTACTCTGGCGATGTCTATAGCGGTAATCAGGCCAAAACAAGCCAAAGCGTCACTTATGGCACGATCGTGGCGGTTCGCCCGGTACAGATTCAAGCGGAAAGCCGTGCAGGCGGCCTTTTAGGCAGTGGTGGTGGCGCGATCATTGGTGGTCTTCTGGGCAACCAAGTCGGCGGTGGCTCGGGTCGTCAATTGGCAACGGTTGCTGGTGCACTCGGCGGTGCGGTGGCAGGCACCGCCGCTGAAGATGCGACTAACCGCGTCAATGCGCTGGAAATGGAAATTCGTCGTGACGACGGCTCTGACATCGTTGTCGTTCAGCGCGCAGACCAACAATTCCAAGCCGGTCAGCGTGTTCGCCTGATTGGTAGTGGTGCTAGCGTGAGCGTTGCACCTTATTAATGTAAGCAGCGTTCATGGATAGCGTTTAATCGCCACGAAAAAGCCCGACCATCTACCATGATGGTCGGGCTTTTTTTATGACTATTTTATTGCCGCCGACTTTATTGCTGTCGACGAAATCAGTGAGCTTTGCTGCCCGCCCAGTTAACCAGCGCCATAACTGCCCAGCCAATGAGGCCCAACAGAATAACGACCAGCAGCATATCAACCGGCTTCACTAACGTGGTCGAGCCCAATACTCCCAGCGTAATTACCCATAGATAACGGTTATCGCCATGGCTTTTCAAAAAACCGGGCAACACCTTATCTAATCCCTCGCTCACGCCGCTATTCCAGCGCTGATGCACAAAGTAAGCAATCAGGCAAAATGCGACAAGCCAAATAATTAAGATCGTCATTGCATGCTCCAAAAGTGATAGGGCAAAGGAAAAAATGATGGTTGTAGGGTATCCCTGGTCACCCTGGTGCGCAATACCGTCGAAAGTGGTGAGTAGGAAAAAGCGCTGCTACCCCCTGACAAGCCAGCCCACACGCGTTACCATATTGGGACATGCACTCACCGAAAGGTTATTCCATGCAAATTGCGCAAAACTCGGTTGTCGCGTTTCACTACACCCTGACCAACGATGCAGGTGAAGTGCTAGACAGTTCCGAAGGCCGTGAGCCGCTTACCTACCTCCATGGCGCCGGTAATATCATTCCGGGCCTTGAGAAAGAGCTGGAAGGTCGTGCTGCGGGTGAAAAACTGAACGTTGCCGTATCGCCTGAAGAAGGTTACGGCGAGCTGCAAGAGCAGCTAATGCAAGAAGTACCGCGCGATGCGTTCCAAGGCGTTGAAAGCATTGAGCCGGGCATGCAGTTCCAAGCCCAGACCCAAGGCGGCCCGCTGATGGTTACCGTCAAGAAAGTCGAAGGCGATACGGTTGTTGTCGATGGCAACCACCCGCTGGCAGGCCAGCAGCTCAACTTTGATGTTGAGATCGCTGAAGTACGCGAAGCCAGCGCTGAAGAAGTTGAGCACGGCCACGTGCACGGCGAAGGCGGCGTTGAGCACTAAGACGCTCGCGCTACCGATCAGAAAAGGTGACCTCAGGGTCACCTTTTTTATGCCTACTCGTCAGGTATCAGCACTAACTGCCCATGACGCACGCTGCGTGACGACGTTACTTCGGCGGCAAACTGTTTGAGCGCCCGCCCCTGGCCTTTGAGCAGCGCCACTTCCAGGCAACTGTCGTGGTTAATATGCACATGTAGGGTCGACAGCGTTAGATCATGATGGTCGTGGGAGTGGCGCGTTAAGCGCTTGGACAACTCACGGGCGGCGTGATCATAGACATATACCAGCGCGCCCATGCAGGGTGAGTCCGGTGCGACCTCCTCCCTCACCTGCTTTAAACCACTGCGGGTCAGGTCGCGAATCGCCTCTGAGCGATTCTGATAGCCGCGCTCACGCATTAGCGTATCTACCTCCGCCAGCAGCTCTTCATCAAGCGTAACCGTTACACGCTGCATTCACGCCCCCTCAATTGATTCACTTTTCATGTGTCGCCCATGCCGCTAGTATGATGTTATTTAAAAAAGATCATACTAGTAACAGCAAGGATAAAGCGATGCCTGGATTACCTCGGCCTATCTTACTGGGTATTGCACTCAGTTGTTTAGGGGCCGCTAGCGCCGTGCAGGCGAAGGAGCAGCTGGTGCTCGCCGTTGGTGGCGAGCCCGAGCAGGGCTTCGACCCGCTACTGGGCTGGGGGCAATACGGCAATCCGCTGTTTCAGTCGACGCTACTCTCTCGGGGCAGAGACCTTACGCCACAGCCTGAATTGGCTACCCAGTGGTCACTTTCTGAAGATCGTCTAACGTGGACACTCACCCTGCGTGACGATGCCCGCTTTGCCGACGGTACGCTGCTGACCGCTGAAGATGTGGCCTATACCTTCAACGCAGCGGCCAAGGCGGGTGGGCGTGCCGATCTAAGCGCCCTTGATCAAGCCCAAGCCGTGGATGCGTATACCGTCACGCTTCATCTACGCGCCCCACACATCACTTTTGCTGACCAGCTCATGACGCTGGGTATTGTGCCAAGCGCCGAGCGTGACAACGGCTATAGCGAACATTATGGTCGCCACCCCCTTGGCTCAGGCCCCTATCAACTGGTCGAGTGGCAGGAAGGCGAACAGCTGATTGTAGAACGTAATCCCTACTTCTACGGCCCTACGCCCGTCTTTGAACGGCTGGTGTTTCTGTTTACCGGTGAAGACGCCACCCTCAGTGCCGCCCATGCTGGTCAGGTGGATATTGCCTCGGTTCCGCCAGCGCTGGCGGACAATGTACCGGCGCAGATGCAGCGGGTCATCATGGAGAGCGTCGATAACCGTGGCATCCTTTTCCCCATGCAGCCTGCCAATGGTGAGCAAGCAGCGTCGGGAACATTGATTGGCAACGACGTCACCGCCGACCTTGCCATTCGCCAAGCCATCAACCTTGCGGTCGACCGTGAAACCTTGGTGGAGGTAGCGTTGCACGGTTTTGGCCGCCCCGCATTTGGCCCAGCCGACGGCCTTCCTTGGAGTGGCCCGGAAGAGAACGTCGTCGCACCCGACTTGACTCAGGCAGAAAAAATACTTGAAAGCGCTGGTTGGGAACTTGGTGAAGATGGCCTGCGCTACAAAGATGGCCTGCCCGCGCGCTTTCGGCTCACCTACCCCGCCAGCGATACCACCCGACAGCTGCTCGCGGAGGTAAGCGCCGAGATGGTACGCCCACTGGGTATTGAAATGCAGCCCACAGGCCGCCACTGGGACGAAATCCAGCGCGAAGCGCTGCATCAGGACGCGATTATGTTCGGGTTTGGCAGCCACAGTCCGCAAGAGATTTACTACCTCTTCCACAGTCAGTATGCGGGCAACGGTTTCTATAATAGCGGCTTTTATGCCAACCCAGAGGTGGACGCCCACCTTGACGACGCCCAGGCGGCTCACAGCATCGAACAAGCCAACCAGTACTGGCAAGCAGCGCAGTGGGATGGCACGACTGGCTATGGTCTGCGCGGCGACAGTAGCTGGGCCTGGCTGGTCAACCTGGAGCACGTCTATTTTGCCAACACTTGCTTAGACGTTGGCGAGCTGGGCGTGGCGCCCCACGGCCACGGCTGGCCGATTACCGCTAACCTGCTTGAGTGGCGCTGGACGTGCGAGTAATAGCGCGTATCGCGACGCGGCTGTCACGCCTAATCCTGGTGCTGCTGTGTGTGGCAGTGGTCTCGTTTGGGCTGATGATGGCCTCGCCTATCGACCCAATCGATGCCTACCTAGGCCCGCAGATGGCCCAGGTTAGCCCTGAGCAACGTGAATTAATTGCCCAGCGCTGGGGGTTTGATGAGCCTCCTGCTGTCCAGTTTGGCCACTGGCTACGTCAATTAGCGAGCGGTGATCTGGGCTGGAGCCATGTGTATAACCAGCCGGTTAGCGAGGTAATTGGCCAGCGCTTTCAGCGCTCCATTGTGCTGCTGGGCGGCGCCTGGCTACTCTCGGCGCTACTGGGATTTAGCCTTGGCGTTGTAGCCGGAGCCAAAGAGGGCTCAACGCTGGATAACATTATCAGCACCTACGCCTTCATTACCGCCTCCACGCCCGCCTTCTGGCTGGCGATACTTGCCGTGCTGCTTTTTTCAGTAACGCTAGGCTGGACACCCACTTGCTGCGCTGGCCCAACGGGCACCTTAAGCCAAGATGTCACTCTCGCTACGCGCCTGCACCATCTGATACTGCCGATCGCCACCCTGGCGTTGCTGGGCATTGCCAATGTCACTCTTCACACCCGCGCTCGCATGCTTGAGCTAATGCGCTCAGAGGTGGCCACTCATGCTTTCGCCCAGGGTGCCAGCCGAATTGATGTGGCCTGGCGCCACGGCCTGCGCCATGCCAGCCTACCAGCGATGACGCTGGCGTTTGCTTCACTGGGCGAGCTATTCGGCGGCTCTATCCTTATTGAACAGGTATTTGCCTACCCCGGTTTAGGTCAGGCCACGGTGGCAGCGGGACTGCGCAGTGACGTTCCCCTGCTGCTAGGCATTGCCCTCTTTACCGCGCTGTTTGTCAGCGTCGGCAATATGATCGCTGATACGCTCTATGACGTTATCGACCCTCGCATTAAGCAGGGCGGCCTATGAGACTCGCCCTAACAAGCCGCGATGCTCAACCACGCCTGCGTGCCGCTTTCAGCCTGGGCGTCACCGTTCTGCTGGTGACGGGGCTGGTCGCCAGCCAGTGGCTGCTGGGTGATTCAGCTCAGCAGATGCAGTTTGACGCCCGCTTGGCCCCGCCCAGCCTTGACCACTGGTTAGGTACCGACGCGCTAGGTCGGGAACTTTGGGCAAGAACCCTGGCCGGGCTGGCACTCAGCTTTTGGGTGGGCTGCCTGGCGGCGCTACTAAGCACTCTGATTGCACTGAGCCTGGCGGCACTGGCCACGCTATCAGCGCGGCTGGATGCGCTGGTAAGTCTACTGATTGATACGCTACTCAGTGTGCCCCACCTGATTTTATTGATGTTGATCGCCTTTGCCCTGGGCGGCGGCACCCAGGCAGTGATTATTGCCGTAGCCGTCACCCACTGGCCGAGTTTGGCCCGGGTGCTACGCGCCGAGCTGTTGCAACTGCGCCAGGCACCCTATGTGCGAATCTCTCGTGCGCTGGGTAAGTCGCGCTGGTTTGTGCTCCATGGCCACTTGCTCCCCCATTTGCTCCCTCACTGCTTGGTCGGCGCGCTGCTGCTGTTCCCCCACGCGATTCTTCACGAAGCCGCGTTAACCTTTCTGGGCTTTGGCCTAAGCCCCAGTCAACCGGCCATTGGCGTACTGCTGGCGGATGCCATGCGTTACCTAAGCGGTGGCTACTGGTGGCTAGGGGTATTTCCAGGCTTGGGGCTGTTAGTGATGGTGCTGGGCTTCGAGCGCCTTTCCACTCACCTGCGTCGTGCGTTATAGCGAGGAACCACAGATATGTTAACCATTGAGCGTTTAACGCTACAGCTGCCTTATTATGCCCATGGGCATGCCTCATGGTGGAAACGTCGCTGGGCCACCTGCCTGGATGAGCTCTCGTTGCAGTTCTCGGCAGGCGAAGTGCATGCGGTGGTGGGCGCATCCGGTGCTGGCAAAAGCCTGTTGGCCTACGCAGTGATGGGGTTACTGCCAACACCTGCGCGTTTGAACGGGCAGCTTTGCTATCAAGGAAAGCCGCTTGATGAACAACGCCAACGCCAGCTTCGCGGCCGTGAACTAGCACTGATCCCCCAGTCGCTTAGCGCGCTGGACCCGCTGGTGCGCACCCAGCGCCAAGTGACCTGGGCGGCCCAGCGCGCAGGTCATGCCCCGGCGAATGCTTGGCACTCTGCTCAGCAAGCCCTAAATCATTACCAGCTAGACGCCCACGCACAGCAGGCCTACGCCCACGAGCTTTCCGGTGGTATGGCCCGCCGCGTGTTGACGGCCATGGCCCACGTGAGTCAGGCCCGGCTGGTGATTGCCGATGAGCCTACCGTGGGCCTTGACCCGCACCAGCGCCAGCGAGTGCTGGCGGCGTTGCGGGAGCTGGCCGACCAGGGCAAAAGCGTGATGTTAATTACCCACGACCTACGCCACGCCCTACCGATTGCTGACCGCGTGACCATTATGCGTGACGGCAAGCGGGTTGAAACCGCGCCCGCCCATGCTTTTCAAGGTACCGGCGACTTGCTGGTCCATGACTATTCACAGGCACTATGGTTGGCGCTGCCGGACAATCACTTTTCGACCAGCGCGACACGCCAGGCACCACAGCTGCAACAGGAGGCAGACGTTGCTTGAAGCGTGCCAACTTGGCTTTCAGTTTGCTAACAGCTCCCCACTGCTGCGGGACGTTTCACTCACGCTGAAAGCAGGTCAGTGGCTAGGACTAAGCGGTGACTCTGGGGCAGGTAAATCAACGCTGGGCAAACTGCTGGCCGGCTATTTAGCTCCCCAGTCGGGTGCGATCACCCTGGATGGCGCGGCGCTACCTAACAGCGGCGTGCAGCCTGTGCAGKGGCTGCCACAATCGCCAGAGCTGGCGGTTAACCCCCGCTGGCGGGTAGGCAACATATTACGTGAAGCCTGGGCACCTTCTGACGCCCAGTGCCAAGCGTTTGGTGTACAGGCAAACTGGCTATCGCGCTTTCCACAGTCGTTATCGGGGGGAGAGTTACAGCGCGTATGCGTGTTGCGAGCGCTCGCGCCAGAAGTGCGCTTTCTGGTCGCCGATGAGATCTCTACCATGCTCGACCCGATCACCCAGGTAGAGCTTTGGCAGGCGTTAAAACAGGAGACCGAGAAACGCCAGCTTGGCGTCCTCGTGATTAGCCACGACAGCGCGCTGCTGGAACGCCTCTGCCCGCAGCGCTTACACTTAAGCGCAGGTCAATTAATAGACAAAACGATAACTGATGCCAGGGAAGGTTGAAATTAGCTAACTGACTGGCGACGCTCAAAGCGCCATAGACCGAAAGCAATGATCAGCGTGATACTCAGCAGTAGCCACGAGCCAATACTCACCCCTGCCCACCCGGCCCATTGCCAGAACGGCTCCAGCCAGAAGCCACCCAAACTGGCGCCCACATAGTAAAACACCAGATAGAGCGCCGAGGCGCTGCCCCGAGCCCCCAGTGCATAACGCCCCACCCAGCTAGACGCCAACGAATGGGCCAGAAAAAAGCCAAAGGCGTTGACGGTTAAGCCGATGATAATCACCGGCAGCGAATCCGCCAAGGTGATCGCCGTGCCCAGCATTAAAATTACGACCCCCACCATCATGCACGCCGCGGGAGAAAAGCGTTTGGCCAAACGCCCGGAAATCATTGAACCAAAGGTGCCGCCGAGATAGGTCAAGAAAATCAGCCCCAAGCCGCTAGCGGCTAGTTGATAGGGCGCTGCCGCCAACCGAAAGGTGATATAGCTGTATTGGTTAATAAAAATCAGGAAGTTGATACCACCCAAGCAGTAGGCGGCGAGCAATACCGGGTTGCGTAAATGACTGACTAAATCGCTAGCCGCTTTGCGTAGCTCAAAGCGCTGGGGAGTAAAAGCGCGGCTATTGGGCAGCAAGCGCCAAAACACCGCACAGCCGACCAGCGTCATAAGGCCTACCGCTAGGAATGCCGCGGTGGGACCACCTATTTCAGCGGCGCCGCCGCCGACAATACGCCCGCTAATACCACCGAGGGAGTTGGCACCAATATAGAGCCCTACAGCACTTAACAGCGCAGGCTTTTCAAACTCATCCCCCATCCAGGCGATGGCGACTGCCGGTAGCCCGCCCAGCACAAAGCCCTGCACCAGGCGCAGTAGCAGCAAGCTTTCGAAGGTGGGGGCAAATGCCAAGGCAATGGAGCAGCCGCCTGCTAACAGCAGGGTGATGCGCATAATACCTTCGCGACCAATAGCATCAGAGAGTGGCCCGAAGACCAGCAGCGCAATGGCTAAGGAGAGGGKCGACACCGACATCAGCAGGCTGACGCCAAGGGTGGAGACAGCGTAAGTCTCCTTTAACCCTGGCAGCAGCGGCTGCGGTGCATAGAGATTAATAAAAACAAGAAATGAGCCGAGGCAAAGCGCCAAGGTGGCGCGCCACCAGGCGCGCGATTTGGCTTCAATCATGCCATTCCTAGATTAATGACGTCAGGCTACTGGAAAACACTGCCACCCAATTGGGCTAGATGCGTCGGCTCCAGCGCCCGCCGTGACTGCCAGTAGTAACGCTGCCAGTAGCTGTTATCCAAGCTGGAAATAATCACCCCTTTCGAGGTCGAAGCGTGGAGAAAATAGCCATTGCCCACGTAGATACCCACATGGTTATAGCGACCCGGCGGCTGGAAGAACACCAGATCGCCCGCCTGCAGCTCTTGGCGGTCGATCGGGCGTCCCTCGTGTACTTGACCACGGGTGGAGCGCGGAAGCTCTAAATTGAAGGTGTCACGATAAACATTGCGCACCAGGGCCGAACAGTCAATACCTCTCTCTGAGGTGCCGCCAATCCGGTATGGCGTTCCTGCCCAGCGCTGGTGTTGTGCCAGCAGCGCCTCGCGAATCACTGTTGGTGGCGGTACTTGCAAACTGCGCAGATGCGCATCGATGGGGTCAACCGGGGACATTTGCGGGTTCGCCCCCATTCCAGGCAACGTCATCGAGAAATAATCCTCCGGTGCCTGCATATTGCTCTGTCGCGCCGAACCTGCGCAACCAGCGACCAATGCAACTAAACAACAAACACTTACAACACGGACAGCGGTCACAGCGGGGCGTGGCAACGCAACCATGCGATTAACCTCGTGACATCGATAAGAAGGCGGTATGACAAAACTAATTTTTCTAATAAGCATGACTATAAGCTAATTCTCATAGGTTTGGCGAGCATCAATGTAACGTGCGTTGATCGCCCGGCAGTGTATCAATATGCAGTGGCGCGAAATGGCGCGGTTTATTGCCCGGAAAATCCAAGCTTACCCATGGGCCAGCCAAGACCGGCGCACCGCATACCCAAGCCACCAGTGCCTGACGAAAACCAGCTAGAAAGCTCTCCCGCTCAGGGGTTTCGCCCATAAAAAACGAGAACCCTGCATACATCCCCATGGCATACTCCTGCCACCCGGCATAGTGGTCCGCCGCCAATTGATAAGCTCGATCCAACACCTTGGCAAAGGCCGCGCTGTCCAGCCAGCCTAGCTGCCGAGCGGCAATGGCCAAATCGACCAGTTGGGCAATATCCCAGGCCGCCATATCCACCTCATTACAGCCATCTTCGTTGTCGCGCACACGGCGCAAGCGCAGCAGATGGTGGCGTTCGTCGTCAGCACAGTCGCCGGATTCAAGAATGGCGATCTCTGCGCTTAAGCGCTCAGTATTAAGGGTATAGGGCGCATAGTTAATCTGATACTCCTGACGATCCCCCGCTTCGAGCATGTAGGTCAAAAACTCCTGCATATCTTCGCCGTTGCTCAAATGGTAGTGGCTCTCCACCCATTCGCGGATCTCGGCGCACTCACGGGCACTCTCGGGCTGGGGTTCACTCCACACCGCACTGTTCAGCGGGCCCACCAACGACATAGCGGTAAAGTGGCTCAAAGTGGGGCGATTACCCGGCTCGCGCCAAGCGTCGTGKTGCCAATCCAGCCAGTGAAACAGGCTACCAGGATCTTCGATGTGCCAAATAATTTCATTCACCAGCGAGGCATGCTCCGGCTCCGGCAGGCAGCTCTCCCAGGCAAACCACGCCTCTAACAGACGTTTGGCATTGGGGTAAAAACGACATAGGCAGCTACGCAGTGCGCTGGCATAGGCCATTAACGGGGCACGATCCAATAAGCCGCTGTCGAGGGACATATGTAGATAGAAGGCGAATTTTTCAGCCATATGAATAGTCGCCGCATGGCGGCTCACGCCCTTAATCGCGTTGCGCTGCTTCAGCTCTTCCGGCGTCGGCTGACCGAACCAGCTTTGCGACGGCGGCAAAACGCCGTGCACCGCGTCGGCCGCCAACTGATTAAGGTGGTGCGCCTGGGCGGGTAGCCAGTAGCGGGCGAGCGCATGAGCGCCTTCATCGGCATGCAGGCCCAGTGACTCCTGCAAATACAGCGCTGCATCGGCACGCTGCTCTTCCGGCAGCGCCGCGGAGGGGTCTATCTGGCGCAGCATGGCATCCGGCTCGCGAACGCTGGCCAGCGCCAACAGCCAGTGATGGGGCGTGTTACGCCATTGTCGAATGCGCACCTGAGACGCGTTGAGCGTGGGCTCGTCTAACAGCTCCCGCGGAGGGCGCTTCCAGGGGCTATGGCTACTATGCAGCAGTAACCGATGCCGCTCGCTGGGTGTTTTCCCCCGCCGGTCAATGCCGTCAAACAGACTCTGCCCGCGCCCGTAGGCGTTAAGGACGGCGTACCAGTCATGATAGCGACGACTGATCAAATCAGCGGCGTGCCCCGCTAAATCAYCGGCCTCTTCCTGGCTAAGCCAACCACAGCAAGCACCGGCCCAGGCGAGTTCCACAATCCGCAGCCAATCCCAAGCCGCCCACTCCAGGGGCTCGCCCTGGGTGACGAATTTATTCAGCACCGGCGCATAGGGCGACTCTTCTACCACACTCCGCTGCCACTCCATACGCTGGGCGTTATCCATACTCAATAGTTCGCGGGCTTCGATATCCCAGCGCTGACGCTCGCCTTGCGCGCCTAACCACAGCATCACCCCGATTAGCCCATCTCGATCACGGACATCCCATGCGTGAGCCAGCCACTCGGTGGCTTCAGGCCAGTCAGTTTGGCTGGCAGGATAGGCAATAATCGGCCGGAATAGCGCGCATAGCCGCCAGCTCTGCGCTTCAGGTTGTTGAGGCCATAGCGAGGCAGGAGCCGGCATTTCAGCCAGGGCGTTTTCGAGTGCATCCCAGGTAATGCCCTCGCCATCGGTTTCAAGGTTGGCCAGCGCCTGACAGGCGTCGATAAAACGGTCATCGGCACCGACTTCCCAACCCCGGGCGCCTAACGCGCGACGTAGATCCGCCAGCCAGGCGCGCAGATCGCTGTAATCACTCGTGATGCGACGAGTCAGATGGTGCGCCCAATGGCGGGCTTGATCAGCGTCTAACCAGCCTGCGGCCCCCGCCAGTGCGGCCCACTCTAGGGCGCCTAGCAAACGGTCGGCACTGCCTGCGGGCGCACCCAGCCCATGGAACAGCTGCTCAGCAAGCTCGCCACGACTGGTAATCCCCAGCTGTAACAGGCGCTGCTCCGCCGCCCCTGCATCGACCGCCAACGGATGAGGAGTAAACGCCCAATCACACAGCACCAGCTGTTGGGCCCACCAGGCATTTAACGCGTCGATCAAGAGGCACCTCGAAAAAGCACAATGTCACCAGCAAAAAGCCGGAGTAAAGCTGCCTAGTGTAACGGAAAGTGGCGCTAACACCGATAGCCCTGGGCGACGGTAGGCACAAAACGACACCGCCCGGCACAAGGCCGGGCGGTGTCATGCGGTTAGCTACTCAATCGTTAAGATTGTTTCACTTTGCTTATCACCCAAAGGAGCACCACGGCACCCACGGTCGCGGTTACCAGCGAACCGATAAAACCACCCGCCGAGAGGCCTAAAAGGCTAAACAAAAACCCACCGATAAGCGCCCCCACAATACCGACGCCGATATTACCCAGGACGCCGAAACCGCCGCCGCGCATGATGTTGCCAGCAATCCAACCAGCCAAACCACCAATGATTAACCATGCAATAAAGCCCATATAGTCTCCTTACTATTTCAATAACGGGTTTTAGCTAAGTATGTTGATAGGCGTTTTACCTACCAGTCACGCTTGTTCTACCATAGCACATAGCGTTACTTTTCGGTGCCTCTAGGTATCGATG
Organism: Halomonas ventosae; assembly: GCA_002257525.1. Classification (GTDB taxonomy): domain Bacteria; phylum Pseudomonadota; class Gammaproteobacteria; order Pseudomonadales; family Halomonadaceae; genus Vreelandella; species Vreelandella ventosae_B. The sequence goes on from CP022737.1 coordinate 3,658,065, forward strand.
TTTGGTTACTCTTAAAGGAAAATTCATGATCCCCAGCTCGCTAAATCAACTGATTAAAAGCACTCAAGGCCAGCAAACGGCTCAGTGGGAAGGCCGCGACGTGGTGCTTTTCAATATGCCTTGGGGCGAGTTGGTGATTAGTCTCCAGGGCGCGCAAGTGCTGCACTTCTGCCCAGAGGGGGATACCGATTGGTTATGGCTAACGCCTACGCCCCAGTCGCTGCCAGGCGCTATTCGTGGGGGTATTCCACTCTGCTGGCCATGGTTTGCCGACGAGCGTTATGCCGACGAGAGCCCCAATCGCGATGGCCCCTTCCATGGCCTAGCCCGCCACGCCGACTGGCATTTGGACGCTGTTGATGAGCACGCCGAGGGAATTGAACTCCACCTCTCCCCCGCGCAGCCCCTTCATACACTGCTCACCGCGCGCTTGGTGGTACAAGCCAACGCCCAGCGCTTAAACGTTGAGCTGATTAGCGAAAACATCGGCGAAACGCCGATCAAAACCAGCGGCGCACTGCACACCTACTTAGCCGTTGCTGACACCCATCAGTGCCGCCTGGAAGGCCTCTCCGGCGCACGTTACCTCGACAAACTGCGTGACTTTGCCGAGAGKGAACAGCAGGGTACGCTAGCCGTTCAGGGTGCCGTTGACCGCATTTACCACACCAATGAAGCCGTACTACTCAGCGATGGCGAGCGCAGCTTGCGCATCGGCAAGCAGTCCAGCGACTCTACCGTGGTGTGGCACCCCAACAACGACCTGCCCAGCGACACGCCCGCCGACGTAGCGCGCCACTTTATCTGCGTTGAGGCTGCCAATACGCGTCTGGATCCAGTGTGGTTGGTACCTGGCGCTCAGCACCTGTTAGGCACCACCCTCAGCCGCGGTTAATCTTCGGTTCATCAATGCTTTGTTATTATGCGCTCACTGCTATTTGAGCTAGGGAGACCCGATGGATCCGCAGCAATGGCTAGAGGCAGCCACGCTCGCCTTTAATTTAATCGGTATGGTGGTGTGCTTGGTCGGCCTGACCCTGGCACAGAAGATGACCCGCCGCTGGCCCGGTTACACTCTGGCGGGGGTTGGCTTTTTGATTGCCACCCTGCCTATGTTTTCGCAGCTACTATTAGTGTTTCGTTAATATGATGCTGGCACTGGTCAATCAGCCCTTTTCACTGTCGTGAGTTAGCGCTGTTAATGGATAGTGATCAATTGCCACAAAAGGATCAATAGGATGCGCCAGCCGTTAAGTCGCGAACTGAGCAATTTATTAGAGCGCGGGCGAGATCGCCAGTTGCGCTTAGCGGTCACCGGCCTCTCCCAAGCGGGGAAAACCGCGTTTTTGACCTCACTGGTCAACCAGCTGCGCCATGCTGGCGTAGAGGCGCAGCTCGATTTACTGCCCGCCGCCCGGGAAGGCCGCCTGCTCGGCGCCCAGCGGCTTAACCAGCCCGACCTGGGCGTGCCGCGGTTCCCCTACGACCCCGGCATGGCCGCCCTGCGTGATACCCCGCCGCGCTGGCCCGAACCCACCCGCGGGATCAGCGAGTTACGCTTACAGTTACGCTACCGCCCTGCCCGCAGCGGATGGCTGACACCGGAAATAGCCCACCTCACTCTCGACCTGTTTGATTATCCCGGCGAGTGGCTGCTCGACCTGCCGCTACTGCAGCACGACTTCTACAGCTGGAGCCAAGCGCAGGCGCTGTACGCAGGCGAACAGCGCCGTGGCCTGTTTAGCGAGTGGCTAGCGGCGGTGGAGAAGCTCGACCCGGCAGGCGAAGCCGATGAGGCTCAACTGGCTGCCCTGGCAGAAGAGTATGCTCAAGGCCTACGTCGCGCCAAGCAGGCGGGTTTTTCCGACCTGCAGCCTGGGCGCTTTTTGCTGCCGGGCGAGCTGGAAGGCGCCCCGGTACTACAGTTTTTCCCACTGCCACAGCTTAATGCGTCTCAACCCAATACTTCTAGAGAGGCGTTGGAAGCACTGCCCGCCAATAGCCTTTACGCCACCCTGACGGCGCGCTTTCGCTACTATCAGCAGCAGGTGGTTAAGCCTTTTTACCGCGACCACTTCCGCCGCTTTGACCGCCAGATTGTATTGGTAGATGTGCTTGGCGCACTCAATGCGGGKCCCGAGCGTTTTGAAGATCTTTCCCGGGCACTGCGCCAGTTAATGCACAGCTTTGACTATGGCCAGCGTAGCCTTCTCACGCGCCTGTTTGCGCCCAAAATTGATCGGCTGGCGATTGCCGCCACCAAAGCGGATCACGTGACACCTGACCAGCACGGCAATCTGGTGCAGTTGCTTGAAGCACTGCTGGCAGAGCCACTTAAAGACCTACGCTTTGCCAACGTGCCGGTTAAAGCGCTCTCGCTGGCAGCGATTCGCGCCACTGAAGCCCGCGAGGTGACCCAAGAAGGTAAGCGCTCACCCGCGCTGCGCGGCACTACGCTAGAAGGCGAAGACGTGCTGGTCTACCCCGGCGATGTGCCCGCTCGACTGCCCGCTGCGGATTTCTGGCAGCAGCAGGGCTTCGACTTCCCCGCTTTTCGCCCGATGCCGACGCCCTCAGAAGCGCTGGATCATATTCGCATGGACGCCGCCATCGACTGGCTGATTGGAGACAAACTGACATGACAACCCCACAGCCACGCCGTCACTTTACCCTGGACGACAAGCCCGCAGAGGTCGCTGCTGCTGAAACACCGCTTCGCCAGCGCGAAGCCTTTGCAGGCGCCAGCGAGCACCATCCGCTAGCGCCTCTTCCAGAAGACAAAGCCCTGCCCGCCGCCAGTTTGGGTGCGCCGCGCAAACGCCGCTGGGGGCTAATATTCGCCCTGGTAGGCGGCGCCATTTTGGGCACCGCGGAGCTGGTCACCGGCATACCCGATGCGTTGGCCCAATCCCAGTGGTTGACCATGGCCTGGCAGGCCTTCGGGATCAGTTTGATCGGGCTAGGGGGGATCTCCCTGCTCAAAGAGTTGGGCCGTTTGCGCCGTCTCAAGCGCCACGACAAACTGCGCGGCGATCTGGCCGAGCTGCCGCTACGCTCGCCCAAGCAGGCCCGGGCCATGGCCGAGCAGTTGAGGCGCCAACTTAAGCTCGCCGACGATGATCCGCACTGGCTAGCTTTTCAACGCGCTAGCCAGCCCCACCATAGCGGCGAGGAGATTCAGACGCTGCTGCGTTATCATTTGCTAGCACCGCGTGACCGCGAAGCCCAGCGCCTGATTACCCGCATGTCCGGCGAAACCGCGATTATGGTCGCGATCAGCCCGCTAACCCTGGTGGATATGGCGCTGGTGGCCTGGCGCAGCTTGGCGATGGTCGATCGGCTCTGCCGCCTTTACGGGCTGGAGCTGGGCTACGCCAGCCGCCTGCGGCTATTTCGCAATGTGCTGCACAATATGGCGTTTGCCGGGGCCAGCGAACTGGCCACCGACGCCAGCATGGATATGCTCTCGCTGGATTTAGCCGGGCGACTCTCTGCACGCGCAGGCCAGGGCCTGGCCACCGGTCTGCTTAGCGCACGCCTGGGGCTCCGCGCCCAGCGCCTATGCCGCCCGGTGCCTTTCACTGCCGATGAACAGCCCAAGATCGCCGACCTGCGCCAAGACCTATGGCGGCAAATCAAGCGTCTCGACAAGGATAAGGCCCCACAGAGCCGCTAATGAAGTAGACGCGACGCCGCCAAGTCTGTTTTCGGTCACAATTTGCGATTCAACGCTGTTTGTCCTCATGATGGGAGTTTGGCATAACATCCTCCAGTGCGGAGAAACTGTTTATGAACACCCCTAATGATTCTGACTCGCCCCCGATAGCCAGCGACATGCAGACCGACTATGTCGTCGGCCAGGATAATATAAAGGGGCAGCTTGGCCCCTTCGGTTTTGATATCCACAACCGCGTCTTCGTGGTCTCTGCGGTTGCCTCGGCAATTTTTATCGTCCTCACCCTGGTGTTTCCTGAACGCGCGAGCAGCGTTTTCCAGTCTATCGTTGCCTTCTCTACAGGAACGCTGGATTGGTATTTCATGATCCTGGTGGATTTCTTCATTTTGTTCTGCTTAGCCCTGGTGGTACTTCCTCACGGCTCGGTCAGATTGGGCGGCCCCGACGCTAGGCCAGAGCACAGCTACCTCTCCTGGTTTGCGCTGCTGTTCACTGCAGGCATTGGCATTGGCCTACTGTTCTTCGGCGTGCTAGAACCGGTTTATCACGCCAATGTTTCGCTACCGCTGGGCGTTGAATCTCCCTTCGGTGCCGATGGCGAGCTGAATCCTGATGCTATTGCTGACGCCAGTGCACTAGGCCTTGCGGGCACCTATCTCCACTGGGGTATCCATGGCTGGGCGGTTTATGTCGTCATGGCGCTAGGACTGGGTATTTTTACCTATAACAAAGGCCTGCCCTTCTCGATCCGCTCGGCATTTTTTCCTATTCTCGGTGACCGTGTCTGGGGCTGGTGGGGACATGCGATCGACATCCTTGCCGTATTTTCGACTCTATTTGGACTGGCGACATCGCTAGGGCTTGGGGCGCAGCAGGCCAATGCGGGGATGAACTTTGTTTTCGGTCTGGAGGTAAGCACCACCACCCAGGTCATCGTTATCGTACTGGTCACGGCGGTGGCGCTCATATCGGTGTGGCGCGGGCTCGAGGGGGGCGKTAAGAAGCTCTCCGAGATTAATATGGTGCTGGCCGTACTGTTCTTCTTTTTCGTGCTGTTCGCTGGCCCCACCCTGCTGGCGTTAAGCGGATTCTGGGCGGGTCTAACAACCTATGTGACAGACTTTCTACCGTTATCGGCGCCCTTTGGCCGTGACGATGACTCCTTTCGTCAAGCCTGGACCATTTTCTACTGGGCTTGGTGGATCAGTTGGGCACCTTTCGTCGGCATGTTCATCGCTCGGGTGTCGAAGGGCCGTACCGTGCGTGAGTTCGTCCTCTGCGTACTGCTGGTTCCCAGCCTGTTTATCTTTATCTGGATGGGCGTCTTTGGTTCAACCGCGCTTGAACAGCTCTACGCCAACCCTGCTGGCAGCCTGGTTAAAGAGTATGTGATCGACAACTACAGACCCGAGCTTTCGCTATTTGGCATGCTGAATGAACTGCCGTTGACAGGATTGATGTCGACGCTGGGAATCGTTCTGGCGCTGATTTTCTTTGTCACCTCCTCTGATTCCGGCTCACTAGTGATCGACACCATCACCGCCGGTGGCAAAATCGACGCTCCGCGGCCTCAGCGGATGTTCTGGGCAATTGTGGAGGGCCTGATCGCCATTGTGCTGCTAATCGGCGGTGGCCTAACAGCGCTTCAAGCGGGGGTCACCGCCACAGCGATACCCTTCTCTATTGTGCTACTGCTGATGTGCTACTCGATCATCAAGGCGCTCAATGGCGAGCTGCGGCTTCTACGTAAATAACACCAACATATAAGCCATGGTAAAAAGAGGCCCCCTGCTAAATCAGCAGGGGGCCTCTTATTTCAACAAGCTCATACGCGGGCGCTTAAGCAATACGCTGCTCGGTCTCCGCATCAAATAGAATCGCGCGGCCCATATCAACACGCAGCGCTAAGCGCTCCCCCGCCGTTACCGCGCATTTAGGCCCAACACGGGCGGTAACTTCCTGTTCGCCCAGGGGTAACCGCAGCAAGATATCCGCCCCGGTAGGTTCTACCACCGCCACGCTGGCGCTGAGCAGCGTTCCTTCGGCTTGGGAGGTTAACCGCTCATCCTCTTCGCTGAAGTGCTCCGGGCGCAGGCCAAGAATCACCGGCTGATTCAACCGCTCGGCCATGTCTGGTGCGATACGCGCTTCTGGCCAGGGCAGCACCAGTTCCTCCTCCCCCGGTGTGGCAATTCGCAGTTGATAACCGCCATTGTTATCTTCCAAAGAGGCGCGAATAAAGTTCATCGACGGCGAGCCCATAAAGCCGGCCACAAACATATCCACCGGGTTGTTGTAGACCTCATCCGGGGTGCCCAGCTGCAGAATATGGCCATCGCGCATCACTGCGATGCAGTCTGCAAGGGTCATGGCTTCGACCTGGTCGTGGGTGACGTAAACAATGGTGGTGCCCAGGCGCTGGTGAAGCTTTTTGATCTCGGTGCGCATATCCACGCGCAGTTTTGCATCCAGGTTTGAGAGCGGCTCATCAAACAGGTAGACCTTTGGCTCCCGGGCCAGCGCACGCCCCATGGCTACCCGCTGACGCTGCCCGCCGGAGAGCTGTGCAGGCTTGCGTTCCAGCAGGTGAGTGATCTGCAGAAGATCAGCCACCCGCTCCACGGCGGCTTCCCTCTCGGCTTTGGGCACCTTGCGCATCTCAAGCCCGAAGCTGATGTTCTGGCGGACGGTCATACTGGGGTAAAGCGCGTAGGACTGAAACACCATGGCGATATCCCGATCCGCGGGGGTACGCCAGGTCACGTCTTCACCATCGATATAAATATTGCCAGAGGTCACCGGCTCTAGCCCGGCAATGGCATTCATCAGCGTGGACTTACCGCAGCCCGAGGGGCCAACCAGAATCAGGAACTCGCCGGAATCGATCGAGATGCTGACGTCTTTGAGCACCCGCTCGCTACCGAACTCTTTGCGCACGTTGTGGATTTCTAACGCTGCCATAATGAAAATCCTATTCTAAAGCGACTGACAAACTCCATTCATCTGGGTTGGTCAGAAGCAGCCCTCCGCGGGGGCGCTGTGAACCCTTCCCTGGGCGCTACTTTCGCCATCTGRCCGCCACGGATGGCGGAAATGCCGGAATTGTTGGGAACATTTTCCGGCCCTGGCGAAAGACCCCCGCTACGGGCTGCTTCTGACCTTCTAGATATGGTTGCCACTCACCTAGTTGTTATTAGCCTTTAACGGAGCCCGCAGTCAGCCCGCGCACGAAGTATTTTCCCGCCAGCACGTACACCACTAGAGTGGGCAGCGCGGCAATCATCGCCGCCGCCATATCCACGTTGTACTCGCGTACACCAGTGGAAGTATTCACCAGGTTGTTTAGCGCCACGGTAACGGGCTGGGTGTTATGGGCCGAAAACGCCACGCCAAACAGGAAGTCGTTCCAGATTTGGGTGAACTGCCAGATCACCGAAACCACGATAATGGGTGCGGAAACCGGCAGTAGAATGCGCCAGAAGATGCGGAAAAAGCCCGCACCATCCAACTTCGCCGCCGATACCAGCTCGTTGGGGATACCCACGTAGAAGTTGCGGAAAAACAGCGTAGTAAAAGCGATGCCAAAGACCACGTGAACCAGAATCAACCCGGCGCGGGAGCTGGAGATACCCAGCCAGCCGAGGGTTTGCGCCATGGGCAACAGCACCACCTGGAAAGGAATAAAACAGCCAAACAGCATTAGCGCGAAGACTAATTCAGAGCCTTTGAAGCGCCATTTGGTCAGCGCATAGCCGTTAAGGGCTCCGATAGTGGTTGAGATCAGCACCGCTGGAATCACAATCGCAAAGGAGTTCCAGAAATAGCCGCCTACGCCATCACAGCGCATGCCGGTACAGGCTTCACCCCAGGCTTTTGTCCACGGCGCGAAAGTGGGATTTTGCGGAAATGAGAGCAGCGACCCGGCGCTGATTTCGCTCAGCGGCTTCACCGAGGTCATCAGCATGACTACCAGCGGGAGAATATAGAACAGCGCGGCGAGTAACAGCACGCCGTAGAGCAGGCCACGGCCGAGCCGCGCAGCGGGCGTCTGACGACGAATCACATTAGCCATGCTTGCGGCTCCTTAATTCGGAGTAGAGGTAAGGAATCAAAATCGCCAGCACGCCGCCCAACATCAGCATAGCGCTGGCGGAGCCCAAACCTATCTGCGCCCGGGTGAAGGCGTGGGCGTACATAAAGGTGGCGGGTAAATCGGTGGCATAGCCAGGCCCGCCGCCGGTGAGCGCAACGACCAGGTCAAAGCTCTTGATCGCAATATGGGCCAAAATCATCACGGCGCTAAACACTACCGGACGCAGGCAGGGCATCACTACGCGCCAATAAATCCGCGGTAGGCTAGCGCCATCTAGTTGCGCGGCTTTGATAATGCTGTCGTCGATACCCCGCAGCCCGGCTAAAAACAGCGCCATCACAAAGCCTGACGCCTGCCATACGGCGGCAATCACCAGGGTGTAGATGGCCATATCCGGGKCGACAATCCAGTCAAAGCGAAACGACTCAAAGCCCCAGCCCTGAACCATCGCTTGAATGCCCAGCTGCGGGTTGAGCAACCATTTCCACACCACACCGGTAACGATAAACGACAGCGCCATAGGGTAGAGGTAGATGGTGCGCAGCGCGCCCTCCTGGCGAATTTTCTGATCGAGCAAAATCGCCAGCAGCGCACCAATCACCAGGCAAACCGTTACGAACAGCACACCAAAAATCATCAGGTTGGTTGAGGCGACCCACCAGCGCTCATTGGCCATTAAGCGTGCATATTGACCAAAGCCGACAAAGTCATAGCTGGGCAGCATGCGCGAGCTGGTTAGCGAGAGCACGAMCGTCCACAGCATGAAGCCATAAACAAAGAACAGCGAAATGGCCACTGATGGCGCCAGCACCAGGCGTGGCAGCCACGCCTGCAAACCGCCGGATGGCGTCGTCCGCTTAGCGCCAGCCCCTAAAGGCGTCGCAGAGGTATTTTTCATGGGGAGGGAATCTCTCATGGAGAAGTATCCTTGCCAAGCAACGAAGGCGCCGCCGTTGCAGCGGCGCCTGAAGAACGCTAACGCTAGAAAAGCCTAGAAAGAGGCCGCTTCGGCAGCGCTCACCATGCGTTCTGCCGCTTCTTCAGCAGGCATATCGGCGTCGTTGAAGTAGTTGGTAACCACATCAAAAATGGCACCCTGTACATCCGCACGTACGGCCATACCGTGAGCCATACTCGGAACTAGGCCACCCTCTTCGGCGGTGCGCTGAAAATCAGCCAACGACTGCTGGGCACAGCTATCGAATTCGCTCATGTCCAGATCAGGCCGCGCAGGAATCGAGCCTTTGGCAAGGTTAAACGCTTCCTGGAAAGTAGGCTCAAGCACCAGACGGGCTAACGCTTGCTGCGCCTCGCGCTCCTCGTCGTCGGTGACGCGGAACATGGCCAGACTATCGATATTGAAGGTGAACGCATCTTCGGTGCCCGGCGCTGCGGCACAGAGGTAATCTTCCCCGGCGGTCAGTCCAGCCGCAGTGAACTCACCTTTGGCCCAATCGCCCATGAGCTGAAACCCAGCCACTCCTTCAATCACCATTGCCGTGGCAACATTCCAGTCGCGCCCAGGCATGCCTTCATCCATCAGCTCGCGGGTACGTTTGAAGTCTTCAAGGGCATCGATCATTTGTTCGCCGCCCAGGGCTTCAGGGTCTAGTTCTACCAATGCCTGCTGATAAAACTCGCTACCCTGACCACCTAACAGCACGCTTTCGAAGACCGTAGCGTCCTGCCAGGATTGGCCGCCATGAGCCAGCGGTACGAAGCCCGCTTCGCGGATAGCCTCGCCTGCCTCGAACAACTCATCCAGCGTGGTGGGCATCTCAACTCCAGCCGCTTCGAGCACTTCGGGGTTGGCCCACAGCCAGTTTACCCGGTGCACGTTGACGGGTACCGCCACGTATTGGCCGTCGTGACGCATGATATCGGCCACGACTTCCGGCAGCAGTTCATCCCAACCTTCCGCATCGGCAACGCCGTTCAGGTCACCGAGCAAGCCAAGCTCACCCCACTCCTGAATCTCGGGGCCTTTGATTTGGGCGGCGGAGGGCGGGTTGCCCGACATGGCACGGGATTTAAGCACCGTCATGGCGGTTTCACCGCCGCCGCCTGCCACGGCGAAATCTTGCCAACCGTAGCCTTCAGCTTCCATTAACTCTTTAAGCACGTTGGCAGCGCGAGCTTCACCACCAGAAGTCCACCAGTGCAGCACTTCAACTTCATTCGCTTGAGCGGTGGTGGCTAGCGTGGCACCTGCCAGAGCAAGCGCGAGGGTCGTTTTCTTTAACGTCGACATGGAGTAACTCCTTATATTGTTATTGTCCTCTCGGACGTTCGACATCCAAGAGGTTACGCCAAGGTGAGCGTCAACGGGAGTTACCGAGTACTGCATAGTGTTGGGGTTTTATTACAAACCTGTAATAGTTTCCTGGCGGGGTAGCGAGAGAGTCACCACCAGCCCACCATCAGCATGGTTGGCGAGCGTGATATCGCCGCCATGGGCACGGGCAATATGCCGAGCAATACCCAACCCGAGGCCGCTACCACCCGTGTGTCGACTGCGTGAGGGCTCCAGGCGCACAAAGGGCGAAAMCACCCGCCCCAATTGCTCTTCGGGTATACCTGGGCCGTGGTCACGAATACGCATGGTGACAACATTACCGTGATCGATTAGCTGCACATCGGCCTGCTTGCCATAGAACACCGCGTTCTCAAGCAGGTTTGCCAGGCAGCGTTTAAGCGCTACCGGTTTGACAATCAGCGGCGCGATAAGAGAACCACTTTTAATCTCAATAGTGACCTTACCCCCCTGAAGGCTAAGCTCTTCGGCCAGCTCTTCGAGCAGGTGTGTTAGATCAACGGGCTCGGGCTCTTCATGCAGGTCTAAGCCTTTTACCGAGGCCAAGGCACCTTTAACCAAGCTATCCAGCTCATCCAGTGAGGCGCAAAAACGCTCGCGCTGATAGTCGTCATCGAGCATCTCGGCGCGCAGGCGCATGCGGGTTAAGGGGGTCTTTAAATCATGGGAAATCGCCGAAAACAGCCGTTCGCGCTCCTCAATCTGCTCACGAATACGCCGCTGCATACGATTGAACGCTGCGGCGGTGGCGGCAACCTCCTTAGGGCCGCTCTCCCGTAGTGGCGGCATATCCAAATCATCGCCCAACTGATTCGCTGCCCGTGAAAGCCGCGCCAATGGTCGGGTCACGCTGGTAATTCCTAACAGCGAAAGCGCCAGCACACTCAGCAGCACCAGCAACCCGACCAGCAAGCGCTCCTCAGAAAGCCAGCGATAGCCGCTGAAAATATCGGGTACGCCCAGCAGCGTGGCCACATACAGCCAGGTGCCTGGGGCAAGCTCCAGTTGAACCACTAGAATTGGCGGCGAGAGCGGTTCCATCAGCAGGCTGTGCTGCCCCCAGCGGGGCGGCAGATCGTAAAGCAGTACTTCGTTATTGAGCACTCGCAGGTTTTCCGGGCGGGAGAACTCGACAATCACGTCGTCAATATTGAGCTGCTGGGTGAGCACCGAGCGCACATTGTTCACCACCACCTGTTTTTCCGGCCCCGAGCCGATATCGTCGATGGCCAGCCTGCGTTCGTTGACGCTAACAAAAAAGCGCGTGCCGCCCATATTACGCAGCTGATCCAGCACGATGTGGCGGTAGTCAACGGGCAGTGAGCGGAAAAACTTCATGGTGGAGGCGATGCTAAACGCCATATTGGTGGACAGCTCATCAAGCTGTGCCAAGTGGCTGGRGCGCACCTGGGAAGTCCAGATCGCGTAGCTGGCCCCTTGGGCGACCAGCACTCCGGCGATCATAATGATCACAAAGCGCCCGCGCAGGGATGCTGGTAACCAGCGGGCCGCTCGTCGTGATAAGCGTCGATGTATTTTTGCCCACTCCATGCGTCTCACGTTAATGCGTCTMCCTGAGCGGTTAATACGTAGCCCGCCCCGCGCACCGTACGAATCAGTTGGGAGTGCTGGGCGTCTTCCCCCAGCCGTTGGCGCAGGCGGCAAACGTGGACATCAATGGAGCGATCAAGCGGCGGCGCGTCCCGCCCACGGGTAAGCGCGTAGAGATCATCCCGAGTGAGCACCTTCGCCGGATGCTCTAAAAACACCTGCAATAGCTGAAAATCAGCCCCTGAAAGCGCGGCGCGCTCGCCCTGCAGGTCAATCAACTCACGGGTCATTCGGTCGAGTTGCCAGTTACCAAAACTGACCCAGCGTGCCTGCCCAGCGGGCAGCTCAGGCGGTGCACAGCGGGTACGCCGCAGCACCGCTTTAATCCGCGCCAGCAGCTCACGGGGATTAAACGGCTTGCCCAAATAGTCATCAGCGCCTAGCTCAAGGCCAAGAATACGGTCGGTCTCATCGGCACTGGCGGTCAGCATAATAATCGGTACATCGCTGTGTTTTCTAACGTCGCGGCAGATGGTAAAGCCGTCATCTCCCGGAAGCATTAAATCGACAATCAGCAAGTCAGGTGCATGTTCAGCGCGCAGAACATGCAGCGCTTCGGCACCCTCCGCCGTCAATACCCGGTAGCCATGACGCCCCAGGTAGTCCGCGAGCAGTTCACAAATTTCCGGATCATCGTCGACCACAATCAAGGTAGCAGGGGGTGTCGTCATCGCAGCAGTTGTCGCCCTACATTGTTGTCGTTTTATTGGGCTTTGATGATGATCGAGGGGCCAAGCAGTAGCAATACCGCTACGACCAAGGTTGCATTAGATTAATGTTCTTCGACGCTTAAAGCCCAAACCGCTGCTTAAGCCACTCGGCAACGGCAGCTTCACCGTGGTGGCCAATGCGTTCAGCGCCTGAGAGACGATCAAATAGTGCCGGGTGGGCATTAGCCATTACCTGGGCCTCCCCTGCTAAATCGAGCATTTCTGTATCGTTAAGGTTATCGCCAAACGCTAAACAATCTGCGGGCGTTAAGCCCAACCGTTCCAGCAGTGATGACAGCGCCACACCTTTGTTGACCCCGCCGGCCATGATTTCCAGAGAATCAATGGTGGAATAGGTAATATGCAGCCCGTCGCCGTGGGCCTCTTGTGCCTGGGCTTCTAGCTGTTTTAGCGCGTTTGGATCGCCTAGATAGAGCACTTTGCCTACACCATTAGCGTCCATTTGCGCGGGGGGCACGACTTCATAGCCAAACCCTGTGGAGGCGTGAAGTGATAATAAGTGCGGGGCCTCTGAATCAATATGCCAACCGCTTTCGCGATAAAGGTTAAGCCGCACTTGAGGCGGGCGCGGAAGATTGATCAGCGTCTTKGCATGTTCAGGCTCAAGGTGATTAGCCGCCAGCAAGGCATCTTCAGGATCGTGAACATAGGCACCGTTAGTGCTGATCAAGTGCGCAGGAATATCCAACTGATCACGAAACACCTTCATATCGTAGTAGTGGCGGCCAGAGGCGAGCGCGACATGATGACCTTGCTTCACCAATGCTCTGAGCACCTCTACGGTGCTTGCGTGCAGCGTGTGGTCGCTTCCTAATAGGGTTCCATCCAGGTCAGAAACAATTAAGCGAGGTGTCATAGCGCGCTCCGTGAGTGTGGATGTTTTAGCTTAACCGATTGATTCCTCGGACGCCTAGCCGCAACCGGCTAGGACGCCAGGCACAATGGCCACTCCACCTCGCGGGTTCGGCCATTGGGCAACATCAATGGGATGACAGCCCCAAGGCTACCGCCTTTGCTTGTTCATCCAAGATGACATGAATCACGCCTCGCTGCAGCCGCTGCACGCCGTGGGCTCCCAGGCTAGCCAGGGCCCTCTCGTCTAGCATAGAGACATTGGTTAGTTCCAAGCGCAGCCGCGTGGATGCCACCGCCGTCGCACTATGCACATTGCTCTCGCCGCCCAGCGCTTGCTGCCAAGCCTGACGACGCTGAGGTGTTAGGGGCTCTATGGCAGCTACAGAGGACGCTACGGCATTAGACGGCCCTGGTTCGGCAAGTTGCTCCGGTGCCTCMCCAGTGGCGCTTAGCGCAGCGCGTATATCATCAACTACGGCGTCGGCGATAGGCCCTACAATGACCTGAAGTCCACCGCCCTGAAGGCGCAGGAGCCCTCGTGATCCCAGCGTCTTGAGAGCCGCCTCGTCGATAGCATCAGGGTTGTCCAATACTAAGCGGAGACGAGTAGTACAGGCGCCAACGCTTTGCAGGTTTGCTGCGCCCCCCAGAGCGGCAACGAAGGCAGGGCCTCGCTCACTGGGAGTAGCTTCTGCCCCAACGGGTGCTATTGTCTCTGGGTCACGGCCCGGCGTTGGTAGGTCGAAGCGCACAATCGCCCAGCGAAATACTGTGTAGTAGATGCCAGCGTAGACCAACCCTACCGGCAACATCAGCCAGCCGTTGGTAGAAAGACCGTAGGAAAGTGCGAAGTCGAAGGCCCCAGCGGAAAAAGTGAAGCCCAGTTTAACGTCAAGCCAGTGCAGCAGAGCTACTGAGATACCGGTCAGCAAAGCGTGCATGACATAGAGCAACGGCGCCAAAAACATAAAAGTAAATTCAATGGGTTCGGTGACGCCGGTCAGAAAAGCGGTCAACGCCAGCGACAACAGCAGGCCACCTACCTGGGCACGTCGCCCTTTCGGTGCGGCGTGGTACATGGCCAGCGCTGCGGCTGGCAGGCCGAACATCATCACCGGGAAAAAGCCCGCCATAAAGCGGCCTGCGGTAGGATCACCTGCGAAGAAGCGATTAAGATCCCCGCTAACTACCGCCCCAGATGCCGTTTCAAAGCTGCCAAAAACAAACCATACCAAGCTGTTGAGCACATGGTGCAGACCAGTAACGATCAGTAGCCGATTGAGCACTCCATAGACGAATAGCCCTAACTCACCAGCATCAATGAGCCATTGGCCCAGCAAATCAATACCGTGCTGGATGGGAGGCCAGATAGCCCCGAAGGCGAACCCCAGAACCACAGCGGCAAGGCCGGTGACAATAGGCACAAAGCGCCGCCCGCCGAAGAAAGCCAAGTAGTCTGGCAGTTGGATTGCTTGGTAGCGGTTATAAAGCAAGCCCGCCACGCTGCCGATGATGATGCCTGCCAGCACACCCATATTAATCTCTGGATTAAGAGAGTTCAGCACGGCATCTAGAACCAAATAACCAATGACACCGGCCAGACCCGCTGCGCCATTGCTGTCATTGGCAAAGCCCACCGCCAAACCAATGGCAAAGATCAGCGCTAAATTGGCGAAGATCGCCTCACCCGCACTAGCGATAAAGGCGATATCGAGTAGATCTGGCTGACCTAAACGTAATAGCAGACCAGCAATAGGCAGCACGGCAATCGGCAGCATCAGGGAGCGGCCAAGTTGCTGTAGACCGCCCATCAGACGGGATCCCAGGGTCATGACAGGCATATCAGCACCTCGTGAGGGGAGTTGTTGTTGTGGGAGTTGTCGTTGTGGAACTTGTGGCTAATGGAGCTGCATCGTTAAGCGCCAACAGCTCGCCGAGGCGCCGACGCACCGCGACAGCGTCGTGAAGAGCCAGTAACTCGGGGAGCTTGGCTGCCAAGACGGCGGTGTCCAGACGGCGCAAAGTAGCCTTCACCGCCGGTATTTGTGCAGGCTCTACTGAGAGTTCATCGACACCCAGGGCCACTAGCAAAGGAGCGGCCAGTTCGTCACTGGCAGCACTGCCACATACGCCGACCGAGCAACGCCCCTCAGCGCCATCGACCGTCGCTTGGATCAGACGCAGTACCGCCGGGTGGAGTACATCAGCCCGGCTGGCAAGCGCTGGATCTTCACGATCCATGGCGAGGGTGTACTGGGTTAAGTCGTTGGTGCCAATGGAGAGGAAATCGGCCTCGTCGGCAAGACTGGCAGCGCAGAGTGCGGCGCTGGGCACTTCGATCATGGCCCCTAAACGCGGCCGTTCACTCAGCCCTAACTCAACGGCCAGCGTCTCTAAACGCTGGCGCACTTCGCGTAGTTCGGAGGCCTCGCTCACCATAGGCAGCATGATATGCAGCGCTTTCAACGGGGTAACACCCAGTAACGCTCTTAGCTGTGTCTCCAAAAGCTTGGGCTGGCTTTGCCAAAGGCGCACACCGCGTACTCCCAACGCTGGATTAGGCACATTTGGCAAACGCAGATAAGGAAGCTGCTTGTCGGCGCCAATATCCAGCGTGCGAATAATCACTGGTTTACCGTCTAAAGCCTTTAGAGCGGCTTGATACTCTTTACGCTGAAATTCCTCGTCCGGGGCGCTATCTCGCTCTAGGAACAGAAACTCGCTGCGTAGTAGGCCTACGCCATCAGCGCCTGATGCTGCCGCTAGGCGCGCCTCCTCGGCGCCACCAATATTAGCGCGCACCTCAACAGTACGTCCGTCTAAGGTAATGGCTGGCTCATGAGCTGCGGCCCGCGCCGTTTCGGCTTGCTGTCGGCGAACCTCAACCCGGTCAGCCATCTCGGCCTGTTGTATCGGCGTTGGCTTCAGCGCCAAGCAGCCGTTCTCGGCATCTAGAATGACGCTTTCAAGGGAGGCCTCATGAGCTGCTTCCAATAGCCCCTGCCCCATGGCCACTAGACAAGGGATACTCCGTGCCCGCGCCAGAATAGCCACATGAGAAGTGGTGCCACCGCCAGCAAGACAAAGCCCAGCGGGGTGCTGGTCAGCCACGGCCACCAATTCCGAAGGGGTTAAATCCTCCGCCACCAAGACGGCGCCTTCAGGCAGCTCAGGAGCTGCCTCTTGATGGTCGTTACTCAGCGCCGCCATCACACGTCGTTGCAGGTCACGCAGATCCGCGACGCGGGCGGCCATCAAGTCATTACCGCTAGCGACAAGCCGCTCGGCTTCAACGTCTAACGCCTCGCGCCAAGCTTGGCCAGCACTGCGGCCATCACCAATACGCGCCTCTGCCGCTGCTTCTAGGTTCGGGTCTTCCAACCAGGCGCCATGGGCGGCGAAGATTTCCGCCTCCGCGACCTGCCCTTGACGTGTTGCCTGCGCCTCTGCCTTTGCTAAGTCTTCGCCGATACGGTTCAGCGCCTGTTTAAGGCGGGGGGACTCTACGCTTTCACCTTCCCCGTCATAAGGCACGCTAGGCAGTGGCGGTCGGTAAACTATCAGCGGGCCAGTCGCCAAGCCCTGACTGGCGATCAAACCGGCCAGCTCTCCTGCTCCAAGTTCTTTCTCAAGCTCTTTCTCAAGTGCTTGGGTCGGTACCGCCGGGGTTGTGCCAGCAGCGTGCTCCTCGGCTTCGGGAGTAGTCAGCAACGCTTCAGCAGCGTCCAAAGCGACTTCCCCCCGAGCTCCCTGGGCAATCAGACGCAAAGGGCTGCCTGCGACTAAGCCAAGGTTCATTAGCGCACTTAAGCTTTCAGCATTCGCGCTAGCACCTTCTGCCGCTGGTTCACGGTGCACTTCCAAATTAACATCGTGCTCCCGTGCGATGGCTCTTAGCCGCGCCGCAGGACGGGCATGCAGCCCTGCCGCGAGAGCAAGCGTTATGCAACGCTCCACTAACGGGCCTTTGGTCGTTGCGGCTTCGCCCTGCTCCGCTGAGGTGCGCGTAAGCACCATCAGCGTTTCGCCTAGGGCAACTCGCTCCCCCTTCGCATAGCGAAGCGGCAATAGGCGCCAGCCAGCGGTTTCGGTGACCACTATGGGCGTGATCAGCGCAGAGGCGCCTAGCGCCAATACATCGGCGTCAAAACGGCACAGCGGCTCACCGGCGCGGACTTGGTCACCCACCGTCACCAATAGTTCGATGCCCCGGCCCTGTAATTCAACCGTGTCCAGTCCCAGGTGAATCAGCAGCTCTAAGCCAGCGTCGGTTCGTAAAGTCAGGGCGTGGCGAGTGCGGGCACATTGCACTACCTCTCCGTCGCAGGGAGCATGCAGGCACTCGCCGAGGGGGTCGAGGGCAATGCCCTCGCCTAGCGCTAAGCCAGCGAAAACAGGGTCAGGCACCTCGTTGAGGGGGATCACCACCCCCTCTACGGGGGCCAGTAGGGTTAGGGTTTGACTTGCATCGGACATGGGAAGACTCCCGCTTTGTCTTTGTTATTAGCTATCAGCTATCAGCTATCAGCTATTAAAGGGTGCAGGTGACCTTGTTAAGGTGCCGGGGTCGATCCGGGTCACTACCCCGGGCCGCCGCTAGGGCTGCCACCATGACGTAGAAGCTTTGGATGACGGACAGCGGCTGCAGGTCGTCGTGGCCCGCGTCCACCAACGTTAGTTGGCGTTTAGCCACGCTCGCATCAGCCGCCAGTAATACCTGCGCCCCGACGCCCTCTAGCCATTCGGCCAGCGTTAGCAATCCGGCCTGCTCCGGGCCGGGCGGCGCGAGTACCAGCACTGGGTAGCCAGGGCCTATCAATGCCATCGGGCCATGGCGAACTTCTGCTCCGCTAAAGGCCTCGGCCTGAATGGCACAGGKCTCTTTGAATTTAAGCGCCGCTTCTTGGGCAACCGCCAGCCCGGCCCCCCGGCCAATGACCATCATCCTGTCGGCTGTCTGAAATGCCTCTACCGCAGGCGTCCAATCTTGCTCAAGCGCTTTTTCCAGGCGCTCTGGCAATCCCTCCAGGGCGGTTAATAAGCTGCGATCCTCGCTCCAGTGACCCAGTAGTTGAGCCATGGCAGAGAGGGTCGCTAGGTAACTTTTGGTGGCCGCAACGCTCTTTTCTTCCCCGGCATGGAGAGGGATCTCAGTGTCACTGACTGCACCCAGCGGCGACCCCGCCGTATTGAGCAGCGCCAACGTATGGGCACCGCCGGTCGCTAACGCCTGCTGGGTAGCAATCAAATCAGGGCTCTGCCCTGACTGGGAGACCGCCAGGGCCAGATGGCCACTAGCCCGCCAAGGGGCCTTGGCCAGTGTCGTCAATGAAGGCGGCAGCGAAGCCACCGGTAGGCCGCGTTGCTTCATGCACAAGTAGGCAAAGTAACTAGCGGCATGGTCGGAGCTCCCGCGGGCCACGGTTACCGCTGAAACCGGCGGCGACTGACGCAGTTGCTGGCCCAAATCAGCCATCATGGGTGCATTTCGCCGCAGTTGACTCCGGATAATTTCCGGAGCGCTGCGGGCTTCATCGAGCATCAGGGACATCAGGCATCTCCGTGGATAAAGCGGCCCTCTACGAAGACCGCTTGAAGTTGGAGTTGAGGGTCAAGAACAACCAGATCAGCCACTGCGCCTTCCGCAAGGCGACCAATATCGCCAAGCCCCAGAAAATCAGCGGGAATGCGGGATAGGCGGTCAGAAGCCTCAGCCAGCGAAAGTCCGAGGCTTACGAAGTTACGCAGCGCTTGATCCATGGTCAGCGTGCTACCGGCCAAGGTGCCATCGGCCAAACGTACCCCACCTAAGCATTTGGTGACGGTCTGCTCACCCAGGCGGTAATCGCCGTCAGGCATGCCAGCAGCAGCGGTGGAATCAGTCACCGCATAGAGATTAGGGATGCAGCGCAAGGCAGTAAGGATGGCGCCAGGGTGGACATGCAGCAGGTCGGGAATCAGCTCGGCATACTGGGCATGGGCCAACGCGGCTCCGACCATACCTGGCTTACGGTGGTGCAGGCCGGTCATGGCATTGAATAGGTGGGTGAATCCGCAGGCACCATGAGCCAGAGCCTCGACCCCTTCTTCATAGCTGCCTAGGGTATGCCCCAACTGCACCCGCACGCCTCGATCGCTAAGGTGGCGAATCAGTGCCATATGACCGGAGAGTTCTGGAGCGAGGGTAATCAAGTGAATCGGCGCCAGATTACAAAGCTCGTCTAGCTCCTCGATCAACCCAGTCCGGGCATAGGATGGCTGGGCACCTAACTTACCAGGGTTGATATAAGGCCCTTCCAGATGCACGCCCAGTACTTTGGCTGCCAGAGGTGCGGGTGCCTGCATATAAGCTGCGATATCCCGTAGTGTCCTTCTGATGTGGTCGTCTGGCGCAGTCATGGTAGTGGCAAGCAGCCGAGTGGTTCCGAAGCGAACATGGGTGCGGGCCAAGGTAGCCAGTGCCTCGCCTCCCTCCATAACATCAGCGCCACCGCCACCATGCACATGTAAATCGATAAAGCCGGGGAGTATGCGAGGATGATCATTGGAATCAGGGTCTACCGGCTCGCCGCTGATACGCTTGATACGCTCCCCCTCCCAGTGAATCTCGCCCAGGCGCCAGCCCTCGGCGGTCAGGATATTGCCAAATTGCATAACGTTTCCTAGCGAGTCAGTTCGACCATAAAGTCGTAGTAATCGGTGCGGCAGTAAGTCACCGTAAGCTCTGCTGGCGTGCCATCGGCCAGATACCCTAGCCGAGTGATCTTAAGCAACGCCTGCCCCTCGGGCACTTCGGCGAGCACCGCTAGCTCTGCGTCAGCGTTGATGGCGGTGACATGCTGCAGGGCTCGAGCCATTGACTTACCGCTGGCTTCCAGTACCGCATAGAGAGACGTTTCTACTGATTGAGGATCGGGCAGCACCGATACAGGTAGGCAGCTATCCTCTACCGCCATCACCACCTCATCAGCCAAACGTAAACGCTTAAGGCGCGCCACCTGGGCATCGGCACCCAAGCCAAGACGCATACTCTCTTCCGCGTTGGGAGTTGCCAGCCTGCGCTCTAACCATTGAGAACTTGGCGTAAAACCACGCTGAGTCAGTAGCTCGGTGAAACTCACCAATCGGGTTAACGACTGATTAAGTCTCGGCGTGATGAAGGTGCCAGAACCACGGCTACGGCGAATGAGCCCCAGCTCAGCCAAACAATCCAAAGCCTTGCGCGCGGTAATACGCGAGACATTGAGGGTATCGGCCAAGCTCCGCTCTGAAGGCAGCGCCTCGCCGGTCTCCCAAGCGCCTGTCTCGATGGCATGCTCCAACTGACGGGCTAACTGCTGGTAGAGCGGTGTCGCTCCCTGCGGGTCAAGGCGCAGGTGGGTAAAGCGTGGATCCATGGATATCTCCGTACGACAAACAATACCAATTGAATACCAATATAGACATAATTCAATACCAATCAAGTGCCAATTAACAACTACCACAACCGAATAGCCCCACTCCACTCTGCCCACAGGGTAATTACCCAGCTAACAGGGAAGATGTAGGTTATTGATAAATCGAGAACAAAAAGAACTTCACATAGCGACAATTGGCGCAGCCTGCGGGAATCCGTATAGTGGCACCCTAACTCTCGCCAACTGATTGAGCTCATGCTTCAGAACAACGCCATGCTTGCCCAGCTCAAGCAACAGATTCGTCAAACCACCCCCCGTGCTGAAGGGGTGATCAAAGCCACCGACAAAGGTTTCGGGTTTCTCGAAACCGACGACGGTGAATCCTATTTCGTGCCGCCGCCCGCCATGAAGCAGGTGATTCACGGTGATCGCGTGGAAGGTGTGATTCACGAGAACGGTGACAAAAAGTCCATTGAGCCGGAAAAGCTGATTGAAGCGGGTCTTGATCGGTTTGTCGCCCGGGTGCAGAAGCGCGAAGGTCGCCTATCTGTCGTCCCCGACCATCCGTCGATTAAAAATATTATCAAGGCGCGGATAAAGAACAGCCTTGATGAAGAGAGCATTGCTGATGGCGATTGGATCGTCGCTCGGCTGGTACGTCATCCGCTAAAAGCCGACGACCGCGCCTTCTTTGCCCAGATTGATGAGCTGGTGGCTAAAAGCGACGACCCTGCGGTGCCGTGGCGCGTTACGCTGGCACGCCATGCGCTGGAACAAGAGTGCCCCGACGCGGGCACCGACTGGCCGCTGATGGATGAAGGTCTGACCCGCGAAGACCTGACCGCTACGCCCTTCTTCACCATTGATGGTGAGAAGACCCGCGATATGGACGATGCGCTGCACGTGGCCACCCGCGCTGAAGGCGGCTGGCAGTTGAGTGTCGCGATTGCCGACCCCACTGCTTACGTGGAAGAGGGCCATGCGGCTGATTTAGAAGCCCGCACGCGCGCCTTTACCGTTTACCTGCCTGGCCAGAACGTCACTATGCTGCCAGAGCAGTTGGCAGATGATCTCTGCTCGCTGTGGGAAGGTAAGGATCGCCCCGCGCTGGCCTGTACGCTGGATATCAATGCCGACGGCAGCATGGGCGAGTATCGCTTTTTTGCGGCCAACGTTAAGTCTCACGCCAAGCTCGTTTACGACAACGTCTCCGACTGGATCGAAGGCCAAGGCGATTGGGCGCCCGCAGATGATATTGCCGAGCAGCTCACCGCGCTGCGTGATTTGACCGAGGCACGTACTGCTTGGCGTAACGAACACGCGCTGGTGTTTAAAGACCGCCCCGACTATGTGTTCGATCTCGATCCTGCCGGTAATGTCTTGGCGGTGCGCACCGAAGAGCGCCGGATTGCTAACCGCATGATCGAAGAGTCGATGATTGTGGCCAACGCCTGCTGCGCGGACTTCCTGGCCCAGCATATCGGCCACGGTATCTTTAACGTGCACCGTGCGTTCGAGCCGGAAAAAGCCGAAGCCGCCCAGGAGTTCCTGGCAGGTCAGGAAATTGTGGTCGAGCGTGAGGCGTTGACTGAGCTTGCCCGCTACACCGAGCTTAAGCGTGCGCTGGAAAGCCGCGATGACGCTTGGCTGGATGCGCGTCTGCGCCGTTTCCAGGGCTTCACCATGATGTCCGCACAGCCCGGCCCGCACTTTGGTTTAGGCTTGGCTGCCTACGCTACCTGGACATCGCCGATTCGTAAGTATGGCGATATGGTCAACCACCGCTTGATCAAGCGCGTGTTGAAAGGCGAACAGGCGCCCGCCGAGGCTACCCAGCAGCTCACCGAGCAGCTGACTGAGCGTCGCCGCCTGAACCGTATGGCCGAACGTGATGTGAAAGATTGGCTCTACGTGCGTTACCTGACCCCCTCAGCGCAGAACCAGGACACCTTTGAGGCCGAGATCATGGCCATCAACCGTGGTGGTATGCGCGTTCGTCTGCTGGAAAATGGCGCGACGGCGTTTGTACCTGCTCCCTTGATGCACAGTGACCGCAGCAAAGTGGTCATTGATGATAAAGAGGGGCGTATTCAGATCGAGGGCGAAGAGCGTTATAAGCTTGGCGATCCGCTGCGCGTAGTGCTCACCGAAGCTCGCGAAGAGACTCGCTCGCTGGTGGCAAAGCCAGCTGATTGATAAGTCATCACTAGCTAGGTATTACCCAAAGGGGCAGCGATCACGCTGCCCCTTTTTTAGTGTGTGTTTGGTTGATACCTGGATTCGCTGCTAGTTATTCGCCAATAACTAAAAAAGTGCTTCGTTTCGCTCACTGATTAAGGGCCAGCTAGCATCTTTTTCAGATACCACTGTGTGTGGAATCGGCCACTCAATTGCGAGACGTTCATCGTTATAGCGCAAACCACTTTCAGACTCAGGATGATAGGCCGCCGAGACCAGATAGCTGACTTCAACATCGTCGGTCAGTGTCTGAAAGGAGTGCGCAAAGCCTGGCGGGACATAAAGCTGATGCCGGTTTGCAGCGGTTAATTCAAACAACTGATGCTGCAAGTAGGTTTCCGACTCTTCACGGATATCCACGATGACATCGACAATCGCGCCTCGAATGCAGCGCACCAGTTTGGCTTCGGCATGGGGCTGGCGCTGATAATGCAATCCCCTTAAGGTGCCTCGCTGAGCAGAAAAGGAGGTATTCTGCTGCACAAAATCACTCAGCAGGCCATGGCGCTCAAACTCCGCACGGCACATGGTGCGGGCAAAAAAACCGCGTTCATCACCATGTGGTTCAAGCTCTATCAGGCGGGCATCCTTGAGGTTCGTTTGATGAAAATGCATGTCTTACTCCGTGAAAGTGGCAGCAACGACCGACATCGGCTCCAGGGCAAACATAGCTTCCTGTTCAGCATATAGACGGKCGATCAGCCGCCCGGGCGGTATACGCACATCATCAAAGGTTAGCGCCGCATCCTTTTCCACATGCCTCACTACCTGACAGCCTAGCGCTAGCCCGATAGGCAACAGCCGTTCCCTGCGTATTACCTCAATGTTTTCCGCCACACCATAGACTTCAAAACCGCCGAGTTCTTCTATTGTTTCCCCCTCTCGCAACGCTTTTTTGGCTATGGCGATAACGCCCACCCTCGGGCCCTCTAAGGGGGATAACACTGGATCACGGAAAAGCACGGCACGGGCAACGGACGTGGGCACTTCGAAATGGCAAAGGTGGTAGGGCGTTGTGAAGCAGTAATATGGCCCCTCGCCCAACTTGTAGAGTTCGAGATAGTGGCGCTGGCGGGGGCTATCAATTGTCCCGAGCACAAATACGCCCGGCCCTGGCTGCGCTCCAACAACATAATCAACCAAACCCGGTTCCTCTGGGTTCAAGTAGGGCTCAAATGCCGACACCGCCTGTTCGATGGGCAGTAAAGGGCCACCGGCTACGCCACCGGAGAAATCAGGGCCCAACATACCGCGTTGCGCCACTTGCATACCGGTTCCATTGGCGACGATCGCCTGTTCGAACGATATCTTGGTGCCATCAGCAAAAGAGGCCACCATTGCCGGCTTTTGCCCCCAGCGTTTGGCAAAGCTTTCCTGGGTAGCCGGATTGCGATAAGGGTCATGCAAGCCTTTAATGTTGCCACACAGCACAGGCTTAATGCCTAGCCCGGCGACAAACCGATAGAGGTTCATCTGCACGCCAGGCTGGTCGCCATCGGCAAAGCTATAGACAACCCCCATCTGATCAGCTTTCACTTTCAAGATAGGGCCGATCGTGCCGTCGAGTTCCGCATTCATTTGGATGACGTCTTTACCACTCTCCAGCGCCGCCAGAACAGCATGTGCCGCGAACTCCAACGACCCGGTGACTTCAATGATCGCATCCAACCCTTCAGCCCTCGCCAGTGCCACAGCATCTTCGGTGACCGCCGGTCGCCCAGCCGCAATCGCCGCTTCCAGTTGCTGCTGGGTGTCACAAGCGACTGGCTCAATCCCGATTTGCTGGAAGACCTTGACCGCGGCAGCCATATGGCGATTGGCAACGGCACAAAGGCGCATTCCGGGCGTCGCGGTCATAATTTGCAGAGCGATACCACCCGCTTGAAACCCCGCCCCTATAATCCCCACACGAATGGGATTACCCTGCGCCTCTCGTTTGGCAAGCGCTGTATCAACAATAATCATTGTTGGTTCATTCCTTCCAAAGCTTCCAGGGGGCGCCTTCTGCCCAGGCGGTCTCAAGCACCATTCTGTCTCTCAGCGTATCCATACTTTGCCAGTAACCGTTATGATGGAAGTAGCCTAATTTCCCCATCTCAATCATCCGGTTCATGGGCCCGTTTTCCCATACGGTCTGGCTATCATCGATCGTCTCAAACACTTCCGGATGACAGACGAAGAAGCCGCCATTGATAAGCCCTCCATCGATTTCGCCCTTTTCACGGAAGCCCTCTACCTGGCTATTGCCCTCTTTCAAGCGTAGCGCGCCATAGCGGCCCGGCTGCGTTACTGCCGTCAGTGTGCACCAATTATTCGAGGCCAGATGTGAGTCGATCAGTGCATTAATATTCAGATCACTTAACCCATCACCATAGGTCAAACAAAAAGGTTCATCTGCCAGGTAAGACATAGCCTTTTTGAGACGTCCACCGGTCATGGCATCGGCGCCTGTATCCAGCACGGTGATTTTCCAATCATCGTTAACACTCTGCAGCCAGTCGACGTTGCCTGTCTTCAGATCTATGGTGTAATCGGTTCGATTACCGCGATAATTGAGGAAATAGTCGCGAATGTACTCCACCTTATAGCCACCCAGGACGATAAACTCCTTTAAGCCATGATGGGCGTACATCTTCATGATATGCCAAAGGATAGGCCGACCACCTACTTCCACCATGGGCTTGGGGCGAATGGCGGTTTCTTCACTTAAGCGCGTTCCAAACCCTCCTGCGAAAATTGCGACTTTCATAGTCAAGCCTCCGTTTCAGGCCTCAAGGTTAACGTGGGTAGTGGCAGGCAAAGCACCCGGAGTGACTGCATCACAAATTTTCCAGCGTAGGCTTTCAGATAGCCGTTCCGCAGCGATATGGGCCTGTAGCGCATGCAGACGCATATAGCGCGAGGCGCGGAACTGGGTATCCGAGAACTCCATGCTTTTGAGCCCATTGATCAACCCCATGATCGAATCGAGAAGTGTCATCTGGGGTTGGTACTCGGGTGCCAATTTTGCAAACAGGCTGAAATCCACTTGGTAGGAACGGCTGTCCGCCGGGGCTTGGGTATTGATACTCAGCGTGGTACCGGGGATTGCCTGGGCAACCGCCGCGGCTAAGTCTCGCACTTGATGATTGCGTGCATTCGAGCCGGTGTTGATATTGAGTATGCGTCCGCCATTTTCAGGCTTGCGCTGTATTGCCCAGTCGACAGCGCGGGCCATATCAGAAACGTCGATCAAGGGCCGCCAGGGTGATCCATCGCTAAGCACGCTAATATGCTGCTGACTCAGGGCACCGGCAACAAAATCATTGAGCACCAAATCGAGCCGTAAACGTTCTGACATTCCGCAGGCAGTCGCAAAGCGCAAGCTAGTAATCACCATGTCGCCCTCGATGCCGGCTAACGCTTTTTCAGCCGCTATTTTCGAACAGGCATAAGCGGTAACGGGTGCCACGGGATCCACTTCACTACGCGGTGCCCCCAGAGCGACACCATAAATMCTGCAGCTTGAGGCAAAAACGAAGTTTTTTACCCCCGCCTGAGCCGCTGCCATGGCAATATCAAACGTCGCCTGGTGATTGACCTCATCTGTCACTACGGCAAAACGGTCTCCCATAGGGTCATTGGAAATCGCTGCCAGTTGAACCACTGCCGTATAGCCTGCAAAAAAATCATCCGGAATATCTCGCACATCCCCCATAAACTGTTGGTCGAGATAACGCTCGGGAAACAGTTCGGCCCCCGTCAAACAGTGTGCGAAGTAGGCAGTGTCGTACCCATGAAGAGTGGCGGCTGGGTGACGTAAAGCTAACTCCCGCACCACAACGGAGCCAAMATAACCCATATTCCCCACAATTAAGATTTTCAAAACACCACCTCATCAATAATTATTATCACTATAAAACTGGTTATTTCTCCGAATAAAACATTAGAACTCTGTTACTACTAATAACCAGCTTTCTTTAAGAGCTATTTCTTACTAGTCACTTATTGATTACCTGTTTATGAATTCCCTATGCACTAATCATTATTCCTCACAAACTATGCCACTAAACACTCACAATTTGAAACAAAAAAAATACCAAAACTTACATTCAAAATAAGAGACGGCTCTTTTACTGTCAAGAGCAAAGGCGGGTTAAAAATCTAGTCTGCGGTACTATTTTTTTCATCCGACAACACGGCAAAAGGAGTGCCTTTTCGGTCACTCCTTCTTTTTTTCAGCTATCGGTTTGATATAGATTCTGACGGCAACCAAGTGGCAGTCGCAATCGAGTAGCACTCAGTTCACGAGGGCTTCCTTACCCAGCAGCTCACCAAGCAGTTGAGGGAGCGTCGGAGTTTATGCCCGTAGTAATTGATAACAAAAAAGGCGTATCCAAGTCGAAGTTGAAGAGCGTATAAGCTTGGGAATAGGTCCGTTTGCTGATGGCCCAGCCTAGCAGTTAAATTTTATTAGGCCGTTACAAAAGCAGCAGCGCACTTGAGACGCCGCTGCTTCTATCAACTTACTAGAATTCTGCTTGTCTTGCTGCCGTGGGTAAGGCCTTGGCAGGTTTGTACTCTGATGCCTTTTGCACGACAGCTTCATCTATCTGAAAGGCAGCTACCAGCTCGCGAAGACGCCCAGCCTGATCTTCCAAGGAAAAGGCTGCATTAGTCGATTGCTGAACCAGGGTGCTGTTTTGCTGAGTAGTAGAATCCATTTCAGTAATAGCCGTATTGATCTGCTCGATACCACTACTTTGCTCCCGAGTGGCAGAAGAGACCTCGACCATCAGCATAGCAAGGCGCTGGATCACCGCTTCCGTCTCACCAATAGTCGCAGCGCCTCGCTCCGCTTGGTCAGAACATAGCTTTATTTTGCTACGCGTATCGTCCAGCATAGTGCGAATCTCACCTGCTGAAGCGGCACTGCGGCTTKCTAACGCACGCACTTCTGTTGCCACCACCGCAAACCCACGGCCTTTATCACCAGCACGCGCCGCTTCAACGGAGGCGTTTAAAGCCAGGATATTAGTTTGAAATGCAATCGTATCGATGGCCTCAACGATCTTATCCATGCTAAGCGATGCGGCTGTCACTTCGCGCATTAATTCCMCACTTCGGGAAACTTCTTCGCCACTGCTTTGCATCTGTTGCGAAGCATTATGGGCCAGCGTATCAGCCTCTTTGGTTGAATCGCTATTCTGACGAACCGTTGCCGTCATCTCCTCCATACTAGAAGCCGTTTCCTGCAAGGCAGCTGCCTGCTGCTCAGTGCGAGCGGCGAGCTCCTGCCCACCTTGGGCAATCTCATTGGCTCCGTTCAAGACATTCTCACTGGAGTCACGTAGTGATGCGACCAGAGTAGTGAGCGCTTTACTCATTTCGGCCATGGAGGTTAATAACTGAGCCGTTTCATCACGCCCTGTGGCTACGATATCGTGTCGCAGATCTCCTTCCGCTACGCGCTGGGCAACCTCAACGGCCCGCCGCAAAGGCAGAACGATGCTACGCGTAATGGCAATTGCCAGCGCCAGCGCCATCAACAACGCCACCCCCGAAAAAATACAAAGCTGCCAAATAGCCAAACGATACTCAGCATTTATCGCCTCATTAGCCGTCTTGACCCCTTCAGCAGCCACTAGGCTAATTTCATCAGCCAACTCCTCAAGCTGGTAGATACTATCTTTATGCTCACCGAAAGCCAGATTGGCTTGAGAGGTTTCGGTAATACTGCCTAACTCAATTTGGCGATAGACTGACAGAAAACCCTCTTCATACCCCTGGAGGGCGCTTCCTGCCTGTTGGTACAAAGCATTGAGGCTATCTTTATCGGCAATTTGGCTACCCGCCTGGAAAGCGGCCTGTATTTCTTCGATGGTCGCCGCCCAACTTTGCTGATAAGCCGCTACACGATCACGACTGTCAATATTGATGAAGATATCTTTTTCAAAGCGCCGCGCTTGCAATGCCAGACGCTGAATTTCAGCGGCATTGCTTGCTAGAGCTACGTCCGTGTCCAGGGTTTTTTGGGCAGTATCTTTGGTGAAGGTGATGCCCATAATTCCCGCTATTAAAGTGCCCAAAAGAAATAGCGAGACCAAGCCAAAAGCCAGTGCGAGCCGTGTACCGATCTTGAACCGTGAAAGCATTGCCAAATCCTAACAAGTGAAAGAGCTAGGATTTTAGGCAACAAGAATGAAAACTGTAACTCAACCTTTGCAAACTATTGTCAACTTTTATACATAATCAAAGAGTATCTACTATACCAGCGCGTCTCACCTCGCTAACTTACTGACAGACTAGACATAACCTGAGCGGATATCGGCCAGCTCTATGACACTATCTGCCGATGCTGACAGAAGAAACGCAGCATTTCCTTGGTGGCATTGGGGCCTTTCGGGTCGGTATAGCTTCCTTTCGTGCTGCCGCCCGACCAAGCGTGGCCCGCCCCGTGTACCTGCCACTGCTCCAGATGAGTTTCGCCTTTCGCATTATGGTGCGTGGTACAGGTATAGCCGTGGCCATTGGCTACCTTCCCCTTCTCCACTGTCGCCCCTGCTTGATACGACGTGCTGTACTGGGCGGCTACGCGATCCGCATTGCTGGGGTGCACGGTGGTGTCACGATCACCATGAAAGATAATCGCTGGCACATCCGACGCCCATCTAGCTTGTTTGGCGTTGTTACCGCCTCCCAGGGGGCCAGTGCCGCCCTGCATTGCCCCTAAAGCATCGGGAAGACTCTTGGCTACGCCATGGGGCAACCCGGAGTGCACGCCCACCGCGGCAAAGAGATCCGGGTAGGTCATTGCCAGGGTGGTTGCCATGGCAGCGCCGGCCGAGAGCCCTGCCACATAGACACGGGTGGCATCGAGTCCATAGGTGTCGATGATCTGGCGAGTCATGCCAGTCAAAATCGCCGGTTCACCGCCCTCCCGCTGCTGGTCTTCGGCTTTAAACCAGTTCCAGCACTTGGAATTATTGGCGGTCATCGGCTGAGCTGGATAGAGCACACAAAATAGCTGGTCTTCGGCCAGCCGGTTCATACCGGTGCCTGCAGCGAAGTCATCGGGGTTTTGCGTACAGCCATGCAGCATCACCACCAGCGGCAGTGCCTGACCGGTATAGCCGCTAGGGATATACAGTTTGTAATCACGTGCTCCCACATGGTTGGTAAACCGACCAGCAGTGAACGCCCCGGGCTGTGCTTCCTCACTGACACTAGGTGCTTGCTCGGGTTGCGCCATCCCACCGCGAAACTTCATCCACTTATCCCGCCATGCAGCAGGCACCTTAATATCGTTGGGCGTGAATGCTCCGGCTGGCGAATCAGCAGGCTCTGGCTTGGATACAGTTGCTTCTTCGTCGATAACCTCGCAGGCTCCGTCGAAGGTATTGCCMCCTCGATAAGCGTTATCCGGTGTTGCATCACGCCCAGCTTCGGGCACGCTGCCCTGGAGAAGGGCCATGGCCTCGTGAAGTTTCCCTGCACGGGTGAGTCGCGTTGCTTCTTCCATTCGTTTCGTCACAGTGGCGTCAATCATGATCAAAGTCCCTATTTAGTGATGCAGTGGTTGCCTGTTGAGTGGCAGGCGCTTCAGTGGATTCGATCCGCCAGAGCGGCTTTAACCGCTTTGCTAGCATTAAGTGCCCCCAATACGACCACCGACTCGATGGTGGCAAGGGCAAGCTCCGGCGTTACATCGTCGGCAATGCTGGCCATACCCAGCACCTGAATCTGCAACATCTCCCCTGCCGACTGCAGGGCCTCTAAATCCGCGCGACTGTAGTGCTCAAGCCCTAGCACAAACGATTTGCGGGTGACGGTCTCTCTCACCACATCAGCATGGTTTGCCAACTGATTGCGGATAGCCGTCCGGATCAGATCGGTTCGGTTGGAGTAAAAACCCTCCTGAACCAGCAGGTCGATCTGCCCCAGATCAACGACCCCCAGATTGATAGTAATCTTCTCGCTAGAGTCGCCGCTCTTGCGGCGCAGTTCGTGCACGCTCATGTGTGAAGCCTCGTTGTGCTCGTCATTGAACATCCCATTGGCACTATAGCATCTAAATAGACTCCACATACCATCCATGTGGATGGTATTTATAATAGTTTAGTCTCATAAATAGTCCAGCGCATCGGTTCAAGTGTCGTCGAACTGACTTATTTCTCCTTTATGGTGAAACGATGACACTGGGTAGGACTGGAGGTTAGCTTGCACATTGCCGATGTGACGATGTTTCATGCCCCCGCCAGCGGCGGCGTGCGTACTTATTTGCAGGCCAAACACCGCGTTTTTTCGCGCATTCCACAGCTGCGTACCAGCCTGCTTGTGCCGGGGGCGGAGCGCGATAGCCTCGGCGATCACCACACCTTACCGGCACTACATCTGCCCTTGGGTCAGGGCTACCGTTTTCCGCTGCGTGGGTCGCCCTGGCGAGATACCTTGATTGATCTAAAGCCTGATCTTATTGAGGCTGGCGACCCGTATGTAACGGCGTGGGCAGCGCTGGCCGCGGGTCAGCGCCTTGGCGTGCCAGTGGTAGGCTTCTATCACTCCGACCTTCCACGCTTGATGGGTGACCGCTTTGGGCACTACGTTGAAAAGCGCTTAACACGCTATGTCACTGAGCTTTATAGCCAGTTCGATAGCGTGCTAGCGCCCTGTCATGCTATGGCGAACCGGCTTCGGGATTGGGGCGTTGATAACGTTCGCGTGCAGTCACTAGGCGTCGATTTGACGCAATTTAATCCCCAGCAGCATGACCCGGCTTTCCGCCAAACCATGGGTATAGCCAACGATAAGAAGCTGCTGATCTTTGTGGGACGTAACTCCCGTGAGAAAAATATTGATGTGCTGCTGGCGACGATGCGCCAGCTAGGTAGCGATTATCATTTGTTGCTGATGGGCCCCGGCATGCCGCATCACGTTCCCAGCAACGTCACCATTGTGGACCGATGTTGTGGCGCCCATGAGGTGGCTAAAGCCCTGGCCAGTAGCGATGCACTGCTGCACGCTGGCACCCGCGAAACCTTCGGTTTAATTGCCCAGGAAGCGATGGCCAGTGGCCTTCCGGTAATAGCAGCCAATGCAGGTGCACTGGCAGAAAATGTGCCGCTGGGGGCGGGTATTTTATGCAAACCGCTTGATCCAACTGCCATGGCTGAGGCGTGTGTGGCACTGTTTAGTAATGACGTGGCCTCCAGCGGGCGCTATGCGCGCCGCCATGTAGAGCGCCATTTCAACTGGGATGGCGTCATGCACTCACTGCTTGAGCACTACCAGTACCTTTGCCACGGCAGTCAACCGTATGCACTCAACCAACACCACTAATCGTCGCCAGCTACTCAAGTGGCGACCCATCCACGGCGTGATGATTGTCTTGGCGCTGAGTGCGCCGCTGGTGCTCACCGCCTGGCTGGGTGGCGCTGAGGCACTGCTGCGCGTCAAACACTTTCCGCTCGGGCTGTTACTATTGATGCTGGTAATGGCCTTTGTGTGCTGGAATCTCAATGCGGCAAGGCTACGTTTGATGCTGGGTGGCCGTGCAGGCAAGCTAGGCCAAGGCGGCGCTCTGGGCATTGAACTGGCGTCTAAATTTGCCCTGTGCGCCACCCCAGGCGGCAGCGGTGGCCCAGTCACCCTACTGATGCTGCTTGCCCAGCGCGGCTTCCCGCCCGCCAAAGGCGCGGCGGTGTTCTTGATCGACCAAGGCTGCGACTTACTGTTCTTCCTGGCGATGCTGAGCGGCCTGGTGCTGTTTTCGCTGCTTAGCGACACCCAATGGCCACATCAATCGTTGGTACAGTGGGCGCTGGCCGGCTTAGCCTTTATGGCAACGTTGGTGATTGTGGTCATGCGCTATTTACCCAGCCTATTACGCTCACCCAGTGTGAACACGCCATGGCCAAGCCGTTATCGGCGGCGCTGGCTAGCACGGCGTTTGTTGCGCTGKCGGCATGCGTTAAAGGTGACGCTTGAGCTGCCGCGCACTACGCTATTCGCGATGCTATTACTGACCACGGCGCATTGGCTGATGCGCTATAGCTTGCTCTATTTGGCAGTGCTAGGGGTGGGCGGTCATGCAGATTGGATGTGGACGTTTCTAACCCAAATGCTGGCCATGGCTGCCAGTCAGTTCAGCTTTCTGCCCGGCGGCGCGGGTGCTGCGGAGGTGGGCGTGGGTGGCCTGTTACTGCCGTTGATGGAACGCGAGCAGGCCGCTGCAGCAGTATTGGTATGGCGGTTGGTCAGCTATCATCTTTATTTGGCGGCAGGCGCACCGCTGTTTATTCTATATAGCTACCGAATGCTACGCCGTTCACCGACGCCATAGCCCTTAATAACATGGCCCTTAATAACATGGCCCCAATAAATAAGGGCGCCCCGAGGGGCGCCCTTATCGCGTGCAGCTAAACGTCAGTGACTTACCAGCCAGTGACTTCTTTCAGCG
This sequence comes from Halomonas ventosae, assembly GCA_002257525.1. GTDB lineage: Bacteria > Pseudomonadota > Gammaproteobacteria > Pseudomonadales > Halomonadaceae > Vreelandella > Vreelandella ventosae_B. The sequence continues at coordinate 3,691,418 of CP022737.1, forward strand.
CATCGCCGATTTCAGCCAAAGAGCGCACAGTTTTAACACCGGCGTCTTCTAGAGCAGCAAACTTCTCGTCAGCGGTGCCTTTACCGCCAGAGATGATCGCGCCCGCGTGGCCCATACGCTTGCCAGGAGGCGCAGTCACACCGGCAATGTAGGAAACCACGGGCTTGGAAACGTTGGCTTTGATGTAAGCTGCCGCTTCTTCTTCAGCTGTACCACCGATTTCACCGATCATAACGATAGCTTCGGTTTTCGGATCCTTCTCGAACATCTCAAGGATGTCGATGAAGTTAGAGCCCGGAATCGGGTCGCCACCGATGCCCACACAGGTAGACTGACCAAAACCGTGATCAGTGGTCTGCTTAACGGCTTCATAGGTCAAGGTACCAGAACGAGATACGATACCTACGCGGCCCGGCTGGTGAATGTGACCCGGCATGATGCCGATTTTGCATTCGCCTGGGGTGATAACACCGGGGCAGTTCGGGCCGATCAGGCGTACGCCTAGCTCGTCACATTTCACTTTTGCTTCGAGCATGTCTAGCGTAGCGATGCCTTCAGTGATGCACACAATCAGCTTGATACCGGCATTGGCCGCTTCAAGGATTGAGTCTTTACAGAACGGCGCCGGTACGTAGATAACGCTGGCTTCCGCGCCGGTTTTCGCTACCGCTTCTTTCACGGTGTTGAAAACGGGCAGACCGAGGTGCTCCTGGCCGCCTTTACCCGGTGTAACACCACCGACCATTTGCGTACCGTAGGCAATCGCCTGCTCGGAGTGGAACGTGCCTTGGCCACCGGTAAAGCCCTGGCAGATGACCTTGGTGTTCTTATCGATCAGGATGCTCATTACTTGCCCTCCGCCGCTTTAACGACCTGCTGAGCCGCGTCGGTCAGACTAGTAGCCGCGATGATGTTCAAACCGCTAGATGCTAGTTTTTCAGCACCCAGTTCGGCGTTGTTACCTTCCAGACGTACGACAACCGGTACATTGACGCCCACTTGCTCAACGGCACCGATAATGCCTTCAGCAATCATGTCGCAACGTACGATACCGCCGAAAATGTTAACCAGTACGGCTTTAACATTGTCATCCGACAGGATGATTTTGAACGCTTCTGCCACGCGCTCCTTGGTGGCGCCGCCGCCAACGTCCAAGAAGTTAGCGGGCTTGCCGCCGCTTAGGTTGACGATGTCCATGGTGCCCATGGCCAAGCCTGCGCCGTTAACCATGCAGCCGATGTTGCCATCAAGTGCGACATAGTTAAGTTCCCACTTCGCCGCATCGGCTTCGCGCTGATCTTCTTGCGAAGGATCACGCATTGCCTGCAGATCAGGGTGACGGTATAGCGCGTTGCTATCCAGACCCAGCTTGGCGTCGAGGCAGTGTAGGTTGCCTTCGTCGGTAATAACCAGCGGGTTGATTTCTAGCAGTGCCAGGTCTTTGTCGTGGAACAGCTGAGACAGGCCTAAGAAAATCTTGGTGAACTGCTTGATCTGGTCGCCTTTCAGGCCCAGAGCAAAGGCTAGCTCACGCGCTTGGTACGGCTGTGCGCCGACAAGCGGATCGATTTCGGCTTTGAGAATCTTTTCCGGGGTCTCTTCCGCAACCGTCTCGATCTCTACACCACCTTCGGTAGAGGCCATGAAGACCACGCGACGGGTAGTACGGTCGACAACGGCACCGAGATACAGCTCGTCGGCGATGTCAGTGCAGGTTTCAACTAGAATCTTGGCAACCGGCTGACCTTTTTCGTCAGTCTGGAAGGTAACCAAGTTCTTGCCCAGCCACTTTTCAGCAAAGGCTTTAGCTTCAGCCGGGTCTTTGATCAGCTTAACGCCACCCGCTTTACCACGGCCACCGGCGTGCACCTGAGCTTTAACCACCCACATGTCACCACCGATTTTTTTGCAAGCCTCTTCGGCTTCTTCGGGAGTGTCGACAGCAAAGCCTTTAGACACTGGTAGACCATAATCGGCAAACAGCTGTTTACCTTGATACTCGTGAAGATTCATCGATTCATGCCATTGGTTGCATGTGACTCGAACGATGATCAGCTTTTTTTAAGAACAGTCTTAAAAGAACTGGCCATCCCCGTTCTTTCGATCTTTGTGGATTAAGACAAAGCCGAAAGTTTGCGCCACCCTTAAAAGGTGGCGCTTCGTTGTTTAACTAAATTACTTACGCTTCTTGCGATTGGCCATATGAATCGCGTGGCCATCTACCGCAAGCGCTGCTTCGTGAACAGCTTCCGACATGGTCGGGTGCGCGTAGCAGGTCAGGGCCAGGTCTTCGGCGCTAGAGCCGAATTCCATGGCAATCACGCCTTGGGCGATCATCTCGCCAGCGTGTTGACCCACGATATGCATACCGAGAATACGGTCAGTTTCCGCATCAGCGATAATTTTGGCACTGCCTTCGGTGGCGTTATTAGCCATCGCGCGACCACTTGCCGCAAACGGGAAGGTGCCGGTTTTGACTTCGATGCCTTTCGCTTTGGCATCTTGCTCGGTCATACCGACCCACGCCACTTCCGGGTAGGTATAGATGACGCTAGGAATAGTGTCGTAGTTCATCTCAGCTTTATGGCCAGCGATAATATCCGCCACCATGATGCCTTCTTCAGATGCTTTGTGCGCCAGCATCGGGCCGCGTACACAGTCACCGATGGCGTAAACGCCCGGCACGTTGGTACGGCACTGGTCGTCGACAAAGATAAAGCCGCGTTCATCCAGCTCAATGCTGACACCGTCGGCGATGACACCTTTGGTGTAGGGACGACGACCAACACAGACGATGAGCTTATCAAAGGTCATCTCTTGTTCGCCGTTGGCATCGCTGTACTTCACAACGACTTCTTCGCCTTTGACTTCAGAACCGGTGACGCGAGCGCCCAGTTTGATATCCAGTCCCTGCTTCTTGAGCAGCTTCTGCGTCTCTTTGGCGACTGTGGCGTCTACCATCGGCAGAAAGCCGTCCATTGCTTCAAGCACGGTGACTTCTGAGCCCAGACGGTTCCATACGCTGCCCAGCTCAAGACCGATGATGCCAGCACCAATCACGCCCAAACGCTTGGGTGTTTCGGTGAATTCCAGCGCGCCGGTAGAGTCGACAATCAAGCCTTCGGTCAACGGGGTCGGCGGAATTTCCACCGGTACTGAGCCCGCAGCGATAACGATGTTATCGGCATCATAGGCGGTGGTATTGCCGTCGTTGTCAGTGACCTCAACCTGCTTGCCAGACACCACTTTACCGGTACCTTCGATCGCAGTAACGCCATTGGCCTTAAACAAGCCAGAGATGCCGCCGGTCAAGTTCTTAACGATCTTGTCCTTGCGCGCCATCATCTTGGTAACGTCCATGGAGACGKCGCCGGCCTGAATGCCCATATCGTCGAAATCGTGCTTGGCTTCAACGAACTTGTGGGATGCTTCAAGCAGCGCTTTAGACGGGATACAGCCCACGTTCAAGCAGGTGCCACCGTGGACAACGTTGCCTTCTTTACCGATCCATTTTTCGATACAGGCCGCTTTTAGGCCCATTTGTGCAGCGCGAATGGCGGCGACGTAACCGCCAGGGCCGGCACCGATAACGATCACATCAAACTTATCAGCCATGTTGGCTCCTTTAGCTTGCTGACCTCACGCCGCGATAACTCAAACCGGGCGCGAGGCTGTGTGCAATTGCAGATAAATCCTGGTTAAGCAGTAGCGTACTGAATCATTATTTCATTCAGTACGACGTTGGTGCTTTAGACATCCAGCAACAGACGTGCCGGGTCTTCCAGCAATTCTTTAAGGGTAACCAAGAATTGAACGGCGTCTTTGCCGTCGATCATACGGTGGTCGTAAGAGAGCGCCAGATACATCATCGGGCGAATCTCGACCTTGCCGTTAATTGCCATCGGACGATCCTGGATTTTGTGCATGCCCAGAATGGCGGTTTGCGGCGGGTTGATGATCGGGGTCGACATCAAGGAACCAAAGGTGCCGCCATTGGTGATTGTGAAAGTACCACCAATCATGTCGTCCATGCCCAGCTTACCGTCGCGGCCACGCTTACCGAAATCAACAATCGTACGTTCAACGTCAGCAATTTTCATGCTGTCGGTGTCACGCAGTACCGGCACGACCAGACCACGGTCGGTGGATACAGCAACACCGATATCCTGGTAACCGTGATAGACAATGTCGGTGCCGTCGATAGAGGCGTTCACATCCGGATAACGCTTGAGCGCTTCTGAAKCTGCTTTGACAAAGAAGCCCATAAAGCCCAGCTTGATATCGTGAGCTTTTAGGAACGTCTCTTTGTACTGCGCACGCAGGGCCATGATCTCGGTCATGTCCACTTCGTTGTACGTGGKCAGCATCGCCGCGGTTTGCTGCGCCTGTACCAGGCGCTTGGCGATTGTCTGACGCAGGCGACTCATGGGTACGCGCTTCTCGATGCGCTCACCTTCGGCAGCCGGTGCAGCGGCTGCTTTCGCCGGTGCAGCCGATTTCGCTGCTTTCTTGGCGGAGCCATCTTTGACCGCTTTCTGAACATCTTCTTTCAAGATACGGCCACCTTTGCCGGTGCCCTCTATCTTGGCAACGTCCAGGTCGTGCTCGGCAACCATTTTACGCGCAGCCGGGGCGAGGATCTTGCCGCCCACTTTCTCATCGGCGCCATCGTCATCGCTGCTGCCTGCTTTAGCGGGTGCTGAATCGCCGCCGCTATCGCCACCACTGCTGTCACCACCAGCGCCTTCAGTGAAGGTCGCTAGAATGGCTTCAGATTCCACCTGGCTGCCCTCTTCGGCTTTAATTTCAGCCAGGGCGCCATCGGCCGGCGCCACGACTTCCAACACGACTTTGTCGGTTTCGATATCGGCCAGCACCTCATCGCGCTTGACCGCTTCACCGACTTTTTTGTGCCAGGTAGCCACGGTGCCTTCCTGTATCGACTCAGGGAAGCTGGGGGCTTTTACATCGTGCTGTTTGCCGCCACCGTTACCGCTGCTGGCTGGCTTGTCTTCGGATGGTTTGCTGTCTGCTTCTTCTTTCGGCGCTTCAGAAGCACTTTCTTCTTTCTTGCCGCTGTCGCTAGAAGCACTGCCTTCACCAATCTTGCCTAATACTTGCTCTGACTGAACGGTATCGCCCTCTTCGGCCATTACGTCGGTCAGGGTACCCGCTTCCGGTGCGACAACTTCGAGTACTACTTTGTCGGTTTCGATTTCAACAATCAGCTCGTCACGCTCAACGCTGTCACCCGGCTTTTTATGCCACGCCGCCACTGTGCCTTCGGCAACGGATTCCGGAAAGGTTGGCGCTTTGATCTCAGTAGCCATGTCGTTTCCCTTATGTGTTCTCTAAATCCGGTGGTCGCTTATAAATTAAAAGCGTCTTCCACCAGCTGGCGCTGCTGTTCAGTGTGGACGGACATATAGCCAGCTGCAGGAGCAGCAGAGGCGGGACGTCCAGCAAATTTCAAGTCGCGTCCGAGGCCATCTTTCAGCATATCGGCCACTGCACGCATATTGTGCTGACTGGAATACCAAGCGCCCTGATTAAGCGGCTCTTCCTGGCACCACACAATGTCTTCTATGTTGGTGTAGTCTTGCAGCGCTTCCAGAAGCTCTTCTTTCGGGAAGGGGTAGAGCTGCTCAACACGTAAGATTGCTGTGTCATGACGCTCATTCTCAGCGCGCCACGCAGCCAAATCGTAGTAGACCTTGCCAGCACATAGCACCACGCGGGTGACCTTCTCTGGCACAAGATCCGCCTGGTCAGCAAGTACCATGTGGAACTTACCGTGGGCGAGATCTTCAAGGCTCGACGTCGCTTCTTTATGGCGCAGCAGCGATTTAGGTGTCATGACCACCAGCGGCTTACGCAGCGGACGAATCACCTGACGACGCAGTAGATGATAAATCTGCGCGGGCGTGGTCGGTACACAAACCTGCATGTTGTGCTCGGCACACATTTGCAGGAAGCGCTCCAAGCGTGCCGAAGAGTGCTCTGGGCCTTGGCCCTCGTAGCCGTGTGGCAGCAGCATGGTTAAACCACACACACGACCCCACTTCGTTTCACCTGAAGAGATGAACTGGTCGACGACCACCTGGGCACCGTTGAAGAAGTCACCGAACTGGGCTTCCCAGATCACCAAGTCATTCGGCGCGGTGGTTGAGTAACCGTACTCAAACGCCAAAACCGCTTCTTCCGAAAGGATAGAGTCATGAATGGTGAAACGCGGCTGACCATCGGCCATGTTCTGCAGCGGCACATAGGTGGTGCCGTCTTTCTGGTTATGCACCACCGCATGACGGTGGGAGAAAGTACCGCGACCAACGTCTTGCCCGGTAATCCGAATCGGGKGGCCCTGCTCTAGCAGAGTGGCGTAGGCCAGCGTTTCCGCAAAGCCCCAGTTAAGCGCCAGACCGCCAGCCTGCATCTTACGCCGGTCATCATAAATCTTGGCCACCTGGCGCTGTACGTCGACGCCATCCGGCACCTCACACATTCGAGCGGCTAGCTGCTGCAGACGCTTCATATCGAAGGTCGTATCGGCATCGCCCGACCATTCGTGGCCCAGGTAAGGCGCCCAGTCAACGAATAGAGAAGCATTGGGCTCTTGCACCAATGCATTGGCCACGTGATTGCCTGCCACTAGATCATCACGATAGGTCTCTATCATCGCTTTGGCGTCTTCGTCAGAGAGCACGCCCTGTTCAACCAAGCGCTTGGCATACAGCGACCGCGCGGAGGGATGATCTTTGATCTTGGCATACATCATCGGCTGCGTGCCTGACGGCTCGTCAGCTTCGTTATGGCCACGACGACGATAGCAAACCAGATCGATCACCACGTCCTTTTTGAACTGCTGGCGATAGTCGAGAGCCACTTGGGTGGCGTGCAGCACTGCGTCCGGGTCATCGCCATTGACGTGGAAAATTGGCGCTTGAACCATCTTGGCAATATCAGTGCAGTATTCGGTAGAGCGAGCATCCAGCGGATGCGAGGTGGTGAAGCCCACTTGGTTGTTAATCACAATGTGGACTGTGCCACCGGTTTTATAAGCACGGGTCTGGGACATCTGGAATGTCTCCATCACCACACCCTGACCAGCAAAAGCCGCGTCACCGTGGACGTTGATCGGCAGCACTTTGCTGCCCTCTTCGTCGTTACGACGATCTTGGCGGGCACGCACAGAGCCCTCTACGACTGGCGCGACAATTTCCAGGTGCGACGGATTAAACGACATCGCCAAATGGACTTCGCCGCCCGGTGACATGACGTTTGAACTGAAGCCCTGGTGGTACTTCACATCGCCTGAGCCGCGTTCAATGACTTTCTTACCGTCGAACTCATCAATCAAGTCAGCTGGGTTTTTACCCAATATATTGACCAACAGGTTGAGTCGACCACGGKGCGCCATGCCGATGACCACTTCCTTGGTGCCATAACCGCCAGCACGCTGGATAAGTTCATCCATCATCGGCACAAAGGTTTCACCGCCTTCAAGACCAAAACGCTTGGTACCTGGATACTTGGATGCCAGGTAATTCTCCAAACCTTCGGCGGCCGTCAAACGCTCCAGCACGTGCTTACGCACATCGGCGCTGAAATCAGGCGCACTGCGTACCGACTCGAAACGCCGCTGTAACCAGCGTTTCTCTTCCGTATCGACGATATGCATGATCTCGCAGCCGATGGAGCGGCAATAAGTACGCTCCAACGCATCCACGATGTCACGCAGTGGCGCTTTGTCGATACCTAAAAAGAAAGAACCGGTTTGGAACTCGGTGTCCAGATCAGCTTTTGAAAGCTGATGAAAGGACAGATCGAGGTCGGGGACGGGGGTGGGATTACGCAGTCCTAGCGGGTCGATATTGGCCTTTTGATGGCCACGGAAGCGGTAAGCGTTAATCAGCTGCAGGACTTTTACCTGCTTCTTGTTTTCACCGCTATCGGCAGCGGCGACTACACGGCCCGGGCGGCTTTCGCGCCCCAACTGGTAGAACTGATCACGGACTGGGCTTAGTGGAACATCGTGGGAGGCACTGCCCTCGGGGCGCGGCAACTGGTCAAAATAGCTGCGCCATTCGTCAGGGACAGACTCAGGATCGGCGAGGTACTGCTCGTAAAGCGCTTCCACGTAGTGAACATTGCCGCCACTAACGTGAGAGGAACGCCACATCAACTCCATTATGCCTTGTTGCATCTCTCGTTCACCCTGCACTGATGGGGTGGTATCGGTATCGTCGCAAACGTGCGGCGACATCGCTATTGCCCTGCCGGCGGGGCGGGACATTTGCCGGCGGCGCCGGCCAACGGCCGGAAACCCTGTTCATCTAGCTATTCGTTCTCAAACTTTTCATACGGTGTTTCGTCTTCAGTTCATGCTCGAAAGCCGGTACCCCAGGCACCGGCTTTCAAACTTGTCTGATCAGCGGTGCGACGTGACGCCGCACCGCGTGACAAACCCTATGATAACAAGCGAAGCGCCATGATTTAAGTGGCATTATCACCCAACTTAAGTGGCAGACGCTTTTTTACTAAGATGTCATAGGCTTAGGTAGCATCAGCGAGTAACATTTCGCGAATTTTACCAATTGCCCGGGTAGGGTTAAGCCCTTTTGGGCACACCGCTACACAGTTCATAATGCCACGGCAACGGAATACCGAGAACGGATCTTCCAGGTTGCTCAACCGCTCGCTGGTGGCCGTGTCACGTGAATCGGCCAGGAAGCGGTATGACTGCAGCAGACCCGCCGGGCCAACGAACTTCTCGGGGTTCCACCAGAACGACGGGCAAGACGTTGAACAGCATGCGCACAGAATACACTCATACAAGCCATCAAGCTTGTCGCGTTCTTCTGGCGACTGCAGGCGCTCAATGGCCGGCGCAGGCGTGTCGTTCTGCAGGTACGGCTGAATACGCTCGTACTGCTTATAGAACAGCCCCATATCGACGACCATATCGCGAATAACCGGCAAGCCCGGTAGCGGGCGCAGGGTCAGCTTGTTGTTTTTGACAACGTCTGACAGCGGCGTGATACAGGCCAAGCCGTTTTTGCCGTTCATGTTCATGCCGTCTGAACCGCAGACGCCTTCACGGCAGCTGCGACGAAACGCCAAACCGCTGTCTTGCTCCTTCATCATATGAAGGACATCCAGCACCATCACATCGCGGCCTTTGGTATCGACCTGAAACTCCTGCATGTAAGGTGCGGAGTCGGTTTCCGGATTGTAGCGGTATACGGATACCTGAAGATTGGACATAGTGACTCCCTCTCGTCTATGCGGCGTTTAGTAGGTACGAACCTTAGGCTCGAACGTATCAACAGTTTTCGGCTTGAAGTTAACGTCGCGTTTTTTCAGCTCTTTCGTCGCCGGGAAGAACAGCGAGTGCTTCAGCCAGTTGACGTCATCACGGTCTGGATAGTCGTAGCGCGAGTGGGCGCCGCGGCTCTCTTTACGCTCAAGGGCAGCGATCGCCGTCGCTTCAGCCACTTCCATCAAGTTATCGAGTTCCAGCGCTTCTACACGGGCAGTGTTAAAGGCATTGGACTTGTCAGGCAGGTGGGCATTGGCGATACGCTCACGCAGCAGCGCTAGCTTGTCGACGCCTTCCAGCATGTTTTTCTCTTCGCGGAATACGCCGAAGGAGGTTTGCATGATTTCCTGAAGCTCAGCCTTCAGTTCAGGAATGCTTTCGCCGCCTTTAGACTCGTTCCAGCGCGTGATCCGCTTCATGGCCGACTCAATGTCAGACTCAGAAGCGTCCAGATACTCAATGCCTTCGTTCAGCGCACCTTCGATAAACATACCCGCGGCACGACCAAACACTACCAGATCCAGCAGCGAGTTACCGCCCAAGCGGTTGGCACCGTGAACAGATACACACGCTGCTTCACCACAGGCAAACAGGCCGTTAACGATATGATCCTTACCGCTTTCGTCCATGGTAATGGCCTGACCATGAATATTGGTCGGAATACCGCCCATCATGTAGTGGCAGGTGGGTACAACCGGGATCGGATCTTTCGCCGGGTCAACGTGAGCAAAGGTCTTAGAAAGCTCAACGATACCGGGCAGGCGCTTACCAAGCACTTCTTCACCCAAGTGATCAAGCTTCAGGAAGACGTGATCGCCCTTCTCGCCACAGCCGCGACCTTCCAGAATTTCCATGACCATCGAACGGGCGACAACATCACGGCCCGCCAAATCTTTGGCGTTCGGCGCATAACGCTCCATAAAGCGCTCGCCGTCTTTGTTGATCAGGTAGCCACCTTCACCGCGGCAACCTTCTGTGACCAGCGTGCCCGCACCGTAAATACCGGTCGGGTGGAACTGCCACATTTCCATGTCTTGCATCGGGAAGCCCGCACGCAGCGCCATGCCAATGCCGTCGCCAGTGTTGATCAAGGCGTTGGTCGTAGAGGCGTAAATACGCCCTGCACCACCGGTGGCCAGTACCGTGGCCTTGGACTTAACGTGAACCACTTCGCCGGTTTCGATGCACATGGCAATACAGCCGACCACGTCACCGCTGGCGTTTTTGACCAGATCCACCGCGTACCACTCATTGAGGAACACGGTGTTGTTCTTCAGGTTGTTCTGATAAAGCGTGTGCAGCAGCGCGTGGCCGGTACGGTCAGCCGCGGCACAGGTACGTGCTGCCTGACCGCCTTCACCAAAGTTCTTCGACTGACCACCAAACGGGCGCTGATAGATGCGACCGTTGTCTAAACGCGAGAACGGCAGGCCCATGTGTTCAAGCTCAAATACCGCTTTCGGGCCTTCAGAACACATATACTCCGCCGCGTCCTGGTCAGCGATATAGTCGCCGCCTTTAACGGTGTCGTACATGTGCCAGCGCCAGTCGTCGTTCGGGTCATCAGACGCGATTGCACAGGTGATACCACCCTGAGCAGAAACGGTGTGAGAGCGGGTCGGGAAAACTTTCGATAACACGGCCGTCTTTTTACCGGACTTCGCCAGTTCCAGAGCGGCTCGCAGGCCAGAGCCACCGCCACCAATAATAATGGCGTCAAACGTCAGGCTACGCAGATTAGACATGTAATCAAGCTCCCCACAAAATTTGAATGCCCCACACCAAGTACACGAAAATGCCCAGGATGATGACAGCTTGGGCACCCACGCGCAGGCGAGTGGACTTGAGATAGTCGGTGGTGACGGTCCACAGACCGATCCAGGCGTGTGCCGCTATGGCGACAAAGGCCAAAAGCGAGAAAATGCGCATCCACGTCTGGCTGAATAGGCCGCTCCACGCGTAGTAATCGAGGTTCGGATTAAACAGCAGGAAGGCAACGATAAAGACCGTGTAGAGGGCCAAAATAACAGCAGAAACGCGCTGCATCAGCCAGTCAGAAAGCCCACTACGGCCAAAACTTGTAATGTTAGTTACCATACCCAAACTCCTGCCAGAATAATCAGAACGGCGCTGACCACCACGGTGATCTGCGCTTTTTTAACGCCACCCTCAAGGGTTACTCCAATGTCGGCATCCATCAGCAGGTGCTTGATACCTGCTACAAAGTGAAATGCCAGTGCAGACAACAGCCCCCAAGCAATCAGCTTAGCCAAAAAATTATTGGCCAGCGCATCGCTAACGGCGTCGAAACCCGCAGGAGATGACAAGGATTTGCCCAGCGCCCAAAAAGCGAAAATCAGGCCAACGAACAGGATGACACCCGTGATGCGGTGTGTGATCGACGTCAGCGCCGGCAGTGGGAAATGTATCGTAGTAAGGTCTAGGTTTACGGGTCGTTTGCTATTCACGGCTTTGTACACACTCTCTTGGCCCGCTCTGCGACAGGTCGGGCATGGCCCGAGCGGGCGGTGGTTGCTGGAAGGGGCTCGGCCGTTGCCAAGTCGGGCACGACCACCTACCTGCCGGTCGCGCGACGTGGATTATAAGAACCTTCGCCCTCGCTTACAAACCGAACTCAGGCCTAACTCGACTATGGTGCAAGAAAATTGTCTTCATCCTGAGTCGATTTTGCGCTGCAGCATGGTTATAGTGGCAAGAGACTAGCAGTTTGATAAGCCTGTTAACATATTATGTTAGAATACAGGCAAAAATCTCTGGCGTTTTGCTACACTGCACGCCCTCTCATCATATACAAAAATTACCCACAACAACAATTCTTGTACAACATTCGGCTAGCGCTTAGGCTAATTGACAAAATGTCGCACGCTTCTATAGTGGGCAAGCCTTTTCGCCGGCGCGGTATGCGCAGCAATGACTTTACGTCCCAACCCGAATTCGAAAGGAGGCCAGCATGGCTGACAGGAAAGCGACATTGACGGTAGACGGTCTGGATAAACCGATCGAGCTACCCATGTATTCCGGCACACTTGGCCCCGACGTCATCGACGTACGCGGCTTAGGTGCTGAAGGCCTGTTTACCTACGACCCCGGCTTTATGGCCACCTCTTCTTGCCAGTCTGCCATCACCTATATTGATGGTGGCAAGGGCGTACTGCTTCACCGCGGTTACCCCATTGACCAACTGGCCAAAGAGTCCAATTTCGTGGAGGTGTGCTACACCCTGCTGTTTGGCGAGCTACCCAACGACGAACAGTACGCAGAATTTGAATCGCGCATTCGTAACCACACCATGGTTCACGATCAAATCAATAACTTCTTTAAAGGGTTCCGCCGCGATGCGCACCCGATGTCCATCTTGTGTGGCGTAGTAGGCGGCTTAGCGGCCTTCTACCATGACCATATGGACATCACTAAAGAAGAAGATCGCGAGATCAGCGCGATTCGCCTAATTGCCAAAATGCCGACTCTGGCGGCCATGTCGCACAAGTATAATGTCGGCCAGCCGTTCAACTACCCGCGCAACGACCTGAGCTATGCAGAGAACTTCCTCTACATGATGTTCAGCAACCCGTGCGAAGAGTACAAAATCAACCCGGTATACGCGAAAGCTATGGACCGCATCTTTATGCTGCATGCGGATCACGAGCAGAACGCCTCTACCTCGACAGTACGCTTGGCAGGCTCTACCGGCGCCAATCCATTCGCCTGTATTAGCGCAGGTATCGCGGCACTCTGGGGCCCTGCTCACGGCGGCGCCAACGAAGCCGTGCTAGCTATGCTTGACGAAATCGGCGAAGACTCCGAAGAGAACATCCAGCGCTTTGTCGATAAAGCCAAGGACAAGGATGACCCGTTCAAGCTAATGGGCTTTGGTCACCGCGTTTATCGCAACTTTGACCCGCGCGCCAAAGTGATGAAGGAGACCTGCGACGAAGTCCTCGCAGAGCTCGGCATGGCTGATGACCCCCAGCTTAAAATTGCCAAGCGTCTTGAGCAGATCGCCCTAGAAGATGAGTACTTCATTGAGCGCAAGTTGTACCCGAACGTCGATTTCTACTCCGGCATCATCTTGAAAGCGATGGGCATCCCGACCAATATGTTCACCGTGATTTTCGCGGTCTCACGCACCATTGGCTGGATCTCTCATTGGCACGAAATGCTCAGCGAAAGCTACAAAATCGGCCGTCCGCGKCAGCTCTATATTGGTCACGACCAGCGTGACTATCCGAAAAAATAAATCCCCCGCTTTATAGCACGACCAAAGGCCACCTCCGGGTGGCCTTTTGCGTATAACCCTGACTTAGGCCACCAAGGCAGCAACATGTCGCAAACGATTGATCCCATGCCTAGTGCCCTGCAAGGCAAGACAGCAGCCCAGAAGCCTCTTAGGCCCCTTGTAGTGATCGCTTGTAGTGATCGCTTGATGGGATAGCTTGATGATAGCTAGCGTGCCTACCGAGGAGGCACGCTCGATAGCATTTAACGCCGCCTTGGGGAATCATTCATTGGACCATCGCCCCACTATAGAACGCCTAAACAGCTGCTAATATCGCTTGACTTTTTTGCTGCCGGGTATTGATCAAGGTTTTCCACACTATCTGTGGATAACCCTGTTCACAACCACTTCAAAACGTCCCGAAATCGCCATGGGCAGTGGGCCAGCCTTAAATTGGTTATTTTTTAACCTAACATAACTGATTGTTTTTAAAGGGTTTAAGTTCTGTTCAAGATTTTTTGCGTCAACAACAAGGGGTTGTGCACAACCCTAAAACCAGAAACGCAAAAGTGGACAAGTCAAGCACAAAATCGTCCAAAAATTGTCGATTTGTAGCTCTTTTGTGAATGACAGACATGCAAAAACCAGCATATGAGAGGAGCTCATTGCTAGAGGAAATAAACGATTAGGAAGGGTACTGAAGTAGTGGCGTCCCATAGGGGGTTCGAACCCCTGTTACCGCCGTGAAAGGGCGGTGTCCTAGACCACTAGACGAATGGGACGTAATTGAGCCGCTTCGCAAAAACCATTACTGAAAAACCGTTACTTAAAAGTTATCACTAATTGGTGGAGCCTAGCGGGATCGAACCGCTGACCTCAACACTGCCAGTGTTGCGCTCTCCCAGCTGAGCTAAGGCCCCACATGTCGCGAAGACGGAGCGTATAATACTGATTATGCGGGTCTTCGTCAATAGAAAAAACGCCAATTCCTAAGGGTAAGAAATTGGCGCTAGCGCTATATCAATCACGGTTAAGCGATTTCACGAAGCGATTTCACGAAACTCTTTTTCAAAGCGCTTGGCCTGTTTTTTGGAGACGCCGCCTAAGACCTCTATCGCACTGCGCAAACGTGCGCGAGTAACGTCGGAGCCAAGAATTGCCATGGCGTCCATCACTGAGGTGCTTGAGCTGCTACCGGTAATGGCAATAAACACCGGTGCCAAGAAGGCCTTCATTTTCAAATCAAAATACTCAGCCAGTATCTTGACTTCGCTCAGCAATGCCTCTTTATGCCAAGCCGCAACGCCTTCAAACCGCCAGACAAGAAACTGGAGCAGTTTGACCAGTTCCTCCTCCTCGAGCTTCACGCTATCGAACGACGCTTTTGTTAGCGTCGGCAAACCCGAAAAGAAGTGCCCTGCCAACGGCATCACTTGGGAGAGCGTCTCTACCCGTGGGCGTACCTGTGGCAGTATCTGCTTAACGTAGGCTTCATTGAAGGCCCAATCGCGCAGCGCGCTCAACAGTGCATCGTCGTCGAGGTCTTCACGGATATACACGCCGTTCAACCACGTCAGTTTCTCCAGGTCGAACACCGGACCACCTAGGGAGACACGCTGAACATCGAACTCTGCCATCATTTCTTGCAGGCTGAATTTCTCGCGCTCGTCGGGCATCGACCAGCCCATCCGCCCCAAATAGTTGGTAACGGCCTGGGGTAAAAAGCCCATCCGGCGATAATAATTGATCGAAGTCGGGTTCTTGCGCTTGGAGAGTTTGGATTTATCCGGGTTGCGCAGCAGCGGCATGTGACAAAGTTGCGGCATTTGCCAACCAAAATACTCATACAGCAGTTGATGTTTTGGTGCGGAGTTAATCCACTCTTCCCCACGCAACACATGGGTAATTTGCATTAAGTGGTCATCAACAACGTTTGCTAGGTGATAAGTAGGCATACCGTCTGATTTAAGCAGAATTTGCGCATCCACCTGCGCCCATTCCACTTCAATAGTGCCACGCAGCATGTCATTGACGACACAAACACCTTCAGCAGGCACGTTCATGCGCACCACGTAAGGCCAGCTTTCCTGCTCACGGCGTGCTTGCTCTTGGCTATCCAGCGCTAAATCAGCGGGCTTCAATGCCAGCTGCAGCCCTGCGGCTTTACGCGTCTCGCGCAGCTCATCCAACTCTTCACTGGTGCGGTAGCATTTAAACGCATGCCCGGCATCCAACAGCTGCTGGGCGTATTGGGCATAAATATCGCCACGTTCGCTTTGCCGATAAGGGCCGTGAGGCCCGCCAACATCCGGGCCTTCATCCCACTCAAGCCCCAGCCAACGCAGCGAATCGAGAATCATCTGCTCCGACTCAGGCGTAGAACGCACCCGATCAGTGTCTTCAATACGCAGAATAAATTGGCCACCATGCTGACGCGCAAAACAGAGGTTAAAAAGCGCAATGTAAGCCGTACCAACGTGGGGGTCTCCAGTGGGAGAAGGGGCGATGCGAGTACGTACGGTCATGAAAACGTCCTATTGGCAAAAATGCATGGCAATATTATACGCACCTTAGGCGCAACCAACAGCGTTGCTCAGGGAACAACTAGCGCAAGAAAGCGTCAGAGAAATTAACTCAACGTTATTTGTCCACTAATGCGCGCTAAAGCACAATCGCTTAGTATGGCTCTGCAGCAACACCTTGGGCGCATACCCCAAGTTTGAGACAGACCAATAACGTATGTTCATAGCGCCACTATTTTTGTTTGTTGAAAGACATACCATAGTGGAAAACAGCCAACGAGCTTGTTTAGCTCATCATTAGGAAGACGAAATGGAATCGCTAGGCTCACGTATCAAGCAACTGCGGCTTAGGGCCAAGCTCAACAAAGCTGCCCTCGCACGCAAAGTTGGCGTGTCAGATGTCACCATTTCTTATTGGGAATCTGGGGCGATCAAACAGATCGGTCACGAACGCCTTGTTGCGCTCGCCGACGCCCTCGACTGCTCCCTGGCAACACTGCTGGAAGGTGACAGCGCCCCCGAGCTGTTAACGTTGACCCACACTGGCCCCCTCCCCTGGGAACAGGTACAGGCAACGACCATTAAAGTGCCCAGTCATCTGCCGCTGCACATCGACTGGAAAGCACCGTGCGTGATGGCAACACCCGGCCAAGGTACAGATTTTTCACCCGTTAATGCTGGTGACCTTCTGCTGCTTGGGCCAACACATGTGTTTCACAAAGCGGGCCACTATGTAGTGCAACGCGACGATCGTTTCGTCATTGAGCACTTCGCCAAAGCCCCAAGCGACACATCGATTCATGCAGTACTGTTAGCCCATTGGCATCCTGCCTAAAGCGTCTACCTCCCCGGACTCTCTAGCACCTCCACCTGGTCACGCGTTTGCCTTGGCTCACTCCCCACCAAGAAGCGCCGTGAGTAGGTGGCCACTTGGCCCAGCCCATGGCGGGATTGATTTACCAGCTCTCCCGCCAGGTGCTGGCCCTCGTGGCCAATACGCGCCTGAACGGCTTCCGGCTGCACACTGCCTTCGGAAACCTCAACCTGCACTATATAGCCACCATCGGGTAAGCCACTGCCTGGACCAAATGGCCCCGCTGCAAACACGCCATTTTGTATGCGTGTCCGCTCCCGCCAACGCACGCTGCTAATCTCGCGCTCGACGATAATCTGCACCAGTGTTTCGTCAGGTAAGTTGCTCTCGCCTTCCACCATTAAACGCCTATCGCTGCGCAGTGATACATGCGCAAATATCTCGACCACCAGCGGCGCTACTTCTTCCTCCTCATCTGCTTCTGTCTCGGCAGCTGTCGGTTCAGGGGCTGACGTTTGTGCTGCGGTTGAGGACGGTTCMCTTGGTTCATCTGTTCCGCCACACCCTGCCAGTAGCGCAACAGACACTATTAACACGCCAACACTGCTCATTACATTGCGCATACACACTCCGAAATATTACTTGTTCTGCAGCTTACCACTGCATAGCCGCTACCACAGTGGAATACTCATTTTTGGCCCCGCGCAAGCCCTCGCTTCCGGTACAATATGCTTATCATGCTAACAAGACACTTTCAGGAGCAGCGGCTTTGGAGATCATTTGGTGGTTGGCCTATATAGCACTGGGCGGTTTCGTGGGTCTGATGGCGGGCTTATTGGGGATTGGCGGTGGGGGCATTATGGTGCCTATCCTAACGTCCCTTTTTGTACTGCAAGGCGTATCTTATGAGCACCTTGCCCACCTGGCCTTAGGCACCGCCATGGCGGCTATCATTCCCGCCTCCGCCTCCAGCCTGCTTTCCCACCACCGCCATGGGGCGGTTCGTTGGGATATCGTGCGTTTTATCACCCCAGGCATATTAACCGGCACCTTTTTGGCGACCTTTATCGCTGCCCTGATTCCCACCCGCGGCCTAGCCATCTTTTTCGCCTGTTTTATGCTGCTAATGTCGCTGCAGATGCTGGCGAATATCAAGCCCAAACCCAACCGCAGCTTACCTGGTCCTCTTGGGGTCAGCGGCGTCGGCCTCGGCATCGGCGGTATTTCTGCGCTCGTTGCCATTGGCGGTGGCTCACTAACAGTCCCCTTCCTCACTTGGTGCAATGTCAAACTTCCCCGCGCGATTGGCACCTCCGCAGCCGTAGGGCTACCGATTGCGGTTGCCGGGGCGCTAGGCTACGTCATCAACGGCTGGTCTACCCAAGGCCTGCCCAGTGCAGCGCTCGGCTACGTTTACCTACCCGCGCTACTATTAATGGCACCCTTCAGTATTCTTACCGCCCCTATCGGGGCAAAGCTAGCGCACAAGCTGCCCGTTAAACTCCTCAAACGAGTATTCGCTTTTATGCTGATGGGGTTGGCACTGCAGATGGTTTATGCAGTGTTTACGGCTTGAGGGGGTGCGAGCAGCAAAGCCTAAAGCGATTATTCTTAGCTAATAGCTAAAACAATCGGATAGGGACAGACCCTAAAGGGTAGCGCTGCTCAATCAGCGGGTGGGTGACGTCGCACGTATCTGATCGCGCCTGACTTTGTGATTAATGATCGCATTCACATGCCTGATCAATCGACCTTGCCATACGCCCACGCCTCGCATGAAATACTCAGGCCAATGAGGCGACTCAGGTATGGTAGAAAGAAAAGGGTGAATAAGAGAGGGGTACTGAGCTAATACACTACGCGTGTCTTTATGCCTTGATATGTCACGGTAAACATACTTGGCATAATCCAGGCTAGGCCGCCTAGCAGCGGGGTCTGAGAATATTTCAAGTGCTTGGTTCCACAGATCTTCACGCACGATTCGGCATAAGACTTCTGTACGCACTAGCTCACGTTCAACCGCTATCGGCCTCATACGCCGGTGTTTCAAATTAGCGATGCGCGTCCATAACAGCGCGGCTGGATTTAAAACATAAAAACGTAGAATTTCTTTACCGTCTTGGTGTAGATCCCACTCTACCAGCCTTGCCTTGGCGCGCATGCTATCAGCATCAAGCCCACCATACACCTGGTTCATAACATCTACTACGAAATGCCCGTCAGCCAATATTTCAGGGCGATAAAGCTCTATCAATGCCATGTTGGGTACATGGTCATCTGGCGTAGGAAAGCGTGGCACTCCTTTCCACTGCTCTGCTAATACCCTGACCCCTTCAACAGTCCCTGCTACAATGTCGAGGTCTGATGAAGTCAAAGCAGCAGTATGTACTTGATCTAACTGCCCTTCCAAAAAATAAGCACCCCAAAAAGCAATTGCCTGGCCTCCAATGAGCACCAGGCGTTCTTGATATTCTGGGGGAAGCTCTGCAATAAGTTTCAGAATAGGCTGTATTGAAAGACTATCTTCCATCCAAACTCACTACAGATAAGTAATAAATTTAGGTAGGCTCAGAGCGGCGCAGGAGCTGGAGCGCCACGAATAATTCGGGCATGCTGACGTGCGCCCTTGAACTGAGAAGCACGCTCGATTGCTTCCTTAGAAACCTGCATTTCTGCATATTCTTGGAAACGGTTGCGTTCTTTCTCTTGAAGACGTAGCACGAAACCATTCTTTTGATTTGCGCTAATATAAGAAACCATGATTTTCACCAGTAAAATCAGTTGGTTATAGAAGGTAGTGATGCTCACTCATCTGGCTAAGCTTTCTGTGAAAGCTTAGCCAGATGAGTGAGCTTCGTCAAGATTTGTTGACGTTCATAGATATTAAGTGATATTTCCACCCTGCGCAATCCCCCACCCATCCATGGCTGAGGATATCCCGTTGCCGCAATCTTCTAGCGAAACCCTGAGGAAACGCGTGCAACTAAGCGACATTTCCAGCTTGGCAAGTTTCTACCTAAATGAATGTAAGCCAACTCCGACACAATTTGTACGAGATCGCTTACACCGCCCAGCATCTCGTCTGCCTGACCACCACACACTTGAACTGCTGCGTGTTCACGAAGTAGCCCTGGCCACCATCCGGTGTCAACAATCGGCAACGGCTGCCCACACGGTGGGCTTTAAACAATCGGTACTCCCCTTCCACCTCCGCCACTACCAGATCGGCGGAGCCGAACGATCGCGCTTCATCTACCAGCAGCACATCGCCTTCCATGCACGGCCCGCCTAGGCGGGCGTCCTCGCTTATCTCCMCCAGAAAGCAGCTGGGTGAAAATTTTCGATTATCCATTTCGGCTACCGCTGGGTGCTCCACGCCCACCGCTGCTGGCCCTAAGTAATTTACACGCATTCTGTTGCCATGTGCTTGCTCCACATTCGCAGTACTCGCCCCGCTAGTGGTCGAAATGGAACGCCCCAAAAACACTCGCGTGATCCTACACGCCGCCCAGCAAGCACTGGCAAAGATCTACCGGCCCAAATACGCTACAAGGCGTGATGCTGATCAATCTCACCGACGAGAAGCGCCAACAGCTCAGTTTGATGGGTACACCACAAACGGAAGAAGAACATCAACGCAGCCAAAAGCTAATGCCCACTATGGACGCGCTAAACGAGAAAATGGGAAAGCAAACGGTACGTCTAGGCTAGCGGAAAAGAACGCCCCTAGCACCTACGCTGCGCGAACCGAAGCCCGCGCTATACGACGCATTGGGATGAGTTGATGGTGGCATATACGGATGAGGGGGCGGCTAAAAGATCAACTACCATCAGAAGAAATTGAAATTAACCAGCCTATAAGAGAAGGTAAATTCCAAGTACAAACGGCAAGCATGATATAAATAAAAGCCGCTATCGCTAGAGCAAAATAGAAGGTATTTCTTCTCTTCTTTATAGGCTCTAAAAACCGGCTCTCTTTATCGTCACTAGAGGAATAATGTTGAAGTACATCAAGCCACTTTTCGCTTTCTTGGTCAGACAAAGCGATATCACGAAAATGAGCTGCAGATTGGATCATTAAAGACAAGATCAAATAACATGCTAAAACTTTAGATATAACAGACAGCCCAGCGCTACCAAGAAGCTCTGAAAAATTATCCTTATCAAACCTAGCAACAAAAGAAAAAGTTATAAATATCAATATACCAAGAGCATCACGAGCGATAGAGCTTACTAAATCTCTAACTTTTTGAGCATAAAGATCCGCCTGAGATTTCATATCTTTCATGAGTTCACGGATTTCTTTATGGTATGCATCCTTACGGTCTAGAATCACAAAAGCGTAGCTGTCCCGCGCCTGCTGTAAGGCAGCTGAAAGATGATGCTCCATGCCTGATGAAAGAGACTGGCCTCTTTCGATATCGATCGACAGCCGATCCATCAACAACCCTAACCGCGTCTCAGGTCGCTCATCATATACCCAGGAAACCGCTTCGATCATTCGTTTCAGCGTCTCTGAACTCGCTGCTGGACTGGTGTCGAGCAGTGGTAATGAAAGGCGCTTAGTGCCCTGCAACGTGGCTTCGTAGATACCATCGACACATCGTAGTTCTTGGACTAAACAGGCCGAGAATACGCTTGCACTTAATGTGACCAAGGGAGCAGTCTCGGCGCTATCGAGGTCCCCCCAGGTGAGGGCATATGCTTTCGGGCAAACCCGCAATGCCTTCGTGGCATTGGTATGTATCAAGCGATGCACATCCGCATGTTCTGGTAGTATCACTTCATCGATGCTTGGGGGCTCACCCTCTGGCGGCATAACCCAAAGCAGCGGGCCACCAACGCCATTAGAAAGCCCATGAACACGCACCGTTGTTGGGTTGGCCAAGTCAGGGATATTGCCAGTAGGATACAGAAACGGATCCCAGTTTTTGAGCCATTGATGGAATCCATCCACGCTGAAAAATACCAACGTGGTTTCGTCATCCCTTGCCTTCAAAAATTCAGAGATAGGCGTCTTTCCAAGAACCAAGCGCCAGGGACTATTATCGAAATCGTCACCTGACAGGTCATCGACATCAATCCTGTCGTTAGTATCGGCCGCCCAGATCGTTGGAGGTGATATTTCCAATTGCTCGCTAAGTGCTAAGGTATGGGATAGCTTCGCTCGAATCGACTCGTTCAGCGAATCACCTTCTATAATCAAGCGAAAGCTCTCTTCAACCGCCTTCGCAGCATGAGGGCGAAGAGCTTCAATGGCCTGTAGCAGATCCACTACGGCGGTCATGGCGACTAGCCTTTCGGTATTAAGTTATGGGTTTCAATGGTAACCCGCGACCTACCGCCATCCAAATTTTCAATCAGCATACCTACTTGTTCTGGGGTGCCTTCATAGGAGATCGTGATTCCCTCCGAAGTTTCGTAAATATGCTTGCGCTGCGCCTTGGGAAGGGAATCAGGGCGCGGCCGGAATGTTTGCCCCGCTATGCCTGCCTCTTCCAGGGCATCACGTAGAGACCGCACCAGCGCAACCTTCCTTTCTGGGTTTTCATCTCGTACTACTGTGTCCAGGAACGTATCCGTATCGAAGGTATCATGGTCCCTGAGATAGTTGAGAGCACGACCTCGATAGGTGTTCAAATCCTCACCAGGAGGCAATTGATCTTGTGGTATATCTTTCGCCCACTTCCTTACTGCCTGATCTGTCGACCTTGTCAGTACTGAATCTTGCTGACGCTCGATCACACCCAGAAAAGCTTGATAATAATCACCTAGCACAGGTTTCTTAACTCGATCGAAAGCCAGTACATCCCATGCAAACTGATTGCTAGTATCTATTAAAGCACTTTTCTGCACCGCTTTTTTGTTTTCATTCAAGGCATTCGGAATCTCATCAACAACAGCAACCTTTCGTCCCTGTATATCCTCATAGTTATAGGTAAACGATTCCTGCTGATCCATCTTGACCAAAAATACAAGTTGCTGCCAATCATGAGCCTTGGCTAAATACTTAACGACCGATACGATAAAAACACCTGCCGACATGTTACCACCATGTAGGCGCGCAAACTCTTGGGTCATCTGGTAAGAAAGGTCTACAAACCCATCTCGGTCTTCAACTAATCGTTGGCTTTGTTCCTGAAGGTTGGGCGCATCAGGATCAAAAAGATACTGAGTTCCTTCAGCTATATCACGCAGCCGGTCAAGAAAAAACGATTTCTGTTTTTCCTGCAACTGAACTTCATCAAGCTTTATGACCTTACCTGGCGCATCAGGATCAATGATATGAAAGATAAATTCGACGATCTCTAGGGTATCGCGTTGGCCCTGCGTAAGAACGCCTTCTAATTGTTGTCCTGCCATTCCGAATCCCCTTATTTTTGTGTTTCCTGCGCCGGTCACACCACATAACCTCGAGTATTACGAGGTTTAGCAAATATGCTGGCTAACTCTGCGGCGTTTAATAAACCGCCGAATACAACCTATCCTCGAGCCTCTCTGCCAGGCTCATCTTCTGCTACGCGAAACCGCCAATACCGATCAGGCTTTACCCAAACAACGTCTGACTCTGTCAGCTTACGGAAAGCCGTCAGCACCTGTGTTCCAACGACAAGATTTCCATCCGCGTTTTCACGCAGCAGTTCCTCTGCGTCCTGCTTTACCAAATAATCGACCACGTCGTCCTGATATAAGCAGCCTTCCCGCTCAATTAAAGCCAGCATCCACGCCGCTACATCGTTTGGCTTCATGATGAGGGTTGCTCAACCTTTTCGAGGGAATCTGTAGGAAAAACACCCTGCTCCAACTTCTTTCCTGCAAACCATTGGCACCTACATCTTTGACGCTCTTCGTCATAATCACTAACAGCCATTCCCGGGCCACCAGATTTGAGCTGAACGATATCCCCGACTACGAATTTCTTAGTCATTTTCTTTTCCTTTAAATCAATCAAAATAAAAATGAGCTATACCACCCGCCCAATCCAAATCTCACACCGCCCCAGAATCTCCACATCGTGCATATCCTGCGGCTTGATCATTTCCGGCTGGTAGTGGTCGTTGTCGCTGATCAAGTACAGCGCGCCGCCCGCCAGACGCTGTACCCGTTTAATTCTTCGCTCACCGCTCACCGCTCACCGCTCACCAGCAGCAAAAACACGCCTTTCTGTTTTGGGTCGCAGCATTTTGTAACATCCATTTACTAACCTTAAGAAAGCCTAACCCATCGATACGGCTAGCACCATTCACCTAATGCCCATTTACGGCTCTTTTTTTATTTCATTTTGGGTGATACCCAGCCTGATCTGCGACGTAAGCGCTATGGCAACTACCCTGCTATGTGCTGCGCGCCCTTTCTTACGTACAATAGCGCGCATACAACACGCTACCTGTGAGAAAGCTCTCAAGAAGTACCCAGATTTTGAGACATCAGTCCACTACCGCTATTGGGTAAACTTTGGGCACATCAGGTGCGTTAATTACGGAATTAAGAGGCAATATGACTGCATTCATTGCAGCTAACAGTGTTAATAAATGACTAATTTATTTAAAGAAAATAGTGCAGATCGAGGCAGGCTGTTTTCAGTCGCGCCCATGATGGATTGGACCACAAAGGACTACAGAGCATTCGCACGTACTTTAACCAAGCGAACGCTGCTGTACACCGAGATGGTCACTACCGGTGCGATTTTGCACGGGACGCCCCGTGAGCGCTTTTTGGGCTATAGCGAGGTGGAGCATCCGCTTGCACTGCAGTTGGGCGGCAGCGATGCCGGTGAGCTGGCGGAGTGCGCGGCGATTGCCGAGGCGTGGGGTTATGATGAGGTGAATCTGAACGTGGGTTGCCCGAGCGACCGCGTGCAGAACAATATGATTGGCGCATGCTTGATGGGCTACCCCGAAAAGGTGGCCGATGCCGTGCGGGCGATGCAGGCGGCGGTGTCTATACCGGTCACGGTGAAGTGCCGTATTGGCATCGATGACCAGGATGAGGACGCCGACCTTGAGCGGTTTATCGCTATCGTCGCGGACGCAGGCTGCGAAGTGTTTACCGTTCACGCCCGTAAGGCGTGGCTGCAGGGCTTGTCGCCCAAGCAAAACCGCGATGTGCCGCCMCTTAACTACCCCCGCGTTCATCGTTTAAAGCAGAGKCATCCTGAGCTACATATCGGCATTAATGGCGGCATTAAAACGCTAGCCGAGTGCCGTGAACAGCTCACTCAGGTGGATAGTGTGATGGTGGGGCGTGAGGCGTACCAAAACCCGTGGCTACTCGCCGGTGTCGATGAGCAGCTATTTGGTGAAAAAGGCCCGGCGGCAAGCCGCTTGGATGCCGCGATTGCTTTCCGGCCTTATATTCAGCAGCGCTTAGATGAAGGCGCGAAGCTGAATCATATTACCCGCCACCTACTGGGATTGTTTCAGGGKTGCCCTGGAGGCAGGCGCTTCCGGCGCCATTTGTCAGAACACGCGCATAAAGAAGGTGCAGGATTGCGCCTATTTGATGACGCGCTTAGCTTGGTGAACGAACCCGAGTGCGTTGTATAAAAAACCCGCTACGCAGGCGTAGCGGGTTCGTGTTCCTAATAGCGTAAGCTTACTGACCGTTTTCCCGGCGGTTCGCCATTACGCCCTGCTCGACACGCTCGCCGATAGTTTGGTCGACGTTTTTCCAATACTCAAATACCCGTGATAGCACCGGCTCTTCAACACCGTCGGAAACGTGGCCCACAATGTTGTTTACCAATCGGTCGCGGGCAGCATCATCCATTACCTTATTGACTAGGTCATTGGCTTGGTTGAAATCGCCATCGCCCGGGCGCAGCGTGTAGGCGGCGCGAACCAACTCGCCGTCAGTCTCCCATACCGCATCTTCCGGGTACTTTTCAGGGTTGGCGTGCGCACCCCCTTTGCTATTAGGTGCGTACACCGGGTCGGKGGAGTGGGCAATACGCATCTGACCACCCTGGCTGTAGCTGTTAACCGGGMCCTTGGGTGCGTTAACGGGGATATGTTGGTAGTTCACCCCTAAACGCGCACGGTGCGCATCAGCGTAGGATATTACCCGCGCCAACAGCATTTTATCCGGCGAGAAACCGGTGCCCGGTACGGCATTGCTGGGCTGAAACGCTGCCTGTTCGATTTGGCTGTGGAAATCGACGGGGTTGCGATCCAGCGTCATCTTACCGACTTCTTGCAGCGGGTAGTCGGCGTGGGGCCACACCTTGGTCAAATCGAAGGGGTTGATGTGGTAGGTCTTCGCATCTTCGAACGGCATAATCTGAACTTGCAGTGTCCAGGTGGGATAATCGCCGCGTTTGATGGCGTCAAACAGGTCACGGCGATGGTAGTCGGCATCCGCACCCGCCATCTTATCGGCCTGTTCCTGGGTCATGCACTTAATGCCCTGATCAGTCTTGAAGTGATACTTCACCCAAAAGCGCTCGCCTTCAGCGTTCACCCACATATAGGTATGGCTTGAATAGCCGTTCATGTGGCGCCAAGTGGCGGGGATACCACGATCACCCATTAGCCAAGTGACTTGGTGGGCAGATTGCGGAGAAAGCGTCCAGAAGTCCCACTGCATATCGTGATCACGCAAGCCGTTATCCGCTCGACGCTTTTGTGAGTGGATAAAGTGCTGGAATTTGAGCGGATCGCGAACAAAGAACACAGGGGTATTATTACCCACCATGTCGAAGTTGCCCTCTTCGGTGTAGAACTTCAGCGAGAAGCCACGGGGGTCGCGCCAAGTGTCTGGGCTACCCGACTCACCGGCCACCGTCGAGAAACGCGCCAACATCTCGGTTTTTTTACCCGGCTGGAGAAAATCCGCCTTAGTGTATCGGCTGACGTCGTGAGTTACTTGGAAGTGGCCAAAGGCGCCGCTCCCTTTTGCATGGGGCTGACGATCCGGAATCATTTCCCGGTTAAAGGCAGCCATCTGCTCCATCAAGTAGTGATCATGTAGAACGATCGGCCCATCGGGGCCTACTGAAAGTGAGTGTTCATCACTGTTGACTGCTATGCCCGCATCCGTTGTGGTGTGCTTAGGTTTATCGCTCGTCATCGCTTTTCCTCCATGTCACGGTAGACGTGGCGCTGGATCGCCACTCGTTCGAGTACGATGAAAGCTTAGCTGTTTGTTTTAGTTCCTATCATTTTTGCAGCCGCTAACAAAGCCCACCACTAGGTATAGTCAAACCGCTGCCAACTTGCCATTTACAGTAGCTAATCCTTAACTATCACAGCGATAGTTGTTAGCTATGAATAACGATTAATAAAACGAATCAGGGGGCGGCACCAAGCTTGAGTTAAAGCTTTCAACGGCAGTTTCAGCTTCATCAATTTCATCAAAGCGGGCAATATGGAACAACGCTTCGCCTTCGTTGGCTAGCGGTAAGCGGCTCATACCAATCACAATGCCATCGGCAACGGCGCGCACTTCGCCCTCGTCATTGCCAAAAGGGTCAGCGACTTTGCCCAGCACTTCACCTTTGGCAACGCGGGCACCCAGGCGCACCTTGGGGCGCAAAATACCGTCGATAGGCGCGCGCGCCCAGCTTGACCCTTTGGCCAGTTCCGCAGGCGCAGGTGTGCGGCGGCGCTGCTCGCCGGTCAGCATGCCTAAGCGGCGCATCACCCGCAGCACGCCGCGCACCCCTGGGGCAATCGCCCACTCGTCAAAACGCAGCGCTTCGCCTGCTTCATAGGTGAGCACCGGAATCCCACGCGTCTGGGCGTAGTGGCGCAGGCTACCTTCACGCAGTTCCGCATTCAGCACCACCGGCGCACCAAAAGCATCGGCCATACGCTGCGTTTCGCTGCCGGTTTGCAGCTGAGCACGAATTTGCGGCAGGTTGGTGCGATGAATAGCTCCGGTGTGCAGGTCAATAATGTGCGKGGCGTGATCGACAATTTTTTCGCGAAATAGCGCTGCGATGCGCCCGCCTAAAGAGCCCGACTCACTGCCCGGAAAACAGCGATTGAGATCACGCCGATCAGGTAAATAGCGCGTTTGCTGTAAGAAGCCGAACACATTCACCACCGGTACAGCGATCAAGGTGCCGCGGATACTATTGATCGCTTTCGCGCGCAGCACCCGACGGACAATTTCCACCCCATTGATTTCATCACCGTGAATGCCACCACAGACCAACAGCACCGGGCCATCCTTGCGACCGTGAACGACTTCGACAGGAATATGCAGGGGGGTATGGGTATACAAACGCGCTACCGGCACATCAATTTGTAAACGCTGACCGGGCATAATGGTATGTTCGCCCAGCTGAAAAGGAGCTCGCGCCATGCTTTATATCCTGTTTTTTTTAATCCGTTATGCTCACGTCATTAGTACGAGGTGGGCCAGTCTCATTGCCTGTTTATACGCTTTCAGTGGCCAAATGACGAATTTGTTAACCCACGTTATGAGGTAGGACATTTATCCATACAGTTTTGAATGTAAATGTGCTTCAGCTTAGGTTAAAATATGACCATACTGTGTCGATTATGAGGTTGCACTTTCATGGCAAGAAAGACCAAAGCTGAAGCCGCCGCTACTCGCGAAGCGCTGCTTGAAGCTGCTGAAGAGGTATTTTTTGCCAAAGGCGTGGCGCGCACCTCTCTAGAGCAAATTGCTCGCCATGCAGGCCTTACCCGCGGCGCCGTTTATTGGCATTTTAAGAATAAAGGCGATCTTTTCATGGCGCTGGTTGAAAAGGTGCGCATGCCGTTTCAGTCGTTGATGGATGAGGTCGACAAAGCTGACCCCGAACTATCACCGCTAGAAGCCATACGCCTAGCCTGCCATGCTGGCTTGGTGCGCATTGAGCAACCGTCTTACCAACGGGTACTGTCGATTTTGTTGCATCGCTGTGAGTTTTTCAGTGATATCAACCCGCTGGAAATGCAGGAAGAGATTGGCAACGAGTGCTTTGAAGAAATGCTCGACGTATTTATCCTTGCTAAACAGCAGGCGCTGCTGCGCGAAGATTTAAGCCCTCAAGTAGCAGCACGCTTGATGCAATCAATGATGGGTGGAGTATTCCACGACTGGCTACGTAACCCCGAGGCTTTTTCGATTCGCGAACGCGGTGGAGAGCTAATCGATGCCTCTATCCGTATGATGCAGCGCTAAACACCTCATCCAGCTCTCGCTGCAATGCAGCAAGTATGCTAATACTGGCCATATCGTTTTAGTCGTGTGAGCCAACTATGGATGCCTTAGCGTTTATCCGCGTACGCGAATTAGAAGTGGCCGTACGTATTTGGAACCCTACCGCGCCCCGCACCCTTATCGCCTGGCATGGCCTTGCTCGCCATGGAGGCGATTTTAGTGCGCTGGCGCGGGAGCTCGGTAGTGAATGGCGGATTCTAGCCCCAGACMCTCCAGGCCGCGGGTTATCAAGCTGGTCGCTATTCCCTGCCCACGACTACCTTTATAGCCATTACATAACCGTTGCGATCGCGCTGCTCGATCACTTTGAACTTGATTACGTTGATTGGCTGGGCACCTCAATGGGAGGCCTGCTTGGCATGCTGATCGCCGCGGACCCACAGCATAGCGCGCGTATTTCCCGGCTAATTCTTAACGACGTCGGCCCCGAACTGAACACACAGGGCCTGATTGGTCTTTCCAGTTATTTCGGCGTTACCCACCGGTTTTCTACCTTTAGCGAACTCCAGCAAGAGCTCAACCAGCACTACGCCAGCTTCGGCATTACCGCTGAAGCGGCACGCCGCGAGCTCGCACTCAACAGTGCCCGTCGGTTGCCGGATGGCAGTTGGACGTACCACTTCGATCCGCGCATCGGTGAACAGTTTGTGCATGATACGCCCCGAGACATGTGGGCCGACTGGGCGAATATTCGCTGCCCAGTGATGGTCATTCGCGGGGAAGAATCAACGCTATTAGACCCGGAAACTCTACCAAAGATGGCCGAGGCACAGCCTAAGCTGGTAACGCTTAGCGTGCCTAACTGCGGTCACGCCCCCATGCTGGATAAACCGGCACAGGTTGATCCCATTCGCCACTTTTTAAACCGTCCCGCTCCTCGCCCAACGCCAAGTAATAAAACGCAAAACGCCACAGGCTGGCAGCTTGCAGTGCAGTGGCTGGCGCAGAAGTGGCGTCGGTGGTGGAAGTAGACCGGAATGCTTAAAATTTGTGCCTCCCGGTCACTATCTCCAGCAAAATGGCGTATCAGTGCGAGGCAGAGTAATGGGCTGAAGTGCGGTTTTTCTGATTGAGCCGCAGTCTGTTCAAACGTATCCGCGTTTCGAGATACGCCTGTTCAGAGACGCTACGGTAAGCCCCTTCTTCAGGCAAGTACTTCACCAGCACCCGGCGCTCCCCCTGCACAGGCAGGGCATCGCTTTTGCTAAGCAGCTTCACCGTGCTATTGGGCTCATCATCAATCACTGCAAACGCCTGCTCCCCCGCGCCTTGGCGCTCAGTCACTACGACCGTTTGGCCCAGTAAGCAGCGCCGGGTGAAGGGGCGGTAACGGTGTAGCCCGCGGTGCAATGCTTGGCAGAGCATCGACGCTACGGGGGAGGCAGCCACCAGCGAGCCCCATAACACCAGCACCCCTACCGGGATACGTATCAAGCCGAGAGGCAACCAACGCAGCACCAGCAGTTCGATCGCCAGTGTGATCACCGCGGCAATGGTTAAAATTACCGTTAATGCCAGCGTAGCGGGAACACCCGCGAAGCCTAAAGAGACCAGCGTGCTGGCAAGATGATCCTCTTTTAGACTATCGCGCTCAAAAAGCTCTAAGGGCGCTAAGCGGATAATCACTAATAGCCAGTAGAGGGCTAATAGTCCGAGTAATAGGGTAAAAACAATGCTCGGAAATTGCGTAGCAGCGTGCAGTAGCGATTGCATGGCGTGTTCTCCCCCGGTACTTAGCCGGTGATGTGTTGTTACTTCCAGCTTAGTCCAGGTTAGCTTTKGAATGCCACTTCTACTTTGACCTGGATCATCGCACTAAAAAAAACGGGTGCCACCCGAAGGTAGCACCCGCTTATTATCACCCTTGGTAAATCGCTAAAGGCTAGTGCTTGTCATGCTCCAGTGCGGGCTTAGCAGACTCATGTTTGTTCCCTTTCATCTTACGACCTAGCCAATCAGATGCCGTCGCAATCATGGCATAGAAGCTGGGAATAAACAGACTACCCAAAGTAGCCACCGAGAACATACCCATCGCCACTGTGGTGCCGATATGGTGGCTACTCACATCGCTGGCACCGGTGGCTAAGGCCAACGGCAAAGTGCCGAAGATAAACGCCAAGGAGGTCATTACAATGGGGCGGAAACGCAGTTCAGCTGCGGTAATAGCCGCTTCACGAATGGATTTGCCCTGTTCCTTACGCTGCAGCTCAGCAAATTCCACAATTAGGATCGCGTTCTTCGCCGCAAGCCCGACCACCACCAGCATGCCTATCTGGACATACACACTGGTATCCAGCCCACGTAGAACTATCCCGCCAATACCGCCGAGGAAGGCAAAGGGCGTTGCCGTCAGTACCGCCAGCGGTAACGACCAACTTTCATACTGAGCCGCCAGAATCAGGAACACCATCAACAGCCCGAAGACAATCGCCAGAGTCGCGGCGCTGCCCATGTTGGACTCTTGATAAGCCGTGCCGGTCCAGCCCATGCCCCAGTTAGAGCCTAGCGTCTCTTGTACGATGCTTTCCATCGCTTCAATCGCTTGGGCGGAACTGTAGCCAGCCGCAGGTTCACCCTGGAACTGAGCACCCGCGTAAACCCCAAACCGCGATACTACCGCCGGGCCGGTTTGGCGCTCAAGCTCGACAAACTCGGAAAGGGGAATACGTTCGCCGTTGCCGCCACGGACATAGACACTGCTGACGTCTTCCGGCGTTTTACGAAATTCGTCCTCGTTTTGCAGATACACCTGGAAGTTGCGGTTTTGATAGCTAAAGTAATTCACAAAACCATTACCAAACGTATTGCCTAAGGCCGAGTTAATATTCCCCAACTCCACGCCATAACTCAACGCTTTCTGCTGGTCGATATTGGCACGGTATGACGGCACATTAACGTTAAAGGTGCTGAAAACCCGGTTCAAGGCGGGATGCTGGTTAGCTTTTTGCATTATTTGCAACGAAGCTTCATAGAGCTCGCGCGTCGACGCCCCGTCAAAGGACTGAAGGTAACCGGTAAACCCGCCGGTGGTCGAAAGCCCCATGATAGGCGGCAAGTTAAAGGCCATGGCAGAGCCGCCATCAATACTGGCGCCTAACCCCATAATACGCCCGACCAGCTCAGTGGCTGTCAGTTCACGCTCCGACCAAGGGCTAAGATTGATAAACATTACCCCGCGAGCAGTATTCACAGCACTTGAAAGGATGTCATAACCCGCCACCGCCGATGAGTACTCCACCCCGGGAATATCTTCAATCGCCGAACTGAGTTTCGCCATATAGCGTTGCGTACGGTCAAGCGACGCCGCATCCGGCAAGGACACACTCACCAGCACAACCCCCTGGTCCGTTTCAGGCACCAACGTTGAGGGTGTATTAGCGTATAGCCAGTACGACCCCACCCCTGTCAGCACCGTGAGCGCCAGCGCCAACACCCAGAATCGCACCAGGCCTTTTACGACCCACATGTAAGCGGCGGTAATCCCTGCGAACATGCGATCGAACAGTCGGAACGGTGTGTTTAAAGCGCGCTTAAACTTGGACTGACCGGCACCAGCGATTTTATGTTTAATAAAGATCGCCGATAGGGCCGGTGTAAAGGTCAACGCCATTACCGCAGAGAGCGCCACCGAGATCGCCACGGTGATCGCAAACTGCTGGTAAATTTGCCCGGTAAAGCCGCCCAGGAAAGCCACTGGTACAAACACTGCGGCCATAATCAGCGAGGTCGCAATAACCGGCCCGCCAACTTCTTTCATCGCCCGGATAGTGGCGTCGCGCACGCTGATATCTTCCTCTTCACTCAGCACGCGCTCGACGTTCTCCACCACCAGAATCGCATCATCGACGACTATCCCTATTGAGAGCACCAGCGCAAACAGCGTCAGCAGGTTGATCGAAAAGCCAAATACGTAGAAGCCTGCAAACGTACCCACTACCGCGACGGGCACGACCGACATGGCAATCACGGTAAAGCGCCAATTCTGTAGAAAGATAAACAGAATGACGATTACGATTAGAAAAGCTTCAATAAACGTTTTTATAACCGTTTCTACCGACGCATCAATAAACAGCGTGGTGTCGTAAGGCGCTACATACTCAAGCCCGGGTGGGAAGCGAGTGGACAAATCTTCCATCGCAGTACGCACACCCTGAGCAGTTTCCAGCGCATTTGCGCCGGGCTGTTGGTTAATAATAATCGGCGCCATACTTGAGCCGTTCAAACGTGCGTCGACACCGTAAGAAGAGGCCCCAAGCTCAATGCGTGCAACGTCTTCCAAGCGAAGCGAAGAGCCGTCGTTATTGGTACGCAGGTAGATATTACGGAAGTCGTCGACATCATTAAGGCGACCTCCAGCGGTAATCGTATAGGTGTAAGCGCGCGGTTCACTTTGCGGCGTTGATGCCAAGCTACCGGCCGGAATCTCAGTGTTTTGCGCTCTAATCGCACTCGCCACTTCGCTAGGCGTCAGGTCGTACTGAGCTAATTTATCCGGATCCATCCAGATGCGCATGGCGAACTCACCACCGCCCAACACCTCTGCATTACCCACCCCGGGCACCTGACGCAGTTCATCAAGGACGTTCAAGGTGGCGTAGTTCTGCATGAAAATTTTGTCGTAGTCGCCGCTCGGCGAGGTCAACGCGATAAACATCAAAATAGAGTCGGAGCGAAGCTCAACGGTGACGCCTTGCGACTGTACGGCTTCAGGTAGCTGGGAGAGCGCCCCCTGAACGCGGTTATTGACGTTAATGGTATTAATATCGCCACTGGTACCGATATTAAATGCCACGCTTAAACTCATGGTGCCGTTATCAGAGCTGTTGGAGGTCATGTAAAGCATGTCCTCAACGCCGTTGATCGCTTCTGCGATGGGTGCCGCCACCGTTTGTGCAACAGTCTCTGCATCTGCGCCCGGGAATTGGGCCTGAACGGAAACCGTCGGCGGCACAACGCTGGGGTACTGCTCAATAGGCAGTATACGCATCGACATAACGCCCACCAGCGTCACGATAACTGCCAACACTGTGGCAAATATCGGGCGGCTGATGAAGAAGTTAGAGAAGTTCATTATTGCGCACCCTCTTCCCCTTCAGCGGGCTGACCATCGGCTGCCCCCTCTTCCATCTCTTGCGCCGCTTCTGCCTGCTCTTGCGCTTCTTCTTGCTCGGCCTCTTCGACCACTGCCTCCGCATCACCACTAAACGGCTGGGGATCAATCGCCATACCCGGCTCCAAACCTGCCGGATCACCGACAATCACACGATCGCCCGGCTCAATGCCTTCACGAATCAACTGCCAAGGGCCAGCGACTTCGCCCAATGAAACAGTTCTTTCGCGGGCTTTGTTATCTTCATCCAGGACAAACACTTGCGGGCCCATCAATCCTTGCGTCACCGCGATCTCTGGCACTGCCATGACATCAAAACGTTTCAGGCCCTCAATACGCACACGCACAAATTGACCGGGCAGTATGCTTGCGTCGGGATTTTCAAAGGTGGCTGACGCTTGCACGGTGCTGGTGCCGCTATCGACCCGCGAGCCCAGGAAGTCTAAATGCCCTTCCAGTTCTGAATCGCTGCCGCCACTGACGCCAGGGATGCTCAACCGCGCACGAATATCCGAGGTATCACCGCTGTCACTCAACTGGCGACGCAGTTCAAAAGCATCACGCTGGGGCAGCTGGAAACGCACTTCCAGTGGATCCAGCGGGGTGATCGTCGCTAATTCTGTACCGGAGGTAACCAGATTGCCCACGTTAATTTGGCTCAACCCAATCATGCCCGATACGGGGGCAGTCACCTGGGAGTAGCCTAGATCCAGGTTAGCGCTGGAGAGTGCCGCTTCTGCCTGTGCTACGTTGGCCTGGGCGACGCGTTGGTCTGCCAACGCCTGGTCATACTGTTGACGGCTCACCGAGTTTTGGCTGAGTAGCTGCTCAAAACGCTGGGCATCACGCTGGGCCCGGGAAAGCTCGGCACGGGCGCTCTGTAGATCCGCGTCACGCTGGTTAACCGTTGCCTGGTAAAGGTCTGGCTCGATGGTGTAGAGGAGATCACCCTCCTCGACTAGCTGACCGGGTTCGAAGTGGCGCTCCTCAAGAAAACCATTTACACGGGCAACCAAGGTGACCTCATCATCACTGCGCAGCAGCGAGGGGTACGACTTATCCAGCGGTATATCCTGACGCGCCATTTCAGCCACTTCGACCTTATGGGGCGGAGCTTCTTGACCGCCACCCTGCTGGGGCGCCTCGGCTTGCTCCTGACCACAGGCTGAAAGTGCCAACGCAGCTACCAGCGTCACCAGACTCGCTCGGCGTGAGTGAATCATCTTCTTCATACGTTGAATTCCCATATATCTTTTTTAAGGTGACCGATAGCACGCGCGCACCTGGAGCACTCCCAATCGACAAGCAATTAAGCGCCGGGCTGGGGCGGCGCACCGATGTTGAGCGCGGGTTCATAGCGGTCGTTGCCGCCGCTTTCGGGCAAGGTAAAGTTCACCTCATCGCCGGTTAGCCACGCATTGACTTCCTCAATGGCGTCTACATCCAGGCGCCCGGCCTGCTGGCGCAGCGAGAGCAGGTTCACCACATAGTCGTAGCGAGCCTCGGCGTAATTAGCGATGGCGTTATACAAATTCTGCTCAGCGTTCAAAACATCCACAATATTCCGGGTGCCGACTTCGTAACCGGCGCGGGTAGCTTCCAACGCACTTCGGTTAGAAACGATGGCCTGCTCCCGAGCCTCGACGGTTTCCACGTCATTACTGACTTGGGTATACAGCGAGCGTACCTGCTGGATCGACGAGCGACGCTGAGACTCGAAATCGTACTGGCTACTCTCCAGTTGATAGGTTCCCTGGCGAATGCTGGCGCTGGTACTACCACCGGTGTAAATCGGTAAATTAGCGCTTATACCCACCTGGCTAGAAGAATCATTCCCGGTGGTATTATCAATATCGCTGTCGCCAAATTGATAGTTACCAAAGGCTTGCAGAGTCGGCAAACGACCCGCGCGGGCAATGTCTACGCCGCTACGGGAAACCTCAATGGCCGCCTGTTGGGCCAATACTTGCGGATTAAGCTCAAGGGCTTGCTCTACCCAGTAGTCGCGGCTGCTGGGCTCAGGCAGTGCAATCGGCATGCTGTCACCCAGCGCTTCGATGCTGGCATAGCGCTGCCCGGTCAACTGCTCTAGTGCCTCAAAAGCCACCTGTAGATTGCTCTCAGCGGCAATCCGGTCAGCACGTGACTGATCAAAGGTGGCGCGAGCCTCTTCGACTTCAGTAATCGCAATCAAACCAACCTCAAACTGCTCGCCTGCTTGCTCAAGCTGGCGGCCGATGGCACGTTCTTGAGCAAGACGCGCCTCTAGGACCTCGTAAGCACGCAAAATGTCGAAATAGGCGCTAGCCACATCAATTAACAGCTGCTGTTCGGTCGCCGCTAGCAAATAGACCTGCTGGTCGATCTGTCGGTCGGCCTGGGTAACTTCCCGGCGGGTCACTTCATTATAAAGCGCCTGGGTGGCTTCAAGAGAGAGCGATACCGTGTTGTAACGGTCATCACCGGCACTCACATTCCCTGCGCCAGTACCTGCTCCCGCTTGGGATGAAMCCTGACTTTCATACTGCTCGTTATGCGTCACACTGCCCGACGCATTGATTTGGGGAAGCAGCCCACCTCGTGCAACATCTCGACCTGCTTCAACGCCCAAATATTCGGAACGTGCCGAGGCAAGCTCAGCGTTATTGTCTAACGCATCACGGGTAATCGTGATGAGATCGGCAGCTTGAGCAGGCAATACAAAAGAAGCGGTAAATACCGCTAACAGTAGGGGTCGTAAAGGGGCATTGACTGCCCAGTGTGCCAGTCGCATGGGATTGCCTCTAGGTATCAGCGTCAGGTTGGCGAACGCACTCAATCAATCAGCGCACTTATTCAATCAAAGCACGGTGTCACTCAAAGTACGGTGCCACTCAGAAAGATGAGCATTATAGTTACATTCATGTATGTATGCTAGCCTTGAACAATCTAAAAATGTGTGTACAGCCTATTGTCAAGTCGCTTCCAGCTTACCTTAGTCCAAAGCATGATGGCTTGGCGATTAATGCGGCGCTCTTTTACGAAATTGCCGAGTGTCGATGCCCCATTTATTTAGCCGAGAAGCCAACGTCGTAGGCTTAATGCCAAGCAGCTCCGCCGCGCCCCCCGCCCCCGAGACCTTTCCCCCCGCCTGTTCCAGAGCGGCAATCGTGCTTTCACGCTGGCGCTGGCTCAGCGCATGCTCGGTGAGCAGCGTTGCTTCACTTTGCTCCACGCTGGCGTGAACCGGCGCAGGCACCGGGTTAGCAGAGCCTATTGAACGCGGCGAGTCCCCTAACAGCAGGTCATCAAACATCAAGCGCCTATCCTGGGTCACGATAACTTGGCGCTCAATAATGTTCTCCAGTTCACGAATATTGCCTGGCCAGGGGTAGTGCTGAAGAATCTCCAGCTGGGCGGGGGGAATGCGCACCCCTGGCTTATTAAACTTCAGGCAGGCGCGCTGTAAAAAGTGTCGCGCCAACAGCGGCACATCCTCAATTCGCTTACGCAGCGGCACCGAATCGATTGGAAACACATTGAGACGGAAATAGAGATCTTCGCGAAAATGGCCCGCGTCAATCATCTCGCGCAGCTCACGGTTAGTGGCGGCGATCACACGAACATCGACCTTCCGAGTACGGTTATCGCCCACCCGCTCAAACTGCTGATCCTGCAACACCCGCAGCAGCTTGCTCTGAAGCTCCAGAGGTATTTCACCAACCTCATCCAAAAACAGCGTGCCACCGTGGGCCAGTTCAAAGCGCCCGGTGCGATCTTGAACAGCACCGGTAAACGCCCCTTTAACATGGCCAAAAAACTCGCTTTCAAATAAGTCCCGTGGAATAGCCGCACAGTTCACCCGGATCAGCGGCCGGTCGCTACGCGTACTGCCAGCATGAATGGCGCGGGCAATCAGCTCTTTACCGGTGCCCGACTCGCCGCTGATCAGCACGTTGGCGCTGGTGGGAGCGACCAGTTCAATCTGCTGGATTAACTTTGCCACCGCCGGGCTGTTGCCGACAATATCACGGTGGTTAAGCTCCGCTTTTATCTCTTCTTGAAGGTACTCATTTTCCAATTCCAAACGCTGCTTGAGCGACTCCACTTCAGCAAGAGCATCGCGCAGTTGCTGCTCAGCGCGCTTGCGCTCGCGAATATCGCGAAACAGCACTACCGCCCCGACCAACCTGCCCATTTCGAAAATCGGCGTACTGGTGTATTCAACCGGAATCGCTTCGCTATTTTTATGCCAGAACACTTCGTTATCGACGTGATGTACTTGGCCGTCGCTAAACGAGGCATGGATCGGGCACTGCTGTACCGGAAAGTGGCTGCCATCGGCGTGGGTGTGATGGAACATCAGGTGGGCGTCGTGGCCCACCATATCCTCGGTGCTCCAGCCTAAAATGCGCTCGGCAGCAGGATTCACAAAGGTGGTTTTGCCTTCGGCATCCAGGCCGTAAATGCCCTCCCCCGCTGCGCCAAGAATAAGCTGGTTCTGCTTCTCAATCCGCTCAAACACCTGCTCGACCCGCTGCCAGCCCACTTCGCCCTGGCGGTGCTGGCGGCCTAGCTCCGCTTTTGCCCGCCGCTGTTCGGCTTTATTGCGATCAATCAACGTCAATAAAAGCTGCGAAGAGTCTTCAATATGTTGAGCATATACCTCGACCCGATACGGCTGGCGCAGCATGTCGAGCATCACCAAGTCATCTGACCAGGCCGCTTTCTGTGCCAACGCCTCACCGGTGAAGTTCACCCATAGCGGCAGTGAAGCGCTCAAGCGATGGCTAAAGGGAGCCCTCAGCGGTAGTGCTTCATCAATATTGAGCATCTCGCAGGCGGCAGGGTTTGCGTCGAGTAGTTGGTCGGCAAAAGGGTCGACCACGAGCATCGCAAGGGGGGAGATGCGGCCCATTAGTGCGGCGGTGTGAAGGCTTGCTGGCTCATCCATTGGCGTTAGGCTCGAGTTAGTTGTCCCTTAACCATTCAATTCCCGCGCCATTCACGACATTTCGTCAATAAAACAACGGAATATCGTGAATTACGATTTTTCGTAACACACAAAACGCTCCAAAAAGACTCGTGAAATAAAAAATAAATATATTAAAAACAGATATTTATAAAAAATACGCGCGAGTTGGCACACAAATAGCAACGGTAGTGAGGATAGTGCGATAGCGCCACACGCCTAATCTCTTTTGCACCAGGACGGCGCAGCCATCGGTTTTATTGCTTCTATTTATTGCTCCTACCAGGAAACACTAAAACTTTTGGGTTAGGCGTTAATTAACCGAAATGACACAGGAGACATACTTATGTCTTATTTAATGCCCAGTGAATTTGTCACCAAGTTGGTGGATCAGGGTGAGTCAAAAGTCTATATGGGCACCCGGGATACGCTTATCCGTTCCTTTATGGCAGGGGCGACCCTAGCGTTGGCAGTTATTTTTGCCATTACCATAGCGACACAAACAGGCAACTTTTTGATCGGGGCGCTGCTTTTTCCTGTCGGCTTTGTGATGCTTTATCTGATGGGTTATGACCTGCTCACAGGTGTTTTCACGCTGGTGCCCCTTGCATGGCTCGACAAGCGGCCTGGCGTCACACTACCTCGAATGCTCAAGTGCTGGGCGCTGGTGGGGCTCGGCAATCTTGGGGGCGCCCTGTTTATCGCCACCTTTGGCTACCTGAATTTCACTATGGGCGGAACCGAGGAGATCAACGCTGTCGGCCAAACGATGATGACTGTGGGTGAAAGTCGCACGGTGGGTTACCAGGACGCGGGACTTGCCGGTTGGATTGTGCTCTTCATGAGAGGCATGTTCTGCAACTGGATGGTCTCAATGGGCGTGGTAGGTGCTGCTATCTCCACAACGGTTTCTGGCAAAATCATGGCCATGTGGATGCCGATTATTGTCTTCTTCTATCTCGGTTTTGAGCACTCCGTGGTCAACATGTTCTTGTTCCCGATTGGCCTCATGATGGGCGCTGACTTCACCCTGTATCAATACATTATGTGGAACGAGATCCCCACGGTGCTGGGTAACCTGGTTGGCGGTCTGACACTGGTTGGTTTGGTGCTCTACACCACCCACGTCCGCACTCAAGCCAAAAAAGTCTTTTCTTGATTACTGCCTATTAGCCAAAAAAGGGCCTCAAACGCCCTCCACTCCAAAGGAGAACCATCATGGATAAGCTCGAAATGCGTCACACTCTGCTCGCCGCCAAAGCGCGTAAAAAGATGAGCTGGGACGATATTGGCAACGCGGTGGGTATGTCGCCGGTGTGGGTCGCTTCCGCCTGTTACGGCATGAACAGCGCCAGCCAAGCGATTGCCGATAAGCTTTGTGACTCCCTCGGCGTGGACAGCGATGTCGCCGAAGCTTTAGTGGCTTTCCCCACCAAAGCCTGGGACGAAGCGATCCCCCAAGACCCCTTCATCTACCGCCTGTATGAAGTCGTTGGCGTTTACGGGGAGACCCTGAAAGACGTGGTGCAGGAGAAATTTGGCGACGGCATTATGAGCGCCATCGACTTCACCATGGAAGTCGATAAAATCGAAGACCCCAAAGGTGACCGGGTACTATTAACTTTGAATGGTAAGTTTTTGCCCTATAAATCTTGGTAAAACGTAAGTCCTGGCAAGTCAGGCGAAAGACTCGAGCCTCGCCACGCTGCGCTCAACCGCCGAACGATAACCGGCACCGAACAGCAGCAGGTGATTCAGCAGCGGGTAAAGCTGAAACAGCGCTTCACGCCTCGGCCAATCGGTCGGGGCGTCGCCATTCCAGTAAGCATCAAAAAACGCCTCCCCCGGCGAGCCAAATAGCGTTAGCATTGCCAAATCTACTTCCGCGTAGTGACGGTACACCGCGGGGTCGATAACCGCGGGCCCCTTTGTCGTGAAGAGCACATTCCCCGACCATAGGTCACCATGGAGCAAGCTGGGCGGCGCATCCGGCAGCCAACTCTCCAAATCGTGAGCCAAACGCTCGATACGCCTCCGCAACTCGCCGTCCAATAGCCCACGCTGGTGACACGCCTCACACAGGGGTAATAAACGCCGCTCACGCTGGAAGGCCCGCCCGTCACTAAGCGCTGCATTAGGCTGGGGCGTGCGCCCACAGGCATTATCCTGATGCCAGCCGTGGGCGTCGCCAATCACACCGTGCAGCCCGCGCAGCCCTTCACCTAGCGCGGCTTCGCTCTGCGGCCCACCTGGCACGGTATCCAGCGACTCAATGACTAGCCAGCCCGCTGACAAACCTAACACTTCAGGCACCACCAACTGCGCAGAGGCGCTGCGCAGGGCACGTAGCCCTTCGGCTTCACCGCGCAGTTGTGTCGCGTCGTCGTGTTTAATCACCACCTGCCCCTGGCGCGTCTCCAGGCGGTATACGGCGGCGATATCCCCCCCACTTAGCGACTGCAAGTCTCCAGCAGGGGTTAACGAGATGGACTCTAACAGCTGGATTAGGGTGGCATCCATGTCACTCTCCCCGTTGCTCGAATTTAGCTCGATCGACTGACTTATGGCGCTTAGCCTAGTCGTTTATCGATCAGGCTCTCTAGCTCAAGCTGGTCATCGTGGAAGCGGCGGATGCCTTCGGCCAGCTTGTCATTAGCCATGGCGTCTTGATTGTGGCCCCAGCGGAAGGCCGATTCACTTAACGGTTCAGTCGGTTTGCCGCGACCTTCGCCAGATTGAATCTGCGCATTGACGCTGCCTTCTGTTGCTTCCAGCTCCTCCAGCAACGCCGGCGAAATCGTCAGCCGTGGGCAGCCCGCCAAGGCCAGTACTTGGCCGGTAGTGCGGAAGCTCGCGCCCATTACCACGGTGTCGTAGCCACCTTGGTTGGCACGCTGGCAAACGCCTTGAACAAACTGAACGCCCGGGTCGTTTTCTGGCGTGTAGTCGTTGCCGGTCGCTTTTTTGTACCAATCGGTCACGCGCCCCACGAAGGGCGAGATCAGAAACACTCCAGCATCAAAGCAGGCCTGGGCCTGGGCTTCGCTGAACAGCAGCGTCAGGTTGCACTGAATACCCTCACGCTCAAGCACCTCGGCGGCACGAATGCCTTCCCAGGTAGAGGCCAGCTTGATCAACACGCGGTCACGAGACACCCCGCGGGCATCATACAGCTCGATTAACTCGTGGGCCTTGGCTATGCTGGCCTGGGTATCAAACGACAACCGCGCAGCCACTTCGGTGGAAACACGCCCCGGAACAACGGCAGAAATCTCGCTGCCCATGGCCACCGCTAAGCGGTCAACGGCATATTTGACCTGCTCTTCACGGCTGCCGCCGGAGGCTTTTACACTGCTGAGCTCTTCGTCAATCAGCGCTTGGTAACCGGACAGGCTAAACGCCTTAAGCAGCAACGAGGGATTGGTGGTGGCATCCTGAGGCTGATACCGACGAATAGCGTCCAGATCACCGGTGTCGGCGACGACAAGCGAATGTTGCTTTAACTGCTGCAGCTGACTGGTCATAACATCTCCTTAATATCCGTCTAATTCTTAATAATCACTTCACGCCGCCATGGCGTTGTTCAAGTGCTGCGCAATAACGCGCATAAATCGGTTGGTAGGCGGCCACCCGTTCTGGATGGGGGTCGGCCAGCGACTGCGTATCCAGATGGACTAATTTTTCGCACAGCGCTTCCAGGGTGACCCCCTCTGAACGCTGGTCGCACCAGGCCGCCTGTATCGCCGCGCCCAGGGCGGCCGCGTCGGTAATCTCGGGGCAAATCACCTGGGTGTCGGTAATATCCGCGACCATCTGCCGCCATACGGGGCTGTTAGCGCCGCCACCGATCAGGCGAATCTGGCTAGCCCCGGCGGTTAAATCACCCAGCAATTCCAGCCCGTAGCGTAGCCCGAAAGTGGCCCCCTCCACCACCGCCCGGCACATATTAGCCTGGGTGGTATTAAGACTGGTCAGACCCAGGAAGTCCGCTGAGGCATTCGGCAGCATAGGCACCCGTTCGCCGTTGAAAAATGGCAGTACGGTAACGCCCTCGGCGCCGATTGGCGCGTTGGCCACTTTCCCGCTAAAGGCCGCCAAGTCCAAACCAAACAGCTCGCGCACCCGAGTTGTGGCGGAAGTGACATTCATGGTGCAAATCAGCGGCAGCCAGCCGCCGGTGCTGGAGCAGAAGTTGGCGACCATGGCGCTATCGCACTCCACGGGGGTCGCTGAGTAGGCGCAAACGGTGCCGGAGGTGCCCAAACTCAGCGTGATCAGCCCTGGGGTAATATTGCCGGTGCCAATAGCGCCGAGCATATTGTCGCCGCCGCCGGAGGAGACAACCACCTGATCAGTCAGCCCCAACTCGCGGGCCACGGCTGAACGCACGATGCCTACTGGCTCATGGGCTTCCAGCACCCGGGGAAGAACCCGCGTGGGGTCTAATTCAGGGGCAATTTCAGCAAATACGTCTAGCTGCCAGCAGCGCTTGCGGGTATCGAAGTAGCCGGTGCCTGAAGCGTCGCCCGCTTCGGTGACGCGTTCACCGGTGAGCCAGAAATTGAGGTAGTCGTGAGGCAGTAGCAGGCTCTCGATACGCTGATAGGCGTCCGGCTGCTGCTCGCGCAGCCAGGCGACTTTGGAGGCGGTATAGCCGGTTTGCAGTACCAGCCCCAGCTTCTCCAGGCAGCCCGCTTCGCCGCCCAAGCGGGCGACTAAAGCGGCGTTCTGGGCAC
Source organism: Halomonas ventosae (assembly GCA_002257525.1). Lineage (GTDB taxonomy): Bacteria > Pseudomonadota > Gammaproteobacteria > Pseudomonadales > Halomonadaceae > Vreelandella > Vreelandella ventosae_B. The sequence goes on from CP022737.1 coordinate 3,735,281, forward strand.
TGGTTTCGGTGTCGCACCAAAGCTTGGCGGGGTAGACCGGCACGCCCTCTGCATCGAGAGCCACCATACCGTGCTGCTGGCCGGAAACGCCTATACCTTGCACTTGGCTAGCCGAGACACCGGCTTTGTCGAGTGCGGCAAAAAACGCCGCTTTCAAGGCCGCCAGCCATTCAGCAGGCGCCTGCTCGCGACGGCCATTCTCGCCTTCATCCAGGTGATGAGCACGGCTTGCTTCCGCAAGAATTTTGCCCTGCTCAACGTCTACTACCACTACCTTGGTACTCTGGGTACCGCAATCTACCCCGATATACATCACAATGTTCCTTTGGACGACGCCAGACCCTCTAGCGTAGCGCGTGCGCCGCGTTCGTGCAGTGAACTTAGAGCCGCTAAATAGGCTTCTACAAAACGGGTGCTGTCGATTAAGTCGCCAAACAGCTCACGATTTTCGATAAAGGCCGTGGGKCGAGCGCGGTTCTCAGCGGCAATCACCATCAGCGGGGCCTTCAAGCGGTCAACGATGTCAATCGACTCGCCCTGCTCGTCTACCCCTTCAGCGTAGCGTGCCCAGCTGGCCACCACAGCGGCGCTGCGCTCTATCTCGCCACCTTGCGCCAACTGCTGCCGAATCACCGGCACTAGCCACTTAGGAATGCGGTCAGAGCTCTCGGCGCAGAGGCGTGCCAAGGTATCTTTGATTTGCGGGTTGGCGAAGCGCTCAATCAGCGTTAAGCGGTAGGTTTCCAAATCAACCCCCGGCACTGGAGCCAAGGTCGGCGTGCCCTCTTCGCGCATATAACCCAGTAAAAAATCAACGAATAGCGGATCTTGGCACACCTCATGGGCGTAGCGGTATCCGGCTAAATAGCCAAAATAGGTCAACGCCTGGTGGCTGGCGTTGAGCAGACGCAGCTTCATCAGCTCGTAGGGTTCGACATCCTTGACGACTTGGACACCCACTTTATCAAACGCCGGGCGGCCAAGGGGAAAGTGATCCTCCAATACCCACTGGGTGAAGGGCTCACAGACCACCGGCCAAGCATCTTCAACGTCAAAGCGCTGGGTCAGCTCATCAATATCCGTGGTCGACGTTACCGGGGTAATACGATCCACCATAGCGTTGGGGAAGGCCACCTCTGCTTCCAGCCAGGCGCCTAGCTCCGCATCCCGCGCCTGGGCATAGGCGCCGAACATGCGTTTGGCCACGTCACCATTACCTTGAATATTATCACAGGACATTACGGTGAACGGTGCGATGCCCCGGGCGCGACGGCGAGCGAGCGCTTCCACCACCAGCCCGAAGCTGGTGGTGGGCTGGGTAGGATTGGCAAGATCGGCGCGCACTTGAGGGTTGTCGAGATCGAATTCACCGTTCACCGGGTGAAAGTTATAGCCACCTTCGGTTACCGTTAGCGACACAATGCGAATCGCCGGATCGGCCATCTGCTCGATCACGGCCTCTGTTTCTTCAGGCGCAAACAGATAATTCAGCATGCTACCGATCACCCTGGGCTCATACTGGCCGTCTGGATGTTTGACCACCAACGTGTAGAGATAGTCCTGCGCTGCCAGTGCCTGCTGCATGCGTTTGTCGCCGGGCATCACGCCCACACCAACAATGCCCCAATCCAGCGCTTCGCCCTGGTTCATCAAGGCATCCAGATACATCGCTTGGTGGGCGCGGTGAAAGCCGCCTACCCCGATATGCACGATGCCGGGGGTGAGCGTTTGGCGGTCATACTGAGGTTTGGCAACATCGTCGGTTAGCTTGCCCAGGTTGTGATTATTAAGACGGGTCATGGGACTCTCCAGCCAAGGCCTTCTTGGCGCGATGGGGTGAATAAAGGCAGGTAACAAGCGGCGCTATCAATGGGCTAACACACAGTACTAGCGCCAGCGCTGGTCAGGCGGTAAACAGCAACTCTTCACTAATTGAGCGTTAAGCATGTCTTTGTGGTGGGTGCGTTCCAGCGCACCGGTGCGATCCTCGCCCATCTCAAGCCAGCGATTGATCAGCCGCTCAACCAGCACGACGTCATCGACGTCTAGAAATAGCGTCCAATCAAACAGCGGTCGCAGTTCGCGCCAGGGGGAACGGTCAAGCAGCAGGTAGTTGCCCTCGACAATGACGATGCGCTGTTCAAGGGTGATCAGTCGTCCACCGGCACGGGCTAGATCCAGTGGGCGGTCAAAAACCGGCACCGCTACCGGATGAACCCCTTGGCGGATGCGCTCGAGGTCGCAGCGCAAACCCTCTACATCGAAGGTATGGGGCGCGCCTTTTACCGGCACCTGTTGCTCGCCCAACACAGCGTTATCGAAGTGGTAGCCATCCATGGGCACTAGTCCAGCCTGGCCTGGTAGGTGCTGATTAATGGCATCACAGAGCTGGGCGCTGCGATAGGATTTCCCCGCCCCCGGCGGCCCTGCCAGCGCTACCAGATAGCGTGAGGCGCCTTCGGCGGCGCGAATAATCTGATGGGCTAACGTATCAAAATCAGGGGTCATGGCCATCTCAGCTCATCCAGTTGCCGCCATCCACATTGAGCGTCTGGGCGACCACGTAATCACTGTCTTGGCTGGCCAAAAACACCGCCGCGCCGGTGTGGTCTTCGGGCAGGCCCATTCGCCCAAACGGCACCGCCTCGCCCACTAAGCGCTTCTTCTCGCCGAGTGGGCGGCCCTCAAAACGGGCGAACAGCGCGTCGACTTCTTCCCACATTGGCGTATCCACCACGCCGGGGGCGATGCCGTTAACATTGATGCGGTGTTTGATGAGATCAAGCCCGCTGGATTGAGTGAGGCTTATCACCGCGGCTTTACTGGCGCAGTAAACGCTTACTAGCGCTTCACCGCGACGGCCTGCCTGGGAGGCCATATTGATAATTTTGCCCCCCTGCCCGCGAGCCACCATAGACCGGGCAACCGCTTGCAAAGTAAAAAACATACCTTTGGTATTGACCGCAAACTGCTTGTCGAAGCTGGCTTCAGTCACCTCCAGCACCGGCGCCATATCAAAAACAGCGGCGTTATTGACCAAAATATCGATGCCGCCGAAGCGCTGCGTCACCGCGTCGACCATGGCGTTAATCGATGCCTGATCACAGACATTCAGCTCAATGCCCATGGCTTTTTCGGCGGGGGCTTGCTGGCCCAATGTTGCCAAAGCCGCCTCAATGGCGGCACCATCAATATCAGCCACCACCACACTGGCACCTTCGCTTAAATAACGCTGAGCAATGGCCAAGCCGATGCCCCGAGCGCCGCCGGTAATCACCGCGATTTTGCTATTTAGTTTCATTGTCATGCTCTCACTGTTAACTGCACTATTATGGGCAAGAAGCCTTTATCAAGTGGATAAATGGCCATTGGCTTGCCACTCATCCACCAAGGCTTCCAGGCCGTGCATATGCTCTAAAATACGCCAGGCACCGACTTGAGTAAGGCGCGCCGCTTGATCAACATCCACATGGCTGGCGCCGATAAACCCAATCACGCACATACCTGCAGCACGGGCGGCCGTCACCCCGGCCACGCTATCTTCTACCACTAGACAATCACGCGGCACTTGGCCTAAATGGGATGCCGCCAATCGGTAGAGTGCGGGGTCGGGCTTGGGATGCGCTACCTGATCAGCGGTAAAAATAGGCACCTCGCCAAACGCATCGGCCAACCCTGTGCTGGCCAGTGATGCCAATACACGACTGCGTCGACTGTTGGAAACCACCGCCTTTTCCAAGGTAATGCCACGAATCGCCTTGTCGGCGCCGTCTATAGCTTTAAGCTCCTGCGCCAAACGGGCCTCGATAGCAGTATCCACCTGCTCGGTGGCATCAGACGGCAGCGTGTGGGCGCTTAACGCTTCAAGATGAGCAAGAATAGCCGCCGTGGTCATCCCCAGCGCTTGGCCTAGTTCCTGGTCGATATTCAGATCGGGCAGCCAGCGGGAGAGGTACTCCACCAGCGTACCTTCAGCCAGCGCCTCGCTGTCGACCAGCACGCCATCACAGTCAAAGATGAGTGTCCTCATGCAGGCTCCTCAGAAGGCGAACCGGGCGCGCGGTTATCGTGTCGGGTTAGCCCTGCCAAGGGGTGCTGTTGCAAGCTGGGCAAGGCCAGGCCGCCAGCGTCAAACAGGTGGGCGCGCTCGGGGGCAAAGCCGAAATGCACCGTATCGTTAACCCGATAGGCCACGTCGCCATCGGCCATAATCGTGATGAGTTCGTCGTCCATCTGGACATAAAGCGAGGTTTGGCCACCTAGCCGCTCCAGCACTTTGATCTCGCCACTCAGGGGCCCCTGCTCTTCGAGTACTAAGTGTTCCGGGCGAACACCCAGCTCAAGGGGGGCGTTGGCCTCCAGGTGCTGACCGTCCACCGGAACGCTGCGTTCACCGCCGCCGGGCATACGAATCCCCACGCCTTCAGGCGAAACGCTGGTCAGCGTTACCGGCAGAAAGTTCATTTTCGGCGAGCCGATAAAACCCGCTACAAAGCGATTGCGCGGATGATGGTAGAGCGCCATGGGCGAGCCCACCTGCTCGACGACGCCGTCGTGGAGCACAACGATTTTATCCGCCATGGTCATCGCTTCGATCTGGTCGTGGGTGACGTAGATCATGGTAGCGTCCAGCTCATCGTGCAGGCGCGCTAACTCAATACGCATCTGCACACGCAGCGCGGCATCCAGATTGGAGAGCGGCTCATCGAACAGGAAGATGCTGGGGTTACGCACAATCGCCCGGCCAATCGCGACCCGCTGGCGCTGACCGCCGGAAAGCGCTTTGGGCTTGCGGTCCAACAGCGGTTCGAGCTGTAGAATCTTGGCTGCTTCCAGTACCTTGGCGCGCCGCTCCTCTTTGGATACCCCCGCCAGGCGCATGCTAAAGCCCATGTTGCCCTCTACCGTCATGTGCGGGTAAAGCGCATAGCTTTGAAACACCATGGCGAGGCCTCGGTCTGCGGGCCCAACGTCATTAATACGCTGACCGTCGATCAAGATATCGCCATCCGTCGCGCTCTCAAGCCCAGCGATCATGCGCATCAGGGTCGATTTACCGCAGCCGGAGGGGCCAACGAAGACCACAAATTCTCGGTCATTAACCTCAAGGTCGATACCCTTGATGACCTCGGTGTCGCCGAAACGCTTGGTAATATTGTGTAGTTGTAGTGTTGCCATGAGGAAGATCCTTTACTTGACGGCACCAAAGGTCAGGCCACGCACCATCTGTTTTTGTGTCATCCAACCGAGTATCAAAATCGGCGCAATGGCCATGGTGGAAGCGGCAGACAGCTTGGCCCAGAACAGCCCCTCAGGGCTTGAGAATGAGGCGATATAGGCAGTTAATGGCGCGGCTTTTGAGGTAGTGAGATTGAGACTCCAGAACGCCTCGTTCCAGCTCAAAATGACCGATAGCAACCCTGTGGACGCGATACCCGGCAGCGTGAGCGGCAGCAGCAGGAAGAACACTTCCTGGAGGGTGGAAGCACCGTCCATCCGCCCCGCTTCAAGAATGTCTTTAGGCATATCTTTAAAGAAGGTGTAGAGCATCCACACCACAATCGGCAGGTTCATCAACGTATAGACGATGATCAGACCGGTGCGGGTATCGAGTAGCCCAACGTCGCGAAAAATCAGGKAAATCGGCACCAGCACACCTACCGAGGGCAGCATTTTGGTAGAGAGCATCCACAGCAACGTGCCCTTAGTGCGCTTAGTCGGCAAAAAGGCCATGGCGTAGGCTGAGGGAATCGCAATCAGCAGCGCAAAGAACGTGGAGCCAAAGGCCACCGCGACGCTGTTAAGCGCAAAGCGGGTATAGCCAGAACGCGCGTGTACCGCCTGATAGCTTTCCAGGGTGGGCGAAAAAATTAGCGTGGGGTCGGCAATCGCCGCGGTTTCCGTTTTAAAGCCAGTCAGGATCATCCAGAAAATCGGAAAGAAGATCACTAACGCTACCGACCAGCCCAGTACCGTTATCATGGCTCGCTTGCTTTGCGCCGACCGCCATCCCGACACCGAGCGGGGCGCTGCGGGTTTGGAATTTAATGTTGTCATCGAAGTACTCCCAGGACACAAGTGCCGGTCTACTCTTCCAGGTTTTTGGCCACCATACGGACCAGGAAGATCGCCACGATATTAGCGAGAATGATCGCGATCACCCCACCGGCGGAGGCAGTGCCCACGTCAAAATCGAGCAGCGCACGAATGTAAATCAAGTAGGCCAGATTGGTGGTCGCCAAGCCCGGGCCACCGGAGGTGGTGACAAAAATCTCGGCAAAAATGGTCAGCAGGAAGATCATCTCGATCATGATGACCACGCTGATGGCGCGTTTAAGATGCGGTAACGTAATGAAGAAGAAAATCGCCACCGGCCCCGCGCCGTCCATTCTTGCGGCTTCCMCCTGATCCTCATCCAGCGACTGCATAGCGGTTAGCAGAATCAGCAGCGCGAACGGCAGCCACTGCCACGCTACGATGATCACAATCGAGGTCAGCGGCAGCGAGGAGAACCAGTCGACGGCGGGCAGGCCGATAGACTCAGACAGCCACGCCAGCACCCCATTGGAGGGATGCATCATCATGTTTTTCCACACCAAGGCACTCACGGTGGGCATCACAAAAAATGGCGAGATCGCCAGCACCCGAGCGATCCCGCGCCCGGCAAACTCCTGCTGGAACAGCACCGCCAGCAGGGTGCCGCCAACAACGGTAATCGCCAGCACCCAGCCCACCAGCAGCAGCGTGTTACCCATGGCCGCCCAAAGGGCTGGATCAGTGAGCAAATATTGGTAGTTTTCAAGTCCGGCAAAGCCGGTCATGCCCGGCATTAGCAGGTTATAACGCTGGAAGGAGAACCATAGCGTCATGCCCAGAGGCACAATCATCCAAAGCAATAACAGCGTTACAGCAGGCGCTTGAAGTGAAAGCGTCCTTAGCCCGCCGACCGTCCGGCCAGAAGCACGTGTTTTATTCATGGGAATACCTGCAGAAACAGTGTGGGTGCAATGCCTGCCTGGCTAGCCAAGGCAGGCATTGCGGCCATCAGTCTAGATAACCAGCCCGCTGCATGGTGCGTTCGGTGGCACGCTGAGCACTGTCTAGCGCCTGCTCCACCGTGGTGTCACCGGTTAGCGCCGCGGCAATGGTTTGGCCAACCTGGGTGCCGATCGACTGAAACTCTGGAATGCCCACAAACTGCACGCCCACATAGGGATTGGGTTCCAGGGTGGAGTCGGTAGGGKCGGCGTCTTGAATAGCCTTCAGCACGAAGTCTGCAAAGGGGGCTGCTTCGGTGTACTGCTCGTTGGCGTAGGTCGACTCACGGGTGCCTGGGGGCACGCTGGTCCAGCCTTCGGTTTCACCGACCAACTCAATGTACTCTTGCGAAGTGGCCCAGGTAACAAACTCAAGCGCCGCTTCCTGGTTTTCTGAAGAAGCCGGTATTGCTAACGCCCAGGACCACAACCAGTGTGAACCTTTCGGCGTTTCGGCCACGGGTGCTGGAGCAAAGCCTAAGCTATCCGCCACATCGGACTCATTGCCGTCATACAGCTTGCCCGCTGCTGAGGTGGCATCTACCCACATCGCGCAATTGCCGCGGGAGAACAGCGCCAGGTTCTCGTTAAAGCCATTGGAGCTTGCGCCTGGCGGGCCGTAGTCATTGAGCAAGTCGACATAAAACTGGATAGCGTTAACCCACGCCTCAGAGTTGAGCTCGGGGTTCCACTCTTCGTCAAACCAGCGGCCACCATAGGTATTCACCAGGGTGGAAACAAAGGCCATGTTCTCGCCCCAGCCGGGTTTTCCGCGCAGGCAGATTCCCGCCACCCCCTCTTCGCTGCCGTGCAGCTCGCCTGCCCACTCGCGTACCTCTTCCCAGGTGGGCTGCTCGCTCATCTCAATACCCGCTTTCTCAAACAGATCCTGGCGGTAGTACATCATCGAGCTTTCGGCATAAAACGGCAGAGCGTGGAGCGTGCCGTCCAAGCTCAAACCATCGCGCACCGAGGCCAGCAGATCGTCTTCGTTATAGTCGTCGGGCAGGTTATCCAGGGGAGACAGCCAGCCGCGCTCTGCCCAGATAGGTACTTCGTAGGTGCCGATGGTCATCACGTCGAACTGGCCACCATCGGTGGCAATATCGGTGGTCATCCGCTGACGTAGCACGTTCTCCTCGAGCACCACCCAGTCCAGGGTGATATCGGGGTGAGCTTCTTCAAAAGCCTCGGTGAGGCTCTGCATTATCACCATGTCGTTGTTATTAACCGTGGCCACGGTAATTTCGGTCTGCGCCTGGGCATGGCCTGACATGGCAATGGCGGCCGCTAGCGTGGAGACGGGCAAGTGACGTGCGAGTCGCATAAAGAACTCCTAGTGGGCTGGTATTGGCATTGTTGTCGCCTTGATCTTATTGATCATCTATCGAACAAATGATCGTACGTAAGCCAAAAAAAAGCAAAGCCGATTAACTTAGACTTTACGCTAACTTATCACCTTTGACGCATGTTGCAGCGCACGCGCTACCACTCCAACCCCTCTCAACTTATAGCGCCTCAACAATCTGCCGTGCGGCTATTTCGTCGGTGACTAACCCTTTCAGCCAACCGCCACGCAGCGCGGCGTGTATCGCCGGGGCTTTTTCGTGCCCTCCCGCAATGGCTACCATATGGTGCTTCCCAAAGCGCTCCAGAGGCAGGCTAGKGACCCGTCGCGTAATTGAGCAGTCGATCACCTCACCGTCGCGGTTAAGCGGCCAGCCAAGCAACTCTCCCACCGCTTTTAGGTTCAGCAATTCATCCAGCTCGCTTTCGCTAATAAAGTGGTCTTGGAACAGCGTGGCCTGGCGGTCAATACGCCCGATGCCGATAAAGGCAGCCTCTGACTCTCTGGCCACATCAGCAATCGCCTTAAACAGGCGTTGCGCTAGCATCGCCTGTTTTTCAGCCAGCGACTCGGCGACTACCGGCGCGGGCAGTAAAAAGCGTTCGCCGCCGGTTTTATCCGCCATCACCATCACCGCATCGTAGCGGTTAGCTGAGCCATCCCTGGCAACATTCCCCACCAGCGACACAAAGCGGTGCTGAGGCCGCTCAACGCGGCTCAGCGCTTCAACCGCTGCCCGCACCGAACGCCCGGTGCCTAACGAAAGCGTCAACGGTTCGCTGCGTTCAACCAGTTGGGCAATGCGCTCAGCGGCAGCCACGGCCAAGTAAGCGGCGGCACTGTCGGCGGCGTGGTTATCGGCGGGCACCACTTCGCAGTAGGTCAAACCAAAGTGATCGCGCAGCGTGCTGCCCAGCGCCATGCAGTTCGAAATGGGGTGATCTATATGCACTTTCACCAGCCCTTCCTGGCGAGCCAACGCCAATAGGCGCTGCACCCCTGGCCGCGAAACGCCCAACTGGCTGGCAATCTCATCCTGGGTCATGCCACCGACATAGGACATCCAAGCGGCTCTGGCTGCTTGATCCAGCTTTACCTCAAATTTATCCATTCGATGGTTCCCGTATTGTTGATCAGGCATCATCATACAAAGCTAACCCCGCGACCAATAGTCGCCTATCCGCTAACATAGCCAGAATTACGCGTTTCACAATGGATCGACCGTTTGGAGATACAGCATGTACAAACTGGCTTTTTTTGTTCCTGTGGAAGATGCCGAAAGCGTTAAGCGAGCCGTATTTGAAGCTGGTGCAGGACGTATTGGCGATTATGAAAATGTCTGTTTTCAAACCCGAGGCACAGGGCAGTTTCGCCCTACGGAAGGTGCCCACCCGCATATCGGCTCGGTGGGCAGTCTGGAAACAGTCGAAGAGTTCAAAGTCGAATTGTTGTGCGATGAAGCGCATATCCATGGCGCCATCGCCGCCTTGAAACTTGCCCACCCCTACGAAGAAGTCGCTTATGATGTGTGGCCGTTAGCCGATCTATAATCAGCTGGTTAACGTCTTACGCACTGCCAAAATAGCGCTCCCGATCTTCGGGAGTCACCATGCTGATATGCAGCGGAAATTCGTTGTGGGCGCGGTCGGCGTAGAAGTGGCGTAGCGTGCGTTCAATGGTGGTGAAGGCCAGTTCATCCCAGGGAATTTCGTGCTCTTCAAACAGCGCGACTTCCAGGCTTTCCGGCCCGGCGCTGAAGCCACCGATTAACTCGGCGCGAAAGATCATATACACCTGATTGATATGCGGCAGGTCGATTAGCGTGTACAGGTTGGCCAGTTCGACCTCCGCACAGGCCTCTTCACGGGTTTCTCTGGAGGCCGCCTGCTGAGTTGATTCGGCGTTTTCCATATAGCCAGCGGGCAGCGTCCAGTAGCCTTTGCGCGGTGAAATCGCCCGCTTACAGAGCAGCACTTTACTACCGCTAACGGGCAGCGTACCGGCCACGATGCGCGGGTTCTGATAGTGAATCGTACCGCAGGCATCGCACAGGTAACGCGGGCGGTCATCGCCTTCTGGGACAGCAAAACGTACTTTATCACCACACTGGCTGCAAAAGTTCATCGCGTATTCTCAACGGCTAGTGAATAGAAGCCTCGACGCGCTTGACGTCAACGACCGCTGCTGGGTAAAAGAGAACAAAGTAACTGGATGCCCCATGTTAGAGAAACTGCGTAAACAGCTGCAACAACTGACGCCTCAACGCTTGGATCACATCGTGATGCCCGAGGCCGCCGTGCTGTTGCCGATTGTCGAACGTCCAGCGCCTACCTTACTGTTTACTCGCCGGGCCAGCCACTTGAGCACCCACAGTGGCCAAGTGGCGTTCCCAGGTGGCAAGCGCGAGCCCTTTGACAGCGACCTATACGCCACGGCACTGCGCGAGGCAGAAGAGGAGATTGCCCTCGACCCCGGTCTGGTGCAACCCCTGGGACGGCTGTCGGATGTCATTTCGTTGCACGGTATTCGCGTTACTCCCTGGGTCGGCATTATTCCACCCGACTTACCGCTGATTGCCGACCCCGGCGAGCTAGACGCCATTTTTGAAGTGCCGCTGAGTCACTTTTTAGACGACCACCGAACGCATACCGATGTGATTACCGTCGATGGCGTTGCCCACTACGTGCCCAGCTACCACGTAGACGGCCACGTTATCTGGGGGCTCTCGGCGATGATGTTAGTGGAGTTACTGGCCGAAGGCTTTGGTATGCCGATTGATTTGTATCAGCGACCTGCTGGGCCGCTGCACCACTACCCTGAACGCACAAGCCGACTCTCAAAATCCTCCACGAATACTTCGCGCCCGGCGCCATCGAGAACCAGCAAATGACCCCCAGTGTTGCTACTTCGTCACCTGCACTGCAGCCAGCGACTCAGGTCGCCCTTGTGGATGCACTGGTTGAACAAGGCTGGTATGTGGGCCGCGGGGTCATTGACCTTGGGCTATGCGAGGCGCTGAATCACGAACTTCTGCATCGGGCGGCCTATAACGGTCTGGATGAAGCGGGGATCGGTCGTGGCCAGCAGCACCTGCTGCGTAAAGATATTCGTGGTGACGCCATTCACTGGCTTGATCGCGAGAGCGCTGCCCAACGGCGTTACTTAGATACCATGAGCGAGCTACAGCAAGCGCTTAACCATGCGCTGTTTTTGGGCTTATTTGAGTACGAAGCCCACTTTGCCCACTACCCGCCGGGGGCTTTTTATCAGCGCCACCTGGATAGCTTTCGTGGTCGCGCTAACCGCGTCATCTCCACCGTTGGTTATTTGACACCAGACTGGCCAAGCGACGGCGGCGGTGAAATGGTGGTTTACCACCCGGACGCCCCCAACCAGGAGGTCGCCCGCGTAGTACCCGAGGCAGGCACTTTCGCCTGCTTCTTATCGGAAACCATTCCCCACGAAGTACTGCCTACCCGCCACCCGCGTACCAGCATTGCGGGCTGGTTCCGGCGCAATGCCTCGCTGGGTGGCGTGCTAGATCCAGCCCGCTAGCGTTTTCAGCCCCCCAACAGGCTAACCCCAATAGACTAACTAAGCGGAACGATTTGACCGTTGGCCTGCTCCAGCACTTCGCGCACCTGTTCGTAGTCAACGCTAGATGAATTGCCACCTTCGTGTTGCTCAATCAAGCCCACAACGTTTAACAGCATATCCATGCCAAATGCCTGTTCATCCGTTGCGGTAAAGGCTTGGATGTAATTTGTCCCGCTTTCACTCCAGCCTACTTTGATCGGTGAATCGATAATATTGACCTGAGTGCCCACCGGCACACGCCAGAAAACTGATTCAATATCCTCTGGATGCATACGGATACAGCCGCGGCTGGCACGCATACCAATGCCGTCCGGCTGGTTAGTGCCGTGAATCAGATAACCGGGGATATCCAGCAAAATAGCGTATTTACCTAAGGGGTTATCGGCACCGGGGGGCACAACCGCAGGGGCGGGATCACCACGCTCAGCGGCTTCACGCCGAATCGACTCAGGTGGGTACCAGGCCGGGTTTTCAAGCCGCATGGTGGTTTCGGTAATCCCCAGCGGCGTATTATAGGCATCGCGCCCAATACCAATGGGGTACGTCTCAACACGCGGCGTCTCGCCCGCCTCTACCTCTGGGTAATAATAAAGGCGCAGCTCCGCCACGTTGATGACAATCCCGGTTCGCGCCTCATCGGGCAAAATAAACTGCCCGGGAATCGTCACCTCGGTTCCCTCTCCCGGCACCCACAGGCTGGTATCCGGATTAGCCATACGAATTTCTTCGTAACCCACATTGTGTGCTTTAGCAATATCCAGCAGCGTGTCCTCTTCGGTCGCCGTGATGGTATACACTTGGCCCACAATATTGCCCTCTTCAGGCAGCAGAAAATGACCTTTGGGCAGCTCGCTGCTATCAGCTGTAGCGCTCAAGGCTAACAGCCACGCGCCTAGCGCAACGCTGCTGACGCAGAGCTGTTTTAACGTCTGCAAAGGGTGGGAAGTCATGGTCAGGGAGTCTCCTTTTTATGCGACCTCACTTTTCTCAAGGCGGGGATGAAAAGCGAGCCATTTGGAGACGAATATGAACACTGGACGGAAGCAGGTCAACTCGACAGACTGTCGCACGGCGGCCCAGTGGCGCCGTTAGGAGTGGGCTCAAAGCGATTCTGATACCTAAAAATTCACATTATTTGTTGTATTTCTGAGCACAGCGACTAGTCTAATATTTGTCTTAGCGCAGTGACGCGCAAGATAGCGTTAATTAAGCCAATGCATTAAATGCTATGTATTAAATACTCTGTATCAAATACCAAGCATAAAGTGCATAGGCGCAATTAACACAATCAGGAATGATAGCACCGGCGTTGATATCGCTTCTATTAAACGAAGTCAGTACCGTCGCTATCGATTTATTTGGGTTGTGACGCGGAGTCGTTAAGCCCCAATAAAATCGCAAGGAGCAAGCAAAATGAAAATGATCAAACCCGCTATTCTAGGTACTCTCATGGTGCCGGCCGTTATGTTCGCCGTAGGCACTGTTAACGCCGAAGAAAATACCACCACCATGGAAGCGACTTACCTGACGGAAACGCCAGCAGGTACTTTCCATTCCGATGCTTTAACCGGCAACCAAGTCAAAAGCAGCGTCGAAGATGATGAAGATATCGGCACCATCACTGACTTGGTGATCGATGAAGATGGCCAAATTAATGCTGTTGTCGTTGGTGTCGGTGGTTTCCTTGGGATGGGTGAGAAAAACGTCGCTATCGAATGGGACTCACTTGAGTTGACCAAAGAAGAAGATGGCGAAGATTATGTCATTACCGTTAATGCGTCAGAAGATGCACTTGAAGCTGCTGAAGAGTATCACCGTAGCGAAGATAAAAGCGAAGATGAGTAAATGCTAATTAGTTCTAAAAAAGCCTTGGCATTTGCCAAGGCTTTTTTATTATCAACACTCTTTCCTACTCGTTAAGACAATAAAAAATAATTAAAAATGCCGCCACATCAATCAATGTGGCGGCACCATAACTTATGCTATTAAAAAACGTAAGCTATCAAAAAGCTTATCGTCAGCCTTTTAATTTAGCCGTCATACTTACATCTGCATTAAGAACCTTGGAAACAGGACAGTTAGCTTTAGCCGTTTCCGCTGCTTCCTGAAAAGCGGCATCGTCGGCGCCGCTTATCTCAGCCACAACGTCCAAGTGAATTTTCGAGATATCAAACCCGGCATCGCTTTGGGAAAGAGTCACTTTGGCGCTGGTTTCGATAGAATCAGCGGTGTAGCCTTTCTCGCCCAAAATCATTGACAGGGCCATTGAGAAACAGCTGGCGTGCGCCGCGCCAATCAGCTCTTCGGGGTTGGTACCTTTTTCATCTTCAAAGCGCTTGCTGAAGGAGTACTTGGCATCTAAAACGCCACTTTCGGTTGAAACGGTGCCTTTACCATCCTTGAGACCACCTTCCCAACGTGCGCTAGCTTTACGATCCATGAACAACTCCTTGTGTGTGCCAATATGCATAGACATGTTGTCAGACAGGGCCTAACGACGGTTGCCGCTCGACCMCCTAACCAGCGTAGCTGATTTTTTACGGTTTTGCTGTCCCCGCATGCTCAATAGCTTCCATCCCCCTCTATTCAGCCGTAAGCTAGTTAGCTACCTAATTGATTAGACGTTAAGGACTCACCATGTCGTCGGCTGATACGCTGCGCTTGATACTGCTCTCTTCGCTATGGGGGTTGTCATTTATCTTTATGCGCGTGGCCGCCCCCGAGTTTGGCGCAGTGCCGCTAGTGTTTGTGCGCATGGGGATTGGTGCCCTGCTCTTGGTGCCGCTGCTGATCAGCCTGCACTATCTGCGACTCATCTGGCAGCATAAGGGGCCGCTGTTATTGTTAGGGGTGGTCAATCATGTATTGCCTTTTTCACTACTGGCGCTCGCCACCACACAACTTGAGGCGGGCTTCACTTCACTGATTAACGCCACCACGCCGATTTTCACTGCGCTGCTTGGCGCGCTGTTCTTCGCTACCGCGATACAGCGCCAGCAGTACGTGGGGCTCGCCTTGGCGCTACTGGGTGTTTACATACTGTCTGCCAATCGGCTCGACTTTGCCCTGGGCGGGGACGGCTGGTTTATTTTAGCCGCCCTGGGGGCGACGTTTTGCTACGGCATTGCGAGTAACTACTCCAAAACGCGCCTGAGCCACCTACCGGCGCGTGTGCTAGCCGCAGGCAGTAGTGCCATGTCGGCACTTGTGCTGCTGATTCCCGGCATATTGCTGTGGCCAAACGACCCGATCAGCCCTTTGGCGTGGGGTAACGCCCTGGCTCTGGCTGGGCTCAGTACCACGCTGGCCTTCCTGCTCTACTTTGGCTTGCTCGCCAGCGCGGGCGCCACGGCTACCTCAACGGTGACCTTTCTGGTACCGGTTAGTGCGCTGATATGGGGCTATTTATTGCTTGGCGAAACCCTGAACCTACAGATTATCGCCGGGATGGTGATTACCCTGATCGGCACGGCCATCGCCACCAAATTACTGCGTATCAGGCGTCGCGAATCGTCACCACCAGTCTATCCCCCACACGAATAACGCTGTCTGCACCTTCAAGCAGCGTGGCGTTTTGGCCAAAGTACGCACCTTTTTGGGTGGGTTGAGTATTGAGCTCAATCAACGTTTTCAGCGGCTCTGCAGGGGCAGGCACTGCCGCCGTATGCTGATCAATGGTGGTGACTTTGCAGCGTTTACAGGGCTTACGCAGCGCCAACTGAAAGGCTCCGCTTTGCTCGGCCAGCGTTGCCCAACGATCCTCCGCCCACGCCTCATCGCTCTTTATCACGATATTGGGCCGAAAGCGGTTCATGGGTACCGGCGCCTGTCCCTTCGCTACCAAAGCTTGATTAAGAGCATCTAATGAGCCCGTGGTGGCAATCAAAAAGGGGTAGCCGTCGGAGAAGTAGGTATGCGCCGCGCCGCCATCCAGAAAATCCTCTTCAACGGCACGGGTAAACTCGGTGGCAAAACGCACCATGCTAAGCCCTTGGGCCTGTTCGCCCAAGGCGGCAACCAGCCAGCGCGAGACTTCTTCGCTCTCCGGCAGCGCTTTGCAGTGGTCATTCCACACGCTAACCAAGCGCAGATTTCCCTCAGGCTGGGTCAGTGGCACGTTCAACGGCTCGACATTGGGATGTGACAACACTAAGTGTTCGTCGGTCAGCGCGACCTCGACGGTGGCCAGCGCCGGGAGTTGGCGCTGAGTAACGAAACGCTGCTGCGCATCCACCAGCATCCAGCGCCGATCCCAGGCTAGTCCGTGCTCATGCACAGCACTGTGGGCAAGGCTGATGCCCTTGAGCGATTTAACGGGGTAGATGTTGAGTTGAGTAATCTGCACGGTGGCCTCGCGACATATGTAAAACACTACTTTAGCCACTCCCAACATTCGCGGCTACTCGAAAACGCGCCGCTTTGCTAACACCGCTGTACTAGAGCGTCATGCCTGCTTCGATGCGATAGCCCAAGTCTACTACTTGTTGGGTCAACGGCTCACCGCGAAGCCGAGCAAGCAGCTCCCCCGCTGCAGCTTCACCAATAGCCTGACGCGGGGTGACCACGCTGGCGAGCCGAGGGGTCATCACGTGCCCTACATCGTGGCCGTGGAAGCCGGCCAGTGCCATTCTCCCAGGCACATCAATGCCGCGCCGCAGGCACTCGAAGTAGGCGCCTACCGCGACGTCATCGTTAGTACAGAATAGTCCATCCGCAGTAGGGTAATCGGCAATCACCTGTTGCAGCAGCGCCGCCCCTACGCTGTACGAGGAGCGCTGAGTGCTTTGCAGAGTAACGGGCGTTAATGAATGCTCTTGCATGGCTTGGCGATAGCCCAGTTCGCGCTGGCGGGTACGCTCATCCAAGCGCACCGCTAGATAAATCACCTGGCGGCGACCGCGTCTGATCATCTCACTCACCATGTCGTACGCGGCTTGGACATTGTCGTAGCCTACGGCCTGCTGCAGTGGCGGGCGGTGGGTGTCCATGATTTCCACAATCGGGATACCGGCGGTTTCCAGCATCCTCAGGCTGCGCGGGGTATGGTCGCGATCCGAAAGAATGATTCCGTCGACGTTATAGGAGAGCAACGAGGCGAGGCTGCGCTCTTCAAGCTCGGGGCTATAGCCATAGTGAGAAAGCATCAGGTGATAGCCTGCCGGTTCCGTTAGCGTTTCGATACCGAGGATCACATCGGCGAATACCTGGTTGGTGAGCGACGGCACCAGAACTCCGATGGAGTGGCTGGTCGACCTGGAGAGTAAATCCGGCGCGCGGTTGGGAATATAGCCAATCTGTTCGGCAATCGAGAAGATGTGTTCACGCAGGCCTTCCGAGACGGTTTCAGGATCACGCAGGCAGCGGCTTACCGTCATTTTGGTAGCCCCTACGTGGTCGGCTATATCCTGTAGGGTGGGGCGTTTTTTCTTCAAAAAGTGACTGCCTTATGCAAGGTGTAAGCATTGTGGCCTACCTGAAAGAGGCGACCCCAATGCCCATTATCTCCTTTAATTTACTGTCCTTTAACTTACCTCCCTTGCGCTTATTTTCCTCTAAACGGACGAGCGGCTGGGCGGCGGCAGCGTAGCAGCAAATTGCGTCACGATCTCTTGGGGTGATAAGGCGATTGAGGCATTGAAGGCCTCCTCTTCACTAGGCGGCTCCAGGTCGGCCAGTTGACTGGCCAACATGGTATCGCCTTTAAAGAAGTGGCCTGCTCGGGTTTCAAGCCTTTCAAGCAGTAGCTCCCGGCTGCCCGCTAAATAGAGTATCTGCAGGGCGGGGTCGCCTTGTCTCAGCCGATCGCGGTAGCGTTTTTTCAACCCCGAGCAGGCAATCACCAGCGACTCTCCCCTTGCCCGATACTCGGCGAACAGCGCTGCCAAGGTATCCAGCCACTCGCTCCGGTCATCGTCGTTAAGCGGCGTACCACTGGCCATTTTGGCCACGTTGGCCGGTGAGTGATAATCGTCACCGTCAATAAAGGTCGAGCCCAGGGKGTCTGCCAGCTGCTGCCCAACATGTGACTTCCCACAACCAGACACGCCCATCACTAAAATACGCTGCGAGAGGTTCTTCACAGAGGCTCTCCTATTATTTAATTGCCGCGTACGGCAGTAAGATCAGGCAGCCAAGTGACGATACCGGGGAAAGCAATCAGGATCACTAGCACGACCAAAAGCGCCGCGTAGTAGGGCAGCATGGCTTTGACCAGCGACTCCATGGAGACTTTACCTACACCGCAACCCACATAGAGGCAAGTACCCACCGGTGGCGTTAATAGCCCGATGCCCAATACAAAGGCCATCAGAACACCGAAGTAAGCGGCATCGACGCCCACTGAGGTCACAATGGGTGCAAGCATAGGCGCCATGATCACCATCGCCGGGGTTAAGTCCATTACGAATCCCACCAAAAGTAGCAAAGTTGCCACAATCAGTAGCAGCATAAATGGGTCCTGGGTGATCGCCTGCACTTGGCTGACCAGGGTCTGCGGCACCATATTGATGGTAAGAAACCAAGCAATAACCGTCGCGAACGCCAGCAGCATCATCACCATACCGGTCAAACGAGCAGTGCGAATCAGCATACCGACCAGCTCTTTAAGCTTGAATTCGCGATAGACCACCAGCGAAATAGCCAGCGCATAGAGCAGGGCCGCAACGGCCGCCTCGGTCGCGGTAAACACGCCAAAAATGATACCGCCAATCACAATAACCGGAAGCACTAGTGCCAGCCAGGCAGCTTTAAAGGCTTTCCAGAGACGATCCCAGCGAAACTGCTGCACGCCACCACCATCCTTTTTAGCAAGAATATAGGTGGTCACCATGAGTGCAAAGCCAATCAACAGGCCGGGGATGATACCGGCGATAAACAGGCGGCTAATGGAGGTTTCGGTGACAATGCCGTAGAGAATCAGTGGAATTGAGGGTGGAATAATGATCCCGATCACCGACGAGACGGTATTAATCGCGGTGGCATTGGCCGCCGTGTAGCCCTGCTCTTTCATAGAGGGAATCATCATCGCACCAGTGGCAGCCGTATCGGCCACTGCAGAGCCACTGATACCGCCAAAGAACATCGAGCCGGTAATCGCTACCTGTCCCAACCCGCCGCGCATAAAGCCGACCAAGGCAGCCGCCAGTTCCATCAAGCGACGCGCGATACCGCCATTACTCATCACCTCGCCAACTAAAATAAAGAACGGGATCGCCAGCAGCGGAAAGCTGTTCACCCCGCGAATAGACTGTTCGATCATGATCGACAGTGGAATATCAGAGAGTACTGCCATCACCAACGCTGCAACGCCTAAACCAAAGGCAATCGGCAGCCCAATAACGATGGAGGCCAATAAAATGGCCAGAAAAATCCATAACATGATTAGCGCTCCCGCTCAGGGTGGCGAATAACGTTCAGGCTGACCCACATCCGCCACATCGAAACCACCGCAATAAAGATAACGCACAGCACCAGCGAAAGGCTGATCAAACTCAGCGGCACGTTCATAATCGCTGAACGCCCACTAGAGCGTGCCAGCACTTGGTAGCCGCCCCAAATCATTACCACCATCAGGCCGGTAATAATCAGGTGCTGCAGCAGATAGAGCATATGCGCCAAACGCAGCGGCAGGCGCCGCACCAGTGCGTCAACGGCAATATGCTCGTAGCGGGAAAAAGCGGCAGCGGCGCCGATAAACACCAGCCATATAAACAGCATGCGCGCTAGCTCATCCGCCCAGGGCAGCGAGTAATTAAACAGCGCACGCCCCACCACATTGCAGGAAACGGACACAATCAACGCCACTAAAATAGCGCCGATCAGATACTCCATCCCTAAGGTCAGCCAGCGGAACAGGGCTGGCCCTTGCCGGGTGTCGGTATCGATTTCCAGTGATTTGCGGTTGGGATCATCCAGATACACCGAGGGGTCTTCAATCGGCGTAGACGTATTGGGGGGTGTAGAGGAGAGTGACATAGGAACTCCAGGGCACTGACGCGTCGGGCAGGCGCAACGGCCTGCCCGAGTCGTGCGCTAAACGTAAGGTTTAGTTGCTGCTCTCTTCAACAATCTTTTGAATGTCGGCGATCAGGTCTTCACCAATGCGCGGCGCCCACTCTTCGTATACCGGCTGAACGGCGTCTTGGAACGCGGCTAACTGCTCGTCGTCCAGGCGGGTAATTTCCATACCACGCTCTGCTAGCTGGTCGCGAGACCAATCATCGTATTCAGCAGAGAGCTGAATTTCGTACTCTGCGGACTGGCGCGCGGCTTCCTGCACAAGTGCTTGATACTCAGGCGCCATACGATCCCAGGTACGCTCGGAAAGCATCATGATAAAGGGAGTATAGACATGACGCGTCTCGGTGCCGTAATCCTGCACTTCGTTAAAATTAGAGGTCAGGATGGTGCTCCAAGGATTTTCCTGGCCATCAACAACGCCCTGCTCCATCGCGGAGAACAGTTCACCAAACGCCATTGGCGTGGGGTTAGCGCCTAACGCTTCCCAAATCGCCAAGTGCACCGGGTTTTCCATAGTGCGAACGCTTAAACCGCGCACATCAAGACCGGCAACGTCGTCAGGGCTAGACACCGGGCGAGCGCTGTTAGAGAGCTGACGATAGCCATTTTCAGAGAAGGCCAGCGCCTTCAGACCGGTACCTTCAAAGGCGTCTAGCATGCCCTGAGCCACATCGCTCTGCATAACCGCCACGGCGGCTTCACGGCTAGGCAGCAGGAAAGGCAGGTCGAAGGCCGCCAGCGCTTCGACATAGCCCGTAGTCGCTGAGCTAGATGGATAGGTCATGTCCAGCGTGCCGGTTTGCAGCATTTCCAGCATTTGCACGTCGTCACCTAACTGGCTGTTAGGGAAAACGTTAACCGTGATACGGCCGTCGGTGCGCTGCTCCAGAATCTCACCAAAGTATTGACTGGAGAGGAACTGAGGTGAGCTTTCCGCAAGACCAATGCCCATGCGCAAAGTATGCGAACCGTGATCGCCGACTACATCGCCTTCTATCTCAGGCGGATCAGAGAGCTCAGGGCTTTGAGCATGAGCCATACCCAATGTCAGCGTGGTCGCGCCGACGAAGGTCAGTGTGTTGCGCCAAATAGCGGTCATAGCGTTATCTCCAAATACTCATTGTTGTTTATAGCAAAACTTAAAGACCGGTAAATTGTTACCGGTAACATTCAGTAAGCGAAGGCTAGCCACCTGCCCTGTGCGTGTCAAAACAAAACTGCCAACTTACGACCAACGTCTAGGGATAGCCACTAACTGCTTCCCGCGCTACATTAGGCGATGTATTTCGGATCGGAAACCATACTTGTGCAACCATCTTGTAGCGAATTAGAGCTCGATCACCAGCTTTGCTTTGCGCTCTATTCAACCTCGTTGATGATGACCAAAGTTTATAAGCCCCTACTCAAAGAGCTGGGGCTTACTTACCCGCAATACCTGGCCATGCTGGTATTGTGGCAAAACGATGGCATCACAGTAGGCACTATGAGTAAGCGCCTACTAACCGATCCTGGCTCACTGACGCCGCTGCTAAAGCGTCTTGAAGCCGATCAGTTGTTGAATCGCAAACGCAGCCATGAAGACGAACGCGTGGTTGAGCTTTATCTCACCGACAAAGGCAAAGCATTGCGCGAACAGGCATACCATATTCCTAGCTGTGTAGTGCATGCCAGTGAGCAGTCGATTGAGGCACTGACCACGCTGAAAGAGGATTTGGTGCTACTACGCGATAGCCTCCAAAAAAACCAGTAACCCTTCGTTTCTTGGCGAAGGGCTTCGATTTTTATTTGTCATTTATATTGCGCGCAAAATAAAGCTGCGCTAAATTAAAAGCGCAAGTTCATAATTATTAAAGCTAACAGGAGATTCAGAATGACGACGACCACTATCGAGAACGTTGTTTACCGTGCCCATGCTACCGCTACGGGTGGCCGTGAAGGTCACGCCAAATCATCCGACGGCGCGCTGGATGTCAAACTCAGTACGCCTAAAGAACTGGGCGGTGCAGGCGGTGATGGCACTAACCCCGAGCAACTCTTTGCCGCTGGCTACTCGGCCTGTTTTTTAGGCGCCCTAAAACACGTGGCGAGCCAGGAAAAAGTAACGCTTCCCCAGGACACGAAGATTGATGGCCATGTGGGTATCGGTGCCATTCCGACCGGCTTTGGTATCGAAGTTGAGCTAAAAATCAGCCTGCCCGGTCTTGAGCAAGACGTTGCCCAGCAGTTGGTCGATAAAGCCCATGTTGTCTGCCCTTACTCCAACGCCACCCGTGGCAATATTAACGTCACCCTGACACTGGTCTAAGCGTTATTAGTTGGATTAATCACTGAGTGCCCACACCACCGCTTTCTGAGCATGCAGAGCGGTGGTGTCGTAAAGCGGCACTGAGGTATCGCGCTGGCTCACCAGCATGGCGATTTCGGTACAGCCTAAAATTACCGCCTGGGCTCCTTGGGCATGCAGTGAATCGATGATGGCCAAATAGCGCTGTCGTGAGTCATCTTCAATGCGGCCCTGGCAGAGCTCTTGGTAAATGATCTGATGAACGACATCGCGCTCGGTCTGATCCGGCACGACGACCTCAATGCCGAACTGTTCTTCTAAGCGGCCGGTATAAAAGTTCTGCTCCATGGTAAAGCGCGTACCTAATAAACCGACGCGCGTAATGCCGTCCGCGGTGAGTTGTTCAGCAGTGGCATCGGCAATATGCAGCAACGGAATCGTAATCGCCTGTTCAATAGCGGGTGATACCTTGTGCATGGTGTTGGTGGCAATCAGCAGACAGTCGGCGCCCGCTCGCTCGATGCTTTGGGCAGCGCTGGCCAGCAGATTTCCAGCAGCGTACCAATCACCCTGCTGCTGCAGTGCTTCAATTTCGGCAAAATCGACGCTAACCATCACGATCTTAGCCGAATGAAAGCCACCTAGCGCTGCTTTTACGCCCTCATTTAAGGCTCGGTAGTAGCCTTGGGKAGATTCCCAGCTCATGCCGCCTAGCACACCAATAACACGCATCCGCCACCTCATTTGGGAAAATGAACTACTTTATTATCAGGCTAAGCACTAGCTAACCCTTGTAGCCGCTTTGTCACCGATAGAATATTTATAGCGAGGAAACTAATGAGCGACAACACCTATACTCCCCCGAGCGTTTGGAAATGGGAACCTGGCAACGGCGGTAAATTTGCCAACATCAATCGCCCCATTGCCGGCCCGACCCATGAAAAAGCACTGCCGGTGGGTAAACATCCTCTGCAGCTTTACTCCCTTGCCACGCCTAACGGCGTCAAGGTCACCGTGATGCTGGAAGAACTGCTGGAAAGAGGTGTAACAGGCGCCGAGTACGACGCTTACCTGATCCAAATTGGCGAAGGCGATCAGTTCAGCAGCGGCTTTGTCGAGGTGAACCCCAACTCCAAAATCCCCGCACTCATGGATCMCTCTACTCATCCACCTCAACGGGTATTTGAGTCCGGCGCTATCCTGCTTTACTTGGCTGAAAAGTTTGGCGAATTTTTACCCAGCGACCCGGCGAAACGTACCGAGTGCCTCTCCTGGCTGTTCTGGCAAATGGGCAGCGCCCCGATGCTAGGCGGTGGCTTTGGCCATTTTTACGCCTACGCGCCGGAGAAATATCAGTACCCGATTGACCGCTACACCATGGAAGTAAAGCGCCAGCTTGATGTACTTGATCGCCATTTGGCGGAAAACCGCTTTATGGCGGGCGATGAGTACACCATTGCCGACATGGCGATTCACCCTTGGTACGGCGCGCTGGTGAAAAATCGCGTCTATGAAGCGGCTGAATTCTTGGAAGCCCACACTTACAAGAACGTTCTACGCTGGACTGAAGAGATTGATGAGCGCCCAGCCGTTAAACGCGGTCGGATGGTCAACCGCTCCTTTGGCGAGCCACACGAGCAGTTGCACGAACGCCATGATGCCAGCGACTTCGAGCTCAAAACGCAGGACAAACTGACTGATAGCGAGTAAGTAGCCACCAAAAAAAAGGGCCTACGCTTGATCTCTCAACGTAGGCCCTCATGGATGCTAAACACGGGGTTGCTCTCTTTAACGCTATTCAACCCGCGAGTTATTCAAAGCGCGAGTTATTCAAAGCGCGAATTATTCAAAGCATAGTTCCAAACCCGATAGAAGTAGAAAATATACCCTAAGCCAAAGGTGACCAGTGAAATCAGCATCCATAGGATGATGTGGCCGACATTGCTGAATAGATTGATATCGCAGACCATTTTTCGCTCGACGCCAGTGCTGGCATCCACTACCGACGTGCGATTAATGACGAACCGCGCAAACGAATAAGGGAAGAAAAATAGCGCTATGCCAAGCGTGATAATACTCAACACCACCCAGACAAGTAGATGGCCAATGATATCTAGAATGGAGAGGTCTGCTTTGATCTTCACAGGTTGCCCTTAGTATGCGTGGAAAGCGGCAGAGAGTAACACCGCAAGCCCCAACCGTGAATTATAAATTAATATAAATTAGGGGAGCTGCCCCCACCACTCGGCATAGGAACTGTTATGGGGCGCCAAACCGCCTTCATCGGGGGCGTCATCATCCCACCATACCGGGCCACGCTCTCCAAGGGCTTCTTTAGCGATTTGCACCGCGTTGCGGGCTTGGCGCAGCGCGTCTTCATCATCTTGCTGCTGGGCTGATCTAACCGCTCGACGGGCTTTCATCAATGCTTTGATATGGATGCGCTTTTCATCTTCACCTAAGCCCGGGTCGGTGCAGCGCCAAAGCCGGTTTTTGGCGACAAAATAGCGCCCATCAGGGGTGTGGGGGTACTTGTTAGCCATAAGAAATACTCCTTTCCCGTTGGGCGCTTCTACTCACCTCACCTAACCGTTTAGAAGCGCTTAGATAGGGTGATAGAACCGAATTTATCCTGCTCTTCCTGGCCATCGAATTCCCGAGAGCGTTGAACAGCCGCGTAAGTCACCTGCCAATCTTCCCAGGCCAACGCCAGCCCTGCTGATACGTCGCCTACCCACTCTTTGCGATCAACCGAGTGGCTATTTCTGAACGTATTGCCATCAAGCGTCAGGTTTTGCGCCATATAGTAACCATCGACGCTGGCAAACAGGTACCACTGCCAGCCCTCTTTAGCGGTCAAATGGTAGCGACTGCCGGGGTTTGGCGTCAGCGTAGGTATGCCGGGCGCCTCATCGCCCCAGCGAACGCTATACCCAGCACTTGCGTAGGTGTAGAGGTTGCCCAAAGCGGCGCTGACACTAGGGCCATGGGCAAACTGCTTGCCGATTAATGGGGAGCTGTGCCACCACTGGCGCCGCATGGCTACGTTGACGATCGCTTCATCGCCAAGCTGATTCTTCCAGCCATTGGGGCGATCACTATCGGTCACCCTGTGTACCTCACGCTGAATACTATCGGCAAGTGACGAGGGCCCAACCAAACCAATATCCAGATGCAGGTCAGTCGCTTGTCGCCAGCTCCCCATGGGCACATCTTCATAGAGCGATATACCTCCGTAAACAATCCCTGCGTAGGGGCGATCATCTTCGATCAACCCACGCTGCTCAATATTGTTGGGCGTATAAATTTGATGCACGAGCCGGAAAGCGGCCATATCAGCGTTGCCAATGAGGCTATCGGGCAAAGCAGTCGCCAGGCGCTGTGTCCAGCTTTGCGCTTCGGGTTCAAACGCCCAATTGAGCTCAAAACCGCTGGTAAAGTGGCCATCATCACTACTGGCCATGCCATCATTTTCGTGCTTAATCGAGAGGACGCTATCGTTGGCCTGCGCCAGCGTCGACAGCAAGCTTACGACAGCCACTAGCGGGAATAGCTGCCATCGTAAAGGGGTCATTGCTTTCATTACTCGTTCCTTGAGATTTTTCTAGGGAGCGTTTTTGGAGGCTGCTTTTTGATGAATATCAACAAACATTGTTGATTGTATGTAATTGTGCAAAAAGATAGCAAGCATACTTTTGCAAATTTCTACGCAAAAAGGCTAAAACACTAAAAATTAAGGATGGCTCATAGGCCACCCTTATGCTGTTGATTGCTTAGATTTATAGCGTAGTCGACTAGACGAAAGTTGGTAGGCTAATGATCAAGAATAATCACTATCTGTCACGCAGCAGCCACTGCGGGGTAATTTCATGCTGACCGTTTTCATCGGTAATAAACAGCGAGCCTTCGCTGATCATTACCGCCCAATTGATAGCCCTTGGCAAATCTTTAGCGATGGTTGCGAGCGCCTCTTGGGGCAGCCCCGCCACGTGCACATTTTTCAGCGATGCCACATTGGCGAGTACTTTGCTCTCCCATAGGTCTACCCGACCGTAGGCTAGCAGCGTCACGCGCTCGGCCCGGCGCGAGCACCAGGTGATACGCTCAGCATCCGGCAAGCCTACTTCAATCCAGTGCAGCAAACGCCCATCTAAGCTTTTCTCCCATAGCGCTGGCTCGTCCACATCGGAAAGCCCGCGCCCGAAGGCCAGCGTTTCGCTGTACCACAACACATAAGCCAGTAAGCGGGCGGTCATGCGCTCTTCGGTCTCTGAGGGATGACGAGCCACGGTAAAGCGCAGCGTTTCATATACCCCGCGATCCAGGTCGGTCAGATTAATATCAACTTTGTAGGGCGTTGCGCTAAGAGCCATGGACGTTTCCAAACGAAATTTGCGTCAGTGTACCCGATGCTGGGTACCCCTGGTGAATTGCCAAGTGGGTTAAAGTTTACGGTGATCAGCTGTTGCTTGGCCATTTTTCAGCGTATCAGTCTCATGCATGGGCTCGCGCCAGGGCTCCTCAAGCGCGGCTTGATACCAGGCTTGCATGGCAGGCAGTGCTAATAAGKGCTCAACATACGCCTGGGAAGCGTCACTGAGCGGTAAGTTGAACGTCTGCACGCGAAACGCCACGGGCGCATAAAACGCATCGACCGCAGTGAAGCCTTTGCCTGCTAAAAACGGCCCACCAAAGCGTTCAAGCCCCTGCTGCCATAGCGTATCCAGGCGAGCCACGTCGGCTTTGAGCTTGGCCGACAAGCTATTTAACGCCACTCGCATGCCACAGTTCATTGAGCATTCGTCACGCAGAGCACTAAACCCGCTGTGCATTTCGGCAGTAGCTGAGCGCGCCCAAGCGCGGGCGCCCTTATCGCTCGGCCAGACGTTAGGGTATTGCTCAGCCAGATACTCGACAATCGCCAAGGAGTCCCATACCGCCAGCTCGTCATCCACTAAACAAGGCACTAAGCCCGAGGGTGAAAAGCGGATAAAGGTGTCGTGGCTCGCACCGGTGCCCCCTTCAAAGGGCATTAGATGCTCGTTAAACGGAATTTCCAGKGCCTTCATCAGCACCCAAGGGCGCAGCGACCAGGACGAGTAATTCTTGTTGGCAATATACAAATCAAACATGCAGCGCTCCTTATATGAGGGTAAACAATTCGCCGGTTTGGGCAGGCATCCTTAACGCGCCACTTGCGCCAGCGTGTTACCGCCCAGCCCCATTAATACGCCACCGCCAATGCGCTGAATCAGCCGGGAAGAGCCGTGGGATTTTTGTAGCCATTTACGTAAGGGGCTCGCCAGTAGCACCACCACGACATCCGCAGATGAAAACAGCACATTGGTGGCAATCCCTAGCCAGAGCAGTTGCCAGGCCACCGGCATCGCGCTTTCGGGCTGCACAAACTGGGGCAGAAAAGCGACAAAGAAGAGCGCTGTTTTAGGGTTGAGCACTTCCACTAGAAAGCTATCGCGCAGCACGCGTTTAGTGGTGGCCAACGGAACTTCATCGCCTTGGGCACGGATACCCTGCTGCCATAGGCGCAGCCCCATCCACAGCAAGTAAAGCCCACCGATAATTTTCATGGCGATATAGGCAGGCGGAATCGCCGCAAACAGCAGCGCCAGGCCAAGAGCGGCGGCAATAACGTGGACATAGMAGCCTATATGCACYCCCAGAACCGCTAACCACCCTGCTCGTCGGCCACGCCCTAGGGTTTGCGCTGCGGTGTATAGCATCGCAGGCCCTGGAAGATAGGCAAAACCAAGCGCGGCGAAGATAAATGCGGCCCATTGCATCGTGGCAACTCCGAAGAGATTAGTAGTAAGAAGCCTTTGAGAATAAAACGGGGGKGGCGCAAGCGCCACCCCCTAAATAAGCAAAACTGGAACGAATAAAGCTGTAATTAATAAAAGCCTAGAAGTTAGCTTTACGCTTCTCGATAAAGGCCGACATGCCCTCTTTCTGCTCGTTACCGGCAAAGCAGAAGGCGAACAGGCTGGTTTCCAGCGCTAGCGCGCTGTCCAGGTCTTGATCTAACCCGTCGTGAACAGCTTGCTTGGCGCCACGCACCGATTGCGGGCCGTTACCCTTGAGCTGCTTGGTTAACTCTTCAACGTAGTTTTCTAGCTCCGCTTGCGGCATTACCCGGTTCACCAAACCGATACGTAGCGCCTCTTGGGCGTCGATTTTGCGCCCGGTGGTGACCAGATCAATCGCCATGGCAGGCCCGACGCGGCGTGGCAGGCGTTGTGTACCCCCAAAGCCAGGAATGACGCCCAGCAGCACTTCCGGCTGGCCGAAGACGGCGTTCTCGCTGGCTACCGCCCAGTCGCAGGCCAGCGCCAGTTCGCAGCCGCCGCCAAGGCAAAACCCGTTCACCAGCGCGACCACCGGCACGGGCAGTGTCTCTAGGCGTTTAATGGTACGCAGCGCCTGGCTGGCAAAGGCCCGCGCCTCTTCTGGCGTTTTATCACGCATTTCGGTGATATCAGCACCGGCTACGAAGGACTTCTCGCCCGCGCCGGTAATCACTACACCGCGTAGGCTGGGGTGAGACTCAAGTTCTACTAAGTGCGCTTCCAGCGCGGCAAGCACTTCACTGTTAAGGGCATTTAGCGCTTTAGGACGATTGATGGTCAGCTGTACCATCCCATCGTTATCAACCTTCTCGATGACTGCTTCGCTCATAGCGGACTCCTTATTTGATTTGTTATTGAACATTAAGTGAACACCACCCAACCCTAGCGAACGCTTGGTTGAGTGGCAATAACTTCTTTACGCCACGCTCTTTACGTCAGCGCAAGCTAATCGTAGTGATAAAAACCACGCCCGCTTTTACGCCCTAGGTAGCCCGCTGCAACCATGCGTTTGAGCAAGGGGCAAGGGCGATATTTGGGGTCGCCAAAGCCCTCTTGAAGCACCTCCATAATCGCCAGGCAGACATCCAGGCCGATCAAGTCCGCCAGCGCTAACGGCCCCATGGGGTGAGCCGCGCCGAGCTTCATGGCGTTATCAACCGCTTCAGGGGTCGCGGTGCCTTCCTGCACGATAAACGCGGCTTCGTTGATCATGGGCACCAACAGGCGATTGACCGCAAAACCCGGGGCATCGCCAACCGGCACGGCGGTTTTGCCCAGCGCCGTAGCGAGCGTTTCAATTTCAGCCACGGTCGCGTCCGAGGTCTGCTCCGCACGAATGACTTCCACAAGCTTGAGCACCGGCACCGGATTAAAGAAGTGCATACCCACTACGCGCTCGCGGTGCTCGCACACTGCCGCTAGACGGGTGAGTGATAGCGAAGAAGTGTTGGAGGCCAGAATGGCGGTACTGCTCAACTGGCTGAGGTCACGAAACAGCTTCTCTTTGAGTTCGGGTTGTTCTGGAGCTGCTTCGATAATCACCGCGCAGTCGCTTAGCGCGTCCAGCTCGGTGGTGGTGGAGAGTCGTGCCAGCGCGGCGTCTTTATCCGCCTCGCTAAGCTTGTCTTTAGTGACGAGCTTGCCCAAGCCTTTATCGATATTCGCTTTAGCACGGCCAAGCTGCTCCTCGGCCACATCGTAAAGGCGCACGTGAAAGCCACTAACAATCGCCACTTGGGCAATCCCCTGCCCCATGGTGCCTGCGCCTACAACGCCAATAAGTTGGTCGCTCATACACTCTCTCCTCTATCGATTATCAACATTAGGCGATTATCCATGCTGCTTGGCTTCTTCGCGCAAAACGAATTTTTGGATCTTGCCCGTTGAGGTTTTCGGCAGCTCGCTGAAGATGACCGTTTTGGGGACTTTGTAGCCCGCCAGGKGTTCGCGACAGTGGGCGATAATATCCGCCTCGGTGACTTCGCCATAACCGACTTTAAGCTTCACAAAGGCACAGGGCGTCTCCCCCCACTTCTCATCAGGTTTGGCCACTACCGCCGCCTCTTCAACCGCAGGATGGCCGTAAATCGCGTCTTCTACTTCAATGGTGGAGATATTTTCACCGCCGGAAATAATAATGTCCTTAGAGCGGTCTTTAATCTCGATATAACCATCCGTGTGCCACACCGCCAAATCGCCGGTGTGATACCAGCCACCGGCCAGTGCCTGTTCGGTGGCCTCAGAATTCTTTAAGTATCCTTTCATGACATTGTTGCCGCGCATCAGTATCTCGCCCATGGTTTTGCCATCTTTGGGGACGGGCTCCATGGTCAGCGGATCGGCAACGCAGAGCGCTTCGAGCATATGGTAGCGCACGCCCTGGCGGGCCTTAATTTTGGCCCGCGCTTCAATGGGTAGTTCATCCCACGCCTCACGCCAGGCGCACACCGTTACCGGGCCGTATACTTCGGTCAGGCCGTATACGTGGGTGACCTCAATGCCTAGCTTTTCGACCCCTGAAATCACTGAGGCTGGCGGCGCAGCACCGGCGGTGGTCACTTTCACCGGGTGATTAAACTCGCATTTKTCTTCAGCCGGTAGATTCACCAGGCCATTAAGAATAATCGGCGCCCCGCTGAAGTGGGTGACCTTTTCATCGGCGATCAACTGCATGATCTTTTTGGGATCAACGCGGCGAAGGCAGACATTCACCCCGGCGTTGGCGGCAATCGTCCAGGGAAAGCACCAGCCGTTGCAGTGGAACATCGGCAGCGTCCACAGGTAGATCGGGTGGTGGGGCATTGCCCACTCCATGATATTGCTCACCGCATTGAGATAAGCGCCGCGGTGGTGATAAACCACGCCCTTGGGCTTGCCGGTGGTGCCAGAAGTGTAGTTGAGCGAGATCGCATCCCACTCATCGGCAGGCAGTTGATAGGCAAAGTCAGCATCGCCCTCGTTAAGCAACGCCTCGTACTCAATTTCCCCGATGCCCTTAGCCTCGCCAAGAAACTCACTGTCAGCCACATCAATGATCAGCGGCTTTTGCTCTAGCTTGGCAACCGCTTGTTGGATGACCTCGGCAAATTCGGGGTCGACCAGAATAGCTTTCGCCTCGCCGTGCTCGAGCATATAGCTGATCGCCTCGGCATCCAGGCGAATATTCAGCGTGTTTAATACACAGCCAGCCAGCGGCACACCGAAGTGCGCTTCAAACATGGCGGGAATATTGGGCAGCATCGCCGCGACGGTTTGGCCCGGCTGAATGCCCCGCTTTTCGAGTGCAGAGGCAAGCTGGCGGCAGCGCGACCAGGTTTCGCCCCAGGTGCGTCGCGTGCTGCCATGTACCACCGCCGGGTAATCGGGATAGATCGACGCCGAGCGCTCGATAAAGGTCAGCGGGGAAAGGGGTACATGGTTGGCTACGGTTTTGGGTAAGCCTTGCTCGAAAATAGCGGTCATGGTCGGCTCCTGGCATTGTGGAAATCGTTGTTATTAAAAGCGATCGTTTTAAATAGTCGTTTTGATCGTTTGGAAACAACACCGCCGCCTCAAGGGGCGGCGGCGCGAAGCTAAACATTAGCGTTAATGAACCTMAAAATCGCTTAAACACTGTATACCCGCCTCAATCACGGCGCGCTGAGCACGGCCTACCGGCAGCCATTGAGTGATCGCAAATTCTGCGCTGCGCATCTTGGCCGTATAGAAGGGATCATCGCTGCCGTTGTTAAGGGCTGCTTGGGCACTAAGCGCCGCCTGACCCATTTGCCATGCACACAGCACGTGACCTGCCAAAGTGAGAAACGGTGTGGCGTAGGCCTGCACCGCATCCGCACCGTTGTCAGGATCGCTGCCTTGTTCCAGCACCATCGCTTGGGCGGCTTTTAAATCTTTCAAACCTGCGTCCAAGCCGCGGCCCAACGCTTTAAGTGCCGGGTCGGCGTTTAACTGCTCCACGGTGGCGGCAACCTCATGCAATAGTGCAGTGAGCGCTTCGCCGTTGTCGCGCTGGAGTTTACGGCCTGCCAAATCGAGCGCCTGGATACCATTCGTGCCTTCATAGATGGGGGCAATGCGCGCATCGCGCAGCAGTTGGGCGGCGCCGGTCTCTTCCACGTAGCCCATCCCACCGTGTACCTGAATCCCCATGGAGGCGATGTCTACCGCTTGATCGGTAGAAAAGCTTTTGATCACCGGAATAAGAATATCGGCGCAGGCTTGGGCAGCCTGGCGAGCATCGTTACTTTCAGCGTGGCGGGCGGTATCCAGCTCGGCGGCGCAGTACAACGCCAGGGCACGCAGCGCATCGGTGCGTGAGCGCATGGAGAGCAGCATACGGCGCACGTCTAAATGATCGCTGATGGTGCATTCAGCGCCGCCCCGCGTTTTTGGAGAGCGCCCCTGACGACGCTCCAGCGCGTAGGCAAAGGCGTGCTGGCAGGCGCGTTCGGCCACGCCAATGCCCTGAATACCGACTTTGTGACGCGCTTCGTTCATCATGGTGAACATATGGTTCAGGCCACGCCCCTCTTCACCGACTAAATAGCCAATGGCGCCACCATTTTCGCCAAAGCTTAGGGTGCAGGTAGGCGAGCCATGAATGCCCAACTTGTGCTCAATTGAGGCGCAGGTGACGTCGTTTCGCTCACCCAGAGAGCCGTCGTCGTTAACTAGAAACTTGGGCACCAGAAACAGCGAGATGCCTTTGTTGCCTTCCGGTGCGTCAGGCTTGCGGGCCAGTACCAGATGGATAATGTTTTCGGCGGCGTCGTGCTCGCCCCAGGTGATATAGATCTTCTGACCACTGATGCGGTAGTGGTCGTTTTCAGGTACGGCGCGGGTGCGCACTTGGGAGAGGTCCGAGCCCGCTTGGGATTCGGTAAGGTTCATGGTGCCCGTCCAGGTACCTTCCACCAGCTTGGGCAAGTAAGT
Organism: Halomonas ventosae; assembly: GCA_002257525.1. Taxonomy (GTDB): domain Bacteria; phylum Pseudomonadota; class Gammaproteobacteria; order Pseudomonadales; family Halomonadaceae; genus Vreelandella; species Vreelandella ventosae_B. Next base: position 3,768,362 of record CP022737.1, read on the forward strand.
CGCTTTTAATTCATCGCTGCCGTGGTGGGCCAGCGCCTCAATGGCTCCGGCGGTCAGCATAGGGCAGAGCCCTAGCGCCATATTGGCGCCGTGAAGCATCTCTTGAACGGCGCTGGCGACGACTTCAGGCAGGTTCTGACCGCCCAACGCCTCGGAGACGCCAATCCCGTTCCAGCCGCCGTCGACATACGCCTGATAAGCCGCCGCGAAGCCTTCCGGGGTCGTTACACTGCCATCGCTAAGGCGCTTAGCTCCCTGGTGATCACCACTCTTATTGAGCGGGCCCCAGACGTCGCCGGCTAGCTTTGCGGCCTCTTCAAGCACCGCCTCGACCAAATCCGGCGTGGCTTCTTCAAAGCCCGGCAGGCTGAGCGAACGGTGCGCTAATAGCTCTTCGAGTACAAAGCGCAAATCGCGTACCGGTGCGACGTAAACATTCATGGCGAACCTCGGGCTGAAAGTTAAACAATTGTTTGAAAGTATGCCCTAGATAGTAGTAATACTCTCTCACGTGCACCATTAGCCCAAGGTATCACCCGCTACCAATAACGTCTCCACTCGGTTTTATTTTCGCTCATTTGCTTGCTCCACATCATCATAGTAGGTGATATGGCTTTCATCTTCTGCGGGCGGCCCCACCACCGGTTCGGCGGCGTCGACGTCCCATACGGCATCGGACAGGTCCTCCAAGTGCTCATGCTCCAACGCGCCCTGCATCAACTCTTCGGTCACCACCAGCTCAGCACCTGCAGCGGTCATCGGCGTCGTAGGCGTAAACGGCGCCACGGGCACCGGCGCTGGGCGCACGCTGCGGCGCCAGGAGAAGAACATTAAGAAGAATAGGCTGAGTGAACCGAAAGCCCAGAACAGGCCCGCATCGCCCATCACGGTCATCACCGGGGAGATCATCAGCGGGCTGATCGTGGCGCCAATGGAGTTGATCAGCAGTAGCCCCTGACTCATGCGCACGAGTGCCCCTGCGGGGGCACGGTCGGCGGCGTGACTCACTGCCACCGGGTAGAGCGCGAATACTCCACCGCCGAGCAAGAACAGCAGCAGCGCCAGCAGTGGCGTCGAGAGCGGCAGCCAAAGCATCGCCGCGGAGATAAGCACACAGAAACCGCTAATACCGATCAGCACCATTTGCCGATCATGGCGATCCGACCAGCGGCCAATCGGGTACTGCAGCAGCATGGCCCCCATAATCACCACGGCCATCATCTGCCCAACCTGGCTGACACTCATGCCATTTCGCTGTAGGTAGAGTGGCAGTAGCGTATACGCCGCGGCAACCACCATCCCAGAGCCTAAGCTGCCCATTACACCGGTGGGCGTCAGGGTAATCAGGCGATGCGGAGGAAGCGGTTCGGCATGTTCCATAATTGGCGATACGCGAGGAATCATCGCCATGGGCAGCACAGAGAGCGAGGCCAGCAGGCCGATCACCATAAAGGGCGCGGTGACGCCCATAGCGTTGGTTACCCCCAGCAGCAGCTGACCCAACACACCAGCGGCATAGAGCGAAATCATATACAGCGCCAGCAGGCGGCCACGGACTTTTTGATCACCGGAGGTGAGTAGCCAGCTCTCAATAACGAGATAAACCCCTACCGTGGCCCAACCGCCAATTAGGCGCAGTACAAACCAGGCCCAGGGGTCGAAGAACAATCCCTGCAGCAGCACCGTGACGGCCACTAGTGAGGCAAAACTGCCGTAAGCGCGAATATGGCCAATGCGCAGCAACAAGCGGTCATTCACCATTGCGCCTAAGGCCAAGCCGATAAAGTAAGCCGACGAGACAATGCCGATGACCGTGGCCGACTCACCAGCGGCATCCAGACGCACGGTAATTAAGGTGGCGAGAAAACCGTTGCCAATCCCGAGAATAAAGAGCCCTAAAAGGGGCGCCAGCGCCATGGCTAGCAGTTGCCGCGACATGAAAACCTCGTCTTGCCTAAAAGTGGTGAAACAAAGGGCTGAAAACAGGCGTAAAAACGCTACTAAGCGTGTCCACAGAAACCGTCATCTCACCTGGCACATCGAGTCAGGCCGGGATAGCGGCGCGCAATTATTGCCCCCAAGCGGGCAAAGTCAATGCTTTTCTAACGTTACAATTATTCACGATAGCGTTTTGTGTAGAATAACCGTGTCAGGCCCAGGAAATTCCACTACTAAACTATTCTTTTGTGCCCACCAACGAAAGGTCTCCTCACTAAAAAAGCTGATATGGGTGGGGTCGCTAATATAGTGCCAGCGGGCAAACGCCTCCGGCGAAGTGACGCGCTTGGTCATTAAGCCCAGATAGCCACCTGGCGAGAGCTGAGCCGCCAACTGCGTAAGCACCTTGCCGGGCTGCGCCAAGTGCTCAACAACTTCTGTGGCGGTGATAAAATCAAACGTCTGGGTGAGAACCGAGGCATCAGGGGCATAAAAAGGGTCGTAGATGGCCATCGGGAGGCCCCGCTCGGCGAACATCACCGACAGCGCTGGCCCCGGTCCAGAGCCAAAATCGAGGCCGCGGGCGTTAGGTGCAAGCTTCGCTAACAGCGGGGTAAATAAACGCCCTAAGAAGCGTCGGTATCCCGTATCATGCGGCGAGTTTTGATGTTTATCGTATTCGGCCTTTTCTGCAGCGGCGCTCAAATGATGCTCGGGGGGGACAAATACCAGCTCGCACGTGGCACACTGGTAGTAGTCACGACGCCTATCCTGGTGGTAGAGCGCAGTAGTGGATTCCGCGCATAGCGGGCAGCGACGCATCATCGTATTCTCTGGTTTATCGTTAGGTATTAAGGAAGGTGGCATGCTATCAGGTCTGGATCATCTTGTTGTTACCGTGACCGACATGGGTCGCGCAGTCGATTTTTATTCACGTGTTCTTGGCTTAGACGTCCGCTATCGCGATGCTCAACGGGTCGATTTAATGCTCGGAGATACGGCGTTACGCCTGCATCAAACCGATACCGACATTGCCCCCATTTCAGCAACGCCTACGCCTGGCAGTCTGGATCTATGCCTGCGTTGCCAATTGCCGCTGGATGAGTTCAAGCAGCATTTGGATGCCCTGGCGATTGAGGTTGAGTTGGGCCCAGTCGCCCGCCAAGGCGCCAATGGGCCGATCGAGTCGATCTACCTACGCGACCCGGATGGCAATTTGCTAGAGATTTGCCGCCCCGCCTCACGCTAATGCTAAGTCTAATGAATCAAGGTATTATATGTCGCGCTTAAACAGCGCGAACTGATGTGCCATAGGCATCTTCACCCACTTAAGTATTTATACAGATTGAACGAAAGGAAACATTATGCTTGATAACGAAACTGATTCCCCACTCGAAGGCAACGTCGTCAGCGAAGAGCAAAAATCTCAGCCCGACACCACCATGGCGATGGTTATCTATGCGCTCTACCTGGCCAGTTTTCTCCTTGGCGTTACGTCGATTATTGGTGTGGTTATTGCTTACGTCTATAAAGGCAAAGGCCCTACGTGGTTGGACGAACACTACCGCTATCAGATTCGTACGTTTTGGATAGGTTTTGTATACGGCACTATTTGCACGGTGTTGCTCTTTGCAGTGATTGGTTTCCCACTTTTTGTGGCACTAGCTATATGGTTTATTATCCGCTGCGTTAAAGGCTTTAAAGGGCTACAAGAGCAACGCGCGCCCTCCAGCGTAGACACTTGGTTGATTTAACGATGGCACCACAGGGGGCTAATAACGCTCGGCGTTTTTCCAAAGCCAGCGCGATCAGCTGGCTATGGCGTCAGTTGTCACGCTGGCCACTTGCGCGCCTATGGCGTATTGCTTCGGCGCTCGGCCCCCTGGTTTACCGCTTTAATAAGCGTGAGCGCTGGGTAACCGATCGCAACTTAGCGGTTGTTTACCCAGACCTCTCCATTGCTGAACGTAAAACCCTTGGTCAGCACAGTTTACGCCACTCAACGGCTACGATGCTGGAGCTGGGGCACGCCTGGATGGCGGAACCAAACAAGGTAGAGACCAGCATTTTAGCGGTACACGGTCGCGACAAGCTCGATAACGCCCGCACCGAAGGCCGCGGCGTGATTGTGCTTGCCCCCCACTTCGGCAACTGGGAGGTGCTTAACTTTTGGCTCTCGAGCCATTTCCCTTTCACCGCCATGTACGAGCCACCCAAAATCACTGCCCTCGATCCTGTGATTCGCCATGGTCGCGAGCGCATGGGGGCTAGCCTGGTGCCCACCAACCCCCGCGGTGTGGCGGCGCTGCTTAAAGCGCTGAAACGCAGCGAAGCGATTGGCATACTCCCCGACCAGGAACCCGACTGGGGCAGCGGCGTTTTTGCACCGTTCTTTGGCCGCGAGGCCTACACCGCCACCCTGCTACCGAAACTGGTCGCCCGGACTCAGGCACGCGTGGTCACAGGCGTCGCGCTACGTATCCCTGGTCAAGGATTTGAAATCCATTTTTTGGATGCCGACGAGCGGGTCTATAGCGACGATGATGTGCAGTCTGCCACCGGTGTGAATGCCAGCGTGGAGGCCGCGATCAACTTGGCGCCTGCGCAGTATCAGTGGGAATACAAACGTTACCGCAAAGTGGCGCAAGAGCAGCAAAACCTCGCCAACTTTCGCGACTATCGTCTTTACTAACAAGGGCTTACTGATGATGCAAAACGACCAATCGGGCGATGAAACACGCCCACCGCAGATTATTTACGCGCTTTACCTAGCGGGCATCGTCACTGCTAATATCACCCTGCTGATCGGCGTGGTGATTGCTTATGTTTACCGCAAGGAAGCGGCGCCCTGGCTGCAGCAACACTACCGTTACCTGATACGCACCTTCTGGATCGGTACGCTGTATGCCTGCATCGCCTTTCTACTCAGTATTGTGATTGTTGGCACCCTACTCTGGCCGCTGCTAGCGGTATGGTTAGGCGTGCGTTGCCTGCTGGGCTGGATCAATGTACGCAAGGGCCAGCCCCCTGCACGTCCCGCCAGTTGGCTGTGGTAATTCGCTCGTCACTCATCGTTATCGCGAGCATAAACATCATCTAAACGCTCGATATCGTCTTCACCCAGATAGCTACCCGACTGGACTTCGATCAGTTCCAGAGGGATTTTTCCGGTGTTTTCCAGCCGATGTAATGCCCCAATGGGGATATAGGTCGACTGATTTTCACTTACCAAGAAGCTTCGCTCCTCAAGCGTTACCCGCGCAGTACCTCTTACCACAACCCAGTGCTCAGCGCGGTGATGATGGCGCTGCAGCGATAGCCGCCCGCCAGGCTTCACCGTAATGTGTTTGACCTGATAGCGCTCACCGCTGTCCATCGCCTGAAAGCTGCCCCAAGGACGCTGCACCTGGGGTGCCGAGCACGGTTCGTTGCGCCCCGCCTGGGAAAGCGATGCCACCAGTTGCTTTACCTGCTGTGCCTGATGACGGTGGGCCACCAGCACGCTGTCAGAAGTCTCCACCACAATAAGATGTTGCACGCCCAACGTAGCCACCAAACGGTGCTCGGCAAACACCAATGAATCCTGGGTATCGGTCAGCCACGTATCGCCTTTAGTGGCGTTACCCGCCGCGTCGAGCGACGCTATGGCCCTCAGCGCATCAAAACTGCCGATATCGCTCCACTGGGCGACCAAAGGCACTACCGCAGCGTGGTCGCAGTGCTCCATGACCGCGTAGTCGATAGAGTCCGCCGAGCAGCGACGAAATGCTTCTTCACCCAAGCGTAGAAAATCCAAGTCGCGATGCGCGCTGCTTACCGCTTCCTCGCAGGCTTTAAGCATTGCTGGCTGCAGGCGCGTTAGCTGATCCAGATAGCTTGAGGCACGCAGCAAAAACATACCGCTGTTCCACAGGTAATCGCCGCTTTCAACCAGCACTGCCGCACACTTGGCATCAGGTTTTTCAATGAAGGCCGCCAGGTGGTGGCCCCCTTCCAGCGGCTCGCCGCAGGCAATATAGCCATAACCCGTTTCAGGCTGTGTCGGAACGACCCCAAAGGTGACGAGATAGCCTGCTTCGGCCAACGGCACGGCGGCTGAAACACTGTGTTCAAACGCTTGAACATCGCCAATCGCATGGTCTGCCGGGAGTACTAGCAGTAGCGGGTCATCGCCAGTTTGACGTGCCAGAAGCGCGGCACAGGCAATCGCCGGGGCGGTATTGCGGCCCTCGGGTTCAAGTACCAGAGTGGCGGTTTGATCCATTTCTCGCAGCTGTTCAGCCATTAAAAAGCGATGGCTATGGTGACCCATCAGCATTGGCGCAGCGGCGTGGAGCCCCTCTAGACGGCTCAGCGTTTGCTGAAGCAGGCTTTGTGATGAAGTTAAACGCAAAAACTGTTTCGGCATCTGCTCGCGGGAGAGCGGCCAGAGCCGCGTGCCGCTGCCACCGCTTAAAATCACTGGCTGAATCATTACTGCGTCCTTGTCGTTGTCCTTGAATCAGAAAACTCTCTTTCCTCAGAGGCTATCCCTGTTGCTGAACCAGTGCCTAGGCCAACCGTTAACTCACCAAAATCAGCCTGCAACCAGTGGCGAAGTTGGCTCATCCTGGGCGCAGTACTCGCCTGTTCGAGCGCAGGCAGGGTGCCGGGAACGAAGCCGCGCTTTATAAAGGGCGCCAATAATGCCGGGTCACCGCTGATAATATGCACCGGGACGGCCGCGCTGGCCTCGTCGCCGGTAATCAAAGGCGCGGCCTGATGGTCGCCCAGCACAATCATCAGGGTATTATCATCCACTACGCGCTCGGCCCAGCGGCCAGTGACTTTCACAGCGTAGTCAACAGACCAGGCATAGTGATCGCGAATACGTTCCACCTCCTGCCACAATACTTCGGGCGGATCGCCTGCGTCTTCCCAGGGGGCAAAAATACGCCCATCACCAATGGATGACCAATCATCCAGCACCGGCAGGATCGGCGTCCAGGGGGCATGACTGGAGATCAGTGCCAATTGGGCAAACACCGGTGTCTCGCCTAGCAAGTAACGCTGGGKGTAATCGAGGGTGAATTGATCCGGCATGGTGACCCAGTTCAGTGCGGGGCCGGCGTAGGCGATATCTCTCGCTGCGGCAATTTCATCGAAACCATAGGCCTCCCCTTCCGGCCACGCCATCGTAATGGCGGGCATCACACCAAGGGTGCGTTGGCCGGTAGCGCGAAAATCATCGATTAAAGTCGAGTGACCACTGTCTAACATCAACTGATACCACAGCTGATTATCGATCCAGCGGCCACTGAGGGCCGTCGCATGGGCCAGCCAGGACTGCCCACCGCTAATCGGCGACGCCATCAGACCAGAAACCACGTGGAGGTCACGCTCGCCTAGCCGCTGCTGCATCTCAGCTAAAGTAGGCAGCAGAACCTCTGCATAGCGTGGTTTTTCCAGCGCCGAGATACCGTAGGACTCAATAAAGGTGAGCAGTACGTTGCGGCCCTCAAGTCCCGGTAGCGGCTGGGCTTCCAACGGTGCGGCTTCCAGCTGGGCGGTAAAGGCGAGGCGTGCAGCGTGGGTATCGGTCACTTGCTGCCACTGAAAGCGCGTAGTGTTCACCATCGGCAACCGCGCGCTATCGATCAGCCGCACCCCATTGAGTTCAAGCGCCGCGCAGGTGGTGGCAATAACCAGCAGCGTTAATGCGGCCGCTCCAGGCAGCCGTTTGATCGAGTAAGCGACTGGTGGAAGCAGCAGGCGCGCCAAACCCAGGGTAATGGCGATTAGCACGGCCGCTCCTACCAGCATTGCGCAAACTGCCAACAGTTGGCCTACATTACCTACTAATAGGTGATAAATTGAGCGCAGCAAAGGTACGTCAAGATAGAGATTAAGTGGCCGGGCAAAGGCCATTTGGGTGGCGGCAGTGCCAAGATTCGCGGCGGTTGCCAGCATCACCCAACTGACCAGCCCAATCGCCACGATGCGGCGCGCTTTTCCAGCGGGAAGCAGTAACATGATTGGCGTGATGATCAGCGCCTCCCAAGCGAGCAAGTGTGTACTGATATCGCCAAAGCGCCACCAAAGTGGCACGATGAGTAGGAGATTCAGCATTAGCAGCGTTAGTAATAATCGACTCATTGCACCCTCTGTGTGCCTGCTTTAGCGAACAGTTTCAAAGATATAACCTTTAGTCTCAAAGCAAAGCTGTACCCAGTCGCAAGACAAGAGAGCAAGGAATAAGGCTGCTGAAAAACACAACAATCATGTACTGTAATATTTTATCGTATAGTTATTGTGTAAAAATTTCACGCTTTGCTTGATCATGCGTTTTGCAGGCCTTCACCGGAAAGGATTTCGCGTATGCGTTGTAACTATTTTGCTAGAAAGCTGGTTGCTAGAAGGCTGGTTGGTAGGTGGCGGGCCGATAAATGGATAGTTTTACTCAGTTGTACGCTAGCCTTACCGGCGTTTGCCGAAGACGATCAACATTTCAGCATGGTCATTGAACGCGCCCAACAGCTGGCCGAAGAAGCTTATCAAGCCCCGGAAGAAACACTGCCCCAGGTATTACGTGAGCTTAACTACGATACCTACCGGCAAATCCGTTTTAACCCAGAACACGCCTACTGGAAAGATGAGAGCCCCTTTAGCTTGCAGCTATTTCACAGCGGCTTTCTGTTTCAAACCCCGATTACCTTGAACGTTATCGACAACGATACGGTAGCGCCGCTGCCCTTTTCAGCACAGGATTACACCTACGATGGCAATGCCGCGACGCTGAAAGAGCAAGACTTAACCGGCAGCGGCCACGCAGGGTTTCGTCTTCACTACCCCCTTAACAGCAACGAGTATGACGATGAGTTTGGCGTTTTTCTCGGCGCCAGTTATTTTCGCATCGTTGGGCAGGGACAGGCTTACGGGCTTTCGACCCGGGGGCTGGCGATCGATACCGCCTCCCCTGAAGGCGAAGAGTTCCCAGCATTCCGCGAGTTTTGGCTGTATAAACCCGACGCTGATGCCAAACAGATTGAGCTGTTGGCGTTAATGGACAGCCCTTCGGTTAGCGGAGCCTACCGGTTTATCATCCAACCCGGCGAAAACACCCAGGTTGAAGTAGAAGCCGAACTATTTGCCCGGGAAGATATTGCCAAGCTTGGCGTCGCCCCGCTCACCAGTATGTTCACTTACGGTGAAGCAAGCCGCGAACGGCCGGACGATTTTCGCCCCCAAGTGCACGACTCCGACGGTCTGCTGATGCATACCGGCAGCGGCGAATGGATCTGGCGCCCGCTGAGCAACCCGGCTCACTTACATACATCGGCCTTTATCGACGACTCTCCCCAAGGCTTTGGTTTGATGCAGCGGGAGCGTGACTTTAACCGCTATTTGGACACCGAAGCCCAGTACAACCGCCGCCCCAGCCAGTGGGTTGTCCCGCTGGATGAGTGGGGACCGGGTCACGTGGAGCTAGTCGAGATTCCTACCCCCGATGAGACCCACGACAATATCGTCGCCTATTGGGTCGCGGRCGACACGCTAGATGCAGGCGAGTCCCGCCGCCTGCACTACCTCACCCACACGCTGAATACCCAGCCTGACGCGCATAACCTTGGCCGTGCCATTCGCACTCGTCATGGCAGCGCAGGCGTGCCGGGGCAAGCGGACTCCCCTTCACAAGATCAACGCCAGTTTATCGTCGATTTTCAGGGCGGAGCGTTAGCGGATATTAGCGCCGACCAGCCCGTGGAGTTAGCTATCAGTTCCCAACCCGGTGAGGTTCTGTTGCCTCAGGTCACCGCGTTACCTGACGACAATGGCTGGCGGGCTAGTTTCCGGCTGCCCGCTAGCGACCAGCCCAGTGATGTTCGCCTAAGGCTCACCTTAAACGGAGAACCGATTAGCGAAACCTGGAATTACGTGTGGTATCCCGATGACCAATAGCACTGATAAAGCACTCCCTATATCGCCAGCGTCTGTGCGGATAAAGGCACGCCCATTCAGAGAGCCCAGCTAATGCGGCGCATGGCGCTGCAACGGCTGCGTAGCGCGGGTGGGCTAGCCCGCTCGCTGTTTATTTATTGGCGGCCGGGGCGCCAGCGGGGGCTAAAACGACTTTACCAACCGTTTATTCAGCCCGGCAATATCGCTTTTGATATTGGCGCCCACCTAGGCGACCGCAGCGCGGCTTTTCATGCACTGGGCGCCAGGGTGGTGGCGTTAGAGCCCCAGCCCGACCTCGCCAAGTGGTTTAAACGCCTTGTGAAGCCGCCGACTATCACCCTGCTGCCAGTGGCGGCTGGCCCAACGGCGGGCTTCGCCGAGATCGCGATTAGCCCCAGTAACCCAACCCTCGCCACGCTTGCCACCGAATGGCGTGAGCAGATTGGCCAACGCAACCCAGGTTTTAGCCAAGTACGCTGGGAACAACAATTACGCGTGCCGGTGACCACGCTGGATGCGTTAATTGACGAGTACGGCGAACCTAGCTTTATCAAAATCGACGTTGAGGGTTTTGAAGCGGAGGTTCTAGCCGGGCTAAGCTGCCCGGTGGCGGCGCTTTCGGTGGAGTTTGTAGGCGGTACATTAGAGGTAAGTCACGCCTGCGTGAGCCATTTAAGCCGCCTTGGCGAGTACCGTTATAATGTGGTGGCCGGTGAGCAGCGGCAATTCCGCTGGGCCGAGTGGCAAACGCCGCAAGCAATTAGCGAGTGGCTAAGTGCAGGGGCCGACGACCTGCCCTCTGGGGATCTTTACGCCTGTCGCTCAGACCATCCGCTGCTGTTGAATTTACTTTGATTATTTTGAATACTCCTATAGGCACGTCACGCAATGATTCACCACTGGCAAACCCTGACCGCTCCACAGTTAGCCGAATTCGCTCAGCACGACCCGGTAGCGATACTGGTACTCGGCGCCATTGAACAGCACGGCACTCACCTCCCGCTAGCCACCGACCTGACCATTGGCGAGGGACTGCAGGCCGCTATGCTGAAGGAGCTAGATCCGAACCTGAACGTTATCTGCCTACCACCGATGGCGGTCGGAGCCAGCGACGAGCATGCCAGTTTTCCCGGCACACTCAGCCTGCCCGCTCCGCTGGCGATTGCCACCCTAGAAGCCTACGGCGACAGTTTAGCCAGGGCAGGCATTCGCCGCCTGGTGCTGCTTAACAGCCACGGCGGCAATAAAGCGGTGATGGATCTAGCGGGGTTAACCCTGCGGCGGCGGCATGCCATGCGCGTGGTCAAGGCCACCTATACCCGCCTACCGCCTTTGGAAGCGGCTATTGATGCCGACGAATTGCGCTACGGTTTGCACGGTGGACTGCTCGAAACCGCGATGATGCGCTATTTAGCCCCCACTCTGGTACAGCTAGACGGCTACCAAGCGGCACCGCCCGCGGCGCCCCAAGGTGATGCATTAGTCAGTGCCGAAGGGGCCGCAGCATTTGCTTGGTTGGCGGAAGACCTGAGTGCCCAGGGCGTGGCCGGGGATGCCAGCCACGCCAGCGCTGAATTAGGCGAGCGGTTGGTGCAGCACTATGCTCGTCAGTTAGCGGCAGTGGTGACAGAAACCGCCCACCTACCGCCACTGACCAACTAAAACCGCTTTATCAATGGAAGACAGCTTTAGCTCGTGGCCGTTTTGCGTTCAGCGCTGATCGCTTAACACGTCTTCCAACAGGTGCCCGCCACGGGTTGCTTTGGCATTCAGGTAGCGCTGATTATGGTCGGTAACACTGCCATACAGCGCCTGACGTGAGACCACCTCAATGCCCCCCTGGCGCAGCGCTTCCATCTTCAACGGGTTGTTGGTCAGCAGTTGAACCTGATCAATATCGAGCGCATTGAGCATATCCACCGCCACCGCGTACTGGCGCTCATCGTCGCCAAAACCGAGTACCTGATCCGCATCCACGGTATCCAAGCCCCCATCTTGCAAGGTGTAGGCGCGCAACTTATTGGCTAAACCAATGCCCCGGCCCTCTTGCGCCAAATAGAGCAGTACACCACCGCCCATGGCTTGAATATCCGCCACGGCATTGCGCAACTGCTCGCCACAATCGCAGCGCAGGCTGCCAAACAGGTCGCCGGTTAAACACGCCGAATGCAGGCGCAGCGGCACCGCACCTTCCCAGCGCTCCGGCTTACCGATCACCACGGCAACGTGCTCGCGCAGGCCATCCGGCTCCCGGAAGAGTACAAAGCGGCTGTCGGCAGCATCCTCAAGGGGAATATTCGCTTCACTTACCCGTTTGAGCATACCCGGCGCCCCGGCTAGGCACTGCTCAGCGTCTTCAGCGGTGACCTGCAGCAGTCGCCCTGCTGCCAATTGCTGTTCTATACCCGCCGTGGCCTCTTCGCTAACAAAGGCACACAGCGCTGCAGGAACCAGCAGAGCACGGCGCATCAGCGTCACCGCGCCTCGCTCGGCTAACCCTGCGGGTTTCAAGCCACTGAGTAGCCCACCAGCGGGTTGCGAGAACGTTTCCGAAGTGGCCAGACGATGCAGTTCATCGGTGCTAACGTGGGCGGCCAGCGGCAGGCTGGCAGCCTCAGCGGTTAAGTTCATACCCATCGCCGCCAAACGGTGACGGGTAAGCACCAGAGAAGGTCGCTCGCCCGCTAACAGGGCAAGCGCTTCAACTGACTCACTGCCTTCCAACGCCTGCACGAGCAAACGTTGCTCGCCAGCATTTACCACCACGGGCAAGCCACGTCGAATATCGAAAATAGCGCGTTCAATCTGGTACATGTAGGCCTCCAGGCTTCCTTACGAGGGGGATGGCGCACGCTTGCGCTGAGCTATTTGTTTTAAACTGAACTAATGGTTGCCCTGAACTGCTTGCTCTTGACCAAGTAGCACCCGCATGATGAGACGGATTTTTTAGCACGGAGGCGTCATGCCCGAACCCCATGTCAACACTATTGTGCTGGCCGATGCCTGGGAATGGCTGTTGGCGTTGCGTCATCGGCACTCTTGCGATGCAGCGATCACCTTGACGCCAACCGGCGAGTGGCATACGGCCAAGCCGGTCGCCGCTGAGGCGCGAGAATTGCTCGATTGCCTGACCCCGCTGGCCAGTAGACCGGCCTGGGTAGTAGCACAACTGGGGCAGAGTATGGATGGCCGCATTGCCACAGAAAGCGGCCACTCCCACTACATCAACGGTCATGAAAGTTTGGTTCACCTGCACCGCCTGCGCGCTTTGGTCGACGCGGTGGTGGTCGGTGCGGGCACCGCCAGCGCCGATAACCCGCAGTTGACCGTGCGTCACGTTAGCGGCACTCACCCGACGCGGGTGGTGCTGGATCCGCGAGGCCGTATTCCCAATGACCTGGCACTGCTGAATACCGATAGCGCCCCAACGCTGCATATTGTGGGGCCTGTTCTGGGGCCTGAGTGGCAGGCGACAACGAGCCTGGCCCACGTTGAACGTTTCGTATTGCCGCTGAATGCCAGCGGTCAGTTCAACCCACACGACGTCATCACTCTGCTCGCTGGCAAAGGATTGCCCCGGGTGCTGATTGAAGGTGGCGGCATTACGGTGTCTCAATTTATCGAAGCAGGCGCCGTTGACCGACTGCACCTGCTGGTGGCCCCGCTGCTGATTGGCTCCGGCAGGCCAGGGCTTAAAATGACGCCCATTGAGACCCTTGAGAGTGCGCTGCGCCCGCCCTCGCGAACTTTCCGCTGCGGCGACGACACGCTGTTCGACCTGCGACTGCGGGATACCACCGCCTGACGGGTGGGCTTTTTCACGCCGGCTCAGCGCCACCCAAATGCCCGGTAGGCTCGCCAACAGCACCAGCACACCGTAAGCCAACGAGACTGCCACCCCTTGGGCAGACGGCAGGCCTACCAGCGTCCAGACACCGGCAGCGGCGCCTTCGCGCAGCCCCCATCCAGCCACCGAAAACGGAATCAGCATGGCCAGCAGCAATACCGGGGTAAGCGCGAGCACTTGCAGCGCCGGTAGCTCAACGCCAATCGCCCTGGCGGCGCACACCATGACCAGGCCATAACTCAGCACAATCGCTAACGATGACAGCAACTGTAGGGGCCATACGCCGTGCTGGAACAGGCCACGCCGTACATCACGAGCCAGGGCTTGGCACCAGCTCGGMAGTCTGGTCAGCCAGTGGCTAAAACGTTGACGCAGCAGCAGGCCGCTGACGATGGCCAGCGCAAGGCCTACCATCACGCTTAAGCCCACCGCCGTAATCACTGACCCACCCAGCGCGGTATGCCAGAGCGGTGAAAACAGCAGCGCCGTTAGCGTTAGCACCACCACGGCGACCTGCCCCGAGGCGCGCTCGATAATCACCGCTCGCCAAGCGCGGCCCCTAGACTGCGCTTGAGTGGCATGGCGGTGCGCCCGCCCGGCGTCGCCTAATACCCCGCCGGGCAACAGCTGATTGACCAGCAGCGCCAAGTAGTATTCACGCAGGGCGTAAGCAAACCGCAGCGGCACATCAATAAGCCCGGCAGTAAACTGCCAGCGCCAGGCGCAGAGCATAATCTGTAGCGTGCTGATGCCTAACGCCAGCACGACCCACTCAGCGGAGAAGCCCTGCACCTCTGCTACGATAGCCTGGGGCTCAACCCACAGCGCCACCGCACCCAGCAATGCCATGCTGACCACCACGCGGCGTAGCCATGGGCTTTGCAAGCCTATGCTTCTAGAAACACTGAACATCCGCTGAACAGGCCTCATAGGCTTAAGCCTCTTCCCTGGGCTTAGCAAAAAGAGGCGTCGCAAACAGATCGCGGTGCCCTACCCCAATACCCAGTTCGCCATTGGCCACTGCTTGCTGACGCAGCTGCAGCCAAGTGGCAATACGTGCTGAGGCTTGCGGGGCTTGTTCGGTGGCGGCTTCGGCCCAGCCCTCAAGCAGCGCCATCATTAGCGGCTGCTGAGCGTGGCTATCCGCGGCGAGTAGCCACGGCGTTTCCGCTTGTTCAACGCGATAATGGGCTGCCTCTAGCGCGCAGACTAACGCCTGGTGAGCCTGACCGCCCAACGCATCACCCAAGCCCTTATCGCGCTGCTGATGGGCAATAAACATGGCCCGCAGCCAGTGATCTTCATCATCCAGTACCGGCGCGCCTTGCAGGTCGATAAAATGCCACTCGCCGGTCACGCTAAGTGCTATCAGCAGCGCCTGCTGCTGCTCGGCAATGCTGGCCACCAAGGCATCAATCCACTGCTGGGAAACCAAATCCAGCAGCGCCGAGGCGGTCACCAGATGCGCATCATCGAGCGGCACATCGGCAAGCGGTTCAAGCGATACGCAGTGGGTCTCCACCGCCACGGGCTGCCCTTGACGATCACTTAGCCCGGCGGCTCGCTGGCGCGCCTGGGCTAACAAGATGGCGTCGTGATCAATCAGTTTCCAGCGCTGTTGGCCGCTCAGGCGCGGGGCCAGAAAGCGCATATTACTGCCCCGGCCACAGCCAAGATCCGCGATCAGTGGCGTTGGGTTGCGCGTGCTCAGCCACTCCGCAGCAAGCTCCGCAAGACGCTGGCTGCGGGAAGCGACATCTGCCGCCTCTCGCAGCGTTAGCCAATCGGACGCAAACTGGCTGCCTGCGCGCAAAGTCGGGGCATCGATTGGCGCGGTTAACGCCGTGGCGAACTCAACACCCGACTGCTGCCAGTCGCTAAGACCGTCGCGGGCCTGGGCAGCTCCCTGGCGCAGTTTTTGGCGCAACTTGGCATCATGGCAAAAGCGACTCAACGCGTCTTGAAGAGCGTCAGCATCGCCCGGCTCAACGTTTAACCCTGCACCTTCCGGCAAGGTATCGCGAAGCGCCCCGCCAGTGGTGGTAATCACCGGCAGGCCGTGAGCGAGGGCTTCGGTGACCACCATGCCGTAGCCTTCATACCAGGAGGGCAGCACCAGCGCGTGGGCCCCACGATAAGCCGCTTCCAGCGTCTCGCTATCGCACTCGCCATGCAGGTGCACGCTGGCCTGCAAGCCGTTCTGCTCAATCAGTTGCTCTACGCGCCGAGTGAACTCAGGGTCACGTGCACCGCCGTAGCAGTCACACTGCCAGTGATCACCGGCAACGCCCGCCAGCGCTTGCACCAGCACATCCTGCCCCTTGCGCGGCGTTAGCGTTGCCACACACAGCAAACGTAGGGTTTCATCGGGTTCTGCTGCAGGGCTGATCGGCGCCTGGGCTACGCCCGGCTCAACCACTGTTACATTAGCGTTTAGGGGTAGAGCGTAGTGGGCAGCCAGCTCGGGCAAGCGTCGGGCGGTAAAGTGACTGGTGACAATAATCCGCGCCACGGGGGCAAGCGCGGTTAACTCACTGCGATGAAAACGCTGCTGATCGGCTTCGTTCAGGCCCAATTCATCGCCTAAGGGGTGATGCAGCAAGGCAGTGATATCCAGCCGCTGGGCATGCTGAGCCACTATTTCGGGCAATGCGCCCATGGCCAAGCCGTCAATGACTACCGCCCCATGATCGGGTAGCGCATTAAGTGCCTGGGCAAGGGCTGCGGCTGCCTCGGCATCCGCGTCAGGAAAGGTACCCGCCAAGCCGACAACATTAATCGCCCAGCCCTGGTCACGKAAGGCCGAGACGATATGCGCATCGTAGATATAGCCGCCGGTGCGTTGAGCAGGGTCACCGGCAACGATTAACGTAAAACGCCGACTCATAGCGCGCCTTCGTAGCTGGCCCAGGCCACATGGGATTCATGCAGCTTGACCTCCATATGGGTAATCCCTTGAGCAGTGGTGCCCATTTTGCCCTCACCGATCGCCTTAGCGAGCCGGTCGAAGATCACCTTGGCCATAAACTCGGTAGTGGTGTTTTTACCCGCGAACTCAGGCACTTCATCCAGGTTGCTGAAGTTATAACCGGCGAGGACTGCCTTCACCGTTTCGCTAGCCAGGCCGATATCGATCACCAGGCCATCCTCATCCAGCTCAGGACGCTGAAAGACCACATCCACCACGTAGGTAGCGCCATGGGTGCGCTGGGCGGGGCCAAAGATCTCGCCATTAAAACTGTGGGCGATCATAAAGTGGTCACGAACACATAAACGAAACATAGCGTCTCCAAAAAATGAGCAAATGAGTTATACGGGATAGCGCAGGCGGTGACAGAGTTCAACGCTGCCGCGGCCAAACAGCCTAGGGGCCAGCGTTGGTAGCTGCGCGAATTCACTTTCGCCGCTGATCAAGGCATCCAACCGCTCGTCCACCAGCAGGCTCAGCGCTAACCGAAGGCGGCGTTGGTAGTCCCAGCGGGGGCGTAGTTTGGACGGTAGCTGGCCGACTTGGCTGGCCTTGAGCGTTAGTCGCTGAGAGTGGAAAGCACCGCCCAACGGAATGGCAACATCCCCCTCGCCAAACCAGCTCATTTCAATAATGCGCCCTTCACTACCGACTAATTCAAGCGCTTGGCGTAAACCCGCTGATTGGCCGCTGGCGTGGATCACACAATCTTGGTCAAGGGAGGCTTGTTCAGGCGTAGCGAAAGCCACACCCAGTTTCTCGGCCAATGGGCGACGCTCTGAATTAATATCGACCAACTGGACGGTCACACCGGGCACCTGGGCGCACAGATAAGCCACCAGTGCACCGACAACACCGGCGCCAATCACACAGATTCGTTCACCCAGCATGGGCTCTGCGTCCCACACGCCGTTAATGGCGGTTTCCATATTAGCAGCCAATACGGCGCGTTTCGCAGGTACATTGGCGGGCACTTCGAGCACCGCCGAAGCAGGCACAATGTAGCGATCCTGATGGGGAAACAGGCAGAAAACGGTTTTATTCAGTAGAGCGCTTGGCCCTTGCTCAACGCGACCAACGCTACAGTAGCCATACTTAACCGGGGCAGGGAACTCCCCCGACTGAAAGGGAGCCCGCATGCGCGAAAATTCGCTTTCAGGCACGCGGCCATTGAACACCAGCGACTCGGTGCCGCGGCTGATACCGCTGTACAAGGTGCGCACATACACCTCGTCTGAAGCGGGCGTAGTAAGCTGTTCACGCCGCAACTCGCCCTGTGCTGGGTGAGTCACCCAGAAGGCATTGGCCCAGTTTTTTGGGCAATCATAGGAAGTTTCGCCAACCTCGTCAGGCGCCGACATGAGCGTTCCTTTTCGTTACGAGCCCACATAGTCTGGGCTCTGTTTCATTCCGTTGAATGTGGCGTGGCACCATTAGGCTGCAAGTTAAGACTAAGGGAGACCCTGTGTGTCTTAGCCTCTTGCCCGGCCACTTACCATAATGATTGACCGCATATTGCATGGCCCTAGGCAGAACAGTTTTCAATGGTTCACCATCTTCAGCTTAGCGGGTGAAAAGAAAATATTCGATTAACCAGTTGCAACTAATCCGTCAAACTCTTGATCATATGGACAACCCTACCTTCTTCTACAAGAATGGTACATATAAAAATAGTTGCATCATTTATTTTAACTGCGGATAGCAACGCCGCTTCGTGAGAGACCATGCCGCTTTTCACTAATGCCTCCCTTTCACCCCAGCCCAAGCGGCTTTACAGCGCTGCAGAGCTACTGCTGGCCGGCTTGCTGCTAATCGCCGTGGGCAAAGGCCTGCCACTATTAATGGCGACGCCGGCTAACTGGGGGGTGGCCATTGCCTTCTACACCGTTATATCCACCCTGATCATATTTTTCTGGCCCTACGGCTCACTGGGGTGGGCAAACCGGGTCACGCTGGCCCGTGCGGTATTGGTTGCCCTGGTAGCGGGCGCGCTCGCCGATAATACGTTTACAGGGGCTATAGGCCAGTGGCTGGTTATCGCGGTGTTCGCCCTACTGCTGGATGGCGTTGACGGCTGGATTGCCAGGCGCACCAAAAGCCMCACACCGTTCGGTGCCCGCTTTGATATGGAGTTGGATGCCCTACTGATTTTACTGCTTTGTGCGGGATTGCTGCGGTTGGAGTCACTAGGCGTTTGGGTACTGTTAATCGGTGGGATGCGCTACCTGTTTATCGCTGCCAGCTGGCAGTTCCCGTGGCTCTCACAGCCGCTGTTTGCAAGCTATCGCCGCAAGGCGGTGTGTGTTTGGCAAGTAGTCGCACTGCTGCTGGCATTAACGCCGCTTACTTCGCACCTTGTCGCCAGCCTGCTGGCCATTAGCGCATTGATATCTTTAACCTATTCGTTTGGTTTTGATATCTGGTGGCTTTATCGGCACCGCCACCGTTAAGCCACTCAATATTACAATACAGGGGCGGTAAAACTAAAAGCTCATGTGCTTGAAGCCTTGAAAGCAAGCCTGATGTTGATGAAGGCTTTTTTCTGAAGATAGTGTCTGCAATGTCGGTACGACTCTATTTTATCCTGTGCTTGTGAGGAGCTGCGTCAATAGAGACAGCGCAGCCCCAAAGCCTTAGGCAAGGATTAACTAGCCGTTTTGCGTTTGATATGGTCAATGACTAGGCCATGCTCATGTTGAGGGCTAAACATCACGATATCCGTATCTTCTTCCGCCCGAACGCTATGCCCAGGAGGCCAGTAAAACATGTCGCCTTCTCGAGAAGTTTCCTCTGTGTGATCGGAATACAACGCGGTAATCGAGCCTTTTACTACATAACCCCAGTGCGGGCTTTGACAACTATCCCCTTCCAGGCCGTGCAACAAATCGGTGATATCAGTACCGTTGCCAAATGAGAAATACTCAGCACCCATCTTCCCAAACCCCGTTACATCACCAAAATCCTTTTGTTGTCGGGCGACTGCTCCGGGTAAGTCTATCTGGACTGGAATGTCTTCTTTTGCAATATGCATAGCACGCCCTCCTTTTCGAGGTATAGGGCCAATTGGCCCATAAAAAGTGTAGCCGAGTGGAGGTTAAAAGCCATACGGGCGCAGTTATTCCAGAATTTCTGGTGCCTCCTCCTGCACTAAAGT
This sequence comes from Halomonas ventosae, assembly GCA_002257525.1. Taxonomy (GTDB): domain Bacteria; phylum Pseudomonadota; class Gammaproteobacteria; order Pseudomonadales; family Halomonadaceae; genus Vreelandella; species Vreelandella ventosae_B. The sequence goes on from CP022737.1 coordinate 3,788,207, forward strand.
TTTATCCAGGGCAGCGACAGAATACGCCGTCAGAGCAAACAGCTACCGCCAATAAAAAAGCCAGCCTCCTGTGTGCATAGGAAGCTGGCTAGCTCAGTTAAGGTAGTTAACTTTCTGTTTTTAAATATATTAGGCAGCCATAGCAGTGCATTCATCAGCGCAATGCAGACACGCTTTGGCACACTCTTGACAATGCTTGGCGTCGTGCTTGAAGCACTCATCACCGCAAGCCTTGCAAATATCAGCACATATCCGGCAGATATCTTTGGCGTATTCACTACCCTGTGCCATGAATGACGCCGCTAAACGGCATATTTGAGCACATTGGCGATCTAGACGAACGCACTCGGCCATCATTTTTGCATCATCTTCCTTTAAGCAGGCAGTGGCGCAAGATTCACAATAAACCGCACAGATATTGCACGCTTCGATACACGACTTATATTTTTCAAATTCCATCTTCCTAACCTCCTTTTATACAACGAATGCACAACCTGTCACCTGAACATCAGTTACAAGTTGCACTCTGAGCTCCCTGCGGAGCTCGTATAGAAGGTTAGTACAGATACCTTATGAAACAAGCGGGCCCCCCTCCCTCTAGCCCTAGCGTTCCAACCCCAGGCGCTGGTGCCACTCAGCAAGGCTTTCATCCGGGTACTCATCAAAGCATTTGTCTTGGAACTGCGCATTTACCTCCACCCAATCCGCCCTGCTTCCCAACATCATGTGTGTTCGCTTGGGTGGTGTCGGCAGTGGTGTATCGATTGCTGATGCGAAAGGGTGCACAAGCTCGGGCCAGTCGGGATCGTAAACCCATAGCGACGTGGCGCAATGCTTGCAAAAATGCCGCTCGCCCGTGCTTTGCACGCCATCGATGATCGCTCGATAGACCGAGATGTGCTCATCGCCACTCACATTTAGGGTTTTACTATCACCGCTGAGGTTGATGGCATAGCCGCCACCGCCCGCCGTTTTACGGCAAATAGAGCAGTAACAACGGTTGAATGGATAGGGATGCTGAGACCTTACATTGAACGTCACGGCCTGGCAGTGACATGATCCTTTGAGCAGCATAGTTACCTCCGTTTGCAGCGGTTACTCAACATGAGTATCGAAGCGCGACTGCATGAACCACGTGCGGTCTTCAGCTCTCTTTTAAGTTCTTTTTAAGCTCTCTCTTAACATTTTAGCGCATAGGTTATCCGGCGCCTTCAACGGGAAAGATTGACGCTGTTGGCAAGTCAGCGTGTCAGCGCTCATCCTTTAAGGCTTGCAACAGTTCAGCCACGGCCAATTCGCCTTCGGGTTCGTCAAACGCTTGAGCCAGCGAGCCTTGCACAAAGCTCAAAAAGCGATAGGCGGCGGGCGGTAAGCGACGCTCCCGACGCACCACAAAGTGCCAGCGGCTTTTCAGCGGAAAATCCTGCAAGGGCAGCTCTTGAACACCTTTAGGGGAGKCCGCAACCACATGTCGCGACAGCACTGCCAACCCCATTCCCGATGCCACTGCAAGCCGGATCGCCTCGTTGCTGGCGATCTGCTGAGTGGAGCGCAGCTCAATACCCGCACTGTATAACCAGGCATCAAAGGTATGCCGGGTCGCGGATCCCGGTTCGCGCAGTAGGAATCGCTCATTTTTGAGAGACGCCATGGTGAGGCCCTCCATGCCTGCCCAACGGCAATCCGTCGGCCCCACGACGACCAGCGGGTTGCTCAGAAAAGGCGCAGCGAGCACCGCGTCATCGCTGGGCGGGTGGCTAAAGACATAGATATCGTCTTCGTGACGCTCAAAGCGATTAAGCATCTGCTGACGGTTACCGATCTCCACCGTGACGTCTACCTGCGGGTTAGCCTGGCTAAAGGGCCCTAAAAGACGGGGCAGCACGTACTGGGCTGTGTTGACCAGGCCAATACTAAAATGGCCGCGGCCACCCCGGTTGTATTCGCCCAGATACTGGCTAAACACATCGGCACGGCTGAGTAAGTCCTGGCTTAGCTGATAGAGCGCTTGTCCGACTTCAGTGGGCACCACGCGACCATCCTCCTGGCGCACAATGGGTTCACCGACAATTTCCCGCAGCCGTTTCAACTGCTGAGACACCGTAGGTTGAGTCAGGTGGAGCCGATTCGCGGTGGCGGTAATCGAGCCTGTGCGTACCACGTCGGCATAAACCTGCAGCAGGCGGAAGGTCAGTTGTCGTACTTTCATCCTTTACACCATAGATAATTATCTATGACTGTATAAAGTTTATTTGTTTTCATCAATCTCTTTAGGTCGCTAAAGTAGCCGCTTTAAAACCCTGTAAAGGAGATCTTCCGTGCCGGATATTGTGGTCATGTTCTTTGTGCTAGGTGTGGTGGCCGGTGTGGTGCGCTCCGATCTCAGCATTCCCAAAGCCGCTTACGACATACTAAGCCTACTGCTGATGCTCACCATCGGCCTTAAAGGCGGCATGGCGTTGCACGGCAGCTTGAGCCTTTCACTGCTTATCGAGTTGGCCGGTGTCACATTATTGGGGATCATTATTCCGCTGGTTATCTTTCCGGTCGGCCGCTACCTAGTACGGTTGTCTATTGCCGACAGCGCCAGTCTCGCGGCCCACTATGGCTCGGTGAGTGCCGGTACTTTTGCTGTTGCACTAGCGTATACCGAAGCGCATAACCTGGTGACCGGCGGGCAAGTCACCCTTTACCTGGTGTTGCTGGAGCTTCCAGCCATTATGCTGGGGCTGATGATTTACCGGCGTTTTAGCCGTAATGGCACAACCAGCTCGGCCGCGGGCCTATGGCACGAAACCCTGACCAATCGCGGCGTTATTCTACTGGTAGGCGGTGTTCTGATTGGCTGGCTTTACGGCCCGAATGCAGGCGAATCGGTGACTGGCCTATATACCCACGCCTTCAAGGGTATATTGGCGCTGTTTCTGCTGGAGATGGGTCTGGTCGCGGCAGAGACACTGCGCAGCCTGCGCTGGGGACACAGCCGCCTAATCATCTTTGCTATGGCAGCGCCCATTGCGCTCTCCTGCTTAGGTTTGATGATGGCGTACTGGCTTGGGCTACCCGCAGGCTCCGCGGTTATTCTGGCGAGTCTTACTGCCAGCGCGTCATACATTGCCGCGCCTGTGGCCATTCGTGCCGCGATTCCAGACGCCAACATTGGCCTTGCCATGCTGGCGTCACTGGGGCTCACCTTCCCCTTCAATGTGCTAATTGGCATTCCGCTCTATCATCAACTTTGGGGATGGCTGGCGGGGTGAGCCACCGCGAGAATAATCTGTTGATTCTCATCAGAGAAACAATTCTCGTTAATGGCAATATAGTGCATCAGCCTGGTCTGCTTCATGGGGCCACCAGAACCAGCGAACGGGTACGTCGTCATCGTGACGGCTGGCGGGTAAAGGAAGGACTTTCGCCTGTTCGACCAACGCAAGCGCTCGGGCAAAACAATCCACGGATTCCTGCGTCTCGGCTGGTTCTGTTAAAGCGTCCTGATGCAAAAGCGTATCCAACAGTTGTGGTGTCACTGGCGCCTCAGGCTGAGTAGGCCGTTTCTGATACTGAGCGACCCAGACACCGGTGGCTTCATCGACTGAATATAATTTCAGCAATACCGGCGCATAACGGGCAATAAACTCGACTGCAGATATTATATAGTTAGCCGTCTCATTACTAAAAAAGAAGTTAAATCCGAGCCTTACCCAGCCTGGGCGATATATGCTTCTACCCTTTTGGACTAAAGCTTCATGCTCTGCTGCGGTCTCACTATCAATGGCGAGCAGTTCATGACCATAAGGCCCTGCACAGGAACACCCCCCTCTCGCCTGAATACCAAACAGGTCATTCAACATGGCAACCACCAGATTATGATGAATAGCCTTGCCACCGGCAGTAATGTTGAAAGAAAAAATCGCCAGCCTGGGCACATCAAGGGCCCCCAGCAGACGCACGTTAGCGACTTTTTGCCAGCGTGCCACGGCCATCGCTACCAGCGCTTGCTCGCGTGACTCAATCGCCTCGACCCCAACGCTTTCCTTAATACGAAACGCCAGCCCGGCTCGAATATCACCCAGGATATTCGGTGTTCCCGCCTCCTCCCGGCGCTCAACATCGCGCACATAACGGTGATGGGTCGCCGTCACATAGGAGACTGTGCCGCCCCCGGCTATGGATGGCTTGGCATTGCGGCACAGGGCTTTTCGAATCACCAATACGCCGGAACTGCCCGGCCCGCCAACAAACTTATGGGGCGATAGGAAGATGGCATCCAGGTGATCATCGTGGCCGCTGCCTGCCATATTGATCTTCACATAGGGCCCGCTCGCCGCATAGTCGAAGATAGCCAAGCCGCCGTATTGATGCGCTAGCCTTGCCACTTGGTGCACCGGTGTCAAAATGCCCGTTACGTTGGAAGCGGCCGAAAACGCTACCACTTTGACATCCCGTTGAGCATAGGCCTGCAACTCCTGTTCAAGCACCATGAGATCAGGGAGGCCATGGCCGCCAAGCGGAATGCGTACCACGTCCACATCGCACTCTCGCCACATCAGGTCATTGGAGTGATGCTCGTAGGGGCCAACAAACACCACGGGCTTGGCCGCTTGCGAAGTCCTCTGCTCAGGCGTCAACTCAAGGATCCGACAGCAGCGATCTATCGCCGCTGTCGCCCCGGCGCCAGCAAAAATAACCGCATATTCGTGATTGGCACCGACCGATTCCGCGACAGCCTGGCGGGCGGCTTCGCGCAGCCGCGTGGTCATCTTGCCGGTGTAAGAGGTTTCGGTATGGGTGTTGGCGTAGAGAGGCAGCACTTCTTTCTGAATTGCGCGCTCCACTATCTCCAGCGCCCTTCCCGATGCCGTGTAATCGGCATAGAGCAAGGGGCATGCGCCAAACGGGCCAGGGATCAAACGCCCTTCACCAATCACCCCGCTCTGCAGGCACTGCATCCACTCATGAGAGATCGCCGAGGGGGAGCTCGTTGGTTTTCTTGACTTGTTCCATTGAGAAGCACGATGTGACATTACTAAGCTCTATTCTCGCAATAAGCCTTTTATAAAAGGCGTCATAAGACTGGTTATCACGCGTAATGACCTTGAGTAAGTAGTCGTACTCACCTGCCAGGCGATTCACCTCTACAATTTCAGGAAATGCCTGTACGGTTTCCTGAAATGCATTAAGCCAAGCCTGATTATGTTTATCCGTTTTAACCATCACAAACACGGTGAGTCCAAGATTCAACTTTTCAGGGTTCAATACGGCAATTCTTTTTTCAATGACGCCGTCTTTTTCCAGTCTTTGTATTCGCCGCCAGCATGGCGTAACAGAGAGTCCAATCCCCTCTGCGAGCTGTGCTATAGAAAGAGTATCATCGCGCTGCAGCTGTTCAAGAATTTTCAAATCGAAACGATCAATAAGCAATTTATTTCCCCATGGCGAGCTTATTGAGCATTTTTTTCTAAAACAAGCGTTTTATCAAGGGATAAATGAAATATTTTTTCATGCCCCATAGCGTTTTTCTCAACACCACGTTAAATTTTTAAAGCGCACCATTAAGCGGGCACTCCAAAAGTAATTTTCAAAAAAATAAGCACATTAAAATATGCATAAAACTAAACACTAGAATTTGAGATTTACTTATCCAACCCGCCATCAGGCAGCCGTTTAACCGGAAAGGGGAAACCCACTGCCCAATTGATTAGTGAAAGAGGAGCAGTGGATTTTTATAGCAGAACTAAACGTTTTTAACCATGGCTACCTTCAGGCAAATTACCCTGATCGGCGTCTAAAGAAGTGCTGTGATGGCTGACCAGTGGGCCTGACAACTTGCGCAGCGCCACGTAGAACACCGGCGTGAGGAATAGGCCGAACAGGGTGACGCCGATCATGCCGGCAAACACCGCAGTTCCCAGCGCTGCCCGCACCTCGGCGCCTGCGCCAGTGGCCACTACCGAAGGTAACACCGCCGCCGTGAAGGCAATCGAGGTCATGATGATCGGCCGCAGCCGCAGTCGGCAGGCTTCCAGGGCCGCTTCCACTACGCCCTTGCCCTGCAGTTCCAGCTCACGGGCGAATTCCACGATCAGGATGGCGTTCTTGCACGCCAAGCCAATCAGCACCACCAGCCCCACCTGCACGAAGATGTTGTTGTCACCCCCACCAAACCAGACACCAATCAACGCCGCCAGCATCGACATGGGCACAATCAGAATCACCGCCAGCGGTAGCGTCCAGCTCTCGTAGAGGGCCGCTAACACCAGAAATACCAGCAGAATCGACAGCGGGAAGACCACCAGCGCCGCATTCCCCTGAGTGGATTGCTGGTAGCTCAGGTCAGTCCACTCCAGCGCCATGCCCGGCGGCAGCACCTCTTCCGCCAGAGCGTTGATGGCGTCCATCGCCTGGGCGGAAGAAAGCACGCGGGGGTCAAATTCGCCGGCTAGGTCTGCTGCTGGGTAGCCGTTGTAGCGCAGCACCGGGTCTGGTCCAAAGGTTTGCGTGATGTTCACCATCGTGCCGATAGGCACCATTTCTCCCTGGTCGTTGCGGGTGCGCAGGCGGGCGATATCTTCCMCGCTGCTCCGGTAGGGAGCGTCCGCCTGGGCGATCACCTGCCAAGTGCGCCCAAAGCGATTGAAGTCATTCACATAGGTCGAGCCAAGATAGGTCTGCAGAGTGTCGAACAGCTCGGTCAACGGCACGCCCTGAGCCTTGGCCCTCAGCCTATCCACCTCGGCATCCAGCTGCGGCACGTTGGATTGATAGCTGCTGATCGGAAAGCCCATTCCCGGTGTTTGCGAAATAGCCCCCTGGAGCTGGTTCACCGCCTGCTGCAGCGCCCCATAGCCAAGATTGCCGCGATCCTCGATGAACAGCTGGAAGCCCGACCCATTGCCTAGCCCCAGAATCGGCGGTGGCATGAAGGAGAATGCGAAGCCTTCTTTCAGGCCGCCAATGCCCTGATTAATGCGGGCGTTTATCTCCGCTGCGCTAAGGCTGCGCTCACCAAAGGCGCTGAGGGTAAGAAAGGCCACCCCGGTGTTGGAGGTATTGGTGAACTGCAGCGCGTTCAGGCCGGGAAAGGCAATGGCGTGCTCCACGCCCTCGGTCTCCATGGCGATGTCCACGACGTCCTGAAGCATCTGGTCGGTTCTCTCCAGCGACGCGCCTTCCGGCAGAATGACGCCCGCGATCAGATAAAGCTTGTCCTGCACTGGAATAAAGCCGGGTGGCACCGCCTTGAACATCACGCCGGTGCCCAGCAACAACAGCGCGTAGACCACAAACACCGCGCCACGATGCTTCAGGGAGCGAGCCACGCCGCCCTGGTATTTGTTGGAGCTGGCGTTAAAGAAACGGTTGAAAGGACGGAAAATCCAGCCGAACAGCTTATCGATCACTCGGGTGAGGCGATCTTTGGGCGCGTCATGGGGCTTGAGTAGCATCGCTGCCAACGCAGGCGATAGGGTCAGCGAGTTGATGGTGGAGATCACCGTGGAGATGGCAATCGTCACCGCAAACTGGCTATAGAATTGACCGGTCACCCCCGAGAGAAAGGCCATGGGGATAAACACCGCACACAGAACCAGCCCCACCGCGATGATAGGCCCGGAGACTTCTCTCATGGCCTGATGGGCGGCGGCCTGAGGTTTTAGGCCCTCCTCAATGTTCCGCTCCACGTTTTCCACCACCACGATGGCGTCGTCCACCACGATACCGATGGCCAACACCAGGCCAAACAGGGTCAGCGTGTTAATGGAATAACCCAGTAGGTAGAGCGCGCCAAAGGTGCCTATCACCGAGACCGGTACCGCAAGCAATGGGATGATGGAAGCACGCCAGGTCTGCAGGAACAGCGTGACCACCAACACCACCAGCAGCACGGCTTCAAGTAAGGTGGCTATCACTGACTTTATAGAGTCATTAACAAAGATCGTAGTGTCGTAGACGGCTTCGTACTCAACACCTTCCGGGAACTGCTCAGACAGTTCCTCCATGGTGGCTATCACCTGCTCTCGGATATCCAGCGCATTGGCACCCGGTGCCTGGAATATTCCCACCCCCACCGCGTTGTTGCCGTCCAACTGCGAGCGCAGCGTATAGTCCCCGGCGCCCATTTCCAGCCGAGCCACATCCGCAAGCCTGAGTATCTCGCCGCTGTCGCCGCGGCTCAGCACGATGTCACCAAACTCTTCCACCGTTTCAAGCCGCCCACGGGCGTTAATCAGGGTGAGAAAATCACTATCCGCGATGGGTTCGGCTCCCAACTGCCCAGCGGACACCTGGACGTTCTGCTCTCGCATAGCCCCCACCACATCGCTGGCCGTTAGGCCGCGGGCAGCGATCCGATCGGGATCCAGCCATGCTCGCATGGCGTAGTCACCTCCGCCGAAGATTTGCGCATCCCCAATCCCTTCGAGCCGGGCCAGGCGGTCACGAACATTCAGCCGCACATAGTTACGTAGGTAGAGAGTGTCGTATTCACCACTGGGAGAAGTCAGGTGAACGACCATCAGAAACGTCGGTGACTGTTTCTGGGTGGTGACGCCTTGGCGGCGTACAGCTTCCGGCAACCGAGCCTCTGCCTGGCTAACGCGGTTCTGTACGCGAACAGCAGCCTGCTCAGCATCGGTACCGGGACGGAAGGTGATGGTCATTTGCAGTACGCCATCAGAACCCGCAACAGACTTGAGGTACATCATGTCCTCGACGCCATTGATGGCTTCTTCCAGCGGCGTCGCTACCGTCTCGGCGATCTCCTTCGGGTTGGCACCAGGGTAGACCGTGCGCACCACAACCGAGGGAGGAACCACGTCGGGGTACTCGCTGATCGGCAGGTTGGGAATAGAGATCAGCCCCACCGCAAGAATAATGATCGACAGCACCGCCGCAAAAATCGGTCGGTCAACGAAGAAACGGGAGAAATTCATGACGGTTTACTCCTCCCTGGCCGCAATGGTGGGCTGGTCGTCGGAAATAGGGCCATCAGCCGCCGGGGCGGCCGCTACGCTTTGCGGGCTCACTTCCATTCCGGGGAAGAACACTTTTTGCACACCATTGACGATCACTCGATCACCCGCTTGAAGCCCGTCGGTGATAACGGTTCGTTCTGCCACCTGCCGCCCTGTGGTCACCTGGCGCTGCTCTGCCAGGTTATTCTCATTGACGACATAGACGTAGCGGCGATCCTGATTAGTCAGCACTGCCTTACGGTCGACCAGTAATGCTTGCTCTAAACGAGCGACCGGCATTTCGACCCGTGCAAACTCTCCAGGCCGAATGCGACCCTCCGGGTTGGCCAGCACCGCCCGGAATTGCAGAGTGCCCGTGTTGGGGTTTAAACGGTTGTCGATAAAGTCCAGGGTGCCCGTGTACTGCCGCTGCGGGTCGCCGCCCAGCTCGATGGTCAGGCTATCCGTCGCGTCAACGGTCAATAGTGTCTGACTGGCAAACGCGGCCTGCTCATCTGCCTCAAAGTAAACGTGTACCGGATCAATGCTTACCAGCGTGGTCAGCAGGCTCTGATCGGCATTGGCCAGATTACCCCGGGTCACCATGGCCCGGCCGACGCGGCCACCGACCGGTGCGGTAATGCGGGTGTACTCAAGGTCGAGCTCGGCGGTATCTAACGCCGCTTGGGCGGCATCTACCATAGCGCGTGCGTTGTTTAGCGCCGATTGACGCTGATCATGTACTTCTTGAGAAATGGCCTGACGCCCCAGCAACACCCGGGCACGCTCGGCTTCACTGCCAGCCTGAGCCAGCTGGCTCCTGGCTTGGGCAAGATCCGCTTGAGCGGCACCTATACGCGCCTGATAAGGGCGCTGGTCGATCAGGAACAGCAGGTCTCCTTGCTCTACCAGTTCGCCCTCTTCAAAGGCCACTTCTTGGATATAGCCGCTAACCCGGGCTCTTAACTCCACCGTTTCTGCGGCTTCTACCCGCCCGGTGAATGACTCGCTCAGCACCACCGGCTGCGCTTCGATTTCCGCTACGTCAACCTCTGGTGGCGGCGAAGGCGCTGCCGCTTCCTCGCTTTTGGCTTCACAGCCGGCTAGTAAGACCGTTATTAGCAAAAACGGGATCACCGCTCGGCTGCTTGCAAAGCGGGCTCTTTGAGACAAACTTCCCATGATGACTTGCTCCCCTGGCTACCGGCATCCGGTAGCGGCGTTCGTTATATAGATGGGTAACGCGTTGGTAGTTATGTAGTCGGTTGAGCAGCGCCAGATTCGACCAGAGACCAAGCACCGACCGGATATCAGCTAACATAGGTGAAGGGGGCGTGGGAGAGGTATCGGGTTCCTGCGGGAAGATTGCCTAATTCTGTCGTGGCGGGTAAAAGCTTAAATAAGAGGGTGAGGCGAGATAACGACCTATTTCGGTGCATAGGCACGATGACAACGTGATGACACTTGGTGCGAATTGTCGGTTTCTACGGGGTGCTTGCCTGATTCTGCAAAACCAGCCGAAAAACCTTCGATTCCTCAAGCGAGGGCATATACTGCAAACTGTTAAGGAGGAGAGCCCGTGACCGTTATCGCACCTGAACAGATCACCCAATTCAGCGACAGCCTGCCGCAGCAATTGAGCCAAGTCGTCCGCCGCTGGTCGCCCCTTGAAGCACTTCAGGACACGGCGATTGCCGAAGTTCAATTGGTGCGCACTGACGCCCCTTCCAGTTTTCACTGCGCCGTCTATGAACCGTGCCTGTGCTTTGTCATTCAAGGCAGCAAGACTGTGTTACTAGGTGACAAAGAGATCGTATACACCGGCCCCAGCTACATGGCGAGCGCCGTTCACTTGCCAGTGGTAGGCAGGATTGACCATGCCTCCCCAGAAAAACCCTTTCTGGCGGTAAAAGTCTCTGTGGATCCTCAGGAAGTAGCGGGGCTGATACTGGAACTGGGTGATAAGGCACCGCTCTCGGGGAGTGATGCTATCTGTTCCGAGATGGACTGCGGATTAAAGTCGGCTCCCATGGATGCCCGTATGCAGGGCGCACTCTTTCGCTTATTAAGCCTGCTCGACTCCCCGGAAGATATTAAGGTGCTTTCGCCCTTGGCCCGGCGGGAACTGATCTACCGGGCATTAATGGGCGCATTGGGGCCACATATGCGCCGGTTTGCCGCCTCGGACTCCCAGGCTAATCGGATTGCGCAGGTTATCTACACCCTTAAAGAGCACTTTGCCCAGCCGCTTAAGATCCGTGAGCTGGCAGATGCAGCCAACATGAGCGAATCGACGCTTTATCACAGTTTCCGTCAAGTCACTCGCATGTCGCCCCTGCAGTACCAGAAGAAACTTCGCTTGCATGAGGCCCGGCGACTAATGCTGGCCGAAGGACTGGAAGCGGCCACCGCCAGCTATCGTGTGGGTTACGAAAGCCCTTCACACTTCAGCCGCGAATATAGCCGCATGTTCGGCGCGCCACCTCGCGCTGACGTCATTCAACTGCGGGCAGCGGGAACAGCTCCGCAGACTGCATGACTTCCAGTGTGATCGGCCTCTGGTTTTCCCGATGATTCTGATAAATGGCTATTTAGTCTTTTATAACTTCAAGCTACTTAATCTTGAATCACTGCAACTAAATCACCAACAACAATAACGCTATAGATAACTATAAATCTTTAACCTTAAAAGCACATCACAACGTCATCAAACATGACGAACACAATAGGTTCACATCTTTATCAAAAGTCACACAAGTATATTAAAAGCAAACAAAATCAGCTAACACACACATTGTTAGCCAAGGCTATGATAGTTCACTATTACAAACTTTATTTTTAAAGCTCTGTCTTGTTTGTTTAATAAATCGTGGTAGGATTCATCGCTATTGAATACCCGACTCTTACACTCAAGCATAGTATTACTACTCTGCCACTGGGTAAATGTGCGCGGTACTTTTCCAGCGAGCGAGTTCACACTCCATGACACCGATTACCCTGCTGTTTCTGGCCGTATCCATGTCGGCGGATGCCTTCGCCGCCTCCATCAGCAAAGGCGCCGAGCTGCAAAAGCCACGGKATCGTCACGCCATCAGTATTGGCCTGGTCTTTGGTGTGATCGAAGCCATTACCCCAGTACTCGGCTGGGTAGCGGGCAAGGCATCCCAGCAGTATGTGCAAGCCTGGGATCACTGGGTGGCCTTTACCCTGCTGACGCTTATCGGCCTTCACATGATGCATGCCGGGCTCAAAAAGGAAGACAAGATAGAGCATCGCAAACAGACGCTCTGGTTATTGGTGTTGACCGCCACGGCAACCAGCATTGATGCCATGGCCGTGGGCGCCAGCCTCGCCTTTGTCGATGCCAATATAATCGCCACCAGCCTAGCTATCGGCCTCGCTACTACGGTAATGGCCTCTATAGGCACTTTTCTGGGCAATAAGCTTGGCAAGTTTGTCGGTCACTGGGCAGAACTTATCGGCGGTATTGTGCTAATCGGAATTGGCTTAGCAGTACTGGCCGAGCACACGGCTTTTTTTAATGCTTAACCAGCAATTTATAACCGTTCCCCCTTTTAAACCTGGAAGTCCGACTTAATCAACATAAGCGCCAAAAGGGTGACACCACTTACTGCGGCGGCCATATTTATACCTTGCGTAAACGCAGACTGTGCTTGCTCAAGTATCTCATCGGAAAGCCGTTCAGCAACTTCACCGGGTGTTGAAGCAAAACTTTAACCGTCACAAGATCTCTGCTTCACGTGCTTCACTCGGCGGGTGTCCAATAATGCGTTTGAACGCGCGACTGAATGAAGCTTCGGAGTCATAGCCAAGCCGGTTCGCGGCCACGGCGATGCGCATATTGTCCCGGGCTATCCACTGTCGAGCCTGAAACATCTTTACCCGCGCCACATACTTGGCGGGAGTCACACCTAACATCCGGCTGAACTTATCGTTAAAGCTTGAGCGCGAAGCCCCCATGACATCCGCTAACTCGGCGACTGACCAATCGCGCTCCGGTTGTGTATGGATGGCTGCCAGCMCCTTGCCTAGCTGTGGGCAGCGCACGGCGGCAATCCAACCGCTGGAGTCGTCACTGCAGGCACACTCAATCCAAGCGCGAATAATACTGGCGGCCAGCACATCGGCCAAACGGGCAAGTATGCCGCAGGCACCGATCCGATCCAGGCTAATTTCTCGCTCCATTGCCTCCAGTAAAGCAGGTACCGATGGGTCACGTTTAGCCAAATCGCTAGCGCGCATCATGTCAGGCATCATCGCGATCAGTGGATGTAGTGGGTCGAGGTTGAAGTGCATGGCGCCACAGAAAAGCACATCCGGCTCAATATCGCCCTCTTTGGTTCCACTGTTCACCAGATAAATATTTTCAGAGACCGGCCTGCGAGCCAACGTAGCCTTACCCACTGCAGGCACGTCCTGCGAGCTGGCCATGACGTGGGAAGCTCCGCGCGGAAAGAGCACCGCATCGCCAGCGTTCAGGTATGTCCACTCGGTTGTCTCGGTACGCAACCAGCACCCGCCTTGCGCCACAAAATGAAAATGTGCTGCTGGCTGGGCAGGGGTTGCGACGGCCCAAGGGGGGCGCAGCAGGCATCGTCCATACTCCACACCCTCAAGGCGCAGGCCGAGCAGAATTTCAGTTAAGGTGTCGCGCATATTAATGAACTCGGTTTGGACAAATAGTCATGCTTTACGTTTTTTATATCATAGAAAAGCCAAAACCTTAACTTTACACTGCAGCTTCAACTAACACTTTAGTAGGCCTGCAATGAACAACACTACTTGCTCCGCCAGCCCGTCATTACTAACAGCAACACCCACCGCTGAACCTACCTCAGCCAATTGGATGGGCATTGTCAGCCTCGCGCTGGGGGTTTTTGGTTTAGTGACTGCCGAATTTTTACCGGCCAGCCTGCTGACGGCCATGGCAGCGGATCTCAACATCTCCGTTGGCGCCGCGGGCCAAGCCGTCACGGCTACTGCTGCAGTGGCTGCGCTTGCCGCGCTAACAATCCCACTCCTGACCCGCAATTTTGATCGTAGGTTTGTGCTGCTTGGTTTATCGCTGCTGCTCGTCATTTCCAACGCGTTGGCAGCGACGGCGAATAGCTTTTTTGTTTTAATTTTTGCTCGAGTACTGCTGGGAATTGCCTTGGGAGGGTTCTGGTCGATGGCCGCTGCTCTGGCAATGCGCATGGTGCCCGACAATCTGTTTGCACGCGCCATGTCTATTGTTCTGACCGGCGTATCTGTCGCTACCGTTTGTGCAGCGCCTCTGGGCGCCTATATCGGTGGTCTCTGGGGGTGGCGAAGTGCGTTTATTGCCGCTGGTTTCCTTAGTCTGATAACGCTCGTGACTCAGCTTTTCACCATTCCCGCTATGCCGCCAAAAGACAATCCAAGCCTGCGCATTCTCTTCCAACTGCTTAAACGCACGCAGGTTCGCGTTGTGCTGCTAGCCGTAGTGCTGATGATTTCAGGCCATTTTGCCGGATTTACCTATATACGACCGCTCCTTGAAGAGGTGGCGCAGCTATCCGTCAGTGCAATCTCTGCGGTACTGCTCGGCTTTGGTATTGGTGGTTTTTTTGGCAATTTCGCCGGTGCATTTATCGCAGAACGTAGCGAGCGCAACGCCATTATCTTTGGTGGGGCACTCATTATTGCGATCACCATTACGCTACTGTTCGCGGGTAGTCTGGCCAGCGTTACTGCTGTATCTATCGCATTGTGGGGGTTTGCTTTCGGCGCATTTCCCATCGGATTTCAAGCCTGGATTGTTCGCGCCGCACCTGATCAGGTTGAAGCTGCGGGGGGCTTGATAGTTGCCGCCTTTCAGGTTGCTATCGCCAGTGGCGCCATAGGCGGTGGTATATTAGTGGATTACCTCGGCGCTTTAGGTGGCCCTCTATTAGCCCTGATCACTACCAGCCTGGGAACATTGCTTGTGTTGTCATTTGGGCCACGCACACAACGCCCAGCCTGGTAGAAGGAGAGCCGGGGTGAGTGAAACTCCCGGCTCTTCTGTTGACTAGCCCTCCAAGCGAGTACGCAATGGCTTAAGCGTTACATGCCCCTTGGAATTTCCGCTGTCCACCGTTTCATTGCCGCTCTATATCGAACAGAAAACTTTCTAAAATGGCACGGCTTTGGGCCAGTTTGGCTGCTTTCTGGTCGGCAAACTCAATTTGTTCGTGCAAGACATTGCGTAGTTCGTCACAGGGCTCGAAGACTGGGCCCTCCCCTCTCACACACGGTAGGAATTGCTTGATGGTTGCCAGAGTCATGCCTGCTGAACCGAGCAGTTTGATCCGCTCGACAGTACGGATCTCACCCTGCCCATAATGACGATAGCCATTGGCGGCGCGCGTTGGCTTAAGTAGGCCTTCCGCTTCATAGTAGCGCAGCATGCGAATGCTGACTTCGGTGCGTTTAGCCAGTTCTCCTATTTTCATTTCACTCTATTGACTCTTACAGCGCTGTTAGGGTTTAGGGTAGTGGCTCCTCACTGCAAATTCAATCAGGAGTCAATGCCATGTCCACTAACGCCAGCAATTTTCAGGCCCATATTAATGGGCAACCAGCCACTCTTTCAGAGCTGATCCCCCTAGCCTTTGCAGGGTTTGCCCATTTCACGGCCATGCAGGTACGAGATCGAGAGGTCAAAGGGCTAGATCTTCATCTTGCCCGTCTGCAGAAAGCGTCAAAAGAGTTTTTTGGAAAGATGCTTCCCGAAGAGCAGCTAATCTCCTACATCAAAACAGCTATTGATGAAGGCCCGAAAGACCAGTCATTAACGGTTACTCTCTTCTCCCGTCACGGTGAATTCACCGCGGCCAGCATGGATGCAGAGCCAGACGTACTCGTCCGTAGCAGCGCAGCGGCTAATGGCCCTAAAGGGCCGTTGAGGCTGAGTAAGGTAGATCACGAGCGACCTCTGGCTTCTATTAAGCACGTTGGTGAGGCGGGCAAAACTTACTATCTACATCAAGCTCTGCGCCAGGGCTTCGACGATGCAGCCTTTGTCGACCGCCATGGGCGATTGAGCGAGGCAACCATCTGGAACCTTGTTTTTTGGGACGGGGAGACGGTTATCTGGCCCCAGGCGACAATGTTGCAGGGCACCATGATGAGCATCGTCCAACGCCAACTGAACCGCCTTGGTATTGCCCAACGCCATGAGGAGATCACCATTGTTCGTCTTTCGGAACTGTCCGGTGCCGCGGTGATGAATTCATGGACMCCCGGGATCGCAGTCACTGCCATTGCTACCACTGTTTTTGAAGAAGCAACACCACTCATCAGTTTGCTCCATAAAGCCTATCAGGCTGAGCCCAACAGTGTGTTGTAGGAGCCTACTTTGACTGCTTTTTAAATTATCGGAATGAAAGTTTGGAGCCGCGGCAATGCTCTAAGGAAGGGCATTGATTAGGCCGATTTTGGCGGCGGCTCATCACTTACAAGTCTTCCATATAGCGCGGAATCTGAACGGCAATGCAGAGGCTACAGCGCTAGTCGGCCGCTTTAGCTTTAGGTGGGCTAAACGCTTTACTGTAATAGCCAGATGGATCGAAGCAGCAAACGCGGCGCTTTCCAGAAGCAAGCATGTCGCAAGCATCGAGAATCCGCTTCGCTCGAGTCTTGGACTGCTTGGCGGACGTAATCCAATGAATCCAGTCCAGGCGAGCAATCGTCGTGGTATCGCTCCAAACGGCTTGAGCTTCTGGAGACTCTGCAAGGGCATCCTGCAAATCAGCGGGCMCCTCGGGTTCAGGCTCCTGCTCTACAGGCGTAATCTCAAAGGTGACATCGTCGCCACTGTTAACGCCTGCCGATTCAAGCAGCTCTTTACTTACCCGCAACCAATGGCTCAATTGGCCGTCCGGTTCAAGAGTAGCCTGGAAGGCATAAGTATTGAGAGTGCCCTCTACCGTTGTCCTGCCTCGCCGTGGGAGCTTCTCACTCACGCTTTTGGGCAGCACGACAAAAGCCCATGAATTATCGCTATCCTGCTTGGCGGGACGAAGAAGCGTTGCTTTAAACTGAGATGTCATAGCTCTTTGTATCCTATGTTTAGTGTGGCAATTAACAGTACTCCAATCAAAAGGGGCAGCCCCTCCTTCAGAACGGGCTGCCTGTGGCATGCTGCTGCATAGCTCAAGGCCCCTAATCCTGATTATAGTCAGAGTGAGGCCCTATATTCAGACGCGATTTATTGATACTCCACCATCTGCCAATAGTGCCGTTCCGGTCGTAAAGCTGGATGCATCTGAAGCCAGGTAGAGGGCGGATTGAGCAATCTCTTCAGGCTTTGCCGTCCGCTTCATTGCATGCAGGCTGGCTACGAACGCTAACGCTTCGGGAGTGTTGGCAAACTCCCTGGCTGCAGCGGTATCCGTTCCCCCCGGCAGTAACGCATTCACCCGAATGTTATCAGGGCCATACTCGCAGGCGAGCACCTGCGTCAACCCTATTAGTCCCGCTTTACTGGCCGCATAAGCCGCCATGCCAGGCATTCCGGCGCTATAGCCAACAAATGTTGAAGTGAAAATTAACGAGCCACCGCCAGCCGACCGCATGGCAGGCAGTTGATACTTAGCTGCCAGAAAAGCGCTTGTTAAATTAGTCGTGATTACCTGATTCCAATCAGCCAATGACATCTCGGGCACCGGCCCCATCGCGCCTAAAATGCCTGCGTTGTTAAACGCAACGTCCAGTTGACCAAACCGCGCGAGTGTCTCGTCAACAAGCTTTTTGGCGAAAGACTCATCACCTACGTCGCCAGCAACCGCTAACGCTTGGCCACCCTCCTCTTTTATAGCGCTGACCAGCACCTCCAGCTCTGACTCTCTTCTGGCCGCTACCACGACAGTAGCTCCCTCCCTAGCGAAAAGCCGGGCAGTCGCTCTGCCAATACCTGCGCTGGCACCAGTAACAATGGCGACTTTATTTTCGAGTGCATTCATCTTTGTAATCTCCATCATTGTTCACAGATAGGGAAACCTCCCCATCAACAGCGAGGATCATAAGAAGCCGCTTACCTGGCGCCGACCCGAAACTTGCTACATTTCGCTGGTACATTAGTGCTGAACATGCCTGAAGCCTTTTAAGCGCACGGCGCACCCGATTCCCGGTGCAGCGGGTATTCACCTGTACTGTTCACGCTTAAGGGCGTAGGGTAGCCCTCCGGATCGACTCCCCCAGCGCTTTGTTGCGATTCACTGTGGAAATCCATCTGCCTCCCTATTTAAGGCGTTTCCAACGCCTGACACTTGCACGACCTGATCGCCAACCGCGATCTCATCTCGCTACAGACATACCTAGAAAGATGTTCTGTTTTTTGCTTACGTCCTGTCGCGGCCACTCCTTCAAGGGAACTGTGGTTGCTATTTAGGATGCTAGGGCTGCAAAGCCTATGGGTATTCAATGAACGAAGAAAATTTCTATCAATTCTCGACCGTGACTGTGCTCGCCTTGTTGGCGTTTTTTTACGGCGGCACTTACCTGCTGACCCTGCTGATTAAGAAGAAAAAGGAAAATACCGACGCCTTTATGGTGTCTAATCACCAGATCGGCTTTGGCCTTGGCGCTGCCAGCATGACCGCCACCTGGATCTGGGCAGCCTCGTTCTACGGCGCTGCTACCTCGGGCTATACCTACGGCATTTCCGGCCCTTTGCATTACGGGCTGTGGGGTGCGCTGATGATTCTGTTCATCTACCCCTTTGGCCGCCGCTTTCGCAAACTGGCGCCCAATGCTCACACCCTGGGCGAGCTTATCCATGCCCGGCACGGCTCTTCCAGCCAGTTGATTCTCGCCTCCTCCAACATTCTGGGTAGCATCATCAGTCTGATGGTGAACTTCACGGCTTCCGGCGCGCTGGTCTCGGTGCTTTCACCACTCTCGTTCCAGGCCGGTGTGGTGATTGCCGGGGTCGGGGTGCTCTCCTATACGCTGTGGTCAGGTTTCCGCGCCTCGGTGCTGACGGATTTCGCCCAGCTAATGGCGATGATGGCCGTGGCCATCCTGATTATTCCAGCGGTGATGTTCGCCCTCGGCGGCCCAGAAACGCTGTCAGATGGCATGAGTCTTCTTACGCCAGAACAAGCCAACCTGTTCTCGATGGACGCGATCCTCAATCAGGGTGCGCCCTTCTTTGTAGCGGTGCTGGCCTACGCCATTGGCAACCAGACTATTTCCCAGCGCCTATTCGCCGTGCGTGAAGACCATATAAAACCAACCTTCATCACCGCGACCATTGGTTACGGTGCCATTGTCATTGGCCTTGGCATGATCGGCTTGATGGCATTGATGACCGGCATGGAGCCCATCGATGGCGACATGAACAACCTGATCCCGCAGATGGTTTCGATGTACCTCTCGCCGGTGTTTATCGCGCTGTTCTTTATCCTGGTAATCGGTTCGCTCTCTTCTACCGCCGACTCGGATCTTTCCGCCATGTCAGCGATTGTGATGGCCGATGTATATGGCAAGAACATTGCTAAAAACAAACCTAATCCCACCAAGATGCTGTTTATCGGCAGGCTGACCATGGTCGTCGCAACGCTGATCGGGGTGATTCTCGCCAGCTTCTCGATGGATATTCTGATCATGCTGGTCTTCGTTGGCGCACTTTGGGGGGCGATTGTGTTTCCGGTCATCGCCAGCTGTTTCTGGGATCGAGTCACCAATACGGCCTTCACCTCTGCGGTCATCGCGGGGCTGGTGATGTTCTGCGTCGCACGCTTTGAGCTGCTGCCCTTGGTCGGCGTGGTCGGAGGGCTATTCGAATTACTCGCTGCCGTAGGTGGTGGTGTGGTGCTCGGTCTGATGGCCTTCGGCTTCTGTGGGCGCCGGGTCGGTGTGATCTTCGGCGCACTCAGCGCCATCGTGCTGGCCTACTTCAGCATTGGCTTCCTGCGCGACTACACAGTGCTGCTGGCGTCACTGATGGCCTACGGCGTTAGCACGGCTGTCTGCATCGCGGTCAGCCTGATGAGCTCGAGCAAGTTCGACTTCTCACAGATCGATCAGAAAGTGATCAACTACGATCCGGCCAAGCCTGCTGCTCAGGCCTAAGCCCTGTGCGAGCTCTTTGAAATAAGCCGAAATCACTTCATCAACTGGTGCGCCATTACGCACCAGCGAGACAATAGGAGAGCATATGCAAACCTTTATATTGGCATTATATGTACTGATCTGGCCGCTGATCTCACTTGTCATCTTGGCGGTAATTGGCATTGCTACCGTCAAAGATATTCGCGTGGCTAAGCGCGAGAAGCGTGAGCTGGTTTGAAACAACGGTTAATAGATGGACAGTAACAGTGTCAATTGGAAGGAAGCGGGACGCGGCAAAGGATTGCCGTGGTTGTAGCCACCTTTAACGAGAATGGCCTGACCAACCGCGCCTGCCCTTTTGGCGAGCGCCAGTATTCTTAAACATCATACTCGTCATGGCGGCGGTTCCATTCATATGGCTTGGTCTGAGGCCAGCCGTCTGGAGAGTCTTCCCACGTTTCCTGGCGACCATAAGGTGTTAAATCCAGGTACGTCCAGAAGCTACCTAAATATTCGACCCCACGCGCCCCGGTAAAATAGGTGCGATATATGTCGTTTCCGTCGCGGAGAAACACACTGGCTCCATGCCTTTCTCCATCCGCTGTCGTCACCCCAAAATCATAGTTAAAGTCACTCTCAAACGACGAGTACCAGGGAATCGTCCAACCCATACGCGTTTTGTACTGGTTGATTTTCTCTAGAGGAGCCCGTGAAACCATTACCAGCGAAGTATCACGAGCATGTAAATGAGCCGGGTGAGTCATGGCATCGGCAACCCACGAGCACCCGTCACACCCCGCTTTCCAATCAGGCGCGTACATAAAATGATAAACAATGAGCTGCCGACGCCCACCGAACAATTCAAGGAAGGATATGGGGCCTTCGTCGCCATGGAATTCGTAGTTTTTTGCTACTTTCACCATGGGTAGCTTTCTACGCTCCGCACTCAAAGCATCGCGTGCTCGGGTCAGCGCTTTCTCTTTTATAAGAAGCTGATCCAGCGCTAATTTCCACTCTTCTGAAGATACGATACTTGGCAGCGGCTGTTTAGTGGTTGCCATTACCTCACTCTCCTATGTGTTTCATGAGCGACTTCGAGTCGCACCAGCACTAACTATCTTCACCAAGACGGTAAGGGCTACTTACACGGCCAAACGGCGATTGTATGCATCAAGGCATTTATGCCACGCAGGCCGATCATGGCAGCGCGTTAAGTAGGCCGTCACATTAGGGAACATATCTAGAAGGTTTGTATGCTGTACCTGACTTAATGCAGCAACCATCAAAATGTCTGGATAGGTGAACTGGTCGCCAAGCAAATAATGCTTGCCGATGAGCACATCATTGATGACCTCAAGATAGTTCTTAGCCATCTCTACGAGCGCTGGACGTCGCAATTTTGCCCACTCTGCATCTGCTTCAAATAAGTCAATCACCGCAATTTGGGTCATGGGTGGTTCAACTGTATCCAGCGCAGCAAATGTCCATTGCAGGGCTTTGATGCGCTCTGGTTCGCTCGTTGGCAGAAGTCTTCCTGATTGCTCCGCCAAGTAGATAACAATGGCGCCTGATTCAAAAATAATCACGCCGTTATGATCGATAGCTGGCACTTTACCAAATGGGTTGATTGCCAAATAATCAGCGCCATGTAGTTCCCCAGCAACGTCATCGAGCCCATGAACCTGATGAGGCAATTCGCACTCTTCCAGCGCCCACAGCACACGTAAATCCCTTGTAATCCCAATTACCTGTGACGTTACTTTTCCAAATCCATACATAGTAATCATCATCAATTCCCTCACGAAAGCTGCTGCCCCAAAACTGGGCTGCACTCGAATGGTCAAACTATTACCTAGTCGTTCGAGAGTGAGCGAAATCGACAAGCTCCGATGTATTTTCTTGTTGGCAATATCTGCCATAACCGGCACGATGAGTGAGCTGTTTTCAGCAATATTCATTCTGATCGTCAGAACCTTCTCGCTGCCAGGTACCAAGACACGCCTCAATAGATTTTCGCAGACAGCAGGTGAGCGCTTTGAACTCCCACTGCTTCTCGTCCCAGCGATCCTCAATATTTCCGAGGTAACCTTGCTTAGCGTAGTCCAATAAAGCTGCGTGTTCCTTTGCTAGTTGGCCTTTTGCCCATTCAGCCGCGACATCTTTTGAAGCAATTTCACCCGTTGCTGCCGTTAGCCACATGCGAGACAAGGTTAAGACCACATTGCGTTCATCACCTGCTGTCTCTGACAGCAACGTAGGCAAGGAATCACGAATCGCTCTTTGGATATCAGCCATTGGCACTGGCTCAAGCACCTCAGCGGCATTGATCCCATATAGCGGCAGGCTATTATCGACCACTTTTTTCAGAACAATCGCTAGGTCAGGATCATAGGCTGGTTTCGGGATGTGCCCTGCCTCGAATTCATCCCGCAACCACTCACCGTATATAAGTTCCGCACGAGGCGGAAACCGCCAGGGCACAACATCAGAGACTGTGATAACCGTCAGCTCTATTGGCCTGGTAGCTTGTGCATTTCCAATCGTCCCAGAGACCTTCATTAGCTGGGCAATGAGGGCTTCCCTCTGCTTATGGGTTGGCGAATCATTAACAACCACCAGAATATCGACATCGCTATTACGCTTTAAGCCACCGGTAACAGCAGAACCAAATAGATAAATACCCACAATCGACTCACCATGCACGTCTTCAACGATGGACTGCGCTTGTCTTGCTTCGTCTGGAACCACGGGATACACCACTTTTGCTGGTATTTAGCTTCCTACAACAATGAAACGCGGCGATGGAAAAAAGCTGACCGGGCAGAGAGTATTTATGTGTTTTTTGGTGGCTCGATATCTTCACCAAAAATGATTTTATACCCCTCGGGAGTTGTGACACCAAACTCACGCATGCCTCACGATTTACCAGCAATTGCCTGAAAAATATCAGCTCCACGGCCCTGATAGTCATTATAAATTTCGTCAATACCTACACAGTTCACATAGGCAAAGTACGAATGTTCTTGCGTTTCACGAGCGGAAATTTCATCAGGGCAGTGGCCTAACATGATATGAAAACTGCCAAGGCTGAAAAACGACCAACCCTCCACGCGAAATTGGACAGAAAAGCCAAGCTTGTCGAGAAAGTAGCTTTCGATACGCTCAATATCCTTGACCGCAAGAACATGCTGGGTTGAGGTGACTGCAAACATTGATGGCTCCTTTCAGCGGTATGAATMCTCACCATACCTGCAGAATTCATGGTTATTTACAGTTATCTACTAGCAAACTCTTCGAGCGCTTTGCCTGCCAATCGGTAGCCAACCCATTCATTTTGCGGCTTTGCGCCTATTGACTCATAGAACTGGATAGCCGGTTCATTCCAATCAAGTACGCTCCACTCAAAACGACCGCACTCTTTCGATACAGCAATACTAGCTAGATGTTTCAGAAGCGCTTTACCAGCACCAACGCCCCTATGTTCAGGAGAAACATACAAATCCTCAAGATATAACCMATGCTTACCAAGCCATGTTGAGAAATTGAAAAAATAAACAGCAAAACCAATAGGTTCGTTATTAAAGGTACAAATAACGGCTTTCGTAGTCGTGTTGGCACCAAACAAAGCGTTTTCTATATCCGCGACTGTCGCTAATACTTCATGCTCTGCTTTCTCATAAATCGCAAGTTCTACGACAAACTTATGGATTAAAGCCGAGTCTTCAATGGTCGCTTGACGGATGTCTACTCCTGACATTTTACACTCCAGTATTCAACAATATATAGCAGTAACTATAAGCCCAGACACGTAAACTTTAACCACCCGTGGCAGTGCCTCTTTAAGTGAATAGCGGCGCCCCCCTTATCAACTAAGCGGGTTGTAGCCACCGCCAGACTAAACCATGGGCATTAAACATCAGCAGGTTGCCACTCACAATCATTGCTAACCCTATAAGTGCATCCGCATGCCACTGGTAACCCTCGAACACCGTTGACAGCGCCAGCGCAACCAAAGGAAACAATACCGTCGCGTAGGCCGCTTTACCGGCACCAATCCGGCCAACCAGCATAAAGTAGGCACCAAAGCCTCCTACCGAGCCTATTACCGCCAAATAAACCAAGGCTCCCAAGTATCTCGGTTCCGCTGGCAGGCTAAAACTGGCCCCCTGCGACCATGCAATCGACCCCATTAGCACTCCCCCATACAGCATGGCAAAGGCGTTGGTAGTGTTGATTTTCAGACCCCGCCGCTGGTGCCTGACCGACACCATGTTACCCAGCGAAAACCCGTAGGTGCCCAGCAACGCCAAGCCAATGGCGCCCAGCAGTTCCCACGTAGCCTCAACGGTGACCAGATCCTGCCAGAAAATCAGCGCCATACCCGGCAGACCAAGGGCCAACGCCAGGTAGAATACCCGCGGAACCGGTGTGCGAAAGAACAGGTAGCCATTGACCGCATTAAACAGTATCGACATCGAAAACAGGATAGCAATCAGGCCGCTGGGTAGATAACCCGCAGCGGTATAGAAGCAGTAGAAATTCAGCCCAAACACACAGCCACCCTGCAACAGGCAAAAAAGATGATCCCTGGCTTGCAGAGCCTGACGCCTGCGAAACAACGCAAGCCCGCCCAGCAACACCAGCGCAGCGATGAGGAAGCGGTAAAACACCGAGACTGGCACCGCCACGTCGCCCACTTGCCAGGCAATAGCCAACCAGGTCGATCCCCAGATCAGAACCGTTGAGATATATAAAAAGCTATTCATGGCTTGCCCTTCCCTGAGTGGTTAGCGTCAGCCATAGTGTCGCTTCCAAGGTACAGACTGGCTTGCCAGCGATTGCCCTTGTTTGTCTATTCTTGCGGTTGAATGATCCGTTGGATTGAGTTTCGAACTGAGCCTGAGTACTGTTAACGAAGTGCCCAGGAGCCGCCAATGTTCACCGATACCTTGAACCACTATCCCAGGATGAGACAGACGCAGGCGCGTCTGGTGAGTAGCACCCAGCTAAAAAACGGCATGGCGCTGGCACGTTGGAGTAACTTAAAAGACCGTATTGAGAACATTCACTCAAACCACCACACTCTGAGCGTTTATCTTAACGGTGCAGAGAACTCCCTGCGCTGGCAGGGTTCACAAACCATTGCCAGCGCGACCAGCAACAGCGTGTGTTTAATGCCCGCCAACCTGGACACCAATTGGGAAGTACGCGGGCCTATCTCACATCTGCATTTCTATTTCAGCGACACTCACCTGAGCCAGTTGATCGAACAGGTATGGGATAAAGATGGCCAACGTGTACAACTGGACGAAATCGACTTTGCCGAGGACGCCCTGCTCACTCAGCTGTTTTGCACTACCCTTGGCCAGAGCAACTGGCAAGACCCTCTAGATCAAATAGCGCTGGATTCCGCCACCCAAACGGCATTGATACATACTCTACGCCACTACAGCCAGCGCCGCCTGCCGACTTTGCGCCCCACTGGTGGCCTGCCTACATGGCAATTAAAACGCGTGGTGGAGTTTATTGAGCATCACCTGAACCAACCGCTTACGCTAACAGACATGGCGGGCGTCACCGGCCTGAGTGACTTTCACTTCGCCCGTATGTTCAAACAAACCACTGGCTACCCACCACATCGCTATGTGCTGAACCGTCGTCTTACCCAGGCGCGCCACTTGCTGGTGGAGTCATTTCTGAATATGACCGAGATTGCATTACAATGCGGTTTTGGCTCTAGCAGTCATTTCAGTAACCGCTTTCGCGCAGAGACAGGCGTCAGTCCTACGGAGTATCGGGCGAAACAACGTAGCTAGAGACTAGCCCGCGTCTTATTCTGCTTTTCATTACTCATAGTTTTCCGCTGCCTACGTACAAATGCACAGGCAGCTTATATATTGCATTAGCGAACCAAGCTAGCCTAATAATGGCCCTGCCAGGCGTTGTTTCTGTGCACGAACAGTTTCTGTTAGAAAATCCATAAACGCATGAATCCTCACTACGCCACGTAGATCCGGGTGCATTAGAAACCACAAGCCGTATTCCAGCTCGGGGATGGGATCAGTGAGCTGGATAATGTCTGGGTCTTCGTCGGCAAGATAGCAGGGCAGAACGGCCAACCCCATACCGGAGCGAACAGCGCTGAGTATATTGACCAGGGTATCCACACGGTAGACACAGGCCGTTTTTAGCGCGTGCTTATCCATCCACTGATCCAATGCTGAATCCTGCAATCGTGATCCGGCACCAATCCAGGGTTGGCTAGCAAGGCTCTTGATGGAAGCCCCTGGTGTCAAATTGAGGCTTCGGTGTCCGTAGACAGCTTGTCCAATAGCGGTCAGCGGTCGCCCAATCAGATTTTCAGGGGGAGCGTTGGATGGACGGATGGCGACGTCAGCTTCTCTGCGTGTCAGGTTGAACAACTGGTTGGATACGGCGACATCCAGCACGATGCCTGGATATGTATGCTGAAACTGTGTGAACAGCGGAGAGAGCAGTCCCATCAACAAAGAGTCCGTTGTGGTAGTCCAAATTTCCCCTTTCGGCTCCAAGTCGCGCCCGGCGACTTTACGTTCGGCGTCCAAAGCTGCTTCATCCATTATTCTGGCGGTGCCGGCAAGCTCTTCTCCAGCAAGCGTTGGCCGGTAGCCAGTTCGGCTTCTTTCAAAAAGAGAAACACCCAGACGCTGTTCGATATCACCCAGCCGTCGGAAAACCGTGGCGTGACTGACGCCCAGAGCGCGTGAAGCACCAGACAAAGAGCCTGCATTCGCTATTGCCAGGACAACCTCAAAGTCATTCCAGGCCAGATGGCTCCTTGTATTCTGTGGAATGGCAGGGGGTTGCCGGAGATTCTTGCCTGTTCGTTTTTGCAAAGTTAATGCTCGCTTTTATGGAATACCTTGCAGTTTAGAACAAGATTAGCATGAACCTGAACCTATGAAACCACGCTTTCATCCCGTCACCTGGGACGACGCAATAGAGGTCAGGAACATGTTGAACTCAAGAAAAGAGCAGAACTTGCAACGCCACGTCTCGTTACCCTGCGGCGATAAAGATGGCATGCCAAAAGGAAGTGCCGACGATTCGCTCAAGGAAAGCATCCCTTCCAGATACTGCGATGGCCGAGGAGGCATTAATCTTGAGCGTGTGCGGCTGGATCAGCACGAGGCTCGGCGACAGGTCATTCAGTCGATGATACGCCATCTCCAACAGGTGTGGTCTCGCTGATGAGACACCGCATGAGCAACGTCTAATGCGGCCAATACGCGTAGCTTCGCTGTGGGTCTGGGCCACAATGGAAAGCCATCACTGTGACTACGCTTACTAGGCTCTTAAAGATCCCCAAACATTATTTTTTGTAATGCCAAAACATTAATGGCACATCAATACTCGGGCGGGGCGCCGGAGCACCCCTTTCTCAGTTTCAGTGAATGTCAGTCATACCAGTGGTGGATTACGCTCAGCGAACTGGCCGTTCCAATAGGGATAATAGGGGTAAGGCGGAGTCACCGCACTCGCCTCATCCAGACGTGCGACCTGGGTTTCATCAAGGCGCCAGCCAACCGCACCGAGATTCTGCCGTAACTGGGTTTCGTCCCGGGCCCCCATCAAAACCGATGACACCGTTGGACGGCGCAGCAACCAGTTAATCGCTACCTGGGGCACGCTCTTGCCGACTTCTTCAGCGATCTCAAATAGCACGTCCAGTACTCGGTACAGTCTTTCATTCGGCACCGGCGGCGCGAATTCTTCGGTCTCGTGAAGACGGCTCCCGGCGGGCAGTGGTTGGCCACGCCGAATCTTACCGGTCAGGCGGCCCCAGCCCAGCGGGCTCCACACCAGAGCACCCAGGCCTTGATCCTGCCCCAACGGCATCAGCTCCCACTCGTAATCCCTGCCCACCAGGGAGTAATACGTCTGGTTCGCTACGAAGCGCGCATAGCCATAACGCTCGGCAACGCTCTGGGACTTCATCAACTGCCAACCAGAGAAGTTGGATGCCCCTAAGTAGCGAACCTTACCAGCCCGCACCAGATCATCCAGTGCGGACATCACCTCCTCCACCGGGGTCATGGCATCGAAGTGATGCAGTTGCAGCACATCGATATAATCGGTTCCCAGCCTTTTTAGTGCGCGCTCGGTGGCGCGGATCAAGTGGTGTCGAGAGCTGCCCACGTCATTGGCGTCCTCCCCGCTGCGTAGTGACAGCTTCGTGGACACGATCACCCGGTCACGACGGCCTTTGATCGCCGCACCAAGGATCGCTTCCGATGCACCATCGGAATAAACATCTGCGGAGTCGAACAGATTGACCCCAGCGTCCAGGCATATATCGATCAGCCGCTTCGCTTGCTCAACATCGGTATTGCCCCAGGCACTGAACAGCGGCCCCTTGCCACCAAAGGTGCCAGCTCCAAACCCCAATGCAGGCACTTTGAAACCAGACCGCCCTAGATAACGATATTCCATCACACTCGCTCCTGTTCGCAGGAAATTGCCGAGGCAGGCCCAATGGACTCGCCATGCTCACGCTTGATTGCCCAGACGGCCACTGCCAGCCCGGTAAGAGCAACCAGTGCGGCGGCGCCAGGCACGGCGGTAAAGCTGCCGCTTCGCTCGATCACCACACCACCCAAGCCCGCACCAATGGCATTGCCCAGATTGAACGCACCGATATTGAAGCTGGACGCCAGGCTGGCCGCGCCTTCCGCCCGGTTAAGTACCCACAGTTGCAAGGGCGCCACCGTCGCGAAACCGGCCATGCCCAGCAGGCCGACGAAGACCACCGTTGTCCACTGATAGCCGAGCGCAAAAGGAAACAGGCCCAGCACCGCCGCCAGCACTGCCAATGTGGTTATCAGGGCCGGTGTCAGCCCACGATCCGCGAGACGTCCGCCGAGCAGGTTACCGATGATCATGCCGACGCCGAATACCAGCAGAATCAGCGACACCACATCCTGGGAGAAACCGGCGATGCCCGTTAGCATCGGCTGGATGTAGGTAAACACGGTGAACACCCCGGCGATGCCAAGCGCTGTCATCAACAGCCCCAATAACACCGTGGGTCGACCGATCGACGCCAGACTCTTTTGCCAACCCAATGTCTCACCGTCACCGCTGTCACGAGGCACCATGAGGGCGATCACCAGGGTCGCCAGTACGCCCACACCGGTAATTGCCCAGAAGGTGGTGCGCCAGCCGTATTCGTGCCCCAGCCAAGCGCCAGCGGGCACGCCCAGCAGCGTCGCCACGGTCAAGCCGGTGAACATCGTGGCGATGGCACTGGCCCGTTTGTCCGGCGCTACCAGGCCAGTGGCGACCACCGAACCGACGCCGAAAAAAGTGCCGTGTGCTAGAGAAGTCGCCACCCGGGCAACCATCAGCATCGAGTAGTTCGGAGCCAGCGCGCAGGCTAGGTTGCCGAGGGTGAAAATAATCATCAACGCCACCAGCACCCTCTTGCGAGGCCAGCGGGCGCTAGCAATGGTGAGCAACGGCGCACCCACGAACACACCCAAGGCATAGCCGGATATCAGCAGGCCCGCTTGGCGGATGCTCACATCCAGGTCAGCGGCCACTTGCTCCAGCACGCCCATGATTACGAACTCGGTGGTGCCGATGCCGAAGGCACCAATGGTCAAAGCGTAGAGCGCCCAGGGAACCGGGCGCGAAGAGATTGAAGTCATCATCGAAACATCCATCAGGGAGTGATGAAACGAATGCTAGACCCGCATCGCCCTCCTTGATACCTTTAGTATCTTCAATGACTTTCAAGATTTAATTGATAATGAGACGGCCATGGATCGCCTGAGCGACATCGCCCTTTTTCTTCGCGTGGTGGATCTGGGCACGATCAGCGCTGCCGCCCGCAGCCTTGACCTGTCAGTGGCCGTGGCCAGCCAGCGGCTACAGCGGTTGGAAAAGGGTCTCAATGTCCGGCTGTTGCMCCGCACAACCCGTCGCCTCCACCCCACCCCAGAGGGGCTCGCGCTGGCGGAACAAGGCCGCGAGTTGGTGGAGGGGCTGGAAGCACTCACCCAGGATCTACGCGGCAGCGCCGACAACGTCACCGGCACCCTGCGCGTCACCCTGCCCCACTCCTTCGGGCGTCAGTACATTTCACCGCTGTTGCCCGAGTTCCTTAACCGTTATCCCCGGCTGGATCTGTGTGTCGGCCTGACTGACCAGGTAGTGGATCTGGTGGGTGAGGGCTACGATCTGGGCATTCGCATCGGCATTCTGGAAGATTCCAGCCTGGTGGCCCGACGCCTGGCCGACGACGAGCGGGTACTGTGCGCCTCTCCCGACTACCTGAAACGCCACGGCMCCCCACAACACCCCGGCGACCTGGCCGATCACCAATGCCTGGTACTTTCCAGCAGTCGGCGTCGGCAGGATATCTGGCACCTCACCGACAACCAGGGGCAAAGCGAGGCGATACAAGTAGGCGGCCGCATACGCAGCAATCAGGGTGAAATGCTCACCGAGGCGGTACTCGGCGGCCAGGGGATCGCGCAGCACTCGGTGTGGCACATCCACGAATACCTGCGCAACGGCCAATTGAGCGTGGTGCTACCGGATTACCGGTTAACGGAAACCGGCATCTACGCGGTGATGCCCCAGCGGCAGCTGGTGCCGCCTCGGGTGCGGGCGTTTGTGGCGTTTCTAGAAGAGCGGCTCGCTGAACACCCTGTCTGGGCGTTGCGGCGGGAAAAACAGTAAGGGTCAATAATCCGCTTTACCTGCAGCTGTGTGTAATATTTCTGGCGGCCATAATCGTTGACCAAAACGTTATGCAATTTCTCTATGTAGCTTTTAATAGCACGCTTCTTCTTAAAGTTATCGAGTAGCCCCACCCTTAACCTCTATTCTTTAATAAATACCAGGAAACCTCTGGTTAACTATTACGCTTGGCCATACTCTATTAAGAATCGGCTCGTGCACGAGTCCAATCAAAGCACTCATTTACAACCCGTAACTTCGCACGCGAATCCGATTCTTTTTAATAGGCTGTGTCCTTACCTGGCCTGCGCACGCCGACTTTTCAGAAAAATCCTAGGCATTAGTCAGACTCTATAGGCAACTGTTTTTAAACTTCCCCTGTGAGCTCGTTAAGACGCTCTGTTTACTCATGGCCCAAACAAACCCTGTGACACCGCAAAGAGTGCGAAGAGAGGAATTGCCACGACCGTTGCGGCCGCATCAAATGTAATGGCAACAGGCGTTGCGATAACACGCCCGGCTGTATCGATGGGGCCCCTGGGCATGCTCATACTGACTTGATACTCCTTTTCGAGCTTTTCAAGCGGCAAACTTCCTTCAATGGTATATCGCTCGCCTCTAATCTCCCGTATCAACTGGAAGCTATCGGTGACGGGGTTTTTCGTAAAGCCCAATGCGGTTAATTGACTGACAAGTTCGGCTGAAGGGTTCTGTTCATGCAGTGTAAGCTTAATGCTGCCGGTCACCACATTGGAGCTAGAGAGCGAGAAGCCGCTAAATTCGGGAAGAAACTCAACTTCTCGGCTAAGCATCAGCGCCTGGCCAAGTTGCTGCTGAGAGGGAAATAAAAAAGCTTCACGCTGCGTGGTGACCACTAAATCGTTCGTTTCTTTATTAACGTAGAAGCCGTTGACGGCCATCACTCTCTCTGGCTTGGGCTCCCACAGTTTTGTGGTGCAGCCCGCTAAAAAAATACATAGAACGATCACTACTCGATACATGCTTCCCTCCTAGTTATGGCTCATGGCAGTCAAAGKAAACTTTACCTGACCAGAGCTTTAAAAAACCAGGTTTTTTATAAGTATAATTTCATATAAACCTGAAATGGGAGGAGAACGACTCTTCATCGCTATGATCAATACTACGGCGCACCAGCTCCTCGCTATGTTTCGACTGCCGACAGCCGCACATACTCAGGAACCCTTTCCTTGAGCAAGGTGATGAGTTCAGGCTGCATTAACTCGTAGTGGTCGGGAATATCCAGGCAGACTAATCTCTTCCCCTTGAGTAACTCCCCGTACGTCTTGGCGACTTCATTCCGATGGCTCTTTTCCATCACTAGGACGATGTCAGCCCACTCAATTAAGCACCAAGAAACCGGCGTTTTAGCACTCGAACTTGTTCCAGCTCCGATTGCTTGAATACCGGGGTAAGCTGAAAAGATACGTTCAGCCGTCGGACTGCGGAGTCTATTTGCGCTGCATATAAACAGAAGATTCAAAGCTCCTCCCTGGCCCGGCTTTACGACGTGCCTAAAGCACAGCATAATTAATTAGCAGTATTTCGTGCCGTCTATCTTTGCACTTTGCAACCTTTGTAACTTTCTCACGTTATTATAGTTGCTTAGAGCTAGTTAATTACTTAGAGCCAGCTAGTTACTTAGGGCTCGTTAGCTGCTTAGAAGAATTACGGCCCCCACGCCGCCACTCAACCGTAGAAGAGCTGTCATGGACGATAATCGCCTAAATACCCTGGACCGGGCCACCAGTCTGGGCTTGATTTTTCTCGCCTTTGTACAGGGTTGTGCGCTCTATGCGCTACATTTGGCTATCGACCATGAGTACTGGCTGGTCGCCGACCAGCGCTGGCTTAAGGCGCTCTACACCGTCGCAGTCGCCTTGCCAGCGTTTTATCTGATCAGCATCGTGCGACTGCGTGATCGCATCAACTTCCTACCGCTGCTGCTGGCTCCCCTACTGTTTTGGCTGGGCTGGCACCTTGGCTGGGTTGAGCAGGTGCCCGAGCCGCAGCAGTGGGGAGGCCACCCGTTTACCTTTGCCTTTTGCATGGCCGTAGGAGTTGCCTTGTTTATTCTTGCGCTGCTCTTTCGTAGCAGCGCCGCCAGTGGCACTTGGCCAAAAACCTATCAGCCCATGCTGGATTACTCATGGGAGCACGCCCTGACAATCGCCCAACTAGGCCTATTCATTGGCGTTTTTTGGAGCTTGCTATCTTTGTGGGCAGCGCTCTTTTCAGCCATTGGCTTAGACTTTTTCAAAACATTGTTCCAAACACCCGCTTTTTTCTATCCAGTCACCTGGCTGGTGATTGGCATGGGGCTGGTGATGATCCGCAATCGCTTTCGTTTTATCGCGAGCGTAAGACTGATGTGCGAAGCGCTTATCAAGGCGCTACTGCCGCTGGTCGCCCTAATCATATTGATGTTCTTTGCCGTGCTGCCCTGGACCGGGCTACAGCCGATATGGGATACCGGCAGAGCTGCGCAAATACTTATGGCGCTGATGCTGACCCTGCTGCTGTTCTTCAACGCCGTTTTCTATCAAACCGATAACAAGCTGCCCTATCCTATATGGTTACGCAGCGCCGTTATGCTCGCCGTCGTATTGCTGCCGATAGGTAGCCTGCTGGCCGCCTGGGCGCTCTGGCTACGAATCGACCAATATGGACTCAGCTTGGATAGGCTCTGGGCGGCACTGCTGCAAGTGCTAACCGCGGCCTTTACCTTCAGCTATAGTTTGATTCTGCTTTGGCAACGGCAAGCAGCAGTACCCAATCTACAGCGCGCCAATGTTGGCTTGGCCCTGCTGGTGGCCGGGGCGCTGATCGTGGTTAATACGCCGCTGGCGGATATGCGCCACTGGGTGGCCCAGCATCAGGTCAAGCGGTTGATAGACGGACGCACCACTGTGGATGCTTTCGACTACCGCTATCTACGCTTTCACCTCGGCCAGCCGGGCAGTTTGGCATTACAAGCACTCGCTGACAGCGAGTTTGCCCAATCGCGACCTGAGCTGATACGGCGTATTGATCTCTCGCTAAAGCAAACCAATCGCTGGAACCAGGATCCACTCGTGGATACCCACAACCTGGATGATGTCGCCCAGCAGTTTAGCGTGAACCCTGAAGACGCCACGCTACCCGAGCCACTGCTCGCCTTGTTAATTGAGCAGGGCTCAGCCTGCCTAAGCCAAGTTGAACCCTGCCAAGCGTTTCAGGTAAGCAATGAGCATGAATTACAATGGCTTATCTACGCGTCCTACAGCTCGCATGGACAGGTCTATACCGAGCACAATGCAGGCTGGCAGCATTGCGGCCCACCCTCGAAAGCGTCAGGCAACAAATACAAGCCCGCGCAGAGTCAAACGATGCTCGGATTAATTAAGGTGCCGGCTCCCCGCCTTGTCGAGGGTTTACGCGGGGGCTAAAGCCTTACCTCCACGGCTGGATCAGTGCCGGGCTCTAACTGCTCACCGACCCAGAGTCGATGCAACCTGGTTTTGAGAATATCGCCAGGCCCAGAGATGAATTTAGGTTGTCCGAAGTGAGTCATCACTTCGTGCTGGCGCTCTAGTGCACGACGATCCTGCGAGACCACTGGGGCCAGGAACAATCGTATGGCTGCTTGTTTGAGCCAGCTTGGCGCCAACCCCTTGGGTGTCGAAAAGCGCGCGAAAGGAGTGAAACTACTTCCTGTCGCTGGTGTGAAAATGGCGGTGACACACAGGGTTAGCTTGGTCTCACCTTCCCAGCGCGCTTGAACCGTAGTGGGCGGATAATAGCGCGATACACTGCGCGAGCGGTCGCGCTCCAAAAAGCGCGACATCAGACCATAGTCAGGCTGGGTTTGCTCGATGGCCATATCGATCCCGTCGCCGTGGCTGGTAACAATCAGCTCCACTGGCAAGCGTCGATCCCGGCGACGAATAAAACCATGATGCAGATGATTGGTGTGGAACGGATCCATCACATTTTCAACCGCATCGTAGGCGCGACCCACCCAGGTGCCTTGTTGCCACCAGAAATGATCAAGTTCAGGGTTGCCAAAATCAGGCGGTAACACGGGCTCGGGCGGTGCCGCGTCAGAAAGCGCCACAAAGATCCCGCCGTGCCGTTCGACTACGCGCAGTGCGTCGGCCTTCAGCTTTTGATCATGGGCCGTATCGACCAAACAACCGGGCACTTCGATACAGGTTCCATCGCTTGCGAAGCGCCAGCCGTGGTAAGGGCACTCGAGYGCCCCCTTGTGCACACGCCCTTCAGAAAGTGGGTAATTGCGGTGCGGGCAGCGATCAACCAAGGCGCCAATCCCCTCTTCGCTGCGAAAGAGTGCAATCGGTGTATCGCAACACATGACCTTTTGCGCTTTGCCGCGTTTCAGGTCTTTCGATAAGGCAACCATGTGCCAGGCATCACGGACTGACTGGGGGAATGTCATTAAGGCAGCTCCTCACCATTCCACTCGAGATCGTAAGTGGCGGCGGCATTCGTCGAGATATTGTGTTTGAAACCCGTCAGGGAGAAGGAGGCGGCGTCGCAAAGCGCACCAAGCAAAGGCCAGCGATCGCCAGGCCGAGACACCACGTCGCGCCCGGTAGCAACGCAGCGCCACCAATCGCGCATACGCGCACCACGCACCGCCTGCGACAGGCCAAATACGACCATCGCCGGGCCAAGATAAAGAGTGCGTGGCGCGGCTTCAGGTGCGGCGATCCCGTCACCGATTGCATGGGCAAGATGACCGGCACCAGTGAGCAGATGCACACCGCTGGTCGCGCGCGGATTGCACTCAAGCAAGTAAGCAACGCCAGCTTCATCGAACATTGCATCGCAGGCGAACTGCCCATGAATGGCGGCACACTGCGCCAGGCGAACAGCTATTTTTCGTAGCGCTTCGCGATGCTGATCAGCGACAGGTTCGAAAGCATAGCCAGCCCCTCCGCCCAGGCGCCAGCTGGAACGGTAGGCAGCAAAGGCAACCAACTCTCCCCGATGCGCCACGCCGTGAAAGCAGACTTCTTCGCCGTAAATACGCGTTTGTGCCATCCAGGGGTTGTCGTGGCTGGGTGTAATAGCGGACAACGCACGCCGGCCTGGGGCGACCAGTGCGCTATCACCGAATCGGCTAAAACGCGGTTTGAACACCCACTCGCGACTTCTGCTAGCGAAGCGAGTCAAGTCTTCTACGGAGTCTATCGGATGGCTGTCCGGCACGGGCAGGCCCCATTCGCCACAGTGGCGCGCAAAGGCGAGCTTGTCGTGTAGTTGGCGCAACGTGGCAAGGTTAGGCACAAACAGGCGCTCACCCAATCGGCACTGAAGGGCGGGCGCCGCAAGATGGAAAACCTCCTCGCAGGTCGGCACCACCCGCTCGAAACCGAAGGTATCGACTAGCTCGACAATACGCGCGCGAAAGGCTTCGCCCTGCTGCCGTGGCGCGGGATAGCGGTGAACCCGCGCAGGTGCTTGCGACCAGCGCGCCATGCGCACCGGTACGCTGTCAGCCAGATGCGGCTCCCATCCGGCGGCGGCGAAATCCCGGGCAATATCCAGCGCGGCAACCGCCCGGGCGCCGGTAATAAGCACGCGTCTAGCCATCACGCCACACCACTTTACGGCGCTTGGGGCCGCTCCACGCGCTTAGATCATGAAAGACCTCAACCGGCACCGGCAAATCCCATGCCTGGCTCAGCGCCTGTGCAGCCGTGGTTGAAATCGTGGCTGGGCAAGGCGGCGACAAATGCAGCACGACGCGCTCAGGCCCCGCTTCAGCCTGCCAGATCTTGTCGCCCCCCAGCACCGTCTCAAGCGCGGCTACCACTTGGGGTGGCGTAACGCTCTGATCTGCAAAGCGCCAGATATCGTTCACCCGGCCTTGAGGCGCATGGATGACGCGACCCGCAAAACCGCACGGGCAGGAACAAGCGTCGAGCTCAAGATAATCGTCGCCGCGAACACGGACAATCGGTTGGCTGGTGCGGCGAAGGTCGGTAATGATCGGTCGATAGCCGGGCGTGCCGGGAACCGGCTCAAGCTCGATAGCCATCGCATGATCGTTGAGATGCAGCCGGCCGTTGGCACACTCAGCGGCCAGAAACCCTTCGGTCGCTTGGTATATTTGGCGTGGCCTTACCCCTAACCGCTCAGTAAAGAAGTGGCGCTCAGCTTCACCGGCGGGTTCGCTGCCGCAAAACAGATGCTGCAGCGAGGGGAAATGCGCCCCTGCTTCAGCGAAAGCGGCCAGCCGATGGGGCGGTGCGATCAGGATCGTCGGCTCGAATTGCGCCAATTCCGCAACGCTCTGTTCAATCGACGCTTCGAGGGGGAAATGGGCAAACGTAAACCGCCCTCGCCCCACATCGCTGTAGAGCGCATTACTGGCGCGCAAATGCAGGGCGAGCCGCTGGCGCTTGAGCAAGGCACGCGCCGGTAGCAGTCGGGCCAGGCTCTGGCCGATGTAGTCGGCACGTTCTGCGGGGCTGGAGAGAAATAGCCCTCGCGCACCGCCTCCCGTTCCGGTCGACCAGCCTGCCGACAATTCGCCAACGGCTGTGCCTTGCTCTGAGGCGGCGGCCAACCCGCGCAGTTCCTCATCGCTCATGCCTAGGCTATTCCAAGCGCCGTAATCAGCACGAAGATCCGCGATGTCAGTGACCGGAAACTCCGCCAGATCACGACCGGCATATCTTGCCAGTGCGGGCGTAAGGGCGATGACAGGCTGCAGCTTGCGCCACATGCTGGCTCGCCGCGCAGCCAGTTGCCCCGGCGACAGGCTCAGCGCACGCCGCGTTCGTATCCATGCGGCTAAGACCCGGTCAGTTCGCATAATGGTCACCAAAACGCTTGGCACTGGCAGCGCAATGCGAAGGTAGGATGACCAAGTCGCCATTGCAGCACGACCCCTCGCTCAACAGGTTTAGCGTTGCTCGATAACGACGGGTATCACCGAGAAGCGTGGTGGTAAGCCACGGCGGCGGCCGGCGCTGCGTGATTGATTTGCCAAGCCACACCGCATCAGCAGCCAGCAAGACCTGGCGATCGTCGGTGGTGCGCAGTGCCAGCCCCCAGTGGCCGACGCAATGACCGGGCAGTTCGACGGCGATCAGACTACCGTCACCCAGGATGTCACGACCTTCGCTGAAGGGCGCGAACCCACTGGGTAACGCCACTGCTGGCGCATCTTCGAAAAAGCGAGCATTTGCATCGGCTGCCTGGGGAACCAGCGCAGGCAGCAGGCCCTGGCGCACGCGGCCAAAGCGACCCGGTCGGCGCAATTCGGAAAGGCCCGCACGGGCGCAATAGACCGGCCGCTGGGCAAGGTGGGTCATTCCCGCGACGTGGTCGCCATGAAAATGCGAGATGATGGTGCCAGCAATCGCGCTGTCTTCAATCCCATGGGTCGCGAGCCAGGCGCTCCACGCCTGCTGTGCATCAATTTTGACCGGCGTTGTCCAGCGATAGAACCGCTCGGGAAACGTCTCGGTTGCATCGATAAAAGCAGGATCATAGCCGGTATCAAACAACAAAATATCCCGCGTCGGGTGCTCAATCACCCCCACCATGGCGGGAAAATCAACCGCACATAGGCTCCCACCTGAGAGAGTGGCGATCTCTGGATGGCGGCATAAACCGCGTTCAAGCCAACGGAATCCGACGCGGATCATGGCTGCTTTTCCTGCGTGGCAAGCTGCCGCGCTTCGGCCAGCAGAGTCGCCAGTGCATCATGCTGGGGTCGGTAGCCGAGTAATCGCTGAGCAGGCTCGAGATCAAAGGTCTGAGAGTAGGCCAGCGTCGCCAGCTTGTAACGGGTCAGCATCGGCTCGCGAGCAGAGCGCATCAGCAGCGCAGCGTTTTCACTGAGCACAGCAATAGCACGCGCCAAGCCAACCGGCAGCGAGACAAGCTGCGGTGTTTTTCCCAACGCATCGGCGAGCTTACCAGCCACCTCTCGTACCGCAATGGGGCTACCTCCCGATATGTTGATTGCCTTTCCGGCAAGCCCGACTGCCTGCTCCTCAGCGGCGCAGATAGCCCATGCGGCGTCGCGCAGATCGGTCAACTCAATCAGCGCCCTGCCGCCACGCGGAAGCGGCATCCGCTCGCGCCCCGCAAGCTCGGCCAGCTTGGGCAGGATCACCTGATCGCCCGGCCCCMCTAGCGCCCGCGGGCGAATGGCGCAGCAGGCCATGGCGTCTTCCCGCGGCGCAAGCACGCTGCGTTCCGCCGCGTGCTTGGTACGTGCGTAATGATTAAGTGGCTGAAGCGCGGGGCCGTCATATTCGCCGATGGCTATCCGGTCACGATACGCAGCAAAAACTGACGGCGAAGAAACAAACACGAAACGCTCAACGCCCGAGCGGCTGGCCGCTTCAAGCAGGCGTTCGGTCAGTTGAATGTTGTGAATCTCAAATGCTCGCCGGGGGCCCCAGCTGGCCGATAAGGCGGCGGCATGAATCACGCTATCGACATCCTTTAAGAGCCCGCGAAAATCAATTTCTGGCTGGGTAAGATCCGCCCTAACAAACTGCGCGCCGAGTGACGTAAGCGCCTCGCCCGCCGCCTGCGAACGCCCTGTGGCTCGCACAGCATGCCCGCGTTTTAGCGCCTCGCGCACCAGCGCCATGCCCAGCCCGCCGGTCGCCCCGGTGATAAGGATACGCCGTTGACTCATAGATTGAGCACCATTGCACTGGCACTGATCCCCGCGGCAGTGCCCAACAGCAGGATATAGTCACCCGGCTTGGCGACCCCCGTCGTGAGTGCGTGGGCGAGCACGCTCGGGATTGAGGCGGCGATCTGGTTACCGGTCGTTGGGAAGATATTGACCACGCGGTCACTGTTGGGCGCGAAAAGCCGCTTGATATGCTCGACCCCTGGCGCACTCGCCTGGTGGCAAATCACGCAGGCGAGATCATCCTTGCTTATTTCCGCCTGCTCGAGCGCACGCTCGATGACGCCAGGCAACGCTTTGGCAGCGGCCTTGAAGATGCCAAAGGCGTCCATCTCGAAATAGGAACCGGCGACCAGCGCCTGGTAACCTTCAGCGATGCGCAACTTTGTGCCGCCCGCGCGAAGCTGCGCTAGCGCATGGTGAGCACCATGGGTAACCGAAACGCTTGAACGCATTCCACAGATTGGGTCTGACGTCGCCTCAATCGCCAGTGCCGCTGCGCCATCGCCAAAGATGGAGCGCGTTTTCGGTTCCTCAGGATTAAGCCCTGCCGACGCAATATCGCTCGCAAATACAAGCGCTCGCCGCCAGCGCCCGCAGGCAATTCCCATAGCGGCGATATCCAGTGCCACCATAAAGGATAAACAGGTCTGGTTAACGTCGAAGCTAGGCACGCC
Source organism: Halomonas ventosae (assembly GCA_002257525.1). Lineage (GTDB taxonomy): Bacteria > Pseudomonadota > Gammaproteobacteria > Pseudomonadales > Halomonadaceae > Vreelandella > Vreelandella ventosae_B. The sequence goes on from CP022737.1 coordinate 3,828,328, forward strand.
GGACTGGCCAAAGCCGAGACGGTTCTGGACTAAAGCGGCTGTAGACGGAATCGGTTGCTCCATAACGCCACAACCGCCAATGATGACGTCGGGCGGTGTATTGCCCCAGCCAGCGCGGTTCAACGCCTCGCGGGCGGCCTCGGTCGCCATCATCGAGGTAGTCTCCTCCTCGCTCGCGACATGGCGCGCGGCAATGCCAAACTGACGTTCAGTCCAGCCGGGCGATTGACCTTGACGCTCGTCCAGGGCGCGCGAAGTTAACAGGGTGCGAGGGCGATAGCTGCCCCACCCGGCAATCGTAAAGTTGCTAATCATATGTCCAATTCTAATCGATTCGCTCTCATACTCTAATAAAGCTTAATATCAATCAATTAGAAATTAGACGATGTTCATTTTATGGTTAACTTGGCGGATTGCGTAAAGGAGAGCCAATCACACGCTAAATATAGTCTTCCAGCTGTCAGACCGGCGGCACCMTCGTCAATGGCTGAGGCGAGATCCCACTCGATCACATAAGGCATGGCTGCGATGAACCACGACACCGATCAAAAACCCCAGCGCTGGCTTAATAGTGCCACCCATCACCACTGGCTGACCCGCGAAGGGCTCGCATTGTTCGAATTTCATCGCCAGGCGCGTCTGGCCTCTGGCGGTTTCGCAGTACTCAATGGTGACGGGCGCATTCCCGACGGCGCCAGCGCCGACACCATGCTCACCGCACGCATGGCGCACAGCTGTGCCCTGGCGGCGCTACAAGGCTTACCAGGCGCTGCAGCACTGGCCGAGCATGCCATTCGCGCGTTGTCTGGCAAGCTGCGCGACGAGCATCACGGAGGCTGGTTCGGGGCCGACCCCGCCACCAGCGAAGACCTCACTAAGCAGTGCTATACCCATCACTTCGTCGCCCTCGGTGCCGCCACTGCAACCCACGCCGACATTCCCGGCGCGGCGGCTCTGCTCGAAGAGGCCATTGGAGTGATCGACACCCGCTTCTGGTCGATGGATGAGCAAGCTTTTGTCGAGAGTTTTAGCCAGGACTGGAGCGAACTGAGCGACTACCGCGGCGGTAACAGCAACATGCACGGCGTAGAGCTGTGCTTAGCACTAGCCGATGTGCGCGACGAACCGCTATGGCTTKACCGGGCGCTAGCCATCGTTGAACGGCTGATTCACCACCACGCGGCTCCCCGGGATTACCGCATCCTCGAGCATTTTCATGGCGACTGGTCAGAATGGCCGGAGCACAACGCCGACCGCCCCGACGACGGGTTCTATCCCTATGGCGCCACGCCGGGACACGGTTTCGGGTGGTCGCGACTGATGCTACACCTGGAGGCAGCGCTTGAATCTCGCGGCCGCGCAGCTCCTTCTTGGTTATTCGCTGACGCCGCGGCGCTATTTGACGCCAGCCTGCGTGACGGCTGGGCCACCGACGGCGCCCCGGGGCTAGTGTATACCGTGGATTGGGAGGGTCGCCCAAACTCCCTGCGGCGTCGCCACTGGACTCACGCCGAAGCACTGGCCGCCTCTGCCGCGTTTCTACGGCGCACAGATCAGCCCCACTACGAGCGCTGGTATCGGCGGCTTTGGGATTTCATCGATACCACTTTTATAGATCGCGCGCGGGGCGGCTGGTATCAGGAACTCGACGGTAAGCTACAGATCGACACTACCGAAGGCGACATCAAGCCCGATCTCTACCACGCTTACCAGGCAACGCTGCTACCGCGGCTCCCCTTGGCACTCAATTTAGCGTTGACTGTCGAGCGGCTGTAGTAGTTCAATCTTATTAACTTATAGAGAAGTCTAGTCCCGCTGAAACGTCGGCAGGTTATCTGTCACCTCATCGACAACCAGGGCAAATAACGATGGCAATGTCTTCGCCCACCAATGTCGTTGCGCCAACGTCCTCGTTGAAAGCGCTTCCGAAAGACGAGTACCAGAGAATCATCCAGCCCATACGTGCTTTGTAGTGCGGCAGTTTAAGACACTACGTTATGATTTGTTGTACGCGACACACGTTTGAACAGCACTCGAAAATCGAGCCGGACTCTCCGCCATCATTAGATGCCCTGTGTCCGCAATGTTAATTCGCATCGTGCATGTCCGAGTTAACCAATCGGGTACGTCCCAACCATCAGGCGATCGAGAGCCAGCAATTAAACTGACGGCAAGGCCAGAATCGATAAGGCGAGAGAGGGTTTGGAGATACGTACTCGGCTTCGTCGCTTCGACTACCGCTTTGGCTTGCGCTTTTATGGTCGTCGCTGGCTGATTGGAAAGCCAGGAGGTAGCTAAACGCGACGTCCATTCCGTAATAGGCACGCCGGCGCTCGCGAACCAATCAGATGGCGCGTGCCTATAACCGGCCACTATTTCTTCAACTTTCTCTATCGGCATAGAGGCCAATTCGGCAGACCAGAAAGCGTCTTTAATAGTGAGGTTTCCTTCCACGCTGATTAAAGACGCCACTAGCTCTGGAAAACGATCGGCCAGCAAAACTGCAATTGCGCCTCCTACCGAGTGTCCTACGATGTGAGCCTGTTCAATTCCGGCGTCTAAAATGTACTTAGCAACGTGTTCCGCTTGAGCGAGTAAATCGATGCCTGCTGTTTCTTGCTGGGAAAGCGCGCCGTAGCCAATCAAGTCAGGCGCATGCACCTCTACTTGATCGAACTCTGCCAATATTTTCGGATCGTTCAAAGAGCCAAACAAACCGTGAATAAGAACGACCGCTTGCTTTCTATGCGTCATTTCAATTTCCTCGCTCAATAAGATTCTCAACATTATGTCGCTCGTTGAGCATACTCAAGGAGCGTCCGATGGATTGCCGTGTTGGTTGATTGGTAGCTTATACTCCTTCGGGTGGTTACTGCATTTAATGAACATGAGTCGGAACAGCATCACAACCGGGAAGAGACTATGCAGACGATCGAACTAGGCGGAGAAAGTGTACCCCGCATAGGCCAGGGAACCTGGCATATGGGCGAGAATGCCGGGCAGCGGCAGGCTGAGGTCAGGGCGCTGCGCGAAGGGCTGGATCTGGGCATGACGCTGATCGATACCGCCGAGATGTATGCCGAGGGTGGCGCTGAGGAGATCGTTGGCCAAGCTATCCACGGTCGGCGCGATGAGGTGTACCTGGTCAGCAAGGTCTACCCCCACAACGCCAGCACTAAGGGTGTACAAGCCGCCTGCGAGCGCAGCCTGCGCCGATTGGGCACTGACACTATCGATCTGTACCTGCTGCACTGGCGCGGCCAGTATCCATTGAGCGAAACAGTGGAAGCGTTTGAGCGGCTGCGCGAGCAGGGAAAGATACTGCGCTGGGGCGTGTCGAACTTTGATATTGACGACTTAGTAGAGCTCGACGCGCCAGCTTGCGCCACCAATCAGGTGCTCTATAACCCTGAAGCACGGGGCATTGAATACGACCTGCTGCCCTGGCAAGCGCAACACAACATGCCGCTCATGGCCTATTGCCCCATTGGGCAAGGCGGCGCGCTATTGCATAACGCCGCCCTGCAACGCATAGCCGACAAACACAGCGCCACCACCGCGCAAGTCGCCCTCGCCTGGGCACTGCGCCACTCTGGCGTGATTGCTATTCCTAAAGCCGTAAATCTGGAGCACCTCAAACAGAACTTTGATGCAGATAACGTCAGACTCGATGAAGATGATCTGGCCCAGATCGACGCCGCCTATCCTCCGCCAACGCGCAAGCAGCCTTTTCAGATGGTGTGAGCCCGAGCAATTAACGGCACAGCACTGGAGCGATGTCATGTCACTGCCCGCCCCAAAACCAACCCCCTGGATCAGTTTTCTCGCCGACCCTGAGTGGTCGATCTGGCGCACCAACTGGTTTGTGAATAAGGTATTTGTGCTGACATGCTTTGTGCTGGTGTTGGCTGCCACGGTGCCGATTCAAAAAAACCTGAAGGAGCGACCGCTATGAAGCCTCACATCAAGCATCGCATCACGCGCAGACAAAGCCTTACGCTCATCGGCGCCACGCTCGCCGCCATGACGCTCCCAACGGCATCACTTCTTGCCAACGCGGTCGGGATGCAACAGAAGGCTTTTGCGGGCACTGACAAAAAGCTGCCCGTTATCGGCATGGGCACCTGGCGCACCTTCAACGTTGGCAGCGACCCTGAGCTGCTCGATGCGCGTACCGAGGTGGTTAAGGCATTTTTCGAGCATGGCGGTGGCCTGATCGACTCTTCGCCCATGTATGGCTCGGCGCCGGATGTGATGGGCTATGCCTTGCAACAGCTCGGCACGCCCGAGAGTCTGTTTGCTGCAGAGAAGGTCTGGAGCCCCGCCGGTGGCTCCGCCCGCGAGCAGGTGGCGGAGCTTAAAGAGCGCTGGAAGGTGGAGCAGTTCGATTTGGTGCAGGTACACAACCTAACCGACTGGCGTGAGCACTTGGCAGCACTACAGGAGATGAAAGCCGAAGGCACCATCCGCCATGTCGGCATCACCACCTCCCACGGATGCCGCCACAGCGAGATCGAGCAGATCATGACGTCAGAGGATATCGACTTCGTTCAGCTCACCTACAACATCACCCACCGCGAGGCCGAAAACCGGCTACTCCCCCTGGCAGAAGAACGGGGCATCGGCATAATCGCTAATCGGCCATACGATGGCGGCAGCCTGATCAAGAACCTCAAGCGACGTAACGCGCCGTTGCCCGAGTGGGCCAATGAGGAATGCGGCTGCACAACCTGGGCGGACTTTCTGCTGAAGTTTATCGTCAGCCACCCGGCTTTAACCTGCGCGATACCCGCCACCACCCAGGTCGAGCACATGCGCGAGAACATGCGCGCCGGCCACTCCCCCATGCCTTTGGCCAATGCCCGGCAACGGATGATCGCCTATATCGAGTCGCTATGAACGAGTGGACAAGCTACCAGCTGCAGGACTTTATTCCCTTCACGGCGGAGGTTTACTTTCGCTTACTGGAGCGCATGGGCGAAACCTTCTGGCCGCTGCATCTACTGACACTCGGGCTCGGCGCCGCAACCCTTGCGCTGGCGCTGAAAAACCGCCCGCGAACAGCCTGCCTGCTACCCGCCCCGCTCTGGGCCTTCGTCGCCGTCGCTTTTTTCCTTCAGCGCTATGCAGAACTTAACTGGGCCGGAGGCTATGTTGGCTACGCCTTCATCGCCCAGGCCGTGCTGCTGGTAGTGATGGCGTTAACGGGGTGGGGAATGGATAACGCGCCACGCGCAACAAACCCACCGGTTGCGACAGGCATCACCATCACCCTCTTCGGCCTGATCATCATGCCGCTGATGGCGCCCCTAAGTGGCGGTTCCTGGCATCAGGCGGAAGTGTTCGGCATACATGCCGATCCCACGGCGGTGACCACACTGGGCCTGGTGCTTATCATACTCCGGGGTTTCGCCCTCTGGATCGCCGCCATCATTCCCGCGCTCTGGCTGGTCGTTTCAGGCCTGACTCTGCAGGCACTGGATTCAACAGGTTCCGTCGTGCTGTTCGCCGTGTTGGCGATCACTCTGGTTGGGCTGGTCTGGAAAAGCATCAAACCCAAGCGATAATGTCGTAGCATCGATTTCGTTGACGCGTAGGAAAAGGGGCTACGTGCCACGCTTGGTTAACGGTTTTGTTCGATATTTAAGCGGCGCTTGGTGTTATACCCAAGCTGCGCCATTAGCAGAACCAGCGCTTGAGTATCTTGGTGGGTTTATCTTCGATAAACTGTCTTCATGTTCCTACTATAGCGTTAAGCGCGAAACAGAGCCGCCAACAGTGACGATCTAAAGGTTTTCTAAACGCTGCAAAATGAACGTCGCGCGTTCTTCCACAGTATCACGCGGCACTTCCAGCGTTTTGTAACCCCATTGCGAATACCAGCTTTTCATCCCCTCGAATACCTCAAGGGACTCCTCAAACGTTTGATCACGCTCTGAATCTATAGCATAAATGTCTTCCCATGGCGGCAGAAGAAAGACAACGGGATTATAGAGGATCATTTGAACATAGTTGGCGATGTCCGCCCGTGACAACGCACTCTCCGCATTCAGCATGTACAGCGCATCCAGCACCCCACGATCAAAGAACGTGGCCTGCTCGCCAACAGCGACACTTCGGTACTTTTCAATATCGGATTTCAGAATATCCTGAGCGAAAGCGACCGGGTCTGGCCGAGGTGATAGCTCCGCCGCCAACCGCTCTTTGATGATGCTACGGGCAGACTCAGGTACAACGCGATAGCCCCGCTCCGCTAGGGCATCAAGGAGAGCAGTTTTGCCGCCACCGGGGCCACCGGTGAGTACGAATAGATGGTTCATATTATTAACGCCCTACAGCAGACAAGGAAAACGCTATTGAGTGAGATGCTGTCTCCCCCAACACAATAAAAGCCCAGGCTCCCCCATGATCTCATCTAGCTGCTCGCCCACTCGCACAAAACACCATGTTTCATAGGTGTACTCTGTTGGCGTAGATGTTAGATATTTATATCAACGCAGTGCTCCTTTTTAAAGACTTTTCTAGCCCACTTAACTAAAAAAAGCGTTAGCAAAAATACTAACGCTTAAAGCAACCTTACGATGCAGCAAGGTTCAGATCACTATACGCACAACTAGCCATAGACATATAATCAATTACAACTTTTTATTCAGGCCGAAGCCGCAGGTTAAAACCGATAGATAACACTCCCTTGTAGACGATCGACACTTCCACTACGGCCATCCACAGTATGCCGTGCAGCATGAGCCAACTCAATTCCGTAGGTTACGTTATGACCAGGACTCCATTGGTAATTAATATGCACAAGTTCACGTTCTTCATCATAAGCGCTTATAAACTCACTTGAACTACCAGTATTAACAAGAGAAACGCCATCGCGCTCGGCATTATCCCAATCTGCATTAACAAGTGAGTATGAAACGTTGAAAGCACCAGGGCCTATATCGTGACTAATGCCAATCGTTCCCCCCCATGCAAAGATGGTCTCTAGCTCGTTGCCTGCTCGATAAGCTGAGGGTGCCGGGTTTACTTTCATGTAAGCCCCAATCCCCTCACCGCCGGTTATTTGGCCACGCAACGTCGTATTTGGCGTAAGAGCGTAATTAGCCGCGACAAAAGCTCCCCACCCGATCTTTGAGTCCTTTGCTGCACCATCGTCAAAGGCCACTTCTCGAATCATGGCAGCTGATGCCCAACGTAATGCGCCAGCCAATGATTCGTACCGAAGCGTAATGTCTGGCAAGCCATCTTTACGATCAACATCAGTACCAGCAATGGATCTACCACCAGTCACTGCATCGTAGCCTCCGTCAAAAGAGTTGCCAGACATGGCACCACTCGGATCCTCAATAGCAACATGAAAATTATCTACTGAATACCGCAATTGTGCTTGTCGAAGGAATGCATCGCGACCTGCGGGGCCAGTAAAATCAAGAGTAGGAGTAGTGCTGAGAAAGGTGTGAAAATTGCTCCACGTTTGCCCTGCCGTAATACCGTTCCATGAGCCATAGGCCTGACGAAGCCGGAGATTACCGAAGAAAAAATCACCCTCGATATTGGTAATCAAGTCACCTTTCTCTGTCGACGTTGTAGTGCGGATACCTAGGCGTGACTCATTCGCATGCAGATTCGAATGCCCACTTGTATTTGGTTGGCCATCCACAGCAATTTTAGAGAAGTTCACACTATCGCCCATGCCACTACTATTCCCGGTCTTAACGTCGCCAATGTCATACATCACATCAAGCTTAGCGTAACCGTATAAAGAAACGTTGGTTCCATTCACATCATAATCAATTGCAAATACAGAAGGAGTAACGAATAGAAAAGAATAGCCTAAGAAAGGAAACACTCTGCGCCACAACAAAAACTTATTCATATCTTTATCTCTATATTTGTAATACTTTTATTTTCAACTTAACCCAGGAGCCTAAAGACAAGCTGAGAAGACATTGCGAAAATGGTCACCAACCCCACTAGAGCAAGCGTGGTTTGTAGAGGGCCATTTTTTAGATCCCCCATCACATCTTCACGTCTTGTCAAAAGAAAGAGAATAATTCCCAAAAAAGGTGCTACTAGGACGGTTAGGGCTTGAGCGATGATAATTAGCTCAATGGGAGAACCTTTCGCCACCACAGCAACCGTAGCTCCCCAAGCCAACACCCCATATACAAGCAGCTTGACTCTCCATCCGGATAAACTGCTGTTCCAGCCCAACGCATCCGCTAATAGCGTTCCTCCCGCAGAAGCATTTGCCGCCATTGATGAAAAGGCTGCTGCGAAGAACCCAAGGCTGAACAGTACCGCACCCACCTTTCCAGCCAGTGGCTCCAATACGCTTGCCAGCTGTGGAAAAGTCGTAGCTACAGTACCAGTGGAGTGAAGTACCGCTGAGGCTACAATGATGATGAGCATCGCCATAAATGCGGTTGCTACATTCCCCGGGAGAGTATCCATTAACGTAATAGCTCGGTACTGCTGCCTATTCAGCTTTCTTTCATGGATGGCATAGCCAGTATAAAAAGCTGAGTTAATGGAGAAATTTGTACCGATCAAAGCAATTAAAAGAACGCTGGCCTCAGCAGGAAATTTAGGAATAAGACCTTGCGCAGCAGCCGCCCAATCTGGGTCACTCAGTATGGTTGATGCTAAAAAACCTACAGACATAAGCCCAATCAAAGCGACCAACAAGCGCTCCATCGCCTTATAAGTATTCCGCATGGCTATTAATAAGCCTACCGCCACAGTGCTAGCGAGCGTCCAGCCTACTACCGAACCTCCTAAAAGCAGGCTTAGCGCTAAACCAGAGCCAACGGCATTGCCTACAGCAAACATCAAAGTGATAGAGAAAACACCGAAGCCAGCCATGACACCGATTGGGCGACCAAGTTTTTGCTTGGTGACTTGAACCACCGAGTCACCAGATGCAAGGCCCAATCGCACGGCCATATCATTAAACACAAACATTAGCACTGCAGACACAAGAATTACCCAAAGCAGCATGTAGCCATATTGGCTGCCTGCCTGGACAGCGGATGTCAGCGCACCGGGTCCGAAACGCCAAGCGCCAGCGACAAAAGCAGGCCCCATTAGCGCAAGCATTTGCGGCAACGTCAGAGAAAACCGATTTCGAGCGTTGTTTGTCGCAGGGGAAAGTGGCCCTGAATCATGTTTGGTATTCATACTCATCCTACGCTCCTATTAAATTTGTTATTTAGGATGCATAAGGTGATGCCTCATTGGCATCACCGTTCGGGGACGCCCAGCGCCTAAGGAGTAGTCAATCTCGGTTAGGCTAACCCGGCTTGTTTCATAGCAGCAGCAATTTCACGATCTGCGCCTTCGGCAAGCGGACGAAGCGGAGAGCGCACAGTAGCGTGATCAAGAATCCCCCGGGCTACTAGGGCCCACTTCAGAGCCACAGTTCCTTCCATATGCGAACCACGGTGATAGACATTCTTGGTAACGGGCAGGAGGCGATCATGCAATTCGCGCGCCTTAGCATAATCCTTGGCTTTTCCAGCTTTGATCAGTTCGATCAAAGGCTCCGGTGCAATACAGCCATAGCCAACTAGCGCACCATCGACATCAAACATGGTGTGAAGCAGGTACTCATCATGACAAGTCAGAATTTGTAGATCCGGATGCTCAGCGCGAATGACAGGAATTTCAGTATCCCAGCGCTTCATATTGCGAACACCATTTTTCATCGCAAACACACCAGGTTGGGCCGCAATATCAAGCTGCGTCTGGAGATTGTAAGTGGCTTTCGTGTTGTCCGGATACTGGAAAAGAATCAGCGGTAACCCACTTTCCTCATGAATGCGGCGATAGCGCTCTTGAGGCGCTCCCTCCTGATAACCAAACCTGAGCCAGCCATGAGATGGGTAGACTAGACCAGCAGATGCGCCCGCCTCGACAGCACGTTTTGCTTCTTCGGCTGCAATATGGTCACCTTCGCGAGTGATGCCCGCGATAATAGGTATCTCACCTTTTACCGATTCAACAAATGCCTCAATAACGCGCCTCTGCTCGTCAGAGGTCATGAATGTACCCTCACCAGCGTGGCCAAGAACAACGAGACCTTTCACGCCGTCGATGCCGCCCAACCAAGAGCCAAGCTTCTTGATTGCAGCAAAATCAACCTCGCCATCGCGAGTGAAAGGAGTAACCGGTGCGGGGGKCAAACCTCGGAGATCGAGAGACATGATGATTCCTCTTATATGGTTGTGTTATCGTTCCTGGGAACGATTGCAATCCTTTCACCAAATACACCACATCGAAAATTAGACGTTAGTCTACGACTCACAAATGATGTGTGGCTACGGAAAGCAAACTAATAGTAAATCAGTGGGGTTAGCGTCATATCGCTTATAAGATCGCTGTAAAACCGATAGAATGGTTCGCCTAAATGCCTGTTTATGCGAGCCAACACAGAGGTTCAGTAATCCACCTCACGTCATGGAATAATATATTCATGAACGGTAAGCCTATAACTATGCAAGACGTTGCCAAAGCCGCGGGCGTCAGCACGTCTACAGTCTCTCGCGTTCTTGATGAGCGCCTTCCGCCTTCCAATAGCCCAGCCGCTCAACGGGTTAAAAAAACGGCGGAAGAACTCGGCTATAAGCGTGACATTCTTGCCTCCAGCTTGAGGCGAGGTGGTACAGGCACTATTGGTGTACTGGTGCCTCGACTGAGCGATACAGTCATGGCTCTTATCTACGAAGCGATCTCTAAAGTTGCTCAAGAACGTCACTATTTCGCTATCGTAGCAACTAGTGGTGACGATCCTGAAAGCGAGCGTCAAGCGGTTGAATTGCTTCTTAATCGACGTGTGGATGGCCTAATTTTGGCTACCAGCCGACTTGATGACCAGTTGCCATCTCAACTGCGTGAAAGGGGAGTTCCGCACTCGTTGGTGCTTCGTACCGATGGTAAAAGCCCTTCTGCCTTGGGTGACGATATTCAAGGTGGATACCTTGCTACCCGGCACCTCATCGACCTAGGGCACCGCGACATTGGCCTTGTTGCAGGGCCTAGCTTTACCTCGAGCGCTCGTGACCGACAAAAAGGCTTCCGCAAAGCAATGAGCGAATCTGGGATTGCTGTGCGTGAGTCATGGATTATCGAGTCAGGCTATGGAATCGAAGCTGGCGAGGAAGCAGGGCTGGCTCTGCTCTCACAGGATGAGAAGCCAACAGCCATTTTTGCAGTCAACGATAACCTCGCTATTGGCGTGATGGCTGCTGCACATAGACTTGGCATTGAGGTAGGCAAAACGCTTTCATTAGTCGGATATAACGATATCCCTCTTGCCAGTCGCCTTCCTGTGCCGCTTACGTCTGTATACATACCTTTTGACTATATTGCACAACAGGCTGTCGACTTACTACTTAACGATAAACACTCTGGCTCGTCGATCAGTAGAGTGGCTATGCCTAGTTTGATCCCGAGATCATCATCAGTCCGACATATATAAAGTATTTATCAAATAAAAGAGATCAAACGAACCAACTCAGTCGCATTATCTGGATGGGCGCTTGCTCCGGCGGTCAAATAATCGCACTAATCGGGCGCGAGCCATACCTCGCACTGGTTCTGCCCGCGATCAACCCGTCAACCGGCATGTCGTCACGAAACAGGCCTTCGGCAACCACGTAACCCTTCATCCTCCTACTCCAGCAGCGCGCCGCAGGCCAGCGTTTTAAAGGTGCTGGACATAGCTAAGCGCTCATCCGCACTCACTTCCAAGCGCTGGCCAGTTTTTACTTGACCACTACAGTTGATGATGGTCGTGAGAGTGTCTTTTCACTTCATCATCATAGGTACGTATGTGCAGGCCAATATCTGGATGTTTCATGACCTTACTCAGCAATCGTGGGTATATTCACTTCCTTGACCTGATTCACCGGCCCTGTGAAGTGGGCCTTTGGGTAACGACGAAAAAGGCAACCCTCGCGGGAGCCTCCAGGCTCGGCGCACCATGAGTCAGGCACCGATGTCATTTCAACGGGTATGCCAATACTTTTTGTGTCATGACACGCCACAGTTGAAAGCTCCGCATCTAACGCTGCAAGCATGCACGTCTTTTTACTGGGGACGAAGCCGCAACGAAAACGGTTCACTTTGACGCCCAGCGCCTTAAGGCCCACAACGCCACTCGCCCTGCCAGTCACGCTGAGCGCCGTCGGCCCGGTCATATGTCAACGTCGCCGGCCTTGGCGGCGACTCCCCGCCTTCGGAGGGATCACCGGTGACCTCAATGTGGACGGTCTTGCCCTTGCCATTGAAGGTTGGAGACTCCGTAATGCCATTAAAACCACCAGGTGCCGACACGCGCTCCACATAACCGGCGACCTTGACCACCCCCTGCGCCGCATCGGACGACCCCACATTGCCCATGGCAAGCAGTAAAACCTCCCTATCATCCGTGGTGAATTGGCACCCCAGCTCACCGGGAAGGCTGGCCTCGTTCATGTCCTCCTCCGTAAGAGCATTCAGTGTAATCTCGGAACCATCACCACCCTGGGCCTGCCCTGCGGGAGCGGCACTTTCCTGTTTGTCGGAATCATTGGGTGCCTCGGCTGACGGCGGAGTCGACGACGGTTGCGCCGCCTCTTCCTCTGCGTCCGAGGACGGGTTCGAGCAGCCGGTGATCAAAGTGATGACCAGCAAACTTGCTAACAGGGTGGCGATGAGATTTGCACCGCGTTTGGGAAAGGGCATGGTTCCTCCTGGGAAAACAAAAATCTACTGTAGAGTAACTCGCACCACCATGAATAACCGCTCCTTGAAAGCCTGTAAAGGCCACTGGGAATCTATCTCAGCGACGTCCGGGCCCGAAGGGCCGTATTGCTTGCGATTGTTAAGGAGCAATGGCCACATAGCGCTGGACAACCTTTCCGTCATAGAGAATCTCAGACTCCAGGCTTCCACCATTCGCTTTAATCATTCTCGCCGAAGGCTCATTGTGTTTGTGGCAAAGCAACAATTACGCGCTTGTCGCGTGCATTGCTAAACGGTTCGTTGGCATGTCGTATCGTCAGAAAGCTCGAGAGTCAATCTCAGCATATCTTTATGCTGAACTCCATTTTCAAAGATTGGCTCCGGATAGTTCTTCAAAAAGAAACCCTTATCAATACAGTCCACTCTAAAACCCTGCCTTTGGTAGAAGGTCAGTTGGTAACCGAAAGTGCCGGTTCCGACCTCTAGGCTCTTTACACCAGCCTCCTTCATTTTATCGATAACTGTTTCTAGAAGCTGCGTTCCGATGCCACGCTGTTGATTCGATGGATAAACAGCAATATTCATCAATTCCAATATCCCCCCTCCGAGTGGCTTTAGAACGCAAGATCCGATCACCTCATCGTTGGTAAATGCAACAAAACACCTTGCCTGTTTCAGGTACTCTTTGATGGCATTTTCAGACGGATCTGCCAAAAGAAGTAGGTCTATCGGAACCTCTGAAGGTGGAACTTCGTCTATTCGCAACGGTATTTACCCCCGAAACTCGGTATTAGATTTAATGTCCCGCTCACACGCCGGTTAGAGCCACGAAGCAGCGGAAAATCGGTCGCTGTGCAGTCGATTGTTAACCCCACCAAGGTACGTCCTGCACATGACTAGAATCCTGTACAGGTGCGACTTAATGGATGCCATCAGCTACACAGCCGCTAGAACCAACCTAGCAAAAACGATGGAACAGGTCTGTGAAGACCATTCTCCGGTGATCATCACACGGAGCAAGTCGCAGTCCGTGGTAATGATCTCTCTCGAAGATTATGAAGCGCTGCAAGAGACAGCCTACCTTCTGCGCGCACCTAAGAACGCCCGCCCTTTGCTGGAATCCGTTACCGAGCTGGAGCATGGTGGTGGTCAGGAAAAGGAACTTCTTGAATGAAACTGATCTTCTCCGAGAATGGAGCCAAAGCACAATGTAAAGGTCGTCGCGGTGCCTGCTCTTGTCAGGAGTCCTTTAGCCAGCCTTGGTTCACGGCGTACTCAACCTTTGAAATAAACCAGTCGTATATTTCTGGGTTTTCCTGCTCTATGAACCCATGCATTTTCAACACTTGGCTCTTCCGTATACCATGGTCTCTCCAGGCACGGCCCTCGCTCGTTACATTGTGCAGAAAGGGTAATAGACGGTCGATGACTTTCAGAAGCCTTGCTTCCTTAGTTTCCCCAGTCTCTTGCTCTTCCCAGAGCTCCGGAAGATCTCCGATTGGGTTACCGGGATGAGAAGCCAGTTTCTCGATATACTTACGCTCTTCAATGTGGGCATCATTGCGGTTTGCGCTATAGAGAAATGTATCTCCTGCACCAATCTCACCAAGATCATGCACCAGGGCCAGTTTGAGTAATTTTAAGAGGTCAAAGTCTTCCTGTGACTGCTCCGCAAAAGCCCAGCAAGCCATCGCCAAGTGCCACGAATGTTCTGCTGAGTTCTCAACTCGCTCTCCGCAGTTGATGTAGGTTTTGCGGTTTACCGATTTTAACGCATCAAACTGAAGTAAAAACTCCGATATCTGAGTGACTTTTTTGGTCACGTATTTCTCCTAACTCCGAGCACAGCGGCGATCTTGAAATGGTGACGAAGGAGCCATGAAAGGGCGCCCGGCGGCCGCAGGCCGCGTACTGATGCGAGTTGTTATGGCGAACCTGCACTTAATGATTAGCGAAGAGAACTAAAAGCAAACCAATTGCTCCTGGCAATGCCTGGACAAATAGAATTTTCCGGTTTGCTGTTGCTGCACCGTAGATTCCGGCCACAACAACGCACGCCAAGAAATATAACTTGAAATCGTATCCTGCCGCACCTTGAAAGATACCAACCAAAAGACCGGCTGCAATAAAACCGTTATAAAGACCTTGATTCGATGCCAAAACTTTTGTCGTTGCGGCTTGCTCTTTGGAATGACCAAAGACTTTAAAGCCCATCGGCTTATCCCAAAGAAACATCTCCAATATCAAGAAATATCCGTGGAGCAAAGCTACCAATAACACTACCAAATCAGTAATCATTGCCATGTGCACTTACCTACTTTTGAGACATAATTGAGCTCATGTAGCCATCAAAATTAACTCTACCCCATTGATTCTTCAGGTGGCAAAGAAAATTTCGGCAGCACATCCAAGATTCGGGTGCTTGCGCGTTTTGCTCAACTCGATAACGCTGTATATAAGCACACATTTTGTAGGGAGCGTCCCCTATGAAACTGTTGGAGCGGGTGAAGGCTACCCTCAGAATCAAACGCTATACGGATTCAATATCTCGACCTTCCCCACTGATCACCATTGACCATTCAGGGAAAGCTACTCAGGAACGATCAGAATGTAGCTTCCCACCTTTAGCCCAATGCTCATCATCAAAATCTTGCAAGAATATTGTGACTGCCTCAGGGCTGGTTCCATATGCTTCTGAAAATGCTTCGGTTATCCGCTGCACTAAGAGCTCACGTTGCTCTTTAGTCCTGCCTGGAGACTGCTGAACGGTTACGATTGGCATATAGCTCTCCTAAAAAACCAAAGGTATATATAGGATTAAATGAGGCACGCTGGGCAAGCTTATTACACCTGACGGCTCTTCCATTGAAGTTCTATTAACTCGATCTTGACTCTACTCCACACTCTCACAACCAAGCAAAGCCTAATTCGGCAGTATCAACCTCCCCTTTGCATCTCCCCCACCTGCCTCCTACACTCCGCGAACGAACAGCTTGACGGGGTGCCGATGAATCCGGCTGAGATGGCGCAGGGCGTAGCAATGTTGCTGCCAAGCGCTCTGGTTCCGCTGAACCTGATCCGGCTAATGCGCTGCTCATATAAAGAGCGGCGCGGGTACCGGCGTAGGGATCAAGCGATGGCCATGGCTAGCTCTCTCTCGCAATCGCACGCCACCTTTCCGCGCCATTTCCTCGATCTGTCTCGCCTACCGTCCGGATCATTACCACCGGCGGCAACATGAGCTACCGCTTTACTGACCTCACCGCCGCCTGCCAGCAAGATTGGCGCGCCCTTATTGAGCGCGATGCTGGACTGTTGCGAAGCACTGAAACGCTGCCGGAAGCACTGACAAATCCTACTTAACACAAGCACTACTGAGCTGTATGTATGTCAATTATGCTGAACGATGTAAAACTGCTGTTCGCTGATTCCAGAGGTTTGTGTGTATCAAGTGTTAGGTATTCAAAGTCTTTCGATCAACATATCGATAAAGGCGCGTACAGCGGGGTTGGTGCTACGACTCTGTGGCCATAGCGCAACGATATTATGCCGCTCTACGCCGAAGTCGGACAGGATTGGTACCAGTTCCTTTCGCCTAACCCGCGGGGCAGCCATGAAACTTGCAGCCATCCCGATGCCTGCACCCGCGGTCATAGCGGCTATGACGGCTTCGCTTGAATCAACGACAACAGGGGAAGACGGCACTATCTCGATCTCTTTCTCGCCGATCCGGAACGGCCAGCGAAACATTTGCCCCGTACTTTGGTAGCGCAAATTGATCGTTTCGTGCCCCACCAGTTCATCTGGATGCTCGGGAGCACCATACCTAGCCAGGTAGTCTGGCGAAGCGTAGCAAGAGAGCCTGTAAGGTGAGAGCCGCCTGGATAAAAGTGACGAATCCGCAAGTTCACCGATCCGCACTGCAAGATCAATGCTCTCTTCAACCATACCGACGATATGGTCGCTCAGCCGCAGGTCGATCGTTACCTTCGGGTAGCGCGTTCGAAAATCCGTAATAGCAGGAGCAATCAGATGCAGACCCAATGGGAGTGATGCCGCAATTCGTAACGTGCCTGCGGGCTCGGAACGAGCAGACTTCACTACCTGCTCTATCTCTTCTGCCTGGCGCAACAGCTCTAGCACACGTCCATGCAAGTCGCGGCCCTCGGCCGTAAAAGACAGCGATCGTGTCGTACGAGTGAAAAGAGAGACGCCGAAGTGACGCTCCAACCGCTGGATGCTTTTGCTTATCGCAGAGGGCGAAACAGACAGCGAGCGCGCCGCAGCGGTGTAGCTGCCTAAGGAGCCGGCGCGTGCAAATGCGATAAGCCCCGTGAGGCGTTCCAATCCGATTTGTTCCTTCATGGAATTATTAAAACGAATCTACGCACCATTATCAATGACAAGGAACTTCCTTACTATTTGCCATGTGACTATTCTTGAGTGAGGTTGTGATGAACGACATGATGAAAGCAGTGCAGCTGCATAGTTTCGGTGKCCCAGAGGTCTTGCTTTACGAAGATACGCCCCGACCCGAAGTACAAGCCGGTGAAGTGCTTATCCAAGTTAATGCGGCAAGTCTTAACCCACCAGACCTTTACCTGCGCGACGGCTATCGGGCGCTACCTCCAGAATGGCAGCCTAGCCCACATTTCCCGTTGATATTGGGCACTGATGTGTCAGGGGTCGTTGCTGCCATTGGCGACGAGGTTTCCAAAGTCAGCGTAGGTGACCACGTCTTTGCAATGGGGCGTTTTCCCGAAGACCTGATGACGGGCAGCAGCACCTATGCCGAATATGTCAGCGTTCCTGAAAGCCACCTAGCGTTGAAGCCAAAGGGCATTTCTCATGTCGAGGCAGCAGGTGCCCCAATGTCACTGCTTACTGTCTGGCAGTTTCTGGTTGATCCTGGTAATGACCTACCCAATCCATTCCAGGCATTTCGGCATGTGCCTGTCCCACTCGAAGGCAAGACCGTCTTGATCAATGGAGCTAGCGGTGGCGTGGGGCATCTAGCGGTTCAAGTCGCTAAATGGAAAGGGGCGCGTGTGATCGCGGTTGCTTCAGGTAAGCATGAAGAGCTTCTTCGCGAGCTGGGTGCTGACGACTTCATTGATTACACCAAGGCAGCCGCCGAAACGGTCGCACATGACGTGGATCTGGTGCTTGACGCTGTGGGTGGCCCGAACATAGAACGCTTCCTCAGCATTATTAAACCAGGCGGCTCGCTCTTTCTGGTCAACCCCTTGGGCTTTTCTGCCAGGGATGAAGCCGACAGGCTAGGGATTACGGTTTCCTCACTACAGGTGCACTCAAACGGAATGCTGCTGGCGCAGGTCGGTCGCTTGCTCGACGACCGTACCATTCGGATCGTTATCGACAGTACCTATTCGTTGGCAGAAGCATCGGCTGCGCATCAGAGAGCTATGCAAGGCGGCGTTCAAGGTAAGGTCGTGCTTGTCGTTAAACAGTAAATTGTTGCCGCCAATCACAGCAATTCCTTGCTCCAGCGGCGGTATTATGAGGAATAAAACATGCTCATCGTTACCGGATATTTATACGTCGCCCCGGCTGAATTAGCGCGATTTATGACCCACCTAAAAGTACTTGCCGCCACCACGCGGCGGCGTGGTGGAAACATTTCTTATGACGCTGCGGTGGATGACGCGGACGCCGGACGATTGATAGTTTCGGAGCGCTGGGTTGATCAAGCCGCACTGACTGCCCACCTAAACGCCGACAAGACCGTACAGTTTGTCCATCAATGGAGCGGGAGGATGCGCGCTGATATCCGCAAGTACGATGCATTGAATGAACGTGGCCTCAGGGAGGATTAGAAACTCTGTAAACAAAGCCTTCGCGCATAGCTGGACTATATCCGTTACACCTGTGAAGCAGCCCGACTAAGAAGTGTTTGTGGTGCATTGCAGCTCGTTAAGCAAATTTAACGAACCTCTTCTCCGATGTCGCAAGCGCGCTCCAGTCCGCCTTCTGCAGCCATAGGGCTAGGCGCTATAGCCTCAGCATAGCGACGGCCTACCACTATCACATCAACTTCCACCTTTACCCAAGAGCAATAGCCAGCCCCTTGCATCTCCCCCGCCCGCCTCCTACACTCCACCAACGAACAGCTTGACGGGGTGCCGGTGAAATCCGGCTGAGATGGCGCAGGGCGTAGCAATTAATGCTGCCGAGCGCTGGTCCCGCTGAACCTGATCCGGCTAATGCGCTGCTACTTACACAAGTCGCAGCGCGGGTACCGGCGTAGGGATCAAGCGATGGCCACGGCTTCATTTCACGCCACCTTCCGCGCCATTTCCTCGATCTTATTCGCCCACCCCCCGGATCATTACCACCGGAGGCATCATGGGCTACCGCTTTACTGATCTCACCACCGCCTGCCAGCAAGATTGGCGCGCCTATATTGAGCACGATTTCGTGCGTCAGTTGGGCAATGCCACGCTGCCTGAGGCGTCGTTTCGACACTATTTAAAGCAGGACTACCTGTTTTTGATTCACTTCGCCCGCGCCTATGCGCTGGCTGTCTATAAAAGCCCCACCCTTGCCGATCTTCGCCAGGCCCATGAAGGCTTGAAAGCCATTGTGGATGTGGAGTTGGGCCTGCACGTGGGCTTTTGTCAGGAGTGGGCGATTTCCGAGCAAGAGCTGGCCGAACTCCCCGAAGCCAGGGCCACCTTGGCTTACACCCGCTATGTTTTGGATACCGGAAACCGCGGCGACCTGCTGGATTTGCACGTGGCGCTGGCCCCCTGCCTGGTCGGCTACGGCGAAATTGCCAACTGGCTGAACGACCAGCCTTCTACCCTGCGCGGAGCGCAAAACCCTTTTGATGCCTGGATTGCCATGTACGAAGGCGAGGAGTTTCAGGCAGCCATGCAGGCTGAGCTTGAGTGGCTCAATGCCCGCCTTGCCGATGTGTCGCCCGCCCGCTTTGCCGAACTGAGCAAAATCTTCCGCGACGCCACCCGCCTGGAAATCGATTTCTGGCAGATGGGCTTAGCGCTGATAGACGCAGACCCCACTCACTAACCCTGCAAAACAACAATCGTAAGGAGACCGTAATGAGCAAAACCAGCCATTTTTTAGCCGAAACCGCCCAGGTCGATGCCGCCGCCATTGCGCCGCTGCCCGGTTCACGTAAGGTATATATCGAAGGTTCGCGCCCGGATATCCGTGTGCCGTTCCGGGAAATTTCACTGTCACCGACCAAAACCACCGGCATTGATGAAGAGAACCCACCGCTGCTGGTCTACGATACTTCCGGCCCCTACACCGACCCTGACGCCAAGATTGACCTACGCCGTGGCCTACCGGCACTGCGCCGGGTCTGGATTGAAGAGCGTGACGATACCGAATTTCTATCAGGCCCCACGTCTGATTACGGCAACCGCCGCGCCAACGACCCGACGCTTGCCCAGCTGCGCTTTGATCTAACCCGCACACCACGCCGAGCAAAACCGGGCAAGAACGTGACCCAGCTGCACTACGCCCGCCAGGGCATTATCACCCCGGAAATGGAGTTTATCGCCTTGCGCGAAAACCAGCGCCGTCAAGCGCTGGGTACCGCTGAAGTAGAGCGCATTCTGGGCCATCAGCACAAAGGCCAGAGCTTTGGCGCCAGCCTGCCCGAAGAGATCACCCCCGAGTTTGTGCGCGATGAAGTGGCCCGCGGGCGGGCGATTATTCCCAATAACATCAACCACCCAGAAAGCGAGCCGATGATTATTGGCCGTAATTTCCTGGTCAAAATTAACGGTAATCTGGGTAACTCGGCGGTGACTTCTTCTATCGAAGAAGAGGTGGATAAGATGACCTGGGGCATCCGCTGGGGCGCGGACACCATCATGGATCTCTCCACTGGGCAGAACATCCACGAAACCCGCGAGTGGATACTGCGCAACTCGCCGGTGCCGATTGGCACGGTGCCTATCTATCAGGCGCTGGAGAAGGTCAAAGGCGTGGCCGAAGACCTCACCTGGGAAGTGTTTCGCGATACGCTGATCGAGCAGGCCGAACAGGGGGTGGACTACTTCACCATTCACGCGGGCGTACTGCTACGCTATGTGCCGCTCACCGCTAAGCGGGTCACCGGTATTGTTAGCCGCGGCGGCTCAATCATGGCCAAGTGGTGTTTGTACCATCACCAGGAGAGCTTCCTGTACACCCACTTCGAAGAGATCTGCGAGATCTGCAAGCAGTACGATGTGGCGTTCTCCCTCGGCGATGGCCTGCGCCCCGGCTCAGTGGCTGATGCCAACGATGAAGCGCAAATGGCGGAGCTAAAAACCTTGGGCGAGCTGACCCATATCGCCTGGAAGCACGATGTGCAGGTGATGATCGAAGGCCCCGGCCACGTGCCCATGCACCTGGTGAAAGAGAACATGGATAAGCAGTTGGAATACTGCGACGAAGCGCCCTTCTATACATTAGGGCCGCTGGTAACGGATATTGCCCCCGGCTATGACCACATTACTTCTGGCATTGGGGCGGCGATGATCGGCTGGTTTGGCTGCGCCATGCTCTGCTACGTCACCCCCAAAGAGCATCTGGGCCTGCCCAATAAAGACGACGTCAAAACCGGCATCATTACCTACAAGATTGCTGCCCACGCGGCGGATTTGGCCAAAGGCCACCCGGCGGCGCAGCGGCGCGATAATGCGCTATCCAAGGCGCGCTTCGAGTTCCGCTGGGAAGACCAGTTCAACTTGGGGTTGGATCCGGATACGGCCCGCGAATACCACGACGAAACCCTGCCCAAGGATTCCGCAAAAGTGGCCCACTTCTGCTCCATGTGCGGGCCGAAGTTCTGCTCCATGAAGATCAGCCAGGAGGTGCGTGACTATGCTAATGAGCACGGGCTAAACGGCGATCAGGAAGCGGTTATGAAGGGCATGGAAGAGCAGGCGGAGAAGTTTCGCCAGAAAGGTAGCGAGCTGTATCAGGAGGTGTAGGCCTACTTAACAGCTTCGCTGTGGAATGTGGCTCTTGAGTCTTAGCGAAACTCAAGGGCCACCTTTATGCCGCATGATTTTCCGACCTCTCCATTGATCAATACGCTTTGGAGTAATGATAAATTTTCACTCAAGTAGAGATTAATTATACATTGCTCGTGTATGATTCCCATTTACAGAGCGCTCAGCCCAACTCGGCTCATTTAAAACCAACACCATTCAAAGAACTGATTCCAGATGAAAACCAAACTTTCCATAGCGGTTACCCTTGCCCTCTTCAGCGCAGGCCTGCTCAGCGGCTGCAGCGATGATAACGAGCCAACCGAAGCGGCAACACAAGAGGAAGCGCCGAAAAATAACGTAGCGCCAATGCTGAAATACGTTCCGGCTAACTCCCCTTATTTCATGGCCACGCGCGAAGCGATGCCTGAACAGGATGTCTTTGATCTTTATCAGCGTATGCAGCCCATGGCGACCCTTGATTCTGATCTGGATGAACTGCGCGATACGCTGCCCCAGATAGAAGACGATGAAGTGCTGCATTCGATGATGACGCTGTTAATCGCCATGGGTGAAGAGTTAGTCGGGGTTGAGTCACTGGAAGATGTGCATGCGCTGGGGCTCAAGATGAGCCCTCAGGCTGCTTTCTATGGGCTGGGTATTTTGCCTGTTTTGCGCATGCAACTGCAGGATGAAGATGCCTTTCGCGAAACGCTGCAGCGCATCCTCGCCAAAGCAGACATCACTCCACGCACGGCCACCACTAACGGCACCGACTACTGGGTACTGACGCCTGAGGGCCCACTCCAGGCCATCCTAGCCATTGACGACCAGCAGCTACTGGTATCGGTGGTGCCGCAGGATGCCAGCGACGAGCTGCTGGCACAGGTGCTGGGTAAAGCGCTGCCCGACAGCAGCATCGGTGATACCGATGCACTGGCAGAGCTTGAGCAGCGCCATGACTTCACGCCTTACGGTGCCGGGCAGATCGACTCCTCACGGCTGTTTGATGAGCTAAGTAGCCCTACGCATTCGGGTACTCAAGCGTTGATGAATGCCGTCGATGCAGAACCTCTGGATCTATCCACCTGCCAGGCAGATATTGACCGCATTACCAGCCGCTTCCCTGGTCTGGTAATGGGCATGCGTGATTACAGCCTCGACCGCATGGAGATGAATCTCATCCTTGAGACCGATGAAGATATTGTCAGCGATCTGCGTGCCCTGACCACACAGGTTCCGGGCCTTGGCAGCACCGGTGGAATGGCCAGCTTTGGATTGGGTCTGGACCTGCCTGTACTGCTTCAAACCGTTCAAAAATATGCGCAGGAAGTGCGTCAAAACCCGTTCAGCTGTGATGAACTACAGGAGCTAAACGGTACTTGGAATGAAATTAACATGGCGCTCAATAACCCGATCACCATGATGATTGGCCCGTCGTTGTCTGGTTTCAATGCTCGCATTGACAGTCTAACGATGAAAAACGGGGCGCCCAGCGGTCTCGGTATCCTCACCCTCGCCTCACAAAATCCGCTGGCGCTGCTGTCTACAGTGAGCGCTTTCATGCCGGAGCTAGGGGCTCTTGGACTTGAACCAGGCGGAAAAGCCAAGCAAGTCAAGAGCATGATGCTGCCACCAGACGCACCAGCGCTTTACGCCGCTATGTCTGACACGGCGGTTGCGTTAGGCGKGGGTATTAGCGATTCAGCGACGCTGCAGTCAGAGCTACAAGCCCCTACTTCAGAGCATGACCTACTGTTTCACAGCCACATGACAGGCGAGTTTTATCATTCGCTGGCCGATGTTATGGAGCAGATACCCTCGGATGAGATAGCAGCGTCTGATATTGATATGCTCAAGCAATATGGTGATGCTTATAAGAACACTGAGTACTGGCTCAGAGTGGATGATGCAGGCGTTGAAATGAGTTTCTCACTGGAATTGAACTGATACCCGATAGTTCTTTCAATCCGAAAAACCCGCTGATATTAGCGGGTTTTTCTTTGATAGCCTCACTGCTGAGTATGTCACTTGAGTTTTATGAAACCTCAAGCGCCACTTTCAGTACCCCGTCGCGCTGGTGGGAGAAGAGATCGTAGGCTTCGACGATATTCTCCAGCGCGTAGCGATGGGTGACCATGGGGCCAAGATCCAACCGTCCCGCGGCGATGATGCTCATCAACCTGCGCATGCGCTCTTTGCCACCGGGGCATAGCGAGGTAATGATCTTATGGTCGCCAAGGCCAGCACAGAAAGCGCCTAGCGGAATCGTCAGGTCTTGGGAGTAAACGCCAAGGCTGGATAGCGTTCCGCCGGGTTTTAGTACTCGCAAAGCTGATTCAAACGTTTGTTGCAGGCCGAGTGCTTCAATGGCGGAATCGACCCCGCGCCCACCGGTGAGTTTGAGTATCTCCTCAACGACATCGACCTTGCGAAAATCCAGCGTCACGTCGGCGCCCATCTGCTTGGCCATGGCTAAGCGCTCATCAACGCCGTCGACAGCAATAATCAAACCCGCTCCACGCAGCCGCGCACCTGCAGTTGCGCATAGCCCAATCGGACCTTGGGCAAACACCACCACCGTGTCGCCAATTTTTATACCGGCAGCTTCAGCGCCAGCAAAACCGGTGGACATAATATCCGGACACATCAGTACTTGTTCGTCGGTTAGGCCATCGGGCACGGGCGAAAGATTGGCCTGTGCATCGGGTACCAAAAGGTATTCCGCCTGGGCGCCGTCGATGGTATTACCAAAGCGCCAGCCGCCCATCGGCTTGTAGCCGTGGCTGTGGTGGCCGCCATCCTGTGAGCAGCAGTCATCCTGGCAAGCGTAGGAGGTAAAACTCGGACAGATTGCCCCGGCAATCMCCCGCTGCCCCTCCTGGTAGCCCTTAACGTTAGCACCCAATTTTTCAATAACGCCCACCGGCTCGTGGCCAATGGTTAAGCCGCGCTCAACCGGGTATTCGCCTTTTAAGATATGGATATCGGTGCCGCAGATCGTCGTCGTGGTCACGCGCATTAACGCATCATTGGGGCCAATCTCGGGAATGGGTTTGTCATCTATCTCGATGCGGCCGGGTTCAACTAAAATGGCCGCTTTCATCATGGTAGGCATGGGTCGCTTCCTCAGTGAGGGGAGTCATGGCACTTCACCATTAAGTCATAGCTAACAGCGTGAATGATTGCGCTAGATCAAGCTTCTAATTGACGTGGGGCAAGTCGCCAATCGTCCATCCGCTCTAGACTTAAGTCGCAACTCAAGCACTGCTTTATTGCCTGTGAGCGTACTGCACAGCCACCTACTTACTATAGGGCTCCACGATGCCGACGCTGCCTTTCAAACCCTGGCCAACCGCTATTGCGGTGGCGATCACTCTACTGATATGGCTGGCTATTCCCTTGCCAGAAGGTCTCACCTCTGATGCCTGGCTAATGCTGGCTATTTTTGTGGGGACGATTGCCGCGATTATTGGTAAGGCAATGCCCATAGGGGCCATCTCAATCATTGCCATTGCGATTGTGGCGGCGAGCGGGGTGACCAGCGACAACCCAGGCACCGCCATTAACGATGCTTTAAGCAGCTMCTCCAACTCACTGATCTGGTTAATCGCTATCTCGATTATGATCTCGCGAGGGCTGATTAAAACGGGGCTAGGCGCCCGTATCGGCTACTATTTCATCTCTATCTTTGGTAAGAAGACGCTGGGAATCGGCTACAGCCTGGCCTTTTCAGAGCTCTCCATTGCCCCGGTAACCCCCAGCAATACCGCCCGTGGTGGCGGCATCATGCACCCCATAATGCGCTCTATCGCTAAAGGCTTTGACTCACGCCCGGAAGATGGCACGTCGAGCAAAATCGGCAAATATTTGGCACTTGTTAACTACCACAGCAACCCGATTACCTCAGCGATGTTTGTCACTGCCACTGCTCCCAACCCATTGACCGTAGAGCTGATATCTATCGCCACCGGGGCGGAAATCCAGCTGAGCTGGATGACCTGGGCGCTCGCTATGCTACTGCCTGGTTTGGTCGCTATCCTGGCTATGCCCTATATTCTTTACCTGCTTTATCCGCCGGATATTAAACAGACACCCCACGCCACGCAGATGGCGCGGGATAAACTTGCCGAAATGGGGAAGATCAGCCGAGACGAAGGCATTATGCTGTTTGTCTTCTTGGTGCTATTGCTGCTGTGGGCAGATATCCCGGCGCTATTTCTGGGCGATGCAGTCACCCTCAACACCACCACGTCAGCGTTTATTGGGCTATCGATACTACTGCTGACAGGCGTATTAACCTGGGACGATGTGCTGGCGGAAAAGAACGCCTGGGATACTCTACTCTGGTTCGGCGCCTTAATAATGATGGCCTCCCAGCTCAACCAGACCGGGTTGATCGACTGGTTCTCTACCAATATGCAGAACTGGATCACCATGATGGGCATTGGCTGGATGGGAGCATCCGCCCTGCTGGTGCTGACCTTCCTCTATACTCATTACTTCTTTGCCAGCACCACCGCACATATCACCGCAATGATGGCAGCTTTTCTTACCGTTGGATTAACGCTCGGCGCACCGCCCATGCCGTTTGTACTGATCATGGCCGCCACTTCCTCGATCATGATGACCTTAACTCATTACGCGACCGGGACATCGCCGGTCATTTTTGGCTCGGGCTATCTAACGCTGGGCGAGTGGTGGAAAGCGGGCTTTATTATGAGTGTGGTTAATCTTGCGATCTGGGTGGTGGTCGGCGGCTTGTGGTGGAAAATACTGGGTCACTACTAAGCAAACTTCTCCATGCTTCAGCGCTGAAGATGAGAAACGGGAGTTTCCAGACCGCATAAACGCCAACAGGGGGCCGAAGCCCCCTGTTGGTATCTGTGTTACATGACTAGCGCTGTTTTTTCTGGCTCTCCTTGGCGTCGCCTTTGCCTTTTTGCAGTTCGCCTTTCGCCTGCTGGGCCTTACCTTTAGCTTCAGTTTTGGTGCTACCTGTTGCCTTGCCCGCGGCTTCTTTCACTTTGCCTGCAGCTTTGTTGGCCGTTCCTTTTGCTTTATCTTCTTTACCTGTTGCCATGACGAACACCTCTAATCCGTTAGTAGGGAAACACATCAAATCACACGTCGACACACTCATCAGAGTAGCCTGTATTAAAAAAGTTGCGCTGATTTATTTGTGGCAGCTGTATTTATGACAGGCTGCTTTCTGGTAAGCGCGTTGACGTCCAGCAGTTCAGCGCAAAGTGCAGGCAGGCCATCGTCAGCAGTGTAAGCGCTAGCGCGACACTCATTGAGGAGAACCGGTAGAGTGCGCTGTAAACCAGATCCTGCTGCGGGCCCAGCGACTGGCCAAACAGAATCCCCAGGGTGGTCATCCCGCCAAAGCCAATCCCCGAGCCGCCGCCTTCATGAATATGCTCCCGGGCGAAGAGCATGAGCCCCAGCCAATAGAGCAACACCACCAGCAGGAAATGGTGGCTCTGGGTATACAGGAGTAGCTGCATGAGTAGCGCTAAATTACACCCCAACAGCGTTCCTACGGCTCGCTTGGCAGCTGATACCCGCGCACCGGAGTAGCCCAGCGTAAATAGCACCAAGATGGTCGCCATCTGCGCGGAAAGCGACCCCTGCAAGTCAAAAACTTGAAATACCACAAACGAGAGCGTCGCGGTTAGGCCGCCGATTAAGGTTTCATGGCGAATCTGGGAGGAAGTCTTGGTCACTCTGGGTGGCGGTTTACGCGCTTCCACGTCAGGGAACAGTGTATGCATCAGCATGGCAATAAACACCGCCAATAGACTGGCGACGAGGTTGCAGGCCAGTAAATCGCTCAAGTCTACATTGGGGTAGCTGGCAAAGTGGAGCAGGATGCTGAGCGTCAGCACGCCGTTGGCGCCGAATAGAAACAGCGGCCCTTTCGCCATCAAGTTAAAGCGAAATAGAAATATGCCCATGACCACCAGGGTCATCACTACCGGCATATGCTTGAGCAGTCCGACCACTAGACTCACCTCAAGCACATTGATAGATACGTTGGCCAAAAACTGACGCACGATATGGCCGTTCAAGATGGGTACCATACCCAGCAAGAACATTGGAAAAACGGTAAAAAACACCCCATAGTTCCAGCCCATCAATTGGCTGACCACAAACCCCAGCGCGCCTCCCCCGGCCACTCTCAGGCACTGACGCAGGCCATTCTTTGAGAGTTCGGGCTTACGCTTAGGCGCCGCTCTGCTAGACGCCCGCGCTCTGGCAAGCCTCTTTTTAATAAACCTGGCAGACCTCTTTTTAATACACATAATGCAGCCAACTGATCATATGCGCCTGTAGCCACACAAAGGGTTTGGCCAAGGCAGCATCACCGGGTTGAAGCTGCACGGTGGCGCGGGCACCGCTGGGCAATAAGTTGGCGATTGGTTGGCTTAGCTCCAAGTGAACGCGCATGCGCTGAGCATCGCGCACCCAGCGGTCAGTGGTAGGAATATCGGCCAATTGACCATCGGCGGCCAACTGCCCATCGCGAACCCCGGCATCCATGGCGAATACTTGCGCATCAAATACCTGCCCCGGCCAGGCATCAAACACCACTTTCGCTACATCGCCGGGCACCACATGGCGCAGGCTCTTTTCACGGAAATCGGCAATAATATCGATTGCATCCGCCACTACCGCTACCGCTGGTTGACCCGCCTGAACGTAGTCACCTACGTCTAGCTGAAGATTGGCAACGCTACCGGCTTGCGCGGCGCGTACCTGGGTATGGGCAAGATCCAACTGCGCCTGGGAAAGCGCGTTTTCCGCTTGGCGCAAACGCAGGTTCGTCTCACCAGCATCGCCCAACTGCMCTTCCAGGCTCACAATTTTCGCCCTGGCCGCCGCCACGCTGGCCTGTGCAGTGCGTTCAGCAGCCACCTGCTGTTCGTACTGCTGGCGGGATACGCTCTGCTGCGCCACCAGAGTTTCCGCACGCTGCAGTTCACCCCGCCGCTCTGCAGCTGTGGCTTCAGCAGATGCCAATTCCGCTTGTGCGGAGGCTAGCTCTGCTTCCAACTGAGCATTCTCTCGTTCGGCCTGCTCGCGATTTAGCTGTGCCTGCTCAACCGCTAATCGAAACGGCGCGGGGTCTACCTGAAACAGCACATCGCCTTTGGTAACGTGTTGGTGATCACTCACCAACACCTCGCTCACTGGACCACTGAGTTCGGGCGCAATACGGGTTACCGGCCGCAGCACCCTCGCCTCAGGGGTCATGGGCATAAAGCTATCAGCCACCAGAAAATAAATAAAAAGCAGTACAAAGGCAGCCAGGGCTACCTTCACCCAGCGGGCAAATGTTTGATCGGGGGTCATGCAGGGCTCACTTGTTTGCCACCAGGCAACCACCTGGCCAGCGCCTCTATACGGGCGCGTATCGTTTAGGGGATAGCATTAGAGACGTTAGTCTAACAATTAATTAGCGCGCTAACAATATTCGAATACCACTTCCCAAAACGCACGATGCCGCCCTTAGGCGGCATCAATCACAACAATACGCACTTAACTCATTACCAAGATGGTCCGCTCATCAAATCAGGCAGCCATAACGCAAGACTAGGGAAAGCCAACACCAGCGCCAGCACCACTAACTGCGCGATGATAAAAGGCACTACACCCCAATACATATGCTTGAGGGTAATTTCTGGTGGAGTAATGGCTCTTAAGTAGAAAATTGCCGGGGCAAGCGGAGGTGTTAAGTAGCTCGTTTGTAGCACTACCAGAAAGGCTACGCAGAACCATATTTCATCAAAACCTAGCATACGCACAATCGGCATTGCCACGGGGATAATGATCAGCACGACAGAGATCAAATCCAACACGAAGCCCGCAATAAAGGCGATGAGKAGAATCAACCCGAGAATCATCCAGGGGCTTAATCCGGTATCCATCAGCATCGACTGCACCGTTGCCATACCGCCAGAGGCAAAGAAGACACCCGCAAACATACTGCCGCCCATTACAATCAGCAGAATCATTGCCGAGATGTTCATGGTTTTGATAGCTGCGTGCCACAGTACATCCCGCGTTAAATTGCGATAAGCCAGTGCCAATAATACTGAGCCAAGCGCTCCACAGGCTGCCGCCTCTGTTGGTGTAGCTAAGCCCATTAAGATGGTGCCAAGCACGGTAAAAATCAGCAGCATAGTAGGCAGTAACGCAACCGCCGTGACGCGTATTTTTTCCTGCCAACTTTCCTCTGGCTCGCTCTCGTCTACCCGAGGGGCCATCTGCGGCTTCAAGTAGGCCACGCCGACAATGTAGATCAAAAACATCGCCGCCATTAAAAAGCCAGGAATTAGCAAGCCACTGAAAAGCGACCCGACTGAAACGCCAGCAACAGGCCCTAACACCACCACCGTAATAGAGGGCGGGATAGCGGTGCCAAGCGAACCACTTGCACAAATCGTTCCTGAAATCAGGCTCTTGTTGTAGTGGTGTTTAAGCATTACCGGGATCGCAAGCATGCCGATAACCGCTTCGGTAGCGCCCACTACACCACTAGAGGCAGCGAAGAGCGTACCCATAATAATTGCGCCCACACCCAAACCACCGGGTAAGCGACGTGTCCACATATGGATTGCTTCGAATAGCCTTTCGGCGATTCCTGAACGCTCGAGCATTGCCCCCATAAAGATAAAGAGTGGCACGGCGGCGAGAATAGAATTAGACGCGGTATCTTCGATTTTGGTCAGCAGCTGATAAGCCGCCACATCACCAAACTGGATAATCCCAAAGCCTGTTGCCACCAAAATCATCGAAAATGCAATGGGAAAACCGGAAAAGATAAACAGCATCAACACCGGAAACATCATCAACGATAAATAACTGCTCATGATGCATCCTCCTCAGGTAGCGGCTGGCCACGCAGTACCGCTACCGCCTTTAATAGCTCTGCTACCACCTGCAGTGCTAGCAAGGTAAAACCGATACACCACACCGTCAAAATCGGCCACACAATAGGATTCCATGCGGAACGGCCCGAGCGCTCATTAGAGTTAAACGCTTGCAGTGCATAATGAAAAAGCTCCCACACAAGCCACGCTAAAATGGGCAAAAACAGTACATAGCCAATAATGCGCAGCAGCGCGTTAGTTTTGGCATTCAGCTGCATCGACACCAAATCCACACTGACGTGGTGGCCAATTCGCAGTGCATTGGCCATACCCAGCATGAACATGGCACCCATGACCATATAGCTAATTTCAAACGCCCATAGCGTTGGACGTCCGGCCACATAGCGGCTGAATACTTCCACTACTAGCGCGCCAACTAACGGAAAAATCAATATCGCACCTACCCAACCTGCCCAACGGGTTAGCGACTCAATCGCTTGAATTAGTTTCATGATGGCTACTCATCAACACGTCATAAAAGAGAGACTTGAACGTATGAAAGAGAGGCCAGAGACCTCTCTTTCATTTCGTTGATGGCTCGATTATCGACCCATACTGCCAATCGGTAAGCGATACTCAGGCCATACGCTCATGGTGTCTTTAAAGCTGCGCTGGGACTCAACGACGCGAGCAAACCACTCATTATCAGCCGCATACTCGTCTTCCCATTTCACAGTCTCTTCGTAGATAGTATCGATAAACGCCTGATCAAGATGAACAATTTCGTTGGGGCCATCGAGTAAGGCTTGATAGGCATCCAAGTCAGCAAAAGAGCTTGCCAGCCAGGTTTCAAAAACACTTAACTTGCCCGCTAAACGCAGCATGTCCTGTTCATCTTCACTTAATTCGCTCCAGGTATCTTCATTAACCTGGCACTCTAAAAAACCACCTGACTGATGCACGCCTGGAATAATCACGTACTGGGCCACTTCCTGAAAACCCGTGGGCTGATTCATTTCAGGGCTACCCCACTCGGCTGCATCAATTACGCCACGCTCAAGCGCGCTATAGATATCGCCGCCGGCCATTACCACCGTGGAGGCACCAAGCCGGGAAGCTAATTCAGACCATGCACCGGAAGTACGCAAGCGTAAGCCCTGGAAGTCTTCAAGAGTTTCAACACGTTTATTGGAGTGCAGGAAAATTTCGGTACCCAAAATCGCACAAGGGAAAGCGACAACGTCAAAGACATCGCGGCGGTACTCTTCATACAGTTCAACGCCTCCCCCTTCGTACATCCACATCATGAACTCTTCAGGAGTCAAACCACTTGAATGGCCTGCTAGAAGCGCGGTAGTGGGATCGGTGCCATAGTCATAATTAATGTAGTTGTGGCTTACTTCCGCAACTCCAGACTTGACCGTATTCGTTACCTTCAGTGCACTGCCTAAGGTGCCGCCAGGATAAACCTCAATGGCAATTTCACCATCAGAAAGCTCATTGACACGATCAGCAAACATTTGTGCATCACGTTCAAGCCACGGCCCACCACTCCAAGGTGTTGCCATACGCCAATTTTTTTCAGCGGCTTCAACCATAGCGGATGCTGCCATTAAACTTGAACATAAACCTACAGCTACAGCTACAGTCATTTTGCTTATTTTATACATGATAGTTTCCTCTTGAACGGAGCTTAATCAAGTTGAGCGCTGGACTTTATATTTTCGTTTCTTGCCAACGAGTCACTTCGACATTATCACCTTCGCAGTTGCAGCATTTGGCCCAAACTACGAAAAATTATGCCGAGTCTCTGACAGTCACCAAGCTGGAAATTAAGAAATGCTTGATGACCTAAGTGAGCACACACCTACACCGAGATATAATGACAGTAACTTCAAGCAAAAAACGTTCCTTTGCTCGCGAGGAAAGTATGGGGGGAAGCAAAAACCCCATGGCAAGAAGCCATGGGGTTTTTAGATATAACTAGCGATTAACGTTAAATTTTACACCGCTATTAGAACCGGTAACGTAAACCAACGCTGGCCGCATCAAAGGTGTAGTCAGATTTATCCAGGTAGCGCATGTAATCTGCGTTCACCGATAAATTAGGTGCTATGTCCATTTCAGCGCCGCCACCGTAGGAGAAATCGCTCTCCCGGTTGTCACTCACTTCAACTTCCGTGAAGCCCGCTAAACCGTATAACCGCACTTCAGGCGCTACCGGGAAAATCCCTTTGGCATAAGCACCGGCCAGATGGTCTAGATCAGCACCACCATCCGAGCCGCCCGTACCTAAATGGCCCTCAAGGGCAAAGTAGTCATTGAACTGGGCACCACCGCGCAGACGTAAGCCTACGTCGTCACGTGAAGAGCCTCTCTCTGGGTCAAGACTCCAAAACATGGCGTCACCACCCAAGTAAGCTTGTGGATAGTCGAAAGACTGTTGAGCTTGAGCAGACGTTGCGAAAGCGCCTACGCCAACCAGGAGTACCGCCGATGTAAGTGATAATACGGACATCTTCATAGCTTGTACCTCAGTTAAAAAACAGTGTTTCCTTACACGTTTGTATTGTGATCCATAACTATGAAGAACGCAAATATTTACCGCCCCTTGGATAGGCTCAGCACGATAATACCGCCGACTACCACGGCTCCCCCGACTAGCTGCCCTGGGCTAAGCATTTGTCCCAGCACGAAATAGCCCAACACCAGGGAGGCCACCGGTTCGATATTCATCACTGGCGCGTTACGCGCCATATCGAGTCGTGGCACAAAAATAAACAGCGTTGAGAACGCCGAACCATACAGCAGCCCGAGCAGCCCAAGCCCCAGCCAGCCGGTACTGTTATCCGGCAGACTCATCCCCCCAGGCACCACACCGGCGATGCCGCCAATGATCATGACGATAAACACCGTTTGCATGGTCAGCAGGCTACGCAATGTGCTGCCCACTCCGGCTAGGCGGTGCTCAGTGACCCATAGCGCGCAGGCAAATACGAAGGCCGCCATTAATCCAAAACCAWTCCCCGCGATCCAGCCTGGCCCCATACCATCAGCACTGGCAATCCATGAAGGGATATCCAGCACCACCAGCAAGCCGATTAAAATAGTGCCCATAATCAAACAGCTACGTAGCGTCGGGCGTGGGCCGCCCAATGCCCAACTGAGCAGCGCCAGTTGAATCGGGAAGGTATTGACCAATAGCAGCGCAATCACCACCGGTAGCCTTGCTACCGCCGAGTAGAGGCTAACGCTCTGGATCGCGATCAGCAGACCCACCGCGAGCTGCCACGGCCAAGAACCAGCGGGCAGCCAAAGCCGCTTTCTCTGCACGATGACTAGCGCCACTAAAATCAGGCAGGCAACCCCTGAGCGGGTTAATACCGCCAGCAATAGCCCGGTTCCGTTATCAAACGCCAGCCGCGCGGAGACGTGATTGGCGGCGAACATGGTGGCCACGGTCATCATTAACACAATGGCCAAATGGCGCGGCAGTAGTTTTGGCAGAGAAGGCGCTGACATAGGAACGAAACGGCTCGTTGTAGTGGTTAAGGTGTAAGATGGGTGGCGGTCATGCAGGTCGCTAGAGCCCAGCATGCCTAGCTTTCACATAGAAGGCTAACGAAATCCTAGCGCTGCTTTTCCGCACTGCAGCATGTTATACTAAAGTCCAATGCTTTGCTCACTAACCTCCTAGCGAAAAGGTTTTTATGAACGCACCGGTGCTGGTAATTAACTGCGGTTCCTCCTCTATTAAATACGCGTTGATTGATTCAGACCCTCAGGCACCGCGACTTGAAGGCATAGCTGAACGCCTGAGTAGTGGGGAGGCACGTTTAAAGGGCAAAAACAGTGCCGGTGAACGTTTTACTCAACCACTGCCTGATGCCGACCATACCCAGGCACTTAACGCGATTCTTGAGCGGATGGAGGGCCGCTTACCGACGGCGGTGGGCCATCGCATCGTGCATGGCGGGGAGCACTTCACCCAAGCCGCGCTCATCGACAATAGCGTCATCACCGCGATCGAAACCACCGCAGCGCTCGCCCCCCTTCACAACCCTGCCAACTTAGCAGGCATCGCAGCAACCCAAAACGTATTCCCTGAACTGCCGCAAGTGGCGGTTTTTGATACCGCTTTTCATCAAACCATGCCGCCGCGTGCCTATCGTTACGCGCTGCCTGAAAACCTCTACGCCGMGCATGGTATTCGCCGCTATGGCTTTCATGGCACCAGCCACGCTTACGTTAGTCAGCGGGTGGGCAAACTAAGTAGCCGTGGCACAGGCGGTTGGCTAACCGCCCACTTAGGCAATGGCTGCTCTACCAGCGCGGTGTGGAACAATCAAAGCCAGGATACCAGCATGGGCCTTACCCCTTTGGAAGGCTTGGTGATGGGCACCCGCAGTGGCGATGTTGATCCCGGCCTGCACGCTCACCTGCACCGCCAATTGGGCTGGTCGTTAGACAAAATCGACGACGTGCTCAACAAACACAGCGGCCTACTGGGGCTTTCAGGCTTAACCAACGATATGCGTGAAATTGAAGAGGCCTCCGAACAGGGCCACGCCACTGCACAGCTGGCAGTGGAGGTATTTTGCTACCGGATCGCTAAATCGCTGGCGGGGCTCTCCTGCGCGCTGCCCCAGCTCGATGGGGTTATTTTCACCGGCGGAATCGGCGAAAACTCACCTATCGTGCGCCGTAATGTATTGTCACTGATGCCCCACTTCGGCTTTGCGTTGGATAACGACGCTAACGAAGCCACCATTCGCGGCAAAGAGGGCAAGCTGGATAGCCCTGACCACCAAGGCCCCCAGGTGTGGGTGATCCCTACCGATGAAGAGGGCCGCATTGCCATGGAAACCCGCCACTGCTTAGAGACCCGTGTATGACTGCCCACCCCGACCAGCCACAAGCCATTCTATTAGTGCCCACCAGCCAGGGTGCCGGGCTCACCTCCGCCTGTCTGGGGTTAATTCAAGCGCTGGATACCATCGGCCTGAAAGCCGGGTTTTTAAAGCCGTTTATGCAGAACGAGCTGAACGGCCCGGGGCTGGATCGCTCCACCGCGCTGGTCTCGCGGGCACTTAATCAGCGCCCGCCTTCGCCGATTTCCCAGGCTCGGCTGGAGCGCTTGCTGCGCGACGACCAAACCGATGAGCTCATGGAAAACGCCGTCGAGCTCTATGAACAGGTTGTCCAGCAGGCCCACCGCGATGGCAGCACCTTAGACCTTGTCGTGGTAGAAGGCGTGGTGCCCACCCAACACACCACCTACGCGACGCAAACCAATGCCCAACTCGCCAACGCGCTGAATGCGCGGATTATTCTGGTGGGCACCGGTGACTTAAACGAACCCCAGGCCCTGGCCGACCAGCTGGATATGCACGCCCGCAGCTTTGGTGGGGTTAGCTCCAGCCGCACTCTGGGCGGCATTTTGATGCGCATGAAAAACCTGCCCTACGCTCAGGAAGATGACCTTTCTGCGGCACCGGGCACTTTCAAACCACAGTTGGAAGAGTCGGTGCTCGCCGAGCTACGGCAATACTCTCCGGCCCTGGCGACGGATAAGTTCCACCTGATCGGCGTGGTGCCTTACAGTAAAACACTCAGTGCGCCGCGCACCCTGGATGTAGCCCGAGCGCTCAATGCCAAACTGCTAAACGAAGGCGATGCGGCCAGCCGCCGGGTGCTTTCCACCAGCCTCTGCGCCCGCAGCGCTGCAAATGCGCTGCATATTTTCACCCCTGGCAGC
Organism: Halomonas ventosae; assembly: GCA_002257525.1. GTDB lineage: Bacteria > Pseudomonadota > Gammaproteobacteria > Pseudomonadales > Halomonadaceae > Vreelandella > Vreelandella ventosae_B. The sequence goes on from CP022737.1 coordinate 3,864,666, forward strand.
TTGATAGTGGCCTCCGGCGACCGCGACGATGTGGTGCTGGCCTCCGCACTGGCCACCATGAACGGCATTCAATTAGCGGGCGTACTGCTGACTAACGGCTTTATGCCCAACGACAATATGATTGAGATGTGCCGCCCCGCGCTCAAAACGGGCCTGCCTGTTTTGGCGGTAGAGACCGACAGCCTGACCACCGCCCAGCACCTCAGCCAGTTAAGCGGCGAAATTCCCATGGACGATTTCGAGCGCGCCGAACAGGTGGCTCGTTATGTGGCGGCCCATATGGATCTTGAGTGGCTGAAAGCCCACCTAAGCAGCGGTTATACCCGCCGCCTGTCGCCTTCGGCGTTTCGCCACCAGTTGGTGAAACTTGCTCAACTGGCCAAAAAGCGCGTGGTGCTGCCGGAAGGCGATGAGCCGCGCACCGTCGAAGCGGCGATTATCTGCCAGCGCCGCGGCATTGCCGACTGTGTACTACTCGGTAAGCGCGATGATATTGAAAATGTGGCGCGTAACCGCGGGCTGACGCTGCCCAAAGCGCTGACGATTATCGATCCTGAAAGCAGCCGCGCGCGCTATATTGGCCCGATGGTCGAGCGTCGTCGTGGCAAGCTCAACGAACTCACCGCCGAAGCGCAGTTGCAAGACAACGTGGTGCTCGGCACCATGATGCTGCAGCTGGATGAAGTCGACGGCCTCGTCTCTGGGGCAGTACACACCACCGCCAACACCGTGCGTCCCGCGTTCCAGCTGATTAAAACTGCGCCAGAATACAGCCAGGTGTCGTCGATCTTCTTTATGCTGCTGCCCGAACAGGTGGTGGTCTACGGCGACTGCGCGGTGAATCCCGACCCGGACGCCGAAACCCTGGCCGAAATCGCCCTACAAAGCGCCCGCTCCGCGGAGGCCTTTGGTATTGAACCGCGTGTCGCTATGATCAGCTACTCCACCGGTGACTCCGGCACCGGTGCCGATGTGGATAAAGTCCGCGAAGCCACCCGGATTGCTAAACAGCGCGCACCGCACTTAGCCATTGACGGCCCGCTCCAGTACGACGCCGCCGCCATTGAGAGTGTAGGCAAACAAAAAGCGCCCGACTCCCCGGTTGCCGGTAAGGCGACGGTGTTTATTTTCCCCGACCTCAACACCGGCAACACCACCTATAAAGCAGTACAGCGTAGCGCCCGCGTAGTGAGCGTTGGCCCCATGCTTCAAGGGTTGAACAAGCCGGTGAACGACCTTTCCCGAGGCGCACTGGTCGACGATATCGTTTACACCATTGCGCTAACCGCCATTCAGGCCAGTCAGCGGGAAAGCTGAGTTACAGAATTTTTCCCTAGCCAATAAAAACGCCCCGAGCAGATAACTGCTCGGGGCGTTTTATTAACGACTTAACGGTGTGTGAGGCCTAGACCCACATTGGCACCATCGATTCCAGCACCATGACTAAGCTCATCGCGGTGATGGTTAGGATAGAGACGCCAAATACTTTCTTGGCCCAGCGCACATCGTCGTCTAAACGGTAGCCGCGCAGCGCCAGGTAGAGCCAGTAGCCGCCCATGGTCAGCGCCACACACAGATACCCAGCGCCTGCCTGACTGGCCAACCCTAGCGCCAGCGAGGCGGGAATAAACGCCACAATGTAGCCAAGGATATGGTGTTTGGCCATTTTCACCCCGCGCACTACCGGCAACACCGGAATCGATGCCCGTTGATAATCAGCGTAGCGGAAGATCGCAATGGCATAGGAGKGCGGCATCTGCCACAGGCAGAAAATCACCAGTAGCATGATCGCACCGCTGTCGAACTGACCGGTCACGGCGCAGTAGCCAACCACCGGCGGCATGGCGCCGGAGAGGCTGCCTACCAAGGTGCCGTACTCCGAGCGGCGCTTCATATAGAGGCTATAAAGCCCCACATACACGCCCCAGCCAATCACCGCCAAGGCAACGGTTAGCCCATTGGTGCCCAGCGCCAGGCACACCACCCCCGATACACCCAGCAGCGCCGAAACGCCCAGTGCCTGGGTAATAGAGATGCTGCCTCTTACCAGAGGGCGATGGCGCGTACGCGCCATCAATGCATCAATATCGCGGTCAATAACGTTGTTACACGCACAGCCTGACGCGATGATTAATGCAATCCCCACCATGACCGAGACAAAGCTGAGCCACTCGAACTGCCCCTGGGCGGCGAGAAAATAGCCCCCCAGGGTGGCAATCAGGTTGCCGCCGATAATGCCCGGCTTGGTCAGCTCGAGCAGATCCCGCCAGCGGCTGGGCGCTGAGATTAGCCGATCATCATGTTGAGATGCAGATGCTGCATGATCCACAGCGAGCCTCCTACCACTAGGACGAGAATCGTCAGTGTGAAGACGAAGGACATCAGATTCCAGCCCTCGTCGGCTTTGGTACTCATATGCATAAACATGACCAGTTGCACCAGTATCTGCAACACCGCGGTCACGGCTATCACAATCACGGTAGCCAATACGCTAAAAGCGCCACTCATCACCACCGCAAAAGGGATAATGGTCAGTATCAGCGACAATACCAGTCCTGTCACATACGACTTAACGCTGCCATGGGCATTGGTTGAACTTGCACTCATCTCACAACACTCCCATCAGATAGACGAATGAGAAGACACAGATCCAGACAATATCGAGGAAGTGCCAGAACAGGCTTAGGCACAAAATCCTCGGCCGGGTCATATCGTTCAACCCTTTGGTCGACAGCTGTACCAACATGACCAAAATCCAGATCATGCCAAACGTAACGTGCAACCCGTGAGTACCTACTAGGGTAAAGAAGGCCGATAAAAAGCCGCTACGGTCCGGACCGTACCCTTCATGGATCAGATGCTGGAATTCATAGACTTCCATCCCCAGGAAGCACAAGCCCAGTAGAAAGGTAATAATCAGCCACACTTTCACTTGGCCAACACGGTTGGCATGCATTGCCAAAACGCCCATACCGAAGGTGAAACTACTGATCAGCAGTGCAAAGGTTCCGAAAAGGATCAAAGGTAATTCAAAGATATCAGCGCCGGTTGGCCCACCCGCCGTGCCTTTCATCAGCACGGCGTAAGTGGCGAACAGTGACCCGAAGATCACCAAATCGCTCATTAAGTAGACCCAGAAACCAAATAGCTTCGTGCCCGAAGCATCGTGATGCTCATGAGGCTCGGCCGTTGCGCCGTGATGTAACGTATCGGTTGCCATTACGCTTGCGCCTCCACGCGTTGTTGATGCTCACGTTCGATTCGCTCAACTTCAGCAGCGGGAACGTAGTAGTCGATATCGTCGTTAAATACCCGTGCCATAAAGCTGATGAATACACCCACGGCGCCGACGCCGGCTAACCACCAGATATGCCACACCAGGGCGAAACCGATGACCAGCGCAAAGAAGCTGATAACTGGCCCGGCCACGGTATTACGCGGCATATGAATATCGGTATAGGGGGCTTCTTCAAGCTGCTCTTCGCTACGCTGCTTTTGCGACCAGAAGCTGTCGATATCGCCCACTTCCGGTAGACGTGCAAAGTTGTAGAACGGCGCTGGAGAAGAGGTTGACCACTCCAAGGTGCGGCCGTTCCAGGGGTCGCCGGTGACATCAGCGTTCTGTTTGCGGTCGCGAATACTCACCCAGAACTGGATGATGGTGCAGACAATGCCCAGCATAATGATTACCGCGCCTACCCAAGCCAGAATCATCCACGGTTGCCATTCGGGGTTGGCGTAGGACTGCATGCGGCGTACGGCACCAAAGAAGGCCAGTACGTAAAGCGGCATAAAGGCGACGTAGAAGCCAATAAACCAGCACCAGAACGAACGCTTGCCCCACTTTTCGTTCAAAGTGAAACCGAACGCTTTGGGGAACCAATAGGTAAGCCCCGCCATCATGCCGAACACCACGCCGCCGATAATAACGTTGTGGAAGTGCGCAATAACGAACAGGCTGTTATGCAACACAAAGTTAGCTGCGGGCACCGCCAGCATAACGCCGGTCATACCGCCTAGGGTAAAGGTGATAATAAAGCCCAGCGTCCATAGCACCGGCGAAGTGAGTTCCAGGCTGCCGCGGAACATGGTGAACAGCCAGTTGAACACTTTCACCCCGGTAGGAATGGCGATGATCATTGTCATAATGCCGAAGAAGGCGTTGACGTTGGCGCCCGCCCCCATGGTGAAAAAGTGGTGCAACCAAACCACAAACGAGAGCAAGGTGATCGAAATGGTCGCCCACACCATGGTGGCGTAGCCGAACAGCCGCTTACGGGCAAAGGTCGCAATCACTTCAGAGAACACGCCGAAGGCTGGCAGAATCAGGATATAAACTTCCGGGTGGCCCCAGGCCCAGATGAGATTGACGTACATCATCATGTTGCCGCCAAAATCATTGGTAAAGAAGTGCATGCCCAAATAGCGGTCCAGCGTTAGCAGTGCGATGGTCGCGGTCAAAATTGGGAAGGAAGCAATGATCAGCACGTTGGCGCACAGCGATGTCCAGGTGAAGATCGGCATGCGGAACATCGTCATGCCTTTGGTGCGCATTTTAATGATGGTCACGAAAAAGTTAATACCGGTCAGCGTGGTGCCTATACCGGATATCTGCAACGCCCATATCCAGTAGTCGACCCCCACCCCGGGACTAAACTCGATCCCCGATAACGGCGCGTAAGCGAGCCAGCCGGTTTTGGCGAATTCGCCCACCACCAGCGAGATATTGACCAGTATCGCGGAGACCGCAAACAGCCAAAAGCTTAAGTTATTCAGGAAAGGGAAAGCAACGYCGCGGGCACCAATTTGCAGCGGCACCACCAGGTTCATCAAGCCGATGACCATGGGCATGGCGACAAAGAAGATCATAATCACGCCGTGGGCGGTAAAGATCTGGTCGTAGTGCTCGGGGGGTAAATAGCCCGCTGCATCCCCGGCGGCCATCGCCAGCTGGGTGCGCATCATTATCGCATCCGAGAAGCCGCGCAGCAGCATCACCAGGGCGACGATGAAATACATAATGCCGAGCTTTTTGTGGTCAACGGAGGTAAACCACTCGTTCCACAGCCAGCCCCACTTACGGTAATAGGTGATTAAACCAAACAGTGCGATCCCACCAATGGCCATAAAGGCCGCGACGACCATGATGATCGGCTCGTGGTAGGGAATTGACTCTAACGTGAGTTTTCCAAACACGGCTTAACCTCCCACTTCTACGCTAGAGGAATGGCTGCGCATGGCATTATCCTGACTAGCATGGTTGTTAGTGACATGACCTGATTCGGCCGCGTGATCGGCAGTCTTCTCATTTTCGCCATCGTGGGAGTCAGCATGATCGCCGCCCATCTGATGCTCGCCGCCGGTATGGAAGCTTCGTAAGATGCTTTCATACAGCGATGGTGAGATGGCTGAGAAGTACTCAACCGGATTCGATTCGCTAGGTTCCGCCAACGCTTCATAACCTTCTGGGTAGGTCAGCGTTTGTGGAGCAGCGCGTACCGTTTCCACCCAGGCGTCAAAATCCTCGGGGTTGGTCACCTTGGCTTCAAAGGTCATGCCAGAGAAGCCTGCGCCACTGTAGTTGGTGGAACGACCAGGGTAGCTACCAATTTCATCGGCGATGAGATGGACATCGTTATCCATGCCCGCCATGGCATAAATCTGGCTGCCAAGATGGGGGATAAAGAAAGCGTTCATCACTGAGCCTGAGCTGACCCGAAAGCGCACCGGTGTATCTACCGGAAAGGCCACTTCGTTAACACTGGCAATACCCTGCTCGGGGTAGATAAACAGCCACTTCCAATCAAGCGCCACCGCCTGTATTTCGATCGGCGCCACATCGCTTTCCAGCGGTTTGTGGGGATCAAGGCTATGGGAGGTCTTCCAGGTCAACAGGGCGAGCACCGCGATAATCGCACAGGGCACGATCCACACCACCGCTTCAATCACGTTGGAGTGCGCCCAATCAGGCGTGTATTTAGCCAGGCTATTACTACGCCGGTAACGCCAGCCAAACAGCAGCGTCATGACAATCACAGGAATAACTACAATCAACATTAGGCCAAAGGCGGTCAGAATCAGTGTGCGCTGCTCAGCGCCAATCTGGCCTTTTGGGTCTAGCAGCGCTGAACTACAGCCTGCTAGAAACAGACACAGCGCAAGAAGCACTAGCGTGCCTCGCCTGCGCCAAAGTGAGCGTCGTTGCATGGTGTGATCTCGTCAGAGGTTGTTTAAAACACTAGCTAGCCATGTCGCCCTTCTACATAGCAGGCTAACTACCACCCCATACTCTTCCCAAAACATGCTCTGCATGACGCTCTTGAAAACGTGCTAGGAAAACGCTCTCAAGGACAGTGCACACGTGACGCTGGGCGCCATTGCTCCGGGAAAAATATGCGTCGCCGGATGGGAATTGGCGACGAGCCTCGCTGGCCTAAGCACTAAAGGCTTAAGCAGTTAAGACTAAAGTATTTTCTATTGATCGAGATCATGAAAGAAGTGGCGCATTGCCGCACCCCAGGTATTGACTGCTATGAGCCCCCTCGCCATCGGTGACCACCACATCAAAATCGTCCAGGGCGGCGAAATAAGCCGGGCGCACCACGCCGAACTTGCTGGCATCTACCACTAACAGGCGCTGCATAGCGGTGGCAATGGCCGCTTGTTTCGGTGCCACTTCGTGAAAGTGGAAACAGCTTACCCCCCGCTCTAAATCCACCCCCGCCGCAGATATCAACGCTTTATTAATGCCTAAACGTTCGATAGCGGCGGCCATATTGTCGCTGCCAAATGATTGTGAGGCGGGATAAAATAACCCACCCAGCAGCACCAAACGCACGTTGGGGAGTGCGGCGACGGCATTGGCGACGTTAAGCGCATAGGTCACTACCGTCAGCTCATTAAAATGGCTTAATTGGCTCAACAGCGGCATCAGCGTTGAGCCGCAGTCAATAAACAGCGTATCGCCCTCTTCAATAAAGGCGAGTGCTCGCTGGCACAGGCGATGCTTCGCCTGGTAGTGGCTGGCCTGCTGCTCGGTTAGGTCATAAATAGGCGTGACGCCGGGGTAATTCGCCATCACTAAGCGCCCCCCCAGCAGGCTAATGGCGGAGACCTGGGKTGTTAGGTCGCGGCGGATGGTCATTTCGGAAACATCGCACAGCTCTGCTGCATCGCGCAGATGAAGAGTACCGCCACTGGCAAGCGCTTCCTGAAGTTTGGCAAGGCGCTGAGCGCTACGGCCATTCATGGTGGGCATCTCCTGACAAACCCCTCTTGTTGTGTTTTTCGCAACGACAGCATCGGTGTTGCGTCAATTTCTATGCTGAGCGAGCTGCGGCGTAATTTCCACTGCTACGACGGCTATTGATACTATTAGTGCCACAGTGAGAGCCATATGACATTTAAATAGCGTTGATGTGACAATACTTGCAAATCAACGTTAGAAAAATAACACTAAATGTTATAATTTTAACATTAACGCCAGCCCGCACAATTACAACCCTCGGATAGCCACACCCAAATGGCTCCGCGATAACCTTGTTGAGGCTTTTATGACAGTTCGTACACACTCTCACTCTTCTCGCTCCTCGTCTTTTGTCGCGCTTAGCGCTGGCGTAACGGGCGTATTGACGACGATGCTCACCACACCGCTAATGGCAGATGATGCTCAGCCCCATCCGCTTGATCGGCTGTGGTCATTCGCCAACGTCTCGGKCAACTATCTGGACTGGTCGAACGGCACCGAAGCGCGCACCGCTTCCAATGCGGCTAAAAGCGACTTTATGTTTCTCGAAATCGAAGGCGGCGCTGGCTTTAGCTGGGGCGAGTTTTATGGCTTCTTTGATTTCGAGAACCCCACCAACGACCAGTTTGATGAATCCAGCGGCGGCAAGGACAACTTCCGCACCGCAGGTAAAGTGAMCTCGCACATTTATCTGGGCGATAGCCCGCTGTCGATTTATGCCCACCTGTATGACTTCCGCGATTACGGTTATAACAGCCGCGAGCAGGATCAGATTCTGGGCCTGGGCTACCGCACTACCTTCGACAATGGTCTGTGGTTTAAACCCTTTATCGGGGCGGCGCGGGTACAAAGTAATAGCTATACCGGCATGAACGGCTATATGGCAGGCTGGGTCGCGGGTTATGATTTCACCGCGCTCAACCAGAATTTCAGCGTCACCAACTGGCACGAACAGACGTTTGGCCGTGACGATGAGTATCTGGAACAGAACTACGTGGGCGATACAGCAGGCAGTGTAGGCACCAACGGTGCACTGAGCCTGTGGTGGCATCCGAGCGATTTGATCACCACCGGTATTCAGTATCGCTACTCTGACAACAAGTTGGGTACCCCCAACAATTATCAGAATGCGATGATTTACTCCGTCAAGCTCAACTTACTTTAAACGCGTTACTGTCTATAAAAACGTTACTTACGCGCTGACGCGAAGGATCCCCATATGACACTCCTTATGAGCTTGGTGGGTATGGTCMCTCTGGTGGCCATTGCCCTGATCTTCTCTTATGACCGTAAATCGATCCGGCTGCGTACCGTGCTGGGCGCCTTTGCTATCCAGGCGGGTATCGGTGCCTTTGTACTTTACGTGCCGTTTGGCCAAGCGGTGCTGCAGGCCATTTCGTCCGGTGTTAGCCAAATATTGGTGTATGCCAACGACGGTATCGGCTTTCTGTTCGGTGGTTTAGCGGATGTTGATAACGTCGGCTTTGTATTTGCGATCAAAGTACTCCCCGTCATTATCTTCTTCTCGTCGCTAATTGCCGTGCTTTATTACATCGGCATTATGCAGTGGGTGATTCGTATCCTGGGTGGCGCCCTGCAAAAAGCGCTGGGCACCTCACGCACGGAATCACTCTCCGCAACGGCAAATATTTTCGTCGGCCAGACCGAAGCACCGCTAGTGGTGCGCCCGTTTATCGCCCGCATGACGCCATCGCAACTTTTTGCCGTTATGTGTGGTGGTCTGGCGTCGGTCGCCGGTTCAGTATTGGCGGGCTACGCCGCGCTGGGGATTCCCATGGAGTACCTGGTAGCGGCCTCCTTTATGGCGGCACCGGGCGGGCTGCTGTTCGCCAAGCTGATCATGCCGGAAACCCAAGACGTAACCGATAGCGACAGCGTTTCCAAGGTGGAAGAAGAGATTGACGCCCAGGAAGATAAACCTGCCAATGTGCTAGATGCTGCGGCATCGGGCGCCACCTCGGGTTTAATGCTGGCCGCCAACGTGGGTGCGATGCTGCTGGCATTTATCGCCCTGATTGCCCTGATCAACGGCATCCTGGGTGGCATTGGCGGCTGGGTGGGCTTTGACTCGCTGAGCCTGGAGCTGATCTTGGGCTGGTTGTTTGCTCCACTCGCCTTCCTGTTGGGTGTACCCTGGGAAGAAGCGACCCTGGCGGGCTCATTCATTGGCCAAAAACTGGTGGTCAACGAATTTGTCGCTTACATCAATTTAGCCCCCTACATTGACGGGGAACAAGTTGTTGCCGCCACGGGTCAGTTAATGACACCGCACACTATGGCGATCCTCTCTTTTGCGCTGTGTGGCTTTGCTAACCTCTCCTCCATTGCGATTCTGCTGGGCGGTTTAGGTAGCATTGCCCCCACGCGTCGTAAAGAGATTGCCCGCTTTGGTGTCAAAGCCGTGCTGGCCGGTACACTATCCAACTTGATGTCGGCCTCGATTGCTGGCTTCTTTATTGCGCTAAGTGGCGCGTCTGCATAGCGCTTGCCATTGCTAGCGCAGTGACGGCTACTTAACGCATCGGGCACTGCGGTTTTATCCGCAGTGCCCGTTTTTATCTTTTACTGATTTGTGAGAACTCCATGACTGCGACTGCCTCCCCTCATATCGTCCAAGCCGCCCGACAGGCACTCACCCTCATGGACCTGACGAGCCTGAACGACAGCGACACTGACAGCACCATCGAGGCGCTTTGCCAGCAGGTGAAAACGCCTTTCGGCAATCCAGCCGCGGTCTGCGTCTACCCGCAGTTTATCGTTACTGCCCAGCGCGCGCTTACCGCGCATAAACTCGATAACCAAGTTAAAATTGCCACGGTCACCAACTTCCCCAACGGCGACGACGACATTATGGCCGCCGCCCGTGAAACCCGCGATGCGGTTGCCTCCGGCGCCCATGAAGTTGATGTGGTCTTTCCCTACCGCGCGTTGATGGCAGGCGACGAAGAGACCGGCCTTGAGTTGGTTGAAATGTGCAAAGCCGCCTGTGCTGGCCAAGCGCTGCTCAAAGTGATTATTGAGTCCGGCGAGCTTAAAGAGCCCGAGCTGATTAAACGCGCCAGCGAACTCGCTATTGAAGGCGGCGCTGATTTTATTAAAACCTCGACCGGCAAAGTAGCCGTTAACGCTACGCTGGAAGCCGCTGAGATCATGTTAAGAGCCATCAAGGCCAGCGGCCAAGATGTTGGTTTTAAAGCGGCGGGTGGCGTCAAAACTGCCGAAGACGCGGCAGCATATCTGGCCCTTGCCAACAACATTATGGGCCCAGGCTGGGCAACGCCCGCGCACTTCCGCTTTGGAGCTTCCAGCCTGCTGGGCAATCTGCTGGCAACGTTGACCGGCAATACCAACGCCGCCGCCACAGACGGAGGTTACTAATGGCTGCCAACACGACTAAACACGCCCTGCTCCCCCAGGAACTGATTCGCCTTAAGCGTGATAACCAGCCGTTGCCGGCTGAAGAGATCAAAGCCTTTGTGCAAGGCATTGCCGATGATCGCATTAGCGACGCACAAATTGGCGCTTTCACCATGGCGGTGTTTCTTAACGGCATGAGCCGTGAAGAAGTCGTGGCGCTGACTACCGCCACCCGCGACTCCGGTCATGTGATGCAGTGGAGCGACCTGAACCTGCCCGGCCCGATTGTCGATAAGCACTCCACTGGCGGTGTAGGCGACTTGGTCTCGCTGGTGCTTGGCCCCTGGGTCGCCGCCTGCGGCGCCTTTGTACCGATGATTTCTGGCCGCGGCCTGGGACACACCGGCGGCACGCTGGATAAGCTTGAATCGATCCCCGGCTACGACCCCTACCCTGCGCCAGAGCGTTTCCGCGAGGTGGTGAAATCCACCGGCGTGGCGATTATCGGCCAGACCGGGGATCTTGCCCCTGCCGATAAGCGCATTTACGGCGTGCGGGACGTCACCGCCACGGTAGAGTCTATTCCGCTGATTACCGCCTCTATCCTGGGCAAAAAGCTCGCTTCAGGCCTGGACGCGCTGGTCATGGACGTTAAAGTCGGCAGCGGCGCTTTTATGCCCACGCCGGAAAAATCCCGCGAGCTGGCAAAAAGCATCGCCAATGTGGCCACCCAAGCGGGCACGCCCACAACTGCCCTGCTCACCGACATGAGCCAACCGCTGGCCCCCTGCGCCGGTAACGCCGTTGAAATCGTCGAGACCTTGGCGCTACTGCGCGGCGACCGCCCCAACAGCCGCGTGATGCAAGTCACCCGCGAGCTGGCGGTAGAGATGCTGATCGCTGGCAAGCTGGCTGGCTCACGTGAAGAAGCACTAACTAAGCTTGAGAAAGCGCTGACCTCCGGCGCTGCCGCGGAAGTATTCGCCCGCATGGTGCGCGAACTTGGCGGCCCCAGCGACTTTATGGAGCGCTCAGATCACTACCTGGCCAAAGCCGACGTGATTAAACCCGTGTATGCCGAGCAATCGGGTGTCGTCCAGAGTATCGATACCCGCGCCGTGGGCATGAGCGTGGTGGAACTGGGTGGTGGCCGCCTGCGTAACGATGCCAGCGTCGATCACAGCGTCGGTTTCACCGACATCGTCGAAATCGGTGAGAGCGTGGATAGCCAGCGGCCCATTGCCATGGTGCACGCCCGCAGTGACGCCGCCGCCGAGCGCGCCGCCGAACAGCTGCGTGCAGCGTTTACAATTGGCGAAGGTGCCGCCAACGCCGACACCCTGCTACAAGACACTTTCCGTGGAGAAGCCTTATGAGCCGCGCGATTGTACTGGTACTTGACTCCTTTGGGATTGGCGCCGCCCCGGATGCCGCGACCTTCGGCGATGAAGGCTCCGATACCCTGGGCCATATCGCCGCCGCATGCGCCCGTGGCGAGGCGGATAACGCCAACCGCTCAGGCCCGCTCAAGCTGCCCAACATGGCCAAGTTGGGGCTATTTCACGCCCACCGCGATGCCACGGGCAGCGTTGCCGAAGGCGTCACGCTGCCGGAAAGCCTGGAAGGCGCTTACGCCCACGCCAAAGAAATTTCCAGCGGCAAAGACACCCCCTCCGGCCACTGGGAAATTGCCGGCGTACCAGTACGCTTTGACTGGGGTTACTTTCTGGATAAAACCGACAGCTTCCCCCTTGAGCTGCTCGACGCCATTGTTCAGGAAGCCGACCTCACTGGGGTGATTGGCAACTGCCACGCCTCCGGTACCGAGATCATCGCCCGCCTGGGTGAAGAGCACATCGCCACCGGCAAGCCAATTGTTTACACCTCGGCGGATTCGGTCTTTCAGATCGCCGCTCACGAAGAGCATTTCGGCCTTGAGCGGCTTTATAAGCTGTGCGAAACCGTCCGCGAGCTGCTGGAGCCTTATAACATTGGCCGCGTCATTGCGCGTCCGTTTATTGGCGAAGACAGCAACACCTTCGCCCGCACCGGCAACCGCCGCGACTATAGCGTTGAGCCACCGGCACCGACCGTGCTGCAAAAGCTTGATGATGCCGGTGGCGAAGTGGTCTCGATTGGAAAAATTGCCGACATCTACGCCCACTGCGGCATTACTCACAAGGTAAAAGCCAGCGGCCACGATGCACTGATGGACGCCACGCTCAACGAGATCGAGCGCACCAGCCAGCGCGGCTTTGACAAGAAAAATCAGGGCGAGCGCGCCATGATCATGACCAACTTTGTCGATTTTGACTCGGTCTATGGCCACCGCCGGGATGTGCCGGGCTACGCTGCCGCACTAGAAGATTTCGACGCCCAGCTACCTAAGCTGCTGGCTGCGCTAAGCGAAGATGATCTGCTGATTCTCACCGCCGACCACGGCTGCGACCCCAGCTGGCACGGCACCGAGCMCACCCGCGAGTACATCCCCATTCTGGTACATGGCCCCGGCTTTACCCCCGGCTCGCTGGGTGAGCGCGGCACCTTTGCCGATATTGGCCAAACCCTGGCCGACTTTTTCCTGCTTCCGGCCATGGCCGATGGCACAAGCTTTCTACCTGACGCTGCTTAAAGGCGAGCGCCGCTTAAAGGAGACCTTTGATGGCAACCCCACATATCAACGCTGCCCCCGGTGATTTTGCCGATACCGTACTGATGCCCGGTGACCCGCTGCGCGCCAAGTACATTGCCGACACCTACCTGGAGAATGTTCGCCAGGTCAACGACGTGCGCAATATGTTTGGTTATACCGGCACCTATAAAGGCCGCGAGATTTCCGTGATGGGCCACGGCATGGGCATTCCGTCGGTCTCCATCTATGCCAAAGAGCTGATCACCGACTACGGCGTAAAATCGCTAATTCGCGTGGGCTCCTGCGGCGCGGTACGCGACGACGTCAACGTGCGCGATGTGGTCATCGGCATGGGCGCCAGCACCGATTCAAAAGTTAACCGTATGCGCTTCAACGACCACGACTTCGCCGCCATCGCAGACTTTGAGCTGACCCAGCACGCCGTTGCTGCCGCCAAAGCCAAAAAAGTGCCAGTCAAAGTCGGCAACATCTTCTCAGCGGACTTGTTCTACAACCCGCAAACCGAAATGGCTGAAATGCTTAAGCGCTACGGCATTGTCGGCGTCGAGATGGAAGCTGCTGGTCTATACGGCGTCGCCGCCGAGTTTGGCGCCCGCGCCATGACCATCTGCACCGTATCGGATCACATCCTGAAAGGCGACTCGCTCTCCAGCGCAGACCGTCAAACTACCTTTGACGACATGATGCTGATTGCTTTGGACACCGTGTTACGCGACGACGCTGCCCGCGCTTGAAGCGCTGACATGGCCTAAAGCAAGGTTCTTCTTCGCTCAGTATGGAATTATCTCTACCAGCCTGATAGTTGCACCCGTGGGAGGTAGCTTTAGCTCGCGACCGCTTAGGCTGCCAGCCTGACAACACCGGGGTACCTTCGGCACCCTTCGCCCGCTGGAAGCGGCCTCCCACAATTAGCTTCCAGCCTGATAGTTGCACCTGTGGGAGATGACGAAGAACCAAAAGGAAAAATGATGGAACAGGTATCAGAAGAGATCGTTCAGAAGTTATTCAGCGCCCGGGCTAACGCCTATGTGCCCTACTCCGCGCATCCGGTGGCATCAGTGATGGTGACTCCCGATGGTCAGCAGTTTGCGGGCACCAATGTGGAAGTGGCGCACTACAAAGGCCTGTGTGCCGAAGCCTCGGCCATTTCCGCCATGATCACCGCAGGGCAACGCCAGTTAGCCTCCGTCTACGTCATGGGCCCAGGCGATCACTTATGCACGCCCTGCGGCGATTGCCGTCAGCGCATCCGCGAGTTCGCCACGCCAGAAACGCAAATCAAGGTGCTATCCGGCGGCGGCGAACTACTGAAAACCTACACCATGGAAGCCCTGCTACCCGATGGTTTTGGGCCAGAGCAGCTGCCGCCGCGCTAACTCGTTTCCCGTAGCACCAGCGCCACCGGCAGCGATACGTGCCGGGGCGCTTCTCCCGCCCTTGCTTCTGCCAGTAGTGCCATGCTCGTCGCCGCTATCTCAGCAATATTCTGCCGTACGGTGGTGAGCCCAGTGGCGAGGGTGGGCAGGTCATCAAACCCCGTTACTGCGACCTGAACAGGCACTTCAATGCCGCGGTCTTCCAGCGCGGCCACACAGCCCAACGCTAGTTCGTCGGTGGCGCATACCAGCGCATCAAAAGGCAGTGGTTGAGTGCCCTCTTCGTCTAAATAGCGATTTAGATAGCGATAGCTGTTAAGGGAGTCTGACGCTAGGCGGTGCGGTAGGCTGATCAAGCGTTCGGCAAGCCCTGCCTCTTCCAACGCACGCCGGTATCCTTCCAAACGGCTATGGGGACGCGGCACCTCTAGCTCACCGCCCATAAAGGCCAGCCGCTGGCGGCCCTGGGTAATGAGGTGGTGCGTTATTTCATACAGACCCTGCCTATCGTCTGGGGAGACGGAAAAGCCTTCCCCGGCGTCACCTATGCGTACAAAAGGAATCGCAGCGGCCTTAAGCAGCGCTGGGCGCTCATCGTCTGGGGCTTCACCAAGCAAAATGGCCGCCCCCGCGCGTTCGGGTAATTCAGCGGTTTGCTGGTGATTAAAGAACACCGGCACCATACCCTGCTGATGAAGGGCCACGGTAAGGTGTTGGTAGAGCAAAATATAGTAAGGACGCAGTTCGATATCCTGTCGCCCCAGTGATATGCCCACTACCGCCGTTTTGCCGCTGATGAGCTGGCGCGCGGCAGCACTGGGCTGGTAAGCAACCTCGCGGCTAATCGCCAAAATCCTCTCACGCAGGTTATCGCTGAGCCCCGGTTTGCCATTTAGGGCTCGACTCACGGAGGCAATTGATACTTCGGCCCGCCGGGCAATTTCTCGGATGGTGGCCGTTTGGGCGTTTTGTTTGCTCTTTATCACCGAATCTCTCACCGGCTATTTCCCGCCCTATTTTTCACCTGGAATGCCTCCAGTGTGCCGAAAAACGCCCGGCGTTGCGACGCTGATTACACTGCAATTTCCAGACTGCGATCTTCCTGACTGGATATAACGCAGGCATCAAGAACGGTTTGGATCGCCGCCCCTCGGGCAAAGTCCGGCTGGTCGTTTTCACCACTGCGAATGCTTTCCACAAAACGCTGATAGATACTGGGTGTTGGCGGTGCCTTCACTGTGCTCCAGCGCGCCGGGTGAACGTCATCGTCCAAACACACCTGCACGTTCTCTTTTGAGGCATCTAAATCGATTCGAATAGCACCTTTATCGCCGTGTACGCTCAGGGTTAGCGAGTTATGGTGCCCCGTCGCCCAGCGGGTGGCTTGAATGGTGCCCTTGGCCCCATTGGCAAAGGTCACTCGCATTAGCGCGGTATCGTTGGCATCCAATAGATAATCGCCGATGCGGTTATTCGGGGCTTTTTCAAAGCAGGTCAGTTCGCAGTTCACGCGACTAATATCACCGACCGGGAAGCTGGCGAAATCGACAATATGCACACCCACATCGCCCAATACGCCTTTGCTGCCATGGGCTTCCGAAAGCCGCCAAAGCCACTGACTCTCCTGATCCCAGCGCCCCCACTCATTGCTGACCAACCAACTTTGCCGGTAGCTGGCATCTACGTGGCGAACTTGACCAATCGCCCCAGCGGTAATCAGTGCACGAGCGTGCTGAATGGCCGGCGCATCGCGATAGCTAAAATTGACCATATTGATGACCTTGGCGGCCTGCGCCGCTTGGGCCATTTCATGAGCATCATCCGCATTCGTCGCCAGCGGCTTTTCGCACAGAATGTGCTTACCTGCGGTGATCGCGGCCAGTGACGTGCGCTTATGAACACCATCCGGCGTGACGTTGCTAACGGCTTGGATATCCTTCCGCGCCAGCATAGTCTTCAGGTCGTCATACGCATCGGCGATACCATAACGGCCAGCAAAATCACGGGCCTTGGCCAGCTCCATATCGCACACCGCCACCACTTCCACTCCCTCGATCCGGCTAAAGTGCTTGGCGTGTTCCCCCGCCATACTGCCAGCGCCAATAATCGCCAAGCGGATCATTTGAAGCCCCCTTCGCCGGGTTTATGCAGCCCTTCGCCTTTGATTTCCACCGGGTTGGGGGCCTGATCGGCAGGAATATTGGGGCAGCTGTCGATCCACCGGGAGCCTTCCGGGCGCGCCCATTTCACAGCGTTCTTCAGTACCGTTTTCACCTGTGCGTCGTAGTAGATTGGGTAGGTTTCGTGACCAGGGCGGAAGTAGAAAATCTTGCCGTTGCCGCGTTTGTAGGTCAGCCCTGAACGGAATACCTCACCACCCTCAAAAGCACTGATAAAGACCACTTCATCGGGGTTGGGTACCGCAAACGGCTCGCCGTACATTTCGGTGTGCGGCAGTTCGATATAGTCGCCCAGGCCCTGCACAATAGGGTGACCAGGGTTAACGACCCATAGCCGCTCGCGCTCTCCCGCTTCCCGCCACTTGAGCGAGCAGGTGGTGCCCATCAGACGTTTGAAGATTTTTGCGTAGTGCCCAGAGTGCAGCACAATTAGCCCCATACCCTGCAACACGCGCGCCTGCACGCGGTCGACGGTTTCCTCAAGCACATCGCCATGGGCAGCGTGGCCCCACCACAGCAGCACGTCGGTATTGTCGAGGAACTCGTCACTTAACCCCTGTTCAGGGTCTTGCAGAGTGACAGCACGGGCATTGAGCCCTTCAGCTTCGTTTAGCCCTTCGGCGATGCAGTGATGCATACCATCAGGATAAATTCTTGCTACAACTTCATTGGTTTGCTCGTGAACGTTTTCACCCCACACGGTGACGTTAATGGTCATATTTTCTCCTTAGCCATAGCGGCCTAACAGCGTAAAAACGGCTTTAAGTGACACCCAAGGTACAAAGTAAACGTTTACTATAAATACGTAAACGTTTACTTTTCTACATCTTTAGTCGCTATCCCCACCTCGACTATGTAGACCATCACTATTGGCATCGCGCCGAGGTTATCCGTATTCTGAAACGCTACCTCACGCTTTAGCGTGGCTAACAATGCGTGTTTAATTATTTGCTTCTAACAACAGGCTGTTCCACGACAGGCTGTTTCTAAAAACAGGAGAACGCCATGGCTGGTTTACTGCCCAACGTCGACCCCGACGGCTTGCTTGAGTACTCGGTGGTCTACACAGACCGCTCGCTGAATCACATGTCGCAGCAGTTTCAAGGTGTGATGCGGGATATTTCCGCCACGCTGAAAGAGGTGTACAACGCCCATGCAGCGGTCATCGTGCCCGGCAGCGGCACCTTTGGCATGGAAGCGGTGGCGCGCCAGTTTGCCCTTGACCAGAAAACCCTGGTCATTCGTAACGGCTGGTTCAGCTACCGCTGGACGCAAATTATCGAGATGGGCCGTTTAACCGATCAGCACAAGGTACTTAAGGCGCGGCGCCTGAATGGCGATGACCCTCGCTCGCCTTTTCAGCCGGTTCCCATTGATGAGGCCGTCGCGCAAATTCGTAGCGAAAAGCCTGCCGTTGTGTTCGCCCCGCAAGTCGAAACCTCTGCTGGTTTGCTGCTTCCGGATGACTATATTCAAGCGCTCGCCGAAGCCACTCACGAGGTAGGTGGCATGTTTGTGCTGGATGCCATTGCCGCGGGCACTCTGTGGGTGGATATGCAGACACTCGGGATTGATGTGGTAGTAAGCGCGCCGCAAAAAGGCTGGAGCGGTTCGCCCTGCTGCGCCATGGTAATGCTCTCAGAACGCGCCACACAGCGCTTAAGTGAGACCCAGAGCAACAGCTTTGCCTGTGATTTGGGCAAGTGGCACAGCATTATGCAGGCCTACGAAAATGGCGGGCACGCCTACCACGCCACCATGCCTACCGATGCACTGCGGCAGCTAAGGGACATTATGCAGGAGACCCGCGCTTACGGCTTTGCCAAGGTAAAAGAGGAGCAGCAGGCGATTGGCCGGGAAGTCCGCGCCATGCTTAAACGCCACGGTTTTGTGAGCGTTGCTGCGGAAGGTTTTGAGGCCCCGGGGGTAGTAGTGTGCTATAGCGACGATAGCGGCTTAGTGGGCAAACTTGCCCAGGCGGGCGTGCAAGTGGCGGGAGGCGTACCGCTGATGTGCGATGAAGGCGATAACTTCCAAACCTTCCGCATAGGTCTATTTGGCCTCGATAAACTGCATCACACAGAGCGCAGTGTGAATAGCTTGGAGCAGGCGATTAAAGCAGTGGTTTAAGAGCGTGTTGAAGAGAGTGCTTAAGAGAGCAAGGAAGGAAAAGCCCGCTATTTTAATAGCGGGCTTAAAGTCACATATAGCCCACGCCCCGCGGCATCATACCCAGATGGTTTTCGACTTGGGTAACCCCAGGTACGTTTTCCGCAGCGACGGTCACCGCTTGCTTCTGCTCAAGCGATTCGACCAGCCCCCATACCTCCACAGCACCGCCATCCACAATCACGCTAATACCTTCAACCTGTACGCCGGCATTATTCTCAACCTCGTTAAGAATAGCCTCGCGAATTTGCCGATCATTCGTGGGTGACTGGGTCGGCGCCACCGCCGCATTGGCAATACCTTGTAGCAGGTTTGCACGGCTGACGATGCCCACCAGTTTACCTTCACGCAGCACAGGCACCCGCTTGATATGGTGTTTTTCCAACATGCGCGCAATGGTGTGCAGCGGCGTGTTCTCTTCGACGGTCATTGGATTCGGGGTCATGACCTCGTGGGCTTTACGACCATGGGACTTAACGTAGTCGCCAGCATCCTTGCCGCCGGTAAACAGCGATAACCACCAGGAGTCGCGATGGTCACCGTCGCCTTTTACCCGGCGCATTAAATCGCCTTCACTGACAATGCCAATCACCTGGTGAGCCTCATCCACTACGGGAACGGCACTGATGCGGTGACTGAGCAACAACTGGGCAATTTCTCGCACTTCAGTATCAGGCCCCACACTCACCACTTTGGGGGTCATAATATCGATAGCTTGCATGGTTCTACTCCTTGCGCTCAACCCTTAAAGACTGGGCCGCAGATGCAGGTTAGTCTGCCTGTACTTTGAGACTAGTTCGCTGCTGGCAATTTGCCCATGTCGAGAGGCGATATCAATGAACGCATTGAGGCGGCGTTGATCTGGCGCAGTTTATTTGCCCCTTTCTTATTTGTGCTCCTTCACCACACTGCTCTCTTCGACTTTCTCAACATCGACAATGCCCGAGCGGCTAACAACCACCTTCCAGCGGGCGAGGTAGGGCGCATCCTCACTACCCGTCTCCCGAATCACCAAGTTGAACAGATGGCGGCGCTCGACGCCCTCACGCACCGCTTGGCCATCTTTTAAACGGTAGATATGATGCTTGCCCTTACTCATTAGCCGCGTCAGCATGGAGATATCCAGATTGAGCGTTTCGCGGGTGTGCTCGTAGCCGCTTAAAAAGCGCGTGGGCGACATACGTGAGCTTGAGCGGTAATGCAGCACCACCTCTTCCCGCTGAGCCACCTTGCGACGGCGCATCTGCTGAATATCCTCGCCCAGCGAGGCAAATCGCTTGTAGTCGAACCATTCCAGTTGACGCCCCACCAAGGCGTTAKGCGTGGGGTCGCGATACTGTCGGCGCCACTTGGGGCGTCCTTTACGCAGCCAGCGCCAAAGGGTATTGCGCAAATCATCCTTAAACACTTCACGCATGGCGTAGAGCAGCGCCATAGCTAAGACGAACAGGGCAGTAATCCCGCCCAGCACGCTGCGCAATTGCAGTACACCCAAGGTCACAAATGTCATCACCACGGCTGTCGCCAGGGCCTTGACCGCTTTCTGCTCACCGCCACCCAGCTCTAACGCCGCTTGTTTCAGGGTAATCGGGTGCTCAATCAGCCGCCGCAGCAGGCGCATTTTATTCGACATGCGTGTTGGGTCTGCCATAACCCGCTCGGCGTTGTACTGCTGCTCGCGGCGGTACTCATCCTCTCGATGGCAGACGCTGATAAAACGGCGACGAATATCGGTAAACTCTCCTCCACGGGGCATATGGGCTATCAACGCCAGCAACTGCTGTTCGGTAAACCAGGAGAGGTAGTTATCGATATTGGCAAAGTACTTATTGAAGCTTTCATCATCGGGCTTATGGCGTCGCAGCCGCTTGAGAATGCCGTCACTTAGGTCGATCATCTCGTGCAGTTGGTCGCGTAGGGCGACAGCACTCTGTTGCACCTCACGGTTTTCTTCCCGCTCCTCTTGGCGAGCGTGGCGCAACTTATTGGCGTTCACCAGCATCGCTCGAGTCGTGCGCTCCATCGCTTCCACGTATTGGTAGGCGTAGAGGCTCAGACTCAACCGGTACGAATCGCTGCCGAGGCGGTTACGACTGGCCAATCGACTGTGCACCAAGGGTAAGAGATACTCGTCACTGTAGTAGGTGCGCGAGACATTGATGGCCGCATGATAAAAGGCTTCTTCTGAGATAAGCTGGGTGCTTAATCCAAGCTCGCCAGGCACAAAAAGATAGACGTCGAGGTTATGCGATGTCTCTTCCTTGAGCCGCCGGGTAAGACGCAGCTGAAAGCTGTTTTTACGCTCAACGTTGATCAACTCATCAATCTCCTACTCCTTTGGCTAACGTGATGATATACCATGGCTAAAATGATCATGGGGCTGCGCAAAGCCACCGCCCTTTGTTTACCTCTTCGTCTGTGGAGCTAGGAAATGCCCATTGCCCGTTTTTCACCCTTTGAGCTGCTGCTATTAAAGAGCCGTAGCCAAGTGGATACGGCAACCCTGCTGCTGTTGGCCTGGGTGCTGGTGCACCGCCAACACGTCTCAGAGGGGCAGCGGCGACGCCGCCTAGCTCAGGTGACCGCACAGTTTCGCCACGGGCATGAGTTAGGCCCGGTGATGAGTATTGCCCATAGCCAAGACCTGCAAGCGATCCAACTAGCGGCCGAGGTGGTTCGCAAAGAGTGCGGCACAGAGCGCTGCCTCAGCGTTATTCATCAAGCGATTACCGTTGCCACCGATGACGGCGAGCTGTCGCTGGCCAACCACTATATTTTGCGCTTTTTGGCCGATTTGCTAAGCGTTGCCCCAATGACCTTAAACACCCTGTTTAAGGAGCTCACCGGCACCTCGCTTACCACCCCCGAAGACCCCAGTCGTGATGCCTACTGGAAAACTCACGACCCAGATTACCATGCCCGAAAAGCACGCGAGGCAGAGGCGGCGGAACGGCAGCACCAACAGGCCAACGCCCAGGCCGAACAGCAACAGCGAAAAAAAGAACAGCGCCACCAACAGAAGCAGCAAAAACAGCAGGAGAAGCAGCAGCGCCAAGAGCAGGCTCGCCAAGCCCGCGATCACGAACGGCAACGCCAGCGGGAACAGMCGCGCCAGCAGGAGCAGCACAGGCAACAACAGCAGCGCGAACAAGCCGAGCGGGAACAGCAACGCCGCTCTCGCGATCACTCTTCTCAGCAACGCTCTCGTCAGCAAGACTCTTATCATCAAGAGCAGCGCAATCGCCAGCAACGCGCTTCMCCGCCACCGCCGGACCGCACCACGCGGGCGCTTTCGGTGCTGGGACTTACCCCAGGCGCCACCCGTATAGAAGTGCGCCACGCCTATCGGCGAATGGCACAGCTCCACCACCCAGACCGCTTCTATTCGGAGAGCGAGCACCAGGTAGCCCTGGCTTCAGCGCGGTTTCAGCGTATTAAAAACGCCTACGATTATTTGATGCAAACTTATTGAAGCCATGCAACGCTAGCCTGCTCGCACACCCTGTTTGGCCTACAAGAATTGACAGTCCTAAGAGAAACGATAGCCCCCTATGCGCGATTTGTACCAGCGCCTCGCGGTTTCCCCCGAGGCCAACGACCAAGAAATCAGCCAAGCCGTTGCTAGCTGCCAGCATAGCGCTCTACGCCAGGATGCCGAGGCGGTGTTCGCCGTTGCCGAACGCCGTGAAMCCTACGATACGCTGCACGACACCGTCAGCGATATCGGCAGGCTACGCGCGCGCCTGGGGCTCAGCCACGGCGCCCACTGGCAGGGCGATGTCGCCAACGACTTTTCACTGCCCCCCGACCACGCTATTTCCCGTCACGACGAACTGGTTGACCGCGTTAGCCACGCGGTCTCGCTTTACAACCGCTGGCGCCGCTGGCGCGGGCCGTGGCTACTGATCGCCATGTTCGCCGCCGGGGCTGGCATAGGTATCGCTCTGGGGCTCGCCCTGTGCCTGGGGTTTGTGCCGATGTGAAGCCGCACGATTAGCCGTGTTATCGTGTTTACGCTCCTGTTCATCCTTGCGAATCTCGGCTTTTGTGGGGCGCGGCGCCGGTTTCGGCGGCGCGGGTTTCTTATGTTCCTCTGGATTTGATGTAGCTTCTTGGGCTGATTCACCCTTGCCCTGTTCACGCTCAGGTGGGTCGTTTTCTTGCGAGTCTGTGTCTAGCGAGAACGAAGTCCCCGCGGTAGCCTCCATACGGTCTTCGGAGCGCGCTTCCATACTGACACTGAGACGCGGCACGCCCAGGTCAATCTCTTGGGCTTCCATGCGCTGCTTCAGCAGCAGGTTAAACGCCCGTGAGACATCCCACTGCATCTCCGGTGCGGTACGAAAACGCATGCGTAGGATAGGGCAGCCATCCTCAAAGCCCTGGACCCCCTGCATTTCCAGCGGCGACCAAATATAGTGGCGCATCATCGGATCGCGGCGCAGCTCCTGGGCGGTCTCCTGCATCAGCGTAATCGCATCGTCGATTTTCATATCAAACGGAATACGGATACGCATCAGCGCGATGCCAAACTGGCGCGACATGTTATGAATCGACTCAATGCGGCTAAAGGTGATGATATGCACAATCCCATCCAAATCGCGCAGCCGCACGGTGCGCAGCGTCAGCCCTTCGACCGTACCCATATGGTTATTGATCTGTACAAAGTCATCTACCGCCAGCGAATCCTCAATCAAGATAAAAATACCGGTAATCAAATCCTGTACTAACGTCTGGGCGCCAAAACCAATCGCTAGACCGATCACACCCGCACCGGCTAGCAGCGGCGTGACATTGACACCCAAATTCGCCAGCCCAGCGATGAAGGCAATAATCAAAATGGTGACGAAGATAACATTGCGAATCATCGGCGTGATGGTTTGCGCCCGGGCCTGATTAACCCGCCGCCCCCGAGAGCGTGCCGACGACGTAAGTGCCCGCTGAATGGCGGTGTCAGCGAAGATCCACACTAGCCATGCCAATAGTACGGTGGCGCCCAGGCTCACCAGCGCTTGACCAATCCGCGCGCTGGCCACGGCCTGCTGGCCCAGCCCAAAGAACGAACTGCCCCACACCTGCATGGAGAGCTCGGCAAACACCATCCATGAACAGATATGCGCCAGCACAAAACCGAAGCGCTCTAAACGCTTACGATACTGGCTCTGGCGGTGTCGGTGTCGGCGCTTGCCCATCCGTTCCGCTTGGCGGCGCAGCAGCCCAGTGACCACCAGCGTTAACACCAACAGGCTGGCGGAAATAATTGAGCGTGCCAGCGCGGTGCCTACATCGCCAACGGTGATAAAAATCGCCAACAGTGAACCACT
Source organism: Halomonas ventosae (assembly GCA_002257525.1). Classification (GTDB taxonomy): domain Bacteria; phylum Pseudomonadota; class Gammaproteobacteria; order Pseudomonadales; family Halomonadaceae; genus Vreelandella; species Vreelandella ventosae_B. The sequence goes on from CP022737.1 coordinate 3,888,992, forward strand.
CACCATCAGTAACGCAGGTATGTGCCATAGCCCACCCAGGGAGCGGATCATCTCGACCGCGGCGCTGGCATCACGACGCTGCTTGAAGGGGCGATTGCAAATCAAATGGCGTACGGGGCGTTTGAATTTGATAATAAACCGCGCCGCGAGCAGCGCCGCCAACATATTGGAAAGCACCGACACTAGGCTCGATAGCTCGCTGCCAAGCATTTCGACCAAGCGAGAGGAGTTAACCGCATCGCCAAGCGCAATTAAGGCACCGATCACAAACAGGCCGCGCAGCGCGTGCTGTTGAAGCAGTTGAACCGCGGTAAACCGATGGCCGCGGCTAAAGAATGCGATAACCGTTTCAAATACCACCGAGAGCGCCCGACCACACAGGCAAATATAGGCCACCACCAGCACCAGCGTTCGCCCAGGGCTATCAGGCAGCACCTGACCAATGCCCAGCGTGATAGCAAACGACAACGCCCAAGGCAGCATACGGCGCAAGAAGTGCACCGCCATCAACCAGCCTTTTGGGTCCCGGGGTAAATCCAGCGGCCACTCCCGCCGGGTGGCCACCATGCGTCCAAAGGCAATCATGACGACCAGCAGCACGCCCCAAATCAGCGCAAGCACGGCGCCCTCGGCCACCGCCCGAATCGCCTCGCCCTGGTCGGCATCATCGTTAAGCGCGCGCAAATCATCTGCGCCTTGAACCAACTGGCGTGACCACTGATCAACCGGCGAGTCCCCCGCCTGGGCCTGATCACCCAGGTCACTTAAGGTGTCAGCGAGAGCCCCCAGCAGCCCTTGGCGCACCACGCCTTCATCCTCACTGGCAGCGTCAGCGGTGACCTGCAACTCGCGTAGCGATTTAAGCAGCTCGGTGCGCTGTTGCTCGCTTTCGAGCATGGTGATGACGTCATTCAAGGACGCCTGGAACTCTTCACCACTGACCTCGGCCGTTTGCTCTTCAGAACCACCGCCCAAGCTGGGAAGCGACACCGTTTGCGCCTGGGCCTGCGTAATTGCCGTACTCGTCAATACCAGGCTTGCCAAGACAAACAAGACAAGGCCTGTTAGCGAGTTGATTAACCAGTGCTGTCGCACGCCTTACTCCTGAAAATTAGCTTAGATGGCGCTCTGCTTATCATCTGCTGCCGCTACGCCAGTAATACGCACAGTCTCAACGCGTGACTATGATAGGCTGGAAACCTAAACGTTCACCTCAAGGATGGCGAGATGACGCTACAAGCTCCACCCAACCGCTTAAACAGCCATGGGAAAATTCGGCAGGTTGGCGTTGAAATTGAATTCGCAGGCCTGCCGCCCCGGGACACAGCGATGATTGTACGTGAGCTGTTTGGCGGGGAGCTTAACGKGGTAAGCCCTCATCGGCTACTCGTAGAGGATACACGCTGGGGCGAATTTGGTATCGAGCTCGACACTCAGTACGCTCATCCTGACAAAACACTCGTTGACGACCCGCACGCCCAAGACAGCGAGTGGGCGCGCCATCAGCATCAGCGGCGGATCGAGTTTCATCAAAAAACCCGCGAATTGATTGGTGATATGGTCACCGGTCTAGTGCCTACCGAAATCGTTTGCCCCCCCATCCCCTGGGATGAGCTGGAAGATTTAGACACGCTATTCGAGGCTCTGCGTAAGCATGGCGCCAAGGGCACCGATGCCAGCCTGTTGTATGGGTTTGGGTTACACCTAAACCCCGAAGTGGAGCGTTTCGACGTTGACTACTTGCTGGCCATGCTGCGTGCGTACCTGCTGCTAGCTAGCTGGCTGCGTGACGAAATTAAAGTCGATATTACCCGTGAGATGCTGCCCCACGCGAATCCATTCCCCAAAGCCTATGCGTTAAAAGTGCTTGATAGCCGCTATTCGCCGGATCTCGACACGCTGATTGACGACTATTTGGGCTACAATCCAACGCGCAACCGCGAGCTGGATATGCTGCCGCTATTTGCCTACCTACGACCCGATCATGCCCATGAATTACTGCATAAGCAGCTTACCAAGCCGCGCCCTACCTTTCACTATCGCCTACCCAACGCCCAGCTTTCACAGCCGGGGTGGGGCTCCGTGGTCGAGTGGAATCGCTGGGTAGAGGTTGAGAAACTGGCCGCTAATGCTGACGTTTTGCTCGCCCGGTGCGATGAGTACATCGCCGATCATAACCGCCCCATTTTGACCCGTGTAAAAGAGAAACTGACCCACTGGCTACGCCGTAAACACTAGTTTTTTTTCGTTCTTTATTTCCCGCAACAGTGAGTAACCACCCGCATGTCTCGGCCGCTTATCGGAATTACTACCTCTGACCAAAAAAGCCATTTAGCGTGGTGTTTCGATTGGTTTGCCGTCTGGCGGCATGGCGGCAAACCGCTGCGTTTATCGCCTTCGCGCCCGCAGCCAGAAAGCCTTGATGGTTTAATCATCGGCGGCGGCGACGATATTCAGGCCCACCTTTATGGCGGCGAAGTCCAACTGGATGTGCGCCTTGACCCCGCCCGGGATGAGCTGGAGCTCACCCTACTTGAGCGCTTTATCCCGCTGGATACCCCTGTACTGGGTATTTGCCGAGGGGCGCAATTAATCAACGTACACCTTGGCGGCACCCTGGACCCCGACATCTACACGACCCATGAAGGGCTAAAGCGGCGACGCACCGTACTCCCGCGCAAAACCGTTGATATCGTAGGAGCGAGTAAATTGCATCGCTTGCTAGGGGTTACCTGGTGTCGGGTTAACAGCCTGCATCATCAAGCCGTTTATCAAGCGGGTAAAGGGATTGAAATCGTTGCACGTGACAGGGATGGTTTGGTGCAGGGCATTGAGTCGCGGGAACACGGCTTCTTGATTGGCGTCCAGTGGCACCCGGAGTGGTTGATTTTCAATCGCCCCCAGCAGCGCTTGATTCGCGCGCTGGTGAGGGCGTCAGAGCGGCATGCTAAACGGCATACGAGCTAGTTCAGTACCGCCAAGGCAGCCTCATAATCAGGCTCGTTCTTCAACTCGCTCACCAGCTCACTATGCAGCACCCGGTTATCGGCATCCAGTACCACGACTGCACGGGCGCAAAGGCCTTCCATGGGGTTGTTGCACAGCGCTACGCCCCAGGCTTCGCGAAACTCAGCGTGACGGAAAGTCGATAGCGTTTCGACGTTATCCAAACCTTCCGCCCCACAGAAGCGCTTGGCCGCAAACGGTAAGTCCGCAGAGACAACCAATACTACGGTATCCGCAAGGTTAGACGCCAGCTCGTTAAAGTGCCGCGTAGACATGGCACAAGTAGGCGTATCTACACTGGGAATGATATTCAGCACTTTACGCTTGCCTGCATAGGTATCGAGCGTAACGTCTTGCAAATCAGTGTTGGTCAGCGTCATCGCAGGTGCCGGCTGCCCTTTTGCAGGCAGTGTGCCAGCCACATCTAGCGGTTCGCCTGCGCGGGTAATCTGTTGCATTCTCGTCTCCTTATAAGGTTAATAATGAATACGTGTTGGCCATTTGATAAGCCATGGTAGGCTATCTTCATGCCTTTGCGTTCTGCCTGAAAGGCCTTTGTTCAATGTTTGCGTTTCATCCTACCGAGGGAGTGATATGGCCTGTGTATTAATCATTAAAACCGGCGACGCTTTTCCGGAAGKTGTCGACCAGCACGGTGATTTTGAAACGCTATTTGAAAAGCAGCTTAGCACGGCTCTACCGGCACATTTAGATTTACAGGTATGGGATGCAACCCGCCAACCCAGCGCACCTGATCTTAAAGCACCCGCGGGCATTGTGATTACCGGCTCGCACAGCATGGTCAGCGAAGCCGAACCCTGGAGCGAGGCGCTTAAACCATGGCTGCAAGAGGCGCTGGCAAACGAAACGCCGATGCTAGGCGTTTGCTATGGTCACCAGTTAATGGCCGCCGCTTTTGGTGGCGTGAGCGACTACCACCCGGCGGGAAGGGAATCCGGCACGCGTACCGTGCGGCTAACCCAAGCGGGGCAGCAAGACCCTTTGTTTAGACAGCTACCGGAAAGTTTTTCCGCCCACCTGACCCATGCCCAATCGGTGATGCAAGCGCCTCACGGTTGCACAGTGCTGGCCCATAACAGCCACGACGCCCACCAGGCGCTACGCTACGGCCCACGCCAGTGGAGCGTCCAGTTTCATCCTGAGTTTACTGCGCCGGTGATGCGCGCCTACATTGAGCGCCAACGTGCCGCGCTGCGCGACCAGGGCGAAGAGCCCGATACTCTGCTGGCGAACATTGTGGACTGCCATGAAGCCACCAGCTTGCTGCGGCGCTTTTTGGCGTTTGTATAGCGCGTGGCCACTGCCCTTAGCCAATGCGACGCTGATCTCGACGTGAGGCCAAGCGATCCGCCAGCCGCGTTGGCTCAGGCAGCTTGGTACGTCCTAAGCAGCGCATCACCCATTCAAGCGATGTTTCCAAGGTGATGCGGTGCCCAGGCGATACGTACACTGGTTTAACCTTGGTACGGGAGCGCAAAACCGCACCAATGGTCTCTTGCCCCGCGTAAAGCGGCACCCTGTCACCGCGCTGCTCGCCCACCTCAGCGTGTTGACCACACAGGCGCGACTTGGCAATCCCAATGGTGGGCAAATCCAGCCATAGCCCTAGATGAGCCGCCACCCCTAACCGGCGTGGGTGCGCAATACCCTGGCCATCGACCATCACCAGCTCAGGCATCACGCTGAGTTTTTCAAACGCGCCCAGCGCAGCGGGGATTTCGCGAAACGACAGCAAACCAGGGATGTACGGCATGCGCGTGGGTTCGCGGTGGATCACCTGCTCTACCACGCTTAAATCGGGTGCGGTGGCAGGGTCCCACTTCAATACCACCACCGCTGCCCGGGTGATTTCGCCACGCTCTTCAAAACCGATATCTACCCCAGCGATATGCGTTACCGGCGCTAGGCGGTCGGTCATTTCCAAGCGCTTGGCCAGCTCTGTCTGCAGGGCTCTCGCCTCTTTAGGCGCCAAATTCCATTCGTGTAACGGTGCTGACATATCATCCTCCTTGATCTAGTGAATGGTAATCAAGGTAGCAAAAAAACGCCCCCGCACCTGGAAAGGTACGGGGGCGTTTGAGATTTTCTCAGGCGCCGTTTAACGGCGACTGATCAATCTTTAGGCGCGTTCGCGACGACGAACCGGCGCATCGCCTTCGTCGCGACGGCGGCGCGGTGCACGCTCTGCCGGTGCGCTATCTTCGCTGATTTCCAGCGGACGACCGGCAACACGGGCACGTGCCATCTTGGTCAGAATCGTTGCGGGCAAGCCGCTCGGCAGTTCGACCACAGAGAAAGCGTTGCGGATATCGATACGGCCGATACGCGCGCCTTCAATACCACCTTCATTAGCCAGGGCACCGACTAGTTGACCCGGCTTAACGCCATCTTTATGACCCACGGAAACGCGGTAGCGCGTCATGCCTTCGGTCGGGCCGCTAGTACGTTCACGACGAGCGCCCGGCTTACCGGCGGGTGCGCCATCACGCGAAGGCTTCTCTTTGCGCGGCGCCTGTAGGCGACCAATCGGCGCCTCGTCAGCGCGTGCCATGGCAGCAAACGCACAGGTCAGCTCAATCGGGTCATGACCTTCTTCGACCAGACGCTCAATCAGCGCACGCTGCTCTTCGGCGCCTTTGGTTAAAGAGGCAATAACGCGCTGATAGAAAACGTCATCGCGGTGGGCGCGAATCGCACTTTCATCAGGCAGCGGCATTTCGGTCATTTTCTGACCGGTTGCCTGCTCCATCCAGCCTACTTTACGGCCTTCACGGAAACCCGCAAAGGTAATCGCGATGCCGCTGCGGCCCGCACGACCAGTACGACCGATACGGTGGGTGTAGGCTTCCGCATCTTGGGGTAGATCGTAGTTGATAACGTGAGTAATGCGCGATACGTCTAGACCACGCGCAGCCACATCAGTCGCAATCAACACGTCGACTTTGCCACGCTTCAAGCGCGTAATGGTGCGCTCACGCAGGCTCTGATCGAGATCACCCGACAAGCCTGCGGCGTTAACGCCACGTGCAGTCAGTTGCTCAACCAGCGTGGTACACGCAGCACGGGTACGCACAAAGACGATAGCGCCATCGACCGGTTCAACTTCAAGAATACGCGACAGCGCTTCCAGCTTAGCGCCGCCATCAACGCGCACAATGCGCTGTTCGATGTTCTCGCCGGTAGTGGTGCCAGACTCAATGGCGACTTTCACCGGATTAACCAAATAGCGGTTAACGATGCGCTCAATTTCAGTCGGCAGTGTCGCCGAGAAGAACACACGCTGGGCATCTTTCGGGGTATCGGCAACCACGCGTTTTACGTCGTCGATAAAGCCCATGCGCAGCATTTCATCAGCTTCGTCCAGCACCAGGGCGGACAAGCCATCAAGCTTCAGGCTACCGCGATCCAGGTGGTCGATAATACGGCCTGGGGTACCCACAACCACTTGCGCGCCACGCTTCAGGGCGCCCAGCTGCTCACGGTACTCTTGACCGCCACATAGGGTGGCAACTTCAAGGCCTTTGAGGTTTTGGCCATACTTACTAAAAGAGGCGGCTACTTGCTGCGCCAGCTCGCGGGTTGGCGCCATCACCAACACTTGCGGCTCGCGGCGGGTCAGTTCTAAACGTGACAGTAACGGTAATGCAAACGCTGCAGTTTTGCCGGTACCCGTCTGGGCCTGGCCCAGCATATCGCGGCCTTCAAGCAGCGCAGGGATGGTTTGTGCCTGAATCGGTGAAGGAACTAGGTAGCCCTGTGATTCAACAGCAGACAGAACGGCAGGCAAAAGAGCCAGATCGCCGAAGCTCGGCGAGGCGACAGAAGTCGAGGTCATTAATCACACCTTGGTAGGCCGGTAAATACCGGCAAAAAACATCATAAGCGTCTCTGACTCTGTCATCGCACAACGGCATAAAGTGTGGTCGTTGTCGATAACAGGCACCGCCGTAGCGGTTAAAGCCATCAATGGAGTCGGAGACGCCGGTCGCACCTAGCATCCGGTTGGCAAGCACCGCGTTAACGGGCCAACCGTTGTGGCGACCTACTGCGCCGATCTCACCCGTGTGGTGAAATACTGGAGGCGCGCCATCTTCACAGCAATGAACATCTAGCAATTGGCGAGATGTTCCCGTAAGCGCCGCTACGCGTAACTATTAATATTGACTCATTAATAGCAATGTCATTAATAACTATCTCACTAACGACTACGTAGACAAACACTCACCGTCATGATGGAGGGGTCAACACATGCGAGGAAGGCGCATCCTAACACCGCATTTTACTCATGACCAGTTTTTTCACGTACATTCTCTTACCTCTCAATCTTGCACCACAATGAATCAAGAGCTTGCACTTGTGCATATATAGTCTAACCTAAGAATTGCCTAAACAAGTTCACTATTCTCAAGGAGCGATGCGATGAACTGGGATCAAATTGAAGGCAAATGGACAGAAATGAAGGGCAAGGCCCGTTCCAGCTGGGGCGAAATTACTGACGATGAATGGGATCAAATCGGCGGCAAGAAAGMCCAGTTGGTAGGTAAGCTTCAACAGAGATATGGCATTGAACGTGAAGAAGCAGAGCGTCAAGCCGACGACTGGGCTGATAAGCAGTAGATTCCATTTTAAGTAGGTCGGCATTGTCAGCTATATCCGCTAAACGACCTACCCTTTATCGTAGCCACATGGAGAGATGCTATGCGTAAGACAATTCTGACTACAGCGATCAGTACTGCCCTACTGGGAAGCTTTGCGATGGGCGCTCATGCCCAAAACGAGCCCCAGGGCATGTATTCTGCCGACGATATTCTGGATGCAGAGGTCTATTTTGCCGGCGGTTCCGGTGAAGAGATCGGCGATGTTGATGACATCTTGTTTGATGAAGAGATGCGTATCAGCGCCATCGTGATTGAAAGTGGCTCAGTGCTTGGCCTGGGCGGTCGCGAAATCGTTGTCGATACCGATTACTTCACTCTCGAAACCGAGACTGAAGGCGACGGTGACACCGAGCACCGCATCATGGTTGAAGCCAGCCAGGAAGAGGTGGAAGCCTTCCCCGCTTATGATAATGACTGGTGGGAACAGACCAAAGCCAACGCCCGTGACGCTTGGCAAACCACCCAAGAAGGCGCTGAGAGCGCTTGGCAGCGAACTCGTGATGCGGTAAACGCAGACGAATAAAGTTAAGCCAAGCCAGTAAGCACCTATAAGCAAAAGGGCCACCCGTTTGGGTGGCCCTTTTTGATGGAAACCGCCTAGTGGCGCGTTCACTACTTACGCTACACGTCTATTTACGCCGCACCCCTTTGCCCGGCAAACGCTCTCGGTCGTGGGGCTGCTGAAAATCAAGCAGCGGTCCGGCAGGCACAATCCGCGTGGGGTTAATCGTATCGTGACTGTAGTAGTAGTGGCGCTTGATATGATCCATATTGACGGTCTCAGCCACTCCCGGCCACTGATAGATTTCCCTCACGTAATTGGAAAGATTGGGATAATCTTCAATGCGCTTAAAATTGCATTTGAAGTGGCCATAGTAAACCGCGTCAAACCGGATCAGCGTGGTAAAGAGACGAATATCCGCCTCGGTTAACCACTCCCCGGCCAAATAGCGCTGCCCGGCCAAGCGCGCTTCCATACGCTCTAGGGCGTCAAACAATGCCTTCACATGCTTCTCATAAACCGCCTGCTCGGTGGCAAAGCCTGATTTATACACCCCATTATTGATATGGTCGTAGACATCGGCATTGACGTCATCAATAACGTCACGCAGGTCGTGTGGGTAAAAATCCAGGTCGTTGCCGGTCAACGCATCAAACCCATGATTAAATATGCGTAGCAGATCCGCGGACTCATTATTAACGATGGCACTGCGCTGTTTGTCCCATAGCACGGGGACGGTCACGCGACCGGTGTAGTGCGGGTCGGTCATGGTATACAGCTGGTGATGGAAATCGACGCCGTTAATGGGGTCACCACTAGCGCCTTCGTCCTGGCGGTATGTCCAGCCTTGGTCGAGCATCAAGGGGCTTACATGGGACGTGCCGATCAACGGTTCCAGCCCTTTCAGCTTACGCATCATCAAGGTGCGATGCGCCCAGGGACAGGCGAGCGAGACATATAAATGGTAGCGCTCTTTTTCAGCCGGGTAACAGTGGCCGTCGGTCTCAGCCTGGTCGCCCACCCAATCGCGTAGCTGAGCTGATTCCCGGACAAATTCGCCGCCGTGTTTTTTGGTGTCATACCACTGGTCTTGCCATTCGCCGTTTACAAGTAGTCCCATGGGGCGTCTCCTGAACAGTTGTTTGGGGTGCTGAGCTAATACATTCTTTTTTTCAGCATACGCCCGCTTCAAGGAGGCTCAAGCGGATGTTTTACGGTCTTTCATTCGAGTCAGTCGAATCATGCAGCACGCACTCGCTTACCACGGCTTGTTTCAGTGCAGCCGCCATCGCATGCGCCGCAGGCCCAGCGCGATCCCGATCGCGAAAAATCAGCTGAACCGGCACTTCGCGAATCCCTCCCGCGGGCAGTGGCAGTGGCTTTAATTGGCCGCTTTTCAACTCATCAGCAATGCGTGTCTCGGGCATCCAGGCAAAGCCAAGTCCACGCCTTAGCATATCAAGCGAGGTGTTTAGGTGGCTGACGGTCCAGCGCTGCTCCGCTTTCAACCAGCCAGAATTGGTTGATTGGCGCAGGGCTGAATCACGCACCACCAACTGCCGATGCTGGGCCAGGTCGCGCAGGTCTAATGAGCGCCCCAGCTGGTGCAACACATGCTGGGGGTGTGCCACGGCAACAAAGCGCACCGTTACTAACGGCTCGCCCAAGAACCCCTGCGCCTCAATGCCAGAGACCACTAAATCGGCGCGGCCATCGTAGAGCATTTCAATGCCGCCATTGAGCACACTCTCGTGTAACTGAACGCGCACCTGGGGGTAGGTTTCAGAGAAGCGCTCTAACGCTTTGGCTTGAGCGGCGGCAGGAAACACCTGATCAATGGCCACCACCACTTCTGCTTCTAAACCTGCGGCTAGCCGGGTGGCGACATCCTCAAGTGACGCCGCGCTCTCGATTAATTGGCGCGCACGTCGAAGCAACAGCTCCCCCGCCTCGGTTAACCGCACCTGTCGGCCAATAGGCTCTAACACCTGGACGCCGAGCTGCTCTTCTAATTTATGCACGGCATGGTTCAGCGTAGAAGGGCTTTTATGTACCGCCTCTGCCGCACGCGCAAACCCACCGTGGTCAACCACGGCGGCCAACATTTGCCATTGTGAAAGTGTTACCCGGGACATTTCGATTTCCTCAACGCAATACAGCGAAACAATGCGCTTAATGTTCGAAAAAACTTGTGTTCGAAAACATGGCTAGAATGCCAGGAAATAGCCAACACTTCCGCCCATGCTTGTAAAATGCTTGAGAATAACCGCTGGCAACAGGCGAAAAGGCGTCCAACGCCCGCCCAAATACTCGACATCTCTTATAGGTAAACCTTAAAAAGCTTTGTTTTCATCTATCGTTAACATCAGCTATTTAGTTAGCACGCCTTATCGGTTACATTTGTTAGCAAACACTGTTTATAAATAGTGATTTGCGTTTATTATTATCATTTTCGCATTTAATTACATTTTATGTATAGGCATACAGTCTATGCACCCCTGCCTTCATCGGGTATGGTTTCTGGGTTTATTCACTTAATAGTTAATTTTAATCACGAACTCGGCGGTCCATTTACCCATGTTGCGAATCCTCCATTCGCTGCCTCGCACGCATAAATTATTACTGTTACCCGTGGCCACAATGGTCACCGTGCTGGGCACACAAAAATTATTGACGACATACCAAGATTTAAATCAGCCACAGACACCACTTGAAAGCGTGCTGGTACCGCTTCCAAGTGATTCTACTCCGGGCGTTCCTTCCCTGCGTCAAGAACGCACCCCGGTGGCAGATGCGATCGACCGCGCCTCACGCGCCCTCGACGCCACCCGCGAAAACATCCCCCTCAGTGAACTCACCGCAACCGAGATCGTTGATCTTGACGTCATTGCTAGCGCAGAAGCCGATATGGCGGTCCAACCCGCCTTGGGTGGCGATGCCACGGCACTGAATACTGCCGCACTGACAGGTGGCGGCCTTGATGGTGGGGCGCTGCATATGGCGATTGTGCTGGGCACGCTGACCAGCGGTATGCTGGATGTCGATCACGACGACTCCTCCGTTGAAATTGCCGATGCCACCTCTTATGAGGACTACGGCATTGAGCTATTCGATGATATCTCGTTTCTTAATTTAGAGCTGGCAGCTGAAGAGCCGTTTGTGCCGGAGTGGGAAACGCACATTGTCGAATCTGGCGAAACCTTCGCGGTACTGGCACAGAATGAATTAGGCCTTGGTTACAGCGAAGTGATGGCTCTGCTTGAGGATTTACCCGATCAGCGCTTGCTAACGAACTGGCGCGCCGGGCACAGCTTTGATTACCAGCTGGATGAAGATGGGCGTTTGTTATCGCTACGCATGATGAAAAACACCCGTGATGGCATATTGTTGGAGAAAGATGCAGACCACTTCGCCATCACCACAATTGAACGCCAGGGCGAGCCTGTTCAACGCCTCTATGCAGGCAGCGTCAGCGGTAGTTTCGCGCGTTCCGCTCAGGCGACAGGCTTGAACAGCGGCTCGGTAACAGAGCTGACAAAGCTGCTTGAGAAGAAACTCGATTTTCGGCGTGACAGCCGTCGTGGCGACCGCTTTCAGGTGCTGGTTGAGTCAGACATGATCGATGGGGAAACGCTGGATTCCCGCGTATTGGCGGTTCATTACGACGGCGAACGCATGGACTTAACCGTTGTACGTAATGCCAGCGACGATAATTTCTATACGCCCGAGGGTGGTAGCCTGGACCCTGCCTTTGCCCGCCACCCGTTTGAGGGCAGCTACCGCTTAAGCTCTAGCTTCAATCCTCGGCGCAAGCACCCGGTCACTGGTCGCATCAGCCCCCATAACGGCACTGACTTTGCCATGCCTATTGGCACACCGGTAACGGCTCCCGCCAATGGTGTCGTTGAGCGTGTGAGCAACCATCACGCCGCTGGTCGCTATGTCGTTATCCGCCACGACAATGGCTACCGGACGCGCTACTTGCATCTCTCCCGGCCGTTGGTTGAGCAAGGTGAACGAGTGACCATGGGCGAGCGCATTGCCCTTTCAGGCAATACAGGCCGTAGCACTGGCCCTCACCTGCACTATGAAGTCATCGTTAACAACTCGCCTGTGAATGCGATGACCGTCCCTCTGCCCGAAAACACCAGTTTGAGCGGCGACACGCTTATTGCCTTCCAAACCCAGGCCTCACCGATACTGGCTGCACTGGAAAGCGGCGAAACAGGGCCGGTTAATGTGGCTAACTATCAGCAGGAAAGCGACGACTAGCGCTTCGCTACGCAATAACGAGCGCTTATAAGTAACGCACCGCCCTCGGGCGGTGCGTTACGTTGGGGTGCACTATTTTAACTTTGCAGATGCTTAAACCGGACGCCGCAATGCGGCCAGTAGCGTTGCATCGCGGCGGTAGATGTCAGGCCTAAACTCCACCTCGCCTTCGGCATTCGGCCACGCGGTTAAGTAGTGCAGCGCAATGGGAATACGCTGGGTCAAACTCACGTTGCGATCGCTCCCGCCACTCAATAGCGTACTCATTTGGTAACGACTGCCGGTGTCTTGCAACAGCATCTGGGCTAGCTCAGCCACACCTTCAACTCGAATACAGCCCGAACTGAGCGCGCGCTGTTCACGCTGGAATAACCCCCGCGCGGGGGTATCGTGCAAATAGATCATGTCATCGTTGGGAAACCGCACCACGACACGGCCTAGCGGGTTACCTGAGCCCGCCACTTGACGCAACATAACGCCGCCCGGGCGCTGCCAATCAATCTCCTCAGCAACCAACTGCTCACCCGACAGACTAATCACCTGGATGTTTTTACGCGCCAAATAATCGATATCGGCACGTACCTGGGGTAACACATCCTCACGCATAATGGTCGGCGGGATCGTCCAGGAAGGGTTAATGGTTAAATGACTGATCGTGGAGTGGATAATCGGCGTCTCACGGCGCGATGAACCGACCACCACCCGGGCATCCCAATGCTGGCCGTTAGGCCGCACGTAGTGCATCCGGTAGCCCGCAATGTCGACCCACACCCGTGGTTCGGCAGACTGCATCGGACGAATCCAGCGCGCGCGCTCTAGATTGACCCGTAGTTGGTCGATTCGCGCCGCCACCGAAGTGTTCAAGGCCAAACGGGTTTGCTCACCCACCACGCCATCTTCCTGCAGCAGATGGCGGCGTTGAAAACGTCTCACAGCGGCCTCTAGCGGTGCGTCAAAGGTGCGACGGTTAGACGCCGCCTGCACGCTAATCATTGGATAAGCACTACCGTCGGCCACCTGCAACTCCGCCTCCCCCCATAGCGCTAAACGTTGGCGCAGCACGCTTACATCGTCGGCTTCGTCACCTGGGCGCAGCGACTCATCCCGAGCGTCTAGATAGGGCACGCTGCCCAAGTTAGCCAATTGATAATGCTGCTTCAATGTAGCGCGCAACTGCTGATATTCGGCGGATGAGGGCCGAGCTAACGCCATGGCGTTTTCAAGCTCACGGTCATCGACGGCATGCACAACCCGCAGCAACGAGTAGCCACGTTCAGGGCGCGGCGCATCCCACTGGGACTCGACATCACGCGGGTTCACCTTGCCGCGCTCTAAATGATCCAGCGCCAGCAGCAGCGACCGAGTCGCTTTAACATCAAACGACGCCTGGGCGGCTTCATCACCGGCCTGACTGCGCTGAAACTCATCCAGCAGCGTATCAGCGTGGTAGTCTTCGGGTGCCAGACCATCAATTGCCAAGCTATTTAGCCCAGCGACCAATGACTCAACCGCCACTGCCGACTGCCAGGCGGGCTGACCATCGCGCAGCTGATAAAACTCAGCGATGGGGAGCCGATGCGCTTCCACCGACGAGCTTAACTGCTGGGCTAGCGCCTGTTGTAGCGGCGCTGAATCCGCATACACAGTGCTGATGCCTAAAGGGCTGTGGGTAAGCGTTAGACCTAGAGCGACCCCTATCGCCCATCGTCTTAGTGGCAGTATCTCGTTCATCGCCCTCTCCTTGCGTTACTATAGTCTTCCACATCGCCGACCCTGTTTTTTTATCTTAGTCGGCTAATCTTCATAATGACTGATATTGCTTGTAGGATCGACTTTTATGGCTCTTCGATTAAATGTTGCCTCGTTATTATTCACCTTACCTTTTACATTATTTACATTACCGCTACACGCTGCCAGTTTCTTTGCCCAAGTTGATTCAACGCCACCCCGCGGCGTATTGCCTTTAAACCACCAGTTGCAGCAGCTCGCCCCTCAGGCATCACCCGAGGCACTGCGCTTAGCCGCTCAAGCCCTTAACTGTGCCGAACCTAATGCCGAGCGTCTGGCAGTGATCGATTACTCCCTGCCGTCTACCGAGCCGCGCCTATGGGTGTTTGATTTGCGCCAGCATAAGCTGCTCTTCGAAGAGCTGGTCTCTCACGGCCAAGGCTCCGGTGACGCCCAAGCCGAAACGTTTTCCAACACCCCCGACAGCCACCAGTCCAGCATTGGTCTATTTCGTACTATGAACAGCTATTATGGCCGCAACGGCTATTCGCTACGACTAGAGGGACTGGAGCCCAATGTTAATGACTTGGCGTTCGAGCGCGCGATTGTGATCCATGGCGCTGACTATGTGAGTGACGCGTTTATTACCCAAACCGGGAGGCTCGGGCGCAGCCATGGCTGCCCGGCAGTACGTGAAGACGTGACGTACCCGCTGATTGACAGTCTAAAAGAGGATCAGTACGTGTTCGCTTATTATCCTGATGCCGAGTGGCTTGCCACCTCAGCCTTTCTAGGCTGCACAGCTGCCGCCGCACAGCTTGCCCGGCGCTAATGTCCGGGCYTTTAATAAGCATAAGCGTTAACAACCTCAGTCTTGCAGGCAACCAATAGCTCATTTTCATCATTCACGGCAGCTAAATCATGCGCACAGCGGAACTCTCTGCAATACTTTGTGACAAATCAACACAAAACGTTGCTATCTGCCGTAGGTGTCTCTGCCATGTTCACCTTTATGCACCCATATCAAAAAATTCATCGCCTGGAACAGGAAGTCGCCGACTTACGCGCTCAGCTTGACGCTGCTACCCCGTCTCCCAGCTGCCGCCTGTTAAGCCTGATGAAACCAGCGCACTCCATCGGCATGCTGCAAGCAAGAGGAGCCGATATGCTGGCTTCTCTGAATAGCGGCATTCAAGAGTACGCCGACCAGTTGGCGGGTGAGCGCGCTACTCTAACGGAGACAGTTAATTTGATTGCCGCGGCTGAACACGCGATCAATGCCCTTGATCAGCGTTGCCACGACACAGAGCATGCCGAAGCGTTACCCCCGTTAGTCCTCGCCAAAACCTTACACGCCCTAAGCCAAATGCAGGTCGGTCTTGCACGCAGTGCGGGCCACGCCCAAGCGCTAGCGGTTAGCACGGCGCTCGAAACGGCCCATAGCCAAGGTCTACTTGGCAGCACTGACGCCGCAACCCAGCCATCGCCGGGGTTAGCAGCCATTGCTGATGACGTTCACCGCTTAGCACTTACGATGCATCGATTGAGCCACCAMCTCAGCCTGCTGATGGAACAAGTGAATTGCCAGGTAAGAGAGCACTCACGGGCCGTGGTGAAAAAGCGCTTGGCTGACGATGAGATTGCCCTCTCGGCGCAAACAGCCAAGCAGGCAGTGCATCAACTGGCTGACCAATCCCAGCATATGCACAAGGTGATTCATCACAGCGCCACCGCTGCATTTTTACACTCCGCTAAGCTTGATCATGCGGTGTGGAAGTGCAGACTTTATAAGCAGCTACTGTCTGCCAACACAGACACTCCCTTAGAGGATCACCACCAGTGCCGTTTAGGCCGCTGGCATCAACAGGGAGAGGGTTACCAACGCTACGCACGCAGCGACGCTTATCGAGCGCTAGCGGCGCCCCATCGTCGTATGCACGACAGCGGTGCTGAAGCACTTAAGTTTGCCCGCCTGGGCGACCGCAATGGCCAACTGGCTGCCTTAGGCGTAATGGAAGAGGCCAGCCAGCAGCTTGCCCGGCAGCTGGACAAACTTATGGAGCACGCCATATTCGAGGCGCCCTACTCAACCAGCCATCGCTCTCCGCTAGCAGGGGCGCCTTAAGCGCCCATCATAGAGCTGCCCGCTAAAWAGCCTTTCGTCTTCTCTAGCTGCCTATGCCATGCTGTTTCCACTGCAATCACTATTCCCACTAGTGACAATAGGAAAAAGCATATGGCACAGGTCAAAAAGCTAGACCTCGCGTTACAAGGCGGCGGCGCTCACGGAGCCTATACCTGGGGTGTCATTGATCGCCTACTGGCCGATGATCGTATTGAAATTGAAGGTATCAGCGGTACCAGCGCCGGAGCGATGAACGGCGTGGTGATGGCCGATGCGCTGACACGAGGTGATAAAGAGACCGCTCGGCAAGCACTGCACGATTTTTGGCAAGCAGTGAGCCGAGCAGGCATGGCCAGCCCCATCCGCCGCTCCCCCATGGATATCTTAACCGGCAACTGGAGCCTGGATCACTCGCCCGGCTTTGTTGCCATGGATCTGTTAAGCCGAGTGGCCTCCCCCTACCAACTCAACCCACTCAACATAAATCCGCTGCGCGATATCGTGGCCGATCACATTGATTTCGAGCGGGTGAGACAATGCCAGCAGCTCAAGCTGTTTGTGGCAGCCACCAATGTACGTACGGGCAAACAGCGCGTGTTCCGTCGTGAAGAGATGAGCGTTGACGCCGTGATGGCCTCCGCCTGCTTACCCTTTGTGTTCCAGGCGGTGGAGATCGACGGCGAAGCGTATTGGGATGGTGGCTATATGGGTAATCCAGCGCTGTTCCCTCTCATGGAAGAGTGCAGCGCGCGGGACATCCTGCTGATACAAATTAACCCTATCAGCCGTAATGAAGTACCTACCTCAGCGTCGGCGATTATGAACCGCCTTAACGAGATCACCTTTAATTCAGCACTGATTAAAGAGATCCGCATGATCGCACTACTTAAGCACGCCCTTGATGAGCAGGGCATTGAAAACTGTTATCAGCAGGCTCTGTTCCACCGCATCAGCGGTGAGCAGGCGCTTGAGGAGCTCTCGGTCTCTAGCAAATCCAATTCCGAGTGGCCTTTTCTATGCCATCTATATGAGCAGGGCCAAGCCGCCGCCGAACGCTGGTTATGCGAGCACTTCGATGCCATCGGTAGCCACTCCACACTGGATATAGACGCCGTCTATTTACATGAATAACCGGCGCCATAAACCACCATTGTTAAAAACTCCTCTAGCACCAAGATGCCGCAAAACCAGCACTGCATGCCCAATCATGCAGCATACTGTTGGCCTTTCAATTCTCACATGCTTAGCAAAAATAAATTAACATTTTGATTTTTATCAACAAACAATCAACTGGCAAACTACCTGCATAACTCCTACCAGTGGTGGTAGGCGTGGACCAGGCCCAACTGGGTACGAGTGCGTCGAGCCTGACCTTCAACGATGAAGGCATGTTCTCGTCAATTGTTTGCGTAACGCGCTAACTCGTTTGCGTTGCGTAGCGATCAACTCGTTTTATGCCCCGTGAGGCCATCCCATGGACATACGCAACAAAGCCAACCGCATTCGGTTATTCAATTTCTCGACCCCTCAAATGCGCGCTTTCCACTTTTCATGGTTCGCGTTTCATATCTGCTTTTTCGGCTGGTTCGGCATCGCCCCTCTTATGGCGATTGTTCGCGAAGACCTTTCGCTGACTCAAACACAAATCGGCAATACGATTATCGCTTCAGTGGCGATTACCGTCATTGTGCGCCTTGCGATTGGCGTACTGTGCGACCGCATCGGCCCGCGTAAAACCTATACCGGGCTACTGTTGCTAGGTGCTATCCCGGTGATGGGCATTGGCTTAGCCGACAGTTTTGAAACTTTTCTATTGGCACGCTTAGCCATAGGGGCGATTGGCGCCTCCTTCGTCATTACCCAGTACCACACCTCGATGATGTTCGCCCCCAATGTGGTTGGCACCGCCAACGCTACCAGCGCGGGGTGGGGCAACTTAGGTGGCGGCACTACACAAATTCTGATGCCGCTGATCTTCTCCGGCATGCTGATGCTGGGCGTTAACGAAGCCTTTGGCTGGCGCCTGGCAATGATGGTACCTGGTGTCGTGATGTTCTTTACCGGTATTGGCTACTGGTTCTTCACTCAAGATGCGCCCAATGGTAACTTCAGCGAACTTCGCGCACGCGGCGAATTGCCTGAAGCCTCGGGTGAAAATGGTGCCGCGCAAAGCTTTCTAGCCGCCGCCAAGGATATCCGTGTTTGGGCGCTGTTCGTCGTTTATGGCCTCTGCTTTGGCGTGGAACTCACGATCAACAACATTGCCGCCATCTACTTCTTCGATAAGTTTGATCTCACCCTGGCCACCGCTGGTCTGATTGCTGGCTTGTTCGGGTTAATGAATATTTTTGCGCGTACCCTTGGGGGCGTTTTCTCAGMCCTTTTCGCCAAGCAAGGGGGATTGAAAGGACGCGTTCGCTGGCTGTTTATTGCCTTGGTTTGCGAAGGTATTGCCTTGGTGGCATTCTCACAGATGCACGTGTTAAGCCTTGCGATAGGTATCATGCTGGTGTTCAGCCTGTTTGTGCAGATGGCAGAAGGCGCTACCTACGGTGTGGTGCCGTTTATCAATAAAAAAGCCTTGGGGGCCGTCGCGGGTATTGTTGGTGCTGGCGGTAACGTGGGCGCAGTAGGCGCAGCATTTTTGTTCCGTAGTGAAAGCCTAACGTATCAACAAGGCCTGTTCTATTTAGGCCTCACGGTACTGGTGCTGGCCTCCTGTGTGTTGCTAGTACGCTTTAGCGATGCAACCGAAGCAGAAGAGGCCAAAGCCTACCGCGACGCGGTGGGTGATGACGTAGGCGCAGGCGCTCTGTCGTTACGTTAAACGCTTTCCAGTACAGTCGCGTACACTCCCATCTCGCTACTTAGCAGTATGGGAGTGTATTCATTTAGGGTTATTCGTCATCTAATGTGGATTTAATAGTAACCGGCACATTTTGTGCTTCACGGTTCAGACAGAAACCACCAAGCCAACTGTCTGTTGKGGGAGGCCGCTTCCAGCGGGCGAAGGTACCCCGGTGTTGTCAGGCTGGCAGCCTAAACGGTCGCGAGCTAAAGCTACCTCCCACAGGTCAACTGTCAGGCTGACAGAAATAATTCCATACCGAATGACGAAGAGCCTCATTTAGGTGGCAAGCCACTAAGGAAATTTCTATGTCTTCAGCGCAGCAACTGCTCTTAACCGCCATCCGTTGCGATATCGACAACCTTACCCACCTTGCCACCACCGCCGATATAGTCGGTGATATTAGCCGCTTTATTCATATGCTCCAGCGTGAACGGGGCGCCTCGACGATTTACCTTGTCTCCCAAGGTCAACGCTTCAAAACCCGCCGCGACACCTACCGGGAGCACAGCCAGCAGGCTGAGACATTAATGCGCCAACGGCTGGAAGCGCTCAGCGAGGAGGCTCGCCCTCAGGCCGCCGCGCGCTTACTGCGCCGGATTGCTGCCGTTTGGTACGCCCTAGACGAACTTGGCGCGCTTCGCCAGGCCATCGATACCTTTGCCATCACGCCCGATGCGGCGACACAGGCATTTAACCAGTTAACTAGCGGGCTGCTGGCCATTGTGTTTGAGGCCGCAGACACCTCTATAGATCCTGATATTACCCGCACGCTAGTGGCCATTTTCCACTTGATGCAGGGCAAAGAGCTGGCTGGCCAGGAACGCGCCTGCGGCGCTTTTGGCTTTACCCATGGCCACTTCGACGAGCCCCATCGCGCGCTGCTCAATCAACTCATGGCAGATCAACAGCGCTGCTTTGACMCCTTTGTCGAGTTCGCGACACCTGAAGCGCAGCAGGCCTGGCAAAAGGAGCTTTCACCACGCACGCTGTCAGGTATCTGCCAACTGAGAGACACTGCCTGCCAGCGCTCATCGACAACGCCATCACCCTCCAAAGAGACACCTGATACGTTGGGTGAAACCTGGTACGAATTGACCACCCTGCGTATCGACTCAATGAAAAGGGTTGAAGATGCGCTGATCTCACAGCTGAGCGTACTGTGCCACCGCAAAATCGCCCAAGCGCAAGACGCTTTAGAGAAAACTAAAACGCAGCCTTGTACTTATGCACCTGCGCCGTGCGAACAACTGCTGGCGCTTAATGATGGGCAACCGTTAGGCGATCTGACCGCCAACGCCCTCACCTCACCATTAGGCCGCTCGCTAATTGAACTTACCCAAGCCCAGGCCAGCCGTTTGCAGGGGCTTAGCGATGAGTTGGAAAATACCCGCAAAGCGCTGCGTGAACGCAAACTGATTGAACGCGCCAAAGGGCTGATCATGGCCCACCAGGACATGAGCGAAGAAGAGGCCTACCGCTTTCTGCGTAAAACCTCGATGGATCAGAGCAAAAGCATGGCGGATATGGCCCAAGCAATACTGGATCTCTCAGCGATGCTAAAGCGTAAAGATGCTAAAACCTAACGCTGATGGGCATTCCCGTTAATGATTAATGAGCAGTGCCGTACCTGGCGGATCAAGGGATGTTTGCAGGATGGCATGAGGTTAGCCATGCTTAAGACTTAACTGTCTAAACGAGCAAGGAGCGCACCCCATGCATAACGGCGTGCTATTAATTACCGGCGCATCCAGCGGCATTGGCGCAGCCACCGCCCGAGCAGCCGCACGTGAAGGCTACAAACTGGTGCTGGCCGCCCGTTCTAGCGACAAGCTCACCGCACTTGCTCAAGAGCTGGGGCCGGAAAACGTGCTGACCTGCGAGCTAGACGTGACCAACATGGAGCAGCAACAAGCCATGGTCGAGCAGGCACTGGAAACCTTTGGTCGGCTGGATGCCGTCTTTGCCAACGCTGGCCGTGGCGGCTCACCCGGCGGCTTTAGCGAGGCTGACCACAACGCATGGCGTGAGATGATCCTTACCAACATCTACGGCGTGGGCCTCACTATCCAGGCTTGCTTGCCTGCCCTTAAACGTAGCAAAGGCCATGTGTTATTAACCGGTTCAGCGGCAGGCCGCACGACTATTCCAGGCTCTATGTATAGCGCAACCAAATGGGCGGTCACGGGAATCGGCTACAACCTGCGCGAAGAGCTCCGCGGTACAGGCATGCGCGTCACGCTGATCGAACCGGGAATGGTCGACACGCCCTTTTTTGATGAACCCCCAACACATGCCTTAGAGGATCGCGACATTGCCAATGCGGTGGTTTACGCGCTTGCACAGCCTGCCCATGTAGATGTGAATGAAATTCTTATTCGCCCCACCCCGCCGCTTGAGTGAATGTTTATGGTGCAGCGAACACCACCTGCACAATCCACACCTTGCAATTCACCTGCACTGGCCGCATAACGTGTAATTACCAAGCGCGCTAAGTAATTTTTTCACTCTACGCGCCCACGAATTTATTTGCAGGTGACCCATGAGCCAACTCGCTTCCACGGCACTTTCCGTCCTCGACCTGGCACCTATTCGTCAGGGGGGCAGCGCCGCTGAGACCTTCCGCGATAGCGTTGCCCTTGCACAATTAACCGAGCGGCTAGGCTTTACCCGTTACTGGCTCGCTGAGCACCACAATATTGCCGGTATCGCCAGCGCCGCCACCGCGGTACTGATTGGTCATATTGCCGGACAAACGTCCACTATCCGCGTAGGTAGCGGTGGCATTATGCTGCCTAACCATCCGCCGCTGGTGATTGCCGAGCAGTTCGGCACCCTGGAAACGCTCTACCCTGGCCGTATTGACCTGGGCTTAGGGCGTGCGCCGGGCTCGGATGGCGCCACCATGCAGGCGATGCGGCGCAACGCCCATGCGGGGGTCGACGATTTTCCACAACTGCTTAACGAGCTGCGCAGCTACTTAGCCGATGCAGAGCCCCAGCAGCGCGTGAAAGCGGTGCCTGGCCAGGGTACCCATGTGCCTATTTGGTTGCTGGGCTCCAGCGGCTACAGCGCACAGCTGGCGGCTAAGCTGGGCCTACCCTTTGCGTTTGCTGCTCAGTTTGCGCCGGGTTATTTATTTGAAGCCCTGCGCTTATATCGCGACAACTTCCGTCCATCGCAACACCTCGACAAGCCCCACGCCATGGTCGGCCTACCGGTGATGGCCGCAGAGAGCGACGCGATGGCTCACTACCTGGCCACGACCGCGCAGCAGAAGTTTTTAAACCTGATCCGCGGCAAGCCAACTCAGTCACAGCCACCGGTTGAGCAACTGGATTGGTCCCCGGTTGAGCAGGCCCAAGTCAGCCAGTTTTTAGGCGCGGCGATTATTGGTGGGCCAGAGACGGTGAAAGCGGAGCTGGAGGAGTTCCAAGCGCGCACTGGCGCCGATGAGCTTATGATTAATAGCGATTTTTATAACCACGCTGACCGCCTGCGTAGCTACGAAATTGTGGCTGAGGCAGCCCGTTAAGCGCTTCGCTGTACAGGATACTTATGACCACACTCGCTTTCTCTCCAATGACGGATGACGATTTTGCTKCTTTCTGGCCAACTTTCMAAGCCATTGTCGCAGCGCAAGAAACCTATGCGTTTGATCCCGATATCAGCTTTGAAGCTGCCCGTCAGCTATGGTGTAAAACGCCTAATGCGAGTGTGGTTGCCAAAGATGAAAATGGCCAAGTGCTGGGTGCCTACTACTTAAAAGCCAACGCGGCAGGCCCTGGTGGCCATGTATKCAACTGTGGCTATATGGTCACCCCTGCCGCACGGGGCAAAGGCGTAGCGCGTGCCATGTGTGAGCACTCCCAGCAACAGGCACGCGAACTAGGGTTTCTAGCCATGCAGTACAACGCCGTGGTAGCCACCAATGAAGTCGCCGTCGCCTTATGGCAGAAACTTGGGTTTAGCATTGTCGGTACCGTTCCTAATGCCTACCGTCATGCGCACCTTGGGTTTGTCGACACTTATGTGATGCATAAGACACTTTAACCGTTACGTTTAAGGTAACGATTGAAAGCACTGGCTTGAGTTAGGGGTTTACGCTCCTAATTCAGCCTTTGTTTCTTCCCTCCTTTACTCTACCCTCTTTCACTATAGAAATTAAAGCCCCTCTTTTAATCATCGAAAAAGCCTAAAAGCTTTTATTTTAAATAAAACTTAATACAAAAACTCTTCAAATAGCAAGCAAACATTTAACTATACAMCTTTATCGTGATTAAGCATTTAAAAATATAATACATTAAAAACAGCTTAATTAACCCGCCAGCTTACCAAGCAATTGGTACCTTTTAAAACTCCCCTAGACACCAATTCAGGTGCGGGGAGTATTAGGAGAAGTATCAATGCAAAATATATCAGTTAAGAGAGTGATTGCTGGCGCACTGATTGTGCTTTTAGCCATGCTTATCATTTTGGGTGGCATGGGCGCCATGGCAGAACGCGAAGGTGCACAGCTGCTGGCAGAAATTAATGAGATCAGCGCTCAACAAGCGAGTGCTGCTAATCGTGCAGAAACAAATCTAATGGAAATGCGGGTCAGGCTAGAGCGCATGTCACAGCACTACCGCAATGGCAACGAAAACTATGCTGAGCGTGCGCTAGGAGAAGCGCTGGTGGGTTTGGAGAACTCCGACCAGCGTATTGCAGAACTTACTCGCCTTGAACTCCCAAGCGATTCTGATCGTCGCCCGCTAATCGATGCAATTGTCGATAGTTACAACCTTATTGTCACTGACACCTTACGAAGTGATTTAGCCAATGAGCGTTATGAGGCACTGGACGAATACCGTGATCCCATGAATCAGAAGTTCTCCGGCTTTAGCACTGCGATCAGTAATTTTAATGACTATGCACTGAGCAGAGGCAACCAAGTTCTCTCAGAAGCACAGCGCGACAGCATCATTTTTGGTATTACCGTAGGCGTTCTCACTTTAACCGCGATTGTGCTCTATATTGTGGTACAAATAATTATTAATCGGCTCGTTATCAGCCCCCTACAGCGGGCAGTCAGCATTTGCGAAAACATTGCAAAGGGGGATTTGACCAGCCATATCGACGACCTAGGGCGTAACGAGATCGGTCGCCTTTATAGCGCCATGGAGGATATGCAAGAGCGTCTGGAAGAGATGATTGGCACACTCAATCAAAGTAGCGAAGCCGTCGCCTCTAGCTCCAAGCAAATCGCTAGCGGCAGCCAAGACCTCGCCTCACGTACCGAGCAACAAGCTGCGGCTTTGCAGCAAACTGCTGCGAGTATGGATGAAATTTCATCGATTGTGCGGCAGAACGCGGATACCGCTGGTCAAGCACAGCAGCTAACCCAAGACGCAGCACAACAGGCGAATACCGGCAAACAGGCCTCTGAGCGCACTAGCCTACTGATGCGCGAACTGGAAGAAACCTCACACAAAGTCAACGATATTGTGCAGGTGATTGATTCGATCGCCTTTCAAACCAATATTCTGGCGTTGAATGCGTCGGTGGAAGCTGCCCGGGCAGGCGAACATGGCAGAGGGTTTGCAGTGGTGGCCAGCGAAGTCCGCTCATTAGCCACAAAAACGTCCACCTCTTCGAAAGAAATACGCACCATGATTGAAGATATCTCGCAGCGTATTGTGGTGGGTGCGGAACAAGCAGCGAAAAATGGCCATGATATGGCGGAAATTAACGAAGCAATTCGTAAAGTGACGGAAATGATGCAAGAGCTGGCTCTCGCCGCAAAAGAGCAGGAGTCGGGCATTAGCCAAGTGAGTACGGCAGTTTCTCAAATGGATTCCGCCACTCAGGAAAATGTTTCGTTGGTTGAAGAAACCAGTACGGCATCTGCATCACTCCAGGATGAAGCCACCCGTCTGGCCGAGTTAGTCACCACCTTCAAACTGAAGCGCGTGACTAATAGTGGTGCGGAAAGCCCCGCTGTCACTAGCTCGCAGCAGAAGTTTGCAACTACTCGCGCTTATCCATCTAAACAATTGCCTAGCGCCACGCCCGATTGGGAAGAGTTTTAGGCCACACTTCGGGGCCAGCTCGGCTGGCCCTTTTGCCACTGAGTTGCCACTAACGTTAATAAAAAATAACAACCAGTTAAATGCAAATATCGACAGAATAAGGTACGTTTTCCTACATAATGACAATTAAGTAAGTCACTCCTTTCCTATGTAATGGCAAATTATGTCTGTTGATACTTGGTTGTTTTCACGCTTCTCGTTGCGCTCTCGGTTTATTGCCCTGATTGCCACATTGGTGTTTGCCACGACGCTGCTACTGGGCTGGGTGGCATCGCGTGAATCAGCACAGCAAATGGAAGCCAATATTGGTAATGCAGCCTCTGAAGCCGCCTATCAAATGGTGGATAAGCTGGATCGCAGCATGGACGCACGCATCAAAGAGGTAAAACTCCTATTAGGTATGCAGGCGCTCACTAATGACACCACTACTAGCGCTCTACGGGAGCAGCTAGAGCGCCTGCAAGACAACCACAACGTCGTTTCGTGGATTGGCTTTACCGACCCAGAAGGTACTGTTCAAGCAGCTACTGGAGGAATTTTAGAAGGCGTTTCGATAGCGCAAAGGCCCGTATTTATTGAAGGACGCGAGGCACTCTGGATAGGCGATGTTCATGAAGCAGTGCTACTCGCTCAACTACTGCCTAACCCCAGCGGCGAAGAGCTTAAATTTGTCGATATTGCCACTCCAGTGTATGACCGCAATGAGGAACTCCAGGGCGTTCTGGCGGTACATTTGAGTTGGGAGTGGGCCGAATATATTCAGCAATCCATGTTTTCGCCCGCTAAGCAGCGGCAAGATAACGAAATACTACTACTTTCAGCCAATGGTACCGTACTGCTCGGGCCAGAGGCACTGATGGGAAAACCGTTAGGCAGCCTTGAACACCTACCTAGCCCTACCAATACATCGCCACAATGGGCCATTGAAACCTGGCCCAATGGCGAGAAATTTGTCACCGGCTATGCGCGCAGCAGTGGCTTTGAGGACTTTCCTGGATTGGGATGGATAGCCATTACCCGTAACCCCGTCGCATCAGCCTTTGCCCCTGTAGAGCAGCTTCAGGCAGCCATTATGGGCATAGGCATTCTACTGGCGCTGCTATTTGCAATGATTGGTTGGGTGATTGCCTCTCGAATGGTGGCTCCTCTCRCCCGCTTAGCCAGGGCCGCCGATCAAATACAGGAGGGTGAGCACGCCGATTGTATTCCCCCGGAAAGCGGCTCTCCTGAAATGAAACGCCTATCGACCTCTATGCGTAACATGGTTAGCCGCTTGCTGGATCAACGGCAAACGATCCATCGTTTGGAGGATTTAGCCAATACCGACCCGCTAACAGGCCTGCCTAACCGTTCGTTTCTTAATCAATACCTGCAGCTGGCCATCCCAGAGGCTGAAAGAAACCAGCAAAGCATGGTGGTGATGTACATCGACCTGGATGGTTTCAAACAGGTCAACGATGAGCTCGGCCACCACGCCGGGGATCTGCTGCTCATTGAAGTCACTCAGCGGCTGAAAAACGCTCTGCGCAGTGGCGATGTGGTGGCACGCCTGGGTGGCGATGAATTCGTCATGGTACTTAAAACCAAGCCAGAACACCTGGAAATGCTTACTCACGAGGTTAGTAGGCGTTTACTTACTGCTATCGCTCAACCGATTTTATTACCCGAAAATAAGCGCGCTCACGTGGGCTGTAGCTTGGGCGCTGCTTGGTGGCCGCACCACGGTTTGCATATTGAGACGGTGCTAAAACTTGCGGATAGCGCCCTGTACGCAGCCAAAAGCAAAGGTAAGCACCAGCTAGTGATTCACAAGCCTGAGCCCTTTTAATTTCAAACCCAGGCCATAAAGCTCAAACGCTAGTCCTTCATATCAAAACAGTGCTGCAACTGCTGCTCAGCGGCTTCGCTGCCCATTGCCGTTAACTTAGCAATATTGCGCTTAGGGATAGCGTCGGTATCGCCGTAAAACTCAATCGCTTTTTCGACGCTCTCTTCGCGCAGCAGATGCACCATGGCATAGGGGGAGCGGTTGGTATAGTTAGCGGCGTCATCCGGCTCAGCACCGTCAAAACAGTAATCGGGATGGAAGGTAGCGAGCTGATAGATCCCTTCATACCCCTGGTCGACCAGGATGCTCTCGGCCAGCTCAACAAAATCCAGATAGTGATCAAAGCTTTTGAACAGCGTTGGAAATACCAGCAGCGTGGTTTCTGTTGCTGGGTGCTCGTCCAGCCACTGCACCTCGACCATTAACTCCTCAAGCGCCACTTCGATTTTCTTGGAGCGCACGACCTCAACGCGGACAGCTTCGCGCGAGAGCTCCCGCTGAGCGAACGGGCAAATATCATGCGCTACAATGAAGGTGCGCACCCAGTTCAGGGTTTGCACCACTATTTGGTTGTCTGCGTGCATAGCACCCTCTTTACTCCATTAGGTCGGCTGATAGCCAACACACCGCGGGCGGCAGTTTATCAATGGTTAACAGCTAATGTGTGTGACTAATGCTTCTTTACGCACTATACGTGCTCTTGGTAACGCTTCAGGGCGACTTCGTAAGATTTATGAATATGGTCATCCATTAATTCTCGCGCCATTTTAGCATCACGCTGCAGTGCCAGCTCCACGAGTTGATGATGCTGTTCATCCAGCTCCTGGCGAATCGTCGGCATTTTTGGGCCCAGACGCCGGTAGCGGTCAAATTGATCATGCAACTGCTCAATAAAGCGTAGTAACCAGACCGACCCACACGGCGCCACCAACGTACGGTGAAACTGGGTATGCAGATGCTCCCACTCCTCGCCTTTATCCAAGGTAATATCGGCCCGTTTCAGGCGATGCGCGGCGGCCAACAAATCGGCCTCCCAAAGCGAGTCGCCGTTAGCGATAGCCCGCTCGAGCGCCATTCCCTCCATTTCCAAGCGCATCTGAGCAATATCGTCCAGCTCATCACGCGACAACTTCGGCACCCGAAAGCCGCGCTGGTTCTCCTGCACCAGCAATCCATAGGCCGCCAGTTTATTGAGCGCTTCACGTAACGGGCTTAAACCGACCTGATAGCGATCTTTAAGCGCATTGATCGCGAGCTTTTCGCCGGCAACAAAACGCCCGCCGACTAAATCTTTGCGCAAATTATCAAATACACGGCTTGATGCTGTCCCGGCTAGCCCAGCTGGCCCTGCTGACTTAGGTAAAGAATTATTCATGACGATGTCCTTTATGCATCTCAGCTCCCGCTGTCCATTCCGTATCCACTGTTGACGTCGGATCGAGCACTACCTATATTCTATTTTAGACAAGATAATCGATTTTTTAATCTACAAACGATAAATAAGGCTCGGGTATGCTTTTAATCTCCTCATCGGCTTTACGGGATATGCGTCCATGAAACCACCCGCCGTTACCTGGCAACTGTTCTGGGCCTTTTTCCGTATCGGCATTTTTGGTTTCGGCGGCGGTCCAGCCATGATTCCTTTAGTGCGCGCCGAAGTCGTCACCCGCCACCACTGGCTTACTGATGAAGAGTTTGCCGATGTGCTGGCGATTGGCAATACCTTACCCGGCCCTATTGCGACCAAAATGCCCGGCTACATTGGCTACCGCGTAGGCGGCGTAATCGGCTGTATCGCCGCCGTTATTGCCATCATCGTGCCAATGATCGTGGCGATGATTGTTATGTTAGGCATTTTCAGCCGCTACCGCGATGTGGCATGGATTCGCGGTATGGGCCAAGCGGTCGTGCCCGTGGTCATGGTTATGATGGCACAGCTCACGTGGGATTTTTTTGATAAATCCCAGGCTGCCTTAGGCTGGCTGGCAAGCGCCATAATGGCAATCGTGGCCGCTGGGCTAATTTACTGGCTTGGTATTCACCCTGGCTGGGTGATTGGCGCCATTCTCGTTGCCGCCCTGCTACGCCCCTCAGGCACTAAACCTTCGGGAACTAAAAAAGCGGAGGGGCGCGCATGATTTATTGGGATCTCTTTTTAGCGTTTTTTATCCCTAACATTATTGGTTACGGCGGTGGCCCAGCGATTATCCCACTGATTGAGGCCGAGGTGGTGGGCCGCTATGGCTGGATGACGTCCCAGGCCTTTKCTGAAACATTAGCCTTAGGCAATGCGCTACCCAGCCCCATCGCCACCAAAATGGCAGGCTATGTGGGCTATGAAGTAGCCGGGGCTGGTGGCGCTTTCATCGCCGTGGCCGCCACCGTGATCCCCACATTGCTCTTGATGCTAGGCGCACTGGGGCTGCTGTACCGCCACCGTGACTCACCCCGCGTTAAGCGCATGAGCCAGTGGGTTCGCCCAGTTATCGCCATGATGATGGCCTGGCTGACCTTGGGGTTTCTGCTCGAAAGCCTCGACAACAGCGGTGCTATCCACACGCTGGTTATTGGTGTAGTGGCGGCTATTGCACTGATTCGCTTCAAAACACATCCCGCCTTTGTGGTCATGGGCGCCCTGGTTTATGGAGCCTTACTTCTCGGCTAACACCCACTTGCAGGTGCTTTTGCAAGACAACAAGAACCCGACAACGGGACCACGCGCTCACAACGTCGCCGCAGTAAAGGCGGCATCCCACAACACCAACCCTAATCTATAAAGGTGTATAAGAATGACGCGTTCAACATTTACTCTAAGCACTACATTAGCTGCCATCGGACTTGCGTCTAGTATGGCGTTCACCACCACGGTACAAGCTGACTATCCTGAGCAGGATGTACGCTTGATCATCCCGTACGGCCCGGGGGGAGCAACTGACATACTCTTCCGG
Organism: Halomonas ventosae; assembly: GCA_002257525.1. Taxonomy (GTDB): domain Bacteria; phylum Pseudomonadota; class Gammaproteobacteria; order Pseudomonadales; family Halomonadaceae; genus Vreelandella; species Vreelandella ventosae_B. The sequence continues at coordinate 3,918,999 of CP022737.1, forward strand.
CTGATTTCTCAGGAAGCCGAAAAGAGCCTTGGAGAGTCCATCGTTCCGGTCAATATGGCGGGTGCAGGGGCAACATTAGGGTCACGTAACGTAAAAGATGCTGACCCCGACGGCTACACGCTGCTGGGCAGCCACGACACCATTGCGCTTTCAAAACTAGCGGGCMCCGTCGACTACTCATTTGATGCCTTCGAACCCATCGCACTGCTCACCCAAACCATCAATATTCCCACCGCCCATGCCAATCATCCTGTGCAGAGCGCCGACGAAATAGCTGACTTTGTTCGCGAAAACCCAGGCCAAGTGCGTTTCAGCATGATCCCCAGCTCCACTGACCACTTCTTCTGGGCGCAGTTCTTCCAGGAAACGGGCATCGATATGGCAGATGTACGCTTAGTGGGTTACCCAGATACCGGAGAGCAGGTATCGGCTCTAATGGCGGAGGAGGTTGATTTCGCAATGTTCAACCTTCCCTCGGGCGGCGCGTTCTTTGAGGACGGCACCTTCCGCGCTCTAGGCATCGCTCATCCGGAGCGTCTCGATAGCATGCCGGATGTGGCCACCCTGCGCGAACAAGGCATTGAGATGGATCACTCCACTAGCCGTGGTATTTTTGCTCCCAAAGGCACACCTCAAGAAGTTCTCGACACCATCGCTGATGCATACGAGCAGGCTCTTGAGAATGAAGAGGTACAAAGCCGTATCGAGAATGAATTTGGCTCTGTGGTGAGATTTCTAGCGGGTGATGATTATCAAGCGTTCTTGGATGACAACGAAGCGGCCCTCTCTGCTGCTGCCGAAAACATCGATTTCCAGAACTGAGGACGCATCCCTCTAGCCCTCGTAGCTACTTGGGCTAGCTACTTGGGCTAGAGCCATCCGGAGGCATCGCTAATGCTTACACTAACGAAAGACCGCGCCTTGGCGCTGGTACTGCTCTTGATTGTGGCCGTCATGTGGATGGAATCAGGCAGCATTGCGCCTCCTACCAGTTGGCAGCCCTATGGGTCGGCGCTGTTCCCACGCATTTTATTGGTAGTGATCGGGGGGCTGTCGTTAATGATTTTGGTGCGCTCATTATTAGTAAAAGTGCCTGAGCGTGCGGGCGCAAAACAGCTTCTCACAGATTGGTTTAAGAGCCGACGCACTATAGTCGCGCTATTCCTACTGTTTGGACTTTATGCCGCGTTACTCCCCTTAGTGGGTTATATCGCGGCCACGATAGGTTTCTTAGTCGCCTCTCTTGCCCTGTTGATGGGCACCAATACACGACGCAAGTGGATCATTAATCTCACTCTCAGTTTCACCCTGACGCTGGTGATTTTTGTGGTTTTCCGCTTCGGCCTGAATGTATGGCTGCCTTAACCTGTGGAGTAAATAATGACTAACTTTTTCCTCCAGGCGCTCGCGGAGGTCGGCACGCCATCGGTTTTGGGCCTGATCGTTATCGGAGTGCTGTTTGGGATTATTGGCGGCAGCATTCCTGGTTTCACCGTCACCATGGCCATCCTGGTGGTCTTCCCTTTCACTTTTGCGATGGATCCGGTGAGTGGGGTCTCGTTGATGGTCGGTGTGTTTGTGGGCGGCTACTCAGGAGGAATTGTATCGGGCGTAATGCTCGGCATCCCCGGCMCTCCCTCCTCCATCACTACTGTTTATGATGGCTACCCCATGGCGCAGAAAGGCGAGCCTGGCCGTGCATTGGGGATTGGTGTTGCAGCTTCGTTTTTAGGCACCTTGATCAGCGTGGCGGTGCTCGTCTTTTTCGGGCCGCTGATTGCCAGCTTTAGCATGAACTTTCGTCCGTGGGAGATCACCGCACTGATTGTGTTCGCCCTAACGCTTGTGGCGGGGCTCTCCAGCGGTGCACTACTCAAAGGCCTGATGGCCGCGGCTTTAGGGCTTTTAATCACTACTGTGGGCTATGACCGCAACAGCAATCTGCGCTTTGATTTTGGCCTACCCGCACTAGGTTCAGGGTTTGAAATCCTACCGGTGATGATTGGTATTTTTGCGTTCTCACAACTACTGGGCAATATCGAAAAGCTAAAAGATGAGAAGAGCGGTGCCCAAAAAATCGATACCAATGTAACGATTCCCTACGGCCAAATACTCAAAGATATGGCGGGGCAAAAGCTCAATACGCTGCGTTCTTCTTTAATTGGCAGCTTGGTGGGCGCGCTACCTGGCACGGGTGGCACCGTGGCGAACTTCTTGAGTTACGACCAGGCTAAGAAATTCTCTCGACATCCTGAAGAGTTTGGCACCGGCACCCCGAGTGGCATCGTGGCATCTGAAGCCTCAAATAGCGCGGTGGCGGGTGGCGCTTTTGTGCCCACACTGGCGCTGGGGATACCCGGCGATTTGCCTATGGCGATCATGATGGGGGTACTGATTCTGCATGGCATTACGCCAGGGCCAATGATGTTTGAACAAAATCCGGTATTGGTCGGCGCCATTTATGCCAGCCTGCTGATTGGCGCGGTTGTCATGGTACTTTGCAACCTACTGCTGGTGCGCTGGTTTGCCAAAATATCGCTGATCCCCCAACAGATCCTCGTCCCCGTGGTGCTAATGCTGTGTGCCATTGGCGCCTACGCCTTGAATAACAACCTGTTTGATATCTGGGTGCTATTCATTTTCGGAATCATCGGCTACCTGCTCTGGAAGGCGGAAGTACCGCTCACCCCGCTGATACTTGGCGTAGTGCTTGGCGACAATCTTGAGCGCCAACTATTCCGGGCCTTAGAACTTAATGAAAGCTGGTTAACGTTCTTAACTCGGCCTCTCTCTGCGCTTTTCTTAGCATTAGCTGTCGCTTCTATTCTATTTTCGCTCTATCAAGATCGTAAAATTCAGCGCTTAAAGAGCGCCAGTCAGCAAGAGAACATTTGATGCGTAAATAAGTTTAGTCAACAACATTCTTTTAATAGGAAACTGTTATGCAACAAGACGCACTCTACTACCCCAGCGCCTCGCGCCGAATGGCAACCTTCGGTAAGCGTGGCATGGTGGCGACCTCACAACCGCTAGCCGCCCAGGTGGGCATTAGCATATTGCAGCAAGGCGGCAATGCGATTGACGCTGCCATTGCTACGGCAGCTGCATTAACCGTGGTTGAACCGACCTCTAATGGAATCGGCAGCGACGCCTTTGCCATTGTCTGGGTCGACGGCAAGCTACATGGCCTCAACGCCAGCGGCCCTGCCCCACAAGCAGCCACTATTGAAGCACTTAAAGCACTTGGCCACGACGCTATTCCTAATCACGGCATGCTGCCTGTCACAGTGCCTGGCGCCCCGGCTGCCTGGGCGGCGCTGTCTGAGCGCTTCGGTAAGCTGCCGTTTGCAACGTTGTTAGCGCCTGCGATTGCATTGGCCGATGAGGGCTTCCCGGTATCTCCCGTGATTCATCAGATGTGGAAAGAAGCTTTCAACACCTACTCGGCTTACGACGAGACTGCCTTCAAACCCTGGTTTGATACTTTCGCCCCCGAAGGACGAGCACCGGAAGCAGGCGATCTATGGCGATCTGAAGGCCATGCAAAAAGCCTAAAAGCGATTGCTGATACCCACGCCAAAGCCTTTTACGAGGGCGAGTTGGCCGAGGCCATTGACGCTTTTTCCAGGGAGCATGGCGGCTTGTTACGCAAAGAAGACCTGGCCGCTTATCAGCCAGAGTGGGTTGACCCGATTAGCGTGCGCTACAAAGGCCACGACATTTGGGAAATCCCACCCAATGGCAGCGGCATGATTGCACTACAAGCATTGGGGATGCTGGAGCACCTGGGCGAAGCGGGAGGCGATCAGGTCGAAATCCTGCACCGTCGTATTGAAGCTACCAAACTGGCCTATGTCGATGGCTTTGCCCACATTACCGATCTCGACGCCATGCGCCCAAGCATTGCGCAGATGCTTGACGATGAGTACTTAAAATCTCGTGCCTCACTGATCAACGAGCAGGCCGTTGACCCCGTACACGGCAACCCAATCAAGGGGGGCACCGTTTACCTGGCAACCGCAGATGATGAAGGCAATATGGTGTCATTCATTCAAAGCAACTTTAAAGGCTTTGGTTCGGGCATGGTAGTGCCCGGCACTGGCATCAGCCTGCAAAACCGTGGCTGGTCGTTCTCGCTTGATCCGCAGCATCCTAATGCCTTGGCGCCAGGCAAACGCACTTATCACACCATCATTCCAGGCTTTATCACCAAAGATAATCAAGCCGTTGGGCCTTTTGGTGTGATGGGCGGCTATATGCAGCCCCAGGGTCATGTGCAGGTAGTCACGGCCATGCTTGAAGATCAGCTCAACCCTCAGGCAGCGCTCGATATGCCACGCTGGAAGTGGACCAAAGGCAAAACCATTGAAGTCGAAGCCGACTTCCCCAACCACTTAGCCCTGGCGCTGGCCCGCCGCGGCCACGACATCGTCAAAGTTGCTGATTCCATCAGTTTTGGCCGTGGCCAAATCATTCTGCGCGCCCCTGATACAGGTGTACTGCAAGGTGGCACCGAGCCGCGCACCGATGGGGCAGTATTGCCTTGGTAAGTCGTTTATCTGGCAAGATCCTGCCCCACTAAACGTTATCCGCCGCGTTGCCGTTGAAGGCAACCGGCGGTTGTTATCTAGCTATCCTTACTCAATCCCCGCATCATGGCAGTTCCCTTATGCTAGGTAATCGCCCGTCATTTTATGCCTCCTTCTGAAACTACCTCTTCTTCGCCTGTGAGCGGTTTTTTTGGCGTCTTTCGCTATAGTCGCCGTGCCCTGGGCTTGGTCTGGGAAACCTCCCGCTGGATGATGCTGGGCTTAGCGCTGTGTACCCTGGTCGCCGGGGTTCTGCCTGCCGTGGCCGCCTGGGTGGGCCAGTTAATTGTAGACGGGGTGGTGAGCGCGATGGAGGCTCACCAAGCAGCCACTGACCCCAACCTGCTGGTGTCCATTACGCCAGTGCTAAAACTAGTGGGTATTGAAGCCGTTATTATTGCGCTCATCGCCCTTGCCCAGCGCGGCCTTTCGGCCCAGCAGTCTTTGTTGCGCGCGCTACTGGGGCAGAAGGTCAATGTGATGATTCTGGAGAAAGCCGGCCAGCTGTCACTTAGCCAATTTGAGGATTCAGAGCTTTACGACCAACTCACGCGCGCACGCCGTGAAGCCTCTACGCGCCCCCTTGCCCTGGTGAATAAAACCTTTGGACTGCTGCAAAACGCTATCTCACTAGGCAGCTTCGGGGTGCTGCTAGTGCAGTTTTCCCCTTGGGCGCTGCTGATCTTGGTGGCAGGCGCCCTGCCAGTATTTATCTCGGAAGCCAAATTTTCGGGCGATGCCTTTCGGTTGTTCCGCTGGCGCTCACCGCAAACCCGTATGCAGATCTATTTAGAAACGGTGCTGGCAAGGGAAGACAGCATTAAAGAGGTCAAACTGTTTGGCCTTGAAAGGCTATTTCTCAAACGCTATCGAGATATCTTTACCCAGCTATTTGCCGAAGACCGCCGCTTAACGTTACGCCGTGAAAGCTGGGGGTTTCTACTCGGTTTGCTGGGCACCTTAACCTTCTACGCTGCTTACGCTTGGGTAGTGATTGAAACGATTGCCGGAGCGCTTACCCTGGGTCAAATGACCATGTACCTAATGGTTTTTAAACAGGGTCAAGCAGCGCTCTCCGCCAGCCTGACGGCCATTAGTGGTATGTACGAAGATAACCTCTACCTCTCCAATCTTTAKGAGTATCTGGAGCAGCCGGTGGAGGGCGGGGACGGTACGCTCACCCAGGGTACACTGCCCGGCGACGGACTCCGTTTCGAACATGTTAGCTTCTCCTACCCCGGCGGTGCCGATGTTCTTCACGATATCTCGCTGCATCTATGCCCTGGTCAAAGCTTGGCTTTAGTCGGCGAAAACGGCTCAGGCAAGACTACCCTTATCAAACTGCTAACACGTCTCTATCACCCTACCCAGGGGCGGATTCTGTTAGATGGCAGCGACCTACGGGAGTGGAGCACTCAAGCACTGCGTGAGCGCACCGGCGTGATCTTTCAAGATTTTGTGCGTTATCAACTACAGGTGGGCGAAAACCTGGGCGTTGGCGATACCCACGCCTTTAACGACGAACAGCGCTGGCAACGCGCCGCCCAACACGGTATGGCCGATGAGTTTATTACCCGCATGGCCAGCGGCTACCAAACGCAGCTAGGCCGCTGGTTTAAAAATGGTCAGGAGCTCTCCGGCGGCCAGTGGCAAAAAATTGCCCTCTCAAGGGCTTATATGCGCGAAAACGCTGACATCTTGGTGCTGGATGAACCCACCGCCGCCATGGATGCGGCCGCAGAAGCCGAGATATTCGCCCGCTTTCGCGAGCATAGTCGCGATAAGATGGCGATATTGATCTCCCACCGTTTTTCCACAGTACGCAGTGCTGATCTCATTCTGGTTATTGATCAAGGACATATTATTGAACGCGGCACCCATGAAGAACTCCTGGCCACGGCTGGCCATTATGCGAAACTATTTCAACTACAAGCGGCAGGTTATAAATAAACACTTAAACATAAACAATTCTTATTACAATCATGTTTAAATCGTTACACCGCTAATTAAAACGTGGAACGTGAACAAAAGTCACAAGCGTTACAAAGCTATCGACCTTTCTAATACTTTAAGGGTAATGTGCTCTCATGGTTTGACACTACAGGAGTGGCACATATGAACCGTCTTCATCAGATAAAAGTTAAGTATGCTCTTGCCTTTATTAGCGTTGCGTTAGCACTATTGGTTATTGTGGTTGCCGATGCACTGCTGGTTAATATGGTCAAGAAGCGTTTAGATACATTTATCACCAACTATATTCCGGCCACTTCAGCCACACTCAACGGCGACCGAGACCTTTATCAAGCACGCGTTGCTGAGATCGAATATCTGCTATCCGACCCCAGCTCCGAGCGAGCATCTGCGCTTATTGCCGACTTTGAAGAGAATGCTCAGCAGGCTTATGAACGCATGGGCCTCTATGCCGAACTGATGCAGAACTATCCTGAGTTAACCACGCAACTAGCTAACTTTGAAACGCTGTATAACGATTGGAAACAAGAGGCAACGCGTGTTTTTGAGCTGCACCAAAACGGCAATACCGCAGCAGCATTAACGATGCTTTCTGGTTCATCATTAGACGACTTTAATGCACTACGTGATATATATGATGTATCGGGAATAAATATTGAGACAGCCACTTATCAAGCGGAAGCAGCGGTAGTTGATAGAATCCAAGTTCAGCAAACATCCACTATTATCGTTGCATTAATCATCTTTATTGCAGCGACGCTTATTGCTCTACTAGGCCCATTAATGATGTCCCGGGCTATTCGCCAAATTAGTAGACGTATCAAAGAAATCACCGAGGGTGATGGTGATTTAACTGCCCGTATTGAGAGCCAACGTCGCGATGAAATTGGTGAACTCGCTCAGCAGTTTAATGGCTTTATTAAGCGCATTGACGATACGCTACAGTCAGTTAGCAACAGTACAGTTAGCCTCCAGCATGCCTCAACGGAAATTGCCAAAGGCAGCCAGGAACTTTCGGCACGCACTGAACAAGCCGCTGCGAATTTACAGCAAACCTCTGCTTCTATGGAAGAAATTGCAGCGGTGGTTAACAACGCCTCTGACTCTGCCCAACAAGCTGATCAACTAGCACTTTCAACCAAGGAGCTCGCACAACAGGGCTTACACTCCATGCATAGCGTCGAGCAGACCATGGATACCATTAACGACTCTTCAGCTGAAATCAGCAATATCGTTAGCCTGATTGATAGTATCGCGTTTCAAACCAACATCCTGGCGCTGAATGCGTCTGTAGAAGCCGCACGAGCCGGGGAACACGGTCGGGGCTTTGCAGTGGTGGCTCAGGAAGTACGTATATTGGCCAGCCGTTCCAGTGATGCCTCAAAGAGTATAGCTACGCTGATCAATACGTCGTTAAGCCGCACAAAATCCGGCGTCGACCAAGTTAAGCAAACCGGCAACACCATGCAGGAGATGGTAAAAAGCATCGAACGTGTGGCTGACGTGATTGCTGAAATTAGTGCCGGTGCTAAAGAGCAGAGCGTGGGTATAGGCCAAGTCAACGACGCGGTCAATGAGCTGGACAGCATGACCCAGCACAATGCCTCCATGGTTGAAGAGACCAGCGCTGCCGCCGCTGAACTCAGTGATCAAGCGAACCGGTTGAGCACTCTAGTGGGCGCCTTCAAACTCAGTAATAGCGATGAACAAGCCCTTTTTGGCAAAATAGCGCCTTCCTCAATGGTTAATAAGCCCTCGACTACGCCTGCCGCTCCGCGTCGTTTGGTGAGCACCCAGCCACCCGAGTGGGAGTCCTTCTAAGTATTCTCGGCTTCTCTCTCCCTAGGGTCTTGATAAGGCCCTAGGGGTTTAACCATTTGCTTTCAAGGCATGCGCTTTTCCAGCCACCGCGCCACGCGATAACCAATAGCCAATAGCCAATAGCCAATAGCCAATAGTAAGGGTCATCAAAGGAACCTCTATGCTGTCGAATGCGTTAATTATTGATGATGATCCGGATGTTCGACTGCTCGGCAAGACACTGCTCAGTCAACACGGCTATGAGGTACTAACGGCAGGTAGCCTTGGAGAGTTAGTGCGCCAGCCTGCGCTACTCAATGCGGAGCTTATTTTACTTGATTTCGGATTGGGCGAGTTTACGGGCCTAGATATACTCGACTACCTGTACGATTTGCGTATAAAGGCGTCAATCCTATTTATTAGCAGTTGTTCACAAGAAACCGCCGCGCTGGCGATTACAGCGGGTAAGACAATGGGTTTTCACATGCTCGGTTTTCTAGCTAAGGACAAGCTATTCACGGATCTAGCATCATTCCTTGAGCTATTAAAAAAAGCTCCCAAAGCCCCCACAAGCGATGAATTGGCGAGGGCTATCCAGGACAACCAGCTGTTTCTCGCCTATCAGCCCCAAATAGACCTTCAAAACAACCACGTTATCGGGGCCGAAGCACTGGTACGCTGGCAAGATCCCCAACGCGGGGTACTGTACCCCGATAGCTTTATTCCCTTGGCCGAGCAGAGTGACCAGATGGKTTCACTCACCTGGTACGTGATCGAGCTTGCCTTACAGCAACAAGCCCAGTGGCAAGCGCAAGGCTGGCACTTGAACATCTCGATTAATATACCAGCAGCCTTTATTCAAGCAGAAGGCGTACTGGAAGCGTTTGATCAGCTTACCCAACGCCACCATGCGGTGCTTAGCAAGATTACCCTGGAGCTCACTGAAACAGCCGGCGTTGAGTGTTTGGGCTACGCAAACTATGTGCTTAAAGCATTGCGGCAACGCGGTTGCCAACTGGCGTTAGATGATTTTGGCACCGGTCACTCGTCGTTAACTCAGCTCTATCGATTGCCTTTCAGCGAACTCAAAATTGATCGTAGCTTTGTGTCACTGATCGACCAGGACAAAGAAGCACTGGTGATAACAGCGTCGATTATCGACTTAGGCAAACGACTGGGACTGACCGTGGTCGCTGAAGGTATAGAAACAGCGGCGCAGCATGCTCTTCTCGCTGAAGCGGGGTGTCCGGTTGGGCAAGGTTACTTTCTCTCTCGCCCTTTAACCGCCGCTGCCTTTAATGCCTGGATGTGTGAACGTTCACTGCCCGACGTGATGACTCAAGAAGAGAGCATGTTTGCCCGCTGCAACGCTTGCTGTGTAGAGGTATGCAGCGCCACTAAACGCTCCAGATAGACAGCCAATTCGCTGAACGGGGCGTCTGAAGCCGCTTGCTCCAATTGGCTGGCTTGTTCAGCAATCGCCGCACAGCCGAGCGAAGACGCAGCACCCTTGAGKGAGTGAGCCTCTTGGCACAAGGCKGGACGATCCTCTGATTGCCAGTAGGCGTTAAGACGGGCACTACGCTCACCAAGCCGCGTTAAAAATGTCGTCAGCAGTGCCTCCAGCGCTCTTGGCTCAAAGGTGCTTTTCAGCTCTTCACAAAGGCGCTTATCGAGCACCTGAACGGCGCCGGCGGTGTCACCCAGTGATTTGGAGCTATTAGACGAGTGAACGTGAACGCTATCAGCCGCTAAGGTTTCGGCATTAGAGAGATAGCGGCAGATCACCAAGTACAGCTCATCCCGAGTAAAGGGCTTATGGATCATATCGTCCATACCGCTTTGCATACAGCGTTCGCGGTGCTCAGGCATCACATTGGCAGTCATCGCTACAATCGGCAGCCGGGGTAACTGATGCACGGTTTCGTAATCGCGCCACCGTTGGGTGGTTTCGGTTCCATCCAGCTTAGGCATCTGCATATCCATTAAGACCAAATCGACCCTGCCATGGTCTACTTTAAGCTGGTCAAGTGCTTCCAAGCCGTTCTCTGCGATGGTCACCTGCTGGCCAAGGCGTTCCAGCATCACCCGTGCTACCGTTTGGTTTAGTGGGTTATCCTCCACCACTAAAATATGCTGCTTAGCAGTGAGTGCGAGCTGGCTATCACCGGCTTGGTAAGCTGTCAGTAGTTCGGTTTCCGGCATGCTAACGGAGAACCAAAACCGACTGCCAAGCCCATGCTGGCTGTTAACCCCGATCTCCCCCCCCATGGCTTCGACCAAGCGCTTACAGATCGCCAGCCCAAGCCCTGTACCTTCATGCCTACGCGCCATGGAGGTATCCACTTGGGAGAATGCCGAGAACAGCTGTGCATGATCCGTGTCAGCGATACCACAACCGGTATCGTGAACTTCGACGAGGATATTGTCGTCTCCAAGTGGCTTTACTTGGCATTTAACGAAGCCCTCTTCTGTGAACTTCAACGCATTATTGATTAAGTTCATGATGACTTGACGCAGCCGTGCGATGTCGCCCATCACATAACGCGGTAGCAAAGGATCGATAGTATAACTAAAGGTGACCTTCGCCTTCGGCTCGCGCAGCGTGTAGCTTTCACATAGCTGGTCGATGCACTGATGGAGGTCAAACGGCTGACAGTCCAGATCAAGACGTCCAGACTCAATTTTGGTGTAATCAAGAATATCGTTAATCACCGCACGCAAATTCTCCGCACTGCGCTTTAGCGCGGCTAAATACGTCGCCGCGTTGGGTGTTTTCACCTCTTCGCTTAACAAATCCGCCATACCCACTACACCATTCAACGGGGTACGGATCTCATGACTCATTACGGCCATAAACTCAGATTTTGCGAGACTTGCTTTCTCTGCTTGCTTGGCAGCCTCATTTAACTCTTGGCTCTTGGCTTCTAACGCTTGAGCCTTGCGATCACTTGAGCGACGTTCCAGAATCAGCGCGCGAACCAGCATACCGCCTGACAACATTAACAGGACAATAAGCAACAGCACCAATCCGTAGAGGCGCGTCAATGTGCGGTGTTCCTCACTATGCATATGGGAGACATGGGCGTTGGTTTCGACCAAAATGGTACCGGTGAGCCGCTGTAGCTCACCCGCTTCCTGCAGGAGGGTAGCCGTTAAAGCGCTATTTAAATTGGTAGGGTTGTCCCATAGCGTTTCGAGTAGGGTTTCCATCTCTAAAATGCGGATTTGAGTTTGTCGAATGATCTCCTCAATATTTTCAAGTTTCGCCACGATTTTTCCTATTTCACCTTGAAAAAAAAGTGACTGTCGGCTGAAGAGGATTTCATAACGCAGCAACACGTCATCAACCGTAGCTTTCCCAGTACTCGTTTCGAATAGCGATAGGCGTAATTCGCGCACCTCTCGATCAAACTGATACCCGGCCCATAATAAGTTTTCGAGCAACCGATTCTCCAGCTCATGCTGACGGTTATAAATAACCCCACCGGTAGTAAGCGCAGAAAGAAAAAAAAGGATCGCCGAGAATGTAGCGACCCTCGTACTACGGGAAAAATAGAACTTAAAAAAGGCCAGCATGACAGCTACTCGGTTATATTATTCAATGTCAATTCTCGCCACCTGCCACACAGAGCGCGAGAATATCTCCTCATTTAGAAGCTCGGGATGCTTGTCAAAGGGGTAAATAACAAATAGTGGCCCCTGATCACGAATTCGCAATACTTCTCCGTTTGCCTGCATGGCTAGAATGACATCGTAATGCTCAAAATCACTGAGAGGTACTGTCGCCGCGTATTCATTCAACGCTATTACGCGAACATTCGCCCCCTCGGCACCGGCGGCTTCCAAGATAGCTCGCCCCAATGGGCCAGAGAAGCGCATCAAGCCATCGTGCCAGGGCGTACGGGTAACCGTTTCGTGCTGCCCCAATGCCTCTAGCATCGCTTTATCAAAATGGGCTTCATCACCCACATTTGGCTGACCAACCTTACCACTCACCACTAACATTACCGGGCCTTCAGGTGCTTCCAGGGCTATAGCATGAGTCGACGGCAGAGCAATGCTCAACGCGACGATAAAAGTCCTAAATTTAAGAACCAAAGAACGACGCATGAAGCTGCACCTCAGTATTAGCGATTGAAAGTGCAAGGAGTATATATCGGCCGTCTGCGAGCGAACTGTAAACCTTTGTGTCAACGCATCATTATCAACTAAACTTTATGCATGAGTTTTCCACGTCTACGCGTGTGACGTTTATAAGACGACAATAAGGGAAATCACCATTATGCATATTGGCGTACTTGAAGATGATCTCGACCAGCAGGCCTTTATTGAGCAGTGCTTACTAACGGTAGGCCACCAGGTTTCTTTATTTACTCGCGCTAGCGAGCTTCGTCGCGCGACACAACAACACAGTTTTGATTTGCTGATTATCGATTGGCGTCTCCCTGACAGCGACGGTATGGATGTTGTTGCCCATCTGCGCCAACACGACAGCTGGCGCGGGCCAATCCTGTTTATTACCGCCAGTCAGGGTGAAGACGACGTCGTGAAAGCACTCGAACAGGGCGCAGATGACTTTCTCGCTAAACCCCTTCGCCCCAGTGAGCTTATTGCCAGAGTAAGCGCACTAGGTAGGCGCTCAGGGTATGCCACACCGCGCCCAGCGCTGACCTGCCCCGACACCTTTACCCTGCATACCGAGGAGCATTACATCAGCGTGGCCGGTAACGCCGTGGATTTAACCGAACGTGAGTATCGGTTAGCTGCACTCTTCTTCTCAAAAATTGGTGAGTTAATTACCCGCGCGCACTTGCTAGAGCTGGTATGGGGCATCAAAGGGGACGTTTCGACGCGCACCGTGGATACCCACGTAAGCCGCCTACGCCGAAAGTTAGAGTTGGATGGTCGTCATGGCCTGCGTCTGCGCAGCGTTTACCAGTCGGGGTATCGCATGGAGACCTGCCAAACCACCAACATAGAACAAGTGGCTAATTAGACTTGACGCTCCCATAAACATCGGTTAAAAGATAAGGGCTGCCTTTAAAAAGGTAGCTCTTTTTATTAACCAGATTTTCAAAGTAAGACTTTTCAGAGAACCTCATTATGCGCTGGCAAATCCCCGCGACACGAATGAATAAGCTGTATCGCATTATTAATAATGCGGTATCAACTTATTGTTGTCGCGCGCCAGATATGTAGTGAGAAAATTGGCCGCGGCAGGTGTCGCGGCCATGTGATTTATCGTTACCTTTGATACTCCCTGATCGCGATGTTGCCCGGCCTCCTAACCCAGGAGACCTACCCCATGGCAATCGCAACAATGACTCGCAAGCTACTCAACGCGTTAAAGCACTCGCGCACTCAGCGGCGTTTTTATGAAGACCCACGCTTTCACGATCCGCACCTGTTAAAAGATATCGGCTTACGCTGGGAACAGGGCCAACTGGTATCCATTCATGGTGTAGAGGAGCCAAGCCAACGCAACCAGCGCCATCAGGCTGAAACCCGCGATGCCTACGAAAAATGTCCACATTGCGGGAGTAGTTTGGCATAGCCAACGCCCCGGTCACAGGACGTGGCCGGGGCGTTCGATCGTTTCAGGGTATAACAGAGATATAGCCAAATCGCTTATTTCAAACGGCTTAGCTTAAACAAGCAAGCTCAAGCGGCTTGGCTATATCCCTGCTTGACTCCTTTCTCGGTAACCCGGCCTTTACGAGAGTAACTGCCCTTACCTTTTTTCGGGGTTTGCTGCTGCATTTTAAACATTGGCGTCCGCAGCTGCGCTTTTAAAGCGTTGTCTTTTATCTTGCGCTGTTTCATCGTTTTCTCCGTTCTTTTTTTAAAGATGCCTGCTTGGCAGGCATCCACTACGACACACACTATCAATTGAAGTTCATCTATTAGCGTCCATCGTTTAGCGTTTCAAGCCTTGGTAATGCATTCCCCTTACTCATCCCAGGCAGGCGCAATTTCCGGGTTGGCAATACGCTCTTTACGATCCAGCTTGGCGATTTCAGCCATTTCGCTTTCGCTCAAGACTAAATCAAAGGCGGCGATGTTGCTTTGAATATTACGCGCCTTAGTGGAAGATGGAATGGTAATCATATTGCGCTGTTTTACCCAAGCAAGGGTAATTTGCGCGGGCGTGACGTTATGCGCCTCGGCGATCTGCTTAAGGGTCGGGTCGTCCATTACTTTGCCCACGGCCAGTGGCATAAACGCAGTGATCTGAATACCGTGCTGCTCGCAGTGAGCAACCAGTTTACGGTTCTGTAAGAAAGGATGAACCTCGATCTGGTTGGTGAGAATTTCACCTTTGCCCAGAATGCTGACCGCTTCGTCCACCTGTGCGCAGGTAAAGTTGGAAATACCAATGTTGCGCGCCTTACCCTCGGCTTTCACTTCTTTAAGCGCCGTCAGGTAATCGACCATTGGCACTTCGTCCTTAGGGGACGGCCAGTGGATTAACAGCAAGTCGACATAATCAGTGCCCAATTTCTGCAGACTTTCGTCCACGCTGGCTTTCAGCGTGGCGGGCTCTAGCTTATCGAACCACACCTTGGTGGTTAGGAAAATATCGCTGCGCGGGATGCTGCTATCGCGAATTGCTTCACCCACACCGGTTTCGTTACCGTAAAACTGCGCCGTGTCGATGTGGCGATACCCGGCCTCAAGCGCCGCGTGAATACTCTGTTTGAGCGTATCGCCTTCCAGGCGAAACGTACCAAAACCGGGGTTAGGCATCACATTTTGCATCATTAACATCCTTTTCTATTGATAGCGTGTTAACTAACATGGGGTGGCTACGGCACCACTTCAACCCTTTGCTATTGAAACTCTTACCATGATGACGCCATGACCTTCGCTAACGAAACATCCGCCAGCGACGAAGCGCCCTTACTCCCGCTTCACCGCCAATCAGGCTTTTTAAGTTTTTTGCTGTCGCGATTAGCCGCGGTATTTGCCATGCAGATTCAGGCCATTGTAGTGGCTTGGCAGGTTTACGATATCACCAGGGACCCGATGGCACTGGCCTATGTGGGTTTGGCGCAGTTCCTGCCAATGGTGCTATTGCTGCTACCTGCAGGGGATTTCGTTGATCGCTTCTCGCGCAAACGTATTTTGCAACTTAGCTGGATGGTGCAAGGGCTATGCAGCGCCCTGCTGCTGACCCTTTCGCTGAATGAAAGTCATAATGTGGGCGGCTATTACGCTGTTCTGGCGCTGTTTGGTGCCGCACGCGCCTTTACCGGTCCTGCCTTACAAAGCTTGCTGCCCAATATTGTGCCCCGGGCGCAGCTTGCCTCTGCGATTGCCTTGAATAGCTCTATCATGAAAATTGCCGTGATCGCCGGCCCGTTATTGGGCGGCATTCTGTATGGGTTAGGCGGTGGCAGCCTTGCCTACGGCGTGTGCTTAGGCTGTTTTATTGCGGCACTTGTGCTGCTGCTCCCGGTGCCCATTCGCTACGCTGAAACCGCCAAAATACTGGAAAGCACTGCCATAAAGCGCTTTACCGCAGGTATTCGTTACATCCGCCATCAGCCGATTATTTTGGGCGCCATTTCGTTGGATCTGTTTGCCGTGTTATTGGGTGGCGTCGTGGCGCTACTGCCTATCTACGCCCAGGAAGTGCTGCACGTTGGGCCGGAAGGGTTAGGCGCGCTGCGTAGCGCTATTGCGGTGGGCGCCCTCCTAATGGGGCTCTACTTAGGCATCCGCGGCATTCAGCGCCGCGCCGGGTGGGTAATGTTTATGGCAGTGGCGATTTTTGGCATTGCCAATCTGGTGTTCGCCGTTTCAACGATTTTTTGGCTCTCCCTGATAGCCATGTTGGTGGCGGGCGCCGCCGATATGATTAGCGTCTACGTGCGCATGACGCTGATTCAGCTTGCCACCCCAGATGAGATGCGCGGCCGCGTGAATGCCGTCAACATGTTGTTTATCGGTTCCAGCAATGAGCTAGGCGAGTTCCGCGCGGGCAGCATGGCAGCAGGGTTTGGCGTAGTGCCTGCGGCCATTATTGGCGGCGTGGGCACTTTGGCGGTGGTCGGCGCCTGGATGAAGCTGTTCCCAACCTTGCGCCGGGTTGACCGTTTTGACGATGCGCGCTGATAACACTGCATCCCACCATCATTAACGCACTAACAGAGCAATCACCACAATAGCCAGCGCTAGCGATACACTTTTCCAGAACAGCACCGGATCACGTTCCAGCAGCGGTAACTGGGCGCGCTTCAGCATGTCTGGGCTTGGCGAGCGTAGCTCGAAGATAAACTCCGAAAGCGCCGGAAAGCGTTTGTGGGGAGTGGGATGTAATGCCTTTTTGAGCACCTCATCCACCCAGGCGGGCAGTTCACGGTTTTCGCTAAGCGCCGATTGGTAGGCAAGCTTATGCTGCGCCGCCTGGGTGCGGGTTTTAGCCACCTCGGTGCCATAGGGCAGCGTGCCGGTTAGCATCTGATAAGTGATCACCGCCAGGGAGTATTGATCCGAAAGGGTCGAGCCCCCTTCGCCCAGAAAGTACTCTGGCGCGGTGTACTGGGCGGTGCCAAGGATATCGTCGCTAGCCGCACTGCCCTCTTCAGCGATCCCCGCCACCTTGGCAGCGCCAAAATCGATCAGCTTTACCGTACCTTGGGTGTCGATCATAACGTTGTCAGGGCGTAAATCCTGATGCAGCATTTCCAGGCGATGAAAGGCGCGCAGCCCCTTGGCGATCTGCTCGACGAGGGGCCGCACACTGGCCAAATCGGCATCCGGATGGTCGCGCATCCACTGGGTCAGGGTTTGCCCTTCGATATACGCCAGCACGGTATACAGGTAGTGGCGTGGCCGCTGTTGGGCAGGCGCTTTAAGCACGTGCACATTATTGATACGCCGGGCAATCCACTCCTCGCGCACGAACCGKTCAATGCTTGCCGGATCTTGGCTTAGCTCAGTCGAAAGCGTTTTTAGCGCGACTTTTTCACCACTCTCTATCTCTTCCGCCAGAAAGACATGGCTGCGGCTGCTGGCATGCAGCTGGCGCACAATGCGGTAGCCATCCAGTTCGCTTCCCTCACGCAACTCAGGCGGCTGCGGTAACGCGCCTAACGGCGCGTAAAGCTCATTGGAGTGACGTTCAGGCAGGCTATCAATGCGCACAATCTGTACGGTGAGGTTGTCATCGCTGCCGTTATCGAGGGCAGCAGCGATCAGTGCCTCGGCCGCCGCGTCCAGATCGCCCCAGTGGGCATGAATCAGCGCGACCATTTCGGCACTGGTCAGCCACTCATAAACACCATCAGTGGCGAGTAAAAACACATCACCGGCACTTAACGATACCGGGCGATAATCCAGCTCCAGATGCTGGCTGGCTCCCATGGCGCGGCTTAAGTGGCTGACTTCCCGCGAGGCCCAGAAGCGGTGATCCTCAGTTAACGGCTCCAGCGTATTGCCAGAGAGCTGATAGATACGGCTATCGCCAACATGGAAAAGGKGCGCGGTGGTGGACTTAATCACCATCGCGCTCAGGGTACACACATAGCCACGGTCCAGGTTGTAGCGATACTGGCTCTGGCGGGTTTGGGCGTAAAGCCACGCATTGGTGGCCTGCAGTACTCGTTGGGCAGAGGTTTTGACCGTCCAGGTCGCCGGGGTAGCGTAATAATCCGTCAAAAAACCGCCCACTGCCGCCTCGCTAGCCTCGCGGCTCACTTCGCTGCTGCTGATCCCATCCGCCAAGGCTATCGCAATGCCTTTAGTAGAACGCTGAGGTTCAGTGGGCAGGTAAACGCCATAAAAATCCTGATTGCTTGGCTTGCGCCCTTTATCAGAGTGCTGGCCGAGCGAAATGGTCAGCGCTGCCATTATGCTTCCCCTAAAAAAAGCCTCCGCCGCAGCGAAGGCTTGGTCAATGACAAACGGCTACCTATCAAATCATAGGGCTTTTTGCGGCGCGGTACGCACGTGAGTGGTGTAGAGCGTGAGCCCCGTTAATGCCAAGCCACCGATCAAGTTACCCAGCACTACCGGAATTTCGTTCCAGATCAGGTAATCCATAATCGAGAAGTTACCGCCCATCATCAACCCGGAGGGGAACAGGAACATGTTGACCACCGAGTGCTCAAAGCCCATACCGAAGAACAGCATAATCGGCATCCACATGGCAATCACCTTACCGCTCACCGTGGTTGAGATCATTGCCCCCACTACCCCCAGCGACACCATCCAGTTGCACAGTATGCCGCGAATAAAAATCGTCGCCATGCCGCCAGCGCCATACTCTTTATAACCGACGGTGCGCCCCTCTCCCACTTCGCCGATCACCCGCCCTACTTCGCTGGGTTCGGTGCTAAAGCCGTAGGTGAACACAATCGCCATGAGAAAGGCGACCGTTAATGCCCCACCAAAATTACCGATAAACACAATGCCCCAGTGCTTGAGAATACGATTAATCGTCACCCCAGGCCGTTTATCCAGCCACGCCAGCGGCGTTAACACAAATACCCCGGTCAGCAGGTCAAAGCCCATTAGATAGAGTATCGAGAAGCCCACCGGAAACAGAATCGCACCAATAATCGGGTAGCCGGTTTGCACCGCCACGGTCACCGCAAACACCGCCGCAATGGCCAAAATGGCTCCCGCCATAAAGGCGCGAATCAGCGCATCGCGGGTAGACATATGCAGCTTGGCTTCGCCAGCATCGACCATCTTGGTGGCAAATTCGGCAGGCAATAAATAGGACATAGAGTGCGTTTCCTTTGTTGTGAGTTTCAGGGTCAGATGAGAGGTGAAGCGCAAACATCAGTGATTTTTACAGCAGGCGTGGTGGCGACTCGCTGCACAACGCTGCCCACTACAATCAAACAGGGGGATGGCAAGGGAGTGGCGGCGAGTTGCTCGGGCATATCTGCAAGCGACCCCACCAGCGACTGCTGCTCGGGCTGACTGGCATTGGCCACCAGCATGATCGGCCACTCATCCGGCAGGCCTGCCTGGCGCAGGCCGTGACAAATCGCGTCGACCTTGGAAAGTCCCATATAAAACACCAGAGTTTCATCCTTACGCGCTAGCGATGACCAATCCGGAGTGCCATCTTCGCGGCATAGCTGGGCCGTCACAAAGCGCAGCTGCTGCGCATGGCCGCGATCGGTGAGCGGAATGCCCATACAGGCTGCGGCGGCTGAAGCAGCGGTGATCCCCGGCACAATGGCCGTGGGCACCTGGGCGGCGGCCAGGGCATCCAGCTCTTCGCCCATCCGCGCAAAAACCGCCGGGTCGCCACCTTTCAAGCGCACCACCGATTTACCTTCGCCGGCGAGTTTTACCATCAGCTCACCGATCTCAGCTTGGGGTACGCTGTGGTGACCGCGGGCTTTMCCCACGTAGTAGCGCTCGCTGCCGTTAGGAATCAGCGCCAGCACGTCATCCCCTACCAAGCGGTCATACACGACGGCGTCGGCCTGCATCAGTAAGCGTGCGGCCTTGAGGGTTAACAGCTCTGCATCGCCGCTGCCCGCGCCGACCAGGTAAACCTGCCCGGCGCGGCACTCGCCACGCAGTGGCAAACGTATGTCTGCAGCCTGCTGAACCAACGGCGTTAGCGCGCGGTGAGACAAGCGCATAAAGGCGTTAAACCACTTCTGTAGCAAGGGGTTGCTTAGTGCGGGCATTGGGCCGCTCCTCTTCAATCAGTGATTTCAATTCAGGAATACAGCTACCGCACTGGGTGCCGCAGGCGAGCCTAGCGCCCAACGTTTCTACGCTGGTGTCGCCCTCTCGGATAGCATTGACGATGGTGGTTTGGCCCACCTGGTGGCAACTGCACACAACCGGGCCGGTATCCGCAGCGCCGTCGTCGCAGCCAGCCAATAGACGCCGGCGGTGAGTATCGCTCAGCGCTGCATCGCTAAAGCGCGCTTGCAGCCACGCCAACCCTGGCAACTCACTGGGTGGGCCAACCATTAGCCACCAGCGCAACTGACCATTTTCCACGCAGGCAGCGCGTAGCCGTCCGTTAGTGGGGTCTTGGCTGACCACCGAGACGTCCCCAGGTAGCCACGCTTTCATCTGCGCCAACCAATCATTGACCGACTGTGTATCGGCAAGCTGCCAGCGCTGGCAGCCCGCCATGGGAATCCGCGTCCAATAATGGTTCGCGCACCACGGCGTTAATTCCGTTACGCCATCGGCCACCAGCAGAGTCGCCTGCCACTCAGTGGCGAGGGGTGCCAACGCTACGGCGCCGTGTTTCGATTCCGGCTGCCCAGAGAGCGGGTCGGTAATACTGTCGATCAGCGCGCTGCTTCTGGCCTGCTGGGTGAAGCAGTCAGTCCAGTGGATGGGTACGAAGACCTCACCGCGGCGCTGGGCGTTGGAGACCCGTACCCGGGCGCGAAATTCGCCTTTCTCGGCGGTTAGCACCGCCAACCCCTGATCGGTAACACCGGCGGTGTGGGCATCGTCCGGGTGCACGTCCATAAAGGGTTCGGCGCGGTGATTCATTAACCGCGGTGAGCGAGCGGTGCGGGTCATGGTGTGCCACTGATCACGAATTCGACCGGTGTTCAGCCGCAGCGGGTAAGCGGCACTCAGCGCCTGTTCAGGCCCTTGGGGATGGATCGCCAGCAGCTTGGCGCGACCATTGGCGGTGGCAAACTCGCCATGCTCAAACAGTCGAGCAGTGCCATGGGGTGCGGCCGTTGTGACCGGCCATTGAATGGGGGCTAAGGCGTCGTAGCCATCCTGGCCCAGACCCACCAAACCCGATATATCAAACAACCGCTGCGGGCTGCCAGGCACCGTGCTGTTATCAATACTGTTTTCAAGCCCGTTTTCAAGCCCGTTTTCAAACCCAGAGAGACGCGCGTGCTCGTCGAAAATCTCCCAGGGGTGAGCGTAGTTAAACGCCTCGGCAAAACCCAACCGTTTCGCCACCTCACACATTATCCACCAGTCGTGGCGGGCTTCACCTGGGGGCGGCAGCATGCCCCTCTGGCGAGAGATACGCCGCTCAGAGTTAGTCACGGTGCCGTCTTTCTCGGACCAACCCGAGGCGGGCAGCACGATATCCGCGTAGGGCAGCAGATCGGTGTGGGCGGCGCACTCGGAAACGATGACCAGCGGGCACTTTTCCAACGCAGCGCGAACCCGCGCCGCATCGGGCAGACTAATGGCGGGGTTGGTGGCCATCACCCACAGCACTTTTATTTCACCGCGCTCGATGGCTTCAAACAGCGCTACGGCTTTATGGCCCGGCTCTTCCGGCAGGATCGGTGTAAGGCTGTCGGTAGCCCAGAAGCGGCTGACCAAATCCAGGGCGCCTGGGGTGTGGTAATCCATATGCGCGGCTAACTGGTTGGCCAACCCGCCTACTTCGCGGCCCCCCATGGCGTTGGGCTGGCCAGTAATAGAGAACGGCCCTGCCCCCGGCAAGCCGATTTTGCCGCCGGCCAAGTGGCAGTTAATAATGGCGTTGCACTTATCGGTTCCGCTGGCGGATTGATTAACCCCCTGGGAGTAGAGTGAGACCACATGCAGTTGGCTAGCGAACCAGTAATAGAAGGTTTCCAGCCGCTCGGCGTCAACATCACAGGCCGCCGCTACCTCCGCCACCGACCCCGCCGTTTGTTGCGCGGCTTCCAGGGCCTCGTCGAAACCTTCGGTATGGCGCTCAAGGTAGAGGGTATCGAGCTTGCGCCGCTTTGCCATCCACGCCAGCAGGCCGTTAAACAGGTAAGCATCGCTGCCTGGTTTAATCCCCAGGTAGAGGTCGGCGATTTCGCAGCTGTCGGTCACCCGCGGGTCGATCACCACCAAACGCATCAGCGGATTGCGCTCTTTAGCGACTTTAATGCGCTGATAGAGCACCGGGTGATTCCAGGCCAGGTTAGAACCCACCAGCACGATCAGCTCTGCCTCTTCCAAATCTTCATAGTTGCACGGCACCGCATCGGCACCGAAGGCGCGCTTATACCCCGCCACCGCCGAGGCCATGCACAGCCGCGAGTTGGTATCCAAATGGGGGGTGCCCAAAAAGCCTTTAAACAGCTTATTGGCGACGTAGTAATCTTCAGTCAGCAGCTGCCCCGAGAGGTAGGCCGCCACGCTGTGATGACCATGCTCGGTGCGCAGGGTGTTTAAGCGTTCGGCGGTGGTGCTTAGCGCGGTGTCCCAAGAGACCTCAACACCATCGACCCGAGGATGTGTCAGGCGGCCCTGTTCGCCCAGGGTTTCGTGTAGCGCAGACCCTTTGACACACAGCCGCCCGAAGTTAGCCGGATGCTCGCGGTCGCCCTCGACAGCGCTTAGCGTGCCCGCTTCAATGGTTGCCGTCACGCCACAGCCGACACCGCAATAGGGGCAAGTCGTTTTGGCCTGAGTCATAGCTACTCCTCGGGTTGCTAATTAACGCCACGCATAAAAAAACGCCCAGTCCCTTTCTCTAAGGCGCTATATAAACGCATTAAGAGAAGAGGGCTGGACGTCGTTGCCGCAGCGCACCTTCGTCGGTGCAAAATTTACATTAATTCAAACAGCTACAATTTAAACAGCTACACATTTTCTAACGGCTAGTTATTTTTCGAACGGCTTTGGAATTGTTCGCTGCCATCGCCTAACAATGAGCGCTTATCACTTGTTAACTAACTTGTTGCTTAGTAAAGATGCAAAAGCCAAGCCTAAAACCACCTCATTAAAAATTAATTCATAAAAAACAAATATTTAAAAATTAAAAAACAGTAATGAAGCGCTCGTTTTAGCACTCATCGCGGGCGAAATGGTGTGTGAGAGTGCAAACCACCCCACTTCTCGCACCATCACTGTGCAGAGAAGCCAAGGAGCCACGTTACTGCTTATCTTTTATCTATATCTAAGCAACTGACGTTGTTGAATAAATATTGATTAATGGCCAGTTGGCCAGTTCCTTGCTTGAAACAACACAAGGTTTTTAACCATCTGACAGCCAATGGCGGTTGTCGCACGTTTAAAACATACGCTTTTAAACAGCGCTATCGGGCAACGACGCCCCTGCTGTGCTCTCCTTCTGCAAATTGCAGAACAGAGGGCGCGACAGGGGCGTTTTTTTGTTTGGTGCTCACGCAGCCGCAACGACAAGAGGAGCCACCCATGGAAACCACTTCCCGGTGCTCACCCCACGACCATCTGGTGATTATTGGCAATGGCATGGCCAGCCACCGCCTCATCGAGGCGCTGGTCAAACAGCCCGCGCGCCCCCAGCGCATCACGGTGATTGGCGCCGAGCCCAACCCTGCCTATAACCGTATTCTGCTTTCGCCACTGCTTGCCGGTGAGATGCAGCAAGACGCGCTGACCCTGCGTGATACCGCATGGTACGCAGATCAAGGCGTCACCCTGATACTGGGTGAAAAGGTCGAGACGCTTGATCGTGCGCGCCAAACATTGATTACTGATAGCGGCCAATCGTTTGATTACGATCATCTGGTCATCGCCACCGGCTCGCGCCCAGCGCTGCCCGATGTTYCCGGTATTGAGCTTGAGGGCGTACACGGCTTTCGCGACCTGCAAGATGCCGAAGCACTTGAGGCCATTGCTCAGCGCGGCGACGACGCTGTCGTGATTGGTGGCGGCCTACTCGGTCTTGAAGCGGCTGAAGGGCTGCGTAAGCGTGGCAACGGTATCAACGTTAGCGTGCTTCAGCGCAGCGAGCGGTTGATGAACCGCCAGTTGGATACCACCGCCGCGCACCTGCTTAAAGACACCCTCACTCAACGCGGCTTGAACATTATCACCGGTGCCCAGCTAGCACGACTAGAAAGCGACGCCCAGGGCCGGGTCGCCAAGCTGCATCTTGCCGATGGCCGCCAGTTGAACGCCTCTAGCGTGATCGTTGCCGCAGGCATTACACCCAATGCAGCACTGGGTGATCAGGCGGGCCTCAAAACCGAACGCGCCATCATGGTGGATGAATTTCTGACCACCTCAGACCCAACGATCTCCGCCCTTGGCGAGTGTTGCCAGTTTGATGGCACCACCTACGGCCTGGTGGAACCGATCTGGCGCCAGGTAGAAGTGCTTGCCGCAACGCTGTGCGGCGCGGCCACCCAAGGCTACGCAGATGCCCCCAGCGCCACCAAACTTAAAATCAGCGGCGTAGCGCTCTATGCCTTTGGCCCCACCGAGGCTAGCGCCGAGCATGACGTACTGAATTACCACGACCTTGAACGCGGCGACTACCGCCGCCTGCTCTTGCGCAACGGCCAGATAGAGGGCGCGGTGCTTTACGGCGACACCAGCCAGGGCCCCTGGTACTTCGAACAGGCGCTTGCAGGTACCGACCTCAACGCTTACCGCCAAGCGTTGCTGTTTGGTGCGGCGGATGTCGAGGTGCTACGCGAAGCGGCATCTCCCCATMCCCCTGATTCTTCTGAGCACTCTTCCACATGCTCTTCTTCAAAACACTCTTCTCATACAACGTCGGAGGCGGCTTAGATGTCTACCCAAACGATGGCTTCACAACAACAGCTTATTATTATTGGTAACGGTATGGTCGGCCACCACTTGGTCGAACAGCTGGTCGATAACGGCGCCCTTGAGCGCTATCAGGTCACCGTGTTTGGCGAAGAGCGCCATCGCGCCTACGACCGGGTGCATCTGTCTGAATACTTTAGCGGCCGCGATGCCGACTCGTTAGCGCTTTGCGAGGCTGATTACTACGCCACCAGCGGCGTTACACTGCGCACCGGTGAAGCAGTGATTGAGATCGACCGCGACCAGCAAGAAGTAATCACCGACCAAGGCCGTTACCCCTACGACCGCTTGGTGCTGGCCACCGGCTCCTTCCCCTTTGTACCGCCGATTCCCGGCAACGACCGCGAGGGCTGCCTGGTATATCGCACCCTGGACGATTTAGACGATATCCGTGCTGCCGCCGAAAACGCCACTACCGGTGTAGTGGTGGGTGGCGGCCTGCTTGGTTTGGAAGCGGCTAACGCCCTACGCGGTTTAAATCTCGATACGGCGGTGGTGGAATTCGCCTCACGCCTGATGCCCATGCAAGTGGATAACGAAGGCGGCGAGCTGCTGCGCGAAAAAATCGAAGAACTGGGGGTACAAGTACTCCTGGAACGGGCCACCCAGCGTATTGAGGATGGCGAAGCCAGCCGCCACCGCATGGTCTTCCAAGACGACAAAGTGCTGGAAACCGACCTGATTGTGTTCTCGGCAGGCATTCGCCCCCGCGACCAGTTGGCCCGGGGCTGCGGCCTGGAGATTGGCGAGCGCGGCGGTGTGGTGGTGGATAACCAGTGCCTGACCAGCGACCCGGCCATTCTGGCGATTGGCGAAGTGGCACTGTGGAACCAGAGCATTTTTGGTCTGGTGGCCCCCGGCTACCAAATGGCCAAAACCGCCCTTTCAACCCTGACCGGCGGTGATAGCCATTTTGGCGGCGCCGACATGAGCACCAAGCTCAAGCTGCTGGGGGTGGACGTAGGCTCAATTGGCGACGCCCATGGCAACCAGAACCCCGGCGCGCGGATGTTTCGCTACCTCGACCCGATCAAGCAGGAGTACCGCAAGCTGGTGGTTTCCAGCGACGGTAAAAAACTGCTCGGCGCGATGCTGGTGGGCGACAACGGCGTTTACGACACGCTTTTGCAGTACTACTCCAACGGTATTGAGCTACCCGATGAGCCCGCCTCGCTGATACTGCCACAAAGCAGTGGCGGAGCACCCACCCTCGGCCCCGGTGCGCTGCCGGAAACCGCCACTATCTGCTCCTGCCATAACGTCTCCAAGGGCGATATTTGCGCCTCCATTGATGCGGGTGCGATAGATTTAGGCGGGGTGAAAGGCGATACCAAAGCCAGCACCGGCTGCGGCGGCTGTACGGCGCTGCTTAAAAGCGTGGTGGATCATGAGCTGGAAGCCCGCGGCGTCGAAGTCGATAAATCGATTTGCGAACACTTCGCCCATACCCGTCAGGAGCTTTACGATATTGTGCGCGTGGAAGGCATCAAAACCTTCACTGACTTGATTGAAAAACACGGCAACGCCGACACCCACCGCCTGGGCTGCGACATCTGCAAACCCGCCGTGGCGTCCATTCTGGCCTCCTGCTTCAATGAGCCGATCACCGACGCAGCGCATATTCCCCTGCAGGATACCAACGACACCTTTATGGCCAACATGCAGAAAAACGGCACCTACTCGGTAGTGCCGCGTGTGGCCGGTGGCGAGATTACCCCAGACAAACTCATCGTACTGGGCGAAGTCGCCAAAAAATACAGCCTCTACTCCAAAGTCACCGGCGGCCAGCGGATCGACCKGTTCGGCGCCCGCCTGGAAGACCTGCCGGATATCTGGAGCGAGCTGATTGCCGCCGGTTTCGAGACCGGCCACGCCTACGGCAAATCGCTGCGCACGGTAAAATCCTGCGTGGGCAGCACCTGGTGTCGCTACGGCGTACAGGACAGCGTCGGCATGGCGATTCAATTGGAAAACCGCTACAAGGGCCTGCGCTCACCGCACAAGATCAAGTTTGGCGTTTCCGGCTGCACCCGCGAGTGCGCCGAAGCTCAGAGCAAAGACATCGGCATTATCGCCACCGAAAACGGCTGGAACCTCTACGTTTGCGGTAACGGCGGCATGCGCCCCCGCCACGCCGAGCTGTTTGCCMCCGACCTGGACGACGAGCAGCTCTACCGCACCATTGACCGCTTCTTGATGTTCTACGTGCGCACCGCCGACCGCTTGCAGCGCACCTCGGTATGGCGCGAAAACCTCGACGGCGGCCTGGAGTACCTCAAAGAGGTGATTCTGGAAGACAGCTTAGGCATCAATGATGAGCTAGAGCGCCAGATGCAAACCGTGGTGGATACTTACCAATGCGAATGGGCGGACGCGATCAGCGACCCAGAGAAGCTCAAGCGCTTCCGCAGCTTCGTCAACGACGACCGCCCGGATCCGTCGATCATTATGACCTCCGAGCGCGGCCAGCTGCGCCCCGCTTAAGCGACGCTGGGCCCTGACACTGACAACGACACTGACACTGAATAAAAACGAGGCAACCCATGACCGCAACGGCACTGAAAAAAGAGAGGGATATGGCGGATATTCAAGAMAGCCAAGCGTGGCAAAAAGTCTGTACCAAAGCCGATCTAGTCGCGTTCTCCGGCGTCGCCGCCTGGCTGGAAACCGCCGAAGGCCCCGCCCAGGTCGCTATTTTCTACTTGCCAGGCCTGGGACAAGGAAAGGGCGATGAGCTTTTCGCCCTAGACCACCATGATCCCTTCTCAAACGCCAACGTGATCGCCCGAGGCATCGTTGGCGACCTTAAAGGTGCGGCGGTAGTCGCCTCGCCTATCTATAAGCAGCACTTCCGGCTCAAAGATGGCCAGTGCCTAGAAGACGAAGAGGTCAAACTGCGTACCTGGAAGATTGAATTTAAAGGTGATGAGGTATGGGTTGAGGGGTAACTCAATTTTTATGCTACTGAAGTAATGCAGGCATATGGTCGCTGAGCGTCGGCCAGTCGGCCATATGCAACACATTAGTCTTGACTTAAAAAATGAAGTTTATCGAACAAAGTTGCTATGCTTGTCAGCCTTTTGGTTAGGTAAGCATAGGAGCAGAAAAAGTTCGTGAAGAGTGAATCAAGCACCTTATCCTTCTCCGCCTTTATGGCGCTGCTGATTGGCTGTGCTGGCATCGTGGCCACATTGGCATCTAACTCCCAAGCGATCTTGCTGGATGGGCTGTTTAATCTGATCTATTTCAGCGTCGCGCTGGTAACTATCAAGGTGAGCAAATTAGCCAGCCGTCCCGATAGCGAATCCTACCCGTTCGGCTATAGCTACTTTGAGTCGCTGGTGAATCTGTGCAAAGGGCTGCTTATTTTAGGCGTGTCTATTTTTGCCTTGGTCGATGCTATTGCGGCTCTGCTCACCGGGGGGCGTGAGATCGCAGCGGGCTTGGCAGTGCTGTATGCCCTGTTTGCCACCGCGGCCTGTTCACTAACAGCCTGGGTGATGCACCGCAGCCAGCGCCACGTCAGCAGCCCCTTGGTAGCGGCAGATAAACTCAACTGGTTAGTCAACAGCGTTATTTCGGCGGCCGTGTTAGCCGCTTTCTGCCTGGTGATGCTGTTTGAGCGCTTCGGTTGGCAAGCTATTCTGCCCTACGTGGATTCGGTGTTGGTGATTGCGGTGGTGGTGCTGTGCTTGGGCGTGCCTGTGCGTATGGCCTCCCAAGCGCTTCGGGAGCTGCTCAACAAAACCCCAGATGAGACTATCGCGGAGCCTGTACGCCAAGCCGTAGCGCGGGGTCTCGCTGATATCGACACCGTTGAAGTGCGCGTGCGCATGGTGCGTCCCGGGCGCTTACTGTATGTGATTGTGCATGTGGTGCTTCCCGAGGCATCTGACGTTTCGGTCACCAGGCAGGATTCGTTGCGGGTAAGAATTGATGACGAAGTGCGCCGCTACTACTCCCCCGTCGTATGTGATGTGGTGTTTACCACCAATACCCGCTGGGCGGCGCCCTCCTGTGGATTGTTGGTAGAGAAGCATCCCGCCTAACAGCTTGAAAGCGATTAGCTACCGCGCCTTGCGCAACAGAACTAGCGTGGCGATCACACCGCCCAGTAGCGCGAGGCCAAATAGTGTTAACGCCACGGTGTGCCCTACGGCATCAATCAGTATCCCGGTGGTGATCACCGGGATACTAAAGCCCAGATAGGCCATCAGAAAATAGCCCGCACTGGCTTGTTGGCTAGTCGACACATTCGCAATCGCCAATACACCGCTTAGCCCACCCAAATAGATAAACCCATAGCAGGCGCTACTGGCGGCCACCGTGCCCAGCAGCACCGCTGTAAGATAACCATGAACGGCACCCCAGGCGATCAGTGCATAGGCAATCGGCAGAATCACCAGCCCCAGCTGAGTAGCGGTAGGTGGCTCAAGCCGTCTCGCCCAAGGCTGAAACAGCACCCCGCAGCTGCAAATACCGAAGGTGGCGAAGCCGCTCCAGGCGGATAAACCGTGTTGGTTTAATGCCGAAGGTAGAATCGCGATGACCAACCCCACCGTGGCCCAGGCGAGCAAAATCGCCAGTCCATAGCAGAGCGCCCCCTTGGGGTAGCTGGGAAGGCGTAGCATAGGGCTTTTAGTCACATTCGGCGCACGATCCTTAAGCGTGGTGACCACCACCAGCGCCAGCGCAGCGATAGCGAGATAAAGCCACAGACTAGGAGGCGATACGCTTGGGGTGTGGAAAACAAACAGGCTGGTGACCGCCGCCCCCAAACCAAACCCCAGCGCGGTACTGGCAGTGACATAGTGGGTCGCCAAACGGTTATCCTGCCCMCCCAACAGCAGCTGCATATAAGCGGGCGCCACGGCTGATGTCAGTCCTGTGCTGATACCCAGCAGAAAGCGTGCAACCCCTAGCGCCAATAAACCGGGTGCTATCAGGGTTATCGCGGTCGCCAAGAGACATAACAGCAGTGCGGTAACGAGTAGGGGCTTACGCCCTACCCGATCAGCCAGGCCATTTAACCCCAGCAGCACCGGCACAATMCCCAACACATAGCAGGCGAAAGCGATGGTGGTGGCCCCAACGCCCAAACCATCCCGCGCTGCCAGCGCATCGTAAAGCGGGGCCTGTAAATTAACCGCCGTGGTGATCGTACATAGCGCAAACGCTAGGCAGGCGGCACTTTTTGTATTGATCGTTAGAATAGCAGCGCGATTCATAGCAAAGTCCTAAATAAGCGAGTCGTTGAACTGCTAAGCTCGCACGCTTACCGGGCAGCGGTAAGGTACACTTATTCACCACTTTTCAGACACTGTTCCGCCCTTTTAGCGAACAGTTGAAAACAACAGGGCACGTTATGCAGCTAGAGGTTAATCGGCMCTCTGCAACTCCCATCGCGCATCAGCTCGAAGCGGGCATTCGTATTTGGATTGCAGCACACGGTGCCGGTGGTGGCCGTCGGCTGCCCTCTATTCGCCGCTTAGCGGCCACTCATCACATTAGCCGTAACACAGTGATTGAAGCCTACGAGCGACTTGTGGCGGCTGGATTAGTGCGCTCACAACCCGGCTCGGGGTTTTACGTCGCGGATAGCGCAGCAGCACTGGTGTCGCCATCGACCACAACGAACGGGCTGGAAGAGGTCACCAACGGGCTGTGGGGACTTTTCAGTGCTAATGAGCACACGCTAAAACTCGGCTGCGGCTGGCTGCCAAGCGATTGGCGCGAAGGCGACGACCTAACCCATGCTATTCGCCTAGTGGCACGTAAAAGTCGTTCTGGAATCTTCGAGTACAGCACCCCGCAAGGGCCGCAGGATCTACGCGGTTTGATCCAGGAACGCCTGCGCCCATTAGCGATTACCGCTGACGCACAGCAGATCGTGATGACCGGCGGCGGCAGCCATTCGTTGGATTTGCTGGTAAGAATGCTGCTTGAGCCCGGCGACGTGGTGCTTGTAGAGKCGCCAGGCTATTACAACCTGTTCGGCCTACTGCACTTACAGCGTGTTCGCGTGATTGGCGTGCCGCGGCTTGCGGACGGGCCGGATATTGAGCGTCTGGAGGCGTTGTTAGCCGAGTACCGCCCTAAACTGTTTTATATCAACAGCGTGTTTCATAACCCCACGGGCAGTACCCTCACCCCGGCGGTTGCGCACCGAGTGTTACAGCTCGCCGAGCAGCACGATTTTAAGATGATTGAAGATGATATTTACGCGGATTTTCAGCACACTCCCACCACCCGACTGGCCGCACTAGATGGCTTAAACCGGGTGTTCTATCTGGGCAGCTTCTCAAAAAGCCTCTCCTCTTCGCTACGAGTCGGTTTTATCGCCGCCCCGCCTGGGCAAGTACAGCGCTTGGTGGATATCAAGATGTTGACCAGTATTTCGGCTTCGCGCTTTGCCGAGCATGTCGTCACTACCATGCTGCAAAACGGCAGCTACCGGAAACTCACCGAGAGGCTACGTACCAAGCTCGCCAAGCAAATGGCGATGGCCTTAACGATGCTTAAAAATGCCGGCTGGGTGGTTTATAGCCAACCGGCAGGTGGGATGTTTGTGTGGGCAAAACCACCGGCGACCATCACGCCTGAAACCCTGAACGAGCTGGCTAACCGCTGGGAAGTCACCCTCTCGCCAGGACACTTATTCTTTGCTGACCACCAGCCGACGCCCTGGCTGAGGCTTAACGTTGCCTATATGCAGGATCCCAGGGCGAAGGCGTTTATTGAAGCAGCGAGTTAAATCCTTACCCTTCTGTTGCTTCTGTCTTTTTGGCTTCTTTCACTGGCCATACATCCGCATCCACCAGTTCAGGGCGCTTAAGAATGGCCGGGTCAAATATTGGTTCATGAATACCTGCGCGGCGCTGGCGCTCATAATCTTTCAGCACGGCGACAGCTATCGGCCCCATGATCAGAATGGCAAACAGGTTGGTGGTCGCCATCAGGCCCATCGCCAGGTCGGCAAAGTCCCAGACCACGCTTAACTCCGCGACTGAACCTAACAGCACCATGGCGATAATAATCACCTTGAACACGCTGACCGCTTTTTTGGCGTGGCGGCGAAATAGAAATTCGATATTCACCGACGAGAACGAGAAGTTGGCCAAGATAGACGTAAAGGCAAAAAACAGAATCGCCAGGGCGATAAATATCTCCCCAAAACCACCTAAGTGGTCGACCATGGCATCCTGGGTGAGCTGAATACCTTCGATGCTGTCTCCCGGCGACTCCGACATCAGCCGCTCATACACCCCGGAAAGCAGAATCACCACCGCCGTACAGCTACAGATCACGATGGTATCAACGAACACCCCAAAGGATTGCACCAGCCCCTGGGCGGCCGGGTGCTTCACGGTTGCCTGAGCCGCCGCATTAGGAGTGGAACCCATGCCCGCTTCATTGGAGAACAGGCCGCGCTTAACGCCATTTTCCATCGCCGCTTTAATGGCGTACCCCGCAGCGCCGCCCACCGCGGGGCCAAGCCCAAAGGCGCTCATCACAATCAGCGAGAGCATATCGGGCACGGCAGAAAGATTGGTTACCAGGATCCATAACGCCACTAGCAAATAAGCAATCGCCATCGCGGGGACAATTTTCTCGGCAGTACGCGCCACCGACTTGAGGCCGCCATAAATCACCAAGCCTGCCAAAATGGCAATCACCACACCGGTGAGCCAATTAGGAATGCCAAAGGCGCCGTTCATGCCTTGTGCAATGGTATTCGACTGCGCAGCGTTAAACGCTAAGCCATACGCAATAATCAAAAACACCGCGAACAACGCCCCCAGCCAGCGCCATCCCAAGCAGCGTTCAATATAGTAGGCAGGCCCGCCGCGGAATACGCCATCTTCATTACGGTGCTTATAAACCTGTGCCAGCGTCGATTCGATAAATGCGGTAGCGAACCCAAGTAGCGCGGTCACCCACATCCAGAAAATCGCCCCCGGCCCGCCAACCCACAGCGCCAGCGCCACCCCTGCTAAATTACCGGTACCCACACGCGCCGCCATTGAGGTGGCGAACGCCTGGAAACCGCTAATGCCGCTTCCCGCGCCGCGGGCGGTGAAAGTCACATAAGCCATATGCCTAAACAGACGAAACTGCATGCCCCGGGTCATGATAGTAAACAGTAAACCGGCACCTAGCAGCAGATAGACAAGAATATAGCTCCAGATAAAGTTACTGACCGGCATCATGATGGTATAGAGACCATCGCGCAGCGGGGCAATTAGTAAATCGAGGGTCTCCATGGGAATACTCTCCAGTTCGTTTTTCTTCACCCCTAAGTATTTACCCTACCTCAGGGTGCTGAGTCCGCTCGCCTAAATGGCGATGCCACCCCACGATTCTAGACAGTTTTTGACCCCGCCCCAAAAAAACGCATTAAAAACTAGCCAGCTGCAAGCTGCGTAAGCTCATCATATAGCGCCTTGGGAAAGCTAAAGCCATTGACTCGGCTCCGCTCTCTTGCCTCAAAGCGGCGCTGGGAAGGCAAGCGCGCACCTTGGCCCAGAATACCCTCGAAAAGAACTTCAGCGTGTTTGAGATGGCTCTCTGCGTCCTTGCCCAAAAAAGCCTCCGGCGACATGGCGATAATCAGCTCGCCATGAAAGGGCTTGCCGGTTTTCTCAGCATTCGCTGCCTGGGTTTCGTGGCCTAGCAGGTCGCCGATCAGCGGACCCGCTAACAGCTCCACCATGGTGGAAAGTGCGGAGCCTTTATAACTACCAAAGGGCAGCATAGCACCAGCTAGGGCTGCCACTGGATCCGTTGTCGAGTTCCCCTCGCTATCAATCGCCCACCCTTCGGGGATCGATTTACCCGCTCGCCGATGCAGCTCTATCTCGCCACGGGCGACCACGCTGGTGGCAAAATCAAACGTATAGGGCGTACTCCCTGGGCGTGGCCAAGAGAAAGCGATTGGGTTGGTGCCAAAAAGGGGCGAAGTACCACCCGCCGGAGCCACAAAGGCGTGGCTGGGGGTCATCGCTAACGCTACCAGCCCTTCTGCTGAAATCGCTTCCACTTCGGGCCACAGCGCTGAAAAGTGGAAACTGTTATTAATCGCAAGCGCCGCAATCCCGCTGCGTTTAGCCTTCTCAATCAAATGCGGCTTACCCATTTCAAACGACAGCAGCGAGCAGCCCTTATTCGCATTAACGTTGACGACGCTTGCTGCCTGGTCAGTGATCGTCGGCTCGGCTTGAGTATCAACACCGCCGTTTAAGGCGGTTTGGACACAGCCAATGAGCCGGTATAAACCGTGGGAATGGCACTCATCACGCTGGGCCGCCATGACGCTGCGCGTAATCGCATCGGCATGGGGCTGGCTAAAGCCGTTATGGGTGAGCACCTTATTACTCAGCGCTTCGGCTTCTTGTACAGAAATAGTAATATTGTCACTCATGGCATCACCTAAAATACTCTTTTTGTTACTTATTTATTTAAATCTTCGTTTAAAAACCGCACTAAAAAAAGCAGGCATTCAATGCCTGCTTTTGGACTGCAATAGTGGCAGCTGTCTTTTAAAGTTCGCGTTTGCCGTCAACTAACCGCGACACTTTCAGCGGGTTGCCCTCTTTAAGCGCCTCGGGCAGCAAGCCTTCCGGTAGTGACTGGTAACAAACCGGCCGTAGGAAGCGGTGAATGGCCGCCGAACCGACAGAGGTCGTACGCGAATCAGAGGTGGCTGGGAACGGGCCACCGTGCACCATGGCATGACAAACCTCGACACCCGTGGGCCAACCATTGGCGAGAATACGTCCTGCTTTACGCTCAAGCGTAGGCATCAGCGCTTTAGCGGCATCCAGGTCGGCGTCGTCCATATGCAGTGTGACGGTGAGTTGGCCTTCTAGCTGTTCAGCAACACGCTTTACATCCGCCGCATCTTCGCACTCAACAACCAGCGATGTGGCACCGAACACTTCCGCCTGCAGCGCTTCAGACGCAAGGAAATCACTCGCTGATGCAGCAAACAGCCCCGTTTGGCATTGATACTCGCTGCCGGTATGACCACGGGCGATTTCACGCACCTGGGCCGCACCGCTCAGGCTGGTTACACCCTCTTGATAAGCACGGTGGATCCCCGGCGTTAGCATGGTCTGTGCGCCGCTGGCTTCCACTGCACCACGTGCCGCCTCAATGAAGGCGTCCAGCTCCGGGCCTTTTATCGCAATCACCAGCCCCGGGTTAGTACAGAACTGGCCGGCGCCCATATTGAGCGAACCGACAAACGCTTCACCGAGCGCTTTACCACGCGCTTTTAGTGCTGCGGGTAGCAAGAAGACAGGGTTAATACTGCTCATCTCAGCGTAGACCGGGATCGGCTGAGGCCGTGCTTGGGCGGTTTTCATCAGTGCCATACCGCCGCTGCGCGAGCCGGTAAAACCAACGGCTTGAATGCGCGGATCATCCACCAGCGCTTGGCCGATTTCGTTACCGGCACCAAACAGCAGCGAGAACACGCCTTCTGGTAACTGGCAGGCTTTCACGGCTTTTTGAACCGCCTTGCCAACAAGCTCGGAGGTGCCGGGGTGTGCAGAATGGCCTTTTACCACTACCGGGCAGCCAGCCGCCAGGGCTGAAGCGGTATCACCACCCGCTACCGAAAATGCTAGCGGGAAGTTGCTGGCACCGAAAACAGCCACTGGGCCCAGGGCAATATGGCGCTGGCGTAGGTCAGCGCGGGGTAGCGGTTGGCGCTCTGGCAGCGCTGGGTCAATGCGTACATCCAGCCATTCACCGGCACGCACAACTGAAGCAAACAAGCGCAGCTGGCCGCAGGTTCTGCCCCGCTCGCCCTCGATGCGTGCCTGAGGCAGGCCTGTTTCGGCCATGGCGCGCTCAATCAGCTCACTACCAATCGCTTCAATTTCACTGGCAATAGTTTCTAAAAAGGTCGCCCGCTCTTCGAGGGACGTTTCACGATAGGTGGTATAGGCCGCTTCCGCCAGCTCACAAGCCTGCTCAACGTGTGCACGACTGCCGCCGACATAGATAGGTTCAAGCTTTTCGCCGGTAGCGGGATTAACTGCTTGAATGTTGGCCTGGGTGCCGGTCACTGATTGTTGACCAATCAGCATTTCGCCTCGCATTGTCATACATCGCTCCTTAGATGGTCAGTGATATCACTGGTCGCCATATCATGTGTCGCGTTGCTACTGTGCACGTTACTTCTGTCCGCGATACTACTTTTCCAGATACTGGGCATAGGTGTTGCGCGCCCGGTTAAGGTGCTGAAACATTGTTTCGCGGGCAGCTTGCGCATCGCGGGAAAGAATGGCTTCGAGAATATAGCTGTGCTCTTCCTGAACGCGCTCTAAATAGCGCTCGGAGGAGATCGGGTTAATATCAATACTCAGCAGTTTGGCGCGGGGAATCACGCTCTGACTCCACTGCTTATAAAAAGATTGGAAAAAGGGATTTTTGGTCGCCGTGGCAATCGCAAAGTGAAACAGATAGTCCTCTTCACGGGCTTGGGTTTTTGCAGCATAGGCGTTACTAAAGGCAAGGTGCTGCGCCTCAAGTCGCTGACGATCTTCATCGTCGTGGCGTAAGGCAGCCAGTTCAGCTGCCGCTGGCTCTAAGGTTAGCCGCAGTTCCAGCAGGTGCAAGATATCTTCCACAGTCGTCGGGTTAATACGCTCTGCAGGACGCGCCTCTACTGTGGAAGAGCGCAGCACCGAGGTACCTACACCTCGCCGGGTTTCCACCAGCCCCAGAGACTTCAGGTGGGTAATCGCTTCACGAATCACTGTGCGGCTAACGCCAAAGGAGTCACACAGGCTGTTCTCGGTAGGGAGTTTTTCCCCCACCGCGACTTTACCCTGGGTGATCAACGCTTCCAGTTGGTCGGCCACATGCACGGACAAGCTTCCCTGCTGCGTCACTTTAGTTACTTTAAGCGGTTTTAGGGCAGATGCCGTTGCGCTGGGTTTGGCCATGGAAGCTATCCTTCATTAATCAACTAGTTGTATTATATCGTACAACCTAGGTCTTATAAGCACCACTAAGCATCGTTAGGATGGCCTATTTTAGTAAATTTACCGCCCTGATACCTCACGGCTAGGTCATCTTTATCAATATCGCGGTCAAGCTGTTCCGTTTCAACCCGCCATGGCTCAGAGCTATCCTGCGGACGCCAGCCTAAGAAGCCAGCATGAGAATTGTCCCACCACTTCTCAGCATTATCCGACGCTCCGTAGATCACCGTATACCCTAAACGCGGCGTTACAAACGCACGCTGCAAAAGACTGACGAAATCGGCTAGGCTCAGCCAAGTTGCCMTCATGCGGGTATCAGCAGGCTTATCAAAACACGAGCCGATTCTAACACTCAGTGTCTCGACACCAAATTTGTCGTGATACAGGCTAGCGAGGTTTTCACCAAAACATTTTGACACGCCATACAGGGAGTCCGGCTTTTGTACTACCTGGGTGTCGATACGCTGATGGCGCTCATAAAAACCGATGGTATGGTTGGAACTGGCAAACACAATGCGTGGTTTACCTTGCTTCCGAGCCGCTTCATAAAGGTGGTAAGTACCCATAATATTGGCCTGCAAAATGGCTTCCCACGGGCTCTCTACCGACATCCCACCTAAATGAACAATACCATCACAATCGCGCACTAGACTGGCAACAGCCTGCGCATCGCTTAAGTCAGCTTGAACCAGCTCTTCGCCCTCGCCCGCCGTACCTAAATCAGCAATATCGGATAGCCGGACATGTTTGGCGAGTGTACGAAGATGAGGTCGCAGGCTTTTGCCAAGCCCCCCGGCCGCACCGGTCACGAGAATACGGTTTAACATATAAACTCCTTACTCTATTTTTAGCTACAGACTTTTAATAACTGAAGGGTTAAAAGCCATAAAGCGCTGCAGGGTTATCCACCAAAATCTTTTGACGAGTGCTCTCATCCGCCCAATGCAACAAAACATCTAACTGTTCGGGATCGCTTGGAAACTGTTCTCTGGGTACGCCAACATGCGGCCAGTTGGATCCCCATATAATCCGTTCAGGAGCGTGCTCAATAAGCCGCTTAGCGATGGGGCCGACATCGGCATACTCAGGTCCGCCGCTCAGGCTGGCTTCATAACCCGCGCAGATTTTCATCCATGCATTACCGCGATCCAGCAAGCTAAGCAGTTGGTCAACGCGGTGATCGTCAGCGGCCACCGGCGGCATAAATTTGCCGATATGGTCGATGATGTAATCGGTTTCGATCGCTTTTAGCGTGGCCAGATAGTCATCAAGCTCACGGCCATTGAACTGCACCATCAAGTGCCAGCCGAAGGCTTTTATCCGTGCTTCAACCTCTGCTAATCGATCTATTCCAACAGCACCACCGGGCAACTGCATAATCCTGGCACCGCGTGCCCCTTGAGCGTGAAACGCTTCAATTTGGGATTCGTCAGCATCCGGCGCTATCGCTACAATCGCTCGGGCGGACTCCTGCCCGATTTCCGCCACACCCTGTAAAATCGCCCGATTATCAAACTGGTAGGCATTGGGCTGGGTCACCACAACGCGCTCCAACGAGAGCCATTTCTGAAGCTTTTGGTAGTCAGCAACGGTGGCTAGCTCAGGGATTTTGGGGCCACCCGGCTGCGCTTCATAGCCGGGTAGATAAAGGTGAACATGGCAATCTGTTGCCCCTGCAGGCGCTTTTAATGCAGGTGGTGGTCCTGTTAACGGACGTGTATTAGCGGGAATAGACAACGTCATTTCTCCTTGAGCGCGTAGGTGGACAGCGCGTCGCGATTAATCTCAATACCCAACCCAGGGCCATCAGGAATCATCATTACGCCCTGGTGATGCTCAAGGGGCGTTTGAACAACAGCCTGGCGGAAGGGGTTTTCGGTACGGTCGAACTCCATAATAGGTTCAATAGGCTTGCGGCGCGGCGGATTGGGCGGTAGCGCGGCCATAAACTGCAGGCTGGCGGCCAAACACACCGCGGTACCCCATACATGGGGCACCAAACGCACGCCGTGCATGGCCGCCATATCAGCGACCCGGCGCATTTCGCTAAAACCCCCTACGCCACAAATATCCGGCTGCACAATATCCACCGCGCGGCGGGCCAAGGGCTCATGCATGGCATAGCGACCGTGCCAGTTTTCACCGCTGGCAATAGGAATCGGCTGACCTGCCCGAACGGCTTCGTAGGTAGAAATTTGTTCGGGCAACACAGGCTCTTCAAACCAGTCGATACCAAACGGCGCGGCACGCTGCCCTAGCTCAATCGCTTCCAGGTAGTCGTAACCGTGATTGGCATCGATCATCATGCGCATATCCGGCCCGATGGCATCACGCACGGCGGCAATCMCTTCCAGATCTTCCTCGACGTCAAAGCCGATTTTAATCTTGACGGCATGAAAACCTTCGCGGCGATAACCGGCCACTTCGGCAGCTATATCGGTTACCCGGTCAACACCTGCCCGGGCGAACGAACCAGTTGCGTAAGCGCGCACGCTATCTCGAAAGCGCCCGCCAAGCAGCGTTGAGATCGGCACGCCAAAGTGCTTGCCTTTGATATCCCACAGCGCAATATCAATACCGCTTAATGCCGTAACCGTTAAGCCGCGCTGGCCTTGATCACGTAATCGGTTATAGAGCGTTAACCAAACTTTTTCCGTTTGCAGTGGATCTTCGCCTATAAGTGACTGAGCGTAGACCTCCACAATCGCTGCGTTAGGCTTAGCCGGCCCTAAGCACTCGCCCCAGCCAATGGTGCCATCATCGCAGACGATTTCGACCAAACAATGCTGGCGGCGCGAAAAGTGCATGGAAGCGCTCTCAAACGCTGTCTCAAGCTGGTAATCGAGTATATGAGTCTTGACGGCGACGACTTTCATAATTGATCTATCCTTTTTAGCGGCTTGTTGAAAGTGCCCTTATTGGAAAAAACTGGGTAACGTCAAAGAGATAGCAGGTACGTAAGTCACCAGCATTAAGGCCACAAACAGCGCTAAGAAGAACGGCCAGATCGTGCGCACCGCCTCCTCGATTTTAATTTTGCCAATCACACAGCCAACAAACAGACAGGCACCGACGGGTGGTGTACATAGCCCTAGCCCCAGGTTCATCATCAAAATAATGCCGAACTGGATCGGATCCATACCGAACTGCATAGCAACCGGCAGGAAAATAGGCGTACAGATAAGGATTAACGCCGCCATGTCCATAATCATGCCTAAAATCAACAGGATGATATTAAGCATAAGGAAAATAACCAGCGGCTTATCGGAAATAGCCATCAAGCCCGTGGTCAGCATTTCCGGAACATTGTAGAGCGCGAGCAGGTAAGAGAACGCTGATGCACACCCGACTAGAATCATCACCAGCGAGGTGGTTTTTACCGCCTGAACAACAGCAGCTTTGAAAGAGGCCCAGGTCAATTCACGGTAAACCAAGCCGGTCACGACAATAGCGTAGATAGCACCGAAGGCGCCTGATTCAGTGACGGTTAGAATACCTGACAGCACCCCACCGACGATGATCACTGCGGTCATGAGCCCAGGTAAGGAGGCGAAAAAACTGATCATCAACGCATACCAGCCAGGGAATGCTTCACCCTTATAACCGCGTTTCACCGCAACGATATAAGCCGCAACGGCCAAGCTAACGCACATTAAAATGCCTGGAACAATACCGGCGATGAACAGCTGGGTAACGGAGATACCACCACCCGCCGCGACGGCATAAAGAATCATGTTATGACTAGGGGGGATCACTACGCCTGCGATTGATGAGGTCACGGTGACATTCACGGCATAGTCGGCGTCGTACCCTTTCTCTTTCATCACCGGGATTAGGATAGAACCCAATGCGGAAGTATCCGCCACTGCCGAGCCGGATATTCCTCCGAACAGCATGGAAGAGCTAATATTTACCATCCCTAAACCACCGCGCACCTTACCTACCATTGCAGATGCTAAGCGCACAAGGCGAGTGGAGATACCGCCGTGCATCATTAACTCACCGGCAAAGATGAAGAAAGGAATCGCGAGCAAAGAAAAAACCGAAATACCAGACAGTATGCGTTGAAAGGCGACAAATAGCGGCAAGCCTTCATACAGGAAGGTAACAACAGCGGCCAATCCGACGGCAAACGCAACCGGGGCGCCGACGATAAGACCTAAGAAAAAGATCCCGAAAAGAATAATAAGCCCCATCGTTTATACCCTCTTAACTTTTCGAGACAGTAAGCGCTGCGCTATATCAGCGGCTGCAAAAAGCATGATTAGCACCCCACAAATTACTAAGGGAGCTGCACGCCAACTCTCAGATAGACCTATCATGGGTATGGCTCTGTTCAGGTTTGACATAACTAATGTCCAGCCCTGAAAAGCCATGAACCCCCCAAAGGAAAGAATAAAAATGTCAGCCAGGTGATGCATTAAGCTACGGATCGGACCGGTAAAACTTTCACGAATAAAATCAATATTCAGATGGCTATGATGCCTGACCCCTGCCGCTGCGCCTAAGCAGGTGATATAAACAACCAGCACTAACGAGGCTTGTTCTACCCAAGTCGGGGTGTTGTTTAGCACATACCGGCCGAAAACCAACCACCCAAATATAA
Source organism: Halomonas ventosae (assembly GCA_002257525.1). Taxonomy (GTDB): domain Bacteria; phylum Pseudomonadota; class Gammaproteobacteria; order Pseudomonadales; family Halomonadaceae; genus Vreelandella; species Vreelandella ventosae_B. The sequence goes on from CP022737.1 coordinate 3,960,461, forward strand.
TAATAAGGGTGACTAATAAGACCCCTGCAATAAGAATACATAAGCTGGCAACACCATCTAAGATTCGATTCAGCGAGCCGCTTTCTTCCGCGTCTTCCTTATCGACCTGCGATTCAAGTTCGATACTCACGGCACATTTCCTTTTCAACTCCCGGCAGCGACTAAGCAAGACCTAGCTAACTGCCGGAAGCGTGTGGGCGACAAATTTTACTCGGTAGCGCGAATTTCCTCGATCAACTCACCCGTGCCAGGGTTATTCGCAATGAACTCTTCATACATGGGTTCCATGAGCGCCTGGAAGGCGGCTTTATCGTCAACTTCATTAATCTCGACACCGTAATCAAGAACGATCTGACGACTCTCTTCTGAGCTTTCTACCCACAGTTCACGCTGACGTTTGGAAGCCTCTTCGGCTACTTCACGAACAATTTCCTGATCTTCTTGTGAGAGCTCTTCCCAGCTGGATTTAGCCACACACAAGCATTCAGGAATAATCAAGTGCTCGGTTAACGAGTAGTAACCCGTTGTCTCATAGTGGTTACTTGATTCAAAAGAGGGATAGTTATTTTCAGCACCATCGAGCACGCCGGTGGTTAAGCTTTGATACACCTCACCATAAGACATCGGCGTGGCATTACCCCCCATAGCGGCGATCATATCGACGTAAAGATCGTTATTCATTACCCGAATCTTTAAGCCTTCGACATCTTCAGGGGTTTTAATAGGGCGTTGAGTGTTGTAAATGCTGCGAGCACCCGAATCGAACCAGGAAAGAACTACCAAGCCTTTATCTTCTAAGGCGTCGGCAAAGCGCTCACCAATTTCACCGTCCATTACCGTATGCATATGCTCTACGTCATTGAATAGGAAGGGCAGCGAGAACACATTGGTTTCTGACACGATGGGGCCCATCGGTCCCATATTGAAATTGGCAAAATCCAGCGCCCCGTTGCGGGTCTGCTCAATAGCGTCTGATTGATCGCCTAGTACAGCATTGTTATATACGCGAGGCGTGACGCGGCCTTCTGTTTGCTCCGCAACAGCTTCAGCAAACTCCTCTAACGCCACTGTATTAGGATAACCGTCAGGGTGAATGTTCCAGCCACGCCAGTTGTCAGCTTGGGCAGGCAGTGCCAACGCCATGAGTGCCATTACGCTAGCGGTAGGCAGGATAGCTTTTAAAGAGCTGGTTTTCATAGTGCTGGCGATCATGCAGTTATTGTGTGTGCGCATGTCTAACTTCCTCTTATTATTGGCAATTGCTTACTAACTATTAGTGATAGTTAGAGTGGATTAATACTTCTTTGCTACATTGATAAGCGCTTCAAGCTGCTGGCACTCATCTTTAGTGGGCATAGCCAGCGGTGCGCGGACACTGCCTGCAGGACGGCCGACAATGTCAGCGCCTGCTTTGATGAGGCTCACGGCATAGCCTGCTTTTCGATCCCTGAGATCCACGAAAGGAATAAAAAAGTCGTTGGTAATCTGTTTCACAACCTCTTTATTGCCTTTGCGCAACTCCTTGTAAAACGTCACAGCCATTTCAGGCACAAAGTTGAAAACGGCCGAAGAGTAAGTATTCACTCCAATGGAGACGTAGGCTTCAGCAAAAATTTCAGCCGTAGGCACGCCGCCGATATACACCAATCTGTCGCCAACGGTTTTGACGATTTTATTTAACGCCTGAATATCGCCTTTGCCATCTTTTAGCCCCACTAAATTAGGGCAATGATCGGCCAACTGCTGAACCGACGAGGCGTTCAAAATACCGTTACCGCGGTTGTAATAAATCACGTTGATTGAGGTGGCATCACAAATCTGGCGGGMATACTCAACCAAACCATCCTGCGGGCACTCGGTGAGGTACGGCGGCATCAATAGAATGCCGTCGGCGCCTGCCTCTTCAGCCGCTTTTGCAAAGGCTTTGCCTGTCTCCACGCTTAAGCCAGCACTGGCGATCACCGGCAAACGTCCGTCAATCACCTCAACCGCCACGCTAACGATTTCGCGATACTCCTCTAGTGAGAGACTGAAAAACTCCCCCGTACCGCCCGCGACAAAGACCGCGGAAATCTCGTGGCTAATAAACCACTCAAGCCGCTTGCGATAGCTCGCTTCATCAAAACGGCCCTGACTATCGAAGTCCGTGATGGGGAACGACAACAAACCATCGCCAATGGCGTTTATGACTGCTTGTCTTGAAAATGTCACCTTAAGCCCTCTTTATTAATGCGTTGGCCATTGGGTGAGTAGACGCTACCGACCGACCAACAGATTATGTAATACATCATACAACAAAGAAGATAAGTACCGCTCCACCAAGGCGCAAGCAGAACTATCAAAATTCAAACCAAAGTCTAGGGTCAACGGACCAAGGCAGGCTTCTTTGGATCGAACTCCCAGCCTGTAATTAAAAACTGCATGGCCATGGCATCATTCCGCTGCATGGTACCTAACGACTTATAAAGATGGTGCGCTTCCATAAGCTTCTCTTCATCCAGCTCAACCCCTAACCCTGGTGTTGTGGGCACCTTGAGTTTGCCGTCTTGAATCTGGAAAGGGTTGTGCGTAATACGCTGGCCATCTTGCCAAATCCAGTGAGTATCAATCGCGGTAATCTTGCCAGGGCAGGCGGCAGCAACGTGGGTCATCATGGCTAACGAAATATCGAAGTGGTTATTGCTGTGAGAGCCCCAGGTCATGCCCCACTCATTGCAAAGCTCACCGACTTTGACAGCACCTTGCATGGTCCAGAAATGGCAGTCCGCCAAAGGTATATCAACCGAATTAAGCTGGACGGCGTATTGCAGCTGTTTAAAATCTGTCGCAATCATATTGGTAGCCGTGGGCAGGCCGGTGCGCTTTTTGAACTCGGCCATGGTCTCACGACCGGAGTAGCTTTCTTCCTGACCACAGGGATCTTCAGCATAGCTGAGTAGATGCTTAATCGGATCGAGTACGCGCACCGCTTCATCAAGTTTCCAGGCCCCGTTGGGATCAAGCGTCAAACGCGCTTCAGGGAAAGCTTCGTGGAGCGCGCGAATGCAGTCGGCTTCTTCCTCGCCTCTCAGCACACCACCTTTAAGTTTGAAGTCCTTAAAGCCATAGCGCTCATAGGCGGCTTTGGCCAAATTAGCCACGGCGTCGGGTGTTAGTGCTTCTTGATAGCGTATTTCGTCCCAGGTGTCCTGGGGGTTATGCGCTTTAGGGTATGGCAGGTCTGTCTTGCCAGGGTCTCCCAGTAAAAATAGGTAGCCCAATGCCTCGACTTCATCACGCTGACGACCGTACTGACCGAGTAGGTCAGCCACGGGCAGCTGTAGCGCCTGTCCATAGAGGTCTAACAGCGCCGACTCAATACCTGTAATCACATGCACCGCTACGCGCAAATCAAATGTTTGACGACCGCGCTCTTCGCGCCCGTTCTGGGCTAATCGCAGGCGAACCTGATTGAGGGTGTGCTTAATATTATTGATCGGCGAACCTTCAACTAACTCACGGCACTGCTCCAGCCTGTTAAGAATACCGCCACTGGAAGGAATCTCACCCACGCCCTGATTACCCGCATCATCCTCAAGAATGACCACACAGCGAATAAACCAAGGGGCATGGCCGCCACTAAGGTTAAGCAAGAAGCCGTCATAGCCAGCGACGGGAATTACACGCATTGTTTTGATTTTTGGATACATATGCCTACTACACTGTTAGTTAATAAGCAGATTGATGCTCTAAGTAATACATCATACAACAAGAAGATAAGTATCTGGGCGTAGGAGCGCAAGCAGAACCAGCGGAATTTAAACCAAAGTAGCAGTAGCGGTCATGCCGCTCACATCGCTATAGGCAGCCTAGGCCTATAGCTAATCTTTTGAAAAACCGAGCCTTTAGATATCAACCACCCACGCTGGCTTAAACAGCAGCGGATTAAACTCATCAGGGTATCCACCGGGGTTGGCAATGATACGCGTGCCGTTACGCAGAATATCCACGGGTTCGTGCACATGCCCATGCACCCAAACGTCCATCTTGCCCATTAAATGGGGCAAGTCGGAGGCAAACGCCGGGGATAACGCATCTTCCAAGTATTGATCAGGAATACAGTCGTGCAGTGGGGCATGGTGACTAATCACAACCTTAGGGCCATCAAAGGGTTGAGCAAGCTCGTTTTCAAGCCAAGCAAGTGCTTCAGCGTGCACCTGCTGGCTCGCCTGTGGTGTGAACGTAACGCCTGGTGACGTTTGAACGATTTTAAAGTCGGGCATGTATCGTAGTGCCTTAGCCTCTGTATCGGCGGGGTTTTGAGTTGGGTCTCCGGCGTAAAGTGCAAAGTCTGTCCATAGCGTAGTGCCATAAAAGCGCACGCCATTGAGGGTTATGGCACGATTGTCCAGAAGCTCAATGTCGAGCCGCTCGGCTTCGAGCGCCAGCTCATCACGCAGCAGCGGCATGCAGGTACCGTAAAACTCATGGTTGCCTAATACATAGATAATCGGCGTGTCCGGAAAGCGGCAACGCGCCCAGGCAAGACCTTCGCACTGACGGTGAATATCTCCAGCAAGGATGACTACATCGACATCCACCTCAGGCAACTCGCGGTTTCCGTCAAAAAACTCCAGGTGCAGGTCAGACAAAATACGCAAACGCATAGGGCTCCTCGTGGCAAATACTTATTCAAACTATCTTATCCAGCCTAGGTCATTTTGTCGCAGGCCAGCGGTGCAATGTCACTTTATGCTGCATTGCAACAAAAAAGCGCTATACTAAGAATGTAGTCCCACTAGGAGGACCACATATGACTTTTCTGATAACACCCCCTGCATACGATAATGAAGTTCTAGAGTTCTGGAACTTGAATGCTCAATGGCATCGTGCCGCAGTTGAAGCAGTGAAAGCCTATTTAGGCTAATTCAGGTGCTTTCTTCCCCTTGAGACCCAAAGCTAAACACCGAAGCCGGATTAATTTCCGGCTTTTTTATGCGGTTGAAAACATTCACCAGCGCGGCAATGAATGTAACGTCGACAGTTCCTGATGTCCTCCTACTGAAATTTGTAAGCTATAGCTTACAAAAAATGGCAAATCGCCTACATCGTTAGGACTAGCCCTCTGCAAAAAAAGCTCTTAATATCTCACCACAGCTAAATTGCTGCCCTGCACAATATCAGCTGTACATAACAAAATATTTCACACAACACACACCCTGAAAAAGGAGTGAACGCCATGCAACGAGCAGCCTCCCAAGGTCATACGTTGGAAGTTGATGTTATGGAAGTATGGGCACAGCGTGCTATACAGCAACGTGCAGCACTTGACGCTATTAAAGCTTATCTGCGTTAAGCCTGGATGCGGTACGCTACTCAGCCCCACACAACGTCTCGTTTTAGCGAGGCGTTTTTTAAGCCTTTTGTAGCCATTGAACAGAAAAATTCCGCCATCAACAACTGGATGCGATAAGCAACCTTCAAGCTGTACCTACGCTTTACACAACGATTTTCACACTGCCAAGTTTCAAAATCATACCTCTCCTTGACAAAATACGCCTGCGCAAGAAAGCCCTCTTCTAACAGGCTTCTATGCTCGTAAAGATGAATATTTTTAATGCTGCTACGGCTACGATTAATTACGCTTTGTGCAGATTTAACAACAACGCTTAGCGCAATCCTGCAATGAATGTAGTTAATCTCCATCGTTTCTGCACGAGTAGGTATGGAGTTATATAAAGAAATAGTCTAATATTAATTTGGCTAATGAAGGCGCAATACTCAACGTGCAGACTCTTCTTGTTATGCACGCATATTGACGAAGGAACGGACGATGCAAACACCTTTTTTGGTTCGCAAAACATCTTATGCTTTAAGTTTAGCGGCGACACTCGCCCTCAGCGGCTGTCAATCCGGCGCTGATCTCGGCGGCCTAATATCTGCGGGCTCCGGTTTCGCTGGCGCGGCTACGATGTCTGACCAGCAAATGCAACAACTTGGCGATCAAACCATTGCTCAGCTTGACTCCCAAAATCACCTGATAGCAGATAACAGCCAGTACGCAGAACGTTTGGCAAAATTAACTCAAGGTTTGGAAACAGTCGACGGCCATACGCTTGACTATAATGTTTATCAACTAGACGAAGTGAACGCTTTTGCGGTTCCAAACGGCTCCATTCGGCTGCATAGCGGGCTGATGGATGAGATGACCGACGATGAAGTGCGCTACGTTATCGCCCACGAGATCGGACACGTCGCACTAGGACACTCCAAGCGTGCATTCCAGGTCGCCTATGCCGCGTCTGCTGCACGTGAAGCAGCGGCTGCCAGCGGCAGCAGCACCGCTGCCGCACTTTCAAGCTCTGAGCTTGGTGACTTGGGCGAAAAACTTGTCAATGCCCAGTTCTCGCAAAGCCAAGAGAGTGAAGCTGATGACTATGCCATTGAGCTAATGCAGCGCCACAACATGAATGCAGAGGCTTCAGTTGCAGCCCTACGCAAGATAGAAGCCAAATACGGCAACGACAGCAGCCTCTTCTCCAGCCACCCAGCAGCGGGTGACCGTGCAGAACGCCTAGAAGCTTCGTTCCAGTAAAGCTCAGGCACCAGTACTCCTGCCAAGTTAGTCTTGATAATGAATGGCAGGAGTATTGGTTGCTAGGGTTTAAAGATTTTTTCTTACCTCCACTAAGCCCACTCGCCACCCTCTTCTTGCTGTTCGGACAGTTGCGTTAGGTAAGTGTCCTGCAAGATATACATCCGCTTTACATCACGGTACTTGCCATTAATAAAGAACTCCTGCACCAAGTGGCCCTCTTCTATAAAGCCACTTGCCTCGTAAAGATGAATCGCTTTAACATTTTCCACCGCCACTATGAGGTATACTTTGTGCAGGTTTAAAATGGTGAAAGAGTAATGCAGCGCTTGACGAATTAACGTGCGCGCAAACCCCTTGCCCTGATACTCTGGAGTAATAATGATTTGAAACTCGCCGCTGCGATGGATATAGTCGATTTCAATCAGCTCTACCAGACCAATGGCATTTCCATGGCTATCTTCAGCGACAAAGCGCCGTTCGGCGTTGTCATGGATGTGCTTGTTATACAGCTCTTCCAGCTCATCGAATGACTCGTAAGGCTCTTCAAACCAATACGACATAATGCTCTGGTTATTATTTAGTTCATGCACAAAGCGCAGGTCGTTGCGCTCCAATGCACGCAAATAAAGTGTGTGGCCCATTTCCCGCTATCCTTATGAATATCCGTTAAGAATACTCGTTTTAAACTTGCTCGCTACCCGGTTCTTGCATTTAGGTTAGGCCATTTTGGCCAGGCGTCTAAATGAAAACAGCTCCGCCAAAGGGTGTTCTCTACCCTCTATAAGCGCTCGCAGCAGTTTGGCGCCTATCATGCTATAGCTAATGCCGTTGCCGCCGTAGGCCATGGCAAAATGAACGCGAGGGCCTAGGGCGTCATGCGGGCCGAAAAAAGGTAGACCGTCGTCGGTTTCAGCAAAGGTGCCACCCCAAGAGAATGTAGGATTAATCTCGAGTTTAGGCCATAGCGTTTCTATTTTAGCAGTTAGCCCTTCGGCCTTCTCTTCTACCCGCGCATCGCGGCGCTTGGGAATATCTTCATCGTCGTCGTCGCCCCCTACGAGAAGTCGTCCATCGCAGGTAGTGCGCATATACAGGTAGGGGCGCGATGATTCCCACATCATGGTGTGGCGCAGTTTGCCCAATGCCTCTGGCGGTAGTGGGTCGGTGATCAGCGCGTAGCTACTGCGATTGACGGCCACCTTTTCTGGCAGCCAGGCTTGCGACTCATACCCTGCGGCCATCACTACGTACTGGCAACGCAGCTTGGCGCCATTGGCCAGAGTGAGCGTGACGCCTTGATCATCCGGCGTCATCGTCTCCATCTGTGTGCGGTCATATACTTCTCCCCCACGCGCGACCACCCTGGAAAACAGCTGATATGCCATGCGATAAGGATCAATAGTGGCGGCTAGCTGAGTAAGAATAGCGCCGGGTGCCTCAAAGCCGTACTCCGCCAAAATAGCCTCGCGTTCAAGCCATTCGGCTTCAAAACCGTGTTGTTGGCGCAGCGCCAATTCCTCCTGAAGCGATGCGACATCCTCTTCGCTACTGGCATAGTAAAGGCTTTGCTGACGCTCAAAGTCCACATCGCCCAGCCCTGCCGCCAGGGACTCAAGCTCACCAATGGCCTCTGCACAGGCGCGGTAAGCACGCACTGCATCGCCTTCCCCGTAGCGCTCGGCTAACTCTGTCATATGGGTGTCAATTTCGTACTGCAGTAAAGCAGTACTGGCGGCTGAACTGCCCCACCCAACATCCCGGCGTTCAAGCACCACCACATGGTGGCCACTGCGGCTTAGCTCATCAGCAATCAACGCCCCCGTAATACCGCCACCAATCACCACAACCTCGCATTGGTGATCGCGAGTCAATTGAGGAAAGGTTTTCAACAGGCCATTTTTGACCGCCCAAAAGGGATAACCACTTTTCAGATCCATCTGTTTGCCTTTGCTTGAGAGACTTGCAGTATGCTGTTAACCATAGATGGTTCCCCGGAACTTGCTTGAGAAAACGCTTCTGAGTGATCGCCCCACACAATAAAGGAGATGCACATGATTGATTTACGCAGTGATACGGTGACCCGTCCGACCTCTGCCATGAAAGACACCATGATGGCCGCCCCGGTTGGCGATGATGTGTGGGGCGATGACCCAACGGTCAACGCGTTTCAAGCCAACCTGGCCGAGCAGGCAGGTAAAGAAGCGGCGCTGCTGTTTCCTAGCGGGACTCAAAGCAACCTGGTGGCGCTAATGGCCCACTGCGAGCGCGGCGATGAGTACATTGTTGGGCAGTCCGCACACGCCTATCGTTGGGAAGGCGGTGGCGCCGCGGTGCTGGGCAGTATCCAGCCCCAGCCCATTGAAAACGCCGCCGACGGTAGCCTGCCACTGGAAAAAATCAGTGCCGCGATTAAAGCCGACGATTTTCACTTTGCGCGTACTAAGCTGCTGGCATTAGAAAACACCTTTGGCGGCAAAGTGCTGCCCGCAGAGTACGTATTAAAAGCCACTGAGCTTGCCCGCGAGCGTGGTTTGGCAACGCACTTAGACGGCGCGCGACTGTTTAATGCAGCGGTCGCCACGGATACCTCGCTCAAGCAGCTCTGCCTACCGTTCGATAGCGTATCGCTGTGCTTCTCAAAAGGCCTGGGTACGCCAATAGGGTCGGCACTGGTGGGCTCACAAGCATTGATCGACCGCGCTCGGCGCTGGCGTAAAGTGGTGGGTGGCGGTATGCGCCAATCAGGGATTATCGCCGCCGCCTGCCAGTATGCGTTAGATCATCACGTAGCCGACTTAGCCGACGATCACCGCCGCGCTGCTCGCCTGGCAGAGGGCTTAGCAAAGCTGCCAGGGGTCAAGATTACCGCCCAGGCAACCAATATGGTGTTCGTGCATTTCCCCGATGCGCATGTAAAGCCACTCTCCGCCTGGCTAAAAGAGCACGGCATTTTGATTGAGCTGCTTTACGCCACGCGCTTCGTGACCCATCGCGATCTTAATGATGCGGATATCGACAAAGTCATCGCGGTGATGGAGGCTTATTTTAGTCGGCATTAACCGGTGATCGGCTTAGCTAAGCGATGTCGCCCCTAGAGCAAGATGTACAGCGATGCCTGCCATCATCAAGCCAATCAGGCCATCGATAATGCGCCATGCGATGGGTTTTGAAAGCCAAGGCGAAAGCGCAGCGCCGCCCCAGGCCAGCAGACTAAACCAGAGTATGGACGCGGTTGATGCCCCCGCCACAAACACACCGGCGCTCTCCTGCTGGGCGCCAATGGCGGGTATTAGCAGCAGCGTATCCAGATACACCTGGGGGTTAAGCACGGTGACGGCAAGAGTGGCGAAAATCACTTTGGTTAAGCTGCGCGCTTTTCCGGCCTCAGCGCTTAACCCTTGCCGTCCGCTAAAGGCTCTAAATAATGCCTGGGCCGCCAGCCAGCTTAAAAATACTACACCCACCCAGCGCATGGCCTCCAACGCGCTGGGCATCGTCAGCAGAAAAGCACTCACGCCAAACATGCCCGCCGTGAGCAAGATAATATCCGCACTCATGCACAGCCCTGCCGACCACCAGTGGTACTCACGACGAATCGCCAGTCCTAGGATGTAGGCGTTTTGCGCTCCAATCGCCATGATAATCCCACCGCACACCACCAGCCCGGTAATATAACTTTCCCACATTGCCCTGCCCCTATTGCCGGAATTAGCGTCGCGTTAATTAATCTGGCAATAAAGTAACTGGGAATGCTGATTGCTAAAAATCATCCTGCTAATGGGGTATTAGTTTTACTTATAGAAGAGCCAGTCATTAAATTTTAAAAATGGTTCAACATGTTAAGAATCATGGTTGTCCTAGAGCCCTACCCAACGAGATCCGCGCTCAAAGCTGACTACCCGCATCAGCGCTACTCAGCCACCCGAGCCACCGCATCGCGGCTGGCGGCTTCTCGCTGTTCGCCGGTGAGTTCAACCAACTGCCCCTGGCGCATTTCCAGCAGCCGGTCGGCCTGGTCGAAGTAGTGGTCGTCGTGGCTGATCACCACCAGCGTCTTGCCCAGCGCTCGCAACTGCGGCAGCAGCTCACGGTAGAAGACCCGGCGGAACTGCGGGTCTTGGTCGGCGGCCCATTCGTCAAGCAGCAATAGGTCGCGCTGTTCAGCGACCGCCAGCAGCATCGCCAGGCGTTTGCGCTGGCCCTGGGAGAGGTTGACGTTGGTGATGCGATCGCCGTCGAAGTCAAGCTTACTGCGCATGCCCAGTGCGGCAAGCCACTCCTCCATCAGCGCGGGGTCGGGTGACTCGCCCGCAGGGCCCATCAAACGGTCAAAGAGATGCAGGTCGGTGTAAATGGCCGAGAAGTGCTGGCGATAGCGTGTCCAGTCCTCCTCCTGCAGCGGCCTGCCATCGACTCGGACACATCCACTTTGGGGTTGGTAAAGCCCGGTTAGCAGTCTCGCCAAAGTCGATTTCCCGCTGCCGTTACCGCCGATCAGAAATACCACTTCGCCACGCTTCAAGGTCAGATCGATAGGGCCGATGGCAAAACCTGATCGAGCCTCCTCATCCGGGTAGCGATAGCTGACCTCCTCCAGGGTTAGTTCCTGCCAGTCGTGGCGCAGCGCAGAGTGGCCGAACGCTTCGCGGTGCTCGGCCAGGTCTAAACTGCTGATTTTTTCAAACGCCACTCGGGCGTTAATCAGCGTCGGGAAAGCGCCTATGGCCTGCATCAACGGCGCGCGCAAAAACAGCAGCGTGAGTGAGAAGGTCGTGGCTACCTGCACCGATGCCCAACCCAGGCCGTTGGCCAAAAAGAACGCCACACCAATGGCGCCCAGCATCATGATGTTGAACCAGTTCACCGCGCTGAGATGGTAGGTATCACCAAGAATAAAATGACGCCGACAATCCTGTGCGTTAGGCGTATAGACATCACGATACAGCCATTCGGCACGGTCACGGTTGAGCGCCAGCTCCTTGCGTCCCTCGATCACCGACTGGTAATCCGCGTAGAGACGATCCTGTATTTCGCGCAGTTTGGCCATATGCCCATAGACCCGAGCCACCAAACGCATGCCAATCAACACCGTCACGATCACCCAGAGCGCGGTGACGCCCAGCATGGCAGGCGAAAGCCACGCCAGGTAAAGCGTGGCGCCTATCGTCAGCACCCCGCCCTGCACCAGCTCCGGCAAGCGTATAAAAGCAACGGTCACTGAACTCACGTCGGTGGAGAGACTCGCCAACAAACGCGCACTGCCAATCTGCTCAGCGCGTTCGATATTGGTATCCAGAATTCGCTTGATCAACTGCCCCCGCAGCCGGTAGACGAAATGGTGGCCCAACGTGGTCAGCGCCAACTGTGATGTCAAGGTAATGACCAGTAGCAGCGCTATCAGACCCAGGAATTCGGGCAGGATGCGCCAGGGGTCGGTGAAGGTGCCCAGCAGCCGTTGATTGATAAAGGCGATGACACCGATGCCCAAGCCAGCGCTTGTCAGGCTAAGCAGCACTACGGCCACAAAAGGCCAGCGGTAATCACGCCATACAATTCTCAACAGCTCCATAACCACAACTCCCCGGCATTCTGTTTTCTTTAACAGCTAAAAGCGCTGGTGATTACAAACGCCGCAGCCCCCACATAAAGTAGGCACCGCCAATCAGTGAAGCGACCAAGCCCGCCGGTATCTCATAGGGGAAAATAATCTGACGCCCCACCCAGTCGGCCAGCACCATCAGTAGCATGCCGATCAACGCAGCACCCAGCAGGTGCTGCCCTGCACGGGAGAAGCCCACCAAGCGCGCCATATGCGGCGCCAGCAGGCCAATAAACGAAAGCGGCCCCACCACGAGGGTGGCGCAGGMGGTGAGCAGTGCTACCAGTAACAGCAACGCCAAGCGGGCACGGTTGAGGGTTACCCCAAGCGCCTTAGCCGTCGGCGCGCCTAAGGGCAAGATATCCAGCCAGCGGGTGAAGGGCAGCGTGACCAGCGCCAGCACAGCGGCAATCCCCCCTACCACCACCGCATTGGTGACATCCACGTAATAGGTAGAGCCCGCCAGCCAAGCGATCACCTGCTGGCCACGAGGGTCGCCGCCCGCCAGCATCACACTGCGCACTGCATCAAACAGCGCACTGACCGCCACCCCGGTGAGCAGCAAGCGCTCGGGGAGATAACCGCTCTTGCGGTTGATACCCACCAACACCAGCAGCGTCGCGAAAGCACCCAGGGTGCCCACGCCAATCAGCATCATATTGGTGGGTGCGGGCAGTAGGAAAATCCCTAAAATCAGCGCAATGGCACAGCCACCGCTGATACCCAGCACTTCGGGGCTGGCCATGGGATTGGCAGAAAGCCGCTGAAGTATCGTCCCGGCAATCGCCAACATCAATCCGCTGGCAGCGGCCGCCATCACCCGGGGCATACGCCACTGCATGACATTCCAGTTATTGGGCGCCAGCCAATACCAGCCATCTACGCCCTGGCCAAACAGCAAACCGAGAACCGTTGCCCCCAGTAACGCAAGCAGTAATCCAGTAACTAAACGTGAAGGCGCTGGGKGACGACGGGCGAAAACACCGGCCCCTTTCGGCGGCTGGTCGCCCTGCAGTTTCAGGCGCGGAATCAGCCACATTAACAGCGGTGCCCCCAGGGCACCGGTAATCGCCCCGGTAGGAATAAAGGCTGCCACCATGCCACCAAACTGCTGCAGCAGCAGATCCGTGGTAGCCAGCAGCACGGCCCCTAATAGCGTCGACCAGATTAGCCGCGGCCCTAAGCGGCGCGCACCGGTCATGCGCACGATATTGGGCGCTGCCAAGCCGATAAAACCGATGATGCCTACCACGCTGACAATGCTGCCGGTAATAAATACTGCCAACCCCATCCCCGCAAAGCGCAGATAGGTCAGCGAGACTCCCAGGCTCTTGGCGCTAGCATCATCCAGTTCCAGCACAGCCAAGGGGCGCAGCAAAAACCACGCGGCCACGCAGCTAATCGCCAGCCGCGGCCAGAGGATTGCAACGCCGTCCCAACCGTTTTGTGCCAGCGAACCGGCCCCCCAAATCAGCAGCCCCGAGAGTGCCTCGTGGTTAAACAGMAGCAGCGCCGTAGACAGCGCCCCCAGGTACAGATTGACCACCAGGCCCGCCAGCACCACCACGATCGGCGCCAGCCCGCGCCGCCAGGAGAGCAGAAACACTAATCCAACCGCTAGCGCGCCACCCAATAAGGCGACCCATTCGCGCCCGGCGACAAGCAGCCCCGGCGCCAGCAAGGTGGCGGTCATCAACGCCAGGTTAGCGCCCGATGCCACCCCTAGGGTGGTGGGCGATGCCAAGGGGTTGCGCAAAACCTGCTGCATAAGTACGCCCGCTAGCCCTAACCCCCCCCCGGCTAACAGCGCAATCGAGAGGCGCGGCCACCACGCGTAATAAAGCAGCAGCTCGTCAACGTTTTCAAAAGAGGGCGCCACTAACGCCTGCAATCCCAGAGTAAAACCACCCTGCCCCTGCAGGCCCACCCAAAACAGCACGACCATCGGCAGGCTCAGCAACAGGCAGGCTTTCGCGGGCGACATTCCTCCCMCTCGTTGGGCAACTTGTGAGGCGCCTAGCATAGCGAGCACCCTTTTGTGAGCACCGAACAGCTCGCCACGCGTGGCGTAATAGGCAGCAGCGTCATTGTCTAAGCCTTAATCGTTCTGGAGGTTAATAGTTAAATTATTGACAACGATTCTAAATGATAATAATTAGCACTACAATTGACTCCTTAATTGATGCACAAGTAACGGAGCCTCCTTATGGCAGCCAAACCGAGCTACCAGCTTTTTGATATCACCCTCGCCCGGCGCACCCAAGTCAGCGCCTCATTAGTCAGGTTTACTTTCACTGGCCCGGAAGTCAGCCAAATGGCGACCTATGCCCCGGATCAGCGCGTCAAGCTGTTCTTCCCCGAAGGCGGTGGTAGTCTCGATCCGCTGTTTGAAATTACCAAGCTGGAAGAGCACGACTGGTACGGCGCCTACCGCGCACTGCCGGATGCCCAAAGGCCCTCAGCGCGCACCTACACCATCCGTGCCCTGCGCCCGGAGAAGGCCGAGGTGGACGTAGAATTTGTACTCCACGGCGATAATGGCCCCGCATCGCGCTGGGCAATGCGTGCCCGCCCTGGTGACCGGCTAGCCATGACAGCCCCCGACGCCAGTGCGGAAGGCCCAAAGCTGGGCTACGAGTGGAAGCCGCCCCAAGGCGTGCGCCGTATTCTGATCATCGCCGATGAAACCGCCCTCCCCGCTGCTGCCGGTATTCTGGAAACCCTTGATGACTTGCCGCTCAAACCCAAGGTCGAAGCGCTATTCGAAGTGCCTCGTGGCGACGACGTTCAGCCGCTGCCCCAGGCCGCCAAACTGCGCTGGCTGGCCCGCGACGCGGAGCCCGCCTGCCAACACGGTGAGCTGCTGATGAGGGCGCTGCGTGATATCGATTTGCATAGGGAAATTCAAGCGCTAGGCGGCATGCCTGCTAATACCACTACCAGCACCACTACCAGCGCCACGACCAACGACGAAAGCGACGATGAGGATGGCCCACTCTGGGAACCCGCCACCCTAGATGACAGTGCGCCCTTCTACGCATGGATCGCCGCTGAAACCAAGGTCGCCATGAAGCTGCGTCGCTATTTGGTCAACGAGTGCGGGCTACCCAAGCAGTACGTTACCAGCATGGGCTACTGGCGCCTGGGCAAGGCCAATGGTTAAAGGAACGGCAAACAACACGGCGTTAAACAGTGATCTCACAAGCAAGCCAGCTCAAATGCCTATTGGCTGGCGAGACAGCCCCAACGGCTATGGGCGGGTCAGCCGTACACTTCACTGGTTGACCGCCGCGCTGGTCACGCTGCAATTTACCGTGTTGCTGGCCTGGAGAGGAATGGGCGAAAACGCTATCACGCTGTTCTTGGCGAGCATCGGGCCTCACGGCTCATTGGGTTTTATGATTCTGATAGTGACCCTGGCGCGCCTTGGCTGGGCATGGAACAACCGCAAGCAACGCCCGCCCCTATCACCTGGTCTAGGCGGGCGCATGGCGCGCTTTGTCCATATCACGTTTTATGGGCTGCTGCTGTGGCTGCCCGCTTTCGCTATTTTGCGCCAGATCGGCCGCGGTGGAGCGCTACGCTTTTATGGCATTGAGCTGCTACCCGAAGCGGAACGCGACATCACCTGGATGGTCGCCCCCGCCGAGCTCCTTCACGGCCCGCTTTCGTGGCTGTTATGTGGAT
Source organism: Halomonas ventosae (assembly GCA_002257525.1). Classification (GTDB taxonomy): domain Bacteria; phylum Pseudomonadota; class Gammaproteobacteria; order Pseudomonadales; family Halomonadaceae; genus Vreelandella; species Vreelandella ventosae_B. The sequence continues at coordinate 3,976,324 of CP022737.1, forward strand.
TAGTCATCGGCCACATCATGATGGCGCTGATTCACCGCTTCTGGCTCAAAGACCGGGTACTGGCGCGTATGGTGGGGGCAAGTGGCCGATGAGGGTTCCGCTAGCGGCTCTTCGGCAGTCTCAGACTCAGCAGTCAACAGCTTGCCGCTCTCCAGCCGCACCAATTGATCCGCGAGGTGGAAATAGCGGTCATCGTGGGTGATGACCAACACCGCTTTGCCCATGCGTTTTAGCTCGGGCAACACCTCGCAGTAAAACACCTCTTTGAATAACGGATCCTGATCCGCCGCCCACTCGTCAAACACCAAGAAGGGCCGATCCTCAAGGTAGGCCACGACAAGCGCCAAGCGCTTACGTTGCCCCTGAGAGAGTGCTTGGGTGGTGAACGCACCGTTTTCAACCCGCACCTTGTGCTGCAGGTGCAACTTGGCCAGCAGGCGATTACCCYCCTCGTCCAGGCCATCACGCGGTGCCTCTAACAGACGTTCAAAGAGATGGAAGTCTGAGAACACCACCGAGAAAAGCTGCCGGTAGGCATCCAAGCCATCCGCTTCGACCCGCTCGCCATTGAGCAATACCTCACCACCTTCAGGCGGATAAAGCCCCACCACTACTTTGGCCAGCGTGGTCTTACCGCTACCGTTACCCCCCACCAGAAAAACCACTTCCCCCGGCGTAAAACTCAGATTAATCGGCCCCAACTCAAAGAAGTCATCGCTCTGCTCGTGGTAGTACTGATGGGTGACGTCGCGCAACTCGAGACGCTGCAAGGCAGGCACCTGAGGTGACACCTGCCTCTCCTGCCCCTGGGGCATCTCGCGTGTGATGTCATCAATTCGACTAGCAGCTACCCGCGCCATATTGATCCGCGGGATATTGATCAGCAAGCCTTCAAGGGGGGTCACCATAAACACAAACACCAGGGCAAATCCGGTCATTACCTGGGTTTGGTTAGGCCCATCGCCCGCCAACACAAACAACACCAGACCGATAAAGGCGTACATCAGGAACTGCCCCCAACTGGTCGAGATCACGAACAGCGACATGCCATAGGTACGCAGCCGCCGCACGCCTTCAACCGMCTCCCCCAGTATCTGATCCATAAAGACACGGCTCTTGCGTTGGTGTAGCCGCAGCTCTTTTGCACCATCGGTCAGCGCGCGGAAATGTCCAAACAGACGATCCTGCTCGGATGAAGCGGACTGTAGGTAATGAATAGCGCGTAAGTGCACCAGATGGTAGCCGACAGCGCCCAGCCCAATCACCCCTAAAGCAAACAGGAACACCTGCCATGAGAGCATCGCCAGGTAGCCCAAGCACCCCACCACGATGACCGTATTGGTCAAAATCACCGGCAAGCTAACGAACAGTACCGCCACGTTATTGCTGTGCTCGGTGAGTGCCGACTGGATCCGCGCACTGCCCACACGCTCGAAGTGAGCAAAAGGGGTCTCGGCCACACACTGGGCGACAAAACTGCGTAACTCGGCCAGCGCACGCTGCCCCAACCGCTCAAACAGCGCCGTCGACACCATCCGACAGAGCATTAGGGCCACAGCAATCCCCGCGAAGCCCCAAGCCGCATTGGCACGGCTGGCGGCATCGCTGTTTAACGCCGCATTGATTTGGGCAATCAGCAGCACGCTGAAAAGCCCCGAGAGAATGCTGGCCAGCGCAGCAGCGGTCATCAACCCGCGAGTTCGACGAATCAGATAGGGAAGCACATTCACCTCATTGGAAAGCCATTAGAAAAAGCGACTGGAAATCGGCACCTACCTCTAATGACGAACCGCTCGCGTAAAAAGTTAACCAATTTTATGTAAACAAGCCTCATTCTCATTCGTCATTAGATAAGGAAGTCAGTAACGCCGCCCTCCGGCGGGGTGATTTTAATTCGTTTCTTTGATTCGTTCTTATTGATAGGAGCTTAGCGGTGTCCAGTTCTGTCCAGGCACAACCACAGGTACACGTACCCTCTGAAAGCCACGCGGTGGCCTCGCTGATCTCACGCCCCGAGGGCTACGACTATCAAGTCAGCTACGAGGTCACTACACAGTCGCTTTATGTGAAGGGTGATCAAGAGCGCCTTGAGTGGGCACTGGTGGATGACAACCACTGCTTGACGCTGCGCTGGCCGCAGCGCTCAGCACCACCGCTCCCGGCACTGCTTGCCGCTATCGAAGGCGCTTTTGCCTTTTACCCAGGCACTGTTGCATTACGCCTTCAGCTACCTAGTGCTTTGCACGCCAACCTGTGTGCCGCCGGCATCGCGGTTAAAGATAGCCATGGAGAGCTCTGGGTATATGCGGAGCTATTTTGGCAGTTACCCACGCTTTGGCTTAACTCGCCCCCCACGCGCCCTTACCCGCAGCAACCCATTATGGTGAGTGGAACACGACACCCACGCCGCCCGCCGCGCCCCAGGGGCACGGTCTATCAGCGTCATATTGCCTGGCTGGATGCCACCTTGAGCTTTCGAGTGCTTGACCTTGCACTTGACCTTGAACGCTTCAACCGCTGGATGAACGACCCGGTTGTCGCTCACTTCTGGGAAGAGCAGGGTGATTTGCAACAGCACCGCGAACGGCTGGAGAGCACATTGCAAAACCCCAGTGTGGTACCACTTATCGGCTGTATCGACGGCGAGCCCTTCGGCTATTTTGAGACCTACTGGGCCAAGGAGGATCGCATCGGCGCTTATTACGATGTCGGTGACTTTGACCGCGGCTGGCACGTGCTGATCGGTGAAGCCGCTTTTCGCGGGCGGCCTTATGTCGCCGCTTGGCTGCCCTCTATCTCGCACTACCTGTTCCTGGACGACTGCCGCACCCAGCGCCTGGTGATTGAACCCCGCGTAGATAACACCAAGATGCTGCGCAATCTTGCACAGTGCGGTTATGCCCATGTGAAGGCGTTCGATTTCCCCCATAAGCGGGCCATGCTCGGCATGCAGCTACGCGAACACTTTTTTAACGAGCGCAGTTGGATTCCGCTGCCCTCGCACCCTGGGTCAGCGCCACGACCCGATCCACGCTTCACCCCATAGACACATCAGCCACGAGGACTCTTATGCATATTCACGATTTGATCGGCATCGGCTTCGGCCCCTCCAATATTGCCCTGGCCATAGCTCTCGACGAACAGCGCCAGGCAGGGCAAGCGAAGGATGCCTTGKTTATTGAGCGCCAGCCCTGCTTTGCTTGGCACCCGCATATGCTGCTGGAAAATGCCCATATGCAAATCTCTTTTCTCAAAGATCTGGTCACGCCGCGCAACCCAGGAAGCCGTTTCAGCTTTCTCAATTACCTCCACAGCAAAGGCCGCCTGCAGGACTTTATCAATCTGCAGACCTTCTTCCCCAGCCGCCACGAATTCAATGACTACCTAAGCTGGACTGCCAGCCACTTTGAACACCAGTGCACCTATGGAGAGGATGTGTTTGAAGTGCTGCCCGAAACTGATAACGACGAGGTCGCCTACCTCCGCGTGCGTTCACGGGATGAGAGTGGCGCGGTGCAGGAAAGGCTCACCCGTTCATTGGTAATTAGCGTGGGGGGCGCGCCCAATGTACCTGAATGCTTCGCCGGGCTAAAAGACGACCCACGGGTCTTCCACTCCAGCCACTATCTGAGAGAGCTGGCGAAGCAAGACGCCCCCAAACGCATCGCGGTGATCGGTGCGGGCCAGAGCGCCGCTGAGATATTCCTTGATCTACACGGCCGTGAAGGCATTCAGGTGGATCTTATTAGCCGGGCATGGGCCTTTAAACCCTCCGACGATAGCCCTTTCGTCAACGAGATTTTCAATCCCGAATACACCGACTACGTGTTCAACAACCCCACCGGCCAGCGGGAAGCACTGCTGCAGGAGTACAAAAGCACTAACTACTCAGCCCCTGACTTGGCGCTGATTCAGGAGATTTACGATGTGTTCTATCAGCAAAAAGTAACCGGCCAGGCCCGCCACCGCTTCCGCCGCCGCCATGAAGTTATTGGTAGTCAAGCAGGCCCCGAAGGTATTGAGCTAAATGTTCGCGATTTAGAGAGTGGTCATACGGACTCCACTCGCTACGACGCAGTGGTATTAGCAACAGGCTATATACGCGACACCCATAAACAGCTATTGGCCCCCGTCGCGGACTACCTGCCTGACTTTGCCGTTAACCGCCACTATCAGCTCTACACCAAGCCTGCGTTCAAACCGGCTATTTTCCTGCAAGGCAGCTGCGAGCCCACCCATGGTTTAAGCGATACCCTGCTGTCGATTTTGGCAGCCAGGACAAGTGAGATCTGTGAAGTGCTTAATGAGGCACTGCCAACATCCTATTCAGGAGTATCAACTCCCTCACTAGTAGGCGCGGACTAACCAAGCACTATTAACGCATGGCCGCTTTCTCAGAGCGGCCCCTAATACCGAGACTTACGCCCATTATGTCCTTACATCCTGATGTCGCCGCTTTCTTAGACCTGGTCGCCGATAGCAGCAATCCGCCTTTCCACTCGCTCTCACCACAACAGGCACGCGCTGCCTACGAGGCATCATCACAGATGCTTGATGAGCCAATATCTAACGATGCAACGGCACTGAGCATTACCTGTCGAGATGGCCACCCTCTTGAACTACGCCGCTACCAAGGCGAGCAGTCTTTAGCGCCCACCCTGCTCTACTTCCATGGTGGCGGCTACCTACTGGGCAGCCTGGATTCTCACGATTCGCTCTGCCAAAGCATCGCTCAAGCAACTGGCTACACAGTGTTGGCTGTCGACTATCGCTTGGCCCCCGAGCACAAGTTTCCGACGGCTTTTCACGATGCTGAAGATGCCTATTGCTGGCTGCTGAAGCATGGCGAAGCGATGGGCATCGATACCTCACGTATCGCCGTGGGTGGTGACAGTGTAGGTGGCACCCTGGCCACGGCTCTTTGCATGTCAGCGCGTGATAATGGTTGGCACCTTCCACGCTGCCAGATTTTGCTCTACCCCTGTACCAGTGCCTGGCAGGACAGCGAGTCTCACCGCCGATACGCACAAGGCTACCTACTGGAAGCAGACACCCTGCAGTGGATGTTTGGCCACTATCTAAATAGCGATGAGGAACGCCACGACTGGCGTTTTGCGCCGCTGGAGGCTGCGGATCTCAAAAGCCTACCACCTGCATTTATCGCCCTGGCCGAACACGACCCCCTGGTCGATGAAGGCATCGCCTACGTGAACCGCTTACAGGAAGCGAACGTGAATACCCAACTGACCATATACCCCGGCATGGTGCACGACTTCGCACGCCTGGGCAGCATTACGCCCGATGCCACCGGTCAAGTACGCGCGGATATCGCCAAAGCACTTCAGCACCATCTTAGTAAGCACCCCAGCCCTGTTGATTTTTAATTTCCTCCCATGGGGCACGTCATGATTGGTACCTGTGGCGTCTCTTGCCCCAGGTACCATTTTGGGCAACAGAGTGTTGCAAGACAGTACAAATTCAGAACATAATACTAATAATAACAATTACCATTAACACATAAATATCATTCAAGGGGATTATCATGCACCAATTTCGTACCGGCCTGCGCAGGAAACTGCTCTCCGTGGCCATTGCTAATGCCTGCGCTGCGACGCTATTCGTGGCACCAGCTGCTCTCGCTCAAGACACTAATCTACAGCCAAATGAAAGCAGCGATACAAGCACCACACTACCGACCCTACAAGTAACCGAAAGCCGCCTCTATGAAGAAGCAACGGGACCAGTTGATGGCTATGTGGCCACACGTAGCGCGACTGGCACAAAAACTGACACTCCTCTTAACGAAGTGCCACAGTCAATATCTGTTATTACCCGCGATGAGGTTGAAGCGCGGGGAGCTCAGTCCATCGGTGACACCTTGAGTTATACCGCAGGCGTTATTGGTAACTCTAACGGGCTAGACCCAAGACGTGACTTTGTTTCCATACGTGGTTTCAGTGCTACAGAGCTTTTTTATCGCGACGGATTGAGGCTCACTGCGTTCAACAACCAGGGAAGAACCGTCTCAGAACCTTATGGTTTAGAGAGAATTGAAGTTCTCAGGGGGCCTTCCTCGGTTCTTTATGGACAAGGCGGCCCAGGGGGAATCGTCAATCTCGTTAGTAAAAAACCCACCGACATACCCCAAGGCGAAGTTCGAGTTTCTACAGGAAGTAACGATCTCAATCAGATCGCTACCGATGTTAGTGGTTATCTAGATGACCAGGGAGCACTGAAGTATCGTTTTGTAGGTTTACTAAGAGATGCGAATGCAGAAATTGACTATACAAAAAATGACCGTACTTATCTTGCACCAAGCCTCTCCTGGACACCGAATGATAGAACTTCTCTCACCTTATTAGCAGAATATAAAGAACTGGATACTGTTGGATCTTACTATGCACTCCCTCAGGCAGGTACATTGGATAGTAACCCCAATGGTGAAATCCCTCGCTCGCGTTTCATCGGTGAGCCTGGCACTGACAACTTCGAACAAACTTATTTTTCAGTGGCAAGTTTATTCGAGCATAAGTTCAATGACACAGTAACCGTTCGGCAAAATACCCGCTATCGTGAAGCAGAAACAGATATTACAAACATTTATGTTGGTCAATTGATGGATGACCTTCGTACAGTACCACGATATGGATTGAGACGAGATGAAAATGTTGACGCTATCACGACGGATAACCAGCTACAATTTGATATAAATACGCAAGGAGTTGATCATAAAATTCTGGTAGGTGTGGATTGGCAAAAAGCCAATAACGATTTCACTGTGGACTTACCTCAAGGCCTCACACCGTTAGATGTCTTCAATCCCGTTTATGGTACTAGCAGCCTCACGTGGACGACCCAAGGCAGCGCTTCACAAGAGTTAGAGCAGACAGGTTTATATCTTCAGGATCAAATAAAAATTGATGACCGCTGGGCTTTAACACTTGCTGGTCGTCATGACTGGAGCAGTCAAACTGATCGTAATCGTCTAACAAATACAGAAAATAAAGCAAGTGACAAAGAATTCACATATCGAGCAGGACTAGCTTACACTGCAGATAATGGATTAACACCCTACATTGGCTACTCTACCTCTTTTTTGCCAGTGGTAGGCCAAGGTGCTGATGGTGCAACTTTTGAACCAGAAACAGCCCAGCAATATGAGACTGGCATAAAATACCTTTCTAATGACGGCAATATTTCAATCACTGGTTCAATATTCGACCTGACTCGCCAAAATGTTACGACTTCCGATTTAAACAACCCAGGTTTCAATCAGCAGACCGGAGAGTGGCGCTCTAGAGGTCTTGAGCTTGAAGGAAGAGCAAGTTTACCAGTTGGTTTAGACCTAGTAGCCAGCTACACTTACTTGGATCTAGAAGTCACTGAAAGCAATACTGACAACCTAGGAAAAAGACCAACAGGACAACCTGAAAATATGGCGAACCTATGGGCCAACTACCACTTTAATAGTGGAACATTGAACGGTTTAGGTCTGGGTGCCGGTGTTCGCTACATAGGCTCAAGTTTCTATGATAGCGCCAATGAAAACTCACTACCTTCTACGACACTTTTTGATGCATCCATGAGCTATGATTTTTCAAGTATCGATGCTAGCTTTGAAGGCTGGCGTGCACAGGTCAATGCGAACAACGTTACAGATAAGGAGTACGTAAGTGACTGTGGATATTTCGGAAACTCGTGTAAGTATGGCGTAGGCAGGAGCGTAATAGGATCTATATCCTACGCTTGGTAAAACAAAGCCCCGAATTTAAATTCGGGGCTTTTTATTTAACCTATTCAATGTCAAAAACATGCTAAAAAAACTTCTACTTACTTTTATTGTTTGCCTATTCTCAAGCTACTCTGCTGGTTCTGAAAGACTGGCAATTGTCACTTCCGATTGGGCTACTGCTGAAACACTTAGCATGCTAGGAGTAACGCCTATAGCAATCACTCAGCTTAGAGGCTATCATATATGGACTGGCAATGAGACCCCATTAGGCGACGCTATCGACATAGGCTTAAAACCTATGCCCAACTTAGAGTTAGTAGCAGACTATAACCCTACGTTTATATTTGGTGATAATTCGATTTTATTACAGCATATTTCAGAGATGGCACCAACTTCTAATATCTCTCTTTACCCTTTTAAGGAAAACCCATGGGAATCTATTATTAATTTTACTTTCGACATTGCAGCACAACTTAATCTCTTGCAAGAAGCTGAGAGAGTTACTGCGCAAGCAAGCCAAAAAATGGCGATTTTAAGGGAAAAAATAGAAGATAAAGCCACTCCAGTTCTGATTGTTCAATTCAGAGATGATCGCCATGCTTGGGTTTACGGGAAAAACAGCTTACTACAAGGTGTTATTGATGAGCTAGGGTTAACCAATGCTTGGGATCAGCCCACAAGTGATATAGGGATTTCACTTGTATCTATCGACCAATTGGCAAGAACAGGAGGTCACCTACTTATTATTGAGAGCCCTGCTTTTCAGGCAACTATCCGTAATCGCCTTGAAAATAGCGGCATCTGGCGAGTACTTATTAGCCAACGCGAAGGAAAAATTACTTATCTTCCCGCCAAGTATTGGCCAATAGGAGCTCTTCCATCCGCTCTTCGGTTTGCAGACTCTTTGACCACCGCACTGACAGATGGTGGTAATGGCTCATAAATAATTGACTCTTCCCAGCATGAAGCTGGGAAGAGAGTTGCATGGTATAACAGCTACTTAGGCTAGGCCTTTATTAGCAATAGGCATATAACGTGAAGCTTCTCTTTCCTGTAATAACTCCACTAATTGCGAAAGTAATGTTTTACCAATGACGATTGAGTAATGATCATCAAAAGTGTTGATTGTGCGCCTCAATAGCTGGCCCAACTGATACTCTAGAGCTTGTCGCTGCTCCTTCGGTCGTCCATCTGCCCACCAGCAGTCTGCTGTACAGCGTAGTTTTGGCAAAGTACTAGTTTTTAATGAAAGAAACTTCAAGTGCCGCGCTACACAAAATATCCGGGCTAATTCCTCGCTACCCAATGCAGCGTAACCCTCACGGCCAGATGCATCGTATGATGCAATCAACCTTTCCAGATTAATGGCAAACTCCTCCTCACTAGGTTCCTTCACGCACGCCTCATTACCGTCGAGCGTTTCAAGCGATACACCTGGCAATATTACTGATGCAAAGTTAACAAAATCCTTCTGCCAATCATCAGCGCTCTTCTGGCCGCTACCGGGGATATAGGGATCCACCAGCGCCAACAGGCTCACCTCCTGGCCTTGCTTTTCAAGCCGTGCCGCAATCATTGCGGCCAAGGTACCACCTAAAGACCAGCCCAATAATCGATAGGGGCCCTGAGACTGCAAGCCCCGGATAGTTGATGCATAATCATCAGCCATCGCTTCCAACGACGTATCACAATGTTGAGGGTCGGTTAGCATTCGGCACGGTAGCCCATATACCGTGCATACTCCCTGTAGACGCCGTGCCAACGGTTGATAGTCGTAAAGGGTGCCCATACCTGCATGCAAACAGAATAATGGTGACTGCCCCTGGCTTTCGCCATTGAGCTTAACCACACCATCTAGCGAAGCATCCGAGGACTCTCCCAGCCCTAACAAGCCAGCAATGGTCGGCTTCTGCATCAGGTCGCGAAGTTTGAAATCGAGCTTAGCAGACTTAAGAGCCCGCACACGGCTTAATACCTTTAGACTTAACAGGGAGTCTCCACCCAGTTCAAAGAAGTTGTCGGTTTCGCCGACTCGTTTGACCCCCAAGACCTCCTGCCAAATTTCAGCCAGCTGCCAAGCTTCTGTAGTTGAAGGTGAAATGTATTCACGGGTTTCTTCTAAATAAGTTTTTGGTAGGGCATTGCGCTCCACTTTACCATTTGCATTCAGCGGTAGTGCATCAAGCATGACCACGTATCCCGGCACCATATAATCCGGCAACTGTTTTCCCAGTCGCTCGCGTAATGCACTTGTGTCTAGCTCAGTACCGGCTTGGAATACTACATAAGCCACCAGACTCGAACTACCGTTGCCTTCTTGGGCAACCACTACTGCTTCTCGAATTTCCGGCTGCGCTAGCAGTTCAGCTTCAATCTCACCTAGCTCAATGCGTAATCCTCGAATTTTTACTTGGTGATCAAGGCGGCCCAGGTACTCGAGCTGGCCATCTTCCCGCCAGCGCACCAGATCGCCGGTGCGGTAGAGGCGCTCACCCTCCGTGAATGGATCGGCGATAAAGCGCTCCGCTGTCAGATCACTGCGATTGAGATATCCACGGGCCAGGCTTACCCCGCCGAGATAGAGCTCTCCAGCGACTCCTGGCGGTGCCATGTTAAGATCACCATCCAAGACGTAGGTACGGGTACCGCTAATGGGTCGCCCAATGGGAATCTGGCGGTGAGCGTCATCACGACACCACCAGTGAGTGACATGAATAGTAGTTTCAGTAGGGCCATAGAGATCATGCAGGTGGGCACCATCAAGACACTCAGCCACATCTTGCTGTAGCGTCGCTGGAACGGCCTCGCCACCGCACATAATATGCTTGAGCCGCGTCTTGGTTTTAACATCGGGATAGGCCAGAAAGGCCTTGAGCATTGAGGGCACAAAATTGAGCGTGGTGACTCCGTGCCGCTGAATTAGCTCAATGATGCGTTCTGGATCCCGGTGGTCGCCTGGCTGGGCAATCACCAAACGTGCCCCGACACTCAGCGGCCAGAAAATCTCCCATACCGAAACATCGAACCCAAACGGCGCCTTGTGCAGTACGGCATCGGTATTGGTGAGTTGATAGGTCTCCTGCATCCAGACCATGCAATTGGTCAAGGCATCATGGCGGATGGCGGCGCCCTTGGGCCGCCCGGTGGATCCTGAGGTATAAATCACATAGGCAAGATGCTCGCCGTGCAGCGTCACCGCTGGATTGGTAGAAGCATGATGCGCAACATCTAGTCGATCCAACTCAACAACGCTTAGTCCATCAGCTACCGGCAATGACGCGCGCAAGTGGTGCTGAGTCAGCAACAGTTCAATGCCACTATCTTCGGCGATGAAGGCCAGCCGCTCCGAGGGGTACTCAGGATCCAGCGGCACATAGGCGCCCCCCGACTTGAGAATAGCCAAAAGGCCCACCACCATATCAATGGAGCGTTCCATGGCGATACCCACTCGAACCTCGGGTTGCACTCCCATCCCAATCAGATAGTGAGCCAAGCGGTTTGCACGAGCATTGAGATCAGCGTAATTGAGATGCTGATTATCAAAGATAAGAGCTGTACTCTCGGGGGTTACCGTAGCTTGACACTCAATCAGATGTTGGACTGGAGAAGGGTTGAGATACTGTTGAGCATTCTCMCCCCACTTGCCCAGCAATTGACGTTCGTCTTTTCCTAACAGACTGATCTCGCTTATTGATTGCTGAGGCGCCGTTTGAAGACTCTTCACAATCCCGGCCATCGCAGCACTCATGTAATCACMCAGCCGCTGGGCACCGATTACACGACTAACTTGCCCTTCCAGTTGGAAGCCATTACCCAGGTCATCCACCGACATAGTGATCGGGTAGTTAGTACGCTCTTGACCACCTAACATTTCCATACCTTCCCAGGTATGAGCGGGACGTCCCTCTCGTTGAGGGGCGCTATAACGGTAATTTAGCAAACTGGTAAACAGTGGAGTCCCTCCAGGTAAACCACTGCAGCGCTGTGCCAGTCCCAGGCTGGCATGCTCATGATGAAGTAGTTCAGACAGAACGTCATGAGTGTGGCGAAGACACTTACCGATACTTTGAGGCCCCATTTTAATACGCACCGGTAGCGTATTGATAAACATACCCAACGCCCGTTCGGCTCCTTCCACGCCTTGCATGCGKCCGAATAGCACGGTACCGAATACCACATCGTCATGCCCCGTGATTTTGCTCAGAACCAACGCCCAGGCTAAGTGGAACAGGCTGGCCGTGCTGACACCATGCCGCTGCGCCTGTCGCCGCACATGCTGGGCTAGCTCTGTTTCCACAGGAACGCGCACTTCTTCAATATCCCCACCATCGCCGAGTACGTCCAGCAATCCGAAAGGCGCTGTTGGCTCATCTATATCGCCCAGCCGCGCACGGAAAAAGGCCTCATGCTCTGCTAGGCTCACCCCTAACCGGGCCTGAGCTACAAAGTTGCGGAATGGGATCGGTCTAGGCAACTCGTCTTCACGGCCTTGTTGAATCAGAGCGATCTCATCTACCAATAGCTCAAGGGTGGTGTGATCCATCACCAAGTGGTGGCTAGGTAACTGCAAGAGCCAGCGGTTTTGCTCGGCATCGTATGCAGCAACCGCTCTTAGCATGGGTGCTCGGCGCACATCCAGGCGGTGATATTGGGGATCCACCTCGACGTTCAGCTGTTCGGCAATATTGAGAGAGGAATCTTGACTCACTTCCAGCCACTCAAGCTCCAGGGCAGCATGCTGGTACACCACCTGCACCGGCTCACGAAGTCCCTCCCAGAGTACGGCGGTGCGAAGAATATCGTGGCGCGCAATGAGCTGATTGAAACTAGCAATAAACTGTTCCAACCGTTCCTGACTATCAAAGCCCAACAGCCGAGGGGTCACATAGGCATCTCCCTTCTCCTGCAGCCGATGGTGGAAGAGAATTCCCTCCTGTAGTGGTGCTAGTGGGTAGATATCCTGGATGTTAGCAGCGCCGCTCGGCACTAGCGCTTCAATCGCGCTGATTTCTTCAATATTGAGTTCAATTAGCGTCAACATCTCAGGCTGCAGCGTTTGGCAGTCATAAGGAATCCGGTTGATGGGGATGACGACCTCGGCTTGCTGTGGCGCTTGTATCAGCGCTTGAGCGAAAGCCTCCAACTCCGGGTATTGGAACAAAGTGCGCACCTGGGCCTTCAGACCTCGATACCGCATTTTCTCCAGCACTTTCAGAGCCAGCAGCGAATGTCCGCCTAACTCGAAGAAGTTATCGTATCGGCCAACACGCTCTACGCTCAACACTTCAGACCAGATCTCTGCTAAGACTTCTTCCACTCCGCCCAGAGGCGGCTCGTACTCCGAGCCACTGTCTAAATCAGGCTCAGGCAATGCTTTACGGTCTACTTTGCCATTGGCATTCAACGGCAGCGCCTCCAGTGTGACCACAACTCCCGGCACCATGTAGTCCGGCAACCGTTGCCCTAGCGCCTCACGTAGTAAATTGGTGTCGAGTTCAAGGTCGGCCTGGGGAACCACGTAGGCCACCAGTCTCGAACCAGTGGAGCTTTCCTGCGCTACCACCACCGCCTCGCGAACCTTCGGCTGCGATAGCAGTTCAGCTTCGATCTCACCTAGTTCAATACGCAGGCCGCGTATTTTCACCTGGTGATCGAGTCGGCCCAGGTACTCGAGCTGGCCATCTTCCCGCCAGCGCACCAGATCGCCGGTGCGGTAGAGGCGCTCGCCCTCCATGAACGGATCGGCGATAAAGCGCTCCGCTGTCAGATCACTGCGATTGAGATATCCACGGGCAAGGCTTATCCCGCCGAGATAGAGCTCTCCCTCAACGCCCTGTGGTACTAGGTTCAGCTCACCATCCAAGACGTAGGTGCGGGTACCGCTAATGGGTCGCCCAATGGGAATCTGGCGGTGAGCGTCATCACGACACCACCAGTGAGTGACATGAATAGTAGTTTCGGTGGGGCCATAGAGATCATGCAGGTGGGCACCGTCGAGGCACTCAGCCACATCCTGCTGTAGCGTGGCTGGAACGGCCTCGCCACCGCACATGATATGTTTGAGCCGCGTCTTGGGTTTAACATCGGGATAGGCCAGGAAGGCCTTGAGCATGGAGGGCACAAAATTAAGCGTGGTGACGCCGTGCCGCTGAATCAGCTCAATGATGCGTTCTGGATCCCGGTGGTCGCCTGGTTGGGCGATCACCAAGCGTGCCCCAACACTCAGCGGCCAGAAAATCTCCCATACCGACACGTCGAACCCGAACGGCGCCTTGTGCAGTACGGCATCGGTATCGGTGAGTTGATAGGTCTCCTGCATCCAGACCATGCAGTTGGTCAAGGCATTATGGCGGATGGCGGCGCCCTTGGGCCGCCCGGTGGATCCCGRGGTATAAATCACATAGGCAAGATTTTCGCCGTGCAGCGTCACCAATGGATTGGTAAAGGCATGATGAGCAACATCCAGCCGATCCAACTCAACAACGCTTAGGCCATCAGCTACCGGCAATGACGCGCGTAAGTGGTGCTGAGTCAGCAATAGTTCAATGCCACTATCTTCGGCGATGAAGGCCAGCCGCTCTGCGGGATACTCGGGATCTAACGGCACATAGGCTCCACCCGCCTTTAGGATAGCCAGTAGCCCCACCACCATCTCGATGGAGCGCTCCATGGCGATACCCACTCGGGTCTCAGGTTTTACGCCTAGGCCGATAAGGTAGTGGGCCAACTGGTTGGCGCGGGTATTGAGTTGGGCGTAGCCAACTGACTGATCTGCAAATATTAATGCAGTAGACTCTGGCGTTAACGCGACTTTGTGCTCAATCAGTCGATGGATTGGCTGAGCAGCAAGATACTGGTATGAATTCACCCCCCATTCMCTTAACAACCGCCGCTCTGCTTCTCCTAACAGGCTGATCTCACTTATCGCTTGCTGCGGTGCCGTTCGAAGCCTTTCTACGATGCCGACCACAGCCGAACGCATGTAATCACACAGCCGATGGGCACCAATCGAACGACTCACCTGGCCCACTAGCTGAAAGCCCTCTCCCAGATCGTCTACCGCCATGCCAAGAGGATAATTGGTACGCTCCTGGCCGCCCAACACTTCCATGCCCTCCCAGGTATGGCTGGAACTTCCTGCTTGCTGGGGAGCGCTATAACGATAGTTCAGCAAACTGGTAAACAGAGGCGCCCCCCCAGATAGATCACTACAGCGCTGCGCGAGACCAAGGCTGGCATGCTCGTGGTGCATTAGATCAGATAGAGTATCGTGGGTGTGACGCAGGCATCTATCGACACCTTGAGTGCCCATTTTGATACGCACAGGGAGCGTATTGATAAACATCCCCAGTGCCCGCTCAGCACCTTCGATGCCCTGCATGCGCCCGAACAGCACGGTGCCGAACACCACATCGTCCCTCCCAGTGGTCTTGCTCAGCACCAAGGCCCAAGCCAGGTGGAACAGGCTAGCCGTGCTCACACCATAGCGCTGAGCCTGTTGCCTCACCTGCTGGGCCAGTGCCGTTTCCAAAGTAACGCGAAATTCCTCGATCTCGCCGCCATCTCCTCGAATATCTAGCATCCCGAAGGGCGCGGTTGGTTCTTCAACATCGCCCAACTGCTCACGGAAGAAGGCCTCATGCTCTTCTTGGTTTATCCCTAGTCGGGTCTGGGCAACGAAATTGCGGAATGGGAGTGGTTTGGGCAGCTCATCTTCACGACCTTGCTGGATCAGGGAAATTTCTTCCACCAATAGCTCGAGGGTAGTGTGATCCATGACCAGGTGGTGGCTAGGTAGCTGCAGCAGCCAGCGTTTTTGCTCAGGATAATGAGCTGCTACTGCTCGCAGCATGGGAGCTCGACGTACATTGAGGCGGTGGTGCTCAGGGTTCACCTCGGCATTCAGTTGTTCGGCAACGCTTTGTGATGAGGCGCCATCCACGTTTAGCCATTCGAGAGCTAACTCGGCATACCGGTAAACCACCTGTACCGGCTCACGCAGGTACTCCCATAACACAGCAGTTCGTAGAATATCGTGACGGGCAATAAGCTGGTTAAAACCATCAATAAAGGCTTCCAGACGTTCTCGGCTGTCGAACCCCAGCAGACGCGGGGTGACATAGGCATCACCCTCTTCCTGCAAACGGTGGTGGAAGAGAATACCTTCCTGCAATGGTGCTAGCGGGTAGATATCCTGGATATTGCGGGCACCACCCGGCACGGCCGCTTCGATGGCGCTGATCTCTTCGCCATTGAGCTCAATCAAAGKCAGCATCTCGGGTTGGATTGCCGAGCAGCCACTTGGAATGCGGTTGGGGGGAATGATGATTTCCTGCTGCTCTGATGTCTGCGTCAATGCCCGGGCAAAGGCCGCCAGTTCTGGGCATTGGAACAGCGTGCGTACCTGCGCCGTCAGTCCCTGATGCCGCATTTTCTCCAACACCTTCAGAGCCAATAATGAATGGCCACCCAGCTCGAAGAAATTATCGTGTCGACCCACCCGCTCGATGCCAAGTATCTCCGACCAGATTTCCGCCAACGCTTCTTCTACATCTCCGTGAGGCGCGTCATACTGCGAGCCACTAGCTAAGTCCGGCTCTGGTAGCGTCTTGCGATCTACTTTGCCGTTGGCATTCAACGGAAGTGCATCAAGCGAGACCACAACGCCCGGCACCATATAATCTGGTAGCTTTTGACCTAGCGCTTCACGTAGTGAGCTAGTGTCGAGTTCACTATCGACTTGGGGAACCACATAAGCGACCAACCTAGAACCACCGGGGCCTTCTTGAGCGACCACTACTGACTCGCGAACTTCTGGCTGAGCTAATAGTTCGGCTTCGATCTCGCCTAGTTCGATACGCAGGCCGCGGATCTTTACCTGGTGATCAAGACGGCCCAGGTATTCGAGCTGACCGTCCTCCCGCCAGCGCACCAAGTCGCCGGCGCGGTAGAGGCGTTCTCCCTGCACAAAGGGATCAGCGACGAATCGTTCCGCCGTTAAGCCTTCGCGATTCAAGTAACCCCGTGCTAAGCCCACGCCACCGAGATAGAGTTCACCCGCGACCGCGGGCGGCACCATGTTGAGATCACTATCCAGTACGTAGGTGCGGATACCGGCGATCGGTTGACCTATAGCGACTTGGTTGAGTCCATCGTCTTGGCATGTCCAGTGAGTAACGTCGATGGCCGCCTCGGTAGGGCCATAGAGGTTGTAGAGTCCCGTGTGAGGCAGTCGTGCAAACACTTGGTTCTGCAACTCCGCCGGCAGCGCTTCGCCGCTGCATACCACGCGCATCAGACTCGTACAGGCTTCTTCTATCTCACCCACACCMCCGCCATGCGCCAGGAAGGCCTGCAGCATCGACGGGACAAAGTGTAGCGTGGTGATCTTGTGGGTACGGATCAGCTCGACCAGTTGTGCCGGTTCGCGATGGGCACCTGGTGGCGCCATCACCAGTCGCGCCCCCTGCATCAGCGGCCAGAAGAACTCCCACACCGAGACGTCGAAGCTGAACGGCGTTTTCTGTAACACCACATCGTTGGCCGTTAGACCATAGGCCTCCTGCATCCACTGCAAGCGATTAGTCAACGCGTGATGGCGATTGGCCGCGCCCTTGGGTCGCCCAGTAGAGCCCGAGGTGTAGATCACATAGGCAAGGTGCTCGCTATGCAGCGCCACAGCTGGATTGGTAAAAGCATGATGAGCAACGTCCAGCCGATCCAACTCAACAACTCTCAGAGCATTGGTTACCGGCAATGATTCACGCAAGTGGTGCTGGGTGAGCAGCAGTTCGATGCCGCTGTCCTCGACCATATAGGCCAATCGCTCGGCGGGGTAATCCGGATCCAACGGTACATAGGCGCCCCCCGCCTTGAGAATACCCAACAGCCCCACCACCATCTCAATGGAGCGCTCCATCGCAATGCCCACTCGAGTTTCGGGACATACGCCTAGATCGATTAGATAGTGCCCGAGGCGATTGGCGCGAGTATTAAGCTCGCTATAGCTAAGCGACTGATCTTCAAATACTAGCGCTGTGGCCTCTGGATTTTCCGTAGTCTGCCGCTCAATCAGGTGCTGGATCGTACCAATTCCTATGAAGCGCGGAGAGTTATCCCCCCACTCGGCCAACTCTCGTCTCTCACTGGCGCCGAGAATATCAAGCTCTCCCAGGCGACTATTGTAATTCTCGCAAAGTGTCGTCAAGACCTGCTGGTAGCGCTCGAGCAGCTTTTCAGCAGTCCCCTGCTCGAAGAGATCGGTACGATACTCCAGATCGCATTGAACGCCTTCCTTTCCAATCACACAATTGAGGGAAAGCTCGAATTTAGTCGTGCCATTTTCTGCCCTCATTGGCTCAGCAATGACGCCATCAAATTCCAGTTGCTCGGCGTCACCATCCATCTGTACGCCAAACATAACCTGGAACAGAGGATTGCGTGACGGATCGCGCTGCTCACTACGAGCTTCCAATAGTATCTCTAGGGGCAGATCCGCATGATTCATCAACCCGAGAGCATCTTTCCTAACCTGCTGGACGATATCGCGAAGCGTCATAGCAGGCGATAAGTTGGCGCGAAACACTTGAGTAGATACAAAGTAGCCCATCAGGTCTTGCAGCTCATCGAACGGCCGACCAGCATGAGGCACTCCAACAGCGAACTCCATCTGATCGCTGTAGCGCGCCAGTAGGGCTTGCCATGCCGCTAATAGGATCATGAATGGCGTACACTTTTCTTTCCGACAGAGTTGTCGCAGCGCATCAACAAGGTCAGCAGGCAGAGCTATAGAAGAACGGGCACCTGAAAACTTCTGCACCCCAGGGCGCTTATAGTCAGTGGGGAGCTCGATGTCTGGTACTTGGTCACCCAGATAACTATTCCAATACGCTAAACTTTTCTCAAACTCACCACGCTCATATCTCTCGCGTTGCCAGGCTGCATAGTCTGTATATTGGATATTCAGTTCTGGTAGAAAGGCCTCATCCTGGGATGCCACTGCCAAGCAGTAAGCTGTTTTCAAATCCTTGGCGAGAATAGGGTTCGACCAAGCATCGGAAACGATGTGGTGCATACACACAGCAAGCACTTGCTCTTGCTCACCCACTTTTATCCATCTCGCCACTAAGGCCGGTGAGACGGTAAGGTCAAAGACATGGCTTGTAACTTCATTAATGGATACAGCCAGCCGAGCTTCTCGCTCTGACGGCGTTAGTATTGATAAATCCTCGCACTGCAGTTCGAACTTTGCACCGGTGGTAACCACTTGCATCGGTTCGCCGTTTCGTTCGACGAAATGAGTACGCAGTACGGCATGTCGTGCAATAACAGCCTTAAAAGCTCGCTCCAGTGCCTCAGGATTTACTTCCCCCTTTAGGTGAAAGACCCGTGGAAGATTGTAGGCACTCAACCCTGGCTCCATGTTCTGCAGTAGCCATAACTGATGCTGAGAGAAAGAGAGGGGAACGTGCTCTCCTACCTGGGTGCTCGCTACGATACTCTCTTGATACCGCCCACTCTGATTAGCGGCTAGAGATTCCTGACTCATACCATTCATTGATGAATCCTTAACTAGAGGCTGCTATTCGATTGAAAAGGAAGGATGTGCCTCTTCCTGTATTCCGTATTCACTCTCGCGTAGAGCGGCCCTCAGCTCGGCAACGGTGGGATGATCGAACACCACACCGGGGGCTATCTCGATGCCGAACTGCTTACGAATGCGTGCCACCAGCTTGATCACCAGCAAGGAGTGCCCACCCAGCTCGAAGAAGTCGTCATCAATGCCTACCTCATCGCGACCAAGCAGCTCAGCCATGGCCTGACACAGGTTGGCTTCCACGGCATCCCGGGGCTTCACCAAGGTTTTTCTTTCCGCTGTTTTTTGGGCCAAGGCTTCCAGCGCGGAGGTGTCTACCTTGCCGTTACCTAGGCGCGGGAAATGCTCAACAGGGATAAAACGAGAAGGAAGCATGGACTCAGGCAGTAGCACAGCCAGCTGCTCGCGAAGCTGGGCTTGGCCCTCAACGGACGTTACCTCGGCGTCAGCGATCAGGAACGCTACGAGTTCCTGGGTATCACCGCCCCGTCCCATCAGGCGAACCAGGCTCTGTTTAACCCCTGGCTGTGCTTGCAACATGCTTTCGATTTCCGCCGGTTCGATCCGGAAACCACGCAGCTTGACCTGATCGTCGGCTCGCCCAATAAGGCGTACGCCMCCCTCGGGCAGCACACACGCCAGATCGCCTGTGCGATAGAGACGTTCACCGGGAATAAAGGGATCTTCGACAAACGCGGAAGCATCGCTATTGAGATAGCCGCGCGCCAGTTGGGCGCCGCCCAGATACAGCTCACCTACGCCACCAGTGGGGGTCGCGTGCAAGTTATCGTCAAGTACTCGGAAGCGGCAATTCGGCAGCAACTGGGTTAGCGGTAGCGGGCCCTCAACGTCTTGCGCCAGCGATACCGGGTGCACCATAACGCCCACCGTGGCTTCTGTGGGGCCATAGTGGTTGTATAGCTGGCACTCGGGGGAGATCCGCGCGATGCTCGAAAGTAAGGCAGATGAAGTTGCCTCACCGCCTAAAATCAGTGTTTTCGGCAACCGGGGAGCTTCGCACTCCAGCAGGGCCTCCAGATGGGACGGCACTATCTTGAGTGCATCGATATCGGCCGCCGACATAAAGCGCGCGAAGTGGTCGCCATCCTGCATATCGTCAGGTGCGGCGATCACCAGGCGGGCACCATTGAACAAGGCGCCGAACAGCGCCGTATTGCCCAGGTCGGTGGCCAGCGACCCGGTCAACGCCCAGCGCTGGCATACCGATAGCCCCATGGCCTTTGTGGCACCGGCGACGTAATTGAGCAGTTGACCATGCTCAATTACCACGCCTTTTGGCGTGCCGGTGGAGCCAGAGGTATAGAGAAGGTAAGCCACCTCGCCGAGGTCAGGCTCTGGAAACGACAAGGCACTACCCGCTTCATCCACTTCTTTTGGCAGCCCCACACTGCGGATGCCGGGAAGGGCCAGTGAAGTGGGTTCCGCCTCGGCGTTTTCAGCGCTTACTACTAGCGCGGGCTGGGCATCCTCAAGCACCCGCCGTTTACGATCTACGGGCCACTCTGGATCAAGCGGCAGGTAGGCGGCACCTACACGCCATACTGCCAGTAGCAGCACGACCAAATCAGTGGAACGGGGCAAATTGAGCGCTACATAATCTCCATGTTTGACGCCCTGATTATCCAACCACCGCGCGATACCATTGATGCGGGCTTCTAATTGGGCGTAGCTCAGCGTGCGGCCCTGCTCTTCAATGGCAATGGCATCAGGCGCCGAAGCCGCCCAGGCAGCGATATGGGCCGCTACGCTACGTTCCCCAACATCAACTTTTTCATCGTCGGCCAACAACAATGCCCGCTGCTTTTCAGGGGAAACAAGCGGCACCAAAAATAGTTTTTGCGCGGGGTCGGCTAGGCCCGCCTGTAGCAGCGCCTGGTACTGCCCCAGCAGACACTCAGCCGCCGCTCGGCTATAGCAAGATGGGTCGGCGCAGAGCGTCGCCACCACGCCGCTCTTACTGCGGCCTATCTGCAAGGCAAGTTCAAATTCTGCCGATGGCCCTGGCAACTCTCGCAAGCGCCACTGCAAACCTGCCGTATTTAACTCATTCACGCCTTCTGAAAATGCGAACCCCACTGCGAGGTGGCGCTTATCAGGCAGCGCATCAATCGACCAATACTCTTGGGCTTGGGTATGCGCTTCTAACTGCTCTGATAAACGGGCGATACAGCCAGAGAAATCGCTATCAGCGACACCTTCAACCAGTACCGGCAGTACCTTGTCGAAGAGCCCGATCGCCCCTTGCATCACCTCGTAATCCTGACGGCAGTCGTGTTGCCAGCCACCTAGCACMCTCTCATTGCCGCTAATTCTGGCGAGTAACGCCCACCAAGCTGCCTGCAATACTGCCTCAGCGGATACTTGAAGCTCGTCTGCAAGGCTATCGATACGCGCCACTTGGTCTGGTTCGAGCCGACAAGCCACATATTCATGCTCTACCCGCACGCCATAGCGATTCGCTTGCCTTGCAGGTAAACAGCATGCGCCTGCCTGCTCGGCATGCTGCTGGTGCCTTTGCCAATACTCACGGCCCTCTTCAGCGTCATCGTCGTTTTCGAGAGAAGCGCGCCACTCGATGAACTGGGAATACTGCAGCGCAGACTCATCATCGGCTCCTCCGCTCTGATCGTAAGCCTCCACCAACGCCGAGAACAGCGACTGCAGGCTGCCGCGATCCGCCACCAACGCCGAAACAGCCAGCACTAATACCCAGTTTTTTTCACCAGTACGCAGCAGCGCTGGACGTAGCAGCTCGCCACTCTCGACCGCCATGGGCCGAAGCTTGAGTGCCTCGCTATAGTTTTTGAGAGCGTCATTGAGATCACCGTCGAGCAGTGGTTCCTGTTCATATCTGCCGCGTAAGTCCTCATACCGCCACTCAATAGCAGGTAGTTCTTCAAGCGCCTGGTGTCGCAGCCCGCGATACCCCGCTACGCTCTTCAGAGCCGTCGATAGGGCTTCATGCTGCTGCCTAACATTACTCAGTGCGCTTTCTAGCCGTGAGCTATCAAGTGCACCTTGAATATCGGCCACCATAACTTTGGCTTGCACCATGACATCGACCTGCGCAGACGCTGCCTGCTGGGTGCCACCTTCATTAGTTTCCGCCGCCGTCAGTACCGCGCGCTGTTCAGGGCTAAGCGGCCAATGGGCAAGGCTCTGCTGTTCCGTTATCGCATTCATTTATTGACTCCCAATACCCGTGACTTCATTGACCGACCAACTCGGCATCGGCACTTGCTCCTTGAGCCTCTTCCAGCGCCGAACGCTCATAGATGTCTCCCATCGCTACCACGATCTTGCGTGGCCCCTCGTAAGGATCCCGGGCATGGGCCGCTAACATGTTGTCGACCATCACCACATCGCCCCGGCGCCAGTCGAAGCGCACGGCACAGGCTTCGTAGGCCTCGCCGACAACCTTCATCATCTCGTCGCTAATCACGGAGCCGTCGCCGAAATAGACATTACGCGGCAGGCGCTCCTGGCCAACCATGCCAAGCAGGTCTTCTTTCACATCAGGCTCAAGGCAACTGACGTGGTGGAGCTGCACCTGATTGAAGAACACCCGGTCACCGGTCACTGGATGAGTGACTACCGCAGGGCAGCGCGTGCGTGTCTGCAGCTCATCGTCCCCAAACCACTGCCACTCGATTCCCGCTTCTTTGAGCCGCGCCTCCACTTCCTCCTTGCTATCGGTTTTGAAAAAGTCTTGCCAGCTCACGTCCAGGTTGCGGGTGAAGGTGCGCACATAAAGCAGCCCTTTACGCTCGAACTCCTCCACAACATCGGCGGGCAGTTGGCGCAACATCTCCCTGCAGTCAACGATCGGGGTGGCACCTCCCACGGGAGAAGGGAATTCGCAAAAGAACAGTTGCTTGCGCGGCCAGCGCTCCAAATGCGAGCTTTCGTTGTGATAAAGAATCATCTGGCGCTCGGGATAGGGGGTTGAACGGTAGGTATTGCGCCCCCCTTCTTTCTTGGGCAGGTCACCATAATTGCCGTAAAGTCCCGGCTGGATAGCCTCGGCAAAGGCTTCAAACTCTTGCGGTGTGGTCAGACCAAAGTTACGGAACAGAATGCCTGCATGCGTGCGTAAGTGTTGCTCAATAAAGTCGCGCTGGGAGGTTGCCCACGCCACCGCATCAAGGTCAGGATCCGTCGCTTCGATCACGAGAGGAAAGACCCTTTTTTCGTCGAGCAGCGCCGTTCGTATCGGTGAGTCACTGTTGGTCGAGGGGCGCGCACCTGGCTGGGATTTCAGGCTGCTAAGCTTGTTGAGTTTGGAACCTTTTGAAAGCTTGTTTTGCATAGCGTGTTTCTCCATTTGGGGTAAGCGAAACTCCTCGACGGGCGTGTTGGGAGCTTCCACGATCTGCGCTAGTAGCGACTGCCAGGCACCGGTTAAGTGCTCAATGGTTTCGCGTCGGTACAATGCGGTGGCGTAGACCCACTCGACTGATAGTCCGGTGTCACTCTCATTGACGAATATCGCCATATCGAACTTCGACTCTTGCCGAGGCTGAGGCATTACCTCCACTTCCAAGCCCGGAATTGAGAACCGCTCGGTTGGCGTGTTTTGTAGTACGAAGAGGGTTTGTATCAGGGGGGAACGGTCGCGCTCACGACCAATCCCCGAAAGCTCGACAATTTTGTCGAAGGGAACATTTTGATGATCGAAGGCATCCAGCACGCTGGTCTGTACTTGCTCAAGCCAGTGGCCGAAATCAATCTGGCCATCAGACAAACGAGACCGCAGCGGGATTACATTGACAAAAAAGCCAATCAACGGCTCAACATCGGGATGGCTACGGCCAGCGACATCGGTTCCCACAATCAGGTCGTGTTGACGGGTCTGGCGATGCATCAACAGCTGAAAACTCGCCAATAGAAGCGTAAATAGCGTGGTGCCACGCTGTGCGGCAAGCTTGTTCAACGCTTGTGATAGGTCTGGACTCAGTGTCATGCTCAGGGCACTACCGGCATGCGATATTTGGCTGGGCCTAGCGAAATCCCCCGGTAGTGTTGAGAGCGGGGGAGCATCACTTAGATAGCGACGCCAGAAGGTTGCACTTTGCTCGAAGGCCTCTCCCGACAATGCTTTCTCATGCCAAGCGGCGTAGTCCACGTACTGGATGGGGAGATCGGTCAACACATCTTCACCTTCTCCGATAAGCGCCTGATAGGTAGTGACGAACTCCTTGATGAAGACAGCTTCTGACCAACCATCAAATACAATGTGGTGAACACAGAGCAGCAGCAGATGCGACCGTGGTGCCAACCTAATTACGGCGGCACGGAGAAGCGGCCCCGAGGAGAGATCAAATGCGCGCTGGGCATGCTCCTCCATAAGCCACCGGGCTTGCTGACTCTGCTGGTTGCTCTCCAGGTTAACCAAGTCGACCCATTCAACCTCCATAGGGTTGCCGGATGCGACGACCGCAACCGGTTCMCCTTCTTCGTTCTCAGGGTAACGGGTACGCAGTACTTCATGGCGATCTACAATTACGTCAAACGTTGACTTAATCGCTTCTGCATCAAGCCTCCCTGTGAGGGTTAGAGCAGTGGACATATTGTAGGCAGTTCGCTCGCGGGTAGAGCCTGCCAGCCGATCAACCATCCATAGCCGCTTTTGGGCCGGGGACAATGGCATTTCCTCACGCCGAGGGATGGAAGTTAGTGGCTCTCCACCAGCCATGTCATTCATACCGGTAGAGATAAGGGGGGCCAATTCGCACAGAACCGGGGACTTAAATAATTCACGAAGAGCCAAGCTATGCAGGCCTGCCGCTCGTATGCGTGCAAGCACCTGCATTGCCAACAGAGAATGACCGCCTAGCTCAAAAAAGTTGTCGTGGCGGCCGACCCGCTCAACACCCAAAACCTCAGCCCAGATTGCCGCTAGCGTTTCTTCCGACTGCCCCTGGGGAAGCTCGTACCGTGTGCCACTGGTCAAGTCAGGCTCAGGCAGGGCCTTACGATCCACCTTGCCGTTGGGGTTCAGTGGTAACGTATCGAGCGTGACCACGACTCCCGGCACCATATAGTCCGGCAGTCTCTGCCCCAGCGCCTCACGCAGTGAACTAGTGTCGAGTTTACTGTCGGCCTGGAGCACCACATAGGCCACCAGCCTCGAACCACCGGGGCCTTCTTGAGCGACCACCACCGCTTCACGAACCGCCGGCTGAGAGAGTAGTTCGGCTTCAATCTCGCCAAGCTCGATACGCAGGCCGCGGATCTTCACTTGGTGATCGAGGCGGCCCAGGTACTCAAGCTGGCCGTCCTCCCGCCAGCGCACTAGGTCGCCGGTGCGGTAGAGACATTCGCCCTGCGCAAATGGATCGGCGACAAAACGTTCTGCGGTAAGGTCAGGGCGGTGCAGATAGCCCCGTGCCAACCCAATGCCTCCGAGATAGAGCTCCCCCGCAACTCCCGGTGGCGCTAAGTTAAGATCTCCATCCAGCACATAGGTGCGGATACCGGCGATGGGTTGACCGATAGCTACGTGGTTGCGCCCATCGTCTTGGCAGGCCCAGTGAGTGACATCAATGGCCGCTTCGGTGGGGCCGTATAGGTTGTAGAGCTCCGTATGAGGCAAGCGGGCAAATACCTGATTCTGCAGTTCGGCCGGCAGCGCCTCACCGCTGCATACCAAGCGTGTCAGACTGGTGCAGTCTTCAACCTTGCCATGAGCCAAGAAGGCCTGAAGCATTGAAGGTACAAAGTGCAGTGTAGTGATGTTATGGCTACGGATTAGCTCGACCAATTGTGCCGGTTCGCGATGGGCTCCCGGCGGCGCCATCACCAGCCGCGCCCCCTGTATCAGCGGCCAGAAGAACTCCCACACGGAAACATCGAAACTGAATGGCGTTTTCTGCAGCACCGCACCGTCGGTCGTCAGCCCATAGGCGTCTTGCATCCACTGCAGGCGGTTGGTCAGCGCGTGATGACGGTTGGCCGCACCCTTAGGACGCCCGGTAGAACCCGAGGTGTAAATGACATAAGCGAGATGTTCACCGTGCAGTGCCACCTCCGGGTTGGTTGACGCATGATGCGCCACGTCCAATTGATCCAGCTCGATAACGCCAAGGCTCTCAAACACCGGCAACGTATTGCGAAGGTGCTGTTGGGTAAGCAGTAGCTCAATACCGCTGTCTTCAACCATATAGGCCAGACGTTCGCTGGGGTAATCCGGATCCAACGGTACATAGGCGCCCCCCGCTTTAAGAATGCTCAGCAGCCCCACCACCATCTCGATGGAGCGCTCAACAGCGATGCCTACTCGAGTCTCAGGTTGTACGCCTAAACCAATCAGATAGTGGGCCAAGCGATTGGCCCGGGTGTTAAGCTCGGCGTAGCTGAGATGCTGATCATCGAAAATGAGGGCTGTAGCTCCAGGCGCCATATCGGAACGACGCTCAATCAAACGATGGATCGGGGCTTCCCATTCGTAATGCTCATCATTGACGCTCCACGTCTCAAGCTGTTGCTGCTCAACGTCACTTAACCAGTCAATGTCACCGACTCGGCGAGTAGCCGACTCACTCAACTGTTTCAGCACTCCCACCAGATGCTGGATCAATATCTCGGCAGCGGCATCATCTAACTGTGACCGTGAATAGCCGCAGCAAAGCTCCAACGCCTCCTTATGGAAGACGACCAGCGTGACGGGATAATTGGTTTGCTCGCGGTTATCCACTTCGCCGAACGTCAGCCCGCCTGGCAAATTCTGGTGTAACGCGGCATCAACGGGATAGTTCTCGAATACCACCAAGCTATCGAACAGTGCCTGGCCACCCTGCCCCGCCCAGCGTTGGATTTCGTATAGCGGCGTATGCTCATGCTCGCGACTCGCCAAGTTTTGTGCCTGTAACTGGCACAACCACTCGTTGACGCGAAGCGAGGGGTTCAATGAAACAATGACTGGCAAGGTATTAATAAAGGGGCCGATCAAGTTTTCTGCTGCCGGTAGCTCAGCGGGTCGTCCAGCCACGGTAGCTCCAAAACAGATGCTATCTTGCCCCGTATAACGTGCCACCAGCAGCGCCCAGGCACCTTGCATTAAAGTATTGAGCGTTATGCGAGTCGCTTTGGCGAAACCCTCCAATCGTTGAGTGGTCGTGCTATCCAGTGACAGGGTTATCTCTTGATGCCCAGCTTGCGCCTCGTAAGGTCTAGGGGKGGTGCTCACTAGGTGCGTGGGTGCATCGAGACGCTGCAGCTGGTCACGCCAGTAAGTCTCACTGGCATTGGTGTCACGACGCTGTAACCATGCAATGTAATCACGATAGCGTCCTTCTGCAGATGGCAAGGCCTCTCCGGCGTAACAGCGCAACACCTCGCCCATCAGTTGCGACGTACTCCAGCCATCCAGCAGCAAATGGTGGCGCGTCCAGATAAAGCAGTATCGGGTTTCTGCAATTCGCACCAACGCCAAGCGCATCAGCGGCGGCGCCGTCATGTCGAACGGTTTCCGCTGCTCCTGGGACAGTCTCTCAAGCGCCGCTTTTAGATCCACTCGTTCGCGCCAATCCACTTCAAACCACGGCAGATCAACGTTGCGCGCCACCCACTGCAACGGCATTCCAGCACTCTCCAGGAAGCCACTGCGCAGAACCTCATGGCGCGCGAGTACTGCTTGCCAAGCGAGCTGGAAGCGTTTGACATCCAGGTCGTCAATTTCTACCTGCAACTGGTTCAGATAGGCTGAATCTTGGTCATCGTAAAGGCTGTGGAACAGCATGCCCTGCTGCAACGGGGACAGTGGGTAGAGATCCGCCAGCTGGKCAGTGTCAACAGGCAAGCCGTCAAGCTGCTCTTGACTCAGCCCCGCCAGCGGGAAGTCCGAAGGTGTTGCGCCACGAACGCCACTAGCACAGTGCTCAATCAATGCCTCTAGTTGCGCTTGGAAGCTTACTTGCAAGGCATGTATCGCTGCCTCGCTGTGAATCTCACGACTGTAATTCCAGTCGAAGCGCAGTTGGCCATCTTGAACCCAGGCCACCACCTCAATCCAGGTACGGCGCTTGCTTTGGGGCGCGCGAGCCTGCCCTGCATTCTCTTTAGCGAGCCGCCAGGCCCCATCGCCCTGTAGGGAGCGATCCAACTGGCCTAGATAATTGAAGGTGACCTGGGGGTAGGCACCACCGACCAGCGCGGGCTCTTCTTTCAAATAGCGCAGCACGCCGTAGCCGAGCCCCTTTTCAGGCACTTGGCGAAGTTGCTCTTTGATTGCTTTTAGGCTTGTACCGGGCTCCGCATTACCTGGGGTCAGGCGAACCGGGTAGAGCGAGGTGAACCAACCTACGCTGCGACTGAGATCGATACCGTCGAACAGGTCTTCGCGGCCATGGCCTTCCAGTTCGATTAGTACACTGTCTCGCTCCGCCCATTGGCACAGGGCGCTCGATAGTGCATTGAGGAGCAGGTCATCTACCTGGGTACGATAGGCTTTATGCACCGGCCCCAGCAGTTGCGTGGTGGCCTCGGTAGGCAAGCTGCCAACGAGCGATGCGGTATCGGCGACGGTGTTGCTGCCATGGGGATTCCGTGCCGGTAGGCTGGGCTCTGGCGCTGTGACGAGACTTTCCCAATAGGAGCATTGCTCAGCCAAAGCCTCCGATTTGGCATAGTCGGCCAGGGCACGCGCCCACTCATCTAGCAAGGTGGTTGCCGGTGGTAGGTCGACTGTCTTTCCTGCACTTAACTGCGCGTAGGCCGCTTGCAGGTCGTCGAGGATCACGCGCCACGAGACGCCGTCTATCACCAGGTGGTGAGCCACTAGCAGCAATCGCCCTCCGCGCTCGCCTCCCAGTGCCATCCAGATAGCACGGAACGGCCGCGCCAAACTCAGACTGCGTTGCGCAGCATCGGCAGCCTGGGTGATGGCCTGCGCCGGATCCGCATGATCGCTTACGTCCACGTGCTCGAAGAGATCGTCGGCTAGCTTGCCATAGGCTTGTTGCCAGCTATCGCCAACGCGCTCAAAGCGCAGCCGCAAGGCGCTATGGTGATCTACCACTGCCTCAATGGCACGCCGTAGCAGCGCGGTATCTACACCACTGGCCGCTTCCAGCATCAACGACTGATTCCAGTGCTGTGGCTCGGCAAAGTTCTGCTCGAAGAACCAGCGCTGTACCGGCAGCAGCGCAAAGGAAGCTGCTTTATTGGGCGCAGCCGCTTGTTTAGGAGCGGTAGCAGCTAGAGGCGTGGCCATCGCCGCCACGGCGGCCACAGTCTGCCCTTCCATCAACTGCTTAGGCGTTACCTTGTAGCCACGTTTACGCGAACGCGCGACGATTTGCAGACTGAGGATTGAGTCACCACCCAGCTCGAAGAAGTTGTCGTTGCGCCCCACCTGCTCGCAGCCGATTACGTCGGCCCAGACTGCGGCTAGGGTTTCCTCCGCTGCTCCCTGGGGAGCTTCGAATGCTTTACCACCACCCGCTTGTACTGGCTCGGGCAGCGCCTTKCGATCTAACTTGCCATTGGCGGTTAGCGGTAAGGCATCTAGCCGTACTATGGCACTGGGCACCATATAGTCCGGCACGCGTTCGCCAAGCTGCGCGAGTAACGCGGCGTCATCGATGTCGCTTCCGGCTGCCATAACCACGTAGGCGAACAGTTGCGCACGGCCTTCCTCGTTTTCCCGCGCTACCACTTCGGCCTCCGCGATGCACGGTTGATCGCGCAGCAGGGTAGCGATTTCGCTCGGTTCAACCCGATAGCCGCGAATCTTGACCTGATCATCCACACGGCAAAGAAACGTCAAGCTACCGTCGGCCAGTTGGCGCACACGGTCACCGCTGCGATAGAGCCGCTCCCCCGCATGGAAGGGGCTGGCGACGAAACGTTCCGCCGTTTGCCCCAGCCGCTGTAGATAGCCTTGAGCCAGTCCTGGGCCACCCAAGTAGAGCTCGCCGGCAACACCCTTCGGTACCGGATTAAGCCAGGGATCCAGCACCCAGGCCTGAGCATTGGCCAGCGGTGTGCCGATAGGCAGTGTGCTGGCAGCTCGATCGGCTATGTCAGCTTGCTGGGTGAGAATACCTACCGTGGTTTCCGTAGGCCCGTAGTGATTAAGCACTTGGCAGGTTGGCTTAAGCTCGGCGATACGTTCCAGTAGCGCCCAGTCGGTCGCTTCGCCGCCCAGAATCAGGCGCTCGTGCGGAAGCACGTCAGCCGGGGTTGCCGCACTCAGCAGTGCCCGCAGGTGGCTGGGCACAATCTTGAGCACATCCACCCGCTGTTCCCGCATATAAGCTGCAAAGGCATCCGGGTCAAAGGCGCACTCGGGAGAAATGAGGTGCAAGGTGCGGCCGGTGCACAAGGCACCAAACAGCACCGTATGCCCCAGATCCGCCGCCACCGTCGACACCATCGCCATGTTGCGGGCACCTTCTGGTAGCGCCAGCGCCTCCAGAACACCCTGTACGTAATTGGCCAGAGCACCGTGACTAACCGCCACCCCTTTAGGCTTGCCCGTGGAACCAGAGGTATAGATCACATAGGCAGTCTGCTGAAGATGGATGACGGGGGATTTATTCTCTACGGCAGCCGGAACATCGTCGGMAAACGCCAGCTCCATTACCGGAACAGCATCGCTCCAGTCGCAAGCCGTACTGCTCAGCATCAAGCGAGCGCCACTGTCAGCCAATTGATAGGCCAAGCGCTCGCGCGGCAGTTGCGGATCCAGCGGTACGAAAGCCCCGCCCGCTTTGAGTACGGCGAGGATACCGAGCACGTACTCGCACGAACGCTCGGCGTGAATGGCAACACGCACCTCGGAACCAACGCCTTTTGCGATTAGTGCCTGTGCCAGACTCTGGGCTTGGGCATCCAGGCTGGCATAGGTATAACGGTACTGCCCGTCGTTTACGGCTAACTCATCAGCATGAGCTACCACCACTTTCGACAGCAGGGTGGGTATAGCCTGAGTGAGAATCTCGCTTTGGTTTCCTTCCAACACGGAGATAGGCTCAGGTAGCGACAGCATCGCAGTGTGAGACCGCGGATCAGCTACGACCTGCTCGGCCAGGAATCGGAATGCCTGGCAGAAACGCTCGATCGTGGTGGCATCGAATAGCTCTGCGGAGTAAGCGAATAGACCTGCTATTCCCTCGGGCTCATCGCAAAAATCGAGACTCAGGTCGAAGTGAGCAATACCCGTGAATACCTGCTCGGCTTGAATGACTAGGCCAGCCACGTGACGCTCCGCCTGCCACATTTCCTGCTGAGTACACTTCACCTGAAATAGCGGATGTACCCCCGGTTGCCGTTCTAGCTGTAGCGCCTCCACCACTTGATCGAAGGGGACATCCTGATGCAGCTGGGCATCGATCAGGGTAGCGTTCACCTCATCTAACAAACGTTCGAAATTTCCAGTGGGATCAATCTGAGTGCGCAACACAACGACATTGATAAGGTACCCAATTAAGCCCTGAAGCTCGGCTTTATGCCGATTGGCAATCGGCGCCCCTACCTTGATATCTGTCTCACCGCTAAAGCGATACAACGTCTGCTTCAATAGCGCCAAGATCACGGCGTAGAGTGAAACGTTTCTTTCACGGGCTAGGCTACGTAGCTGCTCGCTCAACTCACCGGGAAGCGTAAAGCGCAGTTGGCCTTCGCTCGGTGCGGACATCGCTTGGCGTGGGCGATCCAAGGGCAACGCTAGCGGGGGATGATCCCCCGAGAGGCGTTCACACCAGTGAGCAAGTTGGCCCTGCCGCTCACTACTATGTCGCTCACTACTGTGCTTCTGACGCTGCTGCCAAACCGCATAATCTGCGAACTGTACTGGCAGTGGTGCAAGCTTGACTTCTTGCTGTGTGCACGCACCCTCATAAAGTGCGCATAGATCATCGATGAGCACCTGCACTGACCATCCATCGCCAGCAATGTGGTGCTGCACGACAGCTAACACATGGTGCTCCGTGGACAAGCGGTAGAGTGCGATGGTTAAGGGAGGTGCCTGATCCAGGGCAAAAGCCTTCCGGGCCAGTTTGGTGAGTGCGTCATGCAGTGCCTGCTCCCGTTCATCCACGGTATCACCGGGCATCTCGTCACAGATCAACTCAGGATGCCAATCCTGCGCTAGCCGCTGAACAGGTTCTCCCGCCTCACTCAAGGGGTAGTAAGTACGCAAAATGTCATGGCGTTGCACGAGATCCTCCAGCGCTGCATTGAGCGATGATGGATCCAACACCCCCTTGAGATGCAGTGCCCCTGCCATATTGTAACCAGCGCTCTGGGGATCAAGTTGCCACGTCAGCCATAGGCTGCGCTGTCCTTCCGACAGCGGTATGTCGCCTTGGCGCTGATCATCTTCAAGACGGGGGATGGCCATCCCTCGTTGATCCGATGATGCCGCCAAACGTGCTTCGATAGCTTTAGCCATGGCAGACAAGCGCGGTTGCTCGAACAGCGAGTGCAGAGATAGCTCGACGCCCCAGTAATCACTGATGGTGGCGGCTAGCCGCACCGCCGCCAGAGAATTACCACCGCTGGCGAAGAAATGAGCATCGCTGCCTAGCGGCTTACTTTGCGACTGGGTGTCGTCATCCCCCAGCACCTGGTGCCAGAGCTTCGCCAACGCCTGCTCCGTTTCGCTCCCAGCTTCCGCAGGCGATGGCGATGACTTTCCTCCGCCCTCAGCGTCACCATCACTGACAAAACGCCCAAAGGCGTGAATGGCGTAGGCATCCAGGCTMCCCGCCTCCCAGCCTTGGCGGCAGGTGCTGCGCTGCAATTTACCGCTGGAGGTTTTGGGAAGACCGCCTGGGTTAAGCAGTAGCACTACCGAAAGCGGCTCGTGGCAAGCGGATCCCACCGTCTCGCTTAGTGCTTCGACCAGCTTCTCGGCGGGCACTAGCTTCTGTATGCCGCGGGAGACCTCTGCCGCGACGCCAATCCCCTCGGCGCCTTCAGGGGTGGTCACTGCAAAGGCTGCCACGCGCCCTTTGCGCACTGCTTCCACTTCCGCCTCGATAGCGCTCTCGATATCCTGAGGGTAGACGTTATGGCCGCGCAGAATGATCAGGTCCTTAATACGCCCGGCGATATACAGCTGCCCTTCGTGCAGAAAGCCTAGATCGCCAGTGCGCAGCCATCGATCATCGCGGGCGTCGTGGTTCTGTGCATCAGCATCATCGGTGCGCTGCCAACTGACCCCATCGCGGGTGACAAAGGCTTGCGCTGTTGCTTCTGGGTTCTGCCAATACCCGTGCGCCACGCTGGGCCCATTGACCCAGATCTCGCCGACGTCACCACTGGGCAGCGAGTGAAGCCCCTCAGGGTCGACAATATCGATAGCGTGACCGGGTTCCGGTGTACCGCAGCCCACCAGGGTGTTGCCTTCAACCGCTGAAACAGCCTTTCCCTCGGCCAGCGATTGTTGAGAAAAAGCAGTACCCACCACGCCCGTACCGCGCGAATTACAGCTAACCAATAGCGTTGCTTCGGCCAAGCCATAACAGGGTGCTGCGGTATCAGCGGCAAAGCCCGCTGGGCGGAAGCGTTCGATAAAGCCCGTGAGGGTATCGTGGCGTACCGGCTCGGCGCCTGAGAACGCGACCCGCCAGCTAGATAAGTCGAGCGCCTCAAGCTGCTCGTCACGGATACGCTCAAGACACAGTCGATAGGCGAAATCGGGGCCACCACTAATGGTGCCCCGGTGGCGGGAGATCGCTTCCAGCCAGCGTACCGGCCGCTGTAAAAAGAAAGTGGGGCTCATCAATACCGCAGGGATACCGCGATAGATGGGCTGCAGCAGGCCACCGATCAGCCCCATGTCGTGGTAAAGCGGCAGCCAACTGACGAAAACATCGTCGGCACCAATCGAGAAGCCCGTCTCAATAGCACGCTCGTTCGCCATCAGGTTCCCATGGCTAACCATCACCCCTTTGGGAGTGGCCGTGGAACCTGAGGTGTACTGTAAAAAGGCGAGATCACCACGCTTTGGGCGATGCTCAATCCAGTGTTCAGCGCGGCTCTCATCTACGGCATCCACGGGGATCAGTTCGGCGCTGCCGAAGCCTTCGCTTGCAGATGCGACCACATCGATAATCGTTGTAGAGGTGAGCACACAGGCGGCCTGGGAGTCGGCGGCAATGGCGAGCAGACGTGCCAGATGTTGCTGCTTGGCCGACTCTGGAGGGAAGACCGGCACGGCAATCACCCCGGCATATAGGCAGGCGAAGAACGCCACCACATAGTGTTCATCGTTATCCAGCAGGATCAAGGCACGCTCACCAGCCGGGAACCGCTGCTGGAGCTCGCTGGCCAGGGCGCGGGAACGCCGCTCCAGGGTGGCGTAGTCAAGGGTGGTCTCACCTTGTGCGTTCACTACAATCAGCGCCCTGTCGCTGGGCCTTTCCCGGGCCAGGCGACTTAAATGCTCAACGAAGCTGTGGTTAACAACGTTATGGGACGGGTGGCTGTTCATCGTCTGGGCGTGCCTTATATTCATATGCGTACCTGCTGGAACTCCTGGCCGTGGCGTGGGATTGAGCCGTTGTATTCAGTCTTTGGAGAGGTTGCCGTGACCTTCCGCCATGGCGACGACGACTTTGCGCGGCCCTTTGAACGGCGTGCGTGCATGGGCGACCAGCATGTTGTCGAGCATTAGCACATCGCCTGCCTGCCAGGGGAACATCACCGTTTCGTCGGCCAGTACGCCGCGGATCTCATCGAAGATGGCATCGTCGATGGGGCTACCATCGGCAAAGAAGACGTTGCGCGGCATGTCTTCGGGGTCAAGCAGCTCTTCCAGCGACTCTCGTACTTCTGGCTGCAGGTTGGAGACATGGAAAAGATGGCCTTGGTTGAACCACACCTGCTCACCGGTGACAGGGTGAGTCTCTATGCTTTGGCACAGTTGGGTGGTACGCAGGTCGCCATCGGGCTTCCACTCACAGCGAATACCCGCGCGCTGGCAGAATGCCTCCACTTCAGCGCGGTCTTCGGTGTTAAACACCTTTTGCCAAGGCATATCGAAATCACCGTAGTTGCGTACGTAGAGAATGCCTGGAGCAAAGCGCTCACGAATCTCTACTGGCATACGGCGGTAAATAGCGCGGCTATCGGCTATCGGCGTCTCTCCCCCTTCGGGGGAAGCGGTGACACAGTGGAACCAGATTTTCATCGGCCACTCGCGGGTGTAGGCCTGCTCATTGTGGAGGGGAATATGTTGATGGGCGGGGTATTCGGTGGAGGTATAAATGCCTGACGAAACCGCTGAGCGTGGCGTAGAAGCGAACTCATAGCTCAGCAGAGGATGACCAAAGGCGGCAGCAAACTGCTGAAAATCGTCCACGGAGGGAACATCGAAGCCTCTTAGCAACACCCCGCCGACTCTGGCCACCAACGTCTCAATATCAGCACGCAAATCGCCAAAGGCTTCCAGCAGCGGCTGCCCTGGATAGGKGGGGGAAATCATAATGGGCAGCTCCGAATCAGCAGGCCCCTGACGTTTGGATATGGTGTTGGTTTGTTGCGTTGGTGTTGCGCTTTGGCTGTCCATTATTGATCTCCTAAAAAGTCGTTGAGTAGCGTTAACTCTGGGCATAGCTCTTTGCATAGCCCAGGGCAGCGGCATAGCCACTCGGCGCTGGCAGCGGCCATGCCTGCAGAGGTGATGACACGGGAAGCGAGTGCTTAAGGCAGTAACTAGCAGGCGGCACTGCCGCTGGGCTAACCGAGAGCGCTTGCAGATGGTCCGCGATTCCTAAACCCAAGGTCTTGAGTACCGCTTCTTTAACCACCCAGCGCTCCATGAAGGGCAGCGTGGCACCGCGAATGTGGTCGCGCTGCTCGCTCGGCGATAGCACCAGCCCGTGCAGCGGCGCCAGTTCGGCCTCGGATCGACGACGCTCAATATCGACCCCCACCGAGCCGCCGGGAGCGAGCGCGATTAGGGCGACATGGCCAGAGTGGGAAACATTGAAAGCAGGCCCATCAGCGTTTTCCAACTCGGGTTTGCCGTAAGCGTTCTGAGTGAACACCAGCTTTTCTGGCGCTATACCGGTGTGCGCGGATAGCAGTCGCCGCAGGGCAGCGCGTGTCGCCACAGCGCGTACGACATCGGCGTGATGGCGAAGCCGCTGGGCGCGCTGCCACCCGGCTCGGCTCAGCAGCCGGCCATCGTCGTCGGCTACCGGGGCATTCAGGTCGAGCGCTAAGCGCCATACCTCAAGCCCCTCTGGCACCCCTTCAGCTAACCGCAGGCGCTGCATGAGGCACCTCCTCGAGCCGTCGGGCCAGTGCCCGCCTTAGGGTATCCAGCACTTGCGGTTGCTGCTGGCGAATAAAGAAGKGCCCTCCTTTGAACCAGTCTAAAGAGAACGCCCCGCCGGCTTCCCGCTGCCACGCTTCCAGACGCTCTTGCTCAATATCGTCTTCACGCCCGGCGAGTACCTGCAGTGGGTAAGCAAGCGGCGACCCGCCGCGATAGCGAAAACTGCGGCAGAGGCGATAGTCCGCCATCAAGATATCGAGGGTAAGGCGCAGCAGCTCAGGGCTTTCGAAGACCTCCTCTGGGGTGCCGCCCTGTTGGCGCAGATCTGCGATTAAGGCCTTATCGTTATCAAGCCCCGCCAAGCGCTCTGAGTCACGCATTGAGGGCGCCGCGCTGCCTGAGGCGAATAGCATCCGTGGCTGAGGGCGCCCCACATCGCGTAAGCGTACCGCCATGCCATAGGCCAGCAGCGCCCCCATGCTGTGGCCAAACAGGGCAAAATCACCGCGCATCCGCGTTGCCTGCTCTTCGCACAGCCGCACCACCTGGGTCTCGAAGTCATCGATAAGTGGCTCACCCAGGCGTTCGCCACGCCCAGGCAATTCGACGGGATATACCTCGACCCAGGCGGGCAACTTGCGCTTCCAGCGTAGATACATGGTGGCACTGGCCCCGGCGCAGGGCAGGCAGAGCAGCCTTAAACGCTTAACCTGCATTCACCTGCTCCGCCTCACTTTTGGCCTGCGCATCCATCCACTGGCGTAGCGACAGCGGCCGCATATCAGTCCAGGTCTTTTCGACGTAGTCGAGGCAGGTTGGCTTATCGCCGAGCACACCGGTATCGGTCCAGCCAGCGGGAATCGCTTTCCATTCTGGCCAGAGGGAGTACTGCTCTTCGTGGTTGACTAATACGCGGAAGACACCATCTTCACGATCAAAACAACTTGTCATGGAATTAACCTCATCGTTGCCAAAGGAATGAGAAATAAAACGCAATTGCTTCTCATTACTTAGTGACGAGTGAGGAACCAGAAAATTTAATGCTGGAAAGGAAGAAAGTAGAAAAAATAGGGGGAGGGGTCGCTAGGGCGTCGGCATAGCATGACTCTTGCCAGGCTAAAAATTGCTCCAGCGGGAGGCAGCGTTAGCTAGCGACCATTGAGTTAGCCTGAAAATCGAAGGAGGAGAGTAAAAAAAGTGGCTTATCAGCTGCGCTCATCACCGCTTGGGATCAGCCCTGTTAGCATCCAGAGCTGTTCTGCTTCATGAAAGACTCGGCGGTGCTGAGAAGAAGCCGCTAACCACGCATGCAGCGCCTCGCGATCAGCGTCGCTCAACGTCTCTTCATGCTCGCGCATCAGCCAGTCTAGCGCCGTTTGCCAAACGGCATCGTCGCCGCTGTCGTTATCCATCGTTACTGTCAAACCTCGCTACTGCTGCCTGCTGAACACCTGTCTCGGGAAGCGTGTAATATTATCAACGCTATTTGCTGACAGTGTAACAAAGCGACAACAAAGAAGGGACGGAACGTGGGCTTACCGATCTGGCAACGTCTGACCTAGGGTGCCTCTGATTAACGTAATGAGCGAAGGCTAGACAAGGCAAAAATCAACGAAAAAGCGGAGTTTACGAGCTGTAAATGAGCATTTTGAGGCGATTTTTAACGCCGTATAGGCAAGCGCAATAGTTAATCAGAGGTTCCCTTGTAGCGACTGGCGGCAATGAGTCATTGCATCGCGAATCATAAAATTAACTAACGTGGTGGAAATACCTAACAAGTGGGCCACTTCCCGCTGCGTATGACTTCCCGAACGATAGAGCTCAAAGGCGCGCCGCGTACGCTCGGGCAGCTCGTCCAACGCGTCCACCACCTGTGCCAAGGCCTGGCGGTCAATGGCGATCACCTCTGGGGAGTGTGACGCGTAAGAGGTGGTATCCCCTTCCTCTTCTTTTGCAAACAACGTTGACTCAAACACGGAACGACGGCAACGGTCAATGGCGAGATTGCGCACCACCCGTGACACGTAGGATATGGGCTGCTTTACCTCAAAAAGCGTGGTTGCCTCTGAAATTTTTAGATAGGCGTCTTGCACGACATCATCGGCTTGATCAGCATTGCCCAAGACTCTTGCGGCGACACAACAGAGCCGGGGCCGCTGATTAACGAAGATGTCTTCTAACTCAGCGCTCCAGGTCTGGGTATCCACAGCACGGCCTCCTGCCTTGATTAACACTACGGAATAAATGGCAATAATTATTATTTGCGTTATAGCCTGGTAAGTCAACGGGTGAGAGCTAACTCACTTTTTATAACGATATGCCTGCTGGTAAAGCGCCGGTGTGAGGCATTTATACCCCTGGCGCCTGCGCAGCGTTGACTTCGCGGCAAAGATACTCATAATGCAAACAAAAACAATTATCACTTAACCACGTGCTAAAATAGCCTTCCGTACGGAAGATGTCGACGCGTTGGGCTGACTGTGTAGATATGGACACTTAAACATTCGCCATGACGCTTTTATCCACAAAACACAGGCATGATCGTGGAATATCAACAGGGTACTTTCTGTCACTACGTACGCCGTAAAACCACTGCATTATCGGGTACTCTGCTAATCAGTTTATTGATGAGCACCGTGTCAATGGCGGGAAATGGAAGTATTGAAGCGCCCGTAGCGACGTTTGATTTCGCCATTGCCGAGACCCTCAACGCGATTGGTCATCCCCCGAGGTTTTTAGCGGGTCTAAAGGGATACGAAACCTACTCACGTCAAGATGGCGCTATCCCTAATACGACTAACCTTGGTTACCGTTTTCTGCCAAACTATGAACTACTGGCAAGCCACCCTCCGCAGCATATTCTGATTTCACCACCCGCCCATACCAGCTTATTGCCAAGGCTCAGTGAAATTGCCGATGTTAAGGAGTATCCGCTTTACAACTTTTCCGAAATTAATAGCGGACAGAGCCATTGGGAAGCAGKGGAGGCGTTGACGCGTCAGCTTGGAACCCTCGTCAATGACTCCGCTGCATCAGAGCAGTACATTGAGCAAACCAACCGCTACTTTGACGATTTAAAAAGCCAGCTTGATAGCATCGATGAAGCAGTTTTAATGGTACGTCTAGTGGATGAGCGCCATGCCCGCGTTTATGGCAAAGGAAGCGTGGAAGGTATGGTATTAAATCGCCTTGGCCTCCAGAACGCTTGGCAGGACGACTTAGGTCAGTGGGGGATGACGACCATTAGCGCGACACCTCTATTTAGCATCGACGCTAAAATGATATTCCTTGAAAGCCCCTACGACCCTCCGGGTGGGCAGCGTCAACTACTCGCTGATGGCCAGTGGCGGCATTTACCAACCGTGAAAGAAGGCAACTATCTCATTATTCCTACTAACTACTGGTCTTGGGGAGGCCTACCTGCGGCACTGCATTTTGCCGACAGTCTTGCCAGCCATCTTCTTGAAAGCGCCGCACCGCCATTAAGATAGGCGATGCGGCGCGAGCGATTAAAACACCCAATTCAGTGCCTATGCGCTACCACTTGTAGGACACAGTACCCAGCACAGTGCGTTCGGCCCCCCAATAGCAACGCCCTCCGTTGTTACAGCGAGCCACATACTCACGATCAAAGAGGTTATTGGCGTTAAGATTGGCACTCCAGTTATTGCCAAAATCATAACCGATGGCCGCATCAACGAGTGTCTCACTACCTACCTCTAGAGTGCCATAATCTAGGCTCTCCGGCGGGTAGGCGTAGGACTTGCCCAAGTAACGGACACCGAGACCCGTTTGCAGGCCGTTCAAAGCCCCCTGCCGGAAAGTATAATTGGCCCAAACAGAGGCCTGATGACGCGGAATCCCTGTAATTTGCTCATCTTCTAAACGCGAACCGGCATCTTCGACAATCCTGGCATCGATATAACTATAGGCAGCAGTCAGGCTCAGGCTTTCGCTAATACCGCTCTTAACCTCTACTTCTAAACCCTGGGATTGTGTCTCACCAATCTGGCGATAGTCACCGGAGCTGCCGTCGTAGCTAACATCATCTTGCTTAGTGATGTCATAAGCAGAAACCGTTACCTGGGTATTCCAACCCTCCGGCTCGTATTTCACCCCTAGCTCTACTTGGTCGCCGGTAATAGGTTTGAAGTTGTCTTCAGTGTTAAGTTGAACCGGCACGAAAGTGGTAGAGTAACTCACGTAAGGAGAGATGCCGTTGTCAAACTGATACATCAACCCGGTTTGCCAGCTGAATGCTTCGTCGGAGCGCTGAGTATCTTCATTAGCTGCAGTATAATCATCGTATTCACTATCCGCCCAGTCGTAACGACCTCCCACCAATGCAATCAACCCGCCGACTTTGCCCTGCCATTGAGCATAAGTTCCGGCCAAATTTTGCTTTAGATCGCCATCACTAGAGAGACTGGAGGTTTGCGG
The DNA here is from genome assembly GCA_002257525.1 of Halomonas ventosae. Lineage (GTDB taxonomy): Bacteria > Pseudomonadota > Gammaproteobacteria > Pseudomonadales > Halomonadaceae > Vreelandella > Vreelandella ventosae_B. The sequence goes on from CP022737.1 coordinate 4,017,346, forward strand.
CTCGCTGCTATACTGAGGGTCAAAAATATCAATAAGATAGAATTCACCACTGGCAATGTCACTAGCATACTGGCTCTGTACGAATGACGTCCTATCGAAGCTGGCGCCGAACAACATAGTGTTTTCGAGCGCTCCGGTGGTCACATTGCCGACCACTTGGTTATCAATGGAGTAGATTCTAGACTCGTTGGCGCGATCAAGATTATAGGCGCCAATGTTAGAACCGTAACCTGCATCAACGAACTGCAACCAGGTTTCCTGCCGATCTACCAGAGATCGCGTATACCGCCCGTTTTGGCGAAACGTCCAATCATTATCAAAGCGGTGCTCGTATTCGTAACCTAATGTCCAAAATTCCCGCTCAAAGCCATCCCAGTCAGGGTGCCCTAGGTTGGTGTCGGTGCTCAATTTACCGCCTGGATTGTCGAGCAGAGTACCCGACGCCGGTAGCCCTAATTGAATCTCGGTGCTGTCTTTTTGATATTGTCCCAGCAATGTCAGGGTATCCCTATCGCTCAGATCGATGGCCAGCGAAGGGGCAAAGTAGATCCGGTCGTCCTCCATGCTATTGATTTGCGTATCAGCCTCGCGAATCAGGGACACCATTCGACCACGGACGCTGCCATCTTCATTCAGAGCGCCCGACACATCAGAGGAGAACTGCCGTCGGTCATGGGKTCCATAGCTAAGATTGACCTCTCCCTGTCGTTCATAAGTTGGGCGTTTACTGACCAGGTTTACTAACCCACCGGGCACGTTTTCGCCGTACAGAATTGAAGTCGGCCCCTTGAGTACTTCTACTCTCTCTAGACCATAAGGCTCGGCCGAAGTGGCATAGGCATTGGACTGCACGCGCAAACCATCGCGGTAGGTACCGTAACCATAATCCCTTTGGTTCATGCCGCGAATGTAGAAAATATCGCCTGCCAGAGCATCACCGCCAGGGTAGTTAGCACTGTTAACACCTGGCACATAATCTAAAATGTTACCTAGTGTTTGTGCTCCCTGATCCTCAATCTGATTCCTCGTTACCACCGAAATGGCGCGTGGTGTTTCAGACAGTGGGGTATCAGTTTTAGTTGCCGTTAGACTGCGATCTGCCTGATAACCCACATCTGGCCCCTGTGCCCCCACTCGCTCTGCTGTTACCGTCAGACTCTCCAATTCGGAGACCGATTCTTCTTCCTGAGCTGCTGAATAAACTGGCACCGCAACCAATGTGACGACCAACAACCCGCTTTGACAATACAGCGCGTATTTTCCCTTGAGCATACAACCGTTCCCCTTTTAAAAGGCTGATAAATTTTCAATAAAATAAATTATTATGATTATCATTTGCATTTTATGGTAAAAACTTTCCTCACCTCAAGTTCTCTTTGCCATTTCCCGTTCTCAAACCATAAGCAAATTCTCTTTTTTCAGAACGCTTACTTATTCCCGCTCTTTCACCTGAAGAGCAGTTTTGAACAGCGCGCCGCACAGAACATTCGAACTAGAACCTCGCTATGCAGAATGCCATCAGGGATACAGGGGTCGTTTAAAGCCAGCAGACTTAGTTTCTGCCCTGCTAAAAGTGCGAAGATCATCACTGTCATCTCCGTGTCATGAATGGCTAGTTACATTGAATAGATACAGTTTTGCCATTCACTAATACACGATGAATGCCCAGGGGAAATACAATGCTTGATAGCAGCAATGACCTACTCGAAACGGTGAAACAGGCGGCGTACGAGGCAGGTGCGCTGTTACGCGAGGGGTATTCGCTAAAGGGAAGAATTGCCTTTGAGCAAAAGGGGGCGTCAGACTTTGTCAGCTACTACGATACGGCCGCCGAGAACATCATTATCGACTGTATCAACAGCGCTTTTCCCGATATCGCTTTCCTAGGTGAAGAGAGCGGGCTGACGCCAACCGATAGTGACTATACCGTCATCATTGACCCTCTTGATGGCACCAGCAACTTTCTGCATGGGGTGCCTCACTTCTCGGTCTCCATAGCGGTTACCAAGGGCGATGAGCTGATCATCGGCATTGTCTATCAACCGCTGCTTGATGAAATGCTTTGGGCCAGCCTTGGCACCGGCGTCTTCCTCAACGACACGCCGCTCACGACGCCTGAACCGCGCCCACTGAACGAGATGCTGGTAAGCACCTGCCTGCCCTACCACGCTAAAGGCGACTTCACGACGTCCATAAATCAACTCGCCGTGCTAATGCCCCAAGTGGCTGGCATCCGCAGCCCAGGTTCTGCGGCGCTGGAGATCGCCTATCTCAGTCTAGGCCGCTTTGATGCCTTTTGGTCTCAAGGCGCGGCGCTTGAATTTTGGGATATCGCCGCCGGTATTGTGATTGCCCGAGAGGCTGGTTACACCGTCACGGATCTCACTGGCGAGCCGAACCCCGCTCAATGGAACAGTTTACTTGCGGCACACCCCGAAAAACATAGCCAACTGCTAGCGTGTTTAGCGCCTTACTGATAAACGATCAACGTCATTTCTAATCGCATCGGTTAGCCAATCAAGCAAAGGCTAACCGCCTAAGACCTACCCCTCGTCTGCTTTCCCCAAGGACGTTTACCCTCTATCACGTAAATCTTTTCATTTTTTTGTTAAAAATGAGAACCATTAGCACTAGAATGGAGGCATTATCATCAACCCTATCGCTAGGAGTCATTCATGTTCGAGGTCAAAGGCGCCACCTTTGAAATCAATGGTAAGCAGATTTTAAATCCCATTGACCACAGCTTTCATGAGGGCAAGGTTTACGGCCTGATTGGCCATAACGGCTCGGGTAAGTCGACGCTGATCAAGCTCATGGCCCAGCAGCAGCCAGTAAGCCAGGGGGAGGTTCACTTTGACCAGCGCCCGCTGAGTGACTGGGGAAATCGTGAGTTCGCCCGTCAGGTGGCTTACCTGCCCCAGCATTTACCAAGTGCAGAAAGTCTTACCGGGCGTGAGCTAGTCGCCTTTGGCCGCTACCCATGGCACGGGCTGCTAGGCCGCCACACCCAGAAAGACAAAGATGCCATTGATCGCGCCATTGCCCTGACCCACACAGAGGCCTTTGCCGACCGCTTGGTCGACACGCTCTCCGGTGGTGAACGTCAGCGAGTCTGGCTGGCGATGCTACTCGCCCAGGGCAGCCGCTTCCTGCTGTTGGATGAGCCGCTAGCGGCCCTGGATATCGCCCACCAAATCGAAGTGCTGGCGCTGATCCGCAAGCTGTGCGACGAGCTGAACTTGGGGGTTATTATCGTGCTGCATGATATCAACATGGCCTCGCGCTACTGCGACGAGCTGATGGCACTGCACAGCGGCCGCCTACTCGCCCACGGCGCCCCCAACGATATGATGTGCGACAGCACCTTAGAGGCTATTTATGGTCTACCGATGCAGGTCATGAAACACCCCAACGGAGAGCACAATATCGCCGTGGCGCAATAACGCTATTGTCCGAGGCAAGATACTTTTTAAAAGCMCTCATTCGCAATCAAATGCTTCAACTGATACGCATTATCGATTAAGCTGAATGCCACATGTCCCTGTGTGCTGTGTCAAAMCCTATGTGAAAGCCCTTGTTTGAAAGACCTGCGATGGAGCCTCGCGATGCCCTCTGCTCTGCGTCAGCCACAACTGTTCGAGCCTTCGTTAGCGTCCTGCTACACCGGGCCGTTGGCGAACTTTACGCCGCCGTTAATAGGTGGAACGCCACCGCTGGAAGCGTTCAAAACAGCCCGTTGGCGGAATGCCGATTGGCTTAAAGAGGATCTCTCCCGTTTCGCTGGGCAGTACCCAGACGGAGACCAGCGGGCAGTGGTATCGATCTGGTCGAAGTGGCACTTAAGCGCGCTAACCGTTCCCACACTGACAGCCAATCTGCTGCTTAACCGTGACTTGCCGGTGGGGCTAGACGACATGCAGGTTCTCTTTAACGATAAAGGCGCTACCTCGCGGCTGTGGGTACCCCACGAAGGCACCCCGATAACCACGCAAGATCCTTTTGAGCGTTTTGCTACTTTGATTGAGCAGCACTGGGCACCGTTAATTGAGCAATTAGCGGCCATCTCCGGCGCCGCTCAGCGGGTGTTCTGGAGCAATGCCGGTGGCTATCTGGATTTTTACGTCAATGCGCTAGGCGAGCACCCACTGGCTAATCGGCAGGCGTTTGAAGCAGCCAAGTCGCTGCTGGAAGCACGCACCCTGCCCAACGGCAAGCGCAACCCGCTGTTTCAGCCGGTGCGTTACTTTACGCCTAAGGGGAGTGAGGAGGTTAAGCGGGTGCGCAAGCTCTGCTGCCTGCGTTACTTACTGGATGAGTTTGATACCTGCGGTACCTGCCCACTTGAGGGCTGCGACCTGGAGGCGCGCAAACGCGCCAAACAGGCCGCCCGTTAAAGCGGTTTAGATATTTATTTGCGCCACCGCATCTTCACTTGCTCGCGCACGCTGCTCGCCTTTCAGCTCGCTTAATTGCCCCTTCGACATCTCCAGCAATCGGTCGGCGTGGACGAAGTAGCTGTCGTCGTGGCTGATCGCAAACACAGTTTTCCCCATCGCTTTTAAGTGCGGTAATAGCTCGCGGTAGAACAGCCGTCGGAACTGCGGGTCTTGATCCGCCGCCCACTCGTCGAGCAGCAAGATATCGCGTTTTTCGGCAATCGCTAGTAGCAGTGCCAAGCGTTTACGCTGCCCTTGGGAGAGCTGGGTGTTGATGACGCGATCACCCTCCCACTGCAATTTGTGCTGCATCTGCAGTCGCTCAAGCCAGGTATCAACGACCTGCGGGTCAGCAGGCAGGCCTTCAGGGCCCATGGTCTGATCAAACTGATGGAAATCGGTAAAAACGCTGGCAAAGCGAGCGCGGAACGCTTCCCACTGAGCAGCAGTGACCACCTCGCCATCAATCTTAATAGTGCCGCTTTGGGGGCGGTATAACCCCGAGAGTAGCCTTGCCAGGGTCGACTTACCGCTGCCGTTGCCGCCGATCAGAAACACCTGCTCACCGCGCTCTAGGGTCATATTGAGCGGCCCCACCTGGAAGCCCTCGCCTTGGGCAGTGTCCGGGTAGTGATAAGTGACTTCCTCCAGCTCCAGATGCTGCCAATCGGCCAGCGTATCGTCAACGGCAAAGCTTGATTGGTACTCGGCTAGCTCCAGGCTGCTCAATTTATCAAACGCGACCTGGGCACTGATCAGCGTTGGCCAAGCGCCCACCGCCTGAATCAGCGGCGTACGCAGGAACAGCAGCGTCAGCGCGAAGGTGGAAGCCACCGTGGTATTCGCCCAGCCCAATCCATTAGAGAGGAAAAACACCACCCCGATGGCACCCAACATCATAATGTTAGACCAGTTGTTAGCGCTTAAGTGGTAGGTATCGGCGCGGATAATGTGGTGACGGTAGTCACGGGCATTGGCGGTATAGCGCTCATCATAAAAGCGCCGGGCACGGTCGCGGTTCAGCGCCAGCTCTTTGCGCCCTTCAATGGCTGCCTGGAAATCTTTATAGAGGCTGTCTTCGCTTTCACGCACGAGGCGAAAATGGCGATACACCCGCGACACCAGCACCCAACCCACGCCCATGGTGAACGCGATCCACAGCACGGTGATCACCACCATTTGCGGCGAAAGCCATGCCAAATAGGCCACCGAGGCAAGCGTTAGCACCACGCCCTGAATCAGCTCCGGCAGACGCACAAAGCCAATGGTGATGTTACGCACATCGCTGGACAGGCTAGCAAGCAAGGTGGCGTTGCCCAACTGCTCCAAACGCTCAATATCGGTGTCGAGGATCCGCTTCACCAGCCGCGAGCGTAGGTCAAACACAAAGTGGTGCCCCAGCACGGTGAGCGCCAATTGCGTACTGAGTGTGACTGCCAGGAGCACCGCCAGCAGGCCGAGAAATTGCGGCAACGCCGCCATACTGCCTACTTCAATAAGCCGTTGGTTGATAAAGGCAATCACCCCGACCCCTAAGCCAGCGCTCAATAGGCTCAGAGCAATGGCGCCTAAAAAGGGCCAGCGGTAGTGATGAAATACTAAGCGCAGCAGTTCCATGGGGCTCCTTGCCTTCTGTAAAGAGCGCTGAAGTCTACCAGCAGCACCGCTCACCAAGAAGACGTCATTTATAATGGCTTCAAACCGGTGGTCTGACAGCCTGTTTCAGAGGGCTATCTCAAAGAGCTATTTCAAAAACCATATCAAAGCGCTATTCCTAAGAGCTATTCCTAAGAGCTATTCCTAAGAGCGGTTTCAACTGGCTATGTCTAACTGGCTAAGTCAGATGGTTATCCCAGCGGAGTTCCAGGCTGGCGAGTAGCTCAGGCATCGCCAAGTCAGGCGTTACTCGATAGAGCCCGCCCTGGCCGGAGGAGACCAGAAAACCGCCATTGCCATCACAGCGGGCACCAGCGGCGTCAGGGAGTGCCAGGCTGGCGACAAGATTGCCTTGTGCGGCATCCAGCAGCAGTACCCGGTTGCCGCGAGGGGCAGTCACCAGGACATTGCCAGAAACACGGCTAAACGCCACGCTGGCAGTGTAGTGCTTCAGACTGGCGGTGACTTCATCGGCCAGCGACAGTTCGGAGAAGTGCCCCTGGGCATCCAGTCGGCAGATCAGTGGGTGGGTCTCCCACTCGGGGCCTTCAAACTGATAACCCGCGATCACCGTACCATCCGCCGCCACGTCGAGATGACGGCAGCTGAGCTGGTGGTGTGAAGGTTCGTGACGGGCCAGTACCTCACCACTGTTACGATCCATCAGCATTAGCGCTGGTGCCATAGTGTCCAGGTTGAGCTTAACCCGGCCGTAGTCAGGGTGTGTCTGGATACCCCCCAAACCAATCACCAGAGTGTCACCATCCGGCATCAGCCTCAGCTCATGGGGCCCAATGCCGYCCAGCGGCATATCGCGCACATGGGCGTAGTCGTTGTCAGCGTCGTAAACGCGCACTAGCCCGGCGCTGTCCTCCAAGCGGTTGGCGGTGACATACAGATAGCGCCCGTTCAGGTCGAACACGCCATGCCCGTAGAAGTGGTAGCCCTCCCCAGCCGCAAGGGTGTGGGCTAATTGGCGGCTGTCCCCATCGATCACATGCATCCGTGTACCAGGGCGGCGAGCGAACAATACGGCCTGGSGGGAGTCAGGCCGTAAACAGCCGCCGTGGCAGCGCTCGGGCACCTCGATCATAAAGCGGGTCTCACCATCCAATGCCACCCCGGCGATGTAATGCCCTCCGCTGGGGTCGTCGACCGCGCTGAACAGCCAAGCGGCTTCCTCTCGCGCAGGCAGCGCCCAGCTTAACGGGGTCAGCGCCATGGCGACGCTGCCCAACCCCACTTTGAGAACCTGGCGTCGCTGCATGGTTTAATCCCCATCGCTGGAGTTAAAGCCTCGCACCAGCCCCAGTTCACCAGCGATCTCATTACCCAGCAGGTGGCGTAACTGGCTGATATCGAGGTAAAGCGACTGTAGACCGCGAAACGCCGCTTCGTCGTCCAGGGCAAGCACTAAGCCCGACGGCTGGTCGCGGGCCTGGGCGAGCGTCTTATCGAGCTGGTCACGAAATGCCTCGGCGAGCGGCAGTGCCTCGGCCTCGCGCAGCAGCGCGGTAAGGCCCGGCAAGAAGCCGGTACGCAGGCCCTCCAGGCTGCTCTCTACCAAACGGACCGAGTTGCCGCTACGCCAAGCTTCGGACAGGTAGCCGTTGGCGGGGGCGCCCTTAAGGCCCATGGGTTCCCCAAGGCGTTTATCTTCTAGGAGCTCAAGGGCCTGGATGGCGCTGGCCAAGGTGGTTTCCGTGTAGTCAGAGGTGCCAAGATAGTGCTCACCAAAGGCCTGCCAGTCGCGATGCAGCGCATTTGTGGTATCCGCGATATGCGTCGTGATGGCCTGCATCAAGTCGCAGGCGGCAGGATCGCTAAGAGCCTGTCCATCCATGGCGTCGTCATAAAGCAAGTACTCAAGGGCGGGAAAGCCCTGGACCGCCACGCTATCGCCGGCAATCACCTGGGCATCCAACGCGCTGGTTGCTTTTAACCACCCGTTCACCTTGCGGCCTACCAGGTTTTTGCGATCTGGCCAGAACTGGAGTTGCCAGCCCCGGCTGTTCTGCTCGACGGGGCCGAACTGTATAAAACGCACCGCCTGCCAGGCCTGATAGGCGCTCAGCCAGTCATTTTCTAACCGCTGCCTTAGTGCCTCGTCGGGGCTCTGACAGAAACGCACGGCGCTAGTCTCCAGGCGTTCAGAGGCGACGCTCAGTTCGGCATATTGCATCTCTACCGCGCCGTGCCATATATCCCGCGGCGTGGTGTTCTCCGTAGCAAAAGATAGCGGTGCAGCCAAAAGTGCACAGGCCAGCAAACCCAGCCGACGAAACGTAGCCATCACATAAACTCCTTGGCAATTAAGCCTTCCAGCAACACTTATAGGGATTCAAGAAAGCGAATGAGTTCAGCGCGCTGATCCTCAGGCAAGTCACGATAGCTCTGGGTGGCCTCTTCCGCCTCACCGCCGTGCCAGAGAATCGCCTCTTCCAGGGTGCGAGCACGGCCATCGTGAAGAAAGCCCGCTCTAGGGTTTACCGTTTGCGCCAGCCCGATTCCCCACAACGGCGGGGTGCGCCACTCGCGGCCATCGGCCTTGAACTCGCTGCGCTGGTCGGCCAGGGCGTCGCCCATGTCGTGGAGCAGCAGGTCGCTATAGGGCCATATTATCTGATCCGCTAGAGCCGGGCGTGCGGCATCCGCAGCGGTGCGATGGCGAGGGGTATGACAGCTGGCGCAGCCCAAAGCATTGAATCTTTCGGCACCCTGCTTCACCGCCGGGTCATCCATATCGCGGCGCATCGGCACTGCCAGGCTGGAGGCGTAGAAGGTCACAAAGTCGGCCACGTCATCACTGACTTCTGGCGTGCCTCCGTTGGGAAAATCATCGCAGCCCTGGCTCTCCATGCAGTCGGTCTGCGGCACCAAACTGGAGGTCAGCCCCATATCGCCAGCAAAGGCGTGCAGGCCCTGCTGCTCAATGCTGGGTTCACCCGCTTTCCAGCCGAAACGCCCCATAACGGTGCTGCCGGTACGCAGATCCCAAACCCGATTGGCGCGCCCGGAAATGCCGTCGTCATCCGCGTCGTCAGGGTCGGCGGCCGCCAGCAGGTCGGCTTCAGGAATTGCCGCCAGCAGCCCCAGGCCAATCATCGGCGGAGCCAGCCGCGGCGAGGTCTGCAGATCCTCGGGCAACTCACCGTAGGCGGGCTCGGCAATCGAGTAAAACGGCGCCTGCAGGGTAACGCTAGTGCCATCGGCAAAAGTCACCTCTCGAGGACGATACTCGATCAACATTTTTGCCTCTGGCTGCGCGCCGGAAATCGCCGCGGTTTGTAGCTGCAGGCCGTAGTTGGGCACCGGAAGCGCGCCGCGCTGTTCCAGAATCTCGGGCTCCGCTTGCTGAGAAGGTAGCGAAAGGCGCAGGAATAGCGCGATGGGGTTTTCATCACCGGCTGGTGGGTGGCCGCGACCATCTTTGAGGTGGCACCCTTGGCAGCTATTGGTATTGAATAGCGGGCCCAGGCCGTCGCGGGCATCGGTGCTGGCGGGAGCCGCCACCCAAGGGTTACGGAAGAAGCTATTACCCACGCTGAAATCCAGCCGTTTGGTCATCGACATATTACCCAGCGGCAGCGAATAAGCGTTATGGTCAAACTGCTCCACCGACCCATCGCCGCCACTCATGGGTGTCGATTGGAGGGGATAATCTTGGGTAGGTGGCTCATTTTGAGTAGGCGATTCATTTTGTATAGATGACTCGGCTGCCTGCAAGGGTGCTACCAACAGGGCCAGCAAGAAACTGCTTCTGGCTAATGTGCAGGGCACCCACTTGGCTAGGATAATAAACCGGGGTAAGCGGTACATGGTGATACCTTGAGAAGGATGTTACTGAATACGAGCCATTCGATAAAAGGCAACAGAGCCGCTCGATAGTAGAACTATCGGCGGCTCATGGTAGACGCTAGTTCGGTCTAGAACTGGTGACCGGCGTCATCGGGCTGCAGAGATGTCACCCCAAGCACGCCAGCGGATTCCTCAAGCGAGCCGGTTTGCGCCACCAACGCTAAAATCGCGCCGTTGATCAACTCGCTGCCCTTCACGTTACCCGGCGCGATCATCATATCGAAGGCCATTGGCGAGCTCTCAGTTTCTGCCGCCTGTTTGATCGCATCAAGGCGCGCCATACTGGCGTCAAGCTGCTGGCCCAGAGTGTCAGCAAGCTCGCTATCTTCTTGAGCCAACAGGTCTTGCAGCGAAGGTCCATCTACCACGCTGCCGTCTAGGCGCTGATAGCTGCCGGTGTAGATATTCTGAACACCCTGGCCGTTGTAGTAGTGGGAGTTGTGGGTATTGTCGCTGAAGCAGTCGTGCTCATCCTCAAAAGAGTTGGCCTCCAGAGCGACTTTTAAGCGCTCACCTGCTAGCTCGCCAAGCGACAGTGAGCCCATGCCGAACAGCATGCGGCGCAAGCCTTCCTGGTCGCTTTCCGCCAGCAGCTCCTGGCGGTAATTGCCCTCGGTGTCCGGCGCCCACTGGGCCACCATCCACTCAAGATCATCGACTAGCAGGTCGGACACCGCGTCCAGATAAGTGCGGCGACGGTCGCAGTGGCCGTGGGTGCAGTCATCGCCGGTTTGGTAATCGCTGACCGGACGTTCCCCGTTGCCTGCCTCAAAACCATGCAGATCCTGGCCCCACAGCAAGAATTCGATGGCATGGTAGCCGCTGGCAACGTTGGCTTCAGAGCCGCCGATTTCATTAAGATCGGCCAGGAGTTGCGGGGTAATCTCGCTAACGTCCAGGCTTTCGCCCCCAACATTGATTTGCTCGTTGGCAATGATATTGGCCGTGGCGCCTTTATTGCCCAGCTCATGCTGGTAGTCATCGCCTTCGACGTAATCAATCATGCCCTCGTCCAAGGGCCAGGCGTTTAGCTGCCCTTCCCAATCGTCGACCACCGCATTGCCGAAACGAAACACTTCACTCTGCTGATAAGGTACCCGCGCCTGCAACCAGGCTTGCTTGGCTCCGCTCAGGGTTTCGGCCGTGGGATTGGCGAGCAATTCGTCGATACGCTCGTTCAATGCTTGGGCAGCATTCAGTGCATCGGCGTAATTGGCATAAGCCAGATCGGCGTAGTGTTTAACCACGGCGTCAGCGCTAACGGTGTCGTCAGCAGCAGCGGTGTCGACAGCAACTGGGGCAAAAGGCATCAGCGCACTAAGCGCAACGATGCCAGCAAGAGGGCGACGGAGCATGATGGAGGGCATTACAGTGTCCTTTAGGCTATGGCGTTACAGAAACGACTAAAATAAAGTGCTAAGTCATCTCGCTAGGATGGGATGTTGCGCCCAATCTGAAATGTAATTCATTGGCTTATGAGACTCAATCCTATTTAATCTCATATCAATCGCACCGCCGGGTTTATTCGTTCTTTTTTTGCTTTACGTCACTTTTTGCTGCTCTGGGAATACCGCTATGCTGGATTACAAACTGCTTCACGCCTTAGCGACCGTAGTGGAGTGCGACGGTTTCGAGCGCGCAGGCGACGTGCTGGGGCTTTCGCAGTCGGCAGTCTCCCAGCGCATCAAGGCACTGGAAGTTCGCCTGGGCCAGCCGGTGCTGATTCGCCACCCGCACTTAGCCCCCACCCCTGCGGGCCAGCGGCTGTTGACCCACTACCAACAAGTCCAGCTATTAGAGCGTGACCTGCGGGGCTCTCTGCCCACGCTGGATGACCAGGCTCCGCGACTGCGTATCGCTATCAATGCAGATAGCCTGGTCACCTGGTGGGCCGAGGCCGTCGCACATATCTGCCAGCAGGAGGGAGTGCTGCTGGATCTGGTGATCGAAGACCAGGATGTCGGGCTCAAGCGCTTGCGCGATGGCGATGTAGCCGCTTGCCTGTGCGCAACACCACAGCCGATTGCCGGAGCACGCTGTGTGGCGCTGGGCGAAATGCACTACCATCCGCTCGCCTCACCCGATTATGTGGCGCGACACTTCCCGGATGGACCCAACGCTGAAGCTTTTCAAAAGGCCCCGGCCATCGTCTTCGGCCCCCATGATCAGTTGCAGCACCAGTTTCTCGCCCTGTGCGGTTACCATGGCCGCTTTCCTTACCACCTCTGCCCCTCTTCAGAAGGGTTTGTACGCTTGGCCGCGGCCGGGATCGGCTACGGCATGATGCCCCAACTACAGGTCGGCGAATTAATGGCAAGTGGCCAATTGACCAGKGTTGCTCCCGGCCACTCTTTAGCAGTGCCTCTTTATTGGCATTTTTGGCGCCACAGCGGCCAGTTAATCCAACGGCTTACCCAGCAATTGAGTCGTATCATGTATTAAGTATGAGGGTTTTAAACGCTATCTTTTGCCAAAGCCGACTACACTCAAATAGCTGATCGCGACACAGGTAGTTTAAGCAGCTAGCGCTATGTCGACGAATTAGCGCCCCCGGCGGGCAAGGGAACCCAGGGAACAGCGCACGGGGTAATAAAACGAAAAAAGCGATACCCTATGCATGCAATACGTTTAACGACGGGTGTTTACACTGGCCTATTGTTGCTGCTTGCGGTTTTGTTTATTCCGCGGGCTCAGGCAAACACTCTTTTATCCGCATCGCCAAGCCAGGCGAGCTATTCGCTTGCCCCTTATAACGAGTTCTGGCACGCCGACGAACCGTCTTTATCGATTAACGATTTACTCGCAAAACCGCGTACCTTTAAGCCCACCCACCAAGCCAAAGATTTAAATTTCGGCTATACCCGCGGTGATGTGTGGCTGCGCACCCAAGTGCGCAACGATTCGCCGGATCCCCAGAGCTGGGTGGTGGAGTTTGAGTACCCGTTCCTGGATTACGTTACCCTTTATACGTTTCGCCAACAGCGCAGCGAAGTGCAGCTAAGCGAAGTGCAACTAAGCGGCAGTGCGGTTCCCGTTGAACAGCGTGCGCTCGCCCACCGGCAGGCGGTTTTCCCCCYTCAGCTAGCCGCCCATGAAACGGTCACGCTGTATACCCATGTGGCTGCATCAGGCAGCAAGATGCTTAGCTATAACTTACTAGCACCCGAGGCATTTTATACCCAAAACGACCGACATAATTTTTGGCTGGCCACTTACTTTGGCATGCTGCTGGCGATGGGCTTATATAATTTACTGCTATTTTTTGGCTTCAAAGAGCGCGTATTTCTTCACTACTCGCTATTCGTCGCGGGCTTTGGGCTTGCCATCCTGGCGTTTAACGGCATTGGCACTCTCATGTTTTGGAGTTTTTTAGGTGAAAACACGTCACGCTTGGTGGCACTCGGCTTCACCTTTGCCTCCACCATGGCCACGCTGTTTGCGCAGAGTTTTCTTAACACCGAGACATACTGCCCACGCTGGCATCAGGTATTGAACACCTTTCGCAGCTACTGCTGGCTGGCCGTTATCGCGTCGCTGCTGCTACCCATTCCTGCGGCGCTTCACCTCATGGATGTGACAGGGTTTATGGCAGCCTTACTGCTGCTGATATGCGGCAGCTACTGCAGCTTGCGACGCATACCCAGCGCTAGGCTGTTCGTGTTTGCGTGGTCGCTATTTCTGCTGGGGGCAGGTGTCTTTGCACTGCGCAACCTGGGCGTACTACCCGCCAATTTTATTACTCTTCACGGGATTCAAATTGGCTCTGCACTAGAAATGTTGCTGCTTTCGTTTGCGCTGGCATCACGCTTTAACAAACTTAAACGGCAAAAAGAGCGTGCTCAAACCGCTATGTTAGCTGCGCTTAAAAAGCAGGAAGCCGTGCTGGAGCAAAAAGTCGCCGCCCGCACTAAAGCACTGGAGCATTTAGCCAACGGCGATATGCTGACCGGTTTATTAAATCGTCACGGCCTGGCGCGCTGCGCCGAAGAGGTTCTCGAGCGTAATCGTCAACTTGGTCAGCGCTTGGCGTTACTGATGCTCGATCTTGATCGTTTCAAACCCATTAACGACTGCTACGGCCATGAGGCAGGAGATTTTGTATTACAACAAATAGCTAAGCGCATCGCTAACCTGGCGCGTGTTGGTGATCACTGCGCACGCTTTGGCGGCGATGAGTTCATTATTATCATGGAGAATATTGAGCCCGACGATACGCTTGAGAATATTCAGGCCCGTATCGGGGAAGCCATTCGCTCACCGATCAAACTCCCCTGCGGCGAACGAGTCAGTGTGGGCGTAAGCATCGGCGTTAGCACTTGCCAGGGGACAGACAACACCACGCTAGAGAGTTTACTGCGTGAAGCCGATAGCCATATGTACGCTGTCAAATCTCGCCAAGCAGTAGAGTGCTATCGCTACGGCTCGGCGGGTTAGTCTTTAGCCATTTTCAATGGCCGTTAATCAAACAGGCTCATACGCTTCATCACGTTATCGCGTTTGATTTTCCAATGGAATATGGCCCCCGCGACGTGCAGTACCACCAAGCCTAAAATGGCCCACCCCAGGCGCTCATGCCACATAAACAGCTGTTCAGATAGCTGCTCGCGCTCGCCAATTAACCCTGGCAAATGCCAGTGGAAAAACTCAACGGGAAATCCGCCACTTGCCGTTGCTGCCCAGCCCAACAAAGGCATGATAATGAGTGCTAAATAGAGCAAATGATGGACGCTGGTACTGACTACTCGCTCAAAGGCGTTTAAAGGCGGTTCATGGTCGGGCACCACAAAGGCCAGTCGGGTAATAATACGTAGCGTCATTAGCAATAGTATCAACACCCCCAGCGTTTTATGGCTGGTATAAAGCAGGTTCGTAAGCATATTGCCGACTAGCGCAACGGTGCGCTCATAGCCCAAAAAGCCTAACGTTAAACCGCTGGCCAAAGAGAGCAACACTGCGCCCGCCACCAGCCAGTGCAACACCCGATGCGGGTAGATATAGTGATCCAGTTCGTGCATGTAGTGCTCCTAACTGCCAATGCATTGGCTTTTTAGTCTAGTCAGTAACGCTCCCTTACGCTGATTAAAGCACTACGCGGCCATCAACGCTAAACGTTACTAACGAAATACCTTATAGCGCCTGCTCGGGCGCTGCCAGCTGTTCGCGTATTAACTCGCCCAATCGGCGCGCAGGCTCCGAAGGCCGGTGCGGCGCACGGTGCAGCGCCAGCTCAATCATCGGCAGCGCCGGCAGCCCGCTGCTCTCATCCAGCGGCCTCAGCGCTGGGGTTAGCATGCTGCGAGTCACCACCACGATGGCCAACCCAGCGGTAACAATTGGTGCCAACCCCGCCATGGACTGGCTGGTATAGGCAACCCGCCAGCTACGCCCGGCTGATTGCAATGCCTGCTCGGCCACTTCACGAAACACATCTGCCCCAGGGGAGTAGAGCGCCAGCGGCAGCGGGTCACTAAGCAGCGGCTGCTGGTTCATTCCTACGGCCCACAATAAAGGCTCCCGGCGGATAACATCGCCGCCTGGCGAGTTACGCTGCCGGGTTACCAGGGCTAAATCCAACTCTTTGGCTTTCACCTGCTCGACGAGGTGCGTGCTGGTACCGCAGATCACCTTTAACCCGACCGCGGGATAAAGCTGATGAAAGTAGGCAAACACCGAGGGCAGCAGCGAGGCGTAATCTTCAGGAATCCCCAGGGTAAGATCCCCGGTGACCTGACGAGCCTGCATATCACTCCATGCTTCATCATTAAGCGCTAATAGCCGTCGGGCATGGCTGAGTAATCGCTCACCTTCTGAAGTAAAGCGTATTCGCCGCCCTTCCCGCTCGTGCAGCGTGAGCGATAACTGCGCCTCTAACCGCTGTAGCTGCATGCTCACGGTTGACTGGGTATACGCTAACCGCTTTGCCGCCGCCGTTACACTGCCGGTGTCCGCGATGGCCACCAGGGTACGTAGCAGGGTTAGATCCAACGTGGGTGCACGCATATACCAGTCCTCATCTATCAGCCCTTATTCATCTGCCCTTATTCATCACCATTCTTGATAATAACGATCATAAAAGATCGATATTGTGATGTGTTCATAATGAGTATGCTGCTCAGCACATTCACTAATCAAGGAGAACTCTTATGCATCCCGTTCACTCCCCCGCGTTATTTCCACGTTGGTACAGTGTTGGTGCGGCGTTAGTGGCCGTGATGCTTTGGAGTGCGGCGCCGCTGCTGGCCGAGTTTGCCAAAGCGACACCGCCCTTGCAGCTAACCGCCGTTACCCTGTTAGCAGGGTCATTAGCAACGCTACCGTTAAGCCGCCGGGTTAACGTCGCCGCCTGCGGCGCGGGCTGGCAACTGAGTGTTTGGGTGGGTATCCCGCTGCTCATCTTTGGCGCCGTCAGCACCTACTTTATTGGCATGCGGTTAGCGCCCGCCGCCGAAGCGGCGCTGATTACCTACACTTGGCCGGTGCTGTTTGTACTACTCAGCCAATGGAGCCGTTTTGGCCGCCTGCAGATTGCGGGGGTTGTCGGCGCACTGATTGCGTTTTCGGGTGCGGCGCTGCTGCTGGTTCCTCAAGCTATCAACGGGGGCTTGGGAGGCGCCACCACGGGCTACGCGCTAGCCTTGTTGGCCGCCTGCTGCTGGGCAATCTATTCATGGTTAAGCCAAGCAGCGCCAGTGGCGTTAACGCCGCTGCTGCCGCGGCTACTGCTCATCGCCTGTGCTATTGCCTTGACCGCGAGCCTGGCACTGGAAGGCACGCTAGCTTTTCCCAGCGGGGAGGCATTGCTGGCAGGTATCGCCCTGGGGTTAGGGCCGTACGGAGTAGCCATGGTGGCGTGGGATAAAGCGTTGCGCTGGGGGCACGCGAGCCTGGTGGGCAGCTTGGCCTATGGCGTGCCGATCCTGGCCGCCCTGCTGCTGGTGCTGGCAGGCATGAGCGTACTCGACTGGCGTTTACCCGCCGCGGCCGTGCTGGTGGTGGTAGGCTGCCTCAAAGCGAGCCGTTAATCTCCTCACGCCTAACTATTTACACCTTACGCCTCACCATTTACTCCTCACCACCGACCAATAGAGTAACGCCCCTATCACGATAAGCGACAGGGGCGTTGGGCATTATTGATTAACGCTGATAATTAAAGCTCTGGGGGAATATCCGTCGGCTCCATCTCAAGGCTTAATTCGAATAAGCCGCTACCGGTAGCGCTAAAGCCTCGTGCGCTTACCGTGTAAGTGCCGGGCAGCAACGGCTCTTGAAGACGTGAGTCGGTACCGCCTGCGCCGTCGTCATCGCTGATGGCAACGCCTTGACCACTAACTTCGATAAAGGTGTCAAAATCGGCAGAGCGCATCTCCAACGTCACTAACGAGCTCTCTTCTACCTCCAACTGGTACGTCAGCGGCTCTCCGCTGTACCAACCGTTCAGCGCTTCACCAGGGGTAAGCGTGCCTTCATTACGCAGTTCAACATCGGGCATATCGCGCGGCTCCATGGTGAGCGTAAACATGCCGCTGCTCTCGCCATAGGCTGTGCGTGCCGTTAACTGATATTCACCGGGAGCCAGAAAATCAGCGATGCTGGCATCTAGATTACCGGCACTATCATCATCTTCTCGGTAGTAACCGTTAGGCCCCTCAAGTACCAGATACGAGTCGATGTCGCTGGAGCGCATGTCAATCTGGTACATGCCAGCTTCTTCTACTTCTACTTGGTAGCCAAGGTCCTGACCACTGTACCAACCGTTGAGAGAGTCATCGGGAGTGAGCGCTCCATCATTGCGCAGCTCGCCATCTCCCGGTAACTCGTGAGGCTCTACTGAAAGCGTATAGATGCCATCACCATCACCGTAGGCGCTGCGTGCCGTTAGCGTATACTCACCGGGCTCCAGGAAATCAGCAATACGTGCGTCTAAATCACCGGCACTGTCGTCGTCTTCACGAGCGTAGCCATTCGGCCCTTCAATCTCTAGGTAAGCGTCGAAGTCGTCGGAGCGCATTTCCAGTTGGTAAAGGCCCGCTTCTTCTATATTCAGAGTGATTTCACGGGCATCCCCCTGCAGCCAACTGTCGATAGGCTCACCCACTGCCACTGTGTCCGCGTCCGTCAACTCAACGGCGCGGCTGTCAACGGTAAACGGGCCATAGCTGTGGGCATCAGCACCGCTAACCACCACCACGTAGTCACCACTCTCCTCAATACGGTGGCGCACGACGGGGGCATTATCGAGTAGCTGTAACTGGTCATCATAAAGCGCCACAACGCCCTGCAAGGCACCGTTGAGAGAAATCTCAACGATCTCATCCTCTTCCAGTGAAATGGCATAGCGCATGAAGCGGCTACCATCGTTACCGTTCAGTTCGCTGGCCGAGGTTATTTCGCCACGCAGGCGCTCATCAAGGGTGAGCTTTTCAAGGCCAACAATAGCCTCGGCAACCGCCGGCTGATCAGTTGTGTCTACGCTTTCCGCAGACGTTTCATCAGCAGTTTGCCCTGGCAAGGGAATAAGTTGCGCGGCGAGAAAACCCACGGCGGCGCCACCAACCGCCACCAATACAAACGCAAACGAAGAGGATTTAGCCATGAGCTGTTCCTTGTTGAGTCGTAATGACAATCATTAATTAGATAAGCAGTCGTGATTATAAGCTGCTTACTCAATTAAAGTGAGCGTTTCATAAAAAATGCTGCATTGCGCAACGACCATTCTTTATGCATCTCATACCTGGGCTGATAAGTCACTGAAACCCAAGGCCACATAAGCAGAGATTAAAAAATCTTGAAATTGAACCTATTTGCATCGATCTTCTCAAAGCTTGCTGACTCGTTGCGACAAGGGKAGTATCGACAAGCCTATCAGGCACCTCATCAAGAGTGCGGGATTCGCAACACGAAAAACTGAGGTACTCCTATGGGAGCCCAAAAACGACTGATCCGAACGATTTGTTTGGCAGCGGTACTAGTCAGCAGCGCTGCCAACAGTGCTTTTGCACACGAAACAGAAACACAGCAAGGCGTCGCCTCTTTTTACAGTGACCGCTTTCAAGGAGCGACCACCGCAAGTGGGCAACCCTTTGATCAACAGGCACTGACCGCCGCCCATCCGAGTTTGCCGTTTGGAACAAAGGTGTTGGTGACACGCCCGGACACGGGACAAGAAGTAGAAGTTCTGATCAATGACCGCGGCCCTTTCATTCAAGGACGCATTATTGATTTATCTAAACGCGCGGCAGCGAAGCTTGGCATGATTCGCCGCGGTACAGCTCCAGTGATGGTAACGCTGTTGGATTAACGGATAACACATCCTTGGTTGTTGTGTGATACCCATTAGCCTAATCAATGCGACAGCACACGAAGCATCGTTATCTTAAGCAGTCAACAGACAGGGCGACCAGCAATGGTCGCCCTGTTTTTTTTTATATGACTTACCTCATGTGAATTGCTTCCCGATACATTAACGAACTTGCAAGCAGGCTAAGGGTCTCTATGCTGCAAGGAGTTCGAACGCCCAGCCCAAAATACACAGCTCAAAACGCTAAGTATTCGCAGGAGAAATTTATGCAGTCACAATTTTATACGCTTACCGATTACCCCAAGGGCCTTCCCGACCGCGCGCTGTTCAAGTTAGAGACACAAACGCTTCCCGATCTGGCCGAAGGCGAAGTGCGCATTCGTAACCACTGGCTTTCCGTTGACCCTTACATGCGCGGCCGCATGAGCGGCATTCGCACCTATGTGGACCCGTTTGAACTCGGCAAGCCCATGGAAGGCGGCGCCATTGGCGAAGTTATAGAGACCAATGATCCCAGCCTGAAAGTGGGCGACAGCGTCAGCCATATGGGCGGCTGGCGGGATATCGCCCAACTGCCTGCACAAGGGGTCACAAAACTACCCGATCTTGATGTTCCTGAGCAGGCCTATCTAGGTGTACTGGGAATGCCCGGCATGACAGCTTGGACAGGCCTCAACCTGATTGCCGAATGTAAGCCTGGCGATAACGTTTTAGTCAGCGCCGCCAGCGGTGCAGTTGGCTCGCTAGCCGTCCAACTGGCTAAAGCGAAGGGCTGCCATGTGGTGGGTATTGCAGGCGCCGCTCATAAGCTAGCTTGGCTGGRGTCATTGGGCGTCGAGCCGGTCAGCTACCGAGATAGAGATGCTCACGAGCTTAGCGATGCMATTAAGCTCGCCAGCCCCAACGGTATCGATGTCTATTTCGAAAATGTCGGCGGCATTTGCCTTGAAGCGGCGCTTAGCCAGCTGAATGAAGGCGCGCGGATCGCCGTGTGCGGGATGATTGATGGTTACAATGCCAAAAAGCCGGCTCCTGGCCCTAGCAACCTTGCCCAGCTAATTATGCGCAAAGCCAAAATGCAGGGCTTTATCGTCACCGATCACTGGTCGAGTTACCCCTATTTCCTGAACGAAGTAGCTCCTCAGGTAGCGGAAGGCAAGCTGGACTATAAAGAGACAGTGAAAGAGGGCTTAGAAAGCACGCCCGACGCCTTTCTCGCCCTGTTTGATGGCGCCAACACCGGTAAAATGCTGGTCAAACTGTAGCGCTCCGTTCACCTCTATCCCATCCTCATTGCACTCTGGCCGCAGCACGCTTTTCGCTGCGGCCAGCGCTGCAGCTAAGAAAAAATTGTCAAAACGTTAGACCAATAGCGAATTGATAATTAAAATCATCTTTCAGAAATGTGTGTTTTAACCCATCGGCACTGTCGATGGGTTAGAGCGCGTTGTCGGTAGGTTGTAACAAGGGGACACCTCATGGAAGAAAGCACGCGTGATCACGGTAAATGGCCAGCGATTATCGTTGGCCTACTACTCCTTATTGTCGGCTTGGCGCTCGCTTTTGGCGGTAGCAAGCTCGTCAGCGTAGGCGGCAGTGCCTACTACTTAATCGCCGGGCTTAGTATTATTGCCTGCGGCGTTTTATTTACCCTGCGTCGCGGCGCCGCTCTATGGCTCTACGCGCTGATTCTTTTTGCCACCTTGGTGTGGGCCCTGTGGGAGGTTGGCCTCGACTGGTGGCAGTTAGTGCCCCGCGTCGCCATCCTCTGCTTAATCGGCATTCTGCTGCTCCTGCCCTGGTGGCGTAAGCCGCTAGGCTCAAAAGGCGGCAGTCTGGCGCTTGTTGGCAGCATTGCTGCCGCTGTTATCGTGGCCATTGCCAGTCAGTTTAACGATCCTGGCACTATCGAAGGGTCGCTGGCAGATAGCGAGACAGCCACCGCCGATAGCGTCAACCCTGCCCAAGTGGCAGGCGATGACTGGCCCGCCTATGGCGGCACCAATGCGGGCACCCACTACTCTTCGCTCGATCAGATCACTCCGGAAAACATCGGCGAGCTTGAAGAGGTATGGCGCATTCAAACCGGTGACGAAGCGGGCCCCAATGCGCCCCCCGAAATCACCAATCAGAATACCCCGCTGAAAGTGAACGACAGTTTGTATATCTGTACCTCGCACAGCCGGGCGATGGCGCTGTCTCCCGAAACGGGAGAAACCCTATGGGCGTTTGATCCTGAAATCAGCACTATGGGGGCGGATGACTTTTCTGGCTGGGCGCATATGACCTGCCGCGGCCTCGCCTACTATGACGCCGCAAACTATTCTACTGACACTAACGACGCTGCCACCGATAGCGCAGAAGAAACAAACAGTGACGCTGCGCCGAGCAGTGCAACGGCTCTCTCTTTCGACATCTTCGATGACAGCGATATTTTCAGTCTGGATCTCTCCTTCTTGTCCCTGCTGTTTGGTGTTGAAGAAGAAAACGGCGCCCCGCAGCAACCCATGCTCAGCGAGACCGACGTCATGTGCCCTCGCAGGCTGTACCTACCCACGGCAGATGCACGCTTGATTGCGCTGAATGCTGACACCGGTGAGCGGTGTGCCAGCTTTGGCAATAACGGTGAAATTGATCTCACCAACAATATTGGCGAGTTTTCTCCAGGCGGGTACTACTCCMCCTCCCCTGCTACGGTGACTGAGAACCTGATTATTCTAGGCGGACATGTCACCGACAACAGCTCTACCGACGAGCCGTCCGGCGTTATCCGCGCCTTTGATGTACATACCGGCGAGCTGGTATGGAACTGGGATAGTGGCAACCCAGACAATACCGACCCGCTACCAGAAGGCGAAACCTACACGCGCAACTCCCCCAACGTATGGGCACCGATCAGCGTTGATGAAGCGCTAGGCTTGGTTTACCTGCCCATGGGTAACGCTACGCCTGACCAGTATGGCGCCGACCGCACTGAGAACGATGAAACCTACAGTGCAGGTCTAGTGGCACTCGACCTGGAAGATGGCCAGGTTGAGTGGGTTTACCAGTTTGTGCATCACGATCTATGGGATATGGATACACCCGCGCAGCCGGTACTGATTGACCTGGCCACCAATAATGGCACCCAGCCCGCGGTTATTCAGCCGACCAAGCAAGGCAGCCTGTATGTATTGAACCGCGAAACCGGCGAACCGATTGTACCCATTGAAGAAGTACCGGTTCCGCAAGGGGCTGTGGAGGGCGACTGGACGGCCGAGACACAGCCGCGTTCAGCGCTTAACCTGCTACCACCGCCGCTCACCGAGCGCGATATGTGGGGCGCTTCCCCGTTTGATCAAATGATGTGCCGCATTCAGTTCAACTCTTTGCGCTACGAAGGCCAGTACACGCCACCTTCACTGGAAGGCAGCATCGTTTATCCAGGTAACGTGGGTGTGATGAACTGGGGTGGCGTCGCAGTTGACCCCGAACGCCAAGCGCTCTTCACCGGGGCTAAATACCTGGCGTTCGTTTCCAAGCTGGTACCCCGCGAAGAGGTTGAAGAGGGCCAAGGCTCTGCCAGTGAGCAAGGCCTACAAGTTAATGAAGGGGCACCCTATGCTGTTGAACTCGGCCCGCTGCTTTCAGTACTCGGCCTGCCCTGCCAAGCGCCTTCCTGGGGCGATGTGGCGGGTATCGATCTGCAAAGTAACCAAGTGACCTGGAAACACCCCAATGGCACCACACGCGATAGCATGCCGTTTGACCTGCCAATTGGTTTGAACGTTGGCGTTCCGGCGCTAGGCGGCCCGCTGACCACCGCAGGCGGTGTTTCGTTCTTGAGTGGCACGCTGGATCAGTACCTGCGCGGATACGATATCACCACCGGTGAGGAGCTGTATAAAGCGCGCCTGCCAGCAGGTGGTCAGGCCACACCGATGACGTACACGGGCCAGGATGGCCGCCAGTATGTGGTCGTTACGGCGGGGGGTCACGGTACCTTTGGTACCAAGATGGGCGATTACGTGATTGGCTACGCACTACCGGAGTAACCGGTTAGCTTAGCCTCATCACCAACGAGAACGGGCGGCCTCATAAATGAGCGCCGCCCGTTTTTATTTATAAAGCTTTTAGAAACGTACCTCTAGCCCGCCATAAACACTGCGCCCTGGGGCCGGTTCATAGAAACGTCCATAAGTGCCATTCAAGCGAACATTGGCGTAGTGCTCTTCATCTAGCAGATTGCGCACGCCGACATAGGCATTCAACCGCGTATTGCTACCTAACTGCCAGCCATCCCCCACCCGCAGGTTTACTAACCAGTAGCTATCCACCTCTGTCTCATTGGCGTTGTCCGCCACCAAGTCACCTACGTACTGGGTTTCCAGCGTGGCAAAGCGCTCATCCAGACCCTGCCAAGTGAGTTGATTGACCCAGGTTTGCTCGGGCAGGCCAGGAATGCGATTCCCGCCAAAGCTTTCAGTTGGTGTAGCAAATTGATCAAACTCATAGCTCGCCAGCGTAAGAGCGCTATCCAACCGCCATTGGTCGGCGAGCTGCCAGCCTAGCGCCAGCTCAATGCCGTCGCGGTCGGTATCGCCTGCGTTTTGGTAGAAGGTGCGACCGCCGTCATCATAAGGCACCAGCTCATCGCGCACGCGTACCGAAAACAGCGCCAGATCGTAATCCATCGCCAGTGGCTCAATATAACCCCGCAGACCCACCTCACGGTTCCAGGCTTTTTGCGGCGACACCGACGGGTTAAAACCACCGCCCGCCGGATTGGCAAACTCGGAGAACGTCGGCGTTTCAAACGCCGTACCGGTATTGATATAGGCTTGATGCTGCGGACGATAACGGTAACTTAACCCCGCCGAACCGCTCCACTCATTGAAGGTCTGGTCACCGCTTTGATCGCCATCGTCCTGATAGCGATCATCTACTTCTAGCTCCACTCGGTCAAAGCGTGCGCCAAGCGAGAACGTTACCTGCTCGGTCAGCGCTAAATCGCCCTGGGCAAATACCCCAGCGGAGGTCGCCGTTTGGGTCTCTTCCGCCAACTGCTCGCCGACAACACCTTGGCCGTTTACATCGTTGCGGAAGCGCTCATCGTCTTGGCGGGCCACATCAACACCGGTGATATAGCTCAACGGCAGGCTACCCAGGCTGACTTCATGGTGATACTCAGCGCTCGCGCCCAGGTAATCACGCTGATAGCCAATGCGGCTATCACCCACATAGGGCAGCTGCTGCTCAAAATCGCGCTGGGCGATAAAACCTTTGAGATACAGCTCGCCAGGGCCAGCGGACAAATCCTCGTACTGTAAGCCAATAAGCTGCTGATCTACGTTCTGTCCTGCATCCAACGCTAATGAGTTCGGCGCCGCTTGATCACGGCCACTGGCCACTTCACCGGCGTTCAGCGCGCCGGGGTCTTCGGAGCGGGGATTGTCCAGTAGATTGATAATCGCGGTTAACGCCCGGTCGCTGCCTAACTCCCGGCGCAGCTTGGCATTCAGCAAGTATTTCTCTGTTGAGCTCTGCTCCCGATAGCCATCCACATTGAGCGCTGAAAAGCTCACATGGTGCGACCAATCCCCCTGGGCGCCCCCTGTTTGCACAACCGCCTTACGGTAACCATCGCTTCCCACTTCGGTACGCACACTCGAGCCAGGATTATCACGCCCATCGGCGGTGGTGATATCAATCACCCCACCTGCTGCGTTGCCGTAGAGCACCGAAGAGGGCCCACGAATCACTTCGATGCGCTCGGCGCTGTCCAGATCAATGGCATCTAGCTGCGCCTGGCCATCCGGCAGCGTATAGGGAATACCATCCACCATCACGGTAATACCGCGCACCCCAAACGGCGCCCGGGCGCCAAAGCCGCGAATGGAGATTCGCTGGCCTTGGGCGAAGTTATCGCGATTCTGCAAGAACACCCCTGGCACACGAACTAACGCCTCATCCAGTCGTGTACGCTGCTGCCCCTGAGCAATCACTTCGTGGTCAAGCGTTGAAACCGCAGCGGGCGTCGCGTAAAGCTCCCGCGATAGCCGAGGCGCCGTCACTTCCAGCGTGGCCAAGCTATTGCTATCGGTCGGACTCTCTTGAGCCCAGCCTGGGCTTGCACCAAGGCAGCTGAACAAGCAAAAAGACGTGGTGGTGACTTTTAACGGTACTTTTTTTAACGATGCTTTGAACACGGGATCCCTTCCAAACAGCATAGAGCGGAAATAAATGGCGGAGTTGAACGATTGTCTACTCGGCTAGTCGTAGAGAATTAGCCAAGGCATGGATAAATAGATTGATCGTGCCTACACTTGTACAAGTTACCCCAATGAAAGCAAAGGAGGCTTCATGGCGTTTACAGCGACTGATCCAATCAAGATGATTTTTGCCGTAATACTTCCCCCACTCGGCGTATTTTTTGAGGTCGGTTTTAAAGGGCATTTCTGGCTGAATATCATTCTAACGCTATTTGGCTTCGTACCGGGCATCATTCATGCGTTTTATGTAATATTGAAACACTAGGTTTTAATAGCCGGTTTTTAAGAGCCACGTATAGTCAAAACGATGCCGCCCAAGTTAACGCTTGGGCGGCTTTTTTATATCATCACGATAGGCGGGCATGGCGCCGCTTATGCAACGCATGAACGCGCTCATCCAGCTCCGCTATCGGGCCTTCCACCTTGAGCCCAGGCACCACCTGCTGAATAGGCAGGGTCGCGACTGGCGACGGGGSCACACCCAAATCGGCCAGCCAGAGACTCAGCTGTTGAGATGAACTGACGTAGACAATACGCCCAAGTCCTACCCAACCGTGGGCAGCGGCACACATAGGGCAGTGTTCACCCGACGTATAAACGGTCGCCGTTGCTCGCTCCGCCGGCGTCATATGCTGCGCTGCCCAGCGCGCCAGGAAGAATTCAGGGTGCTGAGTAGAATCCCCTTCAGCAATGCGGTTACGATCTTCTGCCAACACATCACCTGCGGCACTTACCAGTACGCTACCAAAGGGTTCATCACCCGCGTCAAGAGCCTCTTCGGCTAGCTCAACGGCACGTGTTAAGTAAGCGAGCTCTCGATCATCCAAAATGGGCTCTCCTTATAGTCGTCATTGGCCTACTGCATTTACCCCTTTGCCGTCGCTGGTGCTTTTTCGACAAACTCCTCTTGCAACTTCTCTCCTTCACTACGCGCTATCACGGAGGTGCCTACCAAGTCGCCTGTCACGTTCAGCGCCGTACACCCCATTCCTACCAGTGCATCGATAGCGGTGAGCAACGCGACGGTTTCAATTGGTAGGCCCACCTGGGCAAACACCGTGGCGATCATGATGATTCCGGCCCCCGGCACCCCTGCCGTGCCCACCGACACTAACGTGCCGATCAACACTATTTGCACCATGCTAATGAAATCCAGCGGTGCACCAATCACGTTGGCGGCAAACACCGCCGAGATGGCGATACGAATCGCCGCCCCATCCATATTTAAAGTAGCCCCTAACGGCAGACTAAAACCATAGATGCTTTTGGGAATTCCTAAGCGGTGGGCAGCATTAACCGTTAGCGGTAACGTACCCGAGCTGCTTTGGGTGGCAAACGCCGTGGCCATGGGCGTACGGGCTTCGCGAAAAAAGGTGCGCAGCTTCACGCTAAACAGCCGCATGATGCCGCAATAAATCAGCAGTTGAGTTGCCAGGGCGATATACAGCACAACCACCATATCACCTAGTGAGAGTAGCGTTTCCAGCCCCTGCTGACTCACCGTTTCGGCAACAATCGCAAACACGCCGATGGGCACGTAGTGCAATACCCCTGACATCACTTTTAGAGTGACCTCGTTTAGCGCTTCAATCACGCCATAAAGGCGTTCACCCATGGCATGCTGCCGCTCCGACTGGCGCATCTTTAGCAATGCGATGCCAAACACCAGCGCCGTAAAAATAATGCCCAACATGTTGAGCTCGGCAAACGCACTAATAATATTATCCGGCACTATATTCAGCAGCGTATCGACAACGCCTGGATTCTCGGGCACAGAGAAACTGGCACTCTCATCCAACGTCATACCGCTGCCAGGGCTAAACAGCGTGGCAACAGCTAAGCCCACCATAATAGCCAGCGCCGAAGAGGTAAGGTAATAGCCGAACACCTTACCGCCCACGCGACCCGCACTGCCCTCGCGGGACTGATTCACCCCCACCATTAGCGTAAACAGCACAATCGGGACAATCAGAAAAGTGAGCAGCCGTAGCAGCAAATCGCCTAACGGCGCTAACCAAACCGCTACCGGCTCCCCGCCCACCAGTCCGACCACAACACCCAACACCAGTGCGATGGTGACGCGTAAAATCAACGACGCCTGACAATAGGCCTTCCATATGCGAGTCATTTAAGTCCCTATAGGTTTGCATGTGTGAGCGGGTCTAATGTGAGCAGCACGTGCCCCATTTATACGTCTCATTCTATTAGTGTGGCACAGCGATATCGATAAGACAGGAGGCGGTAATAAATCAATGCGGTACGCACTTCCTCTGCAGACAGCCGGAGAAACAGCCCATCAATGTGGCAGGCCCGGTGGCTTTTTATAGTGCGCAGACGTACCAAGCATGCGCAGCCTTGTGCATGCTTGTTAATTTAGCGATTACTTTATGGACACCGATGGCGTTAACATACACTGGAAAGCCAAATACCCTCATTCAAGCATTGAGGTATTGTTAGCCCTAACGAAGCCCTCTGCAGCTAACGTATCAAGTCAGATTATCTTTACAAGAAAAGGAGTTTTCGCATGCGTTTTTCTCTCACCTGTTTAACGGTATCCACATTGGCATTGATGACAGCAGGCTGCGCACAACATTCCGCCACGACCAGCGAAAACAGTCTGGCTGAAATCCGTTATGAAGTAGGCCCTTGCTACGGCACCTGCCCTGTCTATAGCGTTGCGGTTGAGGCGGATGGTACGACCCGCTACACAGGTGAACGCCACACGGCCGTGGAAGGTGAGCGTACTCAGGCAGGCAATGAGACCATTTTTCGTTCGCTGCAAGAGCGACTAGCTGCCATGCAACCCGACATGGGAACAACGCAGCAAACCCTTGATTGCGAACCGCGTGCCACCGACCTGCCAAACTATACAGTGACTTGGGTTAATCAGGATGGCGCACAAGCGGTACTTGAGCACGATACTGGCTGTCACTCTGAAAACGGTCGCGAACGAACCGAGATCCTAAAGAGCCTTAATGCAGAGCTTGGCATTGAAAATTGGGTACAACAGTAAGTGCGATAGCCAGTGCATAATCMCTAATGGCAGCTAACACGCGATATCTTTGCCCAAGGAGCGTCAATGCATACGATCAACCCGCGCAAGCTACACCAAAGCAAATGGACGGCTGCCCAGCCAAGCAATAAAGAGAAGCACTTTATGGTTACCCAGCTGCTGCGCGATGAAGAAGAGAACCTAGTAGAGGTCGTGATTGAGGCTGTGTACTCTCATCGCGAGCTCATTTTGCCGTGGCAAAGCTTAAAAGATGACAGCGTGTGGAAAGTGGGCTGGCAATAGAGGCTGTTTAGTGGGCACAACGGTAAGATAGTCAACAAAGGCTTTGACATACGCAACATTTCATGACACTGTAGCTACAGTTGGTTAGCAAGCAAGCATGGTTTCAGAAGTGTACGAAAAAGATTTAGAAATGTACGAGATAGACGTGTACAAAATCTTTCGGCAAGACTGTAATTGTATTCCTTGTTTTATCCGCTATTAATCTGGGTGATACCAGGAACTTTACTAAGCGCTTTGCGCGAAAGGATTTTTACTATGTCTACTGGCACAGTTAAGTGGTTCAACGATACTAAAGGCTTCGGTTTTATTGCTCCTTCTGACGGCGGCGATGACCTGTTTGCCCATTTCTCTGAAATTCAAGCAGACGGCTTCAAAACCCTGCAAGAAGGTGCTAACGTTTCTTTTGACGTTACCCAGGGCAAGAAAGGCCTTCAAGCTTCAAACATCAAGCAAATTTCCTAAGCCTAGGTCTAACAAGACATAGCGCTTTAGAATTTGCTCGAACCTTCCAAGGTTCGGATAACAAAGCCCGCTCATGCGGGCTTTGTTGCGTTTAGAGATATTACTTTTAGCAGATTCTTTTGGACATAGCCCAGGCTAGGTACGCAGCCACTGCACTACCCGCACATCTACCGTCACTTCCAGCCTATCAAGTGCCGCTGCGCGAGCACGCCCCTCAGCGCTGGCCCGGTAAAGATGCGGCGTCATCGCCAACAGATCGGCAATTTCCTCTTTTCCATTTAGCGCTAGCGAGTAGCTTACTCTCTCGCTGCTATGGTGCGTAAAGCCCGCTGGTGTTTCTACCTCGCTTGAACGCTCAGGCTTTAACGTCGGGTAGATAATCTCCCGTAACTCTCGCAAATGATCGGGCCCTGCCTCCACTTGTAGCCATACACCGCCAGTTTTCAATACCCGAGCAAACTCGCCCACTACCGGAAAGCCAAACATGCACAGCACGCTATCCAGCGCACCCGCCTGCACCGGTAAGTGCGCATTGCTGCCCACCACCCAACTGCTTAGCGGTGCCTGTTTCGCATCCTGCTTGGCGGCAGCCAGTACCGCCCACTTGGAAATATCCAGCCCCATCAGCGAAAGTGATGGTGAGGAGGCAGCAGCGTGAGCTAATTGACGCAGGTAGTAACCTTCGCCACAGCCTGCATCCAGGCAGCTAAACGGCTCACTGCTTAGCGTTTGGACCTCAGCGTGGTTCAAGACTGCACGACTGACGGCGTCCGCAATGGGCTGGTAGTGCCCCGCCTCAAGAAAGCGCTGGCGAGCAGCTACCATAGCCTTACTATCGCCCGGGTCATGGGAGCGCTTTTGCTGCACCGGCAGTAAGTTAATGTACCCCTGTTTAGCGATATCAAAACTGTGCCCGGCCGGGCAGCTCCAAGCGTTGCCCGATCGACTTAGCGGTTCGCCATCTAATGGGCAGGCCAGCGCCTGGAAGGGAGTGATGCTCATAGCTGTTTCTGTAACCATTGTGGAAGAGGTGTAAGCGCAACGGAGAGCGGATCACTTAGCGCGTCACCAAGACAATACCCGCCAAAATAACGCCGCCACCCAGCACGAAATTGATACTGAGCGGCTCATTGAGCAACAGGGTACCAAAAAGCACGCCGAAAAGCGGGCCTAGAAAAGAGAACACGCCCAACTGGGACGCGCGATAGCGGCGAAGCAGCGTGAACCACAGCATCAGCGCAGCAAATGAAATAATCAGCGCCTGAAAAACGAGGCTAGCAACCGCCATGGAAGTAAACTGCGCGCTCATTAACTGCCCCGACAGCGCCGCCACTGGCAGTAGCAGCAGCGCTGTCACACTCAGTTGATAGCTCAGGGTGAGCTCCGCGGGGGCCTCGGAAAGTGAGGTCTTGCGGATCACCACCGTCGTAGCCGCCCAAGAGAGCCCGGCGAGCAAACCCAGCGCATCGCCGATGATAATCTCGGTGCTATAGGAGCCGCTCGGCGCCATGGCAATCACCATGCCCAGAAAGGCCAGACCGACGCCCCACCACTGACGAGTGGAGAGCTGCTCCCCAGGCACCCAAAGATGCAGTCCAAGCGCGGCGAAGATGGGCGCGGTGTAGAGAAAGACCGACATATGCGATGCCAAGGTGTAGGTTAGTCCCCAAGCGACAAAAGCGAACTCAGCAGCAAACCCGAGCCCAACAAGTAACCCAGGCCCCCAGTGGTGCCCCACATCCACCCAGCGAATGCCGCGCCAATAGGCGAGCAACGCGACCAGGCAACCGGCGATGGTTGAGCGCAGGGCTATCTGCACCACAGGTGAGATATCCTCAGCCACCCCTTTAATTGCCACTTGCTGGAACCCCAGCACCAGACAAAACAGTAGCATTAGCGATGCTCCCATAGCATCCACAGACTTTCGCTGCGAACGCCCTACCCTGCTTGCAACATGGGCATTTGAGGCTAGCCTTTGATTATTCACTGTGAGCTCCTATAACATTAAGGCGCTCATTGCAGCAGGAAGCGAAACGGCATACAAACGATTACTTGTCGGGCCTAGGCTTAGGAAAACTCATGCTATGAGAATTGAGAGACTACCGCTGAATGCACTGCGTGCGTTTGCCGAAGCGGTACGAGAAAATAGCTTCAAAGCCGCCGCGTATCGTTTGGGGGTTACCCCTGGCGCCGTTAGCCGACAGGTCAAACAGTTGGAGGATCACTTGGGCGTGGTGCTGTTTGAACGTCACGCCAATGGCGTGTGTGCAACCGAAGCAGGCCGGGGGCTTGCTGAAGATGTGCAAGCGGGTCTTTTGCGCATCGCCAGCGGCGTGCAGAACGTCACCGAGCGCTCAGAAGACGCTTTTCGCTTGCTACTGAGTGCGCCACCCTCGTTCCTACAACTTTGGCTACTCCCCCGTTTACCCGGTTTTGAAGCCAATGAGCGGCAAATAGAAATCTCCCTGGATGCCGAGGCGCGCTTAACGCCGCCGTTATGGATGCCCAATAGGGCGCGCTTATCGCTGCGCTATGGCCAGGGGCCTTGGCCCGGCGTTACCAGCCAGCGTCTATTTGAAGACACCCTCTTTCCTGTTTGCTCGCCCACCCTGTTAGCGCAGGAAAATATACACGAGCCCGCTGACTTGCTGGCCCAGACACTGCTCACCGTGGATTGGTGCAGCCATGCGGTTCACCCTATCCCAAGCTGGCACGATTGGTTTAAAAACGCCGGGATGGCAATAAAAAAGATCCCCCAACAACGTCAATACTCGCTCTACAGCTTGGCGCTCGATCAGGCTATTGCCGGGCAGGGCGTGGTACTGGCCAGCTACCCATTGGTGGCCGACCGGCTCGCCAGCGGGGTATTGGTGCGCCCATTTGCGGAACGCTATCCGCTCGCTTCTCCGTTTGCCTATGAACTGATCCTGCCTTCTGAAGGCGTAACGCCACCGGCGGTGGCACGCTTCATCGAGTGGTTGGAGCAAGAAGCCGCTCGATTTCGGGACACATCGCTTTAGCCTTCTCGTTTGTAATCCTGAAACAGCCCATACTGCCACTGCCTTACTGCCAGCACTGAAGTGGTGCCAAATCGCTGGTGAATAGGCAGCCCGCTTTCCCGTTCACACAGGGAATGAAMCTCTTTAGCAAGGCGCTGCATGGTCTGCTGCCATTCGGCATTACCCGCTGGGGATAGCAGGCCATTGAGCACTACGAGCTTTTCACGGTCACTATCAAAACGGGAACGGAAAAACTCATTGGCAATATGTTGTTGAAAGAAGCGTTGGATCGGCCCGTCCGCCCGCCAGCGGAAATTGGCGGCTACCCGCCGCCTGATGCGGTTGCCGGGAAGTAGSTCAATAAGTTTAAGCCGCTCAAGCTTGAGTAGCTGCCGGGTACACTCCGGTTCACTTAGCTGGTACTGGTGATGAATTTCGTCGAAGCTATAGCCATTGATAACGCACACAGCTACCAGAAACAGCTCTCGGTCATCGACAATGCTTTGCTCCTGGGCCTGGGTCAGCTCCTGCAGACGCTGCTCCTCTGCCTGCATGGCCTGCACCAGTTCAGCAAACTCAAGATTAAGCTGATCACAGATGCACTCTAGCCGCGCCAAGGTAAAGTGCTTTTCAGCGAACAGGCGCTTCACCGAGGCCTCGCTCAGCGCCAACCACTGAGCAACATCGGCATAGGTTTTACCCTGAGCGCGAAGCTGGCGTTTTAGCATTTCAATCAGCGAATCGGCTTKGGACATAAAAACCTCATTAGGCAACGTGAAAGGGCACGACGCATAAAAGTAGCAAATACTACTACCAATCAGCACCCATGACACAACTTCGCGCATCAGAGTTGCATCCAGCGAGCCTCATGTAGAAAGTGCTACGACTTCCAGAAATTGATAAGGCAACACCACCATGCATCGACTGCTGCACTTGAAGGGCGCCTTGCCCTATCTGATCGCCATCTTTCTCAATGCGTTTGTGGACCTAGGCCACAAGATCGTGATTCAGAATACGATCTTCAAAAGTTACGATGGCACTGCCCAGGTTGTGCTCACCGCGCTGGTCAACGGGCTTATCCTGCTGCCGTTTATCCTGCTGTTTAGCCCGGCAGGCCATGTGGCCGACACTTACCCCAAGGTACGCATTCTGCGCACATCGGCCTGGGCCGCGGTGGTAGTTTCTCTGGGCATTACGGCGGCTTACTATCAGGGCTGGTTTTGGCTGGCATTCGCGATGACGCTACTGCTGGCCATTCAGTCGGCCTTTTACTCACCGGCCAAATACGGCTTGGTGAAAGGGCTGTTCGGCAAGCCTCGCCTGGCGGAAGCCAACGGGCTGATCCAAGCCGTCACTATTGGGGCCATTCTGGCGGGCACCGTAGCGTTTACCGCGCTGTTTGAGACCTGGGTAATGCCAGATGATCAAACCCCAGCGCAGCTGTTGCGCCAAATAGCACCACTGGGCTGGCTACTGGTACTCAATAGCGCTATTCAGGTGGCGACGCTTTACCGCCTGCCGCTGGATAACACCACGCGACCGGATACCCCGCTCACCTGGCAGCGCTACATCAAGGGCGCTGCCCTGAAAGATAACCTGCGGATTATCGCTCGCCAGCCCGTGATCAGGCTGTCCATTATCGGCCTTGCCACGTTCTGGTCGGTGGGCCAAGTGCTCCTGGCTGCCTTCCCCGCGTATGCCAAAGATGCCCTCAGTATTGATAACACCCTGGTACTGCAAGGCATTCTAGCCGCTAGTGGTATCGGGATCGCGCTGGGCTCTATGCTTGCCAGCAAGCTTTCACATAACCGCATAGAAACGGGCTTGATTCCCGTCGGTGCCGTCGGGGTGGCCGTGGGTTTATGGTGCCTGCCGCTGTTAACCACACCTGTTGGCCAAGCGCTGAACTTTGTGTTTATCGGCATGATGGGTGGGCTGTTTATTGTGCCACTTAACGCGCTGATTCAGTTTCACGCCGCCGACAACGAGCTAGGCACCGTCCTGGCCGCCAATAACTGGATTCAAAACATCGCCATGCTGGGCTTTTTGCTGCTCACGGCGCTGTTCGCACTGGCGGGTGTTGATAGCCACTACCTGCTGCTACTCATTGCCACGGTGGCGATGGTCGGCGGCGGCTACACCATTATTAAGCTGCCGCAGAGTTTGGTTCGCTTTCTGTTGAGCTTCCTGCTGACACGCCGCTACCGGGTCGATGTACATGGCTTGCAGAACCTACCCGCCCAAGGCGGCGTGCTGCTATTGGGCAACCATATCAGCTGGGTGGATTGGGCCATGGTGCAGATCGCCAGCCCCCGCCCTGTGCGCTTTGTCATGCTCAGATCGGTTTACCAACGCTGGTACCTCAACTGGTTCTTCAAAGCACTCGGCTGTATTCCCATTGAGCGCGGCAGCGGTGCCGAAAAGGCCTTGTCCGATGTCGCTGAACAGCTCAACGCGGGCGAGGTAGTGTGCCTATTTCCTGAGGGGGCGATTAGCCGCACTGGCCAACTGGGCGAATTTCGCCGCGGCTATGAGCGCGCCTGTGAAATGGCTAACCCCGATGTAAAAATCGTGCCTTTCTACCTGCGCGGCCTGTGGGGCAGCCAGTTCTCCCGCTCCTCCAGCAAATTAAAAGAGCTACGCAACGCGCCGCTGCACCGTTCGGTAGTGGTCGCCTTTGGTAAGCCGCTGCCTAAAGATACCCCCGCTGATGTGCTTAAACGGCGTATTTTTGAGCAGGCTACCCGTTCCTGGCAGCGGGCCATGGGTGCGCTACCCACCCTGCCTAACGCCTGGATTCAAAGCGTTAAGCGCCGCCCTAGCGACCTTGCCCTGGCGGATACGCTGGGCCGCCCACTCAACGCAAGCCAAGCGCTCACCGCCAGCCTGCTGATGGCAAAACGTATTCGCAAGCTCAATCCAGGGCAGAACGTTGGCCTACTGCTGCCTACCAGCAGTGCCGGGGTTATCGCCAATATGGCCACGCTGCTAGCGGGTAAAACGCTGGTGAATCTTAATTACACCGCCGACCAAGAAGCGTTGACGTCCGCCCTTTCCCAGGCAGAAATCACCACCGTGTTCACCTCACAGCGCTTTGTGAAGAAGCTTGAGCAGCGCGGGCTCAACGTTAGCCAATTGCTTAGCGAGAAGCAGGTGGTCTTTTTAGAAGACCTGCAGACCACGATTGGCCATGCCGAGCGTTTGAGCACTTGGCTTGCCGTGCGCCTATTACCCACGTGGCTACTGCAGCGCTGCTTCTGCCACGGCCATGATGCCGATGCCACCGCCGCCATCCTGTTCTCTAGCGGCAGCGAAGGCGAGCCCAAAGGCATAATGCTCAGCCACCGCAACCTGATGGCCAATATCAAACAGACCTCTGACGTGCTTAACACCCAGAGCAACGACGTGGTAATGGGCTCACTCCCGCTGTTTCACGCCTTTGGCCTTACGGTCACCCAGTTGCTGCCGCTGATTGAAGGGCTGCCGCTGGTGTGCCACCCCGACCCCACCGATGCTCCTGGCATTGCGGGCGCGATTGCCAAGCACAAGGCCACTATCATGTTTGGCACCTCCAGCTTTTTAAGGCTGTTTGTACGTAGCTCAAAAGTGCATCCGTTAATGCTGGAAAGCTTGAGAGTGGTGGTTGCCGGGGCGGAAAAACTCGACGACAACGTACGCACCAGCTTTGCGCTGAAATTCCACAAGCCCGTATATGAAGGCTACGGCGCCACCGAAATTGCCCCCGTCGCTTCGGTCAATCTTCCCGATGCCATGGGCGTTCACTATCAGCAGGTGCAGCGTGGCAGCAAGCCAGGCACCGTGGGGATGCCGCTGCCCGGCACCAGCTTCAAAATCGTCGACCCGAAGAGCTTTGAAGAACTGCCCACCGGCGAGGCAGGCATGATATTGATCAGCGGCCCGCAGATCATGCAAGGCTACCTCAATGACGCCAAGCGCACGGCCAAGGCGCTCCACGAGTCCGATGGCCACCGCTGGTACATCACAGGAGATAAAGGCTTTATCGACGAAGACGGCTTTTTAACCTTGATTGACCGCTACGCCCGCTTCGCCAAGATCGGCGGCGAAATGATCAGCCTCAGCGCCGTTGAAGCGGCAGTTAAAGCGGCCTTGGAGAATACAGACACGGCGTTGATGGCGGTTAGCATCCCCGATAGCCGCAAAGGCGAGCGCATTGTGCTGCTGTCAGAAACAGCGTTAGACGCCAAAACCGTCAAGGCCACCATGCTCGCCAACGGTACGCCAGCCATGATGGTTCCCAGCCACTGGTTTACGGTGGAGACCATTCCTCATCTTGGCTCTGGGAAAGCGGATTTCGCAGAGGCGAAACGTTTGGCTCAAGCGCAGCTGGAAGATACTCGATAGGCGCTAAAGAACAGGAATGCTTTACCAACATGCCCCTCTTAGCTGCCAAGAGGGGCTTCTTTATGGAGGGGAAAATACTGAACCTTTATTCCATGAACTCAGGATTTAAAGGTGTTTTAAAAAGAAGCCTAACAACAGCTCGTAATGCTTATTCTGCCCAGCGCTACTGGGTATATGATCTTCGCCTTCGTAGTAATGCACTTCCGGGCTGCGGCCATGCTTGAGTAGGCGCTGTTCCAAGCGCTTGGTCATTTCAACCGACCACATACGGTCTTGCGTGCCATGGGAAAGAAACAGCGGCCCAGGGTAGCGTTCGATTTCAATCGGCGTGGTCGGCAGCAAGCCTTCGTGACTATCACGCCATGTCCAGGCGCGTTTGCTGACATCCCAGGCTTGCCAGCCCGGGTCACCCGCATCTCGGAAGCTACGGGCATCAAAGGCACCGCACACCMCATCGGGCGGGCTATGGGCGGCGATAGCATCAGGCAAACCAGCAACGGTATCTCTAGCCATCAGCGAGCCGAGCAATAACGCGTGTTCGGCACCGCGTGAAATACCATAAAGCCCTACCCGCTCATCAACGAACTGGAAATCCCTTAAGGCTTTAAACGCTTCCACGCTGCGATCCAGTGGGTAATCAATAATATGCCCGGCGTTCCAGGCATTACCACCGCTTGAGTAGCCATAAGGAAACGCCAGGAAACCATGGGCGGCGAATAGCATCGCGTCACGATGGCTCCACCCCGCCCACGCGCCTTCAGAACCATGCAACAACATGACGGCTGGAAAAGGGCCATCACCCGGTGGGCCATAGGTAACGCCCCAGCCGGGTAGTAAACGCTGCAGGATATTTAAAGGCATCTAGCCAACCCGCCTTTCACCATAAACTTCTCTTTCCTCACCATGATACTTACCAAGCACAGTAAAAAGAGTGAAAGTGATGTAGAAAGCGGTCACTTCTTGTACCTAGGTAGTCTCAGCGCCATAAGGCTTTATAA
Source organism: Halomonas ventosae (assembly GCA_002257525.1). Classification (GTDB taxonomy): domain Bacteria; phylum Pseudomonadota; class Gammaproteobacteria; order Pseudomonadales; family Halomonadaceae; genus Vreelandella; species Vreelandella ventosae_B. The sequence continues at coordinate 4,054,982 of CP022737.1, forward strand.
GGTCAAAACACGTAGTTTTTCCCTGGGTTCTTTAAACGAGTCGGTAGCGATGCCAAACCGCTCCGAAAGCTCGCAGATTTGGCGCCAGTTCAGCTTGCGGCGCCCACTGAGAACTTCAGACACCACCGATTGAGCGCCAATTTCAGGTAGCTCGCTCTGCGCTATCCCATGCTCTTGCATAAGGTAGCGAAGTACCTCATTTCCAGACACCTCAGGCATCGGGCGATGTGCTTCATCATAGGACTCAATGATATCACCCAAGCGATTCGCCAGGCCGGCAAGTGGGTGTGTCTCATCGTCACCGACAAGATCAAGAATTTCATCAAGCGCCTCGACCCGGGCATCGTATTCAGCTTCGGAATGTGGATCGCTAAGAAGAGGGGCAAGATAAACCCAGTGTTCCGTCGCTTGCTCAACGAGTGCGTGCATAGTCACTCCTTTTTCCACTTACCCTTGTCATAACAAGACTACTTTATGGGTAAAATACGCGAAAGCGTTATCTGCCGCTGCACAAACACCCTTTATTCAGATGGTTTTACCTCAACACTATCCACTCCCCCCGTGCTTTTGCCTTGGGCCCCACGGGCGATATCGTTGTGACTGATCACCACAATTTCTCTTGGCCACCACTCGGGATGATTATCGCGGATAAAGGCCAACAGCTGCTCGCGTACGTTCATTTCCGCTGTCCAACCCGCCAAAGGGTCTGAGGTCATGAGGTAGCAGGTGACGGTTTGCGCCGTTCCTGTTTGTGCCGTTACGTAACAGAGCAGCTTATGGTGTTCGATAACGCTGTCTTCTTCTTTGGCGAATTCGAGGAATTTATCCCTTAGCAACCCAATATTGGCACTTAGGTGAAGCGTCAGCGTCAATGACCGGTACATCTTGGTACTTTTTACCGACAAATTATCGAAAGGCTTAGAGGTAAAATAGGTGACGGGCACAATCAAACGCCGCTCGTCCCACGACCTTAATCGAATAAAGGTATAAAAGATGCCTTCGACATAGCACCATTCGCCTTCAAAGATCACCAAATCGCCAATGCGAATGGGTTTAGCAAACGATAGCTGAAATGAGGCGAGGATATTGCCAAGCACCGTTTGGCCCGCCACACCGACTAATACAGCCAATACGCTGGCAGACGCCAGAATCGATAAGCCAAGAGTTTCGAAGAGCTGAACCTGACCCAGTATGTAAATTGATACGGCTGTCACGGTGAGCAGAATAATCCCCCGACGCAGCGCATAGAGTGAGGTTAGCAGTCTGCGTTCGTCTCTAGGCTTAGTATCATCGATTTCGCCTACGATACGACGCGTCAAACGTAGCATGATGGTATCCACCAAGCGCAACGCAATGGTGCCAACTCCCCAGGCCATAATACTGATTAACAGTACCCGAAAGGTTGTGGTGGCAACCGCAGAAAACGACACMACATAATCCAGTACCATCTGAGTGACTAGCGACATCGCAATCAGCGCTGCTGGCATACCAATTTGACTGGMAAAGATGCTGGATACCCSGGAAGGCAGCCATTTCGACATCAAGCCAATCGAACGGTGAACTCCACACCCTACAAGCCCGATAAATAGTACAAACAAGGGAATCGCAATCCACTCCCAAATTCTCAGGATGCCAAACGAGGCCTGGAAGCGTTCGGGAATATAGCTTTCCAATGCTGAGGGACCGTACTGCTCATAAAGCGCCGGAATGTAGGACACGCTGATGGGCATAATCAGCCAGGCTGGCTCCTGGTCACCCACACGGTATCGACCCAAGCGAATATCGTAGGTTTCGCCATCGGCTTTTAAAGAGGAGACTTCAACGTTGCGGCGGGTCTCGCCAACGCGGGGGTTTTGACCTGCGGGATCTTCAATCACCGCGTCTTCACGACCGGGCAGATCGGAAACGCTCAACCACTCGCCGCGTTGAAAAATCTCTGCCAGTTGCCGAGCCAGCTCACGCCCCTGCTCGCGCTGTTCCGCTTCCGAGAACTCGGAGAGGTTGAGTATATGGGCGGCGGCTGCATACTCCTCCTGATCCGTCAGTTCCAGAAAACTCCTGATCGCTTCCCGTGGTGTTACCCGGTTTACCTCTTCTGGGGCCTCACCAAGCCCGATATTCAGCGAGTCAACGGTAAACCACCGACTGTCCTCGCTCTCTCCTCCTTGAGTTTGCGCCGCACATAGGCTGGAGAAGGTCAGTGCCAGAACCAACAACCCCCATGCGAGCCACGAGCCGTTTGCTTTCATATATGCCTTATTCATTGAAGTGGGCCAATTTGCTGACCACCGACAGGCCAATTACATAGCCAGCCCCGCGTAAAACACGGCGCCATCCTTGTCAGTAGAAGCGCAAATTACAGCCTACCTTGCTTGATGGTGCAAGGCGCACCATGGTTATTGCAGGTGAAAGGTGGCCAACAACACGAAAACTGGCAATTACTTAGTCGTTTCACCCAACTGATTAAGCTCATCATCGTACATGGCTACCAATAGCGGCTCACCCTGGGKATTCACCCGAAACTGCCCGTAGCGGGCAGGCTCGTAGCGTTCGGCGTGGCCTTCCTGGAAAAAGAACGCATCGGTGGCAAAGCGCACTTGGCCATTGCGCAACCGATAGCGCAGTTGCCGTTCGTGATCGGCTAAAGAAGTGCCATCATCCAAGCGCTGGAAGTGAGCGATACGCTGTTCATCCAAGCGCACAACCACCACCCCATTGCTGGCTTTCAATAAATCGTTGTCACTCTCAGCTTGATGAAGCATGGTTTGAATTTGGTCTCCCAGCGCAAAGTTGAGCGCCATATAGTCGCCCTGCATCAGTGAACGCGGGTCGACGGGCGCCAGCTCCAGGTAGACGATTTCTCCCTCGGCCAAATGGCGCTCTTTCTGCCAAATCGCCCAGTTCACCACTGCGAGCATCAGCAGTGTGGTCACAATAACGACTGTCCGGTTCCACTTAGCGCTACACATCATGGTTTTGGCTCCCGCTTATCATCAAAAGGATCAAGCCGCCGTAAAAACCAACGTAACGATAAGAGCATTACCCCTATCACAATCAGCGTTAATGCCTTGATTAATAACGTGGTATCCAACCAGTAATAATAACTACCAATGGCCAGCAGTAACGAAAACACACCTAGCCCCACCAGCAAGCGATGGCCAATCGCAAAACCCAATAGCAACAATACAACGCCTTGCACAACCGCTGGCACGTAAACTGAAATCAGCAGTATCACGGCCACACCTAGAGCAGCACGCCGATACAGCATGGGTGAGCGATGGGTAAAAATGCTATGCAGCAGTAACGCTAGCGTCAGCGCTAGCAATGCGGCGCTTAACCCAGGGGCTATCCAACGATCTATCCAAATGTTCATCCAGGCGCTGTCGCCGCTGATTGGCCCTTCAAACCAAAACCAGAGTGGCTTGCCGCTATGCGCTAACCCTTGCATGACCAGCAGCCCCATTAGCAAGCCATAGCCCCACGCCTGCACACTCTTTATACGATGKGGCCAGCGAAACTCATTGAGCCAAACCAACGTCACTGCTAACAGCACCAGTCCACTGGCCGTTTGTTCCCCGCTGCTAATCGCCAAGGCCATATACAGCGCCAGGCTGGCGGCAAAAGCAGAAAATACTCGGTGCACGTAGCTTGGCATCACCAGCGCCAGCAAAGCCTGCAAGCCAAATAACGACCATCCCAGCAGCGACCAAAATGGGTAAGCGGAGCCACCCCAGAACTCTATAGCGGCCCAAGCCACTAGCAATTGCCCAGCCAGGCTCACCGCCAGCGCCAAGTGTTCAAGCACATCACTGCGCGCCGTGCGTAGTAACGCAAACGCAGCGCTTATCATAGCAAGCCCAAGGCCTAACGACGCCGCCGGACTCTCCACTACAAACACTACGCCCATGGCAATAAAGCCGAGCAGGAACAGCGCCGCCAGCCAACCGGAAAACGCCTGTAGTACGCGCACAAACCAGGGTGTTTCAAGCGGTGCTGGGGGAGCGGGCTCATTCAGCGTAACGCCTGCTTGGATCAGCCTAGCTTTTAAACCATCGACACTGCGCGTCACTGGGCAATCTCCCGATGTAGCCGCTTCAGCCATACCACTGCCCCTGCGCCCATGGCAAACACAGCTATCGTCAGCAGTAACAAACTGCCCGCTTGCCAATCGCCCTCCCATAGCAAGACCCTGGCAAGCAGTAGCGTGGCCACCGTTAACAACGAAATACAGCCACCCGCAATCATAAACAGCTCCGGCCGCCAGAAGCGGTAAACGCCATACAGCCCGGCCAGCCAGAGTGGGTAAATCGCCAGTACAGAAGACCATAAGAGGCCTGCATCGACGATCAAGGTGATCATTAACAGCGTTATCGGCACGCCGCTACCCACCGCCAGCAAGCGCACTGCCCACTGCCGTGGCCAACCTCGGTAACCGGCGCCCCACTCCCAGGCTGCCAAGGCCAGGGTATTAAACAAAAACAGCCCCCATTGAGCGGCCTCACTACTGGCCAAAACGCCAAATGGCCCGCCCCAGGTACGAAAATAGAGCCCGATGGCCAAATTGAGTACCCCCAGCCACAGCACCCAAAGCAGTTCAAAGCGCGCCACCCACACCCATGGCAGCGTAAGTAACGCCCAGGCAAAGAACAGCTGCCAAGTGTCAGCACCGGTTTGGTAGACCTGCCCAACTAGCGCCAGCAGAACGCCGACCAACAGCGACGCTGCCGTTAGCGCGACACGCCGAACCGTCGGGCTAGCCTTGCCCCAAACGGCGATACCCACCGCCAGCACTATCGCCACTTGCACCAAACAAAAGCGCAGCCAGCGCCCCATTTCTGCCCAGTTGTAGGCCACGAAAAACAGCACCGCGAAGGCCAACGCCAAGCCGCCTAGCCACAGCAGCAGGCGATCGATAAATACCGCCCAGGCGCGGGGAGAAGGATGTAGCCCGGCAACCTCTACGCCGCGCACCACCTGCTCAGGCGGTATTACTCCCTGTTCGATCAAGGCCACTAATTCACGGCGTGCCGCAGCCATCGCGTTTACTCCAGTTTGGTGAAACGAAGTCGAGCAATCCGAGCAGGCGGCAGGAAAGAGTCTGAGCGGGCATCTTCCCAATAGTGCTTGAACACCGTGTGCTCGCACTTTGCATTGAGCAACTCATTGGGCTTCAAGAAAGCAAATATCTGATCGTAGGACTGAATCTCATTTTCCGAGACACGCCGGATAATGTGCTCGGGCCCCAGTTCGCTAGGGTGGCTAAGCCCTGCGGCGCCCAGCATTTCCGCCAGCGCTTTTAGGGTATTACGGTGGAAGTGGTAGACCCGCGCAGTCTTATCGGCCACATCCAAATGGCGGCTGCGGCTGGGGTCTTGAGTAGCTACGCCGCTGGGGCACTTGTCGGAGTGGCAATTAAGCGCCTGAATACACCCCAGTGAAAACATAAAGCCCCTGGCCGAATTGCACCAATCAGCCCCTAGCGCCATGGTTCGGGCAATGTGAAAGCCGGACATGACCTTGCCCGCCGCACCAATACGAATCTCCTCGCGCAACCCGGCTCCCACCAGGGTGTTATGAACCAGCGTGACGGCCTCGGTTAATGGCACCCCCATGCGATTGATAAGTTCTAGCGGCGCCGCACCAGTTCCCCCTTCACCACCGTCCACGACAATAAAATCAGGCCGCTCACCGCTTTCCAGCATGGCTTTAACGATCGCAAACCACTCCCAGGGGTGACCAATCGCCAGCTTAAAGCCAACCGGTTTACCACCCGAAAGCGAACGCAGGCGGGCAATAAACGCCATCAGTTCCAGCGGCGTCGAAAAGGCCGAGTGAGCAGCAGGGGAAATCACGTCCTGCCCCATGGGCACTTCCCGCGCTTCGGCAATTTCTGCGGTGACCTTGGCCGCTGGCAGTATGCCGCCATGCCCAGGTTTGGCGCCCTGGGAAAGCTTAATTTCGATCATCTTCACCTGATCGTCACGGGCGTTGGCAGCAAAGCGCTCCTCGTTAAACGAGCCATCATCGTGACGGCAGCCAAAGTAGCCAGAGCCTATTTCCCAGACCAAATCACCACCGTGCCTGCGATGGTAACGGGAGATCGATCCCTCCCCGGTGTCGTGATAAAAACCGCCCTTACACGCCCCCGCATTAAGCGCTTCAATGGCGTTGCCCGAAAGCGAACCAAAGCTCATCGCAGAAATATTCAGTACGCTTGCCAGGTAAGGTTGACTGCAATGGCTGCCGCCCACGCGCACACGGAAGTCCGCGTTTTCAATAGCGCAGGGAAGTAGCGAATGGTTGATCCATTCATGCCCCGGCTGATACATATCCAGCAGAGAGCCGAAAGGCTTCTTGTCGCTCTCGTTCTTAGCGCGCTGGTACACCACAGCACGCTGCTCGCGGGAAAAAGGCCGCTCATCGAGATCCGATTGAATAAAGTACTGACGTATTTCCGGCCCGATGGACTCCAAGACATAGCGGAGGTGGGCCAAGATCGGGTAGTTACGGCTGACCGTTCGCCGCGTTTGGCGTAGATCATAAAGCCCCAGCCCAGCCAACATGCCAAAGATCGCCACGCCCCACAGCCACGTTAATGAGACTCCCAACCCTACCAGCGAAACCGCCAGCAGTATCAGGCAGACGACAAAGACAGTATTACGCAGAGGAATACGGGTTAACCCCCGAGCTTCGATCATCAGTACACGAGCTCCTTCTTAACACGCCGCCACAGAGGAAGGCCCTTCAAACCGGCGCTATTTAAACGTAATGGATTTGTGTAAGTTCTGGCGAACTTACGACACCCATTGATATCGAATGCAGCATTCACCCCGTATGCTACCCGTACAGGCTCTAGTGGAGACACCTAATGCTAATAAAGATTGCCAAACCGAGTGATTTACACGAATCCGATGTCACGCCGGAATCCATCTACCTCTCCCGGCGGCGCTTTATGGGCGGGATGGCAGGCCTAAGCGCGGGACTCGCCCTATCCGGCCACGTGCAAGCCAATGCCGACTACTCCGATGTACCCGAAGGCGATGCCCCCGCGTGGCTAAAGGAGAAAATCAGCGACACTCAATGGCGAGCTATTACCCCTAGCGACCCAGACAAAGATAAAATCGCCCCCTTTGATGATGCCAGTGGCTACAACAACTTTTTTGAATTCGGCACTGACAAGGGCGACCCCGCCCGCCATGCGGGTAGCCTGGAAACCCAGCCCTGGAGCGTGGTGGTCGATGGCGAAGTCAATAACAGCGGGCGTTTTGCCCTGGAGGACTTCGCCAAGCCCTCACAGTTTGAAGAGCGCATTTACCGCCTGCGCTGCGTCGAGGCGTGGTCGATGGTGATTCCCTGGCTGGGTATTCCGCTGGCGGAAATCATCAAGCGCGCCGACCCCMCCAGCAAAGCCAAGTACGTGCGCTTTGAAACCCTGGTAGATCCCGAGCAGATGCGTGGCCAGCGCTCCTCGTTCTCAATCATCGACTGGCCCTACGTGGAAGGGCTACGTTTAGACGAAGCCATGCACCCGCTAACGCTGCTGGCCATGGGCATGTACGGCCGCGAGCTGCCCAATCAAAATGGCGCGCCCCTACGGCTGGTAGTGCCCTGGAAGTACGGCTTCAAGAGTATCAAGTCGATTGTGCGCATTTCGCTGGTGGAAGAGCAGCCGGTTAACTCCTGGCAGCAGATTGCCTCGGATGAGTACGGCTTTTATGCCAACGTTAACCCCGAGGTTGACCACCCCCGCTGGAGCCAAGCCACCGAGCGGCGTTTACCCAACAGCCTATTCAACCCCAATACCATCGATACCTTGATGTTTAACGGCTACGCCGATGAAGTCGCCGAGATGTATGCGGGGTTAGATTTGAGGAAGAACTACTGATGACAACGCAGCACAAATGGCTAGCCTGGCGCGTCGCGGTATTTCTGGCGGCGCTAGCACCACTGCTGTTTTGGAGCTGGCAGGTGGCGAATAACGCCGCAGGCCCCGAACCGGGGCGCTACCTGCTACTGAATATCGGCATTGGCGCGCTGTGGTTGCTGCTATTCACCCTTAGCCTTACCCCACTGMCCAAGCTCACCCGCTGGAAAGGCTTTGCGCTGATCCGCCGCCAGCTGGGCCTCTGGACGCTGGCCTACGCCACCCTGCATATGCTCAGTTACGCGCTGTTTATTCTGGGGCTTAACTGGGCATTGCTGGGTAGTGAGATCGTCAAGCGTCCGTATATTATCGTCGGTATGATCGCGCTAATCGGCCTTGCCGTGCTGGGGGCGACGTCTAACAAGTGGTCGATGAAGCGCCTAGGCAAACGCTGGAAGCCGCTACACAAATTCTCCTACGCCATTTTGGGGCTGGTGCTGCTGCACTTCTTCTGGGTGGTGCGCGCGGATATGCAGGAGTGGGCCATGTATGCCGCTATTGCGGCGCTCATCATGTCCACTCGCCTGTCCCCAGTTGCCCGTACACTGCCTAAACTTCGCCATCGATTGAGTCGTACTTAGGGCTTGTAAGAAAAATCAACCGACGAAACCTAGCCAAGTACGCAGCGAAGATGCTTACGATAAGCCGCTTTATCGCGATCGACATCCGGCATCTTCATTACATCGTTGGCGATAAAGGTCGGCAGGGCTTCTAAGCCGATAAATTCCTGCGATTTGTGGAACGGGAAATAGACACCATCCACACCGCGCCCTTCGAAGAAGTTGTCAGGCTCATCGAACGCTTCCAAAGGCGCGTTCCATGTCAGCGATAGCATATAGCGACGGCCCTGCAGCAGGCCACCACTGCCGTACTGCTTGGTCGGATCTTGGCGGCTGCGGCCATCGCTGGCGTAGAGCGAACCGTGGCCTTCTGTGAATACCTCATCGATGTAGCGCTTAACGATCCAGGGCGTTCCCATCCACCAACCCGGCATCTGATACACAATGGTGTCCGCCCATAGGTAGTTCTGCACTTCGGTCTCAAGATTGTAGCCTTGATCAACTACCGTCTCGCGCACCTCATACCCCATTTCCTGCAACGTACTCACTGCCACGCCGTGCAGGGTATTGTTGAGCTCACCGCCAGAGTGGGCAAACGCTTTACCGCCATTAATCAACAGAACTTTCATCAAAACAACCTCTCACGATAGCTAGCACCCCCATGCTCAAAAGCTTTTGCATGGCGCTTAATGAGCGGTATTGTGGATTCAATGCATGCGAAAAAATAGCGACATTCAATCAAGACACTTTTGACTTAAAATCAACAACCCTATTATTTACCATTAAGGCAACTGATAACGTTATGAAAAGCACCCTTGAAGAGCAGCAGGCCTTTGTGACGGTCGTCGATAGCGGCTCCATCACCGGTGCCGCCGAACGGCTTGGCATTACCATTTCAGGGGTTAGCCGTGCGCTCAATCGCCTGGAGCAAAAAATCGGCGTTACCCTGCTACGTCGAACGACGCGCCGCTTAGAGCTGACTGAAGAGGGCGAAACATTTCTAAACCATTGCCGCCGTATTCTGGCCGCCGTGGAAGAGGCCGAAGAGGCTATGTTGGATCGCCATAACCAGCCCCACGGCCGGTTACGAATCAACGCCGCCCCCAGTTTTATGCAGTTCGTTATTGCCCCGCTGATTGGCGAGTTCCGCACCCGCTACCCTGGCATTACACTGGAACTCGACACCCATGACCGTTTTATCGACCTGCTGGAACAGCGGGTTGATCTGGCCATCCGCATCGGCAAGCTGGAAGACTCATCGCTTCACGCCCGCCTCCTCGGCTACAGTCCGCTGCGCCTTCTGGCCAGCCCCTCCTACCTTGAACGCCATGGTACGCCGCAAAGCACCGATGACCTTCTACAGCACAGTTTGCTAGGCTTCAGCCAGCTCGATCATCTTAACCAGTGGCCGCTTACCTGCGCCGACGGGCAGCGCTTACATATTACGCCAGTGCTCGCCGCCTCAAGCGGCAGCACGCTGATAGAACTGGCCATGGCCGGACAAGGCATTGTTTGCCTAGCCGACTTTATGACCATCACTCCGCGTCAGCAAGGCACCCTGGTGGATGTACTATCCGACTGTACTGAACTGCAGACCCAAGCTGTGAACGCCGTGTATTATCGCCAAACCACGCTTTCTCAGCGCACCCGATTGTTTATGGAGTTTTTAGCTGAACAACTGCCAGGGAAGTATTTGATCGCTTAAAACACTCGGTCAGCCGCCCCGAGTGCCCAGAAGCTGTTTGAGAACACGCGACTCCAGCACAAAGGGAACGGACATATGATCTTCGCCCTCCACTTTGTGGAAACTGCTACGTAAACCGTATGCCGACAGGTCTTCAAGCCGCTGATAAAGCTGACTAGCATCCTGCTGGTTCTGGAGTGAGTCGTTGTCGGCCACGATCAATGACAAGCTGTGATGAATAACACTGGTCTCTCCGGCTTCAACCTGCTGCCTGAAGTCGCGTTCATGTTTCAACAGATAGCTATTATTCCACCACAGGCTGGGACTGGCGGCGACGATGTGATTAAACAGATCCGGCCGAGTAAATAAGGCATAAATTGCAAACATACCGCCAAAAGAGTGGCCATAAAGACTCTGGTGATTAGCATCAACAGGAAAGCGCTCGGCGACGGTAGGCATCAAGCTGTGCTCGATAAAATCCAACAGCTCATCCTGTCCGCCCTGAGGTGGCGTGTTTTGCTCCTCGGCCACCGGCGGTGATAAATCGTAAGAGCGCCGCAGGAAGTTATGCGGCGCTTCGCCCGGATAAGCGATGCCCACAATAATGGCCTGGCGGAACGGCTCCTGTGCCCGCTTGGCCTCATGCAAGGAAGCGAAATAAGCGTTGCCATCCAGTACATAGATCACCGGGTAACCGCCGCTGTAGGGCACCTCGCCTTCCGGTTTGCTGATCAGGATACGATAGACGGCGCCTTGCTCGTTTTGCATCGTCCACTCCAGCGTCTGATCCAGAGTCACTTGACGCTCGTCCATTACTGGCGACGTCTGAGCATGCGATGTGGGCACTGATGCAGCCAACAAAACCAGCCCGGCAAACACTAAATTATTAACGAACAGTTTCATAAATCGTTGCCCCCACGATGCTGGTTCTCATCACCATTGGTAAGCGATGCTACCAATCAGACTGCGACCGGCTCCGCGATAGCAATAGATGCCCTCACAGGAGATATGCTCTTCATCCGTTACGTTGGTGGCGTTGAGGCTGGCACGCACCCCCTGCAAAGAGCCCGCAAAATCATAGTGTGCCGCCATATCAATCAAGCTGTATGCAGCGTTTTTATTGCTGTTGGCATTATCAATGTACTCACTACCGATATAGCGCACCCCACCGGAAAGACGCAGTCGTTCCAGCGCAGGAACGCGATAATCCAACCACAGGGACGCCAGGTGACGCGGGGTATTCGCCAGGTCACTGCCCTCGTTGCCATCATTATCCGCGGTGATTTCGCTGCGGTTGTAGTTGTAGCTTGCAGTCATGCGCAGGTCGTCGGTGACATTCCCGACGGCCTCAAGCTCCAGTCCACGGGTACGCACTTCTCCGGTTTGTACTTGAAATAGCGGGTTCTCGAGATCAGTGGTTTTACGATTGGCTTCATCGATCTGGTAGACCGCCGCAGTCAGCATCGCATCACTGCCCGCTGGCTGATATTTCAGCCCCAGCTCAAACTGCTCACCTTCGGTAGGATCGAAGTCATTGCCGCTCACATCGGTACCGCTCTCAGGCAGGAACGATTGCGCATAGCTGAAGTACGGCGACAGCCCCGAATCAAATGCGTAGAGTGCGCCAAAGCGCCAAGTGTTTTTCTCATCCCGGCTTTCGCTGGCAGTACCGGTGAGGTTGTTGCGAGTCTCGTCACGCGCCCAGTCGCGGCGGATTCCTGCGGTCAAACGCCAGTTATCGAGCTTGACCTGATCCTGTAAATAAAGACCTCTACGGTGGGCTTTCCCACTGTCTTTTGTCCACACGTTACTCGGCTGGGCTACAGGCTGACTGTAATCCGGGTTGTCGATATCGATCGACGGCGCGCTGCCGCCCGCATAAATGACATCGTTCTCGAGATAGGCGTAATCGGCGCCTAGCATCACCTCATGTTCCACCCCGCCCTGATCGAAGGTTGCCATCAGCCTAGTATCAGTACTAAGAGACTCCATCTCTTCGTAAAGGCCGACACTGCTGCGGCTTAGCGTTGTTCCGGACAAAGTGCCTGCTGAAAGGTACTGGTTGGTGGTATCCACCTGACCGTAGCGCACATTTTGCTGCAGTTGCAGCTGGTCACTCCAGCGGTGGTTAAATTCATAGCCCAGTGCCCACTGCTCTTGATCCAGCTTGTCAAAGTCTTCATCGCTGGACCAAAAATGGGTCAGGTTATCACCGTCCTGGTAAGGGCGCGGCGATGCCGAGGTCTGGCGCTCCTGGTACTGGGTAATGAAGGTAATGTCGGTACGATCGCTAATCTGCCAATAAAGAGATGGCGCCAGCAGCGAGACGTCATTATCGACCTGTTCAATGTCCGTTTGCGCATCGCGCATAACGCCCACCAAGCGGTACTGCACATCGTTGCCCATATCACCACCCACATCGAACTGGCCTTGCAGATGGTCATGGCTGCCCACCTGCAGTTGCACTTCCTGTGGCGCATCAGCACTTGGACGTTTGCTAACCCGGTTCACCAGCCCACCCGGTGATAGCTGGCCATAGCGCATCGAATCAGGGCCTTTGACTATCTCAATTCGTTCCAGATTATAGGGCACGGTGGAGTAGTAGGAGAGCCAACCGCTATTGGGTTGGCGCAAGCCATCCAGAAAATCGCCATGATATACCGTCGGATACCCCCTCACCGATATCAAGTCAAAGCGCGGATCCATCCCCGCTGCTTCAACCCGAACCCCAGCCGTATAAGCCACCGCCTGCTCTACTGACGACGGCTGCCGGTCACGAAGCTGCTCTTCGGTGACCACACTGATACTTTGCGCAAGCTCTATCAGCGGTGTATCGGTTTTGCTGCCCGCTGRGGTGCTGTAAGCTAAATAACCGTCACTACTGATTCGGCTGCCTACCACTGCCACGGTATCCAATACCATGTTTTCTGCCGTACCTGTTTTTTCCATTACATAGTCCGCAGGCCCGCGCTTGACCACTTTCAAACCACTGCCCTGAAGCAACTGGGCAAACCCCTCCTCCACGCTATAACGCCCATTCAATCCAGCGCTTTGCAGGTCATCAGTGAGATCAGCGGGGAAGGACAACACAATGCCCGCATGGCTGGCGAACTGGCTCAATACACTGCCCAGCGATCCCGGCTCGATGCTGTATGCCTGCTGGCTAGCAGCCTGTTGCGCCTGCCCGTCCGTTGTTTGCGCCTGCGCTGCTTGTAGGGGCAACAGTGCCATCGAACTCATCAGGGCACAGCCCAATGCGATACCACCAAGCGCGCACGTGGGTTTGCCATGGTGGTATCGGATGGATATGAATGTCTGCTTGGGGTTAAAGGGTGTGGTCATCTTTATCTCGTTAATTCCAGAATCGGTTGCTTTATCTCTGGGTCGAACGAGATCGAAAAAGGGACAATAAATAATCCAACTTTTTATTCGCTAGATTTGAGAGCTACCCAATATTGGGTCAGTCGGTCGACGCTAACCGGCAGCGCATTGGCAATGGCTTGCAGCGCCCGGTCGGTATCATCAATAGGGAAAGCGCCTGATACCCTCAGCCCGGCAATGGCGGGATCAAAACGCAGCACGCCTGTACGGTAACGGCTCAACTCTGCTACCAAACGGCTCAACGGCCAGTCCACCGCTACCAGCAGACCGCGTGTCCAGCTATCCGCCTGGGCGGTGGCGGTGGCAACCTCTACAGAGCGTGAGCTCATCTGCGCCTGCTCTCCAGCAACAAGGCGCTGGGTCTTGCCACCAGCCAACTGCGGAATCAACTCGACCTCATCCTCCAGCACGGTGACTTGGGTAGACGTGCCCTGCTTGCGCACGGTAAACACGGTGCCCAACGGCACAACAGTGCCTTGCTCGGTATGCACCTGCAGCGCTTTAGCGGCGGCAACGCCTTTCGCCCCTTKGCCCGTGCGAATAAAGATTTCGCCTTCATAGAGGCGAAGCAACCGCGTGGTCGAGGTTTCCACTACATCCAGCGCGGTGGCCGTGTTAAGTACCAATTGCGTACCGTCGGCCAGGGTATATTCGCGGCGCTCGCCCCGTGCGGTGCGGTGACTGGCCATCCAGCTTTCTATTGGCGCCTGCTGCCAGGCCAACGAACCCAGAACACTGCCTGCTGCCAACAAGGCAAAACTGCGCAGCACTGCTCGACGGCTATGCCCCTGGCGCTGCTTGATCTGCAACGCATCAAGCGAAGGGGCTCCAGGAATCTTCTGCAGTTGCTGACGCAGTTTTTCTACCTGCTGCCAAGCCCGAGCGTGGGCCGGATCCTCCGCTAACCACGCATCATGGGCGTTTTTTTGCTGTTCGGTAACCTCCTCCGAGCACAGCAGCGCATACCAGCGGGCGGCAGATCTGAGGATATCTTTGCGGGCTACCCGGGTATCGCTCATAGCGGTTCATCGCACATCAGTAGCAGGCAGTGCTCGGTGGCTTTGGCTATGTATTTTTTTACCGAACTGACAGAGACCCCCAAACGCTCGGCGATTTCGGCATAACGAAGACCTTCCAGGTGGCAAAGCAGAAACGCCTGGCTAACCTTTTTGCCCAGCCCTTCCAACATTTCATCGACCTGAAACAGCGTCTCCAGAATCAGGACCTGCTCTTCCGGCGAGATAAACACCGGCTCGGGTTGCTGCTTCAGGGCTTCCAGCCAGGCTTTTTCCAAGGCATCCCGACGCACAAAATCCACCCACACCCGGCGGGCAATGGTGGTCAGAAAGTTACGCGGTTCATGGAGTTTGCTAATTTGGTCGGCGTTACTCGGAGAGGTGAGAATGCGCAGAAAGGTATCCTGAGCCAGATCAGCCGCCTGCCAGCTGCAGCCCGTCTTGCGCTGCAACCAATGCTGCAGCCAGCCATGGTGAGCACTGTACATATCAGCCAGCGGCGTACTTTTAGCTGAACCCGGCATTCTCCCCCCCAAACGATCAGCAAACGGAGGGTAATTCTAATAACAGCATTCAGTTAATACAAATCATTATTATTTTCTTTAACTATATTGTCGCTCGCTTTAGTGGTGACCCACTCATTAAAGACCCGCTGCGTAGTATCGGTTCCCTTGTGGGCATAGTAGACCAGCCGCAGGTGGCGCTCTTCATCAACGGTGAGCGTCGTGTGTTCAAACGCGACAGCGCCGATCCCATCCAGATAAAGATGGCGCACGCCCTGACAAGGCGCGTTGACCTCCTGATTTTTCCACCATGCCTTAAACTCAGGCGCCACTTTGGTTAGCTCTTCAACCAATGCCTCTATGGCGGGATCTTCGGTCGCACGGGCAAAGTCGCGTCGGAAGCTGGATAGCATTTCGCAAACCTGCTCTTCCCAGGGTGATAACAGCTGACGCATGGCAGGCTCGGTAAATAACAACCAGAGCATATTGCGGCGTTCAGGTGCATGGGCAGAGAAGTTGAACAGCTTATCAGCGGCAGCGTTCCAGGCCAGCACGTCCCAGCGTAGGTTCAGGATATAGGCGGGCCGTGTGGGCAGGTCGTCCATCAAGGTTTGCACCAGTGGCGGCACGCTGCACCAGGTTTTGCCTAGCTCAGAGGGTAAACGCTGATGGGCAAGCAAGAACAGATGGCGGCGTTCAGCCGCATCCAGCTTGAGCGTCTTGGATAAGTTGTCCAGAAACGTCGCCGATACGCTAATATCGCGGCCCTGCTCCAACCAGGTATACCAAGTCAGCCCCACGCCCGCTAAAGCGGCGACCTCTTCGCGCCTTAACCCAGGCGTGCGCCTTCGACGGCCATGAGGCAGCCCCACCGCTTCCGGGGCAATTTTCTCGCGATGCTTGCGTAGAAACGCAGCCAAGTCTTCCCGCGTTCGATTTAGCGTCCGGGCAGCAGTCATTTTATTACCTTTAGTAACTTATCACTTTTAGTAATAGTATAAATAGTTAAATTGTACCCCTTTAAAAGCCTCTCCAGAATAGCCCTTCGCTGGCAAAACAGCGCTGGCGGATTCTCTTCTAATGCTTATGCCTGGAGTGCGTTATGGCTGRCCAATCTCGTCTATCGGTATATCTCGTGGCACTGGGTGCGKTTGCACTTGGGATGGCCTCTTATGTCACTGCGGGACTAATTCCCCTCATTGAAGACGCCTTTAGTGTCTCTGCGGCCACGGCTGCTCAGTTAGTCACGGCATTTACCTTAGCTTATGGCTTAGGCTCGCCTGTAATCGTTGCGCTACTGCCTGGCAAGCACCAACGCCTGGGCCTACTACTAGCGTTAGCCGTTTTTATTGTGGCTAATATCGCCAGCGCCCTCGCCACCAGTTTTATATCCCTCGCCATATGGCGGGCGGTCGCTGGCGTTGGCGCAGGGGTTTACCTTGCCATGGGCATTGCCGCCTCAGTCGCCATAACTGCTGAGGCTCACCGCGGTAAAGCGATTGCCATCATTATGGGTGGTATGGCGAGCGGCACGGTACTGGGGGTGCCTATCAGCCTGTTACTGGCGGAGCGTTTCGGCTGGGAGTCAGCGATGTGGCTTATTTCAGCACTTGGGTTAATCGCCTACACAGGGCTACAGGTAAAACTACCTGCGATTCCATCCGCACCAACGCTTTCACTTGTTCGCAAACTCGCTATTTTACGAAGCCCTCATGCCATGGCCATACTGGCGGTTTCCTTATTGGGCGCCATTGCCAGTTTGGGCATGTATACCTTTATCGCCCCTTTTATGGCGGCCACCGAGTCAGGCGCTGTTCAGTCGATTACCGGTTATTTATGGGTATGGGGAATTGGCGGCGTCGTGGGCAGCTTTCTGATTGGCCCATTGGTCGACAAATTCAACGGTCCGGTAGTTACCTTGGCGATTATGCTGCTGCTCTTTATAGCGCTCATCGCCCTGCCTTTTTCGGCGTCGGTTCATCCTCTGCTAACGTTACTTCCGGTCGCGCTTTGGGGCGCCGTGGGCTGGGCGTTGCAAGTGCCACAAAACAACGAGCTCGTTCGTACGAGACAAACCCATGGCGACGGCAACTTGGCGGTCGCGCTCAATGAATCGGCGCTCTATTTAGGCAGTGCCATTGGTGCGGCGTGTGGCGGAGTTTTGCTTTCCCTCCACCTGCCCGTTTCGACATTAGCAGTGGTCGCGGGGGCTATCGCTGCAGTAGGGGCATTAGTACAGTTGGCGCTTTTGATAAATGCCCAGCATTAGTGCGCCAGTCTATCTATTAGCGGAGGGCGCTCAGGTACACAGCAAGCCTGATGCCAATGCAGTTTAGTCAATCGTAACTGTGCGACCGGCGAAGGGACGTCACTACCCGTTAGGCTCTTCTGGCGTCCATCAACTTACTTGCCGTACGCACTGTGATAACAATTGCGCTCAAGGGAACGATCATCAAAACCACCCCCAGCCCCAGCATTGCCTTGAAACCAAACAAATTGAACAACACAAATCCGACGACACACCCCGTTAGAAATGAAAAAATCGTCGTCAAATGCGTATAGAGTTGCTTTCGGCAAGAACGGCGGTCGGTCGCCTCACCCCGTGCCACCAAGGATGATAGGAACGAGCCTAACGCGATACCAGCATCCGTTAGTGTGCCGGTCACGTGAGTCGACCTCACCCGCCCGTTTGAGAGTTGCGTTGACGTCGCGTTGTGTACACCCATCAAGAAGCCCAGTGCTATCAGCACTTCCTCGTTGAAGCGTGTCGAGTAAAACAGCAGTTCAAACACCGACACTGCAGTCAATGCCACGCCCTCCGCCAAGAGAATCAGGCAGAAGATGGTTCTGAGTTTCTGCCCCACGACCACGGCAACGCGTGCGAGCGTACTGCCTATCRCGAATGCCAAGAGCAGGGCTGCCAGAAACAACAAGCCATAGGTATCGGGGCTGACTACTTCCGTCGACATTTGTGAGGCGTTGCCACTCATATGCGAAGGGAGAAACCCAAAAGCACCCAACGCCATGGCATTGAGGATACCGGCAGCCGTCGCCAGTACCAGAGCCAAGCAGCGATCCTCGGTATGAGACCGAGCTTTCTTCTTTTTGATTAACAAACGCCTTCTCCGACTACCTAAGAGTTGGCAAGTACGACACTAATACTAAAGCATAGTTCTAATTTAACTAATTGAGAGTTAGCTTACATATCGACAGCTGAAGCCAAACATTAAATGCCAGACATTAGCGTTCTATGGGTAGAAAGCCCTGCCATGGCGCCGTCGGCAACGGCAAACGTCACCGAGCCCGCACCACGCGCTAAGTCGCCGCAGGCGAACACGCCCGGGATTGAAGTAGCCTGCATTGCATCGGTTTTGACGATATTACCCATGGGAGACTCTTCAAGCTCGCAGCCCAATTGTGCTGCCAGTGGGCTAAGGTGAATGCGTGGCGCGACAAATAGACCCTCCAGTGGAAATACGCGGTCATCCTGCATTACCAGCTCGACACCCTCTGCTTGCGCACTAATACGTGCCGCTGCGCCATACTCTACCTGGGTGCCACGCGCCTTAAGCTGAGCCAGCTGTTCGGCATTGGGTTCAAAGGCATCGTTAAGAAACAGCGTGGTGGCGCCCCAGTCGGGCAGCATTAAGCCGTGGGGCATCGCGAGTTCTGAGGTTGCCAGCACACCGATACCCTCTTTGCCCAGCTCATAGCCATGGCAATACGGACAGTGAAAAACGCGTTTGCCCCACAGCTCGGCGAGCCCCGGTAAGCCTGGAAGCTCATCGGTAACACCCGCGGCCAGAATAATGCGCCGTGCCTGATAGGTGCTTCCATCAGCCAGCGCCACCAAGAAATTATCAGCCGCCCCCGTTACTGCCTCCACCCGCCCCGTGTGCCACTCAACCGTTGGGTACTCCATCAGTTGGCTACGGGCCTCTGCTGCTATCTCTGCGGGTGGCGCACCATCCTGGGTTAAAAAACCATGGGAGTGAGACGTAAAACGGTTGCGGGGCTGTCCCGCATCTATCAGTAATATTTTCCGCCTTGCTCGGGCCAGCTGTAGCCCTGCCGCCATACCCGCGTAGCTGCCACCGATAATCACTGTATCAAAACTCATTGCTCTTCCTCCGTGTGCACCCAGCCTTTTAAGCCCATGGTGAATAAACTAATTTCATGTATCTTTTATTGATGCATTAAAAAGCGCACAGAGGTCAATGGCAATGTTGAGAATGCCGATTAACGTCAATCGGGTAGGTGTTGAAGTATTAAGGCGTCGGCAGTTGGTAGCCTTTGCGCGTCGCAATATCGTCAAACTGAGTGGCCAATTCCGCTAGCGTGATCGCTCCCAAGCGGGCGATCAGTAGCGCTTCCGCTTCGCGCATGGCATCAAAAAGCGCCGCATTAACCACCTGCTCTACCGCGCAGTCCGGGTTATCACGGTCGGTGCCGATAGCGAAAATGCGCGGCCCGCCTACGGCGTTGTGTATATCCAGCAGCGTTACGCTGTGCAAATCACAGGCGATGCGCCAGCCACCGTTGTGGCCCTTCTCAGACTTTACATAGCCCGCTTTCCGAAGGCCCGCCATAGTGCGCCGTACCACGGCAGCGTTGGTGCCCAGCATGGCACCAATCTGTTCTGAAGTAATCGGTTGGGATTCCCGCGCGATGTGCAGTAGCACATGCAGCATACGAGAGAGGCGGCTATCTGTTCTCACGGGCAACAGTCAACTATTCAGAGGATAAACAAAGGAAAACGACGAAGCTGCACTTTAGCACACCCGCGAATAGGGCTGGGAATGAACCCTACCAGGGCCACCGCACACGAACCTACACCTCATTCGCCGTTATAAGGCAAACTATGCTCTCGCTCTCTATACTGGTGCTGAGTCACTTTCACTGGCAGGGGATAAATGTCTGGCACGTCATTAGCCCCATTTAGCGCCTCCCATTGTCGTTACTTCCAGGCCACTTAAGGATGTTATGGGTCTTCAAGAAATCGCTGTCGGTGGCATCTACTTAAGCCCTCTGTTGATCTACGCGCTGATCGGCTTTGTTGCTACGCTGACCGTTCGTTCACTACTGCACTGGGTGGTCGGCGAGTACGCGCTCTGGTACGAGGCGTGGTTCGACATTTCATTATTTGTCATCCTCACCGCTGCCACCACGTTCATTTTTACTGTTTTGCTTCAAAGCCCTTAAGACAGCCCTTGAGAGAATCGCCGATGCGCCCTTCGCTCCGTATTTTGCTCACCCTCGTTATTGTCGCCATTGCCGTTGCCGCCGGTGCATGGCTATGGCACTACTACCTCTATACCCCCTGGACTCGTGACGCTCGGGTTCATGCGGAAGTGGTGACGATTGCCCCCGATGTCTCTGGCTGGGTACGCACACTTGAAGTGGTGGACACCGACTATGTTGCCCAAGGTGATACGCTGTTTGAGATCGACAACACGCGTTACCAAGCAGCGGTGGACAGCGCCCAGGCGACGGTTGAACATCGTCAGGCGACCCTGGAGCTAAGCCGCGCCGAGGAGAGTCGACGTAACCAGTTGAGCAACAATCGGGCGATTAGCGCAGAAAACCAGCAGATTGCCCAGATCAACTCGCGCATTGCCGCTGCCGATTTACAGCAGGCCCAGGCAGAGCTGGCCAGCGCCCAGCTTGATTTAGCGCGCACCCAAATAACCGCACCGGTCAGTGGTCATATCCTCAATGTCCATCTTACCGCTGGTACTTACGCTAATCGCGGCACGCCGGTGATGGCGCTGATCGCGGATAATTCCTTCTATGTCGTGGGTTACTTCGAAGAGACCAAAATGACGTCGATCGACGTGGGCGATCCGGTGGATGTGATTCTGATGAACGGCGACACCCATCTGGCGGGCCGCGTAGCGGGTATTGGCCGAGGCATTGCCGATAGCAACACAACCCTTAACCAGCAGTTGCTACCGCAAGTGGAGCCCACCTTTAGCTGGGTGCGCTTGGCGCAGCGCATTCCGGTGCGCATTGCACTAGAAGACGTTCCTGATGACACTCTGCTAAGCGTCGGCATGACCGCAACCGTGCGTGTCCGCCCTGCTAAAAACGCTGCCGATCAGTCTGAGTAACCCATGTCGCCGTTTGTTAGCACCTACCTGACGCCCAACGCCACAGCGGTCAAGTTTGCCATCAAGACCACTCTGGCAATGATGCTCGCTCTCTATATCGCGCTGATGTTCGACTTGGAGCGCCCCTACTGGGCGCTGATGTCGGCAGCGTTTCTGCAGATCCGCCCCATGAGTGGCATGGTGGTAGAGAAAGGCATCTGCCAACTTGTCGGCACCTTTATTGGTGCCGTGGCGGGTATCGCGATCATGGCCCTATTTGCCCAGGCCCGAGTACCCGCGCTTATCGTGCTGACCGCTTKGATTATGCTGTGCACCTACGTGGGCTCACTATGGCGTAATAACTACACTTACGGCTGCCTGATGGCATCCGTCACCGCGATGCTGATCGTGGTTATCTCCAGCGGCAGTTCGCCCGCCGGGATTTTCGATATCGCTGTGGCGCGCCTTACCGAGCTTGGGCTGGGAGCCATCTGTGCCATGCTGGTCAGCTCGCTGCTCTGGCCGTCCCATGTGGGCACCCACCTGGCCACTCAGGCCGACAGCGTGATCAACGAAGCCTTCGAGCATGCCGCCCTGCGCTTAGAAGCCAGCGGCGATATTCCGGCAATGCAGAAAGCCCTGCGCAGCAGCCTCGTGCCGTTAACTCTGCTGGAAACCGACAGCCAGGCCGCCCGCTTTGAAGGCCCGGTAGGCCCCGGCCGAGTGCGCGCAGCCCATGTACTAACCCGCCGCACGCTGCGCTTTTTCGCCAATCTGCAGGCGCTGCATCAGCTAATGCACGACCACGCCGACCGACTCGCCCCACAAAGTATCGAACTCGCAGGTGAGGTCGCAAAAGGCTTTCGCGATGCTGAACACGTCAAAGGGGTCGTTGAGGCCAGAAAAGCCCTCCAGTCGCTACGCCACCGGGTTCATGAAAGCGAGGAAGAGGCCAGCTTAGCCCCTCTCGATCGGCGTCTGCGGTTGGGGCTCCGTGAATCGATCGGCCACGCCATGATCATGCTCGATGCCCGGGAGGCGATTGCCTCGCCGGAGAGCCATAAACTGCGCTCATCGCCACTGGCCTGGCACCGCGATCACCTCGCCGCCGGTATTAACGCCATTCGCTCAGGGCTAGTATTTTCGCTACTGGCGACTTTCTGGATCGTCACCGCCTGGCAGAGCGCCATGATCGCGRTGATGCTGGGCACGCTGTTTTCAGCTTTTTTCGCCAGCCGTGATAATCCCCTGGCGATTACCATGATGTTCTATAAGGGCATGCTGGCGGCGATTCCCAGTGCTTTTCTGTTCGGCCATGTGCTGCTCTCACAGGCCAATGGCTTCCCGATGCTGGCCATGCTGTTTGGCACGCCGCTGTTTTTAGGCCTGCTGGGCGCCACTAACCCGGCGACCATGGGTTACTGCCTGGCCTTCACCATTTTCAATATTCTGCTCACCATGCCCGGAAACGGCATGGACTTCTCGTTCGATAGTTTTGCCAACCGGGTGGTGGCCGTAGTGATCGGGCTAAGCTGTGTGGTCATGGGCTTTCGCCTGCTGCCGGGGCTGGGCACCCGACTTCGGCGGCGGCGTTTAATCAATGCAATTTCCACCGATATCCATGAGCTAAGCCAGCGCTCGATTCGCGACGCCGAAACCCGCTTCAGCGGCCACATGGCGGATCGGCTTCTGCAACTGGCTCAGCATGACGACATGCTACCCGAAGACCAGCGCCACCTGTTTATTCTGGGTTTGACCGGACTGGATGTTGGCACCGCTACGCTGCGCCTGCGTGATCGGCTTGATGATGCACCTCACCCGAGCATCCGCGAGGCGCATCGCCACCTACTAGGCACGCTAGCTAGCGGGTTTGAAGAGAGCGCCAACGGGCGGCCACCTCAAGGGATTCGCGAAGCAGGTAAACAGCTGGATGAGGCGATTATGGCCTATGGCGATGTCCCCGCCGACCGCCGCGTACTGCTGGAGGGTTTGATTGAACGGCTCGAACTGGCCCTAGAGCGCCTTGCGCGCATCATGGCGGAGCGGCCTAGGTAGGCGGAGGCTTCTGGCAACTGGTAAGGGAAGCAAAGCTTAGGCCGAGGTGGTAGATGAACACTCAATCCGGGGCACTTTCCTCCAGTTTAAACTCGTCTCATCCAGCTTAAACTCGCCTCTCTTGCAGCAGATCGATGAAGGCACGCAGGCTTGGCGGCACAAGCCGATTATTCGGGTAGTAGAGAAACAGCCCAGGGATCCGTGGACACCACTCATTGAGCACGGTAACCAGCCTTCCATCGCTCAAATAGGCTTGAGCATAAGACTCTGGAACATAGGCAATGCCTAACCCATCCGCGGCGGCTTCCACCATAAGTGGGCTGCTATCCAAGGTCAGAGCGCCAGGCACATCAACCGCCACGTCCTGGCCATTCTGGTGGAACTCCCAGCGGTAGAGCTTGCCACTCGGCAGCCTCTGTCTTATGCATCGTTGAGACGCAAGGTCGCTTGGCGTTTCGGGTATCGGACGGCCCTGTAGATAGCTAGGTGAGGCAACGGCAAGAAAGCGCAGATCATGACCCACGGGGATGGCTATCATATCCTGAGGAACTGCCTCTCTCAGCCTGACGCCCGCATCAAACCCCTGCCCGACGATATCCACAAGCCGCCCCTCTGCCACAAGATCAAGCTCGACACCTTCATGAAGGGTGAGAAACTGCGGCACAACAGTTTGCAGCAACAAGCGAATGGCCGCTTCGCTACCGTTGATACGCAACCTGCCCGTGACCTTTCCTTCGAAGCTTGATGCATCTTCGAGAATCGTGTCCAAGTCACTCAATAGCGGACTCAAACGTAGTAGCAGGCGCTCACCGCTCTCGGTCAAAGAGACGCTACGGGTGGTTCGGTGCAGCAGCCTGGTTCCCAACCTTTGTTCCAGCGTACGTACGGTGTGGCTAAGTGAAGAGCGGCTGACGCCCATTAGGTCGGCTGCTCGGCGAAAGCTGCGGTGTTCGGCCACTGCCTGAAAGGCCTTGAGGTCGGCTAACGTTGGCTTACTCATTAGTGAATTACTTTCACCTCCTCGTGCCAATTGTTGAGTATTCTTTAACCAGTGATACTGCCCTAGCCTATGTCTTGCAACATTTGTTTAATGACTTAGGGGATTTCTTATGACTAAAACCTGGCTTATCACAGGCACATCCACTGGCCTCGGCCGCCTACTTACTGAACGGCTGCTCGAACGCGGCGACCGCGTTGTGGCCACGCTAAGACGCAAGGGTGCGCTGGACGACTTGTTAGCCCTACACGGAGATCGTTTGCGGCAGTTGACCTTCGACGTAACCGATACATCGACGATGAGAGATGCCATTTCACAAGCATTCGCAAAACTCGGTCGAATCGATGTGGTGGTCAGCAATGCGGGCTATGGTCTCTTTGGCGCTGCCGAAGAAGCTAGCGACCAACAGATCGAGCGGCAAATAGCGACGAACCTCACCGGCTCCATTCAATTCATCCGCGCAGTGCTCCCCCATCTTCGCGAACAAGGGGGCGGCCGCATTGTTCAGGTATCGTCGGAGGGCGGCCAGATCGCCTATCCAAGCTTCAGCCTTTATCACGCCACTAAGTGGGGCATTGAAGGGTTTGTCGAGTCAGTGGCGAAAGAAGCCGCACCTTTTGGAATTGACTTCATTATCGCCGAGCCTGGCCCCACGGCCACCAACTTCGCGGAAGGGCTAGACCGCACACACCCCATGCCAGCTTATGAAAACACCCCTGCGGGGGAGCTACGTAGAGCACTGGTATCAGGCGCCTTTGCCATTAAAGGCGATGCGACCAATACCATTGATGCCATTATTAAAGCAGCGGATATGCAGAACCCGCCATTACGCTTGGCGTTGGGAAGCACCGCCTATAACTCAATTAGTCATGCGCTAAACGAGCGGATTGATTCGCTTGAAAAGTATAAGGACATTGCCCTATCTGCCGACAAAGATGAGGCAAACTGATATGCGGTTAAACTTTGGTTACGCCTTTTATTGGGGATACCCGAGCTGACCGTCGAGTACTATTTAAAGAGGAAGGGCTGCACCGTTAGCGTTTATGCATCTGTCGATCAACGATAGGCGCATGCTGCGCCATCAAATCTACCACCCAATCAATGAACACACGCAGCTTGGCGCTGACGTGCCGATTCGGTGGAAAAGCGACGTACATCGGCATTGGGTCGAGATGCCAGCCATCAAATAGGCGAACCAGCTCCCCGCGAGATACGTGCTCACTGGCCATGTAGTCAGGAAGCCAAACTACGCCGAGCCCCGCTATTCCTGCTGCAAGACCGGCATTACCGTCATCAACCGAAACCACATAGCGCCCTTGTACGGTGACGCGCTCTCCGTTGCGGTACATGGCGTAGGGAGAACCCACCCCGGCCCGGGCCCACCGGAGCCCTACAATGTAGTGAGGGGGAGCTGAGAGTTCTTGCGGGTGTGAAGGCAAACCAGCACTTTTCAGATAGCTCGGCGCTGCGTAAATACCGATCTTCAGGTCGCCTACGCGGCGCGCCACTAACGATAAATCAGTGAGTTCTCCGCCGCGCACCACACAGTCCACGCTTTCACCTATCAGATCCACCATGCGATCACTCGCCCCCATATCGATTTGAATATCGGGATAGCGAGCGTGAAACGCGGGCAAGGCGGGAATCAGAATCATCCGGGCAAAAGGACTGGGTACGTCCACTCTTAATCGACCACGCGGCAACACCGAGGCATTGGAGAGGCTGGTTTCAGCATCATCCATATCGGCCAGAAGCTTGATAACGCGCTCGTAGTAGGCCGCGCCATCCGCCGTGACGTTAACCTTGCGAGTGGTGCGGTTGAGCAGCTTTACACGCAGCCGTGCCTCTAGCTGTTGCACCAGTTGCGTCACGCTGGTCTTGCTCATGTGCAGTGTATCAGCTGCCTTGGTAAAGCTGCCCGTCTCCACGACTCGGGCGAATGCCTGCATTGCGTTAAAACGATCCATGGCTAAGTCAAACACCTTGTGATTGTTTGAAAACTACAAACAATGTTGAACAGAATTCGCCGTTTATCCACCACGAATGCAGGCTTAAAGTGACTTCATCGTAAACAACGGGTCGGTTCCGGCCTACTGATGGAGATACCCATGGCTAAGCGTGACGTCGTTTTCCCCCAAGGCCGCCAGGCGCTTTATGAACAAAACACCTATTCCGCTGCTGTCCGCTCTGGCGATTTTCTGTTCGTGTCGGGCCAGGTCGGCAGCCGTGAAGACGGCTCGCCCGAGCCAGACTTCGCCGCTCAGGTACAGCTCGCGTTTAATAACCTGCAGCGTGTTCTGGAGGCAGCAGGCGCAAGCTTTGACGATATCGTCGATGTGACGAGCTTCCATACCGACCCGGAAGCCCAATTCCCTATCTGGTTGGAAGCCAAGGCGCGCGCGTTTCCGGAAAAACCTTACCCTAACTGGACAGCGGTCGGCGTCACTTGGCTGGCGGGCTTTGATTTTGAAATCAAGGTCATTGCCAAACTCCCCGAGTAAGCAGCCATGTACCTCAAGCGCCTATCCGTCTCGGCGGAGCGGCGCTTCTACTGGCGGCCCCGATGGTTTTCTGCAAGCGCAGTGCGTCACGCTTTGGCGGCGATTTGAAAAGACGGCCGTATTCGCGAGTGAACTGAGAGACACTTTCGTACCCCACTTCAAAGGCGGCATTGCTCGCGGTAACACCTTCGTCAAGCATCAGGCGGCGCGCTTCGATCAAGCGCAGCCGCTGCTGGTATTGGCCCGGCGTTAGCGACGTCATCTGCTTGAAGTGCTTGTGAAACGAGCTAAGGCTCATGCCCGCCTCAGTCGCCAACTGTTCCACCGGCACGCGTGAGGTGTAGTTAGCTCTGAGAATCTCGATAGCAGCGGCGAGGCGGCTTGCGTAACTATCCGGATCGGCAATCTCCCGCAGTGCATTGCCGTGAGGCCCCGAGAGCAGCCAATAATGCAGCTCCTGCATGATGCCGGGGCGCAGAAGCGGCTCGGATTCGGGACGATCCAGCAGKTTCATCAGCCGGGATGCGCAGTCAATCAACTCGGCTTCGGTGTCTTCGGCGAATAACGTCTGCATCTCGGATGGCCGCTGGGTACGCACGCTGCCCATGTGGGCGGTAAGCTCGCGCAAGATCCTTCTATCCAGGTCAATCGCAACGGCCAGATAGGGCTCACTCGGGCTGGCTTGGACAATCCGCCCGACGACCGGCATATCCGCGCTCACAATCGCCGACTCACCGGCCGCTACCACTCGGCTCTGGTGCCCAACCACCATGCGTTTTGCTCCCTGTAACACCAGGCAAACCAACGGCTTGTATACCGACTGCAAATCACCAGCAGGGGTTTCGACGCTCATCATGCTAAGCCCCGGCAATGGGGTTATCACCAGGCCATCGTGATTGGCATAGGTTTGAACCGCCTGTTTGAGTGAGTTCATATGCATTCCTCCAGCATCCCATCTCAACGTTAGCATGGCTCAGAAAGGGTTTCTCCACACCTGCAGGATCAGGCAAGTTTTGCGCAAGGCTTGGCAAGCCTTGCCATCAGCAAATGCCTACACTGAGATGACTCAGCCATTATCGCGGACGCCTCAATGGTCTTGAGTCATGCAGCGTTATTCACATTGATGGAGGGTTTAAAAGTGAAAACTTCAGGAAATACCATGCTCATCACCGGCGGTGGATCAGGCATTGGCCGTGAGCTTGCGCTTCGCTTCAACTCGCTTGGCAACACCGTAATCGTCGCCGGGCGGCGCATGGAAACGCTGGAGGAAACCATCGCTGGCCAGCGCGACATGCACGCGATGGTTGTCGATGTTGAGGATCCAGAGGAGATCACCGCCTTTGCTGAGCGTGTCATCGCCGAGCATCCCAACCTCAATGTGCTGATCAACAATGCGGGCATTATGCGTCGCGAGGACTTGTCCTGCACCCGAGACCTGAGCGATGCCGAGCAGACAGTCGTCACCAACTTGCTGGGGCCCATCCGACTGACAAACGCGCTCACTGACCACTTGGTAAGCCAGCCCGMCGCCGTTATCGTGAACGTTTCCTCTGGCCTAGCTTTTGTACCGTTGAGCGGCACGCCAACCTACAACGCCACCAAAGCGGCCATTCACTCCTATACGATCTCCCTGCGCGAACAGCTCAAGGGCAAGGTCGAGCTTATTGAGCTGGCTCCTCCTGCGGTTCAGACAGAACTGACACCTGGGCAGTCGACCCGTGAAGGCTATATGCCGCTTGATGACTATATCGAAGAGGTCATGACACTGTTTCAACAGCAACCGACACCCAAGGAGATTTTGGTGGAGAAAGTCAATTTCTTACGCTGGGCAGAGCGTGACGGACACTTCGATCAAGCGGTCGAGATGCTCAGCAAGATGTGAGTTCCCCTATCCTCTAGCCTTCTAACTCGCACATGCACTGTTTGCTGATGGCCGCAGTGCATTTGTCCATTCACGTCTGCCAACCATGCTCAGAGCGAATAAAGGATAGAAGACAAGCCCTTACCTCAACGCAAGCTAACGATTACCCACCCTTCACTGCAATATTTTTAATTATGCGAGCAGGATTACCGCCTACCACCACATTATCGGGTACATCCTTGGTTACAACAGCGCCCGACGCTATGACCACGTTATTGCCTACTCTAACGCCTGGATTAATGATGGCTCCACCACCAATCCAGACGTTATCGCCAAATGTAATCGGCTTTGCGTATTCTTTACCCGCATTGCGCTCATGCGGATCAAGCGGATGGGTCGCCGTATAAATCTGCACATTCGGCCCAAGCATGCAGTTATCGCCAAAGCGTATTTCACAAACATCCAGCAGGATGCAGTCGAAGTTAGCGAAAAAGTTTTCACCTACATGGATGTTATACCCGTAATCCAAACGTAGATTGGGCTCTATATAGAGATTTTCTCCCGTCGATCCGAACAATGCTTTCAAGGCTTTCAAACGCTGGACGTCAGTTTCCAATACGTGATTGTAGAGCCTCACTTGTCGTCGTGTTTCTTCACGCTCTTTTAGCAGTACCGGATCAGCAGGGTTATAGAGCTCCCCTGCTAGCATCTTGTCTTTTTCTGAACGCATTAGTTGTTTTCCTTGCTAAAACCCATCGTTAATCAACGCTAGCCGTTATTATCCTGACGCCGCTTCGTCGTAACATAACGCAGCTGGTTGACGAGCAAGCATCGAGGTCATCAGTCCCTGAACACGGCTAAGACCATAGGGACGCTAAAGCTTGGATCGATGATCGCGCGCCCCAGCGATTCAGGCCGTGATCTTTCCACGCCCAGAGATTATTCCTGAACGACAAATGATCCATTGGGGTAATAGTTGCAGATGAACTCCACAAAGGCCCGGACTTTGGGGCTCTGTAAGCGTCGAGAGGTATGCAGAACCCAAAGCTCGACTTCGTTGCCGGCGGCGCCCCACGACACCAGCTCGCCTCTTTCCAGCAGGCCTCCAATGATGGATTGCGGCAACATGGCCGCTCCTGCACCCGCCACAGCGGCATCTCGAACAGTCAGGAGCGAGGACAGCCGTAAGACAGGCTGTGGTTCGACGGACAATTGGCCATCCTGGACGAACCAGACCTCACCTTCTCGATACGTCGGCATGACAATCGCCGGAATGCGGAGCGGCTCATCCCCGCTCTGCTTTGGTATCTGAACCGAGGGAGCTGCCACCAAGACAAGTCTGTCTCGGGCAAAACACCTGCCCACCAGCATGCTGTCCTTGTGCGGATTGATGCGGATGGCGACATCGAAATGCTCTTCGACGAGATCGGCGAGCCGGTCTTCGGCCACCGCTTCTATCTGCACGTCGGGATGGATCGCCTGGAAGGCGGCAGCCAGTCGCCCAAGCGCCACCTGCGAAAACAACAACGGTGCCGCTACGCGCAGCCTTCCTCTCGGGGTATCAAGGCCATCTCGCGCCGCCGCTACTGCTTCGGCCACCTCACGCATTGGCCCCTCAATTCGTGCGAGCAGCAGTTGGCCAGCTTCGGTCAGCTCGAGGCTGCGGTCACTTCGTTCGAAGAGTCGAACGCCTAGGTTTTCTTCCAGATCAGCCACTCGGCGCGACAAGGTTGCCTTGGATCTGCCGCTGGCCCGGCTTGCACGTCCAAAACCGCCGTGGACGGCCACCAGTTGGAAATCATTCAGAGCGTTTAGATCCATGATGTCTCAAATTTGATACGAACCATCTCTAATTTAGCGTCTTTGTTTTGAATATGAAACCACCTATTGTTCGGTCATACGCAACCCGAACCAAAGGAGTTCTTATGAAAAGCCCTAAGACACTAATCCTGACTTCCCTGGCAGACGAGCCGCGCGGTAACCATTCGGATGGGAATAGTAGCGACCCTGCTACCCATCGCGCCGAACGGCCAGGAATCGCCGTCACGCTAGAGTGCTTTATTCCTGGCGAAATCAAAGACGTTTTCGACTTCGTTGCTGCACAGGACGTACTGCCAAAGATCCTCACGGGTTACGGGCTTGTGCCAGCTGTGGCGTCAACGTCAGATGTCTCTGGCCCCTGGGATCGGCCCGGCTCGACACGCACCSTGCACCTTCACGATAGCAGTAGCGTGCGCGAAGGCCTCACGCATTACGACCGTCCAGCCTTTTTCGCCTACCACGTCAGCGACCCGAGCTTTTCGCTGAAGCACCTGATGTCGCATGCATGCGGCCAGTGGTGGTTCGTGGCAGTGGAAGGCGGAACGCAGGCTAAGTGGGCCTATACGTTCCACGCAAGAAACGGCCTGGCGGCGATTCCGCTTAGGCTTTTCGTAGGCACCCAGTGGAAGGGATACATGAAGGTCTGCTTKAACAACATCGTCGACCATTTCGACGCCGCGTGACGTCTTCACGCCCAAACCAGTATCAGTCAACAACCCGCAACCCAAGGAAATCATCATGACCATTCTCGTTACCGGCGCCACCGGCACTGTCGGCCGCCAAGTTGTCGAACAACTCGTCAAGCGCGATGCCGATGTCCGCGTGCTTGTCCGCGATACCCCTAAGGCCAACTTTCCTACGAGTGTTGGCGTCGTCCAGGGTGATCTGCTCGACGTGGACTCGCTACGCAATGCCTTCTCCGGCGTCTCGACGCTCTTTTTGCTCAACGCGGTGGTGCCCGACGAGTACACCCAGTCGCTGATCGCGCTTAATCTCGCCCGTGAGGCCGGCATTGAGCGAATTGTCTACCTCTCGGTCATCCACAGCGATCTGTACGTCAATGTGCCGCACTTTGCCGGCAAGTACGGTGTGGAGCGCATGATCGAGCAGATGGGCTTTAACGCCACCATCCTGCGGCCCGCTTACTTCATCGAGAACGATCTGACCATCAAGGAGGTAATCACCGGATACGGCATTTACCCAATGCCGATCGGCAGTAAGGGCCTGGCGATGGTCGACACGCGTGACATCGGCGAGGTCGCCGCCCTTGAGCTCCTGCGCCGCGAACAGTCAGCCGTACCGCTACCGATCGAGCGAATCAATCTCGTTGGCCCCGACACGCTAACCGGCCAGGACATTGCCGCTATTTGGACCGATGTACTTGGTCGCCCCATCGCCTATCCGGGTGAGGATACCGTCGCGTTCGAACAGAACCTATTGCAGCACATGCCGAGTTGGATGGCTTACGACATGCGCCTGATGAGCGAGCGTTTCATCACCGAGGGGATGCTCCCCGATACCGGTGACGTTGACCGGCTGACTGCCCTTCTGGGTCGCCCCCTTCMCTCTTATCGCGAATTCGCCACCCAGGTCGCGGCCTCAGTCTGACGGCAGCGCACTCCCAATCAACATAAGGAAACTCACCATGATCTACTCGACCGCTACTGTCCCGGTGAACCCGGCAGGGGAAACCACTCTGACCCGCACGCAGGCCTGGCAAGGCCTGGTGCTCAAGGCCCGCGACGCCCGCCTATTCTTGCCCGAAGGCCTATGCACCCGCTGCGACGTCGTGGAGGAAAGTGCGACGCACTTCGTGCGCGAAGCCACCATCGCCGGCACCAATCTGCGTGAGATCATCACCCTGGAGCCGGAAAGCAAGGTCMCTTTCTTCCAGGCCACGGGCCCCCGCGAAGGCGCGATCATCAACGAACTGTTCGAGGACGAGGCGGGGGCGCTCCAGCTTCGCTTTTACTGCTACCTCGGCCTGCGCGGTAAAGAGCCGGGCAGCACTGAGGAGCAGGCCGAACAGGCCCAGTTCGACAGCGACAAGGGCTACAAGGCCGCCTTGCTATCGACGCTCAAACGCACCCGCGAATTGATTGCGGACGGCAAGCTCTGAAACGGCCGTACGCTAATGCAGCTCTATCGTTGCGTAGCGAGCAACGATAGAGCTGAAGGCAAGACCAACTCCAGGGCTAAATTAGGTGCCCATTGTGTATGTGCCTTGCTTCACACAACGGCGCAGCCAATTCACTATGCCACTACACTTGTTGTATCTGGTCATTGAAACCMCCGAACCTTCAACGCCGCACCGGGGTTCGGGGTCGAAGACCTGCAGCTTGTCGGGTTACCCATTGGCCTGCTCAACAGATGGTT
Source organism: Halomonas ventosae (assembly GCA_002257525.1). GTDB lineage: Bacteria > Pseudomonadota > Gammaproteobacteria > Pseudomonadales > Halomonadaceae > Vreelandella > Vreelandella ventosae_B. The sequence continues at coordinate 4,087,750 of CP022737.1, forward strand.
ATAGGGATTGAAGCCATGGTTGATTCACTCCGTATGCTGAAGCCGGCAATGCACCATCCTTGGTGTCTTAGCGATAGAACCTCGACAGCGCCCTGAGTACCTGGTTCGACACCCGGGCCTCAAGCTCGGTATCGTCGAGTTCGTTCATGCGGTAGTCATAGACCTCGAAGGCCCCTGTGGGATGCACGGCCACCTGATAGTCGGGCATCAGGATTCCATAACCCATATAGCTGCCTGAAAGCATCCAGTCGCGATGGGGGTCGACGTCCAACAAGCTTTGCCCCAGGGKGTAATGTTGAGGAGCCGATTCACAGTCGAGCAGTTCCTCGAGCAGCGTCGGTGCGATATCGGCGTGGTGCGTTCGCCGCTCCAGCACCCCACCGGACCGTCCCGGCAAATGCATCACCAGCGGAACCTGAACCTGCTCCGGCGTGTAGTTGCTGCCATGTCCCCAGTAGTTCTTGCCATATTCGTTGAAGGACTCTCCGTGGTCGGCAGTAATCACTATCGCAGTATCCTCAAGCCGCCCACGGCGCTCCAGGTCATCGAGTACACGTCCCAATTGCTGATCCACATAGCGCGCTGCCGTGCGATAGCGGTTCCAGTAAGGTTCGGGATCAAAGTCAGGCCCCAGGCTCATGTGGTTGATATGCTCCCAATAGGGTGTGAACCGTGGGAAGTCTGGCGGATGGCTGTAGCCGTGCACGGCATCATAGAACAGGAAACCAAAGAACGGGCGCTCATCTGACCTTGCCTCTTCTTTGTCCATCCAGGCTAGCCAGTCATCGGTGATCTGCTGGTCGCGCTCCCAAGGCTCACCCTGTGCTGCCTCCAGCGAGACATCCTTGAGGCCGGCGAAAACGTTACGGTCAAAGGCAGGGCTCACCAGCGTCGCCGAAGAGAGAACCTGAAAGCGGTAATCGGCAGCCTCTAATCGCTCCATCAGCACCGGGGGCGTCTGGCTGGCAGTAAATGCATCCCAGTAGGTGACTGGCAGGCCATAGAAGAGGCTGAAGACGCCTGCCTTGGTGGAGTTGCCACCACTGATATGCTCACGCGCCCTGAACCAACCGGGTTGATTGGCGTACCGGTAAAGATTCGGCATCACTTCAGGAGTAAGCATGTCGTGACGCAGGGCATCCAGCAACACCAGCAGCAGGTTGTCGGAAGGCACCGACGGCGAGCAGCTCAGCGGCGCAGAGGGGTAGACCAGATCCTGCGCCTTTCCCTCCGTCGCCTCGAGATCCACCCGATCGCGCACCGCCTGGGGGTCGACCCACCCCTGCTTGACGAAGAAGCGCTTGGCAGTGGCCGGATAGAAGACCGGCACATGACGCGTCATGCCGGTGATGTCACGGTCATAGTGGGCATCCGCCCAGGCATGCCAACCGTGCACCCCCAGCAGGGCCAACAAGCTCACTACCAGCATAGCGACCGCAGGACGTGCAGGTGGACGTCGCTTGAACAGCAGCCCGAGAGCACCCTGAACCGCCAACATGCCCAGCACGCCGCCGACGGCCAGTGTCCAGGCGACCCATGAGAAGCTGAACACGTCTCCCCCGGCGTTGAGCAGTAGGTCGAGGATGAAGCCGCTCAGGTGGAAACGATACTGAGCGTAGACGAAGGTATCAAGCAGCAGAAGCAACTGCAGGCCACTCGCCCACAGGGTGGTCAACAGCCATAGCCCGATGCCGCGCAAAAGCGTGGCCAGCACGAACATCGGCAAAGCTCCCAGCCATACCAGCAGCGAGAGATGACCGAGGAAAACCATCAGCAGGTAGCTCCACTGCTCGGCCCCCTCGGGCTGGATATAGCCGACATAGCGCAGCGAGATCATCCAGGCAAGCAGCAGGTTGGCCAGGGTCCAGGCGCCAAGCCAGCGCCACCGGTGCAGGAGTCGATAGATCATGCGCGAAGTCTCCAGAGACCCGAGGCTCTTCAGTCGACGTTGGGTGGAATAGAGCGTTGACTGTCGCAGCCGCTGGCTTACTGAAAACTTACGCAATACTTCTTGATCGTTCCGATCCCCCGCTAAGACTTCTGAATGACGCATTACCGGGCAGCCTCGTCCCATGCGACGAGGACACCACATGCTTCCATCCACCGATGTCATTCCTGATGCCTCTATGCCTTGCCGTCGCTGCTCAATGATGGGCCTCGACAGGTCTGTATTGGCCTAGACATGATCGGAGAACGGCAGACTACGGATCCGCTGCTGTGTGGAGGCGAACAGCGCGTTGGCCAGCGCAGGCGCGAGCGGGTGAATGCCCGGCTCACCAACGACGCTTGCCGGGAACGCGATGGTGACGTCGTCGAGCGCGACGATGGCGGACTCGCCAGAGCCGTATCGCTTGACTGCGCCGACGAGCATGGTCGTTGCGTCATCAGCGTTGGATGGCAGCGCCCTCCTGGACCGCCGATTGACGACCGTGGAATCTGGATTGGGGGACATGAGACCTCCGATGAGTGATTGGCCACTATGAGGGAGGCAAGAGGCATCGCTTGGCATCCTTTGGCTGTACTCTTGAGATACAGCCAAAGTGATCTCCGGTTATGGCCCGCTGACACCAATCGGCATCATTCGATCCCGGTCGGATGCGTCAGACCTTTATTCCAAACAGCTTTTCTGCATTTCGGAACGCAATTTTTTCCTTGGCTTCACGGGGCAGATCCACCGCCCGAAACCAGTCGGTTCCTTGCTTCATGTCTGCAAACGGGTAATCCGTTCCAAACATCACCCGATCCACACTGATGTACCTCAGCAAAAGATGAAGCAGTTCATCCTGGAAGAATGCGCTGGTTGTGTACCAGAAATTGTCACTGAAATATTGCCCGATAGGCTTGTTCAGCGAGTCTTCCGTCGACTCGCTCATATCTCCCACGATACGCTCGTAGTAGAACGGAAGGCCCTCTCCCATATGGCCGATAATCATCTGCAGTTTAGGAAATTTATCGAACACCCCAGTGATGATCAGTCGAAGACATTGAGTCAGCACCTCCTGGTGCCATCCATATCCTGATCCGCTGAAAATGTAGTTCTGGAACAATTGGTCATACCCTGGCCGCATGGTGTTGTAATAAATATTGAACACGTCTTCCGGGGGGAAGCCGGGATGCAGGTATATCGGCACATCAAGTGCCTCGGCGCGCGCCAGAAGGGGCTCGAAATCCGGGTGGTCGAGGAATTTGTTGCCAATGAATCCATTGGTCATGGCCCCCAGAAAGCCATCTTCCCGAACGGCGCGTTCCAGTTCGTCCGCTGATGCTTCCGGGTTCTGCAGAGGCAAGGTTGCATAGGCCTGGTACCGCCCCGGATGGGTGGCCATCGGGCCACCGGCAATCATCTTGTTGAGACGATAGGCAAAATCGATGCCCTCCTGACCAGGGACATTCTGCACGCCCGGCGTATGCGCGGAGAGGATTTGAACATTGATCCCCGCCTTATCCATTGCACCGATGCGGCCAGGGCCGAGTTCGGCAAGACCCGTTTCCCTGAGGTACTCTACGTGTTGATCGTTAATCGCGTTCAGCGCGATCAGTTCCTCGGTGGTATAGGTCTCTTCCGTGGCGATAAATGGCAGATCCTGGTCTCGCAATGCGATGACCGATTTCTCTGTCGCGGCAGCACTGGAGATAATGCCAGGCGCGGACAACCCAGCACCAACACCAAGTGCCGCCGCGCCAGTTAGAAAACTGCGGCGTCCCATTGTCAGGCTCTCTAGGTTTTTTTCGATCTGTTTCATGACAATTTCTACTCCGATGTTTGCGTTGCGTGGTTTGGGGGCAGCTTGAACCGCCCCGGGATATTGCCGATGTCATCCACGTAGCTGTACACCACCGGGATAACCAGCAAGCTCAGAAGCGTTGAAGTGAGCAGCCCACCAATGACCACGAAGGCCATGGGGGCCCGGAAGCTGGGATCGCCAGCCCACCCTAGGGCGATCGGCATCATGCCCGCCCCCATGGCAATGGTGGTCATCACGATGGGCCGGACACGTTTTTTGCAGGCATCGAGAATGGCGTCCACGCGTTCCAACCCATGCACCCGACGGGCGATGATGATGTAGTCCACCAGCAGGATTGAGTTCTTGGTGGCGATGCCCATCAGCATGATCAATCCGATCATGGCAGGCAGCGRCACGGGCGTCTGCGTGAGGAACAACGCCAGGAAAGCCCCGGGGATGGAGAGCACCAGCGCCACCAGAATGGTGACCGGCTGCGTGAAATCCTTGAGCAGCAGCACCAGCACCATATAGATACACAGCACGCCGGTCAGCATGGCAATCCCGAAGCTTGAGGCAAGCTCCGCCATTTCCTCTGCATCGCCTTCTGGTGTCTGAAACACGCCGCGCGGCAACTGACGTAAACTGGGCAGTGCCTGCACGGCCTCTTCGATTTCTCCCAAAGGCTGCCCTTGCAGGCTCACCTCGAAATTGACGTTGCGCAGACGATCATGCCGGGTGATTTCCGAAGGTCCGCTGCCCCACTCAAAGGTAGCCACGCTCTCCAGCGGCACTGGTCCGTTCGCACCAGGCACTGGTAGCCGTTTAAGGGTCGCCATATCCTCCCGCGCGGCATCCGCCAGTCGGACCATCACCGGCACCTGACGCGAGCTGAAGTTCAACTTAGGAAGGTCCTCAGCGTTGTCGCCTACGGTCGCGATGCTCAGCGTGTCGGCGATGGCCTGAGCCGAGACCCCAAGGTCGGCGGCGCGGGCAAAATCAGGGCGTACAATGAGTTCAGGCCTGACCAGGCTGGCCGTCGAACTCACCGCGCCGATGCCGGGAATGGCGCGCATCTCCCGCTCGACTTGACGGGCATGCAGTTCAAGCACCCGGCTATCCTCACCGGCAAGCACCAACTCATAGCCATCCCCCTCATCACCTACGCGAGTTCGCACGCCGGGAAGCGTGGCGAGKGCAATACGTAACTGCTGCTCTATGTCTTGCTGCGTAACGCCCGCGCGGGTTGCGCGATCCGCCAAACCGACGGTCAGTTCCACAGAGGTCACATCAGAGTCACTGCTGCCGGAGTTCTCACCGATGGCCGCAAAAACGCTGACTACATGCCGTTGCGTCACCAGTCGTGAGCGTGCCTGCTCGGCAAGCGCCTCCGCTTCAGACAAGGTGCTGCCGGGCGGCAAGGTGAGCGTCGCCTGCGTCTGGGAATTATCATCGGGGGGTATGAAGGTCCCCGGCAGGGTCGAGGCCAGCCAGATACCTCCTGCAAAGCAGGCCGCCGCCGCGAGGAGCGTCGTCTTACGGTGGCGCAGGCACCCGTTAGCAACGATCAAGTAGTAGTTAATCCACGTTGGATCGCGCGAGGGATGTTGGGGTTTGCGCAGCAGATACGCAGCCAGCATGGGCGTGAGAAGGCGCGCCACCAGCAGCGAAAACAGCACCGCTACCGAGGCCGTCCAACCGAACTGAACGAAGAATTGCCCGACGGTGCCGCTCATAAAGGCCGTGGGTAGAAAAACGGCAATCAATGTAAAGGTGGTGGCGACAACGGCCAGGCCAATTTCCGCCGCCGCGTCCATGGCGGCCCGGCGCGGGGGCTTGCCCATTAGCAGGTGCCGTTCGATATTCTCAATCTCGACAATGGCATCGTCCACCAGCACCCCGATCACCAGCGAGAGCGCCAGCAACGTCACCACATTGAGCGAGAAGCCCATCAGGTGCATGAAAGCGAAGGTGGGGATGATCGAGAGGGGAAGCGTGACCGCCGCTATCAGTGTGGCTCGCCAATTGCGTAGAAAGCAGAACACCACCAGCACCGCCAGCGCCATCCCCTCGAATAGCATGTGCATGGAACCCTGGTAGTTCTCCAGCACCGGCCCAACAAAATTGAAGGCTTCTTCGACCTCGACATGGGGATATTGCGCCTGCAAGTCGGCAACAGCAGCCTGCACCCCCTCGGCCACATCCACCTCACCGTACTCCTCGGCACGGGTCATCTCGACGCCGACGACGGGCGCGCCATCAAGCAATGCCATCGAGCGCCGCTCGGCCACGGTATCGGTGACCGTCGCCACCTCATCAAGGCGAATACGGCGACCGTCGCTGAGTGCCAGCTCCATCCTCGCCAGCTCGGCTGCGGATTCAGCGTTGGCGATGATGCGCACGGCCTGTTCGGCTCCGCCGACATCCACGCGCCCACCGGGCGCCTCCAATTGCGCCTGGCGCAGCTGGCGTGAGATATCCAACGCTGTCGTGTTCATCGCCAGCAGGCGGTCCGGATCCAATGCCACGCGGACTTCGCGATCGACCCCGCCGATACGCCGAACCGAGCCAACGCCTGGCACCGACAAGACGGCCTTGGTCATTTTGTCATCGACGAACCAGGAGAGTGCCTCATCGTCTAGATCAGAGGAGGTCACCGCGTAACGTACAATCGGCTCACTGAAAAACTCACCCTTGCGAATCACTGGATCACGCAGGTCGGCGGGTAGATCCGAGCGGATGCGAGCAACAGCGTCGCGCACATCCTCAAGAGCCTCTTGCAAGGACTTTTCCAGCCTGAATTCAATAGCAATGTCGGCATTGCCATCCGTCAGCGTTGTAGAGATGTTTTTGACGCCGGAGACGGTAGCGATGGAGTCCTCGATCTTACGGGCAACCTCGTTCTCCATTAAGGCGGGAGCCGCCCCCGGCAATGAGGCGGAGACCTCCACGAGGGGCAGCTGTACATCCGGCAAGTCCTGAATAAACAAGCCTCGGAAGGAGATGAGTCCCCAGAAGGTCAATAGGATGAAGAGCAGAACAACCGGAATAGGATTGCGAATCGCCCAGGATGAGGTATTGAGCGTCATACCCCCTCCTCGGCGTCGGTCTCAACCACCCGCACCTGATCACCGTTGCCAAGAAAAGCACCGCCCGAGGCGACCACTCGGGCATCGGGTTCAAGCCCGGCGCGAATTTCGATTCGATCCTCCGTGTGCTGGCCCAGGGAAACTTTCTGCTCCGTTATCTGACCTTCATCGCTGACGCGATGGACGTAGCCAAAGCCATCGCGAAGCTGCACCGCGGCGCGGGGTAGCGTCATCACTTGGCGGGTGCCCAGCTCAAATTCACCCCGGGCAAACATTCCCGACCGAGCGATGTCGCTTAACGGTAGGTCGACATAAACCAGACCATTGCGTGTAGCGGTGTCCACTAGCGGCGCAATGGTGCGCAAGCGCCCTTCGAGCTCATATCCACCGGGCACGGTGACCCTGGCAGTCTGGCCCGGTCGCAGCTCATTCAGATCAGACGCGGCGACCTCTGCCCGCCACTCCAGGCGACCATGGCGCGTCAACCGGAACAGCTCCTGATCAGTGCCGGTGATAGCACCAACAGTGGCCGTGCGGGAGGTAATCAAACCGTCGTCCGGGGCGACCACCTGCGTCTGAGCCAAGCGTAGCGCTTGGGCTTCATGCTGCGCTTGCGCAACGCCTAGCCGCGCACGGGCGGTAAGTTCGGCGGTTTCGTATTGCTGAATTTGCTGCTCTGAAAGCGAGCCGGTGGTTTTCAAACTTCGGGCACGCTGGGCATTGGCATTCGCTTCCGCAAGCGTTGCCTCGGCTTCCGCCACGGCGGCGCGGCTCCTAGCCAGCTCTGCGCGCACCGTCGTGTCGTTATAAACGGCCAGCACCTGCCCTTCCGTGACCTCATCACCCACGTCTACCTTGACGTCTACCAGCCGCAGGCCACCGATTTCGGTACCGATAATGATTTCCTGCCACGCAGCGATATCACCATTGGCCGCAATCGTCGTCGGAAGCGTCTGAGGTTCTAATGTCGTCACGTTGACTGATAGTGAGGGCTGCGCTGTCGGTTCGGCGACGGCATCGCTTTCCGACGACACCGCCTGCATAAATGCCAGGGCGGCGGCGCTAGCGATCACGGCAATCGTAATGCCGAAACAACATTTTCGTTTTGGAAATGGCATAATCCAGGCCTGCTGCAAAGGGTTCAATTCATTGATGAAAAAGAAAATCCAAGAATTTCAGTTGAACCACTATCGGCCTGTCTTCCTTTCTCATTTCTTACTGACGTAACGTTTTAAATAAATCGGCACCAGTAAGAAACGCGTAAGATAGCGCTCCTGATGATGGCACTTTCATACCACTCTCACTTTCAAACCCTGCTAGGAGTACAACTATGAGTCCTCATCAATCGCTATTACTGAACGGCCGCCTCACCACTATGAGATTGGTGACAGCCGCATTTCTCGGTGGTCTTGTTATTGCCTCTCCGTTGGCGTTCGCCGACGAAGAACATTCAGACGAAACCACTTGGGGATTGGGCGTAGGTGCAATGAGCGACCAGGATCCCTATGCCGGCATCGACAGGGAAACCACCCCATTTCCCTTGCTCCTGATCGAAAACCGGTACATTAGTGTCTTCGGACCGGAAATCGAATTTAAACTGCCGAGTCTTGTCATCAGCGACTCACAACAGCTCAATTTCGGTATCGTCGCCCAGTACGATGAGAGCGGCTACGAGCAAGGCGATGCTCCGATTCTCAACGGCATGAGTGAGCGCGAGGGCGGCTTCTGGGCGGGGGCAAAAGTAGAGTGGGAAAGCGAGCTGTTCGAGGTCAGCGCCGAATGGCTCACCGACGTCTCCGGCAACAGCGRCGGGCAGCGCTTCGATCTTGGCCTGGAGAGAACGTGGGATTTCGGCGAACATATAATGCTAACCCCATACTTAGGGGCGTCCTGGCAGGACGACAAGAACGTCGATTACTACTTCGGTGTTCGCGATAGTGAGGTTCGCTTCGATCGCCCCGCCTATAAGGGAGAGTCGGCTACCAATATCGAGGCGGGGGTGCGCGGCGTGTACCAGTTTGACCAGCATCACTCTGTGCTGGTAGGTGTTGAGGTCACGAGATTGGCGAACGAAATCAAAGATAGCCCGCTGGTGGATCGTTCGACCCAAAACGCCGTGTTAGTTGGCTATCTTTATACATTCTGATGAGCCGCATACTGCTGATCGAGGATCATGACCGGCTAGCCCACTTGATGTGCAAAGGGCTGGTGGACGCCGGTATCGGCGTTGATGTGGTCGACCGCATCGATTCGGCTTGGGCTGCCGTTCAGCAGATGCCCTACCAGGCACTGGTACTCGATCGTGGCTTGCCGGATGGCGATGGGCTGCTATTGCTCAAGAAGTTGCGCAACGCGGGCCTTAGCGTGCCCTGCCTGGTGTTAACGGCTCGCGATGCGCTGCATGACAGGCTAGAAGGCCTCGAAGCCGGTGCCGACGACTACCTCCCCAAGCCGTTTGCCATGGATGAGATGGTGGCACGTGTCCGTGCCTTGCTACGCCGCCCTGCGGAATTCCATTCAATCGACCCCATTCACGGCGACCTGAGGCTGCATACGGAAAGCGGCGTTCTGTTTAGCGGCGACAAGAGCATTACCCTCGCCCCGGCGGAGCTGCACATCATGCAGTTGCTGTTATATAAGCACGATGAGGTAGTTCGCCGCAGCGCGCTGGAAGCAGCGGCCTGGGGGCTAAGCGAGGCGGTGACACCGAACGCCTTGGATGTCGCCCTGCACCGTTTACGCCGCAAGCTGCTTGCCATCGGTTCGCGCCAGCGGATCGCCAACGTGAGAGGGATGGGATATGCGCTTCGTCAAGCGGATGACGCTCAATAGCCTGAGGCTGAAGGTGCTGCTGGCCTATTTGGCAGGTATGGTGCTGAGTATCACACTGCTGGTAATTGCCGCAGCGGTGGTGCTTCAGAGCGATCTACTGCCTCGTATGGATATGGCCGACGCGGCCGATGGGCTGGTGGACAATGTCGAGTTCGACACTCGTGGCCGGCCCGTTGGTTTCGACGCCAGCATGGACGACCGCGCTTGGCTATACGAAGGCCCACAACCCGAAACGGCGTACCGTATTCTGGATGATGCCGGGAACGTGGCGGTGGCCTCGAGTGCCGGAGAAGCTTTCTGGCCAGCCGACGGCGAGGTTCTACGTTTGGCGCGGGGCACCTTTTCCTTTGAGTATGACGACAGAACTTTCTACGGTGCCACGGAGCCCTTTGAGCATGGTGAAAGAACGTGGTATCTGCAGTTCGTCGCTAGTTCAAGATTCGTTGATGTCCTCTATCTCGTCGCCTTTCCACTGGTGGCAGCGGGCGTACTGGTGTTTGGCTTTGTCATGTTCGTTGCCTTCGGTCTATGCGCCTACATTACCTTGCGCTTAACCCTCAAGCCGCTGCGCGATGTTTCCAAATCGGCGGCGGCTATCTCGCCGCGCTCTATAGACGCCCGGCTCGATACGGACGCCGTGCCTGTGGAAATTGCCCCGCTGGTACATAGCTTCAATCACGCTCTGGAACGCCTTGAGCGGGGTTATCGCCTGCAACAGGAGTTTCTCGGCCACGCGGCCCACGAGTTAAAAACGCCCCTGGCGCTGATCCGCGGGCAGGTTGAGTTGCTCGAGGAAGGGCGAAATGACCGCAAGGCGCTATTGAGCGATGTCGAGTACATGACCCGCCAGGTGCAACAACTGCTACTTCTGGCCGAAGCGAGCGAGGCGCACAACTACCAGTTTAGCGTTGTTCGAATGCACGACATCGCCCACGAAGCTTCCATCTACTTGCAACGCATGGCGGAGKCCGCCGACGTGCATTTAACGGTACTCGCCGCCGACGATAAGGTGACATGGGAGGCTGATCGCGGGGCATGCTTCACTCTGCTCAAGAACTTGCTGGAGAACGCTATCCAGCACGCCCCCGAGCAGACCCTAGTCAGCATGGAGATCCAGGAAAATATAATAACTGTGCGTGACCGTGGCCCAGGCGTCGAATCAGAGCAATTGGCCCTGCTGTTCTCACGCTTCTGGCGTGGGGCGCATCGACGCGACCATGGAGCAGGCTTGGGGCTGGCCATCTGCCAAGAGATTGCCATGGCACACGGTTGGGAGCTTTCGGCCCACAACGCCCATCCCGGGTTGATCATGACCTTATGCAGAGAAAACGAGTCCAGTGAAAGCGATTCCCGCGAAAATATTACCAGCGAACGAGTGTACCACCGTCAAGATGAACGCCCACCCCAAGGTCATTTGAAAAGGCAGTGACATGGGTGGTTCCCCGCCTCGGTGATCGCCATGCCACCCCAGGAGTTGCCAACCAGGACAACGTCTCCAGGCTGGTTATCAATGGTGCGAGTAATAAAGAAGCCGCCCGCGCTCTGGGTATCAGCCCCAGCACCGTCGGTACCCATGTTGAGAGCATTTTCCGAAAACTAAACTGTGCCACACGTGCTGCAGCCACACTCAAGGCGCTCACGGCAGGCCTGCTTTAAATGGTTGGTCTTACGAATTGCAATGCGGTTTGGTGAAAACGCAATGCCAGTAAGAAACGAGAAAGAAAAGTAGGCCGATAGTGGAACCATAGGCTCGTCGAACATAGAAACTCCTAACCAGAATACAAATTAGCGACGACGTTGACTGCATGTATTGAAGACATGCTGACAACCAGCGGCCATTGCTCATCCAACAGAGTATCAGGCGCGATTGAATGGTCATCCTTACAAGCGACCCTATGAACGTACTAAGGAGGTGGTCATGCAAATTTTAAGACGCAAACCATTAAACCCGCCCAACCTGCCCAATACTTTGACCGAAGGCCATAGCCAAGCCGTATTAGTTCAGGGTGGCACCCGGGTGCTGATGTCTAGCCAGGTGGGCGTCGACACCGAGGGCCATTTAGCGGGCCCAGAGTTGCCCGAGCAGACCCAGGCAGCACTCGACAATATCGAACGGTTACTAACAAGTCTTGGGGGCGATCTCACGCGGGTGGTAATGCTACGAATCTACTTAGCCGAATCCGTGCGGTATGAACAGCAGGTGGTGATGGAGGCGTTGAAGCATCGATTCCCTATCGCGCCGCCGGCCGCCACCTGGTTAATTGTGTACGGCCTTGCCGAACCGGAATGGTTAATCGCTATTGAGGCCGAGGCAGTGCTGCCGGGGTTTGCCTTAAACAGCTAAATGATTGCAATACTTGAAATAATAATGCAACTCGTTATACACCGCACAGCCTGCCTGCCCGGTCATTCAAGGATAAGGGGGAGCACATTGGTGACTCTCTGTCAGAGGCAAGCAACTACAGAGAGGCTTCCATGATTCGCCGGCTTAGCGTTCTACTTTTCACACTTTTCTTGCTGACCTCCTGCGCCGTGCCACCGGATTCTCCACGCTTTCAATCCTCAGGCAGCCTGCCTCGCTATGATCAGGAGAGTTTCGATCAATATGTGCACGATACACGTGCATGGATTGCGGATAACCGCGCTTTCATCAGTGAAGATCGCGACCTTGAAATACAGCTCAATACGCCGTTCGAACTCCGCCCTGATAAACCGGCGAAACGCGGTATCCTGTTAGTTCATGGACTGGGTGCAAGCCCGTGGTATTTCATCGATATTGCCACCGCCATGGCGAATGACGGCTGGCTGGTTCGCTCCATTCTTCTGCCTGGCCACGGCACACGCCCCGCCGATCTGATGCTGCCTGATAATGATGATTGGGAAAAAATCATTGCCCATCACGCCAAACTGCTAGCAGCCGAGGKCGATGAACTTTGGCTTGGCGGTTTCTCAACCGGCGGTAACCTGGTCACCTCCCATGCGTTCACAGACGACAATGTCGATGGCCTACTGCTGTTTTCTCCTGGATTTTACCCCGATACCCACTATCTATTTCTCGCCCCGACCATTTCCTATTTATGGGACTGGCTCGATATCGATGATGAGGACAATATTGTCACTTACCAATCATTTCCTGCGCGTGGGGCCTCGCTCTATTACCACTCGGTCAGTACCGTGCAAAAAAATCTCAAAACCGCACACTTTAATAAACCTGTCCTGATGACGATGAGTCAACATGATAGCGTCCTTGACCCCAACGCGACGCTCACTGCCTTTCAAAACCGCTTTCCCAATCTACAATCGCGCTTCGTCTGGTACGGCGATCCACCACAGCACCGTGACGATCCCCGCGTCACCGCCCTGACCAGCCACCTTCCCGACCGGCGAATCAGCAACTTTTCCCACATGAATGTGCTGTTTGCACCCGAGAATACCTATTACGGTCAAGCGGGCAGCTACCTCATGCTGGAAAACGGCCAGGACGGCCTCGCGCCACCCAATGACCCCAACACCCTCTGGTTCGGCGCATGGGGTCAGAGCGACGCGGAAAAATACCACGCCCGCCTGACCTGGAATCCCTACTTTGACGACCTCCTTGATGATATTCGCGAGGTAACAGGAGACTGATCGACATCCCCCCGCCTGAGTTTTTCGGGGCTCATGGAGAATAGGTGCAATAAAATGGTTATATCTATACTTTCACTACCCAAGCGTTTTTTTGTGCTATGCATGAAAGAGAAAACGTCATTCTCAAATGTTTGGTTCCCGGAATCCCCTGGAACACTAAGCCATTCACAGTGCTTTGCGTTACGCATAACAATAACGTTAACTGCTTTTTTAGCTTTGCCCTTGATGCTTCTTAATGCTGGATCAATTGAAAGCGTCATTGCCGTCTTCAGCGTTGAAGCTAGCACTACGGCCTTAATCTTTTCAAAAATAAAATCAAAAAGCACTACAGCTTGGCTACTAAGTTATATTGAGGATGAGATAGTGGAATCCACAAACACAATAGGAATGGCAGGCGCAGGTACACTAATCTTTATATATCTTTTATCCTGACTGATTGCTTAATTGTCGTGCTTAAGGCCGGATAATTGACTGAATATTTACAAAAACTGAGGCGCAAAATCTAAGAGCAACTTCCGGAAAACCTACCAAGCAGTTCTCGCACTCACTAAACCATGCTCAGAATTGAAGGGCTTGCCACGATACTGCCGTGGCGAAGCGCCCATGAGGTGCTTTCGGATTCTTAGCCGAGGGAGAGAAATATAACGGAAACAGGATCACTGTAATTTTCTAACCTATCCACCACAAGAAGCATACGCCATCGCGTCACGTATCCCATGGATGACGAACCAATTGTCTCTATGAATCAAGAGCTTGCTGCGAAGACATTGACTCGAGATAAGCAATCTCTTTATCTTCACCGGAACCTCTCTCAACGGATGCTACACCTGTGTAAATGCTAATGTAAGAATTTAGGCTGCATTTAAAATCCTCATAACCTACTTCTTATCTTTAAACAACTAGCCATCTCTCAATAAACCCAGTGACATGTGATTAATTTAAACCTACATGCCACCGAGTAGCTTCAATGACTTTAAGTCACTTCATAACACACTACCTACAACCGCCCTATTAGGTTCGTTTAAGGATTGTCAGAAAGTACCTGGGAGGCCGGAACGTCCTGTGTGCCATTATCTGCAGATGTCGATCCAGAATAAACAATTCTGTTATCTTCATCCGAGCCTCTTTCAGCAAGCACTACGCCTGAAGAAAGCATTAATGCAATAATTAAGGCCGCGTTTAAAAACTTCATGATTTACTCCTTACGTTTAACTAATCGATCAACCTACTGAGCTAAAACCAACCTTATGGATCGCTTCCCCTCTAACTTCATACCTGTGAGTTAATCAGCTCTTTTAGAGAAGAAGGCTTGGTTTGCTAGTCGCTTCATCAGCACATGAATGATAGATTCAAAATGAATGGATCAGAATGCCAAATACTCTTCCTTTCTTGCCTGATCCAGTCTTTCGGTATACTCCCGATAATCTTTTAACATTGAGAAAAGAGATGCCAGCATGACGCTCTCGTCAGACAGCTCGTAATGAATAAAGGCAACTGCTAACCAAAACCTTCACCGAAATCGTGGATATAAGCATTTCGCCCCTCAATAGGCATATTCAGGACTACCACTGCAACGAGTCCGCTGCAGTATCAAAAAACACCGAGGCTGGGGACAATCCGGTAGCTTTTAGTCAAAAGCCCCCATGTCATCATTTAAGACGGAAAGCCTTTTTAATCCTCCCCACCAGCGAAGTGGGTGTCTAAAAAACACTACCCACAATTGTCCTGTTCTGATATCTCCACACGGTCGTAGACTTTGACCGTTTGGGAGTAATTGAGTAGTTCCAACGCCTTCTCTCCGTAGCCCTGTGCCACAAAAAACTGGTTCACACCTAGCGCTCTTCTAATGAATCAATGCTCGGCGAATAGTGAGAGGAAGGACTGACGGGCAGAAGACATGAAATCAGGCGTCACTGTTCATAGGAATGGGTATTAGTTGTGGACGCAAAGCAATCTGTCGCTCGTATCAACTGGTCGCAAATGCCGGGCTCGCTCCACGCGTGCCCTGCTCCTTCGACCAAATGGAATTCGGAATCTGGCCACGCTTGGTGAAGCGCCAACGCATTTCGAACGGGGCATGGCATATCGTAACGCCCATGAACAATAACGCCTGGGATGCCTTTCAAACGATAGGCGTTAGCGAGGAGTTGCCCTTCTTCCAGCCAAGCACGATGGGTAAAGTAGTGGTTCTCCAAGCGTGCAAATGCCAACGCATAATGCCCATCTCTGTACGGTTCTGATAACGCGGGATCAGGCAGGAGCGTGATGGTTTCACCTTCCCATATTGTCCACGCCTTAGCTGCTACGAGCTGAACATCAGGGTCATCTCCCACCAGGCGTCGCCGATAAGCGGCAACCATATCGTGTCGCTCTTCTAACGGTATGGGCGCTTGAAACGCCGCCCACTTGTCGGGAAACATCTCAGACACACCGAACTGATAGTACCAGTCGATCTCAGCCTGGGTGAGCGTATAGACGCCTCGCAAAATCAACTCACTGACACGTTCAGGATGCGCCTGGGCGTACGCAAGGCCCAGGGTAGAACCCCAAGAGCCGCCAAAAACCATCCACTTGGTTACGCCAACATGCTCACGTAGCCTCTCGATGTCTTCGACTAAATACCACGTAGTATTGGCTTCGATACTGGCATGGGGCTCTGAACGTCCACAGCCACGCTGATCAAAGAGAAGAACATCGTAGTGCTCAGGGTTAAACAGACGTCGATGATCAGGCGAAATTCCACCGCCGGGGCCACCATGCAGGAACACCGCAGGCTTACCGCCCGGTTTGCCAACACGCTCAAAATAGACCGTATGGCCATCCCCAACATTGATCATGCCTGTTTCGTAGGGTTCGATCGGTGGGTATAGGGTTCTCAAGTTCGTCATTCAAGTCTCCCGATTCAGTTTCACCTTTCCAAACACCGTTTGACACTTCCACCTTCGCCGACGACTTTACTACAGGCGATTCTCAAATGACCTCGAAGAGCGGTCAGGAATGCTAGTATCTAGGAAAGGAAGTGACCCCGGAAGTGGTACAGCCAGCACTGGATCAATCAGGCAATAAATGAAAGGACCTCATCATGATTGAATCAATAGAAGAACTCGACGCCATCCGAAAGTCGTGTCACTCGATGGTCACTAAAAGCTCGGGCCTTTCTGCGGGTACCGCGATCATCCCAGTACCTGGGTTGGATATTGGCTCAGACGTGGCCATATTGATGCGATTAATTCCCAAAATTAATGAAAAATTTGGCTTATCGCCAGAACAAATTGACGGTATGGATACTCAATCCAAGCTCTTTGTGATGACCGCTATTTCAAATACTGGAAGCAAATTGGCCGGGAAATACATCACCAAGAAACTTATCGTCATGCTGCTACGCAATATGGGCGTCAAGGTAGCGTCCAAAGGTGTTGCTAAGTTCGTGCCCTTTGTAGGTAGCGCTGTGGCAGGTGGCATTAGCTTCACCGCCATGAAGTACATGGGTAACAGCCATGTTGAAGATTGTTATCAAATTGCCTTGGCGGCACTGGAAAAAGAGCGTCGGGAACATGAAATAGTGATTGAATCAGAGCCAGACGTATAACCCGCCCCTCACTGCAGAGATACTCAGTAAAGCTGAATAGCGGTCTTTCTAATGTGGCTCCGCTAGTGGGCGGTGATATGCTCTAGCTGATTTCTTAACGATTACATCAGGAGAATTTAATGCCCGCTTACGTCGTACTAACTCGTGAACATACTCACGACGCCAAGGAAATGGAGCGCTACAGCGAGAAGGCGAAAGCCGCTCGTGAAGGCCACGATCCGCAACCGCTCGCTTTTTATGGCGATTTTGAAGTGCTTGAAGGTAGCGCTATGGAAGGTGCGGTGATTCTGCGCTTTCCGGATATGGCTGCCGCCCGCGCCTGGTATCAAAGCCCCGCCTACCAGGAAGCCCGCAAGCATCGCTTCCAGGGCGCCGACTACCGCGTTTTTATCGTTGATGGCCTAACAGAAGCCTAAAGAACCTCACCTGCAAAGGCGATGGAACCCTCGCCTTTGCGGGGCCGATTTTCCCTACCCCAATCATGACGCAACGATTACCCCCGCGTTAGCGCTCAACTTTCTTTAAGCAGTACAAAATGCTCAATCAATCGAATCATCAGCGTTTTCTGATCGGGCAGACTTTCCGCCACTAATAACGCTAACGCGACCAGCGTGTTGTCATTAATAAGCTGCTCAACAGGGCGTGCCAGTAACGCGGCGTTGCGGCGCAGGTACCACAAAAACAGAAAAGAGCCACAGCGCTTATTTCCATCAGCTAGGGGATGGTTCTTGATAACAAAATAAAGCAGGTGCGCCGCTCGGGTAGCCACATTGGGGTAAAATAGCTCATCACCAAAACCTTGTTCGATGGTGGCGAGAGCTGATGTCAAACCATCACCCCGCACCTGTCCAAAAAGCTCGGTTGCTTCGCCTTTGCTAATGAGAGTTCGCTTCAACTCACTAATGGCTTTCAGTGCCTCTTCCAACCCTAGCGAATGCATATCAGGCTGCTTGATGTTTAACTCAGCTAATTGCTGTTCATCGTAGCCCTGCAGCAAACTCCAGGAGCGTGCGTAGTCGCTAATAACACGCGCAACGGCTTCGCCCTCGATAGATACCAGCCCTTGGTTGGTCAAGGTTCGGCTGAGCAGATTGACTGCCTGTTCAAACTCGATACCGCGCTCGGTTAGTCGGCGTTGGTTAAGGGTATAGCCTTGAACCAGATATTGTTTGAGTACATCGGTAGCCCACTTGCGAAACTGTACACCACGCTGAGATTTCACGCGGTAGCCAACTGAAATAATGACATCAAGATTGAAGTGATCAACCTGATAAGCTTTGCCATCTTCGGCAGTATGTGCAAATTTTGCACATACTGAATTTCGCTCCAGCTCTCCCTCGTTAAAAACGTTACGAATGTGCTTTGTAATAACCGAACGCTCGCGCCCAAACAGTTCACACATCTGCGCCTGACTCAACCACACGGAGTCCTGTTCCAACGCCACTTCCAGCTGCGCTTTGCCATCTTCGCTGGTGAATATCTGTATTTGCTGGTCATTCATCGATTGCGCCCCCGTTTTTATCCCGATCTACCTGTCGCTAAAGCGACTCTCTTAGTTAGCTAAGTATAAATCGCGACTTAAACTGTACACCCATACAGCAAAAATCCCAAAAAATGTTTGCTGTTAAACATCCACGAACGCTCTGGGTGATGGAAAACGCGATACCAAAACGCCCCGAACCAAGTCGGGGCGTTTAGCGGTTGTTGCACCTCTGGGGTACAGGCGGAATTAAATCACCAGCGATAGCTCACTTTCGCGCTGATTTCGCGACCCGGATTATAGTAATCGGCGGTGCTTGAACCGACCACGTGCTGCTCGTCAAGCAAGTTGCTGACATTGACGGCTAGATCGGCGTCTTTGGTGAGCTGATAGCTGAAGGCCGCGTCAAAGAGCGTTGCCGCACTGCTTTTTGACGTATTGGCGACATCAAAGTAGTAGGAGCCGATGTAACGGGCGCCGAGGCCAACACTCATATCCTGGCTTGGCAAGGTATAGTAGCCCCACAGCGACGCCGTATGTTTGGGTGCTGCGGTGAACTCCTTACCCTCTCTGGCTGCGTTGCTGTCGCGTACCACTTCCGACTCCATATAGGAGTAACCACCGGCCACGCTAAAGCTATCGGTCAACTCAGCCTTCGCTTCCAGATCAAGGCCCCGTACGCGGGACTCACCTACGGTTTCCCGCTCGATAACGCCATTGTCCTGTACAACCGAGATGGTGACGTCGTCCCTGGTTAGGTCATAGATGGCCGCCGAAAACAGCGCATTCGTACCAAAGGGAGAATATTTCGCACCAATTTCGTACTGCTCGCCCCGTTCGGGATCGACACCAATCGTGGGCGGTGCGACCGACTCCACCATGCTGACATAGGTAGAGATTTCGTCGGTGACCCGATAGGTCAGCGCACCGCGAAGTGAGGTCTCAGAGAAGTCATCGGAATCGGTAACGCCCGCCATGTTGGTGCTTGAGACATCCATCGAGTCGTTGCGCACACCCGCTGTCACAATGAATCGGTCATAGAAGGACAAATTCTGAGTCAGGAAAACCGACTCGGTGGTGAAATCCTGCTTGTTGCTGCTATAGACGTTGAGGCTACTCGGCGCACCGCTAAAGACAGGATTTGCGATATCAATGGAGGTCGCATCCCCGTAAAACGAACTGTCTTCGGTTGAGGCATCGCGATACTCGACACCCACAAGCGTGCTGCTATCGACCTGATCAAAGCGGGCGTCGTATTGCAGGATAGCGTTGCCGATCAACTCCTGAGCTTCGTTGTCGGTACCAAAATAGTCGCGATCCACCACGCTGCCAACTCGCGCTGCAGAGTCAGTGATATAGACGTATCCGAAGTCGTCGGTCAGGTCGCTATAGCGCAGATTACCGCGCAGCGTCAGGCCGTTGTTGAAATCATGGGTGAGCTGCCCGGTGAGGCTGGTACGCTCAACATCGTGATAGTTGAAGCCAGGCTCGCCGAAGAAGTCGCTGCGGTCGTACTCCCGGTCGAGCGGATAACCACCGCTATTGGGGGTGTCATCACGCTTCAGGTAATCGAAGATAACGCTTGCTGAGGTGTACTCCGTCGGCTCCCAGGCCAAGCCACCCATCAAGAAACCATTATCGTCTTTGGAGTGATCGTATTCGCGGTCGCTGTCTCGGAGGGTGCCGGTAAAGCGGTAGGCCACTGTCTCGTCAGCGTTCAGCGTGTCCCCCACATCAACACCGGCCTCTTTGGCGTCGAATGAACCGTAGGAGAGATACCCCTCCCCAAAACGCTCAAAGCGTGGCCGTTTGCTCACGAAGTTGACCGAACCACCCGGATCCGCCGGACCAAACAGGGTGGAGTTGGCGCCGCGCAATACTTCAACGCGCTCGTAGGCGTAAGGCTCTTCGCGTACACCGCGCATTGAGCCTAGCGTCAGCCCGTCACGGTAAGTGGTGGCCTCGAATCCGCGAATTTTAAAATAGTCGTTACGGTCATCGGTGCCGTAATAATCAGTGAGCACGCCTGGCGTATATTGCAGCACTTCCTCAGTGGTAGAGGCGCTGCGCTGCTCAATCTCCTTCTCGGTGACGACCGACACGGAGGCAGGTGTATCAAGAATACTGGKGGCGACCTTACCACCCACCCACAGCTCCTGAGCCACTATCGAATTGGCATCATCATCAGCGTAGGCCTGGGCGTTGACGATAATGGGGGCGAGGCGATATCCCTCGTTATCGTCACTGCCTTCGCCGGTCTCCTGGGCGTTCCCGAGCATGGGAATACTCACCAGCGTGGTGCCGCACAGAATAGCGGTAGTGGTCTGCTGCCACCGTAACCGGCTTGCGCCGCGCCGGACTGTGCTACTGCTATCAGTCATGTTGAAGATCCCTTGAAATGATTAAACCGGCCCTGCTCGCCTTATGGTTTTCTTTTAAAAGGCCGTGAGAGTATCCAAAGGTGGCAGCACCTAGTCAATAGTAATAACACAAATCATAATCATTTATTTTGAACTTTAGTTCATGATTGCAATACACGTATGAGGTCATGCACCAGCCGACTACCCGTCCTATATCTGCAGCGCTCGTGTACCAGCGGCATCTGATCAACAAATAAAAAAAGCCCCGTGTTATCCAAAACACGGGGCTTTTGACAAAGGAGTGTGGCCTGGCTCAGTGTGCCTCGACAGCGGCACGCCCTTTGATGATAGAGCGGGCAAGCATCACATACCCCACCGAACCACAGGCGGCCATGGCCAGAATGACCGCTTCAAGCGTATGCGGTAGCAGTGCAGACAATCCACTCAGAATCCCAGCGATGCCGAACTGGGCGGCACCCAGCAGCGCTGCGGCCGTACCACTGCTAGTGGGAAAGAACTCCAAAAAGCAGGCCTGAATATTCGGCGAGATCGCCCCCACCGCGCCGATGGTCAGCATCATGGCGGCGAGGAAGGCGTAAAGCGACCAATCCATAAAGGCAGCCATCACCAGCAATAGTATGCCGACAGCCTGACAGCCCGTTGCCAACTGTAGGATACGCAGTGACGGTAGCCTGGAAAGCAAGACTCGATTGAGAATATTGAAGATAAGCATCGCGACGATATTCGCCGCAAACAGCATCGAAAAGCTTGAAGGTGACTGGCTGAAATGCCCCTGATAGATAAATGACGCATAGGTGATGAACATCATCAGGGTAGAAAAAGAGGCAGCCTGCCAAACGATGAACGGCAGGGCGGGTTTTGTCGATAATACCAATTTGTAACGCGCCAGCAGGCTCATCTTAGGGCTTTTCGCGCGCGACACCTTGCCCTTGCCAGTAAACAGCACCCGCACCAGCAACGGCACCAGCAGCACCGCGTACACCGCCAAGGCGAAAAAGATAGTGTGCCAGGAACCCAGCAACAAAATCGCGCTGCCTACGCTTGGCGCAATGCCAGGCGCCAGCACCATGATAAAGCCCATCATCGAGAACAGCTTCGCGGCGTCGCGCCCCGCCACCCGGTCACGCACTAACGCCGGTACCGAAACCAGAGTCAAGCCGGCGCCAATGGCCTGAATTGCCCGCCCACCGAGCAGGGTGTTCAGGGAATCCGCCATACCAATGACAATGCTTGAGAGCGCAAAAATCGCCAGCCCGCTCATCAACACCCGCTGGCGCCCGAAGCGGTCTGAAAGCGCACCGCCGATTAACTGACCCAACGCCAACGCAAATACATACACCGAAACACTCAACGATACCGCCTGCTGAGAAATCCCCAGCGATTCACCAATGACCGGAAAGGCCGGCAGATACGTATCCATGGAAAACGGGCCCAGCATCATGGTCATTGCCAGGCTCAGCACCACAATGAAAGGCGTTTTAGATTGGGTCATAGAAGCTCGCGGTAAAAGGCGTAATGATGGACAACACCCACGATATGATACCGACTGATGTCATCATGGCAATCGAATAGAAAATGAGGGGGTGGGCTGCAGGGCGGTAATCGACTAAACACTTAGCCAGTTTGTTATCGGTTTGCTCGGCCATACATTAAAAACTATTCTTAAAAACATGCTTAAAACCAAGCTTAAAAACCATGCTGACAGCACATCCCCAACGAGGAATGAGGAGGCAAGGATGTCTATGCCCCAGCCAGAACGACTTCATCTCGACAGCGATGCAGCGACCGGCTACCCCAATTCCCCTCTACCAGTGCTGATTTATCGTCAGGTTCTCGATATCAGCAATGCAGAGGAGCGGGCCGAGGCGTTCGAAGTGATGTTCAAACGCCACGGCTGGCCCCCTGCGTGGCGCTACCACCTGTATGACTTTGACCACTTTCACTCCACCGCCCATGAAGCACTGGGTATCTTTCGCGGGCGGGCACGGGCGCGGCTGGGAGGCCCTAACGGCCAGGAGCTGATGCTTTACCCAGGCGATGTACTGGTGCTGCCAGCGGGAGTTGGGCATGCCAGCCTAGAGGCGGATGATGATTTCTGCATGGTAGGCGCCTACCCTCCCGACCAAGAGCCGGAAATAGAGCGCGGCGACCCCGCACAGCTTGCGGCGGCACAAGAACGAGTGGCTGCCGTGGCCTTACCCGAGGATTCGCCGGTCGGCGGGTCTCTGGCAGGGTTGTGGGGGTAAAGCGACTGTTGCTCAACTGTTCGATGGAGGGGGCAGATAGATAAGGCTGCAACAGCACCCCACAACATTCACTTTGGCAGCTAACATCGGAGCTAGTACCGCATGGATGTACACCAGTGCCCAACCAACATCACTCGTGCGCACCCACCTTGTCTGGGTGGCTACCCAGCATCAGAAAAACCACCACCGACAGCAAGGCGATGAGAATCGCAGCAGCTGTTAGCAGGATCGAGTGCGTGGTGGAGAACGCTGCCTTCGCGGCCATGATGAGTGCATCCGCCTGATCTGCAGCCAGCCCTTGTGCCACAACGATGCTATCGCTCATTGAGCGCGCTGCCTGTGCAGCGAGGGCTGGCTCCAAGTGTGGCGGCAGTACAATAGTGCTGGTATAGACGCTCGCCATGAAAACCCCGAACAGGGTGATGCCGAGCCCACTGCCCAATTCGTAGCCGGTGGCTTCCAAAGAGCCTGCAGCCCCTCCTTTCCTGGCATCCACAGCCCCCATGATGGCAATCGAGGAAGCGGTCAGGCCAATGCTCAAGGTTAGCCCCAGCACGGCCAAGGCTGTTGGCACTGTCCAGTCAGGCGCGTGGAAGTCAGACTGCGCCAAGTAGCCCAACGCTGCTGCCGCGATCACCATCGACAGACTGGCAACCAGCCGTAAGCCAAACCGGTTGGACAGGTAACCTGCAACGGGCCCACCAACTGCAGCGGCCGCCATGATCGGCACCATGAACAGACCGGCCTGCAGCGGTGTCTTGCCCAGCACATATTGCAGCTCTTGCGCCAGCGTCAGCTCGACACCTGCCAGTGCGCCGGCAGCCACTAGCGCCATCACCAGGCCAGCGACAATGGCCGGATGACGAAATAGCGATAAGTCCAGCATCGGCTCCGCCGAACGCAGCTGGATACGTGCAAACCAGGTCAGCATCGCTAGCCCCAGGAAGAGCACCAACCCTGCACGCCATAGTGGCTGCCCCGCTCCCMCCCCAGACTTGATGCCGTAGACCACCGAGATAATGCCAACAAGCAAAATCAACGCCTGGCCGAAAGACCACTTGCCTGGTGTCGTTGCCTCGCGGCGCGGCAGCAGACCATAGACGACCGCCACCACCACTAGCATGATCGGTACATTAATGAGGAATACCGAGCCCCACCAGTAATGTTCCAGCAAAGCCCCACCCACCAACGGTCCCACAGCCGCACCTGCGGCCCCCACCGTTCCCCATAAGCCAAGCGCCATCGCACGCTCGCGCTCGTCTTCGAAGGTTTTGCGGATGACACCTAGCACACAAGGCATAATCATCGATCCGCCAATAGCGAGCAGCACTCGAGCACCGATCAACATGGCGGGTGTCGTCGAGAATGCCGCCAGTAGTGACGCCACCCCGAACACGACGAGCCCGGTCAGCAGCACACGGCGCGTTCCGATTCGGTCAGCCAGCGTGCCCATCGGCACCAGCAGGCCAGCCATCAGCAGCGGATAAATATCGATGATCCACAGCACTTCGGTGCCAGTGGCACCCAGCGCTGGCGTCAGCACCGGTACCGCGACGTGCAGAATCGTCATATCGATAACAACAGGCAGGAACGCCAGCATGACGGCAAACAGCACTAGCCAACGTTGTGGGATAGCAGAAAACATTAAACACTTAACTCCTAAATAGTGGATATCACTTCCGACGCTGCCACTGAAAAGGTGTCTGACACAGGGGACGCCGACAGCGTTAGCACGATAGGCGGAATCAGTCGGCGCATGGCATTAATGCTCTATATCGTTATCGGGTTGTAATGATGAAGGGCGACGAGCCGTACGCCAGCTACTAACGCGCTCCTGAAGGCCTATCACGAAAACGAAGAACACCGGAACAAAGAGAATTACCAGAAGCGTTCCGCTAACCATGCCGCCGAAAACGCCCGTGCCTATCGCATGCTGGGTTTTGGCACTGGCGCCAAACGCGACCATCAACGGCACCACCCCTAAGCCGAAAGCGAGTGAGGTCATAAGAATCGGGCGCAGGCGCAGGCTGGCGGCTTCCACTGCGGCCTCCATCAGCCCTTTACCTTGCTCACGCAACTGCTTTGCGAATTCAACAATCAGGATCGCGTTTTTCGCAGACAGTCCGATCACGGTGACCATACCGACTTTGAAGAAAACATCGTTAGGCAGGTCACGCAGCAACATGGCGGCCACCGCCCCCAGCAACCCCAGCGGCACAACCAGGATGACCGACAGCGGAATCGTCCAGCTCTCGTAGAGAGCGGCTAACACCAGAAACACCGCCAGGATGGATAGCGCCACCAGCATGGGTGCCTGGGCAGCGGACTGGCGCTCCTGAAGGGACTGCCCCGTCCAGGCCACTGCGAAACCGGGCGGAAGTTGCTGCGCCAGACGCTCCATTTCAGCCATGGCGTCACCAGTGGAAGTCCCCTTCGCCGCACCGCCAGAAATACTAGTGGCGGGATAGCCCAGGTAACGCACCATTTGTAGCGGTGTTTCGTCCCACACCGGCGTGACCACCTCTGACAGGGACACCATCCCTCCCCTGCTATTACGCACGTGCAGCTTGAGCACGTCATCAACCTGCATGCGTGCCGACGCATCCGCTTGCATAATCACCTGCTGCATCCGGCCTTCATTCGGGAAATCGTTGATGTAGGATGACCCCATTGCGGTAGACAGGATTTCGCTAATGTTGGCGAACGACACGCCAAGCGCTTCGGCTTTCTGGCGATCAATATCAAGGCGAATGCTCGCCCCTTCTGGAAGGCCGTCGGAATAGACGTCGCTGACGACCTTGCTCTGCGCCGCCAGTTCCAGCAGCGTCGTCTCGGCAGCCTTAAGGGCGGCCGGCCCCTGGTTGCGTCGATCCTGCAAGAACATCGTAAAGCCGGACTTGGTGCCCAATTCATCAATGGCCGGCGGCAACATACTCATCACCGTCCCTTCGTTCAATTGACTCATGGCTGCCTGAGCTCCTTCCGCTTCACTCGCCGCCGTGGCACCGTCACGCTTCCCCCAATCCTTTAGCGTGGTGAACGTCAGCGCTGTATTCGCGCCAGACCCAGAGAACCCGAAGCCCAAAATAGACATATTGCCGTCTACGGCAGGGCGCGCCATGACGTACTCCTCATACGCCTTGACGACATCCAAGGTACGCTCGGTTGTCGCATTAGCGGGTAGCTGGATACTGGTCATGAAATAGCCTTGATCCTCTTCCGGCAGAAAAGCCGAAGGCAACTGGCGGAAGGCGAACMCCAGCACGCCTGCGATGACCACAAACACCAGCATGACCCGACCACTGCGGGCGACCAGCCTCCCCACACGCGATTCGTAACGGGCGGTCATACGTTTAAGCGACCGGTTGAACACGCCGAAGAAACCGCCTTTGTCGTGGTGCCCCGGCTTAATGGGTTTGAGAAGGGTGGCGCATAGCGCCGGTGTTAGCGTCAACGCCAGAAACGCTGAGAACAGAATCGAGACCACCATCGCCAGCGCGAATTGCTGGTAGATCACACCGACCGAGCCACTCGAGAAGGCCATCGGGATAAACACCACCGTCAATACCAGGGTGATGCCCACCACCGCACCAGTAATTTCCTTCATCGCCTTGATGGTGGCGTCCTTTGGCGACAATCCCTCTTTGGCCATGATGCGTTCAACGTTCTCGACCACCACGATAGCGTCATCGACGATGATGCCAATCGCCAACMCCATGCCAAACATCGTCAGCACGTTGATTGAGAAACCTGCCAGCAGCATCACCGTGAAGGTTCCCAACAACGCAATCGGCGCGACCAGTGCGGGAATCAGCGTGTAACGGATGTTCTGTAGAAACAGCAGCATCACCAGGAACACCAATACCATCGCCTCGATAAGGGTATGGATGACCTTCTCGATAGAAACCTTAACGAACGGGGCCGTATTAAAGGGGACCGATGAGCTCATACCCGCGGGTAGCGCCTGGTTTAACTCAGCCAAACGCGCTTGCACACTTTCCGACGTGCGGACAGCATTGGCACCGGGTGCCAGCTGTATGGCTGCCGCCGTCGCTGGCTGGCCATTCTCACGATTGGAGAAGCCGTAGGATTGGGCGCCCAACTCAACTCGCGCCACATCGCCCAACACCACTTTGGAGCCGTCGACATTAGCGCGAAGTACGATAGCGGCGAACTCTTCCGGCGTGCTCAATTGCCCCTGTGCGGTCAACAGCGAGGACACCTTTTGGCCGGGTAAGGCCGGAGACGCGCCGATGCTGCCCGGCACAATCGGTGCGTTCTGCTCCGTGATCGCGGTCGAGAGATCATTCACCGACAAGCCGAAAGCAATCAGCTTCTCCGGCTCTATCCAGATTCGCATTGCCTGCTCAGCACCGAACAGCTGCACACGACCAACACCGTCAATGCGGCGCAGTTCCTCGACGATATTGCGCGCCATATAATCGTTCAGGGCGATCTCATCAAAGCGCCCATCATCGGAATTCAGACCTACGATCATCAGAAAACTGGATGACGCTGACTCTACGCTCAGCCCATCCTGACGAACCGCCTGGGGTAACCGAGGCTCGACTGCCTTGAGTCTATTCTGCACATCCACTTGGGCCAGTTCCGGATTTGTCCCTGGCTTGAAGGTGGCGGTGACAGATGCCGACCCTGAAGAGTCCGCCGACGATTCGAAGTACAGCAGATTCTTGACGCTGGACAGTTCTCGTTCGATGAGACTGAGCACGGCATCGTTCATGGTCTGCGGTGTGGCGCCGGGGTAAGTCGCAGTGATGGTCACCGAAGGGGGCGCTACCGAGGGGTAGTGAGCGACCGGCAGCTTAGGAATGGCGATCACGCCCAGCAGGATGATAAACAGCGCGACCACCCACGCAAAGACTGGGCGCTGGATGAAGAACTGAGGCATTGCGGAGACTCCTGAAGCTTAATTAAGAAGATGCCACTGAAGCCTCAAGAGGCGATGACCTATGCCAATCAGTCGCGCTGACTTCGACACCATCAGAAAGTCGCTCTATACCCTCGACGACAACCTTCTGCCCCTCTGTCACCCCCGTCTTAATCCGATAATTACCGTTCGCCAATTCACCAAGCTCCACTGAGACCATCACCGCCTTGTCGCTGTCACCAATCAACCACACGTAGGGCTTACCGCCGATGCGCACCACGGACTGTTGCGGCACCGTCAACGCGTTGTCATAGCGTGCGTAGGGCACGCGGGCGCGCACAAACATACCGGGCAGCAGGCGTCGATTGGGATTGTCCACGAGTACACGCAGTAAAAAGTCACCCGTGCTGGCATCCACATTGATGCCCGAAAAAAGAATGCGTCCGGTGACATCGTAGGGTGTACCGTTGCTGCCGAGGATGGTGACCGGTAAACCATTATCTAGCGAAGGTTGCGCCGCCATCGCATCTTGAAGCGATTCAAGTGAGGAAGCCGAACGCTGAACATCGACATAAACTTTATCGATCTGCTGAACACGGGCCATGGGCGTGCTATCGCTGCTGCCGACAAGCGCTCCCACCGTTACCAACTCTTGATCAATTCGGCCAGCAATGGGAGACGCCACCGTGGAAAACTCTAAGTCAAGGCGGCGACGTGACAGCGTGGCACGCGCTTGAGCCACCTCAGCAGCGGCCTGCTGACTTTTGGATACGGCGTCGTCATAGGCCTGGCGGCTCACCGACTGCCCCCTGACCAGCGACTCCAACCGAGCGGACTGCGCACGGGCATTCGCAAGCTCGGCTTCGGCTTTCTGCAAAGCGGCTTCTGCCGTTTCCACTTCCGCTCGAAACGGCGCTGGGTTGATTTCGAATAATGGCTGCCCCGCACTCACGTCGGTTCCCTGTTCGAAAAGTCGACGTTGGACAATTCCGCTGACCTGCGGACGAATTTCCGCCACTTGAAAAGGAGCGACCCGGGCCGGTAAGTCTTCGGTCAGCTCCAATCTAACGGGTTCCAAGGTAACGACAGACACTCGGGCAGGAGACGGCGTTACTTCTTGCTCAACTGGCCCGCAGGCGGTTAGCACGCTTAGCAGCAAGGCACAGAGGCCACCATTGCGGTAAATATGTCGGATCGTCATGCATCTTCCCTTCAGGCATCGTTCTTTCAGACCTAGCTCATTGAGAAATAGGTAAACATTTGCCTAGCAATAAAATTGAAGGGGACTATATCGCTATAGCGTGGTATTAACGTCGACGGTATGTGTAGATATGATGGAGAACACAATTAATGTTTCATTAGGCACTTTTATGTCCACGACTCAACAGTCGCCAAATTCTTCTTCTGGCCTGCAAGCACTGGTTCTCATCGCCGAAGACGAGCCTGAGATCGCTGATATTCTTCAGGCTTATCTGAGACGTGAGGGCCTTCGAACTATCCACGCAGAAGATGGACGCAAGGCATTGGAAATGCATTTGTCGATGAAGCCCGATCTCGTCTTACTTGATGTAAAGATGCCTAAAATGGATGGTTGGCAGGTGCTGTCGGAGGTTCGCCATCGTGGTGAGACGCCCGTCATCATGTTGACCGCGATGGATCAGGACATCGATAAACTCATGGGCTTGCGTTTTGGTGCCGACGACTACGTCGTCAAGCCGTTTAACCCTGCTGAGGTTGTCGCACGCACTCAGGCAGTGTTAAGGCGCACCATGGCTGATGCTAGCCATCAACCCCGTGTCCTCCGGGTGCCGCCCTTTGAGATCGACCTGGAACAACACGAAGCCTTTGTTCAGGTAGGAGGAGACTCGCATAGCCTTGCGTTGACGCTCACCGAATTCAGGTTGTTGACGCACCTTGCACGCGCGCCCAAAAAAGTTTGCACCCGCGCAGAGTTATTGGCCGCCTGCCTCCCCGAGGGTGAGGCGCTTGAGCGCACTGTCGACAGCCATATCAGCAAGCTGCGTAAAAAACTGGAAGACGTCGATGTGAGAGGCATACCCGTTGGCATACGCGGCGTTGGGTATCGGCTGTGGGGAACAGAATGAAACTCATTGGATTGAGCCGGACAATCGCATTGACCATGGCAGCGATGGCGTTTGGGATAACACTGCTAGTCGTGGTGACCTCTTATGTGTTCTATTTCATTACCTTCCATTTTTGGCAGGGGTCGATTAACGAACCAAACATGTTCCCGTCGGGGCTAGAGTGGGCTTGGCTCGTTAGCACTACGCTGGTTGGGCTGGCGTTCGCCGTGATAGTGGGCATGCACTTGGCACGTCGCATTCTGGTACCCCTAAACTCCGTAACAGAAAGCATGCGTCGCGTCGCGCAAGGCGACCTGGACGCACGCGCCGCTACGGGTGATCGCTCTTTAGGCGAGGCCGCCGTTTTGGCAAACGACTTCAATGCCTTGGCAGACCAACTACAGCGTATGTCCAAGGAAATGACGTTCTGGAATGCGGCTATTGCCCATGAGCTGCGTACGCCCGTTACTATTTTACGCGGACGCCTGCAAGGCTTGGCAGAAGGCGTATTCCCCCCCGAAAAACCCCAGTTTCTGAGTCTCCTTACCCAAATCGATGGCATGGCACAACTGATTGAAGACCTTCGCGCCGTGAGCTTGGCCGAAAGCGGCCATCTGAACCTTGAGATCAAGCAATGTGACCTTTCTGCTGAAATTGAATCAGTTGTTGAATTTTGTAGACATACCCTAAATGCATCAAATCATTATCCAACCCTTGATCTGCAAGCTGGCGCCGTTTATTGCGACCCTGTCCGTATTCGTCAGGCATTGCTTGCGTTGCTGGAAAACGCTCGCCAGCATGCATCACCAGGGTCACTCATCATCCAAACGCGCCAGAATGACGGGTGGTGTGTTTTGCGTGTTATGGATTCCGGCCCAGGTATCCCTCAGGAAGATGCCTCTCAGATTTTCACGGCCTTCCGGCATGCGCGGGACGCTGACAGTGGTATGCCAGGAGACAAGCGAGGAAGCGGGCTAGGATTGGCGGTAGTCGCGGCTATTGCAAGAGCCCATGGTGGCGAGGCTAAATGCTACCCCTCTGATGAGGGTGGCTCTTGTTTTGAGTTGCGCTGGCCTTCTCAATCACACAGTACGTGATGACATAGCGCGTGATGACATAGCGCGTGATTGCTGAATGGTCGGCGGTCGGTGCCTATCCACTTCCACTAAGCCACGAGCCATAGGCAGAGCGCGACGACCCCGCACCACTGGCGGCAGCACAATCTCGAGCTGCTGCTAAAAAATGGCGAGCTGAGCTACAAGAGCCCAACCGCTTTCTCCAGTATGTTTCGTAAGGTGCTCGGCCAATCTCCAACGGCCTTCATTCGGGCGGCTAGTCGCCCGCCGGAGGAAGGCGGCGGTTCTGGCTTGGTTTGCTGTCGTAAACTTATGCAGCAGATGGGCAAGTAGATGAGGTATTCGGAGCCCTGCAGATAGTCCTTGTCGCTTATTTAATCACCCGGGACTCAACACATAGATAGGAAAGTATTACCTCGACCGCATGGGCACGCCGCTCAATCAACCAATCCGGGTCAGCCAGATCCTGCTCGAAGATGATGGATAGCGTGTCGCGTTGATTGATGTGAATGATTGATAGCGAAAGAATAGAAATGTAGAGCTGGGTAGGGTCTACAGCCGAGCGAAATACCCCTGCTGCTTCCCCTCGCTTTAGGGTATCCCGGATCATGCCTACGAGCGGCGTCGTTTGCTGGACGACTTTGCTCGATTTGCGCAGCATGCGCCCACCCAGCAAGTTCTCATTACGCACCAGGCTGGTGAACTCGGGATGCTCGGCCATATGATCGAAGGTGAATTCGACCAGCGCGCGCATACCTGCAACGGGCTCGAGATAGCTTAAATTGAGTGCCTGCTCCTTGGCGCGCAACTCCTCATAGACTCGTTCGAGAACAGTCAGGTAAAGACCTTCCTTGTCATCGAAGTAGTGATACACCATGCGCACATTACAATCGGCTGCACGCACGATACGTTCCATGCGAGCGCCATCGTAGCCGCGCTCGGAAAACTCTTGAGTCGCCGCTTGAAGCAGGCGCTCGCGTGTTTCATGAGCATTACGGCGGGTTTTTCCCCGGGTACGGGCACTCTGTTTCACATCGAGCGTATCGCTTTTTGTCATGTACACATCCTTGTTTCTATTGGTGCTATAGCCCTAACGCGATGCCATCGCTGCGAGGATCATGAGCCGCGTAAAAGCCTTTCGCCGGGTCGATAACGACCGCGCCGGGGTGGCCAGCTAGGGCACTTTGTGCGGGTAGCGGGCTCATCTGATGACCACGCCGGGTCAATTCAGCGAAAATAGCATCTCCCGCATCCTGTTCAAGTTTTAGCGTGTCACGTCCATCGGAAAAGGTTCGCCCCAGTAGGAAGCGCGGCGCTTTAAGCGCACTGAGCGGATCCATGCCATAGTCTATCAAGCGCGTCAGCACGGCAGCGAGGGTTTGCGGCTGTCCATCTGCTCCTTGAGTACCGTAAAGTAAACGAGGCTTTCCATCGACACGATACATACCCGGGTTAAGGGTATGAAAAGGACGCTTTCCGGGGGCAAGCGCATTCGGATGAGCAGGATCAAGACTGAACGCGGCACCACGGTTATGCCACAAAATCCCCGTATCACCGACACTGACACCGCTGCCCCAATCGTAATAAATCGTCTGCAGCATGGAGACGGCATTACCGAAACGATCAGCTGCCGCTAGATAAACCGTATCGCCATGCTGATAAGCGAAGGGCCAATCMAATGCTTTCCCCGCCTCCACTTTTGCCGCTTCAGCATCAAGATGGGCAGGCGATAACAACCTTTCACAAGGCACCGACGCGAAGTCGGGATCAGCCAGGTAGCTATTACGATCCAGGAAAGCGCGCTTTACCGCCTCCACCAGCAGATGGTAATAATCGGCGCTGCCCTCTTCGATCCTGAAGAGGTCAAAACGCGCCAGGATACCCATTATCTCTAGTGTCGTCATACCCTGGGTTGGGGGACGATGGGCCAGCAGCTCGCCACCCCGATAGGGCACCGACAGCGGCTTTTCTACTCGTGCTCGGGTAGCCGCCAGATCAGCGCCGGTGAGTGGAGACCCTGCCGCTGCCAGTCCAGCGGCGATTTTCTCCCCCAACTGCCCTTCATAGAAGTCTCGGTAGCCGTGGGTCGCAATGGACTGTAGTGAAGCGGCCAGCTGTGGCTGGTACAGTTTTTCACTCTCATGGGGAATCTTCCCGCCTGGCATAAAGTGCTCTCGCACGCCTGGCATCATAGCCATCTCATCACGACGAAAATCAAGCCAGAAGCGCTGCGATGGCGTTATCGGGAAGCCTTCCCTCGCTAGCTGTATCGCTGGCTCCATCAGCGCTGCCCAGCCAATTTGGCCGCCACAGTTCTGACGGGAAATCTCATGCGCCTGCCCCCAGGTGTCGACCGTGGCAGCCGTCGTCAACATGGAACCTGGCCCTCTCGTAGGCAATTGGCCAGACAGTTCCAACTTAGCCTGTGGCGCCTGGCCAATGCCTGACAGGGTTTGCACACCACCGTTTGCATCCGCAATGATCATGAAGGCATCGCCGCCAAGACCGGTAAAATGCGGATACGTCACTGCCAGACAGGCCCCCATGGTGATAGCAGCTTCAACCGCATTTCCACCTTTACGAAGTACCTTAAGACCCGCTTCTGTTGCCAGTGTATGTGGGCTGGTTACGACCCCCTCATGGGAATGCGCCAACGCTGATGAAGTTGTGCTAATAGACATTGCTACCATCCTTATTCTGGCTGTTTAGCCGCCATACACCATATTGGGTAGCCACATACTGATCGCGGGAATATAGGTCAGCAGTATCAAGGCAAACAGCGCAATGCCAATAAAGGGCAATGCACCACGTACCGCCTGGACGTAATCGACACCGTTGATAGTGCCCGCCACAAACAAGTTGAGGCCAAATGGCGGCGTAAACATACCAATCGCCCCATTCACGGTCAGTACTGCCCCCAGGTGGACAGGGTCAATACCAACGCGCATACCCACGGTGTAAAACAGGGGTGCGAGAATCACCATGATGGAGGAAGCATCGAGGAACATGCCGGCAATCAGTACCGTCACATTGATCAGAAGGAAGATATGGTACGGATTCTCTGATAACGACAGGATAGCGTTGGCCAACATCGCGGCTAACCCATTACTGGAAAGGAACCACGCCAGCACTGACGCAGCAGCGAGAATAATCATTACCTGAGCCGTTGTGGTCGCCGCTTCAATCATGCTTTGGAATAGCTCTGCAAAGCTCTTCTCACGATAAATCAGGGCGGAGACCAACAGGGCATAGATCACCGATACAGCGGCTGCTTCAGTGGGCGTAAAGATACCCAGGTAGATACCACCCAAGACGACGAGAGGCACACCCAACCCCCACGAAGCATCTTTGAATCCTGCTAAAACCTCGCCCCAACTGGGCGGCTCCACGGGCGTTACACCGTCCTTTTTGGCGCGGTACCAACAGTAAGGCAACAAACAGGCGGCGTATAATAACCCGGCACCGACCCCTGCCATGAACAGCGCGCCCACGGACACCCCAGTGACAGCCGCGTAGACGATCATCACTACCGAAGGGGGAATGATGATGCCCAATGAACCGGCAGACACCAGCACGCCAATCGAAAATTGACCGGAATATCCCTCCTTGCGCATGGCCGGATAGAGCAATGACCCAACCGACACAACGGTGGCCGGACTCGATCCGGAAATAGCACCAAAAAACATACTCGCTGATACCGCCGTCATCCCCATGCCACCGGTAAAACGCCCCACCAACAAGTTGGCCAAGCGGATAATACGCTGCGATAACCCACCCGCACTCATCAAACTACCGGTGAGAATAAAAAAGGGTATTGCCATCAATGGAAACTTATCCAACCCAGCAAACAAGCGCTCGGCAACTATGGTCAACGGAATATGGCTAAAACTCCCCATCGCCACCGTGACGGAACCCGCCAACGCAATAAAGATGGGCGTTCCCACTAACATCAAAACAGCTAATAGAACCAGGAAAGTGATGACCATATTCTTATCCAATTTGATCAAGGTGGGCAGAGGCTTGCTCTCGACCAAGCAACGTCCGGAAGAAATGCTGGGTAAAGCGAATGCCCATTAAGAGAGCGCCCACTGGAATGGCCAACTGAACGATCCACATAGGCGCCTGCAGAGCAGAGCTCACCTGACCGAACCGATGGGTTTGCTCAGTTAACTGGATACCGTAAACCACCAGGAAGAGGCAGAAAGCGATAGAAACCGCATGAACTAGCAACTCTATCCACTTCACCATAAGGGGAGGACTAAACCTGCGTAGAATATCGATCCCAATATGAATCCCTTGCCGTGCAGCAACGCTCGCGCCAAGCAGCACCATCCATACAATTTGGTAACGCACCAGCTCCTCAGCCCATGAAAAACCATCGTTAAACACGTAGCGTGCAATGACGTTGGCGAAAAGAATGAACGAGGCGGACAAAATCAGCAGGCCAATCAAAACCTCCTCGGCACGCGATATTAGGCGATCAAGTTTGCGCATAGCGGACTCCACCAGCGATGAAAACAATGGGGGAATAAAAGGGCTATCGGGATCACCGATCAGCCCTTTAATGGGTTACGCGCTACTACTCGGCATCAGCAATGGCTTGCTGGAATTCCGCCATTAGATCTGCGCCAATTTCATTGGCAAACTCATCGTGCACCGACGCTGTCGACTCTCTGAAAGCCGTCAGTTGGGCATCATCCAGTGTGCTCACGTTAGTGCCACTGGCTTCGATAGTGGCAATGTAGCCCGTTTCACGGCGGGCGGTTTCTTCACGCTGGAATGCGGTGGTTTCACGTGCAGCGTCCGTCAATAGCGCCTGGTTTTCAGGACTTAAGCTATCGAACCAACTCTGGCTAAACAGAAATGCATAGGCTAGATAAGCGTGGTTGCTGATAACCACATCCGACTGCACTTCATAAAATTTCATTTGTGTAATCGATACCAGCGGATTTTCCTGGCAGTCGACAATGCGTTGTTGCAGCGCGTTGTAAGTTTCGCCGAAGGCAATCGGTACCGGGTTAGCGCCCATCGCTTTAAACTGTTCCATGATGATAGGGCTTTGCATCACGCGTACCTTTTGGCCTGCGAAGTCTTCCGGGCCATTAACGGGTTGGTCGCAGGTAAATTGCTTGAAACCACTTTCCCAAAAAGTAACCCCCTTCAGCCCCACCTGTTCCACAGTCGCCAATAGATCATCACCGGCCTGCCCATCAAGAACGGTGTGGGCGATATCGGGAGAAGGGAACAAGAAAGGCAGATCGACGATCTGCATGGCGGGAACGAAGCCCGATAACTTGGCGGTCGGAATAATGGCAGCTTCCACAGCTCCCATCTGCAACTGTTGGGTGACTTCGACATCATCACCGAGTGTGTTATTAGGGAAAATTTCTACTGAAATCTCACCGCCGCTTCGCTCAGCCACCATGTCCCTGAAGCGCTCAGCCGCCAGGTGCTGTGCGCTATCTTCAGGCAAATCATGGTGAAACTTGATATTAATATCGGCGCTTGCCATACCAGTATGTGCCAAAGCACCCAACGCGAAACTACAAGCGAGAGCCTTCAGCTTCATATTCTTAAATTGCTTTTTCATGGTGTGATCCTTGCCATTGCGCCCATTCAGAAAACACTCTTCATGGAGCGAGTTAAGTAACTATTTACTTACTTAAAGAAATAGCAATTATCATGCCACCTTGAAAAATGAGAGATTCTGCGGGTTGTTGAGCGTACCGACGCATAAATTCGCACCAACTTTGTGCTGAAGGACTCAATATGGTGCGAATTTATTCGGGGCCTGATGCCACCTATCAAGCCATCGTCCTCTTAGTCAATTCTTGGCAGGATCGGGCCGGGAGCTCTTTGCCGCCCGGCAGTGTTTGAACAGCTTTTGCATCGAGGGCTTGGGGGTCGAACAGAGCGCGCTACTTGAAGGCTTTGAGGCAGCGCGCAGTTACTCCGTTACAAAGACGGCCAGCGGTGCTATTCCCAAATATACATAAGCCGACTGCTCATTAAGCCAAGCTCTGACGGCCGGATCAGGTTCGAGTTTCATCGCCTCGGAAATAACATTGGTATCAAGAACGATCATTCAAACCTCATCGGGTCGCGAGCTAAAGCTCGCCTCCCACAGGTCAGACCGCCAGAAATAACGAAGAGCCAAATTAAGGCATTACATTCAGTTTCTACGGCCAATTGGCATTACGATCCAAGTACAACACTGTCTGAGGCATTATAAGCAATCTAGATTAGCCATTATCATCATACTCGGATTAAAAAATACGGATTATAAAGCGCTCAAATACCGCTACTATAAAGATAATTAAAGACAAAAGGAGGCTTACTTATGTCTCGTGAAGGATCGCACTGCCCCTCGTGTCATATTGGTTTGATTGTAGGGGGGCACTGTAATAACTCTAAATGCTTGAGCAGTCCGTTTTACACACCAGGTGGTAGAAAAAATGGTAATGGAAAGAAGTTAGTGCCTCCTAAGAAGAAAGGCAGTTGGTCAACAACACTATTCCTTCTCATTATCATCGTGGTTATATTTGCCTTTTTGAACAAATAGAGATATTTATCGATTATTTACTTTACGGTTGAATGCAGTGTCAGCGTGCGGCTACCTTGAGCACATGCTCGCGCATCCAACTGAGGCGCCAATTATGGCGGGTTTGCTGCTACAGCAGGCAGCGCGGGACATACACGATCTGGTAGGTTTAGAGGCCCCACCTTGCTGTGGTACATAACATCCGGAACGGTAAGGTGGCGCGATCTGTCGACGAAAGGTTCACTGAACATAATACGGCTATCAAAAAACTCTGCACAGTGAATGCGAGGTTTATAGAACAGCTTTTTAGATCACTATTAGTGAGCCTATTGGCTACATTATGAACCCGCAATGTTATACCTGCGTAAGAAGGGTCGCGTTCAACMCTCCCTCAAAAGTTGCTTACTCATAGGATTAAGCGACTGCTTTTTGGCCAAAAGGCAATCAGGTTGCGGTCATCCCCGCTTCTTTGCTCAGCGGGCACTACTGATCCACTTCAAGCGACTATGCATTACTGAGTATGAGCCATTGCATCAGATTCTTTCGTGGCATGGGAATGTCTGCCATCCTCAGCAGCCAAATACAGAAAGGGCAGTCACTTAGACGGCCCTTTCATTTTACGTGTTATGAGTGTGTATCGCCTAAGTGACGACGTAGCCACGCCTTGACATCGACGGTATCGATGCCCTTTTTATGATTATAAGTTTTTGATTTTTCCCACCACATACCGGAGCCGAGGGCGAATGCGGCACGGTAACGTAGCATTACATCATCCGGGGTAAGAGCGAGTTGGTGATTAAGCTCATCAAGGGATAACTCGACACACTTGACGGGTTTGCCTGTTAGCTCTTCGACGACAGCGGCCAGTTGGCCGTACGAAAGCGTATCGCCAGCGACAAAGACAACTTCGTTGGAGATGCGAGGATCCTCAAGATATATCTCGGTCGTTAGGCGACCAATATCCTCGGGTGTAGTGACCGTAACACGCGTATCCCAGCTTCCGAGTGCTCGGACGGTATTGGTCTCAAGGTCGACTACCCCAAAGGCAGGCTCGAACAAAAAGCTCGTAAACATCCCTGTTGAGATAATTACCCATTCTGTTTTTTGCTGTGAGCGTAGTAGCTTTCTCACTTCATATTGCTCGTCGAACACAGGCTGGCCGCTGCCTTTCCCAACGATGTCGTAATCGACCCCGAACTGCCAGGGAAAGTATCGTGAGACACCTGCCTTTAGGACTGCGTGCGCAATCTTTGTCTGTGTGCCAGATCCCGCCACGAACCCCGTACAGCAGATAACCGTATGAAATTCAGAAAATAATGCGGCTAGGTTAGCTTCAGTTCCATCAGACAAGTCGAAGGGAATGATCTCGACCCCATGCATCTCAAGCTCATTAGTGCTGTTCTTTTTGTACGCATCCGAAGATGTGGTGAAACCAGGTTCAACCAAGACGCAGACAGAATCAGAGTTAACCCTGGAGATCATATTTCTGATCACTTGCATACCGAGCTGGCCAGCGCCAAGAATAAGAACTTTTCCAACATCGCGGTTTTCGGTAACGGGCATGTGTATCACCTAGAAAGTATTCAATTGAGGTATCGTTGTTATTCAGGTTTCAGCAAAGGTTATGCATGGATCCAGTAAACCATCGGTTGATTGCTGCCTGAAACAACTCTCAAGCAGGCTAGATGCGAATGCATGGATTGTTAATGGCTATAGTTGGAAAAGACAATTCGGAATATCTAAATAGCGTGCCCGTTAAAATTATTGGCATTTATAGAAAAGCATTTTGCTTTTAATGGAATTAAAAGTAGTCAAGTGAACGTCTACCATGTGGGCAATGTTTTATTGATAGAGTTGCTCCATACCAATGACTTATTCTCCAACAGCACAAGTAGACTCACGAATCCCTGCCTTGGGCTATGGCTTGTGGCAGATACCCCCGGAAACGAGCGCCGAGCTGGTCAGTCGCGCTTTGCAGACCGGCTATCGACTGATTGATACAGCGGAGGCTTATTACAATGAAGAAGGGGTTGGCGAAGGGATTCGCGACAGTGGCGTAGCGCGTGAAGAGATCTTTGTGGCCACGAAGGTATGGAATACTCATCACGGCTACACTCAAACCCTACACGCCTTCGATGCCAGCCAGCGACGACTAGGCCTTGAGTGGATCAACATGTATCTGATGCATTGGCCCTCACGAATGCGTGATACCTATGTGGAAACATGGCAGGCAGTGATCCGCCTGCGTGACGAGGGCCGGGTCGGTGCCATCGGCGTTTGTAACTTCTCTGTTGGGCAACTACAACGCTTGATGAAAGAAACGGGGGTGACACCGGTACTCAATCAGGTTGAATTACACCCTTTCTTCCAGCAGAAGGAACTGAGAAAGTTTCACCGCGAGCAAGGCATCATAACCCAATCATGGAGTCCATTAGGTTTGTGGTGGCAGAAACCGAATCCTAGCTTATCGCCGCTGCAAGCCCCCCAGATACTCAAACTAGCAGAGCGGTATGGGAAGACTCCTGCTCAAATCATTCTGCGTTGGCATCTCGATAGTGGCCTAGCGGCAATCTCGAAATCCGTGCGGCCTGAACGTATTGTAGAAAACTTTCAGCTATTCGACTTTGCTCTGACGCCTGAAGAGACGAGGATGTTAGCCCAGCTGGACCGCCCTGATGGCCGCCTAGGGCCAGACCCAGAAACGGCCGATTTTTGACCCAACGAACCCAGCATTCGTTATGCTACCTAATCAGACGTTAGAGAGAACGCAACATGGATCGGCTGCAAGCCATGCAGATATTTGCCCGAGTGGTTGAGATGCACGGCTTCAGTAAAGCCGCAGAGAACCTGTCCATCCCTCCCTCTACGGTTACTCGCGCTATTAAGGAACTAGAGAATTTCCTGGGTGTGAAACTGCTCCAGCGTACCACGCGACACTTGAACCTGACCCCAGATGGCAGCCTTTACTACGAGCAATGTCGTCGTTTACTGACAGAGCTGGAAGCTGTCGAGGCCAGCTTTGCCGGTAGCGCCGGACGAGCCAAAGGCAAGCTACGCGTCGGCATGACAGCCTCAATGGCCCGCTTATTCGTATTGCCTGCCATTAAGACGTTCCAAGCCCGTTATCCCGATATAGAGTTAACCCTGACGATGAGTGACCGAACAGTAGAACTGGTTCCGGAAGGTATCGATTGCGTTATTCGAGCAGGAGTACCTCAAGATTCTCCCMCCTTGGTAGCGCGCCGTATTGCGAGCTTTGAATGGTTAACGTGCGCCTCACCTGGGTATTTGAAAGAGCACGGTGAGCCACAGTCATTGGAAGATTTGAAGCACCACCACGCTGTCGGTTTTCTGCCTGGGCATCAAGGGCGATCAATGGATTGGCGCTTCGTGGTTAATGACGAAGAGCGAGTCGTACGGATGTCCGAGAACTTAATCGTTAACGACACTGACACCTATATCGCTTGTGGCCTGGAAGGCTTAGGCCTGATACTTGCAGCAAGTTATATGGTGCTGCCGCACCTTCATAGTGGAGAATTGCAGCGAGTACTGAGCCACAGCCAAGCTCCCGCAGTGCCCATATCGGTTATGTATCCACAGAACCGCCACCTATCACCCTCCGTGCGGGCATTCGTGGATTGGGTCATTGAACGCATACAACTTGCCGAACCACGGTGGCAAATTAGCAATATCATTTAAAGGTTTGCGCTCGCCCCCCTTGCTGTCCGGCACACGACTGTTGCCTAGGCAGAGCGATGCTTCGCAACGTGGGTACTACAGCTCACGGCTCCAAACTTGACCGACAAGATCCTTGCCGAAGCTGTGATGGGGCGTTTCCTCAACCAGTTCGAAACCCGCCCTTTCATAGATCTTTCGCGCACCAATAAGAACACTGTTGGTCCACAAGATGATTTTTTTATAGCCAGCTTGGCGGGCGAATCTTAGGCATTCATCGACAAGACGGCCACCTATTCCAAGACCGCGGGCGCAGGGATCGACATAAAGTAACCGCAGCTTTGCGGTCGCTTCGTCTTCCCTAACGACGAACACGGAGCCAACGACGCTGCCTTGCTTCTCGACGACCCAGCACCGTTCCCATTGCGGGTCATAATCACGCAGATACTTGGCGACGATGTCTGCTGTCAGTGCTTCATATTCACTGTTCCAGCCGTACTCCTGGGCATACAGAACTGCCTGTCGATGGACGATCCATCCCATATCGCCCGGCTGCGGGTCGCGCAGCATGTAACTCGAATCGGTATCGCCAAGCAGGCTCTCAATTTGATGCATTGCCTCAATCAACTGGTTTTGCTCAGGCTCCGAAAGCCGCTTGAGCATGGCAACAACTTCGCGCTGCGACGCATCACTCAACGGCAGGTAAGTTTCCCGCCCATGATCAGTCAATTGCAGTTGCGCCGCCCGGCGATCGGAGGGCAAGGGGATTCTGGTGATGAGCCCCTTCTTCTCGAAGCCTTTCAGCACCCGGCTCACGTAACCGGCATTGAGCCCCAGCTCCCGGCAAATATCTGAGCTGGTAAGCATCGGCCGATGCGCCAGCTCATACAGAATGCGAACCTCCGTTAACGAGAATGGGCTTTCCAGCAGATGCTCGTGCAGCACACCAATCTGACGCGTGTAGAAACGGTTGAAGCTTCGCACCGTTCCAGCTCGCTCATGCAAGCGTTGTTCTGCGGCCATGGAAGAGGCCTCCAGTTAGTTGCTTTAAGCACATAATTAATTGCTTTAAGCAACCATGTCAACAAGATCTCATAAGAAACTACTGACAAAATAAATGAAGCTCTCTCGACTGCGCGACGCCCTGAATATCAAGCGCCACACATCTCCCAAACAGGCATCTCCCAAGCAAGCAACACTCAATGAACAAAAACCATCACCACCAGCACCATGGTCAGCAATAGCAAGTACACCCTGGCATGAAGACGGTCAGGAATGCGTCCGATCCAGGTCGMTGCCAAGCAGATACCGAGCCATGAGCCCACTGCCAATACCAACAAGGCGCGCAGATCCACATAACCGGCATACCAGTCCCCCACCGCTGGGTGATTTGCCGACAGCAACACATACGTCGCGGTGCCACTCACCGCCATGGGCAACGACAACGGATTGGCCATGGCAGTAGCTGCCGTCATACTCGCGCCTCTACGGCGCATGAGCGGTACGGTCATCACACTGCCGCCAACGCCCAGCAAGGCGGCCACCGCACCAATCACTGTCCCCGTCATCGCCGTTACCCCACGMCCCATAGGATGCACATCACTCTCCGCCTGATGCAGAAAACCGGGTCGCAGAACAGCATCCGCAATCGTAATACTCAGATAGCCGATAAACGCCCAGCGCACCCACTCGCCACTTAATGACACGGCAGCCGCCGCGCCAAGCACGGCTCCCATGGCAATATAGACCACCAGCGGCCGCACCAGGTGCCATTGCACGGTTTGTCTTAGATGGTGGCGCCATGTGGACAGGGAAGCAGCAAAGATCATCAACGCCGTCGAGGTGGCTACCGCGATATGCATGGCCGCCTGACCGATACCACTATCCGGCCCGTGGACGTAAATCAGCAGGGKATACAGCAAGGGAACCACCACAAACCCACCACCGAAACCGAACAATACGGTGGTCACTCCCGCCAACCCGCCACAAAGCAGCAATACGCTATACACCGGCACTCTCCTGATGAAACCAAACAGCAGGCACTATATGCTGGCAAGGATTGGCCGACATTCGTCGTTCGGACAACCATCAACGCGTTTCAGCCAGGTTAACGCTAATGCTCAATACGCCTCTTTCAGATGTGGATCATGTAGCACGGCCCGTGGTGGCCATCGGCACTGACTACCGCCCCGGTACCCTCCTCGACTTTCATACCCATCGACGTGCCCAGTTTCTCTATGGCATGACCGGCTTGATGGAAGTCAATACGGATGACGGTACCTGGATGGKGCCGCCCTAT
This sequence comes from Halomonas ventosae, assembly GCA_002257525.1. Lineage (GTDB taxonomy): Bacteria > Pseudomonadota > Gammaproteobacteria > Pseudomonadales > Halomonadaceae > Vreelandella > Vreelandella ventosae_B. The sequence goes on from CP022737.1 coordinate 4,131,279, forward strand.
AGCGGCGTCTGGTTACCTGCGGGCAAGCGCCACCAAGTGCGCATGAATGGGGTGAGCACCCGAAGCTTGTATATCGAACCCCACGTCGCGCCACGTGCTTCGAGCAACTGCGAGGTGCTGGTCGTGACGCCTCTCCTGCATCACCTGCTGCTGGCTTCCGCCCACATCCCCGCGCTCTATGATGAAAACGGCCGCGATGATGCCCTGGCTAAACTACTCCTATACGAACTGGAACAGGCTCAGGCCCTGCCACTATTTGCGCCTTTGCCCCATGACCTTCCGCTCGCCCGCCTGTGCAGAGAGTTTCTCGGCCAGCCGAGCATTCACACTCTTCCGGAGGAGTGGGCGCGGCAGTTACATTGCAGTCAGCGCACCTTCAATCGTCTATTCCGTCAGCAGACCGGACTCTCCTTTGGCGTATGGCGCCAACAGGCCTGCCTGATGGCGGCAATTCCCAGGCTGCTGTCTGGCAGTTCCGTTACCCGAACCGCACTGGAACTTGGCTACGACAGCCCAGCCGCTTTCTCCAGTATGTTTCGCAAGGTGCTCGGTCAATCTCCCAGCGCTTTTGTTCGGGCGGCTAGTCGCCAAAAGGAATAACTTCCTTAACAATACCTAGCTTTTCCACTTACTCTTGGGCAATGTGATTACCCCTTGCAGATAAGGCGCCACGCGGCCTTTGATAATCACGCGCTCGCCTTCCACGCTGCAGCTGAGCGCGCCTTTTCGGGCGCCGCCCTGGCGTGCGGTTAGCGTTTGCTTGCCTAACCGCTTAGCCCAATAAGGTGCAAGCGACGTATGGGCCGAGCCTGTCACCGGGTCTTCTTCAACGCCCACCTTGGGGCCAAACCAACGGGAAACAAAGTCCACATCATGGCTTTTAGCGGTGACCGCCATCCCCCGCCCCGGCAGCTGTTTAAGCTGTTGCATATCCGGTGCTAACGACTCAATCAACGTCGCATCATTAATCACCACCACGATATCGTCAGAGATCAGCAGCTCTTGAATGTCGATGCCGTTGAACGCCGCCGCTACCTCAGCGTGCATTGCCAAGGGTTCTAGCGTTTTCGCGGGAAAATCCATCGCCAGCTCGTCACCCTCACGCTTTACCAATAACTGCCCACTGCGGGTCTGAAATTGCAGAGTTTCTGAGCTATCACCTAGGGCATTAAAAATTACCCACGCAGCAGCTAAGGTGGCGTGACCGCACAGATCCACTTCTACCGAAGGGGTAAACCAGCGCAGATGGTAGCCTGCCTCCGTAGGTACAAAAAACGCGGTCTCGGAAAGGTTATTCTCCGACGCAATGGCTTGCAGTAGCGCATCATCCAACCATACTTTCAGGGGACAAACGGCCGCGGGATTACCTTCAAAGGGCTGGGAGGCAAAAGCATCTACTTGGTACAGGTCAATTTGCATGGCATTAGCTTCAAGAAAAAAGTTGGGTGGACATAAGGTTTATCAAAAAGCGATATAGCACACTATGAGTGAGCGCATTTAAAAATGTTTAAACTCCACAGCCAATAGGCCGAGCTCTTAACTACGGGGTAATACTCTACCTGTGTGTTTGCCATTCGTATTTTCCAGACGAGCCGACCATTCGCGGCTCCACCAACCAACACGTATTTCCCCCAGTCCCCCACCTGCCCTAGCATCATTTCCAGCTCATGACGTTGTTCAGCATGTTCGGTGGTGTTTTCGTTTTTCAGCTTGATGAGCTTCTCTTCACCGTCAACACGAGATGATAAATTATAATTTATCTAATATATTACGTCACTCTAATAACGTGATCCCTTAAACCCCAACACTAATTTAAGAAATTTTATGAACAAAGAACATATAAGATATACGGCGAGGTTATTTTCAGCGGCTTTCACAGTGATACTACTAGTGGCGGGCAAACCAAGTTATGCGACCAGTTTAGAGCCGGAAGATGGTTCACAGCGCCAGTACTATATTGGTATGCGCTCTGGCACAGGGGCCTCGGATACTATCACCGATAAGCTAGCTATCGAAAATATCGCTCGCTACGGCCTCAGGACACGAAACAACCATGCGCTTACCCTAAACATCGAGCCACGTTTTCTACGAATCACCTCGGGTGTCAGTGACGTGCTGTATGAAAGTAACCGGTCTAAAGAGCGCGAGCTTACCAGCGCAAGTACAATGGAAACTGATTTTGGTCTTGAAGTAACCAGCGATGGTAACGCCACACCCAATACAGAAAACAGCGCGTTCTGGAAGACAATAAATTCGCGGCAAGACGCATTCACTTCTGAGCAAGTGGGACAGGCACTCAGCATTCCTGGCCTAATAACTTCACTACCGTTGGAGGTGGGTGCAACGGCCGCTTTAAATGGTTTGCCGTCGCTTCCTGAAATGACACTGACGGTAACTGAGATAACTGACGAATGGATCACTGCCGATATCAGCGCGTCGGAGCATACGCAACCGGTGGTTTTACCCGTTGGAGCCGATGAAAGTGAAGTAACGGCAAACCTTGTCGAATCACATGGCCGCATACGCATTAACCGCGATACCGGCTGGCTCGAGTCGCTGGCGCTTTTTATTGAGCAAGCCGTTCATCATGGCGAGCGGACGGTGCCAAGACATTTACTCCTATATGTAACGGCCCTACCCGACGATACCGCTACCGGCGAGAACTTCCTCGACCTTTTGCGCTTCAGTTCTTCCGGACTGCCTACTAGTCTCAAGGACGATCCCACAACTTACGAGTTCGAGTACACGCTTCCTCAGGTCGAGACTAAAGCGCCCCTAAATAATACCCAGCCGACTGATGATATCGAAACACTCTTTCCTGATCGCGACCAAGCGATCTATAGAATCGATGAAGGAGACAATGTGCTGATACTCAGAGTGCCTTTTAATATCGAAGATCATCAAACGCCAGGCTACGCAAGCTTAAGCGAGCTAACGCTGACGGATGCTCAAGGAGAGAAAATCGAGTTCCCTCTGTTGACCACCGATGTCCTCCAAGGAGTAAGAAATACCGACGGCGTGACCATCGAGATAAGACTGAAGCCATTGGGGTGGAATGAAGTCGACTGGGGTGCTATCCACGGCGTATCGGCAACGCTTGCTTACCGTACTTATACGGTGGAAGAGCAGCTTTTTATCGAACTAGCCGATACGCCCCAAGAGATAACCAGGGGCGAGGCAACAGCAAAAACAATTCCGCTCGAAAGTGAGCCCAACCAATGGCGCTTGGTGCTTGAAAATCAACAGGATCAACTCATGATTGATCGCAGTGCGGGTTATAAAGACATCAATGCGTTCTCTACCTCCCGACTATACGATTCACCGCTGTCACTGACCGAAAAGAGCTTTTTGTATGGCATAACGGATCCTTTGTCTTGGGTTATGCAATTAAGGCTTGAAGGTGATCCCCAGCGCTTTCCCTTAATCCACGTGAAGTACGCAGACGTGCCAGAATACGTTGATGTCACATTTGAGCCAGGGCTATCCGCGAGGCGTTTGATGGATTGAAGGAGCGCAAGGCCGTCACGCTGGCAGCCGATATGAAGAATTTATCGACAAGCGTGCTCCATGCCTGCAGAGCAGAAAATGAGCCTATCACGGTGCCTATTCGGCTCAAGGGCTAGTCATAATGTGTTCCACACCTCGGCAGAACACAAAAGCAAATTGGAGGCACTACGGTGGAGCCTAACCCAAGATGCCGTAGAAACTAGAGCCGGTGTATTCGCAGACGTTTTTTCGACGGATGCCTTAATAAACGGTTTAGATAGCGAAATGCGATGCTTCAGAAAGGGCAGCCAATTGGACTGCCCTTTCTTTCGATGCGCTATGCACGAAAACCAGATACGTAATAAAAGCCAGATCAGCGCTTACCTTCAACACGCAGCTCAGCCACTTCATCTAGCGCCAAGCCTATCGCTTCAGCAATCTGCTCATCACTCAACACCTCACGCAGCCAACCCAATAACGCCTCGCTGCCTGGGCGCTGAGGTGCGCCTTGACGTGTGTATAGGACAATAGCATCGTGCTGGGGCGATGGGTGTCCGGAATCAGTGAACCACTACATAAAGCTGTTTAGTGCCGTAAAGTTGGCGCGGATCCTCGTGTAAACCAACTACTCGCCAACCAATGAAATTGGCTGGGCAAAAAGTTATTATCCAGCTAAATAATTTTTCTACCGAATTCATGCACTTTTATATCCTCTAACTGGACACTCTATGCATAACCTATGGATTCCCGTCGTCGCCATTTTCGTCGTTGCTGGCCTGGTATTCGGTAGCCAGGCCTATTCCGAGGCCCAGCGTGATGCCCACATCGCCGCGACTATATCTGAACGCCTCGACAGTCAGGCACCGGCCGAAATTTCCCACTTGACGCAAGTCAACAAGGGCTATGGGGTGTGCGGCGACTATGAGCTTTCAAGCGCCGAGTCCGGTCGTTTCTACTACAATCACGCCACCAAGCGCCTAGTGTTGGGCACCGATGCCCCGCTGTATCACGACAACTGCGAGGGCGTCTCTGACTGACCCCTTAGAACCTGTTCACGATCTTTTCAGCAGTAAAGTGATTGCGCACAAACCCCATACCCCTCCTCACGCAGCGCTTTTCTATGCCGCTGCTTTAGTGGCCCTTTTACCCCTCGAAACTTCCACCATATTCTCTCGGGACGAGATCAGTCTCTTCATCGCCAGTCCTGATAAGGTTGACGATCATTTGCGCGACCAATGACGGTGGGTGAGCTATCGAAGTAGCCCCATCTTCTTGCTCCTGTGCGGTGCTCAGGCCTGATTTCACCGAGCCATAGAACTCGGTCGCTGTCATGAAAGGGTGTATCAACGAGACGGTGATGCCTGCATCCTCCAGCTCAAGCCGTGCAACTTTCGAGATCATGTTGAGTGCTGACTTTGAGCTCGTATAAGCAGCCGAACCGGGGTAAGTCGCTAAAGTCGCGCCCGAGCTAACATTGACGATGCATCCGGCTCCTTGTTTGCGCATAAGAGGGATCACCGCTTGCATCATAATCAGTGGTGCAACTGTATTTAGATTGAGCAGTCCCCGAAAATCTTCAATGGCGATGTCTTCAATCGAGGCATATAGCCCCTGTCCTGCATTGTTGATCAAGACATCGATTCGACCATACCTCCCCTGCGCAATCTGGACAGTTTTTGTAACCTCGACTGGGTTGGTGACGTCGCAGGGTAAGGCAAGAACATCATTTCCCAGCTCTATCGCCAAATCGTCGAGCCTATCTTGACGTCTCGCCAACAACACAGCACGCGCGCCAGCTTGAACGACCGCGCGAGCTGTCGCTTCACCAATGCCTGATGAAGCCCCCGTCACAAGGACTACCGAATTTTTAATTTCCATAGCGTATTCCCTTTCTGTAAGACGTGAAGTTGTGAAAATAAACAGGGCTGTAACGCTAGAGCGTCCATGAAAGAGCCCAACGGGATCGTCAATATTTATAACAGTGCACCTAAACGGTGGCGTGTCTATTCCAGCCTATAAATTGCACATTCCTGCTTAATTCATGGATGCGCCATGCAAGCCATGCTAGAAGTAATGACATGAATAATTCGATTGAAAAACTCAGATCGCTTGTAGAGAAACGTGCGAAATCCGTTCTTACCCAAACTCATATCCCGCGTTTGGATATTCTCCGGGTTTGCGCACCGACCGAGCTTTTTCCTGAGATCTATCAGCCCCTGATTAGCCTGATCCTGCAAGGTAGCAAGAGGATTGTCATCGGAGATCAAGTCGTCAACTATCAGGCAGGACAAAGCTTTATTTCATCCGTCGAGCTGCCCGTGATTGGAGAAGTCGTAGAATCGAGTCCGACCACTCCCTACTTGGCTTTGCGCCTATCTCTCGACCGAGCTTTAGTCACAGAGATGTTATGCAAGGTTGATAGTCCTTTGAGCATGTCTGAGACGAGAGGCTTCTGCATTGACCACGTGAGTGACGATCTTGCTGATGCTTGGTACAGGATGGTTCGCCTTACCGATCAGCCGGAGGATATAGCCTTAATCGCGCCTCTCATCGAACGTGAGATCCTGTATCGAATGCTGCGCGGCCCACAAGGTGCGGTGCTAAGACAAATAGCAGGCATCGATGATCGCTTTTTCCAAATCCGGAGTGCTATCACATGGATTCGCCAAAATTACGCAACGGCATTCCGGGTTGAGGAGCTTGCGGCGACAGTAAATATGAGCCCTTCAGCTTTTCATCGACGCTTCAAAGCGACGGTTAGATTGTCGCCTCTTCAGTATCAAAAACAGATCAGACTCTATGAAGCGCGCAGAATACTCTTCACTGAATCTGGCGGTGTCACCGCCGTCGCTTTATCGGTTGGCTACGAGAGTCTGTCGCAATTCAGTCGAGAATATTCTCGGCTGTTTGGCGCGCCCCCTGCGCGCGACATAAGAACGCTTCGCCAAGATGCACGAGAGGGAGAGCCAACAGAGTTCACTGATCCCGACACTTTCAGTGCTCTGAGCCGTTAAAAAGCACCACCGCAAACACCGGCGTAAACCCTATTCGACATGCGCCTTCTTAACAGGAAGTAGGTGCACCACGCCCACCACCACCGAGCCCACCAAACAGCCAATCACCGCAGAGCACAGTGTATTGAAGCTCCAACCCAGCGTGCCGCCCAAGGCACCGGTTGCCTCGCTAATACCATGCTCAATATGGTGTACCCACTCATAGGGCGCGTTGAACCAACCCGTACCATCGGCACCTAGATTGGCCATCAGTATATGCCCACCCACCCAGAGCATGGCGACAGTACCCACGACCGAGATGGTCGCTAGCACCTTAGGCATATGGCTGTCACCAGACCACGGCCCAGTGTCTGCATTCCCGAACTATCCCCCTGGGCGAGCCTCAGGCCGATATCATCCATCCTGACCAACAGCGCCACTACGCCATACACCAGAAGTGTGATGACAAACGCGACCACCACCAGGCTAACCATCTGCGACCAGAACCCTTGATGGGAGACAGTGGCAAGCGCGATCACCATGATTTCGGCGGACAGAATCAGGTCGGTACGAATGGCGCCACCCACGATCTGTTTCTCGGCCTCTGGCCCCTTCTCTACCGCTGGCTTATCGTCGTCATGCTGACCAGAGAGCTTGTGCCAGACCTTCTCAGCGCCCTCAAAGGCCAAGTAGGTGCCGCCCACCATCAGGATGATCGGCAATAGCGCGGGCAAAAAGTGATTCAGCAGCAGCGCCACCGGCAGGATAAAAAGCAGCTTGTTGCGAATCGACCCCAGCGCGATCTTCTTCACAATCGCCAGTTCCCGCTCCGCTGTTACCCCCTGCAAATATTGCGGCGTCACCGCTGTATCATCGACCACCACCCCGGCCGCCTTCGCCGTCGCACGCCCAGCGGCGGCACTCACATCGTCCAATGATGCTGCGGTCAACTTCGCCAATGCGGCAATGTCATCCAGTAATCCTATCAAGCCGCCTATGGCCATGGATGCTTCCTCCGTGAATAACAGGTGCAGATAGTAGAGCACAAAGCGGCTGGGTAAGAGCACCAATAAGAGTAAGTATCGGGCACGACAGCCCAAAGCAGCCCTGCTGGCCCTTGCTAACGGCCATTCTGATGATAAGCGACCATGCCCGCGTATTTGTTAAGCTGGATATGGTCGCTTGGTGGGGAACGTCAGGTAGCGATCTGCGGTGAAGTAGCAGTTGCCTGCCCTGATGGCTCCACCATTGCCGCCTCTGCCGAGGAGAACTGTTTAGAAGGTTTGGTTAGCAAATAAATCTGAGCGCCAACGCTGATAGGCAACAGGCTGAGACCGACTGTTTTGGCCAGTAGAAACAGCCACTTATTATCATAAAACTCGTTTACTGCCAGCCAGACCGTACCGCCTCCGATGACGACTATCAGGGCTATACCCCAGCAGAAAATTACCGCCGTAGCATCGGTGAAACTGTTTAATCGCTTGACGATTAGCGTGAGGATCCAGATACCTCCCAACACTGCCAGTAGCAGCAGGAAAAAGCCACCGGTCTGCAACGTTGACTCGGCTGCCCCGTAGTAATCCATCACTGATAGGTTGTTCAAACGCCAAACCATGATGCCGCTAATTGCGACGCCCATTACGCTGATCACCAAATGGGCAAACAGGTAGCGACGCAAGAAGGCCAGGCAGTCCAACTGCTTTTCCGCAGGCATATCCGGGCGCTGACGCATGAGCGCATGTGACGGTTCGACGTCGCGGAGAGTGCATAACGTGAACCCCATTAACAGTGCCACGATGCCAATGATTGCCAGCACTCCTATCAATAGTAGCGGGTACCCTAAGTACTCCTCTATACGGTTCGATGACGCCCAATTGATCATTAAGGCAATAGCCCCTAATGAGTAGGTGCCGATCCCGGCGAGGCTACCCCAAACGCGACCGAAGGCATTGATACCCACGACGATGTGCAGAACAATCAACGCGAGATCTATGGATACGTACGGAGTGAAATAGCCCTCCCAAAAAAAGACGTCATTATAGTAGCGTGGTGCCATGTCCCATAAGAAATTGTCTTGGAGCAAGAGAAGAGCACTACCTATCTGTAAGCTCAATAACAGGTAGGCAGCCAGCCAGTAGCGGTGCCGATCCATGCGCGGCTCGCTCTTTGAGCGGAACCAGTAAAGTTCTTTCAAGATGTGAAACATATCATTCCCTTGGTATTACAGTAACATTCGAGGTGGGCGTACAGATGCTGAACAACAAGCAGGATATTGACCAGCAGTTGTTGAAGCGTGTTTACAAGATCATTCAAACTTTGAACACCTCCAATAAGCCCGAACCAATCATACTTTGCTGCTACTCCTCTTTGTAGTCTAATTCAATTTATTTAAACACACTGGCGCTTTATCCATTTATTCAGCTCTTCAGCGCTGGGGTTGGAAGTCACTTCTTGGGTTGGGCCAGAATATGCCTTGCCCAACCGCAGCAGGAATGACATTGATGGCACTCAGCTTCTATACGATTCCTTCCCCATATAGCCAGGAGGCCAATACCGTTATACTCAACGCAATGGCTACTCATATTCGCAATACAGCTATTCCTGAGTAACCGCATAACGTTCTGGGTCGCATCCAATGCTGTGACCTGAATGAAACGTGCAGCCTACTGGCACTGGGTCAGTTTTCTAATGTGGACGATAGTGTCAAGATAGCATCCTTCGGGAATATCGAATCATTGGATACGTATTCTGATACCATGCTTGATATTTCTACGTTTTAGGTAAGAGATGCATAAAGAATCGACGGTTTCCATCTATGTAAACGGTGAAAACAAAACTAGGCAGATCAACGATTGGAAGATAAGGCAAGGGGCTACATGGGATGCTCTAACGCTGACTTGCTACTTCCCCTCTGGCAAGTCTTACTCCCGCCCACTTCGCGAGTGCGAGATCATTCCTACCCAGGAATTGCATGAACAACTTGTCGTAAAAAAGGGGAGCACAGTATTTAGCGTCGTCGAGAAGCTCGTGTTATACGGTAACAAATGTGCCGTCATTCAATATCCCGGAAATCCAAAAGCCTACGTAATGAATATAGACGACATTGAAGTCTTACCAAAAACGGCGATGAAGGATGAATCGATATTCCAATATTTCATTTCTTTAGCAAACGAAAGAGTCAAGCAAGCGGCACCAAAAGATAAACCAATTGCCGAAAATGTGCTTCGCCAACTGAATCAGATTCTACCTCACGCTGAGACTGCGCTGCACGCTTACTGTAGCGGGAGCAATCAACCGCGAGAACCCGCAGGAAACGTTATCTACCCTTTCGGGATTAATGAAAGCCAGCTGGAGGCGGTGGAGCGTGCTTTCACTTCACAAATCAGTCTAATCGAAGGCCCTCCAGGCACAGGCAAGACGCAGACGATATTAAATATCATCGCTAATATCCTGCACCGTGGAGAAACCGTTGCCCTCTTGTCCAATAACAATGCCGCCGTGGAGAACGTCTACGAGAAATTAGATAAAGTCGGGCTGGGTTATTTGGTAGCCAAGCTGGGTAGCAAGGAGAACCGCGAGAGCTTTTTTGCCAGCGCATCCACCCCGCCATTGGATTCCCCTGCCCCTGCTCCCGACATTGAGCATATCCAGGCTCTTCTACAACATCTAAGGCAGTACTTGCATGCTCAGAATGCGGTGGCCCGGCTGCAAGCTGAAATCGACGAACTGACCATTGAACGTCGCTACCTGTTGCAATGGCAGCACGAAAATAGCGTGGAAGCGTCCACCGACCTAGATAAGTACAAGTTGTCTCCGCAACAAACAACGGATCTGTTGGCGTACTTAAACCAACTCGCCGAGCGGCGTATCGGTATCAAAGACCGAATTAAACTACTGCTCAACTTTAAAATTCTGCGCATAAAACCTTTCGATGAGTGGGAACAGCGCAAGTCCGCAATCTATACATTACAGCGTCACTATTACGACAAGGCTCTTCTGGAGAAAGAAGCGGCGTTAACAGCTTATCGTGAAGAACTGCAGCGCGGTCAATTCGAGACATTGCTGAATGATCTAACGTCCAGTTCTATGGCGTACCTAAAACACCATCTTCACCAACATACTCCCAGCCAGGGGACTTTCAATTCAGATAACTACCGCCGGAATTTCGATGAGTTTTTACAGCGTTACCCAATCATTGGTAGCAGTACGCACTCTATCGTCAACTCGCTCGGCAAGGGTGCGATTCTCGACTATGTCATCATCGACGAAGCCTCCCAACAGGATATTGTTCCTGGAATCCTGGCGCTGGGATGCGCGAGAAACCTGATCATCGTTGGCGACAGAAAGCAGCTCCCGCACATTCCAACGCCATTAGGTATCCCCACTCCCTCCGAATTTTACGATTGCGAAAAGTACAGCCTGCTCGACTCATGCGTCAGCGTTTTCAACGAATCGATCCCGATGACACTGCTGAAAGAGCATTACCGGTGTCACCCTAAAATCATCCAGTTCTGTAACCAGCAGTTTTATGGCAACCAGCTCATCCCGATGACGCAAGACAACGGCGAGAAGGCGTTGACGCTGCTCGTCACCGCCAAGGGAAACCACGCACGAAATAACGCGAATCTCAGAGAACTGGACTCCTTACTCAATAAGCTCGAAGGGGCTGGTGAGAGCGAATGGGATAGCGAGAATGGCAGAGGTTTTATTGCGCCTTACAACGCACAGGTTTCTCTTTCCCGCACTCACCTGCCCGCTGATTTCGCCAAGAACACCGTGCACAAATTCCAAGGCCGGGAGTGCGACGAGATAGTATTTTCCACCGTACTGGACAAGAAACATGGTAGCCAGAGCAGTCTAAGCTTTGTGGATGACCCTCACTTGGTCAATGTGGCGGTATCCAGAGCCAAAAATAAATTCACCTTGGTGACGGGTGATGATGTATTTGCCGCAAGCAATGGGCACATTGCCGCACTGATGCGTTACATCGAGTACTACGCCGATGAAAAGCAGATCCACCGTGCTCCTGTTGTTTCAGCCTTCGACTTACTTTATGAGGAGTACGACCAGTCGCTGGAAAGACTGAACGCTAGGCTGCTGGCCAGCGACTCACAATTCAAGTCTGAACAGATCGTGGCGCGGATACTGCGTGATACCTTGTTCCAGAAAGCATATCAGTCAATGATGTTCCACTCCCAGGTCGCACTTATTCAACTCGCTTCATCGGCCAACGAAGCCTTGACGGCGCGCGAAAGAGAATTCATGGAAAACCGCGCAAGTTGCGATTTCGTGATCTATTTCAGGGTAGGAAAGACACCGCTGGGGGTGATCGAGGTCGATGGCGGGGATCATGACAAACTACAGCAGGTTGAACGAGATGCTTTGAAAAACAGCATTCTGCAGAAGAGCAATATCCCCTTMCTCCGGTTACAAACCGTCGAAAGCCAGATTGAAGAAAAGATCGCGGATTTCTTGTTTCAGTGGACAAACATTGCCTCAGCCGCAGAGTAGCTTAGCCCCCTGTGTCTCAACCTGAATCCAGGCCCCTCGGTAGCGTGATCTGATATAGCGGATACGAGTGTCCATTGGATACCAGAGCGCGTTTAAAGTTGGCATCTTTCCAGGCGGAAACAACCATTAGCTCTACCACCTATCAGAGTAGAAGAATCCATTAACTGGGCAATCTCGGCGGGCAGTATCAGCGCATTAGGGCTAACGCTGTATGTGTTATCGCGGGAGGGCCTGTAGCCATTATCAGCATTGTGATTGTGTCGATGTACCCAGTGATTCCCGTCGTGTTTGGATCACTGGTGCCCAGGCAAGGTTTAGCGGCAACGTTGTAAAGGGGATAGTGTTTTCAATTATGGCGATGGTGTTGATAGTGGCGGGGAGTGGTTAAAGCGTTTACAATAAATTAAAACTAACATGGAAGTTTATGAACCAACCTGCACACTCCTCAGATTTAAACTATAGCAAAGCTCAAAAGCCAGGGCTTAGCTTGGATATTTTGAATAGTCGCGGCCGATTAGGGAGGTTGCGCTTTTTAAAATATTCGCTGCTTATCTTTATTATATGGGCGGCAATAGGTGCTGCCAGCAATGTTCTATGGAGTCTTTACTATCCTGAGTGGCATAACGCACTGAGTCTATTCATGATTTTTGTAACAATTATGGTCTCAGTGATGGGAGTTATCTTTTGTACACGTAGATTAAATGATTTCAATGCAACAGGATGGTGGATGTTGATTTTCTTCGTTCCCATTGCGACACCTATAATGCTATTACTGATGTTATTATTACCAGGTACTAAAGGGGAGAACCGTTTCGGCCCCGTACCTCCTAAAAATAGTAAATGTGTATATGTGTCGTTACTATTGATGTTGTCTTTACTCTTTTTAACGGCAACTCTATAACGCATAAGTCACCATCGCAATTGGGCTCTCGTTGATTTTTCTTGGCGCGGGCTTTCAGTGCGTTGTGTACTTCCTCAGGAATGCTGCTGATCGTCATCATGCCCAGAGCTCGACCTCCTATCGCATGTGGTAAGCGCAGCGGCGCTCTATGTACATTCAAAATAGCATGTCGAATACATAAAGAAAGCACGTGGACGATGCTTTCGTCAGAGAGCTAGTTCGCTGAGGAGGCCGTTATAAACCTTCCGTTTGCAACGGTCATGGTGGTGCTATTCCCAGCGCCACACGAGCCGATTACACCGATGATAAAGATCATATTTTGAGCCGATTAAAATTTATATTCGGCTCATCACCCAACACCTCACGCAGCCAACCCAATAATGCTTCGCTGCCTGGGCGTTTAGGCGCGCCCTGGCGTGTGTATAGGGCGATGGCATCGTGCTGGGGCAAGCTCTCGGCCACCGGGCGGATCAGTTCGCCATTTTCTATTAATCGTTGCGTTGTGCGCCGCCATCCCAAGGCGATACCGTGCCCCGCGATAGCCGCTTGCAGCAGCAGCGGATAGCTATCGAAAACAGCACTCTCTGCTGATGAGAGTTCAAAGTGCCCCATGGCACGAAACCAGCCATCCCACTCCAGCCAATCCGCCGGGTCAGCGTGGTGGTGGAGTAGCCGCTGATTCAGCAAAGCGTTGAGGCTCAACGGGGTAGTGGCCCCTTTCAAATAAGCTGGGCTGCAGACCGGAAATATCTCGTCCTCGGCGGTAAACACCAATTGATGGCTCCCGCTAGGCCTACCGTTGGTTTGCAGCGCAATGTCGAAGTTGCCACTAAATTCGGTAATCGGCCTTGTCGACGTCGCCAGCTGTATCTCAATTTCAGGATAGCGACGATTGAAGTCAGCCAGCTGTGGCATCAGCCAATAGAACGCTTCGCATAACTGGCAGAACAACACGACGCGCTTATCATCCGGGGCGCCGCGCAGCGCCTGAGCCCCCGTGGCGACGCTTTCCAACGCCTGGGAAACCGTACGGCCAAACTCGTGCCCCTCGCGGGTAAGAAACACACTGCGATTACGGCGCTCAAAAAGCATCACGCCGAGGTCTTCCTCCAGAGCACGGATCTGTCGGCTGATAGCCGCCTGGGTCAGGTGGAGCTCATCCGCCGCGCGCGAAAAGCTTTCAAGCCTGGCGGCAGCCTCAAAGGGGCGCAGCGTCGCCAGCGGTGGAAGAGACTTGATGAAGTTATCCATAATCTGAGCTCATGCATTGTGACGCAGAAGTCGTTTGAAGCACTGCTAGAGGCAGCGGCATTCTAGAGCGGAATTCATATCTGGAACGCTGCAATGAAGGCCACCGCTGAACCACAAGATAATATCCTACAGGGCATCAGCCTTATCGTGGGGGCTGTCTTTCTGCTGGCGTTGACCGACGCCCTGGTTAAGTATCTCAGTGCCAGTATGTCGCTATGGCAACTCTATGTCATCGCCTCAACACTATCGCTGCCGATACTCTTTGGATTGATCATTGGTCATTCAGGCCCCCGCCCCAAGGTAAAAGCACGCCGCTGGGTGGCGATAAGAAGCCTGCTTCTGTTGCTGATGTGGATAGCCTACTACGCAGCACTGCCGCTGGTTCCACTCTCGGTGGCGGCGGTCGCCATTTACACCMCGCCGCTGTTTATTGCCGTGCTGGCTGCTTTTGGGGCGGGCGAGCATCTTTCACGCCAGGCGTGGCTGGGCATACTCTGCGGATTCCTGGGCGTGGTGGTGGTGTTGCGCCCTGACGGCGACACCTTCACACCCGCCACACTGCTACCCGTGCTTGCCGCCCTCTTTTATGCGCTAGCCATGCTGGTCACTCGCCACCACTGCCAAAGAGAACACCCCTTACTTCTCACTCTGGGATTAAATCTAGCCTTCCTGGCAGCAGGCACTCTCTTCAGTGTGCTGGTCGCAATCCACAGCACAGCAACACTCGCCGAACGCGCGCCGTTCCTGTTCGCCGGTTGGCAACCGCTAGACGCCGAAGCGTTATTGATCGTGGGCGCCTACGCGCTACTGCTGATCATTGTGAATACCGGGGTGGCAAGGGCTTATCAAATTGCCCCTTCGGCGTTGATAGGCACCTTTGATTACGCCTACCTCATCTTTGCCAGTATTTGGGGTTACCTGCTATTCAGCGAAGTGCCCGATGCCATGACTTGGCTGGGTATGGGCATGATCTTAATCGCGGGAGTGATGGKGTTACGGCAACGGCGGGGCTAATCGAAATTTCTGCTTACTTATTCGCAACGTGCACCTATTTAGCATGCGCCTTCTTGGTAGGCATAAGGTGCCCCCCCCCCACCACCACCGAGCCCACCAAAAAGCCAATTACTGCAGAGCACAGCGTATTGAAGCTCCAGCCCAGCGTGCCGCCCAAGGCACCGGTTGCCTCGCTAATGCCTAGCTCAATATGGTGTACCCACTCATAGGGTGCGTTGAACCAACCCGTGCCATCGGCACCCAGATTGACCATCAGGATATGCCCACCCACCCAGAGCATAGCGACGGTGCCCACGACCGAGATGGTCGCTAGCACCTTGGGCATGGCCGTCACCAGCCCACGGCCCAGGGTCTGCATGCTCGAACTATCCCGCTGGGCGAGCTTCAGGCCGATATCATCCATCCTGATCAACAGCGCGACCACGCCATACACCAGAAGTGTGATGAAAAACGCGACCACCACCAGGCTCGCCAGCTGGGACCAGAACCCCTGATGGGAGACCGTGGCCAGCGCGATCACCATGATTTCAGCCGACAGAATCAGGTCGGTACGAACGGCGCCACTTACGATCTTTTTCTCAGCCTCCGGCCCTTTCTCAACCGCGGGCTTGTCGTCGACATGCTTGCCGGAAAGTTTATGCCAGACTTTCTCCGCGCCCTCAAAGGCTAGGTAGGTACCGCCCACCATCAAGATGATCGGCAATAGCGACGGCAAAAAGTGATTCAGCAGCAGCGCCACCGGCAGGATAAAAATCAGCTTGTTGCGGATCGACCCCAGCGCGATCTGCTTCACAAGCGACAGTTCACGCTCCGCTGCCACCCCCTGCAAATATTGCGGCGTCACCGCCGTATCATCCACCACCACCCCGGCCGCCTTCGCCGTCGCACGCCCAGCAGCGGCACTCACATCGTCCAGTGATGCTGCGGATAACTTCGCCAATGCGGCAATGTCGTCCAATAATCCTATCAAGCCGCCTATGGCCATGGATGCTTCCTCCGTGAATAACAGTTGCAGATAGTAAAGCATACGGCGGCTGAGTTACCTTCAAAGTGTTTTGAGGCAAAGGCATTCAGTTGCTATAGGTCGGTTTTCAATGCAAGCGATATGGTCTTACTGACAAAGCCCACTACTTACTGAGTGCCTTCATGAGTTTGCCCAAGTAACACCGAATAACGCGTGCTACGCCCACCGCCGGGTAGTTTGGAAAGGCAGCCCTTCTCCAGCAGTTCTGCCAAATCCCGCGTTGCGGTGGCTTTACTAACTTTGGCCAACGATTGGTACTTACGCGCATTGATGCCCTGCGCAAATTCCTCTCCTGCTGTATCCAATAAGCGGTTCAGCACCTTGATTTGCCGTTCGTTCAGCACGGTGGTCGCATGACGCTGCCAGGAGGTGGCTTTCATTAACACACGGCCAATCCTTAAAAGAGCCTGTTCGAGCGCCTCTTTCAGCGTGTCCAGAAACCACAACAACCACGGCGCAATAATGAGGCTTCCTTTCTGAGCGCTTTCAAGATAATCGTATTAAGCTTTGCGTCGCGACATGATAGCTATGCTCCTATATCTCGCGAAAACAAATGATAGGCTAGGGGTTAGCGGTGGTGTTCAATTGAATAAGAGAGTGCGCGCGTGAGCTATTTTCAGAGAAAACTGTGGTTTGCCGACCAAAGTGGTCAGCACCAACTGAAGCAAGACGACCTGCTTATGCTCCGTGAACCTATCGTCGTGCTTGGCGAGCCTGGTATGGGGAAGACCCAATTACTTAAGGAGCTAAGCGCGAAAGGTGGCAACGCTTTCTGCCGCGCTCAGCAATTGATTAATAAGCCGCGTCCACAGACTCTTCTCGGCGACAATGAACGTCTAGTTATCGACGCGCTCGATGAGGTTTCCTCTCAATCCGACGGCGATGCGGTCGATTTAGTACTGCGAAAGCTAGGGGAACTCGACTACCCCCCATTCATTCTCAGTTGCCGAGTGGCGGATTGGCGTGCTGCTATCTCAGCACAGGCGATTGCCGACCAATATGACGATGTGGCACCGCTGGAAGTGCACTTAGAACCACTCGACGAAGATGAACAGCATGAACTGCTCACTCAACTTATCGGCAACGCGAAGCGTGCCCAGACGCTGCTCGATCATTTCGTGCGGTTCGGCCTCGATTTCCTTGGAAATCCACAGACACTAGAGCTGGTAGCCGCCCTGCCTGAAGATCGGCAGTTGCCGACGACCAGCAGTGATCTTTTCGAGGATGCAATCGAAACACTCCGAAAAGAGCATAACCCTCTGAAAAACGAGCTGCCCCATGACGCGGTTCTTGATGCGGCGGGCGCAGCATTTTCAGCTCTGATACTCACGAGCAATGCMCGCATCACCGATCAACCGAGCGGTGCGATTCATCCCACTGACAAGGCACTGCCATTGGCAGAGGTTGAAGCATTTGATAACGGCCACGTGAAGTTGGCGGCAAACACAAAACTTTTCGCAACCGATCTGGACGGCCTGACCTACACCCATCGCCGCATCGGTGAGTTTGTTGGCGCGCGCTGGCTAGCCGCGCGGGCCGATACGCGAGCGAAGCGACAACGTCTTCTCAGGTTGTTCCAGTCGCACGGGCTAGTGCCCGCTTCGCTGCGCGGTCTCCACGCCTGGCTGGCACGCGATCCGCAATTAGCAGATGCGGTTATAGACGCAGATCCAATGGGAGTAGTCGAGTATGGCGACGCGGAGGCACTAGCGCCCGAGCAGGCGCGGCGGTTATTCACAGCAATTGAACGGCTCTCTGCCAATAATCCTCGATTCAGCGGCTGGCAGGAATACCGCGCGGCGGCGTTGGTAACACCGCCTCTGATGAGTGAAGTTGTACGCGTAATTAGTAACTCTGGGGCCGAATTCGGACTAAGGGCATTCTTGTTGCAGCAACTCAAAGGCGCACCAACGGCTGAGAACCAACGCACGTTATTACGCGATCTCATGCTTGATGAGGCCGAGCCGTACGGTATACGGCATGAAAGCGCTCAGGTACTGGTTGCACTTGGTGACGAGAACTGGCCCGCGCTGCTTGAACAGCTAAGGCTGCAGGTGCGGACTGACTCCCTTCGGCTCGCGCATGAGCTGCTTGATGACATCGGCGTAGATACTTTCAACGATGAGCAAATTGTAGCGATTATCCTTGCCCGCGATGGGCTATCGGTATGCCCGATTAGAGCAGACTCCGAGAGCACTACTGTCTTTGGTTTCTATCGCCTTGCTAAGCATGTACCTATAGCTCGGCTGGACGGTTTGCTTGACCTCTTCGCAGCTCAGGCAGTCTCGCTTCTGCCCGAGCATGCGGGGATCGAAGAAAACGACTTGACCGATCTTCAATATGCCCTTGTACTCAAGCGCCTCAAAGATGGCAGGCCAGTCGAAACGCTGCGGCTATGGCAATGGCTCGAACCCTTCTGGGAGCAAACCTCCTACCAACGTGACCAAGGTAAAAAAACAGGAGAGTGGCTAAAGGCTAATCCGTCGGTACGCCAAGCGATCCAACGGCACGCCTTAATTGACAAAGTTGGCAACAAAAATATATGGCAGAGAGCTTGGCGACTCCAACAGGGGGTCATCGACCTGTATCCCACACAGGGCGAAATTATTCACCTGCTCCAATCGCTGGATCCCAATGACCGCACCGACGAACGCTGGCGAGAAATTATTATGCTTGGCCGCCCTTGGGGAAAGGAGGGTAAGGCACTGCGTGAAGCGTCTAAGCCCTTCGCGAAGCACCGGCCTGACCTGCTTACCTGGATTGATAGCTTAGCAGAGAGACAGATTCCGAACTGGGAGCGCAAGCAAGAGGAAAACAAACGACAACGCAGGGAGAAGCAGACTGCCAAATTCGCCAAGCGTCGCAGCAACTATCTTGCGAATATCGAAGAGGTCAAGTCGGGCCAATTTAGCCGAATCCTCCCGCCTGCAAAAGCATACCTCAACTGTTTCCAAGAGATTAGCGACGACCTACCAGCACACGAGCGTGTTGCCGAGTGGCTTGGGGAGGAGATCGCGGCAGCCGCGATGAAAGGCTTCGAGGCGTTTATGCAGGCTAGTCCGCCTAGACCTAGCGCTAGAGAGATTGCTCGGAGCTACGCCCAAAGTGAATTTTATCCTGCAGCCTATATCATCGTCGCAGCACTCGCCGAGCGAGTACGCACGCGAGGTGAGCCGTTTGAAAGTGTTAGCAGTGAGCGGCTAGCCGCAGGCCTATTCGAGTGCTGGAATGGGGCGACCGGCGATCAAGACGGGTTGAATGAACTTGCCCCCAAAATCGAAGCCGAATTGAAGCGGCGCGAACGATGGAAGCAGGTGATGCGGCTCTATATAGAGCCTCAGTTGAGGCGGCAGGKTCAGCATGTGGATCACCTTGGGGCGTTCATGCGAAGCGATGATGGTGGTTTCGGCACTGATCTCGCCGAAAACTGGCTAGCCCGCTATCCCCATATGTCGAGCGAGGCAGAGATAGAGATGATCGACCGATTGCTGCGAACCAACCGCCGTGATGTGTTGCGCTTGCTGATAGCTGACCGACAGCGCCGAGAGATTAGCGACGAGCGGCGACGGAATTGGGAAGCAGTAGCCCTGCTCATCGATTTCGAAGCGGCAAAAGAGGGGCTGGGCGATGTGATCGAGCCCGAGTTGCTGTGGCACCTCCAAGCTCGTGCTGGGCATGGTAGGCATAATAAGGAAACTGGCACGTTCCTAACGGTTGATCAGCTCACTTGGATGATAGCAACCTTTCGAGAGCAATGGCCCGAAGTTAATCGACCAGTGGGCGTAACAACTGGGGATACAAACCCATGGGACGCATCGCAATACATCCGAACACTGATCACTCGTTTAGGGAATGATATTTCAACTAAAGCCGTTACGGCACTTACTACTTTAAAAGACGCGCCTAGGGATGATTACACATGGGCTCTGCAGATAGTTTCTGCAGAGCAGTGGCAGAAGCAGGTTGACGAAAGCTATGCCCCGCCAACACTCGACCAGATCAAGATGATACTAGATGACGGCCCACCTAACAGCGTTGCCGACTTGCGCGCGATCGTGGCCGAAGAGCTTCGAGAGCTAGGCAGGCGACTACGTGGTAGTTCAGAAGATGAGATCGACCTGTACTGGACTGATGGTGGTCTCCCGCACACCGAGAATAAGTGCCGCGACAGGACCGTCTCATTGCTGCGCGGCCACCTCACGCCCCTATCAATCTTCACTGCTAATGAGGCTGACATGCCTCAGGATAAGCGCGCCGATATTGTCTTCCAGCACGACGCTTTGCTGTTGCCATTAGAGGCCAAGCGTCAGCAGCATCGGGAATTGTGGAACGCAATTGATGGTCAGCTTGAAGCATTCTATACCGGCCACTGGCAGGCGGAAGGACAAGGCTTATTCCTAGTATTCTGGTTTGGCTCCGGCTACCAAGTTCCCACACTTCCCGGAGGTGGAGCCAAACCGACCAGCGCCGACGATTTACAGAATAAGCTTGAACAGCACTCATCAGTGAGAGCGGGTCGGGTCGAAGTTATAGTGCTCGACTTATCGCGCTAAACCTCACCCTATTTTCAGCAAACGAACATCAAAATTAACACCAAATAGATAACGCCTTGCAACACAAAAGCCTGCCGGTAACGGCAGGCTTTCGCAGGAAGCGTGTGATGCGTCGGTGTTAGGGATCAATCAACGGCCCTGTTCTGCMCTCACTCCCACTCAATAGTAGCAGGCGGCTTGCTACTCACGTCATAAGTCACCCGCGAAACCCCTTCCAACTCATTGATAATCCGGTTGGAAACCTTCTCCAGGAGCTCGTAAGGCAAGTGCGCCCAGCGGGCGGTCATGAAGTCGATGGTTTCTACCGCGCGTAGCGCGATGACCCATTCGTAGCGGCGGCCATCGCCGACTACGCCTACGGATTTCACCGGCAGGAATACGGCAAACGCTTGGCTGGTTTTTTCGTACCAGCCAGAGGCGCGTAGCTCTTCGATGAAGATAGCGTCGGCATCGCGGAGGATGTCGGCGTACTCTTTCTTCACTTCACCCAGAATACGCACGCCCAGGCCGGGGCCAGGGAACGGGTGGCGGTACACCATATCGTAGGGCAGGCCGAGTTCCAGGCCGAGTTTGCGCACTTCGTCTTTAAACAGTTCGCGCAGCGGCTCGACCAGCTTGAGCTTCATGGTTTCCGGCAGGCCACCTACGTTGTGGTGGGATTTAATCACGTGCGCTTTGCCGGTTTTGGAGGCGGCGGATTCGATCACGTCCGGGTAAATGGTGCCCTGGGCCAGGAACTCGACGCCGTCGATCTTGCTGGCCTCTTCATCGAATACATCGATAAAGGTATTGCCGATGATTTTGCGCTTGGCTTCCGGGTCTTTTTCACCCTTCAGCTTGCCGAGGAACAGGTCTTCGGCGTCTACGCGAATCACCTTCACGCCCATGTGCTTGGCGAAGGTTTCCATGACCTGATCGCCTTCCGCTTTACGCAGCAGGCCGTTGTCGACGAATACGCAGGTCAGCTGGGTGCCAATGGCTTTGTGCAGCAGCGCGGCAACTACGGAAGAGTCCACCCCGCCGGAGAGGCCAAGCAGTACATGGCGGTCGCCCACTTGCTCGCGCACACGCTGTACCTGGTCTTCGATGATTTGTGCAGGCGTCCACAGCTTCTCGGCTTTGCAGATATCCAGCACGAAGTGCTCGAGAATGCGCTGGCCCTGCAGGGTGTGGGTCACTTCCGGGTGGAACTGTACGCCGTAAAACTGCTTCTCTTCCCAGGCCATGGCGGCAATCGGGCAGCTCGGCGTGGAGGCGGTCACGGTGAACTCGGCGGGCGCTTCGGCCACCTTGTCGCCGTGGCTCATCCATACGTCCAGCAGGGCTTTGCCACTTTTGGCGTCTACGTGGTCTTTGATGTCTTTGAACAGCGCGTTGTCTTCGTCGATTTGAATCTGCGCGTAGCCGAATTCACGCTGGTTGGAGCCTTCTACCTTACCGCCCAGCTGCTCGGCCATGGTTTGCATGCCGTAGCAGATACCAAACACCGGCAGGCCCATCTCGAACACGCACTGGGGCGCACGCGGGGAGTCCAGTTCCGTCACGGATTCCGGGCCACCGGCCATGATAATGCCGTTGGGGTTGTACTCGCGGATCTCTTCTTCGGTGATATCAAACGCGCGGACTTCGGAATAAACGCCGATCTCGCGTACGCGGCGGGCGATCAGTTGGGTGTACTGCGAGCCGAAATCGAGAATCAAAATCTTATGGGCGTGAATGTCACTCATGGCGGGGTCTCGGTTAAGCGGTGTGGGTGCCGCTGGTAAGGCCAAAAAGCAAGCGGCGAGCTGTTGTGCCCGCCGCCGTTTTAACTAACTACGCTGGTTAGCTCACCCGATAGTTGGGAGCTTCTTTGGTGATCTGCACGTTGTGGACGTGGGATTCGTTAAAGCCAGCGCCGGTAATCTGAACAAACTCCGGCTTGGTGCGCATTTCCTGAATATCGCGGCAGCCGGTGTAGCCCATGGAAGCGCGCAGCCCGCCCATCAGCTGGTGGACAATAGCGCCCATCATGCCTTTATAGGGAACGCGGCCTTCAATGCCTTCCGGCACCAGCTTCTCGGCGCCTTCGCTCTTATCCTGGAAGTAGCGGTCGGCGCTGCCCTGGTTTTGCGACATGGCGCCCATGGAGCCCATACCGCGGTAGGCTTTGTAGGTACGGCCCTGGTAAAGCTCTACTTCGCCCGGTGCTTCTTCAGTACCGGCCAGCAGGCCACCGACCATCACGGCGCTGGCGCCAGCGGCAATCGCCTTGGCCAGGTCACCGGAGAAGCGGATACCGCCATCGGCAATCAGCGGAATGTCGTACTCTTTGAGCGCTTCGGCCACGTTGGAAACCGCGGTAATTTGCGGTACGCCTACGCCGGCTACAATGCGCGTGGTGCAGATTGAGCCAGGGCCGATACCGACTTTGACGGCATCCGCGCCCGCTTCAGCCAGCGCACGGGCCGCGGCGGCGGTGGCGATGTTACCGCCAATCACTTGAATGGCCGGGAAGTTCTCTTTGATCCAGCGTACGCGGTCGATCACGCCTTTAGAGTGACCGTGGGCGGTATCGACGATAATCACGTCTACTCCGGCTTCGACCAGTGCCGCAACGCGATCAGGCGTTTCCGGGCCAGTGCCTACGGCGGCACCTACCAACAAACGGCCATCGCTGTCTTTGGCGGCCATTGGGTAGGTGCGGGCTTTTTCGATATCTTGGAAGGTGACCAGGCCGCGCAGGTGGAACTCGTCATCCACAATCAGCATTTTTTCGATGCGGTGTTCGCGCATCTTGGCTTTGCTGGTTTCGAGATCGGTGCCTTCCTTGACGGTAATCAGCCGCTCGCGGGGGGTCATGATGTCCGCTACGCTGTCACCGTGGTTAGGCTGGAAGCGCATATCACGCTCGGTCACAATACCCACGAGCGTCTCACCTTCCACTACAGGGAAGCCGGAGAAGCCATTTTCACGGGCCATGGCGAGCAGGTCTTCCAGCTTGGCTTTCGGGCTAACGGTGACTGGGTCTTTTACAATCACGCTTTCGTGCTTTTTGACCTTGCGTACCTCGGCGGCTTGCTGGGTCATGGCCATGCTCTTATGGATGATGCCGATGCCGCCTTCCTGGGCCATCGCAATCGCTAGGCGCGCTTCGGTAACGGTGTCCATCGCGGCAGAGAGTAGCGGAATATTGAGCGAGAGATTGCGGGTCAGGCGGGTTTTGAGGCTGACATCCTTGGGGAGAATATCGGAGAAGCCGGGAACGAGGAGTACGTCATCGAACGTTAGTGCTTCTTGGGCCATACGTAGCATAGCGGCAACACCCTGATTGAGAGGAAGTGGGGCGTGAAAGGTTAATCCCCCATTATAGCGTTTTGAGGGCCTTCCCAGCAATGCAGTCAGGCTGTTGTGCTTATACCAATTGCTAATGACGTATGCTGTTAGGCTGATAGTGGGTTATTTTTTATTTAAAGGGGGCCTTTTGTCTCAACAGATTATTGTCTACACCGATTACGTTTGCCCCTTCTGCCTGCTAGCCGAAGAGGCCATTGTTCAGGCAACCGAGGGAATGGATGTGGAAATCCGCTGGCGGCCTTTCGAGCTGCGCCCTGCCCCGGTGCCCACGTTGAAGGTGGAAGACCCTTACTTGCCTAAGATATGGCAGGATTCGGTTTATCCCATGGCCAAAAAGCTCGGCGTGCCCATCAAGCTGCCCAATATTTCGCCGCAGCCGCGCACCGACAAAGCCTTTGAAGTGTTCGCCATGGCCGAAGAGCAAGGCTTGGGCCACGCCTACTCCATGGCAGCGCTGAAAGCGTTCTTCCAGCAGGAGCGCGATATAGGCGACCCGGAAGTGCTGGCGGATATTGGTGAGTCGGTGGGCCTGGAGCGCCAAGCGGTGCTTGATGCGCTGGCCGAAGGCCGCTACCGCGAGCAGCACCAAACGGCTCAGCGTCACGCGGTGGAAGAGGCGCTTATTCAGTCGGTGCCTACCTTGGTCATCGATGGCGAAGTGATTCAGGGCGTGCCTGATCCCGACGCCCTCAAACGTTTTCTATTAGAGCGGGCTTAACCCTATGCCCTCCCCCACTCCCCAGGCACTCTCCGTCAGTCAACTCAACCAGCGCGCCAAGCAAACCCTTGAGCGCGATGTGGGCGAGGTGTGGGTGGAGGGCGAGCTCTCTAACGTTTCCCGCCCGGCGTCGGGGCATGTCTATTTCACCTTGAAGGATGACCGGGCGCAGATTCGCTGCGCGCTGTTTCGCCAGCGGGCGAGGTTTGTCTCGGCGCCGATGCGCGACGGTGATCAGGTCAAGCTGCGTGGGCGGGTGTCGCTATTTGAACCCCGCGGCGATTATCAGCTAATTGCCGAGGCCGTTCAGGCGGCAGGCCTGGGCGAACTGCTGGCGGCGTTTGAGCGTTTAAAAGCGCAGTTGGAAGGTGAAGGTGTGTTTGCCAACGCCCGGCCGCTGCCCTTCCCGCCCCGCAAGCTGCTGATATTGAGCTCTGCCACCGGGGCAGCCATTCGCGATGTGCTGGCGGTGCTGGAAGCGCGCTGGCCGCTGGCGGACGTGACACTGATTCCGGTG
This sequence comes from Halomonas ventosae, assembly GCA_002257525.1. Lineage (GTDB taxonomy): Bacteria > Pseudomonadota > Gammaproteobacteria > Pseudomonadales > Halomonadaceae > Vreelandella > Vreelandella ventosae_B. The sequence goes on from CP022737.1 coordinate 4,156,583, forward strand.
CCGGTGCAAGGCGCCGAAGCCGCCCCGGCAATGATTTCGGCCCTAGGGTTATTAAACCGCCAAGCGAAGCTAGACCCGGAACGGGATGTGGTGCTCATTACCCGTGGCGGCGGCAGCTTGGAAGACCTGTGGGCGTTTAATAACGAGCATTTGGCGCGGGCAATTTTCCATTCCCGGCTGCCGGTAATGTCGGCGGTGGGCCACGAGGTGGATATCACCCTGGCAGATTTTGCCGCGGATATGCGCGCTCCCACCCCTTCTGCCGCTGCTGAGCGCCTGGTGCCGGATCAAAACACCCTTAAGCGCCAGCTGGAGCATCAACACAGCCGCCTGCTGCGGGCCATGCAGGCGCGCCTAGAGCGCGACAGCCAGCGGCTGGATACCCTGCGCGCCAAGCTGCGTCMTCCCGGCGAGCAGCTCAACCGTCAGCGCCAGCACTTAACCGCCCTCAATCAGCGCTTGAATCGCGCCATGCAGCACACGCTTGGCCTGCAGAAAGCCCAGGTGACACAGCTGAGCAGGCGCTTGGCCAGCCAGGATATGGCGCGGTTGCACCGTGCAGAAAGCGAGCGTGTGAGCCAGTTACAGCGCCGTTTGGGGAGTGCGATGCAGCGCCAGTTGGAGAGCCGACAGGCACGCTTGAAAGCCGCCGCACGGGAGTTAAACGCGGTCAGTCCGCTAGCGGTGCTGGGGCGTGGCTATGCAATTGCCCAGGATGAGCAGGGCCAGGTCATTCGCCGCGCGGAAGATACCCAGCCCGGCCAGAAGCTGAAACTGAAGCTAGGTGAAGGCAGGCTAAGCGTGGAAGTTAAGCGGCGTTTAAAGTCCTAAGTTAAATGGCCGATATCTTCTAACAATGAGGAGAGGATACCGTCATGAAGATTGGATTTTCGTCTTTTACACTGATTAATCAGCGCCAAGATAAGCCGCAGTTTTTAACGCCCACCCGCGTCGCTCCCCAAAAGAGCGAGCCTGCTGAAGACGACCCGTTCACAAAGCGGCTTAAAAAGCAGCAGGAAGCGTTGGAGAGCTTGGCGTCGCTACCTACGCCAAAGGAAGCCTCCCAGCAGCAGGCCAGCGATAAAGTGGGCTTCCTGCGCCAGCGGATTGAAATGCTGAAAGCCATGATGGCCTTCGCCTCTCCTGAACAGCTTAAAAACATGGCCAAGGAGCTCAAGAGCATCGCCCGTGAGCTTGCCGGTGCGGCTAAGCTGTTGAACAATCAAGGTGGCGGTGGTGCAGGCATGACCGCGATTCCGTCCGTGGTTGCAACGACCGCAGTTCCCACGGCAGGAATCCCCACGACAGCAGCTCAACCGGCCGTCTCTCAAACCAGCGGAGCCGAATCAGCCGGGGCCCAGGCGGGTGGTGGTGAGAGCGCCCAGTCAACGGTTTCCAGTGACGCGCAGCAAGCCGAAGCGAATGCGCAAACAGCCGAAGATGATGCTGAAAAGGCTGCTGAGCAAGAGGCCGAGAAAGCAGCGGGCGAGCCTGAAGGTGATACATCCACCGAGGTCGGCGTATTACCTACCCTACCCACTCTCATTCAAAATGAAGACAACCGCTCGAAAGGCAATGGTTCCAGCGCTAGTGAACACGCCCTTCGCGGCGTACTGACTGACGCTCAGAAAGAGCTACGCGAAGCGGTTAACGCACTCAACGTTAGGCTGAACGAGGAGGATAAAGAAGCCCGCCGTGAGCTAAAGAAAGCTGAAGAAGCCATGGAAAAGACGGATCGTGCGGTTGCAGCATCCACTTCAGAGGCCCTCTACTCCTCATTGGGGCAGCTGCTGCCTACCTCGCTAGGTGACGTTGCCGTATCAACGTCCTCTATCAACATAGAGGTTTAGCGCTAATAGAAAAGGCGCTACTGAGAAGTAGCGCCTTTTTGTTTAGCGTTGGCCTAAACAATTCTGCATAGAAACAGTGTTGCATAGCTTATTTTTTGGAATCCTTACCTGACTTTTTATCGTCATCGGACTCCGGGTTTACATGATGGGTATCCGGCATCGGATTGGCCTCATCATGGTGGTCATCCTTCTCTTTAGGGGCTTTCTGGTCTTTATCGGGAACTTGAGTCATCGCTTCTTCCTTACCGTGGTGGGTGAGCGAAAGAGTGGGAGGCGTGCGTGGTGCCTCCTATCCCTGGCTGACTTAACTGTAGCCCTTCCCCTTCAACTTGCAATTCACCCTCATAAGCACACACGACATAACTGCAATTAAACAATATTTAAAACAAACACTTAAAAGAAGAAAATAGCTTTATAGCAGCTACATTAGCAATATTGATAGCTTCAATAACCTGCCACTATCATTTCTCTGGATGACCAGCCGCTTTATTGCTCAGCGTTCGCTTCCTGGTTTGCCGTTGTTACTACCTTGGTCTACGTTTACAGCGTGTAAGGTACTCGAGGATACGAGGGCCTGAACAGTGGTTAGTAAGTGATGTTTTACGATGACTAGCCGTATGTGCCAACCAAATTGTGCCAACAATGGAGTGACCGCACATGAGTGATCAACACCAACCACCCCAGCACCAGGATAAACAGCCTGGTGATGAACACGCCATGCGCCCAGAGCCCGAATACATTCGTGAAAGCTACCGGGGCGCCGATAAGTTACTGGACAAGGKCGCGATTATTACCGGTGGCGATAGCGGCATAGGGCGTTCAGTCGCCGTTCACTATGCCCGCGAAGGTGCCGACAGCGTGATCGTGCACCTTAAAGAAACCAAAGATGCGGAAGAGACCAAGCGGCTGGTGGAAGCCGAAGGCCGTCGCTGTTTGGTTTTGAAAGGCGATGTGGCAGCGCCAGCGTTTTGCCGTGAGATCGTTAAGCGCACCCTCGACCACTTCGGCAAGATCAATATCGTCATCAACAACGCCGCAGAGCAGTACGACTGGGACGATATTACCGAGATCCCCGATGATCAACTGCTGCGCACCTTCCAGACCAATATCTTCAGCCACTTCTATCTGAGCAAATCAGCCCTGCCGCATCTCAGCGAAGGCGACACCATTATTGCCACCTCATCGATCAATGCCTTTAAGGGCAACGATACGCTGATCGATTACACCGCCACCAAGGGCGCTATTCAGGGGCTGGKGCGCTCGCTGGCGATGTCGCTGATGGATCGTGGCATTCGCGTGAACGCCGTAGCGCCAGGGCCGGTATGGACCCCGCTGATTCCCGCCAGCTTTGAGGATGAGAAGGTGGCGTCGTTCGGCGGCCAGGTGCCCATGAAGCGTGCCGGGCAGCCAAGCGAAATGGGCCCTGCGTACGTCTATTTGGCCAGCGAGGAGTCCTCCTACATGAGTGGCCAAACCATGCACCTGAATGGCGGGGTTATCTTGAATACCTAAGGCATACAGCTAGAAATATAGGGGCAGCTTGGCTGCCCTTTCGCCAGCAACTTGCTGCCGCTCTAGATTCCCGCTCGGTAATATTTACAGCTCTCGATCTTTTCTAAAGGCTAAAAATTACCGATCGGGAATAATCGTTGGGTTTTATCCACTGATCCGCGTAAGCCTCTATCTACTATTACTTTTCTTGCTCATCGCCACTTACCAACCTCTACCCCGCCAACGCCTTCACCAGCACCTTCGATTTACGGGCGTGGTTGTAGGTTTCGCGCTTCAGTGGAGGCAGGTCTTCCAGGCTGGCGGCGCGAAAGCCGTGCTCTACAAACCAGTGGGCGGTATGGGTGGTGAGCACGAACATTTCTGTTAAGCCGCGCTGGCGGGCACGGCGTTCCATGGCTTCCACCAAGCGCTCGCCGCGCTCGCCGCCGCGGTAGCTGTCGTGCACTGCCACGCAGGCCAGCTCGGCAATGGTGGTATCCGTAAATACGTGCAGCGCCGCGCAACCAATCACCATGCCGTCGCGCTCAATGACCATGTAGTCATCAATCTCGTGTTCCAGGCGCTCACGGGAGCGTGCCACTAGCATCCCTCTCCGCTCCAGCGGTTCCAGCAGCTCCAACAGGCCCGCCACATCGTTAAGCGTGGCCGGGCGCAGTTGCTCGTAGCGGTGCTGGGTGATCATGGTGCCCACGCCGTCGCGGGTGAACAGTTCCCCCAGCAAGGCATCGTGGTTACGCCAGGAGAGCAAGTGCGTGCGCGCCACGCCTTCCCGTGCGGCGGTGCAGGCGGCCTGCAAATGGCGGGCGAGCTCGCTGCCTGGCACTGCGGCGCTTAAACGCGGCTCGGCTTCCGCTGGCGAAAGCTGACGCAGCAGCGCGCCCTGCTCATCTTCCAAGCCTTCGGATTCCCCCAGCAAAATCAGCTTGTCAGCTTTCAGCGCCACGGCGGCGKGTTGGGCCACTTCGGAAGCGTCTAAATCGAACACCTCACCGGTACTGGAGAMCCCCAGTGGCGGCAGCAGCACCAGCGAGCCTTTTTCCAGCAGGCCTTCAATGGCGCTGGCACGCACCCGGCGCACTTCGCCGCTGTGGTCGAAATCCACCCCTTCGCGCACGCCTAGGGGCTTGGCGGTGACTAGATTTCCAGAGATGACGCTGAGCTCCACACCGTGCAGCGGTGTGCTGGGCAAGCCAAGAGAAAGCCGCGCTTCCAGCCATAGCCGCTGGTGAGCAGCTACCTGCTCCACATGGGCCATCACTGCGCGGTCGGCCACCCAGCGGCCATCGATGCGCGTGGGCTCTACGCCGGCAGCGGTTAGCGACTCGTGCACCTGGGGGCGAATGCCGAACACTACGACTAAGCGAACGCCCAGGGTATGCAGCAGGGCCAAATCCTGAATCAGTTGCTCCCCTCGGCCAGACGCCATGGCTTCGCCTTCAATTAAGATGACAAAGGTTCGTCCCCGGTGGGCATTAATGTAGGGGGATGCGTTACGAAACCAATCAACAAAGGGGAAGCGCGTATCCAAGGGCCGCTCTCCGGCAGCAGGTGAAAGAAAAATCAGACGTTTACCACATCTAATCAGGTTACTTTACCAGAGCACAAAAAACAGCGGCACCTTCTAATGCAAATCTGCTCAATCTAATGCAGATATACATGAAGATGCCGCTGTGATTTTATCGCTTAGGTCGTTCTTAATGCGTTCGAGCTTTGGCGTACTGCGCTTTTGCTAGCTTATTTATGAGCCGAACATGCCTTTGAACATAAAGAAGAACAGAATCGCGAGGCCCGCACCGGCAGGCAATGTGATCAACCAAGACGCCGCAATCGTACCAATAACCCGTAGGTTAAGGGCGGCCATGCCGCGCGCCAGACCAACGCCTAAAATCGCACCTACCAGTGTGTGCGTCGTGGAAATTGGCAAGCCGGTACCCGAGGCCAACACCACGGTAGTGGCCGCTGCCAAGGTAGCGGCAAAGCCACGGCTGGGGGTCAGCTCGGTAATCCCCGTGCCCACAGTGGCAATCMCTTTATGACCATAGGTGACCAGACCCACCACGATACCGCCACCGCCGAGTACCAGCACCCACCAGGGCACCAGCGCGGAGCCGCCAATTTCGCCGCCGGTCTGTACCACGCTGATGACTGCCGCTAGCGGGCCTACCGCATTGGCCACATCGTTGGAGCCGTGGGCAAAGGCCATGGCACAAGCAGTGAAAATCATCAAAACGCCGAACACACGCTCAACGTTGGCATAGCCAAAATGATCATTGGCATTGTGTTCAAACTTGATACGCCGTTGMAAAATCAAGCCGATGCCCATAATCACCAGGCCCAGGAGGATCGACAGTAGCAGGCTCTGATTAAAGGTCAGATCCAGCCCCACGTGGGATAACCCTTTGGTCAGCGTGACCATCGCAACGATGAAACCTACCAGAAACACATAGCCAGGTACGTAGCGTTTGGCAGCTGTGAACGGGTTGGCGTCCTCGAATATCAAGTGGTGTACCGATTTAAACAGCACGAAACCGATGGTGCCTGCCAACAAGGGGGAGACCACCCAACTAGCGGCAATCGTGCCTACCGCGCCCCAGTCCACCGTGGCAGGGCCTAGCCCTGCGACCGCAAAGCCTACGATCGCGCCGACAATCGAGTGCGTCGTGGAAACCGGCCAACCTTTCATGGAAGCCACCAACAGCCATGTTCCCGCTGCCAGCAGTGCTGCCAGCATGCCGTAAACCAGCAATTGCGGGTCGTCCTGTAGCAGTTCGGGGTCGATGATACCTTTACGGATCGTATTGGTAACTTCACCACCGGCTAGCCAAGCACCCAGAAATTCAAAAATGACAGCAATCAGGATGGCTTGCTTGATGGTGATCGCTTTCGACCCCACCGAGGTTCCCATGGCGTTGGCTACGTCGTTCGCACCAACGCCCCATGCCATAAAGAAGCCAAACAAACAGGCCAAAATAATGAAGATTTCACCGTACTGGGCAATAATCAGCATGAAAGTCCCCTTAGCGGGCAGTCAGGATCTGCAGACGGCTACCTACGCGCTCGGCGCGATCGGATAGTTCGCCAACCCATTCAATGATCTTGTACAGAAAGATCACATCCACCGGCGGTAGCTGGCTCTCAAGCGCAAACAGCTGACGGCGAATGGTGATCTGTTGATCATCGGCTTGGTGTTCGAGGGTGTGCAGCTCACGGATCATCTTCTGCATCACGTCTGAGACGTTTTTGCCAAAGCCGGACTCCAGCAGGTCTTTCAACTCTTCTAGCGCTTGGCGTGCCTGGGCCACGCAGGCAACGCTGGTTTGGATATAAGCACGCATTGGCTCGGCCAACTCATCCGGCACGCGCATTTTACGCCCCAGCATAATGCCGGTAATGTCACGTACCTTATTGGCGATTTTGTCCTGCACGCTGATCAGATCGAGCAGGTCAGAGCGCGACACCGGTAGAAACATGGTGTTGGGCAGGTTCAACCGCAGCTCTGTTTTCAGCGTATCGGCGTCGTGCTCTAAGCGGGTGACGTTTTCGCGCAGTTCTGCCGCTTTGTCCCAGTCATCAGCTAGGGTTGCTTCAAAAAACGGCAACAGCTGATCGGCGCACTCATTGGCCTTGACGATATGCGCCAATAACGGCTGGAATGGCGAGCGGCCGAACATCGAAGAAAAAGGGTTGGAGGTAACCATAATGCCTTTTAGCCTGTTTTCGGGGAGCCTGGAAATGGCGGCGCCAGTATAAAGAGTGCGCCCGTCGCCGTCATGAAAAGTTCACAAATGTAATCAAATATTCATCTAAATGTCACGATAACGAGGTGGCTAGCGTCATGAAAAGCCCAACCCCCATGGAAGTGGAACTTAAACTGGCCCTTGCCCCGACTGGGCCTGCGGCGCTTACTCAACACCCGTATCTCGCTTCACACGCCGCGCGTAAACAAACGCTGACCAATACCTACTTTGATACCCCCCAGGGCGATTTGGCCAAGGCACGTATTGCGCTACGCCTACGCCAGGTAGACGGCCAGGTGCTGCAAACGGTAAAAACCGCAGGCCAGGGCGGCGGCGGGCTCTCGCAACGCGAAGAGTGGGAGTGGCAGGKGGCTGGCCCGCAGCTGGACCTCACCTCGCTTGCCGCGCTGCCCCCTTTTCAAGGKGAGCTCAGCGGTGTACTTGATGCCCTCGCCCCCCAGCTCAGCACTGATTTCACACGGCGTAGCTGGCAGCTAAAAGAGGGCGCACAAGGTCAGCAGAGTCATATTGAATTGGTGTTGGATGAAGGTGAGATTATTTGCGGCGGCTACCGCACGCCAATTCGCGAGGCAGAGCTCGAATTAAAAGGCGGCGAGCCGGAAGCGTTGTGGGCGCTGGCGCTTAAGCTTGCCGAACAAGTACCGCTTCGGCCTTCGGATAGCAGCAAGGCGTCCCGTGGCAATGCCCTTAGCACCCAACACTGGCCGCTACCCGAAGCGCACTCTCCGGCGGAGTGGCTGCACCGCGCCACGCTGGCGCTGGACGCCTATCACGACAGCCAGCAGGCCAGCTTTCTTAGCGACGCCCAGCAGGCGTTGATCGCCCTCGCCGACCATCCCGCGCTGGACACTACTGCGCGCAGCTATGCCCAGGCGCTTCCCAGCGCGCTTGATAAGCATGGCCAGCCCAATACGGCCTACGGTAAAGCGGCGTTGGCACTCGCCCATCGCTTGGCGTACCAAACCGCGCTACGCTAGCGGTTTAGCGCTCTATTTAGAACGGCATTGAGGCCCACTTCAGGATGATGCAATGAATTTAAACTTAACCCCTGGCGCGGAAGGCCTACGCACCCGTCTGTTTCACATTATTTTTGAGTCTGACACGCCGGGCGCAAAAGCCTTTGATATCGCCTTAATCGTGGCGATTCTGTTAAGCGTTGCGGTCATTCTGCTGGGCAGCATTGAGATTTATGCGGAGCGCTACGGGCATATATTTTTCTACGTTGAATGGATATTTACGCTGCTGTTCAGCCTTGAGCTAATTGTGCGCATTTACTGCCTTGAGCGCCCGCTGCTGTATTTAAAGAGCTTTTATGGGATCGTCGACTTAATCGCCGTATTGCCTACCTGGCTGGTATTGCTAGTACCGGGCGCCCACGGTCTGGTCATTGTTCGCTTGCTGCGAGTGCTGCGGATTTTTCGAATTTTGCGTCTCATGGAGTTTGTCGGCGAAGCCAGCCTGCTCATGGATGCCCTCAAACGCAGCATGCGTCAAATACTGCTGTTTTTCTCGGCAATTTTTATGGTGGTCACGCTATTCGCCGCGCTGATGTACACCATTGAATCACCGGAGGCAGGCTTCACCAGCATTCCGATGTCGATGTACTGGGCCATCGTTAGCATGACGACGGTCGGCTACGGCGATATCGTGCCCGCCACCGCGTTAGGCAAAGCCATCACCATGATTCTGATGTTGCTCGGCTACTCGATTATCGCCGTGCCCACAGGGGTATTCTCCGCTCAGGTAATCCGCTCGATTCGTGAGGATCGTTACTCAGAGGAAGCCTGCCCCGGCTGTGGTCATGACCGCCATGACAAGCGCGCCCGCTACTGCCTGCGCTGCGGCACTTGGCTGGACGAAGACAGCGAAGACCCGCGCAAGAAAGATGCCGACAAAAAAGACGACCAGGAAGACAAAAACGCGCCCCAGGACAGCTAAACTAGGTTGCTAAACCAAGTGTAGCTAAGCCGGGGGCGCGTGGTGTTCATTTAATACGGGAGGGAGTGGTTATCTCACCGATCACTCCACTTCGTGAGGGGCATCCCAGGGGTCTAGCTCGGCCTCGCTCCAGGCGCCATAGGTCGCATTGGGGAACACAATCCAGTCCTTGCCAAACCGCTCGGCATTCTCCTCAACGAGCGCGTGCTGCTGATACAGGTCGGCACCAGCGAACTCACCCGCGAAATCGTGTAGCGAGTCGCCTAGCTGCATTACCAGGGTGTGGTTATCCACCACCTCTGCGCGGCGCTCCGCCTTAGCAGGCCCCAGCAACATCACGCTCTGTTCCGAGACTTGGGGCAGCTCTAGCGCTTCCAAGGTGGCGATCGTATCGGCCTCGTTCTCCTGGTAGCGGTCAGAGACGTAAAAAATGGCTACGCCCTGCTCATCCGCGTAATCCAGGAACGCTTTAGCCCCCGGCATTAAACGCGGCTCGCCTTCACGCTCCCAATGCTTCCAAGTATCCCAGGTGGTGTAGTCGTGGCATGCCTGCATATCGCGAACCAACAGCGGGCTATTATCCAGCACCGTTTCATCCAGGTCGGTAATGATCGCCAAGTCGTCACTGCCGCCATGCGCCTMAATCTGATCTTCAAGCCGGTAGGTGGCGAGGGCAAACCCCTGACGCTGCAGAGCAGCCGCTTCTGCAGACTGCTGCTGATAGCGTAGGCCCATTGCATAAGCTTCCTGGGCACACATTTCTGCGTCATCACTATTTGCATGGCTGGTCAGTGGTAACGCGGTAAGGCTGGCTAACACTGCAAGGCTACATAGGCGAGAGGTAAAAGGCATCGTCATTAAATGATCTCCTGAGATAGGCGATCTCAAAAAGACGAGGCGACTCCTCGCCTTAAAGGATCACGATTTATTATCGAAAAGAACCGTTAGGATCATATTTTATTTTCATTGAACATTCAAATAATGAAAAATAGGCAAATTCCCTGCTCATTAAAGCTAAAAGCAGGGATTGCTCTGAAAAGTGTTCTTAGACGACGAAAGGAGAAATATCGCCGCGTCCTTCACGGATGATTTTCGGCGGCAGTTCGCGCAGGTCGATGACGCTGGTGGGGTCTAAGKGGCAGGCGCCGCCGTCGATAATGGCGTCCAGGTGGGCACCAAAACGTTCGCGGATCTCTTCCGGGTCGTTCATGGGCAGGTCATCGCCTACCGGGATCAGCGTGACGCTCATCAGTGGCTCACCCAGTGCGGCCAGCAGCGCGTGGGTAATGCGGTGATCCGGCACACGCACACCAATTGAGCGGCGCTTGGGGTGCAGTAATAGGCGCGGCACCTCGGATGTGGCATCCAGAATATACGTGTAAGGCCCTGGGGTATGTGCCTTCAGCAACCGGAACACATCGTTATCCACCTTGGCGTAGGTGCCGATTTCCGAGAGGTCGGAGCACACCAGGGTGAAGTTGTGTTTATCGTCCAGCGAACGTATCCATTTTATCTTCTCAATGGCTTTCTTCTCACCCAGATGGCACCCAAGGGCGTAGCCCGAATCAGTGGGGTAAGCCACCACACCGCCTTTACGAATGATCGCAATCGCCTGATCGATGAGGCGTTTTTGAGGGTTTTCCGGGTGAATCTGAAAATATTGACTCATTACTTACTCCTATCCGTAGGCATTATTCATACAGCATAGCTTAAGCGCTAAGCGAATCATCCCGCTTCCAGCCTACCTGGCGGAGCATCGCGCAGGTGAACCAGCCGGGGGTGCTGCCATATGGGTGGCGCCGCAGTGCGTGGCACCAGGCTCATGCTGCCGGGGGCTGCGTGGCTGCCGGGAAAGTGAAAATCGCTGCCCATGGACGCATACAGTTCGCGCTCCACTAGCTGACGCGCCAGGTCGCGGGTGCTATCCGGGTTCTGCTGGCCACTGACCAGTTCAACCGCTTGCCCGCCTGCCGCCTGGAAAGTATCCATCAACAGGCCCCGTTTGCGCCGGGTTAAGCCGTGGCGAAGTGGGTGGGCAATCACGGCCACACCGCCGGAATCGACAATCCAGCCCACCGCTTCGCTGATTTCCGGCCAGTGGGCTTTAACATCGCCCTTTTTGCCGCTGCCCAAATAGCGCTTGAAGGCGCTGGCCCAATCGGGCACCACGCCTTCCGCCACCAGCGCGCGGGCAAAGTCGGGGCGGCCTAAAGGGCGGTCACTGCCTGCGTGCAGGCGGGCTTTTTCCAGCGCGTTAGGTAAACCGACTTTTTCCAACCTTTCAGCGATGACTTCAGCGCGCTGAATGCGCGCTTCACGCTGCTGAATCAGACCTTCTACCATTGCCCCCTGCAGGCCGCCAGGCATTAGCGCCACCACGTGGATATTGACTCCCTGCCAGCGTGTGGATAACTCACAGCCGGGGATAAGGCATAGCCCTGCTTGCTTCGCCGCGTGGCCCGCTTCTTCAATGCCGTCCATGGTATCGTGGTCGGTGAGCGACATGTGCGTCAGCCCGCGCTCAAAGCACAGTGTCACCAGCTCGGTGGGCGATAGCGCACCATCGGAAGCGGTGGAGTGCATGTGCAAATCAACCGGGTAGCGCTGATCGGCATCAAAGGTATAAGGAAGTCGAGGCATAAGCATGACGCCGTGTGGCCAGTTTGTCAGAATGCGCTTTTCAGCTGTGAATAAAGCCTTCGCAATGGGTAAGATATGGTGCGCGCTTATGCCAGTGCGGTCAATTAGCGGTCACTTTGCATCCTCGTTTAATCAAGGAGTTAACCCCAAATGCTGTATGCCATTATGAGTGAAGATGTCCCCAATAGCTTAGAGCGTCGCTTGTCCGCTCGGCCCGACCATTTGGCGCGCCTGGAAGCGCTGCGCGATGAAGGCCGCATGGTACTGGCAGGCCCCCCCCCCSCCATCGACGCAGAAAACCCCGGCGATGCGGGCTTTTCCGGCAGCTTGGTGGTGGCGGAATTTGCCAGCCTGGAAGACGCCAAGGCGTGGGCCGATGCCGACCCATACATGATTGCGGGGGTGTATGCCAAGGTAATTGTTAAGCCGTTCAAGAAAGTTTTGCCTTGACCCCAGTAGGCGAGTGTGGAGGGTTCGTCGGCTTTTTCACAGAGCCTGTGGAAAACTCTGTGCAAACCCGGCGGACGCTTTGCGCTAAGCCAGAGATAACGCCAGCGCCGACAAATTGATCATTTTTTAACCACCTGTTCATCAATACGGATAACCGCGTGACCCAACGTTCAAACGCTTTGCCCCCGCTGGCGGCATTAACCACGCCCATGCTTACCTGGAACGAGGGAGCCCCCCACGCAACAGCGTTTGATGATATCTATTTCACCCGCGGCGATGGGCGCGCGGAGACCGAGCATGTGTTCCTGGGCGCCAACCACCTTCCCGAGCGCTTTGCCGCCTGGGAAGCCGCGCGGCCCTTTGTGATTGGCGAAACCGGCTTTGGCACCGGGCTTAATATGCTCTGCGCCTGGGCCTGTTTCGAACAACACGCGCCCCCCAGTGCCCGATTGCATCTGTTATCCACAGAGAAGTTTCCCCTTGAGCTTAGCGCCCTTGAACAAGCACTAGCGAGCTGGCCCTCCCTTGCCACTTATGCACAGGCGCTTTGCGCCCAGTGGCCCGCTGCCGTTAGCGGTATTCATCGCCTGCACTTAACCAAGCGCGTCMCCCTGGATCTGCATTTCGGCGATACTACCGAGCGTCTGGAGCAGCTGGATGGCCAAGTCGACGCCTGGTTTTTAGACGGTTTTGCGCCGTCTAAAAACCCCGATATGTGGCAGCCTGAACTGTTTAGCGCCATGGCCGCCCGTTCGCGCCCCGGTGCTACTTTCGCCACCTTTACCTGTGCAGGCATCGTTAAGCGGGGCTTGAAAGCGGCGGGCTTTAAATGGAAGAAAGTGCCGGGCTATGGCCGCAAGCGCGAGATGCTTGCGGGCAGTATTGAGTCGCCGCCAGCAGATATCCGCCGCCAAACAACGCCCTGGTTTACGCCGCCGCCTTTAGCCTCAGTCAAGCACGTTGTCGTCGTCGGCGCCGGGCTGGCTGGCAGCAGTGTGGCAGCAGCGCTGGCGCGACGGGGAGTGAAGGTAACCGTGGTAGAGCTCGAAGCCCCCGGCGCGGGCGGCTCGGGTAATCGCCAGGGCGCGCTGTATGTAAAGCTGGCTGCTGAGACCAATCAGCAAAGCCGGGTTTATCTCGCTGGGCTGCTGTATAGCCAGCGCTGGCTTTCGCAGCAGCTATTCACGCAGGCATTATCCACAGCTCCCTTATGGCAGCCCTGTGGCGTGGTGCAGTTGGCGAGTAGCGATAAAGAGGCGCGCCGCCAGCAGCGTTTTATTGAGCTGCATCCACTGCCCGGCGAGGTTGTCACCGCCATGGAAAACCCGGCGCTATCCAAGACGGCGGCCATGGCCATTGACGCCCCTCACGGGCTTTATTATCCACAGGCGGGCTGGGTGAGGCCCAAGGCGCTGTGTGAGCATTTACTTCAGCAGCCAGGCATTACTCTTCTACAAGGCGACGTTAACGCCCTGACCCAGCTAGAGGACGGCTGGCAGCTTAACTTGGCCGATGGCAGCACGGTCGAAGCGGATCAGGTGGTGATTGCCAGCGCCCATTTGGCTAACCGCTTTGCGCAAACGGCGGAGTTGCCACTGCAGTCGGTGCGCGGTCAGATTAGTGAATTACGGCTACCCGATGAAGTAGCAGGCCCTAAGCGGGTGGTGTGTGCCGGGGGTTATGTGGCACCTGCACTAGAGGGCGTGCTGACCTTCGGCGCCAGCTTTGTGCCCAATAACGCGACGACTGATGTGACGGTTGACGACCATCAGCGCAATATCGATGAGCTACGCCAAACGCTGCCCGCGTTGGTGGAGGAGTTGGCACAGGCAGGCATTGAGCTAACGCCGGAACAGCTTCAAGGCCGCGCGGCGGTGCGGGCGGCAAGCCCCGACAAAACCCCTTACGCGGGGCCGGTGCCGGTGGCAGCAGCATGGCGCGCTGACTATGCATTACTCAGCAAAGATGCCACCCGGGTGGCGGATACGCCAGGTGAGCACTACCCGGGCCTGTGGATATCCACCGCCCATGGCTCGCGGGGATTAGCCAGCGCGCCACTTTGCGCCGAGGTGATCGCCTCACGAATATGCGATGAGCCAATGCCGCTAGAAGCGCCGCTGGTGGATCATCTTCACCCAGGGCGGCGGATTATTAGCGCGATTATTCGTGGTGGGAACGCTTAGAAAAAAGGCTTAGATATCGCCCTCTTCCTCGTCGTCGGCGATATCGCGGCCAAAAGAACGCCACTGGGCCAGGGTCATCACTTCGGTCATTTCCAGCTCAAGGTCATGGGCGATGATCAGCTCATTGCGCTCTAGCTGCTTTTTAAGCTCGACTACCCAGCCGTGCATGCCCTCGCCCGTGGTATCGGTAGTGTCGTAGCCCTGACGGGTCACAAACGCCTCTAGCAGGGCATTGAGGGTATCCGGTGGCAGCATTCTGGCGGGTACTTCAATAAAACGGCTCATTAGCGCTGCTCCCACTCTGCCAAACGTTCAATAAAGGTAGCTTCGTCGACGACTTCCACGCCCATCTGTTCGGCTTTGGTCAGTTTACTGCCCACCGCTTCGCCAGCAACCAAACAGGTGGTCTTTTTCGATACGCTGCCTGCCACCTTAGCACCCAGCGCCTGCAGCCGCGCCTTACCTTCATCGCGGGTCATGCTCTCCAGCGAGCCGGTGAGCACCCAGGTCTGGCCTTCCAGTGGCGTTGGGCCCTGGGTGACTTCCGCTTCTTGCCAGGTAATGCCTGCGTCAATCAGCGCGGCAATGGTTTGCTGATTGTGGGGCTGACGAAAGAAGGTATGCACATGGGCGGCAACAATCGGGCCGACATCGTTAACCGCTTCCAGCGCTTCCAACTCAGCGGCTTGAATGGCGTCTAGGGTACCAAAGTGATTGGCCAGGTTGGCCGCTGTGGCCTCGCCTACTTCACGAATTCCTAACGCATAAATAAACCGCGCCAAGGTGGTCGACTTAGCGGTTTCAAGCGCGTTGACCAAGTTAGTGGCGGACTTCTCGCCCATACGCGGCAGGCTTTGCAACTGCTCGACGGTTAAGTGGAACAGCGCCGCGGGGGTTTCCACCCAGTCCAAATCGACCAACTGCACGATCAACTTTTCGCCCAGGCCGTCAATATCCAGCGCTTTACGGCTGGCGAAGTGCTTTAGCGCCTCTTTGCGCTGCGCCGCGCAATAAAGACCGCCGGAACAGCGCGCCACCGCTTCGCCTTCAAGGCGCTCGATATCCGAACCGCACACGGGGCAGTGTTCGGGAAAAACAATCGCCCTTGCATCCGCTGGGCGCAGCTCGGTATGGACACTCACCACTTGGGGAATTACATCACCGGCCCGGCGAATCGAGACCGTATCACCAATCATTACGTCTAAGCGCTTAATCTCATCAGCGTTGTGCAGCGTGGCGTTAGAAACCGTCACACCGGCCACGGTGACTGGTTCAAGTCGCGCCACGGGAGTAATCGCCCCGGTGCGGCCAACCTGAAATTCCACATCGTTCAGGGTGGTGACCTCTTCCTGAGCCGGATACTTGAACGCCACCGCCCAGCGTGGCGCGCGGGCAACAAAGCCAAGTTCACGCTGGTGGCGCAGGTCATTCACCTTGATCACCACGCCATCGATATCGAACCCTAGACCGTCGCGCTTCTCGCCTAACTGCTCGCAGTAGTCAGCAACGGCTTGGGGGCCTTTGACGACTTTAAGCTCTGAACTGGCACGAAAGCCTAGCGTGGCTAACCGCTTCATTAATTCACTGTGAGTCGCATCGCCCAGATCCGGCTCCAAGCGCGCAGCCTGGTAGGCGTGAAACTCTAGCGGACGTTTAGCGGTGATGCGCGGGTCTAGCTGACGCAGGCTGCCCGCCGCCGCGTTGCGCGGGTTGGCAAATACCTTACTGTCCTCTTGCCGGGCACGCTCGTTCAGGGCTTCAAAACCCGCATGGCGCATAATCACCTCGCCCCGCACTTCGAGCAGCGCAGGCACGTTTTTGCCCAGCAGCTTTAACGGTACCGAGCGCAGCGTGCGCAGGTTAGAGGTAATACCTTCCCCGGTACGGCCATCGCCTCTCGTTGCCCCGCTTACCAGTACGCCCTGTTCGTAGACTAGCGAGACGGCTGCGCCATCCAATTTTGGCTCGCAGGTAAACTCAACGTCGTCTGCGGCGCATTCAAGGCGCTCGGCAACTCGCTCGGCAAAGGCGTGGATATCGTCACGGCTAAAGGCATTATCCAGCGACAGCATGGGGATCGCATGGGCTACCGAGGGAAAGCCATCCGCGGGGGCAGCGCCAACGCGCTGGGTTGGCGAGTCAGGCGTGACCCGTTCTGGATGTTCGCTCTCCAACTGCTGCAAGCGCTGAAATTTGCGATCGTAGTCGGCATCTGTGAGCGTCGGTTCATCGAGCACGTAGTAACGGTAGTTGGCCTCGTCCAGGGCGGCCCGCAGTTGGGTAATCTCTTCCAGCGGTTGTGAATCAGACTGACTCATTTGAATGGGTTCCAGACTCGCAGCAAAAGTGCAAAAATTTGAAAATACAAAATGTGCTGCGTATTGAACAGAAACACCCGCCTTCTGGCAAGAAGGCGGGTGTTACGCAGCAACTGATGCTTCGTCGGTTAATGGTCGCCGTTTAGCGCGCTTGCATCTGACGATGCAGTCTATGGCGGCGCTCAAACTCACGCACCCGCTGACGGGCGAATTCGATTGTTTGCGCGGTCATTACGCTGCGGTTTTCGTCTTTCAACTCACCGCCCATATGGCGTACCACGACCATGGCGGTTTCCACCATCGCCTCAAAGGCGACTGAGCTATCAACAGCGCCGGGCAGCGGCATCAGCAGCGTGATACCGGGGGTCATAAACTCACCCATCTCTTCGATGGGGAAAGTGCCCGGTTTCACCACGTTCACCATCGAGAACTGCAGTTCGCTGTCATCGCTCTCGGTTTCAAAGCGGTGGAAAACGCCCATCGCACGACTGTAGCGCAACCCGCATACCATCATCAGGTCGAGCAGTTTGGTGCCGTCGAAACCTTCCGGGTCTCTGGAGAGAACGCTAATCACCACGACTTCTTCTGCGTTGGTCAGCGTTTCTTTGGCATGTTCACCATTTACGTCGTGACGTAAGGCTTTTTCTAACGTTGGGTGAACACGGACTCTCTCATTGMCCTCACGTTCGTCGATAGCGTGGCTGTCATCAGCGGCGAAACGCTCGTCGGAATTATGTGCAAAGTTATCCTCGTGGGCAGCATACTCGCTGCTTGCGTAGCGACGCTCTTCTTCGTCAGCGACACGCTGCTGGGCGGCGAGCCTTTCTGCGGCGGCCGCATTGGCCGCGGCTTCTTCTTCACGAGCTTGCGCCTGCTCTTGAGCAAGGCGCGCACGCTCTGCGTCAGCGGCTTCTTTGGCTTCACGCCGTTGCTCTGCTTCCAGCGCTTTGCGCCCAGCCTTCTGCTGCGCCAAGGCTTTATCACGCACTGCTTTTTCGGCTTTTTTGCGCTGTTTCTCTTTACGCCGCGCAATCAAACGACGCTTTAGTGAGCGCCCCATGCCTTCAAAGTCGACTAAGCGATACTCATCAACTTCATCATCGTCTAACTCATCTTCTTCGCCTGCTGTGTCAGAACGCAACTGACGCCGCTTAGGCGAGTGCTCATTGGCATGCTTGGCAAATACGGCGTCTTCTGGCTCCGCCCTCAGTACCGGCTCTTGCTCAGACTCTGATGCATGTTCTGGTTCGGAGCGATGCGTTGTCGCCATTTCAGTATCTGCTTCGCTGGCAGACAGCGAGATGGCGTCAGAAGCGGCGGGTTGAGTCGCTTCAACTTCAGTTTTAACAACATCAGTTTTAGCCGCTTCAGTTTCAGCCGCCGCTGCACTGGGCGTCGCAGCAGCGTATGCAGGCTGCTGAGGTGCAGCCGCCTTGTCATGAGACATTTCAGCGGGCGAAGAGTCGGTCATTGAGATACTTGGCTCGCGGCGCTCCTGTTCTGACGCCTGCGTAGTAACCGGCCGTTCTGCTTTAACCGCTACACTGGGCGATGGCTGCGCAATTGATGCCGCTTTATCTAGTTTGTCTGCCTTATCTGCTTTGCGCTTGGCCGCTTTAGCAGAGGCTGAACGTCTAAACTCGGAAAGCACTCTGGAAGGCCCAGGATGCTCTTGACGTTCTAACTTTGGTTTATTACCTAAGCCACTATAGTCTGCCGGTTTAACAACTCGAGCACCGCCATTAGGAAGTTCCCAATTGATCTCCGCGGCTTTAGCAGCCTCATCGGGATCATCTAACGAACTGCCGGAAAGGTCTCTCTCCGCCTGATCTAGACGGGGKACACGTCGCTGACGTTGAAGCCTTCGCGCACCGTCAATAACGATGAGCGATACCAACGCCAGACCTAATATGATTAGCCACTCTCTTAGTTCCATGTCGAACGTTCCATGGTCGTCTTGCCGTTTGCTAAGGCACTGGGTCTAAAAAGGCATGCCTGAATTTGGATAACTGTAACTGCTATTTAATAAGTACTTGTCACCAAGCATAGCGCGATTATGGTGAAAATGGCCAATTTTTGCTGCATTTAACGCGATTTTCACGCCTTGCCAAAATTCTGACACTGTTTAAGCCAAAGAAATCCGACCTTAACTTCAAACAAAAGTGCCACGATCATTAGATCTAACATCTATGATTAGCTTTATAAAGGAATCCTAGATGCAAGAAAAGCCGTTTTGACAACCGCCTCATCCACCAGAGTATATTCCCTCTATAAGCCGTTTAACCATCTCGCCCGCGCTATTGATAGGGGTAATATAGTTAAGTTGAACGCTTTAGGACATTTTTTTACGCATTTAGCCAACAAAAGATTACCCACTTGGCGTTTGTCTCTCCCACTCTGTCGCTCGAAATACACTCTTCAGCGCTTACTCAGAATACTTCCACAGCTTTGCTTGGCGAGTTTGGGAGAGTGTGAGTTTAATCAACCAACGCCGCGGCTTCTTCAATACCCACGGAAACCATGCGCGAAACGCCGGGCTCCTGCATGGTGACCCCCATCAGGCGCTCGGCGGCTTCCATGGCAATTTTGTTGTGGGTGATGTAAATAAACTGAACGTTTTCAGACATCTCCTTCACCAGCCTAGCGTAACGCCCTACGTTGGCGTCATCCAGTGGGGCGTCAACTTCGTCCAGCATACAGAACGGCGCGGGGTTAAGCTGAAAGATCGCAAATACCAGCGACAGCGCGGTCAGCGCCTTCTCGCCACCCGAGAGCAGATGAATGGTGCTGTTCTTCTTACCCGGTGGGCGGGCCATAATTGCCACGCCGGTTTCCAATAGATCATCGCCGGTCAACGTCAGCCATGCCGCACCGCCGCCAAMCACCCGGGGAAACAGAGCTTGCAGCCCGGCATTGACCTGATCAAAGGTTTCCCGGAAGCGCACACGAGTTTCTTGGTCAATGCGCTTAATCGCCCGCTCGAGGGTTTCCAGCGCCTCAGTAAGCTCAGCGTGCTGCGCTTCCAGATAGTTACGCCGCTTGGCTTGCTGGTCATACTCCTCAATGGCGGCCAGGTTGATCGCCCCCAAACGGCGAATTTTATCCGTGGTGCTTTCCAGACGTTCTTGCCAACGGGTTTCAGTGGCCTCCTGAGGCAGCTGTTCGGCAAGGGTTTCGACGTTATGGCCTAGTTCAGCCAGCTGCTCATCCTGGGTGGTCGCTTTAAGTGCCAGCGCCTGCACATCCATTCGCCGCTGCTGCAGTTGCTCGCGGCTCTGTTCCAGGTTGCGCTCGTGCTGTTGGCGGGCAAGTTCATCACTGCGCAGCTGCTCTGCCAGCCCCTGAGCCTGCTGCTTAGTGGCGTTTAAGCGCCCCTCCTGCTGCTCGCGCTGGTGAAGCAGCTCTTCGAGCTCTTCTCCCGCCAGTTCATCGGGCTCGATCAACATTTCCCGCGACTCTTCCAGCTCGGCAATACGCAGTGATAGACGCTCTTCAGAGTCGCTGGAGCGCGCCTGCTGGGAGCGCAGGCTATCGCGCTCGGCACTCAAACGTTCGCGCTCAAGGGCTAACGCCTGCTGCTGTGCTTTGAGTGGGGCATGCTGCTGAGTAAGTTGCTCTCGCGCCTCGCGCTGCCGGTTGCGCTGCTCGGCGCTGGCTTCCCGCGCTTGCGCTGCGCTTTCCAGCTGTTCCATCGCCACGTCCCAGCGGGCGCGTTGCTCGTCGATGGTAAGCGCTAACTCTGCTTCATCCTCTTGCAACTGGGCAAGCTCAGCATCAAGTTCAGTGGCACGACTCTCTAGATGTTCCAGGCGCTGAGCCAGGCTGCGCTCTTTGACCGCCAACTGCTGCAGGGTGGCGGCGTGGGAACGCTCCTGTTCGGCCTGCTGCTCACGGGCCTGCTCCAGCGTTGCAATCGTCTCGTTGGCCGCCTCACACTGCTCCTCTGCCAACGCCAGCGCTTGTTCTTCACTTTCGCGCTGGGCGGTCAGCTCGGCGTAGCGGCGACGGGTTAGCAGCAGCCCATCGATACCTTCGCCGTTGGCCTGCTGGTTCAGCCAGCCGCGACCCAGCCAAACCCCATCCTGACTCACCACGCTTTCACCTGGGGCCAGGTGCGCTACCTGCTGCTCCGCCTCTTCGGCGGTTTGCGTATAGTGAATACTTGCTAACCATTCACCCAGCGCGCCTGCGCCTTTGACTAAACTGGCTAAGCGCTGCCCGGACGTTGAGGCAACAGGTGCCGTTTGATCAATCAACCGCCAGTCCGTGGCTAAGGCCTCGGGCAAAGCGGCCAATTGCTCGCGCGACACCAGGCGGGCATTCAGCCAGGGCGCCAGCAGCCAGGACACCAGCGTTTCCCAGCCGGGCTCCACCTGCAGCACTTCCCCCAGCTGGGGCGCATCCGCCAAGCCATGCGCTTCTAATGTGGTGCCAATGGCAGGGTCATGATCCGCCAAGGCGGCGTCTATTAACGCTTGCAGCGAGGCCAGTTCCCCCTGACGCTGGCTGAGCTCAGCACGCTGATGGTCGCGCGCTTGATTGGCCTGCTGGTAGGCCGCTTTGGCATCGCCGTAGCGCTGCTGCCACTCATCGCGCTGGGTTTGAAACCCTTCTGCCTGCTGCTGGGCATCGGCTAACTGCGCCTCACACACGGCGTGTTCTTCGCGTAGCGCGGTAAGGTCGGCGACCTCGCTGCGCTGCTGGCGGCGGCGCTGATTTTCCGCCTGCAAGCGCGCAATACGTTGTTCAAGGTCGCGTAGTTGATCCTGGCTGCGATCCGCATCGCGGCTGGCATCTCGCCAGCGCGTTTCGGCATCGGCCCACTGCTGTTCAGCGGCTTCTAGCGCGGGGGTTGCGTCGGCTAGCGCCTGTTCCAGGCTTTCAAGCTGCTCTTCCAGCGCTTCGTGTTCGGGGAGCAGGTCGTCAAAGCGCTCGTCAATGGCGGCTAAACGCGTCTGGTCGCCTTCGCTGACCCGGCGCTGCTCGTCCAGCTCACGCCGCGCCGTGGCGATGTCGCTGGCCAGCTGGGTTTCGCGGCTGCGGCGGTGGGCCTGATCCTGCTCTAAACGCGCAATCCGGGTGGTGGTTTCAAAGAACTGCTGCTGGTGGCGGTCAAGCACTTCCGAAAGTTCGTCGTGCTGCTCGCGAGCTTGTTCCAGCCGGGTTTCGCACTGGCGTACGCCGAAGACATCTTTTTCAACGGCTATTTCCAGTTCACGGACGCGGCTCTCCTGCTGGGACTGCTCCGCCCGCAAAGTGCGACCACGCAATAGCGCAAGCTCGCCCTTGAGCCGATACTCCTGCTCCTTTAGGTCTTGATAGCGCTTGGCGGCTTCGGCCTGACGTTTTAGACGCTCTAGCTGCTTATCCAACTCTTCGCGAATATCGTCCAGACGCTCCAGGTTTTCCTGGGTGCGCCGCATGCGGTTTTCGGTTTCCCGGCGGCGCTCTTTGTATTTGGAGATCCCCGCGGCTTCTTCCAGCGTCGAGCGCAAGTCGTCGGGGCGCGCTTCAATCAGCCGCGAAATCATCCCCTGGCCGATAATCGCGTAGGAGCGCGGGCCCAGGCCGGTGCCCATAAACAGGTCGGCGATATCCCGGCGGCGGCACTTCTGGCCGTTAAAGAAGTAGTTGGATTGCCCATCACGGGTGACCAGGCGCCTTACGGCAATTTCCGCATACTGGGCGTAAACGCCGCCCATGCCACCGTCGCGATTGTCGAATTTGAGTTCTATAGAGGCTTGGCTGATGGGCTTACGGCCGGTGGAGCCGTTAAAGATAACGTCGGCCATKGATTCGCCGCGCAGGGTTTTGGCGGAGGACTCCCCCATGACCCAGCGCACGGCGTCAATAATATTGGATTTACCGCAGCCGTTGGGGCCCACGATGGCGGTCATATTGCCATCGAAGGGCACCGTGACAGGGTCCACAAAGGACTTGAACCCGACTAAGCGAATCGACGTTAAGCGCATACCGAGGCGACGTTCCCGTTGCGGTTATTCAAAGACACGGTTAATCACCACTTCAGCCGTTTCATCTTCAGCTATCGGGCCGATGCTGACGCTCTCAAGGTCACCAAACAGGTCCCCTGGCTGGGGCGTTGCTTGGCCGGAGGGGGAAACGCGCACCACTAAGCGCGCTTCACGTACCTGGGAGATCTGCGCCTGGGGCGACATCGCAGTGCTATCGTCTAGCGTTACCGTCATGGGCAGCTCAGATACTTGCGCGCGCACCACAGCCAGCGGCGGCAACTCGCCTTCAAGATCGCGGGCAGTGATAAACACCGTGTCGTTATCGTTAACGCGCCCAGCGAGCTGTTCGTCTAACGCAACGCGCACCCGAATGCCATTGCCCTCGGCTACAGCCTCTTCAGGTTCAATGCCCATGCGCTCCTGAGCCACACGAATACCGTCGCGCAGCGAAGACACAGTGTTAGGGTCTTCAATGTTGGCGATTGCCCGGCGCCAGTGATCGATGGCCTGCTCATAATCGCCGTTGTCGAAGGCATTAATGCCTAGCAAACCCAGTACGGTAGGCTGGCGGGGATCCTGCTCCAGGGTTTCATCGACCAGCGCCTGCACGTCGTCGGTCAGTTGGCGCTCGGCCATAAAGAACCGAATTTGCGCCAGTTGCGCAAGCAGCGGCGGAATCCGCCCTTCAATCTCGATTAAACGCTCCAGGGCATCCACGGCTTTGGGCATCTGGCCGGTTTCGCGATAGAGCGGAAACAGCGAGCTCCAAACGTTGGGATTATCCGGCTGGCGTTCGGCCTGCTCTTCCATGCGTTCGATATACATGGCAAGCGAGCCATCAGGATCGTTCTGTACTTCTTGTTGCACCGCAAATAGCACCAAGTCGCCTTCCGCGCCCTTTTGCTGGTACCAAATGACGCTAACGGCCACTACAGCGAGCATCACTACGGGCACCACAATTCGGCCGGCACTGGCTGACTTGAGCGGCCGACGCTCGCTATAGGCGGTATCTTCCAGCAGGCTACGCTCAAGCTCCAAACGGTCTTCGTCGAAGCGGGCAGCATCGATATCACCACGCTCCCGGGCCGCTTCCAAGGACGCCAGGCGGCGCTGAAAAATCGCCACGTTCTGCTCGGCGGAGGTGTCGTTGGCTTCAAAGTCGTGCTGCTGGTCGTGCAGCGCACGCGCTTTTCTTAGCGGCGACACCAGCAGCCACAGCGCGGGGAGCAATAAAACGGCAATCGCAATCCAAAGCAGCGTCATGAAGACCTCTTACGGTTAGTCAGCGCTTCTATACGCTGGCGCTCTTCGGCGCTCAATGCTTTAGCAGAGGCGTTGCGGCGGGCGCGTATCATCATGACGACCACAATAGCCCCCAGCAACACCAGGGCGATGGGCAGGCCCCACAGCAGATAGGTGCGGCTCTCTAAACGCGGGTTGTAGAGAATATATTCGCCAAACCGCTGCACCATGTGATTGATGATTTCGATATCCGACTGCCCGTCTTGCAACAGTTGATAAACACGTTCGCGCATATCTGCCGAAATAGGCGCGTCGGAGTCGTTAATCGCCTGGTTTTCACACAGCGGGCAGCGCATGGAGGCGGTCAAGTCGTGATAGCGCTTCTCGGTGACTGGGTCGTCAAACTCGCGCAGTTCGATACCCCCAGCCACTGCACCAAACGCCATGACTAGCAGTAGTAGCGCTGTTAGGGTTCGCATTAGCGCCATTTTTCCACCTCCGGAAGAATTCGCTCGCGCACGTCTTGCGGTGATACATAGCCTTTATGGTGGTAGCGAATCACCCCATCGGCATCGACCAGAAAGGTTTCCGGGGCACCATAAACGCCAAGATCAAAGCCTAGCTCGCCGTCAGGATCAAAAATATTGGTTTCAAACGGATCACCAAACTCGCCGAGGAACTCCATGCCCTTCTCGCGAGTATCGCGGTAGTTAACCCCGACCATGCGAATTCCGTGATCAGCTAGTTCAAGCAGTTGCGGCATCTCCTGCTTACAGGCTGGGCACCATTCGCCCCACACATTCACCAGCGTCACTTCTCCCTCTAATAGCGTTTGGTCAACTCGGCGATTTTCATCACGCAGCGTGGTGGCTTCAAAGGTCGGGAACTCCCGCGCCATCAGCGCTGAATCGCGCTGGGAAGGGTCCAGCGAGAGGCCATGGTAAAAGAACAGCGCCAGGCCTAAAAAACACACCGGCAGCAGCAGTAGCAGTAGTCGTCGCTTCATACCGTCGCCTCCCTTGCGCTATCGCCCTTGCTGGCCACGTTCGGCGCTTCACGAGTAACCGTGGCGCGGCGGTAGCGCTTGTCGAGCACTGCCAGCACACCACCTGTCGCCATAAGCAGCGCACCTAGCCACAGCCAGCGAACAAAGGGCTTGTACTGCACCCGCATCGCCCAACTGTTATCGCCAAGATTTTCACCCATAGCCACATAGAGGTCGCGGAACAGCCCTGGGCGCAGGGCCACTTGGGTCATCGGCATACCGGTGGCCAGGTAAAGGCGTTTTTCAGGCCGCATGGTAAAGCTGCGGCCTGACTCGCCCCGCTGAACCTGAAGGATCGAGGTATCCGCCAGGAAGTTAGCCCCGCGACGCTCAGTGAGTTCGGTCATGGTGAACTGATAACCCGCCACTTCGACCGTGGTACCCGGTGACATACGCACATTGCGCTCGATGTTGTAGTTGGAGACGACCGTCACACCCACAATGGTAACGGCTACGCCCACGTGCCCCAGCMCCATCCCCCAGTACGCCAGGGAGAGCTTGCGCACCCCGGCCACAAACGAGCTGGCATGGCGGGTTTTATCGAACACATCACGCACCATCGGCAGCACAATCCAGAGTGCGGCGACAATACCCAGCGAGACGAACAGGTTCCACTCACCGCGATACAACAGCGGCATTAAAATGCCTAGCACCAGCGCGGCAACGCCTGCCAGCCACAGCTTACGGATCAGATCCCGCGCTGCCATGCTTTTCCAGCGCGTTACCGAGCCCAGCCCCATAAAGATACACATCACCACGGTGAGCGGTACAAACAGGGCGTTAAAATAGGGCGGGCCGACGCTTATTTTCCCCAACCCCAGAGAGTCCAGAATCAGTGGGTAAACGGTACCCAGCAGCACGGTGACGGTCATAATCACCAGGAAGATATTATTGACCAGCAGCAGCGCATCCCGGGAGAGCCAGTTAAAGCCCACTTTATGACTTACCCGCGGTGCGCGTAGGGCAAATATCAGCAGCGACAGCGTTACCGTAATGGCCAACAACATCAGGATAAAGAAACCGCGGGCAGGGTCGTTGGCAAACGCGTGTACCGACGTCAGCACCCCGGAGCGCACCAGGAAAGTACCCATCAGCGATAGCGAAAAGGTCGAGATCGCCAGCAGCACGGTCCAGCTCTTAAACGAGCCGCGTTTTTCGGTGACCGCCAGCGAGTGAACCAGCGCGGTACCCGTTAGCCAGGGCAGTAGCGAGGCGTTTTCGACCGGATCCCAGAACCACCAGCCGCCCCAACCAAGCTCGTAGTAGGCCCACCAGCTGCCCAGCGCGATACCCACGGTAAGGAACGCCCAGGCCAGGTTTGTCCACGGCCGTGCCCAGCGGGTCCAGGCCGCGTCTAAACGCCCGCCCATCAGCGCCGCAATGGCAAACGCAAAGACCACGGAAAAGCCCACATAGCCCATGTAGAGCATTGGTGGATGAACCACCAGCCCGAAGTCTTGCAACAGCGGGTTAAGGTCGGCGCCATCCTGAGGCATATCGGGCAGTAGCCGCTCGAAGGGGTTTGATGTCATCAGAATAAACAGTAAGAAGCCGACACAAACCATGCCCATCACGCCCATTACTCGCGCGACCATATCCCGCGGCAGGTTGCCGGTAAATAGGCTGGCCGCAAACCCCCAGCCCGCAAGCATAAAGCTCCACAGCAGCACCGACCCTTCGTGGTTGCCCCACACCGCGCTGAACTTGTAGTACCAGGGCAGCAGCGAGTTGGAATTGTTAGCCACGTTGGCCACACTAAAATCGTCAAGCATATAGCTAGCGGTCAAACACGCGTAGGCAATGGCAATAAACACAAACTGCCCCACCGCCATGGGTTGACCATAGGCCATCCACAGTGGTCGCCTAGTCGCCGCACCGGCCAGCGGCATCACTGCCTGCACTATCGCCATCAGCAGCGCAATGATAAGGGCAAAGTGGCCAATTTCAGGAATCAGTTTGATCAGCATGCGTGCTCCAAATTGGGCTATCTACCCTAATATTCGCTTGCCTGGGGTACGCCTTCTTCGTCCAGGCGTTTGCCCACCTCGGCGGCTTTAGCTTGGTAATCGGCGGGCGAGTAGCCTGCTTCTTCCAATGCTTKGGCCACTTCAGGGGGCATATAGTTTTCGTCGTGACGGGCAAGGACTTTGTCGGCATACAAGCGACCATCGGTCTGAAGTTCACCCACAACAACAACGCCTTGTCCTTCACGGAACAGATCCGGCAGGATGCCGCTGTAATAGACCTCCAGGTCATCGACGTAATCGGTGACGGTAAATTCGACGTCCAGGCTTTCAGGGTCACGGGAAACCGAGCCCTCTTTGACCATGCCACCGGCGCGAATCTGCCGCTCCATGGGCGCATCGCCCTGGGCAATCTGTACCGGGCTAAAAAACAAATTAATGTTCGCGCGTAGCGCGTACAGGGTTAGCCCCACGGCAATCGCGGCCAGCGACACAATGCCCAGAATAACAAACAGTTTCTGTTTACGTTTAGGCGTCATTGGCCACTCTCCTCGCTCTGTTTTCGCGTCTTGCGCGACGCTTCAAGCCTTTCAGCAGTTGGCGTTGCTCTGCACGGGCATGCCAAACGATGGCGAGCAACAGCAGCGCGGTAACGCCCCAGGCAGACCATACATAAGGCGCGTGGCCACCCATGGCGAGAAATTCAGCAAGTGAGTCAAATGCCATTAGCGAGCCTCCTCGGCGTGTACGTTCACCACTTGGCCGTTGACCAGATCCTGTACCCAGCGCTTGTTAGCTTCGCGGCGCAGAATCTCGCTGCGCGTGCGCATCAGCGTTAAGGCAATAAAAAAACTGTAAAAACCCAGCACCATAATCACCAGCGGTAGCCACATCTCGGTCGGCATGGTCGGGCGCGACGTCAAGGTAAAAGAAGCGGGTTGGTGCAGGGTGTACCACCAATCCACCGAGTATTTGATGATGGGAATATTGATCACCCCTACCATGGCCAGCACCGAGGCTGCCCGTGAAGCGCTATCCCTGCTGGTGAAAGCGCCGCGCAGGGCAATCACGCCCAAATAGAGAAACAGCAGGATCAACATGGAGGTCAGCCGTGCATCCCACATCCACCATGTCCCCCAGGTGGGCACGCCCCACACGGCGCCGGAGAACAGCGCCACAAAGGTCATTGCTGCGCCAAGAGGGGCCATCACCGCTGCCGCCATATCAGCGACTTTAATTTTCCAGACCATAAACACCAGGCCGGAGACCGCCATGGCGATAAAAATGGATTGGGCTAAAAAGGCCGCAGGCACATGGACGTATATAATCCGGAAGCTATTACCCTGTTGGTAATCCGCCGGGGCAAACGCTAGCCCCCACAGCGAGCCAACGACCAATAACAGCACCGCCGCGGCCCAGAACCAGGGCTGCAGCTTGGCGCTAATGGTGTAGAACCACTTGGGTGATCCCAATTTATGTATAAAGGCCCACATAGCGTGTCCTGTCCTTAACCGTTGATACTGATACGCAGCGATGCGGCAATCGCCCACGGCGCCAACATGAGTGAGGCAGCGAGCAGCGCGCCCAGGATAGCCAGATGGGCAGCGACGCCGTCTCCGAAAATGGCTGCCTGCACCGCACCGGCGCCAAAAATGAGCACCGGGATATACAGTGGCAGCACCAGCAGCGAGAGCAGCACCCCGCCCCGCGCCAAGCCGACGGTTAACGCTGCACCAATCGCGCCAATCAAGCTCAAGCTTGCCGTGCCCAGGGCAAGCGACAGCGCCAGCACGGCGTAGCTACCCGCTGGCAGCGCCAGCATAATACCCAATATCGGCGCCATCAGCGCCAACGGTAGGCCGGTCAGCAGCCAGTGCACGGCCACTTTGGCCAAACTCAGCGCGGCTAACGGCTGCGGCGCCAATAACAGTTGCTCCAGACTGCCATCGTCATAATCGCTACGAAACAGGCTGTCTAATGACAGCAGCGCGGCTAACAGCGCCGCCACCCACAGCAAACCCGGCGCAATGACCGCTAACAGCTCAGGGTCGGGCGAAATCGCGATCGGAAACAGCGTGATCACCAGGGCAAAAAACACCAGCGGGTTGAGCACTTCGCCACGGCGCCTCAGCAACAGCGTTAAGTCACGCACTAGCGTGGCCTTCACGGCGATCATCAAGCCACCTTTGTGCTCACGCAGTGGCACTGCTAGCACCTGTTGGGTGGCATCTGAAGCTTGTGAAGAGCTGTGTGAAGCGCCATGTAAAGAGCTGTGCAACCCTTTCTCCTTTACCCGAGGGATATCCGTCTCAACAACGGTGAGGCGGTCAATTCGTGGTGTGTCGTTACCAGCACMCAGCCCCCCGCCTGAGCGTGGGCCACAAGCTGCCTTTCCAGCTCAGCGACGCCGTGACGGTCTATCGCGGTAAAAGGTTCATCCAACACCCAGAGAGACCGGGGCGTCAGCGTTAAGCGTGCCAGCGCCACGCGACGCTGCTGGCCAGCAGAGAGTTGCCCTGCAGGCACATCTTCAAAACCTGCCAGGCCAACCCGCTCAAGGGCGTCCAGGCGCTGATCCTCGTTACCGTTTTCCCCGCTGAGCGCCTGATACCATGCCAGGTTTTCTAACGGGGAAAGCCCCAACTTAATACCTGGGGCGTGCCCTAAATAGAGCAAATTAGCGAGGAAATGTTCACGCGCCTCTTTCATCGCAGCGCCATTCCAGAAAAGCTCGCCCTGATAGTCACTGAGCTGCCCGGAGAGGATTTTCAGCAGGCTGGTCTTACCACTGCCATTGGGCCCCTCGATACGCACAATTTCACCGCTGCGAATATCTAGATCCAGCCCTTGAAACAGCCAGCGGTCGTCGCGTTCACAGGCAAGCTGTCGGGCTTGTAGACACAGGCTCAAGCGTCTCTCCTGGCATATTGATTTTGCGTCGAACTCTACACGTAAAGCCCCTTGCTCGCCACTCACACAATGCGGCGCTGGGTCGCAGCGTGATCTCCATCAAAGAGGGTTAAGACTAATTACTGCTAGCACTGTATGCAAAAACAGGTCTATACTAAAAACCACTGTATGAAAGAACATGCAATGGAGATTTCATAATGACCCTATCGATGGCATCACCTACCGCTACGTTCGGCCACATGCAAGCAGTACCACGTCCCTATGCGATGGCAGCTAACGTTACCCGACGCAATACCTATGCGCTCAAAGTGCGCGGCAATGCATTGTGTGATTGCAACTTATTCGATGGCGATGTCATTATTATCCGGCGCTATCAACACGATACCCAGATAGAAACCGCCGTTGCCGAAATTAACCAGCAAACAATAGCCTTGAAGCAGCTCTCTATCAGCCGCTTTGGCGTTGAGCTATGGCCAGAGGATACTCAGCAGCCMGCGCTTTTTTTGCATAACCGGGATATTCAGGTGCTCGGCATGGTAATGGGTGTGAAAAGTGAGACTACCTTCACGGAGCATTAATGCGCTATCGGGTTCCCGAGCTGTTCCCTGCGTCATGGCATACGGCTGACATTGAAGTCGAAAAGAGCCAATTTATTACCTGGGTCTGCTACGCCCCAGATATCAATGCATTCACTAGTCTGTTGAATGCGGCAAAAMCCGCGCACCCTAATGCCAGCCACCACTGCACTGCCTATATTGCCGGGCCACCCGGCGAGCAAAATCTGATTGGCTTTTCCGATGATGGTGAGCCAGGCGGCACCGCTGGCCGACCCATGTACCAGGTTCTCCAAGGCAGCCAACTGGGCCAGATTGGCTGTGTGGTGATTCGTTATTTTGGCGGCACCAAGCTAGGCACCGGAGGTTTAGCCCGCGCCTACGCCCAGGCGGTTAGCCATGCCCTTGAGACGCTACCTACACGGGAAGTGGTTGAGCGCAACAGCTACACCCTGCGACTCACCTTTGCTAATGAAGCGATTGCCCGCGCCTGGTGCGAAGAAAGTGCGATCCCTATTGAGCAAGCCGACTATGATGGTGATGGCGTGCGCCTGACCATTGGCTGGCCACGGGACTGCCCATTTGATCTTACTCCACTGGAAAACCGTTTAAAAAGTGCTATCCATATTATCACTGACTAGCTCCCTGGCTAGAGCACCCATCTATACTCAACATCCCCTCTAGACTAAACAACACGCCTATAAAAAACGCGACATACCGAAAGTGTCAGTATGCCGCGCTCTGTTGACCCACTATTAAAACAGGCGGTGAACACCTGCCTTAAGCGTTACCCCAGGTACTTGATCATTACGCCTGCGGCGACTGCCGAGCCAATCACACCCGCCACGTTGGGGCCCATGGCGTGCATCAGCAGGAAGTTATGCGGGTTCGCCTCAAGCCCCACCTTGTTAGCCACTCGCGCGGCCATCGGCACAGCAGATACCCCCGCGGCGCCGATCAAGGGGTTGATGGGCATTTTGCTCATCAGGTTCATCAGCTTGGCCATCAATACCCCGGCGGCCGTGCCAATGCCAAAGGCAACAATCCCCAAGCCTAATATCCCCAGCGTCTCGAACGACAGAAAACTCTCAGCCATCAGCTTGGAGCCTACCGACAGGCCGAGGATAATCGTGACGATATTAATCAGGGCGTTTTGCGCGGTATCCGACAAGCGCTCTACCACACCGCACTCGCGCATCAGATTACCGAAGCAGAACATGCCCAGCAGCGGAGCGGCATCGGGCAGAAACAGCGCGACCAGAATCAACAGCACCAGTGGGAAGACCACTTTTTCCAGCTTGGAGACCGGCCGCAGCTGAGTCATCTTGATCTCACGCTCTTTCTGGGTGGTCAACAGACGCATAATCGGCGGCTGAATCAGTGGCACCAACGCCATATAGGCGTAGGCGGCCACGGCGATAGCCCCCAGCAGCTCCGGCGCCAGCACGCTGGAGACGTAGATGGAGGTCGGGCCATCGGCGCCACCAATAATACCAATGGCGGCGGCCTGATTAAGCGAGAAGTCCATCACCCCCATTGAGGTGAGCAACACGGCGCCAAACAGAGTGGCAAAAATACCGAACTGAGCCGCTGCACCTAAAAACAGCGTACGTGGATTGGCCAACAGCGGGCCGAAGTCGGTCATGGCGCCCACGCCCATAAAGATAATCAGCGGAGCAATACCCGAGGCAATCGCCACACTGTAGAAGCTATAAAGCATGCCATCGCCGTACCCAACGTTCATGGCGATATCCCGTGCAGCACGCACCTGATCAGGCGCAGCCCCCTCATGGGCTAGTGATTTTAACGACTCCCGCCAGGCGTCTAAGTTCGATAGCGGATCGAGGTTTGCACCCAGCGCTGCCGCCATCTGCTGCAGCACTGCAGGCTTGGCAACCTCAATCGCTTGGTCGAGCGCTGAAATGGCCAGCCCGGCCTCAGGGATATTGGCGAGAATGCCGCCAAAGCCAATAGGCACCAGCAGCAGCGGCTCAAACTTCTTATAGATCGCCAGGTAGAGCAGCAGTAGCCCCACGACCATCATCACCGCTTGGCCAAGCTCCAGGTTGTACAGCCCCGAGCCTTCCCATAACGTTACTAATTTATCCATTATTGGGCCCTTAGAGCTCGATCAGCGTGTCGCCTACGGCGACGCTATCGCCTTCGCTGACATTAACCTTAGACACAGTGCCTGCACTGCTGGCACGCACTTCGGTTTCCATTTTCATCGCTTCAAGGATGATCACCACATCGCCCTCTGCGACGTTGTCGCCGGGGCGTACATTCACCTTGAAGATATTACCGGCCAGCGGGGCATCGATGCTTTCTCCACTACCGCCACCGCTCGGCGCAGGCGCTTCGCTAGAGGATGGCTGGGCCGACGCCGTGCCAGAGGCAGTTTGCTCTTGCACTTCGCCCAGCTCACCGCCTTCAGAGACCTCTACCACGAAGGCTTTGCCGTTGAGTTTCACGGTATAGGTTTCCGGGCCGCTGCTAGCGACCGGCGCTTTGCTTTCCACCTTGGCGGGTGTCTTTTCGGCGCTTGCTTCAGCTGCTTGGGGGACAGGCTCAAAGGCGTCGGGATTGTCGCGATTTTTAAGGAACTTCAGACCAATCTGCGGAAACAGGGCATAGGTCAGTACGTCATCCACTTCGCGCTTACCTTCGGCCAAGCGGATACCTTCAGCGCTGGCTTTGTCTTTCAGTTCGGTGGCCAGCTTGTCCATCTCGGGCGAAAGATTATCCGCCGGGCGACAGGTAATCGGCTCGCCGCCTTCCAGCACGCGCTTTTGCAGCTCAGCATTGAAGGGCGCTGGCGCGGCACCGTACTCACCTTTGAGCAGCGCCTGAACTTCCTTGGAGATCGACTTATAGCGCTCGCCCATCATCACGTTCATCACCGCCTGGGTGCCGACAATTTGCGAAGTGGGCGTTACCAGCGGAATAAAGCCAAGGTCTTCGCGGACGCGGGGAATCTCGCTCAGCACGTCGTCCAGCTTGTCGCCCGCGCCCTGCTCTTTGAGCTGGCCTTCCATATTGGTCAGCATGCCGCCCGGCACCTGAGCAATCAGAATGCGCGAATCAATACCACGCAGCGAACCTTCAAAAGCAGCGTACTTCTTGCGCACTTCGCGGAAATAACCGGCAATATCTTCCAATAGCTCAAGATCCAGCCCCGTATCGCGGCCGGTATCTTTGAGCATGGCCACCACGGACTCGGTGGGGCTGTGACCGTAGGTCATCGACATGGACGAAATCGAGGTATCGACATTATCAATGCCTGCTTCCACCGCCTTCAAAATGGTTGAGGTAGAGAGGCCGGTGGTGGCGTGGCAGTGCAGGTGCACCGGAATCGATAGCTCTTTCTTGAGCCGGGTGACCAAATCG
Source organism: Halomonas ventosae (assembly GCA_002257525.1). Lineage (GTDB taxonomy): Bacteria > Pseudomonadota > Gammaproteobacteria > Pseudomonadales > Halomonadaceae > Vreelandella > Vreelandella ventosae_B. The sequence goes on from CP022737.1 coordinate 4,190,306, forward strand.
AATGCCGTATAGGGCGTCAGTAGCCCCGCCATATCCTTGATAGCCAATGAATCTGCGCCTAAGCCAGCAATGGTTTTGGCGAGATCGACCCAGCTATCCAGGGTATGTACCGGGCTCACAGTGTAAGAAATAGTGCCCTGGGCGTGACCTTCGACGTTACGCACCGCCTGAATGGCGCGCTCTAAATTGCGCGGGTCATTCATGGCATCGAAAACACGGAAGACATCAACGCCGTTGGTTTTCGCCCGCTCAACAAACTTATCGACAACATCATCGGCGTAGTGGCGGTAGCCCAATAGGTTTTGCCCGCGCAGCAGCATGGCCTGCGGGGTATTGGGCATGGCCTCTTTTAACGCACGAATGCGCTCCCACGGATCTTCACCCAAATAACGAATGCAGGCGTCATAGGTAGCCCCACCCCAGGTTTCCAGCGACCAGTAGCCAACGCGATCCAGCTTTTCGGCGATCGGCAACATATCGTCCAGGCGCATACGCGTGGCAAACAGCGATTGATGGGCATCGCGCAGCACGACATCGGTAATGCCTAGAGGGCGTTTTATTTCGTTCATGGTCTTGGCTCACAGTAGAGAGTTGTAAGTTTGTAGTAAAAATAACAAAAAAATAGCCAAAAGAGGGCTGAAATGGAAAAAATTGAGAAAGTTAGCGACGTCGCGTTGTGCGATAACGGTGCACTGCAGCACAGATCACTGCCATGACCTCGTCACTTTGATCAGAGGGGGCCGAAGGTTGCGAGGCTTTTTTACCCGAATCAACAGCGACGGGAACAGGTTGAAAACGCCCGATAAGCTTCGACATCAGCGTGACGCTAATAACTAAAACTGTAAGAAAAACAAACACTACGCCCATACCAAGCGCCATCAATGCTAACCCATCTTGTAATAGTTCTTGATCCTGCATAAGACGCTCTCCTTTCTTAAAGTACCGTTCAAGCACTGTTTTACGCACATCATTACGCCAATACGACGAAAGGCGCTTGGCTCAGTAAGGGGAATACACTAACCTGCCACACCCAGAATAGAATGCAATGGCGCGATAGTGGAAGTCATGGTTGTTAATTTACTACAAAACGGCAGAATCGGCCTAGCCCCGATGGAAGGGGTAATCGACGCACTGACTCGTGACCTGTTAACCCGTCACGCCGGGTTCGACTGGACGGTTACCGAGTTTGTCCGCGTTGTGGATGCTCGCCTGCCGCCCAGAGTGTTTTATAAGCACTGCCCCGAGCTTACGCAACCGCCTGTCGCAACGCCGAGCGGTATTCCCGTGCACTTACAGCTGCTGGGCTCAGACCCTGCTGCTCTGGCCGCCAACGCGCGCCAGGCGCTTAGCTTAGGCGCAGTGAGCGTCGACCTTAATTTCGGCTGCCCTGCCAAACTGGTTAACCGGCACGATGGCGGCGCCTCGCTGCTACGCCAGCCGGATCGCGTCTATAAGGCAGTTAAAGCCGTTCACGACGCTTTAGAGGGAGCAATCCCGGTGACCGCCAAGATTCGCCTGGGCTTCGCCAATCGCCGTTTAGCGGTTGCTTGCGCCCAGGCCACTGAAGCGGGCGGCGCCGCGCAGCTAGTAGTGCATGCGCGCACCCGAGACGAGGGCTACCGCCCACCGGCGCACTGGGAGTGGATCGGCAAAATTCGCCGGCAGGTGAATATCCCGGTTGTCGCCAATGGCGATATCTGGACGTTGGAAGATTACTGGAAGGCCCGCACGCTGTCCGGGTGCCGCGATGTGATGCTAGGGCGTAGCGCACTGGCCGACCCTTGGCTGGCGCCACGTATACGCCACTGGCTGCAAACCGGCGAGCGACTGCCCGCAAGCAGCTGGGCCATGCGCGCCAGCGTACTCAAAGAGTACGCCGCCCTGCAGCGCCAGCAGCTGCCTGACCGCGTCGTGGTCTCTCTAGTGAAGCAGTGGCTCGCCCAAATGCGCCAAGGCAGTAGTGAAGCCGAAGAAAATTTTCAGCGTGTGAAGCGCCTCACCGAGCTGGATCAACTGCTCGACAGCCTCGTGGTTGACGATCACCACGTCGCGCTAGCTTAGGCCACCACTTGATCGAGGCAAAAAAAAGCGCCCTACCGCAAAGCGGGGGCGCTACACACGATCGCAAGACCGGGGTGCGAGCCTTAGCCGGTCAGGCTTGAAAATAGGCGGTTAGACCAAGAACAGGKAATAAGGCTGGAAACAGAAAACCCGCCCTCGATAAGAGAGCGGGTTTTGGAATCTGGCGCGCCCGGGAGGATTCGAACCTCCGACCCCCTGATTCGTAGTCAGGTACTCTATCCAGCTGAGCTACGGGCGCGTAATATTTTGCTAATGCTAATTCTGCTAGGACTAAAATCCACCAGCATACTTACGACTACTGAAAAGCAGCTTCTAGGAAGGTGGCGCGCCCGGGAGGATTCGAACCTCCGACCCCCTGATTCGTAGTCAGGTACTCTATCCAGCTGAGCTACGGGCGCATACCTTCTAACATGCAATTGGCGGAGAGAGAGGGATTCGAACCCTCGATAGGGCTATAAACCCTATACTCCCTTAGCAGGGGAGCGCCTTCAGCCACTCGGCCACCTCTCCTCAACGGCACGGCGCGAATATTACCGATTTAGCTTTCTTGTGTCTAGTCCCCTAAGGTTTTTTTTCGCACCGGCCATACCTTACATATAAGCTTACGCTTTAAGCATCGTTTCATCATGCAAGCCCGCAAGTCTTATTCCACTTCGTTTTCACTGTCTCGTTCACGCTGAATCCGCTGGTAAATCTCTTCACGGTGAACTGCCACATCTTTCGGCGCATTAACGCCTATACGTACTTGATTGCCTTTCACACCTAGAACGGTGACGGTGATTTCATCACCGATCATCAGGGTTTCGCCAACACGGCGAGTTAGGATGAGCATGGCTGATCTCCTTTTCAGACGTTTTATGCAACGGGATATGTCAGCCGGAGGCAACACCATGCCATTATGCGGCATAGCGCTGCCTGTCACCAATGACTCCGGCTCCATGACACCTTAACCTCCCGTTGAAAGAAAGCTCACCACCACACGGCAGCAAGTACCCCTTCAGCGTAGAAGGTTTAAGGCATAAATGTTATTCAGATTCGATATCTGATTTATCTAAGCCAAAAGCTTTGTGTAATGCGTTAACCGCAAGTTCCATATGTTTCTCATCAATCACAACCGAGATCTTAATCTCAGAGGTAGAGACCATACGGATATTGATATTCTCGTCAGCTAGAACGCGGAACATTTTAGATGCCACACCCGCATGAGAACGCATACCAACACCGACCAAAGACACTTTAGCAATATTGTCGTCGCCGCGCAGCTCACCGCCGCCCAAATCAGGAATCACCGTCTCTTCAAGCAGCTTCTTAGTGGCCTTGTAATCGCCCTTAGCAACGGTAAAGGTAAAGTCGGTATAGTCACCGGCCGGCGCCACGTTCTGCACGATCATATCAACTTCGATATTGGCATCGGCAATGGGACCTAGAATGCGCGAAGCTACCCCTGGTACATCCGGCGTATTGAGCAGGGTTAGTTTTGCTTCATTCTTGGTAAAGGCGATACCGGAGATCAGTGGTTCTTCCATAGCGTCCTCGTCTTGGTCAGCTTCTGCAACAATTAGGGTACCGGGGCCGTCTTCAAAGCTCGACAGCACCCGCAGGGGCACGTTGTACTTACCGGCAAACTCTACCGCGCGGATCTGCAGCACTTTAGAGCCGAGACTGGCCAGCTCAAGCATCTCTTCCACGGTAATGCTGGTTAAGCGCTGTGCCTTTGAGCATACGCGGGGGTCGGTGGTGTATACCCCGTCAACATCGGTGTAAATCTGACACTCATCGGCGCCGAGCGCAGCGGCTAGCGCCACACCTGTGGTATCGGAACCACCGCGACCCAGCGTCGTGATATTGCCGTCTTCGTCGACCCCTTGGAACCCAGCCACAACCACGACCTGCCCAGCTTCAAGGTCGGCCTTCAGGTCGTCGGTTTCGATACGCTGGATACGCGCCTTGGTATAAGCGCTATCGGTATGAATGCCTACCTGGGCACCAGTGTGCGACGTCGCCGGCACGCCGATTTGCTGAAGCGCCATGGCGAGCAGTGAAATAGTCACCTGCTCACCGGTCGACAGCAGCATATCCATCTCGCGCGGTGCCGGATCCTCGTTAAGCGCTTGGGCCATATCGGTCAGGCGATTGGTTTCGCCGCTCATGGCGGAGACCACGACCACTACCTGATGGCCCTGGTCGCGGAAACCCTTAACCTTTTCCGCTACGGCCTTGATACGCTCGACAGAGCCCACCGAAGTGCCGCCGAACTTCTGTACGTATAGTGCCATATGCCGTTTTTCCTATGCGTTCGGGAATGGAGGGTGAAAGTGTTATAAGTTTTAAATAAATAATAAGGCCGGTAGCAATAATGCCACCGGCCTTAAGGTTTAGCTAAGAACGTTTTCCAACCATGCCGGTACGCTCTTCAACGCATCCGGCAAGGCGTCGGGTTGACTACCTCCCGCTTGGGCCATATCAGGACGGCCTCCGCCCTTACCGCCTACCTGAGAGGCGACATGGTTAACCAGCTCACCGGCTTTCACACGGCCAGTCAGATCCTGGGTGACCCCAGCGATCAGGCTCACCTTGCCCGCCGCCTGGTCGGCAACGCCAAGGATAATCACCCCGGAGCTGAGCTTGTTCTTAAGCTGATCAAGGACGCCGCGTAGATCTTTGCCTGACACGCCATCCAGCTGCGTTGCCAGCAGCTTAACGCCGTTGATCTCCTGCACCTGACTCAGCATGTCGCTACCCGCAGCGCTGGCCAATTTGGCCTTAAGCTGCTCAAGCTCTTTTTCCAGGCTCCGGTTACGCTCAACCAGTGATTCTACCCGCGCTTCAAGCTGCTCTGGCTTGGTCTTCAAACGTTCGCCAAGGCGCTCAAGGCGGGCTTCCTGCTCGCGGAAGTAGGCCAGCGCATTTTCGCCGGKGATTGCTTCGATACGGCGCACGCCGGAAGCAATGCCTACTTCGCTTATCACATGGCAACAGCCAATATCGCCGCTACGCGCCACATGGGTTCCACCGCACAACTCAATAGAGAAGTCGTCGGCGCCAATGGTCAGCACGCGCACGTTGTCGGCGTATTTGGCCTCAAACAGTGCCGCAGCGCCCTTGGCTTTGGCCTGGTCCAGGCTCATCTGCTCGGTTTTGGTCGGCGCATTGGCCAAAATCTGCTCGTTAACCAGCCGTTCGACCTCCGCCAGCTGCTCGGCGGTCATCGGTTCGAAATGGCTAAAGTCGAAGCGCAGGCGCTCGGCATTCACCAGCGAGCCTTTCTGCTGTACGTGATCGCCCAGCACCATACGCAGCGCTTTGTGCAGCAGGTGGGTGGCCGAGTGGTTGCGGAGGGTGGCGGTACGCAGACTGGCGTCCACTTCGCCGCGCACGCTGGCTCCGACACTTAGCGAGCCTTCAACCATTATGCCCTGGTGAAGGTGATGCCCACTCTGCTTCTGGGTATCGGTGACCTGGAAACGGCCGCCGTCGACATACAGATAGCCGGTATCGCCCACCTGACCACCTGACTCGCCGTAAAACGGCGTACGGTCTAGCACCACGACGCCTTTTTGACCTGCTTCCAAGGCGGCCAGCTCGTTGCCTTCGCTGTCGACCAGCGCCGTTACCTTGGCTTGATCTTCCAAGCGGTCGTAGCCGGTAAAGGTTGTTTCGCCCTCCAACTCAATAGAGGCGCTGTAGTCGGCGCCAAACTGGCTAGCCGCCCGTGCACGCTCACGCTGAGCCTCCAAGGCCTGCTGAAAGCCCTCTTCGTCCAGGGTAACGCCACGTTCACGGCACACATCGGCGGTGAGATCGAACGGAAAGCCGTAGGTATCGTAAAGCTTGAAGACGGTTTCACCCGGCAGCACCTTGCCGTCCAACTCCGCCAGGGCCGCGTTCAATAGCCCCATACCGTGATCCAGAGTACGCGCAAACTGCTCTTCTTCTTTTAGCAGCACGCGGGCAATTTGATCGCTCGCTTCACGCAGTTCCGGATAGGCATCGCCCATCTCAGCGTCCAGCGCCTCGACCAGCTTATGGAAGAACGGCTCAACCGCGCCCAGCTTGTGGCCATGGCGAATTGCACGGCGAATGATTCGACGCAGCACATAACCGCGCCCTTCGTTGGAAGGCAGCACACCATCGACAATCAGGAAGGCGCAGGAGCGGATATGGTCAGCAATCACGCGCAGTGAGGGCGTAGCGGTATCAGGGTGTCCTGTCGCCTTAGCCGCAGCCTGCAGCAGGTTCTGGAACAGGTCGATTTCGTAGTTAGAGTGCACGCCCTGCATCACAGCGGCGACCCGCTCCAGCCCCATACCGGTATCGATAGAGGGCTTGGGCAGCGGGTTGAGCGTGCCGGCAGCATCGCGGTCAAACTGCATGAAGACCAGGTTCCAGATTTCGATATAGCGGTCGCCATCCTCTTCCGGGCTGCCCGGCGGGCCACCCCAAACCTCTGGACCATGATCGAAGAAGATTTCTGAACTGGGGCCGCAGGGGCCGGTGTCGCCCATCTGCCAGAAGTTATCTTCATCCAGCTTGGAAAAACGCTCGGGATCGATGCCGATCTCATCTTTCCAGATGCGTTCGGCTTCGTCATCGCTGATATGCACCGTTACCCACAGTTTGTCTTTAGGCAGACCCAGCGTTTCGGTCAGAAATACCCAGGCAAAGCGAATAGCATCGCGCTTGAAGTAGTCACCAAAGCTGAAGTTGCCCAGCATTTCAAAGAAGGTGTGGTGACGCGCGGTATAGCCGACGTTGTCCAAATCGTTATGCTTGCCGCCCGCCCGCACGCAGCGCTGCGCAGAGGTGGCGCGCACGTAGGGGCGCGGGTCGCGGCCTAGAAACACATCTTTAAACGGCACCATGCCGGCATTGGTAAACAGCAGCGTCGGGTCGTTGCCCGGCACTAAGGAGCTAGTGGGCACAATAGTATGCCCCTGCTCTTCGAAGAAGGTGAGAAAGGCCTGTCTAATCTCTGCGCTTTTCATAGGGTATCCGTAACAAGAAAGCGTGATGTCCCAGGGCGCTGTTGCCGCTACCCTCAGGGGTCGCAAAGCAGCCATTATAGCGCAGTTGTCAAACGACTAAAGCCGCACTTAGTGGCAGAAAGGCAAACAACTCGCGACAGAAGGGCAACAACGATGAGAACAACCAGATCGACCAGCGTATTAGAGCGCTACTAGAAATGTAAGAGGGGGGATGTTTTACCGGCTGGAGAAAACGTATTACAGACAGGAGAGCGCGTAGCGGATCTGCTCAAAATCGAAGCCGCGGCTGGCGAGAAAACGCTCCCGCCTGGCGCGCTCTTTGGGTGTCTCACCGGGACTATCGAAGCGCCGCGCCAGGGTTTCCCGGGCCAGCTCAAACCAGTCGATCTGCTCACCCTCCTCTACCTCTTCAAATGCACTATTGAGGGTTTCCTGGTCAACGCCGCGCTGGCGCAGCTCGCCTTTAATACGGATCACGCCCTGCCCACGCAGAATACGTGAACGGACGAAACTGGCCGCAAAGCGAGCGTCAGACTGCAGACCTTGTTCGATCAGAGCGTCTAGGCACTCATCAATAGCGTCGTCGTCGAAGGATTTCTTCTTTAGCCGTTGGGCAAGCTCGGSGCGGGAGTATTCGCGCCGAGCCAACAAGCCAATAGCGATGTCACGGGGCGTGGCATCGCGCTGGGAGGTGAATGCCATCAGCTTATCTTAGCTAGCATTAGCTTAGTGAATATCGTCTTAAAGCAGATCGTCATCACCCGCATCCAATTCTGCCGCTGCTTCGGCAGGCGCATCTTCCTTCTCCTTTTTAGGATCAGGCTTGGCCAAGAGCTGCTCACGAATCTGCGTTTCTATTTCGAGCATAATCTCCGGGTGCTCTTCCAGGTAAAGCGCTGAGTTGGCTTTACCCTGACCGATTTTCTTACCTTTATAGCTGTACCAGGCACCGGCTTTATCAACCAGATTGCACTGCACACCCAGGTCGATGACCTCACCGGCATGGTAGATACCCTTGCCGTAAAGAATCTGGAATTCAGCCTGACGGAATGGTGGTGCTACCTTGTTTTTGACTACTTTCACGCGGGTTTCGTTACCGGTGACTTCATCACCCACTTTCACCGAGCCGGTACGACGAATATCCAGACGCACGCTGGCATAGAACTTCAGCGCGTTACCACCAGTGGTGGTTTCGGGGCTACCGAACATAACGCCGATCTTCATGCGGATCTGGTTGATGAAGATCACCAGGCAATTGGCGTTTTTGATATTACCGGTGATTTTACGCAGTGCCTGAGACATCAAMCGCGCCTGTAGGCCAACGTGGGAATCACCCATTTCGCCTTCGATTTCAGCGCGCGGCGTTAGAGCTGCGACCGAGTCGATAACAATCACGTCAACACCGCCGGAGCGTACCAGCATGTCGGTAATTTCCAGCGCCTGCTCGCCAGTGTCCGGCTGGGAAATCAGTAGATCATCCAGGTTGACGCCCAGCTTTTCTGCGTAGCTGGGGTCAAGCGCATGCTCGGCATCCACGAAGGCACACACTTTGCCTTGCTTTTGCGCTTGCGCAATCACCGAAAGGGTCAGTGTCGTTTTACCCGAGGACTCCGGACCAAAAATTTCTGCCACTCGGCCAAACGGCAGCCCGCCGATGCCAAGTGCGATATCAAGACCCAATGAACCGGTGGAAACCGACGGCATGACGACACGCGGCGCGTCGCCGAGACGCATAACGGTGCCCTTGCCGAACTGACGGTCAATTTGGGTGAGTGCAGCGTTTAGCGCTTTAGTGCGGTTGTCATCCTGAGCCATTCAGAGATTCCTCATAACAAGCTGTATAATTAGCCAGTAGTATGCCAAAGATTACGCCGTAAACAAATCCTTGATCGCGCTTTCTCTCATCTATTTTCATAAGGGCCTTTTTTCGTAAGGACCTTTTGCTTACGACGGGTTTGTCTTGCTCGCCTTCTCGCGCTCATTCAGGCGCGCCACCAGCCCTACCAAGGCCTGACGTACGGCCTGCTCGCGCACCGACTGGCGGTCACCAGGGAAGTGGAAACATTCGGCCTCCTGGGCAGCGGTATCTCCCCAGGCCAACCAAACCGTCCCCACGGGTTTCTCAGCACTGCCGCCATCCGGCCCGGCCACGCCGCTAACGGCAACGGCCAAGCCCGCGCCACTTTCACGMCAGGCGCCCGCCACCATGGCATTAACCACCGCTTTACTTACCGCACCATGTTCGGCGAGCGTGGCCTCAGGCACCCCTAATAAGCGCGTCTTGGCGCCATTCGCGTAGGTGACATAGCCCGTCGTAAAATAAGCAGAACTCCCCGCCACCCCGGTAATGGCACTGGCAATACCGCCCCCGGTGCATGATTCAGCAGCAGTCACTTCCACATCCAACTGCTTACAAAGCCGCCCCAGCCGCTGAGCCAACAGGTTTAAATCAAGGTTTTTCAGGCTAGTTTCGCTGGGCACTATCGTCGCTCCTTCAAGTAAGTCGTCTGTTCAGCGTAGAATACTGCGTTTAGCTTGCTTAAAGAAATTGCCAATGCCGTAAGCCGAGATGGCTTACGCCACGCTCAATCAGGACGCCCATGTCACAGGCCATTCCCCCCAACACGCCAATGATCACCCAGTATTTAAAGATCAAACGCGAGCACCCCGAGGTGCTGCTGTTTTACCGCATGGGTGATTTTTACGAACTGTTTTTCGACGACGCCAAGCGCGCCGCCGCGCTGCTGGATATTACCCTTACCCAGCGCGGCCAGTCGGGGGGTAAGCCGATCCCCATGGCGGGTGTACCCTACCACAGCGCTGAAGGCTATCTAGCCCGCCTGGTCGCTGGCGGCGAGTCGGTGGCCATCTGCGAACAGATTGGCGACCCCGCTACCAGCAAGGGCCCCGTTGATCGTCAGGTGGTGCGGATCGTCACCCCCGGCACGCTCCACGATGAAGCGCTGCTTGATGCCCGCCGCGACAACGTACTGGTGTCAGTCTCCCCCGGTAAAGAGAGCTGGGGGCTTGCCTGGCTAGAGCTCTCCAGCGGGCGTTTTAACGTGCTGGAAGTGGAGAGCGAAGCCGAGATGCTCGCCGAGCTTACTCGCCTCTCCCCCGCGGAGCTGCTGGTGCCCGAAAGCCTGACGCTACCCGATGCCTGGTCACAAAAACGCAGCCTGCGCCGTCAGGGTGAGTGGCTGTTTGACCTGGAAAGCGCCACCCGCAGCCTATGCGACCAGTTTGAAGTGCAGGATTTACGCGGCTTTGGCTGCGCGCATTTAACTACTGCGCTCATTGCTGCCGGGGTGCTGATCGATTACGCCCGGGACACCCMGCGCTCACGCCTACCCCACGTGACCGCCATCAGTGTTGAGAACCGCGACGACGCGGTGGTGATTGACGCCGCCAGTCGCCGCAATCTGGAAATCGACATTAATCTGGGTGGCAGTAGCGATAACACCCTGGCCAGCGTGCTGGATACCTGCACCACCGCCATGGGCTCACGCTTACTCAAACGTTGGCTTAATCGCCCACTGCGACAACGTGAGATCGTCCAGGCCCGTCATGCGGGTGTGGCGCTGTTAAGCCTGGACGCAGCCTATATGCCGCTGCGCGAGACGTTAAGCGATGTAGGCGATGTGGAGCGCATCCTGGCCCGAGTGGCACTGTATAGCGCTCGCCCGCGGGATTTGGCGCGGCTGCGCGATGCGCTGGTAACGCTGCCTGAACTGGAACAGCAGCTTAGCGAGGTAGAGAGCGGCAGCGCTTTGGACAACCTGCGCCCGCATATTCGCCCCTACCCGGAAATGGCCGATATGCTCAGCCGTGCGCTGGTGGAGAACCCACCGGTGGTGATTCGCGATGGCGGAGTGATTGCCGATGGCTTTGACGCCGAGCTCGATGAGCATCGTGGCATGGCAGAGAACGCCGGCGACTACCTGATTCAGCTAGAGATTCGCGAGCGTGAGCGCACCGGCCTTGCCAATCTCAAAGTGGGCTACAACCGCGTACACGGCTACTTTATCGAACTACCGCGTTCACAAGCCCAGCAGGCGCCTGCCGACTATATTCGACGCCAGACGCTGAAAAATGCCGAGCGGTTTATTATTCCTGAGCTCAAAGAGTTTGAGGATAAGGCGCTATCGGCCAAATCTCGTGCGCTCACTCGCGAAAAATGGCTTTACGACCAACTGCTGGGCGACCTTAACAACAGCCTTCACGCGCTACAAAGCACCTCTCAAGCGCTAGCCGAGCTGGACGTACTGTGCGCCTTTGCTGAACGCGCCGAGGCGTTGAACTGGGTACGCCCAACGCTAAGTGAATCCACAGGCATTCAAATTAACGCTGGGCGCCACCCGGTAGTGGAGCAGGTGAGCGAGACGCCCTTCGTACCCAACGACGTGACGCTCAACCCTGACCAGCATATGCTGATTATTACCGGCCCCAATATGGGCGGTAAGTCGACCTATATGCGCCAGACGGCGCTAATCGCCCTACTGGCCCATTGCGGTAGCTTTGTGCCCGCTGACGCCGCCGAGATCGGCCCGCTGGATCGAATATTCACCCGCATTGGCTCATCGGATGACTTGGCGGGCGGCCGCTCTACCTTTATGGTCGAGATGACCGAAACGGCTAATATTCTCCACAATGCCACCCAGCAAAGCTTGATCCTGATGGATGAAATTGGCCGTGGCACCAGCACCTTTGACGGCTTGTCGCTGGCCTGGGCAAGCGCCGAACATTTGGCCAAAGGGCGTGCGCTAACGCTGTTTGCCACCCACTACTTTGAAATGACGGCGCTGCCTGAGCATATGGAAGGGGTGGCCAATATCCACCTAACGGCGACCGAGCATGGCGACAGCATTGTTTTTATGCACCGCATCGAAGCGGGCCCGGCCAGCCAGAGCTATGGTTTGCAGGTGGCGCAATTAGCGGGTGTACCCAACCATGTGATTAAACGTGCCCGCGAGAAGCTGATAAGTTTGGAGCAGCGCGATGTGGACAACACGGCGCAGGCACCGCGAACCGCTCCGCAGCAAAACGATCTGTTCGCCGCTGCACCACACCCGGTGGTCGAAGCGTTGGAAAACGTCGATATGGATGGTTTAACGCCGCGGGAAGCGCTATCACTGTTGTATCAGTGGCGAGACCTGATCTAATAGTGCTCATAACTTGGAAGGCCATAAGTGAGCTTCTAGTGCCAGGGCAGGTTGGAGCGAGGGTCTTTTTCCAAGGATGGAAAAAGTAGCGCCCAAGGATGGGTTCACAGCGCCCTCGCGGAAACCTGTACTGGCATTGCTACCAACTGGAATCATATGGCGCTTGCCGACAGGTAGGCGCACCTCTAGAATGTCGCTCAAACTTTTAGCTTATAAAAAACGGCTGATTTATAACCATTCACGATTGACCATGGCCGGGAGCATCCCGGCCCTGCAAGAGGGATAGCAAGATGACGTTTGTCGTTACCGAGAACTGCATCCAGTGCAAATACACCGACTGTGTGGAAGTCTGCCCGGTCGACTGTTTTTACGAGGGCCCGAACTTCCTGGTCATTCATCCTGACGAGTGTATCGACTGCGCGCTGTGCGAGCCCGAGTGCCCCGCCGAGGCGATATTCTCCGAGGATGAGCTACCGGATGGACAGGAGGCCTTTATTGAGATCAACGCTGAAATGGCCGACGTATGGCCCAACATTGCCGAGCGCAAAGATCCGCTGCCTGACGCCGAAGAGTGGGATGGCAAGCCTGGTAAGCTTGAGAAATTAGAGCGCTAAATTTCGCGTTACTCTTTTCAGCTCCATTTTCAAGTGCCATTTTTCTTAAAGCCAGCGTCCACGCTGGTTTTTTTATGGTTTAGACAAACTTGCACTGGCAAATTCCAGACAAAAAAAGGCGGCCCGTAGGCCGCCCGCTCCAAGCACTTCCTCTGACCACTCCCTGGATCAACTTCCTCAGATGACGTCCTTGCCGGGGCTCACCTCACTGTATCACCCAGCGCATCTGACCTACATCCCGCTGCATCCTGACTGAAGCATCCTTGCCTCCCCTTGTCCTGTGTATATTGTGTCAGATCACGGCAGCTTCTCAACAAAGCCAAAATGTAAARGGGCGAGTCGCAGCGACTCGCCCTTTTTTTAAAAAACCTTTAAAAACAACAACTTTAATTTAAATTAATGGAAAATTACGTTGTTTTTTACCCAAATCGAGCGATTCTCGTCAGTATTTGTAAGATATCTCTTACAAAATCTTAAGACATCTCTTACAAGCCCCGCTAAAAAATCGCTCGATATTGGCTTTTACTGCCCTTTAATGGCCTTCAGACCCGGGTAAGTCACATCACCCAGCTCCGCTTCAATCACCAGCAAACGGTTGTACTTGGCAACCCGATCAGAGCGGCACAGTGAACCCGTTTTGATCTGACCGGCGCAGGTGCCCACTGCCAAATCGGCAATGGTGGTGTCTTCGGTTTCACCAGAGCGGTGTGAAATAACCGCGGTAAAGCCCGCATCCTGAGCCATCTTGATAGCATCCAGCGTCTCGGAGAGCGAGCCGATCTGATTGAACTTGATCAGGATAGAGTTACCGATCTGCTCATCGATACCGCGCTTGAGAATCTTGGTATTGGTCACGAACAGATCATCGCCCACCAACTGCACTTTATCGCCCAGCTTGTCGGTTAGCGCTTTCCAGCCCGCCCAGTCCGATTCATCCATGCCGTCTTCGATAGAGACGATCGGATAATCGGCGCACAGGCCTGCCAGGTAATCGGTAAAGCCTTGGGCGTCATAACTTTTGCCTTCACCGGAAAGGTTGTACTGGCCGTCTTTATAGAACTCAGACGAAGCACAATCCAGCGCCAAGGTAACGTCTTTACCCAGGGCGTAACCGGCATCAGCAACAGCTTGTTTAATCACTGCTAGCGCATCGGCGTTAGACGCCAGGTTAGGCGCAAAGCCGCCCTCGTCGCCGACGGAGGTGGAAAGCCCCTTCGCCGAGAGTACTTTTTTCAGCGCGTGGAAAATTTCCGCGCCCATGCGCAGCCCTTCACGGAAGTTGGGCGCACCTACTGGCTGCACCATAAACTCTTGGATATCGACGTTGTTATCCGCGTGCTCGCCGCCGTTGATGATGTTCATCATGGGTACCGGCATGCTGTACTGACCCGGCTGACCGTAGAGCTCGGCAATGTGGGCATACAGCGGTACGCCTTTGGCATTAGCAGCGGCTTTAGCCGCCGCCAGGGAAACCGCTAGAATCGCATTCGCCCCCAGGTTCGCTTTGTTCTCAGTACCGTCTAACGCCAGCATGGCATCGTCCAGGCCACGCTGGTCGCGAGCATCCATCCCCATCAACGCATCACGAATCTTGCCGTTGACCGCTTCAACTGCTTTCAGCACGCCTTTGCCCAGATAACGCGACTTATCGCCGTCGCGTAGCTCTAACGCTTCCCGGGAACCGGTTGAGGCACCGCTTGGGGCACAGGCTTCGCCGACGGCGCCACTGGCAAGGCGTACGTGCGCCTGCACGGTCGGGTTTCCACGCGAATCCAGCACTTCCAACGCACTGATAGCAACAATTTTGGTCATGGCAGTTTCCTTTACGGTAGGTCGGATAAAATTATTAATATAACGCCCTGCTTAGCGAATCGTTAGCGGCTCAAATCCTTTAACCAGCGCATCCAACTGGGCAAGCTGGGTTAAGAACGGCTCTAGCTGATCCAGTGGTAGCGCACAGGGGCCATCGCACTTAGCGTTATCAGGGTCAGGGTGAGCCTCTAAAAACAGCCCGGCAAGGCCAACAGCTACCCCTGCCCGCGCCAGTTCAGCTACCTGGGCACGACGCCCATCAGCACTGTCCGCACGCCCACCGGGACGCTGCAGCGCATGGGTGACATCGAAAACCACTGGATAGCCAGTTTGCTTCATATCACCAAATCCCAGCATATCAACAATTAGATTGTTGTAACCAAAGCTTGAGCCTCGCTCGCAAAGCATCAGCTGGTCGTTACCCGCTTCCTGGAACTTGCTGAGGATATGGCGCATTTCATGGGGGGCCAAAAACTGCGGCTTTTTGATATTGATGACCGCACCGGTTTTGGCCATGGCGACCACCAAATCGGTTTGGCGGGCCAAAAARGCCGGCAGTTGGATAATGTCGGCAACTTCAGCGGCCGCTTCGGCCTGCCAGGGCTCATGCACATCGGTAATAATGGGTACATTGTGGCGGGCTTTGATATCCGCCAGAATCTGCAGCCCTTTCTCGATACCCGGGCCGCGGTAGGAGTTGATTGAGCTGCGGTTGGCTTTATCGAAGCTGGCCTTGAACACGTAGGGCATACCCAGCTTTTGGGTCACCGTAACGTAGGCTTGGGCGACTTCGTCGGCAAGCTCGGCAGACTCCAGCACGTTCATGCCGCCCAATAACATCAGCGGCAAGGAGTTACCGGCGGTTAAGCCGGCAACGTTAATATGACGCTCTTGTGATCCATCTTGAGACTGCTCTTGAGAACGGTCTTGAGAAGCCATGCTTTTGCCCTCTTATTCCTGAGAATTCGCATGGGCGCGACTGCGCGCTGTTTTATGCTCCAATGCGGCGTTAACAAAGCCCGAGAATAGCGGGTGGCCATCACGCGGTGTAGACGTGAATTCCGGGTGGAACTGACAGGCCACATACCAAGGGTGATCCGCCAGCTCGATCATTTCCACCAGCGACTGATCAACGCTCTTACCTGAGATTACCAGTCCCGCCTTTTCAAGCTCATCAATAAACTGGTTATTGACTTCGAAGCGATGACGATGGCGCTCAACAATCTCTTCTGAGCCATAGGCTTCGCGCGCCTTAGAACCCGATGCCAAATGGCATACCTGACCACCTAAGCGCATGGTGCCACCCAGGTCAGACGCCGCATCGCGCAGCTCGATTTTGCCTTCCGGGTTCAGCCACTCGGTGATCAACCCCACCACCGGATGCTGGGTATCATGGGTAAACTCGGTAGAGTTGGCGTCGTTCCACCCCGCCACGTTACGAGCAAACTCAATCACCGCCACTTGCATACCCAGGCAGATGCCTAGATACGGCACCTTGTTTTCGCGGGCGAACTGAGCGGTCATGATCTTGCCTTCTACGCCGCGTTCACCAAAGCCGCCGGGCACCAGAATGGCATCTTTACCTGCCAGGCGCTCAGTACCGTGACGTTCGATATCTTCGGAGTCAATATAGTCAACGTTGACCTTAATGCGGCCCTGGATACCGGCGTGAATCAGCGCTTCGTTGAGCGACTTGTAGGCATCCAGCAGCTCCATGTATTTACCCACCATGGCGATGCTGACCGACTTGAGCGGATTGAGCTTGGCATCCAGCACCTTCACCCATTCAGAGAGATCGGCTTCAGGCGCTTCCAAACGTAGCTTATCGCAAACGATCTCGTCGAGGCCGTGTTCGTGAAGCATCAACGGAATACGATAGATGGTATCGGCATCCTGCAATGGCACCACCGCACGCTCTTCAACGTTGGTGAACAGGGCGATTTTGCGACGCTCGCTCTCTTCCAGCTCCACTTCGCTCCGGCAAATCAGAATATCCGGTTGGATACCGATAGAACGCAGCTCTTTAACGCTGTGCTGGGTGGGCTTGGTTTTGGTCTCACCCGCCGTTTTGATGTAGGGCACCAGTGTCAGGTGCATGAACAGCGCGCGGTTGGCCCCCTGCTCACTACGGATTTGGCGGATCGACTCCAGGAAAGGCAGCGATTCGATGTCACCCACCGTGCCGCCGATCTCTACCAGCGCCACATCAAACCCTTCACCGCCAGCGTAAACGCGCTCTTTAATCTCGTCGGTGATGTGCGGAATGACCTGAACGGTGCCACCAAGGTAGTCGCCACGGCGCTCTTTACGCAGTACGTGCTCGTAAACACGGCCGGTCGTAAAGTTATTGCGCTGGGTCATTTTGGTGCGAATAAAGCGCTCGTAATGCCCGAGATCAAGGTCGGTTTCGGCGCCATCTTCTGTGACGAACACCTCACCGTGCTGGAAGGGGCTCATGGTGCCCGGATCCACGTTGATGTACGGGTCGAGCTTGAGCATGGTGACCTTAAGGCCGCGGGCCTCTAAAATCGCCGCAAGCGAGGCGGAGGCGATGCCCTTGCCAAGAGAGGACACAACGCCGCCGGTCACGAAGATATATCGTGTCATGGATAACCTGTCGAAACGTGATCAGAAGGCACGGCAGAAAGCCACGCCAGGATGGGTCGACAGACTAGCAGATTACGACCTAAGGCTCAATTTGAACTGAGCAGTCATTAAACCGCCCCAGCGATAGGTCTACGCGAGGGCGCTGTGAACCCTTCCCTGGGCGCTACTTTCGCCATCCCTGGCGAAAGACCCTCGCTACGACCTATCCCTGGAGCTGCTCTATGCATCAGACACGTTCTATACGCCTAGGTAATCCAGAATACCTTCTGCAGCTTGGCGGCCTTCGTAAATCGCCGTGACCACCAAGTCAGAGCCGCGCACCATATCGCCACCGGCAAAGATTTTTTCGTTGCTGGTTTGGAAGGCGTACTGGCCGTGCTCTGGCGCGGTCACCCGGTCGCGTTCGTCGACCTGAATGTTGGCGCTATCGAACCACGGCGCAGGGCTTGCCTGGAAACCGAAGGCGATGACCACGGCGTCCGCCGCAATGATCTCTTCAGAGCCGGGCACTACTTCAGGACGCTGACGGCCGTTTTCGTCCGGCTCGCCCAAGCGGGTGCGCACAACCTTCACGCCTTCGACCTTCTCTTCACCGACGACCGCCACCGGCTGACGGTTGAACAGAAACTCAACGCCCTCTTCACGGGCATTGGAGACCTCACGGCGCGACCCCGGCATGTTGCCCTCGTCACGACGATACGCACAGGTCACGCTGGCCGCATTTTGACGGATAGAGGTACGGTTACAGTCCATCGCCGTATCGCCGCCGCCCAGCACCACCACGCGCTTTCCTTCCATGGAGATATAGTCGTTGGGATCCTTCTCGAAGCCTAAGCAGCGATTGACGTTGGCAATCAGGAAGTCGAGGGCTTTGTACACGCCCGGCAGATCTTCACCGGGGAAGCCGCCTTCCATGTACTTATAGGTACCCATGCCCAGGAAGACCGCGTCGTACTCCTGCATCAAGGTCTCAAATTCGATATCGGAGCCGATTTCGGTGTTAAGACGGAACTCGACCCCCATCTCCTCAAAGACTGCCCGGCGGCGTTCCATCACGCTTTTTTCCAGCTTGAACTCAGGAATACCAAAGGTCAGCAGGCCGCCAATTTCCGGGTACTTATCGAATACCACCGGCTTAACGCCGTTACGGGCCAGGATATCCGCACAGCCCAAGCCCGCAGGGCCTGCGCCAATGATGGCGACTTTTTTATCTGTCCAGGTGACGTGTGACATATCTGGACGCCAGCCCATGGCAAACGCGGTATCGGTGATGTACTTCTCCACCGAACCGATGGTCACCGCACCAAAGCCGTCATTTAGCGTGCAGTCGCCTTCGCACAGGCGATCCTGCGGGCACACGCGGCCACACACTTCAGGCAGCGAGTTGGTTTTGTGGGAGAGCTCAGCGGCTTCAATAATATTGCCTTCCACCACCAGCTGTAGCCAGTTAGGAATGTAATTGTGTACCGGGCACTTCCACTCGCAGTAGGGGTTACCGCAGTGCAGGCAGCGGTGCGCTTGACTGGCCGCATCGGTGGGTTTGTACGGTTCGTAAATTTCCGCAAACTCTTTGGCACGGGCGCGGGCGTCTTTCTTTTCCGGGTCTTTACGACCCACATCAACAAACTGAAAATCGTTATTTAAACGGTTAGCCATGATCTCTCTCCTGTCAGCGTGAGGGGCATAAGCGGGTTATTGCGGCTGACGCCGAGACTGATCCAGCAAACTACCTAAGCTTGCCGCTTTTGGCTTCACCAGCCAGAAGTGGCGCGCATAGTCGCTGAAGTCTTCCAAAATAGCCGCCCCACGCGCCGAACCCGTTGCAGCCACATAGGCTTCGATCATTTCACGCAGGTGACGACGATACGCCTCCATGGCCTCTGTGTTAACGCGGTGAATCTCGACCAGCTCGTGGTTGTACTTGTCCACGAAGGTGCGTTCTTCATCCAACACATAGGCAAACCCACCGGTCATCCCCGCGCCGAAGTTCACGCCGGTTTCGCCAAGTACGCAGACCAAGCCGCCGGTCATATATTCGCAGCAGTGGTCCCCCGCGCCTTCAATTACCGCTGAAGCACCGGAGTTACGCACGGCAAAACGCTCGCCTGCGGTACCGGCCGCAAACAGCGTACCGCCGGTGGCACCGTACAGGCAGGTGTTGCCGATAATGGCGGTTTTATGGCTCTCAAACTGGCTGACTTTAGGTGGCACAATCACGATACTGCCGCCGTTCATGCCCTTGCCGACATAGTCGTTGGCGTCACCTTCCAGGTAGAGGTTCAGGCCACGGGCGTTCCACACCCCGAAGCTCTGCCCCGCCACCCCGGTAAAGCGGGCGGTGATCGGCGCAGCTTCCAGACCCTCTTCGCCATAGCGCTTGGCGATGGCGCCGGACGTTAACGCGGCCACGCTGCGGTCACAGTTGGTGATGGTGAAATCAAACTCACCGCCTGACTGGTTTTCGATAGCGTCTTTCAAGGCCGCCAGCACTTCCTGATTTTTGGCCCCCGGATCGTGAGGTACGTTACGGCTGACCTTGCAGAACTGCGGCGCGTCTTTAGGTACAAAATCATTGGCCAGCAGCGGCGTTAAGTCGAGCTTACGCTGAGAAGGCGTATTACCTTCCAACACTTCCAGCAGGTCAGTACGTCCAATTAGATCGGTCAGCTTGCGCACACCCAGCGCTGCCATCAGCTCGCGCACTTCTTCAGCGATAAAGCGGAAGTAGTTTTTGACCATATCCACGGTGCCGCGGAAGTGCTCGCCGCGCAGGAAATCATCCTGGGTGGCCACACCGGTGGCGCAGTTGTTGAGGKGACAGATGCGCAGGTACTTACAGCCCAGCGCTACCATCGGCGCGGTACCAAAACCGAAACTTTCAGCACCCAGAATCGCTGCTTTAACAACGTCTAAGCCGGTTTTCAGGCCGCCGTCGGTCTGCAGGCGAATCTTGTCACGCAGGCCATTGATACGTAGCGCCTGGTGTACTTCCGGTAGCCCCAGCTCCCAGGGCGAACCGGCGTGCTTGATGGAGGTCAACGGACTCGCCGCCGTGCCACCGTCGTAACCGGAGACGGTAATCAGGTCGGCGTAGGCTTTGGCAACGCCGGTCGCGATAGTGCCGATACCCGGCTCAGAAACCAGCTTCACCGACACCTGGGCTTCAGGGTTAACCTGCTTAAGGTCAAAAATCAGCTGAGCCAAGTCCTCGATAGAGTAGATATCGTGGTGGGGCGGCGGTGAAATCAGCGTCACGCCGGGCACCGCATAGCGCAGCCGGGCAATCAGTTCGTTCACTTTACCGCCGGGCAGCTGACCACCTTCGCCGGGCTTGGCGCCCTGGGCGACTTTGATCTGCAGCACTTCCGCATTGACCAGGTAATGTGGCGTCACGCCAAAACGACCGGAGGCGATTTGCTTGATCTTCGAGCTACGCACCGTGCCGTAGCGTGCCGGGTCTTCGCCGCCTTCCCCTGAATTGGAGCGACCGCCCGCTTCGTTCATGGCCTGGGCCAACGCTTCGTGGGCTTCTGGCGACAGCGCACCAAGCGACATGCCCGCACTGTCAAAGCGTGGCAGCAGCGCTTCAACCGGCTCGACCTCGTCAAGTGGCAACGGCGTTTCAACCGGTTTGAGCTTGAGCAAATCGCGGATGGTGGCTACCGGGCGCTCGTTCACCAACTGGGCGAACTTCTTCCACTTGGTGTAGCTGCCCTCTTGAACCGCGGCCTGAAGCGACATCACCACATCGGGGTTATAGGCGTGGTACTCGTGGCCGTGAACGTATTTGAACATGCCGCCTTGGGAGATTCCTTTGCGGGGAATCCAGGCATCTTTGGCCAGCAGCGCCTGCTGCATCTGCAGCTCGGCGAAGCCGGTGCCTTGGATGCGCGATGCCATGCCGACAAAGCACATATCCATAACTTCATCCGCCAGCCCCACGGCTTCAAACAGCATCGAGCCACGGTAAGAAGCCAGCGTCGAGATACCCATTTTTGACAGGATCTTGAACAAACCTTTTTGCAGACCTTTGCGATAGTTCTCGCGGCCATCCGCCGGGTTACCGGTCAATTCGCCTGTACGKTGCATATCCGCCATTACCTGGTAGGCAAGCCACGGATACACCGCCGTAGCACCTACCCCAAACAGAACCGCCATTTGGTGGGCGTCCCGGGCGTAGCCGGTTTCCACCACAATATTGGCATTGGGGCGCAGCGCCAAACGACCTAAGTGAGAGTGCACGGCACCCACCGCCAAGGCAGCCTGAATCGGAATTAGGCCTTTCGCCAGCTCGGCATCGGTGAGCACCAGGATCACTTTACCGGCGCGCACTTGGGCTTCGGCTTCTTTACACAGCGCTTTAAGCGCTTGGTGCAGGCTCTGCTGCTCCGGGTCGTAGCCCAGCGACAGCGTATAGCTGGCGAAGGCCGGGTCGTCCTGGCTGACCAGCGCAGTAAATTTACGCGGCGACAGCACCGGCGTGGTCAAAATCAAGCGGTGCGCATGCTCAGGCGTGGCTTTAAAGACGTTCAGCTCAGCGCCACAGCAAGTTTCCAGCGACATGACGATCGCTTCGCGCAGCGGGTCAATGGGCGGATTGGTGACCTGGGCAAACTTCTGACGGAAGAAGTCCGTCAACAGGCGCGGACGGCTCGACAGCACCGCCATGGGGGTATCGTCGCCCATTGAGCCAACGGCTTCCTGGCCGCTCTCCGCTAGCGGGCGCAGCACCTGATCGCGCTCTTCAAAACTGACCTGGAACAGCTTCTGCTGAACATTGAGCGCATCGGCATCCATGGTTTGGAAACGCGCCAGCTCGGTTAGCGCCGACTCCAAATAGCTGGCTTCCTGCTTTAGCCAACGCTTGTAGGGGTAGGCAGATTTTAGCCGTTCATCAATATCGGTGGTGTGAAGCACTTCGCCAGTTTGGGKATCAACCGCCAGCATCTGCCCAGGCCCAACGCGGCCTTTGGCGACGACATCTTCAGGCTTGTAGCCGTAGGTGCCCGTTTCCGAGGCCAGGGTGATATAGCCGTTTTTGGTAATCACCCAGCGCGCCGGGCGTAGTCCGTTTCGGTCGAGCATACACACCGCTTGGCGGCCGTCGGTCATCACTACGCCCGCCGGGCCGTCCCACGGCTCCATATGCATGGAGTTGTATTCGTAGAAGGCACGCAGCTCGGCGTCCATGGTTTCGACGTTCTGCCAGGCAGGCGGCACCATCATGCGCACCGCACGGTGCAGCTCCATCCCGCCGGTGAGCAGCACTTCCAGCATGTTATCCATGCTTGAGGAGTCAGAGCCGGTGGTATTGACGATCTCGTCCAGTTCGGCGATATCCGGCAGCCGCTCATTGACGAAATTCGCCTTACGCGAGTTCGCCCAACCGCGGTTGGCTTCAATGGTGTTGATCTCACCGTTGTGTGCCAGCAGGCGGAATGGCTGCGCCAATGGCCAGCGCGGTGCGGTATTGGTCGAGAAGCGCTGGTGGAAAACACAGATAGCAGTTTCCAGACGCGGGTCGTTCAAGTCCTGATAGAACGCCGGTAGATCTTCCGGCATCACCAAGCCTTTATAGGAGACCACTTCTGACGACAGGGAAGCGACGTAGAAGTCCGCTTCGTCGCGCAGTGCCTGTTCGGCACGGCGGCGGGCCATAAAGAGGTCAACATCGAAGTGCTCGCCCTGGCCTGGCTGCACAAACAGCTGGCGAATGCGCGGCAGGCAATCCAGCGCCATGGGTCCACAAACGCTCGGGTCTGTGGGCACATCGCGCCMGCCCAGCACGTTGAGCCCGCGTGCTTCCAGCTCGCGGGTTAGGGTATCGCGGGCATGCGCTTCACGGGCGTCATCGTTGGGTAGAAAAACGACACCCACGGCAAAGCGTTCGCCAAGCTCAGTATCAAACGCCTCTTTGGCCAGTTCCTGCATAAAAGGCGTGGGCATTTTAAGTAGCAAACCACAGCCGTCGCCGGTCTTTCCGTCGGCAGCGATACCGCCCCGGTGGGTCATGCAGGTCAGGGATTCAATGGCAGTTTTCAGCAAGTCGTGGCTAGCCTGGCCTTCCATATGGGCAATCAGGCCAAAACCACAGTTATCGCGAAACTCGCCAGGCTGGTGAAGACCTCTATTCATGGGCGTGCCTCTACTAGTCAGCGTATTTTTTTAGCAGCGTGCTTATGGTATAAAGGACGGTTTCGCTTTTTTTATGGTGCTTATAACCTGCCCAGAATGGGGTGTTTCCCACGTTCGCTGCCGCAACAAAATGGCCGGTCAGCATAGCGATTGGTAACCACTTTGCGCAATCTCTTGGCACCTACAACGTTAGAGAAACTCTTTTCAAATCCGGTATTTGCATTCTCATTCAAGGAAAAAATACATATACTTCAAACACTTGTAATCATACAAAACGCTATTTTAACGCTTTTTATTTTCCATTAAACTTTAGTCTAAATAGGGCTCACGCACCCATGCCGATAGCGCATAAGGCATGCGGATTATATAGAAACACTGTTCTACTACTTGGCTGAAAAATAACGCTGCGCGCATGCAAAACTGCCCTCATTAACGCGCCTGGTTTTACACGGCGGCTAATGAGGGCTGGGCCTCTCTCTTAACTAGAACGCGCTTTAATGAGCTTGCGACTGTCGTTGCTCAGCGGCGCGGATAGTCATCAAGCAGCGTGCGGAGAACGTCTACGGGCGTAGCATCGCTGACGCAGGCATCGCCTAGGGCGTTAAGCAGCACCAGGCGCAGGCGGGTGTCGATATTTTTCTTATCCAGCCGCATACGGGCTAAAAAGTCATCGCTGGTCATATTCGCCGGGGCCGCTAACGGCAGTTCGGCGCTCTCGATCACCGCCAGGCTGCGTGCCAGGGCCGCATCGTCAATCCAGCCTAAGCGATGAGACAGCGTTGCCGCCATGGCCATGCCCGCGCCCACGGCTTCGCCGTGTAGCCAATTGCCGTAGCCCTGGTGGGCCTCAATGGCGTGGCCAAAAGTGTGGCCCAGATTAAGCAACGCCCGGACGCCCTGCTCGGTTTCATCTTCGGCGACAATGTCCGCTTTGATTTGGCAACTGCGCGCTATGGCGTCGGCGACAATCTCCGGCACCACATCCAGCAGCGCGGCCATATTGGCTTCTAACCAGCTTAAAAACGCTTCATCACGAATCAAGCCGTACTTGATCACCTCGGCCATCCCCGCTGCGAGCTCACGGCGGGGCAGGCTCTTAAGGGTGTCGATATCCACCAGCACGGCTTTGGGCTGCCAGAAAGCGCCGATCATGTTTTTACCCAGCGGATGGTTAACGCCGGTTTTACCGCCCACGGAGGAATCCACCTGGGAAAGCAGCGTGGTGGGCACCTGGATAAAGGCCACGCCACGCTGATAAGAGGCGGCGGCGTAGCCGACCATATCGCCAATCACCCCGCCGCCCAAGGCGATCAGGGTGCAGCGGCGGTTAAAACCGGCCTCCAGCAGCGCATCCCAAATGCGGCTGACCTGATCAATCGTTTTGTATTGCTCGCCATCGGGGAGCACCACGGTGCGAACATCCAAGTGATCCGGCAGGCTGGTGCATAGCATTTCCAGGTAGAGAGGCGCGATCGTCTCGTTGGTCACCACCATCACCTGCTGTCCGGCCAGGTAGGGGGTCAACATATCGGCACGGCCCATCAGGCCGGTAGCAATATGAATCGGGTAGCTGCGCTCTTCTAGGGCAACGTTAAGCGTGCGTTGCGCGCTAGCGGTCGAGGTCATGGGGATACCTTATGATTAAACGTTCCAGCCGACGATGATGGGGATTCAAGCGGGTCTACCAGCCGATGGACCCGGCGCAGGATTTCATTGACCACCGCCCTGGGGCTGCGGCGGTCGGTGCGCACGGCAATATCCGAGGTGGCTCGATAGAGTGGATCGCGCTGGGCGAACATGTCGTTGAGCACCTGCTCGCGGTTAGCGCACTGCAGTAGCGGCCGGTTACGATCTTTCGCCGTCCGTTTGAGCTGCTGGTCGACAGTGGTCAACAAGTAGACCACCGTGCCCCGCTCGCGCAGGGCACGGCGATTCTCTTCGCGCAGCACCGCGCCGCCGCCAGTGGCGACCACCACCGGAGAGAGCTGGGTTAACTCATCGATCATATGAATTTCCCGCAGTCGAAAGCCCTGTTCGCCCTCCACATCGAAAATCCACGGGATATCAGCCCCGCAGCGGTCTTGGATGGCGTGGTCACTGTCGTAAAACGGACGCGCAAGCTCGGCCGCCAGTAGGCGACCAATGGTGCTTTTGCCAGCCCCCATGGGGCCTATGAGAAATAAATTGGGTAAATCCTGCATCAGCGAACCGTTAAGCCATCGTCTAGGAGTCGTGGAGTAATAAAGACTAACAACTCTMCCTTCTCATTGCTCTCTTCGGTATAGCGAAACAGTCTACCGAACAAAGGAATATCACCCAAAAGCGGTGTTTTGGCGATTTGGCGCAGCTCTTCGGTGGTCAAAATACCACCTAACACTACCGTTTGGCCGTTATCTACCAGCACTTGGGTCTCAATCTGGTTGGTATCAATCGGCGGCTCGCCGCCAAATTCCGATTCTCGGAAACTGTCATTTTTGATCACCAGATCCATAATAATGCGGTTATCCGGCGTGATTTGCGGAGTGACTTCCAGCGAGAGTTCGGCTTCTTTGAACTCGGTATCCGGATTATCGTTGCCATCCACGCTCTGGAAGGCGCGCTCTTCACCCTGGCTAATGCGCGCGGTGCGCTGATTAGCGGTAATAATTCTGGGCTGTGAAATGGTCTGGCTTTTACCTTCACTCTCTAGCGCGCGCAGCTCTAAATCCAGCAAAATATCGCCGGATAAATAGCCAAAGCTAAAGCCGGTGCCTGGCCCGGTGGCCTCCCCCAAATCTACAGCTAAGCCGCCCTGCGCGCGGTTGATACCATTAGGATTGATATCGCGTCGACTGAAGGTGCCGTCAACCCCCTCTTGAAAGCCGCGGGTGCTCGACACACCCCAGTTAATGCCCAGTTCACGGGAAGCGGTGTCTCGAGCGATCACAATGCGGGCTTCTATTTGTACTTGGCGGACGGCGACATCCAAACGATCAATGATACGCACAATATCGCGCACCTGTTCGGCGGCATCCTGCACCAGCAACGTATTGGTGCGCTTATCAACGCTGACACGACCACGCTCGGTGAGAAGTCCAAAGCCATCCTCATCACCACCGCGCAGCAACTGGGCTAAATCTTCGGCCCGGGAATACTTGATCTCGATAAACTCGGTGACCAGCGGCGAGAGTGTTTCACGCTGGTTGCGCGCCTCTAGCTCCTGGCGTTCAAAGTCAGCCAGCTCACTGGCGGGCGCCACGACAATCACATTGCCCTGCTCACGGCTCGATAACTGCTGGCTTTGCAGAATCAGTGCCAACGCCTGATCCCAGGGAACATCATTTAAGTTGAGCGTCACGCGCCCCGTTACGCTATCGCTGGCAACTAAGTTTAGCCCGGTAAATTCGGCCAGCGTGGCCAGCACCGAACGCACTTCGATATCCTGAAAGTTAAGACTCAAACGCTCGCCGTTGAAGCGTTCACCTGTCGCTTCAGAGGGTTGTGACTGTTGGCTGGCGGGCTGCACTTCCACCGTCAGCGTACGGCCACTGTGCGAGGAGATCATCGCATAAGCGCCCTGGATGGCGATCGCTAACTGGGTGTCGCCTTGGCTGGCGCGGGGCGTAATCCGCGTGATGGGGGTCGCAAAGTCGGTGACATCGTAGACCTGGTTAAGCGCGTCAGGAATGGCCACATCGCTCAGGCTCACCAGCACCTGGTCGGGGGCCCCTTCCCGCACGTTGGCTTCGACCCCTTCGCGATCAAAGGTGACTAGCAACCGACCGGCGCCGTCTGCGCCGCGGCGAAAATCAATATTCTCAATCTGCGGCCCTTCGTCGGTTTCAAGCCCCGCTGAAGCGATGCCAGGCGATGAGCTAAGCGAGCGGCTGGCATCTGAAGTAAAGGTAATACGTAGACGATCATCCAGCACGCTAGACGTGAACGCCTGAGGCTCGCTGAGATTGACCACCAGGCGAGTACGGCCATTGCCCTCCAAGGCGGTAATCTGCGCAATGCCAAGACGATTAACGTTAATGCGCCGGTTATCGAGCCCACTTTGGGTCTCTGCCAAATCCAGCGTCACTCGCGGCGGAGAGTCCAGGCGATAACTCCGCAGCGCGGGCACGTCGCCGGTGAAATGCAGGTCAAGGTAGGCTCCAGCGTTCTCGGCGGGCAGGACGTCAATATCTGTCAGCACCGCGGCAGCCGCCAGTGAAGGCAACAGTAAACATAGTGCGAAACATAGTGCGGCCATGGCCATAAAAAGAGTCATTCGCCAAGCTGTAACTGCCATGAGCTATTTCCGCTTACTGGTTGTTTTCGTTAATGACCAGCGACACCTGCCGCTCCTGCCAACCGTCCTGCTGGGTGAACACTCGCTCGGTAACACGTATTTCTTGTGCCCTGATCTCGGCGATACGCCCATAGTCGGCGCCCATATAGTTGCCCTCTTTGGCGCTGGTCACATTGCCATCCGGCGAGGCAATCAATGCTACCTGCCGCTCCCCCATACGCATGGTACCGACCAATCGCAGCTCTTGCAGCGAGAAGCGCTCCAGCGGCTCTGGGGCGCGCTGCGGATCAGGCGCAAGGGCGCCCTCGCCTCGATCAGCGCCGCCCTGAGCAATCGCGTCGGGGGGCAAAAAAGGGCTACGTCCGTCGCTATATAAATAGGCCAAATTCTGGCTTTCGGGCAGCGCGATAGCCACAACCGGCGGCTGCCCGCCTGGGGACTGACGAATATCGGCCAGCGTGCCATCAAGCTGCGCTAGGTCGGCGTCCGCACAGCCTGTCAGTAGCGCCACTGAGGCCGCCAGCGTGATAATAGGCGTTACCCTTACCGCCAGCAGTGCCGTCGATTTAGCTCTCATGGCGCGTCCGCCCCCTCGCTGGAGGACGGGTCATCCTCCTCCACATAGCGGTAGGTGCGCGCGAGTAACGAAAGGCGCAGCGTGTCGCCACGACCATCAACGGGCGCCAAGGTAAAATCGTGCTGGGTCACCATACGCGGCAGCGCGGCAATATCGGCACTAAAATGCGCCAATTGGTGATAGCCGCCGCGCACCTGTATATCCAGCGGCTGCTCGGCATAATGGGCCTGGGTTTGTGTTGGCCGCAGTCGAATCGTTTCAATGGTCAGATGATTATCAACGGCGGCATCGAAAATGCTATCGAGTAGCGAGGGAATTTCCGCCTCGGTGGGCAGCATGGTGCGCAAACGCCCCAGCTGACCTTCCAGGGTCACCAACTGCTCGCGCATTTCCGGCAGAAAGGCCGCTTGCGAGGCTTTACTGCGGTATTCGCTCAGCAACCTGACTTCTTGGCGCTGGGCGGCCATCAAAGCTTCGCGCTGCTCGCTCACCACTAACCACATCATGACACTCAGTGCGGCCAGCAGCGCCAGACAGCAACTCAACACCTTTAATAGCCATGGCCAGCTACCGGCCTCTTTAACGTCTAGATCCCGCCAGTCAACAGCGCGCAGGCGCTGCCACTCAATCGCCCACTGTTCGCGGTTAAGCGTCATGGAAGCGCCTCCTCAACGCCTTGCGGAAGCGCTGCAGCGGTCTGTTCCACATCAAAACGAAACACACGGCCTGAGCCGTTTGGCTCACTTTCGACCGCCGAGAGCGAGGGCACGCCTAAACCCGGCAGCGCAGCAATTCGGCGCAGCTGTTCGGAAACCTGGCGATCGCTGCCCGCCACCGCGGTGACGCTCACGCTGCCACCATTTTTCGCTAAGCGTTGATAAATAACGCCATTAGCCACGCTCTCCGCCACGTCGTTAAATAGCTGTACGGCATCCGCTCGTTCTGACTGCAACGTTTGGAAGACGGCGATCTGCTCGCCTAACCGCTCGGCATCGCTGGCGTAACGTGAAACGCTGGCGATATCGGCATTAAGACGCTCAATATGGCCGCTGATGTAAGCATTACGCTGCTGCTGGGCCGCTAATTTAAACTGGTAGAGCTGAGAGATCAGCAGGCCAAGCACCACGCCCAGCGCCAGCATAGCCGCCACAATCACATAAAATTTGCGGGTTCGCCTTTCACGCTGGACTTCCCGCCAGGGCAGCAGGTTAATGTTCATGCTCATCGGCTAATTCTCACTAACTAATTCTTACTAACTAAGCCTCACTAACTAACTCTCACCAACTAGCTCTCATTGACTCACCCTCATGGCCAAGCCACCCGCGGTGAGCATTGCCGGAGCATGGTTGCTCAATGCCTGAAGGTTTAAGCGCTTATTGACCTGCATGCGCTGAAAAGGGTTAGCAACAGTCACCGACATACCACTATCTTCAGCAATGCGCTCGGCAAGCCCTGGAATCACGCTTGACCCGCCCGCCAGCACAATGTGCTTTACCTCTTGCTGACGCCCGGCGGTGTAATAGAGCTGCAAGGAGCGCCCCACCTGCTGCACCACGGTTTCCAGAAACGGGTTGAGCACCCGCTCATGGTAATCACCGGGCAGCCCGCCACGCTTTTTGGCGAAGCCGGCTTCTTCCATGCTCAGGTCGTAGCGGTCACGAATGGCATCGGTGAGTTGACGGCCGCCAAACGCCGTGTCGCGGGTATAGACGATATGCCCACCACGGACGACGTGAAAGGCATTCATATTAGCGCCAATATCCACCAACCCAATGCAGGCGGTGGGATCATTCTCCACCTTTAGCTGGCGACGCAGCTCGGCGAGCGAACGCTCCATAGCAAAGGTTTCCACGTCTACCACCGCGGGCTCTAAGCCAGCCCGCTCCAGCGTGTCGGTGAGCTGGGTCACATCCTGCTGCCGACAGGCAACCAGCGCTACCTGCTGCTGCTCATCGTCAAAGGGCGCCGGGCCCAGGCACTCAAAATCAAACGCCACTTCATTGAACGGAAACGGAATATGGCGGTCTGATTCGGCCACGATATGTTCTTCGATCTCCTCTTCACTTAACCCGATGGGGAAGCTCAGCGTTTTGGTAATCGCGGCACTGGCGGGAACGGCCACCGCCGCTTTACGGGTAGAGGGCTTGGCGTGCTCCACTGCACGGCTAAGCACACTGGCGACGTCATCAATATCGCGGATACGCCGTTCCACGACCGCTCCTTCGCGCAGGGGACGTACGGCATAGCTTTCTACTTGGTAATTATCGTGGCACTGTTTAAGCTCAAGCAGCTTGACGGTCGCCGAGGTAATATCGACGCCGATCAACCCTTTAGCAGATTTTAGAAAGCGCATATTGGGGTTTGGCTCCACCTGCTTGTCGCCCGTTTGTTACATATGGTTTGAGGTTACATTATTTTTAATTTAGTCACACGCGAACCAACTTAGCGCATATCAACACTGGTGGCCGCCGCCTCAGGTTCCTATAATGGCTGCCAATTGCATGATACGGCCGCTTAGATGCCGATCTTTTTTATTCTTCCCAGGGTGTTTTTCGTACATGACGTTTCTTCGAACCCTTATTGTGTCGCTGTTTTTCCTCATTGTGTCGTTGGTGGGCGCCACCGCCTTAGCCGTGATTGGCGCCGCCATTTACTTTGCCCCAGGATTGCCCGACGTTCGCCAACTGCAGAATTTCGAACTAAGCACCCCGCTGCGAATTTTTACTCAAGACGGCAAATTGATTGGCGAATTCGGTGAAGAGCGCCGCATGGCGATCAACTTTGACGAAATTCCACAGGATATGATCGACGCCTTGACCGCCGCTGAAGATGCCAGCTACTTCGACCACGCCGGCGTCGATCCGCGTGGTTTGGCGCGGGCCATGCTTCAACTGACGATGAGTGGCGATATTCAATCCGGCGGCTCGACAATCACCATGCAGGTCGCGCGTAACTATATGCTGACGCTGGATCAGACGTTTACGCGTAAAATTCGTGAAATCCTGCTGGCGCTGCAAATGGAGCAGATACTCAATAAAGAGGAAATCTTCGAGCTTTACGTGAACAAGATTTTCCTGGGTAATCGCGCCTACGGTATCGCTGCCGCCGCCGAAACCTACTACGACAAACCACTCGCCGAGCTTAGCCTGGCGCAAACAGCCATGATTGCCGGCTTACCCAAGGCACCGTCTGCCTTTAATCCGCTGGCTAACTCCGAGCGTTCGTTGATTCGTCGTAACTGGATCCTATTCCGCATGCGCGAGCTGGGGCATATCGATGACGCCACCTATCAAGCTGCCGTTCAGGAACCCGTCACCGCCCGTCGTCACTACACGCAAGCAGAAGTCGATGCCGCCTATGTCTCTGAAATGGCCCGTCAGTATGCGGTGGAGCGCTTTGGCGATGAGGCTTACACCGGCGGCTATCGCGTTTACACCACCATCGATAGCGAGCTGCAGCCCTTTGCCCGCCAAGCGCTGGCCAATGGGTTGGCTGCCTACGATCTGCGCCATGGCTGGCGCGGGCCAGAGCAGAGTGATATTGCCGCCAGCCTTCTCGAAGCCCAGGAGCAAACCGCGACCCAAGGCCTAGAAGAGGAGCTTTCCGAGTCGCCCGAGATTCGCCAGACCGCCCGCCAAGCCGCCCAGCGCAGCCAGACGGAAGTCGAAGGCATCGATGGCGACGTGAGCAACTGGGTTCAGGTGCTTGAGCGCACGCCCAACTATGGCCTGCTTCAGCCCGCCATTGTGGTAGAGAGCAGTGGCCGTGAAATGCAGGTACTGACCCGCGACGATGGCCTACAGACGGTTGGCTGGGACGGCTTGAGCTGGGCACGCCCTTACCTGAGCCCGCGTAGCCGTGGCGCCGAGCCCAGTTCGGCGGAAGAGATTGCTGTACGCGGCGACCTGGTACGCGTCATTGAGAATGAAGATGGCTCGCTGCGCCTCTCTCAACAGCCAGACGCTGAAGGCTCGTTGGTCGCTCAAGACCCGCAAACCGGCGCTATTCTGGCACTTCAGGGCGGTTTTGATTTTAACGCCAGTAAGTTCAACCGCGCGGTACAGGCACGACGTCAATCGGGCTCAATCTTCAAACCGTTTATTTACTTAGCAGCTCTGGCAGAGGGAGAGATGAMCGCCGCCAGCGTGGTTAACGATTCGCCCGTGGTACTCGACGACGGCAGCAATTCGTTGTGGCGGCCGGTCAACTCTAGCCGCGATTTCCAAGGCCCTATGCGCTTACGTCCGGCCCTCGCCCGTTCGCGTAACCTGGTCACTATCCGTGTGTTGCAAACCATGGGGCTGGATTACACGATTAACTTCTTGGAAGGTTTCGGCTTCTCTCCTACCCAACTCCCGCGCGGCTTATCATTAGCGCTAGGTAGTGCGAGCTTAACGCCGATGGAGATGACTAACGCCTATGCAGTACTCGCCAATGGCGGCTTCCAGGTGTCGCCTTGGTTTATTGAGCGGGTAACCCGTGACGATGACAATGAAGTGATCGATGAAGCTACACCACAGGTGGCATGCCCCAGCTGTGCCGAAGACCAGGAGACGGTGGAAATTGATGGCCGCGAATACCCGATCGCCAAACGGGTAGTCGACCCGGCGGCTGTTTATATCCTGCGTGATATGCTGCGCGACGTTATCACCTCGGGCACTGGCCGCGGTGCATTAAGCCTTAACCGTGACGATATCGTCGGCAAAACCGGCACCACCAACAGTCAGCGTGATGCCTGGTTTGCGGGCTTTAATAGCGATCTGGTGACCACAGTCTGGGTGGGTAAGGACAGCAACGAAACCATCTCTGAGTATGGTGCTCAGGCCGCGCTCCCCATTTGGGTAGAGTTTATGGGGGATGCCCTGGAAGGTACGCCAAGCGCCGTGCCCGAACGCCCTGAAACGGTGGTCACCGCGCGCGTAGATCCGGACACCGGCCAACGCTTAGCGGACGGCCAGTCTGGCGGGATTACCGAGCTGTTTCATCAGGATCATCTGCCGGATTACCAGCAGCGCCGCATTAGCCGCGAGCTGGAAGAAGCCAGTGGTTCCGAGGGTTCAGGCACCGCTGAGTCGATCTTCTAACTCGATCTTCTAAACCAGCCAATGCCGTAGCACACCAAACAAATGGCCCACCAAGCAAAAGGCCCGGAGATTATCTCTCCGGGCCTTTTCTGTTACTGGCTACCTTTGGGTCTGTATGTAGGGTCGCCTAACGTTTAACCACTAACGGGTGTCGCCGGCGTTTCGCGCTTACTGGCCAGCCAGTTAGCGCCAATAGCGACGATCATAACCACTACCCCGGCAATTTCAGTCATCAGGTTGGGGTAGAACACGCCAAAAATCGCGGCGGTAATCGCGATGCGCGGTAGCCACGACATTTTGGTAAACAGATAGCCCTCCAGCGCCGCAGCAAAGGCACCTAATGCCAGAATCGCAATCACCCCGTTCCAGATCACCACCGGCACAGGGCCACCAATAATGATTTCGGGATTGAAGACCATAAACAGCGGAATTAAGTAGAGGCCTTTAGCAAATTTCCACGCCTGGAAACTGGTTTCCATCGGTTTACTGCCTGCAATCGCCGCCCCGGCAAAGCCTGCCAAGGCGATGGGCGGCGTCACATTAGAGTCCTGGGAGTACCAGAACACCACCAGGTGCGCGACCAGTAGCGGCACACCGAATTCAGCGGTAAGTGCCGGTCCCACGAGTACGATGAGCACGATATAGCTGGCGGTAACGGGAAGCCCCATCCCCAGCACCAGGCTTGCCAACAGCACCATCACCAGCGCCAACACCAGGTTGCCACCGGAGAAAGCCAGCATCATGGAAGAGAACTTAAGCCCTAAACCGGTCAACCCCACCACGCCAACAATAATCCCAGCTACCGCACAGGCCATGGAAACCGCTACCGCGTTGCGAGCACCGAGTTCCAAGCCCTCGATCAGCTTGGCAAAACCAGCGCGCACCACGTCTTTGACGGCCGATGCGGTCACCGGCTGCCCCTGCCGAGGCGCTACAAAGAAGAACCACAGCACATAGCGCAATACTGCCACTGCCAAAATGGTGACAACTGCGTAGTAGCCAACCCGCATCGGCGACATGCTCATCGCCAACAGCCACACCAGCACGGCCAGCGGCAGCAGGAAGTGCCAGCCATCTTTCATAACCTGACGCATCTGGGGCAACTCGTCTTTGGGCAGGCCCTGCATACCTTGCTTAAGCGCAATGATATGGACGAACAGATAGACCGTGGCGAAATACATAATCGCCGGCAGAATGCTGACTTTGACGATATCCAGGTACGGCGTATTGGTATACTCAGCGATCAAGAACGCCCCGGCGCCCATCAGCGGCGGCATAATCTGCCCGCCGGTCGAGGCCGCGGCTTCGATGCCMCCTGCCTGCTTGGCTTTGTAGCCAAGTTTTTTCATCAACGGAATGGTAAAGGCACCGGTGGTGACCACATTGGCAATCGCGCTGCCGGAAATCGAGCCCATGCCCGCCGAGGCTAATACCGCCGCTTTGGCGGGCCCGCCGCGCTGACGGCCAGTCGCTGCGTAGGCCATATCGATAAAGAACTTGCCCGCCCCGGTACACTCCAAAAAAGCACCGAATAGCACAAAGATAAAGATGTAGGTCGCCGCGACGCCCAGCGGCAGGCCAAAGATGCCCTCTTGCCCCAGGTAGAGCTGACCGGCCACCCGGTCAATGGTGTAGCCACGGTGCTCCAGAATGCCCGGCATCCACTCACCCAGCCACGGCAGCTCACCCCGCGGCCCGGCAAAGGCGTAGACAATGGCCAGTAGGCCGATCACGGTCATCCCAAACCCCACCGCGCGGCGGCTAGCTTCCAGAACGGTCACCGTGGCAATACAGGCAACCAGAATATCGGTGTCATTCCAGAACCCCGCACGGCTAAAGATCTCATCCAGGTTGAGCACTAAATAACCACCGGTCAGCACCGCACCGGCAAAAAACACCAGATCAAGCCCCCAGCCCAATACACCACGCTTACGGGTGGGGCCAAAGGCTGGAAACATTAAAAACGCCAGTATCATGATCAATGCGAGGTGAATGCTGCGCTGATAAAAAAGCCCCAAGGGCTGTATACCGGCTGAATAGAGTTGGAACAGGGAAAGACCCACCGCCACAATGGTGATCGACCACAGCACCATGCGGGGTTGAATCACATTACCGCCCGGCACCACGCTCGACGGTTGCTTGGATTCGCTCATGAAGTCCTCGGAAGCGTTAACTAATGTCGTTTTTATTCACGCAGGGGTGCGTGAGGGGCTATTAGCTGAATGGTCACGCGTTGCCCAGCGGCGTGTTCACTTAGGCTCACCGGCGCATGCTCACCGTCTGGCCACACTACGCGATGGTTGACGGCAGGAGAACCGACCCTCAACACATAACGGTTATTGGCGACAGGCTCGTTAATCGCATTAATCCAGTAGCCGCCCTCACCGTCGGAGACCTGTTCACCACGACCAAAGATATGCCCAAGCCCAGCGGCAAAGTCGGGTTGATGGCTACGCTCCAACTGCATGACACCCGCCGCATTGCGATAGCAGTCCAGTACCGTAAAGTGTTCAACAGAGTGTTGCCACTTAATACACCAGCGACCGCCCGCAGGCACCGTTTCATCCACCAAGGCGTCGCCTTGTTCGGTCMCCACGGCTAAGCGCATAAACGCCGACGCCGAAGCGGGGGAAGCCCCCACTTCGGCGAATGGACAACATGCAATGAGTAGCGCCACCAGTCGTTGCTGCCACTGCATGACAATATCCTTCAATGTCCTGTGGTAGTTACGGACTGTAGTAGTGACGGAGAGTGGTTACGGACGTAGACGATCCGGGATTTCGGCACCCACTTCTTCGAAGTAGCGCAGTGCACCGGGGTGTAACGGCACCGGAGTAGAGTCCATGGTGAACTCAACGGTGGTGTCGTTCGCCGCCGGGTGAACCGCAATCAGCTCGTCAGTATTTTCGAACAGCAGTTGGGTCAACTGGTAAGCCAGCTCTTCATCCATCTCAGAGTTAACAACGAGAACGTTGGGGATACCAATGGTCTGTACAGCTTCATCCATACCGTCATACATACCGGCGGCAAGCTCGTAGGGAGCGAAGACTTCCTCTTCTGCCTGAGCGTTGGCTACTTCTTCATCAGATAGGCTAATCAGGCGAATATCGCGGGTCGCGGCCAGGKTGAGAATCGAGCTGGTAGGCGGCCCAACGCTCCAAAAACCGGCGTCGATATCACCATCGCGAATCGCATCAGCGGTTTCGTTGAAGTTAAGGCGCTGGGGAGTGAAGTCCTCATAGCTGATGCCATTGGCTTCCAGCAAAGCGCGGGCGTTTAGCTCGGTACCGCTACCCGGCGCACCGACGGAAACGCGCTTGCCTTCAAGGTCAGCAATCGTTTCGATATCCGACTCGGCCAGCGTCACCAGCTGAACCGCGTTGGGGTAAACCGAGGCGAGCGCGCGGATGTTTTCAACCTGACGACCTTCAAAGTCATCCGTGCCGTTGTAGGCTTGATAGACCGTATCAGCCAGTGCCAGGGCAAGATCCGCATCGCCGCGCATGATCAGGCCCATGTTCTCAACCGAGGCACCGGTGACTTCGGCGGTCGCTTGAGCGCCTTCGATATGGTTGTTGATCATTTCGGCAAAACCACCGCCGATTGGATAGTAAACGCCGCCAGTACCACCAGTGGCGATAGAAAGCTGTTGGGCGCTTGCCGGGAGCGCGACCGCGAGCATAGATGCAGCAGCGGCTGTGGTGTATAGAGAGCGTAGAGTTCGCATGAGCGTTTCCTCCGTCCTGCTTGGACTTATAGGTATGGTTGACGATAAAGGAAGTGTTGAATCCCCCTGCTTCTGATCGCCATCAACTAGCAACCAGAAGCGGTGGAAGAGAAGTTAGCACGGCTAATGCGTTAGATGCTAATAGGGCGTTATCAGCGCAGCGGCCCCTTTACGTGTTCAACAATGGCGGCATAACAGGTAAGGCCGAGCTAGCTTCCTAAGCGGTTTAAAATAACGAAATCCTGCATAAATGTCTTACCCTATGCCAAATTGTTAATATTTATTGATAATGGCCGTTAATTTTCCGCCACCCCCTTTGTTATTGATTCAGGATAGGAGCCACACTGCTATGGAGCCCGGTTTTAAAGAAGAAAATAGTAGGGAGAAAGACGCACCGCGGCAAAATCTCGCCATCAGCGCTTACCGCCAACTCAAACATGACATTATTCGTGGCCGCTACGCCCCTGAACAAAAGCTGCTAATGAGCCACCTGAAAGAGCAGTACGGCGCCAGCACCGGGCCGCTCCGGGAAGCGCTCTCACAGCTGGTCGCTGATCGTTTAGTCGTGGCCATTAGCCAGCGCGGCTACCGGGTGGCGCCAATGTCGCTGGCCGAACTAAACGATATTTACGACGCCCGGGCCCAGCTTGAAGGGCTGATCCTGAGGTTGGCTATTGAGCGCGGCGACGACGACTGGGAAGCCACCGTGCTGGCCACCGCCCATCGCCTGGCCAAGGTCACCGACATCAATACCCCCGACGACCTGCTCGACCTTTGGGATCAGCGCCATAAAGCCTTCCATACCGCCATCGCCAGCGGCTGCAACTCCCCTCACCTGCTACAAATGCGCAACACCCTGTTTGATCAGGTAGAGCGCTACCGCCACCTATGGCTGCAGGAAACCGTAATGTCGCCCCAGGCGTTGGAGCTCAAGCGTCAGGAGCACGCCGCGCTGGTCGATGTCATTCTGGCTCGCGACACCGCTGAAGCCGACACGCTGATGCGCGACCACTTGATGACCCCGGTGCCGATTATTACCCGCGTCCTTAAGGATCGTGGCATCAGTTAAGCGCTGCGTCGCAAAAATTAAATTCTGCGTTTTAAAAAAATGTAGATATTTTAAAAAAACGGCGATACATTGGCCGTAGACTACTTTGCAACCAATCCATCGCTATCGGTTCTCTATACAACCGATCGAACAAATAAATCGAGGACTCCACGCCATGACACACTTTAACTGGGACGACCCGCTACTGCTGGAACAGCAGCTCACCGATGAAGAGCGCCAGATTCGTGATGCGGCCTACGACTACTGCCAGGAAAACCTTCAGCCCCGCGTACTAACCGCCTTCCGTGAAGAGCGCTTTGACCGCGAGATCATGACCGAAATGGGTGAGCTTGGCCTACTCGGCGCCACCGTTTCCCCCGAGTACGGCGGCGCAGGCGTTAACCACGTCGCTTACGGTTTGATTGCCCGCGAAGTAGAGCGCGTTGACTCCGGCTATCGTTCCGCCATGAGCGTACAGTCGTCGCTGGTGATGTACCCCATAGAGACCTACGGCTCCGAAGAGCAGAAGCAGAAGTTCCTGCCCAAGCTTGCCAGCGGCGAAATGGTCGGCTGTTTTGGTTTGACCGAGCCCGATCACGGCTCTGACCCCGGCAATATGATTACCCGTGCAGAAAAAGTCGACGGCGGCTACCGCCTGACCGGCGCCAAAATGTGGATCACCAACAGTCCGATTGCCGATATCGCGGTGGKTTGGGCAAAGTCAGCGGCCCACGACAACCAGATTAAAGGCTTTATTGTTGAGCGCGGCACTGAAGGCTTCACCACGCCGAAAATCGAAGGCAAGGTCTCGCTACGCGCGTCGATTACCGGCGAAATCGTGCTGGACAACGCCTTCGTTCCCGAAGAGAACCTGCTGCCCAACGTCAGCGGTCTGAAAGGCCCGTTTGGCTGCTTAAATAAGGCGCGCTACGGCATCGCCTGGGGTGTGATGGGCACTGCGGAGTTCTGCTGGCACGCGGCGCGTCAATATACCCTCGACCGCAAGCAGTTTGGCCGCCCGTTGGCTGCCAACCAGTTGATCCAGAAAAAACTTGCCGATATGCAGACCGAGATCACCCTTGGCCTGCAGGCCGCGTTGCAGGTGGGCCGCCTGATGGATAGCGGCAACTGGGCACCGGAAATGGTTTCGCTGATCAAGCGCAACAACTGCGGTAAAGCGCTGGATATCGCTCGCCAGTCCCGGGATATGCACGGTGGCAACGGCGTTTCTGATGAGTACGGCGTGATTCGCCATATGGTCAACCTGGAGTCGGTGAATACCTACGAAGGCACCCATGATGTGCACGCGCTGATTCTGGGTCGCGCGCAGACCGGTATTCAGTCGTTCTTTTAATCACCGCATCTTGACCACTTGTCACTTATTAATGGAGCCTCTATGAGCGAGCTAACCAAACCACTGGCCGGTATTAAAGTACTCGATATTTCCCGGGTGCTGGCCGGGCCTTGGTGCGGACAAATGCTTGCGGACATGGGGGCGGACGTGATTAAGGTCGAGCGACCCGGTAGTGGCGATGACACTCGCCACTGGGGGCCTCCGTGGCTCGCGGGCAGCGAAGAATCAGCGTATTACCTGTGCGCTAATCGGGGCAAACGCTCGGTCACCGTCGATATGGCCAAGCCCGAAGGCCAAGCGGTGATTAAACAGTTGGTCGCTCAATCAGACGTGCTGATAGAGAACTTTAAAGTCGGTGGCCTGAAGCGCTACGGCCTGGATTACGCCAGCTTAAAGGCGTTAAACCCCAGGCTGATTTACTGCTCCATCACCGGCTTTGGCCAGGAGAGCCCCTACGCTCATCGCGCCGGTTACGACTTTATGATCCAAGCCATGGGCGGGATCATGAGCCTGACCGGCAAGCCTGACGACGAGCCCGGCGGCGGCCCGGTAAAAAGCGGCGTCGCGTTTACCGATATCTTCACCGGACTGTATGCCGCCAATGCAGTGCTGGCAGCGCTTTACCAGCGCCGCGACAGCGGTGAGGGCTGCCATATTGATATGGCGCTTATGGATGTTCAGGTGGGCGTGCTTGCCAATCAGGCACTGAATTACCTCMCCTCGGGCAATGTGCCCCAGCGGCTGGGTAACGCCCACCCTAATATCGTGCCTTACCAAGCGTTTGCCACCCAGGACGGCCATATGATCATGGCTGTGGGCAATGACGAGCAGTTCAAGCGTTGCTGTAACGTGCTTTCACTCCCCGCTTTGGCCGAAGACCCACGCTTTGCCACCAACGGCGCCCGAGTCAACCACCGCGCCCTGCTGGCACCCCAGTTGGAAGCAGCATTGGCGCAGCACAGCACCGACCATTGGCTGGCCGCCTTTGAGGCGGTGGGCGTGCCCTGTGGGCCGATTAATACGCTAGATCGGGTGTTTGACGACCCCCATGTGAAAGCCCGTGGACTTAAGCAGACCCTGCCTCATGACCAAGCGGGCCAAGTGGATCTGGTCGCTAATCCAATCCGTTTTAACGGCGCCCAGATGAGTGCCACCACGGCGCCCCCCCACTTAGGCCAGCACACAGAAAGCGTGCTGGAAGAACTCGGTATTAGCTTGGAGCAACGCACTGCGCTTCGCTTAGCGGGCATCATTTAATAGCATCGACTTTCCATCGCATCAATGCGTTACGCTTTTCCCTCTTGAGCGCCTCACCTGGCGCCTTTTTTTGCCGTTAGTACCGACCGGCGGTGCGAGCCTACAGTTGGAGAGCCATTGGCTAGCACTTTACAATAAATATCTATACAATACCTATACAAAACATGCATCAAGATCTAGGCTAACTTCCGTTGAATGCTTCGGCGTAGGCTTTAGGCATTATGCTTGCTAATGCTATGGCGTTAACAGCAACATACGATCCCCATCTCCAGGAGCCGCTATGAGCCAGTGCGCACGCGTCAATGGCCACTGCAAACGCTGTGAAGGCGATTTGCCCTTTGAGTTCACCATGGCCTTTCAGCCCATCGTGGATTTATCGCTGGCTCGAATCGTCACCTACGAAGCGTTGGTGCGTGGGACCCAAGGCGAATCCGCCGGGAGTGTGATTGCCCAAGTTACCGACGATCTGCTCTACCGTTTTGATCAAGCCTGCCGGGTGAAAGCAATAGAGATGGCCAGCGCACTGGATATGCCAACCGATCTCTCGATCAACTTCTTGCCCAACGCCGTTTATGAACCAGAAGCGTGTATACAGGCAACGTTAGACGTTTCCAAACGCGTGGGCTGGCCCACCCATCGGCTTATTTTTGAAATCACCGAAACCGAGCGCGTCCGTGACCGGCAACATCTATGCAATATTATTGATGCGTACCGCTCCATGGGCTTCAAAACGGCGCTTGACGACTTTGGTAATGGGTACGCCAACCTGGACTTACTTACCGAATTGACCCCTGATAAGCTTAAAATCGACCGTGAACTGGTGATGCATTGCGACAGCGATTTTCGCCGCCAAGCGCTGTTAAACGCGATCATCTTACTCGCCCAAGAGCTTGATATGACGCTCATTGCAGAAGGTGTGGAGACCCGCGGTGAAGCTTTATGGCTGGCCCGCGCCGGGGTTGTTCGCCAGCAGGGTTTCTATTTTGCGAAACCCGCGATTAATTCTTTGTGTACTCATATCACCCCGCTATTAATGGGGTTAAAAAGTGAACTAGAAAGCAGTTCAGGAGCGGTGAATGAAAGAGATTAGCCCTGATAAGCTCTATCAGCTTTTTAACCGCTCAAAGCGCAATACTGAAAACGTGATCAAAGCGTCCCCCATCGGGATCTGTATCACGACGCCTTCTGGCCACTTTGAAATGGTCAATCCCGCCTACTGTGAGTTTTATGGTTATCGGCCCGATGAGCTTTTAGGCCAGCACTTCACCATGATGGTGCCAGAAGCGAACCGGGCTATTTTGTCGGCGTTACACGATGAGTTTATTCAAGGCAGCGAAAACCACGAACTGCGCCAAGAGTGGGATGTCATCAA
This sequence comes from Halomonas ventosae, assembly GCA_002257525.1. Lineage (GTDB taxonomy): Bacteria > Pseudomonadota > Gammaproteobacteria > Pseudomonadales > Halomonadaceae > Vreelandella > Vreelandella ventosae_B. The sequence continues at coordinate 4,232,395 of CP022737.1, forward strand.
CAGAAACGGTGAATTACGTACCATTATTGCCGAAGCTGCGCGCATTGAAGCTGACGATGGCGAGCTGCGCAAAGTCACTTTTGTTATCGATATTACCCAGCGCAAGCAGCTCGAAGAGCGGCTAAAGCAGGCCAATGAACGCCTGGATCATCTTGCCCACCACGATGAACTCACCGAGCTGCTCAATCGCCGTGCGGGTTTGCAGCGTTTAGAGGAAGAGATCAAGCGCTGCGAGCGATATAGCACACCGTTTAGTATCGCCATGTATGATCTGGACGACTTTAAAGCGATTAACGATACCTATGGACACAGCACGGGCGATAGCGTTCTACAGCAGATCACTACCTTAGTGAGCAGCGTACTGCGCGACACCGATTTACACATCCGCCTGGGTGGTGAAGAGTTTTTGATCATTATGCCGGGCGTGAACGCCGAAGAGGCCTATCAGGGAATGGAGCGTGTGCGTAAAAGCGTCGCGCAACAAACCTTTAGCGAGCATCAATTAACGGTGACGCTCTCATCGGGGATTGCCAGCTACGTTGAAGCTTCGGGCACACGGCTACTTGATCGTGCCGATAAAGCTATGTATCAAGCTAAACAAACGGGGCGCAATCGTGTTGTCATTGCCTCGTCATCAATGTAATCAAAGCTATTAAGCACTATGCTGAAAGATCCTCCCTCATCAATTAGGAAGTAAGCCATGAGCAGCAATGCCGAACTGAACGAGCTGAAACATAAATACGTCGCTGCTGGCGCCGCAAGCCCTGCAACGGCGTTCGCCGACCACGCTGAAAACGCTGAAATCTGGGACGCGGACGGCAACCGCTTTATCGACTTTGCGGGCGGCATTGGCGTACTCAACGTAGGACACCGTCACCCTAAAGTGGTCGCGGCGGTAAAAGCCCAGCTCGATAAGCTGATGCACACCTGCCAAACGGTCATGCCTTATGAAGGCTACGTGAAAGTCGCGGAAAAGCTCAGCCACATCGTACCGGTGCGTGGCCATGCCAAAGTCATGCTGGCCAACTCGGGTGCGGAAGCGCTGGAAAATGCGGTCAAGATCGCCCGCGCCGCTACTGGCCGTTCTAACGTTATCTGCTTTGACGGCGGCTACCACGGCCGTACCTTCTTCACCATGGCCATGAACGGCAAGGTAGCCCCTTACCAGAGCGACTTCGGCCCCATGCCGGGCACCGTTTTCCGTGCCCCCTACCCGGTGCCTTACCACGGCGTTAGCGAAGACGAAGCCATTCGCGGCCTGAAGATGACGCTGAAAACCGATGCCAACCCCAAGGATACCGCAGCCATCKYACTCGAGCCGGTACTCGGTGAAGGCGGTTTCTACCCAGCCTCTACCAGCTTCCTGACCAAGATCCGCGAGATCTGCGATGAGCACGGCATTTTGATGATCATCGATGAAGTGCAGTCGGGCTTTGGCCGTACCGGCAAAATGTTTGCCATCGAGCATAGCGGCGTTGAGCCGGACATTATGACCATGGCCAAGAGCATGGCCGACGGCATGCCGATCTCCGCCATTGTGGGTACTGACAAGGTGATGGACGCTTCAGGCCCTAACTCGTTGGGCGGCACCTACACCGGTAGCCCCACCGCCTGTGCGGCGGCGCTAGCGGTCATGGAAGTGTTTGAAGAAGAGAACATTCTGGAGAAGAGCCAGGCCCTGGGCGACAAGCTGGCCAAGCGCTTCAACGTGTGGGCAGACAAGTTTGATTGCATCGACCACGTGCGCAACATGGGCGCCATGGCTGCCTTTGAGCTGGTGTCGAACAAAGCCGACCACACACCTAACCCAGAGCTAGCTGCCGCGCTGTGCAAGAAAGCCCGCGAAGAGGGTTTGATCCTGCTTTCCTGCGGCATGTACGGCAACACCATCCGCTTCCTGATGCCCGTCACCATCCAAGATGACGTGCTCAATGAAGGCCTGGATATTATTGAGTCCTGCCTGGATTCACTGGTGTAACACCATTTGAACCGAAACAAACGCCGCCCAATCGGGCGGCGTTTTGGTTTAACGAGGTCGGCGATCGCCTTCTAGAAAGTTAGCCGTAAAGACCGCTTTGCCATGGGTCTCAAACGACCACTTCATCACATCGCTTAACGCTGCCATTACTTCGTCGAACTCGCCAAACACCTGGGTACTCATGCGATTCGGGTGTACTTCCAATCCCGTTGCCTCAAGGCGTTTCACCACCTCTTTGACCACCGGCTTGAAGCCATCGGCCAGTGGGTAGTAGCTAAGCTGTACGGAAAGATACATAACGCCTCCTTACGCTGTGTTTGAAGACCGACTAGCGTTCGCTAAGCGCTGCCAGGCAGCCAAAATAGCGGCACGTGTCTCATCCGGATGCTCCATGGGGAACATATGCGTACCGGGAACCTCGCTCACCGTTAACCCTTTACGCTTCAAGCGTTTTATCCGTGAAGCGGTCAGCAGGTGGGACTCTTTGCCTGCTACCAGTTCAAGCGGTACGCCCAACCGCTGGGGCAGGCGCGAAAGGTGATCGGGCAGATGGCGGAAAATTTCCACCTCAATACTCGGGTCAAAGGTCAGTTCAGCACTGCCGTCATCTAGTAAGCGCGTCCCTGCTTCAATGTAGTCGTTGAGTGCCTCGGGGGTAAAGCGGCGAAATAGCCCCCTCCTTCCCAGCGAACTCGCCATCGCTTCGCGACTCGGCCAAACAGTGCGCCGTCCCAAGGTTTTACCCGCAGGTGTGACCCGATCAACAAAACCAAACCGCTTGGCGGCTTTCATCGCCCAGGCATCGGTGCCCAGCATCAACGGCGGGTCGAGCATGATCACCCCGCAGAAGCGCTCAGGCTGTTTATCAGCGGCCATGGCCATTAAGGTGCCACCCAATGAGTGCCCCACGCCCAGCAGCGGCGTATTCGTCTCGGGTAGGTAGCTCAGCAGCTCATCCACCAAGTTGCCCCAGTTATGATTAACGGGGTAGTCAGGGTGGTGACCCAGGCGATCCAGAGGATGCAGATCAAAGGTCTCTGCCAGTGGGTTCAGCAGGCTGCGATAGCTTAAGCCCGGAAAACCATTGGCATGGGCAAACACTAAACGGGGACGTTGGGCAGCATTAGCAGACATGGCAAGGCTCGCGCGTTAAAAAGGCAGGAAGACAGCTAGTGTGAAACATGATTATTTACGCCGCCTATCATACATCTGTTTTAACGCGCTCCTGCATGAGCGTCAATCGACAAAAGGATTAACAGGCTAATTAAAACAGCGACAGCTGGTGTTCTTGGCTGTTTTCCGCCAGCCGATACCCCACGCCAAGCAGACGCACGGGACGCTCGCCCCTGGCCCAACCAACGTTAAGCAAGGTTTCAAACTGTTCAAGGTTGGGCGCTGGGTCGGCGTGCTCGACGGTGGTTTGGGTAAAATCGCTAAACTTCACTTTGACGATTAGCCCGCGCACCGCCAAGGGCGGATCAAGCCGAGCGTAGCGACGCTCTAAATCCTCGATCAGCGCCGGTAGCTCTCTACGGCAGGCATCCAGGGTGGGTAGATCCTGAGAATAGGTTTGCTCGGTACTAATCGACTTACGCTCCCGGTGGGTTTTTACCGGGCGTTCGTCGCGCCCCCAACTCAGCTCATGCAGCCGCCGCCCAAAACGGCCAAAGTGCTCGACCAGGTCGGTTAGCGTGCGGGTACGCAGGTCAGCGCAGGTGTGAATATCCAGCCCCGCCAGTTTCTCAGCCGTGCGGGGCCCTACCCCGTGGATTTTCTTGACCGGCAACTGTTGTACGAAGCTATCGACCTTATCCGGCGTAATCACGCACAGGCCGTCAGGTTTGTTCCAGTCGCTGGCAATTTTGGCCAGAAACTTGTTGGGCGCTACGCCCGCCGAAACGGTGATTCCCACTTCGCGGCTGACCCGTTCGCGGATCGCTTCGGCCATGAGTGTCGCGCTGCCGTGATGCTGGGTGACCTCCGAGACATCCAGGAAGGCCTCATCCAGGGAGAGCGGTTCAATCAGTTCAGTCACATCGCGATAAATGGCGAAGACCTGCCGGGCGACCACTTTGTATTTGGCCATATCGCCGCGAATCACGGTGAGATGCGGGCAACGCTTAAGCGCTTGCCCCATGGGCATTGCCGAATGAATTCCAAACTCACGAGCAGGGTAGTTACAAGTAGCGACCACCCCGCGCTGCTCGACGCTGCCGCCAATGGCAATGGGGATATCCCGCAGCGCAGGGTTATCACGCATTTCCACGGCGGCGTAAAAGCAATCACAGTCGCAGTGAATGATTTTGCGCACTGGCTACCCTTTTACCTGTAAAAAATCACAGTTTATCACAGGGATTAGCTTTTTATGTGCCGCAGAAGGTTCTTAGCACCTGCTCATTTTCCGTCGCAGGCGCTGCCAAACGACGCGCCTCAACCGACTCATCAAACGGCTTGGTCACCACCGCGAGAAGGGTATGGAAAGGCGCAAAATCACCGTCGTAAGCGGCATCAATGACCTCTTGAACCCGGTGGTTGCGGGGAATAATCACCGGGTTGGCGCTTCGCATGGCAGTAAAGCGCTCGACATCTTGATTGGCCACCTGCGCTTGCTGCCAAGTATCCAGCCACGCAGCTAGCTCATTCGGCTGGGTAGTCAGCGCCAGCAGCGCGTCACGCCCCTCAGCGCCCGGCGAGGCGGCGTACTGGGTCAGCGCGTCGAAGGTAGCGGTCATATCCATCCGCCCCTGATGCATATGGCTTTCCAGCGCTTCCATCAGCGGCACTGCCTGATCGCTGTCTGCTGCAAGGCCAAGTTTATCGGCGTGCAGGCGGTGCTGTTCGGCGCTGAACAATGGCTCAAAGCGGCGGATGGCAGCAGTGGCCTGCTCCMCCAACGCGTCGCCTTCCTCACGCATTAACGGCAGCAGCGTTTCGGCAAAGCGGGCCAGATTCCACTGGGCGATCGCTGGCTGGTTGGCAAAGGCGTAGCGGCGGCCTTGATCGATGGAGCTGTACACCTTCTGCGGGTCGAACTGCTCCATAAAGGCGCAGGGGCCGTAATCGATGGTTTCACCGGCGATGCTGCAGTTATCGGTATTCATCACGCCGTGGATAAAGCCAACGCTGATCCAGCGGGCAATCAACACCGCCTGGCGGTCTACCACCGCTTCCAGCAGCGCCATATAGGGATCTTCTGCGTTGGCGGCATCCGGGTAATGGCGCGCAATCACATGATCTACCAGGGCTTTGAGCAATGCTTCATCCCGTTGCGCAGCGGCAAACTGAAAAGTGCCTACTCGAACATGACTGCTGGCCACGCGGGTAAACACCGCTCCGGGCTCTGCCATCTGCCGCACCACCCGCTCGCCGCTGGTCACCGCGGCCAGAGCGCGGGTGGTGGGAATGCCCATCGCGGCCATAAACTCGCTGACCAAGTACTCACGCAGCACCGGCCCTAACGGCGAACGGCCATCGCCACCGCGGGAAAACGGCGTGCGGCCGCTGCCTTTTAGCTGCACATCGCGGCGAACGCCATTCTGATCGATCACTTCGCCCAGCAGCAGCGCACGGCCATCGCCCAGTTGCGGCACAAAGTTGCCGAACTGATGCCCGGCGTAACCTAAAGCGCCCGGCTTGGCATCCGGCATGGGCTGGTTACCGCTAAACCAATCGGCAAGCGTTGTAGAGTCAGGTATCTCTTTGGCCCCTAGCTCATGGGCAAGCGGCGCATTGAACGCAATCAGCTCCGGGCTGGCCACCGGCGTTGCTTGGGTGGCGACCCAAAGGGGTTCAGGCAAGGTGGAATAGAGATGTTCGAATGGCAGCACGATAGGCTCCGCTATTGATGGCGATATCTACCTAATACCCTAGCACTTTAGTCAAGTAAACGCCGCTGCAAACAGCTCACAGCCTGCTCGAGCACCGGCGTCAACGGCGCCCGCCACTGGTGGGTCAATAGCGCATCTGCCCGGGTGACGCCGAGGGAGAGCGATGCTAGCGGGATGCCCCGCTCATGGGCGGCACGGCAGAAACGGTAGCCGGAAAACACCATCAACGACGTGCCCACAGCCAGCACCGCCTCCGACTCGGCTAATGCTACCTGCGCTGCCAGCCGCCGTTCGGCAGGCACCACATCGCCGTAAAACACTACGTCAGGCTTCAGGATGCCGCTGCAGCGCGGGCAGTCGAAAATACGAAAGGTGCTGAAGTCAGTTTCCAGGTCAGCATCGCCATCCGGAGCGTGCCCCGCCTGCAAACCAGTAAAGGTTGGATTCATACACGCCATTTCGGCATGCATGGCGTGGCGCATCATTTGATAGTCGCACACCATGCACTTCACCATGTCCGCTCGACCATGGAGGTCGATCACCCGGCGGGAACCGGCGCGCTGATGTAGGCGGTCAACGTTTTGAGTCACCAACTGCTGGATATAACCCTGGGACTCCAGCGCGGCCAACGCGCGGTGGGCGCCGCTGGCTTGGGCTTCGCGCATGGCGCTAAAACCGATCAGCGCGCGGGCCCAGTAGCGCTGGCGAACGTGATGAGAACTCATGAAGTCGCCATGCTGCACTGGGGGTGGCCGCTTCCACTGGCCATCCGCATCGCGATAATCGGGAATACCGCTGTCGGTACTCACACCGGCACCGGTAATCACCCACAGTTTTGGGTGCCGCTGAATAAAATCAGCCAGTTCCTCGCCCGCCTGGGCAACGCTTTCTGCAATTTCCACGGCCTGCGTCAATCGTTCACCTCTAGGCAATGTGGCTCAAACTCAACGATACTGTATAGCAACAGCGGGCCATGCAACGCGCCCTTTAACGGTTATTGTGCACCCAGGAGATACTCTTATGCAGCACGATCATGACATTATTATTGTCGGTGGCGGCATGGTGGGCGCCGCCATGGCGGCCCGCGTGGGTCATGCGGGCTTCTCCGTGGGGTTGGTGGAACACGGCGATGCCCCTACTCCCCCTAGCGGTGACTATGACCTGCGTATTTCCTCGCTGAATGCGCGCTCGTTAGCCTTTGTTAAGGCCAGCGGCACGGCTTTACCTGAGGAGCGTTGCTGCCCTTTTCGGCATATCGATGTTTCCAACCAGGACGGTACCGGCCACTCGCTGTTTTCCGCTGAAGATAGCGGCATGGATGACTTCGGCATCTTTATCGAAAACCGCACGTTGCAGTACGCGCTATGGCAACGGCTAGAACAGCTGCCCAGCGTCACCTGCTACACCCAATGCGCGCCGTTAAGKACGATCACCTCAAGCACTGGCCGCCTGCTGGAGCTGGATAATGGCAAAACCCTAAGCGCCCGTTTGATCGTCGGCGCCGACGGCGCGCAATCGACCCTACGTGAGCTAGCGGGGATCAACGTTAGTAGCCACGACTACCATCAGCGGGCGATGATCATTAACGTGGAAACCGAGCTGCCCCAGCAGGATGTCAGTTGGCAGGTCTTCACCCCCACTGGCCCCATTGCCATGCTGCCGTTACCCGGCCATCGCGCTTCCTTGGTGTGGTATGACACAGATAAAACCACCCAAGCCCGTGAACAGCTTGACGATGACGCGCTTAAAGCTGCCATCGAAATGGCCTTCCCTAAACGCCTGGGCAACCTTATCCGCATCGTCGCCCGGGCCAGCTTCCCCATCAAACGCCAACMCGCCCAGCGCTACATCGGCAAGCGTCTGGCACTCATTGGCGATGCCGCCCATGTGGTGCACCCGCTGGCAGGCCAGGGGTTAAATATCGGCCTGCACGACGCCGACACCCTTGCTGAAATCATTATCCAAGGCCGCGACCCAGGTGACTATGTCAACCTACTCCGCTTTGAGTGTCAGCGCCGCGCGGCTAACCAAGCGATGATCGCCGCCACCGATACGTTTCATCATCTATTTACCGGTGCCAAGCCGCTGCGCCAACTGGGCGATTTAAGCCTGCAGGTTGCTGAGCGCTTCCCGTTCGCCAAGCGCATGATGATGCAGCAAGCCAACGGGCTGAATCCGTTTAAAATGCGCTGAGTCTCGTTTGGGCCGACACCGCTTTACATGCATACTGCCAAAACGGTAGGCCAAACAACCGACGATGGCATTAGCTTCAGCCGCGAGGACGGCCCACAGCTTCTCCGCCCGGGTGACGGCGAAGCCACAGGCGCTGCATCACTGGCCATCCTCTGCTTCAGAGGTCGCCTGTACATGTCTCTCTACGGCATCAATCAGCGCTTGCATACCAAAGGGGTCTAAAGGTTCGCCATTGATGAAAAAAGTCGGTGTTTGGCGAATCTGGTTTGCTCTGACATCCGCCATGTCTTGGTCGATCACCGCCTGTACGTCAGCAGAGGTAAGTTGTTCCTCGGCAGCCGCTCGATCAAGACCCGCTTCGCTGGCGATTTCCAGGATAGCGGATTCATCAAAACTGCCATGAGATGCCCACTGCTCCTGGCGAGCCAGCAGTGCCTCCAGTACCGGTTCGAACACCCCCTGACGACGCGCGACTTCCAACACACGAATGGCCTTATCAGATACGTCGCCGTGGAAAGGCGTGTAGCGCACGATTAGCCGTACTTTTTCCGGATAGGTTTCCAGAATACGTTTGGTAAGTGGATAGAAGGCGCGGCAGGCTTCGCAGGCCGGGTCTAAAAACTCAACAATCGTCACTGGCGCGTCTGCTTGCCCCAGGATTGGGGAGTGTGAACGCACCAAGGAACTCTCGGCCTGGGCACCATTCTCACTGGCCGCCTCAGCTTGCATATCCAAGAGTGCAGGTTTTGATACCATCACGATGGCAGCCGTTAGCATCAACGTACCCGCAAGCATAAAAGACGTTTTTTTGAACATTTTTCTCTCTCTGTTTCAAAGGTGTAGTTAAAAAGCTAGGTCGGGACGCTACGACATGAAGCCAAATGGTAAATAGACATCTAAACGAGCGTGCTTTGGCCTGTTACTCATGCCCATAAAGGTTGGCATCCTGATGCGCGTGATCAACATGCTCAAACTCCAAGCTGGAATGGACAATGTTGAAGCGCTTTTTTAGCTGATCTTTGATCGCTGCTTTCACTGATTCAAGCCGCTGCCAACCTGCTTCCGTCATGACCACGTGGCAATCAAGGGCGGCCGCATTTTCCTGCATCTGCCACAGGTGCACATGATGAATATCCTGGACACCCTCGATGCTTCGTACGGTTTCAATGACGCCTTGCCCGTCAATGTCAGGCGGAGATCCCAGCATCAGCGTGCGGATAGGGCCACCAATTTCTGAGAAGGCAAGGTAAAGAATATACAGCGCAATCCCTATCGTAATGGCGGGATCTACCCAACGCATGTCGTACAGCAAAATCAGTGAGCCGCCGATAATCACGGCGATGGAGGCAAACGCATCCGATAAGTTGTGCAGAAACAGAGCGCGTATATTGACACTCTCTTTTTGCATCGACCAAGTGAGCATGGCGGTAAGTGCATCGATGACAAGCGCGACCCCACCAATGATAACGATGATCCAACCCTGTATCTCAGGGGGATGGATCATGCGCATAGCACCTTCGTAAATCAGATAGACGCCGACGATAATGAGCGTGGTGTAGTTAATGAGTGCTGCCACTATCTCGATGCGGCCATAACCAAAGGTCATGTGCGCATCGGCGGGTCGTCTTGCGATTTTGCGGGCGGCAAAGGCAATGACGAGCGCTGCCATGTCAGAAAAATTATGCAGCGCATCAGCGATAAGCGATAGGCTTCCCGACAGAATGCCACCGACGATTTGGGCGATGGTTAACAGACCATTGGCCCAAATTGAAATGCTGACACGCCGGTCGCCAGAGGCCGGATCAATGTGGGCATGATCATGATGATGTCCCATCTGTTAACCTCATTTGGATTATTCATTCCCTTCACTATAAAACCTCTAGCCACTAAAGCTTCAACCCTTGAGTATTGTCTATTTGCACCGCTCCGGTGGGGTAACGCTTGCCTAGATACTGGCGTAGCGATCGAGCTGCAACTGCTCCGCAAATTGATTGATCGTCTTGGTTAGATTGGCAAAGGTGGGTAAATCCGGTGCCACTACGTGATMCCTATAGGCAAGCGCCTCAATCACATCGCACCACATTTACGAGGGGGCAGCGAATCCGTTTAAAATGCGCTAGAACCGACTACGCTGAGAAGGCAGCGGCTCACTGTCGCCAATAACAACCACAATAACCTCTCATCTAAGGATCGCTTATGGCGCTTATACAACGGCACCCTCTGCTCACTGCCTCGGCCGTGATCGGTATCAGCCTAGTGGCCTCTTCATCGGTAATGGCCTGGGATGGCGTGATCGAAAAACAGACCTTCGAGATGGAAAACTTCACGACCCAAGGGGGCATGACCATTCCCGAGGTCACCGTGGGCTGGGAAGCCTACGGCGAGCTCAATGACGCCCGCGATAACGTCATTCTAATCACCCACTTCTTCTCAGGCACCAGCCATGCGGCTGGCCGCTATGAGGAAGATGGGCAGCCGACCGGCTACTGGGATGCCATCATTGGCCCTGGCAAACCACTGGATACCGATGAGTACTACATCATCTCCTCGGATACCCTGGTCAACCTCGGTGCCAATGACCCTAATGTCACCACCACCGGGCCCGCTTCCATCAACCCCGATACCGGCGAGCCCTGGGGGATGGACTTCCCGGTCGTCACCATCCGCGACTTTGTCGAGGTACAGCGCGAGCTGTTAGAGAGCCAAGGGATTGAATCACTGCATGCGGTGATGGGTGCCTCAATGGGCGCGCTACAGGCCATCGAGTGGGCCAGCGCCTACCCTGACCGAGTCGAGCGCTTAATCTCAGTGATCGGCGGCGGCGTTGCCGACCCCTGGCTGCTGGCCACGCTAAGCGCCTGGGCCGCGCCGATTCGGCTGGATGCCAACTGGAACGAGGGTAACTACTACGACGGCGAGCCGCCCACCGACGGCCTAAAAGAAGCACTGAAACTGGTCACTCTCAACGCCAACCACTGGCAATGGGCCAACGAAACCTTTAACCGCGACTGGGCCGATGAAGAACGCGACCCGGCTAAAGATATCAACGCCCGCTACGCGATTGAGCAAACCCTGGATGACATCGCCGCCGCCCGTGCCGCCACCTCCGATGCCAACCACCTGCTCTACCTGGTGCGCGCCAACCAAACCTTTATGGCAGGCCACGGCGATTCACTAGAGGAAGGACTTGCCGCTATCGAAGCACCAACACTGATGCTATACAGCGAAAACGATCTCGTCTTCGCCCCCGAAGGCGTGCGCGGCACCGCAGAGTTGATTGAAGCAGATGGCACCGACGTGACGCTTGAAACCCTGGAAGGCAACCGAGGCCACTTGGATGGTGTTGTTTCCATCAATCAAGCGAGTGATACGTTGCGGGCGTTTTTGAGGTAAGGGGGGGAGCGCTGGCTTTTAGACTAAAGCCAGCGTTTATCACACCAGCGCTGCTTTTTTTGCCAACATTTTAATGCATTCATTGCAGAGCAGCTCAAGTGCGGCCAATACGACGCAATCGGTGAAATACCTACAAGCTCAACCTTAAAATCCCAAAAACAGCATATCCAATGCCGCAGAAATTTCGTCTTGCTGCTCAGCAAGGCTACCCGCAATAAAACGCAATTCGCTTTCAGGCACAGCAGCCATGTACTGAGTCGCCATGACAACCTCTTGGCCCTGAATGTTGAACACCGGGTTTAGCCTTTGAGCAGGAGACGGTGCCGAGGATTTGGGCAGCAGKGGCACGACCACTCGAGTGTTCAAGCCACTGAGAAGATCTGTCTGAACATCCAGCAGATAGCCATCTCCACCCTTGTTTTCAAAGATATCGAAACGGGCCATTAGAACTGACGGTGCCGTGCAAGAGGCAATCCATTCGCGTCAACGTATGCATTCGAGCTTGCAAGGGCTGTGGCATTATCCTCCAACCACTGCTTCTGCTTATGCAGTTTTACCGCCTCCGCAATCCCTGCCTCTGCTGATCGTGAAACATTGATTCCCAGCGCTTTGGCCTCTTTTAGAAGGGCACTATCTAGCGATAGGTTCGTCGGCTTGCGTAGGGATTTKGGAACTTCGGCGGCTTGCATGATGCACTCCTCGCACATAACGATGCACTTAATATATGCGCATATTTATAGCACATCAATGTTGCGCGGCGCCAAGTTCAGAGCTACCTCGTGGATCAGCCATACTTCATTAAACTGGATAGTCTGGCTGCCTTTTTGCTCGGGCTAGCTTCGCCTTCTTTATACTGAAGAAGGKAGAAGGTAGAAGGTTTTAACATCCTGCCGTTTCCCATGCGCTCAGGCGAAACGCCTACTGAGCAACCCCTGCATGGCATTGCCGCCGCCCGCATTACTGCTCTGATTGAAGTGGGCGGCACCGGTAACCCAGGAAGGCAATCGAGGCCACTTGGATGGTGTTGTTTCCATCGATCAAGCCAGCGATACGTTGAGAGTTTTTGAAGCAAGGGCTTGAGCGCTGGCTTTGAGAGAGCCAGCGCTCTGACTCAATGTATAGGCGAATTAACTACCGAGCCTCATGCAAGCGTCCTTCCACATATTTATGAAGAATGCTGGCATCTTTCTTGAGCATCGCCTCAGCATACTGCTGATGCCTTGCGTTTCTGTCATTAACATCTGTCGCTCGTTGCAATTCTGCCGCATCGAATGCGTCCAGAATATCCTGCTCTTCTTTATTCAACCTACTCGTTTTGGATCTCCCAAATAGGCTGGATTGCGCTAACGTCTCCGCTGCCCTGATTTGTGAGCAGAAATGTCCTTGAGACCACCGGAAACATACTTGTGCAGAACACTAGAGACCAGAGATTGGTATGGCAGACCCTCTTCCAACGCTCGGCGCTGAAGCGCCTCAAGATCCCGACTGGAAATACGGATATTGATCCGCTTGTCTTTCTTGAACGTTTCTTCCGCTGCCTTCGTGAGATATTCCCGACGATCAGCATTCAGATCCGATTCAAACTCCTCGGAATCATATGCCTCAAGCAACTCTTGCTCTTCAGGCTCTAATTTAGTCCTAGCCATATTGCCCTCCTAGAAATTTCTTGGTGGCCTTGCGACTGGGAATAATCGTTTTGAGAAAAATTTCTCTCTCATTCTCGACGTACGGTACCAGCCAAGCGTAACCATCAATTCGAATCACAAACAGCCGCTGATTCGGATACCTATCCCTGTTTGGATGAGGCCCATCATCAAGCAAGCCACCTGACTGAAGAGCAAACAGGACATCTTCGAAGGAGACGCCACGCTCGCTCATCAACTGCTGGCTTTTTCAGGATTCCAGTTAGTTTGCTTCATGGGATGAGTGTAGCAAGCATGTGCCTATTGGCATCTTGCTAGCGCGAAGCATAGTGGAACAGGGACATTAGCGGCTAGCGTTTTCCTCGGCCACCTGACGAAGCGCATCGACCAACACGTCGGCGGGCTGGGCGCCCGAGACCAGGTAGCGTCCATCGAGAATAAGCGCCGGTACGGCGTTTACCCCTGCCTCCATGAATCGCTGCTCTGCCGCGCGCACTTCATCCGCGTACTGATCGGAGCGGGCGATGGCCTCAGCGGCGTCGCCGTCAAGCCCGACCTCAATGGCCTTCTCGCGTAGAACCTCTGGGTCTGAAGGGTTTTTCGCCTCACCAAAGTAGGCATCAAACAGTGCCAATTGCAGGGGCGTCTCTAGGTTCTGCGTTGCAGCCCACGCAAGCACGCGGTGGGCAGCGAACGTATTGTTCGCTCGACGCTCCTGGGCGCCACGAAAATTTAACCCAAGCTCTTCGGCCACCGCCATAATCTCACGCTGGGACTGCGCCATGCTGGCAGCATCCTTGCCGTATTTGCGGCACAAGTGCTCCAGGATCGGCTCGCCCTCAGGCGGCATGTCAGGGTTGAGTTCAAAGGGCTGCCAGAAGAGTTCAACGTCGATCTCGCCATCAAGGGTTTCTAGCGCTTGTTCCAAGCGCCGATAGCCGATCGCGCACCACGGGCAGGCTACATCGGACACCAAGTCAATTCTTACCTTTTGCATTTTGTATATCCCTTCGACATATCCCAAAATTCGATCAAACTAAAGAAAGTATGGTACGTGTATATTGTGAGTAACGGCAGTAGTGATTAGGAGACAGATATGGAAAAAGTAGCGTTAGCGTTAAGCACCCTATTACTGATCAGCGGGKGTGCTCAAAACAACAATACCGCCGCATCAGGCACGCCGGACTCAGATGTGTCGACCGAGCAAAMCCAGCCCCACCACCCGGAGACCGATCAATGGGTTGGCCGATGGACAGGCGTAGAAGGGCTATTTCTGGACATCAGCAAGAACGAGGCTGCAGGCCCCGGCCATTATCTGCTTGAAATGCAGTACGGCCTGGATGCCGATCAAAGCGGGMCCTTCGAAGGGCAGGCCACCGCCGAGGGCATTCGCTTCAACCGCGGGGACGGCCCGCAGTTGCTTCGTGCGGGCGACGGCGAAGCCACCGGCATGAAGTGGCTATTGGAAAAGGAAGACTGCCTGGTAGTCGCAACAGGTGAAGGCTATTGCCGCGACTGACCTGCCCGGCAAGCTTCAACGGGTGGTGGATGAAAGCAGTTATTCTGCCGCCAGTAGTTCAGCAAAGTGGCCCGCTTAATCCAGGGTGTACTTAAACCACCGCTGCTTTAAGCGGCAACCAGCCTCTTTACTTTAAGCTCTTTGCGATGCTGTTCGGCATGCCAAAGCTCGTATTGGGACTGCTGGTTCAACCAGCTTTCCGCAGAGGTATCAAACGCAATAGAAAGCCGCACCGCCATTTCAGGGCTAATACCGGCCTTGCCGTTCAGCACAGCACTGAGCGTTTTGCGACTTACGCCGAGCGCTTCCACAGCGGCTGTAACAGTAAGACCAAGGGGCTCCAAGCAAAGCTCGCGTAATACTTCTCCAAGGTGGGGAGGATTGTGCATCAGCATAGTCGGTACCTCAGTGGTAATCTTCGTAATTCACTATCTCGGCATCTACGTCCTCGAACCGGAACGTCACGCGCCAGTTACCACTAACCGTGACTGACCAGATTCCAGAGCGCTTACCTGGGAGTTCGTGCAAGCGAAGACCTGGCAAGTCCATATCGTTGGCATCTGACGCTACATTGAGTTGACCAAGAATAAGCCGAAGCCTCTTTGCATGCGCGGCCTCTCCCACTTCATTGCTCTGCCCTTAATTCTTCCTCTTATATTGTAGACAATACCGCTTCGGAAAATTCTCGTGGCGCTTCTTGCGGGAAATTGTGACCAACCCCGGGCATCACTCTGTGCTCATACTGTCCGGTAAAGAAATGATGATGATCCGCAGATCCGGCTAAAGGGGCAACGCCATCGTCGTGTCCATCTAACGAGATAGTTGGCACGGATATTTTGGGCAACTTAGTCAGACGCTGTTCGGTTTCTTCGGCTGAAGGGTCTCCAGGAACCAGACCAAAGCGATGCCGGTATGAATGAATCACCACGTCAACAAAGTCTGGATTATCAAATGCGATAGCTGTCTGGTTGAAATCTTCGTCCGTAAAACTCCAGGTAGGCGACCAAAGCTGCCAAAGAAGTTTACAGAGCTCACGACGGTTTTGAGATAGCCCTGCCCGCCCTCTTTCAGAGTGAAAATAGTACTGATACCAATAACGGTATTCATTTTCTGGAATCTGAGGGTTAGTCGATCCTAGAATGTCCTGAATGTTATAACCACCTACCGACACAAGTGCTTGAACACGCTCAGGCCAAAGAGC
This sequence comes from Halomonas ventosae, assembly GCA_002257525.1. Lineage (GTDB taxonomy): Bacteria > Pseudomonadota > Gammaproteobacteria > Pseudomonadales > Halomonadaceae > Vreelandella > Vreelandella ventosae_B. Next base: position 4,248,149 of record CP022737.1, read on the forward strand.
AGACAATATACATGCAGCACGACCACCCCAGTCATATCCGGCGAGCACAGCCCTCGAAATCTCAAGTGAATCCATCAATGCAAGAAGGTCATGAGCAAGCACTGCCTGCTGACCGGAACGTGGGGTATCTGAACTTAAAAACTGCGTTGATCCATATCCACGCAAATAAGGCACGATTACACGACAGCCCTTTGAAATCAAAATAGAACTTACCGCATCATATGCATGCACATCATATGGAAAGCCGTGAAGAAGAAACACTGGCGTCCCGGTTGGCGGGCCGTTATCAAAATAGGCAATGCTCAAAACGCCCGCCTCGATCTGCTTCAACATGGTCGCTGCCCCCTTAATGTCTCATGGTCTCATTACCGTTCAGCACGATGCTCATCTGTTTGCGGCTTACTCCCAATGCTCCGTAACAGTAAGGCCTAAGGCTCCAAGCAAAGCTCACGTAATCCTTCACTAGGATGGGGAGGTTTATGCATCAGCATTGGCGGCACTTCAGTGGTAATCTTATGTGCATTATAAAAGCGTGTCAGCCTATTACCATGCTTACAACAGCGTTAGCTTTCAGCGCTCTATTACTTATCAGCGGGTGCGCCCAAAACAGCAATACCGCCGCATCAGGCGCACCGGCCTCAGGTACGTTAACCGCTCACCACCAGATGACCGACCAATGGGTTGGCCGATGGATTGGCGTTGAAGGATTATTCCTGGAAATCAGCAAGGACGAGACTGCAGGCCCGGGCCATTATCGCCTTCACATGCGCTACGGCCTGGATGACGACCAAGTCGGCACCTTTGAAGGACAGGCCACCGCCGAGGGCATTCGCTTCAACCGCGAGGGCGGCCCACAGCTGCTTAGTGCGGGCGACGGCGAAGCCACCGGAATGAAATGGCTATTGGAAAAGGAAGACTGCTTGGTAGTCGCAACAGGTGAAGGCTATTGCCGCGACTGACCTGCGCGGCAAACACTCCAGGGGCGGCGGGATGAAGTCGGTTAATCACCCGCCAGTTCAGAAAACTGGCCCGCTTTATCCAAAGTGTATTCGCCAAAATCCCGCGCCAGGTAAAGCGAGCCCGAATAGGCGCGCTGGGCCTCGTTTCGGATGTCTTCAATGGAAGGCGACGCATGGGGGTTGAGCTGGTAACGGGGACTAAAGTGCGTCAGCACCAGGTTGGGCAGCTGTACCGATTCGGCAAACGCCGCGACAAGCTTGGCGTAGCTATGCCCCACATCACCGGCCTTCTGGGCCATCTCTTCGGTGTAGGTGGCTTCATGCACCAGCACCTGTGCGCCCGCGCACGCCGCAAACAACAAGTCAGGCTGGTCATTGTCCCCAGCGATCACCACTTTTCTCGGCTTGTGCTTGAAGATCAGGTAGTCATGGCTTTTTAAAAGCTCACCCTCAAACACAACATCAAACCCTTGCTTCAACTGCCCCCACAACGGCCCCCTCGGAATCCCCTTTTGCGCTAGCTTATCCACGTCCAAGGCGGCGTCGACTTTTGTCTCCGTAAATCCATAAGCGTAGGACGGCGCCCGGTGTGAAAGCCTGGAAGTGGTAACCGCCATGCTTTCAAACTCAACGCTTGGCAGCTCGTCCGAGGCGATAAACTCCAGGGTGAAGGGCAAGCATAGCTGCGTGACCTCACAGGTAGCATCCAACCATGCCTTGATGCCTGCGGGCGCCACAATGGTCAGCGGCGTTTTCCGGCCACCCATTCCCGCACTCGCCAGTATGCCCGGCAACCCATAGCAGTGGTCGCCGTGCACGTGGGTAATAAAGATGGCTTTCAGCGAATGGAAAGACAGCTTCGTGTGCAAAACCTGATGCTGGGTGCCCTCACCACAATCGATCAGGTACCAGCCCTTCCCTTTGCTCTCTTGTAAGGCGACCCCGGAGACGTTTCTGGTTTTAGTGGGTACACCAGCGGAGGTGCCGAGGAACAGTAAGTTCATAGTTTGCTCGTCATTTATTACGCCTCCGCTTGAGAAGCAAGGGCCTGAACTTCCAAAGGGCGAAGAACATACAAATTAACCATAGGGCGCCCATGGATCATATTTATGAGAGAAAAACGCTCAGACTAGAGKGAAGTGGGGATACGGTAAGTTATGCATCATCATTAGCCGTTGTACTCATGAACAATAAGTCATCTGTAGACTCAGACTCGATAACAAAGAAGCCAAGGCTTGAATACAAAGAACGAGCAGCATGGTTATCTCGATAGACACGCAGCGTAACCGTCGATGCGACTGTTAATTGCCTGGCCTTTTCGATGAGCTTTTCGCAAAGCAAGCGGCCTGCGCCATTCCCTCTTGCTTCAGGCGAAATGATAATCCTCCCGATATGAACAGAGCCCTGCTTTCCGGGCCAGAACTGGCCAAAACCAACGCAGTTGTTATCGATATCGGATAAACAATAGTTAGAGCAACCTTCTACAGCGAGTAGCTCAGGCAAATTGGCTGCAACAAAGGGAAACGGCACGGATGAGCCAGCCCAGCGAGCACAGGCCTTCTCATCACTGATCCAAGTCGCAATAGCGTCATAATCGGTTTTTACGGGTGTTCGCAGAGTTGTTTTCATATGTCTAACGCCGTTCAAAATGCGCGGTTACAAAATGGCGGCGAAGCCGCAATAGAGTAGGCGTCGGCGTAACGGGTCTTGTTATGGTTTGAATCCAGGTGGAATGTCCCAAAGTTGCACCTCAATATAGAGTTCAAAATCAGTTTCCCAATATCGCTCATAAGGAACCACCTGATCATTATCAGGAACCCCAAACCGCTCAACGATTTCGCTCACCTCGCTAAGCAAAAACACTTGATTGAAGTAAGGCTTATCGCCTCGGATAACGCAACAAAGCTATCCGGATAGGTCAAGGACGTTGTTTCAGGATCAAGCTCCAATAGAGGTATTTTCAGCTCACTTTGGTCAGCGTTCAAATCACGAAACCAAGGAGATTCTCCAAGCACGAGATAATAGGGATGACGACAGCGCGGCTTACCTCCTCGCGCAACGAAAAGTTCACGCAGCCGAGCTTCAACCTTGCTGCGAACTTCAATGTAGTTCCTGCCGTAGCGCCGTCGATAGCCGGGATCACGCTGATGACGCGTCAGAAGATCTAAGAAGATTGGATCTTTTGAGCCCGCTGGAAGTTCGGAGAGACTCCGAAATGGGCCAATCTCAGGTAGATAGTAGTGGGTAGCAAATTCTGGGAGTCTCATCTCTGCATCACGACTGAAGCGTTGGTTGGGATGAAATAATGACGGTTTTCTCAAAGGCACTTTCCGACTGACATAGCCTGAGAAAATCATTCGCAAACTGCTCCCACCCAACCGCTGTAAGTGCAATCGGCCGCACGCGGCGAACATGCGCAATGGCCTCTTGCGAAGCTAGGCCGTAATATCGAACAAGTATATAGGCCAATAAAAGGCCCGTACGATCTTTACCATGAGTGCAGTGTACAAGCACGGGGTTTCCACTCTGAATCTGCTCCCATACCCAGCGGCTTGTCTCCTCCAGAGCAGGCCAAGCAACTTCAAACGCATCGGGCTGCGGGGGTTCCTGGACGAGAATTGGAATTCTTTTATGAGCGATGCCAACAGCCTCCAAACTGGTAACATCAACCCCATATCCGCGGTTTAGGGTGAGGACTGCACGAATACCACCGTTATACAACTCTTGAGGATCCCAAGCCGCATTATTAGGCCCTGGTCGTCCTGCAAGAGCCCCTTCAATGAGCCAGAATAAGTGCTTCATATTCAGTTTCCCCAACACTTCAAATAACCGGTGCAAATGTAGCGCAGCGAAATTTGGATCCGAGTTAATTTTTCTTTTTAGGCTTTTGCCATAAAAATGGCGACTCGTTCCAACCCAGCGTCGCGATGAACTTCACCTTTGTGAAATTCATCACTCTCAATGGTGGCCAGAAGGTTACGGCGCTGAGGATAGCGTACAAATATAAAATGATCCCAGCGATCAGCTAGCATACACTCCTTGTCACTGCTGAATAACCCAAGGGGCTTCCCACCATAAACTGGATATGCGCCCCTTCGCAGCAATTCAAATCCCGCAATTTTGGAGTAGCGGTCATAGGCCTGTTTGCCGCTAATACCCTTTGTGACCTCGTAAGAATTATTATATTCTGCTTTCGGTTTATATTTATTCAAATTGTAAACAAAAAGAGGCTCGTCAAGATTTTGGGCTCTTGCTACTTTCATTTGATTCTCATCGGGCCAGACTGCGTTATTCTCGGCCTTCCATGTTGCTGTAGGGATGCCTTTGTCGGTGATACCTTTGAACAACCGAACACCCCTAGAGATGATCTTAACCATATAAAACAGTGCTGATGGTTCTGGTTCAATTGCAAGAACGGTATGCTCAGCGCAAACCTGATCTAGAGTTTCATCGAAGGTCGAAAGAAACTTGAAAGCTGCTTGAGTGGATGGAAACTCATCAATGATAATTTCATCTACCCACATCCCTTCTCGTGCAACAGGGTCTGCCTTAACTCGAAACAGCCTTTTGCTATTGAAGCTATTTTCACTCTCTTTCAAAAACTTACTATAGCCATTAAGATCTTTAACTTTCAGGTGGAAAACAAAAGCCACTTTTCTTATGCCAGCCTCTTCTAAGGACTTACTGAATGACTCTTTATCAATTGAGAAGGGCATATTCATTTCGATTCCATACTCAAGCTTAGCAGTAATTATACGGAAGGCTCCAGGGCCTCAATAAACGTCTCGGCGCAGTCATTGAGGTTATGTAACCTCCTTATTCGACTCTACCTCATTGCCTCCCCTGAGAGCAAAGCCAATTTTGGTGATAAAATATCCAAAATTCGCTTAACTGCGCGCTTTTCCAGATATAATAATACTTTACTCATGGAAATGAGTATTCAGACGATGGCATATTGCGGGCAGGTCTTGTTATCACAGTGAAAGAGTCGCTTCGATTTTATGGATAAGAGTAACCGAGCCGAGCAAGGTTAAAACTAACTGAGAGGCCGCTGGCGGTGTTCGAAATGTTTGGCGATCGCGAAGCTGATAAGCAATATTAGCGGCACGAAGCATTCATTAAGGCTTGTAGCGTGTCAACGTAATGCCGCAAGCGATGAGGCCTGAAGAAACAAACCGCCACACGCCGAAGCCTTCTTTTAGAATGATGGTGGAAATAAGCGCCGCGAACAGCACACTGGTTTCGCGTAGCGCCGAGACCATGCCGAGTGGGGCGTAGGCCATGGCCCAGATAACGATCCAATACGCACCGACCTGCATTCCACCGCCGACAACGGCGGGTGCCAAATTGCTGGATATAACTCTTTTTATCTCCGTGGCTTTCCATGTCAAAGCAATCGCAAACGTCAGCAAGCCGTTGCCGAGGGTCAATAAAACAGCAAAGCCGAGCACCGAGCCAGCTTGTCGTGCGCCCAGGCCACCCACCAGAGTGTAGGAAGCAATAAAGGCACCAGTACCTAGAGCAAGGAGGATAGCGCGGGGATTGCTGGTAATACCGGTGCTTGTATCGAACGCTAGCGACATCACGCCAACCCCGAGAAACAGCACACCGAGTAACGGGACAAAACCCAACATTTCGCCAGCGAACGCGGCAGCGCCAAGGGTAACGAGTAAAGGCGCCGATCCACGCGCGATGGGATAGACCTGGCCAAAATCGCCATAGTGGTAAGCCATGGGCAAACAAAAGTGATATGCGGTATGAATCAAAATGGCTAAGCCAAGTAGCGGCCAGCTTGCAGGATCGGGGAGCGTAACAAAAGGCAGAGCGAATGCAGAAACCAGACTGCCCAACAGGGTGATCACCGCCATGACGGCGATCCTGTCGCCACTCACTTTAACGATCGCATTCCAACTGGCGTTAAAGATGGCGGCGAGCAGTACAACCATTGTTATTTCTAGGCTCATGTCATCGTATCCTTGAGCGGCAGGATGCTACGTTAAGAAAAACTAGTTTTCCCAGCATAGTCCAAATTACGATGCACGTAGGTGGCTGCACTCGCCAGTATGCCCGGCAGCCCATAACAGTGGTCGCCGTGCACGTGGGTAATTAAGATGACTTTCAGTGAATGAAACGACAGCTTTGTGTGCAACACCTGATGCTGGGTTCCCTCACCACAATCGATCAGATACCAGTCCTGACCCTTGCTCTCACGCAAAGCAAACCCGGAGACGTTTCTTTGCTTAGTGGGCACACCGGCGGATGTGCCGAGGAAGAGTAAGTTCATGGCTTGTTCGTGCTCTCGCTTATGCGCTCTCTTTGGGAACAAGGCAGTGGATTGCCAGATCGCTAAATTTAACCAGTAGTGCTTAATACCTGCCTCCAACCCCTCGCTTGTAGCGAATGACCAGAGGAAAGTGGGTCGACTACAAGGCATTGTTGGGCATCAATCTAACTCGGAATTTCCGGACATATGCGCCAACTCATAGTGTCGAACCTCCTTCGCATAAGTAGCATATTTTGTAGAATCAAGAACTTCATGCTTCTTTTTGAATTGAATCCTGCTACCGGGAAACTCGATGTTAGCATCATCTACCAAACCGAGGATTAGTTGGCTTTTATTCGGTTTGTTGCTGACTATAAAGTTAAGAATGTTGGAGAGGTTTCCTTGATCTTGCTCCTGTTGATTCGGAGCATCAATAACAAGAGGAAAATTCAAATTCCCACTGCCCTCTATTACAAGAGAGGCAACTGAAAAAAAGTATGCCAATACGCCTCTTGGAAGGTCACTTCCACTTTCATCAATAGACGCATTTACGTTTTTAAACACCTGATCACTTAATCCTGTGACATGCAACCTTCTAGCATTTTTTTCAAACCTTTCCCCATATTCTCGAACTATTTCTTTGCGTCTATCAGCATCATCAAACTTGTCTGCCGATTCTTTTAGGGCAGCTTGACTCAGCTCAACTTCTCCTAGGTGAATTTTGATATCTTCAGCTTCTTTCTTTAGGTGATTCATGAGAGATTTCTTGCCTTCAATATCGATGACATCTTTAATTTTTAATTTTCCACGCTTTTGGGCAAGTATTTTATCGATTGAACGTTTTGTAAAAGAAGCATTCTCTAATTCTGCCCGGATAGATATAGTTTCCTTTTTGGTTCGCGTTAAATCTTCGCGAAGCGACGCGAGCAAATCTGTGCAGGTTTCAGCATCTTGAGCTATTGCAAACCTTTCCGTGAATGAGTTCTCATACTCTGCTCCACAAGTTGGACAATCTACTAATTTTTCTAAATTTGATTGAACATAGGAATAATCAGCATTCAGTTCATCGCGGGTATGAGCAACAATTTCTATCTGAGCTTCAAGGCGGATTTGTTCTGTCCTAGTTTCAGAGATTCTATGCTTGTATTGAGCTTGTTTTTTCTGCAATTCGTTGCATTTTGAAACAAGTCGTTCAATGTCTTTTTTGAATTCATTTAAATCAATATTGAAATCGACTGAAGAAAGCTCTTTGATAGTTTTTAGTTCAATAGATTCGATTGACTTTAACTGCCTCAAGGGTTCTTGCTTTTCTTGCTCCAGAATTTTTATTCTCGCATTTAATGCGTACCATTCATCGGGCCTTAGACCGAGAAAATAGCTGGTTAATGTTTGTTTCCAGTTTGCATACTGTCCGAGCTTATTGAATGAGCACCATGTTCCTGACCAACCTTTGTCTTGATCAAGGTAAAAGGGCAAAAGCATATATGCTGGGGGTGGCGTCTCTTGAAGCCCTTGCCTGTTTGTAATCTTGAGGTTGAAGCCGAACAACTTCGCCAGCGCAGGCGCAAGTTCATTGGTGACGCTTTCGTATGAGCCTATTAGCTGGCCTTCCTCTGAGAAAAGAGAAAAGGCACCTCTGTAACGATATATAGAGTAGCTCTCTTCATCAAGTTTAAAGTGAACTAATGACCCAATGTCCGCAGCTTTCCAGTTTCGATGTATTTTTGGCGGTTCCGCGCCAAATGTTGACAATAAAGTTTTAATTACAGACGACTTTCCAGTGTCATTATCCCCTTGGATAAGGGTGATATCAGGATCGAACTTTAGCTTCAGAGCTTTCTTTTCTACGTGCGATACGAGAAGCATGCTTTTTAACAGCAATTTTTTCATGGCTTTTGCTCCTCAGATTCCGAACTAATTTCCTGTAATGGTTCATTTCTGGTTATCTCCCTACAAATCATTGCCGCTATTTTGACGGTGTCGAATACTGCAGACTCAGCTGGATCAAGCTTTTCCACAACTTCAGCAGCAAGCGATATAATCGTGCTGTTGCCACTTTGAGCTGCGATGTTTACTGTTGATTGAACAAGCTCTGATACATCTATAAATTGTTCATTACTGGAATTCATTTCATCTACTAAGACTTGATTCCATGCCTTCCTAATGTTTTTTAATGTCAATCCGTTACAACCTTCGTTAAGGAGTATTGAACATGCATCGCTCCATAACTGAGCATTACTTCTTTGACCTACCATTACCGCAAGCATGTTGTCAAATTCTTCTTTAGAAAGACTTTTTTCCTTAATTAGGCTGTGTGATCTGACTCCAGTGTTCTCGAAATTTGTTTTTCTCCTCACTTCGTCGAAAACCGCTCTGTAAGCTAAGCCTATATTTACTGTTTCGTAGGGAAATTGCTTTTCAAAAAAATCAGACAGTTTTCCTTTTGTCTGATTAACATGATCTTCAATAGTCAGTAACGTACGCTCAAATTCGAAGAGGTTTAAGCCAGACAAATTCGAATGTGATTTATTTTCTGCTTCTAATGCATAAGCGCAAATTGACTTCTCATCAGCATGCATCTCAGAGAAGCATAATTCCGAAAAAACAGCTTTTTTACCAGACTTATTATCTTTTGTACTGAGGCCTTGATTCGAAATAAATGCCAGTTTTACTGTGAAATCCGGAAAATTTTCGTAATTTTTATAAAGTTTTCTAAGTATTGATGACTCGTGATCTTTGTTCGTGCATTTTGCTAAGTTAGCAATAGTCCATTTTCCACTTTTCTTAGATTTGACTTGGTAGAAGCAAGCAGAATCTGGGGTTCTGCCGTGATTGAAGACCACAATGTCTTCGTGGTGATCAAATACAACCAAGTAATTTTGTCCATCTTCATGTAATTCTAGAAAATGGCAGATTGACCAATTTTTCTGGTAGTCGAAACGATTCGACGAGCTCGATCCCGCAGTTTCTCTTGGGGGGAGGTTAGAAAACTGGTTCAGAGCACTGGATGTCACGATACTTTCCTTGAGGCCTAACATTGATTATATGCCAGGCTGCATAACCTCAATGAACGCGCTGGCACGGTCATTGAGGTTATGTAGCCATCTCGTTCGACCCTACCCCATTGACTCTTCTGCTTGCAAAGCAAATTTCGGCGTTATAGCCAAAATTCGCGCCATCGTGTTTTGCTCCGCCCAATTCTAGCTAAGCGCCACACAAACCATCTCCCCACCAAACCACTGCTGCTTAAGCCCCCGCTGCTTTTCCAGCAGCAGCGTTAGGTAGTCGCGCAATGGATGAGCGGCTGGCAGCGCAGCGAGGTGTTTGCGCAGCCTACGCTGGTAAGAAAACTGTTCAGCAGGCACATGCAATGGCGTGGCGTTTTGAGTAAGCCATTCAATGCCGGGCAGGAGTATATGCGTGGCGTTGCTGTCGAGCGCTAGCGTGACGCCTTTAACATCGAAGTCACCGGCGTAGATGTGTGTTCGGCGGGTTTTGTGCCAAGCATCAACCAGTAACACAAAGCCACCGCCGTAGTGGCTGTCACCGCGGTATACGACCAGCGGGTTTGTGTAGCCGTTTAGCGCTGGGAGTTCCGGCGAAAACTCATAGAAGCTGTCCAGGTTTTCTACCTGAATGAGGGCGCTAAAGGCGCTCAGCTTTAACGCATGCACATCCACGTCACGAATAGCGCGTGGCTCGTTGGCAAGCCCGGTTGTTGGCTGCGGCGGAAAGCTGACGAGTACCCTTCGTCCACGGGGGCTTTCGCGGGTTGCCTTGTCTTCCTCTACGCCCTCTTTCGCCTGGGCGCTGCTGGTCAGGCCGCTGAGCGAGCGGCCTAGCGGCGCTATTCGCGCGCTCTCTAATACGTCATTAATCTGCGCCAGAAAGGCGGCGTCAAAACGCAGCGCTTTACTGTTGATTCGCGTGGCCAGGTCAATGTCGTGCTGGTGGMACCAGGCTACTACGTCGTCTACCCACTGGCGGCGGGGCTTCTCCACCGTGGGTTGGCGGAGAAGTTCACGGGCGACGCCGTTAAGGCCATTGCGTGCGCGGCTGGGTAGGTTCATACGGCCAGCTGCAGTTCTACATCGTGGATCAGGCGCAGGTGATTGAATTGGCTGGCCTGGCTCTCCTGCTGTTTGAGCCGGAACGCTTTCTGATCGCTGCGCGGCAGGCCTTGGTATTCGGAAATCACCTGGAAGAGCCAAATTTCATCCGGCCACTCCAGCGGGCTTTCGCGCAGGTACTCAAGGGCGCTGATCGGTTCCGCCTGGGGCTGGTCGATCACGCTTAAATAGAAGTGTTCTACATCCTGCTTGAGCGCCTGCTGGCGGGCGGCGGCGAGGCTGCTCTCTTGCGCTTGTGCTGGGGCCGCCGCTTCAACCGTTTGCGTGGTGTGACGCGGTTGGGGTAGCTGGTGCAGCAGCTCGGCAAGCAACCGGCTATCCAGGTTGCGATCCAGCGCCGGGGCGGCCGCCGCGCTTAGCGGTGCGGCTTGATTGACCAGCCCTGGTACCTCGCTGCGCCGGGCGTAGTTGCCCGGCACAAAGCCGGGATGTTCGCGCATAAAGGCGGCCATGCCACTGATCAGGCGGCTGCGCGCCTGCTGTTTGCGAAAGCGTGCCATTAGTTCGATCAAGCGCCGCTGCACTTCGCGCAGGCCGGTGTAGTGGTTACTTAACTGCTGTTGAAGCTGGCTGATCAATAGCTTGCGCAGGCTGCCGTCGCTGCCCACTAGCTCGATCAGCTCGTCGAAGTCGATAAGAGCCAGGCCATCCAGCAGCCTTGCGATCTGCTTCTGGGCGCGGTCGTTTTCGCGGATCTTGTCGTTGAGCTGGCTGRCGAACCCAAAATCGCTATTCAGCCGCTGCCATAGGCTGTCGATGGCATCGGCGAAGCGCCCGTTCAGGTCATCGACTTCCTGGCGCAGGCGCATTAACTGCTGCTCCAGCCGCCAGTGCTCGCCGCGGCTGCGCGCCTCCCGGTAGCTGTGTACCAGGGCGCGAATCAGCTCCAGGGTTTCCGCTACATCGGCATTCACATGGCGGCGGGTCTCGTCGGCGAGCATTTCGGCGATCAGTTCGCGCACCTTGGGCGCCAGCTTCACACCGCTCTGCTCGTCCGGCCGCCATAGAATGCGCGCCGCCAGCAGCTTGCGCAGCGCACTATCGCTAAGCGATTCCAGCGGCACTTCATCGCGGGTGTAGGCTTGCATCAGTACATCGGCGTGCTTGCCGAGCAGCGCCAGCCGTTCGCTGCCGGTTTTGAGCAGGCGGCTTTCCAGGGCATGTTCTCCGTTCGAACTCACAACAGGGCCTCCTGGGAACCGGAGCCCTCCTCGCTACCCTCTTCAATGGGAAGGTTCTCTTCATCGCGAATAAAGCGCACCAGATCCACCAGGTAGTCGATCTTGCCGGTGACCACGAATACCTGCCGCTCGGCGTGGGGCTGAAGCAGATAGCCGTGCTCTTTCAGGCGCTTGAAGACTTGCTTAACCTGGGCATCGAGCTGGTCACTTTGCGAGCCAAAAAAGCTGTCGGTGGCCAGGCGTTCCAGGCGTTCGCGCAGGCTTTGGTTGTCTTCGCACTTGGCGCTGAATTCGGCGGGCTTGAGCACATCGCCGGGGGCGGCCAGGGTGTCGCGGCCCAGGGCCTCTTGAACCAGTTGCAGCCACTCCAGCAGCGGCAACAGGCTATTGAGCGTATCGCCGAGCTGGCGGGAGAGCTGATCCCGAGCGTTGTCATTGRGCTGACGCCAGGCCAGAAAATAGACGCTGCCGTCTTCGTTGCKGGCCAGCCGCCGGTTAAGCGGCCGCAGGTATGTATCGATCTCTTCCCGGGTCTCTTCATTGGTGAGATGGCGATAGCCGCTCTCATCGCTGATCGGGCAGACAAACTCCCCGGCCAGCAGGCGCTCTAGCAGTGGGCCATGTTCGATCATACCGTCACCTCCTGCTGATGTTCCTGGAGCCGTTCGGCCAGGCGGCTTAGCCGTGGCTCGATGCGTTTTAATACCCGCTTGTTGGGGTTAGCCTCATCGCGATCGATCAGGTAGCGGTTGGCGAACAGCAGCAGCACATCGGACTCGGGGTTGGGAAACGCGCCGACGATATGAATGCGGTTGCTGTCGCAGGCGTCGAACAGTTTTTCGACGTTGTGGTACGCCAGGGTGCCAATCTCATCGATGGGCCAGTGGATGGCGATGTCCGCATCGCCGCGCAGCAGGCGGGTAAAGGCGAGTAGGAACTTGCACAGAATCAGATACGCCATGCCGTGGCTGGAGGACTCCAGCAGTTGGCGGTCGTTCTTGATCACTAGATCGGTGCCGCCTTCGTTCAGGTGCAGCTCCAGACGCAGCAGGCTTTCGAAGCTGTACTGCTGGTCGCTGCGCAGCAAATCGACCACGTCCGCTAGGGCGTTGAGGTAGTCGTCGCTGGGTAGCGTCTGGCCGGATTCCCGCCACTCTTTATAGCGCTGGGCGAACAGCTTCAGCGGCTCCCAGAAGCCCAGTTCATCGATGGTGGACTGGATGCGCACTTCGGCCTTGGTGATGCCTTCCAGGCGCAGGTCATCGGCGACTTCTTCGGAAAGTCTACGGCTTTGGGCGCTGATGCGCCGGTTCAAATCCCGGAACACGGTGAAGAACTTATCCAGGTCGTCACTGAGGTTGCGCCCTTCCTGAATCAGCTGCTGCTGTTGATCTTCCAGCAGTTTAAGCATGTCGCGCAGTAGCGGCAGCTGTAGGCGCGGGTTGTCGCTCTGCAGTTTGCTGCGCTCGCTCTCCAGCGCTTCGGCGAATCCGCTGCTGGCGTCCTTGATCAGTTGGCTTTCGACCTCCAGGCAGCCGCGGCGCAGCTGCTCGATGAGCTGGTGGCGATTGCCCAATGCCTGGCGGGCGCGCTCGATACGCTCGTCCACATCGCCCAGTGGCGTACCGGGCGCTTGGCCGTCGGGCTCGATGGCCAAGCTTTCCAGTTGGGTGAGTAGCGGCTTCAAGGCTTCCAGGCAGGCGTATTGGCTCTCCCGCTGGGTTTTTAGCGTGCTGACCGTGCTCTGGTGGGTTTTGCGCGCGGCCTGAAAGTCATTTTTCAGGTGTTCTTTATCGCGCTGCAGCTTTTGTTCCGCCTGCTCCAGCTCGGCTTCCTGGGCGACCAGCTGCGGCTTATGCTGCCCCCACTCGACGCGCATAAAGCGGGTGTATTCGGTGAGTTCATCCTGGCGGGCGGCGGTGACGCGGRTGSGTTCATCCTGGCTGGCCAGCCGCGCCTTGGTATCTTTTAGCTTGGCGGGGTCGACGCCCTGCTCGGCCAGCTCCTGGCTAAAAGCCTCTTCCAGTTCCGCGCGCTGGCGCTGGTGTTCGCTGTTGGCGTCGCTCAACTGCTGCTTATACTGGCGCAGTTGGGCATCCAGGCTATCCACTTGGCTCTGGCCGTCGGCTTTTAGCTCCAGCAGTTGGCTTTGATGGGTCTCGCTTAGCGCGACGAGCGCCTGCTGCTTCTCTTCGCGCAGCTCCTTTTGTGCCTGCTCCTGGCTGGCTAACGCGGTTTGATGGGCTGCGCGACGCTCCTGCTGGCGCTTAGTGTGGCGCTCCTGCTGCTGGCGGCGGGCCTCTATCGCAAACTCTACTTCCTGCTCGGCGCGTTTGTGGGCCATGCGGCCCTGATCCTGGGCTTCATCGGCCTGCTGCACCCGCTCGTTCTGCTGCTTGAGTGCTTTCTCGGCGGCCTGGCTCTCCGTTTGCACCCGGCGTTTGGCGGTGTCCGCCTCTTCGATGGCGGCCAGCAGGCTGGCTTCATCCTGGGCGTAATCCGGCAAAGCAATGGCGGAAAGATCCAGCGCCAGCCCGAACAAGTCATCGCTCGCGCCTTCCGCCAACTGCGGGGCGAGGTCACGCCGCTCCAGTAGCTCCGGGGCAATCACCTTGCCCAGCTGCTGCTCCCAGCCGGGGCGGTGGTAGCGCAGGAAGTGGCGCAGGCTGCCCTGCTCCGGGTCGCGCTGCTGATAAAGCGCAAAGCAGCGCTGCTCGGCGCGCTCCAGCTGTTGGCGAAGTTGCACCAGCTGTTGTTCGGCACTGTCGCGCTCGCGTTTGCGGCTTTCAAACTCCCGGCGCAGGCCATCCAGGGTAGCGGCCGATGCGTTGCGCTCCTGCTGGGCCTGATCCAGGCGCGCCTGGGCAAGCTCCGCTTCGGATGCCTCTTCGGCGGTCTGGGTCGATAGCGAGAGCTGCGCTTTGAGTTCAGCTAGCTGCTCGACACCGAGTTCCAGCTGCGCCTGGTACTCGCCCTCCAGGCGTTGGCGCTCCTGCTGATAGCGTTCGTTGAGCTGCTGTTCGGATTCCCACTGCTGCTCCCGACGCAGGGCTTTCTCTTCGACCAGGGCGTCGATCAGCTCCTGGGATTCACGGGTCTGGCGGGCCAGTGCTTCGGAAAGCTCGCGCAGCCGCCCATCCAGGCGCGCCTGGCTCTCTTTTACCGCGTCCTGCATCACGTTCAGGTGGGTGCGCAGCTGGTCGCGCTGCTCCCGCCACTGGGGCAGCGCGTTGATGTCACGCTCCAGGGCGGGCATGTCTGCATCAGCGTAGTGCTCGTACTGGGTTTGCAGGTCGTTGAGGCGGCGCTGGGTCTGCTGCAGATCGCTAACCACTTCGCTGTGGCTGTCGTTCAGCTTATCCCGCGCTTCTGCGTAGTCGCTTTCCCGCTGCTGGAATTCGCGCTGGTGGCGGGCAAGCTCAGCATCCACATCGGCCATGCGGCGCTCTGCTTTCTGACGGTCGTCTTCCAGTTGGGGTTTCAGTTGCCAGAGCGTGGCATCCAGGTCGGCGAGTTCACGGTCGATACCGGCAAGTCGGGCCAGCGATGCCTGCAGCGGTTCCAGGCGCATGGATTGGCGCATCTGGGCAATCCACTCCCGCGCCTTGGTGTTGCGAATCCGGGTTACCGGGAGTTCAACGCCATCCTCTTCGAAAATCGCCGCCAGCATGGTTTTGAGGGTGTCCATCTTGCCCTCTTTGGCATGCACCGCAGAAACCAGCTTTTCGATATGGCGGATGCGTCGCTCGGGTTTCACAAGGCTGAACTGCGACGCGATCTGGCGCAGCTTGAGGCCGTCGCGGCTGTTGCCGTGCAGTTGAGTAAAGTCGTTCTGGATCACCGAGCGAAATTCAGAGGTAGCACCCAGCTTGGGCGACACCGGCGTACCATTTCGTCGCAGGCCGCTGGCCCACTGGGTGTAGTCCAGCGCCGCCACGCCCGCGTCGCTCTCCACCAGATAGTCTTCCGGCTGGTAGGGCGCGCCGACAAAGCGATACTCCACCCCGCCCTCGGCCTTGCGGGTCAGCACCGCCTGGCAGATATTGCCCGCTTCGCGGCGGTACTCGTACACCAGGTAGCTGTTGCGATTAGGCAGGTAAAACGCATC
Source organism: Halomonas ventosae (assembly GCA_002257525.1). Classification (GTDB taxonomy): domain Bacteria; phylum Pseudomonadota; class Gammaproteobacteria; order Pseudomonadales; family Halomonadaceae; genus Vreelandella; species Vreelandella ventosae_B. The sequence goes on from CP022737.1 coordinate 4,263,790, forward strand.
GAACTTCATGCGCGTTTTGGGCACGACCTTGTTGGGTAATTCGCCGTAGAACACCGGCACCAGCCGCTGTAGCGTGGTTTTACCGGAGGCGTTGGTGCCGCAAATATTGGTGTGACCGTCCACACTCAGTTCAACCACCCCTTCCAGGTGGCCGTGAATCATCACGATGCGTAGCAGGTGGGCCATGCCGTGTCCTTTCGTTTACTAATCGGATCGTTATGCTGATCGCTGAAAGTGGCTATATTGCCAGACACAGACCAAAGCGGCTACGCGGCTAAACATAGGGGCGCTAACATAGCACTAAGTGCTATATATTAATGATAAGAATTACAATGACAAAGCATTAACCGAAGCCATTAAGCATGGCGCATTGATTGAGGTAAAAAACGATGGATAAATCAATCTTAGATATGGTGCATGAAACGGCTCAAGATCTTAACGCGGCTGGTGTGATGAAAGAAACCACGCTGCGCGAGTTCGATGCGCTCTGCCTGCCGCCTGTAAAAGAGTACACAGCCATACAAATCAAGCGGATTCGCACCAAGAATCACGCCAGCCAAGGCGTGTTCGCGGCCTACCTGAATACCAGTGTGTCCACGATTCAAAAGTGGGAACAAGGCCAGAAGAAACCCAATGGCCCTTCGCTTAAGCTGCTGAACCTGGTGGCCGAAAAGGGGTTGGAAATACTGGCTTAATCGTTATTACTTTCTACTCCGCCCAGCAGCCCCTCAAAGAAACTCACTGCATTGGCCTCCAACCCTTCCAAGTAGTAGCCGCCTTCCTGCACCACCAGCGTGGGTACGTTCAGGCCCGCTACTCTGCGGCCAAGCTCAGCAAAACCCGCGGTAGAAACGGCGACCTTGGCTTGAGGGTCGAGTTCGTAGATATCAAATCCCAGCGCCAGCACGATGGCGTCAGGTTCGAACAGGCGAATGGTTTGGCTGGCTTGTTCCAGGCGGTCAAAGAACACCGACTCCTCTGATCCATGGGGCATTGGCAGGTTGAGGTTATAGCCCAGCCCTGCGCCCTGCCCGCGCTCGTCTTCAAAGCCGGTTACTGCGGGATAGAAGKTGGTGGTATCGCCGTGGATCGAGATATACATCACATCATCGCGCTGGTAGAAAATCTCCTGAATGCCCTGGCCGTGGTGCATATCGGGGTCGAGCACGACGATGCGGGGGTAGCGCGAGGTAAGGTGCTGCGCGGCAATGGCGGCATTGTTGAGAAAGCAGAAGCCTCCGGCGGAGTCGATGCCCGCGTGGTGGCCCGGCGGGCGCGATAACGCATAGGCGAACCGTTCGCCCGCCAATAAAGCCTCAGCCCCGGCGACCGCGCTTTGCGCCGACCAATAAGCCGACTGCCAAGTGTGCTGGCCCACGGGTGCGCTGCCGTCAGCCATATAGCGTCCGGCTTCCGCTAATATGCCGTGCAGGGCATTGGGCGAACGCACAAAAATATTGGAAATCACCTCTTCGCCCCAGTCTTCCCCAAGGGCATGCCAGCGCCGATGGGCACTTTCCAGAAAGCGCAGGTAGGCCAGTGAATGCACTGCTCTGAGCGGTGCCACGCCATAATCTTCGGGTGCTTGAATATCAAAGCCCAGCCGCTTGGCGGCGGCCAGCAGGTGCGTGGCGCGCTCAGGCACTTCCTGGGGCGTGCGCATTTTGCCCCGGGAGAAGTAGGKTTGCGGCTGATGAAGCAGTTGGKCAGCGTGGAAGAACGKCTTCATCGGCACTATCTTCATCAGAACTATCTCCGGTTTCGCCTACACCCTTGACCACAAAATCACGAGCAACGCCTATGTGGTAGTCAATCGCCTCGCGGCAAGCGGCAGGGCTGCCGCTATCCAGCGCGTCGAGCAGTTTAAAGTGGCTGGTGGCAATGGTGTCGGGGGCTTCATGGGTTTTGGTAATTAGAGTGATGCACAGGCGCAGTTCATGGGTCAGATCATCAAAGGCGCGCAACAGCCGCTCATTGCCCGCGTAGTGCAGCATCAGGCGGTGAAACTGCAGATCCTCCTCGATGCGACGGGTGCCATCGTTCCCAGCTGCCGCTTCACATAGCACCTCTACTTGCTGCTTAAGCGCGCGCTGGGCATCGGGGGTATAGCGTTCGGCTAGGCGGTGAATTGCGTGGCGCTCAAGACAGAGCCGCAAATCAAAGACATCTTCGAGTTCAACGGCATTCAACGCGCGAACAAAGAAGCCTCGGCGCGGTTTCGAGATCAATAAACCACGGCTTTCCAGCAAACGAGCGGCCTCACGCACCGGCGCACGGCTAACACCCAGGTCGCGGGAGAGTTGCACTTCCGAGAGCCGTTCGCCGGGTAAAAAGTGTTGCTGAATAATCGCTTGGGTTAAATAGTCAGCTACTTGCTCTACCAAGTTTTGCTGCTGGATAAAGGCCCTGGGAGCCGCCGTTGGTGAGGCCATCGCATTCACTCATGGGATATGACGTGTTCTTCCCAGTATGACGAAAAAAAGCCACTTGTCGACGAACGATTGCCGACTGTCGACAGTTTTACCAAGTACTGCTATGGTCAAAACAGATCCCTAACAAACATCACAACCGGGTCTGACACGCCTCGCTCGCCTAACGACTACGTAACCTCATTACGTGCTAATAACCGAGGAGCAGGAAACATGAAAAAACCTTTAGCTTTGGCTATTTCCGCTGCAGCACTCGCTTTTACCTCCGCCGCTATGGCAGACGACCCTAAAGAAGGGGGTGTCGTTAACACCATCATTCAGCCCGAGCCGCCAGGCCTGGTGCTGGGCATGATTCAAAACGCCCCTACCCGCACCGTGGCAGGCAATATCTACGAAGGGTTGTTGCGCTATTCCACCGACCTAGAGCCCATGCCGCAACTGGCGGAGTCTTGGGAAGTCAGTGAAGATGGCCGCACCTACACCTTCCATCTGCGTGAAGGCGTTACCTGGCACGACGGCGAAGCCTTTACCGCCGATGACGTTGTGTTCTCCGCCGATGTCTTCCACCGTGAGTTGAACCCCAGTGCCCGCGCCGTGCTACAGCACGTGGAGAGCATCGAAGCCACCGACGACCACACCGTCGTATTTACCCTGACCCAACCCTTCGGGCCTTTCCTGCTCTCCTTTGAAGCGGGCACCTTTACCATGGTGCCCGAGCACCTCTACGCGGGCACCGACTTCCGCGATAACGAGCACAACGATCACCCCATCGGTACCGGCCCCTTTAAGTTCTCCAACTGGGAGCGGGGCACGGTCATAGAGCTGGTCAAAAACGAAGAGTATTACGAAGACGGCCTGCCCTACCTGGATGGCGTGAACTGGCACATCATTCCCGACGGTGCATCCCGTGCGGTGGCGTTTGAGAACGAAACCATTGACGTGCTGCCCAGCGGTACCGTCGAGAACTTCGATATTCCCCGCCTGGCCGAGATGGATAACGTCTGCATGACCGAAGAGGGCCACGAGTACTTCAGCCCCTTTGCCATGCTGTGGATGAACAACCGCGAAGGCCCCACGGCGGATAAACGTTTCCGTCAGGCGGTGATGTACGCCATGGATCGCGAGTTCGCCAAAGATGTATTGTGGAACGGCCTGGGCAATGTACCGCTCTCCGCCTTTGGCTCCAATGCACGCTTCCAGAACGATGACCTGGAACCCTACGATCACAACCCCGAACGCGCCCGTGAGCTACTGGATGAAATGGGCTACGACGGGGAAGAGATCACCATTCTGCCGCTGCCCTATGGGGAAACCTGGACACGCTGGGCCGAAGCCGTGCAGCAGAACCTGCGCGAAGTGGGTATTAACGTTGAAACCCAGGCCACCGACGTAGGCGGCTGGAACCAGCGCCTGGGCGATTGGGATTACGACCTCGCCTTTACCTATCTCTACCAGTACGGCGACCCGGCACTGGGTATTTCACGCACCTACCTTTCCGACAATATTGCCAAGGGTTCGCCCTGGAATAACGTGGAAGGCTACGAAAACGAGCGCGTCGACGAGCTGTTCAACGAGGCCGCCACGGCTTTCCCCGACGAAGAGCGCGAAAAACTTTATCGCGAAGTACAGGAAATCCTCCATGAAGACGTGCCCGTTGGCTGGCTGATGGAACTGGGCTTCCCGACCCTGTACCGCTGTGATGTGCAGAACCTCGTCACCTCCGGCGTGGGTGTCAACGACGGCTTTAAAGATGCTTGGCTAGATCGCTAAACCCAAGCCACCCAGGTAGCGCGAGCTACCTGGGTTTTTTAGCTATGTCTTGAAGGTATTCGTCAGGAAACGACTTATGGTTTACGCGCGCCTCATTCTGATGCGGCTGTTTAAAGCCGTGATTGTGCTGTTTTTAATCGTTATTTTTAACTTCTTGCTGATTCAGCTGGCCCCCGGTGACCCGGCCGCCATTCTGGCCGGTGAAGCGGGTGCCGCGGATCAGGAGTTTCTCAACCAACTGCGCGAGCGCTTTGGGCTCGACCAGCCGATGTATGTGCAGCTGTGGCGCTATGTGTCGGGCATTGCCATGCTCGATTTTGGCTACTCCTACCGCTTGGGCGTCCCGGTGTTTGACCTTATTATGGCGCGCCTGCCCGCCACCCTGCTGCTCACCGGCACCGCCTTTGTGCTTTCGCTGGTACTGGGCATCGTGGCGGGTTCCATGGCCGCGTCACGGGTTAAGAAGCCTTCCGGCTCGATCATCATGGCGCTGGCGCTGGTGKTCTACGCCACCCCGCTGTTCTGGGTGGCACTGATGTCGGTGGTGGTGTTTTCCGTCTACCTGGGCTGGCTGCCCGCCTACGGACTTTACACCGTGGGGGCAGGCCATACGGGGTTTGCGCTGGTGCTCGACGTTGCCAAGCACCTAGTGCTCCCGGCGACCACCCTGGCGCTCTTCTTTATGGCGATTTACACCCGCATGACGCGCACGTCGATGCTGGATGCCGCGCAGCAGGATTACGTCAAAACCGCCCGCGCCAAGGGCTTGAAGCCCAGCATTATTCAGCGGCGTCATGTGTTGCGTAACGCCCTGCTGCCGATCATTACGCTAGCGGGCCTGCAGGCGGGACAGATGGTCGGTGGGGCGATTCTGACCGAAACCGTGTTTGCCTGGCCCGGCATCGGGCGGCTGATGTTCGAAGCGTTGCAGCAGCGCGACTACAACCTGCTGCTGGGCATTTTCTTCTTCTCGGCGGCCTTGGTCATCGTCTTCAATATCATCACCGATTTGGTGTACAGCCTGGCTGATCCACGCATCAAGAAGGGGGCCTCATGAGCTTTTTCGCACGCTTCGCGCAAAACCGTGGCGCCCTCGTCGGGCTGATTATCCTGCTGCTGATTATTGCCATGGCGATACTCGCCCCACTGCTGTTTCCTGAATCGCCCTGGCGCATGGTGCAGCGGCCCTTTTTACCGCCGCTATCCCAAGATGGCTTTCCGCTTGGCACCGACACCATGGGCCGCAACGTGGCCTCGGGCTTGATGCACGGCGCCTGGGTATCGCTGCTGATTGGGCTGGTATCCACCAGCGTGGCGCTGCTGATTGGCGTTCCCTTGGGAGCCATTGCAGGCTACTACGGCGGCATCATTGACGACATATTGATGCGCTTTACCGAGTTCTTTCAGACCATCCCCAACTTCGCGCTGGCGATTGTACTGGTGGCCATCATGCAGCCCAGCATCACCTCGATTGTGCTGGCGATTGCAATTGTCAGTTGGCCACCGGTGGCCCGCTTGGTGCGCGCTGAATTTATGTCGCTGCGCAACCGCGAGTATGTCGAAGCCGCGCGCCTGGTCGGCCAGTCCAACAGCACGATTATTCTGCGCCAAATTCTGCCCAATACACTGTCGCCGATTATCGTGCTGGCATCGCTAATGGTGGCCACCGCGATTTTGCTGGAGTCGGCGCTGTCGTTTCTCGGCCTGGGCGACCCTAACGTGATGTCCTGGGGCTATATGATCGGCGCGGCGCGCACGGTGATTCGCCAGGCGTGGTGGCTAAGCTTCTTCCCGGGGGTGGCGATTCTGCTGACGGTACTCGCGTTAAACCTGGTGGGTGAAGGGCTAGACGACGCTTTAAACCCCAAACTATCACGCGAGCGCTAAGGACTTTATATGCCTATTACAGAGAACCAATCGGCTGACACCGTCCTCAGCATTCGCGACCTGAACATTGCGCTCCCCAAAGGAGCGGATCGCGCCCTGGCGGTGGAGGACGTTAGCTACGAGGTGAAGCGCGGGGAGATCATGTGCGTGGTGGGCGAGTCCGGCTCCGGTAAATCGATGGCCGCCAACGCCGTGATGGGGCTGCTGCCCAAGGGCGTGAACGCCACTCAGGGCGAGATACTCTTTGAAGGGCAGGATTTACTTGCCCTGACGGAAAAGCAGCACCGCGCCCTGCGCGGGCTAAAAATTGGCATGATCTTCCAGGAGCCGATGACCGCCCTTAACCCACTGATGCGGGTAGGCGCGCAAATTGCCGAAGTGTTCGAAGCCCACGGCCAGTTCAACCCCAAAGAGCGCCAGGCCCGCGCGCTGGAGCTGTTGATCGAAGTGGGTATTCCCCAGCCGGAGAAGGCCATTCGCGCCTATCCGTTTGAGCTTTCCGGCGGCCAGCGCCAGCGGGTAATGATTGCCATGGCACTGGCGTTGGAGCCCATTTTGCTGATTGCCGATGAGCCTACCACGGCGCTGGATGTCACCACGCAAGCGCAGATTCTGGAGCTTATTCGCGACCTTCAGCAGCGGCGCGGCATGTCGGTGATGTTTATCACCCACGACTTTGGCGTGGTGGCCGAAATTGCCAATCGCGTCTGCGTCATGCGACACGGCAAGATTGTCGAGCTGGGTGACGCCAAGCCGGTGCTTGAGAACCCTCAAGACGCCTATACCCAAGCGTTGATTGCGGCGATTCCCAGCAATGCGGTGCCGCCCCACCGGGAGACCAGCCAAGTCGCTCCGCTGCTGGAGATCAAGCAGCTCAATAAAGTCTTTCGCTCCCGAGGCGGGTTGTTTAAGCCTGCCCGGGAAGTGCGCGCCCTTGAGAATGTATCGCTCACCTTGGCGCGGGGTGAAACGGTGGGCATCGTAGGCGAATCCGGTTCCGGCAAGTCCACCCTCGGGCGCTGCGTGGTACGCCTTGAGCACCCCGACAGCGGCGAACTGCTGTTGGATGGGGTGAACCTTTCCCAACTCAAAGGCGATGCGCTGCGCCGAGAACGCCACCGGGTGCAAATGATCTTCCAAGACCCCTACGCCTCGCTCAACCCACGCACCAAAGTGGGCATGGCGATAGCCCAGGGGCCGATTGCCAACGGCACACCCAAAGCCGCGGCGCTTAAACAGGCCGGCGAACTGCTCGACATGGTGGGCTTGGGCGCCAGCGCCGTGGAGCGCTTCCCCCACGAATTTTCTGGCGGCCAACGCCAGCGCATCGGCATTGCCCGTGCGCTGGCGCTCAACCCCGAGCTGATCGTCGCAGATGAAGCCGTTTCAGCCCTGGATGTGTCGATTCAGGCCCAGGTGTTGGAACTGCTGGAGGAGCTTAAACAGCGGCTTTCGTTATCGCTGCTGTTTATCACCCATGATCTCCGCGTCGCCGCGCAAATTTGCGACCGTATTGTGGTGATGCAGCACGGCCGGATTGTAGAGCAAGGCAGCGCCGAGCAGATTTTCCTCGCCCCACGTGAGGCGTATACCCAAGACCTGCTCAAGGCAATTCCCGGCCGCGAAGCGCCCGTGGCGGCAACCGCATAAGTTTGCAAAGCAGGTTTTTCAAAAGCTAGTTTACCGAATGGACAAGACACGTTAAGGAACACACATGCACATAACCCTGGAGGCTCTGCGCGCCATCGTCGGCCCGACCCACGTATTAACGGGCGACGATGTTAGTAGCCGCAGTGTCGATTGGATGACCGGCGCGCCCTGCCAGGCAGGCGCTATTGTACGCCCGGCGGATACCGAACAAGTCGCCGCGGTGATGCGCGCTTGCCATCAGGTGCAGCAGCCAGTGGTGACCCACGGTGGCCTAACAGGCTTGGTACACGGCGCTGAGGCGAGCCCAGATGAGCTGGTGATATCGCTAGAGCGGATGACCGCGATTGAAGAGATAGACCAGGTAGGCGGTACGCTTAGTGTTCAGGCCGGGGCACCACTGCAACGGGTTCAGGAAGCCGCTAAAGAGGTCGGGCTGCAATTTCCGCTGGATCTGGGCGCCCGGGGCAGCTGCACCATTGGCGGCAATATCGCCACCAACGCCGGGGGTGTCCGGGTCATTCGCTACGGCATGATGCGCCAGCAGGTGCTCGGCCTAGAGGCGGTGATGGCCGATGGTCGGGTGGTCAGCTCCATGAACCGCATGCTGAAAAATAACGCAGGTTTCGATTTGAAGCAGCTGTTTATCGGCAGCGAAGGCACGCTGGGGATTGTGACCCGCGCGGTACTGCGCCTGCAGCCACCCACGCCTAGTGAACAAACCGCGATGGTGGCCTGCCCCTCATTTGAGGCACTCACCGGGCTGCTCAGCCATATGGGCAAAGCGCTTGGCGGAGGCCTGGGTGCTTTTGAAGTGATGTGGCAAAACCACTACCGACTGCTGACTGAAACCCTGGGGCGTCATACCCCACCTATTGCTACCAAGCACCCGTTTTATGTGATTATTGAGTCCCTGGGCAGCGACACCGAGCGCAATGCCACTCAGTTCAGCGAAGCATTAGAAAGTGCGTTAGAGAGCGAGCTGATTGTCGATGCGGTGATTGCACAGTCGACTACCCAGCGCGATGGGCTATGGGCGATTCGTGAGGATATTGAGGGGCTGGTCAAAGGCCTGGCGCCGGTGCTTACCTTCGATGTCAGCCTGCCGATTGCCGATATGCAGCGCTACACCAATGCCCTGGAAGCGCAGCTAACCCAGCGCTGGGCAGAGGCGAAACTGGTGGTATTTGGCCATCTCGGCGATGGCAACCTGCATATTTCCGTTAGCGTGGGGAGTGCTGAGATCGAAGTTCGGCGAGAGGTTGAAGCCATGGTTTACCAGCCGCTGGCCACACTGGGCGGTTCAGTCTCCGCAGAACACGGCATTGGCCTGGAGAAACGCCCCTGGCTCGCCACTTGCCGCTCCAGCGCCGAGATTGAATTGATGCATACGCTCAAGCAGGCGCTAGACCCACATTGCCTTCTCAATCGCGGTAAAATATTGAGTTAATAATTGTTTTTAGGATATCAACATGCCCCGCTACCCCAACCACTTACTGAGTGAAGGCCCTGCTAATCCATTTCCGGGCATTAAGGTGCTAGAACGCCGACTTGGCAAGGTGATCCCCCATCGGCTGGGCTCTAACGAAGGCCTGGATATGCCTCACCGCGCCCTGCGCGATCACTTTGGCGATGCCCTGGTCGAACACGTTTACTGCTACGGCGACGCCGAGGCGCTGGGTGTTCGCAAACGTATTAGCGAACAACAGGGTATGGCGCTTGAAACCCTGCTGGTAGATGCCGGTGCCGATAGTTTGATTGCCCTGGCCCTGCGCACCACCTGCGAACCGGGTGAAACCGTGGTGAGCACCGCAGGCACTTACCCCACCTTGGGTTATTTTGCCAAAGGCCAGGGCTGTAACCTGGTAGAGCCCAGCTATTATGAAGCGCCCGGCGTGCTGGCCCCCGACCTGGAAGCTCTAGCCGCCGCTGCCCATCAGGAAAACGCACGACTGGTGTATCTGGCCAACCCGGATAACCCCAGCGGCCACTTACACAGCGACAGCGACATCCTCAAGCTGCGCGATGCGCTGCCCGATACCTGCTGGCTGTTGTTGGACGAAGCCTATGGGGATTTCCGCGATGACGCAGGTAGCGAGTTCGCTGCTAAAGCAATACAGGGAGTGATTCGCCTACGCACGCTATCCAAGGCTCACGGTCTGGCGGGCCTACGCATTGGCTACGCCATCGCCGATCCTGAAGTGCTAGCGATGATGATGAAGGTGCGTATTCACTACGCAGTATCGTCATTGACCCTGGCCGCTGCGGAAGTGGTGCTTGATCACCCTGACGAAGTTCACCAACACGTCGCTGATGTAAAAGCCCGGCGTGAACAGTTGGCTGAGCACTTTCGCGCACTTGGTGCCGACGTACTCCCCAGCGCCACCAACTTTATCGGCATTCGCCTACCTAGCGCGGAACTCGCCGCCGAGGTACACCAGCAACTGCTCGCCGAAGGCGTTTTGGTCGCTCGTTTGGCGCACCCAGAGCTTGCCAATGTAATACGCATTACCGCCGTGCAAGCCGCGCTGGAGCCGGGGAGATTGGATGCTCTCGAACAGGCTATTAAAGAGCACGCCTGATTAAATTAGTAAATTTGATAAAGGATGTATGCATGCAGATAGCTGTAAGCATCGAGGGCAGGTTTCCGCGAGGGCGCTGTGAACCCATCCCTGGGCGCTACTTTTGTCATCTGACCGCCATGGATGGCGGGAATGCCGGAATGGTTGGGAACATTTTCCGGCCATGACAAAAGACCCTCGCTTCAACCTGCCCTCGCAGCGGGTGACAGGGGTTGCATAGTTCTTACTTCCAACCCCAATAGCCCTAAGGCGTTAACCAATGCCTGAAATCGTCCAACTCTCCCCGCACCGCCTGGCGATATAAACCCTGCAGTTGAGCAGTAACACTGTCGGGGCTGATAGGTTCGTTAACAGGCGGTGCGCCAGCACGTCCACCAATACGGCGACCATCCAGCTCGCGCAGCGGCAGTATCTCGGCGGCGGTGCCGGTCAGGAACGCCTCATCGGCGGTGTATAACTCATCACGGGTAATCCGACGCTCGCGCACTTCAATACCCAGCACCTTTTGCGCCAGCTGAATCACGCTATCCCGGGTGATGCCTTGCAGGCAGGAGGTTACTTCCGGGGKATGCAGCACGCCATCACGGAGCAAAAAGACGTTAGCCGCCGAGGCTTCAGCCACATAGCCCTCCGGGTCGAGCATGATGGTTTCATCGAAACCGGCTTTGATCGCGGTATTCAGCGCCAGTATCGAGTTGACGTAGTGGCCATTGGTTTTCGCCCGGCAGAGGCTGATATTGACGTGATGGCGCGCCCAGGAAGAGGTCAGCGCGCGTAAGCCGTGGGTGGCGGCCTGGGGCGAAATGTAGGGGCCTAAATCCCACGCTGCCACCATCACGTGGGTAGTCAGCCCCTGGGCGCGTAGACCCATGCCTTCCGCACCAAAAAACACGGTAGGTTTCAGGTAGGCATTGCTCAGGCCGTTTTTGGTCAGGCACTCGCGCTGGGCATCGATCAACTCCGCTTCACTAAACGGCAGCGGCATATCCAGCGAATGGGCACTTTCTGCCAAGCGGCGGGTATGTTCAGCAGCACGAAATAAATGCGTGCCGCTGGGGCCATCGTAAGCGCGTACGCCCTCGAAACAGCCCATGCCGTAGTGCAATGTATGGGACAACACATGCACCTTGGCATCGCGCCACGCGCGCCATTCGCCATCCTGCCAAATCCAGCCATCGCGATCGTAAAGCGGTGTCATTGTTTGCGTTGCTCCCACTGTTGGCGCCAGCTATCAATTAAGGTTTGCTGGTGCGGTTGCAGGGCCTGATAGCCCCAGGCGGCAATTTCATCGTTTTGCGGGTCGGGCACGGCAATCGCACTACCCGCCAGGGTTTGGATCACCGCGTGGCCACATAGCGGCACGTAGCCTTCCGAGTAGCCACCTTCGTGGATAAACACCAGCTTGCCATCGCAGCAGCGCTCGGCCAGCGCTTTAAGCTGGGCGGTCATGGTGGCGAACGCCTGACTGTTGAGCAACATTTTGCCTAATGGGTCTTTGGCACAGGCATCGTAACCACAGGCCACCACAATCATATCGGGGTTAAAGGCTTCCAACGCAGGCAGCACCAGCGTTTCCATAGCGTATGCGTAAGCGCCCAGGCCACAGCCCGGCGGCAGCGGCAGGTTAAGGTTGGCGCCCACCCCAGCACCTTCGCCCTGCTCGTCAAAGCTGCCGGKTTCCAGCGGGTAGTTGGCCGCCTGATGGAGTGAAACGGTCAACACATCGGGCTCACCATAAAACGCCGCTTGCTGGCCGTTGCCGTGGTGAACATCCCAATCGAGTATCGCCACGCGCTTAACCTGCCCCAAAGCGCGGGCGCGCATCACCGCCACGGGGATATTACCCAGCAGGCAGAAGCCACGCCCCTGGTCAGCTTCCGCATGGTGGCCGGGCGGGCGGCATAGGGCGTAGGCGTTGCTCACCTCGCCCTGCGCCACGGTTTCAACAGCCGCCACGGCTAGCCCCGCTGAATGAGTGGCCGCCGCCCAACTGCCCGGCATATAAGGCGCGCAGTCACCGCCATTGCCGCCCCGCGCTTTATCGCCTGCCTGCAGCTCGTCTAAATAGCGAAGGGKATGAAAGCGCTGCAGGTCTTCCTGCGCGGCAGCGGGCGGTTTCATCACGCGAAGCTCATCAATCAGGCCGCTTACTTCAAGGATATTTTTCAGCCGCCGCTTGCTCTCGGGGCTTTCCGAAGCGGCCTGGGGCTGTAAAAACTCACCGGGCGCAGAAAACACGCCAATGGCGCCCAACTCATGCCAAAAGCAGCGTTCGTGCCAGTAAAAACCGGTCGTTTTTTTACTCATGGGGCCTCTGCTGGTAACCCTGCATAAAGGCGGCTAAGTTGGCACTTAGATGCTCGGTGGGGTAACCGCCCTCTTGAATAATCACTGTGGGTAGCGAGAGCGCTGCCAAACGTTTTCCTACCTCGATAAACGCCTCGGTTTCCACTGTAAGCCCCGCTAGCGGGTCATCTTTATGGGCGTCTAAGCCTAGCGCCACTACCACGGCATCCGGCTGGTAGCGCTGTAGGTGGTCAATTAATACCGCCAGGGCATCAAGATAAACCTCCCCGTCGCTGCCTACCGGCAAGGGCAGATTAACGTTAGCGCCTACGCCCTCCTCGCCTCCCTCTTCATCAGCGCCGCCCCAAAAGAACGGGTAGAAGTCGCTAGGGTCGGCGTGCAGCGAACCTGTCCAAACATCACTGCGATGATAGAAAATATCCTGGGTGCCGTTGCCATGGTGCAAGTCCACGTCAATGATCGCCACCTTGGCAAAGCGTTCACGCAGCACCGTAGCGGCCAGCGCCGAGTTATTCAGCAGGCAAAAGCCTCCGGCGCGTTCAGGCCCAGCATGGTGACCCGGCGGACGGCACAGCGCGTAGGCCGCTGGCGCACCATTAAGCACCTCTTCAGCCGCCGCTTCGGCACTGGCAGCCGAAGCCAGCGCGCCTTGAAAGCTGGTCGCACTTAGCGGACAGGCCATATCGTGAAGGTGCCAGCCCGCCTGGCCAATCGGGTGGCGCGGGTAGTGGTAGCCGCCACCACAGGGGTGAATATTAGGCGCAACTACCTCTGCCGCATTGGGCAGAGCCTGCCAGCGGGCGTAAATAGTGTCCAGAAACGTTAGATAGCGCGGCGTATGGATCTGCTCAAGGCGCTTACGCAGCGTAGGCGAATCCGCCTCTTTAGGTGCAGTCAGAGTCAGCCCTGCGCTCGCCAAGCCTTGGGTAAGTAGCTCGGCGCGCAGCGGGCCTTCCGGTGAAGGGGCAGGCTGGCCGCGCAGCAGAAAGGTCGGCGGCGCGTGGTATTCCTGATCGGAATGGTAGAAGCATTTCATATTTAAATTCGCAATCCTTGGCAGCCCGCTAGAGTAAAGAAGGAATCCAGGTAGAAAGCGCTGGAAAGGCAGCCAGCAGCACAATCACCACCAAAAACGACACATAAAACGGCAGCGAGGCAATAATCGCCCGTTCATAGGGCACCTCGGCTATTCGTGCGGCGGTCATTAAGGTCATCCCTACCGGCGGGGTTACATTGGAAATATTCAGTACCACGATCATCAAGATGGCGAAGTGCAGCGGGTCAAAGCCCAGCTGGATCATCGCTGGTACCAACACCGGCGCAATGACCACCAGCGCCGGCAGCACATCCATCACCGTGCCAATCACCAAGAGTAGCAGACACACCAGCATCAGCTGCACAAAGGCTGCATCGCTAAAGGTGGTGATCATGATGGCCGCATCTCTGGCTATGCCCGAGCGGGTGACGAACCAGCCCAATACCGCCGATGTTGCGAGTAGAAAAAACACCACGCCGGAAAAACGTACCGTGGTCACCAGCGCATCCCAGATTTTGCGCCAGGTAAGATTACGGTAGAACACCACGCCAATCACGATGGCGTAAACCGCCGCAAAGCCCGAGGCTTCGGTTATCGTGGTTAAACCAGAGAGTATCCCGCCAAGAATAATCAAAGGCACTACCATGGCGGGCAGCGCGACTAGAAAGGCGAGCATTGCCGCTTTAAAGGGCGTCGGCGCTTCCTTGGGGTAATTGCGCTTCCAGGCCAGAAAGAAGCTCACGCCCAGCAATGCCAGCGCCATTAACAAGCCGGGAATAATACCGCCTGCGAAAAGGTCAATCACCGAGATATCCCGCAGCAGAGTAGCGTAGACCACCATCACCACGCTGGGGGGAATAATCGGCCCGATGATGGATGAGCAGGCGGTGACCGCGGCGGCGTACTCGGCATCGTAGCCCTGCCTTTTCATCTCAGGAATCATTATTTTGCCGATAGCCACCGTATCGGTGACCGCCGCGCCGGTCAGCCCGGCAAAAAACACTGAAACCGAAATATTCACATGGGAGAGCGAACCGCGCACCCGGCCAAACAACGCATTGTTAAACGCAATCAGCTTATGGGTTAGCCCGCCCTGGTTCATCAATTCTGCGGTAAAAATAAAGTAAGGCACGGCAATCAGCAGAAACCCCGAAACGCCGGAGAACATGCGGTCGGCGATAATGCCCAGCATGCGCTCGCCACCTAGGGCGAAACCACCTGCCAGCCCCGACATCGCCATCACCACCGCCACCGGCGCGCCGATAAACAGCAGCAGTACGAATACTACAATGGCAGGCGTCATGAGCGGTGCTCCCCATCGGCGGTATCTATGAGTTCATCAATCAAATCGTGCTCATCCAGAAAATGCTCCAGCAGGGCAAAACCGTGCACCAAGTGCAGCAGCATGATGACGCCACTAATAGGCACGACAATGGCGGTAACCTTGCTGGGAATGCGGATCTGGTCGGAGACCATGTAGACCTGGGTGGCACTGGTGAAGTAATCCCAGCCGTACCACGTCAGCATCAGTGCAAACAGGCCAATCACCGCCAGGCAGAGCCCGGCAGCCACTTGCACCATCACTCTGGGCAAGCTGCGCACCAGCAGGGTCATGGCGACATGTTCGCCGTAGCGCAGCGAAATCGTCATGGAGAGAAAACCGATCCAGGGCAGAAACAGCCGCGCCAGCGAGTAGGTCCAGCTAAGCGTGCTGCCAGTGAGCAACTTATAGATAAACGCAGTGAACGATATGCCCAGCATCGCCAGGATACAGCCCACACACACCACGATGGCCACCTGATTGACGAGATCGCTCAAGCGGCGCAAAGGAGTTAAAACGCCCATTGTTTTTCCTCACGCTGGGGCCTCACATCGCCCCAGCGTTTATCGTTCGCTAACCGTTATTGACTCTATTTTTTTGATCCAGCTTTATTAGCCCTGCATTTATTGGCCATAGATGCGGAAATCATCGTCAGCCAGTTGCTGGCCGACGCGTTCAACTTCATCCAGCAGCCCCTGTACGCGGGCTTCGTCCATGCCGAAGTCATCGACGATCCACTCTTGCCAAGCGGGACGGGCAATTTCCGCCATCCGCTCGCGCTCGGCGTCGGGCATCAGGTAGCACTCTTCAAAGCGCTCACAGGACTCCACCCAGCTCGCAGTGGCCAAGGCACCCGACATGCCGTGGCTCAGTTGAATCGCTTCCCGGGCGGAGCTGATGACCGCCTGCTGATGCTCTTCCGGCAGGGACTGGTACCAGGACTCGCTGACCATCCAGGGGGCGCTGTTATACACATGCCCGGTGAGCGTGGTGTAGTCAGTCACCGCATCGAAGTTGAAGGTGGTGTTGAGCACCGGCGCATTGAACTGACCATCGGCAAGGCCGGTTTCCAGCGCGGTGATCAGCTCGCCCCAGGGCAGCGGCGTGGCGGAAGCGCCTAGCGAGCGCATGATTGCCACGTGGGCGGGGTTCTCTTCAGTACGAATATTGAGCCCTTCTAAATCCTCGACGGTCTCAATCAAGCGCACGTTGTTAGTGAAGGCGACGAAGCCACCGCCATCGTCGAAGGTACCCAGGTAACGCATGTCGGCAGCTTCGACGGTGCCGGACATAAAGTCAGCAAACCATTCACTATCAAAGAAGCTCCACGCCTGTCGCCAGTTGGTAAACAGGAACGGCGCCGTGACTACTTGGTAGTCTTCATAGAAGGAGGACATCGCCCCGGCCGACATAATCGTCGACTGCAGCGTCCGCCCGCCCTGCACTTCCGAGCCGTTTTCCACCTCGGAACCTAACTGACCGCCGCCGAAAATCGTGACCTCAAGATCCCCGTCGGTGCGCGCTTCTACCAGATTCTTGAAGTGCACCAGCGCCGGATAGATTTCGTTATTGCTCATATCTTCCGGAATCTGCGTGGCGATCACCATCTCATAGGATTGTGCTTGGGCATTGGCGCTGGCAATAGCCAGTGGGAGTGCAGCCAGGGCGGCGATAAATACAGTTTTTTTAGCGTTCATAACACACCTCGTTTTGATTATTGGTCGGTCTTCGTTATGAGTGACGTGGCTACCCATCGGGTAGCGATGGTGTTGTTGTTATGGCAATCGTTATGACTGTTCGGGCAGCGACTCCCATACTTCTATCGCCGCCGCTAAGTCTTCAAGTGAAGCGCCTACCGATTTGAATAACGTGATGGCGTCCGGTGCGGAGCGCCCCGATTTAGTCCTGGATAGCACCTCAGCAAGCTCCGCCTGGATCTGCTCAAACTGGAACTCGCCTTCATCAATGGCTTGCAGGATGTCCCCCGCCTCGCCTTTCGCTCCGGCGTAGGTGTCCACAAACACCTCCGCGCGGCGCAGGCATAAGGCATCGGTTTCGCGCATTTGCGGGCGAAAAGCGCCGATCAAATCCAGGTGAGTGCCAGGGGTCAGCCACTCGCCTTTAATCAGCGGCTGGGTGGAGAGCGTGACGCAGCTGATGATGTCCGCTTCTGCCACTGCATCCGCTAATTCCTCCACCACATGGGTTTCGAAGCGTTCGGCGTACTCGTCGGCAATCGCCGTCGCTTTACTGGGATTGCGGCCCCAGATCAGCACGCGTTTGATGGGGCGTATGCTGGCGTGGGCTTCAATCACCATAGGCGCCAGCTTGCCCGTGCCCACCACCAGCAGCGTTTCTGCATTCTCATTCGCCAAGGCTTGGGCAGCCAGCGCAGAAGCAGCCGCCGTGCGGCGCCGGGTAAGCTCACTGCCATCGATACACGCCAGCGGCTGGCCGTGTTTGCCCTCGCTGAGCAAGTAAAGCCCCGAGATCGCCGGGATACCGTGGTCGGCGTTTTGCGGAAACACGTTGACCATTTTCACGCCGATGTAACCCGCCGCTTCCCAAGCGGGCATTAGCAGCATGGTGGCTTCTCCATCCGGCCGGTGCATCGCATGGTGATGGCGAGGAGGAGACTCCACGCCGTTCACAAACGTGGTGTGTAGCCGCTTGATTAAGCCGTCCCACTTCAGGTGGCGAGCGACCTCTTGGGCAGAAACAACCCGCATATCAGGCCTCCGGCAGCGCGGCTACCACCATGATTTCCACTTTCCACTCGGGTTTAGCGAGCTGGGCTTCAAGCGCTGCACGCACGGGCGGGCGACCAGGCACCACCCAGGCATCCCAAGCGGCGTTCATTTGGTCAAACTCCGCCATACTGGTGACCCAGATTTGTGCTGACAGCAGGTACTCTTTGGTCGTGCCCGCTTGGGCTAACAGTTGATCAATGCGCGCCAGCACCTGCTCGGTTTGACCACGCATATCTGCCGTAGCATCTGCGGGCACTTGGCCTGCGAGGTAAACGGTGCCGTTGTGAACCGCCACTTGGCTCATTCGCGCATTGCTGTCTTGATAGGTAACGCCCATGGTGTTTCTCCTTGAAAAAAGCGCTGCTGATATAAGGCTTCTTCAAAGACTAAAGCGCACGGCAACAAATTACTTGCCCGACACTGAGGTAGATTTGCCCGTAAGTCATGCAGGCGGCTTTCAGAGAGAACCTAACGGAAGGGTGGGCACTAACGGTCTGTGGAAGGGGAAATTTCAAAGTAACGCCGATAGGCGCGGGAAAAACTGCCTTGATCGCGAAAGCCCACCAGCATGGCGATATGCCCTAGGCTAAGGGTGCTATGGCGGACTAACGTACGCGCGTGTTCCAAGCGCCTGCGCTGGACATAGGCCAACGGCGTCACGCCGGTTAGTTCGCGAAAGCAGCTGTGAAAATGCCCTGGACTCAAGGCACACAGCGCGGCGAGCTGCTCCACACGGATCTCGTCGGCCAGGTGTTGATCCAGCCAAGCGTCCAAACGGGCTAGGTCGAGGCGTTCACTAATACAGTGCTGCCCCAGCTGCCCAGCGGCGGTTGGCGTCGCATCCTGCAAATACATATAAAGAGCGCGCAGTAGCAGAATGGCAATTTCATTCTGTAGTGCCGGGCACTGCTCGAGCTGATTGGCCAGGGCGTGGGTGAGCTGGTTTAACGCCGGAGGCACGCTAAAAAAGCGCGGCTTATCGAACAGGCGCTCAATCTCGCTGCCTTTTTCAAGCGTGGCTAAGTGCGCAACCGGGATATCCAGCACCAGGGTACGGTTGCTGCCATCACCCTGAAACTCGTGATGACGCGACGAGGGAATCAGACAGCCACGGCGGGCGGTCACCCTTTCCCCTTKCCCTTCCATGGAAAGCTCTGTAACGCCACAGGTAGCCAAAATCAGCTGGTGAAAATCGTGGGTATGGGCCACCTGCTCTTGGGCTAAGTTGCGGCTATGCAGCTCAAAAAGGGCCATGGTGAAATACCATCTTTCGTCGAATGCGAGTTATTCACTATAAAACGGCTAAGCAACAAAAAGCGAGGGAGTAGCCAACTGTGGGTTAACGCTCTCCAGAGTGGCGCAAAGCGGATGAAAAGCTGTCATCTGCCAGTCATGGGCTCAGGTTAGGGTGGGAATAAGCTGCCATAAGAGTTTAAACAACATGCCACAGCGTCGACGCCCCCCTCTCAGCGCCTCTCTCAGTGACCAGGAAGTCGCGGCTCTCACCCAGTTAGCCAATGGCAATGCGCTGCACCGGCAACGTGAAGCTGACCGTCAGGCGCGGCAGGCATCTGCGTTGACGCTGCTTCACGCAACGGCGTCAACGGCTGAGACTCAACCGGGAAGCATGAAAATACTGATGATTTCGGATGTTTACTTCCCCCGCGTCAACGGCGTGTCTACCTCTATCGCCAGCTTTCGCGGCGCCCTTGAACGCCTGGGTCACTCGGTCACGCTGATCTGCCCCGACTACCCGTTGGGCCAAGTGGACGAACCAGGCGTGATGCGTATCCGTTCGCGCCGGATACCCGGCGACCCAGAAGATCGCATGATGCGCTACCGGGATCTGCTCGCCCTGACACCACAGCTTGCAGATGTGGCTTTTGACCTTATTCATGTCCACACCCCCTTTACTGCTCACTATGCCGGTGTTGCTCTGGGTCGTCGGCTCAACATTCCAGTGATAGCCACTTATCACACGCTCTTTGAAGAATATATTCATCACTATATCCGCTGGCTTCCGCGAGGCTGGCTGCGACTTGCCGCGCGCAGGCTTTCAGTGCACCAGTGCCAGCAGCTCGATGCCTTGGTCGCTCCTTCACGGGCAATGCAGGACGCACTTTCCCGCTACGGTGTGACCACGCCTACCACGGTAATTGCTACCGGCCTGGCGCTGGAGTCGTTCTGCCACTCACAGGGTGGCCAGGATGACAGCGACTTTCGCACCCACTACAACCTGCCACAAGAAGCACAATTGCTGCTCTATGTAGGCCGCGCCGCTTTTGAGAAGAACATCGATTTTCTGATTGATATGCTGCCCAAGGTATTAGCAGAACACCCCACCACCCGGCTAATCATTACCGGCGAAGGCCCGGCCCACGATTCGCTGGTGCAGCGTGCCCGGGAAATTGGCGKGGCAGAATCGGTGCTGTTCCTTGGCTATCTCAACCGCAGCGGCCCGCTGCAAGCGGCCTACCGCGCCGCCGACGTTTTTGTATTTGCATCACGTACGGAAACCCAAGGGCTAGTCCTGCTGGAGGCGATGGCACTGGGCACTCCGGTGGTTTCCACCGCCATGATGGGCACGCTGGATGTACTAAAAGAAGGTGAAGGCTGTCTAATCGCCGAGGATAACCATGACGACTTCGCCACCAAGGTAAATCGCCTGCTAAACGATGAACCCCTGCGCCAACAGCTCGCCGGACGCGCCCAAACCTACGCCGCTAGTTGGCACGAAGACGCCAAAAGTACCGAGCTAGTGGGGCTCTATCAACAGCTTGCGGCTGAGCATTTGGAGAAGACAGTGAAGTAAGTCTCAAAATCTCCGTTGACAATTTCTTTAATAATTCAGGTATTTAGGTAAAAACACACAAAACAATCTCTTTAGTTAACCAGTGCCTGTAAGTAACATTGATATTAGTAAAGTTCGTCATGATATCAGCTCATTTTTTTGACGCTGAGATCACCTCTGTACAGTTTATTTTCCACAAACTCACTCCTTGATAAACTATTGTCTAATTTTCCGTTTAGAATTGCTTCTATAGCTGTACATAAAGGCAGTCAGACAAGTCAAAACCATATATCAATCTAAGTCTTCCTTCCTATTTATTTTTTGAGCATAGCATTGTACTTTAAAATAAAACTTGCCTGAAAATTAAAAACACCTTACCACTTATCTTTCATTTTGATTATTTAAAATGAGGCTTAGGCAATGGAATACCGTAAAGAGATTGATGGATTGAGAGCGGTCGCTGTGCTACCTGTAATCTTTTTCCATGCTGGCTTTTCACTGTTTTCCGGCGGTTACATAGGCGTTGATGTTTTCTTTGTAATCAGCGGCTATCTGATTACATTAATATTAATAAAAGACTTAGATAATAATTGCTTCTCAATATCTAAATTTTACGAGCGAAGGGCTAGAAGAATTCTCCCAGCTCTTTTCTTTGTTATGTTATGTTGCATCCCCTTTGCCTATGCATGGATGATACCGCAACAATTCAAAGACTTTTCACAGGCATTTGTAGCCGTAAGCTTCTTTTCATCTAATATTTTGTTTTGGGCTAAAGAGGATTACTTTGCTCCTTCTGCTGAGCTAAATCCTTTATTACACACTTGGAGTTTGGCAGTTGAAGAGCAATTCTACATTTTCTTTCCCATTCTTCTCTTTGCATTATGGCGATTTGGTAAACATCCAGTATGTTTTGTAATTTTTGGATTATCATGTATTAGTCTACTGTTATCGGAATGGGGCTGGAGAAACTCGCCATCGGCTAATTTTTATTTATTACCTACTCGAGCTTGGGAGCTTGGAATTGGCGCCATGTGTGCATTTTATATGCATAAACACACAATAAAGGCGAGTCAAACATTTTCCGCACTCGGTCTTGTACTTATCTTTTATTCAGTTTTTATGTTTGATGAAGACATTCCTTTCCCTTCAGCTTACACATTGGTTCCGGTTTTAGGAACAGCGATGATTATATTGTTTTGTTCTACCGGCACTCTTGTTTATAAGTTGCTTTCGTTGAAATACGTTGTTGGGATTGGCTTGGTGAGCTATAGCGCTTATCTTTGGCATCAACCTTTGATGGCTTTCGCTAGGATAAAAATATTTCCGCACCCTCATTGGACGACTATGCTAGCACTGTGCTTTATAGCATTATTGCTAGCTTATTTCTCCTGGCGCTATGTAGAGCGGCCATTCAGAGCAAAAGATGGCTCTTGGATTAACAGCAGAGTAAAAGTATTTTCTACGGCTATTGCCGTATCCTTGGCTGTTTTTTCTTTTGGATTATATGGACATTTAAGTAATGGCATGCCCGATAGAATTCGCTTAAGTGAAGAGCAAAGCTCATATCTTTCAACAGCAACAGCGAGCCCGATGAGAAACATGTGCCACGCTAGCTCAGATCATATAATAGAACCCGAAGATGCTTGCCGGTATAACAATGAAAGTGCAGCCATAGCCGTTTTTGGTGACAGCCATGTGGTTGAACTTGCTTACGCTTTAGGTGAGCAGGTAAAAGGAACTGAAATTGGCGTTGCGCATTTCTCGTTCAGTGGTTGTGCTGCATCGTATGGACAAGCAGACAGTTCGACTTGTTCAGAATGGGCAAACAATACTGTCAACTATATTATAGAGAGTGATGAGTTCACTCATGTGATCGTATCTTATCGTATGGCGTCAAAAATTTGGGGAACCCCACGGGGGGTCTATCCTAATTTACCTCGAATTAGAAGTGAGAATAAATACAAACCTATTATTGACAGCTTAAGGAGCACGCTTTTAGATATTGCAGCTAGTGGAAAACAGGTAATCTATGTCGATCAAGCACCGGAGTTACCATGGAGTATTCAAGAGCTTGTGTACTCAGACAGAATAGTAAATGGAAATATTCACGGTCTTTCGAGAGGTTGGTGGGATTCATTTAATACCTTTTTTGAAAATACATATGCTGTCCCGGAATTCATTGATCGTGTCCATGTTGACGAAATCCACTGTGACGATGAAGTTTGTTATGCAGGAAGAGAGGGCACTTCTTTTTACTTTGACGAAGACCATATGTCTGTTGAAGGGGCAAAAAGAGTAGCTGACCTTATTATAATGGAGACGGATCTCCTTGCTGGAAGATAACAAAATGAACGGATTGGCACCTTAAGGAGTTCACCTACCTTACCCATAAAAGTATTGTCGTTTTGTTCAATGTGCTGCGCATTGGCTGTGTCACGTTCACCGGTATGACCTAAATAAACCATCGCTGTGACCATGCGTTATCCGCACCTGTCTTCCAACCATTTAGCCGATGCAATTAGGTTCGCCCCAAAAATAGAGGTGGACTAAAAGTGGACAGATTCGGATATTCAGGAGAGAAAAGCTCAAATCGCAGACACAAAAAAGGCACCTAAGTGACTGATTTTAAATGTGGTGCCGGTAGCCAGACTCGAACTGGCACACCCGTAAAGGCGGCGAATTTTGAAGCCTTGGGGCACCTGCTCACTATGGCATACTGAATAGATTTTAAAGGATTTTAACCACAAAAAATGCTCGTTTTGGCTCGTTAAAGCTAAGTAATGTTGTCGTAATGTGGACACTTAGCACCCACTATGCCGAAGCGACCAAAAATGCGAATTTTTCTGATTTGGGATACCCTGCCCTCATCATTCTTTGATAAGATCCCAACACCTACTTTAAGTTAGGCGTTAGGAACGATGAAAAAAACCGCGTTGCTTGCCCTCTTGGCACTGTCACCCCTCACAGCCAGCACAGATATCCACAAGTGCTTTGCAATTGGCAGTACATTTTATCATCAGTCCCATAAGCGTAAGTGGATTCAAAAATATTAACTTATGTTTTATACATTATACGTACGTAGCCAAAATAATTAATATATTTAGCTACCTGGCTTATTTCTTCCCGCCATCTTAGAAATTGGTTCTAACACTGCAGCTAAGCCATCGTATACATTTATATTTTCTATACTCACATGCTCAACTGGCCTGATAATAGCCATTTGTATGGCTTTATCTAGTTCAGGGTCAATTTCTTTTCCATCATTTACGATTTTCATTGCACTATAATAGTTAATTATTGATATTTTGTTATCTAACCCCCATATCATAGATTTCAATTTATTTTCTTCACTTTGCGTCAACCTGAAAAAGTATATAAACAATATTGTTAAAGCTGTAAAAGGAAATAGCAAACCGATATAATATCTCAACTCTATTAAAACTGATTCATCAAAGAGTATCAAGTAAACCAAGTAAACGCTCACAAGCGGACATGCTAAGGTTAAAATCTGTATTATCCACTTTAAAGCCTTAACATTGCCAAGCTTATTATTTAATTCTTCTTTAAAATTATCAAAACTCTCTGCAAGCTTTCCTAAATTTTCCTTATCATTTAGTATTGTTGATTTTCTTTCTATTTTATCGAGCTTTACTTCTAATTCATTAATTCTTGCAGCCTTATCTCCTATTGAGCTCTCTACTTCTTTATCTATTTCTGAATACATTTTATTTAAAAAATATTCTTTTACTTCTTTTAGTAAATATTGTGACTTCCACTCCTCAATTTTTCTAACTGCCAATATAGCTTCAGAACCTTCAGTTTTTTTTATAATATGAAAGTAGTATTCATTTTTTATTTTAGCGACGCTATCTGCATCTAACTCGGCCAGAGATAACTCCATGAAGCTTAAAATCTCATAAATACCAAACAATAAATTAGAACAAGACTGACTCCCTTTATCTTCGTCGGTTGTTTTAAATAAAGAAATTAGCATTTTACTTAACTCATCAACTTTATCATTAACTTTCTCATCAGGGGCATTCTCATTTGCTGCAAACTTATATTTATCAATCGCATCTAAAGCTTTAAGTATAAACTCAATACTAATTTCATCGCCTGAATCCCCATATATTTTGCGTTTAAACTCAGACTTTTGGTAAGCATTAAGCGAATTATATTTATCAGCGAACCGCTCTGCAATTTCCTTGCTATTATTTCTCACTGTATTTTTTCCTATTCTTTTTTTTAAATCTTCTTAACAACTTGCCTTCAATCCATATATACACAACAGATAATACAGTTAATAAAATAGCCAATTTTATTACATGGTGAAAAATCTCTCGCATTGCATCTTCTGGCCCCACAACCATTCCCCTTTATCCACAACGCCTTCCCCCCTGAACACCATCTATCCACAACCCTTTGTGCTAGTTGGTACCCGTCCCTGTTTGCTTCAACTCGCGGCGAGCCCTCTCTATCTCGGGCCTTCTAACTAATTTGCTCACGAAGCCTGCCGGGTTAAATCATGAAAGTGTACACCAGTGGCTTTTATTACCGCAGTCATTGTGCGCAAAGTAGGGTTACCTTTAGGCGATAACGCACGATACAGGCTTTCCCTTGATAGCTTGGCCCGTTCAGCGACGACTGCCATTCCACCCTGAGCCTCCACCACATGGCGAAGCGCCATAAGAAAAGCCGTTTCCCCGCCTTCATCATCCAACTCATCAAAAGCGGTGCGTAGATAATCGACAGCCATATCAGGATCTTCACGAAGCATGGTAATCACAGCATCATCATGGCTTTTCATTTCTTCACCCTCATGTTGTGAGAATGAGCTAGGTGATAGGCAGCCTGTCTCGCACAAACACAGCTGAACAAAAATAGTAGCCTAGAAGCTACAGCACTGCAGCTAAAACTAAGCATAGCTAGTCAACGCTATAAAGTACGCCCCAAAAATTGAGGTGGACAGATTCAGGAGGGGAAAACTCAAACCGCAGACACAAAAAAAGGCGCCTAAGCGCCTGATTTTAAAGTTGGTGCCGGTAGCCAGACTCGAACTGGCACACCCGTAAAGGCGGCGGATTTTGAATCCGCTGCGTCTACCAATTCCGCCATACCGGCAATGGAGGCGAATTATACAGACACTATCCCTCGCGTCAATAAAAGCATGTGGTTATCAGCTAGATCCGTAAAAATTCATGCACCGGGCGACAGCCTATTTTCAATCAGCCTTGAAAATAGGCTGGCCCCAATCGGCAGGATATCGTCGCCGAGCACGAAGGCTGGGTTATGCACTGGGATATTGCCACTGTGGCCCACCCAGCAGTAGGCGCCAGGTACTACCTTGAGCATATCCGCGAAATCCTCACTGCCCATCAATGGCTGATTATCAGTGCTTACATTAGCCTCGCCGACTATTTCCCGGGCGGCGTCGGCGAGCAGTTCCGTCTGCATGGGGGCGTTCTCCAGCACGCTGAAAACATCGCGAATGTCGATATCGATATCAACTTCATAGCTTGCCGCAATGCCAGCGACCAGCGTCCGCATACGCTCACGGGTTTGCTCGCGAACGCTGTCGGAAAAGGTTCTTACGGTGCCTGCCAGGGTGGCTGTCTGGGGMATAACGTTATAGGCCGAACCAGAATGTACCTGAGTGATCGAGAGCACCACCGGGTCGTGGGGATTGATATTCCGGCTCACAATACTCTGAAGTGCTTGAATCAGTGCGCCGCTAACGACCACAGGGTCGCGGGAATAATGTGGCATTGCCCCGTGGCTTCCGCGCCCGGTCACGGTGATATCAAAGAAATCGGCACCCGCCATCGCCGGACCTGCACAAAGCGCCACTTCGCCGGGGCCATGCAAAGGTGAGTTGTGAAGCCCATAGATTTCATCGCAAGGAAAGCGCTCAAAAAGTCCTTCGGCAATCATGCGACGAGCGCCGCCCAGCCCCTCTTCCGCAGGCTGAAAAATCAGCACAACGGTGCCAGCAAAGTTGCGGGTTTCGGCAAGATAGCGGGCGGTGCCGAGCAACATGGTGGTATGCCCGTCGTGGCCACATCCGTGGAAGCGTCCAGGTGTTTGTGAGCTAAACGAAAGACCACTCTCCTCCTCCATGGGTAACGCATCCATATCGGCGCGTAGTCCGATGCGCTTACCCTGGCCAAGGCGACCGTGGATCAAGCCGACCACCCCGGTGGTGGCGATCCCGGTGTGAATTTCATCGACGCCGTACTCTTTCAGCAGGCCCGCGACGATGGAAGAGGTTCGCTGCTCTTCAAAGCCAATTTCGGGGTGGGCGTGTAGATCATGGCGGATAGCGCGCAGCTCATCGCCATACTCTTCAATGCGGGCAATCGTGGTCATCATATTCTCCATATTCTATTCAAGCGTTATGAAAAGGCGTTGATGGGCTGCGCCACTGGCATTCCGGCAGCGAAGTCCCAACCTCGCCCTGGGGCCGCTTCCATCAGCTGTTTTGTATACTCAGCCTGGGGCTTGCCAAGCACCTGTGCCGCCGGGCCGTACTCGACCAGGCGGCCACGCTGCATCACCAGCACATCGTCACAAATCTGCGCGGCAACGCGTAAATCGTGGGTGATAAATAGCACAGCAATACCCAGACGAGCCTGTATCTCACTGAGTAACGCCAGCACCTGGGCTTGCACCGAAACATCCAGCGCGGAGACTGCCTCATCGGCGACGATTACCTCGGGCTCCATGGCCAATGCCCGGGCAATAGCGATACGTTGGCGCTGACCACCGGAAAACTGGTGAGGGTAGCGGTCAATGGCATCAACCGGGAGCCCCACCAGTTCGAGCAGTTCACGCCCGCGCGCCAGGGCCTCGCGGCGCGGCGTACCGTAGTTGGTCGGCCCTTCAATTAGGCTCTGCCCCACCGTCATACGCGGGTTTAGCGAGCGATTGGGATCCTGGAAGATCATCTGGATGCGTTTGCGGTGCGGCTTGAGCATCGATTTAGGCAGCTCAGTAATCTGCTTACCGCTGACCCTGATGTTGCCGCCTGTTGGGGTAATAAGTCGCATCACGCAGCGCGCCAGCGTCGACTTGCCGGAGCCCGATTCCCCGACAATACCTAACGTTTGCCCGCGTTTGAGCACAAAGCTGACATCATCCACAGCGCGGGTTGGCGTTACGGGTTTACGCAGCCAGCGCAACACGCCTTGGTTAGCGTTAAACACTTTTTCAAGCGACTGCACTTCCAGCACGGTTTTATTGCTGGTGGCCTCCCGCGGCGGGCGTGGCAACAAGCTAGGCACGGCGGCAAGCAGGCGTTGGGTGTAAGCCTCTTGAGGGTTACCCAGCACCTGGTCAACAGGGCCACTTTCCACCAGCTGGCCATGATGCATGACGCATACCCTATCAGCGATATCCACCACCACGCCCATATCGTGAGTGATAAACAGCACCGCGGTGCCATGCTCGCGCTGGAGCTGTTTAATCAGCGCCAAAATCTGATGCTGAGTTGTCACATCTAAGGCGGTGGTAGGTTCGTCAGCAATGAGCAATTGAGGTTTAAGTAGCAACGCCATGGCAATCATGATGCGCTGACGCTGGCCGCCCGAGAGCTGATGAGGGTAGCTGGTATAGATACGCTCAACGTCAGGAAGATGGACCTGTTCAAACACTTCGAGCACTCGGGCTCGGCGCTGCGGGGCTGTTTGTGAGGTGTGCTGGCACAGCACTTCGTCCAACTGGCGGCCTGCACTTAGCACCGGGTTAAGCGCGGTCATCGGCTCCTGAAAGATCATCGCCATATGCCGCCCGCGCAGGGCTCGTAACTGGGCCGGTGTGGCGGCGAGCACATCCTCCCCGGCAAGCCGAATCTGCCCACTGCGCGCGACCAGCGCTCCGGGGGGCAGCAGKCCCATTGTGGCAAGCGAGGTGACCGATTTACCCGAACCGCTCTCCCCCMCCAGGCACAGCGTCTCGCCAGCGCTAATGGTGAATGAGATAGCGTCCAGAATACGCGTAGGCTTATGCCCAGCGGTTTCGACAACCAGGTTTTCAACCTCAAGTATCGGGGTGTCCGCCATCATGACATCCTCCGTTTCATCTTCGGATCGAGTGCGTCGCGAGCACTATCGCCGAGCAGATTAATCGACAGGATGCAGGCAGAGAGCAGCAGCCCGGCCCAGAAGATAAGTGAAGGCTTAAGCTGAAAATAGACCCGACCTTCAGACATGATATTGCCCCATGAAGGTGTCTCAGTACCGATCCCCGCGCCCAGAAAGGAGAGGATGGCTTCAGTGAGAATGGCCGAAGCGCAGATATAGGTACCCTGCACTATTAATGGCGCTAAAGTACTCGGCATCAGGTGTCGCCACAGCAGCCGAGGGGTGGAGGTCCCCATTAATATCGCGGCCTCTACAAACGCCTCTTCGCGCGTCGCCAGTACTCGAGAGCGCACCAGGCGTACCACTTGGGGGATCTCGGGAACCATAATCGCGATCATCACCGTCCATAGGGAGGCGCTGGTGAGCGAGACAATGGCAATTGCCAGTAGGATGCCGGGGATCGCCATTAATCCATCCATGATTCGCATGAGTACGGCGTCAAGGGTACGGAAGTAACCCGCCAACAAGCCTAGCGGTAAGCCTATAGCCACACTTGTTACGGCCACCCCTAGCCCAACAGTTAGCGACACGCGGGCGCCATAGATAATCCGTGAGTAGAGATCGCGTCCATAGGGGTCGGTGCCGAGCCAAAACTCACTCCCCATGGGCTTCAGGCGGTTAGCGGGCGATAGCGCCAGCGGGTCATGATTCGCTAGCCAAGGTGCAAACAGGGCGACAGCGACGATCAAGATCAGCACAAGACCAGCGGCCAGGGTAACTCCCTGCGGGCGAGTCTGGCTTAGTCGCGACAGTAGGCGGCTAACGCCGCGCCCTTCGGGGGCGACGGTAAAGTGGGAGTGCGAGGCATGCATCAGTAGCGAATCCTCGGGTCGGTGATCGCGTAGGAGAGGTCGATCAGTAGATTGATAATCACGTAGAGTCCGGCAGTGAGCAGAATCAACGCCTGAATCACCGGGTAGTCGCGGGCCAGCACGGCGTCCACAATCAGCCGCCCTAAACCAGGGATATTGAAGACGCTCTCGGTGACCACAACGCCAGAAATCATCAGGGCAAAGCCAGTACCAATCACGGTTAGAATCGGTACCGCTGCATTACGCAACGCATGACGGAAGAGAACCGCACGCTCGGGAAGTCCTTTGGCGCGGGCGGTACGGATATAATCTTCGTCGAGCACCTCGAGCATACTGGCGCGAGTCATGCGCGCGATCAGCGCGATATAGATCGAAGATAGCGTTAGCGCTGGCAGCACGATGCGGCTGGCGAAAGGAGCAATTCCCTCACTGAGACTTCGAAAGCCCTGCACCGGCAACCAGCCCAGCTCAAGGGCGAACAACYGAATCAATAAATAGCCAATCACAAATACCGGTACCGAAAATCCCACCACTGAGGCCGACATCACTAGGTTGTCGAGAAACCGTCCATGGCACCACGCGGCGATCACCCCGAGCGGAATCGCGATAGTCACAGTGAACAGCATCGCTACCACCGCTAGACTTCCGGTTGGTTCAAGACGCTGCCCGATCATGGTTAGCACAGGGGTCTGTGAGATAAGCGATGTGCCGAAATTGCCGCGCGCCAGCTCGCCAAGCCAAACGAAGAACTGGATATGCAGCGGCTGATCGAGCCCTAATGCAGCGCGAATATTGGCTAGTTGAGCGGGACTCGCCATATCCCCAGCAATAATGGCTGCCGGATCCCCTGGCGATAGGCGCAGTAGTAGAAAGACAAACAGCGCTACCACGAGCATAACGGGGATCGACGCTAAAATACGGCGAATAAAGTAAGCGAACATGCGGTGCCTGCTATGAGTTGTGGATAGGCATGGTCGAATAACAAGGCCAGTGCGCAGGTTCACTCGCGAACGTAATGTCCCTCGCGCMCTGGCAATACCTTATTCGCTCTTAGTCAGGTTCCAGAACACCGGCACAGGCCCTTTGAGCACACCGTCGAGCTGGTTGGACCAGGAGGAGACCGAGCGATAATCGCCTAGCGGCACATAGATAACCTGTTCAAGCGCATGGACTTGGATCGCCTCTGCGATGCGCTCCCGCTCTTCATCACTCTCCGCCATGGCAAAGTCCAGGCGCATGGCTTCCAGCTCTTCATCCTTGGGCCAGCCGAAGAAACTACCCTCTCGCCCTTGGGCGTTGAGCATCGGGTTGACGATAGGATTCCACACTTCCGGGATAATCCAGTTGGTAAAGAACATGTTCCAACCTCCATCCGCGGGATCATTCTGGCTGGCACGTCGCGTCACCAGCGTCTGCCAGTCCATCGGCTGCATTTCGACATTAAAACCGGCCTGACGCAGTGCTTGAGCAGCCACCACCGGCTGGGGAGAGACCGTTGCCACATCGGTGGGCTGTAGCATGACTACCGGAGTACCATCATAATCGGCCTCTTCCAGCAGCTCGCGGGCTCGCTCAAGATCGCCTGTGGCCATCCAGGTATCGGTACCAGCATCACTGCCTAACGGCGTCGTGCAACCGAAGAAAGAGCCACATGTTTCGTAGTAATCAGCATTGCCAACCAAGGCCGCAAGCACATCCTCTTGATTCATAGCCAGCATCGCCGCCTGACGAATACGCACATCATCAAAGGGTGGGTAGAGGAAGTTCATCCGCCCCATGGTCTGGCTGCCCATCTCGCTGAGTGTCTCAAGGATTAGGTCGTCATTGGTTTCAAGCAGCGGCGCCAGATCAAGCGGCACCTGCTCAATGAAATCGATATCTCCACTGCCCAAGGCGTTAATAGCCGTTTGTTGGTCGGGCATGGTGATCCACTCGACGCGGTCAACATTGACCACCTTGCCGCCCGCCGTCCAACTTGGCGGCTCATCACGGGGCACGTACTCCTCGAACTTGGTATATACAACCCGATTACCGGGCTGGAACTCGTCAGCAACAAAACGGAAAGGGCCAGAACCGATCTGCTCAGGAATTGCCTCTTCAGGACTTGTGCTCGCCAGACGCTCGGGCATCATGAATGCGGGAACAGAGGAAGGCTTGGCAAGCAGCTCAAGTACATAGCTAAACGGTGAAGATAAGGTCAGGGTAATGGTGCGTTCGTCGCTGGCTTCAAGCGATTCGACATGGTCCATCAACATCAAACCACCGGAGTCGCGTTTTGCCCATCGCTCAAGGGAGGCAACACAGTCGGCAGCGGTGACCGCCTCGCCATCGTGCCAGGTAAGTCCGTCGCGCAGCGTGAAGGTATATACCAAGCCGTCATCAGAGATTTCCCAATCGGCCATCTGCGGCTGTGGCTGGAACTCTTCATTCATGCCGAGCAGGGTATCGAACACCATATAACCGTGATTACGGGTGATATGCGCCGTGGTCAGGATTGGATCAATGATCCGCACCCCTGAATGCATAACTGCGTTGACGGTTTGCGCCTGAGTCTCGGCAACAAATGACATTGCACCAAAGCTGAGCAGCGKCGCACTTAGCAGGCTCCGAACCATGCCAGGAGACGATTTAATCAATACTGTAGATTGCATCGTGATACCTCTTTTTTCTTGGTGATAGAACTACTCTGAGTGGCCAACCAAATTAGATTGCGAAGCCTCATCAGGAGGAACAAAAGGCTCTCCCATGGGACGAGTTCGGATACCCGGCGCTAAGTAGCGCCAGGGCAGCTCACTGGGGTCAGCCGCCATTGGGCCAGGCGATTTGGCGATCAAAATAGCCGCAGCGATCGGCTGAAAATCGGCACGAAAATGTACCGAGCTTTTGAGCACTAAAATCTTCTTTACCTCAGGCTCAATACCCACCATGCGCAGCAGGTTGCGATCTAGTAGTTGGCTCTTACGACTGGTCACTAAGATCGCCACGCCACCTACTCTTAACTGCGCACTGGGGCCGAGATCGACCTGATTGCCGTGCATCATTGGGCCGTCGAAACGACAGCGGCCATCGCTCAGGCGCACCACCTCGAACTCGGCTTCCAGTGGTGCATCGCCAACACTTGGCTCTCCACCCAACGCAAGCAAAATCCGTGCCCCCTCACCCCCGGCATGTGCTTTTGCAGCCGCCACCGGGTCACAAATCAACCCTAAGGCGGCGTCTTGGGCATCCGCTTCCACCAGCGCACGCAACATACCGGTGGTGGTTGCATCTCCCCCGGCACCTGGGTTGTCCTGGGTATCGGCGATAACCACTGGCTTGCTTTCACCACTCGCAAGCCGCATCGCTTCAGCAACAGCCTCTTTAGGCGTCAGGAAAGGGACTTGCCAGTGGGGTTCAAGAGTGACGATTTCGTCAGCAAGCCTTGCCACTTCAGTCTCTAATAGCTCACGGTCAGGCCCGTGCCCCCACACCACTGGCCCGCATTCAGCAAAGTCGGCCGCAGGGAAGCCAGCGGCGAATGAGCACATGCCATTACTGCGCCGGTCATGCTCGACAAGCCCGTGATAGACACCCTGGGCGGGKTCAAGAAAGGTGCTGCCAGCGGAGATAGGAATAAGGAAAGGAATTCGCCGCGACACGAGGTGTAATTGCTCGCCATCGAAGATGCGTTTGAGCAGTCCCATTGCAAGGGCGCCCGTTTCAGCCATATCCACATGCGGATAAGTGCGAAAGGCCACCAGGCCCGAAGCGGCTTCAAGCATGCGCTGGGTAACATTAGCGTGGAGGTCAAGGCTAGCCACTATTGGCATCTCACTGCCGACGATCTCACGCAATCTAGCGAGTAATTCACCTTCGCCATCTGCAAGATGTTCGCAAACCATCGCCCCGTGCAAATCGAGATAAATAGCGTCAAAACTGTCTGATGCGGCAGCAGCCGTTATTTCACCGGAAATACGCTCGAAGGCCTCCTGAGTCACATGCGCCGAAGGGCTTGCTGCTGCCCATATCACTGGTAAAACCTGATGCCCATCGGCTAAGGCAGCAGTGATAAACCCTCCAATCGGTATATTTACCTTTTCTAACTTAAGTATCTCATCGGTTCGACATAGAGCGGGGAATCCTCCCCCTTGAACAAAGCTTGAGTAGCCCGCCCTGGTAGGCGCAAAGGTATTGGTTTCATGCTGAAAACCTGCGATCAAGATATTCATGCACCACTCCTAGACTTAAGTATATGACGCAGTGCAGCAGCATCATGTTTTTCACTCTAGGCGTGGCATAGACAGACATGCAATGACCAATGCATCATGAAAGTGTTGCCCATTGAGCAACACTTGGCTAATTAGATGGAAGCAGACATGTCACAGCGTCCCTCATTAAGTAAGGAAGGATTTAATTCACGTCGAATGCGCTACGCCTTCGAAGCCATTACACAAGGCTCTATACGCCGGGCAGCCGATAAACTCGACATCGAACCATCCGTGATCAGTCGTCAAATTGCCCGTCTGGAAGCCGAGCTAGGCGTAAAGTTGTTGGAACGTCATGGGCGTGGGGTGCGCGCCACTGAAGCGGGGGAGTTGCTGCTGGATTTTCAGCGCGAGCGCCAAGCAGCGGAAACAGCTCTGTTAAGTGATTTTTCTGAGCTAGACAACCTCAGTAGAGGCACGCTACGTCTAGCGATTAGTGAAGGCTACAGCGCCACCTTGATGAGTGAAGTCATCAACAATTTTTCCCAACGACATCCGCAGCTGTTTTTTGAAGTAACCCACGCGAGCGTCAATCAGGTAGTTACTCGGGTGATGGAGGGAGATGCACACCTAGGGGTCGCTTATTCACCGCACCTACTACCGGGCGTTCAATCGATTGCCTCAGCGTGCCAACCAGTATGCGCGGTGATGCACCCCGACCATCCACTTAACTGTCTTCCATTACCACTGTCACTGGATGACATTCTTCACTACCCGCTCGGGCTGATTTCCCAGGGCTATGGCTTACGTCAACTGGTTGACACTGTGGAAGTCATCGACAAACGCCACTTCMCGCCAAGCCTAGTCAGCAATTCATTAGCGACCCTGAAGCAGTACGTATCGGCCGGTCATGCGGTAACGTTTATGCCAGCGGTGGCCCTCAGGCATGAGCTCGCACGTGGCCAACTAGTAGCGCTAAGCATTGCTCACCCCGTCTTTGCTGAGGCGGAATCGCATCTTATTGTGCGTCAGCACCGACCGCTATCATTGGCTGCTTCCCGGTTAATCGAAGAAATATGCAGCATTTATCCTTTTGCCAGAACCTCGCTATGAAACTCTCGCCGACACGCCTGACTTCAAGCGAGTAGTCGAGTATCCTATCGCCTCTCTGCTGGGCCGCTCTCAGCTCCTTCTACCACTGGTGAAACGTTTTACCTCATGCAGCGCTCCGATTTCTATTACCAGCTACCCGACGAATTAATTGCTCGCTACCCTTCTGAGCAGCGTAGCGACTGCCGTTTGCTGTGCGTGGATGGCCAGAGCGGCGCGTTGGAACACCGCCGCTTTCCTGATTTGCTTGAGCTTCTTGAGCCTGGCGACCTGCTGGTGTTTAACGATACCCGGGTGATTCCAGCGCGCCTGCACGGCCATAAGGCCAGCGGCGGCAAGGTGGAGATGCTGCTCGAGCGCCCGCTGGATGCTCACCGTGGCCTGGCGCATATTCGTTCAAGCAAATCGCCGAAACCTGGTACCGAGCTGATTTTCGAAGGTGACGTTCACGCCGTCGTAGAAGGCCGCCGCGATGCACTGTTCGAGCTGCGCTTTCTGGGCGATACGCCAATGATTGCGCTGCTGGAAAAGCACGGCCATATGCCGCTGCCACCTTATATCACCCGGGAAGATGAGCTCAGCGACCGTGAGCGCTACCAAACTGTTTACGCGCGGCGTGACGGCGCGGTGGCGGCGCCTACGGCGGGGCTGCATTTTGACCAACCGCTGCTGGATGCCCTCGCGGATAAAGGTATTAACCGCGCCTTTGTTACGCTGCATGTGGGCGCAGGCACCTTTCAGCCGGTGCGGGTGGACAATATTCTTGAACACCATATGCACAGCGAGTGGATCGAAGTTA
Organism: Halomonas ventosae; assembly: GCA_002257525.1. Lineage (GTDB taxonomy): Bacteria > Pseudomonadota > Gammaproteobacteria > Pseudomonadales > Halomonadaceae > Vreelandella > Vreelandella ventosae_B. Next base: position 4,299,353 of record CP022737.1, read on the forward strand.
CCGAAGAGACCTGCCGGCAGGTGCGCGAGACCCTGGCAGCAGGCAAACGTGTAGTGGCGGTCGGCACCACCAGCGTGCGTTGCCTGGAAAGCGCCTGCATGAAAAGCAGCGATGGGCAGATCGCGCCCTATAGCGGCGACACCGATATTTTCATCTACCCCGGTTACCAGTGGCGCTGTGTGGATGCTTTAATTACCAACTTCCATTTGCCTGAATCGACGCTGCTGATGCTGGTCTCCGCCTTTGTGGGCTATGACACCACCATGCACGCCTACCAACGGGCAGTGGCCGAGCGCTATGCGTTTTTTAGCTATGGCGATGCCATGCTGCTGACCCGCTAGTTGTTGACTGCTGATTGTTGACCCGCTGGCCCTGCACCCGTCGCGCCAAACGAACGAGATTAACGAGTTACTTTATATGCGAAACGAATGCTTTATGCGCTTTGAGCGCCTGGCCGACGATGGCCGCGCCCGCCGCGGCCGCCTCCACTTCCCCCGCGGCACGGTGGAAACCCCGGCGTTTATGCCAGTAGGCACCTACGGCACGGTAAAAGGTATGACGCCAGATTCCGTCAAAGAGATCGGCGCCGAAATCATCCTGGGTAACACCTTTCACCTCTGGCTGCGCCCCGGTACCGAGGTGATTGAAGCCCACGGCGACCTGCACGATTTTGCCCAGTGGGATAAACCCATCCTCACCGACTCCGGCGGTTTTCAGGTCTTTTCGCTAGGCGAGACGCGCAAAATCACCGAGCAGGGCGTGCATTTCCGCTCGCCGGTGGATGGCAGCAAAGTCTTTATGGGCCCGGAAGAGTCCATGGCGGTTCAGCGCTCGCTAGGCTCCGATGTAGTGATGATCTTTGACGAGTGCACGCCCTACCCGGCCACCTTTGATGAAGCCGAGAAGTCGATGGAGCTGTCGCTGCGCTGGGCCAAACGCTCCCGCGAAGCTCACGGCGATTCGCCTTCCGCGCTGTTCGGCATTATTCAGGGCGGCATGCACCCTGAGCTGCGCGAACGCTCGCTCAAAGGGCTGCTTGAGATCGGCTTTGATGGTTTGGCGATTGGCGGTCTCTCGGTGGGCGAGCCTAAAGAAGAGATGATCAAAGTGCTCGACTACCTGCCCACCTGGATGCCCGATGAGAAGCCACGCTATTTAATGGGGGTCGGCAAGCCCGAAGACCTGGTGGAAGGCGTGCGCCGGGGTGTGGATATGTTCGATTGCGTGATGCCTACCCGCAATGCCCGTAACGGCCACCTGTTTACCTCGGAAGGCACGGTTAAAATCCGTAACGCCAAGCATCGTTTCGATACTCGCCCGCTTGATGAAGAGTGCGACTGCCATACCTGCCAGCATTTCTCCCGGGGCTATTTACACCATCTGGATCGCTGTAATGAAATGCTCGGCTCGATGCTTAACACCATCCACAACTTACGCTACTACCAGCGTGTAATGGCTGATTTGCGCGCGGCAATTGAAGCGGGTACATTGACGGCCTTTGTGGAAGGCTTTTATGCACGGCGCGGCCTGTCGGTGCCTCCCCTAAGCCAGCCCTAGCGAATTAATCGCCACGCGCCCTGGCGCGTGGKTTAAACTGTTTGGCCATGTTTTATAAACTATGTTTTTAAAACCAAGTTTTATAAACCAAGCTTAAGCTTTTCTAACTCAGGAGTTCTCTGCAATGCTGGATTTCTTTATCTCACCAGCCCATGCCCAAGAAGCCGCCGCTGGCGGTGGTATTGCGCAAATCGTGATGCTGGTTGGCTTCGTGCTGATTTTCTACTTCCTGTTGTGGCGCCCGCAAGCCAAGCGCGCTAAGCAGCACAAGCAGCTGGTCACCAATCTGGATAAAGGCGATGAGATCGTCATTGGCGGCGGTTTGGTGGGTCGTATTACTAAAGTGAGCGACGAATTCCTGACCATCGAGATCTCTGAAGGCACCGAAGTTAACGTGCAGAAGAACGCCGTTGCCGCCGTACTGCCTAAAGGCACCATCAAGTCCATCTAAACCTTGTAATTCCCCCTGCCGACCAGTGCCAGCCACCCCGGCAGGGGTGACATGGTATAAATGATGGTGAACTTTGCTGTGCACGGCGTGTCCGTGCACAGCATTCCGTTTGTAATTGAAGGCAGGGCTTGCATGCTCAACCGTTACCCCCTGTGGAAGTATCTGCTGATACTGGTCGTCCTGGTGGTTGGCCTTATCTACTCGCTTCCCAATCTATTCCCCGAAGATCCCGCCATCCAAATTAGCAGCGCCCAAGGCGACTCGCTGGATGCGCGTCAGATAGACCGTGTTGAAACCGCGCTCAGCGAAAACGATATTGCGATCAAAGCGCTCGAAGAAGAGAACGGGCAGTGGCTCATTCGCTTGCGCCACGACGATGATCAACTTCCTGCACGCGACATTGCCACTGACCTGTTAGGCGATGAGGCAACGGTAGCCCTGAACCTCGCTGAAGCAACGCCCGAGTGGCTGCAGGCGTTTTCCGCCTCACCCATGACGCTGGGCCTTGATTTACGCGGGGGCGTGCACTTCCTGCTGGAAGTGGATATGGACGCGGCGCTTACCCAGCGTCTTGAGGTTAACGCCAGCGCCATGCGTGAACTGCTGCGTGATGAGCGGATTCGTTACCGCAATACCGATATCGAAGAGCGCTCGCTGTCGATCGATTTTGCCAGCGCCGAAGACCGCGATACCGCGCGCAGCCTGATCAGTCGTGACTTCCCTGACTTTGAATACAGCAGCGAGGGCGATGGTCGCGCCTCAACGCTGGTGATGACGCTGAGTGATCAATCCGTCAGCGAAATCCAGGACTACGCGATCAACCAGAACTTGACCACCCTGCGCAACCGGGTCAATGAGCTGGGTGTGGCGGAGCCGATGGTGCAGCGCCAAGGCCCCAACCAAATTGTCGTAGAGCTGCCGGGCATCCAGGATACCGTGGCAGCCAAGCGGATTGTGGGCGCTACCGCTAACCTGGAATTCCGCCTGGAAGCGCGCAACGACACGCCGGATAACGAAACAGAAACGCTTGGCTTTCGTAATGACACATCGCGCACTGCTGAGCTAATGCGCGATGTAATTATTACCGGCGACAGTGTTTCCAGCGCCAGCAACAGCTTCGATGAAAACGGCCGCCCGCAGGTCAATATTGATCTGGATGGCACCGGCGGTACGCTGATGAATCGCGCTACGCGGACCAATATTGGTCGCAATATGGCGGTGCTGKTTATCGAGCACAAAAGCGAGGACACGGTAGTCACCGACCCGGAAACGGGCGAAGAGACTATTGAGCGCGAGCCCTACGTTGAGCGCGGCTTGATCAGCTTGGCGACGATTCAAAGCGCGCTGGGCAACAGCTTCCGGATTMCCGGGCTGGACTCGCCTACTGAAGCCGCTGAGCTTGCGCTGCTGCTGCGTTCAGGCTCCCTTGCGGCACCCATCTACTTTGTCCAAGAGCGCACCATTGGGCCAAGCTTGGGCGCTGAAAACATTGAGCGTGGTTTGCTATCAGTCCAGATCGGCCTACTGCTGGTCGTGCTGTTTATGCTGGTGCGTTACAAGGTGTTTGGGGTATTTGCCAACATCGCCCTGGCGCTGAACTTAACGCTGCTGGTCGCGGTAATGTCGATGCTGGGCGCTACGCTGACGCTACCGGGCATTGCCGGTATCGTGCTGACGCTAGGCATGGCGGTGGATGCCAACGTGCTAATTTTCGAGCGAATACGCGAAGAGTTGCGCAATGGCATGTCGGTTCAGCAGGCGATTCAGGCTGGCTATGAGCGCGCTTTCACCTCCATCGTCGATGCCAACATCACTACGCTGCTGGTGGCCGTTATCCTGTTCTCGATTGGCACTGGCCCGGTTAAAGGGTTTGCCGTCACGCTCTCGATCGGCATTTTGACGTCGCTGTTCACGGCGTTAATGGTGACTCGCGCCATGGTCAACCTGACCTATGGCAGCAAACCCGTCAAAAAGCTGTGGATTTAAAGAGCATGAATTTAAACAGCATGGCTCTAAACCACGTGCTTAGCCCAGAACTTAAGAGGTGGTAATGAAACCCCTATCACACCTGCAAATCGACTTTATGGGGCGGCGTAAATTTGCGTATATCGTCTCAGCTGCAATGTTAATCGCGTCGATTGCTGCCATCATTTTTCAACAGCTTAACTTCGGGCTGGATTTTACTGGCGGCACGCTGATTGAGGTGCGCTACGGTGCTGCACCTTCATTAGATGCCATTCGGGTATTGCTCGAAGAGAGCGGCTTCCAAGATGTCTCGGTGCAAACCTTTGGGGCCTCGACAGAAGTACTGATCCGCCTCCAGCAGGCGTTTGATGCCGATGTGGGTGGCGAGGTGGTTAACCTGCTGCGCTCCAGTGGCGATAGCGTCGACCTTGTGCGCTCCGAGTTTGTTGGCTCCCAGGTGGGTGACCAACTGCGCGACCAGAGCGGACTGGGCATGCTGGTCGCACTCGGCGTGGTCATGCTCTATGTCGCCTTCCGCTTCCAGTACAAGTTTGCGATTGGTGCGCTGCTGGCCCTAATGCACGACGTGATCATCGTCGTCGGCGTTTTTGCGCTGTTCCAGCTCGACTTTGACCTCACCGTGCTGGCGGCTATCCTGGCAGTCATCGGCTACTCGCTGAACGACACCATCGTGGTTTATGACCGCGTCCGCGAAGCCATCCGCACCTCGCGTATCGACGATATGCCGCAGATCTTCAACGAAGCTATTAACGCCACGCTCTCGCGCACCCTGGCAACCTCGGGCACCACCTTATTGGTACTGCTCGCGCTGCTACTGTTGGGCGGCGATATGATTGAGAACTTCGCCATTGCGCTGCTGATTGGCATTGTGGTGGGCACTTTCTCCTCTATCTATATTGCTGCAGCGCTGCTGCTGCCGCTGAAGCTATCGCGGGAAGATTTGATCCCCACCAAGAAAGAGCTCGACGAAGAAGAGGAAGAGCTGCCTTAACGCTTACCGTAAAAGCACTCTTCTGGCATAACAAAATGCCCCTGCCGGTTTCCCAGCAGGGGCATTTTTTATTCGCCGTCGATGACGCAGGCAGAGCGGCTTAGAAGTGCGGCGTCAGCTGCTTGGTCAACGCTTTGTAGAGACGCGGCCCGGCAGCCATTAGCTGCCCTTCCACTTTCACCGAGGGCTGGCCGTCTGGCGTGCCCATCAAGGCGCCCGCCTCTTTCAAAAACAGCGTACCGACCTGCATGTCCTGCTCTTCAAGACCCAACACGAACGCACTGTCGACACGGCCACAGGCCAGTTCACAGAGATCCAGCAGCCCACAACCCGTGGCCAGCAGGGTTTCTACCTGGGGAGCAAGCTGCTGGGAAACGGTTAAATAAGCGGGTAGATGACGCGTGCGCAGCCAAGCTTCCGGCAGGCTCATGGCCAACCGCGTACCGCTAATGGCGGTCGGCTTGCTAACGCGCATACGCTTATCGTTGTGCTGGGCGCCGCGGCCGCGGCTAGCGATATATTCGTCGTCGGCGAACGGGCAGATGATCACCGCGTGCTCGGGACGACCTTTGATAAGACACACCACTGAGAGTGCAAAGCCCTTACCGGCAACGGCTAAATTGGAGTAGCCGTGCATTGGTTCAATTTTCCAGACGATATCCGCGCCTTCGCCTTCACCCGCGCGATGCGGCGTAAAGCGCCCGGAAACACCGTGCTGGGGGTAACCGCGTTCCAACTGCTGAACAATCGTCGCTTCGGCCTTGCGCGCTGTCTCGTCGAGCAGGCGGTCAAGATTAAATTCATCGTGAGCGTTTTCAATACGCTCGCGAACACGCAGGAAATGCTCAACAGCGCTGCGCGCTGCGCGCAACGTAAATTGGACCATCGGATTCATGGTTGGGCCTTGTCACAGTGATGTTAAAGAACGTGAAGCTAATAATAGGTTGGCGCAATATCCGCCTTTGGCGCGTAATTCTAGCAGACCGCTCTCGGGCATGCCATCGACTCATGCTAGACTGCGCGTTTTACGCTTATTTACCGAGCACTATTTCACCGGGCCCTATCATGCTTGAGCGCATTCGCATTGTATTAATCGGCACCAGCCATCCTGGCAATATCGGCGGCGTAGCCCGCGCCATGCACAATATGGGCTTGGCTGATTTGGCCCTTGTCGCCCCCCGCTGCGAGGTGATTACCCAGGACAGCATTTCCCGGGCGTCAGGCGCTGACCACCTCCTCCATCAAGCCAACGTTTACGCTACCCTAGAAGACGCGGTGACGGATTGCACGTTGACTGTGGGCGCCAGTGCACGTTCGCGCACGCTGCCCTGGCCGATGCTCTCGCCCCGGGCACTGGCCGACCGCCTGCCCGGCGAGTGCCAGCCTGCTGATGCCCGCGTGGCGCTGGTATTCGGGCGCGAAGACAGCGGCCTGACCAACGCAGAGCTACAGCGCTGCCACGCCCATGTGCATATCCCCACCAACGCCGATTTTAGCTCGCTTAATTTGGCCGCGGCGGTTCAGGTACTCGCCTATGAGTGTCGTATGGCCTGGCTAAGCCAGGCTGACGCCCCCGCAGTCGAAACTAATGCTGACGATGAGCTGGCCACCCACGCCGAGCTTGAGCGCTATTTTGAGCACTTAGAGCGCACGCTGATTGGTATTGATTTTCACGACCCCGATCAGCCGCGGCAGCTAATGGCAAGACTGCGCCGTTTATACCTGCGCGCCCGCCCAGAGCGTATGGAAATAAATATTTTGCGCGGAATTCTATCGGCCACCGAAAAGGCTGCGAACACCAAGCTGCCCAAACCGTAATGCATTAGGCTGGAAGCACTAACTTGAAGTTGACGCTGCGCGCCCCAACTTCGCTATTCTTAACGTGATTCCATTATTGATAGACGCCGCCCTTCAACGCCAAGGAACACCTCATGTTTCAACGTCTACGTGAAGACATCAACAGCGTATTTGACCGCGACCCAGCCGCACGTAACTTTCTTGAGGTGCTGACCAACTACCCCGGCCTGCACGCCCTGCTGCTGCATCGCTGCGGCCACTGGCTGTGGAAGAAAAACCTCAAATGGCTGGCGCGGACGCTGTCGACGTTTTCACGCTGGCTGACCGGTATTGAAATTCATCCGGGTGCCACTATTGGGCGGCGCTTTTTTATCGATCACGGCATGGGCGTGGTCATTGGCGAAACGGCACTGGTCGGCGATAACGTCACGCTCTACCAAGGAGTCACCCTGGGCGGCACCAGCTGGAGTAAAGGCAAGCGCCACCCAACCCTGGGCGATGGCGTCATTGTCGGTGCAGGCGCCAAGATACTCGGGCCTTTCACCGTGGGTGCCGGGGCCAAAATCGGCTCCAACGCGGTGGTTACCAAAGAAGTACCGCCGGGGTCTACCGTTGTTGGCATTCCCGGCAAAATTGTTAAACGTGCCGACCCAGATGTGGAAGAGGCATTGGACGTCGACCCTGCCCGCCGCGAAGCCATTTGCCAGAAATTTGGCTTTGATGCCTACGGCGTCAGCCAAGACATGCCCGACCCGGTGGCCCGCTCGATGCAGGCCATGCTCGACCATATGCACGCCGTGGATGAGCGTATTGAACGCATGTGCTCTACCTTGCGCAAGTTAGATGACAACTACCGCGATGGGCAGTTACCAGCGCTGCGCGATGAAGATTTTGCCGATATTTTGGATGAGCAGGATACCGGCTGCCCTGGCGTTGGCAAGCACTCGACCGATGAGTCGACCAGGGAGCACGAAACGCTGCCACCGCGTAATGGTTGACCAAAGCACTCAGGTTTTCCCATAATGGCAGCACATTTGCCGTTAGTGCGCTGAGCGTTCAGCGTCGAGGGGCTTGCCATGCGCTTGACCACCAAAGGCCGTTACGCCGTTACCGCCATGCTCGATTTAGCCCTGCATGCCCACAACGGCCCGACCAGCCTAAGCGATATCTCCCAGCGCCAAGAGATATCGCTCTCCTATTTAGAGCAGCTTTTTGCTCGCCTGCGGCGTGCAGGTTTGGTCAATAGCGTACGTGGCCCGGGCGGCGGCTACCTGCTTTCCCAACCCGCGGACGCGATTAGTGTTTCAAAGGTGATTGACGCGGTGAATGAAAGCGTTGATGCCMCCCGCTGCCAGGGGCTTTCCGACTGCCAGCAGGGCGACACCTGTTTGACGCACCATTTGTGGTGCGAGCTTTCCGTGCAGATACGCCACTTTCTGGACGATATGACGCTGGCACAACTGATGCTGCGCCCTGATGTCATACGTATTGCATCGCGACAGAAACAGCGTGCTGAGGCGGGTATTCTCGCCTCGGCMCCCTGATCTCACTTTTCCTGACCGAACAACCGCTGGAACGTAACGATGACCACACCCACGCTGCCCATTTACCTGGATTACGCCGCTACCAATCCGGCAGATGCCCGCGTGGTTGAGGTGATGCAGCGCTACCTGACGGTTGACCAGCTGTTCGCCAACCCGGCTTCGCGCAGCCACATGCTCGGCTGGCAGGCAGAACAGGTGATTGAGCAGGCGCGCCGCCAGGTGGCCGACGCCATTGGCGCCGATCCGAGAGAGATCGTCTGGACCAGCGGCGCGACAGAAGCAGATAACTTAGCGCTAATTGGCTTTATGCGCGCCAACCGCGAACGTGGCCTACACTTAGTCACCTCGACCATCGAGCATAAAGCCATCGTAGATACCGCCCTTGCGCTGGAAAAAGAGGGCTTTGAAGTCACTTGGCTAACGCCTGGGCGAGATGGCTGCATTCAACCCGAACAGCTGCGCGCGGCGATGCGCGACGACACCGCGCTGGTCTCGCTAATGGCGGTTAATAACGAACTGGGCAGCATCAACGATATCGCGGCCCTGGCGGCCGTCGCCCATGAGTTTGGCGCGGCCTTTCATACTGATGCCGCCCAGGCGGTAGGGCGTATTCCGCTAGACGTTGTGGCCCAGCAGATTGACCTGATGTCGCTGTCCGGCCATAAAACCTACGGCCCCAAAGGCGTGGGCGCGCTGTATGTGAAGCGCCACCCGGACATTCGCGTGGAAGCGCTGATTCATGGCGGTGGACATGAGCGCGGCATGCGCTCCGGCACACTGCCAACCCACCAGATTGCTGGCATGGGTGAAGCCTTTGCGCTAATGCACCAGCAGTACGACGAAGACAACGCCCATATTACGCGCTTGCAGCAGCGATTTCTGCGCGGCCTTGAAGGCGTCGAGGGTGTGTTTTCCAACACGCCCTTGGGTCACAAAGAGCCGCGCGCAGTACCCAACATTCTCAACTTGGCGTTTGAAGGCGTCGACGGTGAATCGCTACTGATGGCGCTACGCGATGTGGCGGTTTCTACCGGCTCGGCGTGCAACTCAGCCAGCGTCGACCCGTCCTACGTGCTGCTCGGCATCGGCACGCCSCGCTCGCTGGCGCTTTCGTCGCTGCGCTTTAGCTTCGGGCGCTTTACCACCGAAGCCGACATTGATCATGCGCTAACGCTCATACGCCATGCGGTGAGCGGTTTACGGACACCGCCACGCAAAGCGGCTGACACTTTTTAAGGAGGACGCCTCATGGCAACACTCAATATTACCCCGGCTGCCGCACAACAGATTCGCAACGTGCTTGACGAGCGAGGCCAAGGGCTCGGCCTGCGCGTCTCGGTCAAGCCCAGCGGCTGCTCTGGCTATAGCTACGTGCTCGACTTTGCCGACACCGTCAGCGACGAAGAAGTGCATTTTGAAGCTCACGGGGCCAGCGTCTATGTCGCGCCTGATGCGGTGGAGATGCTGAACGGCAGTGAAGTGGATTATGTCAGCGAAGGGCTGAACCGCTTTTTCCGCTTCAATAACCCGAACGTCAAAGATGAGTGCGGCTGCGGCGAAAGCTTCACCGTCTAAGCTTTGTCGTGTCGAGTTTCATCACCGGTATTCATCCCCCGGCTTAAGCGCTATAATCGCGCACCTGGATACACACGCTCAGGCAGTTGGGTCATACCCGCATGCTTTTTAAAATGTTAGCTGATTAAACGTTAGCTGCTGAAGCGCCATTAACCGAATCATTTTCTGGGCCGCCCTGGCCTTCTGGGGCGGCACTTTTTGCTTAAGCCTTTTTGAGGAGACCATTAACATGGCTACTGAACGCRCTCTTTCTATTATCAAGCCTGATGCCGTTGCTAAAAATGCGATCGGTGAGATCATCGCCCGTTTTGAAAAAGCTGGCCTGAACGTTGTTGCCGCGAAGATGGTTCACCTCTCCGAAGAGAAGGCTGGCGGTTTCTACGCAGAGCACAAAGAGCGCCCGTTCTTTAAAGACCTGGTTGGCTTCATGACCTCTGGCCCGGTGGTTGTTCAAGTGCTTGAAGGTGAAGGCGCCATCGCTAAAAACCGCGATCTGATGGGTGCAACCAACCCGAAAGAAGCGGCACCCGGCACTATTCGCGCCGACTTTGCGGAAACAATCGACGCTAACGCTGTCCATGGTTCTGATTCTCCGGAAAGCGCTGAGCGCGAAATTAGCTACTTCTTTGGCAACGACGAAATCTGCCCGCGCTAAGCCTTCAAGGTAGCGCCGCCGAATCAACTTTCGTTGCCGGCCATTTTGCGGGGGCTTGTCCCCCGCCCCTTTCTATAACGCTGACCGCCATGACCACCACTGTAGCCCAACATACGCCCGCCCCCCGTGACGCTGATAGCTCAGACGCCGCCAGCACACCTGCTGCCAAAGCGACGCCTGAGCTTCAAAACCTGCTTGGTATGTCCCGCGAGCAGATGGAAGCCTTCTTTTTGTCGATCGGCGAAAAGAAGTTCCGTGCTGCGCAGCTAATGAAGTGGATTCACCAGGAAGGCAGCGATGACTTTGCCGCCATGACGAATCTCTCCAAAGCGTTGCGGGAAAAACTAACACGGCTGGCAGAAATTCGTGGGCCAGGGGTGATCTATGAAGGTACTTCCAGCGACGGCACGCGTAAGTGGGTGCTGGAAGTGGAAGATGGCAGCTATGTAGAAACGGTATTGATCCCGGCGGAGAACGGTAAGCGCCGCACGCTGTGCGTGTCATCCCAGGTCGGCTGCTCGCTGGACTGTAGTTTTTGTTCCACCGGCAAGCAGGGCTTTCAGCGTAACTTAACCGCCGCTGAAATTATCGGTCAGGTCTGGGTTGCTCAGCGCAGCGTTGGCCCGCGGCGTGACACGGCCAATCGCCCGGTGACCAACGTAGTGATGATGGGCATGGGCGAACCACTGCTCAACTTCGATAACGTTGTGCCCGCCATGAAGCTAATGCTCGACGACAACGGCTACGGCCTGTCCAAGCGTCGGGTAACGCTGTCGACCTCTGGCGTGGTGCCAATGATCGACAAGCTTGGCGATGAAATGGACGTCAGCTTGGCCATTTCGCTGCATGCGTCGACTGACGAATTGCGCAATGAGCTGGTGCCCATCAACCGCAAATATAATATTCGCGCGCTGCTGGATGCCTGCCATCGCTATCTTTCCAAGTGCCCGGACAATCGTCAGGTCACTATTGAGTACACGCTCATCAAAGACGTCAACGATCAGCAGGAGCACGCCGAGCAGCTTGCCGCACTGCTCAAAGAGCTGCCGTGCAAGATCAACCTGATCCCGTTTAACCCGTTCCCCAATTCAGGGTACGAAAAACCGTCGCGCAACCAAGTGATGCGCTTCCAGCAGTGGCTATACGATTTAGGCTACAACGCGACGGTAAGAACGACCCGAGGTGAAGACATTGACGCCGCCTGCGGCCAGCTGGTTGGTCGCGTGAAGGACCGCACCAAACGCAGCGCGCGCTATATCCAGTCGGTACAGCTTGATGCGGACTAAGGTGAGGTGTAGAAAATTGGGCTTATCTTGACTTCCGCTTGGCACGGCGCTTTGATGGACACGGTTTTTATGTAGCATAGGGTTGGTTTTCGGACGTTTACCACAAGAGGATTTACATGATCGCTCACCACAGGCGCCAACACCCATCGCGGGTGCCCATGCTCACCGTGTTGATCGGTAGCTTGTGGCTTGCCGGCTGTGCCTCGTCCAACAACCTTACAGCGCAAGCCAATCCCGCGGCGGCAGATGCCTATACCCAGCTTGGCGTCGCCTACTTAGAGCGCAATAACCTTCCCCGCGCACTCAACGCACTGGATCGGGCGCTTGAAATTGCCCCACGCCATGCCGAAGCACTGCAGGCGCTGGCCCTTGTTTACCAGCGTCAGGGCGAAAGTGACCTAGCCAACGACTATTTTCAACAGGCGGTGGACGCCGACCCTGACTTCACCCGTGCCCGTAATAACTACGCGGCGTTCTTATACGGTCAGGGCCAGTACAACGCTGCCTGTGGGCAGTTAGAAACCGCATCAAAAGATGCCCAGTACGCCAACCGTGCCCAGTTATTTACCAATTTAGGGCAGTGTTATCTGGCGCTGGAAGAATTTGATAAAGCGCGCGCTCGGTTGAAGCGCTCGCAAAGTATCGATCCGCGTAACTCACGCGGCTATTTAATGTTAGCTGAACTCGAATATTCGCAGGGCAATTACTCTCAGGCCTGGGCGCCGCTGCAAACGTATTTACAGCTCGCCGAGCCCGACCAAGCAGCGCTAACAATGGCGGTGGATATCGCCCAAGCGCAGGGCGAGCATAGCACCGCCGCCGAATACCAGCGCCTGCTTGGCAACGACTGACTGATTGACGCCCTGATCACCGCTTATTAAATGAAGGATGCTCAGCCATGAGCGATACACAGTCACAAGAAAGCGTCATTGATAGCACTATCACGAACGACCAAAACACTAGCGCCTCTCCCGGCGAACTGCTGGCTCGCCAGCGCGAGCAGTTGGGTATTCCACTCGCCGATGCGGCCCGGGCGCTAAACCTGCGCCCCGCCGTGGTGGGCGGGCTGGAGCAGGACAACTATCAAGAAATTCCTGTCGCCGCCTATCGCCGCGGCTATCTGCGCTCCTACGCTAAATACCTGGGGCTGGATGATCGGCTGGTGCTCGAGGCTTATCAGGCTCGCAGTGGCGGTACCGATACCGAACGCAAAGTCACCCCGGTCTCTACGGCAAGGCCGCCCTCCCGCATTGGCGCTTGGCTGTTCAAGCTGGTGACTTTGTTGGTCATTGTGGGCCTTATCGCGGTGACGGTGATGTGGTGGCAAAGCCGGGGTGGCAACGAGCCGCCGGGCTTTGGCTCTACCTCCACGGAAGAGACCGCTACCGCCCCTGCAGAGCCGGCCAGTGAACCAGCTGAAGCAGAAGAGAGCGCGAGTTCAAGCTTCACCAGTGGTGACGAAAGCGAGACGCTACCCAGCAATGCTACCAACGTCACGCCCTCACCGTCGGCCACGCAAGATCCAACACCCAGCGGCCAAGATGATGCTGACGCCATTGCCGGCCTTGACGAGCCAGCACTAGATGATACCAACGATACCGCTAGCAGCGCTGATGGAAGCGACGAGCTGGCCAGTACTCAACAAGACAGTGAAGAGCAGAGCAGTGCGGACAGCGAGCAAACCGCCGCTGCCGAACAGACCGCTAATGCCAATGTCCTAGAGCTGACGTTTAACGAGCAGTCATGGACTGAAATTTTTGATGCCACCAACCAGCGCGTCTTCGTTGGCCTGCAAACGCCTGGCACCTCGACAACTGTCGAGGGCGAACCCCCGTTTCGTTTAACCGTGGGCAATGCCACCGGTGTCGAACTACGCTACCAAGGCGAGGAAGTTGACCTTCCCGCCCAAGCAGGTGCCAACAACGTCGCCCGATTTACCTTGGGAGAGTGACCCGTCCTATGCACGCCCCTTCTCCGATAAAACGCCGCCTTTCCCGTCAGATTCAGGTCGGAAACGTCGCGGTGGGCGGTGATGCCCCCATTGCCGTTCAAAGCATGACCAATACCAACACGCTCGATGTGGCCGCCACCGTTGCGCAGATCCAGCAGTTGGAAAAAGCCGGTGCGGATATCGTGCGCGTCTCAGTGCCCGATATGGACGCCGCCGAAACCTTTGGTCAGATCAAAAAACTGGTCAACGTACCGCTCGTTGCCGATATCCATTTTGATTATAAAATTGCCCTACGCGTCGCCGAGCTCGGTGTTGACTGCCTGCGCATCAACCCAGGCAACATTGGCCGTGAAGACCGCGTACGCGCGGTGGTTAGCGCAGCCCGTGACCATGGCATTCCGATCCGCATTGGCGTCAACGCAGGGTCATTGGAAAAAGACCTACAGAAGAAGTATGGCGAACCTACGCCAGCGGCGCTGGTGGAGTCCGCCATGCGCCACATTGATTATCTCGATCGCCTCGACTTCCCCGACTTCAAAGTCAGTGTAAAAGCTTCGGATGTGTTTATGGCTGTGGCCGCCTATCGCGACCTTGCCGCGCGTATCGAACAGCCGCTGCATTTAGGGATTACCGAAGCCGGTGGTTTGCGTTCGGGCACGGTAAAATCATCGATTGGCCTGGGCATGCTGCTGATGGATGGCATCGGCGACACGATTCGCGTCTCGCTGGCAGCCGATCCGGTGGAGGAGATCAAGGTCGGCTTTGATATGCTGCGCAGCCTCAMGCTGCGCTCGAAAGGTATCAACTTTATTGCCTGTCCCAGCTGCTCGCGCCAGAACTTCGACGTTATTAGCACCATGAACCAGCTTGAGGAACGGTTGGAAGATGTCATGACACCACTCAACGTCTCGGTAATCGGTTGCGTGGTTAATGGCCCCGGTGAAGCCAAAGAGACCGATATCGGCCTGACCGGCGGCAGCCCCGCCAACTTGATTTACATTGATGGCAAACCGACCAGCAAGCTGCGCAACGACCACTTGGTCGATGACTTAGAAAAGCTGATTCGCGATAAAGTGCGTGAAAAACAGCAGCAGCAAGACGCTATGATTGCCCGCAGCGTTTAACGCTGGGGCTGGCTGCCAGCCTGGGTGAGCAACGCCTGATGGCAGAATAAGGAGTTTTCTTTGAGCAAGTCCGCCGTTAAAAAGATTCAAGCCATCCGTGGTATGAACGACTTACTGCCCAGCGACAGTCCGCGCTGGCATTTTTTTGAAGCCAAAGTACGCCAGCTGATGGTGCGCTACGGCTTTAATGAAATTCGCACGCCTATTGTTGAACAAACCGCGCTGTTTGCGCGCTCTATCGGTGAAGTCACTGATATCGTCGAAAAAGAGATGTACACCTTCGATGATCGCAACAGCGAAAGCCTGACGCTGCGTCCTGAAGGCACCGCCAGCTGCGTGCGTGCAGCCATGGAACACGGCCTGCTGTATAACCAAACCCAGCGGCTATGGTACCAGGGGCCGATGTTTCGCTATGAGCGCCCGCAGAAAGGCCGTTACCGCCAGTTCCACCAGATTGGCGTAGAAACCTTCGGTTTTGATGGCCCGGATATCGACGCCGAGGTGATCCTGCTTTCGGCACGCCTGTGGCAAGAACTGGGACTCATGGAGCACGTGACCCTGGAGCTTAACTCGCTGGGTTCATCGGAAGCACGGGCGGCCTACCGAGACACCCTGGTGAGCTACTTTGAGCAGCACCATGACGTCCTTGATGAAGACTCCAAGCGCCGTTTGACCAGTAATCCACTGCGTATTCTCGATTCCAAAAACCCGGCTATGGCCGAGATGCTCGACGCCGCGCCGCAGCTGATGGACCACCTGGATGCCGAGTCCCGGGAACACTTTGAGCAGCTCACTAAGATGCTTGAAGCGGCGGGTATTGATTATGTGATCAATCCGCGCCTAGTGCGTGGGCTCGACTACTACYGCCGCACCGTGTTCGAGTGGACCACCACCGCCCTGGGCAGCCAGGGAACCGTCTGCGCAGGCGGTCGTTACGACGGTTTGGTCGAACAGCTGGGGGGCAAACCGACCCCGGCAGTCGGCTTTGCTATGGGCATTGAGCGACTGATTTTGCTGCTCGAAACCCTTGAGCTGATTCCCGATGATGCCCTCGGCGGTTGTGATGTTTATCTGCTGCCGATGGACGATAACGCCACCACGGCGGCCATTACGTTGGCCGAACAGCTGCGTAGTGAACTGCCTGAGCTACGTTTGCAGCTTCACTGCGGCGGCGGCAGTTTCAAAAGCCGGATCAAAAAAGCCGACAAGAGCGGCGCCACAATGGCCATTCTGATCGGTGAAGATGAAATCGCGGCGCAGTCAGCAACCGTCAAATTTCTGCGCGATGACCGCGAACAACAACACGTTCCCCAAGCAGCATTAGGCCGCACGCTGCGCGAGTTTTTGACGGCTAACGCATAAGCCCTGCAGGCTAGCCGCCTGCTCGCATGCGACAGTCTAAACATACGATTGTAGAAGAATAGGAGCCCGCCCGTGGKGGAGCTGAGAAGCGAAGAAGAGCAGCTAGACGCCGTCAAACGCTGGTGGAAAGAGAACGGCATGTCATTGATTGCAGGCGCTGTCCTGGCAGCGGCTGGGGTATTTGGCTGGAATGCCTGGCAGAACTATCAACAGGGCCAGGCCGAAGCAGCCTCAATGCGCTACCAGCAGCTCGCCAATATGACCGCTGGTAACGAGCTTGACGAAGAACAGCTAGCAAGCGCCCGGGAAATGGTCAGCGAACTGACCGACGAGCATGGCGATACGCTCTACGCGGAACTCGCGCTACTGCTGGATGCACGCCTGGCTGTGCAGCAAGGCGATCTGGAAAGCGCGCGAACTGCGCTGGAAAGCGCTGCCGATTCCTCGCGCCGCTATGTACAAAGCCTTGCATGGCTGCGTTTGGCCCGTGTTGAGCTCGCTGACGGCAACCCGACTCAGGCACTGGCGCTGCTAGACGAGCCGATTAGCGACGCGCTAGCGGCTCAACGGGCCAACGTACGCGGCGATGCGTTCGCTGCCCAGGGCGACACCGAGGCGGCCCGCGAGGCATGGGAAACCGCCCTACAACTGGCACAAACCCAAGACCAGCCGCTTTACGGCGTGCAGTTCAAGCTTGACGATCTCGGCGCTGAGGAGGCGACACAATGACGATTAGCACTTCAAATACGTGGGGCATTTCAAAACAGCTGGTACGGGCAAGCTTAGGCGCATTAGCGCTGGCTCTGCTGGCTGGCTGTGCCAGCAAAGGCGAACCTGCCTATACCCCCAAAGAGCTAACGAGTTTCGACGAGACCTCCTCGCTAGAGACTCAGTGGCGGCGCAACGTCGGTGATGGCTTTGGTCACTCGCGCTACCCCATTGAGCCTTCCCGTGAAGGCGACAGCGTGTTCGCTGCAGACGCAGAAGGCGTGGTGATGGCGATGGATGCCAATAGCGGCGACGTTGAGTGGGAAATCGACCTGGATACTACTATTTCCAGCGCGTTAACGGCGATTGCCGGGCAGCTGTATTTGGCCACCGGTAACGGCGAAGTCATCTCTTTGGATCAGCGTGATGGCAGCGAAAACTGGCGCTCACGGGTATCCAGCGAAGTGCTTGCCGCCCCCCAGGCCAATCAGCAGCTGCTGGTCGTACAAAGTGTCGATGGCCGCGTGACCGCCATGGACCGCGCCACTGGCGAAGAGCGCTGGGTATACACCAGTTCGCAGCCGTCACTCACCCTGCGTGGTACCGGCACGCCGATGGTGATTGATCCCGTCAGCTTTGTTGGCCTCGCTAACGGCCGCTTGGCCACACTGGATAACCGCAGCGGCCAGCCGCTATGGGAGATGCAGATAGCCACCCCCAGTGGGCGTAGCGAAGTAGAGCGCCTGGTAGACCTTTCCGGCCAGCCGATCATCAGCCCCGATGGCCGCCTGTTTGTAACCAGCTACAACGGCCGTGTGGTAGCGCTGGAAGCGACCCAAGGCGACGTCCTTTGGGAGGCGGATCTTTCCAGCCGCCATACACCCATTCTGGTCGGCGACTTCCTGTTTGTGGTCACTGACGATAGCCAAGTCGTCGCCCTCGACGCTAACAGCGGCCGCGAAATCTGGCGCAACGACGATTTAGAAGATCGTTGGCTGACTGCCCCGGCCTTCGCCGATGGACGTTTAGTACTCGGCGATTTTGAAGGTTATGTTCACCTGATCGACGCTCGTGAAGGCAACATTGTAGGCCGCACCCGCGTGCACAGCTCGGGCATCAGCGTACGCCCGGTCACTGAAGGCAGCACCATTCATGTCCAGGCCAACAATGGTCGCCTGGAAACCCTGGAAGTCACTCCATGACACCCGTCATTGCTTTAGTCGGTCGCCCCAATGTGGGCAAATCGACGTTGTTTAACCGCCTAACGCGCTCGCGTGATGCCCTGGTGGCCGATTTTCCTGGCCTCACCCGCGACCGCAAGTACGGCAATGGCATGCTGGGCGATAAGGTCTATACGGTCATTGACACCGGCGGCATCAGCGGCGACGAAGAGGGTATCGACGCCGCCATGGCGGAGCAGTCACTCGCTGCCATTGATGAAGCCGATATTGTGCTGTTTATGGTCGACGCCCGCGCCGGCCTTATCGCTGCAGACCAGGCGATTGCCAACCACCTGCGGGTTAACCAGAAAAAAACCTGGCTGGTGGTGAATAAAACCGACGGGCTGGAAGAGCATTCGGCGATGGGCGACTTCTGGTCGTTGGGGCTAGGCGACCCCTGGCCGATTGCGGCCGCCCATGGGCGCAACGTTTCTACCCTGATTGACGTGGTACTCGAACCGTTTCCCGAGCGCGATGCCAGCATTCCCGCGGATACCGGCAGCAAAGGCGTTCGCATTGGCGTGATTGGTCGCCCCAACGTGGGCAAATCCACCCTGGTCAATCGCCTGCTGGGKGAAGATCGGGTGGTGGTCTTTGATGAAGCGGGCACCACCCGCGATGCTATCGAGATTCCTTTTGAGCGCCGCGGCAAGCCCTATGTGCTGATTGATACGGCGGGTATTCGGCGGCGCAAGAACGTGAGCGAAATTGCCGAGAAATTTTCCATCATCAAGACCCTGGATGCGATCAAGGAATCGCACGTGGTGATCATGGTGCTGGATGGCTCCAGCGGCCTGGTGGAGCAGGACCTGCACCTGCTTGACTACGTGTTGACCTCAGGTCGTGCACTGGTGCTGGCCGTCAATAAGTGGGACGGCCTAGAGACCGAGGCCAAGGATAAAATGCGCACCGAGGTGAAGCGACGCCTAGGCTTTGCGGATTACGCCGAGCTGCACTTTATCTCTGCCCTGCACGGCACGGCGGTGGGCGATCTCTACCCCTCGATTGATCGCGCCTTTGACGCCGCTAATGCCCACTGGTCGACCAACCGGCTAACCACCCTGCTTCAGGACGCGGTAAGCCAAAACCCACCGCCGATGGTGCACGGTCGACGCATTAAACTGCGGATGGCTCACCAGGGKGGCAGCAACCCGCCGATTATCGTCGTCCACGGAAACCAGACCGAAGCAGTGCCGGAAGCCTACCGTCGTTATCTGACCAACACTTTCCGCAAGGTATTGAAAGTGCGCGGCACGCCGATTCTCTTTGAGTTTCGCTCGGGCAGTAACCCGTTCGATACCATGGCGGGCGCCAGCGACAAAGAGAAGGCCAAAAAGCGCGAGCTCAACCGCACCAAAGAGGCGCGCAAGAGCCGTCGCTGATCGCTTTAGTAGCTGTCTTTTGAACCCGCCCGCTTGCATCGCCAAGCGGGCGTTTTGGTTCTAGCCTTCAATAAGCACCTGAACACGCAAATTGTCTTGACAGAAAATGGCTTCAGCCCTCAAATAGCCGCGCTTATTAGCCCAAACCTAGTAAGTTCGCATCAGCACCTTACTCTTGGCGCCATTACCCCACTACTTACGCCCTACTTAAGGGGAGTCTTATGTTTTATATTGCTCGCTACTGGCGCTGGCTGACCCTGTTTGGCCTTGCCAGCCTGCTCACGGGCTGCCTCGCCCTGCCTCAAACCGGCCTGTTTGCGTTTCGTTTGGCGGTGACCTCTCTGGGGGTCGAGGATGTTCGCATTGGGCCTTACAGTATTAATGCGGGGCTGGACACCAGCGATTTAACCAGCCTGATTGCTTCCAGCCTTGGCGCTGGCAGCCTGCCCGTTCAGGCCACCATTGCCATGGGGCTGGGCTTACCTGCGGGTATGCCCCCGGTGGAGATGTCGGGTTTTCGCTGGGCACTGGATATGCCTGGGGTTGATCCTGTGGAAGGTAACTATGAACAGGACGTCACGCTGACCTCTGGCGATGATGCTAATTTACGCCTACCGGTAGCCTTTGATGTCCTCGCCACCGACACCCAGCGCATGGCCCCCATGCTAGAGCTTGCTAGCCAGTTGGCCTCCCAAGGCGAGCTACCGGCCGGCAGCCAACTGGCCATCACCCCAGGCGATCTACGCGGTTTAGGCATGCGGCTTCCAGCTGGTTTATTGACGCCCACCATTCGCCTAAATGTCGGCGCCGATGGGCAGTTAGTACCCCAGCGCTGAGGGTTTGTGTCTAGAAGCTTACAGCCAATCCTCTGCGGCCTAGCCTTGGTTCAGAGGGGTGGTCAATTCAGCATCCATACTCACCCTCAAGGTGGGTTATGATGGGGGATTGATTTACTGCTATCAGCGGTTATCTTGTGTGCAAGAAATTCTTTCGTTTATAAGGAAACCGACTCATGCGCTGGCTTCGCCCTCTCGCTGTTACCGCTTTATGTGCGTCTATCGCCGCTTGTACCACCTCTCCCACCGGGCGCTCGCAGCTGCTGCTGCTCTCTGACGGTGAACTCAATGAGATGGGCCGTCAGGCATTTTCTCAATATCAGCAGGAGCTACCCAGCGCTGGTCAAGCCAGTCAGCGCTATGTGCAGTGTATTGCCGATGCCATCGTGGCGGAACTCCCTGCACAGCAGCAACAGTTAGACTGGCAAATCCGCGTGTTTGAATCCGAGCAGCCCAACGCCTTCGCGCTACCGGGCGGCTATATGGGGGTGAATACCGGCATGCTGGATATTGCCACTAGCCAAGACCAACTTGCCTCCGTGATTGGTCACGAAATTGGTCACGTGTTGGCCAACCATGCCAATGAGCGCGCCTCAACCGAGAGCGCCACCTCGTTAGGTCTGTCGGTTATTTCCAGCACTTCCGGCATGCAGTCCGCAGGTGGCCAGCAGTTGATGGGCGTACTCGGCATGGGCGCGCAGTACGGCATCGTCCTGCCGTTCTCACGAGCTCATGAAAGTGAGGCTGATGTGATTGGCCTAGAGCTTATGGCGCAAGCCGGTTTCGACCCACGTGAGAGCGTTACTCTGTGGGAAAACATGCAGGCGGTGTCCGGTGGTGGCTCACCCCCGGAGTGGATGTCCMCTCACCCTGGCCAAGGCCAGCGCATTGAAGGCTTGCAAGGTAATATGGATCAAGCCCTGGCCGTCTATGAGCAGGCTCGCAGCAATGGTCGTACACCCAACTGCCCGCGTCCCTAATGCTTCGCTGAGTGAGTCGGCTATTGAGGTTTAAATGATCAAGCTGGGATTACTGCTGCTGGTACTGCCGCTGTTTGTGCTGATGGGCGTGTATTTCTGGGAGCTCAACGATGTGCGCGCCTGCCAGCTTGATGGCGGTCATTGGAACTATATCGAAAGCGTCTGTAGCGACACACCACAGCCCTTCGTATCCTGGCTCCAACGCTCGCCGCTGTTAGTTAATGGCGGCATGCTGCTTTCGGTGGTGGGGCTGGTGATGTGCACTGTGGGGTTGTACGTTAAGCGCGCTAATTGAAGCATTTTTAGCGGCATGAATAAGAAGCGGGGGCGGATACATTATCCGCCCCCGCTTTTTTAGCAGCGTTAACTGATGCGGTTATGAATAGTTAAGCGATTGGCGCAGCATTTCGCGCACGGGTGCCGTATCTGGGCGCACATTGCGCCACAGAAAAAACGACTCGGCGGCCTGTTCGACCAGCATGCCTAGGCCATCGAGCAGTTTTGCACCGCGGGGGCCAGCCCATTGTAAAAACACTGTCGGCTCGGATCCGTACATCATGTCGTAGGCCCAGGCATGCGGAGCAAAAAGCGCATCCGGCAGCGGCGGTAAATCGCCGCTGAGGCTGGCGCTGGTGCCGTTAATCACTACATCAAAAGTGCCGTTAACGGTATCAAAACCACCGCCGTGGATAGGCCCAAGATCAGCAAAATCGCTGGCCAACTGCTCGGCTTTGGCGGCGGTGCGGTTAACCACGACGACCTCACTGGGCTGCTCGGCAAGTAAGGGCTCCAGAATGCCGCGCACGGCGCCACCGGCGCCTACCACCAAAATACGCTTCCCCGCTAACGCTACGCGGTGATAGGCCAAATCACGCACTAAGCCAATACCGTCAGTGGTATCGCCGTAGGTGCGGCCATTACCACCAAGTATCAGTGTATTCACCGCCCCTGCACGACGGGCGCGGTGGCTTAAGGTATCGCACAGCGCAAAGGCATCCTCTTTGAACGGTACGGTCACATTGGCGCCACGCCCGCCCGCATCGTTAAAGGCGCGCCAAGCACCGGCAAAGCCATCCAGCGGCGGCGCTTCGGCGGAGTACTCAAGCGCTTGTTGCGTTTGATGGGCAAACTCAGCGTGGATCTGCGGAGATTT
Source organism: Halomonas ventosae (assembly GCA_002257525.1). GTDB lineage: Bacteria > Pseudomonadota > Gammaproteobacteria > Pseudomonadales > Halomonadaceae > Vreelandella > Vreelandella ventosae_B. The sequence goes on from CP022737.1 coordinate 4,321,911, forward strand.
GGAGTGTTTGACCGGGTTGCCAAACACGCAGTAGCGATCGGTCATAATAATTTTTCCGTCGTTTCAGCGAATTCGCCGAGCCAGTCCCGCGCGTGTAGAAATTCAGTCAAGCGCGCCTCAGCACTGCCGGGGTCTGGCTCAAAGGCGTACTCCCAGCGCGCTAACGGCGGCATCGACATCAAAATGGATTCAGTGCGCCCGCCGCTCTGTAGGCCAAACAAAGTTCCGCGATCCCMCACCAGATTGAACTCCACGTAACGACCACGACGGTAGAGCTGAAAGTCACGCTCGCGTTCGCCCCAGGCGTCGTTTTTACGCCGCTCGACGATGGGCAAATACGCCGCTAAGAAGCTGTCGCCCACCGCACGCTGCATGGCAAAACAGTCGGCAAACTCGCCGTCGTTTAAATCGTCGAAAAACAGTCCGCCCACACCGCGGGTTTCATCGCGATGTTTAAGATAGAAGTACTCGTCACACCAAGCTTTGTAGCGGTAGTAAACGTCGTCGCCAAAAGGATCGCAGGCGGCTTTTGCCACTTGGTGCCAGTGCACAACGTCTTCCATCACAGGATAAAATGGCGTTAAGTCATAACCGCCGCCAAACCACCATACCGGCGGCTCGCCGACTTTCTCGGCAATAAAGAAACGTACGTTGCCATGGCTGGTGGGTACATGGGGGTTTTCCGGGTGCAGCACCCAGGAAACGCCTACCGCGTGAAAGCTGCGTCCGGTCAGTTCAGGGCGCGCGGCGGTGGCCGAAGGCGGCAACTGGGTGCCATAGACATGGGAGAAGTTAACGCCACCCTTTTCGAACACGCCGCCATGGGTCATCACCCGTGATCGACCGCCGCCGCCCTCTTCACGTTCCCAGCTATCCTCTTGGAACTGGGCAGCGCCATCGGCCTCAGCCAATCCAGCGCATAGCCGCTCCTGCAGATCAAGAAGGTAGCGTTTAACGTCATCAAGGTGCTCGTGGGCCACAGTATCTCCTGAGGGGTCATTGGTGAGTCGTAATGGGTGAATAGAAAATGGTGAATAGTGAGTTAAACGACAGCTAGGGGCGCATGATTTTACCGGTGGCTAAATCCCTGATAGTGCTGGGTTTAGCGTTGCCACCGAGCGCACCTTCCACCACATGGGCAACTTCATCGCCAAAGATTGCAGTGATCTCAGCGGCGCTCATCGCAGGCGGTTCCCCCGAACGATTGGCCGAGGTGGATACCAGCGGCCCCCCAAAGGCTTCGCACAGCGCTTTCATCACCGGGTGGTCGGTCACCCGTAGCGCTACGCGCTCGTGGGCGCCACGCACCAGCCCATGGCTACGGCCATAATCAGGCACTAGCCAGGTATTAGGCCCCGGCCAGCTTGCCGCAAGAGGAGCATGCATCGCGAGCGGAAGCTGGCTCAACCAGGGTTGGAACTGGCCAATATTGGCAGCAACAAGGATGACGCCCTTGGCAGGATCGCGCTCTTTCATGCGCATTAGATGGGCTAAGGCTTCGTCGTTTTCGGGGTCACAGCTAAGCCCCCAAACCGCTTCAGTGGGACAGGCAATCACTCCCCCACTACGCAGCGCGCTAATCGCAGGGGCTAGATCGGTCGCCAAACTCATGGTCTCTCCTCACGGCTAACAGGCCTTTAATGGTTTTATCCTATCATGGCCGCGGCAACCGCACCCAGCCTCCCGCTTGCTGGCTTACCCAGCCCTCCAACTCAAGCATAAGTAGCCGCTGCTGGCAGTCGCTGACCGATGTGCCCGTAGACGCTACCAGCGTGTCGATAGGTGTTGGCGTGGCCGATAGAGCTGTTAATAAGTTGTCTGGCAAGGGCTCATCTCTAGGCAGTTTTTCTACCGTCTCCGGTAAGGGCTGCTGAATAGCGGCGTCAGGCGGGATAAACGCCTCCGCCCAGTGGCCAAGGTCAGCGATAACATCGTCGACGCTGCAGGCTAAGTGGGCACTGCCCTGGCGTAGCAGTGACAAGCAGCCGCGGGCCTGAACGTTGTGCAGTGAACCGGGTAGCACAAACAGTTCCCGATTTTGCTCAATGGTGAGCCTTGCACTGACCAGCGAGCCACTTTTTTCGGTCGCTTCAACCACTAGCGTACCGAGCGAGAGACCAGTCACGATTCTATTCCGGCGTGGGAAAAATGCCGGGCGCGCCAACGTACCCGGGGGATGCTCGGACAACAGCAGGCCGCCGGGCAGACGACCAAGCTGCTCATGAAGATCACGATTCGAGGCGGGATAGATCACATCCACGCCGCAGCCTAGGACACCGATCGTGCGGCCTCCCGCATTCAGGGCTGCGCGCTGGGCAACGCCATCCACCCCTAACGCCATACCACTGACCACACACCAGCCGCGGCGGGCAAGATCACGGGCAAAGGTTTGGGCGTTGTGGGTACCTTCGCCGGTAGGGCGGCGGGTGCCCACCATGGCAAGTTTCGGGCCTTCAAGAGCGCCAAGATCCCCCTGGGCCCAGAGCACCACGGGCGGGTCGGGCAATTCATTTAACAGTCGAGGCCAGGCGGGATGGTCGCGATGCAGTACGTGTCTGCTTGGGCCACCTTGCTGCCACGCCAGGGTTTCATCAATCACCCTTTGCAGTGGGCTGCGGGCAGGGTGCTCAAGCCACAGGCGCAACTCACTGGCTGCACGGCTGGGCAGTGCGGCCAGCCACCCTGCCGGCCACTGGGGCTGACGGGCTACTAATTGCGCGATACGCAGCGCCCCCATACCGGGCAAGGCATTGACCACCAGCCACGCCTGGGCGTCCATACTACCTCCTTATCAATACGTTTTATGCCGCCGGCTAATCGGCCGGTGATTCAACTTGATCGCCAACCTCTAGCACCCGGGATGCCTGCATCACCAAGGCGTAGCTGACACGGTCATAGGGCTTAAATACCATCACAGTACCCGCCTCGGTGCTCGGTAGTTGAACCAGCTCCTGGGTACGCGGGTCGTTGATTAACTCCCCCTGTTGATTAACCCGCAGCACATGCCCTGCCTGCAAGCCATCCAGAGTACCGAGATCCAGCGTAACGATCTGCAAGCGGCCAATAAAGCGCACCCCGCCGGGGACGGCAATAATATGTCCTTCGATAGGATTCAGCGGCGCGCGCGGGACAAGTTCGCTGCTCAGCTCGCGCTCTTCCAGCGGCAGGACGATGTCGTTAACCCGCACTTCCTGGTGGGAGCTAATCACTTCAAGCTGCGTCATATCGTCTTCACTGCTGACATGGTGGGCGACGCCTACGTTAATCAGCTCCAAGCCAAGTGGCGTGCCATCCATGGCGAGGTAGGCTTCCGACTGACGATAAATGCCCACCTGACCATGGCGCGGTACATCCCCCCGCAAGTACACCTTTTCTCCCGCGCCGCTAATCACACGGCGATCATCCCCCGCCACTACGTAAGCCAGCTCCTGCAGCGCCTCGGCATCCTCCACAACGCGGTGGTCGCGCAGAAAGGCCTGCGCTTCCTCCAAGGCGATGGGCTCAATCGCTTCTCGATGGGGCAAGGTACGCACCTGCGGCGAGAGTTTAATCACCTGCTGATCACGCTCCCACGCGGCGACTTCGCTACTCATCAGCATCACTGCACTCAGCAGCCAACCACTTAATGCCCCCCGGTAGGCGTGTTGCTTTGCTGCCATTCTGCTCCCCTTAAAAGGTGAATAGTCTGATTATTATGCGGGTGATGAGCCGCTATGCGCCTATGCCCAGAAACGTTGACAGCATGATATAGTGACCCATCATAAAGTACCTAGGTGAGAGGACACTCGTCACTGCCTAGCTTGACTTAATTTAGACTCAGCATAACGGTGATTGTAACGCCATGGCCAAACTTCCTATTCTTGAATTCCCCGATGAGCGCCTCCGCACCAAGGCCGCTGCGGTGGAAACCGTCGACGATGAGGTACGCCAGCTCGTCGACGATATGCTGGAGACCATGTATGACGCCCGTGGTATCGGTCTAGCCGCGACCCAGATCGATGTCCATCGCCGTGTTGTCGTCATGGATGTCAGCGACGACAACYCCCAGCCGCTGGTGCTCATCAACCCGCGCTATACCCCGATTGGCGATGAAAAAGATCTGCTTTCGGAGGGCTGCCTGTCGATTCCCGAGCACTACGCCGAAGTGCCGCGCTATCTTAAGGTGCAGCTTAACGCGCTGGATCGTAATGGCGAGGCCTATGAGTTAGAGGCAGAGGGTCTACTGGCACACTGTATTCAGCACGAGTACGACCATCTTGAGGGCGTGCTGTTTGTTGACTACTTGTCGCCGCTAAAGCGTGACCGTATCCGCAAAAAAATGCAGAAACGTCACAAGCAGATGCAGGACGCCTAACACTTCTCTCATTCACGCCAGGTAGCCCTCTTTATATGTCACGATTGCGCGTTGTTTTTGCCGGCACGCCTGAATTCGCCGCTTCAAGCCTGGCAACGCTGCTGGAAAGCCAGCACGAGGTGGTCGCGGTGTACACCCAACCCGACCGGCCCGCTGGTCGCGGCCGTAAGTTAACGCCCAGCCCAGTCAAACAGCTGGCTCTAGAACACAGCCTGCCTGTCTATCAGCCTCAGACGCTAAAGCAGCCCGAGGCTCAAGCCGAGCTGGCCGCGCTCAATGCCGACATCATGGTCGTTGTGGCTTATGGCCTGCTGCTGCCCCAGGCCGTGTTGGATATACCACGATTAGGCTGCGTTAACGTGCACGCCTCACTGCTGCCCCGCTGGCGCGGCGCTGCCCCCATCCAACGGGCGATCGAAGCGGGTGATAGCGTATCGGGTGTAACTATCATGCAGATGGACGCTGGCCTGGACACCGGCGCAATGCTCTCGGAAGTGCGCACGCCCATTACGGGCCGCACCACCGGCGGCGATTTGCACGACCGCCTCGCGATTCAAGGCGCCAATGCGCTAACCAACACGCTGGATGCCCTGGCCACCGGCACCGCGCATGCCACGCCTCAGCCCGAGGAAGGCGTCACCTATGCCGCCAAGCTGAGCAAAGCGGAAGCCGAGCTCGACTTTGGACAGTCCGCCCAGCAGTTAGCCAGCAAGATTCGCGCCTTTAATCCCTGGCCGGTGGCCTGGTGCGCGCTGGGCGATGATCGCCTACGTTTGCTAATGGCCAGCGCAGAGGAAGGTGAACACCCTTCCTGCGCCCCTGGCACCCTGCTTGAACATGGCGACGACCATTTGCGGATCGCCTGCGGCACCGACGGTCGCGACGTGCTGTGCGTCACCAGCGCACAGCTGCCTGGCGGTAAAGCCATGGCCGTGCGTGACTTACTGAATGCCCGCCACGCGCGCCTTGCTACAGGCACACAGCTTGGTGCTCGTCTTGGTGCTCGTTTTGAAAATTCCGCGGCTCAGGCCAGCAAAGGAGAAACACCATGAGCCAAAAACACTCCCCCCCAGGCGGTAGTGGCCAGGAAGTCCGCGCCGCCGCCGCCCGCGCGCTGGCCCCGGTCCTCAGCGACCAAGGCTCCCTGGCGGGGCTCGATGAGCACAGCGTAGTGGCTCGTGACCGCGGGCTGCTAAAAGAGCTCTGCTTTGGCACCTGCCGCCGTTTGCCGCGCCTGGAAGCCCTTGCAGGCGTGCTGCTGAAGCAGCCGTTTAAAAAACGCGACAGCGATGTTCAAGCGCTGCTGCTGCTGGGTATTTACCAGCTGCTGTATATGCGCATTCCGGCCCACGCGGCGGTAGGCGAAACCGCTGGCGCTGCACGCTTACTAAAGAAGGAGTGGGCCACCCGCGTTTTAAATGGCTGCCTGCGTCGCCTGCAGCGCGAATCCGAGGCGCTCCAAGCCCAGGTAGACCGGGATGAGCATGTCGCTCTGGAGCATCCCCCCTGGCTACTTAACGCGCTGCGCCAGGCGTGGCCAGAGCAATGGCGCGATATCATTGAAGCCAACAATCACGCAGGCCCGATGACGTTAAGGGTGAACCAACGCTACAACGACCGCGAGGCCTATTTGGGCATGCTCACCGAGCAGGGCTTGAACGGCCATTTATGCCCCCATGCCCCAGACGCCATCACCCTGGAAACGCCCTGCGATGTCACCGCGCTGCCCGGCTTTGAAGAAGGCCATGTGAGCGTTCAGGATGAGGCTGCTCAGCTCTCGGCGGCATTACTTGGCCCCACGCTCGCGCCACGGCCCGGGGCTCGTGTACTCGATGCCTGCTGCGCGCCAGGCGGTAAAACAGCCCATTTGCTAGAGCAGTTTGATATTGCGCTGACGGCTATCGATAGCGATAACCAGCGCTTGGCGCGGGTGGAAGACACGCTCAGCCGTTTAGGCGTCGAGGCGGTACTCGAGCACGCCGATGCCACCGAGCGCGACTGGTGGAGCGGCACGCCGTTTGATGCCATCCTGCTCGACGCCCCTTGCTCTGGCACCGGCGTTATTCGCCGTCACCCGGATATCAAGAAGCTGCGGCGCAAAGACGATATCCGGCCGCTGGCCAAGCTTCAACGCCAGCTGTTAGACAATCTTTGGCCGATGCTGCGCGAAGGCGGCACCCTGCTGTATGCCACCTGCTCAGTACTGCCGGAAGAGAACAGCGAGCAGATTGAGGCATTTCTCGCCCGAACGCCCGACGCTCATGTCACCACGCCTAACGACGTTGCTTGGGGTATTTCCAGCGGCGCGGGTCGTCAGCTGTTTCCGGCCCAGAGCAGTCACGATGGCTTTTTTTATGCCAGACTAGAGAAGCGCACTGCCTAAGCGCTCACTGATGCCAGGGCAGTGAATTTATGACAAGGAAGGAGGTACTATGAGTCATCATACTTATAAGCATGTGGAACTGACCGGCTCTTCCGAGAAAGGTATTGAAGAAGCGGTACAGAACGCTCTGGCCAAGGCGTCAGAGACTATTAAGCACATGCGCTGGTTGGAAGTAGTCGATACCCGTGGTCATATTGAAGACGGTCAGGTGGCCCACTGGCAGGTAACGGTTAAAGTTGGCTTTACGCTAGAATAATCCCCACCTGCTTTTCGGCGGCGGCTGGTTTACACTGGCCGCCGTCTTTATTGCAGCGCATGATAGACGTACCTGAACGACAATTTACGTCTTCAACGTCAGGACTGAGTCCTAAGACCGCCTGCTGGTCTTAACGATATTGCGCTGGCGCTTTTAATGGAACCGATGCTCAGCAATGAAAATCATCATTCTCGGCGCCGGCCAGGTCGGCGGCACACTGGCAGAACACCTCGCCCGCGAGGAAAACGACATCACCGTCGTTGATACTGACGCCAAAAAACTGCGCGACCTGCACACCAAACTCGATATCCGCACCGTTACCGGGGCGGGCTCCTACCCCATTGTGCTGCGCCAGGCAGGCTGCGAAGACGCCGATATGCTGATCGCCGTGACCAACAGCGACGAGATCAATATGATCGCCTGTCAGGTCGCCCATACGCTGTTCCGTACCCCCACCAAGATTGCCCGAGTGCGCGCCACGGCGTACCTGACCCGCAAAGGGCTGTTCGCCCACGAAGCCATTCCCATTGATGTACTAATCAGCCCCGAGCAGGTGGTTACCGACCATGTGCGCCGCTTGATCGAGCACCCTGGCGCCCTACAGGTGCTGGAATTTGCCGGAGGGCTGGTGCAACTGGTGGCGGTGAAAGCCTTCTACGGCGGCCCGCTGGTGGGTCAGGACTTGGCCTTTCTGCGCCGTCATATGCCCAACGTGGATACCCGGGTGGCGGCGATCTATCGCCGCAGCCGACCGATTATTCCCCGCGGCGATACGGTGATCGAAGCCGACGACGAAGTGTTCTTCCTCGCCGCCCGCCGGGATATTCGTGCGGTGATGAGCGAGCTGCGCCGGGTGGAACGGGACTTCCGCCGCGTCGTGATTGCCGGGGGCGGCAATATCGGCGAGCGACTGGCGGAGCATTTGGAGCATAGCCACCAGGTCAAAATCATCGAACACAGCCTGGAGCGCTGTACCACGCTGTCTGAGCGCTTGGATCGCACCGTGGTGCTCCACGGCAGCGCCACCAGCAAACGCCTGTTGGAAGAGGAGAATATCGAAGAGTGCGATATCTTCTGCGCGCTGACCAACGACGACGAGGTCAATATCATGTCGTCGCTGCTCGCCAAACGGCTAGGCGCCAAAAAGGTGCTGACGCTGATTAACAACGCCGCCTACGTGGATCTGGTGCAAGGCGGCGACATCGATATTGCGATTTCACCTCAGCAGGCGACCATCGGTAGCCTGCTCACCCACGTGCGCCGCGGCGATATTGTTAACGTTCACTCGCTGCGCCGGGGTGCGGCCGAGGCCATTGAGGCCATCGCCCATGGCGACAAACAGTCGTCTAAAGTGGTGGGTCGCACGATTCGTGAGATCGACCTGCCCGACGGCACGACGATTGGTGCGATTGTACGCGGCAAAGAGGTCATCATCGCCCACGGCGATGTGATGGTAGAGAGCGGCGACCACGTCATTCTGTTTGTGATCGATAAGCGCCGCATTCGCGATGTGGAGCGTCTGTTCCAAGTCGGTCTAACGTTCTTTTGATAACCCTCGAATCACTGCCACTGGCAGCTAATAACAGGAGCATGCGACAACCATGAGTCTGCGGGTTATTTTGCGCATTTTGGGGCTGCTGCTCATGCTGTTCAGCCTAACCATGCTCCCTCCCACGCTGATTTCACTGTGGTTTCGCGACGGCGTGTGGAGTGCCTTTATTAGCGGCATTGCGATCTCAGTCTCCACCGGGCTGCTGCTCTACCTGCCCAATCGGCGCTCGCAAAAAGAGCTGCGCATCCGCGATGGCTTTATTATTGCCGCGATGTTCTGGACGGTGCTGGCACTGTTCGGCTCGCTGCCGCTGATGCTGTTCGGCGAAGGCTCGCTGGGCATCACCGATGCGGTCTTCGAGTCGTTTTCCGGCTTGACCACCACCGGCGCCACCGTGATTACCGGCATCGATTTTTTACCCGAATCGATTCTGTACTATCGTCAGCAGCTCCAATGGCTGGGCGGCATGGGTATCGTCGTTTTGGCCGTCGCCATTTTGCCGACCCTAGGGGTGGGGGGTATGGCGCTTTACCGGACCGAGATTCCGGGGCCGCTGAAAGACTCCAAGCTCACCCCCCGTATCACCGAAACCGCCAAAGCGCTGTGGTACATCTACGCCACCCTGACCCTCGCCTGCATGATTGCCTATATGCTAGCGGGCATGAGCTGGTTCGATGCCTTAAGTCATAGCTTTTCGACTGTCGCTATCGGTGGTTTTTCCACCTACGACGCCAGCATCGGCTACTTCGATAGCGCCGCCATTGAAATGATATGCGTGGGCTTTATGTTGATTTCAGCATTCAGCTTTAGCCTGCACTTTATCGCCTGGCGTGAAAAAAGCCTGATGCACTACTTTCACGACCCCGAAGCGCGTTTTTTAATGCTATTTCTGCTCGCGCTGTCCGTAGTCACCGTACTCTCCCTGTGGTTAACCGACACCTACGACACGCTGCGCGGCCTACGCCATGGGGTTTTCCAGGTCGTTTCGGTGGCAACAACCGCCGGTTTTGGTGTCGCCGACTTCTCAATGTGGCCTGGCGCCTTGCCCTTTCTGCTGTTTATGGCCGCGTTCGTGGGGGGCTGCTCCGGCTCTACCGGTGGCGGCATGAAGGTCATTCGGATTATTTTGATCATCAAACAGGGCATGCGCGAAATCATGCGGCTGATTCACCCCAATGCGGTGATTGCGGTCAAAGTGGGCAAAGTCAGCGTGCCCGACAGCATTGCCCAGGCGGTGTGGGGGTTCTTTTCGGTCTACGTGATGCTGTTCTTTTTAATGCTGGTGGGCGTCATGGCCACCGGGGTTGATCAGGTAACCGCCTGGTCGACGGTGGGATCTGCCCTCAACAACCTTGGCCCCGCCCTAGGCGAAGCCAGCACTAACTACGGCGACATGCCCAGCTTGGCAAAATGGATATTGGTTATGGCCATGCTGCTCGGCCGCCTGGAAATTTTTACGGTACTGGTGCTGTTTACGCCCGCTTTCTGGCGGCGCTAAGCCCTCCACATAAGCCCTTCACATAAGTTCCTTTACATCAGACCCACTTATTGATTTTGAGAGCTGTGAATGAACCACGACGATACGTCTCACGAAGAAGCATCTCACGGAGACACTGGGCCACTGGCGGCAACGCCAACCACGTTTCCAGCCACTAGCGGGCCGCTAAAAACGATCACTGTGGGTGAAACCCGCTACACGCTGCTGGGCACGGCCCATGTGTCGGCGGAAAGCGCCGACGATGTGCGCGCGCTGTTGGATAGCGGTGCTTTCGATGCGGTAGCGATTGAGCTGTGTGATGCTCGCCACCACAGTATGTCCAACCCGGATGCCATGGGCGAGCAGGATCTATTCCAAGTATTTAGGCAAGGCAAGGCGGGCATGGTCGCCGCGAGCCTGGCCCTGGGCGCTTTTCAGCAGCGGATTGCCGATCAGTCCGGCATTCAGCCGGGGGCCGAAATGCGCGCCGCCGTTGAAGAAGCCAGCCGCCGGAAACTGCCGTTACTGCTGGTCGACCGTGATGTGGGCTTAACCCTAAAGCGTATCTACAGCAATGTGCCCTGGTGGCAGCGTTTCTCGCTCTTTTCAGGGCTGATTGGCAGCGTGCTCTCTCGCCAAGATGTCTCTAAAGAGGACATCGAAAAGCTCAAAGAAGGCGATATGCTGGAAGCGACCTTCAGCGAGTTTGCCGCCGAATCTGAAGCGCTCTATACGCCGCTAATTCGCGAGCGCGACCGCTATATGGCGCTGCGTTTGGCCGAAGATGCACCGCCAGGGCGCTATCAACACGTATTGGTGGTGATCGGTGCTGGTCACCTCAAAGGCACCGGCGAACACCTTGAAGCCCCACTGCCCGCCGACCCAAAAGTAGAGCGTGAATCGCTGGAAGCCACCCCGCCGCCATCTAAGCTCTGGAAGGCGCTACCTTGGCTGATTACCGCACTGGTACTCACCGGCTTTGCGATTGGCTTTTCGCGCAACACCGACCTGGGCTGGCAACTGGTACTTGAGTGGTTCTTGATTAATGGCATTCTCTCCGGCGGCGCGACGATTATCGCCCTGGCACACCCAGTGACCGTTATTGCCACCTTTTTTGCTGCCCCGCTGACATCGCTAAACCCGACCATCGGTGCTGGCTTCGTAGCCGCCGGGGTTGAGCTCTATATGCGCAAACCCAAAGTGCGCGATTTTTCATCGCTGCGCCACGATGTCACCCAGTTGAAAGGCTGGTGGCAAAACCGCGTATCGCGCACCCTGCTGGTGTTTATTCTCGCCACGCTAGGTTCAGCAGTGGGTACCTGGGTAGCCGGGTTCAGAATCGCCGGTACATTGTTTGGCGGCTAGGCGCCGCATTGCTGCTGTCGGCGGGTCGATTTTGTGATGCAATCGGCTCGCCGCGTAGCTGTCGTTAAACACCTCAAAGTAATCGTCCAGCACGTCCGCAGCAACGGTATCCCCGCCCTGGCGCAGCAGCTCGATCGCCACTTCCGCAGTACATAAATGCGCTTTTGATGCAGGCTTGCGCAGCCGATAGCGGGTCTCGCGCTCACTCTTCAGTGGCAATACCGGCAAATCATCCAGGTAAGCGCTTTTACGAAACATACGCCGCGCCTGACGCCAGGTGCCATCCAGAATAATAAATACCGGAATGCGCGCCTGCGCTTTCGCCGCATGCACCGTGTCTATGCCAACCACCCGATCCGCATAGTCGGGCTGATCGTCCGGAAAAATCACAAAGGGCGCGTAGCGAGGGTCTGTTAGCAGCGCGGCTAACTGGGCATCCGGCGCCACGCGGTACCAGGTAAATACCTGCGTCGTGGTGATCACGTCGCGAATCAAACGCCCGGTATTGGTCGGTTTATAGTGCTCTATCGGATGGGTCAACAACCACACCTGAGCATGACTCTCTGCCTTCACCTGATAGGGGCACAGGCAGTTCAGTACGGGTAGCTGGCAGTGATCGCAGCGGGTGACAAAACTACCCCGCGCTTTAAACTCACGCCGCGGCGGAGGCGTATGCTCACTGGTTGGGCTATCTGCAGAGCCAACAGCAGAAACAGAGCCTTCTTTAAAAGAGCTATCAAAAGCAGACATCCGCGCTCCAGGAGAGGGAAACAACTAACAGTAAAAAGGGCGCAGAGTATAAAGCAGGGGGTTACTAATCAGCTAGGTGCTTATCTATGAGATCAGGGCTATGAGATGGAAGAGAGTGCAAGCTTTTGGTCAATACGTTTCAGAATCGCTTCCAAACTGGCTACCGACTCAATCGCCAGCATTAAAATGGCCGCATTTTTATCGGGATCATCCGGGTACTCATGAGCGAAACGATTTCGTAGCATGCGTAACGCTTGCCATTGCTCACTATCTTCGATGTAACCCAGCTTTTCGAGACGATGAAGTTTATCGAGCATAGGCCGATCTTCAAAAGGCTCCTGGAGGTACAGCAGTACTGAAGGGAGTAATCGCGCCCCAATAGCATCCTGTAATTTACCAAATCGAAGTACGAACTGATCCAAGCTTTGGATCTCAGCATCACTTAATAACGCAAGTCTCTCGCCGGACAGTGGCAACGGTGTTTGCAAAGACGATAACGCATAGTCAATAAAATGCCGATGACGCTGACACTCGCGCCAAGCATCTAGCAAGCGATGTTGAGAAACATCTTGGCTCATAGTGGTATCCCCGACTGTTCGGCGAGGCTGAAAATAGGTGGATAATTTCCTCGACCTGGATAATCGATCAACATATCGATTTTTTGTTCGCCAAGCGCTTGCTGCAACTGTACTTGGCAACGCATTTCGGCTCGTACAATATCGTTAACATCCTGTATGTCGGTGGTGATCAGCAGATCGATATCACCACCACGGCGACCATTATCGGTACGGGAACCAAACAGCTTTACACGCGCCTGGGCGCCAAAGCAGTTTTTCACTGACTGGACGATCATTTGTCGCTGATAGTCGCTCAAACGCATAGCCGCTCTCCTTGCCTACTTTTTTCAACACGCTAATTTTATAAAGGCTAGCATATTTCCTCACCACCACCGTAAACCTAAAAATTTTCCAACGTTGACACCCAAAGCGCAACGCCGCTAAAGTCTCGTCAACTATTAAAGGTAAAAAGGTTTACACCATGACCGTGCATCACGAACAGCTTCTTCATGAACATTGCCTTCATGAACAACGTCACGACTGGACGCTGGATGAGATCAACGCGCTTTTTGCGCTGCCGTTCAATGATCTGCTGTTTCAAGCCCAGCAGGTTCATCGTGCCCACTTTGATGCTAACGCGGTGCAGGTCTCTACCCTGCTGTCGATCAAGACCGGCGCCTGCCCGGAAGACTGCAAGTACTGCCCGCAGTCCGGCCACTACAACACCCAGCTGGAGAAAGAGAAGCTGCTGGAAATTGAAAAGGTAGTCGAACAAGCCAAGGCAGCCAAAGAAGCTGGTGCCAGCCGTTTTTGCATGGGTGCGGCATGGCGCAGCCCCCGGGACAAAGACTTACTGCTGGTCGAAGAGATGGTTCGTCAGGTGAAAGCCGTAGGCCTGGAAACCTGCATGACCCTGGGGATGGTCGATGGCGAACAGGCTAGCCGATTGGCTACTGCCGGGCTTGATTACTACAACCACAACCTGGATACCTCGCCGGAGTACTACGGCGAAATTATCACCACCCGCACCTATAGCGACCGGCTGGAAACGCTCTCTAACGTACGCGATGCGGGTATGAAGGTCTGCTCTGGCGGCATTCTTGGCATGGGCGAAGATGCCCAGGATCGTAGCGCCCTGCTGCAACAGCTGGCCAAGCTTAACCCGCATCCGGAGTCCGTACCCATCAATATGCTGGTCAAAGTACCCGGCACGCCGCTGGAAAACGTCGAAGATTTAGACCCCATTGAGTTTATCCGCGCTATTGCCGTCGCCCGTATTATGATGCCCCAGAGCCATGTGCGACTTTCCGCTGGCCGTGAGCAGATGACCGAATCGACTCAAGCGCTGGCGTTTTTAGCGGGCGCCAACTCGATATTCTACGGTGATAAGCTGCTGACCACCGGCAACCCCCAGGTAGATCGCGACCGCGCCCTATTTGCCAAGCTGGGCCTGCACCCTGAAAAGCGCGGAACCTGCGAAAGCGAAGATAGCCAAGCGGCACGCCTTGCCCAACAGGCACAGCAGCAAGTGCACGCCGAACGGGTTGCCGATCTGGCGGTAGACGCCAGTGTCTAAAGCGTGGCAACAGCGCCTGGCCGACGCCAGCGCTCATCGTCAACAGACTGAGCGCTGGCGAGCTCGTCAGGTAGCCAAAAGCAATACCCTCGACTTTGCAGGTAATGACTACCTGGGTCTTGCTCAAGACCCGCGTGTTAGTGAGGCCCAGGCAGCAGGCGCTCGCCGTTACGGTGCAGGTGCAGGCGCTTCGCATTTGGTCAATGGCCATCTGGAGATTCACGACGCCCTGGAAGAAGCGTTAGCGCGCTGGACAGGCCGCGAACGTGCGCTGCTGTTTTCTACCGGCTATATGGCCAATATCGGCGTGCTGCAGGCGTTGGCAGATCGCCATACGGCTATTTTCCAAGACCGACTCAACCACGCGTCGCTAATTGATGGCGCCGCATTAAGCGGTGCCCGCTCACGGCGTTTTCATCACCGCGACGCCATTGATCTGGAAAGCCTGCTGGCGCGCAGTGAGTGCGCGCACAAACTCGTAGTCAGCGATGGTGTTTTCAGTATGGATGGCGATATCGCCGACATCGCCACGCTTGTCGAAGTCAGTCAGCAGCACAGCGCCTGGCTAATGATCGACGACGCCCACGGCGTGGGCGTACTGGGTGAAAATGGCAGCGGCTGCGTGGGCAGCACTTGGAACAGTGCCGAGGTGCCGATTTTGGTCGGAACCCTGGGCAAAGCATTAGGTACCGCCGGGGCTTTTGTAGCCGGGGATGCCGAGCTAATTGAGCACCTGATTCAGTTTTCACGCAGCTATATCTATACCACCGCCCAGCCCCCGGCGATTGCCGCCGCGACTTTAAAAGCGCTGGAGATCGTTCAGAGTGAACCGGAACGCCGCACCCAGCTAAACGCCAATATCGCTTTCTTTCGCCGCGAAGCGCTTCTCTTAGGGCTCCCGCTCAACGATTCGGCCACCCCTATTCAGCCACTGATTTTAGGTGATGAAGCGCACCCCCTAAGCTGGGCAGCGCAACTACAACAGCGGGGCATACACGTAGGAGCGATTCGCCCACCGACGGTACCCAGCGGTGAAGCACGCTTGCGTATTACGCTAAGCGCAGTTCATACCCGTGAGCATATCGATCAGTTATTAGCAGCGCTAACAACGTGTCAGCGTGAGGAGTCTTTGTGCCTTACCCACGCCTAGTGCTGCTCTCAGGCTGGGGCATTGACCGTCGTATTTGGCAGTCACTTGAAGCCTACTGGCCGCGTGAGACTGAAGCTCAGCCTATCGATTGGCCGGGGTATAGTGAAGGTGATGGCGATACCCCCGCGCTACCCGCTAATGCGACCATGGCGCAGTTAGCGGAGTCCATGGCCACGTCATTACCCCACGATACAGTGTGGGTAGGCTGGTCCCTGGGCGGCCTACTGGCGACCGCCCTGCTCGACTACCTCCCGGCCCCGAAGGGGCTTATATTATTAGGCGCGGGCGCCACTTTCTGCGCCGTTGATGGCGTTACCACCGCCGAGCTAAAGGCTTTTCAGCGCGCCTTTCAGCGCGATCCCACCGCAACCTGGCAACACTTTTTGCGCTGGCAGACACAAGGGGAGCCCAGCCCCAGACACGCTTACCGGCAGCTGCAGGACTTGCTGGGCGATACACCGCCTGCCGATATCGCCACCTTAGCTTCCGGCCTGCACTGGCTGGCGTCGATTGATAATCGCTCAAGGCTAGCAGCGTCCCCTTGCCCGGTAGTGCGCCTCACCGGCGACCATGATCCTTTCATCAACCCTGCCCAGCGCCGTATAAGCGAACCCCTAAGCGGTGTCGGCCACTGCCCGATGCTTTCGCAGCCCCAGGTGCTCGCCGCCGCGATTGTTCGTCATGCCACCCAGATGACTAACGTCAGCACGGCGGTTTTATGAGCGACCTAATGCTGAACAGCGAGGTTAACTGGCAAGCACGGGTCGCCCACGCCTTTTCCCGGGCTGCGCCCCGCTATGATGTGCTCGCTACTGCCCAGCGCCACATAGGCGAGATGCTTTGGGATTCGTTACCTCCACACGCTTTTAACGTGTTGGATATGGGCTGCGGTACCGGCTTCTGGACTCAACGGCTGGCTGAGCGCTACCCCCAAGCCCGCGTAACGGGTCTAGATATCGCCCCCGGTATGCTCGACCAGGCCCGCCAGCGCTATGGTGAAAGTATCCACTGGCAACCGGGTGACGCTGCGGCACTGCCGTTTGGTAAGCATGCCTTTGATCTAGTGTTTTCCAACTTGGCGGTCCAGTGGTGTCGCGATATTGGCGCGGTGATGGAGGAGCTTTACCGGGTACTCAAGCCCGGTGGGCAGGCGCATATCACCACGCTGCTGCCCGGCACCCTTGAGGAGATCGCCTTTGCCTGGCAGCGCCCCGAGGCGCTGCTGCAAACGCCTGATCGCGCCAGCGTCGAGAGGGCCATCGGTGAAAGCGGCTTAACCATTGCCCGCCAGGCGGCCACCGTTGAGCGCTTCTATTACCCTGATTTGAAGGCGGTGATGGCATCTATCAAAGGTGTCGGCGCCCAGATTGCTCGGCCACAAGCCAGCCTTAGCCGAAATGACATCGCCGCCGCACAAGCACGCTTTGAAAAACTCCGCCAGCCGGAAGGCCTACCCGTGAGCTACCACTGTTTAACACTGCAATTGGAAAAATCGCCATGAACGTTTGGTTTGTGACGGGCACCGATACCGATGCGGGTAAAACATTAGTGACGAGCGGCTTATTGCACGCCGCCCGCCAAAGGCAGTTGAGCACGCTGGGCCTTAAGCCGGTGGCTTCCGGCAGCGAGCAAACTAGCGAAGGTCTGCGGAATGATGATGCAGTGGCGTTACAGCAGCAGAGTGTGCCGCCGGTCGCCTATGCCACGATAAACCCCATCGCCTTTGCCCCCGCCATTGCGCCCCATCTTGCCGCGTTAGAGGCGGGCCAGCCGCTTGAGGTTAGCGCTATCGTTAGCTTGTTGCGCGAAACGCTTAGCCAAACACCCAGAGATATCACCCTGATTGAAGGCGCCGGTGGCTGGCGCGTGCCGTTAAACGACCAGGAGGATTTTGCCGACCTCGCGATGGCCCTTGAGCTGCCGGTGATTCTGGCCGTCGGCTTAAAGCTAGGCTGCTTAAATCATGCCCGCTTAACGGCGGAAGCCATCCGKGCCGACGGCTTGGCACTCGCCGGCTGGGTGGGCAGCGTGGTGGATTCCGCTTTTGCCACTAACGCGGCACGCTTTGAGGCCAACATCGCGCATCTAAATGCCAAACTTGAAGCCCCTTGTTTAGGCATTATTCCGCATCTTGATGCCCCCAGTGCCGCGACTGCCGCCCCCTACCTATCCCTGGAGCCGTTATGAACACGCCGGTTTGGCATCCTTATGCACACCTAAAAACCCAGACACCCGCCCCCAAGGTAGTGAACGGCGACGGCGCTCACTTTGTGCTTGAGAGCGGCGAACGCCTGCTGGACGCCACCTGCTCCTGGTGGTGCATGATCCACGGTTACGGCCACCCGCGCTTGGTGGCGGCCATTCGCGAGCAGGCAGGCCAGCTATGCCATGTGATGCTCGGCGGCTTAACCCACGACCCCGCCGACCAGTTGGCCCGCGAGCTGGTGCGCATTACCCCCGCCGGGCTGAACCACGTTTTCTATTCAGACAGTGGTTCGGTGGGCATGGAAGTGGCGATGAAAATGGCCCTCCAGTACCAGGTGCTCACCGGCAACCCCGGTAAGCACAAGATGCTCTCGCTGATGAAGGCCTACCACGGTGACACCACCGGCTGCATGGCAGTGTGCGACCCTGAAGAAGGCATGCACAGTCTGTTCGCCAGCCTACTGCCCCAGCACCATTTTGCTCCGGCCCCCACGGCCCCTTTTGATGCCACCGCTGAACAGGTCGAGCACGACCTTAGCGCCCTGCGTAGCGTACTTGAGCGCCACCATGATGAGATCGCCGCGCTGTTGATGGAACCACTTTTACAAGCAGCTGGCGGGCTCAATATGACCTCGCCGGACTATGTTACTGGCGCCAGGGAACTGTGCGATGAGTTTGGGGTGCTGCTAATTTTTGACGAAGTCGCTACCGGCTTTGGCCGCACCGGTAAGCTGTTTGCCGCTGACCACGCAGGCGTCACGCCGGATATTATGGTGCTCTCCAAAGGCTTGACCGGCGGCTATTTAGGTCACGCCGCAACGCTCGCCACGGATCGTGTCCACGACGCCTTTATCGGCGATACACCCCAGCACGCCTTTATGCACGGGCCTACCTTTATGGGCAACCCGTTGGCCTGTCGGGTGGCGCTGGAAAGCCTGCGCGTCTTCGAGGAAGAGAATTACCTGGGCAAAATTGCGAAGCTCAGCCAGCAGCTGCAGCGTGAGCTACTGGAAGMCCAAGCGCTGAACGCGCACCCGTCCGTGACCGACGTTCGAGTGCTCGGCGCCACCGCCGTGATCGAAGCGCACTCCGCCGAGGCGCTAAAGGGCGTAGGCGTTTTCGCCCGCGAGCGCGGCGTTTGGCTGCGCCCCATTGGCCGTTGGCTGTATACCATGCCCGCCTACATCACCTCGGAAGCGGAAATTACCCAGATTACCGACGTAATGAAGGCGTGGTTCTTAAGGCCTGAATAAAGCCAAAATGATTACTTAACAAGAGATCGGATCAGCCTGTAGCGGGGGTCTTTTGTCATGGATGACAAAAGTAGCGCCCATGGACGGGTTCACAGCGCCCCCGCAGAAGGCTGTGCSGATCGGGKCTCGAATTTTTAAGACAACAGCAAATTACCCTGCTGCTTCCAGCGATTGACCAACGCCGGAACGCCTTCTCCAGCGGTGGTATTGATTGCCAGCACACCCGGCGGGCTGAGGCTATCCGCCTCTGGGTCGACCAATGCACAGGGCGTGTCGTAGTCAATGTACGAGAGCAGCGAAGCGGCGGGCATGACTGCCAGCGATGTGCCGACCACCAGCAGAAAGTCAGCCTGACTGACGAGTTCACAGGCATCTTCAAACAGCGGCACCGACTCGCCAAACCAGACCACATCGGGACGCAGCTGGCTGCCTTTATCGCAGACATGACCCAGCTCAATTCCCCCCTTGAGCAGCGGGTAGCGCATGCGTTCGTCGATGGAGGAGCGCGCTTTTAAGATTTCACCATGTAAGTGCAGCACTTGGCGGGAGCCTGCTCGCTCGTGCAAGTCGTCAATATTCTGGGTAATGATGCTGACGTTAAAGCCGTCATGCTCAAGGCCAGCCAGCGCTTTATGGGCGGCATTAGGCTTGGCGCGACGAATCTGCTCGCGGCGCTGATTATAGAAATCCAACACCTGCTGCGGATTACGCTGCCATGCCTCGGGGGTAGCCACATCCTCAACCGGATGGTTCTCCCACAGGCCATCGCTGGCACGAAAGGTTTTAATCCCGCTCTCGGCGCTAATCCCCGAGCCGGTAAACACCACCAAATGCGGGCTTGCTGCCATGATTACCTCGTCGTTTATGATTCACTGCACCTTACAATAGCCACCTAATATACTAGCTGGCCGATGCTGCCCGCAAAGCGCTGCTTGTTACGGTAAGGGTAAACGTCAATGACGCGACCATCGATAATGGCCTGCTGCAGCTCCAGCCAGTAATCCGGGTCGAAGAGCTCTGGATGCTGGTGCATAAACATATCGCGCAGCGCTTTATTGGCAAACATAAAGGGCCCAAACTCCTCTGGGAAAATATCGTTAGGCCCAATGGATAAGGTGTCGCCTCCCTGGAAGTCATTGCCGTAGGATTTAGGGATACGCCGGAAACGGCACTCGGTGAGGTAGCAGACTTCATCGTAGTCGTAGAAGATCACCCGACCATGGCGGGTAACGCCAAAGTTCTTCAGCAGCATATCGCCGGGAAAGATATTGGCTGCCGCCATTTKCTTAATGGCATTGCCGTAATCCTTAAGCACCATCTCCTGCTCTTGGTCGCTGCAATGCTCCAGATAGATATTCAGCGGCGTCATCATGCGCTCGGTATAGCAGTGTTTGATGATGACCTTGTCGTCTCTTAGCATCACCGTGGAGGGGGCCACTTCCAGTAAGTGTTCCAGGCACTCCGGCGAAAAATGGTCCTGACGTACGGTAAAATTGGAGAACTCCTGGGTGTCCGCCATGCGCCCTACCCGGTCATGGCGTTTTACCAGCCGATACTTTTCGCGCACCACGGCGTGGGTCACGTCTTTGGCCGGGTCGAATTTATCTTTAATGATCTTAAAGACGGTGCGAAAGCTGGGCAGTACAAACACCGCCATCACCATGCCACGCACACCTGGGGCGATAATAAACTGATCTTCACGCTTCGCCACCTGACGATTCAGCGCCCGGAAAAACTCGGTTTTACCATGTTTGAAGAAGCCGATGGCAGCGTAGAGCTCACCTTCCGGCTTATGCGGCATTAGCTGCTGCAGGTAATCGACAAACTCCCTGGGCACGGGTACCTCAACCTGAAAGTAGGCGCGGGTGAAGGAGAAAATAATCGACACTTCGTCGGTTTCGATGAGCACCGTATCCAGGTGCAGACAGGGGTCTCCGCCCTGCTGCTCGCCAAAGCCCTCACCATGAAGCACGGGCAGTACCAGCGGCACTTGTTCGCCGCCACCGCGGATACGCCCCACCAGGTAGGCGCCTTTATTGCGGTAGAAGACACTATTCAGCAGCTCGATTTCAGTGTCATCAGCTTCCAACATCGCCGCGGGTAAGTGCTGCTGTAAGAAGCTGGCGCCGAGGTGGGTGTCCTGATCTATATCAGCAAAGCGATTATCCAACGGGGCATCGAGAAGCGCCCACTTGAGCGCGGCCTGCCAATCGCCCTTGACCTTGTGCCGACGGCACAGTTCAATCCCCGAGCGGTGGGCGGCATCCTCCCGGGAGCTATACACAAACATCCAGTCGTTGCGGATATGGCGGTGGTGGAAAATGGCGCAGAACAGCGAGTTAAAAAAGGTTTCCGCCAGCTCAAAGTCGAGCCGGTGACTGATCAGTTCGGCGTAGTAGTTACGCGCTTCCCGCCAGCACTCACAGTGTGAAACCACCTCCGGGTCAAAAGTACGCTTTAAGCGCCCCAGGGTGACGTCGATTTTTTCCTTATACAGATTGATGCGCTCCGCCGAAGCCAACTGGGCATCACGCCACGCAGCTTCACGGAAGCGTCGGCTGGCGTCAAAGGTGATCTCTTTAAAGCGCGCACGATACTCGTCAAAGCCGTGCAAAATCGTTGTCGCTAAGCGCTGCCCCGGTGAGTGTTTCACTGGCTAAACTCCTGATTATTTCTACCAGCTTCGCGTAACGGCACACTACATGCGAGACGACCTTGGTGGGTAGCCCATGCGCGTTAGCTCACAGACTCAATACGCTTGACCTGCAAACAGAAAGGCCCAGCGGTGCGGTCAGCGATTAAGAAGCCAAGTTGGTAAATATCACTCGGTTTAATAGTGGGGGCGTCGCTTAACACGGTTCCCCGCCGCACTGCTTCAAAGGCGCTCCAGGGGAAGTGCAGCGTTTCCCAGGTATCCTGGGCAGGGGTAAATTTCACGCGGTAAGCGGAAGCATCGCCCAGAGAGGTGCTTTTCAGGCGAAGTTGATAGGTGCGGCCATCACTCCGCACGGTTAGCGCTATGCCCTGGGCATCCGCCAGCGTGGGTTCAAAATCGTTGGGTTCGCGACGAACGGAGGCAAAGCCACCGCCGTTTTCCAACGACACGTCGCCATGAAACCGGCCTTCACCCTCGATAACGCTAAACCCGCTATGGGAAACACCGCCCATGACACCATCGTCAACCGCGTACCAGCGCTGCTGTTCGCCAGGATTATTAAAGGTCAGCGCCATAAGGCCACCTCGTAACGGTTAATAGATAAGAAAAAGCCCCTGGCGTCTTACCGCCAGGGGCTTATCACAGTAGCCTAATCGTTGGCTCGCTTACAGCTTAGCAGCGGCTGCCGGAGCGGGGTCGCTCTCGTCTAGCTCCTCCGGTGAAGCGGACACAAGCGCAAACTCCTCCTCGGCGGTTTTCGCCACCAGATGATTTTTACTGTAGAAGAAGTAGTAAGCCGCCCCGGCGATAAATAGCACGATGGTGTAGTTAAACGCGCGGGGATCAAAAGCGTACACCCCGGTGAGCGCGACCAATGACAGTACCAGCGCAATACCTGACGTCACCACACCGCCAGGGGTTTTATACGGCCGCGGCAGGTCAGGTTGTTGTACCCGCAGCATAATGTGGCTCAGCGCCATCAGCGCATAGGAAATAGTCGCGCCGACCACGGCCATCCCCAACATCAGGTCACCTTCACCGCTGAGTGACACCAAAAAGCCAAATACACCCGGCACGATCAGCGCCAGATAGGGCACTTTACGCCCGCTGGTCAGCGATAATTGCTTAGGTAAGTAGCCTGCCCGGGAGAGCGCGAACACCAAGCGGCTGTAGCCATAAATAATCGAAAAGAAGGAGGCAATCAGCCCCGCTAAGCCCAGCACGTTGACCAGCGTAGCAAGCGTCGGGTTACCCGCCGCGTTCAGCGCATCAACCAGCGGCACGCCGCTTTGGCCGATCATTTCAGCCCCCGCCGCACCGGCGAGCAGCACCACGACTAACAAGGCGGTGAACAGCAAAAATAGCATCGCCCCGATAATGCCTTTGGGCATATCCCGCGCCGGGTCTTTGGCTTCTTCCGCCGCTAGCGGCACGCCTTCTACCGCCAGAAACAGCCACATACCAAACGGCAAAGCAGCCCAAACCCCGTACCAGCCAAACGGCATAAAGGTGCTCGCGCCCGCCGCATCGGTGGGGGCAATATCAAACAGGTTGGCGGCGTCAAAATCACCAATCAGCGCTACCGCGGTAGCCAGAATGGCAAACACCGCCAAGCCGCTAATCACCATCATGACCTTGAGCGCTTCCCCCACGCCCGCCAGATGGATGCCAATAAACACGGCGTAAAACAGCAGATACACCAGCGGGCCGTTAATGCCCAGCAATGACTCCACCGCGGCACCGATAAAAATCACGATCGCCGCTGGCGCCAGTGCGTATTCGATCAATACCGCAAGTCCGGTCAAGTAACCACCGGCCGGCCCCATGGCCTGGCGGGCAAAGCTGTAGCCGCCCCCCGCGGCGGGAATTKCTGCGGACATTTCCGCCAGCGACAGCACCAGCGCTAAGTACATCAACGCCATTAAGCAGGCGGCAATCGCAAACCCACCCCAGCCCGCTTCGGCGATGCCAAAGTTCCACCCGGCGAAGTCACCGGAAATCACGTAGGAAACCCCAAGCCCTGCCAGCAGTATCCAGCCGGCGGTGCCTTTGCGCAGCTGGCGTTTGGCCAGATACGCTTGATCAACTGATGGTTGCGTCATCGTTTTGCCCTCATGGTGTGGAACGAAATAGTCGTCAGCGGCGTGCTGTACTATGGGCTACTTCATGCGTTCCACATTGTTATTGGAGAATTGTTACGTCCTGATTGTTATACGTTTGCTGTTATACGACTGCTGTTATACGACTGCTGTTATACGGTTGTTGCCGTGTACCAAGGKCGTTAATCAGCGACCAGAAAGTTGCGTGTTGAACCGGAAGCGGAGTCACCCTCCAGCACATCGTCCTCACTGCGGTCTTTTAACTTAACCCCGGATACCTTGAGCTGACGGGCCTCTTTTAACAGCAGAAAGAAGCGTCGAGCTGCCTCCTCGATCTGCAAACCCGCCGGACGCACATTGGAAATACAGTTGCGCCGGTCATCTTTTAGCCCCGGCTCCGGTGCCCAGGTCATATACAGCCCCAGGCTGTCCGGCGAGCTTAGCCCTGGCCGTTCGCCGATCATCACCAGCACGGCGTCAGCGTTGAGCAGAGCGCCAATCTCATCCCCTATGGCCACTCGGCCCTGCTCAACAATGGTTAGCGGCGCTAGCTGCCAATCAGCGGCTTCATTGCCTAACATCTGATAGAGCGTGCTAAGAAATGGCGCGCTGTTCTGCTGCACGGCCAGCGCAGAGAGTCCATCGACAATCACCACCGCAAGGTCATAACGCTGCTGAGAAGCAGCCGCTTGCTGCAACTGCTGGCGGGTTTCATCGCTAAGGCGACGACCATAGTCAGGTCGCTGAAGATACATAGCGCGGTCTTGGGCATGGCTATGCAGGCGAATTGGCGCTGTGGTTAAACCAAGCGTATCCGTCAGCTCGGTGGCCAGCGCTGCTACATCCAGCGGGCAGTGAACCGCATCCTGGGCTTGGGCGTGGGCCAACTGAAACGCCAATAGCTTGCTAGTGGGCAGGCTAACCCCCGCACGCCCTAAACCAATGCGCGCATCGGTAAACGCATTCAGCCGCTCCCAGGGGTTTTCGACGACGATGGGCGATGTTGGCTTATCAACCATGACGAGGCTCCTGGGGCAGGTGGCGCAGGCTGTTGGCAAAGGCAGCAGGCAGTTGGTCGTTGAGCCGATGGGTGCTGATATCCTGGAAAATCTGCATCTCTTCGAGCCAGCGCTCAAACTCCGGTGCCGCTTTTAGCCCCAGCACCCGCC
Source organism: Halomonas ventosae (assembly GCA_002257525.1). Classification (GTDB taxonomy): domain Bacteria; phylum Pseudomonadota; class Gammaproteobacteria; order Pseudomonadales; family Halomonadaceae; genus Vreelandella; species Vreelandella ventosae_B. The sequence continues at coordinate 4,346,713 of CP022737.1, forward strand.
GGGCGTAGAGCGCGTCGTGAAAGGAGGTGGTCTGGTAATTGAGCATAATGTCGTCGGAGCCGGGAATGCCCATAATAAAATTACAGCCCGCGACACCCAGCAAGGTGAGCAGGTTATCCATATCGTTCTGGTCGGCCTCGGCGTGGTTGGTATAGCAAACGTCGCAGCCCATGGGCACGCCCAACAGCTTGCCGCAGAAGTGGTCTTCCAACCCCGCCCGGGTGATCTCCTTGCCGTCGAACAGGTATTCAGGGCCGATAAACCCCACCACGGTATTCACCAGCAGCGGATTAAACTTGCGCGCCACGGCATAGGCGCGGGCCTCGCAGGTTTGCTGGTCGAGCCCGTGATGGGCATCGGCGGAGAGCGAGCTGCCCTGGCCGGTTTCAAAATACATCACGTTGCGCCCCMCCGTGCCGCGGTTAAGCGACTGCGCCGCCGCTTCCGCTTCCGCCAGGGTGCTTAAGTCAAAACCAAAGCTGCGGTTAGTCGCCTCGGTGCCGCCTATTGACTGAAACACCAAATCAACCGGGGCACCCTGCTCAATCGCCTCAAGCGTATTGGTGACGTGGGTAAGCACGCAGGATTGAGTAGGGATCTGATATTTCTGAATGACTTCGTCCATCAGGCGCATCAGCTTGACGCTCTGGGCGACGTTATCGGTGGCGGGATTGATGCCGATCACCGCGTCGCCGCTGCCATACAGCAACCCATCGAGAATACTGGCGGCAATGCCGGTGACATCGTCGGTGGGGTGATTAGGCTGGAGTCGGGTAGAGAGCCGCCCCGGCAGGCCGATTGTGTTGCGAAATGCCGTGGTGACCCGGCACTTTTTGGCGACCAGAATCAGATCCTGGTTGCGCATTAGCTTGCTGACAGCGGCGGCCATTTCGGGAGTAATTCCCGCTTTCACCTCCGTGAGTACCTCGCTGGTGGCGTGATCGGAGAGCAGCCAGTTCCGAAAATCGCCCACGGTCAGGTGGCTTATAGGAGCGAAGGCGGCGGCATTATGGTCATCCATAATCAGCCGGGTGATCTCATCCTCTTCATAAGGAATCAACGCTTCGTTTAAAAAGGTAGTGAGCGGCAGTTCGGCCAATACCATTTGGGCGACCACACGCTCTTCGGCACTCGCCGCCATTACGCCGGCCAAACGGTCGCCGGAACGAGGCGGCGTGGCCTTGGCCATCAGCTCGGTTAGGCTTGCGAAGCGGTAGCTGCGGCTCCCCACCGTGGTGTGATAGGTCTGCGCCATGGGGCTTTCCTTTTTTATATGACGTCTGCTGTTTAATCGCGCTGACTGCGCGTTGAGGTATAAAACTTGCTTGTTTCTACCATAGCGTTATCAATAGATAGCGAGTATCGAGTTTTGGCAAACCCGGTAATATTTTATAAATTTAAACAAATACAGAAAGTTAAGGCGTTAACCAAGCAGTATTGAGCGCGCATAACGCCTCGAGGAGCCCCCCATGACCACGCTCGACAGCGCATTTGCACCAAAAAGATGCGTCCAGGAAGCGTTTGATGCCGATGAGCACGCGCAAAACCTGACGCGCTGGCAGCAGGAGTACGACCAGCTTAGCCCTGGCAGCTTCTATGGTCGCTTGGATGAAGTGGCATTAGAAACCATGCAGGTGTTTAAGGAGCATACTGGGCAAGCACTACGCCAGGACTGTCGGGTGTGGCCTAACTCACTGTGGATCGGGCTTCCCACCACTCGCCAGGGGGCGCGTATCAATGGTCAAGCGCTTAGCGCAGGCGAGGTGATGTGCCGCCCCGGCGGGTGGGATTTTGAACTGGTCACCCCAGAGGACTTCGACATCTACGGGTTAGTGATTCAGTTGCCAGCATTAGCAGAGGCCGCCCAACGGCAGGGCGTAAGCTTGGATAAAAGCTGGCAGGCAAGGCCACGACGGCAAGCGAATAAGGAAACGCTTAATGCGGTGTCGTTTCTTATCGAACGTTTACTCACCTGCCAAACCCTGGCGATCGCCAGCCATATTCATCAAGATATTCTGCTTATGGCGCTGCTGGAACTGCTACAAACCGAGCAGCCTGGCGCTGAGCTGCCGCCCAGCTACGCCCACCGCAAGGAAGTGGTTGATCGCGTTAAGCGCTATGTTGACGAGCACTTGGATGGTCCGGTGACCATGGAGGAGCTTTGCCAGCTAACCCATGTTAGCCGCCGCACGCTGCAATACAGCTTTACGACTATTCTAGGCATTAGCCCACTACAGTTTTTACGCCTGACACGACTGAATCGCGTGCGTCGGGCGCTGAGAGCAGCGTCACCGGAGCAGTCGGTAACCGGCATAGCCACCTATTGGGGTTTTTGGCATCTGGGTCAATTCGCCCACGACTATAAGCAGCAGTTTGGGGAGTCTCCTTCACAGACGCTGCATGCGAAAGCGTTGTGAGCAACTCGGCAATAGCGATAGGCAATACAAGCCAGCCTCTCAGCTGGCCTGATCAAATGCGGTAGTTATTAAACGTGCGTTAGTAAGCTTAGTTAAAGGTCGGTAGGTGCTTGGATTCACGCCCTGGCAGACCACAATCAAACCAACTGTGGTGCGCCTTGCGGTCGTCCCAAATGTGGTAATGCAGTTGCGACAGCATCACCGGGTCGTCGAGGAAATCCAAACGCTCTAATCGACTCATTGCCGCTGGCCCCATCCTTACTCCGCGTGCAACCCGCTCGGCTCGACGTCGGCGTAGTGGCTCGGCATCGGTGTGCCGCAACGTGCCTAGGGCAGTGGCCAATGCATTTGGCACGGGGTCTACCACCACTTGGGCAAAAGACGGTGCCGCCATTCCTGTGTTCATGCGGGATAGCAAGCTCACCATGCGCCGCAGCACCCGTGGCGGCTGCGTTTCTTCGGGAATCCGGAACAGCCGCTTTTGGAAGCAGAACCGCCCTAACGAAACACGGCTCGACAGCGCCGATACCGGGATCGACAGCATCAAAGCGAAAACGATGGGCGAGAGCCACCACAGAAATGTCGGCTCCATAACGTAAACACCCGCTGCCCACACAGCCCCTATTAAAGTTTGGCTCCAATGAGCCCGGAAGGCATCGCCCCACGTCGTGTCACTGTTTTCCCGCGATGGTGAGCGCCATTGAACCGCCCACCCCATCAATGACGTGAGKACAAAGCGGGTGTGAAACAGCATCCTGACTGGCGCCAATAGCATCGAGAATAGCGACTCAAGCACCATGCTCGCTAACACCTTGAGTGGCCCGCCAAATTGACGGCTACCCTGTATCCACACCAGCAATACGCTGAGCAGCTTAGGCAAGAACAGCAGTAACGCTGTCACACCAAACAACCCCACCGCTAAGGTGGGGTTCCATTGTGGCCAAACAGGGAACAGCATCCCCGGCTCAGGAAAGTAGTCGGGCGTGCTAAACGTATGCACGGCTAAAAGTGCGGTAGACAGGACTAAGAAAAGACACCATAGCGGCGCAGAAAGATAAGACATTAAACCGGTCAGGAAAACGGCCCGATGCACGGGATGAATGCCTTGCGAGAAAAACAGCCGGAAGTTCATCAAATTGCCGTGGCACCAGCGCCGGTCACGATTGAGCTCATCAAGCAGGTTAGGCGGCATTTCCTCATAGCTGCCTTCCAGTTTGTAGGCAATCCATACCCCCCAACCAGCGCGTCGCATCAGCGCTGCCTCGACAAAATCGTGGGATAAAATTTCGCCCGACATGGAGCCTTTCCCGGGCAGTGGCGCTAGGATGCAGTGCTGCATAAACGGGGCTAGGCGAATGATCGCGTTATGGCCCCAATAATGCGACTCACCTAACTGCCAAAAATGCAGCCCGGCGGTAAACAGTGGCCCGTAAACCCGCGTCGCAAACTGCTGCATGCGAGCGTACAAATTGAGACGTCCGGAAGCGCGTGGCGCCGTTTGGATAATACCAACCTTGGAATGCACCTCCATCATTTGCACCAGCCGGGTAAGGCATTGACCACTCATGACGCTATCGGCATCCAGTACCAGCATATAGCGATAGAGTGCCCCCCAGCGCCGGCAAAAATCGTCAAGGTTACCGCTCTTACGTTTCACACGACGCTGTCGACGGCGATAGAAGACCTGCCCGAAGGCCTCTAGGTCGCGGCATAACACCAACCAGGCATAGGTTTCTTGGATGGCAGTATCGGGATCGGACGTATCACTCAGGATGAAGATGTCAAAATGCCGATCATTACCCGTGCTGCGCAAAGACTCCAGGGTGGCGCGCACTCCGGCAAATACCCTGGCAACGTCCTCGTTACAGATGGGCACCAGCAACGCTGTGCGTGCCTCATCATCAATCGGCTCGTCACCCMCCTCGCTATCAATGGCGTAACGGTCATGGCGGCGTAATAGCTGGAAAAACCCCATCAAGGCCGTCCAAAACCCGGCGGATACCCAGGCGAATAGCAGCACAAACAACGATAGGATAGTGATCTCAAGCCACTGCAGGCCTTGGCCGGGGAGTACAGTGCGCATCTGATTGGCGGCAATGATACTTTGACCAAAAATCAGCACCAGCAAAATCCAACGACGCCTTGAGGCGACCCACTTCCAAGACGCGGAGGGTGACGCTCTTTTGCGCCGGCGGAAATCACCGTTAGCCCAGCGCTTGAAGCGTCGACCAATATTCACAAAAGGATTGGTCGACCACTGTTGAGGGGCCAGCGGCGTTCGCTTCATCGCTGGCGCAGTGCGCAGTCGTGTAATGCCCGACGTGTCCGTCGACAGCGCTTCCTGCGGCGCTAGCGGCGGCTCTGCATAGGCAAGCGCCAAGCGCCGCCCCACAGATAATGCCGCTGGGTCATTGCTGTCGTCACTTTGGTCTTCAATAGCCCCGCCTAACGCCGCATGCAGCGAAGCCATTTCGTGTTTATCAAGATCACCGACCAGTAACTTGTAGCGCTCCTCACGATCCTGGGTCTCCAACGCCAACCGCTCTAAATAAAAATCCGTTGGCGTTGCCTGCGAAGAAGACATTTTCTCAGCCATTGGCAGGCAACCTATAGTACCAAGTCTCAGATAGTGGCTTGCCATCAAGCATTAGCTTGGCCCTAATATCCAAAGGCTGATTGCCGTTATTGCGCTTCACGTTGACAAACACACGCCAACCATTAGTGGCCGGATTATGTACAACCCGGCTAGCGGCCAATTCGCCATTCTCGCCTACGCTTGCCTCAACGCTTATATTTGCACCGTTGCCGATACCTTCAAGCGAGGGCCCGACAAAATCGAGAACGAAGGCGAGTGTACCGTCTGGCTCACGCACTAAGTCATCGCGAACCACCTCGCCCCGTGAGCGACGCGTCTCTTCAACCCAGGCAAGCTGAGGATCAAGATGACGGCTTTCATCAGTAGTGAACATAAGGCGGTAATCGAACGCCAGCGGCGTGCCCGGCTCATGGGGTTCATCAGACAGCCACATCGAGACGATATTATCGTTGGTCTCGTTGTCAGTCGGAATCTGAATCAGCTCAACGCTACCCGCCCCCCATTCGTTTTGTGGCTGAACCCAGGCGCTTGGACGCAGATCATAACGTGCGTCTATAGCCTGATAATCGCTAAAGCTGTGACCGCGCTGCATTAGGCCATAACCGCGTAACTGAGGCGTTGCATGTCTATTCATCATTAATCTGGCCGGATTGGCTAGSGGGCGCCACAGCCAGCCATTCTGGGCATCATCGATTAATAGGCCATTCGAGTCATGAATTGCCGGGATATAGTGTTGTGTCGATGAGGGCTGCTCCGGGCCGTAGAGATACATACTGGTTAGCGGTGCAATCCCCAACTTCTCAACCGCCCGACGCAGATAGAGCCGTGACTGTACGTCGACTAAGGCATCTTCTCCGGGACGTAGCACGAAGCGGTAGGCACCGGTAACGCTAGGCGAGTCCAGCAGGGCAAAAATCGTCAAGTACTGACTTTCTGGGCTTGGTTCGACGATCCAAATTTCGCTAAAACGGGGGAACTCTTCGCCCGAAGATAATCCCGTATCAACGGCCAACCCACGCCCTGAAAGACCGTAAACCTGGCCACTGCCCACGGCGCGAAAATAACTTGCGCCTAGAAATACCATCACCTCATTACTATCAACACCATTGAGTGAGTGGTTGATTCTGACGCCGGCGATACCCAAGCCATCGCTCTGCTTAACATCGTCGGAGATGTCTAAATCACCGTAGGTAAAGTCGTCAGGGTTGTAAGCAAAGGCGTGAACCTCGCCCTCCTGATCAATACTGTTTAATTGGATAGCACTGTCATAATGCATGCCTTCAGGGATAAAGCTCAGTGTGAAAGGTGCGCCTTTACCGCTCCATACGTCGCGATCGCGCTTGTACTGTATTTGCGCATACTGTGCATAGCTGAGTTCGCGCAGTTCGTCTGGCAACGAGGTTTCTGGGGCACGGTAGCCCTGCTGGGAGAGCTCCTCTGCTCTTCTGGCGACATCATCAAAGCCAAACGCCAAAGCCTCAACAGGGAGACTTCCAACCAGTAACCCGCCTAGTACGGCTACTGAAAAAAAGCCTTTTCGACGTGAAAGTTTATTTCGCGGGGTCGATCCACTCATTTAGCGTAATGCTCCTGTACAATCCTTTGACTGAATTCAAATTCGCTTATTTGCCGAACCGACATACGATTGAGTCCTTTCGATCAGCTAAATGCGTCCTTTTGCTATTGCTCACCATCGCTAAAGCACACACCGTGAGCGCATATGAAGTTGAGATTACAGCTTAGGTATAGCATGAGTCTAGACTACTTGGCACCCTGACTGACCGGGCTTTTTGAAAGGGCTGAGGCAAAAATTAGAAGTTGCTCGATTCGTTTGGCCGCGTGAACAGGCGCCACCTTAAGCGGGTGGTCTAATAGTGATAGCGGGCTTGGAGGGAGTCCTTCGCGAACGCTTTAGGCAAAATCGCTCTACTGATTTAGCGAAGCCAGCGATGGGCAAACATTTCGGCGGGTAAAGGTCGGTCAAAGTAGTAGCCTTGCCCCTGAGCACAGCCCATTGCCAGCAACGCGGTGATTTGGTCTTGGTTCTCTATGCCTTCTGCAATGGTCTCAAGGCCCAGCGTGTTCGCCATGGCAATAATAGTCGCCACAATGACTCGGTCATTGTCGCTGGTAAGCATATCGCGCACAAAAGAGATATCAATTTTGATTTTGTCAGCGGCGAAACGCTTTAGGTAAGCAAGCGATGAATACCCGGTGCCAAAATCGTCAATGGATAGCCCTAGCCCTTTGCTCTTTAACACTTCAGTGATGGCAATCGCCTTTTCAGGATTCTCCATAATGCCACTTTCGGTAATTTCCAGGCTCAGTTGTGACGCTTCAATGCCGAACTGGGCACAGCGATTGAGCACGCTGGCCACCAAGTCCTCCTCTTCAAATTGCTGTGCGGCAATATTAATCGCCAACTGACCCGGCATCATGGTGTGCCCCTGCTCTCGCCATGCAGCAAGCTGCCTGCAGGCTTCCTCGACTACCCAACTGCCGAGCGCAACGATCATGCCGCGCTCCTCCGCAATAGGAATAAATTTACCCGGCGAAACGTCGCCCAGTTCCTCATCGTGCCAGCGACACAGGGCTTCAGCGCCAATTAGCCTGCCGCTGTGTAAATCGACCTGGGGCTGAAAGTGGAGACTCAGCTGTTTTTCTGCAATGGCAGACGCTAAGCGTTTGGCGATATGCAGCTGTTCCGCAACGAAACGCCCCATCCAAGGCTCAAAGACACACACGGAAAGCTTCTGCCGTTTGGCTTGATACATGGCAATGTCCGCGTGTTTCAACAGCTCTAATGGCGTTGCCGCATGCTGAGGATAAAGCGCGAGGCCGATGCCCACCGAGAGTTCGAAAGAGTGCTGCTCAACAATAAACGGCAGCGCGATGCTGTCACACAGCCGCTGAGCAGTGGCTAACGCGCCGTTTGCTTCAACACCTGGGCAAACCACCACAAATTCATCGCCACCCAAGCGGGCCAGGTATTGCCCCTCCGTTAACGAGGCTACAAAGCGTTCGGCAACGGCCTTAAGGACTAAATCACCCAGGTCGTGCCCAGCGGTGTCGTTAATCTCTTTGAAATGGTTAAGATCTAACAACAGTAGCGCCAGTTCAGAGGTCTGGGTATCAGCAACCACCCACTCTAAATGACGCATAAAGGCAGCGCGATTGGGCAATTGAGTGCCGGGGTCACAAAAGGCGAGTTGGCGTATACGTACTTCGTCTTGCTGGCGTTCAAGTTCGGACGCCGCCCGTGCGGCAAATATCTGCAATACGTTGCGCACAACCTCCACATCGTCCAGCGGCTTTTTAAACATGACGCCAATCAGCCCCATGGGCTGACCATGGCTATCATCCAGCCGTCGACCTACATAGCCGTTTACCCAAGACAGCGCCCCGTTGCTTTCAGCAGGCAGCATAATGGCGGCGCCCTCGTGAACGATACACTCCTGCTCCACCATCACCTTGTGGCAGGGAACACCGGGAAGATAATAGGCAAAATTGCTTTGCCGCTGGCCATTTACATACAGCGTTAAGGTATGCGCTATATCAGTATCTTGCGCATCCAGCAGCCCAATAAAGCCTACTTCGGCTGATAATGCCTCGGCCATATGGGCGGTGAGTTGGTGCAGAAACGCTTCGCCATTTTCAGCCGAAACCGCCGTCGCCACACTAACCACGGCGTGCTGAAAACGTTGCTGCGCATTAATCGTGTTGATCAGTGCTTCATTGCGTTGACCAATGCGTTGCAGCGCCCGTTGCTTATATAGCAGGCGTTCGCGCGTATGACTCTCCGCTAACTGGCGCGCCAACTCGACGCCCGCTAACGCCGCAGCGATACGCAGCACTTCGTCGGCATACGGAGGCAGCCTCAAAACAGAGGAGTGCATCAGCGCAATAACACCCAAAAAACCGCCGCCAGGCGCGGCTATGGAGATACCCAAGTACCCCTCCGCACCCAGGGCAGCCAGGCGCTGATCATCCGGGAACCGCTGTTGAACTTGGGAAGCAACAAACAGCCTGGAGTGATCAGCGACCTGCTGGCATGGCGTACCTTGAAGTGAATATGGAACCATCTCAATGAATTCACCCTGAGACCACTCCGCCAGCGTGGTCGCAATGCTCTGGTGGCTATCGACATGTTCAACAATGGCATGATCAACCCCGAGGATATCCGCTAAGGATCTCGCAAGGTGCTGAAAAAAACCCTCTTCACTGACGCAGGACAACTTATCCGCCAACTGTCGAAAAATCTCTGGTGCAGAAGTAGGTGGCATGTTATTAAGCGCCTTCAGATTTACACATCAAGCTTCTCTCGTTCATCCTGAAAAGTTTCTTTAAAAACACACCCGTCGCGCCATTAACGCTTCCGGCAACTGATCCAATGCTAAAACCTCTAAATGGAAAACCACTCAACACTTAATAACTCTTTACATTTAAACCCTTAAAAAACTTTCCAAAAAGACTAAGACCACTCAAACATTAATCTTTAAAACCATTCAACTATTATGTCTACCGATACACGTTCAGCTATTGAAATCATAGCTGTAGGTTTTTCATCTATGCAGCCATATACACCTAAGTGTTTATGCTTATTTGGATACCCAATTAACTTCCCATCGCTGCATCACACATTTCAGAGAGTAATCCAATGAAACAAAAAGTAACTATCGGCATCCAAATCAACCTTAGAAGATGATATTCAACCTAAACAGTCCTTCATGTCAATAGGTCGTTCCTCAACCATCTAGGTCTAATGGAGGGCATTGTGAATAAAACAGAACAGAAACGGCTAGCGGGCAGTATCGGCAGGGCCATTGCAAAACAGCGGGTTCGCAGTCAATTAACCCAGGAAGAAGTTGCTGAGCGCTTGGGTGTTGGCAATGAAGCCGTTTCGCGCATTGAGCGCGGGCGGGTGATACCCAATATTGTGCGTCTAATAGAGCTTGCTGAAATTTTCAACTGCGAGGCTGCAGAGCTGTTTGGGCAAGCCAGTTTTCATATCGATGATCAGTCAAGCAGAATGAAGCAGCTTTTGGCCCCATTAAATCAAAATGATCGCAAACTCGTTATCGATATTGTTGAAAACTTAGCCACACGCCTACAGAAGGGATAATGATGCATAATGACAAACACTCGCCACTATCATCTTAAGGCCAATCAACACTCGTTACTTATATTCAACTAGAGAGAAATCAATCTCCTACCAGTTTATAAAAAAGTGAATTAAACATGACTTATTTTATAAACTTTACAACACTGGTTTTTTAAAATGAGTTACATAACATGCGCACTCGCGATTGGTTGAATGATTGCTTTCATGCTATAGGTAGTCTGACCAGCCGTTCAGCAATCGCAGCGTTGCGCTGCAAAGAGGCGTTATGTTCAACACCACTGCATGGAACCGACTGCGCTATACCGCTTACGCGCCCTTCTACGATGCGGTCGCCGCCAGTGCGTTTCGCCGGCCCCGACGTATCGCACTTGGCCAAGTGGACTGGGAGCCCGGTATGCGAGTGCTACTGGTAGGCGCCGGAACGGGGTTAGACTTACCTTTTCTGCCCCATGATATCGAAGTGCACGCCACCGATATTGCACCTGCCATGGTGAAACGCACCGCAAAACGGGCCGAGGCACTGCGCCGCGATGTGGAGTGTGGTGTGATGGATGCCGAGGCACTCAGCTACCCCGACGAACACTTTGATGTAGTGGTGATGCACTTGATTCTGGCGGTTATGCCTGACCCACAGCGAGGACTGGCCGAAGCTAACCGGGTGCTAAAAGTAGGCGGTCAACTGTGCGTAATGGATAAATTTCAACCCGATGCTCAACTGGCAGGTGTAGGCAGGCGTACTCTCAACCTATTCACTTCGGCATTGGCAACCGATATTACCCGCCAAGCGCAGTCACTGCTCAGCGAGGCTGGGTTCCAGATTCGCCACGATGAGCCGGTGCTGATGAATGGACTATTTCGTGCACTGCTAGCCGCCAAGCTAGCACCTTCAAGCCGTTAAACGTGTGACTTTTTACCGCTGCCTCAAGGCTAGCGATCGCTAAGTAAACTACCTAAGCTGTCTGACTATTTTACCGATACCACTCGGATTCAAGCCAATGACAGCCCGCTTTCCTACCCGCACTGGTAAACTGCTTTTTGCCCTAATTAGCCGCCTACACTTATATATTGGCCTCTTTATCGGTCCTTTTATTCTTATCGCGGCATTATCCGGCATTGCTTACTTGCTGAGCCCACCACTTGAAGAGTGGTTCTACCATGACACCCTATATGGCATTACTCAGGGTGAGCCTCAACCGCTTGCCGAACAGATCGCTGCTGGGCAGCGTTATCTAGGCGCCCCAACCTTACCCAGTGCGGTACGTCCAGCTCCGGCGCTAGGCGACACCACACGACTGATGTTTAGCGAGCCAGGCTTAGGGCCCTCGGAACACCGTGCTGTATTCGTTGACCCCATTTCCCTGGCAGTGACCGGTGATACAACGGTATACGGCACCAGCGGCATCTTGCCGCTGCGCACCATGATCGATCACTTTCACCGCCAGCTATTAATGGGCGATATGGGCCGTCTGTATAGTGAACTGGCTGCCTCATGGCTCTGGGTTGCCGCGCTGGGTGGCGTAATACTGTGGGTTTGGCAACGCCGCACGCTAAAAGCGCGTTCAAGGCCTCATACAGCCCGCCGACGCCACGCAACGCTTGGATGGGTCTTATCGCTCGGGCTCCTGTTCTTTTCCGCCACAGGGCTTACTTGGTCACAGTGGGCGGGCAGCAATATTGCCGAGCTACGGCATGCATGGGGCTGGAGTACGCCAAGCGCCTCAACAGCGCTGATCGATACCGATACACAACCACACGATGAACATGCAGAACATCGCGGCCACATGGCAATGGTGTCCACAGCCATCACGTCAGACGACTTTGATCGGGCGCTGAGTGCTGCGCGTCAGGCGGGCATCAGCGCTGCACGACTGCAGCTAACGCCCCCGAGTGGCCCTCAACAGGCATGGAGGGTAGCCGAAATTGATCGCCAGTGGCCTACCCAAGTAGACCAAGTAGCGCTGGACCCGCATAGCATGGCAGTGACCGATCAAACCGACTTCAACACGTTTCCTTTGGCAGCCAAACTCACCCGCTGGGGGATTGATCTGCATATGGGGGTGCTGTTTGGCATCGTTAATCAAGTCATGCTGGCAACGATCGCTGCGGGGCTTGTGACATTGATAGTATGGGGCTATTTGATGGCATGGCGGCGACTGCGCGCGCTAAGTGGTCAGCGCTTTCCCACGGTGGCTGAGCCCTGGCTAATGCTGCCTACCACGGCCAAACTAAGCATACTGTTTGTCGCTATTGCGCTGGGCGTGGCGCTGCCAGTATTGGGCGTCAGCCTTGCGGTTTTTATCGTGATTGATGCGCTGCGCTGGTATGTTAAACAACGCTACAGCGCACACCGCCTAACCCAATTAAACGAGGTGAAAGATGCCAAAAGCCCCCGTTAAGCGCTTTCGCCGGTTACCCGACGACGAACAGTCGCGCGTTATCGAAATGGCCTGGGAAGACCGCACACCGTTTGAAGCCATCGAAACGCTCTATGGCCTTGCCGAACCCGATGTGATTGAAGTGATGCGTGATCAGCTAAAACCGGCTTCCTTTCGCCTATGGCGCAAGCGCGTCACTGGCCGCGCCACCAAACATACTGCATTGCGTTCACCCGATGTGTTACGCGGTTACTGCCCAACGCAATATAAGCGCTGACGCTCCTTAACAGATATAAGCAGACGTGTTGCCCCTCTAAACGGGGCTTTCTCTTAACGCCTCTTTATTGTTATATTATCACATAACATAAACCCATTTAGAGGTGACCTAGCAATGGCCGCATTTTCTCCCCTCCCCGTGACGGTGCTCTCGGGTTTTCTGGGTGCTGGTAAAACCACCGTGCTCAATCATATTCTTGCCAATCGCGAAGGTCGCCGGGTGGCGGTGATCGTTAACGATATGAGCGAGGTGAATATTGACGGTGCGCTGGTGCGGGGTGGCCCTGGCGAGTCGACGTTGGATGGCGATGTTGCTCTGAACCGCTCTGAAGAGCGTTTAGTAGAGATGAGCAACGGCTGCATCTGCTGCACCCTGCGCGAAGACTTGCTAGTAGAAGTCAGCCAGTTGGCTCGAGAGGGCAAGTTCGATTACCTGGTCATTGAGTCCACCGGGATTTCAGAGCCGCTGCCCGTGGCGGAAACCTTCACCTTTGAAGATGAAAGCGGCCAGAGCCTTTCCCACGTAGCGCGGCTGGATACGCTGGTCACCGTCGTCGATGGCGCCAACTTTCTTGAACAGTACCGCGAAGCGCAAAGCCTCGCTGAAGCGGGCGAAAGKTTAGGCGAAGACGACGAGCGCAACGTCGCCGACCTGCTGGTTGATCAAATCGAGTTTTGCGATGTGCTGTTGATCAGCAAGACTGACCTGATCAGTGAGAAAGAGTTAGCAGCGCTGAAGGCGATTCTACACTCGCTGAACCCCGACGCGGAGCTGGTACCGATCACTCAAGGCGGCGTGCCGCTAGACAAAGTGCTGGATACCGGCAAGTTCAACTTTGAGCGCGCCCAGCAAGCGCCAGGCTGGCTAAAAGAGATGCGCGGTGAGCATGTACCAGAAACCGAAGAGTACGGGATTGCCAGCTTTGCTTATCATGCCCGTCGTCCCTTCCATCCGCAGAAATTCCACGACTTGCTCAACCAGGAGTGGTTCGGAAAAGGCTTATTACGCTCGAAGGGCTTTTTCTGGCTCGCCACTCGCCCTCAAGCCGCTGGTCAGTGGAGTCAGGCAGGCGGCATCGCCCACCACGGCCCGGCAGGCGTGTTCTGGAAGACAATTCCCGAAGAGCGCTGGCCAACGGATCCAGAAACGCGTCAGTTTATTATGGAGAAGTGGCAGGAGCCGTTCGGTGATATGCGCCAGGAACTGGTCTTTATCGGCCAGAACCTGGATCAAGCTAAAATGCGTGAAGCGCTGGATGGCTGCCTGCTAAGCGAAGCGGAACTACTGGAAGGCATGAACGCGTGGAAGAAMCTGCCCGATCCATTCCCGTCCTGGGAATAAGTAAGAGCTAATAACGCTTAAATGCAAAGAGAGAGGCCGCAGCCTCTCTCTTTTTTATTGCCTGCACTTTTTCTTGCTAAAAGCTCTATTGCAGCATACTGGGCAACCAAGTCGCGAGGCCCGGAAACACGATCAGCACCGCGACCAGCAGCATCGAACAGAGAATGTAGGGAATCGCTGCCGAGTATATTTCACGCATGGTAGTACCTGCCGGAGCGACCCCTTTCATGACAAACAACAACAGACCCAAGGGCGGCGTTGAGAAACTGATTTCAAGCGCAAGCAGAACAACGATACCGAACCACACCAAATCAAACCCCAGCGCCTGGGCGAGTGGGAAAAAGATTGGCACGGTCAGCATCATGATAGAGATCTGCTCCATAAAGGTGCCCAGCACCAGTAGCACCGCAAACATCGCCAGGAGCATCAGAATCGGCGACAGATCAAAACTGGTCGCCCAGCCGATCAAGCCACCCGAAGCGCCAGAGAAGCCGAGCAACTGACTGAAGGTAGCCGAGCCAAACACGATCAGGTAGGCCATCAGCGTGACTTTCAGGGCCCCGGTGACCGAAAGCTTAAACGCCTCCCAGGTCATGCAGCGGAAAATAAACGCCAGGATAATCACGCCTAGCGCACCAAAGGCTGCAGCCTCTGACGGCGTGGCAAACCCAATCAGCATTAGTGTGACGATAATCACCATCACACTGAGCATGGGTAGAATATCGGTCACGATCAGTTTGAGCTTCGCGCTCAGCGGCACCGGCTCAAGCTCATAATTCGGGGCGGCCAAAGGATCCAGCTTGGTTTGAATAAAGATGGTCGCGATATAGAACCCCGCCAGCGTTAGCCCCGGCAGAATACCGGCGATAAGCAGTGCGCCAATATCCACTTTCGCCAAGGTTGCTAACAGCACTGCCAGCGCGGAGGGCGGAATGATAATCGCCAGGCCGCCAGTGCCCAGAATCGGGCCAATCGCCATTTTCTTTTTATAGCCCCGCCGCTCCATTTCCGGCACCAGTAACGAACCCATTAATGCCGTAGAGCCCATGGAGGAGCCACTCAGCGTTGAGAACGCCGTACCACCCACCACTGTGACGTAAGATAAACGCCCCGGCACCTTGCCCATTAGCTGATCCACAGCGTTGAACATTTTCATGCCCAGCCCGGTACGGAAAAACAGTTCGCCCATCAACAGGAACAGCGGAATGGGCACCAAGTTAAAGCTGGAGAGTGCGCCGAAACCGTTGTTGAGCATCTGTAAAATGCCGGTTTGGCCCCCCATAAAGTGCCAGGCGCCAATCACGTTGGCGGCCAAAAACGCTAAAGCAATGGGGGTACCAATGGCCATGAACAGGAGAATCAGCGAGAGCAGGAAAGCGAGCGCAAAGTACCATTCCATTATTCTTTAATCCCCGCTTCGCCGCTGTGAAGAATTTCATGGCCCACCACAAAGCGGCCAAATTCGATCGCCATCAGGGAAAAGCTGATGGGGAAGACGATGGTTAGTATCCATTTCGGCACAAAGAAAGCCCGTACGTCATAGTCAGTGCGCTCAATATTGAGCAGCACCAGATCAAGCCCCTTCCACGCCAGCACACCGCACACCACGACACAGAGCAGCGACACCCCACGGCTGAGGATATTCAGCGCTGCAGGTGGCAACACCGAGGTCAGCAGCTCGATATGCACATGCCCTTTTTGGCGCACCAGCCAGGGAGCTCCGAGTAAGGTGAGGTAGAACATGGCGTATTCGGTGGAGAGGAAAAACCACGCAGAAGGCTGAAGGCCTAAGTTACGAATCACCACCGAAAGCACCACGGCCACCATCAGCCAGACCAGCATGATGGCGGCCAGCAGTGCCATGCCGTTGAGCAGCAGCAGATAGCCGCGTTGTGCGTAGCGCATAAAAAACCCTAGAAAATAAGCCACACAAATAGGGCGCTCAATCGCTCGGCGCCCCTACGTTTCTATAGATCGTTGAATTTTTCGATCAGCGTATCGTAATGCTCAAGCCCCATGGGGTGGCGCTCCATCTGGCCGCGCATACGCTCCCAGGTGGCATCCCGGGCAGCGTCTGAGAAGCGCTGTGCTGCTTCGCCTTCCAGGGTGATGACCTGCATGCCATCAGCCTCAAGCTCGGCTTGCTGTTCTTTGGCTAATTCAGCCAGTTGTTCGGCGCTGTCGCGCTCATGCTCAATGGCGACTTCCTGAAGAATTTGCTGCGACTCTTCGCTGAGCTGGTTCCACTTATCCAGGTTAACGATCACCCCCATATCGGTAGAGAAGAAGGCAGGGTCAACCCGGTAGTTAAGGAAACGATCCCAGTTGAGGTCTTTCAGGCCAATCTGCGTCCAGCCGGTCGCGTTCACTACGCCTCGCTCCAGGGCCGCATAAACATCGGTGGTCGGCAGGCTGATTGGCTGCGCGCCCAGGTAGTCCTGGAAGAAGGCGTCATACACCGGGTTACTGCGTAAGCGTAGGCCCGAAACGTTTAGATTACCTTCGTCATCAATGGTGGGCTCATCAATGGTGTAGAAGTTGTAGCTGACCCCACTGTCGAACCAGCCCAAGTAGTAGGTGCCCATTTTCTCCTGATGAATTTCATTCAGCAGATCGATGCCGCCATTTTCACGGGCGAAAATAGCGTTGGTGTTCGAGGCAACCATGGCATCGCGCTCTGGCACGGTGCCCGCGTAGAAGCTCGCGGCGGTGTAGGCCATATCGACCACGCCGTTGCGCACTGCGTCGGGCTGTTCGGAAAGACCAATCACTTCAGGGCCGCCGCGCACGTTAATTTGCACCACACCTTCACCGCGCTCGTTGACCTTATCGACGAACTCTAAAAAGCTCTGGGTATAGATCAGCGAGGGAGGAAACGCATGCACGGCGGTGATTTCATCCAGCGCCAGCGCCTGAGTAGATGCCAGGGCTGTCAACACGCCCATCGTTAGCGTTACTTTTTTCATCGGTTAGTCTCCTGCACAAAGGGAATTACGTTATTGGGTGTTTTTGAACCATTGATGCAAGCGTGCGTGCTGTTTTTATGGTGATCTACTATTTGAGTAACACTAGGTGCCGCTACCCTTTACTGATAATGGTGGATTCTGGAGACTGCGCCGCCGTCCAGGGAAACTGCTTGGCGTACATATCTGCAAAACAGGTAATAGTGTCAGCATGCTGGCGAGTCATATCGATATCATCCCAGCCGTTGAGCAGTTTGGTACGCCATACGGGGCTAATAGAAAAGCTAACCTCTACTTCGGCAACACGAATTAACTGCTGCTCCAAATCAACGTAAATTGCGGCTGGTGAATCGCCAAGGGCTGCCAGCAGGCGCTCGACGTCATCCTCTTCAACAACAGCAGGTAGTAAGCCGTTATTGACGGCGTTAGAGGCAAAAATATCGCCGAAGCTCGGTGCCACTACGCAGCGAAAGCCGTAATCGACTAGCGCATAGACGGCTGCTTCCCGTGAGGAACCAGCGCCAAAGTTACGGCGGCTAACCATCACTTCGGCATCTGCTGCYCTGGGGCGATGAAGAATAAAATTTGTATCCGGCGTGCCCTGCTCATCGTGACGAACGTCGTAAAGTAGAAATTGACCGTAGCCCACACTGCGTGGCTCTTTCATAAAGCGCGCAGGAATTAGCTGGTCGGTGTCCACGTTAGCTGCAGCAAGGGCAACGCCGAGAGTGTCTAGTACGGTAATGGGTTGCATTAGTGCGCTCCTGAAGTCTGGAAGAATGAATCACTGCCAGCAGGTAAAGAACGTACATCGGCTAACCGCCCATTGACCGCCGCGGCAGCCACCATCGCAGGCGACATCAAATGGGTGCGCGCCCCTGGTCCCTGGCGGCCTTTAAAGTTGCGGTTGGTGGTGGACGCACAGCGCTCACCGCTGGCGACTAAATCACCGTTCATACCCACGCACATGGAGCAACCGGAGTGGCGCCACTCAAGCCCGGCATCAATAAAGATACGGTCTAACCCTTCGGCTTCGGCCTGGGTTTTCACCAGGGTTGAGCCTGGCGAGACCATGCCGGGCACGCGGCTTTTGTGGCCTGCCAGGACAGCCGCAGCGGCGCGCAAATCTTCAATGCGGGCGTTGGTGCAGGAGCCAATAAACACCCGGTCAATGGTGATATCGGTGAGCTTTTGCCCCGCCGTTAGCCCCATATAGGACAAGCTATCCCGGGCTTGGCGCGCTTTCGCCGGATCGCTCAATTGATCAGGATCAGGCACCGCCTGGTCGATCGGCAACGCTTCTTCCGGCGAGACACCCCAGGTCACTGTCGGCGCAATCTCATCGGCGTGCAGCGTCACCTCAAGATCAAAGCTGGCGCCTGGGTCGCTGTAGAGCGTGGACCAGTAAGCGCAGGCTTGGTCGAAAGCCTTCCCTTTAGGGCTCCAGGGGCGCTCGCGCAGATAGTCGAAGGTGGTTTGGTCTGGGGCAATCATGCCGCAGCGACCGCCGCCCTCAATGGAGAGATTACACAGCGTAAGCCGCGCTTCCATGGAGAGCGAGCGGATCGCCTCGCCAGCGTACTCAATGGCATAGCCGCGAGCACCGTCGGCGCCCAGGCGCGCAATCCAGGTCAGCGCAATATCTTTAGCCGTGATGCCCTCGGCGAGTTGACCCTCGACGGTAATCCGCATCACCTTGGGTTTGCTTTGCCACAGGGTTTGGGTGGCCAGTACGTGGGCCACTTCCGAGGCACCAATACCAAAGGCAATGCTGCCAAAGGCGCCATGGGTGGCGGTGTGGCTATCGCCGCACACCATCACCATGCCCGGCTGGGTAAGCCCCTGCTCGGGGCCTAGCACATGCACAATGCCCTGGCGTGGGTCATCCAAGCCAAACAGCGTCACCCCATGTTGGTGGGTATTTTGCGACAGCTGTTCAATCATCAAACGCACCTTGGGATCGGCAACGCCGGCTAAATCGCGGGCTAGCGTCGGTACGTAGTGGTCAGCAATGCCGAAGGTTAAATCGGGCCGAGCAACGGGCAGTTGGCGCTCACCCAGCTTATTGAACGCATGAAAGGAGCCTTCGTGAACAAAGTGACGGTCAATCCACAGCAGGCTCTGACCACTTTCACTGCGGTGAACCTCGTGGGCGCGCCAAACTTTGTCAAATAGCGTTGTAGGGGTACTCATTGTCGTCGCTCGTTGCCTCAGCCTTCGTTGGTCTTATCGTCACCACCCCAATACAACTAGCGCAGTTTCACAACACAGGTCAAATGTATTTTTTGTAATTTTTTATCTGTATTAAATTTAATACATTAAAAAACAATCTCATCCTATCACTCAGCCTTGCTGCTGGTGGGCATTCCACCCACTTTTGGCTCCCAATAGCGTGAGTTATCGTCGCCGTTGCGCTCTAGGTCAATCTGGAAGCGATAACGATCCGGACGGTAAAGCGCATCCAAGTGCTCCACGCCACGCCCCTGCTCATCAAACACCACGCGGGTGAGTGAAATCAGCGGCGAACCCACAGCGACATTCAGCGCCTCGGCCACCTCATGGCTGGCCAAGGTAGCGGAAATCGACTGGGAAGCGTGGTCGACTTTCACACCGCTGCGCTCCAACAGCACAAACAGCGGCGTATTGGCTAAATCCATCTCGTTGTAGTGCAGGGCGATCGATTCAGGTACGTGGGTCACCAGGTATGAAAACGGCTTATCGTCGACCATACGCACCCGCACCGAGCGCTGAACCTTGCCCCCCTGGGCCATACCCAACTGCTCGCGGATCATGTCCGGCGGCAGCACATAGGCAAATTCCAGCAGCCGCACTTGAGAAGCCTGGCTCATTTTGACCATGTTAGGCATCAGGTTGGACACGCTTGCAGTCATCACCGTAGCGTCCAACGGCTGTTCCAGCACCAACGTACCCACGCCTGCCTTACGCTCTACCAATCCAGTCGCCTGCAGCGCCTCCATGGCACGTCGGACGGTTACCCGCGATACGCCATGCTGCTCCGCCAGCTTGTTCTCGCCTGCCAATTTACTGCCCGCGGGCAGCCGACCACTCAAAATAGCGTCTTTCAACAGCAGGTAGATACGGTGTGATTTGGTGCCGCCCACCGCAGAGGGTTGTGCCTCGCTCATCCACGCCTCTCTTCAGGATATTGTTCAAAAATGTCATGTCAGGCTTGACGTAGGGATAATAATAGACATAAAAATGTATTACATATAATACATATCAATAGTCAACTGATAACACAATCGCTGACACTTGAAAGCCATTATTACAGAACCAGCACGGTTAAGTATCGCTGACAACTGGGTTTCAGATGAGGGCTTCAGATAAGCAACGAGAGACACGAGAATCGCCAATGTTTAACGCGGAAAGTCGTAGCGGAGAAATCAATGGCACCGAGCAGGTGCGCGCTTTCCTAAGCGCTATGGAAGCCCGCGACCTAGTCAACGCCGAGCGCTATCTCGCAGACGATGTCGTTATGCAATTTCCTGGCGCCCCGTCAATGCAGCGGCTAAGTGAGGTCGTGGAGTGGGCGCGAAATCGCTATCGCAGCGTTAGCAAAACCTTTCACGCCGTTGATCAATGCGACTATGCGACCCACTGCGTCGTGATTTGCCATGGCGAACTGACGGTGAAGTGGCTGGATGGCACGACGTCAACGGGGGTGCGCTTTATTGATCGATTTGAACTAACCGAAGGCCTAATTACCCGCCAGGATGTCTGGAATGACTTGGCGCTTACTCAAACAATGACGAGACTGCTATGACACGCCAAACAATGTTGTCACCACAATCTTCACACCAGCCCGCCCAACTTAAACAGCAGTTGCAAGACGCATCCATCGTGGTCGCCCCCGGCGTGTTTGACGCCCTAGGCGCGTCTCTTGCCGAGCAGGCGGGCTTTGATACCGTCTACCTTTCCGGGGCCAGCCTAGCCTATACCCAGCTAGGCCGCCCCGATATTGGCCTGCTCAGCATTACCGAAATTTGCACCGCAATGTCGCATATTCGCGAACGCACGCATCTTTCGGTGGTGGTGGATTGCGACACCGGTTTTGGCAACGCCATGAACGTGATGCGTAGCGTGCGCTTGCTAGAGCGCGCAGGCGCCAACGCGATTCAGCTTGAAGACCAAACCTACCCCAAACGCTGCGGCCACCTGCGCGGTAAAACGCTGGTCTCCAAAAGCGAAATGGTCGGCAAATTGCATGCTGCATTGGATGCCCGGGCGAGCGATAGCACGCTGATTATTGGCCGCACCGATGCACTTGGCGTGGAAGGCACCGACAGTGCCATCGAACGTGCCCAGGCCTATTACGAAGCCGGCGTGGATATGCTGTTTATCGAAGGCATTCGTAGCGACGACGATATCAGCAAGATCATGACCCAGTTCAAAGGCAAGGTGCCGATCATGGCCAATATGGTCGAAGGCGGCGACACACCGCTGCAGAACGCCCAGGCCCTGGAAGACCTTGGCTTCTCGCTGGTGATTTTCCCCGGTGCGCTGGTGCGGGCGATTACCCATATGGCCAGCCGTTTCTTTGCCACGCTAAAACAGGATGGCACCACCGATGCCTTCCGAGACCAGATGCTCGATTTCAAACAGCTCAACGACTACCTAGGTACCGATGCGATGCTGGAGCTTGGTCAGCAATACGACAATCGCTAACGACTCAGCACACATCAGCGCCAACCAACAAAACACAGGAGACGACGATGCAGACCACCGACAAAACGGCGAAAGAGATTTTTAACGATGTTATGGCCAACCCCCAGCGGGTGCCATTTGGTTTTGGCAACAAAGCGGTGCTGGTGAATGTCGATCCGCAAAAGGCCTATACCCGTACCGATCTCTTTAACACCGCTTACGAAACCGACCCTAAACAGTTGGAGTACACCAACCAACTGGCCCGCGGTTTTCGGGAGAAAGGCTGGCCGGTAGTCTGGACCCATGTGGCATTTCTAGACTCCGCAGAAGATGCGGGGGTTTGGGGTACGCGCACCGATACGCCTGATTCGCTGCAAAACATTAAGTATGGCTCTGAGCGCGCCGAGTTCGACGAACGCTGTGAAATCGATCACAGCCGAGATGTGATCTACACCAAGCGCATGCCCTCGGCGTTTTTTGAAACCCCGCTGCAATCGCTTTTAGTGTGGCATCAGGTCGATACGGTGATCATTACCGGCGGCTCAACCTCTGGCTGCATTCGTGCTACCGCCGTGGAGAGCCTGTCCCGGGGCTACCGCACCATCGTGCCCATGGAGTGCGTAGCGGATAAACACGAAAGCTACCACTACGCCAACCTGACCGACCTGCATCTCAAGTATGCCGACGTTCTGCCGGTTGCCAATGTACTCGAATGGCTGAATGGCAACGCCTAAGGCCTGCCAAGTTTCAAAGGAGCCGGTTATGAAAGAGTCACTAGGCGTTTACGACTACTGGGCCTACGACCAACGCCCTAAAATCGAGTGGCCAGGAGGCGCCAAGGTGGCCTTCTGGGTCGCACCCAATATCGAGTATTACGAACTCGACCCGCCGCTGAACCCGCAGCGTAACCCTTGGCCGCATCCGCACCCTTCGGTGCCCGGCTACAGCATTCGCGACTACGGTAACCGGGTTGGCCACCAGCGCCAGATGGCCCTGCTGGATAAGTACGGCATTCGCGGCTCGGTGTCGCTTTCGGTGGCGCTGTGCGAGCACCACCCCGAGATCATTAAGATGTGCCGCGAGCGTGACTGGGAGTTTTTCAGCCACGGCATTTACAACACCCGCTACACCTACGGCCTTAGCGAAGACCAAGAGCGGGCGATGATCCGCGACAGTATGAAAACCATACACCGTCATACTGGCCAGGCCTGCGCTGGCTATCTAGCCCCGGCACTCTCTCACTCAGAGCGCACCCTGGATCTGTTTGCAGAAGTGGGCGAAGAGCTTTTCGGCGACAAAGGCGGGCTTTACACCTGCGATCTGTTCCACGACGACCAGCCAACGCCGGTCAGCGTTCGCTCCGGTAAGCGGTTTATCTCCATGCCCTACTCGCTGGAGATGAACGACACCATCGTCTACGCGGTAAATAAAGTAGAGCCGCGCCAGTACACCACCATGCTCAAGCGCCATTTTGACCGGCTGTATGCCGAGGGCGAAGAGTCCGGCACGGTGATGTGCATTCCCACGCACAACTACCAAGTGAGCTGCCCGCACCGTATTAAGGCATTCGAAGAAGCGCTTGAGTACATCACCGGCCACCCGGATGTGTGGGTCGCCACCGGCCGCGAGATTGCCGACTACTACTTGGCCAACTATTACGATGCCGCCCTCGACAGCATCGCGGCCCAGGCCGCCAGTAAACAGGGGTAACGCTATGGCGCTTAATGACGACTATCTCGACTACCCTCACCGTCGCCACGGCTACGACCATGAGCGCTATGAATGGTCGATGCTGAGTGAGCGCGCGCCGGTCACCTGGCCTGAGGGTAAAACCCTGGCGGTGTGGATCAATATTTCGCTGCAATTCTACCCGCTCAACCAGCGCGGCAAGCCGTTTAAAGTCCCCAACGGCATGACCATGCCTTATCCAGATTTGCGTCACTTCACGCTGCGGGATTATGGCAACCGCGTGGGCATTTATCGCGTGCTCAAAGCGCTGGCGGCGCACAACATTACCCCCACCTTTGCAATCAACGCACAGTTGGCGGAGCAGACGCCCTATCTGGTGCAGCGCTTAAAAGAGTACGGCGGTGAATTTATCGCCCATGGCTGGAATATGGATCATCTGCACTACGGCGGCCAGCCGATTAAAGAAGAGGCCGAGCTGGTCAAACGCTCCGTGGAAACCCTGCGACGCGTGACCGGCCAACCCGTTCGCGGCTGGCTAAGCCCCGCCAAGCACCAGAGCTTCAACACTCCCGACCTGCTGGCAGAAAACGGCATCGAATACTGTGCCGACTGGGTCAACGACGATATGCCCTACGCTTTTCATAGCCAATCAGGCCCCTTGATGATGATGCCACTGGCCACCGAGATCGAGGACCAGTTTGTGATCGGCCAGAACCTGCACTCGGAGGATTCCTGGGTGACTCAGGTGAAAGACGCTTTCGACTTCCTGTTGGCAGAGTCCCGCGAGCAGGGCGGGCGACTGCTTGCCTTGAACCTTCACCCCTGGTTGGTCGGCCAGCCTCACCGGATTGCCTGCCTGGAAGAGGTGCTGGCCCATATCAGCGGGCACCCAGAAGTATGGCAGGCCCCGGCGGGCGAGATTCTTGATGCGTTTCATCATGCAGCGGAGCAGGCGTAATGGCGATACTTCCCTATAACAACGACAGCTTTGATGCCCATCTGCCGTTACTGATTATTGGCGCAGGGGCCTGTGGCTTGGTCGCCGCACTGGCTGCCCAAGAGGCGGGTGTGGAGCTGGCGGTGCTGGAGCGCGACGCGCTACCCCGCGGCAGCACGGCGATGTCGTCGGGTTTTATTCCTGCTGCTAATACGCGCTTTCAGCATGAACTTGGCGTCACGGATTCCGCCGAAGTCATGGCAGAGGATATCCAGAAGAAAAATGGCTTTGAGGCAGACCCGGCGATTGTTGAGTTACTCGCCAACCAATCCGGCCAAACCATCGAGTGGCTAGCGGATCAACACCATGTGCCCTTTGAGCTGGTAGAAGGCTTCCTCTACCCCGGCCACCGCCACCTGCGCATGCACGCCACGCCTCGACGCACCGGGGAAGAGCTGATGGGTGCGCTGCTTAACGCTGCCGAGTCGGCGGGCATCGATATTTTGACCCAGGCACGGGTAGTCGATTTGTACGTTGATGCCACACAGCGAGTGCGGGGCATTACTCTCGAACGCCCAGATGGCAGCCGCGAAAGCATTGGTTGCGACGCGCTGATCTTGGCCTGCAACGGTTATGGCGGTAACGTGGAACTGGTGGAGCGCTATCTGCCGACGCTAAAAAACGCCTTGTATTACGGCCATGAAGGCAACCAAGGCGACGCGCTGCTTTGGGGGCAGGCCATGGGCGCCAGCACCAAAGATTTAGGTGCCTGCCAGGGGCATGGGTCACTCGCTACGCCCCACCAGATTCTGATTAGCTGGGCACTGATAATGCAGGGCGGCATTCAGGTCAACCTAAACGGCGAGCGCTTCTCCAACGAGCACGGCGGCTACTCCGAACAGGCGGCCAAGGTGCTGGCGCAACCTGATCAGGTGGCCTGGAACCTTTATGACGCCCGCATTCATGAATCCGCACAGGCCTTTGAGGATTACCGCAATGCCCAGGAGAGCGGCGCAGTGCGCAGCTTTGCCAGTATTGAAGAGATGGCAACTGGCTTGGGTCTGCCACTAACCACACTGCAGGCCACCTTCGCGGAAATGCAGCAGCATGCCGAGCAAMAAACGACGGATACCTTTGGCCGCCGTTTTGAACCCGCCAACCTACTCAAACCGCCCTATTACGCTATTCGCGTAACCGGTGCGTTGTTTCACACTCAGGGGGGGTTAGAAGTGAATCGCACGGCCCGGGTGCTCAACACCCAAGGCCAGGCGCTGCCCAACCTGTTCGCCGCAGGCGGTGCTGCTCGCGGGGTTTCCGGCTCCAACGACAGCGGATACCTTTCCGGTAACGGGCTGCTCAGCGCTGTGGTGCTGGGGGCCGTAGCAGGCAGGAGTGCCGCTGAGCTGTTGCACTTACAGCTAAGCTCAGCGGTATTACCTTAACTGCCTAGCGACAGCATCGCCTCTGTCCACTGACGCACGTCGGGGTAGCCGCGCTGCTCGAAAACCGCGAAGCCGCTAATGCTACGCGCTTTGAGCGGCGTAAAGACCGGCATGGTTAAACCGCACAGAAAGTGCGCCAGCCGCTGGGCATTTGGCGGCTGGCCCAGTTGTTCGGTGTGGCGCTGTATAAACGGAGCGGCAAAGCGCGTGAAGTCGTTATCCGATAGCGTGGGTAGTGGCGGCGCTTCCGGTAGCCTAACGGGGTGCCCGTAACACACCGAACAGTGGCCGCAGCGGCCCTGCTCGGTGTCGGATGGCGCATCAAAAGKGCTATCGCCAAAGKGCTCGGCCAGCCACCGCGTCAGGCAGCTCTCCGATTCAAACAGTGCCAGCATGGCCTGGAGCCGTTCGATCTCAATACGCTCCCGGTTCAGGCAATCTTCAAAAAGCTGCCTCGCCAGCATCTCAATGGCAAAATTCGGCTGGCAGACCTCGTAAACGTCGGTCATCCGCTTGCCTTCCAGGGTCAGCCAGCCTTTGTCCTGAAAGTACTCAAGGGCCGTAATCACGCGAGAGCGGGAGGCATCAATCTGCTGGGCCTGCCCGGCATGATGTAAGCGGTCAAAATCCACCGTTCCCCAGGTGCGGGCAATAGGGATATTGTCGACCAGCAGACGTACAAAGGCCGCCCGCTCGCCTTTAAAACGGCCCACCAGCGCCTCCGCTTCGATGTGATAGCGCAGCCGATACTCGGCTAAAAACGCAAAGCGCGGGGCGATAATGCCGTGCATCTCCAGCCGCACCAACAGTGTTTTCAGCGGCAGCGGGCGGATATTGGTATCCCGGGAAAGTGTATTAAGCAGCACTTCCCACTGCGGATCTGCCMCATTGCCTGACGCGCAGCCTGCCGCAGCAATCTCTTCCAACAGGCAGTAGATACCCGCGTATTCAGGGGTATCGCCGTAAACAAAGTTTTCCAGCACCCGCAGGCCATCGCGCCCGGCCATGGTCAGGCAGGTAGAAGGCAGGCCATCACGCCCCGCCCGGCCGACTTCCTGGCTATAGTTCTCGATGGATTTGGGCAGGTCAAAATGCACCACGTTGCGAATATCGCCCTTATCGATGCCCATGCCAAACGCAATGGTGGCCACAATGCAGGGCGACTCACCGCCCATAAACTGGCGCTGAATCTCATCTCGGCGCTGGGAATCCAGCCCCGCGTGGTAGGCCTGGGCGGCAATCCCTTGGGCCGCCAACGCCTTCGCCACCTGCTCGGCGGTTTGCTGCAGGGTGACGTAAATAATCGTCGGCGCTTCGCTGCCCGGCTGCATCTGCGGCTTCAGCCAGTTAATCAACTGCTGCTGGCGATCCTCCATGGCGGGTGCCACCAGCAGCTCAAGATTGGGGCGGTAAAAGCCGGTGGTGATAACGTTATCGTGGGCAATGGCAAACTTCTCGCCCATATCAGCAATCACCGTCGGCGTTGCCGTGGCGGTTAGTAGCAGCACCTGGGGGATGGCGAACTCGCGCTGGTAGTCCGGTAGCTTCAAATAATCGGGTCGGAAGTTATGCCCCCATTCAGAAAGGCAGTGTGCTTCGTCGACCACCAGTAGCGATATCTGCACCTGGCGCAGAAAATGGCGAAAGCGCTCGTTCTTAAGTCGCTCCACCGACACCATCAGGATTTTCAGCTCACCACTTTTGGCGCGCTCCATGACATCTCGAGTCGTTTCGCGGTCTTGAGTGGAATCAATACTGGCCGCCGCCACGCCATGGCGCGTTAGAAACGCCAGTTGATCCTGCATCAACGCCAGCAGTGGCGATACCACCAGGGTGAGATGGGGAAGATGCAGCGCCGGAAGCTGGTAGCAAAGTGACTTGCCCGCGCCGGTGGCAAAAATTGCCGCCGTGGAGTGCCCCTCCAACACTCGTGACACCACCGCCTGCTGGCCGCCGCGAAAGTCGTCAAAACCGAATACGTCTTTCAGCGTTTGCTGGGGTGATGATGAGGTCATAAACACTGCCTGCTAAGTGATGACTAGCTAAGTGAAGATCTAAGTAGTGAAGATCTAAAACGCCTTCTCCAGCGCAAAGCGGGGCTGAGTGTGGCCTTCTTTGTTTACGCTTTCAGTGAACATCTCAAGCGGGCGCACCCAGAGGCCGTAGTCGCCGTAGAGGGCACGATACACCACCAGCGGCTCTTCGCTTTCGCTGTGTTGGGCAGTGCCAAGCACTTCGTAGAGGCTGCCTTTGTAGTGGCGGTAAATACCGGGAACGGGGGTGGTCATGAGCTCTCCTCTTGGGTGGCGTTTGCGACAGCTGGCTGGTTGGCTTTTTTGGCCAGGCGTTCCAGCACTTTGGAGGCGGCCACAAAGCCAAAAGTGCCGGTCAAAAAGGTAGCGGCACCAAAGCCCGAAGCGCAGTCCAACCGGGTGGCGTCGCCGCTGCCGGGCTTTTGCAGGCAGACTTCACCGTCGGCGCCGGGGTACACCAACTGTTCGTCAGAGTAGACGCACTCCACAGAGAAGCGCCGTTTGGGATTGCGAGAGAAGCCGTAATCCCGACGCAGCCGCGAGCGCACTTTGGATAGCAGCGGGTCGTGCTCGGTACGGGTGAGATCCGCCACTTGAATACGCGTCGGGTCGGTTTGCCCGCCCGCAGCACCGGTCACGGTAATCGGTATTTTGCGTCGCTTGCACCAGGCGATCAGGGCAGCCTTGGCAATCACGCTGTCGATGGCATCCACCACGTGGTCGGCATCGTCGGGAATCCGCTCGGCCAGGTTGGTGGGTGTCACAAAGGCAGTGTCGGCTACAACCTCGATTTCCGGGGCAATCAAACGGCAGCGCTCAGCAAGCACCTCCACCTTGGGCTGACCAATCGTGCCATCCAAGGCGTGGAGCTGGCGGTTAACGTTGGAAACGCACACGTCATCAAGATCAATCAGCGTCAGTTTGCCAATGCCCGAACGCGCCAGTGCCTCAACCGTCCAGCTCCCCACCCCGCCAACACCCACCACTACCACGTGAGCGTGGCGAAATGCATCAAAGGCACGTTGACCGTAGAGGCGGCGAATCCCACCAAAGCGTAAGTCATGGKCTGTAGAAGCTGAGCCTGCAGCGACAGGAGGTGGCTCGTTCGATGACACAGTTGAGGACATTGCAGACTCACTCATAGCACTTGAAGGGCTGAAGGCTTGGCGTGGGGTGGCGTGCGCAGACTATCCAGCGGTAGATGCCCCGCCCAGCCAAGGTGATTAAACAGCGCGACCATGGTGTCATCCAAGGCACAGCTTAATTGTACCCGCTTGTCGAGCAGCGGATGGTTAAAGGCCAAATAGGTGGCCGCCAGCAATAATCGTGGCGCCCCCAGCTGTTCGGCAAAAAAGCGGTTGTGGACACTTTTACCGTGCTTGGCATCGCCAATAATCGGATAACCCCGCCGTGAAAGATGGCGACGAATTTGATGGCGCCGTCCGGTCAGTGGGCGCGCTTCGACCAGCGAATAACGCGCCACCGGGTAGCGGTCGACCTGCACTGGAAGCTCGACGCTATCCAGACGGCGAATATCCGTCATCGCTGGCATAGCGGGCATTTCCGCCTTGGGTCGCGTGCCATCCTCTTCCCGCAGCGGGTAGTCCAAACGCTCACTCTCCGGCGCTTTACCGCGTACCACCGCCAAGTAGCGCTTCTCCACCTGACGCTCGCTAAAGGCGTCGCTGAGTAGGCCTGCTACTGTTGAAGAGAGGGCAAACACCATCACGCCGGATGTGGGTCGATCCAGCCGATGAACAGGATAGACCCGCTTGCCGATCTGGTCGCGCAGGCGCTGAAGTAGAAACTCGGTTTCGCCACGCGCCAACGCCGAGCGATGCACCAAAAGCCCTGACGGCTTGTGCACCGCGACGAGGTGCTCATCCTGGTAAAGGAGGTTGAGTGGCGTCATAACGCTCCTGGGTAATAATGACTAGTAGCCGTAGCGAGTATCAAAACAGGGCGCTATTGTCGCGGCTTGGTTATGAGATGTCACCCACGCAATACAATAATGCTTCTCATCAAGCCTTCTCACCAACAGGGCAGTGTTATAAGGTAACTTTAATTATTAATAAGGATTCTCTTATGAAATGCTCTTCTGCGGCGTGGCTGATCATTCTAGCCACTTTCAACACCTGGGCGGCAGAACGCAGCCTTGATATCGTTGCCCCCTGGGAGGTTAAAAGCGCGGATCCATCCACATCGGGATATGTGTTTAGCCGCATGCAGGTGGCGGAAAACTTGGTGACCACCGACAACCTCGGCCAGCTTGCACCTAGTCTAGCCAGTGCCTGGGCGGTATCAGACGATGGCCTTGAGTGGCGCTTTACACTGCGCCAAAGCGCCCGCTTTCATAATGGCACGCCGGTGAATGCCGATGCTGTCGTCAACAGTTTAGAGGCTGCCATTGCCAAACCCGGCATACTGGATACAGCGCCTATTGCTAGCGTCGAAGCCGATGGTGATGACGTCGTCATCAGGCTGGAAAGCGCTTTTGCGCCCCTACCCGCGCTATTGGCGCACTCGACAACGCTGATTCTCGCCGAAGCCGCCTATGCCGAGAATGGCGACGTCATTCAGATGATCGGCAGCGGGCCCTATCAGGTCGAAGAGTTGAGCCCTCCTCAGTGTATGACAGTGACTCGCTTTGACGATTACTGGGGCGGAGCCCCTGACATAGAAGCCGCTAGCTATTTAGCGGTGAGCCGTGGTGAAACCCGCGCGCTGATGGCGGAAAGCGGCGATGCGGATATCGTTTTCACCCTCGACCTCGCCAGCCAAGCGCGCCTAAAACGCAACGCCAACCTCTCCATATACAGCGAGCCACTGCCACGCACCCTTATGCTCAAGCTCAATGCAGGCCATCCGTTCCTTGAGGATAAACGCGCCCGCCAAGCCCTTAGCTTGGCTATTGATCGGGCAGACATTGCCACCGAATTGCTGCGCATGCCAGAGGCAGCGGCGGCAGAATTATTCCCCGCGAGCCTAGGCGCTTGGCATATTGGCGTTGACCCTTCCAGCGGCCACGATATTGAAAAAGCGCAAGCGCTACTGGTCGAACTGGGCTGGAAGCGAAGGGAAGATGGCCTGCTGGCGCGCAATGGTCAGCCGTTTAAGCTGACCCTGCTCACCTTAGCTGACCGCCCCGAGCTACCGCTGGTGGCGACTGCACTCCAGAGACAGTGGCACGAACTGGGGGTTGAGCTTGGAATTACCGTAGGCCATGCCAACGCGATCGCTTCCAGCCACCATGAGGGCAGTTTAGAGGTGGGGTTAATGGGCCGAAATTACGGCCTGGTGCCCAATCCACTCGTTACGTTACTCGATGACCTGGGCAGCGATCCAGACAACATGGGCGGTGACTGGGGCACCATGAATTGGCGCGATGACGAGGTGGCTGAGTGGCTGGACACCCTGCGTCAATCCACCGGTGAGCAGGAACTCAACGACTTGGCACCGTTAGTAGCGGAGCGGTTACATMAACAGATGCCGCTGATTCCGGTGGTTTGGTATCAGCAAACAGCCGCCGTTAGCGATGAGGTTGAAGGCTTTAGCATCGATCCGCTAGAGCGCAGTTACCGCATTGATCAGATGGAGTGGGCTGAATGACAGATCGAGTTGGCGCGGGAATCAGCCCGCGCAGTGATGTTGCTCAGCCACGCTCCGGCGCTGATTGCGAAGGTATGTGATCGGCAGTGGGCATTAGCGGGTTAGGCGAAAGCGGCAATTGCCCCGTTGGGATGTGTTCTTTGAGAAACGCTAAAAACGCCTGCGTCGCAGTCGGTAATGTTCGCTTGGCAAGGGTCTGGACTTCGATAAAGCGGGAGTCCATGCCCTGGTCTCGAATAGGAATCGCGACCACACGCTGCTGTTGAATGCGGTAGCGCACCGAGATTTCCCCCGCCAGCGCCACACCGCCCCCGAGCATGGCGAAGTTAATCAAAGCCTCGGTGTAATCGCTGCTAAAAATGGATTCAAACGCCAAGTTTTGACGGCTACAGCAGATATCAAATAGCTGGCGCAGGGTCGTGTCTGGCGAGGGTAACGCCAGCGGATAGCGCTGAAGCTGCGCCAGCGAGATATGTTTTTTAACGGCAAGCTCATGGTGCGGAGAAACCAGCGCCATAATGGGCGCGGGCTGCCTAAGGGCAACGGTAATATCCGCCTCAGGCTTGAGGCTAAAAGTAATGCCGATATCTGCATCGCCTTCCCTGACATACCGAGTCGCTTGGGCGGGCGCCCCCACCATCAGGTGGAAATGTATACCGCTGTAACGCTTGCGAAAAGCCGCGATTGCCGCGGGTAAAAAATCCACGGCAAAGCCTTCCGAACTAGCCAAACGTACCTTACCCCGCTGTAACCCACGCAACGCCATTATTTCGCTACCAATGCGGTCTGCTTCAAGCTGCATATGGCGAGCATGCACCGCCAGCAGCTCGCCTGCGGCGCTGGGCACCATACCGCGGGCACGGCGTTCAAACAGCAAGGTATCCAGCTCACTCTCCAACCGGGCAATCTGACGACTGATGGCTGAAGGCGCCACATTTAGCTTCCCTGAGGCTTCACTGATAGAGCCACAGCGCACCACCTCGAGAAAGTAGCGTAACGCCGTTTCTTGTAACACGCGTGGATTCATAACGTCTCCCTGAGCCATAAGCATTGCCAAAACGGCAATGATAAATTCTAAACATTGCACTGGCGGCATGACTAATCAATAGATTAGTTTTAACTCAAGGCGGCGGCTCATCTAAAAAAATAAAAGCCTCGCTGGTACGCCAAACGCTCATAACCTTCCTTTATTAAAAAACGAGGTATGGCATGCAAACACCTAGAACTCTCTACTGCGTTACGTCACTTGCTTTACTCAGCATCGCGACACCCGCATTAGCTGGCAAGGCCAACGATACGCTGGTCTATGCGTCTGACAGCGAACCCGAGAACGTTAGCCCCTACCATAACAATCTGCGTGAAGGCGTTATCCTCGCCCACCTAGCGTGGGACACGCTGATTTACCGCAACCCGCAAACCAACGAGTATGAGCCGCGCCTGGCCACCGAGTGGGAGTGGGCCGATGATAAAACCCTGGACCTTGTGCTGCGCGAAGGAGTGACCTTTCACAACGGCGAGACCTTCAATGCCGACGATGTGGCATTCACTTTCAACTACGCGGTGTCCCCCGAATCACGGGTGGTGACACGCCAAAATGTTGATTGGATTGAAAGCGTCGAGAAACTGGATGACTATCAGGTGCGCATCCACCTCAAAGAGCCTTTCCCCGCAGCCCTTGAGTACCTTTCCGGCCCAATGCCAATTTACCCCGATGAGTACTTCCAGGAAGTGGGTATCGAGGGATTTAGTCGTGAGCCCGTAGGCACCGGCCCTTACCGGATTACCAACGTCCGCCCTGGGGATGGCGTTAGCCTAACTCGCTTTGATGACTACTTTGCCGACAGCCCCATTGGACAACCCGAGATCGGTAATATCGAGTTCAAGGCCATTGCCGATGCGGACTCACGTATGGCGCAATTAATGTCAGGGCAAGTCGATTGGATTTGGCGTGTACCTGCTGATCAAGCTGAGTCGTTAAGCGGTATGCCTCAGCTTAGCGTGCTTGGCGGCGAAACCATGCGGGTGGGTTATATCGGGCTGGATGCCGCAACACGGGAAGATTCACCGCTAAATGACCTTCGCGTACGCCAAGCCATCAATCATGCGATGAACCGGGAAGGGCTCGCTAACGACCTAGTACGCGGCGGCAGCCAGCCCCTCTACGCCCCCTGCTTCCCGACTCAGTTTGGCTGTGAAACACAAGACGTTATTGAGTATGAGTACGACCCTGACAAAGCCCGCGAACTACTCGCCGAGGCCGGTTACGCCGACGGCTTCGACATTGACCTTCACGCCTACCGTGAACGTGACTACGCCGAAGCGATGATTGGCGACCTGCGTGCAGTGGGCATCAATGCCAATCTGCGCTTTATGACCTCCCCCGCGTTGCTGGAGCTTCAGCGCAACGGTCAAACCGATATGTCGTTCAAAGCCTGGGGCTCCTTCTCTATTAACGATGTCTCGGCGTTCGTCAGCGTCTACTTCACAGGCGGCATTGACGATCTCTGGCAGGACACCCAGGTGCAGGAGTGGCTGCAGGTCGCCGATACCTCGGTAGATCCTGATGTACGCTTAGAGCACTACCAAAAAGCGTTCGCCCGCATTTCCGAGCAAGCGTACTGGGCACCGCTGTTTTCCTACTCCACCTACTACGCCCACACCGCTGATCTTGAGTTCACTGCTTACCCCGACGAACTACCGCGCTTTTACGAGGCAAGCTGGAAGTAACGGCGTGATATTTGAACTATCGGCAGCCGTGGCTCTTCCCACGGCTAGCCTTCTATAGCGAAGGGGTGATGCTTTATGTGGGCATTTGTTTTCAAGCGCACGCTAATAGCGCTTAGCGTCGCTCTGACTATTTCGGTTCTCTGCTTTAGTCTGCTGCAGCTCTCGGGTGACTTGGCGCTCTCCATTGGCGGCCCCGAGGCCACCGCCGAGCAGGTAGAACAAATCCGCGTTGATTACGGCCTGGACCGCCCGGTGATTCAGCAATTTACCACTTGGCTGTGGGGAGCCGTGCAGCTCGACTTTGGGCGTTCATATTACTACCAAAGCGAGGTAATGGATCTAGTCGTTGAGCGACTACCGGTGACGATGACCCTAGGAATCTTGGCCTTGGCGATTGCGCTGGGCGTGTCTATTCCCCTCGGTGTGGTCGCCGCGCTCAAACGTGGCAGCTGGATAGACCGTATGGCCATGGCGATTGCGGTCACCGGCCAGGCAATGCCCAACTTCTGGTTTGGCTTAACGCTGATCATCGTGTTTGCCGTCAAGCTGCAGTGGTTTCCAGCCGCAGGTAGCGATAGCTGGCAAGGCTTTGTGCTACCGGCCGTTGCACTGGGCTATTACGCCACCCCCGCCATGATGCGCCTGACCCGCAGCGGCATGCTGGAGGTGCTAGAGGCCGATTACATTCGCACCGCACGGGCCAAAGGGCTGCGCACCGGCACGGTTATCTTCAAACACGCCTTGCGCAATGCGGTGATCCCGGTGGTCGCGCTGGCCGCCGTGGAGCTCGGGTTTATGCTCGGCGGGTCAGTGGTTATCGAAACCGTGTTTTCACTACGCGGACTGGGGCAGTTGGCGTGGAATGCTATTTCACGCAATGACTATCCGGTCGTTCAGGCCATCGTACTGATCATTGCGCTGTTCTATATCGTGTTGACGCTGCTGGCCGACATTCTCAACGCAGCCCTCGACCCACGCCTGCGCGCGCGCTAACGGAGAACACCATGACAGACTCTCTTACCCCATCGGCTACCGCGCTACAAAGCCAATTACCTCCTGCTTGGCAGACGCGTCTATGGCGCAGCACGCTCAATAATCGCAGCTTGGCCATCGGCCTCTTAATCATTGCCTCGTTGGGGATTGTGGCGCTTCTAGCACCGTGGCTGGCTCCCCATGATCCCTACTTACAGGACACCGCTAATCGCATGGTGCCGCCTTTTTGGCACGACACCGGTAGCTGGACGCACCCCTTAGGTACCGACCGCCTTGGCCGCGACTACCTGAGCCGCCTTATCTTTGGCGCGCGAATTTCGCTGTTTATTGGGTTGGTGGTCGCGCTGATTTCCGGCCTGATTGGTACCACTCTGGGGGTCTTGGCGGGCTACTTTGGTGGTCGCGTTGATGCGGTGGTGAGTTACCTGCTGACCACCCGCCTAGCCATGCCCGTGGTGTTAGTGGCGCTGGCCATGGCCTCGCTGATCGGCGGATCAATGCTAACCGTTACGCTACTGCTAGGCCTGCTGCTATGGGATCGTTTCGCGGTCGTCGCCCGCTCGGCCACCCAGCAACTGCGCGATGCCGAGTATGTGCAAGCCGCCCAGGCGTTGGGCTGCCCTCTGCCCTACATTCTGCTACGCGAAGTGCTTCCTAACATTGCAGGCGCGTTGATTGTCGTCGCCACCCTTGAGGTCGCCAACGCCATTTTGCTCGAAGCAACGCTGTCATTTCTAGGCATGGGTGTGCAGCCACCCTCGCCCTCCTGGGGGCTAATGATCGCCGAAGGCAAAACCTATATGTTCTTTCAGCCCTGGGTGATTACGATCCCCGGCGGCGCGCTGTTTATGCTAGTGCTGGCGATTAACTTGCTGGGTGATGGACTGCGCGATCTCAGCGCACCGGGAGGCCGCAATGAGTAATCTATCAACCGCTGAGCATTCCGCGGCAACAAGCTCGCCTCTACTGACGGTTAAACAGCTGCGCGTCGACTTGCCCGTGGCAAAGGGCMCCCTTCACGCGGTACGGGGTATCGACTTTCACGTTGAGCGTGGAGAAATGCTCTGTCTTGTAGGTGAGTCAGGCTGTGGTAAATCCATGACCTCACTGGCATTAATGGGCCTGCTACCGGGCAAGGCGCAGATAAACGCCGATTGCCTCAACTTTGACGGTGTCAATCTGCTCACGGTTTCTGAGCGCGAACGCAGCAATTTACGTGGCGCACGCATGGCGATGATTTTTCAGGAACCCATGACCGCACTCAACCCCGCCTATACCTTGGGCAATCAGCTCTGCGAAGCCCTGCTTCGTCATCAGCGGGTGTCACGTAAAGCGGCCCATGACCGCGCCCTCTATTTGCTTGAACGAGTCGGCATTAGCGCTGCAGAAGAGCGAATGCGCCAATATCCCCACCAGCTTTCGGGCGGGTTGCGCCAGCGGGTGATGATCGCCATGGCACTAATGTGTGAGCCCGATTTGATCATTGCCGATGAACCCACCACTGCATTAGATGTGACGATTCAGGCGCAAATTCTGCACCTGCTACGCGACTTACAGCAGGAGTTTGGCACGGCGATCATTTTCATCACCCACGACTTGGGTGTCGTTGCGCGTATCGCCGACCGGGTCGCCGTGATGTATGCCGGCGAAGTGATTGAAACCGCCTCTGCACAGGCGCTCTTTAAAGCCCCCAGCCATCCCTATACCCAAGGTTTGTTGCGCTGCATACCGACGCCCGGCAAGACACTGCCAGGCAGTCGTTTGCAGGCGATCCCAGGCGTAGTGCCCAGCTTGGTAGGCAAGATCGAGGGCTGCGCCTTTTGCAATCGCTGCGATCAAGCGGATGAGCGGTGCCGAACCACGCCCCCCTTACAGGCAGTGGCAGGCGAGCACTTTTCACGCTGCCACTTTGCCCATCAGCTAGCCAGCCCAGCGCCACTAAACGATCAGGAGGTAACGTCATGACAAGCACCACCTCTCCTGCAAACAGTATGGATCCTCTTGCCCTTGAACTCTGCGCGCTGTCTAAAACGTTCAAACTGGGCGGTGGCATGCTACATAAGCCTCAAACCTTAAAAGCAGTCAATGAGGTATCGCTACGCGTTCCGCGCGGCCAGGTGATGGGGCTGGTGGGCGAATCAGGCTGTGGCAAGAGCACCTTGGCCAAGATGCTGCTGGGGCTGACACCCCCTAGTTCGGGCGATGTGCTGATCAATGGCAAAGCGATTGTTAACGCTAACCAAAAGGCACTGGCCCGGCATATACAGCCGATCTTCCAAGACCCTTATTCGTCGCTTAACCCACGCCAGCGGATTGCTCAGATCGTTGGTCTACCGCTACGTATTCACGCGCTAGGCACGCCCCGTGAACAGGCAGCGAAGGTCGATCAGATGCTTGACCTGGTCGGCCTACCCAAACGCGCCGCCCAGCAATACCCCGGGCAAATGTCAGGGGGGCAGCGCCAGCGGGTGGCAATTGCCAGAGCGCTGATTATGCGCCCTGATCTGGTGATTTGTGACGAACCCACTTCCGCGCTGGATGTATCGATCCAGGCGCAGATCCTCAATCTACTGCTCGACCTTAAAGATGAGTTTGGCCTTACCTACCTGTTTATTAGCCACGACCTCGCCGTGGTCGAACATCTCGCGGACCGGCTCGCGGTCATGTATCTAGGCCAGATTGTCGAAGAGGGTACCCGTGAGCAAATCTTCACCTCACCACGCCACCCATATACCCAAGCGCTACTCGCTTCCGCGTTGACCCCGGAGCCAGGTCTAGGCGTGCCCGACATAGGCCTGGGGGCAGGCCAGCCCGACCCCACTCAGCCACCTTCAGGCTGCGCTTTTCACCCCCGCTGCCCAATCGCTCAACCGCAATGCTCAGAGCAGACACCCAAGCTGAGCGCTATTACGCATGCTTCCGGTCAAGCTTTTGGCAAGGGCAGCCAGGCGCGTGTCGCCTGCCACCTTGCCTAAACATATTTAATCAATATTAACGTTAAAAGGAGTGCCTATGACGCGCCAACACGCCTTAGATCAAGCCAAATCTTACTTTGACAGCGGCGATTTTTATGACCAGCTTGCCCCGCGCATTGCCATCCGCAGCGAAAGCCAGGAATCGAATAGACAGGAAGAGCTTCACCGCTACCTTACTGAACAGATCATTCCGGATATTGAGCAGCTCGGTTTTAGCTGGGACATTGTTGATAACCCGGCGGAAGGGTTTGGGCCGTTTCTGCTTGCTGAACGCCTTGAGCCAGAAGCCTCGTTCAGCGTATTAACTTACGGTCATGGCGATGTCATCCGCGGCTATGACGACCAATGGGCTGAAGGGCTTTCGCCCTGGAAAATCACCCAGCAAGGGGATCGCTGGTACGGGCGTGGCACGGCGGATAACAAAGGCCAGCACACCATCAATTTAGCCGCGCTGGGCTGCGTGCTGAAAGCGAGCAACGGGCGCCTGGGCTATAACGTTAAGCTGGTGCTGGAAATGGGCGAGGAGACGGGCTCCCCTGGCTTAAAAGAGATCTGCCACCGCTACCGTGACCGCCTCGCCGCCGATGTGTTTATTGGCTCAGATGGGCCACGTTTGAATGCCGACGCTCCCACGCTGTTTTTAGGTTCACGGGGTTCCTTCAATTTCGACCTTAAACTCCAGGCCCGTGAAGGCGCTCACCACTCGGGCAACTGGGGTGGCGTATTAAAAAACCCTGCGGTGCGTCTGGCCAATGCACTCGCCACACTAGTGGATGCCAACGGTGTTATTCAAATCCAAGGCCTACGGCCTGACCCAATACCCGAAGCCGTGCGTAAAGCGCTCGCCGCATTGGAAGTCGGCGTCGGCGACAATGCCCCCACTATCGACACTAACTGGGGTGAGCCAGGACTATCGCCCGCTGAACGACTGTTTGGCTGGAACACCTTAGAAGTACTCGCCATGAAGGCGGGCAACCCGGATGCCCCGGCCAATGCTATTCCGCCAAAGGCCTATGCCCACTGCCAACTGCGTTATGTGGTGGGCAGCGACCAGGACAATTTTCTAGTCCATTTACGCCATCATCTGGATCAACACGGCTATCACGATATTGAGGTAAGCGCTGCGCGCATGTCGCAAATGGCGGCGACACGACTCGATCCTGAAGACCCCTGGGTGGGCTGGGCGTTGGCCTCTATGCAACGCTCCACCCATAAAACGCCGACGCTGCTACCCAACTTAGGCGGCTCGTTACCCAACGATGTGTTTGCCGAAACCCTGGGCTTACCCACGCTATGGGTTCCACACTCCTACCCCTCCTGCTCCCAGCACGCGCCTGACGAACACCTATTGGGGAGCATCGCTTCAGAGGCACTGATCTTAATGGCGGGGCTATTCTGGGATTTGAGTGACCAAGGATCAGACATCATGAGAGAGAAAGCCTTATGCAAGACGAACTAACCCAACAGGTTTGCGCGTGGCTGGAAGGCCAGCAGCAGGCGATGCAAGATTGCCTTGAGGCGTTGGTCAATATCGACTCCAACAGCTATGACAAAGCGGGTACCGATGCGGTCGCCGACCTGATCACTCAGTGGCTTGAGCAGGATGGCATCACGGTTATACGCCACCAGCGCCCTGACTCAGGCGATATTTTGGAAGCTCATCTGGGGGGAACGGGTCAAGGCCATGTCTTACTCATGGGCCACCGGGATACGGTTTTCCCCACCGGTACGGTGGCGGGCCGAGGCTATACCCAGCAAGACAATATCGGCTTTGGCCCAGGCGTTGCCGATATGAAAAGCGGCCTGGTGATGAACTGCTTTGTTATGCGTGCGCTAAGCCGCCTGCCCACCTGCCCCCTACCCGTTCGCGCCCTGTTTACCGCCGATGAGGAAATTGGCTCGCCGGATGGGCGGGCGTTTATCGAAGCGGCTGCCCAGGGGGCACGCGCCGCCTTAAATGTCGAGCCAGGGCGGGTCAGCGGCAATGTGGTGACGGGCCGCAAAGGGGGCGCTGGTTTCTTAATCGAAGTCGCTGGCAAGGCCGCCCACTCGGGCGTTAGCCATGCCGATGGCGCCAGCGCGATAGAAACACTCGCTCGAAAAATCATCAAGCTGCATGCGTTAACCGACTATGAGGCAGGCATCACCACCAATGTGGGCACCATCGCCGGAGGCGTGTCACGCAATACCGTCGCGCCTTTCGCGTCAGCACAGTTGGACACTCGTTTTGTAACCACTGCCCAGCGTGATCAGCTGTATAAAGCCATTGAGGCGATTATCGCGGAACCCGACGTTCCCGGCACTCTTGCGACCATAGAACAAACCTCTGAATTTTATCCTCTCGAAGCGCGTATGAGCAGCGCGCTGTTTGAGCTTTATCAGGTTCAGGCTAAGGCGATCGGGTTTGCTGTTGACGGCGAATTCACTGGCGGCTGTTCTGATGCGGGCKGGACGGCCAGCCTGGGCATTCCCACTCTGTGCGGTCTTGGCCCTATCGGCGCAAAAATGCACACTGACGAAGAGTACTGTTTGCTGGATACACTGGTGCCGCGCACTCAGACACTCGCTGCTACGTTATTGAATTTGCACGATGTATCCTTTGCTTCGGCACGTTAAATTGGCAATGTAACTGCTAGCCAACTACCTTGAGTAAGCAACGCTGCTACAGCGTTTCCATGGATTCGGAAGGAGATCAACATGCGCTATTCAACTATACGTTTCTCAACACCGCTTACCGCTATTGCCGCCTCGCTGCTGCTCGCCACCTCAGCGGCACAAGCCAATGAAACGCTTGATGTCGAGATGCATAAAGTCAGCACCGAGGGTAATGAAGAGTCAATCGGTACCGTATCCCTTGAGCATACGGATCACGGCTTACTGCTGACACCTTCGTTGACGGGCCTTGAGCCTGGGGTCTACGGTTTTCACGTTCACCAGAATGCCAGCTGTGATCCCGCCGAGAATGACAGTGGCGAGATGACCGCGGCACTGTCGGCTGGCGGACACTATGACCCTGAGGAAACCGGCACTCACCAAGGCCCCTATGGAGAAGGTCATTTAGGCGATCTACCGGTGCTAACGGTTAATGAAGATGGCGAAGCCAATCTCCCCGTCTTGGCGCCGCGCTTGAGCATGGAAGATATGCCTGGCCGCAGCTTGATGATTCACGAAGGCGGCGACACCTACACAGATGAGCCCCACCTGGGCGGCGGTGGCACCCGGATGGCCTGCGGCGTCGTTGAGTCTTAAGATTTGCCTTTGCTAACCGATAAATTGGGCAGCCACTAGGCTGTCCATTTTTTTGCTTAAGGCCCACTAAAGTCTAGCTGTGATTTTATAGTGCTTATCTGTAAATTCAGCCCTGCTAAAGAAGTACCTGCTTGCATGCTCACCGGTATGCTCGCCCATTCCCCTCACTGCTCTAGGTACCTTAGATGATCACCTTTATCGTATCGATCCTGCTGCTGATAGCGGGCTACTTTACCTATGGGAAGTTCGTTGAACGCGTGTTTGTGACTAACCGCAAACGTCAGACCCCTGCCTTCAGCATGCGCGACAACATCGACTACGTGCCGATGAACACCACGCGCAACTCGCTTATCCAATTATTGAACATTGCCGGGGTGGGCCCCATTTTCGGCCCCATTCTTGGTGCGCTGTATGGACCGGTGGCCTTTATCTGGATTGTGGTCGGCTGCATCTTTGCCGGTGCCGTGCACGACTACCTGACCGGTATGATCTCAATCCGCAACCACGGCGCTCACTTACCTCAGCTGGCCGGCAAGTTTCTGGGTAAAGCGATGAAGCACGTCGTCAATGGCTTCGCGATCTTGCTGCTGTTGTTAGTCGGCACGGTATTTGTGACCTCCCCCGCGGCGCTGCTGGCCAATATGACCTCGCTGTCACTGACACTGATCATTGTTGCCATCTTTATTTACTACCTGATCGCCACGCTGCTGCCAATCGATAAGGTCATTGGCCGTATCTACCCCTACTTTGGCGCCCTGCTGCTGTTCAGCGCCGCAGGTATCGGTATTGGCTTGGTTGTCACCGGCGCTCCGATCCCCGAGCTTTCGCTGCAAAATATGCACCCTGACGCCGCACCGATTTTCCCGCTACTGTTTTTAACCATCTCCTGCGGCGCGCTTTCCGGTTTTCACGCCACCCAAACGCCGATTATTTCGCGCACCACGCAAAACGAAACCAATGGGCGCAAAATCTTCTACGGCATGATGATCACCGAAGGCATTATCGCGATGATCTGGGCGGCCGCCGCCATGAGCCTGTTCTACGGCGACCAGTCGCTTTCCGATGTGCTGGCGGCCGGTGGCCCTGCCGCGGTGGTCAGCGAAGTATCTACCACCATGCTCGGCGCGGTGGGTGGCACCCTGGCCGTGCTCGGCGTTATTGTGCTGCCGATCACCTCGGGCGATACCGCCTTTCGCAGCGCGCGGATGATCATCGCCGACTACATTAAGATCGATCAAAAGCCGATTATGAAGCGCGTCATGGTCGCTCTACCGCTGTTTGTGGTGTCTTACGCGCTAACCCATATGGACTTCACACTGCTATGGCGCTACTTCTCCTGGGCGAATCAGACCACCGCCGTGATCGCGCTGTGGGTAGGCACCATGTACTTGGTGCTGTCGCGTAAGCCTCACTGGATCACCTCGATCCCAGCCACCTTTATGACCATGGCCACCTTTACCTATTTAGCCTACGCGCCGATCGGTTTTGGTCTGCCGCTGCAGTTAAGCTACGTGGTCGCGGCGCTAGGTACGCTCCTTTGCATCGCGCTGTTTATGAAGCGTGTCCGTCGTCTAAGCCGGGCAACTTTTGCCGTTGATGAGCCGGCGGTACCGAGCCAGTTTGTGGACAGCGGCGAGGTGATGGCAGCTAAATAGTTAGGCGCTCCATAACGTTACCGCCACACTCTCTTCACAGGACGCTCTTCACAAGACATTCTCCACACAAGAGCCACTCCACAAAAAAGGGCACACATCAGCCACATAACCGTGTTTGATGCGTGCCCTCGCTTTTTCTCCTATCTCGCCTATCCTTCCTTTTTTCCCCTACTCCTCATGTTTATCGCTTCCATGCTGCTGCGGTATAGACGAATACAGGCAGGGACTACTCCAGCGGTATCGACCAGAAGTAGGTCTCGCCAGAGCTATCGTCCACACCGTCGTTGTCACTGACCAGCCAGGCGTTGCCATTATCGTTAATCGCCATTCCTTCAATCTTGTCCACCACAAAGCCGTTGTAGCTGGCTAGGTCGGGAATCAGGTCGCGCACTAGCTGTTTCTCGGCCACCGGCAGCTCACCGCCCAGCGGGGCAGGTTCCAGGCCATCCAGGGCAATGCGGGTCACTTGCTTAACCTTAGCCTCGGCGCCGATCTGGTTGTCGCGCTCGATCAAATACAGCCAATCGCCATGGGCGGTGATTTCGGAGAGGCCAATCCAACCCTGTTCCACGTTATCCAGCGGGTAATGAACAGCGCCCCACTCGCCACTGTCGATATCAAAACGCAGTAGCTTGACCATGCCTTCGGGGTCATCCTGCCAGGGGCGCTGCAACGCCAGCCACAGTTGATCATCAATGCGCGTGACGCCTTCTAATCCCCACTTCAATGCCTGTTGAGCGAGCGCCTCGGGAAGTGCAATTCCTTGGATAATCTCACCGTCGGAACCCACATGATAAAGGGTGTTGGC
The DNA here is from genome assembly GCA_002257525.1 of Halomonas ventosae. Lineage (GTDB taxonomy): Bacteria > Pseudomonadota > Gammaproteobacteria > Pseudomonadales > Halomonadaceae > Vreelandella > Vreelandella ventosae_B. Next base: position 4,390,586 of record CP022737.1, read on the forward strand.
AAGGCCTTTGTCGTTACCTTCGGAAGCGACCCAGAAGCCACCTTCACCATCGGTGGTAATGCCTTCCATATCCAGGCCTAGCGCAGGTTCACCGTTGCGGGTCACGTCCAGTGCTGCCGTAATCCGCGCTGGGGAGGCTGAGGGGTCGATGGTAAAGATGCGCGGCTGGGCGCTGTAGAAGCTGTCATTGACCGCATAAAGTACGTCGTCAGTGGCGACTAACCCGGAAAGTGCGCCCCAACCGATCAGTTCATCGGCGCCCGCCGAGGTCAGGGTAGGATAGACCGCTGGCGCATCCTGATATTGATAAATCATGACATGGGCGCGGGGGCCGCCGTCTTCGCCCAGATCCCCTTCATTGGCGGTGGCTAACAGGCCACGGCTGGGAATCGCCACGGCGCCTTCGGGAGACAGGCCCGAGGGCAGTAGCTGGGTGAGCTGCGGTTCGGCCAGGTTGCTAACGTCATAAACGCCCACCAGCGAGCCGCGCTCGGAAAGCAGGAAGACATAGGGCGTACCTTCGAACACCGCAAGCTCCATCCCCTCCGGCTCGCTGCCTTTGGCATCCGAACGCTTATCGGGGTAGTGACCCGCTTCAATCACCGCGCGCTCGAATGAAGTACCTGACTCGTATACCACCTCGCCGCGCTTGTTGAAGATCGTCCAGCCGCGCGCGCCGCCATCCATATCGCCTTCGTTGGCAATAGCGAAGTGGTCGTTGTCGATCCACTGCAAAGCGTCCGGCTCACGCAGGCGCTCGGCTTGCTGCTCGTTGAAAATCAGCGCACCGKCATCGCTGGCGTCAATGCCGTCCAGCTCGACAGTCCCGGCACTGAAATCCGCCACCACCTTTCCGGCGTAGTCGAGCACCACCAGGTGGTTGTTCTCCTGCACGGTGACGACGGTCTCACCCAGGGTATTGATATCGACAAACTCCGGCTCGGGATCCTCGGGGGCGATCTCGGCGAGCCCGGTTACGTCGGCGTAGAGCAGGCTGTCGCAGTTAACCAGCCCTTCCGCATTGATCTCCACCAGTGCCACGGAACCGCCGGGCATCTGCGGTACACGTCCATCACCCGCCTCTTCGTCGCGTTCGTTCTCAATGGCGACAGCGACAAAGCGCCCATCGGGGGCCGCAGCGGAAGCCACACTATCGGGCTGTCCGTCCAGCGGGCAGGAGGCGAGTATCTCGCCACTGGCTAAATCGACCGTACGCAGTTCCCCGGAAGGTTCGCTGTAGGAAGCCGATGTATTCACTCCGACATAGGCCATATTGCCGAGCACCGATACGGCCGTAGGCTCACCGTCCATAACGATATTACCCAGCGGTTGCGGATTAGCCGGGTCGCTGATATCGATGCGCCCGATCACGCCCAGCGGGCTATCGGTATACACCAGCGTCATGCCATCACCGGAGGCAGCAATGATTTCAGGCGCGGTCTCGCGTGTACGATCCTCGCCCTCGGCCATGTTATCGGGAACCGCGAAGCTGGCGATGCGGTTGAAATGCTTATCTGCCGCACCTGCCGCTTGCGTGGCGGCCAGCACAGCAGCCAGCGCCAATAGGATTGGTCTGCGTTTGAGTATCATGATGGAGTTAATCCCCTGCTTAAGCTTAAGAAACGACTGATTAAGTTATTAAACTTGCTATGCCCGATTAACTATCCAACACCATGGCGATGTCAGGCTTATGACACTCACAGGCTAAGTTAGCGCCGTTGGCTATCGGCACACCTCAACGCTAAACCCAGGCTGCCGCGAAGATGGGKAAGTAGTGAAGGAACGCATAGGGGAAAAGGGAAGCAGGAAAATCGATAGATAAAAGGAGACTTTAGAACGAAAGCAGCCAGTCAGTTAGCCCTGACTGGCTGCTTTTTAGCTAGTTTTGGTTGCTAGCTTGCTTCTATACATACGACATACGCGCGATAGCGTTTTACTCGTCGCCTGCCATCTGCATTTGACGCTGCATATAATTCTGAATACCCACCTTGTCGATCAAACCAAGTTCCGTTTCGATGTGGTCGATATGGTCTTCTTCGTCGGCGAGCAGGTCACGCAGCATATCGCGAGTCACGTAATCTTTAACGCTTTCGCAATAGGTGATCGCTTCGATGTAGTCGTTGCGGCCGTCGTGCTCAATTTTTAGATCGCTTTCGAGCATCTCTTTGACGTTTTCGCCGATGTGCAGCTTGCCCAGGTCTTGCAGGTTGGGGATACCTTCGAGGAACAGGATACGCTCGATGATCTTGTCAGCGTGCTGCATCTCTTCGATGGACTCATCGTATTCCCATTTGGCGAGGGCTTTCAGACCCCAATCTTTATACATTTTGGCGTGCAAAAAGTACTGATTGATCGCAACCAGTTCGTTGCCGAGCGCCTTATTAAGATGCTCAATAACTTTCGTATCACCTTTCATAACGTCACCTTTTCTACTGTAATGCTGATGTTTAATCTAGTTTAGACAATACGATCAAGCAGTTACGTTTGGAGAAGAGCATAGACGCAAATAGCTATACTCCCAGCGTTTCTGAGAGTATAGATAAGGTGATTAAAAGTTCAAGTAAATCAGTTGTTTGCTAAAGATAACCCTAACAATAGTGATTCGCGTCACACGGCGTAAGCGAGCCCCATATTGGCTTCCTGGCGCGCTTCCTGAACGGCATCGCGGGTAATAGATTTAGCATAGCACGCGCACTTACCACACTGCGTTGCGCAGCCGGTTGCCTCGCGTACTTCTCGCCAGCTTCGCGCACCGTCGTCAACGTGCTGGCGAATCTGATGGTCGGTTACTCCCTTGCACACGCAAACGTACATGGCGACACCTCATAGAAATCATGAGATGAATGTAAATGATTCGCATACATCTTATCAAGTAGAAATTACTGCTTTTTGCTAGCCATTCGTCTTAGTAAATATGAAGAGCGCGATAAGATATTGTCGAAGCGACGCTTTTTTCAAAAAAAATGGCCGATGCCCGGTAAAACTATTTTTTCGGCAAAACCACCGTTTGTGTGTTGGAAGCAATATCCGGCCAGCTACGGCGCTGTTTATCGAACAGCACCCATAAGTAGCCCAAACCCAAGGCCAGTAGCGAGAGCCACGCCACCGCGCAGCGAATCAGGCACTGCTTCAAGTTCAGCGAATAGCCATCTGCTGCTTGCACCCGCAGCCGCCACGCCTGCATGCCCAGGGTCATACCACCGCGTGACCAGGAAAAAACAAAAAACAGCGTGACAAAAAACACCAGCATGAGGCGCAGGCTCCAAATATCGCTGGCCGTGGTGCCAATCTCTTCGGGCTGCTGACCAAGCACATAACGGAAAAACAGCATATGTACGACCGTCACGGCGATCCATATGGCAATGACTAAAAAACCGTCATACAGCATGGCGCCCAAACGGCGGCCAAGGCCCGCTGGCCATACGCTATCCAACTGAGTAAAGCGTCGTGTTTCCCTCATTCTTTCCCAGCTCCTGGCTGTTTATTGGCGGTTTTCAGGCGATAAGCAGCAGCGATGCCGTTGCGGCATTAACCGTTGCGACGTAGAAAGTAGATCCCGACCCCGGCGCACGCCAGTGTCGGCACCAGCACCGCCCAGACGGGCGAGAAGCCAAAAATCGTCGAGGCGGGCGCCAGAAGATCCTGAACATACTTAAAGCTCAGCCCAGTGATCACGCCGTAAAATACCCGGGTGCCTGCAGCCACCGTACGCAGCGGTCCAAACACAAAGGAGGCAGCAATCAGCACCAGCGAGCCCATGGTCAGCGGCATCAGCATCTTCTGCCAAAAATACAGCAGCGCTTGGTCATTCTGCAGGTTTTGCGCTTCAAGGAACTGGGCATAGGCCCACAGTTCGCTGGGCGCCTGGCTCTCGATATCGCGCAGCAGCCGCTCTAACTGGGTGGGGGTAAAGGACGTTTCCCAGCCCATGCTTGCCGTCTGTTCGGACTCGGTGTGGTCGTCAAAAATGCGCGTGGTCGCCACGTTTTCCAACCGCCAGGCATCGCCTTCCCAACGTGCCCGCTGGGCGTAGGTGGCTTCGACAAGCTGGCGGTCATCAAAGCGATAGCGGGTTAAGTCGAGCACCACATCATCGGCACGAATCGCCCCGAAACGGTAGACGCTGTCGCCCTCGATCTGCCAGCCGCTGCGGCTGGTCAGCATAGCGCCTTCGCCCTGAAGTTTTTCCAATCGCCACGCCTCGGCATACTGCTCGGTGCGCGGGCTGACATACTCAGCGACCAGCAGCACCACAACGACGACCACCAGCACCGGTTTCATCACGCCCCACACGATGCGCGCCAGCGAACGCCCAGCAGCGCGCATAACGGTGAGCTCGTTACTTGAGGCCATACTGCCCAAGCCAATTAGCGCGCCGATTAATACCGCCACAGGGGCATACTGATAAAAGCGCCAAGGCGTGCGCATAAGCAGGTAAAGCAATGCATCGAGCGCGGTATAACCCGCCTGTACATCACCTAAATCATCGATATAGGCAATGGTAATATCCAACCCAAGCAGCACGAACTGGACGACGATAATGGCCGCCAGTACGTTGCGGGCGATGTAACGATCAAGACGATCAGCTACCGTTAACAACTTCAGCATCAGCGCATCCCCTTACGTTGCGAGCGCCACAGCATTAGCAGGCCCAACCCTAAGAACAGTCCGTGTACCGGCCACACCCCCAACGTAGTCGGCCAGGTGCCGCTGCCAGTAGCATCGACCACCGCCAGAAGCAGACTGAGATAGGCGACGTATAAAAATACCGCGGGCAGCAGTTTACCAAAGCGCCCCTGGCGGGGATTAACCCGGGAAAGCGGCTGCGCCATCAAGGCCMGCACAAACACCATAAGCGGGAGTCCTGCCCGCCACTGCCATTGTGCTTGGGCACGGGGGCTTGGATTATTCCACAGCGCAGGCGTGGTGGCGTATTCCAATGAATCCAGCTCCTGCCGGTCACGATTCAACCCCAGTCGCAACGTATAACGCTCAAACGTGAGCCGCTCGGCGCTCTTATCGCCCGGCGTCACCCCGTAGCGCTCGCCGTCATCCAACACCAGAAAACGGCTACCCGTTTCGAGTCGGGTTTCCTGATAGCCCGATGCCGCCCGGGTAACGTAGTCGTGAGTGCCTTCGTCGCCCTGCTGGTTCTKCTCGTGCACCAGCACATCCTGCATTTCCGTTCCGTCGCTAGAGAAGCTGCCGATATAGGCGGTACGGCCACCGCCGAACTCTTGAAAACGCCCCGGCGCCAACACGGAAACATCCAGACGACTGCGCTGCTCTTCCAGCGCGGTCTCGGTTTGCAGCGCCCCAAAAGGCGTCAACCACAAGCTACAGACACCGACTAGTACCGCCACCACGCTGGCAGGCAGCAACGTCACCTTCAATAGACGCGTGGGGCTCATCCCACAGGCGACCATTACAGTGATTTCGCTATTCATATAGAGCTGCCCGTAGGCGAGCAGGATGCCTAGAAAAAACGACAGCGGTAGAATGAGCTCCATAAAGCCAGGCAGGTGAAACATCATCAGGCTGCCTAACATGGTGACGGGGATATCGCCTTCCGCTGCGTCCGAAAAATAGCGGATAAAGCGGCTGCCCATGATCACCAGCAGCAGAATGCCAGCAACCGCTGACATGGTGAGTAACACTTCGCGAGTTAGATACCGAAATAAAATCAACGCGCTCTCCGGCTAGACGTGCAGGATGCCATGCAATAAGCGTATGGCTTGGGTACACTAATCAAACTATTCACAGKCCCTTTTCAAAATCAAAAGCAACGGGGCATTATCCCGAATCCCTCGATGCTTGTCTTGTTGGAGCCGTCATGGAATTTTCCGTTCAGACCGCAAACCCAGCCAAAGCTGAAACACCCTGCCTCTTGGTGCCGGTTTTTAAAGGGGGCGACTTACTGCCCACCGTCGCCAAACTGGACGACGCCAGCGAACGCCTAATCGGCCAGTTGCTGGAACGCGGCGACTTCGACGCCGCGCTGGGCAACGTGCAAATGGTGCCCTTTGCACCGGGCCTGGGCGCTGAACGTATCTTACTGGTGGGCTTGGGTGAGCGCGAAAAATGTCAGGAAGCGGCCTTTATCAAGGCGCTGGATGCGGCCATGACCGCGCTGGTGAAACTGCCCATCGACGAAGCAAGCGTGGTATTTGGTGATATCCCATTGGCCGATCGCGACGCGGCCTGGAACGCGCGCAAGGTCATGGAAGCCGTTGAGCGGGCTATTTATCGCTTTGATCAGTTCAAATCGTCGCCTGCGCCAGCCCCCAGCCTAGCCAAGCTGACATTAATTATCAGCGATGCCGACGCTGTCCCGCAGGTGAAGCAAGGCGCATTAGTGGGCAACGCCATTGGGCAGGGGATAAACTACACCCGCACCTTGGGTAACCTGCCCGCCAATATCTGCACCCCCCGCTACTTAGCCGAGCAGGCAGAGCAGTTGGGCCGCGACTCAGAAGGCGCGCTCGAGGTGGATATTCTTGATGAAGAAGCGCTGGAAGCCCTGGGTGCAGGCTCGCTACTATCCGTAGGCCGCGGCAGCAAAGAACCCACACGCCTGATCGTGATGAAGTACCAGGGCGCCGAAGAGAGCGAAGAAGCGCCCCACGTGCTGATCGGCAAAGGCATTACCTTTGATACCGGCGGCATTTCGCTCAAACCTGGCGAAGGTATGGACGAAATGAAGTTCGMCATGTGCGGCGCCGCCAGCGTGTTCGGCACTGTCAAAGCAGTGCTGGCGATCAAGCCCAAGCTCAACCTGGTATTTATCGTCGCCGCGGCGGAAAACATGCCCGACGGCCACGCCACCAAGCCCGGCGATATCATCAAAACCCTTAAAGGCCTGACCGTCGAAGTGCTTAACACCGACGCAGAAGGCCGCCTGGTACTGTGCGATGCGTTGACCTACGCCGAGCGCTTTACCCCGGCCAGCGTCGTGGATATTGCCACCCTGACCGGCGCAGTCATTGTCGGTCTGGGTCACCACGCCACCGGGCTGCTCTCCAACGACGATGACCTAGCGCTGGATCTATTAGACGCAGGTGAAGGGGCTTGGGATCGCGCTTGGCACCTGCCGCTTTGGGATGAGTACCAAGAGCAGCTTGAGTCCAACTTTGCCGACCTGGCCAATATTGGCGGCCGCCCGGCAGGCACGATTACCGCTGCGTGCTTTTTATCGCGCTTTGCCAATCACTTCCCCTGGGCACACCTGGATATCGCCGGAACCGCTTGGCACTCCGGCAAGCAAAAAGGCGCTACCGGGCGTCCCGTCGGGCTGTTAACTCAGTACCTGCTTGACCGTGAAGCAGACGCCCAAGTAGAAAATAGCGACGTCTAACAACACAATCAGGCAATCAACGGTTGCCTTTATTTGACGCAACCGTTACACCTAAACCCATTAGCGTGTKCCTTATCTCAAGGCACACGCTACGACCACTTTAACGCTTATATTACGACGCCTATATTTGCCCTTCAGGGCTTGGATCAAGTAGAGAGAACATGCCGTGCCCACTAACTTTGAGATTTTGCCATCCAACCAGCCGATAGCCGATGAGATCCGTGACAGCATTCTCAAAAACCCCGGCTTTGGCAAACACTTTACCGATCACATGGCCCATGTGCGCTGGACCGTCGACGCCGACTGGCACGGCCACCAAGTGCGCCCTTACGGCCCGCTCACCCTCGACCCGGCTGCCTCTGTACTGCATTACGGTCAGGAGATTTTTGAGGGCATCAAAGCTTATCGCCACGCCGACGGCTCTATCTGGACATTCCGCCCAGAGAAAAACGCCGAGCGCTTCCGCCGCAGTGCCCGTCGTTTGGCGCTGCCGGAGCTGTCCGATGAAGACTTTATCGGCTCGCTGAAAGCGCTATTAGCGCAAGATCACGCCTGGGTGCCCACGCCTGCCAGCGCATCTGACGAGTGCAGCCTCTACCTGCGTCCGTTTATGATCGCCTCGGAAGCCTTCTTGGGCGTACGCCCCGCCCACGAGGTCGACTACTACGTCATCGCCTCCCCCGCGGCGGCGTACTTTAAAGGTGGCGKTGCGCCGGTGTCGATCTGGCTCTCCTCGAACTATAAGCGCGCTGCCGCAGGCGGTACTGGCTTTGCCAAGTGCGGCGGTAACTACGCCGCCTCATTAGCCGCGCAGAAAGAGGCCGAAGCCCMCCAGTGTGGCCAGGTCGCATTTCTTGATGCTGCTGAAAACAAGTGGGTGGAAGAGTTGGGCGGCATGAACCTGTTCTTTGTCTTCAAAGATGGCCGTTTGGTGACGCCGCGCCTGACCGACACCATTTTGGAAGGCGTCACGCGCAACTCGGTGCTCACGCTGGCCAAAGATGAAGGCCTAACGCCGGAAGAGCGCGCTATCAGCATTGACGAGTGGCGTGAAGGCGCGGCGTCTGGCGAGATCACCGAGGTATTTGCCTGCGGTACCGCCGCGGKCATCACCCCGGTGGGCGAGCTGGTCACCGAGAACGAGCGTATCAAGCTAGCTGCCGGTGGCAATAATGAGATTGCCATGCGCATCCGCACCAAACTGCTCGACCTGCAGTACGGCCGCAGCGAAGATAAGTACGGCTGGTTAACCCAGCTGGTTTAAGCGGTTTTAAAACCAGCGCTTATCCTTTCAGCMCCGCCGCATTCTTGCGGCGGTGCTGTTTGCCATCGACGTATCTGAAATCGTTTTACCTGGAACCGCTATGGCGCGCATTGATTTCTACATTCTGCCCGATACCACGCTAGAAGCGCGCTTGCAGTTTGCTTGCAAGCTCGCCGAGACCATCTGGCGTAAAGGCTACCGGCTGCATCTGCACTGCGAAGATAAAGCCCTCGCCGAGCAAGCTGACGACGCGCTATGGAATTTTCGCCCGGACGCTTACCTGCCCCACGCCTTGGAAGATAGCGAAATGGCCGCCAGTGTACCGATCACACTAGGCTGGCAACAATTGCCGGTGCCCACGGAAGAAACCGCACTGCTTAATCTACACCCGGAAATACCTGAAGGCGTAGAGCGCTACGCCCGCATTGCCGAGATCATTAACCAGCACCAACAAGTGCTGGTTGCCAAACGTGCCTGCTGGCAGCGCTATAAAGAACTGGGTCATGAGGTCGTGCCGCATAAGTTGGGGTGAATGGCCGAGGAGACCATCCACCACAAACAAGTGACCCCGCACTTGGCGGGGCCGTCAACAGAAGTTAGGCAATTGCAATGAGTGTGGCCAGGCAGCTTTCGCCTTAGCCTCCCTGTTGCTGCATCTGCTCCTGCATCTGCTCCTGCATCTGCTGTTGCATTTGCTCCTGCTGCTGAGCCACGGCCTCATCCAGTTGATCGCGCTGCTCCTGAGTGAAAACGCCTTCGATCTGAGACTGTATGATAATGCTATCCGCGGTCATCTCGGCCGTTAGGTCACCAAGACGCTCTGCATCTGCCCGAATGGCGGCTTCGTCATAATCAGTCTGAACGTGCTCACTGAGTTGCTGTTGCAACTGCTGGGCTTCCTGCTCATTGGCACCAACGTCGTCTTGCATCTGGGTCAAAAGGTTGCTGAGTTCTTCCTTCTGCCCATCATTCAGATCCACCATTTCGTCGAGTTGGTTAACTTGGTCATCGACACTGGGGGTGCCGCCACCCATTTGCTGGGCCATGGCGGGAACACTGAATGCCAGTGCTGCAACTGCTGGAAGGAAAAGCTTGGCTACGTGCATAAAAACTCCAATTGCGAACAAATTTGTACTTCCTGCCCGACGAATCCTGACGGGTCTTGTGATCCGACACTGCTGTTTTTAAAAAATTCGTCGTAACGGTAAATTGTTGATTACCATTAGCGGGCTCTGGCCGCGCCCTTTGCCCTCATGGAGACGTAAACGTGTTCACGCGCTACCCGCTTGTTACGATTGTCATCGCCCAGCTGTTTGGGACCTCGCTATGGTTTAGCGTTAATGGCGTTGGCTTGGCGCTGCAGGAGGCCGTCGGCCTTAGCGAAAGCGACTTGGGTCTGCTAACCATCGCCGTTCAGGCAGGGTTTATTACCGGCACGCTGCTGATTGCAACCACTGGTCTTGCCGACCGAATTCGTGCCAGCCACCTGTTTGCGATTTCTGCCGCTCTCGGCGCACTGATCAACGCCGCCTTTATCGGCGTGGCTGAGAGCGTGACGCTCGCCGCTGTTGCTCGTTTTGCGACCGGGCTTTGCCTGGCGGGGATTTATCCGCTAGGCATGAAGCTGGTGGTGAGCTGGACACCCAGCCACGCCGGCGCCGCGCTGGGTTGGCTGGTGGGCATGCTCACCCTGGGCATTGCCTCGCCACACCTGCTGCGCGGTTTAACGCTGCATTTACCCTGGCAGTGGCCGCTGCTGCTGGCTTCACTGCTGGCGCTGGTCGCGGCGCTAATGATTTTCAAGCTAGGCGTTGGCCCCCACCTCCCGGCCACCGCCAAAAGCGGACGCCCTTGGGCAGGTCTGGCCGCTTTCAAACAGCCTCGCTTTCGTGCCGCCGCACTGGGTTATTTCGGCCACTGCTGGGAGCTTTACGCCCTTTGGGCGCTGGTGCCGTTTCTGGTCGCCCGGGAACTGGAGCGCTTAGGGGCTTCAAACAGCGTCCAGCCATGGCTAAGTTTTGCGGTGATCGCGTTGGGTTTGCCGGGCTGCGTGCTCGCGGGCAAATGGAGCCGCCAGATTGGCAGCGATCGAGTAGCCTGCGTGGCATTGGCCACCTCAGGCGCGCTCTGTTTGGTTTATCCCCTGTTGGGCAGCGCCTCGCCCTGGCTGCTGTTGGCGCTTCTCGGCTTATGGGGAGTCAGCGTGATTGCCGACTCCGCGCAGTTCTCTGCGCTGGCCAGCGCCACGGCTCCACCCGAGCGGCTAGGCGCAGCGCTGGCAATGATGAATGCGATCGGCTTTGGGCTGACCATTCCCTCCATCGCCCTGGTCACCGCGCTGTGGTCGAGCCAGTCTCTAGCGGTGATCTGGTGGCTATTGCCGGGCCCCATCCTCGGGCTAATCGCCATGCGCGGGTTTTCTGCCCATAAACAGTTTTCATAAATACATCGCATAAGTACTGTGCACCTACAATAGAGCGTGAGTAGCCCCTGACGACCACGGCCCTTACGCGGTATACTCACACCCATTCATTTATGCACTTATGCACATTTCTCGCCAGCCGTGAGCCAACTCTCCATGGAAAAGACCTACCAACCTGAACAGATCGAAACCCGCTGGTACGAGCGCTGGGAAGCTGACAACCGTTTTGCCCCCTCCGGCCAGGGCACGCCTTTTTCGATCATGATTCCACCGCCCAATGTGACCGGCAGCCTGCACATGGGCCATGCGTTCCAGGACACCATTATGGATACCCTGACGCGCTGGAAACGGATGCAGGGTAATAACACCCTGTGGCAGGTAGGCACCGACCACGCCGGCATCGCCACCMAAATGCTGGTGGAGCGTAAGGTTGCAGCGGAAGAGGGCAAGACCCGCCACGACCTGGGCCGCGATGCGTTTATCGACAAGGTGTGGGAGTGGAAACACGAATCCGGCGGCCATATTACTCGCCAGTTGCGCCGTATGGGCGCCAGCGTCGACTGGTCTCGCGAACGCTTCACCATGGACGACGGCTTCTACAAAGCGGTGCAAGAAGTGTTTGTGCGCCTGCACGAAGAGAAGTTGATTTATCGTGGCAAGCGCTTGGTCAACTGGGATCCCACGCTGCACACCGCCATTTCTGACCTGGAAGTAGAAAACAAAGAGCAGCAGGGCAGCTTCTGGCACTTCCGCTACCCGCTGGCAGACGGCATCAAAACCGACGACGGCAAGGATTACCTCGTGGTTGCCACCACCCGCCCGGAGACCCTGCTCGGCGATACCGGCGTGGCGGTGAATCCAGACGATGAGCGCTACGCCTCTCTGGTCGGCAAGTTCATTGAGCTACCGCTGGTCGGTCGCCGTATTCCGGTAGTTGCTGACGAGCATGCCGATATGGAAAAAGGCTCGGGCTGTGTGAAAATCACCCCCGCCCATGACTTCAACGACTACGAGGTCGGCAAGCGTCAGAACCATCTGCTGATCAATGTCTTCTCCAAAAACGCGGCAATTCTTGAACAAGCTGAAATTTTTGATCTTAAAGGCCAGCCCCAGCCGGACGAAGATGCGACCCTGCCAGCCAAGTACGCAGGGCTTGACCGCTTTGAAGCGCGCAAGCAGATCGTTGCTGATATGGATGCCCTAGGCCTACTGGAACAGGTCGAAGCCGTTAACAACACCCTGCCCTACGGCGACCGCTCCGGTGACGTGATAGAGCCGCTGCTCACCGATCAGTGGTTTGTAGCCGTGGAAAGCCTCGCCAAGCCCGCCATTGAGGCGGTTGAAAACGGCGATATCCAGTTCGTGCCCAAGAACTACGAAAATATGTACTTCGCCTGGATGCGCGACCTGCAGGATTGGTGTATCTCCCGCCAGCTGTGGTGGGGCCACCGCATTCCGGCCTGGTACGACGCCGAAGGCAATGTCTACGTTGCCCGCACGGAAGCCGAAGCCCGCGAGAAACACGGACTGGGCGATGATATTGCGCTCACCCAAGACGAAGACGTGCTGGATACCTGGTTTAGCTCAGGCCTGTGGACCTTCGGCACCCTGGGTTGGCCGGAACAAACCCCGGAGTTGGAGACCTTCCACCCCAGCAGCGTGCTGGTCACCGGTTTTGACATCATCTTTTTCTGGGTCGCCCGGATGATCATGATGACGCTGAAGTTCACCAAGCAGGTACCGTTCAAAACGGTTTACGTGCACGGCCTGGTGCGCGACGGTCAGGGTCAGAAGATGTCCAAATCCAAGGGCAACGTGCTTGACCCCATCGACCTGATTGACGGCATCACGCTGGATGAGCTACTCGAAAAGCGCACCGGCAATATGATGCAGCCAAAACAGGCAAAGGCGATTGCCAAAGCCACCAAGGACGAGTTTAAAGACGGCATTGAAGCCCACGGCACCGATGCGCTGCGCTTTACCTTCCTCTCCCAGGCGACTACTGGGCGCGATATCAAATTTGATATGAATCGCCTGGATGGCTACCGTAACTTCTGCAACAAGCTGTGGAACGCCTCGCGCTACGTGCTGATGAACGCCGAAGGTGAAGACTGCGGTACAGACGGTAGCGACGTTGAACTCTCTCTGGCCGACCGTTGGATTATCTCGCAGCTGCAGAAAACAGAAGCCCAGGTCACCAAAGCGCTGGATGAGTACCGCTTCGACCACGCCTCCCAGGCGCTGTACGAATTCGTTTGGAACGAGTATTGCGACTGGTACCTGGAGCTTTCTAAGCCGGTGCTATGGGATGAAAATGCCACGGCAGAAGCCAAGCGGGGAACACGCCGCACGCTAGTACGCGTGCTCGAAGCGATTCTGCGCCTTGCTCMCCCGATGATGCCCTATATCACCGAAGAGATTTGGCAGCGCGTCTCGCCGCTGGCCGGTGTATTTATGGGCGATGGCGCGTCGATCATGCTGCAAGCGTGGCCAGAAGCCGACGAGAGCAAAATCGACGATCAGGCCAGCCTGGATATCGAGTGGTTGAAAGGCGTCATCATCGCCGTGCGTAACATCCGCGCCGAAATGAACATCGCCCCAGGCAAGCCGCTTGACGTGCTGCTGACCAAAGGCAAGCCCGAAGACGCCGAGCGTCTGGAGAGCAACCGTCGCTTCCTGTCCAAACTCGCCAAGCTGGAAAGCGTTACCTGGCTTGAAAACCCAGACGATGCCCCGCTCTCAGCCACGCAGTTGGTGGGTGATATGGAAGTGCTGGTGCCGATGGCCGATCTGATCGATAAAGACGCCGAAATCGCCCGCCTTAGTAAAGAGATCGAAAAGCAGGACAAACTGATCGGCGGCATCGAGAAGAAGCTTGGCAACGACGGCTTTATCGCCAAAGCCCCCGTCGCCGTGGTGGATAAAGAGCGAGGCAAGCTGGCCGAATTCCAAGCCACCAAGCAGCTGCTGGAAGAGCAAAAGGCGAAGATTGAGGCGTTGTAATCGCACACTAAGACACTAAAATCGGCACCCAAAAGGKGCCGATTTTAGTTTCGCCCTACTGCCCAAGCACTGCTTGAATCCGAAACAAAGCCCATGACAACCTGACCAATGACTATAAGATCGCTTGGCTCTGGATCTCAGCTGCCTTTCGCTGCAATCACGGAGCTGAGCCATTTCGAATTCACTCATTGAGATCGCTCGAATATGGCAACAACCGATAAATTCAGCAGCATCCCACCCACCATACCGCCGCTAGACCCTGGCCGTATCACGCTGTTTGAGAAGGCGGGATTGACGGTGAAGCAGTTGGAACCGCTTGGCGTGGAAATCTACGGCGCCGACGTTCGTTCCCGACTTTCAGAGCCAGTCATCGAAGCGTTAGCAGTGGAAATGGCGAATCGGGGCTTTATCGTCTTTAAGCACCAAACGGATCTCTCAGCAGATGAACTGGTCAGTGCGAGTAAATGGTGGGGCGCTGGAGAAATTCATTCCACGCATGGCGTCCACCCCGCCACGCCTGATATGAACCGGGACATATTCCGCTGCTCCAATGACAAGCGCTATGGCATCCTCGGCGTTGGCCCCCAGTGGCATAACGATGGCAGCTTCGAAGCAGCAACGTTTTCTCACTCCGCCTACTACATGGCGCGCGCCCCTGAGCAGGGCGGCGGAACGCACTTTGCTCATCAGGGGGCAGCCTACGACGTGCTGCCAAAGGAAAAGCAGGCGTTTTGGGAACGGCTTGTCTCTGTGAATTCTGATTCAGGGGTCAGTCACCCCGTCGTCCATACCCATCCTATTTCGGGGCGAAAGAGCGTATGGCTTCATTTAGGGATGACCGGCGCCGTTATAGAGCGGTTACCAGAAGAAGGCGTTGCAATCGATGAGCTGCAACAAGCCCCCGCCTCTGCCGATAAGCTTCGTTTACTCAACGAAGATGAAATGAAACAGCTTTTCAATGACTATAACGATCTTCTCGATGCGTCCTTCGAGAAGGGCTATGGGATCCGTTATCACTATCAAACGGGTGATTTACTCTACGTTGATAACTGGGCACTGGCTCACAGGGCTGCGCCTGAAGCGCATATGTCGGCTGAGGAGCAAGGGTTGAGGATAATGGATCGCGTGACTATCAAGTCCAGGCAGAACCTGGCACCTCACTTTGGCTTGCCGCAGTACATCAATTTATCCGGGCCACACCCTTTTAATCGCGATGGCGTATGGCAAGCAGGTGGTGTGGGTTTTCGGTGGAAAGATGACATTCCCATGCAAAACTAGGGTCTGTTGACGTGTCATCTACCGCCTACCAGATCAGCGTCGCTCTTTAAGCAGGGTGACGTTATTAGCTGTATGACACGTGAAAAGTCATGCCTGACTCTGCTCGCAGAACGTAAAAATTGCTCTCAGGGTAACTTTCACAAATCCCGAGCAGTAGAGACCAACCGCTTAACCATGGGCTGCACCATAAGCTCGGAACCCACCCTCAGTGGTTCAAGCGGCCCATTAGGCGCATACCCATATGAAGTATACAAACCAACTGCAGCTGCATTGCTTGTCGTTACCGCAAGCTTTATACACTCACACCTTTTGTTGATAGCCCATGTACTCATTTCACCCAGCAGAGCCTTGGCTATACCTTTTCCTCGCAGTGTCGGGGACACCCACATTTGGTAGATTTGGGCGATTTTCGTATCGGGCTCATGTATTACCCCCCAGGCTAGGCCAACCGATTGACCCTCCAACTCAGCAATTAAGGGCAGAGCCTCCAGGCCTCGCAATTTCAGATCCAAGCGTGTCTGCCACTCAGCGTCTGAGAGCGTTACTTCCTGCTCATAAGTTGAGCCAAAAGAGTCAGGCGACTCCTCAAGAGATTTCAACCGCGCCGACTTATAAAGCTGCCAATCTTGCGGGGTTAATACTCTGATCCTTACGTCACTCATGATTTTCCTGCATACAGCAATCAAGCCCAAGGCTGTGATGAATAGGAGTAGGAGTAGGAGCTAAAGACTCTGCACGTAAACTCTTCCTGTGACTCTGGAGAGCCGCTGCGTCCTGTTTGCTCTTGAATCATCTGCCCTACCGTCGGAAAGACACGTTTTCATGAGCGGTAAATATATCGAAGATAAGTAGCTTATTAGTTATGGCTCATAATATCTATGCAGCGCTCGCGCATGACATATTGGCCCCTTACACCCCACTTTAACCACATTTTCTTACGAAACGTGTAAGGTTGGTACAAGTACGGCCACTAAGTGGCATCGCTGATTCAGCAACGACACGGACGGCTCTATGCCAATACCAACTGAAGCACGCTTACAGGCGCTGGCCAGCGAATTAAAGCGGGCCGGGATTGCCTACCAAGCGCTTACCCCGATGGCGGATACTGGGCTTGCCCACGATCATGTCTGGCTGCATCGCAGTGATGGCGATGACTGGGTAGCGCGGCTGCCGAAGCAGAGTCAGATGAATCTACCGCCTGAAGAGAACCTGGCCTATCAGAGAGCCTGTTACCAGCGCTCTAGCCCTGGCGGGCACACGCCGACACTTTATGACACCCTGCCGCCCAGCGAGGCATTGCCCAGAGGCGGGTTGCTGGTAGAGGCTATACGTGGGCGTTTGGCGCAACTACCCGACGACCTCCCCGCCATCGCGGATGCCCTGGCCAGCCTACATCGCCAAACGCTACCTAATGCCTCGGCGCAGACGCCGCTGCTGGCCCCTAAAGACCCATGGCAGGCGATGGTGGATGAAGTGCGCCAGCAGGCTAACTGGCTAGGCGATGCGCAGCTTTCGAGTAAAGTGACCCAGCGGATTAAGCAGGAACTGGACTTACTTCCGCCCCGCCTAAACGATGAAACCGCGACGCTGATTAGCTTTGACACCCACCCTGGCAACTTCTTAATCCGCGACGATGGCCGCGCGGTGTTGGTGGATTTAGAGAAGTGTCGCTACGGCCTGCCGGGCATTGATCTCGCCCACACCAGCCTCTACACCTCCACTACCTGGGATGTAAACAGCCAAGCGGTGCTATCGCTGAATGACGTGATTAACTTTTACCGCCGCTGGCAAGCAGCCATGAGTGAATCACCCGATACCGACACCCTGGTCGCCTGCCGTCGCGCTACCTGGCTGTGGTCATTGACCTGGTGCGCGAAATGGCGCGCCCAGCACCTAAACGCTAAAGATGCCCAGCAACGGGGAGAAGACTGGTCGGCAGAACTCACCGACCCTGCCGTGATTGACCACGTACGTGACCGCGTTGAGCACTACCTCTCGCTGCCGATTATTGATCACGTTCATAGCGAGCTGCAGTGCTTGCAAGCTTCCCTATAACGTTTGTGCTTCCTACCCAAGAGATATGCGATGCCGATTAACCGTCACCCTATACGCTTCACGATCGCCACCACGCTGTTAGGCCTTGCGCTTCCTGCCATGGCCAACCCTGATCCGGACGACTGGCAAAGCGTCGTGTCACAAGCCGAAGGCCAAACCGTTTACTGGAATGCCTGGGGGGGTGATACGCGCACCAACCGTTATATTGACTGGGTGGCGGAGCAAATGCAGGCCCAGTACGGCGTCGATGTGGTGCACGTTAAGCTGGACGATACCGGCAGCGCGGTGGCGCGGGTGCTAGCCGAAAAGCAGGCGGGTAACCACGACGAGGGCAGTATTGATCTGATTTGGATCAACGGCGAGAACTTCGCAGCCATGCGCGACAACGATCTGCTGTTCGGCCCCTTCGCCGAGGCGCTGCCCCATTTTGCGCTCACCAACGCTGACGAAAACCCCGAGGTTGTCACCGACTTCMCACTGCCTACCGAAGGCTACGAGTCGCCCTGGGGAAAAGCGCAAATCACCTTCTATTACGACAGCGCCMAAACCGAGACTCCCCCCAAGGATATGCAGYCGCTACTCGCCTGGGCTCGAGCCAATTCGGGCCAGTTTAGTTATCCACGTATTCCCGACTTCACCGGCAGCACCTTTTTGAAACAAGCACTGATCGAGCTTACCGAGCAGGATGAGGCGCTTTACCAGCCGCTCTCAGAGAGCGATTTCGAGACCGTGACAGAGCCGCTTTGGACCTATTTAGATGCGCTGCACCCGCACCTGTGGCGCAGCGGGCGCAGCTTTCCCGACTCCGGCCCCAATTTGCGTACATTGATGAGCGATGGTGAGCTAAGTCTAGCGTTTTCTTTCTACCCCACTGATGCTGCCGTGGCGGTCATGGAGTATGAATTACCCGATAGCGTACGCAGCTATGTGCTGGAAGGCGGCACCCTGGGTAACGTCCACTTTGTGGCAATTCCCTATAACTCGCCGCATAAAGCTGGGGCCATGGTGCTCGCCAACTATCTACTTTCAACGGAAGCCCAGGCCGAAAAACAGTCGTTAGCGATGTGGGGCGACCGCAGTGTGCTGGATATCAACCAGCTAGACACTGACGCCCAAGCGCTGTTTGAGCAGGGAGATCGACACCCTTCAGAGCTACCCGCGGACGCGCTGTCTAACACCCTACCCGAACCGCACCCCAGCTGGATGACCGCCCTGCAAGATGCCTGGCTTGAGCGTTACGGCGTTAACTAGACCATGCTGCGACTGGCCCCGGCGCTCATCATTGCCCTGCTAGTACTACCGGTAGCCGCAGGGCTACTGATGGTGCTGCTGCCAGCATTTGGCTACTTGCCTGCGCTAGGCGGACATGGCGGTAGTTTAGCCCCCTGGCAGATGCTGTTCGCCCAGCCGGGGCTGTGGCGTTCGGTGGCGGTGAGCTTTACCAGCGGGTTAGTCAGCGCAGCCATAGCGCTGGTTATTGTGGTGCTGTTTTTGGCCGCCAGCCGGGGCACATGGCTAGACCGCAGCATTCGGCGGCTGGTTTCGCCTCTACTCGCCATCCCCCATGCCGCTATCGCGTTTGGATTTGCCTTTTTGATTGCCCCTTCGGGCTTGTTGGCGCGGCTCATATCGCCATCGCTAACCGGCTGGGAGCGCCCGCCGGATGCGCTGATCATCAACGATCCTTGGGGGCTTTCCCTGATCGTGGGGCTGGTGCTAAAAGAAGTGCCGTTCCTACTGCTAATGAGCCTGGCAGCGCTGCCGCAGCTAGTGCCTGAAAAGCGCTTAATGCTGGCGCGATCACTGGGCTATTCACCTACCATTGCGTGGTTAAAAACCGTGCTGCCTTCGCTCTACCCGCTGATTCGCCTGCCCGTGTATGCGGTGATCGCCTACGCCACCTCGGTCGTCGATATGGCGCTGATTCTCGGCCCGACCTTGCCTCCCACGCTGAGCGTGTCTATCTTGCGCTGGTTCAACGACCCCGATATTAGCCACCGCTTTATGGCCTCGTCAGCGGCAGTACTACAACTGGGGGTCACCATCGCCGCGCTGCTCTGCTGGTGGCTACTGGAACAACTGACCCGCCTGCTGGCGCGAGGCTGGCTGACCAATGGCAGCCGCCAGCGAGGTGAAATCGCCCTGCGCGTAGTGGGCCGCTCGGCGTTACTATTTGCAAGTATGACGGCGCTGGCGGCCTTGGTCGGGTTGGGGCTATTTTCGCTGGCCGGTTTTTGGCGTTTTCCTGAGCTGTTACCGCAGATGCTAACGCTGGATCACTGGCAACGCAGCGGCCCTATGCTGGTCACACCGCTCGTCAATACCGCGCTGATTGGGCTGATTTCAACGACGCTGGCCACGGCGCTGGTGTTAACGACGCTGGAAAACGAGCATCGCCAGCACATTCAACCGAGGCGCGCACTATGGCTGCTCTATCTACCGCTACTGGTGCCGCAAATTGCCTTTCTGTTTGGTCTGATTGTGGCAGCGGAGAGTTTGGGCGTTCGCCCCCAACTAGGCTTGGTGATCGCAGGTCACCTGCTGTTTGTGCTGCCTTATGTCTATCTATCATTAGCCGAGGCGTATCGTCGCCTGGATCCACGCTGGCTACAGGTAGCGCGCTCCCTGGGTGTGTCACGCAGTGCTGCATTTTGGAAAGTGCGCCTCCCGCTAATATTAGCGCCCATATTAACTGCCTTTGCGGTGGGCCTGGCGGTGAGTATTGGCCAATACTTACCCACCCAACTGCTGGGAGCCGGGCGGGTCACTACCGTAACGACCGAGGCGGTGGCGCTTGCCGCAGGCGGTAACCGACGCTTAATCGGCGTTTGGGCATTAGTGCAGGCGGGCCTGCCACTGATCGGCTTTATGCTTGCTCTGGGGCTGCCCCGCTTATTGGGCACCCACCGCCGTGAACTGGCTACCTAAGAGGGACATTGTGACAGTTTATTTCAGCGCGTCGCTGCGCCTTGAGCAGATTAGCATCGCCCTTGCGGGCCGCGAGTTACTGGCAGTGGATACCACCATAGCCCCAGGCGAGGTGCTCACCGTAATGGGTCCATCGGGCTCAGGAAAATCGACCCTGCTGGCGTATATTGCGGGCTTTATTACTCGAGATTTTAGCGCCAGCGGCGGCGTATGGCTGGGCGAGCAAGACCTGTTAAGCCTCCCCGCTGAAAAGCGCGGCATCGGGCTTTTGTTTCAGGATCCGCTGCTGTTTCCGCACCTAAGCGTGGGCGGCAATTTGCGTTTTGGGCTACCTCGCCATATTCAAGATAAACACCAACAGGTCACCCAAGCGCTTAAACAAGTGGGGCTGGCAGGCTTTGAAGCGCGCGACCCCGCCACCCTTTCTGGCGGCCAGCAGGCTCGCGTGGCATTGATGCGCCTGCTGCTCTCCAAACCGCGCGCCGTGCTGCTGGACGAGCCGTTTTCCAAGCTGGATACGGCACTGCGCCAGGAAATGCGCACCCTCGTGTTTAACCAACTGCGCGACGCAGGCCTGCCTGCACTGCTGGTCACCCACGACCTCGCAGATGCCAAGGCAGCAGGAGGGCCTGTGCTTGAACTCGGTTGAAAACTCGATTGAAAAGGCACCTCAACTCAGCATCGTGATACCGGTACTTAACGAGGCAGCCGGTATTGAGGCAACACTGTTGCCGCTACAGTTACTACGCGCTCAGCGCCTTTCGGCACTGGTCGAAGTCATTGTGGTCGATGGCGGCAGTGGCGACAGCTGCGTTCGCATCGCCACACCCCTGGCTGACCGCGTGCTCGGCAGCTCACCCGGCCGAGGTGAACAAATGAACCTGGGCGCGCAACATGCCCGAGCKCCTGCGCTGCTGTTTCTGCATGCGGATACTCAACTGCCCGATGATGCCGTTGAACAGATAACACGGGGGCTTAACCGCCACGCCTGGGGGCGCTTTGCTATTCAGCTTTCAGGCCGCAGCCGCTGGCTGCCCATGGTGAGTTGGATGATGAATCAGCGCTCGCGGCTGACCGGGATGGCCACCGGCGACCAGGGAATCTTTGTCCGCGCCAGCSCCTTCAGGGCCGTCGGTGGTTTTCCCGAACAGCCACTGATGGAAGATATTGAACTGTCCAAACGGCTTAAGCAGGTATCGCGCCCCGCCTGCCTAACGGCGAAAGTGATAAGCTCGGGCAGGCGCTGGGATCAATACGGCGCTTGGAAAACGATCCGTCTGATGTGGCGGCTACGCTACCGCTACTGGCGCGGCGTTAGCGCAACCCAACTCGCCAAGGAGTATCGCGATGCCCGCTGAAACGCCCCATCTACACCTGCTGGCCAAAGCGCCGCTGGCGGGGCAAGCCAAAACGCGTCTGTCGCCTTTACTGGGAGCAGAGGGCGCCGCCAACGCCCACGCGGAGCTGGTACGCCACTGCGTCGCCAATGCTTGCAAAGCATTGACGGCAGAAAAAGTCACGCTATGGACGGCGCTGGATCACGCACACCCGCTGTTTATAGAGCTTCGTGAGCAGTTTGGTTTGACGTTAACCCCCCAACCAGACGGTGATTTAGGCGCACGGGTTCGCCACGCCCTGAACAGCACGTCTGGCCCTGCCATGCTGATGGGCAGCGACTGCCCGAGCATTACCAGCACGCTGATGACTACCTGCGCGCAGCAACTGGCCAGCTACGATGTGGTGATTCTGCCCGCCGAAGATGGCGGCTATGGCTTTGTAGGCACCCGGCAAGACTACCCTACGTTGTTTGCAGATATCCCATGGGGCACCCAAAGCGTGCTGACCACCACTCAGCAGCGCATTAAGGAGCTGGGGCTGCGCGCCGCTTACCCGGCGACTATCTGGGACGTGGACCGCCCCGAAGACTGGCAGCGCTGGAAAGCGCTAGCCAACCTCTGATTAGCCGTTTCAGTGTAAGGAATCAGGCGCCCTTCTCACTCAGTAACAGCAGATACTTACCTTCTTAGCGCTGGAGTTTTTTATTGTGACCCGACAACGTCTGATTATTGCCGCGCTACTGATAACAGCCATTGGCGTGTTTTTCCTTAGCGGTGCCCATCAATGGTTCACGCTAGAGACCCTCAAGGCATACCAAAGCGACTTTCAAGCGGCGTTTAATCAACACCCTTGGCAGGTGGCGGGCCTGTTTTTCGCCGTATATGTCTCAATGACCGCGCTTTCGCTGCCCGGTGCCACGCTGCTAACCCTACTGGGCGGTGCACTATTTGGCTTAGGTTGGGGGCTGCTGATTATCTCTTTCGCCAGCACAATGGGCGCCACACTGGCGTTTTTACTCTCGCGTTTTCTGTTTCAAAAGCCGATTGAGAGACGCTTTCCGCGCCAGTTTTCCTCTGTGAATCGTGGTGTCGAGCGCGACGGTGCCCTGTACCTATTCACGCTGCGTTTAGTGCCGGTATTTCCGTTCTTTATGATCAATCTGGTCATGGGCCTAACGCGGATCAAAACCCTCACGTTTTACTGGGTGAGTCAGGTCGCTATGCTGCCCGGCACTGCTATTTATGTGAACGCGGGCGGCCAGCTAGGTGATTTGGAGAGCCTGGGAGGCATCCTTTCGCCAACGCTTATCGCGTCATTTTTACTGCTCGCCATCTTCCCCTGGATCGCGCGGCGGATTGTGCTGCTGGTGCAGAAGCGCAAGGCCTACCAGGGTTTTACCTGCCCCCAACGCTTTGATTACGACATTGTGGTGATCGGCGGCGGCTCGGCGGGACTGGTAACCAGCTATATCGCCAGCGCTGTTAAGGCCAAAGTCGCGCTGGTGGAAAAACATAAAATGGGCGGTGACTGCCTGAATACCGGCTGCGTACCTTCCAAAGCGCTAATACGCGCCGCCCGCGCTGCCCACGAGATTCGTACCGCGCCACGCTTTGGCGTGACATCTAGCGAACCTCAGGTCGATTTTGCCAAGGTGATGGAGCATGTAAAACAGGCGATTAGCGCTATCGAACCCCACGACAGCGTAGAACGCTATAACGGCTTAGGCGTTGAGGTGTACCAAGATCACGCCAAGCTAACCTCGCCTTGGCACGTCCAGGTGGGCGAAAAAACCCTCACCGCCCGCCATATCGTGCTGGCCACCGGTGCCCGCCCCAAGGTGCCGTCGCTACCGGGTATTGAGCATGCTCCCGTGCTCACCTCTGAAAACCTATGGTCACTGACAGAACTGCCCAAACGCCTGGTAGTGCTCGGCGGCGGTGCGATTGGCTGCGAGCTAAGCCAGAGCTTTGCCCGCCTGGGTAGTCAGGCCACGCTGGTGGAAGGCATGCCCCAGTTGCTGGGCCGCGAAGACCCAGAAGTCGGCGAAGCCGTCGAAAACACTCTGGCGAGCGAGGGTGTAACGGTGATGACCGACGCCAAGGCGCTGGAAGTACTCAACGACGACGCAGGCTACCAACTGGTCGTGGAGCATCACGGTGAGCGCAAGCTMCTGCCCTTTGACTACCTGCTGGTTAGCGCCGGTCGCCAAGCCAATGTGGAAGGCCTAGGGCTTGATGTGCTGGGTATTACAACCACCCAAGCGGGCACTTTAGAACTTAACGAGCGGCTGCAAACCCGCCTACCCAACATCTGGGCCTGCGGCGATTTGGCTGGGCCGTACCAGCTTACCCACGCGGCGGCTCACCAAGCGTGGCACGCAGCGGTCAATGCGCTGTTTGGTGAACTGAAAAGCTTTGCGGTGGACTATCGCTATATGCCCGCGGTCACCTATGTACAACCGGAAGTCGCCAGAGTCGGGCTGAATGAAAAGGAGGCCAAGGCAAAAAGCATTGAGTATGAAATTACCCGCTACGCCATGGCAGAAAGCGACCGCGCCATTGCCGAAGGCGCCACAGAGGGGTTTATCAAGGTGCTCACGGTGCCGGGCAAAGACAAAATCCTTGGCGCAACGATCGTGGCAGAAAACGCGGGCGAGTGGCTGGGTGAGTTTACCCTCGCCATGAAACACGGCCTGGGGCTCAATAAGCTACTCGGCACCATTCACCCCTACCCCACGCTGGGTGAGGCGGCAAAGGCCACTGCCGGGGTGTGGAAAAACGCCCACAAGCCCGAACGAGTGCTGGCACTATTGAAGCACTACTTCAATTGGCGACGCGGTGACAAGTCAGCTAAAACAATTGATTCCTAGCGCACCAAGTTGAAGCATAATTAGGAAAAAGAAGTACGCCTAGTCGTTTCGTCCGTTAGCAGGCGGGTGCACTTTGGCGAATGTTTCAATAATTTCGCGCACTACTTTACGCTGGGCAGCGGGAAGCTCCCTGTAGAGTGCCAGCAATTGGCGCTCTTCACTGGTAGATGAAACGTCCCAACTTGCGGAAGGTTCGCTGACCGTATAAGCGGTGCTGGCGCCGTAGCGCAAGTGGTGCGGATCGACTAACAGCCAGCGAGCCAACACCTGGAGCTTATCCTGACTGGGGATTGAGTCACCGCGCAGCCAGCGCCTAACGGCCTGGAACGTGATCGGCTTTCCCCAGTAACGCAGGTTAAATTCCCGTTCTAGCACTGACGGTCGCGGTTCGTAACCGGCTGCTTCTAGCGCCGCTTTCAGACGTTCGGCGAACATGATTTTTTCATTCATGCCGCCAATGTGAAGCGATTGTTCAATAATAGTTGAATAACGGTTCACCTTTTGATTGAATCATTAATTCAATTTTGAGCTTTCGCTTAGCCGAAGCGGGCGAGTGGCTATGCTAAACGCTGAAGCGCGGCGCTTGAGGAGTCATTCAGGATGAGTGGCACACTATCTCCATCGGTGCAAAATATTGACCACCTGTGTCATGAGCTGGCATTACTCTGCAGCTCGGCCACTCCTCTTGAGCTTTTTGAGCTGCTGGCAAAAATGCTGCACTCGCTCACACAGGCTAAACCGATCACGCTTTATCGTCGCTTGAGCTCAGGCAATCTCCGCTTGGCATACTGCTACCCGATGGAAAGTACCCTGACCTCTCATTCCCCCCTGCTCGCTATTCGTTGTTACGACGACCTAGCGGCTTCAGAACTGCAACTTTATGAGCTAAATGGCGAACATGGCGTGTGGGGCTATATTGGGCATCCCCCTGCGGTCGACGCTGGACCAGGCAAATGGATTCAGTTGCTCATCGATATTGCGTCCCAACGCTTACGCTTGTTAAAAGCAGAGCGCATGGCCGCTCGCCAGTCAGGTTTAAAGTCGCGCCGCAAGCTGCTATCACGAGATATTAAACGCCTGACGTCCATCGATGGTATTTTGCAGCATCATGGTGCCAGTTGGTGCGATATTTTTCAGGCTGAGGGTATCGCACTGACGTATCAGGGCGATCTACACTGCTTTGGCGAATGTCCCTCCAAGCACCAGTTATTTCATCAGCTACAGCAGTTGAACCAACAGAACGCCCATGACGAAATCGCCGAGCTAACTGGCAGTTGCCAAGGAGGCTTGGCGGCCCCGCTCAGCGTTGCGAATGCTTCATTGGGTTGGTTACTGCTGTTTCGTCAACAGCCGCTACACCCCACCTTGGCTGCGGATGTAACGCTTCAAGACGCCTTGAGTTATTGGATGCCACTGGAAGCCGCTATGATGATTGAGCTGGCCGATGATTTGGCAGTGGCTATTACAGCCCAGGAGGTCGTTCGCCTCAATCGCCAGTTAACCAAAACTAATCAACGCCTTGAGGGCCTGGCCCATACCGATCCTTTAACGAAATGCTGGAATCGTTACTACACCGAGCTAGTGATTGAGGATTTGCTCGATTCGTCAGTCAGTTTCGCCATGTTGATGTTTGATATTGATGATTTTAAAAATATTAACGATACCTATGGGCATGCAGTAGGCGACGACATCTTGCGTGATATGGCACATTTAGTGCAGAAATCGTTGCGAGATGATGACCATCTTGGCCGCTGGGGAGGCGAAGAGTTCGTCGTCATCACCAAGGGACATGACCAAGATGCCAGCCTAGCCCTGGCTAACCGGCTTTGCCGCAATGTGGAACAACACACTTTCGCCACCGCTGACCAATTAACGATTAGTATCGGCCTAACCCTTGTGCAGCCCGGTGACCAGCCCCGCCAACTATTTGAGCGGGCGGATCGAGGCATGTATCTGGCCAAGATGGCGGGTAAAAATCGGGTCATTATTTGCTAATCACCCAACAGCACACAGTTTTCGAATAGGCGATGCCCATGCAGCGGTTATTACTGATTGGTGCGGGCCATGCCCACGCCTTTGTACTCGAAGCCTTTGCCCTCCAGCCGGAACCCAACATCGCGATTACCGTGGTGAGCGATAGTCCGTTAGCGGCTTACTCAGGCAGCGTGCCCGCGTGGCTGGCGGGAGAGTGCACGCTGCGCGAGACGCAAATCAACGTGGCTGCGTTATGCCAACGGGCCAACGCTCGATTGATTCTTTCCCCAGCTAAAACTATTAACACGCTACTACGCCATGTGGCGCTGGAGAATGGCGAGCAGGTTAATTTTGATGTGGCCTCCTTCAATATCGGCTCGACCCTGACGCTCCCCCAGCAGCACGGAGAGCAACTCCCCAAGCTACTCGCCATGCGCCCATTAAGCAGCTTGCACCAGCGCTGGCAGGCACTGCAGAACGAAATTAGCCATTTACCTGACGGCGGCACCCAACGGGTGATGGGCGTTGGCGGAGGCGCCGCAGGCTGTGAAACGCTAATGAGCGTACTGGCCCAGTTGCGCCAACAGCGCCCGGATATTGAGTGGCAGGGGCATTTGCTCAGCGCTGCTAACGAACTGCTGCCGGATGCCGGGCGCTTACCACGCTGGCTAATAAAGCGTGCGCTCTCCAAAGCAGGTATCTCCGTTCACTTTGAGCAACGCGGAGAAACACTGATTGCAGGCGGCGTCGCAACCCATGATGATAAACGCCTCGATGCGGATATCGTGCTATGGGCAACCGGCGCGGTTGGCCACCCTTGGCTTGAGGACACCGCGCTGCCGTTGGACAAACACGGTTTTATCCGCGTAGAGAACACGCTGGAAGTCACAGGCCAGCCGAGTGTTTTTGCCGTTGGCGACTGTGCAGGTTTGACCCCGGCGCTGCCCAGCGCAGGGGTTTATGCGGTGCGTATGGGTCCGCACTTGGCAAACAACCTACGCCGCGCCTGCCACGGTGAGCCACTATCCCCCTGGCAGCCMCCCAAACGCGTATTGGCACTGATTGGTACCGGCGACGGCCGCGCCATTGCCAGCCGCGGCGCCCTTGGCCTTTCAGGCAAATGGGTATGGGAATGGAAAAAGCGCATTGATGCGCGCTTTATTGCCCGTTTCAATCCGCCTTTTGAGGACTGACTGTCCGTTAGTTTCCTTCGCGCCAACCGCCTAATACTCGGCTGTCTGGGCCAAAAAAGACCAAGCGATCATGGTCGATCAAGTAACGATAGGCGCTCTCCAACATATTCGTCACTCGCTGAGCGTCTTCCATTTTAGGGCACGCCATGCGCGTGGTGGCCAGTTCGCTAAATTCAATGCGTTGGTTCTCGCCGAGCGTTACCTCGCCGGTAAAACGGTTACAGCCATCGTGGCCGGTGACGCTTCCATTCGGTGAAATCTGGAAAAAGGCTGCTTCCGGCATCGACAACCTTTCATCGGTGCCCACTAACAGCAGGTTCCAACGTTGATCGACGATAGCACCCGAGAGCGAGGAGCCACTTGGGCCGTCTTGCGGTACCGAGCTTGGTCCAGGCGCACTGCTACACGCACTTAACAGCAGTGCAGCCGAGGCTAACAGTGGCAGTAAACGCCAACCTTTCATGGTCATGGTGATCTTTCCCTTGTTTAACGATTACCGGCTAGTTCTTAACAATAGTTCTTAACAACGGTTCTTAACAACAGTTTTTAACACCAAGCTCTTACCAGCTACCGCTGTTTTCCATTGAGGCCCAGGGCTCTTGCGGTGCCAAGGCATCGCCCTTCTGCAGCAGTTCAACAGAGATGCCATCGGGCGATTTCACAAACGCCATATGGCCATCACGGGGCGGGCGATTAATCGTCACGCCGTTGTCTTTAAGGTGCTGGCAGAGCGCATAAATGTCGTCCACCCGGTAAGCCAGGTGGCCAAAATTACGCCCGCCAGTGTACTCTTCAGGATCCCAATTATAGGTCAGTTCTAATTCTGGTGCGGTCAGCCGCTCCGAGCGCGGCTCATCTGCTGGCGCGGCCAGGAATACCAGCGTAAAGCGCCCTTTCTCATTCTCTTTACGGCGCACTTCTTTAAGCCCCAGCAAATCGCAGTAAAAACGCAGCGAAGCATCTAGGTCACTGACACGCACCATGGTATGTAGATATTGCATATCAACTCCTGAGAGAAAAAAACGTCCTAGTCATACTTTACAAAAACGTGACAGCGGAAATAAATCGCTGCAACGCTGTATAATTAAATAATACCCTTTATCTTAGCTGGGTTTACCCGTCGGAGAAACCTGTGGATTCAGTCACTCAAGCCGCGCTTGGCGCAGCCATTGGCGGTGCCGTATTGGGCAAGCGCTTAGGGCGCAAGGCCATTCTAATCGGCGCCGTACTGGGCACCCTGCCCGATCTTGATGTAGCGTTGGACTATGGCGATGCTGTAGCCAATGTCACTGAGCATCGAGGCTTTAGCCATTCGCTTTTTGTGCTCACCGGGTTAGCTACCCTATTGGCGCTGCTGTGCACGCGATTTGCTCCCGCAAAAGATATCAGCCTGCCCCGCTGGTGGAGCTTCTTTACGCTAATACTGATCACCCATCCACTGCTCGACGCGCTCACCACGTACGGCACTCAACTGCTTTGGCCGCTTGATCTGTCCCCATCGGCATGGCCGATTATTTTTATAATCGACCCGCTCTACACCCTTCCGTTACTGATTGCGATTGGGGTTGCACTGGTATCACAGCGAGTAATGAAGGCGTGCGCTTGGGGATTAGCGATCACTTGTGTTTACCTCATGATGGCCGCTGGGGCTAAGTTAACGGTGGAGCAACGCCTTGCCCCGGCACTGGCGGAGCAGGGGCTGGAGGAAGCTCCCCTACTGATACAGCCAACGCCGTTTAACATTGTGCTATGGCGTGCCACGGTCATGGGCGAGGATCGTTATTATGAAAGTCTGGTGAGCGTGTTCGACAGTGACCGGCAACCACGTCTTGAGCCGCTGGTTAGTAACCCTGAATTGGCGGAGTATGCCCTGGCCAGCCAGCAAGGGCAGCGCTTAACGTGGTTCACGGGGCCTTTCCTGCGCTATGAAACACGACTTCTGGACGGAAAAGAGACGCTGATCGCCACCGATATTCGGCTCGGCTTCCCTGGTTTTCATCCGTTTAGCTTTACCCTGGCAACGCTTGAAAGTGATCGCTGGCACCCGCTGGCGGTGAGCGAACAAGTGGAGAGTACCCGCGGTATTCAGTTGGAAACACTATCACGGCTTGCCGCTCGCGCCACTGGCAACACCTCAGCCCTTTGCGCCAGCGACTTTGTGCCGCCAGAGTGGCGGGCCGAGCGTATTGTCTATCGTTGCTGAGCTAGCTCTTTATGAGATTCGGCTAGGGGGCAATACCTTGGCCGCAGCCACTATATTGCTCGCCGCCATAGGTTAGCGTAACGCGGGCGGGAAAAGGCTTTCCGCTCATATTGTCAAAGCAGGCACCGGCCTCAATGCGCACGCGGAAAAAAGGCTCCACATCGGCGTTTTCAATCACAACCCGACCTGCGTCGTTGTCCATCACGCTAACCATATAGGGCAGTTGAAGACGCTCTTCCCCATAGTTCGTCTCCATCGTCAGCGTGGGCGTGTCATTCGCTAGCGCAACCGTCCAGCCCGGCTCATTGCCCTGGCCAAAAAACATTACMCCGGGCTTCTCGGTTCGAGTTAAGGCATCACGCTGCTCAGCCTGCGAACACTTCAGCTGCCCCCGCGGCGTTTCCACTAGCGCCTTGTCACCCCGGTTCCAGAAGCTAATCTCACCGTCTTGATAGCGCGCGCCGCTGGCCACGATCGCCTGGGGGAGCCGCCATGCGCCGTGCAGCGACCATAGACGTAGGTCGTTGGCATTGGTCGCGGTCACTAAGTTCTGTTGTGCAGGCTCACATTGCCAAGCGGTAAATTGGGAGGCTGAGCCAGGGAATAGCGCCGAGGGCAGAAAAGGCGCTCGGTTATCCAGCGTTGCTTGGTTAGCGGCGGCAGTTTCTTTAGAGGCTATTGTTTCTGCGGAGGGGGTTGCTGCGCAGCCCCCGAGCACCGCCATCACACCGGCAGCGGCGATGGCACCACCCCATGTTTTTAACGTATTCATACATCGTGCTCCCTGTAAAAATGCTGCTATTGCCTACTGAGCGGCTTACCCACGTTTGAACGCCTGCAGGTCATGCGTATCAATACTCTCGACCTGCGGGGGTAACTCCAGCTCTTCGCGTTTGATTTTAACCTGCATTTTTTCCGCTAGCCGTTCGGCGTCGTCGTCGGTGGTGCGCCCGTTAAGCTCCGCCAACTGTGCCATGCCCTGATGATAGAAAGTGAGTAAATCCAACGCCGTACGGTTGTTCTCTTCCACCGCTTTGCGCAGTTGCGAAAGGTAGCCACTGACTTGCGATAGGTGATGTTTTAGCTGCCAGACGTAGCGAACCTCCGTCATCCATGGGCGCTCGCGCAGCACGGCAAATAACGCACTGGTGGCCAATAACCCAAGCAGCACGCCGAGGGCGTTGAGCCATAGGCTACTGCCAAAGGKGGAGGTAAGGAGCATTGAGAATAGGAGGCCAAAAATAATCAGTTGCCCCGCCATGGCAAAGCTGATCATTCGGGCTTTGCGGCGGTAGGTCTCGGGATCGTGATGTTCTAGGGTAAATACCATGGCCAGCCTCATTATCGCTGCAAACGCCCTATGATACGGGGCTGGCCAGGGCAAACAAGTAATAGCGTTTACAAATGCAATTACGCCAAACGCTCCGCGGCCGTTTTAAGTAAGTGTTCGGTCGTTTCCCAGCCCACGCAGGCATCGGTGACCGATACGCCGTAGCGCATGGCACCAGGCTTGAGCGGCTGTTTGCCCTCGAACAAATGGCTTTCCAGCATCAGCGCTACCAGGTTAGCTTCGCCCGCCTGACGCTGCGCCAACACATCCAGCATCACTTCACTCTGGCGGCGATGATCTTTACGCGCATTGGCATGGCTGCAATCCACCATCAGCCGTGGGTTTTGCCCGGCGTTACGCAACGCAGTAGTGGCTGCCCGCACATGGTGACTCTGGTAGTTGGGCTCACCGTGACCGCCGCGCAGCACCACGTGGGTGTGCGGGTTACCCGTGGTTTGCTGAACAACCGGGTGGCCGTGAGGATCTACCGCGAAACGCTGGTGCGGGTGGGCCGCCGCACTCATGGCATCAATCGCCACTTGCACATCGCCGCTGGTGGCATTTTTAAAGCCCACCGCTGCTAGCAAGTCACTGGCCAGTTCACGGTGCAACTGCGATTCGGTGGTGCGCGCGCCAATCGCTACCCAGCTCAGTAAATCATCCAAGTAAGGCGCCAGCATCGGCTGCAAAAGCTCGGTGGCCACCGGCAGGCCGCGGGCGGCTACCGCATGCATGAGTTCACGGGAGAGCGCCAAACCGCGGGGCATATCGCCGCTGCCATCTAAGCCTGGGTCGTAGGCCAGCCCTTTCCAGCCCACGGTGGTGCGCGGTTTTTCAACGTAGACGCGCATCACCGGCAAAATGTGCTCGCTCACTTCTTCACTGAGTGCGGCTAGGCGGTCGGCGTATTCAAGTGCTGCGTCTGGGTCATGCACGGAGCAGGGACCCACCACAACCAGTAAGCGATTATCGTGACCGCTCAAAATCTGTTGGACGGCGTGGCGTTGGCGGGCAACCTGCTCACTCAGCGAGTCACCTAACGAGATATGCTGATGAAGCTGGGCAGGGGTTGGCAGCCGCTGTGTGGAAGAGTTGGCTTCCGGCATAGGCCGTAGGCTGGCGTGGGCCGTGTTTACAACAGGGTTGTTTACAACAGTGCTGATAGGCGCATTCATGATCAATTCTCCGCAAGCGTACATCGTTTAACTAGGTGACCACCCAGGCGTACGCGGTCGGAGGTGGCAGCTAGCACCGACCGCGCGTCGCTAAATCGCCAGCTATAGCCGTAACCCACAAAATAGGTAGCGAAAGCGTTAGTCAGTGCGCGATAGATCATGATGCTGCTCCTTGATGAAATAATAATGAAAACTCACTAAGCCCAACAATAGCCATGTTTCACAATACAAGGCCCAAAAACGCCAGAAGCCCCGGCGGGGTTACCGACCGGGGCTTCTGTGCTTGCGGCAGGCAACCGAGTGGTGTGCCTGGTGGCGCGACGTTAGGCGTCGGCCAGGGGCACACCGTGGCTAAACCAATACCCATAAAACGCAAAGCCACCAGCCAATTCTGGCTGTGGGTTTACTATATGTGGGGTGGTTAGTCGCTGCATGCCCATATTCCGTTAGATTCTGTTAGTTCCGCTGGCAATCCCTAGCCCAAGTAAATCGTCTGATAGGGCTGCCGCCATGGCGTTGAGGTTTTATCCTGCCTGCAAGCGCTGCAAATGGCAACACTCAACCGCTAAAAGCTTGCACCCAACCAATAGTAGCGGGCAGCGCGCTCATACTTACCAGCACCACCAAGCCTAGAAAGATGGACAGGAAACCAGAATCGTCTTTAAAGTTTTCGTCGTGTTGGGCCATGTTAGCCTCCTTTTTTTTATCAACACTATATCAGGGGGGAAGTAGCCAAAATCTGAGGCCATATTAAGTAGATCGAGGTGCGTAGGCAAACACATCCGAAAACACTCGCTCTAGTTTAGTGCCTTTTGCATCCAGCGCATCCAGGCAGGCATAGACCATGTTGGGCGACCCCGAGATATACACGTCGTGGGTGTCTGGTGTGATATCGGCGCTTTTTAATACTTGGTCAACACGCCCCAGGTGATGGGTGATCCGCTCTCCGGCCGCCAACGGCTCTTCTAAAGGTGATTCGGTCACCGCATGAAAGCAGACGTTAGCATGGGTTTGCGCCCAGTGGCTGGCCAGTTGCTCTAAATAGAGATCGCGGTGCTCACGGGCCGCCCACCAGAGTGAAATCTCTCGCTCCGGCTGTTCGTGCAGCACCGCTTCAATGATGGCTTTCATCTGCGAAAACCCCGTACCTGCAGCAATCAGCAGTAGCGGCCTTTCACTCTCGCTATCAAGCACACACTCACCGCCGGGCAGACGCAGTGTGAGCTGGTTGGCGACCTGTAGCAGTTCACGCAGCCGCGCTGAGTTATCACGCTCCGGCCAGTGCTGAATATGCAGCTCGATCACGCCATTGCTGCGATCTGCACTGGCGATCGAAAACGGCACCCAGGTTGTATCGTCCAGCTTAAGCTCTAAATATTGCCCCGGCGCATGCTGCATGGCTTCGGGGCGCCCGGCTAGCGTCACACCAAACACGTCCGGGTTTAAGTTCTCAACCTCGGTGACTTGGCACGTCAACGTCCTTGCACTCATGAAAGCCTCTTTTAACAAATTCGGTCAGCGATACGCTGCATGATCCACTACTGAATTAACCGCATCAAAGGCGAGGGGGCGGTAGCTCAAGGCCAATACCCAGCGCTTCCCAACGCTCATCCACGCGCGCTTTAACGGCATCGTCCATCACAATCGGGGTGCCCCATTCGCGGTCGGTTTCGCCTGGCCACTTATTGGTGGCATCGAGTCCCATTTTCGAGCCTAGCCCTGAGACTGGCGAGGCGAAATCGAGATAATCAATCGGGGTATTTTCGACCATCACGGTATCCCGCGCAGGATCCATCCGGGTGGTAATCGCCCAGATCACGTCTTCCCAATTGCGCGCATCCACGTCGTCATCCAGCACAATCACAAACTTGGTGTACATAAACTGGCGCAGGAAGCTCCACACCCCCATCATCACGCGCTTGGCGTGCCCGGGGKACTGCTTCTTCATGGTGACCACCGCCATGCGGTAAGAACAGCCTTCCGGCGGCAGGTAGAAGTCGACAATTTCGGGGAACTGCTTGCACAGAATAGGCACAAAGACTTCGTTGAGCGCCACGCCCAAAATCGCCGGTTCATCCGGCGGACGCCCGGTATAGGTCGAGTGATAAATCGCATCACGGCGCATGGTCATCCGCGTGATGGTAAATACCGGAAAGTGGTCGACCTCGTTGTAKTAACCGGTGTGATCGCCAAAGGGGCCTTCCGCCGCCATATCATCTGGGTAGATAAAGCCTTCGAGGATAATCTCGCTGGACGCAGGCACATCCAGGTCGGCGTGGCCGCACTTGACCAACTCGGTACGCGAACCGCGCAGCAGACCCGCAAAGGCGTACTCCGAGAGCGAATCCGGCACCGGAGTAACCGCACCCAGAATCGTCGCCGGGTCGGCGCCAAGCGCCACAGCGACCGGGAAAGGCTCGCCAGGATGGGCTTTTTGAAACTCAAGAAAGTCCAGCGCGCCGCCGCGATGGGAGAGCCAGCGCATAATCAGGCGGTTTTTGCCGATTTTCTGCTGACGGTAAATGCCCAGATTCTGACGCTTCTTATGCGGCCCTTTGGTAATCACCAGCGGCCAGGTGACCAGCGGCGCCGCATCGCCCGGCCAGCAGTGCTGAATCGGCAGCAGGCCAAGGTCGACCTCGTCGTCTTCATACACCACTTCTTGCACCGGTGCATGCTTGACGTTTTTCGGCCCCATGCTGAGCACTTGCTTGAAGATCGGTAGCTTGTCCCAGGCGTCTTTCAAGCCTTTGGGCGGGTCAGGCTCTTTGAGAAACGCCAACAGCTTACCCACTTCTCGTAGCGCTTCCACCGAGTCTTGACCCATGCCCAGCGCCACCCGTTTAGGCGTACCAAACAGGTTGCCAAGCAGCGGCATGTCGTGGCCTTTGACGTTTTCAAACAGCAACGCCGGGCCACCGGCACGCAGGGTGCGGTCGCAAATTTCGGTGATTTCCAGATAAGGATCGACTTCGACGGAGATACGCTTGAGCTCACCCTGCGCTTCAAGCGCTGCGATGAACTCGCGCAAGTCTTTATACTTCAAGGCACGCTCCCTGGCTGGCAAGTGCGCCGCCTTAGCGGCGCTTCATCGCTTCAAAGAACTCAAGATTGGTCTTGGTATCTTTCAGACGGTCGATCAGGAATTCAGTGGCGGCGGTGTCTTCCATCGGATTAAGCAGCTTACGCAGAATCCACATGCGCTGCATTTCATCCTCAGAAGCCAGCAGGTCTTCACGACGGGTGCCGCTGCGACGGATATTGATTGCCGGGAATACGCGACGCTCTGCCAGTTTGCGGTCCAGATGGGCTTCCATATTACCGGTACCCTTGAACTCTTCGAAGATGACTTCGTCCATCTKGGAGCCGGTATCGACCAGCGCCGTGGCGATAATCGTCAAGCTGCCGCCCTCTTCGATGTTACGCGCCGCACCAAAGAAGCGTTTCGGCTTTTCAAGGGCGTGGGCATCGACACCACCGGTAAGTACTTTGCCGGAGCTAGGTACCACGGTGTTGTAGGCACGCGCTAGTCGGGTAATCGAGTCAAGCAGGATGACCACGTCTTTCTTGTGCTCAACCAAGCGCTTGGCTTTCTCGATCACCATTTCGGCCACTTGCACGTGACGCGCAGGCGGCTCATCGAAGGTCGACGCCACTACTTCGCCACGCACGGTGCGCGACATTTCGGTCACTTCCTCAGGGCGCTCATCGATCAGCAGTACGATCAGATGACACTCTGGATTGTTGCGCGTAATGGAAGTCGCGATGTTTTGCAACATCAGCGTTTTACCCGCCTTGGGCGGCGATACCAGCAAACCACGTTGGCCTTTACCGATCGGCGCGGTTAGATCGATGATCCGCGCGGTAAGGTCTTCCGTGGAGCCGTTMCCGATCTCCATACGCATACGATCGTCTGGGAACAGCGGCGTTAAGTTCTCAAACAGGATCTTGTGCTTGGCATTTTCCGGACGGTCAAAGTTAATTTGACTGACCTTCAGCAGGGCGAAGTAGCGCTCACCCTCCTTCGGCGGACGGATTTTGCCGGAAATGGAGTCACCCTTGCGCAGATTGAAACGGCGGATCTGCGAAGGCGATATGTAGATATCGTCGGGACCGGCGAGATAGGAGCTGTCAGCGCTACGCAGGAAGCCGAAGCCATCCTGAAGAATTTCCAGCACACCGTCGCCGTAAATATCCTCGCCACTTTTGGCGTGTTTTTTAAGGATGGCGAAAATGATGTCCTGCTTGCGCGAACGGGCCAAGTTATCAATACCCATTTCACGGGCGATATCGAGGAGCTCGGGAACGGTTTTTTGCTTGAGTTCAGTGAGATTCATCGGTGTGTTAGAAAGTTGCTCATGGAAGCTGGGCGCCAGGCGCCGGGAGTATGACAGGAGGCGTGAAAGTGACGCCGTGTGATGCGTTCAGACCCCGGTAAAGGCACGCGCTCGAAGATGAAAGGAACTGGGTTGGACTTAACTAACAACGCTGTAGCTTGTCATCATTAAGACTCAACTCGAGGGTGCTAACAGTTGTTTAATCTGGTTCCCACAGGAGAGTGGTTGAACCAGTGGGCTATCTGACGACTTGGAATTCTGGCTGACGCTAACGGGACAACAGTGAGTAACGTCTGGGGCGACCAAGGTGCCGTACTTGAGCAACGCATGCAAGATTTTTTATCTGAACGTCAGTTACCTAAACGGCAGTCATCTCAACAGCGAAGCACTTGTGGACACACTAACTAACCAGGTCAGATCAGGCCAGTAGCTCGATGGTAGTCAAGCGCCGCGATAAACGCAAGCCTTTGGCAATTGACAATAGATAAAGGTCGCCGCAACCTTGGCACAGCCAACACCAAGGAATGCTCATGCCCACGGATATTTCGCCCCCCATTGCCACCTCTGCCGCCGAGGCAGACAGCGGTGCACCGCAGCGCTTAGCCGCTATTGACCTGGGCTCCAACAGCTTTCACCTACTGGTGGCCAACTACCAGCATGAACGCCTTCAGGTGGTGGCCCGCTTGGGTGAAAAGGTGCAGCTAGCCGCGGGTTTGGACGATGACGGCCTGCTCAGCGAAGAGGCGATGCAGCGCGCGTTGGACTGCCTGGGGCGCTTTGCGCCGTTTTTAAGCGACATTACCCACGCTAATTTACGCATCGTAGGGACTAATGCACTGCGCGATGCCGATAATAGCCAAGCGTTTATCGAGCGCGCCGAGGCCCAGTTAGGCCATGCCATCGAAATTATTGCCGGTCGCGAAGAGGCCCGGCTGATTTATTTAGGCGCCGCCCACGCTCTGGCCGAAAATGGCCGCCGCTTAATCGTCGACATTGGCGGCGGTTCGACCGAATTTATTATCGGCGAAGCTTTCGAGCCCAAAGCGCTGGAAAGCTTGCGCATGGGCTGCGTGACTTTTTCCCGACGTTTCTTCGCCGACGGTGAATTAAACGAAAAACGCATGCGCCGTGCTGAGTTAGCTGCGCTCTCAGAACTGGCCAATATTCAGCGACCCTACCAACGCCTAGGGTGGGACGACCCGGTTGGCTCCAGCGGCACAATTAAGGCTGCCGCCAGCGTATTGCATGCTTACGGCGACACCCCCCACGAAGGCGTTATCACCCGTGACGGTTTGAAGCAGCTGCGCGAACGGCTGCTGAAGTGTAAGCAGCTGGATAAAGTCGTGCTGGATGGACTCAAAGCCGACCGGGCCAAAGTCTTCCCGGCAGGTATTGCCATTCTTGGGGCGATTTTTGAAGCCTTCGATTTAACTCAAATGCGCTATGCGGATGGCGCCCTGCGTGAAGGCGTGCTCTACGACATGGCCGGGCGTAACACAGCAGAAGATTCTCGCTCCAAGAGCCTGGAGTCGCTCAAACGCACCTACGATGTGGATACGCGCCAAGGGCTCAACGTCGCCGACACCGCCGAGCGCCTGTTCGACCAGGTGCACCAGGTGTGGTCACTAAGCCCTGAACAAGGGCGCTACTTGCAGTGGGCATGCTTGGTGCATGAAATCGGCCTG
Source organism: Halomonas ventosae (assembly GCA_002257525.1). Taxonomy (GTDB): domain Bacteria; phylum Pseudomonadota; class Gammaproteobacteria; order Pseudomonadales; family Halomonadaceae; genus Vreelandella; species Vreelandella ventosae_B. Next base: position 4,428,994 of record CP022737.1, read on the forward strand.
GCGATCTCCCACAGCCAGTTCCATCGCCACGGCGCCTACCTGCTGGAGCACTCTGACCTGGCCGGTTTTTCACGCCCTGAACAGCGCCAACTGGCGTTTTTAGTGCGTGCCCACCGGCGCAAATTTCCGCTCAAGGAGTGGCAGGCCCTGCCCGAGGCGCAGCAAGCGTCTACCCAGAAGCTCGCCCGGCTGCTGCGCTTAGCCGTACTGCTCAACCATTCGCGTCCTGAAGTCGCCCCGCCGCTACCCGAGATTAGCGCTGACAGCCATAGCCTGACGCTCACCCTGCCTGCCAGCGATGAACCCACTCTGTTGAGCACCGACTTGGAGCAGGAGCAGGCGTTTATGGAAGCTGCAGGGTTTAAGCTGGTGATTAAACAAGTGAAGTTAAACGGCTAAAGGCGACCCCCTCGGCCTGCCATAGTAGCTTGGCAGGGGGGCAAATGACGCCAATACATGCATCCGCCTGCATAATCACCACCAGCCGCTCGCGTTCCCAGGGCGGCATATCAGCCTCTTGTAACAGCCGCTTAAGATCACGCCGCCCCCGTTTAGGCAATTGAATAACCTCGCCTCCCTGGCGCCAAGTTACCCTCAGCACGTGAGAGTGCGGCTGAGATGATGCCAGCTGCCAGCCTAACGGCCCAACGGGCGTTTCCAGCGGGGCTTGACCATCCCAGCGGGCCTCCCATGGCGGCAGCATTTCAAGCGGTGCGATCAGATAGAGCCGCTGGCGCCACAGGCGCGCCTGGGCGCCCGGCCACTCAACGCACACCTCAGCATCAGCCTTCGCCGTCAGCTGATCCAACAGGCTATCTAAGCGCTTCTGCGGCGGCGTAGGTAAGCCCTGCTGCTGACAGAGAGTGCGCACCAGTAGCCGCTGGCGCGCACGGGAGCGCTGCCTAAGCGCGCTCGCATCTACATGCCCTTCACCGGTGGTGAGCGCTACTAACTCGGCCGCTAAATATTCGCTAAGCACAGCATCTGCTTCACTGGCGTGGGCTGCGCTATTCGCTAAAGCAACGTCGGCGGCGGGCCAGCGCTCACGCAGTGCAGGTAATATCCGGTGACGCAGTCGATTACGGTCAAAGCGAATATCCTGGTTGGTAGGATCTTCGCACCAATTCAACTCAAGCAGACCCGCTGCAGCTTCAAGTTCAGCTCGACGCACGGAGAGCCATGGACGCACCAAGGTAATTCCCTCGGCCTCGCGCAGAAATGGCATGCCCGCCAGGCCACGCAGTCCACTGCCGCGCAGGGCAGCAAGCAGAAAGGTTTCTGCCTGATCATCCTGGTGCTGAGCCAGCCACAGCGTGTCACCAGCGGGAAGCGTTGCCTGAAATGCGGCATAGCGGGCGTTGCGTGCCGCACCCTCGACGCCTTTACCTTGGGCATCCACCGACACGCGAACCACCGTTAGCGGAACGTTCAACCGCACGCAGAGCGTTTTACACTGCTGTTCGAATGCCGCCGCTGCCGCCTGGAGGCCGTGGTTAATATGAAGGGCGCGCAGGGGACGGTCTGCTTGTTCGCAGACGGCTGCGGCTAATGTAAGCAGCAAGCAGGAGTCCAGACCGCCGGAGAGTGCCACCCAAATAGAGCGCCCCGGCGGGGTTTCCGCCAGGGCGTCTTCAAGCAAGCCTTGCAGTAATTTACGCGGCTGGGGCGCCATAGCTCATTAAACGCTTGTAGCGACGCTCTAACAGCGCGTCGGTGTCCATCGCCTGCAGACGTTCCAGGCTGGCGGTTAGCGCCTCTTTGACCCGTTCAGCGGTGGTCAGCGGGTGGCGGTGGGATCCACCCAGCGGCTCTTTAATGAGCGAATCGACAAAACCCAACTCTTTCAGTCGCTCGGCGGTAATGCCCATTGCCTGGGCGGCGTCCGAGGCTTTGGTGGCACTCTTCCACAGAATCGAGGCGCAGCCTTCTGGCGAGATCACCGAGTAGGTGGAGTACTGCAGCATTTGCAGCTCGTCGCAGACACCAATGGCCAGTGCGCCACCTGAACCACCCTCACCCACTACCGTCGAGATAATCGGGGTTTTCAGCCGCGACATAACGGCCAGGTTGTAGGCGATGGCTTCGGACTGACCGCGCTCTTCGGCGTCAATGCCTGGGTAAGCGCCCGGGGTATCGATAAAGGTCAGCACCGGCATTTTAAAGCGCTCAGCCATTTCCATCAGACGGCACGCTTTGCGGTAGCCCTCCGGGCGTGGCATACCAAAGTTACGGCGCACCTTCTCTTTTACATCGCGGCCTTTTTGATGGCCAATGACCATTACCGGTGCATCGTTCAGCCGCGCGATGCCACCGACTAGCGCGGCATCATCGGCGAAGTTGCGGTCGCCGTGCAGCTCGTCAAAGTCGGTAAAGATGTGCTCAAGATAGTCCAGCGTGTAGGGGCGCTGGGGATGCCGTGAAATCTGCGAAACCTGCCAGGGAGTCAAATCCTTGAAGATCGATTCCGTCAGCTTGCGGCTTTTCTCTTCCAGCCGAGCAATCTCGTCAGAAAGGTTCACTTGGCTATCGGAGCTGACTAAGCGCAGCTCCTCAATTTTTGCCTGAAGTTCGGCAATCGGCTGTTCAAAATCGAGATAATTAGGATTCATCGGCGCTGCCTATAAAAAGTAGCCTGATCAAAATAAGCATTGATAAGTAATGAGAGAATAAGCGCATTATCGCACCCTGACCCAGCCACGCAAGTTAGGCTCTCTTTAGCGATAACGGAGCTGAACACCTGCCTGGCCCTGCACATCCCGCAGCGCCAGCAGTAAATCGTCACTAGGCGCCACTTTCCACTCATCGGCAAGCTCGAGCCAGGCAACCGCTGCCGGGTGGCGGTACTGCAGGCGTACCGGCAAACCTTCCTCGTCGCGGTACGGCGTCAAGCTGTCGCGCAGGGTCTCAATTAAACGACCATTGATTTGCCCCGCATCCAGTGCCAGCTCCACCGCCTGACCGTAGCGAATGCGCGCGGTCACCATCGGCGTGACATCCTTGCCGCGCAAGCGCAGGCCGCCGGAAAATTCATCGCTGGAGACTTCGCCCTCAACGATCAATACCTGATCGGCCTCAATCTGACCGCGCAGTTGCTCAAATAGCTCCCCAAACAGCGAAGCTTCAATGCGCCCGGTGCGGTCATCCAGGGTAATAAATGCCATGGTATCGCCGCGTTTGGACTTCATGGTGCGCACGCCGACCACTAGTCCAGCAACGCGCTGGGGGTCGCGAGAGGGTTTTAAATCACTGATCCGAGTCGACACAAAGCGCTTTAATTCGCGCTCGTATTCGTCGATCGGGTGGCCGGTGAGGTAAAGCCCCAGGGTATCTTTCTCGCCTGAGAGTCGCTCGCGGTCGGTCCACTCGCGGGCGTTGATATACTCAGCGTAAACGTTACTGTCGCCTTCACCAGCCCCTTCGTCGGCGCTAAACGCATCACCGAACATATCCAGCATGCCCAGATTCTGGTTAGCGTGGTTCTGGGCGGCGGCTTTTAGCGCGTCTTCCATCGCCGCGAACAGCACCGCGCGATTGGGGCCGATGGTATCCAGCGCGCCGGAGCGAATCAGTGCCTCAAGGGTGCGCTTATTCATCCGCTTGGGGTCGATACGACGACAGAAGTCGAAGATATCCTTAAACGGGCCATCTGCTTCACGTGCTTCGACAATGGCGCCAATGGGGCCTTCGCCCACGCCACGAATCGCGCCTAGCCCATAGACCACCCGCGCATCGGTATCGACGGTAAACTTGTAGCCACCGACGTTGACGTTCGGCGGGGTCACGGTGAGCCTGAGGTTACGACACTCCTCAATCAGCGGTACCACTTTATCCAGGTTGTCCATTTCCGTGGACATAACCGCGGCCATGAAGGGCCCTGGGTAGTGGGCTTTCAGCCACGCGGTTTGGTAAGACACCAGCGCGTAGGCGGCCGAGTGGGACTTGTTAAAACCGTAACCGGCGAATTTTTCCACCAGGTCGAAGATGTTACCGGCCAGGTCTTTATCGATGCCGTTGGCGGCACACCCCTCCATAAAGCCGTCGCGCTGTTTGGCCATCTCTTCGGGCTTTTTCTTACCCATGGCCCGACGCAGCATATCGGCCTGGCCGAGGCTGTAGCCTGCCATGACCTGCGCGATCTGCATGACCTGCTCTTGGTAGAGAATGATGCCGTAGGTAGGCGCCAGCACGGGCTTTAACAGCTCATGCTGGTAATCAGGGTGGGGATAAGAGACTTCGGCCCGGCCGTGCTTACGGTTGATAAAGTCATCAACCATGCCTGACTGCAGCGGCCCGGGTCGGAACAGCGCCACCAGGGCGATCATGTCATCCAGGGAGTCGGGCAGCAGGCGCTTGATCAGTTCCTTCATACCGCGAGATTCAAGCTGGAAGACCGCGGTTGTCTCGGCGCGCTTGAGCATCTCAAAGGTGGGCGCGTCGTCCAGCGGGATGCTCTCGATATTGAGCGGCCCCTGACCATTAACGCTGCGCACCTTATCGACCATCTCCAGCGCCCAGTCGATAATCGTCAGCGTACGCAGGCCCAGGAAGTCAAACTTAACCAGCCCGGCCTCTTCAATGTCGTTTTTATCAAACTGAACGACCAAGCCGGAGCCGTCTTCATCGCAGAGCAGCGGCGAAAAATCGGTCAGCTTGGTGGGAGCGATAACCACCCCACCGGCGTGTTTACCAGTACCGCGAGTGGTGCCCTCTAGTTTGAGCGCCATCTCCCAGATCTCTTCGGCTTCGTCGTCGTTGCCGATAAATTCTTTAAGCGCGGGCTCCTGCTCAATCGCTTTGGCCAGCGTCATGCCCACTTCAAAGGGAATCAGCTTGGAGAGCTTGTCACCCAGCGAATAGGGGCGCCCCTGGGCACGGGCCACGTCACGCACCACCGCCTTGGCCGCCATGGTGCCAAAGGTAACAATCTGAGAAACCGCGTTACGCCCGTAGCGCTCGGCCACGTACTCAATGACTTTGTCGCGTTTCTCCATGCAGAAATCGACATCAAAGTCGGGCATCGAGACACGTTCAGGGTTCAAAAAGCGTTCGAACAGCAGGTCGTAACCAATCGGGTCTAAGTCAGTGATCTTCTGCGCGTAGGCCACTAGCGAACCGGCACCAGAGCCTCGCCCAGGGCCTACCGGTACACGGTTGTCCTTGGCCCACTGGATAAAGTCCATCACGATCAGGAAGTAGCCTGGGAAGCCCATCTGAATAATAACGTTGAGTTCGAACTCCAGCCGGTCGCGGTAGCGCTGGTCGATCGCCTGATACTCTTCGCTGTCGCGAGGGTAGCGCTGTGCAGGAAATAGAAAATCCAACCGCTCGGTTAAACCGTCGTGGGAGACCTTGCGGAAGAACTCGTCCTGGGTCATGCCCTCGGGAATGCCGAACTCGGGCAGGAAAATCTCGCCCAGGCGCACGTTAACGCTGCAGCGTTCGGCAATCATCACGCTGTTTTCCAGCGCTTCAGGAATATCCGAGAACAGCGCCGCCATCTCGTCGGGGCTTTTTAGATACTGCTCTTCGGTGTAGCGGCGTTCGCGGCGCGGGTCATCCAGTGCTTTACCTTCGCCGATGGCGACCCGGGTCTCATGGGCCCAGTAGTCGTCTCGCTCCAGAAAGCGCACGTCGTTGGTGGCTACCACTGGGGTGCCCGTTTCAATGGCCAGCTTGACGCTGGCGTGAACACAGGCCTCTTCCAGCGGGCGCCCAGTACGAATCAGTTCCAGGTAAAAGCGCTCAGGAAACGCTGCCTGCCACTCTTCAAGCAGCACCCGAGCGTCCTGTTCGTGGTCAGACAACAGGTGGCGACCAATCTCGCCCTCCCGTGCGCCGGAGAGCGCAATCAAGCCCTCGCTCTGTTCCAGCACCCACTGTTTATCAAGAATGGCGCGCCCCTGGCGCTGGCCATGGGTCCAGCCCTTGGAGATCAGCTCAGTCAGGTTGCGATAGCCAACATCGTTCATCGCCAGCAGCGTTAGCCGGTAGGGGTGCGACTCGTCATGGGGATTGTGCAGCCATAAATCGCTGCCAATAATCGGCTTCAACCCCGCCCCCTGGGCGGCTTTGTAGAACTTCACCAGGCCGAAAAGGTTGGCTTCGTCGGTCAAGGCCAATGCTGGCATCGCCCGCTCAGCCGTGGTGCTGACCAGCGATTTTAGCTTCACTAAGCCATCGACCAGGGAGTATTCACTGTGCAAACGTAAATGAACGAACGGAACCGTCATGGGACTCTCAGCAAAACGCTAGGTGAAGAAAAAATACGTTAAAGCAGCGCCAACTGGCGCTGCACCGGCGCGAAGCTACGACGATGTTCGGCCAGTGGCCCGTGAGCGGCAAGCGCCGTCAGGTGCTCTTTGGTCGGGTAGCCTTTATGGCGCGCAAAACCATACTCAGGATAGCACTCATCCAAGGCGACCATCTGTGCGTCGCGAGCGACCTTGGCCAAAATCGACGCCGCGGCAATGGCACAGTGGCGTGAATCGCCCTTCACCACGGCCTGGCCAGGCAGCAGATGATCAGGTAATTTGTTGCCATCGACGAGTAGATATTCCGCCGCCGGTGCCAGCGCATCAATGGCACGACGCATGGCCAAGTGGGTGGCGTGGTAAATATTCAACGCATCCACTTCCGCTGCGCTGGCTTCTGCCACGGCAAAGGCCAGCGCCCGCTCGCGAATCTGGCTATCCAGCGCTTCACGTTTGCGCGCCGTCAATTTTTTAGAGTCGGTAAGACCGTTTATTGGCTGCGCGGGGTCGAGAATCACCGCTGCGGCCACCACGCTACCGATCAGCGGCCCTCGGCCTACTTCATCAACCCCCGCCAGCAGCTCGCCGCTGTAGGCAATGTCTAACGTTGGAAAATCCTTGTGCTCGATCAACCAGTGCGCTGTCACCCTATTTTTAATGGCCATCAACAGTCTCCAGCGGCTGTCCCGCGGCCAACAGGCTAATTGCCTCGGCGGCGCGACGGCTGGCGTTACGCTGAAGGGTGGCGTGCATCTGGGCAAAGCGCGCCTCCAGAGCATGGCGGCTATCTTCGTCCGCCAGCATGGCGCTGAGCTGATCGGCAATCGCCTCCGGCGAGGCCGCGTCTTGAATGAGTTCGGGCACCAGCGTTTCCTGGGCAATCAAATTAGGCAGCGATACCCACTGGGTTTTGACCATTCGCTTGGCCAGCCAGTGGGTGGTCGGGGCCATCTTGTAAGCCACCAGCATGCTGCGGTGACACAGCATGGCTTCCAGCGCGGCGGTACCAGAGGCCAGCAGCACGATATCGCTGGCTACCATCGCTTCGCGGGCTTGACCATCCAGCAGCGTAGTACGCTCGGCCAGCTGTGGGTAGTTGGCCAGCAGCGCGCTAATTTCATGGCGGCGATCAGCGGTAGCCGCGGGAATAACCACGTGCAGCGCAGGGTGGCGTTGGCAGAGCTGTGCGGCGGCGGCAAGAAAGGTATCGCCCAGAAAACGAATTTCGTTGGCCCGGGAGCCAGGCAGCAGCGCTAACACCTGCAGATCAGGCGCGAGTTCCAGCGCCTGGCGGGTGGCAACACGGTCATTTTCCAGCGGCATTTCGTCGGCCAGGGGGTGGCCCACAAAAGCGACGGGCACACGATGTTGGCGATAGAAAGCAGCCTCAAAAGGCAGCAGCGTCAGCATGCCATCGACCGACTTAGCGATGCCTTTTACCCGCCCCTGGCGCCACGCCCACACGGAAGGACTCACGTAGTGGGCGGTGGTGATCCCCGCTTCGCGAAGCTGGCGCTCAAGGCCTAGATTGAAGTCAGGTGCATCGATACCCAGCATAATATCCGGCTGCCAAGCTAACGCTTCGGCTTTTAGGGTGCGCCGTACACGGATCAGTTCAGGGAGGTGCTTCAGCACTTCAACCAGCCCCATTACCGCAAGCGTTTCGAGAGGAAAGCGGCTCTCCATGCCTTCCGCCTGCATACGCGGTCCGCCGATACCACGGAACTCGACATCAGGATGGCGAACCTTGAGCTCACGCATCAGACCAGCACCAAGAATATCGCCAGATAGTTCTCCGGCCACGAGGTAGACGCGTTGCAGGGTCATCATTGCAAGATCATAGCCGGTAAAACATGGGTTAGCGGGTGATCCCGCGGGTAGAGCGCTCAATAGAGGCGGCAAAATGCGCGACTTCGGGTAGTTCAAAACGGCTGCGCATTTCGGCCAACGCCTGTTCCGTGGTTAATCCTTGGCGGTAAACCATTTTATAGGCGGCGGTTAAGGCATTAATCGCATCGCGGCTAAAGCCACGACGCTTTAAGCCCACAAGGTTCAGGCCACGTGCTTCAGCAGGGTTGCCATTAATCATGATATAGGCGGGGGTGTCTTTGGTAATGATCGAGCCACCACCGGCCATGGCGTGATCGCCAAAGTGGCAGAACTGATGTACCGCCGCCAAGCCACCCAGAATGGCATGATCGCCGACGGTGACATGGCCCGCCAGAGTGACCTGATTAGCTAAAATGCAGTCGTTACCAATCACGCAGTCATGGCCGACATGCACGTAGGCCATAAACAGGTTGCGCGAACCAATCGTCGTTTCGCTACGATCCTGAACCGTGCCACGGTGAATGGTGGCGCCTTCGCGGATGACGTTATCGTCGCCCATGACTAACCGTGTGGGCTCGCCTGCGTATTTTTTGTCCTGGCAGTCTTCGCCTACCGAGGCAAACTGAAAGATACGCGTGCGCTCACCCAGCGTGGTGGGACCTTTAACCACCACATGAGGGCCAATCACTGAGCCCGCGCCGATCGTGACATCGGGGCCAATAATGCTAAAAGGGCCTACCTCAACGTCGTCGGCAAGGCGCGCCGTTGGGTCGACCAGGGCAGTAGGATGTATCAAGCCACCTTCCTCTCGGCACAAATAATTTCCGCTTCGCAGGCCAGCTCGCCGTCCACCGAAGCGCGGCATGCAAACTTCCAGATACCCCGTTTACCTTTAATCACGTCGGCCTCTAAGGTGAGCTTGTCACCCGGCATTACCGGGCGCTTAAAGCGCACTTTGTCACTGCCGACCAGGTAGTAGACATAACCATCGGCAGGCAGTTTATTAACCGTTTTAAAGCCCAGAATGCCGCACACCTGGGCCAGGGCTTCAATTACCAGCACGCCGGGCATAATCGGATGATGCGGGAAATGACCGTTGAAGAACGGCTCATTAATGCTGACGTTCTTATACGCAACGATGGATTCACCGATGGCTAGTTGCGTTACTCGATCCACCAGCAAAAACGGGTAGCGGTGGGGCAAGTATTCGCGAATTTCATTGATATCCATAACCATCGTAGCGACCTCTAAAATAACAAAACGCCTGATGTACTTCTGAAAAGAGTCAGGCAAATACCAGCGCGTCCGCTGATTAAAAGGCTGGGATTATACCCCGCTGCCATCTAGCCTCAAAACAGCAGCAGGTAAATTTCATTCAGCACTCATTAATCACGCTGTTTTTTTTCCAATCTTGCTAGGCGCTTAGCGATATCATCGAGCTGTTTAAAACGCACCGCATTTTTTCGCCACTGGGTATTGGCCATGGCGCCGGTACCCGAGGAGTAGACCCCCGGCTCATGAATTGAGTTGGTGACCAGGCTCATCCCCGTCACCTGAACGCCGTCGCAGATGGTCAGATGGCCGGACAAACCTACGCCACCACCCAGCATGCAGTGCTTGCCTACTTGGGTAGAGCCAGCAATACCCACACAACCCGCTAACGCGCTGTGATCGCCAATGATGACGTTATGGGCAATTTGTACCTGACTATCAATTTTGACGTCATCACCAATCACCGTATCGCCCAGCGCGCCACGATCAATGCTGGAGCAGCTGCCCACTTCAACATCATCACCCAACACGACGCCCCCCAACTGGGCGATTTTATGCCAGCCGGCACCGTCGTGGGCAAAGCCAAAGCCGTCACCGCCAATCACACACCCGCTTTGCAGAATTACCCGCTTGCCGACCACCACGCCGTGACACACAGTGACGTTGGCATGCAGACGCGTTGCTTCACCGATAATGCTGTCGGCACCTACCACGCTGCCTGCCCCAATCACTACCCGGTCGCCCAGCACTACGCCCGCTTCAATCACTGCGTGCGCTTGAATACAGACATCAGCGCCCAGCTTAGCGTCTTCTGCCACTACCGCCGTGGGGTGAATGCCGACGACATCGCGGGCAGGAAGAGGGTCAAACAGCTGCGATAGTTTGGCATAGCCCAGGTAAGGGTTATCAATTTCCAAACGCGCTACCGGGCAGTGTTTGCCATGTTCAGGGTGCAGCAACACTGCTGCTGCCTGGGTCGTCGCCAAATCCTTGAGATAGGCGCGGTTAGCGAGGAAAGCCACTTGATCCGGCTGCGCTTCTTTTAGCGTCGCCAAGCCACGTATCGGCTGCTGGGCATTGCCACTAACGGCAATACCCAATTGGCGCGCAATGTCTGCGAGGGTAAGGTGATGAGAAGCGTGCGTCATGGGAACCCAGGGAAGCATTGGTGTGGCCAGGCCACACCATTCTTCGATTAAATTTAGTTCAAGGTATCAAAAATCTGCGTGACCTCATCGGTCACATTAGGCAGATCCACCCCTGAGTGCAGTACGCCCTGAGGCTCAACCAGAACATCAATACCGTGACGCTCCAGCACCTCGGCAACCGCCTGCTCCAGCTTCGGCTCAGCGCCTTCTAAAAACTGCTGCTCAGAGCGCTGCTGCGCCTGTAACACTTCCTGGCGGAGCTGCTCAAAACGGCCGCCCTTTTCTTGTAGTTCGCTAATCAGCGTTTCTCGCTGGGACTGGGCCATAGTTTCGCCTTCGTTCTGTAGGCGCTGTTGTAACTGCTGGAGTTCATTACCCAGGTTCTGCGCTTCACGCTGCTGATTGCCGATCTGCCCTTCCAGGCTACTCATAGACGCCTGTGCGGACTGAGTATTCATCAGTGCTGCTCGCCAGTCCAACACCGCTACTTCTGCAGCGTGAGCGGGCAAAATCATCGCGCCCAACAGGCATACCACCGCTGTTAGTCTACGCATTATGTTATCTCCTTAGGTCACGCTAGCGCGCACCGCCATGGCACACGATCTAGCAAAATTAGCACGATTGCGATTTAGAACAACGGTCGCTTAGAACGTTTGCCCTAACGAGAACTGGAAGAACTGGGTATCGTCACCGCTCTCATCATTCAAGGGTTCAGCAACACTGAAGGTCAGCGGACCCACTGGCGTCAGCCAAGAGAGACCGATACCGGCGCTGTAGCGCAAATCGCCTAAATCAACGCCAGAGTTACACTGCTGGCGACCGGCATCTTCCGCGAGCACATCGTAGCAAGAGCTCAGGAAAGTATTACCGCCATCCAAGAATAGCGATGTCTGCAGCGCGCGCTGATCTTCAATAAAGGGCAGTGGGAAAATGATCTCGGCGCTACCTTCTACTGAAACGTTACCGCCCAGGGTACGGTCACGGCCACCTTCGGTAGCTGGCGTAGTGCGCTGCCCCAGCGTATTGGAGGTATAACCACGCACCGAGCCAAGACCACCGGCGTAGAAGTTTTCATAGAAGGGGAAGGGATCGTTGCCTCCCAGCGTATCGGCATAGCCGAGGTTGCCGGTGAATTTGAACGCCCAGGACTCGTCATCGTTAATCGGGAACAGCTGTTGTGCCCGCGCACGCAGCTTGTAGTACTCCGAATCGCTGCCCGGCGCGCCGGTTTCCAGCGACAGGCGCTGATAGCTGCCATCGGTCGGCATAATACCCCGGTTAAGGTTATTACGCGTCCAACTGGCCGTTAGCTTCAGGCTTTGCGCATCTTCGCCCTGATCTTCCACATAACGACGAATTTCAGAGGCCGTGTCAAAGTAGGTTTTCACCGTTAGATCTTCAACGCTGGCACCGAAATTAAGACGCGACAGCTCGCTAATGGGGTAGCCGAAATTAATACCGGCGCCGTAGGCATCGGTTGAGAACGTCGAAATATCCGAATCGGCATAGTCGGTTTCGCGGTAGAACAGGTTATAGCCGCGGGAAATGCCGTCCAGTGTCCAGTAGGGGTCGGTAAAGCCAAAGTTCACGCTGGTAAAGGTATCGCTGCGCTGCGCCCCCACATTGACGCGGTTACCCGTACCCAGGAAGTTGTTTTGCGACAGGCCGACACCGTAAATAATCCCGGCACTCTGGGAGAAGCCAACGCTTGCAGAGACCGAGCCGGAGGGCTGCTCTTCGACGTTATAAGTAACGTCGAGTAAATCCGGCTCGCCAGGTACCGGTTGGGTATCTACCTCTACTTGGCTAAAGAAGCCGAGGCGTTCAAGGCGCTGACGCGATTGCGTAATGGCTTCAGTGGAAGCAGGAGCACCCTCCAACTGGGTCATTTCACGGCGCAGCACTTCATCCTGAGTCGTGGTATTACCAAAGAACTCGATGCGGCGCACATAGGCACGCTCACCGGGATTGATGGCAATCACCAGATCCACCGTTTCACCATCATCTGACATTTCAGGCACGCCCTGAATATCAGCAAAGGCGAAGCCCTCGGCACCTAAACGCTGGCGCAAAGCCTCCGTTGAGGTATTCACATCACCTCGTGAGAAAATCTCACCTTCCTTAACAGTGAGCAGCTGGCGCGCTTCGTTTTCGCTGATCTGCAAATCACCCGCGAAACGAATATTGCCAACCCGATACTGAGTACCTTCATCGACGTTGAGGGTAATAAATATCTCGGATTTTTCCGGGCCAATCGATACCTGAGTCGACGTCACATCAAAGTTGACGTAACCGCGATCCAAGTAGAAAGAACGCAGCCGCTCAATATCGCCCGACAGTGCTTCACGGGAATACTCATCGCTAGAGAACCAGCCGAAAATGCGCCCAGGCCGATCATTTAGCTCAAATACCTCACGCAGCGTTTCATCGTCGAAGGCTTCGTTGCCAACGATATTGATCTGGCGAATTTTGGCCACTTCACCTTCGTTGATATTGATATTGACCTGAACCCGGCCCTCATCAACCTCTTCAACTTCGGTATCAATACTGGCGCTGTAACGACCTTGCGACTGGTAAACAGCTTCCAGCTCGCGCTGAATCTCTTCCAAGGTGGAGAGCTCCAGCACCTGGCCTTCAGAGAGCCCCGATTCACGCAAACCGTTGCGCAGATCCTCTTCGGAGATCTGATCGTTGCCACTGATTTGTAGCCGCGCAATGGTCGGCCGTTCAACGACCTGAATAACCAGCACATCGCCTTCGCGCGCTAACGAGACATCGTCAAATAGCCCTGTGGCAAATAAGTCACGGGCAGCGTCGGCCAGCTGTTGTTCGCTGACGCGCTCGTTGGCACTGACCGGAAATGCATTGAAGACCGAGGCGGCGGATACCCGCTGCAGTCCCTCCACTCGAATGTCTGAAACATCAAAGGATTGTGCTTGGGCGCCGCTGGCGCCTGCCAGCAAGAGTACCGCCATTCCAAGGGTCTTGATTTTCATGCAGTCAATTCGCTCGCGTTGGTCTGCCGATCATTCCAGAAAGGCACCATATACATTTGTGCAGGCAGATGACAAGGCATCCTGCGCGCTACACGCGTCATTACCACAGGCGCATCAGATCAAAATAGAGGGCCATCAACATCAGGGTGCCGACCATGGCAAGCCCGATGCGCAATCCTACGGCTTGGGTTTTTTCAGATACTGGCCGTCCACGCACGACCTCCATAAAATAATAAAGCAAGTGACCACCATCGAGCACGGGGATGGGTAATAAGTTCAGCACCCCAAGGCTGATAGAAAGATACGCTAGAAAGCCAATAAACGCTTCTATCCCTGCTCGGGCTGAATCACCTGAAACCTGCGCAATGGTGATTGGCCCGGACAAATTGGAAGGCGAGATAAGACCCACAAACATTTTGCGTATGGCATCTAACGTTAAGAGCGTCATCGCTCCAGTGCGTGAAACAGCCTGACCTACCGCTTCGATAGGGCCGTAACGGATTTCACGCTGGAACTCTGCTGGCCACTCGACCTCCTCGGCGCCTGCACCGATATAACCAATCTCAACCCCAGTGTCCAAGCGGTTACGCCCGGGGGTTAAATCAACACTCGACTGCTCGCCATTACGTTCATAGGTGAGCTGCAGCGTTTCACCTGGACTACCTCGCACCATGTTAACGAAGTGCATCCAATCATCCACTGGTTCGCCATTAACCGCCACCATCCTATCGCCAGCTTCTAGGCCCGCTTGTTCGGCGGCTTCTCCGCTGACGACCTGGCCTAAGACAGCCGGAAATTCCGGCTGCCAAGGGGTAATACCCAGCGTTTGCAGCGGCTGCGGCGGATCTTGTCGAACCAAATAATCAGTGACCGATAAGCCAAAACGTCGGGTGTCGCTCGCCCCTTCGGAACGGGCGTCGATATCCAACTCACCGCTAAAGCCAATAATCGATACTAGCTTTAGGTTAACATCTTCCCACGAACGCATCTCATCGCCCTGAATGGCGACAATTTCATCGCCATTGGCAAGCCCGGCCTCAGCAGCTGGCGAGTCAGGCGCAACGCTACCCACCATCGGCGACACCACCGTAGTGCCCGCCACAAATAACGCCCAGTAGGCCACAATGGCCAGCAAAAAGTTGGCGATAGGGCCCGCTGCCACAATCGCAATGCGCTGCCAAACGGTCTTGCGGTTAAACGCCTGGTCAAGCTGCTCTTCCGGTACCGGTGCCTCACGCTCATCGAGCATTTTGACATAGCCACCCAAGGGAATGGCGGCTATAGCGAATTCGGTGCCCTGGCGGTCAACCCGCGACCATAGCGGTTTGCCAAAGCCTACCGAAAAACGCAGCACTTTGACCCCACAGCGCCTTGCCACCCAAAAGTGGCCAAACTCGTGGAAGGTCACTAGCAGACCCAACACCACGATGACCGCTAAAATATTCTGTATTAGGCCCACACTCACTCCTTAACGCCCCGCACTAACGACCAGCTCAGCGAATGCTTAAGCGGACCACCTTGTTATCAGTTCAAGCGCCTGCTGCCGCGCCCATTGATCGGTTGCCAATACGCTGTCCAGGCTGTCGACCCGGCCCTGATAGGGCCGCGACAGGACGTCGGCCACCAGTTGTCCAATCGCAGTAAAACCGAGCCGACGCTGCAGGAAGGCGTCTACCGCGACTTCATTGGCCGCGTTAAGCACAACCGGCGCCATGCCGCCCTGCTGCATCGCTTGACGAGCGAGCCCCAAACAGGGAAAGCGGGCCTCATCGGGCGCTTCAAAATCGAGCCGCGCCACCTGAAAAAGATCCAGTGTTTCGACGCCGGCGTCAATGCGCTCTGGCCACGCTAGACCATAGGCAATGGGGGTGCGCATATCGGGATTACCCAACTGTGCAATCACCGAGCCATCATGATACGCCGCCATGGAGTGAATCACGCTTTGCGGGTGCACCACCACCTGGATCTGTTCGGGCGTGGCATCAAATAGCCAGCAGGCCTCGATAAGCTCTAGCCCTTTGTTCATCAGCGTGGCGCTATCCACCGAGATTTTACGCCCCATTGACCAGTTCGGGTGAGCGCAGGCCTGCTCGGGGGTGACATTGTTGATATCCGCCTGGTTCCAGGTTCGAAACGGCCCCCCAGAGGCCGTTAGCAGCAACTGGCGAACGCCGTGTTTGGCAAGCCCGCCGCGATGCTCCGCAGGKAGACACTGGTAAATGGCATTATGTTCGGAATCAATCGGCAGCAGTGTCGCCCCCGAACGGGAAACCGCCTCCATAAACAGTGCGCCACTCATCACCAGCGCCTCTTTATTGGCCAGCAGCACGCGCTTACCCGCTTCAGCAGCCGCTAGCGCAGGCAGCAAGCCCGCAGCACCGACAATGGCCGCCATCACGCAGTCGACACTCGCGTCCCGGGCAACCTCACACAGCGCCTGCGGACCTGCGCTCACTTCGGTTGCCTGGCCAGCCCTATGAAGCGCTTGGCGTAGCCAAGCGGCATCGGCTTCATCATCAAGCACGGCGACCGCAGGCCGGTGCGCTAAGCACTGCGATAACAGGGTCTCTTTCGAAGTGTGTGCGGTCAGCGCATGGACGCTATAACGGTCAGGATGACGACTAATGACATCCAGCGTGCTAGTGCCAACAGAGCCTGTCGACCCCAGTACCGTCACACGTTGTAGCGATGACTGGCTCATAGCGGCGGCACCTTGGCAAATACCTCAACAAGCACTTCCACATAGAACAGCGCAAATAGCGGGATCGCCGCCGTCAGACTATCAATGCGATCCATCACACCACCGTGGCCAGGAAGCAGCTGGCTTGAGTCTTTGATATTGCGGTAGCGTTTGAGCATGCTTTCCAGCAGATCCCCTAGCACAGAGGCCAAGGTGACCACGGCAGTGACCAGTATCAGGGTAATCCCGCCCACTAAATCCAGCGGCAACCACAGCGCAAACAGAATGGCCAGGATAGCGGTCGCCGCTAAGCCACCGAACACACCCTCCCACGATTTGCCTGGGCTCACGTGGGGGGCCAACTTGCGCTTACCCCAGAGCCTCCCCACAAAGTAGGCGCCAATATCCGCGCTCCAGACCAGCAGTAGCACAAACAGCAGCCAAGCCATACCAATATCACGTAGAACGTTAAACCCCACCCAGCAGGGCAACAGCACCCACAGGCCCATCGCCAAGCGCCGCGTAGTGGCCTGCCACTGCTCACCTGCAGCGGGGTAACGGGTTACCCAGTAGAGATTCACCAGCCAGCCAGCGGCGGCCAGCCAAAGCGGCCATATCGCCATGGCGGTGCCCGTCAGCCACATCGCCAGCATCAGTACTGCCATTACGGCGACTAGCTGGGCACGCCGCACCGTGCGGGTAACACCCGCCAGATTAGTCCACTCCCAGGTGGCGAGCAGCACCATTAGCGCCGTAAATAGCGCAAAAGCGCCGCCATCTAAACCAAACAGGCCAACCAGCACCAGGGGTGCTAGCCAGGCTGCAGTGATAATCCGCTGTTTAAGCACCCTGCGCCTCTATTTGTTCGTCCGTCATGCCAAAGCGACGACGGCGCTGACAGAAGTCGTTTAATGCCGCGTCAAAGGCTTCCGCACCAAAAKCGGGCCATAGCAGCGGGGAAAAGTGCAGCTCAGCATAGGCCAACTGCCAAAGCATGAAGTTGGATAGCCGCTGCTCACCGCTGGTGCGTATACACAGATCCACCGGCGGCACATCATCAACCCCCATTGCCGTGTCGAAGCACGCTTCATCGATTTCCGCAGGTGACAACACCCCTGCCGCCACCTGTTCGGCCAAGGTGCGCGCCGCTCGTGCGATATCCCACTGGCCGCCATAGTTGGCGGCAATCACCAGGTGCATGCCCGTGTTGTCTGCCGTTAACGCTTCAGCGCGCTGAATATGCTTTTGGATGGCATGGGAAAAACCGCGCTGCTCGCCGATGATCGAGAGGCGGACATTACGCTCATTGAGCTTTTTGACTTCACGCTTGAGCGCCATCAAAAACAGCTCCATCAGCGCGTTGACCTCCGCGGCTGGGCGTTTCCAGTTTTCGCTGGAGAAGGCGAACAGGCTGAGCGTTTGCACCTCGCGTTCGGCGGCTCGCTGAATCACCGCACGCACAGTTTCCACTCCGGCCCGGTGCCCGCGCACCCCTGAAAGCCCTCGCGCACGCGCCCAGCGGTTATTGCCATCCATAATAATGGCAACATGAGACGGCGGGGCCTCCCCGGCCAGTGAAGGCGCACAGGCGTCGTCCGGCTGTTGTTCCGGAAGCTGCGGAGACGTCATGGATTCTCGCACCAAAGATCAGTCATAAAAAAACCAGCCAGAGTGTGGCAAAACGGGCAGCCTAAGCTGCCCGCGGCTGAATAAAGCACAGGTTTATACCTGCATGAGATCCTGCTCTTTTGCAGTCAGCGCCTTATCGATCTCAGCGATGTACTTATCGGTCAGCTTTTGAATCGCGTCTTCGCCTTCACGCTGATCGTCTTCGGTAATGTCTTTATCTTTTAACAACGACTTAAAATCACCGTTAGCATCGCGGCGTACGTTACGCACGGCCACACGGGCGTTTTCAGCTTCGCTACGCGCCTGCTTGATGTAACCTTTGCGGGTCTCTTCGGTGAGCATCGGCATCGGCACACGGATCACGTTACCTGCACTGGCTGGGTTAAGCCCCAGATCAGAGGTCATGATAGCCTTTTCGATTTTCTGCACCATGCCCTGCTCCCACGGCGCAATCGTCAGCGTGCGAGCGTCTTCAACGTTGACCGATGCCACTTGGCTCAGCGGTACCTGGCTGCCGTAATAATCCACGGTAACGGCGTCTAAAATGCTCGGATGAGCACGACCGGTACGAATTTTATTGAAGTTGCTATGCAGCGCTTCAACGCTTTTTTGCATGCGCGAATCGGCATCTTTCTTAATATCGTTGATCACGTCATTACCCTCTGTATATCAGCGTGCCTTCCTTGCCCCCTACGACCATATTCAGTAGGGCACCAGGCTTATTCATATCAAATACCCGCACCGGCATATTATGGTCACGTACCAGGCAGATAGCGGTCAAATCCATAACGCCCAATTTTTGATCCAGGGCGTCGTCGTAAGAGAGCTGGTCGTACTTCACCGCATCCGGATGTTTTACCGGGTCTTTATTGTAGACGCCATCGACTTTGGTCGCTTTAATCACCACGTCAGCGTCCACTTCAATGCCCCGTAAACAGGCGGCAGAATCAGTGGTGAAGAAGGGGTTACCTGTGCCCGCAGAGAACAGCACGACGTCCCCTGAGGTCAGGTAGCGAATGGCGGTACGCCGGTCATAGTGCTCCACCACGCCGCTCATCGGGATAGCCGACATCACTCGCGAGCGAATATTGGAGCGCTCCAGCGCGTCACGCATGGCCAGCGCATTCATTACGGTGGCCAGCATGCCCATATGGTCACCGGTGACACGGTCCATACCAGCCTCGTTGAGTGCTGCACCGCGGAACAAGTTACCACCACCAATCACGATACCTACCTGCACCCCAATACCGACAAGCTGGCCGATTTCCAGCGCCATGCGGTCAAGTACCTTAGGATCAATACCAAAATCGTGCTCCCCCATTAGCGCTTCGCCAGAAAGCTTGAGCAAAATACGTTTGTATTTTGACTTGGTACCCACTGCTTTGCTGGGTGCTACATGGGGGGKAGGCTCTTGAACATCACTCGACATGGCATCTCTCCTGAGGCAGACCTGAAAACAGGCAGGCGGGGCAGCCCCTTGGTATAAACTAGTATATAAACCCGTTATATCGGGGCCGATTATACTAGCATTATTTATACAGGGGCCGGATACGCGAAGGCGTGCGCTCGCGCGCACGCCATCTTCTTTCTGAAACCTCTGACCTCAGCGACGGCCAGCCTGTTCCATAACTTCTTTAGCAAAGTCGACTTCTTCTTTCTCAATACCTTCGCCAACTTCAAAGCGCGTAAAGCCAACCACTTCGCCGCCCGCCGCTTTGACGAACTCAGCCACCGTCTGGTTCGGGTCTTTCACAAACGGCTGCTCGGTCAGGCTGTTTTCTGCCAGGTACTTTTTCAAGCGGCCTTGCACCATTTTCTCAGCGATTTGCTCCGGCTTACCGGCCATATCCGGCTGGGCCAGAATAATCGCTTTTTCCTGATCCAACTGCTCTTGGGGCATATCGGCAGGATGCGCAACCGCAGGGTTGATCGCAGCAACGTGCATCGCAACGTCTTTTGCAACTTGCGAAGTGCCGCCGGTCAACACGGTAAGAACGCCAATGCGGCCACCGTGAACGTATTCGCCGACTAGACCGCCGTCAGCAGCGTTAACGACGATGGCGCGACGCACACCGATGTTTTCACCGATTTTCTGCACGAGCTGCTCGCGAGCAGTCTCAAGCTCGCCCGCCATAACGGCGGCAACGTCTTCGCTTTTCGCGGTGAAGAAAGCACCGGCGATTTTGTCGGCAAAGGCGATGAAGTTGTCATCACGAGCCACAAAGTCGGTCTCGGAGTTGATTTCAACCATTACGCCGTAGCTGCCGTCTTCTGCTACGCGCGTTACTACTACACCTTCTGCGGCGATACGATCGGCTTTCTTCGCCGCTTTTAGGCCGGAGCTTTTACGCAGGTTTTCAATCGCAACTTCGATATCACCGTCGGCTTCGGTGAGTGCTTTTTTACACTCCATCATGCCGAGACCGGTACGTTCGCGAAGTTCCTTGACCTGAGAGGCGCTGATAGCTGCCATGAGAATTCACCTCTGAAATGGTTCTATGAGAGTTAAACGCAACACAGAGTATAGGCATGATAAATGACCATCATGTATCACGCTGCCCTATGTCTCTCTGCATTGCGGGGCCGGCATCTAGCAGCCGGCAAATTCGTCCCGCCTAAACGCTTCACCTGCAGCGAAAAAACCACAGTGGAAAGCCTGTAGTGGGAAAAAGGGGGCATAGCCCCCTCTCTTTTATCATGATGCGGCAGCCCTGCTCACCGCACCCACTGCTGCGATTACTCGGCGGCAGTGTTGTCTTCAGCTGCAGCGGCCTCTTCGGTCACTTCAACGAACTCTTCAGCGTTACCTGCTTTGGCACGGCCACAGGCGTCCGCAATCGCTTTTACGTAGATCTGGATAGCGCGGATAGAGTCATCGTTGCCGGGGATTACGTAGTCAACGCCATCGGGGTTGGAGTTAGTATCCACCACGCCGATAACCGGGATACCCAGTTTGTTGGCTTCGTTGATCGCGATGCGCTCATGGTCAACGTCGATCACAAACAGTGCGTCCGGCAGGCCGCCCATGTTCTTGATACCGCCGATAGAACGCTCAAGCTTGTCCTGCTCACGAGTCGCCATCAAGACTTCTTTCTTGGTCAGCTTCTCGAACGTGCCGTCTTCGCGCATGGTTTCAAGATCACGCAGACGCTTAATGGACTGACGGATGGTCTTGAAGTTAGTCAACATGCCGCCCAACCAGCGGTGGTTGACGAAATGCTGACCGGCACGGTTCGCTTCTTCTTTAATTACCTTGCTAGCGCTGCGCTTGGTACCAACAAACAAAATTTTGTTGTTGGATGCCGCCATCTTCTCGACCACATCGATCGCTTCGTTCAGCGCCGGAAGGGTGTGCTCAAGGTTGATGATGTGAATCTTGTTGCGCGCGCCGAAGATAAATTTGCTCATCTTCGGGTTCCAGTACTTGGTCTGGTGACCGAAGTGAGCGCCTGCTTTAAGCAGGTCACGCATATTAACGTGAGACATGGTAAAACTCCTAAAACTCGGGTTAGGCCTCCACGCACCCCATGGATCCGACCGTTGACGACGTTAGACGCTGCCAGCGGCACCCGGGACCATGTGCCGGTGCATGTGTGTTTTTAAGGCTTGGTCGTTAAGTAGTACGCCCCTTAGTGGCMCACTACAGATTCATCGCCCCGCCCTTCAGCGTGCTACCCAGCCAACAAAGAAGCTCGGAATCACGATTGCAGGAAAGCGCGCGGCTTTATACCATAGATCATTGCCAAGATGAAGTCGCACCCCGTTTGACGGTCTTAAATTGCGCCATTCAATTTTCCACTCTGCATTCATATCGAGCATTCATGAACGTTCCTATCAAGACGCCTTCTGAAATCGAATACATGCGCGAAGCCGGGCGCCAAGCGGCTAGCGTGATTGAAATGATCACCCCGCACATCCAGGCGGGCATTAGTACGGGGGAGATCGACCGTCTTTGTCACGACTATATTGTTAACGAGCTGGGCTCGACTCCGGCCCCGCTGAACTATCATGGCTTCCCCAAAGCGACCTGCACCTCGCTCAACCATGTGGTGTGCCATGGCATCCCCGACGACGGCAAGAAGCTCAAGAAAGGCGATATCATGAATTTGGATATCACCGTTAAGACCCAAGATGGCTACCACGGTGATTCCAGCGTGATGTTCGTGGTAGGTGAAACGATCCAGGGCGAACGGCTGTGCCGCATCACCCAGGAGTGCCTGTATAAAAGCATTGAGTTGGTCAAGCCCGGCGTGCGCCTGTCTGAACTGGCTAGGGTGATTCAAAAACACGCCGAAGAGCACGGCTACTCCGTGGTACGCGATTTCTGCGGTCATGGCATCGGCGCCGAGTTTCACGAAGAGCCGCAGTTCTTGCACTATGACGGCTACGCACCGGATGCCGACATCACACTCGCCGCGGGGATGTGCTTTACCATCGAACCGATGATTAACGTCGGCGGCTATAAAACCAAGGTGCTGCGCGATGGCTGGACCGCCGTGACCAAAGACCGCAGCCTCTCCGCCCAGTGGGAACATACGCTGCTGGTCACCGAGGGCGGTGTTGAAGTGCTGACTGCGCGCGGTGATGAAGACTTCAGTTTTCTAACCAACTGATGCTTTTACACCACCACCGGTTTGAGCCGGACACCACGCTTTACGACCTGGATCTTTTTCGCACCGAGCTTGCCGGTTCGCGCTCCCCGGTCGCGCCCTTTAAAGCCGCCCTGCGCGAGTTACAGGCGCGCCTGGACGAGCAGTTTCGTGCCGGAGCAGACATTCGCGACCTGGTGCGTGGCCGCGCCTGGTACCTGGATCAACTGCTGGCCATTGCCTGGGCCCAGCATGATTGGCCCGATGAGGGCATTGCTCTGGTGGCGGTCGGCGGCTACGGCCGTGGTGAGCTACACCCCCACTCGGATATCGACCTGCTGCTGCTGCTGGAGCAGGACGACGACACCGCCTATCGCGAACCGCTGACCGCCTTTATCACCTTCTTATGGGATATTGGCCTGGAGATTGGCCATAGCGTGCGCTCGCTCAGCGACTGCGAGCGTGAAGCCGAAGCGGATGTCACGGTGATTACCAACCTGCTCGAATCGCGCTTGATCGCCGGGCCCGAAAGCCTGCGCGAAGCGATGCGCGAACGCCTCAGCGCCGAACATATTTGGCCTGCCGACCGCTTCTTTGAAGCCAAGTGGCAGGAGCAGATATCCCGTCACTACCGCTACAACAACTCCGAGTATCACTTAGAGCCCAATCTCAAAAGCTCCCCCGGCGGGCTACGGGATATCCAGATGATCGGCTGGGTGGCCAAGCGCCACTTCGGCACCGAGCAGTACACCGACATTGTCGCCAACGGCTTTATGAACGACGCCGAGCTGCGCATTTTAAGCC
Organism: Halomonas ventosae; assembly: GCA_002257525.1. Lineage (GTDB taxonomy): Bacteria > Pseudomonadota > Gammaproteobacteria > Pseudomonadales > Halomonadaceae > Vreelandella > Vreelandella ventosae_B. The sequence goes on from CP022737.1 coordinate 4,452,193, forward strand.
AGGGGCAAGCGTTCTTGTGGCAGGTGCGATACGCCCTGCACATGCTCACCGACCGGGCCGAAGACCGTCTGCTGTTTGACCACCAGCGCACTATCGCCGAGATGTTTGGCTTCCGCGATACGCCAGAGCGCCTGGCGGTCGAGCAGTTTATGAAGCGCTACTACCGCCATGTCACCGCGCTGGCGGGCCTCAACGATATGCTGCTGCAACATTTCGACGAAGTGATCCTGCGCGGCAGAGAGGCGCTGGAAACGGTCAAGTTGAACGAGCGCTTCGAGACCAAGGGCGGCTATATCCAAGTACGTTCGCGCAACCTATTCCGCGAACGGCCAGCGGCGATGCTGGAGCTATTTCTGCTGATGGCCAAGCACCCCGAAATCGAAGGGGTTCGCGCCGACACCATCCGGCTAATTCGCGATCATCGCCACCAGATTGACGACCACTACCGGGAAGACCCCCGCCACCAGCGGCTATTTATGGCCATTATGCGCGCCCCGGGCAACGTACCGCGCCAGCTACGCCGCATGAACCGCTACGGCATTCTGGGCAAATACCTGCCCGAGTTTGGCCGCGCCGTGGGGCTCATGCAGCACGACCTGTTTCATATTTACACCGTCGACGCCCACACCCTGCGGCTGCTTAAGTTTCTGCACGGCTTTCGCAAACCGGAGGCCAAAGACGACTTCCCGGTAGCCGCGGCCCTCATGCAGCAACTGCCCAAGCTGGACCTACTCTGGGTCGCCGGGCTATTTCACGATATAGGCAAGGGCCGCGGCGGCGACCACTCGGAGATTGGCGCGCGGGACGTTGCACTGTTCTGCCAGCGTCATAACGTCTCGGTGCACGATACCAACTTGGTTAGCTGGCTGGTGGAGCACCACCTGTTGATGTCGATGACCGCGCAAAAACGCGATATCAGCGACCCCGACGTGATTCGTGATTTTGCCTTGATCGTGCGTAACGAAACGCGCCTGGACTACCTGTACGTGCTCACCGTTGCCGACATCAACGCCACCAACCCGACGCTGTGGAACGGCTGGCGGGCGTCGCTGCTGCGCCAACTTTATGCCGAGACCAAACGCGCCCTTCGCCGCGGTCTGAACAATCCGCCCGACCGCGACGACTGGGTGCGAGAAACGCGCACGGAAGCGCGCTCGCTGCTACAAACCATCGGCGTTAATCGTGAGCAAATTGATCATCTTTGGGAATCGCTAGGGGAAGACTACTTTCTGCAGTACGCGCCCAGCGAAATCGTTTGGCAGACCCAGGGCATTCTCAATCACAACCAGTCGCCGCTGCCGCTGGTACTGATCAGCGCGCCTACTGCCGATATGGCCGAAGGCGGCACCAAGGTATTTATCCACACCCGCTCGGTAGATGACCTTTTCGCCGCCACCGCCGCTGCCATGGAGCAGCTGGGGCTGTCGATCCACGATGCACGGATCGCCACCTCCCATAACGATTGGRCGCTGAATACGTTTATCGTCCTCGACAGCCACGGTCAGCCGATCCGGGATCCAGCGCATATTGAAGAGATGCGCCAGCACCTGGTCGAAGAGCTCGATGACCCGGACGACTATCCCAATATCGTCACGCGCCATACGCCACGTCAGCTCAAACACTTCAAGGTCTCCACCGAAGTACTGATTGAGCAGGATCCAGCCAATGAGCGCACTCTGCTGGAACTCACCGCCCCCGACCGCCCCGGCCTACTGGCCCGGGTAGGGCGTATTTTTATGGAGCAGGATATCTCACTCTCCGCGGCAAAAATCGCCACACTGGGCGAGCGGGTAGAAGACGTTTTTTTCATCACCACCAAGGCAGGCGAACCGCTCACCGACCCCGAGCGCCAGCAGCAGCTACGCGAACGTTTGATTGAGGTGTTGGGGGTTTAAGCCTCTCCGCAGTCCCGGTTAGGTTTGAGCCTGCACCGGGGCTTGCCTATAATCGACGGTTTACGCCGCCAGCCATCAACGGACACCTCATGAACGCCGACCTCGACGCCCTGCATCCTTACCCGTTCGAAAAGCTGGCTGCGCTTAAGGCAGCGCTTACCCCGCCAGCCGAGCTCTCCCCAATTTCGCTGACCATTGGCGAACCCCAGCACGCGCCCTACCCCGCGGCGCTTGAAGCGCTGGTGACGCACCAGTTGGAAATGGCCCGCTACCCGGCGACCAATGGCCTGCCAGCGCTGCGCCAAGCCATCGCTACCTGGGTAGCACAACGCTTTCAGCTGCGCGAACTCGACAGCGAGCAGCATGTCGTGCCAGTGAACGGCACTCGGGAAGCCATTTTTGCCTTTGTACAGGCGGCGTTGGATCGCAGCCGCCCGGCGAAAGTCGCGATGCCCAATCCGTTTTATCAAATCTACGAAGGCGCGACGCTGCTGGCAGGCGGCGAGCCGCTCTATTTAGACTKTACCGCTGAGAATGATTTTCGGCCCGACGTTAGCGCCGTGCCCGCCGCTACGTGGCGCGATGTGCAAGTCGTCTTTATCTGCTCACCGGGCAACCCCACTGGCGCAGTCACGCCCCTTGATGAATTTAAGCATCTGATTGCCCTCGCCGACGAACACGACTTTATTATCGCCTCGGACGAGTGCTACTCGGAGCTCTACCTCGACGAAGCCGCCCCMCCGCCGGGGTTACTGCAAGCCTGCGCCGAGCTGGGTCGTGATGATTACCGGCGCTGCGTGGTCTTTCACTCACTCTCCAAGCGTTCCAACTTGCCGGGCCTGCGCTCCGGCTTTGTGGCGGGGGATGCGGCACTGCTCACGCCGTTTAAGCGCTACCGCACGTACCATGGCTGTGCCATGTCGCTGCCGCTGCAGCACGCCTCCATCGCCGCTTGGCAAGATGAGCAGCACGTACGCGCCAACCGCGACGCCTACCGCGAAAAATTTAGCGCGGTGACCGATGTACTTGCCCCGGTCATGGATTTTCCCGCACCGCAAGCTAGCTTTTACCTATGGCCTGCGGTACCGGGTGGCGACGATATCGCCTTCACCCAGCGGCTGTTTGCCGAGCAGCACGTTAGCGTACTGCCCGGCAGCCTAATGGGCCGCACGGGAGCAAACGGCGTTAACCCCGGCGCAGGCCGTTTACGCCTAGCGCTAGTGGCTGAGCTGGCACCCACGCTGGAAGCCGCCCAACGCATTCGTCATCTTATAGAGCGCGGTTAACCGCGAGATTTAACCTTTCAGGGAGGCCATATGCTGACGCTGTATATCATTGATAACTGCGATACCTGCCGCAAAGCGCGCAAAGCATTGGATGAGAAAGCACTGCTGTATAAAACCCACGATCTGCGCAAAGATGGTCTCTCCGCTGCGCTGCTGGAGCATATTTTACATCGCGTGCCGCTGGTTGAGGTCATTAACAAACGCAGCAAAACCTGGCGCGAGCTTTCCGCTGATGAAAAGGATTACGACGCCAACTCGGCCCGTCAGCTGCTAATGAAACACCCCACGCTGCTTAAACGGCCGCTGCTGGAAGTCGACGACTCAACCATATTAGTCGGCTACCGCGACGGCGATTACGACAAGCTAAGCGGCTAAGCAACCAGGCTCTTTTTGCTAACATTCACTTCCCAACACCACAGGAAAACTTCTTATGCTGAGCTTTGCGCTTGGAATCGGCACCCAAAACACCCAGGGCGACTGGCTGGAAATCTACTACCCGGCACCGCTGTTCAACCCACCTGCAAGTCTAGTGGAAGCCGCTCAGCAGGCCCTGGATGCCCCCCAAGGCAACGCCGCCATCAGCTTTTTGCCCGAAGACTGCACACGGTTGGCCAAAGCCCTGGAAGCCGCCGGGCACTCAGCCCAAGCCGAGCTTGCCGAAGCGCTCTCTGCCAGCCAGCGCCCGCTGGTCGCCATGTTTCTGGACACCGACCAACCACCGCAAACCGCGCCAGAGGTGTATCTAAAACTGCACCTGCTGTCGCACCGGCTGGTCAAGCCTCATGGCCTTGATCTCACCGGCATGTTCGGTCTGCTGCGCAATATTGCCTGGACAAACGAAGGCGCCATCGACATTGAAGAACTGCCTACCCGGCGCCTGAAAGCGCGCATGGCGGGCCGCGCGCTGTCCGTCGACTGTGTCGATAAATTCCCCAAAATGACCGACTACGTGGTGCCCTCCGGTATTCGCATTGCCGACACCGCCCGCGTTCGCCTGGGTGCCTACCTGGGCGAAGGCACGACGGTAATGCACGAAGGCTTTGTCAACTTCAATGCGGGCGCCGAAGGCCCCGGCATGATTGAAGGCCGTATCTCGGCGGGCGTGGTGGTCGGCAAAGGCTCCGACTTGGGCGGCGGCTGCTCCACCATGGGTACGCTCTCCGGTGGCGGCAATATCGTCATTAAGGTTGGCGAAGGCTGCTTGATCGGTGCCAACGCTGGCATCGGCATTCCCCTGGGTGACCGCTGCACGGTGGAAGCAGGGCTCTACATCACCGCAGGCTCCAAGGTCGCGCTACTGGATGATCAAGGCCAAGTAGTGAAGACCGTCGCTGCACGCGAACTGGCCGGCCAAGACGACCAGCTGTGGCGCCGCAACTCGCAGAGTGGCCGCMTTGAGTGCTTGACCAACAAAAGTGCCATCGCCCTGAACGAGGCGCTGCATGCCCACAACTGAGCCTGAAGCGCTGTCGCCGACGCTCACGCTGGCCTTTGAACTGCTCAGCCGGGCCTCGGTAACGCCAGACGACGAAGGCTGCCAGGAGCTAATGATCGAGCGCTTAACCGCGCTCGGTTTTCATATTGAGCGGCTGCCGTTTGGCGACGTAAAGAATTTCTGGGCGGTGCGCGGCCATCACGGCCCTGTGGTGGCTTTCGCGGGTCACACCGACGTGGTGCCCAGCGGCCCCTACACCAACTGGCAGTACCCTCCGTTTGAGCCCTGTATTGATGACCAGGGCATGCTGTGCGGGCGCGGCGCGGCGGATATGAAAGGCAGTCTGGCGTCGATGCTGACCGCCACTGAACGCTTTGTGACCAACCACCCTGATCACGATGGCCGTATCGCCTTTCTGATCACCTCAGATGAAGAGGGCCCGGCAGTCGACGGCACCCGCGCGGTGGTCGAGCACCTACGTGAGCGCAACGAGCGCCTTGATTACTGCATCGTTGGCGAGCCTTCGTCCACTCAGCGTTTGGGCGACGTGATTAAAAATGGCCGCCGCGGCTCACTGGGCGCCACGCTGCACATTAAAGGCGTGCAGGGTCACGTGGCCTATCCGCATTTAGCGCGCAATCCTATTCATCAGGCGATGCCAGCGCTGGATGCATTGGTCAATGAACACTGGGACGCGGGCAACGATTTTTTTCCCGCCACCAGCTTTCAGATTTCCAATCTGCGCGCAGGCACCGGGGCGACCAACGTGATCCCCGGCGACGTGGAAGTGGTGTTTAACTTTCGCTTCTCCACCGAGGTGACCTCTGATGAGCTCAAAGCGCGCACACAAACCCTTCTCGACCAGCATGGATTGGAATATCAGGTAGACTGGACACTCAACGGCGAACCATTTTTAACCGCGGAAGGCGCGCTGGTTGACGCCGCCATTAAAGGCGTTGAAGCGGTGACCGGCGAGCGCCCGACGCTCTCTACCAGCGGCGGCACCTCGGATGGCCGCTTTATTGCCACGCTGGGGGCTCAGGTGGTCGAGCTAGGCCCACTCAACGACACCATCCATAAGGTGAATGAGCGCGTTCGCGCCAGCGACCTGGACGATTTAAGTCGGATTTATGAAGCGACGCTACAGGCGCTGCTCACTCCCGGCGAGGTAAACGTATGATGGAGCGTTATCCCGATATCGAGATTTACCTGGCCAGCGTCTCGCTTGAAGCGCTCAATGAGTGGCTTAAAAGCACATTAATAGCGCCCCCGCTAAGTCCCGCTGGCAAGGGGCAATGGAAAACCCGTGGCCAATACCAAGGCGACTGCGTGCCGGTGCTGCTGGTTGACAAAGCCGCCGACGGCTTTGCCAGTCTCTGGTTCGATAGCAACCACACCCCTTGGATAACCGATCAGGATTGCGCCCAGCAAGCAGCGGAAGCTCTTCAAACCGAAGTGCGTTGCTCCCTGGGTGGCTGGCATCCCGGCGATGACCCAGACCGCTTCTGGCAGGTGTTTCCCGGCGGTAAGGAAGGCGCAATCGAGKGGCCTGACTCTGGCCGTTAGCAAGCACCTCTAAACGCAAACGACCCCGCAAAAGCGGGGTCGTTTTTTACTATCAACCGTTATTACCTAGCTGACGATACAAAAGCCAGCCCTTCAGCTTACTCAATAATGCTCACATCGTCGGCCTGCAAACCACGCTCATTTTTAATCACGTGGTAACGCACAATTTGGCCTTCTGCCAGCATACGCGGGCCACGACCACGAATGGCGCGAAAGTGTACAAATACATCTTCGCCATTATCGCGGGTTATAAAGCCGTAGCCTTTGTTGGTATTGAACCACTTCACTTCACCCTCTTCACGGCCATCGTTAGGATCGATGATGTCTTCTTCCTCATCATCGCCCATAGGAGCAGCCGCTTGCGGCTGACGCGATGCTGGCTTAGGACGCGCCACCACATCAGATGCCACCACAATCGAGGGCGCAAAAGCAGCTGACGCTAATGTGCCAACCCACAGAACAATAAAACACCCTATAGCAACGGCAACATAGACACTGCTAACTCCACTGATTGCCAGCTCGGCCATCCACAGCTCGGCGAGGGCACTATCGGTTAAATGAACAATCCCCGCCAACAGAAGTGGCGTGGGGGCGGCTAGTAATACACTGATTAAGAAACAGCGAAACACAACTTTTGGATTCATAGAAAAAAAAAGCTCTCTTGTTGTATGGGTAACAGACGAAGGACAATACCCGCACTATCAGGCCCATTCCCAATAGCACCGGCATACTACTACATAAGGTTGCAATGATATCATGACCCACGAATTATCGCCTGTTGACCTAGCTCAACGTCTTGAATCTTTAGAGAGCCGATTAGCCCATCAAGAGCACTGGCTGGACACCCTGGATCAAGCAGTGGTTCAGCAGGAGCGGCGCCTGGAAAAACTTGAGCAACTCAGCGGGCTAATGCGCGAACGCCTGCGCGAGCAGCACCAGGCGCTACAAGCCAGCGAACCCCAGGGCGACCAGCGCCCCGAGGATGAGCTTCCGCCCCACTACTGAGCCAACGACAGCACTGATCAATAGTTCTGATCGATACCCTCGATGCAACTAATTAATTAACCGTCAGCAACTAGCCTCTAAACGCTTAGCTGCCAACAACGCTTGCAGGATCGCTACTTGCCAACCCAAAGGCGTCTGCCACCGCTTGATAAGTCACTTGGCCTGCGTGCACGTTAAGACCCGGCAGGAAGTGCGGGTCGTCACGTAGCGCCTGCTGCCAGCCTTTATCCGCCAGGGCTAGTACAAAGGGCAGCGTGGCGTTGGTCAGCCCTTGGGTAGACGTTCGCGCCACCGCGCCAGGCATATTCGCCACGCAGTAGTGCACCACCCCATCGACGATATAGGTCGGCTCGGCATGGGTGGTGGGCCTGCTGGTTTCAAAACACCCGCCCTGATCGATGGCGACATCCACCAGTACACTACCGGGCTTCATATCGGCCAGCATGGCGCGAGTGATTAACTTGGGCGCAGCGGCGCCGGGCACCAGCACTGCGCCAATAATCATATCCGACTCACGCGTGGCTGTTTCCAACGCGTCTGCGGTGGAATAAACCGTTTTAATGCGGCCCTGATAGCGGTCGTCCAGCACTTCCAACCGCGCTAACGACTTATCCAGAATAGTCACCTCGGCACCCAACCCCAGCGCCATGCGAGCAGCGTTCTCCCCCACGACACCGCCACCAATCACGGTGACCTTTCCCGGCGCCACACCAGGCACACCGGGTAGCAGCACGCCTGCACCGCCTTGGGCCTTCTCCAGGCTATGGGCACCCGCTTGCACCGCCATTCGGCCTGCTACGGTGCTCATCGGCGCCAGTAGCGGCAAGCCACCACGGGCGTCGGTAATCGTTTCATAGGCGATACAGGTGGCACCGCTTTCCATTAGGCCGCGGGTAAGGGGCTCTTCGGCAGCAAGGTGTAGATAGGTGAACAGCGTGTGCTGTGAAGTGAGGCGCGCCACCTCATCCGGCTGCGGCTCTTTCACCTTGAGGATTAGCTCGGCGTGGCGCCACAAAGCATCCACATCGGCTTCTATCTGCGCGCCAGCGGCTTGGAAGTCCGCATCAGCAAAGCCAGCACCTTCACCAGCGCCCGCCTGAACGCTCACCTGATGGCCACGCCCGGTTAACTCCCGCGCGCCGGTCGGTGTTAAGGCTACCCGATATTCGTGATTTTTAATCTCTTTGGGGACAGCGATTTTCATTGGCGTATTCCTGTGCTTTTAAAGGTCAGTGGTCTTGTTAAGCAAATTACAGCACAGCTAACGTTGACCACCACCCCAGGAACGCAAAACAAAAAAAACGCCGGTTAAGGCGTTTTTTAGGAGAAAAATCTAGCGATTGCCGGTTCTGCACGAAAAAATCCACTTCGCTCTACGTCACTCCGCAATAACCGCGCCGCCGTATATGCGCCGATACTCCTCGGGGAGGCGTTTGGGCCGCCCCGTTGAGAGTGCCACGCAAGCAAAGCGCGTGCGAGCATAAAGCAGTGTTTTAGCGTCTCTGACGCGCACCAGTTGAAAACGACGGGTCAGACTAAAACGCTCGTCGCAATCAACAATCCAAGTCGCTAACTGTAGCTCGTCGCCTGCAAAAGCCGGTGCTAAGTAATCCAGCTCGTGGCGATGAACTACCATGGCCCGGKCAAGCTCTCGGTAGCGCTCAAGCGATAGCCCCAGCGCTTCTGAATGCGCCCAGCTGATTTGCTCAACCCAGCGCAGGTACTCGCTATTGTTGACGTGCCGGTAGGCGTCGATGGCCTCATCCGTCACGCGGATATCAATCACAAAAGGCTCGGGTAGCGCCCACTCCATTGCCTTGGCTCCTTCACCGGTTGCTGTACGACCTAGTCGCGGAACACCCGCACACCCAGGGCTTTCAGATAAGACGTTTCGGGGATAGCCGGATGCACCGGGTGATCAGGCCCTTGGTGGCCTTGGAAAATAACCTGACCGTGACGATCCTGATGGCGAACCGCACCGCGCACCACATCCATTAGCCGCTCGGGCGCCAAATGCATCGAGCAGGAGGCTGACAGCAATAGGCCGTCGCGACCCAACAAACGCATGGCTTCACGGTTCAAACGCGCATAGGCGCGCTCGCCATTGGGGATATCTTTACGCTTTTTGATAAACGCCGGCGGGTCAAGAATGACCACGTCGAATTCTTCACCGTCCGCCTTCAATGCCGCCAAGGCTTCAAACGCATCTCCCTCACTAACCGCTACCTTCTCCTGCACGCCGTTCAGCTCAGCGTTACGTGCGACTTGGTCCAGCGCCGGGCCCGAAGAGTCCAGGCACAGCACCTCTTTTGCGCCGTGAACGGCCGCCTGCACGCCCCAACCACCCACATAGCTGAATACGTCCAGCACGCGCTTACCTTCCACATTCCGATTGACCCATTCGCGATTAACGCGGTGATCAAAGAACCAGCCGGTTTTCTGACCATTGAGCACCGGCACTACAAAGCGGGCGCCGTTCTCTTCGAGCACCACTTCGTCAGGCAGCGTGCCTTTGATGACGTCAACGTGAGCCTCAAGGCCCTCCTGTCGACGGCCGCCAGTATCGTTGCGGAAGACAATCACTTCTGGTTTGATCACTTTTTCCAGCGCATCGACAATTTCATCCGCCAGTGCCTGCATACCGGCGGTATTGAGCTGCACGACGAGGACATCACCAAAGCGGTCAATCACCAGACCTGGCAGCAAGTCGCCTTCGCCATGAATCAAGCGGTAGAACGGCTGCGCATAAAGGCGCTGACGCAGGGCTAATGCCTGATTAAAGCGGTGCACAAACAGCGAGCGATCCAAGCGCATTTCAGGGTCGCGGGACATGACCCGGGCCGCAATGAGCGAATGGGGATTAACATAAGCCACCGCCATGACTTTGCCATTGGAGGCTTCGACCAGGGCGGCTTCGCCTGCCGCGAAGTTTTTCAGCGGCGTCTCCTTAATATCTACCTCATTGGAGTAGATCCAGAGATGGCCCGCTTTAAGGCGGCGGTCAGCATTCTTATTCAGGCGCAGGCGTTGAGTCACAGCAATCTCCAAAAAACGTAAGCAAAGCAAAACAGTAGCATTTATAGGTAGCCATTAACGTTGGCAGCCCGGGCAGAACACACTGGCGCGCTGGCCAAGGGTAATGCGGCGAAGCTCAACGCCACAGCGCAAACAGGGCTGGCCGTGGCGGCCATAAACATTCAAGCGCTGGGCAAAGTAGCCGGGCTCGCCCTGGCCACTGACAAAATCCCGCAGCGTGGTGCCACCTTGGGTGATTGCCGCCGCCAGCACCTCCTTAACAGCAAGGGCTAAGGCGTCGTAACGCGCACGGGAAACCCTTCCCGCCGCGCGGCGCGGATCAATACCCGCCATAAACAGCGCTTCCGCCGCATAGATATTACCGGCGCCAACCACCACCTGGTTATCCATCAGAAACGGTTTTACCGCCACGCGCTTGTGGCGCGAAAGCGTGTAGAGCCATTTGCCGTTAAACGCATCAGACAGCGGCTCGGGCCCCAAGTGCGCAAGCCGCTTATCCTGTGTTTCGTCTTCGGCCTGCCAATCCACAAAGCCAAACCGACGGGGGTCGTGATAGCGCAGTACATAGCCGCTGGCAGTCACCACATCCACATGATCATGTTTTTTAGGCAAATCCCCTACCCGCGCAATTCGCAGGCTTCCCGACATGCCCAAGTGCCATAGCAGCGTCGCGTTAGCGTCGCCTTCAAGCGCATCAGCAGGCTGGATAGGAATCTGCAGATACTTAGCACGCCGCTTCAATACGCCAATGCGTGCCCCTACCAACCGCTCGGCAAGGTCATCAGGCACGGGGACACGCAGCCGCGGCTGGCGCACCAGCACTTCGGTCACTTCCTGACCTTCAATATAGGGCGCAATCCCACGGCGGGTGGTTTCAACTTCGGGCAGTTCGGGCATATTTCAGAATAGTAACGGCCTGTAATGACAGCCTAGTGAAGGTAAGTTCGCGCAGCATGCAACGGATAAAAGGCATGCATGCAAAAACCCGGCTTGAGGCCGGGTTTTTGAACAGGCGCTCGCCTGCAGTGGAAGCCGATCATTATCGCGTAAGCGATTACTTGATCTTGGCTTCCTTGTAGATCACGTGCTTACGGATGACCGGGTCGAATTTTTTAAATTCGAACTTATCCGGGGTATTCCGTTTGTTCTTATCAGTGGTGTAGAAGTGACCTGTACCGGCACTGGACACCAACTTGATTTTATCGCGCATGGTTTAATCCTTCCAAAATGCTTGGTCCGAAGCGCTAGGCCCCAAAAGCTGGCTTAGATAGCGTCGCCGCGCTTACGAATATCAACCAAAACTGCGTCGATACCGTTTTTATCAATAATACGCATTCCTTTAGTAGAAACGCGCAGCTTGACGAAGCGGTTTTCAGACTCAACCCAAAAACGATGGGTGTGCAGGTTTGGCAAGAAACGACGACGTGTCTTACGCATTGAGTGTGAAACGTTATTTCCAGTTACCGGACGCTTGCCGGTAACCTGACATACTTTGGACATTAGAGCCTCCAACTGCTTGGCCAGGATATAATAACCTGAGTGTTCAAAACTGTCGGGCGGACCGGAAGGGAAGGTGTCGACGCCGTTAACCGCCAAGCTTTATCCAAATCCGTTATTCAACCCAAGTTTAAAGGTGGCACTTTATACCAGAGCACTCGACTTGCAGCAAGCAAAACCCACAAAAAAGGCTGAAAAAGCGCTTTTCTGCTCATTTTACTTAGTCAGCACTGCATTGAGCAGTGCATCTTTGGTGCTGCTTATAGCCAGCCGCGCTCGGCAAAAGAAATCACTTCTCCATCCCCCACCACGAAATGATCTAACACGCGCACCTCAAAGAGTGCCAGCGCGTCTTTTAAGCGCTCCGTGATACGTCGATCAGCATCGCTTGGCTCTGCCACACCCGAAGGGTGATTGTGAGCCAGGATAACGGCGCCTGCGCTAAGTTCTAATGCGCGCTTGGCAACTTCGCGGGGGTAAACAGAGGCGCTGTCTAGGGTACCGCGAAACAGCGATTCATAGCGAATAATTCGGTGCTGGGTATCCAAAAAAAGCACCGCAAACTCTTCATGCCCTAAATGACGTAGCTGCGAACTCAGGTAATGACGCACCAAGGCCGGCGATGTTAGCGCATTGCCTCGCGCTAACTGGCTGGCTAAATGGCGCCGCGATAGCTCAAGCGTTGCCTGAAGTTGGGCGTACTTGGCGCTGCCTAACCCACGGGCAGTACAGAAGCTTGCCTGATCGGCCTCTAGCAGTTGGCGCAGACCACCGAAACTACTGAGTAAATCCCGCGCCAAGTCGACCGCTGAACGCCCCTGCACGCCAACACGCAAAAAAATTGCCAACAGCTCCGCATCTGAGAGTGCCTGAGCTCCCGCATTTAACAATTTTTCCCGGGGCCGCTCACCTTCCGGCCAGTGATTGATTCCCATCGCACCCTACCCGCGCTGTCCACCTTTATTGCTTCAAGCCCGCCTCATCGAACTGATACTTGCAGCAACAAGCTCATTAAACCTAGCTTAACCTTGTTTGCACCTAATATGCCAAATTGTTGGTGCCAATGGTATGGTAAGCCTCCTTACGCATGTGAAGATGGATCACTGACCATGGCCTCTGCTGTTAACTCGACAAGCACCTCGAGACTTGTAGGCAAACGGGTACTGCTCGGCGTCAGTGCGGGTATCGCTGCCTACAAAAGCGCGTTGATTGTGCGCCTGCTCAAGCAGGCGGGCTGCCATGTGCGCGTGGTGATGACCAGCGGGGCACAGGCTTTTATTACCCCGCTCACGCTCCAGGCGCTCTCCGGCGAGCCCGTGCGCACCTCCTTGCTCGACCCCGAAGCCGAAGCAGGCATGGGGCATATTGAGCTGGCTCGCTGGGCAGATGTGGTGCTGGTCGCTCCTGCCACTGCCGACCTGATCGCCCGCTTGGTGCACGGCATGGCCGATGACCTGCTCACCACGCTCTGCTTGGCCTCAGAGGCGCCCAAACTGATTGCCCCGGCGATGAATCAGGCCATGTGGCGCCACCCTGCTACCCAGCGCAACGTACAGCAGCTGGCGGATGATGGCTGGCAGCTGATTGGCCCCGCCGCCGGAGATCAAGCCTGTGGCGACGTGGGGCCTGGCCGCATGAGCGAACCTGAAGAGATATTTAGTGCCCTAACGACGCTGTTTGCAGCCTATCTCGCCGATGCTCCGCACAGCACTGCCCCCCATGTGGTGATTACCGCCGGCCCTACCCGGGAACCGCTGGATCCAGTGCGCTACCTCTCCAATCACAGCTCGGGAAAAATGGGCTTTGCCTTGGCCGCAGCGGCAGCCGCGCAAGGCGCCAAGGTCACGCTGATCAGTGGCCCGGTTAACCTGTCCACCCCTCAGGGCGTGACGCGCATTGACGTTGAGTCCGCCGAGCAAATGCACAATGAGGCGCAGCGATTAGCGCCTCTTGCAGCGCTGTTTATCGGCTGCGCGGCGGTCGCTGATTATCGCGTGGCAGCGCCTGCCGGGCATAAGCTCAAAAAGCAGGACGATAGCGATACGCTTACCCTGACGTTAATTAAAAACCCTGACATTATTGCCAGCATCGCGGCACTGCCCGCCGGGCAGCGCCCGCTGGTGGTGGGTTTCGCCGCCGAAACCCAAGATGTAGAGCGCTACGCACGGGATAAATTACAGCGCAAAGGGCTGGATATGATCGTCGCCAACGATGTTTCCCAGGCGGGCCTGGGGTTCGGCAGCGACCAGAATGCTGCGTTGCTGCTATGGCGCACCGCAGAAGGCGTTGAGAGCCGTTCTGAATCAGCCCAACCGAAGTCCCAGCTGGCCACTACCATCATCCACCAAGCGTTCGCCCTGCTACCTACGCAAGCAGCGCCCCAAATATCTTCCAACGCTTCCGGAGAGCCCCAATGAGTGCCCGCCCCCGCCTGCAATGCAAAGTATTAGACGAGCGTTTGCATGACTACATGCCGCACTATGCCACCGAAGGCTCGGCGGGAATGGATCTGCGCGCCCTGCTGGATGAACCGTTACCATTAGCCCCCGGCGAATGCCAGCTCGTACGCACCGGCATTGCCATCTATATTGAAGATCCGGGCTTGGCGGGCATGATTCTGCCGCGCTCCGGTTTGGGGCATAAACATGGCATCGTGTTGGGCAATTTAGTCGGTTTAATCGACTCTGATTACCAGGGCGAACTGATGATTTCGGTCTGGAACCGTGGTCAGAGCACGTTTACGCTAGCCCCATTTGATCGACTGGCACAGTACGTGCTTGTGCCTGTGGTACAGGCCGAACTATCGCTGGTGGACGCTTTTGAAGATTCCTCACGAGGCAGCGGCGGGTTTGGCAGTACGGGCAGTCAGTAGCGAGTGATCACGTCTGCTTAGCCGATCTTTTAAGGAAACGTCTGTTTAGCTGGGAAGCCCTATGAACGCACAGTCTGTACCCGCTTCGATTTTCCGCGCCTACGATATTCGCGGTATCGTTGACGATACGCTCACTGAAGAGACAGTAGAAATGATCGGGCGTGTTGTCGGCTCTGAGGCCGCCGCGCGGAGCGAATCCAGCGTTGTCGTTGCCCGCGACGGTCGCCTTTCAGGCGCCCGGCTGCAAGCAGCGCTGATGCGTGGCCTGAACGCCGCAGGGCGCAACGTGATCGATATCGGCATGGTGCCCACCCCGGTGCTCTACTTCGCCACTCATATACTGGAAGGCACCCAATCAGGCGTGATGGTCACCGGTAGCCACAACCCGCCTGACTACAACGGTTTTAAAATTGTGCTGGGTGGCGAAACCCTCTCCGGTGATGCCATCACCGCCCTGTTTGAGCGCATTCAGTCCGGCGCGCTGGAAACTGGACAAGGCAGCATCACCCGGCAGGATATCCGTGAAAGCTACTTAACGCGCATTTTAGGTGACGTTAAGATCAATCGGCCGATCAAAGCCGTCGTCGACTGTGGCAATGGGGTAGCAGGCGAGCTCGGCCCGCAGCTGCTGGCCCGCTTAGGTATTGATACCCTCCCCTTGTTCGCCGAAATCGATGGCCATTTTCCCAACCATCACCCTGATCCTGGCAAGCCAGAAAACATGCAGGACCTGATGCGCAAGGTGCAAGAAACCCAGGCCGACATTGGCCTGGCCTTCGACGGAGATGGCGACCGCCTGGGTGTTGTAACGCCCTCGGGTAAACTGATCTATCCCGACCATCTGCTGATGGTATTTGCCACCGATATGCTCGCGCGCCAGCCTGGCGCGAAGGTTATTTTTGATATTAAGTGCACCGGCAACCTGGTCAAAGTGATCAGCGAGGCAGGCGGCGAACCGGAAATGTGGCGCACCGGGCACTCAATGATCAAGGCACGCATGAAAGAGACTGGCGCCCAGCTTGGCGGTGAGATGAGCGGGCACATTTTTTTCCAAGAGCGCTGGTACGGCTTCGACGATGGCCTCTATGCCGCCGCTCGGCTGGTGGAAATTCTCGCCAACCAAGCCGACGATGCGGATACGTTTTTTGCCCGCTTCCCCCAAGACGTTGCCACCCCGGAAATTAATATAGCGGTTAGCGACGCTGACAAATTTTCTCTGGTGGATAAGCTTGCTCGCGAGGGCGACTTCGGCGAAGGTATTAAAACGACGCTGGACGGTATCCGCGTTGACTACCAGGATGGCTGGGGGCTGTGTCGCGCCTCCAACACCACGCCTGCACTGGTTATGCGCTTTGAAGGTAAAGACGATACCGCCCTGGCACGCATCAAAGCAGTTTTTAACGACGCGCTACAGCGTATCGCGCCAGATATTGAGCTACCCCMCTAAACAGGCAGCTCTAAAGTTAGCTCTTCAAATAGCTCGGCGCTGAAGGGATCGCGACCACCTAGAAAGCGCGACCCTCATCACTCAATCAGCATCAACGTTAGCAGCATAATAAACGTTAGCAAGGGACAACCTCATGAGTTCAGCCAGTCGCGACCCCCAGGTCGTTGTGGAGGTGCTTTCCGAAGCCCTCCCGTATATTCAGCAGTTCTCGGGCAAAACTGTGGTGGTCAAATACGGCGGTAACGCCATGACCGAAAGCACCCTCATTGACTCCTTTGCCCGCGACATCGTGTTAATGAAGGAAGTCGGCATTAACCCGGTGGTCGTGCACGGCGGCGGACCGCAGATCGGCGAACTACTCAAAAAGCTCAACATTGAGTCGCGCTTCGTCAACGGCATGCGGGTTACCGATTCACAAACCATGGACGTCGTGGAGATGGTGCTGGGCGGTTTGGTCAACAAAAGCATCGTCAACCTGATCAACCAGAGCGGTGGCAAAGCGATCGGCCTGACCGGTAAAGACGGTTCACAAATTCGCGCTCGCCAGCTCAAGGTAGAGCACCAAAGCCCCGAAATGACCGCCCCGGAAATCATTGATATTGGTCATGTGGGCGAAGTGGAGTCGATCTCAACCGAGCTTATTGAGATGCTGGCGGCACGCGACTTTATCCCGGTGATTGCCCCAATTGGCGTCGACGCCGCAGGACATAGCTACAATATCAACGCTGATCTGGTCGCGGGTAAGATTGCGGAAGCGCTCAATGCTGAAAAGCTGATGCTGCTGACTAATGTCGCTGGATTAATGAATGCCGAAGGCGAAGTCCTCACCGGCTTAAGTACCGCTCAGGTGGATGACCTGATCGCCGATGGCACGATTTATGGCGGCATGTTGCCCAAAATCCGCTGTGCACTGGATGCGGTAAAAGGTGGCGTTAATAGTTCGCATATTATTGATGGCCGTGTCCCCCACGCAGTGTTGCTGGAAATTTTCACCAATGCTGGGGTAGGTACTCAAATCAAGGACGCGAGCTAACCGCGACGGAGGCCACATTATGAGCGAAGATCGCAAACCACGCCGCCGCGAGCAGATTCTCCAAGCCCTGGCGTTAATGCTTGAGGAAGATAGCGGCAAGCGCATTACCACAGCCGCTCTCGCCCGCCAGGTCGGCGTTTCAGAAGCGGCGCTCTACCGCCACTTCCCCAGCAAAGCGCGTATGTTTGAGGGGCTGATCGACTTTATTGAAGAGAGTATTTTTGCCCGCATCACGCGCATTCTGGAAGACGTTCCAGACGCCACCACTCGCTGCGGCACCATACTTGCACTGCTGCTGGGCTTTGCTGAAAAAAATCCTGGTTTGGCGCGGGTGATGGGCGGCGACGTGCTCACCGGTGAAACCGCAAGGCTACGACAGCGGGTAAACCAGCTGTTTGAGCGCCTGGAGATGCAGCTTAAGCAGATCCTGCGCGAAGCCGAGATACGTGAAGGGCTGCGCCCCACGATCCCCGCCTCTGCCGCTGCCAACTTGCTGGCGGCCCAGGCGGAGGGGCGAATTTCMCAGTATGTGCGTAGCGACTTTAAGCGCCTGCCCACCGAACACTGGGAAGATCAGTGGTCACTGCTGTCAGCTCAGTTACTGCGTGCCACGGCGCAGCCTGCTTAAGCTAAAGTACTGATAGAAGCACCAAGCGTCCGCTGTAAAAAAACCGGCTCCTTTTACAAGGGCCGGTTTTTTAATGCGACTGGGGTAAAGACCGCTAAGCCTGATTACGCAGCCAGCGTGTCGCCCATTTTCTGACGCAGCTTTTTCATGGCATTTTTTTCAAGCTGACGAATACGCTCGGCGCTGACCCCGTAAACATCGGCCAGATCATGCAGCGTCTCTTTGCTATCGGCCAACCAACGGCGCTGCAGAATATCTCGCGAGCGCTCATCCAACCCCTCAAGGGCAAGCTGTAAACGGCGCGTCGAGTCTTCCTCGAAGTTGCTATCTTCCAGCTGTGTGGCAGGGTCGGAAGCAGCATCGTCCAAGAAGTGCACTGGCGCTTGATAAGTGCTCTCTTCATCATCGCCTGCCGGTGCGTCGTAACCCGCATCGTAAGAAGAGAGCCGCCCTTCCATATCGCGCACGACCTCAGGTTTGACGTCGAGGTCTTTAGCAATCGCATCGACTTCGTCGTTATTCAACCAGGCCAGACGCTTCTTGGCACCACGCAAATTAAAGAACAGCTTACGCTGAGCTTTAGTGGTCGCGATTTTAACGATTCGCCAATTGCGCAGCACAAATTCGTGAATTTCCGCTTTGATCCAGTGCACGGCAAAAGAGACCAAGCGAACGCCCTGATTGGGATCGAAGCGCTTGACGGCTTTCATCAAGCCGACGTTACCTTCTTGGATCAAATCTGCCTGGGGCAACCCATAGCCCGAATAGCTACGCGCGATATGCACCACAAAGCGCAGATGCGAAAGTACCAAACGCCGAGCGGCTTCCAAATCGCCCTCATCGTAGAGACGATAGGCAAGCTCGCGCTCTTCATCGGCTGTTAATACCGAAATTCCATTGACCGCGCGGATATACCCGCCGAGGTCGCCGCCGGGTGAAAGTTGCCCCACCGGTAGAAGACTAGTGCTCATGTGCAGGTGGTCTCCCCTGTAACCCATCGTGGTTGACGTAGCACGTTATCAATAACCTATTACAAAACCGTGATACTAATTCGGTGATACGAAATCTGTGGTACTGAGACCTTAACGCAAGCATAAAGTTCGCACGTTAAGTAATTCAGCCGTATCGCATTAGCCGCCTAAAACGCATCCATCATCTTGGCCGAATGCTTGAGAGATGACGTGTCACCGCCAACCAAGCACCCAGCCAGCCTAATAGTGTACTGCAAGATAGCAGAATTGTAGAGCCTGTCACGTCGAGTTGGGGTAACGAGAAGCTCGCCCCGTAACTCGCCGCCAGCGCAGCGACCGGCAGTGACAGCCAGTGATTGCCCACACCTAACAGCCCCAGCGCTAACAGCCCACCGCCCAGCCCGTACCAAGCGCCGCTATATAGGAAAGGCCGCCTAACAAAGGCATGGGTCGCGCCAATCAGCATCMCCACTTCAATTTCCCGGCGACGACTCTCCACCGAGAGGCGAATGGTATTGCCGACCACCAATAGTACGCCCAACCCAAATAGCGCGCCCAGCGCTAGTGCCACACGGCGGCCTAATTCTGCCAGATTTCGCAACCGCTCGACCCAGGCCAGGTCAAGGCGAACCTCATCGATACCAGCAAGCGTTTCAAGGCGGGCAGCCAACTGTTGCATGGCGGCAGGCTCAACGCTTTCTGGGCGCACCACTATACTGATAGGTAGCGGGTTGCTCTCCAACCCCGCCMGAGCATCATCAATCCCCAGCGACTGCTGAAACTCCGCCATGCCTTGCTCGGCGCTGATCAGCTGCGTCTCGAGCACGCTCGGCTCCGCGTCGACCGCCTCTTCGATACGCAGCGCTTGAGCATCATCGGCGCTCAATTCCAGGTAGACCGTTAAGGTGGCGCTCTCATCAAGCTCCGCATCCAACAGACGCGCGCTATCCAGGGTTAGCCACAGCGCGGCGGGCAGCACCAGCGCAATAGCAATCGCCAGCATGGTCAGTAGGTTGCCCAGCGGATAGCGCACTAAGCGCTGAAAGCTATCCCACGCCATGCTGCGGTGGTGACGCCCCCAAGCCCGTAAGCGGCTGGAAAAGCGCGTCTGTTGCGATCTGGCGCCCCGCTGGGGGACTTTATCGACCGCTGGTTTAGTAGCGGCTTTGCGCGGCGTCTTTAATGCCGCTCCCTGTCGACGCTTTGGCGTTGTGGACGGCTTCATACCGCCCCCTCATCGGCGACCAGACGGCCATCGCTTAAGCGCAGGATACGGTGGCGTAGTCGAGCAATCAGGGCCAGGTCGTGACTAGCGATCATCACCGTGGTACCAATCCGGTTAAAGTCCTCAAACAGTCCCATGATGTCCGCTGAGAGCTGGGGGTCCAGGTTGCCCGTTGGCTCATCGGCCAGCAGCAGCGCAGGCTTATTGACCACCGCCCGGGCAATCCCCACCCGTTGCTGCTCGCCGCCCGACAACTCGATAGGCAGGGCTTTTTCACGATGCAACAGCCCCACTTTATCTAACGCAGCGCGCACGCGCCGGGCAGCCTCACGGGGCTCTACGCCCTGAATTTCCAGCGGCAGGGAGACGTTGTGAAAAATACTGCGATCAAAGAGCAGCTGGTGATCCTGGAAGACCACGCCAATTTGACGCCGATAGAACGGCACCTGACTGGCATGTAGTTGGGCAATATCGTGGCCCGCCACAACAACACGCCCCCGGCTGGGCTTTTCAAGGCGCATCACTAAGCGTAGTAGCGAGCTTTTACCCGCCCCGGAGTGGCCGGTCAGAAACACCATCTCGCCCCGGGCAACCCGAAAGTTAAGATGCGCCAACGCCTCGAAGCGTCCGCCGTAGCGCTTTCCCACATGCTCAAAAGCGATCATGCGCTGGCATCGTCCCCTTGGCGGTCAAACAGCGCTTGGACAAAATCATTGGCCTCGAAGGGGCGCAGATCGTCGATGCCCTCCCCCACGCCAATAAAGCGAATCGGCGTTTCCAGTTGTTTAGCCAGCGCGAAAATAATCCCGCCTTTGGCGGTGCCGTCCAGCTTGGTCAGCGTGATACCACTGACCGGCACGGCGTCGTTAAAGGTGCTGGCCTGGGAGATAGCGTTTTGGCCAGTGCCCGCATCCAGTACCAGCATCACTTCGTGAGGCGCGGTGTCATCTAGCTTCTGCATCACCCGGTGGACTTTTTTCAGCTCTTCCATCAGGTGGCTTTTGTTATGTAGCCGACCGGCGGTATCGGCGATCAGCACATCAACTCCTCTCGCAGTAGCGGCCGCTACCGCATCGTAAATCACCGAGGCGCTGTCAGCGCCGGTGTGCTGGGCGATCACCGGCACCTTGTTGCGCTCGCCCCATACTTTGAGCTGCTCGACAGCCGCTGCACGGAAGGTGTCACCGGCCGCCAACATGACGCTCTTGCCTTCGCGCTGAAAGCGCTGGGTGAGCTTGCCGATGGTGGTGGTTTTACCCACGCCGTTAACGCCCACCACTAAAATGACAAAAGGCCCCGTGCCCGATTTTTCAAGCACAAGCGGCTTGGCGACCGGCGCCAGCATAGTGGACAACTCTTCCTGCAAGCCACGGTAAAGCGCTTCGGGATTGTTCAACTCTTTGCGCGAGATACGCGCTTCCAGGCGGCCAGTAATCTCGCTAGTGGCGTCAATCCCCACATCGGCCATCAATAGCTGCGTTTCCAGATCTTCCAACAGTTCGTCATCGATCTGTTTTTTACCTAGGAACAGATCGGCGATACCGTCGGTTAAATTGGCGCGGGTTTTCCCCAGGCCTGACTTGATACGCGCAAACCAGCCTTTCTGGTCGCCTTTGGTGGCCACCGGCTTGTCTTGCAAGGCGGGCGTCGGCTCTGGCTCTGGCTCTGGCTCTGGCTCTGGCTCTGGCTCTGGCTCTGGCTCTGGCTCTGGCTCTGGCTCTGGCTCTGGCTCTGGCTCTGGCTCTGGCTCTGGCTCTGGCTCTGGCTCTGGCTCTGGCTCTGGCTCTGGCTCTGGTAAAGTTTCCGGCGCTTTTGAAGTCTCTTCAACCGCTTCAGCTGCAGCGTCAGACGTCGCAGTGTCCACCTCATCGGGTTGATTTTGCTGCTGCTCTTCCTCTTGATGCGCCTGCTGCGGGTCTTGAGGCGACTGCTGCTGATCCTGCTTATTCTTACGCTTAAAAAAACCAAACATGAGTGTTACCCGACATAAATAGTGAACATTAGGGTTATGCTAACACCGTAACCCAAGACTTTGGATAAGCAGCCCGCTACAATCCGCTTTATGACACGACAACGCTCCCCCCGATCCTCCGCTTCCCGCCGCACACCTGCTCAGCGGGCGGGCAAATCACCTGGCAAGCCACTCGGTAAGCCATTAGGTAAGTTACGCATTATCGGCGGCGAATTCCGCCGCCGCCAGTTGCCTGTGCTGGATAGCCCCGGTCTGCGGCCAACCCCCGACCGCGTGCGTGAAACGCTGTTTAACTGGCTGGGGCAGCAGCTTTACGGCCAGCAGGTACTCGATCTATTCGCAGGTACCGGCGCGCTGGGTATTGAAGCCCTGTCCCGTGGCGCTGCGGGGGTCGATTTTGTCGAGCGGGATGCGCGGGTGGCGGCACAGCTGTCGACCAATCTGGCAACGCTCAATATTACCGCAAGCGCAGTGCATGTTAACGATGTTCAGGCCTACCTGGCGCGCCCAGCCAAGCCCTATGCGCTGGCCTTTCTCGACCCTCCTTTCCATCAGCAGCTAGCTGCMCCCTGCTGCGCTGCTTTGGAAAGCGGCGGCTGGCTAGCGGATAGGGCGATGGTTTACCTGGAAACCGAGGCATCTCTGCCCCCCGAAGTGCCCGCCAACTGGCAGTTACACCGCGAAACCCAGGCGGGAGAAAGCACCGCAAGGCTCTATCTACGTCAGCAACCTTAAACAGCGCTTGCCGCCACGCGGCGGTGGCGTTACGCTCGCCTCATTCGTCCCTACTGACAAGCTTTGCGCTTGTTTTTTTGAGCTTATTTTTGCTTAACATTTTATGCTATGGAGCTATACATGAGTCTGGAACTATTTAACCAGCTTGAACAGAAAGTCACCGATACCGTTGATGCACTGGAAATGATGAAACTGGAAAATGAGGAGCTGCGCGGCGAAAACGCCAAGCTTAAAGAGGAACGTGAAGAGTGGGAACGTCGCCTCAATGGCCTACTCAGCAAATTCGACAGCCTCGAAACATCCACCACGTCCTAACCGCCTGATAGATACGTTGCTGCCTAGAGCACCAGAGACATCAGCAGCGCATCCTCGCGCCCGGCGGCCCCTTTTGCCGCTGGGTAGTAGCCCCGCCGACAGCTATCTTCGCTAAATCCACAGCGTTGATAGAGCCGTATGGCGCTAAGATTACCCACCCGCACTTCGAGCAGCAGCCGCTCACTGAGCCAGCCTTTTGCTATCGCCAACMCGGCATCCATCAACGCCAGGCCCGCGCCACTTCGGCGACACTCGGGTAAAACCGCGATCGCTTGCAGTTCCGCTTCAAACGGCAGTCGTACCACGATGGCATACCCTAGCAGCTGTTCATCTTGCCACCAGCCCAACACGCAGGTGTCCTGACTGCCCAAGGACTCAAGCATTTGCGAGTCGGAGGTGCCACTTTGCGCCTGACGCTCAAGCGTAATAAGTAGCGTCAGGTGCTCAACATTGAGTTCAGCGATCATTAGCTGTCTGCCCTGCACTTGGACGCCCACTGCTGACCTAGCGTTTTCAGCGCTGGCCAGAGGTCGCGTTTACGATGGGTACCGTCGAGCAGCGACGCAAGCGCAGGACCCTGCCATACAGGCAACGCGAGCGTCTCGCTCTGCCCTTCGGTGACATTCAGAATGCGATCCAGCGGCGCCTGGTCAGGCCCCAACTCCCCCCACCAGAGAAGCCGCTCTAGCTGCCACCCCTGCCGACTCGCGCCGCCAGCGATAAAGGCTGCCAGACCTTCGCGGGCTTCATCTAGCGGATCTTCTACCGCAAAGGCGTTGGCCATTTGCGGCCAGGTGAAGTGGCTCGCTTCCGGCAGTGCGCCCGGCTGAATATCCACGGCCTGTAGCAAGTTAGCCAGCAGCTGCTGCTCAAGCACGCTCATGGCGCCTGCCTGCAATACCAGCCAGCGCCCCTCTAGACATACACACGAGAGTGAGAACGCCAATGGTTTGGCGGGCTTGTCAGTGGCTGCTTCAGCGGCCGTAACAGATTGCTCAGCCATCGGGTTGGCTGGCCCCGGTTTGTCTTGACCCAACAGTGCCCGCACCGCCGAGGGCGAGGCAATGGTCTCAGCTGAGGTTTGAGTTTCAGACGAAGGGGGCGCGGGTGCTTGGGGTTTAGCCGTTTGACGCCTAGGTGCGGGGGCGTCGTCCAGCAACGCCTGCAACCGCTCCCGGGGCGGCGTCGGGGCAGGCGTCGTCTCCTCCCACTCACAGGCCTCAGTAGGTAGTGCGTTAGGCAACTGGTATTTGGCAGCCCAGGCAGTAATGCCCATGGCATCCAGATAGTGGCGCCGTGTGACTTCCTGGTTCACTGACCGCCGCCGAGGCAGTTGGGTGAATTCGGGCGTTCCCCGCCCCGCGCCTGCCACTCATTGGGCGTATAAAGATGCAGTGCCAACGCATGCACCGGGCCTGAAAGCTCATCGGCCAACAGCGCATAGATTTGCTGATGGCGCTTCACCGGCATCATACCGTCGAAGGCGTCGCTCACCAGGGTCACCTTGAAGTGGGTTTCCGAGTTAGCGGGCACGCTGTGCATGTGGCTTTCATTTTCTACCTGCAGCACGTCGGGCGCGAGCGCCGTTAACTTCTGCTCAATCTGTGTCTGCAGCGTCATGAGGTTCTCCTTGAGATCACAAACCACTTTATTGTACGCGCTTACTGCCCCTTAGACGATGCCCTCCGGGCGTGTAMCGCGCGTCTTGCCAGCGGCATACGCGCAACGCTTGCCAATAGCGCCAGCAGCGTGGTCGCAGCCCCCAGCCAGAGCGTTACCTGTACCGGCCACCCGAGCGCCAGGGCTGCGCCGACCAACGCCACCCCAAACGACTGCCCTACGGTGCGCGTAGTGCTCATTACTCCCGAGACGTTGGCGCTTCGCTCCGGCGGCAGGCTGCCCATCATTTCGCGATTATTGGGCGGCTGAAACAGCCCGAAGCCAATGCCGCATAGGGCGGTACGCCATAAACTTCCCGCGACACCGGTCGACTCATCCACTAGCGCCAGCGCTATCAGGCCAATAATGAGTAGCCCAAGCCCGGTGCTGGAGAGGATGCTAGGGTTAATATGGTCAGCCAAGCGGCCAGCAATGGGGCCAACGAGCATGATGGCCAGTGGCCAGGGGGTAAATAGCCAAGCGGTTTCCAGTGGTGAAAAGCCCATCTGCTCCTGATAGAAAAATGACAGCGCCACAAAGGTAAGCCCCTGGCCGATAAAAGCAAGCCCAGAAGCAGAGACAGCCAGTGTAAAACGCGGCTCAGCAAAGACGCTAAGGGGCAGTAGTGGATAAGGCGCGCGGCGCTGACGAGCAATAAACCCGACGCAGGCCAGCACCGTCAGTAGTGCCCAACCCCCGCTTTGCCACAGCGGGGCGGCGTGGCTTACGGCGTCCATGGCGATAAAGAAACTCGCCAGCATAACGATGGAGAGCATCGCCCCGGCCACATCAAAACCGCCTTGACGACGCTCTTCACGGGGTAACGCCCGCTTGGCCAGCCATAGCGAACAGAGCCCCAGCGGCACATTGAGCGCAAACAGCCAGGGCCAATCGGCAAACGACAGGATCACGCCGCTGAGCGTGGGCCCTGCTGCGTAGCCGCCGGCCACGACCAATGCACTCAAGCCAAGGGCGCTGCCCAACAGCCGCGAGGGGAAAATCGCCCGATAGAGCGACGGGCCAATCGACAGCGTGGCGGCGGCACCCAACCCCTGAAAGGCACGAAACACCAGCAGCGTTTCCAGGTTGCGCGACAGCGCCGCCCCCAAAGCTGCCGCCACAAAGGTGGCCAACCCAAACAAATAGAGCCTACGACGAGTGATTAGCTCACTAATGCCCGCGAACACCAGCAAAAATGCCGCACACACGACTTGAAACAGGTTGGTAATCCAGACTGCCCGGGAAGCGGACACATTCAAATCAGCCGCAATGGTGGGCAGTGCCAGATTGATCATGGTGGTGTCGACCACCGCCATCAAGGTGCCGGTCACCAGTGCCAGCACAGCAAGGGCGCGTTCAGGGCCGGGTAAACCATCATCTCCCGGACGGGTTTCAAACAGTCGCATGGGTGGCGTCCTAAGCGAAACAGCTAAAAGCAGAAAACCGGCCTAAGCCGGTTTTTCGATACACTTGCGCTAGGTGTTACTTGGAAAGTCAGCTAGCAAGCGCCAGGCAGAGCCCAATATTAGCACGCTAATAGCTAATCCTGCTCACTATCGAGCAGCAGCGCATCATCAACTTCTGAAATCTCTAACGCCGTTTCGTCATCCAGGTCGATGGCCAGATAGCTGTGTTCGACACGCACAAATTCCTGGAACAGGGCCCAGTCCAGCTTATCCGGCCACTGGCGTTCATCCTCTTCCCAAGCGCGCAGCTCAGTCTCAAGGATTTCCGCGTAACGCTCGCGCACGAAGGTTTCCAGCGCTTCTGGGGTATCCATCTCTGGGATCAGGTAAATGGTACTTTCACGTTCGACGTCGTCCAGGGTCAGGTCGTCGTCTCCCATGGTGGGTTCCAGCGCGTTGATCCAGTCCACAAAGGGCTGGGTCGGCCTGACGCTCAGTGCGGAGCGGTTAAGCAGTTTCATGGGATTCTCCTCGCCGTCGAAACGTTGACCATTATGGGCGCTATAACGCGCCCTTACCAACTTTTAGTCCACTTCAGGGCGCATCGCCGGAAACAGCAGCACATCACGAATCGAAGCACTATCGGTGAAAAGCATCACCAGGCGGTCGATCCCGATGCCTTCACCGGCGGTGGGCGGCATGCCGTACTCCAAGGCACGCACGTAATCCGCGTCGTAATACATCGCCTCTAGATCGCCGGCGTCCTTTTCCGCCGACTGGGCACGGAAGCGCTCCGCTTGGTCTTCAGCGTCGTTGAGCTCCGAGAAACCGTTGGCGATTTCGCGACCACCCACAAAGAACTCAAAGCGGTCAGTGACGAAGGGGTTGGCATCGTTACGCCGTGCCAACGGGCTAACTTCCGCCGGGTATTCGGTGATAAAGGTCGGTTGATCAAGCTTGTGCTCGGCCACCTCTTCAAAGATCTCCGTTTGCACCTTACCCAGGCCCCAGCTCCCTTTGACCTTGATGCCGAGCTTTTCAGCAGTGGCCCGCGCCGCTTCCAGCGAATCCAAATCACTGTCGGCAATGCCGTCACCGTGATCAAGAATCGCCTGACGCAATGTTAAGCGGGCAAAAGGTTTGCCGAAATCGTAGCTGGCGCCCTGATACTCAATGATAGCGCTACCGAGCACTTCTTCGGCCGCTGTGCGCAGCATGGCTTCGGTCATATCCAGCAGGTCACGGTAATCCGCATAGGCCCAGTAGAACTCTACCATGGTGAACTCTGGGTTGTGGCGGGTCGAAAGACCTTCGTTACGGAAGTTGCGGTTAATCTCGAACACTTTTTCAAAACCGCCCACCACCAAACGCTTGAGATAAAGCTCCGGCGCGATACGCAGATACATATCGATATCCAACGCATTGTGATGGGTAATGAAGGGGCGCGCCGCCGCACCGCCAGGAATCGGCTGGAGCATCGGCGTTTCCACTTCCATAAAGCCGCGGGCTTCAAAGAAGCGGCGCATGGAGCTGATGACCGCTGCGCGGGTTTCAAACACCTTACGCGACTGCGGGTTCATGATCAGATCCACATAGCGCTGGCGATAGCGGGCTTCCATATCGGTCAGGCCGTGAAACTTATCCGGCAGCGGGCGCAGGCTCTTGGTGAGCAGCTGCGCCTCTTTCATCATCACGTATAGATCGCCCTTGCCGGATTTATGCACCGGCCCGTGGGCAGCGACGATGTCACCGATATCCCAGCTTTTAACGTCTTCCAGTATGTCGGCGGGCAGGCCCTTTTTATCCACGTAGAGCTGGATTTGCCCGGCCACGTCCTGAATGACGATGAAGGGGCCACGTTGACGCATCACACGACCCGCCACAGCGGCGTGGTGATCCAGTGCTTCAAGCTCAGCCTTGTCTTTATCGCCAAAGGCGTCTTGCAGCTCAACGGTTAAGCTGTCGCGGCGAAAATCATTGGGAAACGCACTCTTTCCCTGCTCAGCGGCGCGCTCGCGGCGAGCAGTCAACTTGGCTCGGCGCTCGGCAATCAGGTGGTTTTCGTTGTCTGCAGGAGACGCGTCTTGGTTAGCCATGGGGCACCCTGTTCATGTTCAAACGCTAAAAAGATTACAAACCTTGCTTCAAGCTGGCGACGATAAATTGATCAATATCCCCGTCGAGCACTTTATCGCAGTTACTGGACTGCACGCTGGTGCGCAAATCCTTGATGCGCTGATCATCCAGCACGTAAGAGCGGATCTGGCTGCCCCAGCCGATGTCAGCCTTGGAGTCCTCGGCCTCCTGCTTGGCGGCGTTGCGCTTTTGCATCTCGTGTTCCCACAGCCGCGCTTTCAACTGCTTCATGGCAAAATCGCGGTTGGCGTGCTGGCTGCGTTGCCCCTGGCAAGCCACCACGATACCGGTCGGCTCGTGGGTAATCCGCACGGCCGAATCGGTGGTGTTTACGTGCTGACCGCCCGCGCCGCTTGAGCGGTAGGTATCAACGCGCAGATCCGAGGGGTTAATCTCCACCTCAAAGCTGTCATCAATTTCCGGGGACAGAAATACCGATGCAAAGGAGGTATGCCGACGGCCACCGGAATCAAACGGGCTTTTACGCACTAGGCGGTGCACGCCGGTTTCGGTACGCAGCCAGCCGAAGGCGTAATCGCCTTGGATATGCACGGTGGCCGACTTAATGCCCGCCACTTCGCCAGCAGAGATTTCGGTGATATCGGCTTTGAAGCCGTGACTCTCCGCCCAGCGCAGGTACATGCGCAATAAAATATTGGCCCAATCCTGTGCCTCGGTGCCGCCGGAGCCGGACTGAATTTCCAGGTAGGCGTTGTTCTGATCCATTTCACCGGAGAACATACGCCGAAACTCAAGCTTCTCTAACGCCGTCTGCATGCTGTCCAGCTCTTTGCACACTTCTTCGACGGTGCCTTCATCCTCTTCCATTTCTGCAAGCTCCAGCAGATCCCGGCTATCGCCAAGGCCCTGCTCAAGTTCATCAATGGTGGCCACTATGGCTTCGAGGGAGGCGCGCTCTTTGCCTAACTTCTGCGCGTAGTCTGGATCGTTCCAGACATTGGGGTCTTCCAGTTCGCGGGTGACCTCTTCTAGCCGATCTTTCTTCTCGGCATAGTCAAAGATACCCCCTAAGAACGTCTGTCCGCTCAGACAGGTCCTTGAGCTGGTTGTGAATCGGATTGGTTTCCAACATGGGATCGCCCTAGCTTGGTCTACTCGGATCGTACAGAGGTGTATCGATCAGAAAAGCGCATAGTGTAGCGAAATTGGCTTCCAACAACCATTAGCCCCGTCACTATCGAAATTGCGTATAGCTACATGTGTAATTTCTGATAGACGCCTGCTTTTCACCGATGCTAGTACTTAATTGGAGTTTAGATCTTCAAACAACCGTATTAGAACAATATTGGAGGGATCAATATGCTTAAAAATCGCACTCTCATGGGCCCTGTGGCGATAGCGTTGGCTTTTGGCTTTACCGCCCCTCTTCAGGCGGATACGCTCCGCTTAGCGATTATGGGCGAACCCGCTTCTTTAGATCCGCATAAAATCAGCGGCACCTGGGAAAACGATGTGGKGGGTGACCTTTTTGAAGGTCTAGTCACTGAAGCAGCCGATGGCACTCGCATTCCCGGTGTTGCAGAATCCTGGGAAGTCTCCGCTGACGGCACGGTGTACACTTTCACGTTGAGAGACGATGCCAAGKGGTCGGACGGCGAACCAGTGACGGCTGACGATTTTGTTTTCGCCTTTCAGCGCATTTTATCGCCAGCCACCGCCGCTAATTACGCCTATCTGCTGTACCCGATTAAAAATGCCGAAGCTGTCTATGCGGGCGAAGCCGATACCAGCACACTGGGTGTCGAGGCCCTGGACACGACCACCCTGCAAGTAACCCTTGAGCGTTCAACACCTTACTTTTTAGACCAGCTTTCCCACTATACCGCCTACCCGGTGCCCAGCCACACGGTAGAGACTTTCGGCGACGACTGGTCTCGCCCGGGCAACATGGTCTCCAACGGCGCTTTCCAGCTCGAGGAGTGGCAGTCACAAACGCGCATTACAGCAACACGCAACCCTCATTTTCACGACGTTGACAATGTCGCCCTGGAAGAGGTCGTCTACTTCCCCATTGAAGAGCGCAATACGGCGCTGAACCGGTTTCGCGCAGGCGAAATCGATATCGCGCGGGAGTTCCCCACCCAACAGTACGACTGGCTGATGGATAATCTACCCGAGGCGGTTCAGGTAGCCCCTTACCTGGGCATCTATTACTACGTTTTCAATGCCCGAGACGGCCATGCGACTATTGATCCACGTGTACGTGAAGCGCTTAGCCTAGCCGTTCGCCGCGAAGTCATCACCGACCAAATACTGGGTACCGGCGAAGTACCGGCTTACAGCTTTGTTCCACCCGATGTCAGCCACTATGAAGCGCCCACAGTCAGTTTCGCCGAGCTATCTCAAGAGGAGCGATTAGAGCGTGCACGTGAATTGCTCCAAGAGGCAGGCTATGGCCCGGATAATCCGCTGGAGCTCATGCTGCGCTATAACACCAGCGAGGACCATCGCAAGGTCGCCATCGCCATTGCTGCCATGTGGAAGCCCCTGGGCGTCGAGGTTGAACTCTATAATTCGGAGGTGGCCGTTCACTACTCGGATATTCGTCAGGGCGACTTCGACGTTGCTCGAGCCGGCTGGATTGGTGACTACAACGACGCCCAAAACTTCCTGAGCCTGCTGGAAAGCAACGTATCCAATAATTATGGCGCCTACAGCTCGCCTGAATTTGATGCGCTGATGAGCGAAGCCGCTAATACCCAGGACCTGGATAAGCGAGCCGAGATCATGGCCGAGGCAGAGACCATTGCCCTGGAAAATAGCGCCACGCTGCCGATCTACTACTACGTCTCGCGCAACCTTGTCAGCCCCGACCTGTCCGGCTGGGAAACCAACATTGAAGATATCCATCGCTCACGCTGGATTCACTTCGACGATTAATTCCCTTTAGTTCGTTGTTTTTTTCATCACAACTGACTGCCGCTATATCCTCAGGCCTTCGGCCTGAGGAACGAGGCTCGATAATGCTCAGCTACACTCTAAAGCGCTTACTTCAGGCGATCCCGACGCTGTGGATTGTGATTACGCTGTCGTTCTTTTTAATGCATCTGGCCCCCGGCGGGCCTTTCGACGGCGAGCGTCAGCTCCCGCCGGAAATCGAGGCCAACTTAATGGCCTCCTATGGCCTGGACAAACCCGTCTGGGAACAGTATCTCACCTACATGGGCAACCTGCTCCAAGGCGACCTTGGCCCCTCGTTCAAATACAAGGATTTTTCAGTTACCGAGCTGGTCGCTCAAGGCTTTCCTGTCAGCCTGGAACTCGGCCTATGGGCAATCGGCCTCGCACTCCTGGTCGGCATTCCCATGGGGGTTATAGCGGCGCTTAAACGCAACTCCACCATTGACTATATGGTGATGGGCACGGCGCTGGCCGGGGKGGCCATTCCCAACTTTGTAATTGCCCCGCTACTGGCACTGGTATTCGGCGTATTTCTGGCCTGGCTACCGGTCGGCGGTTGGAACGACGGTCATTGGAAGAACATGATCCTTCCCGTGGTGGCACTCTCTATTCAGCAGATTGCGTATATCGCGCGAATGATGCGCGCCAGCATGATTGAAGTACTTAGTAGCCATTTCATCCGCACAGCCCGAGCCAAAGGCCTTAGTGAGAGCGAGGTGATCTTTCGTCATGCCCTGCGCCCATCAATGCTCCCCGTAGTCTCCTACCTAGGTCCCGCCATTGCCGGGATTATTACCGGCTCGGTGGTCATCGAGCAGATTTTCGGGATACCGGGTATTGGCCGCTATTTCGTCCAGGCGGCGCTCAATCGCGATTACACCCTGGTAATGGGCACCGTCGTCTTCTACGGCGGCCTGATTGTTCTTTTCAACCTAATCGTCGATTTACTCTACTCGGCTCTGGATCCGCAAATTCGCTATGATAATGAATAATGCAACGTCGGCCCCTCCGGTCGCCAGCAACAGCCTAGCCCGCGAAGCATGGCGGCGGCTTCGACAAAACAGTGCGGCGACCGCAAGTCTTGTGCTCCTCATCGTCATTTCCCTGGCCTGCTTATTGGGCCCCTGGTTAACCCCCTGGGCACTTGATGAAGTGGACTGGAATGCCTTTTTGACCCCACCAAGTTTAGAGAGTGGCCACTATGCGGGCACTGACGCCAATGGACGCGACTTGCTCACACGGGTATTTCATGGGGGGCAGATTTCGCTATCCGTCGCCTTGATGGCAACCCTTGTTTCGCTGGTGATCGGCGTCCTTTACGGCGCGATTGCCGGCTACGTGGGTGGCCGGGTTGACAACTTGATGATGCGCTTTGTCGACATCATGTACTCGCTGCCATTTATGTTTATGGTCATCCTGCTGATGGTGGTATTTGGGCGGAATATCCTGCTGATCTACGCTGCCATTGGCGCTGTTGAATGGCTCGACATGTCGCGCATAGTGCGCGGACAGGTGCTCGCTTTAAAACGCCGCGAGTTCGTTGAAGCCGCCCATGCGCTGGGCGTAAGCAGCTTTAAGATCGTCACACGCCACCTGATTCCCAATGCTATTGGGCCGGTGATCATTTATGTCACTCTCACCGTCCCCAAGGTCATTTTGCTGGAAAGCTTTCTCTCCTTTCTCGGCCTCGGCGTGCAAGAGCCCCTGACCAGCTGGGGAGTACTGATCAGCGAAGGCAAGGACATGATGGAAACGGCGCCGTGGATGCTGATTATTCCCTCTGCGTTTCTGGCCACCACGCTGCTGTGCCTTAACTTTTTGGGGGACGGTCTGCGAGACGCCCTTGATCCCAAGACGCGCTAGCAAAACGCAAGGAATCTTCATGTCACAGCCACTGCTGGAAATTGACCGTCTGCGGGTCGACTTCGACCTTCCCAATGGCACCGTTACGGCTGTCAAAGACGTTAGTTTTACTCTTCATAAAGGCGAGACGCTGGCTTTAGTCGGTGAATCAGGCTCAGGTAAGTCGATTACATCAACCGCCGCGATGGGGCTACTCCCAGAACTAGCTCGTGCCACCGGCACCATTCGCTGGCATGGCGGTTCCGGTGATGAAAATTTGCTCACCATCAGCCGTAAGCGCCTGCGGGCCATTCGTGGCAATGAGATCTCCATGATATTCCAAGAGCCGATGACCTCGCTCAACCCGATGCACCGCGTGGGTAGACAGATTCGTGAAGTCCTGCATAAGCACACGCCCTTGCGAGGCAACCATGCTTACCTGCGGGTACTGGAACTACTCGAACAGGTGGGGATTCCCGAGCCTAAACGTCGCATCGACAGCTTTCCTCACGAGCTTTCCGGTGGCCAGCGCCAGCGGGTAATGATTGCCATGGCGCTGGCCTGTGAGCCTCAGTTGCTGATTGCTGATGAGCCGACCACCGCTCTTGATGTGACCGTCCAGGCACAGATTCTCGCGCTGCTTAAAGACCTCCAGGCCCGTTATGGCATGGCCATCTTGTTTATCACCCACGACCTGGGGGTTGTCCGACACTTAGCCGATAGCGTGTGCGTCATGCAAAACGGCGAAATCGTCGAAGCGGAGGCCACCAAGGCGCTGTTTCAATCCCCCCAGCACGCCTATACCCGAATGCTGATTGACGCCAACCCAAGTGGCCATAAGGCGCCTGTTCCCGACTCAGCCCCCATCCTGCTCACAGCGCAAAGTATTGGCGTTCGCTTCCCGATCAAAAAGCGTCTGTTTGGCCCAAACCGCTATTTTGAGGCGGTGAAAAACATCGACCTCACGCTGAGGCAAGGCCAAACCTTAGGCATCGTGGGCGAATCGGGGTCAGGAAAAACTACCTTAGGCCGCGCGCTACTTCGGCTGGTAAAGAGTCACGGCAAGATACGCTTCGATGATATCGACGTTGCCCAACTTGACCGCGCAGGAATGCGCCCGCTGCGATCACGCATGCAGGTTGTCTTTCAAGATCCCTTTGGCTCGCTTTCCCCGCGTATGACAGTAGGTGAGATTATCGGCGAGGGACTACGCGTTCATCAGCCACTGCTGGGGCGCGCCGAACGCGATGCCCTGGTTATTCAAGCCCTAGAAGAAGTCGCCCTGGACCCCGTCCACCGACACCGCTACCCCCACGAGTTTTCCGGCGGACAGCGGCAAAGGGTTGCCATTGCCCGGGCATTGGTCGTCAAGCCCGAGTTCCTGCTGCTTGATGAACCAACGTCTGCCCTTGACCGTTCAGTTCAAATGACCGTTATTGAGCTGTTACGGGATTTGCAACAACGCCATGGACTGACCTACCTATTTATTAGCCATGACCTCGCCGTGGTACGCGCGCTAGCCGATGAGGTGATCGTCATGCGACAAGGCGAAATCATTGAGCAAAGCGACACGCAATCACTGTTCAACGCTCCCCGCGAGACCTATACCCGCGAACTGATGCGCGCTGCATTTCTAGATAGCCCTGGGATATAGACTTGTAAACTTTCGCTTTTACCCTCGCATCTAATAAAAAACCCGGCGTGCGCCGGGTTTCATTGGGGTTTAGCTCTCTCAAGCTTAAAAGCGATAGGTTAACTGCGCACCAAAACCGTGGGCTTCGTTTTTGTAGTCGGCTGAGTAGGACGCGCCGCCTGCACCTTGGAGCAGATCGTTACGATCCTGTTCAACAAAGGTGCCTCGCTCCGTGAGATAGGAGTACGCCACGTCAATGGTCATATCAGGCGTTGGGCTCCATCCTGCCCCCAGCGAGAAAATACGCCGATCGTCAGAAGGAATACGCACGCTGCGGTCTTCATCATTGGTGGGTGTAAAGTCCAACGTTACCCCAGCACGAAGCGCTAATGTCTTCGTTAACTGATACTCGCCGCCGGTGGCAAACGCCCAGGCGTTTGAATAGTTCTGAACTTCTTGGGTAATCGTATCGCCTTGGCTACCGGTAACCAAAATTTGATCAAATTGGCTCCAGCGAACCCAGGACGCCCCGAACATCAGTTTGAGGCGATCGGTCATCTGCTGGGTTACGGAGAAGTTAACCGTCTCTGGGGTGGTTAAATCCAGGTTCGCGGTATCTGAGCGAAGGACATTACCCAGGGGATCGGTAGCGCTAAAATCCCCTTCCAATGTGTAGTCTACTTTTGAACGGTAAGTCAGACCCAAGGTGGTTTCGGGTATCGGGCGATAGATCACGCCTAAGTTGTAGCCCCACGCTTCGTCTTCGCCGTCAACGCGCGAGTCGATGTCGGTAGCTGGATTAAACGTAGCCTCAGAGGGTAGCTGGCGACGCAGTTCACCTTCTACTTGGTTGTAGGTAATACCCGCACCAACCGACCATTGATCGTTAAAGCGATAAGAAACCGTCGGCTGCGCACTGATCACTTTGACTTCGGTATAGTCGCCAAAATAGCGTCCCTGGAAATCATCTTCGTAGTCGGTTTTGGAGCCAAAGGGTGCATATACCCCGAACCCAAACGCTAACTGATCAGTCACTGGCTGCGCATAGAACGCAAAAGGAATGGGAGTACCTGGCACCATATCGCCATCATTCCCCCCAGGAATGCTGCCGATGGGAATCTGATTGCCATTGGGGGCGCCACCAGCAGCCACGCCCGAATCAATAAAGCGGCTAGCTTCGACATTAGAAAGATCAGTATTTACGTTTAGATAGGTTCCCCCAACCGTCACTTGCGCACGATCCAAAAACGACATACCTGCAGGGTTACCGTACACAATGGTTGCATCATGGATATTAGAGCTGCGCCCGGCATGGCCATAGCCCTGGCCACTCACGCTCTGCTCGTTGACTTGATACCCGCCCGCGTGGGCTTGGCTGGSGAAAGCAACCGCTGCAATAGCAGCGGCCAGGGTTAGCTTATTAAAGTTATTATTCATAGTGGGCCTCTCTTCCCGATGATCCAGTGGATACCAACGATCCACCCTCTTTATTTTTACATGACTGTTTTCTCGCAACTGGGCCAAAGGTTCAAGGGCAAACGTTCGTTTTATTTTATTTTTGGCTTATACATTAGTCGCACGGTCGTTTTAAATCAGTGTTTTAGTCATTTGAGCTTATTGCACAAAGTCGCCCTTGACCTATGGGTAACCCATAGGTTCTACACTAAAGCGGTTACTATTTAACCGGTCGGGAGAACAGGCCATGAAAGTTACTGAGCTTGCCAAACGGGGCGGTGTTACCGCTGAGACCGTGCGTCACTACGCTCGTGAGCGGCTACTTGCTCCTCAGCGCCACCCGGATAACGGCTATCAGCTATTTTCGGATACCGACTTAGAGCGGCTGCGCTTTATTCAGCGGGCACGCAAGCTCGGTTTTAGCGTGGCGGAGATTCGCGACATCCTGACCCACGCCGACCAAGGCGACTCCCCCTGCCCCTTGGTACGCGACTTACTCGCCAGCCGCCTGCCACAAATCCGCGCACGTATTGCCGAGCTGGAAGCGCTAGCCGAACGAATGGAACAGGCTATGGAGAGCTGGCAGCAGATGCCCGACGGTTCCCCCGACGGCCACAGCGTGTGCCGCCTGATTGAGAGTTTTCCTGACGCCACGTCTACCAAGGAGACCCCATGAGCGACGCCTCTACCGAAGCCGCCTCAAGCGTAAGCCCTGCAAATGGAGCCACCACGCGAACCATCCCCGGCATGAATTGCCAGGGCTGCGTCAAGCGTATGCGCGAGGCGATTCAAAGTGGTGACCCTGAAGCAGACGTCACCGGCATGCCTAGCGAAAAACGCCTCGAGGTTGTTTCGACTCTAACCGACGCCGAGCTTGATCAACGCTTGACCGCGGCGGGCTACCCGCCAGGCGAAGCAGCTCTGGAGGAAGCAGCCCCAGACGATGCTGATAATCAGCCAGAAACCGCGGCACCCGCTGATGCCGAAGCTGAAAAAACCGCAAGTGCTCACTCCCAGTCTCAAGGGCAAGGCAAGAAACAGCGCTTGGCGATTAGTGGGATGACCTGCGCCAGCTGCGTCAACAGCGTGCAGAAAGCACTAGAGCGCACTGAGGGAGTCGACACCGCCAGCGTCAATTTTGGCACCCACTCCGCCCAGGTGTTTGGCAGTGCCGAGACCCAAGCGTTAATCGCCGCCGTTGAGTCAGCCGGCTATGGCGCCGAACCGATTGTGGATATGCGGGAAGCAGAACGCACTCGTGCAGAGCAGGACGCCAAGACATACCAAAAACGGCTGCGCGGAAGTGCCATCTCGCTGGCACTGGCGGTTCCGCTGATGATGAGCATGTTTTTTTTCCATCCCCACCCGATGGGCATGGGGCGTCTCTACTGGCTGGTGATCGGCTTATTAACCTTGGGCATTTTGGCCTTCCCAGGACGCCACTTTTTCGTCAACGCCTGGAAGCAGCTTAAGCACCACCAAGCCAATATGGATACCTTGGTCGCTATGGGCACTGGCGCCGCCTGGCTATATTCCATGGCCGTGGTGCTGTTTGCGCCGTGGTTACCCGAGGTTGCCCAGGGCATCTACTTTGAAGCCTCAGCGATGGTAATCGGGCTGATTCTGCTCGGCAATGCCATGGAGCTACGCGCCCGGGGCCGCACCAGCGATGCGCTAAAGCGCCTGCTCGATCTGCAGAGCCGCACGGCGCGGGTGATTCGCGACGGTCACGAGCAGGAGATTGAGATTGACGCGGTGCGTGCTGGCGACCACGTACGGGTGCGCCCCGGTGAGCGCTTGCCGGTGGATGGTGACGTCGTTGAAGGCCAAAGCCATATCGATGAGTCGATGCTTACCGGCGAGCCACTACCGATCGCCAAGGGCGCGGGGGATGAAGTCAGCGCTGGCACGGTGAATGGCAAGGGCAGCTTGATCTATCGCGCAACGCGAGTGGGCACCGACACTCGCCTGGGGCAGATTACCGAACAGGTAGCGAGCGCCCAAAACTCGCGCCCACCGATTGGCGAGCTAGCCGACCAGGTCTCCAGCGTTTTTGTGCCTGCGGTAATGATCATTGCCGTATTGACTGCCCTGGTGTGGTTCAACCTAGGGCCCGCCCCCCAAGTGATCCATATGCTGGTGACGGCGACCACCGTGCTGATTATTGCCTGCCCCTGTGCGCTCGGCTTGGCGACGCCGATCTCAACCATGATCGGCGTCGGTAAAGCAGCTGAGCAAGGGGTGCTGGTGCGCAGCGGCGAGGCGCTCCAAACCGCCAGCAAGCTGACCACGCTAGTGGTCGATAAAACCGGCACGCTCACCCAGGGCAAGCCCAGTGTTACCGATGCGCAGATGTTTGGCGTAGAGCAATCCACCGCGCTAGCGTTGGTGCACGCGCTGGAACGCAGCTCCGAGCACCCATTGGCGGCGGCGTTAATGACCTACGCGGATGAACACGACGCTAACCCTGCCGAGATTAATGGTTTCGATAGCGTGACTGGTGGCGGGGTAAAAGCCCAAACCGCCGACGGCAAAGCGCTGCTGCTGGGCAATGCACGTCTATTGAGCGAGGCAGGGGTGGATCTCAAGGCAGGTGAAGGGCAAGCACGCGCCCTAGAAGAGCAGGCTCGCACGCTGGTGTACTTGGCGGTGGATGGCAAACTGGCCGCCCTGTTTGGCATCAGCGACCCGCTTCGCCATGACACCGTGGCCGCGATCAAGCGCCTGCAAAAAGACGGCTTAACCATTGTCATGTTAACCGGCGATAACGAGCACACCGCCAAGGCCATTGCTCAGGAAGTGGGTATTGATGAGTACCATGCAGGCCTGCTMCCCGAGGACAAGCACGCCGAGATTGAGCGCCGTCAAAAGGCGGGAGAAATCGTTGGCATGGTGGGCGATGGCATCAATGATGCCCCGGCGCTGGCCCGAGCAAATGTGGGCTTTGCGATTGGCCAAGGCACCGATGTGGCCATTGAGAGCGCGGGTATCACGCTAATGCGCGGCTCGCTGCACGGGGTGGCGTCAGCGATAGAGATCAGCCGCGCCACGCTGCGCAATATCAAACAGAACCTGGTCGGCGCGTTTGGCTACAACCTACTGTGTATTCCCATTGCTGCGGGGGTGCTTTACCCGCTCACCGGCATGCTGCTTTCACCGATGATTGCGGGTGCTGCCATGTCACTCTCGTCCATCACCGTGGTGAGTAACGCCAACCGCTTGCGGCTGTGGAAGTCACCCAGCCAGGAGGACGTCGCATGAGTCTATTGATCAACTTGGCGGGGCTTGGGCTTATCGCCGCTATCGTGTGGTGGTTCTGGCTTAGCAAAGCTGGCTAAGCCAACGTCTTCAACTTTCGTTTCGCCACACTTCTCGCCACGCGTTTACAACTGCCGTTTTTTACAAATGCCTTATTGTCACCCATAATGACGTAAACATACGCCTATATGGGTGACATTTATGAGKCCTGACATCAACAGKGCCGTGGATAATGAAGGTTTTATCATCACCGATGCACTACTTGACGAGTTGCATATTACCAAACGTGAGTTCGCCCATGCGATTGGGCTTAGCCACAACGCCATCATCCGTAAAGACCGTCTCCACGCCGTCTCCACACAGCAGCGCCTGCGCCAAGCGATGGAAATACTTAAGCGCATTGAACCCTGGGCGGGGTCGATAAGCGCCGCATGGTCTTGGTATCGCAGCTACCCTATCGCGCCGCTGGGGGATTTCACCGCTGAAGAACTGGTTAGTCACGGGCGGGCGGATGATGTCCGTGCCTACCTCTCCCACATTGCCGAGGGAGGCTATGCGTGAGTCTGCTGGCACTTGGGTTTCAATACACAGGGCTGGTCTATCGTGGGCACAACCCCAGATGGCAGCATGCACCCACATCAGGAGCAGGCGCCGCACGCAACGGCGGCCGCTGGAACCCCGTTGACCTGCCCGCGCTGTACACCAGTGAGCGGTTCGAAACAGCCTGGCTTGAGGCTCAACAAGGCTTTCCCTTTAAGACGCAACCGCTGACGCTGTGCAGCTATGAGGTAAATTGCGGKCCGATTCTCGATCTCTGTGACCCAGCTATCCAAACGCGCGTTCGACCGCATCCAGAGAACTGGATGCAGGAAGCATGGTTAGATAAGAAAATAAGGCGCGAGCCCGTTATCGCCTGGGAAATCGCGGAGCAGTTGATCACGACCGGATTCGCGGGCATTCGAGTGCCGKCMCAAGCCAAGGGAGCGACCCATCGAGACGTTAATATTGTGTTCTGGAAATGGTCGCACCAAGTGCCTACCAAGGTCTGCGTGATAGACGATGAAAAGCGGTTGTCTTAAGAAATGTCTCCTCTCAACTCACCCCAATATAACGCCCTGGCTTATGGTTCAGAGCGATAATCAGATTGAGGGTCAGTGCGCCCAGCACTGAGTAGCCCACGCGATCCAGCGGTAGCTGCGTTAACGCAATCAACAGAATAACGCCATCGATGGCGAGTTGAACGTAGCCTGCACGCAGGCCGTGTTTATCCTGCAGATAGAGCGCGAGGATATTGATACCGCCCAGACTGGTGCGGTGGCGAAACAGCATCAGCATGCCAATGCCCATCAGCGCGCCGCCCATTAAAGCAGCGTAAAGCGATGGCACGTTGGCAAACTGCACCCAGCCCTGGGTTAGCTCGGAAAACAGCGAGACCAAGCCGATGGCGGCGAAGGTACGCAGGGTAAAACTCCAGCCCATGCGTTTAACCGCCAAGTAGTAAAACGGCAGGTTAATGGCAAAAAACCACACCCCAAACCCCCAACCGGTGACGCTGCTGGTCATATAGCTGAGTAGCAGCGCCAAGCCTGCGGTACTGCCGGTGAGCAACACCGCATGGGTATAAAAGGTAACCCCCAGCGCGACGAAGAACGTCCCCAGCAGCATCGCCATGACATCTTCATAGGGACGATGCTGATCCGTTGGTAAATCTTCCACGCGCATTGGAGCGTCCTTACGTGAGTTGTTAAGGTTATAAAACGCTTAGTTTAGATAGCGCTGGCGTGCTCGACCATCAGCTGCAGCGTTTCACGACCGCGCCAGCGGTTGCGATTAAGCTTATAGGCGCAGTGCAGCGTATCGCCGACGCTAAACCCAGGCAGTTCCCCCGGCGTTAGGGCGCGAAACCAGATCGCTTTACAGGTCACCGGGCCAGTGGAGAGCTCCAGCATCAGGTGCGCGCCGTCGGCACCCACCGGACGCAGCGCTTCGACAATAAAGCGCCCCTCAAATAGCGGCGGGTCAAATTCCCGTCCGTAGGGGCCAAGCGTTTCGATCTCCTGCAAGGTGGTCAGCGAAAGCTGCGCCTTAGAAAGTTCACCATCTGTCCAGAGTCGCGGGTAAAGCGTCCGCCCCTCCAACTGCTCGCCCACTGCCTGCAGGAAAGCCGCTTTAAAGGCGTCAAGCTGATCTCTGGGCACGCCCACCCCTGCCGCGCCACTATGGCCGCCAAAGCGCGGTAACGCCTGAGGAGCAAGCTCAAAGGTACGTTGTAGGGCATCGCGCAGGTGCAGCCCGTCAATCGAGCGGCCGGAGCCGGTGAGCATGCCCGGTGCCGATGCCTGGGTAAGCACCAGCGCTGGACGCCCGTAGGCCTGCACCAACCGCGAGGCAACGATGCCCTGTACGCCGGGGTGCCCGTCTTCCAGCAGTACCACCACGGCGGGCTCATCAGCGGTTAACGCACTCACCGCCAAAGTACGCGCCTCGGCAGCCATATCAGCCTCAATCGCTTTGCGGGACTGGTTATCCTGATCCAAAACGTCGAGCTGGCGATTGGCGACCCCATCGTTCTCGGCGAGCATAAAGTGCAACGCCGCGTAGGGGTCGTCCAGCCGTGAGCGGGCATTGATGCGCGGCCCCATCTGAAACGCTAATGTCTCGGCGTTAAACGGCACGCTGTCAGCGCCTAAGCGCGTGGCCATAGCGCGCCAGCACGCCGCATCCATACGGTTGATCAGCTTTAACCCTTGATTGACCACCGCGCGGTTGGCGGGGCTGCCGCCTAAGGAGACACAATCCGCTACCGTGCCCAGCGCTACGTATGAGAGCCAAGGCGACAGCTTGGGCGKCGATTCCGAAAGCGCTCCCCACTCAATCAGCACACCGCGGGCGAGCGACATCAATAGCCACGCCACCATACAGCCGGCGATGGTTTTATCAGGATACTCGCAGTCATCCCGGGTAGGGTTAACGCAGGCAAATGCCGAACTTGGCGGCCCCTCAATGGGCAGCGCGTGGTGGTCACTCACCACCACATCGATACCCGCTGCCTTAAGGCGTGCGATGCGGGGCTCATCAGAGCTACCGCAGTCGGCGGTGATAACCAGGGTGGGAAACGGCTTTTGCGCCAGCGTGCGTTCCACCAGCGGCAGGCTAATGCCGTAGCCGTCATGAATACGGTGGCCAATCAGGCTGTGCAGCTTGCCTTCCGGGACTCCAAACAGCTCCACCAGGGTGCGCCGGATCACCACGTGGGAGGKGATMCCATCCACGTCGTAGTCGGTAAGAATGCCGATGGCTTCGCCCTCTGCCACCGCCTGAGCAATACGCTCAGCGGCGCGGCGACCGTCGGCCAGTTTCTCCGGGTGGGCCAGATAACGCAGGCTGGGCTCGATTAACGGTTGCAACTCACCGCTGTAACCAGGCAAGCGGGAGGCTAGCAATCGCGCCTGCAGTTCGCTTAACCCTTCCGCTTGTGCACGGGCATAGAGCGCCTCGTCCACGGGACGAGGCTCTAAGCGTGGCCGGGTGGTGCTATGGGGTAAATCGACGACTGAGGTCATTGACACTTCAACGCCGATTTTCCACGACAAACTGCTGCACGGCGGCAAGCTCGGCGGGCAACACGGTATAGCGCTCTTCCCGCTCAATCAGGTCTTCCATATGCGGCGGCAGTGGCACGCCCAGAAAGCCCGCTTTGACAACGGCTTCGGCAAACTTGGCCGGGTGCGCAGTGGCCAGCGTTATCATCGGCGTTGACTGATCTGCGCGGGCGCGCTCGGCGGCACGGTAGCCGGTGGCGGTATGCGGGTCGAGCATTTCGCCGGTGCGCTTATGGGCGTCGCGAATCGCTTCCAGAATCGTTGCATCGTCCACGCTGTAACTGGAAAACTTCTCGCGCAGCTTGGCCAGCGGCGCAYCGGCCAGCGCCGTCGGCTCCTGCTGGAAGCGCTCAAGCAACGCCGCCACGGCCAAGCCATCGCGGTCGTAGGCGTCAAACAGCAGGCGCTCAAAGTTAGACGACACCACGATATCCATGGAGGGCGCCAGCGTTGCCGCCAGCTCTTTTTTGGAGAAGTCGTTGGCGGCCAACGTACGGTGGAGAATATCGTTGGCGTTGGTAGCGATGATGAACTGTTTCACCGGCAAGCCCATTTTGTAGGCCATATAGCCTGCAAAGACGTTACCAAAGTTAGCCGACGGCACGCAGAAGCTCACCTCCCGGTGCGGCGCGCCCAAGGCAACACCTGACGCAATGTAGTAAACGATCTGCGCCATAATGCGCGCCCAATTGATCGAGTTGACTGCGACCAAGCGGGTGCCATTAAGGAACGTCTGGTCGGCAAAGCTGGCTTTGACCATCGCCTGGGCGTCGTCAAAATTGCCTTCGATGGCAATGTTAAAGACGTTATTAGCCAGCACCGAGGTCATTTGGCGACGCTGAACTTCCGAGACGCGGTTATGCGGGTGCAGGATGAAAATATCCAGGTTGTCACAGTGGCGGCAACCTTCAATCGCCGCCGAGCCGGTATCGCCAGAGGTCGCGCCCATGATCACTGCGCGCTCGCCGCGCTTTTTCAGGAAGTGATCCAGCAGACGGCCAAGCAACTGAAGCGCTACGTCTTTAAACGCCAGCGTCGGGCCGTGGAACTGCTCAAGCAAGAAATGATTGGCGKCCAACTGCTTGAGCGGTAGCACGGCGTCATGATTGAAGGTCGCATAGGCCTCAGTCACGATGCCATGGAACGTCGCGTCGTCAATTTCACCGTTCACAAACGGCTTCATCACTCGGAAAGCGATTTCCGCGTAGGAGAGCCCGGCCATGTCGGCCAGCTCTTCGCGGGAGAATTCTGGCAGGGTTTCCGGCACATAGAGGCCGCCGTCGCTAGCCATACCGGTGAGCACCACTTCCTCAAAGGAGAGCGCGGGCGCCTGCCCACGCGTGCTGATATAGCGCATCTGGGTTTACTCCCCCTCGTCCAGGCTTTCCACGCGAATGCGTGTTAGCGGCCCGGCAATATCGGCCATAGACTCAATTTCACGGATCGCTGCGTTCATCTGCTTCTCTTTGGTGCGGTGGGTCAGCAGGATAATCGGTACCAGCTCGCCTTCAGTGGCCTCTTTCTGAATCAGCGCTTCAATAGAGATGCCTTGTTCAGCAAGAATCGTTGCCACCCGCGCCAGCACACCGGGACGATCAACCGCCAATAGTCGCAGGTAGTAGGCGGTAATGATCTCTTCCATCGGCATGATGGGCAGTTGGCTGACATCTTCGTCGATGCCGCTAAACGCCAGGTAAGGCACCCGGTAGTGGTGGTCGGTGGAGATATCCCGCGCCACGTCGAGTAAATCGGCCACCACCGCTGAAGCGGTCGGTTCCGCGCCTGCACCCGCGCCGTAGTAGAGCGTCGGCCCAACGGCGTCGCCCATTACCGCAATGGCATTTTTGACACCGTGAACATTGGCCAGCAGGCGCTCTTTGGGAATCAGCGTGGGGTGAACACGCAGTTCAA
Organism: Halomonas ventosae; assembly: GCA_002257525.1. Lineage (GTDB taxonomy): Bacteria > Pseudomonadota > Gammaproteobacteria > Pseudomonadales > Halomonadaceae > Vreelandella > Vreelandella ventosae_B. The sequence continues at coordinate 4,496,935 of CP022737.1, forward strand.
GGCCCTGGTCGGTACGCTTGGAGATACCCAAGTGCTTGATCACGTAGCCTAGGTTGTCGGCCTGCTCGACGTCTTCAGCGGTGATGCGCGAAATGCCTTCGGTAAAGGCTTTCTCAAACTGCAGCGGCACACCATAGGCAATCGAGGCGAGAATGGTGAGCTTGTGTGCGGCGTCGATGCCTTCCACATCGAAGGTCGGGTCGGATTCGGCGTAGCCTAGCGCCTGGGCTTCCGCGAGCACGTCTTCAAAGGCACGGCCTTCATCGCGCATATGGGTAAGAATGTAATTGCCGGTGCCGTTGATAATGCCCGCCACCCACTCGATACGGTTGGCACCCAGGCCTTCGCGCAGCGATTTAATCACCGGAATACCGCCAGCGACCGCGGCTTCAAACGCTACGATCACACCCTTTTCATGCGCGGCCTTGAAGATTTCGTTGCCGTGGACGGCGATCAGCGCCTTGTTGGCAGTCACCACATGCTTGCCGTTTTCAATCGCGGTAAGTACCAGTTCACGGGCGATGTCGTAGCCGCCAATCAGCTCCACCAGGACATCTACATTAGGGTTAGTCGCCACTTCAAACACATCGGAAGTGGCATTGATGCCGGTAATATCGCAGTCAGGATGAATACTGCGGTGAGCAATCTGCTCAACCACAATAGGGCGGCCAGCACGACGCGCAATATCGTCGGCGTTGCGGGTCAATACGTTAAAGGTGCCGCCACCGACAGTGCCTAAACCACAGATACCTACTCTTACCGGTTTCAAAATACTTCCCCTTTCGTGTTGTGCACCTGGCGGTGCTGGCCTTAATTACGGTTATGAATTCGATCTTAAAGACCGTGTCTCAGCGTTTTGTATTATCTTTCAATGTGACGTTATTCGTCATCCAAGCCTAACATGGCGGAGAGCCGCTCGGGGGGCACAAATCCCGGCACTAGCTGCCCATCGGGCAAAATAATCGCAGGGGTGCCCTGTACGCCCAATGCTTTGCCCAGATCATACTGCCCTGCTACGGGATTGTCGCAGTCTGCTGCGCTGGAAATAGTCTGGCCTTCCTTGGCTTGGGTCATCGCTTCGCTGCGGTTATCCGAGCACCACACCTGCTGCAGCGTGGTGGCGGCTTGGCTTCCCATGCCCGCACGGGGAAACGCCATATAGTGAACCGCGATACCGCGTTCATTCAACTCTGGAATGGTGTCGTGTAACCGCGCGCAGTAGGGGCAAGTCGGGTCAGTAAACACCGTTATAGTGGCTTTCGGTTCATTGGCACCGCGGAAGATCACCAACTCACTGTCAGGCACGGCCGCCAATGCATCGGCACGTTCTTGGTTCTGCTCTTGTTCAGTCAAATTGACCAGCCCTTCATCGGCATTTTCGTACAGGTCACCGACCAGAAAGTGGCTACCGTCAGCATTGGAGTAGAAAGACTCGCCGCTCTCTAAGCGCACGTGATAGACGCCTTCCATAGGCGTTTCGGTGACCGCCTCTACGGGCATCTGCTGGCCATTGACACTTAGTGATCCCGCCAGTTGGTCTGCCACGTCATCAGCCTGGGCAGCGGCGGGCAACAGGCTGGCGGAGAACAAACACGCCAGCATCAAGGAGGGTGTCAATAAAGGGAGTGCTACAAAACGGCGTTGACGCATTATCAATTCAACCTCTTGGGTGGTGTTCTGCATGTAGGCTTTCCAAGCGCGCCTGGGCTACATGGGTATAAATTTGGGTCGTCGACAGGTCGCTATGACCTAGCAGCAGCTGTACGACCCTCAAATTGGCCCCATGATTCAATAAATGGGTGGCAAATGCATGGCGAAGCGTATGTGGCGACAGTGGCCGGGTAATCCCTGCGGTGATGGCATGCACCTTAATCCGGTGCCAAAAGGTCTGTCGGGTCATGGCTTTATCGCCCCGGCCGGGAAATAGCGCGGGCCGGGTTGGGTCGCTCATCAGCACTAGCCGTGCGGTCTGCATATAGTGCGCCAGCCAATCCGCCGCCTCTTCACCCATGGGTACCAGGCGGTCTTTATCGCTTTTACCGCGGACCCGCACCACGTTTTGACGCAGGTTGACCGCGTCGCCGGTGAGCCCTACCAGCTCTGATACCCGCAAGCCACAGGCGTACAGTAGCTCCAGCATGGCACGGTCACGGACGCCCAGCGGGGTGTCGGTATCTGGTGCTAAGAGTAAGCGCTCGACCTCGTCCTCTTCCAAGGTATTCGGTAAGCCGGGGATCACGCGCGGCAGCTTGATGTCGGTGAGGGGGTCGCTTTCCACCTGGTTATTTAAACGCCCCCAGCGGTAGAAGCTGCGCAGCGTCGATAGCAGCCGGGCATTACTGCGCAGTTGATAGCCTTCCTCCCGGCGGCTTGCCAGCCACTCACTGAGTCGCTCCGGTGGCGGCGCCAAGAGCGCTTCGCCGTGGTTCTCCAAGTGGGCTTGCCAGGCGGTTAAATCACGCCGATAGGCGGCTAACGTATGATCGCTGGCGCCCTGCTCTAGCCACAGGGCATCTAAAAATGCATCGATAACGCTCATACGTTAGTCACCTTAAGCCGCTTTTACTCAGCGACATAAACATGCATGTAGATAAAAAAAAACCCGCCCCGCAAAGCGGTGACGGGGTTTTGGTATCCAGGCGCAGCTGTTCGAGAACAGCGTGCGCCCGCAGAATAGCGGCGTTTAAGCCAGCTTTTCCTTGATACGTGCAGAACGACCGCTGCGCTCGCGCAGGTAGTAAAGCTTGGCTTGACGCACGTCACCACGACGCTTGACTTCAATCGAGTCAACCAGCGGGCTGTAGGTCTGGAAGGTACGCTCAACGCCAACGCCGTGAGAAATTTTACGCACGGTGAAAGCGGAGTTCAGGCCACGGTTACGCTTACCGATGACCACACCTTCAAACGCCTGTAGACGCTCGCGGGTGCCTTCTTTTACTTTTACCTGAACGACAATGGTGTCGCCGGGAGAAAAGGCAGGAATTTCCTTGCCCATTTGCTCAGATTCGATCGCCTGGATCACTTTGCTTTTACTGCTCATCATCATACTCCTGAATAACGTGTTGGCTTGACCGCTCAATCATGGGTGGCGGAAGCCGTGATCCCGGCGCTCGAAACGAGCTACGCGGGAGTCGTTATGGGTGACACAGGTGCGCTTTTTCGCCCTGCACCGCCGCTCTGCGCTACGTAGTTGAAAAGCAACTACTTAGTGGACAGAGCGTGTTCCTCGATAAACTCGTTCAACAGCTTGCGCTGTTCGGCATCTAATGTTCGCCCTTCTAAAAGGTCGGGTCGACGTTGCCATGTCCGGCCTAGTGACTGCTTTAATCGCCAACGCTTGATAGCTGCATGATTACCGCTTAACAGCACATCCGGCACTTGGCGCCCGTCGATGATTTCCGGACGGGTATAGTGCGGGCAGTCTAACAGACCGTCATTAAACGAGTCTTCGACAGCGGAATCCTGATGGCCCAGCACGCCGGGAATCAGCCTTGCCGCTGCATCAATTAGCACCATTGCTGGCAGCTCGCCGCCGCTCAACACATAGTCACCAATCGACCACTCTTCATCGATGTCACTCTCCACCACGCGTTCATCAATGCCTTCATAGCGCCCTGCCACGACCACTAAAGGCCCGGCAGAAGCCAGTGCTTGAACGCCCTGCTGATCCAGCTTACGCCCTTGGGGCGAGAGGTAGATCACCGTCGGCACTAAGCCGGTGGCTTGCTGCGCCCGTTCCCGGGCCGCAAAGATCGCTGCGCGCAGGGTGTCGACTTTCATCAACATACCTGGACCACCACCATAGGGGCGATCATCAACGCTGCGGTGGCGGTCAGTGGCGTAATCCCGCGGGTTCCAAAACTCCAGTGCGATGCGTTGTTTCTCTACCGCTCTGCCGACTACACCTTGTTGCGTTAGCGCGTCGAACATCTCGGGAAACAACGACACAACGCCAATCCACATTGCTGGCGACACGACTGCATTTTCACCTAGCACCGGCTCTGCCGAGTCGGTAGACATATCACCGCTCAAACTATTGATCAGTTTGGTCAAAACTCAGGATCCCAATCGACGACCATGTGGCCCTCTTCGGCACTGATTTCGACAATGACATCGTCTGGCAAAAAAGGCAGCAGTCGCTCGCGCTTGTCGATTGACTCAGAATCGCCGCGAACCACCATGACATCGTTGGCGCCGGTTTCAAACAGGTAGCTTACCCGTCCTAGCCGTTCGCCGACCTGAGTGAAGACCGCCATGCCTTCAAGCTCATGCCAATAATACTCATCGTCGGAAAGCTCAGGTAGCGCCTCTTTGGGCATTAAGATATCCGTTTGGGCTAATGCTTCCGCCGCACTACGGTCATCGACCCCTTCAAGCTGCACTACAAGTCCTTTGCCCTGCCGACGCCCCTGAACAATGCTTATGCGCTTAAGAGTTTCACCCTGGCGCACCCACCATTCTGGGTAGTCTAGAATGCTGTCCATCGGGCTAGTGTAGGAATACACCTTGAGCCAACCTTTCACCCCATAAGGGCTAGTCAGCTTGCCTAGCACCACATGCGTGTCGTCAGTTTGGCTTATTTCAAAACGCGTCATCGACGACCTCAGCTACCCAGCAGCACTCATACGTTCTTAAACAACAAGTCCCACAAGCAGGCTTAAGCCTGTTTGCGTGCTTCTTTGACCAGCTCAGCAACACGACCAGACAGCTGGGCGCCTTGGCTCTGCCAGTGAACAACGCGGTCTAGGTCAACGCGCAGACGCTCTTCCTGACCACGGGCAACCGGGTTGAAGAAGCCGATACGCTCGATGAAACGACCGTCGCGAGCGTTACGCGAGTCGGTAACGGTCAGGTGGTAAAAGGGACGCTTCTTGGCGCCACCACGGGCCAAACGAATGGTAACCATACGATAACTATCCTTCGGTTGAGGTTACGAGAGTGTGTTGTTAGCGCTATCGGCTATCGAAACACTCGTCGTGCTATAGGCTATATAAAGGCCTTCATTGAGAGGTGCTGCTACCGCGATCGACGCGCTTTTACGCAACACCCACGCATGAAGAGGCCGCATTCTACGCAAATGCGCTCGGCTTGGAAAGCCTGATAGCCAGAAAACTCATAGACCGTCAACCTTACCCAGCGAGCTGGCAGCTAATTAACGGCGGGGCAATCCGCCAGGGCCACCCATACCGCCCATGCCGCCGGGCCCGCCCATTCCACCTGGGCCTCCCGGGCCACCGCCGCCCATCATGCCTGACATACCACGCATCATTTTCTGCATGCCGCCTTTTTGACCCGCTTTCTTCATCATCTTCTGCATCTGCTTATGCTGCTTGAGCAAACGATTCAAGTCAGGCACCTGCAGGCCCGCACCAGCGGCGATGCGGCGCTTGCGAGAGCCATTGATGATATCAGGCTTGCGGCGCTCTTTAGGCGTCATTGAGTTAATCAGCGCTTCCAGCTTACCCAGCTCTTTCTCAGGGCCAGGGCCTTGGGCCATTTCAGCCATCTGCCCCATGCCGGGCAATTTGCCCATCAGACCACCCATGCCGCCCATTTTCTTGAGCTGCTGGAGCTGGTCGCGGAAATCTTCCAGATCAAAACCGTCGCCTTTCTTGACCTTTTTGGCCAGCTTGTCGGCTTTAGATTTATCGACGGTGCGCTCGGCTTCCTCGATCAGCGACAGCATGTCGCCCATGCCCAGGATACGCGAGGCTACCCGGTCGGGGTGGAACGGCTCCAGAGCGTCCACTTTTTCGCCCATCCCCATAAACTTGATGGGCTTGCCAGTAATGTGGCGTACCGACAGCGCGGCACCGCCGCGGGCATCACCATCAGCTTTGGTCAGGATCACCCCGGTCAGCGGCAGCGCTTCGCTAAATGCCTTGGCGGTATTGGCGGCATCCTGGCCGGTCATGGCATCGACAACAAACAGCGTTTCCTGAGGGGAAACCGCTTTATGCAGCGCCTGGATCTCCGCCATCATGGCTTCATCAATCGCCAGACGACCGGCGGTATCGATCAGCACCACATCGTGAAACTGAATCTTGGCGTGCTTGATGGCAGCTTCGGCAATCGCAACCGGCTGCTGGTCAGAGCGTGAGGGGAAGAAATCTACCTCGACCTCTTTGGCCAGGGTTTCCAGTTGGTCGATGGCCGCCGGGCGGTAGACGTCGGCAGACACTACCAATACTTTTTTCTTTTCGCGCTCGCGCAGGTAGCGGGCCAGCTTGGCCACAGAAGTGGTTTTACCCGCGCCTTGCAGACCGGCCATCAACACAACGGCGGGAGAACCCTTGAGCACAAAGCCGTCGTTGGCTTCGCCCATAATCGCTTCCAGCTCTTGCTGGACGATTTTGACGAACTGCTGGCCAGGCGACAGGCTTTTGGATACTTCCTGGCCGACCGCCCGCTCGCGTACGCGCTCGATAAACTCCTTGATGACCGGCAGTGCTACATCGGCCTCAAGCAGTGCGCGGCGTACTTCGCGCAGGGTATCTTTAATATTGTCGTCGGTCAGGCGAGCCTGACCCTTAATCGACTTTAACGTCTGGGAAAGACGCTCACTTAGATTCTGGAACATGGGGCCTCTCTGCCTCCGTCACTGCCGTCGGCGCGCACGCCCTGGACTAATTAGTGAAAAGATTATACGCGCTCACGCTTTGAGTCTCCATGGGAGAGTACTAGCGATTCCTGCCAGGGCAAGCTGACGCAAGGGCGCTGTCAACCCMCCCATGGCGAAAGCCCCTTGCTTACAGCTTTCCCTGGCATTCCTGCATACTTACTCTGGGTTCTTACCTATTTTCATGCGTTTGCCCCGCTGGGCGATGCCGCTTGGATTAGTTATAGTAGTCGGATAGCTTTTTGTCGTAATCCGTTTAATTCGTTTATTTATTCACAGCAACGCGCTGCAAGGCGCACGGATAGCATCATGCAGGCGCTCCCTTTCGCCACGATTGCTTTTATTGTTTATGTTGCCGCTGCCATATGGCAGGGCATGACGCTGTTCCGGCGTGTACCGCCCCGCCAGGGCATGGTGCGCCTGCTGGCCTTACTGGGTTTACTGCTCCACATTCCTGTCGTAGTCATACTCGTGGGCCAATCCCCAGGCCTACTGCCGGGCTTTACCACCAGCGCTACACTGTTGATGGCGGTGGCGGTTAACGTGGTGCTGGTAGCCAGCCTATTCAAACCGGTGCTTAACGCCGGCATTGTGCTGTTCCCGCTGGCGGGCATTGCGCTGCTCGCCGCCACTTGGCTGCCTAATCAAGGCGGCCACMCCGGGCTGACGCCGGGCATTTTATTGCATGCGATAAGTTCAGCGCTGGCCTTTGCCGTATTGGCGATTGCCGCCGTTCAAGCCGTGCTGGTCGGCCTACAGAACCAGGCGCTGCGCCATCATCATATTCGCGGCATTGTGCAGTCGCTGCCACCGCTGACCACGATGGAACGGGTGCTGTTCGAGCTGGTGTGGGCGGGCATTATTCTACTGACCCTCTCCATCGCAAGCGGGCTTATTTTTCTCGACAACTTTTTTGCCCAGCATTTGGCACATAAAACGGTGCTGTCACTGCTTGCCTGGATAATCTTCACAACGCTTTTGATCGGCCGTTACCGCTTTGGCTGGCGCGGCATGCGTGCCGTACGCTGGACACTGGGCGGCTGCGGCTTGCTGGTGCTGGCCTACTTTGGCAGTAAGTTCGTACTTGAGGTTGTACTCAACCGATAACGGCTCAACCGCTAACGGGGCGCAACCACGCCTTTGGTTGTCTTGACACACCACTCGCTACCTTCTACAAATCGAGCCTAATTCGCCACAAAGGACTTTTCGACTTGAGCGACGACTTCCCCCTGGGGTTACTGTTCGGCCTGCTAGCCTTACTGATACTGCTTTCTGCGTTTTTCTCCAGCTCTGAAACCGGCATGATGTCGATTAACCGCTACCGCTTGAGCCATCAGGCCAACAGCGGTGACCGCAGAGCCAAACGGGTCATGCGCCTGCTCACCCGCCCGGACCGCCTGATTGGCGTTATCCTGATCGGCAACAACTTCGTCAATAACCTGGCGGCCTCCATTGCCACCATTATAGCCATTCACTTCTTTGGCGACGTATCAGGGCCGGCGATCTCTACCGCCCTGCTGACCATTACGATTCTTATTTTTGCCGAAGTAACGCCGAAGACCTACGCCGCGATTAAGCCCGAACGGATCGCCTACCCTACGTCCTATGCGCTTGAACCGCTGTTGAAGCTGCTTTACCCGCTGGTCTGGCTGGTCAACGTCATGTCTAACGGCCTGCTCCGGCTGGTGGGCGTAAAAAGCGTTGATAACGGCGGTGACAGCCTAACCCGCGACGAGCTGCGAACGGTGGTACACGAAGCGGGCACGCTGATTCCCTACCGCCACCGGGCGATGCTGCTGTCGATCCTTGATCTAGAGAACGTCACCGTCAACGACATTATGGTGCCGCGACACGAGGTGCTGGGCATTGACCTGGATGACTCGCTCGAAGAGATTTTGACCCAGATTCGCACCAGCCAGCACACCCGGCTACCAGTCTACAAAGGCGATATCAATAACATTATCGGCATGCTACACCTGCGCAATGCAGCACGCTTTCTCTCCCGCGATGAAGTCACCAAAGCGTCGATTGTGCAGGAGGCTCGCGAACCCTACTTCATTCCCGAATCCACACCGCTACATACCCAGCTGCTCAACTTTCAGAAGCAGAAGCGGCGTATTGGCATTGTGGTGGATGAGTACGGCGACGTGGAAGGCCTAGTCACGCTGGAAGATATTCTGGAAGAGATCGTGGGCGAGTTCACCACCGATGTTTCTGAGGATGAAGAGATTCACCAGCAAGATGACGGCAGCCATGTGATTGAAGGCACCGCCAATATCCGTGAAATTAATAAGATGCTTGGCTGGCAGCTACCTACCGACGGCCCCAAGACGCTCAACGGGCTCATCCTTGAGCACCTTGAAGCCTTCCCAGAAGGGCCGGCGTGCCTGCAGATTGGCAATATGCGCATGGAGATTTTGGAGATTCGCGATAATCTCATCACCTCAGCGCGCTGCTGGCAAAAGCTGCGGGTGCCGCGCCGCTAACGACCAATAAGCGCGTTAGCGGCGGTTGGCAAGATCCTGATCCGCCGCCGCTTTTAACGCCCTAACCCGCGCTTCAAGAAACCGCCGCAGCGCTATGTCATCGGCGTCCAGGCGGTTGAGCGGTGAGCCAAAGTGCAAGCTCACCGGCGCCCGAAACCGCTTAGGGCACTTTTTGAGCGCCTTGCCGTTATGGTGGGATGTCCACGACCCCCATAAGCCTGCCAGCCCTGCCGGAATCACCGGCACATCATCCCGAGCGAGAATCGCCTCTAAGCCGCGCCGGAAGGCGTGAATCTCGCCATCCGGGGTCAGTCGCCCTTCAGGAAAGACCATCACGACCTGCCCCTCGCGTAGCGCTGCGCTGACGTCATCCAACGCACGCCTAAGGGCGCCAGGGCTGCGCCGTTCAGACTCAATGGGAATAGCACCGACCAGCTGAAACCACCACTTAAGCCAGGGAGAGTCAAAAATCGGTTGATCCATGACAAAGCGCAGTGGCCGGGGGCTAGCGCCACCGAGCACCAAGGCATCCATAAAGCTGACGTGGTTACACACCACCAGCGCGCCCCCCTGCTTGGGGATATGCTCGCGCCCATGCACCTGCAGTCGGTAGCAGAGGCGCATTGAGACAAAAATCAGCCAGCGTAGCGCTTGGCGGGCCGCATTGACCCACCCCGTCACGTCGCCGCCTCACGATGGCGCAAACCGGCCAAAATAGTGCTCATCAGTTGATCCAACAACTCATCCACTTTCAACTGCTGCCCCTGCCAGTAGCCCAACCGCTCATTCAGCCCAAGCTGGACTAGCCCGTGAACGCTACCCCACAGCGTTCGCCCCAAACGGCGGGCTTCGAGATCATCCAGCGCTGGCTGGTAAGCTTTGATCGAGGCCTCCACTTGGGTAAATAGCGCTTCGATCAAATCGCTTTGGCGCTGATCCAGCTCACCCTCTTGGGCCAACGGGTAATCGAACAGCAGTTGCCAGCGGTAACAATCCTGCTCGGCGAACCGCCAGTAGGCACGCGCCAGGGAGCGCAGCCATGGCTCAGGGTCATCATCGACCAGGCTGGTAATGGTGTGTTGTAAGCGTGCCAAGGTTTCCACATTGACGTGCTGCAATAAGTTATTGAAGCTGCCATATAGCTTCAGTAGGGTGCTGGGGGCGCAGCCGACTTCTCTGGCCAAAGCACGCAGTGAGAGGCCATGGACTGGCTGCTCAGCCAACCACTCATCACAAGCGTGCATGACCTGCGCGTGGAGGGCATCGGGCGCATGCTGTCTAGGACGGGCCATGGCGATCTCTTAAGGTCAACGGCAAACAAGAAGGAATGCCTCACTGCGCTTTAGCGGGAGCAAGGGATACGATAGGATACCTTACATCGAACACTGTTTTCGACACTAAAACACACCATTTCGTGCTTTATTGCGCGAAGTCCCCCGCGATGCAGGTACACTTCCTCGACGATTTTGCTTAAGGAGATAGCTATGACGGGGCGACTGCATGTGCAACATTTACCGCTGACCCGTTTATTACCGACGCTAGCCACTCCTGAGCCACTGGTTGAATCGCCCAACTTAGCGCCTAGAAGGCCCATCTCGGCGATTCGCCTTGAGCAGGGGGAGTATCGACTATCGTCAATTTTCTGGGGCCTGACCCCCCCTTGGCTGGAGGTACTGGATCACGCCCCCCACTGCGCCCGAGCCGAAACCCTTGAAACACGTGCTATGTTTCGCGATGCCTTTAGCGCGCGCCGCTGCGTGATCCCGGTTAGCGGTTTCTATGTTTGGAAAAGCCAGCCGCGTAGCAAGCAGCCCTATCTAGTCACCCAGGTATCCCGTGCGCCATTGCTGTTGGGCGCACTCTGGTGCCGCTACCACACCACGTTAACGGCGTTCACCGATTCCGCAGCCCTGATCACCGTGCCCGCTAATTTACTTTTATCGCCATTAACCGACCGTTTGCCGGTCACTATTCCCAGCCATGCGCTATCCGCCTGGCTCAACCCGGATACGGATTTAGCAACGCTTAATTCGCTATTAACCCCGGCGCCATTGGAACTGTTGGGCGCTTTTCCGGTATCTAAACATGTCAATAATCCCGCCTACCAGTCACCGGCTTGTGCCCMCCCCMCCGGGTCGATGCTGCGCTGGGCTGTGTCACAGGAGCTGTAATGTTGCAATCCACTTGCTTAACCCGCCGGCGGCTTTTCCCCCAGCGTGCACTGCTTGGCATTATTGCCAGCATCGCGATGATGCCACTCGCCTTCGCCGCGAATGATGACGCCGTTGACGACGCCATTGCTGATACGGTCACCCCGATCATTAGCCCGTATGACAGCCGCGACTACCGGGTTTTGACGCTTGAAAATGGCCTCAATGTATTACTGGTCAGCGATCCGGAAGCTGACAAAGCGGCAGCGTCGATGAATGTACGGGTCGGCAGCGCCCAAGATCCCGATGATCTTCAAGGATTAGCGCATTTTCTCGAACATATGCTGTTTCTAGGCACCGAACCCTACCCAGAATCCGACGGTTACCAGCGCTACATTTCCAATAATGCGGGTTCTCACAACGCCTTTACCGCGCAGCAGGATACCAATTACTTCTTTGATATTGAGCCGTCGGCGCTGCCGGGTGCGCTTGACCGTTTCAGCGAATTTTTCCTTTCACCGCTGTTTAACGCCGACCACCTGGAGAGCGAGCGCAATATCGTTCACTCGGAGTATATGGCGCGCATTCGCGACGAATCCCGGCGCGAAAACGATGTGCTCAACCAACTGCTCAACCCTGACAACCCCACCACCGGGTTTGCCGTGGGTAGCCGGGAAACCTTAGCCAGCCCGCCTGAAGGCGAGGCAACGCTTCGCGAGCGGGTGATCGATTTTTATCACCAGCATTACGACGCCAATGTGATGAACCTGGCGATTGTGGCGCCGCAGCCGCTGGATCAATTGGAAGAGCTGGTAGCCAAACGCTTTGCCGATATTCCCAACAACGACTTAAGCGTGCCGACGATTGACGCGCCGCTGGTTGATGCAGACACGCTTCCCCACTATATCGAGCGTCAGTCGCTGCAGGATCGCCGTCAATTACGCTTCTACTTCCCGGTACCCGACCCCACCGATGACTACCGCACAAAACCCACTCAGGTAATCGCTCACCTGCTTGGCGATGAGGGTGAAGGCAGCCTGCTCGCCGTACTGCGCGATGCTGGACTGGCCGACGGCCTTTCCGCCGGCGTTGGCCGCGGTGATGGCAACCAAGCACTATTCACAGTCTCCATCAGCCTAACGCCCGCAGGCGCCGAGCGCCTTGACGATATTGAAGCCACCCTGTTTGCGGCCATCGAGCAACTGCGCAACGACGGCCTCGCTGAGTGGCGTTACCAGGAACAAGCAGACCTCAATGAACAGGCCTTCCGCTTCCAGCAACATGGCGCCCCGCAGCAGGAAGCCACACGCCTCTCCATGAGCCTATCGCGCTACCCGGTAGAAGACGTGCAGTACGCGGCCTACCGCATGGATGGCCCAGACGCTGAGCGCCAGCAGGCTTACCTGGATGCCCTAACGCCGGATAACATGCTGCGCTTCTACTCGGCGCCGGATGTCGAAAGCGACACCGTCTCACCGTGGTTTAATACTCAGTGGAAAGAGCAAGTACCCGACCAGCCAGGTCAGGCACTGAGTGGCTTGGAGCTCCCTGGCCCCAACCCCTTTATTGCCAGTGATTTAACACTGCAAGAGGGCCAGGATGAGCGCCCCAGCCTGCTGGTCGATACGCCATCGTTTAGCGCCTGGCATATGCAGGATGAACGCTTCGACACCCCGACAGTTGAGTGGCGCGTTAGCCTGCAAAATCCCACCGCCAGCTACTCTGCAGAAGAAGCAGTACTCACCCGACTGCTCGCCAGCTGGCTCAACGACAGCTTGAATGAATCCCTCTACCCAGCATGGCTGGCAGGACAATCGTTTAGCGCTTACCCCCACGCCAGGGGCATGACGCTGTCGTTCTCGGGCTGGCGTGATGGCCAAACCCCGCTGATTGAACAAGCCCTTGAGCAATTAGCGCACGCAGAGATCAGCGACAGCGCCTTTGAGCGGGTGCGTTATCAGCTACAGCGCGAGTGGCGCAACGCGCCCCAGGCGTCGCTCACCGGCCAAGCCAGCCGTACGCTAGGCGAAGCCCTGCTCACACCGCAGTGGTCTAACGCAGAGCTTCTCGCCGCCAGCGAGCGATTTGATCGGGGGCACCTGGAAAATTTCCGCAAGCGCTTTCTAAACGACCTGTACGTCGATGCTATGGCGGTGGGCAACCTGGATGCTGACCTGGCCCGTGAACAAACTCAGCTGATACGCGCCAAGCTCAAGCCACGGCTAACCCGCGACGCCATTGCTAACTTAACCCCCCTTGCGGCCAGTGAGGAGCACCGCGTGCTGCACCCTCACAGTACGCGGGACGAGTCCTTGGTACTGCGCTATTTGCAAGGTCGCGATCAGACCCCAGAGGAGCAAGCCACCACCGCCGTGATCGCCCAGTGGCTGGAAACGCCGTTCTACCAGCAGCTGCGCACCGAGCAGCAGCTCGGCTACATCGTCAACGCAGGTTATTCACCGCTGCTCGAAGCACCAGGCATTGCCCTCATGGTGCAATCCCCCGACGTAGACAGCGATACCATTGCCGAACGTATGGATGCATTTCTTGACGAGGCTAACCAGCGTCTTGAACAACTTAGCGACGATGACTTAGTGCCTTATCGCCAAGCAGTTCACGACCAGTTACGCCAGCGCGATACCAGCCTTTCAGGCATGGCTAACCGCTATTGGCAAGCCACGGCGCTTGAAGACGTTCGCTTCGACCGCCGTGATCAGTTGGCCGAGCTAGTGCTTAACGTTAGCCTTGAGGATATTAAGGCTCTCTGGCCATCGCTGCGCGAGCACACTCTGGACATACGCTTTAACCCAGGCGACGAACCCAGCGATGTCAGTACTTATCGGGAAGCGCGCTCAGCGCTGCCTAAAATGCGTGAATAAACAGCGCTGTTAGACCATCGGTACCGGCTCAGGCATCAAATGCCTGGGCCGGCATCATGGCTTCCACGAACATCACCAGCTCTTCCAGAACCTGCCGCTCGCGATCAGTGAGGGTTTGCTGATTGTACTGCTCGATTTCCCGCGCAAACGCCTTAAGCGTAAAGCCCGCCAAGGCCGGGTCATTGATCCGCATCCAGCGAAACGCCTCCCACTGCTCGCGCTCTTCGCCTTCCAACGTGTCGGGGTAACTGCGCGCACGAAAGCGAAACAGCATCTCTTCCAAACGCGGATCCTGAAACGCAAAGCGCTGACCGACCAGGTCCCACGGTTCCATCTCTCGCACCCGCTCCATCTGCTGACGGTCAGCAGCGGAGAAGAAACTGCCCGAATAGAGCATTAGATCAGGGTCTTGGGGTACATCGTCGTAACCGGCACTAAACACCTCGGCGACCTTAGCGGCGACACCGCTGGCATCGCGCAGGGTTTTCCAGTGCTGCCGACAGGCAGCCACATCTAAGCCTAAGCGCGCGACGATGGTGCCATACTCGCCCTGATGAGGCCCCTCAACGTCTTTCAAAGCACTAGCGGGGAACACCACTGGGCAGCGGTTGATATGGATGATCTTTAGCGGAATGCGCGCCTCGCCTTCGGCGAGATCCTGCTGACTGACAAACACCCGCTCACGAATTTGCTCCGCCGACATGCTCAGCATATCGCTGGGATCAACGCTCAAATCGTAAACAATCACCCCATTAGGGTTTGTCGGGTGCTCGGCCAGCGGCATGACTAGTGCACTACAGCCCCGGCTAGCAGGATAACGGCGGGAGATATGCAGCAGCGGTTTGGCGTTGGGCAAGTCGAGCTGCTTGGCCACCGCGCGCTTACCGCGCAGGCCGAGCAGATAGTCAAACAGCTTGGCATTGCGCACTTTGAGCAACCGCGCCAAGGCGATAGTAGCGCGGACATCTGCCACCGCATCGTGGGCACCCTCATGGGCAATGCCGTTGGCGGCAGTTAAGTGCTCGAGCTTAAAGCTGGGTGCACCGTCTTCGCGCAGCGGCCATTCAATGCCATCCGGGCGCAGCGCATAAAAGGCGCGCACAATATCGATTAAATCCCAGCGGGAATTGCCGTTTTGCCACTCGCGGGAATAAGGGTCAAGCAAATTGCGGTAAAACAGGTGGCGCGAAACTTCGTCATCAAAACGCAGGCTGTTGTAGCCCACTACGCAGGTACCCGGCTCGCTCATGTGGCGCTGAATCTCACCCGCGAACTCTGCTTCGGGGAGACCATGGCGCTGGGCTTTTTGAGGGGTAATACCGGTGATCAAACAGGCAGCAGGATGAGGCAGGTAGTCATCGGCGGGTTTGCAGTAGAGCTCGATGGGCTCACCGATCTCGTTCAGTTCTGCATCCGTGCGCAGTGCAGCGAACTGAGCGGGCCGATCGCGGCGCGGGTCAGCCCCGAAGGTTTCATAATCATGCCAGAGAAAACTGGCAGGGGCAGCATTGGGTGATGCCATGAATAAACACTCCGCTGGGCAATGAAAAGCCCAAGCCTAGCACACCCGCCGCCCCTTTCGCCCCGTCTTCAGTTCCTGGACTTAGCTAAAGGGCTCAGCTCTTTGGAAGCGTAACGTTAAGCTCCAGTACAGAGCAGTTGTCTTCGCTGTCCAAGGAAATTTGAATGGCGTCGTCGTCCACGTGCACGTAACGACGGATCACCTCAAGCAGTTCGCGTTCAAGCATCGGCATATAGTCAGGCTGGCCGCGCTGACTACGCTGGTGCGCCACAATAATTTGCAAACGTTCTTTGGCTACCGAGGCGGATTTCCTGCGCTCACGCTTCAAGAACTCCAGCAGTTTCATCGACGACCTCCCCCGAACATACGGCTTAGCAGGCCTTTGCGTTGCATTTCATGGAAACGCAGCGGCATGTCTTCACCAAGCAGGCGCGATACTGTGTCGCTGTAAGCTTGGCCCGCGTCGCTGGAGATATCGTGGGTGACGGGCACGCCCTGGTTGGAAGCACGCAGTACGGCTTCAGACTCCGGAATCAGGCCCAGCAGATTAATCGCCAAAATTTCGCGAATATCGTCCAGCGTCAGCATATCGCCAGAGGTGACTCGCTCGGGGTTATAGCGGGTAACCAGCAGGTGCTCCTTGATGGGGTCATCGCCCTGCTCAGCGCGCCGGGTTTTAGAGGCCAGCAGGCCTAAAATACGGTCAGAGTCGCGCACTGACGATACTTCGGGATTGGTGACCACAATCGCTTCATCGGCAAAATACATGGCCAACTGCGCACCGCGTTCAATACCCGCGGGAGAATCACACAGAATGTAATCGAAATCTTCTTTCAACTTCTCCAGGATCTCCGCGACGCCTTCCTGGGTTAAGGCATCTTTATCGCGGGTTTGTGAGGCAGGCAGAATGAACAAATTCTCAACGCGCTTGTCGCGAATCAGCGCCTGATTAAGCCCTGCTTCGCCCTGAATCACGTTGACTAGGTCATACACAACACGCCGCTCGCAGCCCATGATCAGGTCGAGATTACGCAGCCCCACATCAAAGTCGATCACGACGGTTTTTTTACCGCGCAACGCAAGCCCTGTGGAGATTGCCGCCGCGCTGGTGGTTTTACCGACCCCTCCTTTACCAGAGGTCACTACAATTATCTTGGCCAAAAGTCACTTCCTTCTTGAAGTCGTTCGTTGCGAGCGCAAGTCAGTGGGCGCTCTGCGCATAACGGGAACGTCAATGTCATCAACATGCCATACTGTAACGGATAGCGTCTTCTACGTCGCTAGGCATGAAGCACCAACGTGCGCTCATACGGAAACATTACCCTAATGGCTTAATTTCGAGCTGTTCTTGCGCAAAGTGCACCTCTGCAGGCTGACCCCGCAGCTGTGCATCGATATCTTCCGAGCGCTTATAATTACCCGCCACCGAAAGCAGCTCGGCGGCCAGTTCACGGCAATAAATGCCCGCTTGGGTGTTACCATGAATCCCCGCCAAAGCACGACCGCGTAGCGCGCCATAAACGTGAATACTGCCGGCTGCCAGCACTTCTGCACCGGCATTCACCGCCCCGATGACGACTAAATCGCCATCAGCAGCGCTGACTTGCTGCCCCGAACGCACGGTGCCACGATACAGCCGGGTGGCAAGCGTTGGCGCTTCCGTCTCGCTCACTGTCTCCTCACGGGTAACCTCATGCACCGGCGAGCTGCTAACACTCTCCAGCACCCGGGCACGCCCCTCTGCCACCGGCGGAAACCACCCCAACCCCAGCGCCCAGGCCGACTGGCGTACTGGCTCGGTGCCGCCGCGCACGGCCACCGGCAACAGTTTATGGTCACGGCACACGGCACAAATGCGCTCAAGAGCTAAGTGGGGTTCATCGAGTTTTTCCACGCTGAGCACAACCGGTGTATGCTGAAAGAAAGCAGGCGACTGGGAGAATTTGCCAGCCAACTGCTGCCGGATTTGTTCCGGATCAGCGCTACTTAACTCCATGACGGTCATCGGCAGCATGCCGCCTTTGAAGGTAAAGGCCACTGCGGCACTATCCACGTTAAGGCTCATGGCCGAACTCCCCGTCATGTTCAGATAAGATAAAGGTAGCGTACTATCACGCATTTCGTCGTCTAGAAACACTGTAGTCTAAAAACAGTGTGTTCTAGAAGCAGTGTGGCCTAGAAAATAGATGCTTGTCACACCATAGTAAGGCCAAGCTAAGCGACAGCGCCGGTGACTGCAACCACCGAGCCGTTTTTTTCACGCTACGCATTTCATACTAGCAGGATGATCCATGCACGGACTGTTAAGACGCCTGTTCGCACCTCGGTGGCAACACCCTGACCCCGAGGTGCGCCGTCAGGCCCTCCAACGACTGAATCCAGAGCAAGCCGAACAGCGCCAGGCGCTGCAATCGCTCACTCAAGATAGCGATAGCCAGATTCGCCTTGCCGCGCTGCTGGCCCTGGATGACTGTGAGGGACTGGTCAATGCTTACCCCCAGCATCAGCAGGAAGAAGCCTGGTTCAATGCCGTTTGCCAACGGCTCAGCGGACGAGAAGGCCATACCGACCTGCACCAGCGCCAATCACTGGTCGAACAGATCGAAGAGTCGCGGGTGCTGAGTGCGGTAGCCTTGCAGGGCGACAACCTTAATCTGCGCCTAGTCGCACTGAGCAAGCTAAGCGATGAGAATGACCTTATTCGTCAAGCCTGCCATAACGGTGTGGCCGCTGTTCGCCATCAGGCCGCCGAACGCATTGAGGACGAAGAGGGGCTTAAGCGGTTAGTAAAAGAGGCGCGCCGCGACCGTCAGGTGGTTCGCTTGGCGCGGGAACGCCTAAACCGCTTGCGTAGCGATGCCCAGTGGCTGGAGGCGGAAGCGCAGCAGCGCGAAACACTTCTGAAACAGCTGGAGCAGCACGCCCGTGCGCCCTGGGAACCACTTTACGGCGGCCGTTTTCGGCATCTTGAACGCCAGTGGGAGCAGCTGACGCAGCCACCCAGCGAGGAGCAGGAGCAGCGCTTTCACCAAGCCCTGCTCAATTGCCGCAAAACGCTACACGACCATGAAACCCAAGAGCAGGCTCGTCAGCAGAGCGACGAGCGCCGCGAGGAAGCCGAAAATACCCGCGAACAGCTGCTTGAAGGGATCGAAGAGACCTTCGATGGCCTGCGCCACGCCTCAGCCATGACCGTGCAGGATATCGACAGCCTGCGCGCCCAGCGCCAACTGCTCGGCCAACGCTGGCAGGCGCTTTCCGATATGCATCCGCCCAGCGAGACCCTGCGCCAGCGCTACACGCAGGCGATACAGCACTACGACCAGTGCTTAGAGGCATGGCAGCGCTGGTGTGCGGTAAGCGCCTCCATCGAAACCGCACTGGCCAGTGGTGACCACGCTACCCTGGCCACACTGATTAGCGAATGCCAATGGCCGGAAGCCTTAACGCCCCCAGCACTGCTCGGCCGCGCCCAAGCGGCTCTCAAGACTGACAACACTGCTCCCGCGCAGCCTACAGAAGACAGCACCACACTGGAGGCCCATGGTGCGGAACTCGACACCTTTGAGCACTTGCTAGAACGCGGCGCCTTTAAAAGCGCCAGCCGCCTGCATCAGCGGCTAAAACCACGCATCGAAGCATTGGAAAGCCCCGCTGCTCAACCGCTCAAAACGCGCTTAAAGCATTTAGCCGCCCGGTTGGCAGAACTACGCGACTGGCGGGGGTTCGTCGCCGGACCCAAGCGCGAGCAGCTATGTGCCAGCATCGAAACTCTGGCTAACGACCCCCATATGGCGGAAGAAGCGCTTGACCGCCACCATCGCCAACTGGTCAAAGAGTGGAAATCACTGGGCGATGCGGCGGCCAACCGCGAACAGTCCGCGCGTTTTCGCAGCGCTTCGGATCGCATCCACGAGCGCCTCGCCCCCTGGCGGGATCAGCTTAGCCAAGAGCGTGAGACCAACCTGCAAGCCCGCGAGGCGCTGTGCGATCAGCTTGAAAGCCTACTGGCCCAGCCCGCTGAAGACGCCGACCCTGATGTGCTGCGGCAAATTCGCGACAAAGCGCGCCACCAATGGCGGCACTATAGCCCCGTGCCACGCGAGCGCTCTGAAACCGTTGGACGTCGTTTCGGCACTATTCGCCACCGTTTGCAGACCTTAATTGATCAACGCGCTGAGACGATCGCCTCACAAAAACGCGAACTGATTAGCCAAGTGAGCGCGCTGCGCGGCGACGACAGCCAACCGTTAGCCCAGCGTATTCACCAGACCAAACAGCTACAGCAGCAGTGGCGAACGCTAGGCCGTGCCCCCAAAGGCGAAGAGCAAACGCTGTGGAAAACTTTTCGCCATGAGTGCGACCAACTCTTTGCCCAGCGCGATGCGCATAAAAATGAGCAGGCAGCGCGCCAGCAACAGCAGTTGGATGAGATGCAGACCCTGATCGACGAAATGGATAGCTGGCAGCCTATTGAGGCCAGCGAGGCGGCCGCACTGGATCGCTTTATCGAACAGGCCAACCAGCTTGAGCCGCTGCCACGCAATCGGCGCAGCGAAGGCATGCAGCGAAGAATGAGCGGGATTGTGCGAGCGCGTCGCGAACGCTTAAATCGCCTGGCGGTTGCCGATACGGTTCAGCAGTGGCACGCACTCATGCCATTAGTAAACGCTCACTTAGCTGCCGACCAGCGCTACCTCAGTGAGGGAACCCCCATCGATGTGGATGCCCAAACGGTGCTTAGCGCCTCGCTTCCCCCCGCCTTTAATGAGGCACATGACGCACGTAATCAACAGCGCCATAACGTGGCAGCACCGCTATCAGACGCAGATCACGCCCGCATAGCCGACTCTCTCGCCAGGCTAAGAGTGCACCTGTCGATGCTGGCCGTGGGTAGCGTGCGTCAAAGCGACGAACCGCTGCGTCTGGCAATTCAGGTAGAGCGCTTGAATGAAGGCTTCAACCAAGCGCGCAGCCGTGATCAAGACGTTGCCGACATCCTGGTTGCGCTATTGGCGCTAGGGCCAATGCCCGCCACGCTATGGGCCGCTGAAGTGGAAGAGCTGGATAACCTGCTAAGCCGACTGGCGCGGGTTCCGTTGCCGTAGCGTTAGCAAGAAAACGGGAGGCTTAATAGCCTCCCGTTTGCGTTCTCCTCTTGAGCTAACCACTAGCCCATAAACTGGCCACCGTTGATATCAATGTTCGCACCGGTGATAAATCCTGACTCCTTATCGGCTAAGAAGGTGACCAGTCGGCCAATCTCCTCTGGCGTGCCATAACGCTTCACTGGAATTGTTTCCCGGATTGCTTCGCGCACTTTTTCTGGAATATTCATAATCATATCGGTGGCGATATAGCCAGGCGATACGGTATTAACGGTAATCCCTTTGGTCGCGGTTTCCTGCGCCAGCGACATGGTTAGGCCATGCATACCGGCTTTCGCCGCCGCGTAATTGACCTGACCAAACTGGCCTTTACGACCATTGATGGAGGAAATATTGATAATCCGACCATAGCCATTTTCAAGCATCATCTCAATGACGCTACGGCAGGTGTTAAACACGCTGTTGAGGTTGGTGTCGAGCACTTCGTACCACTGCTCATAGGTCATTTTCTTCATGGTGCCATCACGGGTAATCCCCGCACAGTTCACCAGCACACTAATGGGGCCATACTTGTCATGGATTTCGCGGGCACCTTCCAGGCAGGCATTGTGGTCAGCAAGATCGACACCCGACAATTCGATATTGTTATAGCCGTCGGCATGCTGCGTTTCTAGCCAGGATTTAGCCTTATCGGGGTTGCGATAACCCGCCACGACTAAATATCCCGCATCTGCCAACGAACGACAAATTGCCGTACCGATACCACCAGTTCCACCAGTTACCCAGGCGACGGGGGCTTGATTGGCCATTGACTACCTCCCTGATATGACAAATGGCTTGGGTCTAAAAGCACCTACATTGCGCCGCAAGCCATTGTGAATAAGCGCGACTGCGCTTGTATTACCCTAGTGCATTAATTGCGTGAACAATGCACCAACGTAAGCTTTTTGTTATGGCTACTTAAAGCATAGCTGCACTTGCCCCATGTTGCCCCAGGTCATAATCAACGGCTATAAGCCAAACGTGTTAATCACCCCATTGACTTCATCTAAAACTTCTGTAGAATACGCCACACGTTGATGCGGGGTGGAGCAGTCTGGTAGCTCGTCGGGCTCATAACCCGAAGGTCATCGGTTCAAATCCGGTCCCCGCTACCAAATATAGAAAAAGCCGTTACCGAAAGGTAGCGGCTTTTTTGTGTCTGAACGCTCGTCACTTAACTCTGTCCCCTCCTGCTCACGCCAGCGATCCCAGCTCGGCGCAGTTCCCACCATCTCAAACAGATGATCCAGAAATACACTCACCTTGCGGGTGTGCAGACGACGCTGAGCATAGAGCACGTGGATATCGCGCCTGCCCGGCATAACTTCGCACTCCCACGCTTCGAGTATCGGCACCAGTGCGCCGGATGCCAATTCGTCAGCGATCAGCCAGGTGGGGAACATCACTAGCCCCTGCCCCATTAGTGCTGCTCGTACCAGGCTCTCGGCATCGTTACTGTAGAGGCTGCCGTCGACTTTATAAGTGCAGGCTTGTGACTGGTCGGCAGTATTGAAATACCAGCGCTGGCGGCCCATTTCGCCCTGGTAGAGTAGGCAGTCATGCTGGCTCAGATCATCCGGGCGGGTGGGCGTACCACAACGTTGCAAATAGGCGGGCGCCGCGGCCACCACATAGTTCATTGGCGCTAGGCGGCGCGCCACCAAGGTGGAATCCGCCAATGCTCCGACGCGAAAGGTGATATCGATGCCCTCACGCACCGGGTCGGTCAATTGATCGGTGAGCATCAGCTCGGCTTTGATCGCCGGGTAGCGGCGCTGAAAATGGTGCAGAATCGGCACGATCTGCCGCTGGCCGAAGGCCACTGGAGCGTTAAGGCGCAGCACACCGCTGGGCTCGGTATTGGGTGCCATCAGCGCTTCAGTCGCCAGGTCGAGCCGCTCAAGAATCTCGCGAACCTCCTGATAATAGCGCCAGCCCGCTTCGGTCAGCGTCACGGCACGGGTGTGGCGATAGAAAAGCTGCTGTCCTAGCGCCTCTTCTAACGCGGCGATCTGACGCGAGACCGACGACACGGCGCGATGAAAATGACGTGCGGTGGCGGTAAAGCTTCCTGTCGCGGCCACGCGCTCAAAAATACGTAGCGCATTGAGATCCATCGACTTGCTCCTGATGCAATAAAGATTTGCGATTTTTCCAATTGTAGCAATGATCATCAAAGACCAAACTGCTTTTCATCGGGCACGAGCACAACGTTTTTTGCCCGTTCCGAATCTCTTGTTTGCATAAGGAATTAACGATGCGCAAAGGCACAGCACTTGTAGTAGGCGCTACCGGCATCACCGGCGGCAATCTGGCCAGCTATCTCGCCGCTAGCGGTTGGACCGTTTACGGTTTATCACGTCGCCCCTCTCAACAAGAGGGTGTCATTCCCGTCACCGCCGATCTGCTTGATCGCGAAGCGACGGCTAAGGCGCTCGCGGGCTTACCCATTACGAACGTTTTCTACTGCACCTGGGTACGCCGTGACAACGAGAAGGCCAATGTTGAGGCTAACGGCGCGATGATGCACAACCTGCTCGACGCTTTGCAGGGTGCAAGCGTGGTGCATGTCTCGTTGGTCACCGGCACCAAGCAGTACCTGGGCGCCTTCGAGAACTACGGTAGTGGCAAGACCGAGACGCCGTTTCGTGAATCAGCACCCCGCGTACCGGGTGAGAACTTCTACTACACCCTCGAAGACATCATGTTCGCAGCGGCGGAGCGCGACGGCTTTAGCTGGAACGTGCACCGTCCGCMCACCGTGATCGGCTATGCCCGTGGTAATGCCATGAACATGGGCGTAACGCTGGCGGTTTATGCCTCTATCTGCAAGGCAACGGGCAAGCCGTTCATCTTCCCAGGCTCGCAGACCCAGTGGAACGCTTTAACCGACCTAACCGATTCGCTGGTGCTGGCGCGGCAGATGGAGTGGGCGGCAGCATCGCCCGGCGCGCATAACGAAGCCTTTAACACCGTCAATGGCGATATTTTCCGCTGGCGTCGGCTGTGGAATGAAATGGGTGAGTTTTTCGGCCTTGAGGTGCCAGACTGCCCGGAAACGCCGCAGCCGCTTGAAACGCAAATGGCCGACATTGCGCCAACCTGGGCTGAGATTGCCGAGCAACACGACCTGATTGAACCTGACGTTTCCAAGTTGGCCTCTTGGTGGCACACCGATGCCGACCTGGGGCGCGAACTTGAGTGCGTCAACGACGTGACCAAATCACGCGATTTCGGCTTTGACCACTTCCGCGAAACCCGCGCGGCGTTTTTCGACTTGTTCACCCGCCTCCGCGCTGAACGCATCATTCCTTAAGCAATACCAGCAACAAGGCCAGAAAAATAGTGCTACCAGGGCGCGTATCATCGCGCCCTGGGTTTTATTTCCCTTCCTTTCCTTGAATCCTCCTGGGCATGCCTGCATATCATGGGGAACTATTGTTCATTTTTTGATATCGAGCCTACCCATGCAGATTATTGATCCCCGCTCAGGTAAACCGCTAACTGCGGATACAGGAAATGCCGACGCCCCCGCGCCTGACGCTAACCAGGCAGCGGTGCGCCCTGAAGACGTTATTATCGAGCTTAATGCAGGCAATATTCAGCAGGTGCTGGAAGCCTCTATGCAGGTACCGGTACTGATGGGCTGCTACTCGCCATCCAACGCTGGCAGTAGCACCCTCCTCGCGGTGCTGGACAAACTGGTGGTTGAGTACGCGGGTGCCTTTCTGCTCGGTAAACTCGATATTGAAGCGAACCCGGAAATAGCTGGCCAGCTGGGCGTACGCTCGGTGCCCGATGTGAAGCTGATTAGCCAAGGCGGCTTAGTCGATGGTTTTCAGGGCGCTCTGCCGGAGAAAGACGTCCGCGAGTGGCTGAACCGCTACTTCCCCGCACCCGGCGAAGCACCCCCCACCCCTGAAGAGCAGGCGGAAGAAGCGCTTAAAGCCGGAGACACTGCCGCTGCCGGCGAGATTTATCAAACCCTAATGGGCCAGTACCCAGAGCACTATGCCTACCAAGTAGCCTTCGCACGGGTATTGGTGGCCGAAGGGCGCGGCAGTGAGGCCCGTGAAGTACTCGACAACCTGCCCCCGGAAGAGCGCGACGCGGCACCTGCGCGTGGCGTACGCGCCAGCATTGAGTTTAGCGAGCAGGCACTCTCAGCCGAAGAGATTGCCGCCCTCGGGGATCGCACCGATAGCGAAGCGCAGTATCAGCGCGCCCTGCGTCAAGTGGCCGACGGTCATTACGATGCAGGACTGGAAGCACTGCTGGCGCTGATGAAGCAGGATCGCGCCTATAACGACGACGCGGCGCGTAAAACGCTGCTGCAGGTGTTCGATGCCCTCGGCGCCGACCACCCGCTTACCGTTGCTTACCGCCGCAAACTCTTTGCGATGCTGTACTAGGGTCTTCCGAAGGCTTTCAATCCCGCTTCAGCAGGGAATCCATACGAGACAGCGCCGCTTCCAGCTGGGAAGCGGTGGTACCAAAGTTAAGCCGCACAAAGCCGGGGCAACCAAAGGCAGCCCCGTCCGAAAGCGCTACTCCCGCCTCTTTCAGCAGCGTCTTATGCGGCGCGTCGCCTAGCCCTGCCTCGCGCATATCCAGCCATGCTAGATAGGTCGACTCCGGCGCACTCCAACTAACACCCGGCCAACTCGCTAACCGCGCCTGCAGCGTTGTGCGATGCTCTCGCAACACGCTTAACAGCGCCTGACGCCAAGGCTCGCCATGGCGATAAGCCGCCTCTGCGGCGACCAAGCCAAGCACATTGCCATCGGGCAGTAGCCCTTTGGTTGCTGCCGCAAAACGCTCACGCAGTGCAGGATCGGGAATCACCGCACAGGCACTGGTCAGCCCGGCTAGGTTGAACGTTTTCGACGGCGCCCAGAGGGTAATAGTGCGCTTCGCCAGTGCAGGAAATGCCGCGGCTAACGGGCGGTGCTGGGCGCCTTCGTCTAACAGCAGATCGCAGTGCAGCTCATCGGAGACCACCCAAAGATCGTGGCGCTCGACCAGCTCAGCCAATGCAGCAAGCTCCTCATGGCGCCATACACGGCCCGTCGGGTTGTGGGGCTGACACCACAGCAGTAAGCGGGTACGCGGCGTAATCGCTGCTTCCAGGGCGGCAATATCGAGCTGCCATGGCGCATTAGCCGTCGAAGGCGCAGCCATCATCGCCTGTTGGGGCAGCCGCCCGGTGCGCTTTGCCACGTCTAAAAATGGCGGGTAGATCGGTGCCACCGTTAATACGCCGTCGCCCGGCTCGGTTAGCGCTAATGCGGCGATGTGCAAGGCCGGCACGACGCCCGGTAGCCACTGCTGCCACGCCGACTGAATCGGCCAATCATAGTGGTGGGCACTCCACTCACACAGGGTTTCTGTTAACGTAGCAGGCACTTCGCCATAGCCGTATACACCATGAGCCACCCTAGCCTGCAGCGCATCGATCACCGCTGGCGGGGAGCGAAAATCCATATCGGCGACCCAAAGGGGTAACACATCGTCGCCGTAACGGTGCCACTTTTGCGATACCCAGCCACCTTCTGGGTGGCGTCGCTCTACAGGCGTGGCAAAATCATAGGCCATGAAAAATCTCACTCATTGAATAGGGGTTGTGCCAAGCATGCCGCAAGATGACTTTTATACCAAGATGCGCGCAGGGCTATCTGCGCTGCTGCGGCAATGGCGCTCGCTAGGTCAAGCGGATACAGACCAGCTAGCGCTTATTTTGGCTGAAACAGCACGGGTAGCGAAATTAGGCACGCCCGATGCCACGCCCAGTGGCGCGATTCTTGAACAGTGGAGTCACGATGAGCTTGGCGAGATGCCGCTATGGGCACCCCGTACCGCGGTGTTTTTGCTTAATCAAATGCCCGCTCGCCCGACCCCCTATAGCGATGCCGAGGCCTGCGCCTGGGCCTACTGCTGGCTACGTAATCGCTCCTTTGATTCACTGCAAGACGCTCATGACGCGCTCCCAGGGCACTTAAAAGTCCCCCTGGAAGAAGCGCTTGAAGCCGCCTGGCGCGACCAGCAAGGGCTGCGTTTAGTGTAACGGGTACTTGACCAAGCGCTTGCTTGGGTTAATTCTGAAGAGCTTCGTTATGCCAATAGCTGCTTCTTTCATACCCCTGTTCATAACTACAAGGACATGCCATGTTTACCCGTACCATTGAGCCCGCGTTTTACGATACCGATGCGTTAGGGCACATTAACAACACACGCTTGCCTGCTTGGTTTGAGCTTGCCCGCAATGACCTGTTCAAACTCTTTACCCCTGACTTAAACCCCAAGCAGTGGCGCTTGATTATGGCGCGTATGGAAGTCGACTACCGGGCTGAACTGTTTTACGGTCACGATATCGAAATACGTACTTACTTAACGCGATTAGGCAATAGCTCGTTTACGGTGACCCAAGAGGCGCGGCAGCATGGCAAGCTCACTAACCTGGGGCATACCGTTATGGTGCAGTATGACCACCAGGCCAAGTGCGCCATGCCTATTGAGGGTGACCTGCGCGAGGCGCTAACGTCGCACCTCCAAGACGCGCCTGAGCCCGCCTGATTGACGCTGCCCCGCACTACCGGGGCAACCAGGAGCCTTATAATGGCAATCCGCTACAACCTCTGGATAGACCCTGACAACGTCGCCCAGCACCGTGCCGTAGAGGCCGATCTGGAAAACTATTTTGTTGAACGCTTTGCCGACTATCCGCATATCCGCTTGTTTGGTGCCGACCCCTACGATTATGATGCCCCCTTCAACCGCCTTTATGACGTGCTAATGGCACGAGCCGCCGAATACTGTGAGCGGACGTGGTGCTATGTCGCGTCCCCTGAACAGCTCAATCGCTGCTTTTTCCGTGCCGTTGGCCGCTCGACTAAATTTGTTCAAGACGACCGTTCGTGAGAGACCAACCCGATGGTGATACGCACCAACCAAGCGCCTGACGAACGTCAGCTCGCCATTATTGCCCAGCAGCTTGGCCGCGCGCCGCGTGGTATCGAAGCGGTAGCCGCCACCGACGGTGAAGGCACACCGCTAGTACTGCGTATGGCGCCGATTGTCGACGGCAAACCCTTCCCCACCCTGTATTGGCTCTGTTCCGATGTGCTGAAAGTTGAGATTTCCCGCATCGAAGCCGTTGGGGTTATTAAAGCGCTCGAACAACGCCTGCAGGAAGAGCCTGAATTTCTTGAGGCTTACCAACAGAGCCATCGCGACTATGTGACCGCCCGCTGGGACGCTATGAGCGATGCTCAGCGTGAAGAAGTTGCTAAATTGGGTTATACCGACGTGATGACCAAACGCGGGATTGGCGGCATTAGCAACTGGCACCAGATACGCTGCCTGCATACCCAGTACGCCCACCACCTTTGCGGTGACAATGCGATTGGACAGTGGATGGATGAACACTATCAGGTAGACCGCTGTTTACCCTAAGCCCCTTTTACCCTAAGCCTCGTAGTAATCTCGTTTTCTTTTTGGCTACGTTTTAGTTACGTTCATTTTTAACGACAGGAAATAAACGAATGGCTCGAATTTGCGTTTATCTTGGTTCCCGTGAAGGTAACAGCCCGGCGTTCCGTCAGGCGACTAATAAACTGGGACGCACGCTCGCTGAACGCGGTCACAAGCTGGTTTATGGCGGGGCGCGGGTTGGTCTGATGGGTGAGCTGGCTAACGCAGCACTTGAGGCCGGTGGTGAAGTCATTGGTGTTATGCCCGACCACCTGGTGGAGCGCGAACAGGCGCACTTTGGCTTAAGCGAGCTGATTCGGGTGCGCAATATGCACGAACGCAAAGCCACCATGGCGGCCAACGCCGACGCTTTTATTGCGCTGCCCGGCGGGATCGGCACCTTGGAAGAGCTGTTTGAAATATGGACGTGGGGCTATCTAGGCCTGCATGAAAAACCCATGGGGTTGCTGAACATCGACGAATTCTACTCGCCGCTACTGACTTTTTTAGACAGCACGGTCAGCCATGGCTTTTTGGCGTCTCCCACCCGCGAAATGCTACTCGACGCACCGTCACCAAATGAGTTGCTTGATGCGCTAGAAGCTCTGTTGTAGCGCTTTGGGAAGCGTCACTAGCGTCCCGGGTGCTCGGTGAGCTTGCGGGTATGCTGATAGGTAAGCTGCAGCAAGCGGGCATCTTCACCTGCCCGATGGCGGTGAATCCCCTGTTCGGCGATCAGCGCTTCTTTGGTATCGCTCCAAACTGCCTGCTGATCTTCGCTAAGCAAAATCCTTAACGCCTCAAGGCGAAAACGCGGCAGCATGCCTGCGTGATGAAAGAGCAGCGACAGCCAGGTGTTGTCGTAACCCCAACTATCGCTGTACGCCTTACCCAGCTCGCGTAGCTCATCGTTCAGCCAGTGGGCGACCTGGCGTACCGGGTAGCCCTCCTGAATGAGGCGATCACGGGAGATACCATGCAGCAGTTCGGCCTTGGGATCCCAGTGCGTCCACTCTTCCAGCGGTTGAATGAGAAAAGCACAGCAGCTTCCGTCGGCACGTGCGATGCCGACTTCAATCGGGTAGCTGCCACGCCCAAATCCGGACGCTTCAATATCTAGTACTGTGGGTAGCGTCTCGGACACAACCTTCCTCMCTCAATCAAAACGCGGTAACGCTTCATGCGGCGGCCACGTTATTTAGTGTCTGCTGTTCCGCCTGTCGCTGCCAGTAAGCCGCTCGTTCGCCGTCCACCGCCAAGCCTAACTCACCCAGGCGATAAGCACGGGCAAGTCGCTCCGCCGCTAGATAGTGCCCCGACTGAGCGGCACGGGCGTACCACGTGACCGCGTAGTCTTCGCGGCGCGGGTATTGAGCACAGCCGTGCTCGTGGATTTGTGCCACCTGGTACTGTGACTTTACATCCCCGGCATGCGCCGCTTCCAGAACGTACCGCGCMCCGCGCGCTTTGTCCTGGGGCGTCTGACTGCGATGAAACAACATATGGCCATAAACAGAGMGCGCGTCAGGGTGACCCGCCTCTGCACAGCGCTTGAATAAGCGCATCGTTAAACGCTGGGTGCGCGGCGAACGCGGCAACAACCAGTGATTATGGAACAGCCGTTCAGCTAGGCGAAATTCTAGCCGAGTAAATAACGTTGATGCCTGCAGCATGGCAAACCACCCTGCCTGTCTGTTGGAACCTTGGGCCAGCAGTCATGAAATAGCTGCCAACCACACGAGAAACCGGCCTTTAGCCGGTCGATGGGCTGGCAAGCATACGCCTGCCTTTGCGACGACTCAACCCCATTAATTTGCTGCTTTCCCAGAGCCTCGCTAACATGCCCTTCACAGGCCGTAAACCATCCTGGTTATGGCAGCTTATCTTGTGGCAATTTCGCCTTAGCAAGGAGAGAAAAATGCAAACGCGCCCACTTGGCAGAACCGGCATGGAGGTAAGTCGACTCTGCTTAGGCACGATGACGTTTGGCGAGCAAAATAGCGAAGCCGAAGCCCACGAACAGCTCGACCGGGCAGTGGCTTTTGGCATCAACTTTATTGATACCGCAGAAATGTACCCCGTCCCGCCCATGGCCGAGACCCAGGGCCTGACGGAACGCTATATCGGCAGTTGGCTTAAGCAGCGCGGCGCCCGAGACGATCTCATCATAGCCACCAAAGCCGCAGGCCCAGGGCTTGACCATATACGGGGTGGGCCGCGCTTAACCCGTGAACATATTCATCAGGMCATTGACACCAGTCTAGAGCGTTTGAATACCGATTACGTTGACCTTTACCAACTGCACTGGCCAGACCGGCAAACCAACTTCTTTGGCAAGCTGGGCTACGTGCATAGCGAAGACGAAGACGCGACGCCGCTAGAAGAGACGCTTGATGCGCTGAAAGAGCTGGTTGATGCCGGCAAGGTGCGGGCTATAGGGCTCTCTAATGACACCCCCTGGGGTGTGATGCGCTCATTGCAGCTTGCCGATAAGCTGGATTTACCGCGCGTGGCGTCTATTCAAAATCCTTATAACCTGCTTAACCGCTCTTTTGAAGTCGGCTTGGCGGAAATTGCCCACCGTGAAGATGTCGGCCTACTTGCCTATTCACCGCTAGGGTTTGGGGTACTCTCTGGTAAATATCTGAATGGCGCGCAGCCACCCAAAGGTCGTTTGACGCTGTATGAGCGCTTCAAGCGTTACACCTCGCCCGAAGCCGAGGCGGCCACCCAGGCTTACGTTGCGCTTGCTGAAAAGCACGAGCTAGACCCTGCACAAATGGCGCTGGCGTTTGTTAATTCACGCAGCTTTTTAACCAGCAATATCATTGGTGCCACCACAATGGAGCAGCTGGAAAGCAATCTTGCCAGCGAGAGCCTCAAACTGGATAACGAAGTGCTAGAGGCAATCGAAGATATTCACCGCCGCATGCCGAATCCCTGCCCTTAAGCGGCTGCTGAGCTCCGCCTATAGGCAGTAAGCGGCTCTGCCAGAACTATCGAAGCTATAGCCTCGGCCTTGGCCGAGGCTTGGTATACTACGTTCACTTATGATGGCCCTAGGAGCATGCGATGCTGAGCGTTATCTCTCCCGCTAAAACGCTAGATTTTGAAACCCCACCGACCACAGAGCAGGTGACACAACCTGACTTTCTAAAACACAGCCAAGCGCTGATCACTATTTTGCGCGACTACTCGCCCCAGCAAATCAGTGAACTTATGGGCATCAGCGATAAACTGGCGGGGCTGAATGCAGCGCGCTTTGAGGAGTGGCGCCCCCCTTTCACGCTGAGCAATGCCAAACCTGCTGCGCAGGCGTTTCAGGGCGACGTTTATACCGGCCTGCAAGCGGAAAGCTTCAGCGAAACAGAGAACCGTTACGCGCAATCCCACCTGCGCATACTCTCTGGCTTATATGGCCTGCTACGGCCTCTGGATTTGATTCAGCCCTATCGGCTAGAGATGGGCACCAAGCTGTCCAACAGTGCCGGTAAGGATTTGTATGCCTACTGGAAGCCTATACTAACGCCTGCGCTCAATGAGGCCATTGCTGAAAGCGGCTCTGACGTGCTGGTGAACCTCGCTTCTAATGAGTACTTCAAAGCGGTAGATATCCAGCAACTCAATGCCAGAGTCATTACGCCGGTGTTTAAGGATGAGAAAAACGGCACCTTTAAAATCATCAGCTTCTACGCCAAAAAGGCCCGCGGGCTGATGAGCGCCTGGTTGATTCAGCAACAGGTCAACGACCCAGAGCAACTCAAGGCATTCGATGTAGCAGGCTATCGTTTCGATGCCTCGGCATCCGAGGGGGATACCTTCGTTTTCGCTCGCAAGGAGAGTGATCGCTAGAGCGAGGCGAACAGCTAGAAGAAACGTACGGGGCGAGCCGAACGTGGCTTTAAAAACCGCTGATGTGCCTCTTTAAATAGCGCAGTGTCACAGCGGTGTAGCCACTCATAAGCCACCATGTCTGCCGTCACCGCCACAGCACCGCTTGCGCAAGCGCGCTCACGGGCAAACGCAGCCTCTTGCGGGCGGCGGCTGGCAGATGCGTCACACAGCCAATACAGCTCATAGCCTGCCGCTAATAGCCCCAGACCCGTTTGCAGTACGCAGATATGCGCTTCTGTTCCACACAGTACGATCTGCGTTTTTCCCGTTGCGTTTAGCGCTTCACCAAACGCAGCTTCCGCCATGGCGCCAAAATGCTGTTTTTGCCAGAGCTGATAGTCATTCAGGCAAGCAAGTAGTGGCATTGAGGTGCCGCCCAGCTTTTCTGGAGACTGCTCAGTTAGCCATACAGGTACCTCAAGCAAGCACGCCATTTCGCCTAGCCAAGCCGCCTCGTTAACGGCTTCTTGACCACCATCGATCACAGGCAGTAACCCCGCTTGGAAATCGACCATTAACAGCAAACTTTTATCGCGTTGTAGTAGCACGCTGCCACCTCATTTTTTATCGTTATATAGGCTAACCATAATAGACGCGATACAAACAATAAAGCAGCCGCTTTTAGCGACTGCTTCGGTTAACTCATCAAGCAAATGCTCGGCCTAGTTCTCGGCCGCCTCTTCCATATCTTCGCCGAGCTCTTCCATGCTCTCCCCGGCATCTTCTGTAGCATCATCAATGTTTTCACCCGCTTCTTCAGCCGGCCCTTGATCATCACAAGCGATCAATCCGCCTGCCATCAAGGCCATAAATAGGGCGATTGCTAACTTCTTGGCTACTTGCGTCGTCATACCGTTTCTCCTCCTGAGATTTTACTTCTGGGTACGTGCAGCATAATACTAGATGCTGCTTGGCAACAATACCATGCCGAATGCACAAGCTATTGTTATATCTGGAATAAAATACCTGGAAATCGCGTTGAGGTGTGAGGTGTGAGGTGTGAGGTGTATCATTTTCTACTCACGATTTACCCCTTACGCCTCACCCAACACGCAAAAAAAAATCCCCCAAGGCATCAGCCCTGGGGGATTTTTCGTAATAAGTGCCTGACGATGACCTACTCTCGCATGGGGAGACCCCACACTACCATCGGCGCTAAGCGGTTTCACTTCTGAGTTCGGCAAGGGATCAGGTGGTTCACGCGTGCTATGGTCGTCAGGCGTAACTGTTAATGTACATCATGCTGACTAGCGTTTTTGCTATCTTGTGATCGTCTCATTGCCTGTCGCCCTGGCGTTATGTCGCTTGGGCCACACGCTGCGTATCCGGCTTTGAATGTTGCGTCATCATCACGACCAGACCCCTTGGGTGTTATAGGGTCAAGCCTCACGGGCCATTAGTACACGTTAGCTCAACGCCTTGCAGCGCTTCCACACCGTGCCTATCAACCAGCTGGTCTCGCTGGGCCCTTCAGGAGGCTCTAGGCCTCAGGGATGTCTCATCTTGAAGGGGGCTTCCCGCTTAGATGCTTTCAGCGGTTATCCCGTCCGACCATAGCTACCCGGCAATGCCACTGGCGTGACAACCGGAACACCAGAGGGTCGTCCACTCCGGTCCTCTCGTACTAGGAGCAGCCCTTCTCAAACATCCAACGCCCACGGCAGATAGGGACCGAACTGTCTCACGACGTTCTAAACCCAGCTCGCGTACCACTTTAAATGGCGAACAGCCATACCCTTGGGACCGACTTCAGCCCCAGGATGTGATGAGCCGACATCGAGGTGCCAAACACCGCCGTCGATGTGAACTCTTGGGCGGTATCAGCCTGTTATCCCCGGAGTACCTTTTATCCGTTGAGCGATGGCCCTTCCATACAGAACCACCGGATCACTAGAACCTGCTTTCGCACCTGCTCGACGTGTCTGTCTCGCAGTCAAGCACCCTTATGCTCTTGCACTCAATGCACGATGTCCGACCGTGCTGAGGGTACCTTCGTGCTCCTCCGTTACTCTTTAGGAGGAGACCGCCCCAGTCAAACTACCCACCACACACTGTCCTCGATCCGGATAACGGACCTGAGTGAGAACGCCAATGATGCCAGGCTGGTATTTCAAGGTTGGCTCCACCCGAACTGGCGTCCGAGTTTCAAAGCCTCCCAGCTATCCTACACAGGCAACATCAGCGTCCAGTGTGAAGCTATAGTAAAGGTTCACGGGGTCTTTCCGTCTAGCCGCGGGTACACCGCATCTTCACGGCGATTTCAATTTCACTGAGTCTCGGGTGGAGACAGCGTGGCCATCATTACGCCATTCGTGCAGGTCGGAACTTACCCGACAAGGAATTTCGCTACCTTAGGMCCGTTATAGTTACGGCCGCCGTTTACCGGGGCTTCAATCAAGAGCTTCGCCTTGCGGCTAACACCATCATTTAACCTTCCGGCACCGGGCAGGCGTCACACCCTATACGTCCGCTTGCGCGTTAGCAGAGTGCTGTGTTTTTAATAAACAGTTGCAGCCACCTGGTATCTTCGACCGGTTCGGGCTAGGAGAGCAAGTCTCTTCACCCTACGCCGGCGTGCCTTCTCCCGAAGTTACGGCACCATTTTGCCTAGTTCCTTCACCCGAGTTCTCTCAAGCGCCTTGGGATTCTCACCCTGACCACCTGTGTCGGTTTGGGGTACGGTCGCACATGATCTGAAGCTTAGAGGCTTTTCCTGGAAGCGTGGCATCAGTGACTTCCTGACCGTGGTCAGTTCATCTCGTGTCTCGGCCTTGAAAGGGTCCGGATTTACCTAAACCCTCAGCCTACTCACTTTCACCAGGACAACCAACGCCTGKCTCACCTAGCCTTCTTCGTCCCCCCATCGCAACCATGTMCGGTACGGGAMTATTKACCCGKTTCCCATCGMCTACGCCTTTCGGCCTCGCCTTAGGGGCCGACTCACTCTGCYCCGATTAGCGTCGAACAGAAACCCTTGGTCTTCCGGCGAGGGAGTTTTTCACTCCCTTTATCGTTACTCATGTCAGCATTCGCACTCGTGATACCTCCAGCAGACTTCTCAATCCACCTTCATTGGCGTACACGACGCTCCTCTACCGCTCATCCCAAGGATGAACCCGTAGCTTCGGTACCTGGTTTAGCCCCGTTACATCTTCCGCGCAGGCCGACTCGACTAGTGAGCTATTACGCTTTCTTTAAAGGATGGCTGCTTCTAAGCCAACCTCCTAGCTGTCTGAGCCTTCCCACATCGTTTCCCACTTAACCAGGATTTCGGGACCTTAGCTGACGGTCTGGGTTGTTTCCCTTTTCACGACGGACGTTAGCACCCGCCGTGTGTCTCCCACGCGTTACTCACCGGTATTCGGAGTTTGCCTCGGGTTGGTAAGTCGGGATGACCCCCTAGCCGAAACAGTGCTCTACCCCCGGCGGTACTACGTGAGGCGCTACCTAAATAGCTTTCGAGGAGAACCAGCTATCTCCGAGCTTGATTAGCCTTTCACTCCGATCCACAAGTCATCCAAATCTTTTTCAACAGATCCTGGTTCGGGCCTCCAATTGATGTTACTCAATCTTCACCCTGCTCATGGATAGATCGCTCGGTTTCGGGTCTATATCCAGCGACTGTGTCGCCCAGTTAAGACTCGGTTTCCCTACGGCTCCCCTATACGGTTAACCTCGCCACTGAATATAAGTCGCTGACCCATTATACAAAAGGTACGCAGTCACAGAACAAGTCTGCTCCTACTGCTTGTACGCACACGGTTTCAGGATCTATTTCACTCCCCTCTCCGGGGTTCTTTTCGCCTTTCCCTCACGGTACTGGTTCACTATCGGTCAGCCAGGAGTATTTAGCCTTGGAGGATGGTCCCCCCGTCTTCAGTCAAGGTTTCTCGTGCCCCGACCTACTCGATTTCACATGATCAGATTTTCGACTACGGGGCTATCACCCGCTACGGCCAGACTTCCCAATCTGTTCGCCTAATCAGTCACATGCTTAAGGGCTGGTCCCCGTTCGCTCGCCGCTACTAGGGGAATCTCGGTTGATTTCTTTTCCTCAGGGTACTTAGATGTTTCAGTTCCCCTGGTTCGCCTCGTACACCTATGTATTCAGTGCACGATACTCATCTTATGATGAGTGGGTTTCCCCATTCAGAGATGTCCGGGTCACAGGTTGTTGCCACCTCACCGAACCTTATCGCAGGCTACCACGTCTTTCATCGCCTCTGGCTGCCTAGGCATCCACCGTGTGCGCTTCATTGCTTGACCCTATAACCCGAAGGAGTCTGGACTCGCAATGATCACGTTTCATTTTGCCGGATACGCTGACGCGTATCACAATTTAAGACCACTTCTTGCGAAGTGTTCTTGTCAGCATGATATACATTGTTAAAGAGCAACTGTTCAATGAACAGTGATAAAGCGGCATTCTGTAGCTATAACAACACTTATAGCGACTACAGCGCAGCGACTTATCAATGGTCACGAAACGTTCACAAACGGTATTTAAGTTAAAAAGTAGTACTAAATGGTGGAGCCAAGCGGGATCGAACCGCTGACCTCCTGCGTGCAAGGCAGGCGCTCTCCCAGCTGAGCTATGGCCCCATTAATACATAACTTTTCCGGGAAATTTTATTCAGAACAAGGCATTTTATGGCGAAGCATAGCCTGACTATGCGAGTCATAAAATAACGCAGTGCTGAATAAAATATAATTTGTGTGAGACTAGGCGCTTCAGTGCGACGCATAGCCTGCTATGCGAGTAGTGAAGCAACGACGTATCACGCAAATTTGGTGGGTCTGGGCAGACTTGAACTGCCGACCTCACCCTTATCAGGGGTGCGCTCTAACCAACTGAGCTACAGACCCGGCTATTCAGCCATTACAGATCTTGAGAACCTGTAGCAACTAAATTAACTACCGTTTGCTCTATCTTTGATCAGGTAATTCATTGTGGACGCTTACCGACTGTGACGCATCGTTTAAGGAGGTGATCCAGCCGCAGGTTCCCCTACGGCTACCTTGTTACGACTTCACCCCAGTCATGAACCACACCGTGGTGATCGCCCTCTTGCGTTAGGCTAACCACTTCTGGTGCAGTCCACTCCCATGGTGTGACGGGCGGTGTGTACAAGGCCCGGGAACGTATTCACCGTGACATTCTGATTCACGATTACTAGCGATTCCGACTTCACGGAGTCGAGTTGCAGACTCCGATCCGGACTGAGACCGGCTTTAAGGGATTCGCTGACTCTCGCGAGCTCGCAGCCCTTTGTACCGGCCATTGTAGCACGTGTGTAGCCCTACCCGTAAGGGCCATGATGACTTGACGTCGTCCCCACCTTCCTCCGGTTTGTCACCGGCAGTCTCCTTAGAGTTCCCACCATTACGTGCTGGCAAATAAGGACAAGGGTTGCGCTCGTTACGGGACTTAACCCAACATTTCACAACACGAGCTGACGACAGCCATGCAGCACCTGTCTTACAGTTCCCGAAGGCACACCAGAATCTCTTCCGGCTTCTGTAGATGTCAAGGGTAGGTAAGGTTCTTCGCGTTGCATCGAATTAAACCACATGCTCCACCGCTTGTGCGGGCCCCCGTCAATTCATTTGAGTTTTAACCTTGCGGCCGTACTCCCCAGGCGGTCGACTTATCGCGTTAACTTCGCCACAAAGTGCTCTAGGCACCCAACGGCTGGTCGACATCGTTTACGGCGTGGACTACCAGGGTATCTAATCCTGTTTGCTACCCACGCTTTCGCACCTCAGTGTCAGTGTCAGTCCAGAAGGCCGCCTTCGCCACTGGTATTCCTCCCGATCTCTACGCATTTCACCGCTACACCGGGAATTCTACCTTCCTCTCCTGCACTCTAGCCTGACAGTTCCGGATGCCGTTCCCAGGTTGAGCCCGGGGCTTTCACAACCGGCTTATCAAGCCACCTACGCGCGCTTTACGCCCAGTAATTCCGATTAACGCTTGCACCCTCCGTATTACCGCGGCTGCTGGCACGGAGTTAGCCGGTGCTTCTTCTGCGAGTGATGTCTTTCCTACCGGGTATTAACCGATAGGCGTTCTTCCTCGCTGAAAGTGCTTTACAACCCGAGGGCCTTCTTCACACACGCGGCATGGCTGGATCAGGGTTGCCCCCATTGTCCAATATTCCCCACTGCTGCCTCCCGTAGGAGTTCGGGCCGTGTCTCAGTCCCGATGTGGCTGATCATCCTCTCAGACCAGCTACGGATCGTTGCCTTGGTAAGCCATTACCTTACCAACTAGCTAATCCGACATAGGCTCATCCAATAGCGGGAGCCAAAGCCCCCTTTCTCCCGTAGGACGTATGCGGTATTAGCCTGGGTTTCCCCAGGTTATCCCCCACTATCGGGCAGATTCCTATGCATTACTCACCCGTCCGCCGCTCGTCAGCGGGTAGCAAGCTACCCCTGTTACCGCTCGACTTGCATGTGTTAGGCCTGCCGCCAGCGTTCAATCTGAGCCATGATCAAACTCTTCAGTTTAAGATCTATGCGGTTCTTACCCGCCACTCGAAAGTGACAGAAGCGAACCAAACTTGGCTCAAGGTTCAAACGAATTCATTCAAAACAGATCCCAAAGGACGAATCCTTTAAAACCTTATTGCTTGAGTCGCTTGCCTTGATATTTGGTGATTTGTCACCAACGCCAGCAAGCGCCCACATGAATTACCTGATCAAATTGTTAAAGAGCTGTTTCGCTGTACTTGACTGGCTAACCGTTGAACTGGCTTGCCGCAGCGAGGAAGGCGTATTCTACGCATTTCCTGGCGGTTGTCAATATGCGACTCTCAAAACCGCTAACTCGTTGACAAACCAAAGGTTTTCACCTTCATTCACCGCTGGAAACGCTTAGCGTCCCCGGCAGCGGATGCGTACTTTACGGTTTCACTGACGGGTTGGCAAGGGGTTTTTAAAATTAAAAGAATCAGTACTCTTATCCAAGGTGGCGGATCGAATCTGGAACCAGCGAGTCCGTACCAAGATCAGCAATGCTATGCGCTCCGGTGAGCGTCATTGCAACCCGCATCTCTTTTTCGAATAGCTCAAGCAGATGAGTCACCCCGGCCTCTCCAGCAGTGGCAAGCGCATAGATGAAAGCTCGCCCAATCAATACGGTGTCAGCCCCCATGGCGATCATCCGCACCACGTCGAGCCCGCTGCGCACGCCGGAATCGGCCAAAATGGCCAAGTCACCCTTTACCGCATCGGCGATAGCAGGCAACGCACGTGCAGTAGAGGGAACACCATCGAGCTGGCGGCCACCATGGTTGGAAACAACAATACCATCCGCACCGAAGCGAACCGCATCACGGGCATCCTCGGGGTCAAGTATGCCCTTAATGATCATAGGGCCATCCCATTGCTCTCTAATCCACTCCAAATCCTTCCAGGAGATGGACGGATCAAAGTTATCACCCAGCCAGGCAATATAGTCCTCAAGCTCCGTTGGTTTACCGCGATAATCAGACACGTTACCCAAATCATGAGGACGACCATGGATACCCACGTCCCAAGCCCATAAAGGATGTGTTGCGGCCTGAAGCATGCGCCTCACTGGCCCGCTCTTTCCGCTCATACCAGAATGAGCATCGCGATAACGCGCACCAGGAACAGGCATATCAACGGTAAAAATCAGCGTCTTGACGCCAGCAGCCTTGGCCTTCTCCAGCACATGCTTCATAAAACCCCGGTCTTTCAGCACATAGAGCTGAAACCAGATGGGCCGATCAATTGCCGAAGCCACCTCATCAATAGGGCATACCGATACCGTCGACAGCGTAAACGGTATACCTTTATTAGCCGCTGCCCGCGCCGCCTGCACTTCCCCGCGCCTGGCGTACATACCCGCCAGCCCCACCGGCGCCAGGGCAATCGGCATGGCAAGCTTTTCACCAAACAGCTCGGTTTCAAGTGACAGCGACGACATATCCTTCAGCACACGTTGGCGCAATGCGATGCTGGCAAGATCCTGAACATTATGGCGCAGCGTATGCTCCGCGTAGGATCCACCGTCGGCATAATGAAAAAGAAAGGGAGGTATACGACGCTTGGCGGCTTGGCGGTAATCCGTAGATGCTGAAATGATCATGAGGAGCCCTATGCGATGGATGCGCTAAACACTGACGCTCCAAAGTGGAAAATTGGTTTTACCAATTTACAAAAAATTAGCATTAACAGTAGTGAGCCACCCTAAGCGTGTCAAACAGTGATAACGATTAAAAGCGCTATACTTTAGTTTAAATGCACTACCAACAAACATTACAAACGCCAAAGCTCATCCTTCAGACGCTTGAGATCGACTTCCAAAGCTTTTAATATTGGTCTTACCAATTGCGGACGCTAATCGACATGAGCTATTAAATATGAGCTACCCACCGCYCCGCCAACAGCGCTTGGCCGATGTTATTACCGAGCGCTTAGAAGCCATGATGCTGGAAGGCAGCCTAAAGCCAGGCCAGCGCTTGCCCCCTGAACGTGAGTTAGCCGAACGCTTTGGCGTCTCGCGCCCCTCTTTGCGGGAAGCCATCCAGAAATTAGCCGCGCGAGGCTTACTGACCAGCCGCCAAGGCGGCGGCACCTTTGTTAACGACGACCTCAGCAATGGGTATACCGACCCGCTACTGGAAATGCTTTCCCGTCACGGCGAATTTAACCTGGATCTACTTGAATTTCGCGATGCCATGGAAGGGATATCCGCCTACTACGCTGCGCTACGCTCCACACCTGCTGATAAGGCCGTCCTGATCCAGCGCTTTGAGGAACTCGACGGCGGCTTTGCCGGGGCGGATCCTATCCAAGAAGCTAAGCTAGATGCAGCCTTTCACCTAGCGATTGCTGAGGCCGCCCACAATGTCTTGCTGCTACATACCATTCGCGGCATTTTCCACCTGTTGGAAAAGAGCATTGTGAATAACTTGGCTCACTTGTTTGCCAAGGAGGGTTCGCGAACCCAGCTTATGCAGCAACACCGAGCCCTGCTCAACGCCATCTTGGAAGGACGGGCAGAAGACGCCCGTGCTCGCGCCCATGAACACTTGGTATTTGTTGAAGAAGGCCTACTTGAGATGGCAAAGGCTGAGACACGGGCTCAGCGCGCCCTTCGCCGTGCCCAAGGCAGTGGTAAGACGTCGGCATGAACAGCGCTGCTGGCATCAACAGCCAAGCGCCGGCCCCTTTACCGCCACGCTGGCGACGCCTATGGCTGGTGCTCATTKCACTTKGCTTACTATTTTGTATGTGGCAGGCCGCCCAATTAGCCCGTGAACAAGCGCTGTCTAAMTTACAGGACGAAGCGGAAAATGAGCTTCGCCTGTCTGCCGCCAACTTAAACGGCTATTTGTTACGTTATGACTACTTGCCACAAATGCTTGCCACCCGGGAAGGCGTGCAGCGTTTTTTGGCCTCTCCCGATAACCAAGACCCAATGCCCCTGAACATGCTGCTGGATCGTTTCCGTTTTACAGCGGGGGTATCGG
Organism: Halomonas ventosae; assembly: GCA_002257525.1. Taxonomy (GTDB): domain Bacteria; phylum Pseudomonadota; class Gammaproteobacteria; order Pseudomonadales; family Halomonadaceae; genus Vreelandella; species Vreelandella ventosae_B. The sequence goes on from CP022737.1 coordinate 4,538,611, forward strand.
ACGTCTATTTACTCAATCGCGATGGTGACACGGTCGCCGCCAGTAATTGGCATCGACCCAACACCTTTATAGGTCAGAACTATGCATTTCGCTCCTATTACACCGATGCCATTGCCGGGGGCCAGGGGCGTTTTTTTGGCTTAGGCATCAAGTCGCTTGAGCGGGGCTACTACTTTTCGTCCCCCGTGTGGCTAGACAACACCTCGCCCGATGCGCAGCCAGACGGCGTGCTAGTGGTTAAAGTACTGTTAGATGACGTTGAAGAGAGCTGGGCAGAGCAAGATGCCGAGCTCTTTGTCACCGATAGTGACGACATTATCTTTATGGCCAGCCACCCCGAGCTGCGCATGAACGCACTCTACCCGCTCACCGATGAGCAACGCCAAAGCCTGCGGGCAACACGCCGCTATGCCATGGAGCCGCTGACGCCTTCGGGCATCGAAGTCGATGCGCCTTACCGGCAGGGCAGTCAGTTGGTCAGTTTCTCCCAGGGCCCGCTAAGCAACGGCGACTACCTTAGCCTGACCCGGCATATCCCCGAGTTTGGTTGGCAAATGCATATTTTAAAGCCGCTAACGCCGGTGATAAGCGCCCAATGGATCGCCGCCCTTATGGCAGGTGGTCTTTACGGCGTGGTCACTCTCGGTGCGGGCATTGGCTGGCAGCGCCTGAGGCTGCGCCGAGAGCGTGAAGCGTTCGCCGAGCGGGAGCGCAACACCTTGGCACGCGTTCGTGATGAATTAGAGGTCAGCGTGGAACGCCGCACCCGAGACCTAGTGGCCAGCAACCAACGCCTTTCGGATGAAATTGAAGAGCGCCGCCGCGCTGAAGCCAACCTACGCCAGACCCAGGATGAGCTGATTCAAGCGGCCAAACTCGCGGTACTGGGGCAACTTGCTGCGGGCATTAACCATGAGCTTAACCAGCCACTGGCGGCTATTCGCGCCTACGCTGAAAACGCCCGTCGGTTTATGGAACTGGCCCGCCACGACAAGGCGGATGCCAACCTTGAACAGATTGTTGAGCTAACCGAACGGATGGCGGATATCAGCGCGCAGCTGCGCCAGTTTTCGCGTAAGAGCAGCGAGCGCCAGGAAACTATTTCGGTACAAGCCTGTATCGACTACGCCCTACGCCTATTTCAAAGCCGCCTGCGCGAAGGCAATATCACCATTGTTCAGGATTGGCCTGCTGAAACGCTATGGGTCAAAGGTGACCTAGTACGCCTGGAGCAGGTATTGGTGAATTTAATCGGCAATGCGCTGCAGGCGATGAAAAGCGTACCTGCCCCACAGCTTACCCTGGGCGCCCATAGCCACCAGCAGCAGGTCATTATTAGCGTTAGCGATAATGGCCCCGGCATCCCCGAGGAGCACTTAGGGCAGATTTTTGAACCCTTTTTTACCACCAAAGCGCCGGGGAGTGGTTTAGGCCTGGGGCTCTCGATTTCGTCGCGTATCATGGACGATTTAGGCGGCAAGCTGCAGGCTTCTAATCAGCCCGATGGCGGCGCCAGCTTCACCATTACCCTGCCCCACTCACCGTTAACCCACCCTCAGGAGATCCCCTCTTATGCATGAGCCGTCGACGCTGCCGGTCATGGTGATCGACGACGAACCGCATCTGCGGATCACCGCCAGCCAAACCCTCGAACTTGCCGGCTATACGCCCTACTGCTTTGAATCCGCAGAACAAGCGCTGGCGGCGTTGACGCCTGACTTTCCGGGGGTCATTGTCAGCGATATTCGCATGCCGGGGATGGATGGCATGGCGCTGCTCCATGAGCTACACAGCCGCGACGCCACTCTGCCGATTATTTTAATCACCGGACACGGCGATATTTCCACAGCCGTAGAAGCCATGCGCGCCGGGGCCTGGGATTTTCTCGAAAAGCCGTTTGCCGGTGATCAACTGCTGGATGTGGTGCGCCGGGGCATTGAGAAGCGCCAGCTCAGCTTGGAAAACCACCGTCTTAAAGCCGAGCTGGAGGTGCAGCAAGCCGCGCTAGGGCCACGACTGGTGGGCCGCACACCGATCATTTCGCGGCTGGCCGCCATGATTCAGCGCATCAGCCAAGTCGAAGCAGATGTACTGCTGTTTGGTGAGACCGGCACCGGTAAAGATCTGGTTGCCCGTGCCATTCACGAACGCAGCGGGCGGCGTAACAGCCCCTTTATGGCGATTAACTGCGGCGCGGTGCCCGAGAACACCATAGAGTCCGAGCTGTTTGGCCACGAAAAAGGCGCCTTCACAGGTGCCGTCGAACGGCGCATCGGCAAGTTCGAGCACGCTAACGGTGGCACGGTGTTTTTGGATGAAATTGAGTCGATGCCCATGGCGCTGCAAGTCAAACTGCTGCGGGTACTGCAAGAGCGCAGCGTCGAGCGGCTAGGCGCCAATGAAACCGTGCCGCTCAATATCCGCGTGATTGCAGCCACCAAGGTGGACCTCAAAACCGCGTCAGAGGAAGGACATTTTCGTGAAGACCTTTACTACCGGTTAAACGTCGTCACCCTGCCATTGCCCGCCCTGCGTGAAAGGCGGGAGGACATTCCCTTACTGTTCCAACACTTTGCCGTGGTCGCTGCTAACCGCAGCGGACTGGAAGCGCCGACCCTCGATAGCCCTGCAATTGCCGCTCTGCTGGCCCATGACTGGCCCGGCAACGTGCGCGAGCTACGCAACCTTGCCGAGCGCTACGTGCTGCTGGGCGCTGCCTTTGACTATCGTTTGGATGCGCTTCTGGAAGGGGTCAACGCTGATACCGAAGAGCCGACTCTGCCGCGCCAGGTAGAGCTGTTTGAAAAGAGCCTGATCAGCCAATCGCTGTCGCGCTACCATGGCCGGGTAACCGACGTCTGCCGCCACTTGGGCATTCCACGCAAAACGTTTTACGACAAGCTTAAAAAGCATGGTCTCCATGCCGATGACTATCGCCACAGCAGCGAGCCCTGATGCAGCAACTCGCCCAGCACCGACCAGGGCGGCGCCCAAGGCACCAAGGTCAGTGTCGCAATCAGCATTAGCAGATTGGACATTGGCCGACGGCTATCGCCTAGCTTAAGCGCCGTTCCAAACGAGCGCTTAAGCCGCGCGCCTTCAAGGTCAACGCTGTATATCTCATCCAAACTCAAGTGGATCAAAAACCCTACCAAGGTGGCAGCACCGTGAGACCAAGCCAGCCACGCTGGCTGGTTGAGTAAATTAAAACTTAGCGCAGCGGTGAGCAGACTACATAGTCCACCCGCTAGCAGCGAGTGCCAAATACCACGGTGTACGGTAAAGCGCGAGAACAGCACCCCCGCCAAATAGCGCACGCTAAAATAGATCCCACCGCAGGCAATCAACAACGCTCCCGGCGTCAACCATGGCTGCAGCAACAGGACGCCCAACACCAGAGCGGGCACCGAAAGAAGATTGAATATCAAGCGGATAGAATGGGATCGATCGGCATCAATATCGGGCAAAATCCCCCCGAACGTGACCAGCGCAATCATCACCACCGCCTGGGAGGGCGGCCACCATTGGCCTTTCCAGCCTGCGTAAGCTACCAGCATGCCGCCCGCCGCTGCCACCGTAATATGCGTGCGAAAATTAGCCATGACGCGGCATCCCAAAGTCTGCAAAACAGAAAACTGTATAAATTAACAGACTTTTGCCGTCCGCGACATGGCTAATAAAGAAAAAAGGTTGCTAGGCCAACCGCTTAGGGTTGATTTAGCTAAGGCACCTAAAGGGAGGATTCAGCCAGAAAGCGATCTTTTAATTTAACGTAGTTGCCTGCGGTGTAAGGGAAGAAGGCACGCTCTTTATCTTTCAGTGGGCGCAGCGCTTTAGCCGGATTACCGGCATACACATAGCCACTTTCCAAATGCTTACCCGGCGTTACCACGGCGCCCGCGGCAATAATCACCTCGTCCTCAACGACCGCGCCATCCATCACAATCGCGCCCATACCGACAAGAATCCGGCTTCCCAGGGTGCAGCCATGCAGAATCGCTTTATGGCCGATGGTGACATCATCACCAATGGTGAGCGGAAAACCATCCGGGCTGAAGTCACTGGCATGGGTAATATGCAGCACGCTGCCATCCTGCACGCTGGTACGTGCGCCGATGCGAATGCGGTGCATATCACCACGGATCACTGTCATCGGCCACACGGAGCAGTCGTCGCCCAGCACCACGTCACCGATGACCACACTGGCCGGATCAATATAAACGCGCTCGCCCAATTGGGGCTCCATACCTTGATAGCGCCGTAATGCACTGCTCATAACTTGCTCCTGAGATGTCGGATGGAAAACGGAGACATTGATCAACTCACTATAGCAATTCGTTAAAGCAACCCCGCCAATAGAACAATAAAGGTCAGCGGAATCGACACCCAGCGGATGATATTGCGCCACACCAAATAACCACTTTCACCCACACCTAACGCGCTCACCACCTTCTCACGGGGCATTACCCAGGCCGCGAAAATCGCGATCAGCAGCCCGCCCAGGGGTAGGAAAACATCCGGCGGTATACTGCTGACTAGCTCGAAGACATTGCGCCCAAATAGCGGCCGAAACTCCGCCAGCGTTGAAAAAGAGAAGGCTGATAGCAGCCCGATCAACCAGACGCTGAGCGCCACGATCGCCGTCGAGATACTGCGCCGTAGCCCCAAGCCCTGCAGCGTGGCGACCATCGGCTCCGCTAGGTTAATCGCCGATGTCCAAGTGGCCAGCAGCAGCAATAAAAAGAACACGCTTAACCACACAGAGCCCCACGGCAGCTCAGCGAACGCAATCGGCAGGGTGACAAACATTAACCCTGGGCCGTCGGTGGGATCCATCCCTTGGGCGAATACCACCGAGAAAATAGCGATCCCTGCCAGTAACGCCACGCTAATATCAAGCACCGCGACCGCGACCGCGGCTTTAGGCAGGCTTTGCTCTTCCGGCATATAAGCGCCATAGGCCATCAAGGCACAGGCCCCTACCGCCAGAGTAAAGAACGCATGGCCCATGGCATGCACCACCACTGAGGGGGTCAGCGCCTCGAAAGAGGGCAGGAATAACCACGCTAACGCTGGCGCAAAACCATCGGTGGTCGCGGCATAGCCCGCCAATAGCAGCAATAGTAGATAGAGTAGCGGCATCAGCAGGTTATTGAGCCGCTCAAGCCCCTTGGCGACCCCCGCCGCGACAACTGTCATGGTCATAAACAGAAACAGCGAGTGATTGAAGATCAGCAGCCCTGGGTTGGCTAAAAAAGCCTCGAAACCAGCGCCAATTTCAGCGGCACTCGCACCATTGAAGTTGCCGTTAACAGACGCGACCAAAAACTCAATCGACCAACCCGATACCACCGAGTAGAACGACAAGATGCAGAAGACGGTGAATGCCCCGAACAACCCCAGCCAACGCCAGTGGGGCGATGCGCCAGCCTCGGCTGCCAGGGCACCCAAGGCTTGCATCGGCCCCCGCCGGCCGGCGCGGCCAATCAGGATCTCCGCCATCATGACTGGGATACCCAGCAGCAGCACAAACGCCACGTAAATCAGCAGGAACGCCGCACCGCCGTTCTCTCCCGCCACATAAGGGAAGCGCCAGATGTTGCCTAACCCCACCGCAGCACCTGTTACCGCCAAGATAAAGGCCCGTTTCGACCCCCAGCGCTCCAGCGTCTCGCTCATCACATGCTCCTGCCATTGGTGGCATTAAAAGGCGGCAAGACTAGCAGGCACTTGCGCGCAGGCCAAACCCTGAGATTAAACCTAACATTGTGTCCCGCATTGAACGTCGCATTAAACCCAGTGTTGAACCTAGTATTGAAACACGGCTTAACCGCCCGCACTGTGTCATTATTGTTGCGTGTTTTTGCGCTCCCTAACGATCTTAAAAATGTTGCCAATCGAGGTACCCATGTCCACCAATCCGCTGCTTGAAACGCACGAGCTCCCCCCTTTTGCCCAGATTCGCGCTGAGCACGTGGAGCCTGCCGTGGACACGCTGCTAAGCGAAAGCCGCGAGGCCATTGATCACCTCGCCGAACAAGCAGCCGCCACCCCGCCCAGCTGGGACAATTTTGCGGCCCCCCTTGAAGCGGTGAATGATCGGCTCACCAAGATGTGGTCCCCTGTTTCTCACCTCAATGGCACCATGAACTCGCCGGAAATGCGCGAAGCGTACCAGGCATGCCTTGAGAAGCTCTCCGACTTTGGCACCTGGGTAGGCCAACATGAAGGCCTGTTCCATGGCTGGCAAGCGTTGAAAGATGGCCCCGCATGGGAGCACCTGGAGGCCGCCCAACGGCGTACTGTAGAGAACGCCCTGCGCGATTTCCGCCTGGCCGGCGTTGACCTACCCGCCGATAAGAAAGCCCGCTATGGCGAAATTCAGTCACGGCTTTCCATGCTATCCAACCAGTTCTCCAATAACGTGCTAGATGCCACCCAGGCATGGCACAAGGATATCGATAGCCAAGAAACATTAGCGGGGGTGCCGGAAAGTGCTCTCGACACCCTGAAAGCCACCGCCGAGGCCAAAGGCGTGCCGGGCTATCGCATTACCTTAGACTTCCCCAGCTTCTTTCCGGTGGTGAGTTACGCCGATAACCGCGAGCTACGCCGCGAGGTGTATACCGCCTTCGTTACCCGTGCCTCTGATCAAGGCCCGGATGCGGGCAAGTTCGATAACGCAGAGATCATGGAAGAGATCCTGGCGCTACGTAGTGAAATGGCCCAGCTGCTGGGTTTTGTCACCTACGCCGATTACTCGTTGACCACCAAGATGGCGGACTCTCCCGAGCAGGTGCTCGATTTTCTCAACGACTTGGCCCGCCGTGCGCTGCCTCAAGCGAAGGAAGAGTTTGCTGAACTCAGTGACTACGCCCGAGACGAACTAGGCCTAGAGACGCTGGAGCCGTGGGACGTTGCCTATGCCAGKGAAAAGCTGCGCGAAGCGCGCCATTCGATCTCCCAAGAACAGCTACGCCCCTATTTTCCGGCCCCCCAAGTGGTCGATGGTCTGTTTCAGGTCGTTGAACGTCTATACGGCGTGCGCTTTGCAGAAGATACCCAGGCGCCTCGCTACCATGATGACGTGCGCTATTTCCGTATCACCGAAAATGGCCAGCCGATTGCCGGTTTTTATCTCGATCTCTACGCCCGCGAAGGCAAGCGCGGTGGCGCCTGGATGGCCGACTGTCGAGTACGCCGCCAAACGGAGCAGGGGCTGCAACTGCCGGTCGCCTTTCTTACCTGCAACTTCACTGCCCCGGTAAGTGGCCGCCCTGCACTGCTCACCCACGATGAAGTCACTACCCTGTTCCATGAGTTTGGCCACGGCCTGCACCATATGCTAACCCAGCAGCAGATCGCCGATATTTCCGGCATTAACGGCGTCGCCTGGGATGCGGTCGAGCTACCCAGCCAGTTTATGGAAAATTACTGCTGGGAGCGTGAAGGCTTAGATCTACTCGCCAAGCACGTAGATACCGGCGCACCGCTACCTGCAGAGCTTCTTGAGCGCCTGCAGTCAGCCAAGAATTTTCAGTCGGCCATGGGCATGATGCGCCAAATCGAGTTTTCGCTGTTTGACCTGCGCTTACACCATGAGCTTAGCGCCCCCAGCGCCAGCGATGTTCAAGCGCTGCTGGATGAAGTGCGTTCAGCGGTCTCTGTGCTGCCGAAAGTACCGTTCAACCGCTTCCAGAATAGCTTTGGCCATGTGTTTGCGGGTGGCTACGCGGCCGGTTACTACAGCTACAAGTGGGCGGAAGTACTGTCAGCCGATGCCTGGAGTGCCTTCGAAGAGGCTGGGATTTTCGATCCCGAAACAGGCCAACGCTTTCGCAGCGAAATTCTTGAGCAGGGCGGCGCCCGCGATGCCGCCGACCTGTTTGTCGCCTTTCGGGGCCGTGAGCCGAGCGTTGAGCCACTGCTGCGCCATAGCGGCATTCGCGCGGCTTAATGCGCTTTCAAGCACGCTTTTAAACACTTTCTTCATGCGCGGCGTCTTTTGTGAGCGCCGTGTATGAAGAACCTAGGAGTCTTTCATGTCGACTATTAAGCGATTTATCGCCGGTGTTACCTGCCCCAGATGTGCGGCGATGGACCGTGTCCGCGCCTGGGAGCAAAACGGTATTCGCTACCGGGAATGCGTCAGCTGCGATTTCTTCGAGCAACTACCCATTGAGGAAGACGCACTTACCGAAATGACCACCCGGGTCAATCAGGTACGCGATGATCAGAAGCAGCAGGATGTGCAGCCCGTGCGCATTCTAGATCCAGGTAAACCCTCGCGTTAACACCTCATTTCTATCCCCTCACCCTTATCTCCTCGCCACCACGGCTGGCCTATTCAACTTTCACCAGCCGGGTAGCCCTACGTTTACGACCCGACTTATAGCCGTTAGCGTACGGACAACTCAATTTGTGTGCGGTTATCCGCACACAAAAAAACCGTCATCGTGCGAACACTCGGACACTTCAGCTGTTAGCACTTGCCACCAAAGTTGAATAAAAAATTTATAAATAACTGATTTTAAAAGAACAAACTTTAAATGGCACAACTATCGCTGTTATATACAGGCATACCTGCTTAATGCAGTATCCACTGGCGGTATTAATAGAGGCCGTCAGTATATAACCCCAATAACAGCTAGGAATTTTCGCCATGCGCAAACATATGCCTAAAACGTTCACTCTCCTCGCCAGCAGCGCCCTGCTTGTCGCAGCGGCCAGCAGCGCCCAGGCTCAAGACCGTTCCGGGTGGCCCGACAACTTCACTGTTGGCACCGCTAGCCAAGGTGGCACCTACTTCGTTTACGGTTCAGGCTGGGCGAACTTTATTGCCGATGAGTTAGGCGTATCTGGCGGCGGTGAAGTCACCGGCGGCCCCACTCAAAACCTGGCACTTGKGCACACGGGCGACATGGCATTTGGTTTAACCACCATGGGCCCCGCCTCTGATGCCGTTAAAGGTGAAAGCCCGCTAGCGCCTGGCATGGCAATGGACAATGTATGCGCCATGTTCCCCATGTACGAAACGCCGTTCTCCATTACCGCGCTTTCTGACAGCGGTATCGAGTCAATTTCCGACATTCCTGATGGCGCGCGCATCGGCTTTGGCCCGGCTGCCTCAACCTCTGACACCTACTTCCCAGCAATCCTAGAAACGCTAGGCGTTGACTTTGAGCGCCGCAACGGCGGTTGGTCAGATCTGGGCGGCCAGTTGCAGGATGGCTTGCTTGACGTTGTTGCCTTCGCTGCCGGCATTCCGATTCCCGCCGTTAGCCAGTTGGAAGTACAAACTGACGTCAATATCATCGAATTTAACGAAGAAGAGCTGGCCACGGTGCTAGAAAACTTCCCCGTTGCTGAATTCATGATCCCGGCCAGCACCTACACAACGCTGGAAGAGGACGCTCGCGCTGTCTCCATGTGGAACTTCGCTATTGCGGGCTGCGACCTGCCGGAAGATTTCGTCTACGAAGTCACCAAGGCCACCATGGAAAACAATGACCGCATGCGCTCTGTGCACCGCAGTGCTGAAACCACCATTCCAGAAAACATCAAGCACAACACCGTGCTGCCGTTTCACCCCGGCGCGGCACGCTGGTACGAAGAGAACGGCTATGAAATTGATGATGACATGATCAACTAAGCAACCTTCAACGTTCTAACTGCCCCGTTTCCGGCCCTGCCGGGCGGGGCAGCTTTCGCTGCTACTACCCCTTTGTCTGCTTTTGCTGTGAGGGTGAACTCTAATGAGTCACAAAACCGACCAAGAACCCGATGACCTCAAAGATGATGCCCACGCGGCGTCAGCGATACCCGAGTCCATTGCCGATGGTGTCGATGAAGACCTTGTTGAACCCAATCGCCGCCTGTTTACCGGCTGGCAATTCCTGCTATTTGCGGCATTAGCGATCGCTTACTCAAGTTTCCATCTGATTTCACTCAACGTGTATCCGATGGAAACCTGGTCGTTTCGTATCGTGCATATTGCCGGCGCGCTTATTCTCGGTTACGGGCTATTTGCCGGTGCCCGCTTTGCCGATGACGATCACCAAGCATCAGGTGCCTGGATTAAGTGGGTGAGCTACGCGTTACTGATACCCGCCGCCTACACTCTGGCGCAAGTCTTTTTGATGTATCAGACACTCAGCGGCGGTGCCATGCGTATCGACCCGAGCGTCGAAAACTGGCACTACGGCTACCCGCTCATGGCGACCACCGCGGGGGCAATTGTCCTGTCATGGTTTTATAGTCAGGCACGGCATCGCTTCAACCCTGCCGATTTGGTACTGATGGTCTGTGCACTGGCCAGCGCTGGCTATTTACTGGTGGCGTATAACACCAATATCCGTATGTCGACGGGCACTTCTTTCGCCCCCTCAGGCATCTCCTGGGCGGCCATCGCGGGCTCATTGCTGATTCTGGAGCTCACCCGCCGGGTAGCGGGTTTAGCGTTGGTAGTGATCTCCGCGATCTTTTTGACCTACGTTTTTGCCGGCCCTTATTTGCCGGGCTTTCTGGGCTATCCGGGGCTGTCACTGCAGCGCTTCTTTAGTCAGGTGTATACCGACGCCGGTATTCTCGGCCCCACCACTGCGGTGTCGTCGACCTATATTATTCTGTTCATTATTTTTGCGGCTTTCCTCCAGGCCTCTAAAGTCGGCGATTACTTCGTTAACTTTGCCTTTGCCGCAGCAGGCCGCGCCCGTGGTGGCCCGGCCMAGGTGGCTATTTTTGCCTCTGGCTTGATGGGTATGATTAACGGCACCTCGGCAGGTAACGTGGTTTCCACCGGCTCGTTGACCATTCCATTGATGAAGAAAGTCGGCTACCCCGCACGTAGCGCGGGTGCCATTGAGGCCGCCGCCTCAACTGGCGGGCAAATCATGCCGCCGATTATGGGCGCGGGTGCGTTCATCATGGCGGAAGTGACCGGCATTCCGTACACCGAAATTGCCCTTGCCGCGGTCATTCCGGCGATTCTGTATTTTGCCTCTATCTACTTTATGGTCGACTTTGAAGCCGCCCGTAAAGGCATGCGCGGGATGCGCAAAGATGAGATCCCGCTGTTCTCTAAGCTGGTCAAGCAGGTCTACCTATTTGCGCCGATTATTATCCTGATTGTCGCGCTGTTTATGGGCTATTCGGTGATTCGCGCCGGCACCCTGGCGACGGCTTCAGCCGCGGTGGTTAGCTGGCTTTCACCCAATAAAATGGGATTTCGTGCGATTCTTAAAGCGCTGCAAATAGCGGGCACCATGTCGATTCAGATTATCGCCGTGTGTGCCTGTGCGGGCTTAATCGTCGGGGTTATCTCGTTGACCGGTGTTGGCGCGCGCTTCTCATCGCTACTGCTGGGACTAGCAGGTGTTAGCCAACTATTGGCGCTAGTGTTCGCCATGCTGATTAGTATTCTGCTGGGTATGGGGATGCCGACCACTGCCGCCTATGCGGTGGCCGCTTCTGTGGTCGCGCCAGGCTTGATCAATATCGGCATTGAGCCGCTAATTGCTCACTTCTTCGTGTTCTACTTTGCGGTCGTCTCAGCGATTACGCCGCCCGTTGCCTTGGCCTCCTATGCCGCCGCCGGTATCTCTGGCGATAACCCCATGGGCACCTCGGTGGCCTCGTTCAAGATTGGCTTGGCTGCGTTTATCGTACCGTTTATGTTCTTCTACAGCCCGGCCATGCTGATGGAAGGCTCACCGATGCAGATTCTGCGCGTTGGGTTAACTGCGACGCTAGGTATTGTGCTGCTTTCTGGTATGGTTCAAGCGTGGTTCTTTGGCCCCGTTAACCTAGTGCAGCGTGTCGTCATGCTGGTAGGCGCGCTGTTTTTAATCTACGGCGGTATCTATACCGACATTGCCGGCCTTGCGATTGGTATCGTGCTATTCATGATGCAGCGTAAGATGCACGGKGGTGGTAGCAAAACGGCGCAAGCTGGCTGATTGATTTAAGCCGCTAAACGCTAAGCGTTAAAAACCCCGCTCAACAATTGTTGAGCGGGGTTTTTAATGAGCGCAAGGTAGGCAAAGAAAAGAGGCTTGGTTAATCGGTCAGGTTATCGACGATTTTCAGCACCGGCGCCGCTTGGTTAAGCGTGTAGAAGTGCAGGCCTGGCGCGCCGCCATCCAGCAATCGCTGGCAAAGACGGCTCACCACATCGGTGCCAAAGGCAGCAATGGCTTCGCTGTCGTCGCCATAGGACTCTAACTGTTTGCGAATCCAGCGTGGTATCTCGGCACCGCAGGCGTCAGAAAAACGCGCCAGCTTGGTGTAGTTGGTAATCGGCATGATGCCGGGAATAATCGGCTGCTCGACGCCCAGCGCGCGGGCTTTATCGACGAAGTTAAAATAGGCATCGGCGGTAAAGAAATACTGGGTAATGGCCATATTGGCCCCCGCCTTCATTTTACGCGCAAAGTTTTCCACATCCTTATCAAGGTTGGGCGCCTGTGGATGCGATTCAGGATAGGCCGCCACCGCAATATCGAAATGATCGCCGGTTTCTGCGCGAATAAACTCAACCAGTTCATTGGCATAACGCAGTTCGCCAATGCTTCCCATACCTGAGGGCATGTCACCACGCAGCGCGACCAAGCTATCCACGCCCTCCTCGCGGTACTGCGCCAGCAGATCACGCAGTTGGGCTTTTTCACTGCCGATGCAGGAAAGGTGCGGGGCGGTCGTGATGCCGCTCTCACTGACCTCGCGCACCACCTGGCGGGTACGCGCCTGGGTAGACCCGCCAGCACCGTAAGTCACCGAAAAAAAGCGCGGATTGCGGGCGGCCAGCTCATCGCGAACGTAGATCAGCTTGTCGCGCCCAGCATCGGTATTGGGCGGAAAGAATTCAAAGCTGATACCTAGCGGATGCTCGTGGCTGCTCATGGGACTTCCTTATTAGTGATTAATAGTGGTGATATTTTGCGGTATTCTCGCTGTTCCATCGCGCTGGGGCTAATGAAAGATTCCACGCTTGGCCTTTAATTCGGCTCATGTTAGCCGTTCATATCATTTTACCGGGAGCCATCATGGATTTAGCACCCAGCGCCTTAATGGGGCCACTGCTGATGTTATTGGGGTATGTCGGGCTAGGCTGGATAGCCGCACAACGGTTAAAAATAGATCCCCGCCCGATTGCGACGCTGCTGGTGTACCTCATTGCCCCCTTTACGATTTTTCGCGCGCTGATGAACGGTGGCCCAACCCCTAGCTACCTGTTACTCACATTAGCGCTATTTATGCTGGCGAGCCTAATGGCGCTGGTGGTGCAACGCATCACACGCCACCGTTTTGGTGAACAGGAAGCCGCTCTGCTGGCGTTCTCTTCAGGAACGGGCAATACCGGCTATTTTGGTTTACCGATTGCGTTGATCTTGCTGCCCCCCGAAGGTGTCACCCTTTACCTGTTCTGTATGCTGGGGATTAATATCTACGAATTTACCGTGGGCTTTTATCTCAGCGCACGCGGGCGTTTTTCGGTGCGCGAAAGCCTGATCAAAATTTCGCGCTTACCGCTTATCTACGCCTTCCTGTTAGCGTTACTGCTTAGCACCCTTGACGTCGCCCTACCCGCCGCGGTCATGAGCTCACTGCAAGTGTTCCCTGCCACCTATACCCTGCTGGGTATGATGATTATTGGTATGACGCTGAGCCAAGTGACGCTTTCCGCCTGGGATACGCGCTTTGTAGCCGCCTGTTTAGGGCTACGCTATCTGATGTGGCCATTGGTCATGCTAGTGGCCGTGTTAATACTGCAGTGGGTCACGCCACTTTCCACAGAGTTAGCCCTAGCGCTGCTGTTGATAGGCGTGGTGCCCATGGCTGCTAATGTGGTGGTGGTGGCGATGGAACTGGGTATTCAGCCACAAAAAGGCGCGTTAGCGGTGCTGGTCACCACGCTGCTTGCGCCACTGCTGATTCCACTCTATCTCGGTTTAATGCTGCGCCTCACCGGGTTGGGCTAAAAGCCGGCAACACCCGCTTGGTTAAGCTGTGCAGCCATGCGCTGCATTTCCGGGTGACTGAAAAATGCGACCAGCGCGTCAGCACGCACAGGGCCAACGCCTGGCACGGCTTGCCACTGTTCGCGCCGATAGCCTGCTAACTCATACCAATCCCCGCGAGCCGCGTCACTGCCCGGCGGCGCGCCCAGCGCACTTAGCCAAGCTGCAAATGGTTGACCACGGGCTGCTTGAAATTGCTCAGTGAGCGAGGCGGCAGTGGCCTCGCCAATGCCGTAGGCCTCGCGCAACTGGCGTGGCTCAACGTTCAGCCAGTCGAGTAACTGCGTGACGACGCCCGCCTCCATCAGCGCTTGCCAAGTACCTTCACCGATACCCTGCATGCCTAGCTGCTCGCCCAGGTAGGTAAGCCGCGATAGCAGTTGGCTTTCGCAGCCGGGGGTTAATTCAAAACAGCTCAGCAGGTGGTAGCGCTGCGGTGACGGGGGAGTCAGTGGCGAGCGCTCCTGGGTATGCCACACCACCTCGCTTAGCTGGGGAATCGTTAGCCCCGCTAGCGAAATCGCCACTTGGTCTCCGGGGCGGACATCCAGTGATTCCCAGCGATCCAAGGAGCCCAGTGAAACGCGGCTAATGCGCCGCCCTTCTAACAGTACGGGATTGAGCCATACCAGCGGCGTTACGCGCCCGGTGCGCCCAACGCGAAACTCAATGCCGCGCACCTCCGCCAGCGCCTGCTGGGCAGGGTATTTCCAGGCAATGGCCCACTCCGGTGGTGACGAAGACCAGCGGCGCACGCCAGGGCGCTCGGCTTGTTTAATCACCACGCCGTCAGTGGCAAACGGCAGCGGGCCGTTGAACCAGGTATCGCGCCAGTAGGCGGCATCACGGCGATCATCCAAGGGATAGGTGTAGTCGGCGCTATCAAAGCCCAGCGCACTCAGTTGGGCTAAGCGGCTTTCCATGTCGGTCGGGCCGTCAGGCCAGCCCCACACAAACAGGCCAATACGCTCAAGGGTGGTCGCTTCAGGCGAAGACTGCGCCATGGCGCCTGCCACGGCGCCTCGGGCACCCGAAGAGGGTGAGCGCGACTGAACGTGTGCTTCCAAGCGCCAATACAACTCGCCTTGGAGTAGCGCAGAAATCGGCTCGGGTAGCGTATTGGGAACGGCAGGCAACTGTCGGGCACGGGCTGTCCAGTCTTGCCCTCTTTCGCCATCGCCACGGCTAACAGCTTCGACCAGCTCACCATCGGCATAGCGCAGCGTCACCGCTACGCCGTCCACTTTGGGTTGGATCCACAGGTCTTCGCGGCGACTGGTAAAGCGCCTGACGCCATCGTCATCGGCTTTATTGAGACCGCGCTGGGCCGCTGGGTGCTCTAGGGTGCCGCTACTGCTGGTCACCCGCGTCAGCGGGCGATGATCCGGTTCTGCGCCTAAACAGCGCTGCCAGTTGGCTAGTCGCTCCACGGCTTGGTCGTAGAGAGCATCGTCGATCAACGCAACGCCTTCTTGATGGTAAGCGATATCCCAATATTCAACATGTTCCGCAAGCGCCTGGCTTTCACGGCTTAAACGCTCTTGCGACCAATCAGGGCATTCGGCAGCCTGTGCGGAAAAAGTGACAAGCCCGATAAGGCCAGCGAATACCCACCCAACGACGCCTCTCGTCATCTCTCGCCTCCACAAAAAATAATTAGCCAACAAACTCAGCCTAGCGCAGAGTGCTGATACAGGGCACAAAAAAAGCCCCCGGCCAGAGCCAAAGGGGCAATTTCATACATTGCTTACAAACGGAATAGCAAATCTCTTACAAACCGGCGGCCTTGCGCAGCGCATCAGCCTTATCAATCTTTTCCCACGGGAAGGCGGTAAAGGTTTCGGTATGCGATTGGCCTTTATCGTCGCTCCAAGTGTAGCTGTGCTCAAACGGCACCCGACCAAAGTGGCCATAAGCGGCGGTGAGCTGATACATCGGGTGCAGCAGATCAAGCATTTTGGTGATCGCGTAGGGGCGCAGGTCAAAGTGCTCGCGAACCAGCGCAACGATCCTGGCATCGTCAACCTTACCGGTGCCGAAGGTGTCGATGGAGACCGAGGTCGGCTCGGCCACGCCAATCGCGTAGGAGACCTGAATCTCGCACTTGTCTGCCAGGCCTGAGGCCACCACGTTCTTGGCCACGTAGCGGCCGGCATAGGCGGCGCTGCGGTCAACTTTAGAGGGGTCTTTGCCCGAAAATGCACCACCGCCGTGGCGCGCCATGCCGCCGTAGGTGTCGACAATGATCTTACGACCGGTCAGTCCACAGKCGCCCACCGGGCCGCCAATCACGAATTTGCCGGTCGGGTTGATATGGTACTGGGTACTCTCATCCAACCACTCAGCGGGGATCACCTGCTCAATGATCTCGCGCTTGATCATTTTGCGCAGGTCTTCTTGATCAATGTCAGGATCGTGCTGGGTAGAAAGAACAATGGCGTCGACACCACAGGGCTGGCCTTCGGCGTTATAGCGGAAGGTCACCTGGCTTTTGGCATCCGGGCGCAGCCATGGCAGTAGGCCATTTTTACGCAGTTCGGCCTGACGCTCGACTAAACGGTGCGAGTAGTGGATCGGTGCCGGCATAAACGAATCGGTTTCGTTGGTCGCATAGCCGAACATCAGGCCCTGGTCGCCAGCGCCCTGATCTTCCGGTTTGCTGCGGTCAACGCCTTGGGCAATCTCGACACTCTGCTTACCGATCAGGTTAACCACGCCGCAGGTCGCGCCATCAAAGCCCACGTCGGACGAGTTATAGCCAATGCTGATAATCACATCACGCACGAGGGTTTCTAAATCGACCCAGGCGGAGGTGGTAATTTCACCCGCAATGATCGCCACCCCGGTTTTCACCATGGTTTCACAGGCAACACGCGCCTGTTTATCGCGGGCGATAATGGCATCTAGCACCGCGTCAGAAATCTGATCGGCAATCTTATCGGGATGACCTTCGGAGACGGACTCGGAGGTAAACAGGGAATATTCGCTCATCGCGCACTCTACCCTCTGTATGACGGCTGTAGGTAACCCACAGCATCAGCAGGAAATCATGGCAGGTGTCCCCTGCCCATATTAGCGAAGTAATGACGTTCTTCATCACTTCGGGAGGCAGAGTCTACACGCTGTCGGCGATGCTTCCCAGAACGTGATTCCTAGAATTTGCTGTCACATTTGCCGCAACATGGGAAGTCAGCGACAATAGCGCCTTTATAATTTCTGTTTTCAGGCGAGGAGCACCCCCATGCCGTCCCGTTTTGAGCTAGCCAATGCCATTCGCGCCCTCTCCATGGATGCCGTTCAGAAGGCCAAGTCCGGCCACCCTGGCGCCCCCATGGGAATGGCTGATATCGCCGAGGTGCTATGGAATGACTACCTCAAGCACAATCCCGAAGACCCCAAGTGGGCCGATCGTGACCGCTTTGTGCTCTCCAATGGTCACGGCTCCATGCTGCTTTACTCGCTGCTCCACCTCAGTGGTTACGAGCTAAGCCTGGAACAGCTGCAGAATTTCCGCCAGCTGCATTCGCCCACCGCGGGCCACCCGGAATTCGGCTACGCGCCCGGCATTGAAACCACCACTGGCCCACTGGGTCAGGGTTTTGCCAATGCCGTGGGCTTTGCCATCGCGGAAAAAACCATGGCGGCGCAGTTCAACCGCCCCGGCCACACCATCGTTGACCATCACACATGGTGCTTTGTAGGTGACGGCTGCTTAATGGAAGGTATCTCCCACGAAGCCGCCTCCCTGGCCGGTACCCAGCAGTTGGGTAAGCTGATCACTGTATACGACGATAACGGCATCTCTATCGATGGCGAAGTGGAAGGCTGGTTTACCGACGATACCGCCAAGCGCTTTGAAGCTTACGGCTGGCACGTGGTGCCCAATGTGGATGGCCACAAGCCTGAAGAGGTGAAAGCCGCTATTGAGCTGGCCAAGAGCCACGACGATAAGCCGAGCCTGATTATCTGCAAAACCATTATCGGCTTTGGTGCGCCCAACAAGCAGGGCAAAGAGGACGCCCACGGTGCGCCCCTAGGCGATGACGAAGTGGCGCTGGCACGCACCCAGCTCGACTGGCCCCACGCGCCCTTCCATATCCCCGAGCCGATTTACTCGGCCTGGGATGCCCGCAACGCTGGCAAAGCAGCCCAGCAGAAGTGGGAGGAGCGCTTTGCTCGCTACGCAGAGGCCTTCCCCACGGAAGCGCGGGAATTTACCCGCCGCATGAAGCGCCAGCTGCCGACGGAACTGCCCACCGAAGCCTTGATTGAGCAGGCCCAAGAGCGCGGCGAGACCATTGCCTCGCGTAAAGCCTCCTTTGAAGTGTTAAATGCCATTGGCCCGCAAATGCCGGAACTGCTGGGCGGCAGTGCCGATCTGGCGCCGTCTAACCTGACCTTCTGGAAAGGCGCCAAAGCGATCACCCCGGAAGATGCCAGCGGCAACTACCTGCACTACGGTGTGCGTGAGTTTGGCATGGGGGCGGTTATGAACGGCATCGCCCTGCACGGCGGCCTGGTGCCTTACGGCGCGACCTTCCTGATCTTTATGGAGTACATGCGTAACTCGATCCGTATGGCGTCGTTGATGGGCCAGCAGGTGATTTACGTATTTACCCACGACTCCATTGGCTTGGGGGAAGATGGGCCGACTCACCAGCCTATCGAGCAACTGACCAGCCTGCGCACCACGCCTAACCTCAATACCTGGCGCCCTTGTGATGCGGTGGAAACAGCAGCCTCCTGGGATGCGGCCATTAAGCGTCACTCGGGCCCCACGGCGTTGGTACTCTCTCGCCAGAATCTGCCCCATCAGCAGCGCACCAAAGCGCAGCTGGCATCGATTCAAAACGGGGCGTATGTCCTGAAAGATAGCGAAGGGACGCCCGAGCTGATTCTGATTGCCACCGGTTCAGAAGTCGCCCTGGCGATGGACGCCGCCGCCGAGCTTGAGCAGCAGGGCAAAGCGGTGCGGGTAGTCTCGATGCCGTCAGCCTACCGCTTTAACGGCCAGGACGCGGAGTACCGCGAAAGTGTACTGCCCAAAGCGGKCACCAAGCGTATCGCCATCGAAGCCGCCCACGCCGACTACTGGTACAAGTATGTGGGCCTGGAAGGCCGCGTGATCGGCATGACCACCTACGGCGAATCCGCCCCGGCGGGGGAKCTGTTCAAGCACTTCGGCTTTACCGTCGAGAATGTGGTCAAGCAAGCCAACGAACTACTCGGCTAAGCCATGCCCGCGCTCAGTGGCTTTCTATGGCTGATTAGCTACTGGCTGATCGGTGAAGTGGTGATCCACTTCACCGGTCTGCCGATCTCGTCAGGCGTGATCGGCATGCTGCTGCTCTGCGCAACGCTCGCTGTGCGTGGTCGTGTCCCGAGCAGTATTGCCGCAGCCGCCCAGCCGCTCATTGCACTACTGGCCATGCTGATTATGCCCGGCGTTGTGGGGGTGTTTTTCATCATCGGTGAGCTGGCTGGCCAGTGGAGCGCCATTCTTATTGCCTTAGTGGTGGGCACGTTACTCAGCGTGACGACGACGCTTTGGCTGCTCAAACGCCTAATCGGGCAGCCCCATGCACGCTAATACACCGCTACTCGAACTGTTAACCACTACCCCGCTATTTGCGGTGGGCTTAACGCTCGCCGCTTATTTGCTGGGTAGTGGTCTATTCCAACGTTTAAAGCGCCCTGCTTGGCTACCCGCCATTTTGATTGCGGCGCTGCTGCTGGCGGGGGCGTTAGCGCTGATAGGGCTGCCCTACGCCACCTACCAGCAGGGTGCCACTTGGCTAACGGTGCTATTGGGGCCCGCCACGGTGGCGCTGGGGATGCCGCTTTATCAACAGTTGCCGCGCATCGTTGAGCTATGGCGACCTTTGGCGATTTGTTTACCCATCGCCGCCACATTGGCGGCTTGCTACTCGCTGGCCATTKCTTGGTTACTGGGCAGTACGGATACCATACTCGCTTCCATTGCCGCCAAATCGGTGACCGCACCTATCGCCATTGGCATTACCGAGCAGCTGGGCGGCACCACGGCACTACTGTTGGGCGCACTGCTGGTGACCGGTGTGATAACGATTCCCTGTGTTAGCCTAGCGGCGCGTTGGCTACATATTGAGGATGACCGCTTGATCGGTTTTGCCCTGGGGCTTAACGGCCATGCCATTGGCACGGTAAGAGCGTTTGAGATCAGCCCCACGGCCGGCGCTTTCGCGTCACTGGGCATGAGCCTCACGGGTATATTCACCGCGGTACTGCTGCCACTTGCCTGGCGATTGATAGGCATGGCCAGCTGATAGGCGCAGTTAGCCGATAACAGTCGCCCGCTGAAATACGTTATCATCGCAACGAGTTCTAGCCTATTTAGATCATTGTCGATTCACTTTTAAGAGCCACCCTTCTGCATGGCTAATTCAGCTTCCAGCTATCGCATCGCCATTAACGGTTACGGGCGCATTGGCCAATGCGTGCTGCGGGCGCTCGTTGAGCGGTACCACCCCGAACTTGAAGTGGTCGCCATTAATGAGTTGTCTGACCTTGCGACGATCACTTACCTGACCCGTTACGACACGACCCATGGTCGCTTTCCCGGTGACGTCGATAACGACGGCCAGGCCCTTATCGTCAACGGCCAGCGCATCCAGGTACTCTGCGAACAAGATCCACGCAAGCTGCCCTGGAAGGCGCTTAATGTGGATCTGGTACTGGAGTGTTCAGGAAGCTTTAAAGATCGCGCCACCGCTGAGCTACACCTAGAGGCTGGCGCTAAGCGGCTACTTTTTTCCCAGCCAGCGGAAAACGATGTCGATGCCACCATTGTGTGGGGCATTAATGAGGACAAGCTAGCGCTGTCCCAGCGCGTTCTCTCTGCCGCTTCCTGTACTACCAACTGCCTTGTGCCGCTGCTGACCGTTCTGGATGAAGCTCTCGGTCTTGAACATGGTGTCACCACGACGATTCATTCGGCGATGAACGACCAGCCAGTGATCGATGCCTATCACCAGACCGACCTGCGCCTTACCCGCTCAGCGATGCACTCCATAGTGCCAGTGGATACCGGTCTGGCGCTCGGCATTAGCCGCTTGATGCCCCATCTTGCAGGCCGCTTTGAGTGCCTACACGTACGCGTACCGACTATCAATGTCTCTGCCATGGACGTAGCGCTCACGGTTAGCCGCGACACCCACCGAGACGATGTGAATGCGCTGCTGCTGGCTGCCAGTCAGCAGCGTTTAAAGGGCGTGCTTGGCTATACTGAAGCCCCTATGGCATCGGTTGATTTTAATCACGACCCGCGTTCAGGCATTCTGGACGCTACCCAAACCCGGGTGGCTGGCAAGCGCCTTATCAAACTGCTGTGCTGGTTTGATAACGAGTGGGGGTTCGCTAACCGTATGCTCGATATTAGCCAGCGGCTGGCCAGCCTTTCGGCACAGACGTAACCTGTTTGCATTAGCTGTTTATATTTAGTTCAACGGCCTAAACACGAGGAAACCGCTCACATGAACGTGAAGAAGATGACTGACCTTCCCTTGGAAGGACAACGCGTGCTGATCCGTGAAGACTTGAATGTGCCCATCAAACATGGCCGCGTTTCCAGCGACGCCCGCCTGCGGGCCGCGCTGCCGACGATTCAGGCAGCCGTGAAGGCTGGGGCCAAAGTGATGTTGATGAGCCACTTGGGCCGTCCCACCGAAGGCGAACCCGCCGAGGAGTTTTCCCTCGCGCCGGTGGCGGAACATTTAGGTGAGCTATTAGGCCGCCCAGTACCGCTGGTCAAAGCATATCTTGGCGAAACCCTTGAGCTTGCCAACGGCGACGTGGTGCTGCTGGAAAACGTGCGCTTTAATAGCGGCGAGAAAAAAGACGATGAMCAGCTGGCAAAACAGTACGCCGCGCTGTGCGATATCTTTGTGATGGATGCGTTTGGCACCGCCCACCGCGCCCAAGCCTCCACCCATGGCGTGGCGCGCTTTGCCCCTAGCGCCTGCGCGGGGCCTTTGCTTGCCCAGGAGCTGGATGCGCTTGAAAAAGCACTGGCGCATCCGGCCCGGCCCATGGCCGCCATCGTCGGTGGCTCGAAGGTCTCTACCAAGCTGGATGTACTCACCGCGCTGGCGGAAAAATGCGATCAATTGATTGTCGGCGGCGGTATCGCCAACACCTTTATTGCCGCTGCAGGCTACAATGTCGGCAAATCACTCCATGAGGCCGATTTGGTGGGCCAGGCGAAAGCGCTGATGGAGAAGGTGTCAATTCCGCTCCCGACCGATGTGGTCGTCGCCACCGAGTTTTCTGAATCGGCCAAAGCGGTAGTCAAGCCCGTGGATCAGGTGGCTGACAACGAGATGATTTTGGATATCGGCCCAGATACCGCCGCTCATTTGGCGAGCATGCTCAAAGACGCTGGCACCATCCTATGGAACGGCCCCGTCGGCGTCTTTGAAATCGATCAGTTTGGTAAAGGCACCCAGGTGATCGCCCAGGCCATCGCCGATAGCGCGGGCTTTTCTATTGCCGGTGGCGGCGATACCCTAGCGGCCATTGATAAATACGCCATTGCGGATCGCGTCTCGTACATTTCCACCGGCGGCGGCGCCTTTCTTGAGTATGTCGAAGGCAAGCAGTTGCCAGCCGTGGCAGCACTCGAAGCAGCGGCCAAACGCAGCTAACATAAAGCAACTTGAACCTGGGCGCTTATGGTGCTCGTTCAGATAACCCAATTGACAACGCAAACAGGTAAGATAATTTTATGGCTCTGATCAGCATGCGCCAAATGCTCGACCACGCCGCCGAATACGGTTACGGCATTCCGGCGTTCAACGTCAATAACCTTGAGCAAATGCGCGCCATTATGGAAGCCGCTGATGCCACTGACTCGCCCGTCATCGTGCAAGCTTCTGCGGGCGCGCGCAAGTATGCGGGTGCGCCTTTCCTGCGCCATCTGATTTTGGCAGCCGTCGAAGAGTTTCCGCATATCCCTGTGGTGATGCATCAGGATCACGGCACTAGCCCGGCGGTCTGCCAGCGCTCTATTCAGCTCGGCTTCTCCTCGGTCATGATGGATGGCTCGCTGGGCGAAGATGGTAAAACGCCCACCGACTACGACTATAACGTCAATGTTACCCGCCGCGCGGTGGAAATGGCGCACGCCTGCGGCGTTTCCGTAGAAGGCGAGCTGGGCTGCCTGGGCAGCCTGGAAACCGGCATGGCCGGCGAAGAAGACGGTATCGGTGCGGAAGGCAAGCTGGATATGGAGCAGCTGCTAACGGACCCGGAAGAAGCCGCTGAATTTGTTAAAGCGACCCACGTAGACGCGCTGGCGATTGCCATTGGCACTAGCCACGGTGCTTACAAATTCACCCAGCCACCGACCGGCGACACGCTCTCCATCCAGCGTATTAAAGAGATCCACGCACGGATTCCAGATACTCACTTGGTCATGCACGGCTCCTCCTCTGTGCCCCAGGAGTGGCTCGAAGTGATCAACCAGTACGGCGGAGAGATCCCTGAAACTTACGGTGTTCCCGTCGAAGAGATCGTTGAGGGTATTAAGCACGGCGTGCGCAAGGTCAACATTGATACCGACCTGCGCTTAGCCTCTACCGGGGCAGTGCGTCGCTTCCTGGCGGAGAACCCGTCTGAATTCGATCCGCGTAAGTTCTTGAAAGAGACCGTTACCGCCATGCGTGATCTGTGTATCGCTCGCTACGAAGCCTTTGGTACGGCGGGCAACGCCAGTAAGATTAAGCCAATCAACCTGGAAGAGATGTTCCTGCGCTATGAGCGTGGCGAGCTGGCGCCTAAGGTAAAATAAACGGGTAGCTGATACGCCTCGAAAAAGACGACCTTCGGGTCGTCTTTTTTTKGCCGCTCTTTTTATATAACACAGGTTATGGCTAACGAAATAGATGTTGCAATGCAGCATTGATACCTTAACACTGGTAATGAGGCCACGACGTTTCGTGTTCCAGCAAGGAAGGAGGCCACAACACTTATGAAATTGACGACTCCCCTGTCCCTACTGCCCACTACTCCGGTAGCAATGTTCGATATATGGAAAGTCGGCATCATGGCCTTCGAGCTATGGTCGACGTCTTTGTCGACGATCACTATGCGAAATCATTTATGGCAAACACAGCCGTTTTTCAGTCCTAAAATGATGCAAGAAAATCAGCGCATGGTCACCGAAAAACTCGAGGCCAGCATGGAAGCTGGCCTCGTCATGCAAAAAGCGCTGCTCAATTCAATGAGCGGGCAGCAAGCCCCCTGGTGGGTTACCAGCCAGCGTACGATGAAACCCTACCATCAGCGTAGTAGCGCTAACTCGCGGCGACTCGCCAAGTAGCGCTGGGGCACTGACGCTACTCATTATCGTCGGTGCCCTCTTCATCATCCTCACTATTCTCTTCTTCGCTGCTATGGATAGCATCGTCAGGACTCCCCGTACCGCCTGTGCCAGCCTCTGGGTTGCGCTCTTCACTCTTGCCAGGCTCTAGCTCTACATCAGCTTCACCCGCGCTGGTGGCGACTTCTTCGCCCTTCTCTTCCTCCTCCTCTTCTTCACGAGCGCGTGCCTGCTCATCAGTGCCATCGGAATCGCTAGAGGACGTCTCTTCATCGCGTTTTACCGACCCCGCTTTAATACCGTACTCCTCTTCTAGTGCCTCATCATCCAGAGGCTCGTGCTGTTCGCCCTCTGCGTCATGATTATCAGCAAGCACATAACCAGTCGTCGTTAGCAACGCAGCGCTGAGTGCAAAGGGTAGAAACCAAGGGGCTAGTCGCATTGGGTGTTCTCCATGTTGTGGTTATAACAGAATAGTGTATCCCTACTATCTCTTCAGCGCAGCTTGGCTGTTTCTAACGCTAGCGCTACAGCGTGTCCTGAAGCCTAAATGACATACACCAGCGGCCGCCAAAATGAGCGTAGCTGTTTAAGCTGGCTCAAGAGTAACGTGCAAGCAAGCAAAAAATTACAAAACAGTGTTCACAAATGGCGTAAAATCCCGTTCAATAGCAGTATGGATGGCTTCAACTAACACTGGCAGCGCTTGAGCCGCTGCAAGGAACCGCAATGCCGCTCCCACTTTTGCTGTTTGACTGTGATGGCACCCTCGYCGATAGCGAGCCGCTACTGGCCGAAGAGATGGCCGCCGGACTTAATTCAGTAGGCCTGCCTTTCGCTGTTACTGATTATCTAGGCGAATTTCGTGGGGCGCGCTTTCGACGTATCGTGGCTGAACTGCAACAACGCCATGGTGACGTTGATCCTGTCCAGCTTGAACACATGGAAATCTCTATGCGGGCCAATTTAGCTACACGGCTTGCTCAGGAGTTAACGACGATACCTGGCGCCCACGAAGCGCTGGATATTTTGGCCGCTTATCCCAGTGCCGTGGTGTCTAATGGGCCTGAAAGCAAAATTCGCACGGCTTTAGAGGCGACAGGACTTAGTCACTATTTTGGCAAACGCTTTTTCAGTGGCTATACCGCCAATTGCTGGAAGCCCGAACCCTGTTTACATTTACACGCAGCGAGTATCATGGGCTATTCAGCGCGTGACTGCATTGCTATAGACGATGCCTTGGTCGGTGTGCGTGCGGCGCTTCAAGCGGGAATGACGGTGATTCACTTAAACCGTTTTCCTGATGCCGAGACAACGCCTGAGAACGCTATCATGATCAGCAATATGTATCAGTTGCCTGCCGTGGTGGAGCGACTCACGCGTGAGTATTGGCAAACCCCTGTGCCTCAACACTCAATGGGAGGATGATAATGCCCTCTTTACGTGACCAGCTCGGCGGGCTGGTTTACTCCACTGAACATGGCAAAACCTGCCCCACCTGCAGGGAACCACTTGATGCCTGCCAATGCGATGAGCTGAGCGAACAGCAGCGACTGGCGGCACTTGATGGCGTGGTGCGCATTCGCCGTGAAACGAGTGGTCGGAAAGGCAAAGGCGTTACCACCATTAGTGGCATTCCCCTGCCTAGCGAAGAGCTTAAAACCTTGGCCAAAACGCTTAAAAAGCGCTGCGGAACGGGGGGAGCCGTTAAAGAGGGTATTATTGAAATTCAAGGCGACCACCGCGATACCCTGCATCAAGCGTTAAGCGCACTCGGCTACCAGGTTAAACTCGCTGGAGGTTAGGCCTCTACACCACCCTGACTTACCTGCGGGTAAGTCGCTATAAAGCAAGGCACTGCAATGGCTTGGCTGGAATACTTGCTACCCCTGATTTTTCTATTCCCCATGGCGGCAATGGCCAGCATTGTCCTTGCGCTGCGCAGCCTGCACGATGCTCGCGTTCACTCCCCCTTCAATGCTCCGCTTCATGAACCGGGCCAAGCACTGCGCTACCGCCTTGACCAAGCGTTTTCCAGCCTATTTTTAAACGCCGCATTAGGCCCCATTATCAGCCTCGCCCCGCTTGTTTACGGAATGGGGCGCATGCTGTTTGTTGACAAGCAGGATTGGGTCGAGTGGGCACTGTATGGCCTACTCAGCACCTTACTTGTGCTGACATTTTCCTTGCTGCTGGTCCGCGACTATCAGCGTATCCGGCGACTCAAGCTAGGTTTAGCCTGCGAGCTTGCCGTTGGCCAAGAGCTGGAGCGCCTGGTCCGCCCTGATGCGCACCCTTACTATGTGTTTCATGATGTGCCCACCGATAGTTTCACGATTGATCACGTGGTAGTCACACCCCACGGGGTATTTGTGGTCGAGACGCGGGCAAGAACACACGCCATCGGCACCGATGGTAATGAGCTCAACACTGTAGCGGTGGAGCGTGAGCGGTTACGCTTTCCACACTGGCAAGAGCGTCGCCCATTACATAAAACACGCCAAGGGGTTAGCTGGCTGGCTCACTGGCTTGAGCGACGCTGTGGCGTGTCCGTACCCGTACGGGGCGTATTGGTGCTGCCGGGCYGGACAATAGATAATAGCGAAGCCGCCCCGGATATTCT
Source organism: Halomonas ventosae (assembly GCA_002257525.1). Taxonomy (GTDB): domain Bacteria; phylum Pseudomonadota; class Gammaproteobacteria; order Pseudomonadales; family Halomonadaceae; genus Vreelandella; species Vreelandella ventosae_B. Next base: position 4,565,609 of record CP022737.1, read on the forward strand.
GGTGGTAAGCGGTGACACCCTTGCCAAGCAGTTAACCGAGCTAACGCCAGGCCCACTCAGTGACGCCACCCATGACAAGGTCATTAATGTTCTGCTTGAGCGCGCTCAGTTGATGGAATTGAAGCACCTGAGCCAACCTTCCGTATAAGTGCCCTGCGCTCAATCCCCACGCAGTCGACCGCCCATTTCCTGGGCCAGATCCACCGCATAGTGGTCTGTCATACCACCGATAAAGTCCAGCATTCGCCGATAGCTATCGTAGAGCGACCATGAAGGCAGCGGCGTATTTTCACCAATCAGGGCCAGTACACGCTGGTGTTTAAACGATGAGTGCCCGGTGTGATGAAGTTCATGAGCCGCACCAATAAAGGCCTCCAGCAAAATACCCAGCGTTGTATAGGCGCCAATCTCGAGCTTCGCCTTACGCTCATTCTGGAAAATGCGCTCTCGAGCCAACTGCTTCGCCGCCTGCACGCCCCATCCCAGGTCAGGGTGGCACAGCTCCAACAGATCCTCACTGAGTGTGCCGCTCAGCAGGGCCTGCTCGTGCTGCACAAACACCGTGCCAACATCATTGACCGCCCGCTCCATCGCAGCTCCTCGCAGAAGTGCAATGCGGCGCCGCTGTGACACATTACGATCTTGCATTTCGGCATACTCGGGCGGAAACTCTCCGGCAATTTGGCGCAGTATTTCGACAACCTCTTCATAGCGCAGGATGCCCATCTCCAAACCATCTTCCAGATCCAATAGGGCATAGCAGATATCATCTGCCGCCTCGACCAGCCACGCCAGTGGATGGCGGCACCAGCGCTGCTCGCCTTGGGGCAGCAACCCTACCGCTTCAGCCACCTCTTTGAGCAGCACCTGCTCTGACTGATAGGCGCCAAACTTGCCCGCTCGTCCACCATAACGAACCGTCCAAGGGTATTTAAGTAATGCACCCAAGGTGGCTGCAGAAAGCCGCATACCGCCATTAAACTGGTTATATTCGATCTGGGTAATCACCCGAAAACCCTGGGCGTTGCCTTCATAGGTCAACAGATCTTCGCGCTCAGCGTCTGAAAGGCCTTCTAACAGGCCACTGCTTTGAGCGCGCTGAAACCAATCACGGATTGCATACTCTCCCGCATGGCCAAAAGGGGGATTCCCGATGTCATGTCCCAGGCACGCCGTTTGGACAATGACGCCAAGGTCAGCAGGCGTAATCCATTCAGGCAGGCGATCGCGCAGCAACTCCCCCACAATCATGCCCAAGGAGCGGCCTACACAGCCAACCTCCAGCGAGTGAGTTAGGCGCGTATGAATATGATCGTTTTCGGTTAGCGGATGCACCTGGGTCTTGCGCCCTAGGCGTCTAAATGAACCTGAGAAAACAATACGGTCGTGATCTTTATGAAACGGGCTACGACCGATTTCACGGGTACTTGTTGAGCGTTGATCGTGAAGACGACGTGGGGAAAGTAACTGTTCCCAGCGCATCTGAGTCATGGGCATTCCTCCTGGAGGAGTGCATTCTGACATAAAACGCCAGAAAACCGCACGTTAGTGTGAGGCGTGAGGCGTGAGGCGTGAGGCGTGAGGCGTGAGGCGTGAGGCGTGAGGCGTGAGGCGGAACAGGATATTGGGGAGACCCCCATTCACCAACGTTTTCTACTCACGATTCACGACTTACCCTTCACCCAACACAAAAAAAATCCCCCAAGGCGTAAGCCCTGAGGGATTTTTCAAATAAGTGCCTGACGATGACCTACTCTCGCATGGGGAGACCCCACACTACCATCGGCGCTAAGCGGTTTCACTTCTGAGTTCGGCAAGGGATCAGGTGGTTCACGCGTGCTATGGTCGTCAGGCGTAACTGTTAATGTACATCATGCTGACTATTGCTAAATTGTGTGCGTCTCATTGCCAAGCTTTCTGTCTTAAACAGTCAGCTCAGCGCGCGTATCCGGCGTTTAATGTTGCGTCATCATCACGACCAGACCCCTTGGGTGTTATAGGGTCAAGCCTCACGGGCCATTAGTACACGTTAGCTCAACGCCTTGCAGCGCTTCCACACCGTGCCTATCAACCAGCTGGTCTCGCTGGGCCCTTCAGGAGGCTCTAGGCCTCAGGGATGTCTCATCTTGAAGGGGGCTTCCCGCTTAGATGCTTTCAGCGGTTATCCCGTCCGACCATAGCTACCCGGCAATGCCACTGGCGTGACAACCGGAACACCAGAGGGTCGTCCACTCCGGTCCTCTCGTACTAGGAGCAGCCCTTCTCAAACATCCAACGCCCACGGCAGATAGGGACCGAACTGTCTCACGACGTTCTAAACCCAGCTCGCGTACCMCTTTAAATGGCGAACAGCCATACCCTTGGGACCGACTTCAGCCCCAGGATGTGATGAGCCGACATCGAGGTGCCAAACACCGCCGTCGATGTGAACTCTTGGGCGGTATCAGCCTGTTATCCCCGGAGTACCTTTTATCCGTTGAGCGATGGCCCTTCCATACAGAACCACCGGATCACTAGAACCTGCTTTCGCACCTGCTCGACGTGTCTGTCTCGCAGTCAAGCACCCTTATGCTCTTGCACTCAATGCACGATGTCCGACCGTGCTGAGGGTACCTTCGTGCTCCTCCGTTACTCTTTAGGAGGAGACCGCCCCAGTCAAAMYACCCACCACACACTGTCCTCGATCCSGATAACGGACCTGAGTGAGAACGCCAATGATGCCAGGCTGGTATTTCAAGGTTGGCTCCGCCCGAACTGGCGTCCGAGTTTCAAAGCCKCCCAGCTATCCTACACAGGCAACATCAGCGTCCAGTGTGAAGCTATAGTAAAGGTTCACGGGGTCTTTCCGTCTAGCCGCGGGTACACCGCATCTTCACGGCGATTTCAATTTCACTGAGTCTCGGGTGGAGACAGCGTGGCCATCATTACGCCATTCGTGCAGGTCGGAACTTACCCGACAAGGAATTTCGCTACCTTAGGACCGTTATAGTTACGGCCGCCGTTTACCGGGGCTTCAATCAAGAGCTTCGCCTTGCGGCTAACACCATCATTTAACCTTCCGGCACCGGGCAGGCGTCACACCCTATACGTCCGCTTGCGCGTTAGCAGAGTGCTGTGTTTTTAATAAACAGTTGCAGCCACCTGGTATCTTCGACCGGTTCGGGCTAGGAGAGCAAGTCTCTTCACCCTACGCCGGCGTGCCTTCTCCCGAAGTTACGGCACCATTTTGCCTAGTTCCTTCACCCGAGTTCTCTCAAGCGCCTTGGGATTCTCACCCTGACCACCTGTGTCGGTTTGGGGTACGGTCGCACATGATCTGAAGCTTAGAGGCTTTTCCTGGAAGCGTGGCATCAGTGACTTCCTGACCGTGGTCAGTTCATCTCGTGTCTCGGCCTTGAAAGGGTCCGGATTTACCTAAACCCTCAGCCTACTCACTTTCACCAGGACAACCAACGCCTGGCTCACCTAGCCTTCTTCGTCCCCCCATCGCAACCATGTCCGGTACGGGAATATTGACCCGTTTCCCATCGACTACGCCTTTCGGCCTCGCCTTAGGGGCCGACTCACTCTGCTCCGATTAGCGTCGAACAGAAACCCTTGGTCTTCCGGCGAGGGAGTTTTTCWCTCCCTTTATCGTTACTCATGTCAGCATTCGCACTCGTGATACCTCCAGCAGACTTCTCAATCCACCTTCATTGGCGTACACGACGCTCCTCTACCGCTCATCCAAAGGATGAACCCGTAGCTTCGGTACCTGGTTTAGCCCCGTTACATCTTCCGCGCAGGCCGACTCGACTAGTGAGCTATTACGCTTTCTTTAAAGGATGGCTGCTTCTAAGCCAACCTCCTAGCTGTCTGAGCCTTCCCACATCGTTTCCCACTTAACCAGGATTTCGGGACCTTAGCTGACGGTCTGGGTTGTTTCCCTTTTCACGACGGACGTTAGCACCCGCCGTGTGTCTCCCACGCGTTACTCACCGGTATTCGGAGTTTGCCTCGGGTTGGTAAGTCGGGATGACCCCCTAGCCGAAACAGTGCTCTACCCCGGCGGTACTACGTGAGGCGCTACCTAAATAGCTTTCGAGGAGAACCAGCTATCTCCGAGCTTGATTAGCCTTTCACTCCGATCCACAAGTCATCCAAATCTTTTTCAACAGATCCTGGTTCGGGCCTCCAATTGATGTTACTCAATCTTCACCCTGCTCATGGATAGATCGCYCGGTTTCGGGTCTATATCCAGCGACTGTGTCGCCCAGTTAAGACTCGGTTTCCCTACGGCTCCCCTATACGGTTAACCTCGCCACTGAATATAAGTCGCTGACCCATTATACAAAAGGTACGCAGTCACAGAACAAGTCTGCTCCTACTGCTTGTACGCACACGGTTTCAGGATCTATTTCACTCCCCTCTCCGGGGTTCTTTTCGCCTTTCCCTCACGGTACTGGTTCACTATCGGTCAGCCAGGAGTATTTAGCCTTGGAGGATGGTCCCCCCGTCTTCAGTCAAGGTTTCTCGTGCCCCGACCTACTCGATTTCACATGATCAGATTTTCGACTACGGGGCTATCACCCGCTACGGCCACGCTTCCCAACGTGTTCGCCTAATCAGTCACATGCTTAAGGGCTGGTCCCCGTTCGCTCGCCGCTACTAGGGGAATCTCGGTTGATTTCTTTTCCTCAGGGTACTTAGATGTTTCAGTTCCCCTGGTTCGCCTCGTACACCTATGTATTCAGTGCACGATACTCATCTTATGATGAGTGGGTTTCCCCATTCAGAAATGCCCGGGTCACAGGTTGTTGCCACCTCACCGAGCCTTATCGCAGGCTACCACGTCTTTCATCGCCTCTGGCTGCCTAGGCATCCACCGTGTGCGCTTCATTGCTTGACCCTATAACCCGAAGGAGTCTGGATGTCGCAATGATCACGTTTCATTTTGCCGGATACGCTGACGCGTATCACAATTTAAGAAGCACTTCTTACAAAGTGTTCTTGTCAGCATGATATACATTGTTAAAGAGCGACTGCTATAAGCAGTGATAAGCGTTTTTTCACATTAAAAAAAGAAGACCTTTTTCTTTTTCTAAGCTAGAAAAGCGTTCGCTTATCACTGCTCATACAACAGCTATCTGATCAGGTAATTCATTGTGGACGCTTACCGACTGTGACGCATCGTTTAAGGAGGTGATCCAGCCGCAGGTTCCCCTACGGCTACCTTGTTACGACTTCACCCCAGTCATGAACCACACCGTGGTGATCGCCCTCTTGCGTTAGGCTAACCACTTCTGGTGCAGTCCACTCCCATGGTGTGACGGGCGGTGTGTACAAGGCCCGGGAACGTATTCACCGTGACATTCTGATTCACGATTACTAGCGATTCCGACTTCACGGAGTCGAGTTGCAGACTCCGATCCGGACTGAGACCGGCTTTAAGGGATTCGCTGACTCTCGCGAGCTCGCAGCCCTTTGTACCGGCCATTGTAGCACGTGTGTAGCCCTACCCGTAAGGGCCATGATGACTTGACGTCGTCCCACCTTCCTCCGGTTTGTCACCGGCAGTCTCCTTAGAGTTCCCACCATTACGTGCTGGCAAATAAGGACAAGGGTTGCGCTCGTTACGGGACTTAACCCAACATTTCACAACACGAGCTGACGACAGCCATGCAGCACCTGTCTTACAGTTCCCGAAGGCACACCAGAATCTCTTCCGGCTTCTGTAGATGTCAAGGGTAGGTAAGGTTCTTCGCGTTGCATCGAATTAAACCACATGCTCCACCGCTTGTGCGGGCCCCCGTCAATTCATTTGAGTTTTAACCTTGCGGCCGTACTCCCCAGGCGGTCGACTTATCGCGTTAACTTCGCCACAAAGTGCTCTAGGCACCCAACGGCTGGTCGACATCGTTTACGGCGTGGACTACCAGGGTATCTAATCCTGTTTGCTACCCACGCTTTCGCACCTCAGTGTCAGTGTCAGTCCAGAAGGCCGCCTTCGCCACTGGTATTCCTCCCGATCTCTACGCATTTCACCGCTACACCGGGAATTCTACCTTCCTCTCCTGCACTCTAGCCTGACAGTTCCGGATGCCGTTCCCAGGTTGAGCCCGGGGCTTTCACAACCGGCTTATCAAGCCACCTACGCGCGCTTTACGCCCAGTAATTCCGATTAACGCTTGCACCCTCCGTATTACCGCGGCTGCTGGCACGGAGTTAGCCGGTGCTTCTTCTGCGAGTGATGTCTTTCCTACCGGGTATTAACCGATAGGCGTTCTTCCTCGCTGAAAGTGCTTTACAACCCGAGGGCCTTCTTCACACACGCGGCATGGCTGGATCAGGGTTGCCCCCATTGTCCAATATTCCCCACTGCTGCCTCCCGTAGGAGTTCGGGCCGTGTCTCAGTCCCGATGTGGCTGATCATCCTCTCAGACCAGCTACGGATCGTTGCCTTGGTAAGCCATTACCTTACCAACTAGCTAATCCGACATAGGCTCATCCAATAGCGGGAGCCGGAGCCCCCTTTCTCCCGTAGGACGTATGCGGTATTAGCCTGGGTTTCCCCAGGTTATCCCCCACTATCGGGCAGATTCCTATGCATTACTCACCCGTCCGCCGCTCGTCAGCGGGTAGCAAGCTACCCCTGTTACCGCTCGACTTGCATGTGTTAGGCCTGCCGCCAGCGTTCAATCTGAGCCATGATCAAACTCTTCAGTTTAAGATCTATGCGGTTCTTACCTGCCACTCGAAAGTGACAGAAGCGAACCAAACTTGGCTCAAGGTTCAAACGAATTCATTCAAAACAGATCCTAAAGGACGAATCCTTTAAAACCCTATTGCTTGAGTCGCTTGCCTTGATATTTGGTGATTTGTCACCAACATCAGCAAGCGCCCACATGAATTACCTGATCAAATTGTTAAAGAGCTGTTTCGCTGCTTGGTTACTGTGAAAGTAACCGGGCTGCCGTTGAACTGGCTTGCCTCAGCGAGGAAGGCGTATTCTACGCATTTCCTGGTGGTTGTCAAGGGCGTTGTTTTCGATGTGATACTCATTACACCCAAAACCGCGAGTTATCGCAAAATCGGTAACCATTTGACAAACCAAGGCTTTTACACCTTATGCACCGCTGGTAACGCTTGGCGTCCCCGGCAGCGGATGCGTACTTTACGGTTTCGCTGACGGGTTGGCAAGACCTAGGTTGAAAATAAGCACAAAAAGTTCAAATAAGCGTCACACGGGCGTAACGTTTCTTGCCAGCCTGAATCACATAGCTCTTACCTGTCGCCAGCATGGTGTCTTTGGCAACGACGTCGCCGTCGACTTTGACCCGGCCATTACCCAGCATATCTTTGGCTTGGGCGCTGTTGTTCGCGAGCTCTGCTCGATTGAGCACTGCCGCAATGGGCGCTTGCTCGCTGCCTTCGAAATCGACCGTGACTTCGGGCAGGTCTTCCGGAAGTTCGCCATCGGCCAGTTGATTACCCGCAGACTTGTGCGCATTGGCGGCTGCTTCATCGCCGTGGTAGCGGGCAATTAGCTCACGGGCCAGCTCCATTTTGATATCCCGCGGGTTCGCGCCCTGCTCAACGCTCTGCTTGAGCGCGTCAATCTCTTCGTTCGATTTCAAAGAGAGCAGCTCAAAATAGCGCCACATTAAGCTATCCGGCATGGAGACCAGCTTATTGAACATGGATCCAGGCGCTTCATCGACACCAATGTAGTTGCCCAGGGACTTCGACATCTTCTGCACGCCGTCTAACCCTTCCAACAGCGGCATGGTGATGACCACCTGGGGTTCTTGGCCGAAGTGCTTTTGAATTTCGCGCCCCATCAGCAGGTTGAACTTCTGGTCGGTACCGCCCAGCTCCACATCCGCCTCAAGCGCTACCGAGTCATAGCCTTGTACCAGGGGGTAGAGAAATTCGTGGATAGCAATAGATTGATTGGCTTTATAGCGCTTTTCAAAGTCATCCCGTTCCAGCATACGTGCGACGGTGCTTTGGGCAGCCAGCTCAATCATTTTGGCAGCGGAGAGCTCGCCAAACCATTCGGCGTTAAAGCGCACCTCGGTTTTCTCGGGGTCGAGAATTTTAAACACCTGCTCTTTATAAGTTTCGGCGTTGGCTTTCACGTCTTCTTCAGTGAGCGGTTTACGCGTTACGTTTTTACCGGTGGGGTCGCCAATACGACCGGTAAAGTCACCGATCAGAAAGATAACCGTGTGCCCCAAGTCCTGAAACTGGCGCATTTTGGTTAGCAACACGCTGTGCCCCAGGTGCAGGTCAGGGGCCGTGGGATCAAAACCCGCTTTAATACGCAGCTTGCGGCCTGAAGCCAGCTTCTTTTTTAACTCATCCTCAACCAGGATTTCATGCGTACCGCGCGATAACAGCGCTAAAGCCTGATCCACCTCACTCATTGCCTCTCTCCACTATAAAGAACCGCCCATACCGGGCTCAGGTGATAAATAACCGACGATGTTACCATGCTCGCTCGCCTTGGTTGAGCCTTGGTTTAGCTCTCACCCTGGTTTAGTCTCAGCCCAGTTTTGTACGAGTTCGCTTATGAAAACGCCTACTGCTTCGCCGCTTTACTATATTGGCCTGATGTCCGGCACTAGTCTGGACGGGATTGATGCGGCACTTATCACCATCGAAGGTGATTCGCCGCCGCGCCTGTTGGCCACCCATGCCGAACCGATGCCGGACGAGCTTCATCGCCTACTATTTAAGCTGTGTCATGCGGAGCAGGTGAGTTTTGCGCAGCTCGCAGCAGCGGAACACGCGTTCTGCCATTGCCAAGCCCAAGCTGTGAAACACTTATTAGCGCCACTTTCAGTGGGTGTAGACCAGATCAGCGCCATCGGCAGTCATGGCCAAACTATTGAGCACGCCCCTAAAGGTCACGGAGGCGGCCCGGCCTATACGCTTCAGTTGGATAACCCCAGCCTGCTGGCAGAACTCACCGGCTGCACGGTGGTGGCCGATTTCCGCCGCCGTGACTTAGCCGCTGGCGGCCAAGCCGCCCCGCTGGCACCAGCGTTTCATCAAGCGCTATTTGGTCGAGCAGACGCGCATCAGTTGGTGCTTAATTTAGGCGGCTTTGCCAATCTCACCTGGCTCTCTAGCCAGCCGACCGATCCAGTGATCGGTTTCGATACCGGGCCCGCAAATGTTTTATTGGATGGCTGGTTTGCCTTGCATCAGGGTGGTCGCTTTGATCAAGATGGCGCCTGGGCCGCTAGCGGCAAGGTAGATGAAGCGCTGTTAGCTCGGTTGTTATCAGAACCGTTTTTCCAGCAGCCGCCGCCGAGAAGTACGGGGCGTGAGCTTTTCCACCTGGCTTGGCTCCGCCAACATCTCAGCGGCCAGGAATCCGCCGCCGATGTTCAGGCGACGTTGGCCGAACTCACTGCCGTCAGTGTTGCTCAAGGCATTGAGCAACTGCAGATCAGTGACGGTTCACTAACGCTGATCACCGCTGGTGGCGGCGCTCACAACGGCTACTTAATGCAGCGCCTTGCCTATCATCTCCCGCGCGCAACGCTCACTTCGCCAGCCGAGTACGGCTGGCCTGAAGATTGGATTGAAGCGGGAGCTTTTGCCTGGCTGGCTCACCAACGCCTGCACCACCTACCCGGCAACCTGCCCTCGGTTACCGGCGCACAAGGGCCGCGGGTACTAGGTGGTATTTATGCTTGCTGAACTATGAGCTTGAACTGGCGACTGGCATTGAGCCGTCGCTACTCACCTTTTAATGCCAGCGCTCCCTTCGCACTCATTTGCGCCTCGTCTAAACTCACCGCGCCCTCTTTTACTAACCGAGACAGCGCAGCGTCCAGCGTTTGCATGCCCAAGCTACCGCCGGCTTGAATGGCCGAGTACATCTGCGCCACCTTGTCTTCACGTATCAAGTGACGCACTGCCGAGGTGGCAATCAGCACTTCGTGGGCCGCCACCCGGCCGCCGCCCTCACGCTTAAGCAACGTCTGCGACACCACCGCCTGAAGCGATTCCGACAGCATGGAGCGCACCATGGCTTTCTCTTCGCCGGGGAAAACATCGATAATCCGGTCGATCGTCTTGGCTGCAGACGTCGTATGCAGCGTTCCCAGCACCAGGTGACCGGTTTCMGCCGCGGTCAGCGCTAGCCGGATAGTCTCAAGGTCACGCAGCTCGCCAACCAGAATCACATCCGGGTCTTCACGCAGCGCACTACGCAACGCGTCGGCAAAGCTATGGGTGTCGCGGKGAACTTCGCGCTGGTTAATCAAACAGCGCTTGCTGGTGTGGACAAACTCAACGGGATCTTCAATGGTCAGAATGTGCTCGTAGCGATGGKCGTTAATGTAATCGATCATCGCCGCTAGCGTGGTGCTCTTGCCCGACCCGGTTGGTCCAGTCACCAGCACCAGGCCCCGCGGCAACATCGCCAAGCGCTCGAACACCTCACCCAGCCCCAGGGTTTGCATGGAGAGCACCTGAATGGGAATAGTGCGAAACACCGCCCCCGCCCCGCGCGCTTGGGTAAAGGCATTAACGCGAAAGCGCGCCACCCCCGGCACTTCAAAGGAAAAATCAATTTCCAGGTGCTCTTCGTAGTCGCGTCGCTGGCGATCATTCATGATGGCGTAGATCAATTTGCGCACATCGTTATTATCGATGGCGGGCACATTGAGCCGACGAATATCGCCATCAACACGTATCATGGGTGGCAAACCGGCCGAAAGGTGCAAGTCAGAGGCATTCTGCTTTGCCGAGAATGCTAGCAGTTCGGTAATATCCATCTCTCTTCCCCGCTGCGGTAAGGTGCTTGAGTATGACAGACATCACGCTTAACGAGTCACTCGCCTCTTCATACGATCAGGCCCGCGAACGCTTGTGTAACGCATTAGAAAGCGCGGGGCGCACCCAGGATGCAGCCCAGCTACTGGCGGTCAGCAAGACCAAACCGGCGGCGATGATTCGCCAGGTTTGGCAGCTGGGCCAGCGTGAATTCGGTGAAAACTATCTGCAGGAAGCGCTGGAGAAGCAGACTGAACTCGCCGACCTTGACGGCATTTTATGGCATTTCATCGGGCCGCTGCAGTCCAACAAGACCCGTTCTGCGGCCGAGCACTTTGACTGGGTGCACAGCGTCGACCGGCTAAAAATTGCCAAGCGTCTTAGCGAGCAGCGCCCAGCGCACCTTGCACCGCTGAATATTTGCCTGCAGGTTAATATCAGCCGCGAAGAGAGCAAAGCAGGTGTGCTGCCCGAGGAGCTGGAGGCATTAGCCAGGGAAGTCGCCACTCTGCCTAACCTGAACCTGCGCGGCTTAATGGCGATTCCCGCCCCGGCAGAGGGTATCGAGGCGCAGCGCCAACCATTGGCCGCGCTGCGCGAGGCGTTCACTGCACTGCAGAACGCCCTGCCCGAGGCGCCGCTTGATACGCTCTCGATGGGCATGAGCGACGACTTAGAGGCGGCGATACTTGAAGGCGCCACGCTAGTGCGTTTAGGTACCGCAATTTTCGGCGCCCGCCAGACGGCTTAGGCAAATAACGATATGCTGCAGCCTACACATCACTGAGCCAACGTTTACTAAAGGGACACCTATTATGGCGAATAAGATTACCTTCATTGGGGCCGGCAATATGGCCAGCGCCATTATCGGCGGCCTGATCGAAAGCGGCGTTGAACCCTCTACTATTACCGCCACCGCGCCGAATGACAACGAACTGGCAGCGATTAAACAGCGTTTAGGCATTAATACCGACACCGACAACAATGCGGCGGTGTCTGAGTCTGATGTGGTAGTGCTCGCGGTGAAGCCGCAAATCATGCGCGGCGTATGCGAAGCGCTACGCGACAGCGTTCAGCGCCAGCAGCCATTGGTGATTTCAATTGCGGCAGGTCTGGATGCCGACACTATCGATCAGTGGCTAGGCGGCCAAAACGCTATGGTGCGCTGCATGCCCAATACGCCCTCGCTGGTCGGTTATGGCGCCAGCGGCCTCTACGCCAATGCCAAGGTTAGCGACGCCCAGCGCAACGTGGCCACCCAGCTCATGGAAGCGGTCGGCATTGTCGAGTGGGTAGAAAAAGAAGCGCTGTTAGATGCGGTCACCGCCGTTTCAGGCAGTGCCCCGGCCTACTTCTTTTTGATGTTTGAAGCCATGGAGGAAGCCGCGGTTAAGCTCGGCCTACCTGCCGCCACCGCACGCCGCCTCGCTATTCAAACCGCGCTGGGTGCCGCCACCATGGCCCAACAGAGCGATAAAGACCCGGCCACGTTGAAACAGAACGTGATGTCGCCGGGCGGCACCACCGAGCGTGCTATTCAGCACATGGAAGAGGCACAATTGCGCACCACGATTGCCGACGCCATGCAGGCCTGCGCCGACCGCGCCCAGGCAATGGCCAAGGAACTAAGCGGAGACTGAGATCACCGCTCAGTAACGCAGCAGTTCAGCAACGGATCATCAAGGAGACTCTATAATGGGCAATGAATTGGGCAGTGCAGGGTTAATGCTGGTAAACACCCTAATCAATATTTATCTATTTTTACTTATGCTGCGTTTTTTGCTGCAGGCGTCGCGGGCGGATTACTACAATCCGTTAAGCCAGTCGGTGGTTAAGATTACCCAGCCGGTGGTGGGTCTGTTTCAAAGCTTTTTAGGCCCCGTTGCGGGCCGTTTCGACCTGGCGACGTTAGCAGCAGGTTTTGCCTTAAAAGTGGTCAGTATCATCGCCATCTTTATGGTCATTGGCGTGGGCATGCCGCCCATTCCCGGGCTGCTCATCGCGGGTGTGGCGGCCTTGGCGAATGCGATTTTAAAAATCTACTTCTTCGCCATGATTGTGATGATTATTTTGAGCTGGGTAGCCCCCAACGCCAGCCACCCAGGCGCGCTGCTGGTGATGCAACTGGTGGAGCCGATTATGGCTCCGGTGCGCAAAGTGATTCCGTCGCTCGGTATGATCGACCTCTCGCCTATCGTGGTGTTTATCGCTATTAACCTGATCGACGGTTTGGTGGTCGGCGCGCTGATCCGCGCGGCGGGCATTTCCGGCGCGCTGGTCGGGCTGTAATGACGATTCATATTGATTCATTTAGTTGTACTTTTTAGCAGGACTCGCGCCTTCAATGCCTGATTCAGATACGCTTGCGTTTGCAGACCGGCCGGCGGGCTCCGTCGGCCTGGTTACCCCGCACGTAGCACGCTTCGACACGCCGCTCGCCCTTGCCTGCGGCAAAGTGCTGCCTGCCTACGAGCTGATTTACGAAACCTACGGCACGCTAAACGCCGAGCGGAATAACGCGGTGCTGATTTGTCATGCGCTCTCCGGTCACCACCACGCAGCGGGCTACCACAGCGAAGAAGACCGCAAGCCCGGCTGGTGGGACGCCCACATCGGCCCCGGCAAAGCGATCGACACCAACCGCTTTTTTGTAGTTTCGCTCAATAACCTCGGCGGCTGTCACGGCAGCACCGGGCCGGTCAGCCACAACCCCGAGACTGGCCGCCAGTGGGGCCCTGAATTCCCCATGGTCACGGTGAGCGATTGGGTAGCCAGCCAGGCACGGCTTGCTGACCACCTGGGGATTGAGCGCTGGGCCGCGGCGGTGGGCGGCAGCCTGGGCGGCATGCAGGTCATGCAGTGGACAATGACCTACCCTGAGCGAGTAGCTAATGCGGTGGTGATTGCCGCCACGCCTCGGCTCTCGGCGCAAAATATCGCTTTTAACGAAGTGGCTCGCCAGGCAATTCGCTCTGATCCGGAGTTTTTTGACGGCTGGTATGCCGAGCACGACACCGTGCCCAAGCGCGGGCTGAAGCTCGCGCGTATGGTGGGGCATATCACCTACTTGTCAGAAGACGCCATGGGCAGCAAATTTGGCCGCGACCTGCGTAGCGACGACCTCAACTTTGGCTTCGACGTTGAGTTTCAGGTGGAGTCTTACCTGCGCTATCAGGGCGATACCTTTTCCACCGCCTTTGATGCCAATACCTACCTGCTGATGACCAAAGCGCTGGACTACTTTGACCCTTCCGCCACCCACGGGGGTGACTTAGCCAACGCCCTGGCCCCAGCGCAGTGCCCATTTTTGATTGTTAGCTTTACCACCGACTGGCGCTTTCCGCCCTCGCGTTCCCGCGAGCTTGTTGATGCGCTCACCCGGGCAGGCAAATCGGTTAGCTACGCCAATATTGAGTCACCCCACGGGCACGACGCTTTCTTACTCTCAGCGCCGCGCTACGACGCTATCTTCAGTGCCTTTATGAACCGCGCGGCCCGGGAACTGAGTCTTGCAGAGCTGGGCAAAGATGAGCCGGGCACGGAGGAGACGCCATGATGCGCGCTGACCTTGAACTGATTTACGACTGGGTGCCCGAAGGCGCGCATGTACTCGACCTGGCCTGCGGCGACGGCGAGCTGCTGGAGACCCTGGCGCGCAATAAAGGCGTGACCGGCTATGGCTTAGAGATCGATCATGACGGCATTAATGCCTGCGTGGCCCGTGGCGTCAGCGTGATTGAGCACAACCTGGATGACGGTTTAAGCAGCTTCTGCGATAACAGTTATGATCAGGTGATTATGACCCAGGCCCTGCAGGCGCTGCGCCGGCCCGACAAGATGCTCGATGAAATGCTGCGCGTCGCCGAAGAGGGCATCATTACCTTCCCCAACTTCGCCTACTGGCGCCATCGTGTACATTTGGGTCTGCGCGGCTATATGCCGGTCTCCAAATCGCTGCCCCACGCCTGGTACGACACACCCAACATCCACCTTTCAACGTTCAACGACTTTGAGCACCTGTGCCGCGAGAAGGGTCTGATGATTGTTGATCGCGCGGTGGGCGTGGGAGATCATCAAGGTCACTGGAAATCGCGGCTATGGCCCAACCTGTTTGGTGAAATTGCCATTTTCCGCGTACGCCGCCGCTAGGTTTGCAGCCTGTTTAACCATTACCCAAGGAGCCACGCCATGCTACGCAGATTAATGATCGGTGCCGCTCTTGTCGGCACGCTGTTCGCCGCCGCTGGGGCCCACGCTGAGCAGTTCGTGAGCGTGGGCGATTACGAGATTCACTACAGCGCAGTGAACAGCAGCTTTTTAACCCCAGAGGTGGCCCAGGCGAACAGTATTCAGCGCAGCGCCAACCGTGGGCTGGTCAATGTGAGCGTTCGCGAGCGCCAGGAAGATGGCAGCACCCGCCCCGTTAACGCCAGCGTGCAGGGCCACGTCAGCGGCTTAACAGGCGTTCAGGAGTCGCTCAGTTTTCGCACCGTGCATGACGGCGATGCCACCTATCACTTGGCACCGTTCACCATGCGCGAAGATGAAAGTATGCGCTTTGAATTAAGCGTGCGCTACGACCGCAACGCCGCCCCCGAGCAGGTTAACTTTATTCAGCGTTTTTATATTGATCGCTAAACCGCACAGGCAGGTGGCGGGTTAACCCTACGCCGATAGGGCGCCCCTGCTCCCACTCCACTTCAATGCCATAGGCCAGCACTTCCACCCCGCTGGCAGCGGCCTCCGCCAGAGCTGCCGCGTAAGTGGCATCAATATGCGCAGCGGCGGCCACATCTGCAATGCCCTCGTGGGCGACACAAAACAGCAGCACCGCCCGCTCGCCCTGCTCCGCCACTGCCTGCAGTGAGCGCAGGTGCTTGGTGCCGCGCACGCTGACCGAATCCGGAAAGTAGCCGTGGCCGTCGGACTCTTTAAGGGTGACCTGCTTCACTTCGATATACGCCCGCCCCCGTTCTGGATCGTCCAGCCTAAAATCGAGCCGGGCATCGGCCACATTTACCTCTCGGCGCAGCGTGGCGTAGCCTGCCAAGGGCGCTAACTCGCCCGCCTCTAACGCCGCCTCCACAATGCGGTTAGCGCGGCCGGTGTGCACCGAGGCGAGCGCTACCTGCCCATCGGCCTGCGGCAGCTCGATAAACTCCCACGTCCAGGCAAGCTTGCGTTTAGGGTTGTCACTGGGCGACAGCCACACGCGGCACCCCGGCACGTTCACCGCCTTCATGGAGCCGGTATTGGGGCAGTGGGCCACCACCTCGCGGCCATCATCCAAGCGTACATCGGCTAGAAAGCGTTTGTAGCGTTTGAGTAGCGTGCCCGGCACCAGCGCTGGATAGCTCAGCATCACAGCCTGCCCACAAAGCGGGCAATCCGCGCTACCGCCTCTTCCAGCCGGGCAACGTCATTGGTAAAGGCGATGCGCACATGGTGTTCGCCGCCACGCACGGCAAAATCGATGCCGGGAGTAATCGCCACGTTCTCCTCCTGCAATAAGCGCTCGCAGAAGGCCTGGCTATCGCGGCTGTAGCGGGAGATATCCAGCCACAAATAAAACGCTCCTTGGGGCGGGAGATCCGGCGCCAGCCCCAAGCCTGCAAGGCCCTCCAGCAGCACCTGGCGGCGCTCTTTCAGGGTTTCACGGCGCTGTTCAAGAATACCCCGGCACTCGGGCGTAAACGCCGCCAAGGCGGCATGCTGCGAAGGCGTCGCCGCGGCCAGAAACATGTTTTGCGCTAGCCGCGTTAATGGCTCTACCGCATGCTCTGGCGCCACCAGCCATCCCAAGCGCCAGCCGGTCATACCAAAATATTTTGAGAAGCTGTTGACCACAAAGGCGTTGGCTGAGAGTGAGGTCGCCGACAGTGGCGCATCGTCGTAGTTGAGGCCCTGATAGATCTCATCGACGATCACCTCGCCTTCACGCTCGGCGACCGCTGCCAGCACGGCAGAAAGCTGCTGCGCGCTCAACGTATGACCGGTGGGGTTAGAGGGCGATGCCAGCATGGCAAGACTCGTAYCCTCGCGCCAATGCTGCGCTACCAGTGAGGAGTCTAACTGCCAGCCGCTCTCACGCCCCACAGAGACCGCATCAATTGCAGCGCCCGCCAAGGCCATAAAGTGACGGTTGCAGGGATAGTTTGGGTCAGCCATCAGCACCCGCGAGCCGGTGGCGACTAACAGCTGGCTGGCCAGCAGCAGCGCCCCGGAAGCCCCTGGCGTTACCAAAATACGCGCTGGATCCACAGTAGCGTTAAAGTGCTTAGCGTAGTGCCCGGCAATGGCCTCGCGCAGCGCGGGTAAGCCAGCCGCTGGTGTGTAGCGCGTATGGCCGTTGGCAAGCGCCTGCTGCCCGGCCGCGATTATCGGCGCAGGGGTCGCAAAATCCGGCTCGCCCACTTCCAAGTGGATGACATCATGACCAGCGGCTTCCCGCGCCTGGGCCATTTCCAGCAAATGCATGACCCGAAAAGGGGCAACGTGGTCGACACGCGAATTCCAGGCCATAACGGCTCCTGTATCTAGTCATTATTAAAACTGAGGTATCAGTAAAATAGGGGCATTATTAAAAGTTAACTAAAACATGGCCCTAGTCATATTCCAGACAAGACTATCATCGAAAAGGCACCATTATGCTTGCAACCCAGCCATTTTTCAGCTAAACAAGCATCCCTTTGGCGTGAGATCGTGACAGTTGCTCATGGTCGATCAGTAGTCACATATGTAAGGGGCAGTCCCATGCCAGTAGCAGAAAAGAAACCGGAAGCGTCCAAGTCCTTCACCCCGTATGAGCCAGCGCCGGGTGAAGAGTATATGAACGAGCAGCAGCTAGCGCACTTCCGACAGCTGCTGCTGGACTGGAAACAGGATCTCATGGAAGAGGTGGATCGTACCGTACGCCACCTGCAGGAAGATGCGAACAACTACGCCGACCCCGCCGACCGCGCTACCCAGGAAGAAGGCTTTAGCCTGGAACTGCGCACTCGGGATCGCGAGCGTAAGCTGCTCAAGAAAATTAACGAGACGCTGGATAACATTGACGATGACGATTACGGCTTCTGCGAAGCCTGCGGCGTTGAAATCGGCATTCGTCGTTTAGAAGCTCGCCCCACCGCCACCCTCTGCGTGGATTGCAAAACCCTGGCGGAACTCAAAGAGAAACAGCTGGGCGGCTGAGCGCTAAAAGACCGTGCTACTCGAACGCGGGCACCTTAGGGTGCCCGTTTTTGTGAATGGCTTTTTGTGAATAATCAGCCCCTCTCAACAATGACGCTACCATGAATGATTCTGCTCGCTACCGGGGGCGCTTTGCCCCTACGCCCTCAGGCCCGCTGCACTTTGGCTCGCTGGTCGCCGCCTTGGGCAGCTATCTAGACGCCCGTGCAGCCCAGGGGCAGTGGCTGGTACGTATTGAAGATATCGACCCACCCCGCTGCCCTGAAGGCGCGGCGAGTACTATCCTGCGCCAATTGGAGACTTTCGGCCTGGAGTGGGACGAAGCGGTGCTGTGGCAGCACACCCGCAGTGATGCTTACCAGCAAGCCTTAGACCGGCTTATCCAACTAGACCTTGCTTATCCCTGCAGCTGTTCCCGCAAACAGTGGCAGGCATTTGACATCTACCCGGGCTGGTGCCGCGATGGCGTCTGCGAGCCTACTAAACCGCTGGCCTGGCGGCTGCGCAGCGACCGCGGCGAGCGCCCGATTCGCTGGCAAGACCGGCTGTTCGGCGAGCAGCAGTTTGACCCAGCGGAACTGGGCGATGTGGTGTTAAAGCGCAAGGATGGCCTGTGGGCGTATCAACTTGCCGTCATCGTCGACGACGCCGACCAGCAGATTAGCGATGTAGTGCGCGGGCTCGACCTGCTTGATAACACTCCCTGGCAGCGCCAGTTGCAGGGCGCTCTTAAGCTAGCGCAACCGCGCTACCTACACTTGCCGCTCATCGTCACCGCTGAAGGCCAGAAGCTATCGAAGCAAAACCTCGCCCCCGCCCTGGCTGAAGATGACCACGGTGTGCGCCAGCAGCTCTTTCAAGCCCTGCAAGCGCTTGATCAAGCGCCGCCCCAAGACCTCGCAGCAGAGCCCCCGGCGACTCAGCTACACTGGGCGGTAGCCAACTGGTCACTTGAACGACTGCGCCCCACCAAGCACCGTTCAATACCGCTTTCCATGCTGCCCTCTTCACCACCAGGAGATTGATATGTACGTCTATCGCATCATGCTGTTTTTGGTGTTTGGCGGCTACCTGCTCTCTCCGCTGCTAATGAACGGCTGGAGCGACCCTACGGCTGCCTGGTACCGGCCGTTTGCGATTTGGGGCGGCTTGATTGCGCTAACCCTGTGGCTGGAGCAGAAGAGGAAGCTTGATGAACGTTGAGGTGCACGTTGAGATAGTCGGCGTCCTACTACTGGGGCTAGGCTATCTGGCGCTACTGTTTGGCTGCGGCTTTGCAGTAGAGCGCGGCTGGGTTCCGGTGCGTATTACCCGCCACCCAATTGTTTACACCCTTGCCCTGGGGGTTTACGCCAGTGCCTGGGCAATTTACGGCAGCGTGGAAATGGCCGCCCACGCAGGGTTTGGCTACCTGGCCTACTACCTGGGCGCAGCGGGGGCCTTTTTGCTCGCCCCGGTGCTGTTAGTGCCGATCCAGCGCATCACCCGCACCTATCAATTGACCTCGCTGGCAGATCTATTTGCCTTTCGCTTTCGCTCGCGGTGGGCGGGTACGCTGGTGACTATCGTCAGCCTACTAGCGGTGCTGCCACTGCTGGGCATTCAAGTCCAAACCCTCAGCGAAGCCATCAACATCCTCACCGCCAGCCAAGCGGGGGGTAGCGTTGCGCTGCTCTTTTGTGCCGTTATTGCCGCCTTTGCAGTGATTTTCGGCGCTCGCCACAGTCAGACTCACGGCAGTCACGACACCCTGCTCAGCGCCATTGCATTTGAATCCATCGTTAAGCTGCTGGCCATGCTGGGGCTTGGTGCGGTGGCGCTATGGATGGTGTTTGACGGCCCAGGCGATATGCAGCTGTGGCTGGAAGGCCCCGGTGCTATCCTCCAACAGCAGACACCCCAACTTGACCCTGCACAGTGGCGAACCCTACTGCTGTTGTTTTTTGCCGCGGCCTTTATGATGCCGCACCTATTCCATATCAGCTTTGCGGAAAGCCTGTCGCGGCATACCCTGCTGCAAGCCAGCTGGGCACTGCCGCTGTTTCTACTGTTAATGGCGCTGCCGGTGCCGCTGATCTGGTGGGCCGCTCAATCGGTTAATCCCGACATCCCCATCGCCGCTTATGCCGCCTACTTGATGACCGAGCACTGGTGGGTCGGGGCGCTGGCGTTTATCGGCGGGTTAGCCGCCGCCAGCGGCACCATGATCATGATTGCGCTGGCGCTTTCCGGCATGGTGCTGAACCATATCGTGCTGGTAGCGAGGCCCCCCGAGGCACGCAGCGACCTCTATGGTTGGCTGCTATGGCTACGCCGTGGCTTAGTCGTTGCGGTGATTATCGGCGGCTGGTTGTTTTACCAGTGGGTAGGGCGCTACCACGGCTTAATCGGCCTAGGGCTCGCCGCGTTTGTCGGCATGGCCCAATGCCTGCCCGGTATGCTGGCGCTGCTCTACTGGCCCGGCGCTAACCGTAAAGGCATGATTGTTGGCCTGATCGCAGGCGTCGTCGTGTGGCTGTGGGGCCTATGGCTGCCGCTTATGTTCTCKCTCCCCGTACCGACGCTACCCTTTACACCGTTTACGCCCGCCAATGCACCGGTTTGGTATAACGTCACGCTGCTGTCGCTGGCGGTCAATATCCTGCTGCTGATTGTGATATCGCTGTTTACGCGGATTTCTGAAGGGGAGCAGTCCGCCGCGGAAGCGTGCTCAGTGGATGCGGTTATCCGCTCGAAGCGCTTTCCGCTGGAAGCCGCGACGGCGAGTGATTTTGCTAACCATTTAGCCCAAGCGCTGGGCGACGAAGCCGCCCAACGCGAAGTCGCCCGTGCCTTGAAAGCGCTCAACTTAACGCCCCAGGAGCGGCGCCCCTACGCTCTGCGCCGCCTGCGCGACCGTATTCAAGCCAACCTCTCGGGGTTAATGGGGCCTTCAGTGGCACGAGATATTGTTGACCGCTACCTGCCCTACCGCCACGATGACTCCCCGGAAACCGACGATATTCACTTTGTTGAAAGTCGCCTGGAGGCCTACCGTTCGCGGTTAACGGGGCTAGCCCGGGAACTCGACGGCTTGCGCCGCCACCACCGCCAAACCCTGGCCTATCTGCCCGTGGGGCTGTGCGTGCTAGGCGATGACGATGAACTACTAATGTGGAATCAGGCGCTCTCGCAGCTCTCGGGGATTAGCGGTGAAAGCGTGATCGGTTCGCGCCGCGATAGCCTACCCGCCCCCTGGCCCAGCCTGCTGGGCAGCGTGTTAGACGCGACGCCAGGCCCGCTCTACAAGCAGGCGGTGACGCTGCACGGCAAGGATTACTTTCTGACCCTGCACAAAGCTATTCTCAGCGGCCACGACAGCCGTGGGGGCAGCGTGATTTTGATTGAAGACCATACCGAAATGAAGTGGCTGGAAGACGAGTTGGTGCATGCGGCGCGACTCGCCTCCATTGGCCAGTTGGCTGCCGGGGTCGCCCATGAAATTGGCAATCCGATTACCGGTATCTCGTCGCTGGCGCAAAACCTGCGCTACGACACCAACGACCCTGTGCTGCTGGAAACCGCCGATCAGATCCAGCAGTTGACCCAAAGGGTGACTAAAATCGTCAATTCATTGGTCGGCTTTGCCCACGGTGGGCGCCAAACGGTGCCGCTCCCCGCCTCCCCCGTGGCGCTCGCATCAATTAGCGAAGATGCACTGCACTTGATCCACCTCGCCCGCTCGGGAGAGGATGTTACCTTAACCAATGAGATACCCGACGATCTGGTGGTGCGCGGCGATGCCCAGCGGTTAACCCAAGTGATGGTCAACCTACTGAGCAACGCCAGGGATGCCTGCGACCAGGAGGGAGATGTTCATATTAGCGCAGGGCGCCACCAGCAGCTTGCCTGGTGGCGAATAACCGATAACGGTCAGGGTATCGATCCACGGGTGCGCGACCACTTATTTGAGCCTTTTACCACCACTAAGCCAGCAGGCGAAGGCACCGGCCTGGGTCTTTCACTGGCTTATCAGATTATCAATGAGCACCAGGGTAAAATAGAGGTGGCCTCGCCACCGCCCGGACAGCCTCGCGGCACAGCCATTACGTTATGGCTGCCGCTTTACCAACAGGATGATCAGCCAGCCCATGCCCAGGATTCTGATTGTTGAAGATGAAGCGATTATTCGCAGCGCGTTAAAGCGCCTGCTGGAACGCCACGACTATACGGTCAGCGAAGCAGGCAGCGCTGAGGAGGCCAGCCAGCTTGAACTCAAAGGGTTCGACCTCATCATCAGCGACCTGCGCCTGCCGGGCGAGCCGGGCACCACGCTGATCGCGGCTTCAAGCCCCGTGCCGGTTCTGATCATGACCAGCTACGCCAGCATGCGCTCTGCCGTGGAGTCGCTCAAACAGGGCGCCGTGGACTACGTTGCCAAGCCCTTCGACCATGCGGAGCTGCTGGAAACCGTTGAGCGAATTCTGCACAAGCAGTCGATGCAGCAGAGCCCACCGCCGGATATCACCGATGCCGGCGGCGGCCGCCAGACCATGATCGGCAACTGCGTTGCCATGCAGCAGGTCTACACCCGCATTAGTAAAACCGCCCCCGCCGATGTCACCGTACTGGTTCTGGGCGAGTCGGGCACCGGTAAGGAGCTGGTGGCACGCGCGATTCACCAGCAGAGCAAGCGCGCCAAAGCGCCGCTGATCTGCGTCAACTGCGCGGCGATTCCTGAAACACTGATCGAATCCGAACTGTTTGGCCATGAGAAAGGGGCTTTTACCGGCGCCAGCGCCGCGCGCACCGGGTTAGTCGAAGCGGCCGATGGCGGCACGCTGTTTTTGGATGAGATTGGCGAACTGCCGCTGGATGCCCAAGCACGGCTGTTACGTGTACTCCAAGAGGGCGAAATCCGTAAAATTGGCTCAGTGGAAACCCGTCACGTTAATGTCCGGCTGATTGCGGCCACCCACCGTGACCTGCGGGCGCTGTCAAAAACCGGTGAGTTCCGTCTCGATCTTTACTACCGGCTGAACGTGATGCAGATCGAGCTGCCGCCGTTGCGCGAGCGCGAGGATGACGTGCTCGAGATCGCCGACATTCTGCTCGACAAAGCATGTAAGCGTCATGAACGGACCGGTCTGCGTTTATCMCGTGCTGCCCGCCAGGACTTGCGCGACTACCCTTGGCCAGGCAACGTACGCGAGCTGGAGAACGCCCTTGAGCGTGGCGTCATTCTTGCCGAGGGACATCTGATCCACCCGGATGATTTAGGTTTAGCGCCCATTACCGCTCGCCCTCATGCTCCGTCAACGACCACTCCCACCACCTCTGGCAGTGCAGATAATACCGCTGAAGAAAATGAAGACGACCTCTCGTTAGAGGATTACTTTCAGCATTTTGTGCTTGAGCACCAAGACCAAATGAGTGAAACCGAACTGGCACAAAAGCTTGGTATAAGCCGTAAAAATCTTTGGGAGCGGCGCCAACGGCTTGGCATACCGCGCAAAAAAACGGCCCGGCGCCCAGGCYAAGCCCCCGGGGCGCCTAGCTACCCGGACTCCTCGCGCCCTCTACGACCATTGTCTAATACACTGATTTAAATAAGAAATATCCCACTCTTTGCTACCCTGGCACTGTTACCTTCCCACACAAAGCCGCGCACAAACGGACCCAGAAGGGGTAACACTTTTTGCGCCGCTAAGTTCCGCCACGTTCAAAAAAACGCCAACCTTCTGAAATTTATAATTTATTAAATAGGTGGCACAGCGTCTGCAGTATTACTGGGTAAGAAAAACAAACTGGGCATAGCGGTAGGTCACCAACAAAAACAACATGACCTCACCCCAACCTGAGCCACAACAAAAACAACAGGGCCAGGTAGAGATAACGGTACTAACAATAACAATAGGCTTGAGTCTCATTACTTGCTTGCGCAGTCTACACAGGCGCAGCGAACAATAACAAAAGCAGCAAGTGGCCCGATAAGGACGCGACGTACAACGTGACTTGGCATCCTAACAACAACAATAGCTGTCAGTGTGTACACCCCGGCGCCAATAATAATTCCCCGGGGGGAGAAAAGTTCGCGGTTGGATTATTGTTTTGAATACGAGGCGGTCGGAACGATTGCGATCCTAACGCCTACCGACTGCGGTGCGTATTCAGGGCGATGTGCCATCATGAAGAAAAACAGCAGCAGGGACGCTGATTAATCGCTTAATAGGGGAGGCTCTCTTAGCCTCCCCTTTCCGTGTCTGGACACTTGAGTTTATGCAAACCAGCGTCAAATGCTTTGCAAGCCTTGGGGGGTCGGATACACTCGGACATTAACTGTCTATGTTAGGTACTCATTTGACGTGCTTTTTACATAGCCATGTTACGCAATACTTGACTTTTTTATGTACCCTGCGAGTTGAAATCGTCGCATGTTTAAAGGATTTACCCGTTTCCTACACAGCCCGGGGGAGCAATTGAAAACCTTGCTTGATCCCCAAGAGAGCACTACCAGCGCCCTTACTCCGCGCAACATCCCTCGGTCCGAGCACCCTGTTTCTCGCCAGCATATTAGTGATGCCGCGTTAAAAGTGCTTTATCGCCTTAGCGGGGCTGGTTTCGACGCCTATTTGGTGGGCGGCTGCATCCGCGATGCACTGCTTGGCAAAATGCCCAAGGATTTTGACGTCGCCACCAACGCCACCCCCGAACAGGTGCGCGATCTATTTCGTAACTCGCGCCTGATCGGCCGCCGTTTTCGGATTGTCCACGTGCGCTTTGGCCGCGAGGTCATTGAGGTCACCACCTTCCGTGGCAAACCCCAAGACGAGCATGGCGATCACATAGCCCACCAGTCAGATGAAGGGTTGCTGCTGCGTGACAATGTATGGGGCAATATTGAAGAAGACGCCCTGCGGCGCGACTTTACCGTTAATGCGCTCTACTACAATATCGCCGACTTCAGCATCACCGATTTTGCCAATGGTGCCGAGGACATCAAGACCCGCACCCTGCGCCTGATTGGCGACCCGGCGACACGCTACCGCGAAGACCCGGTGCGGATGCTGCGGGCGGTGCGCTTTGCGGCTAAGCTCGACTTCACCCTAGACCCGGCCACCGAAGCGCCAATGTACGACCAGGCGCCATTGCTGCTGCAGATTCCGCCAGCGCGCCTATTCGATGAAGTGCTCAAGCTGTTTATGTCGGGCCACGGCTTGGTCACCTTCCGGCTGCTTAGCCACTACGGCCTATTCGGCATGCTGTTCCCCGAGGCCGAAGAAGCCATGGCCGATGCCGCCTGGGCCGAAGAGCTGATTGAACAGGCGCTGACCAATACCGATAAACGTATCGCCGAAGAGCGCCCCGTCACCCCAGCGTTTCTGCTGGCGGCGTTTTTATGGGCACCGGTCAAACATCGCCAGGAAGCACTGGAACAGGAGGGCATGCCGCCCATTCCTGCGCTTCAAGCGGCGGCTCAGCAGGTGGTTTCTCGTCAGTTAGAGTTCACCTCAATTCCCAAGCGCTTTGGTATCCCCATGCGGGAAATTTGGGAGCTTCAGCAGCGCCTACCTCAGCGGCGCGGTAAAAAAGCTTTCCAAACCCGCGAACATTCTCGTTTCCGGGCGGGCTATGACCTGCTACTGCTGCGCGAGCAGGCGGGCGAGATACCCAGTGGTTTAGGCGAATGGTGGACGGCGTTTCAGCGCGGCGATGAGCACGAACAGCGTCGCCTGCTGCAAAAAGTTGGCGGCGACCCCGCCAGCCAGGGCGACCGTCGTCGCAAACGGCGCCGTAAGCCGAGCGCGCCAGAGTAGTGGGTGCGCCTTCCCAGCTCGCCTATATTGGCTTGGGTAGCAATCTAGAGTCGCCTATCGAGCAGGTTCGCGAGGCCCTCAACGAGCTGGCAATGCTACCGCTAAGTCGATTGGTGGCAGCATCATCGCTTTACGCCAGCCGCCCGGTGGGGCCGCAGGATCAGCCGGACTTTATCAACGCGGTGGCCGCGCTGGAGACGCAGCTCTCGCCGCTGGCGCTACTCGACCAGCTTCAGGCGTTAGAGCAGCAGCATCGCCGCCGCCGCCAGCGCCACTGGGGGCCCCGCACGCTTGATCTTGACCTGCTGCTCTACGCTAATGACCACATCAACTCGCCGCGTTTACGCGTACCGCACCCGCAAATGACTGCCCGGGCCTTTGTACTGCTCCCCCTCGCAGAGATCGCCCCCTCTCTAGACCTTCTCCAACAGCCGCTATCCACGTGGCTTGAGCAAGTTGAGAACCAAGGCTTGGAACGCTTACCTAACGCCTAGTGTGCGGCTAACGCTACCATTTGACACAAATCTCGACACCGACACCCCATTCAGGTAACAATTACCGGTTACGCCACTTCGCGCATGCAGGGATGCAGCATCAATAATGGTCGGCTGCCTATGTCGCAGCGGCCTCACGTAAAACATGAGAGCACGCCATGAAAACCGTCACCCTAAGCACGCTGCAGGCCTATAAGCAGGCTGGCGAGACGTTCAGTTGCCTAACCGCTTACGACGCCTCCTTTGCCCATGCGGCAAGCCAGGCAGGCATTGATGTCCTGCTCGTCGGTGATTCGCTGGGCATGGTGCTACAGGGCCATAACAGCACCCTACCCGTCACCATTGACGATATCATTTACCACACCCGCTGCGCGGCGCGTGGTAAAGGCCATAGCCTGCTGATGGTAGACCTCCCCTTTATGAGCAACGCCACCACGGAGCGCCTGTTGGAAGATGCCGGTGCCGTGATGCGCGCGGGCGCGGAGCTGGTCAAACTGGAAGGCGAAGCGTGGATGGCCGATGGCATTCGTGAACTTACCCGCCGCGGCGTACCGGTGTGTGCCCACCTGGGCTTAACACCGCAAACCGTGCATCAGCTAGGTGGCTATAAAGTGCAGGGACGCGACGCTGCTCAAGCGGAACGCATCATTAACGACGCAAAAGTACTTGTCGAGGCGGGCGCTTCGGTGATTCTGCTCGAGTGCGTTCCTGCCAGTCTGGGCAAAGCGGTCACCGCCGCGCTGGATGTGCCGGTGATTGGCATTGGCGCAGGACCGGATACCGACGGCCAAATTCTGGTGATGCACGATGTGCTGGGCGTCACCCACGGACGCACGCCGCGCTTTGTGAAAAACTTTATGGTTGAGGCGGACAGCATTCAAACTGCGTTTCAGCGCTACCATGAAGCGGTCAAAACACGCACTTTCCCAGCCCAAGAGCACTGCTTTTAAAGATGACGGTTAAGGCATCTCGTCTATCGACCACCTTTTGTCACTCATACGAAACGACTATGCGCACTTTGCGAGACATTGATCAGCTCCGCAGCACGCTGCGAGATTACCGCCAACGCGGCCAGCGTATTGCCCTGGTGCCCACCATGGGCAATCTCCACGCAGGCCACCTAGCGCTGGTCGCCTGCGCGCGCCAACACGCCGATATCGTGGTCGCAAGCCTGTTCGTCAATCCGATGCAGTTTGGCCCAGGCGAAGACTTAGACGGCTACCCGCGTACCTTTGATGCCGATCAAGCGCAGCTTATCGAGGCTGGCTGCGACGTGCTGTTCGCCCCGGCGGCGAGCTCGCTCTACCCTAACGGCTTGGACGCACAGACCCGCGTGCATGTGCCCGTGGTGGGCGAAGGGCTGTGCGGCGGCTCACGCCCCGGCCATTTCGACGGCGTCTCCACCGTGGTCAGCATGCTGTTTAATCTGGTGCAGCCAGATATTGCCTGCTTTGGGGAGAAGGATTACCAGCAGCTTGCGGTGATTCGTAAGCTGGTGCGCGATCTGCACATGCCCATCGAAATTATCGGCGTGCCCATCGTGCGCGCAGAAGATGGTTTGGCACTGTCATCGCGTAACGGCTATTTAAGTCGCGAGGAGCGCGCCATTGCCCCTGTGCTCTACCGAACGCTGTGTACACTACGCGACGCACTGGAACATGGCGACGCTATCGAAAAGGTACTACACCAGGGTAAAGCCGCGCTGTATGATGCGGGCTTTACACCGGACTACCTGGAATTGCGCGATGCCTCGCTCGCCCCGGTCAGCCCAGCGACTCGCCAGGCAGTACTGCTGGCCGCCGCCAAACTAGGCCCGGCGCGATTAATCGACAACCTCACGGTTCAGCTCCCGAACAGCGCTGCCACGACTATGAGTGAATAAACCAACAACGAGGAATACAGGAACTCACAATGCACACCATTATGCTCAAAGCCAAGCTGCACATGGCTCGCGTCACACACGCGGTACTCAACTACGAAGGCTCCTGCGCCATCGACGGTGACTTGCTGGATATGGCGGGCATTCGTGAAAATGAGCAGATCCAGATTTACAACGTCGAGAACGGCGAACGCTTCACCACTTACGCTATCCGCGGTGAGGAAGGCTCCAAACTTATCTCGATCAACGGCGCTGCGGCCCACCTTGCCGCCCCTGGCCACCGGATCATTATCTGCAGCTACGCCCACTACTCCGAAGCCGAACTGGAAAACCACCAGCCTGCGCTGGTGTATCTGCAGGAAGGCAACCACGTCAGCCACACCAGCAATATTATCCCGGTGCAGTTGGCCTGATCACAACTGGCCGAATCTTAGCGCCTCTACTACTTTCCCCTGACGGGCCACATGTTGGCCCGTTTTTATTTGCCCATAAAGGTTTATTGCCGCAACGCACCACCTTCCCCTATGCTGAAGAGACGGCTGACACAGCACGAATAAAAGAGTACGGCTGCAGAGCACGCCTATCGGGCATCTGGCATCAGACTGTCTGTTAATTACTCCAGGAGTCATCTTATGCAAGAAGTAGTCATTGTTGCGGCACGCCGCACCGCTGTGGGCGCTTTCGGCGGCTCCCTCGCAGGTATTCCCGCGAGCGACCTCGGCGCCTTGGTGATCAAAGATATCCTCGCCTCAACCGGCGTTTCTCCCGATCAAGTTGACGAAGTACTGCTGGGCCAAGTGCTCACCGCAGGCGTTGGCCAAAACCCGGCGCGCCAAGCGGCTATCAAGGGCGGCCTGCCAGACTCGGTACCGGCCATGACCATCAACAAAGTGTGTGGTTCAGGCCTTAAAGCGCTGCATCTCGCCACTCAAGCCATTCGCTGTGGCGATGCTGAGCTGATTCTGGCCGGTGGTCAGGAGAACATGTCCGCCTCGCCACACGTACTCCCCAACTCCCGCAACGGTCAGCGCATGGGCGATTGGAAGGCAATTGATTCCATGGTGCACGACGGCCTGTGGGATGCGTTCAACAACTACCACATGGGCATTACTGCCGAGAACTTGGCCGAGAAGTACGGCATCACCCGCGAAGCGATGGACGAGTTCGCCGCAGCGTCCCAGCAGAAAGCCGCTGCCGCCATCAAAGAAGGTAAGTTCAAAGGTCAGATCGTGCCGGTGGAAATCCCCCAGCGCAAAGGCGACCCGGTGGTGTTTGATACCGATGAGAACCCACGGGAAGTTACCGCGGAGAAGCTTGGCGGCATGCGCCCTGCGTTTAAGAAAGACGGCACCGTTACCGCCGGTAACGCCTCGGCGCTCAACGACGGCGCGGCAGTGGTTATGCTCTGCTCCGCCGAAAAAGCCAAGCAGCTGGGGCTAGAGCCGCTGGCGCGTATTGCCGCTTACTCCAACGCAGGCGTTGATCCTGCCATTATGGGTATCGGCCCCGCACCGGCTACCCGCCGCTGCTTGGAAAAAGCCGGCTGGAGCCTGGATGACCTGGATCTGGTAGAAGCCAACGAAGCCTTCGCTGCCCAGGCACTCTCCGTTAACAAAGAACTTGGCTGGGATGTCAGCAAGGTCAACGTCAACGGCGGTGCCATTGCCCTAGGCCACCCCATCGGCGCTTCCGGCTGCCGCGTACTGGTCACCCTGCTCCACGAAATGATCGCCCGCGACGCCAAGAAAGGCCTCGCGACGCTGTGTATCGGCGGCGGTCAGGGTGTCGCACTGGCGATAGAGCGTCCTTAACAATCGTCTTCGGTTAACCAGCCAAACATGCCCCCGTTGCGACGGGGGTATTTTTTGGCTTGTAGATGATTAGCGTGACCTCTCACCGACCACCCTGGCAGGTGTGCTCAGCACCAGCAGCGCGCCCAGCAGGAATAGCCCGGAAGCCGCCCACATGGCGATAGGTAAGCTAGTGCCATCAACGATACGCCCACCGACCATTGCCCCCAAACCAATCGACATATTGAAGGTAAACGCCATTAACGCCGTGGCGGCTTCGGTATTGGGTGCGGTGCGTAAAATCCAGGTTTGAATGCTTACCGATACACTGCCGAACACGGCGCCCCAGGCCATTAGCAAGAACACGCCACTGCTCGGTTGAATACCCAGCACCGGGAAAGCAGCTACAACGATAAGCAGCAGGCTGGGAATCSCCAGCACCGCGCGGTAGGGGTGCCGCCCGGCGAACATACCCGCCGCAATGTTGCCCAGGATGCCTGCGGCCCCGTAGAGCAGGAGCAGGCTGCCCACATGGCGCTGGGAAATACCGCTAATCTCCTGCAGGATAGGGCTAATAAAGGTGTAGGCGGCAAAGTGCCCCACCACCACAAACCCTGTGGTTAATACCGCCACCCGTACACCACGATTACTAAATTGCTGCGCCAGTACTCGCAGACGAACAGGTTCACGTGGTGGCAAAGACGGCAGCCAACGCCACAGCGCAATGGCCGTTAACAGGCTAAAACCGCCCAGCGCCCCAAAGGCGACCCGCCAGTTGCTGAAATCGCCCAATAGCGTGCCCAGCGGTACGCCCAGCACCGAGGCTGCCGCGACACCACCAAAAATCATCGTCATCGCTTTAGGCACCTGTGCCTCCGGCACAAGGCGCGGGGCAATACTGCCCGCCACCGCCCAAAACCCACCAATGCTAAGCCCCACCAGCACACGGGCGGCAAGCAACAGGATAAAGCTGCTGGCCAATGCCGAGAGCACACTCCCGGCCACCATCACGACCATCAATACCGTGAGCATAATACGCCGATCCAAGCGCCCCACCGCGACCGGCAGCAGCGGGGCTGAAAAGGCAGCGACCACGCCGGGCACGGTGACCATTAAGCCTGCCATGCCGGGGGTAACGCCCATGCTCGATGCCACCTGAGAAAGCAACCCAATCGGCAGCTGCTCCGCGGTCACCAGTAAAAAAATGCCGATCATCMCGGCCACCACCGCCCACCAGCGCGGCGCTTGTTGCTGCTCCATCTGCTGCTCCCTGACTGTTGACTGTCTAAATCCCGGCGAACATAGCTTTAGCTAACATCAAAACACTATCTAGTAAAAAAGTGCTTTGCTAAAACGGTACCTAGCAAAAAAATACCTAGCAAAAACAAAGCCCCCGCAGCCAGAGGCTACGAGGGCGGTATCAGAAACCTAGCCAGCGATTTAAATCGTCGCTTCGGTTTCCGCTGCTTCTGCTGCGAAAGCGGTTTTCTCTTCTTCAGTGATCTCTTTCATCGACAGCTTCACGCGGTTGCGGTTGTCGATATCAAGTACCTTCACAATCACGTCATCGCCTTCGTTCAAGAAGTCGCGCACGTTGTTAACGCGCTCGGCAACGATTTGCGAGATGTGCACCAGGCCATCGGTACCCGGCATGATGTTCACGAACGCGCCGAAGTCAGCAATGCGTACCACTTTACCCATATACAGCTTGCCGATTTCCGCTTCAGCGGTAATCGCCAGTACGGTGTCAATGGCGCGCTTGGCGGCGGCTTTATCTTCCGCGTAGATACGTACGGTGCCGTCGTCGTCGAGATCGATTGAAGCGCCGGTGTCTTCGCAGATTTTACGAATCATCGCGCCGCCTTTACCGATCACATCGCGGATCTTGTCGGGRTCGATTTTAATCGTTGCCATGGACGGGGCGTTGTCGGAGACATCGCTACGGCTCTGGCTGATCACCACATTCATCTGCTCAAGAATACTCAGCCGCGCGGTCAGTGCTTGCTGCAGCGCGAGCTCCATAATCTCTTCGTTGATGCCTTCGATCTTGATGTCCATCTGCAGGGCGGTAACGCCCTCTTCAGAACCTGCGACTTTAAAGTCCATATCGCCGAGGTGGTCTTCATCACCCAGGATATCGGTCAATACCGCGAAGCCGTCCGGGTCTTTTACCAGACCCATTGCGATACCCGCCACCGGTGCTTTTAGCGGCACGCCTGCATCCATCAACGCCAGCGAAGAGCCACATACGGAAGCCATCGAGCTAGAGCCGTTAGACTCGGTGATTTCCGAGACCACGCGAATGGTATAGGGGAAGGTATCTTCGGATGGCAGCATCGCCTGTACGCCGCGACGCGCTAGGCGGCCATGGCCGATTTCACGACGCTTAGGGCCACCCATAAAGCCCGCTTCGCCTACCGAGTAGGGAGGGAAGTTGTAGTGCAGCATAAAGCGGTCTTTACGCTCGCCTTCCAGTGATTCAATTAGCTGTGAGTCACGCAGCGTGCCCAGCGTTGCCACGGCTATCGCCTGGGTCTCACCACGGGTAAAGATGGCCGAACCGTGGGCTTTTGGCAGCACGCCGACTTCGATAGCCAGCGGGCGCACGGTCTGGTTGTCGCGACCATCAATACGCGGCTCGCCTTTGACAACCCGCGAACGCACCACGCGTTTTTCCAGGCTAGCAAAAGCACCTTTAACGTCATCTTTACTGAACTTGTCGTTAACCGGTTCGCCTTCATCGGCTGCCAGCTGTTCAATCGCCTGGTCTTTCAACTCAGCCAGTGCATCCTGGCGCTGCATTTTGTCGGTGATGCGGTAAGCATCGCCCACTTTAGCCTCAAACGCATCGGCCATAGCGGTTTTGAGCGCCTGGTTCTCTTCGGCGGCCTGCCACTCCCAGCGCGGCTTACCGGCTTCAGCAACCAGTTCGTTGATGGCGCTGATCGCTACCTGCATCTCTTGGTGGCCGAACAGTACGGCTCCCAGCATTTCGTCTTCAAGCAGCTCTTTAGCTTCAGACTCAACCATCAGCACGGCTTTTTCAGTACCGGCGACGACCATGTCGAGCTCAGAGGTGGCCAGTTCTTCAACGGTTGGGTTGAGGAAGTAGCCTTTCTCTTCGTTAAAACCAACGCGGGCTGCGCCGATCGGGCCACTAAACGGCACGCCAGAGATGCTCAGCGCTGCGGAAGTACCCAGCAGTGCGGCAATATCCGGATCGTGATTACGGTCGGTGGAGAGAACGGTACAGACGACCTGCACTTCGTTCATAAAGCCTTTGGGGAACAGCGGACGGATCGGGCGATCGATCAGCCGCGAAGTCAGCGTCTCTTTCTCAGTGGGTCGTCCTTCGCGCTTAAAGAAGCCGCCAGGAATTTTGCCCACTGCGTAGGTTTTCTCCTGGTAGTGTACCGAGAGAGGGAAAAAGGGTTGGCTCGGGTTAGCCTCTTTACGAGCGACCACGGTACACAGCACGACGGTGTCGTCCATGGTAACCATGACAGCGCCGGTGGCTTGGCGAGCAATACGCCCGGTTTCGAGCGTGACGGTGCTACGACCGTACTGGAACGTTTTCTTTACCGGATTCACAGCGACTTCCTTCAGCATTATCAATATCTACTTGTCTATTCGTTTAGGTCGTTTTGACTGGTTACCATTCTAGGCGCTGGAACGCGATAGGGCTACCAGTTCCTGCTTGCCCCCAGCACTATTGAGATAAACCCGAAACATAAAAAAACGGGCAGCTCTTTATGAGCTGCCCSTTTCGAATCGTTGCCGTTAACGCTTAACGACGCAGACCTAAACGCTGGATCAGGGACTGATAGCGTTCGAAATCTTTACGCTTTAGGTAGTCCAGCAACTTACGACGCTGGTTAACCATGCGGATCAGACCACGACGAGAGTGGTGATCCTGTTTGTTGGTCTTGAAGTGGTCCTGCAGGCCATTGATGTTGGCGCTCAGCAGTGCAACCTGTACTTCAGGGGAACCGGTATCGTTATCGCCGCGGCCGTATTCAGTGACGATCTCGGCCTTCTTCTCAGCGGTTAAAGCCATCTGTCTCTCCAGTAAGCAATATGCCTAAAAATGAATGGGTGAGACCACGCATATTTGCAGTCTCAAGCTACTATTTTCCCGTAAAGTGCTGCGTCCTTGCAACGCTGATTACGAGATAGCGACGGTACTTAACAGCCGCTTAGGCGCCACTTCCTGGGCACCTTTCACTACGCCAAGGCCGATAAACGTCTCGGCGTAATAAAGTCTGGCTACTTCGTCTGCGGCTAATGCGCCGGTTTCGAGAGCAGCGGGCTGGCCATGGGCCAAACGGGCGTGGGCGGTGTCGTCTACCGTCAGTAACGGCAAATGATCCACCAGCACATCCACGGGCATTAGCTCAGCTTCCAGTGCTGCCTGGTCGGCCAGTGCTTCCAAGGCCTCTAGCGTCCACATCGCGTCGGCTAAAAAGGGCCCTGTTTTGAGCCTTCTTAGTTGACTGATGTGCGCACCACAGCCAAGCGCTTGACCAATATCTTCGGCTAACGTGCGGATGTAAGTGCCTTTACTGCAGCTTACTTCCAGCTCAAAAGCGCTGCCTTCAAACGATAGCAGGCGCGCATCATACACGCTTACCCGCCGAGCTGCACGCTCTACGTGTTTGCCTTCGCGGGCTAACTCGTAAAGTTTTTTGCCCTGATGCTTTAGCGCCGAGTACATGGGAGGCACTTGGTCAATCTCACCGCGAAAGCGGGTGAGCACAGTTTCCACGTCATCGGCGCTTAAACTGGGAACCTCATGCTGCTCAATAATCGTGCCTTCCGCATCGCCGGTATCGGTGATCACCCCAAGCTCTATCCGGGTGCGATACACCTTGTCGGCTTCCAGCAAGTGCGACGAGAACTTGGTCGCTTCGCCTAGGCAAATCGGCAATAAGCCGGTTGCCATCGGGTCGAGCGTGCCGGTGTGCCCGGCTTTTTGAGCCTGGAACAGCCGACGTACACGCTGCAGCGCATGGTTGCTGGAAACGCCTTTGGGCTTATCCAGCAGCAGTACGCCATTGACCGGCAAACCACGACGTTGACGCGCCACTAGCGAGTTTCCTCACTTTGCTCGGCAGCGTCGTCCCCTTCTTCACTTTGATTGCGTGCGCGGTCAGTGGTGACCGCTTCATCAATCAGTGAAGAGAGTTGCTGACCGCGCACCACGCTTTCATCGAAATGAAAACGTAGTTCTGGCACGTGACGTAGCTTGATGCGCTTAGCAATCTGGCTTCTTAGAAAACCCGCAGCGCGCTTAAGCACCTGCAGATTCTCTTTAATACGCTCGGGCTCTTGCTCACCCAACAAAGTGACGTAGACGTCGGAGTAGCCAAGGTCACGGCTAACGGTGACACCGCTGACCGTGACCATGCCCAAACGTGGGTCTTTCACTTCGCGTTGGATCAATACCGCCAGCTCCTTTTGGAGCTGGTCGGCTACCCGGTCAGTACGCTTAAATTCGCGCATGTTTAGCTCCTCGCAGCCTTACAGGCTACGCTCGACCTTCACTTGGTCGAAGACTTCGATCTTATCGCCGACTTGGACATCGTTGTAGTTCTTCACGCCGATGCCACACTCCATGCCGTTGCGCACTTCCTGCACATCGTCTTTGAAGCGGCGCAGCGATTCGAGCTCGCCTTCGTAGATCACCACGTCATCACGCAACACGCGGATCTTCTTATTACGATGCACGCTGCCTTCGATGACCATACAGCCAGCGATGGCACCAATCTTCGGCGCACGGAAGACGTCGCGTACTTCGGCAATACCGACGATCTCTTCTTTCCACTCAGGTGCGAGCATACCGCTCATCGCCTGCTTGACCTCGTCGATCAGCTGGTAAATAACGCTGTAGTAGCGCAGATCCAGACCTTCACGTTCGATGATCTCACGGGCAGCGGCGTCAGCACGGACGTTAAAGCCGACCACGATGGCTTCCGACGCAAGCGCCAGGTTGGCATCGGKACCGGTGATACCACCCACACCAGAGGAAACCACGGCGACTTCAACTTCACCCGTAGAGAGCTCTTCCAGAGCGCCTTTGATCGCTTCCAGCGAACCTTGAACGTCGGCTTTGAGGACGATGTTGACCTTGGCCACTTCGTCTTGGCCCATCTGGCTGAACATGTTCTCCAGCTTGGCCTTCTGCTGACGCGCCAGGCGCACTTCGCGGTACTTGCCTTGACGGAAGTTAGCTACTTCGCGGGCTTTCTTCTCGTCAGCAACGACCATAAAGTCATCACCGGCATCCGGCGTACCGCCCAAGCCTTGAATCTCTACCGGCATGGCCGGGCCAACCGAATCAACCTGCTGGGCAAGTTCGTTGGTCAGCGCACGTACACGACCATAGTGCAGGCCAGCCAGGACGATATCGCCCTTTCTCAGCGTGCCGTTCTGAACCAGTACGGTAGCGACCGGACCACGTCCTTTATCAAGGCGTGACTCAACCACAACACCTTTACCGGGCGCGGAAGGCACGGCTTTTAGCTCAAGCACTTCGGAGGCCAGCTGGATCGCTTCCAGCAGCTCTTCCATACCTTCACCGGTCTTAGCAGACACGTGAACAAACTGGGTGTCGCCGCCCCACTCTTCCGAGATCACGCCGTGCTGGGAAAGCTCATTTTTGATGCGATCAAGATCGATACCATCTTTATCGATCTTGTTGACCGCTACCACCATGGGCACTTCGGCAGCTTTGGAGTGTTCAATCGCCTCAATCGTCTGAGGCATCACGCCATCATCCGCTGCGACGACCAGGATGACGACGTCCGTCGCCTTGGCACCACGGGCACGCATAGCGGTAAACGCCGCGTGGCCTGGGGTATCCAGGAAGGTCACGCCACCGTGGTTATCTTCCACGTGGTAGGCACCGATATGCTGGGTAATACCGCCAGCCTCACCCGTGGCTACTTTCGCTTTACGGATGTAATCGAGCAGCGAAGTTTTACCGTGGTCAACGTGACCCATAACGGTCACTACGGGCGAGCGGGTGATCTCTTCGCCTTCATAGGAGATGCCTTCAAGCATTTCCGTTTCCAGCGCGTCATCTTTCACCAGCTTCGGCGTATGACCCATCTCTTCCACCACGATCGCAGCCGTATCCTGATCGATGGTTTGGTTAATGGTCACTGCCGCGCCCATGTTGAACATGGCCTTGATGACTTCGTTGGCTTTGATCGACATTTTGTCGGCCAATTCCGCCACGCTGATCGATTCAGGGATCGATACTTCACGCACAATCGGCTGAGTCGGTTTCTGGAAAGCGTGCTTGCCGTTGCCGGTCTGGTTGCCACCACGGCGACCACCACGACGCTGCTCGGCACGTTTTACCTTCTTACCGCCGCCACCGCGCTTGCGTTCTTCGCGATCACCACGATCTTCATCGTCACGACGACCCTTGGCTTTTGCTGCAGCCTTCTTCGGCGGCGCAGTACGACGGTCAGAGCGGCCTTCTTTCGGCGGCGCTGGCGGCATATCGTCACCGGACGGCGTGTCGTCGATTTCAAGATTCGGCACCGGGATATCAGGCGTCGCCGGTGCTTTAGTGGCTCTTGGCGTTGATTCAGCCTCTTGCTTACTATGCGCGGCGGCTTCAGCTTCTTTATTGCTACGCGCTGTCGCTTCAGCTACCTGCGCAGCTCGAGCTTTCTTCGCAGCAGCTTTTTCCTCGGCTTCACGCGCATCGGAAACCTTGCGCTCAGCTTCAGCTTCCGCCATATCGCCCACTAGCTGGCGGGGGCCGGTGTAGCTAGGCTCCGGTGCTTTCGGCTTTTCATCTTCAGCGCTTTTGACGTAGGTTTTTTTCTTACGTACCTGCACTTCGATGGTTTTGCCGCGCTCGCCGGTATTGATACGGCTACGGGTTTTGCGCGTCAGCGTGATACGGTTTTTGCCCGCTTCAGCAGTGTCGCTACCGCCATGGCTCTTCTTCAAGAAACTCAGCAGCTTCTGCTTATCTTCTTCAGACACAGCATCGCTTTCTGAAGCGTGCTTCAAACCCGCTTCTTTCATTTGCTCTAGTAGGCGAGGCACATCACGGMCCACCTTTCCTGCGAAATCTTTAACTGTCATATCTGACATATTGACCCTCCTCAGCCCGTGACCTGTTTACTGTGTGTTCGAATCCGATGCGTCATCGACTTCAAACCAGGGCGCACGGGCAGTCATGATCAGTGCCGCTGCGCGCGCTTCGTCCAACTCCTCGATATCGACCAGATCGTCGACAGACTGCTCGGCGAGATCTTCCATGGTAACGATGCCGCGACTGGCCAGAATGAAGGCCAGGTGGCGCTCCATGCCATCCATCTCCAGCAGATCTGCTGCTGGCTGGGCACCGTCTAGCGCTTCTTCCGTGGCAATGGCCATCGTCAGCAGCTCGTCTTTCGCACGTGCACGAAGCGCTTCGACTAAATCTTCATCGAACTCTTCGATTTCGAGCATCTCTTCCATCGGCACGTAGGCGACTTCTTCCAGGGTAGTGAACCCCTCATCCACCAACAGGCGAGCGACATCTTCATCCACATCGAGGTGCTGGATAAAAGAGTCCACCAGGYTATCAATCTCTTGATCGCGCTTAGACTCCGCTTCCTCTTCGGTCATGACATTAATGCGCCAGCCGGTAAGTTCAGAAGCCAAACGCACGTTCTGACCGCTCCGACCAATCGCCTGAGCAAGGTTATCCTGCGCCACGGCCACATCCATTGCGTGGGCATCCTCGTCCACAAGGATAGACCCAACATCGGCAGGTGCCATGGCGTTAATCACCAACTGGGCGGGATTGTCATCCCACAGCACGATATCAACGCGTTCGTTTTGCAGCTCCGAAGAGACCGCTTGAACGCGTGAACCGCGCATACCCACACAGGCACCGACCGGGTCGATGCGGCGATCATTGGTTTTTACCGCAATTTTGGCCCGTGAACCGGGGTCACGCGCAGCACCTTTGATCTCAATCAACTGCTCTGCGATCTCTGGCACTTCAATTTTGAACAGCTCGATGATCAGCTCGGGGCACGTCCGCGATAGCTGAAGCTGGGCACCGCGTGCGTCTGGGTCTACCTTGACCAACAGGGCACGTACCCGCTCGTTCATGCGGTAACGCTCACCGTGAATCATTTCATTGCGCGGCAAAAACGCCTCAGCGTTTTCGCCCAAATCAATGATCAGGCCGTCGCGAGTGGTCTTTTTAACGATGCCCGCTACCAGTTCGCCTTCGCGATCAGCATATTGGCGCACCACTTCTGCCCGCTCAGCTTCACGTACTTTCTGTACGATCACCTGCTTAGCGGTTTGCGCCGCAATACGACCGAACGACGCATTTTCGATGCTTTTTTCCACCACATCGCCTAATTTAAGCGGCGGATCACGCTGCTCGGCGATGCTTTCTTTGATTTCGTAGTCGGGCGTTTCGAATTCGTCATCTTCGACGACCGTCCAGGTGCGGAACGTTTCATATTCCCCAGTACGACGGTCAATATGCACGCGCACATTGGCTTCTTCTTTTTCAAAACGCTTACGTGACGCGCTCGCAAGAGCGGCTTCGACCGCTTCGAAGATGACATCACGCGGGACGCCCTTCTCATTGGAGATCGCGTCAACGACCATTAAAATTTCTTTACTCATGCGTATGCCTCGCCAGAAAACCTATCCTTATGTGCATCACCCCGGCAGCCTGCCGGCAGCGCCGCCACCCGGTCAATCGTCGAACTGCGGTACAATGTGAGCAGAATCAATACTCTCAATTGGAAAGCAGTACTCTTCGCCATCCAGTTGTAGCAGCACTTCATCCCCCTCAACACCGACCAAAAGCCCTTGATACTTGCGCCGCCCGTCAAAGGCAGTGCGCAGTTTCAGCGCGACGTGATGACCTTGAAAGCGGGTAAACTGATCCAGGGAATACAAGGGACGTGCCATGCCTGGCGAGGAGACTTCCAACCGATACTCACCGGCAATGGGGTCTTCTACATCCATAACAGCACTGACTTGGCGGCTAATATCTGCGCAGTCTTCCACGCTAACGCCACTTTCGCGCTCAATATAGATCACCAGCCGCGAATTTTTGCCCTGGGAAAGATGGTCGATGCCCCATAGTTCAAAGCCCATGGCAGCAACAACAGGTTCGATCAGCGCGTGAAGCGCAGCGTGTTTAGTGGCCACAGACAAAGCTCCTATAGCCGTTGCATCAGGCACCTGGCCAGGAGTTATTAGAAAAGCTAGGTGGCTGATTGGCGTTACTCGGGAATGTGTCTCCGCTTATCCGGACGACATCCGCTATTAAGATATTCTTGCTACTCAAAAGCTGCTAACAAAAAGCCCCTTCACTGGAAGGGGCTTTTTAAAAGAAACCTTGTGTACCATTTCTTAAGTACTACTTCCAGTACCGTCTTAGCAACATGTAACAGGCTAAGCCTAGCATGACCGTTATTTTTCAATATATCTTAAAAATAACAAGCCAACACATGCCACTAGAAAATGGTAGCGGGGACCGGATTTGAACCGATGACCTTCGGGTTATGAGCCCGACGAGCTACCAGACTGCTCCACCCCGCATCAATCTAGGTCGACGATAATAGACACTAAAGCCACTTACGTCAAGAACTACTTGCTTCAAGAACGACTTACTGAAAAAAGCCACCTACTTAAAGCTGTTTTTTCGCCTCAGCTGCCAACGCTGGCCTACTGGTAACAAAAGAACATTCTGGGAAGCTGGCAAGCCAGCAAAACAGATGGTGCCGAAGGCGGGACTTGAACCCGCACGACCATACGGTCACTACCCCCTCAAGATAGCGTGTCTACCAATTCCACCACTTCGGCATCAGGGGAGGCTAAAGAAACTCTTTCTGTCTAAACAACGAGCACTACTTACTCGCTGCTTTCCTCTAGCACTGGCGCGGCATTATCCACGTCCGCAGGCCTGTCGTCAAGCGTTGGAACGCTTTGCTGCTGCTCGATCAGGCGCGAATCGGGAATACCCGCTTCTGGCGCCTGACCCGCTTGGGTAGCAAAGTAAGCTAGCGCCATTGAAGTGGCGAAGAAGCCCGCCGCCAAAATGCCGGTGGTGCGCGACAAAAAGTTACCGCTGCCCCGTGAACCAAACACGGTCTGTGATGCACCACCCCCGAAAGCCGCGCCGGCTTCGGCACCTTTACCCTGCTGAAGCAGGATGAGTACCACCAGGGCGACCGCAATCACCACATGAATCATAAGAATTGCAACTTGCATGGCGTTATCCTGCTGACTGACAAATGGCATAAAAATCATCGATCTTGAGTGAGGCTCCGCCCACTAGACCGCCGTCGATATCTGGCTGAGCGAGCAGCTCAGCCGCATTGCTTGCGTTCATACTGCCGCCGTAAAGCAAACGCAGTTGCTCGGCGAGCCCCTTATCGAAACCCGCCTGGTAGGCACGAATGCCTGCCATAACGTCCTGGGCCTGCTCAGGGCTAGCCGTACGGCCAGTGCCAATTGCCCAAACGGGCTCATAGGCAATAACAACCTGCTTGCGCTGATCAGGCTCTAAGCGGGACATGACATACCCCACTTGACGAAGCACCACTTCCATCGTGCGGCCTGCGTCACGCTCTTCTAGAGACTCACCCACACAGAGAATTGGCTTGAGCTCGACACTTAAGGCTGCCAAAAGACGCGCGAAAATTTGCTCATCGCTCTCTTTATAGAGCTGGCGTCGCTCGGAGTGCCCCACCAATACATAAGAGACCGCAAACTCTTTTAGCATACGGCCACTGACTTCACCGGTATGCGCCCCGGAGTGAATAGGGTTCAACGTTTGCGCGCCTAATGACAGCACCGTACCTTCAAACGCATGGCGCGCCGCATCCAAATAGGGGAACGGCGGAATAACCACGACATCCACGTTGGTTGGCGATACGGCGGCGGAGAAGGCCTGGCCGAATTCGTTAATCAGCGCCACGGAACCGTTCATTTTCCAGTTACCGGCAATTAAAGGCGTACGCATCGACTCTCCTCACTCAAGGTGGAGCGAAATGGTATAGGAGCGGCCTTGTCAAGACAACCGCTGTTATAACCACAAGCTGGGTTTACTAAACCAGTTTGCTGAACCGGTTTGCTTTCCCGGTTAGTTGAACACATTTAATTAAGTAGCGCCTGAACCTGACTGGCCAAGCCACGCGCCAATTGATCGACATCTAAATGGGCGCGCCCTTCCACCATCACACGAATGAGCGGCTCAGTCCCTGATGGGCGTAGCAACACTCGGCCCTCATCCCCTAACTCATGCTCTAGCGCCGCTACCGCCTGCTGAAGTGGTGCAGATGCCATGACGTCTTTGGCGCGGGTATCGGCGGGCAAGCGCACATTGACCAGTGCCTGGGGCACTTTTTCCAGCTCTTTTAACAGTGTCGGCAGGCTCTTCTGCTCGCGCATCATCAAGGCCAACACCTGCAGCGCGGAAACGATCCCATCCCCCGTGGTCTGCACATGCCCACATACAATATGCCCAGACGACTCACCACCCAGCTCCCAGCCATTGGCGGCCATGCGCTCCATCACAAAGCGGTCGCCCMCTTTAGCGCGCTCAAAGGGAATCCCCAGCTTATCAAGCGCCATCGACAAGCCAAAGTTGGACATCAGCGTGCCCACTACGCCGCCTTGCAGCAACCCACGCTCGTGGCGATCGCGGGCAATCAGATAGAGAATATCGTCGCCGTCGACTTCGCGGCCATCGCCGTCTACCAGCAGCACGCGGTCACCATCGCCGTCAAAGGCGATTCCTAAATCAGCATTTTGCTGGATCACCGCAGCACGCAGCGCGGCGGGATGGGTTGAGCCCACCTGCTGGTTAATATTTAACCCATCCGGCGAGGCGCCAATGGTGGTAACGTCAGCTCCCAGCYCGCGAAACACATTGGGTGCGATATGGTAAGTAGCGCCGTGAGCACAATCCAGCACGATTTTGAGGCCATGCAGACTAAGCCGATCAGGCAGTGTCGATTTGCAAAACTCGATGTAACGGCCTGCAGCGTCATCAATACGGGKTGCTTTACCCAACTGGGCAGCTTCCGCGGTGGTCAGCGGCGCCTCTAGCATCGTCTCGATACGGTCTTCTGTCTCATCGGGGAGTTTCTTGCCCTCGGCAGAGAAAAACTTGATGCCGTTATCGTCAAACGGGTTATGCGATGCCGAGATGACAATCCCCGCGTCGGCACGGAAGGTGCGCGTTAAGTAGGCAATTCCTGGCGTGGGCATGGGTCCCAGCAGGGATACATCGACACCCGCCGCGGAAAGCCCTGCCTCTAAGGCGGATTCAAACATATAGCCAGAGATCCGGGTATCTTTGCCGATCAGCACCCGCGTTCGCCCTTTATCCCGGCGCAGCACCTGACCCGCCGCCCAACCCAGCTTGAGCATAAAATCAGCCGTAATGGGTGATTTACCCACCGTGCCGCGGATGCCATCCGTCCCGAAATAGCGTCTTGTCATGCGTCAAACTCCTTGTTTAGCGGCGGCTCGCAGCCTTCTTGTAGTACCGCCCACGCCATATTGACTGCATCAACCGTGGCAGCCACATCATGCACACGCAGAATATTCGCGCCACGCTCCACCGCCATGGCAGCGAGCGCTAAACCACCGCAGAGGCGCTCCTCCACCGGACGGCCCAGCACCTTGCCAATCATGCTTTTGCGTGACATACCCMCCAGCAAGGGAAGCTCCAGTGCTTGTAGCGTTTGCATATATTTGAGTAAGCGTAGATTGTGTTCAACGGTTTTGCCGAAGCCAAAGCCGGGGTCAATCAAGAGACGATTGCGGCGCAGACCGGCCGCCTCGCACTCGGCCACCCGGCGCGCCAGATAGTCCGCCACCTCTTCTTCGATGGGGCGCTGATAGGCGGGCGATTGCTGCATATCCTGCGGCTCACCCTGGCGATGCATCAGGCAAACAGGCAGGCCACTGCCCACCGCGGCCAACAGCGCGCCTTCCCGTTCAAGGGCGCGCACATCGTTAATCATTCCAGCCCCCAGCTCACTCGCCTCGCGTATGACGGTCGGGCAGCTCGTATCGACCGACACCAACGCATCCAGCTCGCGCACCAGGACTTCCACCACCGGCGCCACTCGATCCAACTCTTCTTGCGGGCTGACCGGGGTAGCCCCTGGACGGGTCGATTCGCCGCCCACGTCAATCATCGCCGCCCCTTCGGCCAGCATCCGTTCACCGTGGCGCAAAGCATCATCCAATGCCACGTGCTGCCCACCATCGGAAAAAGAGTCCGGCGTCACATTGAGAATGCCCATCACCCGGGGAAAGGAGAGATCCAGCAGATGACGCCCACAGCGCAGTTGGAAAGCATTGTCAGCGTTTTGCGTAGAGGACG
This sequence comes from Halomonas ventosae, assembly GCA_002257525.1. Taxonomy (GTDB): domain Bacteria; phylum Pseudomonadota; class Gammaproteobacteria; order Pseudomonadales; family Halomonadaceae; genus Vreelandella; species Vreelandella ventosae_B. The sequence goes on from CP022737.1 coordinate 4,609,918, forward strand.
TGTCCAGAATTGATTTCATGCTGCAGCCTGGTCAAGAAAAGAAACATTGCAGTGCTATGTACATAGCATATCAAAAAAGGCGCCCCTTGACGGGGCGCCTTCGGCTCATACGAGGGGTGAACTATCTAGTCATTCACTAGGGGCCTGCAGGGCCGCCTAGCGGGTCTGAAGGGCGGCGACGCGGCTCGTCGTCATCCTCTTCACCATTGTCTCCAGAATCACCGCCTCCAGAAGCATCACCATCTGAAGCGTTGGAAGAAGCGTCGTCTTCGGCCTTCACCTGGGGCTTGTCATCGTTGACAGGCGTACCGCCACCGGATGAGTCACCGTCGTCCCAGCCTTCCGGCGGACGCGGATCACGACCTTCCATGATGTCCTTCAACTGCGTGGCATCAATGGTCTCGTACTTCATCAAGGCCTCGGCCATGGCATCCAGCTTATCGCGATTATCGGTCAGGATTTGGCGTGCCTGCTCGTAGCAATCGTCGATGATTTTGCGGACTTCCTTATCAAGGCGCGTAGTGGTGTCGCCCGACTTCATCTTACCGCCACCCTGACCCGGACCGCCGAGGAACTGATGAGACTCATCCTCGTCGTACATGATCGGGCCCATTTCGTCCGACAAGCCCCACTTAGCAACCATGTTGTGAGCCAGCTCAGTAGCACGCTTGATGTCGTTGGAGGCACCCGTGGTCACGCCGTTCGGGCCTAACGTCATCTCTTCGGCAATACGGCCACCAAACAGCGAGCAGATTTGCCCCAGAATTTGCTGACGAGAGAGGCTGTAGCGATCCTCTTCCGGCAGGAACATCGTGACACCCAGCGCACGACCCCGCGGGATAATCGTTACCTTGTAAACCGGGTCATGAGAAGGCACGACCAAACCGATAATGGCGTGACCCGACTCATGGTAAGCCGTGTTGAGCTTCTCTTTGTCGGTCATGACCATCGATTTGCGCTCAGCGCCCATCATGATCTTATCCTTCGCCAGCTCAAGCTCTTCCATGCTGACCAGGCGCTTATTGCGACGGGCTGCAAACAATGCCGATTCGTTAACCAGATTGGCCAAATCAGCACCGGAGAAGCCTGGCGTACCGCGCGCAATCAACTGCGGCTTTACGTCATCCGCCAGCGGCACTTTGCGCAAGTGAACGCCCAAAATGTGCTCGCGACCACGAATATCTGGCAAGCCAACCGTGACCTGGCGGTCAAAACGGCCCGGACGCATCAACGCTGGGTCGAGTACGTCAGGACGGTTGGTCGCGGCGATAACAATGACGCCTTCGTTGGCTTCAAAGCCATCCATCTCGACCAGTAGTTGGTTCAACGTCTGTTCGCGCTCGTCGTTACCACCACCCATACCGGTGCCACGCGAGCGACCCACGGCGTCAATCTCATCGATAAAGATAATGCACGGCGCCTGCTTCTTGGCCTGTTCGAACATGTCGCGCACACGGGATGCACCGACACCAACAAACATTTCAACGAAATCAGAACCGGAAATCGAGAAGAACGGCACTTTAGCTTCGCCCGCAATCGACTTGGCCAACAGCGTTTTACCGGTACCCGGCGGACCCACCATCAAGACGCCGCGGGGGATGGTGCCACCCAAGCGCTGAAATTTGGTTGGGTCGCGCAGGAAGTCGACCAGCTCTTCGACTTCTTCCTTGGCCTCATCACAGCCCGCCACGTCGGCAAAGGTTGTTTTGATCTGATCTTGAGAGAGTAGCTTGGCCTTCGATTTACCAAAGCTCATCGGGCCGCCTTTACCACCACCGGCTCCGCCCTGCATTTGGCGCATGAAGAACATGAAGATGCCCAAAATCAGCAGAATCGGGAAGCTGGCGATCAGCAGCCGCGTCCAGATACTTTGCTGTTCTGGCTCTTTGCCCACTACCGTCACATTGTTGCTCAACAGATCGTCCATCAGCTTCGGATCTTCCGCCGAGGGGCGGATCGTCTGAAACTGAGAGCCATCCGAGCGCTCACCCGTGATGGTGTAGCCATCAATGGTCACGCTACGCACCTGTTGATTTTGCACCTGCTGCACAAACTGGGAATAGTTTGTGTTTTGCGGTGCACTTTCGGTACTGAAATTGTTGAACACTGTCAGTAGGACGGCCGCGATGACCAACCACAGAATCAGGTTCTTCGCCATATCGTTCAAGGGGCTACCCTCATTACAAGAATCTGTCAGTTAAAGCCTGCTGCTTAATAATTCCTTTTACTAGGACATTACATCAGCATCAAGCGTTCAACCATTGCCAAAGCGTCTTATGCCTCGGGCCATCTGTGTCACGCGCACTTATGGCGACTAATGTGACACACGTTGCGCTTGCCTGTCTGGCAATCGCGATGATAAATCTTGGCTATGAACCACGCGGTCAATATCTAACCACACGGACGTTCTATGTCGCGAATAGCTATTTTTGAATAACTACCCACGAAACCCCTCTGCCAGAAAATAGACTTCACGGGAGCGTGCCCGCGAGGCATCCGGCTTACGAGTCACCACTTTGCTAAAGCTGCCACGCAACTCTTTCAAGTAGGCGTCAAACCCTTCCCCCTGGAATACTTTAGCTAAAAATCGACCACCAGGTGACAACGTTTCGCGCGCGAGTTCTAACGCAAGCTCCACTAAATACATCGCCTGAGGCTGATCAATCGCCGCCATACCACTCATATTGGGGGCCATATCCGACATCACAAGGTCTACACGGCGATTATCCAGGCGTTTTAGTATCGCCTCCAGCACCGCCTCCTCAGTGAAATCGCCCTGGATAAAGTCCACGCCGGCCAGCGCATCCATCTCTAGAATATCAGAGGCAATGACCACACCTTCTGGACCCACCCGCTCCGCAGCGATTTGACTCCACCCGCCAGGCGCTGCGCCCAGATCAATCACCGTCATACCCGGACGCAGCAGTTTATCCTTTTCATCCAACTCGATCAGCTTATAGCTAGCGCGGGAGCGGTAGCCATCTTGCCAGCTCTGCTTCACGTACTGGTCGTCGAAATGCTCCTTCTTCCAGTTATTGCTGGTCTTGCTGACGGAATGTTTTCGATTTGGGGGCTTTTGCTGCATGTAGGAATCTAACACTGGAATAAGAGATGGGCGCATTCACGCGATCGCTTTCACTCGGTGTCGTTTCACCGTAAGATGGAGCGTTAAGCGCTAACCGGGATACCGCAAGATACCATGAGCTTGTCACAGGCACAAAAGAAAGCATTTCGTAGCATTGGCCACCATCTTAATCCAGTGGTCACCGTTTCTGAGAACGGCGTCTCCGAAAATTTGCTCGCAGAACTTAACCGCGCACTCACCGATCACGAACTGATCAAAGTGAAACTCGCCCTTCCTGAGCGTGATGATCGCGCTGCCATCATCGCCGAACTGGTTGCTAACAGCCGTGCCGACCTTGTGCAAACCATTGGCAAAATGGCGCTACTGTACCGCAGAAACCCAAAGGTGAACCCGAAGCTTTCTAATGTTACCCGCTTTGAGAACCACCACGGCCGGTATTAACCGCACGCTGTTGCACTAAAACGCCCCTTCAACCGACTTAATGCAGGTCAATTGAAGGGGCGTTTTTTTATCACACGTACTCGACGCTACCTATTTCGTACTCGACGTCACCACCGGGGGTTTTGACCACCACGACATCACCCTCTTCTTTGCCAATTAAGGCACGGGCAATGGGGGAGGTAACCGAGATTCGCCCGGCTTTGATATCTGCTTCGTCTTCCCCGACGATGCGATACGTCACTTCTGCATCGTTTTCCAGGTTTATCAACGACACAGTGACACCAAAAATCACTTTGCCGGTTTTCGGCAACTTAGTGACATCAATCACCTGCGCGACGGAGAGTTTGCCTTCGATCTCCTGAATACGCCCTTCGATAAACCCTTGCTGCTCGCGAGCAGCGTGGTACTCAGCGTTCTCTTTTAGATCGCCGTGCTCACGCGCTTCGGCGATGGCCGCGATCACCTGCGGACGCGCTTCGCCTTTGAGATGATTCAACTCTTCGCGAAGACTTTTTTCTCCCGCAACCGTCATCGGGACCTTGTTCATTGACTTGCTCCTGCATGCAGATCCTGAAGGCGCCGCACCGTAATCTCCCTACCGTACTCAAGCGCCATGCAAACAGCATTAGCGCCCGCCAAGGTGGTCGCATAGGGCACCTTGCGCGCGAGAGCAGTACGGCGAATGACCGAAGAGTCGTTAATAGCCTGACGACCTTCAGTAGTGTTCACAATGTAGGCGATTTCGTCGTTCTTAAGCAGATCGACGATATGGGGACGACCTTCGTAGACTTTATTGACGCGCTCCACAGCGAGCCCGGCAGCTTCCAAAGCAGCTGCTGTTCCCTGTGTTGCACATAGCGTAAAGCCCAATGCTAACAGAGAACGACCCACTTCGATAATCCCTGCCTTGTCGGGTTCGCGTACAGAAAGAAACGCCTTACGCTCGCCGGTCAGCCCAGGGATCGCCTCGCCTGCCCCCAGCTGCGCCTTGAAGAAAGCTTCTGCAAAGGTGTCGCCAGAGCCCATCACTTCGCCGGTCGACTTCATTTCCGGCGAGAGAATCGGGTCAACCCCCTGGAATTTATTGAACGGGAACACCGCCTCTTTAACACTATAGAAGTGCGGCACGATTTCGCGCTCAAAGCCCTGCTCAGCCAGGGTTTTACCGGCCATGCAGCGGGCCGCAATCTGCGCCAGCGAGGTACCAATGCACTTGGACACAAAAGGCACGGTACGCGAAGCGCGCGGATTGACTTCAATGACGTAAATCTCGCCATCCTGCCAGGCAAGCTGCACGTTCATTAGGCCTTTAACGCCCAGCTCAACCGCCATCTGCTTAACCTGATGGCGCATTTCGTCCTGCACATCAGCGGGCAGCGAGTAAGGCGGCAGCGCACAGGCGGAGTCGCCGGAGTGAACGCCCGCTTGCTCTACGTGCTGCATGATGCCGCCGATCACTACCTGCTGACCATCCGACACCGCATCGATATCGATCTCGATCGCGGCACTCAAAAAGTGATCCAGCAGCACCGGTGAGTCGTTGGAGACTTTCACCGCGTGGGTCATGTAATTCTCAAGCTCGGAGGCGTCGTAGACGATCTCCATAGCCCGGCCACCCAGCACGTAGCTGGGGCGCACCACCAGCGGGTAGCCAATCGCCTCAGCTTTATCGAACGCTTCGGCAAAGCTACGCGCCGTGGCATTGGGCGGCTGCTTCAAGCCCAGCTTGTCGATCATCACCTGGAAGCGCTCACGATCTTCAGCGCGGTCGATAGCGTCCGGCGTGGTGCCAATGATCGGCACACCGGCTGCCTCTAGCTCGCGGGCCAGCTTTAGCGGCGTTTGGCCACCGAACTGAACGATCACGCCCACCGGCTTCTCTTTGTCAGCGATTTCGAGCACGTCTTCCAGCGTTACCGGCTCAAAATAGAGGCGATCAGAGGTGTCGTAGTCGGTAGAGACGGTTTCCGGGTTGCAGTTGACCATGATGGTTTCATAGCCGTCGTCGCGCATGGCGAAGGCAGCGTGAACGCAGCAGTAGTCAAACTCGATACCCTGGCCGATACGGTTGGGGCCACCACCCAGCACCATAATTTTCTGGCGGTCAGAGACATCCGCCTCGCACTCCTCTTCATAGGTGGAGTACATATAGGCGGTGTCTGAGGCAAACTCCGCGGCACAGGTATCAACGCGCTTATAAACCGGGCGAATACCAGCGGCCTGACGGGTTTCACGGAACGCTTTTTCGCTAATGCTAAGTAGCTTGGCCAGACGCGCATCGCCAAAGCCTTTGCGCTTGAGCTGATAGATCTCACGGGCAGAGAAGTCGGGCAATGAGCGCTTGGCGACGGCGTTTTCCGTCAGCACTAAATCTTCCAGCTGAACCAGGAACCAAGGATCAATATTGGTTAGCGCAAACACCTCATCAACGCTCATGCCCGAACGCATGGCATCAGCGATGTAGAAAATACGCTCGGCGCCCGCAGCCTGGAGCTCGCCCTGGATAATCGCCATATTGTCTGGCGTGAAATCGGTAATGATCGGATCGAGACCATCGTTACCGGTTTCCAGGCCGCGCAACGCCTTCTGCAGCGACTCTTGGAAAGTACGCCCAATCGCCATCACCTCGCCCACCGACTTCATCTGGGTGGTCAGGCGATCGTTGGCCTGGGGGAATTTCTCGAAGGTGAAGCGCGGAATTTTGGTAACCACGTAATCGATAGACGGCTCGAACGACGCCGGGGTACGCCCACCGGTAATATCGTTCTGCAGCTCATCCAGGGTATAGCCCACAGCCAGCTTGGCGGCGATTTTAGCGATCGGAAAACCAGTCGCCTTGGAGGCCAGCGCCGAGGAGCGCGATACCCGCGGGTTCATTTCGATAACGACTAAACGGCCAGTTTTGGGATCCATACCGAACTGGACGTTGGAGCCACCGGTCTCCACACCAATCTCGCGCAGAACCGCGAGGCTGGCGTCACGCATGATCTGATACTCTTTATCAGTCAGCGTTTGCGCCGGGGCCACGGTGATGGAGTCACCGGTGTGCACCCCCATGGGGTCGAAGTTTTCAATCGCGCAGACGATGATGCAGTTGTCGTTTTTATCGCGCACAACTTCCATCTCGTACTCTTTCCAACCCAGCAGCGACTCATCGATCAGCAGCTCGTGGTTGTTGGAGAGCTCAAACCCGCGGGTACAGATCTCTTCAAACTCTTCCTTGTTGTACGCCACACCGCCGCCGGAGCCGCCCATGGTGTAGGAAGGACGAATAATGGTCGGAAAACCCAGTTCAGCCTGGATCTCCCAAGCCTCATCCATGGTGTGCGCCACTTTCGCTTTCGGGCATTCCAAACCAATGCGCTTCATGGCCTGATCGAACAGGTCGCGGTCTTCGGCCATGTTAATCGCATCGGCGTTGGCACCGATCATCTCCACGCCGTACTTCTCCAGCACGCCGTGCTTTTCAAGCTCGAGGGCGCAGTTCAGCGCCGTCTGGCCGCCCATCGTCGGCAGGATAGCGTCGGGACGCTCSGCCTCGATGATCTTCTCTACCGTCTGCCAGGTAATCGGTTCGATATAAGTGGCATCGGCCATGGCCGGGKCGGTCATGATGGTGGCGGGGTTGGAGTTAACCAACACAACCCGGTAACCCTCTTCACGCAGCGCTTTACACGCCTGGGCGCCAGAGTAGTCAAATTCGCAGGCCTGGCCGATCACAATCGGGCCAGCGCCAATGATCAAAATAGTGTTGATGTCGGTACGCTTAGGCATAACGGTTCCCGCAAAAAATGGTGACGATGAGCGACAAAAGACGGCGATACAGGGCTGAGCGCGTTAGCGACGCGTCTGCATCATTGCAACAAAGCGATCAAACAGCGGCGCCACGTCACGCGGGCCGGGGCTCGCTTCCGGGTGGCCTTGAAAGCTGAACGCCGGTCGGTCGGTGAGCTCGATCCCTTGCAAAGTGCCGTCGAACAGCGAGCGGTGCGTGGCACGAACGTTGGCCGGCAACGTTGCTTCATCCGCCGCAAAGCCGTGGTTCTGGCTGGTGATCATCACCGTGCCGGTATCCAGATCCTGCACTGGGTGGTTGGCACCGTGGTGGCCGTGGCTCATTTTGACCGTCTTCGCACCGGAAGCGAGCGCCAGCAGTTGATGGCCCAAGCAGATACCGAATACCGGAATATCGGTTTTCAGCACCTCTTGAATCGCCTTGATGGCGTAGTCACAGGGCTCTGGGTCGCCTGGGCCGTTGGCCAGGAAAACGCCATCCGGGTTCATCGCCAGCACCTCAGCAGCAGGCGTTTGCGCGGGCACTACCGTCAAACGGCAGCCGCGCGCGGCCAGCATGCGCAGAATGTTGAACTTCACCCCGTAGTCGTACGCCACCACGTGGTAGGGGCGCTCGCTTTTAGACGCATCTGCATAGCCTTCACCTAGCGTCCATTCGCCTTCTGACCACTCGTAGGACTCCTTACACGACACCTCTTTGGCCAGATCCATCCCCTTCAGGCCAGGGAAAGCCTTGGCGGCTTCCAGCGCCCGCGCCACTGCATCTTCGCCTTCGGCATCAGCGCCCGCCAAAATCGCCCCGTTCTGCGCACCTTTGTCACGCAAAATACGCGTTAGGCGGCGGGTGTCGATATCGGCAATGCCCAGCACGTTCTGGCTTTTCAGGTAGTCCGACAGCGACTGCTCAGAACGGAAGCTGCTGGCCATCAGCGGCAAATCGCGAATCACCAAGCCCGCGGCGGCAATCGACGCTGATTCGACGTCCTCGGCGTTAACGCCGGTATTGCCAATATGGGGATAAGTGAGGGTCACGATCTGGCGGGTGTAGGAGGGGTCAGTAAGGATTTCTTGATAACCGGTCATGGCCGTATTGAATACCACCTCGCCGCTGGTTAATCCGTCCGCGCCAATGGCGATGCCGTGGAACACACTGCCATCTTCCAGGGCCAGTATTGCGGGTTTGCTCAATGCGGGGTTATTCAAAACAAGTCCTCCCATGCTGGTGGGAGCCTGTGGGGCGCAGGCTCAGCAATTTCTTGATTAATCCACGGCCTCATCATCAAACGATTCGTTATCAATAATGAGGTCGTAAAAAAGCGGGACGAAGCCGATAAAAAAGAATCGGTTTCATCCCGCTTGTTGTTCGATGCCTTCTGAGCCGCTGGCACAACCTAAAACTGGCTAGCGGACTCGGGGCAGGCTTTGGGCTGGCCAACGCAACAAGCGCGCCGTCTAAGGTCTGTAAGTCAGAGCTTCTAAGCCACCCGGCCAAAATTTTTGAAATGTTACAGGAATTCTTGGCCTAAGACTACCCCTTAATGACCGGGCTGTTCTAGCATGAGTGATCGCTTAATCCAGACCCAACACATCCTGCATATCGTAACGGCCGTTCTCTTTACCCGCGACCCAGCGCGCAGCGCGTACAGCACCTTTGGCAAAGGTCATGCGGCTGGAGGCTTTATGGGTGATTTCGATGCGCTCGCCTTCGGTGGCAAACATCACCGTGTGTTCGCCAACGATATCCCCCGCACGCACGGTGGCAAAACCGATCTCTTTATCGCTGCGCGGGCCGCACTGCCCTACTCGTTCGAACACGCCGTGCTCTTTCAGGTTACGGCCCAGGCTATCGGCGATGACTTCGCCCATTTTGATCGCGGTGCCGGAAGGCGCATCAACCTTATGGCGGTGGTGGGACTCGATCACTTCAATATCGTAGCCTTCATCGCCCAACGCTTTGGCAGCGGTTTCAAGCAGCTTCAGGGTTAAATTAACCCCGACGCTCATATTGGGCGCGAACACCATGGCCACCTTATCGCGGTAGCTATCAAGCTGGGCCAGCTCATCATCGCTCATACCGGTAGTGCCAATCACAATACGCTTACCGTGCTCAGCGCAGAACGCCAGATTACCCAGCGTGACCTGCGGAGCAGTGAAGTCGATCAACACATCAAAGTCATCGACAATCGACGCCAGGGAATCTACTGCGACAACGCCGCGCTTACCTACCCCGGCAAGTTCGCCAATGTCAGCGCCCGATAAGGAGCTGCCTGGCTCCACAATCCCACCGGCTAGCGTCGCCTCAGCCTCTTGCTCTACAGCATTTACCAACGTCCGGCCCATGCGGCCAGCCACGCCTACAATGGCAATTCGGGTCATGCGAACTCCTGCGCTCTGCGTTTCGGTGCATAAGATTTATGTTTTCAAAATCAGCGCGATTATAGCAGACCCGTCGTGGTCTAGTTTTCCCAAACAATCGCCAGCTCTTCATCACCGGCCATACGCATAAGGTGGCGCTCGACTACCCCCTCCAATTCATCCAGATGCTCCTCTTCGAGGGTTTCCAGGGCTACTACCAATTTATCCGATTCAGCGACCATTAAGCAGGTGCCGGTGGCAAAGGTAATGGTAGCTTGCTGATCACTCTGCTCGACCTCCAACTTATGCGCCCAGTGTTTGCACAGGCGATTGATTAAATGCTCGGCGGAAGGCGTGGCAATTTCAACACGAGATAAAGGCATAGCGGCCTCTCCATAAATGTAAGTACTTGCTAACTAAAAAAGCTACAACAACACAATTGCCGTTTAGAGCCCAATACGCGAAGCCGTCGCCGAAGAATAAATGGCAAAAACAAAGCGTAGCATGTGAACCATTCAGCGCGGCACCCCAGTGATGCCGCCTAAACGCTAATCAGTTACAATAGCAATTGCATCTCTGTGCTATCAAAGCGTTACTGCGCATCAGTGACGCCAGACCTGTTAATCAATATTGACCAACGAGTTTAAAAAATGCTCAGTTCTCCGCGCTTAAAAATCCTGTTTGGTACGCTTATCAGCTTTGCTTGCGGCGCCACTGCTATGGCTGACGCTATCACTGTTACCGATGTCGCTGGCCGCGAAATCTCTCTGGACGCCCCTGCCGAGCGGGTTATTTTAGGTGAAGGGCGGCAAATTTATCTGCTTGGGCTACTCGAACCGGAAGACCCTTTTGCCCATGTGGTCGGTTGGCGCGAAGACTTTTCTCAGGCGGACCCTGATAACTATGCCCGCTATCTAGAGCGCTTCCCAGAGATTGAAGCAATCCCCACCTTTGGCGGCTTTAAAGACGGCACCTTCGATGTAGAGCAGGCCGCCGCGCTGAACCCTGATGTGGTGCTGATGAACATCGAAGCTAAAGCCGCCACAGAAGACGCCGCCTACGACGACAAGTTGGCACAACTCGGCATTCCGATCATCTATGTGGATTTTCGTGAAGATCCGCTTGAGAACACCATCCCCTCCATGCGCATCATTGGCCAGATCATGGACGATGAAGCCGCGGCCGAAGCGTTTATCGAGTTTGCCGAGGCACAGCTGGCACGGGTAACCGACGTCATCGCCGAGGCCAATCCAGAGCGCCCCAGCGTGTTTATTGACCGGGCAGGCGGCTACTCCGACGAGTGCTGCATGAGCTTTGGCCCTGCCAACTTTGGCGATTATGTCACTCTGGCGGGCGGCCACAACATTGCTGAGAGGATTATTCCTAACAGCTTCGGCAACCTGAACCCTGAGCAGATTATTGCCGCCAACCCCGACCATGTGGTTGTTACCGGCGGCAACTGGGATGCCTACGTACCTGGCGGCGACTGGGTGGGTGTAGGGCCTGGTGCAGATATGCAAAGCGCTCACGCCAAGCTGGAAGCGCTGACCGAGCGCACCGCGATGACCGGCATTAAGGCCGTTGAATCTGGCAATTTCCACGCCATTTGGCACCAGTTTTACAACAGCCCCTACTACTTCGTGGCCGTGCAGCAGTTAGCCAAGTGGCTACACCCTGAGCTCTTTGCCGACCTAGACCCGGAAGCCACCATGGAAGAACTGCACGAACGCTTCCTGCCCATCGGCTATGAGCCCGGCTACTGGATATCGCTCCATGACGACTGATACGAGGATAACGGAAACGGAGGTCACAGAGCGCCTTTCACAGGGTCGCGCCTTCTACCATAGCCAGGTGTTCCGCCGCCAACTGATATTGGCGGCACTGGTGTTAGCGCTGTTTTTTAGCCTCTGCGTTGATCTGGCCCTCGGCCCCGCCCGCTACAGCCTGGGCGAAGTCATCGCGGCGCTATTCACGCCGGGCAGCGTTAGCCAGCAGGCGCGGGTGATTGTCTGGGAAATCCGCATGCCGGTGGCGCTGATGGCGCTCGTAGTGGGCGCCAGCCTGTCGGTGGCCGGGGCCCAGATGCAGACCATTCTGAGCAACCCTCTCGCTAGCCCGTTTACCCTGGGGATTTCCGCCGGGGCCAGTTTTGGTGCCGCTTTGGGTCTCGCCTTCGGGGTGGCGCTGGTGCCTGCCGCCATTGAGTTTGTGGTACCCATCAACGCCTTTGTAATGGCCATGTTCACCGCGTTTTTAATTCATGCCTTAAGCCTAAAGCGCGGCGTAACGGTAGAGACCATTGTGCTGCTCGGCATCGCCATGGTGTTTATCTTCAACTCATTGATGGCACTGATTCAGTTCTTTGCCAGCCAAGAGGCGGTATCCGCGGTAGTCTTCTGGACCATGGGCAGCTTGACCAAAGCGACCTGGCCCAAGTTCTGGATCGCCCTTAGCATTCTCGCTTTGTCGATGCCGCTGCTTGCCCGGCACGGCTGGGCGCTGACTGCTATGCGCCTGGGCGATGCCAAAGCCGAAAGCATGGGCGTCAATCCCCGCGCGCTGCGCTTGGAAGTGCTGGTACTGGTGTCGCTACTCGCTGCTATCGCGGTAGCGTTTGTAGGCACCATTGGGTTTATTGGCTTGGTGGGGCCGCATATTGCGCGCATTTTGCTGGGTGAAGATCAGCGCTTCTTCCTKCCCGGTTCGGCACTGTGCGGCGCGCTCATCCTCTCCGTTGGCTCAGTTATCTCCAAGATCATTATCCCCGGCACTATCATCCCCATTGGCATCATCACTTCGCTGGTGGGCATTCCCTTCTTTCTATTTCTAGTGCTTAACCACAAGAAGGCCTCATGGTAACGCTACAACTGAACCGCGTATCCGCCCGCTATGGGCGGCGCCCTATTCTGCAAGAGATCACCACACCCTGCTTTCAAGGCGGGCAAGTCGTCGCGCTACTGGGCCCTAATGCAGCGGGTAAGTCGACGCTTTTTAGGCGCGTGTTAGGACTATTGAAAGGCGAAGGCGAGGTGATCATCAGCGGCACCAGCGCCGAGCGCCCAGTGGGCTATATGCCCCAGGACACCGGCGCCAAAGCGGTGCTCACGGTGTATGAATCGGTGCTTTTGGCGCGCATGCAGGGGCGTGGATTAAAAGTGCAGCCTGAGGATTTAGCCCAAGTGGATCGGGCGTTGGACGAGCTGGCGATCACGGCCCTTGGCGAGCGCGATATTGGTGACCTTAGCGGCGGCCAGCGCCAGTTGGTAAGCGCTGCCCAGGCCCTGGTGCAAGAGCCTGAGATTCTGATGCTGGACGAGCCCACTTCAGCACTCGACCTTAACCGGCAAATTAGTCTGTTGACGGTGCTGCGCCGGTTGGCCGACCAGCGCCAGATGCTGATTCTGGTGGCACTCCACGACCTGGGGCATGCGCTACGTTTCGCCGATGCCKCCATGCTGCTGGAAAATGGCCGCCTGATTGCCTGCGGCCCCACCGCTGAAGTGATTACGCCAGCACTGTTGCAGCAAGTATATAAAGTCACGGCCCGAATTGAGCCGTGCTCGAAAGGCCAGCCGCAGCTTATCGTCGAAGCAGCCATTTAGCCGTTAACCTAAGCCGTCGCCCTTCCATCGCCGCTAGCGCTACCCCGCTTAACATCAGCGGTAGCGCTAGCAGGAAACCACTGGAGACCGGTATGCCAAACAACACCCAGTCGGCGAGCACAGGCCACACCAGGGCAATATATTCAAAAGGCGCCAACCGCGACGCCTCGGCGTAGCGCAGCGCTAATGTCATCGCGATGTGGGCGGCGCCGCCAAACAGGCCCGAGAGCACCAACAGGGCAAACTCCGCCTGTGTGAGCGCGGCCCAACCCAGCGGGAGCGKGGCAAGCCCAGCCAGTGCTGCCACCACAATAAAGTAGAAGGCGATGGAGGCAGCACTCTCGGTGCGCGAAATACGTCTCACGGTCAGTAGCGCCCCCGCGGTTAACAGCGCACCCAGCGCTCCTAACGCGTACCCGGTTATTTGCCCATTGCTGGAACTGGCATTGAGCCCAGGCAAGATCAGCACTGCCACTCCAGCAATCGCCAATATTATGCCGCCAGCGCGGTAGAGCGAGAAACGCTCCCCCAACAGCAATATGCCACCTATCGCCATAAACACCGGTGTTAGCTGGGCTAATAGTGTCGCCTCGGCAACGGGTAGCAGTGCCACCGCCGCAAAGGAGGCAAACATCGCCGCCGCCCCCATCCCCGAGCGTAACGCATGCCCCAAGGGGCGCCGCGTAGCCAACCCCTGGGGGAACTCCCGCCGCAGCAACAGAAAAATCACGATAGGCAGCAGCGCAAACAATGAGCGAAAAAACACCGACTGCCCCACCGGCACTGCGTCGCTCACGGCTTTAATGCACACCAGCATGCCGGTAAACAGAGCGCCTGAGAGCACCCGGAGCAAGATGCCCTTTGTGGGCCTTTCCTGAAGGTTATCCATTGCGCGCAGCATCCCCAAACAGCAAAAACCCCCGGCGAACCGAGGGTTTTTGAACCAAACAACTAATTATTTACCATTATTGCAGCTTTACGGCTTCATATCTTCAAAGAAGCTCTTCACGCTGTCGAAGAAACCAGTCTTCTTCGGCGAGTGGTTGTGGCTGTTGCTGTCGTCGAAGCTCTGTTGCAGCTGGCGCAGTAGGTCGCGCTGCTCGTCGTTKAGCTTGACGGGGGTTTCCACCACTACCTTGCACAGCAGGTCGCCGGGCATGCCACCGCGCACGGGCTTGACGCCTTTACCGCGCAGGCGGAACAGCTTGCCGGTTTGGGTTTCCGGCGGAATCTTCAGCTTCACGCGGCCATCTAGCGTGGGCACTTCAAGCTCGCCACCTAGCGCTGCATCGACGAAGTTGATCGGCACATCGCACTGCAGGTGCTTACCATCACGCTGGAAGATATGGTGCGGCTTGATCGCCACCTGAACGTACAGATCCCCAGGCGGGCCACCGTTCACACCGCTTTCGCCTTCACCATTCAAGCGAATGCGATCGCCGGTATCCACGCCGGGCGGAATCTTGACGGACAGCGTGCGCGTCTCGCGTACGCGCCCTTCGCCATTACACTTATGGCACGGCACTTTAATGTGCTGGCCAGAGCCATGACAGGTTGGGCACGTTTGCTGCACGGCGAAAAAGCCCTGCTGCATACGCACTTGACCGTGACCGTGACAGGTCGGGCAGGTCTCTTTCGAGGAGCCTGGCTCGGCGCCACCGCCATCGCAGCGATCACACTCGATATGCCGCGGCACGCGGATATCGACTGTGGTGCCTGCAACGGCGTTCTCTAGATCCAGCTCTAGGTTATAGCGCAGGTCGGAGCCGCGTGCCGGGGCATTGGGCCCACGGCGACGACCACCGCCTCCGCCAAAAATATCGCCAAACACATCGCCGAAAATGTCGCTGAAATCGCCGGCACCTGCGCCGCCGAAACCACCGCCGCCACCTTGGCCATCAACGCCCGCATGGCCGAACTGGTCATAGGCAGCGCGCTTTTCGCCGTCGCTGAGCACTTCATACGCTTCGGACACTTCACGGAATTTTTCCGCTGAGGTTTTATCGTCCGGGTTTCGATCAGGGTGGAATTTTTGCGCCAGACGGCGGTAGGCCTTCTTGATCTCTTTCTGATCGGCCCCTTTTTCGACACCCAGGACTTCGTAATAATCGCGTTTGGACATAGGCCCTACGCCTCCTGGTTAGCTACGCACTCAACTGCACATTTAGGCGATACACATTTAGCTACATACCTAGCTATATATCTAACTACGTGCGTCTTGGTCTCGGAAACAGCAACGCGGGAGTAAGCTCCCGCGTCACCGCTTTCCTTGGCAGAAAGAGGATGTTACTGCTTTTTCTGATCGTCGTTGACTTCTTCGTACTCGGCGTCAACCACGTCTTCTTCCGGCTTGGAAGTGCTTTCAGCACCTTCGCCGCCCTCTTGCTGCGCTGCTTCTGCCTGCTCGGCGTACATCTTCTGGGCGAGCTGGCCAGAGGCTTCGGTCAACGCATCCAGTTTCTTCTGGATGTTATCAACGTCGTCGCCTTTAACCGCTTCTTCCAGTTCGCTGATGGCCGTCTCAATCGCCTGCTTCTCGTCGTCAGTGGCCTTGTCACCGGCCTCTTCCAACGTCTTGCGCGTGGCGTGAATCATGCCATCGGCTTGGTTACGCAGCTGCACCAGTGCTTCGAACTTCTTATCTTCTTCAGCGTGCGCTTCCGCGTCGCGCACCATCTGCTCAACTTCTTCTTCCGACAAGCCGCTAGAGGCCTTGATAACGATGGACTGCTCTTTGCCGGTGGCCTTGTCTTTCGCCGAAACGTTCAGAATACCGTTGGCATCCAGATCGAAGGCAACTTCAATCTGCGGTACGCCGCGCGGTGCGGGCGGAATGTCGGCGAGGTCAAAGCGACCCAGCGACTTATTCTGCGCGACTTGCTTTCGCTCGCCCTGCACGGCGTGGATGGTAACCGCCGTCTGGTTGTCATCCGCCGTTGAGAAGGTTTGTGTCTTCTTGGTCGGGATGGTGGTGTTCTTCTCGATCAGCGGCGTCATGATGCCACCCAGGGTTTCGATGCCCAGGGTAAGCGGGGTCACGTCGAGCAGCAGAACGTCTTTAACGTCGCCACCCAGTACGCCGCCCTGAATCGCTGCACCCACGGCAACCGCTTCGTCCGGGTTAACGTCTTTGCGGGCTTCTTTACCGAAGAAGTCAGCGGCTTTCTTCTGCACCATCGGCATACGTGTCTGGCCACCGACCAGGATCACTTCGTCGATTTCAGACGCGGACAGGCCTGCGTCTTTCAGCGCCATTTTGCAAGGCTCGAGCGAACGCTGAACCAGCTCTTCTACCAGCGACTCCAGCTTGGCACGGGTCACCTTAACGTTAAGGTGTTTCGGGCCAGTGTTGTCGGCGGTGATGTAGGGCAGATTCACGTCGGTCTGTTGAGCGCTGGAGAGCTCAATTTTGGCTTTCTCAGCGGCTTCTTTCAGACGCTGCATGGCCAAGTTGTCACCGGAAAGATCGATGCCGCTGTCAGACTTGAACTGGTCAACTAGGTAGTTGATCAGCGCCAGGTCAAAGTCTTCGCCGCCCAGGAAGGTGTCGCCGTTAGTGGCCAACACTTCAAACTGGGTTTCGCCATCAACATCAGCAATTTCGATGATCGAAATATCGAAGGTACCGCCACCCAGGTCATAAACCGCGATGGTTTTGTCGCCGCGCGATTTGTCCATACCGTAGGCCAGTGCGGCAGCGGTCGGCTCGTTGATGATGCGCTTAACGTCTAGACCTGCAATGCGGCCGGCGTCTTTAGTCGCCTGACGCTGACTGTCGTTAAAGTAGGCCGGTACGGTGATAACTGCTTCGGTCACCGCTTCGCCCAGGTAGTCTTCGGCGGTTTTCTTCATTTTCTTCAGCACTTCCGCGCTTACCTGCGGCGGTGCCATTTTTTTGCCTTTTACTTCAACCCAAGCGTCACCGTTGTCGGCTTCGGTGATTTTGTACGGCACCATTTTGATGTCTTTTTGGACAACGTCGTCTTTAAAACGACGGCCAATCAGACGCTTGATGGCGTACAGGGTATTTTCTGGGTTAGTCACGGCTTGGCGTTTAGCTGCCTGACCAACCAGCGTTTCACCATCATCGGTATAGGCGATGATAGAAGGTGTTGTGCGACCACCTTCAGCATTTTCAATGACTTTAGCGCTGTCACCATCGAGCACGGCCACACAAGAGTTAGTGGTGCCCAGGTCGATACCAATTATACGTCCCATAGCAATACCTCGAATTCGGTTGTTACAAAACTGGAAATTTATTTTTTAAAGCTTGTCTGCGGGTTTCCCCGCGGGGTTGCCCTTTATTTGGGGGCCGCCGCTGACATTTCAAGGGCTTTTTTTCACACTCTTATTTAAGACTCTGTGTCGCCAGTGGCTTAATCGGCTTTTTTACTCACTACGACCATGGCCGGGCGCACTAGGCGTCCATTGAGCAAATAGCCTTTCTGCATAACGTCCATCACGGTATTCGGATCAAGATCCGGGTTAGGCACCATGGTCATGGCTTCATGCACCTGCGGGTCGAAGGGCTCGCCATGGGGTTCAATGCTTTCAACGCCGAATTTGTTAAGCACATCCAACTGCATCTTCAAGGTCATGGAGACGCCTTCACGGTGAACCTCTGAGGCCCCCTCTTCCATGGTCTCAAGGGCTTTTTCCAGACTATCCACCACCGGCAGCAGCTCTTTAACAAACTTCTCTAGGGCAAACTTGCGCGCTTTCTCGGCTTCCTGCTCAGCGCGGCGACGCACATTTTGTGCTTCCGCGGCGGCGCGCAGGGCTTGATCCTTGGCATCGGCCAAGCTCTGCTCTAACTCGCCCACCTGGGCGGCCAGCATTTCCGCTTCAGGATTGTCGGAACTGCCTTCTAGGGGCTCTTCGTCATTGATCAATCCTTCCAGCTCGCCCTCCATCAAACGCTCTTCAGCGACTTTCTCAGCCGCTTGCTCGGCGCCATCGGCTTCTTGCTCGTGGCGGGCCAGCTCATCGTCCATTGGTGTTTGCGGTTCTTTCGCCATGTTGTGCTCCTAAAAAGTAGGGCGCAGCCACGCGGGCGGCGCGCAGAGAAGTAAGCCTTTAAATCACTCGCTTTAACTAACTATGCACGCTATATGGGGGCCATAAATTCCATCTCAAGAGGTGCATTGAAGTGAGTTATTAACTACTGTATAAATCAACAACTATTGGATAAGTATCCAGCTTCTGCGCTGAACCGCCTCAGGAGGCGCCATGCTTACTCAGCTAGCCATTCAAGATTTCGCCATTGTCGATCACTTAGAGCTCGACTTAACCGGCGGCATGACCGCGATTACCGGGGAAACCGGGGCAGGCAAATCGATTCTGTTAGGCGCCCTTGGGCTGTGCCTGGGCGAACGCGCCGACGCCGGTAGCGTGCGCCACGGCCGCGAGCGTACCGACCTCTCCGCACGTTTTGACATTCAGCACCTACCCGCCGCCGTCGAGTGGCTGACCGCCCGGGAACTTCCAGTAGAAGAGTGTTTGCTGCGCCGTGTGGTCACCGCCAACGGCCGTTCCAAAGCATGGATTAACGGCCAACCCGCGACGATTTCCGATCTCAAATCTCTCGGCGAGCAGCTGATTCAAATTCATGGCCAGCATGCTCATCACGCTTTAATGCGCGAAGAGACCCACCTGGCCTTGCTGGACGATTACGCTGGCCTAAACGATGCCACCGCTCAATTAGCCATCACCTTCCGCGAATGGCGCAATGCGCGCCGCCAGTTGAAAAAGCTCAGTGAAGAAGGCAGCGAAGTAGAGGCCAAACGCCAACTGCTGCGCTATCAGGTAGAGGAGTTGGATCAGCTCGCTTTAGCGGAGGGGGAATTAACCACGCTTGAGGAAGAACAGCACACCCTAGCTCACGCGGAGGAGACCCTGCGCGAAACCCAGTTTGCCGCCGACTGCTGCGCCAGCGATGAGGGGGGTGCGCTGTCTTTACTCAACCAGGCGTTCGCTCATTTAAGCGCACTGCCGGGAAGTGACAAAGGCACCCTGGCCAATACGCTTGCCATGCTGAGCGATGCGCGTATTCAAGTGGAAGAGGCCTCCAGCGAGCTCAACCGCCTAGCCAGCACCACCGAATTAGACCCCGACCGGCTGGCCTGGGTAGAAGAGCGCATGACCGACGTCCACCGAATTGCCCGCAAGCACCACGTTGCCCCTGAAGAGCTATGCGCCCTGCATGCCGACCTACAGCGAGAAGTCGCTCAGCTCGAAGAGGGTGGCAATGACCTGGAGGCACTCAGTGCACGGGTAGTCGAGCTACGCGAAGAGTACCGCTTAGAGGCGAAGAAACTCACCAAGAACCGTCAAAAAGCCGCGCTTCGTTTAGGCAAAGAGGTGCAGCAGCAACTGGGCTTTTTAGCCATGGGTAAAGCGCGCTTTGAAGTGGAAGTCACCGCCAAAGACGCGCCCTCCCCTGAAGGCCTCGACCGGGTGCAGTTTTTAATTAGCGCCAACCCCGGCCAGCCCGCACGCCCATTGACCAAGGTCGCTTCCGGCGGCGAATTGTCGCGGATTAGTCTCGCCATTCAAGTCGTCGCGGCGACACACTCAACGGTGCCCAGCCTGGTATTTGACGAAGTGGATGTGGGTATCTCGGGCGCCACCGCAGAGATCGTTGGCCAACTGCTGCGCAAACTGGGCGAAAACGGCCAGGTCATGACCGTGACTCACTTACCGCAAGTGGCAGCCCAGGCCCACCAGCATCTGCATATCGAGAAACAGGCGAAACGCGACACCACCTTGACGCAAATGGCACTGCTCGACGAACAGGGCCGCATCAGCGAACTGGCGCGCATGCTGGGCGGTGTGACGCTTTCTGACCAAACACTCGCCCACGCGCGGGAAATGCTCCACGCGAGCCAGCGTCCGCCCCACTGACGCGCTGAACTAATGCGCCGAATTAACACGCTGAATAGCTGGATAAACACAAGCGCCCCTGATCCACTGGACGAATTCACTTAGCAAATTCGGCCCAGTAGATTAGGGGCGCTCACATTTCGAACAGCGACTAGCGTTTTCGACTAGCGGCGACCTAGAACGTTATTTCTTGTTCGTCGGCCCGCTGTCCTGGCGCGTTACGTCGGAACCGCGCGGACGCACATATAGCACCAGGGCATGATCGACTAGTTCGTAGCCGTGCTCTTCAGCAATTTCTTGCTGACGTCGCTCGATGATCTCATCAACAAATTCAATGATCTCACCGCTTTCAAGGCACACCATATGGTCATGGTGGTCCTCTTGGGTCATCTCGAATACCGCATGTCCTCCGTCGAAATTATGACGAATTACCAAGCCCGCTGACTCAAACTGAGTCAATACGCGGTATACGGTTGCCAAGCCAACATCTTCGCCCGCATCGATCAGTGTTTTGTACACTTCTTCCGCGCTAAGGTGGTGCTGACCCGAAACATTTTCGAGAATTTGAAGTATCTTGACGCGCGGCAGGGTCACTTTTAGACCGGCTTTGCGCAATTCATGGTTCTGATCGGCCATGGTCGCTCTTCGCAGTAACAGGTTAGGTCGGGTATGATCAACCGAAACCACGATAGTGAAGAATAGGCCCAAATGCAAAAATTGACTCGAATCATCACACTCTCCGTCGCCCTTACCGTTGTTAGCGGCTGCAGCTACGTCGGTGTTTACAAGCGCGACATCCCCCAAGGAAACCTGGTGACACAAGAGATGGTCAGCCAGCTTCAGCCGGGAATGACCCAAGAGCAGGTTACTTATGTCATGGGCAGGCCGCTACTGGAAGCGCCCTTTGACGCCAGCCAGTGGGATTACGTGTTTCGTTTAGACAAAGCGTATGGCGATGTGGAGCAGCGTCGCGTCACCCTTACCTTTGACCCTCAAGGGCGCTTAATGAATATTGAGGAAGAGGGTGATTTATCCAAACCGCTGCCGCTTGAAGGCGAGAGCAGCATGGGCCCTGCAACGGAAGGAGTTGATCCCATGGATGCACTCCCGGCCGAGAGCACCCGTACACAGCCACCCACGGACACACAGCCCGTTCAGCAGCCTTAATGCTACCGCACCGGGTCGCTCGCTTGGCGTTTAGCGCGCTCTAAGCGAGCGGCTTTGGGGKCAATGGCTAATGGCCGGTAAACCTCGACCCGATCCCCGTCGCGTAACGGCTGGGTATCGGGGTTGCGTAGCGCCTTACCGAAGATCCCCAGCGGTGCCTCGGCAAACGTATCGCCGGGCACCTCGGGAAACAGCGTTGGCAAATCAGCCAAGGCAACGGCTTGGCGCGCAGTCGTGCCCTCAGGCACCCTCAGAGCCACTATGCGCTGTTTAGATGGAAGCGCAAAGGCTACCTCAATGGCTAGCGTTTCAGCGCCCATACAGCTCGTTTGCGCGCTTGGTGAAGGCATCGACCAACTGCCCGGCTATTTGCTGAAAGAGTTTCCCAAACGCCATGCCGAGCAAACGATTGGCGAACTCAAACTCCATTTCCAAGCTCACTTTACAGGCGCCCTCCCCCATGGGGATAAACAGCCAGCGACCTTTAAGTCGCTTGAAAGGACCTTTGACCAGCGACAGCTCTATACGCTCAGGCGCGAAGAGGTCGTTGCGCGTGGTGATGGTTTGTTCGACACCGGCGCGCCCAAGGGTCATTTCGCCGATCAGATGCACATCATCATGTTCGAGCAAACGCGCCTGTCGGCAGCCTGGCAAAAACTCCGGGTAGCGTTCGAAGTCGTTAACCAAATCGAACATTTTCTGGGGGGTGTGCCGCACTAAGGCGGAACGATTGACGGTTGGCATTGACCTCTCCGCTGACTTCACAGTGCCCAAAGCGTATCATGGGAAACATTTTTCAGACCCTAAATGGTATCACGCCTCCCCTAATAACGAAGGGGATGCCACTGACAGATTAATTATGAGGTTCCATGGCCACTAAGAAAGGKAACAGTAAAGGTCCCGGTAGCAGCGTCATTGCCCAAAACAAGAAGGCCCGATTTGAATATCATATCGACGAAACCTTCGAGGCAGGCCTATCACTCGCTGGCTGGGAAGTTAAAAGCATGCGGGCCGGTAAAGCTCAGCTCACCGATACCTACATTTTGGTGCGCAACGGCGAGGCGTTTCTGTTGGGCAGTCATGTTATGCCGCTTAACACGGCAAGCACCCACGAGATTGCCGACCCGACGCGCACCCGTAAACTGCTGCTGCATCGTAAAGAGATCGCCAAGATCTTTTCGGTCACCCAGGACAAAGGCCACACCTGCGTGCCCCTTAAACTTTATTGGAAACGCAATAAAGTGAAGTGTGAGCTAGCGCTCGTGACCGGTAAACAGCTGCATGACAAGCGCGCCACAGAAAAAGACCGCGACTGGAATCGTCAAAAAGGTCGAATCATGCGGGAACATACCAAGGCATAACTGGTCAATCAGCTGTGAGCACGTTAGAATGTTCACCTGTATTAAGGGGGCGACATGGTTTCGACGCCGGTGACAACCCTTGAGGTGCATGCCGAGAGCGTGATGTATCTCGTAAATCCCACATCACGAAAAAATAGTCGCAAATGACGAAAACTACGCTCAAGGCGCGCTAGCAGCTTAAACACTGTTAGCTTCTTGTCTGGCCCCAAGGTGATGTGCCTATTCATCACTGCGGGGATATGAGCTAAAGCTGATAGGACCGCGGTTGGTGGTGTCTTCTCGCCAACCGTTAAACTTTAGAAGGCTCGCGTTGCTGAATCCTGACCGTCGGAGTCAGTCGCGCTAAACTAAATGACGGAATCTAAGCATGTAGAGCCAATAGGAGCGTGCTGGCGGACGCGGGTTCAATTCCCGCCGCCTCCACCACCTTACTATACAAATCAAGCACCTACGGGTGCTTTTTTTGTGTCTATGGGCTGAAAAGGGCCTGTTTAGGCATAGCGTGGTCAGCTTTTTGGTCAACATTTTTCAGTTATATTTTTAGCCAGAGCGGATTCAGTGGGTTCGTCGCCCTACTCCTTCTGCCGGTTTATTGGCCATTGCGCTTAAGGCCCATATCGTTTTCGGCAGAGTTTGCGGCACTATGATTATGATTGTTTTTCGACGGCAGATATCGGCCAGGGGCGGCCTTTTAGGAGCCACTGATATAGCGCTTTAACGCCCGGCTTTGGGGCGGCGGAAAGGCCCTCCCAGTCCCGAAGGGGCGACAACAGCCGATTGTTAGGCTTCGCCACCGAATTCCGGAAACTTAGCCAGATACTGCTGAAGCCCATAATTGCCTTTCAAAATATTGGACTCCTGAAAAAGCTGTTCTAGGTTCAAGATGTCGATTGGATCTTGCCTTGTGTGGGACCAAGCGGCAAATCCGTATATAACAATCGCTGATCGTGGTTCGATGGGACCCGCTTCGAAGTAGGAAACCTGAGTCATGCGCTCCCTATTGAAGAGCTTTAGATAAAACTCATAGCGCCAATGCTCTTCATGCTCCTGAGAGAGGCGTTTATATAAGGCCGTCTTAAGTGATCTTCGCAGTGACTTGTATGACTCGATGTGCCTTGCTGATGTTAACCAGTTCAATCGATCGGGTGCAGGCTGTCCATCCTCGCCTGCGTTCAACATGAGGGAACGAAATGCCCTTTCCAGCGCTAAGACAGACTCTTTAAAAATTTCTGCGTCGTGAGCATTTCGCCAAGGAACATAGATGGCCAGAATTGAAACCATCGCTGAGCCAAAAGCTATAGCTGCTGCAATAACGGCAATTTTATTTGTTATATCCATGACTCCCTCAAGAGTCCTAACACCGCCAACACGCGCAGCTCTATAGTGTAGGCGAAGCCGCAACGGAATAGCTGTCGCTGTACTTTGCCTTGTTAAACGCCATGGCTATAGTTACTAATGCCAGCTTGATTTAATAATTTTCTTCGAGGCTCACCAACGCTTTTGGATAATTGTCTTATATAAACACTTAATTCGTTTACCTGGATATCGTCATTGTACCCAGGCCAAAAGAAAGGCACATCTTGGTTGCTTAGACTTTCTATGAAGGTTATGTGCGTCATTGCCAAGAAGATGCGTGAAAAATTTGCAGGGTTATTAAAGTCATTTCTGAGCAAATGAACTATGATATGCCTATTTAAACCAACAACCCCCTCATTGCTGTTTTTGTATAGGACATTAGAAAAGAATAACCTAAATGCATTTATTACATCAGACTGAGGACATATGTGAGTTAGAAAATCAACTTCCACAGCGGTATTATATGATTTACCAGGATACCAAATATATTCTCGAGTTCTTCGCCGCCCCCAATCAAGGCATAGCTCTTTTAAACCCTTTTCAAATTCTTTAGAGCTGACATTTTGAGCGCTCATTCCCAGCACCGAATTTTGAATTTTTCTTAATCCGGCTTCAAATACTGGAACAAGCGACATTATTGCCAAATGATCCATTCCCATGTAATACGCTTCGATAGCTTCAAAAATTATTGTTTTATATTCTTTGAAGCTATTGCTCACGCTAAAGTAACGTTGGAAATAGGTTAATGCCACCTCTATAGAGAAATTACTGTGTAGCCATTCATCAGAGTCGCTTAGTGGGATGCTAGATTTGTTTATCTCATGGATTTCTTTGGAAATGGTCCCTTCACCAATATAAAGAGGGACAGGTATAGATAGGCCAAGCATTCTTTGTTGGAGCCCAGTGACTCGACCCCATTTTTTGTTGTAATAATCAATGGTTCTCTCAGTTACAAAGCAGGTTCCCTCATTGGTAGTTATCTCAAAGCCGGGCTTCCCTAGGTTCTTAGAGACGACTTGAACCGTGCAATTTTCATGCTTGAGAAATATGGAATGAATCAGATCTTCTGTGACTTTCGGTAAGCGACAAATCTTTTTCAAAGTTTTTTCATAAATCATGGTTGATTGTACTTACCGTTTAACGCCGCTGAGCACTCGCGGCTGCGGAATGGAGGCGAAGCCGCAATGCAGTAGCCGTCGCCGTGACTTGCATTGTTAAGCCTTGATTCGATCTAGCAAAGAGATAACATCTTGCTCCATTCTTTGTTCTGCACGGAGTTCGTAATCTCCGATTTTTTGTAACTTCCCATTGTGCATTAGATCAAAAACTATGTTTTCAATTTGACCGAACAATGCTAAAAAACTCTGGATTTCGCCAATATTGGTCCGACCAAATATCTCAGTTACATTTGACAAAGATGCAATTTCCTTATGAGCCATGAACTTGTTCCGTATCGGTCGGTAGATCTCTTCATAACGTCTTTGGTGTTTGGCTACTTCTCCTCTCAGACGCTGGAAATCTCGCTCCTTTGCTTCATAGACTTTCTCCATGTAGCCCTCTAACCACTCAGGCTCAACACCATTCTGGTCAGTCATCTTGCGCTCACGAATACGCTGAGAGGCGAACTGATCAATGTTTTCGATACAAAACCTGAGAAATGCGTGTACCGAGAATGCATCGCCATCGATATCGAAGAGCCTGCCAATCGTTATAAAAAATGTCGTCTGCAGGGAATGCGTAATTACGTTCCAAGTTGCCGCGTTTCGATTTAAACCGCTTCTTACCGCTCGATCATTTGATCCAATATTGTTCAAATGCTTCCATGCGTAAAACGCCCAGGTAGCCGTGGCAACCTCATCTCGATATAGCTTGAGCGCTTCCTCAACCTTATCCAAGAATCCCCCTCATGCTCCAAACTTCCAGTCGCCCCTTTCTGTGCATAGAGCCTGCCACGTCCATTTGTCTATCAGTTTTTTACCATACGGGCCATAGGTGCCCCATGCTACCGATATATCCTCATCCCAGCAGGCATCGCACAACAGCGCTTCGTAATGTATATCGCCCGAAACGATATCGTTTGCTATTTGTTCCAAAGAGGKGGGGTTACAGCAATAGCAACTTTTGCTACCCATAGAGTCTCGGACGTGTAACGGTCCAACGATCTGCCTGTATTTGGCAGGAGCTATGATTTTTAGCCTTTGTTGCGCAGCCTTCAATATCTTCTGCTTTTCCAGACGAGTTGCATTATCTATTAGGTTCAAAAGCTCCTTCTCAGTGTCATGGCAACCCTGATTGATCTTGGCCAAAAGCTTCTGAGACATGGATAGCCCCTAATCTGACGATCATACCTGCCTAACGCCGCCATAATTTGCCGCCTGGAGCGCAGCGTAAGGCGGTGGACTTCCCCCAATTGATGCCCTGCTACCCTTAATCCATTTTTCTGGCGGCTTGGGGTCTTTTTCAATATATTGCTCAAACAAATCTAACAGTTTATCTCTATCACCAAATTCTAGGCCACTCTTCTCCGAAACCGTCCGAGCAAGATCGTGTTTGTCACTGCGCCAATCGATAAAGCAGCATTCAGCACTACATGAAGCAACCAAAAAGTTAGGAATATGCTCAAATGCCAGCTTATCCACTACAAGTACGTTGCCAGATACACGAGACGACAATTTGTATGCCTTTGTCAAAGCCGTTCCCATTACGGGTATTGTAGTCATTAAACCAGCACCGAACCGCAGAGTTCCATTGTCAGAGAATCTGACCGAGTCGGGGTAGCAGCCATTAATGTCAGCCATGTCACCAACGGAGATAGCGGCTTTTGTGCAAAATCCTCTTATCGCCATATGGCGCATTATCGCAGTTGCGATTGCGATACACCTGCTAGAATCGGTTTCTTCACAGTTTGAAACAATAACAAATCCATCACCAAATTGGTGGGCAAAAATCCGATCAGCTTCATTAAAAGCAATATCACCTGGGTATGCGCGCTGACCAATTTTTATTACTGCGTCCATCAGCTCATGTAACGCCCATATCGCCTTGCTTTTCCCGGTCTCACCGCTCTCGTAAAGAGCAGAAAACCCTTCAATATCAATCGATATTCCCCAGCGTCTATCCACAAAGGTTATCCTTTTTCTCCATCAGCGTGACCACACATAACGCCGCCAACAGACGACCATTTGGAGTGGAGCCAAAGGCGGAACGGAAAATGGGTCGCTCTGCTTGGCCTGGTTATGCATTTGGTAGCCTACTGCCACTCGCATCAGCTTCCTCTAATAGGTCTTTAATCCTAATGATTTCGCTGACGATAGGCTCCATTTCGTGATCGCTATCTAGAAGACGAAAGATGCCAACGTCTGTGAAGAAAGCACGAAACAAGTGGCCTGGAACACCATCATCGATTGGCTTTGGACCAACATACTCGGGAATCACTACTCCCACGATGCCTTGAGATAGATAGCGATCAAGGCGCTCATCAAAGTGCTCTATGGCATTTCTGAGCTCACGCGAAAAAAGAGGGTTAGTCTCGTTGATATTGAATGACTCACGTAGATGTGCTCCACGCTCTTCGTGCCCTTTTCGAACTGGCCAGAAATAGCGAGATAATGCCGCACCATGAACAATAATATTCTGCAAGTCATTTAGAATATTGTGAGTAAGGACCCGGTCAAGCCCCTCTACCATCGCTGTTTCCGGCAGGTCTTCGAAAGCATGGGAAATACGAGCAATCGAGCGAAAAGCAGACTGGGCATTAAATAACATCCCATTGATATAGAACGCTTCATAAGGTGGCCAAATCCGGCCGTCCACCACTGCCATCAATTTCTCCCTACTGCATAACGCCGTTGTTCAGCGACAGCCTTGGCAGAGCGAAGCGGCGACAAGGCTGTCCGGTGGAGGGCCTTCAGGCCCGGAACGAACTGCAACTACTTGTTATGCGGCACGCCCTTCAGCCCGAGCCGAGTCCAGCGAAAGATTCTATACCAATTATTTGCTTACTCATTCGTTGAGTCACTATCCTGGGCGGCATTTGGTGTTGTAGATTCCGCTTCATGCTCTCTCAAAGTGACAGGAGAAACTTTCTCCCCGCCAGGAAAAAGCCGCTCTAGGACGATGATCATTTCATTAACTAATTCAATTGCATCTGGCTCCACCGAATTTAACTCCCGGTGAGCCACCCTTGGTATCCGGTGCAGCCGATGAAGTGGGTTGTGGCAGGTCACAAAGTTCGTGTCCCGTACCGCTGCCCAATTTCCATGAATGTAGCTCGAAGACCAATCATAGTACTTGTCATAGATATCCTTCGCACCACTGCCGATTGCAAGTTTTCGCAAATTGCTACTCGCCCAATGGCCGACGTCGATGTTTACAAATTCTTGCCATATATCCTCGTTAGCAATCGAGTGAAGCGTGGATTCATCGAGAAAATTCGGTAGGTCGCCATGAGTCTGCTGTATTTTCAAGAAAGCAAGCTTTGCTTGACCAGCTCCATAGACTCGATACGACTGCCACATTTCAGGCGAGTCGGTTTTTGCAAGATAGCGAAACGTTATGGAAACCTCAGCTAGGGACCGAAGCGCTAAAGCACCAACGATCCTCGTGTGGATGCGATGCATCCCAATCTCTTCTAAAATGCCAAGAGCGTAAAGCACTAGCCCGAAAGCTGAGTCCAGCCGGGAGTCAACGCGTTCCGCTCGAATATTTCGCCGAAAGTTTTCAATAACCCCATCGCGAGCAGCATAGAGAGTATCGGGGTCAATCTCGGTTTCTTTGAACGTGTAGCCTTCACCTTCCGAGGGATCTATACAAACTGTATCGCGAAGTACTTGTTCCCAGTATTGCTCAATCCATTCCGCCGTATGACTTCGACGGAGAGACATTTCCATAGAGCGGATTGATGGGCGCACTGATCTCATGTCGCCCTTGTCAGGAAATAACCGAAATTCCTCAAGCCGCTCTTCAAAAGAGGCTGGGAAGCGCATTCGACCCGAGATGATGGCAATGATGACCTTAAACCACCGAATGTCGGTAGATGCTTCGGACTGGTGATCGAGCACATTAGCAGTGACTCGGGCAAGCGTGTTCCAGTCATGTTCTGTTGGTTCCTCATCTAGGTATTTCTTCCATCTTTCAATTCCAGGAAGACTATTAATAAGGAGAATCGGCCGAAGGGCCGCATAACCTGATGGGTGAGCTAAAGGTATTTTGATGAAATCATGGAACTCCTCATCTGAAACTTCAGCCAACTTCGTTTGATCAACAATAATCGAGAAGTTAAGGCCTACCTCTGGATCAGGTGACTTCTCTTCGGCGATTTCGTCATCTTCTATCAGGAACCAGCTCCGGCAATGAATCGCAACCTTCCGTAGAATCTCTAAATAATGCCGCCGTTCGAGAACACCAGAAAGGAGGACGGCCCAAAGCATTTCTGGCATATGGTGGTCCGACCAAGAAGATGTCGCCATATTCGGGATCTGTGCCAGCGGAGGTACCAGCTTGCTTCCGTCGCGCTTGTGCTGATCGATCATGCTGATATTTAAGGAAGAAAAACGAGAATCCTTACGTCGGCCCCCTTTCCCTGACTTATTTCGCTTTTTCTTTGCGCGGTTACTCACATGCCCCCTCCTGCGTCTACGACTTTCTGTCCAGCCTCATGATGGCAGACAAAACTTCGACTTCAATCTTCGGCCTCAAAGTTCGAGTGTCGGAGAAATTCGGAAACGTATAACGCCGCAATCACGCGCTTGTCGCGTGCATTGCCTTGTTAAGCATCATCTTCATTTTCATCCCCATCTTCTTCGGCAGCGGCTACCATGCTTAAAAGCTTATATATCTGATCACCCACGACTGGGTCACTCAATAAGCGTTGCAGATTTTTTTCAAGGGACGTCTTATCCTCACAGTACATCTCATCGCGGTCTAGAATTATTGTACAAGGATATCCGTTTCTGTCGATTTTCCATTTAGCCAGTTGCTTATATTCACAATCTTGAATGGTTCGGTTTTTGGCTGCAATTGCCGTATATTTTTCCCTAGGCCTTAAGTTAGCCAGCGAGGCCAAATCAGCGATAGGGCTATTTACATAGAACTCAACACGCGAAATATATATTTTTCCATTAGTTGCCTCATCCATCTGCTGATTAAGCTCTTCAAACACAGAGTCTATCTCAGCTTTGTTGGCTTCAGCTTTCTCTGCTGCGCTCAACCCTTTTTCAAGGAATTTTTTGAAATCAACCATATCAATATACCTTCTCTACCTGACCTGAAACAGGAACGTGATCGAATATACTTTTTCTATTTATGATAGCCTCCACTACACCGGGTACTTGAACAACATGCTCAAAGTCAGTTGTTAGTCGCCAATGCTTTCCTTGTATAAATGCATGCGAAAAAATTATCTGATCGAATGTATGCCACTGAGTAACTTGTCCATTACGATAAAAGTAGCTCCCAGAGCATTCATAATCCCACTGAGTTTGACTTAGGCACTTCCAGAAAGGGTTATAAAATAGCTCATCCCTTTTAGATGCGAGCTTTAAATCTCTTGTCGCCATAACATGCTGACTTAAAGAATCTGCAAATGGATCATCATTATAGTCCCCCAATAAAACTATATATGGAGGCTCTCCATGCTCCTCAATGAGAGCATCAATTGAATCACGCAACCGGATTCCATAAAGATGCCTATTCGGGTCACCTTCTGAACACCATAATCGGCTCGGCCAATGCGACACGAACAAATAGAATGGCGTTAAGCACTCACCTACCAACAAATCTACGCGCTGGGCAATCCTCTTTTTACCTTTACCCTTTTGGCTCTCAATATTAGAAACATTTAACAATGCGACTTTTGAAACATCGTAAATATAGCATGTGTCAAACGAAGAACGTCCAGAACTCGAAACCCCGATCTTGTACTCATACCCCTCAATAGCACAAGCTTCTATTAAGTATTGAGCATCTTCGGTAGATATTTCCCCCAATGCAATAAAGGTTGATCTTTTCACATTGATGAGAAAGCGAATAACATTACAGACAAGCTCTCTGTCTTCAGGAGAAGCTCTTGATTTCGCTGATGGTGCAAGACTTGTATTCCACCATGTAAATATCAAACTGTCATCTTGGTTCAAACGACTTTCCTTATTACTCGCCATTGCTTAACGCTGAAGGTAACGGGCCGCTTTGGAGCAGAGCCAAAGGCGGCGCGGAAAAGCGGTCCCGTTGACCGCTTGGTTAGGGCTTTTTCCGCCCAATCCAGTTGTAAGGCAGATCCAGACGGCCAATCAGATATTCTTCAATTGCTGTTACCTCAAACGCACGATCAGCATCGACGCCAATTGTGTATACGAAAGTAGCATCTTCATAACCCGGATGCTTAGGCTTACCTTCACAATCACCATCCCCCCACTTGAAATATGCTCCCAATCGTACCGTTATGGTACTCCGACACGAAGCCTTGCCGATTCTCAAAATCCTTCTGTCGCTGTTACAGATAACGTATACGCCTGGCAAATTCCCATTTGGGTAGGGATTACAGTATTCAGTTCGAAGATTGTAAGGACCGTTCAACTCGATGGGCGCCATGAACGGTCGTGGATACTTCCTATTGAACTCGTCTATCACTTGTCTTAGTTCATCTATCGAAGCCATTGTTGCCCCTAACGCCAGCAGCACGCGCGGCTTTGTAGTGAAGGCGAAGCCGCAACGAAAAATCCGTCGCGGTGCCTGCGATTGTTAGTTCTACTCCTTGATAAGCTTACCCCAGTCGTCGTCTGTCTCTTCAACAACGATGTTAACTCCGCAAAACACCTCTTCGTCGTTAATGCGAACATAATTGAATAACCGGGACTTAACCTTCCCTGAGAATTTACTGCGTTGGCCTCCGTCAGCAGAATTGTCAATGTGTACGTAGTCTCCAACGTTGGGCAATATTACCTGACCTGACTCGCTAGTGGCTTCAATACCAACTATTTCACCGTCATCCAACGGGCGGGCTGAGCCCTTTGGAAGATACTGATAATCGATCCCATACTTAATCTTCATCGAATTCTCCTAAAATTCATTAAGAACTAACAGGTATTAGACTGCCCATCCTATGATTGGATAAACATGCAGGCACGTTTACCCGACAAATGCAGCCTACAAAATCCACTCTAAGTCATTGATAGGTATTTTTGCTAATTTTTATTAGGCTACATATCCAAAATTCGCGCGCCTCCCTTATTACCCTGCACCTCCGCCTTGGGCGATTATCTGTCTTGCTGAACTCACCCACCCTACCGAATCCAGATTAGCACAGTGTTCTTAAGACGGCTGATTATCTTAGGTTGGGCTTTCAACGCCGACGTTGTTAGGTCAGCGGGAGCTGCTAGGGATAAAAAGGCTCTTAGTAAACGCGATATCCAACCCCATTCTTTGCCCTTGCGTGGAGGCGGACTGAACGGGATATCTGGATACAGATGCGAGAAGAAGTAACATTTACCGCTGGGCGGGTTAGATGCTCAGCGATCTGAACAATCAACTTATTGCAGGTAATAGCCATCACCTGGATGATGGCATAGTTGCACGGAGTGGGTATAACGCGGGGTTGGAGAAAGTGGTGATCGGCTGTTTAACGCCTTTCCCTCCACTTACGCGGATCAATGCGGCCTTCGTACATGGGTAACTCCAGCACTGGGTCATCCTCCCGGAACTGAGACCACATGCGGTTTAGGCCCGCGGTGCCGAAGGTACGCACACGCTCGACCTCATCAATGTTAAGTACATCGGTGAGTATGCCCGGGGTGGCGCCGGGCATACTGGCGCGGATGCGGCCTTCGGGGTCGACGATCAAACTCTGACCTTCTCCCGCAGGCGCGGCTGAATTAGCGCTCACCATATACACCTGGTTGAAAATAGCATTGGCCTGCACAAGGATTTGCTCCTGGGCGCGGTCGCAGGTGGTGGTGGCCACTTGGTTGATGATCACCTCCGCCCCCAGCCACGCTAGCTGACGTACCGTCTCGGGGAACCAGATGTCGTAGCAGATGGCCAGGCCGATCCGGCCTATGCCCGGCACCTCGAACACTTCAAAGCGATCTCCCGGCTGATAGGGCTCATAAGGACGCCAGGGGAAGCACTTACGGTAGGCAGCCACTCGCTCACCTTCAGGCGAATACACCGGCGCGGTGTTGTACAGATGCCCGTCCTCACCTCGTTCGCATACCGTGCCGGGCAGCAGCCATACTCCCAGGTTGCGGGCGATACGTGACAAGTGCTGGTGACGGGGGCCATCGATCGGCTCAGCCGCGGCTTCCAGTTGCTCTTTGCGCTGCTGAGGCGTACCCGTGGCGCCGCATAGATGGAGCTCCGGATAAACCACCATCCTTGGCTGTTCAAAATCGGCACCGAAGTCGCTCAGGTGCACCGCCAGCGCGGCCTCAAAGTCCAGCAGTTCGGAGTCAATGCCGTGCGGCCGCGAGGCTTCCTGCACTACAAGGACAGGCAAATTTCTGGACATAGTGAATCTCCGTTTAAAGGGTCGCTTTTACCGAGGCGGGCTCTGATTCATCAAAGGCCACTTCCGGCGGCTCGCGACGGAAAAAGCGGGTCAGGTAGGCCAGTTGGGCGAGACCGATTGAAAGCCAGATCAGGCCCAGAATAAAGGCGTTGATATCCAGCTTACTCATCAGCCAAAGGTTGACCAGGGCACCGATGAGCGGCACCACCATTCCTCTCAGCACACCATACTGGCGCCTTGCATCGGCGTCTTTGCTGACCAGAAAGATCACTGACAGGTTCACCATCGTAAAGGCGATAAAGGCACCGAAGTTGATAAACGATGCGGCCGATAACACATCAAGGAACAAGGCAATGATGCCAATGGCGCCCGTTAACACGATATTGAACACTGGCGTGTGGAAGCGCGCGTGCAGCGCACCGAACAGCTTAGGCGGCAATACCGCATCCCGCCCCATGGCAAACAGCAACCGAGAGGCACTGGCTTGAGCGGCCAGGCCGGACGTGAACTGGGCAAGCACCATGCCGGCCAGGAAGATAGCGCCGAAAAGATCCGCACCGATGGTCGTGGCAATCTCAAAGGCGGCGGAGTCGGAATTTACGAAACTGCTGCCAGGATGCACCAGCTGGGTGGTGTAGCCCACGAGTACGTAAATACCCCCGCCGATCAGCGCGGTGAGCATAATGGCCTTAGGGATATTGCGCTTCGGGTCGATGGTTTCTTCGGTCAGTGTGGTGACGGCGTCGAAGCCAAGAAAAGAGTAAGCGGCCACCGCGGCGCCCGCAGCAATCGCGGTAAAGCCAGCCTCTTCACCCAAGAACGGCCCCAGGCTAAAAAGCGCATCGCTGCCACCGGTCGCAAATACGTGACGAATAGACAGCAGCACGAAGAAAGCGATCACCAATATCTGGAACACCATCAGCAACGAGTTCACTTTGGACGCGAGCTTGATGCCGTAGATATTCAGGAAGGTGGTGATACCAATGAAGCCGAGCAGGAATATCCAGCTCGGCACGTCAGGAAAGCGCGCATTCAAGTAAGCAGCGCCGATCAACCAGATCACCATGGGCAGGAAGAAATAATCCAGCAGCACGCTCCAACCCACCATAAAGCCGACCCTGGAGTCGATAGCCCTGCGGGCATACGTATAGGCAGAGCCTGATACCGGATAGGTGCGCGCCATAATGCCATAGCTGTAGGCCGTGAATAGCATGGCCGCGGTGGTGATCAGGTAAGCGGTGGGTACGGCGCCATTGCTAGTGCTGGCAATGACCCCGAAGGTGCCCAGCACGATCAATGGCGTCATGTAAGCCAAGCCAAACAGCACCACTGCTTTGAGTGATAGAGTTCTTTCCAGTTTGATATTGTTATCCGTCATGATCCATCTCCAGGAAACGTTGGAACCGACATCGGGCAATTGCCCTCACAGTTGCTGACGTTGTTGCAATGCAGCTAGACTGCGACAAAAGGTAGCCGATCTCCTTAGAACGGTATTGGCAGCCAACTTGAGCGTATATAACCCCAGAGTGGTATGGGCCTGCGGATGTGGAACGGGTGACGCATAGCGAACATGACGAGGAACTGGCCAACGCCATCATGGCGTTAGCGACCCCTGAGCTGCCTCAATATTTCTCCAGCCTGGTGAAATGCCTAGCGGCATTCGATAACTTGATCATCATCGCTTACCACGGTGAACATCGGCCCGCGGTGCTCTATCGAGAGTACACCGACCCTGTCGTCTATCTACCCATGGATAGCCAATATCTGGGGGGAGCTTACTTGTTGGACCCCTTTTACCGCGAGCATCTCAGGGGCAGTGTGCAGGGTATTCGTCGATTGATGGACGTGGCGCCCGATCACTTTAGGCGCACGCATTACTATAAAAATTACTACCAGCAAACCACGCTACTAGACGAAGTGGCGGTTTTCGCTAGCATCACCGAAAGTGTCACACTAACCGCCTGCTTGGGCAGAGACTGCTCCAGCGGCAAGCCTTTCAACAAGCGAGAACTACAGGCTTTGCGGCAGTACGGGATGACCCTCAGCTCGCTGCTGAAAAAACATTGGCAGGATTACCGCTCTGACAATGTGATGAAAGCGGCACCAGCCCCAGTAGAGGAACGCCTGAGAGAGGCGCTGAATCAGCAACACAGCATCCGGCTAAGCCCGCGCCAGGCGGAGGTGGCGCTGTTTATTCTAAGAGGCCACTCATCCCTATCGATCAGCCTACACCTGGGCGTCAGCCTTCAGACAGTTAAGGTCTTCCGCCGCCAACTCTACGCCAAGTGCTGCATCTCCTCCCAGGCGGAGCTCTTCGCGCTGCTTATGCCGCTGTTCGCTCGGCTGACCGAGCACGGATGACACCTGTACCTCGGGGCAACGGTTTGCATTCTAGCGCTTGACCACCGTTTACCGAGAGCAGCTGAGATCGCCCTCTTCACAACTAGCATGCTCGCGCAGTTGTTCAGTGCGTTCCGCTGTCAGCGTTTCCAGACAGCCGTTACGCACCATGGGTTGGGCGCTACCGCCTTCCACAGCGCTACTTTCAAACGCGCACTCAGCATCACGAAAGCCGATCCACGCCCGCTGCGCCGCTCGGAGCTTCTCGAGTGACGCTGAATTGTCCTCCAGACGGCTAACAACGGTTTGGTAAACCGTGTTGAGCTCGTCATCCGCCGCTTGATAGGCCTGCGCCGTACACTGGTTTAGCTCGGTTTGCGTATTGGCGCTAGCGCACGAATCATCCGCGGTAGCAAAGCTACTTGATAGCAAAAACCCGACACTCAGAAAGAGAGACGATAAGCGCATAGTGACACCTCTTGATGCTGGTTAAATCCGAACCGGAAAAAGTTAGCACATGTCCACGAAGCTGTATTTACCCTGTACTAATAAAGCAAAGCGCCGGCATCTCGGCCAGCGCTTTCTAGGTACACATCAAAAGATGTTTTTCGCTTAGGCGGTAACCGCTAGTGCGCAATCATTTCTTCGACAATTTCTTCACCGCTCAACTCGTATGGGTAATAAGTCGGCCAGTTGGTAACTTCTTCTAACAACGCCTCACGGTCATCGCCCCAATAGAGATGGAAGTGATGCGCATCGGTGGGGTAAATACTGTGGTCACTAAATTGGATGTATTGGGGTAGCTCATCGGATGCTTCTTCAAGCGCGTAGATGAACCGCACACCCCGGTTACCGGCTTGGTAATTTAAAATTTCATAGCCATCGTATTGGTATTCACCCGTGCGCTCTTGGCCATTTTCAAAGAAAGTGACGTCGCTTCCATCAATAACGATACGCTCTACATCCGTTTGGTAACCGGTATCGTAATACGCTTTATACTCTTCGGCGGTCTTGTCACCATTGTCTGCTTTATGCGCAAACACTTCGTCAAGGGTGCCATCTTGTAGGTAGAGATAAACGGACTGCCAATCACCCTCCCAGTCAGATAGCGCGCGATCCTCAACCTGGTCGTCATCAAAATAGCCCGAATAGATATCGCTATCGTGGTCGTGGTCGTGGTCGTGGTCGTGGTCGTGGTCGTGGTCGTTATGAGTATGATCGTGCTCATGCTCATGCTCATGCTCATGGCCATGATCGTCGGCGCTAACGCCTTGAATGCCCGTCAGTATCAAAGCACTCAATACAAGCGCGCTGGTGCTCTTAAGTGGCAATGCTGTCATCTCCGATCTCTCCTTTTGTCGATTACAAAATAATGCATTTCCACTTTAAAGATATAATATAACATACCATTAATCAAACACATTCCTACCGATGTCGGGCACTTCAGCAAGAAAGGAGACATTGAAAGAGAAACAATAAAATTAGCAGACACAAACGCATCGGGCCCCGCTTACGCGGGGCCCGATCATCGAATCTAGAAGATTCGAGAGCTTACATAATCGCTAGGATTAAGAAAGCAGCTTGATGTTTGAAGCTTGAAGGCCTTTCTGACCTTGGGTAACGTCAAAAGAGACGTTAGCGCCTTCCGGCAGGGTCTTGAAGCCGTCAGACTGAATTTCAGAGAAATGAGCAAAAACGTCATCACTGCCGTCAGAAGGAGCGATAAAGCCAAAGCCTTTAGAATCGTTGAACCACTTAACTGTGCCAGTTGCCATGATATAAATCCTTTTCGCAAGTCGCGAATTGTAAGAATCCTGGTATTACCCAGATAAATAGTGAGTAGAACAAGGAATACAATTACAGACTACCGAAAGAATTCGAATGTTTCTGGAACCATGCTTGCTTGCTAACTTACTAACTGGGCTCATCCTGCCACGTAGTCAGCAGCAGGTCAAAGCCTTTGTGTTTTTTAATTTGCAGTCCTGGCTCTCATAACCGCTTTTAAACCGCGCAAATTAGCCAAAATAGTCGTAATCTTGCCGATAAGCTAGGCACCCTTAATTCGACCGCCTGGCGCGCTTTGGCTTGCCCGGTGAATCCCGCATTATTCGCGGCCTGGCGAGCACTCTGGAAGAGGTTTGAACATGCTATACGGACTTAGTTTGTTGGCGGGTATTGTGCTACTGACCCTAGGTGGGGAGTCGCTTATTCGCGGCGCGGTGGCGGGCGCGCGAAGGGTCGGGGTTTCGCCACTGCTCACCGGGCTAGTAGTGGTGGGTTTTGGCACCTCGGCCCCTGAACTGGTTGTCTCGATTGATGCTGCGATTAATCAGCAGCCTGATATTGCGGTTGGCAATATTGTGGGTAGTAATATCGGCAATATCTTATTGATTTTGGGCATGTGCGCCGTTATTAGCCCAATGGTGGTTCAACCTTTAGCACTGCGCCGGGATGGCCTGGTGGTGGTACTCGCCAGCCTGCTGTTTATTGGGCTTTCGTTTAACGGCGCTCTAGGACGCGCAGATGCCGGCATTTTCCTAGTGGGGCTGGTTGGCTACCTTATTTGGGCGTATATCAGTGAAAGCCGCCATCACGTTCCCGCAGCGGATATGCACACCGCTGAAGCGGATGAAATGACCAAGCTACCCACCACCGGGTGGATGATTGCCTTGGCGCTGGTGATCGGCCTGGGCATGCTCATTGGCGGTTCGCAACTGCTGCTCTTTGGCGCCATTGGCATAGCGCAGGCTATGGGGATTTCCGAAGCGGTGATCGGCTTAACCATTGTGGCTGTGGGTACCTCGCTGCCTGAAATGGCCGTATCGGTGATTGCGGCCCTACGCCGCCATGCTGATGTGGCGGTGGGTAACATTCTCGGCAGCAATATTTTTAATCTGCTGGGCATTTTGGGCATCTCAGCTTTCTTGCAACCACTGCCGCTGGTCGAGCGGGTCGTCTTATTTGATCAGTGGGTAATGCTAGGTGCCGCCGGTGTACTGGTGCTGTTCCTGTATACCGGCATGCGCTTATCACGCTGGGAGGGCGCCGTATTACTCGCAGGTTATGCGGCTTATATCGCGTTAAGCTTTACGATTTTTTGACATTCGTAGCTCTGGTCGCCCTTGGCGGCTAGCGCGCCGCCTGACATAGAAGCACCGGGGCGATCAGTGTAACGAGCTAGTTAAAAGGCTAACGCAGTGCGTCAGGCACCTCGATACCTGCTTCCTGGTAGTAACGCAGCGCTCCTGGGTGGAGCATCCCGGTCATGTTTGCCAACATATCGGGGGTAATACTGCTCCACCACGGGGCCTCTTCTGCCATTGCATCGAGGCGCTCCCAAAACGTTCTGGTTAGCGTATAGGCAGTTTCGTCGTCCATTGCCGTGGTGGTGTAGGCAATCACAGGGAGCGACGTCGTTTGGACATCGTTGTTAACGCCAGGGTAAGTGCCGCCGGGTATCAATTGGCGTAACGCCCCGGTTTGCTCGACTTGTTCGTCGGTCAGGCTGACCAACGAGATAGGCAGACTGCCAGCCGCCTCGATCACACCGGGCGAGGGGTAGGCACTCGCGGTAACAAAGCCATCAATCTGGCCGTTTTTGAGCGCATCGGGCCCGCTGTTAATAGCCGCATCAGCGATTCGGACGCCCTCGTCCAGGTCAAACAACCCCAGGTAGCGAGTTGCCTCACGAGCACTGAAGGTGCCTCGCCCAATCAATATATGTTTGCCTTCCAGCGCGGAAAAATTAATGTCGCCTTTATCGCCTGCAAGCACAAAGTGCATGGTCATAGGGGGCAACGGAAATAAACCACGAATCTCTTGGAAACGAAGATGCGGGCGCTCGGMAAAATCCCCTTCACCAGCCATGGCCTGCTCAATTAAAGCTGACGGTGAGGTGAACACGTAATTGCCTTGGCGAGCCAATACTTCCATTACGTTTTGTACAGACCCCTGACTCTCTTCCGAGGCGAGAATAATCGCATCATCCGTCCCTTTGCGGACGGCTTCAGAGAGCTCTACTCCCATTAGATAGTAGGAAGTACCCGCCGCGGCTGATTTATAGGTCACGCGGGTTTCAGCCTGGGCGGAGAAAGCGAGACTTGCCAGCGCTAGCGTCGCTGCCGAAACGCCAAGCGCATGGCGTAGGAAGCAAAAGGGGTTGCGCATTGTGTTATTCCTTAACGTAAATCGGCCTTGTTTTATCGTCACCAGCTGTTTTGGCTATTGATCAAGCTGAGAGCATGGCGCTGCTCAACATAGCACGACTGCGCTCAGCCGGGCACGCGACGCCATCGCGCCTTACCCCGCCCTCGCCACATCCGCGGACATATAGTTTAAATCCAAACATTAGCTGTAAAAGATATATGTTCTGAAACTTACTCAACAATGCTATGCGGCGATAGTATAATAATGAACTGTCTATTAACTTTTTTATAGAACTAATACTGGGAAATTTACCATTACCTAAAAGATTAATTTCCTAAAAAAAGATGCTATTACCTTAAGAAGAACTACTTTCGTTCGTTTTAATAAGGTATTGCGGCGCAATATAGGCTGATAAGATAAGTCCGTTTTTACACCACTCCTGACAACTTAACCATGAGGAAGAACGTCACATGCCTACGTTGTGCCAACCCTCTTGCCAGCCACGATTATATCGTCGCTGGCTTTTTTTGTTAGCGGCCTTACTATTAGGCGTAAGCCCCAGTGCTTTTGCCGTAACCGGTGAATTAGATCTAACCACCTCTGCCGTTGGCTTTTTCGCTGTTGCGATTTTCGTCCTGGCCTATGCGCTAGTCATGGCGGAAGAAAAGATCCATATGCGCAAGTCTAAGCCGGTGCTAGTGGCCGCCGGTATCATCTGGAGCCTCATCGGCTGGGTGTATGTCCAAAACGGTATGTCGGACGCGTCTGAGTACGCTTTCCGCGTCACGCTTTTGGAGTTCACCGAGCTGATGCTGTTCTTGCTGGTGGCCATGACCTACATCAACGCCATGGAAGAGCGCCGCGTTTTCGATGCCCTGCGCTCCTGGATGCTGCGCAAGGGCTTCAACTACCGGACGCTGTTTTGGCTGACCGGCGGTCTCGCCTTTGTGCTGTCGCCGATTGCCGACAACCTCACCACGGCCCTGCTGATGTGCGCCGTGGTAACCAAAGTGGCCGAAGGCAACCAGCGCTATATTAACCTGGCTTGTATCAATATTGTGGTGGCCGCCAACGCGGGGGGCGCGTTTAGTCCGTTCGGCGATATTACTACCTTGATGGTGTGGCAAGCGGGTATGGTTGCCTTCCAGGATTTCTTTATTCTGTTCTTCCCTGCCCTGGTCAACTTCCTGATTCCCGCCTGCATCATGAGCCTGTTCATCAAGGATGAAAAACCCGAAAGCGTTTATGAAGATGTGTGGATGAAACGCGGCGCCAGGCGCATTGTGGGGCTGTTTTTATTAACCATTGTGACGGCTGTGTTATGTCACGTAGTGCTTCATCTGCCACCGGTACTGGGCATGATGACCGGCCTCGGCTATTTGCAGTTCTTTGGTTACTACCTGCGTCGCAGCCTGCCCCGCTCTTTAGAGCGTAAGCGTGAGCGCTATAGTCGCCGAGGGGATGAACGCAAACTTCAACAGCTGGGTAGCGTAGTGCCGTTTGATGTATTTAACCGCGTGGCACGCGCCGAGTGGGACACACTGCTGTTCTTCTACGGGGTGGTGATGTGCGTTGGCGGGCTTGGCTTTATGGGCTATTTGGGCTTGCTTTCAGAAGCGCTGTATACCGGTTGGRACGCGACGGCAGCCAACATTACACTGGGTGTGGTCTCGGCGGTTGTCGACAACATTCCAGTGATGTTTGCAGTGCTGACCATGGAGCCCGATATGTCCCATGGCCAATGGCTGCTGATTACTCTAACCGCGGGTGTCGGGGGCAGTTTGCTATCGATTGGCTCCGCGGCCGGTGTGGCCGTGATGGGTCAAGCCAGGGGTTCCTATACGTTTATGGGCCACTTGCGCTGGTCGCCGGTTATTTTACTCGG
This sequence comes from Halomonas ventosae, assembly GCA_002257525.1. Lineage (GTDB taxonomy): Bacteria > Pseudomonadota > Gammaproteobacteria > Pseudomonadales > Halomonadaceae > Vreelandella > Vreelandella ventosae_B. The sequence goes on from CP022737.1 coordinate 4,651,835, forward strand.
TTACATTGCCAGCATTTTGGTGCATATGTGGCTTAACGCAGAGAGCTTTGCGCTATTCAGTTAAGCACAGCTCAGTTAAGCACAGCACTTAATATTAGCAGCACGCTTAACCCCCTTTTCACCTGGCTGAAAAGGGGGTTTTTAATAGCTTTCAAACAGGTACTCAATGGGCGTCGGGCGACCCAATAGGTAGCCTTGATAGCGGTAACAGCCGTGGCCCCTTAACCAGTCGAGCTGCTCTTGTTTCTCCACCCCTTCCGCCACCACAGTTAAGCCTAAACTCACTGCCAGCAGAATGGTGGTATCCACAATCGCTGCGTCTGTCTTATCGGTGAGCAATTCGTGAATAAAAGATTGGTCAATTTTTAACTCATCCAACGGTAAGCGCTTCAGATAACTCAGCGATGAGTAACCGGTACCAAAGTCATCCAACGCAAAGCGGATCCCCCTAGCACGCAGCTTCAACATCGTATTGCGCACCCGGACTGGCTCACGCATCAACAGGCTTTCAGTGACTTCTAGCACCAAACGGCTAGGCGGCGCCTGAGTTTCGGCTAGCAGCGCCTCGACATCACGCACGAACTCTGGCTGCTGAAATTGCACGGAACTCACGTTGACGGAAATACTTAATGGCGCGTAGGCCGCTTGATGCGACCATTTGGCTAGCTGCTCGCAGGCTGACCGCAGCACCCAGTAACCGATCGGCACAATCAGCCGAGTATCTTCCGCAAGTGGAATGAACGTCGCGGGGGAGACCCAGCCTCGCAGAGGGTGGTACCAACGCAGTAACGCCTCTACGCCAGTGGTCACGCCCTGATGGTCGACCTGCACTTGGTAATGCAGCGCCAGCTCGTTGCGCTCCAGCGCCTTACGCAAGTCAGCCTCTAAACTGGCCCTTTCCAGCACGCTGGTTTGCATATCCGTATTAAAAAAGCACAGCGTGTTGCCGCCCKTGCTTTTCGCCTGCTGCAACGCCATATCAGCCTGTTGCAGCACGCTATCCATACTGTGCTCGCCTCCTCCGATAAACAGCGCAATGCCAATACTGGCACTGATTGGTAACGAGTGGCTGGTTCTTAACTGTGCAATGGTTTCCAGTAGTTGGCGCGCCACACGCTCGGCTTTTAGTGCAGCGTTCGTCTGTTGCTCGCCCAGATCATTGATCAGCACAACAAACTCATCGCTACTAAAACGGGCTAGCGTTACCTCTGGCTCAAGCCGCTGACGTAGCTGTTCAGCCACGCTAATCAATAGCTGATCGCCACTCTCGTGGCCCTGGATATCGTTCACTAAACGGAAATTATCCAGGTCGATTACCATTACCGCGCTATAGGACGCAGCCCACTCATCATGCTCAATCGCGGCCGTTAAGGCGTCCATCAGCTGCCGCCGGTTGGGCAGCCCGGTTAGCGAGTCGTAGAAGGCCAGGTAGTGGGTGTGCGACTGCATTTCGAGGTAGTCAGTGAGTTCGGTCGAAATACCGCACAGGGAAGGAGGAGCGCCGGGTGACATGGCAAGCGGCATTTTAATCGATAAGAACGTTCTTACCCGGCTTTCGCCCTGCAAGATATTGCTCTCTTCTACCGTCACTTTTTTTCCTGAATCCAAGACATTGCGATCAACCTGCTTGATTTCAGCAGCGCTTCCGGGATCAAAAAAGGCCTCGTCGCGCTTACCGATAATTTTGTCGGCAGGCAGACCAAATAGATCGCTAATACGACGGTTAACGTATTGATACTCCAGGGACGGCGACTTGATATAAATAAACGCATCAACGCTATCCAGAATCGTCGTCAGCATCTCTTGATTGGACTGGAGTAGCGCCCGGTTATGCCGCATACGCCGCTTGAGCAACAGATTGCCCAGCAGCGCCAAAAGAAGAAAAACGAGCAGCAAGGCGATACCCCAACGCCCCAGGTAGCCATCAATACTGCGTATCAGCTCCGCCGGAAGCGCTGCAGACGAGGCAAAATAGTCCATAGCGGCTGGTCACTGACCCGGCATGGTAAGGGGGCCTGCCCGCTCTACCACTCGCTGCCAAGCGGCGTCTTGCTCAATGCGTGACACAAACGCCGCTATGGCAGGATAGCTTTCCAGCGACTGGATGGCGGCCACCGCCTGAAGCGGGAAACTCATTTGCATATCGGCGCCGCTGGGCCACGGCCCACCAAAGTTGCCCTCCGCCAACAAGTGTTGGTTAATAAAGTTGAGGTGCCGTTTAATCTGCGGTGTCAGGAAGCGCTTGCTGACTGTATCGCTAATCCCTTTCGCCAGCGGCTTAATCAGCCAGGGGGACTGTTTTGGAATTTGGCTGAACACAAGCTGCATCACCAGCAACGGCATGAATGAGCCTTCGGCATAGTGCAACCAGTAGCGGTAATCCACCCAAGCACGCATATCATCCGACGAAGGCTGGCAGCGGCCCTGCCCATAGCGCTGCACAAGGTAATCAATGATCGCTCCTGACTCAGCCACAGTGAGATCGCCATCGGTAATCACCGGAGACTTACCCAACGGATGGATTTTTTTCAGTGCGTCGGGCGCTTGTTGTGTTTTGCCATCGCGTTGGTAAACCACCAATTCGTAGTCCAGTTCAAGGGCTTCAAGTAGCCACAGGATGCGATGCGAACGAGACTTTTCCAGATGGTGAACGTGGATCATAAACTCTCCATGGGGCTGAGTTGCGCACCAGCTTGCACTGGCGACACTTATCCTTTGTTTACAGGCACATTTAGCTTAGTACCATAAAGCCCATCATCATAGGCGCAATAAACGCAGGTGAGTATCAACGCAACGTCGAACCCCATGGAAGCGCGAACGCAATCAGTGGTTATTAAGAACTGTGTATTAAAGACAGTGCATTAAGACCGGAGCATTAAGACCGCTGCGCGTGGCGCCAACGCGCCAGCAAATCCAACGGAGACCACTTACCTTGCAACCAGGGCGCCAGTAAACGCATAGAGAGCGGAATAAACACAAACACCATCACCGGGGTCAACATCAGCGTGCTCACCACTACCCGCGGCACCAGCGTCCAATCGGCCAGTACGCCACCAAATACCAGTTGAAAAATCAGCGAGATAGGAAAGAAAGCCAGCCACACGGCCACGGCCTGCTTCCAGCGCGGCGGGGCGCTGCTGCCGGTTTGAAACCACGCATCCAGCCCGGTGGCCCGGTGCTCATGGGGCGCTTCATACAAGCCCTTACCGCGCGCCAACCACGCATGGCGTGAGGCTGAGTGTTCCCAGGCGGCTAAGGTTTCACTGCTGCTAAAACGGAATATAATCTGGTATTCATCGTCGTCAGCCGGTGGCGCCAATACGCCGGAGCCGAGGTAGCCAGTAAAATCGGCCGCCAGCTCGCGCCCTTCGTTCAGCCAACGATTAAAATCAGCGTAGCGGCCGTGCTCAACGCGACGAGCCACCATCAATGTGACAGGTGAGGCAGACATGGTATATCTCCTAATGTGTCCACAGCCAGCGCCGGGTAGGCAGGCCGTTTGCTTTCAAGGGGGTAACCCTGAAAGCCGAATGGTCACATTATACAAGCAATGTTGATGCCATGCTGTGAATGTTGCGCTATAGCCGATAACGCGGCGAGGTTTCACGCCCAGGAATAGGATGGGGACGCTCCCCACGTTGGAAAGCGCATACGTGTATATAGATTTCCACCGCGCTACGAATGGCATCGGCCTCTTGGGGGTCGGGTTCTACTMCCGGGCCGGTATACTCGCCTTCGCTGCGTAGCACGGCATCTACCTCGGCCCGGTAACGGCCCAGCAGGTGCTCAAGGTTCATCCGTATACGATGAATTTCCAGCCCAAACGCCTGGCGCTGATCGGTGCGTTTAAGGATATCCAACGGGTTCGAAGCAGCTTCGATCAAATTTTCTAGCGTCGCAAAAACTAACTTTTCAGCGCTGTTTAAATTGGGAATAATGGAATAAATGAGGTCATGTAAGGTGACCGGTGTTCCAAGGCGGTGCATAGGCAATTCAACGTCCGGTTAAGGGATTAATGCTAATAAATCGGCCCTGCTCAGAAAAACTTAATCGATAAATACCGCGTACCCCATCACGCCCCACCACCCGGCGAATCGCCTCAGCGGGAAATACCACCCAACGGCCATCCACGCTGCGGGTACGTACGTTGGCAATACGCCCTTCGTAATGGGCTAGGCACTCGTCGTAGTTCAGATTAATGAATACATCAATGGTTTGCATAGGGTCTGCATCGTGCAAACTTGCACTCTCGGCATTGCTCGCTAATACTTCATGGTATCCCAACTCGTACTTAGTCGGTAATCTCCTATGGCCGTTTCTTCCGTTAGCAACGTTTCCCTCTCTGCCTGGGCGTATCCTGTAGCAAACGCTACATCACCGCGCGTTGAGCAAGCCGCAAAGGGCCGTGCACTTGAAGAAGACACGGCATCTAGCGACGATACCGATGCGACAAGCACTAGCGAAGAGAGCAGCAGCGACGCCGCTGGCCCCAAACGGGCTGACGGTACGCCCATGGCGCCGGAAGAGATTCAGCTACTAGATCAGCTTAAACAGACGGATCGCGAAGTTCGCCAGCACGAGATGGCCCACCAAACAGTGGGTGGCGCCTATGCAGGCGGCGCCAGCTACGAGTATGAAGTCGGCCCAGATGGCAAGCGCTACGCGGTGGCGGGAGAAGTACCGATCGACTACGGCCCGGTGCCCAATGATCCCCAAGCGACTATCGAAAAAATGCAGACCGTGATCGCCGCGGCCATGGCACCTGCCGACCCTTCCCCTACCGATTATCAAGTGGCTGCCCAGGCGCGTCAGTATCTATTGGAAGCCAAACTCGAAGCGTCCATGCAACGTAGTGAGATGGAGCAAGCCCGCAGCGACGGCGCCGCGGCGACATCATCCACTGCTACGCCCTCCGCAGATGAATCAGCCGCTGATGAGCTAGCCGCTTAGTTATCCGATACTGCGAGAGCGTTCCACTCTTCACGCCTAGGCCAATTCGCCAACCAGGCAGGTAGCGCCTCGGCGGGCATTGGCCGAGCAATACCATAGCCTTGGGCTAAGTCGCAGCCCAAGGCCATCAAGGCTTTAGCATGCGCTAAGGTTTCTACACCTTCCGCCAGCATCGGTCGCTTAAAGCGATTCGCCATGTAAATAACGCTCTCTACAATCGCCATATCGTCCTGATCGCTGAGCATATCGCGGACAAAGCTTTGGTCAATTTTGATCAAGCTGACCGGTAACTGCCGCAGGTGGGTTAACGACGAAAACCCGGTACCGAAATCATCAATAGCAAAACTCACACCCAGCGACTGGCAGCGCGACATATTTTGCAGTGCGGCCTGGATGTCGTGCATCGCGGCACTCTCCAGCACTTCGAGCTTGAGCATGGCGGGCGGCACATCGGGGTGACGTGCCAGCAGCTCGCTTAAACGTTGACTAAAATTACCCACGAGCAAATGCGTAGGACTTATATTCACATTGATCGGCAGCGCAATGCCTTGAGCCTGCCATTTAGTCAACTGACGCAGCGCCTGCTCAATAACCCACTCGCCTAGATCCACTTCTAACGGCGTGGTATCGATAATGGGTAAAAACTTCGCCGGCGCAAGCAAACCCTCTTCAGGGTGCTGCCAACGAATTAGCGCCTCTAGGCCGACCACCTGGCCGCTGCGCATATCGACCTGGGGCTGATAATAGAGGCACATTTCATGGTTATTGAGCGCATCAATAAAACGCTGCCTCTGCTCATGGCGCACCTGCAGCAAGCGGTCATGGTTAGGGTCAAACAAGTGGAAGGTATCGCGGCCACGCTGCTTAGCACGGTACATAGCCTGATTGGCATGGCGTAACAGCACATCGCCCTGAACATGGTCACTCGGGTAGACCGTCACCCCCAGGCTTGCCGTTAGGTGAATGCTCTGCCCGTCGATCATCAGCGGTTGGCGAATGGAGGATAACAACTTCTCAAAAAAATCGTCGTCGACACCATGGTGGAGTAACAGCACAAACTCGTCGCCCCCCACCCGCGCCAGCACATCATCCCCGAACAACAGATGGCTAATCCGCTGCGAAAAAGACGACAGCAGCGCATCGCCCACGGTGGAGCCCAGGCGGTCATTAATGTTTTTGAAGAAATCGATATCCAGCGAGCACACCGCCAAGGGTAGCTCCTTCGCATCGGCATGCTGCATGGACTCTTGAATCAATTGCGTCAGCAGTTGCAGGTTGGGTAGCCCGGTTAGGGCATCGAAATAGACTTCTCGGTTCAGGTGGCGGGCATGAGCCGGAATGGCCGAAAGGTCCGCGAGGACAATCACGTGGTGATCGACCTCGCCGTGCTCGTTGCGCACGCGATTAATCGACATCATCCCCGGATAAAACTGGCCATCGTGGCTACGGTAGCTCACCTGGCTTTTACTACGGTCACGCAACTGCAGTTCTTCACGCATCAATCGCGTGGTGCGGCTATCATCCAGCGGTAAAATGCTGAACGCTTCTGGTGTTTTGCCCTGTACATCCCCCTGGGCAAACCCCGTTAATTCACAAAAAGCGGGATTCACCTCCACCACCCGATTTTCCGCATCGGTAATAATGATCGCTTCATTGGCGTAACAAAATACCGATTCAGCGGGAGACACTGTTTGGCCGACGGATGTTGTTGGCATCACGTTCGAACGGGGCAGTGAAGGTGTTGGCTGGGAGTGCTGTTGAGACAAAGACTGTTCCTTCGATACCTTCAAGGATTGATACATACGTCTTTGCTCTCCTCGTCGTTTTTATAGAGCCGTCGCTATATAGGTTCGTTGTTATATAGAGCCGTTATTAGGTAAATAGAGTCGTTATTATGAAGACAGTAGTGTTGCTAGGCATAATAACACCCTATGGCGGCGAAGGTACTTTGCACTACAAAGTACCTTATCGGCTGACGAGGTAATAAGTTAAGGCGCTGGACTGGCGGCACCCAAAAAGCGCGCCTGCCAGTAATCGATCTCTAGCGGCACGCTGACCACGGCACGGCCATCGCCAGGCGCATGAATCATTTGGCCATTGCCACGATAAATCCCTACGTGGGTAGCTTTGCGACGGTCTCCAAAGAAAAGCAGATCACCGGGGCGTGGGGCTTTCACCTGTGGCAAGGCGCGAAACTGCTCATCGGCGGTACGCGGAACGCGAATACCCGCCGCCCGGTAGGTCATTTCCACTAAGCCAGAGCAGTCCAGACCATCGGGCGTATTTCCCCCAAAGCGATACGGTGTGCCAATGGCCTGCTGGGCATGGGAGAGAATCAGCGCACGCTCCATAGAGAGTCCCGCACGGTCAGGAGGTGCCTCAATGGGGGTAAGATCACGGCTGGCACAACCCGCTAGTGCCAGTAGTAACAGGCAGGTAAGCAGCCMCCTTCCAGAGGGTACCAACCCGCAAGGTAGAGACCACAGGCGAAGCAATATCATGGGCAGCCTCTCCGATAAGCCAACGTGCCTTCATGATGGCGCAAAGCATGCCTAGCCGCCAATGGTTAGCGGCCGATCCACTCGACAAAGCTGGTTTCACCCAGCGCATGGCGCTCATGACGCACCCGGCTCATGGCCGCGTAGGGTAAATCCATTGCCAGTACCCGCGAAAGCGGCTGCTCAATCACCCGGCGCAGCAGGCCATTGCAGACAAACAGATGCGCCACTACCAGCACATGCTTGCCCGGTGGATTTTTTAACAGCTGCTGCCAGGCCTCGGCCAGGCGCGCGTCAAAGGCTTGCAGGGTTTCACCACCGGGCGGCGACACCGTGGCAGGGTCGTACCAAAACGCACTCATTCGCTCGGTGCCCTCTTCGGCAAACACCTGGGCGTGAGTTTTGCCCTCCCACTGCCCCAAGTGCAGCTCAGCGAAATCCTCTTCTACCTGAACGGGCAGATCAAACTCTTCGCCCAACCATAGGGCGAATTCGCGGCAGCGCGTTAACGGCGAAGTGACAATCGCATCGTAGGGTAAATGCCCCTCTACGGTATGGCGCATCACTGCATCGGTGACCTGCTGCCAGCCGGTTTCACTCAGCGGATGGTCGGTGGAGCCGCGGAGCATACGCCCCCCTACTGGCTCACCATGACGCAGTAAATCAATCGTTGTGATCTCCGCTTCGGGAAAACGCATACTCGCCTCCTGGGCGGCTAACTCAGTTAAATAGTTTCGTTAAATAATCGCGTGGCGCACCCGTGCAGACACCCACTCCGACACTAGCACGGTGGCAAAAATCATAATAAAAATAACGCTGACCTGATCCCAGGCGAGGCTGTTTATCGAAGCATTCAACTGCAGGCCAATACCACCGGCCCCGACCAAGCCCAATACCGTGGACTCACGGATATTAATGTCCCAGCGGTAGACGCTAATTCCGGCGAAAGCGGGCATGACTTGCGGTAACACGCCGTAGTTCATCACCTGCATGCGGCTCGCGCCGGTCGCGCTAATCGCTTCAACGGGGGTGGGGTGAATCTCTTCAATCGCTTCGTAAAGCAGCTTGCCCACAAAACCAATGGAGCGCAGGGCAATGGCGATAATCCCCGCCAACACGCCGGGACCAAGAATGGTCACCAGCAGCATTGCCCAAATCAGCGAGTTAATGGAGCGCGATGAAACGATCACCATCAGCGCCAAACTGCGCACCAGCGGATGCGGCGTAGTGTTACGGGCAGCCAAAAATGCCACCGGAAACGCCATCATAATCCCTAACGCGGTGCCCAAAGTGGCGATATTGATGGTGKCCCACATGGGCTTCCAGAGCACATTGGCGTAGCTCCATTCGGGAGGGGTCATGCGGCTGATCAGATCTGCTCCCTGGCGGCCGGCATCTTCCACAAACACCCACATGGTGTTGTCGGAAATCATCTTCCAGCAGAGCAGAAATAGGCTGACACCCGCCAGCCAAGCCAAGTACTGCAACCATTGAGCGCGGGTAGTGCGCCGCCGCCAAACTGGCTGACCCTGGGATGTAGTAGATACGGGCATAACAGTTCTCCAGAATTTCAGGGTCAGCGTTACTGGGTCCAGCGGCGAACGTGGCTAGAGCTATATTCACACAGCAGCACGATGGCGATGATGATCAACAGAATCGCCGCGGAGGTGTCGTACTCATAGCGGCTCAGCGAGGTATTCAGCGTGGCGCCGATACCGCCCGCGCCGACAATGCCAATCACCGACGACTCACGGAAGTTGATATCCAGGCGGTACATGGAGAGCCCGATCAAACGCGGCATCACCTGGGGCTGCACGGCGTGATTCATGGTCTGCCACCAGCTCGCACCGGTCGCCCTCACCGCCTCCACCTGACGCCAATCCAAGTCTTCAATATCTTCCGCCAACAGCTTGGCCATAAAGCCAATCGTCGCGAAGGCCAGAGTGATCATGCCCGCGAAAGGGCCAAAGCCGAACATCACCACAAACAGAATGGCGATGATGATCTCTTGAAACGTACGGGAGACGGCAATAATCGCGCGACACACAAAGTAGATCGGTAGCGGCGAAATATTCCGCGCTGCCCCTAAGCCCACGGGTATCGCCAGTAGTACACCCAATACCGTGGAGGTGAGCGTCATGGTCAAACTTTCCAGCAAGCCTGCGACGATATCGTCGTAGCGGCTGACAAAGTCAGGCTGCATAAAGGCGCCTAAAAAATTAACCGCCCGGCCTGCGCCTTCCGCCACCCGCGCCCAGTTCACCTCTACCGAGGCAAGCGCTAAAAACAGATAAACCACCGCGCCGATGGCGAGCCCCCAGCGCAAGCGGGGACTTTCAATTAGCGGTAGTCGCCGCCACTGACCGCGCTGCGCCGCCTGCTGGCGTGCCTGCTCGCTCATCGTGCCACTCCCGCTTCAATTGACGACATTACCCGCGCGTAGGGAGGATTAATCGGAGTAGTGTTAGTCGCCTCATCGCCGCTGACTTCATCGTCCATGGGTTCAGGCGTGGTGTCCCAATCCTCTTCACCGTAGATCGTGGTGAGGATCTCGCTGGTGAGTTCGCTGGGCAGGCCATCAAACACGATCTCTCCAGCGCGCAGGCCGACAATACGGTCAGCAAACTGCTGAGCCAGGGCCACATCGTGGATATTGATAATCGCCGCCAGCTCGCGCTCTGCGCATAGCTCGCGAATCAAGCGCATGATCTGGCGGGAGGTTTTCGGGTCGAGGCTGGCGGTCGGCTCGTCAACCAGCAACAGCTTGGGGCTTTGCAGTAGCGCCCTGGCGATACCCACCCGCTGGCGCTGGCCGCCGGACAATGCATCGGCGCGCTTGTCGATGGCATGGGTCAGCCCTACCCGCTCTAGCAGACGGAAGGCTTCGACCACTGCCTCCTGGGGGTAGCGGCGCAAAAAGCTGCGCCAAAAACCCACGTAACCGAGCTGACCAGACAGCACGTTTTCCATCACGGTGAGCCGGTCTACCAGTGCGTACTCCTGAAAAATCATCCCCATGGAGCGGCGGGCGTGACGCAGCTTGTGGCCCGAGAGCTTGGTGAGTTCGGTGTTCTCCAGGCGAATGCTGCCCTGGGTAGGTTCAACCAATCGGTTCACACAGCGAATAAGGGTACTTTTACCCGCGCCAGAAGGTCCTATCAGCGCCATTACCTGGCCTTTGGGCAGGGTGAGCTCAATATCGGTAAGCGCTCGGTCCCCGGTTGGGTAGCGCTTGCCTACGCCACTGAGTGTCAACATCGTTCTACCTCTTATGTATAGCGAAACGGCCAGAAGGTGAGCCCTCCTGGCCGAATAATTGCTGATAACCGACTGATTAATCGCAGTCGTAGGTCACGCCGTTGGCGTCGGCAATGGTGCGAATAACTTCCCAGTTTTCCTGATAAGTAATCGGAATAAACTGTGCTTCGCCGGAGTTAGCGAATTCTGACTCGAGGGCCGTGCCTTCCCAGTCGTAGCTGAAGAACGCATCCTGAATTTTCTCAGCAAGTTCCGGATTCAGGTTATTGGCCAGCCCGTACGCGGTGGTAGGGAAGGTTTGTGAGGTGTAGATAATGTCGTAATCACCTTCGCTAACCACACCGCGGGAAATCATTCGCTTGCCAACGGAGTTAGCTATTGCAGCAGCTTCGTAGTCTTCGTTAACCACGCCGAGAATGGAGTTGTCATGAGAGCCCGAGAAAGCGGTCTCAAAATCTTCACCCGCTTCCAAACCGTACTCTGAACGCAGCAGCGCGGAGGGAGCGCGGAAACCGGAGTTGGAGGTCTCGGAAGTAAACGCTAACTGGCGACCTTCCAGGTCTTCAACAGCCTCAATGCCGCTGCCTGGATAGGTGATGATTTCCATCTCGTACCCAAAGCTGCCATCTTCAGCGGCCATCATCGCAAACGGGCGGAAACCACCGCAGTTAACCGCCACCGGTACGCCACCGGTATTAAAACCGGCTACGTGCAGACGGCCAGCGCGCAGCGCTTCCTGCTGGGCAGCGTTGGACTGCACCGGGAAGAACTGGATTTTTTTGCCAGTGGCTTCGCTCAAGTGATCCAGAAAGTCAGACCAGACATCCGCGTAAACCGCGGGGTCTTCAACCGGCGTGTAGGCAAACACCAAGGTATCCGGGTCAACCCACTGTGACTCGTCGCTGGGGACATCGGCGACCATATCGCCATCGTTATCCACATAGCGCGATGAAAGGTCCGCAGAGGCGCTCACCGCGGCTAAGGCGAAGGCACTGGCAACGGCGGCGCTAATTAACGTGCGGGAAAAAGATAATGTCTGCATGGGTCACCTGTAGCGTTCTGTAGAGTTATTAAAAGATGACAACATCCTGACGACCCCAGATGACAAAAATGGGACACTTATATGACCGCTTCGTGACGTTTTGGCGAAGGACAGTTAATCTGCAGTTTGAAAAGCCTCGTGGCCGCGGCGCTCTACAAACAGGCTGTTACCGGGCATTTTTTTGGCCTGGTGCTTCAGCTCAGAAAGCTCGCCTGCGATATCCAGCGATTGGCAGGTAGTCGTATCGTGGATGGGTTTTACCGCAATCGAGACGCTCACAAAGGGAAAAAACGTCATTCTATTTTGACGGTTTTCGATGTGAATCCCGCCCTGAAGGCGATCAGCCTCTTCATAGAAGCCCGGCGCCATCACCTCGAATGAGTGCAGAATTTGCTGACAAACACTTTCCCAGTGCTCAAGCGGCAGCAACATCATAAAATCATCGCCGCCAATATGGCCAATAAAGCCCCCGGCATTCTCTACCTGTGCTTGCAGCAGCCGCGATAGCGAAATGATGATGTGGTCACCTCGGGCGTAGCCATAGGCATCGTTAAAGGCTTTAAAGTTATCCAAGTCAACATAGGCCGCGGCAAACCCATGCCCGGAGGCCAAATAAGCCGCCAGGGTTTCATTGATCAGGATATTACCCGGCAGGCCGGTGAGCGGGTTGGCATGCCGCGCTTGGCGCACCTGAATCGCGGTAATCTCACGCAAAAGGTCAACGATATTGCCCATCCCCAGGTAGTCACCGTTAGCGTTAACGATGACAAAGTCCTCTTGCTCAATATCCCGGCTGTCGGTCAACTTCTGACTCAAAATCTCAAGCGGAGTATCCGCTTCGGCCACCAGCATGCGTGCATCAGCAACGTCCAGCACGCGGCGCTTGGCATAAAGGGAATGGCTATAGGGGKTGGTAAATAGAGTTAAAAACGAGTTGCGTCGCACCACCGCCACGGGCTTACCATTCTCCAGCACGGCCACGCAGCGCAAGCTGGGTTGTTGGCGAAATCGCTCGGAGATATACGGCACTGCGCAATCCGTCGTTATGGCATCGGTAGCCCGTAAAATCGAGCGCGTGGTACGACCCGCAGGGCTTTTTAATTGGGTGCTCGCCGGCAGCACCATATTGAGTTCTAAAGGCGGCTGCTGGTTGGGTCGGGCGAAATAGAAGCCTTGTAGTAGTGCGAGCCCACGGTCGAGTTCCCACAAGCAAAGATGCTCAGCAGCGGTCTCCACCCCTTCGGCGATCACTTGGCAGTCCAGGCTACGGGCCACGTCGAGAATCGAGCGCAGGAATTCTCGCTTGGCAGGATCCTGATCGATGCCGGAGATAAAGTGACGGTCGAGCTTAACGAAATCCGGGCGCAGCTCAGACCAGTGGCGTAGGCTTGAGTGCCCTGCACCTAGATCATCCAGCGCGACTTGAAAGCCCATAGTGCGGTAGTGATCCACCGCTTGGCGCATTAGCTCGTAGTCGTGGATTGGCACGTGTTCAGTGAGCTCGATCACCACCCGCTCTGGGGGCAAGCCGCTGTCACGAATAAAGCCAAGCGTTAAGCCTTCGCGAAAATCACGCTCTACGATCGTCAACGGCATAACGTTAAGAAACAGCAGGCCCGGCAGATCAAGCTCTGCAAAGCGGTAGATGGCTAACCGTCGGCAGAGTATATCTAATTCCACCAGCTTTCCGGCCTGAGTGGCTACTTCAAACAGTCGTAACGGCGAGTGAAGCGGCGATGTTTTAGGCCCACGAATCAGTGCTTCGTAGCCATAAATCGCCTGCTGGCTGGCATCCACAATGGGCTGAAAGAGCACGTGCAACTCTTCTGTTGCAATAATCTTTTGCAACCACTGCGATTCTTGTGCGGTCATTTGCCTGCTGCCCTATTCTGCCACCCTAATAACCAGCGGTGGTTCCTATGATGTGTCACCTTCCCTGGAGTTGGTTGATAAGCTGCAAGCAAGCGTGCGTCATTTTTGTGACGCTATAATGACAATCATCAAGGACATCAGTCAGTTGACGCTACACTGACGTTAAATGAGCGGTTTTTCCCGCGCCGGAAAGACCACCTCGCTACCGTCGGCGTCGAGCTGTCGGATATCGATAGGGTGGCCCTTCTCATCCAGCGTTACTAAGCCAATGCCGCTGGCGTTCCACAGCCGTTCACCAGCGCTGGCGCGGTCAGGATCGCGGGGGTGAACGCTTAGCTTGCGGCGCTTGGTGAACCAATTAAGCGGCGACCACGGCGCGTAGAGCCAGCGATTGAGCCGGTCAAAGGTATTGAGCAGGTTTTTGGGAAAGGTGTTTTTGATCCCGCTTGAGGTGATCTGCCACAGATGGGGAGAACGGCGCTGATGGCGCACCACAATGTCGTAGACAAACGAGTAGTGCACGTCGCCAGATAGAATCACGTAGTTGCCTGGGGTTTTGGAGTGCTGCCAAATTTGCAGCAGCGTATTGGCCGCTCCGCGGTGAGCCATCCAGTTTTCGGCATCCACCACCAGCGGCTTACCGGCAAGGGTAAACAGCTTTTGGATTCCCTCTATCAACTTGACGCCGAACATTGGTGCGGGAGAAACAATCACCGCACTTTTGGCCCCCATTAGCGCCTGCTGCATTTCCATTAGCGCCTCCCAGTCCATCAAGCCCGAAGGGCGGTGCGGGCTGCGCTCGCTGCGCCAGCGGCGGGTGCGGGTATCGAGCACAATCAGCGCGGGAGTGCCGGGCACCTGAAACTCCCAGCCCTGAAAACGCAGCAGCCGCTCAATCAACCCATCCTGCTCGGCGCATACTAGCGGCTGGTCGCCATCGCCCAGCAGGGTCGAGGCGTGATGGACTAACGGGTTCATTTTATCCGGGTCGTTACCCCAGGCTTGGCAAAGCAGATAGGCCACCAGGGCGTTACCGATAATACGCTTAGAGAACGGATGACCGTAGGCGGCGCGCTCCCAATCGGCGGTCAGGTTCCAGTCGTCGGTGACGTCGTGATCGTCGAAAATCATCAGGCTGGGCAAATGCGCCATCAGCCGCGCGCACTGGGGCAAACCCGCAACAAAGTCATCGATCACCGCCTGCTCCTGACGATACAGCTCGGCATCTTTGTCATCTAACTCAGGCGGCGTTGGCGCAATCACCTGCCAGGGCGTCGGCGACCACACCAGGCAGTACATGGAGAGCATTTCGGCCAGCGTCATCAAATGGTTATGGGCATTCGCCGAGGTAAACACGGGCTTTTTGACACCGCCGAAGAAGCGCTCGCGCAGCGCCACGTTGCTAGTCACATCGGGCAGTAGCTCTGCACGGCGATAGTAGCTATCCGGCGAGCGGTAGAGCGCCTGGCTATCATCGACCGTCGCCCCTTCCAACCACTCATCCACCAGCCCTAGCCGTTCAATCAGCGCATGCACGGCACGTAGCATCGGCCCGGCCACATCGTCGGCGTACACCTGATCACCGGTCATCAAGAGCCAGGCGGGCCATTCGGTGGGCGCTGACTGCTGTTCGGCAAGCCAGCTGTCGGCACGCACCAAGCCATCCGCACTGTCGTGATGGGGCTTACGGCAGGAGCCGTGCATTAAGCGGTGATGCCGCGAGGCAATCACAAAAGCAGGGTAAGCGGCACCGTCATAGCACAGCCACGGCGCCCATTCGGGCAGCGAGCGCCACTCGCCCTGCTGGGTTTCCACCTGCAGGTCGTACTCGATGCGCTCGTCGCAGGGCAGTGCTGACTCAAGCTCACAATCGATTAGGTAGATAAAAGCGCGCTCACCGATAGCGATGCACTGCTGATGGTGCGCTAAACCAATCGACTGGCTATCGGTGCGCCCTGGGCGCAGTACCAAGGTCATGTTCAGCGGCCGGATAGCAACAAGCCAAAGTACCAGACGGGTAGTGCTGATGCGTCTTAACAGGGGGCCGGCGACTATATCGGGCAGCGTATCTGTGCGATTCATTCGGTGCGGTCTCCATTAGTTACGCGCGGCGATTACGCGCGATGACGGGTAGTTCCACCACCACTTTCAATCCGCTAGTGCTAGGACGGCTCAGCTGCATATGGCCGCTGTAGAGAGCAACAAGGTCGGTCACAATGGCCAAACCCAGACCGCTACCCGAGCGTTGTTCGTCCAACCGTTTACCGCGCTGTACCGCCTGCTGACACTCGGCTTCGGACATACCAGGGCCATCATCGCTAACGGTTAAGGTTAACTGCTGCTCGTCGATCGCTACCTGTAGCTGCACATCGCTGTGTGCCCAGCGCAGCGCGTTATCCATCAAGTTGCCCACCAGCTCTTGGATATCCTGCTCATCCATATGCACCTTAACGTCACGCGGCCAGATTTGGCGTAGCGCAATGCCGCGCCGCTGGGCAAGCCTGGCTAGCCCGTTGAGCAGCGGCGCTAGGGTGGCGTGCAAATCAATCGGCGCAAAGCGTACGCCCTCGCCCGCTGCCGATGCCCGCGCCAGATGGTGACGTACCGCGCTATCCACGCGTTCTAGCTCAACTTCCCAGGCGGCACGGTTCGTTTCTGGTAGTTGGCGTAGCTGCAGGCGCATCACACTCAGCGGGGTTTTCAGCGCATGGGCCAGGTTGCCAGCGGTATGGCGGCCGCGCTCGATCAAGCGCTGGTCGCGGGCCAGTACCGCATTCATCGAGGCCGCTAGCGTCGCTAGCTCGTCAGGCAAGCGGGTATCCAGCTGTTCGGCGCGCCCCTGTTCCACATCGTGTAGATTGGCATGCATACGCCGAAGCGGTGCTAGCCCCCAGCGTACTTGCAGCGCCAATACGCCGAGCAACAGCACGCCCAAGCCTACTAAACCGCCCCATAGCAGGCGTTGAAATTCGCCAATATCGCGGGCTAACACATCGTCCCGAGCGGCCACGCTAATGTGCAGCGGCGCTTCTAACGGCGCCAGATAGATATCGCGCTCCACCACGCGCAGCGACTGGCCCCGGGGACCAGGTATCGAGCGGGCGCTAAGGGTGTCATTGTCGATGACCGGTAGGCGCTGATCCCACAGCGAACGCGAGGCCAGGGTGTTTTCCTCGCCATCGGTAATTTGCCAGTACCAGCCGGAATAGACAGTCTCAAAACGTGGGTCACCCAGCGCCCGGTCGTGGACGAGCTGCTGCTCAATGGGGTCATAGGTAACGCCCGCGATAATGACGTTGAGGGTGGCCCCCAGGCGCTCGTCAAAGGCCTGCGTGGCGGAGGTCCGGTAATGATGAGACAGCAGCGTACCCGCGATGGGCAGCGCCAGCCCGACCATCACCAATACGGCCAGCAGTAGCCGCACGCTGATAGAGCGTTTTGCCCAGCGGTCTTTCCATGCGGTGGTGTCTTGACTCATTCGCTAGCAGGCTCTTCAGCTAATAGCCGATAGCCCTGGCCACGCAGGGTAGCAATCCGCCAGCTGCCCAATTTGCGGCGCAGACGGCTAACCTGAACATCGATCACGTTGGAGTCTGGCTCGTGGTCGCGGTCGTAAACGTGCTCTGAAAGCTCGGTACGGCTGACAACCCGTGGTGCGGCGTGCATCAAATAACCCAGCAGACGGGTCTCCTGGGCGGTTAATCCCACCGGGCGACCGGCAAGCGAAACGTGCTGGGTGTGGGTATCCAAACTCAGCTCGCCCACTTTCAGCACCGGGTGGGCATGGCCATGGCTGCGGCGCACCAGCGCACGTAGGCGAAAGAGGACTTCCGCCGATTCGAACGGCTTGGTGACGTAGTCATCCGCGCCGGCGGTAAATCCTGCGGCCTTATCGGCCCAGCGCTCACGGGCGGTAAGGATCAGCACCGGCAGGTCGATACCATCTTCCCGCCATGCTGCCAACCAGCGGGTGCCATCGCCATCGGGTAGCCCGACATCCAAAATCAGCGTGTCGTAGGCTTCCGTGCGCACCAGAAAATCGGCGTCCTGACCAGTGGCCGCATGCTCGACTAGCCAATCTCCGTCGCGCAGCGCCTGGCTTAGCTCACGAGCCAGCGCCTGGTCATCTTCTACCAACAAACACTTCATTGGCTAACTACCCTTCTTTTTGTATGGCAAATGATAGCAACAGGCTAGTGGCTCCTAGCGGCGCATATCGTTGATACGTACGCCTTCTATCGACATCAACTGGCCGTTATGGCCATCAAATTCAAACTCGACGACTTGCCCTTGCGGGCCAAGCAGCTTGATTTCATACTCGACATACCCTCCTTCACGTTCCACCTCAACCTCGAGCACTTCGCCTATATAGTGGTCTTCCAACCAATCCAAAATAGAGTCAAGAGGCACAACCTCACCGCGGCGTACCTCGCCGTGCAGCGATTCCCAGTGCTGGTCACCCACAGCACTGCCCACCAGCAGTAGCATGAGAGCTAAGCCAGTGACGTTGCGACGAGTGCCTCGTTGGAAGCTGCGCAGCGGTTTCATAGGGTGGCGGAGGAATTTACGCATGATGCAAGCATGCCAAAAGCAACATGAACGCTAGATGAACAGTTTTGTCAGCTTAAGGAAAGTATCGCGGTGGTATAAATTCCCTGTCGCATTCGCTGAATGCCGTTTATTCACTGTCGTATAGACATTCACGTTTAAATACGTAAAGAAGGAATTTGCCATGAACACCATGAAAAAAATGCTGCTGATCCCGACCTCTGCTCTGCTACTTGCCGCAGCTGCCGGTAGTGCCCAGGCCGACGATTCACTGCCGATGGATCGCATTGATGACGTATTGMCCCMCGCCAATGACTACGGTTTCAGCCACTACGAAGAAATTAGCATTGAAAGCCGTGGCCGCGCAGAAGTAGAAGGCTGGTTGGACGATGAGTGGTACGCTGACGTGGAATTTTCACTCGATAACGGTGAAACACTGCAAGAGCAACGTGAGCGCCTGATTACCGGTGCTTGGGGCATGAGCGAAGATGATATCCGCCAAGCGTTAGACGTAGCCAGCCAGGAAGGTATGGTCGAATTTGAATCTCTCGATATTGGTAAAAGCGGCATCATCGATATCGAAGGCCGTGGCGAAAATGGCCGCGAACTAGAAATCAGCGTGCGTCAGGGCTCTTCCGAAGTTACCCAAATTGACCACGATTAATATTTTTAGCTAATCGCTTTGCGGGCTCCCTACGGGGAGCCCGCTGCGTTTATGGTAGGCTKCCAAATCATGTAGCTAATTTTCTAGTGCCAACCTTACCAAGGTGCTGAGGAGACATCCGTGCTGAACGAAAGCCTTCATGGCGTGCTGGAGGATGGAGCACTCGGCAACACGGTGTCAGCACTGAGAGACTTAGCTTGGCTGGTCGCCMCGCCTGACCTGGTGGAGCTGCCGCCCCCCATCCCCTGCGCTGGGCGCCCTACACTGCAAGAACTAGGCTTGGAGCATACCCTGCTGCCCTGGCTGCGCCAGTTACAGCCATTAGCCGCTTTAAACGGCAGCCGCGCGACGCGCATGGGCCATTATCACGAACGCCTGTGGCACACGCTGTTAGACCACGCACCCAATACACGGCTGCTCGCCAGCAACGTACGCATCACGCGAAAGCGCAATACCCTGGGCGAGCTGGATATGCTCTATCGCACCCGCGAGAAGCCGGCGCCGGTGCATTTGGAAGTAGCGATTAAGTTCTATCTGGGACTGCCCGAAGGCCCTGGCGCGCCCMCCAGCCAAAGCCGCTGGATTGGCCCCGGTGGGCTGGATAGCCTGGCGCTCAAGTGCACTCATCTACAGCGTCATCAACTGCCACTCTCCAACACACTACCCGCGCTGGAAACGCTCGCCCATTGGTTAACGCCACGAGATCTGGGTGTATCGAGCGTCAGTTTAAGCGAACAGTTAACCCAGCGGCTGGCAATACCGGGCGTGTTGTATTACCCCTGGCACGCTGAGATGCCAGCCCCGGAGGGTGCAACGGCTGATCACCGCCGGGGGACTTGGTGCTATTTGCGCGATTGGCCTGAGATGGCCGCCAGCCTTCCCGCCATTCCAAGGATGGTATGGCTGGAAAAACCCCACTGGCTGGCACCACCGCCGCGCAGCGCTTTTCGCCCTGCGGCGGAGGTACTGCCCAGCATTATCGATAGAGTGACAACGTGGCGTTCACCGCAGCAGGTTATGCTCTGGTATTCAGAGAGTGAGCACGATGATCAGCGCTATGAGCGGCTATTTTTGGTACCCGATGACTGGCCGCGGCAAGTACCCCTACCGCCCCGCGCTAGGGGTTAAATAACCACCAGGTTATCGCGGTGAATCAGCTCATGGGCTTCCACGTAGCCGAGGATCGCTTCAATCTGGTGGCTGGGCTGGCCCGCCAGCAGACGCGCTTCCTCCACGCCGTAATTGACCAAGCCTTTAGCCACAGACGCGCCCTGCTCATCCACGCAGACCACCATATCGCCGCGCTTAAAGCTGCCCTGCACATCGCGCACACCGACTGCCAACAGGCTAGAGCCTTTATCGCGCAGCACTTTGACCGCTCCGGCATCCAGCACCAGCGTGCCACGTACCTGCAGTTGCCCCGCCAGCCAGCGCTTGCGCGCCGCCATGGGTACTTGGTCAGGCCGCAGCAGCGTGCCCAGCGCTTCGCCCGCCATGATCCGGTTGATAACGTCAGGCTGGCGGCCGCTGGCGATGACCGTCACCGCGCCGGAGCGCGCCGCTAATTGCGCCGCGCGCACTTTGGTGCTCATACCACCGCGCCCCAGTGCCCCGCCGCTACCTGCGACGGCGGCTAAGCGCGGGTCGTCGGCGCGCCCTTCGGCAATCATCTGGGCATTGGGATTGTGGCGTGGATCGGCGTCAAACAAGCCTTCCTGGTCGGTCAGCAACAGCAGCGCGTCCGCTTCCAGTAGATTGGCGACCAGCGCGCCGAGGGTGTCGTTATCGCCAAAGCGAATCTCATCGGTGACCACGGTGTCGTTTTCATTAATCACCGGCACCACGCGCATTTCTACCAGGGTGCGTAGTGCTGAAAGGGCATTCAGGTAGCGCTTGCGGTTGGAAAGGTCGTCATGGGTAAGCAGAATCTGCGCGGTGAGCATTCCGTGACGAGCGAAGTGCTGCTCGTAGCACTGGGTTAGGCCATTTTGACCTACCGCCGCCGCCGCCTGGAGCTCATGCACGGCACTGGGGCGCACCTGCCAGCCAAGCCGTACCATGCCCGCCGCCACAGCGCCGGAAGAGACCAGCACCACCTCAACCCCCTGCTGGTGCAAGGCGGCGATCTGATCTACCCAGCCGCCAATGGCGGGTTCGTCCAGGCCGCGGCCATCGTTGGTGAGCAGCGCACTGCCGATTTTGACCACCACCCGCCGCGCACGGCTGAGCGCGCTACGCCCTAGGATTTGCTCGTTACTATCCATGCCATTCCGCCTCAATCAGACACTTACAAAAGGGGCCGCGCGAACGCAGCCCCCTTTTAGCTTATAACCTTAAGCTTACTACCGAATGCGCCCTCTCAATACCACTAAGGGGCGTATTCGACTTCAACATCGTAATCATCGTCGTCAAAGTCTTCGTCGTCTTCATCGTCACGCTTACGCCGACGACCCAAACGATCTTCGGTACGCGCAACCGACTCTTCTTCCATGCGGCGGCGCATCTCTTCTTCACGGGCCAGCGCCTCTTCATCTTCGTTCTCAAGGCGACGCTGCTCGGTCAACCAGCGGTAAGCAGCCTGCACCAGCTTATCGGTGCCGTCGCTGCTAATCGCCGAAATGCGGAACACCGGGCCTTCCCAGTTGAGCGCCTGGATAATCTTCTGGGCGCGCTCTTCACGCTCATCTTCCGGCAGCAGGTCAAACTTATTCAGCACCAACCAGCGCGGCCGCTCAGAAAGCGCCGGAGAGAACTGCCCCAACTCATGGACAATCGCCTTGGCCGCTTCCACCGGATCAGACTCATCAAACGGTGCCACGTCGACCACATGGAACAGCAGCCGGGTGCGGGTTAGGTGCTTCAAAAAACGTAGCCCTAAACCGGCACCTTCAGAGGCCCCTTCGATCAAGCCCGGTACGTCGGCCATGACGAAGTGCTCGTGCATACCCAGTTTTACCACGCCTAAGTTGGGCACTAAGGTCGTAAACGGGTAGTTGGCAACCTTGGGTTTGGCAGCCGACACCGAGCGAATCAACGTCGATTTGCCCGCGTTGGGCATACCCAGCAGGCCTACATCGGCCATCACCTTCATTTCCAAACGCAGGTTGCGGCGGTCGCCGTCGGTGCCTGGCGTGGTACGGCGCGGCGCGCGGTTGGTCGAGGACTTAAAGTGGATATTACCCAACCCACGCCGACCACCTTCGCCTACCAGTACCACCTGACCGATTTCGGTGACATCGGCGATGACTTCCAGGGTGTCTTCATCGATCACCGTGGTGCCCACCGGCACTTTGACGTGCAGGTCTTCACCGGCCTTACCGCTCATTTGACGGCCCATACCGCCCTGGCCGTTCTGAGCTTTATAGAAGCGCTGGAATTTGAAATCGATCAGGGTGTTAAGGGCATCGTCACCAATCAGGTAAACGCTACCACCATGACCGCCATCACCCCCATCGGGGCCGCCCCTGGGCACATATTTTTCGCGGCGAAAGCTCAGACAGCCATTGCCGCCTTTGCCCGCCTCAACAATAATCGAGGCTTCATCGACGAACTGCATTGGATTCTCCCGGCCGCTTCCGCCGCCCTAATATGCACTACTGTTTTCCCAAACCCGTTCCCAGCCCTTTATTGCCACCAGCATACTGATAAAGGCATGGTGGTAAAAACATCGTGGTAACCGTATTGGAAAAGAGATTTAACCGACAAAAAAGCCCCGCCATAGCGGGGCCTTTTTTCTCGCAACCGCGAGCATAGCACTAGCCGTTTAGGCAGAAACGATGCTTACGAACTTGCGGTTTTTCGGACCTTTGGTCTCAAACTTCACAAAACCGTCGCTCAGTGCGAACAGCGTGTGGTCACGACCAAGGCCTACGCCTGTGCCCGCGTGGAAACGCGTGCCGCGCTGACGCACGATGATGTTACCCGCAGTCGCCGCTTGGCCACCGAAGAGTTTCACACCTAAGCGTTTGGACTCGGAATCGCGACCGTTGCGCGTGGAGCCAGCTGCCTTTTTATGTGCCATTGCAAAATCCTCCTAAGGGAATTGACCGCTTACGCAGAAATTCCGGTAATTTTGACTTCAGTGAACCACTGGCGGTGGCCCTGACGCTTCATGTGGTGCTTACGACGACGGAACTTGATGATGGTGACTTTATCGCCACGTCCGTGGGAAACCACTTCGGCAGAGACTTTAGCACCACTGAGCATCGGCGCACCGATGTTGAAGTCATCGCCGTCTGCGACCATCAGCACTTCGTCAAACTCAATCGTTTCGCCGGTAGCGACTTCGATTTTCTCAAGCTTGAGGGTTTGACCTTCTTGAACGCGGTACTGCTTACCACCGCTTTTGATAACTGCGTACATGTCGCTCTCCGGACTGTCGTTAGTGCCGTTTGTTCAACCGTTAAACAGCGCTCATCGGGAATCGCTCTTATCGACCTGCTGCGAGTGGCGCCCCTTTTGGAGCCATCTGACAGGGAGCATGATGAGKGGGTCGCGGATTATAACGACTATCTTCTCTTATCACAAGACTATCGACAAATGTCAATTGCCAATGATGACGAATGCGATACCGTAACCGCTGTGCGTATCTTGACGCCCAACAGGCAGCCCCATAGCATGGCCCCAACCTATGACCACAACTACGTGGCCACAATTACGGGCGACACTTACCGCCTCCATCTGCCGCGATGAACGAATCCCATGACCGCTAACGTCTCCTCAGCCCAGCCCGTCAGCCCAACGCCTTCACCGCTGCACGCCGTGGTGGCCGATGATTTCGCAGCCGTCAACCGGACGATTGTCGAACAGCTTAACTCCAAAGTACCGCTGGTCGAAACCATCGGCCAGTACATCACCGAAAGCGGTGGCAAGCGTTTGCGCCCTTTATTGGCGCTACTCGCCGCCCGTTCCCTCAATTACACCGGCGACAAGCATATCCCGCTGGCCACGCTGATTGAGTTTATGCACACCTCCACCCTGCTCCACGATGATGTGGTGGATGAATCACATATGCGCCGGGGCAAGAAAACCGCCAACGACGCCTGGGGCAATGCGCCTTCGGTACTGGTCGGTGACTTCCTTTATGCCCGCTCGTTTCAGATGATGGTCGATGTAGGCTCCATGCGCATTATGGCGATTCTCTCCGGCGCCACCTGCATCATCGCGGAAGGGGAAGTGCTGCAGTTGACCAACATCGGCAATCCCAGCATCTCCGAAGAGGACTACTTCGAGACCATTTTGGGTAAAACCGCCAAATTATTTGAAGCGGCCTCCCACAGTGGTGCCGTGTTGGCGGAAGCAACACCGGAACAGGAGCAGGCGCTCCAGTATTACGGCCGCTACCTGGGTCTCGCCTTCCAGCTGATTGACGACCTGTTGGATTACCAGGGCGACGCCGATGCCATGGGCAAAAACGTCGGCGACGACCTGGCCGAAGGCAAACCCACGCTCCCGCTGATCTACGCTATGGAGCAAGGCACGCCGGAGCAGGCCAAGTTGATTCGCCAGGTAATTCGCGATGGCGGGCTTGAGCAACTCGACGCCGTACTGGAAATCATCCACGCCACTGGCGCACTCGACTACACCCGCCAGCGGGCCGAAGAGATGGCCGATAAAGCCCTGCAGCAGTTGGATGCCCTGCCGCCCAGCGCCTACCGAGACAGCATGGCCCAGCTAGCCCGCTTAGCGGTTGATCGCCAAGCATAAAAATTGCGGCCTGACGACACCGAGGACTTGAAAAAATACCTCTGGCTAAGTATTATCCACCTCCGTTGTTGAGAGCGAACACTTAAGCCTCAGCAACCTATTCGGAATATAGCTCAGCTTGGTAGAGCGCTGCCTTCGGGAGGCAGAGGTCGTAGGTTCGAATCCTGCTATTCCGACCAAAAATTTCAGAAAAAACGGCCACTTAGCTAACTCAGCAAGTGGCCGTTTTTTGTTGGCAGCACACTAGGTTCCATATAGGTAGCACGCGCCAAAACGAACGACTGCTAACATAGCTCAGCTATGCTGACTCAGGTAGTCAATAAAGTATTATTCGTCGTCACCAGCCGCTATCCACCCATCAATCAAGTCACGATTCTCATCGATCCAAGTCTGGGCACCTTCTACTGGGTCACCGGCTTGCTCGATTTCGGCCATCAGGCCGCCCAATGTATCGTCGTCCATGTACCAATCATTGAGCACGGACGTTAGCCAGGGATCATCGTCACCGAAACCTTTGCGCGAGAACCAGTGAATATCGTCACTTTCGCCATAAACGCCCTCAGTATCCTCCAGATATTTGAGGTCGTACTCAGCAAAAGCCCAATGCGGGCTCCACAGTGTCACGACGATCGGCTCTTCGCGCTGATAAGCATCATCTAGCGCCGCCATCATCGCCGGCCCAGAGCTATTGATTTGCTTAAGTGGCAATTCATACACGTCTATCGCATCGTCGGTAGAGCCTGCAATTGCCGAACCTGAGTCAATACCAAGAATAGTCGGGCTACCCTGGTACTCATAAGCCTCGGCGTTTTCGCCAAGCTCAGGGATGGTGTCGATATCCACGTAGCTCGGCACCACCAGGCCCAGCCCAGTGCCTTCGTACCAAACATCGTGCACGTCAATCGCATCCTTGTGAGGCTCAAGGAAAGAGGCATCAGTGGTAGGTAACCAGATTTCCAGGGAAAGGTCGAAATCCTCGTTGGCTAACCCACTGTAAAGCACACTCTTGCCGACATCGGAAAGTTCAATGTCGTAGCCATGCTCTTCTTCAAGGATGATCTTCCACATGTTGGCAACTGCAATGTTTTCGGCCCAATTATTGGTACCGATCACCAATGACTTGTGATTGTCCGCCTGAACGGCAGTTGTCGTTGCGAGCAGCCCTACCACCAAGAACGATGATGAGATTTTATTCATATTAAGCTCCCTTCTAATAATTCAGCCATGCTAAAAAGTCAATCGTAGCAGGTTATTACCGAATAACGATCGACATTACTGAATAGCTATCATGAGAAAAAAGAATGTAGCACCCTTTCACTAGGTATATCCCAGCAACCTGGAATCGAAGGGATAATCGGACAGTAACTCCACTTTTCCGTCGTCGCGTACGTAGAGTTGCTCCTCCAACTTGACGCCCTCTCCACCCTTTTCGTGGCCGATAAAGCTCTCCACGCAAAGCGTCATTCCCGGCTCAATAATTCCGTCGTAGCCCTTGTCGTCGATATCCTCACGATGAACGATGTAGGGATACTCGCCATTCATGCCAACGCCATGCGCCAAAGCGAAGTAACGGCGCGCCTTGTAGGCTTCTGGCAGTTGCCAGGCACGCTCGGCGTATTCCTTAAAACTGATGCCGGGCCGGATGTTTTGCATATTGGTACGTATCTGTTCGTAGGCCATGGCGTAGAGATCCTTCTGTGCCTGGCTTGCCTGGCCATCACCACACAGGAAAGTGCGGGAGAAGTCGGCATAATACCCGTAGCGCCCTACCACGTCGGTATCCAGCGCCACCAGTTCGCCATCTTGGATGATTCGGTCTGAACACTCCTGGAACCATGGATTGGTGCGCGGCCCCGAGTTCATCAAGCGTGTCTCAACAAAGTCAGCGTCAGTTTCGATGATGTGCTGGTGCAGCCGTGACCACACAGCGTTCTCGCTCATGCCCGGCTTGATCGCCATTTCGAGCTTATGTACACCCTCTTCCACCGCACGCAGAGACGAACGGATCATTTTGATCTCATTGGGTACCTTGATGGCGCGTGCCAACTCTAGTGGCGCCTGTGCATCCAATACCTCTAAGCCGCTCCTCTGCAGCATGAATGCCGCTTCCGGCGTGGCGCTTTCGATGCCGATACGCTTGCCGCCGCCACATTGACGAACAAGGTCGATGATCTCGTCCGCCCAGGCGCGGGTCACCGCCTCGGTGTTCTTCTCATTGAAGTAATAGGAAATTGCCTTCGCCGGGCGAATCTCATCCACCGTAGGTAGGTGCTTGGCCAAGTGCTCGCAGCCGGAAAACTCGAACAACACCACTGGCCCTTCAGCGGGGACGAACGCATAGCGCGCCGGGTTTCGCGAGCTATAGACCTGCATGTTGCGCGAGCCTGTGGCATAACGTACGTGTGCCGGGTCAAAGAGCACGACCGCGGCCAGGTCATGTTTGACGAGTTCATGCCGAACACGGCCAAGACGGTCGAGCAGTACCTGTTCAATCTCGGCGTGCGTCGGCTCGCAATCGCTAGGCTCATGAGTCGGCGGAAGTATACCGAGGGTATCGAGATCCATCTTCATGGTCTCTCCTCTTCAGTAAAGCTACAGGGATGGGTGCTCAGTCGATCAGGCCGTCATTACGCTCGGCATCGCTGGCTTCAGCCTGGATATGCTGTTCGGCGACACGCCCGTACAGTTGGCGTGTGCGTTCGAGCTTGCCGACCACGCCGGGCTGCTGCGAATAGGCGAAAATGGCCGTCAGTCTTGGCGTATCACCTTGCACCTCTGAGACGCGGTGCAGACTGAAGCGCCCTTTGAAAATCTGTAAATCACCTGGACGCAGATCCAGACGCTTTATCGGTGCTGAATCATCCTCACGAATCACTGCGCTGACACCGGCATAGTTTTCGTCCTGCGGTGTACGAATACCCGGGCAATACTCGAAAACGCCGCCCGCTTCGGGCTGCTGCGTCATCATGGTGACGATGAATTCGTTGGTGTCGTAGTGCCACGGCTGCTGAGTACCATCGGGCAGTACGTTGAGCACGAGGCCAGCGAAAGGGTCGGCATACTCATAAATTTGCTCTTCGCCAAGACAGCGTGCCACCAGCGACTTCATTGCCCTGGAGACATAGAGTCTATGAATCAGGCTATCCGCCGTGATCATGTCCCGAGTGACGAAACCGCTGGTGCGTGTCATGAATATCCGACGTGGGTCATCATCCGGTAGCGAGGGGTCATCAGCCGTAAAATAGGCGTTGACCTGGCGCGTGTTGAAGAAACTTTTCTCGGCCATGCGCGCGCTCTCTGTCCGTGCTTGCTCAAGCACAGTCGGGTGCAGAAAGCCTCGCAGCACCGCACAGCCCTCACGGTCAAGATCACGCCGTGCAGACTCAATGACCTCAATAAGCGGCGGGCTATCTGGGTCATCGAGCGGATAGCGCTGGGTATCGACAAAGGCAGACAAATCTAGGCGCTCAGCATCCGCCAACTGATCAGCGTTCAGCATTGGATTATCCTCCAGAAAGAAATATGAACCGGGCTTGGCACCTCGGCGTATCTGGAGGCATAGTGGATAAACCAGCTCTATTGAGGAAACAATTCCTTGTGATCGATTCCATCGGCTATACCGATAGTTCGCCTCGCACGCCGTCGCTCGACAATGAACTGCTGAGTGCTTTCGTTGCCGTGGTGGACAACAATGGGTTTACCGCTGCCGCCAACCAGCTGCATAAGACGCAGTCGACCATTAGTCTGCGCATACGCACCCTGGAAGAACGGCTCGGCACGCGTCTCTTGCAGCGCACGAGCCGTCAACTGACACTCACTCAAGATGGAGAAACGTTTCTGGTCTATGCCCGCCGCCTGTTGCAATTGCAGCGCGAGGCGTTGAGCGTGCTTGGTCACGGCGACCACGACGGCATCATTCGTTTCAGCCTACCAGAAAATTATGCCGAAGCCTGGCTACCGGCACTATTGGCGCGCCTTGCCGAGCTACATCCTCGCATTCGGCCGCATATTCATTGCCGCATGTCGAGTGAGCTCATCGAGTCTTTGGAAGCGGGAGAGCTTGATCTCGTACTGACCATTCAACACAAGAGCCAACGGCATGGGGTATCAATGGGTCATGAGGAAGTGGTTTGGGCAGCGCATCAAGATTATTGTGTCGCCCCCAATGCGCCGCTTGCACTGGCGCTTTTCCCTGACCACTGCCCTTATCGAGAGCGCGCCCTGGAAGCCCTTACGCGCCTAGGCAGACAATGGTCGCTGGAGTATACGACCCAAAGCCCCACCGGGCTGCGCGTTGCCGTTAATCAGGGCAAGGCCGTCACGGTCACTGATCGACGCGCCATGCCCGAGAACTGGCGCATCCTTGATGAAGCAGACGGGTTCCCAGCGTTGCCCCCTGCCGAGCTGGCGGTTCGAAAATCGCCGAGTTTCCAGCATCCCGCGGGTGATACGCTCGTCGACCTACTGCGTGAACAACTTCTCTCCGATAACAGCCTCCACGACGCCTCATAGCCCTGCGGTCACCTGCCCGTAACTGCTTATAAACCGACAGGCGGATCTTCGATCTCCTGCGCCAGCCATTGGCGGAAAAGCTTGAGGTTGGCCGACTCCACTTGATGCGGCCGGGTTGCCAACCAGTAAGAGCGATGCCCAGTGACCTCGACATCAAGCCATGATACGAGCTCCCCTCTATCCAGCTCACGAGTAACCATGTGCCGGTCAGCGATGGTCACCCCTACCGCGTTGACGGCAGCATGAATCGCCAATTCCAGTAGATCAAACGCGATACCACCGCTGGTCTTCACGCCTTCGATCCCGGCCGCTGACAGCCAATGATCCCAGGTATGAAAGCGATCTTCGCCCCAAAGAACATGAAGCAGCACCTGGTGATTGAGGTCGAGCGCATCACGACGCATAGACCCTCTGAGCTTGGGTGCGCAGACGGCGATATGACTTTCTTGCATCAAGTGCACAAGCTCGGCATCCGACCATTCACCGGTTCCAAAACGAATCGCTGCATCCAGGTTTTCGTCTCCTACAAGGTCATCATCGGCACGCGTTGTCAGGGACAGCTCCAGATCAGGGTGCAATGATTTCAAGCGCCCCAGTCGCGGGATTAACCATCGATTGGCAAAGGTAGGCGGCGCATTCAGACGCAGGTGGGGGACAGCATCTGGCTCTTGCAGCCCTCTTACGGTCCAGGCAATGCGATCAAAGGACTGGCGCAGCACTGGCTGCAACCGCCGCCCCGCGTCGGTCAATCGCAGGTGGCCCGAACCACGTTGAAATAGCGGCACCCCCAACTGCTCCTCCAGTAACTTTACCTGACGGCTAACCGCGCTCTGGGTCACACAGAGCCGCTGCGCCGCCAGGGTAAAACTCGCACACTCGGCGGCTGCCTCGAAGGCCTTGAGAGAATTGAGTGGAGGTAAAGTGCGTGACATGCGCCAGGGCCTCATTGGGTGATTTTTTCGCAGAAACTAAGCAGATAATGTCAGTAATTGCCTGCCTAATACCAGCCTTGCATGAGTTATTAGAATACCCGGAGTTCACTTTCCTCGTTTGTGGGGCCACACCTGAGCGCCTAATATCACGACGACATGCCAACTCACCGCCGAGGTTATTTGATGACGGACCGTTCCCACGCCGACTGGCAGAAACGTGCGAGCACGCTCCCGCTGCCCCAACTGGCCTATATCGACGGACAATTCGTCCCGGCTCGCAGCGGCGCTACCTTTTCTGCAGAGAATCCTGCCACTGGTCAAGTGCTCACCGATGTGGCGGCTTGCGACGCTGCCGACGTCGACCTCGCTGTCACCAGTGCTCGCCGCAGTTTCGAGAGTGGTGAATGGCGAGACTTGGCGCCCMCCGAGCGCAAATCGCGCATGCTTGCCTGGGCGGATGCCATTGAGGCACAGCTGGACGATATTGCGTTACTTGAGACCTTGGAAACCGGCAAGCCGATTGGCCAGACCACAACCGTGGATGTGCCCGGCCTGGTCGGAGGGCTGCGCTGGTATGCCGAGTCACTCGACAAGCTTTACGGCGAGACGGCACCTAACGGGGCAAGCAGCGTCTGCATGGTTGACCGTGAGCCGATGGGCGTGGTCGCCGCCGTGGTGCCCTGGAACTACCCGTTGATTATCGCGAGTTGGAAGATCGGCCCGGCACTGGGCGCTGGCAACTCGGTGATACTCAAGCCCGCGGAGCAGTCCAGCCTGGCAACGCTCAAGGTGGCCGAGCTTGCCCAAGGGGCTGGCATTCCCGCGGGCGCCTTTCAGGTGGTCACAGGCCTGGGCCACATAGCGGGTAAGGCATTGGGCCTGCATGACGGCGTCGATGCTGTCGGTTTTACCGGCTCCACTGAGGTCGGAAAAGCCTTTCTTGAGTATTCCGCGCACTCCAATATGAAGCGCATCGGTCTGGAGTGCGGTGGCAAGAGCCCCCACATCGTCACACGCGATGTGGAAGACCTGGACACCATCGCCATGTCGGTCGCCTATGGTGTCTGGTACAACCAGGGCGAGACCTGCCACGCGGGAACCCGCTTGATCGTCGATCGAGCGGTCAAGGAAGCGCTGCTTACCAAACTTCGCGATTGGGCCGAGGCACTACAGCCCGGTGACCCACTCGACCCAGCCGTCCAGATGGGGGCGATGATTGAACAGGCACATATGGAAAAGGTGCAAGGATATCTCGAGCAGGGCCAGCGCGAAGGGGCACGACTCCTGTTCGGCGGCGAGCAGGTACGCAGCGAGAGCGGCGGGTACTACCTGACCCCGGCAGTACTCGACGATGTCACCAACGATATGCGGGTGGCGCGCGAGGAAATATTCGGGCCCGTTCTGGTGGTGATTACCGTAGACGATCTGGATGAGGCGCTGACCATCGCCAATGACACTGACTATGGCCTAGGCGCGGCGATCTGGACTGATCGACTCCGCGACGGCCACCGCGCCGCCCGCGCGCTTCGAGCAGGCACCGTTTGGGTCAACTGTTACGACCACACATCGATCAATGCGCCGTTTGGTGGCTATAAGCAATCCGGCCAGGGCCGCGACAAATCGCTCCACGCCTTTGATAAGTACACAGAACTCAAGACCACCTGGATCGAGATTTGAGCCCTATGCCCCTGAACCATTTTCACACCGGACGTCAGACACAGATCATAGCGGGGCCTGACAGTCTTAAGCAGCTACCCGAGCTTCGCTGCCGCCTGGGCGCCAGCCGTTATATGGTCATCAGTGATCAAGGTCTTGCCGCGACTGGCCTAGTCGATGCACTGGTCGACGATCTGGCGGTTGATGCCGAGGTAGATACCTTCCTGGCACCGGCGGGCGAACCCAGCGTGGCTAGCACCGATGCGGCCGCAGCGGCGGTACGTGCCCTGACCGGCCGCCCCTTGGTAATAGGGCTGGGCGGCGGCACCGCGTTAGACATCGCCAAGCTAGTCGCAGCCCTAGCAGAAAGCCCTGGTGACATGGAGAACTACCTGCTGGCCGTGACCCCYTGGGCAGGGCGTGTACCCGCCGTGATGGTGCCAACTACCTCGGGCACCGGCTCCGAAGTTACGCGCACGTCGATCCTCACCGATACGCAGGGGCGCAAGCTTTGGGCCTGGGGCGACGAGC
This sequence comes from Halomonas ventosae, assembly GCA_002257525.1. Taxonomy (GTDB): domain Bacteria; phylum Pseudomonadota; class Gammaproteobacteria; order Pseudomonadales; family Halomonadaceae; genus Vreelandella; species Vreelandella ventosae_B. The sequence goes on from CP022737.1 coordinate 4,684,004, forward strand.
TGTTACCCGACGCCGTCCTCCTCGACCCGGCATTAACGCGTGAACTGCCCTCTCCACTCACCGCCACCACCGGCCTAGATGCCTTCGTCCACGCGCTGGAGGCCACTACCGGCCAGGGGCGACACGCGTTTATTGAGGCCCCGGCGCTGCAGGCCATCCGCCAGGTAGGCGAGGCGCTGCCCATTGCAGTGGCTACCCCGCATGATCTGGAGGCCCGCCAGCGCATGCAGGAGGCTGCTTGCCTAGCGGGCCAGGCCATCGATAATGGTGGCACCGGCATCGCACACAACATCGGCCATGCCCTGGGTAGCTGTTACCACTTACCGCACGGTGTTGCCGTAACGCTGGCTCTGGAAGCGTCATTGGCTTGGTCAGTGACAGGTAATGAAGCACGCTTCACGCCAGCAGCCCATGCCCTGAAAGCCGGCAGCAAAGCCCAAGACTTGCCCAGGCTATTCCGTGAGCTCGCTGATCAGGCCGATTTTAATCAAGCCCTTGCCCCCTTCGCTGAGCTGACGCTAAACGCTGAGGCGCTAGCCTTGACCATGCAAAAAGAAGAGAACGCGCCCATGGCCCGCAACGCTGCTCGCCGTCCCACTGGCGATGACTGGCAATGGCTCGCTGAAGCCACTGTGACCGTGTTCGTTCGTCGCGTCGCCGAGCTTGCCACCCAGAACAGGGAGGTCAGCGCATGAACGTGATCGAGCGCATCGAGATCAGCCAGCACCAGTGCGAACTCGACCCACCTTTCCCAGCAGCCTGGGATAGCCAACCCAGGCGCAAGTTTCCGGCTGCCATCGTTCGCGTGATCGACAGCGAAGGCCGTGAGGGCATCGGCTCGGGTGATGCCATGTATGGCTTCAACGACTTCCGGTCGCTTTTTATTGGTCAGGACCCCTTAGCCATCGAGCGTCACAGCGCAGTCATTGACAACATCGGTTTTCATGCCGGGCGCTGCTGGCCATTGGAAGTTGCCCTCTGGGACTTGATCGGCAAGATCAAGGCCCAACCATTATGGCAATTGTTGGGCGGCACCTCGTCACGCCTAAAGGCTTACGCCTCCAGCGGCACCCATCGCCCTACCGAGCAGGTCGTCGCCCTCGCCGAGCAGGTTCGCGACGCGGGCATCCCCGCCCTGAAACTACGCTTTGGTCGCCAGCGGCTCGACGATGATCTGGCCGTACTCACCGCTGTGCGTGATGCCGTGGGACAAGAATTGGATCTGATGGTCGACTGCAACCAGGGCTGGCGGATGCCGTGGGATACCCAGGCACCCTGGGATTTGGCCAAGGCAAGCGAGGTGGCTGAGGAGTTGATTCGCCATAATGTGCTTTGGATGGAGGAGCCGCTCTATCGCGGGGACTACCCCGGCATGCGCGCCCTCAACGACCTGACCGGCGAGCGMCTGAAAATCGCCGGTGGCGAGATGACCCGCGAACCCTATGAATTCCGCGAAATGCTGCGACAGCAGTGTCTCGACGTCTATCAACCGGACGCAGTGTGCTCAATAGGCCTTCTCGGCCTATCGCGTCTGGCGAAAGAGGTCACCACAGCGGGCAAATGGTTCACGCCGCATACTTGGGGCAATGGCATTGGTCTTGCCGCCAATCTGCATCTCACCGCTGGAGCGGTTGGCCCAACAGGCTGTCCTTATCTGGAGTACCCCTTCGATCCGCCGGAATGGACACCTGAGGTGCGCGACTTTCCGCTGACGACCGCTATCAAGCCCGACGCAGAGGGCTGGCTGGCACTCTCTGATGAGCCTGGCCTGGGCATCACACTTGATGAAGCACGCCTGGCGGCCACCCGCGCTGACCAAGCAACTTGGCAATAGCCATCATTGAGCCATTAAATTCTGCATAGAACAGCAAGGATTGACCCTGCGTGATTTAGAGCCTTACATCAGCAGTAGTGGCCGTGTGTCGGAGGTGCTCAATCGCCGCCGCAACGTGATTTATTGATGGCTCACTTGCCTTTTACCTGCCAGCATCTATCTCATTATGCCGCGACTAACGCGGCATAACCGTTTGTGACTGTGCAAAGCTAGTCAAAAATGGCTCAGTGAAAGAGTGCAAAACAAACTAGCATGCTAACAAACATGCTACGATATGTGTTTATGCTTTTCACTCTCCCTCCTTCTCTTGATATGGACAAGACCATTAGCCAATTAACACATATTAAGGCCGTACTGCTGTTTGCCAGCACCATGACCGTGATGTCGGGGGCAATTATCGCGCCTGCACTGCCGGGTATCAGCCGCCATTTTCCCGACCAGCCCCAGGTAGTGATCCAGCTGATTCTGACCCTGCCTGCGCTGATGATTACGCTGTTCAGTCCACTGATGGGCTATCTTGCTGACCGGTTTGGACGCAAGAAATTGCTGCTGATGATGCTGGGCATCTACGGTTTTGCGGGGGTCGCGGGCTTTTTCATTGATCGCGTGGATCTGCTATTAAGCTCCCGCGCACTGATGGGTATTGCGGTAGCCGGTATTCTGAGTATCAGCACCACGTTGGTAGGGGATTATTTCGATAGCGCCGAACGCGCCCGCTTTTTAGGGCTACAAAGTAGCTGTATGGCTTTGGGCGGGGTTATTTTTATTAATCTTGGCGGAATACTTTCTGACTGGAGCTGGCGGGGGCCGTTTTTACTCTACCTGACTGGCGTGCTGCTACTGCCCTATGCCTGGGCGATTCTTCAAGAGCCCAAAGCCAGCGATAGCGCTAGCCATGATACCCACGATGCGCCGGTGAAGGTGGATATCGGACGCACGGGCCTTGCTTACCTCATCGCCATGCTCAGCATGACCATGTTTTATATGTTCCCCGCCCAACTGCCCTTTTTGCTTTCTCAGCAGGGCCAAGTCAGCGGCATGGCGATTGGCATTGCGCTTTCCATGGCAGCCCTAACGGCCAGTATCGTGGCGTTTTGCTACGGCTACTACAAACCGTTTCTATCGGTAATGACCATCTACGTTTTAGGCTTCCTGCTGGCGGCCGCAGGCTTTTTGATCGTTGGGTTTACCCAGAGCTATGCCATGGCCATAGTGGGCGCGGCAATCTCGGGCTTGGGCCTTGGCGCCTTTATGCCCAACACCACCACATGGCTGATGCGCATCACACCACAGAGGGTACGTGGCCGGGTATTTGGCGGATTTACCTCAACCTTCTTTTTCGGCCAATTTATATCTCCAGTGGTGGTCGCCTCTGGGATGATTTGGCTTGATTCACTGCGCAGCGTCTTTATTGCCATGGCAGTGCTCTGCTGCCTGTTCGCCATCACGCTGACTATTTTAAGTAAAACGACGCTACAGGCCGACAGCCAGCTATAGACGGCGGCGGCAACTGGCTACCCGGGTGGGTGGATCAACCCCACCACGCTGACCACAATCAACACCGCGCCCAGCACACGAAAGAACAGCCCGGTATCCGCTTTTAACATATAGCGGTGGGCTCTCTCGCCGACTAAATGACCAATGAAAGCGCAGGGCAGCAGCCAAAGCTGGTGAATCAGTTGAAGGTCGACGCCCGCAATCAAGAACGACACCATTTTGATCACCACCAGGATAAACCACAGCACAAACATGGTATCCCGCAGCTGCTCTTTGGCGACGTGCGTGGCAAACACCGCCACAATCAGCGGCGCGCCAATCAGTGAGGTACCGCTGACATAGCCGCCTAGCGCCAGCAGCACGTAGTCCACGTATTTGTTTTTACTTTTGAACGGTTTGTTGAGCACATAGCCAATGGCATAGATGAATACAATGCCGAAAATGATGCTGGTCATGACCTGCGCAGGCAGCGTTAACAGCCCCACCACCCCAATTAGCTTGGGGATAATCATGATTTTTAAGGCTTTGGTTAGATAGCCCCAATCGATATTACTCTGCGACGAGGAGCCTCCTGCCCCCTGTTTCTGCAACTGCCGATGCCCGTTCCAAGCAATCCAGCTAGAGAAAATCAGCAGGTGAATGGCGATAATCGGCAGGAAAACCAATGGCTGATTGGTCACCAAGAGCAGGAAGGGCAACGCCAGCACGGCACCACCAAAGCCCAGGCTCGTCCTCACAAAGCCGCTCCAGGCAAAAATCAGCCCGATCAGCGCGTACTGGTACCAGAGTAAATCCGTCATTGGCTCGCCTAACCATCGTCGTTATTGAGTAAGAGTGTCCACCGTCCACCAGGAAGGTAGTAGCGCACGTACATTAGATTGTGCGAAACGATCATCCATTAATACCACAACCCCTTCATCTTCTGGACTGCGAATCACCCGCCCCGCCGCCTGCACCACTTTGATCATGCCAGGAATGCGGTAGGTGTAGTCGTCGCCCTGGCCAAAGCGCGCGCTTAAACGTGCCTTAAGCGCTTCGTTGAAGTCGTTAAACGGCGGCAGGCCCAGGGTGGCAATAAAGGCGCCGATTAGCCGGTCGCCGGGCAAGTCGATGCCTTCCGCAAAAGCGCCGCCCAGAACTGCAAAGCCAATGCCTTTGCCACCGGGGGTAAAGCGCGCCAGAAACGCCTCGCGATGCGCCTCCGGCATCCCGCGGGTTTGGCTGAACACGGGCACGTCTGGGTGCGCTTCGCGAAACCGCGCCAGCGCTGCCGCAAGGTAAGCAAAGCTGCTGAAGAACGCCAAGTAGTGGCCCGGCCTGCGCTGATACTGCTGAACCATGGTCGCTACGATGGGCTCAATGGAGGCATCCCGATCACGGAAACGGGTGGAAATATCGCGCCGTATACGCACCTCAAGCTGGCGGGCGGCAAACGGCGAGGCCACTTCGCGCCAGACCGTATTGTCCGGCAAACCGAGCAGATCCCGGTAGTAGTGAGCGGGCGTTAGCGTTGCCGAGAACAGCACCACAGAGTGCGCGGCGTTAAATCGCGCGGCCAGAAAATCGGCGGGTATCAGATTGCGGAGACCCAGCACCGCCCGGCCACGACCATGACGGGTAAGGTCGCATAGCGAGTGTTCGCCAAAGCGCTCCGCCAAGCGGCAAAAAGCCAGCGCTTCAAACAGCAGTTCCTGGAGCTCAAGCGTCGCATCCTCTGGGTGTTCACCCAAATGATCGGTAATCGACGCGCCCACCTGCTGAGCGGCGGCCACCAGCTTATCGGGCAGCGTCGTGATCAGCCGATAGCCTGGCTTACCCGGCTCACCTGCCTCCTCCAACCCTGCCTCTTTAATAACGGCCTGCCACTGCCTAGCTAAACGATTCAAAGGGCGGGAGAGCGATGTTGGGGCAGAGCGGCGCACCCGATTGAAACGCTGCTGATCAAGCTCAGCGCTGTACATGCCCCGCGCACGCTCCACCAGGTTATGGGCTTCATCGACCAGCACGCCTGCTCGCCAGTCGTTGGCCTGGGCCAGACCGTGCAGCAGCGCGTGGCTATCGAACCAGTGGTTAACGTCGCCGACGATTACGTCCGCCCAACGCGAAAGCTCCTGGCCTAAATAATACGGGCACACGTCATGGGCCAGCGCCACCTCGCGCAGCGCCTGGCGATCAAGCCACGCCTGCTCTACTGCCGCTTGGCGGGCGGCAGGCAGGCGGTCATAGAAACCTGCTGCCAATGGGCATGATTCGCCATGGCAGGCGCGGTCCGGGTATTCGCAGGCTTTGTCCCGCGCCACAAGCTCCAACACCCGCAGCGGCTGTGCTTCAGAGTTCAACGCGGCCAAAGCATCCAGCGCCAAACGGCGGCCGGGGGTTTTCATGGTCAGAAAGGCGATGCGATCGAGCTGCTGGCGCGGCATGGCTGAGAGCATGGGGAACAGCGTCGCCACGGTTTTGCCAATGCCCGTGGGTGCCTGGGCGAGCAGGCAGCGGCCAGTGCTGGTGGCTTTATAAACGTCTTCAGCGAGCTCACGTTGGCCGGGGCGGAACGTGGCGTGCGGGAAGCGTAGCGTTTGCAGTTGACTGTCGCGGCGTTGGCGATGCTCGGCCTCCTGCTCCGCCCAAGCCAGAAAGCGTTGGCACTGGTCGGTAAAGAACGCCTGCAACTCGGCCGCAGAGGCCTCTTGGCTAAGCACGGTCTCTTTACCGCTAGMAATCTCCAGATACACCAGCGCTAAGGTAATACATTCCAAGCCACGCTCGGCACACAGCAGCGCGCCATATACCTTTACCTGCGCCCAGTGAAGCGCGCGCTGGTTATCCGCCATGCGCTCCAAGCTGCCGCGGTGGGTTTTCACCTCTTCCAGGCGATTGGCCGATGGGTCAAAACCATCGGCACGGCCCGAGACCCTTAGCCCTTCAAAACGGCCTCCTTCATAGCTGCCAGAGAGTGGCAGCTCAGCAAGATAGCCTGCCCCGCGGCGGCTAGCCACCAACGTATGCCCTTGTATGCCCTCCTGAGCACTGGGGGCAGGGGTAAAGCGGTGATCAAGGTCGCCTTCACGAGCGGTGAAATCGCACAGCGCCCGCACTGCCAAGCGATAACGGCTCATTTGGCCTCTTCTGGTTGCCAGCGCACATAGCAAACCGCAACGGGCATAGCCTGTTGGTGAAAAAAAGCCAGCCAGCGGCGTTGATTATCCTGCAGTCGATCGCCGGGGCCTTTGACTTCGATCATCCGGTAGCGTGGCGTGCCCGCGGGTGCATCGGGCAACAACTGAATAAGATCCGGCAGCCCAGCCCGGTTGGCTTTTAGATCCCCCAGCAGCCGCTCAAAACAGGCCCGTAAATGCTCAGCGGGGATACACTCAAACGCCAGCTCAACCAGCGGCTCATCGACAATTGGCCAGTGGACAAAGGGGGAGGCAAGACCCTGCTTCTCCCGCCAGGCCGCTCGAATCACCTCCCGGTAACTGCCGTCTTCCAGGCGCGCTAAACAGCCATCAAAGGCATCACGCCGCCGCGCGACGAAATCGTCGCGGTATAAATCCGCCGGGCCGTTATGGAAAGGATGAAAGAAGGCGCCGGGCAACGGCGCAAATATCGCTGGCCAGCAGAGTAGGCCAAACAGCCCGGTGATCAGGCTGTTTTCCACATAGCAGACCGGCGCCTGGGGTTCGCTAAGGGCTGCAACCACCGCCCGCTCGACGCTTTGTGGCCCTGGCAGAGAGAGATCCCAACGCACATGGGCCGGCTCGGGGTCACTCGCCACCGCAGGCAATTTAAGCCGTCGCCGCAAGCGGGGCAGAATCCGCGTCAACGCCTGGTGCTCGGTTTCAGTGGGGCTGCTATCGAGCGCCTGGGCAGCCAACTCATAAGCTGTTTGATGCTCGCCCAAGCGCTCCAGCAGTCGCAGCTGCCGAATGCGCGCTTCGCTACTCCCAGCATCGCCATACAGCGCCAGCGCGAGCGCTGAATCACCGCTGCGCTCCGCCTCACGGCCCAGCTGTAGCAGTAACCGTGCGCGCCGGGTGGCCAACCAGCGGTTATCCGAGGGCGGCGGCACTTCACGGTGCAGGTCAACGGGCGATTCGCCCTCATCGAGGCGTTGGCGCAAATGATGGAGCGCTAAGTAGGTATCCACTTCCTGGCGCGTTTGAAAGGCGCGGGACTGCGGCGTGAACGGCACCACCTCAAACCGCTGCAGGCCAAGKTCAGTCAGCACAAATTCCGCCCAGTCCTGCCTCAGATTGCCAAAGAACATCAGACGCAAACGGTCGCAGATATTCATCACGGTGAGGCGCACCACCCGGTCAGGTGCCTCGGGCCACCAGGTCTGCAGCGGCGCGGCTTGCGTTAAGCGGCTAACCAGCGTGGCGTAGAGCACGGTTTTGGAACTCGATACGCTAAGCCCAGCGGCGCGTATCTCTTCCGCCAATATCTGGCGCAACTCGGCGAGGCGCAGCTGGTTAAACAGCTCATCGATACTCAGCGCGGGCGCATTATCGACCCAACCCAGCGTCATCAAGGGCGCCATCGCATCGCCGCTGTCACCGACCTCGGTATAGCTAAGTTTGCCAAGCCGGAACAGCTCGCCTTTGCGCATCACCATGCGCACCAGCAGCGCCTGGGAAGCGCGCGGCAAGTTATCGAATTGATTGAGGAATTCACGCTCGTCCGCCGAAAGCAGGTCAGCGTGGCGCTCCCCCACCCAGGCCAAAACGAAGCGAAAGTTCGTTAGGTAATAGAAGGGGTCATCAAGGGAGGCGGTAGACGTCGCGAAAGCACTGTTCATTTATCCATTGTAACAGTGCTCGCACGATCCCGTCATTGAGATTAACCAGGTAGCGCCAGCGTCTGAAAGGCGTTATAGGCTGCCACGACGGTGGCCATTTGCGCCGTATGCGCCTGTATGAAGGCGTCACCAGAGAGTGTTTCGTCAGGGTATTCGGTAATCAGCATCAGCGGCGTTAACTGGTCAGCATCTTGCGAAATTAGATAGGGGAAGCCATTCAGCACCGGGAAGGTTAACGCGCCCGCATGGGTCTCAAATAGTGCAATTTGCGTGTTATTAAATTCGACTAACTCAGGCACTTTAGCCAGTTCGTGGGTAACGGCTCCAGCTAGCTGCTCTGCCGCGGCTTCCCAGCCTGGTTGATGACGCAGAATCAAAAAGAAACCTTTGGGAATCGTCCACATTTCGAAGCCCCGGGGTACGTAACCGCTTAACGGCCGTGTCCACTCATGGGCGGGGTAGCCGTGCAGATTGATATGCAGTCCTGCATGACTCAGGGCGAATGCCTGCTCACGAATAGCGTGTTCAAAAGACTGGCCCAGGGGTTGGCTCTGCAGGTCATTGCCAAACGCGGTGTAGCGCGCCGCGTGATGCATATGACGCGGCTGGGTGGCGATTAGCCTGCCCTGCAACGCGTAGCCATCAGGGTTCTCTAGCGGCGAAATAACAAAGTGTGCGTCTGGCTGGCGGCTAAGTGCTTGGGCTGCGCGCAAAGCCCCCACCACACCGGAAGTTTCGTTGGCATGTTGGCCCGCACTAACCATGACGGCGCGGTCACTCCCGACGATATAACGTGCGCCTACTGACCGTCCTGCTCGCGTATTGCTTCGGAATGCTTGCCCCCCCAGTTCTGCCAATAACTGCCCTATTTGCGTAACGCCGATGGCCTGCTGCGCGGTGTCCAACTCGACTAGATCACGCTGCGGTTGGGAAGCATCCAAAGACCGCATGCTTACTTTCAAATAGGCGCGCTCTCCTTGGGTGAAGACTTCCGGCACAATCTGCCCCGGCTGAATTGAACGATCCCCCAGCGCCAACCCTGCGCGTCGCTGGAAATACTCCAGGCTAGAAAAATAGAGTTCTTCATGGAGCGCTTCGGCAAGGCTGATATGTTCATCATCCCAGGCTAAGCGGCGGTCACTGCTCGGCAAATGCACGGTGAAGTTAAGTTCTTCGAAGTAAGGCGATGCTGCCTGCCACTGGGCTGAGGCTAACGTCGCCATGGCCGCTTGAAACAGCGCCTCAACGTCGGTCTCAACAATTGTCTCGCTGATCTCGCCCTGAGGAGAGGTCAGCCGAAGCCAACCGCAGGGTGAGCACTGTGCCTCATCTACATGGTCTAGGTGTTGGCGATTAGGCGCTTCAACAGCATACGTTTCCAGCTCCCCGGTGCTTCGCTCCACACGAACACGGTATTGGAGAGGGAAAGTGATCGCGATGGGTTCTACTCCCTCCCACCTCAGGGTGACATCTTCTGGCACCAGCGCTGCCAGCGGGTAGGCTTCTAGCAGAAAGCGGCGCGGTGCGGGCGCTAACACTGGGTACTCAATCACCAGTGATTGCAGCGACTCCCAGGAGAATTCCTCTAAAAAGAAATGCACCAAGGGCTTATAGGCACTGCGCAGGCACGCGTTAATGCCAGCGGCCTTAAACGCCATTTCGGTCGCGTGGCGTTCGGCCTCGTCATCGAAAACCCACGCCTCCAACTGGTAGCCTTGATAGGCAGGTGTCGCGTACTCATCCAGCAAACTGCGCGTGGTGCGCGGGAAAGAGCACTCTAGCAACGCCTCAATTTGAGCACCGTTGGTCATAGGGAAGTACGTCCAGTGGGATCCAGGGCGTCGCGCAACCAGTCACCGAGCAGATTCAGCCCTAACACGGTTAACAAAATGGCCACACCAGGAAATACGCTAACCCACCACGCCGTTTGCAGGTAAGTGCGCCCTTCTGCCAGCATGCCGCCCCAACTGGGAATCACTGGATCGACGCCAAGCCCCAAGAAGGTAAGGCTACTCTCCAGCAGAATATTGTTGGCCACATTGAGCGTCATCAGCACGATCACCGGGCCGATCAAATTCGGCAGCAGATGCTGAAACAGAATGCGGATATCTTTTACTCCGATCGCTTTGGCCGCGAGGATAAATTCGCGGTCGCGTAAGGAGAGCACCGAGCCACGCACCAAGCGGGCATACTGCACCCACTGGGAGATAATCAGCAGAATAATCATATTGGTCAGCCCGCCACCAATCACGGCGATAAAGGTAATCGCCAGCAGGATAAAGGGCAGCGCAAGCTGCACATCGGCAAAGCGCATCACGATCATATCCAGAAACCCGCCGTAGTAGCCGGACACCAAGCCCATAATGATACCGATCACCACGGCACCAAGGGCTGAATAGACCCCGACTTTTAGCGAGATTTCTCCACCAATAATCACCCGCGCCAGCACATCCCTACCTAACGGATCCGTGCCTAAGGGAAAGCCAGGCTCCACCAACGGCGGCGTTAACCGATAGGCTAGATTTAGCTCTGAGCCACCGCCGGGGAATAGCCAGCCGGAGAAGATCACGGCAAAGCCAATCCCCCCGACGAGCAGCACACCGAGAATAAACTCCAGGTTCTTAAAGCGTTTCAATTTGTCGGTTTTGATAGCTGCCGTCATGGTTATTCCTTACGCACCCTGGGGTCGACCAAGCCATAAGCGATATCAACGAGAAGGTTGATAGAGATGATCATTAACGAGAGCACGGTGATAACGCCCTGCAAGACCGGATAGTCCCGGGCTGACACGGCTTCAAAGGCCAAGGTGCCAAGCCCCGGCCAGTTGAACACTCGCTCGACAACGACAATACCGCCCAGCAGGCCACCGAACTGCAAACCAAAATACGTAATCAGTGGGATAGAGCAGTTACGCAGCGCGTGCTTGTAGAGCACCACATTGTTGGAAAGACCTTTTGCCCGCGCCACCATAATGTACTGGGATCGAAGAGTATCCAGCATGGTGGTGCGTACTAGGCGCACGTTGGTCGCGGTTAGGATGATCCCCATGGTCGCGGCGGGCATAATGAAGCTGGAGAAGCCTTCCATGCCACTGGGCGGCAGCAGATTGAAGGTGATGGAAAGCAGTAGCACCAGCATGATGGCTAGCCAAAAGTTGGGAAAAGAGAGCCCAAGCAGTGAGAAAATTCTAATCATCTGGTCGGGCCACCTGCCTCGCGATACTGCCGCCTTAATACCTAGCGGTATCGACACCACGATAGAGACAAATAGCGAAGCGAAAGCTAGCGCCAAAGTGGCGGGTAAGGCCCGTCCAATTAGGTCGCTGACAGGTGTACCGCCCATAAAACTGCGACCAAAATCACCCACTACTAGACCTTGCAGGAAGCCTATGTACTGGGCCAGGAAAGATTGATTCAAGCCCAGCGCTTCACGAATCCTTTCCAGATCCGCCTCGGTGATACTGCCCGCACCTTGAGCTAGCATCACCGCTGGGTCGCCGGTTAACCGAATCGCAAAAGAGACAATCAGCGTTACGGCGATGACCACAAAGATGGCCTGCAGTATTCGGTAGAGAAGAAATTTTGCCACTATAACCTCTGCGCACTAAAGTCCATATCGCCGTGATAATAAGAGTCTGTCGTAACACCTACCGACCGCTCTCTCGAACGGCCGGTATTGGTCACAATCAGTCAGTAACATCGACGTCGGTCAAACGCATACGGTTATCTGGGGCGGGCTCAAAATTCTGCACCCGGTCGCGCACGCCATACAGTGCATTGATGCTATAGAGCGGCATTTCCAAGGCGCGATCCTGAGTATACTGGGCGATAGCCTGGAGCAGTTCTTCACGCTCTGCCTGATCAGTAATGCTGCGCTGGGCTTCGAGCATTTCATCTAACTCAGCGTCGCTGTCATAAGGATTCCAGCGTTCGCCAGTGTGGTACATCAGGTAAGCAGTATTGTCGAAGTCAAAGGTCCAGCCGCCCCATTTCTGCTGGAACATCTCACCTGTGCGGCCTGCCGGAATAATGTCGTTAAGTAGCACATTGGTCTCGTAAGGTTGGATCGAAGCGGTAATCCCCACCCCTTGTAGATAAGACGCCACCACCTGGGCCACCTCACCAAAGGTGGCGTCGTTACCGCGAACATCAATCTGTACCGTGGCGCCTTGCTCGACGCCCGCTTCATCCAGCAGTTCGCGAGCCTGCTGCGGATCATACGGCAGGGGCTCCATATCAGGGTCGTTACCGAAGGACTGAGCGCCCTGGAAGCTGGCGATCATTTCGCCCTCGCCAGCCAGGATGGAGTCGATAATCGCCTGGCGATCCACGGCCATAATCATGGCTTTACGCACGCGTTCATCGGCGGTAATACCTGATTGGGTGTTGAAGCGAATCGCTTCCACCGTCGGCGAAGCCACGCTGACGATGCTGGCCCCGTCATGGTTATTGATGGTGTCGATCATGCCAATAGGAATCGTCGGCGGAATGACGATATCTACTCGCCCAGCCTGTAGCTCAGCCACGGCGGTGGATGGCTCAGAGATAAAGCGGTAAGTCACTTCGTCAAGTTTCGGCGCGCCGCCCCAGTGGTCAGCAAAGGCCTCAAGCTGAACGTCTTCGCGAGGATTATATTCCACTACTTTGAAAGGGCCGGTGCCTACCGGATGGGTATTGAAGTGCTCATCACCATGCTCGGTCAGGTACTCCGGTGGCACAATCATCGCCCCGTAGCCTGCTAGCTTAGTGAGCAGTACTGGGTCGGGCTCATTCAGGTGGAAGTCGACTGTATAATCATCGATGACTTCCACGCTTTCAATCGCCGTGTAGTTAGAGCGCTGGGGCCCCTGCCCCCCTTCCTCACCTAATAAGCGATCAAAGGTAAACTTTACCGCTTCAGCATTGAAGGGCTCGCCATTATGGAAGGTGACGCCTTCACGCAGAGTGAAACGGATACGGGTACCATCATCCAGTTCCTCCCACTCGGTTGCTAGACCGGGCACTAGATCTAAATCAGGGCCTCGATAAGTCAAACCATCGAAAATATTGGTGGCAACCGAGGCCCAATTCACCAAAAAAGTGTCGATTGGATCCCAGCTACCGGGATCTTGCGGCGAAGCAACCGTTAGTGAACCTGCTTGAGCGGAGGCAGAGAAGGCAACGCTCAGTGCTATTCCTGCGATTGCGCCATTGAGAACGCGTTTGTTTTTCTTCATGGGATTACTCCTGTTTTTGTATCAGCTGGGAACCAACTATGACGCCAACCGCTCGACACTGCCCTCTTCCTGAGCAACGAAATGACCCGCAGCCMCCTGCACTAAGGGTAGATGTCGGGGCTCGTCTCCCMCTTTGCGGATGGGACTGAGAATATCGCCCTGTAGCAAAGCACGCGCCTGCCGCTGAGTAGGGTCCGCCACGGGCACAGCGCTCAAGAGCTTGCGGGTATAGGAATGCTGAGGTGAATCAAACACCGCTCGGCGCTCGCCTAACTCAACGACTTGGCCAAGGTGCAATACCGCCACGCGATGGCTCATTTTTTCTACTACGGCCATATCGTGGCTAATAAACAAATAGGCTAATCCTTCATCTTGCTGTAACTCCATCAGCAGATGAATGATTTGCGCCTGGATGGAAACATCCAAGGCGGACAACGCCTCATCGGCGATGATTAACTTCGGCTTGGAGGCTAGGGCACGAGCGATACAGATTCTTTGGCGCTGGCCTCCAGAGAACTCGTGGGGGTAACGTTCAGCTTGGTCGGCACTTAGGCCAACGCGCTCCAGCAACTGCTCGACTCGTTGTCGAATGGCCTTCGAACCGTGCAGCAAGCTATGGGTACGGATAGGCTCGGCAATCGAAAAGCCGACGGTCTTGCGTGGATCGAGGGATGCAAACGGGTCTTGAAAAATATACTGCACTTCCTGGCGTAGACGCATTTTCTCTGCTCGCGACATATCCGCCACGGCCTTACCGCCAAAACGTAGCGTGCCACTGGTGCTTTCCTGCAACTGCTGGATGGTGCGCCCGATGGTCGACTTGCCGGAACCCGACTCCCCTACTAGCGCCAGCGTCTCTCCAGGGAAAATAGTAAAGCTGACATTTTCCACCGCATGCACACGATGACTGACACCACCAAAGAACCCTTTGCGAATGTCGAAGCGTGTGACTAAATTTTCTACTTCCACGACAGGAGCGGCATCAGTTCTTGCGGTATCCTGCTTGCGGCTTACACCACGCGTACGCGCAATATCACCTTCCAGTTCGACCAGTGGATCCATACGCGGTAAGTCTTCGCCCTGCATGCTTCCCAGTTTAGGGACTGCCGCCAGCAATGCTTGGGTGTAAGGGTGTTGGGGGCGGGCGAATATCTCCTCCACTGAGGCTTCCTCAACCTTTTCGCCATGGCGCATGACCACCACCTGATCAGCCATTTCGGCCACCACTCCCATATCGTGAGTAATGAAAATGACCGCCATTCCCAGTTCCTGCTGCAGGTCGCGCATGATGGTTAAAATCTGCGCTTGAATGGTGACGTCCAGTGCGGTTGTAGGCTCGTCCGCCACCAGTACCTTAGGCCGACACGCCAGCGCCATGGCGATCATCACCCGTTGTCGCATGCCGCCGGATAACTGGTGAGGGTAGCGTTTTAACAGTGCTTCGGCATCGGCTAACCGAACTAGCTTTAACAGTTTTACCGCTTCAGCGCGTGCCGAAGCCTGGGTGTGCTTTTCATGCAATACCAGCACTTCGGTAATCTGATCGCCAATGGTGTAAACAGGATTCAGCGACGTCATTGGTTCCTGAAAGATCATGGCGATTTCCTTGCCACGTATCTTGCGCATCGCTTTATCGGAAAGCTGGGTAAGATCCAGTGGCTGAGAGCCGTTGGCATCGCGATGAAACATTATCGAGCCACTGGTAATCTCGGCGTTCATGTACTCTACCAAGCGCATGATAGCCAGAGAAGTCACCGATTTTCCCGAGCCAGATTCACCAACGATCGCCGTTGTTTTACCTGGATAAACGTCAAAACTCAGATTTCTAACAACCGGATTGGAGCCAAAATTAACGCTCAAGGAGCGAACCGATAGCGCTGGTACCGTTGTCACAAGATGTATTGCCCCCTGCACCTAGATAGCGTTTTTGTGGATAGAATAGCGTTTATATAGATCGGACACTCAATACCGACTGCTTTTGAAACCACCGGCAAGCTTCGAGCCTTCATACAACGTTAGTCGTGTATACAGGCCACTTCAAACTACTCATCTTGTTAAACTTTTGTCAACACATCATTATTAAGTGCCCACTAATCCACCTACGCTTAAAAACGCTGCTAACCGCTGAGGAAGACGCTTAGCGCACAAAAAAGCTCCCACGAGGAGAGCTTTTGGTACCGTTGATGTTGATTAGCACTACTTATTTTAACATCACCCCACCCGGTGCTGCTTAAGCACGGTGAGGCTTCTCTCTTCTTCACTTTGCGGTTGGGAAGGCGCTTGGCGGGTACCGGCCAGCACGTACCACTCCGCCTCACTCAGATAACTTTCGCACCAGCGGCCAAGGGCGACGGCGCTCTCTTCGCGGCTAGAGTCGCCGCAGCGGTAGTCGTTAGCCAGATGGAGGAGATCTTGACGGGCGGTACGCGCACGGGCGTTGCCACCGTGTACTTTTACCAGCGGGCAGCGTCGGTCGTAGGCGGCGTTGGTTAACGCATTAAGCCAACGCTCCAGTTCATGTGCCTGAATTCCACCATACACTGCCACGCTTGAGCTCCCTGCCCCGTTGAAAGGGCAATAGCCTGCCCGATTTAGGGGCCGCTGTCACGGTTAACCTTTACCCTTGTGTAGATGCTGTTCCAGACCTTGTTAAAGGGCCTGCTCAAAACCTTGTAACACGTTGACTACATTGACACCTATTTCATCTACCGCATAGCCCCCTTCCATCAGAAATACGCTGGGTAAGCCTGCTTGGGCCAGGCGTTCACCTAAAACGGTGAAATCTGCGCTGGTAAAGGKGAAGGCACTGATCGGATCATCCTCAAAAATATCGACCCCTAGCGATACAATCAGTAACTCGCACTCTGCCGCGTTAATCTGCGCCAATGCTTGATCCAATGTCGCCATCCAAGTGGTAACGCTGGTGCCCGGCGGTAACGGGTAGTTAACGTTAAAGCCCTTACCTTTACCCTCGCCGTTTTCATCAGCGTAGCCCAAATAGTAAGGAAAAGTGACCTCGGGGTCGCCGTGTAACGAAATGAACAGCACATCGTCGCGGCCGTAGAATATCTGCTGGGTGCCGTTGCCGTGGTGGAAATCGACGTCAAGAATCGCCACTCGGCGCTTGCCTGTATCTAAGGCTCGCTGGGCGGCAATGGCGGCATTATTGAAGAAGCAGTAACCGCCAAACTGATCATAGGCAGCGTGGTGGCCCGGCGGCCGACACAGTCCAAAACTGGGTTTACCCGTTTGCAGCGTATGTTCTACCGCGCCTAACGCCACATCCTTGCTCGCCATGGCAGCTTCAAAGGTGCCTTCTGAGATCGAGGTTTCCGCCGCCAAAGCGTAGTAGCCTAACTGGCCGCCGATGGAGCGCGGGATGCGGTCACTACGCATGCTTCGCGCAGGCCAAATATTGGGAATTGCCTCACCCTCATGCCCGGCGGCGCCCCACGCTTGCCAGCAGTTGGCTAAAAACGACACGTAGTCTTTGTCGTGCACCGCCAGTACCGGTGCTAACCCATAAGCGCTAGGGGAATGGATCTCGCCAAGCCCGGACTGACGAAGATGCTTCAGCACTAGATCAAGGCGTTCAGGACACTCAAACGGGGTCACCAGCGCGCCGTCATGTAACTCCGTGCGCGCTTGGCGCAAACGGCTATCCTCTGAGTAAAATGTCAGCATTGCGGCTCCTTAATCGGCCTCTAACTGGATAGGCCACTGCTTGGCCCAGCGACGTTTTTGGCTGGCTGTTTGTTGCTTCAACTGGTATTCAGCACGGCTTGCAGCGGCGCGATCATTAAAAGGTTCGGCACCCAGTAGCGCAACGGGCGGATTCGCACGGGTATAACGCGCCCCTTTGCCGGTGCAGTGTGCTTGATAGCGCTTCGCCAGATTATTGGTAATGCCCGTATAGGTACCGCGCTGGCACTCCAGCAAATAGAGATACCACTGTGGTTCGGTATTCAGCGGCTGGGTCATACGCCTATCCACCGCAACAACGCTTTAATTTACGCCCACTACCACATAAGCACGGATCGTTTCGGCCGGGCTTTAAGCGGCTAAGCGTGGGTGTCCCATCAATATACCACCAGCGCTGCTGCTCTTTAACAAAGCGAGATACCTCTTCTAACACATGCCAGCGTTTTTTTGCCCCGCCCTGTTCACGCCCGCGTTCATAAAAACAGGCTTTAAAATGGACATAACCGGTATCTTCGCGCGGCGGTTCTGCGGCAACAATAGAGAGGGACTTCCACTCGGCTTCAGGGTCAGGCGTAAGCTCTCCAGGCCGAGTGGAGGGGTGCCATGTTGCCAACAGGTAATCGGTAAGCCCTAACACAAAGGCCGCATAGCGCGAGCGCATCAAGGCTTCAGGCGTAGGCGCAAGTTCGCCTTGATGATAACGGCCGCAGCATTGTTCAAGCGTTAAATGGCTGCCACAGGGGCAACTTAGATCAGTCGTAGGGGTCATAAACCAGCTCGTTAGTCACATCTTTTATAGCCTAACCGATACGTCCTATGCGCGTCGCCCGGCGTGTATGACTATTGTTTCGATATTTGTGCGGTGTTAGGTATATAGTGGTAGGGCAATACATTCAGACGATGGGGTACGAATCACGATCGATCATTCTTTCCAAAATTTTTGGAGGTTCTCCTATGAAGGTCTTTAAACCGGAATGGCAGTGCACGTTTAGCGTAAACGAAGGCGCGGAAGAATCAGCAACTTGGAAAGAGAAAATCGCGTGGCGACTCAGGGGAGTTGCGGATCGGCTGGAAGGTGGCGGGCGCACGGTAAAAATCGATTACCGAGTGACGCCAGCGGTTAGCCAACAGGAAGTCGACACTTGCTTAGGCAAGGGCTTCGAAGTAACTCAACGCCTGCTAACGCAGTTAGCCCAACAGCAGGCGTGCGAAGATGTGATGCGCCATGCCAAAGCTGAGCTGTTCGAACAACACCCTCAGCACTGAAAGAGCGACATGGTATGAAAGCACTACAAAAAATCCCACCCCATTAACCGGGTGGGATTTTTTTGGGGCAGTTATTAGCTAGTTAGACAGTCTTCTCTAACGCTCTACCCATCTTCGTTAGAAAACCCTCGCACGCTTCAAGCTGCTCAATATCAATATATTCATCGGGTTGGTGTGCCTGGGCAATACTGCCGGGGCCAAGAATAATGGTTTGCAGGCCCTGCCCCTGGAACTGCCCGGCCTCGGTGGCATAGGCCACCGCGTGGTCGCAGCACCCTGCGGGCAAATGATCTTTGGCCAGGCGCAGCACCTGATCATTATCGAGATCTGCTAGCCCCGGCACGGTAACGTTAAGGGGCTCGGTGATGATTTCAACGTGCTTGCCTTTGGCCTGCAGCTCAGCGCTTAGCTGGGCGCAATAGGCCTCAAAGCGCGCGTATATTTCGTCGAAGGTGTCCGTGGGCAGATGGCGAATCTCCCACTCGAACTGGCACTCCCGGGCCATAATATTGATCGCCGTACCACCTTTGATTTTACCGACGTGCAGGCTGGTGTGCGGCACGTTAAAGGCTTCATCAACGCGGCCCTCTTCTACCAGCGCCGCCATGATGTCCTCTATAAAGGTGACTAGCCTTGCCGCCACATGAATCGCCGAGGTGCCCTGATTAACCTGACTGCTGTGGGCTTCGCGGCCAATCACCGTGGTGCGTAAATTGGTTGCGCCTTTCTGCGCCACCACCGGCTGCATGCTAGTGGGCTCGCCGACAATCACATGGGCGGTGGTGGAGTAGTGCTCGTAGAAGCGCTTAATCAGGCTCGGMGCACCCACGCAGCCAATCTCTTCGTCATAGGAGAAACCCAGATAAATCGGCTGCTGCAGAGGCGCTTTCGTCCAAGKGGGCACCATCGACAATACGCAGGCGATAAAGCCTTTCATATCGCAGGTACCGCGCCCGTATAAGCGGCCATCGCCACCATCGCGCAGGGTGAACGGGTCGCTCGACCAGGGCTGACCCGCCACCGGCACCACATCGGTATGCCCGGAAAGCATCACACCGCCCGGCGCCTCTGGGCCAATTCTTGCGATCAGGTTGGCTTTGGTACCGCAGGGGCTCATCACCCGCTCGGCGCTAACGCCATACTCTGCCAAATAGCCTTCCACATACTCAATCAGCGCCAGATTGGATTCACTGGAAGTGGTATCGAATGACACCAGCTTCATCAGTAAAGTGGTCACGTCAGTCATACTGCTCTCGTTAGTTGGACTCTTCCTATCACACTATCACCGCCCTCTTCCTTTTCCTACTCAGTAGGCCTGCTGGCAGCGCAATGTTGACTGTCACGGCAGGTTCATCGTGCATTCACTAAAACGTCATCTACACTTCTTACTGTTCAGTGCATCTAAAAATCTCAACAAACGCATTGCACGCCTGACTAAGTTCAGGCCCATAAGGAGCTTGTTATGTCTCGTTTCACACTGCACGCGCTTGCCGTAGGGGKGGCGACGGCCAGCCTAAGCCTGTCTGCTCAGGCGGCAACAGAGATTAGCTGGTGGCACGCCATGGGCGGCCAACTGGGCGAAATTCTCGAAGAGATGACCCAAGACTTCAACGAGTCTCAGGACGACTACCACGTTACCCCCAGCTATCGCGGCACCTATMCCGAAACGATGACCGGCGCGATCGCCGCCTTCCGTGCCAATGAGCAGCCGCATATCCTGCAGGTGTTTGAAGTCGGCACTGGCACCATGATGAACGCCAAAGGCGCCATCTACCCAGTGTACGAGCTGATGGAAGAGCATGGCCGCGCTTTCGATAAAGAAGCCTTCCTGCCCGCCGTCGTGGGTTATTACACCGACACCAACGGCAATATGCTTTCTTTCCCGTTTAACTCCTCTACGCCAATCATGTACTACAACAGGGATATGTTTGAAGAAGCGGGCCTGGACCCCGAGCAGCCCCCACAAACATGGGACGAAGTGGCCGATTTTTCACGCCAAATCGTCGACTCTGGTGCGGCCAGCTGTGGCTTTACCACCTCCTGGCCTAGCTGGGTCATGCTGGAAAACTTCTCCGCTTGGCATAACGTGCCGTTAGGTACGCTGGAAAACGGCTTTGGCGGTATGGAAACCGAGTTCACCTTCAACAATGAGCTAGTCGCTCGCCACTGGGACAACCTCCACGACTGGCAGGAAGAAGGTGTCTTTAAATGGGGTGGCCCCGGGTCCGGCCCCGACTCTGAGCCGATGTTCTACTCCCAGGACTGCGCGATTTTCTTCGGCTCTTCTGCTTCACGTGCGGATGTCGCCGCCAATTCAGAATTTGAAGTTGGCTTTGGCATGCAGCCCTACTACGACGACGTAGATGGCGCACCGCAAAACTCGATTATCGGTGGCGCCACCCTGTGGGCACTGCAGGGCCATAGCGACGAAGAGTACGAAGCCGTTGCAGCGTTCTTTGAGTACCTCTCCCAGCCCGAAGTACAGGCGCAGTGGCATCAGCAAACCGGCTACCTGCCCATCACTCAGGCCGCTTGGGATCTGAGCAAAGAGCAGGGCTACTACGAAGAGAATCCAGGCGCGGATATTTCGCTGAAACAGATGACGCTCAACGAGCCGACCGAGAACTCCAAAGGCCTACGCTTTGGTAACTTCGTGCAGATTCGCGACATCATCTCCGAAGAGATGGAAGCGGTGATGACCGGTGACAAATCGGGTCAGGAAGCAGCGGATGAAGCAGTAGCACGCGGCAATGATCTGCTCCGTGATTTTGAAGCTGCCAACCAGTAAATAAGCACTCACTTCGCCGCCTACCCTTCTGGGTAGGCGGCGATTTCGTTTGTTGATGCTTATTTTTGCTAACAATTTGCAGAGCTGCCCATGCAAACCAAACGCATGACCTACCCTGGTCGCTTTTTGCCCTACGCGCTGCTGGCGCCCCAGGTGATTGTGACACTGATTTTCTTTATCTGGCCTGCGGGCCAGGCGCTGTATCAGTCGCTACTGCGCGAAGACGCCTTTGGGCTGCGCTCAACGTTTGTGGGTCTTGAGAACTTTGCCCGTCTATTTCGTGACGGCAGTTATGTCAATTCGCTATCGGTGACGGTGGTATTCGCCTTGGGCACTACCCTGCTATCGATGACAGTGGCGCTTTTATTGGCCAGTACCGTCAACCGGATGATTCGCTCACGCAGCACCTACACCACGCTACTGGTGTGGCCCTACGCCATCGCCCCCGCGCTTGCGGGCGTGTTGTGGTGGTTTATCTTCAACCCCTCTATCGGCATTGTGCCCTATATGCTGGAAATGGTGGGTTACCAGTGGAACCACCGTAACTCAGGCAGTGACGCCATGCTGCTGGTGATTTTTGCCGCCGCCTGGAAGCAGATATCCTATAACTTTTTGTTTTTCCTGGCGGGCTTACAGTCAATCCCGCAATCGCTGATTGAAGCCGCCTCCATTGACGGCGCCAGCCCGACTAAGCGCTTCTGGACGATTATTTTCCCGCTGCTCACGCCGACCACTTTCTTCTTGCTGGTGGTTAATGTGGTGTATGCCATGTTCGACACCTTCGCGATCATTCACGCCACCACCGCAGGCGGCCCAGCTCAGGCGACCAATATTTTAGTGTACAAGGTCTACGCCGATGGTTTTGTGGGCCTCAACCTCGGTTCCTCGGCAGCTCAGTCGGTGATTCTGATGGTGATTGTGGTGGCATTAACGATGATTCAATTCCGCTTTATTGAGCGCCGAGTCAATTACTAAGCCTTAGGGAGAACGTTAATGGTTGAAAACCGCCCTTGGGCTAACCTGATAGCCCATATTGTTTTGATCTCTGGTGTCGCGCTGGTGGTTTTTCCGGTGTATGTCGCGATCATCGCCTCTACCCACTCCCTGTCGGGTTTGCTGCAGGGTACGCTGCCACTGCTCCCCGGTGGCCACGGGATCGAAAACTACACGCGCATGTGGCAGTCGGGCGTCTCCAATGCCGGCGCACCACCCGCCGCCTTAATGCTCTGGAACAGTTTTATCATGGCCATGGCGATCACGGTGGGTAAGCTGTCTATTTCGCTGCTTTCCGCCTTTGCCATCGTCTACTTCCGTTTCCGCTTTCGGATGTTCTTCTTCTGGGTGATCTTTGTCACGTTGATGCTGCCCGTAGAAGTGCGCATTATTCCGACTTTTCAGGTCGTTGCGGATCTTAAAATGCTCAATAGCTTTGCCGGGCTATCGATCCCGCTGATTGCCTCGGCTACCGCAACCTTCTTGTTCCGCCAGTTCTTTATGACCATTCCCGAAGAGATGCTCGAAGCCGCCCGGGTCGATGGCGCCGGGCCACTGAAGTTTTTTAAAGACATTTTAATGCCGCTGTCGGTGACCAATATCGCCGCGCTGTTTGTGATCATGTTTATCTACGGCTGGAACCAGTACCTCTGGCCGTTAATTATCACTACCGACCCTGATTATTACACCATCGTAATGGGCATTCAGCGCATGACCTCGGAAGAGAACCCACAGTGGCAACTGGTGATGGCCGCGGTGGTCATGGCAGCGCTGCCGCCAGTGTTAGTGATTCTGTTTATGCAACGCCTATTTGTGAAAGGCCTGACCGAGACGGAGAAATAAGATGGCCAGCATTACCTTGGAAGGGCTAAAGAAAACCTATAGCGGCGATGTTCATGCCGTCAAAGGCATCGACTTACAGATTGAAGATGGCGAGTTTGTGGTGCTGGTGGGGCCTTCCGGCTGCGGCAAATCTACCCTACTGCGCATGGTGGCGGGGCTTGAAACCATTACCGAAGGCACGCTCAAAATCGGTGACCGGGTGGTCAATAAGCTAGAGCCCGCCGAGCGCGATATCGCCATGGTGTTCCAGAACTACGCGCTCTACCCGCATATGACGGTGTACAACAACCTAGCTTACGGCCTCAAGAACCGCGGGTTTAACAAAGAAGACATTGAAAAGCGCGTGCGAATTGCCGCCAAAATGCTCGAGATCGAAGAGTTTCTGGAGCGCAAACCGCGCAAGCTCTCTGGTGGTCAGCGCCAGCGCGTCGCCATGGGCCGCGCGTTGGTGCGCGACCCGGCAGCCTTTCTATTCGATGAGCCGCTTTCCAACCTGGATGCCAAGCTGCGCGTGCAGATGCGCGTGGAGATCAAACAGCTGCAGCGGCGCCTGAAGACTACCAGCCTGTATGTGACCCACGACCAGCTGGAAGCTATGACACTGGGTGACCGTTTAGTGGTTCTTAACGCCGGGCAGATTGAGCAAGTGGGCACACCCATGGAAATCTACGCCCGCCCCGCCAGCATGTTTGTCGCCGGGTTTATCGGCTCCCCCGCTATGAACATGCTGCCGGTGGATTACTTGAACGAACAAGGCGCCAACGGCCTGCTGGACAACCTGCCCGACGGCACCGATGTCGTCGGCATTCGCCCGGATGATATGCACTTAGCCCCGCCTGCCGCGCCTCACCTAATTGTCGATTCAACGCTGGCGCTGTTTGAAGCCGCGGGGGCCGAAAGCCACCTATATGTGACCCTCGCCGATAGCGACCAGCCTACAGTCATCCGCGTTTCAGGGCAGCCGCCCGTTGCCGAAGGCGAAACCCTGCGATTTTTTGTGACCCGCGACGCCCTGCATCCTTTCAACAGCGCCACGGGAAAACGCACCGGGGATTGAATACCTATCCCCCGAAAGACAAAACAAGAAAAACAAGTCAACGGAGAAACCATGCGCTACGTTTGAGATAAAGCTTACGGATCTCCCTTGATGAGTACTGAACCTTCATACGTCGATGACCTGTATCGTGAGCACTCCCGGCGCGTGCAGGCGACGCTGATACGCCTGCTGGGGGATTTTGAACTAGCCGAAGAAGCCATACAGGATGCCTTTGTGGCGGCGGTTCAACAGTGGCCGGTTAACGGCAAACCTGACAACCCCACGGCATGGCTAATTCGCACCGGCTACCACTGCGGAATAGACCAAATTCGCCAACGCAGTACTGCTCGCCGTCGGGCTCACTTGCTATTACCCACAGATGAAGCGCTGGATCTTGAGCCCACCACCATCGAAGATGACGCCTTGCGGCTGCTATTCACCTGCTGCCACCCAAGTTTGAGCATGGAAGCACGGATTGCCCTGACGCTTCGCGAGATGTGCGGTTTGACCACTGAGCAAGTAGCCAGCGCGCTACTGATGAAGCCTACGACGCTGGCACAGCGTATCGTACGAGCCAAACGCAAAATTCGCGATGCGCATATCCCTTATGCAGTCCCTACCCAGAAAGAACTGCCCGAGCGCCTACCCGATGTGCTCCAAGTCATCTATCTGGTCTTCAACGAAGGCTACTCACGCAGCACGGGCGCCAGCGTGGTCGATATCAGCCTGACCCAAGAAGCCATGCGGCTGGGCAATGAGCTGGCACAGTTACTACCCAAGGGTGAGGTATTTGGGCTGATGGCCTTGATGCTGCTTAACGATGCCCGCCGGGATGCGCGCCAGGATAACGACGGAGAACTGGTAACCCTGGATGCTCAAGACAGACGCCTATGGCGCCAAGAGGATATCCAGACCGGCATTGCATGGCTGGAACAGGCGCTGGCGCTCACCCCCGCCGGGTACTACACCCTGCAGGCGTCGATTGCCGCCGTACACGCCCAGGCTAGCCACGCCGAGCAAACAGACTGGGGGCGCATCGTCAGGCTCTACGATGCTCTCTGCCGACGCTTTCCATCCCCCATCCTGGCGCTGAATCGTGCGGTCGCCATTGCCATGAACGGTGCCCCCGACACCGGCCTGAAGTTACTCGATGACATCGCTCATCACCCGCAAATCAGCCGCTATCATCTGTTCTATGCCGCTAAAGCGGATTTACTGCGGCGCCAAGGTCAGCATGAGGCCGCGCGCAGTGCCTATCACCAGGCGCTGCAATTGGCCACCCTGACGCCCGAAAAACGCTTTTTGCTAAAGCGGTTAAACGAACTAGAGCCAGCTCCATAAACATTCATTAGCCCCGCATAGAGATCGACATATCGCCATAGATATTTGCCTGAACCGCCGGGCGCCGCAGGTACTCATGGGGAAATCCTAGAGGCACTGCGCTGACCTCGTCGAGCCGTGCCAATTGGTCACCTGTCAGTTCCAGTTCGAGTGCGGCCAGATTGGCTTCAAGCTGACTTATCGATCGCGCTCCAATGAGCGGTGCAGCCATACCAGGACGGGTGAGCAGCCATGCTAAAGCCACCGTGGCAGGTGATGTATTTTGTTCCGTAGCGACCTGTTTCACTTCGTCAATAATGCGAAAGCTGCGTTCGGGGACGGGCCCCGCCTCGGTCACGATGGCGGCACGGCTGCCGCTGACCACGTTTTCGGGTGCGAGTTCGGCACGCTTGTACTTCCCCGTCAGCAGTCCACTCGCCAGCGGTGACCAGGGTATGATACCCATCCCCATTTCACGCGCCATCGGAACCAAGTCACCTTCCACGCTGCGCTCAATCAGATTGTATTCCAGCTGCATTGCAACCATTGGCGACCAGCCCCGGAGATCGGCGATAGCCTGCATCCGTGAAGCCTGCCAAGCAGGGATATCCGACAGCCCCAGATAAACGACCTTTCCTGCTGCCACCAAATCATCCATGGCGCGCAGAATCTCTTCCACGGGAGTGGTGAAATCCCAGGCGTGCAGATACAGCAGGTCGATATAGTCGCTGCCCAGGCGCGTCAGGCTGTCTTCTACCGAACGAACCATACTACGTCGACTGTTGCCTCCAGAGTTGGGGTCATCACTGTGCATCGGCAAGGTGTATTTTGTGGCAATGACCAGGCGATCCCGTTTCCCCTGGGCGAAACGGCCGACAAAGGACTCGGAAGTGCCATCCGTATAGTAATTCGCCGTATCAATGAAGTTGCCGCCATGATCGACGTAGCGATCAAAGAGCGCGCGGGAGGTCGACTCGTCGGCGCCGAAGCTCCATTCCGTGCCGAAAGTCATGGTGCCTAGCGCCATCGGCGATATTTTCAGGCCCGAACGGCCCAGCAAGCGGTAGTGGTCGAGCTGCATGGGATTCTCCCTAAGCTGTTGGTTTCCGCAATGGTAGGCTTGTTCTTAAACTGACAGAATACACCGATATATTCATGGACTATGAAGCTGAAATGAACAATGAAAGGTAGCGATGTGGCGGAATTGGGTGCCTTCGTGGCAATCGTTGAACATGGCAATTTCGCACGAGCGGCGGGATGGCTCGGTGTTTCGCCCTCGGCACTCAGTCAGACGATCCAGCGGTTAGAGGCACGCTTAGGACAGCGCCTTTTGAACCGAACCACCCGAACCACGCGGCCAACGGAGGCGGGCCAACAGTTGTATGAGCGAGTTCGGCCCGCTCTGAAGGAGATTTCAGCGGCTCAAGCGCAGTTGCTGGAGCAACAGGACGAGCTTGGCGGACGGTTGCGGATCAATGCGTCACGCGCTGGGGCTGCTTATGCGCTGGCACCACATCTGGCTAGCTTTGCCGAGACTTACCCTGGAATTGAAGTCGAAATCGTCATCTCTGATCGTTTAGAAAATGTGGTGGCTAGTGAGTGTGATGCCGGGCTGCGGCTCGGTGAGAGCCTGGAACAGGATATGGKGGGRGTGCCAATGAGCGAGCCGCTACGTTGGATTGCGGTGGCATCGCCGCTCTATCTGGCTCGGGCGGGGACACCGGAGCATCCCGCTGCTTTGAAGGAACACACCTGTATCAATATGCGCTGGCCCAGCGGAGGACACCTATTCCATTGGGAATTCGAGCGCGAAGGTCAGTCCGTTCGGGTGGCTGTGACCGGCCCGCTGTGTACCAACGATGTGGCAACGCGACTGCGTGCGGTCAAGGATGGACTTGGTATTGGTTATTTCCTTGAGCCGGAGGTGAGGGGCTTGCTATCGGCCGGCGATGCCGTTGAGGTGCTGGCGTCTTGGTGTCCAAGGGAGCCAGGGTTCTACCTCTACTACCCAGGCAACCGACTGGTCACTCCGCAACTTCGGGCGTTCCTCGATCATGTCATGGCGTGCAGTCGGAAAGTCGTTGCTACGTAATAAGATCATTTAACCTGCATCCGATGGCAGAAGGAAATCAACCAGATATTCCGATTACCAAAAATAATATCTAGGCTGTGTCGATTCGTGAGCACGTCAAACGACTACAGAGAGTCACTACCCTGACCAACCAGGAGGCTCTCAATGAAATTCATGCTGATACGCCGTGCCGATGCCAATACCGAGAATGGCGCTATGCCATCCCAGGAAATGTTTGCCGCCATGGCTGCTTATAACCAGCGCATGACCGAGGCTGGCGTGTTTTTGAGCGGCGATGGCTTACATCCGACCAGTGACGGATGTCTGATCCGTTTCAAAAACGGTGAGCCCACCATCATCCCCGGGCCTTTGTCGCCAGCCAGTGAGCGTATTGCCGGTTACAGCGTGCTGGAAGCCCCTTCTCTGCAGGCGGCCATTGAGTGGGCCCAGCAATGGCCTACTCAGGATGCCGATGGCAACGTGACCCTTGAATTACGGCGCTACTTTTCACTGGAGGATTTTGAGCCCGGTGCCGGAATTGAGCAGCACCGTAACCTTGCTCGTGTACCCGATGCCATGAACGTGCACGTTGCCTTTCCCGGCACCTGCCGGGAGGCCATGCAGTTCTATGCTGATGTAACCGGAGGGCATTTGGAGTGCCTGTTAACCTATGCTGACACACCCGCCGCTGAACACACGCCGCCCGCCCTTCATGACCGCATCATCCATGCCTCACTGAATCTACGGGGACGCCGCTTGATGGGCGCGGATCTGGCAGCTGACTGCTATACACCACCGCAAGGGATAGAGGTTCAATTGGAGTATCAGGATATCGAGCAGGCCGCCCGAACCTTTGCTCAGCTAGCGGAGGGTGGAAAGATTATCATGCCGTTCGAAGCGACCTTCTGGTCACCAGGGTTCGGCATGACGGTAGATCGTTTTGGCGTCGGCTGGATGGTAAACGTTCCATCAGACAACTGCCCCTTGGCCACAGAAGGAGACTCCCCATGAAGTACGTTGCGCTGGTCTATTACCAGGAACAGATTATCAACGCCATGAGCGAACAGGAGTGGCACGACCTCAACCAGGAATGCATTGCTGGGGTTGAGCGCCTGAGCGCCAGCGGCCACTACCTGGCCGGACAGCCGTTACAACCGACGGAGACCGCCACCACCGTGCGCGTGCGCGATGGCGAAACGCTGATCTCCGATGGCCCCTTCGCGGAAACCAAGGAGCAATTGGCTGGCTTCTATCTGCTGGAAGCCCACGACCTGAACGAGGCACTGCAGCTGGCTAGCCGCATTCCGCCCGCCCGGTTGGGCAGCATTGAAGTCCGCCCGGTTCGAGAACTGCCACCTAAAGCAGCACCCAAAACAGAAATAGGAGAACAATCATGAATACTGCCGCCTACCCCTATGTGGATGGTTTCGTCGCTGCCGTGCCTAGCGCTAATAAAGCTGAGTTTATTGAACATGCCCGTGCCGCGGCCGTTGTGTTCAAGGAGCACGGGGCGCTCCGCGTGGTGGAGTGCTGGGGCGATGATGTGCCCGATGGGGAAGTGACCTCCTTCACCATGGCGGTTAAGCGCAAGGATGACGAGACGGTTATTTTTTCATGGATAGAGTGGCCATCCCGCGCCGTGCGCGATGAAGCCATGCCCAAAGCCATGCAGGACCCTCGCCTGCAGATGGACGTTAACCCGATGCCATTTGATGGTAAGAGACTCATTTATGGAGGCTTTGCAAGCATCATCAATGAGTAAGCGTGAACAAGTGGCCCAGAGATTTAATCCGAATCGTCCTGGGCCCCATTCTCTTCAACTACATCTTGTTGAGTTACATCAGTGATCCGCCCTTCAACCTGGTAGAACACTTCTTTGCGTTCCACCATATAGTCGCGCAGCATTTCCCAATCGGTATTGCCGACAATGGTGTTACGGCCATCGGCGTAGGCTTCACCGAGTACCGTATGGCTGTCGCCACCGGCGGCGGTGAAGTTGTTGGTGGCGATGGTATAAGTACGCTCTGGATCAATCGCCTGCATCGCACCTTCCTGGACAACGTTTAGGCTGATCACCCGTTCACCTGGCGGCTCGCTGCTGTCATACATCAACTCAACGCCTGCTGACACCTGCAGAAAACCGCCGTCTTCGCCGGGAGCATTAGCCAGGGCGATCTCGAAGGTTTCCAGCAGCTCGGCGCCGGTAACGTCGACCAACGTCAGGCGATTGCCAAACGGCTGTACGGCGATTAGATCGCCTACGGACACATCGCCCCTCTCAATCGCTTCGCGGATACCACCGCTATTTTGGATCGCCATGACCGTGTCGGGCGCTACCTGCTGCGCGGCATGCAGCTGGGCATCGGTGATTAAATTGCCCAGCGCTGTTTCATTGGCACGCACGCTGTGTTCATCGCCGCTGCCGTGGCGGGGGTTGGGCAACTCTGAGATCGCCTTGGCGCCGATCAAGGTATCCCGCAGTGTTTCAATCTCAGCGGTGTAGGGTTCAAGCCGCTGAGCCGCGTCGGAATCCGCCTCACGATCGTCGGCGGCGAGCAGCTCGCCACTAGTATCCACCACCACGCCTTCCTCGTCGAAGGTGACCTGCATAACCCCAAGGTGCTGACCATACTCGCCTGCCTGGCCAATCACCGTCGGCGATGGGAGCCCCTCACCAGCGTGGCTCTCGCTTAGCAGCCTGGGGGGCGAAACCTGGCTATGGCTGTGTCCGCCAATAATAATGTCGATACCTTCGACGTGCTCCGCTAGCAGCAAGTCGTTACCCACGCTGGGGTCGCTGTCGTAACCAAGATGGGTAAGGGCAATAATTTTGTTAACGCCCTGCTCTTCAAACGCTGCCACCATGGCTTCAGCCGCTTCACGATAATCGCTGATGGCTATTTGGCCGGGGCTTGAGATCGTTTCGCTATCCTGGGTGCTTAACCCAAAAATGCCGATCTGTTCGCCATTGTGCTCAACCACAATGCCGTCATAGAGCTGCCCGGCTTGCGGATCTACGCTGACAGACTCACCCAGCATGTCAGCAAACTCAGGGCCTGCTGAAAAGTCTAGATTGGCCCCTAATATGGGAAACTCGGCGCCTGCAAAAAATGCCGCTAACGCCTGATGCCCCTGTTCCGGGTCACCCAAGTCAAACTCATGATTACCCGGCACAAAGGCGTCGTAGCCCATCAAATTCATGAATTCGAGAGCATCCTGGCCCTGAAACTCAGTGAAATAGAGCGTGCCCGAAAAGATATCACCGGCTTCCAGCAGTAATCCTTCACCGTAAGTCTCCCGCGCTTCATTCAGCGTGGTGATCAAATAGGGATACTGATCGGTACGCCCGTGTAGATCATTGGTGTGAAACAGCGTCAAGGTGAAGTTATCAGCCAAGGCGGGAGGAACGGTGACGAATAACGCTGTCCCTAGCGCCATGCCATAGCGGTGAAAACGCATTTAAATGACTCCTTTCATATCGGTGTTTAGACACCTTAGCAGTAAAGCAAGCCAATGGCGGAGCTGTCATTAATCCGTGACGAGATCGTCATCTTCATTACATGTTCCCGTCATCGTCGGCTGCCACCCTGGCTAGCACTTCAATGTAGCCTTCTTTCGCCGACAGGATAACGACTAATGCATAAAGCCTATGTCCATAAAAACAGTGCCCGTAAAAACCTCGCCCGTAAAACTAGCGCTAAGCCTCGCGATCGCAGGGATTTCTCTCGCTGCGTCATCGAGCGTGTTCGCCAATGATGATTTGAGCAATGTCTGCCCTAATCCGATTCGCATGGCGGATACCGGCATTGAAGGCATGGGGCCGCTAGAAGACGCTTTCGGCCCCTTCGCCGAAGCGTTTACAACAACTACTGGTCTTGAATTGGAAATGTTTAGCCTAAGCAACCGCACGGCCGCAGGCACGGCGCTTCAGTACGACGATGTAGACCTGGTTTTCGCTGGCCCCTCTGAGTTTGTGCTGTTCGATCGTGAAAGCGATATCGAAATCCTGTTTGCCATTGAGCGCCCGCATTACGGCAGCAGCTTTTTTGTACCCGCCGACAGCGATATCGAAACCCTAGCTGACCTAGAAGGCCACCGCGTAGCGCTGAAAGATGTGGGCTCCACCAGCGGGCATATCTTCCCCAGCCAGATGTTGGTAGACGCCGGCCTGGATATCGATCGTGATCTAGAAATCATTATGGCCGGTGATGCACGCATTGCGGCACTCGTTAATGGTGATGTAGACGCCATGGGCGGTGGCAACCGGGATATCGACGAAATTCAGGCGATGGATCCCGATGGCGAATACCGCGTAATCGCCAAAAGCGATGTACTGCCCGGCGATCCGGTGGTGATGCGCGGCTCTCTGGATGACGCCTGCAAAACCGCCCTACGCGAGTCGCTCAAAGCTAATGCCGACAAGCTATGGAACGCATTGGTTGCAACGGATCGCAACGAAGATAAGTTCTTAAACCGGGACTCTTCGCTAGGCTTTGAGCGCACCAACGCAGATTACGACGTAGTACGCCGCGCCTACGAAGCAGCGGGTATCGATCTGTAAAC
Organism: Halomonas ventosae; assembly: GCA_002257525.1. GTDB lineage: Bacteria > Pseudomonadota > Gammaproteobacteria > Pseudomonadales > Halomonadaceae > Vreelandella > Vreelandella ventosae_B. The sequence continues at coordinate 4,715,930 of CP022737.1, forward strand.
ATTTCCCTCTTTTCGCTCCACAACGGCACAGGGATGTGCTGCTAATAAGCAGGTCTGTCCATGAACATTCAATTTATCCACCTCCTGCCGCTAACGCAGGAGGTTTTTTTATGAAGGCTATCAGCGTTCACAATCTGCATAAACACTACGGGCAGTTGCACGTACTGCGTGGCTTAACGCTGGAGATTACTCGAGGCGAGTGCGTCATTTTGTTGGGTGCGAACGGCTGCGGTAAATCGACGTTAATGCGCTGCCTAAATGGTCTAACATCCCATGATCAAGGGGAGATCACTATTTTGGGCGACTCCCTCACTCACCTTTCTAAACCACAATTACGCCAGCTACGACGCAAAGTGGGTGTGGTTTTCCAGCAATTTAATCTGGTGCAGAACGTCAGCGTGTTTCAAAACGTGCTGTATGGCGCTATGGGTCAGCAACGTTTTGGCTTGCTCTCCTCGCTCGCTTGCTTTGCCACTAATGAGTTACGCGAGCGCGCCATGGCCTCGCTTGAACGCGTAGGGTTAGCGCATAAGGCCCACGCGGATTGCCGTGAGCTCTCCGGCGGTCAACAGCAGCGCGTGGCAATTGCCCGCACACTGATGCAAGACGCCGAGATCATTATTGCCGATGAGCCAGTGGCCAGCCTTGACCCGAAAGCCGGTAAGGAAATCATGGATCTGCTGCTGGACGTGGTGTCGGAGCGACGTTTAACCGTGCTGTGCACGCTGCACCAGTTGGAGTTAGCCCAACAGTACGGCGACCGTATTATCGGTATGAAAGCGGGGCAAATAGTCCTTGATACGCCACGGCCAGAAGTCGCGCTAGCTACTATGCAGCAGCTCTACCAGGGCGATGTCCGGGTTGACCAAGCCTCCACCCCTGCTGTTGATGACGCCGCCCTACCCACTGCCTGATACGTTAACGAGGAAACTATGTCGAATCTCCGCCGAACCACAACGCCTTTACCGCCGCGTTTCGCCAATCCTTCCCCGTTTACCTGGGGCGTGGTGGTGATTTTTTTAGCGCTCTTTGTACAAGGGATAATGGCCACCAACTTAACCGTGGAACGCTTGCTCCGTGGTGCCGTCAATTTGGTGCACTTTATAGGACGCGCCTTTCCCCCTGATCTTTCCGATCTCGACGTCCTGGCGTGGTCAATGTACGAAACCCTCAACATTGCCATTGTTGGCGTTACCATCGGGGTTATTTTAAGCCTGCCGTTTGCCCTACTGGCGGCTCGCAACACCTCGCCAGCCCCCTGGGTTCGCTCCATCACGCGCTTGATGATTGCCACCATGCGCACCATCCCCGACCTGATTTGGGCGCTTATTTTTGTAGTGGCCGTTGGCTTAGGACCAATCGCCGGGGTGCTGGCGATTGTAATGGACACCATCGGCTTTGCGGCCCGCTTCTTTTCGGAACGTATTGAAGAGGTTCACCCAGGCCCTTCCGAGGCGCTTAGCGCCACTGGCGCAGGCAGATTATCGGTGATTGGCGGTGCCATTTTGCCGGAAACCTTGGCATCCATGACGGCAACAAGCCTTTATAGCGTTGAAAAAGCGCTGCGCTCAGCGGTTACGCTCGGCCTAGTGGGCGCAGGGGGTATCGGGGTTGAACTGGCTGCCGCTATGCGCCTATTTAACTATGACCGCGCGTTAACCATTATTCTGGTAATTCTGATTGTGGTGATTGGCTTTGAGCAACTCTCATCGCAAATTAGAAAACGCGTCATTTAAATATTAACGTATAAATACGCTAAAAACCGGKGTGGAATTATCCACACCGGTAAAGATCGAAACATGCGAGCTAACTAAAAGCTAAAGAACTAATACAAAAACTAATGCAACACTACCGCTAACATCACTCTATTAATTAGAAGTGATAGCGAGCGCCTAATGCGTAGTACATATCTTCTTCGAAGTCATTAACAGCATCCAGGTTACGATCGTTCAGCTCAAGGAACATATCGAAATTGCTAGACAGCTTGTACATTGACCCTAGCGCCCAAGCGTTACGCTCATCGCTAGCGCCGTCTACGTCGATGTTGTAGTAATCGGCGAAGAACTTCCAGGAATCGATGGCGTACGTAGCACCAACGCCGATTTTATCGAAACCACCACCGTTAACATCGTCATCACCGCGGGTTTCATAACCTACACGAGCAGCGAAAGCGTCTGTAACAGCAAACTCGCCCGTAGCGCCATAACGCACTTCACCGTTACCGCCACCACGTACCGTATCTTCCACATAGCCAAGCGCTAAACGAGCTGGGCCTGTTTCGTAGACAACACCACCCTGAGTGGCGATAACGGATCCTTCAGAAGTCTGCTCGGCTTCAGTCAAMCCACGCTCAGAGAAGTGCTTGGCAGAAATAACCGCCTGAAAACCACTCATTTCAGGCGTTTTATAGCCAATAGAGTCGCCGCGTGCCTGGGTACCACCACCCGCAAACTCGTAGCCGCGCTCAACGTAGACATCGAACGGCGTCATAACGTAGTTATCGTAAAAACTGTTGTAATTACCGGCCATGAAAGTACCGAACTGCTGGCTTTCCAGACCCAGGTAGCTGTTACGCACCTCATCGAAACCAGAAGATGTATTACGCTCATCACCCGTAAAGCGCCACTCTACCCGGGCGAATGCACGCAGGTCAGAGGAGATCTGATGGCCGGCGGTAATCCGCAGACGGGAGCCGAAATTACGGAACTCTTCGCCGTTATCAACACCGTCATCAACACCGCCGCCATCAATCCCCATAGCGATGCGGCCATAGATTTCCAGATCGGTACCGTCTTGGTCATAAACAGTGGCAGCTTGTGCTGCAGAGGCGGCCAATAAACCGCTAACGGCTAATGCCAGAGTCGTTTTTTTAAACATGATCGTTCCCATTGAAGTAGTTAATACTTGCGCTTTGCGAAGGCACAATGAAGGACGAATAACGCCTCAACGCAGCAAACCTTAAAGGAGTTATATTTCATTTACTTTAAAGTTTTAATTTTTTGGGAACTTATTTTTCATAGGCAGTTTAAATAAAACTGCCATCCAATTTTAACATTAAACTGATATTAGAATAGGTAGCTTCAGCACGTTATCGCTTAGCCTATTTGTTTAAGCGTGTCATCACTTATTCACCTGTTTGTCTCGGCAGTGTCATTCGCCCCACCCACACTGTTCGAAAACGTGATAAAGGGATGAATCGCTCATGCGGCTCTGCATCGTTAGTGAAACATGGTCACCGGATATCAATGGCGTAGCCCATACACTGAGCCGGTTAAGCTGTGAACTTAACCGGCAAGGAGTGCCGGTTGATGTGATTCGCCCACGTCCCAGGGGCGCGGGTAATGCAACCGGTATTAACCGCGAGCTACAGGTGCAACGCTTTGCCTTACCCGGTTACACCGATGTCCAGGTGGGGCTGGTTAGGCCCGCTACCCTGCGCCGCTTTTGGCGTAAGCACCGACCAAACATCATCTACGTCGCCACCCAAGGTCCTCTCGGTTGGGCGGCCCGCCAAGCGGCGCGGCAGCTCAATATTCCCTTGGTAGCGGGCTGGCACACCAACTTCGACCACTACTGTGAAGATTACGGCGTCAACTGGCTGGCCTCGACCACACGCCGCTACCTACGCTACTTCCATAACGGCTGCGACCTGACCTTAGTGCCTACCCACCAGCAAGCAAAAGCGCTGCAGCGTCAGGGGATACGCGATGTCCATGTGCTGTCACGGGGGKTGGATGGTGAGCGCTTCTCACCCGCCCACCGGGACCCTTCATTACGCACAAGCTGGGGGGTTGGCGAGCATCAGCCGGTGGCGCTTTATGTTGGACGATTAGCCGCTGAAAAAAACCTCACCTTGCTACATGAAAGCTTTCAAGCCATGCGCGAGGTGCGCCCCGATATCGCTCAGGTGATCGTAGGCGATGGTCCCGCACGGGCACAGCTGGAGAAGGCGCTGCCCGATGCGCATTTTACCGGCTTTGTGGGGCAAGAATCGCTTGCTCGCCACTATGCCAGCGCCGATATGTTTATTTTCCCCTCGCTTTCCGAAACCTGGGGGAATGTGGTGGCAGAAGCCATGGCCAGCGGCTTGGCCGTGGTGGCCTATGATCATGCGGCCAGCGCCGAACTCATTAACAGCGGCCACAACGGTGTCACCGTACCCGCTGGCAATAGCGCCGCGTTTCAACAAGCCGCGGTGGAGTTGTGCCAGCACCCCGCTGACTACGCTCGTTTAGGTCGGGTGGCGCGCTTACGCGCACTTGAGCAGAGCTGGACGGGTATTGCCGAGCAATTTTTGCGTTATCTACACCAAGCCCMGGAGGCTCATCATGCGCCCGCGTCCGCTTGTCGTATTCGACCGTCTTGACCTGATTGAGTGGCAGTTCTGCCAGCGCATATCGCGGCTATCGATCTACCGCCCCTGGCGCATCACACTTCAGGCCGCCAGCCGCTTAGGTGATTGGCCGGTTTGGGTGCTGCTGATTCTCGCCCAGCCCTGGCTCCAGCCTAATGGCGCCTGGCGTGTCTTGCAGTACAGCGTCATCGCTTTGTTTGCCGTGGCCGTTTATCGGCTGGTGAAAACCCGCTTATKCCGTGAGCGTCCCTTTATCACTTACGGTGAAGGCATCGAGTGCTGCGAACCGGCCCGCGACCGTTACAGCTTTCCCAGTGGCCATACCATGCACGCGGTGATGTTTAGCGTATTAGTCGCCGCCCACACCCCCTGGCTGCTACCGGTGGTGTTGCCATTAACGCTACTGATAGCGATCTCACGGGTAGGGTTAGGGCTGCACTATGTAAGCGATGTACTGGCAGGCGCCGCAATGGGCTACGCTTTTGCCTTGGCCAGCCTGTATTGGATGGGGTAACGCCCCTGTTTTCGCGAAATTGGTCACTAGGCGCTATGGTTAATTCAACCCTGTCTTTTTGAACCGCCCGCTTAGCATTAAGAGCGGCGCGTCAGCATCAAGGAGTGATGTGATGACCATGACGGTTGGTGAATTATTTATAGCGCTCGTCGCCATTGCGTTAGTCCTGTTAGCCAGCAATGCTCTGCGACTATGGCTTCCCTGGTTAAGACGACTCTTCCTACCTAGCTCCGTTATTGGCGGCTTACTGCTCTTACTKATGGGCCCCGATGTGCTGGGCCATGCCCTGCCTACTTTTTTCGAAGAAAGCCCTGGGCTGTTTCCTGCCTATGTGCAGGAGAGCTGGGCAGCGCTGCCAGGGCTGTTGATTAATGTTGTCTTCGCGGCGCTGTTTATTGGTAAAGCGATACCTGGACTAAGAACTATTTGGTTGCGCGCGGGGCCGCAAGTCGTCGTCGGGCAAACCATGGCATGGGGCCAATATGTTGTTGGGTTGAGCTTGGCGCTGCTGGTGTTGGTACCGGTGTTTAATATGAACCCCATGGTCGGGGCGTTAATCGAAATCGGCTTTGAGGGTGGCCACGGCACCGCAGCGGGCATGGCCGACACCTTTGAAGAGCTAGGTTTCGAAGAAGGCGCCGACTTAGCCCTAGGGCTCGCAACGGTAGGTATCGTCTCAGGGGTGTTGATTGGCACAGTGTTGATCAATATTGCCGCGCGCCGTGGGATTATCAAGCTCAACGATGAGAGCAACCAGCCGGATGATCCCGATGAATTAATGCGTGAAGATGAGCGCCCTTCGACCGCGGAATTCAGCGAATTTAAAAAAGACTTGGCGCAAGAGGCGGGGRCCACCGATCCGCTTAGCCTGCATATCGGCTTAGTCGGCATCGCCATTGTGATCGGCTGGCTAATTCTGTCGGGTCTGCAATGGATTGAGCAAGTCACCTGGGCGCGCGATGGTGGCTTGGAAATCCTCGCCCATGTTCCGCTTTTCCCTATTGCCATGATTGGKGGGGTAATTGTGCAGCTGATTGTGATGCGGTTTGGMCTAGAACGCCATGTATCTAGCCGAACCATGTCGCGCATTGCAGGCACTGCGCTGGACTTTACCATCGTGGCAGCGCTTGCCACCCTCTCGCTGACTACCTTAGGCGAGTACTTTCTGCCCTTTTTGCTGCTCGCTGTGGCGGGTATTGCCTGGGGTCTTTTCGTGCTGATTGTTATAGCCCCCCGAGTGATTCCAGAAAACTGGTTTGAACGTGGGGTGGGCGATTTTGGTCAATCGATGGGGGTTACCGTTACCGGCCTACTGTTGATGCGCATGGCAGACCCCAAAAACGAGTCTGGCGCGCTAGAGAGCTTTGGGTATAAACAGCTTATGTTTGAACCGATTGTGGGTGGTGGGCTTTTTACAGCCGCTGCCTTACCACTGATTGCCGAATTTGGCGCCTTAGCCGTGCTGATCTTTGCCGCCCTGCTAACAGTAGGGTGGCTAGCATTTGGCTTGCTTTATTTCGGGCGCATGGTGCCTGATCGCGGTAAAGGCCGCTGGAAGAGCTAACACAACCCAAAAGTTTCATCCCAAAATAGCAACACCCGCATCAGCGGGCGTTGCTATTTTTCTTTAAAAACATAACTTTAAACATCTGGCGGCATATCATCACGCTCATCAATTCTAGCCATGAATGATGTCTTAAACATCATATACACGCCCAGCCCTGAGAACCCTAAGAACAAAACAAACATGCATAACATCAATGCCATCGCCATAATCTTGTCCCTGGTAGTGCGCGGTCGTTACGTTGACGTTTTCTAACCGCTGCCTTTTGATTTCACCGAAGGATAGACCATAACAACGCATTAATCTGTGGGGTTGCACACAATGCAAGTAGCCCAATCAACAAAAAAACATAAAAATCAACCGCTTATATTATTTTTCCCACGCGAAAAAACCACCTCATTTTCATGAGATGGTCGTTTCGCATCAGTCCACTCCTTGGTGTGATGGACAGCGCCTCCCTGCGCTGTAACCAGTGAGTGGGCTGATTGTCCTTTAACGTCCTGTTAATTCATTGGCTCCCTGCCGTCCTTCTGCCCGTCAGCCCACTCACTCAGTTTTTGCTGACACTTGATCTGTACGTTTGACTCTCAACAACTGACACGCTAAACAACTGAATCATTAATACATTTCTTTGTAGCTCACATCTATGTAGCTACATAGTACCTGCAGGCGCTGCGCCAACTCGTGCCAATAAACAACTAAATCTTTTAAAAACAATTACTTAAAAACAAACCCATGTGTCAAAAAACACTCTCCCAGCAACCACTTTCATGTATAGAACTGGCACATGCGACATAAGCACACCGGTTTGGGACACAAAGCGTAGCGAATCGTCATCGCAGGGGTTATTTTGCTATCTACCCACTCATTTCTAGCCGGATACTTTCAAGGGGACCACTATGAAACCTACTATCGCGAAACGTACTATCGCGCTTGGCATTGTCATGATGGTGACACTGCTGCTGATCAGTGGCTGTAATACTATTCGCGGTGCGGGTGAAGACCTTCAACAGGGTGGCGAAGCCATCCAGCGCGCAGCGAGCTAAACGTTATGATGACTGTGTATCTATCCCATGGCCTTGAGAGCGGGCCAGGAGCGCTCAAAACCCAGGCGCTGAAAGGCGTTGCGGAAAAACTGGATGACTGTGAGCCGGTGGTCATGGACTACCGAGGCATCGCAGCGCCACAGCTGCGCCTTCAACACCTATTAGGGGTGTTAGCCGAGCGCGGTGACGACCCTGCCCGGTGTGTACTGGCAGGCTCAAGTTTGGGGGGCTGGCTAAGCGCGGCGGTTAGCGCTCAACAGCCGGTATTGGGTTGCTTTCTGCTAGCACCCGCGCTGGGGTTAGACGACTATCCAGAAACGTCACCGACTATTCAGGCCCGGCACACCCATATCATTCACGGCTGGCGGGATGAAGTCATCGCCCCGGAACCGGTGATTGAACGTGCCCGCCTACAGCGCTTATCGCTGCGGATGGTAGACGACGATCATCGCCTGCACGCCAGCCTGGATACGATTTTATGCGATTTTGAGCGCTTTTTACGCCAGTGCGGCGCACCTACTCAATACGCTTAGCCAGCCTAGCTAAAACAAACATTCGACAAGAGCCTTCTAAACCTATACAAATAGTGTACACAAGCACATTGATAGCACGGAGATTGCTCATGTTAGGTATGTTTAAGCGCGACCCCAAAAAGAAGCTACAGCAAGAGTATGAACGCAAACTTCAAGCCGCAATGGAGGCTTCACGCAATGGCGATATGCGCGCCAATGCCACGCTTACCGAAGAAGCAGAAGCGCTACTTGCCGAGATCAGACGTATTGAATCGACACCATAACCGCAATAGACAACGCTTTGAACTACTCGCGGCTTTAGCGCTGGCTAGCCTGCTGCCCAACGTAGCTCTGGCGGTTTGCCCAAGCCCAGGGCAGTGGTGGCAGGAAGGACAGCCATTCACCAGTAGTGAGCTGCTGCCGACTGCAGCCCAGCAACAAGTGGTATTGCTGGGTGAACAGCACGATGAAATAGCTCACCACCGCTGGCAGCTGCATACCCTAGCGGGTCTGCATGCGTTACGTGACGATATAGTGATTGGCCTGGAAATGCTGCCGCGCAGCGCTCAGCCTGCCCTGGATGCCTGGGTGGCTGATGAGTTAGATGTGGCCACACTGCTTGAACAAACTCAGTGGGACGAGACTTGGGGATTTGATTCAGCGCTTTATATGCCGATTTTAGAGTTTGCCCGGATGGCACAAATACCGCTAATCGCGCTTAATATCACCCCCGACCTACGCCAGCGGCTGGTCAATGATGGCTGGAGCAGCGTACCCGCTGAAGAGCGTCATACAATTTCGCCCCCCAAGCCCGCCAGTGCCGCCTATCGCTTACTGCTCACCGAGGTGTTCAATCAGCACGCCGTGGGCGATGCTCCCGATGCACTTGAGCATTTTATTCAGGCACAGCTCACCTGGGATACCGCCATGGCCCAGCGCCTAGCCGAGGCCACGGAGGGCGGCGCCCTGGCAGTGGGCTTAATGGGTCTTGGCCACGTCACGTATAACGAGGGAGTGGCCTACCAGCTAAACGCCTTGGGCGTTAACGACACCGTTAGCCTGCTGCCCTGGCAAATGAGCGACTGCACTCTGCCCGACCCTACGCTAGCTGATGCGGTGTATATACTCGCTGATGACTAGCGATTACTCGTCAGCCAGTGCCGGTAACAATGTTTTCAGTTTMCGCGTGAGCGTATTGCGCCCCCAGCCCAGCAGCTCGGCGGCCTCGCCTTTGCGCCCGCCGGTATGTTTTAGCGCCGTCTCAATCAGGATCCGCTCAAAATCAGGCACCGCTTCTTCCAGCAGGTGGGKATGGCCTTCGGCCAGGGCATGATCCGCCCAGTCGCGAAACGCCGTGCGCCAATCACCGTGGGCACTACTTTCGGAAGCGCTGGGTGAACGCAGCTCAGGCGGTAGGTCTTCAACCAGAATTTCACGCCCCGATGCCATCACGGTCAGCCAGCGGCAGATATTCTCTAACTGGCGTACGTTGCCGGGCCACGGCAAGCGTGTCAGATGAGCCTCGGCTTCGCTGGTCAGCACCTTGATATCGGTGGTCAGCTCTTTCGCCGCTTCGGCTAAAAAGTGCCGCGTTAAGCGGGGAATATCTTCCCGCCGCTCGGCAAGCTTGGGCAGATGGATGCGGATCACGTTCAGGCGGTGGAACAGATCCTCCCGAAAGCGACCGTCATCCACCAGCACTTCTAGATTTTGGTGGGTAGCGGCGATGATACGTACGTCCACTTTGACCGGCGTATGCCCACCAACGCGATAGAACTCGCCATCGGCCAATACACGCAGTAAGCGCGTTTGGGTTTCAGACGGCATATCGCCAATTTCATCTAAAAACAGCGTGCCGCCATTGGCCTGCTCAAAGCGCCCCTGGCGCTGCTGGGCCGCCCCCGTAAAGGCGCCTTTCTCGTGACCAAACAGCTCAGACTCAATCAAATCGCGGGGAATGGCCGCCATATTGAGCGCGATAAAGGGCTTACCCGCCCGCGGGCTATGCTGGTGAAGCGCCTGGGCAACGCGCTCTTTACCGGTACCCGACTCGCCGTTAATCAACACCGTGATGTGAGAGTGGGAAAGGCGACCAATCGCGCGAAACACCTCCTGCATTGCCGGCGCTTCGCCGATAATTTCGGCGTTCAAGCCTTCCGGCACGGTGACCGGACGCTGGCGTTCACGGGCGTGGGCCACGGCGCGGCGCACCAGTGCCAGGGCCTCGTCAACGTCAAACGGCTTGGGTAGGTACTCAAAGGCCCCACCCTGGTAAGAGGCCACGGCGCTGTCCAGGTCGGAGTGCGCAGTCATCACGATCACCGGCAGGTCGGGATGCGCCTCGCGCACGCGCGCCATCAGATCAAGCCCATCGATACCCGGCATACGGATATCGGTGACCAGCACGTCTGGGGGGCTTTCCAGCAAACGCGTCAGGGCAACGTCGGCGCGTTCAATACACTCAACGTCCAGGTCGGGTTGCGCTAATGCGCGCTCTAGCACCCAGCGGATAGCGCGGTCATCATCGACAATGACCACCCGCGCAACATCATTACGTGCAGCCTCAGTCATGACGCTTCTCCGGTGAAATTAATAACCATGGGAATCAATAAACGAAATTCGGTGTGTCCAGGACGTGAGTCGCATTCGATCAATCCTTGATGCTGGTGCAAAATCGACTGGGCGATAGAGAGCCCAAGACCGCTGCCTTCCGCGCGCCCCGACACCATGGGGTAAAACAGCGTTTCCTGCAGCGCAACGGGAATGCCGGGCCCGTTATCGATCACCGCGACTTCACTGACCAGCCGGTGACGCTCCGCACCGAGGGTAAATTGGCGACGGGCGCGGGTGCGTAGTATTAGCGTAGGTTCAGACGTTTGCGCATCGCTCATGGCCTGTACCGCGTTGCGGGCCACATTGAGCACCGCCTGAATCATTTGTGACTCATCGCCGGAAAGGTCGGGCAGGCTGGGGTCGTAATCACGGCTGATCGTCACGCAAGGGTGCTCGGCAATCAGCAGCGCCCGTACCCGTTCTAGCMCTTTGTGAATATTGACCGGCTCGTGCTTAAGAATACGGTTAGGGCCGAGCATGGAGTCGACCAAATCGCGCAGCCTATCCACCTCTTCCACAATGATATGGGTATATTCGCGCAGCGCCGGGTCGTCTAGATCCCGCTCTAATAGCTGCGCCGCACCGCGGATGCCGCCCAGGGGATTTTTGACTTCATGGGCAAGCCCGCGGGCAAGCACCTTGATCGTCTCCTGACGGGTAGTGAGCGCCTCTTCCCGGGAAATCTGCATCAACCTATCCCGCGGCTCCACTTCCAACAGCAGCTCATCGTCGGATAACGGCGTGACCGTGTAGTCAACCGTGAGCGGTTCACTGTTCAGCGGGGTAATGCGCGCTTCACGCTGGGTATAAGGGTGAAAGGCATCCCGGGCCTTGGCCAATACATCGTCAATGCTTTCATCCCCGCCGAGCAGCGTGTCCAGGCTGATCCCGTGAACACGGCTAAGACTGACCGCTAACAACGCTTCAGCGGCAGGGTTCATCCAGCGCACACGCAGCTCGCCATCTAGCAGCAATACCGCCGTGGTGAGATGTTCAAGCAAACGCTGATGCATGGTGGTGTCCTGAAAAATCGCGTCTTCCATCGCCGATACAGACCTACAGGTGGATGATCAATGAGGGAACTGCAAAAAGCGCGCCAATTACGCACTTATGCCCATTTGCACGGCTTGCGGGCATCGTAAGGAGCGCGGGCGAATCGTTTTAGCGCACCCACGACGGCAAATGCACCTACCCACGCACCACTTTAGTGCACGCACGCGTCGGAAGGGAATGCTTAGTCGCGAGCTTTACGTATAAACGCTTTTAAGGAACCGTAATCGTCACGGCTGCCGAACGGTGCTGCAAACGCTGACGACTATCCAGTAGCTCTGCCTGAAGCTCGTGGCGCCCCGGTGGAAGCCCCGTTAGCCAGAAGACATCGCTGTGCAGCGCGGACTGGCTGATGTCGCCATTCACTAGCAGCCGCACCTGGTGATCGTCGCGCAGCGGAGGCGCAAGGGCCACCTCCACCGCCGTCATGCCACCTTCCACCCGTGCGCCTTGCTGGGGCAGGGCAATCGAGAAATGGTCATAAGGCATAAAGGGCTGCCCCGGCTTGTCCCGCGGCCGCTGTGGCGCTGATGGGGCCGCATTCGTGCCAGAATTGACGAGCGCCGCGCTTAATGCAGGCGGCAGGCTTGGCAACGGCGACAACTCTAAGGCCTCACCACCGCGACCAGGGTCATCGGTAAAGGTCACGTTGCCGTCCTCATCGGTAACTCGATATACCGTCTGCCCGAATGCCAAAACGGCTGCGCCAGCAAGCGTCGCGCCCAAAAGAGTCACCAGCACGCCGCGCATCGCGACTGTATTGATCCTACTCATCGCACCCCTTGCACTGCTTATAAGCCCCAATAATAAAAAACCCCGCCGAAGCGAGGTTCTATTAATAATCACCGTTTCCGCCGCCTGGCTGATAAACAGCCAGGGGTTAAAAACGCTGATTAGCAGCTGTAGTACATATCAAACTCAATCGGGTGCGTAGTCATGCGAATACGCTCAACTTCTTCCATTTTGAGTTCGATGTAGGCATCGATCATCTCGTCGGTGAACACGCCACCTTCGGTCAAGAACGCACGGTCAGCGTCGAGTGCTTCCAGTGCTTGATCCAGGCTATGCGCCACGGTCGGTACTGACTTGCCTTCTTCTGGCGGCAGGTCGTACAGGTTTTTGTCCATGGCATCGCCAGGATGGATCTTGTTTTTGATGCCGTCGATACCCGCCATCAACATGGCAGAGAACGCCAGGTAGGGGTTAGCGGTCGGGTCAGGGAAACGTGCTTCTACACGCTTACCTTTCGGGCTAGCGGTGTAAGGAATGCGGATTGAAGCAGAACGGTTGCGGGCGCTGTAAGCCAGCATTACCGGGGCTTCAAAACCAGGTACCAGACGCTTGTACGAGTTGGTAGACGCGTTAGTAAAGGCGTTCAGAGCACGAGCGTGCTTGATGATACCGCCAATGTAGAACAGCGCCATTTCAGACAGACCAGCATACTCGTCACCGGCGAACTGGTTCTCACCGCCTTTCCAGAACGACTGGTGCACGTGCATACCTGAACCGTTGTCACCTACCAGCGGCTTCGGCATAAAGGTGGCGGTTTTGCCATACGCGTGGGCCACGTTGTGGATCACGTATTTCATTTCCTGCACTTCGTCAGCTTTCTTCACCAGCGTGTTGAATTTCACGCCAATTTCGTTCTGACCTGCGTTGGAAACTTCGTGGTGGTGAACTTCCACGGTCTGACCAATCGCTTCCAGGGTGTTACACATGGCACCACGAATATCGTGGAAGCTATCCACCGGGGGAACCGGGAAGTAGCCGCCTTTAACGCGCGGACGGTGCCCCAGGTTGCCGCCTTCAACGACACTGTCGGTTGCCCAAGCGCCTTCGTCGGAAGTGATTTTATACATGGAGCCCTGGATATCAGACTTCCAGTGCACTTCGTCAAAGATGAAGAATTCAGGCTCAGGACCAAAGAAAGCGGTGTCGCCCAGGCCAGTAGACTGAAGGTAAGCCTCTGCACGCTTAGCAATGGAGCGCGGGTCACGGTCGTAGCCCTGCATGGTGGCCGGCTCGATGATGTCGCAGCGTAGAACCAGCGTGGCATCTTCAGTGAAGGGGTCCAGGTAACCAGTACCATCTTCCGGGCGCAGAATCATGTCGGATTCGTTGATGCCCTTCCAGCCTTCAATAGAAGAGCCATCAAACATTTGGCCATTCTCGAAGAATTCTTCGTCCACATCGCGAGCAGGCACGGTAACGTGCTGCTCTTTACCGCGAGTGTCGGTAAAACGCAGGTCTACCCATTTAACATCATGTTCTTCAATTAGCGCGAGGGTCTTGGCTGACATAGTGTCCTCCGGTATGAGCGTGGCTTAAAGCTAACGACAGTAAGCTACCGATAAAAGTGTTGTTCGACAAACTACGTGCTAAACCGCACGTTTGTCATTCTTGTTCGCTCAACGTTTGCCTGACATTTTTAACAAATCGCTCAGCGAGCATTTCAGACCGGCTATCGTTTTAGCATGCCGCAGGGCTTATGCCTACGGCCACTAGCCGCTTCAAAACTTACTACACAGTCAAAGCACATTTCATGCCAACACTGCACCAATATGGCGTAAAAAAACAATAAATGATTGTTTTGTATATCATAAAAAATAAAGCTAAATGCCTCTTGATGACGCATAACGGCTAAACAAGGTGTCTCAAGCCAGCTAAAAACCCCTCAATGCACCAAAATAGAACAAAAATAATGCTTTATGCGCCATTAAAGAGCACTAAATATACTGAACCCTCTTTTTTAGCTCGCAAGTTTTTTTACTTGCTACCCAAATAAACCAGATACTACAATAAATTACAAATTGATAGATTAGCTCACAATTGGAGTCGGCAAATGGGATCGGTCTGCTTTATCGTTGATGCCATGGTGACGGGTGAGATGTTGCCACGCCATTTAAAATCCATACGTGAGTCAGGTGTTGCCGACCACTTGCTGCCCATTTTAGTGACAGCCACTCAAGCTCAAGCGCGCCTGAGTGCTATTGAACAGCGCTACCACACCCACTCGCTGATTACCCCAACGCGAACGCTAGGGGCTCGCCTTAATAAAGCCGCGTTTGCCAGTCAAGCCGAATGGCTCATCATTGCGCTGCAAAAAAAACCGCTGCCTGCCGCACTTTGGGGCGCGCTCTATCCACAGCTCAACACTTACACCCTGGACGCGTTAATTATCGGCCTCACCCGGCCATCGCTGTCGGAACGCATTCTGCGGCGCCTGTTGGCAAGTGCGTTAATTTTGCCGCCCTACATCGCCGTTAGGCGCGTCTGGCTTGAACGCTTGGGTGGGTTTGACCCTGAGTTGGGCGATGACAGCACGATAGTCGATTTTTTGCAGCGCTTACACGCCTGCCCCACCCGCTTGAAAACCTACAGCGGCCACCTGCTTAGCCAAATGGATGATCCAGACGATTGTTCGCTACCTACCCCGCCCGGTGCGGCTTGCACTACGCGCCCTTGACACGGGCCCTATCACTATCTCTTACCGTCACTGCTTTTTTTGCTGCTGCCTAGCTGACCTTCAACTGCTTACCAAATAGCATGGCGCCGAGTGTGGTGGTATTGGCCAGCTTATTAAGGCCCACAGACCCCACTGCGCCCACCACTATGAGCACCAGCGCATACACCCCAACCGGTAACGACAAAGGCTCAATCGCCAGATCGGTGAGCACAAAGAACATAGGGTGCGCCAAGTAAATACCGAACGAATACGCATTGATGTGGCGCACCCATAAAGGCGCAGGACGCCTGGCCAAGTAGCGCATGGCGCACAGCGTAAACAGCACGAAGAAAGGAATTACCCATACCTCTTTGGAAGAGAAGGCCAGCCAGCCAGCGAAGGTCGCAGCAATAATCAGTGCCACCATTAGCGCTAACCAGAACGGGCGGGCCATTTGTTGCATCCAGACAGGCCGCGCCAACATAACGCTCTCAGGGGCTAGCGGGTAGTAGCGCACCAGCACCAGAGCAAGAAAAAACACATAGATCCAGCCCAGTGGAGCAATCCAGAGCAGATAACCGGGCAGGTCAACGTCAAACCAGTAAGCCAGCCCCCAATACGCCATGCTGATCACACAGGCGCCCCACAGCCACGGCACCGGGTTCAAGCGCCACAGCTGCCAACGGGTAAACAACCAATAAGCCACATAAAACTGCATCGCGATGATCAAAAAATAGCCATGCCAGCCCGCGTAGACATAATACTCAATGGTATTGGCCACAAACCCCACCGGCTCATCTGAGGCCTGCAGCCTTACCCATTCAGCCGTCGAATAGATAAAGCCATACACAAAGTACGGCACCATCACATACTTAACGCGCTGGGCTAGAAAACCTTCCGGCACGGCCTTGTCGTAGCGAACGGCAAATACAAAGACCGCAATAAACAGGAAAATCGGCGTACCCAAAACCAGCGGTATGCGCATCAAATCGGTGGCAACGTTATCGAGGCGTTGATTGACGTGATCTAATAAGTGAAACAAAAAAACGGCTATACAGCCGTAAGCACGTAACCAATAGATCTCTTCAATTTTCCGCATTGGGCCTCCCGCCGCTACCTATTCCTACCCTGGCATTTTGAATGGCGATGATGAATGACTATGCTAACTGACTGTCTTATATGGCTATGATGAACAATGAGGGCCTTCACGCTGTCCGACCCTATTGAACAGTTTTAATTCCCGGAGGAAACGTGTTCATCCCCAAACTACCGCTACTCTCGTACCGATGTAACGCCCTACTCACCGCGTTTATTGGCTGGCTAACGTTTAGCGGCCACAGTTTAGCCAGCGAGGTTGAACACCATCAGTTTTTCTCACCCACGCTTGGGTACGACTACCCCTATAGCGTTTATTTACCCGACCATTATGACGACCAAATGACCGACGCTTATCCGGTCGTTTATATGCTGCACGGCTCGTTTGGCACCGACCGCGACTGGGTTTCCCGCGGCAACTTACAGCAGGTGGCAGATAGGTTAATTCGCGCCGGGCATATTCCTCCGGCGGTGTTCGTTATGCCCGGCAGCCGCAGTTGGTGGGTGGATGGCCACAATGAGCCCGCCCGCAGCGCATTTTTTAACGACCTAATGCCCCACATAGAAGCGACCTACCGTGTGGGACAAGAGCGCCACTTGCGTGGCGTGGCAGGGCTCTCCGCTGGCGGCTACGGCGCGCTCAATTTTGCCCTGGAACGGCCTGAACTGTTTGCCGCAGTGGCCGCGTTAAGCCCCGCAAGCTATGCTCCCCTGCCACCGCGTAACTCCTCCGCCTGGCGCCACCCGGCCTTTCGCAATGACCAGGGGCAATTTGATCGCGAGCTATGGAAATCCCTTAACTACGTTGAACATTTGGAAGAGTACCGCCTGCGCGTGACACCCCGCGGCACTGAAGAAGAGGGCGACCTCTCCCCCGTACCGCTGTATATCAGCGCCGGGCGTAGCGACGTTTACGACGCTGAATTTCACGCCCGCATCCTGCGCCAAGCCATGGAACGCATTCAGCCCAACGATGTGCGCCTTGATCTCTACCCCGGCGGCCACACATGGCAGGTATGGCGCGCCAGCCTACCGGCAGCGCTCAACTTTCTATTTCAGTACGTGGGCCAGCCGGTCGTTGAAGCACAGGCTGAAGAAGACTAGGAGGAAGTAAGCGGTTGAGCGCACTACACTAAAGCAATACCCTTCAAAGCACTTTCCAACACAAGGAAGACAGCGATGCACCAGCATATCGAATGGGACGAACCCGGCAGCGCCAGCGTAGCTGAGTACTTTAAAAACGACCCTGATCACAACGCCCCCGACCCAGGCGACATTATTTCCGCCCGCTATCAAGGCGCCATGGTGCGCGTCAAAGTAGAAGCCTACCGAGAAGATGACGCCGTCAGCATCGGCGAAGTCGCCGCCAYCATCGACACCAAAGGCGGCCGCCACCAAAGCCATCACAAGCTCGAAGTCGGCCACATCGTCCGCGTACCCGACGACAAACGCGCCATGGAAACACCCACACAAGAAGATTAAAGATTAGCATTTTCTAAACTAACCACACCAGCCACTAACACGGTGGCTTTTCCGCGCAAAGCTAAACAACCAAGCAACACATCGAGTATCGTCAGCGCACCCGCACAGCGGTGCCAGGTGCACATACCTTAAGTCTATAGCCATACTGGCTGGGCGGCAGCGAACTCTGAGGTGGGAGCTAACGCCGCTGGCAAAGCTTTATGAACTGCCTATATGGCAACACCGACTTTGCCACACATGACGGATCATGCACTTTCGAGTAGCGCGTGGTAAGCCTAAGGCGCACCCGCGAAAGCACCGCGCAGCGGTGCCACGGGCACATATCTCAGGTCTAACCACGACCATCTATCTCAATGAGGTTCTTTCGCCACATGAGCAGCTCATCCCTATAAGCGCGGGGATCGGATTGCCTGCTAATTCAGCCATTACGAACACCTCGGTTCATCCCCGCTCGTGCGGGGAGCGGATAATCGCGATGCACTTTCTCGAAAGCAATCTCGGTTCATCCCCGCCCGTGCAGGGATCGGAAGTTGTCACCTATCGCCTCATAGCCATGGATCGGCTCATCCCCACAGGCACGGGGATCGGTCTTCCTGAATGATTTGCGGCGTGATGATCGGCGGTTCATCCCCGCAGGCGCGAGGATCGGCGKCGGTGGCAACTGGCAAACCAACCCATTATCAGTTCATCCCCGCAGGCGCGGGGATCGGGCCAGATACACGTAGGCGGCGGGCGTTTCTGCCGGTTCATCCCCGCAGGCGCGGGGATCGGTTGCTTGGTTTGGCGCTTGGTGCTGCGCCCAGCGGTTCATCCCCGCAGGCGCGGGGATCGGCGCTCMGCAATCCCTCGCCAGCGCTCCAGATTCGGTTCATCCCCGCAGGCGCGGGGATCGGGACGGTTAGGCCTGACTTGATGCCGACGTGGGCGGTTCATCCTCGCAGTCGCGGGGATCGGATAATTTGCGCACCGGAATCGCACAAAAGAACCGGTTCATCCCCGCAGGCGCGGGGATCAGATGGCCATGATTAGCGCTACCGCGCCATCGATCGGTTCATCCCCGCAGGCGCGGGGATCAGATGGCCATGATTAGCGCTACCGCGCCATCGATCGGTTCATCCCCGCAGGCGCGGGGATCGGGGGCGAGCGGGGTTCAGGTGGTGGCGTGGGCGCGGTTCATCCCCGCRGGCGCGGGGATCGGTGACACCCATATTCCATGGGCACGGCTAGATGCGGTTCATCCCCGCAGGCGCGGGGATCGGCCAGGCTCGACGCTAAAGCACTTTGCTCATCGCGGTTCATCCCCGCAGGCGCGGGGATCGGATCAACCGCTGAACCCAGCACCCCCATGGCGCCGGTTCATCCCCGCAGGCGCGGGGATCGGATACCCTCGGGCCCAGAAGGCGGCCGCCCATCCGGTTCATCCCCGCAGGCGCGGGGATCGGAAGCACTCACCCGTACGCGACCTGTTCGCCATCGGTTCATCTCCGCAGGCGCGGGGATCGGAGCTGTCTTACTGACACGCTCCAATGGTCAGGCGGTTCATCCCCGCAGGCGCGGGGATCGGTTTGACCCGGCATACTGGAAATAAACACATTGCGGTTCATCCCCGCAGGCGCGGGGATCGGGTGCGCATCCTCAATRCGTCCTACTCCAAAGACGGTTCATCCCCGCAGGCGCGGGGATCGGTCGTTTTCATCGGTAATGATAATGACCATATACGGTTCATCCCCGCMGGCGCGGGGATCGGYCAACACCCAGTTTCTGAACRCCGAGCGCCCACGGTTCATCCCCGCAGGCGCGGGGATCGGCCATTAGACCAGCGTGAGAAAGTGTAAGAATACGGTTCATCCCCGCAGGCGCGGGGATCGGGTCGACTTCGATGGGGCCGTCCATGCCGCCMCCGGTTCATCCCCGCAGGCGCGGGGATCGGGCGMACTGGTACTGCTCAATGCGATAGTGATGCGGTTCATCCCCGCAGGCGCGGGGATCGGGGCGGCAGAATCTGCGGCGATGGCGGTGGCGACGGTTCATCCCCGCAGGCGCGGGGATCGGGGKGGCGGTGAAGCCGATTTGGGTGATGGTGACGGTTCATCCCCGCAGGCGCGGGGATCGGAGCCGGTCGCTGCGCCCGTTGGCCTGGTTACGCGGTTCATCCCCGCAGGCGCGGGGATCGGCCAATGCGGGCCAATGGGATCAGTTCCTCCGCCGGTTCATCCCCGCAGGCGCGGGGATCGGTTCCAGATAGTGGATGCCGCCCGGCGTGAACTCGGTTCATCCCCGCAGGCGCGGGGATCGGGGCCATGATTGCCATAGCTCGGGCGGCAACAGCGGTTCATCCCCGCAGGCGCGGGGATCGGTCTGGAATGTGCCTTGTGCTGCCGGGCTAACGCGGTTCATCCCCGCAGGCGCGGGGATCGGGATCACAAAATCACCCTTATTGATCACCTCGCCGGTTCATCCCCGCAGGCGCGGGGATCGGAACGCCTAGGCCTCGCGGAAGAAGCACCACCGCGGTTCATCCCCGCAGGCGCGGGGATCGGTGAAAGCCCAAATCACTAATGAGCAAGAGCTGCGGTTCATCCCCGCAGGCGCGGGGATCGGAGCTAGACAGCGGTTCRCCGGCAGCGGTCACTCGGTTCATCCCCGCAGGCGCGGGGATCGGCGCCGAGGTAGTTCTCGGGCAGGCCGTTCAGTACGGTTCATCCCCGCAGGCGCGGGGATCGGCCGCTAGCAGGGTGACGCAGCCACGTAACGCGCGGTTCATCCCCGCAGGCGCGGGGATCGGCGTTATCAGCTTTCTTTCACGTGCCCACTTGCCGGTTCATCCCCGCAGGCGCGGGGATCGGTTTCTACAAAGGCATTTCCCCACAGGCAGATGCGGTTCATCCCCGCAGGCGCGGGGATCGGCTTTTTAACCATATCCAGCGCGGGCTGAAATACGGTTCATCCCCGCAGGCGCGGGGATCGGCGCTTCATGAAGATGCGGCGCTCAACAATTTGCGGTTCATCCCCGCAGGCGCGGGGATCGGTTTATGGCGGCTCGTTGCTGCTATTGCTGGCGCGGTTCATCCCCGCAGGCGCGGGGATCGGGATCATCGGGGGTTCGATGGACTCATCGCGCACGGTTCATCCCCGCAGGCGCGGGGATCGGACACCAGACCATCAAGGTCATTAGCACGKCGTCGGTTCATCCCCGCAGGCGCGGGGATCGGTCGACCAACACACCATCAAAACGCTACGCACCCGGTTCATCCCCGCAGGCGCGGGGATCGGATGATAGACGCCCGCACCCAACACGACACAACCGGTTCATCCCCGCAGGCGCGGGGATCGGAGGCATCATCATTTTCATGGCTGCAGCGGCGGCGGTTCATCCCCGCAGGCGCGGGGATCGGGTCGCTAAACACCGCGTAGCGGCGCATTCCGTCGGTTCATCCCCGCAGGCGCGGGGATCGGGAATTCATCGTTAACGGCAGCGTTAAATAACGCGGTTCATCCCCGCAGGCGCGGGGATCGGTTGAAACGCTTGCGCGCTGTGCCTTCTGGCCGCGGTTCATCCCCGCAGGCGCGGGGATCGGGTGAAATCACTAGCAAGCGCCAGTAATTCTATCGGTTCATCCCCGCAGGCGCGGGGATCGGGAAATAAACGGTATAGCGATAGGCGCGGCAACCGGTTCATCCCCGCAGGCGCGGGGATCGGCTCAAAGTTAGTGATCTCTGGCATCAGTTAGCCGGTTCATCCCCGCAGGCGCGGGGATCGGGCCCGTGATGGCGGCATTGCTGAAATTGCCATCGGTTCATCCCCGCAGGCGCGGGGATCGGGCGCTGAGCGCTTCCATGGGCAGTGTGTGCAGTGGTTCATCCCCGCAGGCGCGGGGATCGGGCGCGAATACTGGACGCTGGAAACCCCTAACGCGGTTCATCCCCGCAGGCGCGGGGATCGGTAACCCGCAACGGCGTCGGTCACGTTGTTTCGCGGTTCATCCCCGCAGGCGCGGGGATCGGAAAGCGGCCCGTTATAATCGCGGCTTCCMGTTCGGTTCATCCCCGCAGGCGCGGGGATCGGCTGCAGACGTCGCCTGCAGGTCGCCCTTCAAACGGTTCATCCCCGCAGGCGCGGGGATCGGTTCACTTCGCCTTCCTGGATCCGCGCGAACAGCGGTTCATCCCCGCAGGCGCGGGGATCGGAACTGCTGCAGGCGTTCAGGCTCATGGGCAGGCGGTTCATCCCCGCAGGCGCGGGGATCGGCGCAAAGGGAGCCACTCCAGGCTGGAAGGATACGGTTCATCCCCGCAGGCGCGGGGATCGGACTTGTCGTAGACAGTTGATCTACAAGAAGAAAATAGCAGATAAAAATTCTACCAGCTATTTTGCTTACTTTTTAACCATCTTAAATTTTTAAAGATCCAATAAAATCAGCTAGTTAACTTGTGGCGGTAAAAAGCGCACCAAACGTAACCCGTCATGGTCGACGGGTTCGCGGCGGTTTTCTCCATAGGTTTGGAATTCAAAACCGGATTCATGGTTGCTGGCCCAGGCCATTGCCACGTTGCCATCTTCGGCTAGGGCCTCGACCTGTTCCCAAATCATTTCACGAATACGCCTGCTAACATCGCCAACGTAGACACCTGCTCTGATTTCTAATAGCCATACCGCTAACCTGCCACGCAGGCGCGGCGGCACAGCTTCTGTAATTACCACGAGCATCGCCATTTATCCGCTCCTGTGCCCGGCATTGCCGACCGATGGTGGTTCTGGAATGGCAGGTGGAACCGCGTCGGGTGCTGGCGGTGGCGGCTGTATATCGCCTGCGGCCAGCACATCTTCGATCATAGGAATTAAGCGCTGGAGTATGCGCGACTGCTTGAACGCATCGCGGCAGGCGATACGAACCTCCCTTTCCGGCATGGGCGGATTGCGCGCAGCGACTCTAAAGGCCGCTGGTACTACGGTTTCAAACTTCACGATGTCGGCAATATCGTACACAAAACTCAACGGCTTGCCGGTGTGCAGATACCCAATCGCTGGGGCGTAGCCAGCTGCCAAAATAGCGGCTTCGGTTATTCCGTATAGGCAGGCGGTTGCCGATGATAGGCATTKGTTGGCAACATCGGAAGCATCCCACTGCTTAGGGTCATAACGGCGTCCGTTCCATTTAACGCCATACTGTTTAGCTAACAGTTGATATGTTTTGCGCACCCTTGCGCCCTCCATACCACGCAGTTGCTCGATGCTGCGACGCGAAGGCGGCTCTTCACCAAAACGCAGTTCAAACATCTTTCGCACTACTTTAAGGCGTAGCTTTTCATCCAACGCCAGCTGCGCCTGATAGAGCAATTTATCTGACCGCGCGCCACCCGGTTGGCCAGCGCTATAAAGCCGTACGCCAGCATCCCCTACCCAAATCAGTAATGTTCCTACCGTAGCCGCCAGCTTTATAGCGGCATGTGAAACCCGCGTACCCGGTTCAAGCAACAGACAAGCCACCGAACCCACCGGGATATGCATGCGCTCGCCATTCACTTCATCTATGACGACAAAAGCACCGTCGCGTACATCTATCTGCCCCATCCCGATAAAAATCATCGACATTCGGTCTTTTTCGGGAATGGGCTTTAGCGGAATAAAGCCCATGTTGGTCTCCTAAGGTCGGCGCAGTAGTAGCAAACCACCACCAAATGCCTTGGCCCGCCCAATGCCGTGGGCCATTGTTTCGAC
The DNA here is from genome assembly GCA_002257525.1 of Halomonas ventosae. GTDB lineage: Bacteria > Pseudomonadota > Gammaproteobacteria > Pseudomonadales > Halomonadaceae > Vreelandella > Vreelandella ventosae_B. The sequence goes on from CP022737.1 coordinate 4,739,324, forward strand.
TAGCTTTCCTGGATTGGTAACTTCCAGCAGGCCTTCGTAATCCACCGTTGAGAACTGAACCGGCTTGCCGCTCCCTTTATTCAGCACATGCTGGCGGTAGGCACCCAACTCTGGCGTAACCGGCAAGCTAAAGCCCCATGTTTCAGCGCGGTTTTCGAGCCACTCACGGGCTTTGCCATTCATCGCATCAACACAGGCTTGGCTGGTGCGCTGCCCCGGAGGGAATGGCTTTTTGGCCGCCATCAACACATCGGCACGCTGGCCACGTTGTCCAGGCACGGAAATCGCCATTGTGGGGTTAGCGCGTAGGCGAAATGCTAGCGTATCGCCCGCTTTGAGTTCTGGCGCGTAGGGTTTGCTCTCTGCAGTCAGTAAGCCTGCCACTGATGCAGGTTCACGATCTGAAAGAACGTAAAATAGTGGTAGTCCTTTAGGGCCTTTACTCTCTTCGACTTCTTCCAGCTCTTGCCGAAAAATAAAGGGTCGCGGCCCTTCGTAGTCGGGGAATAGCTGCCATAAAAGCTGGTGAGCCGTATAGGCTTCAGCATTCATAACATCAAACAGCTTTTCTCGGGAGAGCCCGTTCAGGTCAACACGTACGCGTGAGAGATACATTAGCGCGCCTCCTCTGCTGCTATGGCCCGGCGAAACTCTAACCGGGGGCCAAACTGCCAGCGGCGTCGATTTAGCGGCAAATCCCACACATCGTTGTACTCTGCCGTTTGATCATTACCATCTAACCTACCGGCTTCACCTTCCCAGGCATATAAGGCTTCATCAGGAAAGCGAAGTACCGTTTTGTCTTCTCGACCGTTGAACGCCAGTGCAGGAAATGCCATATCAAGCGCTTCTTTAAGCGTGCTGCACTGCCGCCGCTGAGGGGCAAGCGGCGCAGCGGGCGGGCAGGATTTGCGCCCTAGATAAAGTGGGTAATAGGGTGTTTTGAGCGCTTGCTCAAGCTCAGAAAGCGTTAGGGTTGCCGCTGGCGTTAACCAGACGGCCACTGTCCATAGACCATCACAGCGATAGTCCCGGCTGGATAGTATAGTTTTCAGCGCATCACGCGGCGCGCTCAGCTCTTCTTTTCGAGTGCGATAGCTCMCTTTTGCCTGCGAGGCGGGCATCTGCACCGTGTGGTAGTCCCGCATCAGTAAGCCAGGCGTGTACTGCTTTACTCCCATGGCAATACTGTCACGCAGCTGCGCCTGGCCTGCATCATCGTCTCGGCGAATTCCCAGCGCTGCGCCGAGCAAACCAAGCACGGCGCCTTTGCCAGGATAAGTTGCCGTGGGGCGCGTTTCACCAACGGCAGCCTCCCCCCAACTGGCAAGCGGCGCATAGAGCCGAAAAATAAGATAGTCGGTCATGCCGCCCCCTTACTGGTCGGTTTTTAAGAAAGCGATCAGTTCAGCAAGATTCCCTTTCTTAATGTCGCCTTTCAACTGCGGTTTTTCATAGTCAGGTTCGGCACTGATTACAAAGCGGCTGTCAGCGCCTGCTTCATAAGCATCATCAAAGGCTTGAGCTTGGCGCTCCAGGCTCTTGATCGCATCAAGCGTTTGATCCTGGCCTGTCACGGGCCGCAGGTAAGCAGTAGAAAGTGAACGCGGCTGCTGGTAGCCCTTTTCCGCCAGTACATAGCTCGCGTGGGCGCGGGAACCAAAGCTGTTTTGTTTGCCCTTGGGAGACGTTTTAACCGCAGCCTCCACCAATGCCGCAATCGCTTGGTCGGCTAATTCACTATTTCCCTGCAGATTCTCAACCAGTTGCTGGCGGTCAATGCAGATATACAGATAGAACAATCCGGCCCCAAAGCCAGATTCACCAATATGTGCCGCGCCGCGGTCTTTATCACCCGTGTTTAAGTCGTCAACAGCGGTAAAGTAATCGTCTTCCACTTCGGCAGCATGCACAGTAATCGCGTGGGCGACTTGGCAGGCGGCATCGACGTTATATTTAGGCTTAGAGGCTAACATTCGGCCAAATAGAGCCACATCGGCAGCAGCGGGATTATGGCGTAGAAGATCCAGCTCGTCCTCGTTGGGCTCACGATTCTCTTTCGCCAACGTCGTCACTAGATCGCTGATCGCTTGACGTTCCTCTCGGCCAACATGCACCAACTGCTCAATTTCAAACTCTTTTGCTTGGCCTTTTTCTATTTTGCGCAAACTGCCAAACACGCTGGCTATTTTTTCTGCACTGGCCGCTGCGATTTTTTCATCCAGACCTTTATCTGTCATTTCTTTATAGGCTTCTGAACCTAAACGCTTGGTACGCGKACCCACATGCCCAGCCAATACTTCTTCAAAGAGCGTAGAGGTACGCCACGTGCGCTTGAGGCTTTGTGACGAAACGCGTAGGCGCTTTGCCCCACCCATCAAAGCAGTTTTGGGGCGGCCTAAATCATCGCGGTTCAGGTTGGCTGGCGGATAAGAAGTCAGCAGGTGCAGTTGAATAAAGTGGCTCATAGATAACTCCGTTCGTGATGTCTATATGAAGCTAGAAAGGGTGATAGTCAGTCGTAAAAATCAGTCATTGCGATGGCTATAGCGAGACGTTGCGGCGAAATAGTCATTTGCCAGTACAAATCCAAGCCGGTGAGTAGGCTTGGCAGATAAACGTCCACGATGCTCGCGCCMCCAGAGMGCGATAACACTCGCCAGCAGTACGACACTGATATCTTTCTTATCCGCAAGCGCCAGCGCTCGGCGTAAGCGCTGAATAAATTCTTCCGGCGTTCGGCAGGAAAGTAGCTGTTGAAAACGCAGCTCGCTCATCAAGGGCTTAACGGTTTGCTCTTTTTGCTGGCCAAGACGCGAGGCTAACGATGCGCCCTTCTTTTCTTCACGCAACTCCGCAGCTATTAACGCAATACATGACCACACTTGTAGCTTTTCATCGCGATAATCCGTTTGCTTCGTCGTCTCAGGCAGCATCGCCCATAGCTCACGAAAACCCTGGGTTAGCATGGCGGCCTCGGCGGTATCACAGCGGCGCAGTACCGCTCGTACACCACGGGGCAGTGATGGCTGAGGGGTCAATGCTTTCAAAGTCTGTGGGGTTAGCGTCAACCGCTGCCACCAACGGCGTAAGGCAACGGCTTCATCCAACTTCAAAGCAACTAGCGCTTTTTTCTCCGCCTCGGACAAAATATCTTCTTTTTCGATTGTTTCCGGCGTCTCCACATCACTCATCAGGCGTCTCCTGTCGTTGTTGCAGCAGAGGCCGTATTAATCTTGGCCTTAGCGGAGGGGTCAAAATCACCCTGTTGGATAAAGTCACTCACCACTTTGCTACCTTTGCTCTTGCCACTAAGAAAGCTTTGCAACTGCCGATGGGCAGCAGTAGCGCGTTCAAGGTTCATGCTTTCCTGGGAACCGCTTAGAGCTAGGTCTTCGAATACACGCATGGCTTCACGCTTAAGGGCTAAGTACCAACGCTCAGCAATGTCGGAAGGGATATGCGGTGGTGGCGAGTCTTGTTGCAGCATCTGCTGAAGGGCTAGCAACGCTTTAAAAAATTCAGGCTCGGTTGCATCGTAAAATTGGTTATCAATAGCGCTCATATCGCCCTTGGCATCCGATGGCCGTGAGAACCAAGCGTTTTTAACCTGAGTACGCACCATCCAGGCGACATTGCGCGACAGCTCGTTCAGTTGGTGAACCCAGGCACGTAGCCTTTCTTGCTGACCCTGTGGAATGTCTACCAGGGGCATTTCGACGCTGTACCAACCACGCGGCTTCATGTTGTCCATGTCGTAGCCAAACACCCATAGACGCGCCTCTCTTAGCAGCGCCTGGATGTCCTCATCGAAACGTCGCTCTTGTGTCACTAGCGGTTGCTTGCCATCGATATAGCTTTTCAACACTGCTGCCGCTATAGCACCACTGTTATCTTCGTCATTGAGCACGAAGCCGGACCAATGCCGATAACCCAGGCCACCAGGCTGGCCTTTGCTGGAAAGCGGCAACTCATTAGGTCTCTTGGGGTCACGTCGGTAAGGTGTCAGCGGGTGCAGCCAAGGGCCATCGTAGTTGGCTCCCTGTTTTTTAGCGCGGAGCTCACGCACCACTCGCTGCGTTTTCCGCCCGCATATATCGCACGGGCAACCGTCCACTTCTTCAAATAGAAGCCGGAAACGACGCGGCATTGACCAGTAAGAGTGCAGTGGGTGGGTATTTTCAGGCAGCACTTCGGTGCCTTTTTTGTCACTTACCCGAGTATTAGCCATCCAGAAAAATAGCGAAGGCTCTTCAGGATGTGGCGCTGTCCACTGCTGTCCCTTCTGGGTAGTTTCTTTCACCGTAATGACGTTTAGCCACAACCTTTCCCACAAGCTAGCTGTGGATAACTCCGGCATGACCAGTGTGGTCAGCGGGCCACCGCCCCGAAGCCCTACCCGAATACCGGCACCGCCCGCAGGAGCATTAATCTGCATGGTGTAAAGCGCTATGGCCGCGCAAGACTCGCACATCACATCAACGCGGCCCCGTTTCACGAAGAAATCGGTATTATTCTTGATACCATTGGCACCAGGGGCATCAATCAATAGACCGCTTATAGTGGCGTTTTTGACATCGTCCAGCGGATCAAGGTCCTGCATAAAGCGAGGGCCATCGCCGTCCATTTCAAAAGCGCTACTGAAAGGCGTGAATGCTTTATCCAACGCATTCACACTGGGTGGCTCCATTAACCAATCAAGCCAGTCGTCATGAGTTTTCGGCGGCAGTGCGGTTTGCAACAGGCCTATCAGGAACTGGTAGGCCGCCCCCTGGAAGTCTGCTCGCGGAAGAGCAAGATTGATGACGTCAGGATCCGCTATCGCCGAAGGCGGGTGATACTCCACCTCCCCATTGCTCAGTAGAAAGGGCAACCACGGGTCATTAAGTAGATTCATTAGTACCTCAGAAATGCTCAAAATTAAAAAAGCTGATCTCATTGCTGAGACCAGCCGATACAATCAACTATTTCTTTGGTTTTTTACCTTTTCGTGCTGGCCGAGGGGKAATTGGCCATGCTTGATATCCGTAGTCATGAGCATCTAGAACTTTTCCGCTTTTTGTCTTCCGGTAGCGTCGAAAAATCATTTCTGTCTCCCTTCGAAGGAGTTAAGTCCGAATTAAGCGACACCTGCTTGCGTAGCAGCACCGAAAACCGTAACTTGTTGGTGCGAGTAACAATGCATGGTTCGGTGATATGTCGCCGCTCTATGCATTCATAAAAATAAGGTTCTATCCAGATTCGATGGATTGAAACTCTGAATGCTTGAGCAGTATGTTCTCCCCATGCGGAAACTGTCAACTTTGATATAAGATGCTCATTCTCTGCGCCAGCGGAGATCAACCGGTTCTGTCCAGAGTCGAAGCACGTTCCCCGCACCTGCGGGGATTACTTAGAAGAATTAAAGGAGCCTGTGCCTTTAACCAAAAAGCACTGAACGCCTCAAGGCGCCTGCTCCTTATTGCCAAGCCTAACCCCCCATTCGGCATCGTAGCTGCAATCAGGATCATCACTGGCAAGCCAGGGTTGGCTATATTTCAATGCTTTATAACGCTCTTGAATGGCTACCCACTGGCCTTCATATCGGCCCGGCAGCGGTGCTAACTTGGAGGCTTGGCTTTGGCGAAGCTTCACTTGGCTGAGCATATCGGCATGGCTACTCCCTCTCGCCCATAGCGCCAGCTCGTTATCACCGGTGAGTAACAGCAGCACGACATTAACCGTGGGCTCATCCATCAGCCGTGTTCCTATCTCTTGCTCTTCCTGCCACTGATCACTTTTTGTGTAACCTTCAGCAAGATCGAGTGCGTTATAAGTGGCGAGTGAACCAGACGCTCTCTGTATGCTGCTTTGCTCAATGCGGCCTTGTTGCAATGTATCGGGAATATCGTCTATGCCTTGGCCGTAAACGCCTTCAATAAGATCTCTCGCCTCTTCGGGCATACGGATTGCTCCCAAACGACGCAGCATTCGCTGGGTTAACCAGCTTAACGATGTGTCGCGATAAACCGCCTGGGTGCCTGGCAGCGTGCGCTTGAGCCAATGTTCATCGGGATCATCCGCCCATGGCGGCGCTAGTACCAGCAGGCGTGGCTTACAGCGCTCCCCACGCTGGTGGCGCTGTAAGCGGCCTGCACGCTGGATAAGCAGATCAATGGGTGCAATATCGCTGATCATCACATCGACATCGCAGTCGAGAGACTCCTGAAATACCTGGGTACTGATCAACACTTGACCCTTACGTATTTCAGGCGTTGAGTCTTTGCCTAAACGCTCAATGACCTGGGACTCAATGCGTTGCCTATCCACCATGGCAAAGCGGCTGTGGAACAGCAGGCAGCGTTCAGGATCAGGGTGGCGGGCAGCGATAGCTTCGAATGCGCGAATAGCGTCATCAACAGTATTGCGCACCCAAGCGATACACTCACCTGCCTCCACTGCTTCTATCACCGCTTCTATCGTCTGCTCCTCTTCGGTTAGCCAAGCGACTTCAACGCTTCTGGACACCTCTTTGCGCGATCCTAGCGGCAGCTCCAATGGTTGCCCTTCGCTCACATGGGTCAGTAACGGAAAGTCATCTTTTTGTGGTTTCGTTGCTGGCTGCCCAAGCCCTGATTGCCAAGCAGCCATTAAGGCACTGCGCATGGCACGGGGGAGCGTGGCAGTCAGCAAAATAGCGCTACCGCCCTGGCGGGCATGGTAGGCCAGTAGTTGGCTGAGTAGTGTTTGCATGTAATTGTCGTAGGCGTGAACTTCGTCAATCACCAATACCTTGCGCGCCAGCCCATACAAACGCAGCGACTGGTGGCGAAACGGTAAAATGGCCATTAAGGCTTGGKCGATGGTGCCTACGCCCACCTCCGCCAGTAGCGCCTTTTTACGCGAATCCGCTAGCCATTGATTGCAACGACTGGTGGCAGACAGCTCGCTAGCGATGTAATCCAAATCAGCAGGCTGAGGCGCGGCAACGGCGGCGATAAAATCGTCGTTTAAATCCCGCGCACCGTGGGCAAGGACAAAAGAGGGGGAGGAGKCAGCGGTATAAAATCGGCGATGCAAATTTCCCAGCCGTGAATACATGGCGTTAGAAGTCGCCATGGTAGGCAGTGCAAAATAGAGGCCATCGCCGAGGCCTGCCGCTAATAGGCGCTGAGTCAAAATACAGGCGGCCTCGGTTTTTCCTGACCCGGTGACGTCTTCCAAGATAAACAGCTGCGGMCCATCCGTGAGTTCTACTGTCTCGGCAGCCTGCTGCAAGGGCGTTGGTGTGATGGATTGCGTGCCAAACCAATATGACATGCCAGCGTAAAGCAACGGCTGGGAAACCTTGTTAAACCCTGTTTCTTCCAATGCTTTCTCAGCATTGTGTAATGCAATTTGCCAATAATCGGCAAGCGGCATTCTCTTTTGACAGTAGGGAAAGTGATCTTGGTTAGAGCCTAGCCAGTCGCTTAAGGTTGCCCAGCCTGCGATTGACCAGCTTAGCGTCTGCAGGGCATACACCCACTGTTCAGAAGACAGCTGCTCAATTGGCCACGCTGGCGGAGCGATGTGAGCCCAATCGGCAATAAACTGCCGCGCTGCCTCTACATCATCAGCGTGTTCGTCACTACCAAAAAACTCATCTAATCTATGCTTTCCTGCCGCTACGGGTTTCCCGTGATGGCCAAAAAACGGAGCGGATAGCACAGAGAACACTTGAGATTCACGCAAAGCTCTTCGTTCATTGCGACCAAAGGGATGCTGCCATTTTAATGTACCATCCATAAACCAGTCGTCAGACTTAGCTTGCCACAACACTTCTCCCAAGCAGTCATGCTTCACTTTATAAATATATTGCGAAATGGGAGGAACAAGATGCGCGGACGAAGATTGAAAAAGCCCCTGAAAAGTGCGGGAGAATTTACCAATATCATGCAGACCCAACCAAAAAACCAATAGCTGACGTAGCGCTTCAGGTTCAAGACTCAGTTGCGCTGCCAGACGTTGTGTCAGCGGTCTATCCGGCGAAAGCAGCAACCAGCCCACCGCAGCAACATCTAGGTTGTGATACGGCAATAGATGACACTCTACACTCTGCCCCTTAGCTTGCGCTTTTCCCCAGTAGTGATAGTAAATCACCGCCTCCCCTCCACCGTTTTACCAATACCCCATCTAACCATTCTTCACCCCACCACGCCATTGACCTTAGTCATACTTCGCCAACCCTGAATCCACCCTCGTCTGATTTGATTTGCGTGCTACGCTTAGCGCTACTGCTCCCCTATATAGGCACCTCTTCATGCATGCTTTTCGTCTTCTCGCCGCGTTGGTGACCACCCTGGTGGTCGTTATGCCTGTCTCTCTACAAGCCCAGGCACAAACAGATGGGCAGTGGAGTGAGTACGATGAGGTATTTGAGAACGGCGCCAGCCACGCCAACGTTTGGCAGTGGGGCTGGACAGGCATTTATGGCACCAGCCTGGCGGTGAATGCGTACCAATCGAGTGAGGCAAGCGATCCGGATGACCGCTTTGATGCCCGGGTGGGCGTGGTGAAATCAGCCCTGGCCGTGGCCGGTATGCTGACGGATCGCCAGCCACACCCGGCGGCATTGGCCGAGTATGAGCGTTTGAAAGCCAGCGGCGATTTAAGCGGTGTGCAGGCGCTGGGCTTGCAGCTCGCCCAAGCCGAACGCGAACGGCGCGGCTGGGGTGCCCGGGTGAGCTCGTTGGTGGTCAATGGCGTGGCGGGTGCGGTGATTGCCGCCGATGGCCGGGAAAGTGACGGCGCTATCAACTTTGCCACCGGCATGCTGGTTAACGAGCTGCAAATTTGGTCGCAGCCCAATCAGGCGTCTTCGGCGATTAATCGCTTCCAGCCCGCTAACCTCTCGCTAGGGCCGATTACCATCCCCGGTGAATATGCGTTCAACGTGGGGCCACAGCAGCTGGGTGCTACCTGGCGCTACTGATTCTCTCTGCTTGTTACTCCTCTAAAGCGCTGGCGCGATTTTCCGCCAGCGCTTTATCTTTGCCAGTGCGGCGTGAACGCGTAAAATACACAGCAATTTTTTGGCTTTGCCAAACGTTATGTTATAACCTATTCGTCTTTATACGAGGCCGCTTGATGAGTGAGCATACGCACCGCCATAACAAGGAGGGCCCCTGCCATTTCTCCTTGATGTCGCTATCGGCTGTTAAACGGCTGCTGTTTGTTGCCGTGCCGCTGTTGGCGCTTTGGGGGTTGGTGGTTTGGGCTGGCGGGTGGTTAGGATGAGTCAGCGCTCTTTATCACGCTTGCAGCTGCACAATCTGCACCTGGCCCAGGCGCGCCGCACGGTGCTGGAGCACCTTGAGGGTGACTTTAAGCCGGGGGCCATTACCGCGCTGATCGGTGCTAACGGCGCCGGTAAAAGCACGCTGATTCAGGCCATTATGGGTGAACTTCGGCCTATTAGCGGCGAAGTGGTGTGCACCGTCGCGAAAGAGCGCCGGGCGTGGCTACCCCAGCAGCTGGCGTTAGACCTGACCTTCCCGATGAGCGTGGAAGAGCTGGTGATGACCGGCAGTTGGCCTAGCCACGGTGCGTTAACCGGCTACTGCGCAGCGCACTACCGCAAGGGCCGCGAGATTATGGCGCGGCTGGGTATTTCCCACCTGGCCCACCGCCCACTGGGCGAGCTTTCCGGCGGCCAGCGCCAGCGCGCTTTAATTGGCCGCACGCTGATGCAGGAAGCCGAGCTGTTACTGCTCGATGAGCCGTTTGCCAATGTGGATAGCGAAACCGTGGATATTTTGATCCGCATCCTGCGCCAGATGGCGGACGATGGCGCGACGATCATTGTCGTGCTGCACGATATGGATCACCTGCGCCGCCTGGCCGATGAAGTGCTGATGCTAAACGGCGGCCATGGCCGCTGGGTCGCGCCCAGTGCGCTTAATCATCAACATGCGCCTGCCCAGGTAGTGCCACTTACCCTGCTGGGAGGACACCATGCTGGATCTGCTTAACGCCTGGTTTGTCAGCCCCTTCGACTACGGCTTTATGCGCCGTGCGGTGGTAGGTGGTTTGGCACTTTCCCTGGCTGCCCCACCGCTAGGGGTATTTTTGGTGCTGCGCGGGATGAGCCTGATTGGCGACGCTATGGCCCACGCCATTTTGCCCGGTGTGGCGCTGGGCTTCCTGCTGGCAGGGTTTTCGCTGCCGATTATGAGCATTGGCGGGGTGCTGTTTGGCTTGATGGTGGCGCTGCTGGCGGGGGCGGTCTCGAAAATGGGCGGCCAGCGGGAAGATGCCGCCATGGCGAGCTTTTTTATTATCTCGCTGGCTGCCGGTGTGATGCTGATTTCGCTGGGCGGTAGCAGCGTTGATCTTACCCACGTGCTGTTTGGCTCGATCTTGGCGATCAACTCGACCGCGCTGCTGCTGATTGCGGGTATCAGTACGCTGATTGTCGTCACCCTGGCGGTGGTATTTCGTGCCTTGGTAGTGGAGTGCTTGGATCCGCTGTTTTTGCGTGGACAGAGCCGCCGCAGCGGTTGGGTACACAGCGTGTTTTTAGGGCTGCTGGTGCTGAACCTAACCGCTGGTTTTCAAACCCTGGGTACGCTGATGGCGGTGGGGCTGATGATGCTTCCCGCCACCTCAGCGCGCTTTTGGAGCAAACGCTTAGAGGGCTTAATCGGCATCGCCATTGTGCTGGCGATGGTGGCGAGCACCGGCGGCCTGCTGCTTTCGTTTCACCTGGATATACCTTCGGGCCCAAGCATTATTTTGCTGGCCGGGTTCGGTTATCTTTTTTCGGCCCTGTTTGGTCGCTACCACAGCTTGGCCGCCAAGCTACGGCGTAAAACCACGCCGCTTGAAGTGGAGCAAGGGGCTTAATTATCAGTCTTCATGCTTATCGTAAGGAGTGTTGTATGTCGCTTGCCTATTTATCACATCGGTCGTCGCGTTGGTTAGTGGGGGTGTCCGCTATGCTGGCGCTGCCTGCGGCCATGGCTAATGAGCGCGTTCAGGTGGTGACCAGTTTCTCTATCCTGGCGGATATGGTGGAAAACGTAGGCGGCGACCACGTTGACGTGACCTCCCTGGTCGCTGCTGATGGCGATGCCCACGTTTACTCCCCCAGCCCCGGCGATGCCCGCTCCCTGGCGAACGCTGACTTGGTGGTCTTCAACGGCCTGCTGTTTGAGGGCTGGATGGAGCGTTTGATTAGCGCCAGCGACTACTCTGGTGGCTTGGTCACCGCGACAGATGGTATCGAGCCACACTCTTTCGCTGAGCATGAAGAGCACGGTCATGAAGAACACGGTCATGAAAAGCATGGCCAGGACGACCATGCCGATGAGCATGCGGGTCACGAACATGGCAATCAAGATCCCCACGCCTGGCAGGATATGCACCAAGCCGAGGTGTATATTGCCAATATCCGCGATGGCTTAATCGCTGCAGATGCCGACAACGCGGACGAATACCGCGCCAATGCGGAGCAATATCTACACGAAATGGCTGAAGTAGACGCCGAGATCCGTGCGCTGATTGACGAGATCCCGTCCTCCACCAGCATCATTACCGGCCACGACTCCTTTGGCTACTTCTCAAGCGCTTATGGCGTGACCTTCCTCTCGCCGGTGGGACTTTCTACGGAAGCTGACCCCAGTGGCGCCAGCATGGCGGCGCTAGTGGATGTGATTGAGCAGGAGAACGTGAAGGCGCTGTTCCATGAGAACATGACCAATCAGTCGATCATCACCCAGCTCGCCGAAGAGACCGGCCTGCCGATTGCGGGCACGCTCTACGCGGATGCGCTGGCAACAGAAGGCGAAGCCAGCACCTACCTGGGGATGATGCGCCACAATGCCCAGGTGCTGCACGATGCGTTGGCCCAGCCTGGCAATCATGAAGAGCATGGCCATGAAGAGATCGGTCATGACGATCATGAACACAGTCACGAGCACGATGACCATGACCATGACGAGCATAGCCACTAAGCGGGCCGGATAACCAAGCGCTGCTCAGGCGTTAATCGCGGTGAGTAGCCACTCCCGGAAAGAGGCCATAGCGCGGGTTTCCGGGCGTGTCTGCAGGCGAGTCAACCAGTACCCTCCCAGGCTGACAGCGGTGTCGAAAGGCTGTACCAGCGCGCCGCTGTTCAGTTGACGGGGGAACATCAGCGGTGGCGCCAGCGCCACGCCTGCCCCTTGTATCGCGGCTTCCACCATGGCGATGGAAGAGTCGAACACAATGCTGTTAGTCATCGCAAAGCTGCGCGGCAGCCCCGCCGCTAATAGCCACTCTGTCCACTCATCGGCACGGTAAGAGCGCAGCCAGGTCTCGCCTAATAGATCGGCTGGCGTGTTAAGCCGGGCAGCAATGGTCGGCGTGCACATGACCGAAAGTGACGCCGGTAGCAGCGGCTGCGCCGCGGTAGCGTGCCAGGCCCCGGTGCCAAAGCGGATAGCAAAATCGAGCCCTTCACCCGCAATATCCGCCCGGTTGTTATGGGTGGAAAGGCGCAAATCGACAAACGGGTATTGGTCCTTAAAATCTGCCAGCCTTGGCAGCAGCCAGCCGACAGCGAAGGTCCCGACCACTCCAACATTTAACACTTCCCGGTAGCTGCTCTCGCCCACCCGTTCCAGTGTGTGGGAGATCTGATCAAATGAACTCTTCAATACCGGCAGCAGCAGCTCACCCTCCTGAGTCAGCATTAGCCCTCTAGGCAAGCGCTTGAACAGCGGCACCTTCAACTGCGTTTCGAGCAGCTTCACCTGATGGCTAACCGCGGCCTGGGTGACGTAAAGCTCTTCAGATGCTCGGGTAAAGCTTAAATGCCTGGCCGACGCTTCAAAGGCGCGCAGTGCTTTTAACGGTAGGTAGGGACGCACCACCTTGACCCCCAAATTTTTCTAATGGCTCGGGCAAAATATCGCTGTTTGTTAATCTACACAGCACGCCGTAAATTAACCACTGTCACGCTCTTTACGGCGGGTGAGACCACCCAGCTTTCACTCAATGCTAATCACAACAGGATACTGGTATGGGTAAGATGTTAGCAGCAAACTCCGGGCTTATCATGACGGGTTCTCTTCTCATCGGCAGCTTTGCCTGGGCATCTGATGCGACTGAAAACGCAGACATCGAGGCGCTGGTAAACGACACTATTGCGCCTTTGATGGCGGAGCACCGTATTCCAGGCATGGCGGTCGCTGTGAGTATCGGTGGCCAACAGCATTACTTTAATTATGGAGAAGCCGACCAAGAAGCGGGTACTCCGGTCACCGATGAGACACTGTTCGAACTTGGCTCGATCAGCAAGATCTTCACGGCGGCGTTAACGGGCTATGCCCAGTCCAGCGGTGTGCTTTCGCTTTCCGACCCGGCCAGCCAGTACCTGCCCGCCCTTGAAGGCAGTGCCTTCGATGAGATCACGCTGCTGGAACTGGGCACCTATACGGCAGGTGAGCTTCCGCTGCAGTTCCCCGATGCGGTACAAAACGAAGAGCAAATGCTCGRCTACTATCGCCAGTGGCAGCCTGAATCTCCCCCCGGCAGCCATCGGCTCTACTCCAACCCGAGCATAGGCCTGATGGGCTATTTAACTGCCCAACGCCTTGGTCAACCGTTCGAGATGCTGATGGAAGAAGCGCTGTTCGCCCCGTTGGGGCTTGAGCATAGCTATTACCAGGTACCGGAATCGCAGCAGGATCACTACGCCTACGGTTACTCAAAAGAGGATAAGCCCATTCGGGTCAACCCAGGCATGATGGATGCCCAAGCTTACGGTTTGAAATCCACAGCCGCCGACGTGTTGACGTTTGTGGAGGCGCACATGGAGGCGCCAGGGCTCGACGACGAGCCACTCCGCCAAGCCTTGGCAGCCACGCGCACAGGCTACTTTGAGTTCGGCGATATGACCCAAGGGCTGGGCTGGGAAAGCTACGCCTACCCGGTGACGCTTGAGCAGTTACTGGCGGGCAACTCCCTTGAGATGATTTTGGAGCCCAACGCCGCCAACCGCTTAACCCCGCCGCTCGCCCCCAGGCAGGAGGCGTTCTACAACAAAACCGGCGCCACCAACGGTTTTGGCGGCTATGTGGCCTTTGTGCCCAGCGAACAAATCGGCATTGTACTACTGGCCAACCGCAACTACCCCAACCAGGCGCGTATCGAAGCTGCCCACCATATCCTGACCGCATTAACTGAAACCCCATAACCGGCGCCGCCTTCGGGCGGCTTTTTTGTTGCAATTTTCGCTGTCGATAAGGAGACTATCACCCCTCCCCGTTACTAACCTTCACTGCGAAGAGCCCTTTCCCATGCGTTTAAACGCCGATTTTAGCCACTTTGCCTGTGTTACCCCGGAAGAGTATCAGTGGGTTGCCTCCCCCAGTGCGGGGGTAGAGCGCATGATGTTTGACCGCATTGGCGATGAAGTTGCCCGCGCCACCAGCCTTGTTCGCTATGCCCCTAACACCCAGTTTGAGCGGCACACCCACGGCGGTGGCGAAGAGATTCTGGTACTGGAAGGCGTGTTCGCCGATGAACATGGGCGCTACGCGGCGGGCAGCTACCTCAGAAACCCCATCGGCACCGGCCATACGCCAAACATTGGCGAGGAAGGCGCGCTGATTTTTGTCAAACTGCACCAGTTTGACCCCAACGACACGCTCCAACTGGCGGTACCTGCCCACCGGTTGCCCTGGCAGCCAGACCGGCGCCCGCGCATCGCCTACAAAATGCTGCACACTTACAAGCAGGAACGTACCAGCCTGGAACGCTGGTCGGCGGGCACTTCCATTGCCTACCCCACGCTGCTGGGCGGTCTGGAGTTTTTGGTTCTGGAAGGCACGCTGAGCGATGGAGAGCAAAGCTACACGGCGGGCACCTGGTGCCGCTACCCCAGCGGTGCGGCACCGGCATTAACCGCCGGTGATGATGGTGTGATGATGTACCTCAAGCGCGGCCACCTGCCAGCAGCTTAGGCCCGCGACAGCCCCAGGAACGGCAAAAGCGTGAGGGCGACAATCAGCGTCACCGCTAATAGCACCAGCACTACCTGCAGGGGGTGGGCTGCTAGGCGTTTCCATAGCGTCATCTGCTCGCCCCGCTCAACCACCGCCTGATGTTCCCGTTGGACACGCTCCAGGCGCTCCGCCTGATAGGCCTCTAACGCCGCGATGGCTGCGTCGTGCTGATGCGGGTTGCGCAGCCAAATAGCATCGACCCCCAGGCGGAAAAACCCCGCCTGGGTTTCGTAGGTATCAAAGCCATGGGCGGCCAGCAGGTCACGCACCTCCATGGCTTCTTCGTCGGTAACGTGGCGCAGCCGGAACAGTAGTTCAGCCATTGGCGTGCCTCAAGAGTCGCTCTTCCCCACCATCAGGTCTGCCTGAATCACTTCGATCCAGTAGCCGTCCGGGTCTTTAACGAAGATAACATCTTTCATCTTGCCCTGATCGGCGCGTTTCACAAAGGTGACATCATGCTGGTCAAACCACGCTTGAGCCGCCGCTAAATCCGGCACGTTAAAGCAGATATGCCCGAAGCCTTGGGGTTCGGCGTTACCATCGTGGTAGGCAAAGTCATCCTTGTCTTCGGTGCCCCAATTGTGGGTCAGCTCCAGCAGCCCTTTCTGGCTGAAGGTCCAGGCGGTACGCGCTTGCGCATCTTCCGGCACGCTGTCGCTGGGCTCCAAGCTAGCCAGGAAATACAGCGAGAACTGCATCTCTTCAAAATCCAGCCGCCGCATTACCTGCATGCCAAACACGTTTGAGTAGAATGCCAACGCGCGCTCAGGGTCTTTCACCCGCAGCATGGTGTGGTTTAAGCGAAACCCTTGGGTTTGGGGTGGGGTGGCGACGACGCCGGGGTGCTGCTCGCCTTGAAAACTCATTTCGCCCTCCTGTCGTTGATGTCGATCATTGCACCTTACATACCGCTTACCATGGGGTCTTTAGGGTCATAATACCAGCCCTTACAAGTACATAGGCAGCGTCGTATTACGCTATCCATAAGCGTACTGGCAATCATAAACAAAACCCCTACACTTATTATTCATAAGCTTTACAAAAAGCAGTTCCTGCCACATGAGCGACGCTTCACATTGACGGCGCCGTCCAGGAGTTTTCCATGAGTTCGATTGATATGACGCTGGGTGACCAGTTGACGCTAAAGCAACTTTCTAATGCCTTGCACAACGGCTTTTCGCCGATTGTGGAGGTTGAATCCATGGATGGCATCTACAAAGTGCGTTTTCATCACGCCAACGGCGTGTCTGACCTGAGCGACAACAAGGGCCATGTCAGCACTTTTTTKGGCACGGGCGAGATACGCGACACCCTAGGKCAACTGGGCCTGACCCACGGCGTACTGACCTTCGCTGACCAGTGCGGCGACGAGATGATCGGGGTAGAGGGGAAAGCCATAACGCCTGACGAAATGCTCACCTACGGTACACGTATTTCGTTTCGCTAGAGGGCCATCGTCCGCATTCGGGGCTTTACAGGGCTACTCCAGGCAAGGATAGTAATCATTCGACAGGGGCGCCCTCCGTTACCGGCGGGCTGAGAAGCACCCTTTGAACCTGAACCGGATAACACCGGCGTAGGGAGTCGTGGTAACGCTTACCACCTCCCTGCCGGGAGGATGCTATGACCCTACGCCCGCTTGGCGATTACCTAGAGACGCTGCGCGCAGTGACACCTCTGGTTCACTGCATAACCAACTATGTGGCCATGAACAGCACTGCCAACCTGCTGCTCGCCACCGGCGCGTCGCCCGCCATGCTGCATGCGCCTGAAGAAGTCGCCGAGTTTACGGCTATTTCCGCGGGGCTTTCGATCAATATTGGCACGATCTCCTCCCACTGGGCCGATGCGATGCTGACCGCCACAGCGACTGCCGATCAACACGCAATTCCTTGGGTATTGGATCCCGTCGCCGTTGGCGCCACGCGCTATCGCCAAACGCTGTGCGCGAAACTGCTCGCCGCTAAACCCAGCGTGATTCGTGGCAACGCGTCAGAAATTCTTACCCTTAACGGTTTAGCCAGCCAAGGGCGCGGCGTGGATGCTACCGCCGCCACCGACCAAGCCGTAGATGCAGCGGTAGCATTAGCGCAAAAACACGGCTGTATTGTCGCGATGACCGGCGAAAGTGATTGGGTAACGGACGGTGCGCAACACTACCGTATTAACGGTGGTCACCCGTTGATGCCCCGTGTAACAACGCTGGGCTGTGGGCTGAGCGCACTAGTGGCGGGATTTGTGGCTGCCAATCGCGATGCCCTACTGGGCGCAACGGCAGCCGCGCTGGCCTGCTTTGCCGTCGCTGGTGAGCGGGCGGGCAGCAGCGCCCAGGGGCCTGGAAGCTTCCAGGTCGCACTGTTGGATGCGCTCTATCAACTCACCCCTGACGACCTCACCACCCATGCCCAGTTGGAGGCTATCCATGCCGTTTGATCTATCGCTTTATTTAGTCACCGACGCTGCGCTGTGCGACGCCATTGGCTTGGAGCAGACGGTTGAGGCAGCGGTACGAGGCGGCGTCACCATCGTGCAGCTGCGTGATAAGCACGCCAGCGATGAACAGATGATAGCCCAAGCCAAACGGCTTAAAGCGGTGCTGGCGGGTACCGGTGTGCCGCTGATCATTAATGACCGTTTACAGGTGGCGCTGGAAAGCCAAGCGGATGGCCTGCATGTTGGCCAGAGCGACGCTGCCGTTCAAGAGGCGCGTCGGTTGTTAGGTGAGCAGGCGATTATTGGCCTGTCGATCAACACCCTCGCCCAGCTAGAAGCTGCMCCGGTGGAGTTACTCGATTATGTGGGTATTGGCCCGGTGTTTGCTACCGTGAGTAAGCAGGATCATGCCCAGCCCATCGGCTTTGGCGGCCTGGCGTCGTTGGTCAAGGCGTGCCCGCTGCCCAGCGTGGCCATTGGCGGGCTGAAAGCCAACCATGCGATTAGCGTGCAGCGCGCGGGAGCGAACGGCCTAGCGGTGATCTCGGCCATTTGTGGCCAACCCGACCCCTACCAGGCGGCACGGACATTTCAGGTTTTCCAAGCTGTTTCGGCGTCATGAACCAGTTAGAGCACATCGTCGCTTTTGTGCGGGTAGCCGAGCTGGGTAGCTATACCCGGGCTGCCGAAGCGCTGGATATTTCGCGCACCCGCGTATCCCGCCAGGTCATGGCGCTGGAAGAGACACTGGGTGCGCGACTGATACAGCGCACTACGCGACGGCTGCATCTCACGGAAGCCGGGGAGCGCTATTTAGCCCGCGCCCAAGGGGTGCTGCAAGCGCTCGATGAAGCCGCCGCCGAAGTAGGCCAAGGCACCAGCGATGTGCGTGGACGGCTACGCGTGAATGGGCCAATGAGTTTTGGCACTCGCTACCTGGCGCCTCTCGTTGCCCAATTTATGCAGACCCATCCAGCGCTTGAAGTGCGATTGGATCTGAACGACCGCCGCGTTGATCTGTTGGAAGAGGGGTATGATGTCGCCATTCGTATCGGCAGCTTGCCTGATTCAAGTTTAGTGGCACGCCGCCTAACCCGTTGCCGCCTGCTGTTTTGCGCATCACCTGAATACCTTGCCATCCACGGTGAACCCCGCAGCGTTAAGGCCCTTGCCGACCACCACTGCCTACGCTATCGCAGCGGCCAGCACAGCGCTGACTGGCAGATTGCCACACAGTCATTGACGGTCAGTGGCCCGCTGGAAAGCAATAACGGCGATGTACTCACCCACGCCGCAGAAGCGGGCTTAGGCATCGCTCAGCAGCCCAGCTTTCTGGTCACGGAGAGTATCGCCAGCGGGCGTTTAGTGCCCATTTTGACCCATGAGCCAACGGTGCGGCTCGATGTTCACGCGCTCTACCCCGCCCGGCGCTACCTGCCTGCCAAGGTGGAGCGCTTTATCGACCTGCTCACCGAGGCGTGGGGCGATCCACCGGTTTGGGAGCAGAACATCGGATTGTCGCCAATTACGCAATAGTGATGTGCAAAATATGCTGATTATCTCGATATGATCCGGCGGTAAAGTAGCGCCATCAACCACTCGATGGAAGCTACTTCTATGACAACCCTTACTCACGCCACTCCTTCTCTACAGCCCTCTTTACAGCCCCATGCTATCTCGCTACTGCGTATTGCCTTGGGGGTAATGGCCCTCGCTCACGGTTTGCTCAAGGTGTTTGTGTTTACCCTGCCGGGCACCGTCGGCTATTTTGAATCACTGGGTTTACCTGGATTTCTGGCCTACTTGACCATTGCTGCCGAAGTCGGCGGCGGCATCGCCCTGCTGCTTGGCGTATATACCCGCTGGGTGAGCCTGGCGCTGGTGCCAGTGCTGCTTGGCGCTGCCTGGGTGCATCTTGGCAACGGCTGGATGTTTTCAAATGCCGGCGACGGTTGGGAATTCCCGGTGTTCTGGGCGCTGGCGTTAATCGTGCAAGCGGGCCTGGGCAGCGGCCCCTGGGTGTTAAGCCGCCGCTTCGCCTAACACCTAACACCTAACACCTAACACCTAACACCTAACACCTAACACCTAACACCCAATCCTATCGCCAGCGCTTGCCTCACCGCCAGCGCTGGCAATGCTGCTGAGGAGACTCACCCATGTTACCTAGCCTGTTTATTTCCCATGGCTCGCCCATGCTGGCGCTTAATAAAACCCCGGCTCACGCCTTTCTACGCGAACTGGGCAAACGGCTTTCACCCAAGGCGGTGATCGTGGTGTCGGCACACTGGGAGAGCCTGTCGCTCAAGGTCAGTACCAGCGCCAAGCCAGAGACCATACACGATTTTGGCGGCTTTCCACAGGCGCTGTTCGAGTGCCAGTATCCCGCCCCCGGCGAGCCTGAACTGGCGGAACGGCTAGCCGAGTTACTGGACGCCGAACGGGTAGAGCGCGGTTTTGATCACGGCGCCTGGGTGCCCCTTTCGCTGATGTTTCCTGACGCCAAGGTGCCGGTTGTATCCCTGTCGCTACCGGTGCGCTGGAGCAATCAAGAGCTGGTCGCGCTGGGCGAGCGCCTGTCGGCACTGCGGGGAGAAGGCATGCTCATTATCGGCTCGGGCAGCCTGACCCATAACCTGCATGAACTCATGCCCCAGGATAGCCCCATGCCCGCCTGGGTAGATACGTTTGCCAATTGGGTCAGCGAACGCCTTATCGCCAATGAGCGTGAGGCTCTACTTAACTGGGAGCACGCGCCAAATGCCCGGGAGAACCACCCGACCCCAGAGCACTTCCTGCCGCTGTTAGTGGCAATGGGGGCAGGAGGAGAAGCTAGCCAGCTGCACCACAGCGTGGAGCACGGCGTGCTTGCCATGGACGTTTATCAGTTCGCTTAAGCGGTGGGACGGCGCTTAAGTGTGGTTCTACGGTCGTGATACGCCACCGCTAATCCGCTGCCCATGATCAAGGCGCTGCCTACCCAGACCCAGAGATCCGGCATTTCGCCCCAGAACCACCAGCCCAACAGCACCGCCCACAGCATGGCGGTGTAATCAAACGGCGCGGCGATAGCCGCAGGCGCAAACCGAAAAGCCAGGGTGATAAAAGCAGKGGCCGCGACACCAAGCACACCAGACGCGAAAAACCCCACCCAGTGCCACGGTAACGGCGTTTGCCACACCCACGGCAGCGTTAATCCAGTGACGATTAATGGCACAAAGGTCATGTAAAACAGCATTGCCCATAAGTGCTCGCGGGCGCCGTAGCGGCGCGCGGTAATCATCATCAGCGCATAAAATAGCGCGGCGGCCACAAGCACTAATGCGCCCACCTGAAAGGCATCGCCGTTGGGGCGAACCACAATCAGTACCCCCGCAAACCCCACTAACGATGCGATGAGTACCGGCGGATCAATTCGCTCACCCAACAAGGGCACCGAAAGTAGCGTTACGAACAGCGGTGCCACAAAAGCGATTGCCGTGGCTTCCGCCAGGGGTAGCAGCGTTAAGCCCCATACGAAACAGACCATGGTGGCGGTATAAATTAACCCGCGTAAAAAATGCACGCCCGGCCGTTTAGTCCGCAGCTTACGCAAGCCACCGGCAAAATGGGCCAGCAGCGCAATCATCGGTAGCGAGACTAACGCACGGAAGAAAATAATCTGCAGCGGGGAATGCACTTCGCCTAACCATTTGGAAACGGCGTCGCCTAGGGCTAAAAACAGAACGCCCAGACACATGCAGAGTATGCCTTTGAGTGACGTTGTCACCACAGTCTCCTTTTTTGTTAGCCGCTAAAAGCAAAAAACCCCGCCAACTTGCATTGGCGGGGTTATTGCCGCACACCGCCTTACAGGCTAGCGTTAACCACCATGCAGTCCATACCCTGAGAGTGTAGCTCTCGACATGCTTGGCGGGCACGCTGTTCATCTAGCGCCATTAGCCGGGCGCGATAAACCGGGTTCTGGCCCTCTACGGTGTCCACGGCGACACGCCCACCTAAGTTCTGGGCGAGGCGCTGTGCCGCCTGTTGGGCCAACTGCCGCGCTTGGGCTTCTTGACTGAAGGCACCTACCTGCACACCCCAGGCACCGCCAGTTTGGTTGGCAGAAGCTAGCTGCCGCTCGCGCTCAATAAAGGCCTGCAGTGGGTCGGGCTGTGAGGCCTCGTTTTCGGCAGCGGGACGCTGAATGGCGGCAATACCTGCAAGCTGCTCTTCAAGGTCTACAGCAGGCGCGGTAGGCGCCGCGTTCGCTGATGGTGACAAGGTGGTGGTTTCGACAACGGCAAGTAAGGGTTGGCGTGGCGCAGGCTGCTGTGGCGCAACAGGCTGAGCAGGTGGCGCGAAGGCCATAAATTCGCGCGAGAAATCAGTGTCGCCCATCCAGTTTTGCTGGTCGCGCAGCGAGGCACGCAGAAAGCTGCGATCTAGCAGGTTGGCCATATGGGTATCCCGGGACTGGGAGGAAAAACCACCCATCACAACACCCACCAACCGCCGATCACCGCGCATCGCGGTGGTCGCTACGTTAAACCCAGAGGCGCGAATAAAGCCGGTTTTTAAGCCATCGGCCCCCGGATAATCGCGCACCAACCGATTATGACTGGTATGCCGGGTCCCACGGTAGGTGAACTCCTGCAGACCAAAATAGTGGTAGTACTGGGGGAAGTCCTGCATCACTCTGACCGAGAGCGTTAGCATATCCCGTGCGGTGGTAATTTGACCCTCATCCGGCAAGCCGGAGGCATTGCGAAAGGTGGTGGCGTGCATGCCCAACTCGCGCGCCTTGGTGGTCATCATTTGCGCAAAGTGCGCTTCACTGCCACCCAGCGCTTCGGCGACCACGGCAGCAACATCATTGGCAGAACGAACCGCGAGCGCACGAATAGCAGTATCCACCGGGATAGAGCTGCCTGCAGCCAACCACAGTTTGACGGCAGGCTTGGCGGCCGCATAAGGGGAAACAGGCAGGGGCTGATCTAAACGTAGCGCCCCCTCTTCTAACGCTTCAAACGTCAGATAGAGCGTCATCATCTTAGTAAGCGACGCAGGGTAGCGCTGATCGTCAATATTCTCGGCGTAGAGCACTTCGCCATTATCCAAATCGACCACAATACCCGCATAGCGTGGATTGTCGGCATGCGCGCTGGTCGTCATCGCCAGTACAAGCAGCACTAGCATACTCAATATCGTGGCCGCTCCTGCCGCAGCGCTGTTTAACCTTGCATACATACCTACCCCTTGCTTGTTATCAATGCGCTAGACGATCAACGACTTAACTACCATGCCACACTCTGGGTGCAACGCAAGGCTTCCTATCGGCTCACCACAGGCCAACGCTGAATAGTTATGATGATAAGTAGAGTATATACACAGTTAAGCTTAGAAAAGAGAAGATAAATGCGCATATAAAAAAACCGACCCACTGGGGGTCGGTTTTCATTCGCTACCAAAGAGGCCTAGCGCAGAGGATTACTCTTCTGCCGCTGCTTCTTCAACAACCGGACGGTCAACTAACTCAACGAACGCCATAGGCGCGTTGTCGCCGGTGCGGAAGCCGCACTTAAGGATACGGACGTAACCGCCCGGACGCTCGGCATAACGCGGACCTAGTTCGTTGAACAGTTTGCCGACGGCTTCTTTAGAGCGCGTGCGGGCAAACGCCAAACGACGGTTTGCAACGCTATCCTGCTTAGACAAGGTGATCAGCGGCTCGATAACGCGACGCAGCTCCTTGGCTTTGGGCAGGGTTGTCTTAATGACTTCATGTTCGACCAGCGAGACAGACATGTTCTTGAACATGGCCTGACGATGCGAGCTGGTGCGATTCAGATGACGACCACTCTTACGATGACGCATGGTTGTAATTCCTTACCAAACTGGGACTCAAGTCGACGCTCACGCGGAGGCTTTGTCGTCCTTCAGGCTTGCCGGTGGCCAATTTTCCAACCGCATGCCAAGGGACAAGCCGCGAGCCGCCAATACGTCTTTAATTTCATTCAAAGACTTTTTACCGAGATTCGGTGTCTTCAACAGCTCAACTTCTGTGCGCTGAATCAGATCACCGATGTAGTAAATATTCTCGGCTTTTAGGCAGTTCGCGCTGCGAACGGTCAACTCAAGATCGTCTACGGGGCGCAATAGAATTGGATCAACATGATCCTCTTCCTCTTCGACTTCCTGTTCTTTATCAGCTTCCAGGTCGACGAAGGCGGCCAGCTGCTCTTGCAGGATGGKCGCACTGCGACGGATAGCCTCTTCCGGATCCAGGGTACCGTCGGTTTCCAGATCGATAATTAGCTTATCGAGATCGGTGCGCTGCTCGACACGAGCGGCTTCAACCGAGTAGGAAACACGGCGGACAGGGCTGAAGGTGGCATCCAGCTGCAGGCGGCCAATGGCACGCGTCTCTTCATCAGAGCCACGCGCGTCAGCCGGCTCGTAGCCACGACCCAGCGCTACCTTAAGCTGAATTTTCAGCTCGGCACCTTCATTGACGTGCGCAATGATGTGATCCGGGTTGACGATTTCGACGCTATGATCAAGCGCAATGTCGCCAGCGGTGACGACGGCTGGGCCCTGCTTGTTCAGCGTGAGCACCGCCTCATCGCGGCTGTGCATCTTGATCGCAACATCTTTCAAGTTCAGGAGGATTTCAATGACATCTTCCTGCACCCCTTCGAGCGCACTGTATTCATGCTCGACGCCGGCAATTTCAGCTTCTACCACGGCACAGCCGGGCATAGATGAAAGCAGAATGCGACGAAGTGCATTCCCCAGGGTGTGACCAAAGCCACGCTCGAACGGTTCGAGCACGATTCTGGCGTGATGTGCGCTGATTTCTTCGACCTTGATGTCGCGAGGACGGAGAAACTCTGTCACTGAACGCTGCATATGAACACCTTTCAGGCTGCCAAACGGATACTTGATACTCGGTACGACCTGGTGCGGGCGTTAAACCGGCACCAGATCGACAAGAAACAGAAAACTGCTTACTTGGAGTACAGCTCGACGATCAGGTTTTCGTTGATGTCGGCAGACAGGTCACCGCGTTCAGGCAGAGCCTTGAAAGTGCCTTCCATCTTCTTGGCGTCGATTTCGATCCAAGCGATATCGCCACGGTTTGCCGCAATGGACAACGCGCTTTGAATACGTGCTTGGTTTTTCGCCTTTTCGCGAATGGAAACAACGTCACCCGGCTTCACTTGATAAGAAGCTACGTTAACGGTGCGGCCGTTCACGGAAATCGCTTTGTGGCTGACCAGCTGACGCGCTTCAGAGCGAGTCGAGCCGAAGCCCATGCGGTAGACGACGKTATCCAGTCGGGATTCTAGCAACTGCAACAATACTTCACCGGTCGCGCCTTTCAGGCGAGCGGCTTCTTTGTAGTAGTTACGGAACTGTTTTTCGAGTACGCCGTACATGCGACGTACTTTTTGCTTCTCACGAAGCTGCAAGCCGTAGTCTGAAAGACGTTGACGACGCTGGCCGTGTACACCCGGAATCTGCTCGGATTTACACTTTTTCTCGAAGGGAGTCACACCACTCTTCAAAAAGAGATCGGTGCCTTCACGACGAGACAGTTTGCACTTCGGTCCAATATAACGAGCCATGAATCTGTCTCCTTAAACGCGGCGTTTCTTCGGCGGACGGCAGCCATTATGGGGAATGGGCGTCGCGTCTACGATGCTTTGCACGCGGAAGCCGGCGGCATTCAGTGCGCGCACGGCGGATTCACGACCGGGACCTGGGCCTTTAACCAGTACGTCTACGTTTTTCACACCATACTCGGCTGCAGCAGTTGCTGCMCGTTCGCTTGCCACTTGAGCAGCGAACGGGGTGCTCTTGCGAGAACCACGAAAACCCGAACCACCGGCAGTTGCCCAAGAAAGAGCATTGCCCTGGCGGTCTGTGATCGTCACGATCGTGTTGTTAAAAGAGGCATGGATATGTGCAATCGCATCCACTACCTGCTTTTTAACCTTTTTACGGTTACTACGCGGGTTAGCCATGTTGATGTCTATTCCTGTCTTTACGCCAGAACGTGCGTGTTATTTGCGGATCGGCTTACGCGGGCCCTTACGGGTGCGCGCGTTAGTCTTAGTCCGCTGACCACGCAGCGGAAGACTACGACGATGACGCAGACCACGGTAGCAGCCTAAGTCCATGAGACGCTTAATGTTAAGCGTAACATCACGACGAAGGTCGCCTTCTACGGTGTACTTGCCAACTTCAGAACGCAGGGTGTCGACTTCTTCAGAAGACAGGTCCTGGATCTTGGCATTCATGGCAATACCGGCTGCTGCACAGATGTGCTCAGCACGGGTACGGCCAATCCCGAAGATATAGGTCAGCGAGATCGCCGCATGCTTGTTGTCCGGGATATTGACGCCTGCAATACGGGCCATCAGCTTACTCCGAAATTTGAGCGGCTTGCTCGTTTATTCATCTACAAAAGGCGCAACAGCATACCCCTTTTAGTGCCCTAAGGCAAGGGGTATGCTGGCACCCGCTTAATACAACCCAGGGGTATTAGCCCTGGCGCTGTTTGTGCCGTGGTTCGCTGCAGATGACGCGGACAGCGCCATTGCGACGAATGATCTTACAGTTACGGCACATTTTCTTTACGGAAGCTCGAACTTTCATCGATCTTTCTCCAAAAACCGGCTCGCGGCGCGCCCTTCTAACTTAATAGGGTGGACGGCGCCTCAGCGCATGATACCGCCGCTACCGTAGCCTTTCAGGTTGGACTTCTTCATCACTGAGTCATACTGATGCGACATGAGATGCGACTGCACCTGGGCCATGAAGTCCATGATGACCACGACTACGATTAACAACGAGGTACCGCCGAAGAAAAACGGCACGTTCCACGCCACAATCAAGAACTGGGGCATCAAGGAAACCGCAGTGATATACAAGGCACCGAACAGGGTCAGACGTGTCATGACCTTGTCGATATAGCGAGCGGTCTGCTCGCCGGGGCGAATGCCCGGCAGGAAAGCGCCTGACTTTTTAAGATTGTCAGCCACATCCTTGGGGTTGAAGACCAGCGCTGTGTAAAAGAAGCAGAAGAATACCACTGCCGCCGCGAAAAGCAAGATGTAAAGCGGTTGACCTGGACCTAATGCCTGAGATGCACGCTGCAACCACTCCATACCTTCACCGGCACCTACCCACTGACCAATAGAGGCCGGGAAGAGTAGGATACTGGAGGCGAAAATCGCCGGAATAACGCCGGCCATATTAACCTTCAAAGGCAGGTAGCTACTTTGCCCTGCATACATCTTATTGCCCACTTGTCGCCTTGGGTAGTTAACCTTGAGGCGGCGTTGGCCGCGCTCAATGAAGACCACAAAGGCGACAGTCGCAATACCTAACACTGACAGCGCTAACAGCGGCAGAACATTCCAGGCCCCTTCATTACGGGCAAGCTCGAAGGCTTGGCCCACGGCACTGGGCAGTCCAGCGACAATACCGGCGAAAATCAGCAGCGAAATACCGTTGCCGATCCCCTTCTCGGTAATCTGCTCACCTAGCCACATCATAAACACCGCACCCGACACAAACGTAATCACGGCGGTGAAATAGAAGCTGAAGTCAGCAGTGTACGCGATGCCTTGGCTAGCCAGACCGACGGACATGCCGGTAGCCTGGACAAACGCCAGTATCACCGTGCCGTAGCGGGTGTACTGACTAATCTTGCGGCGGCCAGCCTCACCCTCTTTCTTGAGCTGCTCAAGATGAGGGGAGACCGCAGTCATGAGCTGCATGATAATCGACGCCGATATATAGGGCATGATACCCAGGGCGAGAACGCTCATGCGCTCCAGGGCGCCACCCGAGAACATGTTAAACATGCCCAGGATGGTGCCCTGTTGCTCCCTAAACAAGGCAGCAAGCTGGTCAGGATTGATACCGGGAACGGGAATGTGGGCACCAATACGGTACACCACGATGGCGAGGAGCACGAAGCGCAAACGCGCCCACAGTTCACTCAGACCGCTGCCCATCGCCGGCATGTTTCCTGACTTGGCCATTTAGTCCTCTACCTTGCCGCCAGCAGCTTCGATCGCTTCACGGGCACCTTTGGTGACCTTGATTCCGCGAACGGTAACTGCTGTTTTCAGTTCGCCAGAAAGGATGATCTTCGCGTGTAGCGTAGAGTCCTTCAGCACGTTGGCTTCTTTCAAAGACGCCAGGGTAACTTCACCACCGGCAACCTTGGCCAGCTCAGCCAGGCGTACTTCTTCAGAGACCAGAGATTTTGCAGACGTAAAACCGAATTTCGGCAAACGACGCTGCAAAGGCATCTGACCGCCTTCGAAACCGGGCTTAACACTGCCACCACTACGTGCTTTCTGACCTTTGTGACCACGGCCACCGGTCTTACCAAGACCGGAACCGATGCCACGACCAACGCGCTTTGCAGCGTGTTTGGAGCCCGGAGCCGGGCTTAGGGKATTAAGCTTCATGGATTACTCTCCCTCAACGCGCACAAGGTAAGTTACCTTGTGGATCATGCCGCGTACGGCGGGGGTGTCTTCCAGTTCAAMCGTATGACCGATGCGACGCAGGCCCAAGCCTTTCATAGTAGCCTTGTGCTTGGGCATGATGCCGATGGTGCTGCGGATCTGGGTAACCTTGATCGTTGCTGCCATGGTGTCTTACCCCGTGATCGCTTCGACAGACAGACCGCGCTTGGCGGCAATGTCTTCCGGTGCTTGCATGGAAGAGAGACCTTTAACAGTCGCTCGCACCACGTTAACCGGGTTGGTGGAACCGTAGCACTTGGCCAGTACATCGTGGACACCGGCGAGCTCTAGTACAGAGCGCATGGCGCCACCGGCGATAATACCGGTACCTTCTGAAGCCGGCTGCATGTACACCTTGGAAGCACCGTGACGGGCTTTAATGGGGTACTGCAGCGTATGGCCAGCAAGGTTCACCTTGACCATGTTGCGACGAGCTTGATCCATCGCTTTCTGGATTGCGACAGGCACTTCACGCGCCTTGCCACGTCCGAAACCGACACGACCTTTACCATCACCAACGACGGTCAGTGCGGTGAAGCCGAAAATACGACCACCCTTGACCACCTTGGCGACGCGGTTKACCTGCACTAACTTCTCTTGCAGATCACCGCTTTGCTGTTCGTTCTTCGCCATCGTAAAACCCTTTAGAATTCCAGGCCGCCTTCACGTGCGGCGTCGGCCAGCGCCTTGACGCGGCCGTGATACTTAAAGCCAGCACGGTCGAAGGCCACCTGGGTGATGCCTGCTTCTTTAGCGCGTTCAGCAATCAGAGCACCTACTTTAGAGGCCGCATCTGAGTTGCCGGTCGCACCCTCGCGCAGTGCTTTGTCCAGCGTAGAAGCACTGGCTAGCACTTTGCCACCATCCGGCGAGATAATCTGCGCATAGATGTGACGCGGGGTACGGTTGACGCACAGGCGATACACGCCCAGCTCGCGGATCTTTGCGCGAGCGCGGCGGGCACGACGGAGACGAGATTCTTTCTTCGCGTTCATAACCCTGCCTTACTTCTTCTTGGCTTCTTTGCGACGCACCTGCTCGTCGGCGTACCGAACACCCTTGCCTTTATACGGCTCGGGGGGACGGAAGGCGCGGATTTCCGCGGCGCACTGGCCGAGCATCTGCTTATCCGCGCTTTTCAGCACGATAACGGTGTTCTTCGGCGTTTCCGCTGAGACACCTTTAGGCAGTTCATAGTCGACCGGGTGCGAGAAGCCCAGTGAAAGATTGAGCGTCTGGCCCTTAGCTTGGGCACGATAACCGACGCCAACAATTTCGAGAGTCCGTGTAAAACCCTCGGATACGCCCGTTACCAGGTTCTGAACTAAGGCGCGGGTAGTACCGGCCATTGCCCAGCTCTTGGCAGATTCGCTCGGGGCGAAGGTCAGCTGGCCATCTTCCTGACCGACCACTACATCAGAGTGGATGGTCATAGATAGCGTGCCCTGGCCGCCTTTGGCGGTCAGCTGGTCAGCATTGATTTTAATCTCAACGCCGGCAGGCACTTTAACCGGATATTTCGCTATGCGGGACATTCCAGCCTCCTAGAATACGGTGCAGATGACTTCGCCACCGACACCCGCTTGGCGCGCGGCACGATCGGTCATGACACCATTAGATGTGGTGACAATCGCGATACCCAGGCCATCGGCAACCTTAGGCAAGTTGTCCTTGCCCATGTAGCGGCGCAGGGACGGCTTGGAAACCCGCTGAATGTGCTCAATGACCGGCTTACCCTCAAAGTACTTGAGAGTTACGGTTAGCTCGGGCTTAACACCCTCCGCTACCGCAAAGTCGGCAATGTAGCCTTCTTCCTTTAGCACTCGGGCCACTTGCACTTTCAGCTTGGAGGACGGCATGGTTGCCGTCTCCTTGGTGGCCATCTGCGCATTGCGGATACGGGTAAACATATCCGCCAGAGTGTCTTGCATGCTCATTTAATGTGCGCTCCTGATAATTCTACGTGGCGTTACCAACTGGACTTTTTCAGTCCTGGAACGTCGCCACGCATGGCGGCTTCACGCAGCTTGTTACGGCCGAGGCCGAACTTGTTGTAAAAACCGTGCGGACGACCGGTAATACGGCAGCGGTTACGCTGACGCACCGGGCTTGAGTCGCGCGGCAGTTGCTGCAGCTTCMGCGTCGCCYCGAAGCGGTCTTCCTCAGACGTATTCACGTCTGAGATGATCTTCTTGAGTTCAGCGCGCTTGGTCGCATACTTCGCGACCAGCTGAGTACGCTTAAGCTCACGCTCTACCATACTTTTCTTAGCCATGATCCCAGCCCTATTTCTTGAACGGGAAGTTCAGCGCGGTTAACAGCGCACGACCTTCCTCGTCAGTGTTGGCGGTCGTCGTGATAGTGACATCCAACCCCCGGATACGATCGATCTTATCATACTCGATCTCCGGGAAGATGATCTGCTCACGCACACCCATGGAGTAATTACCACGACCGTCGAAAGACTTCGGGTTGAGACCACGGAAGTCACGCACGCGGGGAATCGCGATGTACACCAAACGGTCCAAGAAGTCCCACATACGCTCAGCGCGTAGTGTTACCTTGATGCCGATTGGCCAACCTTCGCGCACCTTAAAGCCCGCGATGGACTTACGTGCTTTGGTCACCAGCGGTTTTTGACCAGAGAGCTTCTCTAGGTCGCCGATGGCATTGTCAATCAACTTTTTATCGTTGACTGCTTCGCCGATACCCATGTTCAGAGTCACTTTCGTGATCCGTGGTACCTGCATAACGTTGGCATAGCTGAACTCTTCTTTGAGTTGAGCTGCTACCTCGTTTTGATAACGTTCTTTCAAGTTCGCCATTTTGCTACCCGACTCGCGTTAGGCGTCGATCTGCGTCTGCGTCGACTTGTAGATACGTACCTTGGTACCGTCTTCCTTCACTTGGAAGCCGACGCGATCCGCCTTACCGGTCTCCGAATTGAAGATGGCTACGTTGGACGCGTGAATCGGAGCCTCACGCTCGACGATACCGCCCTGATTACCCGCCATGGGATTTGGCTTGGTGTGACGTTTAATCATGTTCACACCGGACACCAAAAAGCGGTTTTCTAATACCCGCTTAACGGTGCCACGCTTGCCTTTATCCTTCCCGGCGATGACGATGACTTCATCGTCACGTTTGATCTTTTGCATATCCGCCTCGCTCCTTACAGCACTTCAGGCGCTAAGGAAATGATCTTCATGAACTTTTCATTACGAAGTTCACGAGTCACCGGCCCAAAAATACGGGTACCGATGGGCTGTTCGTTGGTGTTATTCAACAAAACTGCCGCATTTCCATCGAAACGGATGAGCGAACCGTCGGGACGACGGACGCCACTACGGGTCCGGACCACGACCGCTTTTAGCACCTGGCCTTTTTTGACCTTGCCACGCGGAATCGCTTCCTTAACCGTGACCTTGATGATATCACCAACGCGAGCGTAACGACGGTGTGAACCGCCTAACACCTTGATGCATTGCACCCGGCGCGCTCCGCTGTTGTCGGCGACATCCAGCATTGTCTGAGTCTGAATCATCGGTTTTCTCCAAACCTAATCTGACTGCACTGATTGACAAGCCAGGGATTAACCCTTGGCGTGTTCAACCACCTCGACCAGCGTCCAAGCTTTTTTCTTGGAAAGCGGACGGCACTCTTGAATAGAGACCGTATCGCCTGCCTTAGCCTGGTTCGCCTCATCATGGGCGTGCAGCTTGGTGGAGCGCTTAACGTATTTTCCGTAGATCGGGTGACGCTCGCGCCGCTCGATCATGACGACGATGGACTTGTCCATCTTATCGCTCACCACTTTACCGGTAAGCGTACGCTTTGTGTTTTCTTCGGCCATCTCAATCACCTGCCTTCTCGTTGAGCAAAGTCTTAACGCGGGCGATATCCCGGCGGACCTGCTTGAGCAGATGAGTCTGGCTCAGTTGGCCAGTGGCCTTCTGCATGCGCAGGTTAAACTGCTCGCGGAGGAGTTCGAGGAGTTGCTCCTGGAGCTCTCCTGCGGACTTTTCACGAATTTCCTGGGCTTTCATCACATCACCGTCCGTTTCGCAAAGGTGGTGGATAAGGGCATTTTCTGTGCGGCAAGCTCAAACGCTTCACGAGCGAGCTCTTCCGACACGCCTTCAATTTCATACAGGACCCGACCCGGTTGGATCTGGGCAACCCAGTACTCAACAGAACCTTTACCTTTACCCATACGAACTTCGAGCGGCTTCTTGGAGATCGGCTTATCAGGGAAGACGCGGATCCAGATTTTACCGCCACGCTTAACGTGACGTGTGATCGCACGACGGCCTGCTTCGATCTGACGCGCAGTAATGCGGCCGCGACCGGTAGCTTTTAGGCCGTATTCCCCGAAGCTGATCTTGCTTCCGCGATGCGCCAGGCCACGGTTGCGGCCTTTCATCATCTTGCGGAATTTCATACGCTTGGGCTGTAACATCGACTCGCTCTCCCCTTACCTGGAACCTTTCTTCTTGGGCGCGTTGCCGGCAGGCTGTTGTTTCGCCTTGGCACGTACTTCCTCGATACCGCCGAGGATTTCACCCTTGAAGATCCACACTTTGACGCCGATAACGCCATAGGTGGTGTGAGCTTCGTAAGTGGCGTAGTCGATATCCGCACGCAACGTGTGCAGCGGAACGCGACCCTCGCGGTACCATTCGGTACGTGCGATTTCAGCGCCACCAAGACGACCTGACAGCTGAATCTTGATGCCACCAGCGCCAAGACGCATTGCGTTCTGTACCGCGCGCTTCATAGCACGACGGAACATCACGCGACGCTCAAGCTGACCCGCTACGTTAGCAGCGACTAGCTTGGCATCCAGCTCCGGCTTGCGAACTTCTTCGATGTTCACATGCACGGGAACACCCATCATCTGGGTGAGATCGCGACGTAAACGGTCGACATCTTCACCTTTCTTACCAATCACGATACCCGGACGGGCAGTGTGAATGGTGATGCG
Organism: Halomonas ventosae; assembly: GCA_002257525.1. GTDB lineage: Bacteria > Pseudomonadota > Gammaproteobacteria > Pseudomonadales > Halomonadaceae > Vreelandella > Vreelandella ventosae_B. The sequence continues at coordinate 4,772,290 of CP022737.1, forward strand.
GGCATTGTTCGCCGGACGCTCGATGTGGATGCGGCTAACAGAGGCGCTTTTAAGACGCTCTTCCAGGAAGCTACGCACTTCGAGATCGTTATTGAGCTTATCGGCGTAAGCGCCGCGCTCAGCATACCAGACAGAAGCATGGTCTTTGACGATGCCCAGTCGAATGCCTGTTGGATTGACTTTCTGACCCATCGGTCGACTCCTACTTCTCGGCTACCTTGACGGTGATGTGGCACGTGCGCTTCAAGATACGATCCGCACGCCCCTTGGCACGCGGCTTGATACGCTTGAGCGTCATGCCCTCATCGACGCAGATGGTCGAGACACGCAGCTCGTCAATATCCATGCCGTTATTTTCTTCCGCATTCGCAATCGCGGATTGCAGCACCTTCTTAACCAGCTTGGCAGCCTTCTTCGGTGAGAAGGTCAGCAGGTCGAGTGCCTCGGCGACAGGTTTACCGCGCACCTGGTCAGCCACCAAACGGGCCTTCTGGGCGGATAAACGAGCGCCAAGCAGCTTAGCTGTGACTTCCATCTCTCAATCCTCTCTGGCTTACCGTTTGGCTTTTTTATCCGCCGCATGCCCACGATAAGTGCGGGTAGCAGCGAATTCGCCCAATTTGTGGCCAACCATTTCCTCGGATACGTGCACCGGGACGTGTTGGCGACCATTATGGACCGCGATAGTGAGGCCTACCATATTGGGCAGGATCATAGAACGACGCGACCAAGTCTTGATCGGTTTGCGATCGTTCTTCTCCACTGCAGCCTCTACCTTCTTCAAAAGATGAAGGTCAATGAAGGGACCTTTCTTTAGTGAACGTGGCACAGCCGTTACCTCTTAATGTCTTGGCAATTTAGATCAACGCGTCTTATTACGACGACGAATGATCAGCTTGTCGGTGCGCTTGTTCTTACGCGTCTTGTGACCCTTAGTCGGCACGCCCCATGGGGATACCGGGTGACGACCACCACTGGTGCGGCCTTCGCCACCACCGTGCGGGTGATCGACTGGGTTCATCGCGACACCGCGAACAGTCGGACGCACGCCTCTCCAGCGCTTCGCACCGGCCTTGCCAAGTTGACGCAGGCTGTGCTCAGAGTTGCTCACTTCACCCAATGTCGCGCGGCACTCGGCCAACACTTTACGCATTTCGCCAGAGCGAAGACGCAGGGTGGCATAGTTACCTTCACGAGCAACCAGCTGGGCGCTTGTACCGGCACTGCGAGCAATCTGCGCACCTTTACCCGGCTTGAGTTCGATGCAGTGCACCGTAGAACCCAACGGGACGTTACGCAGCGGCAAGGCATTGCCTTTTTTGATTGACGCGTTAACACCAGATTCCAGCACGTCACCCGCGCTGACACCTTTCGGTGCAATGATGTAACGACGCTCACCATCGGCATACTTCAGCAGCGCAATGTGCGCACTGCGATTGGGATCGTGCTCCAGGCGCTCAACGGTGGCAGGAATGCCATCTTTGGTGCGCTTGAAATCGATCAACCGATAGTGGTGACGATGACCMCCGCCCACGTGGCGGGTGGTGATACGACCGTAGTTATTCCGGCCGCCGGACTTGGACTGTTTTTCTAAAAGCGGTGCGTAAGCACGGCCTTTAAACAGTTCCTCGCCAACGATCTTGACGACGTGGCGACGACCGGCGGAAGTGGGTTTGGTCTTGACGATTGCCATTATCCGTACTCCTGCCCTTATTCGGCGCCAGAGAAGTCTTCGAGCGTTTCACCCGCAGCCAGGGTCACATACGCTTTGCGGTAACCCTTACGCAGGCCAACGCCGTTCGCAGTACGCTTTGTTTTACCCTTCATGTTCAGAACCTGAACACTACCGACCTTTTTGCCGAAGAGTGCTTCAACGGCCTTTTTGATCTCGGGCTTGGTAGCATCAGATGCTACCTTGAAAACGTACTGGTTGCGCTCGGCTGCCATTGCGGCCTTTTCGGTCACGTGCGGCCCAAGCAGAACCTTAAATACGCGTTCCTGGTTCATGCCAGCTTCTCCTCGAATTTACGCAGGGCGGAGACGGTAATCAGCACCTTATCAAAGGCTACCAGGCTTACCGGGTCAGCTGCCGCGACATCCACCACGTCAACGTGGGGAAGGTTGCGCGCGGCCAAATAGAGCTTCTCGTCAACTTCTTCAGTGACGATCAACACTTTTTCAAGGTTGAGCTCTTTTAGCTTGGCAGCTACCTGCTTGGKCTTAGGCGCATCGACGACGAACTCTTCAATCGCGACTAAACGCTCTTGACGTACCAGCTCTGACAAGATGGAGCGCATCGCTGCACGGTACATCTTGCGGTTAACCTTCTGGGTGTAGTCTTGCGGACGCGCCGCGAAGGTTACGCCACCACTACGCCATAGCGGAGAGCGGATGGTACCGGCACGTGCACGACCGGTGCCTTTCTGACGCCACGGCTTCTTACCACCGCCACGAACGTCGGAACGACTCTTTTGTGCGCGAGTTCCCTGACGACCAGCCGCCAAATAGGCAGTGACCACTTGGTGAACGAGCGCTTCGTTGAATTCTTTGCCAAAAGTGGCGTCGGCTACTTCAACGGTACCCGCGCCTGCAGCAAGATTCAGATTCATTGGTAATTATCCCCTTCAGCCTGCTTTCACGGCGCTGCGAACGATAACGTCACTACCGGGAGCACCCGGTACGGCGCCTTTAATCAGCAGCAGGTTACGCTCGGCGTCGACACGGACGATCTCAAGGCTCTGCACGGTGCAACGGGCGTTACCCATTTGACCGGCCATCTTTTTGCCTTTGAAAACGCGACCCGGAGTCTGACACATGCCGATAGAACCCGGCGCGCGATGCGACAGAGAGTTACCGTGAGTCATATCTTGGGTACGGAAGTTCCAGCGCTTAACAGCACCCTGGAAGCCTTTACCCTTAGAGGTGCCAGTCACGTCAACCATTTGACCAGCTTCGAAGAGGGATACGGTGATTTCGCCGCCCACTTCAGGAATCTCCTCGCCTTCTGCAAGACGAAATTCCATCAGTGCACGACCAGCTTCAACACCCGCCTTGGCAAACTGACCAGCTTGCGCTTTGGTGAGGTGCTTAGCTTTGCGAGAGCCAGATGTGACCTGAATCGCTGCGTAACCGTCAGATTCGACAGATTTAACGCGTGTAACACGATTAGGATCAACTTCAATAACGGTTACGGGCACAGACGCGCCGTCTTCGGTAAAGACACGGGTCATCCCGGCCTTTTTACCGACTAAACCGATAGTCATACTCAGTCTCCTATAGTGTACGGGGCTATCACCCGCTATGGCTGCCCTTTCCAGAGCATTCCACTAGCACATTGTGTGGCGCCTCACGGCGCGGCGGCTGCTGCTTATGCCAACTCTTTACAAAGAGCGATGAGCGCTGGGCCGCAAAGTGACTAGTGTAATTAGTTGAGTTTGATTTGCACGTCTACGCCTGCGGCGAGATCAAGCTTCATCAAAGCGTCAACAGTTTTCTCGGTCGGCTCAACAATGTCGAGCACACGCTTGTGCGTACGAATCTCATACTGGTCACGCGCATCTTTGTTGACGTGCGGCGAGATCAGAATGGTGTAACGCTCGCGGTTGGTCGGCAGCGGAATCGGTCCACGAACCTGAGCACCAGTACGCTTAGCGGTTTCAACAATCTCCGCTGTAGACTGGTCGATCAGGCGATGGTCGAAAGCTTTCAACCGAATGCGAATCTTTTGGTTCTGCATTTGCCCTAAACTCCAATGGATGTCGACGGCGCGAGCCGTCTACCCACGCATTCAAAGGATGCGCATTATAGGCACGCCAAAAGCCCATGTCAAACATTTGCTGTTGGTGCGCAGAAAAGGGGGCTCATCAGAGCCCCCTTCATCATTCAAGCATGTTGCTTACTTGACGATCTTKGCCACAACGCCAGCACCGACAGTACGGCCGCCTTCACGAATAGCGAAGCGCAAGCCTTCGTCCATTGCGATCGGAGCGATCAAGGTAACAACCATTTGCACGTTGTCACCCGGCATGACCATTTCAACGCCTTCCGGCAGTTCACAAGTACCGGTTACGTCGGTGGTACGGAAGTAGAACTGCGGACGGTAGCCCTTGAAGAAAGGCGTGTGACGACCACCCTCTTCTTTGGACAGTACGTAAACTTCTGCTTCGAAGGTAGTGTGCGGGTTGATGGTGCCCGGCTTGGCCAGTACCTGGCCACGCTCGACGTCATCACGCTTAGTACCACGCAGCAGGGCGCCAACGTTCTCACCAGCACGACCTTCGTCGAGCAGCTTACGGAACATTTCAACACCGGTAACGATCGTTTTGGTGGTGTCGCGGATACCCACGATTTCCACTTCTTCGCCCGCTTTAACGATGCCGCGCTCTACACGACCAGTCACAACAGTACCGCGACCAGAGATGGAGAACACGTCTTCGATCGGCATCAGGAACGGCTGATCAATAGCACGCTCCGGCTCAGGGATGTAAGCATCCAGAGCTTTGATCAGATTAGCAACGGCGGTAGTACCCATGCCGTTCTCATCTTCACCGTTCAACGCCATCAGCGCAGAGCCAGTGATGATCGGTGTGTCGTCACCCGGGAAGTCGTACTGGTCGAGAAGTTCGCGAACTTCCATTTCTACCAGTTCAAGCAGCTCTTCGTCATCGACCATGTCCGCTTTATTCAGGAACACAACGATGTACGGTACGCCAACCTGACGAGACAGCAGGATGTGCTCGCGAGTTTGCGGCATCGGGCCATCTGCGGCAGAACATACCAGGATCGCGCCGTCCATCTGCGCAGCACCGGTAATCATGTTCTTGACGTAGTCAGCGTGCCCTGGGCAGTCAACGTGCGCGTAGTGACGATCTTCAGACTGATATTCAACGTGTGAAGTAGCGATCGTGATACCGCGCTCGCGCTCTTCAGGAGCGTTATCGATGGTATCAAACTCACGCCAGTCGCCGCCGAAAACCTCAGCAGACACGCGGGTTAGGGCCGCAGTCAGAGTCGTTTTACCGTGGTCGACGTGACCAATGGTGCCGACGTTGACGTGCGGTTTGGAACGTTCAAATTTTTCCTTAGCCACTGCTATAACCTCTTTACGTTAGCTAACGGTTAACCGTTTTGATTGATGACGGCTTCAACGACGCTGGAGGGCGCCTCGTCGTACTTCGAGAACTCCATAGAGTAGCTCGCACGGCCCTGGGTTTGTGAGCGCAGATCGGTTGCATAACCGAACATCTCGCCCAGTGGCACCGTCGCACGAATGACTTTACCAGAAGAGGAGTCATCCATACCCTGCACCAGGCCGCGACGACGGCTCAGGTCACCCATGACGTCACCCATAAATTCTTCGGGGGTCACGATTTCGACCTTCATCACCGGCTCCAGCAGCACGGCCTTGGCCTTCCTGGCACCTTCTTTTACTGCCATAGAAGAAGCAATCTTAAACGCAGTCTCGTTGGAGTCCACGTCGTGGAAGGAGCCGTCGAACAGCGATACTTTAACGTCAATCATCGGGTAACCCGCGATGACGCCGTTTTTGAGCTGCTCGTAAGCACCCTTCTCAACCGCAGGGACGTATTCCTTAGGAACCGCGCCGCCTACGATTTCAGAGGTAAATTTGAAGAAGATTTCTTCGTCGCCTTCACCCTTCTCTTCAGCTGTCAGCGGCTCGATACGCAGCCAAACGTGACCGTACTGACCACGACCGCCAGACTGACGTACGAACTTGCCTTCCTGCTCAATGCTGCCGCGAATGGTTTCGCGGTAAGCAACCTGAGGCTTACCGATATTGGCTTCAACCTTGAACTCGCGACGCATACGGTCAACAAGGATATCCAGGTGAAGCTCACCCATACCAGAAATAATCGTCTGGCCGGTTTCTTCGTCGGTTTTGACCTGGAAGGAGGGGTCTTCTTGAGCAAGCTTGCCCAGGGCAACGCCCATCTTCTCTTGGTCGGCCTTAGACTTAGGCTCTACGGCAACCGAGATAACCGGATCCGGGAATTCCATGCGCTCGAGAACAATCTTGTTATCGATATCGCAAAGAGTATCACCGGTGGTGACGTCTTTCAGGCCGATACAGGCAGCGATGTCGCCCGCCAGAACCTCTTTGATCTCTTCACGAGAGTTGGCGTGCATCTGAACGATACGGCCAACACGCTCTTTCTTCTGCTTAACGGAGTTATACACGCCGTCACCAGATTTCAGAACGCCCGAGTAGACGCGGATAAAGGTCAGCGTACCAACAAAGGGGTCGGTGGCAATTTTAAACGCCAACGCCGCAAACGGTGCACTGTCATCAGCCTCACGGGTATCGACGGTGCCGTCTTTATCGTCAAGCTCACCTTCGATCGCCTTAACTTCTGTCGGCGAAGGCATGTATTCGATAACGCCATCCAGCACTGCCTGAACGCCTTTGTTCTTAAAGGCAGAACCACAGGTAACCAGAACGATATCGTTAGCCAGGGTGCGCGCACGCAGGCCAGCCTTGATCTCTTCAATCGTTAGCTCACCGCCTTCAAGGTACTTTTCCATCAGCTCATCAGAGCCTTCGGCAGCGGCCTCAACCATCTCTTCGCGATACTTCTCGGCTGTTTCTTGCAATTCAGCCGGAATATCAACGAGCTCATAATTCATACCCAGGCTTTCCTCATCCCACAGGATAGCCTTCATCTGAATCAGGTCGATAACGCCTTTAAAGTCTTCTTCTGTGCCCCAGTTAATCTGGATCGGCACAGCGTTGGCACCCAAGCGCTCTTTCAGCTGCTCGACAACCATGAAGAAGTCAGCGCCGGTACGGTCCATCTTGTTGACGAAAACCATACGCGGAACTTCGTACTTGTTGGCTTGGCGCCATACTGTTTCGGTCTGCGGCTGAACGCCGGAAGAGCCACACAGTACAACCACCGCGCCATCCAGTACGCGCAGAGAACGCTCAACTTCGATAGTGAAGTCAACGTGCCCCGGGGTGTCGATAATATTGATACGGTGCTCAGGAAACTGCTTGCTCATGCCCTGCCAGAAACAGGTAGTCGCAGCTGAGGTGATAGTGATACCACGCTCCTGCTCCTGCTCCATCCAGTCCATGGTCGCAGCACCGTCGTGGACTTCGCCCACTTTGTGGGAGAGACCGGTGTAGAACAGTACACGCTCAGTCGTCGTGGTTTTACCCGCGTCGACGTGAGCGACGATACCGATATTACGGTAGCGATTTAGTGGAGTCTTGCGTGCCACGGTGAAACTCCCGTTTGTTGGCGATGCTCGTTAATTTAGCGGCGTATGCAAGCGAGGCTTATGCGACCGCCGCTACCCCTTGAGGGTAGCGGTTAGGTATTACAACAGAGCGACTCAGCAAACACTTCGCCATGCTGAACAACGTGCATATTGAAACCCTAAAGCCATACTTAAAAACGCCGTACTTAGAAACGCCGATTTTAGAAACACTGACCTTAGATACGCGTACCTTAGAAACGGTAGTGCGAGAAGGCCTTGTTGGCTTCTGCCATACGATGCACGTCTTCGCGCTTCTTAACGGCAGAACCTTTACCTTCAGCGGCATCAAGCATTTCACCAGCCAGACGCTGCACCATGGTTTTCTCACCGCGACGACGCGCCGCGTCTACCAGCCAGCGCATGGCTAGCGCTTGACGGCGTGACGGACGTACTTCAACCGGCACCTGATAGGTCGCACCACCCACGCGGCGCGACTTCACTTCGACCATCGGCTGGATGGCTTCCAGCGCTTTGTCGAAGATCTCCAGCGGATCTTCTTTACTACGCTCGGCAACCTTGTCCAACGCACCGTAGACGATACGCTCAGCTATGGACTTCTTGCCGCTGACCATCAGGTGGTTCATGAACTTCGCCAGACGCTCACTTCCGAACTTAGGATCCGGCAGAATCTCGCGTTTAGCTACTACTCTTCTTCTAGGCATGATAAGCCCTCAATTAAGGATCTTTCAGGTAAACCCGGAACTCGTGCTACTTGTGTACGCTATGTAAATACAACAAGCGCCGCCCGACCTTACTCTTATCAGACCGTCAAATTCGTGATAATCGTTACTCAACAAGCCCGTTTAACAGGGCAGTGCTGCACAGCAGCCCAACCCCTTAGGACTTAGGACGCTTAGTACCGTATTTAGAACGACCCTGACGACGATTCTGAACGCCGGAGGTGTCAAGGGCGCCACGTACGGTGTGATAACGCACACCTGGCAAATCCTTTACACGGCCGCCGCGAATCAAAACGACAGAGTGTTCTTGAAGGTTGTGACCTTCACCACCGATATAAGAAGACACTTCAAAGCCGTTGGTAAGGCGCACACGGCAAACCTTACGCAGGGCCGAGTTAGGCTTCTTCGGGGTGGTGGTGTAAACGCGCGTACATACGCCGCGTTTTTGCGGACAAGCCTGCAGCGCTGGCACGTCACTTTTGGTGACGGGGCGCTTGCGCGGCTTGCGCACTAGCTGATTAATCGTTGCCATGGTGTTTAGCTGACTCCAATGGTTGCCTTGCCTTTCAACAAGTACGGGCAGCGGATGCGGGCGCACCCACCCCACTGTTAAAGGCTGCGCATTCTAAAGGCTGACCCTAGGTCACGTCAAGCCTTGCCGGCGGTTTTACCGACAAGGCGACGCTTTTCAGGTCAGCTACTCGTTTTACGTACCACTTACTGTCGTGCCATGGGCCCGTTTACAGCTCATCGTCAGAATCGAGAGCGGTCAACTGAGCACCCAGCTCCTGCTCAACTTCGGTCGCCGAAGGATTGAACAGTTGCTCAACGTCTTCGCGCTTGCGACGACGTTCCGCGTGGTGAGTCAGACCGGTACCTGCCGGAATCAGACGACCCACTACGACGTTCTCTTTCAGGCCGCGCAGATAATCGCGCTTGCCGGTCACCGCCGCTTCGGTCAGTACGCGGGTTGTCTCCTGGAAGGAGGCCGCGGAAATGAACGACTCGGTGGCCAGGCTGGCCTTGGTGATACCCAGCAGCATACGCTGATACTTGGCCGGGAATTTCTTCTCTTTTTCCAGACGTTCGTTCTGTTCCAGCACGCGAACCAGTTCTGCCTGGTCGCCGGTGATGAAGTCAGAATCGCCCGAATCGGTTAGCTCTACCTTGCGCAGCATCTGGCGCACAATGACTTCGATGTGCTTATCGTTAATGCCTACGCCCTGTAGACGGTAAACGTCCTGCACTTCGGCAGTGATGTACTTGGCAAGTTCCTCAACACCCAGCAGACGCAGGATATCGTGGGGATTGCTCGGCCCATCGGAAATCACCTCGCCCTTCTCGACGGTCTCGCCTTCGAAGACGGCAATTTGACGCCATTTCGGAATCAGCGCCTCAAACGGGTCACCAGATTCCGGAGTAATCGTCAGACGGCGCTTACCTTTGGTCTCTTTACCGAAGCTGATCACACCGCTGATTTCCGCCAGGATAGACGACTCTTTCGGCTTACGTGCTTCGAACAAGTCAGCCACCCGCGGCAGACCACCGGTGATATCTTTGTTCGCCGACGCTTCTACCGGGATACGGGCAACCACTTCACCCACACCGATAGTGACACCATCGTCGACCGAAATAATCGAGTTACCCGGCAGCAAGTACTGTACCGGCGTGTTTGAACCAGAAACCGATACGTATTCACCCGCAGCGTCTTGCAGCATAACCATGGGGCGCTTATCACGGCCGGCCATAGGACGTGCGGCTGACTCGATAACCTCAATAGACGACAGGCCGGTCATCTCATCGACACTGCGGTGCATGGTGACACCTTCGTCGAGATCGATGAACTGCGCCTTACCTTCTACTTCGGCAACGATCGGGTGAGTGTGCGGATCCCACTTGGCAACCGTCGCGCCAGCGTCGACCACGTCGCCGTCACGTACAGACAGCTCAGCACCGTAGGGAAGCTTGTAGTACTCACGCTCACGGCCATGGTCATCAGCAACGGCCAGGGCGCTAGAACGGGATACCACTACCAGCTTACCGTCGGCACGCTCAACGTGCTTGATGTTGTGCAGACGAACTTTACCGCCGTGCTTCACCTGTACGCTATCTACCGCAGAGGAGCGCGATGCCGCGCCACCGATGTGGAAGGTACGCATGGTCAGCTGGGTACCCGGCTCACCGATGGACTGTGCGGCGATAACGCCGACCGCTTCACCGATGTTGACCTGGTGACCACGTGCCAAGTCACGGCCGTAACAGGAGGCACACACGCCGTGTGCGGTCTCACAGGTAATTGTGGAACGCACGATGATCTCGTCGACACCCATGGTGTCGAGCTCGGCACACCACTTCTCGTCGAGCAGGGTACCTTTAGCAATCAGCACGTCGCCGCTGCCAGGATGGACAACATCCTGGGCCACGACGCGACCTAGCACTCGCTGGGAAAGCGGTACGATAATGTCGCCGCCTTCGATAATCGGGTGCAGGGTCAAGCCGTTTTCGGTACCACAGTCAACCTCGGTGATCACCAAATCCTGCGCCACGTCGACCAGACGACGGGTCAGGTAACCGGAGTTGGCCGTTTTCAGTGCCGTATCCGCAAGACCTTTACGCGCGCCGTGGGTCGAGATGAAGTACTGCAGTACGTTCAGACCTTCACGGAAGTTGGCGACGATCGGTGTTTCGATGATCGAGCCATCCGGCTTAGCCATCAGGCCACGCATACCGGCAAGCTGACGAATCTGGGCAGCACTACCACGAGCACCGGAGTCAGCCATGATGAAGACGCTGTTGAACGAGTCCTGCTCAACTTCGTTTCCATCACGATCGATAACGGTCTCTTTGGAGATGCCCACCATCATCGCCTTGGCGACTTTATCGTTGGCCTTGGACCAGATATCGATAACCTTGTTGTACTTCTCACCCGCTGTTACCAGGCCAGAAGAGAACTGGTCTTCGATCTCTTTAACTTCCGCTTCCGCGGCGTCAACGATCTCGGTTTTGGCTTCGGGAATAACGAAGTCATTTACACCGATAGAGGCGCCTGACCAGGTCGCCAGACGGAAACCGGTATACATCAGCTGGTCAGCGAAGATGACGGTCGGCTTGAGGCCAGCACGACGATAAACTTCGTTGATCAGGCTGGAGATCGCCTTCTTCTTCATCGGCTGATCGATCAGCTTGAACGGCACCCCTTCCGGCAGAATGCGGAACAGCAGCGCACGGCCGACGGTGGTGKCGTAAATACGCCGGTGGAAGCTACGCTCGCCGGTCTCTTCTTCAATGTCGATCTCGTCTAAACGCACTTTAACCCGTGCGTGGAGCGATACTGACTGGGTACCGAAAGCGCGCTCGACCTCATTAAGGTCAGAGAACACCATGCCCTCGCCTTTGGCGTTGATCTTTTCGCGGGTCATGTAGTAAAGACCCAGTACAACGTCCTGGGACGGCACGATGATCGGCTCGCCGTTAGCGGGCGAAAGCACGTTGTTGGTGGCCATCATCAGCGCACGCGCTTCGAGCTGGGCTTCCAGGGTCAGCGGTACGTGTACCGCCATCTGGTCACCGTCAAAGTCGGCGTTGTAGGCGGCACATACCAGCGGGTGCAGCTGAATCGCTTTACCTTCGATCAGCAGCGGCTCAAACGCCTGGATACCCAGACGGTGAAGCGTGGGGGCGCGGTTAAGCAGTACCGGGTGCTCGCGGATAACATCGGCAAGGATGTCCCACACTTCCGGCAGCTCGCGCTCGACCATCTTCTTGGCGGCTTTGATCGTTGAGGCGTAGCCCAGCGACTGCAGCTTGGAGTAGATAAACGGCTTGAACAGCTCAAGCGCCATTTTCTTGGGCAGACCACACTGGTGCAGACGCAGCGTCGGACCTACGGTAATTACCGAACGGCCCGAGTAGTCGACGCGCTTACCCAGCAAGTTCTGACGGAAACGGCCCTGCTTACCTTTGATCATGTCAGCGAGCGATTTCAGCGGACGCTTGTTAGAGCCCGTGATCGCACGGCCACGACGGCCGTTATCCAGCAGTGCATCGACCGCTTCCTGGAGCATGCGCTTCTCATTGCGCACGATAATATCCGGCGCATTGAGATCGAGCAGACGCTTCAGGCGGTTGTTACGGTTGATCACACGACGGTAAAGGTCGTTGAGATCGGAGGTCGCGAAGCGGCCACCGTCCAGCGGTACCAGCGGACGCAGATCCGGTGGCAGCACGGGCAGCACTTCCATGACCATCCACGCCGGCGCGTTGCCGGAGTGGTAGAAGGCTTCAAGCAGCTTGAGGCGCTTGGAGAGCTTCTTGATCTTGGTTTCTGAGTTAGTCTGCGGAATTTCTTCACGCAGATGGTTAATCTCTTCTTCCAGATCGATGTCTTTGAGCAGCTCTTGAACGGCTTCGGCACCCATACGAGCGTCAAAGTCGTCGCCAAACTCTTCCAGCGCTTCAAAGTACTGCTCGTCGTTCATCAGCTGACCACGCTCAAGCGTGGTCATACCGGGGTCGATAACGACAAAGCTTTCGAAGTACAGCACGCGCTCGATATCACGCAGGGTCATATCAAGGAACATGCCGATACGCGACGGCAGTGACTTCAAAAACCAAATGTGGGCGACCGGCGAGGCGAGCTCAATGTGCCCCATGCGCTCACGGCGCACGGCGGCTTTGGTCACTTCGACGCCACACTTCTCGCAGATAATGCCGCGGTGCTTCATGCGCTTATACTTGCCGCACAGGCACTCGTAGTCTTTGACCGGACCAAAGATCTTGGCGCAGAACAGACCATCCCGCTCCGGCTTAAAGGTACGGTAGTTGATGGTCTCGGGCTTCTTCACCTCGCCAAACGACCAGGAGCGAATCATGTCCGGCGACGCCAGGGTAATCTTGATCGCGTCAAACTCTTCGGACTGAGACTGCGATTTGAGTACTTTCACCAAATCTTTCATGGGACGGCTCCTAGCTCTCTAACTCGATATCGATGCCCAGCGAGCGGATTTCCTTAACGAGTACGTTAAAGGATTCCGGCATGCCTGCCTGCATGGTGTGGTCGCCATCCACGATGTTTTTATACATCTTGGTGCGGCCTTCGACGTCGTCCGACTTGACGGTGAGCATCTCTTGTAGCGTGTAAGCGGCGCCGTATGCTTCCAACGCCCACACTTCCATCTCACCGAAGCGCTGACCACCGAATTGCGCCTTACCACCCAAGGGCTGCTGAGTAACCAGCGAGTAAGAACCGGTAGAACGCGCGTGCATCTTGTCGTCTACCAAGTGGTTAAGCTTCAACATATACATGTAGCCGACGGTGACCGGACGGTCAAAAGCGTCACCGGTACGGCCATCGAACAGGGCCATCTGACCCGATTCAGGAATGTCCGCCAGCTTCAGCAGGTGCTTGATTTCGTGCTCTTTAGCACCGTCAAACACCGGCGTTGCCATGGGCACACCGCCTTTTAGGTTCTTCGCCAGGGCGATAATTTCATCGTCGGTCAGGGAATCGAGATCTTCAATACGCGTACCCTGGGTATTGTAGATCTGCCCCAGGAAGTCACGAATTTCAGCGACCTGCTGACCGCGTGCATCGCGCAGCATGGCTTCGATCTTGACGCCCAAGCCACGCGCCGCCATGCCCAGGTGCGTCTCAAGGATCTGACCAACGTTCATCCGCGACGGTACGCCCAGCGGGTTTAGCACCACGTCAACCGACTCGCCCTTCTCGTCAAACGGCATGTCTTCGATGGGCATAATCGCCGAGATAACACCTTTGTTACCGTGACGACCGGCCATCTTGTCGCCTGGCTGGATGCGACGCTTCACGGCCATGTAGACCTTGACGATCTTCAGTACGCCCGGCGCGAGGTCATCGCCCTGGGTCAGCTTGCGCTTCTTATCTTCAAAGCGCTCATCCATCTCTTTACGACGAATTTCCAGCTGTTCGTCAGCCTGAGCCAGTAGCTCATTAAACGACTCATCCTGCAGACGCAGCTTGAACCACTGCTGACGCGGCAGTTCGTCGAGGTAATCCTCGTCCAGCACATCGCCTTTCTTGAGGTTCGGGCCACCGTTAACGGCCTGACCGTCAAGGGTACGCTTGAGACGCTCAAAGGTGGCATCTTCGGCGATACGGTAAGTCTCTTGGAGATCCTTACGTACCTCATCAAGCTGGGTGCGCTCGATCGACAGGGCGCGGGAGKCTTTCTCAACGCCGTCACGGGTAAACACCTGAACGTCGATGACCGTGCCTTTCATGCCTGTCGGGGCACGCAGCGAGGTATCTTTAACGTCAGACGCTTTCTCGCCGAAGATAGCACGTAGCAGCTTCTCTTCAGGCGTCAGCTGGGTTTCACCCTTCGGTGTCACTTTACCGACCAGAATATCGCCCGGGCCGACTTCGGCACCGATGTAGACAACGCCCGCCTCATCCAGCTTGGAGAGCGCAGACTCGCCCACGTTCGGAATATCAGAAGTGATTTCTTCTGAGCCCAACTTGGTGTCACGAGACACACAGGTCAGTTCCTGAATGTGAATGGTGGTGAAACGGTCTTCTTGAACAACCCGCTCGGAAAGCAGAATCGAGTCCTCGAAGTTGTAGCCGTTCCAGGGCATAAAGGCGATGCGCATGTTCTGGCCCAGCGCCAAGTCACCCATATCCACCGACGGGCCGTCGGCGAGAATATCGCCACGCGCCACGTTATCGCCAGGCCGCACGATGGGGCGCTGGTTCATACAAGTGTTCTGGTTCGAGCGGGTGTATTTGGTCAGGTTGTAGATATCAACCCCGGCTTCACCGCCGATGATCTCATCTTCGTTAACCCGTACCACCMCACGACGCGCGTCAACGGAATCAATCACGCCACCACGATTCGCCACCGCACAGACACCGGAGTCACGGGCAACAAAGCGCTCCATGCCGGTACCTACCAGCGGCTTGKCGGCACGCAGGGTAGGAACCGCCTGACGCTGCATGTTCGAGCCCATCAAGGCGCGGTTGGCGTCATCGTGCTCCAGGAACGGAATCAATGCCGCTGCGACCGAGACGACCTGACGGGGTGATACATCCATCAGCGTCACTTGCTCGGGACGCATAAAGGTGGTCTCACCGCGGTGACGCACCTGAACCAGATCATCGCTTAGCTTGTTGGACTCATCTACCGCCGCTGACGCCTGGGCGATAACGAAATCGCCCTCTTCGATCGCCGAGAGATGGACGATGTCGTCGGTCAACTGACGATCAACCACTTTACGGTACGGCGTTTCAAGGAAACCGTAGCTGTTGGTGTGGCTGTAGGTCGCCAGCGAGTTGATCAGACCGATGTTCGGGCCTTCCGGCGTTTCGATCGGGCATAGGCGCCCATAGTGCGTGGCGTGTACGTCACGTACTTCGAAGCCAGCACGCTCACGGGTCAAACCACCGGGGCCGAGTGCTGACACACGACGCTTGTGGGTAACCTCTGAGAGCGGGTTGTTCTGATCCATAAACTGGGAAAGCTGGCTGGAACCGAAGAACTCTTTCACCGCCGCCGCGACCGGCTTGGCGTTGATCAAGTCTTGGGGCATCAGGCCTTCGCTTTCGGCCATGGAGAGACGCTCTTTCACCGCGCGCTCTACACGCACCAAGCCAACGCGGAACTGGTTTTCAGCCATCTCGCCAACGCAGCGAATACGGCGGTTACCCAGGTGATCGATATCGTCAACGTCACCGAAGCCGTTGCGAATATTGATCAGCTCGCGCAGCACATCCAGGATGTCTTTACGATCCAGTACGCCGGAGCCGGTGTCAGTATCACGACGCAGGCGACGGTTGAACTTCATGCGGCCAACGCCCGACAGGTCGTAGCGGTCCTCAGAGAAGAACAGGTTGTTAAACAGCGTCTCGGCAGACTCTTTAGTGGGCGGCTCGCCGGGGCGCATCATGCGGTAGATTTCCACCAAGGCTTCAAGCGCGGAGTTAGTCGCGTCCAGCTTCAAGGTGTCGGAAATGAATGAACCGCAGTCAAGATCGTTAGTGTAGAGCGTTTCCACCAGAGTGATGCCACCCTGAGCCATACGCTCGAGCACTTCGGGAGTGATTTCGGTATTACATGGGCAGATCAGCTCGCCGGTCTTGGAATCGATCTGATCTTTGGCCAGGGTTTTGCCGAACAGGTACTCCATCGGCACATCCAGACGCTCAAGGCCGGCTTTTTCAAGCTGACGAATGTGCTTCTGGGTAATCCGACGCCCCTCTTCAACGATCACATTACCTTCGCCATCTTTGATGTCGAAAGTGGCCGTTTCGCCGCGCAGGCGTGACGGCACCAGCTCCACAGAGAAACCGGATTTCTCAATGTGGAAGACGCTGGTTTCAAAGAACTCGGCGAGGATCTCTTCGGTGTTCATACCCAGCGCACGCATCAATACCGAGGCCGGCAGTTTGCGGCGACGGTCAATACGTACGAAGACGTTGTCTTTGGGGTCAAACTCGAAGTCTAACCAGGAGCCACGGTAAGGAATCACTCGGGCAGAGTAGAGCAGCTTGCCGGAAGAGTGGCTCTTACCTTTGTCGTGATCAAAGAACACACCGGGCGAGCGGTGGAGCTGGGATACGATAACCCGCTCAGTACCGTTGATAACAAAGGTACCGTTCTCCGTCATCAGGGGGATTTCCCCCATGTAGACTTCTTGCTCTTTAATATCTTTAATGGCTTTGTTCGAGGAGTCGCGATCATAAATGATCAAGCGAACCTTGACGCGCAGCGGGGCGGAGTAAGTCACACCGCGCAGCTGGCACTCCTTAACATCGAACGCCGGCGTACCAAAGCGGTAGCTGACATACTCAAGCGCTGCATTGCCGGAGAAGCTCTCAATCGGAAACACGGACTTGAATGCCGCGTGCAGACCGATCTCGTGACGCTCGTCGGGCGAACGATCTTGCTGGAGGAAGKCGTAATAGGAATCAAGCTGGATCGCCAGCAAGTAAGGCACATCCATTACTTGGGGCAGTTTGCCGAAATCCTTGCGGATGCGTTTTTTCTCAGTATATGAGTAAGCCATCTGTATTCCCCAGCTTGTTCACCATGGGTGACCGATGCGTGGTCATCTGCCCTACGGGCGTGTCAGACGCAGACAGCAAGCTCCTAAATCGGTAGCTCGCCGTCGAAAATCTAGTTCGATAACTCAGTCGTCGATAACACTGTCGTCGTTAACACTATCTTCAATAGCGCTTCAATAACGCTTTTACGCTTCTGTCGCTCTGCTATTTACCAACAGCAATGCTGCTATTAAACACCAGTTGCAACAGAAAAAGGCCGGCAGCGGGATATCCCGCCGCCAGCCGTGGAAGCTTACGCAGCGCGTAAAGCCGTCCGCACAAGGCTTACTTGAGCTCGACGGTTGCGCCCGCTTCTTCCAGCTTAGCTTTAGCTGCTTCAGCGTCGTCTTTCGACAGACCTTCTTTGATGGTCGCCGGAGCGCCGTCAACAGCACCTTTAGCTTCTTTCAAGCCAAGGCCGGTGATCTCACGAACTGCTTTGATCACGTTAACTTTCTTGTCGCCAGCAGCGGYCAGAACGACGTCAAATTCAGTCTGCTCTTCAGCTACTTCGCCGCCAGCAGCCGGGCCAGCCATTACGGCAGCCGCGGCAGAAACGCCGAACTTCTCTTCCATTGCTTCGATCAGCTCGACAACTTCCATCACGGTCATGTCGGCTACAGCATTGATGATATCGTCTTTAGACAGTGCCATTGTTTCATTCCTAACTTTGCGGGAGTCTCGGTCAGCCGATGACTCAGGATTCATTGCTCGGTTCAGGCAGCGTTCTGGTTCAACCATTCACGCCACCAGCAAAAAGAACTGCTTATGCAGCTTCTTGCTTCTGGTCGCGCAGCGCGGCCAGAGTACGAACCAGCTTGCCAGCGGAGGCTTCTTTCATTACCGACATCAACTTGGCAATTGCTTCGTCGTGAGTCGGTAGGGTTGCCAGACGGTCGATGTCAGCAGCCGGAATCAGCTCACCTTCGTAGGCCAACGCTTTTACTTCGAAGTCCTTGTTCGTTTTAGCAAACTCTTTGAACAAACGAGCGGCAGCGCCCGGATGGTCAGTAGAGAAGGCCAACAACGTAGGACCAACAAAGCTATCGTTCAGGCACTCCCACTGAGTGCCCTCGAGAGCGCGGCGAGCCAGCGTATTACGTACAACACGCAGCTCTACACCATTCTCACGCGCCTGCTTGCGCAGATCGGTCATTTTACCAACCGTAACGCCGCGAGAATCAGCAACTACGACGGAGAGTGCGCCCTTGGCCGCTTCACTGACCTCGGCAACAATCGCTTTCTTGCCTTCAAGTGCTAGTGGCACAGTGATCACTCCTTCGTGCCGGAACCCAGAAAGGTTCCGGTGGTTACCATCTCTCCCCGCTCTACTTGCAAAAGCGTTGCAAAGCGGAAAGCCTTGGGGATGGTGCTCACCAGAAAGCCGTTAAGCTAAACCAACTGGCGGCCACACCATCTGCGCAGGCGCTTATGGGGCAATTAAGCCGCCCTTGTCAGTACAAACAACGTACGAGCTAAGGACGGCACCTGCGGTCTTTGACGATGCCCCGGCCAGTGATAGTCACCAAACGGGGGACCGCAAAGTTCTTGCTCAGTTCTTACTACAAATCTACCGATCGTATGCTTTAAACAAAAGCAGAGTGATCGATGGTCAAACCCGGGCCCATGGTAGTGGACAGAGTCATTTTCTTAAAGTAAATACCTTTAGACGCGCTCGGCTTGAGGCGCTTCAGGTCAGCAACCAATGCTTCCAGGTTGCCGTTAAGTGCTGCTGCGTCAAAATCCACTTTACCCAGGGTAGTGTGGATAATACCGTTTTTGTCGGTACGGAAACGCACCTGACCCGCCTTGGCATTTTTAACCGCTGTCGCCACATCAGGCGTTACGGTGCCAACTTTGGGGTTAGGCATCAGGCCACGCGGACCTAGGATCTGACCTAACTGGCCAACAACGCGCATAGCGTCGGGCGAAGCGATAACGACGTCAAAATCCATCACGCCTTTTTTCACTTGCTCAGCCAAGTCGTCCATACCTACGATGTCGGCACCGGCTTCTTTAGCGGCATCGGCATTAGCACCTTGGGTGAAGACCGCAACGCGTACGTCTTTACCGGTACCGTTAGGCATGACGGTAGCGCCACGCACAACCTGGTCGGATTTACGTGGGTCAACGCCCAGGKTGATGGCGACATCAACGGACTCTTTGAATTTAACCGTAGACAGCTCAGCAAGCAGCGCTACTGCTTCTTCAATAGAGTAGGCTTTGGTAGCGTCTACTTTTTCGCGAATGATTTTCGCACGCTTAGACAGTTTAGCCATGATCAGAGACCCTCCACGTTTAGGCCCATGCTGCGAGCACTGCCAGCAATGGTGCGTACAGCGGCATCGAGATTCGCAGCCGTCAGGTCAGGCTCTTTGGTCTTGGCGATCTCTTCAAGCTGCTCACGGGTCACGGTGCCGACCTTCTTCTTGTTCGGCTCACCAGAGCCGGACTTGATACCGGCGGCTTTTTTCAGCAGCACGGCAGCAGGCGGCGTCTTGGTGACGAACGTGAAGCTACGATCAGAGTAGACAGTGATCACGACTGGCGTCGGCAGGCCCGGCTCAATTTCTTGAGTCGCGGCGTTGAACGCCTTACAGAATTCCATGATGTTCACGCCGTGCTGACCCAGCGCTGGGCCTACCGGCGGACTTGGATTGGCTTTACCTGCAGCAACCTGCAGTTTGATGTAAGCCTGTACTTTCTTGGCCATCTTTAACACTCCAGTTGGGTAATAGCGCCCGAAGGCTCCCCGGCACCAGTGAAACAGCTGAACCAGCCATTTCACACGAATTAAAACTTACCGCTTACTTACTATTCACTACTAACTATTTACTACTCACCCGCTACTCTTTCTCAACCTGAGAAAATTCTAACTCAACAGGCGTAGAGCGCCCAAAGATCAGCACGCTGACATGCAGACGACTCTTTTCATAATTGACTTCTTCGACGACACCGTTGAAATCGGCAAACGGCCCATCAACAACACGCACCGACTGACCCGGCTCAAACATCGTTTTGGGCCGCGGCTTATCGGTACCGTCTTTAACGCGCAGCAGAATTGCATCCGCTTCGCGTGATGTAATTGGCGCGGGCTTCTCTTTKGTGCCACCGATAAAGCCCATAACACGCGGCGTCTCATTGACGAGGTGCCATGTTTCGTCGGCCATCTCCATCTCGACCAGTACATAGCCAGGATAGAATTTACGCTCGCTCTTGCGTCGCTTGCCGTCGCGCATTTCAACGACTTCTTCGGTTGGCACCAGAATTTCGCCAAAGCGATCTTCCATACCATACATTTTCACGCGCTCAATCAGCGAGCGCATGACATGCTTTTCAAAGCCAGAATAAGCGTGGACGACGTACCAACGTTTGGACATGAAAGCTCCTAACCAATGACGCCGGACATCGCCCAGCCAAGAAGAGTGTCGATCAACCACAGCAATAGCCCGACCACCAGAACAGCCACCAGCACAATGGCGGTGGTCTGAATGGTTTCGGGACGGGTCGGCCATACAACGCGCTGAATCTCTTTCTTGGCGCTTCTGGCAAGCTCTACTAAATCACGACCTTTGGTAGTGGTTAGCACGATCAAACCGGCAATCACACACAACACTACTACACCAAGTACGCGGTAGAGCAGGCCAATATCGGCGAAATAGGTATTACCAACAACAGCAACGACAAGCAGCGCTACGACCGCCGCCCACTTGAGCCCGTCATGGCGCGTCTGTTGCACCTCGGCGCCATGTTTTACAGAACCAGGCTTCATAAAAACGAGACTCCTCAGGGTACGGCGAACGATAAAATAATTTCGGAAAAAAGACATACCAACCTGGGGAAGGTTGGCAGGCCAGGAGGGAATCGAACCCCCAACCTGCGGTTTTGGAGACCGCTGCTCTGCCAATTGAGCTACTGGCCTGTATCGTCGTACTGACTTTCTACATTTGCTTCTACTTCTGCCGACAAGCGTTTTTTTCAACCGCCTATACAACAGCGGGCGCCATGGTAGCGAAGAAACCCACCACTGACAACCCCTTCTTTACGCCTAGGCGTTACAAAACACCACCTAAACGCAGAGACAAAAAAAGCGAGCTTTGCTCGCTTATTTCGCAATATGGAGCTCATGGACGGAATTGAACCGTCGACCTCACCCTTACCAAGGGTGTGCTCTACCCCTGAGCTACATGAGCCAAACACATCAACTGGAGCGGGCGGCGGGAATCGAACCCGCACCATCAGCTTGGAAGGCTGAGGTTCTACCATTGAACTACGCCCGCAGAACCTGTCTTAGAATGACGATCCGCTGCACGAGGAACAGTAGCTAATGCCCGCTTACCGGCTTTTCATTCCCAAGCGATGAACAACTCAGCGCTTGATAAATCTGGTGGAGAGGGAAGGATTCGAACCTTCGAAGCTTTCGCGGCAGATTTACAGTCTGCTCCCTTTGGCCMCTCGGGAACCTCTCCAACTGTGGCGGCACATTATGCCAGCCTTCAAAACAGTGTCAAGCGAGATATTTACTTAATTTATCGTAGCTTGCGATGCTTGCACATCTGCTGACTGCCTTGGAACGCGCTGCATTTTGTCAAAGCAGCATAGAGAATGCAAGCCCAGCGCGAATCTTTTCTAGCGCCACTGGCTCAGGCACCCGCGGCGCGCCCGACATTTTACCAGCCCGCTCCGCGAGGGTCATCGGAAAGCACGCCTCTAAGCCGCCGTAGACCATATCGGGCCACACCGCGTGGGGCACCTGCACCCCTCTTGAGACAACCCGCGCATCGCCCCCCGTCAACAGCATCGGCAACGCCACACCCTCTTGGTCGCACACTTCACTATAAATACGGTTGATGGCACTGACGGCCGCCATATAAATACCGTGGTTCACGGCATCGACTGTGCGCCGCCCCGGCTCTAGCAACTCATCGGCCTCACTCTCCGGGTCGATAGCGACATTGCGAGTACCTAGCTTCAGGCTCTCTTTCATCAGGCGCAGACCGGGGATAATAAAGCCGCCAAGATGACTTCCGCCCGGCAAAACAAAGTCAATGGTAATCGCGCTACCGCAATCCACCGCACAACAGCCACCTGCTAGCTGATACCCCGCCAGCGCCCCCATCCAACGATCAACGCCCAAGCGCCCCGGCTCTTCGTAACCGTTAACCACGCCTAGCGCCTCATGGGTGGAGCGCGCCACGTGCACATGGCGCACCCGGCGGCGCAGCAAGGCGACCGTCTCCTCCAGCACGGCCGCCCTGGCGACACTGGATATACGCACCGCCTCGACGACATCAAGATCGGGGATATCGGCCCCTGGGCGCCACTCTTCCCGGGTCCACACCGCTCCACGGGAACGTATCTCGCTACTCTCGGCATCCTTTAGCCGCCACTTAGACAGCGTGTTGCCGATATCAAGATCCAGAATCATAAACGCCTGCGTACGCTAATCTCACCGCCAGCTAGGCGTCGCGAGTGACCATTTTCGGTAACCCATAGGTTACCACTCTCATCCACTTCCCCCGCGACGGCCTCGCTGGTCTGCTGCCCCTGAATTACCCGAATGGGCAGCCCTGCATAGGCGTGGCGTTCATTCCAGGCATCACGCCAGGCACTAAAACCCTCCTGTTCAAAGTTAGCCAGCATGGCCAATAGGCCTGCCACCTCCTCTGAGGCCAACTGGTTGCGTGAGATATTCGGCAGCCGCTCGAAAAGCGCGGCCACGGGCTGATCGATGGCGGCTCGCTGCGCCTCGGGCAGCCATAAATTCATACCAATGCCGATAACCACCTCACAGGGGCCTGCCGCATCGCCGGTCACTTCAATAAGAATGCCGGCCAGCTTGCCTAGCTCATCGTCAGGCTCATCCCCCTGCTCGGAGAGCAGGATATCGTTTGGCCACTTGAGCTTCGGCGCCACGCCGTGCTGCTCAAGCACCTGGGCAACGACAACGCCCACCGCCAAACTCAAGCCTTCCAACACGGCAATACCCGACTCGAAGCGCCAGCCCACCGAGAGCATTAGGCTCTGCCCCCAGGGCGTCGACCAGACACGCCCGCGCCGCCCMCGCCCCGCCGTCTGCAGCTCAACCAGACAGACCTCTCCATGTCCGGCGCCCTGTTCAAAGCGTTGACGCAGATATTCGTTGCTGGAGGGTAACTGATCTTCAACAAACAGACGCGCCAGATGGTGGCGCGCCTGAGCGGGCAGCTGCTCAACGATTTTGGCGCCCTCCAAGGGCTCCAGCCGCTGCGACAGCTGGTAGCCACGGCCTTTCACCGCGACGACTTCTACCCCGAGCGCTTCGAGTTTTTTTAACTGCTTCCACACCGCCGCACGAGAAATTCCCAGCGTTTCACCCAGCTGCTCGCCAGAGTGAACCTCGCCATCGCTTAACAAACGCATCAGGTTGCCGATGGTCATGCTCCTGCCCCAGTGGGAAAAGCGCTATTCTAGCGGATGAAGGTTCGCGGCGAAAACTTTCCGGGGGGCGACCAAGGTCGATAAGCGCTCCAGTAATATCAGCGAAGCCTTCGACATGGTAGAATAGTTATTGGACGCAAGCCCTGAGCCAAGATGGTCGGCAAATTGCCAGCCCTTGCGACCCGCATTTTCCGACCCGTGGACAAACGGGTGTTCACAAGAGTTCTCTCTCAGCATGCAAAACCAGCAAAACTCCAGCGCGGTTAATAACCTGCGCAACGTCGCGATCATAGCCCACGTTGACCATGGTAAAACCACACTGGTCGACAAACTCCTGAGCCAGTCCGGCACCCTTGACCGTAAAGCAGAAGGTCAAGAGCGCATCATGGACTCAAACGACCAGGAGAAAGAGCGTGGCATTACCATTTTGGCCAAGAACACGGCCATTCAGTGGCAAGACAGCCACGGTAACGGCTACCACATCAACATCGTGGATACGCCTGGGCACGCCGATTTCGGCGGCGAGGTTGAGCGCGTCATGTCAATGGTCGATTCGGTGCTACTGCTAGTAGACGCCGTTGATGGCCCGATGCCGCAAACTCGCTTCGTGACCCAGAAAGCCTTCGCCCAGGGCCTCAAGCCGATTGTGGTAGTCAACAAAATTGACCGCCCCGGCGCACGCCCTGACTGGGTTATCGACCAGATTTTTGATCTGTTCGATAACCTGGGCGCGTCTGATGAACAGCTCGATTTCCCGATCATCTACTGCTCTGCCCTAAACGGCATTGCTGGTATGGATCCTGAAGAGTTGGCTGACAACATGGACCCCATGTTCCAGGCCATCGTCGATATCGTTGATCCACCTCAGGTGGAGCTCAATGGCCCGTTCCAGATGCAGATCTCCGCGCTGGATTACAACAGCTATGTGGGCGTTATCGGCCTGGGTCGCATCAAGCGTGGCGCGGTGAAACCGAACCAGCAGGTGTCGATCATCGGCGTTGACGGCAATGTGCGTAAAGGCAAAATCGGKCAGGTCATGACCCATATGGGCCTGGAGCGCGTGCAGACCAACGAAGCCACCGCGGGCGATATCGTCTGTGTTACCGGCATCGACGATCTGTCGATCTCGGATACGCTATGCGATCCGGCCAAGGTCGAAGCACTGCCGCCGCTGTCTGTCGACGAACCGACCGTTTCAATGACCTTCCAGGTCAACGATTCACCGTTCGCCGGTAAAGATGGCAAGTTTGTGACCAGCCGTAATATCAAGGATCGCCTTGATCAAGAGCTGATTCACAACGTGGCACTGCGCGTTGAACAGGGCGAAACCCCTGAGAAGTTCAAGGTTTCCGGCCGTGGCGAACTGCACCTCTCGGTGCTGATCGAAACCATGCGTCGTGAAGGCTTTGAGCTAGCCGTAGGCCGCCCCGAAGTGATCATCAAAGAGATCGACGGTGAGAAGCAGGAGCCCTACGAAGAGGTCATCATCGACTGTGAAGAGCAGCACCAGGGCTCTATCATGGAAGAGCTGGGCTACCGTAAAGGTGAGATGACCAACATGCTGCCGGATGGCAAAGGACGGGTTCGCCTGGACTTCATCATTCCTGCCCGCGGCTTGATCGGTTTCCGTGGCCAGTTTTTGACCCTGACTTCCGGCACCGGCATCCTGACCAGCCGCTTTGATCACTACGGCCCGCTGAAGCCTGATGCCTCTATCGAGCGTCGTAACGGCGTATTGGTCTCGATGGTTGACGGTAAAGCCCTTGCCTATGCGCTGTATGCGCTGCAAGAGCGCGGTAAGCTGATTATCGATCACGCCACGGAAGTCTACGAAGGCATGCTGATCGGCATCAACAACCGCGCTAATGACATGGTGGTTAACCCCACCAAAGGCAAGAAGCTCGACAACATGCGCTCCACCGGTAACGATGAAAACATCGTATTAACCCCACCGGTTAAGTTCTCCCTGGAGCAGGCCATCGAGTTCCTCGACTCCGACGAGCTCGTCGAAGTCACGCCGGTGCACATCCGCCTGCGTAAAAAGCTGTTGAAAGAGACCGAGCGTAAGCGTTACAGCAAGAAGTAATCCGCTCCAAGCAGTAAGTACCCAAAAACCCGCGAAAGCGGGTTTTTTTATGTCCTCGCCCTTCTGCGCTAACATCAGCTCCCAGCGTTCACCCCTTTGCCACTACCTTTGCCAAGATAGCTCCCTAAACGCAGCCTAAACGCTAATACGCTGGAAAGGCGGCGCGTTCTATCGCACAGTAACGCTAAATTCAGCGCGTCCAAGGCACGCTGACATCGCTATATTCATACAGGCGTTTGGATACCACCCCATTCTGACGCCCAACTACGGACACTCTTACCCATGAGCGGTCATAACGTCTGGACGCATAAAGGCACTTTTCTTCTCGCCGCAGTTGGCTCCGCGGTCGGTCTGGGCAACCTGTGGCGCTTCCCCTACCTGACCGGTGAAAACGGTGGCGGTGCCTTTATATTGGTCTACGCCTTGACGATCTTTGCCGTCGGCATTCCCATTCTGATTGCCGAGATCATGCTCGGCCGCACCAGCCGCCAGAGCCCGATTATGGGCATGCGTCACCTAACCAAAACCCACGGCACTTCCCGCGCCTGGGAAACTATTGGTTGGCTGGGCGCCGCCTCGGCGTTTTTGATTTTAAGCTTCTATTCGGTAATTGCCGGCTGGGCGATTCACTACACTTGGCTAATGCTGACCGGCTCGCTGGTGGGCGCCGATGCGCAAACCATTGGCACTGGCTTTGACGCCCTGCTGGCCTCCCCCGGCCTAATGACGCTCTATCACACCCTTTTCATTGCGGCGTCCGCGCTAATTGTGGGTATGGGCATTCACAAAGGAATCGAATCAGGCCTGCGCATTATGATGCCCGCGCTGTTTGTGATTTTGTTGGTGGTGCTGGCCTACGGCGTGGTGAATGGCGATATAGGCGCCGCCGCCAGCTTTCTATTTACCTTTAATATCGCCGACCTTAGCCTTGAGGGCTGGCTACAGGCCATGGGGCAGTCATTCTTCACCCTGAGCCTGGGAATGGGGGCCATCATGGCTTACGGCGCCTACATGCCCAGCGATGTCTCACTGACCCGCACCGCCTTTGCTGTCGCCATCGTCGATACCGCCGTGGCGATGGTGGCGGGCCTGGCTATTTTTGCGCTGGTGTTTGGCGCCGGGTTAGAGACCGGGCAAGGGCCTGGACTGATGTTTGTCACCCTTCCGCTGGCGTTTGCCGAGATGCCTTTTGGCGCGTTGGTCGGCGGCGTATTCTTTATTCTGGTGCTCGGCGCCGCGATCAGCTCCTCTATTTCGCTGATCGAACCCGTCGCCGCCTTCCTGGTGGAGCGCTTTGACATGACCCGGCCACAGGCGGTCACGATCATGGTTATCGCCGCCTGGGCAATGGGTTTGCTGACCGTGGTTAGCTTCAACATTTGGGCCGAGGGGACGATATTCCATAGCCTGTTTGGGCGCAGTGCGTTTGAGTTTATCGAGCTACTCACCAATATCTTTATGCCGGTGGGCGGTCTGCTGATAGCGCTGTTTGCCGGCTGGGCGCTAACCCAGAGTGAAGTGATGAAAGAACTGGGCAGCAGCGTCACCTGGTTTAAGCTATGGCGTTTTCTGGTGCGCTTTGTGGCGCCTGCTGCGGTGGCCTTTGTGTTTTTACGCACCATTCCTCAGGTGGATGGCTATTTGATCCCCACCCTCGGTGCGCTGCTCATGATTGGGGCCTTTGCAGCCAGCCAGCGTTGGCTAAAAAAACCACAACAAACAACTTAATAACAGTGCGCAGGCGGCTTTTTAGCCGCCTGTATCGCGTGGAGACACCATGAACCCTCTTATTGATGTACAGCGAGTCAACAAAGCGTTCGGCGGCTTACAGGTGATTAACGACTGCTCCATTCAGGTGGAGAAGGGTTCCATTACCGGCATGATCGGCCCTAACGGCGCAGGCAAATCTACCCTGTTTAATCTGATTGCCGGCGCTTTAGCCCCGAATAGCGGCCGCGTTCTGCTCGATGGTGAAGACATTACCGCGCTTAGTGCCGACCAGCGTTTCCACAAAGGCCTGCTGCGTACCTTCCAGATTGCCCACGAGTTCAGCCAGATGAGCGCGCTGGAGAACCTCATGATGGTGCCACCCAAACAGGCGGGAGAAAGCCTTTTTAGCGCTTGGTTAAAGCCAGGCATAGTGCGCCAAGAAGAAGCCGAGGTGCGCCGCCGCGCGCTGGAGGTGATTGATTTCGTCGGCCTGCACCACGTGCGTAATGAGCTAGCGGGCAACTTGTCCGGCGGCCAGAAGAAGCTGCTGGAGCTTGGCCGCACCATGATGACCAATGCCAAGGTGGTACTCCTTGATGAGATCGCTGCCGGGGTAAACCGCACCCTGCTGGGCGACTTGATCGGCAATATTGAGCGGCTCAACCGCGAAATGGGTTACACCTTCCTGGTCATTGAGCACGATATGGAGATGATTGCCCGCCTTTGCGATCCGGTTATCGTGCTGGCTCAAGGCAGCGTGATGGTGGAGGGGCATATCAACGATATCCAGAATAATCCTGAGGTCATTGAGGCCTACTTCGGTACCGATGCCGCTTAAGCGTGACGTTTTCTCCCATTAGCCAATTAATATAATGATGTCGCTGCCAAGCGACCTTGCTGGAATACTTTGCTTATGTCATCAACAACCAGGCCATTAATCGACGCACGCGATGTGCACGGCGGCTATGGCGGCATGAATATCCTTAACGGGGWAAACATGACGCTGGAAGCCGATGAGGTCGGTGTGATCGTCGGCCCTAACGGGGCGGGCAAATCCACCATGCTGAAAGCCGTCTTTGGCCTGCTGCATGTTAATCAGGGCGAGATACTGCTTAACGGCCAGCCGATCCAAAATCTACCGCCTAACCAGCTGGTGCAGCGCGGTATGGGCTTTGTGCCCCAGGAGAAGAACGTTTTCCCCAGCCTTTCGGTGCAGGAAAACCTGGAGATGGGCGCCTTTTTAAAGCCGCAAAACGTCAAGCGCATGCTCGCTCAGATCTATGAGTTTTTCCCACCGCTGTACGAAAAGCGCCGCCAGCCTGCCGGTGAGCTTTCCGGTGGACAGCGCCAAATGGTCGCCATGGGCCGCGCCTTGATGGCCGAGCCGAGCCTGCTGTTGCTGGACGAACCCACCGCGGGGCTGTCGCCGCTGTATATGAATGAGATTTTCGACCGCGTCAAACAGATCAACGCCGCTGGCGTGGGTATTTTGATGGTGGAACAGAACGCCAAACAGGCACTCGCGATAGCCGATAAAGGCTTTGTGCTGGCCGCTGGCCAAAACCGCTTTACCGACACTGGGGCAGCACTGCTTGCCGACCCCGATGTCGCCAAAAGCTTTTTGGGCGGCTAGCCCCAGGGAGATACACGTGAACGAACTGGTTTTTTTCATCAATAATGTGGTGATTTCGGGCAGTGTAAGCGGCTCCATTTATGCCATCGGGGCCATTGGGGTAACGCTGATTTTCAGCATTATGCGCTTTGCCCACTTTGCCCATGCCGATATGATGACCTTCGGCGCCTTTATGGTGCTGCTGCTTACCACACTGTTCCCAGCAGCGGGCGCCAGCATCGGCGTGCCAACGGCGGTTTTAATGCTGCCGCTGGCGATGCTGCTTACTGCCGCCTTAGCGGTGGGGATCGACAAAACCTTCTATAAGCCGCTACGCGCCCATGGGGTAAAGCCAATCGTGTTAGTGATTGGCTCACTGGGTGTCACGTTAATTTTGCAGGGTTTGATTCGCCTGTTTTCCGGTACCGGCGGGCAGAGCCKCTATGTAGATGATCGCAAGGAGATCTTTCGCCTGGCACTACCCTTTGAGGGCGCCCGGGCGCCGATTGTGGTAACCGAACCGCAAATCTACCTGTTTGTGATTACCCTCGTCGCTGTTGTGGCGCTGCACCTTTTTCTTAACCGTTCGCGGCTAGGCAAGGCAATGCGCGCCATGTCGGATAATCCTGAGCTAGCCCAGGCATCGGGGATCAATACCAATACCATTGTGGCGGTAACCTGGATCATTGCGGGTGCCCTGGCCGCCATTGCAGGGACGCTGCTCTCCCTGGATGTCACTTTCAAGCCCGACTTAAGCTTCTTCCTGCTACTGCCTATTTTTGCTGCTGCCATCGTGGGCGGTGTGGGCCACCCTTATGGGGCGATTGTCGGTGGCTTTGTGGTCGGCTTTGCCGAGACACTGGCGGTGTTTAACTGGAACGTGCTGCTGCGCCCCTTCCGCGACAGTCTGCCCACCTGGTTAGAGCTCCCCTCAAACCTGGCCTTTGTGGGTACCGAGTACAAAATTGTGGTGCCGTTTTTCATTCTGGTAGCCATTCTGGTGTGGCGCCCCACCGGACTGTTTAAAGGCAAGGTGATCTAATGAGCCATTCAGAAAAAACGCGCAACCCTGCCTACACGCCCCAAGACGCCACCCAACAGCGCCGCTTTCCACTGCGCGAACTGGTCCTGTTCGGTGCACTGCTGGTCGCAGTGTTAGCGGTCTATGCCATCATGGGCGCCGCCTATAGCACACGCATGCTGGTAGAAGCAGCTTGTTACGCCATTCTTGCCTTAGGGTTAACCATTCAGTGGGGCTACGCTGGGCAGTTTAACGCTGGTGTGATGGGCTTTGTTGCTCTGGGCGGCTTCTGCGCGATGTTCTTTAGCGTGCCGGTCAATGATGCCTTCTGGGGCACTGCGCTACCCGGCGAATTTGGCCGCGTGCTGCTATACGGTGCCGCCGCTACCCTACTGATCGTGGGCGCCAGCAAACTAGATCGCCTGGGTGTGCCCAAGCCCCTGCGTACCTTTATCGCGGTGGTACTGGGCGTCGTGCTTTACCTGGTGGTTATTAGCCAGTTACGCGAGGTCACTGATGCGATTGAAAGCCAGGCAGGCTTCGTCGGTGGGCTAGGCTTACCGCCCTGGATCGGCTGGATTGTCGGGGGCGCCTTGGCAGGTGGCGTCGGCTACTTTATTGGCCATATCTGTTTGGGCTTACGCAGCGATTACTTGGCTATTGCCACCCTGGGCATTGCCGAGATCATCAAGGCGTTTTTGAAAAACTCTGACTGGCTAACCCGCGGCACCGCCACGGTTTCCCCGCTACCCTGGCCAACACCGGGGCCAGCTGAGCTGGGCTTTACACTGTCGCGTGCCATCTACCTTTCGTTTACCGCGGTGATCATTGCGGTAATCTTCTTTCTGCTCAATCGTGCCTACAACGCCCCCTGGGGACGAATGATTCGGGCCATTCGCGATAACGAAGTGTCTGCGGCGGCGATGGGTAAGGACATCAACAAACGGCGTCTGGAAATCTTCGTGCTGGGCTGCATTCTGATGGGTCTGGGCGGCGGCATACTGGGCACCTTCAACAGCCTCTTCGACCCACAAGGCTACCTGCCGCTGAACCATACCTTCCTAGTGCTGGTGATGGTGATTCTGGGCGGGCCGGGCAATAACCTGGGCACCATTTTTGGCGCCGTGGCGGTGTATATCATCTGGATTATGTCCGAGCCCCTGGCGCTGTTCTTAATGCAGTTAGCGGTGGCCTTTGGCGAAGGTGCGTTCGGCTGGGATGCACCGGGCAATATGGATAGCCGCGCCCTACAGGCACGGGTGCTGGTGATTGGCTTACTGATCACCATGGTGCTGCGCTTTGCGCCCAAAGGGCTACTACCCGAGAAGATCAAAAGCCACAGTTGATCCTCTCAGCTGCTGACTCATAAAAAAATGCCCGGCTGGTAACAGCCGGGCATTTATTTTAACGCTCAGCGGGAAGCTTAAAGATCAACCTGACCTTTGCTGGTAAAGGTGCCGTCTTCCACAGCCATCTCGACCACCACGCCAGGCACGTCGCCGTTGTCATCAAACTCATGCGAACCAGAGGCGCCTTCATAGTTGATGTCGGTGCCCGCGGCAATCAGCTCAACCGCTTTTTCCCACTCGCCGGGCAGAATGACCTCGCCGGGGGCACTGGAAACACTGCGCAGCGCTTCTGAAAGGCCTTCACGCTCAGCGCTGCCGTTCTGCTCAATCGCCAATGCGATCAGGAAAGCGGCATCATAGGCCTGGGCGGCAAATACTGCGCTTGGATCCAGTTCAGCAGCTTCGGCGGCTTCGATAAAGATATCGGTACCGGGCAGATCAGGGCTGCCGGGGCGCGTGGCGATCATGCCATCCAGCACGTCTGCACCGATAGCTTCGATAAGGCTATCMCCGACCATGCCGTCAGCACCTACGTACTGGGTAAACATGCCACTTTCGTAGGCTTGACGCAGTACCGTCTGCCCCGAAGTGTCGGCGTAGGCCAGCACGACGAGGGTATCAACGCCGCTCACCGAGAGCGAGCCTAGCTCAGAGCGATAGTCGGCGCGGTTATCTTCGTGGGCCAGGTTCTCGGCAATCTCGCCGCCACCGGCCTCAAACGCGGCGCTGAAGGCGTCAGAAAGGCCCTGACCGTAATCATTATTGACGTAGGTCACCGCCACTGCGTCAATGCCTTTTTCAAGCAGTAGCTTAGCCAGCATTTCCCCCTGGAAGGCGTCTGACGGCACGGTACGGAACACCAGGTCGTTGTCATCAAGCTCCGATACCGCAGGGGCGGTAGACGCAGGCGAAACCATCAATACGCCACCGGGAATAGCAGCGTTGTTAGCCGCGGCAATGGTCGCACCAGTACACAGCGCACCGACGATCGCGGTGACATTTTCAGAGTTCACCATGCGATCGGCGGCGTTAGAGGCAGCCGATGCATCGGAACAGGTCGTATCGCCGGACGGCATCACCAATGTTTGGCCGTCTAAAATACCGCCCTGCTCATTGATCTGCTCAACGGCTAGCTGCGCCCCTTCAAAAATGGGTGGCGTTAAACTTTCAATTCCCCCGGTAAAGCCGCCCAAGAAGCCAACTTTGACCTCTGCCTGGGCTAATCCGGTCATTGCCAGAGTTGAAGCCGCCACAGCGGTGGCTAATGCGCGCTTGTTGATCATGTTATTTGTCGCTCCCAGTGAGATAAAAATGTATGCATTTTTTTAGTATGCCCCAGCGGACAATCGTTAAGGCTGCTATTAATCTGGAACTGGAACGCCAAAAACACAAGCCTCGGTTTCTAACGCTACTTCGCAACAGGTACTACAGCCAGCGTTCAAACTTGAGCGTGTGGCTTAACCAGGCGTTGAAATCGCGCCAAAAACTACCCGGCTCAGCGGTTAAAACTTCCATTTCACCATCGCGCTCTAGGTGCCAGTTCAGCTCTCTTTCTGGCGTGAGATCGACGCGGTAGCTCAGCGAAGGCTCTTGACCGATGGCAACCAGATCATTAAATGCCTGCATCAGCGATTCGCTGCGCGCCAGCACGCCAATTTCCGTATTCCAGTAGATTGATCTAGGGTCAGCGTTAAATGACCCCACGAACAGCTGATCGTCAAAGCTCAAGGCCTTGATATGCAGCGCCGAGGCAGAGGCCCCAGGCACCGCCATATCTTCATCGGTACCCGCTTCTTGTTCGGGGCGCAGCTCAAAAAGAGTGACACCATGGGCTAGCAGCGTTTCACGCCAGGGTGCGTAGGCGCCATGCACCACGGCAGCGTCTGTGGACTCCAGTGAATTGGTAATAATTTCGACGGCCACGCCCCGGTCAGCAAGCTCGGTTAGGTTTTTCACCCCCCACTCAGTGGGTACAAAGTACGCCGAAATAATCACCAGCCGCTCGTTCAGCTCAATACCCTCGGTTAAATCACCGAGCAAGGTCTCTCGCCATTCGGGCGTTGCCGATGAAAGCTTGCCGGGAATATCCCACATCGCCCGACCTTCGCCCCAGTGCAGCGTCTCCCAGGGCGGTGAGTCGCGCGGCTGACGGCGCAGCTCGGTGAAATATTGCGAGTCGGCATTATCGTCTAACCACTCCTCCAGCTCAGTTTTGAGCGTTAGCCAAGCGTTATCCGCTACTCGGTGGTAGCGTTCAATGGGCTGTGCCAGGCCGTGGTTCCAATACATATCAAAGCTGCGCGAAAGCTCGGGCACCACATCGCCAATGGTCGCAAAGTCCAAATCGGCAAAGTTGCGCGAGTCGTTGGCATCAAAATACTCGTCGCCCAGGTTACGCCCGCCCACAATGGCAACGCTGCTATCAGCCACCCACAGCTTGTTATGCATGCGCCGATGTTGCTGAGCCGGATTAACGACAGACGCCAAAACCCGCGTGAACATATGTCCACGACCAACCGGCAGCGGGTTATAGACCCGCACATAGATACCAGGATGACTCGCCAGTGCCGCTAAGCGATCCCCTTGGCCAACCGCGCCTATATCGTCGACCAGCAAGCGCACCCGAACTCCCTCTTCCGCCGCTTTAATCAGCTGCGCCAGGATCAAGCGCGTGGTTTGGCCATCGCCCAATAGGTAGGTTTGAATATCTAACTCACGCTGCGCTTGGCGAATCAGCCTCACTCTGGCGGCAAACGCTTCTTTGCCATCGGCCAGGAGCGCAAAGCCATCCGGAGCTGACTGTTCCGCTAGTGCCTGATGCGCCTGACCGCCCAACCATGTATTACGTGCGTCTGATGGAGCAAGCGCGGTGTGATGCTCGCGTACCACCGCGTGGGTACAACCCGCCAACAGACCACTTAGCACCAGCAGGCCCAGCCAGAGAAGCCAACGATAGGGGCTAGGCATCATCATGATCGTTGTCATGAGCACCGTCTTCAAGGCGCTCGGCCCAACGCTTGCGAGCTAAATTACGGCGATAAAGCCGCACCAGCGCAATCGTTAACGCGGTGACCAGCATGGCGGCCAGCACCACACCCTGCCAAGGGCGTGCGGCGTTCCCCATGACAGTTTCCAGGGTAATAATCAGTATTAAGCCAATCGCTTGGGAGCCGATCGCTAGTGCGCGCAGCTTATCGAAAGCGGGTGGGGGCATAACGTCTCCGTAATTTTCAGCTCGCATGATATGGTCTGCAAGTGTACCTGCTTCGCGGCATGCTTAACGGGAAACCTAAGTTAAAAAATCTAAGTTAAAACCTGAACTGGAAATCCATGAACGCCATTGCTCTCGGCCCGCTACTGATTTCACTGCCCCGCCTTTACGCGGTTGGCTGCGCGCTGCTACTGCTACTCTGTGCGCGGCTTTTATTAGGGCTGCCCCGCCCGGCTCAACAGCGTTGGTTTACCGGACTTATTATTGTTTGGCTAGTCGGCGCGCGGGTGGGCCATATTCTGCTCAACCTGGAGAGCTATAGCGCCGCCCCGCTGGAAGCTTTCAAGGTCTGGCAACCCGGCTACCACGGCCTATGGGGCATGGCCGCTGGCTTGGTATGGACGGCCTGGACGCTGCGCACGCGGTTACTGGCTATGGGCGGTGCGATGGCCATGCTAATCGCCGCCTCCAGCCTATGGCTGGTGCTGGTCACCCTGGCGCCCCTGGGCAGTGACTTTGCGGTTGATGCCTTACCGGAGGTCACCCTTGAGGATGTAGAAGGCAATGACGTGCATCTACCCTCACTGACCGACAACGCTGACCTGATTATCGTCAACCTGTGGGCCMCCTGGTGCCCGCCCTGCCTGCGTGAAATGCCGCTACTTGAGGAGGCCGCCCAGCGCGATGGCGTCAGCGTGGTGGTTGCTAACCAAGGCGAAGACCTGCTGCCCATGGTGCGCTACCTGGATGAGCAGCAGCTTGAGTTTCGCTACGCCCTGCGTGACCCCAGCCAGCAACTGATGGCGCTTTTTCAAGCACCGGGATTACCCACCACCGTGCTGTTTGACGGCCAGGGGAACACCCTGGATGTCCACGTTGGCGAGCTTACCCGAGCCCATTTGGATCGCTGGTTACAAGATTGATGCCGATACACCTTAATCCCCCCGCTGCTTTGCGTTAGAATCCCCCGCCCTGTTGTCGCCGGTGCTCACGACCGGCGGCATACGACCCGTTTTGCAGACTCCCCCGAGGCATCATGAGCGATTTTTCTCCCGGCCAACGCTGGATTAGCGACGGCGAAGCTGAGCTTGGGCTCGGCACCGTGCTTAACTGCGACGCCCGTAGCGTTACCATTTTGTTCAGTGCCAGTCAGGAAACCCGTACTTACAATACCCGCCAGGCCCCGCTTACCCGCGTTATGTTCGGCAGTGGCGACCGCGTGCTGTCCGCCGACGGCTGGCAGATCGTCGTCGATGACAGTAAAGAGTCCGGTGGTCTAATCACCTATATCGGTGAAGACAAGGAGGGCAATCTGCGCGAACTGCCCGAGGCCAAACTCGCCGACACCATGCAGTTCGATCAGGCTCGCGACCGCCTGCTGACCGGCCAGGTCGATCGCAACGATTGGTTTGACTTGCGCTTTCGCACCTTGCACCACTATCAGCGTATCGAGCAACACAGCGCGCTGGGCTTCTCCGGGCCGCGCATCGATCTCATTCCTCACCAGCTCTACATTGCCAATGAAGTTGCTAATCGCCACGCCCCACGCGTGCTGCTAGCAGATGAAGTCGGCTTGGGGAAAACCATCGAAGCCGGGCTGATTCTGCACCGCCTGCTGCTCAATGGCCGCGTTGAGCGGGCGCTGATTCTGGTGCCCGACAGCCTCACCCACCAGTGGCTGGTCGAGCTGCTGCGGCGCTTCTCGCTTAACGTTTCGCTGCTGGATGAAACCCAGAGCCAGGCTCACGGCAGCGAAAACCCCTTTGAGAGCGCTCAGCTGGTGTTAGCCAGCCAGGGCTGGCTATTTGCCAACCCGCAACGTCAGGAGCAGGCACTGGCCAGCCAGTTCGACCTGCTAATTGTGGACGAAGCGCACCACCTCGACTGGAGKGAAGAAGGCAGCGGCCCCGGCTACCGGTGCGTCGAACAGCTTTCGGCGGTGATACCCGGCCTGCTGCTGCTCACCGCCACTCCCGAACAGATGGGTATCAAGAGCCACTTTGCCCGCCTGCGGTTGCTGGATAGCGAGCGCTACCACGATCTTGAGCGCTTCAAAGCCGAAGAGAGCCACTACACCGAAGTGGCCCGCGCCATCGACGCCTTGGAAGCGCTACCTAACGACCCTAGCGCCCGTACCGACGTCTCCGCGGTAGCCGATGACCGCGACAGCCAAGCGCTGCTGGCTATCCTGTGTAACGAAGAAGCAGGCAAAGCGCAGCAGGACGCCGCTCGCGCCCAATTGAGTGAAGCGCTGCTGGATCGCCACGGCACCGGCCGAGTGATGTTCCGCAACAGCCGCCGCCACGTAGGTGGCTTCCCGGAGCGACGCCTCAATCTAGTGCCCTTAGCGCTGCCTTCGGCCTACCGTCGCGTCGTGCGCCGCTTAGAGCGTGATGATGATTACCTCGACGAACTGTTGATCGAGACCGGCATGGATCATCCCGATGTGTTGATCTATCCCGACGCGGCCTATCGCGAGCTCAGCAATGATCCGCTCAACGGCGAAGACTGGTGGCACATCGACCCGCGGGTTAACTGGCTGCTGGAGAAGCTCAGCGACGACAGTGAGAACGGCTTCGCTAACGAAAAAGTCCTGGTCATTGCCCACCACCGGGAAACCGCCGAAGGGCTTGCCGAAGGGCTGCGGGTGCTGGGCGGCTACCATGCGCCGGTGTTCCACGAAGACCTCTCGCTGATCGAGCGTGACCGCGCGGCGGCAGCCTTTGCCGATGAAGACGAAGGCGTACAGGTACTGGTGTGCTCGGAAATTGGCTCAGAGGGGCGCAACTTCCAGTTCTGCCGCCACCTGGTGATGTTCGATATGCCCCAGCACCCGGATCAACTCGAACAGCGCATCGGCCGCTTGGATCGCATCGGTCAGCGCCATGCCATTGAGCTGCATATTCCCACCTTTGAAGGTAGCCCCGGCGAGCGCCTGCTGCGCTGGTACCACGAAGGTATGGATGCGTTCAGCGCCCCTCATGGGGTTGGCAACGACCTGTTTGATGCCTTTGGGGACGCCCTGGCTGACGCCCTGCTGGATGATGAGGCACTGGACGAGATCATCGCCGAAACCCGTACGATGTTTAGCGCCAAACTGGCCGAACACGATGCGGGCCGCAACCGGCTGCTGGAGCTCAACGCCTGCCGCCCCGCTCGCGCTCAACAGGTGATCGACGCGGTGCAAGAGCTTGATGATGATACCGCCCTGCCGCGCTACCTTGAGCGGGCGTTGGATATTTTCGGCGTGGATAGCCAGGAGATTGGCAAGGGCTTAATGCACCTGCAGCCCAGCCAACATATGCTCGACGGCCTGCCTGGACTGGTCAAAGGCGAAGAGGGCTTTACCGCCACCTACAGCCGCTCCCAGGCGCTGGCCCGTGACGMCATCCAGCGGCTCTCCTGGGAGCACCCACTGCTGCGCGAAATGATGGGCCGCGTGCTGGATGGCACCATGGGCAACTCGGCGCTCGCCCTGCTGCGCCACGACGCCATTCCCAGCGGCCGATTGATGGCCGAGCTGGTTTTCCGCACCCACTGCCCGGCACCCAAGAAGCTGCACCTTAACCGCTTCCTGCCGCCCACCGCGGTGCGCCTGTTGCTGGATGAATCGGGCGCCAACCTGACCAGCAAGATCTCCTTTACCGGCTTGGGCAAGAACCTGCAGAAGGTTAACAAGTCGCTGGCGCGGGATTTGATTAAGAGCCGTCACGACCAGCTGCGCGAGCTGCTAACCCAGGGTGAAGGCGAAGCCGAGCGCCAGCTGCCCAGCATTGTCGAAAACGCCGAAGCGCGCATGCGCGCCCAGCTGGATGCCGAGATTGCCCGCTTAACGGCACTTGCCGAGCACAACCCGGCGGTACGCAGCGCCGAAATCGACGCGTTAAAAGATGAGCGCCAGGCGCTTAGTGAAGCGATTGAGAACACCCGCCTGCGGCTTGACTCAGTGCGGGTGATTATCACCGTTGATGCTGACCGCTAAGCTATTGTTGCTTAAAGTATGGCCTCAAGCGCCTTGTCGAGAGTGGGGTACTGGAAGGTAAACCCTGCCTCTTCAAGGCGTGCGGGGCGCATATCGGCGCCGGTCAGCAGCAGCCGCGACATTTCTCCAAAGCCCGCTTTCAGTACAAAGGCGGGTACTGGGAAAATCGCTGGACGGTTAAGCTGCTTGGCCAAGGTTTTAGTAAAGGTGGCATTGGTCACCGGGTGCGGAGCGCTGCCATTGAAGGCGCCGCTCAAGCCCTCTTGATCGATGAGAAACAGGATCGCCGCGACTAAGKCATCGCGGTGAATCCAGGGCATAAACTGCTCACCGCTACCAAAACGGCCACCTAAACCCAACTTAAACGGCGGCAGCATCTTCTCCAGGCTGCCTCCCCCCGCCTCTAGCACMAAGCCAATGCGCACAATCGCCAGCCGCACGCCCATGGCCTCAATCGGCCGGGCGGCAGCCTCCCACTGCTTGCATAGCCGATGGGCGAACTCGTCGTTGGGCATTGTCTCTTCGCTCACCACCCGCTTACCCTGATCGCCGTAGTAGCCCATCGCTGAACCCGACACCATTACCTTGGGCAGCGGCTGGCCGTTGGSTTTCAGCTGCTCGCACAGCGCCACCACTTGTTCGGTCGCCGCCACCCGGGAGTTAATCAGCTTGGCTTTCTGCTCATCGCTCCAGCGCTTGGCGGCAATCGGCTCACCGGCCAGGTTAACCAAGGCATCCGGCGGCGACTCAATAAACGCCTGGGCGCTATCGCGAATGTCGCAATTGTTCGGCAAACGATCACGCACTTGGTGAGGCGAGCGGGAGACCACCTGCACCTCGTGGCCTAATTCGACTAACTGACGACATAGCCGCTGACCGACAAAGCCACTGCCTCCGGTGATTAATACGCGCATAGGAGTTGCTCCTGTTAGGTGACATCGTTGAAAGCCTTCATGGCTGTGCGAACAGCGTCGCAGCTTAATCAAGAAAACGATGACTAAATTGTACGGAATTTATACACAACTGCTACAATGCACCTCTACAACGCTTAATTCGACCTTTATTACCCGCTGCGAGGGCTCATGGCCAAACCGCTATCGTCGCTTCCCGCCCATCACTCGGTCGCTATCATCGGCGCAGGCATCGCAGGTCTTGCCTGCGGGCAGGTACTGGCAAGTAATGGCGCCAGCGTCACCCTATTTGATAAAGCCCGCGGCCCCGGTGGGCGTATGTCGAGTAAACGCAGACCCAGCGCGACGCTTGATTTAGGCGCCCAGGCATTTAGCGTGCGCGACGCGGATTTTCAACGCGCCGTCGATGAGTGGCTAACCGCAAGCTGCCTAGCGGCCTGGCCCACATGTACCTATCAGGCTAGTTCACGCGGCTGGCAGGCGCACGACGATGGCCAAAAACGCTACACCGGCGCGCCCAGAATGAGCTCTTTGACGCGGCATATGGCGGATTCGCTAACGGCCATGCCCAATGCCGAGCTGCATACCGGCACACCCATCGTGGCGCTTGAGCACTCGCCCAACGGCTGGCGGCTATTAGCTGCTGACGAGACTCGCC
The DNA here is from genome assembly GCA_002257525.1 of Halomonas ventosae. GTDB lineage: Bacteria > Pseudomonadota > Gammaproteobacteria > Pseudomonadales > Halomonadaceae > Vreelandella > Vreelandella ventosae_B. The sequence continues at coordinate 4,812,290 of CP022737.1, forward strand.
ACGGGCCTTATGACCAGATCGTGATTAGCGCCCCGCCGCCACAGGCCCATCCGCTGGTCAAACCATGGGACGATGCGTTGGCAGCGGCGTGTCTCACCCAAGAACAGCGGGCGTGTTGGGCGGGATGGGCGATTTTTGACGGGCCGCTTCCGGCAATACCCGGCGTTGACCCGCAATGGCAGATGGCGCGTCTCGCCGATCCACTCCTTAATCTGACCCTTAATATCGTATCTCGTAATCAAACCAAACCTGGCCGCAACGCTCAGCCTGAAGGCGTCAGTCTGCTAGCCCAGCTTGATTGGAGCGAGGCCCATTTAGAGCAGTCTGCAGACGCAGTGGCTCAGCAACTCTTAAGTGCATTTAAACGCATTTTGCCTTCGTCAGCAGAGCTACCCCCATTAGTTGAAATAGGCGCGCACCGCTGGCGCTATGCGCAGCCATCAACCCGCTGCGAGCATGATTACTTATACAGTACGAACGGGTTAGCTCTGTGCGGCGACAGCTTTCGCGACGGACGCGTTGAGGATGCCTGGTTATCCGGTCACCGTTTAGGCGAGGCACTAATAGGTCGGTCGGTTCAATAAGCACGGAGCTTTAATGATTAAGAAGGATTCTTATAAAGGTTGTACCGGGTAGCGACAAGTTGTACAAATGGGCATACAGTATCATGCTAATGTTCAGCTCTTTAATCAGGCAAACCTTCACATGGAACATGAATCACCTTCGCCGCGGCGAACACTGACACGCCCCCGCAGCGCCACGCTGCCGCTAACAACGAGGTACTGGCGCCCATGAGTCTTAAGGCGACCCACCCACCCGATACCCCACTCTATCCGATACGCGAGGTTTCTCGCTTAACAGGAGTCAATTCGGTCACCCTGCGCGCCTGGGAGCGACGCTACGGGCTAATTCGCCCCCAGCGCACGCCGAAAGGCCATCGTTTATATGCCCAGGACGACATCACCCGCATCGAACGCATTCTGCAGTGGCTCAATCGTGGTGTGCCGGTCAGTCAAGTCGCCGACTTGCTTGACCAGCCAGAAACAATTGAGACGCCGACGCCGGATGCCGGTGATTGGGCGAGCCAGCGCCAGCAGCTGCAGGCCATCATCGAAGCCTTGGATCTTGCCAAACTGGAGGCATTTTATCACCAGAGTTTGGCCCTCTACCCGCTGAGCATTGCGATCAACGAGCTCTGGCAGCCGGTTATTTTAACCTTAGAGGCCAAGTGGGCCATTCAGGCGGATCAGCTAGTTCGCCGTACCTTGGAAGCGTTCCTGCGCAGCCAGGTGGGCATTCGTTTGCACTACGCCAATCAGGCTACTCGGGGCCCGCTGATTCTGCTCAATGCCATGCCCGATGACCCTGGCCCGCTGTGGGTGTTGATGTCGGCGCTGATGGCTAGCGAACAGGGCTACCGGGTGCAGATGCTTGACCACTCACTGCCGCTGGAAGATCTTCCCCAGGCAGTGGCGCGACTGCACTCATCGATGGTGCTGCTCTCTAGCGGCCAGCGCGAGAGCGACAGCTATATTCACCAAGCGCTGCCTAAAGCGGCCGAGGCGCTTAACGTGCCCATCGGCGTATGCGGCGAGGTGGCGCGTCTGCGTGAAAGCGACCTGCGCGATAGCCCAGTGCATATGTTGGGCGATGATTTGCCCCAGGCCATTGCCCGTTTGCGCCCGCTATTACGCGAGTCGGGCGTACTCTAGCCAGCACGCTTTTATCCTGGCCGTTCGCCCATGTGGCGACCGGCCATTTTTTTGTGCCGCAGGAKCCCCCTATGACAGGTGAGCGTATGAAACATCAGTTGATATGGCTGCGCAGTGMCCTGCGTATTGACGACAACAGTGCCCTCGCCGCCGCCGCGGCTAAGGGCCCTGTGATAGCGGTGTTTTTGCGCAGCAATGCCCAGTGGCAACAACATGGCCACGGCGCTAATAAGCTGGACTTTTGGGCACGCGGCGTTGCGAGCGTAAAAGCGGCGCTCAACGGCTTGAATATCCCGCTACTGCATCGCGATATTGAACGCTATGACCAAGCGCCCGAGGTACTGCTCGACATCGCTCGTGAATATGCCGTTGAACAGCTGCACTTTAACTATGAGTACGCGCTCAATGAGCGGCACCGTGACCAGGCAGTGCAGGACGCCTTTAAGCAGGCCGGTATTGCCGCCCATGGTTACCACGACGCCGTCGCCTTTGCCCCTGGCAGCCTGCTAACCGGCAAAGGCGACTACTACGGGGTATTTACACCGTTTTCCAAAGCGTGGCACAAGCAGGTCAGCGCCGACCAGCTGGCGCTGCGCGAGACACCAAAGGTGCAAGCGGCGCTGGCTCTTAAAAGCGATCCGCTGCCTGAACTGCCCCAACTTGATAGCGCCCCTATCGATGGGCGGCTGTGGCCTGCCGGTGAAAATGCCGCGGCGGATAACCTGGCCCGCTTTCTGCGTTTTCGGGGCCGCCACTACAACGCCCAGCGCGACCTACCCAAGGTGCGCGGCACCAGCGAACTATCGCCCTATCTGGCACTAGGCATGATCTCCCATCGCCAGTGTCTGCAAGCGGTGATGGCTGAAAATGGCGGCCATGTGGCGGATGGCGATATCGGCCTTACCACCTGGGTCAACGAACTGGTGTGGCGGGAGTTTTATCAACACGTAGCGGTTGGCTTTCCCCGAGTGTGCCGCTACCAACCCTTTCAGGAACACACTAAGCAATTAGCCTGGCGCGACGATGAGGAGGGTTTTCAAGCTTGGTGCGAGGGGCGAACAGGCTACCCGATTGTCGATGCCGCTATGCGCCAGCTAGTGACGACCGGCTGGATGCACAACCGGCTGCGCATGATCACGGCGATGTTTTTAAGCAAGCACCTACTGATTGATTGGCGGCGCGGCGAGGCTTTCTTTATGAAGCATTTGGTGGATGGTGAATTCTGCGCCAACAACGGCGGCTGGCAGTGGGCAGCCTCAACGGGTACCGATGCCGCCCCTTACTTTCGTATTTTCAACCCTMCCACCCAGTCCACTCGCTTTGACGCTGAGGGTGAGTTTATTGCCCACTGGATTCCTGAGCTTGCTAAGCTGCCTGCCAAGGCGCGCCATGCGCCACCACAAGACCTACTCAGCGATATCGAATACCCGGCCCCCATTGTCGACCACAAAGCGGCACGCCAGCGCGCCTTAGAGGCGTTTAAATCACTGTCTAAATAAACCTCTGGTTAGCGACTGCCTTACGGCATAGAAAAAGGAGACACGTCATGGCTGAGCCTGCGGCGTTAGAGGCGTTCTGCGCCTTTTTCAATAAACTAGACAATACCTGTACAGAAAAACTATACGAGGTATATACTGATGATATTGTTTTTAGCGATCCGCTGCACAAGATCAAAGGCCGCGAAGCGTTAGAGCGCTATTTTTCAACCATGTATGAAAATGTTGAGCAGTGCCAGTTCCATTATCACGCTCGGCAGTTACAGGGTCAGCAAGCGTTCGTTACCTGGACCATGACGTTTATCCATCCGCGCTTGGCAGGTGGCAAACCGGTAGAGGTTGAAGGCTGTAGTGCGCTTACTTTTGCTGATGACGGGCGCGTTCAGCGCCATCGCGACTACTTTGATGCGGGCGCCATGCTCTACGAGCAGTTACCGCTGATGGGCAGCGCCATTCGCTGGTTAAAAAAACGCCTCGCCTAGGTTTTAACATCACGGCGGGGCGCACTAGGAGGCTTGATGAGTACATGGGAAACGCCCCAACGCATTTGGTTAACCGGTGCCACATCAGGTATTGGTGAGGCACTGGCGCGCAAACTTATCGCCCAAGGCCACCAGGTGGTGCTTAGCGCACGCAACGCTGAAGCTCTCGAAGGGCTGTGCCATGGCCACCCCAATGCCCACCCTTTGCCGCTGGATATCAGCGACCGGCAAGCAGTACTCAAGGCGGGTAACGACATTCGCGACCAGCTCGGGGTGTTAAACTTGGCGTTCTTCAATGCTGGCACCTGCGAATACCTGAATGCCCAGCAGTTCGATATGGATTTAGTCGAGCGCGTTTTCAAACCTAACCTATTCGGCACTTTATACGGCGTCGAAGCCGCACTGCCGCTGCTGCGCGCAGCACGCAAAGAGGGCCTCCCAGCTCGGTTAGCCGCCACCTCCAGCGCTTCGGCCTATTTACCGCTACCGCGTGCGGAAGCCTATGGGGCGTCTAAAGCCGCGGTAAGTTACTTTTTAGAGTCACTGCGCTTAGACCTCGATCAGGAGGGCATTGAGGTCAGCCTGATCCATCCCGGCTTTGTGAAAACGCCGCTCACAGAACGTAACGACTTCCCTATGCCGATGCAGGTAACGGCAGAGCAAGCAGCCGATGCCATTATCGCTGGGCTGGTAAAGGGGCGGCTGGATATCCACTTCCCACGTCGGTTTACCTATTTGGTTAAATTGCTGGGCATTTTGCCCCCCGCCCTGCGCCGCCAGATTGGCCTGCGCATGACTCGCAGCCAAAAGGAGGCGTCATGAGCGCCATGGCATCGCAAAGGTCATTACAAAGCTCTGGAGCATCCCAGCGTATTGCCATTGTTGGCAGCGGTATCAGCGGCATGGCAGCCGGCTGGTACCTTTCCGCCCAGCATGAAGTCACCCTGTTTGAGGCGGACTCGCGCCTGGGGGGGCACACCGCCACCATGGATGTGAACGTTGAGGGGCGCGCCTACGCTATCGATACTGGCTTTATTGTCTTTAACGACTGGACCTATCCGCATTTTCAGCGCCTGATGGCCACTCTGGGTGTCGCCTCACAAGCCACCGAAATGAGCTTCTCGGTACACGAGACAGCGCGGGACTTTGAGTACAACGGGCACACCTTGGGCTCGCTGTTTGCCCAACGACGCAATTTGTTTAATCCCTCTTTTTACCGCCTGCTGGGCGACATTCTGCGCTTTAACAAGCAGACCACCAAAGCGCTGGAGAGCCAACAGCTCCCCGAACATATGACTCTGGGTGAATACCTGGMCCTCAACCACTACAACCGTGATTTTCAGCAGCGCTACTTACTGCCCATGGGGGCCGCCATCTGGTCAGCCAGCATCAGTGATTTACGCGCCTTCCCGCTGGCGTTTTTTGTGCGTTTTTTCCGTAATCATGGCCTGCTATCGGTCAACCACCGCCCCCAGTGGCACACCCTGGTTGGCGGTTCGAAAAGCTATATCCCCAGCCTGACGGCGCCCTATGCATCGCGCATTCATCTCAATACACCGGTCACCCGGATTATCCGCAGCAGCACCGGCGTCAGTGTTACCACGCCCTCCGGCACTCAGCGCTTTGACCAAGTTGKGCTCGCCTGCCACGCCGACCAGGCACTGGCCATGCTGGGCGACGCCAGCAGCGACGAGCAAGCGATCCTCAGCGCCATGCCCTACCAGGATAACGAGGTGGTGCTACATACCGACACCGCCCTGCTGCCGCGGCGCAAGCGTGCCTGGGCGAGCTGGAATTACCGCCTCGATCAGCGCGATAGCGAAGCACGGGTATCGGTCACTTACGCTATGAATATCCTTCAACGGATAGAGAGCGACACCACTTTTTGTGTGACCCTGAACGACAGCGCCAGCATCGATCCCAGCAAGGTGCTGGGCCGCTACACTTACGCACACCCCCAGTTCACCCTGGCTGGCCAAGCGGCTCAGGCACGACACGCCGACATTTCGTCTACGGCCCATCGCACCCACTTTTGCGGCGCCTATTGGCGTAACGGCTTCCACGAAGACGGCGTGTGGAGTGCGCTACGGGTGGCGCAGGCATTAGGCTGTGATGAAGCTGCCCCGCCGCCTGCACAACCTTCCGCGCTGCCTGCCCATGAGTTGCTATCACCGCAAGGKGTCGAGGGGCTGGGTTGATGGCTAGCATGCTKACTGAAATGACAGCTGGGATAACCACCCAGCCACGCTCGCGTATTTATCGTGGCACCCTACGCCACCGGCGCTTTACGCCCAAATCCCACGCCTTTAGTTACCAGCTATGGATGGCCTGGCTGGACCTGGATGAACTGCCCGACTTGTTCGATAAGGTGCCCGGCTTTAGCGCTCGCCGCCCTGCGCTGGCGCGTTTTCGTCGCGAAGACTATCTGGGGCCGGTTGATCGTCCACTGAAAACCGCCGTGCGCGAAGAACTTATTCGTCAACTGGGCAGCGCGCCTAATGGCCGTATCTGCGTGCTTACCCAGCTACGCACGCTGGGCTGCATGTTTAATCCTATTTCCGTCTACTACGCCTACGACCACCTGGGGCGACTGACAGCCGTATTAAGTGAGGTCACCAATATGCCCTGGCGTGAGCGTACACGCTATGCCAGCGCTGTGGATCCCTCACGCCATAGTCACCAAGCGCATTTCGATAAAGACCTCCACGTCTCGCCGTTTAACCCCATGGAGATGACTTACCGTTGGAAGTTTAATGCCCCCGGCGAAAAGCTCTTTCTGCATATGGAAAATTGGCAGGATCAGCAGTGCCATTTTGATGCCACGTTGACCCTTGACGCCTCTCCCGCCACCCGTGGCGCGKTGCTTAGAACCTTGGCCCGCCAGCCATGGATAAGCCTGAAAACCATTGCGGGTATTCATTTTGAAGCGCTTCGCCTGTGGCTTAAGCGCGTCCCCGTTTATAACCACCCCAAGCGCAAGGAGACTTCAAAGTGACGACCCTGCGTTCCACGCCCCCTAACCTTCAACCGGTTGCCGAAAGCCGCTTAACCAAGTGGCTAAAGCCACGCCTAAGGGCCCAACTGGACACCTTTCGCGGCGGACGTATCACCCTGATTGAGGGCAATCAGTGTCATCACTTGGGTCAGCAAGGCCCGCTGCAGGTGACCGTGGTGATACGCCACTCCCGCGCTTGGAAACGTCTCGCCTTTGGCGGTACGGTAGGAGCTGCCGAGTCGTATATGGACGGCGATTGGGACGCCGACGATCTGGTCGCCCTGGTACGGCTGTTCGCTGCCAACCTTGAGCATGTGAATGGGAAAATGGAGAACGGCAGCGCTCGCATTGCCCGCTGGCTGCTGGGTGCCGCCTACCGCTTTCAGCGCAACAGCCTAACTGGCTCGAAACGCAATATTGCCGCCCACTACGATATTGGCAACGATCTGTTTTCGACGTTTTTAGATCGCCACCACTGGATGTATTCAAGCGCCGTGTTTCCCTATCCCGAAGCCAGCTTGGAAGAGGCCTCTACCTACAAGCTCGACTTGATGCTGGAAAAGCTCGATGTGCAGCCCGAGCATCACCTGCTAGAGATTGGCACTGGCTGGGGAGGGCTGGCGATTCATGCAGCCAAAACCCGTGGCTGCCGAGTCACCACCACCACTATTTCCGATGAGCAGCACGCCCATACAGCAAAACGCATCATGGAAGAGGGGCTGGAGGACAGAATCACCCTGCTTAAGCAGGATTACCGGGAATTGACCGGCCGCTATGACCGGCTAATTTCGGTGGAAATGATTGAGGCGGTGGGACACCAGTATCTCGATACCTACCTCAACAAACTGGATAGCCTACTGACCGATGATGGCCAGGCTATGCTCCAGGCCATCACCATTCGTGATCAGCGCTTTGAAGAGGCTAAGCGCGACATGGATTTTATCAAGCGCTACATTTTTCCAGGCGGCTTTCTGCCCTCGCACCACGCTATGTTAACCAGCGTTATGCGTAAAACATCGCTGAACATCGTCGCACTGGATGAAATTGGCCCGCATTACGCGCGCACATTACGCGAGTGGCGCCACCGCTTTGAGGCCAGCCTGGAGCAGGTGCGAACACTAGGCTACGACGAGCGTTTTATCCGCATGTGGCGCTACTACCTGTGCTACTGCGAGGGCGGCTTTATCGAGCGCTCCATTGGCACCTGCCACTTACTGCTGGCTAAGCCGGCGGCTAAGCCCATTCCGCTCACCGGCGCTCTCTAAATGGCATCMCCCAAGTGGCGGGCGCTGGTGTTGAATGCCCTGCGCTTTGAGGCTGGCTGGCTCCTGTGCGTGCTCGGCGGCTCATGGGTTGCCGCCATAGCAGGGGGCAGCCTGTTGGTCTGGCACCTGTGGCGCTGCGCGCGGCCTGGGGAGTGGCAATTTATTGCCGGATTTGCCCTGCTGGGGCTGGTGATTGATGGCGGTTTGCAGCTGCTGGGTGGGTTCGATTTTAACGATCAAACGCTGGTGTTAGGGCTTCTACCGCTGTGGCTATGGATGCTTTGGCCGCTGTTTGCCACCCTGGTTCATCACTCACTGGCGTGGCTGTGGCGCTATCCACTGCTAGCCGCGCTGTGTGGCGCCATTAGTGGCCCACTCTCTTATTATGGCGGCGCACTACTGGCAGAGGTAACCATGGCGGCTTGGTTGCTCCCCATTCAGGCGCTCGTTTGGGCGGTGCTATGTCTGGGTATTAGCCGTTTCTACAAGCCTTAAGAGGCAGAGGGTGCGGCAACTGCCGTGGGCACCAGGCGTTTTTCCAATTCAGCTGCGGCTAGCGGCCGGGCAAAGTAGAACCCCTGTACGGATGTGCMCCCGGCATTAACCAAGAACTGACACTGCTCTTTGGTTTCAACTCCTTCGGCAATCACTCCTAACCCCATGCCTTCCGCCATCGCTAAGACGGCCTTAACGATTGAGGCATCCGCCTGATCGTGCGGCAACTCTTTAATAAATGCGCGATCAAGTTTGATTTTGTCCACCGGTAAGCGCTTCAAGTAGCCAAGTGATGAATAGCCGGTACCGAAATCGTCGATGGCAATCGCAAATCCCTGGTCGCGCAGCGCCTGCAGACGTGGCCCCATATCTCCCGCACGCTCGTCGAGTAGCACCGACTCCGTCAGCTCTAAGCCAATTTGCGAAGGCTTCAGCTGGTAACGCTTTAGGCAGGTCGTCAGTTGGCTTTCCAGATCGCCTTGAAACAGCTGCAGGGCCGAAATATTGACCCAAATCGTCAGTTTGGGCATAGCGCTATTACGCCAGTGCGCCTGCTGGGCACAGGCTTTTTCGATCACCCAGGCGCCCAGCTGACTCATTAGACCGTGCCGCTCGGCCAAGGGAATAAAGTCGCCAGGGGAAATCATACCGTCTTTAGGGTGACGCCAGCGCAGTAGCGCCTCCATCCCGACCAGTTCACCGCTGCCAGGCTCATGCTGGGTTTGATAATGCAGTTCCAGTTGGTCACCGGAAATAAGCGCAGCACGGAGATCACTGACCAGCGCCAGTTGAGGGTTATCCTGCTTATCCAGCGCCGGGCGAAAGCGCTGGCTTAAGTTACGCCCCAGCCGTTTGGCGCTGTAAAGCGCCGACTCTAAGCGCTGGAAGAGCACACCTGAGTCGTTACCATCTTCGGGCACGCGACAGCTGCCAATCGTCAGCCCTAAGCGCAGCGAGTGGTCATTAATTTCAAATGGCCGACTCATATGTTCGCGCAGCGTTGCCACCCACTGGTCGTGATCGTCAAAGGTGGTGGTGCGGATCACCATAAACTCGTCACCGCCCAGCCGCCCGACTACGCTTCCTGCTACGTAGCCGGTAAGCCGCTGGGCAAAGCGCGCTAACAGGCGATCACCCTGCTCAACCCCCAGGCTATCGTTGACTGATTTCAACCCATCAATATCCACCAGCGCCATATCCAGACTCTCCCCGGCACGTAAATGGCGCAGCCGGGAGGCCAGCAGGTCGTGAAGGCGGCGACGATTAGGCAGCCCGGTGAGAGGGTCTTCGTAGCCGATCCGGCGCAAATCGCGCTCMCGGGCTTTTTGCGCCGAAATATCGGTAAACAGATGAATAAAATGGGTAATGTTGCCGCGCTTGTCGGTCACTGCGCGGACTTTTAGCCACTCGGGGTACTCGTCGCCGTGTTTACGGCGGCTCCACATTTCACCTTCCCAGCGGCCGGTGCTTTTCAGCGTGCTCCAAAACGTTTGATAGAAGGCTTTGTCATGGCGCTGGGCGGCCAGCGTCTCCAGTTTCAGCCCCTGTATCTCTTGGCTGGCGTAGCCGGTAATTTCGGTAAACGCTGGATTAACCGCCATCACGCGGTTCTGGGCATCGGTAATCACCATGGCGTCGCTAGCGAGCCTGAGCGTATCTTGCGAAAGTCGCAGCCGAAGCCGCTGTTGACGCACTTGCTTCCAGGCATCCCAAAGCCCAAGCGCGACCAGCGTAGCTGCTACTAGGCGTAGCATCGCATCGGGGATCCAGACACAGGCGGGAAGCGCCGTCAGTGCGACCCAAACTAACGGACGATTGAGAGAAACAGGAAGCCACATGGCGATTCGCTATACCCTATACAAATTAACCTAGATAAAAATTAGCGTTAGGTGCCATGCTGATCATGCCGCCTAAGAAGAAATTTGAATACTCTATATTACGGCAATAGGACATTTATTGTGCATAATCGGCAGCTATTGACACATGCCGCCCACTTTAGTGCTATCGGCCAAACCGCTAAAATCTCCAGTTATGGGCGTTAAAAAGTCAGTTACGTGCATTCAGCGGTTTCGGGAAGTAGACTAGCCCAACAACCTATTTGATATTCGGAACGATTCAGTGACCAAGCAACACTCCTTTGATCGCGAAGAACTGCTGGCCTGCTCCCGCGGCGAGCTATTCGGCCCCGGCAATGCACAGCTCCCGGCCCCCAACATGCTAATGCTTGATCGCATCAGGCACATCCATAAGGAAGGCGGTGAGCATGGCAAAGGCGAGCTGATCGCCGAGCTGGATATCACGCCGGACCTGTGGTTCTTTGACTGCCATTTTCCCGGCGACCCCGTTATGCCTGGCTGTTTAGGACTAGATGCTATGTGGCAGCTAGTCKGGTTTTATTTGGGCTGGCTGGGCCATCCAGGTCGCGGACGTGCGCTTGGCTGCGGTGAAGTTAAATTCAGCGGCCAGATTCTGCCAGATGCACAAAAAGTGACCTATAGCATTAATATTAAGCGTATTATTACCCGACGTCTTATCTTGGGTATCGCCGACGGCACGGTAACCGTTGACGGGCGCGACATCTATCAGGCTAATGATCTGCGCGTTGGCCTATTTACCTCCACTGCGAATTTCTGAACAGGAGGCTCCCATGCGACGAGTGGTAGTCACCGGCCTTGGCATCGTATCGTGCCTTGGCAACGACCAACGACAGGTCCTGGACGCGCTCAAAACTGGGCGTAGTGGTATTCGTTTTAAGGAAGAGTATGCCGAGCGTGGCTTCCGTAGCCATGTGGCAGGCAGCGTCGATATTGATCTTGACGCACTCATCGACCGCAAACTGCGCCGTTTTATGGGCGATGCAGCGGCCTATGCCTATGTCTCTATGGCCCAAGCCATCGAAGACGCGGGGCTGAGCGAAGAACAAGTATCCAACCAACGTACTGGCCTGATCGCCGGCTCCGGCGGTGCTTCAAGCGCTAACCAGGTTGAAGCTGCCGATGTACTGCGTGACAAAGGCCTGCGCCGCGTTGGCCCTTACCGCGTTACCCGGACAATGGGCAGCACCGTTTCCGCCTGTTTGGCTACGCCGTTTAAAATCAAAGGCGTCAATTACTCTATCTCTTCTGCCTGTGCGACATCTGCGCACTGTATTGGCAGCGCGATGGAGCAAATTCAGCTTAACAAGCAGGATGTGGTGTTTGCCGGTGGCGGTGAAGAGGAGCACTGGACGCTCTCTTGCCTATTTGATGCCATGGGCGCGCTCTCTACCCACTACAACGACACACCTGAGCAGGCTTCACGTCCTTACGACCAGGCCCGCGACGGTTTTGTTATCGCCGGTGGCGGTGGCATGCTGGTGTTAGAAGAGCTTGAACACGCTAAAGCCCGCGGCGCCAAGATCTACGGCGAACTGGTGGGTTACGGCGCGACCTCTGACGGCCATGATATGGTCGCTCCTTCGGGCGAAGGGGCCATGCGCTGTATGCGCCAAGCGATGGCAACGGTCGATGGCAGCATTGATTACATCAATACCCATGGCACTTCGACCCCCGTCGGCGATGTTGCCGAGCTGAAGGCGATACGCGAAGTGTTTGGGAATACAACACCCGCCATGAGCTCGACCAAATCGCTCACCGGCCACTCCTTGGGAGCTACCGGTGTACAGGAAGCGATCTACTCGCTGCTGATGATGCAACACAACTTTGTTGCCGCCTCAGCGAATATCACCGATTTGGATGAGCAGGCCGACGGCTTTGATATTGTCACCGAACGCCGCGATGACGTGACGATAGAACGTGCCTTGTCTAATAGCTTCGGCTTTGGCGGTACCAATGCGTGTTTAGTCTTCCAGCGTTTCAACGACTAACGAACGACTAACGCTAGTACGGCTACTCGCATGATAAGCATAAAAACGGCGCCCATTGGGCKCCGTTTTTATGCTCAGGCTTTTATGTACAGGCGKAACGTATACGCAAAAGACGGTTACCGAGAGGTAGGCCGTGGCACGTCTGAAATTTCCTGTAACTGCGCTTCAATCCACGCTTCGACGTCTGCGAGCACTTCATCGGGCATACGCCCGGCTGTTTCAATCGGCTTACCAATGCGCACACGCAGTACGCCTGGCCGCTTAACCCAGTGGCGGCCTGGCCAGCGTTCACCCGCATTATGAGCCACCGGCAACACCGGCACCCCTGCCCGACACGCCACCACGCTGCCACTTTTGTTATAGCGTTTGCGGATGCCTGGATCTACCCGTGTCCCTTCAGGAAAAATCAGTACTGAAAGCCCCGTTCCCAAACGCTCGACGCCTTGAGTAAGCACTTGCTTCATCGCCCGTGCTGGTTTCGAGCGGTCCAGACTAATCGGGCGAAGCAGGCGCAACCCCCAGCCGAAGATCGGCAGGCGCAGTAATTCGCGCTTTAACACGGTACATACCGGTGGCTTCATCACCTGTAGAAACACGGTTTCCCACTCACACTGATGATTAGCTTGAATCACACACGGGCCGCTAGGCAGGTTTTCCCGCCCCTGGATGTCGTAACGCACACCGCAGGCGATACGAAACCACACCATCAAAAAGTAGTTATACAAATTGAGTAAGCGGTAGCGGCCAGACAGCGGGAGAAACGGCGCAATGGGGAGAAACAGGATGCCGATCATTAGCATGGCCAAAAAGTAGCCGGCATAAAAAACCAAACTGCGAACCACATTTATCAAGCCGACGCTCCTGTATCGCTGACACGATTATTTTCACGGATCAAACACCACGCATCCAGCATACGCCCAGCCTCTAACCGCCACGGCTTCTGATGAACGCCAAACACGTCCAGCACTCGGCGGCAGTTTAAGACGCGCCGCAGCTTGGCATCATGGTGGTGTTTAAGCGGCTGAACCTCGCCGAGAGCAATCTGCTCGCCGCGCCCCTCAAGGTGCGTTAACAGCTGGGTGCGCACCATGGAGGTAAAGGTAAAGGCGCTGACGGGTTCGGTGCCCGCAAGATGGTAGGCCCCCCAAGCCTCAGCGCCGCTGACCTGCTGCTGTAGCATGCCAATCAACGCCATGGCGACGGCGTCCGCGGAAGTCGGGCAAAAAATCACATCCTCTGCGGCACGCACCGCCTTCCCGAGCACCAAGCTATCGATGATCTCATTGAGCCACGCATGACTGCCTTCCAGCGCAAACAGCGGGCCTAGGCGCACAATCAAATGGCGCTGAAACCCCGCACGGATACGATCACCGGTTTGTACCAGACGGCGCAAGCTGTCATCTCGCGGCGCAGGCACCACATGCTCATCAATGGGGACTTCCAAACCGTCTTCGTAAAGCTGATCAGAGACACACCATACCAACGCCACGTCTTGCGATTGGCAGGCATCCAGGCAGCTATCTACCGCATCGGCATGGGSCGTCACATCCGCTGGCGCCATGTTCAGTGGGTGTGCCAATGGTGGAATAATCACGGCGTCAGGGGCGATCGCCTCAAGGCGCGACGGCGTGATGGTCGTCCCTTGCTCTATGACTAACTCTGTATCGGCGCGACGGTTTGCTTCCCGGGCCAGTGCCAAGCTTAAGCAGTGTCCGGCATCCAATATCAAAAGTTTCACAACCATCCTCTGCACAATTTACAAACATCAGAGCCACCCACCAGGGTCTCGACACCGTCTTACAAGATATGGCTCATGGGCTGTCGCTCAGCGACAGGAGCGGTACACTTTACTGGTTCTCGCCCCCTGTAGGAAGCCTCCACGCAGCTCTCCCCAGCGAATTAGCCAACGTTGATCGCAATGAAAAACAGCCCAAATGGCTAATTTAAAATAGCACAATAGGGAATCCTTACGCTTTAAGCGCTTTAGCGACGATAAAGCTCATTAGTAGAGAGCCACCAACCATGACTAAGAAAGTTAAAAAACACCAACACTCAGACTGATCAATGGGGTTTTTAAAGCATTGCAAACAACATAAAAAAACAAACTCATATGATGAAAAAAACACTGCTAAAAAATTATTTTCTTAATCACGATATCGACCATTTCAAGTGCCACTCGAAAGACTCATACATAACCACCTATTTTTTAAAAAAAATCTTAAAAAAAATAATACAACAGCCTATTAGCACTAGATATTTAGTTCTTGTGGGCTGTGCCAAAACAGCTAAGGTAAAAAATTGTAATGATGAGTGACGAGGCGTAGCCATGCGTAACTCATAGAGATCAGATGCGCAGCACCTTTTCTACACCAAAAAAACCTAATTTGTCAGTCGTTGCTTGCAATTAGCACATACATCGCGGGGGTGTCCTATGTTCTCTATTACTTGGATCAATGCAACAACGGGTGAAATCCAGCGTGGCTTAAACAACGCACAAACAGTTACTACAGATGAAATAGAAAACGGTGCTATCCGCATTATTCCTATTATTAATGGCTCCCTTGATCCACTTTATCTTACTAATACAATAGAACTAACCATTATTTATAATGATGGAGAGCCAATAACCCTAACGAGCACGGCACCTCCTTTTATCTTTGACGGCCTCCCCAATTTTACCGGTGGTACTGTCCAGCTACTCATCACCGCACTAGATGATGCTGGTAATACCATTGAGACTGGGAACGATACAGTGGTTTTTGAAGTTACTGATAGTATCCCCGTAACGCCCGTTTTCACGCCTATCCGCATTCAGGCAGAAGATACTGATAATACAGATGGTGAGGGCAATTATGCTGTTATGACGGGCGGAGTGACCACGTCCGCCGTCGGCGAACCCAATGCCGTTAATGCTGATGGCAATGCCTATGCCGATTTTGTCGGCCCGAGTGGTGAAACTCTTACCTTCAATGTCGATGTCCCGGAGGCGGGTGAATATGAACTGGCGGTAAGCTATGCCTTAAGCCGTAACAACGATGCTGTCGCCAGCGAACGTAACCGCCCTCTGCGTCTAGAAGTGAATGATCAGTTGGTTGATCGCATGTTTGACCTACGCAGTACCAGCCCCGAAGGCAATAATAATGCAAGCGACTTCACTACCTTTGCTGAGCGAACCATTATCGTGCAGCTTCAGGAGGGCGCAAACAGTGTTAGCTTTACTTCCAATGGCATCAGCGGCCCCAATGTAGATTATCTCGAGATCCGCAAACCCGCGCTAGGCACTCAGGTGATCCAAGGCGAAGAGCTTTTTTTGTCACCAGAACCCGACCTAACCCCAGATGGCGCCGATACCAATCGCCCGGTGACTACCGCCAATATCGTAAGCCTCAACGACACCTTCCGAGTAGGTGCCGAAGAGGCTAGCTACCTGGATTGGGCATTTGGCAATGTAGATGCTTATGGGGAATTTGTTTATCAAGCCCCCGTCGCGGGCACCTATTCCATGACCGTTACTTATGCTAGTCAAAATAACAGGCCGCTTGACCTGTCTCTGGTCGAAGGCAGTAACTTAACGACTATTGGCACCTTTGCGTTTATAAATACGACCCCCGCCCTTTATATGCCCGATGATCTCGATGATCTGCCCAGCGGCGTAACTACCAGTACGCCCGATGCTACGCAATGGGAAGGTTGGACGACAGAAACACTCGAATTCACGCTAGCCGCTGGCGAAAACTTACTGCGGCTGGGCGGCCGCGCCAACGGCCCCAATATCGATAAAATTGAGATGGCGTTGGTGGCGGCAGAGCCTTCCGCACCCACCGCCCTGCTGCTAGATAACAACAGCGTGCTGGAAAACCAGGAAGGCGCCGTTATTGGTCAGCTCATTGTGGAAGACCAGGATGACGACACCCATAGTTTTACTGTCAGCGACGAACGTTTCGAAGTAGATGCCAGCGGCGTATTGCGTCTAAAAAGTGGCAATAGCCTTGATTTTGAAACGGCAACTTCGGTCAGCGTTGAGGTCACTGCTACCGACCCGGCGGGGGCGAGTGTCAGCGAAACATTCTTAATTGCCGTTGGTAATGTTGAAGATAGCGTTACACCTCCTTCCGAGCCCGCCGATCCCATCCGTTTACAGGCGGAAGCGTTCGATACTGCCACAATCTTCACCATCGAGAACATCGCCGCCGCCGATGGCGGCCAAGCTATTCGCTTACCCGGCAGCAGCGAAGGCACGGCCAGCTATGCACTCGATGGCAAAGTAGCCGCCGGTACCTATACCGTCATCGTCGGCTATATCGACGAGAGCGATGGCGAAAGCACTGCTCAACTGAGCATCAGCAACGCCGAAGGCGAAAGCTTCAGCGGCGATTGGACGTTTGACGACGACGCCGACAGCGGCAACGGTGTTCAGCCGCAAAACTTCCGCACCACCACCTTTACCGACGTGACCGTGGGCGATGGCGCTACGCTGTCGCTCAGCGCCAGCTCAACGGCGCTGGAGTACGCGCGCATCGACTATATCGAGTTTGTGCCCACGGGCAGCGTGGAGCCGGAGCCGACTATTCTACTGGGCATCGCCGATGCCGACCCGATGGTAGAGAGTGGCGATGAGGGCGTCACTACGCTGAGCTTTGCGTTGAGCGCCTCAAACGCTTTTAGCGGTGACGTGGAGCTTACCCTGGAAATTGATGGCGTTGCCGACACCCGCACGGTCAGCTTTATCGACGGTGCCGCCACCCTAGCCGTTGATGTCGCCAACGACGACGAAGATAACGGTAGCGAAACCGTCACGGTTGCCCTTATCGGCGCAACCGGTGACAGCTTCGCCATCGACAGCGCCGCCGCGACGGCCAGCGGTAGCGTCAGTGAAGATGACGAAGCGGTAGTGCCTGCCGATCCCATCCGCCTCCAGGCGGAAGCGTTCGACACTGCTACGACCTTCACCATCGAGAACATCGCCGCCGCCGATGGCGGCCAGGCCATTCGCCTGCCCGCCAACAGCGAAGGTACCGCCAATTACGCTCTTGATGGCAAGGTGGCTGCCGGTACCTATACCGTCATCGTCGGTTATGTCGACGAGAGCGACGGCGAAAGCACTGCCCAACTGAGCATCAGTGACGCCACCGGCGAGAGCTTCAGCGGCAGTTGGACATTTGATGACGACGCCGACAGCGGCAACGGTGTCCAGCCGCAAAATTTCCGCACCGCCACCTTTACCGACGTGACCGTGGGCGATGACGCTACGCTGTCGCTCAGCGCCAGCTCGACGGCGTTGGAGTACGCGCGCATCGACTATATCGAGTTTGTGCCCACGGGCAGTGTAGACCCGGAGCCGACTATTCTACTGGGCATCGCCGATGCCGACCCGATGGTGGAGAGTGGCGATGAGGGCGTCACCACGCTGAGCTTTGCGTTGAGCGCCTCAAACGCTTTTAGCGGTGATGTGGAGCTAGCCCTGGAAATTGATGGCGTTGCCGACACCCGCACGGTCACCTTCACTGACGGGGTCGCCACCCTAGCGATTGATGTCGCCAACGACGACGAAGATAACGGTAGCGAAACCGTCACTGTCGCGCTTATCGGCGCCACCGGTGACAGCTTCGCCATCGACAGCACCGCCGCGACGGCCAGCGGTAGCGTAAGCGAAGATGACGAAGGAGAGCCCCCCGTTGAATCAATTCGCCTACAGGCGGAAGCGTTTGACACTGCTACGACCTTCACCATCGAGAACATCGCTGCCGCTGATGGCGGCCAAGCTATTCGCCTGCCCGGCAACAGCGAAGGTACCGCCAGCTACGCCCTGGAGGGTAAAGTGGCCGCCGGTACCTATACCGTCATCGTCGGTTATGTCGACGAGAACGACGGCGAAAGTACTGCCCAGCTAAGTATTGGTAACGCCGATGGCGAGAGCTTCAGCGGCAGTTGGACATTCGATGACGACGCCGACAGCGGCAACGGCGTTCAGCCGCAAAACTTCCGCACCGCCACCTTTACCGACGTGACCGTGGGCGATGGCGCTACGCTGTCGCTCAGCGCCAGCTCAACGGCGCTGGAGTACGCGCGCATCGACTATATCGAGTTTATGCCCACGGGCAGCGTGGAGCCGGAGCCGACTATTCTACTGGGCATCGCCGATGCCGACCCGATGGTAGAGAGTGGCGATGAGGGCGTCACTACTCTGAGCTTTGCGTTGAGCGCCTCAAACGCTTTTAGCGGCGACGTGGAGCTTGCCCTGGAAATTAATGGCGTTGCCGACACCCGCACGGTCACCTTCACTGACGGGGTCGCCACCCTAGCGCTTGATGTCGCCAACGACGACGAAGATAACGGTAGCGAAACCGTCACGGTCGCCCTTATCGGCGCCACCGGTGACAGCTTCGCCATCGACAGCGCCGCCGCAACAGCCAGCGGTAGCGTAAGCGAGGATGATGCCGTTCCAGACACTGTCGCACCCATCGTTATCCAGGCAGAGGATGCTGCCCTGGTCACCGTCAATGATAGTGGCGTGCCCTCCAATGCCGATTTCACTCGGGTGGTAGATCCTAATAACAATGATGCCTTCGGTAATTACCGCGAAGGCGCCGTCGGTGGTGCCTATATGGACTTTGGCACAAACCCCGGCGACGAGGTTATCTTCAACGTTGAAACCGAGGTAGCCGGCACCTACACCGCGGTCATTCGTTACGCCAACGGTAGCGCAGGGCCCCGCCCCCTTGACCTAATGATCAATGGAACGCCTGCTCCCCAAGCGGCTTTCCCGCCGGCAGTCAATGATGGCGTCAACGACCCATGGGATAGCTGGCTAGAGCTTGAAGTGGAGATGGAGCTTCAAGCTGGCCCCAACAGCGTCTCATTTGCCATACCGGCAGTGGCCGATGGCGGTGTCAACAACGGCCCCAATATCGATCAGATTATCTTCAACTACCAGCAGGACGACGGCGGTGAAACACCCACCGAGCCCTTCCTGTTTGAGATTCAAGGTGAAGCGCTCACCATCGATGATGATGAGCCCACCCCCGATACAGTGGTTCGCGACGCTAGCAATCCAGAAACCAATGCAGCCGCTGGCCCGGACGGCCTATGGGATGGTTTTACCGGCAGCGGCTACCTCGATATGGGCAACGAAGCCGGTGATGCGGCCTTCTTTGAGGTAGCCGTCGAAGAAGCGGGCACTTATACCCTGAATGTGCGCTATGCCAACGGTGATGGCGCCGGGGCTAGCCGACCGATGACTCTCCTGGTAGGTGGCGCCCCCCAGGGCGAACTGGCCTTCCCCACCACTGGCGCAGGCAACGACGGCTGGGTGAATTGGCAAGACGCCACCATTGAGCTGGAACTGATGGCGGGCAACAACACCATACGACTTGAGAATATAGGTAATGCTGGCCCCAATATCGATAGTCTGAGTGTTAGCCGCGAGGGAGAAGAGGAGCCCCCCTTCGTTGAACCGGGGGAGCGCTTTGCCGTCAAGATCAATTTCGAGCCCGATGGCTTTGCCACCCCGGAAGGCTATATCGCCGATACCGGCTTAGCGTTTGGCGATCAATCCGTCGAGATCGATGGCCAAGTTTACCAGTACGGCTGGGTTACCGAGGCCTCCATCGCCGATGGCACCGAAAATGGCACTATACCGATGGCGATCAATACCCTCTCCAGTGTCGCCGTTAACGATCGTACCGACGACATCGCCGGTCTTGACCCCCGCCAGGGCACCTACGCCCACTTTGACCAGCCTGCGGAAGGCTATGTCCGCGCCGGATGGGAAATGGAACTGGACGACGGCTATTATGAGGTCACGATTTCTATCGGCGATACCTCAGGGCCTTACGACAGCGTCAATCTGATCAACGCCGAAGGTGAGCAATTCAGCACCCCCTTTACGCCGTTCCGGCCCGATGATTTTCCAGCCGACAATAGCCCCAGCAACGACACCGAAGGCTTCCGCTCCGACTTGGTTACCCGCGTGGTACAGGTTACCGATGGCCGCTTGACCCTGGATTCGATTGGCCTTGGTGATAATACCGAGATTCAGTATATCGAGATCCAGTCGATTCCCGACCTGACACCGGAGGATGACCGTGAGGCACCGGAAGATTACGCCTTCTTCACCGACCCGCGTGCTATCGCCGGAGTGGGCGAGAACGAGATTCGGGTCGAGTTAGACGCCGAAGACGGCACGCCCCCCACCGGCGTCGATCCCGATTCGGATATTTTCGTGGGCATCTCGGTCGTCGATGGCCGTGGCGGTGCCCTGCTGGAAAGCTTAGGTGACGGCTCCGTACGGCTCTTCGAAACTGTCAGCGGCGAAGAGGTAGCTCTCAACGTCAACACTACCGGCGGCTTCGATTCGTTGACGATTTCTCCCAACAGCATGCTCAAAGAGTTCACCAGCTACACCCTGGTCATCGAAGGCTTTCAGGATCGTGGCGCCAATGACAACCCTGACGCTCCAACTCGGGAGTTCCAAAAATTCACCAACACCTTCATCACCGGTGAAGCCTCTGAAATTGTGCCAAGAGAAGTAGCATTCAACGATGTCATTGAGCTCAACGGCGCTGCCGACAACGCCTACCAGTTCACCTCGCTGGAGCTATCCCCTGATGGCAGCAAGATGTACATCTCGAATATGCTGGGCGAGATCAAGCGTTACGACGTTAACCCGCAAACCGGTGCGCTCTCCAATGAGCAAGTGTTGGCACTCGACTACTTTGCGGGGGACTCTGCAGGGCCGCGGGGCATTATCGGCCTAACCTTCGACCCTACTGACCCCAATGTCTTGTGGGTAAGCGATAACTATCCAATTCCACTTGAAGGGCGTGATAATGGCGTCCCCGATTTCAGTGGACGCATTTCCAAGATTACCCTGGAAGAAGGTGACGCTTTCAACGCCAGCGCAGAAGCCTATATCACCGGGCTGCCGCGCTCCAACGGCGACCACGTTACCAATAGCCTCGAATTCCGCGCCAACCCCGAATTCGATGCCAACACCAACCCAGACGTACCAAGCCACTTGCTGTATCTACTTCAGGGATCGAACTCGGCAATGGGGGCACCCGATAGCGCTTGGGGTAACCGCCCTGAGCGACTGCTCAGTGCGGCTGTCATGGAAATAGATCCGACCCGTGAAGCGCCAGCAGGTGGCTTTGATGKGACTACCGAGCCCTTGCCTGAAGATGGTTTCAACCGCCGCTTTACCGACGATGACGGCGTTGATTTCAAGGCAGACCCGATTGCTATGGGTAATGACCGTTTCCTGGTCTTCGCGGCCAACGGTACTGCAACCGTAGAGGATTCCGATGGTAATCTAATCGAAAGTTATTATGACCCCTTCGCCGATGACGCCGTGGTTAAAATTTTCGCCACCGGCGTACGCAATGCCTACGACCTGGTCTGGCACTCCAATGGCAACCTCTATGTCCCGACCAACGGTTCGGCGGCTGGCGGCAACGTACCGGATGACCCTTCGACGCCGCAAAATGAATACGCAGGTAACGTCGAAAAACAGGACGACTACCTGTTTACGGTTAAGGAAGGGGGCTATTACGGCCATCCCAATCCCCTGCGCGATGAATTTATCCTCAATGGCGGTAACCCAACCGCAGGCAACGATACTAACCAGGTGGGCAACTACCCGGTCGGCCAGCAGCCTGATCCCAATTACGATATTGAGGGCGTCTATTCGCTAGGCGAGAACCGTTCTCCCAACGGCGTCACTGAGTACTCCAGCGGAGTATTCGGCGGCAACTTACAAGGTAGTGTGCTGTTCACCGAATACTCCGGCGGTGACGACATACGCTCTATCACTCTCGACGCCGCGGGCAACGTCATCGGTGATGAAGTGCTACGCGATGTTGACGGCAACGTCATCACCTATATAGATCCGCTGGATATTATCGAGAACCCGGCCACCGGCCAGCTCTACCTGCTGACGTTGAACCGCAATAATGGCCAGAGCCAAATCATTCGTCTCGACCCCGCACCGGGGGGTGTGATCGTCGACCCAGAGGAGCCTGAAGAACCTGGTGAAGAGTTGGTATCGCTACTCACTATTCAGGCCGAAGACAATACCCCCGACGACGGCACCAGTGTATCGGTTGCCCAAGGAGGKGGCGCGGAGATTCAGGTTCGAACCACCGCCAATCCTGAGCCCAATCAGCCAACCGGTGTGCGCCCTGGTGCCTTCGGTCTGGATGGCAACAACAATGATAGCGACGGCGTTCTCGGAGGATATGCCGATTTTGGCAGCACGAATAGCGACTTTATCACCTTCAGCTTCGAGCTCTCAGGCGCCGATGCGGGTGATTCAGTACTGCGGGTTCGCTACGGTAACGGCGACACAGTGGACCGACCATTGGAAGTGTTCGTTAATAACGTTAGCGTCGGCACCTTCGGTTTCAGCCCCCCTGCTGGCGTCACTGGCGATGCCGCCTGGAACGAGTGGCTCACGCTGGATATCCCTGCGGCGCTGGTATCAGGGCTTAATACGGTGCGCTTCCAAGCCGTCAATAATACGGGCCCCAATATCGACCAGTTGGAGATTCTCCAGGCMCCCGAAGACACAACGCCCGGCTACACCGACTACGAGGCCGAAAACGCTCAACTCGATGGCCCGGTAATCGTCACCAACAGTGTGGATGACCGCAACGCCTCCGGCGAAGGCTTCGTCGATTTCAATGGCACCAGCGACCAGAGTATTACCTGGACAGTAGAGGTCGATGAGGCTGGCACCTACGACGTTGGCTTCCGCTATGCCCTGGCAGCCTCCAAGGCCGACCGCCCCATGGTCGTCGCAGTCAATGGGGTAGCGATCGGGACACTTAATTTCCCAGGCCAGAGTAACGACGCTGAGAATAACTGGTTCTTCCAATCCGCTTCGTTAACTCTAGGTGCAGGCAGCAATACGATTACCGTCACGGCGCCGGACGCCAATGGCCCCAACGTCGACCTGCTACGCATCGCGGATACCCCGTTGGATACCTTCGAGCCCATCTACGCCGACATTGATGGCAGTGGCCGTATTGAGTTGGAAGGCGGCGATAGCGCCCGAGCCGTTAATGAGCGTACCGCTGACTTCTACTTCACAGTCAATCAAGATGGCGCCTACAAACTCGATCTGGCAGCCAATGCTGGGGCGCCGGATGGCGGCGGATTGACGCTACTGCTCAATGGCCAACCAATTGACCAAATGAGCTTCCCTGGTGTTGGTGAGGCCGGTGAGCAATCTGCTTATATCGAACTACAGGCAGGGGTTACCTATAACCTGAGGGTTGTGTCCAGCGCGGACGGTGTCAATGAAATCGACTATCTTGATATCTCGCCTGCCCCCGGCGACCCCGATGCGGATATCGCTATTCAAAGTAATGATGCGGCCTACTTCTCTGACCGCCTGCACTTTAGCTACCTGGAGAACGACAGCGCCTCCAACCCGAACCGCGACTACAAAGAGGATGCCACGGTCACCATCAGTAATACTGGCACCAATGCATTGACCTTTATTGACGCCGATCTTGACGGCCCCTTCACACTCGTCGCCCCCGATATTTTCGATGGACTGACCTTGGCAGCGGGTGAATCGATTGACGTGCAGGTGCTGTTTGACCGCGCGGCCTATACGCCGCCAACTAACGATGCTGGTGATGGGGTATTTGAGGGTACGCTGCGCCTGATTACCAACGACGCAGATACCCCTGTGGCCGAGGTGCACTTGGCCGGTTTCTGGCAGGCGCGTGATGAAGGCGGCTGGGAGCCCAACGTTAATGAGGTCTGGGAAGTCTTCGGTTTCGGCAACGTGATCGAGGGGCTCACCACGGTGGGCGGCGGCGAGAACTCGGTGCTCAACGACTTCGACCTCTACCGTCCCATCAACGATGACGAGGTTATGTCACGCTACTGGAAGATCGCCGATGGCTTTGAATCGGCCACCATTACCCAGCTGGCGGCCTACCATGGCGACGGGGGGGCTACGTTGGGGATTCATAATCCCGGCAATAAAAATCAGGACATTATACTTTCCAACCACGCGGGCAATAACAACCAGTCGCTACTGCCGATCAAGTCTAACGGCCAGTTCGCGACCGCCACCTTCACCCGCGACCAGATACCCGACGGTTGGATCGGCAACGACATCTTTGGCATTGAAGTCGCCAATCTCTCCACCGACCCATCGCTCAATCCGGCAGGGGGAGGAACAGTCCCAGCGGATGCAGAAGGCATCGAGCGCGGCTATACCGTGCGGGTATTCCAGGCGCTGAATGCTAACGGCAGCGTGATCCCCAATACCTACCTGGGGATCATGGATTACACCGGCATTAACTACGATTACAACGATAATATGTTTGTCATCGAAGGGATCTCACCGGTTTCCGGCGGCGAGATATCGATCACCAACCTGGATGGGGTACCGTCGGATGACCGCCTGGTGATGAGCCGGATACAGAATCCAGCTAATGCCAATCAGGTATTCCATGACGAATCGACCTTTACCATCACCAACGATGGCTTCGCCAATCTGGAGATCAGCAGCCTGGCAATTGCTGACCCCACGCTGTTTGAAATCGTGGGAGCGACAGAGAACCTGGTGATTCCTGTCGGTGGCACGTTGAATGTCACGGTTCGCTTTATCGCCGAGGATTTCAACGACGCCACGCTGTATGAGTCAACGCTGATCATTAACTCCAACGACGGAGACGAGGGGCAGAAAGTGATCCAGCTGGCAGGGCTTGCCCAGGGCCAGTCTGAGAGCGGCCAGGAGCCGCTAGTGCAAGAGATCGTCGACGCCTTTGGTTTCTCGACCAATGTGGCTGAGGGTCAGATGAACAAAGGCGGGCTGGTGGAGGCCAACGGGGATGAAATCCTCTCACCCTACTTCCAGCGCGCCGATGGCAGCACGCCAATCAAAATCACCCAGTTGGCGGCCTATCACACCCAAGGCGACGTAGCTCGACTGTTTATCCACGACGTGGATAGCCGTGACCGTGACGAGATATTGGCCCACGACGAGCAGGATGGGCAGACGCTACTGCCACGCACGCTCAACAACGGAGACCTGCTGACCACTACCACGCTTGATCGCGACGCTCCCTTCGGCTTCTTCGCGGATATTACCGGCCGCCAGGGCTACATCTCCTGGTCCGACCCGGACGCCAATCTCTACGAGGACACGATTGATGCCATCGGCAGCCCAGGCACCAATCTCAATTGGGACGAAAATGACGGCCACCTGATTCGTGTTTACATAGCTAAAGACGCCGAAGGCAACGTGATCCCTAATACCTATATCGTGATTCAGGACTACGCGGGGGTTAACTACGACTACAACGACAATATCTTTTTGGTCGAGAATGTTCAGACCTACGACCCCACCGGGGCCGAGGATGCCAACGGTAACGGCCGTGTCGATATCTATGATGACGATGATGGCGATGGCATCCCCAACTTTCTGGATGGGGACGCACCTGCGGAGCCGGATGAGCAGACCGCCTACAATGCCACCGAAACACCGTGGGCGCTGGGAGCAGATGGGTTAACGCTGGAAGCCAAGCTGTTCGATAACGGCGGCCAGGGGGTGGCCTATAACGACACAACTACAGCTCATCAAGGCGCGCCTTTCCGCTCTGACGAAGCTGTGGATATCTCCAACGGCACAGAGGCGCTGGGCTATATCGCCGATGGCGAGTGGGTGGAGTACACCCTAAATGTGGAAACGGCAGGCACTTACGCACTGAGTTTCCTCACCTCGGCGGTGTCAGACGGTAAATCCATCACTGCCGCGTTTGAGCAAGGCGGCAGTTTCCAAGGCAGCTCCTCCGTCAATTTGCCTAACACCGGCAGCTTCACCAGCTTTCAGACCGTGGGCCCACTGGCGTTCGATCTCGCAGCGGGCGAGCAGGTATTGCGGCTAACCTTCAACGGCGGCCAGCTTGATCTGCAGTCGTTCAGTTTCGAGGCCATTGACCTGGGAGAGGAAAATGAGCAACAGCCCTTTAACACCAACCAAACACCCTGGCTGGTGGAGAACGACGGACTCGTGCTGGATGCAGTCAACTACGATACTGGCGGCCAGGGCATTGCCTACAACGACAGCAGCGAAAATCAGGAGGGCAGCAATTTCCGCGGCGACGGCGTGGATATTGTCGGTAATGGTACGGCCATCGGCTGGATCGAAAACAATGAGTGGGTCGAGTACACGATTAATGTTGCCCAGTCAGGCACCTACGAGCTTGCGTTTCTCTCGGCGCTAGGCACAACCGGTGGCGCTGCACGCTCCATCACCGCGTCATTTGCCCAAGGGGATAGCTCTTACACCACCACCTCCCCGGTCAGCGTGGGCTTTAGCGGCAGKTGGACGACCTTTGTGCCTACTGACAGCGTGCAGGKGAATCTGGAAGCTGGAGAACAGGTGCTGCGCTTAACCTTCAATGGCGGCTCCCAGGATCTGGCCTCGCTCTCACTCGTCCCTATCACTACTACTGACAACCAAACACCGTTCAATGACAGTGAAACCCCCTGGTTGATTGATGACGGCGGTCTGTTTCTCGACGCCATCAACTACGACCAGGGAGGCGCGGGCATTGCCTATAGCGATAGCAGCGAAGCGCAACTGGGTGACGCCAGCATTCGCGGCGAAGGCGTGGATATCGTTGGCGGCGGTGAGGCCATAGGTTGGATCGCCAATAATGAATGGGTAGAGTACACCGTCGATGTCGTTGAAGCTGGCGAACACACCTTCTCGTTTATTACCGCGACACCTTGGTCTGGCCGCAGCATAACGGTCGCCGCTGAGAAAGATGGCGTGTTCTACGCACAAGCCTCCCCGCTTAGCGTTCCCAATAGCGGCGACTGGGGAAACTATGTCCAAGGGCCGGAGGTGACGCTCAACTTGCAGGAAGGCGAGCAAGTGGTACGGCTAACCTTTAATGGTGGCTCAATGGATCTTCAATCACTCATCATTGAACAAGAGGATAGCCAGCCCGCAGCGCTCAACGTTGATGCTGGGGACGATGCCCTAGGCGTCATGGGGGTTCAAGAGCCATCAACCAGTGAACAGCTGTTCTAATCGCTGTGGCTAGACCGCTAGTGCAATATAGCCCGCTTATAGCGGGCTATATTGGTAGCTAGTTACGCGTTTTGGCACTTTGCTACTTAGAACGGAATCTCATCGTCAAAGTCGTCGAAGTTACCCGGATCCGGGGCGCCGTAGCTGCTGTTCTGCTGGTTGGGCGGGGGCGGTTGATTGCCCTGCTGCGGCGCTGGCTGGGCAGGACGAGGCGGCTGTGGGCTCTGCCCGCCGGGGTAATTATTACCGCCTTGGGGCGCGCCACCCTGCGGAGGATAGCCGCCTTGGTGATTAGCGGCAGGACTATTTTGAGCTGGTGCGTTCTGAGGAGCATTCTGGGGATAGTTATTCTGCGGGGCGCCGCCGCCCTGGAAGTCACCGCTGCGACCATCAAGCATCTGCATGTCGTTGGCGACAATTTCTGTCGAGTAGCGATCCTGGCCGTTCTGATCCTGCCACTTACGGGTTTGCAGACGCCCTTCAATATAGACTTTAGAGCCTTTTTTCAGGTACTGCTGGGCGATTTCGGCGGTTTTATTGAACATCACCACACGGTGCCATTCGGTGCGCTCCTGACGCTGTCCACTCTGGCGGTCCATCCAGGTATCGGTGGTGGCCAGGTTTAGGTTGGCCACGGCGGTGCCGCTGGGGGTGAAACGCACCTCTGGATCCTGCCCGAGGTTGCCAATCAAAATGACCTTGTTAATGCCGCGAGCCATAAGACGCTCCTTTAATAGCTGCCTAGTAGAGTTTATTGCCAACCGCCGTCACACTTTATCGCCACGGCTGGATTAAGATTTTGGAGGTGCCATCAGCCTGTTCAAGGCCGCCTGGTCAAGCTGCTTTCGATTGACCTTTAAATAGACCAAACGCTCTTCCGGCACCACCATTACGTCTTCGACGCCGACCACATCGGCTAAGTGCTCCATCAACAGGKCGAGCGCGTCTGCCTGAGTCTCGTGCAGCGCCACCMCTTCGCTGGAGAGCGGCGGCGGTGAGGGCATCCGCCACATGGCAATCCACCAGCATAGCGCAAGCCCAGCACAGCCAATAAAGACCGCGTTGAGGCCGCCATAATGCGCCAGCAAACCACCTAATGTACCGCCTAAAAAAGCGCCTAAAAACTGGCTGGTGGAGTAGACCCCCATGGCGGTACCCTTCGCCCCCGCCGGGGCCAGCTTGCTGAGCATGGAAGGTAGCGTCGCTTCCAGCAAGTTAAAGCCGGTGAAGAACACAAACAGCCATACAAACAGCCAGTAGCTTGGCGAGAGTGGCAACCCTAGCCCTGCCAGACTAATCACAATAGCGCCGATCGCCATTAGACACATCAAGCGCATGCGCTGCTGCTTCTCGGCGACAATAATCAACGGCACCATGGCCACAAACGATAGCGCCATAATGCCAAGATACGCCAGCCCGTGATACTCAATTGCCACACCGACGTTTAGCAAGCGAAAAGGAACCGCCACAAATATTGCCATCAGCACTAAGTGCAGGGCAAAAATCGACAGATCCAGCCGCCATAAATCAGGCCGGGTGATGACGCTTTTAAATTGCTGGCGATCCATACCCACATCGCGGTGGCGCCGCCGCCGCGGCGCAGCAGGCACCCAGCGCCATAGCACCAAAAGGCCTACTAGCGTGAGCAGTGCGGTACACCAAAACACGCCGGCAAGCCCCGCCCAGGCGGCAAGCCATGGCCCCAGCACCATGGCAATGGCAAACGACACGCCAATAGAGAGGCCAATGGTCGCCATGGCGGCAGTACGGATTTCCTCACGGGTTTGATCCGCCAGCAGCGCCATAATGGCCGCGGCCACAGCACCGCCGCCCTGCAGCGCCCGTCCGGCAATAATGCCCATAATGGTATCAGAGAGCGCGGCAACCACACTGCCGAGAGCAAATATCACCAGCCCCATGGCAATCACCTGCTTACGACCAATGCGGTCAGAGAGTAAGCCAAACGGGATTTGCAGCGTTGCCTGGGTTAAGCCATAAATACCCAGCGCCACGCCAACCAATAGTGGGGTTGAGCCCTCAAGGGTGTCGGCATACAGAGCTAACACCGGCAGCACCATAAACAGGCCCAGCATGCGCGACGCATATAGCCCGGCCAAACCACTGATCGCACGGCGTTCAGAGGCCAGCAATAGTGCGGAAACCTTACGCATAATGCCCTTTTCTATGGTGGTTAAACATGGAGTGAATCAGCTTGGATTGCGCCAATTCCCTATTCTAGCGGTTTGGACTGGCACTGGAAACGTCGCGAGTTGACGCAGGTTATCAAAGCGGTTTTGCCGGGAGGGTGCAGACAAACGTATAATCACGCTTTTGCCGCGCGATTCGAGGTGTTGATGGACAGCATTCTGGTCAGGGGTGCCCGCACCCACAACCTCAAGCAGATCGATGTGGAACTGCCCCGTAACAAGCTGATTGTGATTACCGGCCTCTCCGGCTCGGGTAAATCGTCGTTAGCGTTCGACACCCTTTACGCCGAGGGGCAGCGCCGCTACGTGGAATCGCTCTCCACCTATGCGCGCCAGTTCCTGTCGATGATGGAAAAGCCCGATGTGGATCACATCGAAGGGCTGTCACCTGCGATCTCCATTGAGCAGAAGTCCACTTCCCACAACCCGCGCTCGACCGTGGGCACCATTACCGAAATTTACGACTACCTGCGCCTACTGTTTGCCCGTGCCGGGACGCCCCGCTGTCCAGAACATGGCGAGGACTTGGAAGCCCAGACCATTTCGCAGATGGTCGATCAGGTCATGAACCTCGCCGAAGGCACCAAGTTAATGCTGCTGGCGCCGGTGGTCAAAGGCCGTAAAGGTGAACATTTACAGCTATTGGCAGAGCTACGCGCCCAGGGCTTTGTGCGCGCCTTGATCGATGGTCAGGTGCTGGAACTGGATGACATCGCACCACTGGATAAGCGCAAAAAGCACGATATCAGCGTCGTCGTTGACCGCTTCAAAGTGCGCGACGACCTTGCCCAACGTTTGGCGGAGTCCTTTGAAACCGCGCTGAACCTCGCCGACGGCACCGCCATGATTCACTTTATGGACGGTGAACGCGACGATATTGCCTTTTCATCGCGCTTTGCCTGCCCGGTGTGCGGCTACTCGCTGGCGGAACTTGAGCCACGCATGTTCTCGTTCAACAATCCTGCGGGCGCCTGCCCTACCTGCGACGGGCTAGGCGTACAGCAGTACTTCGACCCCGACAAGCTCATCAGCCACCCGGAACTCTCGCTAGCCGAAGGCGTGATAAAAGGCTGGGATCGGCGCAATATTTACTACTTTACTCAGCTCCAGGCGCTGGCCAAGCACTACGGATTTGAGCTTGAAACGCCCTGGCAAGAGCTCGCCCACCACCAGCAGGAGGTTATCCTCAACGGTAGCGGCGATGAGCAGATTCCGTTTGTCTATGTGGGCGACCGGGGCCGTAAAGTGACGCGCGAGCACGCCTTCGAGGGCGTGCTGCCCAACATGCAGCGCCGTTATCGGGAAACCGAATCCAACATGGTCCGCGATGACCTGGTCAAATACATCGCGGTGCAGCCTTGTGCCACTTGTAACGGCTCACGACTGCGTAAAGAGTCGCGCCATGTCTATGTGGACGATCACAACATCGCCGAAATTGTGCGCTTCCCCATTGGTGAAGCGTGGCGCTATTTTGCCGATCTAAGCCTGCCCGGCCGCAAGGGTGAGATCGCCGATAAAATCGTCCACGAGATCCATGCCCGACTAGAGTTTCTGGTCAATGTGGGGCTCGATTATCTCAATCTGGAGCGCAGCGCCGATACCCTTTCTGGCGGTGAAGCCCAGCGTATCCGCTTAGCCAGCCAGATTGGCGCAGGCCTGGTTGGGGTGATGTATATTCTTGATGAGCCCTCAATTGGCTTGCACCAGCGCGACAATGACCGGCTGCTGAAAACCCTGGAGCGACTGCGCGACTTGGGCAATACCGTGATCGTGGTCGAGCACGACGAAGACGCCATTCGCGCCGCCGATCACGTGCTGGATATCGGCCCCGGTGCCGGCGTTCACGGTGGAGAGATTGTCGCTCAAGGCACGCCCCAGGACGTGATGGACAACCCCAACTCGCTGACCGGTCAATATCTTTCGGGTACCCGGGAAATTGCGGTGCCCCCCTACCGCATTCCCGGCAATCCAGAAAAGCAGCTGATTGTGCGTGGCGCTACCGGCAACAACCTGCAAAACGTAACGCTAAGCCTGCCGCTGGGGCTGTTTATCGCCATTACCGGGGTTTCGGGCTCGGGTAAATCGACGCTGATCAACGGCACCTTGATGCCGATTGCCGCGCGCGAATTAAACCGCGCCACCACGCTGACCGCCGCACCCTATGAGAAGATAGAAGGGCTCGACCAGCTCGATAAAGTCATCGATATTGATCAGAGCCCGATTGGCCGCACGCCGCGCTCCAACCCGGCCACCTACACAGGCATTTTCACCCCCATTCGCGAGCTGTTTGCAGGCACCCAAGAAGCGCGTTCGCGGGGCTATAAGCCGGGCCGTTTCAGCTTCAACGTCAAGGGCGGGCGCTGCGAGGCGTGCCAGGGCGAAGGCATGATCAAGGTAGAGATGCACTTTCTACCGGATATCTACGTGCCCTGTGACGTGTGTAAAGGCAAGCGCTATAACCGCGAAACCCTGGATATCCATTACAAGGGTAAAACGATCCACGAAGTGCTGGCCATGACGGTGGAAGATGCGCTGGAATTTTTCAGTCCGGTACCGGCTATTGCCCGCCGCTTGCAAACGTTGCTCGATGTAGGTCTTTCCTATATTCGCTTGGGCCAGAGCGCCACCACCCTATCCGGTGGCGAAGCGCAGCGGGTTAAACTCGCCCGTGAATTGGCCAAGCGTGATACCGGCAAAACGCTGTATATCTTGGATGAGCCCACCACCGGCCTGCACTTTGAGGATATTCGCCAACTGCTGACGGTACTTCACCGTCTGCGCGATCACGGCAATACCATCGTGGTGATTGAGCACAACCTGGATGTGATCAAAACCGCCGACTGGATTGTCGACCTTGGCCCCGAAGGGGGTTCAGGTGGCGGACAGATCATCGCCGAGGGCACGCCGGAACAGCTCGCCAAACAGGACGTTTCGCATACCGGCCGCTTCTTAGCGCCGCTGCTCGCGCGAGGCAAGCGTGCAACGAAGCGCTGACGCTGGTTTTCGAGGGGTGAGCAGCGCTCACCCCAGGCTAAATAGGTACGCTAGTTAGCCTATTTGGGCGACGCAGTAGATGGCCACATCGTTTATAGTGGCGGGCAGATAATCGTTAGCAGTATTATCCAATCCTGTGCTGGAGGGATACGTCGTGGGTCAGGAAAACAGCTGTATTATTAAGCACTTCAATCATTACTGTTCATTAAGCGATGATGAGAAGGGATTGCTCATGGCGCTAGAGGAGAGCCCAACCAATATTAAGTCGGGCACGCTACTCTGGGAGATGGGCGATGCGGCCAATGAGTTTTGCACACTAAA
Organism: Halomonas ventosae; assembly: GCA_002257525.1. Classification (GTDB taxonomy): domain Bacteria; phylum Pseudomonadota; class Gammaproteobacteria; order Pseudomonadales; family Halomonadaceae; genus Vreelandella; species Vreelandella ventosae_B. The sequence goes on from CP022737.1 coordinate 4,845,183, forward strand.
AAGTGGTTGGGCCTACTCCTACCGTCACTTAGAGAATGGTGACCGACAGATTCTCGAAGTGTTTTTGCCGGGCGATATCATCGGGTTGCGCGAGKTTGCCTTCTCGCAGCGGCTTGAAAATGTGCGCATGATTGATGATGGCGTGATTTGTCATTTCCCGCATAAACGTATGCTGGAAATATTTCGCCAGTCGCTGCCCCTCACCTCGGTGATGTTTGCCATTGGCAGCCGTCAGCAGGCGCTGCTCACTGAGCGCCTCGTCACTCTGGCCAGACGCAGTGCACGTAAGAAAATGGCGCATTTTCTGTATGAAATGTATTTAAGGCTGCGCCAAACCAACCCGGATATTAGCAACCAGTTCCGCCTGCCGCTCTCCCAGGAGCAGTTAGCCGATGTGCTCGGGCTAAGCCCGGTACACGTTAGCCGCACCTTTACGGCGCTTAGTGAAGACGGCCTGGTATTTCGCGACCGCCACCATGTCACCATTCCAGACTTATCCGCGCTATGCACCGAAGGTGAATTTGACGATTGCTACCTCACCGACAATGTCCGGCCGCTGTTAGGCGATTCCACCTGAGAAAACTAACCACACTTTGACCAGCCACAGCCAGCATAGCAGGTCGGGCAGCCATCCATCATGATCAGCTCACCGCGGCACTCGGGGCAGTTACCCACTATGGCGGGGCCACTGCCTTCAGACTTTTTTCCCGTGGCTCCTGCTCCACCAATTGGCTCAACCGCCCCCTGTTCGACTGAATCCGCTTCTGCGCTCTCTTCCGGCTGCCAGGCATGGCCATGCTGCATACGGTGAGCATAGCGCTCCACTAGCTGTTCAACCGGCACTTGGTTACCGTCCCTATCCAGAAAGCCGCGGCGGTAGAGAATCTGCTGAATCGACCAGGCAATCGCCGCCACTTCCGAATCGTGGAACATCGGCTTKTTCCAGCGATTCATGCCACAGCGCACCAAACCTTTGTCCCAGGCTACTTTGCGTAGATCCGCCACCGCCTGGGTAACGTAACCACCGCGCGCCGCCAGCGACAGGCTTCGCATGGTCGCGGTGATCCACTGGTGCTCGCTGGAGAGCTGCCCTGAGGGGAAAAAGAACTCTACTGGCCGCTCAATCACCACGCGCTTGCCACCAATCACACCTTCCACCGGCATAAACGATACTAGCAGATAGACTTTCTTGCGCCCCTCCGCGCCTACGTATGAAATCTTTTCCGACACTGCCTCTAAGGTGCCTTCCGGACGGGAAGGAATACGCACCGTTAGCGGATCTTCATCCAGGAGTTCAGGAGCGGGCGCGGCCTGTTCCTGCTGCTTGATACGGTAACCAACAATTTTCGAGGTAATTTCAACAGCCATTGGGATATATCTCCGTTTAGCAAAGGTGTGCGTTAGTGAATAGAGCCGCTTAGCGCGGCATCACCATTTGCCGTAGGTGCCCTCTTTTAAGCCATCAAACAAGTTGGCAGCGTTATGCTCTTCACCGTCATAAATCACCGTCTCGTTGCCATTTAGCTCTAGCGTTTCACCGTTTTCCAGCTCAAACACGTAGGTGGTGTTTTTAAGGTCATCTTCACGCACCAGCACACCCTGGAAGGCCTCAGGATTAAAGCGGAAGGTTGTGCAGCCTTTCAAGCGGCTTTCATAGGCCTGTAAATAGAGCCCCTGGAACTGCTCAAAGGCAAAGTCTGTCGGCACATTGACCGTTTTCGAGATCGCCGAATCCACCCAGTGCTGGGCAGCGGCCTGAACAGCGACGTGCTGCTCAGGCGAGATCGCGTCAGCAGTGACAAAATAGTCAGGTAAGTCGCTTTCTACTGCGTCTGCGGCGATAAAGTGACGGTAGGCGGCCAGCTCAAACGACACCACCTCGACCTGCTCTTTGGTCTTTTTACCCGACTGAATAATATTGCGGAAGTAGCGGTGCGAGAACGACGGCTCAATGCCGTTGGAGGCATTGTTACCCATCGACAGGCTGATGGTGCCGGTCGGCGCAATCGAGCTGTGGTGGGTAAAGCGCGCGCCGTGCTCGGCCAGTTGCGCCACCAACTCCGGCTCATGCTCGGCCACTTGGGCCATATATTGGCTGTAACGGGCGTGCAGAATGCGCCCTGGCACTTGATCACCCACTTCGTAGCCATCTTTAGCCAACTGTGGCCGCTCACGCAGCATTTTGGGGGTAATGGTGTGCTCCTGTTCGAGCACCGGCGCCATGCCCTTCTCTTGAGAAAGCTCCAGCGCCTGTTTCCAGCCCTCAATGGCTAAATGACGGCTGACTTCATCGGTGAATACCAGTGACTGCTTAGAGCCGTAGGGAATCTTTAACATAGTAAGCGTCGACCCTAAGCCTAGAAAMCCCATGCCGTGGCGACGCTTGGCTTCAATCTCACGCTGCTGCTGAGGCAGCGGTAGACCAGCAATTTCCACCACGTTGTCAAGCATACGGGTGAAGATCGCCACCACTTTGCGATAGCGTTCCCAATCAAAGCGCGGCTCGGCGCCAAAGGGGTCAATCACAAACTTGGTCAGGTTCACTGAACCCAGTAAGCAGGCACCCTCAGGTGGCAACGGCTGCTCGCCACAGGGGTTGGTAGCGCGGATATCCTCACAGAACCAGTTGTTGTTCATGCGGTTCACTTGGTCGATCAGGATAAAGCCGGGTTCGGCGTAGTCGTAGGKAGAGGACATGATGGTGTCCCACAACTCCCGCGCTTTGATCACTTCAACAATGCGGCAGGCAACGCGGCCTTCGGCATCTACCGTGTAGCCCTCTTCAACCACCGGCCAGTCGCGGTAGATCAGGTCTTGCGCTTTAACGTCCTCTTTCTCACCAGGATGTAGCGGAAAGGCCAGCGGCCAGTCGGTATTGTTTTTGACCGCTTCCATAAACTCGTCAGTGATCAGCAGGCTAAGGTTAAACTGCCGCAGGCGACCGGCTTCACGCTTAGCCTGGATAAACTCGCGCACGTCCGGGTGGCCCACATCAAAGGTGCCCATCTGGGCGCCACGGCGGCCACCGGCAGAGGCGACGGTGAAACACATCTTGTCGTAGATATCCATAAACGCCAGCGGGCCGTTAGTGCCCGCGCCAGCGCCAAACACAAAGGCACCCTTATGGCGCAGCGTCGAGAAGTCGTAGCCGATACCGGCCCCGGATTTCAGCGTCATGCCCGCATCGACCACCGAGTCGAGAATATCGCGCATGGAATCACGAATGGTGCGCGAAACGGTGCAGTTTATCAGGCTCACCGCCGGCTTGTAGGCCTCAGCGCCTGCGTTGGAAAGAATACGCCCGGCAGGAATGGCGCCATTTTCCAGCGCCCAACGAAATTTCGGCAGCCACTCTTCGGCTTTATCACCTTCCACCGCAGCAAGAGCACGTGCAACCCGTTCAAACGTCGCCCCGACGTCCTGATCGACGGGCTGGCTATGACGATCCTTAAGACGGTATTTGGCATCCCAGATCTCCCGCGAGGGGGCCTGCATCGGGACGTCATTAGAGGTCTTGATAGCCTTAGCAGCGGTGCTCATGTCGCAAAACTCCTTCACAGCGGGGTGAATATAGCGCTCAAATGGGACGATTATAGATGGTATCGAGGTGAAGTATAGACACGACTTAACACCATATGAGGCACTTTTTTTAAATTTTTCTACCATATATAGAAAAATCAGCACCTTACACTTTTGTCCCTCACCTACACGCTATAGACTGGTTTTTCGGTTAATAGTCTAAGGATTTTGGTTAGATGGCTCAGATCATGACGGCAACTACCTTAATAACGACAGCAATGGCCGTCTCATTGCTGATCGCAACGCCCATGGCTAACGCAGCCACATTTAATACCGACGACGTCAGTACCCATGATCATTGGCACTCCATGACGCTCTCACTGGGAAACGAGCGCCACTACCGGGCGGTGGAAGCCCACAGCTACTCAGACGCGACGCTGAGCCTGAACGCCACGCCGGGAGTATGCGATTTACCCTGGCTGGAGATGCGCGTCACCCTTGAGCAGCAGCAGGGGGAGAGCCGGGCGGKTAATCTGGTGCCTACTCGACTACGCGTCGATGAGCAGCCCGTCATCGACACCATGGCCGAATTTATCACCGAGCGCGGCGATGACGGGTTTTATGCCCACTTTTATTTAAGCGACTTGGAATCCCTGATGGCCGATATGCGCCAGGGCGAACAACTGTTTCTCGGCTTTGACCAGGAAGAGCGCGAGCCTTGGTATATGACCTTTAGCCTGCAAGGCGCTGACGCCGCGATTAACCGAATGATGACGCAGTGTGAAAGCCACGGGGCGGCCACTCAATAATTCAATAAAGTATGAATTATTAAATTGACATCACGGGCTCTAGCGCCATTTCGACGCGGTTGCGTCCGCCATGCTTAGCGCGATACATAGCGTCGTCGGCCCGTGAGATAATGGTTTTGCAGCTGTCCCCCGTCTGCCAAACGGCAACCCCAATACTCACCGTAATCCTTTGTTCAAGCCCTTCTATACGCAGCTCTGCGACCAGCGAGCGCAGTCGTTCGGCCAGGCCAATAGCGGCGTCAATATCCGAGTGGGTCGCCAACACAATAAACTCTTCACCGCCCCAGCGGCCCAGGTGGTCGCAGCCACGCAGCGCGTTTTCAACTAAGCGTGCAAGGGCCACCAGCACATCGTCACCCACGCTATGGCCGTGGGCATCGTTGATCTGCTTAAAGTTATCCACATCAAACAACAAGAGGGCGAAGGCGGCCGCGTAGCGCTTGGCGGCCACTAGCTCGGCATTGATCGCCTCTTCAATGCGGTACCGGTTCCACACCTTGGTGAGGGGATCAAAATGGGCTAATTGCTCCAACCGCTGGTTGGCCTCGGCAAGAGCTTTACGCTCGTGCTCCAGGTGCATATTCAGCGAGCTAATTTCATAGGCTGAAATGGCCAGCGTCAGGTCTTCACCCAGGTCGACCGCCGCTAAGCGCTCTACCCGCTGCCAGGCTTCGCTCTTACCCACCACTTCCTCATGCCAAGCAACCGACGGGGTCACGAGCGCCACCGGTTGAGGATGGGTTGCAGGCTGCATCGCCCAATACAGCGTTTCCACCTGCTCGGGGCGAAAAAATATCAGCCAGGCGCGCTGAGTTGAGCTCATTGGCAGCGGCACCGCCAAGGCTCCGCACTGCTCGGGCATGGCCAGCGAAGCGGTTAACGTCTCTTTGGCGATTTCGCGCGTGCACCAAGGCCCGCTATGCACGTGGGCTCTTTCCAGACGTAGCACAAACTGGCTAATGGCTTCTGGGGTCGGCGTCATGCCTGCTTGATAAGCGCCGCCATTCMCCCATAGCACTACACCATGGGCGCGAAACAGCTTCATCCAGGTAGCCGCCTGCTCCTGGAGTAGCTGCTGGGGGCTTTGTGGCTCGCTACGCGCTCGGGTACTCAGTGCCAAGCTATCCTGAACCCGCTGCAGGTAGCGGGCTTCTTGTCGCGCCCGGAGCAGCAGTAAGCGCTGGGTGGCCATCTGCACCAAGGTACGAACGGCATCACGTGCCGACGGCTCAACCGAGTGCGGCGCGGCCGAGTGGCAAAACACTAGCCCCCATAAGCCGGTATCACCCTGCATTGCCAAACTGAGTGAGCCGCGTACCCCCAGCCGGTTTAAATAGCGCTGCCGTTCCGGGGCAGGCGCGCGTAAAAAGCTGCCACTAAGGCTTGCTCCCGAGTAGGCGGGCGTCAGCGTTTCAGGCGGCGCATCGACGTCTTCAATTAACCGTACAGGGTAGTGTTGGTAACTTTTGCGCAAGGCAGCTGGGAAGTCGCTGGCGGGAAAGCGCTGCCCCAACAGCGAGGGCAGCTGTTTTCCTAGCGCTTCGGCAACCATCAAACCATGCCAATCGCTATCAAAATGGCACACCGTCACGCGATCATGGCCGGTAAGCTGTTGAATCGCGTTAACCAAGGAGTCGAGCAGCTCTTCCTGATGGGTGGCTTCCGCTAAGCGCATCAGCCGCTCATTGACGGTGCAGAGCAAGCGGCGCTTACCCTGGGGATTTAGTGGTTCAATCTCGACGATAACCTGCTCGCCTACCCGGTAAGCATGGAGCTGAAAACGCACGTTGCTATGCTTGGAACGAATAAACACTAGCGGGCCGGAAAGCCGCTGCTGCCCGTGCATTTCGCGACGCACCCGCTGGCTTAGCCGTTTCCCCAACACACAGCCAAGGGTGAGCTGCCCATTTTCAGGGCGCTCAACACCGGTTAAGCGGGTTAAGTTAGTGCTACTGGCTTGGATGCGTCGACAATCAGCATCTAATACCAGCAGGGCACCAAACGACTGCAATCGCGGGTGGTACATGGACACAAACGTGGCCTCGCAATCTATTCACCCTCGACCTGCTGTCTTAGCAGCAGCTCTACGCGCCGGTTGGCAGCTCGCCCATCCGCGGTTGCGTTCGGTTCCATGGGTTGGGTATCGGCATATCCGACGGCCCGCATACGTGAAATATTGAACCCTTGGCGCTCTAAGTGCCTCACCACGGCGATTGCCCGCGCTGATGAAAGCTCCCAGTTCGAGGGGAAGCGAGCCGTTGAAATCGGCACGCTGTCGGTATGCCCCTCCACCGATATCTGGCCATCAAAATTCGTCAGCACACCGATAAGGCTTTCAACCACGCCTCGCCCTTGGGGGGTTAGTACCGCTTGGCCGCTGGGGAATAGCAGGCTGGTATCAATCCGCAGCGTCACCCCTTCGCGGCCTTGCGAAACGCTGACTCCAGGAATATCAAGCCCGTCAAACTGCGGCTGCACCCCAGCGTGGCGGGGCTGAATCCCGGTGGCTAGAGACGCCAGCGGCAATGATGATACCGCGCTGGCCGAACGCATGAAAGCAGTATCAGCCGCTTCACCGCCGCCCGGCGGCGTCAGTGAAAGCAGCAGTACAAAGAGCGTGATCAGCAGCGTCAATACATCCAGATAGCTGGTTAACCAGCCCTCTTCACCATCGCCTGGCGACGGCGTCATTTCCAGCGCGTGGCGTGTATCGCGGTCTAGCATCGGGCCTACCCCTTGGCCGCCGAACTCACCGACGAGTCAGGCCTGGGTTTGACGCTGTTATCACGAATTTCATCGTGGTAGTTAGCCACAAAGGAGTTGAGTGTCTCTTCGATAAACGACGGCAGGCGACGCTTGGTAATCAGCGAAATACCTTCCAGCACCATGTTCATGGTAATCAGTCGCTCTTCGGTGCGGCGCTCTAACTTCACCGCAATCGGTTTAAACACTAAGTTGGCGAGTAAAATGCCATAGAAGGTAGTCAGCAGGGCCACCGCCATGCGCGGCCCAATCACCTGCAAGTCGCCTGCATCCATGACTTCCAGCATATTGACCAGCCCTACCAGGGTACCGATCATGCCAAACGCAGGCGCATAGGTGGCCATGGTGCGAAATATTTGTGCCTCGGCATGCTCACGCGCTTTAAGGCGGGCGATGCGCCAGCGCAACATGTCAAAAATTTCGTCCTCTTTGGTGTTGGCGATCACCAGTTGGATCCCGGTGCGCAGAAACGGATTGCGGGTATGCTCCAACTCGCGCTCGACCGCGCGCACATCGCCTTTAAACCACAGCCGTGACATATCGACCAATTCGCGGATATCGTCACGCATATAGGTATTTTCGCGCCGAAATACCAAGCCCACCAGCCGTACGACACGCAGCACCTCTTTCAGCGGATAGCTGATAAAGGTCGCCGCCAGGGTACCGGTCACCACGATGGCCAGACCCGGAAAATTGATAAAGCTTTCAGGGGACTCTGCGGTTAAAAACAGCACGCTCACCAACAGCAGTATGCTGGCAAATATGCCTATCAGCGTCGAAGGATTCATCCACGGCTCCTTGCCGGTCACAAGTGAGTAAAAAGAGGTGTTATGCCGAGTCGTGTAAGCGAGCGCGTAAACGACTTACGGCCTGGCTGTGTAGTTGAGAAACGCGTGACTCCGTTACGCCCAACACAGCCCCTACTTCCTTGAGGTTGAGTTCTTCTTGGTAGTACAGCGCCATAAGCAACTTTTCACGCTCTGGCAGCGCTTCAATCGCATCAATCAGCGTTTGCCGCTGCTGTCCATCCAGCAACTGCTCGAACGGTGAATTGCCCAGTTCATGACTGATAGGCTCGCCGCCATCGGCGACTAGCTCTTCAAACGGCAATAGCTGGCCGCTGTTGGTGTCGTTAAGGAGCTGCTGATAGTCGCTCAGCGGCATCTCTAGGTGGTGAGCAATTTCGTGCTCTTCCGGCGCTCGCCCGAGCTGCTGCTCTAATTGGCGAACGGCGCGGTCAACCGCCCGCGCTGAGCGGCGTACGCTGCGCGGCAGCCAGTCGCGGGTGCGCAACTCGTCCATCATCGCACCGCGAATACGTTGACTGGCAAAGGTCGCGAAGGTGGCTCCCTGGGTAGCGTCGAAGCGCCCCAGCGCTTCCAGCAGCCCCACCATCCCGGCTTGAATAAGGTCGTCGAGCTCAATACTCGCTGGCAATCGAACCTGTAGCGTCAAGGCCTGACGTCGCACTAATGGCATGTATTGAGTCAACAGCTCATTTTGTTTAATTCTGCCCTGTGCTGTGTACATATTCTCGCCTCGCGGCTATCCAGCCTTCACTGATAATTCACAATCATTTGCAATCCCTGCACCCGAACAGGCCGCTGACCTGGACGTAAGGCGAAGCGAAAATGCAACGGCGCATCGGCGTCTCGTCCCGCTAGCGCGGTAGTAGAACCCCGCATACCCGTTAACGCAACGCACTGCTCAGGATGGCACAGCCAAGCGTTTAAGTGCGCACTGGGGGGGTAGKGAAACTGCCACTGTATACGCCCAAGCTGGCCTGACTGCAGGCTGGCGACGTCGGGTGGGGTGGCCGCCTGACTACTGCTTGCCCGATCACTCATCGCCMCCATCAGTCCCGGTATCTGAGTGCTCCAGCTACCGGGCGCTGCCTGGGCGCTCCCCGTTAAACCTGCCCATAGACACCCTGTCAGCAGCGCCGCGATCAACGGCAGCCGCCCTGTTAACGGCCAGCTTAGCATGCTTGGTCTCCTTGGCAGAGTGCGCTCATCGTGCAAGTACCAGTAACTCCATATTTAAGTAGTAATCAGCAGCCTCACGCAAGTTATCGAGTAGCCCCTGGCGCGGCAAGTGCGGCTCATGGAGTGCCAGCAAACGACGCGGCCCACCACCCTCATGCAACTGGCGCAACGTACGGAACATGGTCGCAAACGCATCGGCATCGCTACTAATCCACAGCGCCCAGCGGCTGTATTGGTCGCTCAGTTGCGCAAGCTCAGACGTTTCCGCCATGACGATGCGAATATCCCAGTCATCAGGCTCACCGGCCCAGTTTCGACCTAGCGTTGACCACTGCCCCAGACGTGCTTTGACCTTACTCACCTGAACTACGCCGCGACCGGGCAGCCCAACTACTATAAGCGGAATTTTGGGCCTGGGCGGCGCCACCGTCCTGGGCTCTTCCAGCGCCGCTCGCGTCGGCGTTGATAGGGGTGAAACGTGTTCGGCCACAGGTTCTGCCGCCGCAACATCAACCGCCCCCTCAGCCTGCTGCTGTTGGCGCTGCAGGTTTGCCCACTTGCGCAGTCCCGAGGCTTGATCTTGTTCGCTCACGCCACACCCTCTCGACTCACACTGCCCATTTGACGAATCGCATCCCGCGCCATAAAGGCGTAGACCAGCGCATCAAGCATACCGGTATCGCGGCGGCGACGGCTGGCGCCTAGTAGGTTGAGCAGATCGCCGCGCAGCGTCTGCGCCTCCTCATCATCGGCAACATCGAGATGCCCAGCGACCGACGCCACACCGCTGGCCATTAACAGCCGTACTTCGGCATTGAGATCACCGCTATCGGCCTCTTTTAACTGCTGCCACGCGCGCCGCGTCAAGGCGGCCAAGCCTTCACTTTGCAGCTGTGTTAACAGTAGCGAGAGCACCTCAGCCCCCAGCCGTGCAGGGGTTAGCCAGTAGCGGCGCGCTACCACTTTGGCACTTTCCGGGTCGCGCACTTCCCCGTACCAGGCGAGCAGCGCAGTGCCACTGGCGTCCTCAACCTCGGCGTAGACCGTCCAAAGTTGCACCGATTGGCCACGAAAACGCACGCCTACATGATGCGTTAGCACACTGTCATCAAACAACTGACGGAGGGTCTGGCGCTCATGGTGAAAGAGTACCCTATGACTGGGGGCTACTTGGCTGACCCAGGTCAAATGCTCGGCTTCCAGCCAGACGAGCGCCTCCGGTTCGGGAAAGCGCGGCAGTAGGTGTACCGCGACGCCGGTTGACTCTGACAGCGCGGCTAAGCGCGGCTGCCATCCCGCGACGTGGCGATGCTGCAGCCAGGGTAGCGCCAGCCAGGCGCCATCTGTGTCCAGCCCTATGTCCGGCATTGCCCAGTCGCAGCCGCGCTCATTGCGCCGCGCCGACCACGCCATCCCTAAGGTGGTTTCCGCCGCGGGATAGCCGGCGAGCAGTGCGTCCAAACGCTGTTCCTGCACACGGCTCGGCAGCGAGGCTAGGTTCCAGGTCTCTTCTAGTTCTGCAAAACCGGTGACGCGTTGGCGCAGCCTCGCCAGTAGTGATGACAAGCGACGCCCTTGGCCCAGTACATCCCGGGACCAGCGCGGCATTGCCATCGGGGCTTCAGCACTGTGGGCCCGTTCACGCTGCGGCGTTGCCGTGCTTAGCGCCTGATCGACTAAAGCGTCGGGAGTGGCAATGGCCATATCTTCGGGCACCTGCTGGCCATTGGAACCAAACAGCACACGCATCCCGTGACGCATAATAATATCTAGCACTGGCGCCAGCCGCCCCGCTTCATCCTGCTTGGTAATAATACAGTCATCGAGCTCTGCGCCCGCCGCTCGCGCGGCTTGGCGATAGCGCAGCACGACTTCTTCGAGGGTTTCTGGCTGGCTGGCAGCATTCAGCAGCAATACCAAGCGCACTCGCGAGCGTCCGCCCTGGAGGTGGGCGATCTGTTCAATCACCCGCTGGTCACGCTGACTCATGCCCACGGTGTCGATAATCACCCACTGCTTGCCCTGCAAGCGGCCCAGCAAATCGTCGATGGGCTGCTCGGCATCCAGCGCGTACATCGGCGTATCCAGCAAGCGCGCATAGATGCGCAGCTGCTCGTGGGCACCAATCCGGAAGCTGTCGGTGGTCACCAGCGCCACCGGGCGCGTACCGKGACGCATCACAAAACGTGCCGCCAGCTTGGCGGTGGTGGTGGTTTTCCCTACCCCGGTCGGCCCCACCAGAGCGACAATGCCGGTTTGATCAAAGAAACTAGGCTCATCGCTCAGCACGCAGAGGCGATCCATTAACTGCTGACGCAGCCACTGCAGCGGTGCTTCGCTATCGCTGTCTAACCGGGCTAATGGTTCGGGCAACCCTGCCAGCAGTTCATCGGCAAGCTCGCTGCCGAAACCGACGTTCCATAGCAGTTGGCGCAGTCGCGCGGCCGTTCCGGTGGGCGTTGCTGGCATTGGTGAAGCAGCAGGGGCTGGCTGGCTATTTGCTAGCAGCGCGCGCATATCCTGCATTTCGCGCAGTAAGCGCTCACTCATCGCCTGCATGGGGTCTTGCGGCGGAGGTGCTGTCGGCGTTTCGAGAGGTGCGGGTTCCGGTGAAGGTTCAAAGTGGTCGAKGGCTTCATCCGCCATGGCCAAAATTTCAACGCCCCCTTCGGTACGCCGATTAGCCACAATCAAGGCGTCTTCACCGAGCGTTTCGCGCACTTGGCGCATCACATCACGACTGTTGGCTCCCACGAAACGTCTAACGCTCATGATTTACCTTTTGTCTGTTCTGGAAATGGTCGACGCTAGCCTATCACGGCGGGCCATCATTAACGTCCGCCGACTATTGTGGTCACTCTTAATGTGCGGTCATCGGGAATTTCAGCCTGCGACAACACTGACATATGGCGTAAACGGCGGCGCAAAAAGCGTGATAGTACCGCGCGCAGCGAATGCTGCACGACCAGCACCGGCGGTTCGCCGGAACTTTCGTGACGCTCCAGCGCTTGCTGCGCCTGGGTCATCAGCGTCTCTGCCAAGCCAGGCTCCATGGCGCCGTTGCCGTTCATCGCCTGCACCAGCACCTGTTCCAGTTGGGCATCCAGTCCCATCACATTGAGCGTCTCCTGCCCTGCAAACCACTGCTGGACAATCGCACGCCCCAGTGAGACTCGCACCAGCGCTGTCAGCTCGTTAGGATCTTTTTGCTGGGCGGCGTACTCCGCCAGGGTATCCAGAATAGTGCGCATATCGCGAATAGAGACATCTTCGTCAAGCAGGTTTTGCAAGATACGCTGCAACACCGTCAGCGAAATAGCCTTGGGAATCACCTCTTCGACCAATGCTTTTTGATCATCGCCCATTTTATCCAGCAGTTTCTGCACTTCCTGACGCCCCAGCATTTCGGGTGAGTGGCGGTGCAACAGGTGGTTCAAGTGGGTTGCTATGACGGTGCTGGCGTCCACCACGGTGTAGCCATACACCTGAGCGTGTTCGCGCTGGTTGCTATCAATCCAAATGGCGGGTAAACCAAAGGCGGGATCCTGGGTATGGGTGCCCTGCAGCTCGCCGGAGACCTGCCCCGGATTGATCGCCAGCCACTTGCCGGGCTGCGCCTCGGCGCGACCAATTTCGGCGCCTTTCATTGAAAGCACATAGGCGTTAGGCGGCAGCTCCAAATTATCGCGGATATGCACCACTGGCGGCAGGAAGCCCMCTTCCTGGGCAAACTTCTTCCGCACGCTCTTAATGCGCCCCAGCAGCTCACCTTTTTGGCGTGAGTCGACCAGCGGGATTAAGCGATGGCCCACTTCCAGGCCAAGGGTATCGACCAGTTGCACGTCTTCCCAACTCGCTTCGGGGGTCTCTTGTAACGGTACAGGCGCAGTCGCAATTTCCTCCTTGACCAACAACTGCTCTTTTTGGCGCATAATAAACCATGCCAAACCCGCCAGCAGCGCGGTAAAGAGTAGAAACACTAAATTGGGCATACCGGGCACCATGCCCAGTAGCCCCATCACGATGGCGGCCAATATCAGTACCTGGGGATTAACGAATAGTTGGCTGAGCATTTGCTGGCCAATATCCTCGTCCGTGTCGGTACTCACCCGGGATACCGTGACACCCGCCGCGGTGGAAATCACCAAGGCGGGAATTTGCGCCACCAGGCCATCGCCGATCGCCAGCAACATATAGGTCTGACCAGCAGCGCCAAAGCTCATATCGTGCTGCAGCATGCCAATCATCAGCCCGCCGATGATATTGACCACCATAATCACCAAACCGGCAATGGCATCACCCCGGACAAACTTACTGGCACCATCCATCGAGCCAAAGAAATCAGCCTCTTGAGCGACTTCAGCACGGCGCTTTTTGGCGTCTTCCTCGCCGATTAAACCAGCGTTCAGGTCGGCATCGATGGCCATCTGCTTTCCGGGCATCGCATCCAGGGTGAAGCGCGCACCGACTTCGGCAATACGGCCAGCACCTTTGGTGATAACCATAAAGTTGATGATGACCAGAATCAGGAAGACCACTAGACCCACAGCAAAATTACCGCCGACCAGGAACGCCCCGAATGCTTCAATGACCTTACCCGCAGAGGCGCCGCCTTGGTGACCTTCCATTAACACCACACGGGTAGAGGCGACGTTGAGCGACAGGCGCAACAGCGTGGTAAACAGCAACACAGCGGGAAATGCCGCAAAATCCAGCGGCTTCTGGGTAAACATGCTGACCATTAACACCATAATGGCCAGGGCAATATTGAAGGTGAAGAGTAAATCGAGCGCGAAAGGGGGCAAGGGCACAATCATCATGCCCAAGATCATGAGGATGAGCAGCGGCCCGACCAGCAGCTTCATGCGCACATCACTCATCCAGTCGCGCCGCCCTACTAGCTGACTCAAGCCTTTCATGGTTGCGCCTCATTACCACCGGCGTCATGCCCGGGGCTTTCCATCTCCGGCGGAACCGGCAGGTTATCGGGGGTTGGGGGCACCTCGCCTCCTTGTTGTGATACTTGCTTGAGGCGGTAGGCCCAGGCCATTACTTCCGCCACCGCGGTATACAGTTCGGCAGGTACTTCTGCATCTAGATCGACGTGATGATACAGGGCCCGCGCCAATGGTGCTGCCTGCAAGCGAGGCACGCCTGCCTCTTCAGCGATTTCGCGAATGCGTGCAGCCACTGCGTCGGCGCCTTTTGCCACCAGCCGCGGGGCGCCCATACTGCCTTCCTGATAAGTCAGTGCTATCGCATAGTGCGTGGGGTTGGTAATGATAACGTCCGCCTCGGGTACCTTGCTCATCATCCTACCCCGCGCCATGGCCTGCTGCTGCTGGCGAATGCGCGCTTTCACATGCGGGTCACCTTCGGACTCTTTATGCTCACGCTTAATCTCTTCCTGGCTCATGCGCAATTTCTTGGCATTATCCCAGAGCTGGAAAGGGACATCGATCAAAATGACCACGATCAACACCAGCACCATTAGCCCAGCCGCCTGAGCGGCCATGCTTAAAGCGTTGGTAAGCGCTTGCTGGATAGGCTGATCCATTAGCGCCATAAATTTGCCGATGTTGAAATACAAAAACGTCGCGGCGACGCCACCCACCAGGACTGACTTGGCGATAGCTTTGGCCAACTCAATCAGCGCCTGGGTTGATAAAATTCGTTTTACGCCCTTAATGGGATTTAACTTGGAAAATTTGGGCTGCATCGATTTTCCCGATATCAGCCAGCCGCCCATCAGCCCTGGGGCGACTAACGCGATAACGGCTAACAGCAAAAATAACGGCATCATGGCAAATAGCGTGCGCTGACCAAGATCCAGCGCATTGGCCAGCATCGGTGTGCTTTCCATTGCTTGGCGACGCTCAAACAGAAAAGCCTGCTCCATCACCGCGCCCAACTGGTCATAGAGCATATTGCCCATGCTATACAGGCCAATCACCCCGCCCAGCAGAAGTAAGAAAGTGTTTAACTCGCGGGAACGGGCAACTTGGCCCTCTTCACGGGCTTTTTCCTTCCGCCTGGGCGTGGCCTCTTCGGTCTTTTCCTGGTCGCTATCGTTATCTGCCATACGGTTATCCGGCCAGGTGAAGCGAAGCGTATCACGTATTCAGCCGTCCATAGGGACGGCTGAATAGCGTGCTTGTGCGCCCAGAGGGCGTTTAATAACGCGCTTTAAAAGCCTAATTCATCCAACAAATCGTCTACTTGGTCTTGCCCAGAGACGGTATCGGGGACATTATCCTTCACTTGCGGCCCATTCAAAAGCTCTTCGTTGCGCCGTGCACTGTCGTTTTTCCACTGATCCTCGGCCTTGCGCTGCAGCGTTTCTCGTGCATGGGCGCCCGGCGCGTTATCAATAAGTACCTGCACCAGCTGATGTTCGATCTCATGGATCACGTCCATCATCTTCTTAATCACCTGGCCGGTCAGGTCTTGGAAATCCTGAGCCATCATGATTTCCATCAGCTCTTTATTGGTCGCTGATACCACATCGGGCACATCGCTGAGATAAGTGCGTGTCTCGACGACTAACGCCTTGGCCTCATCCAGCTCTTTCGGCGCCTCAAACCACTCGGCCCAGCGCTTATCCAGCGCTTCCGCTCGGTCTGACAATTGATCCTGCAGCGGCTGCGCACGGTCAACGGCATTGAGCGCTCGATCTGCAGCCTGCTCCGTCATGGTGGCGACATAGTGCAGGCGGTCGCGTGCATCAGGGATGGCTTCAGCCGCTTTTTCGATTTCTTTATCTAGCCCCAACTCGCGCATGTTTTCGCGCAACATGCGCGTTAACTTACCGATGCGATGAATTAGGTCTTCAGCGGCTTGTTCGGATTCGGACGATTGGGCAGAATCGGACTGCTCATTCTGGCTCATAATGTTGTCTCCTCGTTAACCAAGCACATGGGCTCAGTCACTCACATACCCAATTTATCGAAGATCTTATTGAGCTTCTCTTCCAGGGTAGCGGCAGTGAACGGCTTGACGACATAGCCGTTAGCACCCGCCTGAGCAGCCGCAATAATGTTCTCTTTCTTCGCTTCTGCGGTCACCATCAACACGGGCAGGTCTTTCAAGGCATCGTCTTGGCGAATCTCCTTGAGCATCTCCA
This sequence comes from Halomonas ventosae, assembly GCA_002257525.1. Taxonomy (GTDB): domain Bacteria; phylum Pseudomonadota; class Gammaproteobacteria; order Pseudomonadales; family Halomonadaceae; genus Vreelandella; species Vreelandella ventosae_B. Next base: position 4,861,382 of record CP022737.1, read on the forward strand.
GACCATCCAGGTTGGGCATGTTCCAATCGGAAACGACGAACTCGAATTTGCCAGCGCGCAGCTTATTAAGCGCATCCTGACCATCTTCTGCTTCATCCACATTGGTGAAGCCCAGCTCCTTAAGCAGACTGCGCACAATCCGACGCATGGTGGGAAAGTCGTCTACAACCAGAAAGCTCATATTCTTATCTGCCATGGGTCATCCTCTAATCAATCCGTATATGGCTCGGGGGTGACTGGAAAGTACAGTCAGGGGGTTAAAACTGTTCTGCAAAACCGTTCTTCAAAACTGTTCTTTAAAACTCTTCCCACTCTTCGTGGTCGCTACGCTTAGCGGCAGGTTGACTCGCTTGCTGCTGGGCGGCCCTGGGCGCAGGCATAGCATGGGTAGTTGGCGATGCGGCAGGAAGCACCTGACGCGACGCCTCCTGCATACCTAACAGTTTAAACACGGCGACAGCTTGCTCCAACCGGTTAGCTTGCTCCTCAAGCGAGGCGGCCGCCGCAGTGGCTTGCTGAACCAGCGCGGCGTTTTGCTGGGTGACTTGATCCATCTGGCCCACGGCCTGACTAACCTGCTCAATGCCGTCACTCTGCTCTTGGGAAGCGGCCGAAATTTCATCCATGATATCGGTGACTCGGCGCACCGCAGTGACCACATCCGACATTGTGGTACCGGCCTGCTCAACCAGGGTAGAGCCTTGCTGAATTTGCGTCACCGAGGCATCAATCAGGGTTTTAATCTCTTTGGCAGCATCCGCGCTACGGCTTGCCAGATTGCGTACTTCTCCTGCCACCACCGCAAAGCCTCGGCCTTGTTCGCCGGCACGCGCGGCTTCTACCGAGGCGTTAAGCGCTAAGATATTGGTTTGAAAAGCAATCGAATCAATCACGCTGGTGATATCAGCGACTTTTTTCGAGCTAGTGGAAATGCCGTGCATGGTCTGCACCACTTGCGCAACGACGTCCCCACCGCGCTCTGCCGTGGTAGAGGCATCTGCGGCCAAAGTGCTGGCCTGGCGGGCATTGTCGGCGTTTTGCTTTACCGTCGCGGTCATCTCTTCCATGCTGGCTGCGGTTTGTTGGATCGACGCCGCCTGCTGTTCAGTACGCGAGGAGAGATCCGCATTGCCGCTGGCAATTTCGCGGGTACCGTGGTGAATCTCGTTGCTACCTTCGCGCACCCGACTAACGATATTGGTGAGGTTCAGCTGCATGGTGCCCATGGCGCCAAACAAACGGCCTATCTCGTTTTTACCGGCTTCCGGTACGGGATCGGTTAAATCGGCATCGGCAATCGCATCCAGGCGCTGAATAGCGCCTCTGAGCGGCGCAATCACCGTACGGCGCAATCCGAAGTAAATAATCAGGGTCAACAATAGGGCAAAGACCACCACAGCCAAATTGATCATGGTAAACAACTTGCCCTGGGCCTGCGCGTCAGTACGAATGGTTGCTACCCGCTGGAAACCGTAAGTTACAAACGCAGTCATACTGGTAGCCATGCTACTTAAGGGCTCAACCAACTCATCGCGCAGGTTGTTATAGCTGGTTAAATCCATATATTCGAAGGTTTCATGCTGCTGTTTAACCAGCCCCATGACCGTATTAAAATCTTCAATCAGAGCGTTTGCCAATGCCTCACCTTGCGGAGAAAATGAATTTGCTGCAAAGCGCTCAAAACGCTCCTCCGCACGCGCAATGCGATCACCCGCGGTATCGACCTGCTCATTGGATTGCCGAGTCTGGCCCMCCATTAGGTAGTTGGAGGCAGTTTCCATCGCCAGCATGGCCTGATTTAACAACGAATCGGCACGGTTAATCTCATTTAACTGCGCATCGCTGATGCTGCTCAGCGTCGCTAAATTATTTTGTGAGTTGCGATCTGAGACAACGGTCAAACCTGCAATCACTAAAATCAGGGCGACAAAGCAAACGAGCGCCACCACTACAGCGGCATGAATACTCAAATTGCGCAGTAAACGATTCATTGGAAATTCCTTTGTAAGCTTATTGAAGTTTTTATGTCTAGTTTTTAAGCTAAGCTCTGATGAATTGCACTACACACGCTGGGCGCGGCCAGAAGCGGCAATCAACGCCATCATCCGCGAGGGGATATCATCCAGTGACACCACTTCCACTGCCCCGCCCACAGCGATGGCTTCTCGCGGCATACCGAAAACCACACAGGACTGCTCATTTTGGGCAATGGTGGGGGCGCCCGCTTGACGCATCTCAAGCAGCCCTGCCGCGCCGTCCTTACCCATACCGGTCAGAATTACGCCGATGGAATTTTTACCGGCGTGCTGCGCCGCTGAGTGAAATAGCACGTCTACCGACGGCCGATGGCGATTGACCGGCGGGCCATCATCTAATCGCGCCACGTAGTTAGCTCCACTACGTGCCAACTTGAGGTGCTGATCACCTGGGGCAATGTAAGCGTGCCCCGGTAGAATCCGCTCGCCATCACTTGCTTCTTTAACGGTAATCCGACACAGCCGGTCTAAGCGCTCGGCAAATGAGCGGGTGAAGCCGCCGGGCATATGCTGGGTAATCAAAATCGCTGGAGCGTTAGCGGGTAACGGTTCCAGCACCGCCCGAATCGCTTCGGTGCCCCCCGTAGACGCGCCGATAATGATTAGCTTCTCACTCGATACTAACGGGGCTTTCAAGGCCGCAGGCGGTGGCGTATTTTTATGCCGTGCCTGGCGGGGCCGTGAGCGCGCCGCGGCGCGCAGCTTTTCGGCAATCTCGTCGGCGTATTCCATCATCCCATTGCGGATTCCCAGGCTTGGCTTGGCGACGAAATCCAGCGCGCCGAGCTCAAGGGCGCGCAGAGTGATCTCCGAGCCACTTTGGGTGAGCGACGATACCATCAGCACCGGCATAGGGCGCAGGCGCATTAAACGCTCAAGAAAATCCAAGCCGTCCATACGTGGCATTTCCACGTCGAGCGTTAACACATCAGGATTGTGCTGCTTGATCAAATCCCTGGCGGCAATGGGGTCAGGCGCGACTGCGACGACTTCCATGTCGGGCTGGGAGTTAATAATTTCTGTTAACAAATCGCGAATTAGTGCCGAATCATCGACACACAAAACTTTGATCTTGGCTGCGCTCAAAGCACGCCTCCTCTTGCTGTAGACGCCTGATGTGTGATTGCAACCGCCGGAGCCACAGCGCCTAAAGCGATCATAAAGACACGATAATTGTTCATTTCTTGGCCAGGTTATAGACGGTCTGACCACGCAGTTTGAAGGCGTCACTGATGTACGAGAAGTTTTCTGAGTGACCTGCAAACAGCAAGCCATCGGGTTTCATCAGTGGCGCAAACCGCTTAAGAATTTTTGATTGTGTATCTTTATCAAAATAAATCATGATGTTTCGACAGAACACCGCATCAAAAGGGCCTTTAATTGGCCATTGCGGCGCCAGTAAATTAAGTGGCAAAAACTCGACCAAGGCGGATACTTCCGGGCGCACCCGAGCAAAGCCCGCATGGTTACCGGTACCTTTTTGAAAAAACCGTTTTACCCGCGTCTCATCGAGCTTACGCACCTGCTCCAAGGGATAAACACCAGCGCGTGCTCTGGCTAAGGCATCGGTATCAATATCGGTGGCAATCACTTTGGCTTGCGACGCTTTAGCGCCCAGCGTTTCCAGCAACGTCATGGCCAGCGAGTAAGGCTCCTCACCAGKGGAGGCAGCCGAACACCAAATGGTGACCGGGTCTTGCTTGTTCTTTATGTGCTCTGCCAGCAGCGGAAAATGGTGCGCTTCACGAAAAAAGGCCGTGAGGTTAGTAGTCAGCGCATTGGTAAACGCCTCCCACTCTTTGGCCTCTGGCTGACGCTCCAGGCGTACCAAATAATCAGTAAAGCGCGTCATACCGTGGTGGCGTAGCCGCTTTGCTAAGCGGCTATAGACCATTTCACGCTTATGCTCAGCCAGCACGATACCGGCGCGCTGATAGATCAGCTCGCGGATGCGGGTAAAATCCGCATCCGTCAATACCAGATCGCGTTCGATCTGACTGCCCGATGTCCACTGTCCAGCATCTAAAGCCCGTTCACGTTGTTCGGTCAAAACTCTTCCCACTCCTCTGCTGAGGATACTTGCCGTTTAACGGGCGGATTTGGCGTGGTAGCGCTAGGCAGTTGGGCAGCGGGTTTAGATGCTGTTACCACCGGCGGACGTAACGCCCCCTGACTGTTTAATCGAAACGCTTCCACTGATAACGCTAATAGCCCCGCCTGCTTCTCCAGCGAGACCGCCGCACGTGCGGTTTCTTGAACCCGTACGGCATTGCGCTGGGTGCCTTGATCCATCTCTGCGACTGCCTGGTTAACCTGGGCAATGCCATGGCTCTGCTCTTCGGAGGCGGCCGAAATCTCGTGCATGATTTGCGTCACACTGCGCGCTGCTTCTGCCACTTCGCTAATCGCCGCTTCGGCTTTGGTCACCAAACTGGCACCCTCGCCAACTTCACGGTTAGAGCCATCAATCAGGCCGCGAATTTCTTGAGCGGCGCCAGCACTGCGGCCCGCTAGATTACGCACCTCTTCAGCCACCACGGCAAAACCACGCCCATGTTCACCTGCCCGCGCCGCTTCTACCGATGCATTCAAGGCCAGAATATTGGTCTGAAAGGCGATCGAATCGATCACATTGATAATATCAGCCATCTGTTGAGAGCTTTGCGTAATCCGCTGCATATTGTCGACCAACTGCGCCATCAACTCGCCGGTATTGGTTACCTGGATAGCATTGTTATCGGCTAGACGACGGGCTTCTTGAGCGTTTTCACTGTTTTGCCGCACGGTAGCGGTCATTTCTTCCATGCTGGAGGCGGTTTGTTGCAAAGAGGCCGCCTGCTGTTCAGTACGTGACGACAGCTCTTCGTTGCCGCTGGCAATGTCCTGGGCAGCCGGAGTGACCACATCAATACCGCTTTTTACATCGGCGATGATGCTGCTGAGGCTTTTGCGCATAGTATTCAGCGAGTCTATTAATTGACCCACTTCATCACGTCTCTGGGCGGGGACTTTAGCGGCCAAATTACCGCCAGCAATTTGCAGCGTAAAACCTGCGGCACTTTTTAGCGGCCTGGTAATCGCCCGCAGGGTAACCATGCCGATCAAGATAAGCAGCAGCAAACCAATTCCAAGTACTATGGCTTGAGCGCCCAGCATCGTGGTTTGACCTTGCCGAGCGTCAACGGCCATGGCCTCAGCCGCCTGCTGCTTCTGGGCAATCAGTTGATTAACCATGCCTGACAGGATGCGGCCATCGCTGGTCATGACGCTAATCACAGCATCGAGACCGGTAAAGGCTTGGTAGGTCTCTTCTGCCTGAAGCACGCTGGCCGCCTGGCCCATGCCGTTCTGCAGGAAGGTCTGTAGCTGCTGGTCAAACTCGGTGGCAAGCTCAGTCGCATTGACCTCACGGGAATAGTACTCCTGCCACACCTCAGCAACCTCTGCTGCGCTCTCCTCAATGCTTTCACCCATCTCGAAGCGTTGGTTTATCAGCTCCATACGCTCTGGCTCAATCATCGTTTGGCGGGTTTGGGCAATGGTTTGGTCGATTTGCTGCAGGCGAATAACGTCACGCAGGCCATCGTTGTTCAGTTGGCCCAAACGCTCGCCAGAGACATTCAGGCCATACAACCCTAGCCCACCGCTAATTAACAGCAGCAGTCCTGCCACAACAATCATGCCGACCAACTTGGCACGAATGGTATCCAGGCGTACCCGAGCCAAACGCTTGATCACCCCTTTCTGACGCAACCGACCTTTATCCAAATAGAACCGCTTATTGCGGCCTTCGCGTATTTCAGCGTACGCCTGCTCCGCCTGCGCAATGGCTTCGCGACTTGCCTGCACGCGCACCGAGGTGTAACCCACGACTTGGCCATCTTCGATAATCGGCGTCACACTGGCGTTAACCCAGTAATGGTCGCCATTTTTACAGCGGTTTTTAACCAGCCCGCGCCACGTCTCCCCCGTCTTAACGGTTTGCCAGAGGTTTTCAAAGGCTGCTGGCGGCATATCTGGGTGGCGTATCAGGTTATGCGGCGCGCCTATCAACTCCGCGTGTTCAAAGCCGCTAATATCGATAAACGCAGGGTTAGCATAGGTGATGCGCCCCGTGGTATCGGTACGCGAAACTAAAAAGTCGTCCTCTTTTAGCTCAATTTCACGCTGAGAGACTGGCTGGTTATTACGCATAATCTACCTTTTTATAATGTTTTATTTTTTAGAAAAAATTTGCCTGCCCTACCAAGCAAATCAAAACGACGCCCACTCTTCTGCCTCTTCCGCTGGTTGTTTATGCCTTGCCGGGAGACTCGGCGTTGTCGAAGATATTGCCGCCGCTGGCACCACAGCCGGTGAGCGCGGAGTTAAAGCTTCAGTGACCCGAAAACGCTCTACGGCCTCGCGTAAGCGGCCCGCTTCGCTTTCGAGCTCATTGGCACTTCGCGCGGCCTGCTGAACAAGCTGGGCATTTTGCTGCACCACTTGATCCATTTGCGCCACCGCCTGGTTTACCTGACCAATGCCACTACTTTGTTGCTCAGAAGCTGCGGCGATTTCATCCATAATATCGCTAACGCGCTGAACAGCGCCCACCAGGTCTTGCATCGTTTGACCGGCTTGATTGACGCGCTGGGTGCCGGTATCCACCTTACTGAGCGAGGTATCAATTAGCGTACGGATCTCTTTTGCAGCAGCGGCACTGCGACTGGCTAAACTGCGCACTTCCTGGGCCACCACGGCAAACCCCCGGCCATGCTCACCGGCACGCGCCGCTTCCACCGAAGCATTCAGCGCGAGAATATTGGTCTGAAACGCAATATTATCGATAACAGTAATAATATCAGCGACTTGGTGCGAGCTTGCACTAATATCCTGCATGGTGCTCACGATTTCACCGACTTCTTCACCGCTGCGACGGGCCGTCAGGGTCGCACTCCCGGCCAGTTGGCTGGCTTGGCGCGCATTTTCAGCGTTATGACCCACCGTGGAAGCTAGCTGCTCCATGCTGGAAGCCGTCTCTTCTAACGAGGTCGCCTGCTGCTCCGTGCGCGAAGAGAGGTCGTTATTGCCACTGGCAATTTGTTGTGAACGCTCATAAATCGACGTGCCGCTGGTGCGCACAGTGCCTACCGTCTGCGAGAGAGAGGACTGCATATGTGCCATAGCGCTATAAAGCCGCCCGATCTCATTGTTGCCTGGAGAGGTGATCGCCTGGCTTAAATCCCCCTGCGCCATGCGTTCAAAATAGCCCACCAAGCGGTCTAGCGGGCGCAGCACATTGGCCGTCACCCCCCAGATCACAACGATAACCGTAGCGATGGTCATCAACACAATGCCAAGCAGTGCCCAGCGAATCGTCGCGGCAAACGCGCTGAAAGCGGCTTGCTGCGCCTGGACATCGTCCGATGCCTGCACAATTGACGCCCCGTGATGCAGGGCATAAAGGCCGATACCACTGGCAATTAAGACAAGTACCGAAAGCGTCGCTAATACCAAGCCCCAACTTAAGCGCACTGTCATATTATTCATTAATTGCCGCATTCGCTGTGTCACGCCCTTTTCTCCACGCACAACCGACACTCGCAAGCACTTTCCATAGCGCACGAATGCATCATTAGGTGAAACGGATCTGGCACGCTCCCTGTGCCACGCTTGGATCGCCTTACTGGCTGCTGGTACTTTCTACTAGCGCCATCTCGTCGCTGGTGAGCAACTTATCGATATCCACTAGTACCAACATGCGGTCATCTAGACTACCCAGTCCGCTGAGGAAATCAGACGAGAGGGTGACGCCAAATTCCGGTGCTGGCTTAATCTGATCGGGAGTCAATGTCATTACGTCGGAAACGCCATCTACAACGATACCGACCACACGGTCAGCAACATTAACCACAATCACCACTGTCTGGCCGCCGTATTCGACCTTATCAAAGTGAAACTTAATGCGTAGATCAACGATCGGTACAATCACGCCACGTAGATTGGTGACCCCTTTGATAAAATCTGGCGCATTGGCAATTCGCGTTACGTTTTCATAACCACGAATCTCCTGCACTTTCAAAATATCAATGGCGTACTCTTCGTCGCCTAATGAGAACACTAGGAATTCGCGATTTTCGGCTTCTGCGGCTAGCACCGCACCACTGTTKGCTTGACTCATGACGGCTCAGCCTCCTTAAAAGATGAAAGGTTTTGATTGTTTACTWCTTTTCTGCCTGCCTCTTTTTTATATCGGCTCAGGCGGTGTAAACCGGTAATATCCAGAATCAACGCAACGCTACCGTCGCCTAGAATGGTGGCGGCCGAGATTCCGGGTACTTTGCGGTAGTTGTCTTCCAAATTCTTGACCACCACTTGCTGCTGGCCGATTAACTCATCGACTAGCATGGCGTAGCGACGCCCTTCGCCCTGCACAATAACGGCGATGCTTTTGGTGGGATCGGTAATTGCATTCTCGACGTTCAGCACCTCGTGAATGGCGATCACTGGCAGATACTCGTCGCGCACCTTGATCACTACGTCGTCACCGGCCATTGCGTACATGTCTTCTTTAGCGGGCTGAAGCGACTCAAGCACGGTGGAAAGCGGCAGGATAAACGTCTCCCCGCCGACTTTAATCGACATACCATCCAAAATAGCCAGCGTGAGCGGCAGTACGATACGCGTATTGGTGCCTTCGCCCAGCTTCGACTGAATTTCAACGCGACCGCCCATGCTCTGAATGTTGCGCTTCACCACATCCATGCCCACGCCACGACCGGATACGTCAGTGACTTCGTTAGCGGTTGAGAAACCGGGGGCAAAAATGAGCTGGAACACCTCTTCGTCAGACATGGTGTCAGACACGTTAAGGCCGTTTTCGCGCGCTTTGGCCAGCAGGCGATCACGATCCATACCCGCACCGTCATCGCGCACTTCAATCAAAATATTGCCGCCCTGATGGCGCGCCGATAGCGTTAACTTACCAATACGCGGCTTACCAATGGCTTCGCGTACATCAGGCATCTCTACGCCGTGATCAAGGCTGTTACGCACCAAATGCGTTAACGGATCGGTGATCCGTTCAACCAGACTCTTATCCAGTTCAGTCGACTTGCCTTCGGTGATCAGCTCAATCTCTTTGCCCAACTTGCCAGCTGTGTCGCGCACAACCCGTGGGAAACGACTGAAAACGAACTCCATTGGGATCATGCGAATCGACATCACCGCTTCCTGGAGATCCCGTGCGTTACGCTGCAGCAGGCTCATGCCATTTTGCAATGAGGCATTGCCAACCGACTGATCCTCTAAATCGCTAACCGTTTGATCGAGCATCGATTGAGTGATGATGAGTTCACCCACCAAGTTGATAATTTGATCAACTTTATCGACAGATACGCGAATGGATGACGACTCGGCGGCTTTCTTAGGTTTTTCTTTGGCAACTTCTTTTGCCGGGCTCGCCTTAGAGGCGGTGCTTTGCGCAGGTGCTTGCGGCACTGGGGRAGCCGGCGCCGGAGCTTCTGCCTCGGGGGCGGCTGGTTCAGCAGCAACGCCCTCGACGACCGAAATTTCAATCTGATCTGGCTCGATAATAAAGCACATGACGGCTTCAATATCGTCAGCACTGTCGCTACTTTTGAGGATAACTTCGTAGCGCTTGGCGTCGCCGGATTGAGACTGTACTTCGCCAAGCTGCTCTAACTCTTCAACCAGCAAGACGCGGTCTTTATCTGCAACGTTAAGCAGTGCCACTAACAGATGGCCGCCTGCGCCACTCTTTGCTTCTGCGCTGTTGTCCGTACTGGCGTCAGGCGCAGGTGAAGTCTTGGGCTGAGCTGCGGGGGTAGCCGGACCATCTAGCTGCTGGCCGATTTCATCCAGGGCAATTTGTTGCAGCGTTTGGCAAATCCGCTCAAATGCCTCTTGGTTGGGCTCCTCTTCGCTGCGGTAGGCATCGAGTTGCTCATGCATGATGTCTTTAGCCTCTAAAAAGGTATCCACGAGGTCGGCTCGCAGCGTCAGTTCGCCTTTACGTGCGTAATCGAGGAGGTTTTCCAAAATATGAGTGGTTTTCTGTAGTACGGTAAAACCAAAGGTTCCCGCTCCCCCCTTAATCGAGTGGGCGGCACGGAAAATAGCATTGAGCTGCTCACTGTCAGGATCATCAACATCCAATTCCAACAAATGTTGTTCCATATCCGAAAGCAGCTCTTCAGCCTCTTCAAAAAAGGTGTCAAAAAAATCCGCTATATCCATGCACCGCTCCACCTTAACGTCGCTTTTATGTGAAAGGCTCTGACAGGCTCAGATCACTCTGGCGCTTGCACCTGAGGCTCGTCTTGTTGTGTTGATTCAATTTGCGCTTCGGCTGACGCTTCTACTGCTTCGATTGAAGCTTCCGGCGTTTCAGCCCCCGAATCCATCACGGCAGGATTGCGAATCGCCTCTGCAATTTCAGGAAAGAGCACCACCAGCTCTATGCGCCGATTGATCGGATTGGTTGGCTCAGTCTCGGGTAACAATACGCGATCCGCAAAGCCTGATACGCGCAATAGCTGATCTGGATCAAAACCACCCGCAATAAGCTCACGACGCGACGCATTCGCACGGTCATTAGAGAGCTCCCAGTTACTGTAACCGCGATAGCCACCCGCATAGGGAACGCTATCGGTATGCCCACTGATACTTAGCTCATTGGGAAGCTCATTTAACAGCGGTGCAATAGTACGTAGCAGGCTACGCATATAGGGGGCGACTTGGTCGCTACCTAACTCAAACATGGGCCGCTGGTCGGTATCCAAAAGCTGTATACGTAGCCCTTCGCGGGTTAAGTCAAAACGCATCTGACTGCGTAACTGGCGTAACTCGGGATCTTGCTCAATAGCCCGCTCAATACGCTCTTGCAAATTCCTGAAGAAGTTACGCTCCTGCATGCTTGGACGAGTACGCTGAAGGCTATCAATTCGCGCCCGCTCCCCATCACTATGGGTCGGATCCGGCCCACCACCAGGAATCGCGCTGGTGCTGCCCGAACGGTCTCCACCAGTGATCGCCGTTATCAGGGGGGTGCTAAAGTACTCAGCTACGCCCCTGCGCGTCTCTTCACTGGAAACACTCAAAAGCCATAGCACCAAAAAAAAGGCCATCAGAGCGGTCATAAAATCCGCTAGGGCAATTTTCCAAGCACCACCGTGATGGGCATGAACGACTTTTTTGCGCCGAATGACGATCGGGCGCTTGTCACCACCCTTACTCATGCGTTACCGGCCTTTTTTGCATCCCTCACGTACTCTTCAAGCTCCGTAAAGCTCGGGCGCTCGGCGGCAAATAGTGCTTTGCGACCAAACTCAACGGCCAACTGCGGCGCGTAACCATGCAAACTTGCCAGCAGGGTAATACGGATACACTGGAGCATTTTTTCGGCTTCTTTAGCCTGCCGGTCAATGTAGCTTGCCAGCGGGCTGACAAAGCCATAGCCAATTAAGATACCCAAAAAGGTACCCACTAGCGCCTGCCCGATCATAACGCCCATCTGGGCCGGCGTAGCGTCAGCATAGGKGAGTGTTTTAACTACCCCCATTACTGCCGCCACAATACCGAAGGCAGGCATCGCATCGCCAACTTTGGCGATGGCATCGATGGGGATATGAGCTTCCTGCTCAAAAACCTCAATCTCATGCAGCATCAGCTCATCGATTTCCATCGGCTCCATGCCGCCGCTTACCATTAAGCGTAGATAATCCGTAAGGAAATTCATGATATGGGGATCTGCCAGTACCGTAGGATGCTCCTGAAACATAGGGCTCTCTTGCGGGTTATCAATATCCCGTTCAATGCCTAACATTCCCTCACGGCGAATTTTGGACAGTAATTTGAACTGCAGTGCCATCAGCTCCATATAAAGGGCTTTGTTATATTTCTTTGCGCGCTTGAGGCGGGGCAGAATTTTAAATGTCGCTTTAATAGCCTTGCCATTGTTCGCGGCAATAAATGCGCCAACACCTGCGCCGCCAATAATCAGCAGCTCAAGCGGTTGGTACAGGGGGCCTAAGCTGCCACCTGCCAGCACATAGCCACCAAACACAGATAGCAATACGATTACATAGCCTAGAGGTATCAGCACAAGCAGGGTCCTTGCGGTATTCAGTATTAATGTAAGGGAACCAAAACTTAGCCACCTGTTCTGATGTATAAGAGTCGTTCCATCCCAAGCATTACTTATGCCCATCATACTAGGGCTAAGTTATTGTCTAATTAAAAAGCATCGCTGACTTTTGCAGCTATCTACGCCGATACGCTGAGATTTTATGACTAAGCACTCATCACTAAGTGTTATACCCTAATTCTGGCTATCAGTGACAAAGGAGCTGAAATTGTTACATTTTTTCACTATTCTCCTCCCTTGCTTTGCGCGTTTTGCCCGCCCGTGATGGGGGCTGACATATGCCACACACGTAGTGCTGAGCGGGGCTATGGGCGTGGGCCACAAACTGCCCCCCACAGCGTGTGCATTGATTGAGTTGAAGCAAATCACTCTCAAAAAATCGTACCAGGGTCCAAGCACGCGTCAGCCCAAGCACCGGCTCCACCTTTTCCAGCGACATTTGCTCGTCATAGAGGCGATAAGCTTTGACGAAGGCGTCAATTCGATCACAACCCGCCGCCTCTTTCAGGCTTAAATAAATATTGTAAAACAGTGACGAATGAACATTGGGAAGCCAGGTAATAAACCAGTCAGTGGAAAAAGGCAGCATCCCCTTTGGCGGCGACATGCCGCGCACTTCCTTATACAGCTTGATCAAACGCGTACGGCTTAATTCCGTTTCTGTTTCCAGTACCTGCAGACGCGCGCCCAGCTCAATCAATTCGATTGCCAACTGCACTTGGTGCATTTCGTCGATCAAGCTTTTCTGGCTCACTTCGTTTCCCCTGGCGGCATTGGCTCAAATGCTTCTCCGGCCAAAAGCAGTGAAGCGTGCAAACCAGCCAGTCCCTGATCGCGCGGGTTATCAGTGAGCTGACCAAGGCGCTCCGCGCTCATTTGACTAAACCGACACAACAACTGGCTTGTTCGCGCCAACTTGGTCAGCTGGCAAGCACTCAGTGACACAATCAGATCGGCGACATCGCTGTCTATTTTTAAGCGAAACATAGCAGCCTCACGATCTTCATCAAGTAAGCGCTGCGCCAGAAGCAAATAAGCTAAATTTATTTCCTGAATTTCATCGAGAAAGTTGGTTTGACTCATGATGTCCCATTAAACGACTCAGGCGCGATGTTGTGACCATTGTACTGGCGCCATTAATGACTTTTTATTACCTACCCTCATGGTTACATATAACGTCTGTAAATGGCTACTCAGGCATCTCACGATGAGTCAGTCCTTCTTCTGACAGTTCGAACACCCACACCAGGAGCTCCGCAACGATTTGGTAAAGGCCTGCCGGGATTTCTGCGTCCAAATCTAATTGCATCAAAAGCGCTACCAGTTCGGGCGCATCGTGCACATAAATACCCTGTCGCTGGGCTTCTGCCATAATGCGCTCGGCCAAGTCCCCATAGCCTTTAGCCACCACCCGGGGCGCACGATCGTTCTCTTGATAAGCCAAAGCAACTGCTTGGCGACGGCGCTCACCCGGCGTTGCCATAGGTGGCCTCCGCTTCGACATAGCGTGCGCGCAGCTGGACTTTGTGTAAGTCCAAAGCGCTCAGTCGTTTCTCTAATGCGGGCAGACCAGCGTCGATGCGCTGATAAGCCTGGGTACTTTCAGTAGTAAAATCGATACTTAACACATTTCGATAGAGCCACAGCGACGCGTTGAATGACCCTAAATTGGGAACGTCTAACTGCATATCAGAACGCCACCCACCATCCGGCTCGCCCTCTGGTTGCTGCCCCTCCTGCCCCTCACCGCGAGCAGGCAGATTGATCACTAAGGCCATAAAAATACCGGCCCAAACATCGCCCTCCCAACGAATAGTCGGCATTACCAGCATCTCGAGTTGCTGTCGCACGAGGCTCTGCAGGCTTTCGTGAACGACCTCGCGAGCGGGGCGATTCGCGATCAGCTCGGTGATCTCCCTAGCATGGCCTAACTCTGCACGAGCCTGAACACTGTCTCGCGCCTCGCCATGTGTGGAAAGCGGGGCAGGATTATTCAATATCTGCGCAGCACCCGCCTGGGCGGGAGTAGCAGCCGCTTGAGCGGGGGTAGCAGCCGTCGAGCCAGTTGCTAAAAAATGGGAAGCACCCGTCAGCCGAGCAGCTAAGCCTTGCTCATGAGTTACTGGCACTAGTGGGACGTTGGGCAAAATAGCCATGCCCCCCACCCCTAATTGCGCAGGCGCCTGCGCAATTAGGGGTGCCGTAGCAGAGGTTGCAGCTGGTGACGCAGCAGCCGCTAGGCCTGTCGGTAAAAGAGGAGCAAGTGGGCGAGGGCCAGGCTGCATTTGCGGTTGGTTCATTAGCTGCTGGCGAGTTCCCTCGCCCTGAAACCAACGTTTTAGATGCGACTCATAAAACAAACCACTATCGCGAATACTTGCCTCTAAACGCGTTGCGACTGTACTAGCCGCTGGCGTTTCTTGGCTGGTGATTAGCGGCGCTTCTGGTCGCATCACCGAGGGGGGCGCGGGAAACCGTAATAAAACATCAGCAATAGTCCTTGCTGCAGGACTAAAATGGGTCTGCGTTGACCCTGGCGGAGATGGCAGCGCATCACCACGGGGTAATGTGCGCCCCCCATCTGCGGGAAGAGGCAACCGTTTTAAATCGCTCAACGGTGAAGACGATGCTCGCCCATCCAAATTAGCATCGCCCATCACTGCACGCGGCCCTTGGCCCGGAGGAATAGGCTTTACGGGCTGATCCAGCGCCCGCTGCAAGGACAACTCTCCCTGCCGCCCCAGCACTTGGTGCAAGAGCGTATCAATAAGCGGGGTAATACCGCTCACGACGACCTCGTAGAATCAGCATCATCTGCTTCATAAGCGACCTCAGCGCCTTGATGGGGCGCATAAGCGCGATGCAGATCTCGCTGTCGTTGCGAAACCTCAATTAGCTTACCGAGCTCATCACGACGCGACACTAAGCGACGCCGAATATCCACATCGTGCTCAAGAATAAGCTCAAGCAGCTCTGCTTTACGCTGCTGCCCAGCGGCATCAAGTACAACGGTCGTATCCAGCTCACGCAACTGCTCCACCAGCAGTACATAGCTTGTACGCTGATCGATCAGCTCTGCCCACTGCTCGGCATTAGCAAGTTCGTGCATGTGTTCGACGCGACTTAATAGCGTTTCATAACTAGTAAGCAGCGCCTGTTGAGCACTTTTATTATGAGCAGATGTAGATGACATTATTGCCTCACGCGCTCTGCTGTTGGCCAATATCACGCCACGCTGAGGCGATATCTTCGAGCAGATGCTCGGCCTGGTTTAAGCTTTCTTCGTCGTTACGCAGATTCGCCGTCAATAGCAGGCGAGCAATATAGTCATAAAGCGATGCTAATCGCTCGGCAATCTCGCCACCTTTATCTTGATCCAGAGCAGCGGCAAGGCCATTATTAACAATATCCAGCGCTTTCGATATCGACTTACCTTTCTCGGCCGTATTGCCCGCCTGAATATGAATACGCGCAGCACGAATAGCAGCCTGAGCACCGTCAAACAGCATCACAATAAGCTGATGCGGGTCTGCCGACATCACTCCACTTTCTACGCCGACACGCGCATAAGCGTTAGCTCCCCGCCCATAGGCGGCGCCACCGCGAGAGTAAGTCATAAGCGGAACTCCTTTGCGTGGCTTTATGCTCACCCTAGAGAGGGAGAAACCACGAATATTAAAAGACAAAAACAAACTGCACTAACAGTATCTATCGGCGCGAGCCTGGGGGACTTTAATGGCTTACAACGCTTTTTTCTGCACTAGCGATGATATCCACTAGCGGCTTATCACGCATGAACATTTTGTCCATTAAGTAGACACGGCAATCTCGCTAACAGTTCGCCCAAGCCGTTCCGTAATATTATTCCGCACGACCACTCCCACATTGTCACGCATGGGCGGCTCTACCTGCGGCGCAAGCAGTACCTCCGTAGGGTTACCTTTAGCATCAATGCTTAAGACCCAACCCTGCTGCTGACTGGAAAAACGCGCCAACGAGCCCACTGGTAGGCCTTTAAAGTGCTCGATATAACGTTTAATCCAACGCATATCAAATTGGTGCGGATGCTGTAATAAATGGCGGTAAATTTGCTGTACGGTTTTAGCTGGACGATCAGCGCGATCGCGCCGCATTGCCTCGACCACGTCGACAATAGCACTGGCTTTGGCTAACTCATTAAGATCAGCCCCACTCAAGCCTCCAGGATAACCACTGCCATCCATGCGCTCATTAATCCCCCCAATCACTGCCTGCACAATACCCACCGACAGCCACTGACAGGCATGCAAGCGATCTAGCAACAGCTGGACATGCTCACCGACCGCCTCTCGATGCTTAACCTCAAAATGCGGCGCCTTAAACAGCACTTGAGGAACCAAGGCTTTGCCAAGATCGTGAATGAGGCCGCTGGCCACTATCGCTTTGCGCAGCTCGCGGGGCATGCTAGCTCCCACAAAATCGAGCAAATGAATGGCCACTGCAATACCGTGGCGCACAATCAAAGGCTCTGGAGATAAGCATCGCGAGGCAAATAGCAGCGCTTCTCGATCCTCCTCGTGAAGATCTAATACCCGATCAGCATAGCGGGAGAGTTGACGCCCATCGATATCGCTACCTTGCTGTAGCGAAAGCAGCTGCGCATCCAGATAAGCGGCCACTTTTACCAGCCGACGCGCCATGGGCGTCGCGTAGCGCTGTACATCACGCCGCCCAAGCAGCTCTCTGGCACCAGAACGCTTATTGACCAACGCGAATAGCGGAGAGGGCTGGCGCTCGCCCTGCTGCTCTTTTTTATAGCGGGCCGCTTCGCGCTCTATTTCACACACGAAATACCAAATTTGCCGCTCTTGCTCCGCACTACAATCGACAAAGCTAAAGCCGACGCGCAGTAGATGGCGCTCAGCGTCTGTTTTTTGATGGCGAGCCTCTCCTAGCACCTCAAAATAGGTGCCATCGGGAAAGGTAAATGCTAGCTTCAGAGAGATAGCGGCCTTCGCCAACAGACCACTGGCTGCCAACGGCAATTCAAGCTGGCAGCCGTCTTGGGATAAGTCTCTCAGCTCCCCCTCGATCTTGACATCGCCATCATACAAACTCGCCGATACCACCATCCCCATACGCAGCTCAGCGCGAAAAGACTCACGGCGCTGCAGCACTTCCAATGAAGCAGGGTAATCACTGCAACACAAAAAACGCCCTCCGGCCTGGCGCGTTTCCGTCAAGTGCAGCAGCGGCGTTTGCATCACCTTACCCTGCGCCTGCCCACGCAAGTAAAAATCAGCGCCGCCCTGAAGATGGTGGAGCAAATAATCAACAGATGAGAGATCCATCACTAATGCTTGCCCTGGATACTGCTCCATCAAGACGATAGGCTCAGGGCGCGCGCCAGCCGCGGCAAGGCAGAGTGACACTCCCCCCGTTTCGATCAAGGTATTCAGCAGAGACTCGATCACTGTTGTACTTGCTATTGTTTCAAACTCATCCTGCTCCGCCACAATTCTCGCCTCACTTACTCTTATGCGTTAATTAGTTAACCGCAAAGCGGGGAAGCATATCAGATGCCGGCAATGCGGCGTATGCTCAAAAAGCCATCATTCTCATGCTTATTAGGCGAGCTATAGCTTGCAGAGGCAGGAGGTTATATAGTCGGAGCTATCAATAACAAGCAAACACAACACCAAGCTGATCAATGTAAAGTTTTTCTGCGGCCTGCCGATATTAGTATAGAAACGCTTACTAAATTAGTTAAAATTCGAGCTATGGCTGCCGTTTCACGCTATTGCACCACTAACTGGCTGCCAAAGCTGACTTTAAAGAGGAACGTGCACCATGAGCTCACTACCCACCGACGCAATAACGCCGCCGTCGTCAGTCCTAACCCACTTAAACCCACGTCAGCGGTTAGAAAACACACTAGCCCAGCTAGCGACAACGAACACACAGCTTAAAAACACAGATTCCACCGAGCGTGAAATCTCTACCGAAGAACTCGTTGAGCCTATCCAGCGCATTAACGAGATAATGCGTCCACATGGCTTAGAGTTTGAGTTAAGTGAAAAAACCTCACGCGTGATTACGCGGGTCATAGACAGAGAGTCTGGAGAAATAATACGCCAGATCCCGGCAGAAGAAGTGCTCGCTATTGCTGAGCGACTAGAAGAAATGCAAGGACGTATAATCTCTATAGAAGCCTAAAGATCAACACAGCCCCCTACACCTGCATGTTCATAACATCACGATAGGCAGAAACTAAGCGGTTGCGAACCTGAAGCCCCATTTGAAACGCAACGCTTGCTTTCTGCATATCGACCATTACGTCATTGAGCTGTAGATTAGGATCACCCGCCTGAAAAGCCATGGCTTGGCTGTTAGCCGTTTGCTGAAGTCGGTTAATGCGTTGAATCGAGGCCTGAAGCTCACCCCCAAAACCTCCCTGTCCGACTACTGCTGACGCCTGGGCACCGCTAAGGGGCTGGGTGGATGCCGCCTGGGTTGCCATGCCTTGCATTTGCTGTAGCGCAGCCTGTATTGCGGGAGTACTCATACGCTCACCTCAATTCACAAAAAATATCTAATGCGAAAAGCCTAACACCAAAGCAACCCGCCTCATACGGACAAATGCGCATAAAAAGCGAAGCTTATCGTTCCTTTAGGCTCGACTAGTCACCGGATAATGGCCGTCATCACAATTCCGCCTCATCTTTTAGGCGGATAACCGCGATTGACGGATATAGCCTATGCCTTCTTTGGTGATGAGCCTGGGCCGACGCCAGCTTAGCCTGCCCCTCTGGAGGGTCGCATGAGCGAAACTGGTGCAACGGCAGGCCGTCAAAACAGTACGAATCAATCCACTCCCCGCAGTGGAAATATAAATAGTGGAAGCACAGGCAGTGGAAATGCTGAACGCGATACCGCCAACGGCTCGGCTTTTGATCGAACGCTGAAGCAGTTGCGTGGCAATCCGCTCGTCGCACTGCTTATCGCTGGTGCCGCCTCAATTGCTATTGTGGCGGCTCTATTTATGTGGGCCAGCAGCCCTGAGTACCGTGTGCTTTACAGCAACCTAAGTGAAGCTGATGGTGGCAGTATCATCAATGAACTAGATACCCGCGGCATTCCTTATCAGTTCAGTGAAGGTGGACAGGCGTTAATGGTGCCTAGCAACCAAGTCCACACCCTGCGCCTACAGCTTGCTGAGCAAGGCCTCCCCCGCGGCGGCAATCTTGGCCTGGAGCTAATGGATAGCCAAGCGTTTGGGATTAGCCAGTTTGCTGAGCAGGTCAATTACCAGCGGGGCTTGGAAGGTGAGCTTGCGCGCTCAATTGAATCGCTGGGACCGGTGGAAGGGGTGAGAGTTCACCTATCCATGGCCAAGCCATCGGTTTTTATTCGTGATCGTGAGCCAGCCAAAGCGTCCGTTGTGCTGACTCTTTTACCTGGCCGTGTTTTGGGTGAAGGGCAGGTCAGCGCGATTGTCCATATGGTTTCGGGTAGTGTGCCCGAGCTTGCCGCTGAAGATGTCACCGTGGTAAATCAGGATGGTCGTTTGCTGTCTGCCGAGACAAGTAATGGCAATGACCTGGATGGCTCGCAGCTTGAGTATATTGCTGAGGTTGAGCGTTCTTACCAGCAACGCATCGAGCATATTCTAACGCCCATTTTGGGTCGCGATAACGTGCGTGCCCAAGTTGCTGCACAGATCGATTTCTCGCGGCGAGAGCAAACCTCTGAGCGTTACGGGCCCAATCAGCCGCCTAACGAAGCCGCCGTACGTAGCCGTCAGCTAAGCCTTGCGTTTGACGGTGAAGACCCATTGGCCACAGGCATTCCAGGCGCGTTAAGCAATACACCACCGGGCACGATACCCTCCCCTATCAACCAGCCGGAAGGTGATGAAGAGGAAGCCGACCAGCAAGAAGATGTGCCCCCTGAAGCGTTGCGCAACTTGCGTCAAGACGACGTTATCAACTACGAAGTTGACCGTAGCATCGAGCATGTGCAGCACCGTCTTGGCCAGGTAGAGCGGCTATCCGCTGCGGTGGTTGTGAATTACCGCTCGGAAATGAACGACGACGGAGAATGGGTTGATGTCGCTCTAACAGAGGATGAGGTCGCTCAAATTGAACGCCTGGTTCGCCAAGCTATGGGCTTCTCACAGCTGCGCGGCGATGAAGTTGAAGTCGTCAATTCTCCCTTCGCCCGCAGTACCGAGGAAACCGAGGAGGTCGAGTGGTGGAAAGACCCCGACATCCTTTCAATGGCTGCCACTGCGGGTCGCTACCTGCTGGTTGCACTGGCAATTCTCTTGCTCTACCTGCTGATTTTGCGCCCCTTAATTAAGCGCTATACCCAAACGCCGGTTATGGCCACGGCTGCACCTGGCGGGACGCTGGCCGCTAGCGTCGGCGGCGAAGAAGACGAGGAAGGAGAAGAAGCGGGTGATGAGAGCGGTGAAACCTACGCCAAGCCGAAGCGGAAACGCAAAACATCACTTTACGAACATAACCTCAACGACCTGCGTGAAATGGCTCAGGAAGACCCACGCATGGTCGCGATGATCATTCGTAGCTGGATGAATGCTAATGAGTAGTTCAATTGCTGAAATGAGCGGTGCTCGCAAGAGCGCTGTCTTATTGCTTGCACTCGATGAAGACAGTGCCGCAGAGGTGTTTAAATACCTCGGCGCCGCTGAGGTACAAGAAATCAGTATGGAGATGGCCCGGCTGAACCAGGTCTCCCATGACGATATGAAGGCGGTACTCGAAGCATTCCATAAAGAGACCGAAGAGTTTGTAGCGTTGAATCTTAACTCCAGCGATCACATTCGCTCGGTGTTAACCAAAGCGCTGGGCAGTGAACGCGCGACCAGCCTGATTGAAGATATTCTTGAAACAACGGGTAACAACTCAGGTATCGATGCCCTCAACCTCATGGAAGCTTCCATGGTGTCTGAGCTCATTCGCGACGAACACCCGCAAATTATTGCGACGATCCTGGTTCACCTGGATCGCCATCAAGCGTCCGATATTCTAGAACTATTTGAAGAGAAACTGCGTAATGATGTGGTGCTGCGCATCGCTACGTTCAGCGGCGTTCAGCCTGCCGCGCTACAAGAGCTGACCGAAGTACTTACCAGCATGCTGGACGGTCAGAACCTTAAACGCAGCAAAATGGGCGGCGTAAGAACGGCTGCTGAGATTCTCAACTTGATGAACTCCTCCCAGGAGGAAACCGCCATTGAGACCGTGCGTGCGCATAGCGAAGATTTGGCCCAGAAAATTATCGACGAAATGTTCTTGTTCGAGAATCTGCTGGACCTCGACAACCGCGCCATTCAAATGGTGCTGCAAGAAGTCGAGACCAATTCTCTGGTGGTGGCTCTCAAAGGGGCGCAGGACGCCTTGGTGGACAAGTTCCTACGCAATATGTCACAGCGCGCTGCCGATTTAGTTCGCGAAGATATGGAAGCCCGCGGCCCTATCCGTGTCTCTCAAGTTGAAACCGAGCAGAAGGCTATCTTGCAGGTCGTAAGACGCTTAGCAGATTCAGGTGAAATCGTCCTGGCAGGTGGAGACGACGAGTATGTCTAATACTCACTCGCCTAAATTTGATCGCCATGGCGATTGGCGTCGCTGGCAAATGGAAGAGCTGGCAACCACGCAGAGCAACCACGCTGCGGATGGCGAAGTGCCTACGGCTCACCAGCGCAAAGTGCAGGCGGCACAAAAAGCTGCCGAGCAGGCGCGCCAGCGTGAAGAGAGTGAGCGCCAGGCACTGCACGAACGTATTCGTCAGCAAGCGGAAAAAGAGGGGTATAACGCAGGCTTTGAGAAGGGTCGTAAAGAGGGGCTTGAAAAGGGTTTAGAGGAAGCTGCCGAGCAGGCAAAAACCGAGCTAGAAGCGCAAATTCGCAAGACCGTCGCGCCGCTGGAAACACTGGGTAAACAGTTTGCGGATGCGCTTGAACACCTTGATGACACCATCGCCTACGACCTTGTTGAGTTAGCACTAGCCACAGGCAGGCAGCTTGCTAGCGATGCTTTGCAGGATACGCCTGAACAAATTTTGGTGATTGTCCGAGAACTTTTGCACACCGAGCCGCCCTTGGTGGGTCATCAGCGTCTCTGGCTCAACCCGGACGATCACACACTGGTAGAAGAGCACTTAGGCAATGAGCTAAGGGCCGCTAACTGGAAGCTGCAACCTGATGATCAGCTTGCCCGGGGTGGCTGTCGGGTAACCAGTGCCCAGGGTGAAATTGACGCGACCTTCGAAAGCCGATGGCATGCCATTCAAGCCCAATCGCGCAAACGCGGCCTTAATTCGCCCCCCTCTTCTAACGTTCCTTCATCCTAGGCGGATACGCTATGGCAGATACCACCTGTCCTCATCGACATCGCTGGAATAAGGCATTGCGACGCACGCAACAGCGTGTCAGTCACCTGCCGCGCTACCGCAATAGCGGCCGCGTCATTCGCGCGACGGGGATGGTGATTGAGGTGGTTGGCTTGCGCGTCGCCGTGGGCAGCGCCTGTCGTATTGAATTACCCGGCAGCGACGGACGCCTATCAGACAGCGATAAACATGCTGAAGCAGAGGTTGTCGGCTTTTCCGGTGACAAATTGTTCCTGATGCCACTGGAAGAGGTCATCGGACTAATGCCTGGTGCGCGCGTAGCACCTCTGGATGAAAGCGGTAGCAACAGTGCCCGTCGTTTCCCTATGGGCGACAGCCTGCTGGGCCGGGTGCTGGATGGCAACGGCAATCCGCTTGATGATCGTGAAAGCATTGAAGAGATACCTCGGGCAACACTCAACTCGCCGCCGCTCAACCCGCTTTCACGGGCACCGATCGATGCACAAATTGACGTCGGCATTCGTGCCATTAATGCACTGCTCTGCGTAGGTCGAGGTCAGCGAATGGGGCTGTTTGCCGGCTCGGGGGTAGGTAAATCAGTACTGCTAGGCATGATGGCGCGCTACACCAAAGCCGACGTGATTGTGGTTGGCTTGATAGGTGAGCGGGGCCGTGAAGTACAGGATTTTATCGATAATATTTTAGGCCCTGAGGGCCGACGGCGTGCTGTCGTCGTCGCCGCTCCCGCGGATACATCACCGCTGCAGCGCCTGCAGGGTGCCAGTTATGCGACACGCCTGGCAGAAGGCTTCCGTGATGAAGGTCGCGATGTTCTGCTGATTATGGACTCACTGACACGCTATGCCATGGCACAACGGGAAATTGCCCTAGCGATTGGAGAACCACCCGCTACGAAAGGCTATCCACCCTCCGTGTTTGCTAAACTGCCTGGCCTTGTGGAACGTGCAGGTAACGCCGAGCGTGGCGGAGGCTCCATTACGGCGTTTTATACCGTGCTAACAGAAGGCGATGACCAACAGGATCCTATTGCCGACTCTGCTCGCGCCATTCTAGATGGGCATATCGTGCTGTCGAGAACATTAGCAGAAGCAGGCCACTACCCGGCAATCGATATTGAAGCCTCGATTAGCCGTGCGATGACATCGATTGTCTCATCAGAGCAACTCCAGGAAGCGCGGGTCTTCAAGCAGCTGTTCTCTCGCTACCAGCGGAACCGGGACCTTATCAGCGTGGGGGCCTACAGCCCAGGTCATGATCCGCAGCTTGATGAGGCAGTGAAACGCTTTCCATCGTTAGAAAACTTCCTGCAACAGAATATTGATGAGTGTGCAACGCTTGCGGATGCACGCCAAGCGCTGTACACGCTAGTAGGGGGACGCGCATGAGCACTTCACAGCTCGAAATGTTAACCGACTTAGCCAGAGGCGCACGCGATCAAGCAGGCAAGATACTGGCTCAAGAGCGACAAACGGAGCAGCAAACGACCGCTCAGTTAAAATCACTATTGAGCTATCGGGCGGAGTACGCCGAGCGCTTGCAAAAAGCGATGAGTGACGGCATTGACCCTGCCACCATGTACAACTACCAACAGTTCCTGGCCTCTTTGGATGCGGCCCTAAGCCGCGCTCGCCAAGCGTTAGCTTCTCAACAGGCAAGCGTTGAGCAGAGTAAAAAGAACTGGCAACAAGAGCAGCGAAAGCTCTCTTCCTACGATACACTGACATCGCGTCGCCTGTTAGAAGAGCACCGCCGCAGTGAGCGTCAGGAACAAAAAACGAATGATGATCTAGTGACAAGCCGCTTGGCTCGTCAGCATAAAGACACTCCGCATTAGCGGTGCCAGGGAACTGAACATGAATATTCACCAGTTGCTTTCGGTAAGCCAAAGTTCACCTCAGACGCAGTCTCAAGGTGCTTTTAGCCGACAAAACTCAGCCAACGGTTTATTTCATCAGACGCTGCTACAAGCGTCTGATGCTCAGCGCTTGACCGCACCAGCGTTAAGTGATGCTAGTGCTTCCCAGGCATCCTTGCCACAATCACAGCTCAATGCGCTCAGCACTTTTTTGTCAGGCTCATTAGAAGTCGACGTTGACAATTTGAGCGCCGCCCTCGAAACACTGGGACTTGATGTCAGTGAGAGCGACTTATCTGAACTATTGGCTCAGCTGCAACTGCCGAACTCAGATATAAGCGTGGACACGCTAGGGCTAAATAGCGATAAGGCTTCCCCCCCCCTTGATGAAATAGCGAGTCGTCTGGCTCTAATGGCTTCCTTTACTGAAAGTTCTCATGACGCGCAATTGAAGTCTCCAATCGCTCCCGCGGCAATCAATGCGATCGCTGAACAGCTAAATATTAATCAAACGGAAGCAGCGCAACTTGTTTCCGCGCTCAATACCTTGGTAGGACAGCAACAAAATGCTCAGAGCCTGACTATCAATACGGCTAAGCCTGTTAATACAGTTAACCTAGCCAGCAGTGCCCATTCGCCTGCCCTCGAGCTCCAGACAGCCACAAGGCCACAGCCTGACAATTTCATTGCTCAAGTTAACACCACTACTGCAACTCCACAGATTAATCCCGTCGGAGCAGCACCCCAGATTAGCAGTGAGGCACTTATCGGTGCTTTACTGACTTCAGAGGCATCTTCTAAAGGTAATCCGACCAGTGAGCACTTGATCACAGGTTTCTCGTTAAGCAACAGCGGTTCATTGACACAATCCTCACAAGGTCAAAATTTTGCTCCGACTGTCACACCGACACCAGCGACCTTATCAACGCCCTTGACAAACCCCGCCTGGCCACAACAGCTAAGCCAACAGTTGGTGCAGATTTCTCAGCGCGGTGGCGAGCAGCATGTCCAGATGCAGCTTAATCCCGCGGAGTTAGGCCCGCTGTCTATCTCACTAAAATTTGGCGAGCAAGGGGCCCAGGCTCACTTTTTGTCAGCTCATGCACAGGTGAGGCAAGTACTTGAACAAGCGATTCCCCAGCTAAGGGAAGCGCTGGCTGAGCAAGGCATATCGCTTGGTGAGACATCGGTTGGCGAACAAGGTGACCCCAATGCTCAGGCATTTGCCCAATCAGGTGGCAAACAAGGTACTGGTAGCGGTAGTGACAACAGCGGTATCGATTCGGGTGAAGCACCCACTCAGAGCACCGAAAGCAGCTCGTTGATGCTGGACGGAAGAGTCGATCTTTATGCTTAGCGGTGGCGCCTGAATTTGTCTGATCATTCTGGCACTGCGATAGAACTAAGCACATAAATACGCATATAAGATAGCTAAACCAAAAGATAGGCTCGCCAAATGAGCCTGTTCATTTCATCACAAGCATGCGCTTTAGGCATAATACCTTGCTAGTGGTACGCATGGAGTTCACAGGAATCGCAAATGGCAGAAAAAAGTGGCGGGTCAAAAAAACTGCTCTGGATAATGATTATCCTGGTCTTGCTGTCGTCAGCAGGCGCAGCGGCAGCTATTTATATGGTAATGGATCAGCGTGATGACGGTTCAGAAGATGCAGAAATGCAGCAGACAATGGAGCGCGAACCGCCTATTTTCATGCGAATTGAACCCTTTACCGTCAACCTTGCCGATGACAGCTATGGCTCGCGATTACTCTACACCGGCGTGACCTTACGTGTGGGGAATGAGGAAAGCAAAGCGATTCTAGAAGAACACATGCCCCAAGTGCGTAGTCGTTTGCTGCTGCTGCTATCTGGAAAACAGGCTGATGAACTTACTTCCTCGGAAGGTAAGCAACAGCTTGCGCAGGCGATCGTTGATCGCCTTAGCGTACCGCTGACTGAAAATCAGCCGCCGCTTGATTTGCGTGAAGTTTTATTCACCGAATTTATTGTGCAATAACCCCGGGAACTGGAGCCGTTCATGTCACAGGACGATCTACTGTCCCAGGAAGAAATTGACGCCCTGCTTAAGGGCGTTAGCGGAGACGATGAACCATCGGCTTCATCTTCCCAAGCGCAAGATGAAGCGCGTATCCGTCCTTACGACCCGTCGACCCAACATCGCGTCATTCGTGAGCGTTTACACGCGCTAGATTTCATTAATGAGCGCTTTGCGCGCTATTTTCGTACTGGCCTGTTCAATCTATTAAGGCGTAGCGCGGACATTACCGTAGAATCCGTTCGTTATCAGAGCTTTAGCGAATTCTCTCGCAATGTGCCTGTACCCACTAACCTGAACATCGTGTCGATGAAGCCGCTACGCGGCTCCGCACTCGTGGTATTCCCGCCTAACCTCGTTTTTATGGTGGTTGATAACCTCTTCGGTGGTGACGGTCGCTTTGTCACCAAGTCAGATGGTCGAGAATTCACGAACACTGAACAGCGCATTATCCAGCGCCTGCTTAATCTCGCCATTGATGCTTACCAGGAAGCCTGGAAAGTCGTTTACCCGTTGGATGTCAGTTTTTTACGCTCAGAGGTGCAGTCAAAGTTCGCCAACATCACCAATTCGCCCAATGAAATTGTGGTGAATACCAAGTTCAATATCGAGGTTGGCAACCTATCAAGCAATTTTCAGATATGCATGCCTTACGCCATGATCGAACCGTTGCGTGATTTACTGGCCAACCCGATCAATGATAGCAACCATGACCAGGACGGCAGTTGGTCACGCCGTATGGCGAGTGAGCTACGTCAGTCGGAAGTTGAGTTAATCGCTGAATTTGCTCAAATACCTAGTCGTATCGCCCATGTAATGGGGTTAAAGAAAGGCGACGTGCTACCGTTAGACATTCCGAGTTCTATCACAGCAAGCGTTGACGGTGTGCCAGTCATGGAGTGTGAATACGGTAGTCAACGCCAGCAGCATGCACTGCGTGTGTTACACATGATTGACCATGCCGCTATGAATAACGCATCGTCCAAGGACTTTACTAAAGGGTCTACGCGACAGAAAGCCAAGGAATCCAAAGCATGACTGATCCCAACAAGCCTGATCATAATGTCTCTGACGATGATTCAGCGGATGCCATGTCTGAGCAGGAAGAAACTTCTTCAAGTGCCGATGCCGCTAGTGAAGAGGAAGATCCCTGGGCAGCCGCTATGGCGGAGCAAGAGGAGGCTTCTTCAGGTACTGATGCTAGCGAAGAGGAAGACCCCTGGGCATCTGCTATGGCCGAACAGGAGGCCGTTGAGGAAAGTGAACAACAGGCATCAGAGCCAGAGCGTAAAGCACCTGCCGCTAAAGCCGCGAGTGAAGATATCTTCCGGCCATTAAGCCCTGATAGCGGCTCTTCACAGGCTCGCGAACTAGAAATGATTATGGATATCCCGGTGAAACTCACCGTGGAGCTAGGTCGTACAAAGCTAACCATTAAGCAGTTACTGGAGTTAGCCCAAGGCTCTGTTATTGAGCTTGAAGGCCTCGCCGGCGAGCCGATGGACATATTAATTAATGGCTACTTGATTGCTCAAGGTGAAGTCGTCGTCATCGAGGATAAATACGGTATTCGTATTACTGAAATCATCACGCCCTCTGAACGTATTCATAAATTGAACCGATGAGCGTTGCAACCTCTTCGACGCAGAACGGTTCGCTCGATGCACTAAGTAACGGTGGTGAGGCGTTGATTGGCATGGCCGTTTTAGGCAAAACAGCCGCCGCTTTGGCTCTCGTTGTTGCGATTATTTTAATCTGCACAGCGCTTTTAAAGCGCTGGAGCAACCACACCACTCGCCATGGCGCCAACCTTCGCATTGTAGGCAGTACAGCCGTTGGCAATCGTGAGCGTGTCGTCATTGTTGAAGTGGAAGATACCTGGTTGGTAGTTGGCGTGGGTGGGGGGCGAATTACTAAATTGCACGAACGCCCAGCCCCCGAAAACCGCACGCCAACGACGCCGTTGCCCCCTTCATCGCGCTTTTCCCGGCATTTATCAAAAGCGCTGGCCGCTACCCGTCGCAGTGACTCATCCGCGCCCTCCGATCCACATCAGACGCCATGAGGCAACGGATGCACTTTTCTTGGCCCGTTTTTTTTAAAGCCTTTTTTTCTATGCACTATTTTTTTCCAGGCAGTGTTTTTAATAACAAGACGGCTGGCACGGATGGTCAGCGCTGGCTTTGGCTGGCATTGGCCCTTGGTGTTTGTTTAATTTTGGTGGCAGGCCCTGTCCATGCTCAGCAGATCCCCGGGATTACTTCGCAGCCACTAGAAGATGGTGGCCAGCAGTGGTCACTCTCGCTGCAAACACTGCTCTTCCTCAGCTCGCTAGCATTTTTACCCTCCATGCTACTGATGATGACGAGCTTTACGCGCATCATCATTGTGCTTAGCCTGTTGCGAACGGCAATGGGCACCCAGGCAACACCGCCCAATCAAGTACTCTTGGGAATAGCGCTTTTTCTGACTTTTTTTATTATGTCACCAGTATTGGCACAGGTGTATGACAACGCCTGGGTGCCATTGACGAATGAGACGATTAATTTTGAAGAGTTTTTGCTACTTGCTCAGGATCCATTTAGGGAATTTATGCTCGCCCAAACTCGCGAGCCCGATCTGGCGTTGTTCGTTCGCTTGGCAGACATAGGGCCGATGCAAGGCCCGGAAGAGTTACCGATGCGAGTGTTATTGCCTGCTTACGTTACGAGCGAGCTAAAGACGGCATTTCAAATTGGCTTTACAATCTTTATTCCGTTTTTGATCATTGACCTCGTGGTGGCCAGCACCTTGATGGCACTCGGGATGATGATGGTTCCMCCCATCACGATCTCATTACCTTTTAAACTGATGCTGTTCATTCTGGTGGATGGCTGGCAGCTTATTATTGGCTCGATGGCAGAAAGCTTTTACATGATATAGCGCTTTACACAGCACATCGTTCATACAGCACAAAGGATCCCAGCTATGACACCCGAAATGGTGATGAGCATTGCTTATCAAGGTATGCGTGTAACGCTTCTCCTTGCTGGCCCCATGCTGCTGGCAGCCCTCTTCACTGGCCTTATCATCAGCCTATTCCAAGCCGCAACGCAAATTAACGAAATGACGTTGACGTTTATTCCTAAAATTCTTGCCGTGTTTACAGTACTGGTATTAGCTGGCCCCTGGTTGCTTGGATTGATTACCGACTTTACTCACCGCCTATTTACCAACATCCCAAGTATGGTGATGTAACGCTATGGTGGAAGTCACTTTCGCACAACTACAGGGGTGGTTGGTGGCTTTTTTATGGCCGTTTGCGCGCATTACTGCTTTCATGGCGGCGTCGCCTCTATGGGGCCACTCCAGTGTACCTAACCAGGCCAAAGTGGGCCTGGCTGCCCTAATTTCCATTGTCATTGCGCCAATTTTACCGGCCATGCCTGATATTGCCATCATGTCTTGGGCTGGGGTTGGGGTTATGATCGAACAGATCCTGATCGGCTTAGCGATGGGKCTCGTTATGCATATCATGTTTGCAGTTGTTCAAGCAGCGGGGGATTTTATCGGCCTGCAAATGGGCCTGGCATTTGCGAGCTTTTTTGATACGTCGAGCGGTACCAATATTATGGTGCTATCACGTATTCTTTATATGATCACTCTGCTGATGTTCTTGGCGATGAATGGTCACCTGATGGTGCTTGAAACCCTGATTATGAGCTTCCAAACGCTGCCCATCGGCATCGGAACCTTTAATCCGGATGCCTTTGTGCTGCTTGCTCGCTACGGGGGGACGATTTTTGCGTCGGGTATGTTATTAGCCCTGCCGCTGGTGGGCTCCCTACTCACCATTAACCTGGCTTTGGGCATACTAAACCGTTCAGCTCCACAGCTCACGGTGTTTAATATCGGTTTCCCGACCTCTCTAATTGTGGGGCTAATATTAATGATGGTGCTGATGACCGACATTAATCGGTTTTTACAGCGTTTATTTACCCAAGGATTGGGATTTATGCAGGAGCTAATCGAAACGTTGGCGCCTTTAAACTAAAATCCCCATGTTTTTCATGAACAAAATTTCACAAAAAACATGGGGATAATTAGAGGTGTGCTAGGGCTTGCGAGCAGCATTTAAGCCCCAGGCATAGCCCAAGCAGTTACATATAGTTGAATAGCGATAATCCTTTAATGTCTACGAACGCTTTTTGCGCTGCCTGCATACCTACTTGGCGCAAACTATACTCTGAAATCGCTTCGGTATAATCCAGATCGACTAGATCCGATAGCGTTTGATCGTAGTTCAGCATTCGGTTACTGCTTACGGAATCGATAACATCGAGCTCATTCAAACGAGCACCTGCGGAAGCGCGCACGGTCAGAACATTATCTAAACTATTGTCCAGGTCGCGCATGGCAGTGTTCAGAGTATTGCGCTGATCGGCTTTCTTGGTGTCATTGTCCGCAGGATTTTCTAATACTCGAATGGCTTCTTCCATAGTGCGAAACAGGTCAGCGCCACGAACATCCCCACCTGATTTAGCAACCAGTATTTCATCATTCGGCGCAGGTGTGCCCTCAAGGCTAATGGATAAGCCACCGAATTCTAATGAAAGAGACCCCTCTTCGCTAATATCATCTGCCCAGATGCCAGAGCTTAATGCTGTACCATCCGTGTCGTTGTCCACCCAAGTATCCGTTTCATTATCAAATCGTTGAACCTGATATGTAGGGTCAGCAGCAGTTCCGTCAAAACTAACACGATAATCATTGCCATAATCAGCATCATTGACGTCAAGGGTCTGGGGGCCTCGAAATGTCACATTACCTTCATTCAGGGTGCCATCTTCTTTCTTCGCTTCTGCTACATATCCAGCACCGCTGGGTACMCTTTGGAAGATAGCCACGCCATTATCAGCTACTGGCATCAAGCGCGTAGAATCCACACGCTGTTCGCGTGTATTCGTATCGCCTCTATATTCCACACTACCGTTGGCAGACTTCACAAAGGGGGGATTATTATCTTTATAACCACCGAACAAGTAGCGCCCATTGCCATCAGTTGAATTGGCTTGGCCCAGCAGCGTTTCATAAACGCCTTTGAGCTCACTAGAAATGGACTCGCGGTTTTCGTCAGTTAGCGTGTCGCTAGACGCTTGAATCAACAATCCTTTCGCACTTGTTATCGCATCACTAACGCTATTAATGATGCTTTCAGTCTGCGACAGCGAATTACGCGCCGATACGCGTGAATCTGAAAATTGTTCAGTAACTGACTTGGCTTGGTCAACGCCAATCGCCCGTGAAGCGGCCTGTGGGTCGTCGGATGGGTTAACCACGCGTCGGCCGCTAGCTATCTGCTGACTCACTCTCATCAAGTCGCTCTGCTGGCGGTTCATAGACGCCGTGCTCTGCTCGAACATGGTAACGGTACTAATACGCATAACTTAAGCTCCCGAATTAACCGCGCAGGTTCAAGATGGTATCCATCAGCGTTCCTGCGGTGTCAATCACACGCGCATTGGCCTGATAGTACTGTTGGTAACGGATTAAATTAGCGGCTTCCTCGTCTAGATTAACTCCAGACTCTGATTGCTGTACGGCACTTAATTGATCGGTAAGGCCTTGACGAGCATCCAAATTCACCTCGGTGATATTAGTGCGGTTACCAACATCGCTAACCATGGATGCATAGGCACCGGTAACCGTTGCGCTAGCACCAACAATAGATTGGGACTGCAGGTCTTGCAGCGCTAAAGCATTACGGTTATCGCCACTGGCAAAAATAGTCTGGCTAACTGTCAATGACGACGTCTCACCCGCATCTGGAAGGTCGCCAACCGTAAAGCTGATACCATCAACTTCAATCTCATCGCCCGCTTCCAATTCAACGTCTGATAAGTCTGCTGCATCAACATTGGTACCGTTAACCGTTATATTCGCTGCCGGAGTCAGCGTCAGGCTACCATCCGAATCTACCTCAAATTGGTATTTTCTGTTATCCGCGAAAGCGTCTGAAGATATACCTAAATCGCTGACGTTTAAATCACCCTCACGTTCAAACGAGTTGCCCGTGTTATTTCCTACATTAATAAAACCTGCGTCACCTGCAGCAATTTTATCCACGTCAGCAATATTGGTTTCCATACCATTGGCGGCGCGCCGCACCGGCTGAATTTCATAGCGGTCACCATCTTGCGGCACACCGCTGAACTCAATGCTGACACCACCAAAATTTAATTCGCCATCATCATCCCAGGCATCCTGATCAAACTCGACTTCTTGGCCATTGTCGTTGCGCGTCACGACAGGAACCGAAGGCGCTGCACCTTCGAAACTGACGGTATAATCTACCGCCCTAAGGGCATCAATCTGCTCAGGGTCAAATTGAGCACTGGTAATATCAACGCCGCTATTTCCTTCATACCCATAGGTTTGCGGTGCGCGCACTGCAAAGAAGTCTTCGCCCTGGTCACCGTTAAGATCTACACCTTGCTTATGCTGCTCATTGAAAGCTGTCGCCAGCGACACAGCAAGTTGACCAATTTGGTTCTGGGTTTTATCTAAGGTTTCTGAACGAAAACTCATTAAACCGCCCAGCGCGCCGCCTTTGATGGTGGACTCATCTAGTTGAACGACATTACCACCACCATCACGATACCCTACCACCGTTCGCTGAGGGTCATAATCGGCTTGCACTGCTTCAAGTTGAAACGAGTTGGTGCCTGTTACCAGCGGCTGACCATTGGGCAGACTGATGTTGTAGGTTTTGCCATCCTGAATATTCAGGCGCAAATCCATACGCTCGTTAAGCTCAGATACCAATTGATCTCGCTGGTTGAGCAGGCTATTGGGCGCCTCCCCACTGCGAGCACGAGCCAGAGCAATCTCTTTATTTAAACCAGCGATTTGCTCGGTGGTGTTATTAATCTGGGTAATTTCGTCCTTAATCTGGCCATTAATATTGCCCTGCATATCTTGCAGGTAGCCATCAAAGGAGCGGAACTGGGAACTCAGCGTATTGGCTTGGCCAAGCACGCCCTGACGAGCCGCGGGATCAGAGGGTGAGGCCGCTAGATCTTCTAACGATGAGAAAAAATTCTGCATCAGAGGGGCTAAACCTGCTTCGCGGTCAGCCAGTAGGTTATCAAGTTGTGTTACCTGATTATAGTAGGTATCCAGTGCGCTCGACTGGGTTCTGGCGCTATTTAATTGGTCAGCCACGTACGTATTAAACTGGCGTTCGATGTCATTGACGCGAACGCCGCCTCCCACGCTCCCCTCGCCTAACTGCGCCAACTCTCGATTATAGCCAGGCGTATAGACATTACTAATATTATTACTGCTAGTATTCAGGGCATTCTGCGCCGCATTGAGGCCGCTTAAGCCGATCGAAAACATGCTCATGGTTCAATTCCTTAGGCCAATACCTATATATGATTTAAGTATCGGCACTGCGCAGAAAAACTTGAGGAAAGGGTTAACGAGAATCAGCTAGGAAGCTGCCAGCTGCGTTAAGTGGCCCAATAGTATTCATCACCGCTACCAACTTATCGGCATAGAGTGGATCAGTCGCATACCCTCCACGCTGCAGTTCTTGCGCCGCCTGCTCAGCGGTTGGCGCTTGTGTCACACCCGTGTAGCGGGGATTGTTGCCAATCAGATTGGCATAATCAGTAAAGGCATGCTCATACGAGTCATAGACGCGGAAGGTATCAACCACCTGCGTCCGCCGCCCGTTAATATACTCGTGTGTCACAATATCGGTTGTTTCGCCCTGCCACTGACTACCCGCTTTGATGCCAAATAAATTATGGCTGTTATTACCATTTCGAGTCGCAATTTCGTGCTTGCCCCAGCCCGTTTCAAGCGCAGCTTGGGCCAGGATTAACTCAGCAGGCACCCCACTGGTAGCGCTAGCTGCCTGAGCGGGTGCCGCCAGTGTTTGCATGAACTGATCTACATGCGGCAGCTGTCTTTCCGACTGCTCTCGGCTAGTGGCAGATTGCGCAGATACTGCTTCAGCCTCCTGGCCTTGGCGCTCAGCATCTAGCTCCGCCAAGAAACGACTCGCTGAGGGCACTGCGGGGACTGTTTTATCACCCGGGTTTAGGGGACTGTCCAATATACGCGGTGTTCCCCGCGGGATACCGGCAATCAATGCCTGCGTCTGTTGATCAGCGGAGGACGATGCGCTCTCACCTTTTGGAATCGCCCCCTCACGTTTTAGTTGCTCAATCAGCACATCCGCAAGCCCAACCCCTTTAGACGAAATGACCTGTGACCMCTGTTGATCCAACATCTGTTGGTAAGTATCCGTCGCGCTGCTGTTCATCAACCCGGACGTTGGGATCGCATCGCGCATGCTTTTCATCATCATCTGTACGAACAGTGCTTCAAACTGCTGGGCTGCCGACTGCACGCCTTCTTCGGGATCAACCCGTGCGGTGTGTTGAAGCCGCTGAAAGCCCTGCATATCAAGCGCAAATTGATTGCTCATATCAGTAGCATTCATTAGATGACCTCCAGCTCAGCACGCAGCGAACCCGATGCTTTCAGCGCTTCTAGAATCGACATTAAATCCTGAGGTGTGGCGCCTAACGCATTCAAGGCATTGACCACTTCGTTGAGCTGCGCACCCTCTACGATTTGCAGATAAGCCTCTTGCTGCTCAATATCAATATCCGCGTCGGGTACCACTACCGTCTCACCCTCTCCAAAGGGATTAGGCTGGCTAACGCCAAATTGGTTATCAATCATGATCGATAGACTGCCGTGGGCCACCGCCGCTTCTCGCAATGTGACAGCACTGTTCATGACCACCGAGCCGGTACGTGAATTCAGCACAACCAGCGCCGGTGCTTCAGTTGGCGTTACCTGAACATTTTCAACACGCGCCATAAAATTGACCCGCGCATTATCATTTGTAGGGCCGTCAAGGGCGATTACTCGGCCATTACGTGCGTAAGCCACCGACTGGCCAAATTCGTTATTAATCGCCGTCACCATGCGCTGAACGGTGCCGAAGTCGGAATCGTTGAGCTGTAATTCAAGCATGCCACCGTTACTGCCCAGGTTAAGCGGCACCTCCATTTCAACCAGCGCGCCGTTGGGAATACGCCCCGAAGCCTGCTGATTGATTTGTACACTGCTACCACCAGCCTGTGCACCCGCGCCTCCTACCAGCATATTCCCCTGGGCAATGGCATATGTATCACCGTCGGCCCCCTTTAAAGGCGTCATTAACAGCGTACCGCCTCGCAAACTGCGTGCGTTGGCTATCGATGAAACAACGATATCTAAGCGCTGGCCAGGTCTTGAAAACGGTGGTAAGTCAGCCGTCACCATCACCGCAGCGACGTTACGTAGTTGCAAATTCGTACCTGAAGGAACAGTCACGCCCAGTTGGGACAGCATGTTGGTCAGGCTTTGGCTAGTGAACGGCGCTTGGGTCGTTTGGTCACCGGTACTATCAAGACCAACCACTAAACCATAGCCTACCAATTGGTTATCGCGGACACCGGCAAAGCTTGCCAGCTCCCGAACGCTCTCTGCCTGAGCAGGTAAAGCCAATAGGCCCATCAACACTAAAGCACTCAGTTGGAGAGCCCCCTTATTGATTATTCTCCGGCTACTTATCCACAAACTACTTAAACGCATCACTATTGACCGCTGTCGCTTTTTCATTGAAGGGCCTTTTATTGCGGGGCCTGTCAGTAGTAGCTCTGTCATTGGTGGCTCCCCATAGAGCTAGAACGGCGAAACGTTTAAGAAGAAACGTTGTAGCCAACCCATATGCTGCGCCTCATTAATATAACCGTCGCCCACATATTCTATACGCGCATCTGCCACCTGAGTGGAAGGCACAGTGTTTTGTGCGGTAATCGTGCGCGGGTTAACGACACCGGAAAAACGAATAAACTCGGTACCTTGGTTGATGGCGATTTGCTTTTCGCCACGCACGCGTAAATTGCCGTTATTCATTACTTCTAATACCGATACTGTAATGGTGCCGGTAAAGGAGTTATTAGCCTGCGACCCTCCGCTGCCGGTAAAGTCATTTTCACCGGAAATATCGTAGCCATACTCTGCAAGCACATCGAGAATGTCTGGCAACTGTGCGAGTTCAAGGCTAGCGCTGCCACTACGACCTGCATTGGATTGCGAGTTTTTGCTCGCACTAACCTCTTCATCCAGCACAATGGTCAAAATGTCGCCTATTGAACGCGGACGGCGATCTTCAAAGAGTGGCTGATAGCCTTGCCTGGCCTGGTAAATAGAGCCATTGGGGATGGGAGGCGGGCGATCAACAATACTGATCTGCTCTTGCTCACCCACGACTGAGGCTCTGGGAATCTGAGCGCACCCGGCAACAACTAGCATTAAAAGCACCAGCCCCGCTAGCGCAATACGACGTGACATGTGGTGCAACTCCAACATAACCCAACCTATAAGTAAGCCCGATGAGCAACAGCCGTTACAGCTGGCTTAAGCGTGCCAACATTTCATCGCTGGTGGAAACCGCTTTGCTATTAATTTCATAGGCGCGCTGGGTTTGAATCATATTGACCATCTCTTCAACGACGTTGACGTTGGAGGTTTCCACGTAGCCTTGGAACAGCCGACCGGCACCATTCATACCAGGCATATTCTCATTGGGTGCCCCAGAAGCTCCCGTCTCTAAATAAAGGTTGCCACCGATACTTTGTAAGCCTGCTGGATTAATAAAGGTACTAACAGTGATTTGCCCTACCTCATTATCAATCGCAACACCTGGCTGGCGAACGCTCACGGTGCCGTCTTCACCTACATTCACTGACAGCGCATTGGCCGGTAAGAAGATGGCAGGTTCAACGGGGTAGCCATTGGCAGTCACCATTTGGCCATTCTCATTTAGCTGAAAACTCCCGTCGCGGGTGTAAGCCGTCGTACCATCGGGCATCAGCACCTGAAAGAACCCTTCACCGTTGATCGCAAGATCGCGGGAGTTCTCTGTTTGCTCTAGCCCACCCTGGGTATGCAAACGCTCTGTGGCAACGGCACGAACACCGGTACCCACCTGCATGCCGGAGGGTAGACGATCCTGAATATTATTCTGAGCGCCTGGTTGACGCATGTTCTGATACAGCAGATCTTCAAAAACGGGACGCGAGCGCTTGAAACCATTGGTACTCACGTTAGCTAAGTTGTTCGAAATCACGTCTAGCTTGGTTTGCTGAGATTCCAAGCCGGTTTTAGCTGTCCATAAGGACTTAATCATAATTATGCTCCCTTGACCAACTGACTCACGTCAGCTCTGAATGGCCAACATCAACCTTGAATAGATAGAATCCCGTTGGCGCGCTGAGCGTTTTCGTCAGCGGTGCTGAGTACTTTCATCTGCATATCGTAACGGCGTGCAACGTCAATCATCGATACCATGGCATCAACAGCGCTAACGTTACTGCCTTCAAGCGCACCGCTAACCAACTTGGCATTTTCGTCAGCAGGCAGAGCTCCAGGCTCACCTTCTTCATTAGGAGGCGCACGAAACAGGCCGTCTTCACCGCGCGTTAAGTCTCCATCTTCAGGTGTCACCAGCTTAATGCGCCCCACTTCGACCAGCGCTTCCGGTCCTACGCCTTCAGGGATGGCACTAATCGTGCCGTCGGCACCGATGGATATCTGCGCCCCTTGTGGCACGGCAATTGGGCCGCCTTCGCCCATCACTGGTCGTCCAACGCTAAGCAACACGCCATCATTGTCAATCTGCAGGTCACCACGGCGTGTATAGGTTTCAGTACCGTCATCCGCCTGTACCGCCATCCAAGCGTCGTCCTGCATGGCGACATCAAGGGTGCGCCCGGTATACTCAACAGGGCCTTGAGAAAAATCACTGCCAGGCGTGGTCGTCACCGCTGACGCCCGCGTTGCCAGTAACGCCTCACCTTGCACGGGCACAGAACGAGCCGCCTGTAACTGGGCACGAAAACCAGTAGTGCTCACATTCGATAGGTTATTACTCACTACCGATTGTTGATCCATGCTGTTCTTGGCACCGCTCATGGCGGTATAGAGCATTMGATCCACGCTACTTACTCCTTAACGTATTGACCGATTATTAAAGATTAATAATGGTCTGCAGGAGCTCGTCCTGGGTACTGATCGTTTGCGAGTTGGCCTGATAAGCACGCTGGGCAAMAATCATATCGACTAGCTCACGAGCCATATCGACATTGGACGTTTCAACCGCACTCGGCTCAATTAAGCCGCGCTGCCCCGTACCAGGGGCGCCCACAAGCTCTTGGCCCGAAGCACCGGTAGCAGTCCATAGGTTATCGCCATCGGGCTGTAAACCCTCAGGATTTCGAAAGCTAACCAGCGCAATTTGACCAGCGGCACGCGACTCTTCGTTAGAGTAGTTACGCATAACGGTGCCATCGTCTTCGATAGTGACACCTACTAAAGAACCAGAAGTGTAGCCATCTTGAGAAATATCACTAACAGAGGAGCTTTCCGCGAACTGAGTGGTTCCTTGGAAATCAAACTCAATATTTAGCTCTTCAAAAACATTCCCGGCACCAAACTCACCAGCAGCTATTGTGATAGGAGCAGAATCGTCAGCTTGAAGCGTGCCGTTTTGAGTAAAGGTCAATGAGCCTAAATCCAGGTCGTCGTAGGTTTGGGCATCATTAGGCCCCCCACTGAGACGCCCTCGCATCTGCCACTCATTCGTCTCACCTTGATCCTTAATAAAGTACATCGTCAGATTGCGGGCGTTACCTTGTGAGTCGTAAACAGTGGCGTTAGTGGAGTAGTTATAGGTAGATGAGTCAGCAGAGTCAAAATCAGCTGGCTCTAAACCCTCCTCACCCGAATCCAGGTTAAGTTCAGCCGCTAGCTGCGTAGTGGCATTAGCAGCAAGCCCAGCGGAATCTACTTCTAAAGCTGCCACATCACCACCCGCCTGCACATTCCCCTCTGCATCGGCAGCGTAGCCCATAATCTGAGCACCCTGAGCATTCACCAGACGTCCATCAGCTGTCATGGTTAGCTGGCCATTGCGCGAGTAACCCACTTCGCCATTGGGCTGCTGAAAGCGGAAGAAGCCTTCACCCGCTATCGCCAAATCCATATTGCGGTTGGTGGATTCAACATTACCCTGGCTAAAATTCTGCTGTACCGTAGAGGTACGAACGCCAAGCCCGATACGTGATTCGGCATATACATCGGCGAACTGGACGTTGGAGCTTTTAAATCCAACCGTTTGCGAGTTGGCAATATTATTACCAACGGCACCTAATTTCTGCTGCTGAGCGCTTAGACCACTAAGTGCTTGTGAAAAGCTCATAACGTTCCCCTGAAGAAGCTGTGTTTAATCAAATGTTGTGTTTAATGAACGGTTAAAGAATTTGTTTAACGTCGTTCAAGCTGATTTGGCCATAGATAGCGCCGAGATCCAGCCGAACGCCGCCACTGCTATCATTAGGCGTCACGCTATTTACTACCGCGTACTGCAAGGCAGTGGATTCGATTTTTTCACCTTCACCGTCGGTTGCCTCTAACTGAACCGAATATCGGCCGCTGGCAACCGCCTCTTTCTGATCATTGAGACCATCCCACTGGAAAGATTGAACACCGGCATCTAGCGCCCCAAGGTCAAGAGTTCTAATGACTTGTCCACCCTCACCCACAACCGTCGCTTTAACGTTTGCCGCTGGCTCGGCCAGCTCTATACCGAAGGGCGTGGTGTAAGAATTCCCGTCGTCATCTTGCTCTACTAAAACATCCTTGCCGGACMCCATGACACCTTTGCCAATTAGGCCACTCGCCTGCAGCGCCTGATTGGCATCCATCTGGCTGGTAATGCCCTCTAGCGTGCTGTTCAGCTCTTCAATACCACTGACCGTATTAATTTGCGCTAACTGTGAAGTCATCTCCGAATTTTCCATCGGATTGAGCGGATCCTGATTCTGCAGTTGCGTAATCAGCAACGTCATAAAACTTTCACGTAGCTCATCGGATTGGCGGGCAGAGAGACCATTAGAACCGCCGCCGTTTATGTTATTCAATACACTCGTATCGACATTCATGGTTTACCCCTCACCCAGCGAAAGCGTCTGCATCAACATCTGCTTACTGGTGTTAAATACTTCAACGTTGGCTTGATAGGAGCGCGAGGCAGAAATCATGTTGACCATTTCATGCACCGGTTCAACGTTGGGCTTTGCCACGTAGCCATCTTCATCCGCCGCCGGATGGTTAGGCATATACTCCATACGCAGCGGCGAATCGTCTTCCACCACCTCGGTGACCCGCACGCCGCCAACGCCATAGCGATTGCCCTGCGCCTGAGTTTCAAACATTACCTGCTTCGCTCGATAGGTTTCCCCATCCGGACCGGCAACACTGTCGGCATTGGCCATATTGCTGGCGGTAACATTCATGCGCTGGGACTGAGCGCTCATTGCCGAACTGGCAATATCAAACGTAGAGAACATTGACATAATTGGTTAGCTCCTCACTAATTTGGCCTGGATTATTCGGGCTGCATGGCATTTTTCAGTCCTTGAATACGGCTGTTGAGCATCGTGATTCCGACTTGATAACGCACAGCGTTATCAGCAAATTGCGTGCGCTCACGATCCATATCAACCGTATTTCCATCCAAACTAGGCTGGTCGGGAATGCGGTAAAGTAAATCGGCGTTGCCCGCTCCACGCCATGCGGGGCCTTCTCCAGCAATATGGTGTCCAGCGGTGCGCGCCAGTGTCAGACCACCGCCAGCATTACTAGATGCACTCTGAGTACCGTCTACTGCTTTTTTCAGCTCACTAGCAAAATCAATGTCACGCGCTTTGTAGTTAGGCGTATCGGCATTAGCAATATTAGCTGCCAACACCTCGTGACGTGCCTGGCGTAAACCCACGGCTTGCTGATGAAAATTAAAGGCAGATTCCAGTTGATCAATCATGCCGACCCTCGCTTTGAGGCAAAAAATAAAATGGATTTTGTTGATGATGAAGAATACGTCTGGAACTGTCAGCCTAAAGCATGGAACAGCTGGCGTTTCCACCAGCATTTCGCGTGATACGCCTGCTACCTTTTCGCTACACTAAGCGATGACTTCTCCTCGTTGTTCTCCTTTCTCCAGTTCCCAAACAAGCGGCCTCAACATGCTACGACAGCGCTTTACTAAGCCAAGCACTCTTCGCTTTTGGCAGGTAGTCCTCTTGTTGGCAATCTTATGCGTCACTTCCTTTACCACAGCTCAGGCTGATGACGACAACCTTCTCCAGCAAGTGCACAGTTTTTTGTATGCAGAGACACAGGCACTAGGTGAGGAAGTGGTGATTGACCTACAGCCGCCTTCCCCACATTTGCCTGAATGCGTTCAACCGGAGCCTTTTTTGCCCAATGCAAATCAGGCGCCCTTAGGCCGTGTGTCCGTAGGGGTGCGTTGCGGTGAAAACGGTCGACAAGTCCGCTACTTGCAGGCCCAAATTGATGTCATTGGCAGTTACATGGTGGCAGCAAGGGATATTGAACGGGGCACACTGATTAAGCCAAACATGCTCAGCGAGCGCGATGGTAACCTTGGTGACCTGTCGGCTCAGGCGTTGACCGATGAAGAAGATATTGTGGGTAAAATCACTCAGCGTCCCATTCGTAGTGGCAGCGCCTTTTTAGCGCACTATTTACAAGCCCCCCACTTAGTTGAACGAGGGCAGCGCGTTACTGTCATAGCACAGGGCTCTGCCTTTCGCGTTTCACGGGAGGGCGAAGCACTTGAAAATGGCGCTCTTGGCGAGCAAATTCGGGTGCGTTTTGGTTCACGGGAAATCATGACTGCGCGTGTCACTGAGCGCGGTGTATTGGTGGTGGATTTTTAACTCAACGCCTAAAGTTATACCGAGCACTGCCGATATATTGCTATACAGGCTAGATTAAGCGCCAAGCGCATCGACGTTGACGATGAGGCAGACAACGTGAATATTGATAATATTAATCCGCTGCTACGCTCCAACCAAGCCCAGCAGCGCAATGAAACACAAAAAGCTGATAGCGTACAACCCGCTGAACCAAGCGGTACGGCTCGCGAATCAACTCAGTTAAGCCAATCAAATATCGACGAATCTCAGGATATCGATAGCGCTAGAGTTGAAGAGATTCGCGACGCCATTCGTGAGGGACGCCTTGAAATGCGTGCTGATCGCATCGCTGAGGGCTTAATTGCCAATCTCAAAGACCTATAAGGGGGCACTGTAATGAGCCTTGCATCCCTGCTTACCGATCAACAACAGCGCCTTGATGCGCTTACTTCGTTGCTGTCCAGTGAGCAAAATTTATTGACGCAAGGAGACATTGACGGTGATGCACTATCTCAAATCGCACTAGAAAAACAGTCATTATTGGCTGAGCTAGAGCGTATTGAGGCTGTGCGACGCAATGTGCAAAAGCGTCTTGGATATGCCGAAGGTGCTAACGGCGCCAGAGCGGCAGCCCAGGATGCGGGTTGTCTTACAGCGTGGGCACGCTTGCTAGAAAAGAGTGAGCGAGCTTCGCGTATGAATGAGCTAACCGGCCAAATGCTCTCAGTAAGGATGAAGCATAATCAAGACATGCTCGATTATATTCGTCAAATCGCAGAAAAAACGCTTTATAAGCCAGATGGTCGTAACAGCGCCCAACCAGGCAAAATCAACGCTTCCGCCTAATCTCTCTCGACAAGTTCTCCACATGACGTTTCAATGAAAGCCTTCATTAGCAGGACTTCAAAGGCTTCTCATGTTCAATTTACTGCCTCATCATTATACAGCGCTGGTTGTCGGTGCATCGGGAGGGATAGGAGCTGCCATCATTAAGCAGCTACTATCCTCCCCTCAGGKCGGCCACGTTATTGCGGTAAGCCGCCAACCACAACAACTTGATCACCCTCGCCTTACTCATCTAACACTTGATATTTCCCAAGAGCAGGATAGGCAGGCGCTTAAGAAAGAGTTGGCTGCCCAGCCGATTCACTTATTTTTCAATGCCATCGGCATCCTGCATGATGAAGCTTTACAGCTGCTACCCGAGAAACGCCTTGATCAGCTTAGCGCTGAGAATCTAGCCCAAACAATGAACATCAACGCCTTTGTACCGATCCTTCTGCTAGCGACACTGCAGGACTCGTTCAAAGGGACACATCCGGCAGTGATTGCCAGCCTCTCCGCCCGGGTTGGCTCAATCGAAGATAATCAGCTAGGCGGCTGGTACAGCTACCGTGCCAGCAAAGCTGCTCACAATATGCTGATGAAGACAGCATCCATAGAGCTCAAGAGGCTTAATAAGCAGTCCACCGTGCTATGCCTGCATCCTGGCACCACCGATACCGCTCTCTCCAAACCCTTTCAAGCCCGGGTGCCTAACGAAAAGCTTTTCACGCCCTCATTTGTAGCAGAGCAGTTGCTGGCCGTCATCGCTCAGCGCACGCCCGACGATAGCGGTACCTTCTGGGCTTGGGATGGCCAACCTATCGAGTGGTGAGGTGTGAGGCGTGAGGTGTGAGGCGKGAGGTGTGAGGCGTGAGGCGTGAGGCGTGAGGCGTGAGGCGTGAGGCGTGAGGCGTGAGGCGTGAGGCGTGAGGCGTGAGGCGGAACAGGATATTGGGGAGACCCCCATTAACCAACGTTTTCTACTCACGATTCACGACTTACCCTTCACCCAACACAAAAAAAATCCCCCAAGGCATCAGCCCTGGGGGATTTTTCATAATAAGTGCCTGACGATGACCTACTCTCGCATGGGGAGACCCCACACTACCATCGGCGCTAAGCGGTTTCACTTCTGAGTTCGGCAAGGGATCAGGTGGTTCACGCGTGCTATGGTCGTCAGGCGTAACTGTTAATGTACATCATGCTGACTAGCGTTTTTGCTATCTTGTGATCGTCTCATTGCCTGTCACCCTGGCGTTATGTCGCTTGGGCCACACGCTGCGTATCCGGCTTTGAATGTTGCGTCATCATTACGACCAGACCCCTTGGGTGTTATAGGGTCAAGCCTCACGGGCCATTAGTACACGTTAGCTCAACGCCTTGCAGCGCTTCCACACCGTGCCTATCAACCAGCTGGTCTCGCTGGGCCCTTCAGGAGGCTCTAGGCCTCAGGGATGTCTCATCTTGAAG
This sequence comes from Halomonas ventosae, assembly GCA_002257525.1. Lineage (GTDB taxonomy): Bacteria > Pseudomonadota > Gammaproteobacteria > Pseudomonadales > Halomonadaceae > Vreelandella > Vreelandella ventosae_B. Next base: position 4,905,981 of record CP022737.1, read on the forward strand.
GGGGCTTCCCGCTTAGATGCTTTCAGCGGTTATCCCGTCCGACCATAGCTACCCGGCAATGCCACTGGCGTGACAACCGGAACACCAGAGGGTCGTCCACTCCGGTCCTCTCGTMCTAGGAGCAGCCCTTCTCAAACATCCAACGCCCACGGCAGATAGGGACCGAACTGTCTCACGACGTTCTAAACCCAGCTCGCGTACCACTTTAAATGGCGAACAGCCATACCCTTGGGACCGMCTTCAGCCCCAGGATGTGATGAGCCGACATCGAGGTGCCAAACACCGCCGTCGATGTGAACTCTTGGGCGGTATCAGCCTGTTATCCCCGGAGTACCTTTTATCCGTTGAGCGATGGCCCTTCCATACAGAACCACCGGATCACTAGAACCTGCTTTCGCACCTGCTCGACGTGTCTGTCTCGCAGTCAAGCACCCTTATGCTCTTGCACTCAATGCACGATGTCCGACCGTGCTGAGGGTACCTTCGTGCTCCTCCGTTACTCTTTAGGAGGAGACCGCCCCAGTCAAACTACCCACCACACACTGTCCTCGATCCGGATAACGGACCTGAGTGAGAACGCCAATGATGCCAGGCTGGTATTTCAAGGTTGGCTCCACCCGAACTGGCGTCCGAGTTTCAAAGCCTCCCAGCTATCCTACACAGGCAACATCAGCGTCCAGTGTGAAGCTATAGTAAAGGTTCACGGGGTCTTTCCGTCTAGCCGCGGGTACACCGCATCTTCACGGCGATTTCAATTTCACTGAGTCTCGGGTGGAGACAGCGTGGCCATCATTACGCCATTCGTGCAGGTCGGAACTTACCCGACAAGGAATTTCGCTACCTTAGGACCGTTATAGTTACGGCCGCCGTTTACCGGGGCTTCAATCAAGAGCTTCGCCTTGCGGCTAACACCATCATTTAACCTTCCGGCACCGGGCAGGCGTCACACCCTATACGTCCGCTTGCGCGTTAGCAGAGTGCTGTGTTTTTAATAAACAGTTGCAGCCACCTGGTATCTTCGACCGGTTCGGGCTAGGAGAGCAAGTCTCTTCACCCTACGCCGGCGTGCCTTCTCCCGAAGTTACGGCACCATTTTGCCTAGTTCCTTCACCCGAGTTCTCTCAAGCGCCTTGGGATTCTCACCCTGACCACCTGTGTCGGTTTGGGGTACGGTCGCACATGATCTGAAGCTTAGAGGCTTTTCCTGGAAGCGTGGCATCAGTGACTTCCTGACCGTGGTCAGTTCATCTCGTGTCTCGGCCTTGAAAGGGTCCGGATTTACCTAAACCCTCAGCCTACTCACTTTCACCAGGACAACCAACGCCTGGCTCACCTAGCCTTCTTCGTCCCCCCATCGCAACCATGTCCGGTACGGGAATATTGACCCGTTTCCCATCGACTACGCCTTTCGGCCTCGCCTTAGGGGCCGACTCACTCTGCTCCGATTAGCGTCGAACAGAAACCCTTGGTCTTCCGGCGAGGGAGTTTTTCACTCCCTTTATCGTTACTCATGTCAGCATTCGCACTCGTGATACCTCCAGCAGACTTCTCAATCCACCTTCATTGGCGTACACGACGCTCCTCTACCGCTCATCCTAAGGATGAACCCGTAGCTTCGGTACCTGGTTTAGCCCCGTTACATCTTCCGCGCAGGCCGACTCGACTAGTGAGCTATTACGCTTTCTTTAAAGGATGGCTGCTTCTAAGCCAACCTCCTAGCTGTCTGAGCCTTCCCACATCGTTTCCCACTTAACCAGGATTTCGGGACCTTAGCTGACGGTCTGGGTTGTTTCCCTTTTCACGACGGACGTTAGCACCCGCCGTGTGTCTCCCACGCGTTACTCACCGGTATTCGGAGTTTGCCTCGGGTTGGTAAGTCGGGATGACCCCCTAGCCGAAACAGTGCTCTACCCCGGCGGTACTACGTGAGGCGCTACCTAAATAGCTTTCGAGGAGAACCAGCTATCTCCGAGCTTGATTAGCCTTTCACTCCGATCCACAAGTCATCCAAATCTTTTTCAACAGATCCTGGTTCGGGCCTCCAATTGATGTTACTCAATCTTCACCCTGCTCATGGATAGATCGCTCGGTTTCGGGTCTATATCCAGCGACTGTGTCGCCCAGTTAAGACTCGGTTTCCCTACGGCTCCCCTATACGGTTAACCTCGCCACTGAATATAAGTCGCTGACCCATTATACAAAAGGTACGCAGTCACAGAACAAGTCTGCTCCTACTGCTTGTACGCACACGGTTTCAGGATCTATTTCACTCCCCTCTCCGGGGTTCTTTTCGCCTTTCCCTCACGGTACTGGTTCACTATCGGTCAGCCAGGAGTATTTAGCCTTGGAGGATGGTCCCCCCGTCTTCAGTCAAGGTTTCTCGTGCCCCGACCTACTCGATTTCACATGATCAGATTTTCGACTACGGGGCTATCACCCGCTACGGCCAGACTTCCCAATCTGTTCGCCTAATCAGTCACATGCTTAAGGGCTGGTCCCCGTTCGCTCGCCGCTACTAGGGGAATCTCGGTTGATTTCTTTTCCTCAGGGTACTTAGATGTTTCAGTTCCCCTGGTTCGCCTCGTACACCTATGTATTCAGTGCACGATACTCATCTTATGATGAGTGGGTTTCCCCATTCAGAAATGCCCGGGTCACAGGTTGTTGCCACCTCACCGAGCCTTATCGCAGGCTACCACGTCTTTCATCGCCTCTGGCTGCCTAGGCATCCACCGTGTGCGCTTCATTGCTTGACCCTATAACCCGAAGGAGTCTGGATGTCGCAATGATCACGTTTCATTTTGCCGGATACGCTTGAGACGTATCACAATTTAAGACCATACCTTGCGGTATGTTCTTGTCAGCATGATATACATTGTTAAAGAGCGACTGCTATACGCAGTGATAAGGCAACGCCGTAGGCGGCTGGCTTATCACTGCGCATCAACAGCTATCTGATCAGGTAATTCATTGTGGACGCTTACCGACTGTGACGCATCGTTTAAGGAGGTGATCCAGCCGCAGGTTCCCCTACGGCTACCTTGTTACGACTTCACCCCAGTCATGAACCACACCGTGGTGATCGCCCTCTTGCGTTAGGCTAACCACTTCTGGTGCAGTCCACTCCCATGGTGTGACGGGCGGTGTGTACAAGGCCCGGGAACGTATTCACCGTGACATTCTGATTCACGATTACTAGCGATTCCGACTTCACGGAGTCGAGTTGCAGACTCCGATCCGGACTGAGACCGGCTTTAAGGGATTCGCTGACTCTCGCGAGCTCGCAGCCCTTTGTACCGGCCATTGTAGCACGTGTGTAGCCCTACCCGTAAGGGCCATGATGACTTGACGTCGTCCCCACCTTCCTCCGGTTTGTCACCGGCAGTCTCCTTAGAGTTCCCACCATTACGTGCTGGCAAATAAGGACAAGGGTTGCGCTCGTTACGGGACTTAACCCAACATTTCACAACACGAGCTGACGACAGCCATGCAGCACCTGTCTTACAGTTCCCGAAGGCACACCAGAATCTCTTCCGGCTTCTGTAGATGTCAAGGGTAGGTAAGGTTCTTCGCGTTGCATCGAATTAAACCACATGCTCCACCGCTTGTGCGGGCCCCCGTCAATTCATTTGAGTTTTAACCTTGCGGCCGTACTCCCCAGGCGGTCGACTTATCGCGTTAACTTCGCCACAAAGTGCTCTAGGCACCCAACGGCTGGTCGACATCGTTTACGGCGTGGACTACCAGGGTATCTAATCCTGTTTGCTACCCACGCTTTCGCACCTCAGTGTCAGTGTCAGTCCAGAAGGCCGCCTTCGCCACTGGTATTCCTCCCGATCTCTACGCATTTCACCGCTACACCGGGAATTCTACCTTCCTCTCCTGCACTCTAGCCTGACAGTTCCGGATGCCGTTCCCAGGTTGAGCCCGGGGCTTTCACAACCGGCTTATCAAGCCACCTACGCGCGCTTTACGCCCAGTAATTCCGATTAACGCTTGCACCCTCCGTATTACCGCGGCTGCTGGCACGGAGTTAGCCGGTGCTTCTTCTGCGAGTGATGTCTTTCCTACCGGGTATTAACCGATAGGCGTTCTTCCTCGCTGAAAGTGCTTTACAACCCGAGGGCCTTCTTCACACACGCGGCATGGCTGGATCAGGGTTGCCCCCATTGTCCAATATTCCCCACTGCTGCCTCCCGTAGGAGTTCGGGCCGTGTCTCAGTCCCGATGTGGCTGATCATCCTCTCAGACCAGCTACGGATCGTTGCCTTGGTAAGCCATTACCTTACCAACTAGCTAATCCGACATAGGCTCATCCAATAGCGGGAGCCGGAGCCCCCTTTCTCCCGTAGGACGTATGCGGTATTAGCCTGGGTTTCCCCAGGTTATCCCCCACTATCGGGCAGATTCCTATGCATTACTCACCCGTCCGCCGCTCGTCAGCGGGTAGCAAGCTACCCCTGTTACCGCTCGACTTGCATGTGTTAGGCCTGCCGCCAGCGTTCAATCTGAGCCATGATCAAACTCTTCAGTTTAAGATCTATGCGGTTCTTACCCGCCACTCGAAAGTGACAGAAGCGAACCAAACTTGGCTCAAGGTTCAAACGAATTCATTCAAAACAGGTTTCGAAAAACCTTATTGCTTGAGTCGCTTGCCTTGATATTTGGTGATTTGTCACCAACATCAGCAAGCGCCCACATGAATTACCTGATCAAATTGTTAAAGAGCTGTTTCGCTGCTTGGTTACTGTGAAAGTAACCGGGCTGCCGTTGAACTGGCCTGCCTCAGCGAGGAAGGCGTATTCTACGCATTTCCTGGCGTTTGTCAAGGGCGTTGTTTTCGATGCGGATCAATCAACATCCAAAACCGCTTGCTTTTGCAAAAGCGTTAACTGCCTGACAAACCAAGGCTTTTACACCTTATGCACCGCTGGTAACGCTTGGCGTCCCCGGCAGCGGATGCGTACTTTACGGATTCGCTGACGGGTTGGCAAGCGGTTTTGTAGAAAAATTACAAATTCGTCATATTGAGTGGATTAAACCCCTTCGGCGGTACCCTCATTGGCGGTTACACTAGACTCATCTACCACTTTGCTGAGGTCCGCCATGAGCCACCACCTGCTAACAGTCGACTCATTAAACCGTGAAAGCGTTGATCATTTACTGCGTGTGGCTGCACGCATGGAGCCGATTGCTCAACGGCGCCAAGTGACACGAGTGTTGGAAGGGGCGGTACTCGGCAACCTGTTTTTTGAAGCCAGCACTCGTACGCGTGTAAGCTTTAATGCTGCCTTTTGTCGTTTAGGTGGCAGTGTGTGTGACACCACGGGCTTCACTTTCTCCTCTATGGCGAAGGGAGAGTCACTATATGACACCAGCCGTGTAATGAGTGGCTACTGCGACGCCATTGTAATGCGCCACCCCGACCAGGGCTCGGTGGCTGAGTTTGCCGCGGCGACGAATGTACCGGTTATTAATGGTGGCGACGGCCCCGGGGAGCACCCCAGCCAAGCACTACTTGACCTTTATACGATTGATAAAGAGTTTCAGCGCCTGGGTAAATCGCTGACAGGTGCGCACATATTACTCACCGGCGACTTGAAGTACGGCCGTACCGTACATTCACTGATTAAGCTTTTATCACTCTATGACCCACTGCGCATTACCCTGGTGTCACCGCCGGGCCTTGAGATGCCTTCCAAGCTGATTGACTTAGTAGCCTCTCGCGGCCACCGCATTGAGCAGCGCGATTCTCTCGCTAGTGATTTTGCCGATTTAGATGTGGTGTACACCACACGAATACAGAAGGAGCGCTTTACCGACGAGATGAATGAGAGCTTTCAGGGGCTCTCTGACGACTTTATGGTTAACCGCGATTTTCTCGATCACCGCTGCAGCCAAAGCACCATTGTGATGCACCCGCTACCCAGGGATAGCCGCCCCGGCGCGAATGATTTAAACGTCGACCTTAACGGCGATCCGCGTCTGGCGATTTTCCGCCAAACCGATAACGGTATCCCCATGCGAATGGCGATTTTCGCGACACTGCTCAATGTCGATGAGCTAATCGAAAAAGAGCTACGCCCCGTGCGCTGGTACGTACCCACCCAAACGGGCACGCTGGATCGTTAAAGCGCAAAAGTTTAAGGGTAGGAATTTCAAGGTAGGACTTATAGAGAAAGGCGCCCGCCAGGCAAGCCTTCCTGGTGGGCGAACCAGCCCTCAAGAATAAGAATAGCCGCAATGCCATCGACACTGTCTTGACGATAGTTGCCTTTATGGCCCGCCTCACGAGCGATTAGCTTGGCTTCTCGCGTAGTGCCACGCTCATCGACCATTTCACACGGTTTACCAAAACGGCCATGCAAACGATTACCGAACTTGCGAGCGCGAGCGCTCATCTCTGACTCGCTACCATCCATATTCAGCGGTAACCCCACCACTAACAGATCCGGCTGCCACTCGTTAAGTAGCCGTGAGACGACACCCCAGTCGGGAATCCCATCCCGTGCCGTCAAGGGAGTCAACTCCCGAGCGCTGTGCAGTAGCTCGTTGCCTACCGCCACACCGATACGCCGGGTGCCATAGTCAAAGGCCAGGATTAAGCGTTGCCCCGCCTCGGCCATCAGGCGTGCCCCGCGTCTCGGGTCATTAAATTAAGATCAATACCTAACAAGCCAGCCGCCGCGGTTAAACGCTCGATAGGTGGGGTATTGAAGAGCACGCTGCTCTGGGCTTCTACCGTTAGCCAGCTGTTCTCTTTAAGCTCTTCTTCCAGTTGCCCAACTTCCCAGCCAGCGCAACCCAAGCAGACTAAGAAGTGCTCAGGCCCCTCGCCTGCTGCGAAGGCCTGGAGAATATCCAGCGACGTCGTCAGCGCAATGCCATCTTCCACCTGGATACTAGAGTCCCACTCCTGACTATCACCAACGTGCAAAATGAAGCCACGGTCTTTATGCATCGGCCCGCCGTAATAGACCGGTGCATTGCGGTGCGGGCTGGCTTCCCCCCCCAACTCCAGTTGATCAAATAACGCTTCGAGGGTGATCTCTAACGGTCGATTAGTAATTACCCCCATGCAGCCGTTGTTATCATGATCGCAAAGATAGATCAGACTACCGGCGAAATTAGGGTCTTCTAAGTGCGGCATGGCCATTAGAAAGTGATGTTTCAAACTTTGCATGCGTCTCCCACTGCCTGCTGGCATCTCAGCAGGCATAGCGTAATAGGTGTCGTTATCGGTAAGAAGGCTCGTGAAGCTCTGCACTTATTAGTTAAATTCAGGGTTGAAGCGCTAAGCGCCGCTCAATGGCATCGAGCAGTAAACCGGCAATATTGGTGCCCCGCTGATCGTCAATTTCACGTACACAGGTGGGGCTGGTGACGTTGATTTCGGTAATATAGTCACCGATTACATCCAGTCCGACGAACATTAAGCCTTTATCACGAATCATCGGCTGCACCTGCTGAATAAGCCAGTGATCGCGCTCGGTGAGCTCACGGCTAACGCCCTTCCCTCCAGCGGCTAAATTGCCGCGGGTTTCGCCCGCCGAAGGTATCCGCGCTAGTCCAAAGGGAACGGGCTCACCGTCCACCAACAGAATGCGTGTGTCGCCATCCTTAATCTCCGGCAGATAACGCTGGGCCATGATTTGTCGCTGGCCACGCAGCGAAAGCTGCTCAATCACCGCTCCGATATTTCGACCTTCTGGGCCAATATGAAAAATACCGGTGCCTCCCATACCATCCAGCGGCTTAAAGATCACATCGCCGTGTTCTGCATGGAAGGCGCGCAGCACATCATCACGACTAGCGACGATCGTAGGCGCGCAGCACTGGGGGAACTGCTGGGCAAACAGCTTTTCATTACATTGCAAAAGCGCTGCCGTCGGATTAACGATCAGCACACCTTCCCGCTCGGCAAAGCCCAGCAGATGCACTGCGTTAATAAACTCAGCATCGACGGGGGGGTCTTTGCGCATCAACACAACGTCCAGCTCGACTAGCGGACGCGCGGAAGGTTCGCCTAGGTCGTACCAGTGATTTGGATCACGATGCACGTTTAGCGGGCGCATACGCGCGTAGGCTTGCCCCGCGTTCAAGAAAAGATCTTCCTGCTCCATATAGTGCAGGGTATAGCCACGCTCCTGGGCAGCCCATAGCATGGCCATGGTGGTGTCTTTCTTGTAAGCGATGTCACTGATGGGATCCATCACAACGCCGAGGTGCAGATTTGATTGGCTCATCGGGGGCACTATCCAAACATAAACAATTGATGCTCAGTATGCCGCACTGCTCGCCCGGCTCCAACTGCCCTAGGGCCTGTTGACGTTTCATCGCGAACCGCGTTGCCCCACAAAGCGCGTCAGACAAGGCGCAAAACGCTGGGAAGGGTGGTTCCCTTTTCAAGTTTTGCAACGCCGTATGGCGCGCTTTGTGGGGCAACCCGAAGGGCTGGGCCCGTTTTTATCCGCGGCGACGTTAGTCGTCGTTCATTTGGAACCACCAAACCTCTCTCCTCCTGCCTTGCCGCGAATAAAAACGGGCACCAGCGCGGCCGCGAGTGAAATGTCAACAGGCCCTAACTAACTACTCGCTAAGCGCGCCGGGCACTAAGCGGATAGCTCCAGGCTCTAGGGTAATCAGCTGCTGCTTATAAAGCCGCCCAATAGCTTGTTTATAGGCGCTTTTACTTACCCCTAAGCGAGCTTTAACTTCATGGGCTGGGCTTTTATCGCCCAGTGCCAGATAACCACCGCTTTCACGCAGTGCCTGCAAGATCTTGTCGCCTACCACATCTAGACGGGCGGCACCTGGCGGTAGCAGCGAGATATTTAGGCGGCCATCTTCACGGCGCTGCTTTACATAGCCCTTAACAGATTGGCCCCGGCGCAATGGTTGGGTAACGTCATCCTGGTAAATAAGCCCCCAGTAGCGGTGATTGACCACCACCTTCATACCTAAATCCGTGCGTTCCGCCACCACCACGGCAACCTCATCACCCTTTTCCAATGCCCAGGCGTCATCGGTTAGAAAGCGATCCAGCTTCATCGACGCCACTGGCCGCCCCTGGTCATCGCTATACAACATCACCAATACACGCTTTCCAGCATCAGGGCGAAAATGTTGCTCGCTGAAGGGTAGCAACACATCTTTCGGCTGCCCCCACTGCAAAAAAGCGCCAATATTATTAACCGCCGTAACCGTTAGGTACGCCACTTCACCCAACAGGGCAGTCGCATCACTAGCGGATCGCGGGGATGAGTGTGACTCACGCACCATGGGTAACGTCCTTCAAGAAAAATAGAACAACATTATGGTGCCTAGCACACGCAGGGCAAAGCAGGATGGCGCTTTTTAGTAGTTGAAAGCATGTTCACCGCCTAATAAAGCAAACAGCGCACAACCTGCTACTATCAAAACACTAGACAAAATTAGGCGTAGGGGAGCGAACATGGAAGGGTTCACGCTTTTTGATACGGTAGTTTTGATTGGTTATATCAGTTTAATCGCCTGGATCGGTTCCCGATTCGGGAAAGATCAGCACAATCCAGAGGACTATTTTTTAGGCGGCCGCAAAATTCCCGGCTGGGCGATAGGCCTTTCGGTTATGGCAACCCAAGCCAGCGCGATTACCTTTATCGGTGCGCCGGGCTGGGGGTTCGAGGGTGGCCTTGAGCGCTTGGTGACGTTTATCAATGTGCCCTTGGCCATGATCGTATTGATCCTGGTGTTGGTGCCCATTTTCCACCGCGCAGGCATCTATAGTATCTACGAACTGCTGGAGCACCGCTTCGGCCCGGCGACGCGTACCCTTACCGCTCTGCTGTTTCTCATCGCCCGCGGTCTCGCCACTGGCGTGGTGCTTTATGCACCTGCGCTGGTACTCGCGGTAGTGACCGGCTGGAGCGTTAACCTCACCATTATCATTATGGCGGTACTGGCGATCAGCTATACCGTGATGGGCGGTATCAGCGCGGTAATTTGGACGGATGTGGTGCAGATGTTCGTGCTCTGGCTAGGCGCGCTGTTAAGCATCTTCTTTTTGGTAACCAGCCTGCCCGGCGGTTGGGGCGATGTCTTCAGCTTTGGCGCCACCAGCGGGATGTTCAATGCCATCGATCTGTCCTTCGACCCAAGCGTCACCTACTCCCTATGGGCCGGGCTCTTCGGCGGCTTTTTCCTCCATGTAGCCTACTTCGGCACCGATCAGAGCCAAATTCAGCGAGTGTTATCCAGCCCTTCAGTGCTCGATGCCCAGCGCTCGCTGTTGATTGGCGGCTATCTGCTAATTCCCCAGATGCTGCTGTTTCTATTTATTGGCGTTATCTTGGCCACCTACTATCAACAGCATGGGCTAACGCCCCCCGAGGATCTCAATGAGTTACTGCCACGCTATGTTGTCAGCGCGTTCCCCTCAGGGATGGCCGGGCTGGTAATTGCCGGGGTGTTTGCGGCGGCGATGTCAAGTCTCGACTCGGCGCTTAACTCGCTGTCAGCAGTGACCGTGCGCGATTTTTATAGCCGCTATATCAAACCCAATGCCAGCGATGCCCATTATCTAAAAGCATCGCGGATAGCCACCGTGTTCTGGGGCCTATATGCCACTTTGTTTGCTTTTTTTGCGGGCAACCTTGGCCCCGTGATTGAAGCGGTTAACCAAATCGGCTCATGGTTTTACGGTGCGCTGCTGGGCACCTTCTTACTGGCTATTTTCAGCCATCGCTCAAACGCCCGGGGGGCTATGGCCGGGCTGATTGCCGGTATGCTCTCCGTATGGGCCGTCACTGCGCTACTCGATATCTCCTGGCTGTATAACAACACAGTGGGGGTAGCGGTTTCGATGAGCGTTGGCTATCTGGTTAGCTTAACGGCTCCCGCGCCCAGCCACGATCAATTAAGCGATGTAATGATGGCCGAAGCCGCGCCGGATATGCAGGCCGTGCTGGCGGCCAGAGCCGAAAACGCCCAGATAATTGGCAAAGAGGCACGCTTGACGCGCCGTCGCTGTATCGGACTAATGATTTGGTTCTGCGTAATGCTGGGAATGCTAGCGGCGCTGCAGGGGTGGGCGAATGGCTGAGCGCTTAACGCTAACAAGGCGAGTTGACGAAGAGACTGCCAAACGGCGGCTTCAGGGTCTGGGCGCATCCGCTTGTGAGCCGGCCTGGGTCAGTCTGTGGGCAGCGGGTTTAGGGTTGCCCAATGGCATGCCAGGCGCTTGGCTGCTCTACGCTCAAGGCATCCGCCGCGGTCTGCTATTGGTGGGTACCGAACTACCTGTCCAGGTCGCAGAACCCTGCTCAGATCTTCTCATTGATAGTGGCTTACCGCCGACGCCAGAAGCACTCAACCGGCTWTGGTTATGGGAACGCATGGCGACACCCCGCCACTGGCGAATACAGGTGTTGGATAGCGCTCCCACGCCATTATGGTTGCCTTGCTGGCTGGGCTATACGTATGGCCGACAGCATCGTCTGTTGGTGATCAGCGGACTATCCGGTGAGCCGCTGCCGATGCTCAAACCCATCGCTTTAAAGGGTCTTCAGCAAACGCACAAAGAAGCACAGCGCCTAGCGTTAAGCGTGCAACGAGGAGATAATAAATAACTGGGAATAGCGGGGGCAATAGGGATAGTAAGTACTTACAAATCACCAAAGTAGTGCTGTAACAGCGATAGTGCCACTACCGGAGCGGTTTCGGTGCGTAGCACACGCGGGCCGAGGGTTAGCGGTGTAAAGGTAGCATTTTGGGCGGCAGCAATATCGCTCTCGCTCAAACCACCTTCCGGACCAATGAGCAGCGCAACCGAAGTGGGGCGTTCCTGGCGATCAAAGGCATTGCCGGTAGCCAAATGCAGCATCAAGCGCAGCGGCTCTTCTCTTTGAGCAAGCCATGTTTGAAGCGCCACAGGGGAATGTATCGGCGGCACCACCGCACGGCCACTCTGCTCGCAGGCGCTGGCAGCCMCCGCCTGCCAGTGAGCCAGTTTTTTCTCTTCCCGGTCGCCTTTCAAACGCACGTCACCGCGCTCGGTATACAGCGGGGTGATTGCCGCAACGCCCAGCTCGACGGCCTTCTGAATGGCGTAATCCATTCGGTCGCCTTTAGAGATCGCTTGACCCAAATGAACGGACAGCGGCGACTCGCCACTGCCCGACCATACTGCTTCAACGCGAACCAGCGTCTGCTTGCGGCTTACCTCCGCCAAACGGACACCGGCCTCTAGACCGTCGCCGTCGAAAAGCACCAGCGGTGCACCCTCGCTCATGCGCAGCACGCGCGTGAGGTGCCGGGCGGGGCCTTCAGGCAGTACAACGTCACTGCCTGCTACGAAGGCAGCAGGCACATAGACGCGCGGCATTTTGCCATGCTGGGCATACCATTCAGTGGCTTGCAGCGTTTCAGGCATCGCTTAATGAGTGCTTTCTTCGGCTTGCTTGGCTTCGCGCTGCTTACGCTGGGCGTACATCGCTTCGAAGTTAACCGGCGCCAGCATCAGCGGCGGGAAACCGCCACGGTTGACCAGGTTATCCACGCACTCACGGGCGTAAGGGAACAGCAGATTGGGGCAGAAGGCACCCAGAGTTTGATCCAGCTGCGCCCCTTCAATACCCGCGATACGGAACAGACCCGCCTGCTCGACTTCCGCCAGGAAAGAGGTCGTACCGGTTTCACTGTCATTCACCTGAGCAGTCACCTTGACCACCACTTCATACTGGTCATCAGCAATTTTAGTGCTGGTGGTATTCAGGTCCAGGTTCACCTTAGGTTTGAACGCCTGCTTGAACACCGAAGGTGAGTTGGGCGCTTCAAACGAAATATCTTTTACATAAATACGCTGCAGCGAGAATTTCAGCTGCGGTTTTTCGTCTGCCGCGGCACCCGCCTGCGGGGTGTTGTTATCTTCCGCCATGAGAAAACTCCTGATTGTTTATTAAATAAAGCTAGCGTTGGTTACTTTTTAACCACCGGAAGGCCGTCGCCTTGCCACTGCGCCATGCCGCCTCTCAACTTGTAAGCACGCTCAAAGCCTGCTTTGGTGAGTTTGGCCTGTGCGGCACCCGAACTCTGGCCGTGCTTGCATACCACGATGATCGGCTGGGCTTTCACTTTATCCAGTTCGTTCATGCGGCTATCGAGGTTGCTTTGCGGAATATTGCGCGCCCCCGCGATATGCCCGGCTTTGAAGTCTTTGTTTTCACGGATATCCAGCACCACCGCGTCTTCGCGGTTGATAAGCTGAGTGGCCTCTGTGGCGGTCAGTGCATTAGTAGCGGCGCTGCGCGTTTCATAAATAATCCACGCTATCAGCACCAGCAAAAATGCCCCAACCAGCAGGGGGTGGTTCTGTACGAATTCGAACACCTGATCGATCATCGCGAACACAATCTCTTGGTAAATACGGAAAAAAGCGGCGTTGCCACCGTTAAAACGCGACAAGTATACACGTCAGATAGCTTCCCGCGCAGGCCTTGATCATGACGCCTGGCCGTTGCCTGCGTTATGATGCCCCAAGCGTGCGCCCGTCGCGACCCCGAATTTTTCGAGTCGCACGGCTAGCCAATCTTAACGAGGTTTTTATGGATACGTCTCGCMCCCCGCGCCCCGTGGCGCTGATTATTCTCGACGGCTATGGCCACAACCCTGAGRGKGACCATAATGCGGTCGCCGCTGCCCACACGCCAACGATGGATAAATTGTGGGCGAGCCGCCCTCACGCCTTCGTTCACACCGATGGGCTTAACGTAGGGCTCCCCGACGGCCAGATGGGCAACTCTGAAGTCGGGCATATGAATATTGGTGCCGGCCGTATCGTTTATCAGGATTTCACCCGTATCAGCAAGGCGATTGAAGACGGCGACCTGGATGTTAATGACAACCTTACCCAGCCGATTGACGAAGCCGTCGCCAATGGTCGGCCGGTACATTTAATTGGCCTGCTCTCCCCCGGCGGTGTCCACAGCCATGAAGCGCATTTTATTGCCATGGCAGAACTGGCCGCCCGCCGCGGCGCCCAGCGCATTTTTATTCACGCCTTTCTCGATGGGCGCGATATGCCCCCGCAAAGCGCCCTGGCCTCAATAGAGCGCGCCAATGCTCGCCTGGCCGAGCTAGTGGGCGCTGATAATGGTTTTGTTGCCTCAATTATTGGCCGCTTCTACGCCATGGATCGCGACAACCGCTGGGAGCGCGTTGAGCAAGCCTACCGCCTGCTCACCGATGGCCACGCGGAGKACTACACCTCCAGCGCTGAAACCGCGCTTCGCGATGCCTACCAGCGTGGCGAAACCGACGAATTCGTAGGCGCCAGCAGCATACCCCTCAATGACAGCCCGATTACCTTACAAGATGGCGATGCGGCTATTTTCCTAAACTTCCGCTCTGATCGCGCCCGTGAGTTAACCCGCGCTTTTACCGAGTCAGACTTCAAAGGCTTTGAGCGGCGTACATGCCCTAAACTTGCGGGTAAAGGGCTGGTAATGATGACCCAGTACGCCGCTGACATTGCTGCACCAGCCGCCTTTCCACCGTCGGATCTTAACGACACCTTGGGTGAAGTGGTGGCTAAGCGCGGCTTGAAACAATTGCGTATCGCCGAAACCGAGAAGTACCCCCACGTCACCTTCTTCTTTTCAGGCGGCAATGAAGCTGAATATGACGGCGAAGAGCGCATCTTAGTGCCTTCTCCACGCGATGTGCGCACCTACGACGAAAAGCCTGAGATGAGCGCGTTTGAGATTACCGACAAGCTTGTCGACGCCATTGATGGCGGCAGCTTTGATCTGATCGTTTGCAACTACGCCAACGGTGATATGGTCGGCCACACCGGTGACTTCAACGCCGCGGTAAAAGCCATTGAGACCGTCGATACCTGCGTGGGACGTGTCGTTGAAGCCATCGAGCGTGCAGGCGGCGCCTGCTTAATTACCGCCGACCATGGTAATGCCGAACAGATGGTTCATCCCGAAACCGGCGCACCGCAAACCGCCCACACCACCTTTGTGGTACCGCTTATTTACGTTGGTGAACGCCCAGCCTCGCTTGAAGAGGGCAAGCTATGCGACCTGGCACCCACGCTGCTGACCATGATGGATCAAGAACAGCCCGAGGCAATGACCGGTCAACCACTGATTCATTATAAATAGTGCCCATGCGGCCGTATTTAGCCCTGTCACTCTTGCTGGCGTTAAGTTATGCGCCAGCAGGCTTCGCTCAGCAGGATGAAGGCGCGGCGCGCCAGCAATTGGATACCATTGGCCAAGAGATCGAGTCTGTTGCCCAACGTCTCAGCGCCACTGGCGAGGCCCGCGATAGCGCCCAACGCGAGCTAAAGGAAGTCGAAACCGAGCTTGCCGAAACGCATCAGCGCCTGGACACCTTGCAAGCTGAGCGCCGCCAGTTGAATGATGAAACCACCCAACTGCGCCAGCACCGTGACCGCCTGGAGAGCGAGCGCGCCGATCAGTACGCAGCGCTAGGCCAACAGCTCTCCGCGCTTTACCGACTTGGCCCTACGCCGCAGCTCAAACTACTGCTTAACCAGGGTGACCCTGCCGAGCTGGATCGTATGCAGGCCTATATGAATCGGCTGACCGAAGCACGCAATCGCCGCTTAAGCGATATAGCACGCTTGGATACCGCCCTGGCCGACACCCAGCAGGAGCTAAGCGAGCGCCAAGCGCGTCTTGATACATTAGCCGATGAGCTGGAAGAGCAAAGTGCGCTGCTTGCCCAACGCACCACCGAACGACGCGGCGTGGTTTCCAACCTGGATGACCGCTACGGCAGTGAAGAGGAACGGCTGGCGGACCTCAACCAGAGCCGCGAAGAGGCCGAGCGCGTGCTGCGCAATATCCAGGCGGAGATGGCAAGACTTGCTGAACCTACGCCCACTACGCATATTGTCAGTACCCAAGGCGATTTACCTTGGCCGGTACAGGGCTCAATCAGTAGCAGTTTCCATCACCGCGACGGCGTGCACTATAACGGTATTGTGATTCAAGCCAGCGCAGGTACGCCTGTCACAGCGGTTCACACCGGGCGCGTGGTATTCGCCGACTGGATGCGCGGGTTTGGTAACTTGCTGATTATCGACCACGGCGACCAGATTATGACGCTACATGCCCACCTGCAGCAGTTCAGCGTCAGGCCTGGTCAGCAGGTCAGTCGCGGCGATGAAATAGGTCGTGTAGGTGATAGTGGAGGGCAAACCCGCGCCGCGCTCTACTTTGAAGTTCGCCGCGGCGGTGAACCAATTAATCCCCAGCGTTGGATTGCGCGCCGCTGACGGGATAAGCTGCATGACTAATAAGGTTTCAGCTTTTTTATTGTTGTTTCGACTAATGTCTCAGCTAATGTTTTAACTAAGTATTTTAACTACAGGGTGGCGCGCTTCGACGCTACCTATCGCCTTGCGGAGTTTGCATGACGCTATCTGTTACCGGGGTACCAGCCCCCGCCAAGCGCTTCTTGGCGACCCTGCTGCCAATTGCTTTACTGTCGGCGCCGCTACCGCTGCTTGCCCAACCAGCCGGTAACAGCATGGCGGATGAGCCTGCCTATAACGAACTGCCCCTGGAAGATATTCAGACCTTCGCCGAGGTATTTGAGCGCATTAAGCGTGCCTACGTTGAGGAGGTCGACGACAGCACGCTGTTGCGTAACGCTATGCGCGGCATGCTGAGCGAACTGGATCCCCACTCCGCCTACTTGGATAAGGAAGAGTACCAAAGCCTGCAGGAGTCTACTCAGGGCGAATTTGGCGGCATTGGCATCGAAGTGGGCACCGAGAATGGCCAGCTTATGGTGATTACGCCTATTGATGACACGCCGGCTTCCCGCGCGGGGCTGCTTTCTCGCGATATTATCGTCGCCATCGACGGCACTCCCACCGATAGCATGTCGCTACAAGAAGCGGTGACCCTAATGCGCGGCGAGCCAGGCAGCGATCTACGCATTAGTGTGCTGCGTTCAGGCGAAGATTCACCGCGGGAGTTCACGCTGACGCGCGAAATTATTCGCAGCGAGAGCGTTAAGCACGAGCTGCTCGAGCCCGGTTACGGCTACCTGCGTGTCAGCCAGTTCCAATCGCGCACCACCGAACAAGCCCGCGAAGCGCTTGAACGTATGGCGCGTGAACAGCCCCTAGAAGGGTTGATACTCGATTTACGTAATAACCCCGGTGGTGTCCTGCAAGCCGCCGTCGGCATTGCCGACCTGTTTCTGGATGAAGGCTTGATCGTATATACCGAAGGGCGCCTCTCGGATACGGAGATGTCGTTCTCCGCCTCCACGACCACACCTGCACGCGATGTGCCGTTGGTGGTACTGATCAACGGCGGCAGTGCCTCAGCCGCGGAAATTGTCGCCGGTGCGCTGCAGGATCAACGGCGCGGCGTGATTATGGGCACCGATAGTTTTGGCAAGGGGTCAGTGCAGCAGATTATGCCGCTAGGTAACGGCGAAGGGCTCAAGCTCACCACTGCGCTCTACTACACCCCCAACGGGCGCTCAATTCAGGCCCAAGGCATTGAGCCCGATGTGGACGTCGTACGCGGTCGCTTGGAAGTAGCCGAAAGCCGCCGAGAGATTCGCGAAGCCGATCTTGAGGGCCACCTAAGCGCTCAGCAGGCGCCCCGGGATCGCCAGGAAATGACCGAGCGGCTACTCGATGATTACCAACTCAGCGAAGCGCTTAATCTGCTTAAAGCACTCAATGTAGTCGACCGTCAGCGGCGTTAACGACAACCTGCTTTAGCAACAACTGAGCGGTAGGCGGCCGCGCTCCCCGGTCGCCTGTCGCATCAATACCCGCTTTAAGGGCACCCACTGGTTCATACCGCTCATCCCCACATTACGTGCCAACGTCAACGCCGGGTCGTGGCTGCCAAACAGCACTTTGAACCCCTTCATTAGTCCCAGCATGGCGCTGTTGTCAAAGCGCCGCCGACGCTCATAGCGTCTCAAGGTGCTTAGTTCTCCCCAGGGCGCACCGCGCTGCCAGGCATGCACCACCTCTTCTGCCAACACCGCCACATCCATCAGCCCTAAATTAACGCCCTGACCTGCCAACGGATGAATACTGTGAGCAGCGTCCCCTACCAGTGCGAAATGCGGCTGCACATAGTGGCGGGCATGGCGCTGCACTAACGGAAAGCGGTGGGCTTTATCGCAGGCAGTGACGTCGCCTAAGCGGTGACCAAACGCAACCCCCAGCGCCTCGCCAAGAGCTCCGCGAGGCAATTCACTCAGTTCAGCGGCGTGCGCTGGCGTGGTTGACCACACAATGGAGCAGTAATGGTCATTACCTTCCACGGTTAAAGGCAGGAATGCCAGCGGTCGGCCGTCAATAAACGCTTGCCGCGCCGTGCCACCATGGGGCTTGGCGCACTTAACGGTGGTCACCACGGCCTCCTGCTGCATGTCGTCGCTGACCACCTCAATACCGGCCATTTCACGCAGTGTTGAGTGGGCGCCATCGGCGGCAACGATTAACGGCGCTTGTAGTTGGCGCCCGTCGTCAAGTATTAACCAATCGCCACTTAATACACGCTTAGATGTATTGCCGCTGGCACGCTGCAGCGCCTGTAAGCGAGCGCCAAAAAACGTGGTGACGTTGGGGTGATCGACTACTTGGCTATTCAGTGCAGCCAGCGTGACCGAGTTCTCAACAATATGCCCCAGTACGGCTACCCCCGCCTCGTCGGCGGAAAAGGCAATTTCACCACTGCCTTCGGCATCCCATACCTGCATGCCCTGGTAGGCCGTTACCCGAGTGTTCTGCATGGCCGGCCAAGCGCCCAAGTGAGTGAGCAAGCGTTGGGAAACCGGCGTTAACGCGCTCACCCGCGGGGCTGGCAGCTTGCTAGCGGCCTGTTCAATGCGTAGCGGTGCAGGSGTCGCCTCAACCAGCGCCACCTGCATCCCCGCCTGGGCCAGCAGCGCACAGAGCGCGGTGCCCACCATGCCACCACCCACAATGATTGCCTCAAAGCTTTCCACCGGCGGTTTCGCAATCGATGTATCCGTATACATAGTAAAACCTCTTAAGTCGCGCAAGTGAGCTATTGAATGATCAGAGGCTTTGTCTGAAAAGCCAGCAAGCTAACGCTCTAAGCCCATGGCGCGACGGGCCAACCCTCGACGTAGCGGCCCAACCAGATTCAAGCCAATTAAGCCAGCTGCACGGGCGTGGGGCAGCAGCGGGAAGGAGAGCCCGAACAGACGCACTAGACCGTCGCTAAAGCGAATTACGTTGGCACGATCTCGTGAGCGCTGTTTCTCAAATGCTTGCAATGTGGTCATATCGCCCAGCGGACGCTTGGCCTGTTCGCCCTGCTCCAGCGCTTCCACAAGATCCATTACCCCACGCAGGGCTAAGTTAAACCCCTGCCCCGCAACCGGATGCAAAGCGTGGGCAGCGTTACCTAATACCGCCAGCCCTGCCCGCACCGGCTCTTCAGCGGTGACCAGTGACAGCGGATACGTATGGCGAGTGCCGACCCGGGTAAAGCGACCCACCCGATCGCCAAACGCACGCTGAAGTTGTAGCAGAAATTCACGCTCGGGAAGCGCCATGCGTGCTTGCTCGCTGCCACTGGGGTGCGTCCAGATCAGCTCCATGGCTTGGCCCGGCAATGGCAACAACGCCATAGGCCCTTGCGAGGTAAAGCGCTCATAAGCGATGCCTTGATGAGGCTGGCTGACACCGACATGAGCAATAAGCGCTGTCTGCTGGTAAGACTCACGGCGACTGCCTATGCCTAGCTGCTCTTTGAGCCCAGAGCGCCCACCATCCGCCAATACCGTAAGCCCAGCCTTTAGCTGGCTACCGTCCGAGAGCTGCAGGTGATGTCCTCCGGCCACAGGCGTGAGCTGTTCGACTTTTGCCGGGCAGTGCCACTCCAGCGGTAGCTGAGCAAGCCGGTGATGAAGCACACGCCCCATCCATGCATTGGGGATGACATGGCCCAGCGCCGCGACGCCCAGTTCATCAGCACTCAGCCGTGTCGCACCTAAGCGCCCACGCTCGCTGATATGAATGCGTTTGATCGGCGTGGCCTCATCACGCATCGCTTCCCACACMCCCAACTGTTGGAAGCGCTGTGCCGAACCCTCTGCAATAGCGCTGGCTCGGGCATCGAAACTGGGCTGCCAGGCATCTTCCTGCGGCTGAACGGCCATCGGTGCCGRTTSAAKGATTGCCACACGCCAGCCGTAGCGCTCAATCAGTGGCGCCAGAGCGCAACCTAAGCTGGCGCCTACCAGCCCACCGCCCACAATCACGATGTCATGGGTCAGTGCTCCCTTAACCGCCTGATTAGACTGCTGCATTGGCTTCTCCCGRCCACGGCGCCGCTTCACAAAGAGGCAATAATAATTTCGTAACGTAATTTACATAAAGGTCATTGCAAATGATTTATGGCTGGTTACTTTTTAGCCATCAATGCTTCGATTTCAACGATTTGCTTKGGTACGTCGGCGGTCAGCACTGCATGACCGTCATTAGTGACGACCACATTATCTTCAATACGAATCCCTATGCCCTGATAGGCGTCAGGAATATCGTCATCGCTAGGAATATACAGGCCCGGCTCTACGGTAAGCACCATGCCTGCAACCAGTGGTCGGGGCGTTTGCTCATTTAGCTTATAAGTGCCGACATCGTGGACGTCCAACCCCAACCAGTGTGACGTTGAGTGCAGGTAAAAGCGCCGGTAGCTCTCGTCATCAATGCGCGCCTGAACCTTGCCTTCCAGCAGACCAAGCTTAATTAGCCCGGCGGTTAAGTCATGCACCACGCCTTGATGGATATCCACCAGTGTCACACCAGGCTGGATAGCGCTAACGGCACGCTCTTGTGCATCGAGCACCACTTGATAGAGCGCTCGCTGGGCGTCATCGAACCGCCCAGCTACCGGAAATGTTCGGGTGATATCACCGGCATACAGCTCAAACTCGGCGCCCGCATCAATCAGCACCAAGCCGTCTTCGCATAGCGGTGCGCTGTTTTCAATATAGTGCAGTACGCAGGCGTTGGCACCGCTACCCACAATCGTGCTGTAAGCGGGGCCACTGGCGCCCTGCCACACAAACTCATGCTCTAACTCAGCCTGGAGCTGAAATTCACTCAGGCCTGGGCGGGCGACCTGCATAGCGCGCCGGTGAGCATGGGCAGATATCAGCGCCGCATGGCTAAGCAGAGCAATTTCAGCATCGCTTTTGATCAACCGCATAGCGTGAAGCAACGGGCTGATATCCAGCCAACCTTTTAGCGGCGGCCGCCCGCGTCTCAGCCCCGCCTGGGCCGCAGCCAAGGCATCTTCGGCAATTGCCACGGCTTCGCCATTGTCTAGCGGCAGATAAAGCAGCTCACGCCCCGCTAACAATTCGGGTAGCCGTTCATCGCGATCAGCGTTTTCAAACGCTTGATCAATGCCGTACTCGGCCACCACGCCAGCGGCACCCAGACGACGCCCTGTCCACGCTTCCATGGTGGGGTCACGATCTTGACAGAACACCACGCTCTCACCTTCAACGCGCCCAGGGAGCAGCACCAATAGCGCATCTGGCTCGCAAATGCCGGTCAGGTAGTAAAAATCGCTGTTTTGGCGGAAGGCAAATTCGCTGTCACGTGAACGGGTCATCAGCCCGGCGCCGGGAAGCACCACCACAGCGTTATCAGGCAGTTGGGCCATAAGAGCATCGCGGCGCTGGCGATACTCGGCCACGCTGATCGCAGGGGGGCGAGGTAACAACGTTGGCAACTCAGGGTCAGGCAGCATAGCGACTCCTATCAAAGCAGCGTGATTAGTGAACGGGCGCGTCGGTTTGCTCGACTTGCGGCATCCCTGGGTGCTGCTCGGTATACAGCAACATCGCAGCCATGCGGGCATGCTCGGTCAGCGCGAACAGATCGTTTTCGTTTTCTGGGCTATCGTCGATATCGGTATCGATTCGGCCTAACCCTTCTAAGTCMCTAATCGCCTCACGCAGCGCTTGGGACCAGCGTTCGCGCAGCTCGTTGTCCGCCACTTCGTCGACGACTTCGATAAAGCCCAGCGTCCACTCTTTCAGGCCTTGCGCCTGCTCGCCAAGCGAGAACAGTTCATCGGGTAGTAGCGGTGTATAGTCCAGGTCGCTAGCGCTGAGCGCCTCTACGGTTTGCCGCCGCCAGCCTAATAGTCGCTCACCACTTGCCTGATCGCGGGGCTGCTCAACGCCTAAACTCTGGCAGACTTCGTCCAACCAAGCCTCTGCACTCACATCGCGTAGCGCCAACAGGGCGCATAGGCGGCCATCCAGAAAAGCCGGTGACTGCATGCTGCCATGCAGGAGAAAAACATCCGCCACGTCAGAAAAGTCCTGACGCTCATCAATCAATGACATAGTCGTTAATAACCTCGTATTCACTGGGKGTGTAGGGTATCTCGGATATTAGTAAAGGATGTCTCTGCGCGTTGACCGCGCACAAGCGCCTCTCTTATAGTGAGTGACACCTATCTTCCTATGCTGTGATGTTAACGCATTGGGCGCCTTGCTGGCCCGTGCTGGAGTCTTTGATGAGTAACGCCAAGCGGCCAACCAAAGAAATAACCCTGTTAGGGCGCGGCTATATCATTGCCTGCGACACGGGCGAAGAAGCCAAACTTGACCGCGCAGCACGCTATTTAGACCGTGCCATGCAGGGTATCAATGCCCAAAGCAGCGTTCTAGGCAGCGAACGAGTGGCCATTATGGCGGCGCTCAATATCACCCACGAGCTGCTTGAAGCCATGGATGAGCATCGTGCCGGTGAAGAGAACCTTAACCGATTAAATGACCGCCTTGAAAAGGCGTTGGCCAAAACACGCCAGCCCTAACGCGTAGTCTGAAAGCTCTGCGAACGTTTAACCCGGCACTTTGGCATTGGCCCTCGCTCTGTTAGGATGGCGGAGTTCTCTGGGGTGTACGCCAGTCGTTATAGTCCCTCGAGCCTATGCGTAATACCCAGGGGGCCAAATGCTAGCCAGGCCCGTGTGCATGTCCGTGCGTCGGAAAGCCTGACGGTCTGGCTGCGGCCACCCACCTGAACCAGTAGGKTCAGGGCCAGAATGACAGCGGCACTCTGGAGAACACCTATGTCTTACAAAGCAACGGGTATTTGAGAACATAGGATATAAGAGTATATCTGCATGGAAAGCCTCCACCAGGACGCCGATAAGCGCACGCTGCGGCGCTTTTTACGTCACCAACGCCGAGCCCTTTCTAAGCATGAGCAGCGCCTTGCGGCCCAGCGCTTATGCCAGCAATTGAAAACCCTGCCTGAAATCCGCCGCGCAAGACGCTTAAGTCTCTATCTGCCTGTCAACGGCGAAATTGACCCTACCCCGCTACTTCCCTGGCTGCGCCAGCGTAACGTCGCTATTTACCTACCGGTTTTACGCCCGTTTAGCGCTAACCGCTTGTGGTTTGTCGCCTATCGCCCTGACACCCCCATGGTGCAAAATCGCTTTGGCATTTGGGAACCCGACTTACGTTTTGGCGCTGAGCGACGCAACCGCATATCCGCCTGGGCACTAGATACGTTAATTGTGCCGCTGGTCGGGTTTGATGCTAATGCTAACCGTATGGGCATGGGGGGCGGTTTTTATGACCGCAGCTTGGCATTCATGCATCGCCCCGGCCCGGCGCCTACGTTGATTGGTGTCGCCCATGCCTGCCAGCAAGTGGCTTCACTGCCTGTAGAGCCCTGGGATGTGCCCTTACAAGCGGTGGTCAGTGACCAAGGCTGCGTACGTCGCCAAAAAAAAAGGCCGACCCAATAAAGGATCAGCCCCTCTTGTCTAATATCTATCGCCTTGCGGGTTAACAGCGTTATCGCTGTAGGTGCTCACTTATATAGAGATTGGCTTATAGGGATTAGCTTCCCGATAGCGCCTGTGCATAGCCGGTAGCCAGCACCCCTAATGCAAACACCACCATCAACGCCATTACCATATCAGGCTTCTTCCGCCGCATGCCGCTTCTCCAACACCTTTGCTGTTGCCGAATGTGCCAAACCCGCCACTCTTTACTGTTTTCTACAGGATGGCGAATTTGCTTAATTTCACTCACGACTATAGGGCTATAAGGCCATCGTTGACAACTGCTTTAACGACATTTTTTAGCCTCATTTCTGAGGATTAAGTTTCGTTGCGTTACTAGCAGCTCTGACGTTTAAGGTGAGCAAGCACTTACATACAGTAGTGAATGATTAAGCCATAAACAGTCGA
This sequence comes from Halomonas ventosae, assembly GCA_002257525.1. GTDB lineage: Bacteria > Pseudomonadota > Gammaproteobacteria > Pseudomonadales > Halomonadaceae > Vreelandella > Vreelandella ventosae_B. The sequence continues at coordinate 4,930,238 of CP022737.1, forward strand.
TAGGCTGGATTATCGCTCTCGCGCCAGTAACGGTAACCGATGGCATCTAAATACTCAGCCACATGGGTGCGATCACCGTTAGGCACTTGCATACCCACCAGCACTCGACCATAAGCCGCACCATGGTTGCGATAATGAAACAGTGAGATATTCCAGTCGTGGGGCAGTTGGGTCAAAAAGTTCATCAACGCGCCTGGACGCTCGGGGAACTCAAAGCGGTACACTTCTTCTTCGAAACGCTCGCTGGGACGACCGCCGCTCAAGTGGCGAATATGCAGCTTCGCCAACTCGTTATCGGTGAGATCTTCCACTTGGTAGCCGCCTTCACGCAGTTTGTCGATGACTGCCTGGCGGTCTTCACCACCGGGCTTAACCTGGACGCCTACATAAATATGCGCTTCATTGCTGTCGGCATAGCGATAGCTGAATTCGGTCACCATGCGCTTGCCTAGCGTGCGGCAAAACTTTTTAAAGCTGCCGGGTTTCTCGGCAATGGTCACCGCCAGAATTGCTTCGCGCTGTTCGCCTAGCTCCGTGCGCTCGGCGATGTGCTGCAAACGATCAAAGTTGGTATTGGCCCCGGAATTAATGCATATCAGCGTTTCGCCTTCGGCACCGGTCTGCTGGATATATTTTTTCAGCCCCGCCAGCGATAGCGCGCCGGAGGTTTCCGCCACCGCGCGCGTATCTTCAAAAATATCTTTCACCGCTGCGCACATTTCATCGGTATTGACGGTAATAACGCCGTCGATCAGGTCTTTGACCAGCGAAAAAGGCACCTCGCCAATCTGCGCCACCGCGACGCCCTCGGCAAAGACGCCCACTTGGTCAAGTACCACGCGCTCCCCCGCCTCTAAAGCGGCTTTAAGGCAAGCGCTGTCTTCGGCTTCGACGCCAATGACTTTGATATCCGGGCGCAGGTATTTCACATAGGCTGCTACACCTGCGATTAATCCACCGCCGCCGACCGGTACGAAGATGGCGTCTAAGCGCCCAGCGTGTTGGCGCAGAATTTCCACGCCGATGGTACCTTGACCGGCCACCACGTCGATATCGTCAAACGGCGGAATGTAGGTGTAGCCGTGCTCTTTAATCAATTCCTGTGCATGCTCTGCGGCAGCGGCGAAGGCGTCCCCTTTGAGGATGACTTTGGCGCCCCGGGCGCGCACCGCCTGCACTTTAATGTCCGGTGTAATCCGCGGCATGACAATGACGGCCTTCACACCCATTAGCTTGGCGGCCATCGCCAGCCCTTGGGCGTGGTTGCCAGCGGAGGCAGCTATTACACCGTTGGCTTTCTGCTCTTCCGTTAATTGCGCCATTTTGTTGTAAGCACCGCGGATCTTGAACGAAAACACTGGCTGTAGATCTTCGCGCTTAATCAAAATCTGGTTGTTGAAACGACGCGACAAAAAGGGGGCAGGCGAAATCGGTGTCTCACAAGCGGCTTCATAAACGCGGGCTTGGAGGATCTTTTTGACGGTTGCTTCTAGCATGCGAGTATCCCAAGGGAAGAACGTGAACGGACAAAGCTTTTATTGGTAGCAGATTACGCCTAGCGGCGTCTAGCCGGGTTGCCATCGGCAGGCGGCGTTTAGACCGCTATACTAGCGCCACGAGCACTTCTCTGACTAACTCTCTTATCACTAACCATACTTTGACCCACTAGGCTGACTATGAACCAGGACGAACTGAAGGCCGCCGTAGCGGACGCAGCGATTGAAGAAATTAAAGCTCAGCTGGAAAAGGATACCATCTTAGGGATTGGCACCGGCTCCACGGCGAACCTGTTTATCGATCGCCTAGGGCCGTTGCGTGACCGCTTTAAAGGCGCGGTAGCGAGTTCTAAGGCGAGTGCCGAACATCTTGAGAAACTGGGCATTGAGGTATTTGAGCTTAATAGCGTTGGCACAGTTCCCTTTTACATAGATGGCGCAGACGAAGTAAATGCTCACTTACATATGATTAAAGGCGGTGGTGCTGCGCTTACCCGCGAGAAAATCGTAGCTGCCTGCGCCAAACGCTTTATCTGCATCGCCGATGGCTCAAAGTACGTGCCCCAGTTAGGTAATTTTCCGCTACCGGTAGAAGTCATCCCTATGGCACGCTCCTATGTCGCCCGCGAGCTTGTCGCGCTTGGCGCCGAGCCGGTCTATCGCCAGGGAGTGGTCACCGACAATGGCAACCAAATTATCGACTGCTATGAATTTATGATCGCAGACCCGGTGGCCATGGAAGCGCGCATCAACGCTATCGTCGGCGTGGTGACCAATGGGCTGTTTGCTGCCCGCGGCGCGGATGTTCTGCTGCTAGGCAAAGAAGATGGCGTAGAAAGGATCGCACTTAAATAACGCTGCTGCGTTACCGGGGCAGCAGGGCCTCCAGCCCAGACAGAGTGCGGGCCAGGGCGCCTTTGTGTGCCTCAATCGCCGCGCGCCCTGCTTGCCCAGCCTGCTGGGCAAGCTCAGGCGCAGCAAAGTAGCCCGCCACCGCCTCTGCTAAGGCGTCAGGGGTGTCGACCAAGGTGAGCGCACCTGCTACTTGCAGCGGCTCTGCCACATCGGCAAAATTTTCAATTGAAGAGCCACTGAGCACCGGGCGTCCCAAAGCCGCCGGTTCAAGTACATTATGCCCGCCCAGCGACACTAGACTGCCCCCGACAAAGGCCACACGGCCCGCTGTATAAAGCATCGCCAGTTCACCCAGCGTATCCCCCAGGTAAACCTGGGTTTGCATTGTGACGGGCTGCTGCTGGCTGCGGCGGCTTAATGTCCMCCCCTCTGTTTGGCACAGCTTGGCCACCTCGTCAAAGCGCTGGGGGTGGCGGGGCACCAGCACTAGCAGCGCATCAGGGTAGCGCTGCAGCAGTCGGCGATGGGCCTGAAGCAGCAACGCTTCTTCGCCTTCGCGAGTGGAACCCGCTACCCAAACAGGACGCTCGCCCCATTCTTGAAGTAAGTGCTCACCCTCTTTTATCGCTTTTCCTGGGCTGACTAGTTCAAATTTTAACGAGCCGACTGTATGCGTGATATCCGAACTACAGCCTAGGGCAATAAAGCGTTCTGCGTCTGCCGGTGATTTGGCGGCTAGCCAACTAATCTCGGCAAGCGTGTTGACCATCAACGGGCGCAGCCGTTGGTAACGCTTAAAAGCCCGTGGCGATAAGCGACCATTCMCTACCGCTACGGGTAGCCCCTGCTGACGACAGGCGTGGATCAGATTAGGCCATAGCTCGGTTTCAAACAGGATGGCAAGCTCGGGTTTAACACGGTGCGCAAAGCGTTTAGCAGCACCTGGAAAGTCCAGCGGCAGGAAGTGATGGGCAAGCCTGGCTTGATCGGCTAGGGGTTGCTCGCCAATCAGCGCTTGGGACTGTTGGGCACCGGTGGCAGTCATGGTGGTGAGCAGCAGGCTATGGGCTGGATAGCGTTCTAATAGACTCTCTATCAGCGGACGCGCAGCGCGTATTTCTCCCACCGAGGCGCAGTGCAGCCAAATGCGCGGTGTGGGTGGAAGCGGCTCAAGGCGCAACCCCAGCCGCTGGAGACGTGAGTAAGTGGGCACTTGCTCACGCCAGACGCGCCAGCCAATCAGCGGTGAGAGCGCATACAGCGCCGCTGAGTAGGCAAGCCGAGGCCAAGCAAGTGCAGCCATTAGCGCTCGCGATCAATAATGGAGCTAATCATCGCCGAGGTCGAGACGCCGTCTTCAAAGCCCAGCACTTTAACCTCGCCACCATTGGCCATAACGGCCGCGCCTCCTGCGATATCTTCTGGCCGGTAGTCGCCGCCTTTGACTAAAATATCCGGCAATACCGCTTCGATCAGCGCCTGGGGGGTGTCGTCACTAAACGGCACGACCCAATCGACGGCGCCTAACCCCGCCAATACCTGCATACGCCGATGTAAGGGGTTGATTGGACGCTTAGGCCCTTTTAGCCGACCAATGGAGGCGTCGTCGTTAACCGCGACGATTAAACGAYCTCCCAGCCGTTTGGCCTGCTCCAGATAAGCGACATGGCCTGCGTGCAGGATATCGAAGCAGCCGTTGGTCATTACCACCCGCTCACCACGTAGCTGAGCGGCCCTTACCGCTTCTATCAGCACGTCTAGCTCAATGACCCCAAACTCGGCCAGCTTATCGCCGTGTAGCGCGGTGTAGAGCTCGGCGATCGACAGCGTGGCTGTACCCGGTTTGGCCACTACCAATCCGGCCCCTAAGTTAGCGAGCATCATCGCTTCGGGAAAGGCGTGGCCCGCCGCCAGCGCAAGCCCCATCAAACCAATCACGGTGTCCCCTGCCCCTGTTACATCGAAGACCTCCTGAGCGCGGGTAGGTAAGTGCAGCGGCGCGTGGCCTTCGCGGATCAGCGTCATGCCCTTTTCGCTGCGAGTAATCAGCAACGCTTCCAGCTCCAACTCCGCGCGCAGTGCTTCGCCACGACTCGATAACTCGGCATCCGTCGCACAGGGGCCAACCACCGCTTCAAACTCGGTGAGATTGGGGGTGATTAAACTAGCCCCACGATATTTGCTGAAATCTTGCCCTTTCGGATCGATCAGCACTCGCTTGCCCTGGGCCCTTGCGTTGGCAATCAGATTTTCCACCTGATTCAGGGTACCTTTGCCATAGTCGGAAAGAATCACGACGTCGCAGTCGGGTAGCGCCAGTTCTACCTGCGTCACTAGCTCGCTAGTATCAACGCTGTCCAACCGCTGCTCGAAATCCAGACGCAGCAGCTGTTGGTTACGGCTCATCACACGCAGCTTAGTGATCGTGGGTATTTCAGCACTCCGCTGAAAGTAAGTACTTACACCTGCGGCATTTAAACTGGCTTGTAGAATCTGCGCGTTGTCATCGTCGCCGATCACACCCGCCAGTACTGCATGGCCGCCTAGCGAAGTGATGTTCAATGCCACATTGGCCGCCCCACCTGGGCGATCTTCGACATCTTCCACCCGCACCACCGGCACCGGCGCTTCGGGGGAAATCCGTGAGGTACCGCCATGCCAGTAGCGATCTAGCATCACATCGCCGACCACTAGCACGCGGGCATGCTCTAAGGCGGTTAAATCAATTTTCATCGTTGCTCCCTGCGCTGGCGGCAGAGACGGAATGCGCCAGCAGTGTATCCAGTTTAGCGATAACGTCGTCTGCTTTAATCAGCATCATGGCGCTGGGGTGACGCACCCGCTGGCCCCAACTCACCTCGTCTACTGACTTATGCAGATAGGTACGCACCGCTTCAGGATAAGCGTTCACTGCAAAATCACGCCATAAATAGGGCGCAGCACGCTGGGGATTGGTGGACGCATAAAGCCCCAAAGCAGGCGTTCCCATCGCATTGGCCATATGGATAGGGCCGGTATCCGGCGCTATCACTGCTTGGGCTTGATCGATCAGCGCTAAAACCCCTTTTAGCGAGGTGCCGCCAATGGCATTAATCACGCTACCAGGCTGGCAATGCGCTTCAATTTGATCGCCAATTTCCCGCTCCAGGGCGCTGCCCCCGCCGGTCAACACGCTTTTAAGACCGTGCTGCACCCAAGCGTGTTCAACCACGCTGGCATAACCCTCTACCGACCAATTGCGAAAATTACGCAGGCGTACATTACTGCATGGGTTAATCACTAGGTACGGGGCGTCACCGCTGATAACCCGTGCTTCGTTACGTGCCGTGTCAGGCACCGGCAAGTCCCAAGTTAAGCGATCATCCTCTACGCCAAGCACTCGGGCAAAGTCCATAAACGACTCCAACACATGGGCATTGGGGTGCGGMGCAAGCTGATGCTGAGTGAACCAGTGCTGAGCATCTTTGGCGCGCGCCTTGTCATAGCCCACGCGTACGTCAGCCTTCAGCCCTAACGACAGCACGCTGGCACGGATGGCCTGCTGCATATGCAGCAGCACATCAAAGCGCGTATCGGCAAGCTGACGCCATAACGCGCGCATACCGGCAAGACCGGTCGACTTGTCGTAAACAACGAACTCGACCCCGGAAAGCCCCGCCAGTAGACTGTGCTCCCCCTTACCGATAATCCAGGTAATGCGCGCATCGGGCCACTGGCGCTGCAACGCCCGCACCGCGGGCACAAGATTGCACACGTCTCCTAGGGCGGAGAGGCGCAAAATGGCAATGTGGTTAGGCTGAACAGGCAGAGAGGGCTTCATGCGCTTAGCGGCACTCCGGCAGAGAAATTGGCTGATTTTACATGATGTAGACAGTTTATGTGACGCGCCGGGAACACACCAAATTGATCCCGACCTATTCACTAGCGATTACTGGCGTGAACGCGGATTAATTGTGGGCGAAGCGCCTGGCCGGGGCAGCAGCCTGTTTTTACAGGCAACGCCAACCGAGCAGTGGGTGCTAAGACCCTACCGTCGCGGCGGTATGGCAGCCAAGCTCAGTGAAAAACGCTACTTATGGACTGGCGCTGAGCGAACCCGGGCATTTCGTGAACTGCGCTTGACCGCCACGCTGTTTAAGCAAGGGCTGCCGGTGCCCCGCCCCGTAGCGAGCTGTGTGACCCGCTATGGACTTACGTATGAAGCCGCGTTGATTACCGTGCGCATTGCCGGCGCCAAAGCATTCGCTGAACTACTCGTCAACGATCTGGTGGATGAAGCGTTGTTAAAGCGTGTAGGTGCTATGATTTACCGCTTTCATCAAACAGGGCTTGATCATGTTGACCTGAACGCCCGCAATATTTTGATCGACCCCAGTGGCGCACCTTGGTTGATTGACCTTGATCGCTGCCGCCTCCGTGCGGCGGGAAGGTGGCAGGAAAAGAATTTAGCTCGCTTAGAGCGCTCGCTAGGAAAGTTTTCTGCCATCTCCCACAGCTCAGAATTAATGGGCAGCATTCGACAAGGTTACTGTAGTTAAATGTTAATCGCGACTCGTTAAAACAGCTTTTAAAATACCTGTCAGCCCACCAATGAATATTAATTTTTCATAGATGCAGCAAACAACTGAGAAACTGAGTATATGCTAAGAAAGATCCCTTCAAGCTTATGGGAAACACATTATTTTGGAAAAACGCCCCTACCCTTAATAGCGATAGGCGTATTAACTACGTTGTTTTACGTTTTTTCAAAGCCTCACTTTGATGATTTTAGCGACTTCAATAAATTAGTACTATCTCTCTCTGGTTTAATTAGCATTAAAATTTATGCCGCACCAGTATGGAAACACCCCGTTTTTCATATGTTTTGGTGGGCCTTACTGTTAGCAGTGTGTCATTGGTTTTTTTTAACATTGGCACTTCCTGACCTGGCAGGTGACTACCCTAAACTGGATCACATTGCCCGACTGTTTGTGTTTATTATATTTGCATGGTGGCTTGCTGGCAGCACACAGAACACGCTACTTTTCTGGAGTATTGCTAGCGCAGCTGTCGTATTGGCGCCATGGATCGCTGGCGATGGCCTCGCTGATTTTCAGCGTGGTTTTCTCGGCGAACGCATTGGGTTTGGTATTCGTAACGTTCAGCATTCAGCGATGTTTTTCGGCACAGTACTGCTTGGATTGCTTATTTTTTTACCACGGCTGTTAAGGGCCCCTCTACAACACTATGGCAAACTAAGTTTATGGGTGCTTTCTTTTATTATCATTATAGCTGGCGTTATCATTTCGCAAACTCGCGCCACTTGGCTCGGTGTGATTGCCGGTATATTAACGGCTTCTATGTTCATTTTTATCGAACACCGGAAGCGTTTTTCAAATAAACATCTACTCTTAATCTTCCTTCTATCAACGTGTTTGGCTATTCTTATCGTTACCAATAGCTCTTTAGTCATTGAAAGAGCCTCTGCAGAGTTGGATACCATTCAGGCATTACTAAGAGGTGATTGGAGCTCTGTTCCCCTATCAACCAGCGAAGTACGTTCTAGTGTAGGAGAGCGACTGTACAGTTGGCGCGCCGCGATGGATATGATTGCCCAGCGCCCCTTGCTGGGCTGGGGTGAGCAAGGCGTTGATTATTTATTTAACAACATCCAATATAATCAAGCACACTATCAAGCTTTAAACTTTGGTCATTTACATAACCTCTATCTTGAAATCACGCTACAGTATGGTCTCCTGGGCCTAGCTACTTACTTCTATCTATTAATATGGTTTATAAAAAACGCATGGATTGCTTGGAAGCGTGGCGACATGCCGGGAGATGTACTGCTATTTTTCTATGCTTTTTTATGCTTTTGGAGTGTGATTAATCTTTTTGAATCATATTTGATATTCTGGACAGGTGTGTTTCTGTTTAATGTTGTTATGGCGGGCTGCCTTGCTCATATATGGAAACCCGAATTACGAGCTAACCGTTCAAAAGCCATTACTCACATCGAAAAGGATCTCCCATGATTACTATTGTCCTGTGCGCCGATGAAGGGTATGTAGACAAGGCAGCAGCGGTCATGGCATCCACTATTTGCCATAGCGAGACACCTGAAAAGCTGCATTTCTATTTATTAGGCTACCAGTTATCTACCCATACCCATCAACGGCTGCACAACTGGTTTACGACACTGCCTGCATCACTAACGGTCATTGAAGATGAGAACAGCAGTTGGCCTGAGTTAACATTGGGCCGTTTTGGCCCTGCTGCCATGCTACGCCTAGGCATGCACAATTGGTTGCCATCAAGCTGCCACAAAGTTATTTATTTAGATTGCGACCTAGTGGTGCTAGATGATGTTGCCAACGTATTGTCATTCGACATGCAGGGCGCTCCCATAGCCAGTGTGGCTAATCTACAGGGAACCGAACAGAGTCGAATGGGCTTGGGTTATCAACACTATTTTAACTCCGGCGTCCTTGTGGTGGATCTAGAAGGGTGGAAAGCTCGTAATGTGCTAGACCAAGTCGATCAGATATTAAAGCAGCACGATTACACCTTGAGCTATCCCGATCAGGACGCCTTAAATCTTATTTTCCAAGACTGGTATCGTCTACCCATGCGTTGGAATATGCAGCCATACGCTTATCCAGCAGTGGAGAAAAAAGTAGCTCATTATGCCCATTGGCAGAAGGAACTTGAACACGCAACCCGTGAACCAGCGATCGTACATTTTATTGGCGCAAGGAAACCATGGCACGCCGACAACCGCCACCCGCTTGCCTATTTATATCAGCACTATCTTTCATTAACCCCCTGGCCGCAGTCCGTTAGCGTTCCCCGCCCGCCCCTACAACAGAGCCTCAAGCAAATGCTGGCGTGGTTTAAGACTCGGCGGCGGCGTCAGCAGTTGCAGTGCAAGCCGGTGCTACAACTTCCCTTTCACCAAAAGGACTCGCCCACATGAAGGTATTGATTGTCGTGCGTACGTTAAAAATTGGTGGCATGGAACGGGTAGCAGTGAACCTTGCTGATGCCTTTGCCGAGCAGGGCCATGAAAGCCATTTGATGTACTTTAAGCGACGGCCTCCTCAGTTAGCACCAAACAATGAGAGGGTCAATGTTCACCATTTCGCACTTTCACGTGCCATGTGGACATCGGGTGTGGGCGGTATCATTGAGGTGGTAGCTCGCCTGCTCAATAGCGCGTTTCGGAAAAGCTATTTTTTATTGTCAGGCTGGTGGGGCGGAAAACTTTTTCGTCGCGAAGTACGTCGCCTTGAGCGCCAACATGGTGCTTTCGACCGCATTATTTTCCGCGGCATTGGCACCTTTGAAACGCTATGGTCTTTCCAAGACCCGCGCGCCTGTTATGTACTGGAAAATATCGTCAAAGCGCCCGCCGGTCATACGCCTTGGCTAGAGCGATTAAAAGCACGCTGTCTGTTTCATAATAAACATCTGATTAGCGTATCTCACGGCGTCGAAAAACAGATCGCAACGTCCATGCAGGCGCTAAAGGTGCAGCCATTATCACTGAGAACCATCACCAATCCATGCCCTTTAGCGGCCATCCGAAAGGCGATGCTCGAAGACTTCCCCGAGCAGCCCAATTTCCCCTATTTACTCAACGTAGCCCGCTTGGTACCGCAGAAGAATCATCACCTACTGCTGCGGGCGTATGCCAAGATGCAGACCACCCTTCCGCTGGTGATTGTCGGCGAGGGGCCACTGCGCAAAGAGCTGGAGGCGCTAGCCGTTGAACTGGGTATTGCGGCACGCGTTACTTTTGCGGGCCGACAATTAAACCCTTACCCTTGGATGCATCATGCGCGCCTCTTCATTTTGAGCTCCGCCCACGAAGGACTCGGCATCGTACTGCTCGAAGCACTGGCCTGCCAAACACCCATTGTCTCGGTCGATTGCCCAGGCGGGGTGCGTGATATTATGGCCGATGAGCTGGAAGCTTACCTTTGTGAAATGACACCGGAGGCGTTAGCGGCCCGTGTTGATAGTATTCTTGAAGCGGACGGCTACGCTATTGATGAACGTTGGCTGGAACGTTTTTCTCCAGCACACATTACTTCCGCCTTTCTGCAAGAGATGCCTGTTTCATGATATCGGCTAATATTATTACCTTTAACGAAGAAGCCAATATTGCGGACTGCATTGCGTCTGCTCGCCAAGTATGTGACGACATCGTTGTAGTGGATTCAGGCAGCCAGGACCGAACCATCGCTATCGCGCGTGAGTTAGGTGCCAAGGTGGTTCAACAGGCCTATTTAGGCGACGGCATTCAAAAAAATATCGCGCTAGCGCATGTAACGTATGACTGGGTGCTCAGCTTAGACGCCGATGAACGCCTAACCCCGGAGATGGTCGAAGCGATTCGTCAGCTCGACCTTGCGACAACCAAACATGACGCTTTTGCCTTTCGTCGTCGCAATATGATTGGCTCACGCTGGATTAAAGTCTGTGGATGGTATCCAGATTACTGCATTCGACTCTACAACCGGCACCAGGCTAGCTTTGCTGAGGTAAAACAGCACGCTAGCATAGGAGCTACCAACCCCAAGCGACTTAACGCCGATATAGTGCATTACTCCTTTGCCAACTTAGGCCAGCTATTCGCCAAGCCAGGTCGCAATTTCAGCGGTCGTGCGGCCAAGATTATGTTTCAGAAAGGGAAACGAGCCAACGCTTTTTCACCGTTTGCACATGGTCTGAATGCCTTTGTACGCAAATATATATTTCAGCGAGGCTTCATGGGTGGGGTTGATGGCATGACCGTTGCGATCAGCGCAGGACTCAATAGCTACTTAAAGTATGCCAAGCTACTCGAATATCAGCGTGATCCAAAAGTGCTTGAAGCGGAAGATTTTAATAAGGTTTGGTGATCCATGCATATCACTCATGTAAATTTGGCACGTGGTTTTCGCGGTGGCGAACGCCAAACTGAGTTATTAATTAAAACATTAGCAGAGCAGACATCAAACGAGATTACACAAACACTGATTTGCCGTAATGACTCCCCCATGCGACAACATCTGCAAGGTGTAGCGAGTCTCAAATTTCAGTCAGCCAATCATCAGTTAGCCGGACATTTTCATCTCGGCGAGACATCGTTCGGTAAGACACAGCAGGGTAATACTCATTTGGTACATGCCCACGATGCAAAAGGCGTTCATTGGGCTTACTTACACTATCGTTTAAAAGGCACGCCCTATTTAATTACGCGCCGTGTCGATTCGCCCGTCAAACGTAAGTGGTTCAACCAGCAGTGTTACTCTCATGCATCCGCCAGAGTAGCCCTTTCCCACGTCATAAAGCGTCTTCTGGAAGACAATCAGTGTGGCGACGTTACCTTGATACCCAGTGCCTATGCGCGCTTAACGCCCTCGCCTGAGGCGATCAAAAATTTTCGCAATGACTTTGCCAACAAATTTTTGGTGGGCCATGCAGGCGCCGTGGTAGACCGTCATAAAGGTCAGCGATTGCTGTTACAGGCTGCGCAGAAGCTTGAGCATCAAGCACCTGATATACAGTTTATTTTTCTAGGCGATGGCGAAGATGCAGAAACGCTAAAAGCAGAATCCTCGTCACTTACCAATGTCTCCTGGCTGGGGTTTAAAAGCAATATTGCCGACTATCTGGCGGGCCTAGATGTGTTTGCATTTCCTTCACGCAATGAAGGCTTGGGCTCCGTATTGCTGGATGTCATGCAGCTAGGCGTTCCTGTCATTGCTACCAAGGTTGGCGGCATCCCCGATATCGTCAAGCATGAGCAGACGGGATTACTGATCCCGTCCGGCGATGCCGATGCGCTGGCTAACAGCATTATGCGATTAAGGCAGGACGCCGTTCTTCGGCAACACTTGGCCCAAGGAGCCACTGAGCGTTTAGATCATTATAGCCCTCAGTCAATGACTGCAGCGTACTGGCACCTCTATCAAACAATAGTGAGTTAACGATTATGCTTGCGGCTACTGCAAAAGCGCATAAGAACCTCCATAAGCTAGGCTTTTATGCGCAACATACCGTTCACCGCCTGATTCCCAGTACGCTTCTGCAACGGCAAAGATTAAATTTACTTCGATCACTAGAACGATTGTCAAAAGCGGAACAGCAGCAGCTACTTCTCCGAGTTAACTACTGTAATCAACTGGAGAAAAACGTTGAACTGCCTGAAGAGGCTATAAGTTTATCTAGTTTCAAGCGCGAAAAAAGTGGCACCTATTACTTAGACTTACTCAGCGTGTTGCGCTATTTTCCGCCTGAACTACGCTTCTGCCATCGGTTTGGTGATGTAACCACCGTGCCGGACGCGCCTACCCTAGTGAAAAGCCGGCCCATTAATGACCGCAACCAAAACTCAATTTTACTTAAGCTGAACCAAGTTCGCCACTACTACACGGTGAAAGATCCTCACCGCTATGATGACAAGCTTGACCTAGTGGTATGGCGTGGTTCTTGTCATCAAGAGCATCGGCGTCAATTCATTCGAGACTTTTATGATCACCCGCTATGCAACGTGGGCGATATTCACAAAAATGCGCATGGACAGCCCTGGCATCGCCATTTTATGTCGGTACTGGAGCAACTGAAATATAAATTCGTGCTCAGTATTGAAGGCAAAGATGTTGCCACAAACCTCAAATGGATAATGGCCTCTAATTCAGTCTGTTTTATGCGACAACCGCGCTTTGAAACATGGTTTATGGAAGGCACGTTGTTACCCGACTACCACTATGTACAGCTCAAGGATGATTATTCAGACCTTGAGGAGAAAGTCACCTATTACCGGGAAAACCCCGCTGCGGCAAAAAAAATTATCGCTAATGCGAACCGCTACTTTGCTCAATTTATGAATACCGATCAAGAGCGTATGATTGGTCTTTTGGTTATGCAGAAATATTTCGAGCGCACCTATCAACTTCCCCCCGAGTAGCCGTTATCATCAAAGCAATCAATTTTTCTGTAGTGCACCCTTTTTCACTATTTATATTAGGTAAATATCATCATACGTTATCGCTTTTTCACTGCATTGGATACCGCTAGGCTGGCCACCATTGCATTGATGCTCATCGGCCTCTGCCTGGGTTATACCGTCACGGTAATGACCCGCCTGCCATGGTGGACGCTATTTTTTGTAGCGACGGCATGGATTGGTGTGGGGCTTAAGCTACGCTGGGGTCGGCCTGCCAACGCTCGTTATCGCAAAATGTGGCCCTGGTCGCTGCTACCATTAAGTCTGTGGGGCGTTTACGTTTATCTGGCAGATAGCTTTGGCATTGTCGATCTAGGGGCGGTTTTTTTTCACCTCCAGGCAGGCATGGCCGAACATGGTGGCGCAGGCAAAATGCTTATCGCGGTGCTCTATACGCTGATAATGATCGGCGTGCTGGCTGCCGTGACATGGCTATCACGCCACGACCAACGCTGGCGGTTAGCCGAGCGTTTTTTCGCTATTTTGTTACTGGCTAGCAACCCGCTGCTTTATGGCCTAGGCCAACGCAGCGCCTCGATAGTCACCGATGACGGCGCCTGGCTGGACCGTCGCTACAAGCCGCCCCCCGCTGAGGAGCTAAGGAACGCCCCTAACTTACTCATCCTGTATTTGGAAAGCATTGAACGCACCTACGCCAACGAGCTATTTGGCGATGCCTACGCCGACCTCGATGCATTGGGTGAACAAGGTGCCGTCTTTGAAGGCGTGCGCCAAATGGATAACACGGGCTGGACCATGGCCGGCATGATCGCCAGCCAGTGCGGTGTACCGTTAATGCCCGCAGGCCTCCTTCACGACAGCCAGTTTGATCCCCTGTCTAAGGTCGTTCCTGGTGTCGACTGCCTTGGTGACATCCTGGCTGAACAGGGCTACCAACTGAGCTATTTAGGCGGTGCTAGCTCGCAGTTCGCAGGTAAAGGGCTGTTCTACCGCGGCCACCAATTCAATACGGTGAAAGGACGTGAAGAGTTAGAGCCCCTGCTAGAGGATCCTGAGTATGTGAATAGCTGGGGACTGTATGACGACACCTTATACGACATCACCGCTGATGAAATCAGGCGTCTAGATAAACGGGATAATGGCCCCTGGGGCGTGGTTAGTCTGAACTTGGCAGGCCATGCGCCCAATGGCTATCCCTCTCAGTCTTGCGTGGAACGGCAGGGTGAATTCGATGGGCAGGATATTCTATACTCGGTGGAGTGTGCGACATGGCTTGCCCGAGATTTGATTGAGCGTTTAAGGACAGAGGGCCTGCTCGACAATACCTTAGTGGTCATACTCAGCGATCATCTGACGATGCGGGTTTCAGTGTGGGATCAATTGACCGCATTAGACCGCGACAACACGCTGATTATGCTGGGTAACGGTATTGAGCCCCAGCGTATTCGCCGCGACGCTACCATGCTGGATGTTTTCCCCACATTATTAGATGCGCTGGGCTTTCCTTTAGAGCGTGACCGCGCCGGACTGGGTACTTCGCTGTTCAGCAGTAATCGCACGCTGGTAGAGGCGCATGGCATTGAAGTGCTTAATGAGCGCTTGCGGGAAGAAACGGCGCTTCAACACCGCCTTTGGGAGGGCATCTCCCCTCAGCGGCGCGATGATCCCGATGAGCCTTCTCAACAACCCCCTCAAGAGCAAACCCTAGAGACGCCTGCTGACGAGGCAGACGAAGTTGAGCTCACCCATTAACGATGACGCTCTCCCACTGATGAGCCGCGTGAATCTGTTGATAAACTTGCTCAACGCTGAGCTGATTAAGGCAATTGGTATGCCCTAACGGGCAGGTACGCTGAAAACAGGGAGAGCAGGAGAGTGCCAGGTAGTGGATGACCGCGTTATCGGTCAGGGGCGGCGTGTAGGCGGGTGATGAGGAGCCGTATAGCGCGTGGATACGAACGCCCACCGCTGCGGCCACATGCATTAATCCCGAGTCATTGGTGACTACCTGGCGACAATCTGCCAGCAGATCAACCGCATCGGCCAACTGCGTTTTACCGCACAGGTTATGGGCATGGGAAAGTCCCTGAGTGATCTCCTCTCCCGCCGGATGATCCTTTGCCCCACCGAGTACGCGTACTTCAAAACCCTCTTCCACCAGCCGTTTGGCTAAGCTGTGAAAGTAGCTGACCGGCCACTGCTTGGCGGGACCGTATTCAGCGCCCGGCATCATACCAATCGCCGTGCGCGAAGAAAGCGAGTGAGTTAGCCGCAAATTGACCAAGTTATCACGGTCAATCTGCAGTCTCGGTTTGGGCAGCGCAAAGGCGCCGCTAGCCGCTTCTTCCAGAGGCAGGCCGAGCGATACAAAGCGCTTTACCGTTTGATCCAGCACCTGTTTATCGAGTTTGCGGCGCTCCTTGAGAAGCCCATAGCGGTGTTCGCCTAAAAAGCCTATGCGTTCAGGAATGCGCGCCATAAAGGGCACCAGCGCTGCCTTCCAAGAGCGTGGCAAGACAATGGCTCGGTCAAAACGGCCACGCAAACGGTTGGCCAGTTCGCGGCGACTGGCCAAGCCAAATTCGCCGTGGCCCACTGCCAGCGGCAGCACTTCATCGACTTCAGGCATACGCTCTAAAATAGGCTGTGACCACTGGGGCGCAACCACGCCAATCGTTGCGTCTGGCTGGCGGGCTTTTAAGGTCATAAACAGGCTTTGTGCCATTACCATATCACCCMCCCAGGAAGGACCAATCACCAGCAGACGCCGAGCTGAGTTAGCCATTTAGCCACTCCAGGTAGGCCTTCACCCCTTGAGCAACGGTTTTAAACTCAACATCGCAGCCACTCTCGCGTAGCTGGCCAATATCAGCACGGGTATAGCTCTGATAGCGACCTTTCAGTTCTTCGGGGAAGGCAATGTAGTCGATCTCACCTTTACCGTAAAAGTCGATAACCGCCTCGCCAATCGCTTTAAAAGGCTCAGCACGACCGGTGCCAAGATTGAAGATACCTGACTTGTCAGGATGATCTAAAAACCATAGGTTCACATCGATTACATCGCCCACATAAACAAAGTCGCGACTCTGCATGCCTGCCTCGTAGCCGTCATAACCGCCAAACAGCTTGAGCGTTTCGCCATTACGAATTTGCAGATGATTGTGATAGGCCACGCTGGCCATTTTGCCCTTATGCTGTTCACGGGGGCCGTAGACATTAAAGTAACGAAACCCCACCACCTGGGTGGTTAACTCGCTCCAGCGCGAGCGCACGTGCTGATCAAACAGCAGCTTTGAGTAGCCGTATACGTTAAGCGGTTTTTCACACTCGGGCACCTCTTTAAACACCTCGCTGCCGCCATAGGTAGCGGCTGACGAGGCGTATAAGAAGGGGATGCCCTGCTGCTCGCAGTAATTAAGCAGCACTTTGGAGTACTCAAAGTTATTTTCCATCATGTAGTGACCATCCCACTCGGTGGTATCCGAACAGGCGCCCTCGTGGAAAATCGCATCTATCTTGGGCAGGTCAACGCTTTCGCCTTTTAGCGCAACTTTTACCCTGGTGAGGAAATCATCTTTATCGAGATAATCCGCCAGTGTGCAATCGGCTAAATTGATAAATTTGGTGCCATCGCGAAGATCGTCGACCACCATCACATCGTTTCGACCGCGGGCGTTCAATGCTTTAACTATGTTGGCCCCGATAAAACCGGCACCGCCTGTTACCACAATCATGCTGTTCTCCTTACCTAAAGCGGCTTGTTGGCATACTTGCCYATAACCCATCTGCCTAGGATTGTATACTTGACGCCTTATGAATTCATGGCCAACGGTGCTTTCCGCGATGAGTGTCTCGACAAACCAATCGACACCCGATGTGTCGACCTTTCAAGGCTTGATCCTTGCTCTGCAGCAGTACTGGGCAGAACAGGGCTGTGTCATCCTTCAGCCGCTCGATATGGAAGTCGGCGCGGGCACTTTCCACCCCGCTACTTTCCTGCGGGCGATTGGCCCCGAAACCTGGAATGCTGCCTATGTACAGCCTTCCCGCCGTCCTACTGACGGCCGCTATGGCGAGAACCCTAATCGCCTTCAGCACTACTATCAATTTCAGGTAGTGATGAAGCCATCGCCAAGCAATCTGCAGGATCTCTATCTGGGCTCGCTTAAGCGGCTTGGCCTTGATCCGCTGATTCACGATGTACGCTTTGTCGAAGATAACTGGGAATCCCCTACCCTGGGCGCCTGGGGCCTGGGCTGGGAAATTTGGTTAAACGGCATGGAAGTCACCCAGTTTACCTACTTTCAGCAAGCCGGGGGCATAGAATGCTACCCGGTCACCGGCGAACTGACCTATGGGCTTGAGCGTATCGCCATGTACCTGCAGGACGTCGATAGCGTTTACGACCTCGTCTGGGCCATTGCCCCCGATGGCAGCAAAGTTACCTACGGCGATGTCTACCTGCAAAACGAGCGCGAACAGTCCGCCTACAATTTTGAGCACGCTGATGTCGACCAGCTGTTTGCTAACTTTGATCACCAGGAACAAGAGTGCGGCAAACTACTCGCCGCCAGCCTACCGCTACCAGCTTACGAACAAGTCCTGAAGGCATCGCACACGTTCAACTTGTTAGACGCCCGTCACGCTATTTCGGTCACCGAGCGTCAGCGTTTTATTTTACGCGTTCGCACAATGGCGCGAGACGTCGCCACTGCATACTTTGAGTCTCGTAAGGCCGAAGGTTTCCCCATGGCGCCAGAAACACTTCGCCGAGAACTGTTACAAGAGCTACTCGCCGATCAGGGAGACGACTAATGGCTGTTAATACGCTTTTACTAGAACTGGGTGCTGAAGAGTTACCGCCCACGGCCCTGGMCGCGCTTTCTGATGCGTTTGCCGCAGGCATCGCAAAAGGCCTGCAAGAAGCCGACGTGCCCTTTGCCAGCGTTAGCGCTTTTGCGACCCCACGGCGTTTAGCGGTACAAGTGCGAGAACTGGCCGATAAACAGCCCGACCGTGACGTGGAGCGCCGTGGCCCGGCGTTAGCGGCTGCCTTTAAAGACGGCGTAGCCACTAAAGCAGCGGAGGGCTTTGCCCGTTCTTGCGGGGTGAGCGTAGACGAGCTGATTCATTTAGAAACCGATAAAGGCACTTGGCTAGGTTTTCGTGAACAGCAGCAGGGTGAAACTATTCAAGCACTGCTGCCCGAGATTATCCGCAAAACCATCGCTACCCTCCCCGTCCCCAAAAACATGCGCTGGGGCGCTTCCCGTGTTGAGTTTTCACGCCCGGTGCACTGGCTGGTGGCGCTTTACGGTAGCGACGTCGTTGCCGCTGAGGCGCTTGGCCTAGAGGCGAGCTGCACCACCTACGGCCACCGTTTCCACGCGCCTGATGCTATCCAGCTGGCCCACGCCGATGAGTATGTGGCTACGCTGGAAAATGCCTATGTGTTAGTGGATCGGGAGCAACGGCGTGAGCGTATCCGTGAACAGGTGTTAGCAGAGGCTGAAGTGCAGGAGGCTAATGCGGTTATCGACGAAGACCTTCTGGTAGAAGTGAGCGGCTTGGTTGAATGGCCGGTAGCACTGACCGGTAGCTTCGATGAGCGCTTTCTGGAAGTGCCCGCCGAGTGCTTGATCTCCTCAATGAAGGCTAACCAGAAATACTTTCACCTGCTGGATGACGCTGGCAAGCTGAAACCACTGTTTATCACCATTGCCAATATCGACAGCGCTGACCCTGATCAAGTCATTGCCGGTAACGAAAAAGTCATTCGCCCACGCTTGGCCGATGCAGCGTTTTTCTACGACACCGACCGTAAGCGCACGCTGGCTTCACGCATCCCCCAGTTAGAGAGCGTTGTTTTCCAACAGCAGTTGGGCACCCTGGCGGATAAAGCTCGCCGCAGTACCGCTATTGCGACCTTTATTGCCGAGCGCATCAATGGAGACGTGGCTCACGCCCAGCGCGCCGTGGCGCTTGCCAAATGTGACCTCGTAACGGAGATGGTGCTCGAATTCCCTGAACTTCAGGGCATTATGGGCCGCTACTACGCCCAGCAGGATGGCGAGCCAGCGGAGGTTGCCCAGGCGCTTGAAGAGCAGTACCTGCCGCGCTTTGCGACCGATGCGATTCCCCACAGCAGTACAGGCAAGGCGTTGGCCCTGGCTGACCGCTTGGATACCCTGGTAGGTATCTTCGGGATTGGCCAGCGCCCTACCGGTGCAAAAGATCCTTTCGCTCTACGTCGCGCCTCTATTGGCGTGCTTAATATTTTGGTTAAAGGTGAGCTCAATCTTGACCTGCGTGAGCTACTCACCGTTGCCGCAGAACAACACCAAGGCCTCCCTAAAGCCGATGGGCTAGTTGAGGATGTGCTGACCTATATGCTTGATCGCTTCCGCGCCTGGGGCCAGGAAGAGGGCATCAGCGCTGAAATGTACCTTGCCGTGCGTGCACGCCCGGTGACTAACCCGCTCGACTTCGCTCGCCGCCTGCGCGCGGTTAAGGCCTTTGCCCAGCGTGATGAAGCCGCAGCGTTAGCGGCAGCTAATAAGCGGGTCTCAAACATTTTGAGCAAACAAGCCCATGATGGCAGCACCCATGTCGATCAAAACTTGCTCCAGGAAGATGCCGAGCGAGCGCTGTACGATGCTGTAACGGGKAGTCAGGCGCAGGTTGCACCGCTATTTGCTGCGGGTGACTATCAGCAAGCGCTCGACGCACTTGCCACATTACGCGATCCAGTGGATGCCTTCTTTGAGCAAGTAATGGTGATGGCGGACGATCCGTCTATTCAGCGTAATCGACTAGCGTTACTAGCTAGCCTTCAAGCGCTGTTTTTGGAAGTGGCAGATATTTCACTGCTTCCTCAGTAGCTATCCCGTTTTTACTCCCATTCAAGCCCAACAGCCTTAGCTGCTGGGCTTTTTTACGATCCACGGAAAGACGCGTTTCACGTGAAACATTCATCTCTGGTCAGCTAATATAGTCTGACGTTATTTCAGGATATAGGGTTGCTATGCTAAAAGCTGCAAAGCTGGTTATTTTGGATCGTGATGGCGTTATCAACCATGATTCCGATAACTACATTAAATCCCTTGATGAGTGGGTGCCCTACCCCACTTCAATCACCGCCATTGCCAACCTTACCCGTGCGGGATACAGCGTTGCTGTAGCGACTAATCAGTCGGGTATTGCCCGCGGTTATTATAGTGAAGAAACGCTCCATGCCATGCACAATCACTTAAATGCGCTGGTTGAGGCTGAAGGCGGGCGTATCGCCCATATTGCTTTCTGCCCGCATGGTCCAGATGACAAGTGCCAATGCCGTAAACCGCTGCCTGGGATGCTGCTACAGATCCAGCAGGTACTAGGGCTAGAAGATTTAACAGGGAGTTGGATGGTTGGTGATAGCCTGCGGGACCTACAGGCGGGCGAAGCCATAGGTTGCAAAACGGCGCTGGTAAGAACCGGAAAAGGGCTTAAAACTGAACAAAAAGGCACCGGTCTTGAAAAGGCTGAGATCTTCGATGATTTAGCGCAATTTGTTGAGTGGTTAATGAATAGATAACCGGTATAAAGTGGAGAGTCTTATCGCTCTTCTTATATGAGAAGCTTCGGCTGAAAGACAACTCTCCCCCACAACTCTTCCTAACTATCAAGCATTAAAAAGCGCCGCTATGGATTCCATAGCGGCGCTTTCGTAGTGACATTAAGTAATGTCGAGGTTAGGCTCGTTAAGGCAATGTTTCACGTGAAACAGCTTAACGAACGCAATCCATCTTACACATCTAGATTCGCCACCAGCGCATTGGTTTCAATAAAGTCACGGCGGGGCTCAACGTCGTCACCCATCAGGGTGTTGAACATCATGTCGGCACCCACGGCGTCTTCGATCGTTACCCGCAGCATACGGCGGCTATCGGGATCCATAGTGGTGTCCCAAAGCTGATCCGGGTTCATTTCACCCAGACCCTTATAGCGCTGTACGGACAGACCCCGCTGGCCTTCCTGCATTAGCCACGCCAGCACTTCCGAGAAGTGAGATACCGGCTTCTGACGCTCGCCACGGGCAATAAAAGCGCCCTCTTCCAGGAAGCCATCCAGGGTTTCGCCCAGTTCAGCAATGCCACGGTAGTCTGCGCTTTCAAAGAAATCGAGACCCCACATATATTCAGTCGTGACCCCGTGAGCAACCAGCGATACCGTAGGTAAGAACAGCCCGCGCTCTGAATCTTCTTGAAGATGGAAGTGATAGCGCGGCCCGCCTTCATAAGCCACCATATCGTCCATGATCTTCTGCAGCTCGGCTATCCAATTCTCCATGGTCACACGGTCTTTCAAACTCTCCTCGCCTTTGAGCGCAGAGGCATGAATGATTTGCTTAAGCACTTCATTGGGATAAACCCGCGACAAACGATCAATCCGCTTCATTACGTTGCGGTACTGATTCACCAGCGCTTCAAGCTGTGAACCTGAAATACCGGGTGCGTTGGCGTTTACATGCAGGCCTGCGCCATCTAAGGCTGTGGTGGTTAAGTAATCCACCATCGCCTGCTCATCTTTCAGATAGAGTTCTTGCTTACCGCGCTTGATTTTATATAGCGGCGGCTGAGCGATGAAGATATGACCACGCTCTATTAGTTCCGGCATTTGACGGAAGAAGAACGTCAACAGCAGCGTGCGAATGTGCGAGCCGTCGACATCGGCATCGGTCATTATAATGACCGAGTGGTAGCGCAGCTTATCGGGGTTAAACTCTTCCCGGCCGATACCGCAACCAAGCGCAGTGATCAGCGTGCCCACTTCTGCAGAGGAGAGCATTTTATCGAAACGCGCTTTCTCAACGTTCAGGATTTTACCCTTAAGCGGAAGAATAGCCTGAGTACGACGGTCACGCCCCTGCTTGGCACTGCCACCTGCTGAGTCACCCTCCACCAGGTATAACTCTGACTGGCTTGGGTCTTTCTCTTGGCAATCCGCTAACTTACCTGGCAAACCAGCAATATCCAACGCGCCTTTGCGGCGGGTCATATCCCGCGCTTTACGAGCGGCCTCACGAGCACGCGCTGCATCCAGCATCTTATTAACGATCGCCTTGGCTTCGTTAGGCTTTTCAACAAGATACTCGGAAAACAGACGGCTCATCTCCTGCTCAACCGCGGTCTTCACTTCGCTGGAGACCAGCTTATCCTTGGTTTGAGACGAAAACTTGGGATCCGGCACTTTGACCGAAATAATTGCGGTCAAGCCTTCACGGGCGTCATCACCGGTGGTATTGACCTTGGCCTTTTTGAGCAGGTTTTCAGCTTCAATATAGTTATTGAGCGTGCGGGTAAGACCGGCACGAAAACCAGCCAAGTGCGCGCCACCATCTCGCTGCGGAATATTATTGGTGTAGCAGAAAATATTTTCGGTGAAGGCTTCGCTCCACTGCATCGCCACCTCTACTTCAACGCCATCTTCACGCACAGCGTTAAAGTGGAATACCGGATTAATCACACTCTTATTGGTATTCAGGTGATCAACAAAGGCGCGCAAACCGCCTTCGTAGTGGAACAGTTCCTCTTTACCGCTGCGCTCATCCAGCAGCCGAATAGCCACGCCGGAATTCAAAAAGGAGAGTTCCCGCAGTCGCTTGGCTAAAATATCAAAATGGAATTCGATATTACCAAAGGTTTCTGGAGAAGGACGGAAATGAACACGGGTACCGCTTTTTTCGGTTTTACCCACAACGCCCAATGGCGCCTGGGGAACACCGTGGCGATACATCTGCTCAAACACTTCCCCCTGTCGCCAAATCGTTAAGCGCAGTTCCGCGGAAAGCGCATTGACAACGGAAACACCGACGCCGTGCAACCCACCGGAAACCTTGTAGGAGTTATCGTCGAATTTACCGCCTGCGTGCAGAACCGTCATGATAACTTCAGCAGCGGAAACCCCCTCCCCTTCATGAAGCTCGGTGGGAACGCCACGGCCGTTATCGCTAACGGTGACCGACTCATCCGGGTGAATGACAACGCGAATTTCGCTGCAATGCCCTGCCAACGCCTCGTCGATGGAGTTATCCACCAATTCGAAGACCATGTGGTGCAGCCCAGTACCGTCGTCGGTGTCACCAATATACATTCCTGGTCGCTTACGTACCGCGTCCAGTCCCTTGAGCACCTTAATGCTTGATGAATCGTAAGCCTGCTCGCTCATTGACCACTCCGTCGTGAAGTCTGTCTCATCCCGTATTGTCACCCCTTCTACGCCAATTTAACCGGCTAAACCTGACACCGTTCTAACTAATCAGCGCTAGCAGGTTGGCTCTAAATGGCTGAGACCCTGCTCGGTATGTTTCACGTGAAACATCTTAACTTCGGTCTCAGGCCGCCATGTATTTCTCAACGCGGAAGGTTCGACACTGGTAATAAATGCTTGGCACTGCATATCTTCGAGTAATCCACAAAACTGATGACGATTATGCTCGTCTAGTTCCGCTGGCAAATCATCGATAAGGTAAATACAGTGCCGCTGTGCTGTTCTTTCCAGAAACCGGCCTTGGGCGAGTTTTAAAGCGCTCACCACTAATTTTTGCTGGCCTCTGGAAAGTACTTCTACCGCAGGCTGCTTGTTTATCCTAATACGTAAGTCAGCACGCTGTGGGCCTTGTTGAGTAAAACCCATCTGCTGATCGGTTAGCCGACTGTCGTTTAACACCGACGCAAGCGATCGATCTTTATCCCAACCTCTGGCGTAATGGAGCGACAAACCCGGCAAAGGGAGTAACACTTTAAGCGTCTCTTCAAAGACAGGCAGAAAGTCACTAAACCAAGCGCGACGCAATGTATCCATCTGTTCGCCCCACGTGGCTAGCTCTTGCTCCCACACCGCCATTTCTTGAGGTTGTATTCTACCACGCCTGAGCAGTGCATTCCGATGTTTCAACGCACGCCGGGAGCGCTTCCAGATGACTAAAAAATCATGTTTCACGTGAAACACCCCCCAGTCGAGAAACTCACGACGACCAGCAGGAGAGCCCTCAAGCAATCGGAAAGCATCTGGGTTAATTAACTGTAGCGGCATCGCCTCTACCAACTCCGCCAGACGAGCATTTTTATCCCCCTTTAAACGTAGCTCTAGCTCTCTCTGGGCACGTAAACGGCGCACGCCCAGGGTAACCTCAGGCTCACCGCTTAAACGCCCGTAAAGCGTCATATACGGCTCATCTTTTTGGATCGCGTTCTTTAATTGACGCGTTCTGAAAGAGCGCCCCATACCCAAAATATGCACCCCTTCTAACAGGCTGGTTTTTCCACTGCCATTAGCACCACTAATAACATTGATACGCGAAGAGGGGCGAATCTCAACTGGCTGGAGATTACGCAACGCATGGAAATTAAGCAGTGTCAGGCTCATCCTATTATCACCACTTAAAACATCCTCGGAAAAAGGCAGTATTCAAACGTGTTAGCGGCGCTCTGTTACCAGAAGCGCCGCTAACGTGGCCTGAAAATATAATACTAAGCACCAAAAAATTACAGGCGCATCGGCATAACGACATAGAGTGCATCACCGCCACCGGGCTCTTCAAGCAACGCACTACTATTCGGGTCAGCCAAGGTAATCTGCACGCGATCTTCATTAAGCACTGTCAGCACATCAACCAAGTAGCCAACATTAAAACCAACCTCCATCGCCCCGCCATTATACTCGACGGCGATATTCTCCTCGGCTTCTTCCTGCTCCGGGTTGTTGGCCATTACTTTGAGGTTATTCTCCTCAAGATAAAGGCGTACACCACGGTACTTCTCATTAGAAAGGATAGCTGTACGTGAAAGCACTTGGCGAAGTGCTGCGCGTTCGGCGATCAATACTTTGTCGCCATTGCGCGGCACTACACGCTCATAGTCAGGGAATTTACCGTCGATAAGCTTTGAGGTGAAGGTAAAATCACCTGTATGGGCACGCACATGGCTAGAACCGAGCGTTAGGCTGACAGGCTCATCGCTATCGTCCAACAAGCGCGACAGTTCTAAAATACCCTTACGCGGCACAATCAGCTTTTGAGATTGGCTGACGGTGACTTCGATTGGACGTGAACACATCGCCAAACGGTGGCCATCCGTTGCTACGGTGCGTAACAGGTTGCTTTGAATTTCCAGCAGCATACCGTTGAGGTAATAACGCACATCCTGCTGTGCCATGGCAAACGAGGTGGCTTCAATCAAATGCTTTAGCGTACCGCGGGGTACGCTAATCTCCTGGCTGCCATCCGCATCTTCGATATTGGGAAACTCAGCAACAGGGAGCGTCGATAGGGTAAAACGTGAACGACCACTGCGGAGTACTGCGCGCCCCTCTTCAACGGCAAGTTGAATATCAGACTGATCGGGCAGCGATTTACAAATATCCATCAGCTTACGCGCAGGGACTGTGGCAGATCCCGCCTCATCGACTTGGCTGGCCACAGTGCGGCCAACAAGCTCAACTTCTAAATCAGTGCCAGTGAGCGACACTTGGTCACCCTCTACTTGAATCAGCACATTAGACAGTACAGGTAGCGTTTGGCGACGCTCAACTACACCAGCGACCAGAGTCAGCGGACGTAGCAGCGCCTCTCGGGAAATCGAAAATTTCATCAATACTCCGGTTCTATATCCTGAAAGACCTGCGCGTAACAGGCCCGTTCCATGGGATGATTAACTGGTCAACAGGCGCAGTAAATTCTTGTAGTCCTCACGAATATCCGCGCTCTCTTCCTGCAATGATTTCACTTTTCGGCAAGCGTGCAAGACCGTTGTATGGTCACGTCCGCCAAAGGCATCGCCAATCTCCGGCAAGCTGTGATTGGTTAGCTCCTTAGCAAGCGCCATCGCCACCTGACGAGGCCGAGCAACTGAGCGTGAGCGGCGCTTGGAAAGCAGATCCGCCACCTTGATCTTGTAATATTCGGCCACCGTGCGCTGAATATTATCAACCCCTACCTGCTTATCCTGAAGCGCTAACAGGTCTTTCAGCGATTCACGAATAAAGTCTTGGGTAATGGTTTTACCCATGAAGTGCGAATCAGCGATGACTTTTTTCAATGCGCCTTCCAATTCGCGCACGTTGGAGCGAATTTTCTGAGCAATAAAGAACGCCGCGTCGTGAGGTAAATCGACCTTAGCTTGGTCGGCCTTTTTCATCAAGATAGCCACGCGGGTTTCAAGCTCCGGCGGTTCAATCGCTACCGTGAGGCCCCAACCAAAGCGTGATTTAAGACGCTCCTCTACCCCACTGATCTCTTTTGGATAGCGATCAGAGGTGAGGATCATTTGTTGCCCCCCCTCCAAGAGCGCATTGAACGTATGAAAAAACTCTTCTTGCGAACGCTCTTTTCCAGCAAAGAACTGAATATCATCAATGAGTAACGCGTCGACACTACGATAAAAACGCTTAAAATCGTTTATCGCATTAAGCTGTAGCGCTTTGACCATATCGGCGACAAACCGCTCTGAATGCAAGTACACCACCCGGGCATTTTCACGCCGAGTTGCCAAAGCATTCCCTACCGCATGCATTAAGTGGGTTTTACCAAGACCTACACCACCGTATAAAAACAAAGGGTTATAGGCGCCGCCAGGGTTTTCAGAGACCTGGCGGGAGGCAGCCCGGGCCAATTGGTTCGATTTACCTTCCACGAACGTATCGAAAGTAAAATTAGGGTTTAGCCCACTGCCATGCTTCAAGCTACCCTCTACCTGTACCTGACGTTCGTTATTACGCCGACTCGGCGCCTCATCGCGCAGCCTATCTATTTCGCGCTCATCGGCAATATCACCGCGTGGCGGTGTGTGTACCGCAGGCGATGCTGGTCGCGAAGGTGAAGCCGATACAGGATTGCCCAAATCACGGTGCTGAGGGGCCTGGGTTGCCAAGCGGCGACTTCCCACCGTCAGGCTGACTTTAGGTGGCTTGGCCGGTGCGAGTTCACGCATCAGCTCACTAATCCGCTTGGCATACTTATCGCTCACCCAATCGCGCACAAAGMGATTCGGCGCCAATAAGCGCAGCTCGTTGGACTCTCCTTCTTCTGCCTGCAGCGGGCGTATCCAGGTATTGAACTGCTGTGAATTCAGCTCATCCTGCAGGTTGTCCAGGCACTGTTGCCAAAGCGTCAGTGACACTCATCTCACCATCGGTTGAAAACGGCCGACCATTGTAGCGCCCAAAGCCGCGGTTATCCACACGGGTTTCACCCTCAATATTGGCCTGTGGACAACTTGCAATGAGCCTATGGGAAAACCTTGTGGAGGGATGGGGATAATCGTTAAAAATACACCTTACACAACGCTTAATCACATCTAACCAACACCTTGTTGACCGCTTATACGGGACTTACACACAGATTTTTTATTGTTATATCCTATTGAAAAATCATCAATAAAACTACTTATCCACAAATAGTATCCCCACTATTAATAACAACAGGTTTAGAACTACCTATTAGTAATAATAGTGACTTCATTGATGGCTACCCTGGCTGTATCGAACAAGCTGTAGGTGGTGTGATAAGGCTTTTTATGCAAGGAAAAATTGCACCCAGCAGAGGAAGTCTCTACAATTTCCGGTCTTGAATTGAATCTCCCCGGCTAGTTCCTCACTGGACCGGGCTTTTTGGAATTCACTTTCCGTCCTAAACCACGTGGGAATAACGAGTTATGAAACGCACTTTTCAACCTAGCGTTCTCAAGCGCAAGCGCGCGCATGGCTTCCGTGCTCGTATGGCAACCAAAAACGGTCGCGCCGTCCTCGCACGTCGCCGTGCCAAGGGCCGCAAGCGTCTGAGCGCCTGATCTCGGATTGCGTGTGCCGCAGCAAGGCTTTCCCCGGCAATTACGGTTACTAAATGCTGGGGATTTTAGTCACGTGTTTGAGCAAGCCGACCTGAAAGTGCATGGCAAAGGTATGATGGCGTTAGTCCGCTTGAGTACTCGGGGACATCCCCGCCTTGGACTGGTGGTCAGCAAAAAAAATGTTAAACGCGCCGTAGATCGCAACCGTTTCAAGCGTCTGGTTCGAGAATCCGTTCGCCTTCGTCAACATCACTTACCCTCTGTGGATATAGTGGTGCTTGCTCGACGCGGCGTTCAGGATATCGACAACGACACCTTGCATCGCCAGTTATACGGCATGTGGAAGCGACTTCAGCGTGACGCACAGGCGGTGATCGCAGCACCAACGCCTAAGCGTGACACGTGACCTTTGGTGCACCTCTCGCCGCTCGACCTCGGCCTGCCAACTGGCAGGCTTTCGTGTGTCAAGAGTCGAGTAAATGACACTGCGCCATTAGCATGTTCACCACCCAGCGGGCAGAACCCTCATGGACGTAAAACGACTTTTATTACTGATTCCACTAGCCGTACTCGCCTACTTGCTAGTCGTCCAGTGGAATCAGGATTACGGGCAACCGAATTACGATTCAGTGCCTGAAACAACCCAMCGCAGCAATTCAGCGTCTCCTAGCAATGGTGAAGATCAAGAGGGCGGCTTAGCGGTTCCGAGCACGTCATCACCGCAAAACGCCGTTGATGAAGGTATCCCTGATACCGAAAGCGAGACGTCAAGCCGCGACTTCATTGCGGTTACAACCGATGTTCTCGATGTACGCATTGATCCACACGGGGGCGATATTGTTTATGCAGCGTTACCGCAGCACAAACTATCCCTCGATTCAGACCGTAACTATGTCCTGCTGTCCGATAATAGCAGCCGCAGCTACGTGGCTCGTTCCGGCCTCCAGCTCGACGGTCAAGCCAGTCGTATCACCTTTACGCCAGAAAACTCCGAGTATCGTTTAGGCGATAATGATGACGAGCTAAGCGTTGACCTAACCGCCGATGTTAACGGCGTAGAGGTCATTAAACGGCTTACTTTTGAGCGCGGTAGCTATGCGGTCAACGTCAATCACTACCTGGCCAATAATACCGACGCACCCGTCAGCGCGCGCTTTATTGGCCAGKTGGCACGCGACAATAGCCCTGATCCGTCAAGCGGTGTCTCGATGGGGATGAAATCCTATTTGGGCGCCGCTTACTCAACGCCTGATGCGCGCTATGAGAAGATCGACTTTGAAGATATTCAAGGTAGCAACTTTGAAAATCGTGAAGCACAAGGTGGCTGGATAGCGATTATTCAACACTACTTTGTGTCAGCGTGGGCGCCCCAGCAGGATCAACAAAATCTTTACTACGTCACCACAGACTCCAGTAACCGTAACGTCGTCGCCTTTGCTGGCCCCACAAGTACGGTTGCAGCCGATAGTGAAGCGACGCTGGGCGCTACCCTCTATATGGGGCCAAAAGTGCAGGATTACCTGGAGCAGGTCGCTCCCAATCTGCGCTTAACCGTTGATTACGGTTGGTTATGGTTCATTGCTAACCCGCTGTTTTGGCTGCTGGATCACATCCATGAAATCGTCGGCAACTGGGGTTGGTCGATTGTCCTATTGACCGTACTGGTCAAGACGGTGCTTTTCCCGCTTTCCGCCAAAGCTTACAAATCCATGGGTCGGATGCGTAAACTCGGCCCGGAAATGCAGCGCCTGAAAGAGATGTATGGCGACGATCGGCAAAAAATGTCCCAAGAGATGATGAAGTTCTACCAGAAGGAGAAGATTAATCCACTGGGGGGCTGTTTGCCTATTGTGATCCAGATGCCCGTTTTCATCGCGCTCTACTGGATGCTGCTGGAGTCGGTTGAACTTCGCCACGCACCGTTTATTTTCTGGATTCAGGATCTATCGGTGAAGGATCCCTACTTCATTCTGCCGATTCTGATGGGCATTTCGATGTTCGTTCAGCAGATGCTCAACCCGMCGCCTCCCGATCCTATGCAGGCGAAGATCATGAAGATGCTACCCATCATCTTTACGTTCTTCTTCCTGTGGTTCCCAGCGGGTCTGGTTATCTACTGGGTGGTTAACAACATCATTTCGGTGGCGCAGCAGTACTACATTACGCGCAAAATCGAAAACGACCCAAGCATCGGCAAAGGCATGAAAACCAAATAAGTCCGCCGTTTGAGTAACACCTTCAGACCCCCGCCCTGTGCGGGGGTCTGGCGTTTTAAGGTCGACAAACTCACACTATGACGACTATTCAACTGATACTTCAGCCAATTAACAAAGAGATTCACCATGGCCGAACGCCTTTACACCCCTGACACCATTACGGCACTGGCAACCCCTCCTGGGCGCGGCGGGGTAGGCATTATACGCGTTTCAGGCCCTGCCTGCCGCGAGATCGCTGAAGCCATGGTTGGGCACTGCCCTAACCCGCGATTCGCTCACTACGGCCCTTTTCAGGGCACTGAAGGCAGCATTGATGAAGGTATCGCGCTGTTCTTTAATGGCCCTCACTCGTTTACCGGTGAAGACGTACTGGAACTCCAGGGGCATGGCGGCCCGATTATCATGGACATGCTGCTGGAGCGCTGTGTGGCTCTGGGTGCCCGTTTGGCACGGCCAGGGGAGTTTTCCGAGCGGGCGTTTTTAAACGATAAGCTCGACCTGGCCCAGGCGGAAGCAATTGCCGATCTCATCGATGCCACCTCACGCTCAGCAGCAGAAAACGCCGTACGCTCATTACAGGGCGAATTCTCGAAGCGCGTCTCTGCGCTGGTGGAGCGGCTGATCGAACTACGCGTCTACGTAGAAGCGGCAATCGACTTCCCCGAAGAGGAGATCGACTTTCTAGCCGACGGCCATGTGGCTCAGCATTTAAGCAGCGTCCAGCAAGCGCTGAGTGACGTACGCCAGGCCGCAGGCCAAGGCGCACTGCTTCGTGAAGGGATGAGCGTGGTCATCGCAGGAAGACCTAATGCGGGTAAGTCGAGCCTGCTTAATGCGCTGACCGAACAAGATACCGCCATTGTCACGGATATCGCTGGCACGACCCGGGATGTACTCCGCGAACATATCCATATCGACGGTATGCCGCTGCATATTATCGATACTGCTGGGCTGCGCGATACGCCCGATGCAGTTGAGAAAATAGGTGTCGCCCGGGCATGGGCCGAGATAGAGAAAGCCGATCGGGTACTGCTACTGGTAGATGCCAGCACCACTGCCTCCACCGACCCGATGGCCATCTGGCCAGAGTTCGTTGCTCGCTTGCCTGACCAGGCACGTTTAACCCTGGTGCGGAATAAAATCGATACCAGTGCCGAACCGGCGGGCATTGATTTATCCACAACTCCGCCAACGCTACGCTTATCCGCCAAAACCGGGGTGGGTGTGGATAACTTAAAAACTCACCTGAAAGACGTGATGGGCTTTGCCACCACCACTGAGGGCCGCTTCTCAGCCCGCCGACGGCATCTGGACGCCCTAGATCGCGCCATGGCAGCCCTTGATACCGGTCGTGCTCAGCTCGACGGCTATGGCGCGGGCGAACTGCTCGCGGAGGATTTACGCGACGCACAACAGGCTTTAGGCGAGATCACCGGCGAATTCAGTGCCGATGATTTATTGGGTGAGATCTTTGGCAGTTTTTGTATCGGTAAATAATAGAGCGGCTCAATATCTCTCTACTCCCCCACCCACCAATCCGCCTGGTAGCGGCTATCGGCGCCAAGCAGTGGACAAATCTCCGCCATCGCAGTTGCCAAACGTTGATCCAACCCCCATGGCGGATTAACCACCAGCATACCGCTACCGAACATGCCGTGAGCCTGCTCTCCAGGTTCACGCAACAGCAACTCGCTGCGCCATATCTTACGTATTCCGCTCTCTTTGAGGCTGGTTAATAAGGTGTGATGATGGCCGGCTGGCAACAGCGGATACCAAATCAATACCACTCCGTGGCGCGCTTTCTCCAGCGTATAAGCCACTGTCTCGGCAACTTCCTGATACTCCACTTTCCGCTCGTAACTGGGGTCGATCAGGACACATAGCCGCGGCGATGTAACGGGCAGCATCCCCATTAGCCCCATCAGCCCATCGCCAAACACGCGCTGCGCTTGAGGCGATAACCCTTGACCACTTAGCTGCTCATGCTCACCGGGATGCAGTTCAAATAGCCGCAGATGATCCTGCTCACGCAATGAATGACTGAGCCACCAGGGAGACCCTGGGTAGTGGGTCAGTGTCTCTGGCGTAGGTTGAGCGCTTGTTAGCACTGCTTGCCACCCGCTTAGCAGCCCGTCACTAAACCCCGTGTGGGCTTGCCAGAGCGGCCATACACCCTGTCGATACTCTTGCAAGCGCTGAGTCTCTTGAGCATTCAGAGGATAGAGGCCTCGCCCCGCATGAGTATCGACATATGTAATAGCTGTTTTTTTACGTAATAAGTAATCAATCACCGCGTAAAGCGTTAGATGTTTATGTACATCGGCAAAATTACCGGCATGATAAGCATGTTGATAAGACAGCATGGAAACTCATCGGCAAATGAATGAAAAAAAGCCCGCTACATGAGCATAGCGGGCTTTGAGCAGCAATAGCCAGATTAGTTAGCTTTAGCGCGAATCTTAACCTTGGCCATTGCCAGTGGGGGTTAGGGTAATTTCTACCCGGCGGTTCTGAGCGCGTCCCTGTTCATTATCGTTGCTGGCGACTGGCTGAGTGGCGCCATACCCAGAGGTGTTAAGTCGCGAAGATGAAACTCCATTTTGGGTTAAGTAGTTACCCACGGATTGAGCACGACGCTCAGACAATCGCTGGTTATAGCTCGCATCCCCGGTGCTATCGGTGTGGCCGGCAATATTGACGCGAGTGTCTTGGTACTCGGTGAGTACATTAGCGACTTCGTTAAGAGAGCTGCGTGCTTCGCTGGTAAGATCGGCAGAATCAAAGCCAAAGGTCACGCCGCTGGGCATGTTGAGCACAATATCGTCGCCACGGCGGTCAATTTCAATGCGTGAACCTTGCAGGTTGTCTCGCAGTTGCTGCTCTTGGCGATCCATATAGACACCAATGCCAGCACCCGCTGCTGCGCCCACGGCAGCACCAATTAGTGCACGGTCACGGCGGCTGGTGCTGCCATCACCAGACAGAGCACCTGCAGCAGCCCCCACGGCGGCACCAATCCCGGTGCCCATAGCGGTGCTAGAGCGCTGCGTTTGGCCACCGTAAGGATCCGATGTAGCGCAACCGGCCAGTAGAATAGCAGCCGCCAACGGTGTCAGTAGTCGAGAAATACGCATCACTCACTCCTTGTAAGTCGTCAAGCTTGATGGTTCAAGTCTGTTATTTCAGAAAAAAGAATTTCTGTAGATTGCTGGTCAATCATCGCTGATCAAAGCTAGCAACTCATTCAAGAATAATAGACCTTGAGGCGATGCACGCAGTTTTTCAGGCATTTGCATCAAAAGTCCTTTTTTCTCGGCAGATTGTAAATGCGTGAGTAACATTGCAGGCGCTTCACCGGAGTTAGCACTCCATGTCTCAAGCGACACCCCGTCGGTGAGCCGTAAAGCGTTCATGGCAAACTCCAACGGTAGCTCATCCGATTTTATCGGCTGTTTACCGGCTATAAAGCCACGCAGATCATCTACGCGCTTTAGATAGGCGTCTGGCTGGCGAGTTTTCCAGCGCCGTTCAATGTGCCACTCCCCATTTGAGTCAATACGGCTAAGCTTGCCATGGGCACCAGCGCCAATCCCCAGGTAGTCACCAAACTGCCAGTAGTTAAGGTTATGCCTACTCTGATGATCAACACGGGCGTAAGCCGAAATTTCATAACGCATGAACCCGGCATCTTCCAGGAGTTGATGACCATTGTCCTGGATATCCCAAAGTGCCTCTTCTTCAGGCAACGTGGGTGGGTGGGAGTGAAAGGCCGTATTCGGCTCAAGGGTCAACTGATACCAAGAGAGGTGTTCAGGCGCTAATGCCAGCGCTTGGGCAATATCATCCATCGCTAACTGAGGCGTTTGGCCGGGCAAACCGTGCATAAGGTCAATGTTGATATTGGTAAATCCCGCCTGGCGTGCTTGCGCTACCGCAGTGATCGCTTCATCTCCGCTATGAATACGCCCCAGGGCATGCAGCTGTGCAGGCTGAAAACTTTGAATCCCCAAAGAGAGACGGTTAATGCCCGCGTTGCGGTAACCAATAAAACGCGCTTGCTCAGTGGTACCTGGATTCGCTTCTAAGGTAATTTCTATATCATTCGCAAAGGGTAACCGGGCTTTGATCGCTTTCAATAATTGGTCATAAAACGCGGGCGAGAGCAAGCTAGGTGTCCCACCGCCTATAAAGATAGTCTGGATTTCTCGCCCAGCCGATAAGGCAAGATCTCCATCCAGGTCTTGTAACAACGCATCAAGATAAGCGGCTTCAGGTAAATCCCGTGGCGTAAAACCGTGCGTCCCCGGCTCATGAGAATTGAAATCACAGTACGGGCATTTACGTACACACCACGGCGTGTGGATATAGAGAGATAGCGGCGGCAGCGTATCAGCCATGTGCCMCCTTCAGTAGCTCCACCAAGCCTTGCAGCGCACGTCCACGATGGCTAAGGCGATTTTTACTTTCGCTGGGTAGCTCGGCAACGCTCATGCCCTGATCGGGTAACCAAAAAAGCGGATCATAGCCAAATCCCTCCTTACCCCGAGGATGAGCTAGAATCTCGCCTTCCCAACTGCGTTGCACAATGACCGGCACCGGATCTTTCGGGTGGCGCAAATAAACCAGCACGCACCAGTAACGGCCACTACGTTGCCCCTCAGCACAGTCGCTTAATGCGGCTAACAGCGTCTGATTGTTTTTCTCATCGCTTCTGGGCTCACCGCCATACCGAGCGGAATAGATACCGGGCGCTCCGTTCAGTGCGTCCACTTCAAGCCCAGAATCGTCAGCTAATGCCGGTAATCCACTGACGCGACTCGCTTCACGCGCTTTTAATAGCGCATTTTCAACGAAGGTGAGCCCCGTTTCTTCCACATCAGTGACGCCAAAATCTGCCTGTGGGCGCACATCGAACCCCAAAGGTGAAAGTAATTGGTTGAATTCTCTTAATTTTCCTGTGTTGCCACTGGCAAGAACAAGGGTATTGACGGCGGCCATAGTACGCACTCCAAACAGTAGAGCTGCAGTTTACGCGCTCACTGCTGGTATCAAAAGCCATCAAAATGTTACATAACGTATCTAATGATTAGGTAATTAATTTATTACTTAAATAACAATAAACATTTGTTAAATAACAATATTTTTAATATTAATGAAAATTTTGAAGGGATGAAAAATATTTTTACCATATATTTAATAACAAAACTTTACGAAACGTATCTTATGGTCAACACTTCAGTGGTTACCTGCTCACTCTTTCTTTCCACGAGGGCCACCCAATGTCGCAGGAAAAGTCTACCGGAACGGTGTATGTCGTTACCGAAAAAAGTCCCCAGGTTCAGTTGTTCGCTGAGTACTTGAACAAACACACCGGCTGTCAAATTAGTATCCATTCTCCTCATACAGCGTTACCTATTTCCGCATCGGGCAACTTGCTGATTCTCATTGACAGCGATCATATTGGCATTGATGCACTGCCAGAGTGGCAAGATAAGTTACCCGACACGTTAACTAAAACTCCCCTAGCGGCCTTCAATATTCATGATATGGATCACGCCCTTGAAGCACTTTCGTGCGCTCAGTTAAAAGGCGTTTTTTATCGCAATGAAAGCCTTGAGGTAATTTGTAAAGGCATCCACTCGCTGCTTGAAGGGGAGCTGTGGATGTCACGAGATTTAATGGCGCGTTTGATTCTGTTTTATCGCAAATACCAAAGTAATGCTTTCCGCCCAGCCTGTGGACTGACTAACAGGGAGATGGAGATTATTTCACTGCTTAGTGCAGGCTCTTCTAATCAACAAATTGCCGAAAAGCTGTTTGTTAGTGAACACACCGTTAAGTCTCACCTTTACAACATTTTTCGCAAAATTAACGTCCACAACCGCATTCAGGCCCTCAACTGGATTCATCAAAACTTGGGGCCAATTCTGCCCAATATTGAAACCGCGCGTAGCCTGCAACGCCACCGTTAAAGCCAAAACGCAAGGGTAGCTGTCATGCCATCAATACGCCGTTTGACCATCGGCTCTTTAACCATAGCGATGTGGATCATGTCGTCTTTAGTACTGGCCAACGAGCCAGTTCCTTCGGACGAAGCGTTGCCCGCTAACGAACAAGCGGCCATCGACGCGATTAATCAGCTCTCAAGCCCTGATGGGCCTGAAGTGCGCGGCAACGCTAACGGGGGAAGTGAGCTGACTGGCGTCATGGTAGACCGCACGATCACCATGGCCGGTAAAACCTTTTATCGTGCCTTTAGCCAACGGGCGATGGATAACCTGATTATTGGCAATGCCACCATCACCATTAAAGAGCGCCCAGATGCCCGCTGGGGTAGCCAAATATGGGTAATGGAAGGCAATCGTATGTATTTCCGCACACAGCTCTCCCCAAGAATAAATGAAGCCGATAGGGCGGCTGGGGAAGCCGTGCAGACCGTCGAAAGAGCACTGATTGAACGGCAAATATCCGCAGCGGTGTCTTCCGACAAAGACTTGGGAAAAGAGGAGATTTTCTAATGCAACCCATAAACAGAAATGGCTTAGTCGTAATGGGATTGGCCTTGGTGCTATCCGCAACAGTTCAAGCGGGTGATTTGATATACAAGCCACTGAACCCATCGTTTGGGGGTGATCCCTTTGTGGGCAGCTATCTATTAGGCAAAGCTCAAGCGCAGGATACAAATACCGATTCCAGAAATAGCCGAGCAACGCCCACTTCCGCTACCGAAAGATTACTACAAAGTTTAGAGAGTCGGCTCATCTCTCAATTAATAGCGGATGTCAGTTCGGGCGATGTTAGCGAAGGAAGKTTTGATAGTGATGAGTTCGGCGTGGTGGTTAGCGACAATGGCGGACAATTAGTAGTGAGGGTAGTCGATAAGTTAACAGGGGATGTAACCGAAATAAGCGTGGGTGGCCTGTTCAACCCTTAAAACAAAAAAATAACTCACAAAATATTTTTCGTCATCTCAGGGGAACACCATGAAAATTATCGCATCACTTATCGTCGCTAGTTTACTAAGCGGCTGCGCCGGCATGGKCGCTACATCGGAAAATTTAGAAGGTGCAGACGCAACGCTTACCCCCCGTGGAGCTACCTACCAAGATTTAATTTCACTCCCCCCCACAGCTGGGCAAATTTTTGTGTCTGTTTATGACTTTCGCGATCAAACAGGCCAATACCGCCCTGCGCCTGCAAGTACTTTTTCAACCGCTGTCACCCAAGGTGCGGCAGCAATGCTGACCGGTGCGCTGGCGGATTCAGGCTGGTTTATACCGCTTGAGCGTGTCGGTTTACAAAACCTGCTTACCGAAAGACGCATTATACGCGCTGAATTTGAACGCTTTGGCCAGCCCGATACGTTGCCATCGCTGCGTGCTGCCTCGGTGATGCTGGAAGGCGGTATTATCGCCTACGAATCCAACGTGCGCACTGGCGGCGCTGGCGCTGAGTATTTTGGTATTGGTGCTTCAGGGCAGTACCAAGTTGACCAGGTAACGGTCAATTTACGCGCGGTTGAAATATCCACCGGCGAAGTACTGGCTAACGTAACCACAACGAAAACGATCTACTCGAAAGAGATGCGAGCGGGTGTCTATCGTTTTATTGATTTTCGTCGTTTGCTAGAGGCCGAAGTAGGTCTTACCACGAATGAGCCTGTACAGTTGGCGGTCATGTCAGCGATTGAGTCGGCGGTTATTCATCTTATCGCCAGAGGCGTTGAAAACCGACTGTGGAACCTCGCACCAGGTACGAATATTCAAGATACTGTACTTAATGACTACCTAAATTCCCCAACACCCATGCTTTAATATTTCTTATATAAAAAAGTAACAACGGCCACATTAAAAGTGGCCGTTGCATACGTAAGCAATACCTAAAGTGACTAAAAAACTAATTCTCTTATGGCGATTTTAATAGTTATTATTGTTTTAATAATTGTTAAAAAAACAATAGTCATCTCAAAAAAATTCGCTATGGTTAATTTCTAAAAACAAGCCAAACTCAACGCATGAATACAAACTGATACGAAAAGTTTCAAAAGGCAAAATATGAAAACGTTCAGTTACCATAAGCACATGCGAATCTATTTTACTGCGTTAGTGGCCGCTATTTCTTTAACCAACGCTTCCACCTTATTAGCCGCTGGTAATGACTTTACACGTTTGTCTGAAGAAAACGCACGAATAACTCAATATGCAGCAGGTACATACCATAACAATCTATTAAAAAGTAACGTTAGCATTATTAGTCAAAATGGCAATGACAACCAAGCTAATGTTACACAGTCTCGCTCAGCGAGTTATCAAATGGGTAACATCGCCTATATCTATCAAAATGGATATAACAATCAAGCCAGTATTTCTCAAAATAATGGCGCTAACATTGGTTTAGTGAAACAGGTAGGTTCAAATCACGTCGCGAATATAAGTCAAACTGGCGGCCAATTTGAAATTAAAGCGCAAGTAACTCAATTTGGACAAAATAGTGATATTGCTCTTTCTCAATCGGGCAGTGGCCTTCGCAGCATAAGTGTCGAACAACAAAATTATTCGGGCTATGCGCGGCCGGTCACTATCGATACCAACTGAGTCGCATCCAGCTTCTCAGTTAAAACCAAAGCAAGTAGATCGAAACCAAGGGGAAACACCATGAAAACTCAAATTACTACTATCGCTGCCGCCATTGCTCTAGTCAGCGCGTTCTCAGCTTCTGCTGATCCACGAGACTACCAAGACTCAACTACAACGCCTAATGCGAACACTACGACTGAGCCCGTGTTCGATGCGCAATTGGATATTCGCTCTGGATTAAATGGGTTTGACCGTGATCAGACACGTACCTCATTAATCGTTCAAGCTGGTAATGATAACGCAGCTGAAACTACCCAAGGCGGTAGCCAACAATACTCACGTGTTGGACAGGTGGGTGATGATAACACTTCGTCGGTATACCAAACCGGTGCACAGCATGAATCAATTGTTTACCAAATTGGTACTGGCAATGATGCATCTGTCACCCAATTAAGAGGGGAGTTAAATGATTCTTATATTTCTCAAGAAGGCCATAACAATAGCGCTAAAGTGCTGCAAGTAAAGAACTCCAATTTCAGCGACTCTATCATTGAGCAAACTGGTGATGGCAACTCAGCTGATGTTTACCAAGCATTTAGCACCGATGAAACCTGGAGTTTAGTAAGCCAAAACGGATATGACAACGAGGCGAATGTAATCCAGCTCAATGCTGACCTAAGCGCATCTTACATTTATCAAGAAGACGATGGCCATGTGGCTACTGTGGGTCAGTATGGTATGGAGAACGTATCTACTATCCGTCAAAATGCGAGTGCCGCATCAGCAACACATCTGCAATATGGCAACGGCAACTCTGCTATCTCCACTCAGTGGTAACTCACTGAGTACAAGCAAACCGCCCCAACGGGGGCGGTTTTTTATTGCTGAAAGAGAGCAAAAAATTAACGAATCATCAACGTCAGTGTTCCCCCTGCCCCCTGAGTCGATGAACGCGACCGGTTACTGCCTTTTTGAATATCGACTTCCAGCCGCTCATCATCACTTAACAGTTTTACCGTGCCTTCCAGCTCCGTGCCAGTA
Organism: Halomonas ventosae; assembly: GCA_002257525.1. Classification (GTDB taxonomy): domain Bacteria; phylum Pseudomonadota; class Gammaproteobacteria; order Pseudomonadales; family Halomonadaceae; genus Vreelandella; species Vreelandella ventosae_B. Next base: position 4,970,186 of record CP022737.1, read on the forward strand.
AAGGTGTACTCAGCAGGTACTGTTCCGCTCTCTTCAACGTGCTCGGTGGTTTCTCCTTCGTGGGTAATCCGCCAGTGGGCGGAAAACTCAGCGCCCGGTGAACCGCTCATAGTGATGTGGATCTGAGTCATGTCCTGCTCCTGAGGCGACTGTGCAGCCAGCGGGAAGCAGGTTAGCAGCCCCGCTGCGCAGATCACGTATCGCCAAGCCGTTGGTCGTGTCATGAGTGTAGCTCTCTAACATAAGAGCCGCTCAAGGTGAGCGGCTCTTGCAGTATAGCGGGCTTTTAGTTACTTGCCGTTACATAACGGCAAAGGCTTTTTCTGCAGCGTCCAGGGTGAACTGAATATCTTCTGGAGTGTGGGCGCTGGACATAAAACCTGCCTCGTAGGCAGAAGGCGCCAAGTAAACGCCATGATCAAGCATCGCACCAAAAAAGCGCCGGAAGGCATCCGGGTTACAGGCGGTGGCTTGAGCAAAGTTATCCACACGGCTTTGCGAAGTAAAGAAGAGCCCAAACATGCCACCTGCCGACTGCGTCATCATCGGCACCCGTGCCGCATTGGCTCGCTCCTGAAGCCCCGTACACAGGGTGTTAACCCGCTGGGTGAGCGCATCGTGGAAGCCTGGTACCTGCAGTTTGGTCAGCAGCGCCACACCCGCCGCCATGGCCAGCGGATTACCCGACAATGTGCCCGCTTGATAAACCGGTCCCAGGGGCGAAATATTTTGCATTATCTCGCGCTTGCCGCCGAAGGCGCCCACGGGCATGCCACCGCCAACTATTTTTCCCAAGCAGGTTAGGTCGGGCACTATGCCGTAGTGGGCCTGGGCACCGCCCAATGCCACGCGAAAACCGGTCATCACTTCGTCAAAAATCAGCACGCTACCGTGCTCGTTACATACCCGGCGCAGGGTTTCCAAAAAGCCCGGCTGAGGCGGAATACAGTTCATATTGCCAGCAACGGGTTCAACGATAATGCAGGCAATTTGATCGCCAATCTCGCTAAAACACGCTTCTACCCCTTCAGGGTCGTTAAACGACAGGGTAATGGTGTGTTCAGCCAGCGAGGCGGGTACACCCGGTGAGCTGGGCTCGCCGTGGGTGAGGGCGCCAGACCCCGCTTTTACCAGCAATGAATCGGAGTGGCCGTGGTAGTTGCCTTCAAATTTAACGATCTTATCCCGGCCGGTGGTACCCCGTGCCAGGCGTATCGCCGACATGGTGGCTTCGGTGCCAGAACTGGTCATGCGCACCATATCCATGGAGGGGATCATCTCGCAGATCAAATCCGCCATGGTGGTTTCGACAGCGGTAGGGGTACCAAAAGACAAGCCGTTATCTAATCGCGCACGCACGGCTGCCAGTACGTCCTGATCAGCATGCCCGGTGATCATTGGCCCCCAGGAGCCGACATAATCCACGTAACGATTGCCTTCCACGTCAAACAGAAAGGCACCCTGGGCGCGCTCCATAAAGACCGGCGGACGGTGTAACCCTTTAAACGCTCGGACAGGTGAGTTCACCCCGCCCGGTATATGGCGACTGGCAAGATCAAACAGTTCAGCTGATGTAGTCATGGCATCCTCTCGGTCAATGGCATACAGAAGATAGGATTAAAAACGGACAGCCCGTGATAAACGATGCGGCAAACACTGTCCACTGGGCGGTTGAAAGCCGTGAGACAAACTTTGCCAAGTAAAGTGCTGCGCCTGCTCACAAGCAGTTGGTAAGCGCTCACCAACTGCAAGACGTGCAGTAAGCGCCGATGCCAGCGTGCAGCCAGAACCATGAAAGCGTTCAGGCAAACGTGGCCACTGCCACTGGCGAGTGGTATCGGGCGAGTGCAGGGTGTGCACTACCTGCTGATCGTTACCGGGCAGCGGCTCATCTGTAGCGGTTACCAGGATTGCTTGGCACCCCTGTGACATCAGTACCACCGCGCGCGCGGTATCATCAAAAGGAGTAATGATATCGGGGGTAAGTTGGGCCAACTCAGCGCGATTGGGGGTTAAGATATCCACAAGCGGTAGCAAGCGATCAATAAACAATTGACGCAAAGCGGGTGTGGATAACTCAGTTCCGCCACCGGCCTTAAAGACCGGATCGGCCACCACGGGAATACCTGGAAAACGGCGAATGATTTGCTCCGCAGCGCGCAGAGTATCTTCGTCAGCGAGTAGACCAATCTTAATCGCCGCGATCTGCATCTCGCTAATTGCCTCGGCCATTTGGCGCATCGCGGTCGGCTCAGCAGGAATCACGCGGGTCACATTATGACAATTCTGTACCGTCAGCGCAGTGGGAATTGTTACCGCCCAACCACCACAGGCCGCAATGGCTTCACTGTCGGCAATTAACCCTGCGCCACCAGTCGGGTCATGCCCGGCAAGTACCAACACCACGGGAGGAAGCGGTTGGCGCATCAAAAGGGCTTCACAACGGCAAGCAGAATAATTGCCACCAGCGCAATCACCGGCGCTTCGTTAAACCAGCGGAAAAACACATGGCCTTTGGTACAGCGATCCTGGGCAAACTGCTTCAAATAGATCAAACAAACGTGATGATAGGCGATCAGCAACACCACTAACGCCAGCTTGGCGTGCATCCAACCCTGGCTAAACCATTCGGGCACCAGATAGAGCATCCAGCCACCAAAAATAAGCACCGCTATCATCGACGGCGTCATGATGCCACGGTAAAGCTTACGCTCCATGGTTTTGAAATAGCTAATGGCCTGTTCGTCGCCGTTATCCCGCGCAGTGGCGTGATACACATACAGCCTTGGTAAATAGAACAACGCGGCAAACCAGGTCACTACGGCCATTAAGTGAATAGCCTTCACCCATAGATACATTGTCGCTCCTTAATGTGATGAATCCTTCTCACGTGCATCATTCTCTTGCAGATCATTGTCAGGAAGGTCGGCGCTACGGGGATCTGTGTAATGATAATAACGCTCAATGGCGCCACGGGTGATAATACCTGAAATACGCCGCTGCTTCGGGCGATAACCGTGCACAACGTAGAGCGCTCCCAGGGCGCCATCCTGAAGTTTTAGAAACGCTTCGGAAAGCGTCGCCTGTAAACCAATCGGCGCCAGCTCCAAACGCTGCCCAGGGATTTCCAGTAGGTCAATCAGCTCATCCGCAGGCGGCTCTTCTCCCTCTAGCGCCTCATCGTGTTCCAGCAGCCAGCGCGCCAACTCAGCAGCTTTGAGCCCCAGCACCGGTTTTTGTTCGCTCGAGCGTTCAATCACCAGCCAGACAGGGTTAGTTTCGAGTAGCTGCCGGGCCTTTTCAGGGGTAATCATTCGCTCAGTACGCACCAGTTGCCGCTCCATCACCGCCGGCACCGAAACCCGTGAGAGTGCCTGCATCAACGGTTGTTGAAGCGGATGCAGCCCGTAGCGTACCGTGCTGATAAAAAACCCTTCACAGCCGGTCAATTGACGCGAGGTCAAACACGCCACCACCACCGCCAACATTCCAGGCAGCATGATACTCGGCGTGTGGGTTAACTCCAAAAGCGCCATTAGCGCAGCCAGAGGCGCTTGTAGCACCGCCCCCATCATCGCGGCCATACCTAGCATTGCGTATATACCTGGGTCGGCGGCTTTAGCTGGCCAAAGCCACCCCCCCAGCAAACCAAACAGCGCGCCCGTGGCAGCCCCCACTACCAGTACCGGGCCAATAATACCGATGGGAACGCCCCCGGCAACGGTCAACGCGGTAATCAGCAGTTTGGCAATCATCAGCGCCAGCAGTACTTTAATTTCCAACTGATTATTGAGTGCCGCCGCCACGCTGTCATAGCCGATGCCTTGAATCTGAGGGAACCACCAGGCCACCGCGCCCGTTGCCACGCCCACTAATCCAAGCCGCACCCAAAGCGGCCACTGAATAATCCGCTGACTGCGTGAAATATGGATAAACAGACCGGCGAGTAAGCCAATTACCAGCCCTGTGACCACAATCCAGGGCAAGTTAACAAGCGAGCCAAGCGCTATCTCAGGAATGCGGAAGGCAGGTTCATTACCGTAGGCCAACTGCGCCACCAGCGCCCCCATGGTCGAGGCCAAGATGACAGGCATAAAGCTCATCAAGGTGTACTCCATCATCACCACTTCCATGGCGAAGATCACCCCCGCAATAGGCGTATTAAAGGAGGCAGAAATGCCCGCTGCGGTACCGCACGCCACGAGAACTCTCAGGCTATTATTAGGTAACCGCATTTGCTGGCCGAGTCCGCTGGACGCCGCTGCTCCCAAGTGAATCGCCGGACCTTCACGACCCGCGGAGAGACCACCTAGCACCACGAGCACCCCAACCCACCACTGATTTAGCCAGTTGCGTAACGGAAAACGGCCTTGATGGTAGGTCAGCCGCTCAATGACATGGCCAACCCCCAGCTTGCGCGCTGCCGGTTTTTGCCGGTAAAGCAGTACACCCACTAACGTAACCGCCAATATGGGTAGCAGCGCGCGCAGCCAAGGCGCCATACTTTCAAACGCCTCGGGGTCACCATTCGTCATATAGAGGGCGGCGCCCGCTTCCAGCAGTAGTCGAAACGCCACCATCACAGCACCGGTAATAATCCCCGAGACAAGGCCCAGCAAACAAAGTTGCGGCAAGGCGTCGACGTTGGCCAACTGGCGACGAAAACTCTCTAAGGWAAAATCCGATCGGGAAAAACGCGCCACAGCGACCTTCCTGGTTATCAGTTCTAGTGTTCTTATCTCTACACTCCCTTGTGTATCATAGACCGCTAAGCTTCGACAGCGCGCAGCAATCCGCTTAGGCTGTAATAACTGAAGCTAATGTGAAAACCGTTCTGCGGAACCCGCAAGGAGTGATTTGTGATTAAGGTCGGCATTGTTGGCGGTACCGGTTACACCGGCGTTGAATTACTGCGGCTACTCGCCCAACACCCCCACGTCAACGTCGCCATGATTACCTCGCGCTCGGAAACGGGCGTCAAAGTGTGCGATATGTACCCCAACCTACGCGGCCATTACGACACCCTGGCGTTTAGCGAGCCGGATGCAAAACAGCTAGGCGCCATGGACGCGGTATTTTTTGCCACCCCCCACGGCGTTGCCCACGCTCTGGCGGGGGAGCTACTCGAAAATGGCACTCGGGTGATTGATCTATCGGCCGACTTCCGGCTACGCGATGCCGACGAGTGGAGCCGCTGGTACGGTCAGGCCCATGGCGCCCCGGAATTGTTGCAAGAGGCGGTCTACGGGCTGCCGGAAATGCACCGGGAGAAAATCAAAAACGCACGTTTAATTGCGGTTCCCGGTTGCTACCCCACCAGCGTTCAGTTGGGCTACCTGCCGCTTCTGGAAGCGGGTTTGATCGACCCAAGCCAACTCATTGCTGACTGTAAATCCGGCGTTACCGGCGCAGGCCGCGGCGCTAAAGTGGGTTCACTGCTTGCCGAAGCCAGCGAGTCGATGAAGGCCTACGGCGCCTCGGGCCACCGCCACCTGCCGGAAATTAGCCAGGGGCTTAGGGATATCCAGCAATCTGCGGTTGGTTTAACCTTTGTGCCCCACTTAACGCCGATGATTCGCGGTATTCACTCCACCCTTTACGGCCAGCTAACTGCTGACCCCGGTGATCTGCAGGCACTCTTTGAGCAGCGCTATGCCAACGAACCCTTTGTCGATGTAATGCCTGCGGGAAGCCACCCTGAAACGCGCAGTGTCAAAGGCATCAACACCTGCCGCTTGGCAGTGCACCGACCTAACAATGGCAACACGGTTGTCGTGCTATCGGTGATTGATAACCTAGTCAAAGGCGCTTCCGGCCAGGCGATTCAAAACCTCAACCTGATGTTCGGTTTTGACGAGAACACCGGCCTAACTGCACCGGCCCTGATGCCTTAGGAGGATGTGCTTAAGCCAATCACATGGTGCGAGGACAGGTTGAAGCGAGGGTCTTTTTCCAGGGCCGGAATAATGTTCCCGGCATTTCCGCCATCCATGGCGGTCAGATGTCGAAAGTAGCGCCCATGGACGGGTTCACAGCGCCCTCGCGCAAACCTGTCCTCGCCACCGAGGGGATCGGTAGTTAACCTAGACATTCCTAACTAATTCCCAGCAATAGTTGACCAATTTGCTGGGAATTACCCATAATCACCCCCCAATGCCGATTTATTCGTTCTTTAAGCTCGCGGGAGGTACCCATGAGCGGTGCAGAAGCCTTTATTCCTACCCCACTACTGCTCTCTGATAGCGCACGTAAACGTATTAATGCGCTGATTGCAGAAGAAAATAATCCATCCCTTAAATTACGGGTCTACGTGACCGGTGGTGGCTGTTCAGGTTTTCAGTACGGTTTCGACTTTGCTGATAACGTCGCCGACGACGACACCGTGATTGAGTTCGGCAACGCTGCCTTAGTGGTGGATCCGCTCTCTTACCAATATTTAGTAGGTTCCACCGTCGACTACGAAGAGGGCCTGGCGGGCGCGCGTTTTCGCGTGCAAAACCCCAATGCCACCACCACCTGCGGCTGCGGCGCCTCCTTTATGGTCTAAACAGCGTTGGCCCGCAGCGCTCCCCGTGACTTGACGCCCTGACGGTTTCTCGCCAAGGTTAATAGGTCAACAACGGCTTAAATAACGGTTTATAAAGAGCATCAAACGGTAAAAACCGCTTTGTAACCCGCCATTAGCCACATAAAGCACGGGGAAACTTATGAAAGTAGTACTACCACTCAGCCTTACTAAAACCACGCTGGCTCTCGCACTGGGATTGGGCAGCGCCACTGCCGCCATGGCACAGACGCCATCGGTGAACGTGGCCACTGACCCAAGCTTTGTGCCGTTTGAAATGATGGATCAGGAGACCGGCGAAATGGTCGGCTTCGATATGGATATCATTAACGAAGTCGCCGAACGCGCAGGTTTTGAAGTCAACCTCACCACCATGGAGTTCTCCGGCATTATTCCCGCCGTGCAAACCGGCAGCCAAGAGATTGCCATCGCCGGTACCACCATTACCGAAGAGCGTGCCGAAATTGTCGATTTTTCTGACCCCTACTACGATTCAGGTCTGCGCATTATTGTCCGCGCCGATAATGACAGCGTCGAAACACTAGAAGATCTTCAAGACCTCGCCGTCGGCACCAAAATTGGTTCCACCAGCTATGACTACCTACAGCAAGAACTCGGCGAAGATGCAGAAATTACCCCCTTCCCGGGCACTGCTGATATGTACATGGCGCTGTTAGGCCGCAACGTCGACGCCGTGCTCTACGACGCACCCAACGTTTCCTATTTCTCGCAAACCCGCGGTGAAGGCCGTACTAAGGTTGTCGGGCCCCTGTATGAAGGCCAGCAGTATGGCATCGTGTTCCATAAGGGCAGTGAGTGGGTAGAACCCACCAACGAAGCACTGGCTGCGATGAAGGAAGACGGCACTTACGATGAGATCTACACCAAGTGGTTTGGTGAAGCGCCTAGCGAAGAGTGAGTGTAAACACTCAATAATAGCGTAACGCCGTTACAGGGCCGGGTGGCCACAACCCCCGGCCCTGCTGCGTTTCTTATCTACTTTTTGTCAGCTGTTTGCTGTTTCAGGAGTCTACGCGTGGACGTCAATTTTCAGTTTGATTGGTCGGCGGCGTTTGGGTCTATCCCTTACCTGCTGCCGGGTATTCCCTGGACGCTACTTATTTCGTTTGGCGGCTTGGCTATCGGTTTTTTTATCGGCATATTCTTTGGTCTGTTACGCATTAGCCGTCTGCGTTGGCTACGCTGGCCAGCCATCGTTTACGTTGAGGTGTTTCGCGGCACACCTATTCTGGTGCAAGTGCTGTTTATCTTTTACGGCTTACCGCAGCTCTTAGGTAGCCCAATTAACGCTCTGGTTGCCGGTATTGCCGCCATTGCGGTCAACTCCGGCGCCTACATCTCAGAAATCGTCCGCGGCGGCGTACAGTCCATTGAACGCGGCCAAGGTGAAGCTTCCCTCTCCCTGGGGCTCTCGCGCACCCAGGCGTTTCGCTACGTTATCTGGCCCCAGGCGTTTCGGCGCATGATTCCACCTCTCGGCAACCAGGGTATTATCAGTATCAAAGACACCTCCTTATTCTCAGTGATTGGCGTCGGCGAACTGGTGCGCCAGGGGCAAATCTATATCGCCACCACCTTCACGGCTCTTGAGGTCTACTTTATGGTCGCGCTGATGTATCTAGCGATCACCTGGACCCTATCCATCATCCTACGCCAGCTTGAGATCAGAGGTTTGGCCGGACAATAAGGACACGCGCAATGAACAACACAACGCAACCAATTGTGCGTATGCAGCAGCTCAATAAACACTTTGGCAGCCTGCACGTGCTCAACAGTATTGACCTCGAAATAGTGCCCGGTGAAGTGGTGGTGATTATAGGTGCCAGTGGCTCAGGAAAATCGACGCTGATTCGCTGTATTAACGGCTTGGAAGAGTTCCAATCGGGTAGCTTGGTGGTCGACAGCAACGAGCTTCTGCCCCATGGCAAGAGCCCCCAAGCGCTGCAAACTATCCGCACCGAAGTCGGCATGGTATTTCAGCAGTTCAATCTTTTTCCCCATCTCAGCGTCATCGATAACGTCACCCTGGCGCCGATGAAAGTGCGCGGTTTAAGCCGTGACGACGCGGTCAGCAATGCCAAACGTTTGCTTGACCGGGTGGGWATCGCCGACCAGGCCGATAAGTACCCCAGCCAGCTCTCAGGCGGCCAGCAGCAGCGTGTGGCGCTCGCTCGTGCCTTGGCCATGGAACCCCGGCTGATGCTATTTGACGAGCCCACATCGGCGCTTGACCCGGAAATGATCGGTGAAGTGCTCGATGCCATGCGTGAACTGGCCAAAGAGGGCATGACCATGGTGATTGTGACCCATGAAATGGGCTTTGCCCGTGAGGTTGCCGACCGGGTGATTTTTATCCATAAAGGCGAGATTACCGAGCAGGGACACCCGGAAAAACTGTTTGATTCACCGCAGCATGAACGTACTCAATCCTTCCTTGCGAGGGTGCTTAAACACTAGATGTGATCACTCAATTCCCTCGCGTAGACCTGCGCTTGGCACCTAAATAACTCGTTCGCTAATGCGAAATAGCGCTTTTTTTACCGGCCTGTCGMCACGACAGGCCATTTTTTTGCCTGTGGATAAACTTTTTTTTACATTGATCGTTTTTATCTCCGCAAGGCCTACCATGGGCATCTTTCAGCGTTAGCTCCACACCCAACGGTGGTTGTTCACAGCTGCGGTAACAACCCAGGTACTGGCCGGTGGATAAGCCGTGGCCAATTACATCGGTGGATAAGGCGCTATTTCATCCACAGGCTTAACACCCTTTCTGCCCAGGCACTCCCGCCTTCAAGCATGTAGAAGTCAACAATATAAGCTGATGAAATAATTAATGATTAATCGCTTATGCACAGAAATTGTCCACACTAGTAGTTACAACATTTACAGAACTTCTCTTATTTTATATTTATGTTGTTATTAATAGAGGCTGTTTGGCGATTTGGGGTGTGGAAAAACCTGACGGTTACCCACAGGGGGTTTATACTTGCCGCCTCATTGATCTAAGGTGGCTGCGTCTAGAATCGACTGCACTGGCCACATCATCCGTGCCAATAGGCACAAGACGAGGTGTCTCTTGAATTACCCCGACCGCTTTGACGTGATTGTCATCGGCGGTGGCCATGCGGGAACTGAAGCCGCATTGGCCTCTGCTCGCATGGGCTGTCAGACCCTGCTGCTCACCCACAACATCGAAACCCTGGGCCAAATGTCGTGTAATCCCGCCATTGGCGGCATCGGCAAAAGTCACTTGGTCAAGGAAATTGATGCACTGGGCGGCGCCATGGGGCTTGCCACGGACTTGGGTGGTATCCAGTTTCGCGTGCTCAATGCCAGCAAAGGGCCTGCGGTTCGGGCCACCCGTGCCCAGGCTGATCGCATCCGCTATAAATCAGCGATCCGCGGAATGCTGGAAAACCAGCCCAACTTGACGATTTTCCAGCAAGCCGCTGGCGATCTGATTGTGGATAACGACACCGTCCGCGGAGTCGTCACTGAAACCGGTATCCGTTTTCATGCCGAAAGCGTCGTGCTGTGTACAGGAACGTTTTTGGGTGGCGTAATCCACATTGGTTTGGATCAAAGCAAGGGCGGCCGCGCCGGTGATCCGCCTTCCAATGCGCTGGCCGAACGGCTACGCGCACTGCCATTTCGCGTTGATCGTCTGAAAACCGGCACTCCACCGCGGATTGATGCCAAAACAGTGGATTTTTCTCAGCTGGAAGAGCAACCCGGTGACAGCCCGACGCCAGTGATGTCTTACCTGGGGTCACGGGAAATGCACCCGCAGCAGGTGAGCTGCCACATTGCCCACACCAATCAGCAGACTCACGATCTGATTCTGGCCAATCTTGATCGCTCGCCGATGTACTCTGGCGTGATCGAAGGTATTGGGCCGCGTTACTGCCCATCGATCGAAGACAAGGTTCATCGCTTTGCTGATAAATCCAGCCATCAGGTGTTTATCGAACCCGAAGGCTTGGATACCCACGAGCTGTATCCCAACGGTATTTCGACCTCGCTGCCGTTTGACGTACAGATTCAGGTGGTGCGTTCGATCAAAGGCCTGGAAAACGCCCATATCACAAGGCCTGGCTACGCCATTGAGTATGATTTTTTTGATCCACGGGACTTAAAACACTCGTTGGAAACCAAATTTATCCACAACCTGTTTTTTGCCGGTCAAATTAACGGCACTACCGGCTACGAAGAAGCCGGTGCTCAAGGTTTGCTAGCAGGCTTGAATGCCGCTCGCCGYGCCCAGGAGCTGGACGCCTGGTATCCCCGCCGCGATGAAGCCTATCTCGGTGTACTAGTCGACGACCTGATTACCATGGGTACCAAAGAGCCTTACCGCATGTTTACTTCCCGTGCGGAGTACCGCTTGCTGCTACGGGAAGACAACGCCGATTTGCGCTTGACCGAAACCGGTCGTGAACTGGGTCTGGTTAACGACACCCGCTGGGCCGCGTTTAGTCAAAAACGCGAAGCCATTGAGCAAGAAACCGCAAGGCTGAGCACACTTTGGATTCAGCCGGGCAGCCCGGCGGCTAAACAAGTAGCCGAAAAAACCGGTGCTCCGCTGTCGCGAGAATATTGCCTGAGTGATCTACTTAAACGGCCCGAGCTGAACTATAGCGATTTAGCTAATCTGCCTGGTATCGAGGGTACTCTGGTTACCGATCCCGCGGTGGCTGAGCAGGTGCAAATTCAGGCCAAGTACCAAGGCTATATTGACCGCCAGCAACATGAGATTGACAAGCTCAAACGCCACGAAGCCACGCCACTGCCAGCGGAGTTGGATTATTTAAAAGTGGAAGGTCTGTCTAACGAAATTCGCCAAAAGCTGGCTGAAGCGCGGCCAGAAACGCTTGCCCATGCGGCGCGAATTTCAGGCGTCACCCCGGCGGCCGTCTCTATTTTGCTGGTGCATCTGAAAAAGCGCCGGTTGGTAGCCGCAGCAGAGGTGGTTAACGGATGAGTTCGTTGAACCCACTGTTGAAAACGTTACCTGCAAGCGTTGCGCCGCGGCTCGATCAAGGGCTTAGCCAGCTATCCATCGTCGTTGACGAACATCAACGCGAACAGCTGCTAGGCTTATTGGCACTATTGCACAAGTGGAACCGGGCTTATAACCTCACAGCGGTACGCGAGGTGGATGACATGGTGTCGCGCCACCTGTTGGATAGCGCCGCTGTGTTGCCCTATGTCCAGGGACCGCGGCTACTGGATGTAGGCGCGGGCCCCGGGCTTCCTGGCATCGTTTTAGCGATATTAGCCCCCCAGCTTGATGTGACACTGCTGGATAGCAATGGCAAAAAGGTGCGCTTTCAGCGCCAGGCGGTAATGGAGCTAGGGCTAGAAAACGTAACTCCCGTACAGGCGCGGGTGGAACAGTTTGAAGCCGCCGCTTTTGATCAGGTGATTTCCCGAGCATTTGCCAGCTTGGTCGATTTTGTCACCTTGACCCGCMAGCTACCCAGCGCCGMCGGCCAGTGGTTAGCCATGAAAGGCCCGGGGGCGGATGATGAACTGCGCGACCTGCCCGCCGGTATACGTTTACACCAGCGTCATTTGTTGGAAGTCCCCTTTGAAGCAGCCCAGCGGCAGCTGCTGATCTTGAATGTTGATTGAAAGCTGAACGTTGATTCTGACCCCCAGAAGGAGTTGAGTAAGTGAGCCAGATCATTGCCCTGACCAACCAAAAAGGCGGCGTGGGCAAGACCACCTCGGCCGTTAACCTGGCGGCCAGTCTCGCTGCGCTCGACCGTCGCGTACTGCTGGTGGATCTTGACCCCCAAGGCCATGCCAGCATGGGCAGCGGCATCGATAAATACGAGCTCGATAAAAGCGTGCTTGACGTTCTGCTGGGTGAAGCAACGGCCGCTGAAGCAATTGTCAAAAAGCTGGCGGTCAAATACGACGTACTGCCGGGTAACGGTGATCTCACCGCCGCCGAAGTCGAGCTGCTGGATCGCGATAAAAGCGAGAGCTGCTTAACCACCGCGCTTGCTTCGGTTTCGGATGCGTATGACGTAGTGCTGATCGACTGTCCGCCCTCTTTGAACATGCTGACGGTCAATGCGTTAACCGCTTCCGATAGCGTGCTGATCCCTCTACAGTGTGAGTTTTACGCGCTAGAAGGGTTATCGGCACTGCTCGATACGGTTGAGCAGATTAAGCAAAATGTGAATCCTGATCTGGCAATTGCGGGCATTTTGCGCACCATGTACGACAAGCGCACCAGCTTAACCCGGGAAGTAGACAAACAGCTGCGTGACTATTTTGGCGACATGCTGTTAAAAACGACCATTCCGCGCAACGTAAAAGTCGCCGAAGCGCCGAGCCACGGATTACCCGTGACTCAATATGCCCGGTTCTCCCGGGGTAGCCAGGCCTATCGTGTGTTGGCGAAAGAGATGATTCGTCGCCTAGCGTTATAAAATGAGGAAAAGCGAATGACGCGTAAACCCGCGCTGGGACGTGGCCTGGATGCCCTGATTGGTGCCGGTGCCCGTCGCCGTGACAGCTTAGAACTTGCCGGTAGCGGCACGCCTTTGGAGCTTACTGACGCAGCGCGTAGTGCCGCGGCCGATGAAGTGACCGAGGATCGCCTTGAACGCCTGCCGTTAGGGCAACTCACTCGAGGTAAATATCAGCCGCGCCGGGATATTCAACCCGAAGCATTAGAGGAGTTGGCGGACTCCATTCGCGCCCAGGGCGTGATGCAGCCCATCGTTGTGCGCCCCATTGGCGTAGATCGCTACGAAATCATTGCTGGTGAGCGCCGCTGGCGGGCCGCTCAGCTTGCTGAGCTGGACGTCATTCCGGCAGTGATCCGCGAAGTCAGCGATGAAGTCGCCTTGGCACTGGCGTTAATCGAAAATATTCAGCGTGAAAACCTCAACGCTATCGAAGAAGCCATGGCGCTCAAGCGGCTGGGCGACGAGTTTGAGCTTACCCAGCAGCAGATTGCCGACGCGGTGGGTAAATCGCGCACCCAGGTGGCTAATCTATTGCGCCTGCTAGCGCTGGACCCTGAAGTACAAACCCTGCTTGAACGGGGCGACCTGGATATGGGCCATGCGCGAGCGCTGTTAACGCTGAACAGTAGCCAACAGCGCCAAGTCGCCCATGAAGTAGTTAACAACGATATGACCGTGCGCGCCACCGAAGCGCTGGTAAAAAAAGTCCAAACCAGCCAAGCGCCGACCAAAATGCCTAGCCGTCAAAGCAAACAGCCTGATGTGGCAAAGTTGGAAACCCATCTTGGCGAGTTGCTCGGTGCACCTGTCTCCATTGATCATGGACAAAAAGGCAAAGGTAAATTAACAATACGTTATACCAGCCTTGAAGAATTGGATGGCATCTTAAATCATATTAAATAGCAGGCTATTCAATATCGCGTAAGAAGTGGACACGTTTTCCCCCTTTGGTCGCAAATCAGCCCTTAAGCGGGCAAAATCGGTGCGACTTCGGTTGAAGGTGTGATAGCGCTTCCCTATAATCGCGCAAGATTTGTGCAAGTAGACTTGGTTTGTCGAATTATTCGTTTATGAGCTAACGGTTTTCATTAGCGAGGCTGGGCGGTATGCAGCGATACGAAACCCAGCGGCGAAAAGCCTATATTGTTCGGCTCACGATCGCGCAGCTGATAATTACGTTAATGGGCATGCTGGTAGCCTATTTGGTCGCAGATATGGAAGGCATAACATCGGTTTTTAAAGGAGCGTTAATAGCTTTATTAGCGAATGCTTTTTTTATCAAACGAATGGGTGTTTTGCGCGCTAGTAGTCCTTCAAAGGTCGCGATGCGTCTATTTCGCGCCGAAGCAGGCAAGTTTGGTTTGACGGTGGCACTGTTTGTGGCAGTGTTCGTGGCAGCGCCCCCCTCAAACCCTGCTTTCTTTTTTTATGCTTATGTTGCGGTTGTTCTAACGCATTGGCTTACGCCTTGGTTAATGCCAAAAAACGCTAATGCCTAGAAAATTGCACAACTTATTGAGGTGACACATCCATGGCCGCAGGAAACGAAGTCTCAACGACTTACTATATCCAGCACCACTTGCAGAACCTGACCTTTGGCAACCACCCTGAAAATGGCTGGTCGCTGGCGCACTCTGCGGAAGAAGCAAGTGAAATGGGCTTCTGGGCTATTCACTTGGACACCATGGGTTGGTCCATCGCTATGGGGCTGCTGTTTATCTGGGTTTTCCGCAAAGCAGGCAAAATGGCCACTACTGGTGTGCCGTCGGGACTGCAAAATGCGGTTGAAATGGTGTTTGAATTTATCGAAAACATGATTCAAGGAACATTTAAAGGGCATAACCCGATCATTGCCCCTTTGGCCTTAACGCTGTTCGTGTGGATTCTGTTCATGAACACGCTCAAAATTATTCCGGTCGACTATTTCCCTGTGCTGTTTAGTAAGTTGGGCGTGGACTATATGAAAATTGTCCCCACCACCGATGTCAACGCCACGCTAGGTTTGGCGTTAGGGGTGTTCGGACTGATTCTCTACTACAGCTTTAAGGTTAAAGGCGTGGGTGGTTTCGCCAAGGAGCTGTCACTGACTCCGTTTAATCACTGGGCATTGATTCCCTTCAACCTTGTGTTGGAAATCGTCGCGCTGTTGGTTAAACCGTTTAGTTTGGCGATGCGTCTGTTCGGCAACATGTTTGCCGGCGAAGTGATCTTTATCTTGATCGCCATGCTGCCGTTCTGGGCTATCTGGGTACTGGATGTGCCGTGGGCCATTTTCCATATTTTGATCGTCGTACTCCAAGCTTTCATCTTTACAGTGCTGTCCGTGGTGTATCTAAGCGCTGCACACGAGCATCACTAATCCGAGCAATGCTTGAAACACATTAACCCTTAACCTCAACCCTCGACCTTTAACTTGAAAAACTAGGAGCATTACCATGGAACTTATCTACATTGCCGCTTCCATCATGATCGGTCTCGGCGCGCTAGGTACCGGCATTGGCTTCGCCATTTTGGGTGGCAAACTGTTGGAATCTACAGCGCGTCAGCCAGAGCTGGGTGACCAACTGCAAACCAAAACCTTCCTAATGGCAGGTCTGTTGGATGCTGTTCCGATGATCGGTGTTGGTATCGCAATGTACCTGATCTTCGTTGTTGCCGGTTAATGACAGCTGAGCCGAGCGTTAAACGCTCGGTTTTGTTTCACTCCGGTCGCCACGAACTTGTCAGAGGTACATTCCTGTGAATATCAACATGACGCTAATCGGGCAGACGATCGCCTTCGCGATCTTTGTCTGGTTTTGCACAAAGKATGTGTGGCCTCCGATCAGCAACGCGCTTCACGAGCGTCAAAAGAAAATTGCTGATGGCTTAGACGCAGCCAGCCGTGCGAACCGCGATCTTGAGCTTGCTCAGGAACGTGCAGAGCAGATGCTGCGTGAAAGCAAGGAGCAAGCTTCGCAAATTCTTGAGCAGGCCAATAAGCGCTCTGCCCAAATAGTTGAAGAAGCCCGCGAACAGGCCCGAGCTGAAGGCGAACGCCTAGTTGCCAGCGCACGTTCAGAGATTGAGCAAGAAGTGAATCGTGCAAAAGACGAACTTCGTGCCCAGGTCTCTTATCTCGCCGTTATGGGTGCCGAGCGTGTTCTTGAAGCGTCGGTCGACGAACAAGCCCATCGCAAGTTACTCGATGAGCTGGCTGCTGAACTGTAAGGAGGTGAATCATGGCGGAATTACTGACCGTCGCTCGTCCTTACGCTAAGGCAGCGTTTGAATACGCGCGTGATCATGAGGCGCTTGACAGTTGGTCACAAGCGCTGAGTTTTTTAAGTGTTGCGGTAGCAGACGACAACGTCCGCCATCGGTTAAACAGTCCAAAATTAGCCAGCGAGCAAAAAGTGTCGCTGCTTGTCGAGCTGATTCCAGAGCAACAGGATGAAGCTTTACAGCGGTTTTTGACTGTGCTGGCGGVCCAAGGTCGTTTAATGGCGCTGACATCAATCGCTGACCAGTTTGAGCACTTACGTGCCGAACACGAGCAGCGCGTTGATGTAGCAGTAACGTCTGCTTATAAGCTGACAGCTGCGCAGAAGACCAAGCTAGCGAATGCGCTTAAGAAACGTCTGAATCGCGAAATCTCCATTACTACTCAGGTGGATAAGTCGCTTATTGGCGGTGTCATCCTACGTGCTGGGGATACCGTTATTGACGGATCCGTACGTGGTCGATTGAACCGTCTATCCGAAGCACTAACCGCTTGAGTCTGAGGGACATGGCATGCAGCAACTGAATCCTTCCGAGATCAGCGACATCATCAAGCAGCGAATAGAGAAGCTTGACGTCGCATCCGAAGCCCATAATCAGGGCACCATTGTGACCGTTTCCGACGGTATCGTGAAAATTCACGGCCTCGAAGACGCGATGTTTGGTGAAATGATTGAATTTCCCAACAGCATTTTTGGAATGGTACTCAACCTGGAGCGTGACTCCGTGGGTGCCGTAGTGCTGGGTGACTACCTGCAGCTCGAAGAGGGCATGACCGCCAAGTGTACCGGTCGTATTCTCGAAGTGCCGGTAGGCCCAGAGCTGATTGGTCGCGTTGTCGATGCGCTGGGTAACCCTATCGACGGCAAAGGCGAGATTAACGCTAAAATGACCGACGCCGTTGAGAAAGTGGCGCCGGGCGTTATTACCCGTCAATCCGTTGATGAGCCGATCCAAACAGGTCTGAAGTCGATCGACGCCATGGTGCCGATTGGCCGTGGTCAGCGTGAGCKGATTATCGGTGACCGTCAGATCGGTAAGTCCGCCATTGCCATCGATGCGATCATCAACCAAAAAGGCAAGGGCGKGACCTGTGTCTACGTGGCGATTGGCCAGAAGCAGTCGACCATTGCCAACGTGGTGCGCAAGCTCGAAGAGCATGGCGCCATGGAGCACACTATCATCGTCGCTGCTGGCGCTGCCGACCCGGCACCGATGCAGTTCCTAGCAGCGTACTCTGGCTGCACCATGGGCGAATACTTCCGCGACCGCGGCGAGAATGCGCTGATTGTGTACGACGATCTTTCCAAGCAGGCCGTTGCTTACCGTCAGGTATCGCTACTGCTGCGTCGTCCGCCCGGTCGKGAAGCTTACCCCGGTGACGTTTTCTACCTCCACTCGCGTCTACTTGAGCGTGCTGCGCGGGTTAACGTCGACTACGTTGAGAAGTTCACCAACGGCGAAGTGAAAGGCAAAACCGGTTCCTTGACCGCGCTGCCGATCATCGAAACCCAGGGTGGCGACGTCTCCGCGTTTGTACCGACCAACGTGATCTCAATCACCGACGGTCAGATCTTCCTGGAAACCAACCTGTTTAACTCCGGTATTCGTCCGGCGATTAACGCAGGTCTGTCGGTTTCTCGTGTGGGTGGTTCGGCGCAAACCAAAATCATCAAAAAGCTCGGCGGTAGTGTACGTCTAGCGCTGGCTCAGTACCGTGAACTGGCGGCCTTCTCGCAGTTTGCTTCTGATCTTGATGAAGCCACGCGTAAGCAGCTTGAGCACGGTCAACGTGTCACCGAGTTGATGAAACAGAACCAGTACTCGCCAATGTCGGTTGCTGAAATGGCGCTGTCGCTGTATGCCGCCAACGAAGGCTACCTGGACGACGTCGACGTGAACAAGGTGCTGGACTTCGAGCGTGCGTTGCACGACTACATGAAGTCTGAGCACGGTGATCTACTCGACAAGATCAACCAGAGCGGCGACTACAACGGTGAGATTCAAGACAGCTTGAAGTCGGGTCTCGAGAAGTTCAAGGCGACTCAGAGCTGGTAATGTCTGGCCCGCCTACGGGCGGGTTTGCATGCTTTCTGAGAGCCACGAACGAAGGGTAGATCGCTATGGCAGCTGCAAAAGAGATACGCACCCAGATCGGGAGCATTAAAAATACGCAGAAGATTACCAGCGCCATGGAAATGGTGGCTGCATCGAAAATGCGTAAAGCGCAAGATCTGATGAGAGCCAGTCAGCCTTACGCTAAGCAGATCCGTAATGTGGTCGGCCACATTGCCGACGCCAACCCCGAATACAAGCACGACTATATGGTCGAGCGTAGCGAGGTTAAGCGCGTTGGTTATATTGTGGTCTCTACAGACCGTGGTCTGTGCGGTGGTTTGAACCACAACCTCTTCAAAGCCTTACTCAAACAGGCCAGTGAGTGGAAAAAGCAGGGCGCTGAGCAGGATTTCTGCGCCCTGGGCGCCAAGGCCAGCACCTTTTTCCGCAATTACGGTGGCAATTTGGTGGCGGCGAAGAGCGGTTTAGGTGAAGCCCCGACCGTTGAGGGTTTGATTGGCAGTATTAAGGTCATGCTCGAAGCGTACGATGAAGGACGTCTCGACCGGCTTTACGTGGTGCACAACGAGTTTGTGAACACCATGACGCAACAGCCAGTGGTTCGTCAGCTTCTTCCGCTGTCGCCTGATATGGGCGCAGACGCTGAGCAAGACGACGAAAACGCCCGTCCCGGAAGCTGGGACTACCTGTATGAACCGGATGCCAAGGCGTTGCTCGATAGCCTGCTGGTTCGTTTCATCGAATCGCAGGTGTATCAGGCGGTAGTGGAAAACGGCGCTTGTGAACAAGCTGCCCGAATGATCGCTATGAAAAGTGCCACTGACAACGCAGGCGGCCTTATCGACGATCTGGAGATGGTCTACAACAAGGCCCGTCAGGCCGCCATCACCCAGGAAATTTCTGAGATCGTCGGCGGCGCTGCTGCCGTATAACGCCTAGGGAGCTGACACTTTTAGCGGCTCCCGGCAGACAGGTTTCATTTGCAGGTTTTAGAGAGGAACCAAGATGAGCGGACGTATCGTACAAATCATCGGCGCGGTGATTGACGTAGAGTTTCCGCGGGACTCTGTGCCCAAGGTCTACGACGCGCTGAAGGTCTCCGATGTTGAGACCATCCTCGAAGTCCAGCAGCAGCTGGGCGACGGCGTGGTGCGCACCATCGCCATGGGCTCCACTGAGGGCTTGAAGCGTGGCATGGATGTGACCAGCACAGGTGCCGCGATTTCCGTACCGGTAGGTAAGGAAACGCTGGGCCGCATTATGAACGTACTCGGCGAGC
Organism: Halomonas ventosae; assembly: GCA_002257525.1. Classification (GTDB taxonomy): domain Bacteria; phylum Pseudomonadota; class Gammaproteobacteria; order Pseudomonadales; family Halomonadaceae; genus Vreelandella; species Vreelandella ventosae_B. The sequence continues at coordinate 4,989,876 of CP022737.1, forward strand.
CGATTGACGAAGCGGGACCGATCGGCGAGCAAGAGCGGATGCCGATCCACCGTAAAGCACCGGGCTATGCTGACCAGGCAGCCTCTAACGAGCTGCTGGAAACCGGTATCAAGGTAATCGACTTGGTCTGCCCGTTTGCCAAGGGTGGTAAGGTCGGCCTGTTCGGCGGCGCCGGTGTGGGTAAAACCGTTAACATGATGGAGCTTATCCGCAACATCGCCACCGAGCACAGCGGCTACTCTGTATTCGCCGGTGTCGGTGAGCGTACCCGTGAGGGTAACGACTTCTATCATGAAATGACCGAATCCAACGTTATCGATAAGGTATCGCTGGTTTATGGTCAGATGAACGAGCCTCCGGGTAACCGTCTACGCGTGGCGCTGACTGGCCTGACTATCGCTGAGAAATTCCGTGATGAAGGCCGCGACGTTCTACTGTTCGTCGATAACATCTACCGTTACACCCTGGCGGGTACCGAAGTATCGGCACTGTTGGGTCGTATGCCATCAGCGGTAGGTTATCAGCCGACGTTGGCCGAAGAGATGGGCGTTCTGCAGGAGCGTATTACCTCGACGAAAACCGGTTCAATCACTTCCGTACAGGCCGTTTACGTGCCTGCGGATGACTTGACCGATCCGTCGCCAGCGACCACCTTCTCGCACCTGGACGCCACCGTGGTACTGGCGCGTTCTATCGCCGAACTGGGTATCTACCCGGCGATCGATCCGTTGGACTCCACCTCGCGCCAGTTGGATCCGCTGGTTGTCGGTGAAGAGCACTACGCCACCGCCCGCGGTGTGCAGAACGTTCTTCAGCGCTACAAAGAGCTCAAGGATATTATCGCCATTCTGGGTATGGACGAGCTGTCTGATGAAGACAAGCTGGCCGTTTCCCGGGCGCGTAAAATCCAGCGCTTCTTATCGCAACCGTTCTTCGTGGCCGAAGTATTTACCGGTTCACCAGGCAAGTATGTTTCTCTGAAAGACACCATCAGTGGCTTCCAGGGCATTCTTGCTGGCGAGTACGACGAACTGCCGGAACAGGCCTTCTACATGGTCGGCTCTATCGACGAAGCCGTCGAGAAAGCCAACCAGATGAAGAAGTAATCCCGTCCATTAGGGGGATTCGCTATGGCGAATAGCTTTACTTGCAATATCGTCAGCGCTGAAGCATCGATCTACTCAGGTACCGTTGAGCAGGTGATTGCTTCCGGGATTATGGGCGACCTGGGCGTTTTGCCGGGTCATGCTCCGCTGCTGACCGAGCTTCAGCCGGGTCCGGTTCGCGTGATTCACGATGATGGCAAGGAGGAGAACTTCTTTGTCTCGGGTGGCTTCATGGAAGTTCAGCCGGATGTGGTGACGATTCTGGCTGATTCTGCATCACGAGCCAGCGACCTCAATGAAGCCGCTGCCGAAGAAGCGCGTCAGCAGGCGCTGAAAGCCTTTAATGAGAAGTCATCGGAGCTCGATTATACTCGCGCTGCCGCTGAACTTGCCGAAGCCGTTGCTCAGCTGCGAACGATTCAGCAGTTGCGTAAAAAGGCGGGTAAAGGCTAACACCCACGCATTTAGCGTGTGTCCAACGCCCCTTAAACCCGTACCAGGGTTTAAGGGGCGTTTTTTTGTTGGGCAGTATGCTAGTAAGTAGGTGGAATTAAGCCGTATGAGAAATTAACTCGGTAGCATAACGTGGGTAAGTGTGAAGGGGAGAGCCATGGCACTGAATGATGAAAGCCTGCAGGAATTAAAAGCCGAACTGCTCGACGAGCTGGCCAAGGAAGCCCCGAGTAAAACGGTGCTCTCTTTGCGTTTGGCCGAAACCCGCTCCGCGGATATCGGTGAAGTGCTCGAAGAGATGATTGAAGATGACGAAGAGCTGTCTGCTGCGCTCTTGCTGTTGGATATCCTCTCTGCCGAACGTGCCGCCAACGTGCTGGGCTATTTGCCCGGTGAGAGCCAGCTTGAGGTGGTCGGGCAACTTGATGACAGCCAGGTACTTAAACTGCTGGAGGAGATGGGCTCGGACGAACGCGCTGACCTGTTTAATCTACTCAGTGAAGACCGCCGTGAAGCGCTGCTGCGTCGCATGGCCCACCGCGAGCGGGAAGACCTGAAGCGGCTTGCCAGTTACGAAGAGGGTACCGCCGGCGCCATCATGACCTCTGACTATGTCTCCATAGCCAGTGGCATGACGGTGTCGCAAGCGATGATGCGAGTTCGCCAAACCGCCCCTGATGCGGAAACGGTTTACCAACTATATATCCTCGATAGTGACGGCCAACTGATCGGTACCATGTCGCTGCGTCAGCTTATGGTGGCACGCCCCGGTGCCATTGTTGATGACATTATGATCAAGGATGTCATCAGTACACGGGTTGATAATGCCCAGGAAGATGTTGCCCGTATTGTGGCGAAGTACGACCTGTTAGCCCTGCCGGTGATCGATGCCGATGACCGGATGGTAGGTATTGTGACCCACGATGACGCCATGGACGTAGCCGAATCCGAGGCCACCGAGGATTTCCACAAGGGGATGTCGATCGGCCAGTTGGAAGACGGAGTTAGCCGTGTAAAACTCTGGAGTCTCTACCGTAAGCGGGTGTTTTGGCTGGTACTGCTGGTATTCGCAAACCTGTTTTCTGGCGCCGGGATTGCCTATTTCGAAGAGACCATTGCCGCCCAGGTGGCGCTGGTGTTCTTTTTGCCGCTGCTGATCGGTAGTGGCGGTAACGCCGGGGCGCAGGCCGCCACACTGATGGTGCGGGGTATGGCGACTGGCGACGTAGGGGTTAAAGATTGGGGCAAACTACTCGGCCGCGAGCTACTTGTCGCCGGGTCACTGGGTATCACCATGGCCATCGCGGTAACGCCTATTGGCATCATGCGCGGTGGGGAAGCGCTGGCCATGGTGGTCGCCTTTAGCATGGTGGTTATTGTACTGTTCGGCAGCCTGTTGGGGATGTGTCTGCCGTTTGTGCTGGAGCGCTTTAATGTCGACCCGGCAACCGCCTCGGCACCGCTAGTGACCACGCTGATTGATGCCTCTGGGGTAGTGATCTACTTCAGTATCGCCACCCTCATGCTATCCGGGTTGTAACAAGCGGTTAACCTAGCGCATTGAACTGCTGGCGGCGCGGGTAATAAACAGCACCTCTACGTGTCCAAGCCACTCAATATCGCTCGCCAGCGCTTTTAGCTGGCTGGCAAGGCACTGAGGAGGCTGATGCACAGCGTCATCGATGATCAGCGATACCGAGACCTTATCGTCCAGGTAGTGCAACTGAAGCTCGTTTAGCGTGCGCCACACCGGGTGCTTATACCAGCGTGCATCCAGCGCGGCCTCGACTTCAGGGCGTAGTGGTAGGCCGGGTAGGCGGCTCGGGTCACCCGCACCGGCGTCGTCTTCGGGGTCAACGTGGAAGATCACATCGGTAAGCGCGGGGAATTCATGGCGTAGGCGGCGGCTTACTTCGTTACCGATTTCGTGGGCTTCCGAGACGGTAATTTTAGGCCCAACCACCACGTGTAGATCGACCATCACCCAGCCTGCCGATTGGCGCGTGCGCAGGTCGTGGACGCTATCCACACCCGGCACGCTGCAGGCAACGTCGTGCATCTGATTTTGTACATCCACCGGTAGCGCAGTATCCACCAGCTCCCGCGCCGACTCCCACAGCAAGTCCAAACCAACCTTACCGACCAATAAGCCCACGATAATGGCGGCCACGGCGTCCAACCATCCCAAACCAAACTGGGCGCCCACCAATGCCACCAACACCACGGCGGTAGATAACGCATCGCTGCGTGAATGCCAGGCATTGGCTTCGAGTAATTTCGACTTTACCCGCTTGGCGACCCGCATGGTGTAGCGAAAAATCCACTCTTTGCTAAACAGTGCAATGACGGTAATAACGATCGCCACCGCGCCAGGAGCGTTAACATCGGCACCGCTAAACAAGCGATCCAGGCTCGACCAGGCAATCGCGCCCGCCACAAAAATCAGCACGCTACCCAGCAACAGCGTCGTCAGGGTTTCGATTCGGCCGTGGCCGTAGTGGTGGTCTTTATCGGGCTCCTGGCGGCCGTAATGGATCGCTGCCAGGACAAAGCCGTCGGTGACTAAATCAGACAGTGAGTGAATGCCGTCGGCGATCAGCGCCGCTGAGCCGACCATAAAACCGATGGTGACTTTGACGATGCTCAACAGGGCATCCAACCACGCACCAATGTAGGTAACACGCTTGGCATCTTGGCTAAGTCGCGCTTGGTCGTGAACCACTGGCGTTTCGATGGTCTGAGTCATGGGTACCTTGCAAGGACGCACGCATTCAATAGACGCCTATTGTAGCGCACTCCTTATATCCTCTATAGCCTCCACTGCGTTCAAACTGTGAAACGGCATTTTTGCGTGTCGGTGGCGGGCAGTGTCAGTAAAAGCGTGTCAGCAAAAGCAGTGGCGGACAACGAATTAGCGGATGTGTATCCTTAAGCGCCATTGCAAACCATCAAATTGTTTCTACACACAGGGTGTTTTTATGGATTGGCTTCAGGTGGTGGTATTAGCGATTGTTCAGGGAATTTCAGAATTTTTACCCGTATCAAGCTCTGCCCACCTGATTTTGGTGCCCGTTCTTACAGATTGGGAAGACCAAGGCTTAGCCTTTGATGTGGCACTACATTTAGGCAGTCTCTCCGCGGTCATCATCTATTTCAGGCACGAAATCTGGCAAATGATCACCAGCAGCCTGGCCGCCATCGGGGGGAAAGGCGTCAACGAGGATGCGCGGCTCGCCTTCTGGGTGACATTGGCCACTATCCCCGTGGGTATTATTGGCTTACTGCTGCACGATGTTATTTCTCACTATATGCGCTCTACGCTGATTATCGGCTTCAGTTTAATTGGTTTCGGTCTATTGTTGGGGTATGCCGACTGGCGCAAGCAGGGTACGCGAAGCGAGTACCAGCTGCGTTTAAAGGATGTGCTGATTATTGGCGGCGCTCAAGCGTTGGCGCTGATCCCTGGTACGTCGCGCTCGGGGATTACTATTACGGCGGCGCTAATGGTGGGCATGAGCCGGGAAGGTGCTGCGCGTTTCTCTTTCTTGTTGTCGATTCCGGTGATTGTGTTGGCCGGTGGTTTGGAAGCCATCGGTCTTGTTAACGCGCCGCAGTCTATCGATTGGGTCGCCATGCTAGTGGGTACGCTACTATCAGGAGTAAGCGCTTACTTGTGCATCCACTATTTCCTGGTAATTATAAAAAAATTGGGAATGCAGCCCTTTGTGATTTACCGCGTGCTGTTCGGCGCCTGGCTGCTGTGGTTCTTTCATTTTTAGGCAAGGCAACGATGCAAAAAATTAAACAGAAATTGTGTGTTGAACGCAGTACAAGGTGGCGACGTGCACTGACCGTGATGGGCCTTCTGTTGAGCTTAGTGATCAGCGTGGCCGGTTGCTCAGAGAGCGATCGGCCGCTGGAGCCTCCGGTACGCTTTGAAGGCAATATTTTTGGCACCTTCTATCAGGTGACTATCATGGATCCGCTTACACAAGGCGAATCCCTTGAGTTGGAAGCGGGTTTCAAAGCCGAGCTGGAGAGTGTTGACCAGGCGATGTCCACCTATCGGGATGACTCTGAGCTGATCGCGTTTAACGAGGCCCCGTTGGAAGAGTGGCAGCCGCTCTCCAATGAGCTCATTGAGGTGTTGGCGATCAGCCTGTCGGTGGCCGAAGCCAGCCACGGCGCCTTTGATATTACCGTCGGCGATCTGGTTAATTTGTGGAGCTTTGGCCCTGGCGCACGGCCTGAAGAAGTGCCCGCCGATGATGTCCTGGCCGAGCAGCTTGCCCAGGTAGGCTTTGATGCGGTGGAGGTCGATACGCAAAATATGCAGGCACGGCGTACCCGCGATGTGTTTGTCGACCTGTCTGGGGBGGCCAAAGGCCACGCTACTGACCGGGTAGCCGCTTACCTGAATCAGCAGGGTATAGAGCACTACTTAGTCAATTTAGGCGGTGACCTAATTGCGCGTGGAGTGCGTGATGAAGACGAACAGACACCGTGGCGAATTGGCATTGAGGTACCTGAAGATGGCCAGCAGCGTGCCCAGCACATCATTCCGTTAGAGAGCATGTCGGTGGCTACCTCCGGCGATTACCGCAACTATTTTGAAGTCGATGGCCAGCGCTATTCCCACACCATTGACCCACGTACGGGCCGGCCGGTAACCCATCAGCTTGCATCGGTGTCGGTGTTCCATCCTTCCAATGCCTGGGCGGATGCCTGGGCGACAGCGCTACTGGTGGTGGGCGAACAGGACGCTATGCAACTGGCCATTGAGAACAATCTCAAGGTACTCCTGCTGGTGCGTGATGGAGAGCAGTGGCGTAGCATTGCTAGCCCTGAATTTGTTAACTACTTTGGCGAAACACTGGTTGATGAGCTGGGCATTGAACAATTTTCAACCCCTCCATTACCAGCCACCGAGGCAGTGCCCGCTAGCCAATCGGGAACAGGTGAATAACATGCAAGAACTGGATATTGTCATTCTCGCCGCGGGTAAAGGCACGCGGATGCATTCGCAAATGCCTAAGGKGCTTCACCCCTTGGCGGGCAAGCCTATGGTGCAGCATGTGCTGGACACAGCCTCTGGGTTACAGCCTGACCGGACGCATGTAGTGATTGGTCATGGCGCTGAACAGCTGCGTGAGGCGCTGGCAGGCAATGCTGTGCAGTTTGCCGTGCAGGCTGAGCAGAAGGGGACCGGGCACGCGGTAGCTCAAGCGCTGGAGCAGTTGGGGAGCGGCAAGGTATTAATCCTTTACGGCGATGTCCCCTTGCTGCAGCGGGAATCGCTGAGCGAACTGTTAGCCTATGTGGATGAGCAGCACATAGGGCTATTAACGGTGACGCTAGCTGACCCCACCGGCTATGGGCGGATCGAGCGTAATGACGCAGGCGATGCCGTGGCAATTGTTGAGCAAAAAGATGCCAGCAGTGCCCAGCTTGCCATCACCGAATGCAATACCGGCATTATGGCCATGACCAGCGCCCAGCTGAAACGCTGGTTACCGCAGCTTTCATCAAATAATGCCCAGGGTGAGTATTACCTGACCGATGTGATTGCCATGGCAGCAGCGGAAGGTACCAAGGTATGCACTGTCCAGCCAGCCAACGCCGTCGAAGTGGAAGGCGTCAACAACCGGGCGCAAATGGCCCGCCTGGAACGTGTTTATCAACGCCAACTGGCCGACAAGTTAATGGCGCAGGGGGTGGCTCTTGCCGMCCCTGAACGACTCGATGTGCGTGGGCGCCTAACCTGTGGCCACGATGTGTTTATCGACGTGGGCTGCGTGTTTGAAGGCGAGGTTGAGCTAGGCGAAGGCGTGCGGGTTGGCCCTTACTGTGTGATTAAAAACAGCACCATTGGTGCGCAGAGCGGGGTAGATACCCATAGTGTGATAGAGGGCACCGTGGCAGCGGGGCTAAACCAGATTGGCCCCTTTGCGCGTTTACGCCCCGGCACGCGGCTAGCGGTAAAAGCCAAGGTAGGCAATTTTGTCGAAACCAAAAATGCTGATGTGGGTGAAGGTAGCAAGATTAATCATCTAAGCTACGTTGGTGATGCTCGCTTAGGACGTGGCGTGAATGTGGGAGCAGGCACCATTACCTGCAATTACGACGGGGCTAACAAGCACCTCACAGAAATTGGTGATAACGCCTTCATCGGCTCTAACACCGCCTTGGTAGCGCCGGTAACGGTAGGCAAAGGTGCCACTGTCGGGGCTGGCTCCACGATTGCCAAAGATGTCACCGATTACGCCTTKGCAGTCACCCGTGGCCGCCAGTTAGAAAAAATTGATTGGCTGCGCCCCAGCAAACGCATAGAGCCATAGCTCTAAACATAGCCCTAAACATGGTGCTAAGAATCATTAAAAAGCCGTATTTCTATCTCACCGCCAAGGTAATACCGTTTTAGGTGTTTGATAGATTCGTAAAACTCAGGAGAGTCGTTATGTGTGGCATTGTGGCCGCCGTTGCCCAGCGCAACGTCCAAGAAATTCTATTAGAAGGACTAAGGCGCCTGGAGTATCGCGGCTATGATTCAGCCGGTATGACGGTGTTCAGTGATGGCGTATTAACTCGCCACCGGGCGCTTGGTAAAGTCGCGGCGCTGGCTGCACAGCTGGATGCAGCCGCGCTACCGGGTTTTTCAGGGATCGCCCACACTCGCTGGGCCACTCACGGTAAACCCTCTGAAGCCAATGCGCACCCACATCACAGTGGTAGCCATCTCGATCAAAACCAGGTTGCCGTGGTTCACAACGGCATTATTGAGAACTACGAGGCGATAAAAGAGAGCCTGCAGCGCAATGGTCACGGGTTTAGCTCCGAAACTGATACCGAGGTGATTGCTCACTTACTTTCCGAAAAATTGGCTGATGGCCTAACGCTATTTGCTGCCACGCAGCAGATCGTAAACGGCTTAGGCGGTGCCTACGCGCTAGGGGTAATGTGCGCTCAAGAGCCGGGCGTGGTGGTTGGCGCTCGCCAGGGCAGTCCGCTGGTGGKCGGTGTGGGCATTAACGAGGCTTTTTTAGCCTCTGACCCGCTGGCGCTGCTGCCGGTGACGGATCGCTTTATTTACCTTGAAGAGGGTGATCTGGTTGAACTGCGCGAGCAGGGTGCGATTCGTATTGTGGATCGCCACGGTAACGACGTGGAGCGCGCTATTCATACCTTTGAGCATGGCGATGGTGCGGCCAGTAAGGGCGAGTACCGCCATTATATGCTTAAGGAGATTTTTGAGCAGCCGACGGTTATTGAGGCAGCATTAGAGGGACGGCTGAGCGCAAATAGCGTGTTGGTGGAGAGCTTTGGTCCAGATGCCCAGGCACTTTTCCAGCGTACCCGACAGGTACATATTATCGCCTGCGGCACTAGCTACCATGCGGGGCTGGTGGCGCGCTATTGGCTAGAACGCTACGCGGGCGTACCGGTACAGGTCGAGGTTGCCTCTGAGTACCGCTACCGCCACCCGGTCGTGCCTGACGGCACGCTGTTTATCAGCCTCTCCCAGTCGGGAGAGACCGCTGATACGTTGGCCGCGCTACGCTTTGCTAAAACCCTCAACTATGTGGGCTCACTGGCGATCTGTAACGTGCCGGGTAGTTCGCTGGTGCGTGAGTCTGACATTACCCTGATGACCCGCGCAGGCCCTGAAATTGGCGTCGCCTCGACCAAAGCGTTTACCACTCAGCTGGTAGCGCTAATGCTGCTAACGCTTTCGGTCAGTAAAGCCAAAGATCAGGCCGAATACCCGGATATTATCGCCGCGCTGCGCACGCTGCCCGAGGTGTGCCAGCGGGTGCTGGCGCTAGACAGCCAGATCGAAACGCTTTCCCAAGCGTTTGCAGAAAAACATCATGCACTCTTCTTGGGGCGCGGTGCCCACTACCCGATTGCTCTGGAAGGCGCGCTTAAGCTTAAAGAGATCTCCTATATTCATGCCGAGGCGTACCCCGCAGGAGAGTTAAAGCATGGCCCGCTGGCGCTGGTGGACAGCGAAATGCCGGTGATCTCGGTAGCACCCAACGATGACCTACTGGAAAAGCTAAAATCCAACCTTCAGGAAGTCCGTGCCCGCGGCGGCCAGCTGTTTGTATTTGCTGATGAGAGCGTGGGTATCGATACTCAGGAAGATATTCGCGTACTAACCCTGCCCCATGTGCACGAAGCGCTAGCACCGCTGCTGTATACCCTGCCGTTACAGTTGTTGAGTTACCATGTAGCGGTGCTCAAAGGTACCGATGTCGACCAACCTCGCAACCTGGCTAAAAGTGTCACGGTGGAGTGATTGAGGCGTCAGACTTTAGATTGAGTTAAACCCATAAAAACGCTTTACAAGATGCGGCAATCAGTCGCATCTTATGCGCAACCGTTGCGTTGCAGCATGTGGTTAGGGTGCTTATGATCGTGGCGGTCTTTCCTCCCTTCTAATTGGATAACATTGCTATGAAACCACCAAACGTCCTCGTAACCCGGCATTATGCTAGCCGGGTCGCTTGGCTGTTGCTTGCCTGCTGTCTTTTTGTTTTCCCCTCCCTCTCTTATGCCGCCGCCGGGCCGCTCGATCTTACTCTTTCGCTTGCCGGTATCTCTTCTGTCGTGATCTTCGTGCTCGCTTATGCGTTGGTGATGAGTGAAGAGCTACTGCATATGCGTAAGTCTAAGCCGGTACTGGTCGCGGCAGGTCTTATCTGGGGGCTAGTGGCCTGGGTCTATGTACAAGCGGGGATGCCGGAAGAGGCGGAAACCGCCTTCCGTGAAACGCTGCTTGAGTACGCCGAGCTGTTGCTGTTTTTGCTGGTCGCGATGACCTATATCAACGCCATGGAAGAGCGCCGGGTATTTGATGCGCTGCGTTCCTGGCTAGTGCGCAAAGGCTTCAGCTACCGCACGCTGTTCTGGATTACCGGGGTGATGGCCTTCGGTATTTCGGCGATCGCCAACAATATGACCACTGCCATGTTGATGTGCGCCGTGGTGCTCAAAGTGGCCGAGGGGGATAATAAGTTTATCGGCCTTTGCTGCGTCAACGTGGTGGTCGCCTCTAACGCGGGCGGTGCCTTCAGTCCGTTTGGCGATATCACCACGCTAATGGTGTGGCAGGCAGGGCAAGTGCCGTTCGAAGGCTTCTTCGCGCTGTTACTTCCCGCGGTGGTTAATTTCATGGTACCTGCGGTCATCATGAACTTCTTTATCGTCAATCGTCAGCCTGCCTCGCTTAAAGAGAACGTTTGGCTTAAGCGTGGTGCGCGGCGCATTATCGTGCTGTTTTTAATCACCGTGGCCATCTCGGTACTGTGTCMCTCAGTGCTGTATTTACCGCCTGCCATGGGCATGATGTTTGGTTTGGGCCTACTGCAGTTCTTTGGCTACTACCTGCGCCGCAGCCTGCCTCGTTCGCTTGAACGCAAGCGCGAGCGCTACTCCCGCCGGGGTGACTGGAAGAAGTTGGAACAGCTCGGCAGTGTCGTTCCCTTTGATATTTTTAGCCGTATTGCGCGCTCCGAGTGGGATACGCTGCTGTTCTTCTACGGGGTGGTGATGTGCGTCGGTGGCCTTGGCTTTATGGGCTATCTCAGCCTGCTTTCCGAAACCCTCTACGGCAGTTGGAATCCGGTGTGGGCGAACGTAGTGCTGGGGCTTATCTCTGCGGTCGTCGACAACATACCGGTCATGTTTGCGGTGCTTTCCATGGCGCCGGATATGTCGGAAGGTAACTGGCTACTGATTACCCTAACCGCCGGTGTGGGGGGTAGTTTGCTTTCGATGGGCTCTGCTGCGGGGGTTGCCCTTATGGGCCAGGCACGCGGCATCTATACCTTTGCCGTTCACCTGCGCTGGGTGCCCGCGATTTTATTAGGCTATGTTGCCAGCATTGCCGTGCATCTATGGATCAACGCCGCTCTGTTCTAGGCGGACTGTTCCGATTAGAAGTTAGTACGCTAACATCGAAAACGCCCTTCACCGAGTAATCAGTGAAGGGCGTTTACTTTTTATGAGTTCAGGATTTAAAGGCGGTTAACTTAACGATATTTTCGCTGGGCCGTTAGAGGTCGTGGCCGGTAATGACCTGGCAAATCTCCGCAAAGCTCTTCGCCCTGGGCACTGGGTTAATCTCTTTATCCACCGCACTCTGTATATCGCTGGCTGAAATAATGCCGCGAATTCTAAGCTCATGGTTATCGTTTTGCTCGGTGATTAACAGGTGTTGCTCGGTAAAGGCTTCCATCGACATCACCAAATCTTCGATTGTCAGCGAGCCCAGTTGGGCGACGGGCATGGCGCTAAGCTTGTGCCACGGGGTCATAATCATTTCCGCCGTTATATCTTCACGCGAGAGATTGCGCTGCTGCATGGCTAAATTAATACGCCGAGTGCCAATCATCTCTTTTGAAGTAATAATGCCGATACAGTGCGCTTGGTGATCCATGACGAATAGCAGCCTTACACCGCTATAACGCATCTTAAGGTGCGTCTCGTCGATGGGGGTATCGGCATCAACCGATTGGGGCGCTACTTGGGAAAAATCGGTCAGCACGGTCATGGCAGGGCTAGTGGGCTGTAGCCGACGTGTTGCAGGCTTGGTCAGCAGTGGTGCTGAGCCTAGTTGAATTAAGGGTTTAGCTGAAAAGGTGACTTGGTTCATCAGGGTACCTCCATGTGGAGAAAAGGGTGAGTCGTTGATATCTGGCTCACCATGCAACTCCACAGTTGCATGCAATTCTTATCGCAACCTTAAGAGATCCATAAATAGCGTTATCATGCCGACAGCAGCTACGGCTGCTTACTGAGAGGCGGTAGAACAATCAGTACGCGCAACCCTCCGCTGGGAGCGTCATCAAGCTGCAGGGTGCCGCCGTGACGTGTGACCAGCCGCTCGACGATGGAAAGCCCTAATCCTGAACCGGCGCTGGGGCCTGCGCGCTGAAAACGCTCAACGACCTTTTTACGCTCATTGATGGGGATACCGGACCCCTGATCATCCACTATTAACTGAAAGCCTGATGGTGTCGTCGCCAGTGTGATACTGATCACACTCTGGTTAGGCGAGTGCTGGATGGCATTACCGACCAAGTTTTGCACCAGCGTTTCAATGGCACCGGGCTCTTCTAGCATTAACCAATCCGCCGGCTCATCGGCGTTGAGCAGCAGCTGCTGTTTGCGCTCAGCGGCCAGTGGTGAAAGTTTGGCCAGGGTCTCACGCACTTCGCTAAGCAGATGGCTAGTGCGGTACTCGGGGRGTGCCTCCTCTTCGGGTTCCAGGCGAGCCAGCGTCAATAGCTGGGTGACCAAACGGGTAGCTCTTGATACGCCATCGCGCAGGTGGGKGAGTGCCTCCTGACGGTCTTCGCGGCTGTCGGTAGTCAGGGCGTTCTGAGCGTGTAGGTCGAGTACCGCTAAGGGCGTTCGCAGCTCATGGGCGGCGTCGGCAATAAAGCGCTTTTCGCGTACGCGCATTATGCGGATTCGCTCTAACAGCCGGTTGAGCGCGCCGGCAATGGTATCTAACTCTTGGGGCAGAGGGCTAAGCGTTAAGGGCTGCAAATTATGTGGATCGCGACTGCGGATTTGCTCGGCCATGCGCGATAGCGGTGCCAAGCCCCAGCCAATTGACCACCACAGCAGGGCGGTGAGCAGTGGCAGGCCGATTAAGTCGGGCAACAGGGTGCGTAGCGCTACCGCCCTGATCAGTTCGCCGCGCACGTCTTCCCGCTCACTCACTACAATCCGCTGGGTGGCGTTGGCTATTTCGAGTACATAAATGCGCCATTCCACCTCATCGATAGACCGACTGGTGAAACCCGAGGGGATCTCGGCCAGCGGCGACTCGGGGGCATTGGCCGAGCGCAGCAGGAGGCGGTCCTCTTCCCAGAGTTGAAAACCCAACTGGCTATCCGCACGGTATCCTGCAAAGCGCCGATTGGATCTCGCCGCACCCCCGAGGGCATTTTCTAGGCTGCTGAGCAGCTCGCCGCGCGTCTCTTCCGGCAGTGGGGTTTGCAGCAAGCCTGCTAATAAGCGCCCGTCTTGCTCAAGACTGGCGTCGTACAACGCTTCAATTTCATGGGCAGCGTAGCGGTAGCTGATAAAGCCAATCGCCAGCATGCTAATACCAAACACCAGCAGCGCTAGCCCCAGGGTACGTTGGCGAATAGAGCTCATGGGGAGTCATCCTGATCGGCTTTATCCATGACGTAACCAATGCCGCGCAGGGTGCGAATCAGGTGAGGAAAGAATTTACGCCGCAGATGGTGCACATGGACTTCAATGGCGTTGCTCTCTACATCTTCATCCCAGCCATAGACCAAGCGCGTTAGCGTATCGCGGGTGAACACGCGCCCAGGGTGGCTCATAAACTCTTGTAGTAGGGTCAATTCACGCCGTGATAACAGCACAAGCTTCCCCTGGTAGCTAACCTGCATGGTCAAAGGATCCAGGCGAATACCTCGGCACTCCAAGGCACTGTTGACTTGGTCGCTGCTACGCCGCAACAGGGCGCGCAGGCGTGCTTTTAATTCAGCGACTTCAAACGGCTTGGTTAAATAGTCATCGGCACCCGCATCTAATCCCGCGATGCGTTCGTCAACGGCGTCCCGGGCGGTTAACACCAAAATGGGGACGCGATTGCCCTGCCGCCGCACGGCTTCCAGTACCTGCATACCATCCATGCGCGGCAGCCCCAGATCGAGAATGACCACATCAAAGGGTTCGCCTTCCTTTAATGCAGCCAGGGCGGTAACCCCATCGCTAAGATGATCCACCGTGAAGTTCTCGGGCTTTAATGCCAAGCGAATGCCCGAGGCTAAGCTCGGATCGTCTTCAACCAACAATATACGCATGGCGGGTTGCTTACTCCTTCAAATCAATTCCTTCAAAACAATCGCCATCATGAAACCTTGAAATAAGCACTGATAAGGGTGGCGTGCAAAGGCTTAGGCAGTCAGGATGAGGTTATAAATTATAGGTTAATAACGTAGCACGCTTTACACCTCCTTCGGAGCTTTGCATTTGATTGATCAGCCATGACGCATTCCCCCTCAAGCACCCCAGATGTCATGCTTTGCCCACCCGATAAGCGACGCGAAGCACTACTGCAGTTGGCTGCTGCTCATGACCCTGAGCAGCAGGCGGCGCTCAGCACTGCTTTAAAGAGTATGTCGACGGCCTCAGACGAAGAGTGGCAGGGGCTATTGGTAAACTATCAGGAAGGGCAAATAAAAGGCGCGATCTGGGTACAGCCTCTGCCAGAAAACATGGCGCAGCTGTGGTTACCATTGCCCGGTGTGGAAGCAGAGCAAATCCACGCGCTGTTGCGTGCCGCCCACGCATGGGTAAAAACGCACAATATTCGCCTGTGCCACTTGGAGCTTCCACCCCAGGCATGCGTATCAGAAGCGCTGTTAGTTGAGCATGGCATGCTGCGTTTGGCCTGCTTGGAGCATTTAACCGGCAACAGTCACCGCCGCTTAGCGATGAATGAAGCGATGCCGCTGTCTTTGCAGCCGTTTGGAGAACTTCCAGAACCAGAACAGTTGGCCCTGCTGGCCGCGGTGGGGCAGGATTCACTGGATAGCCGCCCCCTGCGCGACGTACTCTCCATTAAGGAGCTACTGGCGGGGTTTTATCAGCAGGATCCCCAGGCACCGCAGCATTGGTACGCCGTTGGTTATCAAGGCGGTGTGGTGGGCGTGCTATTGCTGGCGCCGCGCCCGGCGCTAGGCCGTTGGGAGCTAATGCTCATGGGACTAATACCGGGTTGGCGTGGCCAAGGTTTGGGCCGTTCGCTATTAAATAAAGCCCTTGAACTTGCCCAGCAGGCAGGTGTGCAGGCGGTTATGCTGGCAGTCGATAACGTCAATTTACCGGCCAAACGTCTTTATCAGCAGGCCGGKTTTGTGCGCTACGCACAACAGCGTTTATTAGCGTGGAAAGGCGATGGCGAGAAGGGCGAAGCGCCAAAATAAAGCCTAGATAGTACCTATGGATCATATAAGCGCGCTTAGTAGCATTTTCTTGCGCTTTACGTTGCCGGTATACTAGTTCTATAGGCACGTCTTGGCGTCTCTGCGGTGCATCGTTGATGTTGGCGCTGCCACACATAGGGTTTGAGACAGTGTTTGAGAGAGCGTTTGAGATAGCTTGAGACAGAGATTAAGAAAAAAACGATTTATGACAATACTCAAGAGGTGGTGAGAGTGAAAGCTAAGCTGATCATGAGCGGGCTGGCGGCCCTCGGCGTCATGGCGGGCACATCAGGTGCTTACGCTCAAGACGCCGCACGTGATGSGATTGCCGAGCGTTTGGCGCCGGTAGGGCAACTCTGTTTACAAGGCCAGGACTGTGGCACTGCGGCTGCGCCTGCTAGCGATAGCGGCAGTGATGGCGATATCGATGGTGAGGGTATCTACGGCAACGTATGTAGCGCCTGCCACGAATCCGGCGCTGCGGGTGCCCCTATCCGTGGCGATGAAGAGGCCTGGGCGGAACGCACTGAGCAAGGCTTTGCCACGCTGCTAGAGCACTCGATTAACGGTATTGGTGCAATGCCTGCTCGTGGTGGTAACCCCAATCTCTCTGATGAAGAGATGGAAGCAGCAACTGCCTACATGGTTGAGCCAGTCATGGAAGTGCCTGAACTAGGCGGTGGCGACGAGGCGGCTTCTGAAGATGAAGAAACCACAGACGAAGCCGCTACTGAAGAGACAGCGGCTTCCGAAGATGAATCGGCTAGCGAAGCAGAAACCGCCGCTAATGATGACGCGGCAAGTGAAGAAGACGCGGCGGCAAGCGAAGGCGAGAGTGGTGGTAGCGACTTAGACGGTGCAGCACTTTATGCGAGCTCTGGCTGTGCCGCTTGCCACGACAGCGGCGTTGCAGGAGCACCGGCGATAGGCGATGCGGATGCCTGGGCTGAGCGTTTAGAAAAAGGTGCTGACGAGCTTTATGCCAGCGCGATTAACGGTATTGGTGCCATGCCAGCCAAAGGCGGCAACCCCAATCTTTCTGATGAAGAAGTCATGGCGATTGTCGATCACATGATCGCTGGAGCCGAGTAAGTCTAAAAATCTTATTCGCGCAGTTAATTGAGACGTTGAGCTATCTTATCCACAGGGTGTTTTTGCTAACGCCCTGTGGATATTTTTTATAACCTCAGGTTCATTATTCACCCCAGTAGCGAACGCAGCCCGGCAATGGCGTCTTTGCCGCGGGCCTGTTTCTTATCCGGATCCTCTTTATCCGCGCGACCTTCCCACTCTAGATCCTCCCCAGGTAACTCGTCTAAAAAGCGGCTGGGCGCACAGTCCATCAGCTCACCGTAGGCTTTGCGCTGGCGGGCAAGGGTCAAGGTTAGCGTGCGCCGCGCCCGGGTAATGCCCACATAGGCGAGCCGCCTCTCCTCCTCCACTGTGCCTACTTCGATGGCGTTACGGTGGGGTAGCAGGTCTTCCTCGAGTCCCATCAAATAAACGTGGGGGAACTCCAGCCCTTTGGAGGCGTGCATAGTGAGTAGCTGCACGCGATCAGAGTCATCCTCTTCCGCCTGCTGCTCCAGAATATCGCGCAGTACCAAGCGTGAAATCGCCGCTTCCACGCCGTCGGTTTCCGTATCGGTGGA
This sequence comes from Halomonas ventosae, assembly GCA_002257525.1. Lineage (GTDB taxonomy): Bacteria > Pseudomonadota > Gammaproteobacteria > Pseudomonadales > Halomonadaceae > Vreelandella > Vreelandella ventosae_B. The sequence continues at coordinate 5,007,063 of CP022737.1, forward strand.
GTCAGTATCGTCTTCTGGTTCGCGGTTAAGCGATTTTTCCAACTGATCAATTAGAATCCACACATTGGCCATACGCCGTTCAGCAACGGTGGGCGCGCTGGCGTTTTGGTACAGCCAGGCCTCGTAATCCATATCCCGCAGCATATCGCGGATGGCGGCAATCGCATCGCCTTGATCCATGCGCTTACGTACGCCGTCGAGAAAGTGGGTGAATCGGCTTAAGCGCTCTACGGCCCGAGTCGGCAGCACCTGCTCCAAGCCCAGTTCGTGGCAAGCGGCAAATAGTGATATCGAGCGCTCGGKGGCGTAGTTGGCAAGCTTCTCTACCGTTCCAGGGCCTACTTCACGGCGGGGTACGTTCACGATACGTAAAAAGGCGTTATCGTCGGCGGGATTAATCAATAACCGCAGATAAGCCATGGTGTCTTTAATCTCATTGCGGGAGAAAAACGACGTACCACCGGAGAGCTTGTAAGGAATTTGGTAGTGCTGCAGCTTAAGCTCCAGCAAACGGGCCTGGAAGTTACCGCGATACAGCACCGCAAAGTCACGCCATTCGGCTTTCTCTTTGATGCGCCGAGTGAGCATTTCGCTGGCGACCCGCTCAGACTCCGCTTCTTCATGGCGGTTCACGATCACCCGAATAGGCGCGCCGTCGCCCATATCCGACCACAGCGTCTTCTCATAAACGTGGGGGTTATTGGCGATCAGTGTGTTGGCGGCGCGCAGTATCGTGGCGGTAGAGCGGTAGTTTTGCTCCAGTTTGATCACTTTCAGGCGCGGGAAATCTTCCCCTAGGGTAATCAGGTTCTCAGGCCGTGCGCCGCGCCAGGCGTAAATCGACTGGTCATCGTCGCCTACTACGGTAAAGGTGGAGCGCTCCGCCATTAGCAGTTTCACCAACAGGTACTGGGAGACGTTGGTGTCCTGGTACTCATCCACCAGCATGTAATGGATTTTGCGCCGCCAGCGCTCGAGCGCTTCCGGATCGTTCTTGAGCAATACCACCGGCAGCAGAATCAGGTCGTCGAAATCCACCGCGTTGTAGGCTTTTAAATGGCGTACGTAGGCTTCATACACCCGTGCGGCAAAATGCTCATCGTCATCAGCCGCGAACGAGAGCGCATCGCTGGGCAGCACCAAGTCGTTCTTCCAGGTGGAGATTTTGCTCTGCACGGCGTTGATTTGTTCGGCATCCACCTGGGCATCTTTGTTCATCAAATCGCGCAGCAGCGCCTTGGCGTCTTCCGGGTCGAAAAGTGAAAAGCCCGGCTTGTAGCCCAGGGTTTTCAGCTCGCCGCGGATAATATTCAGCCCCAGGGTGTGAAAGGTGGAGACCGTCAGCCCGTGGCCCTCTTTGCCGTGGAGCATCTGGCCCACGCGCTCTTTCATCTCCCGGGCGGCTTTATTGGTAAAGGTCACCGCCGCGATTCTGCGCGCGCTCATCCCGCACTCTTGCACCAAATAGGCAATCTTGGTGGTAATCACGCTGGTTTTACCCGAACCTGCGCCCGCTAATACCAAGCAGGGGCCATCGATATAACGCACCGCTTCCTGCTGGCGCGGGTTTAGCCCTTTAATGCGGCTAAGGATGCTCTTGGGCGTGGCAGGCGTCATGGCGTCGGTGGTCCTCTACGAGTGTTGCTAGGCGTTTTCGATTACAATCGGCGAATGCATGATAAACAGGCAGGTGGAGATGTTTGAAGTAGCGCTTTTTGAACCGCGTATGGCGCCCAATACGGGCAATATCATGCGCTTGGTGGCCAATAATGGTTGCCGGTTACACCTGATTGAGCCGCTGGGCTTCGACCTGGAAGAGAAAAAGCTGCGTCGCGCTGGGCTAGATTACCGCGACCTGGCAAATGTCACTCGCCACGCGGATTTTAGCGCCTTTCAGCAAACCATGCAGGGGCGGCGCATCTGGGCGATCACTACCAAAGGCACGCGCAGCTACAGCGATGCGGACTTTGCCCCAGGCGATGTACTGCTGTTTGGCTCGGAAACCGCTGGCCTCTCACCCCAGGTGCATGAAGCGCTCACTGCCGAGCATAAACTGCGCCTGCCCATGCAACCCAATAACCGTAGCCTGAACCTTTCCAACGCCGTCGCTATTGTGAGCTACGAAGCGTGGCGCCAGCAAGGGTTTGCTGGCGCAGGTTCGGTCTAATCAGTTAGCAATTCCGTAGCGGTCACGGTACGCCCTGATCGCTTCGGCGTAGGCGAGCATTTCACCACCAGCATGCTCTTCAAGGTAAGTGAGTACTTGCTCTAAGGTGACGATACTGACCACAGCCATGCCATACTGGGCCTGCACTTCCTGAATGGCGCTCTGCTCGCCCTGGCCGCGCTCCTGGCGATCAAGGGCAATGATCACTCCAGCGACATGGGCACCGCTCTGCTCAATCAACGTCATTACTTCGCGAATCGCGGTGCCTGCAGTAATCACGTCATCAATGATTAATATATCCCCGGCAAGCTCTGCGCCAACAATATTGCCGCCTTCACCGTGGGTTTTGGCCTCTTTGCGATTAAAGGCATAGGGCATATCCCGGTCGTGATGGTCGGCCAGCGCCGCGGCCGTGACCGCTGCCAGCGGGATGCCCTTATAGGCGGGGCCAAACAGTACATCGGCGTTTAAGCCGCTATCGACAATCGCCTGGGCGTAAAAGCGCCCTAGCTTGGCCAGTGCCCGACCGGTTTGAAATAGCCCGGCGTTGAAAAAGTAGGGGCTAACGCGGCCAGATTTCAGCGTAAACTCGCCAAACTTAAGCACGCCTTGCTCAATGGCAAAGGCAATGAAATCGCGCTGGTAGGGTTGTAGAGTGGTGGCCACGGCATTCCTCACTAGGCGTTAGGTTTAAATCGGCACGAAAGCAACAATATAAGTAGGGTAAATGGCAAGTTTTACTCGCTGCCTTTACCCAAACGTCTAAACGTCGGGTATCATACAGCAGCGACGCAAAAGGGACGATTTATGAAAATTGCCAGCATCAATGTCAATGGTATTCGTGATGCCGTCGATCGTGGCTTCCTGGACTGGCTGGCTCAGCAGGATGTCGACGTGGTCTGCGTGCAGAACATCAAGGCAAAAAGTTTTGAACTGGGTGATCATATTCTGTATCCGGAAGGCTATGAAGGCTACTTCCTGGATGCCGAAGAAGATGGTTTCTCCGGTGTGGCACTCTATTGCCGCAAAATCCCCAAGGCGATTATGTATGGCCTTGGGTTTCCTCAGTGTGACCATGAAGGACGTTTTCTGCAGGCGGATTATGAACGCTTCAGTATCGTTTCTTTCTTGATGCCTGATGGAAGTGACCAAAAAGCCAAACAGGCGTTTATGGAGCAGTACCAAGAGTACCTGACCAAGATGTCGCGCAAACGGCGTGAATACATCCTCTGCGGTACCTGGCATATTGCCCATAAAACCGTCGATTTGGCTAATTGGTCGGATAACCAACTGACCTCAGGTTTCCGCCCGGAAGAGCGCGCCTGGATGGATCAGGTGCTTGGCCCCACCGGGTTTATCGACACCTTCCGCGAAATTAACCGTGATGCAGGTGAATATACCTGGTGGCCGAAGCTTGACCAAGACGTGCCCCGTGAGCGCCAGGAAGGCTGGCGGATCGACTATCAGTTAGTCGGCCCCAACTTCCGCCGCCACGTGGTCGACGCGTGGATTGATTACGATGCGACCTTCTCCGAGTTCGCACCGCTAATCATTGAGTACGACCTAGCGCTCTAAGCGCTAGACAACGCACTTTTCCCGCGTCGCCAGTCACCCTTGCTGATTAGCAGGGGTGATAAACAACAGGCCAGCTAAATGCTGGCCTGTTGTTTTTTTACGCCTCACACCTCACTTTCATTACCCTCGAATACCCAGCGCTTCGCGCTGCTTCTCGCGCAGCTCATCACCGGCTTTTTCGGCTAAATCCAGCATCGCGTTCAACTCGGCACGGGTAAACGCACCCGCCTCGGCGGTACCCTGCACTTCGATCAGTTCGCCGCTTTCGGTCATTACCACGTTCAAATCGGTATCGGCTTTGCTGTCTTCCGGGTAGTCCAGATCCAGCACCGGCACGCCTTTATAAATGCCTACGGAAATGGCGCTGACCAACTGCTTGAAGGGGTCGCTTTTAATCTTCTTTTCACGCTGCAGATAGCGAACGGCATCCATCAGCGCCACGCAGCCACCGGTAATCGCCGCGGTGCGGGTGCCGCCATCGGCCTGGATTACATCGCAATCCACGGTAATGGTGAACTCACCGAGCTTCTTCAAATTCACCGCGGCGCGCAGGCTGCGACCAATCAATCGCTGAATTTCCAGCGTGCGGCCGCCTTGCTTACCCTGAGTCGCTTCGCGGTTGCTGCGCGAGTGCGTCGCGCGGGGCAGCATGCCGTACTCAGCGGTTACCCAGCCCTGATTCTTGCCGCGCAGCCAGCGCGGTACAGTGGCTTCTACGCTGGCATTGCACAGCACTTTGGTATCACCAAACTCCACCAGCACCGAGCCTTCCGCATGGCGGGTGTAGTCGCGGGTTAAGCGAATGTCGCGGAGCTGGTCGGCCTCGCGGCCGCTGGGGCGCACAACATCAGGACGCTTAGCACTGCTCACAAATAGTACCTCTCAATAAACGCGTAACAAGGAAAAGCCCTTCATTGTACACGTCTGGGAGTGCGCTGATTGTCTTAACGCCCAGCTAGCGTCAAGGCATTACTTTATTTATGTCAATTGAGGCGTCCAGTGTAGAGCGCTTTGAAGGCAGTATAGCGAGCCGCATGCAGTTCATATGTACCTGAATCAGGCTCTAATACCTGCTCGCCCGGGGATAGGTCGTTCGCAACGCTCAAGACGTCGCCATTGGTCCTTGCCGCCATCGCCGCCACGGCTGCCCCAAGCAGCACGGGTTCGGGCGCATCAGAAAGGATAACTCGGCAGCCGGTACCGTCGGCATAGAGCTTGCGTAGCAAGGCCGAGCGGCCATGACCACCGCTTAAGTGCAAGGTATCAATGGCGTAACCATGCGCGTTCAGCCGCTCGATAATCGCACGGGTGCCATACACCAGCGCGGTGGCGGCAGCCCAGTAGACCTTAATAAAGCTCTCCCGCGGCGTATCTAGCGTGAGCCCGGTAATCGCGCCGCGAATGTCCGGATCTGCTAGCGGAGAGCGGTTACCGATAAAGTCAGGGCAGACGTGGGTATGTGGCGCAGGGTCGCCGTTTTCCAGGCGTTCAAGCAGCAACTCGGAGAGCGCTCCGTGAATATCCTCGCCAAACTCATTGCCTGCCGAAAACAGCGCTGCCAGGKGATCTAGCAGCGCGCCGGTAATACTCTGCCCGCCTTCGTTGGCGACAAAACCGCTGCACAACGCGCCGGGATAAGGGCCCCACACGCCGGGCACCTCGCGCCGTTCGGGCTGGGCGCCGATATGGCAGGTGGAGGTGCCGCCTATCACGGCAAGACGACGCTCGGGAGCATCAGAGAGGCTTCTTCCTAACGTGCCGAGCGCTCCGGCATAGGCATCAATCATGCCCACTGCAAAGGTGCAGCCGGTGGTTAGACCCAGCTCTGCCGCCGCTGCTTCTGTCAATTGCCCCAGTGTTACCCCAACGGGCCGCGCTTGGTCAGGCAGCCGTGCGCGCTCAAGAACATCCTGCATATCTATCTGAGCTAGAAAATCTTTATCCCAGCCATGACCAGGGCGAGGATCAAACGTCCACTTGCAGGCGAGCATGCACACCGAACGCTCGGTGGAATCCGTGCATTTAAAGCCCAGCCAGTCGCCAAGATCACCGGCGTAGCCAATCTGGGCATAAAGCTCTGGACGGTGGCGCTTGAGCCACATCAGTTTGGGCATCTGCATCTCGGGGGACATGAAGCCACCCAAGTTAGCCAGTGGCGCGGCGTGGGTGGCCGTGCACTCAGCGGCTTCGGCGGTTGCACGGTGATCCATCCAGACAATGATATTCCACGCTTCATCACCGGGTGAGAGCTCAAGCGGTTGACCCTGCTGATCCAGAAGGACGAGCGAGCAGGTGGCGCTTACCGACATGCTGGTGATGGAATCGGGCGCTACACCGGCAGCCTCGCGGGCGCGCCGGGTCGCGCTGCATACCGCGCGCCAGATATCCGTGGAGCTTTGCTCAACGTGGTGCTCGGCAGGGCGATGCATCGCAATAGGGGTTTTCGCTTCGGCCAGCATCACGCCATCAAGCGTGAAAATGCCCGCCCGGGCGCTGCCAGTGCCGATATCGATGCCTAKAACATGTTCTTGATGACTCATGGAAAACCTTACTCAAGACTGTTTAATAAATGGCATACGCACTGCCATTACAATAATTAGAAAAGCTCCCCACACCGCTGTGGACAAATGCTGGCTGGCGCCCATCAGGTTCATACCCGAGGCGATTACCTGCAGGCTCATCAAACCCAGCACCAGGGGGAGTACGCGGCCAAAGCCGCCAAATGGGTTCGCCCCGGCCAGAAAACAGGCCAGCACGGTAATCAGTAGGTAGCTCTCGCCGTGGCCTACGCGTACGGAGTTAAAGCGGGCGAGCATCACCATACCTGCGAGGCCGGMGAGCAGACCGGAAATCGTGTAGACGGTGATCAGCACGCGCTTGACGTTAATACCCGAGTACTCGGTAGCGCGGGGATTGGAGCCGAGCATATAGATCGAGAACCCGGTGCGGGTAAAGTGCATCACGTACATCAGCCCAGCGGCGGCGGCGAGAAAGATCAGCATGGGAATTGGCACGCCCAGAAAGCTTCCGCTACCGATGGTTTGAAATACCTCAGGCATACCTGAAATACCGCCGCCGCGAGTTAAAAACTCGCCCACACCCTGGAGAAAAATCATCGCACCTAGCGACACCAGAATGGGATGCGCACCCACATAGGCGACGATAACGCCGATTAAAAAGCCGGCGGCAGCGCCCACGACGAGCCCGACCATAATCGCCATGGGAACACTGAGTATGCCCAACCCCGCCAGCAGCCCCTGTACCAGCCAGGCGGTGGTGAGCCCGGCAATATTGGCGGTAAAAGTAACCGAGAGGTTGAGCCCGCCGGAAATAATCGGTACCAGCATTGCCAGCGACAGTAGCCCAAGCTCTGGCAACTGCATCGACATGGAACTGAAATTAGTCGCGGAGAGAAACCCCGGGGCCAGAAGCGAGAAAAACACGATGCTGATGATCAAAAGGGCCGTCATGGCCATCACTTCGATGGTATCGCCACCCAGGCGTATGCCAGCACTGGATGGCGTGTTCAGCGGCTTATTCATACGTTTTGCGCCCTGGTTGAACGGGGCAACAGGTTGCCCAGATTACTGGTCGTGATCGCGATCAAAATAATCAACCCGACAATCATGCGGAAAGCGTAGGGCGTTACGCCCAGCAGGTTAAGGCCGTTTTGCACCACGGCGAGCAGCAGCACGCCAAGCACCGCACCGAGCACCGAACCGCGCCCACCACCTAACGTTGCCCCTCCGAGCACTACCGCGGCTAAAATCGGCAGTTCCTGGCCGATCAAGGCGTTGGGCACCACCTCTTGCACAATATGCGCCTGCATAAGGCCTGCCACGCCTGCGCATAGCCCCAGCCAGCCGTAAGCGAAGGCGTGAATTTTCCACACACTCACGCCCGAACGGCGGGCGGCCTCGGGGCTTGAGCCAAAGCCATACACAGCACGCCCGAAGCCAGTGCGAGCCAGAATGAACCAAGTGAGTAAGACCATTACTGCCATGACGGCGGCGGGGAAGTAGAGCGTGGCCGAACCGCGCTCGGCGGGTAGGTCGAGCAGAGGAATTGAGTAGTAGAGCCAGTCGGGAATAGCGTAGATCGATACCCCGCCAGTGAAGTACATCAATAGCCCGAAAAATAGGTTAAAGGTGCCAATGGTGACGATAATCGAGACAATACGAAAACGGTGGATGAGCAGCGCATTAAACAACCCCAGTAGAGTGCCCACCAGCATTGAGAGTAGGATGCCTAGCGGCCAGCTGCCGCCGCCCAGGGTGTCAATGAGCAGCGTCATCACCACGTACTGCACCACCGAAGCCGCCACCGCGAAGGAGATATCGATGCCCCCCGCGATGAGAACGACCACCAACCCCACGGCAAAAATGATATTGACCGACTGATTGTTAAGTAGGTCAAACAGGTTCTGAACAGTTAAAAAACTGTCGGTGATCAGTGCCAGCACCGCCGAGAGCGCTAAAATGATGCCCAGCAGCACCCCTTCAGTGCTGATACGTTGGCGTGATAACAGGTTACGCATTGATGATCGCCTCCAGCGCTTCTTCCGTGGTTTCAGAGGGGATCACCTCGGTAGCGATGCGCCCCTCGCGCAGTACCAGCGCGCGGTCAGTATTCATCCAGATTTCCCCCGCTTCGTCGGAGATCAAAATAATCGCCACGCCCTGGTCGGCAAGACCGCGGATGATCTCGAAGATCCCCGCTTTAGCTCCCACATCGACGCCAATCGTTGGGCAATCGAGAATCAGCACATCGGGCTCGGTCGCCAGCCACTTGGCAAGCGCAATGCGCTGTTGGTTGCCGCCAGAGAGCGACGAGACTGCCAGTTCAGCATCACTTACCTTGGTTTTAAGCCGCTCTATCCAGCGCGCGGTGAGCGCCTTAATGCGTTGGGGAGAGAGAAAAAAGCGCGGTTGCTCAAGCATCGGCAGCACTGTCACAGCGGTATTCATATTGATCGACTGGTTTTGCACCAGGCCAAGATGGAGCCGGTCTTCCGAGAGGTAAGCGATCTTATGGCGCACGGCGTCGCGGTTGGAGCGCAGCTTGAGCAGTTGACCATCCTTGTGAATCTCGCCCGATGTGGGCTTTGTCATGCCAAAAATGGTGTGGGCGATTTCGGTGCGTCCCGCGCCCAGCAAGCCGGTTAAGCCGAGAATTTCCCCGCGGTGCAGGGTAAAAGAGACATCTGCAAACTCGCCTTCACGAGTCAGTTGCTTAAGCTCCAGTACTGTTGCGCCTGTATGCGTTTCAGCCCGGGGGGTGAGCTTCAGTTCAAGACCGGTCATCAGCGTGGAGAGCCGCGCCTGGGTCATTCCCTCGGTGGGATAAGTGCCCACCAGTTGGCCGTTACGCAGTACGGTTACCCGCTGGCACACTTCCAGCACTTCCGCCAAGCGGTGGCTGACCAGCACAATAGAAATGCCCTTTTCTGCTAGCGAGCGGGTAATCGCCAACAACGCCTGCACCTCTTTGTAGGTGAGCGAGGCGGTGGGCTCATCCATAAAAATAATGCTGGCCCCTGCGCGCAGCACGCGGCAAATGGCGACCAACTGGCGGCGGGCAATCGAAAGGTCTTCAACACGGGCCGTGGGATCCAGTTTCAAACCAAACTGCTGAATAATCTCACGTGATTGCTGCAGCGCCTTTTTATACGAAATGGGCTGCCACGGCTTAGAAACGTAGTCATCAAAGACGATATTTTCCGCGACAGTGAGGKGTGGAAAGAGCGCCAGATCCTGCCAGATGACGTGGATGCCTCGGCCGCGCGCCTCCAGCGGGCTAATGGCAGAGAGGGTTTCATCMCCAAAGGTGAACTCAACACCCGGCTCGGGCTTGTAAACGCCGTTGATAATTTTAATGAGGGTACTTTTGCCGCAGCCATTTTCGCCCGCCAGGCACATAACCTCACCGCGGCGAAGTTCGAATTCGACATCATCCAGCACCCTGCTTTGCCCGAATACCTTGCTAACATGACGCGCTCGAATCGCGATCTCGCTCATCGGCGGCTCCTCTCTAGACATGACGGCTCTCTTAACATAACTGCCGCGCTCATTGAGCGCGGCAGCGTTTACACCAAATGAATAAGCGTGGTTTTACAGGCCGAGCTCTGCCAGCTCATCCACGGTCTCTTTATTGAGCTCCAGTGGCTGGGAGGCAAAGATTGTGTGGCCGTCCAGGGTGATTTCGCCGAGCACCGGAAGCTCAGCCCCATCGGTAATCTCTTCGCCGTTATAGAGCATCTCACCGAGGGCGACGAACGCTTTACCTGCTTCCAGCGGGCTCCATTGGAAACCACCCGTAATGACTCCTTCATGCACCAAACGACGCCCCTGACCCGGTGAGAAAAGCCCCATTACGGCGACGTCGCCCTCTAAGCCACGCTCTTTAACCGCACGAGCGGCACCGATGGTGCCTTGGCTGCCAAACGACATAATACCGGCCAGGTCATCATGAGCGCGCAGCAGATCAAGGGKGGTATTACGGCTATCGTCGACACTCTCGGCCACACCAAAACGTTCCGCCGCTTGGGTCAAGCCTGCGCAGTTTTCATCCAGCCAGTTCACCGCCGCATCCGCCCAGGCGTTGTGTGCAGGCACACTCAGTCCGCCCACATAGACGGCGTAGGAGCCTTCACAGCCTGTGGTCTCAGCAAGCAGTTTGGCGTGCTCTTCGCCGAGCTGCTGCGCCGAAATCATTTCAAAGTCGTAATCGATATTCACTGACTCAGGGCTTTCGTGGGTCAGCACAATAATGCCCTGCTCACGCGCGCGCTCAAGCACCGGCTCCAGTACTTCACGGTCGTTGGGCACCACGCCGATGACATCAACACCGCGGCTGATCAGATCTTCAATCGCGCGTACCTGCAGGGCCGGGTCTGCGCTGGTGGGGCCCACCATATAGGCCTCGACACCCAGCTCTTCACCCATCTGCTCAATGCCCATCTCCATGGCATTGAACCAGGGGATGCCACCCACCTTCGCGACCACGGCGATAGTAGGAGACTCCTGAGCCATTGCGCCGGTGCTGCCGATAATGCCTGTTAGCGTAGCCGCGGTAAGAAGTGCTTTGTATTTCATTGTGATTTCCTGCTTGCTGTTGGCTAACCCAGTCAGTGGAATAGTGTGCATTGAAGCGCTTTAATAGTGCTGCTGTACGTTGCGCCATGGTCAAATGAAATGACGCAGACGCTTTGGAGCCTCACAATGCATAGGAATTTAATGCACAGAAACTTTACACAGTGCTGGATACGGTGAGTGGTACCTAAGCGATGCATCATCGCTATCGTTATTGTCATTTAACCGAGCGTGCACAATCGGTTGTGCAATATGTAGGATTGATCTATTCCTTCATCACGTCAATGCTACTTTTATCTAATCGCAAGGAGCTGCCCCGTGGTTAGCGACTCTTCATCCAAGCGGCTGACTATTTACGACTTAGCGAGGTTGGCAGAAACGTCGCCTAGTACCGTCAGTGCCGTGCTCAACGGCACTTGGCAGCGCCGTCGCATCAGCAAAAAACTGGCTAGCAAAATTCTTTCCCTCGCCCAAGCGGAAGGCTATTCAGCCAACATGCAGGCCCGTGCGCTGCGCCGGGAGCGTTCGGGGATTATTGGCATGATTCTGCCGCTCTACGACAACCGCTATTTCAGCTCGATTGCCCAACATTTCGAAGCCCAGGCGAGGCGCCGTGGGCTGTTTGCGATTGTCGCTTGTACCAACCGCGACCCGACCCAAGAGCGCGAGGCGGCGCGCATGATGCTCGCCTACCGGGTCGAATGTTTAGTCAGTACCGGGGCCACTGATCCCGACACGATTTCAGCGATGTGCGATGAGAGCGGAGTGGCGAGTATTAACCTGGATTTGCCCGGCGGTAAGGCCCCCTCGATTATTTCCAATAACAGGGAGGGCGCGCAAAAGCTGACCCACGCCATTCTCGATCAGCTAGCCAGCCAAGCGCCAAGTGACAACGCCATCCTGTTTATTGGTGGCCGTGCGGAGGATCACAATACCCGCGAGCGGATTGCCGGATTTACCCAGGCTCGCGCTGAACGCGGGCTTTCCMCCTCGGAGGCAGACATCATTCCCTGCGACTATGCCGCCGATAAGGCCCAGGTCGCGCTAGAGGCGTATATGCGCCACCGCGCTACGCTTCCCAGCGCGATGTTCGTCAACTCAACGATTTCGCTTGAGGGAATCGTGCGCTGGCTACAGCGGGGCGGCTATCAGCTTGACGATATGATTGTTGGCTGCTTTGACTGGGACCCGCTGGCCGCTGCGTTTCACCCTCACCTGATCATGGCACGACAAAACGTGGGCGAGATGATCGACCGCGTCTTCGAGGTGATGGATACGCCATCGCCGGATGCCAGTCTGCTTATTGAGGTGCAGCCAGACATCATGGGTGTTTGATTTCCGTACTTTGGCTCAGTATTCAACGTATCGAATAAATAGACGCGTCAATTCAAACAAGAGTGTTAGCGAATGCTCTACACTTCCAACACGCTAATCTCTCTACAGGTTTTTCCATGACGCACAGCATGACTGCCTTCGCCCGCACCGAGCAGGCCGCCCCCTTTGGCACCCTGCAGGTCGAAATTCGCTCGGTGAATCAGCGTTACTTAGAGCCACATTTTCGCCTACATGAAAGCCTACGGGATTTAGAACCGGTGCTGCGCGAAGCACTGCGTACTCGCCTGGCCCGTGGCAAAGTGGAGTGCAGCGTGCGGTTCGAGAGCGCCGACACCGCTCAAGCGCCGGCGGTGAACGTCCAGCGGTTAAAAGAGATTGCCGACGCCCTAGCCGCCATTCAGCAGCAGGTGCCCAGCGCCGTGCCGCCCACCACGCTCGCGCTTCTCAATCAGCCCGGCGTAATGGAAACCCAGCACCTGGATCAAGACGCCATCAAAGCCGCCGCCAAAGCGCTGTTTGACCAAGCGCTGGATGAGCTGATTGACGCCCGCGCCCGTGAAGGCGACAAGCTGGCCGAAATGATCACCACCCGCCTGGCGGCGGCAAGTGAGCAGGTAGCCACAGTGCGCAGCCTGTTACCGCAGATCCTGGAACGCCAACGCGCCCAACTGCTGGAACGCTTGGAGGTTGCCAAAACTGAACTCGATCCCCAACGCCTGGAGGCCGAACTGGTGCTGGTGGCACAAAAAGCTGATGTGGATGAAGAACTAGACCGCCTGACCGCGCATATAGAAGAAGTGAGCCACCAGCTCGCCCAGAAAGGCCCCAAAGGTCGCCGCCTGGATTTCCTGATGCAGGAACTCAACCGCGAAGCCAACACGCTCTCGTCAAAATCCGTGGTGGCAGAGACGACCCGCTGTGCGGTGGAGTTGAAGGTGTTGATCGAGCAGATGAGGGAGCAAATCCAGAATATTGAGTGATGTTTTCAGCTACTAAAAACCGCTGTTAACCGCCAAGCAGACGAAAATCAGTATGGAGACGCTGCCAATGTTCACGCAGTGCCTGCTTATGAGGTTCATGCATTGGTAGCTCCGCCAGTGCTTGAGGCCACAAGGAGCGGGCTTTATCAAGCGTGTCATCTAGGTGGGGCTTGATTAAACGCCAAGGAATGTCGGCTTTTTTAGCCCACTGCTGATAGCTTTCCATGGAGGTTTGATACCACGCTTTTTGGCCAGCCAAATTAAGCGCAGTAGTACGTTCGTTGTCCATATATACGCTGGTGGTCACAATATCGTAAGCGGGTGATAGCCGTGGCGTGTAGCGATCAGAGTACAAAAGGCTCCAATTTTTTAAGTGAGCATCGCCGTTGGCAAGCAAAATGTTTACCAGCAGGCGTCGGGCAAACTGCTGGGCATCCGCAATGGCATCACCGGAAAACTGGTACAGAATACGGCCGATTTGATCATAGCTAGCCGAGCCATACTTTTCATGGGGATATTTCGCCAAGACTTGAGCAAAATCCTCCATGTGAACGCGCTCGGTACCCTGCAAGCCGCGCTGGCGATCAAAACGCTTGATACCAAACGCCATGGGCTCTTCTGGCAATCGGATAGCAGGCAGATTGTCTAACGTATCGAGTGCGACCAAGCGAGTTTCCGGCATATCGATGCCAGCAAGGGCCGCCAGTTGCATTGCCGAAAATTCGTTTAAGGGAACGTAAGCATGCTGGGTGGAGGGCGTTTTGATGATCCACTCACCCAACTCCTCATTGCCATCACTAACGGCGCTATGGATCAGGTTATAACGGCCATCTTTCTCCTTCATAGAGAACTTCATCTGTACGCCAGCCAACGAGAACTTATTACCGGACGCTAGTACCGGTGGATACTCAATTGTTTCAGGTCGTGCGTGTGGCAACCGAGACAGTACCTTCGCCGGGATGTTGTCTGGTGAGAGTGGGCGTGCGATGAGAGCGCCGGGAAGGTCAAGACCAAGCCATGCTAGAAGAGAGAACTCATGGTCAATATGGGTTTTCAAACTATGCGCGAGCAGTTCACGCAGCGCACCTTCAGGCAGCAGATTAGATAACAGAGGATGCAACCGTTGGTGCCTCGACCAGTCTCTCGCTAAAATCTCTTCAGATTTAGGGAAATTAGGGTGCGTAATCAGACTAAGCGTTGGCCGCTCAGGGTTGTGGCGAAACTCATCATCGAACAGCAGGATATTCTTGCCATGGGAATAACCCGCAAGATGACCCACCACGCTCCCATGCAAAGAGAGCTGCAGAATGCTCAATCGATCCATTTAGCCCCCTTTGTACGGTTAATCATCCTCTAGTAAGCCTTTCCACGGGTCATCAATGACGCTATCGCCGTTATCCTCCATATCAGAGGAAGGTGTGCCCACCGTATGACCTGCGAGCAGGGCCAACACCGCGTCGCGCTTCTCTTGGGGGATCAACATAATCTCGCTGTTCAACCCCTTAGCCACCAGTTCTAACGTGTTAAGGCGCGGGTTGCCACTGGCTTCAAGCCGTTGATACTGCTGGCGCGACATTCCCACCCGCATCTGCATGTCACTTTGTTTGAAGCCTAGCGCAACACGGCGCTTTTTGATCTGATCCAGTAACGGCATGGCGGTGTCATCAAATAAGTTGCTTTTTTAGTTTACAGCAACACATTAGTTGCTATTTTTATTAAAAGCAATTTATAAGACGACAAGCTCTGTGTGTCAGGTAGGGAAGGTCAAAGGGCTGGCCAGAGACGAGAGTAGATTCAGTTTGGACACAGAAATTGAGCAAAGCGCTCTATTTTACTAGGTTTGACCCCGCCTAGCAGGTCGCTCGCTTCGCGTAACATCAACTGACCACTCAGTGCTTCACTGACCACCGCCCTAGAAAATGATTGGCTGATTTGGGATTTCTTAGTCTGGTAGTAGGTTGGCCCGCCACTGCTCTCATTTGCTTTGTGCTGCGCCTGCTGTTCAGCAATATAATGGCCGTATTGCGCTTGAGAAATAAAATTGAGCGTCAACGCACGGCGCGCCAATGCCCAGGTGCTGACGTGAAAGTGGGCTTCCAACGTCGGTAAGTTATCTTGCCAGTGCACTAAATCGTGTTGCCAAAGAGAGCTGAATTCTTGTTCTGGTACTAAAAACTCTGCCGCGACGGCATTACAAAGCACTTCTTGTTGGCGGTGCGTATTAGCGTTTCCATCGGAAATGCCAGACTGCCCAATCCAAATATGACAAAGCTCATGGATCAGAGTAAATAAGCGCGCACCTAGCGCATCGCCATGATTGACGAAAATGATAGGCGCATAGTCATCTACAATGGCAAACCCGCGGAACTCTTCAACTCGCAAAGGGCGTGTGTAGTGGCCCATATCGCCTTGGCGCATCACCAGGATTCCCTGTGCTTCGATTCGCTGGGTTAAATCGCGGTAATAGTCATCCCATTTACCGCGCTTAGGGTGATCCTCAACGCCTAACTGGGAGCGCATGTCGGCGACGATTTCAGCGACAGAGTGATTGGCAGAAAAGCGGCCAACATTTGGATTGGGCTCGGCAAAGTGCTGCTTTAAATAGTCCCGGTACCACTCCTGGCGCTGAAGCATTAGCTTGATCAGATCAAGAAGCTCAGCGCTCGGCCGAGTAACACCTTGGCCTTCCAGCGTTCGAAGATCGGGAATGGGCAACACTTCTTCGGGCGGCTCTGTAAGAAACAGGTACCCAAAAGGGACGTAGGCTTTTTCGGCAAACTGCATCGCTTGGCGGAAGGTGATGGGCTTTTCACCCGCTTCCCATGCCAGCAGTTTTTCTTCATTCACCCCGCACTTATGTGCAAATTCAGGCACCGGGATGCCGGAGCGCTCGCGCGCCCAGGTCAGCATCTGGGTGTTGATATTTGCCTTGGTCATACGGGGGCTTTCCTAGTAACGATTTGCGTAGATCAAGTGAGTCTAGCAGCACCGTGCACAGCACCCAATATGTTATAGGCCGATCAATCGGCTATAGGATCGGGTTGCTTGCTAAACTGAACGGTGGGTAAAACCACTCGCGGTAAGCGCAAGCGTTCGCATTGTGAGCTCAAGAATTCGCGCCAATAGGGCCAAACGTGATAACTGGCGTTTTTAAGCGCGTACTCATCTATTGCTTCTTGCTCTATTGAGTCGGTTACTAGGTACTCTGCAATAAACTCCCCTTCTATAAGCGCTTTAATATCAGGCTCTTCATCCTCTTGTTGTTGTGAAACCCAACGAGCCCCAAGGCGAATATAGATGCGTACCAGTTGGCCGTCGCCATCCACTTGTATCACTTCACTTTTACGCACAATGTGCATTTGCTGCACCGACAGCACTTCTAAACTATCGGCTGACTTGGGATCAAAATCGTCTTCGCACTCAGCTTGCGCGGACTTGAGATAAACGTCGTTGATGACCAAGCTGTCAATCGCTTGTTGCAGCTTTTTGCTGACTTTAGCTTTAGCCATAACAGACCTCGCGCTCGATCTCATGAGACTGGATCACCTTAGTATTTACCTTGCGTGGGAGTGAGCGTAGCCCAACGATAGAGGTCGTTTTCCAAAGGCGAGTTTCTCTGTTTGTTACTCCAGCATCGGCTTTCAGCTTCTCCAGCGCGGCTGGCACCTGATCGGCGACGCGTAACAGCTTATCCATAGCATCAGATTGCATGACATCATCTGATTCGTACTTAGAGAACGCCACAGGGCCACCGCCAAAGATGCGAGCAGCGTCTTGTTGATTTAATTGCCAATGCTTACGTAATGCGAGCACTTCTGCGCCAGTGAGTAGCCCCTGCGCTTGTTTCTTAAAAGCAGTCATTGCGCGCTTATTATCACGTGCTTCTTTTGTTCCTGCCTGCTCGCTACCACAGCCATCACAAGCCAAAAAGTGGCTTTCAATGCGGCTATGTTTGCCCATGTGCTCAACGTCTATCCATTCGCTACGGGCATGAAGCTGCCCAGATTCGCAGATCGGACAAATGTGATTAGCCATGACACTCCTCGGTACTAAGTATGGCAAGAAACCAGCAGCAGTAGCTTGCCTGTTTTACCAATCGCAAATTTTACGTAGTATTCTATGTGCATTTCTTTGTGTGCATGCTCTATCCACTCGATTCGCTGCAAGCGGTAGCTATCGCATGCAGCCCATGGGCCTGTTGGCTTCTGCACACACCATTCAGATTTTAAATACTGACCACCGGTAAGCGCTTGTTTCAGCAATGCGCGGACGTCTGATATTTCATAAGCAAGCTGTTGAACATCTGCTATGCACTTGCGTGTCCATAGCACCGTCTGTTCGTCACCTGCGTCCAGCAGCGCTAGTACGTCAGTTACGGCGTACAGCGGCTCGTCTTCAATGTGAATTCGTTTGCTACCGGCCTCGCTAGGCGGTTGCCCTGAATAGACGCTAACGTTGGTTGTATTGTTTACCATAATGGTAATTTTTTCCAATCAATTTGATGTGCCCACCGCTTAAAAGTTCATGTTTCGCTTTCTTGCCTAACCTTTGTCACTTCTAATTGATAATGGAGTCAGCCGCTTATGCACTACGTTTGCGGCGTTTTGCTGGCGCTTTCACCGCCCGTTCTGCTTTGATCCTTTCCAGCAGCGCCTCTGCGCTGTTCTCGCCGGTGATCAGGTCAGGGTTGTCTTTACGCCACTGCTCGGTGAGTTCGCCTCGGAAAGCTTTGGCGAGAATGGATTGGGTGAGGTTGTTCACCCGCGCCAGCGATTGATTCACCTGATGCTCGATACGGTCGGCGTGGGCAAAGAGTCGATCCACGCGGCGGACGATTTCGATTTGTTCTTTGAGTGGCGGCAAGTATATTTCGTGGTCAATTATATTACTTTTCGTCAAGCCAGGGATTAACCCCTTAGCTTTTAAAACAACATCTGCGGCGGAAGCCTGAATGGCAAAAAGAATGTAGGTGTAGTTCATCTTTTCGTTAGGGACAAACGCATACACATCACGACCGATCGCTGCATAACAGCCCGGAAAAGTAGTTCCCACACCAGCACCTTTTACTGTGACAAATATCGAGCCATCCGGGGCCATACGTTTAGGGTACTCTGTCCACTTATTATGTAATATTTTTCTTCCATCCCATTGTTCAGGACCGGTTACATACGGTTCGCCTTTCCCATCAAAGTTAACCTCTGATCTACTGGGAGATTGTCCTGCAATTATTTTTCCTGCTACAGATAATGGCTTCACATCTCCAATGTTTTGGTGATTAGTGGCTCGCCMCTCTTTCGTCAMCCGCCCACTCATCGCCCCTGCCAGTACGGATTGACGAAAGCGCTTGAGGATCTTGGGAATAGGCTCAAGGCGGGCTTTGGTGTTGTCCACCTGCGCCAGCAGGGTGTCGAGTTTGTCGGCGATGATTTTTTGTTCGGCAAGGGGGGGAAGCGGAACCTTAAACCTAGACAGCTTCTTCTGATTTATGGACGATTGATTTACTGCATGCTGAGCATTTTGTGAGAAGATGCCAGCCTTCCTCGAAAACTTGCAATGATAATTAAAAAAGCGCGCAATCATACACTTTTTATTCACAACTAACCGAAGTAAGTTTATTCCATGATAAAGTTCGCGATTCTTATCGAAAATGGCAGTCTTTCCAAGGTGGGTCGGGCTGTTTATATGGCTAAATAAGATGTCGCCCTTATTAATTTTATATTTTTCAACTTTATTAGTATCGTATATCTCTATGAAACCAACCCGACTAAAGTTGATTGTTTCATGAGCAATAGTTTCAATACGACTAACAGGAATACCTGAGCCATCTTTGTTTTGTTTTCCTCCTATACCATTTGATACGGAGGTCAACACATCACCATATTCGATGACAGCCCATTCATCGGGGATCGATACTTCCATCATTTATTTATCCCCACCCATCATTTCCTTCAACAATACCCGTTGCCCATCGGCCTCTTCCTCAGCTCCTAGTTCACGCATCAGCCCGTCCAGCTCGCCCAGAGCTTGCACCAGCTCGCTCATGGCCTCGCCGGCCAGCACCTCGGGGTCAGGCATGTCAGCAGCATCCACGCTGTCCTTGTCCTTGAGCCAGCTGATATCAAGCGAGTCGCCCTTGGTGTCGCGAATCCACTCGCGGGAGAAGCAGCGCCAGCGGGATTTGGCGAGTCGGTCATCGATCACGCCCTGGTTTTCGTCCGTGGCGTCAGGATCAACGGCGATCTCGTCAGCGTTGAACGACCACTCGCCTTCCTGCCGCGGGCTTTGACCGTTGGGGTCGTCACCAAATACGGTCTCGAATGGTTCAAGGTATTTGTCAGTAAAGGGCGTGCGCTTGCCGAAGCTCGGCATGTTGGTGCGCAGGTCATAGACCCAGACGTTTTGCGTGTTGCCCTTGTCCTGGGTGGGGTCTTCAGGCTTGGAGAAAAACAAAACGTTGGTTTTAACACCCGCGGCATAAAAAATGCCGGTGGGCAGGCGGAGAATGGTGTGCAGGTTGCACTTCTCCATCAGGTCGTGGCGTACCTGGGCACCCTGGCCGGCCTCGAACAGCACGTTGTCCGGCAGCACCACCGCGGCGCGGCCGCCGGGTTTGAGCATCACGTGATACATCAAATGCAGGAAGGCCTGCTGCTTGTTACTGCTGTAAAACAGCAGATCATCCCGGGTCGGGATACCGCCGCCTTGTTTGGTGCCAAAGGGAGGGTTGGCGAGCAACAGCGACGCTCTGGGGAGCTGCTTACCTTCATTACTAAGGGTGTCGCCAAACAGGATGCCAGCGTGATGATCATCGATGGCGATGTCGTGCAGCATCAGGTTCATCAATGCCAGACGGCGGGTATCCGGCACAAATTCCATGCCATAAAAGGTCTTGTGTTGGTAACGATCATAGGCCGCTTCATCCAATGCCTCGACATCGTTATTGGCACCAATATGATGGTGGGCGCTGATCAGAAACCCACCAGTACCGGCCGTCGGGTCCACAATCACGTCGTCCAGGGTCGGCTTCATCAGCTTGACCATGGCATTGATCAGTACACGCGGAGTGAAGTACTGACCTGCGCCGGATTTCTTCTCGCTGGCATTGATTTCCAGTAGCCCTTCATACATATCGCCTAGGCCTTCCTGGCGGGCGCTGTACCAATCGAGCTTGTCGATTTCAGTGATCAGTTTATCCAGCGTCGCTGGCTTGCGGATTACGGTGTGGGCATTGTTATAGATCGCCTGCGTGATCCTTGAGCCGTGGCCGCCAAGATCGACCAGCATTTTCTTGTAGAACTCCAGCCGGCTGGCCGAGTTCTGGTTCTCCAGATCCGTCCAGGTATTATTGGCCGGCAACAGTTCATCCTGCCCGGTCTCTTCCMCCATCTTGAGAAAGACAAGATACGTCAGTTCGGTAATGTATTCGTGATAGGTCACGCCATCGTCACGCAACAGATTACAAAGGTTCCAGAGTTTAGCGACGAGGTTCGGGGTGTTCATGGTTGGTGTCTACTTCATGTGGTTGGCGCTCTGGGTCATGCCCAGAGCGCTTGGTTAAACTGTGTGAGGATATCGGTAACGGGCTGATCAAAGAGCTTGTTAGCGCGTTTGATACCGCCCTGGGCCTTGAACGGCCCCTGATTCAGCGCGGCCTCATCCACAATGATGGTGGCCTTCATCTGCTTGGCGATCAGCTTAAGCCAATCACGCTGGGGGGTCTTCCAAGGCTGGCTCTGGAGAATCGTTTCCAGCGCATTATCAACTCGTTGATCCCAAGGGACCAGAGGCTCGCCTAGCGCTGCTTGCCGAATAAACCCAATGATCTTGGCAGCGATCTCTTCCTGCGTCAGTTCACGCCAAGCGACCTGAAGGTCCTGCTCACGAAACTGATTGCGCTCAAGTTCGACGGCGAGCTCTCTCAGACTTTGACGGGTGAGCTCCCACGGGCGGTTGATCACGGTCTGAAGCGCCGCCAGACGGTTACTGTTGGCGTTGATATAGGCTTTGAAGGCTTTCAGATAATCTTCCGGTTTTTGCCCCTCGCCATAGCCCGTAGTGATACCCGCTATCTTATCACTGCCATCATGAATCACTACATTAGGTCTCCAGCCCCCACCACCATTGGTAACGGTGGTATCAAGCAATTCACCGAGTCCAGGATTGTTAGTAAACCATTCGGCGAGTTGCGAGACAGGCATGTTCTTGAGCTCACGAGCGAACTCACCGGGAGACTTGCCTGCAATGATTTCAAATTTGTCAGCCTGCTCTGGCAGCAG
The DNA here is from genome assembly GCA_002257525.1 of Halomonas ventosae. Lineage (GTDB taxonomy): Bacteria > Pseudomonadota > Gammaproteobacteria > Pseudomonadales > Halomonadaceae > Vreelandella > Vreelandella ventosae_B. The sequence goes on from CP022737.1 coordinate 5,028,487, forward strand.
GTAGTTCTTTTTGACCTGAAGCTTTGAAATAAACTGCTTCCTGGCAAGGTCCTGGAGCTCTGGAGCGCTCTCTTGCTTCATGTCGTCTTCAAGACCCTTGAAGGCAAGGTCAACCTTGGTGACCACCGGTTTCATGGTGTTCACGTGTTCCAGCTGCGTGTAGATATCTACGGCGTCATAGATTCGGAATGGCCCCTTGCCGATATCAGGGCATAGCCGAGTGGCGCGCCCCAGCATCTGTTCAAATAGAATTCGACTGTTCACTCGACGTAGAAACACCAGATTACAGATGGCGGGAACATCTATTCCTGTCGTCATCAAATCAACGGTGACGGCAATGTTAGGCAGTCGATCGTTTTTATAGCTGCGAATCTTTTCCAGCGGCTTGTCACTGGCMCCAGTGATCTTTTGTACGGCGTCGTCTTCAACTTCACCATGATAATGCTCAATGGCGGTCTTGAACGCTTCAACTACATCATCGGCGTGCTTGTCTGTTACGCAAAAGACCAGTGTTTTCGCCGGTGAATAGGGATTGATCGAATCGCTTTCGATCAACCATCGGGTGACAACGCTCGTGAACTCAGGAGCAATCACCTTGCGGTTGAAATCGCTAACATCAAAGTTCAATTCATCGGGCGTGTTATAGGTATCGATCGTGTTATTGGCGACGTCGTAAACCGTTACCTGTTCATTTACCTTGTAGGAGATACCCTCTTCAGAGAGCTTTGTACGTATCCGAATGGGTGGAAGATGGTCATTGAGATAGCCGTCCAGCACGGCTTCTGTGTAGCTGTAGGTAAAAACAGGGGCGCCAAAAATCTCGGTCGTGTGCAGGGCGGGCGTAGCGGTCAGTCCGATCTTGAAAGCATCGAAGTAGTCGATGACGCTGCGATACTTTGACTGGTAGTCCTTCTGGTCACGAAACATTTGCTCGGTATCGCTAAGCTCACGATCCAGCAGATAGCCCCGGTGGCATTCATCGACAATGATGCAGTCATACTGGCCAACGCCGGGCCGCGCCGTGCCATCAGTCGGGTAAAGGATTCGCTTGACCAGACCCTGCACGGTGGCAACGTGAACCTTGGTGGCATCATCCGGTGTCGCCTTGGGAGTCTTGTTTGGCGCCATACCGATGACATCAAAGGTTTCTGCAAAGGTATTGAGGTTTTCCAGCCGAACCTCACCGAAATCATCGGTTGCCTGTACGCCCAGTGCAGAGCGATCCACCAGAAACAGGATGCGGCGAAAACGCTCAGCCTTGAGAAATCGATAGACCATGGCGATGGCTGTTTTGGTCTTGCCTGTCCCGGTTGCCATGGCTATCAGGGCCGCGGTTTCTCCTTGCTTGATACGGGTTTCAGTCGCTCGAATGGCCTCGATCTGGTAGTCGCGCAAGGCAAGATGATAATCAAACCCCATGGCCTCCAGCTCATCTTCAGCTTGCTGAGGGGTTTGCCGGAGATAGGTTTTTATTTCCTGTGGCGAATACCAACCGTTTAGCGCTCGACGTCGGTTGGTATCGTCGCGCACGTCCAAAAACCAGATACCACTTTCCTGCTCCAGCTGTTTCAGGTAAGGACGGCCATTGGTTGCGAAGGCCAGCGGCACACGAAACTCTCCATAAAGCTCTTCAACGGTAAACGCACCTTTCTCCTGTAGACCTTGGCATAACGCTTGGCCTGATCGATGCTGCCATAAACGTTTCTGGCGCTCTTTTTGGCCTCTACAACGGCTACAGGCATCAGGCCAATGAACAGGACATAGTCGGCGGGGCCGGAAGCTGTTGGCCATTCAGCAATAGCCCGGTTTTGATTGGGAATTGGCCGTGCGCCAGCGGAATATTTGAGATTGACGCTATCAGCTTCCCAGCCTGCCTCAATGAGTTGCTCGTCGATTAGGACACGTGTTTCCGCTTCGTTGAGCTGCAGTGTGGACTTTTCAACGTTACTGATTTGTACTGCCTGCGCTTCAGGGGCCTGCTGAGTAAATGATTGAAAATATAGAACGTTTGCTTCATTCATTTTGGCCCGATATTTCTCAAGGGTCGCTTCATGC